>CAWHHP010000001.1:0-130990 GCA_963829345.1 uncultured Chitinophagaceae bacterium
CGATGTCATTCTGGTCGACAGGCATGAACTTGCCGGCCAGGAGACCAGCTACGGCAATGCGGGCCTGATCGAATGCGCGTCGGTTTTTCCGTACATGTTTCCCCGGGATTTCGGTCAAATCCTGCGCTATGCGCTGAACCGCGCGCCGCAGGTGCGCTATGCGATCGCCGACCTGCCGGTGTTTCTGCCATGGCTGGTGCGCTATTATCTGGCGTCCTCGCCGGAACGCGCACTGCACAGCGCGCTTGCCGAACTGCCGCTGATCCGCCGCAGCCTGATCGAGCATGAAGCCCTGATCGAGGAGGCCGGCGTGCCGCAGCTGTTGCGCAAAACCGGCTGGATCAAGCTGTTTCGCTCCGGCGCAACCCTGGCGAACGCGCTTCAGGACCTCGATCGCGCCAGGCAATATGGCGTCGACGGCGAGGTTCTCGACGTCGGCGGCATCGCCAAGTGCGAGCCGAGCCTGAGCGGGGATTTTGCCGGCGCGATCCGCTTTCCAGCACCAGGCTTCGTTCCCGATCCCGGCGGGTTGGCCAAGGCCTATGGCTCATTGTTCGCGCGCAAGGGCGGACGTTTTATGGTTGGCGACGCCAGAACGCTCGAACAACGCAATGGCGGATGGCGCATCGCCGGCGCCAACGGCGCCATCGTCGCACGCGAAGTCGTGGTGGCGTTGGGTCCGTGGTCGGATCAGGTGTTCGGTCCGCTCGGATATCCGATCCCGCTCGCGGTCAAGCGCGGCTATCACCTGCACCTTGCGCCGCGCGGCAATGCCGTGCTCAACCATCCCGTGCTCGATTCCGATTCCGGCTTTCTGCTGGCGCCGATGAATCGCGGCATCCGCCTCACCACCGGCGTGGAATTTGCCCGCCGCGACGCGCCGCCCAATCCCATTCAGGTCGAGCGCGCGTTGCCGAAAGCGCGAGCCCTGTTTCCATTAGGGGATCCTGTTGACGCAAAGCCATGGATGGGCGCGCGGCCATGTCTGCCCGACATGCTGCCGGTGATCGGCAAGGCGCCGCGCCACGAAGGGCTTTGGTTCGACTTCGGGCACCAGCATCATGGCCTGACCCTCGGTCCTGCCACCGGCCGCCTGCTGGCGGAAATGATGACCGGCGAGACGCCATTCGCAGACCCAAAGCCGTTCGCCGTCGAACGGTTCGGCTATTAACCTCTCGGCGCAAAAGAGCGGGGAGAGGACAAGAAGGCGCTTTCAGCCCGTCAGGTCGCTTGCATCGCGTAGCCACTCGCGGCGATACTGGCGCCCGTTCTTCGTTTTGCTCGCACGGGCATCTCGAATCCGACCGAGGAGCAGACATGAAAATCAACGTTGAAGTGGATTGCACGCCGCTCGAGGCGCGGCAGTTCTTCGGACTGCCGGATGTGCAGCCGATGCAGACTGCGGTGATGGATAAGCTGCAGCAGCAGTTGATGGCCAACATCGAAAAGGTGTCGCCGGAAGCCCTGATGCAGAGCTGGTTCACGTTCGATCCGAAGATCGCTGAACGGTTTCAGGACATGTTCGTGACCATGGCGGGACTTGGCACCGGACTTGTCGGGTCCCGATCCACGGACAAGAAGTAATGGCGGCGATGGATCAAGGCGAACCTGCCGCCGAGGACCGGCTTCGTCCGCCCAGCCTGCTTCTGATGCTGGCCGAGGCGCGCAGCCTGCTCGAACTCAACACCAGCCTGCTGCTGTCGCCGCTGCTGATGCGGGCGCCGAAAGGCGACGGTCATCCGGTGCTGGCGTTGCCGGGCTTCCTCGCCAGCGACCTGTCGATGGCGCCGATGCGGCGCTATCTGAAGCAGTTGGGATACGACACCTACGCCTGGAAGATGGGCCGCAATCTCGGCGGCATCGCCTCGCGGCGCAACGCGCTGAAAAGCCTGCTGACCGAGATCCACACCAGCACCGGCCGCAAGGTCAGTATCGTCGGATGGAGTCTCGGCGGCATCTATGCGCGGGACCTCGCGCTCCGGTCCCCGACATGGTCCGCTCGGTGATCACGCTCGGAAGCCCGTTCACGAACGACGTGCGGGCCACCAACGCCACGCGGCTTTACGAGGCGTTGTCGGGCGAGACCGTGGAGCACAATTCCGAATTGACCCAAGCTATCGCCGGCGATTTGCCGGTGCCGGTGACGTCGATCTACAGCCGCACCGACGGCATCGTGAACTGGCGGACCTCGGTGCTGCGGCCCTCCGATACCGCCGAGAATATCGAGGTGCACCTGGCCAGCCATATCGGCCTCGGCGTCAACGCCGCTGCTTTATGGGCGGTGGCGGATCGGCTGGCGCAGACGGAAGGAGAATTTCACCCATTTGACCGGTCCGGGCCGTTTGCCATTGCATATGGGTCGCCGGAAAATGCACAATCCTGACCAGTGGCCTGTATAAGGGCACGTTGAACCACAAGAAACGTCGCCAAGGCGTCATGTGATCTGTTCGCCGGGAGGAAACCATGGCTGAAGGCAAAAAACTGTCCTCGATGGACGCGTCGTTTCTGTATTTGGAAACGCCGGAGATGCCGATGCACGTCGGCAGCATGGCGATCTTCCGCGTCCCCGAAGATCACAAGGGCAATTTCTTCGAAGATTTTAAAGCGATGATCGCTTCGCGGCTGCATATCGCGCCGATCCTCAAAGCGCGGCTGGAGAAGGCGCCGCTCGACATCGATCACCCGAGCTGGGTCGAGGACGACCAGTTCGACATCGACCGTCATATTTTCCGCGGTAGTCTTCCCGCGCCCTACGACCGCGCCACGCTGGAGCGCATCGTCGGCTGGATGCATGCAAAGCTGCTCAACCGTGCCCGGCCGCTGTGGGAGTTCTATGTCTTCGAGGGCATGAAGGACAACGAGATCGGGCTGTATTCCAAGATGCACCACGCCTGCATCGACGGCGGCGCCGGCGCGGCGCTGACCAACATGATCTACGATGTGACCCCGGTGCCGCGTGAGATCGACGCGCCGCTGCCGCGCGCCAAGGCCGGCAACGAGCCGCGCGACATCGCTGCCAACCTGATCGATTCCTACCAGCAGCTCTGGCGCCAGCCGTTCGACGGCTCGGCGTCGCCGAAGACCATCGACCTGCCGCGCTCGGGAAAAAGCGATATCGGCTCGATCCTGTTCGACAACGCCATGTTTCAGATCGAAAGCGCCGTGAAATTCGTCGGCAGTCTTCCGACCATGGCCAAAAGCATTTCCGACGTGGTCGGAAAAGTGACCGATCCGAAATCGCGTGACAGCATCGCCAGCATGGTGTCGCCGTCGACGATCCTGAACAAGTCGATATCATCCGAGCGCAGCTTTGCCGGCACGTCGATCTCGCTGTCGAAGGCCAAGGCGGTGGCGAAAGCGTCGGGGGGCAAACTCAATGACGTGGTGCTGGCGCTGTCCAGCGGCGTGGTCCGTCGCTATTTGCTGGAGCGCGGTGCACTGCCGACCAAATCGATGACCGCCGCGGTGCCGATCTCGCTGCGCGAGGAGGGCAATACCGACGCCAACAACCAGGTGTTCGGCATGATCTGTTCGATCGCCACCAATGTGGAAGACCCGAAGGCGCGGCTGGAGGCGATCATCGGGCAATCGACAAAATCCAAGGAAATGTCGCACCCGTTGCGGGCGCTGATGCCGCAGGTGTCCAACATCTCCATGCTCGGCACGCCGATCCTGGTGCAGATCCTGGCGCTATTGTACAGCCGCTCCAGCCTGTCCGACGTGCTGCCGCCGGCTGCGAACATCACGGTGTCCAATGTGCCGGGACCGCGGCAAACGCTGTATGCGGCGGGTGCCGAACTGCTGCATATCTTCCCGGTGTCGATCTCCACCCATGGGCTTGCTCTGAACATCACGGTGCAGAGCTATTGCGACCAACTCGACTTCGGTTTCATCGCCGGCGCCAACATCATTCCCCATGTGCAGGTGCTGTGCGACATGCTGCCGGGCGAATTCGAAGCGCTCGAGGCGGCGTATGCGCCGCCGCCCTCCGACGTGCAGAGCGTGGCGAGCTGAACCGCGATGGCTGCGATGATCGAAATGCCGCCGCTGCAGTTCGCGCAAACCAACGGCATTCGCATGGGCTATTACGAAGCCGGTCCGAAGACCGACGCGCCGCCGGTCGTCCTGTGCCACGGCTGGCCGGAATTGGCGTTTTCATGGCGGCACCAGATCAAGGCATTGAGCGAGGCCGGCATCCGGGTGATCGCGCCGGACCAACGCGGCTATGGCTCGACCGACCGGCCTGAAGCCGTCGAGGACTATGACATCGAGCATCTCACCGGCGATCTCATCGGCCTGCTCGACCATCTCAAAATCGACAAGGCAATTTTCGTCGGCCACGATTGGGGCGGCTTCATCGTCTGGCAAATGCCGCTGCGGTACATCGATCGCGTCGCCGGCGTGGTTGGCGTCAACACGCCGCATAGCGACCGGCCGCCGGGCGATCCGATCGACTTGTACCGCAAGCGCTTCGGCGACAGCATGTATATCGTGCAGTTTCAGGATCCGGCGCGTGGACCGGACAAGATCTTCGGCAGCCGGGTCGAACAGACCTTTGACGCCTTCATGCGCAAGCCGGTGCCGCGCAAGGACGACGCGCCCGCAGAGCCGCCGACCGCAGGCGTCGGCGCATCGAAAAAAACCAATCTGGCATTTCCGCAGATGATCGCCGCTTACGATGTGAAATACGATCCGCGCGCGCCGATCCTGTCGCCCGAAGAGAAGCAGGTGTTCGTCGACACCTTCACCAAGACCGGCTTCACCGGCGGCATCAACTGGTATCGCAACATGTCGCGCAATTGGCAGCGTTCGGTCGACATCGATCATACCGTGCGCGTGCCGTCGCTGATGATCATGGCGGAAAACGACGCGGTGTTGCCGCCGTCGGCTTGCGACGGCATGGAAAAGATCGTTCCCGACCTGGAAAAGTATCTGGTCCGCGACAGCGGGCATTGGACGCAGCAGGAAAAGCCGGACGAGGTGAGCGCCAAGCTGATCGAATGGCGTAGGAAAAGATTTGGGTGAAACAACAAACCGGCGTCGTCATCCTGAGTGCGAGCTCTTGCGAGCCTCGAAGGATGCGGCCACAAATGCAAGCGGCTCATCCTTCGAGACGCCGTGCAAGAGGCGCGGCTCCTCAGGATGACGACGAGCGCACGGCGACATAGCAGGAGAGAAGTTCAAGATGGCGTCCGTTAACAAACTGAATCCCATTCCGCATCCGCCGAAGCAACCGGTGGTCGGCAACATGCTGTCGCTGGATTCGAATGCACCGGTGCAAGACCTTGTGCGGTTGAGCAAGGAACTCGGGCCGATCTACTGGCTCGACATGATGGGCGCGCCGCTGGTCATCGTCTCCGGCCACGATCTGGTCGAGGAACTCAGCGACGAAAAACGCTTCGACAAGGCGGTGCGCGGTTCGCTGCGCCGGGTGCGCGCAGTCGGCGGCGACGGATTGTTTACGGCCGATACCAATGAGCCGAACTGGAGCAAGGCGCACAACATTTTGATGACGCCGTTCGGCAATCGCGCCATGCAATCCTACCACCCCAGCATGCTGGATATCGCCGAGCAGCTGGTCGAGAAGTGGGGACGATTGAACGCCGACGACGAGATCGACGTCGTTCACGACATGACGGCGCTGACGCTGGACACCATCGGCCTATGCGGCTTCGACTATCGTTTCAATTCTTTCTATCGCGAGGACTATCACCCGTTTGTGGAATCGCTGGTGCGTTCGCTCGAGACCATCATGATGACCCGCGGGATTCCGCTGGAGGGTCTGTGGCTGCAGAAGCGCCGGAAAACGCTGGCCGAAGACGTCGCCTTCATGAACAAGATGGTCGACGAGATCATCGCCGAACGCCGCAAGAACGCCGAAGCCGCCGAGGGCAAGAAGGACATGCTCGGCGCTATGATGACTGGCGTCGACCGTGCCACCGGCACGCAGCTCGACGACGTCAACATCCGCTACCAGATCAACACGTTCCTGATTGCGGGCCACGAGACCACCAGCGGCCTGTTGTCGTGCACGCTGTACGCGCTGCTGAAACATCCCGAGGTATTGAAGAAAGCCTATGAGGAAGTCGACCGCGTGCTCGGCCCCGATATCAATGCCAGGCCGACCTACCAACAGGTCACCCAGCTCACCTATATCACGCAGATATTGAAGGAAGCGCTGCGGCTATGGCCGCCGGCGCCGGCCTACGGCATCGCGCCGCTCAAGGACGAGATGATCGGCGGCAAATACAAACTGAAGAAGAACACTTTTGTCACGGTGCTGGTGATGGCGCTGCACCGCGACCCCACGGTGTGGGGACCCAACCCCGACGTGTTCGATCCGGAAAATTTCAGCAAGGAGGCGGAAGCCAAACGGCCGATCAACGCCTGGAAGCCGTTCGGCAACGGCCAGCGCGCCTGCATCGGCCGCGGCTTTGCCATGCATGAGGCGGCGCTCGCGATCGGCATGATCCTGCAGCGCTTCAAGCTGATCGACCATCAGCGCTACCAGATGGTGTTGAAGGAAACGCTGACCATCAAGCCGGATGGATTCAAGATCAAGGTGCGTCCGCGCACCGACAGGGAACGCGGCGCCTATTCCGGCCAGTCCACGACGACGGCGGCTGTATCGACGGCAGCGCCGCCGCGCGCCGCGCGCACGCGCCCGGGGCACAACACGCCGCTGCTGGTGCTCTACGGCTCCAATCTCGGCAGCGCCGAAGAACTTGCCACGCGAGTGGCCGACCTTGCCGAGGTCAACGGCTTTGCAACAAAGCTTGCGCCGCTGGACGATTATGTCGGCAAGCTGCCGGAGCAGGGCGGGGTACTGATCTTCTGTGCCTCCTACAACGGCGCGGCATTTATCGTTTGGAATGGTAATGAAAGAGGAACTCGAGCAGGTGCAAAAAATCTGGGATGCACCCATGGCAGGCTTTTTTTCCTATGGCGAATATGGAAAATCAAAGACTGGTAAATATGATTATCATAATAATACTTGTTGCCTGGTGGTATTAAAAGAAAAATGAATTAACTGGTTGTAGAACTCAATTGGGGGAATTCGTGAAAAAAAATCATGCTATAAAAATAAATCATGAAAGCAAAATCAATCAACGGGAAATCAACAGAAGAAATTAAAATAGCATTGCAGAAAGCTATCACCAATGAATTTAAACCTACACTGGCTGTTATATTTCTTTCTGCAAGCCAGGACAGAAAAGCTATCAGTAAAATACTGGATGATGCCGGCATTAAAATATTTGGTGCTACCACCAATGGTGAATTCATTGATGAGAATCCTGAAAAATTATCTGTTGCCATTCTTTTGCTTGATATCAATCCTGCTTACTTCAGCGTCTTGTTCTCCGAGTACCCGGAAAAAAATTATCGTGAGGTATCAAAAGCATTAGCAGAAAAAGCAAAACAACAATTTGAACGCCCTGCATTCCTTGTCGCCGGCAGCAACCTGGAAACCGATGCCGAGGAATTATTATTTGGTTTTGAAGATACAATTGGAAAACATGTAAATGTTTTTGGCTGCATGGCCGGTGACGATTATACATTTATTGATCAATTTGTTTTTACCAACGATAATGAAAGTAATCGCGGAATGGTGGTACTGACATTTGATGAGGATAAAATAAAAATTAAAGGAAGAGCTACCTGCGGATGGAAGGCAGTGGGCACCGAAAAAACAGTTACCAGAAGTGAAGGCAACCATGTTTTTACGGTAGATAATATTCCTGTGCTTGACATAACAACTAAGTATGGGGGCATTGAAAATGTTTCCCCGGATAACCAGGGTTTATTAATGGAATTGGCTACCAGTTTCCCATTACAATTACAGCGGACACACTGGTGAACCGGTAATGCGGCCCGGCCTTAAAGTAGATTGGAGTGATAACTCTTTTTACTGCAGCGGTACCGTACCGCAAGGTTCTAAAGTTCGATTCTCCCTCCCTCCTGATTTTGATGTGATGGAAAAAGTAATTCACAATACGCAAGACATGAAAGCAACCGAAATGCCCGATGCTGATGCGTTGATCGTATTTAGTTGTGCAGGAAGGATCGTTGCACTTGGTCCGTTGATGAATATGGAAATAGAAGGAGTAAAAAATGTATGGAATGTGCCGATGGTGGGAATGTTTTCAAATGCGGAACTGGGAAGAACCACGAATGGGAATTTAGAAATGCATAACCTTACTACTTGTTGTATTGCATTAAAAGAAAAATAATGACCCAAACTTTATATCAATACCCGGCTTCATTGGCGTCGCACTCTTGTACATTAGTGCAATATTCATCAAACTGCTGTGTGCCTCTGCGTCTCCGCGGTTATGTTTTTTTACCGCAAAGGCGCAGAGGCGCAGAGAAAAAGTTCTAAAGAAAGAAAGCAAACAAATGAATCAGCATCTTCAAAACATACTCAATACCATTCAACAGGATAAGAATTTATCCGAAGAAGAAAAGAATACCATCATAAAATCTTTAAAAGATGCAGATAAAGAATTTGAAATAACCAACTTCAAACTCGACCGTACTGAAAAGGTCAAACGCACTACTGCTATTCTTTTAGAAGAGACCATTGAAGAACTGGAACAAAAACGAAAAGCAGTTGAAGCACAAAACAGAGAACTTGAAATTGAGGCTTCACTCGAACGAGTCAGGGCTGTTGCTATGAGCATGATGAAAGCGAATGATCTGCTGAATATCTGCAAAACGCAATTCAGTGAATTGTTGCAACTGGGTTTTACTGATCTTAGAAATGCGTTGATTGGTATTTACCACGATGAAGAAGACTATTTTACAGACTACGACTATTCTGATTTTTCCGGGGGTAATATTCATAAAATACCTTACAATAAAAATTCGCTGGTTGATAGGTCCGTGATGCGAATGAAAAGCGCCGTTGATGCATTCACTGAATTTGTTGTGGAAGGAGAAGAACTGGAAGAATGGAAAGCGTTTAGAAAGGAAAATGGCGAATATGATGACACGAGAATAGAAAATGCTCAAGTATTATACTATTATTTCTACTCCATCAGCCAGGGTAATATTGGCATTTCTACTTTTAATAAAATAAGCGAAGCACAATTAATCATACTAAAACGCTTCCGGAATGTTTTTGATCTTGCGTATAAAAGATATGTTGACATTACTACCGCGGAAGCACAGACGAGAGAAGCGCAAATACAATTAGCATTGGAAAGAGTGCGTGCAAGAACCATGGCCATGCAAAAAAGCGAGGAGCTTCTTGAAACTTCTTTAGAATTATTTCAGCAATTAAAAGAACTGGGTGAACCTGCAGAACAACTCACCATTGGCGTTATTAAAGAAGAAGAAGGCATTGTAGAAGTATCGGCCACACTTAAAGGTTCTAAATTATTCCAGTCATTCAGGCATGATATCAGTGAGCCTTACGTGATGAGCAAAATGTTCAAAGCATGGAAAGCCAAAGAGAAAACACTTGTTATTGAACAGCATTGGGAAGAATTAAGAGAATATAATAAGATACGCAATGAGCTTGTGCAGTCTGATATGTTTCCGACAGACCTGAAACGAGGAGATAAAAGACTTCTCTATATTGCATTTTATTCCAAGGGAACCTTGGCACTATCCAGCAATGAACCACGTCCGAAAGAAACATTGGAATTGCTGGAAAGATTCGCAAAAGTATTTGATCAAACCTATACCCGTTTTCTCGATCTGCAAAAAGCAGAAGCACAGGTAAGAGAAGCACAGATAGAAGCGGCTTTGGAAAAAGTGAGAAGTAAAACTATGGCAATGCATAGTAGTAGGGATGTTGGTGAAACGGTTGCCGCTTTATTCGAAGAATTTGGTAAACTTGGAATAGAGACTTTTCGATGTGGTATAGGAATTATTCACGAGGAAAGAAAAATGGAGGTGTGGACAGCAAAGCGAGACCCCAATGGAAATGTTAATTTCTTTTCTGGTTATATGGATATGGCCATGCATCCCTTATTGCAAGGAGCTTATTTGGATTGGAAGAAAAAACAAGAAACTTACGTGTATGACCTTAAAGGCAGTGATTTAATAGAATATTTTACCCGCATCAACAATAATCCAAATTACCCGCTGAAATATGATATACCATCTTTGCCAGCAGGATTAATTTTCAGCGCATTCTATTTTCCTGAAGGATTTCTTTTTGCATTTACTCTGGAGAAATTATCAACAGAAGCCATAAAAATATTTAAAAGATTTTCCGGTGTTTTTGGTCAAACTTACAGACGTTATCTCGACTTGCAAAAAGCCGAAGCGCAGGCAAGGGAAGCACAGATCGAAGCAGCATTAGAGAAGGTTCGCTCCCGTTCATTAGCTATGCATGAGAGTAATGAACTGGAAGAAGTGATCATGGTTGTATCAGAACAATTATTACAATTGCAATTCAGGTTTCACAATGTAAGTTTTAGCAGTACAAACGAGCAACGGGAAACGACTTTCTGGCTGGCTACTCCCGGAAGGCCGCATCCATATTTAATACAGCTTCCATACATTAACACCACGATGCTAACCCGTATTTTTGAAGCCCGTGAAAAAGGAGTTGAATTTTTAGCAGATATAATAACTGAAGAACAAAACCAGGAATGGTTGCAGCACCTTGTTTATAAATCACGCCATAGTTTTAGTGAGGAAGATAAAAAATATTTATTAACATTAAAAGGCCTGGCAAGATCAACCGTACTCACCAAACACATCATTTTAGCTATTATTAATTATGCCATTGTTCCTTATACCGAAGAACAAAACACTATCCTGAAAAGGTTTGGAAATGTTTTTGAACAGGCCTATACCCGTTTCCTCGATCTGCAAAAAGCAGAAACGCAGGCGAGAGAATCACAGATCGAAGCAGCACTCGAAAGAGTAAGAAGCAGGACAATGGCCATGCACAAAAGCGAAGACCTTCATGAAGTGATCAAAGTAATAACAGAACAATTATTGGTATTAGGAATAAAATTCAATGTTTCCAATTTTGCTAAAGTGTATCCGGAAGGCAGCTGGGATCTTTGGGTTTCTTCCCCCGAACAGTCATACCCGGCATTCATGCACGTGCCTTACCTTGATCACAAAATTTTCAACAATGTAGTTGAAATGATAAAAAAAGGCGTTCCTGCTTTCACAGATATTTATGAAAAGGAAGAAAAAGACAGTTTCTTTCGCCACTTTTTTGAAAATACGCTCGCAAAATACAGTCCGGAGGAGCGAAAACAATACGTATATAGTACCAGGGGTTTTTCCCGGTCACTCATCGCAACAAAAAATATCTGGTTTAGCGTATGCATATATGATACCACTCCATTTTCTGAAGAGGAAATAATCATTTTTAAACGCTTCGCCAATGTATTTGAACAGGCCTATACCCGTTTCCTCGACCTGCAAAAAGCGGAAGCGCAAACAAGAGAAGCGCAAATTGAAGCCTCACTCGAAAGGGTACGTGCAAAAGCAATGTCCATGCACAGAAGCGAAGACCTGCACGCGGCTGTAGCAATTGTATTTGAAGAACTGGAAAAACTAAATATTGGCGTACTCCGTTGCGGTATCAGTGTTTTGAATAAAGAAAAAAGATGCGGGAAGGTCTGGCTTACTTCCACTGATGGAGACAAGGCAGTGCAGGTTACCGGTGATGAACCTTTTGATATCCATCCATTATTACATGGTGCATTTGAAGCCTGGCTAAAGCAGGAAGACTTCTATTATGAATTGAAAGGAGAAGATCTTGTAAACTATTATAAAGCTGTAAAGACCGCCGAATTCATGTTACCGGAATCGCAGTTGCTTATCTCTGACACAAATATTAAACAACATTGCTTTGTTGCTGTTTATAATTCCGGTGGTTTATTTGCATTCCAGGAAGCAGCATTTACAGAAGAGGCTAAAAAGATAATGCGCCGCTTTGCTTCCGTATTTGATCTTACGTATAAACGTTTTCTCGATCTGCAAAAAGCCGAAGCACAGGCAAGAGAAGCCCAAATAGAAACTGCATTGGAAAGAGTAAGAAGCCGTACACTCGCTATGCAGAAGAGTGATGAGCTCGCAGAAACCGCGGCTGTATTATTCCAGCAGCTGATTGCACTTGGCATTGAACCGAATCGTTTATACATTTCTATACTACAGGACGAGCATGGTAAAACAGAATTCTGGATAACAGGTGAAGATGGAAGCAAAGTAAGCACAGCCTATACTGCGAACCTGAATGATAATCCTACCTTCTTAAAAATGTATGAAGGGTGGAAACAGCAGCGAAAATCATTGGTAATAGATATGCATGGTGAAGAACTGGAAACTTATTTCAGGCACCTTACCAATCTCGGTGTTCCTTTCAAAGGAGGCCTTACACAAAAAAGAAGAGTGCAGGATATTGCTTACTTCAGCAAAGGTTTTATCGGGATGGCCTCACCGGATGAACAACCAGCAGCAACATTACAACTATTGGAAAGATTTGCTTATGTATTCAATCTCACTTTCACACGTTTCAATGATTTGCAAATTGCAGAAGCACATGCAATACAGGCGGAACAGGATCTTATGGCTATTAAAGAAGCCAAACAAAAAGCAGAAGAAACACTCACTGAACTACAGGCTACTCAAAAGCAATTGATACAATCAGAAAAAATGGCTTCACTCGGCGAACTCACTGCCGGCATTGCACATGAAATACAAAACCCGCTAAACTTCGTAAACAATTTTTCTGAAGTAAGTGTTGAGTTGATACAGGAAATGGTTGATGAAGTTGAAAAAGGCAATTTAGAAGATGCAAAAGCCATTGCGGATGATCTTGTACAAAATCTTGAAAAGATAAACCACCATGGTAAACGTGCAGATGCTATTGTAAAAGGTATGCTGCAACACAGCCGTACAACAAGTTCAACAAAAGAACCAACAGACATCAATAAACTGGCTGATGAATATTTACGATTGGCCTATCATGGTCTTCGTGCAAAAGACAAATCATTCAATGCAACATTAAAAACTGATTTTGATGAGAGTATTGGAAGTATCAATATCATTCCGCAGGATATTGGAAGAGTATTATTGAATTTAATTACGAATGCATTTTATGCGTTGAACACCCCCCAGCCCCCTAAAGGAGGAGTAGCATACGTTCCTACTGTGAGCGTAAGTACAAAAAAAGTTAATGGCAAGATCGAAGTCAAAGTGAGTGATAATGGTACGGGCATTCCCAAAAACATTGTCGATAAAATATTCCAACCTTTCTTCACCACCAAACCAACAGGCCAGGGAACCGGATTGGGTTTATCATTGGCTTATGATATTGTAAAAGCACATGGTGGAGAAATAAAGGTTTCCGTAAAGGAGGGTGAGTACACTGAATTCATAGTCATGCTTCCCCGGTAATAATTGCATTAAATGGCATTGCCGGCTTTTATGGTGAAGGAAAAAAAATTTTGTGAATATTTTATACGTGAATACTTTTACCGTTCACACCTAAAACTTTCACATGAAAACCTCCAGGCTGAAAAAAAAGAAAAACATTCCTGTAAGCCAAAATCAGCTGTCTGTTTACTTAGGTATAAAATCAAGTACTTTAAGTATGGCTAATTCAACAAAATACAAACGAAAATTACCCTTAGGTGTTTCGCAAAAACTTGCCGAACTATACCAGGACTTTGAATTGATGGAATTTCACCCACAAAAACCGGGAAGATCTTCGGTTCAAATAAAAGCGTTGGCCAATAAAGCTTTGAGGGAAGAATATAATAAATTGCTGAGAGAGGCAAAATATTTTGAAGCCGGCGCCTCCATATTAGCAAAAAGATTAGATGAGATGTGTCACCAATTCGGGCAGGATATACGATGGTTGCATGTGATAGATGCCCGGTTAGCCGCCACCCCAACAAACAATGAACGTAAATGGCTGGATTACCAACAGGTAGTCACCATCGAAAGAATTAAGAAAAACGGAGCATTGGTACAGTTCAAATTACAACTCGATATTGAGATGGCCCGGGCAAAGGCAACAACATACAGGAATATTTCAGAGAAGATAGCAGCAGCCTGTAAAAATGATCATGTTGTCAATTAGCATGAAAAAAAGCAAACAGTAAAATTGCGTTGATTGCACAGTGAATGGAAATGGCATTCTTGAAGACCCAATAATTCAAATAGTATGATTAAATTATAACTTAATTCAAACCATATAACTGGCTTATCAAAATAAACATCATTCTCAATAAACTGCTATGCAAAGAATATTTTTTGTTGCCCTGCTCTTTTTCTCTCTTACAGTAAAAGCCCAATACAAAAACCCGTTCTTCAATACATTAACTGTTGAAAAAGGATTGCCCGAAGGAAATATCATTTCGTGCCTGCAAGACAAATTTGGCTACATCTGGCTGGGCACACAAAATGGCCTGGTTCGGTATGATGGTTATGAGTTAAAATCATATCCCCTGTTGAATGATGAAGGCAAACCCCTTGTTAACAGTATTGTCAGCTTTGTATTCGAAGACAGCAGAGGAGGATTGTGGATTAAGTTAATGCTCGATGGCATGTATCATTTTAACAGACAAAAAGATGCATTTGATAAAATAAGAATTGACACAACCGTGTTGAAGACATATATGAATACCTGGATACTCGATTGGATAGAAGATATGCAATCGGGCCTTCAGATCATGAGTGGATATGAGTCCCCATCGGGTGGGGTTAAGTTGTTTACTTATGACCCATTGCATAGTATACTGAGAAACTTCAGTTCGAAGGAAAAAGGCAATTATTTTATTCCTGCATTTCAAGGGCTATCATTAATCAAAGATGCGAATAAGAAGATATGGTTAGCAACAGATAGTCTTATCAATACTTTCAATCCCAAAACAGGTTACTTTGAGCCATATGCTGTAAATCCGGACACAATCAAAAATACAGTGCTTTATGCAGGAGTAGCTGATCCTGCAAATCCTGATATTATCGTATTCAATTCTTACTTTTCAGGAGATATACCTGACACCAGTCATAAACGGAAAATATATCAATTCAATACTAAAACTAAAAAATTTAAACCCTATATAATCAATGAGAAAATTCCGGGTTCTGTTGCTGGTGAGAGTATACATATCTTAACTGATTCGTTAAAACGGATTTGGTGTACAACGTTAAAAGGTATCTCGCTTCTAAATACCAATACCGGCACATTTACCAACTATGCATTGAAGTTACCGCCGTCAACAACAGATGAAAAAACACATGTTGAAACCATCACTGCAGATAAGGATGGAAACCTGTGGGTGGGCGGTTTTTTTAAAGGATTATTTTTCCTGGATGTAAAAACAGGCATTACTACTTATTATGTTCATTCAAAAGCGGATGGGAGACTGCCTGATCACAATGGCATAAATAAATTATTTTACGACAGGTCTGGCACACTTTGGCTCAACATGCCTTATCACGGTATGGCGTACTTAAACCGGCCCCGGTCGTTATTCAATCCCTTTTCTATTGCTCCTTCCCTGGCAGAAACAGGCGGCAAGCTCAGCCTGGATGATTTTTTTATTTATGAAAAATATGGAGACAATTCATTTCTGCTGAAAGACAGTTTAGGTTTATACATATGGGATTACCCGCAAAACAGTTTTAAGAGCATTGATCTCGGCAACAACAGGATTTATAAACAGATCAATACAGTACTTGCGGCAAGGGATGGAAAAATATGGATAGGCAGCGGAAGCGGATTGTTTTGTTATGACCCGGCAACAAAGCAGGTTAAAGCGTATAAAAATGATCCCAAAGACAGCACATCACTTGCCAGCAATTCTATTAGTGCATTGGCAGACGATGCTGCAGGCAATATATGGATTGGAACAGGTGACAAAGGCCTTTGCAGTTTAAATATGCAAACCGGCAAATTTATTAGGTTTCCGTTTATTTACAATAATGGCACGGTCAAAGCAAATAATACATTGGATGATCAGACAGCGCAGGCTTTGTATTTTGACAGTGAGGGCATATTATGGATAGGCACCAATTTTGGCGGCTTAAACAGGTTTGATACCAGGGCAAATACATTTACTTCTTATTTAGATGCAAAGCAGGGATTGAGTTCGGTTGTATCGATCTTTGAAGACAGCCATAAACGGTTATGGGCAGGAACTTATCTTACAGGTTTATTCCTGGTAGATAAAAAAACAGGCAGCTTTAAAAGATACGGTGTGGAAGATGGTTTACTATATAATTCTATTTCCGATATTACAGAAGATGGCATGGGTAATATATGGACAGTTTCTGCAAGAGGATTATCCCGGCTTGATCCTGATAAAAATCAGTTCAGCAATTTCATAACATATGACGGCAGGGGTGATTTCCTGGGTAAAGGGGAACCATTTAATGTGGGGATCAAAAATGGTTTGGTATCTTTTGATCCCGGCAAATTGAAAACAAGCGATGTGCCACCTATTGTGTTGATTGAATCGGTCGGCTATCACTCAGCAGCAAACGATAAGGATACGGCATTGTTTACAAACGAAAGAGCGTATATTGATTTGAAGTATAATGAAAATAAGATCAGCTTTCGGTATGTAGCCATTCATACCGGCGATGCAGCAGCTAATAAATATGCTTATCAGTTGGTGGGTTATGATCAGGACTGGATACAGGCAGGTACACAACGTTCCGTTACATATACAAATCTTTCTCACGGTACATATGCATTCAAAGTAAAGGCATGCAACAGTGATGGGGTATGGAATGAAACAGGCGCTTTATGTACAATTACCATTCTTCCGCCCTGGTGGAAAACATGGTGGGCCTATACATTGTTTGCACTTGCATTTATCATTATTATTCTTTCTTACATCGGTTATCGATCGGCTGCATTAAAAAAGGAAAACAAAGTACTGGAAGAAAAAGTAGAACTGCGTACGTCCCAACTTCAAACATCCATAGCAGATCTTAAAGCCACACAATCGCAATTGATCCAGTCAGAAAAAATGGCTTCTCTGGGAGAACTCACTGCCGGCATTGCACATGAAATTCAAAACCCGTTGAACTTTGTCAATAATTTTTCAGAAGTAAATAAAGAATTGACTTACCGAAATGAAAGATGAAATTGACAAAGGGAATATGAACGAAGTAAAAATCATTGCCAATGATGTAATAGAGAATGAAGAAAAAATAAATCATCACGGCAAACGTGCAGATGCCATTGTAAAAGGAATGTTGCAGCATTCAAGAAGCAGCAGCGGACGAAAAGAACCAACTGATATAAATGCATTGGCAGATGAATATTTAAGATTAGCTTATCATGGGCTGCGTGCAAAAGATAAATCATTCAATGCAACATTAAATACTGACTTTGATAAATCGATTGAAAAGATCAACATCATTCCTCAGGATATTGGAAGAGTAATATTGAATTTGATTACGAATGCTTTTTATGTGGTAAATGAAAAAAAGAAATCTGGAATTGAAAATTACGAACCAACAGTTTCAATCGTTACCAAAAAAGATCGGGAACAAAGTAGAAATAAAAGTTATCGACAATGGCAATGGGATTCCGCAAAACATTCTCAATAAAATATTCCAACCCTTCTTCACTACCAAACCCACCGGGCAGGGAACAGGCTTAGGCCTGTCTTTAAGTTATGATATTGTAAAAGCACATGGTGGTGAATTGAAAGTGGAAACGAAAGAAAATGAAGGTTCCATGTTTATTATACAACTGCCGTTAACATAAGACTAACTATGAAAATTATAATAAGAATATCATTGATTTTATTGATGCCCTTATTTTCATTCGGGCAAAATACAATGTATAAAACCGTTAGCCGCAACCAGGCAGATAATATACTAAATGAATTAAAGATAACCAGTAACGATACTATACGCATGATGCTGAGCAGGGACCTTGCTAATTTCTACAGCGAGCTAAACTTCGACAGTTCTATTTATTATGGTGAACAGGTGTTGCAGGTATCAAGGAAACTCAATTTTAAATTATGGGAAGCTAATGCCTTGTATATAACTGCACTTTGTTTTACCAGGTATGGAAACTATCCAAAGGCACTCGAAGCTTATAGTATGGCAAAGAAGCTTGCTGAAGACGAAGGTTCAGAAAAAAATATACCACATATTGAGTATTTCACTTCCAATAATAATCCCCTTCATGCGAGACTAATTGTGTTGACAAATATTCTTAATGATTTTGGAGGATTGTATGCATTTACGGGCAACTATGAAAAAAACTTATCCTTAAAATATAAAGCGATAAAAATTGCAGAAAGTATTGACGATAAGGTCACTTTATCGGTTGTATTTGCCAACCTCGGTTATGATTTTTTTGTGAATGGGAAAATTGATTCAGCTGCTTTATTTGAGTACAAAGCAATGCAATATGCCAATGAAGCTGGCTTTGAATTATACAATGGTTTTTATTTTGTGATCATGGGACATATATGGCTGCAGAAATCGAATTATGATTCATCAGAATACTATTTTAAAAAAGGGATTCATGCCAGCTTCGATCAAAATGTCTATACGGCTACAGCTGCAAACTATAATGGATTAACAAAGTTGCATGCTCAAAAAAAACAGTACGATTCAAGTATCTTTTATGCAAAAGAGACATTGAGATTTGCAAAATCAAATATTTTGCTTGGTGATTTGATTGGCTTATACAGGGCATTGGCATTCTTTTATAATATTCAAAATAAGCCCGATAGCGCTTATAAATACCTGAGCCTTTCGGTACCGCTAAATGACAGCTTAACTAACGGAGAAAAAGAAAACCTCCGAAAATACCAGGCAATGGGTTTTGATGAACAACTTCATTTACAGGAGCTGGAAAAAGAAAAAGCAGCAACAAAAAATAAAGTCAGGATATATAGTCTACTGGGAGGATTGTGCGTTTTAATTATTGTTGGCTTGATCCTTTATCGTAATAACCTGCACAAACAAAAAGCTAATAAAGTTTTGGAAGAAACGCTCTCTAATTTAAAGTCAACACAATCCCAACTCATACAATCAGAAAAGATGGCTTCACTCGGTGAACTTACTGCAGGCATTGCACATGAAATTCAAAACCCTTTGAATTTTGTAAATAATTTTTCGGAAGTAAATGCAGAGCTGATTGATGAAATGGTTGATGAAGTTAAAAAAGGAAATGCAACCGAAGCTGAAGCCATTGCAAATGACATCAGGCAAAACCTTGAAAAAATAACTCATCATGGCAAACGTGCAGATGCCATTGTAAAAGGGATGTTGCAACACAGCCGTAGCAGTAACGGGCAAAAAGAACCTACAGATATTAATGCTTTGGCCGACGAATATTTAAGACTTGCTTATCATGGCCTGCGTGCAAAAGATAAATCATTCAATGCAACATTAAAAACTGATTTTGATGAAACAATTGGAAAAATAAATATCATTCCGCAGGATATTGGAAGAGTTATATTGAACTTAATTACGAATGCATTTTATGTGGTGAATGAGAAAAACCTGTCGGCCGCTACAGCCCTGGCAGCCGTTAAATATGAACCAACCGTTTCCATAAGTACAAAAAAAATAAATAATAAAATAGAAATAAAAGTTGAAGACAATGGAAATGGCATTCCCCAAAAAGTATTAGAAAAAATATTCCAACCTTTCTTCACCACCAAACCCACCGGCCAGGGAACAGGATTGGGATTGTCGTTAAGTTACGATATTGTAAAAGCTCATGCTGGTGAATTGAAAGTAAAAACGAAAGAAGCAGAAGGAACTGAGTTTATTATTCAATTGCCATTGTCATAAAAAAATTACATGAAAAAATCATTGATCATATTGTTTTTGCTGATCGCAGCATTTGCCAAAGCACAGAATACACTTTATAAAACAGTTTCAAAATCCCAGGCGGATAGTATAATAACAGCATTGAAAACAATTGATAATGATACGTTGCGCATGGTACTTTCCAGGGACCTCTGTAATTATTACGCGGAAATAAAATACGACAGTGCACTTTACTATGCTGAACAGGTATTGCGCCTGGCCCGGAAATTTAAATTTAAATTGTGGGAGGCCAGTTCGCTGTACAATGAGGGTTATTCTTTTATCCGGTATAGCAATTATCCAAAAGCACTGGAGGCATATACAGAAGCAAAAAAAATAGCCGAAGATGAAGATTGCGAAAAAGATATCCCCCATATAGAATATTTTACGCTGGATGGCAACCCCCATCATGCACGCTTAATTGTATTGGCAAATATTATTCATGATTTTGGAACTTTATATCGTAGTACCGGGAATAAAGCAAATGATCTTGCACATAAATATGAAACAATAAGAATCGCTGAGAGCATAAATGACCAGGTCACATTGTCGATAGCATATATGAATCTTGGTCAATATTTTTCGTTTGATGCTGATAAGCTTGATTCTGCCTATTTGTTTGAACAAAAAGCTTTGCAATACGCCAACGCTGCAGGTTTTGAACTTTACAAAGGAAATATTTTAGATATTACAGGAAATATCTGGTTACAAAAAGGGAATAGGGATTCAGCGATGTATTATTATAAAAAAGCATTGCAAAAAAGCATCGAACAAAATTCATATACAGGGATTGTGGATACATACGGATTACTGTCTTATATGTTTTATTCACAGAAACAAATCGATTCAAGTTTATTCTATACAGAAAAGGCGTTAACTCTTGCCAAATCCATTAATTCAGGATACCTTTTTTTGGGAATATACCGTGCCATGTCAGTTTACTACAAGGAAACAAATACACCGGATAGTGCATTAAGATACCTGGAAATGTCAATCCTTATCAGTGATAGTTTGCACGATGCAGAAAAAGAAAATCTTCGCAAATACCAGTCGATAGGTTTTGATGAACAAATTCGTTTGCAGGAGCTGGAAAAAGAAAAAATTGAAACCAAAAATAAAACGAAGACTTATGCCATGCTCTCAGGCTTGTGTGTTTTCCTCGTCTTTGGTTTATTTTTATACCACAACAACCGGCAAAAACAAAAAGCGAATAAAGTATTGGAAACATCGCTCACAAATCTGAAGTCAACCCAATCACAGCTTATCCAGTCAGAAAAAATGGCTTCACTCGGTGAACTCACTGCAGGAATCGCACATGAAATTCAAAACCCGCTGAACTTTGTAAATAATTTTACTGAAGTAAATAATGAATTGATAGAAGAATTAAAAAGTCAAAAATCAAAATTAAAAAGTGAGGAACAGGATGAAATACTAAATGATATTTTTCAGAACAATGAAAAAATAAATCATCATGGCAAACGTGCAGATGCAATTGTAAAAGGAATGTTGCAGCATTCAACGAACAAGTAGTGGACAAAAAGAACTCACAGACATTAATGCATTGTGTGATGAATATTTAAGATTAGCTTATCACGGTCTTCGTGCAAAAGATAAATCTTTCAATGCAACATTAAAAACTCATTTTGATGAAACAATTGGAAAAATAAATATCATTCCGCAGGATATTGGAAGAGTGATATTGAATTTAATTACGAATGCATTTTATGCGGTGAACGAAAAATCCCTGTCGGCGCCTTTAGGCCCGACAGCGGTTAAATACGAACCAACTGTTTCAGTAAGGACAAAAAAGGTAAATGGTAAAGTAGAAATAAAAGTTACGGACAATGGTAATGGCATTCCCCAAAAGGTATTAGATAAAATATTCCAGCCCTTCTTTACTACCAAACCAACAGGACAGGGTACAGGGTTAGGATTATCTTTAAGTTATGATATTATTAAAGCACATGGCGGTGAATTGAAATTGGAAACAAAGGAAAATGAAGGCGCTTCATTCATCATACAATTACCGATCAGTTAAAAAATTTAAATGAAGCCGCTCATAAAAATATTACTTCTGTTATTACCAGTATTTGCAAATGCACAGTACCCGCCCGATAGTTTACGAAATGCTTATTTAAATGCTGATGAAGATTCTGTCCGTTATGTTGCCGGAAAATACCTGTATGATTATTATGAAGAGTCAAACAAAGACTCGGCACTTTATTATGCTGAACAGGATTTAATGCTTGCCCGGAGGCACAAGCATAAATTGGCAGAAGCTTATTACCTGGATAATACTGCATATCAGTTAATAGGATTGGGCAAATACGCTGATGCACTTGAACACATCCTGAAAGCATTTAAAATTGTTGAAGATCCCAAAAATGAACCAGAGAAGACATGGATATTGTTTACACATTCGTTTAATGGAAATAACAGGCTTTTGATACTCGCTTATACTCATCATATGTTTGCCATACTAATGAGGGAAACACAAAATGTGGAGCAGGAACTTATTCACTACAAAGAAGCAAGAAAGATAGCCTCAGAGATTGGTCATCCTGTAAGACAAATGCTTGCATCCATGAATCTGGGACGGAGCTATATGACTATTAATAAGCTTGATTCCGCACTTGATTATGAAAAAGAAGCCGAGCAACTGACTTTAAAATCAGGATTTATAAAATACCTTGGGCAGGTTTACCTTACACTGGGACATATTTATTTAGAAAAAAATGACCTCCCGCAAACCCTGGAATATTATCATAAAGGCATGAGCGCATCTATAGAAGCGAATAACCTGAATGGGTTAACCAATAGTTATTTTTTCCTTGCAAAATACTTTCTTGCTACCGGCGAAAAAGATTCTGCACTTCATTATTCCATACAAAGCCTGGAGACAATGAAACAACTTGGGATAGTGAGATGGTTCAGGGTAAACCTGGGAACTGTATATGAGAATGTTTACCTGTCCTACAAGATGACAAACCAAACCGACAGTATATTAAAATACCAGGAGCTTACTTTACTGGTTAAAGACAGTTTGTATAAATCGAGGATCAAAAACCTTACGGCCTTCCAGGCGGTTACACTGGATGAACAACTCCGGTTACAAAACGTAGAAAAAGATAAGATCAGTTACCAGAATAAGATCAGGACATATTTTTTACTGGGAGGAATTGGCATACTACTTTTACTCGCTTTTATTTTTTACAGGAATAACAGGCAAAAACAAAAAGCGAATAAGGTTCTTGAAAAAGCACTTACTGATTTAAAGTCTACGCAATCGCAATTGATCCAATCCGAAAAAATGGCGTCGCTTGGCGAACTTACAGCAGGCATTGCCCATGAAATTCAAAACCCGCTAAACTTCGTAAATAATTTTTCGGAAGTGAATGCAGAGTTGATAGAGGAATTGGTTGAAGAAGTTGATAAAGGAAATACTGCAGAAGTAAAATCTATCGCAAAAGATATCAAAGACAACCAAGAAAAAATAAATCATCATGGTAAACGGGCAGATGCTATTGTAAAAGGAATGTTGCAGCATTCAAGAAGCAGCAGCGGACGAAAAGAACCGACAGATATCAATGCATTGGCAGATGAATATTTAAGATTAGCTTATCATGGGCTACGTGCAAAAGATAAATCATTCAACGCAACATTAAAAACTGATTTTGATGAATCGATTGAAAAGATCAACATCATTCCACAGGATATTGGAAGAGTAATATTGAATTTGATTACGAATGCATTTTATGCGATTGATGAAAAGAACAAACAAAAAATGCCTGGTTATATACCAACCATATCGGTTTCCACAATGCGCTCACCTCTCCGGAGGAACGGGCTGAGGTGCGGCAATTATAAAAGTTTCGGACAATGGCAATGGTATTCCCAAAAATATTCTCGATAAAATATTTCAGCCTTTCTTTACTACCAAACCTACCGGGCAGGGAACCGGCCTGGGTTTAGCCTTGAGTTATGATATTATAAAAGCACATGGCGGAGTATTAAAAGTTGAAACAAAAGAAAATGAGGGTTCTGAATTTACTATTCAATTACCCATAAACCCCAACGCCTGATGCGAATCAGTTTTATTATTTTATGCGCAATCCTGTTAACTGCCATTCCGTTTAAACCGGCTGCTCAACCACAAATTAGTACGCTGGATTCCCTGCATGCTTTAATAAGTAAGGCAAAGAATGATTCATCAAAAGCAGCACTATACTTACAGGTGGGAGATCAATATGACCTTTCAATAATTGATTCTGCCTTCATTTATTATAAAAAAGCCCTCGATTTAAACCAGGATTTAAAAATACCATCGTTGCAAATTAGGGCAAGTAATCTTCTCGCGGGTCTATATAATAAAATGGGTGATTACCCTTCAGCCCTGAAAATTATACTGGATAATTTAAAACTGGAAGAACAACTTCACGATACCAACGGGATTTTTATCACGAAGAGAGAAATCATCTGGACATATGGCAACATGGGTGATCATCAAAAAGCACTCGAGACAACAAGGGATCTTTGGGAATTTATTAATTCAGGATATTTTAAAGACGAGACAAAAATATTATTATACAAGCGTGTCATCTATCATAACCTTGGAAACATTTTCCAGGAACTGAAACAACTGGATTCTTCATTGCATTACAGGCACCTCGCCTATCATTCGGTGGCGAAACAAAATAAAACAGCCGAATGGCTTGCATTAACAACATTTGGATTGGAAAACACTTTCAGGGAAATAGGGAATATTGATTCCTCTTTTTTTTATAACAGGTTATGCCAGGTACATGCCGCAGAGGCCGGCCGGATCGATATTGAGCGAAGGTCCCGTTTCCAACTGGCATATCTATACCGGAAGAAAGGCCAATTTGATTCCGCTTTTAAGTATGCTTACCGGGGTTTATATGAATTCAGAGCTATACCCGATACCCCAGGTATGATTTTAGCAACATTGGCACTTTCAGAATTATTCAAAGAAAAGAAACAATTTGACAGCGCCTATACCTACCTGGCATTCAACAGCTCTTTAAAAGACATCATGTTTACCAATGAAAAAATGCAAAAGGCGCAACATCTTTTCTTTAGTGATATGATGCAAACAAAACAAATAGAACAGGAAAGAAAAGAAGCACAACAGGAATACCGGTCCAGGTTAAAAATATACAGCCTGCTGGCAGGATTGGTTGCGATGTTGGTAATTGCTGTCATACTATATCGAAACAATAAGCATAAACATGCAGCCAAAAGAAAAATTGAAGAAGCATATGACAATTTGAAATCAACACAGGCGCAACTTATCCAATCCGAAAAAATGGCTTCACTTGGTGAACTTACTGCAGGCATTGCACATGAAATTCAAAATCCCTTAAACTTTGTAAATAATTTTTCAGAAGTAAATACAGAGTTGATAGAGGAATTGGTTGAAGAAGCTGATAAAGGAAATGTATCAGAAGTAAAAACTATTGCAAAAGACATTAAAGAGAATGAGCAAAAAATAAATCATCATGGCAAACGTGCTGATGCAATTGTAAAAAGCATGCTGCAACATTCACGTACAAGTTCAGGACAAAAAGAATTAACCGATATCAATGCCCTGGCCGATGAATATCTACGACTTGCTTATCATGGATTGCGTGCAAAGGATAAATCATTCAATGCAACATTTAAAACTGATTTTGATAACCGCATCGGGAACATCAATATTATTCCGCAGGATATTGGAAGAGTGATCATGAATTTATTGACGAATGCTTTTTATGCCGTAAATGAAAAGAAAAAACAACAACACCCCCTAACCGCCGAAGAGGGAACTAAGGCTTCAATAAATGTAGCGTATGAACCAACAGTAACAGTAACAACCCGGCGGCTAATTGCTTCTGAAAATAGCCGGTGGGTTATCATTACTGTTAAGGATAATGGCAATGGAATCCCCGCGTCGGCAAAAGAAAAAATATTCCAGCCATTCTTTACCACCAAACCCACCGGGCAAGGAACAGGATTAGGCTTATCTTTAAGTTATGATATCATTACCAAGGGACATGGCGGCGAAATTTCGATGGAAACCAGTGAGGAGGGCACTACATTCAACATCCGCCTGCATGCTTAGAAAAGCAATAAAGAGCATAATACTTCTTTTCGTAACGTTTTCTCTTCATACCTGTGCCAAAGCACAAAAACAGACCGTTGAACAACTCATAGAAAAACTAAGGTTGCATCCGCAGCCGGATACGGCACGCATCAAACTGTTGAATGAGCTGGCAAGGCGAACTGAAGTTACGCACTCATTAAGAGATAGTTCAATAAACGAATCCCTTCAACTTTCACGCAACATAAAATATATTTCAGGAGAAGCCATGGCCTTAACAGCAAAGGCACAGTATGCAGATAAAAGTGTTGCTGCTACAATTTCGAGGCAGGCAATAGCACTGGCTGAAAAAAGTGGTGATAATAAAACGTTGTTTTGGGCACACAGGTCGCTTATCGAAACAATGTTGTATACTTCTGAAAATATAAAAGCCATCGACCAATGCAACAAGGCACTGGAAATAGCTACTGCTACAAATGATCCGGAACTGATCATATCTGCACAACTTGCTTTTGTAGATTATTATAAAAATGTAAAGATCAATTACCCGGCTGCGTTAGAATGGGCGCTGAAAGCTTCACATACGGCAGAACAATATCATGATGAAAAAGACTTACCAGGTGTTTACAGGAATATCGGCCTGGTGTACCTGCTGATAGGTGAACAGGAAAAATCACTCATTCATTTGCAAAAAGCCCTGGTTGCGAGCAGGCAAACCGGTGATTACCAGACAGCACAATCCACATTAAATGATATTGGCGAAAGATACAGGATAATGAATATGTACCCTGAAGCGCTGAAAGCTTATGCCGAAGCTGCACTCACAATAAAAGATTCTTTCAACATGGAATTGAATCAAAGCAATGTAGCGGATGTATACCAGCGTATGGGCAGGGATGCACTGTGCTTTCAATTTGCTTTCCGTGCATTGGCCGGCGCAAAACAATTAAATGATACTATCGGAATATCCTGGATAGACAATATTTTAAGCCGTGCCTATTTACATACAGGTAAGATCGATAGTGCGCTTTACTATGCCTTACAGGGTTATGATTATGCAATTAGAACACAGTCGCCGGAGTTTATAAGAGATAACAGCCGGGCTTTGGCAAACGTATATGCAGCCAGGAAAAATTTTGAGCAGTCGCTTTATTATTATAAGATATTTATCAGTTCACGCGACAGTATGTTCAACAACGAGATCAGTAACAGGACAAACCTGGCACAATATAATTATGACCTCGAAAAAAAGCAGGCGGAGATAACGGCATTGAATAAAGACAAAGAATTGCAGGATTCAAAAGTGGAAAGACAACGTTTGTTACTGATTGGTACTGTGATCATAATCTTATTGGTGCTCGCCTCTTTAATACTGCTTTCACGCAATATCAGCAAGCGCAAAAAAGCTTATGCACAATTACATGAACAGAAGCAGGAAATACAGGTGCAACGCGATCAAACCAATCATGCGTTGAATGAATTAAAGCTTGCACAGGATCAATTGATCCATTCTGAAAAAATGGCTTCACTCGGTGAACTCACCGCAGGTATCGCACACGAAATTCAAAACCCATTGAACTTTGTTAATAATTTTTCTGACCTGAACAAAGAGCTGCTTGCCGAAATGAAAACTGAAATTGAAAAAGGAAATGCAGCTGAAGCAATATCAATTGCAAATGATGTGATAGACAATGAAGAAAAAATAAATAATCATGGTAAACGTGCCGAAGATATTGTAAAAGGTATGCTTCAACATTCAAGAACCAGCAGCGGCCAAAAAGAATTAACCGATATCAATGCGCTGGCAGATGAATATTTAAGACTTGCTTATCATGGATTACGTGCAAAAGACAAATCATTCAATGCAAAATTTGAAACTGATCTTGATACATCTCTTCCGAAAATAAATGTAGTACCTCAGGATATTGGAAGAGTATTGCTGAACCTCATCAATAATGCTTTTTATGCAGTTTCAGAAAAGCAACAATCTCAACAAGGCTCATACGAACCCACCGTCAGCATCAGCACAAGAAGATTAAATAATAAAATCGAGATCCGTGTAAAAGACAATGGCAATGGTATTCCGGCCTCAGTTAAAGAAAAAATATTCCAGCCTTTCTTCACTACCAAGCCAACCGGGAAAGGAACCGGTCTTGGTTTATCTATGAGCTACGACATTATCACAAAAGGACACAACGGAACAATAACCGTGGAAACCCATGAGGGAAAAGGTACCGGATTCATTATTATTATATAGCCTTACATAAAATTTTTATATTCAGGGTACCAAAACAGGAAGGAGCTTTATTCATAGAACTATTTATGAAATCATTCTTTTCTTTTATACTGCTGCTTATCATTCATGTCGTGTCCTTCGCACAGCAGCAATATACATTTACCAATTATACACAGGAACAAGGTATATCTTCAGGTTCCATTCGGGGAATGTTTAAAGATACCACCGGATACCTGTGGCTTTACAGTGAAGAAGGTGTTTCGCGTTTCGACGGATACAATTTTAAAACCTTTCGCCACAATCCTGATGACAGCACAAGTCTTGCAGATAATAGTGTGTGGACGGGAAACATGACCATCAATGGAGATATTTACTTTGAAACCAATTCCGGTTTCCAGGTTTACAATCCACGCACAGAGTCATTTTCAAAAAGCTTTCCAAATGGTATAAATGAATCGCCCAAGGTTTCATTTAAATTAAAAAATGATCCGCTGGCTTATTATTTAATTACTCCGTATAATCTTATTCGTGTAACCAATACAACTTATGATTCATACCCCATTCCTGATAATAAGAGTGCTCCCTATATGTACCAGGCAACCGATTCGGTAAATCATATCATAGTTGGCCTGGGAAGTGTTGCATACCTGTTTGATGCTGATCATAAAAAATTTAAAAAAATAATTATTCTCAATAGCAACGGTCAACCAGACTCCACTATTATTGATTACCAGTACATGCATGATGAGAAAACATTTTTCGCTATCAGCAAAACACATCTCTATAAGTTTGATATGGCAACCAGGAAGTTTTCTCCTGATTTCACCCTGGAGTATTTGAATAATACAGGTGAGCTGATTTATGGCTTTACAGTAGCTTATAACCAATACCTCCTGGTATTTGCAAACTCAGGTTTAATATTCAGGGTAAGTGTGAAGGATGGCAGCGAAAAAATTATTACACTTAATAAAAGAATTCCTGAACAGGAATTGAAAGACCGCTTTTTCGATCGTGGATATATTGACGAAAAAGGCTTGCTCTGGATCTCTTCCCGGGGAATGGGTTTATTTCGTATTGATCCCGTAACAGAAGAAGTCGAACAGTTTATTCATGAACCTGGTAATTCGAACAGTCTTGTTTCTAACGCTTCCGATATTGCGCTGCCCGACGAAAATGGAGTGATCTGGGTTGGCTGCTTTGGGAAGGGTTTGGTTAAAATGGAACCCGTTGTTGCTGTATTAAAAAGTGCGATTCCTGCTGAA
The DNA here is from genome assembly GCA_963829345.1 of uncultured Chitinophagaceae bacterium. Taxonomy (GTDB): domain Bacteria; phylum Bacteroidota; class Bacteroidia; order Chitinophagales; family Chitinophagaceae; genus Ferruginibacter. Next base: position 29,378 of record CAWHHP010000001.1, read on the forward strand.
GATAAAACCAAGGTCACTTCGGGAGGGTTTAATGAGAACATTCGTGCATTTCTTGAAACTGAAAATGGTTACTGGATTGGAACTTTAAAAGGTTTATACAATTATGGTGAAGATAAAAATGAATACACCGAACTAAGCGCTCTCTTTTCCCGCAAAATGTCCAGTGATGGTCGTATTGGAACTTTCGCCCGCGATCATTCGGGAAATATATGGATTGGTACCTGGTATGGAGAACTGATTATCCGGAACGAAAAATCGGGAAAACAAATATCCCTCATGATGCCTTACCCGGAGCGTGACATGGGCTACAATGCGGGAATATTCCGCGACCTTCATTGCGATCGTAAAAATGCAATGTGGATCGCAACATATGGTGGGGGCACCTACAAAATAAATATTGCTGATCTAAACTTTGAAGATCCTTCGGCAATTAAGATAAGTAGTATTTTATTTAATGAAAAAGATGCTGCATCCATTTCATCCAATAAAGTATTTGCTTTTACTGAAGATGCGGATGGGAATATATGGGCAGGTTCTGAAAACGGGTTGAACAGGCTGGATGTAACAACAAATAAGTGGATCCGTTATTATAATATTCCCGGCGATGAAAAAAGTCTCCACAATAACAACGTACGCTCCTTCGCATTTGATAAGAAGGGCATGTTGTGGATTGGCACTAATGGTGGTGGTCTGAACCGTTACAATAAAGCGGAAAATAATTTTACACATTTTACTATGGAGAATGGATTGCCTAACGATGCCATTTATGAACTGCTTTGTGATAATAACGGAATGCTGTGGCTGGGAACAAACCGGGGATTGTGCAGGTTCGACCCTGTAGATTTTACCTGTAAGAATTTTACAGAGAAAGATGGTATACAGAATTATGAATACAATACAGGCGCTGCACTAAAATTGAAAAATGGCAATCTGCTCATTGGTGGTGTTGCTGGTTACAATATTATAGATCCCGATAAAATTGAAGACAAGCAATCGACAGCACCGGTGGTGGTCATATCCTCTTTTAAAATTTTTGACAGGGAGCAATCACCGGGAAACAATCAATTTGAATTGAATTACAAACAAAACAGTTTTGTATTTGAATTTGCTGCGCTGAGTTATTACCGGAACCAGGATAACAGATATGCTTATATGATGGAAGGAATTGATACGAGCTGGATCTATTGCGATCACCGTCGTTATGTAAGTTATTCCAACCTTACACCGGGTGATTATGCCTTTAAAGTAAAGGCAAGTAACAGTGAGGGTGTTTGGAATGAAACCGGGGCACAAATAGTAATAACGATCAACCCGCCATGGTGGAAAACCATTTGGGCAAGAATCCTATTCGGGATAATTATTGCCTGCGCCGCAATTGGTTATTACCGATACCGGACACACGCCTTGCGTGAACGGCAAAAAGAACTCGAGACAGAGGTTAAAAAAGCTACCCTTGTTATCCGCAAACAAAAAGAAGTGGTAGAAGAAGAAAAAAACGCAGCGATGAATTATTGCTGAATATCCTTCCTGCCGAAACTGCTGAAGAATTAAAAAATACCGGTTCTACCAAAGCAAAGGATTTTGAACAGGTAACAGTGCTGTTTACCGATTTTAAAAATTTTACATTGATGAGTGAAAATTTAAGTGCACAGGAATTGGTTAACGAAATCAACTATTGCTACTCTGCTTTCGATAATATTGTCACCAAATACGGAATAGAAAAGATAAAAACGATCGGTGATGCCTACATGTGTGCCGGCGGACTGCCCGTTGCTAATAAAACCAACGCTTTCGACACAGTGAATGCCGCCATTGAAATGCGTGATTTTATCAATAACGAGAAACAAAAAAGAATAGAACAGGGGTTACCTTTTTTCGAGATCAGGATCGGCTGTAATACAGGGCCTGTTGTTGCAGGAATTGTGGGCATAAAAAAATTCGCCTATGATATTTGGGGAGATACAGTGAACATTGCCGCCCGTATGGAATCTTCAGGGGAAACAGGGAAAGTTAATATCAGTGGCGGCACATATGAATTGCTAAAAGACAATTTTAATTGCACACACCGGGGTAAGATAGAAGCCAAAAACAAAGGCATAATTGACATGTATTTTGTAGAGAGAAAACTATAATAAAATAAATTCTTTCCATTTGCTGGGTTTACAATAACCTTGTAGCTTTAAGTCCTGATCAATTATTAATTATGACGCTTCATTTTGCTCCTTTTATTGTAAGTTTATTTTTCATAGGCCGACTCCGCAAATTATCCAGAATATATAATGTAAAAGAAGAAGAGAAAAAATTAACTGTTGCTCTTTTCTCGTGTATTATTCTTTTCATAGCGCAAAATTCTATTCCGCATAATTTCGCTGTTGTTGCGCAATGGATCTTTAACCTCTTCCTTTTGCTTCTTATCTGGTATGCAGCGACACAAAAGAAATTCCCTGTTTCAAAAATGATGATATGGGCTTTTATGCCATTCGTCGTTCTGAATTTTGTTGCTGATATAATAAGAGGTTTTCGAATTAATATTCACGAAAACCAGGACGATTATATAGAAAACATCCTTGCATTATCTTTCATATGGATGCTTGCATTGATGTTTAGCCAGATCCGCCAACAAAAAAACCTGGAAAAAGAAAAAATAAAAAGACAACAGGAAGATGAGGTCAACCGTGCGATCGCCATTCGGAAAGTTGAGCTCGAAGGCCTTGTAGAAGAACGTACACTGGAGCTACAACAACAAAAAGACGAATTGCAGCATGCACTTACTGATCTGCAGGCCACCCAGGCACAACTCATCCAGTCTGAAAAAATGGCTTCACTCGGTGAACTTACCGCAGGTATTGCACACGAAATTCAAAACCCATTGAACTTTGTAAATAATTTCGCTGAAGTGAACAAGGAATTATTGTCAGAGATGAAAGATGAAATTGAAAAAGGCAATTTTGATGAAGTAAAAACGATCGCAAATGACGTTATTACAAACCAGGAAAAAATAAATCATCATGGTAAAAGAGCCGATGCCATTGTAAAAGGAATGCTCCAGCACAGTCGCAGCAGCAGTGGACAAAAAGAACCAACCGATATCAATGCATTGGCTGATGAATACCTTCGCCTCTCCTATCACGGCCTGCGGGCAAAAGACAAATCCTTTAACGCGAAATTTGAAACTCATTTTGATGAATCGCTCCAAAAAATAAATGTGGTGCCACAGGACCTTGGAAGAGTATTATTAAACCTGGTGAACAATGCTTTTTATGCGGTGAGTGCAAAAGCCCTTTCGGCGGCTACCCTGTCGGCGGCGTTAGCCCCGACAGCGGTTACAGTTAAATACGAACCAACTGTTTCAATCACTACAAAACAACTAAACAATAAAATTGAAATAAGAGTAAGCGACAACGGAAACGGTATTCCTCAAAATGTACTTGATAAGATATTCCAGCCCTTTTTTACAACAAAACCCACGGGAAAGGGTACTGGCCTGGGTTTGAGCCTGAGCTATGATATCGTTACAAAAGCTCATAATGGTGAATTAAAAGTAGAAACAAAAGAAAATGAGGGAAGCACGTTCATTATCTATTTACCCATTTAATAGTACAGGATTATTTATATAAAAAAACTATATTTAAAAGATGAAAATTTTAGTAGTCGATGACGAAACAGATGTACAGGTTTTATTTGAACAACGCTTTCGCAAGGAGATAAAAAATGGTGAAGTAGATCTTGCTTTTGCTTTTTCCGGTGAAGAAGCACTGCAATATATGCAGGCGCATAATCATGAGGCAGTATTGATACTTTCGGATATCAATATGCCCGGCATGAGCGGGCTGGAACTTTTAAAGCATATCAAACAAAAATATGAAAAGCCACCACCGGTAGTAATGATGATTACTGCCTATGGAGATGACGAAAATTATAACCAGGCAATGAAACTTGGAGCAGATGATTTTCTGACCAAGCCCGTTGATTTTACAACATTAAAAGAAAAATTAAAAAAGAGCGTGGTATGACAAAAATCCTGGTTGCGGATGACGAGACAGATCTGGAAGTACTGATAAGGCAGAAATTCAGACAGAAAATAAGAGAGCAGAAATATGATTTCATATTTGCAGTGAATGGCGCAGATGCATTGGAAAAGATTCACCAGCACCCTGATGTTGATATTGTATTGAGCGATATTAATATGCCTGAAATGGATGGCCTTACTTTACTCAGCAAACTGGGTGAAACCAGTCCGCTTATTAAAGCAGTAATTGTGTCTGCTTATGGCGATATGGACAATATCCGTACGGCAATGAATAGGGGCGCTTTTGATTTTATTACCAAGCCCGTAAATTTTGAAGACCTTGAACTTACCATTGATAAAACGATCGGTTATGTACAGCAGCTAAAAGAAACCCTGAGGGCCATTAAGGAAAATAACATTCTTAAAATGTATGTTGATGAGAATGTATTGAATTTTATGGGAGGCCGTGAATATGAAGCATCGCTTATGGCAAATGAAACCCTGGATGCTTCCATCGCATTTATTGATATCTGCAGCTTTACTTCTATAAGTGAAAAAGAAGCACCCGATAAAGTTGTTCACCTGCTCAACTCTTACTTTGACCTGATGGCAAAAGAAGTGATTGCACAAGGTGGCCTGATAGATAAATTTATTGGTGATTGTGTAATGGCGGTATTTAAAGGCGCTTATCATTTAGACCGGGCTGTTGAAGCATCTTTATCTATAAAAAATAAAATACACACCCTGCCTGGTATACTTGATTTTTTACCGAACGTTTCTATCGGTATCAACAGTGGGGAAATGATCTCGGGAAATATCGGTTCAGCTACAATAAGGAGACTGGATTATACTGTGATTGGTGACACTGTAAATACCGCACAACGTTTACAAAGTGCAGCGGGACAAGGACAGGTACTCATTACAGAATCATGTTATGAAAAATTAAAACAATCTTTCAACTGTAATAAAATCGGGCCGATTGCGCTTAAAAATAAATCGGGTGAGGTTATTGTGTACGAGGTGGTGAATTAGTGAATGGTCAATAGTGAATAGTGAAAGCCCGAAGCTTTTTTTACTAAAGTAACACTTCAAAGATAGTTACTGAGGCATTTAAGACTTTGCATTTTCACCATTCACTATTCACTATTCACCAGTCATCTTAAATATTCCCGCTTCTTCTTTCATACATAGTATCTTGAAAGAAAGAATCATTTTATGAAACCAAAAATTCTTTCCCTCGCAATATTACTTTACTGTTTTGTTCCAAAAAACGCTAACAGCCAGGATGCAGCTGCCGCTATTAAAAATATAAATGAACAATTAAAAAAAGGAGAGACTACTATTTCAAAGGTATTGTCAGATAAATCGCTCATGTATCTCCACTCACTCACACCCTTCCGTGAAGTGATCAAAGCAAATGCAAAACCAGGAAAGATCACCATTGTTACAAATGATGAACCGGGAACAAGGATCACAGTTAAAGGAACGATCGTTGACAAAAACGGTGTACCGATGAAAAACCTGCTGGTTTACTTTTATCATACATCTGATAAAGGATGGTATTCCGACACTGCTGCACATATCTTAATAAATTCCGGCGACATTAATCATGCACGCTTGTTCGCATATTTAAAAACCGGTGATAAAGGAGATTTTTCTTTTGAAACAATAAAGGCCAAAGGATATCCAAGATCCGATCTCGCAGCACACATTCATATACATTTCTGGAAAGAAAATAACGAATCAGTACACGGTCCCGGCGAGCTTATGTTTGAAGATGACCCAAGAATGACGGCTGAAAGAAGAAAGATATCGCTTGAAGATGGCTTTTTAATCTCGAAGAATACGGGTACGAACGAAAAGCCGGTGTATGAATATAAGATTGTGGGAAGATAGCTATTAGCTATTAGCTATTAGCTACAAGCTATTAGCCTTTCCTAATTAGACTTTCAACTTTTATAAAGGCTGTATTTTTTTTAAATTCATATTGTTTGAGCGACTAACAGCCAACAGCTTGTAGCTAACAGCTATCTTACCCAAATATGCTATTGCAATTCCCCATTTCTATTTGTACTTTTCAAAACTAAATTTTATGTTATGAAAAATTATTTATCAGCATTCGTATTGCTGCTGTTTAATTATTGCAGTCTTGCGCAAACAAAAGATTACAGGGTTGTATTTGATATTTCAAGCGGTGATTCGGTGAGCCAGAAAGCTATTATACGCCAGGTTGATATTATAAAGAATGCAAACCCGGATGCAAAACTGGAAGTAGTAATCTATGGACAGGCACTAAATATGGTAGTAAAAGAAAAATCCGGGTATTCCGAACCAATACAAAAAATACTGGCCATGAAAGATGTTTCCTTTAAGGTATGTGCCATTACCATGCAACGTAATAAAGTTGATGTGAGCCAACTCTTGCCCGGTGTGGAAACAGTGCCCGATGGCATTTATGAGATCATCTCAAAACAACGGGAAGGATGGGGATATATAAAAGTTGCTCATTAATGCCGGAATTCGCACGCTCTTTGCAGGTAGTCCGTTATGTTCTTCCCTGCAAATAATCAACACCCATTATGGTGGATCACACTTGATATCCTTATTTACCTGTTTTTATTTGTATTAATCACCTCTGTCATTGTGTTCTTATTAAGAGGACCAATGCGGAAATATAAGCCGGCAGACCTGTATGTTTTTAAAAAACTGGAAAGATGGCATACTCCTGATAATAACCGCGTGATGACAGCCCTGACTTATCTTGGCAAACATCATTTTCTTATTCCTGCCAACCTGGTACTGATCGCCGCCTTTCTTTTTTTGGGAAAACATGGCTGGTATGCTTACAGGATTGCAATTATATCGCTCAGTAGTCTTTTGATCATGTTTATCTTAAAACATTTGTTTCACAGGAAGCGTCCCGCTGATCCATTACTGGATCCGGCAAAAGGAAAAAGTTTTCCAAGTGGCCATGCAATTATGTCTGTGAATTTTTTTGGTGTATTGCTATATATGATATTACAAACCGCCATTCCCTATTATATAAAAATCATTGCGGCTATATTTTTTATTATACTCATCCTTGCAATAGGATTCAGCCGCATATACCTGCAGGTGCATTATGCCAGTGATGTACTTGCCGGTTTTATTATTGGCTGTTGCTGGTTTTATACCAGCCTTCATGTTTTAAATAGGCTGTATGCATTAACATAAGACTACTTATTCGCCGCATTCATAATCAAGTACCTCAATCGCCTTATCATAAAAACCTTTTGCACGTTCCGGACTGCTGCCGATACAAACCATCCCCAGTTTACCAAACTCGGAAAGCGCTCCTACAAGATGGAACATCACGCCTTCCTGCGCAGCTCCATCATAACTAAGTGAATTGAACATAGCAATGTCAATAAGATCAGGCGGGGTCAGTCCAATATATTTCTCACTGGTAACATTATCAGAAGCAAAATAAAAACGTTTGTTGCCACTTGCAGTCATAAATTCCCCGGTTTCATGATTATACTTTCCATCTGTTAAAAACTGCAACATTAAAAACGGGTGCGTAGTACCGCCTTTCCGAAGATTGATCTCGATAGCACAGTGCTTCCATGAACCATCTTCCTGTTTCACAGAAATGAAATCAATGGCAAATCTTCCCATTACTCCTTTATCTACCAATGCCTGTGCAATTTTTTTACCCGCAACTGCAAGTGAAACATTGTATATTTTATCGGCAGGAAAAATGGCACCAATAAAAATTTGTCCCTCATCCCCGCCCAACAACTGGTCATGTGTACTAACAACATCAATTTTTTTATTAGGATTGATCACACATTGTACCGACGGCGACATTTTTATTTCTCCTTCCAGGAACTCTTCTACAATTCCTCCCATTTCTTTGAACTTGTCAAAAAACAATTGCTCGGAAACGTCGTTCGAAACAGGTTTCAGATCCTTTAATATGGTTGACTCAAGATTTTTTTCGAGGTTGTCATCTACAGCAACTTCAGGATAACGATAGATCGCATTGCCATCACCACTGAAGCCATCATTCATTTTTACAACAGCCTTGCGCATGGCCGGGTATTTTCTTTTCAGTGAAGCAAGTGCCTTTACAATTTCTTCTTTTGTATAAAGATCTTCGAACCCATCAGGAAGATCGACATTAGCCTCCCGGAATGTTTTGCGGCTCCCGGATTTTGATCCCCAGTAAAATTTATCAGGATCAGTTCCAAACAATGGTATACCCAGCTGAACCGACAAAGTTTTTTCCAGTGATGTAATATTAAAACAGGTAAGATGGGATGAAGCCGGATCAGCAATATTTTTCCTGATTGCCTCGACAATTCTCGGGCGCTCCAATATTTTTTTTGAAAGTGGTTTGCTTGACCCGTCATAACAACTTAAAAGCGTTAGCCTTTTTCTTGCATGATCACCGGTAATACCAGGTAAGACACTCAGGTAATAGTCAACCACCACTTCCGAAACGGGAACGCTCGTAACGTAAATGATCTTGGTAAGCGGCATTCTCAGGAGCATGAGCAGGCATAACATTCTTTCTTCATAATGAACAGCTCCCTTTATTTTGGATAATATCTCCTGGTCGAGTGAAAAAGAAGGTATAATTACAACAGTACGTTCTGCCAGTTTATCGGGAAAAACTTTTTCGTACTGGCTATTCATGGTTTCCTGTATCTGGTTGAATAGCTGTTTTTCTTCCGGTGAACCAGGAATCGGATAATGACTATTCCGTACAAATGTTTTTCTTGCCGGCACTGAAGTGCTACCCATATAGCATGTGTTTATTCGGAAGATAAGGAATTCTGCTGAAATAAGGAGCGCTTTGGCCGATCAAAATGCTGTCTATGCAGACCATTTTTTCACAAGTTCTCCGGGGAAACAAGGTATCCTTAAAAAAATATTTAAGAATCGTTATTTATTTTTCATACTTTGTATATGATAATTCATTTCCATCCACCCCTTTGATGATTTTTTTTCTTTAACCTCGTACAGTCCATAAGAATTCTTCCTGCTACAGCCTTAGCTTAACAACACCAGTTAAAAACTCTACTTATGAGAAAAATTCTATTGGTGCTTCTTATTGCATTTGCATGTAATAAAGCATCCGCTCAACAAAAATTATCGCCAGTAACTGACCCGGATTTTTCGCAAAGAGATGCGATCATCGGACCTGTTTTGGATTGTGAAGCATGCAGGGAACCCGCAGTGAAGATCACACTTCCGGCAGCAAGTGGCATTACAGTTTACAGTAATAACACGCTTTATTATAAACAATCGATCACAATTGCCGCGAGTCCAAAACTCATCCGGAAAATAAAAGCCGAGCTCACTTATTTTGAATACCAGCCTGAATCGGATGAATGCATGCCGTGTAATAAGAGTAGCGCAACGTTTGGCAATTTTGCCAATTCCACCATATTGAACGTGGTCGGAACAGGAACCGGAACGCATGCAATCGCATGGACCTATACACCGCCAGTCAACTCCGCAACTTTTCCCGGTATATTCAATATTACATTACCCCCTTCGGTAAAATGTTGTACTGGCACTATAAGATGGTGTGTACGATATGTAATTGAATTTGATGATTGCACTGTTTGTAGTAAAACTGTTTGTTATGAGAAGAAGAAAACAACTACAACCCCGATATCAATTCCCGATAACCCTCCTACTAATCCAGCACGCCAAAACTGATCACCATGAAAAAACTAGTTATATTAATCAGCAGCATATTTTTTCTTTCCTTTTTTGGAAACGTCAGTACGGCACAAACATTCTGTCCATGCCCGGAGCGTTTTACACTCACTGACAGTACCTGTACCAACATCAACATCATTAAAAACGGTAATAGCTATTTCGCACTCGACTCTATACGTGCATGTATGGGTAGTACAAATACTTATCATTTGAATGCATCATCTGTAGGTTGTACTTATCCCGGCATCGTGTATACGTATACGGTAATCGGAGGAACACTGATCAGCAGTTCGGGTTCACAGTTCACTATTCAATGGGGAAACTCAAGCCCGGCAGGCGTGATCATAAATTATAATTATACCTCAGGTCCGCTTCATTGCATTGGTAGCTTTACTGTATTTGCAATACTCACGCCCAACCCGATTGCTGCATTTTCCATTTCACCTAATCCTGCCTGCTTTAATAATCCAACAACGATTAATTTCAATAGCAATGCAAGTGTGAATGCAGCAACTTATTTCTGGGATTTTGGTGATGGCTTCCAGGGTACCGGTCCAAATCCCACACATAATTATGCACTACCGGGAACATATGTAGTTACATTAATTGTTACAACACCTGTACCACCCGGCGCAGGCGGAGGTACACTTCCCGGACCGCCAACACCCTGTGCAGCATGTACAGATTCTGTTCAGCATACACTTGTAATAAATAATCTTCCCGGCCCTCCTATTGGTGATTGTATCTCTACCGTTTGTGCCGGCGATGAAGCAACTTACTGCACCACTCCATTAGCATGTGCAACATATTCATGGACAGTTACAGGTGGGACAATTACATCCGGCCAGGGAACGCCGTGCATAAGTGTTACGTGGGGAAGCGGTAATCCGCAGGGAACAGTTTCACTCGTAATAACAGGTTGCCCCAATTATTGTGCACAGGGTACAACAGTAAATATTCCTATCATTCCTGCAACTACAACCATAAATGGTAATGATACAGTTTGTGTAAATACAAACGAAACTTATTCGTTACCTGTATGGCCGGGAACAACATATTTCTGGACACTATCCGGAGGAGGAACAATTACGGGCAACAATACCAATACGCCTTCAATCAACATAAACTGGACAACACCCGGAACATATGTTATTAACTGTACTTATTATGACAGTGCCTTAAATTGTGGTGGCGTTGGTACATTAACGGTTAAAGTTTTACCAGCAGGAAAAATTACAGGACCAACCAAGTTATGCCAGGGATCATCGATCGTATTACAGGCGATGGATCAAAACAATGTTCCGCTTCCTGCAACATGGACAGCCAGTCCTGCAGGAATTACATTCCCGGGAGGTAACTCAGGAAGCAGTGTCACGATCAGTTCCAATATTCCCGGTGTATACACCATAACGGCAACGCCTGCACCAGGAATAGTATGCAGCAACCCGGTATATACCGTAACTGTTTTACCACAGCCCATTTTAAATCCGATACAGGGAACCGATAGCATTTGCCCGGGGCAGACCTATGTTTATTCAATCACTTCAAATACAAGTGGTCCGTTTGCATGGACGATCTCCAATGGAACTGCCAGCTATCTTACTATCAACAATGATTCAGCACAGATTACGTGGGGGCTAACAGGACCTTATTCAATTTCTATTACACAAACATCTACAGCAGGTTGCGTTTCAAATGCGCAAACGTTAGCAGTATATCCATATCCAACCCCTGTTATTTCAGGACCAACTGTTGTATGTGCAGATAACATTGTTTCTTATACTGTCAGCAACATTGGCAACCATCCTTTCAATTGGTCAGTATCACCTGCTAATTTTGGAACAATACAGAGTGGACAGGGAACAAATACTATTACGATCAAATGGCATGGAAGCGTTAATCCCGGCAGCAATACTGTTTATTTACATTTTTCATTTTGCAAGGATGATTCCATTGCTGTAACGATCAATAAACCGGTGACAGCGGCTATTACATCTACAGGCACTTTGTGTGGCGGAGGTATTTCATTGAATCCAAATGCAACAGGCACTTCTTATAGCTGGACATGTGCAGAAAATGGCTATACAAGTAACAATCAAATTGCCACTGGTATCACACAACCTGGTCATTATACCGTATGCATTACAAACTATAATGGTAATGGCTGTACGGTATGTGCCACTTATTTTGTGCCGGATATCGGCAGGCCTTCGGCTAGCATTTCTGCAAGTAACGTATTAAATTATTGCTACCCTCTTCTTCCCAACATGAACCTGGTGGCAGCATATGTTACGGGATATAATTATCAATGGTACCTCAGTCCATCAACTCCTGTTGGCACAAACAATTCTGTTTTACCAATAAATAATCTTACAACACAAGGTTCATATACTTATTATTGTATTGTAAGCCTCAACGGATGTACAGATACTTCTAATGCCATTACCATTATCATCCAGGATTGTCCGGGTGGCGGAAATCCACAAAGCTGTGGCGGAGCTATTGACATCACTGGTATTACGGGTTGCAATCCTTTCACTGTAACAGTAATTGCAACAGCACCAGCAGGTGGCGTCCTTGTGCCCGGATCAGAAACAACTTCGTACAACAATATCACAACTATTGGTAATGTTACCCAAACATTTGATTCTGTGGGTTACAAACTAATTACTGTATGTGCAAGCATTTCATTACCAGGTGGTGGAACAGTCAATTGTTGTAAAGACACTGTGGTATTGGTAACAGTTGCAGCAAAATTCCTTGCAAATGACAGTTGTGGCGTGATTAAGCTCACAGATCTTTCAACAACTGTTTTCCCCGCAACGATTGGTTCATATAACTGGAGCGTAGGAGCATTCCCGGGCAATACGCCTGTACCGATTGCAATAGCATCCTTCAATAATCAAACCATTGCAAGTCCGGTACTAACGATAACGCAGAGTGGCCAGTATATCATTACGCAGCAAATAACCTCCGGGCCATGCACCGTTAGCTTTATGGATACAATAACGGTTACTTTACCCAATGCAAACTTTACCGTAAATAATTCCTGCGTTGGAACAGCTGTGACATTGATTGGTACATTTACTTACCAGACTTATTTCTGGGATTTTGGAGATTTAGCAACTTCTTATACGCAGAATACTTCTCATGCATATGCAACGGCGAATACTTTCAACATTACGCATACGGTAACCGATATAAACGGATGTACCAATACCGTTGTAAAACCAATTACGATTATCCCGGCACCCACCTGCACGATTAGTTATACAGGGCCAACTAGTTTCTGCCAGGGCGATAGCCTTGTACTGAATGCATGCCCAGGCCTTACAAACTACCAATGGTACAATAATGCAACTGCTATTGGCGGAGCAACCAATTCAACCTATACAGCAATACAAACCGGCAATTACTCATTTACGGCCCAGAATGTAAATGGATGTGTTGTTGCTACCGATACGGTGAGTGTTACTGTGACACCTGCTCCGTCCGCAACAATAACTGCTTCGGGTGCCTGTGTAGGAGGAACATTTAATATTGGAGTTCCTGCATGCAATACCTGCATATTTGTGTGGACAGACAATAATGTCGTCATTCCAAACTTTAATACCAACCAGGGAACATTCCCGATTGTGCCGGGAATGGTAGGTACTCACACCTATTCGGTAACGGTAACTGATCCAAACACAGGATGCAGTGCTACAGGAAGTATTACAGTTAATTTCTACAATATCCCCACAGTTTCAATAAGTGTTGTTCCGAATTCACCGGTATTATGCTCAAACAATATTTATGCACTTACAGCTACATCCAATGCTGTAAGTCCTGCATGGGCATGGAATTATAATTTCGGAAATATTATTCTTTCTGTAACGAACACCCTCAACGTTTCTGCTTCAGGAACATACCAGGTAATTGTTACAGATGGTATCACAGGGTGTTCAGCATCGGCATCACAGGTAGTACAACCGAGCCCCGATCTTTCGCTTTTTCCAACCGGTTGTGATACGCTTTGCGATACGTCTCATGTATTCCTGCCATTAGGTTCTATCAATGGCAATATCATGAACTATAGCATTACATGGTATGAAAATGCACCGCCTTATACAAATATCATTGGTACCGGGCCGTCGCTTAACCTGAATTCGCTTCCATTAGGTAATCATAATATTTCGGTGATCGTAATAAATAATATTACGGGTTGTGCCGATACCTCAAATAATTATAATATTTACATTAAGCATTGCGGAAAATGTTCGTGTGTGGGCAGTAGTTGGGACAGTCTTTATTTCCACCATCAGCCTCCGATCCAGGATGATGGTAAAGCCATATTGAAAAAAGGGATAGACAATATAATTGGCAATCCACCTGTTGATACCTCTTTCGTATGCGGTCAGAATCTTGGAACATTCGATTGTAATGACCCGATCATGATCTTTGCAAAATACAAATGCAATCCATCGAGCTGTGACTCTGCGGTGAAATATGTACTTACCGGACCTGTAACAATGGTTGGTGTAATGCCATTCAGTACGGCCGGGTTACCGCAGGGAAATTATGTACTTACCATTACGGGTAAGTGCGGTGATTCGGTGTGCAATGTTTGCCAGATCCCATTCACAATTCATTGCGATATTATTCAGCCCGGCTGCTCCTGTATTGGCAGTAGCTGGGATAGTTTGTATTTCCATCACAATATCCCCGGCGGTGGAGGTAATGGAGGAGGCGATGACGGTTTTGCAGCCAGGCTTGCAAGAGTAACGTCGCAAAGCAATGTTGTAACAGCTGTTGATACCTCCATTGTATGCGGACAGGATCTTGGATTACTGAATTGTAATGATCCGATTACCATTTTTGCAAAATACAAATGCAACCCTTCCAGTTGTGATTCCGCAGTGAAATATGTACTGAATGGACCCATCACATTGGTTGGTGTTATGCCTTTGAATACAGCAGGATTGCCATCGGGAGCTTATATACTTACCATAACCGGTAAGTGTGGCGATTCTATATGTAATGTTTGTATAATCAGGTTCAGGATAGCGTGCAATCCTGTTTGTACATGCACAAACAGCAATTGGGATAGTTTGTATTACCACCACCTTCCACAGGACCATGCCGGGCTAATGCGTTTAAAAACAATTTCAAACAATGTAATTACCAATCCCGTTGATACTTCCTTCTTCTGCGGTGAACCACTTGGCCAGTTCAATTGCAATGATCCTATCATGATCTTTGCAAAATACAAGTGTAATCCGGCGGCATGTGATTCATCCGTAAAATATGTATTAACAGGGCCGGTTACAATGACGGGTATCATGCCATTCAATACCCTTGGCTTACCCGCAGGAAACTATATACTAACGATCACGGGCAAGTGTGGTGATTCCGTTTGCAGGGTTTGCCAGATCCCATTCTCGATACACTGTGATACAACCCAGGTTTGCAGTTGTGTAAACAGCAGCTGGGACAGCCTGTATTATCATCATGCACCACAGGAACAGGATGGAAGGACAGTTGCTTTAAATCGTGGTTTGAACAATAATGTTATTGGAATACCACCTATTGATACATCGTTCATATGTGGCCAAAATCTTGGAACATTCCAGTGCAATGATCCGATCAGCATTTTTGCAAAATACAGATGCAATCCTGCAAGTTGTGACTCAGCAGTGAAGTATGTATTAACCGGGCCGGTTACCATGACAGGTACAATGCCATTTTCAACATTTGGTCTTCCTGCCGGTAACTATGTACTTATCCTTACAGGCAAATGCGGTGATTCAACCTGTAATGTTTGTGATATTCCATTTAAGATCGTATGTGATACAACCCATCAGGCATGTAATTGCAATAACAGTCATTGGGACAGCTTGTATTTCCACCACGGTGTTGCAGGTGGTGGTAATGGCCCGGGTGATGATGGTGCATTGCGTGCAATATTGAATGGCATAATAGGTACGCCACCCGTTGACACAGCCATTGTTTGCGGACATAATATTGGACTATTCAAATGCAATGATCCAATTACCATTTTTGCAAAATACAGTTGCAACCCGGCAAGTTGTGATTCGGCAGTGAAATACGTATTGACAGGTCCGGTAACAATGACGGGTACGATGCCATTCTCTACATTGGGTTTACCAGCAGGAAATTATGTACTGATCCTTACGGGCAAATGTGGTGATTCAACCTGTAATGTTTGTGATATTCCTTTCTCCATTTCATGCGATACGGCTAATTGTTGTGCAAACAGCCATTGGCTTGAAAATGGTCCGTTGTGGAAAAACAAAACAACCAATGTTTCATCGCTCATAGTTTGCAATGAATCGGCCTTTACGATCAGCGGAACAAATTGTTTTCATCCCTACCTGGTAAAAGGAACATTCGTATGTGCAGCAGGATGCAGCTCAACAGTTATATACCAGCTGATCGATTCACTCAATAACATCGTCAACACATCCACGGATTCATTGCTGATTCCACCTTCCTTACCAAGCGGCTCGTATTCAGTTAACATACTTGCTTATTGCGGAAGCATTCTTTGTAACACCTGCAAATTCACATTCAAGAAAATATGTGCCTGTGATTGTGATACAACAAAAACAATTGTAGTAACTGTGACGACAGCTGGCGTGAAGAAGAATTATAATTGTACAACAAGTCCTAAGCTGGCACAGGTAAACTGTCTTAGTACAGCAATACTCTCGGCAACTTATGCCTGTAAACCTTCTACCTGCCCGTCAGTTATCACTTATGTATTAACAGGTCCGTATAATACAACTACGGGATCTCTGCCGCTTACATTAAGTTCACTATTGCCGGGAACATACTCCATTGTGCTGAATGCTTATTGCAATGGTAAGATATGCAAGCAGTGCAGTTTTACTTTTAATGTGAAATGCGATTCCATACCACCGCAAAGTTGCTGTCCATACCAGATTGCTGTAACATCATCCGGAACAACAACTTCACTGATGCCGGGAGGAACAGGTTCCATTGCGAATTCGCTGTTTAATATTACCGGTCTTACAGGTGTACAGCTTTCTGAAGTAAAAGCTGAGGTGTTAACGTATACGATTGGCAGCAATTACAATAATGAATGCGTGAATTGTAAAACACTTCCATTTACATGGGCAAGTATGAGTTCTGCAACCAATATAGGAGCAGTACCAGCAGCAATTACCATATTTGGCGGAACAACAAACAATTTTATGCCAACAGGAACGGCTGTTTATCAAAACCCGAGAGAAGTGGTGTGGAATAATGGAACAGCATTCAGTATTGGAGGGCCGGTAGCCATTAATTTCTTATTGCCACCGCCGCCAATCATAGCCTGTTGCGAACTGCATGCTACGATTTGTGTGAAATTTACATTCAAGGATATAAGATGTCATGAGTGTGAGGTGATCGCCTGTATCAATGTTTCACTTACAAATCCAAATGCTTCGCCCTTATTATTCTGTCCGCCGATAGTAGGCAATTAAGTATAATTAAAACTAAAAATCCACAGATCGTTAATATGATCTGTGGATTTTTTTGCAATGTGATGAATTATTATTTCATCCAAAGTAGCAATTGTTAGCAATTCAAAACTCAGCATTCATAATCCATAATTATCCTAATCCGATCTCATAATGTCTTTCCGGTATTTCTACATCCAAAAAACCTTTTTTCACAAGCCTGTTCTTGAAATCTACCTGCACCGGGTATTCACCATGTACAAGGAAAAGTTTTTTTACTTTTCTTGGATCTTGGCAGGAAAGCAGGAATTGTAAAAGATCGTCATAGTCACCATGCGCACTCATACTGCGCATTTCACCAATCTCTGCATTGACTTCATGTATCTGGCCGAAAATGCCTACTTCCTTTGGGTGCTCCATCAGTCTTCCTCCCAATGAGTTGGGCTCGCAATACCCGGTGAGCACAATACTATTGCGGCTGTTCTCAATATTATTACTGATATGATGTTTTATCCTGCCGGCATCTGCCATACCACTAGCAGAAATGATCACGCAGGGGTTTTTATAATAGTTAAGTAATTTGGATTCATCGACAGAATTAATAAATTTTAATCCCCTGAATGAAAACGGATCGTCATCACTTTGCAATACTCTTTGAATACGTGCATTAAAATATTGTGGGTATCGCTTAACGATCTGTGTTGCCTTTATACTTAACGGACTATCTACAAAATATTCAAGCGCCGGTAAACGGCCTTCGATTTCCAATTGGTTCAATGTATATAATATCTCTTGTGTACGGCCTACACTGAAAGCAGGTAACAATAACTTCCCTTTCTTCTGCAGGCAGGTATGTGTGATCCATTTCAGGAGTGCTTCAGTAGTTGGGTTTTGTTCATCATGTAAGCTGTTACCATAAGTCGATTCCAGTAAAATATAATCTGCCTGTGAAAATGCAGAAGGTGATTTTAAAATAAGATCGCGGTAGCGACCAACATCACCACTGAATGTAAGGCGTGTTTGCTTTCCTTTTTCTGTAATTTTTAAATGGACAACAGCACTGCCTATAATATGCCCTGCATCAGAATAACACATTTCAATTCCTTCTTCTATCTTGTACCATTGTTCATAATCTACTACCACAAATCTATCTGCTGCCAGTAGTGCATCAGCAATGGTATACAAAGGCTGAAGATAGGGCTGACCTTGTAATGCCCGCTTTTTATTTTCAAATTTTACATCATTTTCCTGGATACCTGCGGAATCTTCCATTAAAATAGAAGCAAGGTCTTTTGTTGCAGGGGTTGCATAAATATTCCCGGCATAACCGTCTTTAATAAGTTTTGGAATTAACCCGCAGTGATCAACATGTGCATGTGAAAGAATTAAATAATCTACTGCTGCAGGATCAAAACCCCACTCCCTGTTGAGTGCATCCGTTTCTTCGCCCATTCCCTGGAACATGCCGCAATCCAATAATATCTTTTTGCCATTGGCAAGTGTAAGGAGATGTTTAGATCCGGTAACTGTACGTGCTGCGCCGTGGAATGCTATTTTCATACCCCTGTCCCCCTGAAGGGGACCCTTCACCCGATATATTCAAATGCATAGGTAAGAATTTATCGAATCAAGCTTTTACTTTTAAAAAAAAGATTTCTATGCAAATCAGATTAAAGATAAATTTAGTCAGAATAAAATTAAGGGGCATTTGAATTTTAGATAACGTAACGACCCGGGTTCCCTCTGCAGGGGGCCAAGGGATTAAACACTTACAGCCAGCCATGCCATCATCCCCATCCCTTTTTCAATCGCCCCTTCATCGATATTAAACGTTGGGGTATGAACGCCGCTGGTAATATTTTTTTCTTTGTTGCCTGCGCCCAGCCTGAAAAAACAACCCGCAATTTTATGAGAGTAGAATGCAAAATCTTCTGCTCCCATTCTTAATTCCGTTTGAAATACATTTTCTTCACCGGCATATTTGATTGCATGGAGTTTTGCTTCTGCACTTAAAGCTTCATTATTTAAAACAAAAGGATAGCCTACATCAATCCTCGCATCTACCTCTGCACCCATTGCATGTACCAGTTCTGTTGTTTGTTTGATAATAAGTTCATGTGCCTTAAATCTCCATGTTTCATTCATCGCCCTGAAAGTACCCATCAATTTTACTTCGGAAGGAATAACATTGGTTGTATTTCCTCCCTGGAAAGAGGTGATGGAAAGAACGGAAGGATTAAAAGGATCATTGTTCCTGCTGATAACCTGTTGAAGCGATATTACCAGTTGAGATGCGATCAAAATAGGATCAGCTGTAAATTGTGGTGCTGCAGCATGGCCTCCTTTTGCTTTTATCGTAATATAAATTTCATCTGCACTCGCCATTACCATTCCGCCGCGGAAGCTAAACTGTCCAACTTCCATTCCGGGGTGAACATGAAGCGCAAGAATTTTTTGAGGAGCAGGATTTTCCAGCACACCTTCTTTAATTAATAAGCTCGCTCCGCCAGGATTTCTTTCTTCGCCGGGTTGAAAGATCAACTTTACCGTACCTTCCCATTCATTTTTTAATTCATTTAAAATTTTTGCAGCGCCTAGTAAACAGGTAGTATGCACATCATGCCCACACGCATGCATAACGCCATTGTTTTTTGATTTATAAGAAACATCGTTTGCTTCTATAATAGGAAGTGCATCTATATCTGCACGCAATGCAATAATTTTTTTGGAAGGATTTTTTCCTTTTATCAATCCTACTACTCCTGTTGTTGCTTTTACTTCAAATGGGATGTTCCAGCCGGATAATTTTTGCTGTATGAATTCAGATGTTTCAAATTCCTGGTAACTGAGTTCGGGGTGGGAATGAATATGGTGTCGTATTTCAATAAATTCGTCAGAATAGTCAGCAGCTAACTTCTTTATCTTATCAAGCATAGATTAATTTGGAAATTTGATGATTTGGAAATTTGGAAATGATACGGTGCAATTTATCTATAATTAACAAAAACAGCAATTTAGCCTGATAGAAACATTACCAAATCTCCAAATCACCAAATTTCCAAATTAAAAGATTTTAAATAATAACGGAATTCTTAAAATAGAGAAGGATTACTCATCAGTGGTTGGTGCCTGTTTGGTCTTATCCGGCTTCACTTCTACCATTTCAGGAACCACGTAAATATTACCGGTAACAATTTTCAAATTGGTCAATTCTTTCCTCATTTTTTCTGCATCTTCTTTGTCAAGAAAGTCACCAAATTTCAATTTAATATAAGGCGATTGGAAGCTCATGTATACATTCTGGTCCGGATACTGTTGCATCAGGCGGGAACGTATTTGTATGGCAAGGGTCCTGTCAGTTGTATTCAGCATCATAAGCCTATAACCCTGCTCCAGGCGTGTTTTAAAAGCAAGCCCTTCATTATACTCTGCCATTTTTTTTCCAAGCATATCGATCCGGTCGTCTTTGGTTACAGTTACTTTTCCCCGTGAACTTGCAGGAATCGAATCAGTAGTCTGGCACCATGCGGCTGCCATAAACATATTTAACAGGACAAACAGGACAACTTGTTTCATTATTAATTTTTATAAGCCAGGTTATTTTCAAAAATCATTCCATCCTTTTTTTTAATAAACTGCACCGGATCATTGCACACAATTCTTGCAGCTCCGGCAGTTATCCATTCACTGGCAGAAGGAATGCTGTTTAAAGGGTCACCTGCTTTTACCTGGATAATATCGGCCAGGTGCTTTCGCATTAATTGCAGTTGCTCAATTGTTGCAGCAACTGCCGAATAACCGCTGGCCGTTTGTAAATAATTTACTCCTGCAGCTCCGTAAATATCACAACAGGCGATGATCTCTTCGTTGCTGAGTAAACCTGCTTCAATAATAACTTTTATTTTCTTTTCACGCTGACGGGTAACAGATAAGATGCTGTTAATTTCTTTTGCCAAATATTGCCAGTCCTGGTTTTTTAATGCAACCAGGTTGATCACAAAATCAATTTCATCTGCGCCATCAACTATGGCCAGTACAATTTCTGCAATTTTTGATTCAATTGCATTGTAACCAAACGGAAACCCAGCAACCGTAGCAACCTGCACTTTGCTGTTAGCCGTAAGTTCTTTTGCTTTTTTTACAAACATGGGTGGAAGACAAACTGCAGCAAATTCATACTGTACTGCTTCCCTACAGATCAATTCAACATCTGCGATTGTAGTGGTTGGCTTTAAAAAACTATGCTCAATAAAAGAAGCAATATTCATTGAACAAAAATACCGAAAGAATTGTATTATCAGAAGGAAAGTTAATTGCCGCTGGTTCACTGATTGATTCCTGTTTTTTAAACACTAGCCAGTGAATCAGTGGCATTATTGTACTATTTGTTCGGCCGTTTAAAAAACTTTTATATTTACATTCTATTATGCTCAAATATATTTTTACTTTATTATTTATTGCTTTTATTCTTTCCGCTCCGGCTCAACATTTACAGCCTGGTTTTGACAAAAGGGAATTTATAGAGTTATTAAAGATCGGAGCTTATACAACCGCACGTCCATCTTATTTTTCAAAAATTTCACCTCCTGAAAAATTTGCACTGGCTTACCAATCACCGGTAATCGGGCTGGACAACCTTTGGCAATTATGGACAAGTAAGGATTCCGTGGGAGTAATAAGCATCCGGGGAACAACCAATACAGTTCCCAGCCTGATCGCAAATTTTTATGCCGCCATGGTTGCTGCAAAAGGAACATTACAACTGGAAAAAGATTTCACATTTAACTATACGCTTTCTGATGATCCCAAAGCTGCTGTGCATGTAGGTTATCTTATAGCTGCCGCATATATATCAAGAGATATTTTGCCAAAGATCGATTCATGTTACAAACAAGGTATTCACGAATTCATCATTGCCGGCCATAGCCAGGGTGGCGCCATTACTTATTCACTTACTTCTTACCTCGAACAAATGAAAAAAGAAAATCGCCTGGCAAAAGATATTCGCTTTAAAACATGTGCAAGTGGTTCGCCCAAACCGGGGAATCTATTTTATGCATACACATTTGAAGATCTTACAAGAGATGGATGGTCATACAATGTAGTGAACACCGTGGATTGGGTTCCGGAATTACCATTCTCTGTTCAAACCGTGAATGATTTTAATGAAACTAACCCGTTCAGGAATGCAAAAAAACTGGTTAAAAAACAAAAATTCCCGGTTAACCTTGCCTTGCTTCATGCTTTTAACAGGATGGATAAACCTTCGAGAAGAGCACAAAGAAATTATGAAAGATGGCTTGGCAAAAGAGCGTCGATCTATATAAAGAAAAGCCTGAAGGAATTTACTACACCGGAATATTACGGGAGCAATAATTATGTCAGAACAGGAACAACGATCATTTTATACCCCGATTCAACTTATTTTCAAAAATTTCCTGAAGTAAGAGATAGTATCTGGCACAATCATATTCATGCACCTTACTTATTTTTAACTGAAAAATTACCCGGCAATAATATTGCTGAAAAGAAAGTTTCCAGGATTGCTCATTTTGCGGACACAACAGACCTTGCAAAATTAAATGGTAGTTGGGAGCTGGATTATATTGGAGGAAAAAATATTCCATTTGATAGTTTATATCCGCGAAAGAAACCGGTAATCATTTTGAATATAGAGAAGTACGAGGTAAATGGGAATACAGGCTGCAATACTTTCAACGGAAAATTTACGGGTGATGCAGAACATAAAATAAATTTTGCGGGGCCAATGGCAATTACAAAAATGTTTTGCCCGGGAGAAGGAGAAAAATATTTCTTAGAAACTTTGCAATCAATCAATACCTGGTCTGTTTATAATAATGAACTTACTTTAATTATAGGGGATATTGCAATAATGCATTTTAAGAAAAACACGAATTAACGGCACGAGTTTTCAAACACGAATTATGCGAATTACACTAATTACACGAATAAATACAGAACGATTTTTTTCTTCGTGGAATTTGTGTAATTCGTGTTCTAAATAAAAAGCATCCATTTTCATGAATGCTTAATCTATGTTACTTTCTTAATTATCAATTTTCCATTGTCAATTAATTTTCTCTTCCATGGCAATTCTTATACTTCTTCCCACTTCCACAAGGACAAGGATCATTTCTTCCAATCTTAGGCTCCACTCTTACAGGCGCTTGTTTCACCGGTGTTGAAGGATCATAATAATCATTTTCATTGGCAGCATAATCATTTCCTGCCGCATCTATTTCAGTTTTGTTCACATTCATCTTACTCATATCCGTTTTCTTTTCTCTTCCCTCTTTTATCTGTCCTGCATTTGTTTGTTCCATTGGAATACCGGCATGACTTAAGAAACTCACAATGTCTTTATTCACCTGGTCATTCATTTGTTTGAATGCATTAAATGCTTCTATTTTATAGATCACCAATGGATCTTTTTGTTCGTAGCCGGCAGTTTGCACACTGTGACGAAGGTCATCCATAGCACGTAAATGTTCTTTCCATGCATCATCAATCAATGAAAGTGTAATACTTCTTTCGAGGGAATTGCCCAATTCTTTTCCACCTGTTTCAAAATATTTATCAAGGTTAGCAAGTGCCTGTATTCCTTTTTTTCCATCGGTAAATGGTACCGCCACATTTTGAATATGATCACCCTGCTCGCGACGAATATTTGAAATGATTGGCATGGTTTGTTGTACCAATGCTTTTTTCTTATCACTGAAGTGAGCTACTGATTCATTATATAAACGTTCGGAGAGTACCGCTGCATCTTCCTTATCCAGTTCTTCTTCTGTGATTGAAGTGTCAATTCCAAAATTTACAATTGCCGCAAGCTTAAATCCTTCAAAATCCTGTGCTTCTTTAAAAGAATTGATCAATCCTTCTGCTACAGAATAAAATGCATTATCTAGGTCCAGCGCCAAGTCTTTCTCCAAACAAAGCATGATTACGTCTTCCGTAAACAACATTACTTTGCTTATTCATCACATCATCATATTCCAGCAGTCGTTTACGTATGCCGAAGTTATTTTCTTCTACTTTCTTTTGTGCACGTTCAATACTTTTGGTGATCATGCTGTGTTGAATCACCTCGCCTTCTTTATAACCCATCCTATCCATAAGGCTTGCGATACGCTCACTGCCAAACATACGCATCAGGTCATCTTCCAGCGATACAAAGAAGTGAGAAGTTCCCGGATCACCCTGGCGACCGGCACGACCACGAAGCTGCCTGTCCACACGGCGGCTTTCATGTCGTTCTGTACCAAGAATGGCAAGTCCACCCGCTTCTTTAACACCGGGCCCGAGTTTAATATCCGTACCACGACCTGCCATGTTGGTAGCAATGGTAACGGCACCTGCAAAACCGGCTTCGGCAACAACCTGTGCTTCTTTTGCGTGTTGTTTTGCATTCAATACATTGTGCGGAATTTGCTTTTGTTTCAACATCCTGCTCAGCAATTCACTTACTTCAACAGAAGTTGTACCAACAAGACAGGGCCTTCCCGCAGCACGCAATCTTTCAATTTCGTCAATGACTGCTTTGTATTTTTCTCTTTTGGTTTTATAAACAAGATCCTGTTCATCTTTCCGGATCACAGGAACATTTGTAGGAATGGTAACTACATCCAGTTTATAAATACTCCAAAACTCAGCTGCTTCTGTTTCCGCAGTACCTGTCATACCTGCAAGCTTATGATACATCCTGAAATAATTCTGCAGGGTAACCGTTGCATAAGTTTGAGTAGCCGCTTCGATCTTTACATTTTCTTTTGCTTCCAATGCCTGGTGCAATCCATCAGAATATCTTCTTCCATCAAGGATACGACCTGTTTGCTCATCCACAATTTTTACAGCGCCATCCATTACAACATATTCAACATCCTTATCAAATAAAGTATATGCTTTCAATAATTGCTGAACAGTATGAATACGCTCAGCTTTCAATGAATATTCATTGAGGAGATGTTTCTTTCCGTTGTAATTTTTCGTCTGAACCAAGATCTGCTTCTTTCAATTTCAGCAAGCTTGGTTGCAATATCAGGTAAAATAAAAAACTCCGGATCTTCACCGCTGCTTGTAATCAACGAAATACCTTTATCAGTCAGTTCAACCTGGTTATTTTTTTCATCAATAGCGAAATACAATTCTTTATCAACCTTCGGCATTTGCTTTTGCTGATCGGCGAGATAGTAATTTTCAGTTTTTTGCAACTTTACTCTCATTCCCGGTTCACTCAGGAATTTGATCAACGCTCCGTTTTTCGGCAATCCACGATGCGCCCGCATTAATGCAAGTCCGCCGTCTTTAGGATCATCATTTCCTTCTGCGATCTTTTTCCTTGCTTCAATAAGAAATTGGTTGGTTGCTTTTTTTTGTGCTTCAACAAGTCTTTCAATTCTTGGTTTCAGATCAAAGAACTGCTGGCTATCATCTGTGCGGCCAATTGGTCCGCTGATGATCAGTGGTGTACGTGCATCATCGATCAATACACTATCCACCTCATCCACCATTGCAAAATGATGCTTGCGTTGTACCATTTCATCAGGGGTATGCACCATGTTATCTCTCAGGTAATCAAAACCAAATTCATTATTGGTACCATAAGTTATATCTGCATTGTATGCACTACGTCTTGCATCACTGTTTGGTTCGTGTTTATCGATACAATCTACTTTCAAACCAAGCCATTCAAAGATGGGTCCGTTCCATTCACTATCTCTTTTGGCGAGATAATCATTCACTGTTACAATATGCACACCTTCACCGGCAAGCGCATTAAGATAAGCAGGCAAAGTACTCACGAGCGTTTTACCTTCACCGGTAGCCATCTCGGAAATTTTACCTGAGTGCAATACGGCACCTCCTATCAACTGCACATCGTAATGCACCATATTCCATTTTACAAGTGTTCCGCCAGCCACCCAGCTATTCTTATAATAGGATCTATCTCCTTCAATAGTAATGTGATCTTTTTTTATAGAAAACTCCCGGTCTAAATCAGTAGCTGTACTTTCAATGGTATCATTCTCCTTGAACCTCCTGCTGGTTTCTTTTACTACAGCAAATGCCTCTGGTAGAATTTGCTCAAGGATTTCTTCAATCTTTCTGTCGCGGTCTTTTTTAAGTTCATCCACCAGTTTATATATATCATCGCGGCCATTGATGTCTTCTGTCGGAAGCTCTTCAGCCTCTTTATTCTTTGCAGCAATAGAAGCATTTACATCCGCCAGGTGGGCCTTTATACGTTCTTTGAAATCATTTGTTTTGTTCCTGAGCTGGTCATTGGTCAATGACTGAAATTCGGCAAAACGCTTTTTAACCAGTTCTACCTGGGGCATGAGCTTCTTAACGTCTTTCTCGCTTTTATTACCACCAAAGATTTTTGATATAATTCCTAACATAAAATTTATTGTGGGATAACCCGTAAATAATTTAAATCCAGCTTTCTGCAATGTCAAATACAGTGCTACAAGCAGGTATTTGGCCAAATTGACAGGGCGTCAAAGGTACAAAGAACCTTTCATTTGATTAATGAATCTAAAAGTGACGTTGGAGAACCACGTCATTTTAGCTACTACATTTCCGAAGGTGTTTTCACCCATTTCATTCAGTGAGGATTTTTGGCAGACCATATTGATTAAATTCATAATTCATTTCATTTTCGTCACCCTAAACAGCATTATTATGTTCTACCAACCTACCTGTTCTCAAAAAAATCATTTTAGTTTTTTTCTTATTCAAAGACTGAGAATCCCGGTCATTGCAATGACAATTGTTTTTTTGATGGCGGGCTGCCAAAAAGAACTTAAACAAGTCTCTTCACCCGATGAGTATATCAACAAAACATGGTATAATGTTCAGGTTCCGGACAATTTTTTTAAAGAAGCACCTGTTGCAGGAGTTGTGAATGGAAAAAGCGTTGCTTATCAAAACCTGAATCAATTTGCCGCCAACGACCCTGACAACGGCGATGTACCTGTGATTCTTGGCGACCGGCTCAACAATCCATACACTGTTGAAAATATGCAGGCAGCATGTGAAAGATTATACGGAACCAGTGAACCAATTTATGCCAACACGCTGTATGTAAGATTCCGGCCTGAAGATACAGACCAGCTCTCTGCTCTTTTGGAAGACAACTCTTTGGAATTGCAGGATTACCCGATGGATTATACATTAATACAGGATGGAAATTATTACCAGGACCCTTCTATGGAGCCGGAACAACTCGGATGGTTGTATGCAGTGGTATCCAGTGAGTATAATCCACCAACCGGGATTCAATTTGAAATTCTGCAGGAATTGTACATCCCGCTAAATGACGACCTGTTACTTGAAAGCATGGCAGAGAGTATGGCAGCAGGTGCTATTTATCATGACGCTGTGTTATATGATATGAGGTATATTGATCGTGTTGATGTAGCAGTGCCAACGTTGATAGTTCCTAATCGTTTGCCGGTACCCTGTGAAATTGATCCTTGCGGGGGCTCATGCCCTATGCCTACACCCGAGATGCCTTGCGGCGGGGGACCGGGTGATGGCGGCAGCGGTGGTGAGCACCGGGATCCTAAAATACCAAGAGGAGTAATAAAAGTACAGGATCAAAGAACCTGCAACAATGCAGCAACACCGATGCAAAATGTGCCCTTAAGGCAGGCAAGAGTGGTTTGTAAAAGATGGTTTAAAGTATGGAGGGGTTATACCAATGACGCCGGAATATTTATATCTTCAAAGAAATTTAAACATAAGGTCAAGATCAATGTGAAAACAGAGAACAGCCACTCAAAAATCGTTAAAGTAAGAGGAATAAGATTATGGCAGATGCTGTTTCCTATTACGAAACAAATTGGTGTATTTAACCAGGGTGCTATGGCAAATGTGGATTATACTTTTACCAAACCAAATCCAACCAACGGGAGCGATAGTGATTTGCCATATTGGGTTGCCACCACTGTACACAATGGTGTGATAGAATATAAGGAGTATGCGGCTGCAGATGGCATTGCGCTGCCGCCTGGTAATATTCATATGATTTTAAGTAATTGGAACCTTGAAGATTTTCGTGCAACCGGGGCAACTCCCCTCTGGCATAAATGCCATGTATTAGCCAGTGAACTTAGTACCTTGCAGGCTTTTGTTCAGTATTTTATCGCACAACCAGGATTCCTGGCAGCACCGATGGGAACCCTGGTCAGCATCATGAAGAATCAAACTGATATAATAATAAATTACCTCGCTCCCAATGGAGATTATGATTGCAGGCTCACTTCAGCACGCCTAAAGGAAACAACATACCATGAACTAGGGCATGCTTCCCGTTATGCCCAGGCAGGCTGTGATTATTGGCAAGGTTACAGAACAAGGGTAGCAAATGAAATAGCTGCGGGCAATCCAAATACAAAACCCTATGGCGATGGAACTGAAACAAATGCTGGCCTGGTAGCTGTTGGAGAAATGTGGGGTTATAATATAGGTTATATATATACCGACAGGCATTATGGTGACGGCGGCTCACCTACTAGCTTTATTGCAGGTATGCAGGGTATTGGTTATGGCAGTACAGGTGGGTTAAATTGTTATTTGAGGGCGATTGAAAATTTTGATCCTAATATAAATTCGGAAGTACATAGGTGGATACCAGAGGGGTTGCCTTATGATTTAATGGATAATAGAAATGATTTTGCTTTTGGGTCACCTGTATTGGATGATGTAAATGGATATTCAATTCCACAATGCTTCAATGCTCTTCAGTCTGACGTTAGAACTGTTTTTGTTTTTCGTGATAGATTATTGCAACAAAATGGTAACAACCAAAGTGTACAAGTAAATGCATTATTCAATGAATACAATTATTAGATACTTTAGGCGGGAACTGTTATTTATAGTAGCTCCTTTATTTTTAGGTTTGAGTTGTAATAAAAATGGAACAAAACCTTGCTCAGCTGTTGCATATAGTTTTGCGGTAACTTCCCAATTCCTGCCCCAGCAAGATGTTTATCATATTGGTGATACAATATTTTTGATTTCCACTTTTCCTAAGTTATTAACTGATCAAATCAATACGTCAATAATTGTTGATTATAGTAATTCAGTTGCTATTAATGGCGATATAGCCATTTCTTATTTAGATACAGTTACACATCAACCTCTACCAGCAAGAGATAGTTTTATTGTAGTATCCCTTAATGGTCAATTTGCTGAAAGAAATAATAATAATCAAGAGTCAGGAATAAATTTTTATTATGACGAAAATCCACAAAGCTACGACTTCAAAGGTGGTTTTATTTGTAAGAAGAAAGGTATTTATTCTATGGGTATTTCTGATTTAATAAGTGAGGGATTAAAAGGAGAAAATTGTACAAATGCCGGCTTTAATATGACAGTGACAAATTCGGACAAACATCTCTATTTTCATTCCTACGCATTAAATGTTGACCCAAACGACCCTTATCTACAACAAAAAGGTTACGATTTCCGGGTGCAATGATGCGTGATAATGAGGAAGAGTGTTGACCGGAAAATATACAAGTAAATGCTCTATTAGCGTATACCATTATTAAATATTTTAGATCAGGGTTGCTGATTATAGCAATCCTGATTTTATTAACCATTGGGTGCAATAAAGACGGAACAAAGCCATGTGTTAGCGGAGGATATAACTTTGCGGTTACATCCGAATGGTCGACTCAACAAGAAATATATAATGTTGGTGATACAATATATCTAACTTCTACGTTTCCTAAAATGCTAACCGATCAGGTTAATACTTCAATGATAGTTGACTACAGCAATTCTGTAGGAATACAAGGAGATATTATTATTAATTTTATTGACACTTATTTTCTGAAAGACCAGGAAACCAGGATCAAGGTATAAATTTTAATTACATTGAAATCTCTTGCAATTATCTTTTTCATTGCGGAATAGTTTGTCGAAAAAAAGGCGTATACGGATTTGCCGTATCTGACCTTTTATGAAATGGCATTCACGATAAAAATTGTACAAATGCCAACTTCAGCATGATTGTGACTAATTCGGATAAACATTTAATTATGTATCAGAATTATTTGGGAATAATTTTAGACAGTGATGCTATAAACAAAGGATATTGTTTCAAAGTTCAATGATTCTGATTTATAAATGTACCCGGTCAGACCGGTTGCCGCCAACCGGTCTGACCGGGTACACTTTCCCCTTGTATTTTAACCCAATTGCCCTACCTTTGCCGCCGAAAATTACAGGTACAATAAAAGCATATAAGATATGAGCGGCGCCTTAAAAGAAGTAAGAACCAGGATCAAAAGTGTACAAAGCACCCAGCAGATCACCAAAGCAATGAAAATGGTGAGCGCAGCCAAATTGCGCCGTGCACAGGATGCCATTACACAAATGCGCCCTTACGCCCAGAAATTACAGGAAATGCTGAGCAATATCGTGAGCAGCAGCGACGGAGATGTGGCAATGGACCTTGCCGTGGAAAGACCGGTTGAAAAAGTATTGATCATCCTGGTAACCAGCGACCGCGGCCTGTGCGGGGGATACAATAGTAACCTTATCAAACTTGCAAAACAGCTTGCCCGTGAAAAATATGCAAGCCAGTTGGCAAAAGGAAATGTACAGTTCCTGCCAATAGGCAAAAAAGGGTACGAACATTTCACAAAAGCTGGTTTTAAGGTAATTGATGCCTATTGGGAAATATTTACTGACCTTAGTTTTGATAAAGTACAGGCTGCAGCAAAATTTGCTATGGATGGGTTCGCGGCTAAAGAATTTGATGCTGTAGAAATTGTTTACAGCGAATTTAAAAATGCAGGAACCCAGCTCTTTGTTGCTGAACCGTTTCTCCCCGTTCCAAAAGTTTCTGATTCAGAAAATAAAAAGAAAACTGATTTTATTTTTGAGCCAAACCAGGCGGTATTGATCGAAGAATTGATGCCAAAAATTTTGAACACACAATTATACAAAGCTGTACTTGACGGCAATGCCAGCGAACATGGAGCAAGGATGACGGCAATGGATAAAGCAAGTGACAACGCGAACGAATTATTAAAATCACTCAAAATAAGTTACAACCGTGCAAGGCAGGCTGCCATTACTACCGAACTTACAGAAATTGTAAGTGGTGCAGCGGCATTACAAGGGTAACCCTATTTGAAAATTATTCAATTTGGAGATTTGGAAATGAGATATCTTCAAGTTGTGGAAGTTTTTAATTTCCAAATTAACCAATTACCAAATTTCCAAATTAACCATGGAACTCTCCCAAATCATTCCTCATATCGAAGCACTCATATTTGCCAGTGATAAACCATTGACAGCAATTGATATCACTGAACTGGTTAATACTGCTCTTGGATTTATTGAAGACCGTGCAAGTCTGGACCAGGTAGAAGCTGCTATCGAGGGAATAAAAGAGAAGTATGAAACAGAGTTCTATTCATTTGAATTGAAACAGAGCGGCGGCGGATGGCAATTCCTTACCAAACCGGAATATCATAAAACAGTTGCTTTAATTAACGGGGATAAATTTATTAAACGACTTTCACAGGCTTCCCTGGAAACACTCGCTATCATTGCATATAAACAACCTATCACCAAAAGTGAGATCGAATCCATTCGTGGTGTCAACTGTGATTATGCAGTGCAAAAACTATTGGAAAAAGACCTGGTGATTATTGCCGGAAGAAATGAAGATGCTGTGGGCAAACCACTCATCTATGCAACTTCAAAATCTTTTATGGATTATTTTGGAATCAACAGCGCCGAAGAACTGCCGAAGATAAATGAAGTGTTGATGGAAGAACTTGTAAAAGCAACTGCAGTAAGTGATTCAGCTAAAGAAAATTCAGAAGATGACCAGGAAATGCCTGTGGGCGTAGCAATTGCTGCGCCGTACAATGAAGAGCATGGTGAATTGAACGGCTTATCTGTGAACGGCAATGGCAAGATTGAAAACCTTAAGGACGAAAAGACGGAAGATACAAATGAAAATGAGGACAACGCCTGATAAATAATAAACACATTTTTTATAAAAGGCATTTTAAAAAGATGCCTTTTTTATTTAACGTACTTTCATAAAACATCATTCAAACTGTTAACTCACATGTCCACTGAACTCACTTCTTCCCAATTAGCAACCATCGCAACAGAATTTGGTACCCCTGTATATGTTTATCATGCAGAAAAAATTGCTGAACAATACAAAAAACTTGAACATGCTTTCAGGAATTGTGATGCAAAGATCTTTTACGCCTGTAAATCACTTACCAATATCAATATATTGAAATACCTTTTTTCATTGGGCGCTTCGCTTGACTGTGTTAGCATCAATGAAGTGAAACTTGGATTGCTGGCCGGCTTTTCAAAAGAAAAAATTTTATATACACCCAACTGTGTAGACTTTAACGAGATACTGGAAGCCAAAGAGCTTGGCGTAAATATCAATATTGATAACATTTCTATTTTAGAACAGTTCGGAAACAGGTTTGGTTCGTCCTATCCCGTTTGCATCAGGCTTAACCCGCATATTATGGCCGGGGGAAATTTTAAAATTTCAACGGGACATGTGGACAGCAAGTTTGGAATTTCCATTCACCAGATGCGCCATATTGAAAGGATCGTGAAAACCACAAAAATGCATGTTCACGGTGTCCACATGCATACAGGCAGCGAGATAAAGGACATCAATGTTTTCCTCATGGGACTGGAAGTAATGTTTAGCATGGCAGAACATTTTCCTGAACTCAAATACATAGATCTCGGCAGCGGTTTCAAAGTTCCTTACCAACCTGGTGAATCAGAAACCGATGTAGATCTTTTAGGAGAAAAGGTGGCAGAAGCATTTGTAAAATATGAAGCCGAAACCGGGAAAAAACTGGAGGTTTGGTTTGAGCCGGGTAAATACCTTGTGAGCCAGGCAGGTTATTTTGTTGTAAAGGCAAATGTGATAAAACAAACCCCGGCAACGGTTTTTGTTGGAGTGAACAGCGGCTTTAATCACCTCATCCGCCCGATGATGTATGATGCTTACCACCATATCGAGAATATTTCCAACCCGAACGGTATTGAAAGGATATATACGGTTGTAGGAAATATTTGTGAAACAGACACTTTTGCCTGGGATCGAACACTTCCGGAAGTACGGGAAGGTGACTATCTCGTGTTCTATAATGCAGGCGCTTATGGTTTTGAAATGGCCTCCAATTTCAACTCACGGTTAAAGCCAGCCGAAGTAATGTTGAATGGTGGAAACGCAAGCCTGATCCGCAGACGGGACGAATTTGAAGATCTGTTACGGAGCCAGGTTTTTTAGCTATTAGTCTACCTTTTTTGTGTAAACACTGAACTAATATGATAGTTTCCCCAGTAGAACGTTTTTCTTATTAACCAAAAGCTAATGGCTAACAGCTGGTAGCTAATAGCTTCTTTAGTTAATTATTAACAACCGCACACTAAATCACATTTGCGCATATCAAATTTTCTTATAACATTTATGTCGCGAATTTAAACCGCTCTTAAAATTATGGACTCCTCTCATTCGTCGCCCCTGGCGAACAACAAACACATTCTTTCATTTTCTTTTTTCATCCTGCTCTCTTTTACTTTTTCTTCCTGTAAAAAAAATGTAAAGTGGCTCGATGTTGATCCTGCTTATGCAAAATACATTGAAGCATACAGCACAGGTGTCATTTCAAAAACCAGTACAATCAGGATTCAACTTGCAGCCGATGCAACAACAACACACAGCGTCGGCCAGCCGGTTAAAGAAACATTGTTCGAATTTTCCCCTGCAGTAAAAGGAAATGCAGTATGGCTTGATGCAAGAACATTAGAATTCAAGCCAACAGCAAACCTGTTGCCTGATCAATTGTATGAAGTAAATTTCAAATTAGGAGAAGTAACAAAAGTAGAACCTGGCTATCATGATTTCAAATTCAGTATACAAACGATCACGCCTGCTTTCAAAGTAACGCAAACAGGTCTGCGCAGCAATGGCGAAAAAAATAAAATGTTTTTGAACGGTGATCTATGTACTGCGGATGCTGAAGATCCCGCTTCTGTAGAAAAACTTTTAACGGCTACGCAATATAACAATGCATACAAGATCATCTGGCAACATGGTGATGGCAATAAAACGCACAGCTTTACTATCAACAATATCAATCGTGCAGAAAATGAATCCATACTTTTATTGAAGTGGGATGGAACTCCGATGAAAATGGAAAACAAAGGAAACCTCGATATTCCTGTTCCTGCTATCGGCGACTTTAAAGTATTAAATGTAATGGCTGTAAATGACGCTGAACAATATGCATCTGTGCAATTCAGCGATCCCATTGCAGTTGGCCAGGATCTTACAGGACTCATTACTGTAAGCAATCAATCAGATCTTTCCTATACCATCAATGGCAGTGAAGTAAAGCTATTCGTAAATGGAAAGCTGGATGGTAACTATACAGTGAATGTAAATGTGGGAATAAAAAATGCCTGGGGATCAAGCCTCTTAAATGGCTATGCATCCAACATTGTCTTTGAAAACAGGTTGCCCTCTGTTGAGATCCGGGGCAGTGGCAATATTCTCCCCACATCGGGTAAACTTGTGCTTCCGTTCGAGGCAATTAATTTGAACGCTGTCGATATAAGTATCATCAAGATTTTTGAAAATAATGTTCCCCAGTTCTTACAGGAGAATAACATGGGTGGAGATAATGAATTACGACGTGTTGGTAAACCTGTGGTGCAAAAAACGTTAAGGCTGGATAATGACAAAACACTTGATCTGCATAAAAGACAGCGGTTCACTTTGGATATTGATAAGTTCCTGAAAACAGAACCCGGCGCCATTTATCGTGTAACCATCGGCTTTAGACCACAATATTCCCTTTATACAAAAAATGCAGTAGACACGGGCAAAAGTCGAGAAGATGTGGAAGAGGAAGAGGACCGGGGCGCTTATTATTCCAGTAACAGTAAAGATGATGATGGTGATTTCTGGAGCCGGTACGACGATTATTATCCATATGGTTATAACTGGGAACGCAGGGATGACCCGGAAAGCAGCTCTTATTATAACAGAGACAGGTGGGCAACAAGGAACATTCTTGCCAGCAATATTGGTATAACTGTAAAGCGTGGGAATAGCAACAACCTGGCTGTTGCATTAACAAGCATTCTTACAACTGAACCGCTCGATGGAGTTGACCTGGTTTTAATGGATTACCAGCAACAGGTCATAGGTAAAGCTACCAGTGGCACTGATGGATTTGCTACAATTAACTTAAAGCAGAAACCATATTTAATGATTGCAAAAAAAGGAAATGAACGTGGCTATTTAAAACTGGATGATGGCAGTTCTCTTTCATTAAGTCCATTTGATGTAAGCGGGGAGGAAGTAAAAAACGGGATCAAGGGATTTATTTTTGGCGAACGTGGTGTATGGCGGCCAGGTGACAGTATGTACATCAACTGTATCATTGAAGACAAAACAGGTAATCTTCCACCGGATCATCCTGTTGAATTCAATCTTTATACCCCCCAGGGCCAGTTGTACCGGCATGCTGTGCAAAGCGGTGCTGTAGATGGCTTTTATGTATTTAAAACTGTAACGGACATCAAAGCACCCACGGGTAACTGGATGGCTAAGATAAAAGTAGGTGGCGCCGTTTTTGATAAAAAAATTAAAGTAGAAACGGTCATGCCTAACCGCTTAAGGATAAATCTCGATTTTGGCAAAGATGCCATACTTGGAGCAAACAGCACCAATACCGGGAACCTGCAAGCTGCATGGCTATTTGGAAGCCCGGGAAAAAATCTTAAAGCCAAAATAGATGCTTCATTAAGCTCAAGGAAAACAACTTTCCAGAAGTTTAAAGGTTATGATTTTGATAACCCTACTGTGAAATATGCTACGCAGACAAAAACTATTTTTGATGGTACGCTCAATGAAAAAGGCGATGCAATTGTAAAACCGGATTTCTCGGTTGCTGAAAATGCGCCCGGAATATTAACGGCCAGCCTGTTGGTAAAGGTTTTTGAACCTGGCGGAAGTTTCAGTATTGATAATATGTCGGTTCCTTATAGCCCGTTTCAAAGTTATGCCGGCATAAAAATGCCTGAGGGAGAACAACCTTTTAATTATTTATTGGCTGGAAAACAGCATATGATACAAATTGTAGATGTAGACAGCAGGGGGAATTTATTACAGGGATCTAATGGTGTGGAAGTGCAGTTCTATCGCATTCAATGGCGTTGGTGGTGGAATGAGGGTTCAGACAATCTCAGCAATTTCACGCAGGATGAATACAATAAACTAATAAAGAAAGATACTGTTTCGTTAAATAACGGTAAGGGGCAGTGGACTTTTAATACTTCATCCACTGAGTGGGGAAGATATCTTGTACTGGTAAAAGATCTGAAGAGCGGGCATACAACCGGGGATGTATTTTATATTGACGGTCCGGGATGGCGCAGCCGTTCGGGTGATGAGGAACAAACTTCCGCATCTATGCTTTCATTCACAAGTAGCAAAGAAAAATACAATGTGGGCGAAGAGATAAGCCTTACAATACCAGGTTCAAAAGGAGGCCGCATGCTCGTAAGCCTGGAAAATGGCAGCAAAGTGATCAAATCATTCTGGCAGGAAACAAAACAAGGCCAAACCATTATTAAGTTCAAAGCTGAACCCGGTATGGCACCCAATATATATGCAACAGTAAGCCTGTTACAACCACATGCGCAGACAGTAAATGACCTTCCTATAAGAATGTATGGTTCTATTCCAATTTTAATTGAAGACAAAAACACGATACTGAAACCTGTACTTTCGATGCCCGAATCTGTTCGACCCGAACAACAGGTGTCGCTTACAGTTAGCGAAAGCCAGGGAAAGGAAATGACTTATTGTATTGCCATAGTAGATGAAGGGTTGCTTGATCTTACAAGATTTAAAACACCGGATCCTCATGCAGCATTTTATGCAAGAGAAGCGTTGGGTGTAAAGAGTTTTGACATGTTTGATGATGTAATAGGCGCCTGGGGCGGAGACATAGAAAGAATCCTTACCATCGGCGGTGATGCAGATGCAGGACCGGCAAAACAAAAAACCGCCAACAGGTTCAGGCCAGTTGTAAAATACCTTGGACCATTTCATCTTAACAAGGGACAAAAACAAACACAAAACTTTATCTTACCTGCATATATAGGTTCTGTAAGAACAATGGTGGTAGCAGCAAACAAAGGAAGTTATGGATTCACTGATAAGGCTGTTACAGTAAAAAAACCATTAATGGTATTAACCACACTTCCAAGAGTATTGGCCCCAAAAGAAGTTATAAAACTTCCTGTTACCGTTTTTGCAATGGAAAATAATATTAAGAATGTAAATGTCAGTTTGCAATCAAACAGCTTCTTTGAAGTTGTAGGAAGCACAAACCAAACACTCAATTTCAATCAAACGGGTGAACAACTTGCGTATTTCGATATTAAGATCAGGGATGCAGTAGGTATCGGAAAGGTGAAAGTATCAGTTGTATCAGGCTCCGAAAAAGCGAGTGATGAAACAGAAATAGATGTCCGTAATCCCAACCCGGTTATTACCAGCGTACAGCAAATAACACTGGCCCCCGGGGAGCAATGGAATACAACAGCCTCACCTATTGGCATACCCGCTTTAAGTACGGGTGTAATAGAGATATCTTCAATCCCCTCTATGAATCTCCAAAAAAGATTGAGTTATCTCATTGAATATCCATATGGATGTATTGAGCAAACTACCTCCTCTGTTTTCCCGCAGATCGTACTAAATCAACTTACAGAGTTGACCGATTTCCAAAAAGCATCCGTAGACAGAAACGTAAAAGCTGCTATTAACAGGTTACAGTTGTTTCAGCGAAATGATGGGGGATTCAGCTACTGGCCCGGCGGTACTGAGAGTGATGACTGGGGATCAAGCTATGCAGGTCACTTTTTACTGGAAGCAATCAATAATGGCTACTTCGTGAGTGATTACATGATGCAGCAATGGAAGAATTATCAAAAAGGAAAAGCTACAAGCTGGGTTCCTACCACAACTAATTTTTATGGTGGCGATCTTGCGCAGGCTTACCGTCTTTATACGCTGGCATTGGCTAAATCCGCAGAGTTGGGTGCTATGAACAGGTTGAAAGAATTTAAATATCTGTCTGCAGAAGCTAAATGGCGTTTGGCCGCTGCTTATAAACTTGCAGGCCAGGATAATATTGCATTGGACCTCGCAAGTGGCTTGCCTATGGATTTCCCAAAACGTTCTTACTCCGGCTTTACCTATGGATCAGATCTCAGGGACCAGGCAATGGTGCTGGAAACCCTAACGCTAATTGGCAAACGCTCAAAGGCAGCAGAATTACTGAACACTGTGGCCGCAAGGTTATCGGAAGATAACTGGTATAGCACGCAAACAACCGCCTATTCATTAATAGCTATTGCAAAATATTGTGGTAAGAATGTTTCAGGATCAAAGATCATTGCATCAACAAATATTGGTGGCATCAAAGCAGATATAAACAGTACTGCGTATCTGCGCCAGGTGCCCGTTGTTTTTAAAAACGGTAACATTCCTGTTGTTGTAACCAATAAAGGAAACAACAACTTGTATTTAAAACTTGTGACACGTGGTCAACCGCTTACTGGTGACAGTACAAAACCAGTAAACAATCCAGCCATTCTTTTAATGAATGTTGAATATGTTTCGCGTGATGGAAAAACAATTGATTACTCCAGCTTAACACAAGGAACAGATTTCGTTGCCAGGGTAACAATTAAGAATACAGGTAAACGGGGTAGCTATACACAAATGGCATTGTCACAAATATTTCCATCCGGGTGGGAAATTTTAAACACAAGAATGACAGATGGAGAAGGGGCTTTCAAGTCTTCCTGGATGAGTTACCAGGATATAAGAGATGACCGTGTTTACACTTATTTCAATATTAATGAAAACGAGACACTAACTTATTATGTGCAATTAAATGCAACTTACCCGGGAAGATATTTTTTAGCTCCCACGCTATCCCAGGCAATGTATGACAATACAATTACCGCTTCTACTGCAGGAAGGTGGATAGAGGTAACTGGCAATTGATAACAGATGTTTAA
Organism: uncultured Chitinophagaceae bacterium; assembly: GCA_963829345.1. Taxonomy (GTDB): domain Bacteria; phylum Bacteroidota; class Bacteroidia; order Chitinophagales; family Chitinophagaceae; genus Ferruginibacter. The sequence continues at coordinate 68,720 of CAWHHP010000001.1, forward strand.
AGCAAGTAGATCTGTCAATATGGATTTGATAGATTTGCTTGCTTTCTTTTTGAGCTAATTTCATACAAGTTGAAACAATTTTTTGATCATATTAAAACACTTATTACAAAATATTCGACCAAAGCTAAAGTAGTTTTTGTCTTGGCCTTATTATCTGTTATACTGTTTTTGCTGATTAGCCCCGGTGGGCTTTTTAAGAATCCAACCAGTTTTGTGATTGAGGATTCGGAAGGAAATTTATTAAATGCCTCCATTGCTGCAGATGGGCAATGGCGTTTCCCTTACAATGAAAATGTGCCACAAAAATTTATTGACTGTATTACTACGTTTGAGGACAAACGTTTTTTTTATCATCCCGGTGTTGATATGATTGCAATCAGCAGGTCGGTTGTTGCTAATATTCGTCACAGCCATACCACGCAGGGAGCAAGTACAATTACAATGCAGGTAGCCAGGCTTGCCTGTAAAAACGAAAACAGGAACATTTGGAACAAACTAAAAGAAACAACACTCGCACTCAGGCTTGAATTATCTTATTCAAAAAAAGAAATACTCGCACTCTATGCATCAAATGCACCCTTTGGCAGTAATGTAGTTGGACTGGATGCTGCAGCATGGCGTTATTTTGGAAGAAGCTCCGCCAAACTAAGCTGGGGTGAAATGGCGACACTTGCTGTATTGCCAAACGCTCCTTCTCTTGTTCACCCTGGAAAAAACCGGCAAACACTTTTATTAAAAAGAAATTTTTTGCTGGATAAACTTTTTCAATCAGGAAAAATTTCACAACAAAACTGTGAACTTGCAAAACTGGAGCCATTACCAATAAAACCATTACCCTTACCACAGGACGCACCACATCTTTTACAACGGTATAAAAAAGAATATGCCGGCCGGCGTTCTACAAAAGTGCAGACAACCATTGATGGTGATTTACAAAGATCCGTTACAAGCATCCTGCAACAGCAACAGCAATACCTCAGGGGTAATGGTATCAATAATATTTGTGCACTTGTATTGAATGTGGAAACAGGCAATACACTTGCTTATGCCGGGAATATATATCAGCCCGCAAACAAGGAGTTGGAAAGTGATGTGGATGTGATTGCTTCGTCCCGAAGCCCGGGTAGCACACTCAAACCAATTTTGTATGCCTCCATGTTGAGTGATGGAGTTATTTTACCGAATGCATTGGTAGCCGATATTCCAACCGAGATAGCAGGTTATACTCCACAAAATTTTGATCTCGGCTTTGATGGAGCTGTTCCTGCGAGCAGGGCTTTGTCAAGGAGCTTGAATATTCCTGCTGTTCGTTTGCTTCAGCAATACAAATACCAGCGTTTTTATGAAGTGTTAAAACAATCGGGGATCAGCACTTTAAACAAGCCTGCTGATTTTTATGGGCTTAGTTTGATATTAGGTGGTTGTGAAGTAAAAATGTGGGATCTCGCTGCACTATATGCTTCTTTAGCAAGAGTACTCAATCACCAGTCAAAGAATAAAGGAATTGTGAACGGAGATGATTTTCATTCTGCAAAATATTTCCCCGACCAAAAAACAAAAACTTTCAGCCAGGCCGGGTTCGCTATAGATCCGACATCTATTTATTTTACTTTCCAGGCGATGGAGGAAGTGATGCGTCCTGGTGAAGAAGGCTTGTGGCAGCAATTTAACTCTTCGCAAAAAATTGCGTGGAAAACAGGCACCAGCTTTGGTTTCAGGGATGGATGGGCCATCGGTGTAACGCCGGAAAATGTGGTGGCAGTCTGGGTGGGAAATACGGATGGTGAAGGCCGGCCCGGCCTTGTTGGCGTAAATACTGCAGCACCGGTTATGTTTGATATTTTTCGTCTACTCCACAACGTTAAGTGGTTCCCGAAACCTGTTTATAATTATAGTTACGTCCCCGTATGCAGGCAATCCGGCTTCAGGGCAAATATTGATTGCAGGGACGTGGATACATTATTTATGCCCCCGAATGCATCGAGGTCGCCGCTCTGTCCTTATCATAAAATCATTCATTTAGATGCAACGGGAAATTTCCAGGTAAATGAACATTGTGAAACACCATCCGGTATGATTCACCAAAGCTGGTTCATCCTTCCCCCATCGATGGAATATTATTATAAGCAGCGCAATCACGATTATAAAGTACTGCCTGCATTCAAAACAGGCTGCATTGCGGCAGAAAATGCAAAACAAATGGAATTGCTGTATCCTCAGCCGAATGCAAAAATCTATGTGCCTGTTGAAATAAATGGTGAGAAAGGCAGAACCATTTTTTCTGCAGCCCACCGAAACTACGGTGCTAAAATTTTCTGGTCGCTGGATGATAACTTTATAATAACAACAGAAACCAAACACCAGGTTGCCATCAGCCCTGCTCCCGGTAAACATATCATTACCCTTACTGATGACCAGGGAAATTCGATCACAAGAAGTTTTGAAATTATTGATAAGGAAAAAGAATGATTTATGTGCAGCTTAGGATAAATAAATACTAAAGTGCTTCTTATAGCAGGAATTAAATTGTAGATTGCAACTTCAATAAAAAATTATGAAGAAGATTTTACTTGCAGCATCCGTACTTTTAATAAGCATGATTTCTTTTGCACAGGAAAAAAAATTGTATGATCCAACTACAGACGCAGAAAAAGATATTACCATTGCCGTAAAAAAAGCTAAAGCTGAAAATAAATTTGTATTGATACAAGGTGGCGGCAACTGGTGCAGCTGGTGCATCGAATTTGCAAGGTTTGCCAAAGCTGATTTTCAAATTGATTCTTTAATGAACGCAAGTTTTGTATGGTACCACCTGAATATGAGTAAAGAAAACAGGAATGAAAAAATATTTGCTAAATATGGATATGCTCAAAGATTCGGATACCCCGTATTTATTGTCCTGAACGGAAATGGAGAACGAATGCATACTCAAAACAGTGCCTATCTTGAAGACGGTAAAAAAAGCTATGATAAAGAAAAGGTTTTTGATTTTTTAAAAGCATGGACGCCCGCTGCATTAGATCCAAATACTTATATTCCTAAATAATTCACACCAACATTCATATGGTTTCTTCGGCTGTTAAATTTTTAGGGATTGTACAGAACCCAATAAAATTCAGGCTGTTTTTACTTTCAAAATTACCCAGCGCATTTTTTAGTGGTGTAAAGATCCGGTATGCAGATGAGAGCAAGGCAATCACAACTATTCCATACAAATGGTTTTCGACCAATCCTTTTAAAAGTACTTATTTCGCCTGCCTGAGCATGGCTGCCGAAATGAGCACCGGTGTTTTGGCAATGGCACATACTTATGAACAAAAGCCTGCCATAAGTATGTTGGTAATAAAAACGGAAGCTTTGTATCATAAAAAAGCTACGGGAATAACCAGTTTTACGTGCGAGGATGGTCAAATGTTAAAACAAACCATCAATGAAACAATGGCAACCGGTAAAGGAACCAGTTTTGCAGCGAGATCTGTCGGTACTGATAAAAATGGAGATATTATTGCCGAATTCACCATAACATGGTCTTTTAAAGCAAAGGCCGAATAGATACTTCTTACTAATTACTACTCTAATTTTGTAAATTGCAATATTAATCGCTCAATAATGTTGTTGCAGGTGAAGTGACACAACCCTGTCCGAATGACTTCAGTCAGGCGGGGATGTTGGGTTAGATACAAAAGCTGGTGACAAAATTGCTTTTGATATTGAGCTCTTATAAAGAATAATTATGGCAAAAGAACTTCGTAAACTTGAAGCATTAGAATATCATTCCAAAGGTAGACCCGGGAAAATAGAAGTCGTTCCTACCAAGGAAGCAAAGACACAACGTGACCTATCCTTAGCATATTCACCCGGTGTTGCCGAACCCTGCAAAGAAATTGCTGCAAATCCTGAAGATGTATATAAATATACCGCAAAGGGAAATCTTGTTGCAGTGATCAGTAATGGTACAGCTGTACTTGGACTTGGTAATATTGGTCCTGAAGCAGGAAAACCCGTTATGGAAGGAAAGGGTGTTCTTTTTAAGATCTTCGCCGATATTGATGTGTTTGATATTGAGATCAATGAAACTGATCCTGTAAAATTTGTGCAGATTGTAAAAGCGCTTGAACCTACATTTGGCGGTATCAATCTTGAAGACATTAAGGCTCCCGAATGCTTTTATATTGAACAGGAGTTAAGAGCGCAATGCAATATCCCGGTTATGCATGATGACCAGCATGGCACCGCAATTATTTCGGCTGCTGCTTTATTGAATGCACTGGAAATACAAAAGAAAAAAATTGACCGGGTAAGATTTGTTGTGAATGGTGCCGGTGCTGCCGCCATGGCTTGCATAAAACTATATGAATCACTTGGTGCCAAACACACCAACTTTATGGTGTTTGACAGAGAAGGCATTTTGTATAAAGGGAGACCAAACATGGAAGACCTCAAACAGAAGTTTGCGGTTGATGCAAAATACAAAGATTACGATCTTGCAAAAGCACTTAAGGATGCGGATGTTTTTGTAGGATTAAGCGTTGGAAATGTAGTAACTCCTGACATGGTGAAATCTATGGCAAAGCATCCAATCGTTTTTGCCATGGCAAACCCTGACCCCGAGATACCTTATGATGCGGCTATTGCTTCCCGTAAGGATATTATCATGGCAACAGGACGAAGTGATTTCCCTAACCAGGTGAACAATGTACTTGGCTTCCCCTATATCTTCCGTGGTGCATTGGATGTAAGGGCCACACAGATCAACGAGGAAATGAAGCTTGCCGCGGTAAAAGCTTTGGCGGAGTTGGCAAAAACACCTGTACCTGATATTGTGCACCTGGCTTATAATGAAAAAACGATTTCATTCGGTCCAAATTATATTATCCCAAAACCTGTAGATCCACGTTTACTTGCAACGGTGGCCCCGGCTGTGGCTAAAGCTGCTATTGAAAGTGGTGTGGCGAGAAAAACAATAACAGACTGGGATGCTTATGTTATAGAATTAAATAAAAGACTTGGACTCGATAACCAGCTTAGCCGGGTTATTGGTGCAAAAGCAAGAAAAGATCCAAAACGTGTTTTGTTTGCGGATGCAGAAAATTCGAAAATATTAAAAGCAGCGGCGCTTGTTCTTGAAGAAAAAGTAGGCTATCCCATTCTGTTAGGAGATGAGAAAAAAATTAAAAAGATCGCCGCTGAACTCTCAATCGACCTGGAAGGCATGCCCATCATCAATCCAAAAGATGATGAAATGGAAGACATGAGGAAACAGTTTGGCGAGTTATTTTTTAAAAAACGCCAGCGCAAAGGAATCAATCAATATGAAGCAAATAAGTTGATGAAGGATCGCAATCATTTTGGATGTATGATGCTGGAAACAGGTGAAGCTGATTGTATGATCAGTGGTTTAAGCAGGAATTATCCTGATACCATACGACCTGCCCTGCAAATTATCGGTACCGACGAAGGTGTTAAAAAGATTGCAGGTATGTACCTGTTATTTACAAAGAGAGGCCCGCTTTTCCTGGCAGATACAACTGTAAACTTCAACCCCACTGCTGAAGAACTGGCCGAAATAACGCTGCTGGTAGCAAAGGAGGTGAAACAATTTAATATTGTTCCTAAAGTTGCCATGCTTTCTTATTCAAATTTTGGCAGCAGTGATTCTCCTGAAGCTAATCTTGTAAGAAAAGCAAGAGAAATTGTGAAGCAAAAAGACAGAACGCTTATTTGTGATGGCGAGGTACAGGGTATACTTGCTTTTAACAAAGAGATATTGAAAGACAATTACCCCTTTACCGAACTGGTAGATGGGGAAGTAAATACTCTAATATTCCCAAATCTTGCTGCCGGGAATATTGCTTATAACCTTTTACAGGAGGTAGGCGGTGCCGATAGTATTGGCCCGATCCTGCTTGGCCTGAAAAAACCCGTACATGTGTTACAATTGGGTAGCTCTATTCGTTCTATATTTAATATGGTTGTTATTGCTGTTGTGGATGCTCAATCCAAGACAAAAGTTAATAGCACAGAAGAAATAAAGAAAAGCAGGTGGTGGAAACGTTCGCAGAAAAATAATGGCACAATTAGTGAAACTGTTTCCAGTCATGCATAATATTGTGTAGAAAAGATCGGTTACTCAAATCAAATCAATGAGTTTTTTTTCACATTTCGGGAAATATATATTGATGTTGAAAGGCATGTTCAGTAAACCTGAAAATGCAAAACTCTATTGGAAAGAATTCATTCATCAATGTGTTGAAATTGGTGTTGGTTCCCTGGGTATCGTTACACTCATATCTGTTTTCATGGGAGCGGTGAGCACCGTTCAAACCGCTTACCAGCTTGTAAGTCCATTGATCTCCAAAAGCACCATTGCCCAAATAGTACGTGATACCGTTATTCTTGAATTTGCCCCTACACTTGTGTGTCTCGTGCTTGCAGGCGTGATTGGCAGTAAGATCGCCAGTGAATTGGGAAATATGAGAGTAAGTGAGCAAATAGATGCACTCGAGATAATGGGTATTAATACAAAAACCTATTTGGTGATGCCTAAAATAGTTGCATCCCTGGTTACCATTCCAATGTTGGTAGTGATGGCAATGGGATTAGGTATTTATGGAGGAAGACTGGCAGGATCTGCTGCAGGAATATTGTCACCCGATGATTATGACCGCGGACTGATGGAAAACTTTATGCCGTATAATGTAACTTTTGCACTCATAAAAGCGTACACATTTGCATTTATTATAAGTACGATTTCGGCATACTATGGATATTATGTAAAGGGTGGTTCACTTGAGATCGGCAGAAGCAGTACAAAGTCTGTTGTAGTGAGCTGTGTAATGATCTTATTGGCAGACTATGCACTCGCTGCTTTATTATTGTAAAAATTGTTACAGCAGTCGGTTAGGCAATTTAGTAAAGTTCGCTCATGATAGAATTTAACAACATAAAAAAGAGTTTTGGAGAAAAGGTGGTACTCGATGGCGTTAGCCATGTAATGGAAACAGGAAAAACAAACCTGATCATTGGTACCAGTGGAAGCGGTAAAACAGTACTCCAAAAATGCCTGGTAGGATTATTTGAACCTGATGAAGGCGAGATCATTTATGATGGAAAGAATTTTACAGACATGACCGAAGAAGAACGCAAGATGCTTCGCCAGCAAATAGGAATGCTGTTCCAGGGCTCTGCACTTTTCGACAGTATGTCAGTACAGAATAATATAAAGTTCCCATTAGACATGTTTACCAAAGACTCGCACGCAAATAAGATTAAGAGAGTAAACGAGGTGCTGGAAAGAGTAAACCTCACAGGAAGCAATAAAAAATTGCCCTCAGAGATAAGCGGGGGAATGAAAAAAAGAGTAGGTATCGCCAGGGCAATTGTATTGAATCCAAAGTATCTTTTTTGTGACGAGCCCAACTCGGGCCTTGATCCACAAACATCCATGCTTATTGATAAGCTGATCGCCGAAATAACCAAAGAATACAACATGACCACGGTTATCAATACCCATGATATGAATAGTGTAATGGAAATCGGTGACAATATTCTTTACATGAAAGAAGGAAAAAAAGAATGGACAGGTAACAGTAAAGACATTATATTTTCAGATAACCAGGGATTAAATGAATTCATATTTGCCTCCGAATTTTTACAGGATGCGAAAAATATGCGCAAGCTGGAAGCCAAAGGAAAGGTTGATGAAAATGGCGACATAGTGAAATAACGATCCTGCAAACCCAAACACCTGTTCCACCCATTCTTAACAAACCTGTAATTCAATTCGCTTTTATTTTGATGTCCAGTCAAAAAAAGCGATTATGAAAGCAATTACTCAATTACTACTACTGCTGATTGTATGTTCAGCTCAATCTTTTGCAAACGACGAGAAAAATTCCGTCAAGGCTAACTTAACAAATGTAACCATCTATCGCACAGGTGCAGAAATGAACCATTCTGCCAGGGCAAACCTGGTAAAGGGTGATAATGAACTTGTAATAGAAGGGATAAGCAGCTTTGTAGATATCAACAGCATACAGGTAAACTGCCCGGCTGCGGTTACCATTCTCGGTATAGAATTCAGCAACAATTACCTTATACCTGAATTTGCAACTCCTGAATTAAAAAAGATCAGGGATTCAATTGAAAAAGTGAACGCTGAAATTGAAAAGACAGATGTTTTTATTACTACTGCCAGCGACCTGCTCAATGTTTTAAAATCCAATAAAGAAATTAAAGGAACGCAAACGGGATTAAGCGTGGCGGAACTTGTTAAGCTTATGGATTATTATAAACTGAAATCAATTGAACTGCAGAATGAATTGACTGCTTTAAAAAACAGGAAAGACAAACTTTTCTTAACAGCAGGAAGGCTGAAACAACAGGAAGAAGAAGAAAAAAAGAAAAATACGATAACAGGCGGAAGAATAATTTTACAACTATCAGTTGCAATTCCGGGTGAACATAACTTTACCATTTCCTATATCACACAAAACGCATACTGGACACCTTATTATGATATAAAGGCTGAAAATATAAACAGTCCATTGAAAATTATTTACAAAGCAAAGATCATCCAGACAACAGGTATCGATTGGAAAAAAGTGAAATTATCATTATCTACTTCAACTGCTACACAATATGGAACGGCACCATTATTAAAAAGCTGGTTCCTGAGTTATATAAATCCTGTTCGCAAAATGGAGAACATCTTAATGTCAAATACCATTCCTTCTATGGGGTATGATAAATTTAAGGAGGAGGATCTGGAACTGGCAAAAGAAAAAAGATCATTAATAAGGGGAGCAAATTCAATCAATGCCAACAATCAGCCAATTTATGTTGTTAATGGAGCTATTATGGAGGCTGCCGATTTTTCAAGGCTTGATCCAAATTCAATAAAAGACATGAGTGTTTTAAAAAATGAATCCGCCGTTGCGATGTATGGATCGAGGGCTTCCAATGGCGCAATCATTGTTAATTTGAAAGACGGATTGGAAGATTATGTTTCTGTTACCGACAATGCGTTGGATGTCACCTATGATATTGAATTGCCTTATGATGTTCCTACCAATGGAAAGCAACAGATCGCAACTTTAAAAGAAGCATCTATTCCTGCTTTCTTTAAATATTATGCAGTGCCTAAGCTTGACAAAGATGCTTACCTGCTTGCAGAGGTAAGTGATTGGGAAAAGTTGAACCTGTTACCAGGCGAGGCCAATATCATCTTTGAAGGTACTTATGTAGGTAAATCATTTATTGATCCTGCAAGTACAAATGATACACTCAATCTTACAATGGGAAAAGACAAACGTGTTATAATAAAAAGAGAGAAATTAACGGATTATAGCAGTGTAAAGTTTTTAGGAACGAATAAGCTGCAAACAATTACGTATGAACTAACAGTAAAGAATAATAAAAAAGATCCCATTTCATTAATATTGAAAGATCAATACCCTATCAGTACAAATAAAGATATAGAAGTACAACTTTTACAAAGCAGTGATGCAATCAATAATACTGAAATTGGCGTGTTAACATGGAAACTTGACCTGGCTGCGGGAGAAAGCAAAAAAGTACGCATCAGCTATAGCGCAAAATACCCTAAAGGAAAAGTGTTGAACCTGAATTAATTTCTCTTTTACCGCAGAGACGCGGAAGCACAGAGAATAACTTTGTGCCTCCGCGTCTCTGCGGTTATAATTACTCTGCTCTTTTGGGTGAATTTTGAACTAAAGCCGAAGGGTGCGACGCCCATGAAGCTTAACCAGGGAACCGGCGCCGGGAACCAAAATATTCTCATTCACTAATACCTCATCTCCCCTATCTTTGCGCAAAATTTATAACTTTCATTATTCTGATATGTCTGTATTAGTAAACAAAAAATCGAAGATCATTGTACAGGGATTCACCGGTACAGAAGGTACATTTCATGCTACGCAAATGATTGAATATGGTTCACAGGTTGTGGGAGGTGTTACACCTGGGAAAGGCGGTACCAGCCATCTTGACAAACCCGTTTTTAATACTGTTGCAGATGCAGTGAAGGTAACCAATGCAGATACCAGTATTATTTTTGTACCACCTGCATTCGCTGCAGACGCAATCATGGAAGCTGCAGACGCGGGTGTTAAATTGGTAGTGTGCATTACAGAAGGCATTCCTGTTCAGGATATGGTGAAAGTGAAGAATTACCTGAAAGGAAGTGATACCACACTTATCGGACCTAACTGCCCGGGTGTTATTACAGCTGATGAATGTAAAGTAGGTATAATGCCTGGCTTCATTTTCAAGAAGGGGCGTATTGGTATTGTTTCAAAATCAGGTACACTTACCTATGAAGCAGCAGACCAGGTTGCAAAAGCAGGACTTGGTATTTCTACGGCTATTGGTATTGGCGGCGATCCGATCATAGGTACAACTACAAAGGAAGCCGTTGAATTGTTAATGAACGATAATGAAACAGATGCAATTGTAATGATTGGAGAAATTGGTGGTGGTATGGAAGCAGAGGCTGCAGAATATATCAAATCAACAGGAAATAAAAAACCCGTGGTTGGATTTATCGCCGGGCAAACCGCTCCTCCCGGAAGACGTATGGGACATGCGGGTGCAATAGTTGGTGGCGCCGATGATACCGCTGCTGCAAAAATGAAGATTATGGAAAGCTGCGGAATACATGTTGTTGCAAGTCCTGCTGATATTGGGAAGACGATGGCGGAAGTGATTAAATAATTTGGTGATTAAAACAATTTGATAATTTGATGATTTGGAAATTTGGAAATGATAAATCTTCCAAGTTAACAAGCTGAAGAATAAATGTTGATCAATTAATTTTAAAAGGCCTCGATAACGACGAGGCTTTTTAATTTATATAGATGCCAATTCACTTGAACATTGAGTATTGAATATTGAGTATTGAATATTTCCATGTAATGAACATTCAATTTCAAATGATCATTTTTCAAAGCAAATGTTCAATTAAACATTAAATAAAAAAAGGGCGAACCCCTGTTCAAACCCTTTCCAAAGTATAGCCCTCAAAAGTTTACCTCGATATTGCTATGAATCTCGCGAGCTCTTCCTTACTACTGCTGAATGCAAATTCATTGCTCACTATAAAATAATTGTTCTTATCAATGCTGTTCCGGTAAGCGCTTTTGGCAATATCCAACTTACTGCTCTCGAAACTAAAAAGTGCAACAAGTTCTTTCACCTGCGCAGCTGTAAAATAGTTCTGGCTGATCGTTTGTTTTGCTACAACCAGTTTTGTATTATCAAAGTTGCTGTTACAAATAGTTTGTTTAAGCTGGCTGAATTCGCCTACACTCATCGCCTGCCTGTAACCCGTATTATGATTCCAGTCATAACAATCATCATCATCATACCAGGCTGAACTGATCTTTCTTTCATCAATATAAGCTTTGCCAAAGCGGCTGATCATGATATCGACATGGACACCGGGTTTTATACAAATATTTCCATTATAGATCAATTCCAGGTTATTATTCCTCCTGTTATTTCCAGATGACCCGGTTTTTTCCCGGTAGATCTTTATAGTATGGTATCCCGGATCAATGTCTTTAATACTTATTTCGTTCGACTTTTTTTCAATACAATTCCTGCTATCAATACTAACACTTATAGGGTATTTGGAATTGCTGCTGATACTTACCATGCTTTGTGGAGTAAACGCGAATAAGGAAAAAGAAAGTAAAACTGCTGTGAGTAATGTAAAAGTTTTTTTCATACTGCCGTTTTAAAGTTTATAATTAAGATGCCCTTCTTAGAATAATTACATACCAATATGTAAAAAGGAACTTATTTAATAAAAAGTTAAAGAAATATGTTTTAGCAGTTTATGCAAAAGAAATCCTTTTCGCATCTGTTAGGTTACTGTACCTTAACGATCAATATTATTTAGTAACAAATATTCAGATTATGCTTCAAATAAGAGTTCCGGTACTGCTGCTGCTATTCATTTTAATTCAAACCAGCGTTCTTGCACAAAACAATGATTATTCAAAAAACTGGAAACAGGTAGAAAGTTTTGAGAAAAAGGGATTAACAAGTTCTGCATTAAAGGAAGCAGTCAACATTTTTAATCTTGCCCTTACGTCGGGAAATGAGGCACAGCAAATAAAATCCTCCATATACCAGGTGAAATACAGGAACATGCTGGAAGAGGATAATAACCAGAAAAATGTTTTTTATTTAGATACACTTATTGCAAAGACCAAAGCGCCTGCAAGAAACCTGCTTCAAAGTCTTCAGGCAGAAATAATATGGAACTATAAACAGCAAAATAGTTACAGGTTATACGACCGTACACAATTGATTGACGAAAAAAGCAATGATATCAATACATGGAGTCTTGAAAAACTGAATAAAACTATCTCAGAACTATATAAGGCCTCATTAAAAAATGAGCAGGTTTTAAAAACTACGCTGCTGAATGGTTGGGATGCAATACTTCAAAAGGGCACCAATACCCGGAACCTTCGTCCAACATTGTATGATTTTTTAGTGCACAGGGCACTCAGTTATTTTACCAGCACTGCGAATGATGTTACAAAACCCTCTTACAAGTTTATACTTAATGATGAATTAATTTTTGCTCCCGCAAAAACATTTATAACTACAACTTTTTCAACAAAGGACAGCAATTCGCTCTATTACAATGCTATTATTCTTCTACAGGATATTTTAAAATTCCATGTTGCCGATACAGACCCCGATGCATTCATTGATGCAGACCTTATCAGGCTTGCTTTTGTAAACCGCCATGCCGTTCTTTCAAACAAAGATCAGTTATATGAAGACGCATTAAAGAATATTGAAACAACGTTTAAGAATAATCCATGGGCTGCCCAGGCAATTTTCCTGAGAGCCCAGCTGCATTATATCAATGGTCAGCGGTACGATCCCATTAATAAAAAAGATCCCCAGTTTGAAATTAAAAAAGCAAAGGAATTATGTGAAGATGCCATCGATAAATTTCCAAAATCCCGTGGCGCATTAGCCTGCCAGAATTTATTAATTGCAATTAAAGTAAAATCTTTAAAGCTTCAAACTGAAAAAGTAAATGTTCCGGACCAGCCTTTCAGGTCATTGATACAATATAAAAACATTGGTACAGTTTACATACGTATTATCAAAACTACCCGTGAAGAAATAAAACAAATAATTAAGCAGGATTATAACAAATCATGGAAGTCAATTGCAAATTTAACCCCAATAAAAAGCTGGCATATACCATTACCTGATCAACAGGATTACCAGCAACATGGAGCAGAAATAAAGACAGATGGACTTCCCATTGGAACCTATATCATACTGGCAAGTGCGAGTGCGGATTTTAGTATCAATGATAATTTACTCGCCTGGCAAACAACCTACATCAGCAACATAAGCTACATTAACAATAATGAAAACGTTTACATCCTGAACCGGGACAATGGACAACCACTCGCAAATGCGGAATTACAGGCATGGCAGCAAAAATATAGTGCAACAATCAATGCCTATGAAGAAATAAAAACTGAAAAGTATGTCGCGGATAAAAATGGTTACATAAAATTAAAAAAACAAAACGGCACCTATAACTATAATTATTTCCAGGTAAAGTACAATGCTGATGAATTATTTACCGACGATACTTATTATGATTACAATTATAACTCCAGCGGGTACGAAAAACCAACAAAGACCAAAACATTTTTATTTACCGACCGAAGCATTTACAGGCCCGGGCAGACGGTCTTCTTTAAAGGGATAATAATAAATACCGGTAAAGGGGCACAAAAAAATACCATTGCAGCGAATGCGAAAACTACGGTCATTCTTTTTGATCCCAATCACCAAAAAGCCAGCAGGATAATCCTTTCTTCGAATGAATACGGTTCTTTTAACGGCAATTTCAAATTACCTGAGTCCGGGTTGAATGGCAGGTTCTATATCAAAGATTCAACAAACGAATCACTGGTATCAATTAATGTAGAAGAATACAAACGACCCAAATTTGTTGTAGAAGTAAAAAAGCCAAAAGGAGTTTACAGGATTAACGATAGTATTGAAGTTACCGGCAATGCCAAAGCTTATGCCGGAAATAATATTGATGGGGCTAAAGTTATTTACAGGGTAGTGCGTAAAATACAATACCCTATTTGGTTTGGCTATCGCAAATCATGGCTGCCAGTTAATAACGAAGAACAGGAGATCACTAATGGAGAAACAATAACAAACAACAAAGGAGAATTTTTCATAACATTCAAAGCAATCCCTGATGAAACGGCTGACAAACAAAATCAGCCAGTGTTTCATTATGAAATAACAACCGACATCACTGATTTAAATGGAGAAACAAGGAGCGGTAACACGTCTGTAGCGGTGGCCTACCAGGCATTAAAACTGAATATACTTGCTGCCGATAAAATGAATGTTGATAGTTTAAAAAATATAAAGGTTAGCAGCAGCAATATGAATGACTTGTTTGAAAAAACATCGGTACACCTGACCATCGACAAACTTCGATCACCCAACAGGATATTCAGGGAACGTTACTGGCAAATGCCTGATCAGTTCGTGATGACAAAAGAAGAATTTGTAAGAAACTTTCCTTATGATATTTATTCGGATGAGAATGTAATCAACAAATGGGAGAAGGTAAAAAACATTGTAGATATTTCAGACAGCACAACAGAAAATTCAATTTTTAATATTCAAAATAATACACAGGAACCAGGCTGGTACAAAATTACAGCCACTACAAAAGACAAATATGGTGAAGAAGTAAGAGCAGAGAAATATATACAATTAACCGGTAATCAATTTACAGCAAGTGACAATCCAATTATTTTTGATGTAAAGAAGGAAATTACAGAACCGGGAGAAAAAATAAATTATAGTATTGCAACAGGTTTTGAAAATATATGGCTGATACATTTGACAAGTAAAATGAATTTGCCTGCTAGCACGAACTATCCCACTATAACAAATACAAAACCTTATTCAAGCGAAATAAATGTTACCGAAGAAGACAGGGGTGGTATCAGCGTAAATTATGTTTTTGTAAAACATAACAGGGTTTATAAAGGTGTGCAACGTTTCGCTGTGCCATGGAACAATAAAGACCTGAAAATCCAATATGAAACTTTTCGGGATAAAATTTTACCCGGCAGCGAGGAAAAATGGAAATTAAAAATTACCGGTAATAAATCTGAACAGGTTGCTGCAGAAACATTGATAAGCATGTATGATGCGGCACTTGATCAATACAAAGATCATAAATGGGAATCTTTAAAATCTATCTGGCCCAGGTCATCCGATATGATCAGCTGGTTTACAAATTCATTTATTGCAGTAAATGCAACTGTGAGGAATACTTTCAAAAACAATCGGGTTGTAGTCCCTCAAAAATCTTACGATCATTTATTATTCCTAAGCAATAATTGGGGCAGAGGAGATGATGACCAAATGGGTGAGTCCATAGTGTATACATGGAATGGCAATAGCGAATCTTTTGGTGTTACTGCAGGTATAGGGGCACAACAATTGGAGTATAAGGCAAATAAGAAAGGAGTTAGAAAAGAGGAAGAGGGTCTCTCTGATTCAAAAGTAGCATTTGCAGCACCAACAACTGAAAAAACGGGAGAAGAATCTGAAGAAACTCAAATAATCCCTGCAAATAAAGATGAAGATGGTATGAATTTACCGGGCAATGATCCAATAAAGATTCGCAAGAACTTTAATGAAACAGGTTTCTTTTTTCCTGCATTAAATACCGATGCAAATGGTAATATTGAATTCTCCTTTACCATTCCGGAAGCACTAACAACATGGAAGATGATGACGCTTGCACATACAAAAGAATTGGCAAGCGCTTATTCAGAAAAAACAGTTATTACGCAAAAGCCATTGATGGTTCAACCCAACACCCCGAGGTTTTTAAGAGAAGGAGATCGCATTGAATTTTCCGCAAAAATTGTAAACTTAAGCGATAGCGAGCTCATCGGCACTGCACAGCTTGAACTATTTGATGCCGCTACAAATAAAATAATTGATGGTTGGTTTAAAAATATATTCCCGGTACAATACTTTACAGTCGCTGCGGGGCAAAGCATTGCAGTAAAATTTCCCATCGACATACCAATTAGTTTCAACAGTGCACTTACTTATAGAATAAAAGCAAGTTCCAAAGATGGCTCTTTCAGTGATGGCGAAGAAGCAGCATTGCCTGTCCTTATTAATCGTACGCTTGTTACTGAAACAATGCCTTTGAACATGCGCAATGAAACAACAAAAACTTTCAAATTTGAAAAGCTGCTCAATAGTAATAACAGCGGTTCACTTACCAATCATGCGCTTACAATAGAATATACAAGTAACCCGGCCTGGTATGCAGTACAGGCATTACCCTACCTGATGGAATTTCCTTATGAATGTGCAGAACAAAGTTTTAACCGTTATTATGCAAACACGCTTGCTGCATTTGTAAGCAACAGTACGCCAAAAATAAAATCAGTGTTTGAAAAATGGAAAACAACCGATACTGCTGCATTGCTGAGCAATCTTCAAAAAAATGAAGAATTAAAATCTGCACTCCTGCAGGAAACACCCTGGGTACTGGCAGCACAAAAAGAATCTGAACAAAAGAAAAATATTGCTGTTCTTTTTGACATGGTTCGCTTGTCAAAAGAAAAAGAGCATACACTGGATAAACTAATAGAAATGCAGACTGGCAATGGCGGCTTTTCCTGGTTTAAAGGAGGAAGAGATGACAGGTATATTACACAATATATTATTACCGGTATCGGTCATCTTCGCAAATTGAATGCAGTAATAAACGAGGATTTTAATAAATTAAAACCTATTATCGTAAAAGCGCTGCCCTATCTTGATGCAAGGTTAAAAGAAGAATATGATGATCTGAAAAAATATAAACAAAATCTTAAAGACAATAATTTATCCTATACTGCCATACAGTACCTGTACATGCGCAGCTTTTTTCCCGAATACAAAATAAGCAGCAATATAGAAACCGCTTATAAATATTATCGCGGCCAGGCACAGCAATATTGGTTAACTAATAATAAATATATGCAGGCAATGATTGCACTTGCTTTACACAGAACAGATGATGAGAGAACTCCTGCAGCCATTATTGCGTCTCTGAAAGAAAATGCCATTTATAAAGAAGAATTGGGAATGTATTTTAAAGAACTAACCAGCGGTGGCTATTACTGGTATCAATCTCCTGTTGAAAGCCAGGCAATGATCATTGAAGCGTTTGCCGACAT
This sequence comes from uncultured Chitinophagaceae bacterium, assembly GCA_963829345.1. GTDB lineage: Bacteria > Bacteroidota > Bacteroidia > Chitinophagales > Chitinophagaceae > Ferruginibacter. The sequence continues at coordinate 86,017 of CAWHHP010000001.1, forward strand.
TGATAAAAACAATACAACAACTGATGACCTGAAAACATGGTTACTCAAACAAAAGCAAACCCAAAACTGGAAAACTACCAAAGCAACCGCTGAAGCCTGTTATGCTTTATTGTTAAACGGGAACAACTGGCTCTCCGAAGAAAAAGAGGTGAGCATTAATCTTGGCAACACCGTTATCAACAGTAAGGATGATAACACAGAAACCGGAACAGGTTATTTCAAAAAAACAATTACCGGAGATAAAGTACAACAAGGTATGGGGAATATTTCCGTAAGTATTAGCTCATCATCAAATCATCAAATCACCAAATCGTCATCATGGGGTGCAGTGTACTGGCAGTATTTTGAAGACCTGGATAAGATCAGTGCTGCAGAAACGCCATTGAAGCTTGTGAAAAAATTATTCATCGAAAAAAATTCCGATACAGGCCCCGTACTGCAGGCACTCAATGATGGAGATGAATTGCATATCGGCGACAAAATAAAAGTGCGTATAGAATTAAAAGCCGACCGTGATATGGAATACATTCACATGAAAGACATGCGTGCTGCCTGTATGGAACCCGTGAATGTGATAAGTCAATATAAATGGCAGGGAGGTTTGGGTTACTATGAAAGTACTAAAGATGCGAGTACCAATTTCTTTTTTGGATGGTTACCAAAAGGAACTTACGTATTTGAATACCCGATGTTTGTAACACATAGCGGTAATTTCAGCAATGGTATCACTACCATACAATGTATGTATGCACCCGAGTTCAGCAGCCACAGCGATGGCATCAGGGTAAGTGTTGCAGAGAAATAATTGACCTATGAACTTTTAAAAATCCCGGCCAGTTCTTTACCCGGGATTTTTTTATATTCGCTTATGTCAAACGAGCAAACCTATAACATTCCGCTGCGTTATCGCAAAATGGAAAACCTGCACATTGTTTTCTGGCTGTTTAAAGATATCAGCTGGTGTATGATCTGGCGCCCGCTCGGAATAGCCATGATCTTCCCCACACTTATTATTGCTATTGTGATTGCATGGCGAACAAGACAATATATGAGTGAGCTTTGCCACAATCTTGCTATCACTGTCTGGATTGCCGCCAATAGCTACTGGATGATCAGCGAATTTTTGCATTTTGATACAGAACCCGTTTTTGGAGATTACACTTTTAAACATTTGGCAATTATCCCGTTTGTTACTGGAATATTATTGCTGGCATTTTATTATGTGATCTGGAAACCGAAACACAAGGATGAATTGGAAATAATGTAAGTGAATGGTGAATAGTCAATAGTGAAAATGTGTGGTGTTTAACTCAAAACTCAGCACTCTAAACTCTTAACTCTTAATTTGCCATCCATCACACATACTCTACCATCTGGCCTTATCCCAGTCCCACTCAACGCGGATTTATTTGCAGAATAATGCTACGCTATATATCTTCACTCTACAATTAAACGGAGTACGCTCCAATGTAAAATGTACCAGCTTTCTGTTATTTTTCTTTTCAACAGCGTAAGTGAAATCATTCCACATTCTCTCTTATCTTCTTAGCTGATTTTATTTTTCTTTATTAGCCAAACTGCAGAATTACCATGTAACTTCGGCTGGGTCGCTGGAACATCCCGAAGACTTCGGGAACACGTGTACATTAGTAACACTGCCCAGCGGGCTTACGGGAAAAATGATCTGCTGATCAATGATCAGGAGTTGCAGTGTGCGACGCCTATACTGTTGGGTTGAAAACCAAAGGCTGGCACCAAAACAAACCCTATATATTAACAACAAAACAAAACAATTATGAACATCAATGATTTTTTTACACACTACTGGTGGGTGCTGGTGATCATCCTTTCCCTGGTGTTTTACAAATTTATTTTACGGGTATTCTTTGGTATGGTGATCGTACCGGAAAACAGGCTTGGCCTTGTTACTAAAAAATTCGTTCTTTTTGGTGCCAACAGGGAACTGCCCGATGGCAGGATCATTGCAACAAAAGGTGAAGCGGGTTTCCAGGCAAGAACACTTGCTCCCGGATTATACTGGGGTATGTGGCCATGGCAATATGGCGTAGACATGCAACCTTTTACTGTTATACCTGAAGGTAAGATCGGGCTCGTGCTTTCAAATGATGGTGTTGAAATTCCAACAGGAGCTATCCTTGCACGAAGGGTAGAAAGCGATAATTTTCAGGATGCCAGAAGTTTTTTAACTAACGGTGGACAAAAGGGTCGCCAGACATCTTATATTACTGCAGGTACATATCGTATCAATACTTATGCATTTACTATTACCATTGCAGACATGGTGATCATCCATGAGAACATGGTAGGTATTGTTACAACACTCGATGGGCAACCGATCGAAAGCGGCCAGATAGCTGGTAAGTACATTGAAGGACATAACAATTTCCAGGACTTTGATACTTTTTTAAAACATGATGGTAATCGTGGTTTGCAACCTTCCATTATTCTTGCAGGTAGTTATAACATCAATCCATGGGCAATACAAATTGAAGAAGTACCAATGACCGATGTTCCGATTGGTTATGTTGGTGTAGTGATCAGTTATATCGGCCAGGATGGAAAGGACCTTACAGGTGAAAGTTTCAAACACGGTAATATCGTTAGTAAAGGGCAACGTGGTGTTTGGATGGAACCCTACGGACCAGGTAAATATCCTTTCAATAAATATATTATGAAAGTTGAACTGGTACCAACAACTAACCTTGTTTTGAATTGGGCAAATACACGGAGCGAAGCACATCAGTTAGATAAAAATCTTTCTACGATCACGGTGCGTTCGCAGGACGGTTTCCCTTTTAATCTCGATGTATCGCAGATCATACATATCCCAGCCAATGAAGCACCGAAAGTAATTGCACGATTTGGAAGTATGAACAACCTGGTGAGCCAGGTGTTGGAACCAACTATTGGTAACTATTTCAGAAACTCTGCACAGGATAGTGATGTGATCGCATTCCTTGCAACACGTAAAGAAAGACAACAGGCTGCAAAAGACAATATGAAAACAGTGTTGGATGAATACAATGTAAATGCGGTTGATACATTGATCGGTGATATCGTTCCTCCTGAATCATTGATGAAAACTTTGACCGACAGGAAGATTGCACAGGAAGAAGAAAAAACTTATAGTACCCAACGTATGGCGCAGGAAAAACGCCAGGGTATGGAAAAAGAAACTGCTATCGCCGATATGCAGAAGGAAATTGTAAAGGCACAACAAAGTGTTGAGATCGCACAACGTACTGCCGATGCTGTTGTTAAAAAAGCTGAAGGTGATGCGAACAGTTTAAAACTGCAGGTAGATGCTGAAGCTACCGCTACAAAAATGCGTGCAAATGCAGAAGCAGAAGCAACAAGGGCACGTGCAGGTGCACAGGCCGAAGCTACTAAACTTAATGCCAGCGCCGATGCTGAACGGATCAGTAAAACAGGTTTGGCCGAAGCTGAAAAGATCATGGCGATTGGTAAATCAACTGCTGAAGCTTATGAACTGCAGGTGAAAGCAATGGGCGGTGATAATTTTACAAAATATAAGATCACGGAAGAGATTGGTAAAGGCAATATCAAGATAATTCCTGATATTTTGATCGGCGGCGGAAACGGAACTGATGGCGGTATCAATGGTTTACTCGGAATGAAGCTGATGGAAATGATGGATACGAAGAAAAATGATAAACCGGATTCAAACTAATCCAACATTTTTGAACAATGTGGCAAAGCCACTGATGCATAATATCATTGCCGTTGGCTTAAGCCAACGGCATTTTTTTTATTTTCCAGGCTTTAGCCGCATTCTATAAATGATAGACACCAGGTTTGGTAAAAAAATATTTCGACAATGTGGATATGACGATAAATAAATTACCCGGAGATACTATTATAAATCAATTGGCCGCCGACTCAACCAATCAGGCAAATTTTGACAGGGAAATGAAAGAAGCCATAAAATTGTTGCCGAAGGTTGTGGTTGTGTCATGGCAAAATAACCTGCTGATAAAGCCTGTTTCAACAATGTAAACATCTTTTTTACTGCCCCGCTTTCATTATCTTTGCCGCTCAATTAAAGACGATGTTCAGAACACATACCTGCGGTGAATTAAGACTGGCAGATAAATCCAAAGAAGTTACCCTGGCGGGCTGGGTACAAACGGTCCGCAAATTCGGCATCTATTACTTTCGTTGATCTCAGGGACCGGTATGGCATCACTCAATTACTTTTTTCAGAAAGCCTTAATGAAGACCTGGACGCAAACCCATTGGGCCGGGAATTTGTGCTGCAGGTTACTGGTACCGCTAATGAGCGCAGCAATAAAAATGCAAACATCCCTACGGGTGATATTGAAATACTTGTTACTACTTTTAAGATTTTAAATAAGGCCGCTACGCCCCCGTTTACCATACAGGATGATACCGATGGCGGGGATGACCTCAGAATGAAATACCGCTTTCTCGATCTCAGGAGAAATGCAGTAAAGAAAAATTTAGAATTACGTTATGCAGTCGGCCGCAGTGCAAGAAATTATTTACATGAAAATAATTTTCATTGATATTGAAACGCCTTTCTTAATTAAATCCACTCCTGAAGGTGCAAGGGATTTTGTTGTACCAAGCAGGATGAATCCAGGACAATTTTATGCGCTGCCACAATCACCTCAAACTTTTAAACAGTTATTAATGGTGAGTGGATACGATCGTTATTACCAGATTGTAAAATGTTTTCGTGATGAAGACCTGCGGGCAGACCGGCAACCCGAGTTTACACAAATAGATTGTGAGATGTGTTTTGTGGAGCAGGAAGACATTATTAATATGTTTGAAGGCCTTGTAAAACGTGTTTTCAAAGATGTAAAAAATATCGACTATACAGAAAAGGTTGAAAGAATGACCTGGGAAAATGCCATGTGGACATATGGCAATGATAAGCCGGACATTCGCTTCGATATGAAGCTTTGCAATCTTAAATTTCCTTCCTATAGCTTCTCTTCACAAAAAGACATTTCATCGTTGATTGCCGGCGTGGATTTTAAAGTATTTGATGAGGCAGAAACAGTGATCGCTATCGCTGTGCCCGGTTGCAGTGAATACAGCCGCAAACAGACAGATGAACTAACTGAATGGGTTAAACGTCCGCAGATCGGCATGAAAGGATTGGTGTTTATTAAATGTAACGCCGACGGAACTTTTAAAAGCAGCGTTGACAAATTTTACAGTCCTGAAAAATTAAAGTCCATTGCCGATGCGGCAAATGCAAAACCGGGTGACCTTATTTTAATATTAGCCGGGGCAGAAGAAAGAACAAGAAAAGCGATCAGTGAATTAAGATTGTATATGGCACAAATGCTTGGCTTCAGGAAAGCGGATGAATTCAAATTATTATGGGTACTGGATTTTCCATTATTTGAATATGCCGAGGAAGATAATCGTTGGGTTGCACGTCATCATCCATTTACTTCACCAAAACCTTCTGATATCTCCGTAATGATCAATAACAACCCTGTCATTGAAAATGCAGCGGATTATTTAAAACATCCTTATGCCAGTATCAAGGCAAATGCATATGATATGGTAATGAATGGAAATGAAATTGGCGGGGGTTCTATCAGGATTTATCAAAGAGAATTGCAGGAAAAAATGTTTGCTGCATTAGGTATGGATAAGGAAGAACAACTGCATAAATTCGGTTTCCTGCTTGGTGCATTTGAATATGGCGCTCCGCCTCATGGTGGTATTGCTTTTGGCTTCGACAGGTTATGTGCTATTATCGGCGGAAGTGAAAGCATCCGTGATTTTATTGCATTCCCTAAAAACAATTCCGGAAGGGATGTAATGATTGATGCCCCCGGCACGATTGATGATAAACAATTGACAGAATTGAATATCAGTCTTAGCGAACCTAAGTGACGGTTAAGATAGCGGTCTGCCGTAGAGATATCTTGTACCTGTAGCCCGTACGCTGATCTTTTGATTGTATTATAAATGTTGATGACGTTAATGAAGTTGAATAGCTGGATCCTTATCAATTATATTAACAGACTAACTTTATCAACCTGTAATAATAAACGTCTAATTTGTGGAGAAATCAAACAATAGCAAAATGAACCAGTTTCAATCATCGCTCAACGATGATAGCGGGAGTAAGGACGAAATAGAAAACTTAAAACTTAAGGGAATTATTCTCGAAAAAGAAAACAATAAATTAAAACTGGAATATGCCAGCCTGGCAAAAGCATATAAAAATCTTGAAGAAGAAAAAAATAAATTAAAAGAAAATTTTGACAAGGAAAAAGAGAAGCTCAATGCCATCTTTAACGACGATACATTAATAAAACTTTATTACTCCAAAGACTGGAAACTTGTTTTAAGGCTTTATTCATTTAAAAAGAAATACCTCTCTAATGATTCGCCTGTAAGCAGGAAAATCAATTCCTTTGTAAACTTTTTCAAACCAAAAAAGAAACGCAATGCCGGTGGAAAAGTACAATCGCAGGCAAGGCTTCAAAAACTTCAGCGGAACATAGATTATTCAAAAATACTCACCATTCCATTTACAGACAACCCGCTTGTATCGATCATTGTGCCGGTTTACAATGGGTGGAAAATGAATTACCGCTGCGTTAAAAGTATTATTGAACATACCCCGGGCATGGCTTATGAAATTATATTTGCCGACGATTGTTCTTCTGATGAAACAAGAAATTGTACAGAGAAAATAAAAAACATCGTACACATTTATAATTCCGTTAACCTCGGCTTCCTCAAAAATTGCAATAACGCCGCTAAGAGCGCCAGGGGCGAATTTATTTTGTTATTGAATAGTGATACAGAGCCCATGCCCAACTGGCTTTCGCCATTGACCGACCTAATGAAAAAGGATAAGAAGATTGGTATGGTTGGATCAAAACTTATTTATCCTGATGGCTCGTTGCAGGAAGCAGGTGGTATTATCTGGAAGGATGCCACAGGATGGAATTATGGAAAGCATCATGATCCGGATGCACCGGAATATAATTATGTAAAAGAAGCAGATTATATATCGGGCGCTTCCATTATGATTAGAAAAAGTTTATGGAACGCTATCGGGGGATTCGATGAATTATATACGCCGGCGTATTGCGAGGACTCAGACCTGGCATTTGCTATCCGGGAGAAAGGATATAAAGTGGTGTTCCAGCCTTTATCGGAAGTGGTGCATTTTGAAAGTGTTTCACATGGCAAGGAAGAAAAAGAAACGAAAGTTGAGGAAGGAAAATTATCTATACAGGCTGTCAGGATATTAAATCAAAAGAAATTGTTTGAAAAATGGAAAGAAGTTTTACTGGCAGAACATTTTTCGAACGGAGAGAATGTATTTCATGCAAGAGACAGGAGCGCCAGGAAAAAAACCATTCTTGTTATTGATCATTATGTTCCCGAATTTGATAAAGATGCAGGATCAAAAACAGTTTTTCAATATTTAGAACTCCTGGTGTCATTAGGCTTAAATGTAAAATTCCTGGGTGATAATTTTTACCGCCCCGAACCTTACACGAGTATTTTACAACAAATGGGAGTAGAAGTGTTGTATGGAAAATGGTTTAAGGACAACTGGAAAAACTGGATAGAGACAAACAACGACAATATAGATTTCATTTTTCTGAACAGACCGCATACTACTTTGAATTACCTCTCTTTCTTAAAACAAAACAGTCATGCTAAAATATTGTACTACGGACACGACCTGCACTTTTTGCGGGAATTAAGAAAATATGAATTGGATAAAAATCCCGATACACTGGCTTCATCTAATCAATGGAGATCAAAGGAACAATATATATATGAAAATGCTGATTACATACTTACACCAAGCCCGGATGAAACAGAAGCAATTAAACAAATAAATCCTGATTATAAAGTATCAACCATTCTCCCCTACTTTTTTAAAGAGCCTGCTGTCCCGATTGGCAATTTCAGTAATAAAAAAAATATTTTATTTGTAGGCGGCTTTGGCCATCCTCCCAATGCAGATGGCGTAATATGGTTTTGTAAAAATATATGGCCGGTAGTAACCGCAAGGATTGAAGGAATTAAATTTACAATTGTTGGATCAAATCCTACAGCTGAAATAAATGCTTTACAAAGCGACACTATTACCGTGATGGGTTTTGTAAGCGAATTTGAATTAAAGAAGATCTATGCACAAACAAGAATAGCCATTATTCCTATGAGATATGGCGCCGGCGTAAAAGGAAAAACAGTTGAAGCAATGTACAATGGAGTTCCGATCGTTTCTACTTCTATTGGCCTGGAAGGAATGCCTGGAATAGCTGAGGTTGCAACGGCTTTTGATGATGCGGAAGCTTTTGCCAATGAGATCATTTCAATCTATAATAACGAGGATAAACTCGTTGAAATGAGTCTGAAAGAAACAGGTTATATAAATAAATATTTTACCTGGAATGCGGCAGGTCGTCAAATCAAAGATCTTTTGAACATTTAGACTATTATTTGCCGGCAGTTTAAAATAAATTCCTCCTTACTCATGAATGCCTCACTGTTTACGTATTGATCAAATTAATAAACCATGCAGCATATAGTTAAAAAAATTCATGATAATAAATTGTATCAGCTTGGAAGGAAATTCAACAATGATGCAACCTTTGGATCGGTGAATAAGCTTACACAGGAAGAAATGGCGAAAAATCCAAAACGTTATGATGTAATCAATTTTTTATCTGCAAAAATAAATGCACAGCATTACCTGGAAATAGGCGTTAGAAATCCTGAAGACAATTTTAATTTAATTGATGTTAAAAATAAATACTCTGTTGATCCGGGATTTGAGTTTGAATCAAACCCTGTTGATTTTAAATTAACATCTGATGAATTTTTCCTTCAATTAAATGAAAATAAACTGAGTATTTCAAATGATATAAAGTTTGACATTATTTTTATTGATGGCTTGCATTTAGCGCAACAGGTGGAAAAAGACATTCTTAATTCAATACATTTTTTAGCTGAGAACGGCGTTATTGTTATGCATGATTGCAACCCACCCACGGAGTACCATGCAAGAGAATCATATAATTTTGTATCCGGGCCTGCCGATGGTTTTTGGAATGGCACTACCTGGAAAGCATTTTTAAAAGCACGCACCATTTATTATTCATGCTGCATAGACAGCGACTGGGGAGTTGGTCTTCTCAGCAAAAAGAACAGGTCTTGTTTCAATATATTACCCGGTAATGAAAATCCTTATTTTGAATTTGCTCTTTTAAATAACAAAAGGAAGGAATTATTGAACCTTTTAAGTTTCGATCAGTTTTCACAAAGTTTCGACTAAATAGCTTTTACTCGTCCTTAAAATCCAATTAAAAATTTCTTTTAAGGCGTTATTCAGCCATTATTCCCGCCTGCTAAATTTGTATGCTAAAGTCCGCTGTATTTACAATACAAACTTAATACCTTTGCCCAACCGGGATATTGAATCGACATATCAATTAATTAATAAGATCTGATGCTTGATACTAAACGGAATTCTGTACGGAACCGCCTTATAAAAATGTATAAGGCGGCCAATGCGGGCCATGTAGGATGCTCTTTATCCTGCCTGGAAGTGATCGTTTTTATTAAGTTTTCCCTGATGAAAAAAGAAGATGAACTCATCTTGTCGAAAGGACATGCTGCGGCATTGCTGTATAGTGTGCTTGCAGAAGACGGTGTTATTTCCGAAGAAGAGATACAAAGTTTTTATAAAAATGATACACTGTTATCAGCGCATCCCCCGGTAAACAAGATAAAGGGTATTCCATTTGCCACCGGCAGTCTTGGACATGGATTATCGATTGCAGCAGGTTTTGGTTTGGCTAATAAACTAAAAAAAACAGCTAAAAAAATATACTGTATTACTTCCGATGGAGAGTTGAATGAAGGAAGTACATGGGAAGCAGCATTGTTCATAGCTCACCATAACCTGAAGAATGTTGTATGGTTTATTGATAGAAATTATATCCAGGGCTTTGGCAGAACAGAAGATACCATGAAACTGGATCCGCTTGACAAAAAATTAGAAAGTTTTGGATTCGAGGTTACAACTGCAGCCGGCCATGATTTTGGTTCTTTGAAAAAAGCAGTTGATCAATTTCATAATGAAAAACCACTGGCAGTGATCTGCAATACAGTGAAAGGAAAAGAACTTACATTGGAAGATACGGTAGATTGTCATTACCTGCCATTAACCGATTCAGATTTTCAAAAATTAATACAGCAATAATGCGGAAAGAATTTGCGCAGGTAATAATAGATATTGCCAAATCAAATGACAAAATCGTTTTCCTTACCGGGGATCTTGGATTTATGGCATTGGAAGGAGTAAAAGATGCATTGGGAGAGCGTTTTATTAATGCCGGCGTTGCAGAGCAAAACATGGCTACGATGGCAGCATCCCTTGCTTATGAAGGCCTGGTTCCTTTTATATACAGCATTTCACCTTTTATTACTTTAAGACCTTACGAGCAGTTAAGAAATGATATTTGCCTTCACAACCTGCCGGTAAAAGTGATTGCTAACGGTGGCGGATACGGATATGGAATAATGGGCAGCACCCATCATAATATTGAAGACATAGGCACCATGCGGATATTGCCGAACATGAAAGTCTTTGTACCGTTTACCGCCGAAGACGTTGCCTCTTCTGTACATGAAATGATGCAGGATGAATCTCCCTGTTACTTAAGGCTGAACATGGCTTCTGCCCAACCTGGTATCCCGGTTTTCTCACAATGGAGAAAAATTAAAATTGCAGCAAATCCATCTGCTACAAAAGCTGTTGTTATTGCCACGGGAACTGTTACAGATAATTTATTTAAATTACCAGCACATTTACTGGATGGACTTGAGATCTGGCTGATCAGTAAATTTCCAATCACCGGTATTCCTCTGCAACTCATAGAAAATATTAAGGATGTAAAAAAAGTGATCACACTGGAAGAGCACCAGGGGCAATGCGGCTTACACGAAACTTTAGCCAGTCTTTTATTGAAACAACTTGACATCCCGATAAAATACCATACACTTTTTGCATCCGGTTATCCCAGCGGCAGGTATGGTTCCCAAAGCTGGCACCAGGAAGAAAATAATTTGGGCGGAAAAAATCTTGAAAAAAAAATAACCGAATTTATACACGACTAATATGCTGGATGCTCAAATAAAAACAGAAATAGAGAAATTGGCAGGCCCCATCGTGGTATTTGGAGCAGGCGGTTTTATTGGAAGCAACCTGTTCAGGCAAATACTTAAATACCGCGACGATGTGTATGCGGTTACTTCTACATCATTCGTTCCGTGGAGGATGGATGACTTACAGGAAGACAGGATAATCAGAACTGATATTACCAACAGGAATGAACTGGAAAATTTATTTAAAAAAAAACAGTTTAAAACCATCTTCGACCTGGCTGCTTATGGCGCTTATTCCAAACAAACCGACGTAAACTTAATTTATAAAACAAATGTAATCGGATTATTAAACCTGCTGGAAATATGTTCTGCTTACAATATAAAAGCATTTGTGCATGCAGGTAGTTCTTCGGAGTATGGATTGAATTGTGAAGCACCACTTGAAAATGCGGAATTATTACCTAATAGCCACTATGCAGTTACGAAAGCATCTGCAGCAAACATGATAAAATATTATGGCACCATTTTGCAATTCCCGATTGCCAACTTCAGATACTACTCTATCTATGGCGAATATGAAGAACCCGACAGGTTAATACCGCAGATAATTGAGAAAGGAATGAAAAAAGAATATCCCCCGTTGGTCCAGCCGGATATATCAAGAGATTTCGTGTACATAGACGATGCTATTTATGCAACTTTACTTGCTGCGAATGCAGATTATACTATCATAGGCGGGCAATCGATCAATATTGCATCTAATATAAAAACAACCATAAGAGATATTGCTGCTACTGCAAAAGATATTTTTGACATCTCCGGCGATCCGGTATGGGGAGATTTTGCCAACCGGAAATGGGATTTAAAAGAATGGTATGGGAATGCTTCACTGGCAAAAAAATTATTGGACTGGGAAGCAACCACCGGGTTAAAAGAAGGGTTGATAAAAACATACAACTGGCAGAAAGAATATTCAAAACCATTGTATGAAAAGAAAGTATACCAGGACCAGATACAACATAAGATCACAGCTGTCATAGCCTGTTATAAAGATGCGCAGGCCATGCCAATCATGTATGAACGATTGGTAAAAACCTTTTATAAAATCAATGCTGATTATGAGATCATTTTTGTGAATGATTGCAGTCCTGATAATACTGCAGAAGTATTACAGGTACTGGTGCAGCAGGATAAACATGTAATAGGCATTGAGCATTCCAGGAATTTTGGTTCGCAGAGTGCTTTTATGAGCGGTATGGAAATATCAACCGGTGATGTGGTGGTATTATTGGATGGCGATCTGCAGGACCCCCCGAATTGATAGCAGATTTTTATACAAAATGGAAGGAAGGAAATGATGTGGTGTATGGCGCAACGTATAAAAAGAGATGGCAATCAATTTTTTAGTACGATTATATAAAGTATTTTACAGAATATTCCGGAATCTTTCTTATGTACCCATGCCATTGGATGCCGGTGATTTTTCAATGATGGACAGAAAGGTAGTAGATGAATTGATTAAACTTCCCGAAACTGACCAGTTTCTCAGAGGCTTGAGAGCATGGGTTGGTTTTAAACAAATAGGAATTCCATATACAAGACCCGAAAGAATGTTTGGTGTTACTACAAATAACTGGAGAAAAAACCTGGCCTGGGCAAGAAAGGCAATTTTTTCTTTTAGTTATGTGCCACTGGAATTGTTGACTTATATGGGTTGGATATTAACGCTTGTTTCATTTCTTGCAATTATAATCCAGATCATTTTATATTTCGCCGGTTCACCGGTACCGCATGGCATCACAACTATTATCGTACTGATATTATTCTTTGGAGGTATGAATATGTTGGCAGTATCAATATTAGGCGAGTACCAGGCTAAAATACTGGAAGAAGTAAAAAAGCGGCCAAAGTTTATTCGCCGAAAAATAATTCAAATCTTCAAACTGAAAAATTGTGACTGAGAAATTTCAGCCCATCTCAAATACGCCGCCAATAGGTGCTTCCGGTAAGATGAAGTTTTATGGCAGGATGATATTGGATCTCCAGATACTTAACCATATTCAACGATGTCAAAAAAGTATTGCCGGCTTATTAAGGGAAAAATATTGGATATTGGCTGTGGCCAATCTCCCTATAAATTTCTTTTAAATAACAGAACAAACAAAATATTATGGTATTGATATTATTGAAGCAGCTGAATTTGGTTACAATAACAAGGAATTACTTCATTTGACGGAAAGAACATTCCATTCGACGATAGATAATTTGATGCGGTTATCTGCACAGAAGTATTGGAGCATGTACAGGATTTTCAATACCTGGTGGATGAAATATACAGAACAGCAAAAAAGGATGCAGAAGATCATTGTAACGATGCCATGGTCTGCAAGGTATCATTACATACCCTATGATTATTTCCGGTATACTCCCAGCAGTTTAAAAACTATGTTTAGCAAATTTTCCGATGTGATGATCAACCCAGGGGCAATGATATTTCAGTGATCGGTTCCAAAATAATAGTAGTTATTTTTCAGAGATTTCTTTCCGAACAGAAAAATGGAAATATATTTTCCTGCCTTTTTATCTTAGTTGCATTGCCATTGTTGCTCATAGCAGTTATGATTGCACATCTTGCAATTATTTTTAAGTTGGCTCAACGGATGATCCATTAGGATATACGATTGTGGTAAAAAAATAAACTAATAATATTTTATGTCTGCAATAAAAGATGATAGGGGATTTAACCAGATATTTGAACAAAGCGAAGGGAATTTGATCCGCCTGAAAAGAAGGGCCGAATGGATGATCAATGAAATGAATATCGTACCTGGAAAAAAAATTCTTGAAATTGGTTGCGGCACCGGTTATGTATCCTACAGGTTGCGTTGCAAACGTCCATGCAGGTTCTTGGCTCCGATCTATGCGAACCATTTATAAAAAAAGCAAGAGTGGATTACAAACTTCCCAATCTTTTATTTGAAGTGCTTGATTTCAATAAAGCTGCTGAATCAGTTCATAATAAATTTGATTACCTTATCGGCAATGGTATACTTCACCATCTCTATTATAACCTGGATGATGTATTCAGGGTATTCAGTAATATTTTAAACCCCGGGGGTAAAATAATATTTATGGAACCCAATATTTATAATCCTTATGTAGCTGCCATTTTTAAAAACAAAACATTGCGAAAATGGGCACACCTTGAACCCGATGAAATGGCCTTCTCAGGAAATTTTATTCAAAAAAAACTGGAGTCCGCAAAGTTTAAAAACATCAAAATAATTTACAAGGATTTTCTTTTACCCGGGGTTCCCCGCTTATTGATACGTCCATCGATTGCAGTTGGGAATGTCCTGGAAAAAACGCCGCTAAAATTTATAAGCCAATCCATAATAATTTGTGCTGAAAAATAATCTCAGCATTCAAATGCTGTGAAAATATGATGGTATTTTTCATCATTACTGTCACAAGAGCTTAAATGAATAAATTCAGGTATATCCTCTTTGTAGTTTTGGTAATTGCAGTACCAATTATCATCTATTTGTATTTTTTACAATGGAAGACCACCACAATATATGGCGATGACCTGTATATATATAAAAGCCATGCATCCTTAAATGATTTTTCTGAAAAAGTTAATATACCTGGTTTGTTCCGGAAATACAGGCCCGTACAGGGATGGAGCATACATTTTCTCATCGAAACTTTTCAAAAAAATTTAAATGGTTACTATTTTTTTAATATCGCAATCCAGGTTATAAACTGCTTTTTATTTGCATTGATTTTAAACTTGTTTTTAAGGTCGCCTTCATTGGCATTAATTTTTTCTCTCTCATTAGGATTGTCCAGGTTTTGTTGTTTTAATATCAGTCAATTGTTAAACGGAGGAACATTGGAGGGACTTGCAACAACATTCTTCCTGCTATTTTTATTTTATATTATAAGGGCAATGGTATTTAAGAGTGATCCCGTTCAAAAGTACAGGGCTACAATTACCGCCATTTTATTTGCCAACTTAAGCATGTATACGCATGAGCGGTATATTGTGCTTTTACCTTTTGTTGTGTTGCTGGTGCTGGTCTATCCCGGTTTAAAAATATTGAGCAAAAAACAAAAGATAATCTTAAGTCTAACCGGTATCTTTTCGATTTGTTTAAATGTTTACCTGAAAATCGCGGTATACAACACAACTTTTTTCGTTGGAACCAGTGGGATCAATATTAAACCTTCTTCAACTTCCTTTACCTTTTTAACAGAGGCGTTATCATCCATATTCATGGTAAACAGGGGCCGGAAAAATCTAACCGGTATAGGTTTTGGCGAATTGCCGTTTTTCAATAAATCATTAGTGATCGTTTTATTGATCGGGTTTTTAATCAGCTTCTTTATTTATTTCCGGAAATTTTGGAAAGCCGGTTTTGCAAGCCGGGAAGAAAAACCCGGCCATGTTTGGCTCCTCCCGTTTTTATCTATCCTTTTCATTTTATTATTAGTTCCGGCAATTGTTACCATAAAGCTTGAACAAAGATGGTTACAGGCTTCCTATAGTATTTTCATACTTTGCTTTATTATTGCATTCAGTCATATCTCATTCAAAAATAATTATACAAAAAACGGTATACTTTCATTGTTACTGGCACTATTACTTTACTGTGATTTTAGTTACCTAACCAGGGGTGCAAATAATAATATTATCATTTACTCAGGAAAATTCGCAAATAAACTTAGAGAAGCCATGGATGAGGGAATTATCCGGCCGGGAACAAAAAAAATATACATATGGAGAAAACAACAGGATGCTAATACAGAGAATTATATCAAATGGGTGTTGGGAAAAGGTTACTTTTTTAACTTTTATCAACAGCAGGAAAAAGAAATAATTTTTATTAATTCGTTGTATAAAAAGGATATTCCTTATTCCGGTTCTTTTACAGGTTTTAATAGAACTTCTGACCAAATAATATATTTAGACAATGGCATTATTGATATAACAAATGATTTTTAATGGACGATCATAAACGACAATAAATTTTTTATTACGATACCAAAAGATATTAAAATGACTAAGTTTAAATACATCCCGGTTTTACTTTTGGTAATTGCGATACCAGTTATCATCTACCTGTATTTTCTGCAATGGAAAACAACAACAATGTATGGAGATGACCTGTATATATATAAAACCCATGCAGCCTTACACACTTTTTCTGAAAAGGTTAACCTGCCTGGCACGTTTCAAAAATACAGGCCCGTTCATGGATTTGGTATGCATTTTCTCCTGGAGACTTTTAAAAAAGATGTAGACGGATATTATTGCTTTAACATCGCCATCCAGGTGATCAACACCTTCTTATTCGCATTGATTTTAAACCTGTTTTTGAAATCTCCCTTTTTGTCTTTGCTTTTTAGTCTTCCCATAGGATTGTCGAGGTTTTCATTTTTTAATATCACTCAATTGTTCAATGGTGGCGCATTGGAGGGACTTGCAATAACATTCTTTCTTGTATTTCTTTTTTATATACTCAGAGCTATGAGTATTGATAGCGATCCGGTACAGAAATACCGGAGCATCATTAAAGCCGTTGTATTTGCCAATCTCAGTATGTATACCCACGAGCGGTATATTGTGCTTTTAGCATTTGTTGTTTTATTGGTGCTGATCTATCCCGGTCTAAAAATATTGAGACGAAAACAAAAGCTGATCTTAAGCATCATTGCCATTGCATCTATTTGTCTGAATGTGTATGTAAAAAAAGAGATCTATAACATTCCTTTTTTTGTTGGAACCGGGGGAACCAATATTGAGGTTTCCAGCGGATCGCCGGTTACGTTTTTCACCAACGGGCTATTATCAATATTAGAGATAAATACAGGGCCAGATTATTTAGTCGGAATAAAATTTACCGCATTGGCTTTTTTCAATAAATTCTTAGTAGTCCTTTTGTTAGCAGGAGTTGTTCTTACATTCTTTTTCTATATCCGAAATATTAAAAAACCGGCTGCTTTAAATCAAAATGAAAATACCAATCGTATTTGGGTCGTTCCATTTTTAATTATACTCTTTGGTATGTTATTGGTACCGGCAGTTGTCACAATAAGACTTGAACAAAGATGGCTGCAGGCTTCTCTGATCGTTTTTTTAACCAGCGTTATCATTGCATTTAGCCGGATACCCTTTAGGAACAGCTTTAGGAGGAATGGGGCATTTTTTTTATTGCTCATATTATGGCTTTGGACGGATTTCAATTATTTAAAAAAAGGGGCGGCAAATATTTATATGGCTGCTACAGAAAAAATAGCAAATCAATTTGAAGAAGCCATTAACAAGGGGATTATCCGGCCTGCAACAAAAAAGCTATATATATGGGAAAAAAAGCAGGATACAAATGCAGAAAATGAGATCAAATGGGTATTAGCCGAAGGTTATTTTTTCAATTTCTATCAGCAGCAGGGAAAGGAAATAATTTTTGCAGATTCATTATATGAAAAGGATCAACCTGATTCCAGTCAGCTAATGAATTTTAATAACAATACCGGCCAGATAATATATATGGACAATGGTATTGCTGACATAACCAATGAATATTTCCGTGATTCTTTAAAAGAATTTAGTAACAGGATACATAACCCATAAAATATTCTCATTACTCCTGATAAACAAAATGAATTTATTTACTTTGTTATTATTAAGGAAAATTCCCGGAGTAAGTAAGCTTACAATGAATAATAAGTCTTAATATTAAGTGTGGAGCAAAAGAAAATAAATATCATTCAAAAATATATTTTAAAGTATACCAATCGCCCGGCATATATTAATTACAGGGCTGCCAGGAGAAATATTAAACTTAACAAACGATTTCTTGATGGGTCAGAAAAATTTGACAGGTCAATATTCACACATGCTTACAAAGAGCTGACCAGCTTTAAACATAGCGGAAATTGTGGTGATATCATTTATTCACTTCCTACTGTATGGGAATTAGCAAAAAAAGGCAAGGCCGAAATTTATTTGCAGATTGATCAGCCAACAAGGTATAATAATTATCATCCGCTTGAGAATGTAATGCTGAACCAAAAAATGGCAGACATGCTTAAGCCGCTATTAATGTACCAGCCTCTATGTAAAACCTGTGAAGTGTATAGCGGTAATCAAATTGATTATGATCTCGACATTTTCAGGAAATACATCCTGCTTCCGGATCGGGGAAATATAGCCCGGTGGTATTTTTATCTTTTTGCTGTTTATCCTTCTTTATCTGATCCATGGTTAATCGCTCCCAAAGATCCCGGCCTGAAAGACTGCATCCTGGTAGGCAGGAGCCATCGTTATAGAAATCCGAATATCAGTTATAGTTTTTTACAAAAATATCCGAATGTAAAATTTATTGGAGTAGAACAGGAATTTCTTGATATGAAATCAAGCATCCCAAACCTTGAATACATACCCGTAAATGATTTCCTGGAAATGGCTACCCTGGTTAATAGTTGTAGGCTCTTTATCGGCAATCAATCCTTTCCTTTTGCGATAGCGGAAGGGCTAAAAACAAATCGTTTGCTGGAAGTTTATTATCAATCTCCTAATGTAATGGTAGAAGGCAAGGGTGCCTACGATTTTCTTTTTCAACCGCAGTTTGAAACAATGGTTGAGCATTTATTTTCAATAAGTTAATTCTGCCCCAAATTCCCCTTGTATATATAAAAAAATTATTACTTAAAACAGCTGGTCGAAATTTTTTTTCCGCTCATACAGCATTGAATATGCATTTATTGTCTTTCCGGCAATGCCCTATTTTCCTGATTTTGTTAATATATGGAAAAAGGATAATTTAATTGCTCAATACGGGCATAAAATTTGTAATTTTGACCTTCTTTAAACTTAATGCATCCCTTGTTATGAAGCATTTTATTTTGGAATGTGAGCGCATGAAGTACGTGGATATTGGGATTTATCACTATTGTTTAAACCTTGGCAACCATTTAATGGATGCAATTAACAGCAGGTCCGAAAGCCTGAGTTTCTATGCCCCGTCAAAAGCAAAAAAAGTTTTGGGCAAGGAAAATGATTTTATAACACAGCATTCTTTTCATAAATTTTTGATGCCCCCGCTTGATAAGTATGACCTGTGGCATGCTACATATCAACTGACCAGTTATATGCCTGCACGCAACAAACGTATTAAGGTTTTACTTACCATACATGACCTCAATTTCATGTACGATGATCGTAAACCAGAAGCTAAAAAAATGAAATATTTGCGCCACCTCCAGTCAAATATCGACAGGAGCGACGCTATTGTATGTATCTCGGAATTTTGTAAGAACGATGTTTTAAGATATTGCGAAGTAGGAAACAAACCCGTGCATATCATTCATAATGGTACAAACTCATTGAATAAACCCTCTCTTTCCTCCAATTCATACAGGCCTTCCAATCATTTTCTTTTTTCAATAGGGGTAGTGACGGCGAAAAAGAACTTTCATTCATTATTGCCTTTATTGCAACAGGATGATGATATGGAATTATTAATTGCGGGCAGAGATGACGATACTGAATACCTGAATTACCTGATTAATTCGGCCAAAGAACTTGGCGTAGAAAATAAGTTAAGGATACTGGGACCAATTTCTGAGAATGAAAAGGCCTGGTATTTTGAAAATTGTTATGCTTTTACTTCTCCTTCAACAGCAGAAGGATTTTGTATGCCGGTGGCCGAGGCTATGTCGGTAGGCAAGCCCCTATTCTTATCCGATAAAAGTGCCCTCCCCGAAATCGGCGGTAATGTTGCTTTTTATTTCTCAGATTTTAAGCCCTCGCAGATGCAGCAAACTTTTGTAAATGGCATGAGCCAGTATAAAAGAACCAATATGCGTGATGCAATTAAGAAAAGAGGAGCTGAATTTAGCTGGGAAAAAGCGGCAAAAGAGTACCTGGATGTATACCGTTCCCTGTTCTGATTGAATTTACAGTATTTTAACCATCTCCATAGATAGTATTTATTTACTATCCCATCATAATGAAGTAGATTTGCGCCTTAATAATTTTGAATGAAAACGTATCGTCGTTTATTAAAGCATGTTAAGCCGTATGGAGGGCATATCATACCCTTTTTTGTTTTTACGTTGATAGCTGTTTTTTTCAGCATTTTCCAGTTTGCCTTAATTATTCCGCTTTTAAATTTTCTTTTTAATTCGCATTCCGCTGCAGAAATGCAACAATACGCTACCATGCCTGATTTCTCATTTTCAGGATCTTATTTTAAAAATCTTTTTTACTACCAAGTATACCATCTGAAAACCCTTAAACCTGTTTATGCACTTTATTTTATTGCTTCTATTATCGTAAGTGCCGTTATACTGGCAAACTTCTTTAAATATCTTGCTCAGCGATCGCTCATCAATGCAAGAAGCCTGCTTGTAAAAAAACTCAGGGAATCAATATTTGAGAAAATGAATCGCCTTCACATGGGTTATTTTACAAAAGAGCACAAAGGCGACCTGCTTTCACGCATGAATTCAGACGTTTTTGAAATCGAATCAGTAGCATCCAACTCTCTTGAAGTATTATTCAAAGAGCCATGGTTAATGATCGGTTATTTTGTAGCGCTGTTTTCTATCTCAGCCCAACTTACTTTTTTTACTTTATTGGTTATACCAATTTCTGCAATTGGTATCGCAATGGTTACCAAGCGACTTAAAAAAGAAGCAAGGGATATGCAGGCTTCTATCGGAAGATTATTAACCATCATCGATGAAACACTGATGGGTATGCGCATCATTCGTGCATTCAATGCTACCAATTTTATTTTAAAGCGTTTTAGCAAGGAAAACGATTTTTATCGCAGGGCTAGCCTCCAGGGTTTTAAAAGAAGAGAACTCGCCCCGGCTTTTTCTGAAGTTGCGGGTGTTACTGTTGTAGCGGGCATTTTGATTTACGGGGGAAGTATGATTCTTAATAACCAGGGAGCGAACGTTGGCCTGGAAGCAAGTGCTTTTATTGCCTTCATTGCTATATTTTCACAGGTAATGCGACCGGCTAAAGCGATGGTTGTTGCATTGGGAAATATTCAAAGGGGCGAAGCTGCGGCTACCCGTATTCTGGAAATATTGGAAACCCCGGTATTGGTTGATGATAAACCAAATGCTATTACACTTCCCTCTTTTGATCACGCAGTAGAATTTAAGAATGTAAGCTTTGGCTATTCTGAAACTCCCGTATTAAAAAATATCAGTTTTACCCTTGAAAAAGGGAAAACGCTTGCGCTCGTCGGGCCCTCTGGTGTAGGTAAGTCAACGATCGCTGATCTATTGCCAAGATTTTATGATGTTACTGGCGGAAATATCTTAATCGATGGAAAAGATATCAGGGAATTTACTATGGAATCTTTACGCAGCCAGATGAGTTTTGTTACACAGGATATTATTTTATTCAATGATACCATTTTTAATAATATAGCACTTGGCAGACCAGATGCTACGGAAGAAGATGTTATTGCAGCGGCTAAGGTTGCCAATGCACATGATTTCATCGTTCAAACTGAAGACGGATATCATACAAATATCGGTGACAGGGGTATCAGGCTTTCGGGTGGGCAAAGACAAAGGCTCAGCATCGCCAGGGCTGTGTTTAAAAATCCTGCAATATTAATATTGGATGAGGCAACCTCTGCATTGGATACCGAATCAGAAAAATCTGTACAGGATGCATTGGATAATTTAATGGAAGGAAGAACAACGCTTGTAATTGCTCATCGTTTAAGTACCATCAAAGAAGCAGACGAGATCATTATATTACAGGATGGCGAAATAGTAGAACGTGGCAGCCATTTTGAACTTATTGAAATTGAAGAAAGCATTTACAGGAAGCTCACGCTGATGCAAAAAATTGCCTAGCAACATCTCCTAAAATCTGTAGCGGGATTGTTCGACTAAGTCTTTTGCTTCGCTATGTTTGCAAAAGACAAGCCTCACGAATAATTTTTTATAAAATGAAAAAATCATTTGCTGTTATTTCATTTATCATATTAATAGCCGGCTGCAAGAAAAAAGATACAACGGATGCAACCATCCCGCTTCAGACAAACTATACAAATGTTGCATATGGAAACGATCCTGCACAGGTAATGGATATTTACCTTCCCCCAAACAGGAGCATGACCGAAACAAGAGCTATTATACTTATACATGGAGGTGGCTGGACCAGTGGTGATAAAACAGATTTTGTTGCTTACGTGGATACGCTGCAAAGAAGACTTCCCGATTATGCAATCTTTAACATCAATTACCGGCTGGCCAACGGGGGGGGTAATCTTTTTCCTGCACAGGAGAATGACGTAAAAGCTGCGGTTCAATTTATCTATTCTAAAAGAAATGAATACGCCATTTCAGAGAAGTTCGCCTTATTCGGTGCCAGTGCAGGAGCACATCTTGCATTGCTACAGGCTTATAAAGACACGAATACGGTAAGAATAAAAACTGTAGTAGATTATTTCGGTCCGGCGGATATGGCAGCAATGTATAATAACCCGGCTACGCCCGGCGGGGAATTTTTTGTATCCAATGTAACCGGAACAACACCCTTGCTTGATAGTACACTATATGCAG
The DNA here is from genome assembly GCA_963829345.1 of uncultured Chitinophagaceae bacterium. Taxonomy (GTDB): domain Bacteria; phylum Bacteroidota; class Bacteroidia; order Chitinophagales; family Chitinophagaceae; genus Ferruginibacter. The sequence goes on from CAWHHP010000001.1 coordinate 108,796, forward strand.
AAAGCAGCCCGATCAATTTTATAAAAAACAACTCAACTCCAACAATCATTTTTCATGGTGATGCGGATGCAATTGTAAGGCGTGAGCAATCCGATAGCTTGTTTGCAAAACTTGATTCAGCTGGTGTTTCTGCAGGTTATAAAATCTATGCAGGACAAAACCATGGTTTTGTAAATGATACCCTTTCCAACTCATTCAACTATGTACAGGCGTTTTTAATTGATCATATGCAATAAACAAACTTGTTTAGCTAAGCGTTTCAGTTAAAATAGTTTTAAGCTACCTTACAGTTATGAAGCGAATATGTCTTTTTCTTTTCTTATCCGTTATTCATTATGTAATCATTGCACAAGCTCCAACTCCTTTCATTTTAAAAGGTACGCTTAAAGAGTCCCGTCAACAGGCTTACCGAAACATTGTAAAAAATACCATCACAAAAAGTTTATCATTGCCTTTAACTGAGCCTACTGAACAACAATGGCAGGATGCATTTTGGGCAATGGAAGTAATCAATTACAGGTCGGCATGGGTCGACAATAAAATTTATGCAGCTTTTGAAAAAATTCATCAACGCAGTATTACATTTCAAAGAGCGTTGCTGGAACTTGCCTATACAAATTACCCGGATGTTTTTTTTACACAAGTAAAATCATTGTCTTTAGAAACAAAAGATGCAAAGATATTTGCGATGTGTACTATATATCTTCTTTACAAAGACAAGCATGATGTAAAAGAAAAGGGCTTTTTATTTACAGACACAAAAAAAAGGGTAATTGCAGATGAGAACAATCCAATCCTGCTACAATTACAGGCTCAAATTCAAAAAAGGGTGCCGATAAGTTTAAAAAAATATTTGTCGCAGCTTTTTAGCAAAGATTTTTTACCTGGCAATGTTATAATGTTCAGCTTACAGCGGGAGAACAGAGATTATCCGGGGATTGTTATTATAAGGAATGCTGATGGAAATTTTATTAAAGAAGACAACCATTTATTTTGTGTACCTCAATTAGCAAGAAGTGCTTCGAATTTACCAGGCTATTTAACCAATGGCAACACACCCGAAGGCATTTTCAGAATGGATGGATTTGATACTTCAGCAAGTAGTTTTATTGGCCCAACTACCAATATTCAACTCAGCATGCCATTTGAAAATAAAGCATCTCATTTTTATAAAGATTCGTCGCTAACCGACAGTATGTGGGATATTGATCGATACAAAAAATTATTACCGGAAGATCTGCAGCATTATTATCCATTGTACCAATCATATTTTGCAGGCAAGGCTGGACGTACAGAGATCATTGCGCATGGAACAACTATTGACCCGACTTATTACAAAAATAAACCCTACTATCCGCTCACACCAACACAGGGTTGTCTTTCTACCAAAGAAATGTGGAATGATGAAACAGGTATGCTGAAAGAAAGTGATCAGCAGAAACTGGCAAATGCGATTATTAAAGCCGGCGGCCCAAACGGGTATGCAATTGTAATAAATATCGATGACAAGCCTCAACCAGTAACTCTTGCTGAAATTTCAGATTTTATTTTGTCTTCAATTCAGAAGTAAGCGATGCTGTGTAACTTTGCAGGATGAGCCAGGCACCATTAGCAGAACGTATGCGACCAGTTACGTTGGATGAATTAACAGGTCAACAGCATCTTACCGGTAAGGGAAGTATATTACGCACTGCTATTGAAAATGGAAAAGTTCCATCCATGATCTTATGGGGACCTCCGGGAACAGGAAAAACAACTATTGCAAATATTATTGCAAACACTCTGCAGCAACCTTTTTTCAACCTCAGCGCAATTTCTTCCGGCGTAAAAGATATTCGTGAAATTATTGAAAATGCAAAAACAAAAGAAGCTACCATTCTTTTCATTGATGAAATTCACCGGTTCAATAAAGGCCAGCAGGATGCATTGCTGGGTGCAGTTGAAAAAGGAATTATTACGCTTATCGGCGCTACAACCGAAAACCCTTCTTTTGAAGTAAACAGTGCCTTATTGAGCCGCTGCCAGGTTTATGTATTAAAACCTCTTAATGAAAATGACCTTAACAGCTTACTCAACCAGGCTATAAAAAAAGACACTCAATTAAAAAAGCTGAACATCAGCTTAAGCGAAACCACCGCCTTGCTTACTATTTCAGGAGGTGATGCGAGAAAGTTGTTGAACCTGCTTGAACTTGTAACCGAAGTATTGGGTAAAGATGCTGTAATTACTGACAATGCTGTAATGGAAATTGCCCAGCAGCGCATTGCATTATACGATAAAAAAGGAGAACAGCATTACGATATCATTTCAGCATTTATAAAAAGCATGCGAGGCAGTGATCCTAACGGCGCTGTGTACTGGCTGGCAAGAATGATTGAAGGAGGCGAAGATGTAAAATTTATTGCACGGCGAATGCTGATCTTTGCAAGCGAAGACATTGGCAATGCCAATCCAAATGCATTGCTGCTTGCTACAAATACTTTCCAGGCAGTTAATATGATCGGGTATCCTGAATCCGGTCTTATTTTGTCGCAATGCGCTATATACCTTGCTTCATCAGCTAAAAGCAATTCCGCAACAATAGCAATAGGTGAAGCATCCAATGCTGTAAAAATGCACGGAGATCTTCCTGTGCCGCTTCATTTGCGCAACGCGCCAACTAAAATGATGAAACAAATGGATTACGGGAAAAATTATAAGTATGCACACAGCTATGACAACAATTTCGTGCTGCAACAATTTCTACCGGATGCACTGGAAGGAAAAACTTTTTATATGCCGCAAAAAAATGCAAGGGAGGAAGAACTGAGAAAATTTTTAAAAGAAAGGTGGGATAAAAAATATGGTTATTAAAAAAGATATTGAGACCAGGAATGATATTGAAAATTTTATCAGGGCGTTTTACGAAAAAGTCATCAATGATAAAGTCATCGGAATTATTTTCACTGAAATTGTTCCCATAAATTGGGAACATCATATCCCCGTGATTACCGATTTCTGGGAAACAATCTTGTTGGATCGGCCGGTATATAATAAAAATGCTATGGAAGTGCATTATAAATTAAACAACCTATTTCCTTTAAAAAAAGAACATTTTGAAGCATGGCTTTATAACTTCAACCTTGCTTTAGACGAAATGTTTGAAGGTGAAATTACTTCACTCGCAAAAAAACGTGCTGCTTCTATCGCTTCAATTATGGAATTCAAAATGACCGGTCATGGATAAATTAACCTGGATTTATAAATCATTTAGCGAGCTTTCAGTATCAGAGTTGTATGATATCTTAAGGCTTAGGAGCGAAATATTTGTTGTTGAGCAAAACTGTGTTTACCTCGACACCGATAACCTGGATCAATCTTCTTATCACTTATGTGGCTGGCTTAATAATACGCTTGTAGCTTATGCACGCATACTGCCTCCCGGTATTGCATACGAGCAACCGAGTATCGGGCGTGTTAGTACGGGTTCATCCTACCGAAAACACGGTGCTGGAAGAGCATTGATGATCAAGGCAATTGAAATTGCATCAAAGCAGTTTAATGGTCACGATATTAAGATCGGGGCTCAGCTTTATCTCGACAAATTCTATTCTTCGCTGGGATTCAAACAATCCGGTCCAACCTATATAGAAGACGGAATACCCCATATTCATATGATTCTTTCCAAATAAAGTCGTTTTTCGGCGCAATATTTAACTTAAAAAGCCGTTTCTCATTAGTGGTAGTATTTGATACTGCCGTAAATCCGTTATCTGTTGAAGGCTAAAATCTAAACCTGATGAAACCATCTTTACTCAACGCCGTTGGTAAAACTACGCTGCTCATTTTCCTCTGCTGCTCATTGGTTACATCTTCATATTCCCAACACTTATCATTTGGAAAAGAAAAAGTTGCATTTGAGATCGGACTTAATTTCGGTCCAACATTCTTTTTGGGTGATCTTGGTGGACACCAGGGTAAAGGAACTCATTTTTTAAAGGACCTCAATTTCCCTCTTACAAAATTAATGAAGGGAGCATTTATAGTTGCTTATCCAAACGACTGGTTAGGAATTCGTATAGCAGGACAATATACTTATGTAGAAGGGCGGGATAATATCATCAGCACAAAAGGTGAAGATGAACTGTGGAGAAAGCAACGGAATCTTGATTTTAAAAGCAATGTCTGGGAATTGTATGCTGCATTCGAAGTGTATCCAACAATGTTGTTTAACAGTGATGAAGAATATGATCCAACTTTCAAACCGTATGGATTTATTGGAGCTGGTATATTTCATTTTAATCCCAAGGGATCAATTACTGATGCCCGGGGCAAGAAAACATGGTATGCACTTCACCCATTAAAAACTGAAGGCCAGGGCATGTCACAGTATCCTGAAAAAAGGCCATACTCTTTAACACAAATGAATGTGCCAATGGGTTTGGGTGTAAGAGTAAAAGTTAGTCCAAGAGTAAACCTGAGCCCGGAGTTATTATACCGCAAAACTTTTACTGATTACATGGATGATGTAAGCACCACTTATATTGATCCTGATAATTTCGACAGGAACCTGAGCCAACAGGATGCACTTATTGCCAGGAAAATACATGATAAAACTGTCGGCATCATTACACCTGGTATTAACCGTTATGAACCCGGAACACAACGGGGAAATCCAAAGAATATGGATGCATATTTCTCTTTTGTTTTAAAGCTTGGAGTAAAGCTTGGAGATGTAATGGATTCAAGACCTGATCGGAGGGCCGCAAGAAAAATGAGATGTCCACATCGTTTTTAAAACACGTTTATGAGAATGAGAAAAAGTTACAGATATCAACCAACCTTATACAGGATCATTTTATTGGTCGCATGTGTACTGCTGGTCCTGGTATACAACAGTACAAAAGCTTAAGTAAACAGTAAGATATTACCAGTTAAATAAGTGCAATGATATATGACAGAAGGCGAAACCCCGGAGCACGTATACACTAACGTGAATGTCTCTGAAACCACAAACTTTGTTTTCGTTACTATGCGTTGCCTTGTTTTGAGTAAAGTTAAAAGTTGATGAAGTAAATAAAGTTAATAAGGTACAAACCATGTCAACACCGTCAACCTTTCAACTGTAGAATCATTTATTTTATCCTCAATTCCTCCTTCACATATTTTGCCGTAAATCCTTCCTTAATATTCACCATCGATTCAGGTGTTCCTTCAAATAATATTTTTCCTCCCCCGGCACCACCCTCTGGCCCTATATCGATAATATGATCCCCGGTTTTGATCATGTCAAGATTATGCTCGATCACCAACACAGTATTACCACGATCAACCAGTTTATTTAATACATCTAATAAATGCTGAATATCCTGGAAATGCAAACCCGTTGTAGGTTCATCCAGAATATAAAAGGTTTTGCCCGTGTCTCTTTTGCCAAGTTCAGTTGCAAGTTTTACACGTTGTGCTTCACCACCGCTTAATGTAACGGCGCTTTGTCCAAGTGTAATGTATCCGAGGCCAACATCCTGCAATACTTTTATTTTCCTGTAAATAAAAGGAACCGCATTAAAAAACTCCACTGCTTCATCTACTGTCATATTCAACACATCGCTGATGGATTTTCCTTTATACCTTATTTCAAGTGTTTCACGATTGTATCTTTTTCCATTGCACTTTTCACAATGCACGTGCACATCGGGTAAAAAATTCATTTCGATCACTCTCATTCCGCCTCCTTCGCACACTTCGCACCTGCCACTCTTTACATTGAACGAAAATCTTCCTGCATTATAACCACGGATCTTTGCTTCAGGAACTGCGGCGAATAAAGTTCTGATGTCGGTAAAAAAACCACAATAAGTTGCGGGATTACTTCTTGGCGTTCTCCCGATCGGGCTTTGATCAATTTCAATAACCTTATCAATATTCTCCAGTCCCGTGATTGTTTTATAAGGCAATGCTTCCATTTTTGAATTATAGCAAAACCTGCTTAATAATGGGTATAATGTTTCGTTAATGAGCGTAGATTTACCACTTCCGCTAACACCCGTAACCAGTATAAATTTCCCGAGGGGAAATTTCACTGTAACATTCTTCAGGTTATTCCCGGTTACACCTTTTATCTCTATGAACTTTCCATTACCCTTTCTTCTTTCCTTTGGAATAGCAATTGATTTTTTCCCACTCAGGTATTTTGATGTTTCCGAATCTGATTTTAAAACCTCGGCAGGTGTTCCCATTGCTACGATCCTGCCACCATGCGCACCTGCTTTCGGTCCAATATCAACAAGATGATCGGCAGCAAGCATGATGTCCTTATCATGTTCTACTACCAATACACTATTGCCGATATTTCTCAGGTTCTGCAAAGCAACGATCAATCGTTGGTTATCTCTCTGGTGTAATCCAATACTCGGTTCATCCAGGATATAAGTGATACCCTGTAGTTGTGACCCTATTTGTGTAGCGAGCCTGATGCGCTGGTATTCTCCCCCGCTAAGACTTTTAGAAGGACGATATAGGCTCAGGTAAGTTAATCCCACATCGAGCAGGAATTGCAAACGCTCCCTGATCTCTTTCAGAATATCTTTTGCGATAGTGTTTTGCTTATCGTTTAATCTTTTTTCAATGCCTTTGAACCATTCGCCGAGTTTATCAAGATCCATTGCACTCAACTCTGCAATATTTCTCTCATCAATTTTAAACCAAAGACTTTCTTTTCTTAATCTTGTTCCGTTACAGGTTTCACATAGCTTTAGTTGCATGAATTTTTCTGCCCAGTCCCTTACTGCCTCACTGGTACTCGTAGCCGAAAACCATCTTTTCACCATATTTACTACTCCCTCGTATTCTGTTGTATAATAGCCGGTTTCTCCCTGGTATTCTCCCATGTCCACGTCAGCTGTCATACTCTCATCCATTTGTTCCTTTCCATATAGCAATACATTCAATGCTTTTTGAGAAAGATCTTTAATTGGTTTGTCTAAATTGATTTTATATTTTTTGGATATCTCCTGTACCTGTTTAAAAACATAAGCTTCTCTTTCTTCGCCGAGTGGGGCAATGGCTCCTTCTTTTATACTCAACTTATTGTCGGGTATGATGGCATCCATATTTACCTGGTAAACCGTTCCCAGCCCTTTGCAATTTGGACATGCACCATAAGGTGAATTAAATGAAAATGCATTGGGTGAGGGTTCCTCGTAACTGATGCCCGTATCAATGCACATCAGGTGTTTACTATATTGAACAATTTTATCATCATCATTGATGAGTAAGAATAGCAGGTCCTTACCCATCTGCAAAGTTTTCTGCACGCTTTGGCTTACTCTCAGTTTCATATCATCGCTCACCTGTAACCTGTCAACCACTACTTCTATATCATGTATCTTATACCGGTCGAGTTGCATGCGTGGAGCAAGATCGAGCACTTCTCCATCCACCCTCGCTTTTAAAAAACCTTTTTTGCGGATATCCTCAAAAAGCTCTCGGTAATGCCCTTTACGGCCACGTACCAATGGCGCAAGCAGGCTGATCTTTTTGTTTTTAAATTTTTTATAAATGTCCTGAACGATCTCTTCCTCACTGAACTTCACCATTTTTTTACCTGTATTATAACTATATGCTTCTCCCACACGTGCATATAACAGGCGAAGAAAATCGTAGATCTCCGTGATGGTGCCAACGGTGCTTCTTGGATTTTTATTGGTAGTTTTTTGTTCTATTGAAATAACTGGTGAAAGGCCGGTGATCTTATCAACGTCTGGCCGTTCCATATCACCCACAAACTGTCGGGCATATGCAGAAAAACTTTCCATATAACGGCGTTGTCCCTCGTTATAAATGGTGTCGAATGTAAGCGATGATTTTCCGCTGCCACTTACCCCTGTAAATACAACCAGTTTGTTTTTTGGAATTTTTATATCAATGTTTTTAAGATTGTGCTCCCGGGCACCAAATACTTCTATAAATTCTCCTGTCTTTTCGGGAATGGAAATCTGTTCCTTTTTAATAGCCATTTTATTACTCCTTGCTACAAAGATACGAACAAATTGAGGCCGGAATATTTCAAAAAAGCATGCACAAATCATATAGCTGCGTTATTCTGTAGAGAATATTCCTCACCAGGAATTATTCACTTTCCAAAAACATATGAATCAGACACTGGCTTAATTGTTGGCACTTTTTGCATATAACTTATGAATTGATTGTTAACCGTTAAAAATAATAATATGATCACTACAAATGAAAAGTTGACAGAAGTATTGAATGACCTGGTTCAAATTAATAATGACCGTATAACCGGTTACGAAAAAGCTTCTAAAGAAACTGAGAAGGTTGATGTAGATCTGAGGGCCATATTTAGCAGGATGGCCGATGATAGCAGGAAATACAAATCAGATTTGTCAGAAGAAATTTTACGTATCGGGGGGGAACCGGCAACAGGCACTACTGCACTTGGAAAAATATACCGTGTGTGGATGGATGTTAAGGCAAGTTTTTCCGGAAACGACAGGCAGGCCATTCTTGAATCATGCGAATTTGGGGAAGATGCTGCTCAAAAAGCGTATAAAGATGCGCTTGCATCAGATGCAGAAATGGATGCCGATACGCGGCAATTGATAACTTCGCAACAAGCTTCTCTAAAAACCTCACATGACGTTATTAAAAAATTCCGCGATGCCCATAAAGCATTAAATAAAAATTAGTTGGTAGATGAATAAATGCAATGGCCGGAGAAAATACTCCGGCCATTTTTATATCTAAACCTAATAAGTTGCAATAAAAAAAGCACCAAGTCTGTTTCATTTACTCATCAATTTCTTGACTTTGTAACACTTAACCAACCCGATGCTTTTGTGATGGGCTTTCAACTTTTTCAAGTATGAATGCTTCTCGTTTGTTCTATAAATTTAGTCATTCATTCAACTATTTTCCAAATATTCTACTATCTTGTTCTGCACCTGTTTTGCACAATATTACGCACATAGGAATTATATAAATATGCATCGGTATTTCATTGTAAACAAACCATACGATATGGTTTCGCAGTTTGTTAGTCCACACCAGGTAAAATTATTGGGTGATCTTGATTTTAATTTTCCCGAGCACACGCATGCAATTGGGAGATTAGACATTAATTCAGAAGGATTGCTATTATTAACAACGAATAAAAATGTAACACGATTATTGTTTCATGGTGAGGAATCACACAAAAGAATTTACCTCGTGCAGGTTAATAACAGGCTGAGCGAAGAAAACCTGCAGCGGCTACGGTCGGGCGTTATGATACGTATAACAGGAGATGAACATTACTTAACTCCTCCCTGTGAAGTAACAATTATAGATCAACCTGAAAAATTTTATTCCTTTCAAAAAATTGATTCAGAAAAATATGGACCGCATACATGGCTGCTCATTTCATTAAATGAAGGAAAGTTTCGGCAGGTAAGAAAAATGATGGCCGCTGTACGGCATCGTTGCAAAAGACTGATACGTGTTTCTATTGAAGATATTTTATTACAAAACCTGCTGCCGGGTGAAGTGAAGGAAATGGCTGAGAAGGATTTTTTTGAAAAACTGAGAATTAAAAAATGGTAAAAAAAGATGCCGGATATTAGATAGATCATTCTAAAATCCGGCATCAGGCTTCTGGCATCCAGCATTAATCTCCGCTGATAAACTTACTCAGCTCATCTTTGCTTGAATCAAATGAGAATACATTATTTACTTTAAAATAATTTTTTGGATCAGTTGAATACTTATAGGCATGTTTTGCAAATGCCAGTTTTGTGTCTTCGAAACTAAAAAGATTGCATAATGCAACAACCTGGTCGCTTGACAAACAATTTGAAGCAACAATACTTTTTGCGGTAGAAAGTTTTGTTTCTTCAAAAGCGGCATCGGCAACCGTTTTCTTAGCTGCAGAAAAATCAGTTTGTTTCATTGCCCAACGGCAGTCATTATCATTAGAATTACTATTATGATTACTGTTATGAGAACTTGAATGATTACTGTGACTTGAAGAACTACTGCTATGTGTGGTAGTAGTTGTGGTGCTGGTCATATCGGGGTCATTGATTGAAACATTCATGCTTATACCGGGAGCGTTCACAGATGCATCAACTGTATTGGAAGTGGCGGTGGTTTTAGTAGTCTGTGTTATTCCTCCTTTGCCACCCTTCTGCCCCCAACGGCGAACATATACACCCTCAGCTGCTACAAAATCAGGTTGCACTTCGATTGCAGAATAAGGATTCAATTTTACTTTTCCCTGCTTGTCTTTACGAATTCTGTAAGTAACATCCATCATCTTATTATCCGGATCAGATATCTGCAGGTTTTTTGAAATGGTTGCCATAGCTGAATCGGCAAAAATGATCTTTGCGCTGTAATAAGGTTGAGGAAGTTCTTCAACACGAATATTTGTCTGTGGTTTATCATTTTGCTTTTCACCGTTAAGAACCAGGTAGAATTTGTCTCCGTCTTCCGAAAAGACTGTGAGGTTACCTGTTTTTTGTGCGTTCGAAAAAAGTGCGATTGAAATAAAAAAAGAAAGGAGTAGTAATAATTTTTTCATGTATAATTTTTTTCAGGAATAAATATAAACAATAATACTACTATATTTTATCAGTAAAGAAATGACTCCGGCTTTTTTAACAACATACTGTGAATAAGATGAAGCACTATCTGAGAATAAGAACTGTTCCTTTTGTTTGAACGGGTTTGCCTTGTAAAATATATTTCGCAGTCCATACAAAACTCTGTGTATCCTGTGCTTTTCCTTTAAAACTGCCATCCCATTTTTTAAATGGATCAGTTGAACTGAATACAACTTCTGCGTAACGATTATAAACCACAAGACTGTATTCTCTTAGGGAACCAATATCTCCCACAGGTCCGAATGCCGGATTTACCGCATCCGAATTGGGAGTAAATGCTGAAGGAAAAAAGACGCCTTTACAATCTACCGTCACATGGATATTTGCCGAGCCCGTGCATCCATAAATATCAGTTACCTGTACGCCGTAATCCCCGGTCTTTGTTACAGTGAATGTAGGGCCGGTTGAATTGTCCTGCCAAAGCCAGGAAGCAAATATTCCGGGATTTAGTATCAGCGTTTGCCCGGGGCAGATAGTTGTGTCTTTTCCTAGAGAAATAATTATATTATATGTTACAGGTTGCACAGTTAAATTATTTATGGGCGGCACTGTACATCCATTTGCGTCTTGCACCCAAAGACCATAAACACCGGCAGGCAGGTTGCTTATTACAGGAGTGGATTGACTATTTGACCAATTGTATAAATAAGGTAACGTTCCCCCGGCTGCATTTGCAGTAATCGTTCCATTGTCGTTACCACATTTTGCCGGAGTGACTACCGGATTAAGTGTCAATGGATCGGGATTATTTAAAGTAACCGGTACCGACACACTACATGTATTCGTGGCTGTTACTGTTACTGTGTAAGTAGCAGGGCCGAGATTGCTGATTGCAGGTGTTGTTTGTACAGGATTGGTATCCCAGGTATAATTGTATGCGCCGGAAGGGTTTACATTTACAGTGATCGCACCGTTTTGATCTCCGTTGCATTTTATTGCATTTGTAATAACAGGGTTTACGTTTATTACATTTACTGTTTTTGGAGGGACAACTGCTGCAGGCCCCCAACCATAGTATACCAGTAAGCTCACATTATAAGTTCCGGGTGATGAAAAAGTATGCGATGGATTTTCACCAAAAGAAAAATTATCCTGCCCGGAAGCGGGATAACCAAAATCCCAACTCCAGCCCGTTTGACAGGAAAGAGATGTGTTGTTGAATTGTGCTGAATTATTTGCGCCACAGCTGTAAGAAAAATCACCTGTATTGGTTGCAGCTTCGCCGATATGAATATCGTCGATAGCAACCCCATCATATGCATTGCATTCTGTTCCGGCACCAAAAAGAAATTTGAATTTTACATTGCTTTGGCCAATAAGCGCAGACAAATTATGTTTCGCATTCAACCACTGACCACTTCCATTTCCTCCCTGGCAGTTGCCCGAGCTGCTTTGTACATTACCTGACCATCCTTGCCTGTGTTGCAGTTTATTGATGTCATCATGATTAAACCAGTTCCCGATCCCCAGGCACGGATCATTGGAATTTGCTGAACCCAATGCAACCCAGTTTGATCCTCCGTCTAATGAATATTCCAAAGCGGCGCCATCAAAATGAAATTCCGATTCCCAAAATATCTTCAAAGAAATTTCAGGGTAAGAAAGTGAAGAGAGATCAAAACAAGGACTTACCAACTCTGAAATACCAGATGCATAAGGATTGCCGGTCAATCCACCTCCCACCCAACATCTCGTTCCTGAGGCTGCACCTGTAATTTCTACCTTTCCAACTGGTGCTCCCCATTCCCAGTGAGCAGAAGAACTGGGCGACCAGTTTCCATTGCTGGTTTCAAAACCTTCGTTGTATGGGAATGCATTAACAGGCGTAGTGCATTGTGCATGTGCTGCTTGTTGTAAAACAAAGCTTGTGAATAAGATCAATATAAAAGTGTTCCCGGTTATGCGCATGCATTGCCTTTTTATGGCAAGCGGCAAATTTACAACGAATAATCTATTTTGATAGTTTAATAAGAGACAAAACTTATAGAAGTAAAAGCGTCCCATACTTTAAACACGAATTGCAGGCACGAATTCCACGAATTGTCCTTAAAAGCATTTTTTAATTCGTGAATTCGTGTTTTTTATTTATCCTCCACTAATAAATTTACTGAGTTCTTTCTTACTTGTTTCAAGGCCTAGTGCCTTATTTACCTCAGAATAATTTTTTCTGTCAATGGTATACCTGTAAGCATATTTTGCAAATGCAAGTTTTGATTTTTCTGATTTAAAGAGATTACAAAATTCCATCACCTGGCTGGCCAGTAAACAATTGGAAGCAATAATTTCCTGTGCCGTGCTTAGTTTTGCATCGTCTTTTCCTGCGTCTTCAATAGTTTTTTTTGCTACCGCAAGATCGCCTTTACCCATCGGCCAGCCGTTGCATTTTTTATTCTCAGGGATGGATTTAGCAGTCTCTTCTGTTTTTCTTACCGATGTTGTTTTATCTGCTGATTTACCTGTTGTAACTGTCGTTGTATTTTTTACGGGTGGCGTTGTTTTTTGAGTGATTGATTTTACGGTAGTATGTGTTTTTGAATTAGCATCATCCTTTACCGTTACTTTTACATTTGAAATAGTTCCTTTAATTGGCGCACCGGTTTTTTTTGAGATCGCAACATCACCGGTACTTTCTGGTGCCGCGACAGGCGCAATAACGGGCGTTGTTTTTCCAAAATTATATACATACATGCCTGCAGGAGCTTTAAAATTTTCATTGATTGCAGTCATGGAATAAAAATTAAACCTTGGCTTGCCTGCTTTATCACGCCGGATTCTATAGGTAGCATCCATCAGGTTATCGTCCTCATCAGATACAAATACATTATTCTTATTGATCGGCCAGAAGTTTTTGTTTTCAAAAACAATTTTTACATTATAAAAAAGTGCCGGTACATTTTGTATACGAATATTTGACTGCGCAGTTTCGTTTTGCTTTACCCCATTGAGGAAAAGAAAAAACTTATCTCCGTTTTGTGAAAAAATATTCAGGCTGCCCAATGTAACTTGTGCTGATACCGGAGCCGGCACATCAATCTTCTCTGCAACCAACATGGTTTCAGAAACGGATGGTTGTCCGAATTTAAACACGTAGATCCCTTCTGTAGGAACAAAATTGGGTTGTGCTGTGAGCATGGAATGAAAAACCAGCTTTGCTTTACCCGGCTTTTCACGACGGATCCTGTAGTAAGTATCATGCATGATATCCTCCCCATCGGATACATACAAATTACTTTTTAAAACAGGAGCAATCTCAGCGTTTGCAAAAACAATTTTTGCCGAATAATAAAGATCAGGAACGGCGGTTATGCGAATATTTGAACGGGCGACATCATTTTGCTTCTTACCATCAAGAAAAAGGTAAAAATCATCCCCATTCTCTGAGGCTATATTCAGACTGCCGAGAGATTGTGCGAAAATTGAAGAGGGTAAACCCAGGAAAAGCAGGAAAAAAAGTTTTTTCAACAGGTCATTTTTTATCTCGGCAAAGATAATAAAACAGGAAACAGGTTTTCGGTCATATCCACACTGTTGGATAGTTTGTGATTAATTAATAGCGTTTGGGATACGGCGGGCCAGGGGGATTTGGTGCAGGAACGTTTAGAGATGTCAACAGGTTGACATCTCTCATTTAATGAAAAAGAATACGTTTTGCTACTCCCTTGAAATTAAACAAAAACGACGTAAAAAACTTATTTTACAGGCAACAGATCAGGATTTAAAGGCATCTTGCTTTATATGTAATCCGTGTCCTATTTAATTTTAAAAAAATGACCATGAAATTTTTAAGACTGCTACCATCCCTTTTTCTTGTTTTTACATTATTTGCTATCAATTCCTGCCAGCGTGATATTGACCTGTATGTTCCTGACAATAACAATATTGGCCAGATCTTAAATCCAAGCCCGGTGCAGGCAACTGTAAATGGAAAAGTGGTCGACGAAAACAACCAGGATGTAGTGGGAGCGACAGTAAGATCCGGTGCTTTTATGACAGTTACTGATAGCAGGGGTCTATTCAGGTTTGACAATATTACCATGGACAAGTACGCATCTGTAGTAACTGTTGAACTCAATGGTTATTTTAAAGGAATCCGCACTTTTTCTGCTACTGAAGGTTCATCCAATTTTGTAAAGATCAAGCTTATACCAAAAACTTTGATCGGTACCATAGACGCTCATGCAGGGTGGCACTGTTACACTTCCTAACAATTCCGATAGTTACCCTTATGGCCAATAGCGTTGCGGTAAAAGCTACCGGGCTGGCTTATACAGGGCTGATTAATGTTTATGCCGCTAATATTGATCCTACTCTTTCGGGATATTTCCCGAAACAGTACCGGGCAGTTTTAGGTTATTGATGCCAGCAATTTCAGGGTATTATTGAAATCTTATGGAATGATTGCAGTACAGCTGGAGGGTCAGTCAGGAGAATTATTACAGATCGCCCCGGATAAAACTGCAAAATTGCGTTTTACCATTCCCGCTTCTTTAGCCAACGATGCTCCATCCACCATTCCTCTTTGGGTCTTTAGACGAAACAGATGGTTTATGGAAAGAGGAAGGACAAGCGGCTGAACTTGCCGGCTATTATGAGGGTGATGTAGCGCATTTTTCTTTCTGGAATTGTGATGCCGGCAATAACAGGTTATCTTTGAGATGACCTTTGTTATTTCAAATGGGCCTTTACCCGCAACACTTGTAAGAATAACAAAAACGAGCGACAATTCAGCCGCATACGGATATACAGATTGGACAGGTAATGTAGGTGGATTGGTGTTCAGTAATAAACCAATGTTGCTGGAAATAATGAGTAGCTGCAGTGATATCGTCTATTCTCAAAATATCGGTCCATTCACCCAGAATACAAACCTGGGTACGATCCACGGTTCCTATTTCAGGGCAATACATACTGGATATTTCAGGTACTGCAGTTGATTGCAATGCCACGCCGGTTTTGAATGGATTTGTGATGTATATGCAGGAGGTTTTGCGCCTGTAATTACCAATTATAAATGGAAGTTTTTCTCCTACTTTAACCAGGTGCAGCAACGCGCCTGCTACCGTGGAAATTGTTGCAATCGACATTGCAACAATGCAGCGAAGCACTACATGGACCGGGACAGGCTCCGGCTTCAGGAACCCTGAATACCAAGAAGTACCTTGACCGCATGCGGTATATCAGCATTGCAATACATTACGTACAGTATTAACGCAATGAATTATGCATATTACGCGCCGCCGGATACGCTTCAACAATATGTACAGGGTCTTTCTTCCATGTTCTTCAGGTGTAAGACAATAGTCAAAACTATGTCAGCTTTACCATGGATTATACCAATGTAGGTCTGGTTGAAGCCAGTTACTCCAAAGTTTTTATGCTACACAGCTTGGAGGCAGCGCCAGGTTATACCATGCCGACTCCAATCTATGTACATATTACAAAAATAGGGAGACGTTGGCGAATATATCAGTGGAAGTTTTTCAGGCGACCTGGTTTCAATTGCTCCACCCAGTACTTTTGCCATAACCTGTGATTTCAGAATAAAACGAACACAATAAAATAATAGAACATAAGCAATCAAACCGTCGTAATGACGGTTTTTTTATGCCTGGAGTTTCCAGGGCTGGTTTCATGCAAGGCTCGCAAAGGAGCAAAGGCGCAAAGTTTTTACTTGAAACTTATACAAAAGTTGCAGAATTGTATTAAAGAAATATTTTACTGCAAAAGAAACCCGTTAAAGATGCATTCGCTTTGCGCCCTTGCTTCTCTGCGCACTTTGTGTGAAATAATATTCACAACAAAAAAACCCCGCATATGCGAGGCTATAATTTTATTTTGATGCTTTTATTAAAGATTATCCACCACAGCCTCTACCGCCGTCTGAACTGCATCCGGCAGATTGGAAAGTAAGTTGTAACCGGTAGCAATTTCAATTTCATCAACAGAAACACGGAAGGTCTTCCAGCTGGTGCTGATACCAACATCATTCCTGTTTGGCATTATCACCGCTATTACCCTATTATTATCTATTCTTGAAAGGTCGCTACTACCATTTGGAAGTACCACCGCAATTTTCCATAGATAAGCAGGAACATTTATTCTTGAATCATGGATCGAGTTGGCGGCACCGTTATTACCAATTGCCCCGGTACCATAAGACCCGCAAATGATATATACTTCTTTTCCCTGCTGTGTCACAAGACGGTTACAGGGATAGCTGGATTTTTTCCCCATGGTCCCTGGTTAACATTGGGTGCCTGGGGAACAATATTTGTCATTAAGAAAGTTGAAGAGTTAGCAGGCACGGTGGTAGTGCGGTCATTTGATGGACATTGATGCCCGCGATCAAAACCAGTACCGCTATAACTTGCATCGGAAACATGGTACCATGCATCCGGTAAGGATCGAGTATTCCCTTGAAATCATCCTGGCGTCGCGTAGTTCCAAGCTCTGCTGTACTCAGGTGCCAGCTCGCCCATTCTGGCCCTGCTGATATCCTTGCTATACGATAAAGAATAAAAAGTTTTATCCATGTAATAGTTATTGATATCAAGCACGGATGGCGTTGCATCACTTGGATTTCCTAATAACATACTATTATCGTCTGTCCAAAATTCGGTACCAATGGTCCTGATGTAAGTATAAAATCTATATAGTCAATATTTACCTTTCCGGTAGCAGAAGTTTTCACGAGCGGATAGAAAAACGCACTTTGCTTACTGCACTTACAACAATTGTATCGCTTTGAAGCGTTGTGCCGCGGAAGTAACAACATCATTTCCTGCCTGTGAATAAGTAAGTCCATTATTATATGAGACCCATAATTGCCGGGTCGCCGGGCCATCTCTTCCATAAATGCCGCTTGAAACAGCCACCCTGTAAACACCTCCTACAACATCAAAGTTCATACTGATTTCCTGCCCTGCCCATCTATACGGGTGCTCTTAAGGCCATTCTTCCTGTCATCGGCAGTGGCCCCGATTGCGGCATTTTTACAAACCCCATTTGCCTGTTGAAAGTGTTATAGTAGAATCATTATAGCTATCCTTCACGCCAGCTTCAAAAGTTTCCTTTGCAGGAGATGAAATGGGATTTGACGTGGTATCGGCTGCTGTTGCACTAACCGGGCTTGGTTCAGTATCGGCTTTTTTGCAACTGGCGAAAAATCGTTGCAGCTGTAATAATATACAGGGCTAATCGGCTGTTCTTCATCATTCGTTTTGAGGAATAAAAGTTATAAAATAAAACTGCTTTTTTTAAAGCGTTTTTGTAAGGTAAATTAAGCCGGCAAGATAGCTAAATAAAGCCAGTTTTAATTTCACTTTTTAACCATTTCTTTATTCAGAAATATTGAATATGCGGATCACTTTTTACAAAGCGGGCAATAAAGTATTCACTTTTCATACCCAGAGATCATTACACCCCTGCCGCCGCCTGATGCTGAATAAATAAATGTTATTTTCTTATGACTGTTCGCTGTAATGATGCCCATATGGCCAACGGTACCACTGCCCGCGTCGCTACCGGTGAATAAAATAATATCGCCCCGCCTCGAAATATCACGGAGACTTCTGTACCTGCATTTGTAAAATCGGAGGAAGTTCGGGGAACGCTTATTTTAAAGTGATTAAAAACATAACTGATAAACCCCCAACAATCCAACCCTTTTTTTATATCAGTCGATCCATATTTATATGGTACACCCTGTAATGATTCTAGCGGGATGCGGTTGTGTAGCTTACCTGGTTCAGTTGCGTCCTGCTACACATAGAGCAGGGTCATCGCCCAGCCGATCATCATCACGCCGAAGATCCGCCACTTGTTCGCGTAGAGGAACTCGGCCGGCGGGTTGCGGCGCTCGTCCCGTGCGTCCACTCGCTGCGCTCGCGGTCCTCGGGGTCGCGGCCGTCGAACCGCGCGCCCCGTGGGCTCGTCGTCGTCGTCCGGCTCGTCGTTGTCGACGGCGTCCAAGTCGTTGGGGATGCCGTCGTCGTCGGTGTCGTCGTCGCCGCGCTCGGCGCCGCGGGCGCAGCGCGCCGTCGGGACCGAACTCCGGGAGCGTGCCGCCGGCCACCGTCAGCGCGGCCGTCGACATGTCGGTCAGCACGCCCGGCTCGTCGTTGGCGACGTCGTCGTAGCGCGTGATGTCGTCGTCGGCCTCCTCGTCGTCGTCGTAGAGGCGGCGCTCGATCTGCTCGCGGTCGGCCACCATCAGCCAGCGGTTGTCGCGGACGATGATCAGCGAGCCGCTCGCGGTGATCGAGTACGGCCGGTCGGGCAGGTCCTCCTCGTCCACGTCGTCGAACAGCGCGTGAAGGTCCTCGCCGCGCATCTTCCCGGGCATCGTGAGGCCGAAAGGACAGCAGCGTGGTGGGCACGTCGTGGGTGGAGGCGTACCAGTCGACGTCGTCGCCGGCCTTGTCGCCGTCCGGGTGGCGGATCAGGTACGGGATCTCGTACGAGTCGCGGTGCGAGGTGGGCGTGCCGCGGCCGAGGTAGTCGTGCTCGCCCAGCGCGATGCCCATGTCGCCGAGCACGAAGACGGCGTGTCGTCGGGCACCTCGTCCATCAGCCGGCCGACCCAGTCGTCCACCGTCCTCCACGTGCTTGCGGTAGGCGGCGCGCAGCTCGTCGATGTCGCCGTCGCTGAACTCAGCTCCACCAGCCGGCCGTTCATCGGGCCGATGCCGTCCTTCTCGACCTCGCCCGGCTTCACGTAGATCGGCGGCGCCGCGATGGCGTCGACCGGGTCGAACGGGTCGATCGCCAGGAAGAACGGGTCGCCGCGGCCTGAGCTCGCGCAGCGCCGCGATGCCCGCTTTGAAGTGCGCTCGGCGGCCGGCTGGCGCTCGACGCGGCGATCTCCGGCCTTGATGCCTCGCGCCGGTGGCGGGCTCGGCGGCGAGCGCCGCCGGGACGGCGCACGTCGGGGAAGCGCGGCCCGCGACACCGGGTTGTCGGTCACGTAGATCGTCTTCACGCCGCCGGCGCGCATCGCCTCGGTCATCACGCGGCTGCCGGTCCCAGACCGGGTTGAAGCCGGGCACGGCGGGCATGTCGCCGGTGCGCCGCCAGTCGCGGAACGGGAACGAGCGCATCCCGGTCATGAGCGTGCGCCGCACCGGCAGCGCCGGCATGCGACTCGGGGATCGCGCGGTCGAAGCGCAGCGAGTCCCCGGTCAGGTCGTCGAGGTTCGGCGTGTCCGCCCCCTCGCCGTCCTCGAAGGCACCCACGTAGTCGGCGCGCACCAGCGGCAGCACCACCAGCAGGGCGTCGCGCGGCGCGGCTTCCTGCCGCCGCGGCCCGCCGCGGCCGGCCGGCGGCCGCCAGCGCGCCGAGCACGCCGCGCGCCTGCGGCGGTGGCCCCGCCGCGCCGAGCAGGCCGCGCCGGGTGAGCCTCACCCGCCGATCACCGGCCTTCGCCCCCGAGGGGCCGAACTGGGGCAGCGTGCCGCCGGCCTCGTCCTCGAGCACCTTCCAGAGCCGGTCCACGATCTCCGGGATGCTCGGCCGCCACGTCGTGCACCTCGCGCGGGTCGGCGCTTCTTGTCGTAGAGGCGCTTGCGCCGGCCCTCGCTGTCCGAGATGAGGAACCAGTCGCGGTCGCCGGCCAGGACGTAGTCGTCGTAGCAGGAGGTGAAGTAGCGGCCGCTCCGAGGGCGGCTCGCTGCCGTCGAAGAGCACCGAGAGGTCCTCGCCGTCCATCATCCCGGGCGCCCGGACGCCCATGAACGACAGCAGGGTGGGCGCGACGTCGTGGGTGGACGCGAAGTAGTCGCTCGTCTCGCCCGGCGCAGCTTGCCCTCGGGGTGCCGGATCATCGCGGGCACGTGGTAGATGTGCCACTGGGCGCGGGCGCCGTGCTTGCCCATGATCGCCGTTCTCGCCGAGCGTCAGGCCGTGGTCGGACATGTAGTAGACGACGGTCTCGTCGAGCAGCTTCTCGTCGGCCAGCTTGTTCATCAGCCGGCCGATCCACTCGTCCACGAACGTGATCTCGGCGGCGTAGAGCTCGCGGACGCGCTCGATGCGTGTCGTCGTCGAGGTCCACGTCGACGACCCACGAGTAGGGCGTCTCGAACGGCTGGATCGGCGTGATGCCCTGCGCGTCTCGATGCCCTTGGGGCTGCCGGCCGCCGAGCTGGTAGACCTGCGGCGCGTCGAACGGCTCGTGCGGGTCGAAGCGTCCACGCCCAGGAAGAACGGGCGCTTCTTCTTGAGGTCGTCGAGAGGTTGATGCCGGCGCGCACCACGCGCGCCGTCGGGTACTGGCGCTCGTTGTCGCGGTAGATCAGTTCCAGCCCGCCATCGCGCGCAGGCGGCCGACCTCGACGGAGTCGGACAGCTCGGGCAGCAGGTAGCGCTCGATCGAGCTGCGCGGGGCGGGGCGCTTGAAGGGCTTGTTGAGGAAGCGGTAGGCGCCCTGCGAGTAGCTCGGCTTGACCTAGTCGAGCGTGCGCCGGAAGTTGCCGAAGCGCGGGCCGATCAGGAACGGGTTGTCGGTGCAGTAGGCGGTCTCGATGCCGGCCTCGCCCATCACCTCGGTGACGATCGGCTGGAAGTCCGGATCGGGATCCAGCCCGGGCCCGACCGGCAGGCCCGCGGTCGGGCACGTAGTTGCGGAACGGGAACGAGCGCACGCCGGTGAGGAGCGCCCGGCGGGCGGGGCCGGTGGGCATCGCCTCCGGCACGGCGAGCGAGAAGCTAGCGAGTCGCTCGCGAGGGCGTCGAGGTTCGGCGTCTTGTTGCGGGCGATCGGGTTGAAGTGACCGATGTAGTCGGAGCGCGTGGAGTCCGTGAAGATCAGGAGCGTGTTCGGCGCGTCCTTGTCGTGGTGCGTCGCCGGCTCGAAGTAGTCGTCGCCGCAGGCGGCCATGCCGAATGCGGCGGCGCCTGCGCCTCCCGCCTCGAGCAGTCGACGACGCGTAAAGCCTCTGCGCGAGCCCGTGGCCACGGAGCGGCAGGCTAGCTGAGGAGGTCCTCGGGCCCGCTTCACATCTACGATTGGGTGCCGTGGGAGTCACCCAGTACTACCTGGCCCAGAGCCTGGACGGCTACATCGCCGAGGCCGACGGCGGGATAGATTCGTCGAGGACTACGAGGGCGAGGCGGCGGTCACCGGCGTCGAGCCGAACAACGGCACCTATGACGAGTTCATGAGAGCGGAGTGGGCGCGCTCGCGATGGGCTCGGCCACCTACGAGTTCATCCTCGGCGTGGGGAGAGCTGGCCGTACGAGGGCCTGCCGACCTGGGTGTTCAGCTCGCGCGAACTACGGGCGATGGAGGGCGCGGAAATCGGTTCGCGAAGGGCCCTGTGGGCGCCGCACCATGCGGAGATGGTGGCGGCGGCCGGCGAACGCAACGTCTGGGTGGTCGGCGGCGGCCACTGGCCCAG
The DNA here is from genome assembly GCA_963829345.1 of uncultured Chitinophagaceae bacterium. Lineage (GTDB taxonomy): Bacteria > Bacteroidota > Bacteroidia > Chitinophagales > Chitinophagaceae > Ferruginibacter. The sequence goes on from CAWHHP010000001.1 coordinate 130,833, forward strand.
CAGTTCGCCGACGAGGGGCTGCTCGACGAATTGATCCTCACCGTGGTCCCGGTGGTGCTGGGCTCCGGCCTGCCGACCTTCGCCCGGGCGCATGTCCGAGAGGCTTCTGCGGCTCACCGGCACTCGGCCATTCGGCAACGGCATGGTCGAGCTGCGCT
>CAWHHP010000002.1:0-45000 GCA_963829345.1 uncultured Chitinophagaceae bacterium
ACCTGCTCACGCATGAAAACATGATCAAGGCATCGGCCTGCTGAGCATTTTCCTTAATGCCCTTACAGTCTGCAACGACTGTATCAATGGAATCAAAATCCGGTGGCAGCGAAAACTTGATCTTTGAACCTTGCGGCACTTTTCCGGAACAAATAAGTGAACGGTCTTCACGATTGGCAAACATGGCTGTACGTATTACAGGATCTACATTTTCACGTTCCACCTGCAATGGATAATACCAGGAGCTTAGAAATGTCACGATTTCCTTATTGCCTTCGTGCTTTATCTCAACGCCAAGGTAATTCATTAACATATCCAATGCTGGTTTATCGTCGATGGTATACACAATATTACCTTCGCTTTTAGTAACAGTTTTTGTTGTGCCAACAGCTTTCCAGCCACAGGTAGCTATACCTTTAATATCTATTTTATCTTCATCAATAATGAGTGCCACAATAGCACAGTCGTTGCTTTTTCCGTTGGTAAAAACAAATGTTGATTCAAGTGCCAGATCATCCGCTGCCTTACCTCCAAATACGGTTACTTCTTTGTCTACAGACGAGGGAGATCTTCCAAAACCTTGTATGATGCCTTCAACAAATGGTTCACCATCTAAGGACACGCCACTGTTTGCTATAATAAACGCAGGGTTGGTAAAAGTTTCTTTTCCGGTAATGCCGAGTTTTATTGCGTCCTCGAAAGCGGTCTCCTGGTTTGTTTCCCGGAATTCTATTTTAAAATAAGCTGGATTCATGTCGAGCAACATCATGACAATGCTTCCTCCTTCAATTTCGCCATCAATAAATTCGCCTGCAGTGGTAGCGCCAAATATTTGAATGCCTTTATCGTCCAATAATTTGGAAATAGCTTCTCTATCCTGTTTAACGGAGATGAATACAATGGCTAAAGTTGGTTTGAATCCCCGTCCGACCGAGCCATCGGGGCGGGCGTCGGCCATGCTTTCAGTTAATGCAACACTGATTTCTTCTGTAGATTTTCCTTTGATTGATTTAGCTCTCATATCTCCTTATTCAAATTATTTTTCTTTCAATGCTACCCAACAACAGGTAGTAGAATAAAATCCCTGCCTGCCTGTTAGGTCCATTCCATATTCTCCATAGGTAAAAAATCCGGCCATTGGGGCTTTCCATATTTTACTTAAACCGTCGTTTTCCTGGTTGGTTAAAGGGCCCAATGCGTTGAGCCGTCCGGCACAGGAAAAGATCAGCAGCGCTTCCGCCTCAGCGTGATGCGTATTTTTTAATTCATTTGCTTTTTCTAAAACATTTTCTACAATATCAAAATCGGGGGGCATTGAAAACCGGAGTTTGGTTCCCTGCGGCACATCAAAATCAAGCTTAAGGGCATCTTCATCTTTTTTGATCATTATGGGAGTTCGCATGGCCGGGTCACCAATACCTTCCACCTGGAATGGATAATGAACACCAACATCTTCAAATATTTTATGTTTGTCTGCTCCTGATACCGGTTCCTTACCCAAAAATCTCAAATACATTTCCAGGGCCGGCTGATCATCAATTGTATAAATCCAACCACCTTCACTCCTGGTTACAGTTCTTGAAATGCCAAGCGGTTTCCAGCCTGAAATAGCCATTCCATATAAGCTAATCTTCTCTTCATCCAGCACAAGAGCAGCTATGCCATTATCAGTTTCTTTTTCATAAGTAAAAACATAAGACCCGGTAAAGTTGCGATCATCTCCTGCCATACCACCATAAATATTTATATGCTGTCCAACTACCTTTTCCATACTGCGAACGAGAACAGCTCCCTCAAAAATTTCCCCTTTGACAGAAATTCCTGTACTACAAAGAATGATAGCAGGTTTTTTGAATTTTCGTAAAGCAGCCTGGGCCAACTGCATTGAAACCTCACTTAGATCTCTATCAGCAATGTTTTCGAATAAAATAGTATAGAAGTCACGTTGTACATTCAACAATAAAATAACTGCAGACCCTTCATCCTGGTATCCATCAATAAATTCGCCGGAGGAAGTTGCTCCTAAAATGTCAATTCCTTCCCACTGCAATATTTCGCAAATAGCTTTTCTATCCTGTTTGATAGATGTAAAAACAATCGCCAAAGTAGGTTTAAATCCGTCAGCCATGTTTTGCTGTAATGCGGATTGAATTTCTCCAGGTGATTTTCCTTTGATCGATTTTGCTTTCATAATTATATACCCTGTCTTTATTATTTTTTCTCCAATGTATGGATGATCGAATCTTCCATGTGAGATTTTATCTTTATCACCGAATCCATTTGGTCATTTGGGATGGTAGCTGACAGGATGTATTGTTTTACCTTCCATGCATCTCCTTCTTTAACCAATACACCAGAGCCCCTGCAAATTTTCATTGATGTGTTCAGTAATTCATCGAACCAGGCAAGGTTGCCGGTTTTATCAAAATAAATATTTCTTTCAAGCACTTTGAAATCCCATGCACGCCCTTTTTGGAAAATTGGTTTGGCCCAGATCATGAATGATGTTTTATCCCAGCGTTCGGTTGCATCTGTGCCGGTGAAAATGGCACCGTCTGCATAAAAATCAAAATAGGTTTTGTAATCTGCTTTTGCTGCAGCAAGGTTGAATGAATCGAGCATGGCAATGATCTGTTTCTTTTCATTGGCGGTATCAACAGCAGGTTCACTCTTTTGTGGTGATGAACAGGAAATGAATAAAGAAAGGAATGAAATAATCAATGTAATGGCTTTTAGAATAGATTTCATGTATGAAAAATTTATCTTAGTAAGTTAATGAAATTAAAGGGTTAACCGCTATCGTTATTTTTTTACCATTCCTGTCCGAACGATCTGTTCAAGGCAGGGATTCACCGATTGTTTTAATACTACAATGTTTCATAGAAATATTAAAGAATCAGTAAAAATCTTTAGCAATTTGTCCTAACCGCTGTCGGGGTTTGCAACCGCCGACAGGGTTTTACAAATAACTCAGCCACCACTTTTCCTTATGATTCAATTTATATTTATCAAACTTTTTACACAGCGGATAAAGTGGTATTATAATGCCTGCCCAAACAACATACAGCACCCAAAGACTTATTTTTTAACGCGGAGGCGCTGAGCAGATCATCAGATTTTTAACTTCGTTTAATAAGTGTTGAATGCAATATTTTGATTTTCCACTGATTTTTTTCTTTAACCATAATAACAGTTTCCATCCATTGTATACTTCCCTGTTTGCCGTTCCTGGTGATGTCTGATTGTAATTTATAAGTTGACCATGCAGTAGTCTTATCTGCCGTGGTATTGATGAAATCAAAAGTATTGATCCGTTTAAAATCTGTTGCCTGGTTCAGTGTAATTGCTTTCAGGATAAGTGTATCAACATTCCAAATACTTCCATTTTCAAATAACAGGATATCATTCGTACAGTAATCTTTCAGGCTCACTGAATCGCGGTTGGATAACGTTGTAAACATTTTTATGATCGTTTGCTGTACCGACTGCTGATCATTTGTTAGTTGCTCCTGCGCCATCAGTATTGCTGAAATTGAAAAGGCAATAAGCAACAATGTTATTTTTTTCATCAATTTATTTTTAATATATGGTTATAATTCCCTGCCAACAGGATACAATAAATAGCGTTCGTCATAATATTTTGTTTTACTGTAAAACCAGGAAAATATTGCAGTGGGATCTTTGGCAAAAACAGGATCGTTGATTTTCTTTTGTTCAAATTCTTTTTTTAATTCGGGTGAATCCTCCAACATTTTTTTTGCCATGGGCTCCATTACATAAGCTTCAATATATTCTGTGCGTTGGAAAATTTCGTGAAAAAATCCCCATTGAAAATACGAGTCCGGTGAGTTGGGTTCCAGTAATAAAACAGCCAGATCACCGAGTGGCTGATCGGTTGAAATATATGCTGAGCCCGTTGCAAATAATTGTTTGTGTGTTTCAGGTACGGGCGTTCCTGTAACCTGTACATGTCCTTCGAATGGTTGTACCTGGAATTTTGCATCTTTGATCCGGTACATTTCTACCGTTACTTCACGAGGTTGCTTGATGATCTCCATTTTTATTCCGTGCAATCTCAAACGTTCTATTACTTCATAACGGGATGCCGGTACATAGTAGGCTTTTGGACGGCTAACGAATTCAAATCCTTCCGTTCCTGTATAATTTGCAATTCTCATGGTGACGGGTTTTCCTGTCCATTCTACATAATCTGCATTTGTTATAGAGGATTTTACGATCCTTGATCCTATACCTGAAAGATCCATGCTATCCGGCGCATTTTTCATTTGAGGAATTTTCCATTTCAAGGAGATATTTGTATCTCTTTTTGCTTTGTCTGCCTTCGTAATTTCTTTTAGCGATTGTGCTGCTGTTGCTAATATTTTCATGGTACTTTCCAATAAAATATAAGTCCCTAAAACTCTTTGTTTAAAGGGTTTCAGTGAATGATTTTCTACCAGCACAGTTGCCATGTGACGCAAGTCGCCATAAGCATCTCCAAATCTTGGTTCACCCATTACCAATGCATTTCCCTGGGAAAAATCCCGTTCATTTGCAGCAAATAATAATTGCCCGGGAATGTGGCCGTTAGCTGCCAGGTCTTTATCCGCATAAGCCTTATATGTAGTTGCCAGCCAATGAGAGATCCCTTTTGAATAACCTTGTCCATCCAATCCTCCAAATGTAATGTCGTACTGGTAATCGGCACCGTCAGTAACATGAATATCCATATACAAAAGCGGGTCGTATTCATTGATCACTTTTATAACCGATCTTATTTCTTTTGTATCAATCTTTGCATAGTCCCTGTTGAGATTTAAATTTTGTGCATTGGTTCTCCATCCCTGGTTCTGTGGCCCACGTTGGTTAGGGCGGTTGTAGGCAGATGAACGTTCATGCGCATCCACACTCAGAATTGGGATGAACAAAAAATTTACTTTGTCGAGTAATGATCTTTTATTTCCGAAAGCAATATCACGCAGCAACATCATTCCTGCGTCCTTTCCATCAATTTCGCCAGAGTGAATACCAGCCTGTACGAGAAAAACGGGTTTACCGGATTTTTTTAATGATGCAGCTGATATATTTTTTTCAGTAGAAGCAATGATCATAAATATATCACGCCCTTCTGCGCTTTTGCCAATGGAGCTCATCGTTAGAACAGGGGAAGCGGCTGCCAGTTTTTTAAACCAGTTCATGGTTTCATTATAACCGGGTGTGGTTACAAAACCTGATTGTTCAGCAGGAGTTATCCAGGGATCACCGGGTTTGGCAATCAATGATTCGCTTTTTCCCGACCAGGGGATAACGGGCGGAAGAATGGATTGTGCAGTTGTTGACAGCGCTATTACAGAACAAATCGCAGTAATTGTCAATCGTATTTTTTTTAAGGAAGGCATATTTTACTTTTTATTCTTCTAAGATATACTTTTCCTTTGCGCTCCTGCGTCGCTGCAGTAATATTTCTCCCGCGAGGCGCAGCGGCTGATAAGGCACGACTGTTATATCTTCGGAATAATTCCCAGTTGCTGCATTAATCCCAAATCATCAGAATAATCTCTTTCTGTAACAATCTTTCCATATTTCATGACGGCAATGCTAACGCCTTCCACTGTGATTCTTTTACCGGTTGCTTTTATTCCAGCAAAATCACCTGTATGCGTACCTGTAAACGACCAGCGTTTTATTACATGATCGCCTTCACCGTATATTTCCATTACTTTAAATTCACGGTTGCTGAAACCGGTTACATACTCGCTAAAATATTTTTTTACATCATCAATACCTTCCAGGTGCGTTGTTACATTATCATATGATACATTGGGAGAAAAATCTGTATCGAATAATTTTATATTACCCTTATTTACGATCTCGTCCCAGGTGCGGGAATAAGATTTAATATTTTCTTCAGTGATTGTTTTTTTTTCGCCGGAGAAACAGGATGATAGCAGTAGAGACGCGGATAAAAGCAGGTAGAATTGGTGTTTTTTTTTCATTGTAATTATATTTAGAATACTGCATTTAAGCTATCAGGTATCAGCGATCAGCCCGCACCTTTATAATGGTATTGGCTGATAACTGATAGCTGAAGTCTATATCTTTTTCTAACCACAACATTAATTTGACCAGTTAAATCTATTTAGGGCCTATGGCGCAGTAATTACGCTCTTGGAAATTTTCCAGTTCTCACCTTCTTTTACAACTGTATTGGTATAAATTCCAATCCTGTCTATTTTTTCTCCTTTTTCAGTGGTACCGGTAACATGAAATGATCCGGTAGTTGTGGTATTACCATCTTTGTCAGTTGTGACTGCATCCAGTTTTATTTCGATGGTTACTTTATTATTTTTAAGATAATCAGCAAAAGCTACCCTTATTTCTTCATTGCCATTCTGAACTTTTCCATCCACCATGGTCCTTGTTGCATCTTTAGTGTACATCCCTTTTAAAGCCTTGTCATTTTTTTTGTTGTAAGCTTCTTCAAATTTCTTAACAAAAGCTGTCAATTCTGTTTTTGCATCCTGTGCTTTTATTGGATTGATAAATGCTGAAGCGAGTAAAAATAAAAAGCTGGCTTTGATAATCTTTTTCATATTGATTGTTTTAGTTGGTTTAAAATTTAACAGCTGTGCAAATTTGTAACTAAACGTTGCAGTAGATACGCGGATAACTCAGATACCCCTGATCTTCGCTCATCCTATGGTTTTTGTTTGCCATATTTTGTATTAAAAAATCTGTGTTTTACCAGTCAGATCCGCATCATCCGCGTTTCTATTTCAATGCTGTTAGTCGACGCTGTTATAAAATTCTATTTGAGGCGTTCCTTCCACACCTGCACTTGCCATCAGTTTTTTCTTTTCTTCCGACATGATTGATTTTTTTGCTTTCTCCACATCTTTTACATCAAATACCAATGTTACCATATTCGGATCATCGTTGCCACGCATCATTACAGCATCATACAAGCCCTGCTCAGCTCTTGCCGCAGTTCCTTCGTTGTCGAACATCTTTACCCATGCATCAAAATCTTTTACTTTATGCGTTATCACCACCCACTTTTTTTCCTTTGCATCCTGATTGAACCTGATCACATGAAGGAATTTCATAGAAGGTTTTGAATTTACTCCCGCTTTATCCATCACATCCTTTAACCTTGGCGCTGCTCCAAAATCTTTTGCTTTTTGTATATCAGACACCTTTAATGCAATGTATATGTTGTTAGGCTTGTCCATATTTCTTGCCACTACAATATCCTCCATGCCACTTGCTTTACGTTCAGTAGAGTCTGTATTGAATGCAGGCCTCCATTTATCGTAATCTTTCACACTGTGTTTTATTTCCAATACTTCAAATGGAGTAAATACAGGTTCAGGCGCAGGTGTAGGAGCCATTTGCATTGTTGTTGGTGAATCCGGCTTAGGAGTTTCTTCAGTTGCAGCATCCTTCTTTTCTCCGTCACATGAAAAAAGTAAACTTGTAACTACAGCCGCAAATAATAACTTAACAGATTGATTGATCTTTTTCATTTTGATTTTATTTATTGAATAATTGATGATTTTATAGTTGTCATGATTTATCATTCAGCATCTTCATTTCTTTCTCTTGTTTTAAGCTGGTGAGATTTATTTTTTCGCCAGGTTGTTCTTGAATTTTTTAAAACGGGAAACAGTCTTACTGCTATCAGTTTTGAAAGGGAAAAAATCCAAGACATCGTATTTCCAGATATTGGTTGGAAATATCACAACCAGGTTGGCTGTTTTCTTTCCAATATTTTTAAATGCATGTGGCATTCCTGCAGGGATATTGACGATGTAAGGAGCTTTAACTGTAAACATGGTATCTCCTAATGCATATAATATATCGCCATCCAGCAGCACATGTGATTCTTCTCCTTCATGAGAATGCATAGGAGGTGCACCATTGGGAAATGTTTCTGTAATGCCGATGGTAAGATTGTTATAACCGTTTCTTCGGCCCTCCATTACGTGCACATATTCGCCGGGACCAGGGTTAATTACAGGCAATTTTTCCAGCTGCACTACATAATCTGAATAATACTTTTTTTGTGCCGTATCAAATGGTCCCGGAACAACACGTCTTTCCAATACTTTTAACTGGTGATGTTGCGCATTTAAAGCAGCAATGACAGAATCGACGAACTGTTTATCTTCTTGTACAAGAAACTTCATAGGAAATGTTTCCTTTGTATTACCTGTAGTTGTTGCAACCTGGCCGGGTTCTTTTTTATTGCCTGTACAGCTATTCAAAAGTAATATTGCACCTGTGATCGCCAATAAAATTGATTGTTTTTTCATGCGCATTTGTTTTGATAGTGTCTCAATTAAAATTATAATTAAGATATTACTGTCAGGGGTGAGCTTGTCGAACCCCGAATAATAAGTATAAATCGCCTTCGACAAGCTCAGGCTGACAAAAAAAATAAAATGATATATTACATTATTTTTTCTGTCCGTAATGAATTCTACTGAGCTTTATATACTTCCAGTTCTATTTCAATCATAAACTCAGGTAAAGCTAGTTCCTTTACTCCCAACCATGATCCTGTGGGAAATTGTTTTTTGTAGATCTCATTGCGGTAAGCCGATTGTTTTAGGAATTCCGGCATATTGGTGGTGAATACATTTTCAACCACCACATCATCAAAGCTGCATCCATAGTGTTTCAGGATCTTATCTAAATCTACGTAACAATTTTTCATTTGCTGCAACAGGTCACCCTTTGCTGTAGGAACGCCTTTATCATCCATACTAACTGCACCGGAAATTTTTATATCACTGCCAATTTTTACTGCGTGAGAATAACCATAAGATTTTTCTGCCTCGGGGCGTAATAAGAAATATTCAGGTTTTTCTGCAGTTACAGGTTTTGACACTACTTCTGTTGCTGGCTTTGTTGTATCTGCATGATTACATCCAAAAAACAACAGTAATAATAAAGAGAAAACAATGGCTGTGGCTAAGTAAAACAGTTTTTTCATTTTTTTTATTTTATGAAGATTAATTTTCGTTCAATGAATGTTATGCAAATCCTGATAAAGTGAGTTTGCTGTCGGCCTTATCTATTTCTTCAACCCTTTTTACCTGTTTGTGTACGTAAGTGATTTGATGGATGACCCATGCCAAAGCGATCATTCCCGCAAATGCAAGTAACGTATACTCCCAGCTGAATTCCTGCTTGATCGGACCTATTAATTTGGCACCAACGATCCGTCCCATATTTCCGATGGTCATATACAATGTGAATTGTGTGGCTGAGATCTTTTTCCAGCAGCATTGCATAGCGGTGGCAAATATGCCAATGGTTGAAAACACATAGAGTATTTGATACATGATCATAAAACCGGTAATGAACCATGTATCTGCCCAATAATTTTTCATAAATACCAGTGAAGTGATCAATGTGATCAACATAAAGAAATAAATATTCAGCATACGGATCTTTCCAAACTTATCTATCAGTATTCCGCCGATAAGCATACCGCTGATACCACCAATCAATGTAGCACTTGCATAAAACCCGGAATAAGCCTTATCCGTCCAGCCTAAGGCCTGCACTGTAAAAATGGGAAGCAATGTATCCATATAATTACAGGCTCCCTGGCAAATGAAAGCAATGCCGCCAAACAACAAGCTGTTGCGAAGGGTAAATACTTTGTACAATGATTTAAAGATAGATGACCAGTTGCTTACCTGCATTTTTTTGGTTTCCGGCGATGCAGCACCTTCGCTCCATGGGGTTAGTTTTTCACCTGTTCGTTCCCGTAAGCATAATGGCACAAGCATGATGAGGCAAACTACAACTGATAACATAAGTATAGCAGATGAAAAGCCATATTTATGCAGGAGCCAGCTACCCAGTGCAAGTGATGCGGATGTACCCATAATTTTCGCTCCCCACATAAAACCGTTTGCACGTGCCTGTTGACTTACAGGTATAATATCAATCGCCATTCCATCTGTAGCAACATCCTGGAAGGCACCAAAGAAGCCAACTGCAAAGCCTGCCAGCATAAATAGTTTCATATTGTTGAGTGGATCGGGTACGAAAGCCATGGCAATAAAACTTGCCATTAATCCTAATTGACCGAATAATACCCATGGTCTTCTGCGACCCATCGGTAAATAAGTGAACCTGTCCATTAATGGGGCTACGATTATTTTGAAACTCCAGGGCAATCCAACAATAGCAACAAAACTCCCGATCTCGCCGGGTGTTTTGCCATTCATTGCCATCCATGCCGGGATACCAAAAAAAGCCATGCCTTCGGGAATTCCCTGTGCAACATAAAGGGCAATGAAATTGAAGTATCGTAGAAAAGTATTCTCTGAAAGAGCAGGCAGGTTATTACTTCCTTTTGCGTTCAGCGGAATAGAAATGGTTGCGCTCATTTTCAATTATTTTTGGTGGCAGGTTGTTGGTAATTCCGACAATCAAAGTTGAGAACGGAGATGGTTAATAGCAGGAAGATATTCGCCATCTTATTGTACATCCTCGCCAAATAGCAGGACAAACTGTGCAGGAACAGGATTTATTCGTCTTTTTTTGAAAAATGGCCTGTTTTCTTCTTTTTACCTATATGGCTGCATTTTTTTTCAGTTTATATTTATATAACTGTGACAAGGTTCAAACTAACGATAAGCTTACTTTTCAGTATCACCTTCATTTTAAAGGGACCGTTAATTACTGCCCAAACAACCAGTGTGTATGAAACCATTTCAATTGCGCAGGGTTTATCACAGGGAATGGTTTTCGATCTATTACAGGATAAGGATGGTTTTATCTGGGTGGCAACAAAGAATGGCCTGAACAGGTATGATGGATACGACTTCAAAGTTTTTACAAACGATCCGTATAATCCACACACGCTTGGCGGCAATACTATCTTAAAACTTTTTGAAGATTCGAAAGGAAGATTATGGGTGAGCATTGAGAACTCAGGGGTGAGTATTTATGATAAAAAGAGCGGAAATTTTTTTCGGATTATTCATACAAGCTCAAACCCAGGTAGCCTCTCAGCAAACGTGATCAGGACAATAGAAGAACTTCCCGACGGAAGAATGTTGTTAGGTACTGAAAGAGCAGGCCTGAATATTGTTGAACTGACCGGTGATTTTTTTGAAAAAGATGCTGCACCACTTATTACAAGGCTGGCATTACCCGATAATGAACAGGTTTATGGAATGGGAAAAGATAAAAACGGAAGTATGTGGGTTGGGGGAATGGATGGATCAGTGTACAGGTTTGATCCGTTGAAAAATAATTTTATTAAACTAAACGGGGGAAAGCTGTTTAACAACGGGTATTTAAATCACGATGGAAATGGTTTTATAAACAGCAGCCTGTTTCTTTCAGATGGAAAGGATGTATATCCTTTATTTGATGTAAACAAAACACCTGCTGGTAATATTATTTTTAATCCACGGGAAAAACTGTGGATAAACCATCACAGGGAACCGCATTTTTATGATGTTAGTAAATGGGAAACCGGTAAAGCAGTACAATGGAATATAACTATACCCGAAGAAAAAAGACTTGTATACCCGTTTATTATTGATCGTTCCGGAATATTATGGTCCGGATCTATTGGATATGGTTTGCGCAAATACAATACGGCCAGCAGCAAGTTCAAAGCACAGGAGCCGGGATATAGTATACGCTGGATCATACCCACTTTACAAAACGAGATTTTTTTAAGTGATCATGCCTATGGCTGGATCAAAATAACAACTGATTCAACAGATAAAAATCCTTTTAGAAAAATATCATCTATTACCGAAATAGATAATTTTATTATTTCAAAAACGGGAGATTATTGGATTAAAAGTGATACCAAGGGATATTTTCAATACAATCATTCCTCCGGAAAATTAGTTCAGCGGCCGGAAATCAGGGATTACAATAATATTGGCAGCAAGCAACCTTTACTGGAAGATAGTAAATCGAACATTTGGTTTCCCGGTATTATGGGTGGATTTACACGTTTGAATACGGTTTCGGGTAAGCTTGACAGTTTTAATATAAACACAGAACCCGCAAGACCAATTCAGTCAAAAATATTTTGTACAGCATTGTATGAAGATAAACAGGGAATATTTTGGGTAGGTACACCCGAAGGTTTTGCGAAGCTGGCATTTAGAAATATAGAAAACAGCTTGCCCCAGGTAAAATGGTATTATAATAACAGCAGCAATAGAAATTCACTTAATTATAGCCACGTTTCCTGTTTCCTTGATGATCCGGAAGAACCCGAAAAATATTTATGGATATGTACAAAAGGTGGTGGCCTGAACAGGATGAACAAAGTAACAGGTGATTTTATTCACCTGACTACTAAAGATGGTTTGCCCGATGATGTTGTGTATGGTATCCTCACAGATGATGGGGGGAATATATGGGGCAGTACCAATCGTGGAATCTTCTGTTTACTTGCAGGCAAAGGAAAAGACTCAACCCACTGGGTTTTCAGGAATTTTACAAAGGCATATGGCTTGCAGGATGATGAGTTTAACACCGGCGCCTATGCGAAATTATCCAATGGCAAACTTGCGTTTGGCGGTGTGAATGGGTTGAATATCTTTAATCCTATGGAAATTCTTAGTACCGGGTTTATACCCAATGTATTGATCACTAACATTATGGTAAATAATTCACCGGTAACAGCCGGTGATAAAACAGGTGTGCTTCAAAGTAATATTGAAGAAACTAAAAACATCACACTTAATCATTTACAGGATATACTTACCCTTGAATTTTCTGCACTCGACTTTACCGCATCCAATCAAAACAGGTATCGTTACCAGTTAGAAGGGGCAGATAAGGATTGGATAGAAGCAGGTTCAAGACGTACAGCAACTTTTCTTCATTTGCCTCCCGGAAATTATACTTTTAAAGTACAGGGTTCCAATAGCCAGGGAATATGGAGCAATAAGATTGCACAACTTCATATTACTGTATTGCCTCCATGGTGGCGCAGTTGGTGGGCATACATATGCTATGCTTTGTTGCTTGCACTTGGGATAAGAGCATATTTTAAATTCAGTGTGAACAGGGCAAAACTCAGATCACAGTTAAATTTCGAGCAACGTGAGGCAAAACGTATTAAAGAAGTAGATTCATTAAAAACGCAGCTTTATACAAATATTACCCATGAATTTCGTACACCACTCACCGTTATTTTAGGAATGGCGCAACAGGTGATCAATAATCCGAAGGAACATTTTGACAATGGAATGAATATGATCGTTCGAAATGGGGAGAGCTTATTGAAACTTGTAAATGAAATGCTCGATCTTTCAAAACTGGAAACAGGTAAAATGTCATTGCAACTGGTACAGGGAGATATCATCAATTTCCTGAGATACATTGTAGAGTCATTTAATTCTTTGGCAGAAAGCCAGCAGAAGCAATTGCATTTTCTTGCAGAAATGGATTCATTGATTATTGCTTATGATGCTGAAAAAATGCGCCAGATCGTGGCGAACCTGCTTTCCAATGCACTAAAATTTACACCTGAAAAAGGAAATATATACATATCGATCACTGAAGATAAACCTGCCGATGAAACAGGATCTACTTTGATCATTAAAGTAAAAGATACGGGGATCGGAATTCCGGCAGACCAGTTGCAACATATTTTCGATCGGTTTTACCAACTCGATAACAGTCATACAAGGAAGATGGAAGGAACAGGCATTGGCCTTTCGCTAACCAAAGAACTGGTTAAATTGATGCAGGGAGAGATCACCGTTAAAAGTCCGCCTGTAGGAGCAAACAAAGGAAGCGAATTCACCGTTTCATTGCCGGTGAAAAGATTGACCGCAGGCGAAGTGAATGTACACCTGGTTGGTTCAAATGAAATACAACAGCAAAAAATAAATGATATAATTGAACAAAGAAATGAAATTCTCAATGAATCAGCCGTTACCGGGAAGTCATTGATCTTATTAGTGGAAGATAATGCTGATGTAGTGGCATACACCGCTTCCTGTTTGCCGGATTATCGTTTGGCTGTTGGCAAAGATGGAAGAGAAGGTTTTGAAATTGCAACCGAAATAATTCCTGATCTGATCATCACTGATATCATGATGCCTTTTGTAGACGGGTTTGAAATGTGCCGCAAGTTGCGTAAAGATGAACGCACCAGTCATATTCCCATCATCATGCTTACTGCCAAGACAGATATCGAAAGCAGGATTGAAGGTTTGGAACAGGGTGCTGATGCTTACCTGCAGAAACCATTTCACAAAGAAGAGTTACTGGTGCGTATAAAAAAATTACTGCAACTGCGAAAGAATCTCCAACAATTTTATATTAAGAGGGCGGGCCTCATCGTTAGTAATGGTGCAGTTGAACCGGCTATACCTGCAGAAACGGCACCTGCATTAAATGCAACAGAGGACGAGTTTGTAAAAAAAGTCCGGTTGACTGTTGAGGAGCATATTGAAGATATTAATTTCAGCGTGGAGCAATTATGTAAATATGTATTTATGAGCCACTCTCAATTGCACAGGAAGCTGGATGCGCTGACAGGATGTTCGCCCAATAAATTTATACGCATCATCCGGTTGAATAAGGCTAAGCAATTGCTCAAAGATCATTCCATGAGTATTTCTTCTGTAGCATTGGATTGTGGTTACAATGATCCGGGATATTTTGCACGTGTATTTAAGCAGGAATACGGAATAACGCCGCAGGAGTGGAGAACAAATAATAATTTATGATTTAAGATGTAAGATGTATGATTAGTTCTCAATAGCTTCTAAGTACAAATCATACATTCTTCATGAATTCCGTTCTAATTTTTCAATCGTTTTCTTCGCAGCTGCCAATCTTATCTTTTTATTCTTTTCCGTCATTCTTTCTTTTATCCAATGTTCAAGCTTGTGATGTAGCGGTATCAGCATGGAAGCAATTACAACTAAGGCAAGCAGCATTAACACGGGAGAATGATGCGTAACCCTTTCAAGAAACGGATGAATAAGCAGGTTGATGAATTCAAAAACGATCAGTAAACCAAGTATCGCTAAAAATGAAATGAGTTTTTCTGTTACGATAATACTGCGGCTTAAAATAAAAAAGATGATAACGAAAGCAACAATGCCGAGGAATATCAATGCATACTGAATATCTACCCTTCTTTTTTCGGCTTCATCCGCAAGCCTGTCTTCTTCTTCCATGATGCGAATGCGCTCATTCATAACCAGCGATTGTATTTTATTCATATTTTCCTGGTTGAATAATGAATCTTTCATTGCTGATTCGAAGCGGGAATAATAGAATGCACTGTCTGGTTGTTTGTTTTTGTCATAAACAGTTGCAAGAAAACCTGCAGCTATCCTTTCTGCATCAAACATTTTATGTTGAAGACCGATATCCATTAACTGCAATGCCTGTTTTTTTGCTTCTGGTATTTTATTGTTTTTTAAGAGAAAATTGATGTATGCTCTTTTGCCTTCAACCTTTCCATATATGTAATGAATAGAATCGTTCAATGCATTTGCCCTTATAATGTGCGCTGCTGCTAAAGCAGTATCTCCCATTTTATCATAAACTTCTCCGAGCAATCCATTTGTTGCTGTCTCAAACAAGGGACTTTTCAATGTAAGATTGGTTACACCTAATGCCTGGGCGTAGTAGAGGGCAGAATCTGTTTGCTGCCTTCCTAAAAAATACCTGCCGCTTTCATATTGTACCTGTGCAAGCATAAAAGGAAAAAGAGGAGAGGTTTTATCCGGCAGGTTTTCAAATGCCTTGCGTAGGTATTTTATTTCTTCATTGGGATTGTTGAGCTTGTAATACAGTGCAGCAATATCAATATAAAATGAACTGATTCTTCTCTTGTCCCTGATCTTTTCTGCATATGGGATCCCTTTAAAAAAATATTCCAGTGCGTTACTCAGATCAATATTATTCCTGAAAAAATAATTGCCCAATTGGTTGTATGCAATGGCAAGGAGGGAATCGTTGTCATTTTCCTGTGCAATATCCAGCAATTGTATGCAATAAGAAGAGTCGGGGTTGCTTTCGCCATTCATATAACCCACCTCGAGTATTTTATTCATCAGGTCGAATTGTTGTAGCGGAGATCCGGCTGTTGATAAAGCCGCTCTTAAACTATCTCCATACTTGTTCTGTGCCTGCGTTATCAATCCAATGCAGGTAAATAATGCAATCATTAAAAATTCCAGAAAATAATTTTTCCAGTTTTTCTTTCTATGACCGGCGTGACTGTGATGATGCACTTCCATGTTTTGGTTTAAATCATTTAAGGGGTTAACGTTTAAAGCTTCTTCTCCTGCCTCAGGCATCGTGGAGTTTTCTTGACAAATAATTTCTTCCGGTATATTTTTTCCAGGTTGATCTTCTTCTATATTTTTATTTTCTTCCATTCGTTTTATTCTTCAAGATGATATCCTTTCCTGATCACATCCATGAGACGCACTGCTATAATTTTTGCTTCCTGTATCCTTAGCAAATAATTATTCAATATGAGCTTTTTTGCGAACGTCAGGTTGGAATATTCAGCCATCAGCACCGGGTCGTTACTGACCAGTGCTGCTCCTTCCCTGATTCCCGAAGCGACTTGCAGTCTTGCATTACCCGGTATATAATATTTATTGTGAAAAATACGTGTTGATACATTGAAGCGGGTCTCTCCAAGTCGTTCAAGCCTTGCGCTAACTGTCTGGCATGTTTCTATAAAACGCCAATAGCCAAGAATAGAATCCACCACATTTTTTTTTCGGATGAGCCGCATTCCCCCGGCATTTTTGAGCTGCAAAGCAGTGCGGTTTTCAAAGTCAGTAATGACTATTCTCGTCGAATTCGTATTTATTGAATAGAGCTTCATAATATTATCATCTGTTAAGGGATGATTATTAATTAACTCGAGCAGTGTATCACCCATAAACTTTTGTTGCTGGCCCAATTCATAAACAGCCTGGATACCTGCTGTATCCCGGTGCAAATCCTCAAGCATGCTTTCCATATATTGCAACTCCCGGTCTCTTTCAACTTTGTGTTCTAACTGGTACTCTGCTAAAAAGCCACAGAAGACAGCGAGGAACAACATTAAAAATTCCCAGAAATAATTTTTCCAGTTTTTCTTTCCACGACTTTCGTGAGCATGATGATGTACTTCCATGTTTTTAGTTATGAGTTCTGGATCCTGGGTTTTGAATTGTTCTGTTTCGGCAATAGGTTCGTTCGATGAAATATTTTCGTTTGATGTCTCATCCTTATCCGATTTTTTATCCGGGTCGGAATTGTCGTTCGGCAGTTGCCCGCCTGTTGTTTCCTTATCTTTTTCTTCACTCATATTATTCCAGGTGATATTCTTTTTGTATAAGTTTGATCAACCTGCTGCTATTATTCTTTACCGAATCGAGTTGGTTGATAAAAAACCGGTTTAGAGAAGTAGCAGCATTTACATTGTTATGAAAACGATTGATTTTTTCCGGGTCGTTTGAAAAGAGCCTGAACGATTCTTTTGCTTTTGGAGACAAGACGGCTGGTTGCGATTGCGATGCATCTAATACTTCGTTTTTTGAGTTCAGTAACTGCAATCTTACCATGCGTTCTGTCTCAAAAAAAGATTTCATTCGGTTCACCGACAAGTAGTGACGATTAATGGCATTGGAAACTTCCAGGCTATGGATCAACCGTAGCCCCCCTGCATTTTTTAACTGGTCGATTGTTCCTTCACTAATATCAGGTAAGCCAAAACGAAGAACAGTTCTTCCTGAAATCGTGGTAATATTATAAGCATGATTGTCACGATCATCTCTTTTTAATAACGTTGTAAGGGAGTCAAAATCCCGGTTCACCTCCCTCCGCCAGCCGATATAAGTATTTAGCTGCACGGTATCTGCTTTAAGATCCTGGATCAGTGACAACATATATTCTCTTTCCCGATTGTGTTCAATAACGTGTTCAAGTTTATATTCGGCTAAGAAACCGCAGAATACTGCCAGGAATAACATTAAAAATTCCCAGAAATAATTTTTCCAGTTTTTCTTTCCATGACCACCATGGCTGTGATGATGTACTTCCATTTCCTGAGTTATGAGTTCTGAATTTTTCGTTTCTTGTTGCTCGTTAGTTGTATTGGTAACAAAACTATTTGTATTTGTGTTTTCACCGTTAACCTGCTGTTCATCGTTTTGTTGAACATCATTGGATATTGGTTCGCCTCCGGTTATCTTTTCTTCTTCGCTCATTTATCTTTTTAATTGATTGTATAAAAATGCGCACAAAAAGCCTATTGCCAGGTACAATAAAAATTTCAGTATGATCTTTTTCAAAACAGTTTTAGTATTGATCAGTTTCTTTCTCCTGCAGCATGTAGGTTCCTACAAATAACTCAGCCACCATTTTTCTTTATGACTGGTTTTATACCTGTCATATTTCTTACATACCGGGTATAATACAATAACAACAGAGGCCCAGATCAAATACACGATCGCCAATCCATATCCCTCACCCGGCATGACAAACAGGAACGGTATTTTTTGCATAGAATTAATGGCGTCCTGCACCGTATGCTGACCCTTTACAAAAAATATAATTGTTGCAATGGTATGTACCAGGTAAAAATGAAGTATATAATAGAAGAATGCTGTTCGTCCATAAACAGTCATAATATCTGTAAACCGATTTTTTATTTTCTCAATGAATACTAAGGCAAGTAGTGCAGGACCTATCGTGATGCAGAGGTATAACAGGGAAGGAGGATATTTTGTTACTTTGATAAATGAGAAGAAAGTAAACAAACCATTTTTTTGCACACTCCAGTGCGAAGGATCTCCATAACTATTAAAAAAACGAACTATTGTAAATATTGCGATCAATGCAAATCCCAAACGATATAATATTTTTCTTCTTTGTGCTGCTGAGAATTTTTCTGTGAACAGCGTCCCGGCGCAATATCCCAACATCATTAACCCCGTCCATGCAACAAATGGATAGATCATTAATATAAAATGATTGGAATTAATAGGATAGAGGGCAAAAAAACCATGATGTAGCAGGTCCCACCAAAAACCCGCTTTAAAACCGGGAGCAGACTCGGGAATGTCTAAAAGATTATGACCAAAAACAATGATCAACCCAAGCATTAAAATAATAGAATAAGGAAGCCATATCAATATACCAAGTATAATCATACTTATCCCGATTGTCCATATCACCTGTAGAAAGAATACATGATACATCGGATCAAATGACCATGCCAGAGAAATAATAAATAATTCAGCAAATACCAGCCAGAGTCCACGCTTGATCAAAAAACTGCTTAATTGTTTTTTTGTTTTGCGTAAGCTTTGTAAATAAATAGAAGTACCGGAAAGAAAAACAAATACCGGGGCGCAAAAATGAGTGATCCATCTCGTGGCATACAATGCGGGTGAGGTTGTTTTCAGGTTTAACGGATCACCATCGAAACCATGGATATGAAAGAAGTCACGCACATGATCAAGCGCCATGATCACCATCACGATACCACGGATAATATCGATAGACTCAATCCTTCTTGTCTTTTGCACTGTAAGTTCCATTCGAAGAAATTTTTTCTCTGTGTTTTTGCGCTTCTGCGGTAAATATAACCGCTGAGGCGCAGAGACGCAAAGTTTTTATAGATAACTTAACCACCATTTTTCTTTATGACCTGTTTTATAATTGTCATACCACCTGCATAATGGATACATTAAAATAACGATTGCTATCCATATTACATACACGATGATTAAATTAAATCCTTCACCAGGCGTAGCAAATTTGAAAGGTAGTCCAGGCAATCCCTTCATCCCTTCAGCAACGGTATGGCTTCTTGATAAATATGTTATTACCTGTGCAAGGTGGAGTATAAAAAAATGAACGATAAAATAGAAAAGCGGAACCCTGCCATATACTTTAATAATTTTTGCCAACCTGCTTTCTGTATTTTTTATTAAAGCGAGAAATATAAGAACGGATCCTATAGTAGCGCATAGAAAAAGTAAAGAGGGCGGATATTTTTGTACGTTCATAAATGAAAAAAAGGTTTGTATCGCATTTTTCTGCAAACTCCAGGAAATGGGATCTCCATAGATATTGATTGCACGCAAAACGATAAAGAGTATAATTGCGCTGATGCCAATACCCAGTAATATTTTCTTGCGGCGTTGCAATGTTTCGTTAGTAAATAATTTTCCGCAGCAATAACCTAATAATGTTAGTCCTGCCCATGAAAGAAAAGGATAAAAGATAAAGAGACTGTGATTTCCCCATAACGGAATGATGGCAACGCGATGTAAAAAACTCCACCATACAGGAATATCAAATCCACGTGCTTTCTCGGCAAGGTCGAGCAAATTATGACCGAAAAAAATGATCAAACCGGTAGCCAGGATAACATTGAATGGTAAATGGATCATTAATCCCAGCACAACCATCCCAGCGCCAATCGACCAAAGTGTTTCGAGTACGAATAGCCCGTAATGAATATCAGCAGTCAATAACAACGACATAACGGCAAGGTCTACTAATATTAACCAAAGCCCACGTTTGACCAGGAATGCGCCGAGCTCTTTTTTTGTTTTACGTTGTCCCTGCAACCATGCAGAAAGCCCTGATAAAAAAACAAAGGTTGGAGCGCAGAAATGGGTGATCCATCTTGTGAAATATAAAGCAGGAGTTGTAGTAGCGGGATCAAGTGGATTACCGGTTAATCCATTAATGTGAAAAAAATCACGGGTATGATCAAGGGCCATAATAACCATGATCAATCCACGGAGAAGATCGAGAGATTCAATTCGTTTAACGTTTGTTATTAATGATGACTGCATACTTCGGGCTTTGAAGTTATGAGTTTGGTGCGGAAGCTACTTTAATTCTCTAAAGTTCTTTTACTTATTTTAAAAAATGATCGACAGGCCTCACAGATCTTAAAGACCTGTGAGGCCTGTGCCAAAAAAACTCCGGTATTTTTTACCGGAGTTTTTTATTAATGATGTATCAGCATTTTTTCTTTGAAGATCGCTTTGCCATTTTTGTCGTATAAAATAACAAGATAGATACCGGAAAGCACGTTGCCCATATCTACATAAACAGGAACAGCTGTTTCTACATTGGTTTTCCTGTAAACACGATGACCCTGGCTGTTGAATATACTTACACTTGCATTTTCGGGAACATCGGGATAATTGATATTAAATCTTCCGGTGTTAGGGTTTGAATAAACATACATTCTTTGTATGACTGAATCCATCAAAGTGATGGACCATGATGTGTCGGCACAACCTGCCTGGCTGGTCGCAATAACATCATATGCACCTGGCTCCCCGAAATGTACTGTGTGTGAAACAGCATTGGCGCCTGGAATAACCGAAAGGTCTTTTCTCCATATGTAAGAATAAGTACTGGGTAGCGTAGCCCATGCCGTTAGCACGACTGGTTGTGCCGGCGATAAACTGCTGTTAAAGGGATTAATTGACATGTTAACTATTGGATAGGGATGAGCGATCACTGATACGGTTGAAGTCCCACTGCAACCATACACATCTGTACCATAAACGGTATAGATATTTGTATAAGGGCTGTTTGGATTATTCGAATCAGTATAAACACCTAGTTGTAATGACGAGCCCGGACCCCATTGTGGCCAATCGTAAACTCCATTTGCACCTGCACCGCCTGCAGTTAATGTTACAACGGAGCCGTTACATACTGAACTTTCACTGGCGGTTGCTGTAATTGAAGGAAATGGATGCACAGTAAGTAATGCATTGTCTGAAATAAATGTTGCCGGACAAGGTGCAGCGGATGTTATAATACAACGATATAAATTTCCGTTCATGTTATTGTCTATTGGCGAAAGTGACAGCGTTTCATCATCCGGGGCGGTTGGTACATCTGTAAACGTTATACCATTGTCTGTACTTACCTGCCATACATAAGTTAAACCTGCATAGTTACTTACCGTATTGTCCATCCTCGCTGTGAACCATACGCTTGAGTCTTCACAGACAGCAACAGCCTGCGGTTGCCCTATAATGCCTGTTGAACCGGCTATATTAAGTTCTACAGGATTGGATGTCATAGGTGCACAGGAATTGTTAGAAACAACAACCTGGTACAGTATATAATTTAATGATCCATCTACAAAAGGTATGGTAAACGCAGCATTTGTTGCACCTGGAATATCCTGGTATGAAATCCCGGCATCAAGGCTTTCCTGCCATTGATAAGTGTTACTTGTACCGCTTACACCTACCGTGAATGTTGCACTGCCTCCACTACAAACGGGTTGATTGGCAGGTGCCGATGTTATCATGTTATTACCAACAGTAAGTGTTGCACAGTTGCTGATTATAATACTTCCGCCACAAGTACTTGTAAGTTTACAGCGGTAAGCATAACCATCCTGGCTGGCGCTAACACCTGGCAAGGTCAGGTTATAAAAATTAGCTCCTGGTATATCCACAAAATTTCCGGAGCATCCTGTTGTACTTACCTGCCATTGTGCCCATGCAAGCTGCCCTGTAAAATCAATTACGAACATCACGCCCATGCCAACACAAGTAGATACGTCAGCAGGTTGTGTAACTATAGCAACAGGTGTTGCTACCGTTAATGAATCTGCATCAGAAGTTATCACACTGCATGTGCCTGTTACTACTACCTGGTATAAATTCCAATCCATAGAGGCCGTAACAGGATCTGTGATGTATGTAGCTGATGTTGCACCTGGTATTATGGAATAAGTTACTCCCATATCCGTACTTACCTGCCATTGATAAGCCAGGTTTGTTCCCACTGCAGACACGTTGAAAGTTGTTGTATTGCCCAGGCAGGTACTAACATGAGTTGCTGTGGAAGTAATAAAAGGATGTTCATTTACAGTAAGTACAGCAGGTTGTGAGATAAATGGTATGGCACATGAAGAACTGCTGACAATTACCCTGTATTCAACTCCATCAAACGTTGACGGAGCTGAAGTAATCGTGTAAGTAGCTCCCGTTGCACCTGGGATTGCCGTAAAAATTCCTGGAGAAAAACTTACTTCCCATTGATAAGTAACGCCAGGTGTTGATGATGCAACAGAAAAAACAGCATCCGATCCTGCACATATTGTTTGATCAGCAGGCACAGTGGTAATATCGATCGAACCATTTACTGTTACGGTTGCACAATCAGAGTAAATATACCCGGTGCTGCATGGCGACCATATCCTGCAACGATAATAATGTGTAACTGTAAGAATGCCGGTTGGAATATCAGGCCCTGGTACAGCAGCAAGGTTTGCCCATGGTCCATTACAACCATTCACACTAACTTCCCATTGATAGAATATTATGCCCGGTCCTGCTACAATAGATAAAGTAGTACTGGTACCGGCACAAATACCGGCACTTTGAGGTTGGGATGTAATCACAGGATTAATATTTACAAGAACTGTTAACGTGGCAGCATTCGAAGTGTCTGTGCCGCTGCATGTACCCGTTGCCGTTCCTGTAACTATAACACGATATTGATATTGATCCATAGAAATAGTTACAGGATCAGTAGCATAGATTGAAGCAGTTGCACCGGGAATATTATTAAATGTTGCACCGGCATCTGTACTTACCTGCCATTGGTAAGTAAGGTTCTGTCCCGTAGCGACGCTGTTAAAAGTTATGGGATTACCAACACATCCTGCAGCGTCAGCAGGCGCTGTTGTAATGTTTACGGCAGTTCCTACAGTGAGCGTTACATCAACAGAAACTGTTGGACCAATACAGTTCTCACCTGTAACGATTACACGATATAGATTAAGATTCATTCCACTTGTCACTGGTGCAATGATTAAAGTATCATTTGTTGCACCTGGCATATCAGTAAATGTAGCGCCGCCATCTGTACTTAACTGCCATTGAAAGCCTGGTTGAGCCTGGTTGGTATTCACAAACAATAAGGCAGAATCACCAGGACACACTGTAGCAGGAACAGGTTGAATTATAATGTTGGGTGTTATATTTATATGAAGCATCGCCGGCGACGATGTGGTAGCCGTTGTGCAGTTTGGGCCGGAAAAAACAGCACGATACAAATTACCGTTGATAGCTGCGCTGGCCTGTACTGAATAATAGTAAAAATTTGCACCGGTAATATCTGAAAAAGTAGCGCCGCCATTTGTACTCACCTGCCATTTAATAGTAAAACCTACGTGGTTAGACCGGCTATAGAAATTAGCATAAGTGCCTTCACATGCAAATGCATCTACAGGTTGTACTGTTATCTCCGGTGCAGTAACCACGTGAAGTGCGGCACAGTCGGAAGTATCTTTATTGCCACAAGCATTGGCCACTATACACCTGAATGCAGAACCATCCTGCGATGCTGTAATAGCAGTAACGGGATACTGATCATTGGTAGCCCCGGGGATATCGTTAAAAGTTCCTCCACAACCAGTAGTGCTTACCTGCCATTGGTAACTGAGTGGAGAGATGTAATAAGCGACCACAGAAAATGTATTGTCAGCGCCTTCACACACATAAGCATCCCGTGATTGATAATATATGTATGGAGGGTTAACATTCGGAACTACCTGGATCGAGCGGTATAATGTGCAATTTCCAATGGTAGCATTAACGAGGATATTTGACGAAGGAAAATTGTTTGGATCAACATAAACTATATTGGTGGAAGAGCCATTGTAAGGAAGTGTTCCCGCTACATCCATGTAAAGATTAGTTACAGGCGCCCAGACCCCTGCTGCCGGTACGCCATTTACTTCTGTAGTAATATGCACCGGGACCAAAGCTTGTGAACAAGCATCTATATACTGAGTAGATACATCAAGCGTTAAAGGATTTGTAGTTAATGAAACGGTGTTGCTTAAAACATTTCCGCAGGCATTGTTAATAATAACGC
Source organism: uncultured Chitinophagaceae bacterium (assembly GCA_963829345.1). Lineage (GTDB taxonomy): Bacteria > Bacteroidota > Bacteroidia > Chitinophagales > Chitinophagaceae > Ferruginibacter. The sequence goes on from CAWHHP010000002.1 coordinate 24,913, forward strand.
GATAAACATAGCCGTTATTTGCACTATTAATTGCATGCACGGTCAGGGTAGAAGTGCTTGTTCCGCCATATACAGTTCCATCATAAATATTATTCCATGGAGTAATGATTAATGGATGCATACTTTGCCATTGGTAAGTAAGCCCGGGGCCCGAAGCGTTTACTGAAAAAACAGCGTTACCATTACAATCCCAGTTAACTGACACGGGATGACTTATTATCACAGGAGGGGTGCAGGCAGTGATGGACTGTGCATTTATTTTGCTTGCTGTAACACAGAAAAGTATAAAAAAGAATATTCTTTTTAAGGTACATATGGATTGCATAATCTTAGCTTTAGTGGGAGATGTCTAAATTAAGACAATTATTAATTAGAGTCATAGCGGGTTAAAAACGTTGTCTGCATATGTCCTAAACTTGTCTCTTTATGAACCCTTAACCGGGATTCTCCTTGTTAAATTCCCAAACTTGGCCCAACTTTGAAGTATGGAAGCTTATGGTAAAATATTGCTGTTTGCAATGCCCGTTTTTCTTTTACTGGTATTGTTTGAGAAATGGTATGGCTGGCGAAAAGGAAAGGATACGGTCCGCAGTATGGATATGATCAGCAGCCTGAGCAGCGGTGTTACCAATGTAACCAAGGATGTATTGGGATTAAGTATTGCGCTGATCAGTTACGAGTGGCTGGTAAACAGGATCGCCCTTACACATATCAATGCAACATGGATAACTTATATGATTGCATTTATTGTGTTGGATTTTGCAGGCTATGTTGTGCATGCACTCGATCATAAGGTCAACTTTTTCTGGAACAGTCATATCATTCATCACAGCAGCGAGGAATTTAATTTAGCATGTGCATTGAGACAAAGCGTTTCTGTTTTTGTACGGTTATTTATAATACTACTTTTACCTGCAGCATTAATCGGCGTACCTGCCGAGGTAATTGCAGTGATTGCACCCCTGCATTTGTTTGCGCAATTCTGGTATCATACACAGCATATCAATAAAATGGGCTTTTTGGAAAAGATCATTGTAACACCTTCACATCATCGTGTTCATCACGCCATTAATAAAGAATACATTGATAAGAATTACGGTCAGATATTTATCTTCTGGGATAAATTGTTCGGGACTTTCCAGGAAGAATTAAAAGAAGTGCCTGCTGTATATGGGATAACGAGACCGGTACAAACATGGAACCCGATCAAAATTAATTTCCAGCACATGTGGTTGCTCGTAAAAGATGCATGGTATACAAAAAACTGGAAAGATAAATTGAGTATATGGTACAAGCCAACAGGCTGGAGGCCTTCGGATGTTGCTGAAAAATTTCCCGTTTATAAAATTGAGAATGTATATGATTTTAAAAAGTATGATACGGAATTTTCAAAATTGTTTTTAGGGTGGATATGGGTACAAATGATCCTCTTATTGTTATTTGTAAGCTATCTCTTCGGAAATATTGCATTGATAAGTAAACCTGGCATATTCATTTATGGAGCTTTTATTTTTTTATATGTATATGCATTTACGGAGCTAATGGATAAAAACAAATATGCGTTGCTGTGGGATTTTTTAAAAGCTATAGCTGGTATTGCGATTATTCTTTATTCCGGCGACTGGTTTGGAGCAGCTGTTTATGCTTCTTATATAAATTATATTTTGATCTCTTATTTCGTTTTATCTTTTCTTATTACGTCTTGGTTCGCTTTGAAGAATTCTTCCGAAAGCATGGTGTCTGATCTTTCGCCACAAAGGCACTAAGCAACAAAGGTTACACAAAGTTTTTCTTTGTGATTCTTAGCGTCTTTATGCCTTAGTGGCGAATACTCTGTGGTTAAAATCATAACTCAATTTTATCATTCACAGTTCTTATAATTCCCGCTGGATTTCCATCTTTCAATTCATCAGGTAACAATTTATCCGGCCAGTTTTGAAACGTTATTGGCCTGGCAAACCTTTTTATACCATCAGCGCCAACAGAAGTAAACCTGCTATCTGTTGTTGCAGGAAATGGGCCGCCATGCTGCATGCTTAAACATACTTCTACCCCGGTTGGAACGCCATTCATAATAAACCTTCCGCAAAGATTTTTTATTGTTTCTATTAATGATTCATTTTTAACAGCATCATCTTCTGTCGCCATAATTGTTGAAGTGAGCTGGCCTTCAAGATGCATCGCAACATTTTTCATTTCATCAATATCCTTACAACGAACAATGATAGAGTAAGGACCAAATACCTCCTGCTGAAGTAATGGATTGTTTATAAAATTTGTCGCTGTGGTTGAAGCGATTGTTGGAATGACCATATCCCTGTCGGCGGTTGCAAACCCCGACAGCGGATGAGCTATAATATTTTCAACATTATCCTGCGCCAATGCAATATCCTTTTTCCCAACATAATTTTTAAAAATGCCACTGTTAAGCATAGCTGCAGGGTCAACTTTTTTTATTTCCTCCGACAAAACATTTATGAAGCGCTGTAAATCATCGCCATCAATGCCAAAAATAATACCGGGGTTGGTGCAAAACTGCCCCACGCTCAATGTAACAGAAGCGGCAAGCATTTTCGCAACGTCTGCTGCAGCTATTTTCATTTTTGCCGGTAATAAGAAAACGGGGTTTACACTTCCCATTTCTGCAAAAACCGGTATTGGTTCTTTGCGTTGATTTCCCCAATCAAATAACTGCTTGCCACCACCATATGAACCGGTAAACCCAACAGCCTTTGTGTAAGGATGCTTTACTAATGTTTCGCCGGTTGCACTGGATGTGCCATGCACATGTGCAAAAATTCCTTTAGGCATGTTACAATTGGAGGCAGCTTTCAGGATTGCGCCTGCCACCATCTCACTTGTTTGTGCATGAGCCGGGTGTGCTTTTACAATCACCGGGCAACCAGCAGCGAAAGCACATGCCGTATCACCACCTGCAGTTGAATAAGCAAAAGGAAAATTACTTGCACCAAAAACAACCACTGGTCCCAGTGGCACCAGCATTTTTCGAAGATCAGGTTTGGGGGGATTCCTGTTTGGATTGGCTGTATCAATTCTTACATCCATCCATTGCCCGCTTTCACAAAATGCAGCATAGCTGTTTAATTGAAAGATGGTTCTTGTTTTTTCGCTTTTTAATCTTGCCTCGGGAAGATTGGTTTCCTGCATGGCGGTTTTTATCAAAGCGTCACCGAGGGTTTCTATTTCAACGGCAATGCTGCGCATAAAATCAGCCCGTTGTTTTAAAGAAAATTTCCTGTAAATATGAAAGGCTTGCCAGGCATTTTCCATTGCACTATCTATTTCGGCTATCGTGAAGTCCTTGAACATCGAATGTTGAGTATTGATTATTGAATATTTTTACCACAGAGTTACAGGAGTTAAAAAGAGTTTCACAGAGTTGAGTTTTCAAAATTCCTGAAACTTTATCAACTTCATTAACCCTATCAACTATTTACGTCAAAAAGATTTCCAAAAAAGTCAACACAAATAAAAAAGCCTCTTCATATCTAAATGAAAAGGCTTCTACCTGGTACCACGTACGGGACTCGAACCCGTGATTCCTCCGTGAAAGGGAGGCGTCTTAACCTCTTGACCAACGCGGCATCGTTTTAAAGGACGGCAAAGATAACACCATACGGTTTTGCAGCCAAATTTTTATGAACGAAAAGCTAATCCCTTCCAGCATCCAGTATCCGGCATCCGGTATCCGGCCTCATATATCAGTTTCCACAATAACAACCATATCAGTTTTTTCCGAAATATTCTCTCTCAAAAATCCTCCTTTTCATGTACTTTTGCGCCACGAAAAAAATTAGATCAAACTTCAAATTTTAATTATGAGTACAGTAAAAGTTGCAATTAATGGATTTGGTCGTATTGGCCGCCTCGTTTATCGCCAGATACATAATATGAAAGGTATCGATGTAGTGGCAATTAATGATCTTACCAGCCCGAAAGTGTTGGCTCATTTATTAAAATATGATAGCGCACAGGGAAGATTCGATGAAACAGTAACTTCTACTGATAACTCTATCGTTGTAAATGGTCATGAAGTAAAAATATACGCACAAAAAGATCCGGCACAAATTCCATGGGCACAGCATGATGTGGATGTGGTAATTGAAAGCACTGGTTTCTTCACAGATAAAGACAAAGCCGAAGCTCACATTAAAGCGGGTGCCAAAAGAGTAGTGATCTCTGCTCCTGCAACCGGCGACCTGAAAACAGTTGTATTTAATGTAAATCACGCTATATTAGATGGTAGTGAAACCATTATCAGCTGTGCAAGTTGTACTACCAACTGCCTTGCTCCAATGGCAAAAACACTGAATGATAAATTTGGTATCGTTACCGGTATTATGAGCACCATTCACGCTTATACAAATGATCAGAATACGCTCGATGCGCCGCATCCAAAAGGAGATCTTCGTCGTGCAAGAGCAGCAGCAGCCAACATTGTACCCAATAGCACCGGTGCTGCAAAAGCAATCGGGTTGGTATTGCCTGAATTGAAAGGTAAACTGGATGGCGGTGCACAAAGGGTTCCTGTTATAACGGGTTCCGTTACTGAATTGTACAGCATACTCGGTAAAAAAGTAACGGCAGAGGAGATCAATGCAGCAATGAAAGCAGCCAGCAACGAAAGTTTCGGCTATACAGAAGATGAAATCGTTAGCAGCGATGTAATTGGTATCAACTTCGGTTCATTGTTCGATGCCACACAAACCAAAGTGATGAATGTAGGCGATGCACAAATGGTAAAAACTGTTAGCTGGTATGATAATGAAATGAGCTATGTGTCACAGTTAGTGCGTACGGTTCATCATTTTGCCGGGTTGATATCTAAATAATTATTGCATCGGCTGTTGAGTTTCATGGCGGCATCGTTGTGTCACTCACTTGTACGGTATATCACCATTCAGCTATATTAACCGTAGGGTCGTATAGGCGCAGGGAAACCAACTCCGCGTCTCTGCGCCTCCGCGGTTATTTTTTTGTATCATAATATAATATCTTTGCGCCTCCGCGCCTTCGCGGTTAAATTAAAAATACGTTATGCCTAATTTTTCTTCCTTCAATTTCAATGGCGTTAAAGCCCTGGTTCGTGTGGATTTCAATGTTCCATTGGATGAACAATTCAACATCACGGACGATACAAGAATGACATCCACACTTCCTACTATTAAAAAAATATTGAATGATGGAGGCAGTGCAATATTGATGAGCCATCTCGGTCGTCCCAAGGAAGGACCTGCAAATAAATACTCATTAAAACATTTAGTGAACCACCTGCAGGAATTACTTGGTGGCGCTAAAGTTTACTTTGCGGATGATTGCATCGGGCAGGCAACTGCAGATATGGCGGGTAAATTAAAGGGTGGAGAAGTGTTATTATTGGAAAACCTCCGGTTTTATAAGGAAGAAGAAAAAGGTGATAAAGGCTTTGCCGAAAAACTAAGCAAACTAGGTGATGTATATGTTAATGATGCATTCGGTACTGCTCACAGGGCCCATGCATCCACAGCAGTGATCGCACAATTCTTTGATGCAAATAAAAAAATGTTTGGTTTATTGATGGAGGGAGAAGTGGTAAGTGCGGAGAAAGTTTTACATGGCGCTGAAAGGCCTTTTACAGCGATCATTGGTGGTGCAAAAGTGTCGGATAAGATTTTAATTATAGAGAACTTACTGCAACGGGCAACCGATATTATCATCGGCGGCGGTATGGCTTATACTTTTTTAAAAGCAAGGGGAGGCAATATTGGTAATTCACTTTGTGAAGATGATCGTCTTGATACAGCGTTGGAAATATTAAAAAAAGCTACCGAAAAAGGGGTAAGCATTCATTTGCCTGAAGATTCTGTGATTGCAGATAAGTTTGCTGCCGACGCAAATACAGAAGTCCGTCCAAGTGATCAGATTCCCGCAGGCTGGATGGGCCTTGACATTGGGCCAAAGGCGGTTGGTATCTTCAGCGAAATAATCAATAAATCAAAAACTGTTTTATGGAACGGCCCGATGGGCGTTTTTGAAATGGAAAAATTCCAGCAGGGAACAAAATCAATTGCTTTGGCAGTTGCCGAATCAACTTCCAGGGGCGCATTTAGCTTAGTGGGAGGCGGAGATAGTGTTGCAGCAGTAAATAAATTCAATCTTGCCGACAAGGTAAGCTATGTTTCCACCGGCGGCGGCGCTATGCTTGAATATTTTGAAGGAAAGGAATTGCCTGGTATCGCTGCGATTAATAAATAACAACTTCGGATTCTATCAGATAGAAATAAATCTCAGTGAATTAGTGAAGCGTTGCATTTGTTAAATGCTGAGATTACTTTGCACCACTGTTGAACATAGCTGCTTCCGCCATCGGGGGTAATCGATGGCGGTCGCCTTTTTTGGTTCTTTGTTGGCGAAGCAAAAAAGAACTTAAACAAAAAACTTCTACACTTATTCGTGAACATCAATTCAATCTTCTATTCATGAATACCCAAGCCGCCTACAACAAATGGGCTTCCACATACGACACAGTCTTCAACAAAACCCGCGATCTTGAATTAATAGCAGGTCAAAAATTGTTAATGAACGCTGATTTCTCAAAAGTATTGGAACTGGGTTGTGGCACTGGAAAAAATACAACATGGTTAGCGCAGAAAGCGAAAAAAATAACATCAGTTGATTTCTCGGAAGAAATGATGAATGTAGCAAAACAAAAGATCAATGCAACGAACGTAAAATTTCAACAGGCAGATATTACCAAACCCTGGAACTTTAAAAAAGCAACACTGATTACATGCAGCCTCATCCTCGAACACATAGATAATATTGATTTTATTTTTGAACAGGCTGCAAATACACTGAAGAAGAAGGGCTGCTTTTATATCTGCGAATTACATCCTTACAAACAACTCGAAGGAAGTCGTGCAAAGTTTGAATGCGGGGATCAAACAATACAACTGGAATATTTTATTCATCACATCTCCGATTTTTTTAGCGCGGCAACGAACAATAATTTTCAATGCATCGAACTCAGGGAATGGTTTGATGAAGACGACAAGTCTTTAACTCCCCGGTTAATTTCCTTTCTTTTTCAAAAGATATAATTATAAAGAATCGTCAATCGGGAATCGCAATAATCGGCATGCAGTTCCTATTGTCGATTCCCGTTTCCCGATTGCCGACACACACATAGAAAAATGCATAGCTGATAGCTTACTTCTAATGCTAATTAAGTATTATATTTATTCTCCCAACAAACTTTCTAATATGAGAATTCCGGAATCAGAACTCATCATTAATAGCCGTGGTGCCATTTATCATCTTGATGTAAGACCCGAAGAATTAGCCGATACCATCATCGTAGTCGGTGATCCGGACAGGGTAAAGAAAGTGAGTAAACATTTTGATAGTATCGAACATCAGTTACAACATCGTGAATTTATTACGCATACCGGGTATATAGGAAAGCGACGTTTGTCTGTTATGTCAACGGGTATCGGCCCGGATAACATAGATATTGCTATCAATGAACTGGATGCATTGGCAAATATTGATTTTAATACAAGAGAAATTAAGAACCAGCTCAGTAAACTGAATATTATTCGTTTCGGCACATCCGGTTCTTTACAAGCCAACATTCCAGTGGATAGTTTTGTTGCCTCTACTCATGGACTTGGATTGGATAACCTTATGAATTATTATGCTTATAAAAAATCTCCCGAGGAATTGGCGCTTGCTGATGCTTTTATTTCGCAAACACAACTAGACAAAGAGATCACAATTCCCTATGTTTTTGAAGGAGGACAATCACTTATCAAAAAATTCAGCAATGGTTTCCACCACGGAATAACGGTGACCTGTCCTGGTTTTTATGGTCCGCAGGGAAGAATATTGAGATTGGGATTGAACAGCCCGGGCCTCATAAATAAGCTTACTGATTTTAACTTCAATAGCCATAGGATTACTAACTTTGAAATGGAAACTTCTGCTATTTACGGACTGGGCAAATTATTGGGACATGAATGCCTGAGTGTAAATGCCATCGTGGCCAACAGGGTAGTACAACAGTTTTCAAAAGACAGTAACGCTGCAGTAGAAAATCTAATAAAGAAGGCATTAGAAACACTTGTCAGTTAAAGCTGCGGTTAATGTTGAAAAGTTTAAAGAGTACTAACCTCTTCACCTCTTCAACAATTTTCAACCGTTCAACCATATTAAACTTAACTTATGATCGCAACCAAAACAATTCCCGATTTTTCTTTGTCACCACGGGTGGACCAGGTTGGAATTGAAGAAAGGGCTTCCCGTTTTACAAAGCGTAGTATAAAAAACGAAACCAAGATAAATGGTTTGAAGCTCGCATTGAATATGATCGATCTCACAACACTGGAAGGAAAGGACACGGATGGAAAAGTAAAACAGCTTTGTTATAAAGCACAACACCTGCATGATAGTTATCCGGGGCTACCAACAGTAGCAGCAATTTGTGTGTATCCCTCTATGGTAAAAACAGCGAAAGCAGCACTGGGCGATTCCGGCGTAAAAGTGGCGGCGGTTGCAACTGCATTTCCCAGCGGCCAGGCGCCGCGTGATGTGAAGATCCGCGACACAAGGTTCGCTGTTGACCAGGGTGCAGATGAAATTGATATGGTGATCTCAAGAGGAAAATTTCACATGGGTGAATACAATTTCGTTTTTGATGAGATTGCGGCTGTAAAAGAAGCCTGTGGCGAAGCAAGACTAAAGGTAATATTGGAAACGGGTGAACTGGTTACTTACGATAAAGTACGAAGGGCAAGTGATATTGCCATGTATGCAGGAGCAGATTTTATTAAAACATCAACAGGTAAAATTTCACCGGCTGCAACGATGCCTGTAACATTGGTAATGTTAGAAGCAATACGCGACTTTTATTATAAAACAGGAAAACGCATTGCGATGAAACCTGCCGGTGGAATTTCAAAAGCAAAACTTGCATTGCATTACCTGGTAATGTTAAACGAAGTATTGGGAGAAGAATGGATGAATAATCAATGGTTTAGATTTGGTGCCAGCAGCCTGGCTAATGATATATTGATGCAACTGATGAAACAAAAAACAGGTGTGTATCAATCAGCAGATTATTTTTCGATCGATTAAATCAATTATAACCGCAGAGACACAAAGACGCAGATTTTTTCTCCGCGACTCTGCGACTCCGCGGTAAAAACAAAAAACATGGCAGTTAAAAAAAACAATACAATAAAATTAAAGTTCGATAGCGCAAGGAACCTGGCACCTGCACCTGAAAGCAAGAGCGCAGCAAAGATCAATGAGCGTTATGATCTTTTCATTAATGGTAAGTTTGAAAAACCTTCCAACAAAAAATACTTCGCAACGATCAATCCTGCAACAGAAGAAAAGTTGTCGGAAATAGCTGAAGCAAATGCTGCCGATGTAAACAAAGCTGTTGTTGCAGCAAGAAGCGCTTACGAAAAAGTGTGGAAGAAAACCGCTCCCAAAGAAAGAGCAAAATATATTTACCGTATTGCAAGGATGATACAGGAAAGAGCCAGGGAATTTGCTGTGATCGAAACACTGGATGGGGGTAAGCCAATCCGCGAAAGCCGTGATTTTGATGTGCCAACAGCAGCCAATCATTTCTTTTATTATGCCGGCTGGGCCGATAAACTGGAGTATGCATTTCCTAACCGTAATGCCCAGCCGCTGGGTGTGGCAGGACAGATAATTCCATGGAATTTTCCTTTACTAATGGCGGCATGGAAAATTGCCCCGGCATTGGCAACCGGCAATACCGTAGTGCTGAAACCAGCAGAAACAACTTCACTCACGGCCCTGAAACTTGCTGAAATAATCCAGGAAGCTGATCTGCCACCGGGCGTTGTAAATATTATTACAGGTGCAGGTGAAACCGGGGCAGCAATTGTAAACCATCCGGATATTGACAAGATCGCATTTACCGGTTCAACAGCTGTTGGAAAAATAATTCAACGAGCGATTGCGGGAACAAGTAAAAAAGCAACACTTGAACTGGGCGGTAAAGCTGCCAACATCATTTTTGATGACGCACCATTGGACCAGGCAGTTGAAGGAGTAATTAATGGTATATTTTTTAACCAGGGACATGTTTGTTGTGCAGGCTCACGGTTATATGTACAGGAGTCGGTATATAAAGTTGTATTGCAAAAATTAAAAGACAGGCTTGAAACATTGATCGTTGGCGACCCTCTTGATAAAAACACAGATGTAGGTGCAATCAATTCGAGGGAGCAACTGGAAGTAATCAATAAATATTTGAAGATCGGCCAGCAGGAAGGCGCAGAAATGTACCAAAGCTCGTGCGCAATTCCCAAAAAAGGATTTTATTGCAGGCCAACCATCTTCACAAATGTTGCACAATCAAATCGTATTGCACAGGAAGAAATTTTCGGCCCTGTATTGACAATTCAAACATTCAGAACAGATGATGAAGTGATCGAAAAAGCAAATAATACTCCCTTTGGTCTTTCTGCAGGTGTTTGGACAGATAAAGGTTCTAAAATATTTAATATGACAACCAAATTAAGAGCTGGTGTGGTTTGGGCAAATACTTACAATAAATTTGATCCTACATCACCGTTTGGGGGTTATAAGGAAAGTGGATATGGAAGAGAGGGGGGATTGCACGGTTTGAATGCGTATGTGAATCTTGTTTAAGAAGTTTAACAGGTTCAGGAGGTTCAAAAAGTTAATTACCTCCAACCTTTTAAACATATTAAACTTCTTGAACTTTTTTAAACTTTACAAATCATGGCTACAAAAACTAAATCAGATATAAAAAGCGAATCCATCAGTCTTAATGGTAATGGCCATAGCAATAACGGAAGTGAGCGTAAAAGACTTGAAGTGCTAAAAACATATAAGATTTATATCGGCGGTCAATTTCCACGTACTGAGTCCGGACGTTATTATACAACTTCTAACAGTAAGGGAGAAGTGCTGGCAAACCTCTGCTTAAGTTCAAGAAAAGATTTTCGTGATGCCGCAGGCTCAGCTCGTGGTGCTTTTGGGGGATGGAGCGCAAGAGCGGCATTCAACCGGGGACAAATCCTATATCGCATTGCTGAGATGCTTGAAGGAAGAAAAGCGCAGTTCATTGACGAACTGATGAAACAGGATGCTACAAAAGCCCAGGCAGAAGCAGAAGTAAATCTTTCTATTGATCGTTTAATTTATTATAGTGGGTGGTGTGATAAATTTCAGCAGGTATTCAGTTCCGTTAACCCCGTAGCATCATCACATTTTAATTTTTCCACCCCTGAACCAACAGGTGTAGTGGCAGCCATTGCTCCACAGGATAGCTCATTAATAGGACTTGTTTCTGTGATAGCTCCCATTATTGCCGGTGGTAATTCCTGCATAGTATTGGCTTCTTATTCAAAACCTCTTTGTGCTGTAACGTTTGCAGAAGTACTCAATAGTTCTGATTTGCCTGGTGGCGTTGTGAATATACTAACCGGGAAGGTGGCTGAACTAGTTCCATTCTTTGCAGATCATATGGATGTGAATGCAACAGTTTATTGCGAAACGGATGCAGCAACACAAAAAATGATAAAAGAGAAATCAGCTTTAAATGTTAAGCGAATCATTTTGTATGATAAAGTGAAATGGATGAGCGAAAGAGCACAATCACCTTACTTTATTACTGACTTCCAGGAAATCAAAACAACCTGGCACCCGATAGAAAATATCGGTGGTGCAAAAGCAGGATATTAAAAAGTGCAAGAGGTTCCAGAGGATTAAAAAGTTAATTGGCATTTTGAACTTCCGGAACCTTTTAATCTTCTGAAACCTTTTAAAACCTCTCGTTCACCTACGAAACTCCCATTTTTACCGAATAGTTAGATCCGCTGACATAGAAATCACTAATTTTATTCTCTAAACTTAAAAATTAAACAACATGAAACGTCCCGGATTATTAATTTTTCTCGCAATTATAGTAATACTTTTCTTTTGGGGCTGCAGGGGATATAACGGGCTGGTAAAGCAGGATGAGTCGGTTAAAAAAGCATGGAACAATGTGCAAACCGAATATCAGAATCGTTCCGATTTAGTTGGCAACCTTGTTAATACTGTAAAAGGAGCTGCAAATTTTGAACAATCAACCCTCACTGCCGTGGTGGAAGCAAGAGCAAAAGCTACCAGTGTTAATATAAATGCAGACAATCTTACCCCCGAAAAGATTAAAGAATTCCAGGCAGCCCAGTCGCAGCTGAGCGGTTCACTAAGTCGTTTACTCGCAACCGTGGAGTCTTATCCAACATTAAAGGCAACTGAAAGTTTCCAGCAACTCCAAAGCCAGCTGGAAGGAATTGAGAACAATATCAAAAATTCACGCAAAGCCTTTAACGAGTCCGTGAATGTTTATAATACTAAAGTGAGATCTTTCCCAATGAACATCCTGGGTGGTATGTTTGGCTTCCGTGCAAAAGAAGGCTTTGCAGCTGATGCGGGTGCCGAAAAGAAAGTAGATGTGAATTTTGATGATATGAAGAAAAAATAATCAGGAAAATATCGTTCCCATCAATGAAGAAAAAAAGTTATTCTGGTTATATAATTGGCGGAATTGTAATCATTCTCGGCATATGGATGATTGTTACCTACAATGGTCTTGTAAAAAAACAAGAAAAGGTAAAGCTGCAATGGAATGAAGTTCAGAATACATACCAGCGAAGACTGGACCTGGTTCCAAACCTTGTTAATGTAGTAAAAGGTGGTGCCGAATATGAACAAACAGTTCTGCAAAAAATTGTTGAGGCAAGGTCAAAAGCAGCATCCTTAAATGTAGCAGGTGATGTTTCAGCAGATAAATATAATCAGCAAACTGCTGCACAAAATGAACTTGCCGGTGAAGCAAATAAGTTAATAATAGCAGTAGAAAAATATCCGGAGTTAAAAGGTACCAGGGCCTTTACGGGACTCCAGGCACAATTGATAGGTACCGAACGAAGAATAAAAATTGCAAGAAAAGATTTTAATGAAGCAATTGCGGATTATAACAGTTCAGTAAAAGGGTTTCCTGCAAAGCTAATAGCCGGTATGCTTGGATTTGCACCTAAGGAGGGTTTTCAATCTGGTGTTGGAACGGAAGATGCGATTGAAATTAAATTTTAATAATATTTATTTACTGTGGGTATATTTTCCATTTTTAAAAAGAAGGTAAATTTTTTTTCTGCTGATGAACAGGCGCAGATTGTAAAGGCGATCCAGGCATCAGAAAAAACTACCAGTGGAGAAATCAGGATCTTTGTAGAAAGCAAAAATCCTTTTGTTGATCCATTGGACAGGGCTTCTGAAATTTTCTTCAAACTAAAAATGCAGAATACAGTCAATCGCAATGCAGTGCTTTTGTATATAGCGATGAATAGCCGTGAGCTTGCATTATTTGCAGACCAGGGCATCTATGAAAAAGTTGGCGCCGCTTATTGGGACAATGCTGTAAAAAATATGTTAGCACATTTTGTAAAAGAAGATATGGCAAACGGGATAGAAGAATGTGTTCGGATGGTAGGCGCAACATTAACTGAGAAATTTCCTTATATGGGTGCGGCGGATAAAAATGAATTACCTGATGATATTGTTTTTGGAAAATAATGAACTGTTGAATCAATAATGAAAAAAAGCTCCTGTATATTATTAGTATGGATGTTTTGTTTTTTGTTTGCCGGCGCACAACGGGGAAGCAATGCTTCAATGGCGGATATAATAAAACACCCGCCCTCACCTGCCAGGCTTGTAAATGATTATGCCGGAATTCTTACTTCAGACCAGGCCAGTTCACTTGAACGCAAACTCGTCTTGCTCGATGATTCTACTTATACGCAAATAGTAGTGGTGATCGTTTCATCATTGGATGGTTATGAAGTATCTGATGCCGCAATTGAACTCGGAAGGTCGTGGGGTGTAGGAAATAAAAAAAATAATAGCGGGGTTGTTTTGCTTATTGCAAAAAATGACCGGAAGCTGAATATTTCTCCGGGTTATGGATTGGAAGGAGCACTAACTGATGCCGAATGCAACGATATTATCCAGGATATTATCAGGCCAAAATTTAAAGGCGATGATTATTATCGCGGTATTGATGAGGGAACAAATGCAATTATACAGGCAGTAAAGGGAGAATTCAATACACCTCATGCGAAAAAATCAATTGGTAAAGGAGCTGGCAAGCTGCTCTTCCTAGTCGTTATAATCGTATTCGTACTAATCTTTAATTCACGTGGCGGTGGTGGTGGCGGCGTGATGAGCAGGAGAGGTAGCGGCTGGATTGCACCATTTCTATTGGGCAATCTTCTGGGTGGGGGTGGCAGAGGTGGAAGTAGTTGGGGAGGTGGCGGAAGTTCTGGTGGCGGATTCGGCGGTTTTGGTGGAGGTAGTTTTGGTGGTGGTGGTTCAAGCGGCAGCTGGTAAGCTAAAAATTGTCAAAACAATTATTCAACATTCCTTCTCTGCACATTCTTCATTCTCCCATTCTGTTTCAAGTGTAATATGATGAATATTCATGTGTTCTAATTCATGGCGCAATTGATGTTTTATTTTCTGTTCAGCTTCTATGCTTATATTTTTTTCAACAACCAAATGAGCAGTCAGGGCGTTTTCAGTTGTGCTGATGGCCCAGATATGTATATGGTGAATGTTTTTTACTCCGGTAACTTTCATTGCAGCAATTTTGATATCATCCAGGTGAATTCCTTCAGGAACACCGTCAAGGGATAAGCGCAGACTGTCTTTTAAAAGTTTCCATGTGCTGAACAGGATTACGACTACCACTAAAATGCTGAGAAAACTGTCTATCCAGAACAGGTTTGTATAAAATATAGTGATGCCGCCAATAACAATTGCAAGAGAAACTGCAGCATCACTTATTAGATGCAGGTAAGCACTTTTTTGGTTGAGGTCTTTGTCTTTGCCACGTAGGAACATTAGTGCAGTTACTAAATTAATGATAACGCCAACTCCCGCTACCAGGGCAATTGTTCTGCCGGGCATTGGTTCGGGGTTTAGAAAGCGATGGATGGCTTCATAAATGATCGCACCAATGGAAGCCAATAAAACCATTCCGTTGAACAACGCTACAAGAATAGACGTTTTACGGTAACCGTAAGTATAATGTTTATTCGATCTTACTTTTAAAAGCCGGAATGCAAGCAGCGAAAGCGCCAGTGTGGCAACGTCGGCAAAGTTATGTCCCGCATCTGACAGCAAAGAAAGCGAATGAATATACAGCCCAACAACAACTTCAATCACAACAAACAGTAAATTCAATATGATTCCAACAATAAATGCCTTGTTTACATCTATCGGTTTAATAGAATGATCATGATGGGAGTGATGATCGTGTAACATAGTGCAAAGTTAGGTAAGTCGTTGAAGGGTTTAAAATCGTTTAAAGGTTTAACGGGTATTGAATCTTTAAACACCCAAAACGAAAAAGCGACTTCGGAATGAAGTCGCTTTTGTGAAACCTTTTAAATTAATTATTTGAAAACAGAATTAATATAATCCTCAACCTCTTTTCCTTTTTCTTTAGAGATTTTATCAAACGCAGTTTTATAAGTAGGATCAACATAAACACGATATTGTTCAGGAATAATATTCCTGAAACGCATCATATAGTCAACACCCTTCTTTAATTTACTGATATCATTTACTTTTAGCAGGTAATCACCAAAATCAGCAGTCATACCAACTTTTTCCTGGCTGGGTGCCGCGTCATTGTAGCTTTTTGCAATGCTTTCAAAATCGGCTTCTGTTCCTTTTGCAAATAGTATATCCATCACTGCATTTCCTAAAGCGCCCTTGGCATCATTGCTGTATTTTTTTGCGATGGTATACGCGTTAACCGAATCTAAGGCTATAATTCCTTTAAGTGCTGCACCCGCTACACTGTAAGAAGAATCACTCACTGCAGCCTCGAAAATGGATAAATATTTACGGTCGCCATTTTTTACTAAGTAATTGATTGCGGCCGCCTTCACTTTTTTATTATTGTCCTTTTTCGCCATTTCCTCAATATCACCTAGTACCACGGGGTCAGCCTTATAAGGTGAAGTGCCGATCTTTTGAATAGTAGAGACTTTTAATTTATAAAATTTGTCATGCAGGCCTTTTGCGATTTCAGGCATGTTCTTCTTTGCAAAAAAATCGAGGGCTTCTTTACGATCAAGATAATTCTTCGCATATTTGTACTGTGCAATAAAATTCGCTTCTGATTTGTTATCTGTTTTTTCTCCAAGTAAAATTTTCTCTGCATCCACATTGATCAGTTCCGGCTTGC
The DNA here is from genome assembly GCA_963829345.1 of uncultured Chitinophagaceae bacterium. GTDB lineage: Bacteria > Bacteroidota > Bacteroidia > Chitinophagales > Chitinophagaceae > Ferruginibacter. Next base: position 41,225 of record CAWHHP010000002.1, read on the forward strand.
TGTTTACATCAAAATGAAAAGTGTCTGTTTTGTTCCTGAGCCATACATTATACCTTTTTGCCTTTCCATCTGTATAAACATCAATAGCGATTGGTAATGTAAATATTTTACCCGACTTCTGTGTTTGCTCTACAATTACTTCTGCAACGTTAGGTATACCCGGGATATCAAAATTGTAATCGATTTTTAATTTCGGGTGACCGTTACTGTAATACCACTGGTTCCAGAACCAGTTCAGATCTTTGCCGGTAACTTCTTCAAATGCAAGGCGTAACTGTGCCGCTTCTCCTGTCTTGAATTTATTTGTGGTAAGATAATTGTTCAGTGATTTAAAGAATGCATCATCTCCTACATAATTGCGAAGCATGTGCAGAATGCGTCCGCCTTTATTATAACTGACGCCATCAAAAACATCTTCTTTATTGGCATAATAATAACGTACAAGATCTTTTTGGTTCACTGCCACTTAGCATATAACCCTGCATTTCATCAAAGTTGATGCGCATCCGCATGATCTTTTCCATGTTTATATTCATCCCATAAATATTCGCTATAATTGGCAAAGCTTTCATTTACAGTAATATTGCTCCAGCTTTCAGCAGTTACATAGATCTCCAAACCATTGATGAAACAATTCATGAGCAATTGTTTCTTCCCATACATTCCCATCAAGTAATTGTCTTGCATTTTGGTTGGCGCTTTCCTGGTGTAATGTCGCAGTTGTATTTTCCATAGCACCACTTACATAATCTCTTCCCACTATCTGTGAATATTTTGGCCATGGGATAATCAACACCCAGTTTTTCTGAGTAGAATTTCATCATTTCAGGAGTGTGGCCAAATATACTCCGGGCAGATGGTTCATATTCTTTCTCAACATAATAGCTAACTTCTTTTCCCTTGTAACTATCTTTTACGATAGCAAAATCACCCACACCCATAAAGAATAAATATGGTGCATGAGGCAGATCCATTTTCCAATTATCAGTTCTTGTGCCATCAGCATTTTTCTTTTTACTGATAAGTAATCCATTGCTTAATGTTACATATTTATCAGGAACAGTCATACTGATTTCTTCGGTAGTTTTTTGATTAGGCTTATCAATAGTAACCATCCATACACTGTTTGCTTCTGTTTCGCCCTGGGTCCAGATTTGTGTAGGCTTATCTTTATCTTCACCTTTCGGGTTGATAAAATATAAACCCTTTGCATCCCTGATCGCCGCACTTCCGGTGTGAGCTTTTAATTCATCCGGCTTGCTTACATAATCAATGTAGAGCGTATATTTTTCACCACCCATATATAGCCGGTTCAACTTTACATTCAACTGAAGGCCGTCATTTGTAAATTTCAAAGGCGTTTTAGCAGTACCATTCATGATAGCAAGCTCTTTTATTTCCATTCCTTTTGCGTCGAGTAACACGGAGTCAGTAGGATAAAAATGTGGTTGAAGCGTTAACCATTCTTTTCCATATAAATAGGATTTGTCATAATCAAATCTCACATCCAGCCTGGTATGAACAAGATCATTTGTTCTTGGATAACTTTCCCTGTATATCTTTTTCCAGGAGGTATCCTTTGGCTCATCATCATCACCAGGTTGTGCCTTTGTTAAAAAAGGGCTCGCCGCAATGACAAGCAAAAAGAAAACTTTCTTCATATGTAATTTTTTAGTGCGTAAAAGTAAAGGCTGTTTTGTGAAAACATGCAATTATTTTTATAAATGGCAAGTGCCGGTTATTAATTAGCTTTGATGGCTAAACTGTTCCAAAAGAAATGCGATTTTTTAGCTGTCTTATTTTTACTTTCTTCTTAGCTGTAAAATTGCCTGCACAGCATATACATTATATATATATACAAACAGAAAATAAACAGGCTTTTTATGTGAACCTCAACGAAAAGCTGATGAGCTCCACCACTTCCGGTTATCTTGTTATACCTAAATTAACCGATGGAGTTTATAGGCTGAATATCGGTTTTCCGAAAAAAGAGTGGCCTTCACAAAATGTTGATATTGCAATAAGTAATAAAGATGAAGGATTTGTTTTAAAAAATTTCGGCGAAAAAGGCTGGGGTCTGTTCAATATACAATCGATGAATATTTTAATGGGAACGGCCGAAAGTACCACAAGCGCCTTTGTCCCTGAAAATAAGGCCGATGTTTTTTCAAACACGTTGGCGGATGTAACCAACACGCCATCGATTAAACAGGCGGATATCTCTTCTAATCCGCTGGTAATTGATTCATTACATGATGTAGTAAAGCCAGCCGATTCAGTGATGCCAATAGAAATACAACCGGCTAACATAACCCAGCTATTTTCAATACTTGATACCAGCGGGAGGTCGACAATTTATACAATCAAAGATGAAAATGCCGCTGACACCGTGAGATTATTTATTCCTTATGAAAACAAAAACATTTCTCCTGTTAAGGAAGTGGCTGCCGTAAAGGAAGAAGAAATTAATGAAAGTAAAAAACAGCCTGATATTATATTAGCTGATTCAATAAGTAAAATAGATAGCACTTTAATAACGACAAGTAAGCCGGGTAATGAAATAAAAAAGATGGATAATGGCGTTGAACAGAAAAGTGCATCTGATATAACCAGCTTCAGTATCACGCTTGTAAATCCTTCCTGCAATGTATCTGCTACTGACCAGGATTTTTCCAGGTTGCAAAGAAAAATGGCTGCAGCTGAAGACAATGAAGTAAAAATGGCGCTGGCTAAAAAATCATTCAAGTCAAAATGTTTTACAACAGAACAAGTCAAAAATTTAAGCGCCCTGTTTTCAAAGGATGAAGAAAAGTATAATTTTTTTGACGCAGCTTATGGTCATGTAAGTGATATTGGGAATTTTAAAGAGCTTCAATCACAATTATCCGATGAATATTATATAAACCGTTTTAAAGCTATGCTTCGCTGATCATTATATAATATAGATTGTATGCCACGTTTTTTCATGGAGGTTTTTTATAAAGGCACTAATTATGCAGGTTTCCAGGTGCAGAAGAATGCAAACAGCATCCAGGCAGAAATTGAAAAAGCATTAAAAGTTTTTTTAAAAGAGCCGGTTGGCCTAACAGGATCCTCACGTACCGATACTGGAGTACATGCGCTCCAGAATTATTTTCATTTCGATTTCGATCCTTTGCAATCGCATAATTGGGAAAGAGATGTATATAGGCTCAATGCAATACTTCCGCTTGATATTGTTGTAAAAAGAGTTTTTCAGGTAGATCCGGATGCGCACTGCAGGTTCGATGCAAGGCGCAGGATCTATGAATACACTATATACCAGTCAAAAAACCCTTTTTTTGCAGATCGCTGTTATTATTATCCATACAAATTAAATATGTCGATGCTCAATGACGCAGCCTTGTTATTAAAGGAGTATAAAAATTTCACTTCTTTTTCTAAACGGAATACACAGGTTAAGTCTTTCGAGTGTGAGCTATTTGAAAGCGAATGGATACGCAGGGATAACCTGATTGTATATCGTGTCGCTGCCAACAGGTTTCTGCGAGGGATGGTGAAAGGCCTGGTAGGTACCATGCTAAAAGTAGGGCGGGGGCGAGTATCAATAGAGGAGTTCAAAAAAATTATTGAATCACACGATGCTTCGCTTGCTGATTTTTCTGTGGATCCTCAGGGGCTTGCGCTGATGGCAGTTGTTTATTAAGTTATGATGGTAAATGTTAGAAGTTCTAGGTGCTAAACCTCCTAAACCCATAACCTTCTAAACCTTCTAAACGTTTTCAACTATTTTCAAC
>CAWHHP010000003.1:0-4694285 GCA_963829345.1 uncultured Chitinophagaceae bacterium
TTATACCGTTACAGCAACTTTAGGAGCATGTGTACAAACGGCAACAGTTACGGTTAGCCTCGATCAGAGTTTAAGTGTGGATGCAGGTGGCCCATTGTATGTGGATGCAGGCGGCAGTGCCCAGGCACAAGCAGTTGTAACAGGAGCAAATACAGATATCGCTGCTGTATTATGGACGCCTTCTGAAGGATTAAGTGCAACAAATATCCTTGATCCTGTAGTAACACCGGTTAATACCAGCGGGTCTGTGAGCTATAATATAACGGTAACAAATACTTCCGGCTGCCTGCTTCGGATGTGCTCCTCGTTAATATTGTTCCGAACTGCATTGCCCTGAAAAATGCTTTCACGCCGAATGGAGATGGTATCAACGATCTATGGACAGTATATGATGATTATTCATGCCTGAAAAATATAACCGTGCATGTATTCAACAGGTATGGCAGCAAAGTATTTGAGTCAAGGGATTACCGTAATAAGTGGGATGGCAGTTTTAAAGGAAAAGCGCTTCCTGACGGCACTTACTATGCGGTGGTAGATTTCACCATGTCTTCGGGCGTGGTAAGGACTGTGAAAACTGACCTGACGATTTTAGATAGTTCTTAAACCGGAGGTGGAGGTTTGCAGGTCCTAACCATTAAGCAATAGCGTATTAAATTTTTGAAAGGCTCCGAAATATCCGGGGCCTTTCTTGTATTGTAGCAATTTTATAAGTATCTTAGTATTCCCTCGAGATCACTTTACTGCTTATTTCATACAAATGAAGTCTATTATTTTATTTTTGGGGTTATGTTAATTGCCGGGATCTGGGACGCCCAGCTGATTATCACCACTCAAAGTAATGCACAGGCGCTTGCTCAACGGCTGGTAGGCGATGGGGTTACTATCAGTAATGTGACACTATCTGCTGATCCGGTATCTACAGGATTTTTCAGAAATGCTGGCGGTACAAATATTGGTCTAGATAGTGGAATAGTGCTCACAAATGGTCGTGCAAAAACTTTATCTCAATTTGATATCGGTGTGGATGGTGATAATTTTACTCCCGCATATGATCCTTCAGGTACAGATGCCTTTGCATCAAATGAAGTGAACTATAATGCACATGATGCCGACCTCGAACAACTGATCAATGCTCCTACAGATGAAACGCATGATGCAACGATACTGGAATTTGATTTTGTACCGGTAGGCGATACCATTAAATTCCGTTATGTATTCAGCTCGGAAGAATATCCGTATTTGCCTGTCCCGGTATTTCCAATTACAATGATGCCTTTGCGTTTTTTATCCAGGGTCCCGGTTATCCTGTAAGAACAAATATTGCATTGGTGCCCGGCTCTACAGACCCTGTTACCATCAATAATATCAATGACCAGGCATGTGGCGTGTATCCACAGTTCTATGTAAATAATTATTTGAATACACGGTTCACACACAATGGTCATACCACTGTGTTTACAGCTATTGCACAGGTACAGCCCTGCCAGACCTATCACTTAAAATTGGTTATTGCAGATGTGGCGGATGGCATATATGACAGTGGTGTTTTTCTGGATGCGAAAAGCCTTACTTCAAATGTTGTCCATTTAACCAACAATACCAGAACAGATGGCAACAGCAGCTATATTGTAGAAGGATGTATCAGCGGTTCTATTACCGTAAAAAGACCTCAGCTTGCAAATTACCCGCTTTCGGTAAGGCTTATGTACGGGGGAACTGCAATAAACGGCGTGGATGTACAATTGTTACCAGATATTATTACCATTCCTGCAAATGATACGGTAGCAACGGTAAACATTATTCCTATCGTTGATAATATACCTGAAGGAATTGAATTACTGAAAATATATGCTGCTCCCGGCTGCGGCTCTACGGTACCGATAGATAGTACCGTGATCCAGCTCAGGGATTATGATACACTTGGAATCGTGCCGCAGGATTCCATCTATATCTGTAAAAATGGTTCTATTCAATTGCAGGCTAGTTCCAATCCAACAAGCACCTATCAATGGAATGCAACAGCAGGATTAAATAATTATACGATCGATAACCCGGTGGCAACACCTGTAGCCAATGGGGCCATGTATGTGTGTACAGCTTCATTGGGAACCTGTCACGGTAAAGACTCTGTACTGGTAAAATGGAAAGACCTTGAATTCAACAGTTCGGTCAATGTGAATTGCCAGAATGCAGCCACGGGACAAATAATTGTTTCCGGCGGACCGGAATGGTCATCTGCGCCGGTGCAGTATCACATCAATAGCCAGCCTTCGCAACCCGGCGGTACTTTCAATGGTCTTATCGTTGGAAATTATATGGTTCATATAACTGACGCCAGTGGTTGCAAGGATAGTTTACCGGTAAGCCTGGCACAGGCCTATCCTGATCTTGTTGTAAATAATATTGCCACCCTGGCTGCAACCTGCACCAGTGCTTCAGATGGCACCATAACGGTTACGGCTGCAGGCGGAAAACCGCCTTACAGGTATTCAAACAATGGTACCACGTTCCAGATCAATAATGTTTTCCATATGGCCGCAGAAACATTTACCATTTCTGTAATGGATGCCAATAACTGTAGTGTTGATATTCCCGGGGTAGTGGTGCCATTTATCAATGGAATTACTTTAAGTGTCAGTCCTGATGCAACTATTTGCGAAAGCAGGAGTACCACCATACAGGTAACAACCAATGCGGCATCGGTGAACTGGACCGCAGATATGCTTCTCAACAATCAACACTAAATGATCCCATTCATTGAATCCTGTTGCCAACCCTGTTGTAACTACCTCTTATTATATCTTGCTACATTGGGTGTGTGTACCTTAAGGGATACCGTAACGGTGTTTGTAAATCCTGCACCTATACCGGATGCAGGGGATGATGTAGGTGTTTGTTATGGCGGGCAGGTACGATTGGAAGCTGCACCGGGTCTTGCATCCTATCACTGGACTCCTTCCACTTATCTGTCCAATCCGGCTATAAGCAATCCCTTGGTAAGCCAGGCCTTAACTACAACTTATTACCTTGAAGTGATGGATTTTAACGGCTGTCGTTCCCTCGCAACTGACCAGGTAACCGTAAACGTTAGGCCGCCTGCAAATTGAACGCCGGCCATGATACCGTAGTAGCGATCAACCAGCCATTGGCATTGAATGCAATCGATGTACATCATACAGGATTTACGCAATACACATGGAGCCCTGCAACAGGTTTAAGTAATCCATTTATCCATAATCCTGTTGCGGTACTCAGCCTTGCAACAAATATCTTATTGTTACAGCCACCACCCCGGAAGGCTGTACCGGGATTGATACCATAAAAGTGCAGACCTACCAGGGGCCTGAAATATATGTGCCCAATTCATTTACACCCAATGGAGATGGAGCACATGATTACCTGAAGGCAATGACAGTTGGAATAAAGACCTTCCATTATTTCTATATCTACAACCGTTATGGCCAACTTATATTCGCTACTACCGATCCAACAGGGGATGGGATGGAAGGTAAAAGGATACTTGCAGGCATGAGCAGCTTTGTATGGATCGCTGAAGGAATAGACTTTAAAGGAAAGCTGGTGCAGCGCAAAGGAATACTACCATTGTTCAATAATCATATTCCCGTTCATACTTAGCTCCTGGAGCCATATAACGAATAGCACAATTATCGAAATCTATCAAACTTCAGCTATCAGCTTAAAACTTCGAAATAATGGTAAGTCCGGGCTGAAGTCTGAAGATCTTAAATCGACGCCTGTTATGGATTATTTAATCCGTTTCACTAGTAGTTGTCATATGCAATATATTATATGTCGTATTTTCTTTTAACATTTCATTGGCAGGCCATGTACAATAAATTTTCCGTTATTTTGTTCTAAAATTTCAACCAACCATATATTATGAATGCACTAAAATGTCTTGCTATTCCGGCGGCGCTGTTGTTCCTGTTATCATCCTGTGGTATGATGACCCTGTTGCAACAGAGACAAAAATTAATTTTGTATTTAGATTTGATTCCACCCAGGAAAGGTTAAACAATTTTGGCGTACCTGCAGGCGTTCCTGCGGGAAATGCAGCACAATCGCCAATATTCAACCGATGAGTTCCCATTATGTAGAGCTTGCTCCCGAATGTATACACCGCATTGGGCTCAGGCGCTGTTTTATACAGGGCAGAGGAAACAACAGCAGGGGGCAGTAATGCGATCGATTTTGACCAGTCGGTGTTAAAAGGCAATGGAGAAACTTTTTTGAGTGTTCCGATAAAATCATTTGCTGCCGGTTCATATAACTGGTTAAGGGTATCGCTTGCTTACCAGAATTATGATATTAAATACAGGTTCAATGGTCAAAACCTTACAGGAACGCTTGCCTCTTTTATTGGCTTTAATACTTATGTACGTAATTATAAAATAAAAGACTCTACGCTACCGGTTAACAGCAACAAACTGCAGGGCTATTGGGGTTTTGAATCAAGTTATCCCGGTTTCGGTGGCTTTACCAGCACAGGCCAGGCGCCTGCAGGGGCTACCACAGTTCCCAATCCTTTGCAAAGCACATCGCCTATACCAGCAGGATCATGTGTTGTAACAGGACAATTTGCAACGCCGTTGGTAATTACCGGAACAGAAACAAGTGACATCACGGTGATCGTTTCGCTCAGCACCAACAAAAGTTTTGAGTGGCAGGACAATGATGGTAATGGAACCTACGATCCATCTGATGGAGATGTGGTGGTGGATATGGGAATAAGGGGATTGAAACCAATTAAGCAGTAATAATTGGCAAACGCAATTGTATTATTAAAATGCCAGCCACTTTACATGTTAGAGCGGCTGGTATTTTAATTTGCATTTCACTCCCGCCTCGGTTCGTGCCTCAAGAACCGAAATTGTTTTGTGAAAAAACACATTTCAATTTGTGTAAATCCTCAGGAATGGGATGATTTAATTTGAGATATTGGGTTGTGGAAAAGCAACAAAGAAAATCACATACTTCCCACGCCTCGGTTCGTGCCTCACGAACCGAAATTGTTTTGTGAAAAAACTCATTTCAATTTGTATAAATCCTCAGGAATGGGATGATTTAATTTGAGATATTAGGTTGTGGAAAAGCAACAAAGAAAATCACATACTTCTTTAGGGAAAATATATTTTTGGACAGCCACGATTCATGAATGGTATCATCTAATGGAGCAGGATAAGATGAAAGATATTATCATTAATTATTTGAAAATACTTTCAGACGAAAAGAAAATAACAATTTTTGGATTCGTAATCATGCCGAATCATCTTCATTTTATATGGAGGCAAAATTTGCTGAACGGGAAGGAAACACCCAAAGGTAGCTTTATGAAATTTACAGCTCATAAGTTTAAGAAATTCCTCGAAATAGAAAATAAATTACATTTATATAAAGTTGGTGCGGCCAACAAGATGCATGAAATATGGCAAAGAGATTCGTTAGGAGTTGAAATATACAGCCGAGCGGTAGCTAAGCAAAAATTAGAGTATATACACGGTAATCCGGTGAGGGGAAAATGGAGTTTGGCAAAAGATGATATCAGTTATTATTATTCTTCATCAAATTTTTATGAGACTGGAATTGATGAGTTTGGTTTTTTGAATAATTTATATGATTTGTTTGATGGGAATTGATAAAAAGATTTCGGTTTGTTAGGCACGAACCGAGGCGAAGAGCTTGCTAGTGATACGTATATGCTATTAGGTTAGGCGCTACTTTATACAGGGAAGAAGAAACTACAGCAGGCGGCAGTAATGCGATCGATTTTGACCGATACAGTGCTAAAGAGTAAATTGATAAAAATAAATTATTACGTTAAGAAAAATTTGAAAATGAAAACGATATCTTACTTTTTTGCTTTATTAATAATAATGATTGGTTGTATACAAAAAGATAGTAAAATAAAATTTAAAGATATTAATAAGACAGTTTTTTTTAATATTGATAACCACACCGAGATTAAAAACTACTCTAACCAAATTGAAAAAGATCTGAATCTATCATTCAAATTGTCTCCAATCGATTCGAGTAATTATGAAAGTGAAATTAGAATTTATTTCGTAAATGCCTTTTCAGAAAGATTTTTTAGGCAATGTGTTAGAAAGCTTAAAGTTGAGTCTAGTCTTTATTATTGTAAAACTGAAAAAAGCAATGATTCTCTTTTTATGAATATTATATCTTTGATTGGAAAAGAGGGTGAATATGACGCAATTAAATCTTACATCAATGAATCGAAAATAATTTCGGAAACGTTAACTGATACTATTAGTTTAACTTCTGCAGACTCGGGGCTTTTTTATTTTGTGCAATTTAGAAATGGATCTAAAATTGTCAAAATTGCGATTTCGGATCCCTTTGAGAAAGAGGAGTTTAATCCCAATGCGAAATTTGTTTGCGATTTAATTAGGGAGATCAAAAATAAATATTCTTTTAATTTTTATGACCCTTGGCTGCAAATAAAAGATTCAGCCTTTCGAAAAAATTAATCTCTCAAAATTGGTGCAAAGCAGATCATAGAATTACAATTTTGGTTGAATCAATTTTTTTCCCTCACGAAGAAGGAATCCAGTTTAAACCCGAGCAAGATAATTCGAGATTCAAGTAAAAAGATTGCTATTATATATGGAGCAAACCATTACAATTGAGTATTAAAGGTGTTGCGCCAATATGATTCAACCTGGAAAAGTCACTAACTCCACGCCTCGGTTCGTGCCTCACGAACCGAAATTGTTTTGTGAAAAAACACATTTCAATTTGTATAAATCCTCAGAAATGGGATGATTTAATTTGAGATATTGGGTTGTGGAAAAGCAACAAAGAAAATCACATACTTCTTTAGGAAAAATATATTTTTGGACAGCCACGATTCATAAATGGTATCATTTAATGGAGCAGGATAAGATGAAAGATATTATCATTAATTATTTGAAAATACTTTCAGAAGAAAAGAAAATAACAATTTTTGGATTCGTAATCATGCCAAATCATCTTAATTTTATATGGAGGCAAAATTTGCTGAATGGGAAGGAGACACCCAAAGGTAGCTTTATGAAATTTACAGCTCATAAGTTTAAGAAATTCCTCGAAATAGAAAATAAATTACATTTATATAAAGTTGGTGCGGCCAACAAGATGCATGAAATATGGCAAAGAGATTCGTTAGGAGTTGAAATATACAGCCGAGCGGTAGCTAAGCAAAAATTAGAGTATATACACGGTAATCCGGTGAGGGGCAAATGGAGTTTGGCAAAAGATGATATCAGTTATTATTATTCCTCATCAAATTTTTATGAGACTGGAATTGATGAGTTTGGTTTTTTGAATAATTTATATAATTTGTTTGATGGGAATTGATAAAAAGATTTCGGTTCGTGAGGCACGAACCGAGGCGAAGGGGTTTCGGTTCGTGAGGCACGAACCGAGGCGAAGAATTGATGAGTTTGGTTTTTTGAATAATTTATATGATTTGTTTGATGGGAATTGATAAAAACATTTCGGTTCGTGAGGCACGAACCGAGGCGAAGAATTGATGAGTTTGGTTTTTTGAATAATCTATATGATTTGTTTGATGGGAATTGATAAGATTTCGGTTCGTGAGGCACGAACCGAGGCGTAGGGAAGCTCCTATGCCTCAAACATACTTCATGCTTCTGTGAATGTTCGATGCATTCGCTTGTCGTAATTTTTCTCATGTTAACTAACCCCATCCACATTCGCACCTTTCTCAATCTTCTGCACAAGTCCCTGTAATACTTTACCCGGCCCGCATTCCGTAAATCTCGTAGCTCCATCTGCCACCATTGCCTGTACACATTGTGTCCATTTAACCGGCCCCGTTAGTTGTGCGATAAGATTTTGTTTTATTGTTGCAGGATCGGTAACCGCAAATGCAGCTACATTTTGATAAACAGGACAGGTGGGTGTATTGAATGCCGCTTTATTAATGGCTGCTGCAAGTTCTTCTTTTGCGGGTAACATCAACGGAGAATGAAAGGCACCACCTACGGGAAGTATCAAAGCCCGTTTTGCTCCGGCAGCTTTCATTCTTTCACATGCTATTTCAATTCCTGTTATTGATCCGCTTATTACCAATTGGCCGGGACAATTATAATTTGCAGCAACTACCACTTCTCCTGTTTCAATGGCAACATGCTTGCAGATCTCTTCCACTTTTGCATCATCCAGTCCAAGCACAGCAGCCATAGTAGAAGGATTCAGTTCGCATGCCCGTTGCATGGCAGTTGCTCTTATTGCAACCAGTTTCAGTGCATCTGCAAAGCTTAATGTTTTATTGGCAACCAGTGCGGAAAATTCACCCAATGAATGTCCTGCCACCATATCGGGAACAGCATTTTCAATGGTTTTAAAAGCGGCTACTGAATGTATGAAGATAGCAGGTTGCGTAATGTTTGTTTGCTTTAACGCTTCATCTGTGCCGGTAAACATCGTATCCGAGATCCGGAAACCAAGTATTTCATTGGCCTGTTCAAATAATTCCTTTACGATAGTATTACTGTCATAAAGATTTTTCCCCATACCGCTAAACTGTGCGCCCTGGCCTGGAAATACAAATGCATGTTTCATGTCTGTCAATTTACACTGTTGGTTTAGGAGTTTTTATAATCAGAAATCAGCGATCAGCTGTCAGCCATTGCCGATTCCCGATTGCCGATTCATCAATTTAGTAACAACATTTAAAGTACAGAACTACAAATTTTCACTATTCACTATTCACCATTCACACATTCCCCTCAATGCAGCTTCGCACTGATCAGCTTCATAAACTCACTCCTCGTTTCATTTTTTTCAAATTCACCATAAAAAGCAGACGTGGTGGTAACAGAATTTTGCTTGGCAACTCCACGCATCATCATACACAAATGAGATGCTTCAATAACAACCGCAACACCATAAGGGTTCAATGTTTCTTTTATGGCAGAAAGGATCTGGTGTGTTAATCGTTCCTGCACCTGCAGGCGGCGGCTATATACATCCACCACGCGGGCAATTTTACTCAGGCCGGTTATAAAACCATTTGGTATATAGGCCACATGCGCTTTTCCAAAGAACGGGAGCATATGGTGTTCGCACATGCTATAAAGTTCAATGTCTTTTACAATTACCATTTCACTTACTTCCTCGTGAAATTTTGCAGCTTCAAGAATCGCCCTTGCATCCATTGAATATCCCTGCGTCATATACTGCATGGCTTTTGCCATTCTTTCAGGGGTTTTTAAAAGGCCTTCTCTTTCGGAATCTTCCCCCAGTAAGCGGATGCTTTCTTTGTATTTTTTTGCAAGTGATGACGTGACTTCATCATCGTACTGTTCAATTTTATTGTAAGCCATTGCTTTGAATGTTTTATTAATGTCAATATCAGATCGCCGGGTATTCTACAAAATTCCTTTCTGTTTCATATAGCCTTACCTGCAATACCAGTGATTGCTTTATCTTTTCCCGTAAAATATTATAAATAACGATTGCTATATTTTCTGCAGTTGGATTTAGATTTTTAAACTCGATGCAATCCTCGTTTAGATTACGGTGATCAAATTTTTCGATAACGTTTTCCTGTATAAGATCGCTTAACATTTTCAGGTCCATTACATAACCGGTTTCGGGATCAGGCGTTCCTATCAATTTCACCACCAATTCATAATTGTGCCCGTGATAATGTGGATTGTTGCATTTGCCAAAAACGGCATTATTTTTTTCTTCATCCCACAAAGGATTTGTCAGGCGATGTGCTGCATTGAAATGTTCTTTACGGTAAACAGCTACTTTATTCTCCATGAATTATTGATTTGATAATTTGAAGATTTGATGATTTGAAAATTTATTGCCAGCCTTTGCATCAGTTACTAAACCAATAGTACAACAGTCAAAAATACGAATTGTTCAGGCTGATTTAATGATTACGACATTATTGAATAAATCTATCCAATCACCTTTATTACTCATCACCAAATTATCAAATTATCAAATTGGCTTACTTCCAAAATATTCCACATATATCCTCGGCGTTTCATACAATTTGAGGCAGTGTAATTGAACAGGCTCAGGTAGGTTGGGTGCCAGTTTTTCCCAGATGCCTGTCACGAGGTTTTCAATTGAACAGATTTTATCTTTCATGAAGTCGACATCAACGTTGAGGTTCTTGTGATCCAGCTTATCGATCACATGTTCTTTAATGATAAGGCTCAGTTTTTTTACATCAAATACAAACCCTGTTTCGGGGTCAGCATTTCCTTTCAGCGTTACATGAAGCTCGAAATTATGTCCATGCCAGTTCTCATTGGCACATTTGCCAAACACCTCGTCATTTTTTTCCCTGCTCCACGATGGATTGTACAATTTGTGTGCAGCATTAAAATGTTCTATCCTTGTTACGTACAACATTAATAACTGAAAATTTGCGCAAAGTTAGCCAGTATTCAGTAGAATTTAAAGTATAATCACGAAATTCGTACGATGAATATTTTATGCGTATCCGCTACCGAATTTGAAATTGCACCATTCCTTGAGGCAAAGGCCGGTACCGATTTTCTTATTACCGGGGTGGGTGCGCCAACTGCTGTTTATCATATCCTTAAAAGATTGCAGCAGATCGATTACGATCTTGTTATTCAGGCGGGCATTGCAGGAAGTTTTAAACCGGCGCTGAAACCAGGAAAAGTAGTATTTGTAAAACAGGATTGTTTTGCAGACCTGGGCACTTCAGAAAAGGGCGATTTTTCTACCGTTTTCGAAATGGGATTTTATAACCAAAACGAGTTCCCTTTTACAAAAGGATGGTTAAAGAACCCGGGAACATTAATGGACCTGTTCCCGCTTTTAAAAATAAAAGGAATAACCATCAATACGGTAACAGATAATAAGACACAAATTAAACAACTTATAAAAAAATTCAACCCGCAGGTAGAAACAATGGAAGGTGCTGCATTGCATTATATATGTTTGCAGGAAAAAATTCCTTTTATCCAGTTAAGAGCCATCAGCAATTATGTTGGTGAAAGGGATAAGTCGAAATGGAGAATAAAGGAAGCAATAAAAAATCTTAATGAAGCTTTAATAAAAATAACAGCTCACATGGTATCGGGAAATATGGATCATTAGATCCTGCTATTATATAAATATGAATCCTGGAATGAAATTCACACTTGGCTTTTCTCCCTGTCCCAACGACACGTTTATCTTTGATGCGTTGGTCAATAATAAAATTGATACAGAAGGATTTCAATTTGAGCCCGTATTGGAAGATGTGCAAACACTTAATCGTTGGGCGCTGGAAGCCAGACTTGATATTACAAAACTGAGTTATGGCGTATTGCCGTTAGTACTCAGCAATTATAATTTATTGAATAGCGGGAGTGCATTGGGAACAGGAGTGGGACCTTTGTTAATTACTAACAGCACAAATACAAGATCAACAATAGAAGATAACGTAGTAGCGATCCCCGGGGAAAATACCACGGCGCATTTACTTTTTTCATTGGCGTATCCGCAGGCAAAAAATAAGATCTTTATCCGTTATGATGAGATTGAAGATTTTGTTTTGAGCAATAAAGGGCTTGGGGTGATCATTCATGAAAACAGGTTTACTTACCAGCAAAAAGGGTTGGTTAAAATTACTGACCTCGGCGACTATTGGGAAAAACAGACAGGAAATCCCATACCACTTGGAGGAATTGTTGCTAAAAAAAATATTTCAAAAGAAGTGCAGCATAAGATCGATCACCTTATAAGGAAAAGTATTGAATACGCATTTTCAAATTACCCCGTTTTAAATGATTATATAAGGGATCATGCACAGGAGATGAGCGAAGATGTAATGCGAAAACACATTGAGCTGTATGTAAATGATTATTCGCTCGATCTTGGCGAAAAAGGTAAAAAAGCAATCGAAAAATTAATAGAAGTGTACAACCAGGTAAACTCAACAACAATAGAAGGGAACAGTATTTTGATATAGCCGCAAGTTTTCACTATTCACCATTCACTATTCACCCCCGTCTTTCCTCAACGCTTTCCCATACACTTCCAAACATCTTTTCCTTGCAAATTCATGTTCTACTATCGGTTTGGGATAGCTGAATTCCTGGAATTCGGGCACCCACTTTTTTATATAAGTAAGGTCGGGATCAAATTTTTTTGTTTGCAGGTATGGATTGAAGATCCTGAAATAAGGTGCTGCATCGCAACCGCTTCCGGCTGCCCATTGCCAGCCGCCATTGTTTGCTGCAAGATCAAAATCAAGTAATTTTTCTGCAAAGTATGCTTCGCCGAGGCGCCAGTCGAGCAACAGGTGCTTGCATAAAAAGGACGCAGTGATCATGCGCACACGGTTGTGCATAAAACCCGTTTCATTCAATTCACGCATACCGGCATCTACGATCGGGTAACCGGTTTGGCCGGTACACCATTTTTCAAATTCGCCATTGTCTCTCCGCCATTCTATATGATCATAGCTTTCTTTAAATGAGCTTCCTCTTCCTGCTTTTGGGAAATGCCAGAGTATCATGTGATAAAAATCCCTCCATATCAATTCTTTTAAATAAGTTTCAGAAAGGGATAAGGCTTTGGCGGCAAGCTGGCGGATACTGATGGTTCCAAAACGTAAGTGTACGCCAAGCCTCGATGTTCCATTTATACCGGGAAAATCCCTTTTTTTTCCATAGTGTTTTATGATTTCATCATCGGGATTGGAAGAAGGAAATTTTTTTCCTGTTTCCTTAAAACCAATTTGTTTTAACGACAGAATTTCCTGTGGTGCCTGTTTGAAGAAATTGTTGAAATATTTTTTTGTCGGGTAGGGCTTAATGTGAAACGGTTTCAATGTCGCTTTCCATTTTTTACTATAAGGCGTAAATACCGTATAAGGGTCCCCGTTATCTTTTATCACTTCTTCTTTTTCAAAAACAACCTGGTCCTTAAAACTGCGAAAGCCGGTATTTTGTTGCTGTAAGAATGTTTGAATGGAGCTGTCTCTTTCAATAGCGTAAGGTTCATAATCATGGTTGGTAAATACAGTTTCAATTGTATAGGTTGAAATAAGAGAAGCAAATACTTCCTGTGGTTTACCATAAAACACCTGCAGGGTTGACCCGGTCTTTTCTAATTTTTTTTGTATATCATGAAGTGCGGAATGAATAAATGCTACCCGTGCATCGGCTTTCTGTTCCAGCCTGTCGAGGATATTGGTATCGAAAATAAAAATGGGGATGACAGGTTTACCTGCTTTTAGTGCATGGTAAAGCCCGGCATTGTCGTTTAACCGGAGGTCTCTCCTGAACCAGAAAATATTGATGGCTGATGTCATTATATAAATGCTGATACAGGGCTAACAAAAAACATCGTGGTTTGTTCGCTGCAGGTGCTCATATATTTTCCTGGTCATGGTATTGGAATATTTTTTTCCTTCCATTCCTGCTACCCAGCGGATATTATAGATGGAATTGGTTAAAAATACTTCATCGGCTTCCAGCAAAGCTGCTTCGGTAATGGCTTCTTTAACTACAGTAAATCCCGGATGGGAGAGTTGTTCAACGATAAAACTTTGTATGATGCCTGTTATGCAACCTTCTCCGGGCGGATTTGTATAAACGGTCCCGTCCTTTATTAAAAAGATATTTGCAATGGTTGAATCACAAATACGACCGGCACTGTTAAGGATAAGGGCATCATTGCACTGTTGCTCTTTTGCAAACAGGGCACCCATAAAATAAGGCAGGTAATTATTGTGTTTCAGGTTGCTGAAACTATCCATTGTTTTTTTTGCGTCGCGGTAAATACAAAGTTGCAGGCCATTTTCGTTGAGCGATCCGTTGTTTTCGTCAAGTGGCCATGACTGGATGATATACACCGGCGCATAATTTTTTGTATCATATAGCCCCCCATCTCCTCTTATAACGGTGAGCCTTACACGGGCGCTGGCCTGGTTGTTCTTTTTAATTAATTGCAGGATTTCATTCTGAAGCAGGTCGGGTGTAAAAAGTTTGGGACGTTCAAATTTTAAAAGCTCCATGCCCCGCCACAGTCGTGCCAGGTGTTCGTCGAGCAGGATCAGCTGACCGTTCTTATATTTCAGTGTTTCAAATAACCCGTCACCATATCTTAGTCCACGGTTATCCGCCCCGGTTACCCGCCTGTGTTCTTCCAGCAGCTTCCCGTTAAAATTAAAATACAGCATAGGTGAAAATAAAAAATCTCCGGCATGCGGAGATCTTATTTTAAAAAAAATGCAGGGATTACATTTCTTCGATGATTTTGTGTTTTACGGCGTACATAATGAGTCCTGCCGTGGTTTTTGACCCCGTTTTCACTTTCAGTTTATCACGGATAGCCTCTACCGTTCTTGGACTAAGGTCTACCATATCTGCGATCTCCTTGGTGCTTTTTTCTTCGCACATCAGCCTGAGAATGGTGGTTTCCTTTTCGCTTAAATGAACATCCGGCGATATCATATGCTGCGGAGGGCCTGCTGTACGTTGTTTTAAATTAGTTAAAAGCGCCTTATTGGTAAGCGAATTAAAGTAATATTCATTTTCGAAACAGGTTTTAATTGCTTCATAAATGATCTCGCTGTCGCTTGTTTTGGTAAGATAGCTGTTGGCGCCCAGTTCCATGAGTTTGGTGATCATACTCTGGTCGTCCACCATGGTAAGCATGATAACCTTGGTATTGGGTGCGATTTTTTTGATCTCCGGGAGGGTGGCGATGCCATCCATGATGGGCATTTGAATATCAAGGAGGATCACGTCTACGGGTATGTTCTTAATGAGGTTCAATAAATGCATACCGTTATCGGCTTCTGCGATAACTTTAATGTCTTTTTTGGTACTAAGCGCTGTTTTCACGCCGGCACGGTATAAAACATGGTCGTCTGCTATAATGACTTTGATTGGTTCTGAGAGCTCTTCTTTCATAATGCTGGTAATCTCGTGTGAAATTAATGGTTTTTTCGGGAATAGTAAGTTTACGTACTATATAACGTTGTAATGCAAGGTCTAATTATTAATTAAAGAAAGAAAGGGGGGATTTACCCATAGATTTGCATGGGGATTTTACGCAATTTTCGGTGGGCCACGGTTAACAAACAGGTGGTATTCAGTGCAGTGGGAAGCGTCGTCATATATTTTTTTACTTTTATATTTTGAGAGTTAAACGTAGAAATCTTCATGCGGATTGAAGATACCGGGTATTAAAGAGGCGGCCCTGGGAGCCGCCTTTTTAAAAAAGAATAGTGTACGGATTGATGCTTTAAAGGTGATTAAAAAGGAAATAGGGAGCAAAGGAAAAACAACAGAATATTGAGGTGTTTTTCGGGTTAGGAAATTGAGTTTAATTACTATTCTTGTAGTTAGAATGTTATGGCCAGGATATTATATTATACACTTTTTTGTTTTCAATCATTGGCGGTATTAATTGCCTTTTTTCTTTCATTTGCACCTTTAAAAAAAAGCGATACCCCTAATTTTTTAAAGAATTTCGTTTGGTATACAACTCTAGCGGTTATCGATTCAGTTGTTTTCGCTTTATATTTTCTGTCATATATTTCTATTTCAAGTGCAACTACATTTAATAATATAACTTTAATTTTTAATTACTCTTTCCTAGGTCTATTTATTATTAATCGTTTGCTTGAGAAAACGAATATAAAATATAAGCTCTTTAGTATATTTTGGATATTTTTTATTGCAATGATGTACTTTTTAGTTAAAGATGTTTCACAAGGGGGTAATATTGCTTTTGCATTTGCAAGTTTAGGGTTAACCTTTTTTTGTATTATTTACTACTACTATCTTTTTAAAAATCCTCCACTTTTGAATATAACTAAAGACCCTTCATTTTGGATCATAACGGGCGTTTTTTTTGTAATGAGTTTTCAAACCCCAGTCTCAGCTATAGGTATTTATATAGCCAAAAAAATGTCCTATGAACACTATTACATTCTAGGTACTCTTACAATGTTTACATATGTAATAATGTATTTGTTTTTCTCTAAAGCTTTTTTATGCATTTACAAGAAGTCGAAGGTATAGTTACTTTTATAATAATTTGCTCTTTGTTAATTCTGTCTTTAGCAGGCTTTATAACATTTATTATCTACCGATATCAACAAAAGCAAAATGTATATTTTCGAAGTCTTGAGGAATTAAAAATTACCCATGAAAACGATATGTTACAATCGAAATTAGAAATACAGGAACAAACCTTTGCCAATATTTCTAGAGAAATACATGATAATATTGGACAAAAATTAACCCTCGCAAAGCTACACTTAAATACATTAAATTTTTCTGATCAAAATATGAATGATTTGCGAATCCAAGATTCCATTACTATGATCAGCGAAGCAATTAATGATCTTAGTGATATTAGCCGAAGTATGAGTTCAGAAATAATATTAAATAATGGGTTTATAAAAGCATTAGAATTTGAAGTAAATCAATTAAATAAACCCGGTTTATATAATATTAAACTTTCTGTAATTGGAGAGGCTGTTTTCCTGGAGGGAAATAAAGAACTAATACTATTTCGTATCACACAAGAAGCCCTGAACAATATTATTAAACATGCTGAGGCTTCCTGTATTGATATAAAACTTTATTACCGGGAAGATAGCCTAATGTTGGAAATATTAGATAATGGTAAGGGATTTAACAATGAAGAAAATAGTAAAGGGAATGGATTAATGAACATGAGCAAAAGGGCAAAAATGCTCAACGGAATATGTAATATTAGTTCACAGCGAGGAAATGGCACTGCGATCAAAATCGAAATTCCACTTTATGAAAACAACAAAGTATAAGATTATCCTGGCTGACGATCATGTGCTCTTAAGAGACGCGTTGGCAACATTGATAGATTCTTTCGATGAATTGAAAGTAATAACGGCAGTAAGCGATGGCGAGGCATTGATAAATACAATTTCGAATGGAAAATTGCCAGATCTGGTTTTACTCGATCTCAATATGCCAAAGATGGATGGATTTGAAGCAGCGGCGTGGCTTCAAAAAAATTGCCCGGCCATAAAAGTGTTGGTGCTGACCATGTATGATTCAGAAATTGCCCTGATAAGATTATTGCAGGTGGGGGTAAGGGGGTTTCTTAAGAAGGATATTCATCCCATTGAATTAAAGGCAGCATTGATCTCTGTTGCAGAAAATGGCTATTATTATTCTCATAATACCACTGGTAAGCTTGCCTCTTTTTTTCAAAAAAATCATTCCAATCAATCTTCCATAGAAAAGGCATTGTTGAATGACCTTGAAATAGAATTTTTGAAACTGGCAAGTACGGAGCTGACCTATAAAGAAATTGCAGATAAAATGAAAATTACGCCAAGAGTAATTGATAGCTACCGGGATACCTTATTCGAAAAACTTGATGTAAAGAGCAGGGTGGGCTTAGCGATCTATGCAGTTAAGAATGGGATCGTTACCTTTTAATTTTATTCGATCAGTTTATTACGCATTCCATACATTATTAATCCACCGATCGTTTTTGCGTTTACCTTGGTCTTCATATTCTGGCGGATCGTTTCTATAGTACGCGGGCTTAAGAAAATGATTTTAGAAATCTCTTCCGTGGTCTTATCCTCGGAAAGTAATTGCAGTATTTTTATCTCTTTCTCGTTAAAACTTACAGGTGTATTGGTGCCATAATGCTGCCTTACATTTTTCTTTTGCATCAATTTGCCCATAACAGCCTTGTTCACGAGTTCATTAAAATAAAAATCATCGTTCATGCAGGTCAAAATGGCTTCATAAATTTCTTCAGGATCTGTGGTTTTCGTCAGGTAAGCATTAGCTCCCATTTCCATCATCTTGCTGATCATTTGCTGGTCATCATACATAGTAAGTACAATGATCTTGATCTCCTCAAATTCTTTGCGGATGAGCTGAATGGCATTGATACCATCGATCTCGGGCATGCGGATATCCATCAAAAGCACATCCGGCTTCTTAATGGCAATTTTGTGCATCATATCCTTGCCATCTTCTGCCTCCCATATCATTTTTAGATTTGCTTTGCCCGCCAGGGCCATTTTGATACCATCGCGGAAGATCTTGTGGTCATCTGCAATGGCGATCTTGATCAGGTTATCAGTAGACATGTTCTGGTAAGTTGAGGTTAGTTTGGTCTCAGTTATTGGTTTCGGTTGTAATTTAATTAATTTAATGGGTAAAATCCAAGCAATTTAGCTATCCTGTTGATTTTCATAATTCGAGGCCTATATTTACCTAGTAAAAATACGTACCAATTATCCGTGTTTTCACGCTTAAAACTTACATTTTCTCGCAAAAAAGCCCTTTTTTATCCTAAAATGATCCATTTTTTATAAAAATGGCGGTTGGTTTAATTTTCTTAGTTATCCACATGTCCACAAAAATTTCCTGCTACCGTAGTTTCACGTCGTAAAGATACAGAGAAAATGAATAGTAATTTTACTAATTAGAATTCGTACATTTACCTGAATTTTATTGCTTATCCATTGCTTATTTTCTTCTGAAACACCCTCCTGTATTGGGTTATGTCAGTTCTGGCATTAAAACGCACGTTTAATATGCGTTGTATAGCAGACTGAATTGTCAGAAGTTTACTGAGCAATTAATCGTAAACCACTAAATTTTTTATCATGGGAGCGATCCTCACTATTATCAGACTTTTATTTGGAGGTTAAATAGTACAGCAACTAAATTTTGATTTTGGATAACAGTTAGCTACTTTTGATGTAAAGTTGTTATCCTGAAAAGTTTAGTTTACATCTCTTTAATTTCTGAGGTAATACCTTTAATATTCAGTTTTATTTTTGTAAAAAAAATAAAAACCAGAGCATTAAAGGTTTTTTTTATTTATGCGATCTTTCAGGCCATTTTTAGTTTTCTTTGTTTTATTTCCGCAATTATATATAAATCAATACCGGTTTACCTCCTAACATTACGTGTTCACCTCATTATCGAATACATTTTAATTTCATTATTTCTTTATAATATTTTAAAATCTGCTTTATTTAAGAAATTAGTACTTCTACTAATAATTCCCTACTTGATTTATAGTATATATGATTATTTTTTATACGGAAATTCTGATTTTGTAAATTATCCGACTATAGTTGAGTTTTTGATCTTTATAATATTGATTATTTATTTTTTGTTTGAAAAAATGCAGTATAGTTATCAGGAGCCAATACATCACTCCATTTATTTTTGGATTTCTGTCGGAATATTTGTTTATGTAACAGGCAGTTTTTTTTATTTTTTGTTAATTATTAATTCTAGAACTGAGGGAGTTGATTTTAATAAGGTGTTATTAATTATTATTAGTATAGTGACTGTTGTAAAAAATTTAATTTTAGGACTCGCGTTTTTAAAAAATGAAAATGACGATGTTTCCAAAACTGACGATATCAATATTCCAAGTGATTTAAACCTGGACAATTTTACCTATAACAAAACCTAAATTTCTATTAATGTATTTTTTGCAGGTGAATTCTTCCGGTATCACCAAACTAATGTTTATTGGAACAATGGGCATGCTAACCCTGGCCATCGGTATTATTGTATTCGTCATCTTTCACCAACGCAAGGTAATCCGTTACCAGATGCAGATGAAAAGGCTGGAAACGGAAAAGCAGCAAATATTGTTAAATGCTTCCATTCGTTTCCAGGAAGAAGAACGCCAACGTATAGCCGCAGACCTGCATGATGATGCCGGGCCGCTTTTGGCTACCGCACGTTTATACCTGAACGAAAACCTGGTGAACCAGGAAAAAGCCCAGCAATTACAAAGTATCTATAGCGCAAAACAGATCATCGACGATGCGATATTGCTTATCCGCAATATCAGCCACAGCCTGATGCCGCCCACACTTAAGAATTTTGGTTTGGAAAGTGCAACCACGGACCTGTTTCAAAAGATCAGCGGTAGCGGCAGCTTAAATGCAAGTGCAAGGTTCCACGACTACCGGGAAAGGTTAAAGGTAGAACAGGAGATGCTGGTATTCCGCATTATCCAGGAACTGGTAAATAATATCATTAAACACAGTAATGCAGGGTTTATCCATCTTACACAAAATGCAAGCGGGAATAATCTTTATATAAGGCTTCACCACGATGGTAAGGGAATTATACAGGCCGAGTTCGATAAACTGAATCATAGTGCGCAGGGACTTGGATTAAAGAATATTGCCAGCAGGATGAAAGTATTGAACGGGCGTATTTTTTTCGAGATCGATCCAAGCCAGACCTATTACAAGATCACTTTGGAGGTGCCCAAGGAAACCATTATCTAACCTTTTCATTGTTTCATTAATACATCTTTTCAATTTTTATTGACAGCGATTTAAAAGATTAGTATTTTTACGGAGTCATTATGGTTCTAAATCAAATAAAAGTCGCAATTGCCGACGATCACAAGATATTCAGGAAAGGAGTTATCCTCTCTATGCGGCCCTATTCTAATATCAAATTTGTAATGGAGGCTGATAACGGCGATGACCTCGTTGAAAAAATACCTGACTCGATGCCGGATGTTATTCTCTGCGATCTGAAAATGCCGGTTAAAGATGGCATCGATGCTACTAAAATAATCACCAAAAAATATCCGCATATAAGGGTCATCATTCTTACCATGTATGAAGATGAAAGATTTGTGGGGCACCTGATGGATTGTGGGGCGGCCGGTTACTTATTAAAAAGTACCGATCCCGCCGAAATTAAAAGAGCCATCCTGGATGTAATGCGCACCGGCTTCTACCTGAATCCTTTTGTGAACAAGGTATTGATCAAGAAAAATTATTCAAAACAGAAATTCAATCCCAACCTGAGTTCTGAGGTAGTATTAAGCGAACGGGAGAAAGAAGTGCTCACACTCGTGTGCATGGAATATACCGCATCCGAAATTTCTCAAAAAATGGATATCAGTGCAAGAACTGTGGAAGCTATTAAAGACAGGTTGATGGAAAGATTTGGCGTAAAGAATTCAGTTGGCCTGGTATTTTATGCGATGAAGAATCAGTTAATTGATTAATTAAGATGCCAATTGACAACACCAGGTAACCGGTATCAGGAATCCGGTACCAGTTTTAGAATAGTCCAAACAAAGTAGAATCCACCCTCGATATTACTTTTCCCAGGTCCTCTTCATTTTCTGCAAACTTATTGGTATCTGCATCAACGATCAGCAATGGGCCTTCTTTATAAGAGTCGATCCAGCTATTGTATAGTTCATTTAATTTTTTCAGGTAATCCAGCCTGATATTCTCCTCGTATTCTCTTCCCCTTTTTTGTATTTGTCCAACCAGGGTTGGCACTGAAGCTTTTAAATATATCAACAGGTCCGGTGGCTTCACCATCGATTTAAGCGTTTCAAAAAACTTATAATAATTATCAAAATCCCTTTTACCCATCAATCCCATATCATGAAGGTTGGGTGCAAAAATATTTGCATCTTCATAAATGGTGCGATCCTGTATAACTGTTTCGGTACCACGATGAATTTCAAGTAACTGGTTAAGCCTGCTGTTCAAAAAGAATATCTGCAGGTTAAAACTCCAGCGGGGCATGTCCTCATAAAAATCATTGAGATAAGGATTGTGATCAACATCTTCAAACTGGGGTATCCATTTATAATGCTTGGCAAGCATTTCTGTTAGCGTTGTTTTTCCGGCGCCAATATTCCCGGCTATTGCTATGTGTTTTGGTTTTTTGATTTTTGCCATATTCCCCGGTTCTCCCAATGGAGTTATTTAGTGTTTGATAATTGTTTATTTCCTGAATGTATGCAAAGTTTACAATTCTGCCATACTAAAAATATTTTAATCCCATCGCTTCTCTCACCAGCTTTATTGTTGCTGCAGCACTTTTTCTCGCTTTTTCTGCACCCTTTTCCATTACTTCCTGCAGGTATTTTTCATCGGCAAGTATGCCGGATGCTTTTTCCCTTATGGGTGCAATGAATGAAACCATATCATTACCCAGTTGTTCTTTCACGTCTCCGTATCGTATGGTTCCATTTGCAAAATCATTTTCATACTTTGCCACAACCTCTTTACTGCTTACAAGACCCAATAACAGGAAAAGATTTTGTATAGATTCCGGTTTAGCTCCGCCTGCGTCCTGTGCCCCGGAATCCGTTTTTGCTTTTTTTAATTTTTTCCTGATCGTATCATCATCATCATTCAGGTAGAGTGTAGCCATCTGGTTTATACTCTTACTCATTTTTCCCGAGCCATCCAATGAAGGTACTTTTATAAGTTCCTGGTTATAATTGAATGCCTGTGGTTCCGGGAAAACATTTCCATAGCGGTGATTAAACCTGTTCACAAAGTTCCTCGACATTTCAAGATGCTGCTCCTGGTCTTTTCCAACCGGAACATAGCTGGCACGATGTAAAATAATATCCGCCGTTTGCAATACAGGGTAAGTTAACAGACCTGCATTTACATTATCAGGACTCTGCCTTGCTTTTTCTTTAAAGGTTACTGTTTTTTCCAGCTCACCTTTATAAGCAAGCATATTTAAATAGAGATATAATTCCGCGGTTTCGTGAATATGACTCTGGCAATAAATGGCAGCTTTTTCAGGATCCAGTCCCGATGCAATATTTTCCGCTAGCACCCTGTGTACATTTGATTTAAGCTCTTTTGTATCCGGGTGCGTGGTTAAAGAATGCAGGTCCGCCACCATGAAATAACATTCATATTCATCCTGCATGCGGACGTAGTTTCGTATAGCGCCAAAATAATTGCCCAGGTGTAAAAAGCCTGTCGGCCTGATGCCGCTCATTACAATCTTATTGTCTTTTTGTACACTCATTTCTTATATAAAGAGGGCGAAGATAATTAAAACCAGATAGTGATGGGTAAGGAAAACAGAAAAGATTCGCCCACTTAAATAAAACCAAAAATCGGCTCGCCCTAAAGCTTTATTTTTGTTTGATGGAAATAAATGATGCTTTGGTGGAAAAACTGGCCATGCTTTCCCGGCTGCATTATAACGATGCTGAAAAAGACAGCATAAAAGCAGACCTGCAGAAAATGATCGGTTTTATAGATAAGCTAAATGAACTTGATACCAGCGGGGTATCGCCGCTTTTACACATCAGCAGCAACGTAAATATTTTGAGAGAAGACGAAGTTTCCCATGTGATCAGTCGCGAAGAGGCTTTATTCAATTCACCGGTAAAAGATCCGCAATTTTTTAAAGTTCCAAAAGTGATAAAGAAACAGGGGAACAGTTAAAATCATAACATGCAATCAATACTTCATTTGGAAAATATCCGCAAGAGTTATTACCTGGGTAAACAGGAATTGCCTGTTTTAAAAGGAATTACCGTGGACATCTATAAAAACGAATATGTGTCGTTAATGGGACCCAGCGGTTCGGGTAAATCCACCTTAATGAATATTCTTGGCTGTCTTGATTCACCAACAGGAGGAAAATATATTTTAAATGGAAGCGATGTAAGCCGTATGCATGACGATGATCTTGCGCTGGTTCGAAACAAAGAAATAGGATTCGTATTTCAGCAATTTAATTTGTTGCCACGATTAACTGCGGCTGAAAATGTAGCATTGCCGCTTATTTATAGCGGAACCGGTAAAAAAGAACGGGTAGAAAGAGCAGCAGCTGTTCTTGACAAAGTGAAACTTAGCGACAGGATGCATCATAAACCAAATGAACTCAGTGGTGGACAATGTCAGCGTGTTGCTATTGCCAGGGCATTGATCAATAACCCGGCAATCATTTTGGCAGATGAACCTACAGGTAATCTTGATTCAAAGACCTCCTATGAAATAATGGATATTCTTGGAAAGATCCATGCGGATGGTAATACCGTTATATTAGTAACACATGAAGAAGATATTTCAAAATTTTCTCATCGTATCATACGATTGAAGGACGGGCTTATTGAAACAGATAAAAAAAATCCAAACCCCATTGTTGCTATGCAGGCGGTCTAATTCATAATTCATAATTCGTAATTCATAACAGGTATTCGTAAGATGGCATTTAAAATATATACTAAAACCGGGGACCTTGGTAAAACAAGTTTGATTGGCGGAACGAAAGTGCTGAAGAGTCACCTGCGTATTGAAAGCTATGGTACCGTGGATGAACTGAATTCTTATATAGGATTGGTAAATGATCTTATCAATGATGAACATTCAAAAAATGTTTTGAAAGAAATACAGGACAGGTTATTTACCATCGGCTCCTCGCTTGCATGTGATCCGGATAAAGAAACGCTGATGAAAATACCGGACCTGAAAGAAACTGATATCACTTTTTTAGAAAATGAAATTGATAAAATGAATGACAGTCTTCCTGCTATGAAGTCATTTATTCTATCAGGCGGTCACCCGGCCGTTTCAACAACCCAGGTAGTGCGATGTGTGTGCCGTCGTGCAGAACGTATTTGCGTGCAAATGCAGGAAGAAGCACTTTTTATTGAACCGCTTGTAATAAAATACCTGAATCGTTTGAGCGATTACCTGTTCGTGTTAGCGAGATATATTGGCCATTTATTGAATGTTCCTGAAATTCCCTGGAAACCACGCGTCAGTAATTAATTCTTTTTATCCATTGAATCAGGTTTAAAAGCACCTTGTGGCTGGGTGGGATTTTTCTCGTTATAGCCTTTCTTTACAACATCTTTCTTCAAAGGTTCTTTTTTTAATTCAGCAATATTTTCCGGCTTTGTAGTATCCTTTGTTATATTTTTTTTCTTTTTCATTTTTCAAATAAGTAAAATATTGTGCCAAACCCCAATAAATTCAGGCATGATATTGTATTATAATAGTATTATCATCATCTTAATCGCATATGAGCAACTCCATTCAATTGCCCTTTTACCTTAAAATATCGCAGATAATACTAGGACTTGTTGCCTTTTTTTTTGTGCTGTATATCGGGCAGGATATTATCCTTCCCCTTATTTATGCAACGATCCTCGCAATTCTTTTAAATCCCCTTGTGAACCTTCTTTGCCGGTATAAAATAAACAGGGTGGTATGTATCCTGATCTCGGTGCTGCTGGGATTAATTGTAGTAGGGGCCCTGATATATTTTATTACATCTCAAATTGCGAGATTTACTGATACAGTTCCCCAACTCAAGATGAAGTTCGGCCAGATATCAAAGGATATTGTAGATTGGATCGCTCATACTTTTAATACCAGTAATGCTAAAGTAAATAACTGGATCAATGATACGAAGGGGTCTGGTTCTTCCGTAATTGGAGCAACGATCAGCACGATCGGTGGGGTATTGGCAATGGTCTTTCTTATTCCTGTTTATATTTTCATGATCTTATTTTACAAATCATTGCTATTGGAATTTATAGGGCAACTTTTTCCAAAGGACAAACATGCTACCGTTGGAGAAGTGCTTGTAGAAACCAAGGCATTGATACAGAATTATCTTATCGGGCTAATGTTTGAATTGATCATTGTTGCAGCGCTTAATTCAATTGGATTGTTGCTATTGGGCATTCAGTATGCACTTTTGCTGGGACTAATAGGGGCATTGCTGAATCTTATTCCATATATCGGCGGGCTTGTAGCAACCGCTTTACCTATGATCATTGCCATTACCACAAAATCGCCTGAGTATGCGATCTATGTTTTTTTTGTTTATATCCTCGTACAGTTTATTGATAACAATTTTCTTGTTCCCAAAATTGTTGCATCTAAAGTAAAGATCAATGCGCTTGTTTCTATCATAGTGGTATTACTGGGCGGGGCATTATGGGGCATTCCGGGCATGTTTCTCTCTATACCACTTACTGCTATCGTAAAAGTAATGTGCGATCGCATTGAGCCCTTAAAACCATGGGGCTATTTATTGGGCGATACGATACCTGCCATCGTAAGCTTTAAATTTCATATGCCACGTAAAAGGGTGAAAAAAAGCGAAAGTGCCTCAAAATAAAATGTTTGTAAATTATAAAAGCCTTGATTTCTCAAGGCTTTTGTATCGGGGAGCAGACTTGAACTGCCGTCCGCCGCGGCGGATATGAATTCGATGCTAGTTTGAAAGATTTTTAATAAAGCCTCTTCCTGCGCCGGATTTCAACCATTTCTCATAAGTCATGCATGTTGTTTTATCAAAAAATTCTTTAACGAAAATTAACTTCCAGGGCCGATATCTTGCCGTCCAATCTTTTCCTAAAAAGTTATGTGACAATAATCGTTGTTCAAGGTTGGAAGTGAACCCTGTATAATGTTTATTGTGCTTTTCAGAATAAAGTATATAGACAGTGTAAATCATAAAAAAAGCCTTGATTGCTCAAGGCTTGTATCGGGGAGCAGACTTGAACTGCCGACCTTCGGGTTATGAATCCGATGCTCTAACCAGCTGAGCTACCCCGACGAAGGGGTGCAAAAATATATAAAATCGGCTAGATGCAAAAATGAATTAGGAATTAATATGGCAGGTTAGTTTGGGTATTTTTTTAAAATATATTAATCGCCGGAACCGCCGGGCCTCAAAGCGCTGAGATGAAAACTTTGTCTCCCTAACAAGCCTGATGAAAACAGGTATCTATAAAAAAACAAATCCCGGTGTGACCGGGACTTGATGTTTTTCTTTTACATTCCTTGCTGTGCAACTTTATACACGCCAAAAAATGCGAAAAGAGAAGCAATGATCTTTTTCATTGGGTAACATTTAGAGGTTAACATTAACAATTATGCATATAA
This sequence comes from uncultured Chitinophagaceae bacterium, assembly GCA_963829345.1. Lineage (GTDB taxonomy): Bacteria > Bacteroidota > Bacteroidia > Chitinophagales > Chitinophagaceae > Ferruginibacter. Next base: position 26,735 of record CAWHHP010000003.1, read on the forward strand.
CGAAAGCGTAGAGAATAAATTGTTTCCGGCTTCATTTCTTTTAACACAAGTGCCTTTGTCAACTCTTTTTTTGCATAATTCTTTTCCTGTGCCGGCTTCCCCAGGCCTGGAGTTCTTCAATAAGTTTTTCCAGGGTTTTCCCGTAAGTGGTCATTGAATATTCTACTATTACGGGCACAGCATCATATACTGTTCTTTTTACAAGCTCATTCTGTTCAAGCTCTCGGAGCTCCTTGGAAAGCATTTTATCTGTTATCCCTGGTATTTCTTTAGCCATCTGGCTAAACCGCTTGTTGCCAAACGAAAGCGATATAATGATCTGCAGTTTCCATTTGCCACTTAATATATCCAGTGCATCTTTTACCGGGATCATTGCCTTGGTACAGGTTTCCTGTGTTCTGGGTTCTGTATTTTTCTTTGCCATTTTTACTATCCTTTTGTATAGTGCTATATGAAAGTATAGTACTATACTTTGTATAGCAAATGTACAATAACTTTGTGTCATCGAAAAATAATTTAAATATTCAATCATGACAGCAGCAACAATTACAGCAACAAAATGGGCCGTAGATCCATTACATTCCGAAGTGCTTTTTAAAGTGAGACACCTCGTTATTTCAACTGTTACCGGATCATTCAAAAATTTCCACGGGGAAGTGGAATCTACAGGGGATGATTTTAACGATGCAGCCATTCATTTTACAATGGATGTAAACAGTATTCATACCAACCAGGAAACAAGAGATGAACACCTGAAAGGAACGGATTTTTTTGACGCGGAAGCTTACCCCGAGATCAGTTTCGAATCAACCTCATTTACTAAAACAAGCAGGGGTGACTATAAGCTATTGGGTAACCTTACTATGAAAGGCGTTACCAGGCCGGTACAACTGGATGTGGAATATGGCGGCTCTGAAAAAGACCATTATAACAACATTAAACATGGTTTTGAAATAACCGGTAAAATAAACAGGAAAGAGTTTGGATTAACATATAACGCGTTAACTGAAACAGGCGGCCTTGCTTTGGGAGAAGAAGTTAAATTGATAGCAAATATTCAGCTTGCGAAAGCAGCGTGATGCTACGGTTTAGAGGATTATTGGTTTAGAAATTTAGAATGTATTAAAATTTCTAAACTTCTAAACCAATAAGCTTCTAAACTAACCCTTCGTTTCCGTAAAGAATTTATGAAAATAAGGTATCGTTTCAATCCCTTTATAAAAATTAGCAAGGTCAAATTTTTCATTTGGGCTATGCAGATTATCACTATCCAATCCAAAACCCATAAACACTACTTTTATTCCAAGTTCTTTTTCAAATAAAGAGCAAATGGGAATACTTCCACCACCTCGTACCGGGATCGGTTTTTTGCCAAATGTTGCTTCCATGGCTTTTGCTGCTGCTTTATATGCTGTACTGTCAATTGGCGTCATATAAGGTTCGCCGCCATGATGTAAAGTGGCTTTTACAGTTACATATGGCGGAGCAATTTTTTCAAAGTGATTTATCAACATATCTGTCATTTTACCTGATTGCTGGTTGGGGACAAGCCTTGCAGAAATTTTTGCAAATGCTTTTGATGGCAAAACTGTTTTTGCACCTTCTCCTGTATACCCGCCCCAGATACCATTCAATTCAAGTGTTGGCCTGATGCCTGTTCTTTCATTTGTTGAAAATCCCTTTTCTCCCCATAATTCTTTTACGCCAAGGTCATCTTTATATTCCTTTTCATCAAAAGGAGCTTTTGCCATCAGTTTTCTTTCATCTTCAGTGGCAACAATTACATCATCATAAAACCCGGGAATAGTAATGTGATTATTTTCATCATGAAGCGAAGCGATCATTTTTGCAAGAATGGTAATGGGGTTGGCTACCGCGCCACCATAAACACCGCTATGAAGATCGCGGTTTGGGCCTGTTACTTCCACTTCGATATAACTCAATCCACGCACGCCAATATCGAGGCTGGGAGTATCAAGACTGATCATAGCGCTATCACTTATCAATACACAATCTGCTTTTAACAGATCTTTATTGCGATGTAACAAATTTTCCCAGGTTGGGAGAGCCTACTTCTTCTTCCCCTTCAATGCAGAATTTGATATTGCTTGCAAGGGTATTTGTCTTAACCATTGTTTCAAATGCTTTTACATGCATATACAACTGGCCTTTATCATCACAACTTCCCCTGGCAAATATTTTTCCATCGTTGATAGTAGGATCAAATGGACCGCTCTTCCATAATTCCAATGGTTCCGGCGGTTGTACATCATAATGCCCATAAACCAATACAGTTGGCTTAGAAGGGTCAATTATTTTTTCTCCATATACAACCGGGTGGCCAGCTGTTTGATAGATCTCAGCTTTATCCGCACCGGCCTCCAGCAATCTTTGCTTTATAGATTCTGCACAACGCAACATATCAGGTTTATGTTCTGATTTTGCACTTACACTCGGTATGCGTAACAGGTCAAGTAATTCGTTTAAAAAACGATCCTTGTTTTTTTCCTGGTATTCTTTCCAAACCTGCATAACAAATTTTTTTTGATGATAATTGTAATGGGGGACACAAATCTAGTTGTTTATAATAAAATTCTGCAACATGACAGTAATAAAAAATATTAATAAAATCTTTTAATGTGATGCAATAAAATTGTTACAAAAAATTATGATTTTAATTTGGAATTTTAAAAACCCACTCATTACATTTGCACCACGATTGCTTGTCAATTTATCAGCCTTTGCCAGCTACATTCCGTTACCCCGGATGTTTCCTGCAAAGGCTGAGTCTATTTTAGGGGCTTCTTAAATGAAAGGCTACTATAAATAAAAAGTCAAAAATCAAAAGTGAAAACATGTACTTTTTGATTTTTGACTTTTTAATTTTGACTTTATGAAGAATTAAACCGTATCAAACCGCTGCTGTATATAATCCCAGTTCACCACATTCCACCATGCTTCAATATAATCAGCTCTCTTGTTCTGGTACTTTAAATAGTATGCATGCTCCCATACATCCAGTCCAAGTATAGGAAAGCCTTTAATTTCTGCTCCCTGCATCAATGGATTATCCTGGTTGGGGGTGCTGCCGATCTTCAGGTTTTTTGAAGCATCCCTGTACAGCCATGCCCAGCCGCTTCCAAACCTGTTTTTAGCCGCATCTCCAAATACCGTTTTAAAACCTGCAAAAGAGCTGAATGATTTATCGATGGCTTCTGCCAGGCTTCCGCCGGGTTTATTGTCCTCTTTTTTTGGACGCATGCTTTGCCAGAACATTTCATGATTGTAATGACCGCCGGCATTGTTGCGTAATTTTGGCGTGTACCTCGCAATTTCCGGGAATATACTTTCAACCGTTTTGTCAGGAGCAATACCTTCTGCTGCAGCAGCATCTTTTAAATTCTTTGAATAAGCAGCTGCATGTTTTGTATAATGAATTTCCATTGTCATTGCATCAATTACATTTTCCAATGCATCATACTTATATGGTAAAGGTTTTTGATCAAAGCCGGTGCTGAATGGCGCATCGGGGTTTGAAAGATCATTTGTACCTGTGCTGAACGATTCCAGCAAAGAACCTATTCCCGCCAACCCGATCGTTAACGCAGCTGTACCGGCGGCAGTTGTTTTAATAAATTTTCTGCGACTTCCAGGATTAAAATTTTCCATAATTTTTATTTTAAGATTTTGTGGATGAGTTGCTTTTAGATCCCTTAACCAAAGCTTGTACTTTTTTAAAGGCCCTGTAATAATACTCTTTATTGAAAAGCTGGGAATCATGCATTGCTTTATAAGTAAGAAATATTCCGATCGGAATAAGCACTATTACAGCAAGCCACATTCCAACTATCGGGCTGAGGATATCATCTTTCACAAATTTTTCTCCAAAAGTGTTCAACAGGTGAAAGATGAGGAAGAATATGATCGCTATTACCAGGGGCATGCCGATACCTCCCTTTCTTATAATAGACCCAAGCGGTGCACCAATGAAAAACAATACCAGGCAGGCAAGTGACAAAGAAAATTTTCTGTGCCATTCAACTTTATGCAGCATGATCTCTTTTGCTCTTGATTGTACATCCATTGATTCAAACATGAGTGAGCTTTTGAAATCGGTTGCAACCGACATTGCCTTGTTTCTTACGCGGCTGAATGCAGAATCCGGTATCAACCTGTTCTTGGGTAAGGCTGATGTTGCATTGCCTGCTTTTTGCCAGGTACTTTCGGCAATATTGGTATAATGGAGGTACACACCGAGATCCCTGTCAAGTTTTTTTTCCAGGCTGTCGTGCACTTTTGATAATGAATCTATGCTTTTATTGAGCTGTCTTGCGCTCAGCATCTTAAAATTATTTTTGTAATTCTCCTCATTTGTTTTCCCGCCTTGCAGTGCACTCAGGTCGAAAAGCTTTTTATAATCCTTAAAACCAATGCGGATAAATTCAGTTGTGGAGTCAAATGCATTGCCTTTTTCCTGATACCGGTGCCCGTTCTCCAGGTTAAATTCCAGGTAATTCTTATCGTCCGAAATTTTCATCACACCTTTTTCAGCAACAATACTGTTGTCCTGGAGTATATTGTTCTGTTCATAGATCAATATATTTTTTATTGTTTTGCCATCAGGATCTTTTTCACCAACACGAATGGCATAGTTTGGAATAAAAGTAAAGAACTGGCCTTCCTTAAGGTCGAAAGCGGGTTTTTTAAAATAGATATCATTGTAAAGCGTAATAAATTTCAGGTTGGCATATGGGATCACATAATTGGCAAATAAAAAAGTGATGCCACAAAAAAGTATGGATACAAACATCAGTGGCCGCATGAAGCGGAGTAAAGAAATTCCGGAAGCCTTTATTGCCACCAGTTCAAAACTTTCTCCCAGGTTGCCGAAAGTCATAATGGAAGAAATAATGATGGCAATAGGCATTGCAAGCGTTAGCAAAGAAGAGCTGGCATACCATAAAAATTGCCCGATGGTTAAAAAATCAAGTCCTTTTCCCACAAGGTCATCTACATACTTCCACAGGATCTGCATCATCAAAACAAAAAATGCAATGAAGAATGTTACAACAAAAGGCCCGATAAAAGCTTTGATGATGAGTTTGTCTAATCTTTTTATCATACCGAATTTCTAAAAGCAGTCGTAAAAAAACACTAATTTTCACTATGCCCGGAAAAACAAAAATAACTCTTTCTGATAAGGAACTCTCATTGGTTAAAAATGTAGATTGGATTTTAACGAAACAATTAATTGTGGAGAAAGTATATGAGCTGTTTGCGCAAAACATCCCGTTGATACAATCCACTATCATCAATAATGATATACTGCCAGATAATGTCCGGCTTTCCGTTCCAAAAATATATAAAGGGGAGAATTATCTCCGGCTACCTTATGTGATCCTTGATTATCCGAGATGTTTTGAAAAGGAAGACATTTTTGCAGTAAGAACCATGTTTTGGTGGGGTAATTTCTTCAGTGTTACGCTTCATCTTTCAGGCATCTATAAAAATTTCGCGAAAGAAAAATTTTATACAGCATCTGCATCATTGATGGAAGGATTTTTTATTGGCGTTAATGAAAACCAATGGCAGCACCATTTTGAAGAAGATAATTTTCTTCCTTATGATCAGTTCACGCAACAGCAACGAATAGAATTATTTGAAAAAAATAACTTTATCAAGCTGGCAATAAAATTCGGACTGGATGAATGGAATGAGATGCCTGCTTTGTTCAATGAAGGTTATAAAAGAATCTCAGGAATTTTTTAACTGCCGATCCGGTGAAAAAGATCTTTAACCTGGTATTCCCATAACTGGCTCTGGTCTTTTATATCTTTTTTCTCCGCAAAATCTTTAACGATCAGTATGGTCTGGTTGGTAACTTCAGATCTGTCGATAGAGAATTCAAAGTATTCGTCTTTTTGTGCGTGCGTCCAATGAAACCTTATAAATTTATCAAGTTCCTTATCTACAAGCTTAGCTTTGTCTTCGGTACCATTCCATGAAAAACTAAACATTCCATCACGTTCATCAACCTTATCAGCAAACCATTCCTGTAATCCTGCGGGTGTGCTCAAAAATTCATATAAGATCGAAGGTGAACATCTAACCGGGTATTCCAACGTATATAACAATTTCTTACTCATTCTTAGTATTTATCCTTGTATGCTGCAATTATAGAAAAATAATTAACGTGGCAAAATATTTACATCATTATTTTTCTTTTAAGCTGATTTATTTTAGAAATGATTTTCAAACCGATCGGGAATTATATCACATTATTTTTTTTGTTCACATACGATAATGACTTAAATTACGTTAAGCTAGTTGATATTCGATAAAATTGAATTTAATTAGTAAACCCCCAAAACCAACCGGATTATGAGTATGCGTCAGCTGAAAATAACTAAATCCATCACTAACCGTGAAAGCCAGAGTTTAGAGAAATATCTACAGGAAATCGGGAAAGTAGAGTTGATCACTCCCGAAGAAGAAGTAAAACTGGCAATTCTCATTAAAAAAGGCGACCAGGCAGCGCTGGACAAACTCACAAAAGCAAACCTCAGATTTGTTGTTTCCGTTGCTAAACAATACCAGAACCAGGGTTTAACCCTTCCCGATCTTATTAATGAAGGCAATCTTGGCCTGATCAAGGCTGCTCAGCGTTTTGATGAAAGCCGCGGATTTAAATTTATATCGTATGCTGTTTGGTGGATCAGGCAAAGCATTTTACAGGCGCTTGCAGAACAATCACGTATTGTAAGACTGCCCCTGAATAAAGTGGGTCTCACCAATCGTATCAGTAAAGCTTACTCACAATTAGAGCAGGAATATGAAAGGGAACCAACTCCTGAAGAACTTGCGTTCCTGCTGGATATCGACACAGAAGAAGTAGCCGCAACGCTGGGCGTGGCAGCAAGGCATGTGAGCATGGATCAGCCACTTTTCGATGGGGAAGAAGGTACATTGATTGATGTACTGGAGAACCAGAATGCAACCAGTACAGATAATGAGCTCGCAGTGAATGCATCGCTTAAAACAGAAATAGAACGCTCCTTAAGCACGCTTACCGACAGGCAAAAAGAAGTGATTCGCTTCTTCTTCGGAATCGGTATCGATCATCCTTTGAGCCTTGAAGACATTGGAGAACGATTTAATCTTACCAGGGAAAGGGTACGACAGATAAAAGATAAAGCAATCACGAAGCTGAGAACGGCTTCGAGGTGTAAGTTGTTGAGGACTTATTTGGGAACGTAGATCGGACTTGAAAATATTATATAAGATAAAGTGAGCTGTAAAGGCTCACTTTTTTTGTTTTTGTAAAATTTACTAAGATTGGAATTATATTGGGAAAAATTCGCCAGCTTAAATCTAAATTCTTCTATGATTATCCGCCTATAACCTATTCATTTCTTATAAAGTTACAATCGTCATGCGTATACTATTTATTATTTACTTTTTGATTACTATTCTTAATTTGTCTTCGTCTGCACAAGACATTTGCGGGACCGGAATCCCTAGCTCTAACTGGGAGAAATTGTTTTCAAAGCAAGTTCAACAGTTTAAAATTACTAAAGAGCGAAATAGAAATCTTATTGATTATACAATTCCCGTGATAGTACATATTTTACATAACGGTGATAATGAGGGAGTAAATGAAAATATTTCTCTGGCACAGGTTCAATCACAAATTACTATTCTTAATAACGATTACGCAGGGACTAATTCAGATATTAATAATGCACCATCAGTATTTGCCGCAGTAAAATCAGGAAATACCGGAATTCAATTTTGCTTAGCAAAAATTTATGTAGATGGATCTGCGCTTTCTGAAGAGGGAATTGAAAGAATAAATTGGCAAGCAAGGGGCTGGACGAATCCCAATTTTTTTTCTAATAATGATGATTTGGCAGCTTATTTCAATGATGTTATTAAACCTAATTCAATTTGGGATCCTACAAAATATTTAAACATATGGCTGGCTGAATGGGATATTGGTTTATTAGGGTATGCAACTTTTCCTGCACTATCAGGATTGAGTGGAATTACCTCTGGTATTGAAACAGCTAGCACTTCAGGAATAGTAATCCGTACTTCAGCATGGGGAAATACAGGCACAGCCAACATGGCTCACTACAATAAAGGTCGAGTTGCAACTCATGAAGTAGGTCACTGGCTTGGGCTACGTCATATTTGGGGTGACTTGGATAATTGCGGAGGTAGTGATTATTGCGAAGATACGCCTCCACAATATGGCGGTTCGATCAATCCTGTAGGATGTAACACCGGCTGCCCAGTTTTTCCTTTACATGCAGGACTTTGCACGAGACCGGATGGTCCGGGAAATACAAACATTACCAATATCAATGGAGATATGTTTATGAACTATATGGATTATACTTATGATGAGTGTAAGTTTATGTTTAGTAGTGATCAGGCAAGCCGAATGCAAACAGCAATGGAAAATGGTATTTATCGAAAATATTTTTCTCCAATAACTTGCCAGTTACCACCTGATTTAATAATCATCAATCCTCAAGCGGCACCATTGACCGTTAGTGCAGGTAATAGTATAACTATTTCTTTTGCTGAAGATAATATTGGATCTATAAATGCACCTCCTAACTATGTTAGCTTTCATCTTTCCGTTGATGATGCTCTAACTCCGGACCAAAATGGAGATATATACCTCGATGAATATTTTGTAAATCAAACAATACCTGCCTTTACACAAACTATTTCATTGAATAAACAAATAGTTATTCCTTCTAATACCCCTTCAGGAACATATTATTTATTCTTCTCCGCAGATGGTTCTCTAATAATTGATGAAGGTGATGAAGAAAATAATTTTGCAACAGTACAAATTAATGTTGTAGGCATTTTAGGCTGTCAACCGCCTGTTTTAAGTATTCCTTTGATAGAATTCGTAGTAGCTCCGGCAAGTGCAAGCTTTCATATTTCTGCCTCGGGTAATGATAATTTATTTCAATGGCAGATTAATACAGGAAGCGCATGGACAAATCTTGCCAATAACTCAACTTATTCAGGTGTATATACAACAACACTTAACATAAGCAGTACCAATGTTGGAATGAGCGGATATCAATACAGGTGTAAGGTTACTAATCCCTGTTCCTCAGTCCCCAGCGAGGGAGCGAGTTTATTTGTGACCACATCAGTTACACTTTGCGATAATGATTATGCCTGCGCACCTAAACCTATTTCAATAACATCTTCCTGTATTTTTACAAGTTGTACTACCATTGGTGCTACTCCACCAAGTCCGGGAGTCAGTTTTACGTCATGTTCTGGTGTTCCATACCAAACCGGCAGGTATGATGATGACGTTTGGTTTTCAATTGTTGCCACGAGCACCAATCCTATCACCATAAAAGCAATTCCCACTAGCAATCTTCCAAATTTTGATATTGTTCTTGGGGTTTATACTGGTAATTGCCTCTCACTTTCACAGACAGGTTGCGCAGATAATAATCCTTCCGGTTATGCAGAAGATCTTGTTTTTAATCCTGTAATTGGGACTACTTATCTTGTCAGAGTTTTTGGTTATGGTATTGGTAGCGCCTATTCAGGAGATTTTGACATTTGTATTACTTCTCCCGGTCAATCAAATCCTATTACAGATCCTGACCTGGTGATTTCAAGTGTTGATCTTTCCAGCAATAATATCTGTGAGCAGGGGAGTCTGACTATTTCCTACGAGATTGAAAATACAGGAGGATCGTCTGCTTCATCATCAACTGCAAAATATTATTTGTCATCCAATACCTCGTATTCTGCAAGTGATGTTTTGCTGGGAAGCAGTTCTATTGGTAGTATAAGCAGTAACGGTTCAATTTCAAAAGCCAAAACTTTGAATATACCTGCAGGAACAAATACAGGTTCATGGTATATTTTAATTATTGCAGATGCAGATGATGATGTAGATGAAGGCGCAAGCGGGGAATCTAATAATATTGATGCGGAATCAATTTCAGTAGATGTGTGCGCCCCTGCTGATATCGTTTTGACTTATATTGGCGTTCCTCCATTTTCAGGGAATATTGATACTTATATTCCTGTTTCATTTGATTGTACAAACAACGGAAGCAGTACGTCTCCGGCTGCAAGAATGGGCTTTTATGTTTCTACGGATAACATCTTTGATGCATCTGATGTTTATATTGATGATGAACATTTCAGTTCATTGTCGCCGGGCGAAACTGATCACGAAAGTGCGGGATTCAGAATTCCCGAATGCTTTGCATGTGGCAATTATTATGTTATTATGGTGGCTGATTACCAGAATATAGTTAGCGAAAGCGATAAGACCAATAATGTTTATGCATTTCCATTTGAAATTATTGGTTGTGTTAGTTGTTCAATTGGTATATCATCCGGTGGTGCAAGCTATCAGTCGGGTGGGGGAAGCGGAAATATTACCATAACAGCAGATGAATGTTGTGAATGGAATGCAAGCACAAATGATCCATGGATCACAATCATAAATAATGCGGGTTTTGGTAACGGAACGATTAATTATAATGTTAGTTCCTGCACGGGTGGTGTTACAAGGAATGGAAGTATCATTGTTAGCGGACAATCATTTCCAATTACACAAACTTGTATTGAGTCCTGTAATAACTCCCAGAGTTTTGAGTGGGCGGTTCAGGCGGGTAGTTCAACACTATCGGATGCGGGTGTAGATGTTGTTATTGATGCGAACGAGAACCTTTATATGACCGGTGATATACAGGGAGCCGCAAATTTCGGAAATGGGATTATTTTAACTACGCCAACTACTGCACCGGATATTTTTGTTTCCAAACATAATAATACAGGACAAATTCAATGGGCATTTCGTTTTGGAAGTAACGAAGGAGAAGCAGGGAATGGCATTGCGATAGATAATAATGGAGATATTTATGTTATAGGCTCAATAGAATCATCCGTCACATTTGGTACAACAACAATCTCTGGTAATGGAACAAATAACGGAGCTGCATTTTTATTAAAATTAAATTCTAATGGTGATGTACAATGGGCTCAAAAAATTAACGCAACTGATCATGCAAGTCCAAATGATATAATGATTGATAAGGCTAATGATATTATAGTTATTACCGGTTATTATTCTACGGGTGCATCAGATGGCTTATTTATTACCAAGTATAATACATCAGGATCACAATTATGGCTGAGAACATACGCATTGGATAATAATATTAAAAATGCTTATGGTATTACAGTAGATAATGCAGGTAATATTATAATGTGTGGACGATATCGCGAGACTGTTACAATTGATGGAATAACACTAGTATCTCCTGTATTGCATGATATGAATGGATTTATATGTAAGCTTGATATGAACGGCAATGCACAGTGGGCGAGACAACTTTCCAGCCCAGAAATAGGTACGGATGAATTGGAATCGGTTGTTGTTGATGCAGCAAATAATATCTACACTATTGGAAATGTAGACAGCAATGCGATAGTTGACAATATTGTTATTCCTTTATCAAACACGGGTAAAATGATAATGATCAAATATGATCCTAACGGAAATCCCATATGGGCAAAGGCATCTGTAACCGGTTCTCAGGGCAATAATCAGCGACTGATAAAAGGCAATAACAATGATATTTATTTATGTGGTGCTTTTATTCAATCTATCCAGCTTGACTCATTAAGTGTAACAAGTAATGGAAATTACGATGCATTTCTTTCACATGTTGAAGAAGATGGTAAAATAGACTGGATAAAAACCTTCGGGGGCACACAGGACGATGCTACACTTGGAATTGTTATAAATGGTACTGAAGATTTATTTATTTCAGGAAGATTTCGTGGAACTGCATCGTATGGTAATTCAACAATAACAAGTGCCGGAAGCGATGATATTTTTCTTGCAAAATTTAAACAATGCGATCTGCCTGCTGCCGATATCACGTCGAATGGCATTTCTATCTTATGTAACGGGGAAACAAATATGTTATCAACCAGTTTTTGTTCTTCATATACGTACCAATGGTATTTAAACGAATCAGAAATAAACAATGCAAACAATGCTACGTATACAGCTTCTCAAACTGGTGTATATAAAGTGAAAGTAACGGCATTTGCGGGTTGTGAAAGCTTTTCCTCACCTATAAGTCTTCAGGCGCAAAACTCTTATACATTTAACGGCAATGGAAACTGGAATGATGCAGCTAATTGGTTAAATGGCTTAATGCCACCATCAACAATAACAGGATGTTCTGAAATTATTATTGATCCTTTAGCGACAGGGGAGTGTGTTTTGAATATACTACAGACAGTTTCAGCAGGCGCCAAAATAACCATAAGAAATGGCAAATCTTTCAGAATTGAAAATGACTTACTGATTCAAAATTAGTATTGAAAACTTCTTAAATCTTATACTTTAATAATGGTTTAATTAATGTTCAATTGAATTTAGCACGCATTTTAATTTGCCTGGCTGTAATTTCCACGCATTTGTTTGTGATGTCTTATTCTTAATTCGCAAAAAAAGCCCGAACATCAAATGTCCGGGCTTTTAATTATAACGAGATTAAAATTTATTTGCTTTTAACCACAGAAATGGTTTTACTTTCTTCTCCTGCCTGAACCTGTACTCCATAAGTTCCTGTTGCAAGTTTGTTCATACTTAATGGCCATGTATTTAAACCTTTTATACCATCCAGCGTTGTAGCCTGGATTGTTTTTCCCGCAGCATCAATAAGTTTTATTGAAACCTTAGCTGCATTTGCAAGATCAATATAAACGGTAGAGTTTGCAACTATCGGGTTTGGATATACACTAACGTCAAATGTTTTTCCATCCAGTCTTACCGATTTAATATCTGTATATGCTGATTTGCCATCCCTGTCAACCTGCCTGATACGATAATAGATCTTTCCTGTAGAATTTAAAGAAGAGAGTTTAATATCAGTACTTGTATAAGTTTTGTTTGGTATTCCGTTGTTGATAGCTGAAACAGTTCCGATTACACTAAAATTATTTCCTTTCAAACTTCTTTCAATTTCATAACGATCAGCAAGAGAGGATTCATTTTCAACAGCCCAGCTAAGTAAAGCATTGTCTTGTTTTTTTATTACATCAAATGAAACAAATCTAACAGGTACAATGGTTAATGAAGAAGTAATAATAGCAGTAGAGGTTGCAGTTCCGGCTGTTCCCCCAGTTGGATCATAACTGTTCTGATTATCTACCGTTGTGCCTGTTCTTGCATAATACAGGTCACTTAATCCGTTGGAATTAACCGTTCCCGTGCAATAAAACAATGCATAGGAAGGAAAACTACCTCCATCAGGAAGCGTTGTTAAAGCAACCTTGGCCATATTAGGAGAACCATTTGTAAATTCTACTTCCAATGCCGGTATTTCTGTATTGGCAGTTAAGGCTGGTGTTAAGGGAGAAAGGTTTGTAAAAAGGTTATAGTTCCAATAACCACCTTCAAGATAGGGTGGAATATCATGTAACCAGTTTGCAGGAGCACCAAAACCTGCACCCACGGAAACAACGTTCAAAGTGGGGGCATTTACCAGCCCGGTTGCATCTACAGCAACATTAAACTGAAGAGTAGATATATTGCTGGCTACCTGGGTTACGTCTGGCTTTACATAAACGATAGCCCTGTTATTTTGAGTGCCCGCTCCGATACTAGCCCTTATTGTCTGACCAAAGGCATTCGAACAAATAAAGAGAACCAGGATCGGTATAAATATTTTTTTCATATTCTAAGTGTTAGTTATAGTTAAGATTGAAGAGTGAATAATTAATTAGGCAAAACCTGCAATTTTTGTCCTGAAGGACTGTTTTGTAATACTGTTACCAGTATCAGGTCTTTGTCGTTTGCCAAACCATTATAGCTCACAGTTCTGTTTAAATTAAGGTCTGACGGATTATATACATTCTGAAGCGGTGCCGCAACATTATTATTTAAAGTGTTCACAAGGATATAATCTTTATCATTTGATAACCCGATATATTTCACATTTGTATTCCCATTAGCATTTCCAGCGTACAACATATTTTTAGATGCACTATTCAAATAATTTGTATTCGCTGCTCCCATCAGGCTGCTGGCAGCAATTGTTGAAAAATCAACACCAGAACTTACAAGATTCAATGCCTTGGTAAATGTTGCAGGGTTGGTACTCATAGCAAGGTGGTTGCGGTGACGAACTGCCAAAGTGTAATTTGCTGCAGGTACATTTTTGAAATAAACAGGGCTTACACCATCAATATCAACAATGTCGCCATCTCTTTGTAATAATGCAGACCTTGTTTGTAAAATTGTATTACCGGGTGTAACTACACTTCTCAATTCAAGAAATACCCAATCAACAATATTATTACTTGCATTTGCCTGGTCAATAAAAGGATTTGCAAAAGAACCGGAAATTACATTCTCTGCAACTGTGTTACCTGTTTGCGTAAAATTATACGGAGCTACACGATAAGGATCTGTATTCGGTAATAAGTTAGATGCAGGTAAAACACCTGGTGTATAAGTAGCAGCGCTGTTACGTAATTTGTCATTCATCAACTGCGTAGTTGCATTGTATGCGCCTTGTAAGAACACTTTAGGCGCCACCAATACAAATGTATTCATGGCATATAGTTCGCCCGATGTGCCCGCAATGGTTGCTCCGGCGGTATTCGTCGCTGCATTTTGAGAACCGCCTGCCGCACTCCAGTTTGTTCCATTCCAGAACATACCCTTCAGATCAGCTTCTGTACCAGTTACCCTTGATGGGTCGGTATAAGTTCCAACCGCAGAGGTAGTGCCGCCGGTAATCCCCGTTTTATTTATTGGCCAGTATACTGTGAGAAAAGATTCAGTTCGTGGATGTTTATTAGGATCTGCAACACCTTTTGCCTGCACACCAATAGAAGCAGCCGCATAAGTGCTACCTGTATTTGTAACAGAAAGAGGAGTATAATCAGCACCTGTTCCAACAGGCATTACCAAATTGGTCTGGTCTGCTGTAATTTCTTTTCGAACATATCCGGTACCATTTGTTTCAATGAATTTATTCGTGCCCATACCGGTTGAAGTTACAGTGGGAGCGAGGGTGAGCGTATTGTTGCTTACCTGGAGTTTGCCATTGGTGAAAAGAAGTGATGAACCAATTCTTGTATTCCCGGCAAGACTTACATTGGCAGTATTATCAATTTCCAGGTTAGGGATGCTGAAACCGTTCATGTTGATAGTTTGTGATCCTGCTACAGCTGGCTTCATAATAATCCTGCCCGCACCAGCAATATCCATATTACTGCTCAGGTTGCCCTGTACAGTAACTGTAGCGCCCGACTCAATTGTAAAAGATGCTCCATTGATACTTAGCTGGGCCTGGGTAGTCAGGGTGGAAGTCAACATCAATGAAAATAAAATAACACAGAGTAATTTGTTTGTCATAAAGGAACTTTTAAAGTGTATTGTCTGGCATTTGTAGTCAATTGTAAAAATAAGCGGAAGTATAAACTTTGCCTGTTTTAATTAGTATTTGGAAGGATAGGATTAGTAATTGGTAAAAGTGTTTAATAGGGCGGATCTTAATACCGAATAAAGATAATTGAAATATTAATACAAGGCGGTACTCTAAAAGCTCATTTTGAAAAAAGATTTTCAGGTAGCTGCGTCTAAATCAATTTTTAATAGTCCTGTTTTTCCCCGAAATTTGCACCCTAACATTTTTTGTGATGTCTATAGAGATAAAAGTTCCAACAGTAGGTGAAAGTATCAGTGAAGTAACCCTGGTAAAATGGCTCAAAACTGATGGCCAGTGGGCCGAGAGGGATGAAGTGATTGCCGAGCTGGAAAGTGAGAAAGCTACTTTTGAAATCAATGCAGAAAAAGCAGGACTTGTAAAGCAGGTTGCCAAAGAAGGGGATACGCTTTCCATTGGTGATCTTGTTGGAACTATTGATACAGACGCCC
Source organism: uncultured Chitinophagaceae bacterium (assembly GCA_963829345.1). Lineage (GTDB taxonomy): Bacteria > Bacteroidota > Bacteroidia > Chitinophagales > Chitinophagaceae > Ferruginibacter. The sequence continues at coordinate 42,705 of CAWHHP010000003.1, forward strand.
AGAAACCCGCAGCAGCAGCGGCTCCTGAGAAAAAAGAAAAGGCCAAAGCAGCACCTGAACCGGCTGCAAAAAAAGAGGAAAAGAAAGAACAAAAGCAGGCAGAACCCGTTTCAGAAATAAAAGCTACTCCTGTTGCCGCAGCAATAATAGCAGATAAAAAAGTAGACAGCAAAAGCATTACACCATCAGGAAGTAATGGAAAAATAATAAAGCAGGATGTGCTGGAAGCGCTAAGCCACCCGGGACGTAAACCAGGTACAACATTATTCAGCAGGAATGACAGGCCTGAAAAAATGAGCAACCTGCGTAAAACGATCAGCCGCCGCCTGGTGGAAGCAAAAAATACTACTGCCATGCTTACTACTTTTAACGAAGTGGATATGAGCGCTATCATGGATGTACGGAAAAAATACAAGGATAAATTCAAAGAACAGCACGGAGTTAACCTGGGCTTCATGAGTTTTTTTACCAAAGCATGCTGCTATGCATTGCAGCAATATCCTTCTGTAAATGCTTATATCGATGGGGAAAATATTATTTATCATGAGTATTGTGATGTATCCATTGCAGTTAGTGCACCCAAAGGACTTGTTGTGCCGGTTATCCGCAATGCCGAAAGCCTTAGCATGGCAGAAATAGAAGCTGCAGTAGTAGATCTTGCAACGAAAGCAAAAAATAATAAACTTACTATAGAAGAGATGACCGGTGGAACCTTCACTATCACCAATGGTGGAATATTTGGTTCGATGATGAGTACTCCCATAATCAATATTCCACAAAGCGCCATCCTGGGTATGCACAATATTGTTGAAAGACCTATGGCAGTAAATGGCCAGGTGGTAATAAAACCAATGATGTATGTTGCATTGAGTTATGATCACCGCATTATAGATGGAAGGGAGTCGGTTGGATTTTTGGTGATGGTGAAACAATTACTGGAAAATCCGGCGTTGTTACTTTTTGGTAAAGATCCCGTTGATGCTTTGCTGGACCTTTAATATATGCATCCTTTATCCGGCATCAAGTATTCAGCATCCAACATCCCATGAGTCGCTTACATTCTTATATTTCATCTGCAACAGAAATTATCGGCACTTACGACGGTTCTGGTCCGCTCGTGCATCACCTGAAAGCCTTTTTTTCAGCTAAAAAAAAATATGGTTCCCGCGACAGGAAGATGATCGCCTCCTTGTGCTATAGTTATTTCAGAACGGGGCATGCATTAAGATCTGTGCCTGTTAAAGAAAAGATATTGACCGGCTTGTTTCTTTCTGAATCAAAAAGCAATGATATTTTAGCAGCATTGCGACCGGAGTGGAATGAACAGGTATCCCTTTCTGTGAATGATAAATTATCAATGCTTCAATTGGATCCGGTTAATGTTTTTCCTTTAACCGGCCAGCTTGGGAATGAAATTGAAGCCGGGTTATTTGTTATTTCTTTTTTAAAGCAGCCTCACTTATACCTGCGTGTGCGCCCGGGTAAAATCAAAAAAGTAACAGGTGAATTAAATGTTGCGGGAATTCAATTTGAGATTATCAATGAATATTGTTTACAATTTACCAATACTACTTCCCTGGACGATGTTGTTAAGATCAACAGGGATGCAGTAATACAGGATTACAGTTCGCAGCAGGTATTGAATTTTTATGAAAGATTTCCTTCCTGGTTGCCGGGCAAGGATAAAGTGGAGGCATGGGATTGCTGTGCGGCGAGCGGGGGTAAGTCCATTTTACTGTTTGATAAATTAGAAGGAAATGTAAAACTAACCGTATCGGATATCCGTGAAAATATTTTGGTAAACCTTGGTAAAAGATTGCAGGAGGCCGGGATTAATATTTATAAAAAATTTGTTACAGATCTTTCTGAAAAAGCTTCTTTGTTACCGGAAGTAACTTTTCCCTTAATCATATGTGATGCACCCTGTACCGGTAGCGGAACATGGAGCCGTACGCCCGAACAATTATTTTATTTTAAGGAAGAATCAATCAGTATATATGCAGCAAAACAAAAAAGAATTGTTTCAAATATTATCCCGCACCTGAGAGCCGGCGGACTTTTTTTCTATATTACCTGTTCCGTTTTTAAAAACGAAAATGAGGAGATTGTCGACTTTATTAAAGAACGGTTCAACCTTACTTTGTTGCAAATGGAATATTTAAAAGGCTATGAAAAAAGAGCCGACACGATGTTTGTGGCAGTTTTTTCAACTTAATTATCAGGGCCTGATGATTTGTTTTGTTTTTACTTTTTTATTGTCGATATAAACGGAGAGGAAATACATTCCCCTGCTTGCAAGCATATCTCTTAAATCGAGTATTTGTATTTGAGTTCCTGCCTGTTGCCGGGATTCATTCCTATATACTTTTTGTCCCGCAGCATCATGAATCACGATGTTTATTTTAGCCGGGCTAATCCTCTTTACTGTAATCTTTACCTGTTCGGCGGTAGCTTGTTCCTGTACAATGATCACATCATTGGACGGCACCACTCCATTACAATTCTGCGCATGATTTACCACAACAGAATCAAGGTAAAATGTAGTATCTGAAGCAATGGACATTTTTAAACGATAGCTGATCACCTGGGGAGAAATATTGCTGATATCATCATTGTAGGAAAAATCGTGAGCTCCATAATTTCCGCTATTTTGAAGGGTAGCAATTGTTGCATAGGTTGTTTCTGTTTCAAGCTTTCTTTCTACATCAATATACATGCTGTTATCAGTTTTAATAGTAAACTGAAATGCCGCGTTGCAATCTGTATTTGTAAATTGTTTAGTATACAATAGTTTTTGAAGCATTACAAATGCTTTCTTTACATCTGGTATACCAAAACCAACCCTGTCATCAGGACTGGAAGATTTGGTTGCCGACATTTCCAATGCGTTAATAATACCCATGTTATTAATTTCCTGGAAAGCCTGCCAGAGACAAGCGGTAACACCGGCCATATTAGGGCATGCAAATGAAGTTCCACTGTTAAATGAAGGTTGCCCATTGTTTAGATTGGCTACAACAGCATTCCATCCCACTGCCGCGACCGAAGGTTTTGTTTGCCCGTCACTGCTTGGGCCATAGCTGCTAAAACTTCCCACATCTCCACTTACATTTACCGCACCTACACATAATGTACTGTCCGCATCCGAAGGAGTGGCAATAAAATGCCAGGCATTATTACCTTCATTGCCCGCAGCACTTACCACAAGCATTCCTTTTTTGGCTGCCCAGTCAGCAGCCTGTGCACTGATCGTTGTGTTGCCATCCATATCTGAGTAAGTATAATTCAGTGAAGGATCATCGAATCGTGTATACCCTAAAGAAGTAGAAGTGAGATCAGCACCCAGGCTATCTGCTCTTTCTGCACCAGCAGCCCAGTTTTGCTCTTCGATAGGGTATTCGCTGCTTACATCCTCTGTACGAAACAAATAGAAAGATGTTTTTGGAGCAGTGCCTACAAATGTACCGGGCATATTGGCTGCGATCGTACTCAGGCATTGCATCCCATGATAATAATCCTCATCTACGCTGGCTTCATTATCCACGAAGTCCCATGTTCCCAATACCTGGTTGTTATTTCGTATACTGTCAAACGTTGGTAAACTGAGGTAATGATAAAAACCTGCATCCAGTACTGTCATGATCATTCCCTCTCCGCGAAATCCATGGTTATGAAGAAAATCGGTATGGTGGATCTTTACCTGTCCTTCAGATTCCCCATAGTTATAAAAGCCGGCTGTTGTCCTCGATGAAGGATCTGTAATAAATGGACTGACGACAAATGGAACATTGAGTTGTTTATTTACGGGATGGAGCGAAGTAAACTTCGATGCAACGGGTGAGGAACTCAAAACAAAAGGGAAATTGGCTATTTTATTTAGTGCAATTGCATCCGTGGTTTGTATAGCAACCTGGTTCAGCCATTTGGAAACATTTAGTATTGTAACGTTGCCCGATAAACGCAAACTGTCAATATATCCTGGTGTAACGGGAAGATCGGCACTGTCTATTGCAATATTGTATCTTAACCTGCGGTCAATGGCCCGCTGGCTGAGGTATTGCGACGGGTTGCTGAGTGAAAAGGGATTGCTGTTCTTATCCCTGAATTTTACAATGTACCTGGTGAGCTGGGCATGGCTGCATAATGAAAAAATAAGGCACAGGAAAAACAGGAGTAAATTTTTTTGCATAGATCAGATTTGTATATTCTCAAATTTACTTAATATTTACCAGAGAATAACGGTAAAACGACCTCGAATATTGAGCAGGGAACAGGGAATTATGAATGAAGTAATTCAGTATTGTTATTTCTTTGTTGAGAACGTAAAATTCATTGTTTATATATCGCAAACCTGGAAGAATATCGAACAAGTACAAGGAATTACGAATTTAAAACTTCAACATTGCTTGTTCCTTGTTCAGCATTCGTTATTCATTTACTGTCGTAAGCCCATTTAACAAGCGTAGCGCCCCAGGTAAAGCCACCACCAAAAGCTGCAAGTACAATATTATCGCCTTTCTTTAATTTCTTTTCCCATTCCCATAAGCAGAGGGGGATAGTGCCGGCCGTGGTATTCCCAAATTTCTGGATATTGATCATCACTTTTTCTTTGGGTAAATTCATCCTGCTTGCTGTTGCATCAATGATCCTCAGGTTGGCCTGGTGGGGTACCAGCCATGCGATATCATCGCCGGTAAGGTTATTTCTTTGCATTAATTCATAACTCACATCGGCCATGCCTTTTACGGCGAACTTAAAAACAGCTTGTCCTTCCTGGTAAACATAATGTTCTTTGGCAAGCACTGTTTCTACCGAGGCGGGCTTTACAGACCCCCCGGCCTTCATATGGAGGTATTGCCTGCCACTTCCATCACTTTTTAATATACTATCCAGTACACCGTTACCATTTTCTGAGGGTTCCAGTAAAACAGCTCCTGCTCCATCACCAAAAATGATACAGGTGGCACGGTCGCTATAATCTACTATACTGCTCATTTTATCAACGCCAACAATGATCACTTTTTTGTACCGGCCACTTTCAACCAGAGCAGTACCCGTAGTAAGTGCATAAAGAAAACCAGAGCACGCAGCGCCAATATCATAGCTAAATGCGTTTACCAACCCGGCTTTATCACATATTATATTACCTGTTGCAGGAAAAACCATATCAGGTGTTACAGTTGCGCAGATAAGGCAATCGATTTCTGTTGCGTCCATTCCTCTTTTTTTCAATAATACTTTCACCGCTTCAGCGCCCATGTCACTACTGCCCAATCCATCTTCTTTTAAAATCCTTCTTTCATCAATTCCCGTACGTGTTCTTATCCACTCATCATTTGTATCAACCATCGTTTCCAGGATCTGGTTGGTCAGCCTGTATTCTGGCACATGGCCACCAACAGCAGTTATTGCAGCAGTAAGTCTTTGCATGGAATGAACATTTTTTTTAATTTATTAAGGCTCAATTCAGGAGATCAAAAGTAATGGAAAAAAGCTTCTTGTTTTTTTTCGCTCAATAGCTAATAAAATATCCTTATTTTCGCTATTGACAGACCACGAAACTATATGTTTGCATATTTGCAGGGAAAATTTACTTATAAAAGTCCAGCCCAGGTTTTCGTAGATGTTAATGGAGTAGGTTACGAGGTGAATATCAGTCTGAATACTTATGCGGCTATTCAGCATCTAAATGAGGGTAAGCTATTTACGCATTTGCAGGTTAAAGAAGATGCGCATATTTTGTTTGGCTTTTTTGATGCTGTGGAAAAGGAGATCTTTTTATTGTTGACGAGCGTTTCGGGTGTTGGTGCAGCAACTGCACGTATGATGTTGTCCTCTATCAAGCCCGATGAAATAACGAAGGCCATCGTACAAGGCAACGTTAGGCTGCTTGAGAGCGTCAAAGGAATAGGTAAAAAAACGGCAGAAAGATTAGTACTTGAATTAAAAGATAAAATCAGCAAACAGGCTCTTTCATCAGGGAATGTATATTTGAAAGGCAATACTTTGGAGCATGATGCGTTAACAGCCTTAACTGCCCTCGGTATTTCAAGATTACAAGCTGAGCAATCAATTCAAAAAATAATCCGTTCAGAACCTGATATTTCACACTTAGAAGAATTAATTAAAAAAGCTTTAAAAGCCATTTGAGAAAATACTACCTTAACTGATTTACCGAATGTTGCTTAGTAAAAATTCAATTCTTAGAATATCGGGTTATTGTATTTTTATCGCGTTGCTTATTACAGGTAATGCATTTTCATCCAAAGCCCAGGATTCTTTACATTACCCGATACACGACAACCGTACCGACAATATTCTCGGACCCAGAAACCCATACGATCTTAATAACCCTTCAAACATACGGGATTCAATTGCTTTCGACCCGGTATCACGGACCTACACTGTTTATCAGAAAATAGGGAATCGTTATTATCGTACACCTATCACTTATACATTCGAAGAATTCTGGCAGGCAAGAAACCGCCAGTCAGAACAGGATTATTTCAAAGACAGGGGAAATACGACCAGTATATTGAACAGGGGACAATTATCAAAACCCAGGCTCAGGCTTACCGATAACCTCTTCAATCGCCTGTTTGGGAATGGTAAGATTGATATCAGTCCGCAGGGTAATGTGGATATAACGGCAGGTTACCAGGGACAAAAAATTGACAACCCTACCTTACCCGAAAGAGCAAGAAAAAATGGCGGACTGGATTTTAATATGAACGCCCAGCTGAACGTGAATGCCAGTATTGGTGATAAATTAAAATTCCCCATTAACTATAATACAAACGCAACTTTCGACCTTGATAACCAGATCAAACTTGATTATTCAGGAAAAGATGATGAAATACTTAAGCGCTTTGAAGCAGGTAACGTGAGTTTCCCGTCAAGAGGAACATTGATACCCGGCGCACAACAGTTATTCGGATTGAAAACACAATTACAGTTTGGTAAATTATTTATAAGTGGGGTGCTGGCCAACCAAAAATCACAAAGGCAAAGTGTAAACCTGCAGGGGGGCGCAGCTGCGACTCCGTTTGAAATAAAAGCGGATGAATACGAAGAGAACAGGCACTTTCTTGTTGGGCAATATTTTAAAAACAGTTACAATAAAATAATGTCCAATTTGCCGGCGATCACGAGCCCGGTTCAGATCCTAAGAATGGAGGTTTGGGTTACAAACAGGAATGGAACTACAACCGAAACAAGGGATGTTGTAGGCATTGCCGATCTTGGAGAAACACATCCATATTCTTCCGAAATAACTCCGCTTACCTCGAGTGAACTTCCTAATAACCGAACCAATGATATTTATGACAGGGTATTGAACCAGTTAAATGCCCGTAATCCTGCACAGGTTTATAATAACCTTACTTCACTTCTTCAACTTGTACCGGTACAGGACTTTGAAAAAACATATGCACGTAAGCTTGATTCTACCCAGTATATATATAACCCGCAGGTAGGTACACTTTCACTCAGCCAGCCTTTACAAACAAATGAAGTATTAGGTGTGGCATATCAATATTCTTATAATGGAAAAATATTCCAGGTGGGAGAATTTTCGCAGGATGTTCCACCGGATACAACTTCAGCAACACAGGCTGTACTTTTCCTGAAATTATTAAAAGCAACTTCACAGCGAACCAATTTACCAATCTGGCAACTGATGATGAAGAACGTTTATAGCATTGGCTATGGTGTTTTAACTCCAACAGATTTTAAACTGGATGTATTGTACCAGGAACCAGGACTTGGTGAAAAACGGTATGTGCCCTACGGGAATCAGAACCTCGGTTCACCAATTATTTCATTGATCAACCTCGACCGGCTCAACAGCCAGCTTGATCCACAACCGGATGGTGTATTTGATTACGTTGAAAATTTTACTGTTTATTCCCAATATAGCAGGGTAGTGTTTCCTGTACTGGAACCTTTCGGAAGGGATCTTGCTAAAACAATTTATACCGATCCTAACTTACCAACGATAAGGGATACACTATTTTACGCTTTGTATGATTCGATCAAAGCAGTTGCACAACAATATCCAAGTCTTAACCGGTTTGTATTAAAAGGTTCTGGCAAAAACTTCCGGCTCAGGTGATATCAGCATTGGCTATAATATCCCGAAAGGATCCGTATCGGTAACTGCCGGCGGCCGTACCTTACAGGAAGGCTTAGACTATGATATCAATTATGATCTTGGAACAATTAAGATAACCAACCAGGCAATTTTAAATGCAGGCCTACCGGTGCAGGTGAATTTTGAGAACAATGCATCCTTTGGTATACAACAACGCAACTATCTTGGATTAAGGCTGGATTACCAGGTAAAGAATACGGTGAAAGAGCAATTGTCTGTTGGAGGTACACTTGTCAGGCTTGGTGAAAGACCCTTCTTTACAAAAGTGAATTATAATGAAGATCCTATTCGTAATACAATGTATGGATTGGATTTGAATTATAAAAAGGATCTGCCAAGACTTACAAAATTATTAGACAAACTTCCTTTCTATTCTACTACTGCACCGTCTACTGTAAATGTATATGGTGAAGGAGCTTTACTTAAGCCAGGTCATGCACCGCAGATCGGCAGAGGTAAGAACGGGCTTGTTTATATCGACGACTTTGAAGGCAGCCAATCGGGAATTGATCTGCGGTTTCCAATTATTAGCTGGGCCCTTGCATCGGTTCCGCATGCTGCGACAGATGGATCATCAACAACACCTCTTTTCCCGGAATCAGATTCCAGTAATAGTCTTACATACGGGAAGAACAGGTCAAAGATCGCATGGTACCAGATTGAACAAACATTACAACAGATAGATGGACAAAATAACCCGATATCAGATCGTGATCTTTTAAGTGATCCAAGAGTAAGGCAGGTTTATCAGAAAGAAATTTTCCCGCAAAAAACAACAGGATTTGGAGAAAGCCAGCTGGTAACATTTGATCTGTCTTATTACCCGCATGAAAAAGGCCCATATAATTACGACAATGATCCAAATAAACTGGATGCGAATAACCGCTACGACGGGCATGGACCGCAGAGTATAGATGAACGTAAGAAAAAATTCGGAGGTCTTATGCGGAGCATTGACCAAACAGATTTTGAAACAGCCAATATTGAATTCATTGAATTCTGGATGCAGGATCCATTCATTGTATCACCACAAAATCCAACGCCAAGTGCAACTGGTGGTAAACTTTATTTCAACCTTGGAAGTGTTTCTGAAGATGTATTGAAAGATGGAAGAAGATTTTATGAAAACGGTTTGAATACGCCGAACGTGCCGTCTCCTGAAGATCCAACGATCTGGGGAAGGGTTCCAAGAAACCCGATACAGGTTACCAATGCATTTAACAATGCACCTGAGGACAGGCTGTTGCAGGATGTTGGTTTTGATGGATTGAGTGATACGGCTGAACAAAATGTTCGCAGCGCATACCTGGGAACGTTAGGCGGTTTTTTAAATACGGGTGCGTTGCAAAGAGCACAGGCCGATCCTTCCACTGATGATTTTAAAAATTATCGTGATGGCGGGTTCGGATCAAATGACGGGATCTTAATAAGGTATAAGAATTATAACAATCCTGATGGCAACTCAGCAATTGCAGGAGGCGGAGAATTTACCAATGCGTCAACATTATATCCTGATGCAGAAGACCTCGACAGGGACAATTCATTGAATGAAGTTGAATCCTATTACCAGTATACAGTGAATATTGAACCACAGGCTTTGGGTAATATGGATATTGGTGAAAACTTTATTGTAGATAAAAAAGTGGTATCGGTTAATTATGTAAATGGAAGCGTTGGAAATGAAACATGGTATCAATTCAAAATTCCGATCGAACAATACAATGCAAATATTGGTAATGTACCCGATTTCAGATCGATCAGGTTTATCCGTATGTATACAACCGGTTTTGAAGACAGTGTTACCATGCGCTTCGGTTTATTACAACTCACAAGAAATACATGGCGTAAATTCAAATACAAGATCGATCATTCAGTCAGCCCTGCTCCATCAACCGGCACTACCTTTGACGTGGGCGCTGTAAGTATTGAAGAAAATGACCAGCGTGTTCCTTTGCCATATCGCACTCCTAAAGAAATACAAAGGGTACAAACACTTAGCAATAACGGTGTAAATCTTCTTCAGAATGAGCAATCGATGAGCCTTGTATTTTGTGATCTGAAAAAGAAGATGCAAAAGGTGTATTCCAGACTTTTGCAAACAGGGACCTGCGGCAGTTCAGAAAGTTATCTATGTATATACATGCTGAAGATGCTGCCATCAATGGAACAGATCAGCCAAGAAATACAGTTAAAGACAAGGAACTTACCGGTATTGTAAGATTAGGAACTGATTTCACAAGCAATTATTACGAGATCAGGATACCGCTTACATTAACCAAATTTCCCAATGCTCCACAACCGGATACAGATGCCTACAATGATTCATTGTGGAATCCCCCTAATTCACTTGATCTCGATCTTTTAACGCTTACAAAGATCAAGCAGCAAAGAAATCTTTCCAATGTATCTCTTACGGAAATATTTAGCCAGGACCAACCTAACGGTCAGAAATACTCGATCATTGGTAATCCCAATCTTGGTGAGATAAGGGGAATATTATTAGGTGTAGAAAATACCACTTCAGATTTCCCGGGTGGTGCATGTGGACAGGTATGGGTAAATGAATTAAGGCTTTCTTCTATTGATGAAAAAGGAGGTTGGGCCGCATTGGGAAGGGTGGATGTGAACCTTGCTGATCTTGGAACGCTTTCACTTTCTGCTAATACACACAGCGCCGGATTTGGTACACTGGAACAAAGAGCCAATGAACGTTACAGGGATGACTTTGTTCAATATGATATTGCAGCAAACCTGGAGCTGGGGAAATTATTGCCGAAAAAAATTGGTATGTCCATTCCTGTTTTTGCAAGCTATTCGCAAACAGTAAGTACACCTCAGTACGATCCCTATGATCTTGATATAAAGCTGAAGGATAAATTGAATACGGCTCCCACAAAAGCACAAAAGGATTCAATAAAAGAGGCTGCTGTTGATTATACATCGGTAAAGACGTTGAACTTTACCAACGTAAGAAAAAATAAAACCAACGGCAAGAAGCCGAAGATATATGACATCGAAAATGTTGATGTCAGTTATTCTTATATTCAAACGCTGAACCATAGCCCGCTTATTGAACACAACGAGGTTACACGTCACCGTGGAGCACTGGGTTATAATTTTGCGCCACAACCAAAATATATTGAGCCGTTTAAAAAATTATTTAAGAAGTCGAAAACACATTGGTTTGATATTATTAAGGATTTTAACTTCAATTACATCCCGTCTCAATTAAGTTTCCGTGCAGATATTAGCAGGCAGTTTGGTGCGATCAAACCACGAAGCGTTGGCCAGACCAAGTACCAGATCCCGGAAACTTATGATAAGTATTTTACTTTCCAGCGGGATTATATCCTGAGATGGAATTTCACACGCTCTATCAGCATGGATTATACCGCCACCAATAATTCACGTATTGATGAACCTTATGGTCGCCTGGATACGAAAGCGAAAAAAGATACCGTTTGGAAGAACCTGATAAAAGGCGGAAGAAATACATTATTCAATCAAACAGTTAATTTTTCTTACACAGTTCCTACAACAAAGCTTCCTTTGCTTGACTGGACAACAGTTAATTTAAAGTACCAGGCAACTTATAAATGGATCGGTGCTTCAAGGCTTGCTGTAAATCTTGGAAACTTCCTTGAGAATGGCCAGCAAAAAGAAGGAACGTTACAAATGGATTTTACCAGGCTTTATCAAAAATCGAAATGGTTGCGCCAGCTTGAAGTTCCATCAAATAAGGCCGATAAAGAAAAATGGAAAAATCGTGTGAAGATTGTAAGGGATTCTGTTACTACGAAAAGCGGGAAAAGGATCCTTCAAAAAAGAAGGATCGTGGATAAAACAGCGATGCCGTATGTTGGACCAGTGCTCAAAGTATTTGGTAAGTTGCTTACCAGTTTAAAACAGGTTAACTTTTCTATTGCTGAAGTTGGGAACACAAGGCTTCCGGGTTATACGGATAGCACCCAATTTGTGGGACAAAACTTTAAGAGCATGGCTCCGGGGTTTGACTTTATAATGGGTTACCAGCCTGATACCAGTTGGATGAATAGAAAAGCGGCGAAAGGATTGATCACGAAGGATACTACATTCAACTCCATTTTCCAGCAAAACTACGACCAGCGTATTACGTTGTCAGCAAACCTGGAACCGGTAAGAGATTTGAATATCACCGTTAACCTGAGCAAGAGTTTTACTAAGAATTACAGTGAAACATTCAGGTATGTTGATACGTCAGGAATGGGTAATCCAAGATTCAATCACCTGAATCCTTACGCGGGTGGTGGTTTTGATGTGACTTACATCGCCTTTAAAACGCTGTTTGGAAAATTTGATCCAAACAGGGTTTCAACAACGTTTAAAACCTTTGAGGCAAATCGTAAAATATTATCTGCACGACTTGGTAAAGCGAACCCATATACGAACAACAGGTTGGTAGGTGATTATTATTACGGTTATGGAAAATATTCTGTTGATGTATTGATCCCTTCGTTCATTGCAGCATATACCGGGCAGGATCCGAACAATGTTTCTCTTATCAAACAAAACAACGCCAGGACAAAAACAAATCCGTTCAGGGCCATACTGCCTAAACCAAACTGGAAAATAGATTATAGTGGCCTTACTAAAATAAAACCACTGGAAAAGATATTTACCAGCTTTACATTATCTCACGGCTACACCGGTAATCTTTCAATGAATGGATTTACATCAGCTTTGCTTTACCAGGATGTTTCGCGGTATGGCTATCCTTCATTCTACGATTCAATTTCGAATTCATTTATGCCGTATTACCTGGTTCCGAATGTCAGCATACAGGAACAATTTTCTCCATTGATTGGATTTGACATGATGTTCGTCAACCAGGTGCAGGCAAAATTTGAATATTCAAAATCAAGACAGCTTAGTTTGAGTTTGTATGATTACCAGTTGAGTGAGGTACGCAGTACTGAATTTGTGATTGGTCTTGGTTATCGTAAAAGAGGATTGAGATTCCCATTCAATTTGCCAAAATTTTTAACCGGGGCTAAACCAGGTAAAAAACTGGAAAACGAAATTAACTTCCGGATTGACTACAGGATCAGGGATAATGTAACTGCCAATAGCAGGCTCGACCAGGATAATAATTTTGCAACAGGTGGCAGCAAGGAGATCACGATCAGTCCAACAGTTGATTACTTCCTGAATAACCGTATTAATATTAAACTGTATTACGACAGGAGAAAAGTATTACCATATATTTCATCCAGTGCACCAACAACGAATACAAGAGCAGGTGTTCAGATAAGAATATCCCTTGCTCCATAGGAATATAAAATATTGAATGCAAAATCTAAAATGTAAAAGTGACCAGCATGCCGGTCACTTTTACATTTTAGATTCAATATTTTACATTTTATATTACCTCACCCTCTTCAACAACATCACATATCCACACAAACCTTTCTTTTTCTTTTTGTTTACCTGTAACGGTTTTATCATGTGAAATTCACTGAACTTAGGTATGTAAGAATAGTTTATTATATTTCCATCAACTGACCCCCACATTTTTTTCTGGTAAACAACCATCTTTTCATCATAGTCGTACATCCTTACTTCATACAATTTTGAAGTGATGTCACCAATAAAAACAAATTGGTACCAGCTTCCTTCATTCAACGGAACAATAACAGGCATTTCATATTCACTTTCCATTGTCACAGAAGCTTCTTTCAAAACAATAAAACCTTGCCTGGAAAATTCCTGTTTAATGCTATCGGCCTGGTGGGAAATAAGCGAGTCGGAGCAGGGTAACTGTTTTATAACATCCTGTGATTGGGAATGGAATCCCAAAATGCTTGTCAGCATAATGGTAGTAAGGATGTGTTTTTTCATGATATTTGACCATCAGGGGATGTAAGGGAATCCTTCCTGGCAAATCTGTAACGTACAATGTGGGGTGATTATTGCCTTTGGTTCTACATTCTTCAGTCCTTGTTGCTTGTTCGATATTTTTAAGCAAAAAATTTTGCCGAAGAATCAAAACAAGGAAGCATGTACAACTATTTATCTTTAAAGAAATAATACGTCCCGGCCTGCTGCAGGCAGGTGATCACGACATCATTGATACAAACATGGGCAGGTAAGCTAGCACAATAAAAAATTGTATCAGCGATATCTTCACCTGTAAGCGGAACATACCCGTCGTATGCTGCATCGGCTTTCAATCCATCTCCTTTAAATCTTACAAGAGAAAATTCCGTCTCCACAGCACCCGGGCTGATACTGGTGACTTTTATTTTATGTTTCAACAGGTCGATGCGCATGGATTTAGTAATTGCATCTACTGCAAATTTGCTGGCGCAATACACATTCCCGTTTTCATATACCTCTTTGCCGGCAACAGAACCGATGTTAATGATATGCCCTTTTTTCTTTGCGATCATAAAAGGCAATATTGCTTTACTAACATATAACAAGCCATCTACGTTGGTGTGTAACATAGTGTCCCAATCATCAAGGTTTGCATTTTCAAAACTATCCCTTCCCAGCGCAAGCCCGGCATTGTTGATGAGAATGTCAATGTTTTTCCAGTCTTCGGGTAGATTATTAATGGTATTGAACACGGCATCCCTGTCCTGCACATCAAAACAACAGGCAAAAACATGAATGTTGAATTTATTTTCCAGGTAAACTTTTAATTCATCAAGCCTTTCTTTTCTTCTGCCTGTAATAACAATATCATATTTCGCCGCTGCAAATTTTTGTGCACATGCTTTTCCAATTCCTGAAGTAGCGCCGGTTATGAAGACGATTTTATTCATTTATGAATTATGAATTATGAATTATGAATTATGAATTATGAATTATGTTGGATCGCATTTGCAAATATCCTACATCCTGCATGATAAATTCTACTGCAACTTCATAAAATTAGATAAGAAACAGGAAATATTAATTTGGAGAGAAATAACGGAAAAACTTTTAACCGAGAAACGAGAAACGTATTATCGTATCAACACGAGGGATCCTTTCTTTGTAATGACCTTACCTTTATAAGTAACTCCTTCCGCCATCCATACAAAACTTCCAATGTGTTGGCGTTGTCCGTGGTACATACCATCCCATCCTTTTCCCTGTTCAGATGTTTCAAAAACTTTTTCACCCAAACGATTATAGATGCGGAAATAATTTAACTGTTTCATTCCAATCATTATTGGCTTGATATCATCATTTACTTCATCTCCATTTGGAGTAAAGGCGGTGGGTACATACATTGACTCAGTTAGATCAAATACCGTTATACGCATACTATCAATACCCTTGCAGCCATATTGATCCGAACCTTGTAATATATAAGTGATATTGTCGTGCGGTGTAGCATAAGCAAATACACCACTTGTAGTTAACCATCCTGGCAAGGAAGCGGGTGTCCATGACCATAAATAATTCAGCGCACCGCTCGCAGGCAAATTAATTCCCTGACCTACCACAAGACTTGTATCAGCTCCTGTATGAACCTGTAATTCGGGAATGACTGTTATTGTCACCTGGTCCTGCATTGGTTTTGGGCAACCCAGGGTATCTGTCACCGTTACAGTATATAAAATATTTGATTGCGGATTTTGAACAACAGGGTTTGCAATGAATGGATTACTAAGATAGGTAGCAGGTGACCATACATAATGGCTTCCGCCCGACGCAAACAACTGTGCATCGAAACCAATACATACGATTGAATCAAGGCCGGCATATGCAGGCGGATATGGTCCAACAGTAATTGTTACTTCTGAAGTATCTGAACAAGTGCCGATATTTCCAATTACCTGGTAGGTAGTTGTTACAAGTGGTGTGGCTATGGGGTTCATTACTGAATCACTGCTAAGGTAAATAGCGGGACTCCATACATAATGTAATGCATCTCCTGTTGCTGGCATCACAATAACATCGGTTTTGCAAATAGAGGTATCCGGTCCGGCATTGATCACTGTTTTTGGTTTTACGTGAACAATAACAGAGTCATCATTTTGACAGCCATAAGTATCCTGCAGGTGTATATGATACACGGTATCATGAGTTGGATGAACGATTGGATTTAGAATAGTTGTACTGCTTATATTATAATTAGGCGACCATGTTATTGCTCCACTACCAGTCGCGTTCAATTGTAATCCATCTACCACACAGATCAATGTATCATTGGTAGCAGTTAACGGGGGTTTTGTCCTAACCAATACATTGATCGTATCATTTCTTTTTTTGCTGCAGCCATTTACGCCCACATGAACAATATAATTGGTAGTTACAGTCGGATTTGCGACAGGGTTGGCAATATTAGGATTGCTTAAACCTGCTGAAGGTGTCCATACATAATTGTCTCCGCCACTGGCATGCAATACCGTTGTGGATTGACCGCCACATATATAAGTATCCGGCCCCGCATGAGGAATTGCGAGTGGTGTAACAGGTACATTCAGTGTTTTTGTTGCAAAACAATGATTGCCCCATTTGGTTTGTAAAGTATAAGTAGTTGTTACTATCGGGAATGCTTTTGTTGTAATACTATTTGGAGTAAGTAACGATGCTGCAGGACTCCATTGCCAGCTGAGATGCGTGGTATGATTTGCCGTTCCTGTAAGCAGGGTTGTGTCTTCTTCGCAAATAGTTGCCGGGTTTGCATTAATGTTATTGGTAAGATCTAATGCCGGTGTTACCCTTATAGAATCTGTTTTTTTACAGCCAAGTAACGTGATGGTTGCGAAATAAGTTGTGGGCGTTGTTGGGAAAACAACAGGTGTTGCTGTATTGGCCCCGATTATGTTGGTAGCAGGTAACCAGTTGTATGCTCCATTGGCGGTGCCCGTTGCCGTTAGTTGCAGGCTGTCACGCCCGCAATAAATGGTATCAGGCGGAGCATTAACAGATGGGAGTGGGTTAATAATTACATCTTTATAAACAGTATCCACGCAACCCATACTATTGGTTACAACTAAACTGGTATGATAAGTTCCTGCTGCCGGATATGCATATTGCGGAAATTGAGCATGACTTGTATCGGCAAGTGTTGCTGTATTTCCAAAGTTCCAGTTCCATGTATCTACATTTCCGTAAGCAGTAAATGTGGTATCATTAAACTGTACCGCTTGTCCTGCACAAAATGGCGCATCAGCTTCAAAGCCAGGGAAAAATCCGGGATATACCGCCATCCTGATCGTTGCAGAATCAGTGCAGTTTCCTCCCTTGTTAATAATGAATTTTACAAAGTAAACGCCTGTATCAGTGTACTGATAAGTTGGATTATCAAGAATGGAAGTATCTGCATCAGTAGTAGGATCACCAAAATCCCAGAACACACTATTAGCACCGCTGCTGTTATGATTGAACTGGATATTAAATCCATCGCAGGTTGTAAAACCCGGATCAGGATTAGCTACCGTTGGAACACACGGCGAAACTCTTACCAACAGATCTTTCCTGTGTGTGGTGATCAATCTTCCATTACGCCACGTTTGCACACATACACAAACAACATAGTTACCCTCCCCAGGTGCAATACCCGAGATGATACCTGTACTTGTATTAATGGTTGCAAGATTGCCCAATGGAGTAGCCGAGGTAAATCCATTTATATACGTTACAGAACCATAGGGTGGGGGTACTGCATCGTTGTAACCGGAATTCTCCGCAAGTCCGCCATTGTAAGCATCGCAAAAACTATAAACGAGCGAATCTCCGTCTACATCTGTAGATGAAAAATCCATTGTAAATGGAGAATTGAAACAGATTACAGAAACGGGAAGTGAAAACTGTGGACTATTATCAACTTCAAATAAAGTTTGTAATTGCAGTAAGCCTGGGATAACACAGGTGTAGGCGGCTCCCATGCCATGGCCATTCCAATTATCTGAAACGTTTTCCATATTTATTTGCCTGCAACAGGTCTGGTGTGCAATCGTGTAGCCGTTATTGTTATCTTGCAGCTCGATGGTGGTTGAATAAGTAGCATAAGTATATACCAGGGTGGGTTGATTGGTAAGGCAGGGGGATCCGATAAAAGGAACAGATAATATGCCCGGTGGATTATCCATTGTTAATTGCCACAGCAAGTGCCCGTTGCCTTGCCCATCTGGAATTGTACCATTCACCCATTGATTGTTGTCATTATTAAAAACTCCTACGAGAACGGAAGCCGGAAGCTGGGCAACATTTGGACCGGTTGCATCTCCTTTAACGAGCAGTAAAATGATCTTGTAAATCTTTCTGTCAGGCTGAGAACCGGGTCCTACAAATTCATACCTTAATTCGCCACCGATTATATGCGCTGCATAAGTGCCGGAGAACACAGTTAACAATAAAGAAAAAAGTAAAATTTTTTTCATCCGGTGTAGCAGAAAAAATGAATTATAAATATACGAAAGACGCCGCTTTATTCCGGATGGTTGCCTGAGGAAAATGTTTTTTATTTGAAATCTATCTTATCAGCACCACATATCCTTTTTTGTATATCTTATTATTCTTCCAATCAGTGCCTTCGGCGTACCAAACATAAGTTCCCGAAGACTGGTCGGCACCTTTGAATCTGCCATCCCATCCTTTACCGATTTGTTTGGTAGAGAATACCTGGTTTCCCCAGCGATTATAAATTCTGAAATTCTCTACTGATTTCAATCCCAATGCTTTTGGTACAAGAATTTCATTAGTGCCGTCACCATTCGGACTAAAAGCGGATGGAATATAGAGTCCCGGAACCAATTTGAAAAAGTGAACTGTAATTGTATCTGTATCAAAGCAGCCAATAGAATCCGTAACTTTTAGTACATAAGTAATATCATCCTGTGGATTAGAAATCGGGCTGGCAATCGTAGTACTGCTCAACCACTGGGTTGTTGGTAAACCTATCCACAAATAGTCATCAGCGCCCGTTCCATTCAATTGAAGCGGCTGATCCATTACGACTGATGTATCTCTTGGCCCGGCATCAGCAGTAACATAATTCACTTTTATCATCACACCATCTGTTACCGGTTTAGGGCAACCCAATGTATCTCTTACACTAACTACATAAGCTGTGGATACAGTTGGTGATACAACATTTGTATTAGCAGTATTCGGACTACTTAGGAAAATGGTTGGACTCCATGAATAAATCGAACCTCCACCCGCTTGTATCGATGTGGAAGTACCCACACAAATAACCTGGTCCGGTCCGGCGTTGGGTACAGGATATGGAACTGTCCTTACTTTTATTGAATCTGAATCAACACATGACTGTCCGATACGTCCTGTTACATAATAAGTGGTAAGTGGCAAAACCGGAACTACCACTGCATTTTTTACTGATGGGTCAAGCAAGGTAGAACCTGCCGGGGATTCTGTCCATGTATAATACAAAGCATCGCTTGTAAGATTGAGTGCAACACCATCACCCCTGCAGATAGTAGTGTCATTGCCTGTTTTCAATGAAACCGTATCAACTACATTTACTCTCACAGTGTCGTTTGTAGAACATCCAAAATTATCACTATAAGAAACCGAATACGTAGTACTAACCAATGGATGAACAACCGGGTTAAAACTATGTATATCATCAATATTATAGTTGGGCGACCATGTTACGCAACATGGTGCAAGTGCAGAAACGTGCAGTTGCATATTGTCTGCTGAACAATGCAACGTGTCATTTGTAACAGTAAAAGGAGGTTTCTCAAGAATTTCGACAGTGTCTGTAATTGTCGCAATGCATCCTTTACTGCTCTCTACCGTTAAGGTTGCAATATAAGTTCCCGGTGACGTGTAGGTGTAGACGGGATTCTGGAGATGACTTGTATCAGCCAATGAAGATGGGTTCCCAAAATCCCAGAACCAGGCACTCGGGTATCCGTAAGTTGCAGTAGTGTTATCATCGAATTGAACAGGTGACGTTGTGCATCTCGGTGAATTATTATCCATGGCAGGGAAATAACCGGGATACACTTTGATTTGTGCATAAGTAGAATCGGCGCATTGATCACCCCTGTTTACAACCAGTTTAATTGTATATATCCCTGTATCACTGAATACATGCGTAACAGGATTGGTAGTAGCAACATTATTTGTACCTGAACCCGGGTCACCAAATTCCCAATAAAAGCTCAGGTTGAGCGGGGAATTCTGAAGATTTTCAAAAGTATAATTAAATCCATCGCAGGTGATA
This sequence comes from uncultured Chitinophagaceae bacterium, assembly GCA_963829345.1. Classification (GTDB taxonomy): domain Bacteria; phylum Bacteroidota; class Bacteroidia; order Chitinophagales; family Chitinophagaceae; genus Ferruginibacter. Next base: position 63,032 of record CAWHHP010000003.1, read on the forward strand.
TAATTAGGGTTCAGATCTGCACCGGCAAGGTCGCATGGCGCAACTGTGATAATGAAATCTTTCCTGTGCGTTCCAAGAAATACCCCATTGCGATACGATGCAACACAAACGGAAACTACATACCTGCCTTCATCAGGTGCAATTCCTGAAATAATTCCTGTATTCGGATCTATGGATGCCTGTGGACCCAGTGGGTCAAATCCACTAAAACCATTAATATAATTTACAGTGTGATAGGGTGGAGGATCTACATCATATGGACTCGCATTTGTTGCGCCACCACCATCATATGCACTGCACATACTATACACCAGTTGGTCTCCCATATCAGGATCAACTGCGCTAAAATCGAGAGAAAAAGCTTTATTAAAACAAACAACAGATATGCCTCTATTAAAACGGGGGCTGTTATCGGGAACTGTAGCTGCTAAAGAAAATGTTCCGGGAATATCAGTGGCATATGTTGCCCCAATACTATTTCCAACATTCATGATCCCGTCAATCCTGCAACAGGTCTGATAGGCGGCAGTATAACCTGCGTTATTATTGGGCAACTCAATAGTAAAAGTGTAAGAGCCAACCGTATAAGACAGGTTGGGGGGATTGGTCATACAGGGTGGAATACCGTTGTTTGGGATACCAACATTGCTGCTCAGGCCAATATCATGATAACTGCCAAAAAGCGAATTATTATCCCTGCTGAAGATTCCTATCCTGGCAGTTGCTGGCATCACGGAACAGTTAGGGTCGGCACCGCAACTGATCTCATCCCTGAAAAGCCATAAAGTAATTCGGTAAGTTTTTGAATTAGCTGTTGCACTGACAAAGTCATAGATGATCTCGCCACCAGTAATATGCTTAGCTCCGGCACTCAGGAAAAGTGAAAGTAAAAAGGATATCAGTAGCGTTTGCTTCATCAGATTAGTATATCTAAATACAAGAGTGTAAATTAGTTAAAAAAGCTGTCTGGCCGGGTTACTAAAGCTGGCAGATATGTAAAAAATCTCCCAAAATCTTATTTGATTTCTCCCGTTCTTCCCACATTCCCATATGGGCACTTGTTCTTAATATGTATATATACGCATGAGAGGGCATCCGGGCTTGCTCAAGGCTAAATTTAAATGGAACGGCTTTATCATGCTGGCCCATTATTAGCAAAACAGGAAAATTTACATTTTTTAAAATGGCAGTCCTGTCGGGCCGTGCTATCATGGCTTCATAGTATTGTATCAACGCTTCGGGGGTAAAATTGTTGCCTTTTTTTAGCAAGGTTTCGATGTCATTTTTACTCTTACCGGCATCGTAAAAAAGGCCGGGAATACTGGTATCAAGAAATGCTTTTGCCCCGTTGTTATTAATAAAAGCAATGGATTTCCTGCGTGCTTCTTTTTTCTCCCCGTCATCTGCATAAGCGCTTGAATGAAAAAGTCCAAAACTTATCAATGTTTCCGGATAGTTTTCAGCAAATGCAAGTGTGATATATCCACCCATACTATGTCCGATCATTACACAACGGGCAATATGCTCCGCATCCAGAATCTTTTTTACGCATGCGGCATAATCTTCCATACCCGCATTTTCTTTTTTAAGAAGGGTTGATTTTCCACTGCCAGGAATATCGGGAATGATCAGTTGATAATTGTTTTCCAAAAAAGAGACTTGTTCATCCCATACACTGCTGTCTTCTGCAAAACCGTGTAATAGAACAACAGGCATGCCTTTGCCGGTAATGGTATAATGCAAGGTGGAATTTTCGTGGTCTGTATGTTTTTCTTTCCTCATTATTTTTAATCAAGTTCGGAGTGATGGTATCTTTTAAAAGACCTGAACAACAACAACAATACCAATGGTATTAAAGCATTGTTCAATTGCTGGGGCAGAAAAAACCAGCTTAACAGTAAAAGCACGAGGAAGACGGAGTAGATCAGGAAATATACTTTGACGAATTTTCTCTGGCTGCTAACAAAAAATGAAATGATCAAATGCGTTGGCCATGCCCAGCACATGTTATAATTATCTTTTGTCATGCTATGATCAGTTCCCGTTGCCATGAATATTAAAATAAATCCAAGCAAACCGATCATAAAAAATAAAAACCCGTCAAGGCCGTTAAGGAACATTTGGGTAACCCTGCTTCTTGAAGAACTTAGGAGGATGAATATTAATAGAAGCAGTGAAGTAAAAACAATTGGTGTAAACCAGCCAAAATCACTTTTTTCTGCGGGCAGGCTGTATAAGTTTGAATTGCTGTTTACAAGTTTAATATTCGTTGTGCTGTCCAGGGCTATCATGAGATTATCAGGCAGGAATTGTTGCTGACTGGTTGTCATTACAGCATCTGTAGGAGCACCTAATAAAATATCAATGCCGAATTTGCTCCAGTATTGTCCGTTTTTGTCGAGATAGGCATGGATCGCATTTCTGAAAGTAGTTTTTACCGGCATTACAGGAGGCAATTCCGGTGTTGGATGTTTGGATTTCACAATGATATCTCTTAGCCTCGTGGTGCAATTGTCAAGAAAGAAATCATACTTATAGTAGCGATTTTCTTCTTTTAGATTTTCATTGAGCAGGTATTGAATATTTATTTTTTCACCTGCTGAAAAATTAAGCACCTGTTCCCTGATCCCCCTGTTCATTGCCTGGTAATCGGCCCGGAACTCTACAAAATTCTGCACACTGATATAGTACAATAATTTTCCTCTCGTGAACTTTAAATAAAAATCTTCGTCATCAAAATTAAATGTGCCGTAATTATAAACAACATCAGTAACACTGTTGCTATCTACCACTCTTATAGCGCTATGACCGAAAGTAGCGTATAACTCTTCGCCCGGCGTGCAGGTTAATAGAGAGATTCTCAGGTGTGAGGAATCCTGGGCATAACTATTTCCGCAGGAAATCGTAAATATTAATAAGAAGAAAAGTAACCTGGTCATTAAACTAATAAATTAAATATTCGGGAACCGGGAATCGTCAAACGGCAATAAACCACAACGAAGAATAAAGTAATCACAAATTATTGAATACTACAATTCCGATTCCCGTTTGCCGATTCGCTATCTGCTATAATTCGGTGCTTCTTTCGTAATAGCAATATCATGTGCATGGCTTTCTCTCATTCCTGCATTTGTGATCTTTACAAAGCTTGCTTCCTGGAGTGCTTTTATATTTACGGCCCCACAGTAACCCATACCCGCTCTCAATCCCCCGGTAAACTGGTGCACCACTTCTCTCAGGTATCCTTTAAATGCAACGCGGCCCTCAATGCCTTCCGGCACGAATTTTTTCAAATCATCTTCCACATCCTGGAAATAACGGTCGCTGCTTCCCTGTGCCATTGCTCCAAGCGAACCCATGCCGCGGTATTGTTTAAATTTTCTTCCTTCGTATATAATTGTTTCACCCGGGCTTTCTTCTGTACCTGCAAATACATTTCCCATCATCACACAGCTAGCGCCGGCGGCAAGTGCTTTTACCATATCACCTGTATACCTTATTCCACCATCGCTGATGATGCCGACATTTTTATTTTTTAAAGCAGCGGCGGCTTCCATCACTGCTGTTATCTGTGGTACGCCTGTTCCTGCAACAATGCGTGTGGTGCAAATAGAGCCAGGCCCTATTCCTACTTTTACAGCATCGGCTCCTGCATCTGCAAGTGCTTTAGCACCATCTCCTGTTCCTACATTTCCGGCAATTACCTGGATACCTTTAAAAGTCTTTTTTATCTTTTTTAAAGATTCCATTACACCTTTTGTATGGCCATGAGCACTGTCGAGGCAAATAATGTCTACACCTGCCTGCTGCAATGAGCTGACACGGTCAAGGATATCAGCTGTGATACCTACACCGGCACCCACGAGCAGCCTGCCGAAAGAATCTTTAACAGCATTTGGATGACTCTTTAATTTTAGTATATCCCCAAACGTTACCAACCCGATCAGCTTTCCTGATCTATCTACAACAGGTAATTTTTCTATTTTGTTCTTTTTAAAAATTAATTCTGCTTTTTTTAAGTCTGTACCTTCCGGGGCGGTTATAAGGTTGTCTTTGGTCATAACCGTGCTCACTTTATGCTCTGGGTGTGTTTCAAACCGAAGATCACGGTTGGTAAGTATACCAACCAATGTATGTTTTGCATCAACAATTGGTATCCCGCCGATCTTGTTATCTCTCATCAATCGTATGGCTTCACCGATGGAGGCATTGGGCGTTAATGTAATGGGATCCAATATGAGACCATTCTCACTTCGCTTCACTTTACGCACCTGTTCGGCCTGCAGTTCTATGCTCATGTTTTTATGTAGAATGCCGAGACCGCCCTGCCTGGCAAGTGCGATCGCCAGTTGTGCTTCCGTAACTGTGTCCATTGCTGCGCTCAGCATGGGAATATTTAAGTTGATCGATTTAGTAAGTTTTGTTTTAATATCTACATCACGTGGAAGTACCTGCGAATAGGCGGGCATGAGTAAAACGTCGTCAAATGTAAGGCCTTCACCGAAAAATTGTTTTGACTTATTGCTGCCGGGAGAGTTATTTATTGTTGCCATAGGCAAAGATAAATGACAAATGACAATTAACAATGAACAGTTAACAATTTACAGCTGTTAACAGTTCATTGTTAACTGTTCATTGTTAACTGTTAACTAAAGGAGTTTATAGATTTTCCCCGGTAAGGACTGAACAACTCCCTGCATTTCCAGTGTCAGCAATGCTGCAGCAACGGTGCTGCTGCTTAAACCGCTTTGCAGGTATAATTCATCTATCTGATTGATCTCTTTTTGTTGCAGGATATCAACAATGATTTTTTCGCTGCTGCTTAATTCAATGAACAGCTCTTTCTGTTTTTTAATAACCGGTTTTTTTGAAGTTTTCCAGTTCATTATTTCTAAGAGATCGTCAGCGCAGGTGATTAAAAGTGCTTTGTTATTTTTTATAAGGTAATTACATCCCTCGCTTTTAGGATCGGTTGTTCTTCCCGGGATGGCAAATACGTCTTTGTTATAGCTATTTCCTAATTCGGCGGTGATCAGCGAGCCTCCTTTTTTTCCTGATTCAATTACGATCAACGCATCACAAATGCCAGCGGCAATGCGATTTCTTTTTGGAAAATTTTGTTTGTCGGGACTCGTACCACTTTTAAAATCTGTCAGCAAACCCCCGCATTCCGTCATTTGCTTTGCAAGGATTTTGTTTTGGGGCGGATAGATCCTGTCCAACCCATGCGCCAATACCGCCACAGTTTGAATATTGTTTTTTAATGCCGTTTTATGAGCAATAGAATCAATGCCAAATGCAAGCCCGCTTACAATCAATATCCCCTGGTCTTTGAGATCTGATACAAGATTTTCACAAACCATCTTTCCATATTCAGAATGGTTTCTTGTTCCAACAACAGAGATGATCTTTTGGTTATTCAGATCGGCATTGCCCCTGTAATACAAAAGGGCGGGACTATCATAACAATTCAATAAACGTTGAGGGTAATTTTCAGCCGTAATAAATAATGCTGTTATCTTATATTTTTCAATGAACTTTATTTCTTCTTCACATGCAGTAAGATCTTTAAATGATTTTATACTGTTTGCCGCTATGCTTCCAATGCCTTCAATATTCTCAAGCTGTCTTCTTGGGGCTTTAAAAACAGCCATGGCATTACCATAAACATTTATAAGTGTTTTGGTACGCATATCGCCAATATTTGGGACCTGTGTAAGTGCGATTTGATAAAGCAGATCATTGTTCATAAAGAAGGATGAACAATGATAGTAAAAAATGCTATCGGGGAAGTTGTTTATTTTCTTTGAAAATGATGAGGAATTACTTTTGGTTAATTGGAAAAATAATTTGGGAATGTTGGTGCGTGAGACACGCACCAGGGCGGAGGTTGCCAACGAATATTTATGCAAAAGTCAACTACTCATTTGAAATAAATCCAATAATGTAAGAATTAATGATTGCTCATTATCAGTAACTTCATAAAACACGACCGGAATATTCGCTTTGTGGTAAACGATCTTCCAGGTATAAGAAATTAATTATTCAATAACCCCGATAAAACAAAATGTTACAGGTAACAACGGAAAAAAAAGAAGAAACGCTCAGTTATTTAAATATTATTGTGATCTTTCTTTCAATTTATGTTTTGATCGCATTATTGATCAGCACTTTTTTTAAGCTTCCCACAGAGATCAACAGGCTGCTTGACTTTATTGACAATGCCATTTGCATTTTCTTTTTATTAGAATTTTGTATTCGCTATTACCGTGCGGAAAATAAGCTGCGGTTCATGCGTTGGGCCTGGATCGACCTTGTTGCAAGCATTCCAACTGCAGGCTTTCTGAGGGCAGGCAGGATACTTCGGTTGATCAGGCTACTCCGTATTGTAAGGGCATTCCGATCGACCTGGGATCTGGTTCATTATGTATTCCGCAAAAGAACCAACGGGGCATTTACCACTATTTCAGTGATTGCTCTTTTGATGGTGATTTTTGCAGCCATTGCAATTCTGCAGGTAGAGGATGATCCGGAGAGCAATATCAAAACAGCAGAGGACGCCATTTGGTGGGCTTATGTAACGCTTACAACAGTTGGTTATGGTGACAGGTATCCTGTAACTACTGAAGGAAGAATTATAGCAGCGTTTCTTATGACAACCGGGGTGGGTTTGTTCGGAACTTTTACAGGTTTCCTGGCGTCATGGTTTGTTGGTGAGAAAAAGCAGGAGGAGCAGGCTGAAAAGAACTGATCCTGTTCCTAATTCGAGATCACATTCAACTCCGTTCTCCTGTTCATTGCCCTTCCTTCTTCCGTATCATTCTTTGCAATAGGTTTACCGGCGCCAAATCCTTTTGAAGTCAGGCGTTTTGCATTGATACCTTTATTTGCCAGGTAAGTAATAACCGATTTCACCCTGTTTACACTAAGGGTAATATTATCTGCATCTTTACCAACATTATCGGTATGTCCATTGATCTGTATGGATAATTTGGGATTGTCATTCATTAGCATTACTACTTTGTCAAGTTCAATAATAGATTCAGGTTTTAATTCAGATTTATTTACGTCGAAGAAAATATTTTTTAAAACAATTGCTGCACCCGCTTCGATTGGTTGCAAAGGAATATCCACTACGAAGAAAGAATCGGGTGTGCCTTTCAAAAGCGAAAAATTATCTGAATAAAAAAGATAGCCCTTCCTGTTTACATTAAATGCATATTCTTTTCCCTCGGGAAGTGTTACCAGGTAATTGCCTTCCTCATCGGTTTGTAATTTTGAAATAACGCTGCGGCTATTTACATCCGTTAGTTCTACTGAAGAAGGTAAGCCATTTGTTGTTTTTTTATCATATACCTTTCCTTTTACCCATAATGTTTTTGCAGCACGAATATCATCTCTCAATTGAAAGCTGCAAAGGTCAAGACCACCCCTGCTTTCATTGCCGTCGCTGGCATAGTAAGCCGTTTTTCCATCAGACGATACGATCAGCGAACCTTCGTCGTCAATTGTATTGATAGGATAACCGAGGTTTTCCGGTTCAGACCAACTACTGTCGTTTATTTTTCTTGCGACAAAAAGGTCAGTTGCTCCATACCCCATATGTCCATTGCTGTTAAAATACAATGTTTGATTGTCTGCATGAATAAACGGACAGGCATCATCGCCGCTTGTATTTATAACCGGGCCAAGGTTTTCAGGTCTGCCCCATTTCCCATTGCTGTTTTTGTGTGTTACCCAGATATCTTTTGCACCGTATCCGCCTGGCTGGCTACTGCAGAAATAAAGATCCCTTTTGTCGGGGGATAAAGAAGGAGATGATTCCCAAAAATCTGTATTTACAAGGGGCCCAAGGTTTTCAGGTTCGGTCCAGCTCCCGTTTTTTGTTTTATATGCAATGTATAAATCACAACTTCCTTGTCCTTCAGGATAATTGCACCCCGTAAATATCAGCCATTGACCATCCTGGGAAATATTTTGTGCACCTTCATTAAAATTCGTATTTATTTTTCCTCCTACAGGTACCGCCTTACTCCAGGTGCCATGAATTAAGTTGCTTTCATAAAAGTCCTCATCGTCCTTTACCCGCCTGGTAAAAATTAATTTTTTTCCGTCGATAGTAATGGAAGGATAATACTCGAGGTACGGTGAATTTACACTATCCCCTAAATTTTGCGGAAGAAATTTATAATCCGGGGAAGGGTGTTTGGCTGCATACGATATTGCAAATTCGTATACGGCTTTACGGTAGTTGCCTGCCTTTTTACTTTGTTCATTTAATCCCGGGGTTAGAAGAAATTTATTTATAGTGGTGAGCGACTTATTGAATTCACCTATACCCGCCAACGAAATGGAGTAAGGCAGCAGGTAAGTAGAAGCAAATACTGAATCAAGTGCGAAGCCTTTTTCGAAATCATTCACAGAGGCCTGATAATTCCTCATATCAGCGTATATTCCTGCACGTGATAAATAAGCCTCAACAAACCTCGGTTCTATTTTTAATGCTTCTTCTATATGAGCAACTGATTCTTTGTATTTTCCGGCTACAGCATCATCATAAGCAATGCTATAAATTTCCCTGGCTTTTTTATTCACCTTATCCGGGTCATACCATTGTGCCCTGCAAACATTTAAAAAAAGAAATGTATATACAATTGAACAAAACAATCGCCTGAAAAAAAACTTTTTATTCATTTTCTTTATTTCGGAGAATGAAGGTAGCTCAAAATGTAAGATGTAAGATTTAAGATGTATGATTTTGACATTTTGCTAATAAAAATCTTTTCATAATACGTCACACATCAGAAAATCAGACATCATCCATCTATGGAACATTAATATACTTATGTATCTGCAACGAAAGTTCCCATTTGGGATTCGCTTTTATATATTCAATAATGAGAGGTGTTACAACAGCAGCCTTGTCCCATTCCGGTTGAAGATAGAGTTTGCAGGAAGAAGTCACCAATGCGGCATAATGTTCGGCCCATTCAAAATCCGATTTATTAAATATCACCACTTTTAATTCATTGGCTAATGGTACAATAGCCGGTAATGGGGCTTTGAATTTTTTTGGAGAAAGACATATCCAATTCCATTTGCCACTTATGGGATGCGCTCCGGACGTTTCAATATTTGTTTCGAGGCCTTGCGACTGCAGTGCTTCAGTCAATATAACTAAATTATGCATTAATGGTTCGCCGCCTGTTATAACAACAAGTTTTGCCGGAGTTTGTTTTACAACCGATAGGAGATCATTTATTTTCATGACAGGATGCAGGGAAGCGTCCCAGCTTTCTTTAACATCACACCATACACAACCTACGTCACATCCGCCCAGCCTGATAAAATAAGCAGCCCTTCCCTGGTGATATCCTTCACCCTGGAGTGTGTAAAAATGTTCCACCACCGGTAGTTCAGTTGTTATATCTATTGCTGATGTATTCAATGAATTTTTATTTTAAATAACCCGTCAGGGATAAGTTGTTAGGGACTAGTTTTTTTTTACTTACGCATCGAGCAAACTAATTACTAACAACTAATAACCACTAACTTTCTTCATGTATGCGTTCCAGGTATTATCTAACAAAGCTGCAATTGTCATTAGTCCAACACCACCGGGAACAGGCGTTATATAACTGCATTTTGGTGCTACCTTTTCAAAATCAACATCTCCTTTTATTGCAAAGCCCGATTTTTTTGAAGCGTCCGGAACTCTAGTAATTCCCACATCTATCACCACAGCATTTTCCTTAACCATATCTGCAGTAAGAAAAGAGGGTTTGCCAAGAGCAGCAACTATGATGTCGGCCTGCAAACAAATCTCTTTCAAATTATAAGTTCGGCTATGGCAGATCGTTACAGTGCAGTTTCCCGGGTTTGCATTCAGGCTGAGTAAAATACTCATTGGCCTGCCCACAATATTACTCCTCCCGATTATGACTGCATGTTTGCCCGTCGTTTCTATTTTATAATGCTCCAACATAAGCATGATACCATACGGAGTTGCAGGGATATAAGTTGGAAGACCCTGCATGAGCTTGCCGGTATTCAACGGGTGAAATCCGTCTACATCCTTTTCAGGATCGATAAGATTGATGATCTTCTCTTCGCTGATCTGGCCGGGCAATGGCAGCTGCACCAGTATACCATCTACTGCGGGGTCATTATTCAACGATTCAATTGTTGCCATTAATGTTTTCTCCGGAATATTTTCATCAAGTCTTACCAGGCTGCTCTTAAAACCAATCTCCGCACAATTTTTTATTTTACTTGCTACATATGTTTCACTTGCGCCATTTGTACCTATAAGGATTGCTGCTAAATGAGGAGCTCTTTTATTTTGTTGATCAAGTAAAAGCACCTGTTGTTTCAATTTGTCTTTTACTGCCTGTGACACAACTTTACCATCTAAAATTTCCATGGCGCAAAATTATATAACTAATGCCAATTATAAAGTATGAATTACTAATTACGATTTATGAATTGTGGCAACGTGTAAACTACAAAATATTAAGTCCTTATTCGTAGTTCATAATTCGTAATTCGCTAACTTGTATTGTAAACCCAAATGCTTTGAGAACAAAAATTACACTTGTATTTATTCTGTCCTGCATCATCACGCAATATTGTTTTTCCCAATCCCTGCGTTATTCTGTAAGCATGCCATATTTAGGCTTAACGGCATATAGCCAGAAACAAAATGATGTTTTTTCTTTTACGGATAACCAGGCAGCACTTGCCCAACAGAAAAATGCAGCAATAGGAGTCTACGGAGAGCAGCGGTTTTTATTGTCAGAAAACAGTACCTATGCAATGGCAGCGGCGATTCCAACCGGTATGGGTAATTTCGGCCTTAAAGTCAACTATGCAGGGTTTTCAGATTTTAACGAAAATGCTGTTGGACTTGCTTATGCAAGAAAGCTTGGGAAAAAAGTAGATATCGGGGTGCAATTCAACTATTACGGTTATCGGATTACTTCTTATGGTAATGCTTCGTCAGTCAATTTTGAACTCGGCGCAATACTTCATTTAACTGACAAAATAAATGCAGGTGTTCATGTATATAACCCTGTTGGTGGCAAACTTGGGAAATCAGGAGATGAAAAACTGGCATCTGTGTATAAATTCGGCCTTGGTTATGATGCATCGGAAAACTTTTTTGTGGGGATTGAAACCATAAAGGAGGAAGATAAATCTTTGAATGTAACAGGAGGTGTACAATACCAGTTTGAAAAAAGATTTTTTGCCAGGATAGGATTTATAAGTGAGACGGGTAGCGGATTTGGTGGAGTGGGGGTTTCCTGGAAAAACATAAGGCTGGACATTGCTGCAAATTATCATCCCCAGCTTGGATTTTCACCCGGATTATTACTCATTGCGAATTTTAAGGGAAAGAAACAATGAGAAAACTTGTAGCAATATTTGTCTTACTGGTAACACATTCCTTTGTATTTGCACAGGTAAAGGATTCTGCAAAAAGCAATGTAGATCAATTGCCCCCGGAGAATACGGAACAGCAACTTGAAAACATAACCGCAAATAATGATGATGCTGAAACCGAAGATGATTCCTACCTGCAGGAAATGATACAATTTCAGAAAAACCCGGTTAACCTGAACAATGCTGATGAAGCATTGCTAAAAGAGCTGGTAATACTTACACCACTACAGATACAAAATTTTATTTCCTACAGAGCTATTTTTGGTAAACTCATTGACATTTATGAACTCCAGGCAGTTCCGGCATGGAATATACGCACGATACAAAAGCTCCTTCCTTATGTTACAGTAAATAGTGCTGTGAATATCGGCGCAGCTTTAAGCGAACGCCTTAATAAGGGGCAGCATTCTATCCTGCTCCGTGTTTCGCAAACGTTGGAAAGATCAGACGGCTTTTTAAGAGACTCAGGTACAAGATATCTTGGTAATCCGCAAAAATTAATGCTCAGGTATAAGTATGTTTACAAAAACCTGCTTCAATATGGGATAGTAGCGGAAAAAGATGCCGGCGAACAATTTCTTAAAGGGGGACAGAAACAGGGATTTGATTTTTATTCTGCCCATTTATTTATAAGGAACCTGGGAATAATAAGATCGCTGGCCTTAGGCGATTTCACGGTTAATTTCGGCCAGGGATTAACCCAATGGCAAAGCCTTGCATTTAAAAAGGGACCGGATGTAGTAGCAACCAAAAGACAATCTTCCGTATTAAGGCCATATAATTCCGCTGCCGAAATCGAATTTCACAGGGGAATAGGAATCACAATAGGTAAGAATAACTGGCAGGCCACGGTATTTGGCTCATACAGGAAGCTCGACGCAAACTATAGTGCGGATACCTCTTTATATGTAGATGATTATGTTACTTCTTTACAGACATCCGGTTATCACAGAACAAAAGGGGAAGTAGATGATAAAGGAACACAACGTCAAATCGCTTTTGGCGGCAATGCATCTGTACAACTAAAAAGACTGCACCTTGGTGTGAATGCAATACAATACCAGATGAAATATCCAATTGTTAAAGATCCCCAGCCATATAATAAATATGCTTTAAGCGGAAAAAGCTTTGGTAATTATAGCATCGATTATAGCTACACTTATCGGAACATTCATTTTTTTGGAGAAGCGGCATCATCCGGTAAAAGCGGGCTTGCATTTATAAATGGGGTGCTTATAAGTGTATCAAATAACGTTGATATGAGCTTTTTGTATAGGAATATTTCACCTGAATATCAATCCTTATATACAAATGCATTTACAGAAAGCTCCTCACCCAGTAATGAAAAAGGATTTTTTTCAGGAGTAACTGTGCGGCCTGCAAGCCAATGGCAGGTAGATGCTTATTTTGATATTTATAAATTTCCATGGCTGAGATACCGTGTAGACGCACCTTCTACAGGATCTGATTATTTTGTCCAGGTTACTTATAAACCCAATAAGCAACTGGAAATGTATAGCAGGTATAAAAGGGAATCAAAAGCAATTAATTATAATCCCGATGAAGAAGTAATGAATCCTGTTATTTATCAGCCCAAGCAGGATTGGCGCGTGCAATTCAGTTATAAAATAAGCCCAAGATTTACGATGAGGAGCCGGACTGAAATGCTGTGGTTTGACAAAAAGGGGCCGGCAGCTGAAGAAGGGTTTTTGGTGTATGCGGATTTATTTTATAAGCCACTAAAAAGCGCTTTTTCAGGTAATGCAAGGCTACAATATTTTGAAACCGATGGCTATAATAGCCGGCTTTACGCTTATGAGTCGGATGTTTTATATTATTTCTCTATCCCGGTATTTTATGATAAGGGCTACAAGTATTATGTCAATATAAACTACGATTTTTCAAAAAAACTCTCCTTTTGGGTGAAATGGGCTCAAACCATATATTCCGGTAAGACAATCCTGGGTTCAGGCCTTGATGAGATAAAAGGCAACGTAAAATCCGAAGTTAGATTCGAAATGCTTTATCGATTTTAACATATTTTAACTTTTTTTTCCAAGCCTGTGCAGCAGTTCAACTCCGGTCTTTGTCATCTTAAGTACAAATAGGTGTATTTCAGAAAAAATTAACATTTTTTTGCTGTTTCGATAATATCCCTATTTTTACATTTCATTAAACTATTTAATAAACCGCACATGAGAAGATTTTTCACGTTATTTATTGTGCTAATATTCAGTGGGGTATTAGCATCTGCGCAAAGCAAAGTCGTTTCTGGTCAAGTGAGGGATGCACAGGGTAATCCTGTTGGATTTGCCTCAGTTACAGAAAAAGGCACTAACAATGCTGTTACAACGGAATCAACCGGAAGCTTTTCTATCAGAACGAAAGGTACCTCTGGAATCCTTGTTATTAGCGTTGTAGGCTATGACAAACAAGAAGTTCCAATTACAGGAAACGCTGTTACAGCAGTACTTGTAAGGAACACACAGGAATTGACTACTGTAGTGGTAACGGCTCTTGGCCAGGTACGCCAGGCAAAAGAACTGGGTTATTCTACAGCGAAAGTTAGATCTACTGAACTTAACCAGGCAAAGGTTGTTAACCTTCAGAATGGATTAACCGGTAAAGTTTCCGGTTTAAATATTCAGACAGTTAACAGTGGTGTTTTTGCTAACACCAGGATCCTTTTAAGAGGTATTCGTTCACTAACAGGTAATAACCAGCCGATGTTTATCGTGGATGGTGTTCCGGTTTCATTAGGTTTTATTAACTCTGTTAACCCGAATGATATCGCTGATGTAAACATTCTTAAATCTGCTTCAGCAACTGCTATTTATGGCCCTGAAGGTGCAAATGGTGCGATCCTTATCACAATGAAAAAAGGATCGAAATTAACACCGGTAGTTACATTAAGCCATACTACGCAGATAGAAAAAGTTACTTTTATGCCGAGGTTCCAGTCTCAGTTTGGATCTGGTTCTGCTGAAAATGCAGATTATACAGCTGTATATGATCCAATTGAAAACCAGGGATATGGTCCTGCTTTCGGTGATCTTAGTCTTGCTACGACTGACCCTACCCATTTCCGTATTAGAGACGGTAAGTTAGAATCAGTGATCGGACGTGATGGTCCTGGAGGTGTACAAGAGTGGATTCCTTATTATGCTCAGCCAAATGAGAAGAAAAGTTTCTGGAATACTGGTATTACCAATCAAACAGATTTCTCTATCGGAGCTGGTGATTTTTACCTGAGTTTACAGAATGTAGACATTAAAGGTGTTATGCCAAGAGACAGGAATAAAAGAGTTTCTGTTAACGTTAATGCGAGCAAAGACGTAGGTACTAAACTGAAGACAAACTTCCGTGTACAATACACCCAGCAAAATTACGATGTGAACGCGGGTAACCAATATGGTAACGGTAGGGATTATACACCTTACTGGAACCTGATCAATAGCCCAATGCATATTCCGATTACAAAGTACAAGAACTGGCAGTCTGATTATTTCTCAAGTCCCGATGGATATTACAATGATTATTATTACAATCCTTATTGGACAGTAGATAATTTCAGGGAGAGAGGAAAATCTGATGACATCATCGGTAACGTAATGTTTGATTATAAATTAACTCCTTCCATCAATCTTACTTATCGTTTAGGGGTTAGCTATTCAAATACTCGTTATAAGTCAACACAGGGTGCATTTACATACAGCGAGTTTGCAAAAGCAAGTGGTAAATCCAATGCACAATCAGGTGATCTTCCATCAGCAGTTCTTGATGGAAATGGTACTTCTACACGCCTGAATTCTGAAATTTTTGGTACATGGAGAAAAGAAGTAGGTAAATTTAAATTTGAAGTATTATTAGGTCAGTCTTATCGTGAAACTAAAGCAAAAGACCTTAACATAACTAACAGATCATTGGGTATTCCTGAAGTATTTAATACAGCAACCCACGCTACAGAAACCGGAAGTACAGAATCTACTGTTACTACCAAGCTGGCACGCTACTACGGTAAGCTCAATATAGGCTTTAATAGTTGGGCTTTCCTTGAATTTACAGGTAGCAGTGATGCGGATTCAAGATTGGCTAATCATTATAACTATGTATATAGTGATATCAGTGATTTCTATCCAGGTGCAAGTTTATCATTGCTTCTAAGTGAAGCAATCCCGGCTATAAAAAACAGCCACTTTATTTCAGCAGCAAAACTTAGAGGTTCTATATCAAAAACTGCAAGTTCAGATGCACTTGGCGCTCAAAATCTTGAAAACACTTATTCACAAACCAACGGTTTTCCTTATGATGGTTTGATCGGTTTCTCATCAAATGATGTACTACACCAAAGCAGTTATGAGCCAGAAAAAGTACAGAACTCAGAAGTTGGTATTGAAGTTGGATTCATGAAGAATCGTTTCAATTTCGAAGCTACTGTTTATCAGCAAAAGAATACTAACCAGCTGATCACTGTAGATTATTCTGCCGCTACAGGTTATCCTAAAGCATTACTTAATGCAGCTGATTTTACCAATAAAGGGATTGAACTTGACTTGAAATTAACTCCATTGATCAAGATCAGAAATCTTACAATTGATTATAAAATAAACTACAGTCACCAAACAAATAAAGTTAACAAGCTTCTTGATGGTGTGGATGAATTATCAGTTGGAAATGGTAACTATGTTGTTGTTGGTCAACCAGCCTATGTGTTTAAAGTATCGGATTACGAAAGAATAGACGGCAAGGTTGTAGTAACTGAAAATGGATATCCTAAAACAACAACAACCCTTAGCCAATTTGGCCGTACACTTCCTACTGATCTTCTTGGTATGACCCTTACTTTCAACTTTAAAGGTCTTACACTTAGTGCAGTAGCTGATTATCATGGCGGAAACCAGATTCTTAGCCTGATTGGTGGAGATATGGATTTCTCTGGTATATCTTACAGGTCTGGTCAAAATGGCCGTCAGCCATTCCTTTTCCCTAATTCTATTGTTGAACATACTGATGATGCCGGAGTTAAAACTTATACTCCAAATACCAGTACTTACACACAGGATGGTGGTTATAATTTCTGGTCACAGGCCCGGAATACAGCTGTTAATTCTAATTACCTGTGCAGTGGTGCTTTCTGGAAATTAAGGGAAGTTGCTTTAACTTATACTTTCCCTGTTGATGTACTTCCTAAAAAAGTTCTTAAAGGAGCATCAATTTCAATATCAGGAAGAAACCTTGTTACATGGTTACCAAAAACAAACGAGTGGACAGATCCTGAGTTCTCTAACACTACAGGCAACGCCCAGGGTGTGAATACAAGGGATAATAATCCTCCAACAAGAGTTTTTGGAGCAAACCTTACATTAACATTTTAATATTATAACCAATAATAGAAACGAAAATGAAAAAATCAATTCAACTACTTGCGCTTGCAATTGTATTGCTTGTGGGAGCTATAAGTTGTAGTAAAGATAGTTTTGATGTAAATCAAAATACAAACCAGGTAACTGATAGTACCATTGTGTACAATGTTATCCTCCCGGCTGCTCAGAATAATACAGCCAGGCTGGTTGCACGTAACTGGGGATGGCTTCAGAATTATCTTGGCTATTGGGCTCGTTCTGGTACTTATGCTCCCAATACAGCAGAAGAAACTTATGACATTACTACAGGATTCCAGGCTCAGATATGGGCAAATACTTACGATAACCTGTATGACTACCAGCAAATGCAAAGAACTGCAGCACTCGCTGATGCCGATTTTTACGAGGGTATCGCTAGAATCATGAAAGCGCATGACTTCGCAATACTGGTGGATATTTATAACGATGTGCCTTATACAGAGGCTTTACAGGGAGCTGGTAACACAACTCCTCATTATGACAAAGCTATAGACATTTATAAAGACCTTTTAAGGCAAATTGATACAGGTATTGCATTGATTAAAGATGCTGACCTGACTTTAGCTGCCAATGAAGGTTATGCAACAAATGACGTTATGTTTGGCGGAGACCAGGCTCAGTGGGCTCAATTCGCTAATACGATAAAACTAAGGATCCTTACCAAATTCATGAATGGTGGTGTTGATGGACCGCCGTCTGGAGATGATGTTCCAGGCCTTGGACAAGTTGGTTCTCCTGAAGCTATAGTTCCAGGTGTTGATCTTACTAATGAATTTGCGATCATCGATGCAGAAGGAAGCGGATTTCTAGATTTTGATGCATCTGTAAACCCGGGTTATGCAGCTGACAAAGGAAATCCTTTTTATAATTCATATGTAGCGGATAATACTGGTACAGCAACAGCTAACTCTGTATATTATAAAGCCAATTCTTATGCTATCGGCTACTATGGATACAATGGTGATCCTAGGGTTTCAAGATTTTATGTTGCAGGTAACCAGGGGATAAGAGGTGTTGATTATGGATTACCTTCTCTAAACACTAATGCGGCTGCAACACTTGCCGGAATCGGACCAGGTGTAGCAAAATCTGCAACAGCTGATCAGTGGATAATAACAGCTGCTGAAAGCTATTTCTTGCAGGCGGAATGTATTCATCGCGGATTTATGTCAGGGGATGCTAATACTACTATGATAAATGGTATCTACGCATCTTTCGTTAGCCTTGGCTCAACTACAGGTGCTGCTGATACTTATATGGCAAACAATGCCGGTTATGCTGATGTTGATTATACAGCAGTCGAAGATGCAGCTAATAGTAATTATTTACCCGGTGGATTGTATACCATTATTTCTCAAAAATGGTTTGCTTTAAATGCAGTTGCTCCGTATGAAGTATGGAGTGATTACAGGAGAGTTGATATGTCACCAACTATTCATCATTTTGTATATGGTTCTGGTACTGGTTTTGATCCAGGTCCTCCTGTTTCTGTATCTCCAGCTAACACAAGAACTGAAATTCCAAGAAGATTATTGTATCCTCAGAGTGAGTATTTGTATAATCCTGTAAATGTTGCAGCAGCACCCGATCCAGGACAAAATAGCTATCCATTTAACGGTGTTTTCTGGGATCTGCAATAATTATTAATTCTAATACTCTTTAATATATAAAAATGAAAAAAATAAAATCAATAACATTACTACTTACCACCATACTGATTGCTGGTACAGGATGTTTAAAAGATAAAGGCTTTGATAACCATGAATATGGGATCAATGACCCGGATGGTTCTCCTGCCGGCGTGGGTTTTACACTTGGAACCAAATTCGACAACAACAAAGGCCTGGTAAATGCCGGCCTGGTGTTGTCAAGCGCACCGCAAACACTGGATGGGCAAACTGTATTGATCAGCTTATTAAGTGGCAAACCTGCTTCAGCTGACATCCATATCCAGGTAGCAGTTGATCAGTCTTATGTTACTACTTACAATGCATTGGCAACTACAACTGATCCGCTTACAGAGTTAGATCCTTCAATTTATAGTCTTGGTTCAACAGATGTTGTTATTCCGGCCGGAAGCTTCAATGCTCCGATCGTTATTAATGTACCAACTACTGTTTCACTGGATCCAGACGTTGTTTATGGTCTTGGATTGAAAATAGTAAGTGCTGATGCAGGTTATCTTATTGCTGATAACGAGTACAGGCTTTTGGTATCTATAGCTATTAAAAATGCATATGATGGTGATTATACCTCTAATGGTTATTTATATCACCCAACTGCAGCACGTAGCATTGATGCCTATCCAAAATCACTTACTACAGTAAATGCAACAACAGTACGTTGTTATTTAGGCGATCTGGGTCCTAATGGTTATGTAGCAGATTTTGATGTTGATCCGGCTGCGCCACACCATGTAACTGTATCACCGGCTCCCGGAGCTGCAGGTGCACCTTACTACCAGTGGGATTCAGGTCTTCCAACAACACCTCCAGGTCCTGCTTATACACCACAATGGCCAGGTTCAGCAGAGTGTAACAACACTTATGATGAAGGGACTCATTCATTTAAAATGAGGTATGGTTATGTCGGTGGTACCGGGTTCAGGAT
Source organism: uncultured Chitinophagaceae bacterium (assembly GCA_963829345.1). Lineage (GTDB taxonomy): Bacteria > Bacteroidota > Bacteroidia > Chitinophagales > Chitinophagaceae > Ferruginibacter. The sequence continues at coordinate 82,486 of CAWHHP010000003.1, forward strand.
CGCAGAAGAAATTATAGTTTTAGATTAATTAGATACATTTTTATATTACAAAGCCACCGGTTCTCCGGTGGCTTTTTTATTGCAGACGATATATTTTGTTTAAATTCGTTCAGGCGATGAATTATATCACTTTGTTTTTTCTGTCAGGTGTTTCCTTTTTTAAAATAACTGTGTTATACAAATTCGATTAAGCACAACGTTCGTTAAATAAGCATTGTTAAATTCAAAATAAACATTAATACATTATGGCTGACCAAAAACCCGTAGAGAACCAACTTAATATTGAAATATCCGAAGAAGTTGCTGAAGGAACCTATGCGAATCTTGCGATTATTACACATAGTCATGCAGAGTTTGTAATAGATTTTGTAAACGTAATGCCGGGAACCCCCAAGAGCAAGATAAAGAACAGGATCATATTGACACCTTTTCACGCCAAACGCTTTATGAAAGCAATGATAGATAACATTAAAAAATTTGAGACTGCAAACGGCGTAATACAAGATATGGAGTCGGTTGAAATACCATTTAATTTTGGAGGTCCCGCTGCGCAGGCATAATGCTGGCTGTGTAGGTATAAATTTGCAATCATAATAAAACGATGATGAAAATAGTTGTTATAGCCTCCTTTTTAATTTCTTTTTTGATTTTCACGTGTAACATTTATGCTCAACAAAATTCAGCAGTAGTAAAGTCGCGTACAGGTACGGCAGTTGCGGCTAACTATACTCCCTTTCTTGACTACCAAGGAATGGTAATTGAGCGGTATCAACCCGGTCCAAGACTTATTAGCGTATATACTGTGACAGGAAATCCTTACTTATTTAATGGACCAGTGAAATCAAATATTTTTTCAGTCAATGGTACGGGGTACGGTGTAAAGACGGCTTATGATACCTATACACAGAATCTTGAAATATTTCAGGGGCCAATTGATATGGATAAAGCACTGGTTAAGGAAATCGCTGAAATAGATTCTTTCTCTTTACAGAAAGATTCTAACAACCCTGGCTATGTTTCTTTCATTAATTCAAAACATTTGGGAGATAAAAAAGGAATGTATATGCAAATGATAAATGCAGGCAAAAAATATACATTGTATAAATCTTATAAAACAGAACTAGTATCTGACAGAACAGAACCTAACCGTCCCGATTTAAGAGAGTTTGCTATGAGAGTAGATTATTACTATACCTCAACTGAAAAGAAAGGAACTAAAAAACTAAAGCTTACGCCCAATGGCATAAAAAAAGAATTCCCCAATGATCCTGAAATTGATCCTATTATTGGATCGGGAAATCTTGATGGAGATACAGAAAACGTGTTAATGAAGATTTTCACACAACTTAATAGTAAATAATAAGTACTTTATTACATCATACCCTCATCGGCAAAACTAAAATAACCTTCTTCGCTTACAATAATGTGGTCTAACACTTTTATATCAAAATAAGTGGCTGCCATTTTTATTTTTTGAGTAATATCTTCATCTGCCTTACTTGGCACAAGATTACCTGAGGGATGGTTGTGGCTTAATACAATTGAGGTAGCATCCTCCTCAATTGCTTTTTTTAAGATTATTCTGGGGTCTGCTACTGTTCCAGTTATTCCGCCACGACTGATAATTTCAAAATGTTTGATCTTGTTTGCACGGTTTAAAAAAATGACTACAAAAACTTCATAATGAAGATCCTTTAAGATTGTTTTAAGATAGTCAGCAATTTCTTTACTATTCCTGACAACTGTTTTCCCAAGAATAATTGAGCTATGTCTTCGTCTCCCCAGTTCAAGTGCAGCCAAAATGGAAATTGCTTTTGCCGCTCCAATTCCTTTTACTTTTTTCAAATCATTATACGAAATTTTCCCCAGTTCATTCAGATTATTATGGCCAAGACGAAGGATTTCTTTTGCAAGATCAACAGCAGATTTTTCTCTGCTTCCATTGTTAATAAGAATCGCCAGTAATTCTGAATTACTAAGACATGCAGCCCCATTGCAAAGCAATTTTTCCCTTGGTCTGTCATCTACAGCCCAGTTTTTTATTGAAGTTGGGTGCGGATTAATATTTTCCATAAAATCAAATTTAAATCAAGTAAACTAAATGTATTTTCGCAGTAAATTTTATTTAGTTAAACTCAACTAACAATACATGCAATCAAATGCAAAAATTTTTTCAGGGAGAGGATCACAATACCTAGCTGAAAAAATTGCAAAAAAATTTGGAGAACAGTTTAGGGAAAGTAAATATTCAGCGTTTTAGCGATGGCGAAATCGGGGTGGAATTTGAGGAAAGTATTAGTGGCCGATTTGTTTTTTTGATTCAAAGCACTTTTGCCCCCACGGAAAACCTGATGGAATTATTACTTATGATTGATGCTGCAAAAAGGGCTTCAGCATACAAAGTGATAGCGGTAATTCCTTATTATGGTTATGCAAGGCAGGACAGGAAAGACAGACCGAGGGTAGCTATAGGGTCGAAATTGGTTGCAAATATGCTTACTGCTGCAGGTGCAGACAGGGTTATAACAATGGATCTTCATGCGCCCCAAATACAGGGTTATTTTGATATACCGGTGGATCATCTTGATTCATCGGCGATATTCATTCCTTACATCGAAAATCTTAACCTTCCCAATCTTACTTTTGCAGCCCCTGATGTTGGCAGTGCAAACAGGATAAGAGAAATCGCAACTTATTTTGAATGTGAAATGGTAATTTGTGATAAACATAGGAAACGAGCAAATGAGATTGCCAGTATGGTTGTCATTGGGGATGTTACCGATAGGGATATTGTTTTAATCGATGATATATGCGATACGGGAGGCACATTAGCAAAAAGTGCTGCCCTGATGATAGAAAAAGGGGCAAGAAGTGTACGGGCACTTTGTACACATCCTGTATTAAGCGGAAATGCGTATGAAAATATTCAAAATAGCGTATTGGATGAATTGGTGGTATGTGATACAATACCTGTGAAACCATTGTGCGACAAAATAAAAGTGGTCTCAACCGATGAATTATTTGCAGTCGCCATACGAAATGCTTACGAAAACAAAAGTATTAATAGCTTGTTCATTCGCGGGAGATTGAAAAACAAGATAAACAGCTGATTATCATAGCGACAGTAGGTTTTATAAATGCGGTTTAATAATGATCAACTATCATTTGATTTTCCTACCTTTGCGCCTCATAAAAAAATTAAAATAATGAAATCAATTACAATCGAAGGACAACTGAGGACCGAAAGCGGGAAAAAAGCCACCCGCCAACTTCGCTCTCAGGAACTGGTGCCAGGTGTAATTTATGGCGGCAAACAGAAATCAATTTTTCTGCCCCGGCAACTGCTTTTAAAAGCATTGTTTACACCCCGGAATTTATGTTGGCAGACATTAAAGTAGATGGAACGACCTATCGTTGCATTTTAAAAGATTTGCAATTCAACAAAGTAACAGACCTGCTTACTCATGTCGATTTTTTGGAACTTGTGGAAGATAAAAAGGTAATTGCTACACTGCCATTAAAGTATGTTGGTGTTCCGGCAGGAGTTAAAGCCGGTGGTAAACTGGTTACAAAAATGAAGGCAATAAAAGTAAAAACTTTACCTAAGTATTTAAAAGAATTCATTGAAGTAGATCTTACAAATCTTGAATTGAATGAAAATGTAAGGGTTGAGAATATTGTTGCTGACAACATGGAAGTATTAAACTCTCCAAGAATTCCTATTGCATCAGTAACCATGACACGGCAATTAAAGCAGGAAGAAGCTGCTGCTCCGAAAGCTGCTACTCCGGCTGCTGCTGCTCCGGCTGCTGCGCCAGCTGCGAAAGCTGCTCCTGCATCAAAAAAATAATAATAAAGTTAAGATTCGCTAAAAAGCCCTTTATCCAAAGGGCTTTTTTTATTAATAATAATCGACGCTGGCTAAACTTAGCTAACTTCGCACTCCTAAAATTGTAATAAATGGGAATGGATAGAAATACAGTGATTGGTTTTATACTCATTGGGGTTTTATTGGTTGTAATGCTTGTAGTAAATAGCAAAAGTAACCTTGCTTACCAGGCAGAGCAACAAAAACGCCTCGATTCAATAGCGACAGTAAAAAGGATTAAAGACAGCATTGCTGCAAAGAATGATACAACAAAAAGCCTTTCTATACAATCTGGAAATGATTCTTTGCAACCTGGAAAAAAAATAAACAGTGGATTTCAATCGAACATTCCTGCAGAACAAATGATTGTTGTAGAGAACGAAGTTTTAAAAATTACATTCTCAAATAAAGGAGCTCAGCCAAGAACCGTTGAATTAAAAAAATTCAAAAAGCCAGATGGAAAACCGCTCATCATTCAGCAGGGGAATTTCAATAGGCTGGCGTATAATGTGAATACTTCAAGTAATCATACTGATTCATCTGACAAACTAATATTCACTCCGTCGGCAGTGATAGAAAATTCAGATAAAACCAAATCGATTGATTTTACTTTAAGCGATTCATCGGGAAGAAAAATTACACATCAATATGTTATCAGGCCGGATGATTACCTGATAGATCTTAATGTGAGCATTGTTGGTGCTAATAATTTGTTTAGTCAAAACGCCATTAATTTTTCGTGGCAATCACAGGCAGAGCAACTTGAAAAGGATCATGCTTACGAGTCCTCACAAACTCATATTTGTTACCTGACAGACAATGATTATGATTTTGAATATATTGGTAGTGGTGATAGTAAAGAATTTAATAAGTCTGTGGATTGGATAAGTGTAAAACAACAATTTTTCATAACAGCTTTGGGTGCAAAAGATAAATTCGTTTCAGCAAACGCCAGCTGGAAAGTGCCTGCGGATACTAATAGCAAATACTTAACTCAGGTTAGTACAACAGCCAGGCACAATTTAAGTGCAAATAATGTAACCGTGCCGCTCCAACTCTATTATGGCCCCAGTGACTATAATATCTTGAAAAAATACGGCAATAAAATGGAGAACATTGTGCCATATGGAAGCGGGATCTTTGCTTTTGTAAAATATATAAATCGATATTTCCTGTTACCTGTTTTTGATTTTATTAAAAACAATATTGCCAGTATGGGGATCGTAATTTTATTACTTACTTTACTTATACGCGTTATAACTTCTCCTATCCTTTACAAAAGCTATTTAAGCGGAGCAAAAATGAAGGCGCTCAAGCCAGAAGTTGATGCCTTAAGAGCGAAATACAAAGATGACCAACAGGCTTTTGGTATGGAGCAAATGAAGTTGTGGCGGTCGGCAGGTGTGAGTCCATTAGGAGGGTGCCTGCCTGCGTTATTGCAGATACCCATTTTTATGTCTTTATATTATTTCTTTCAGTCAAACATTGATCTGAGGGGTAAAAACTTTTTATGGGCGGAGGATCTTGCTTCTTATGATTCTATTGCCAAATTACCTTTTGATATTCCATTTTACGGAGACCATGTTAGCCTGTTTACACTAACAGCTGTGGTTACAAGCTTATTAATTTCCATTTACAGCATGAGCAATATGCAGGACAATAGTAATCCGCTGATGAAATATATGCCGTATATATTTCCTGTTCTGTTGTTGGGTGTATTCAATAAACTACCAGCTGCGTTAACATGGTATTATACAGTTTCTAATACTATAACACTGATATTGCAGATCGTTATTCAGAAGTATATAATTAATCATGAAAAGATATTGGCTCAAATAGGTGAGAATAGAAAAAAACCTGTAAAAAAATCAAAAATGGCTGAACGCATTGAAGCGATGCAGGAAAGCCAGCGAAAGCTTCAGGAAATGAAGAAAAAGGCAAACCGCAATTAAAGTTAATGTTAATACAAAAAGCCGCGTTCTTTAAACGCGGCTTTTTGTTATTGGGTCTATATTTAGTATTTGTTTATAGTATCTTTAATGATCAAATCTTTGTTAATGAAAAAGAAAAAAAGACTTTCTTTGGGGCTGTTTTTAATAAGTTTTTTTCTGTCAGCAAAATTCTCATTTGCACAGAAAGCGGTCAACGAAGTGACATTAAATTACAGCATAGCGATAACGTCCACAAATGAAAAGACGGCGATCGCTAAATCATTAGAAGGAGCTACACTCACGGTTTATCTTAAAGGGTCACAAAGCAGAACCGATATGACCAGTGCACTTGGAACTGAATCAAATTTATACGATTCTAAATCAGGAAAAGGAACCATACTAAAACAGTATAGCGGTCAAAAATTAATGATTGCACTTACAACAGCTAATTGGGTTCAAAAAAACCAGGTTTATCAGAATATGAAATTTACTATTGATAACACTGAACAAACTATTGCAGGTGTTAAATGTAAAAAAGCCACAGGCAACTCTTCTGACGGAAAAACATATGTTATTTATTTTAATCCTGAAATTGTTTTGTCTAATAAACAATTTGAAAATGCCTTTGCTCAATTGCCCGGTCTGCCAGTGCAATATGAATTACAATCAGGAGGTTTAAAATTTAAATATACATTGACTGGCGTAAATTATGAAGTTGTACCAGCTTCTAAATTTGAAACACCAAAGACAGGCTTTCGCATAATGACTTATGATGAAACACAACAATTAAAAAAGGGAGAAAATTAGAAAAGAAATAAATGTACTAAATTAAAAAAACCGCTTTCAGAAGCGGTTTTTAATTTGATTTTATAATTAGTTTCATCCCTGCATAACCTTGTTTTATTTCCGGGACTATTATTTTCTGTTTGTAAGGAATAATATAAACATTGCAACCTTTCTGGTAAGTAACAATATTATTAGATACCACCATACTACCTTCTTTTTGCACACCAGTTAATAAACTTCCCTTGTATTTTAATCCTGTTTTCAAATTGACAGATACAGAATTTTTTAAAGAAGTATTAAGAGGGATATTCAGGCTAATCTTATTTTTTGATTTTCTTCCTATGCCTCTATCAGCAAAAGACACGAGCATATTCCCTGCAAGAATGCTTAGAATTAGTATCGATTTGGTAATTTGGCTCATGACTTAAATTAATTATCTGTTACAAATATATTAATTTTTCTCTGGGATTTCTATACCATTCATCAAAGATTTTTAAAAAAAATTTAGCACGTATTAAAAAAACCAAAATTGTTCATAAAAACTTGCTATCTAAACCTTTTATGGCTAAATTACAATAACCTATTGTCAATGAGTAAAAACCCTTACAGACAGGACCGGGAGGAGCTAAAAGAGTTATTGCAGCAATATGCCAACTTAAAGGCAGGAAAAACTTATTCCTTCATAGAAGAAGACGGCTTCGAACGTATAATCGATTACTATGATGAAAAAGAACAATATAACCAAGCCCTGGAGGCTACGGAATTCGCCATGGCCCAATACCCGTATTCTGCCTCACTTTTAATTAAAAAAGCCGATCTTCTTATTTCACTTCGCAGGTACCAGGAATCTTTATACATCCTTGAACAGGCTGAATTATTAGACAGTACTGATAGCTCCTTATATATTTTAAAAACTGATGCATATCTGGCGCTGGATATGCAGGAAAAAGCGGCCGCCTTGCTTGAAGCAGCAATAGAAACTTTTGAAGGGGAAGAAAAAATTGACCTTTTATTTGAGCTTGCAGACGTATATGATGATTACGAGAATTTTGAGAAAGTGTTCGATTGTCTTAAAATCATATTGGATCAGGACCCTTCAAATGAAGAGGCCCTTTACAAGATATGTTTTTGGACAGATTTTACAGGTAGAAATGAAGAAGGAATAAAGCTGCATCAAAATATTATAGAAGAATTTCCTTTTAATGAATTGGCATGGTTCAACCTGGGGGCCGCTTACCAGGGATTAAAACTATATGAAAAGGCAATAGATGCTTATCAATATGCTGTGGCAATAGATGAGAAATTTGATTATGCCTATCGAAATATGGGCGATGCATATATTAAGTTGAGGAAATTTAAAGATGCAATCGAGGTGTTGGAAAAAGTGCTTGAGCTTACCAGGCCGGAGGCCGTTATTTACGAAGCTATCGGTCATTGCCACGATAAGATGGCCAATTATGCACAGGCTAGATTTAACTATAAAAAGGCTTGTCACCTAAACCCGGAAGATAGCCAGATGCATTATAAAATAGCCTGTACTTATATGAATGAAGGTATTTGGAATAGCGCTATAAAATCATTGGAGACAGCATCAAAAATGCATGTAATGCAGCCAGAATACAATCTTGCACTGGGCCGTTGTTACATGCAACTTGGTAATATTGATGAAGCTATTACCTACCTCGGAAATGTTGTAAGGGTAAGACCTAAGAATGTTACAGGTTGGGTAGAATTATTGAGATGCCTCTACATTGGCAAATTATTTGAAGAAGGGCTCGAGTATGCATCATTTGCATTCGAGCAAACAGATTCAAAACCTATTTTCATTTTCTTCAAAAGCATGTTCTTGTTTGCAATAGGTAAATCCAAGGAAGCATTGATATGTCTTGAGAATGGCATGGTAATAAATCCCAAGTTAATTAAACAGTTTATTGAGATCAACCCGGCTATATTACAACACCAGCAGGTGGTTGAGCTTATAGCTAAATACAAAAAGAAAAAATCCCGCTAACCCTTTGTTTTTCTCAAATAATTTTAGTGCATTTATTTGGTGTGCATTAAATATCTTTGCCGCCAATAATAAATCAGCAATGAATTTTAATCTTTCGCAAATTCCGGAAAGGACTACTAAGCCAAGAAAAAATGGTATTACAATGGTAATGGATAAGGGGTTAAGCATTGAGGAAGCGAGAAATTTTATGAGTATTGCTCATCCCCATGTTGATATGGTAAAACTGGGTTTCGGAACTTCTTTTGTAACGCCTAACCTTAAACAAAAACTCGAGGTGTACAAGTCATATGATATGCCAGTATATTTCGGGGGTACTTTATTTGAGGCTTTTTTAATCAGGAACCAGTTTGACGATTACATAGATGTTTGTAAAGAGTTTGGTGTGAGCTATATGGAAGTAAGTGATGGTTCTATCACAATTCCTCACGCAGAAAAATGTGGATACATTGAAAAACTTACCAAACACGGAATTGTTTTAAGTGAAGTCGGCAGCAAAGATGCTGCACATATCATTCCTCCTTATAAATGGATAGAGCTGATGCGGGCAGAACTCAACGCTGGTTCAACTTACGTAATCGCTGAAGCACGGGAAGCAGGGAATGTCGGCATTTACAGGGGAACAGGAGAAGTGAGAGAAGGCCTGGTTCAGGAAATCCTGACTCAAATCCCTGAAGAGAAAATACTTTGGGAAGCACCACAAAAAGCACAACAACTATATTTTCTTGAGCTCATTGGATGTAATGTTAACCTTGGAAATATAGCTCCTTCAGAAATGCTTCCTTTAGAAGCAATGCGAATCGGCCTTCGCGGTGATACTTTTGAATTATACCTGGACAAATAACAGCCTGATGAATGTATATGGATTGATAGGATATCCACTTGGCCACTCTTTTTCAAAAAAATTTTTTACTGAAAAATTTGAAAAAGAGAATCTTGCAGAGTGCAGTTTTGAATTGTATTCATTAGAAAATATCGCGGCGTTCCCCAAACTTATAGCCAAAGAAAAAAATCTTAGCGGTTTAGCAGTTACTATTCCATATAAAGAATCTGTAATTAAATACCTGGATTCCCTGGACGACGAAGCAAAAAAAATTGGTGCCGTTAATTGTATCAGGATTACTAATAAAATCCTAAAAGGATATAACACAGATTTTATTGGCTTTGAAAAATCATTTGTTCCTTTATTACAAAGCAATCATATCAAGGCACTGGTTTTAGGAAGCGGCGGTTCGTCAAAGGCTGTTCAGTATGTTTTACAGAAATTAAATATTCCATTTTTAATTGTCACCCGCAACCATAAATTAAGTGACAATTCTATCAATTACGATATGATTGATAGAAAAATGATGAACGCGTATTCAATCATTATCAATTGTACACCAGTTGGGATGGCTCCAAGCGAAAATGTGAGGCCCTTAATCCCATACGAATTTCTTAATAAGAATAATTATCTATACGATCTTATCTATTCTCCCGCGCAAACAATTTTTTTAAAAGAAGGATTTAAAACAGGCGCTACAATAAAAAATGGTTACGAAATGCTGATATTACAGGCCGAAGAAAATTGGCGGATCTGGAATGATTTATAAGTAAGCTGAAAGGATATTTTTTAAACCTTCAGGAATTGCAATCACCTTTTTATTATTGTAATCATAGCAGATCATTCCTGTTTTTGCTTTGGCAATTAAAATGTTATTTTCTTCCCGTTTTGTTTGTATAGAATAAAATAATTCGAAACTTGCTTTAGATATTTCTCCGGGTGCGATAGCAATATTCAATATGTCACCATAAAAAGATTCATTTAGATATTCCACCATCAGGTCACTCATAATAAGCCCGGCCCCTGCTACGTTTAGTTCTGTGTAATTATGATTCTTCAGCCACTTTACTCTCGCTTCGTGAATAATGCTTACCAGTGAATCATTTCCAAGATGATTGCCATAATTGATATCAGTTATCCGCACTGCGATGTTTACAGTTTCTATTATATTGGCAGGCATGGCAATTTTAATTCTTCCCATAATAATTTTTTAGAAATTCAATAAGTTTAGCCGTTGCTTTTTTCCGATGACTGAATTTATTTTTTTCATTCATACTCATTTCTCCGAAACTCTTCCCGCTACCTTCGGGAACAAATACCGCATCATACCCAAAGCCCTGTTCTCCCTTCGCTTGTTCAGTAATTTTTCCTTTGCAAATTCCCTCAAACTGATACTCGTTTCCTTCTAAGATCAGGGATATAACTGTTCTGAATTGTGCCTGCCTGTTTTGTTTGCCTTTTAAATTTTCCAGTAGTTTGGTAGTATTTTTTTTGAAATCATTTTCATCACCAGCATACCTGGCACTTCTAACACCCGGCTCACCGTTTAGTACATTTACTTCAAGCCCGGTGTCTTCACTGAAACAATCCTTGCCTGTTAAGCGATAAATTGTTTGAGATTTTTCATTTGCATTTTTTTCCAATGTATCGTGCGGTTCAGGAATATCAATATCAATACCAGCCTCTTTCAAAGAAATGATGCCGAAGTTGTCGTTTAATACAGATCTTATCTCTTCAACTTTATTTTTATTATTTGTCGCAAACACAAGTAATCGCATATGATATGATCTAAATGGAAAAAATCTTTTTTAAACAATTCCATAACTGCAGCTTTTCTTTTTTATCTGCAGCCAATATTTTTAATGAAGGTGCTGAGAGGTATGACTGATTATTATATTGTTGCACCTGGTAATCGGGGAACTTCAAAGGAAACTGGAGTGACCCAAGATCTGCCCCAAGACATAAAATGCTGTGAGGTTTAAAATATTTCAATAACAACTGGTAATTAATATCAGGGTTCCTGTGAAAATTAATTAATGCTATTTCGTCCAATGATAATTTACATGCAACCAAAATGTCGATCAGAAAATTAAGGTCTTCATCAGCAAGGTATTGTGCATTTTCATCATATACAATAACGAGTATATTTTTTTTGTTTCCACCCAGGAAGATAGGCTCGTCCTTCTTCAAAGATTTGTTTTTTAATTGTTTACTGTCTAAGTCTACCAGCGAATCTTTGTATAATTCTGACGCTAAAAAAGGAGGCATTTGAAAATTGTCTAAACTCATAAAAGCAGGGGTTAAGTGGCCGTTTTTTTCGTTTCTTTGCATAAAATTAATGAATATGATTGCTGCTGCCGATTTTAAAATTACCAAGGTTAAACGAAGTAAATTAAATGATATAAGCCTGGAAAATATTCCTTTTGGCAGACATTTCACAGATCATATGTTAGAGGTTGATTATGAAGACGGTGAGTGGAAGACAGTAGAGATAAAACCCTACCAGGCACTCACAATGGATCCATCAACGGCAGCACTTCATTATGGGCAGGCAATTTTTGAAGGCATTAAGGCCTACAAAAATAGTTTAGGTGAGGCATCTGTATTCAGGCCTCTCGATAATTTTAAACGATTCAATATTTCGGCTGAAAGGATGCAAATGCCCCAGGTTCCGGAGGAAATATTTATGGAAGGTATGAGGGTATTGATTGAAATGGATAAGAAATGGATTCCGGAGCAGGAAGATCATTCATTATATATAAGGCCATTTATGTTCAGTAGCGATGAGATGATCGGAGTAAGGCCCAGTGAGAAATATAAGTTTATGATTATCCTTAGCCCAACGGGTCCGTATTATAGTGCTCCCATGCGAATCTATGTTGAAGAGCAGTATGTTAGGGCGGTTCCGGGTGGAGTAGGGTATGCAAAAGCTGCCGGCAACTATGGTGCTGCAATGTATGCCACTGCAGAAGCCAAGAAGAAGGGGTATGACCAGGTTTTATGGACAGACGCGTATGAACACAAATACGTTCAGGAATGTGGTACAATGAATGTGTTCTTCATTATTGGTAACAATGCGATCACTCCGGACCTTGCTGCCGGCACTATACTGGCCGGTGTTACGAGAGACAGTACTATTACTATTTTAAAAGAAATGGGCTTTAATGTGGAGGAAAAGCAAATAAGTATCGAAGATCTGATCGATGCCCATAAAGCCGGTATCCTGTACGAAGTGTTTGGTACAGGTACTGCGGCCACAATTTCTTATATTAAGGAGCTGACGTATAAAGATTATACTATGGAATTTGATGTCGAAAAATGGAAAACAGCTCCGGAATTAAAAAAACGGTTTAATGATATCCGGTATGGCCAAACGGCCGACAGGTATAGTTGGATGTACAAAATTTAGGCTCCAAATTGACTATATTATTCCTCAAAACCGCCGTGAAGGCGGTTTTGCATTGAAAGTGGAAAAAAAAATCATTTTTTCACACATTATTTTTCATTTTTAAAGGAATATAGCTAACTTCGCCGTCCGAAAAATAAAAGGTAGAAAATGCCCACAATTCAACAATTAGTAAGAAAAGGAAGAGAAATTATTAAAGCGAAAAGCAAATCCAGGGCTTTGGACAGTTGTCCTCAGCGCAGGGGTGTATGTACGAGAGTATATACCACTACGCCTAAAAAGCCAAACTCTGCTTTACGTAAGGTTGCTAAAGTTCGTTTGACAAATAAAATTGAGGTGATTGCTTATATCCCCGGTGAAGGTCATAACCTGCAGGAGCACTCCATTGTTCTGATCCGTGGCGGAAGGGTTAAAGATTTGCCAGGTGTACGTTATCACATCGTTCGTGGAAGTCTTGATACTGCCGGTGTAAAAGATCGTAAACAAAGCCGCAGTAAGTACGGAACCAAGAAAGAAAAAGCAAAGAAATAATTTAAATTAAAATTAGTAGTTTAATCTATTAGTAAAATAAAATAAAGAAATGCGTAAATCACAACCGAAAAAGATTGCATTAGCGCCAGATCCTAAGTTTAAAGATAAATTGGTTACACGTTTTGTGAACAATTTGATGTGGGAAGGTAAAAAAAGTGGTGCGTACAATATTTTTTATAATGCATTAGATAAAGTATCCAAGCAAACCGGTGAGGAAGGTTACGAGGTTTGGAAAAAAGCATTGACTAATATCACTCCTGGTGTTGAAGTTCGTAGCCGCCGTATTGGAGGAGCGACTTTCCAGATCCCTTCAGAAGTGCGCCCGGACAGGAAAATTTCTCTTAGTATCAAATGGATGGTAAGATATAGCCGTGAGCGCAACGGTCGCAGTATGGCAGACAAACTGGCAAACGAAATTGTAGCAGCAAGCAAAGGTGAAGGAGCTTCATTCAAAAAGAAAGAAGATACACATCGTATGGCGGAGGCCAACAAGGCATTTGCCCATTTCAGGATCTAGGTAATAATAAAAATATTCAGCCGCTTTTTAAGCGGCTTTTTTTATGTGTTTTGCAGGAACAGAACGACATTGAAATATGTATTCGTATTAATGAACATTTAGTATATTCAGTATTCAAAACCTTATACCAAACAGCCAAAATCCTTCATAACTTTTTATGAGAAAAAATTTACCTGCAATAGCTATTTTTCTTTGCATCTTTTTTTTGACATTCTTTTCAACCGATGCTTTTTCACAGCCCTTCACACCCGTTCCAATTAATGGATTTAATAACGATGTTGTAGCTGAGGCTGGTACGAGTTCTTTAACAACAACAACCGTTTCGCTTGATGGATTTACAATTTCCAACAAGGTAATGTATACCAATACATTCAAAACACTTAATTCATTTGGGGGTGGTGGCATTCCTGATAATGGCGTTATTACCGACGCAGCTGGTACATATCAATTAGGTGACTATACATCCAATAATGCATTGTTAATACAGCGAAACCAAACAGGCGATATCAATATAACTACCCCGGCACAATTTGACAAACTAAGGCTTTTATGTTTTTCAACTGAAGGAACCAGCCTTATAAACGGAACCCTGTTCTTTACAGACGGAACTTCTACACCAGCCATCACCAATTATTCTCTAGGTGACTGGTTCAATACTACCACCAACCTGGTCTTATCCGGATTTGGCCGGTGCAGGAGAGCAACGCCTGCAACCGGGGATGATGCTTATCCCAATAATCCAAGATTGTTTTATATAGAAATTCCCCTGTCCTGTACCGATAGACAAAAGAATCTTCAAAGAATAAATCTCGCTAACGTTACTACCGCAGGTACAAATGCTCCTTATCCTAATGCAGTATTTTTTGCAGTTTCGGCTACGAGCTACAGCCAGAATATTACGGAATTAATTCATACTGATGAAACTTGTTCAATGGGGGGAACCGTGACGCTTGATATTACTGGTTCGGGATCGCCCTATAGTGTGACATGGAATACAATACCTGTTCAAAACGGTCTTACAGCTTCCGGTCTTTCTGTGGGGATTTATACAGCAACCATTACAGATGCAGCCGGATGTGTGAGTACACGTGACGTAACAATTGTATTGGATAATGATTTAACCATGTCAGCCCCCAACCCGATAAATATATGTTTTGGCGGTTCTGCCAATGCGAGTATAACGAGTAATGCCACCGGCTATGCATGGACGCCAACAACAGGAGTTAGTAATCCCGGAATTTCTTCCCCCGTTTTGTCACCAGCCTCAACAACTACCTATACAATTACTGGTACATTAGGATCTTGTACTGCTATTCAAACATTGCAGGTAAATGTTGCAAATGAAATTCATCTAACTGTTCCATTAAATACAACTATTTGTACCGGCTCATCCTTTAATTCAAATACGATTAGTGATGCTACTACCTATAGCTGGGCACCAACATTAGGTGTTAGTAATCCTGCAATAGCAAGTCCTGTTTTTTCGCCAGCTAATACTACTACTTATACCATTACGGCAACTACAGGAGGCTGTAGTGTTACCGGATCATTTACATTAACCGTTGCATCATCTCTTAACGTTAGTGCAGGAAGTGATGTAACAGTTACTGCTGGTCAAACAGTGCAATTGCAGGGTAGTGGTGGGCAAGGAATTTATTTATGGATACCGGCAACTGGTTTAAATGCTGCAAATATTTTGGATCCTGTTGCTTCTCCTGCAGAGACGACCACTTATACTTTAACCATTATAACCAATGAGGGATGTACAGGATCTGATGATGTTAAAGTGGAGGTAGTACCGGATTGCGCAAAACCAATGAATGCTATTACACCAAATGGCGATGGCGTCAACGATAGATGGTTGGTGACTTATGGTAATTGTTTAAATAGGGCCAGGGTATCTGTATATAACAGGTATGGAAGTAAGGTTTTTGATTCAAAGGATTATAAAAATGATTGGGAAGGAACCTATAAAGGTAAACCCGTACCTGATGGGACTTATTATTATATTATTGATTTTATACTTAGCAACGGACGGGTAATAACACTGCGAGGTGATTTGACAATCTTAAGATAAGATCAGGGGATTACAATATTGATGATGAGTTTAGAGTTGTCGTTCACGTTTAATGAACCTTACTCTAAACTCATTTTTATGTAATCAGGTAATTAAAATCAGTGGCCGGGAGGAATGCTATCTGTTGGGGTTGTAATATTATCCTTTTCCTTTTCATCTTTCTTTTTATTCTTTTCATCTTTCTTCTTAGATTCTTTATTTGGTTTCTTGCTTTTCTTAGGCTTCTTTTCTTTTGCATCGTTTACCATATCATCATCTATTTTTTCTTTAGCATGCTGAATCACAAAATAATAATTCTTATGCTCACCCATATCATTCATTGCATCTATCACTTCCACAAAATGGTTGTACTTATTCCATTCAGTATTTTTATGTGCAACTGTCATACCCACATTCGGAATAAAGTACTCACCATCTGCCAGTCCTAATGAAAAAATCGGAGTTTCAGGTGTTTTACCTTTACTGCTGTAGATCATTGCATCCATTACTCTTTCAACCATATCCATAAAATATTGGGCACTATCCCTGTTTCGTAACTGGTTATATGTGTAAGACCTTTCTTTTAATACCCGTAAACTAAAAGGGTGTGATTCCAGGTAAATTTTTGATCTGTCAAGTGCTTCCTGGTAATTGGCACTATCGTTCAAATCAAATATTTCTTTTTCAGTTTCCATATCTTCCCAGGGTTTATAACGTGGGTCTTGGGTAAACCCGATCATCAGCGCAAGTGTTTCTGCTTTTGTTATAGTTGAATCAAGGCTTAGGAACTTAGGTAAAAGTTTATGATAATAAACATCACTGGTTGCATCTTTTGTTTTTGCGAGAATTGTTTGAAAATCCCGGGCATAATCAAAAGGGATAGCTGCCGCAGCTTTGATAGCAGCTGAATCTGTTTTTTTTTGTGCAAACGATATTAATCCGGAAAAAATAAACAGGAATGTAATTAGAGCTCTCATGATCCTTTTCTTTAAATATTGGCTGGATAGTAATTAATAAATTCTTATCACGAATATATTAAAAAAAGCAGGATAGCAGAAGATAAATCGTGGTCCAAAATTGCGAAAAGTTTTAATAAAACTGCTTTTATAAAATGAGTACAACTGTTCCTCTCATTTCAATTTTCTTTCCTTTATTGTCTATGCCTTTTATGAACCATACATAAGTTCCGGGTGATTGTTTCATCCCCATATAAGTGCCATTCCAACCCTTATTGTATGGGTCGGTGGTTTCAAAAATTGTTCTTCCATAACGATTTAAAACCCTGAATGTTTCTGTGTGCTTAATACCTATGGGTATTGCACGAAAGATATCATTTACTCCATCATCGTTGGGGGAAAAGGCATTTGGAATATAATAAGTATTGCCATTATAGATCTTTACGAATATAGAATCTGTACCGGTACACCCGATTGCATCAGTCACCTGCACGATAAATTGCTGGTCACTTGTGATCGTGGCATATGGATTTTGAACATTAGAGGCATTTAAAAGTGATGCGGGAGACCAGGTATAACCTGATGCCGGGCTGCAATGCAATTGAAATGGTATCCCTTTTATAGCGAGTGTGTCATCTGCTATTACCGGATGCAATTCTTGTTGAACGGTAAGGTGGATCATTACTGTATCACTACAACCTTCATTATTTATCACTTCAAGCTGGTATGCACCGGAAACCGATGCAGCAGTTGGTGGAGATATGACTGAACCATTTAGTTTCCAACTTCCGGTGAGATTTCCAAGGCTAAACTCACGTGTAAGATCAGTCGAAGTTCCATAACAAATTGTTTTAAATTTATCCTGCCCCATCGCCGGTGCAGGCTTTATCAATACATTCACTGGTGTTCGTGGACTTTCGCAAACGTTTGTTTGACTCACATAATAAGTAAGTATACCTTCATTAACAGTTGAAGGAGTGGGTGCTGTTGTATTACCGGTACCACCGACAGCAGTATTATACCATAAAAGGCTTGAACCAGTAGCTGTTAATGGAGAGGAAACTGATCTTTGACAATAGCTAATGTTGCCTGTTATAGAAGGCGAAGCCGGCAAAGAAATAACGTTAACGCTTACCTGTTTTGTTACCGGGCAAAGGCCGCCCGGATCTATGGATGAAACTGAGTAAGTAGTGGTTGATGTTGGGGTTGCAGTGATGTTGCTGCCTGTATTGCTGCTTAATCCGGGACCTGACCATGAATAGAATCCATTACCCCCGGTTGCAGTTAATTGAACAGGTTGCCCCACGCATACAGATTGAGGTGATGCGGTTACTCCAAGCCCGTTTGCTGGTGGATAAAGTTCAATAACATAGTTACATTCATCTCCCGCAAATCCGTCGATCATAAGATAATAAGTATTACCTGGAGTAAGTCCTACTGCCGAGATTACGTTTGGTGAACTTCCGGGCCTGATAGGAGAAAAACATCCAAACTCTGTAACAGCACCGGAACCACAACCGCCGTCATAAAATAACATTTGAATTCCGTCATGATTAATACTACTGGTGACCCAAATGCTAAAATTCATGTAAATACCTGTTGCTACGAATTTCACAAATGCGTTGTTCTGTACTGTACCACAAAATGCATAGTCAAGTTCCGGCCATGAATCAGCCGTATAGGCGGGTGAAGTTGCAGCACAAAAGCCTGAAAAACTGCATATAGGCGTAGCAGTTGCGCAGGTATTTCCCGGAGGAAGATTACCATTGCACGCGGGAGGCGATGGCGGAAGCGCATTACTGAAGTTTATACTCCAGTTCAGTAAATCTCCTGTATTGATGGGAGAAATATCTTTAACAACCAACATCCATATGCCATCTGCATTCTGTCCGTTGTTTACGGCAGCCATATAATCATCAGGGATAAAATTTCCGTTGAAAGGAGCATTGTTATCACCAAGTGCCATGGTAGCAGTTGCTGAAAAACAGGTCCCGGTATAATCATCTCCTGATCCACCATTTTGAATAGAAAGTGCGATTGAAGTTCCATCAGGTGCTTTGAGATAAATTTCCAGGTCCGAATCCCATGGGTGGGTTATGTTTACACAAACAGAGGCTAATCCAAAATTACTGTTGATTATTCCTATTCCACTTACATTTACTGGATACATACCATAAACGGCACCACTATCAGGAATAGCTCCACCCGATCCGGTAAATGTTTGTGCGTTACCCTGGTTTAGTAAGAAAGCCGCACAAATAGTAAGTAATAATTTAAACTTCATTATTGTGGTACTTTGGATTTATTATATAATACAACTGCCTGCTCCCTGCCCTTAATACCTTCGCCATAAAATTCAAGGTTCCATGAATTGTTGTTCATCCAGTTTTTAAATTCAGAAGCGGCGACTGCAGCATTTGATTTCATTAAAAAATATCTTACAGGATAACGATTAGCCATAAAGAAATTGATCCCAACCTTTTTGCCAATGGTATTTTGAAGATTTTCAACGTCCTGTTTCGTGTTTAAACCCGAAATCCGGATATAATATTCATAGAGATAGATCGAAGAATTTTGTTGCACCGGTTTTGACTGAGCATAAACGGTTGAATTATAAACGATAAAAAAAACACCGAGAAGTATAGATTTGTTCATAGAAGTAAGGATTCATACTAAGGAAAAACGAATTCCAGAACCATATATTGTACCAGTGAAACGCTTTCGAGAAAGGGATTGATAGGGATTAGTTTGTAATTTTATCTAATTCATTTTAATAACCATGAAACAAGTCCTTCTTTCGGTAATATTCGTATTGTTTACGGCTGCTGTCTTTTCACAGGCTATTTCCCAAAAAAATCATACGGTGGGTTATACCAGCATGTTGATTAGCAATGGTATAATAATAAAAAATACTCGTATCGCAATGCTGGTAAGCATTGCTAAAGGAACTACAGGCGGCACCATTGTTTATTCAGAACAGCATGTAACAAAAACGGATAGCAGTGGAAAATACCATATTGAAATAGGTACCGGCAAATCGGGTACCGGCCAATTTGATTCAATAAACTGGTCGGATGGCGTTTATTATTTAAAAAATGAAATTGATCCATCAGGAGGAAGTAACTATAGTATTAAACAAAATATCCTCATGCGAATTTCACCTGAACTGGGTAATGATTATGACCAGGGAACTGTCAGCGCTACTGATCATCCGGATTGGGGGGAATGGAGATACAAAAATAACAGGAGCAGGCGTCCAAAACTGGTAACAATTGATCTGAGCACTTCTTATGCAAATCTTGCTTACCCTGGAAATACTTATCCTATTTATCGGCACTATGAATGGTGTGATCCCGATGGAGACGGTATAGGCAATTCATTTAGTATTTCGTTTAGTGAAAATGTCAGTAATGAGTTTATTGAAAACACAACAAAACTGGGCGATGTAAGGCTTTATCCAACAGCCTTCCAGGATCTAATTATTTCTTCCACCAATACTGAGATCATTGTTTCGATCAAAAAACCTGTTGCGGTTGCAAATCTCAGTGAAACTTATGCCGTCAAAGGACCCTGGAAATTTATATATTATATTGAATGGTGATTTTATGTTGCATAAAAAAGCCGTACAATTCTACTTGTACGGCTTTTTGTTTGAAAAATATTTCCTATTGAACTATTAACACAGTGCCTTTCATCTCTACTACCTTTCCGTACTTATCAACACCTTTAACCATCCACACATAATTACCTGCGGGCTGCTTCTTGCCGCGGAAGGTTCCATCCCATCCTTTCATCCATTTATTTGTTTCAAATACCATCTCTCCAAAGCGATTAAATATCCTAAACCAATCAGTACGGCTGATACCAACCGGTACAACTTTGAATAAATCATTTTGTCCATCTCCATTCGGCGAAAACGCATTCGGTACATAAAAAGTAGGACCATTGTATACCTGGATAAATACTTTGTCTGTTCCAACGCAACCAGCAACATCTGTAACCTTTACTTCAAAAAGCTGATCATGATCGAGTATGGCAATTGGATTTTGAATACTGGCAAGGTTTAATGGATAAACAGGTGTCCATTCATAAGCAACTCCACCGCTCCCGACCAGTGTATGAGCCACTCCGACAATAGCAGTTGTATCATTTCCCGCAAATGCAGGAACCGGCGGTTGTATGGTAACCCATACCAACACAGTGTCAGCACAACCAACACTATTAATAGCTTCTAATTGATAAACGCCGCTGACTTTAACAGCATCAGGATTGCTTACCGGTGCTCCATCCAGGGTCCAGTTAAAAGTGTAACCTGTTGTAATGAATAATGCAGAAAGATTTATCGAATCTCCTGCGCAGGCTGTGTCACGTAAGTCTGGTCCAAAATCAGGGTATGGATTTATTGTAACAGTTATTGAAGCTCTTGGTCCCTCACAAACACCCAGTGTTTGACTCACATAGTATGTAGTGATACCTACAAATGCAGTGTATTGATCCGGAGCATTTGGATTACCGGTGCCACCTAACGGAGTATTGTACCAAAGAAGGTTTGTTCCTGTTGCACTAAGCGGCGGAGCAATTGCATCCTGGCAATACATAACCGGTCCTCCTACTGTAGGAGCCGGAGGTGTTGGATTGATATTTACAATAACCGGCAATCTTGCACTTTCACCACAAGGTGCAGCCGTTTGTGAAACATAATATGTTGTGCTTCCTGCAGTGACTGTGGAAGGGGTTGGAGCTGTTGAGCTTCCCGTTCCACCTGCTGCAGAGGTGTACCATAATAAACCAGTGCCCGTTGCCGTGAGTGCGATAGCTGTTGTGCCCTGGCAGTATTCAATCGGGCTGCTTGCAGTTGGTAAAGCCGTATGAGGAAGAATAGTAACAGTGATCTGGCTCCTTGGTCCTTCACACGAAAGTATTGTTTGACTCACATAGTGATAAGAAATGCCCGGTGTAATAGTAGATGGTGTTGGAGCTAATGTATTTCCCGTTCCTCCGCTTGCGGATGTGTACCAAAGTAAATTAGATCCTGTTGCAGTAAGTGGAGTTGCCGCCGCATCCTGGCAGTAAATAATGCTACCGTTAACGCCTGGAGCAACAGGAGTAGCATTAACTGTAACTGTTATGCTCGTTCTTGGTCCTTCACATACACCTAAGGACTGACTTACATAATATATTGTACTTCCCGGTGTAGCAGTTGATGGAATTGGTGCGGTTGCACTTCCTGTACCTCCCGTAGCAGTTGTATACCAGAGTAAACTTGTTCCGGTGGCAGTGAGCGCCGTAGCAGTTGTATTCTGGCAATAAACCACAGGACTTGTAACAGTTGGAATTCCCGGTGTGGGATTGATATTTACAACTATAGGTAGTCTTGCGCTTTCACCGCAAGGAGCAGCTGTTTGCGAAACATAATATGTTGTGCTTCCCGCAGTAGCGGTAGATGGTGTTGGGGCAATTGCGCTTCCTGTACCACCAGTAGCAGCAGTATACCAAAGTAAATTTGTACCTGTTGCAGTAAGTGCCGTAGCAGTTGCTCCCTGGCAATAAATAATTGGAGTGGTCGATGTTGGTAAAACAGTAGACGGTAATACCGTAACAGTAGTTAAAGATCTTGGTCCTTCGCAACTGTTTATAGTTTGACTAACATAAAAATAAAAATCGCCTGGTACTGTTGTGGATGGGGTTGGAGCAGTTGCGCTTCCTGTACCTCCTGTGGCAGTTGTATACCAAAGTAAACTTGTTCCGGTTGCAGTGAGTGTGGTGGCTGTCACATTCTGACAATATGTTATTGTAGCAATAGCAACCGGAGTTGCCGGAATGCTATTAATGGTAACAGTTAGTGCAGTTCTTGGGCCTTCACATACGCCCAAAGATTGACTTACGTAATAGGTAGTACTTCCCGGGGTGGCGGTAGAAGGAACAGGGGCTGTTGAACTTCCTGTACCACCGGTAGCAGTTGTATACCAAAGTAAACTTGTCCCTGCAGCAGTTAAGGCCGAAGCAGTTGCATTCTGGCAATAAATCACAGGGTTTGTAACAGTTGGAATTCCAGGTGTTGGATTAATATTTACAACAATTGGCAATCTTGCGCTTTCACCACAAGGTGCAGCTGTTTGAGAAACATAATATGTTGTACTTCCTGCAGTAGCTGTTGATGGGGTTGGAGCAGTTGCATTTCCTGTTCCACCGGTAGCAACAGTATACCATAATAAACCAGTACCTGTTGCCGTAAGTGCAACAGCAGTTGTTCCCTGGCAATAATTAACCGGGCTTGTTGCTGTTGGTAAAGCTGTTGGGGGAAGGATGGTAACTGTAATTAAACTCCTGGGTCCCTCGCATCCATTTATAGTTTGACTGACATAAAAATTGAAATTACCCTGGGTGGCGGTGGATGGTGTTGGGGCTGTCGCATTGCCCGTACCCCCCGTAGCAGTTGTGTACCAAAGCAAATTGGTTCCGGTTGCAGTAAGTACGGCCGCTGTTACATTCTGGCAATATGAAATTGCAGGCGTAACTCCTGGTGCTGCCGGCAACGGACCTACATTGACGGTAACGACAGCTCTTGGACCTTCACATATACCTGTAGTCTGGCTCACATAATAAGTTGTGCTACCTACAGAGGCAGTAGACGGAACCGGTGCGGTTGCGCTTCCTGTTCCACCAGTAGCAGTAGTATACCATAGAAGATTTGTTCCCGTTGCTGAAAGAGCTGTTGCTGTAACATTCTGGCAATAGTTAACCGGGCTTGTAGTAGTTGGTGCTGCGGGTGTTGGGTTGATATTTACAACTATTGGCAATCTTGCACTTTCACCACAAGGAGCCGCAGTTTGTGAAACATAATAGGTTGTGCTACCAGCTGCAGCAGTAGATGGAATTGGTGCGGCAGCTGCTCCTGTACCACCGGTTGCTGCGGTATACCAAAGTAAGCCAGTGCCCGTTGCCGTTAGAGCTAATGCTGTTGTCCCCTGGCAATAGGTAATTGGAGTTGTGGCAGTTGGTAAAGCTGTAGGAGGGACTACAGTTACAGTTATAGATGCTCTTGGTCCTTCACATCCATTTATGGTTTGGCTAACGTAATAAGTTGTATTCCCCACAGTAGCGGTTGATGGAATTGGTGCAGTTGCAGTTCCTGTTCCACCGGTTGCCGTGGTATACCAAAGTAATCCAATACCTATTGCACTTAGTGCAGTTGCTGTAGATCCCTGGCAATATGTAACCGGGCAAACAGGATTCAAAGGATCACAACCCGGATCCACAATAACGCCTGGTGCTGCAGGAATACTATTAATGGTTACCGTTATGGGAGCCCTTGGCCCTTCACAAGCACCCGAGGACTGGCTCACATAGTAAATGGTACTTCCCACAGTAGTAGTTGACGGGATTGGAGCCGTTGCAGTTCCAGTACCACCGGTTGCCGTGGTATACCAAAGTAATCCCGTACCCGTAGCCGTAAGTGCAACAGCTGTCACATTCTGGCAATAAGTGACAGGGCTGCTAACAGTCGGTGCAGCCGGAGTAGTTATGATAGTAACAATAAGTGGTTGTCTTACACTTTCACCACAACTGAGTGTTTGTGTAACATAATAAGTTGTACTTCCAACAGCAGCAGTAGAGGGTGTTGGAGCTGTTGCACTTCCGGTACCCCCGGTAGCAGCAGTATACCAAAGTAAGCTGGTTCCAACAGCTGTTAAAGCAATTGCTGGGCCTCCCTGGCAATAAGTAATATTCGTTGTACCTGGTGGAGGCGTTGCTGCGCCTACATTTACAACAATAGGTGCCCGCGGCCCCCTGCAGCTTCCATTTGCCTGGTCAACATACCATGTTGTAGTTCCAACAGCAGCTGTTGAAGGTGTAGGGGCAGTTGCGCTGCCAACTCCACCAGTTGCAACAGTGTACCATAATAAGTTTGTACCTGTTGCAGTAAGTGGTACTGCAGCTGTTCCCTGGCAGTAACTAACCGGGCTGGTAACACCCGGGGCTGCCGGTGTGGTACTAATAGTTACCGTTATAGCTGCTCTCGGTCCTTCACAACCGCTAACAGTCTGGCTAACATAATAAATTGTACTTCCTACAGTGCCTGTAGATGGTATCGGTGACGTTGCACTGCCCGTACCACCGGTAGCGGTAGTATACCAGAGTAGGCCTGTACCCGTTGCCGTTAGTGCGATGGATCCAGCTCCCTGGCAATAGCCGACAGGGCTGCTGACAGTTGGTGCTGGCGGCGGCGCTACAACATTGACGACTATGGGGACTCTTATACTTGTTCCACATGAAAGCGTTTGCGTGACATAATAAGTAGTTGTTCCAGCCGTAGTAGTAGGAGGAGTAGGGGCAGTTGTGCTGGCCGTTCCACCCGTTGGTACCGTATACCACTCCAAAAGATTACCTACCGCGGTAAGTGGAACAGCGGTTGCGTTCTGGCAATAATTTACAGGGCTGGTAATAGTTGGTGGATTGGGCGTATTAGTAATTGTTATTGTAAAAGGCAGGTTAACCGGACAGCTTCCCGTAGGGTCAACTGATGTAACAGTATAGGATGAAGTAGTTGTTGGAGATGCCGTTACTGTGCTACCCGTTGTTGAACTCAGATTTGGACCTGTCCAATTGAAAATACCATTTCCGCCAGAGGCATTGAGTACTACACTTTGCCCTATACAAACTGATGGGGATGGGGGATCAACAAATAATATATTTACTCCCGAAAGCGGAGCCAGGGAATAATCGCACACATCACCGGCATAGCCATCGAACATTAGCGTATACGTATTACCTATTATTAAACCTGATGCACTAACGAGAAAGGGTGTAGGGCCGGTGGGAGTAAGGTTGGGATTTGCATAACAACCATAAACACTCACTGAACCCGAACCACAATTACCATCATAAAACATCATTTGAATACCATTGCCCAACGTTGAATTTGTTACCCATACATTGAATGATGCTGACGTTGCAGAAGCAACGAAAGTGACAAAGGAGTTATTCTCGATTGAGCCGCCTGACCCACATTGACCTCCCGGGCCAAATGCTGTGGTTAATTCAGGCCACACATGAGGGGGGGCATAAGTAGAAGAAGTATTACCGCAATACCCAACAAAATTACAAACCGGTGTAGCTGTTTGACATGAATTACCAGCAGGTGGGTTATTGGCACAAGTTGGTGTGGGTGGAAAAGGAGTAGAGCTGAAAGTAATACTCCAGTTTATAAGCGAACCTATTTCAGTTGAAAAATTATCTTCAATACAAAGATTCCATATACCGTCACCATTTTGACCGTTATTCATTCCACCCAATGACCCTTGTGGAACATAAGTTCCGGCGAAAGGTGCTGTTCCAGCCGCAATACCCGGACCCCCGGTAGCAGAAAAACAAGTACCGGTGTAATTATCGCCTGATCCGCCATTATTAATAGAAAGAGAGATCAGTGTTCCATCCGGAGCCTGAAGGGTTAGTGTTAGATCCGCATCCCAGGTATGCGCAATATTTACACAAACAGACTCAAGGCCATGGGTAGCAGTCATTGACCCCACTCCCGTTACGGTTATCGGAAAACAGGTTGTGGTAGGTGTTGCACCACAATCTATAATTGGACCCCCTGTAGTATTATTGAAAGTCTGGGCCTGCAAACAATGTGCGCTAAAAAATGCAATTAATAAGAGTAAATATTTTGACATCTTGGCTGATTAGTATTTATAAGATTTTTTGTATTTGGTAACGCACATACCCTGGTGCTTTTCTCCTTCACCATATATTTCAACTCTATATAAATTAGGATCCAACCAGGAACTAAATTCACTTTCAGTAATTACATTATCTGTTACAAGCGAAAAATACATGACAGGAAATCTTCTTGCCATAAAATATTTTATCCCTGCTTTTTGGTTAATACTGCTTTCAAGGTTTACTACATCGGTCCGGGTATTTGCGCCCTGTATGTATATAAAATACGTGTGCTTCCCTGAAGGGATAACATTTGGAGTTGTGCGTTCCTGGGCAAATAAGGAACCGCCTGACCCAATTACAAATAATAGAATCAGGTATAAACATTTACGCATGTATGATGATTTAAAAACGTGTAAAATCGGGAGTACGAATCATAATTAAGCTGCTAACCTGGTAGCATCTGCAGCTTTGATTACAAAGGCTTTGTAAAGCCGGCACTAATATAGTAAATGTTAACGAGAATTAACAGCTTGAAAAGGATAAAATTATAAACGGTTTTTAAAATTCTAATGGCTCTTCTCAGCTATATAAAAAAGATACTCGCCAGCCGGTTACAATTATGTACATATACGATCTCTTTTCTGGAAAATTGATATAAATGGAGGCAAAAACTGACATAAATGATAGTTTTTATTTACTGCGATCTGCCTGCCTTTAATTCAAAATCGAAATCCATAACTTTTTCTCTAAATTTAATATTTACTATACTGATCCCAAACTGAAATGAGTATACCTGAATTTTCTGTTGTAAAAACATCGCTTACCGGTTTTTCAATTAGTACAGAAAAGGAATTGATCGCAAAAATTGCAGCGAACGAATTCTCAGACCTAAAGGGAGATTTTATTTTCGTGGTTGATGGAATTTCAGCCAACAGGGAAATAACAATTATGCTGACCAGTGCGGTAAACGCCAATCCTTATTTCTATACAATAGAGGAGGGAAATATATTACATGGGAGAGATATTTTTTCTGTATTTGGATCAATGAAAACACGGGACTGGAACTGGAATTACACTTCTCTATACTGCTTAAGCAACCTGGATTATTGTATTGCAAACCAATCGCTGAATGTTGATATAAATAAAGTTCCTGCGGGCAGCATTCTTTTTTATTTTAAAGGAGAGAGAAAAGAAACGATCATTCCAATTTCACGGGAGTATAGTTTTAATACCGATGATTTTGAAGATGCGTTTAAAAAATATGAAACTCTTTCAAAAGATTACTTTAGACAGGACAGCAACTATATTTTATCACTTAGTGCAGGAATGGACAGCAGATTATTACTTGCATCATTGTTGTCGAAAGGGATCAGGCCGGTGACTTTTACGATGGGCCAGCCAGGAGCAACAGATGTAAAAATATCCAGTCAAATTGCAAAAGATTTTGACCTTATGCATAGCATTGTGGCTTTGAATCCCGAAGATTATCTTAATGAAGCCAATACACGTGAAATAATACTGGCAACCAGTGGAACAAAACTCTTTGCGCATTGGCATACTTATATTTATAGCAGGAAGATCAGCTCAGCCGCGAATAACATTCACCTTGTTGGATCTAATGGCGAAGTGTCAAGGTCATATTATTTTGACAAGGGACTGGTCTCAAAAATGCTCCAGCATATAGATATGGGTAGTTTCAGAAAAATATTTCAACTGAAGCTGCGAAAAGTAAATCCACAGGTAATAGAAAGTATAAAAGATAAAATCAATGAGCCGGATATTTTGAATTTAATTGAGAGTTGTTGCAGTGGTCCTGATAATACATCTGATAAACTTGATTGGTTTTATACATTTGAAAGAGTGAGCAATTTTATTGCCAATGGGATGGCATTGTACAATCTTAAAAACACTACAATATCTCCTTTTTTAGACGAAAGGTTTGTAAGGCTTGCATTTTCACTTAAACGCAAATATAAATTGAACAGCCTGTTCCATAAAAATGCAATAGAGGCATTGTTCCCTTCATTAATGAAATATCCCTTTTCAGAAAATTCAAAAGATATCAGGAGTAAAGACAGCAATTTCTACTGGGTAAAACCACAGCACTCAGTTTCCTATAACCTGCGCGACAAAGTATTAGAAACCTCTTTCGCAAAAGAGGTCATCCTGGGCAGTACTTTCTTGTCATCATGGATAGATAAGGAAGCATGTGAAAAATTATATGAGGTTAAAAATTATCGTACACTTTCCTTCTTATTCACTTTTCATCATATCCTGGATCTCATAAAAGAGATCCAGGACACAAAACCATTGGTATAATCAACTGCTCCTATTCAATGCCGGTAGATACAGTTAATCCTGAGGGGCGGTCCACGCCGGCCAGGATACCTGAATTGGAAGCCTTTTCTTCTCCATTCACAAATATTTTCACAGTAGCATTTGCCTGTATGGTGGTTCCTAACCATTCAACAGGCGGGTAAGCCGTCAAGCTGGCAGTGTTAATACTTGTTTTATCAACCACAATGGTTTTACTCCATGTTCTTGACGTAACCATTTCAGAAGTCTCAACATCGTTTGTTCTATACGTTAAGTTATAATTACCATCGGTATCGCTTGTAAATTCATAACGAACACTTGTGGTATCTGAATTAACCGGATTGTCTTTCTTGCAGGACGAGAATATAAAACCGATTGCTAATGTGAAAATAGTTGCAAGGATCAATGTCTTTTTCATAATGTAGATTTTAGGTGTTAAACATATACAGCAGACTACTATTTTAATACCATTGTTTAAAATGGTTCGCCAATTTTTTGCTAATGAAGGTTAGTGAAATGATAACGGCTCAATTCCCATTTTCAAATGTGAGTTTCATATAATGTTTTACTTCCTCATTAATATCCTCTTTAAAACACATACGGAAATGATGATTGTACTGCTTGCTGCCCGGCACCTGTTTTATTTTGACAAAACAAAGATTATCCGCGAAAGATTTATTAAAAGGAAAAACGATATCAATAAATTTTTTTCCTAACTGTATTACATATGCAAGCCCGGTTTTACCTGAAATGATAATCATAGATTTTGCAGGGTGAACAGAAATTTCCCCGATGTTGTTGTATTCCTCAATAAAATGTTTAAATAATTCAAGGCTGTGAGTAGATTTACCTTTTAAAAAATCAGCCAGCTTTTTATCATTACAGGAATGATATTGTTTTGCTTTAGAAAAGTTGCGGTTGCAGTTTGGACAGGTCCACATAATTGGCCAAAAATAGATTTTTTCAGTCGAACCGGAGCTGGTACAACAGTTAACCGAAGTATTATAAAATCAATACATTGTAGAATTTAATACACAATTTGGGTACCAGCAAAACTGATTTTGCGGGTAAGGATGAGGTTGTTTTCACACGATCATTGTAAAAGCTGGAATTTTTAATTTTTTTTCAGCACACAACCCTTTGGCGTAATTTTTTCTTTTGTAGGCTGTTATCTATAAGTTGAGTAATTATGACCTTATCACAACAAAATGAATAAATTATTTATAATCCTGTTGACTTCTTTGTTAACAGATAAACTTTCAGATTTACACAGCTAAGAAATAACTTTACCAAAATGTATTAACTATGGAGCACATACTGATTATCGATGATGATGTTGATATCTGCAAATTACTACACCGCTTTCTTTCAAAGAATGGTTACGAAGTTGCCTATGCACATACCGGGAAAAAAGGACTGGAATGTATGGAAGTACAAAAGCCAGACCTGATACTTTGTGATTTTCGTTTAGGCGATACTGATGGTAAAGCTTTGATGCTCACGATAAAGGAAAAGGATCCTGTAATTCCAGTAATTATTATTACCGGATATAGTGATATCAAGATGGCTGTGGAAGTAATGAAGCACGGAGCCTTTGATTACATTACAAAACCCCTTATACCAGAAGAGATATTGCTTACCATTAAGAAGGCCATCAGTTCAAAGAAAGCGGGTCCGCCAATGAATTCGGGCTTAAGCAAGAATAGCAAAACTTCCCCCGCAGGAAATATTCCCAGCGAGAAATATATTTTTAGCAGCAATGGTGTCTTTGGTGAAATAATGGATCAGGTAAAACTGGTTGCGCCTACTAATTATAGCATCATTATCTATGGTGAAAGTGGTTCTGGTAAGGAGTCTGTTGCTGAAAAGGTACATGAACAAAGTACCCGCAGAAACAAGCCATTTGTTGCAATTGATTGCGGCGCTTTATCAAAGGACCTTGCCGGTAGTGAATTGTTTGGGCACGAAAAAGGTTCTTTTACAGGTGCGTTGAGCGAAAAAACCGGCAGCCTGGAAGTGGCAAACGGGGGTACGGTTTTCCTGGACGAAGTTGCTAATCTTCCTTATGATGTTCAGGTAATGCTGCTAAGGGTAGTGCAGGAAAGAAAAATGAAAAAGGTTGGCGGCAACAAGGAAATTGATCTTGATATAAGGATAATTGTTGCCAGTAATGAACCGCTTTATGATGCCGCAAGGAAAGGTAAATTTCGCGAAGATCTTTATCACCGCTTCAATGAATTCGGTATAACAATTCCTCCTTTAAGAGAAAGAAAGCAGGATATAATGTTGTTCGCAAATTTCTTTCTTCAAAAAGCCAATGTAGAACTGGAAAAGGAAATTTCAGGCTTTGCTCCTGCTGTTGAAAGATTATTTGAAAGTTATAATTGGCCGGGAAACCTAAGGGAAATGCGAAATGTAATTAAGAGGGCGGCATTGCTAACGGTATCGGATATTGTAGAACTTACTTCCCTTCCGTTTGAAATGGTAAATCATAATAAATTGTTATTTGAGGAAGCCGGCTTTCCAGGCAAAAGCGATGCGGCTAAAACAGATAACCTGGGTAAAGCTGATGAAAAAACAGAGCCTGCTGTATCGGCGAAAGTAAGTGAGAATCCCTTAAAAGCCGCAAGTATTGACGGAGAATACGAGACGATCGTGATGGCTTTAAAAAAAGTTAACTACAATAAAAGTAAGGCAGCAAAAATCTTAAATATAGACCGCAAAACGCTTTACAATAAAATGAAGCAGTATAAAGAATTTAACGAAGGTTGACAATAGTGGGACGAAATTTGCTATAATATGGGTATGTCGTACACTATTAATAACAGGATAATTCACAAAAATGGCCAAAGCACTGATAATAGATGATGAGATGGATATATGCTTTTTGTTAAGCAATATCATCCGATCTAAAAAACTTCAGGCAAGCTATGTTAATTCTTTAGCCGACGCACTTCCTGTTTTGGAAAGATTACAACCCGACATGATCTTTTTGGATAACCACTTACCGGATGGGCTTGGTGTCGATTTTATAAAACAAATAAAAGAATTCTATCCCAAAATGAAGGTGGTGATGATCACCGCGTATGATAACTTATCTGAAAGAACAAAAGCATTCAATAACGGGGCAGATATTTTCATCACGAAACCTTTCAATAAAGAAATTATATCTCAAACCGTCGATAAACTCCTACGGAACGGTAGTACTTAAGCCAGGTTAAATCTTATAGTAAAGCGGCTTCCCATATCCGGGTTACTTTCCACATCTATACTTCCATTGTGATTTAGTATTATATTTTGTGTATTGGTTAACCCCAATCCATTTCCTTTAGGCTTCGTGGTATAATAGGCTTCAAACAACCTGCCCAGGGCGGTGCTATCCATTCCGATACCCGTATCGCTTATTTCAACAACAGCTTTTTCGTTTTCCACGCTTGTAATTATGGTAAGTATCTTTTCCGGGCTGTCTTTCATCGATTCAATGGCATTAATGATGAGATTCAATAATGCAATTTTAATTTTTGGTGGATCAATAGAAACATTGCACGGGTTACCGGTAAATTTTTTTTGAAGGATAACATTATTCAATTCTATTCTGTCACGTGCAAGTTCAAGTGCCTCCTCCAATACATTATGAATAGATTCTATTTTAAAGCTCAGCTCTGTAACGCGTGTAGCATTTAATAATTCAGTGATGAGTTGGTTGATGCGGTTACTGTTCCTGCTTACCACATCAAAAAGAAATTCAGCGTCTTCATTTCCTTTGGAATCTTCCCTTATTTGTGACATGGCAAGGTCAATATTTGTAAGCGGGTTTCTTACTTCATGTGCAATGATCCGTGCGATCCTGCCTGTAGAGGCAAATTTTTCCTCTCTTCGCATTTCCTGCAATTTCTTATTGGCATTGTCCAGTTCAACAATTCTTGCCCGAAGATCCTGCTGGTATGCAATGATCTTTTGATTGGCCGCATACCTGGCCTTGTTTTCTCTGACAAATGTCACCACTCCAAATGCCGCGAAAATAAATGCAAGCAGGAGAGAAGTGATAACAATTATATTCAACGCTAAATACCTGCTGGCAACTTTCTCTGTTGTTATTGTAAGCACCTTGTTTTCATAATCCTGTATACTTTTCACCAGCAGTCGCAGGCTATCCATTATCAGCTTGCCACCATATGGGTTTTTCATCATAGAATCGGTAACCTGGTAACCATTGCTTACAAATACATCCATGCCTTTTTTCAGGTGCTCGTATCGCTTGCTGGTAAGCCTGGTAAGGTTTCTCAAATTCTGAAGCTGGGTGGGATCTGATTTGATCTCCTGCTTTACTAATGACAGCATACTGGCAACTGCTGGAATACTTTTGTAATAGGGTTCTAAAAAAACAGTGTCTTTTGTATTAACATAACCCCTTACCCCTGTTTCCCCATCTTTAACCAACGATAGCAATGTTTCTACATCGTTGATTATTTTATACGAATGTGTAACAGACCTGGTTTGTTCCTTCAGGTCTTTGTTTGAATACAAAGTAAGAAAATAACTGGTGAGCAATAATACAAATGCAATAACGTAACCGATCAGTAAGGTGTAATCTGCATTAAACAGAAAAATCTTTTTTTTCATCCCGGGGGTTTTACAAACACTTAAATAATCATGAGAAATTAATTTCCCATTAACGCTATTTTCATGCCATACATATAATTATATCAATGGTATAAAAATTGCGTGGAATGTTACTTAAAGATAGCGAAGCAATTTCTTAAACCGCTAAAACATACAGGTATGAAGCCAAATATCGGACTTTCAGAAAAAAACCTACAGGCAATAACAGCAATGTTGACGACAGTGTTAGCGGATGCTATGATCCTTTACAGTAAAACAAGAAAGTTTCACTGGAATGTAAAAGGAGAGAGCTTTATGGAACTTCATAAATTATTTGAAAGCCAGTATAAAAAACTGGAAGCGGCCATCGATGAGATCGCTGAACGAATCAACAAACTGGGAAGCCCGGTAATCGGTACCTTAAAAGAATTCTCACAGCATGCTACATTGAAAGAGTCGCCCGGAAAATACCCGGCAAAGGATGAGATGTTAAAAGAATTGCTTTCAGATCATGAAACAGTGATAAAAGCACTTCGTAAGAACATTGATGATTGCGATGAAAAATATAAGGATGCACTTACTGCAGATTTTCTAACAAATATTGCAGAGGAACATGAAACGATTGCATGGACTTTGCGCAGGTATTTTGATTAATAATTCATTAATTAAACTGTAGCTTTCTTAAACAAAATCTATATTGTTCAAAAAAAGAAGAAAAACACTTACATAATTCCTGTTTTTATTTCCAGCTATTCATTTTTTGAAGTAATTTAATAGTGTTGATTTCATTTTCACGCACTTCAAAATACAACGCAGGTTAACTGAATTACCTGATTTTTAATCAACAAGGTTGTGGGCATAGGATCATCGCCTATGTATTCTTTCACAGTAAAAATCTTGTATTATGATTAAAATTACCTCTATTGCACAACTTGTGGGAATAAAAGCAGATGATGTATTGATCGATAAATCCACCAGTAATTCCGAACGATTTTTAATTAAACAGGTTGATGATATGAAAGTAGTATTGCTGCGTGCAGATAACAGTGCAGGATTGAAGCTATTCCCTAAAATGAATTTATTATCTGAAAACTGGTGGCTTGAAGTTCACCGCTGATTTCAGTACAATTGAATCTTTGTGTTCGCCTTTATAAATGAGGTGAAGATTATTGCTCTCTCTTCAAATAAATCCCAGCACGTTCTTTGTAAATGTTTATTCATAAAGATAAATTATGAAAACAGCAGGAATTGTATTGATCGCAATCGGAATACTGATGTTGATATTCCGCGGATTTAGTTTTACAAAAGAAGAAAAAGTGGTGGATATCGGTCCGTTGGAAGTAAACAAGAAAGAAAAAAAAGCGGTTGGCTGGCCGGTATATGCGGGTGGTATCGCCGTGGCTGCAGGAGTTGTATTGTTATTGGGCGGGAAGAAAGATAAATCCTGAGTAGCGTTAAATAAATCTACAGTGAACTAAAAGCAATTTTTGCAACATAATCGTTGATGTTTAATGGTATGCCATATATAGGGTAAGGATTGAGCTCAATAAATTTCGCGAGAATTGTATAGCCGTTCCAGGCAAATTGTATTGATTGTCCAAGTTCAATCGGTATTTCTGAAGTAGTGTAACTAAATGTAAAACCAACAACCGCCCGGCCCATCCATGGACAATCAACTCCTAGTGGACACCTTGATTCTTCGGCAAGATTGGTAAATGTAACAGTTAACTCCTGGCCTGCGCATAAAAATATTTCCTCAGTTTGTAAATAACCCACTTCGATAATTACAGGAGTGTTGGTGGGGCATGTAGCTACAAAGTTTCCTGTATCTTTTGAAGCGACATCCGCATTCGTTTTATTACATGAAAAGAATAAACTGCAGCCTAATATTAAAACCAGGATCTTTATTATAACTACAATATTAATTGCCAACTTCCTTTTAATAGTAAATAAAAATTGCACTTGCATAATCTTCCATTGTATTTAATGGACAAACTCTCTGAATTACCTGCTTCATAAAAAAGGGGATAGTTTGCTCAACCGTGAATCAGGAGCTTTATACCAGCACATTTTCAGGTTGAGGTTTTGAGCAAATGGCATAAGTTTCCCGTTCTTGAATTGCAACCTGCCGTTTGTTAACTGGTTTTTATTCTTTCGTAGAAATTTCATCTCTTTAATCTTCTATCATCAAAAAATAAAAACATATGCATGTAATCAATTCACTTATTGCCACATCAAGTAATCCATACCGGAACGAGGCAATTAATAAAATTTACAACCAGTTATTCTGCGATAATATTGAGTTGTATCTATCCCCTGCAAATGCAGCTGATTACCCCTGGAATATATTGGGTTCAGATAATCCCGATATCGACGGTTTAAAAGCTATAATTGATGACAACAGCCTTCAAACAAGACATAAAATACTTGCTTATAATTTACTTGCTGTTAATGGAGTGCCTGCAGAGCGGAAAGAATTAATGGGTGTTATTGTTGAAGTATCCCTGCCGGGAGGGCTGGATGTATTGGCTGCTTACCAGGATGGCACTGCCCGGTATATTAATTATATAGAAAAATTATTGGTTTGGGAAACGGAGACAGGTCAATCAACTGATCTTGTAAGTAAGCTTTTTTCTGATAGTTCGATTGTTGTAAGCAGGATCGGGCCATGGGATAAAGAGCGTTGTCCTTTTCCTGTAAATGATAAGATCAGGTTGAGTTTCCTTGTTTCGGATGGTTTATATTTTGGCGAAGGACCTTTTGATGTTTTTCAAAAAGACCAGCTTGCCGGGCCGGTTATTAATTCCGCCTCTGAATTGATGACCTACCTGATCGACACTGCTCTAAGTAAAAAATAAATAAGATAAAAAAATCCCGGTTTTTCTCCCGGGATTTTTTATTGTCAGTCGGCTGATAGGCTTGCCTGGCAAGGGTTACCACTAAATTCACCGCAAATAAGCACAGATAACGTATATTTGCAACGTGAGATTGGTTTTACAGCACTCTTTATACTAAGGTTTATTTTATCTTTCGTTAATATATACTTTTCCTATCGGCTGCTTCTCTACCACTCACAAATAGTTTCTTCTTAATTTAATTAATAACTATTATGACAAACGATCAGGTTGAAAATTTTCTTCAGAAAAAGGGTTCGGGTGATTTACAGGCACGTATCAACTTTAAAACCAGGCAGCCTATCACCGGTATGTTTATTCAAACAGCAGATTATAGCTATTTAAAGACAAAGAACCTTTGGCGTATAGTGGGCGAGTCAAAAATTAAGGATTATACCAAAACAAAGGACGAGAGCCTTGCCCGTATATTTAACGGAGCTGAATTTACTAAGCTGTCATAAATTTTTATCGGCTGTTTTATAACTCCGCATTGTTTACAAAGTACCAGTATTTCCGGCTATCCTGAGATCATGAAATCCTGGTTATTTAAAACGATGGCCATCCTTCGACGCTGAAGAAAATAACAACTCGGATTTATAATTGAATTCATTTAAGTAAAAACTGATCTGACCGGTGAGTACCTGTTGCAGGTGACCAATGTTATCAATAGTGATCTTGTATTTATCAAGAATTGATAGGGCTGTGTCGTTCAACTGCTGCTTTAGTGTGTTGATGTACTGATTATTTAATTGCAGTAATAATATTTCATCTTTTTTTCTCCCGGCAAAGCCAGCAGCCTTCTCATACCTTTTATATAAAAAAGTAAATAGTTTAACAGCGGTTTTGTTGAATTCAACACAAACCTGTCCAATATTGTTTTTCATACAGTTTCGAGGTTTAGTTTATAGCAACCAAAATGATGCGAAACTGCTCCCGGGCATTTTTTTTAACCCGTCTTTACCAGTTTATTTAAAATAGTTATACAAAAAGTTTATGGCAATAATAATATTATTAAAGATAAAATAGTAACGTATCAATTTGAAACATAACGTTAACGAATGAGTGGGTAGCGATTTTTCCCAATGATTTTCTGATCAGCCCGGGTAATTCATATTATCAATATCCGGATGTATTATTTAATCTGTCATAACACTATTATCATTTGATACCAGGATTGCTTTATCTATCAGTCCCTGCCCGGTTGGAGGGGCGGCCGGAGTTTGGCTCAGGTCAATTTGCCTGTTGATAAGTGTGGGCGTTAAGGAAACAAATTTACCAAGCAGGTAATTTACCACGGCTGATGATAATTTGTTTCGTCCATATAGCAGTGATTGACCGGTAAAAATGCTGAGATTATCCATCTGTATGGAAGTAAGGTTTGCATTATTATTAATATAATTATGGGATGCACCTGCGGGATAGCCTAATATAATAGTTGTTAATGCAGGCAAAGAAACCGATGTCAGTGCATCATTGAATGATATGGTGAAACATGCGGACGTGAGGGCGGGTAGTGTAAGAACCGGTATAGCTGTACAATTGTATAAGCTGAATATACCAGTTGATGTTAACGACGGAAGTGAAACTGATGTAAGTGCATCATTATATAAGAGACTGGTCATTGTTGCATAGTTAAGAAGGGGCGCAGAAACTGATATAAGTGCGGTATCGTATCCTACACTGAAACGATCAGCAGTTGTTAACAGGGGAAATAATAAGGACGCCAGGGTTGCTGACCGGGATACACTCAGATCTTTAGTCGTTGCCAGCACGGGGAAGTTAATTGATGTGACGCTGTGGTTGTATTCCATCTTCAGGTCTCTTGCTGCCTGCAATACAGTAAATGAAATACTCGTCAGTGCATAATTATTTGAAATAACAATGGGCAATGAATTTGCAAAACCATGCTGTGCAACAAGCGGAAAATTTACCGAGGTAAGTGAAATGTTGTTTTGTATATCTATGCTGCCGCCTAATACGGTTAGTGAAGGAAAAGTGATGGTTGTTACACCCGAATTGGTAACAGCAACACCATATCCGCCATACGCACTCTGACCAATTTTTTGTAGTTGTGTAGCAGGCATCGTTGTTAACAGCGGGCATTGATCAATATAAATACCACCATCCAGTGTTTGTAAATTACCAAGGTTTACAGATTGTAATGTCGAATTACCCATGATATATACTTCAGCAAGTTTGGTTATCATAGAAAGATCAACAGTAGTAAGATTGTAACATCTTACAATTCTTATTTCCTGTGTATTGGGACCATATTCAGCTGCAATTTTTGCAACAGCCTGTGCATTTGTTATGTCATCATTTAAATATATCGTATGCAGGCCACCGTTATTGGCAGCACTCAGGTTTATCCACTGGCTGTTGCTGAAATACCAGAAACCAACCGGGCTGTTTGTCTGGTAAACAAGCAATCCTTCCGCGGGTGCATTGATGGCTATTCTTTGCGCAGCTGTCATCCTTGGTATCAGCATGCCTTTGTCGATAGACTGTACATGCAGCATTGCGCTTGGGTCGGGTGTTGGAATACCAATAGCAACCTGGGCATTCGTTGTAAAAAATTGAAACAATACAAACAAAAGCAGTATGGCAGTTTTTATTAGTTTATTGTTCAGGAAAACTGAAACCGGCGTTACGGATTTATAGTTGCTCATTGCAGTAGTTCTTTAGAGTGGAATAAAATATAGTTCTTAATAAATTAAGGTAATCAATAATTCTGACCTGCAGAAAACAAGTAATAGTACAGGTTGAATTTTTAACCGCAGAGAAAGGGAGGGACAGAGATTTCGCAGAGATTCTCTGCGAGACCTCTTTTACTCTTATTCTCTGAGGTTAACATTAGCAACTCTAAAATTCAAACAAAGCCACTACCCAAACTAACCACGGCCAGGTAGTATCGTTTTTATACTCTATCTAATCAGTACCAACAAAGTCGCCATTTGATATCAAAGTTGCTTTGTCAGTTATTCCCTGTCCCGTTGGCGGTGCCGGCGGTAATTGGTTCAACGTAATGCCATTGCCGCTGGTAGTTCCCAGCAATACCCATCTATGTAACAGGTAATTTACCTGTGATGAGGGTAACTTATTCCTGCTAAAGTCAAACGATTGTGTAGGTGTCGCCATTTGATCGATATTGACAGCGGTAAGGTTAGCATTATTCTTCACATTGAATTGCCAGCTTACACCTGCTAAACCAGGGAAAGAAAGAGAAGTAAGTGCTGCATTATTTTCAACAAATAAATAATAAAAGCTTGAATAGGATGGGATAGAAATAGTGGTAAGACTTTGATTATTGGAAATAGTTCCGCTTGCCGTATATGGAAGCGTTGTTGCTAAGGGTAAAGAAATAGAAGTAAGTGCAGTATTGCCACTAAAATTAAAAGTCTTCGCGTGGGTGAGTTGTGGAAATGAAAGCGATTGCAGGAGAGGATTATTGGAAACACCCAGTCCTGATTCGATATAGTTTAATTGCGGAACTGAAAGCGATGTTAAAGCAAGGTTGTCGTTAATCGACAAGGCAATGTTTATATACTTAAGTAGTGGAAACGAAAGTGATGTAAGTGCAGCATTATCACTAATATTCATATACTGCGATGTATCCATCAAAGGCACTGCAATACTGGTTAGCATATCACAGTCAACAACTTCAAACCGCGATTTTTTTAAAACAGGTAACGAAAATGAAGTGATCGCTGAAGCCTGTCCAAGACCAAAAGCATCTGCCTTAGCCAGTGCATTCAGGTTAACTGATGCAACAGCAGTGTTATAATTTATTGCAAGACTAACAACTTTGTTTAACACGGGGAGTGAAACAGTTGTAAGTGCAGCATTATGGCCGATAGCGAAACTCACGTTCAAACCAGTTACACCTGTTGGGACGGGAGCCAGCGACTGAATCAATTGAGGAAAACTAATTGTTGTAAGCGCACTGTTATTTTGAATATTAATATAGCCATTTATCGCAGTAAGCAAGGGCCAGCTAAGATTTTGCAAGCCTGTATTCGTTACCTGGAGTCCATAGACACCAAATAGACTTTGCCCGATCTTTTGCAATTGTGGCGAAGGCATCGTTGCCAATGCGGGGCACTGATCAATAAAGATACCTCCATCTACAGCTTGAAGCCCGCTAAGATTAACAGATTGCAAAACAGTATTTCCCGACATATAAATCTCGGTAAGATTTGTTATAGATGACAGGTCTACCGTTGTTAAGTTGGTACAGCGTATTATCCTTATCTCTTGTGTATTGGGCCCTGCTTCTGCAGCAATTTTTGCCTGGGCTTCGGCATTTGTTATGCCATCGGCAAGGTATAGCGTGTGTTTGCCGCCACTATTTACAGAACTCAGCAGATTTCTCCACTGCCCCGCACTAAAAAACCAGAAGCCAACAACTCCATCGGTTTGGTATACCTGCAATCCTTCTGCAGGGCTGGCAATTGCAATTCTTTGGGCGGCGGTCATTCTTGGTATTAATATCCCTTTGTCTGTTGCATGCACATGTAACATGGCACTTGGATCAGGTGTTGTAATGCCAATTCCAATTTGTGCATTTGTCTGAGAAGTTATGGATAATGCAAGAAAAAATATTACTACAGTTTTTGTTAGTTTACTATTCATAGAGAATGGCAGTAGCTTTACGGATTTACAATTGTTCATTGCAGCAGTTTTTTAGAGTGGAATAAATATAATATTTCCTGAATTAAGGTAGTCAATAATTCTGATGTGACGAAAATAAAATACTTTACCAAATTCAATATTGAGTGTAGCTATTTGAAAACATGGTCTGTGGCATTCGAATCCTGTCCGTGCACCTGTATGTATCAGTTTCAAGTTAAAAACACAGGTTAATATGGGTAATTCTCATTTGTAATTCCATGCAATTTGCAAATTGAATGATGAATTATTTATCAAGAAAGATTTTATTTATATTCGATAAAACTTTTTAGAAGCCGGCAATTTTAGCACAACGCAATCTTTCGTCAAACTTAATTATACCAGGGAATGTTCATCAAAATAACGTACCATCTTTTTATTTTATTAAAGTAAGATCAAATAAATTTTATGAAACCTTCCTGGCAAAAAACGTCAGTGCTTTTTCTTAGCATGACATTATTATTTTGTTATGGCAAAGGGCAACAAAACATTCCCGGGCAAGTTCCCATAGATACTTCACAGGAAATTTCATTAT
Organism: uncultured Chitinophagaceae bacterium; assembly: GCA_963829345.1. Taxonomy (GTDB): domain Bacteria; phylum Bacteroidota; class Bacteroidia; order Chitinophagales; family Chitinophagaceae; genus Ferruginibacter. The sequence continues at coordinate 124,049 of CAWHHP010000003.1, forward strand.
TCAGGCAACAAATCATCGCCGCTGTTAAGGACAAGAACACGGCATTACTAAAACAACTGAATGATTCGTCCAAAATTATCCGCTATGAAAAACATATTCTTTTAACAATAGAAGAAAAAAGAATGCTTGCATTGTTAAGCGAAGACTTTCTTTTTTTAGTAAATGAAAAATGGGATTTCAATGAAGTATTTTATACTAAACAGGATAAAAAGAACAGGACCGTTTATGTGCCCAGGATTCGTCCCGGCAAAGACTGGTTGAATAAAGCCCTGAAAGAAGCAGTGTCAGGCCAATATGTGGAATCAACAAAAACAGTTACTGCCAGGGATACTATCGCTGCCGAAGAAAAAGACTTTCTTATAGCGAAGATCACAATGCTGTATGCATATAGCTCTTATAATAAAAAAGAACCATTAAAACTATTAGATAAAAAGTTGTTGCAGTATAGAAAAAAATATCCTCAGCCCAGGTTTAAAATTCAATTAAAAAATATTGAACAATATGCCATGATCTTTAAACGAGGGGCGTTTTTTGGATTAGGCGCTTCTGTCGCAAAGTTTAATAACGGGGTTCAGCATTTATTTACAACTCCTGTTAATTACCAGGCAAGTTTTGATCTTTATACAAAGAGAATTGGTTGGTATTTGAATTACAATATAACAATGGCAGGTTTTAAAAATAAAGTTGACACCATGTTCAATGATAAACTATGGCGGGCTAATACCAAAAATTTTGCGAGTGATTTCCAGGCTGGTTTTGGCTATGTCGCTCTTAAAGCAAATTATATAAGGATTATTGTCAAAGTGGGAGTAGGTAGCTTTGTGATGAGACCTCAAAAAAAAGATGCAGAAGCCAGAAAAATTAAATTGGGTAGATTTCCTGTTTTCGGCTTAGGTGGTTGTGTTGATATTGCCAACTTCAGGCTAAAATTTATTGAAAAAGAAAATAAAGTGCCTTTGGGAATAAGGTTTTTTTATAACTATAATTTCCTTGGATTTAAAAATAAATACCCACAGTTTCCAACAAACATCCAGAATTACGGGATCCAGTTTGGGTTAATGCTTTGATAGCGCATATTTTCTGGACTATTTTATTACATTTGATAAATTTTTTTTCATGATCATCCTTTCCCGAAAACTGTGTGTGCTTTTTTTAATGACTGGGTTAATAATGTTTACAGCATGTAAAAAAGATTCTACGATCTCTGATGCAAACAACCCTGATCCCGTAAATCCTGATTCAACACTTGCTGTATTAACTACAACAGCTATACAATCAATAAATGAGAATAGTGCAGTTTCCGGTGGAAATATTACAAGTGATGGAGGACATGCTATTACTTCACGTGGGATTTGTATAAGCACTCACAGTAATCCCACAATAAGTGATATGAAGGTTACTTCAGGTTCCGGTACAGGTTCTTTTTCCTGCACTGCATCTAACCTTACAGCAAATACACATTATTATTTGAGGGCCTTTGCGACCAGTAATGTTGGCACTGCTTATGGTAACGAATTGTCATTTTATACATACACCACACCTGATCCTGCTAAACTTATATTTATAGGTGGAGATGATTCAGTTTATTGCTTTGATGCATCAAACGGTCATTTGAAATGGAGAAGAGGTGTCAACCAAAAAATAAAAACTATAGCTTATTCACAAGGTCGGATTTATGTTGCAAACAACGATTTTCCCGTTCCTGCTTCTAATAAAATAACATGTTATGATACTACCGGCTTATTTAAATGGTCGATCCCTGTATCAGGGAATACATTCTCCAGTCATATTGTAGCCGTAGACAATGTTATTTATGCAGGCACATTTGATGGCACATTTGATGGATTTTATGCTTTCAATGCTACAACCGGCGCAGCAATGTGGCAGTATACCAGCACCAGTACAACAACAAACTTTAATATAGATAAAATTGTAGTTGCCAATAATTCAGTTCTTTTACCAACTAATGATGGCAATAGCAACTTAAAAGCTGTAAATGCTCAAACGGGTATGCAGAACTGGATTTCAACAGGGACATTCTCGCAGTTTGAACCCATTGTGGTTAATAATAAAATTTTCTATCATAGCTCACTTAGCAGCTCCAGCACCTATATTGGTGTAGCTGACATGGCGACAGGAAATACCTTTCCGGATGTTTTTTCAGCCGTGCCAGCGCCATTGACAAACCTTTGTTTTGGAAACGGTATGCTGATTTATGGAGCACAGGTTTCAACCCCAACCCTTATTCCCGGCCTTGTTGCTTTAGATGCTTCTACCGGGCAAATTATCTGGCAGGTAAGTAACACTGCGCTCGAAACAAGCAGTCTTAATCCTTATCCACAGGTTCAAAATAACTACCTGGTGTATATGAATTATGCCTGGTCGATTTTGATATATGATATAACAGCCGGTACTTTCGTGAGACAACTGAGTTTTGGCGGTACCGGAAGATTATTGGGCGGAATGACGTTTGTAGATGGTATAATTTATATGGGTTTTGAAAATGACGGTTCTATATCTCCATCGTATGAAGGAAGACTTGTAGCCTATGAAGTTAATACGAACAGTTACAAGTGGGTTTCAGAAAAATTGACGGATCTAACAACCCCTGCATGTGTAGTATCCGCAAATGATAAGATGTATAGTTTGAATAATAGCTACTAGTAGAAAGAGTAAAGGGATAACCGGAATATTCCGCTTAAAAGTTTGCTATTCCTTTTGCCTAAATCCAAAAAATCCTTACCTTTGCGCCGCTAAAAGCTTCAGTATTTTAGAGATGGCGCTGAACTATTTAGCATATAATGAGAGCGGCATAAATCATATCGAACCCCGAACGTACTGAGAATCAGTAGTTCAACTACGGGGAAGCTGTGTCGTCAAACGAGAATCGGCAATCGACCAAAAAAAGAAAGAAACACAAAAAATAAAATCGAATTAAAGTTAATAAGAAAGGTAGCTATAATTCATAACTCAAAATTCATAACTCATAACTCAAAAAAATGGCAGATTTACGTTATCAACGAAACTTTGGTATTGCGGCGCATATTGATGCGGGTAAGACCACAACTACCGAGCGTATCCTTTATTACACCGGTGTAAATCATAAGATCGGTGAGGTGCATGATGGTGCGGCTACTATGGACTGGATGGCGCAGGAGCAGGAGCGTGGTATTACTATCACTTCGGCTGCTACCACCTGTTTCTGGAACTTCCCAATGGTTCAGAATAAAAAAACACCTGATACCAAGCAATATAAATTCAACATCATCGATACCCCGGGTCACGTGGACTTTACTGTAGAAGTAGAGCGTTCATTGCGTGTGCTGGACGGTTTACTGGCTTTGTTCTGCGCCGTATCCGGTGTAGAACCTCAGTCTGAAACCGTTTGGCGCCAGGCGAATAAATATAAGGTGCCTCGTGTAGGGTTCGTAAATAAAATGGATCGTGCAGGTGCTGATTTCCTGAATGTAGTAAAACAGATCAGGGAAATGCTGGGTGCTAAAGCAGTTCCATTGCAATTACCTATCGGTGCTGAAGATAATTTTAAAGGTGTGGTAGATCTTATTACCATGAAAGGTATGATCTGGGATGAAGCAGGTCAGGGTATGACTTACAACGAAGTGCCCATTCCTGAAGATATGATGGAAGAAGTGAATGAATGGAGACAACATCTTGTTGAGGCTGTTGCTGACTATGATGATAAGCTTTTGGAAAAATTCTTTGATGATCCGAATTCGATCACTGAAGCCGAGATCCATGAAGCGATACGTAAAGCAACGATCGATATCTCTATCATCCCGATGATGTGCGGTTCTTCTTTCAAAAACAAAGGAGTACAGACTGCATTGGATGCGATCGTTCGTTATTTACCAGGCCCAATGGATATTGAAGCTGTGAAAGGAACCAATCCCGATAGCGGGGAAGAAATTCTTCGTCATTGTGATCCAAAAGAACCATTCAGCGCTTTGGCATTTAAGATCATGACCGATCCTTTTGTAGGACGCCTTGCATTCTTCCGGGCCTATAGCGGCCGTTTGGATTCCGGTTCTTATGTTCTGAATACCCGTACCGGTAAGAAAGAACGTATCAGCCGTATCATGCAGATGCATGCCAACAAACAAAATCCTGTTGATTATATTGAAGCGGGTGATATTGGAGCAGCTGTAGGTTTTAAAGATATCAAGACAGGAGATACTTTGTGTAATGAAGATAATCCAATTATTTTGGAAGCAATGACTTTCCCTGAGCCGGTGATCAGTGTTGCTGTAGAGCCAAAAACGCAGGCTGACGTTGATAAGATGGGTATGGCGATCGCTAAACTTGTTGAAGAAGATCCTACCTTACGTGTAAGGACAGACGAAGAAACAGGACAAACGATCCTAAGCGGAATGGGTGAATTGCATCTCGAGATCATCGTTGACCGTATGCGCCGTGAATTTAAAGTTGAGATCAACCAGGGTGCTCCCCAGGTGGCATATAAAGAGGCTTTTCAAAATTCGATCGAACACCGTGAAACACTTAAGAAACAAACGGGTGGCCGTGGTAAGTTTGCTGATATAATTTTCGAGATCGGACCTGCTGACCCGGAGTTTTTGAATGATAAAGAAGTCAACAAAGGAAGCAATTTCCAGTTTGTGAATGGTTTGTTTGGAGGATCAATTCCAAAAGAATTTGTTCCTGCCATTCAAAAAGGTTTTGAATCTGCCATGACAACAGGTGTACTTGCCGGTTATCCAATGGAAAGCATGAAAGTGCGTGTATTTGATGGTAGCTTTCACCAGGTAGATAGTGATGCAATGTCTTTTGAGCTGTGCGCAAAACAGGGATACCGTGAAGCCGGCCGTAAAGCAAAGCCTGTTTTATTGGAACCAATCATGAAAGTAGAAGTACTTACGCCGGACCAATACATGGGTGATGTAACGGGTGACCTTAATCGCCGTCGTGGTATGCTGGAAGGTATGGATACCAAGCATGGTGTACAGGTTATTAAAGCCAAAGTGCCATTAAGCGAAATGTTTGGTTATGTTACGCAGTTGCGTTCACTATCATCAGGCCGCGCTACTTCTACCATGGAGTTCAGCCATTACAATCCAACACCGAATAATATCGCGGAGGAAGTAATAGCAAAGTCGAAGGGTGGCAAGGTGAAGATCGATGACTAAATGAATAGTTAATAGTGAATAGCGAAAATGTGAAGTTTATAATAATGGCCCTGTTCGAAAGAACGGGGCTTTTTTTAAAACACAGAGGTAAAGAAGTTTTTTCATAGAGTTTCACAGAGGTTGATCGTACTCTGCTGCAATTAACATTCCTAATGGTGTACAAACCTCTGCAAAACGAACAGATGCCTGGATAGTAAAAAATATGCAACAACTTTTACAAACTCATTATATGTTTATACATTGATCAGTTTTGTTATTTTGCTAATATCCTGTGTTACCCTGTAAATAAAATCAAGCTGTTCGTTTAAATGTTTATCTGGAGGAATGTCTGTTGCAGAAGTGTGTAACAAAATATTTTCTTTTACATCAAATACAAAATCCTTGTCTAGTTGTTGCAGGCTCCGCTGAAGTGTATTTACCGAACGTTTTACCTGTTGTGTAACGGATCCGTGATAATATCTTTGATCGGACTGAAGAATGCCTGATGACAGGCTTGCAATGTTGGAAGACAGTACATGATTCAGTACTACAAATTCATAAATTAATTTTCCATTGCGTTGCTTGGTTTTAGGCTCGGTCAACATCCTGTTGAATGCTGCAGAGAGGTTTGCGGTACTTATATATACTTCTTTCCTTGCCAGTTTATATTCAAGTGAGGATATCTCGCTACCGGATAAAAATAGTCTTAGTTTATCGAGGTAATTGATATTGGCTAAAAGTACTTTCTTCATAAAAGTATCCAGTTGCTGCGATTCCCATTGAGGAAACAGCAGGTAACTGGCCATGAATGACAATACGCATGCAATACCGGTATCCAGTAGCCGCTCTTCGGCTATCTTTAAAAAACCAAGTCCGAGCAGGTTAAGCAGGATGAGTATGTAAGGCGTAATGAATATCACCATTACAATATAATTCAGCCTCTGAAAAGTGTATGTACCAATCATGAAGAATATAATGAAGCCGAACAGTATATTTCTGTCATGGATAAAATAAAGGATTAATAACCCGATCAATCCTCCTGCAATCGTGCCCGCAAATCTTTGAATGTTTCTTTCTTTTGTTAAGCTAAACCCGGGTTTTAAAAGAATGATGATGGTAAGTAATATCCAATAACTGTGATGACCATAAGAGATCAGCTTTGCAATAATAAAACCGGCAATGCAGGTGATGGTCATGCGCAATGAATGCCTGAAAATACCTGAATGCATGTTAAGGTTATTCCTGAAGGCCACAGGATCGATCTCTGTATGTGAAACAAATTTTGAATAATCATTCCTGCTGCGTATGCGACCTTTTGGTGAAATGGTAAGACTGAAATAATTCATCAGTTCATCCACATGTTCGCCAAGTTTGCGAAGGTTTACGATTATCTTTTTTAAAACAAGGTTGCTGTTGTTTTTATCTTCCAATGCGTCTGTTTTCTTTTTTAATGTATCCAGCGCTGGTATCAATTCATATTGTTTTTTATAAGAGCTGTTTGATTGTATGGCAAGACCGATATTATCAAGTTCTGTTGCAATATTTTTTATAATTCCGGCCACTTCATCGAGAATACCTGTTGCGGCAAATCTTTCTCTTAATAATTTATAATCATACCAGGTGGCAGTTATTTGTTCATATAGATCGATCGAATCTGCAAAGGCCAGCACGATGAGACGACCTGTACGGGAAGGCTCTTTTAATATTTCCTTGTTCTTAAATAGGAGTTCACGGGCTGCATCCTGTTTTTCATTTACTACAATTTGTTGTGTAACGAGTTTACGGTATTCATCATCAAAATCTGTTTTACTATTATATAGCTCGGATTTTATCCGGAGAAATTTTGCCGTTTCATGAATACAATCGCCCAATGCTCTTTGCGCCGGGCGGTAAGGTGTGAGCCGGTAAAATAACAATGCGATAATAAGATACCAGATACCGCCGGAGGCTATCAGCAGGCTGTCTGTAAAAATATCGGCTGCTGAAAGTATATCCGACATACGAAGGATCATGATCAGCAACGCAGCGGTCCCAACTGCACCCGCCCTTATGCCATACACTGTGAGCATGGTAAAGAAAAACGATGCAGCAATAACAAGTAAACCAAGCAGGAAAATATTTTGGTTTAAAAAACCTGTTAGCATAGACATAACAAAACTGAACCCGATACAATAAAGAATTCCGTTTCGTTTACTATCAATAGGGCCAGGAATATCACATATGCTTGCACAAAGTGCACCAGTTGCCATGGTGAGACCAAGTTCAATTTTTCCGAGTTGAGCATAAATGATAACGGGCAATGCTATCTCTAATGTAATACGAACACCGTCGGCCAGGTATTGGCTGAAGAGGAAATAACGTAGATCCTGTTTGGAAGCTTTGATCACGATGCAAGTTACGCGGCAATCGTCAATCGGGAAACGGCAAACGAGAAACAAAAAACGATGGAGAAGTGAATGGTGAATAGTCAATAGTGAAAGCCTGAAGGGGTTTACTGTTTGTTGTTTCTTTTTACGTTAATAAAATCTGCGAAAATCTGTTCAATCCGCGTTATCCGCGTATCTATCCTTCACACTTATCTTTGCGCAAATAACTTTCATGAAAGAACAGGAAATTATAAATAACACAATTGATTTTGTAAAAATGACTTTACACGGAGCAGAAGGCGGCCACGATTGGTTTCATATTGAACGGGTATGGAAAAATGCAAAAGCAATTGCAGCAATAGAAAAGGCAAATATGTTTGTCGTTGAACTCGCTGCTTTATTACATGATATTGCTGATGCAAAATTTCACGACGGAAATGAAAATACCGGTCCTCAAAAAGCAAGATCATTTTTATTTGAACAAGCTGTTAATGAAGAAACGATACAACATGTTGAACAGATCATCAGGAACATCTCTTTCAAAGGGGGAAATTTCAAAGCAGGTTTTTCGTCTCCTGAATTAGCCGTTGTACAGGATGCAGACAGGCTGGATGCATTGGGAGCAATTGGTATTGCACGTGCATTTAATTATGGAGGGTTTAAAAACCGTGTGTTATACGATCCTGCTATTAAGCCAGATATGGAAATGGATAAAGAAACCTATAAAAAAGCAACAGCGCCTACCATCAACCATTTTTACGAAAAACTTTTGTTGCTGAAAGACAGGATGAATACGGGAACGGGAAAACGAATGGCGGCACAGAGGCACGAATATATGATGGGATATCTTGATGAGTTTTATGCTGAGTGGGAAGGAAAAAGCTAATCAAAGCCGTTAGCTGCAGGCTGTTAGCTGTTAGTGTGGTTCTGATAACAAATTTGACCAGGCTAATAGCTAATGGCTAATAGCTAACAGCTTCTTACATTTGTAATATGAGAATTTTTCTAATCGGCTTCATGGGCAGTGGTAAAACATACTGGGGCAGGATATGGGCGGAAAAACACGAGATCCCCTTTTACGATCTTGATGATGAGATAGAAAAGATGGAAGGAAAATCTGTGCTTGACATTTTTGAAAAAAGCGGTGAGAAATATTTTCGCTTCCAGGAGTCAATTGCCCTTCGTACGATGTCGGCTTATGATCATTGTATCATCGCCTGCGGCGGCGGTGCCGCATGTTTTGATGAGAATATTGAATGGATGAATGAGAATGGACTTACTGTTTATTTGCACGCATCTTCACAGGAACTGATGGACAATATTCTGAAAGAAAAAGAGAAGCGCCCGCTGGTAAAACATCTCAACGAAGCAGAAGTACTCTTCTTTATCCAGAAAAAACTGGAAGAGCGTATTCCTTTTTATGAAAGGGCTAAAATACGGTTGAGGGTAGAGGATTTGAATGAGGAGAGTTTTAAGAAGATAGCTATTAGCTCATAGCTGTTAGTTGTATTTAATTTTCGAACTTTTAAAAAATAAAGTTTCTCTTTACAAGAATTAACTCGATAATAATAAACTGCCCTGTAGCTTGCAGCTAATAGCTAACAGCTTTATGCATAAAACCTTTCTAAAAACCTCAGCTATACTGGCAGTTCTAACAGTAGCCATGGGTGCGTATGGAGCACATGCATTGGAGAAAACGGTAAGCGATGATGCCGTTGCAATTTTCCAAACAGCAGTTCGTTACCAGTTTTACCATGTATTTGCTTTACTGGCGACGGCTATGTTGTATAAGGAATTTCCATTTGCAACAACAGTATGGGCGGGGCGACTTTTTATCATTGGTATCATTTTATTTTGCGGATCATTGTATGTGTTAACGTGGGTTAAAGCTGCAGTTATCCCTGGCTATAAATTTATCGGGCCGATCACACCATTTGGAGGATTGGCATTTATTGGGGGATGGATATGTTTGTTGGTTTCTTTTTTCAGGAACGGCAATCGGCGATCGTGAATCGGCAAGGCACTAACGATGAGTAAGTTTTTTTTTAATGATGCCATGCTTTCTTCAAACCTAATTAATGATCTCAATTGCCCCGATTCCCGATTGACGTTTGCCGAAAAAATTGCAAAAATTCTCTCGAAATAGCCGCTTTACTAACATTCCTGCATAAATTCGTATTTGCATAACCAGTAATAACACTATCTGATTTAATATCTTTGCAACCGATGGCCAAAACAAAATCTAAAGCTCCTGAAAAAGAAACCCTGAAACAGGAAAAAATTGAAAAGATAGAAGTAAAAAAACTTCTTAAAGATGAACGTACCCACAAAATAGCCGGCAGTATCTGCATCCTGCTATCCATTTTACTTTTCATTGCCTTCACATCTTATTTATTTACATGGGATGAGGACCAGGATAAGGTATTCCAACATGGCGCACGACTACTTATTGGAACCGAAGCTAAAATATCCAACCTGATGGGTACTTTCGGCGCATTCATCTCTCATTTCTTTATTTATAAAGGATTTGGTATTGCATCTTACCTGCTTTGCAGTCTTTTCTTTGTTGTGGGTGTAAACATGTTTTTTGGGAAAAAAGTTTTTTTAATAGCCCGCAATCTTAAATACATCATCGTTGGTCTTCCATTAATAAGTGTAACTGCGGCAGTGATCATGCAGGGAAACAGCTTTGCATGGGGTGGGGCAGTTGGTGATATGATGAGAGACTGGATGTACAACGTGGCTGGAAAAATAGGAACCATCGGAATCATTGGGTTATCATTCCTTGCCTATGTTATCTGGCGTTTTAATCCTTCATTTAAACTGCCTTCAAAACAAAATAATGAAGTTGCAGTAGATACAATGATGGTAGATACATCAATGGCAACATTTGCATCCGGGGTTGCAAAAGAAGAAATCGCGACTGACAATTTGAAAGGCAATAGTGTAAAAGGAAATGCAGGCATATTGAATGTTCCGGATCAAACCGAACCTGCATTGGATCACGATCTTAAAATGGTAGAAAAAGAACCTGTACAAAAACCTGCAAAAGAAAAACCGGTTAAAGAAGAAGTAAAGATTGTAGATCCGCCGATGGAAGTGGTATTACCCCAGCCTGAAAAAATCATCACCCAAAAAAACAAACCTGCCCCTGCATCCGGTCTTCAACTTGAAATAAATACAGAAGAACTAAAACCTGTAGCAGAAGAGCTTTCTCCTGCAGAAAAAGTGTTTGTTCAACAACCTTATGATCCTGTTCTTGATCTCAGGGATTATAAATATCCATCTACTGAACTGTTGGAGAATCATGGTAGCGAAAGAATTGTACAGGATCCAACGGAATTGGAAAATAATAAGAACCAGATCATTAATACACTGCGCAATTATGATATTGAGATCTCGAAAATATCTGCAACAGTAGGACCTACAGTTACCTTGTACGAGATCATCCCGGCAGCGGGTGTACGCATTTCACGTATTAAAAACCTGGAAGATGATATTGCACTGAGCCTTGCAGCATTGGGTATTCGTATCATCGCACCTATTCCGGGCAAAGGAACCATTGGTATTGAAGTTCCGAATGCAAAGAAGACCCTTGTGAGCATGAAGACATTACTGGATTCGGAAAGATTTAAAAAGAACGCTTTCTCTTTACCTATTGCGATTGGTAAAAGAATCAATAATGAGAATTTCATTGTAGACCTTGCCAATATGCCCCACCTCTTAATGGCAGGTGCGACCGGCCAGGGTAAGTCTGTTGGATTGAATGCCATTCTCGTTTCATTGTTATATAGCAAACATCCCTCGCAGCTGAAATTTGTGTTGGTGGATCCGAAAAAAGTGGAATTGAGTATTTATAAAACGATCGAAAAACACTTTTTAGCAAAACTCCCGGGTGAAGAAGATGCTATTATTACAGATACTAAGAAGGTAGTTCATACGCTCAATGCAATGTGTATTGAAATGGACAATCGTTATGATCTTTTAAAAGAAGCGGGTTGCAGGAATATCAGGGAATACAATGAAAAATTTGTTGCCCGTAAACTCAACCCTGAAAAAGGACACCAGTTCCTTCCTTTCATTGTATTGGTAGTGGATGAATTTGCCGACCTTATCATGACTGCGGGTAAAGAAATTGAAATGCCGATAGCCCGTCTTGCCCAGCTTGCAAGAGCGATTGGAATGCACCTGATCATTGCGACACAAAGGCCTTCTGTAAATATTATCACAGGTACTATTAAAGCCAACTTCCCGGCACGTATTGCATTTAAAGTGAGCAGTAAGATTGATAGCCGCACTATTCTTGATACCGGTGGTGCTGAACAGTTAATTGGAAAAGGAGATATGCTCGTGAGTTATAATAGTGAGCTGGTTCGTCTTCAATGCGCTTTTGTTGATACCCCTGAAGTTGATAAAATTGTTGATTTCATCAGTGAGCAGCGTGGCTATGCCCAGGCATTCCTTTTACCCGAATACGTGGATGAAAAAGAAATGGAAGGAAAAGACTTCGATGTTAATGATAAAGATGCCCTTTTTGAAGATGCGGCAAGATTGATCGTTACCAGCCAGAGTGGAAGTACATCACTTTTACAACGGAGGATGAAACTTGGGTATAACAGGGCAGGAAGATTGATGGATCAGCTGGAAGCAGCAGGCATCGTTGGGCCAAACCAGGGGAGCAAGGTTCGTGATGTATTAATCAAAACAGACGCGGATTTGCAGCAACATTTGAGTGAGCTTATTTAATTCTTAATGTTGAATTATGAATTCTGAATACCGGTTCAAAGTAATAATTCATAATTCAGCATTTATAATTCAAAATTTCATCCTTTCGTACATACCCCATTTTAAGTACCGTAAATTTCCTATCTATTTAATAAATTGCCCGTAATTTAGCGCCAACAGAATTGCATGTCAAAGTATTTAATTGTTGGCCTTGGCAACCCGGGCGATGAATATGCCCACACCCGTCATAATATTGGTTTTGATGTTGTTCATGCATTCGTTACAAAACATGGGGGCATGTTCAAGGTGGACAGGCTTGCTTACATGGCCGAAGTGAAGTGGAAAGGAAAGCTGTTTGTTTGCATTTGCCCTACCACTTTTATGAACCTGAGTGGAAGAGCATTTAAATACTGGATGGAGAAAGAAAAAGTGGTGTTGGCGAACACGCTTACGATTGTGGATGAACTTGCGATACCACTCGATAAGCTTCGGTTAAGGGGAGCTGGTAGTGATGGGGGACATAATGGGTTGAGGGATATTCAGAATATTCTCGGTACGGATGCCTATCCAAAGCTCCGTTTCGGAATCGGGAACCAATTCCCAAAAGGAATGCAAGCCGACTTTGTGTTGGGTAAATGGAGCAAGGAGGAGTTAGCGTTTGTAAGGCTTAAAATTGAGAAAGCGGTAGAAATTATTGAAAGCTTTGCTGCTATTGGACTTGAACGAACAATGAGTATTGTAAATAATCAAAGTTTTAAACCCGAATAAATTCAGACATATTGTTTTTTTAATGTGTTTTTCTTTATTTTCGGGGCCTGAACCAAAGTCCCTAATAAAACCACAGCGATTTAATATATGAAGATAATATGTATAGGTAGAAATTATGCGGATCATGTGAAGGAACTCGGAAACGAAATACCGGATGAGCCAATTATATTCATGAAACCCAAAAGCGCTTTACTCCAGGCGCATACGCCATTTTATTACCCAGAATTTACCAATGAGCTAAATTATGAATGCGAACTGGTATTGCGTATCTGTAAAAACGGTAAATATATCCAGGAGCGTCACGCTTCCAACTATTACAATGGTATAACTGTAGGAATTGATTTTACAGCCCGTGATATCCAGGACGAATGCAAGAAAAAGGGTTTGCCATGGGAAAAAGCAAAAGCTTTTGACAATTCAGCTGCTGTAGGTAAATTCATCGATATCACTCCCGAGATAAATAAAAAAGACATTAAGTTTTCCTTTAATAAAAATAATGAGACCGTTCAGGAAGCCAATTCAGGCAGTATGATTTTTAGTTTTGATAGCCTGATCTCTCATATTTCAAATTATTTCTCCCTCAACATTGGCGATCTTGTATTTACAGGTACTCCTGCAGGTGTGGGCGAATGCGTGGTGGGAGATGAACTGGAGGCATTTTTGGATGGAAAGAGTTTGTTGAAGTTTGATGTGAAGTAGGAGCTGTTAGCTTTAAGCTATTAGCTATTAGTCTGTTTGTAATGGTTTCAATCTTGCTATAATTAGTTACTGCAAAATAATTTAATTCCCTTTCTTAATCGAAAGGGTTTTTTATTTCAGTTGCCTGGCTAACAGCTTGAAGCTAATAGCACCCGCCGTTCATCATTATCTTATTGCCTATCGTTTCTCCTATTCCTACTTTTAAAGAAAACTACTATTATGAACAAAAATTTACTATTACCAATATTGTTTTTATTTTTCTGCAATTCATTATTTGCACAGGGATTAACAATAGCGCCGGATGGAGGAAATAAAAAAGCTACCGTTAGTGAGTGGATCGGGATAACGGATGTAACCATTCACTACGACAGGCCCGCTGTAAAGGGAAGGGAAGGACAAATATGGGGCAAGCTTGTTCCATATGGTTTTACTGACCAGGGATTTGGTACCAGCAAAGCGGCTCCATGGCGTGCCGGTGCAAATGAAAATACCACCATCACTTTCAGCACAGATGTGCAGGTAGAAGGTAAAGCACTCGCCGCCGGAACCTATGGTTTATTTATAGCGATGACTGAAAATGACGCCACCGTTATTTTCAGTAAAAATTCTACTTCCTGGGGTTCCTTCTTTTATGATCCGAAAGAAGATGCATTAAGAGTTACTGTAAAGACAGCTCACACAACAGATAAAACAGAAAGACTTAAGTACGAATTTTCTGATCAGAAAGAGAACAGCGCAGTAATATCACTTTTGTGGGAAAACATGAAAATTCCATTTACTGTTTCTGTTGATTATGTAAAAACCCAGATGGAATCATTCCGAAAAGAATTGAAATCGAATAAGGGTTTTGATAAGGATGCATGGGCCCAGGCTGCTGATTTCTCCGTGGCAAACAATGCCAATCTCGAAGAAGCATTGCAATGGAGTGATTATGCCATCAATGGACAATTCGTAGGACAAAAAACGTTCAGAACACTTGGAACCAGGGCAAGTGTGCTTGAAAAACTAGGCAGGAATGCTGCAGCAGATTCATTAAGAAAAGAAGCAATGCCATTGGCAACAATGATTGAATTACACGGATATGCAAGAGGATTGATTGCACAGAAAAAACCTGCAGATGCATTGGTAGCATTTAAACTCAATGCGCAAAAAAATCCTAATGTGTTTACAACGAATATGGGTTTGGCAAGGGGCTATTCGGCAAATGGAGATTATAAAAACGCACTGAAATATATTAAACTGGCACAACCTCAATCTCCGAATAAACAGAATTCAGATGCGATTGAAAGATTTATAAAGATGCTGGAAGAGAAGAAGGATATTAATCAGTAACGGCAATCGGGAAACGTGAATCGGGGAACGAGAAACGTTTTAAAAAAGTGAATAGTGAATGGTGAATAGTGAAAACATGAAGTTTTTACTATTCACCATTCGTTTTTAATTATAGGCCCCCAAAAACTAAAAATTAATAACCAATAACTAGTAACTAACAACTAATAGCTAATAGCTTCAAATGATATTTAGCAGACTGCATTTTATTCCCCCATCCGTCCATATCACAAATCAACTGTTTCCTTGAATATTGCTTAACGTCAAATTGATTGCCAGTTAATTTTTCATTTGATTCCAGCTGATCAAGGCACACAAAAGCCCGGCTGAAAATACCGAGTGTAAGAATAGAAAGAAATCGGTTTACATTTTTGCCAGGTAAGCCTATATTATATGCGTCTGAATAATATTGTTTAAGCTGTTGTTGTAATAGAATGCGAATGGAATTTATTTTGGTTGTTTCGGTGACTAAAGTTTTGATACCATTTTCCCGGTCTTTATAAACGTCAAATATATCATTGGAAAGCTGCATCAGGCTTCCAAGATCATAAGCCAGTTTTTCTTCAGCCGCAGATGGAACAGGTAAAAATGCCGACCTGTAAAAGAGCAATGATGCACCGCCTTTGTAAAAAGTTATTTCACGTATTTCTTTTTCTGTAATAAAAGGCTGCACTTGTTTTTTGCTTTCCAGTTGCGCTTTGTATACATCCATTAATCTTTGTTGCATTTTTTGTTTATCGGGAACAGATTGAAGTGCCTTCCGGTAAAAGAACATAAAAAGCTTTTCATTTGATTTTTTTGCAAAAGCATTTTCGTTCTGCAAGATCTTTTCGATACTGGCGTCCGATAAATATTGCTTGTCAAAAAAGTCATCAAACAGACCTGTCATTGCACCTTGCGATGTAGCTGCGGTTCTTTCCCCGGAACTCATTTTTTTGTTATGAAGTATACAGAAAGCTTCTCCTACAATAGCGGGCACGGCCAACCCGTAATAATGTGTAATCTTTTTGAGATCAGCATCATCAAGGCTCCCATCATTTTGCTGCATTGCTTCAGATAAAGCCGGTTGAATATTTTTATTGAGATAAGAACGTTGTGCCGAAAGATTGTTGAAAATAGTTTGAATTGTTGAAAACAAATGAAGGATAGAACAAATACGGGCCGTTGGTTTCATTGTCAATTGTCCATTAGATTATCCATTATAAAAGTCTCTCAGTGAACCGAAATAATTTTCATTCCACCCATCAACAATATTAGCGTAATCTTCATCAGGGATATTAGTATGTCTTAATTCAACCGAAGCACCATCTTTGGTTTCATGTAAAATGATTGTAACAATGGATGCTTCGGACTGGTCGCCGAAATACCATTCCTGTACAATTTTTTTGCCCGGTACAAATTCCAGGTTTTTGCCAACGATGCTGTCTTCCCAAAGGGAAAATTCTGTTCCCGGTATGGGCTCCATTTCCGCAACTTCCCCTGTCCACAATTGAATGGTAGCCGCATTAGTAAGGGCATTATACACATCGCCCGGCGTGGCATTCAGTGTATAGTATTTTTTATAATCTTTCATCTGTTTAAAAAAAGAGGAATTAACATTTATCCCCGCTGAAAAAATGTAAATTTGAATACAATTTTTCATAAAAAAAATTGTTTATTCAACAGGGTTTAAAAATCAATATTTTAATATGAAAGCTTTTCAATCAATTGCTGTTCTTAGCGTCATTTTTCTTTTTACATTTTCTTTTAATGGGAATGCGCAATACAAGGAATATAAATTAAGTCCTAAAGGAGATACCATTAATGCCATAACAAAGGATGGACTGAAAGTGGGTAAGTGGGTTACTCATGTTGCTGAATTAAGGGGAAATCCTGGTTATGAAGAAGAAGGGATGTATACCAGGAAAGGTGAGAAAGACGGTATGTGGAGAAAATATACTTTACAGGGCGACCTGCTTGCGGTAGAAAATTATGTAAAAGGCGGAATGGATGGACTTCAACAATATTTCACTTACCTGGGCGACCTTGAGCACGAAGAAATGTGGAGAGGATATAACCCCGATGCACCTTTCGATACCATACCTGTTTATGGAACCGGCAGTGGTGAGATCATTGACTACAAAATTGTGAAAGCCGAACCTTACAGCGTTAAGGATGGAGAGTGGAAGTATTATGAGTTAGGCTCGGGTCGTTTGTTGAGGACTGAGAAATGGGAAAGGAATAACCTGGTTAATCCGAATGCCGCCAAAAAATCAGAAGCTTATGTAAAGCCTAAAAAAGTGGAGAAAACTGCAGAGATGCTTGAATGGGAGAGAAAGAACAAAGGAAAGAAAGGAGTAGTCAGGGATGGAAGAACGGGGATGTAAAGGAAATATGAATATAAAATATTGAATGTAAAATGTAAAAGCTCAGGAACTCGCTTTTACATTTTACATTTTACATTTTGTGTTTATATTTTATTTTTATTTCAATTCTTTTTGCATTGGATTGTTTCCTACAGCAGCCCCTCTTGCAGCAGGGGCTTTTGATTTATATAGCTGGAATTTACTTGGTTCCTGTGTTATGGGCCAGTTGTTATTCTTTTCATCTATATCTGCCGTTTCTTTATACGGATCAAGCTTCACAGAAACGACCTCTTTACTTTTCATAAAAGCTTTAACTACTTTATTTTCATTTTTCCTCCACACGTATACTGGTATACGATCTATCTCTTTACTGCCATCTTTATAGGTCCACTCAATAATAAGGGGCATTACCAACCCTCCCTTATTGCTAAACGTTAGTTCATACAATCTTTTTTCTCCCGCGATCTGTGTTTTTTGTTCAGCAGTAAAATCTTCACCTGCTGTTGCGGCAGCAGCTGGAGCATACGGGGTAGTATCAACTTTTGCAAGCCCGCGATCATATCTCCAGTAGAAATCTCTTAATGTAGTATCTGCATCCGTTAAAAAGACAATTCTTTTGTCTTCCCTGTTACGGATCTTTGAAATATCGTCATAAGCATTCACTATTGGTTTTTCTACAGGTTGCGGTGCGGGAGCTGCGGTGTTTTGCTCAATGGCTTCTGTGCTGAGTATCGACCATTTTACAGTATCCAGTGAAATATCACAGGGGTCTGTATTGTAAAACCATCCTCTCCAGAACCAATCAAGATCTTCTGCACTTGCATCTTCCATTGTACGGAAAAAATCAGATGGGGTTGGATGTTTGAATGCCCATCTTCTTGCATATTCTTTCAGAGAGTAGTCAAACAATTCCCTGCCCATAAGGGTTTCCCTTAGCATATTCAGCCCTGCTGAAGGCTTGCTATAAGCGTTAGCCCCGAGTTGAATAATATTGTCGCTCTTGGTCATGATAGGTTCAAGCTGATCTTTCGGCAGCTTCATATAATCAACAATTTTATATACGGGTCCCCTGCCCGAAGGGAATTTATTATCAAATAATTCTTCCGTAAGGTATTCGCAAAATGTATTGAGTCCTTCGTCCATCCAGGTCCATTGTCTTTCATCACTGTTGATGATCATTGGAAAAAAATTGTGGCCCACTTCGTGAACTACAACGCCAATCATCCCATTCTTGGTGGCTTCACTATAGGTTCCGTCTTTCTCACATCTTCCAAAATTGAAACATATCATCGGGTATTCCATTCCATTGGCAGCTTCAATACTTTGTGCTACCGGGTAGGGGTAAGGGATCGTAAATTTTGAATATGTCTTTAGCGTATGTGCAACAGTTTTAGAACTATACTTCCTGTAAAGCGGGTATGCTTCTTTTCCATATGCACTCATGCACATTACTTTTTTGCCCTCAACGTAGGTGGGCATTGCATCCCAGATAAATTTGCGGCTGCTTCCCCAGGCAAAATCTCTCACCATATCTGCCTTGAATATCCATGTTTTCTTTTGAGTTGATTTTTGCTTTTCTCTTTCCTTTGCTTCTTCCAGTGTCGAGATCTCCGTTACATCTTTGGCATTTTGCGCAGATTGCCAGCGTGCATATTGTGCCGGCGAAAGAACCTGCTGGTAATTTTGGCATTGACCAGTTGCCATTACAATATGATCTGAAGGAACGCTCATACTCACTTTGAAATTTCCGAATGTGAGCGCAAACTCACCTGCACCTATAAATTGGTGATTTTGCCATCCCTGGTAATCGTTGTATACACAAAGGCGTGGATACCATTGCGACATAGTATACAAATCATTCCCATCTTCCGCGAAATATTCAAAACCACCACGACCTCCAAACTTAATCCGCTCTATGATGTTATAGTTCCATTCAATTTTAAAAACAAATTGCTGACCTGGCTTTAAAGCTTGTGGGAGCTCAACACGCATCATGGTTTTGTTGATCGTATATTTTAGAGCCGTACCGGCAGCATTTGTTATTTTTAAGATATTGTCACCGTATTCGCGTTCAGCGTGTCCGCTCATGTTGTTTACATCCCTTTCATTTAATTCCTTTGGTAAAAAAGAACTTCCCTGGTAGCCCGAATTATTTTTCTTGCTATGCTGATTTTCATCCAGCTGCAACCACAGGTAGTTGAGTATGTCCGGCGAATTGTTATAATAAGTAATGGTTTCTTTGCCATTTAACCGGCGATTTGGTTCATCCAGTTCACAAACGATATCATAATCACAACGCTGCTGCCAGTATTTTGGTCCCGGTGCCCCACTTGCCGTACGATATTCGTTGGGTGTTGGCAGGATAGTGCCCAATTGTTCAAAACGGTTACCATGATTACTGCCCGGGTTGTTGCGAATATCCTGGGCATAACAGCATAGGATAAACGAGAAAGTAAAAGCAAATGCGAGTAGTTTTTTCATTTTTATTTTTTCATTTTTATCAAAAGCATTTTATTAATTTGGCCATCTCTGGCTTAACATATAAGTGCCAAAGCCAAGCGCTGTTACTGATAAGGCCCATACCCATCCTTTTCTGGGCAAGCCTGCCAGGTTCACAAGCACAAATGATAATACCAGTATTAAAGTCACTACAACGACCTGGCCAACTTCGAGCCCGATATTAAAACCAAGCAAAGGTATCCCGATCGTTTGGCTTTTGGCGAGCATGAACCTGATCGTGTTGGCAAATCCCATTCCATGAACCAGCCCGAAAAGCAATGCTAAAAAAAAATTCAGCCTTAATGATTCCGGATCATATTTTTTTTGCACCAGGTTAAATATCGCTGTAAGTATAATGGTGAGCGGGATCAGGAACTCTACCAGTGAGCTTTTTATTCTTACAATATCATAAACACTTAGTGCAAGGGTACAGGAATGACCAATAGTGAAAGCTGTTACCAGGATCAACACCTGCTTCCAGTTGCTGACAAGATAAATTGCAGCCAACGCCGCTATAAAAAGCAAATGATCTGCAGCTTCCCAGCTTATAATATGTTGCCATCCCAATTTAAAATAAAAGGTAAAATCGTTCATAGCAGTTAATCAGCAGCAGTTTATTGTATTTTTGCTTTTTAACCCTGTGGTTAAAAATCAAACTTATAAAATCTCTCTTAAAATGATGTCATTATTATATAAGTGGTTCTTTCTTGTTTTGATATGGGGCACAACAACCTCATATAATATTGCGCATCCCTTTTATGTAAGCGTTACAGAGATAGAGCACAACGCTAAAGATAAAACACTCGAGATCAGTTGTAAAATATTCACAGATGATTTTGAAAAAACACTCCGGGCCGCATACAAAACACATATCGACCTTCTAAAGCCTTCTGAAACCGCTGGAATGAATAAACTGGTTGACGGTTATTTACAAAAGCATCTTAAGATAACTGCCAACGGAAAAATTCAACAATTTCAATTCAAGGGCTATGAACAAATTGAAGAAGCTATTTATTGTTATTTCCAGGTTGATAATATCGCGGTTTTGAAAACAATTACTGTTGTAGATAATATTCTTTATGATTACCAGCAACAGCAAACAAGTATACTACATGTAACGGTGAACGGTAACAGGAAAAGCACGAAGATGATTAACCCGGAAGATAAGGTGAGTTTTGAGTGGTAACGAGACGGCAATCGGGAAACGGGAATCGGCAATCGGGAAACGGGAATCGGGAAACGGGAATCGGGAATCGGGAATCGGAATCGGAAAACGAGCAACAAGAAACGAGAAACGAAAAAGTGAATAGTGAATGGTCAATAGTGAAAGCTTGTGAGGTTTCAATTAATAAGAAAGCTTGAATTAATTGTATTGTAAAAACATAAAGTACAACTAATAGCCAACAGCTAATAGCTATTAGCTATCCATTCCATCCTTCAGCTCTTCCGAGATCTTCACCAATATCTTATCAATCCGTTGTCCGTCCATATCAATGATCTCAAACTGGAAACCCTTCCATTCAAAAGTTTCACCCGTAACAGGAATATGTTCGAGCTGGTGAAGCGCAAATCCTGCAAGCGTATCAAATTCCTGTTCTCCTTCATTCATCCAATCTGCCTTTTCAAAGTAACTTAAGAAATCATAAAAGTGAATCTGGCCATCTACAAGAAAACTTCCGTCATTGCGTTTGATGATCTCGTATTCTTCCTGGCCGGTTTGCGGTACATCTCCAATAATTGCTTCGAGGATATCATTCAATGTTATCATTCCTTCAAGCGTGCCATATTCATTCACAATAAAACAGGTATGAATTTTTGTGCCCTTGAATTTTTCAAGCACCTGGAAAGCGGTATTATTTTCAGGAACAAAGAGCGCCGGCTTGATCAGTGTTTCAACCGGGGTATCGGGAGATGCTTTAACCATATCTTTTACATACACAAGTCCCTTAATTGTATCAACTGTGCCTTCACAAACGGGAAAGGTGGAAAATACAATCGTTTCAAACTTACTTGATACCTGTTCAACAGTATCTTTTATATCCACCCACACAATATCGGTGCGGTGTGTCATCAATGAAGTAATGCTCCTGTCACTTAAATGAAAAACCCTTTCGATAATTTCTTTTTCATCCTCTTCGATCGTACCATGCTCACTTCCTTCAGAGATCATTGCTTTGATCTCTTCTTCTGTTACCGAACTGTCGCTTGCTTTTTTAATGTTAAACAGTTTAAAGATCAGGTTTGTTATGCCGGATAAAAGCCATACAAAGGGATGTACTACTTTCGACAAAGCATTCATTGGGGCGGCAACAAATCTTGCAATTTTTTCTGCACGTATCAATCCAAACTTTTTTGGAATAAGCTCCCCGAAAATGATCGATAAAAAAGTTACAATGATAACAACGATACTTGTGGCGATGGTATCAGCATAATGCTGGAGAAAATCTATTCTCTCAATATACGGTTGAAGGTCTCTCCCGAATTTTTCTCCTGAATAAACCCCGGTTAATATCGATATCAGGGTAATCCCTATTTGAGCAGTACTTAAAAATTTCTCAGGATTTTCTGCGAGGTGTAAGGCAGCTTTGGCTTTTTCATCACCCTTGTTGGCCATTGCCTCCAGCCTTCCTTTGCGGGCACTTACCAACGCAATTTCACTCATTACAAAAAGTGCATTTAAAAAGATAAGCAGTAGTAAAATAAATATTTCCATAATGGATTATAATAGATCGAAATTTCGATTGAACAGTTTTGCGATCAAATATCCGAAAATAAAACCAATAAGTCCACCGCTAATCACATCAAGTGGATAATGAACGCCCACATATACCTGTGCAAAGCAGATAATAAGGGCCCAAAGAAAAAAAAGCAATGCCCATTTGCCAATATATCTCTTCAATGTAAAATAGAAAAATGTGGCCATTGTAAAATGATTGGCTGCATGCGAAGAAGTAAAACTGGAACTTCTTGGCCGGTATGATACCAATACTCTTATAGTGTCCTCAAAACGGGGATCATTACATGGCCGGAGACGAAAAAAATGTTCTTTTATCAGGTTGCTGCTTATAAAATTAGAGAGAACAACTGCAACAACTCCAAATATTATCCACCAGATGGATTTCTTTTTAAAATTAAAAATTGCAAACAGGAGTAAAAACAGGTACAAGGGCCACCAGATATCTTTTTCACGGGTAAAGAGCATAAAGTTATCAATAAAATCATTATGCCAGTTGCCGCCATTTATTAGCCTGAACAGGTTTTCGTCTAGCTGTATTAGTTTGTTCATTTATAAAACAAAGTACACAATAATTGTTGACAGAATATTGTGGCAAAAATAATTAATCTAATTTAGCGTCAAAATGATATTCAATGGGTTTTCCCGGTAAAATTCCCCGAATATTGCGGTGGATATTTTCTGTAATGTTGCTTTTTTTAAGCCTGATGAGCTGTTACAGGTTTTTTTTCTTTTTTCATTACAGGCCCGAAAACAGGCCGTTCAGTGGGTCTTCTTTTTTACTGGGTTTGAGATATGATGCAAGAATGGTAGCGATACTTGGGTTGGGTATGTTATTATTGTGTGCCATTCCTTTTTTAAATCCATTCAGAAAAAAGAGGGTAGTAATTTTCTGGACAATCATATTAGGTCTCGTATTTCTTTGGACATTGCTTTTTTATGGCGCTGATTTTTACCACTACGATTACCTGCGTCAAAGATTAAATGCTTCTGTACTTAACTACATGCAAGACGCAGCCATTTCAACAGAAATGATGTGGCAAACATATCCATTGATAAAGATCACGATCGCTTTTATTTTATTGCTGCTGTTATTTGTGGCCTGGCACAAACGGATCTTGAATAAATATGTGAATAAGCCAGCTGTTCAAAAGAGCAAAAGAAACAGTTTGTATTATGTCTTATTCTTCCTGGTTCTTGGTGCTTTTAGTTTTGGAAAACTGGGACAATATCCATTGCGCTGGAGCGATGCTTTTATTTTTTCAGATGATTTTAAATCGGGTACAGCGCTTAATCCATTTCAAAGTTTTTTTAGTTCATTAAAGTTTAAGAATTCCGGCTATGATCTTAAAAAAGTAAGATCGTATTATCCACTAATGGCCGATTACCTCAAAGTGGTAAATCGCGACAGCATTAAGCTGAATTATGAAAGAGACTATTCGTTTGCCGATACACCTGTATCCCGGCCCAATATTGTTGTGGTGATCTGTGAGAGCTTTAGTGCTTATAAAAGTTCCATGTTTGGAAATAAATTAGATCCAACGCCCTATTTCAATAACATGTGTAACAACGGTGTTTTTTTTGAAAGATGTTTTACACCTGCATTTGGTACAGCAAGAGGAGTTTGGGCGGTGATCACCGGCACCCCTGATGTGGAACCATCCAAAACGGCAAGCAGGAATCCATCAGCAGTTGATCAACATACCATCATCAATGATTTCAGGACGCATGATAAATTTTATTTTCTTGGAGGAAGTACCACATGGGCAAACATCCGGGGTGTGTTGCATAATAATATCAACGGTCTTACTATTTATGAACAGGAAAATTTCAAAGCTCAACAGGAAGATGTTTGGGGTATCAGTGATAAAAATTTATTTCTTGAAGCGAATAAAATATTAAGCAGCCAGGTAAAACCATTTTTTGCTATCATACAAACAGCCGATAACCATAAACCATATACAATACCTGCCGAAGACCTGGATGAATTTAAAAAAGTAGATTACCCCGCAGATACACTCAAAAAATATGGATTCGATAGTAATGGCCAGCTGAATGCATTCCGCTATACAGATTTCAATTTTGAAAAATTTATTGAAGCTGCAAAGAAAGAAAAGTACTTTAATAATACCATTTTTGTTTTTGTAGGTGATCACGGCTTGCGGGGAGATGCGGGGGATTTGTTTCCGCAAAGTTTTACCAGGCAGGGTATATTGGCAGAACACGTGCCACTATTGTTTTATGCACCCGGTTTGCTGAAGGGGAAACGCATATTGGATCCGGCTTCACAACTTGATATATTGCCTTCCCTTGCAGCTATTACCAACCAGCCTTATACCAATACTACTTTCGGAAGAAATTTATTTGACAGCACGAACACAAAACCAACATTTGCATTCATTGCTGATCCTGATCTTTCAACGATTGGCCTGGTAAGCAATAAATATTATTACAGGAGAAGCTTAAAAACCGGTACAAAGGATTTTGTTTCTGTTATCAACAATGAACCTGTTGAGCAAAATGCTGAAACTGACAGTATAAAAAATTATTTATCGGATTTGACAGAAGCATGGTATGAAACAGCCAAATACGTTCTAATGAATAATAAGAAGAAAAAATAGCTTATTTTTTCAGTTGTAAATTAACTTTGCAACCTTAATGTCTTTTTCTCTTACAGAAGTTTTTAATTATGCTTATTGAAAGGCGGGTGCCAAAAACAATACAATGGATGGTGAAATTGTTTTTTATCTACCTGTTTATCTTTACCGGGTTCAGGATAGCAACAGTGATCTGTTTTAAACCGAACGCCATTGGAATACTGGAATTATTTCCTTCGTTCTGGCTTGGTTTAAAATATGACCTGCGCTGGATCGCATTTATACTATTCCCTCTTGCATTGTTTTCACTCTATCCAAAATTCTCTCCTTTCCACAGTGAACGGTTAAAAAAATTCTGGACTGTTTACCTTGGTATATTAACGTTGCTTGTATTGTTTTTTTACGGAGCGGATTTTGGCCAGTTTGCCTATGTGAATGCCAGGCTGAATGCAGACGCATTGATATTTGCAGAAGATCCGCAGGAAAGCCTGCAAATGGTATGGCAGAGTTACCCGGTTATATGGATATTGATCGGCTTGTTTGGAGGCGTGATGATGACGATATGGATGTTCCGGCGGACCCATGTTGGTGTTGAAGGAAAAAATGTGAACATTCACAAATTCGATTACCGGCGCAGGTGGCATGTTACAGCATTGCTTATTCTCGGCTGGTTCATGTATGGTTTCTTTACAGCCCCGCCACTTAATTTTTTCAGGGCATTTAATTTAAATGATGAGTTTAAAAGTAATCTTGCCTTAAATCCCCTGCAGAATTTTTTTACTACACTTCGCTTCAGGGATCCGGATTATAATACAAGAGCAAAAGAATATTATCCTGTTATTGCCCGATTTCCTGGATATTGAAAATGATCCTTCGGCAGATAAGTATACCCGTATTGTTCAGCCTGGAAGCAAAGCACTGGAAAGTCAGCCGAATATCGTGCTCGTCATCTGTGAAAGCTTTAGTATGTATAAAAGCAGTATGAGTGGAAACCCGCTGAACAGTACGCCTTATTTCAATGAGCTAACGAGGCAGGGGATATTTTTTGAAAGATGTTTTTCGCCCACTTTCGGAACAGCACGTGGCGTGTTTGCAACATTAACCGGAATACCCGATGTGCAGCTGAGTAAATTCGCGACACGAAATGAAGCAACTGTAAATCAACGTACGATCATCAATAATTTTGAAGGCTATGAAAAATTTTATTTCCTTGGAGGAAGAAGCCAGTTCAATAATTTCGACGGCCTGATAAATAATATAAAAGACGTTCATATATATGAAGAAGGAAAGTATGAATCGCAAGAAACTAAATGTATGGGGCATCAGCGATAAGAATCTTGTTTTTAGAAGCAAATAAAGTGATGGCTGCAACAAACAAAACCTTTTTTTTCTATTATTCAAACAGCCGATAATCACCGCCCATTCAATATACCGGAAGAGGATACAGATTTTGTAAGCAAGCTAATACCGGAAGAACAGCTGCTGAAATATGGATTTGAATCATCAGAAGGAATACAATGCATTTGCGTATACTGATTATTGTTATAAAAAATTTATTGAAGCTGCAAAAAAGGAAAGCTATTTCAATAATACCATATTTGTTTTTATCGGCGATCATGGCGTAGAGGGAAATGTCGGATGCTGTTTATCCCGCTGCGTGGAAAGAGCAGCGACTGGCCGAAGAACACGTTCCCTTGTTATTTTATGCGCCGTCTTTGCTAAGTCCTTTAAAGCGCAGTGAACCAGTTTCGCAGATAGATGTTTTACCAACAATTGCGGGAATGTTGCAACAGCCTTATACCAACACTACCCTGGGAAGAGATATTCTTGATTCATGCAAGGAAGAGAATGCTGCATTTATTATTTATCATGCGCCCGGTTGGATAGGCGTGGTAACAGATGATTATTTTTACCGAAAAAATATCCGCTATCAACAAAGAAGAATTGGTACCAGTAAAAGAAAACGTTGCCTGCTTTAACCAAAGCAACAACAGGATTCTGCAAAGAAACATTTATCGCAACTTACTTCTGCAATGTATGAAACGGCGAGGTGGATGTTGTTGAATAATAAAAACGTCAAGAATTAAGAATTATGAATTCTGAATGAAATTTAAAACAATTCATAATTCATAATTCAGCATTCATAATTCATCTCACTTTCTCCGCAATCATAACAATCTGTGGAGAATTTTTTAACAGAGTAGTTGCTGAAATTATAATCGCCAAACACTTCCTTGATCTGCAATCCCTGGTATGCAAACATCTCCGTAAAATCGCCTAAAGAGAATTTCGCCACTTTTTCTGTAAACATTCAATGGTTCTTGCAGTGCTTCATCTTCTACCATGATCTTTTTATAAAAATGGGTTTCATCATACCATTTGGTAATAATGATAATTAACGCCATCAATTTCTTTTTCTGATTGATGCACCATATTGATCTTCTGCATAATGAACATTGAGATAATCCATAATAAAAAAACCATTTTGTCTTTAATGACTGTGCAATGGTGCGTATGGCATTATCGTGTTCTCGCTGTGTTTTAAAATATCCAAAGCTGGTAAAGAAATTAAATGCGTAATCAAAATAATTTATCCGAAAGGAAGCCGCATATCATGCTGGTAAAAATGCAGATGGTCATTTTCAATTTTAATGCTTCATGATACTGTCTTCACTCAGGTCTATCCCTGTAACATCAAATCCTTTGCCCGCAAGCTGTATGGAATGCCTTCCTTTTCCACAAGCAACATCCAGCATTGTAGCACCCGGCGCCGGTTTTAGATGTTCGATCAGTTTATCAATGAATGCAGCCGCTTCCTTATCATCTCTGTTAAAATAAAGCTGATGATAATAAGGCAGAATTGAACCAATCTTTAAACCAGGTTTCCATTGGGCAAAGATAGTCGGCAATCGGCAATCGGGAATCGGCAATTAATTTATGGATAATTCTTTGAAACTTATATGTAATTTATTAAGGTATTGAACCATTTGGTAATTATGAATAAAGAATTACTACTTATTATGATTCGCTCTATATGTAAGTATTCCAAATTCCGGATTCCCGATTGCCGATTCCCGCCGCAGTTTGCTATCTTTGCATCTCCTAAAAAACGGCTAAATGGCATTGATAAAAAGTATCTCCGGAATACGGGGCACGATCGGCGGAACCACGAATGATAACCTTACTCCAGTTGATATTGTGAAATTTACTGCTGCATATGGCACCTGGCTTTTGCAGCAGGGCGACAAAAAATCAAAAACAGGCGTACGGAAAGTTGTTATTGGCAGAGATGGCAGGATCAGCGGTCTGATGGTTAAACATCTTGTAAATGCAACATTGTGTTCACTGGGCATTGATGTGATTGATCTTGACTACAGCACTACTCCCACTGTGGAAATGGCAGTAACATTTTTAGAATGCAGATGGTGGAATTATCCTTACTGCAAGCCACAACCCAAAAGAATGGAATGCACTTAAAATTATTGAATGATAAAGGAGAATTTATCAGTGGAGAAGATGGAAAAATGATTCTTGATATTGCAGAGAAAGAAGCATTTAATTTGCATCGGTTGAAAAACTGGGAACTGTAACTAGTAAACAATGAAATGCTGGATGCACACATTTCAATGCGATACTGAAATATAAATGGTAGATAAAAAAGTCATTGCTGCAGCAAATTTTAGAATTGTTGTAGATGCGGTCAACAGCACAGGTGCATTGCTGTTCCGGCATTATTGAAAGCATTGGGCGTGAAGGATGTTGTTGTATAAATAGTGAAGTGAATGGTAAATTTGCTCACAACCCCGAGCCATTCCGGAACATCTTACCGGGCTTAGCCAGGAAGTGATGCCTGAGAAAAGCTTCATTTGGGTATTGCTGTAGATCCTGATGTAGACAGGCTTTGTTTTGTATGTGAAGATGGAACCATGTTTGGAGAAGAATATACTTGGTTGCTGTTGCAGATTATGTTTTGAGCAACACAAAAGGAAACACGGTAAGCAACATGTCTTCCACAAAGGCATTAAAAGATATAACTATAAAACATGGAGGCGAATATTTTCGCAAGTGCGGTTGGTGAAGTGAACGTGGTGAATAAAATGAAAGAGGTAAATGCAGTGATCGGTGGTGAAGGCAATGGTGGTATCATTGTTCCGGACCTGCATTATGGCACGTGATGCATTGATCGGTATTGCATTGTTTCTTACACACCTTGCACAAAGTAAAAAAAGCATCAAACAGTTACGAAATACCTATCCTGATTATTTTATCAGTAAAAATAAAATGGTACTTGAACAATGGAGTTAATGTGAAAAAAGTATTTGAAAAAATTCAAAAGAAATATAAAACTCATCCCATCAATACTGAAGATGGGTTGAAGATAGAATTTGATAACGATTGGGTTCACTTGCGAACCAGCAATACAGAACCTATCATTCGTATTTATGCTGAAAGTAATTTTGAAACAACGGCAGATAATATTGCTATGAAGAATCATGAAAGATATACAGGAGGCCATGTAATTTTGTGCTGAATTATTAACCATTTAAATTCATCATGATGAACCACCGAATATATTTCGACAATGCTGCCACAACAGCATTAGATCCAACGTCCTGGAAGCAATGATGCCTTATCTTACCGAAAAATTTGGCAATCCTTCCTCCATTTATTCTTATGGCAGGGAAACAAGAATGGCGATTGAAACTGCACGAAAATCTGTTGCAAAAATTTTAAATGCACATCCTGCAGAAATATTTTTTACCAGCGGGGGTACAGAAAGCAGCAACACTGCCATCCAGGCTTCGGTCAGGGATCTTGGTTGTAAACATATCATTACTTCCCCGATCGAACACCATGCTGTAACACATACAGTGGAATATCTTGATAACAGTGATGTGGTAAAAGTGAGTTTTGTAAAATTATTACCTAACGGTCATATTGATCTTGAAGATCTTGAAAAATTACTTGGCTTCAACAAAGGAAAAAACATTGGTTACATTAATGCATGCGAACAATGAGATTGGAAATATACTGGATATGCATGCAGTGGGAGAACTTTGTAAAAAATATAATGCAATTTTTCACAGCGATACTGTGCAAACAGTGGGACATTTTCCATTTGATCTGAGAAATACCCCTGTTCATTTTATTACAGGTGCTGCACATAAATTTCATGGTCCAAAAGGAGTTGGGCATTTTATATATCAATGAAAATGTTCGTATCAAACCCTTTGTACATGGTGGCGCACAGGAACGAAATATGCGTGCAGGTACTGAAAATCTTTATGGTATTGTTGGTTTTGCAAAAGCGCTTGAAATTGCTACGCAAAATTATGAGACAGATAGCGCATATATCAGATCCCTGAAAATTATATGCACGATGAACTGAAAAAAAATATCCAAGGCGTAAGTTTTAATGGGGATGTATTGGGAAGAAGTTTGTATACAGTACTGAGTGCAAGTTTTCCAAAAACAGAAAAATCTGAAATGATGCTGTTTAATCTTGATATTAATAATATTTGTGCAAGCGGAGGAAGTGCATGTACTTCCGGCGCCGAACAGGGCAGCCACGTGATCTGTGCTATCAACAACAATCCGAACCAGATAACAGTACGATTCAGTTTTTCAAAGCATAATAACAAAGGGGAAGTGGATATGGTAGTAGCGAAGCTGAAAGAATTTATTTAGAAATGTAAAATATAGAATCTAAAATGTAAAAGTGATCAGCATGCCGATCACTTTTACATTTTAGATTTACATTCAATATTTTATATTTGAGCTAGAAATTATACCCGAGTTTTTCCGCTAACTCCTTTGGCAATTCTGGCAACTTTCTCCTGTCGATCAAAAAGCTGTTTAGTTGTGCGATCTCCCTGAAAATATAATGTTTGTCCATTGCTCCCTGCAGGTAGCCCGCACCGGTACTACCACCTGTTCCCACACGGCTGCCGATCATACGACGCACCATATTAATATGACGGGAACGCCAGTTGCCCAATTGGTTGTCTATTTCAAGCAAAGTATCCAGTAGCTGGAAAGGAAGTTCGAGCATTGGGTATCCGCGGTATAACATTATAAAAAGAGCGGAGCGGCATGCAGCGGGGCTCAGGCTTCTTTCAGGATTATTCTCCGAATCGAAAAAGATACTTTTAAAAAAGCTGGTATTGTTCTTTTCTCCTTCAGAAAGACTGCTGGTATAAATATTTTCATAATCTGCCCAGAACGGATGTATGGAGTTATTGCCAGCTGCTTTTTGATAATTTTTCCAGTATGCTTCATTGCTAAGAAAAGGCATGCGTTCGAGCCATTTATTAACCAGTTGAATCACAGAAGGAGTGCTTTCAGCATTTTTTATCCTTTCGATATCTGCTGGCTTTAATTGCGAAATATAATAAGACTGACCATGCCTTTGCTCAAATTTAAGTCCGAGCCTTGCTTCAATGATCTTAAACTGCCAGCTTTGAAAGCCTGACGCCGGCCTGAGCATATCCCTGAAATCAAGGAAATCCATAGGTGTCATTGTTTCAAGAATATCGATCTGGTGCACTAATACCTTTAAAATTGTTCCTACACGTTTCATCCGGTGAACAACCGTTTGCAACTCTGCAGAATTGTCATTGAGTGAAGGTTTGTTCATTGTTTCAATTACTGAATCAACCTCGAACAATATTTGCTTGAACCAAAGTTCATATGCCTGGTGAATGATGATAAAGAGCATTTCCTCGTGTGCAGGATCTTTGCCTTTTTCAAAACTAACTGGATGCTGGGCTTCGATGATTTTATCAAGCTCTAAATATTCGCCGTAATAAACCGGTTTATGTTCCATGCTGAGAAATTTGCTGCAAACTTAGTTAATTTGGAAATTACCTGATTAATATTGAAGTGCCCTTTTGGAAGACGTGTTTATTGGTGTGCAGGTTAAAAAAGTCTAATATCCAGACATAAGTACCCGGATCAGCATCCTGTCCCTTGATCTTTCCATTCCATTTTACAAGCCAGTTCTCCGAATAAAATATACGCTGGCCCATGCGATTGTAAACACTAAAATGCATGTTGGAGCTTTTATAAGCGTTAATTGGATAAAGGAAATCATTTAAACCATCACCATTAGGTGTAAACGCAGTAGGTACTGCAACATAACAATTATGGAGAATATTAATGTTAATGATGGTTGTGTCGCGACATCCTAAAACATCTTCAATAGCGAGCCTTACAGGAGCAAAATAATCAACGGGCTGTTCAATATAATGCTGCAATGGCGGATTTTGTAAACTACTTGTATTGCCATTCGCAAAATCCCACGACCAGCTTTGGAGATTGAGGCCGATACTTGCGTCTGTGAATTTCACCGGGTCGTTAGGACAAACGAGCGGGTCTACGTCAAACTTTGCTTTTAATGTATTATTCAGTAGAACTGATTGTAGTGTAGTATCACTGCATACCCCATTCGATACGATCAATTGTGTTTCTTTTATTCCGAAAATATTATAAGCAACCACTGGATTTTGCAATGTACTTGTAAAGAGGTTGTCGAAATTCCACAACCAGCTACTCACCCCATGTGCCGCATTATGAAAATACCTCACTGTATCATACTGGCAGCCGTAAGCAATTGAATAATTAAAATCTGCATTTACGGTATCTTTCGCAGCAAAATTTATGAATTGACCTGCAGGTGTTTCAAGCCCGCATTCGTCGATCAAAGTATTACCGTCTGTTCCGGTTTGTAATTTTATCTGGAAATTACCTCCCACATACAAAGGAGCGTTCAAATGTACAAGTATCTTATACGATCCCAGGTCTTCACAATCTGATCCTTCGGCAGCAGTAACAGTTACAGGGTAGGGGCCGGTTACAATAAAATCTGATCCGTTAGTTGCAATAGAATTACAACGAATATGTTTTTGAAAAACCAGTTCCAGTGTTCCTGGTGCACAACCAATCTTTGTTAAGCTATCCATTGGTGTTGGAAAAATAGGGGCGATCGTTAATGGAATGGAATCATTGTCTGCAATGGTATGATCGCAATTATCCAATAATGTATTACCATCTGAGCCATTATGTATCCTCACCATGTAATTTCCAGGCGGAATACCGGTGCTCAATGTAAGTGAGACCTGGTCCATATCAAAACTGGAACTACAGCCCACCCCGCTAACTCCTGTTACAGTGGCGATGGGGGGCTCGATGGTAAACTCAGCTGTACTAATACTGTTGCATTTCATTCTTTTGTTGAGATTGATAACAACAACAGATGCATCACAGGGAGAAGAGGCATTCTCCATTTTTGGAATTTTCGGATCGGTGATGCTGCCAGTGCCACCGCCAAACGTTAATGAGTAACCGCTTTGTGTATCCGTGAAATGACTGATCAGTAATAAATAGTCATGCCCTTCAATAATAGTAGGAGGTTGTGAAAAAGTAGGAGCACCTCCGTTTGGATCTGATGCACATTGAATAAAATTCACTCCGCTTGCAGAGGCGCCTGTATTTCCGGGACTACCCGACCAATTGCCTGTAACAACGAGGTTGGGATTTGAATATACAGCATTGGGAGGATGACCGGTAATATCCCATAACTGCCAATCATAATCATCGCTGTTGACATTGGGAACGATTGTAAATTCCAGTGTGCCCGTTACATAGCAGGTAAATTTATACCAATAGGGATTTTTATTTTCATAATCGGCACCGGTGCCTGAACAACCGGGTACATGTAATTCGTAACCGGTACAAATGGGAACACTTGATTGATGGAAAACCAAATCACCGCAAACAGGAAAAGCCGTAGTGGAATTCTGGCCCAATGTATCACAGGGCTGCTGCGCTGCTGTTTTTGCGATGCTGATAAAAAGAAAAAAAACCGATATAAGTAAACATCTCCGCATGAACTATGTAAAGTTATTTTAAAGATGCTGTTTTCCTGTTTTTTGCTGCAAGAGTTAAAATAGTTTTAACAAGCCGGCAATCGCCAATCGTTAATCGGAATCGAAGTCTATAATTATTTTGGCTCTATTATCTTTAGGTAACGACAATAATGGGTGGTTATTGCCGATTGCCGTTTCCCGGTTAACGACCTATTTCACCTTGTTTTTGATTTCCTGCAATTTCAATAACGCTTCCACAGGTGTTAACCGGTTGATGTCGACAGCCTCAAGTAGTGATCTGATCTCTTCAAATGTGATAGAATGCGCATCAAAAATGCTTAACTGCATTTTGGGACTATTTAGATTTTTTATGCTGTCAGTAATATTTTTCCTGTTGTCGACCTGTTGGTTGTCCCTGCTTTCCTCTAAATGGGTCAATATCTCATTTGCACGGTTGATCAAAGATGGCAGGCATTCCGGCCATTCTCGCAACATGTATACCAAAACTATGCGTGCTACCTCCCGGCGCAAGTTTTCTCAGGAAAATAATTTTATTACCTACTTCTTTATTGGTAACATGATAGTTTTTGATGCGGTCAAATTTATTTTCAAGTTCATTCAGTTCATGGTAGTGTGTGGCAAATAATGTTTTCGGGGCAAAGGGTGATTGATGTAGATATTCAGCAATGCTCCATGCTATAGAAATGCCATCATAAGTAGAAGTGCCACGCCCAATTTCATCCAGGAGGATCAGGCTGCGTGAAGTAAGATTATTGATAATACTGGCAGTTTCATTCATCTCTACCATAAAAGTGCTTTCCCCACCACTAAGGTTATCCGAAGCGCCCACACGGGTAAATATTTTATCGGTAAGCGGTATTCTTGCTGAACTTACAGGCACAAAACTTCCCATATGTGCCAGTAACGTGATAAGGGCAGTCTGGCGAAGCAGTGCGCTTTTACCACTCATGTTAGGTCCTGTTAATATTATGATCTGTTGATCTGTAGCTGAAAGGGAATATCATTGCTTATATAATTTTCGCCGGGGGGAAGATTCCGTTCTATTACCGGGTGGCGACTGTCTTTTAATTCCATTTCACCGCCATTATGCAACAATGGTTTTTTGTAATTATACTGAAGCGCATTATTTGCAAAGCAACACAGGCAATCAAGCACGGCCAAAACATGACCATTTAGCTGCAAAGGACGAATATAATCCTGCAATTCATTTAGTAACTCCTGGAAAAGCTGTTGTTCTATTTGCAATATCTTATCCTCTGCTCCCACAATTTTTTCTTCATATATTTTCAATTCCGGGGTAATATATCTTTCTGCATTGGCAAGGGTTTGTTTTCGGATCCAGTCGGCAGGCACCTTAGTTTTATGAATATTGGTTACTTCAAGATAATAACCAAATACATTATTGAAACTTATTTTTAATGAAGAGATCCCGGTGTTGAGTGCTTCTTTTTGTTGCAGTTCCAGTAAATAATTTTTACCACCACTTGCAATCGATCTTAACTCGTCCAGTTCTGCATTTATTCCGGCAGCGATCAAACCACCTTTATTTGCAGCCGCAGGCGGGTTTTCATTGATCTCTTTTAGTATTTTTTCAAGAATATAATTACAACTATTCAATGAGTCTGCCAATCTTTTAAAATATTCATTGGAAGCATTGCTGCAGATCTCTTTTATTATTTCTGTTTGTTGTAAACCTTTTGCTACCTGCAATACTTCCCTGGGGTTTATTTTTTTTAAAGGAACTTTTGCAGCCAGCCGTTCAATGTCACCGGCCTGTTTTATGTGCTGAGCTATCCTGGCCCTTATGTCCGTTTCTTTCACAAGGAATTCAACAGCATTCAGTCGTTCATTGATGCTGATAATATCATTCAACGGCATCAGCATCCACCTTTTTAAAAGGCGGGCACCCATAGGCGAAACGGTATTGTTGATCGTTTTAAAAAGCGTATTTGCATTGTCGTTACCAAGTAATTCAAGATTACGGATGGTAAAACGATCCATCCAAAGGTGTTCGTCTTTATTAATACGTTGCAGTGAAGTAATATGCTGGAGGTTTGGATGTTCAGTGTCTTTAAGATAATGAAGAATTGCACCGGAAGCAATAATACCGGCAGTGATGCCTTCCACTCCAAATCCTTTCAGGCTGTGCGTTCCGAAGTGTTTTAGCAAACTTTCTGTGGCATAGGCTTCTGAAAAGATCCATTCATCCAGCGTATAAGTAAAGAACGCATTCCCAAACGATTCCTTGAAGAATTTTTGTTTATTACGTTGAAATATCACTTCTGCGGGCTGGAGGGTTTGCAACAATTTATCAGTGTATTCTTTGTCACCCTCGGCAATAAAAAATTCACCGGTGGAAATATCAAGAAATGCAAGGCCTATCTTTTCCTCCTGGAAATGCAATGCAGCGAGGAAATTATTACTGTTGTGCTCAAGTAATTTGTCATTTGTAGCTACACCTGGGGTAACCAGTTCTGTAACGCCTCTCTTTACAATACCCTTGGCAGATTTAGGGTCCTCCAATTGATCGCATATAGCTACCCGGTAGCCTGCTTTTACCAGCTTATGTAAATAAGTATCCAAAGCATGATGGGGGAAACCGGCAAGCTCGGCAGCGGCGGGATTGCCATTGTTGCGTTTGGTTAATGTAATTCCAAGAACAGCGGAAGCAGTGATAGCATCTTTTCCAAAAGTTTCATAAAAATCACCCACCCTGAAAAGTAATATTGCATCAGGATATTTAGCCTTGATCGCATTATGCTGCTGCATTAAGGGTGTTTCACTTGCCACTTTTGCCATAGGGGGCAAATTTAAGGTATTGCAGTCTTATAAGCCATGCGTTTCAATACTGGATTTTAAGGTTTTTTATCACTGGCTATCGGCCGTTAGCCGTTAGCTATTAGCTCTTAGAATATGCCCGTCAAAATATTTAAGTTTTACCGATTGGTTTGTCAATACCATTATTCAATTTTCCTGGCCAACAGCTTAGTTCTCCTGTTTGGTCAAAATATCTTTTTTAACTTTCTCCCACAACCCATCAAAACCCTGGTGATTTTCTTCCTTCCATTTTTTACTAAGCGCCTTCATTTTTTCATTGCGATCTTCTTTAGTTAACGAAAAAAAGGCAGCCATGGCTTCAGCGTCGTTATCGAATGCCATCTGGTTGTAAAGTTCTTTTAACTCCTGCTCCTTGCGGATATTGATATTAGCGATATCTATTTCCATTTCTTCCCGTAGCATTACTTTTTCATCATAGCTTCCGGATGGCAGCAATGTTTTTGCAATTACCGGCATCAATTCTATCAACATAAGAATAAAAACAATCAAATAATAACGGAATTGTAAAGCTGAATTATTTTTTAAAATATTTGACAACGCTTCCACTCTCGTTAAAAAACCATCATTTAAATACAGCTCAAAATTTGCTTCTTCTTTTTTGATTTTATTTTCCAGGTCTTTGAGTGCAGATTCCGCACTATCTGCTTTAGGCTGATCAGTTTTAACCATAGCAGCATACTCGGCGTCCAGTTTCTGATATTCATTTCGTTTTGCAATGGCAATATCTTTTATACCAACCTTGCCTGAACCACCACTGCCATCCGTTTCCGCAAGAAAATTCTGCCTGGCTTTTTCAACAAGGTCATATTTACCAGCAAGGTCTTTTTTGGTATTGTCTCTTTGCAATAAGAGTTCGCTTTTTCGGTTTCTGAAAAGACTATCCAGTTCATGACGTTTGGTTATTTTTCTTGCTTCATTATCGAGCGAGGTTTGTAATTTAATTTCTTTGTCAAACATATACAATACGGCAGGTTGCGCCATAAAAGTACCAATCGTTAAAGCAAGTATACCCCTGAACAGAAGTGGTGCAAATTTTCTTTTATTAAATTTTGTAATACCCTTTATCAATGCCCGATCAATAGTGAGTATGATAAACCCCATAAATAATCCAAGTACTATTGAAAGCAGCCATGAATCGGCGAATGTGCTAAAGAAATAGGTCCAGGTAAAAGTTGCAAATGCCCAGGTTCCCAACACTGTCATACCAATGATCCGGTAACGGTTTCGATCAATAACTGAGTCTATCAATATTTCTCTTTCAGCAGTTGCGAGCCACCATAAAAATTCGGTGAATTGCGACGGCGCATAAGATTCCCTTTGCGAAAGGGCAATATTTCTTCCTGTCATTTTATATTAGTTTAAAATGAAATAATAGGAACAATAATTGAGTTGAGTAAAATCCGGAGTTGAAGTAGTTGCAAAATAAATATACTTTCCGGAATTAACGGGATGCTGAATAGATTTATTTGTAATAACCTATACATTAACAGATTATTATAGGGCATTAGACAAACAATTTTATGGCAGATGATTGTATTACTTATCTTTGGCCTTCCAAAAAAGAATGGTTTCGTAGATTAAACATCACACAATGAAAAAACTATACAGCGGCCTGATATTCATATTTGTAATCATTGGAATGACCTGTGCACAGGCGCCTTCCGGAATGGGGAAAAATGACCCGGATGCAAAAAAGCTGCTGGATGCGGTAAGTTCAAAATTCAAAAATTATAAATCGGTACAGGCTAAGTTTTTATTAAAAATAGAAAATGGCTCCGGTAAAAGCCTCGGTAATAAAAATGGTACTGTTTATATGAAGGGAAACAAATACCGGGTTAGTATTCCCGGGCAGGATATCTTTTCGGACGGGACTAATACCTGGACATACGATAAATCAGCCAATGAAGTAACCATCAACAAACTTGATCCAACCGCTAATTCAATTAC
Source organism: uncultured Chitinophagaceae bacterium (assembly GCA_963829345.1). Taxonomy (GTDB): domain Bacteria; phylum Bacteroidota; class Bacteroidia; order Chitinophagales; family Chitinophagaceae; genus Ferruginibacter. The sequence continues at coordinate 162,925 of CAWHHP010000003.1, forward strand.
GCCGCAAAAGTTATTTACCAATTTTTACGACAAAGATTTTTTATATAAACTCAATGATGATGTAAAGATCAATGGTAAAATGATGCAGGAGGTGGAACTTACACCAATTGATAAGACCAAGGCTTTTCATAAAGTGTTGCTATATGTTGCCAATTCAACGATCAACACCACAAAAGTTTTTGAAAAAACCGGCAATCGTTATACATACAGCATTAGCAGCATGACGACAAACACCTCTATTCCCGATGAAAAATTTGTTTTTGATGCGAATAAATATCCCGGAGTGGAAACAGTGGATTTGAGATAGATGCTGGATATCTGATGCTGGATGAAACCTGGTTAACCGATAAAGTAAGATATAATTTAGATGCCTCGTTTACGGGGCATTTTTATTAGAATGCACCTGAGTATTGCACATTGAGTATTGTATATTGAGCATTCCCCCTAAAATGAATTTTCAATACTCAATGTTCAACTGTCAGGATTCCCCCATCTAAATGTCTTTAGCGGTAAGCCCGCCAGGTCAATTACCCTATCCACCACCGTTGCAGCTACTTCCTCGATAGTGGTTGGTTTGCTGTAAAAGGATGGTGTGGCAGGACAAATAATTCCACCAGCCAGCGTAACGGTTTCCATATTCTTTATGTGGATAAGATTATAGGGAGTATCTCTCACAACGCAAATAAGTTTTCTTCTTTCTTTTAGTATAACATCTGCTGCTCTTGTAATTAAGTCGTTGGAAATACCAGCGGCAATGCGACCCAATGTTCCCATGCTGCAGGGTATAATGATCATGGTATCATATTGTCCTGATCCCGAAGCAAATGGCGCATTAAAATCCTGCTGGGTAAAATATTTTACATCAAAATTCTTCCAGTTATCATTTTCCAGTTCTGTTTGCCACACCAGTTTCGCATTCTCTGTTATTACGAGTGAAATCTCGCTGCAATGTTCTTTTAAAAGTACCAATTTTGTTAATAAGACGCGTGCATATACTGACCCACTTGCACCTGTTACTGCTATAACAATTTTTTGCATTAATTTTCCGTTTAGTATATGTAAGCTACTAAACAATTTACTGATGCAAAAAGTTATTCGTTTAATAATGTTTTTTATTGTTGCTGTGCAACTTTCTTCCTTTAATGTACCAAACAGGGAGAAGATCAACTGGATAAGCATTGAACAGTTAAATGAAATGTATTATAATGATCCCAAACCAATTCTGGTAGATGTTTATACAAACTGGTGTGGATGGTGCAAGCAAATGGATAAGACGACGTATGAAAACGAAAAACTGGTTTCTTATGTCAATACACATTATTATGCTGTGAAATTCAATGCGGAATCACGCGATAGTCTTTCTTTCAATAAGAAAAAATATGGTTACGATGCACGTTATAAATCCAGTGAACTCGCAAAATTTTTATTATTCGGGAACATGCAATATCCTACCACTGTTTTTCTTTCTTCCATTGACGCACAGCCGGCTCCGTTAGTTGGTTTTATGAAGGCTAAAGAAATGGAAGCGCCGCTGAAATATTTCGGAGAAAAGGAAAATGCCAAACAGACTTTCGTTGAATTTAATCAGAAGATGAAGGCGGAGTGGTGATGAAATACTGATACTTGATACTTGAGATTGAATATAGCATATGAAGTTAATTCTGTCTTTTGGATACTAAATAGAAACATCCGGTATCCATTGTCCGGCATCCCGTTTTCCCCGTACCTTTAACGCATGGCTGCTTCATCCTCGCTTCAGCGGCGCCTGGGGCTTTTTCAATCTACTGTACTGAACATGATCGATATGGTGGGCATTGGCCCCTTCATCACATTGCCGATCGTGATGGGGCTTATCGGCGGTATGTATTTATATGCCTGGATCGCCGGGGCTTTGCTTTCTTTCGTTGATGCAATGATATGGAGTGAACTTGGTGCAGCTTACCCGCTGGCCGGCGGCAGCTATAATTTCCTGAAGGAAGCATATGGAAAAAATGGCGCCGGAAGAATGATGAGCTTTTTGTATACCTGGCAAACGCTGATCCAGGCACCCCTTGTAGCAGCTTCTGCAGCAATTGGTTTTGCGTCTTATTTTGTATACCTGGTTCCCCTGCAGGACTGGCAACAAAAGATCGTTGCAGGCTTGGTTATTGTTTTTATTACATTTCTTTTATACAGGAAGATCGACAGCATTGGGAAGATCGGAGTGCTTCTATGGGCCGGCGTTATTGCATTGCTTGCATGGATCATTTTTGCCGGAATTAGTCATGGTAATATTTTACAACCCTTAAAAAACATGACAGGTTCATTTGATTGGTATGTGTTGGGTTCATTTGCATTTGGACAAGCATGTGTAAAAACGATCTACAGCTATCTTGGATATTATAATGTTTGTCATCTTGGTGGCGAAATAAAGGAACCCGGAAAAAATATTCCACGCAGTATGTTTATCTCGGTAGCCGGAATTGCCATTCTTTATCTTTCTATGAATCTTAGTATCAGCAGTGTAATCCCGTGGCAGGAAATAAAAAGCTGGCAGGGAGCAGGGAAAAATGAATACGTAGTGAGCATTTTTATTGAGCGCTTATATGGCAATACTGCTGCTATGGTTGCAACAGTGATGATATTATGGGTAGCACTCGCATCATTGTTTGCTGTAATGCTTGGCTATTCAAGAGTTCCTTATGCTGCAGCCATCGATGGTGCTTTTTTTAAAGTGTTTGGAAAATTACATCCCACAAAAAATTTTCCTTATATATCACTACTCTTTTTAGCCGGGCTTGCATTTATATTCAGTTTATTATTCCGGATGGGAGATATCATCAGTGGAATATTAGGAATGCGAATATTGATCCAGTTCATTGGCCAGGCAATAGGGGTGGTATTGCTAAGGAAAAGAAACGGCAAAAGAGCATTACCCTATAAAATGCCCCTTTACCCATTGCCGGTTATATTGGCGATTATTATGTGGTTACTGGTATTTTATGCTACCGGGCAGCTTATTATTAAATCTTTTTTAGTAGTGTTCGGAAGTGGCCTGCTGGTATATTTTGTTTTGGCAAAGTTGAGAAATCAATGGCCCTTTTCAAACGCAGGTGCGGAAAGCCATTGAGGTATTTTAATTATATTCGCTGTTTAATATCAAAGAATAATGAAAGTATTTTTCCGGCTCCCTTTAGTAGTACTTAGTTCAATTATCCTGGTTTCTTCCTGTTCAAAAAATAATGGAGGATCGGGCAATACGCCGGTTGTGATATTGCCAGATACTTTAAACCCCGGTTGGGTAAAGATCGAGGCTTTACCAAGGGAAAACTTTACGGACATCTTTTTTACTGATAACTCAACAGGTTTTGTAGTAAGCGGTAACGGGATTTATAAAACCAATAATGCCGGAACCGATTGGACAAAGATCAATAATTCAACCAATATCATACATTTTGGTGTAGGTAGTAGCAACAATGCCAGTTTTGTTGATGGGTCATTCCTCGTACTAACTACACAGGATGGGGGCAGTAATTTCATAAATGCATCATATCCTTATATTGGTGGTGGTGAAGTTGGTTTTTTTGATTGTTTTTTTGCAGATCCAAATACCTGCTATTTCAGCAGCAACCAATACATCTGGAAATCTGTTAATGCAGCCGCTTCATTGGATACGGTATTTCGTTTTTCAAACATTTCAGCAACAAGCTCTTTGTTCTTTTTAAACGACCAGCAAGGATGGGTGTTGCGGCAGGATGGGATATACGAGACAGCGGATGGGGGCGATACATGGATCGTTGATACAGCGTTGGTGAATGCATACGGAAGTATTCAATTTCTTGACATTGATAACGGATATGCTTCCAATTATGGAAAGATCAATAGAACCGTTAATGGAGGTACTACCTGGGATTCAATCTACCAGTTTCAATACAAGGTATATGCTGATCTTGATTTTATAAATACAAACGAAGGTTATTGCAGTATAGCAAACAGGGTATATAAAACAACAGACGCAGGAGCTACATGGGAAAAAGTGGCAGCGCTAGGTAATGAAAATATAAGCAAGATTCATTTTACGGATGCCAACCATGGATGGGCATGTACTTCAAATGGCGTATTAAAATTTTCTCAGTAATGAAATCATTATTGCTATTTTTTTCGGTGGTATTATTTAATACACAATCAGGCTGGCTTACAGATTTTGAACAGGCAAAGAAGATTGCTGTAGAAAAAAAACAATATATACTGCTCAATTTTTCCGGGTCAGATTGGTGTGGTCCGTGTATGCGAATGAAAAAAGAAATTTTTGACGCAGAAGATTTTACAAAATATGCCGGGGAAAACCTGGTGTTGGTAAATGCTGATTTTCCAAGGGATAAAAAAAACCGGCTTAGCAAACAACTGGAAAAACAAAATGACCGGCTTGCGGAAAAATATAATCCAACTGGCAAATTCCCTTATACTATATTATTTACTTCAGACGGGAAACTGGTAAAAGACTGGGATGGACTTCCGAATATCTCTCCAAAAGAATTTGTTCAACAAATAATGGATGTAAGTGCAAAAAGCAAATGAATTGATTGATACAGGCCTTGCAATTTTTAAACGGGTGCTTAAGTTAATGGGCAATCGTTTCGAAATAAGTGTTGTTGCAGGTAAGGAAATGAATGAATTTGCCCAGGATTGTATCGATGCAGCTGTGAACGAAATTCAACGCATTGAAAAATTACTTACCACTTATGATGAAAGCAGTCAAACCAATCTTATCAATAAAGCTGCCGGCCTTCATCCTGTAGTTGTTGATAAAGAGGTTTTTGAGTTGGTTCAGAGATCTCTCAGGATATCCGATATCACGCAGGGAGCATTCGATATCAGCTATGGATCGATTGATAAGAGATTGTGGAACTTTGACAAGAACATGACAGCGCTTCCTGATAAGCAAACCGCAAAAGAAATGGTGAGGCTTATCAATTATCGCAACATTATTCTTAATAAAGATCATTGTAGTGTTTTTTTAAAAGAGAAAGGAATGCGTATTGGTTTCGGCGGGATTGGCAAGGGGTATGCAGCAGAAAGAGCGAAGCTAATATTGCAGAAAGCCGGTATTGAAAATGGTATTGTAAATGCTGCCGGTGATCTTGTTACATGGGGCATGCAACCGGATGGTGCACCATGGACCATTGGTATTGCCAGCCCGGATAAAACACATCTTCCTTTTTCTTATCTCGACATTACTAATGCTGCTATTGCAACCTCGGGCAATTATGAAAAATATATTGTGATTGATGGTAAAAAATACTCACACACCATTGATCCAAAAACCGGATTACCTGTTGAAGGGATCAAAAGCGTTACGATCATAACTTCGAATGCAGAAATTGCAGATGCAATGGCAACGCCGGTAATGATCATGGGGATTGAAGTTGGTTTGGATATGATTAACCAGATGAAAAACATAGCCTGTATTATTATTGATGAACAGGATAAAATTTATTCTTCAAAAAATATAAACCTTCAATAAATGAAAAGAAAAAGCATATTATTTATTGTATTGTTTGCATCGATCTTCTCCTTCAGCAATTGTACTACCGTAAAAGAATACCAGAAAAACCGCATCAATGATTCCGAAATGGAACTTGCAGCAAGAAAGATCCAAAAAACTGAGTTGAGCTTCCAGACTTACAGGGAAGGCGCTTCCGGTGCAAATGGTGGAAAAACAGGTGGAGGCTGCGGATGTAACTAAAATACTTTACCCCAAAATCCAAAAAATGAAAAAGCTATGTTTGGTAATAGTGGGTTTGTGTCTCGGAATTGTAGGGGCATTCTCGCAATCAACGGATTCTGCGTATAAGAACAGGAAACTTAAGCTGGAAGAAGTGAACCTGGTAAGCAGTTATTATAGCCAGGATGGCAATAACAGTGCAGTAGAAGGAGGTGTGGGAACAGAAAAACTCGATGACATAGCAACGGTAATTGACATAAAACTTACGAAACTGGGAAAGCATAATCTTAAACATTCAATTACCGCCGAGATAGGTCTTGATCATTATACCTCCGCATCTTCCGACAGGATTGATATGAAAGCAAATTCTTCCGCATCCTCTGTTGATAACAGGATCTATCCTTCACTTTCATGGAACGTTGAAAATGAAAAAACCGGGAACTCGGTTGGCGTGAATGTTTCATTCTCTACAGAATATGATTACACATCTTTTGGCTTTGGAGCAGCGATCACACGCAAATCAAAAGACAAGAACCGGGAACTCTCCATAAAAGCGCAGGCCTATCTTGATAAAGTCACCCTGATATTCCCGGTTGAATTAAGAACAAATGGAGATCACTATGGAACTGCGTCGAGAAATTCGTTTAGCGCTTCATTTTCTTTATCCCAGGTAATTAATAAACGATTGCAACTTGCTTTTCTATTAGATGTAGTAAAGCAGGATGGATACCTTGGATTGCCATTTCACCGGGTATATTTTCCTTATGATCTTACTGGTATACCTGTAGTGGAGAAACTTCCATCGAAGCGTTTTAAAATTCCTGTTGGCTTAAGAGCAAATTATTTTTGGGGTGATAAAATTGTGTTGCGTTCTTTCTACCGGTTTTATCACGATGATTGGGGATTGAATGCTCACACCATTGACATGGAAGCATCATATAAATTCACTCCCTTTTTCTCTTTTGTTCCATTTTACAGGTTTTACAATCAGGCGGCGGTTGATTATTTTGCTCCGAAATATGGAAATAATTTTAGTGATGAATATTATACCAGTAATTACGACTTATCGGGATTCAGTAGCAATTTTTTTGGTGCAGGATTCAGGTTTGCACCTCCGAAAGGAATATTGAAAATAAAGCATTGGAATATGTTTGAACTGCGTTATGGGCATTATCATCGGTCAACAGGGATGAATGCAGATATTGTAAGCCTGAACATGAGATTCAAGTAACCAAATAGCACATGAGAAAAATTTGCCTCGTCATCGTAGGACTATATATGAGCATGCTGGGAGCTTTTGCACAACAAACGGATTCTTCCGGTTACAAATCACGTAAGCTTCGGCTGGACGAAGTTAATTTTGTGAGCAGCTATTATAGCCAGGACGGAAATAATTCCGCAGTTACAGGTGGTATCGGAACAGAAGCGCTTAAAGATTACTCCAATGGCTTTGAAGTTAAATTACTGAAGTACAACAGGAAGCAGCGTAAAGTAAATGTTGATGTTAACCTTGGCATTGATTATTATACCTCCGCTTCATCGGATAAAATAAATCCTTATACCATTTCATCTGCATCACATGAAGACCTCAGGATATATCCCTCAATTACAGCAACTGTAACAGATGAAAAAAAAGGCAATGCTGTTTTAGGGAACCTGTCTTATTCGCACGAATCTGATTACCAGTCTTATGGATTTGCAGCCGGTTTCTCAAAGAAGTCAAGGGATAAGAACAGTGAATTAACAGCAAGAGTGCAGTTATTTTTCGACCAGGTAAAAATTATTCTGCCGGTCGAATTGCGTACAGCCACAACCGGTGGCTTGCCTGATGCTCCCAATGAATATGATTACCCTCACAAACATAGAAATACATTTAGCACAGCGCTCAGTTTTTCGAGAATAGTTAACCAGCGGTTCCAGCTAATGTGGTTACTGGATCTTACATGGCAGGAAGGATTCCTGGGACTTCCCTTTCATCGTATCTATTTTAGAGACAACAGCCTGTTAACTGAAAAACTTCCTTCGTCACGTTTTAAGATACCTATTGCTATGAGAGCAAATTATTTTCTTGGTAACAGGATCATATTAAGAGGACTTTATCGCTTTTATAAAGATGACTGGGGTTTGAATGCCCATACTGTTGATATAGAAACTTCATTTAAATTAACTCCCTTCTTTTCCATTACCCCTTTTTACAGGTATTACACTCAATCTGCGATTGATTTTTTTGCAGCTTACATGCAGCATGAAAAGACAGCGCCATATTATAGCAGCAATTATGATCTGTCAAAATTCGACAGCCATTTTTTTGGAGGAGGAATTCGCTTTGCACCACCAAAAGGATTATTTGGATTGAAACACTGGAATTTGATCGAGATCAGGTATGGACGTTATGAACGTAGTAATGGATTGCACGCGGATATTGTAAGCATAAACTTAAAATATAAGTGATAATTTGATCATTTGGTAATTTGGTGATATGGTAATTAATTATCAAATTATCAAATTACCAAATCATCAAATCAAACAACCTCCGCCATATCCGGAATATCAGCAGCTTTATACTTTCCGGCATCCAGTTTCTTCTTTGTTTCTTCAAATGCTTTCAATGTTTCATCAATATCTTCATCGCTGTGTGCTGCAGTAGGGATGATACGGTAAATAATATCTCCTTTTGGGATCACAGGATACACAACGATGGAACAAAAGATATGATAGTTCTCCCTCAGGTCCATTACCATTTGTGTGGCTTCAGGCACATCGCCTTTCATATATATTGGGGTAACGGGAGAATTGGTGTGACCGATATCAAAACCTCTTTCTTTTAAACCTGATTTGCAAACGTTTTACATTATGCCATAATTTTTCTCTTAGTTCAGGCATTGTTTTTACCATCTCCATTCTTTTCAGCATTCCTTCTACAATCATCAGTGGAAGGCTCTTTGCAAATATTTGTGAACGGGTATTGTAACGTAAATATTTTAATACAGCTTTTGGTCCGCTGATAAAGGCACCAATGCTTCCCATACTTTTTACAAAAGTGCTGAAAATAAAGATCAATACCAGCCTGGCAACCCTGCGCTTCATCAGCGCCTGCGCCTGTTGGTCCCATATACCCAAAACCATGAGCATCATCAATTAAAATCCTGAACTCATATTTTTTCTTTAATGCAACGATTTCTTTTAAAATTCCCTGCTCTCCATCCATGCCAAACACACCTTCGGTAATCACTAAAATACCACCGCCATGTTTTGCAGCCATTTCTGTTGCACGTTGCAATTGTTTTTCACAATCTTCAATATCATTATGTTTAAATGCATAACGATGTCCCATATGTAAACGAACACCATCTACAATACATGCATGCGCTTCGGCATCATACACAATCACATCGCGGCGGTTTACCAATGCATCAATACAGCTCATGATACCCTGGTAGCCAAAATTCAGTAACATGGTATCTTCCCTGCTTAACAAATTCGCTGATCACTTTTTCCAGTTCTTCATGTTTGGTAGTATTCCCACTCATCATCCTTGCACCCATAGGATTACCCATGCCATATTTTGCGGCAGCTTCTGTATCTACTTTTCTTACTTCAGGATGATTTACCAGACCGAGATAATTATTCAGGCTCCATACGATCATTTCTTTACCCCGGAATTTCATGCGTGGTCCCAGTTCACCTTCCAGTTTTGGAAATGCAAAATAACCATGCGCCCTGTCCATATGCTGACCGATAGGTCCGCCATCTTTCACTAATTTTTCAAATACATCCATATCTGTTTGCTGTTTAAGAGTTGTATTAAATAATGTGCAAATTTAAGGATTTGAAGCCTAATTATGTAATGAAGATATAACATCGAAAAGGGTGTTTGTTCACCTGTGTTTGTGTCTATATTTGTGGTAATCAATTCAAAATCATGCGTCTTAAATTTTATTTTACCGCGATCTTATTTTTTGTTGTTTTCAATACTTCATTTGCACAACAGGCTGCAAACAATAAGGTCACTGATCAAAAACCTAAACTGGTTGTAGGATTGGTGATCGACCAGATGCGCTGGGATTATTTATACAGGTATAGTGATCTATACGGCAATGATGGTTTTAAGCGCCTGCTCAGGGAGGGTTTTAGTTATGAAAATACAATGGTTCCTTATACACCAACGTATACGGCGGTGGGTCATACATGTATCTATACAGGAAGTATACCCGCAGTTCACGGCATCATCAGCAATTATTGGTTTGATAAAAGAACGAATAAAACAGTGTATTGCACAGATGATTCAACAGTGTCAACTGTAGGAAACAATAGCAATGCAGGAAAGATGAGCCCGGATAATATGTGGACAACAACAATCACAGATGAATTAAGGTTGAGCAATAATTTTAAGAGCAGGGTTTTCGGAATTGCACTAAAAGACAGGGGAGCAATTTTACCTGCAGGCCACAGCGCCAATGCAGCTTACTGGTTTGATACAACCGGTGGAAAATGGATAAGCAGTACGCATTATATGAAACAATTGCCGGCTTATGTAAACCGGTTTAACGACCGGGATATTGCAGGAAGCTACATGAAAACAACATGGAATACATTATTGCCGATAGAGAAATATATACAAAGTACAGAAGACAATAAACCATATGAAGACCCGATACCGGGATTAAATACGGTAACATTTCCGCATGATCTTTCCCTCATCAAAAATGGCAAATACGAGGCTTTTAAATACACACCATTTGCAGCTGATTTTACTTTTGATTTTGCCAAAACGGTTTTTGAGAATGAAAAACTTGGGTCAACTGCCGTTACAGATTTCCTCGCAATCAGCATTTCCTCTACTGATTATGCGGGGCATCATTTTGGTCCTAATTCAATTGAAGAAGAGGATACTTATTTGCGGCTTGATCAGTCAATAGCAGCATTTTTAAAATGGCTTGATGAAAAATTGGGTAAAAATAATTACCTGTTTTTTTTGTCGGCTGATCACGCAGTGGCACATGTGCCCGGATTTTTACAGGAACATAATATTGCGGCCGGGCTTTATAGCAATTTCGATTTAAAAAATGAATTGAATGAAATGATCAGTAAAAAATATGATATAAAAAGAGCTGTTCTATCTGTTCAGAATTTCCAAGTTTATATTGAACGGAATTTAATAAGGCAGCAACAAAAGAATGAGGATTCAATTATAGGCGCTGTAATAGATTTTTTAAAACAAAAGCTGTTTATAACAGATGCTGTTGAAACGGGCAAACTGAATATTGCTGCTTTACCGCAACCGCAAAGGGATCGCATGATTGACGGATTCAATCCACAGCGAAGCGGCGATATACAGTTTATAGTAAAGCCCCAGTATATAGACTATCACAAAGGAACAACTCATGGTACCTGGGATGCATACGACGCACATATTCCTTTGATCTTTTTTGGATGGAATGTAAAACATGGCAAAACGCATAGAGAAACTTATATGACGGATATTTCCCCAACGATCGCAGCGATGTTACAGATACAGATGCCGAATGGCTCAGTGGGGAAGGTGTTGGAGGAGATGGTGGGGGAAGGGAAGTAGTTGATGAAGTTTATTAACCCCTATCAACCATTCAACTTTTTCAACTTTGTTAACCTTTGTTGGGATGCTAGGATTCGAACCCAGACAAACAGAATCAGAATCTGTGGTGCTACCGTTACACTACATCCCAATGAGTTTGCAAAGATAAAATGGAATTGGGAATCGGCAAATGGGAATCGGCAATCGAAAACTTTGTGAAACTTTGAGCCTTAGTGTTTTTGTGGCAAAACTAATTGGAACTCTGTGTAAAACTTCTTTAACTCTGTGGTTAAAAGAAAAAGGTTTAAAGATCATCTCTCTAAACCTTTGTTGGGTTACTAGGATTCGAACCTAGACAAACAGAATCAAAATCTGTTGTGCTACCTTTACACCATAACCCAATCGTTTCCCAAAAATTTCAGGAGTGCAAAAATAGGGTTTGCGGGGGGATGTTCCAAAAGTTTTTGGGGAAGCTTTAAGCTGTTAGCTATTAGCTTTTAGCCTGTACTAAAGGCTGAAAGCATTTTTTCTTCTTCTGTGATTCTTAAAAGAATTTGCTCAATTAACTCAAGGTTTCCAAATTCAAGTTGCTTTGCAATAAGAAACTGTGTCTCGGCTTCGAAACATGAACCTAGTGATATTTCAATAAACCGGTTATAATCTTTATCGCCGCTTCTGCTGCTTCCTTCTGCAATATTTGAGGGAATAGAAATGCAAGCCCTGTTAAGCTGTGAAATCAATCCAAAATTTTCGGCTTTAGGGAAGGTATTTGTGAGTTTTATACAATCAATTGCTATTTCAATACCTTTCTGCCAGATTTTTAATTCTTTAAAATTTTTCACACGGTAAACTATCGGTATTGCTATAAAAACAATAATAAAAAAGCTTAATATTATTTAGTTTAGCTAGATAATATTAAGCTTCACTATTAGCAACTAATTAAAGGCTTATAGCTAACAGCTAAAGGCTTGTAGCTATTTATGTGCTAAGTACCTCGGAATCTTCTTTCTCTTTCAATCCCTTAATCAAATCCAGCGCCTCCGTCACTACATCACACATAATGGTAACCAATGAACCTGGTTTTGCAGTATTATATGCATGCATGATTGCTTCCTTCTCATTATAAATTATCGTAATCGGAATATCTTTCGGTTTGGTTTCGTTAATACCTTCAACGAGTAGATCCTACAATTTCCTCCGCAGTTCTGCCACGAAGATTTTTATCCTGGCGGATAATGATCTCATCAAAATATTTTCCTGAGATCCTTCCAAGTTCCTTGATATCTTCATCTCTTCTGTCGCCCGTTCCGCTAATGATACCTACTTTGGGTTCACCATCCATCTTACTTACAAAATCGCAAAGGAACTCAAGTCCTGCAGGATTGTGTGCAAAGTCAACCAAAAACTGAAATTGCCTGAACTGGAACATGTTCAATCTTCCCGGCGTTTGTGACGCCGAAGGAACAAAAGTTTGCAGTGCAAGTTTGATATCATCTATCTCAATATTTCTCCAAAAATAAGTGCTCAATACCGCCGGCAGACAGTTCATGATATTATGCACAGCTTTTCCTCCATAGGTAACAGGTACTTCGGTCACTTTGATAACACGGATCTTCCAGGTGCCTTTCATGATGGTGATATATCCATTCTCAAACACTGCCGCATAGCCGCCTTCTTTACAATGTTCTATGATCCTTGGATTGTTTTCATCCATGCTAAATAATGCAATATTGCAATCAAGATCATTTTTCATATTATAAACAAGATCATCTTCGGCATTCAGAATAGCATAGCCGTGTAGGAAAAACTGTTTCAGGAACAACGGCTTTTACTTTTGCCATTTGTTCCATCGTATCAATTCCACCCAAACCAATATGATCTGCACTGATATTAGTTACAATAGCCACATCACAGTTTTGAAATGCAAGTCCGTTTTTCAGAATTCCACCCCTGGCACATTCCAGTACAGCAAAATCAACAGTAGGATCTTTTAAAACAAATTGTGATGATACCGGCCCGGTGCAATCGCCTTTCATCATTAACTGGTTCTGTATATACACGCCATCACTTGTTGTATAACCTACTTTATACCCGGCAGTTTTTGCTATATGAGCTGTAAGGCGTGCAGTAGTAGTTTTTCCATTTGTGCCTGTTATTGCAATAATGGGAATTTTGCCTACGCTGCCCTTCGGGAAAAGCATATCTACTACAGGTTCGGCAACATTGCGTGGAAGTCCGACAGAAGGATCAATATGCATCCTGAAACCCGGGGCTGCATTTACTTCCAGTATACAGCCGCCATTTTCGGTAACGGGTGTACGAAGATCGATTGCCATAATGTCTATCCCGCAAATATCCAGCCCGATGATCTTTGCGATACGCTCGCACATAATAATATTTGCCGGGTGAACTTCATCTGTCACATCTGTACTTGTTCCGCCGGTAGAAAGATTCGCGGTAGGCTTCAACAGTACCAGTTCGTCTTTGGCGGGAACTGTTTCTAAAGTGTAGCCTTTTTCGTCCAGCATTTTTTGCGTAAACTGGTCAATCGTGATCTGTGTCAGCACTTTTTCATGGCCATAACCACGGCGTGGATCTTTATTGGTTTCATCAATTAAGTACTGGATATTATTTTTTCCATCACCTATAACAGACGCGGGTGTGCGCAATGCTGCACAGATGAATTTGTAGTTGATAACAAGTATCCGGAAATCAAATCCGGTTATGTACTTTTCAACTATAACACTTCGGCCATATTGTTTTGCAGCTGCAAATGCTGTCAATGCCTGCTCCCATGTAGTGATATTAGTTGTATTTCCCTTCCCATGATTACCATCAATGGGCTTTATTACCATTGGATAACCAATCCTGGCGATCGTATCTTTTAATCCTTCTTCTGTTCTTACAACATCTCCTTTTGGAACAGGTATTTCTGCAGCACCCAATAAATTTTTTGTCTCTTCTTTATCGCAGGCAATATCAACAGCAATGTTGCCCGTGGTACTGGCAATGGTTGCCCGGATTCTTTTCTGATGAATGCCATATCCCAATTGTACAAGCGAATGTTTGTTTAGCCGGATATATGGAATGCCTCTTTTTGCAGCTTCTTCAACAATGCACCCGGTACTTGGGCCAAGCCTGGTATCTTCCCTGATCTCACGCAAACGCATAATGTCTGCAGCAAGATCATATGCTGTACCATCAGTTAGTGCCTGTGCAACTTTTACTGCAGCTTTTGCGGCATATACGCCTGCATCCTCTTCCATATAACTGATACATACATAATATTCTCCTGCTTTCCCGGTACCGCGGGTTCTGCCAAAGCCGGTATCCATTCCCGCGAGTGTTTGCATTTCTAATGCAATATGTTCAATCACATGACCCATCCAGGTGCCTTCATCCACGCGTTGGAAAAAACCGCCACGCTCACCTACACTGCAACGGTGTTCTATCATAGTAGGAAACATTTTCTCCAGGCCCGCCCTGAAACCCGGGATGGAATTGGTAGGACGTTGCTCCATTTCTTCAAGGTCAAGTTTCATTTGAATCAGCTTGGTGCGGCGAACGCTCCAGTAATTAGGACCTCTCAGTATTTTAATTTCTACAATCTTCATAAAAGCGTGCTGTTTGGTTTATAAGGAAGAGTAATTTAGTATAATCATCTTGCTTTTCAAAAGAAAAAAATCTTCCATATTCAATGCTCAATGCTCAATACGCAAGTAGGACATTCTTGAACATTGAGCATTGAATATTGAGTATTGAATATTTATAAATCCCTTGGAATATAAAAAAAGCTAATTCTTTAATTCAAAATCTTTTGAAAGCTATACTAATTAACATTGCTGTATAATTTATGAATTATGGGAAAATACGATTTCCCCTATTTTTGCGTTTTACCAAAAAACACCAGATGGAATTTGCTAAAGGAAAATTACTAGCTATTGGCGGGGCGGAGGACAAAGGGACTGATCTTGAAAAAGGAGAAATCCATAGAAATAATCTCAACTTTTTTGGACTGGGCATTTTAAGAAAGCTCGTGGAAGAAACCGGTGGTACGGCAACACGTATTGAAGTGGTTACTACTGCCAGCATGATTCCCTTCGAAGTGGGCGAAAATTACCTGAATGCTTTTGGTAAGATTGGTTGTACAAATATAGGTGTTTTGAATATTCGCAATCGCATTGATGCGGTGAACGAAGAATACGTTGAACGTATCAAAAAAGCTGATGCTGTCATGTTCAGTGGTGGCAATCAATTGCGACTAACAAGTACATTTGGCGGAACGGAATTTTTAGAAATATTATTAAGACGTTATCATGAAGAGCCCAATTTCGTGGTGGCGGGAACATCTGCCGGCGCCATGGCAATGAGCAATACAATGATCTATGAGGGCAACGCGACCAAAGCACATTTAAAAGGAGAAGTAAAAATAACTACCGGCCTTGGATTTATGGATGATGTGATCTTCGATTCTCATTTTGAAAAACGCGGACGTTTTGGAAGACTTGCGCAGGCAATTGCTGCAAACCCATCCTGTATTGGAATTGGTTTGGGAGAAGATACCGGTATGCTTATCACAAATGGAAACAAGATGGAAGCGATCGGAAGCGGCTTGGTGATCATTGTAGATGGCCATGATATCCGCCATAGTAATATTGCAGACATACCCGATGGCAATCCAATCAGCATCGAAAATCTAAAAGTTCATTTTTGCGAAAAAGGAAATGGATATATGGTAAGAGAGCGTTTATTCCTGCCCGAAGTGAGTGATGGTGCGGTGGTGAAGAAACAGGTTCATGTGGAATAACGCAATTTGATGATTTGGAAATTTGATGATGTCACATTCCTAGACTTTCAGCTATTACAGATTCTATCCGGCATCCAGCATCTCGTTAAACCACTTTCACCAAATAATAATTCTTTTTTCCCTTTTGTACCAGCAAATATTTATCATGCAGTAACATTGATGCATCCAGTTTCAATTGCAAGATCGTCGATCTTATTCCTGTTAATGCTTACCCCGCCATTCTGCAACATTTTTTTTGCTTCGCCTTTCTGGGGAAAATTTCTGTGGCAGCAAGAAAAGTTACAACATCAACACCTTCATTAAACTGTGCCAGGGCATAATCAGATTTTATAATTCCTTCTATCGATTCAAGATCTGCTTCACTCATACTTTCTGCTGGCGCATGTTGATTGGCAAATAATTTCTGTGTTGTATCCAATGCTTTTTCAAATTCTTCTTTACCATGTACAAATAAGGTTACTTCTTCTGCAAGCTTTTTTGCAGTATTCTTTCAGAAGGATTTTCTTTATGTGATTCCAACAATGTATTTATTTCTTCTTTGGTTTAAAAACGTAAAGATCTTTATCCATGTTTCTGCATCAGCATCGGTTGCGTTTAACCAGAACTGGTAGAACTGGTAGGGAGATGTTTTTTGGATCAAGCCAGATATTTCCTTTTTCTGTTTTGCCAAACTTACCTCCATCCGCTTTTTTTATCAGCGGGCAGGTAAAAGCAAAGGCTTCGCCACCGATTTTCTTCGGATCAGTTCAGTTCCGGTAACAATATTTCCCCATTGATCGCTGCCACCCATCTGTAGTTTGCAGTTTTTGTTTTTATACAACCAGTAAAAATCATAACCCTGTACCAATTGGTAAGTAAATTCAGTGAATCACATGCCTGTTTCTCCTTCAATCCTTTTCTTTACACTGTCTTTCGCCATCATATAATTACAGTGATATGTTTTCCGATATCACGGATAAATTCAAGAAAGCTAATTTCTTTAAACCAATCGTAATTATTGACCATTTCTGCAGCATTGGGTTTGACGGATCAAAATCTAAATATTTTTCAAGTTGCTGCCTTTACTGCCTGCAACATTTTGTTTCAATACGTCTTCACTCAACAGGTTTCTTTCTTCACTTTTGCCACTTGGATCGCCCACCATGCCGGTTGCACCACCAACAAGCGCAATAGGTTTATGACCCAGCTTTTTGAAGATGCACCAGCAATAAAATAGGTACCAGGCTGCCAATATGCAGGCTATCGGCAGTAGGATCAAAACCAATATAACCGGTGGTCATTTCTTTCTTTAGTTGTTCTTCCGTGCCGGGCATTATATCCTGGATCATTCCTCTCCATTCAATTCCTCTATAATGTTCATCATTGTGTTATAATCGTTTAATTGGAATGCAAAAATGAGCAGAAAATCTGAATAATAGCCTTTTTAAGTTAAGATGGAAGTTTGGTTTTTTACCGCAGAGATGCAGAGACGTATTGTTTTATTCCTTGCGCCTCTGCGTCTCTGGGGTAAATCTTTATTAACGACAATTCATGCAAAAGCATTTATAATATGTAATGTTTCATCTATATAAAACCGGGTGAAGGCAGACTGGTATTTTTTCCGGACAATCAAGCAACATTCAAGTATTGAAAGCCATCTTTAAAATAGGCAGTTCAGTGTATAAATTATTGAAGGAACAAGCTGATTTAATCAGTAAATTTGAAAAACGACAAGAAACGCTGTGGATGAGAGTTTTACACAATTTAAAGGGTAATTTTACGTTTTAAGGTATTAGTTATCCAAAATTCTATCTATCAATCCTAACATATGAGACAAAATCTCTCGATTTGCTTACTGTTATTATTTTTTTACCCGGCAATTGGCTTCTCTCAATTTCGTAAATATTCCAATGAGTTTTTAAACATCGGTGCAGGCGCAAGAGGTCTTGCAATGGGAAATGCGCAGGTTGCTTCTGTGAACAATGCAACAGCAGGCTATTGGAATCCGGCGGGACTAACAGGCGTAAAAGACAATATAAACGTTAGCGCAATGCATGCAGAATATTTTGCGGGTATTGCCAAATATGAATATGCCGCTATTGCAATACCGGTGCAGGATAATAAAAGAACACTGGGATTTTCTATTCTCCGTTTTGCAGTTGATGATATTCCCAACACATTATACCTGGTTGAACCGGATGGCAGTGTGAATTACGGGAATATAGAAAGTTTTTCTTCTGCCGATTATGCATTCCTGTTTTCATTTGCGCAGAATTTAAAAGAAACTGCAAAAAGGAAAATGAGCTTTGGTATTAATGCAAAGATCATTTACAGGAACGTAGGAAGTTTTGCGCATGCATGGGGATTTGGATTTGATGCAGGTGTACAAATGCATGGCAGTAACTGGCATGCAGGACTCGTTGCGAGGGATATCACCACCACCTTCAATGCATGGGCATTTAAATTCAATGATAAAGAGAAACAGGTATTGTATCTCACCAATAATGATATACCGGTAAGGTCAACAGAATTAACTGCGCCTAGACTTGTGCTGGGTGGGGGTTATGATATTAAAATAAGTAAAGCCGTTAAGCTGCTTATTGAAGCGAATGCTGATCTTACATTTGATGGTAAGCGTAATACGATCATAAGCAGCAATGCTGTTAGTGTTGATCCGCATATAGGCCTGGAAGCAGGTTATAAAAGCATGTTCTTTGTCCGTGCCGGTATTACAAATTTTCAAAGAGCATTGGCAGATGAAGATACCCTCAACCAGAAAAAAGTGTGGATCTATCAGCCAAGCATAGGCGCAGGATTTAAATTCAAGAGCTTTGGTCTTGATTATGCATTTACAAATCTTGCCAACCAAAGTAATCCATTATACACGCACGTTTTTTCAATAAGATTCAATATCGTTGGCAATAAAAAGAATAAGCAATAATATTAACTATACCCAATGTTGAAAAAATTACTCATACCTGTTTTTGTATTGCTCGCATCAGCGGCAAATGCGCAATTGAATAATAGCTGGATTGATTATAGTAAAACCTACTATAAATTCAGGCTGTCAAAAGACACCCTTTGCAGGATACCACAATCTACATTGAGCGCAGCCGGCCTTGGAGGAGTTTCTGCGGAACAGTTCCAGTTGTGGAGAAATGGAGAGGAAGTGCGTTTATATACTTCTGTTAGTTCCGGCCCGTTAGGCGCAGGTGATTATATAGAATTCTGGGGACAAATGAATGATGGTAAGCCTGACAAGCAACTTTTCCGTAACCCTGACTTCCAGTTAGCAGACAGGTACAGCCTTGAAACAGATACAGCAGCTTATTTTCTTACCGTAAATCCTGCCGGTGGAAGTCTGCGGTATACCGAGGAAGCAAATACAGCACCGAGTGCCGCAACACCCGATGCCTACTATATGCGCAATGTGGATTATTATTACAGAAATCAAATTAACAGGGGATATGCAGAAGTGATCGGTGAATATGTTTATTCTTCTTCTTACGACCAGGCAGAAGGTTGGGCCAGCAATACCGTTGCACCTTGTTGTGATCTTGTTCAGCAAATTTTTAATCTTAATCTTTATACAGGCGGTCCTGCCAACAGCTTAACAGTAAGAGTAAATACTGCAGGTACTGCACGAAATTTAAGGCAGGTGCAGGTAAAGCTTTTCGGAGTGGATATCACTGCGATGCCATACAGCACTCCTGTTGATGTTTCTTTTTTTAATTACAGCAGGATAAACATCAACAATCTTCCGCTGTCACTATTGCAAAATCCAAACTATTTGATATTTGCAGTGCATGATAATTCCACTGTTAATGAGGACAGGATCATTGTTTCAAACCTGGGATTAACCTATCCTGCAACATTTAATTTTAATAATGAGCGTAGTTTTGCTTTTGAACTTGCAGCTTCCGCTTCGGGAAATTACCTCGAAATAAGCAACTTTAGTTATGGCAGCGTTGCACCTGTTTTATATGATATTACTTCAGGCGTACGCTATACCGGCGAAATAAATTCCACGCCTGGCAAAGTTAAATTCGTTCTTCCCGCTTCATCTGTACCAACAAGAAAGTTCCTTCTTGTAAGTGAAGAGAGTTTTCAGCCGATCAATTCTTTCACAACCAGGAACTTTGTTAATATCTCTGATCCAGCCAACCAGGGAAATTATATTATCATCAGCCACCCTGCATTATACAATGATGGCAGCGGAAATAATTATGTTGATCAGTATAAAACATACCGTAGCTCTATACAAGGTGGTAGCTTTAATCCAAAAATTTATGACATCAATGAGCTTACAGATCAATTTGGTTTTGGGATCACGCAGCACCCCGGTTCAATAAGAGACTTTATTCATTATGCAAAAGATAATTTTGCAGAAACACCACAATATGCTTTCATCATCGGACGGGGTATGGATTATATCAGCAAGAAAGAAAATGAAACAAATCCACTTGTCGGTCAACTTGATCTTATACCAACGTTTGGATGGCCGGCGTCTGATCAGTCATTAGCTTGCCTGCCCGGAACTTTTTTGCCGCAGATTCCACTTGGAAGATTAAGTGTTGTAAATGGAACGGAAATCAACTATTACCTGCAAAAAGTAATTCAGTATGAGCAGGAGCAGCAATCGCCCAGCTGTAGCATCGCTGATAAGGCGTGGATGAAAAACATAATGCATGTGGCAGGAGGTAAAGATGAACCTGAAAGTCTCACGTTTAGAAATTATTTAAATGGCTATAAAGCCATTGCCGAGGATACTTTATTCGGTGCACATGTTGAAACATTTATAAAAAGTTCTACTGGTACCGTTCAGCAGGCAAGCAGCCAGCGTATAGAACAATTATTTGCAGAAGGATTAGGTGTGATCTGTTATTTTGGGCACTCTTCTGCAAACACATTCGAGTTTAATCTAAGCGATCCCGCTATTTATAATAACCAGGGTAAATATCCTTTTTTCAATGTGAGCGGTTGCAGTGCAGGTAACTTTTTTATTTTTGATCCGTTGAGATTAAGCGGGAACCTGTCGTTATCGGAAAAATATGTTCTTGCCAACCAGCGTGGCAGTATTGCCTTTCTTGCTGATACGCATTTTGGAGTTCCCCCTTTCCTGAATTTTTATAACACCGGCCTGTACACTGACTTTTCAAAAACCATGTATGGAAATACACTGGGCAATCAAATTAAACAAACAATACAGAATCTTGGTGGAGCAAATCCCAACCTGGATTATTATACAAGGATCCACGTGGAAGAATTATCCTTACATGGTGATCCGGCAATAAGAGTAAATGCATTTGAAAAACCGGATTATGCAATAGAAGATCAGAATGTAAAGATCAATCCGGCTATTATTTCTGTTGCTGATGCTAATTTTAATGTACAGATCAAAATGCAGAATATTGGCAGAGCAGGTGGCGATTCAATATGGATCTCTGTAAAAAGAAGGTTGCCAAATGATACCATTCGTGTTTTAGTGGATTCATTGATACCAGGTATTCGTAATACAGATACACTTAACCTCACGGTTCCCATTGTACCAACTACGGACAAAGGATTGAACCAGCTGATCGTTACGCTGGATTATACCAACAGGGTAGAAGAGCTTTGCGAAACGAATAACACTGTTACAAAAGATTTTTACATTTTTGAAGATGAACTTCGCCCTACGTATCCTTATAATTTTTCTATCATCAATCAGCAGAATATCACTTTTGTTGCCAATACAGCCAATCCATTAAGCGATATACGACAGTATACGATGGAAGTTGATACAACTGAATTGTTCAATTCGCCATTTAAAAAAACGTATACCCAGAGTGGTGGTGGTGGCATCGTGGAATTTACTCCGACTAATCTAACCTTTACAGATAGTACGGTATACTATTGGCGTGTGGCCATGCAACCAACAGGTAGTGCCGCCATTATCTGGAATGGATTCTCATTTGTTTACCTGCCCAATAGTTCAACAGGATTCAACCAATCACATTATTACCAGCATTTAAAATCCAGTTATACATAATATCGTGCTTGATCCTGACAGGAAATTCAGGTTTAAAGTGATCCCAAGGAACCTCATCATACGAACAGGGTTATTCCCTTACTATGATTATAGTGATATCAATGTGAACCTTGATGTAGATCAGCTTGAATTGTATGGTTGTAAATACAGGAGCATACAGGTATATGTATTTGATTCAACTACATTGATGCCATTGCGAAACAGCAATGTTTCCTCTACAGAAGCCATGTATGGCAGCTGGCCTGTTTGCCAGAATACAGGAACACCAAATGATCCAACAAGAGCTTTCTTTGAATTCCCTTATACTGACATTACACACAGGAATGCAGCAATGAATTTTATAAATAGTATTATTCCAACAGGAAAATATGTTGCCATCACAAATCTTGGAATGACAACCAATACCTCTTTCATTAGCCAATGGCAGGCAGATGAACTGACGAATGGAGCCGGCATTTCTTTGTATCATACATTGAAAAATATAGGCTTTACCCAAATAGATAGTTTCTATCATAACCTTCCATTCCTGTTTTTTTACCAGAAAGGGATAAGTAGTTTCACTCCAAGACAGTTTATGGGACCAGATGATACAACGAAGATCAATGAAACATTTACACTGAACAGCCAAAGCTCTGAAGGTTCCATTCAGTCTGCTAATTATGGACCAGCGAGGGCCTGGACGTCTATGCATTGGCGTGGGTTTGGTACAGATCCGGATCCACAGGCAGATAGTGTAAAAGTGGAAGTGTGGGGCGTGAAGCTTGATGGAACTGCGGACTCACTGGCTACAGTAGCACCAGCATTGGATTCAACACTTAATTATGTAAATGCTACAACTTATCCATACCTGCGATTGGTAATGAAAAACCAGGATAGAACTTATATAACGCCTTACCAGTTGAGGTATCTAAGGGTGAACGCAGACCTGGTTCCTGAAGGCGCCGTCGCCCCTGGCATATTGTTTAAGTTAAAAGACAGTGTATTGCAGGGTGAGCAAAATTTGCTTGAAGTTGCATTTAAGAATATCAGCCAGACGGCATTTGACAGCCTGTTAAAAGTAAAACTCATTGTGAAAGACAGGAATAATGTGGATCATATCCTGCCGGTTCCAAAACGCAAATCATTGGTTCCCGGAGATACATTAACGCTTACGTATCCAATTGATACGAGAGACCTGCCCGGAATAAATACATTGGCAGTTGATTTTAACCCGGACAATGATCAACCTGAGCAATACCATTACAACAATGTTTTGTTCAAAAGTTTTTATGTAAGAGAGGACAAGTTTAATCCGTTGCTGGATGTTACATTCGATAACGTGCATATTCTTAATAAGGACATTGTATCGGCGAAGCCTCACATCCTTATCAAGCTTAAAGATGAAAGCCGTTATCTTGAATTGAAAGATACTTCACTGATAAAAGTGCAGGTTCGATACCCTAACCAGGTACTTCATAATTATTATTTTGGAGATACGATGCGCTTTACCCCGGCAAATGTGTCGCAACAGGCGGAGAAAATACTGCAAGTATTGACTTGGCACCTATATTCAGTGAAGATGGCGAGAATATGAATTGATTGTAACAGGAAAGGATGCATCTGGTAACAGGGCGGGAGAATTGGATTACCATATAATCTTCACAGTCATCAATAAGCCAATGATCTCGAACCTGTTCAATTATCCAAATCCGTTTACAACATCAACAGCGTTTGTATTTACCATTACGGGAAGTGAAATCCCGCAAAATGCGGATCCAGATATTAACCATCACTGGTAAAGTTGTAAAAGAAATCCCAAGGAGTGAGCTCGGGCCGCTTCATATCGGCAATAATATCACTGAATACAAATGGGATGGAAAGGATATGTATGGACAAAAGCTTGCAAATGGTGTTTATTTGTACAGGGTTATTTCGAGATCTAAATGGTAAGAAGATGGATAAATATGAAACATTTTATGGTGGTGACAATGGTAAGAAAAATACCAATACGACTTCTTCAATAAAGGTTACGGTAAAATGTATTTGATGCGATAAACAGCACATAATCTTATAACATCAAGCTGCCTTAAAAGAGTCGCGGCTTTTTTTGTAGACCTAACAGGTTTCTAAAACCTGGTTAGGTATAAGGATTTTTTTATCGTAACTTGCCGAAAATTACGATTATGAAAAGACAGCGTAGGAACAATGGCAAAAATTCGCCATCAATATAGCAACAGGTAGTTTACAACAGGAAGAAATAATTGTTGGTATCGATCTTGGCACAACAAATAGTTTAGTGGCAATCATTCATCCCGATACAAAACAACCCATGTGCATTAAAAGAACATAATAGCAGTTCACTCGTGCCATCTGTAATTTATTTCGATGAAAACAGGAAATGTAATTGTAGGCGAAGAAGCCAAAGAATCATCTCATCACTACACCCCAACACACAATTTTTTCAGCAAAAAGATTAATGGGCAAAAGCTACAATGATATTAAAACATGCCTCTTTTTTTCGTATAAAATATTGATGACAATAGGGAGAGCCTTGTAAAAGTGCAGGTGGGAGATAAGTTTTATTCTCCCGTCGATCTTTCCTCATTCATATTAAAGGAATTAAAACAACGTGCAGAGCATATTTTAAAAACGCCGGTGAACAAAGCGGTGATAACAGTGCCTGCATATTTTAATGATACTCAAAGCCAGGCAACAAGGGATGCGGGTAAACTTGCCGGGACTGGATGTTTTGCGTATTATCAATGAGCCAACAGCCGCAAGCCTTGCATATGGGTCGGACTTGATAAAAATGAAAATAAAATAATTGCAGTGTATGATCTTGGTGGAGGAACATTTGATATTTCAATATTAAGAATAGCAGGAGGGATTTTCGAAGTGTTATCTACCAATGGCGATACGTATCTTGGAGGTGATGATTTTGACAATGCGATCGTAAGGCATTGGACGATTAAGATGGCTATTCAGTGAAGCAGAATTGGCCAGCGATACATCATTGGCGCAGGAATTCGGTTGAAAGCAGAGGATAGCAAAAAAACATTTGTCGGCGCAACGATAGTTATGAAGATGAAATACAATGGCAGAAATATTTCAATAACGAAGCAGGAATTTGAACAGCTTATACAGCCATTCATTAATAAAACGATTAATTGTTGCCGCAATGCATTGAAAGATGCGGCATTAAAGACGACTGATATCGAAACAGTGGTTATGGTAGGAGGAAGTACAAGGGTGCCATTGGTAAAAAAATCAGTAAGTGAATTTTTTGGAAAGCCAGTGAATGATTCTGTAAACCCTGATGAAGTGGTTGCATTGGGTGCAGCAATACAGGCTGATATCCTGGCAGGCAATAACAAAGAATTTTTATTGCTTGATATAACACCACTTAAGTCTTGGAATTGAAACGTGCCGGCGGATTGATGGATGTATTGATTCCACGCAATGCAAAAATCCCATCAAAAGCCGCAAGACAATATACTACACAGATAGATGGACAAAGCGGAATGCGCATAAGTGTTTTCCAGGGAGAACGTGATCTTGTAAAAGATAACCGAAAACTGGCTGAATTCAATCTCAGCGATATTCCCGGCATGCCCGCTGGGTTGCCAAAAGTAGAAGTGAGTTTTTTGATCAATGCGGATGGCATCCTAACGGTTTCTGCAAAGGAATTGAGAAGCGGCGTAGAACAAAGTATTGAAGTAAAACCGCAATATGGGTTACTGATGCTGAAGTGGAAAAAATGCTTTTCGATTCTATCACACATGCAAAGGATGATATTATTGATAAGAGCACATTACAGAAGCTAAAACAGAAGGGGAGCAATTATTGAAAACAACGGAACGTTTCCTGCAGAAAAATGCACCGTTGCTGGCAAAAGAAGAGATTTTCAAACTGCAGCCGCCATGCAGGCGCTTCAGCTTGCGGTTACCATGGATGACAAAGACCTGATTCATAAAAAAATAGAAGAGTTGAATGAAATTTCAAGGCCCTATGCTGAAAGCGTAATGGACAACGCCATTGCGAATGCTATGAAGGGAAAGACCGTGTAGGTCTTTTTATCATAACAATTATCAGCAATATTATAAAAGACAAAAGGCTCAATAACATCATCCATTTTACCAGTACAGGTTCAAAAGAAAATACAACATTATTATTGCCGGGTTCAACCGGGGCGCTCATAAAATTTATTCCAGCCTTGTCAACTTCTTTTTTTGTATTCTTTTTCTCATAATACCAATGAGGGTAAAAATTTTGCTGAACTACCAATTGCGAACTAAGATCAGTATTAACAGATGCTTTTATTTTGCTGCCGGTAAATTCACTGATTGAAATTTGAGAAGAGCTGTTGGCATTTGTAATAAAAATAAAAGGTTTATCCAGGTAATTAACACCGGTGCCTTCATTATTTTTTTCAAAATAATCTTTCATGTTCTTTAAAGTGATAGGGTAAGGAGCTTCCTTTTTTACGCCTGGTTGCTTGTTATAAAAGCTCCAGTCGCCCACTAATCCTTTTTCATTGATGTTCAGGGTATCGTTTTTACTGATCGGGTGCAGGTCGGGTACAGGAATACCTTTGGGGGCTTTGTTTAATACAGCCTGTACCTCAGCCACAGATGATTTTCCAACACCGGTAAAGGGAATGTTTAGCAGGCTGCAAACAATCATGTTTATTATTGTAAGTTTTTTTAACAAGTTCCAGTCGCCGAATTTTAAACACCATTTGATTCCCCATAAAAAAAGTAGTTGTAATACACCCTGTATCCAGAATGTATCATAATAGCTGACAGCATCTATTAATGCTTTTAGTTTTAAAGAAACGCTTTGCTGGTTAAAAATATTCTTTGTGTTGTAAAGAAAACTCTCTTTGTTGCTGACTGCTTTATATATCCCAAAAACAATTGCATAAAAAATGATTAACTCTAGTATATAATAAAGCAACTTGATGGTTCCTTCAAATTTTTTCTTTTGCTGTATGAATTTATCCAATTCTATAGATGCAACCAGTATGAAACAGAGGATAGCAAAGATCCTGAATTCTCCGTTTAATCTTATATAACCTATAAACGGCACTACTTTATATGCAATGGTCTTAAATATTCCGCCTGAAGACAGCAGGCAAAACAATATTCCTGTGCAAAGAAAAAAATACTGCCAGCTTGTTTTTTTCTTTATACAGGCCACCAGGAGGAACAATACAAGTGTGATACTGAAATAGCTATTCCTCATGCTTGGATCTGTATTATAAAATGCATCATTCTTTACAGTAGAGAAGGGCAACAACGCACTTATCCAGCTTTGTATGTTGGTTGGGTTGCTTAATGACTCTTCCAAACCAATTTTTTCTCCTCTTATAAAATGCGGTATGATGTCAAGATAACCGGTCAGCATTCCTGCTGAAAGCAATAAAAACAAAACAAAGAAAGTAATATGCGATTTACCTATGTTCCTGATCCTTGCTGAAAAGCTGATCTTATGCTCATTCTTAAAAAAATAAAAGCAACCGGTGCCGATAAAAAAATAAAATGCGCTGATCGTAATACCCGGGTGCGCCGATGCAACAAGCATATAAAAGAAGAGAGATAGTAGTACTGCGTTCCGGATGGAAAAATTGCGGAGCAGCAAAGTATAGCTGTATAAACAAAAAGGTAAAAACGCCGCTCCGCTTATCCAGTTGAAATGTTGCAGGTGGCCAATAGAATACCCGGAGCACATATAAACAATTCCAGCCAGTAAACGTACATGTTTGTCTTCGATCCATACAGCACTTAATTTATACATACCCAATCCGCCAATTAAAATATACAGCAATACTTCAAGCGTTAATGTATAGGCATTGTATCCAACTGTGGAAGCAAATAGCCAGGTAACGGGACTCCAGTAACCACTGCTCATGTCGCCGTATTGTGGAATTCCAAAATTGATATATGGATTCCATAATGGTAAATGGCCGGCATGAATACTTTCGCTCATGAAAAATTTTGGGGGAAAATATCCATTGAATGCATCATTCTTTAAAAAAAACAGGAATGTACTTACAGGCAGGAATGCAATAAACAGTACACCAATAAAAAACAGGATGGTTTTTAGTGAAAGCCTGTTCGAATTTGCGTAAACTTGCATTAGATAAAAATACAGCATTCATAAAAAATGAGCGAAAGAACTTTTGATGATTTTGATCAATATGCAAATGACTATCGCTCTATTCATACAGAGAATATAAAATTATCGGGCGTAGATAGCTTCTATTTCGCCCGGATGAAAGTGGAGATACTAAAATCATTTGAACACGACGGAGTTTTAAAAACATTGGATATCGGTTGCGGGGATGGTTCAACCGAGTTATTCATGAAACAGGATTTTCCTTCCTGGCAGATATATGGCATAGATATTTCTGAAAAAAGTATAACCGTTGCGGCCGCAAAAAAACTTGCCGGGGTCTATTTTTCAGTATACAATGGCACTCAAACAGCTTTTGAGAACAATAGTTTTGACATTGTATTTATGGCAGGCGTGTTGCATCATGTTGATGGCAGTCTTCATAAAGCCATTATTAAAGAAACGTACAGGATGTTGAAACCAGGAGGACGTTTGTACCTTTTTGAACACAATCCTTTAAACCCTGTTACAAAACATTTGGTGAATACCTGTGTATTTGATAAAGATGCAAAGCTTTTAAAAAGTAGCTATACAAAAAATCTATTAGTTGAGAAAAATTTTAAGATCGATGAAAAGCAATTCATCATTTTCTTCCCGAGGAAAGGATTGTTATCTAAGTTTATCTTTCTCGAAAAATATTTACAATGGCTGCCTCTTGGCGGGCAATATTTTATCAGGGCTATAAAATAGGTTGTGTTAAAAGTGAATAGTGAATGGCGAATGGTGCATGTGAAATTCAGACATTGTTTACTGAGTTGACGTTTCTTAAAAAGTTTGCATTTTCACTATTCGTCATTCACTAAATCATATTTATCTTTCTATCCACCAAATAAAGCGGCCGCTGTTTTGTTTCCGTAAAAAGGCTTGCGATGTATTCTCCTAATAAACCAATCGCTAATAATTGTGTTCCGCCTAAAAACATGACCGCTATGATAAGTGAAGCCCAGCCTGGAACCGTATTGCCATTATAATAGGACACTAATGCAAAAACGCCGAACCCAAAAGCTGCAAGCGAAATAAATGCACCCACAGTTAATGCAACACGAAGTGGTTTAAATCCGAATGAAGTTGTTCCTTTTAATGCCAGCCTGAGCATTTTGCTGTATGAATACTTGGTTTTACCATGCAATCTTGCGGGCGCATCAAATTCAATTGTTGCGGTTTTAAAACCAATCCAACTGAAAATGCCTCTTAAAAAAAGCTCTCTCTCTTTGAATTGTAAAACAGCTTTTAAAACTTTTTGATTAAATGCTTTAAAATCGGCAACGTTGGGTTCTATTTTAACATCAGAAATAAGATTGATGAATTTATAAAATACTACCCCGGTTAGTTTTTTAAAAAAACCAATTTCAGCAGTCTTATTTCTTTTGGTGACCACTACATCATAACCGCTATTCAGTTTGTTAACCATTTCAGGGATAAGTGAAGGGGGGTGCTGAAGATCCCCGTCCATAATGACAATGATGTCGCCGGATACATTTTCAAGTCCTGCCATCAATGCATTCTGGTGTCCGAAATTCCGGCTGAGGGAAATGCATTTGCAATGACTGTCTTTTTTTGATAATGTTTCAATAATTGCGAGTGTGTTATCAGTACTGCCATCATCCACAAAAATTATCTCGTATTCGTTTTTATAATAACGGGTTAATTCTTCATGCAATGGCAGAATGTTTTCGGCTTCATTGTAAACAGGTATAATGATACTTAGTAATGGCACTATATGGATGGATGTTATTGAAGACTAAAAATATAGATTATTTCAGAAACACTGCTTTCATTATCTCAGTTCTGCCAGGCGGTTCACATATTTGCCAATCATATCAAATTCAATATTTACCTCATCACCTTCTTTAATGAATTGCATATTCGTGTGTTCGTAAGTGTAAGGGATAATAGCTACTGTAAAAGATTTCGTTTTTACATTAAAGATCGTAAGGCTGATGCCATTTAATGTGATCGATCCTTTTTCGATGATGAGTGCAGCAAATTTTTTGTCGATCTTAAAACTGTATTCACGGCTTCCTTTTTTTTCTATTATAGCAGTACATAATGCAGTTGTATCAACATGCCCCTGTACAATATGGCCATCAATCCTTCCATTCATTTGCATGCATCTTTCCAGGTTAACCGTTTTTCCTGCTTCCCAGTTTCCAAGATTCGTTTTTTGAAGGGTTTCATCGATGGCAGTTACACGATGAAGATCACCATTGGTTTCTTCAATTGTAAGGCAAACCC
This sequence comes from uncultured Chitinophagaceae bacterium, assembly GCA_963829345.1. Taxonomy (GTDB): domain Bacteria; phylum Bacteroidota; class Bacteroidia; order Chitinophagales; family Chitinophagaceae; genus Ferruginibacter. The sequence goes on from CAWHHP010000003.1 coordinate 193,388, forward strand.
CGTTGTGGCTTACACTTTGGTCGATTTTGAGGGATGAGGAAAGGGGAGATTTTATCCAGAAAGTCCTGTTGGTACCTTCTTCCGTGATTTTTTCTATTTTGCCTGTCTGTTCAATAATTCCTGTAAACATTCGGCAAATTTCGCATTATTCGCTGAGATATTTTTTATTTTCAATAATTCTGTTATCTTTGCGGCCCCTGTCCAAATTGGGCAGAATTATTCACCAAAGGAGGTATATACATCATGTTAATTATTGATTCAAAAGATTGCGAAAACATAGACAAGGCACTTAAAAAGTACAAGAAGAAGTTTGAAAAGAGTCGTGTTTTACTTCAGTTAAGGGAAAGGCAGGCTTTTATTAAGCCGTCTATCAGGCGTCGTACCGAGGTGCTGAAGGCTGTTTATAAGCAACAACTTACGAACGGATTATTGGATAAATAAGATTAAATTTAAGCCGGCAAAATATATTAAACTGGTAACCATTAACTTTGGTTATCAGTTTTTTTATGCCCCTTACACCACAACAACATATCCGCTCGTTCCTGGATTATTTAAAGTATCAGAAAAGGTACTCCCAGCATACGATCATTTCATACGAAACCGACCTCGTGGCTTTTTTCGATTATTTGGAGCTGCAATACCAGGAATCCTCATTGGAAAATATAAAGCCGGCATTTGTAAGAAGCTGGCTTGCGGAGACAAAGTCGAAAGGGATCAGTTCCAAAACCATCAACCGGAAAATTTCTTCTCTCAAATCTTTTTTTAAGCACCAGATCAGGAACGGGTTGATCGTTACGAGCCCAATGTCAACAATTGTTTCGCCAAAAGTGAATAAGAGGCTGCCGCAGTTTGTAGAGAAAAATGATATCCAGACCTTATTTGATCATGTAGAATTCCCGGATGACTGGAATGGCCGTACACAAAGGATGCTCATACAGTTATTATATAATACCGGGATGCGCCAGGCCGAACTCATAAATTTAAAGGAAAGCCAGGTAGATCAACCCAATTGCGCTTTAAAAGTATTGGGTAAGGGAAGTAAGGAAAGGATCATTCCGGTAAGTAAACAGTTTATGATGACGATTGTACAATATATCAGCGAAAAAGCAGGTACTATTGAAAATGCCGACAAAACATATTTATTAGTAAACGAAAAGGGTAAGAAGCTTTATCCAAAATATGTATATAACATCGTAAAAAAATACCTTTCACTGGTAACTACAATTGATAAAAAAAGCCCGCATATTTTGAGGCATACTTTTGCTACTCATTTAACAAATAACGGAGCCGATCTGAATGCTGTAAAGGAATTATTGGGTCATAGCAGCCTTGCAGCAACACAGATATATACCCATAATACCATAGAAAAATTAAAAGATGTGTATAAAAAAGCACATCCCAAAGCATAGTATGGTATATAAAATAATAATAATCAGCGACATAAAATTTTATTTTGAAAACTACGTTTTATGCGGTAACTTGAAAATACGAAAATTCAGGTGTGGCTCAAACAAATGCCTATGATATAATTGCTACCTATTATTTTTATTCTTTCATTTAAATCAGATGTTATGAACGTAAACATTCAGACGGTGCATTTTGATGCAGACACAAAGTTATTGTTGTATATAGAGAAAAAAATTGCGAAGCTCGAGCAGTTTCACGAGCGTATTACCAAGGTATATGTATATTTAAAGCTCGATAATATTGTACATACGATAAAAGACAAAGTAGTTGAAATAAAAGTAATGATTCCAAGACATGAGTTTTTTGTAAAACAATCTTCCAAATCTTTTGAGGAAAGTTTTGATGGAGCAATGGATGCAGTAATAACGCAGATAAAAAAGAAAAAAGAAAGACTTGCGGCATAAAAAAAATAAGTTTTTTAGACAAAAAAATCCTCCGCAACCCGGGGGATTTTTTTTGAATTCCCAATCCTTTAAAAAAATCTTTTACAAAGTTTTTGTATTAATCATTTTCTCTTACCTTTGCCTTCCCAAAAAATAGGGTGCATTGTTGTGGGCTCATTTTAAGGGAAGTTCTTTGCATAAGTTCCAAAGGTTCCAGAAGTTCAAAATGTTCCAAAGGTTATTCAACCTTTTTACCTTTTTAAACATCTTTAACTTTTTGAACATTTCTTGCCGAAATAGCTCAGTTGGTAGAGCAACTGATTTGTAATCAGTAGGTCGCTGGTTCGACTCCAGTTTTCGGCTCTGTTTCATTGGTCTGACGGGTTCCGTCAGGCTAATGAAAAAATATGATCAGGTCACGAAGCCGAGTCATGTTAGGGCAGATGGCCGAGTGGTTAAAGGCGACAGACTGTAAATCTGTTCTCTCACGAGTACGCAGGTTCGAACCCTGCTCTGCCCACAAAACCAATTTGGAGATGAGCCAATTTGGTGATTTGATAATTAAAAGTTCTTTGTACGTGATTTGACTTGCTTCAATTTCCAAATTGACTCATTTCCAAATCTCCAAATTAACAAGCGGAAGTAGCTCATTTGGTAGAGCGATAGCCTTCCAAGCTATAGGTGGCCAGTTCGAGCCTGGTCTTCCGCTCAATTTTAGTTCATTGCAAACGCATGGGTTTTGCTCTGCAAGCCGTCGTAGCTCAGGGGTAGGGCATCCCGATAATATCGGGAGGGTCTCGGGTTCGATTCTCACCGATGGCAAAATAACAAGCCGTCGTAGCTCAGGGGTAGAGCACTTCCTTGGTAGGGAAGGGGTCGTGAGTTCGATTCTCACTGATGGCTCAACAATAATTACCGGTACTAGTATTAGTTAGTGCAAAAGAATAAAGGTCGATGGTCTACAGACATTAAATGAAAACCAATTTTCAAAACAATACAAAAAAATAAACAATGGCAAAAGAATCATTCAAGAGGGATAAACCCCATCTTAACGTTGGTACTATCGGTCACGTGGATCATGGTAAAACAACACTTACAGCCGCTATAACCGATGTTTTGTCTAAAAGAGGTTTAGCGGAGAAAAAAAATTATGATGATATTGATGGTGCTCCGGAAGAAAAAGAAAGGGGTATCACAATTAATACGGCACACGTTGAGTATGCTACTGAAAAGCGTCACTATGCGCACGTTGATTGCCCGGGTCACGCCGATTATGTAAAGAACATGATCACCGGTGCTGCACAAATGGATGGTGCTATCCTTGTAGTTGCTGCTACTGATGGCCCAATGCCTCAAACAAAAGAACACATTCTGTTGGCTCGCCAGGTAGGTGTACCTCAGATCGTTGTTTTTATGAATAAAGTTGATCTTGTTGATGACGTTGAATTATTGGAACTGGTTGAAATGGAAATCCGTGAGTTATTAACTTCATATGGTTTCGATGGAGACAAAACTCCAATCATCCAGGGTTCTGCAACCGGCGCTTTGGCTGGTGAAGAAAAATGGATTGGAAAAATCAATGAATTGATGGATGCAGTTGATAGCTATATTCCACTACCTCCACGTTTGGTTGATCTTCCGTTCCTGATGAGTGTGGAAGATGTATTCTCTATTACTGGTCGTGGTACCGTTGCTACTGGTCGTATCGAAAGAGGCCGTGTAAAAGTGGGTGAAGCGATCGAGATCGTAGGATTAAAGGAAAAACCACTTGCTACTACTTGTACAGGTGTTGAAATGTTCAAAAAATTATTGGACGAAGGTGAAGCCGGAGATAATGCAGGTCTTTTATTACGTGGTATTGAAAAAACCCAGATCCGTCGTGGTATGGTACTTTGCAAACCAGGTTCTATCACTCCACATACTGAATTTAAAGGTGAAGTTTACGTGTTGAGCAAAGAAGAAGGCGGACGTCACACTCCATTCTTCAACAAATATCGTCCTCAGTTCTATTTCCGTACAACGGATGTTACTGGTGAGGTTTCGTTGAATGCGGGTACTGAAATGGTTATGCCTGGTGATAACACTAACTTAACTGTAACATTGATTCAACCAATCGCGATGGAAAAAGGTTTGAAGTTTGCGATTCGTGAAGGTGGTCGTACAGTAGGTGCAGGTCAGGTGACAGAGATTATCAAATAAGAGAGATAGCTTTTAGCTTTTAGCTGTTAGTTTTTAGCCGAAGGGCTTGCTAATACTAAAATATCTATCTTTGAAAATAATGCTAAGAGCTATTGGCTAACCGCTAATAGCTTTTAGCTTTCTTACGGGCATGGTGCAATGGTAGCATACGGGTCTCCAAAACCTTTGATCTGGGTTCGAATCCTAGTGCCCGTGCTGATTAAAAGTTACAAAGGTTGCAAAGGTTCAATAGGTTTCAAAGGTTAAATTGCCTCTGGAACTCCTGGAGCCTCTGGAACTTCTTAAACATTCAAAAAGATGAACAAATTCAGTGTTTTTGTAAAAGAATCTTACAAGGAATTAATGGAAAAAGTTACCTGGCCTAAATGGGAGCAACTACAACAATCTACCATGATTGTTTTGGGAGCAACATTATTCATTACGGCTATCGTTGCTTTAATGGACCTGGTTGCTAATGGTGCAATGAAATTTATTTACTCTTTATTTAAATAATCATGGAAGCAACAACACCTCTGGATAATTTAACCGATACCAAACCTGCAGAGAAACCAGAAAAGGAAAGTAAATGGTATGTGCTTAGGGTGGTAAGCGGTAAAGAGCGTAAAGTAAAAGAATACCTGGATAAAGATATTGTGCGCAACGGATGGGATAAGGTAATTAAGCAGATATTTTTACCTGTGGAAAAGGTGTATAAAGTGCTTAATGGCAAAAAAGTAATGAGGGAAAGAAACTTTTACCCCGGTTATATTATGATTGAAGTTGCGGGTGATAAACTGAATGATGATATAATCCAGCATGTAAGCAATATCAGCAATGTAATGCATTTCTTAACCGATGGAAAAGGATCTAAAGGAAATATCATTTCACTCAGGAAAGCTGAAGTAAATAAAATGCTGGGTAAAGTAGATGAAATGAGTGATATCGGTGGTGTTACGATGAGTGAACCATTTATCATTGGCGAAACAATTAAAATCATTGATGGTCCGTTCAATGATTTCAATGGCGTGATTGAAGAAGTGAGTGATGAAAAGAAAAAACTGAAAGTACAGGTGAAGATTTTCGGAAGGGCTACTCCTGTAGAGTTAAGTTATATGCAGGTTGAAAAACTAGCTTAAGAAAAGTCGTCTTACATATTTAATCAATCCCGGCGAAGCCGGGATTTTTTTATACTTGAGTTACAGCTGATTTAAGTAAGGTTGACAATACATAACTTGTAAACAGGTTAATAAATATTTCAGCCCGAAAGTTTTAAAAATAAACAGGCAAGACTTAAATACAATGGATCACACAAAATATGATGAGGGAAGGTTTGCATTCGGAAAAAACTGGAATGCATTTTTACAGCTCCTAAATGATGACCGGATAAGGGAAGCAGAAATTTCTTTGCAAAAAATGCTGGATGTTGTATCACTTGAAAATAAAAGCTTTCTTGATATAGGATCAGGGAGTGGTTTATTTTCATTGGCAGCAAGAAAAATGGGAGCCAGTGTAATTTCGTTTGATTATGATATTGATTCAGTTAACTGCACCCGGTATTTAAAAGATAAATATTATCCATCCGATGATAAATGGGTAGTAATGCAGGCGTCTGTATTGGATGAGGAATTCATGAATGGGTTACCTGCTGTGGACTATGTGTATTCATGGGGAGTACTTCATCATACCGGCGATATGTATACAGCTATTGCCAATGCATGCAAAAAAGTAAAACCCGGGGGATTCTTTTATATCGCATTATATCGCAAAACCATATTTGACGGCTTTTGGAAATGGTTTAAAAAAATGTACTCCCGTTCCGGTAAAAATGTACAGTCCTTTTACCAGCAACTATGGACATTAAAAAACAGGTTGGCCTTTTTCTTAAAAGGAAAAAGTTTCAAAAAAATGAAGGCGGATTACCAGGAAAAAAGGGGCATGGATTATAATAAAGATGTTCATGACTGGTTAGGCGGATATCCTTATGAGGCCATTACACCAGGCGAATGCCGTCATTTTTTCCAGGAAAAACTGTTTAAACTGGCCAAACAAAAAATAGTTAAAGAAGGGGTTTCAAAATCTATATCCAGCGGCTGCGATGAATTTTTGTTCCAAAAAACAATTTCATAACTCCTTTCAGGTCTTCTTGCTGTAAAATCTACAAATTCAGAATTTTATACAGCTCTTTTTTATAGGCTGAATATTTATTATAAGATGTATGTATTTTTTTAAATTCAAAGGCTTTTCTAAGCGAAATTATCTTACCTTTGCGATCCCAAAATAGTTCTTAAGGAATATTATTGACTTGGGAGTCACGATAAAACCGTGACGTTATCACCAAAAAATGTAAAAAATGGCAAAAGAGATTACCGGCTATGTTAAGCTCCAGTGTAAAGGAGGACAAGCCAATCCGGCACCGCCAATCGGACCAGCTCTTGGTTCTAAAGGTGTGAACATCATGGAGTTCTGTAAGCAATTCAATGCAAGAACACAGGATAAACCCGGAAAAGTATTTCCTGTATTAATTACAGTTTATGCAGACAAATCTTTCGAATTCGTAATTAAAACTCCTCCTGCTGCAGTTCAGTTAATGGACGCTGCTAAAATCAAGAGCGGAAGTAAAGAACCCAACCGTGTAAAAGTTGGTAAGGTTACCTGGGCACAGGTAGAAGAGATCGCCAAAGATAAAATGGCAGATCTTAACGCTTTTACTATGAACAGCGCCATGAGCATGGTTGCGGGTACAGCCCGTAGCATGGGTTTAACTGTAGAAGGAAAAGCTCCCTGGGATAATTAATTGTCAACCTTAAATTTTTAAAAAATGATCACTAAAAAAAGAAAATTAGCAAACGCTAAGGTTGACACTAATAAAGCTTATACGCTTAAAGGAAGCTTCAACCTTGGTAAAAGAAGTAAATACAACAAAATTTGATAGTTCAGTTGACCTGCATGTAAAATTAGGTGTGGATCCAAAGAAAGCTGACCAGGCAATCCGCGGAACTGTTTCATTTCCTCACGGTACAGGTAAAACGAAAAAAGTATTGGTACTTTGTACTCCTGATAAAGAAGCAGAAGCTACAGCTGCAGGTGCTGATTTCGTTGGACTGGACGAATTCATCACAAAGATCGAAGGTGGCTGGACAGATATTGATGTTATCGTTGCCACACCATCGGTAATGCCTAAGATCGGTAAACTGGGTAAAGTATTAGGTCCACGTAACCTGATGCCAAATCCTAAAACAGGAACTGTTACCAATGATGTAACAGCTGCTGTTAATGACCTGAAAGGTGGTAAAATCGCATTTAAAGTTGATAAAGTGGGTATTATTCACGCATCTATCGGCCGTGTAAGTTTTGCTCCTGAAAAGATTGCAGAAAACTGCCAGGAATTTATAAATGCAATCATCAAACTAAAACCATCTTCATCAAAAGGTACTTACCTGAAAGGTGTGAGCATGGCAAGCTCCATGAGCCCCGGCATTATGATTGACACAAAATCTGTTCAAAACTAATCCGGTACTCATCGGGTTGAAAAAATATTTGTTATGACAAAACAGGAAAAAAATGAAGTGATAGAATTGCTTAAAGGCAAGTTCTCTCAATATAATAATTTCTACATTACTGATACGGAAAGCTTATCGGTTGCACAGGTTAGTAAATTACGCGCGTTTGCTTCAATAAGCAGGTTGAAATGAAAGTGGCTAAAAATACCCTCATCAAAAAAGCACTGGAAAGAATAGATGCAGAAAAATATGCAGGTGTTTATGATTCATTGCATAAAGTAACCGCATTGCTGTTCAGTGAAAATCCTAAAGATCCTGCTGATGATCATCAGCAGTTTCCGCAAGGAAAATAATAATGAAAAGCCTGTTTTAAAAGCAGCTTTCATCAATGGGGATGTATTTGTTGGCGACAACCAGCTGAAAGCACTTACCCAGATCAAGACCAAGAATGAATTGATCGGTGAAGTAATTGGCTTATTGCAATCACCAATCCAACGTGTATTGGGTGCATTACAAAATAAAGATGCTGCTAAAGGCAAAAGAAGCAGAAGCTGCACCAGTAGCAGAATCAGCTCCTGCAGTGGAAGCAACTTCGGCAGTACCGGTAGCAGAAGCACCAGCTGCAGACCTGGCTCCTGAAGCACCAACAGCAGAAGCTGCACCGGAAACCCCGGCAGCTGAAGCTCCATCAACAGAAACAACAGACGAAGCTCCAAAAGCTGAGTAAGTTAATAAATAACTGGCCGGACTAAATAAAAGGCACAAACAATTTTTTTAAACTCTCCGACGGACCCCACAAAGCGGTATGAAGCCGGAAAAAATCAAAACAAAATGGCAGACGTAAAAGCATTAGCTGAAAGCTTAGTAGGCTTAACAGTAAAAGAAGTTCAGGAATTAGCTGAATTCTTAAAATCAGAGTACGGTATTGAACCAGCTGCAGCAGCAGTTGTAGTAAGTGGCGATGGTGGCGGTGCTGCTAAAGTTGAAGAAAAAACATCATTCAACGTAATTCTGAAAGCAGCGGTGCAAACAAATTAGCGGTTGTAAAAATCGTTAAAGAATTAACAGGTTTGGGACTTAAAGAAGCTAAAGATTTAGTTGACGGCGCTCCAAAACCAATTAAAGAAGGTGTTGATAAAGCAACAGCTGAAGAACTGAAAGCAAAATTAACTGAAGCAGGTGCTGACGTTGAAATCGCTTAATCCTTTTCAGTAGAAATACAGTTCGAGGCCCCGGTATTACCGGGGCCTTTTTATTCACCAGCCTGGTCTACATAAATCCCATTTTTAATATAAAATTGTACTATTCGAGGTGCATCTTCCACAACCCGCGCTTCAAAATTCTAAATAATCCCCCGCAGGCAATACGGTATGACATTTGTTTTATCATAGTAAAAACACCTACTATGAAAAAGATTTCTGACACTATTTATTACAGCATTGCTGTTGTTGTCTTCCAAATGTACTATGGCGCAAGAGTCTCCTAAAGCAGACAGCGTGAATGCAATACAGCCAGAAATTCAAATTACAGATCTGAGTAAAGAATCTGTTTATAAAATAAGGCCATGGGTGGATATTCCGCTTACGCTGGCAACCGATGCATGGTCATTGTATGGATGAGTGTGATCTATGGGAGGGACATTACCTCCGAATCAGAAATACTGGAGCTCAACAGGAATGATGTAAACAAATTCGACAGACCAATCACAAATAATTATTCATGAAAGTGCAAAAAAAGCAAGCGACATTTCTTTTACGGAAGTATGCCATTGCCACTGTATTTTTACTAGATAAAAAAATAAGAAAGGATGGACCCAAAATCGGTTTAATGTATCTGGAAGCGATGGGAATAACCGGCACTTTATACACTTCGGCTGCAATGATCGCCAACAGGTATCGGCCTTATGCCTATAATGAAAAAGTACCACTGGATACAAGAACCAGGGGAGGAGCAAAGAACTCTTTTTATGCGGGTCATCCGGCTGTAGTTGCAACATCCACTTTTTTTATGGCAAAAGTGTACTGCGATTACCATCCCAATATGAAACATAAATGGATTTTATATACAATTGCAGGTGGTGCTACTGCCGCAACCGGCTTTTTGAGGTTAGGCGCCGGGCAGCATTTCAGGACTGACGTCCTATTAGGTGTAACCCTCGGATCGGCAGTGGGAATATTGGTACCCCATTTTCACAAGAATAAGGCGTTAAAGGGCAAACTTGTTTTGTATCCTAACCTTCAGTCGGGCAGCACAGGCTTTACCGCCTTTTATAAACTTTAATTTTAGTGAGAATATTATTTCAGTTTCCTTTTTTATATACAAGGAAAATTATATAAGTAAATGGAATTGAGCAAAAATCTAACCAAAGCGGATAATATTTAATAAATCGGGAATGATTTAATAGAATTATTCCCTACCTTTGCCCTCCTTTAATTTAGGGTCAGTGGCGCAAGCCATGTCCTCCTCATTAAAAGGTCTTCACTAAAAGTTTTAATTACAATATGTCTGCAACAAAATCACCCACTGCTAAACGTATCAATTTCGGAAAAGTTGAACTTCTGGCAGAACAGCCCGATTTGCTTGGAATTCAGATTCAATCGTTCAAAGATTTTTTCCAGTTAGAAACAACACCTGATAAACGTAATGTTGAAGGTTGTTCCGTGTATTTAAGGAAAATTTTCCTATCACAGATACACGTAACATTTTCGTATTGGAATTTCTTGATTATTTCGTTGATCCCCCACGCTACACGATTGAAGAGTGTATTGAGAGAGGTTTCACCTATGCTGTTCCGTTAAAAGCAAAACTTCGTCTTAGTTGTAATGATGAAGAGCACGTAGATTTCCAGACCATCGTTCAGGATGTATTCCTTGGAAACATTCCTTACATGACACCACGTGGTACATTTGTGATCAATGGTGCTGAAAGGGTTGTTGTTAGCCAGCTGCACCGTTCACCTGGTGTATTCTTCGGCCAGTCTGTTCACCCGAACGGAACCAAGATCTATTCTGCAAGGGTAATTCCTTTCAAAGGGGCCTGGATGGAATTTGCAACAGATATCAACAACGTAATGTTTGCTTATATCGATCGTAAGAAAAAATTCCCTGTTACTACTTTGTTACGTTCTATTGGTTTTGAAACTGATAAAGACATTCTTGAATTATTCGGAATGGCTGATGAAGTAAAAGCTGATAAAAAAACCTTAGAGAAACATATTGGAAAACGTCTTGCTGCACGTGTATTACGTACATGGGTAGAAGATTTTGTGGATGAAGATACCGGTGAGGTTGTTTCTATCGAGAGAAATGAAATCGTTCTTGAAAGAGATACCGTACTCGATGAATCAAATATTGCCACTGATCATCGAAATGGAAGTGAAGAGCGTATTCATTCAGAAAGAAGAAGTGAGCGGTGATTATGCAATTATCTATAATACATTAAATAAAGATACTTCCAACAGTGAACTGGAAGCGGTTCAGCATATCTACAAGCAGTTGCGTGGTGCTGATGCTCCGGATGATGAAACTGCACGTGGTATCATTGATAAATTATTCTTCAGTGATAAGCGTTATGATCTTGGTGAAGTTGGTCGTTACAAGATCAACCGTCGTCTTGGTTTGAATTATCCCGATCGAGAAAAAAGTATTGACCAAAGAAGATATCATTGCTATCATTAAATACCTGGTACTGTTAACCAATGGTAAGAGCGAGGTTGATGATATCGATCACTTAAGTAACCGTCGTGTTCGTACAGTAGGTGAACAATTGTATGCGCAGTTTGGTGTTGGTCTTGCACGTATGGCACGTACCATTCGTGAAAGAATGAACGTAAGGGATAACGAGGTGTTTACACCGGTTGACCTGATCAATGCAAGAACACTTTCTTCTGTTATCAATTCATTCTTTGGTACATCGCAGTTATCACAGTTCCTCGATCAGACAAATCCTTTGAGTGAGATCACGCATAAGCGTCGTATCTCCGCACTTGGACCCGGTGGTTTAAGCAGGGAGAGAGCAGGTTTTGAAGTTCGTGACGTTCACTATTCTCACTATGGCCGTCTTTGTACGATTGAAACACCTGAAGGTCCAAACATTGGTTTGATCTCTACACTTTGTGTGCATGCGAAGATCAATGAAATGGGCTTTATTGAAACGCCATATCATAAAGTAGATAATGGTAAGGTTGATATGAAGAAGATCACTTTCCTAAGTGCCGAAGAAGAAGATACAGCAAAAATTGCACAGGCAAATATTGATATGGATGAGAAAGGAAACTTTGTTGAAGACAGGATCAAAAGCCGCCAGACAGGTGATTTCCCGATCCTTCGATAAACAGAAGTAGAATACATGGATGTTGCGCCAAACCAGATCGTTGGTTTGAGTGCTTCATTGATTCCGTTCCTGGAGCATGATGATGCTAACCGTGCGTTGATGGGATCAAACATGCAACGCCAGGCAGTTCCATTGATTGCGTCCCGAAGTTCCTATCGTAGGTACAGGTTTGGAAGCAAAAGCTGCACGTGATGCACGTATCCAGATTCATGCAGATGGAGATGGTGTGGTGGAATATGTAGATGCAAATGAGATTCATGTTCGATATAAGAGAAATGAAACACAACAACTGGTAAGTTTTGAAGACGATCTTAAAATATATAAGCTTAACGAAGTTCGTTCGAACCAACCAGGAAACAATGTATCAATCTTCGCCCTGCGGTGGTAAAAGGACAGAAGGTTACGGAAGGAGATTTTTTAACTGAAGGTTATGCAACCAAAGGTGGTGAAATTGCTTTGGGACGTAATCTTAAAGTGGCATTCATGCCATGGAAAGGATACAACTTCGAGGATGCGATCGTTATCTCTGAGAAAGTTGTTAAGGAAGATCTGGTTTACTTCTATTCATATCGATGAGTTTGAAACTAGAGGTTCGTGATACTAAATTGGGAGAAGAAGAACTTACGCCGGATATTCCAAACGTAAGTGAAGAAGCTACAAAAGATCTTGATCAGAACGGTATCATTCGAATTGGTGCAACAATCAAGGAAGGTGATATCATCATTGGTAAAATCACTCCAAAAGGTGAAAGTGATCCTACACCGGAAGAAAAATTATTGCGTGCAATCTTCGGTGATAAAGCCGGTGATGCAAAAGATGCTTCATTGAAAGCTCCAAGTGGAACAGAGGGTGTTGTGATCGATAAAAAATTATTCCAGCGTGCTAAGAAAGATAAGAACGCAAAAGTGCGTGAGAAAGCGCAATTGGATAAGATCGAAAAAACACACGAGAAGAATGAAGCAGGATCTGATGGAATTGCTGCATAAACAAACTGCAGACTTTATTGAAAGAAAAAACATCCCAGGGTGTTAGCAACAACTTCGGTGAAGTGTTGATCGGTAAAGGTGCTAAGTTCAATCCAAAGAACCTCGCAAACATCGATTACCAAAACGTAAATCCATTGGGATGGAGCGGTGATGCAAAAACTGATGACCTGATCAAACGTTTGTTGCATAACTATAACATCAAGTTCAACGAAGAACTAGGACGTTATAAGAGGGAGAAATTCAATATCTCAATTGGGGATGAATTACCAGCAGGTGTATTGAAACTTGCTAAAGTTTACATGGCTGTAAAGCGTAAACTGAAAGTGGGAGATAAAATGGCTGGTCGTCACGGTAACAAAGGTATCGTTGCAAAGATCGTTCGTGCAGAAGATATGCCTTTCCTTGAAGACGGAACTCCTGTTGATATCGTATTGAATCCATTGGGTGTACCAAGTCGTATGAACCTTGGACAGATATATGAAACAGTACTTGGATGGGCAGGTGAAAAATTAGGTGTTCGATTTGCAACGCCGATCTTCGATGGTGCTACTGTAGATGAAATTGCAGAGAACATTGACAAAGCGGGTCTTGCCTAAATTCGGTCATACCTATTTATATGATGGTGAAACCGGTGATCGCTTCGATCAGAAAGCAACCGTTGGTATCATCTATATGATCAAGCTTCACCACATGGTGGATGATAAGATGCACGCACGTTCAATCGGGCCATACAGTCTCATTACTCAACAACCATTGGGTGGTAAAGCTCAATTTGGTGGTCAGCGTTTTGGTGAGATGGAGGTTTGGGCACTGGAAGCATATGGTGCATCGAACATCTTACAGGAATTACTTACACTTAAATCGGATGATATCATCGGAAGAGCGAAAACTTATGAAGCGATCGTGAAAGGTGATAACATTCCAAGAGCCAGGTATTCCTGAATCATTCAATGTATTGGTGCATGAGTTGAGAGGATTGGGATTAGATCTGAAATTTGAATAAGAAAGCTGTTAGCTATTAGCTGTTAGCTACTAGCTGCAACTTTTGAATTGAAACTAATTAATTAAAAACAAGCCTTTAAATGTTTTGACTAACAACTAAAGGCTAACAGCTAAAAGCTAATAACAATATGGCATTCAAAAAAGAAAATCGTCCAAAGGTCAACATTTTCTCAAATCACAATTGGTTTGGCTTCTCCAGATAGCATTCTGGAAAGAAGTTATGGTGAAGTGTTAAAGCCGGAAACAATCAACTATCGTACTTACAAACCTGAAAGAGATGGTTTGTTTTGCGAAAGGATTTTCGGTCCGGTAAAAGATTATGAATGTGCTTGCGGTAAGTACAAGCGTATCCGTTATAAAGGTATCGTGTGCGACCGTTGCGGTGTGGAAGTAACTGAGAAGAAAGTGCGTCGTGAAAGAATGGGACACATCAAACTGGTTGTTCCTGTTGTTCATATCTGGTATTTTAGATCACTTCCAAATAAGATCGGTTATTTGTTAGGGATGAGCTCTAAGAAATTAGAGACCATTGTTTATTATGAAAGATATGTGGTAATTCAATCAGGTATCCGTACAGATAAAGGTCAGAACTATGCTGATCTTTTAACAGAAGAAGAATACCTTGATATCCTGGATACTTTGCCAAAAGATAACCAATGTTACCTGATGAAGATCCTGAAAAATTCATTGCAAAGATGGGTGCAGAAGCTGTTCATGCATATGCTTGCAGCGCATTGATCTTGATCAGTTGAGTTTCGATCTTCGTAATGCAGCAGCAAATGAAACTTCACAGCAACGTAAAGCAGATGCATTAAAGCGTTTAAGCGTTGTAGAAAGTTTCCGTGATGCAAATACAAGAATCAACAACCGTCCTGAGTGGATGGTAATGCAATATATTCCGGTTATTCCACCAGAATTACGTCCGCTTGTTCCATTGGATGGTGGTCGTTTTGCATCTTCTGATCTGAATGATCTTTATCGTCGTGTTATTATCCGTAACAACCGTTTGAAAAGATTATTGGAGATCAAAGCTCCTGAAGTGATCCTGCGTAATGAAAAGAGGATGTTGCAGGAAGCGGTCGATTCATTGTTTGATAACATCACGTAAATCAAATGCTGTAAAAGCAGAAGGTGGACGTGCATTGAAATCTTTAAGTGATGTATTAAAAGGTAAACAAGGACGTTTCCGTCAGAACCTTCTTGGTAAGCGTGTTGACTATTCTGGTCGTTCGGTAATCGTGGTTGGTCCTGAATTGAAAATGCATGAGTGCGGTTTGCCAAAAGATATGGCTGCGGAATTATTCAAGCCATTTATCATCCGTAAGCTGATTGAAAGAGGTATTGTTAAAACGGTAAAGAGCTGCAAGAAAATTGGTTGATAAAAAAGAAGCGATTATCTGGGATATCCTGGAAAATATATTGAAAGGTCACCCGGTATTATTGAACAGTGCTCCAACACTTCACAGTTTATCTATCCAGGCATTCCAGCCAAAATTGATCGAAGGTAAAGCGATCCAGTTACACCCGTTGGTAACTACTGCGTTCAACGCGGATTTCGATGGTGACCAGATGGCTGTTCACGTTCCATTAAGCAATGCTGCAATACTGGAAGCACAATTATTAATGCTTTCTTCACACAATATTCTTAACCCGCAGAATGGTACGCCGATCACACTTCCTTCCCAGGACATGGTACTTGGGACTGTATTATATCACCAAGGGTAAGAAAACAATGCGTGAAGATATTGTAAAAGGAGAAGGAAAAGCATTTTATTCTTCTGAAGAAGTGATCATTGCTTACAATGAAAAGCAGATCGATCTTCATGCAAATATTAAAGTAAAAGCAAATGTCGTAATGAACGATGGTACGCTTACTAATAAATTAATTGAAACAACTGTTGGTAGAGTAATCTTCAACCAGTTTGTTCCTAAAGAAGTTGGTTTCATCAATGCATTGCTTACTAAAAAAGCATTGCGTGAAATTATCGGTGATATCATTAAATGGACAAGTGTTCCTAACACTGCTAAATTCCTGGATGATATTAAAACACTTGGATACCGTATGGCATTCCGAGGTGGATTGTCATTCAACATCAATGACCTGATCATTCCGGCTATTAAAGCAGAACTTGTTGAAAATGCACAAGGTGAAGTTGCAGAAGTTTGGGATAACTACAACATGGGTCTTATCACCAACAACGAGCGTTACAACCAGATCATTGATATCTGGAGCCGTGTTGACACGAAAGTAACTGAAACGCTTATACGTGAATTGGCAATTGACAAACAAGGATTCAATTCAGTTTACATGATGCTTGATTCAGGTGCCCGTGGTAGTAAGCAGCAGATCAAACAGCTTGCAGGTATGAGGGGATTGATGGCTAAACCACGAAAATCCGGCTCATCAGGAGGTGAAATTATTGAGAACCCGATCCTTTCAAACTTTAAAGATGGGTTGAGTGTATTGGAATACTTTATCTCTACGCACGGTGCCCGTAAAGGTCTTGCGGATACAGCCTTAAAACAGCTGATGCCGGTTACCTTACACGTAGTCTGGTTGACGTTGCACAGGATGTTATTATCAATGAAGAAGATTGCGGAACACTTGCGTGGTATTGCTGCATCAGGCATTGAAAGATAATGAAGATATAGTTGAACCATTGGCCGACAGGATCGTAGGACGTACTTCATTGCATGATGTATTCAACCCGTTAACTGATGAATTGATTGTTGAATGCAGGTGAAGAGATCACTGAAGACATGGCTAAAAAAATTGATGAAATCAGGAATTGAAACTGTTGAGATACGTTCAGTGCTTACCTGCGAAAGCAAACGTGGTGTGTGTGTGAAATGTTATGGTAAGAATCTTGCTTCAGGTATACCTGGCGCAAAGAGGTGATGCAGTTGGTATCATTGCAGCCCAATCAATCGGTGAGCCGGGAACACAGCTTACACTTCGTACGTTCCACGTGGGTGGTGTGGCTGGTTCTGCTTCAGTTGAATCTACATTGTATGCCAAGTTTGACGGTACAATCCAGTTTGATGGTTTACGTACAGTAGATACTGAAAATGATGAAGGTAAAAAAGATACATGTTGTTATCGGCCGTACAGGTGAAGTAAGAATCATCGATGTGAAGACCGATCGTTTATTAAATCACAACACATATTCCTTACGGATGCTATTCTGAATGTAAAGGATGGTCAGAAAGTAACCAAAGGCAGATGTGATCTGTACATGGGATCCGTTCAACAACGTAATCGTTGCTGAAGTACATGGTAAGATCAAGTTTGAAGCATGTATTGGAAGGTATCACTTACCGTGATGAGGCTGATGAACAAACAGGTCACGGGAAAAAGTGGTTATCGAAACAAAAGATAAAACCAAGATTCCTGTTATTGATTGTTGAAGGAAAAGAAAAGAAAGCATATAACTTACCGGTAGGATCACACATCGTGGTAGATGAAGGCAGAAGACGTAAAAGCGGCCAGGTGCTGGTGAAAATTCCAAGGGTATTAGGTAAACTGAGAGATATCACAGGAGGTCTTCCAAGAGTAACAGAATTATTCGAAGCAAGAAACCCAAGTAACCCTGCTGTGGTTTGTGAGATCGATGGTGTTGTTACATTTGGTCGCAATCAAACGTGGTAACAGGGAAATCATTGTTGAAGCAAAAGATGGCGTAGTAAGAAAGTATCTCGTTCCAT
This sequence comes from uncultured Chitinophagaceae bacterium, assembly GCA_963829345.1. Taxonomy (GTDB): domain Bacteria; phylum Bacteroidota; class Bacteroidia; order Chitinophagales; family Chitinophagaceae; genus Ferruginibacter. The sequence continues at coordinate 210,941 of CAWHHP010000003.1, forward strand.
TGACCCGCCAGATCCTTGTTCAGGATGGTGACTTTGTAAAAGCAGGTGCTGCATTAGCTGATGGACAATTACTCCTGCTGATATCTTATCGATCAAAGGACCATTTGCAGTTCAGGAATATGTTGTGAATGAAATACAGGAAGTATATCGTTTACAGGGTGTGAAGATCAATGATAAACACATTGAAGTAATCGTTCGCCAGATGATGCGTAAGATAATATCGAAGATCCAGGTGATACCAAATTCCTTGAAGGAGATACAGAAGACAGGCTGGACTTCAACGTGGAGAACGATTATATCTATGATAAGAAAGTAGTAACAGAACATGGCGACAGTGGTAAACTGAAACCAGGACAGATCGTTACACTTCGTGATATCAGGGAAGAGAATTCTGTTTTAAGAAGAGCTGATAAAAAACTGGTTGAATACCGTGATGCACATCCTGCTACTTCATCTCCATTGTTGCAAGGTATTACCAAAGCTTCATTGGGAACACATAGCTGGATCTCTGCCGCATCGTTCCAGGAAACAACAAAAGTGTTGAGTTCTGCTGCGATACAGGGTAAAACAGATGAAATGCTTGGATTGAAAGAGAACGTTATTACCGGGCATCATATTCCTGCAGGTACAGGTTTGCGTGAGTTTGAAAACATGATCGTAGGTAGTAAGGAAGAATACGAATTGCTGATGACTACGAAAGAGGCAATGAGTTTCGACGAGGAAGAGTAATCAATTTGGAAATTTGGTGATTTGGAAATTAGCCAATTAAAATACTAAGGAGTGAGATGAAAGTCTTGCTCCTTTTTTTGTTTGCAAGCATGATATCTTAACTCAACATCGTTGTGTCACTCTCTTATACCACAAATCTTTACTCAGCTTTTATAATGTGGCTAAAGCCATTCTAACTGGATTGTTTTTTGCGTTGGTTTAAGCCAACGAAATGATGATCACTTTTAGTAAGGCTTTAGCCACATTTTTTTATGTGCTTTCAAAATGAAAAAAAAGAAAATTAATTATTTGTGCCCTTGCTCCTTTGCGGGCATTGCGTGAAACCATACCGCTGAATAAAATTGTATGTCTTATTCTATATCTACAGTAACATACACGGTATCCTGGCAATATTTATCAATTGTAAAACTAGTAGAGATTGCAGAGGTGAACGGAGGGAAAAAACCATGAGCAATATAATCACGGGTTCCATAAAAACCCATCGGTTCAACTGGTGTATAATCTAATGTTGTGTAAATCGGGCCACTGAATAATGGACAGGGGATATTAAGGGTTTGTAAGGAGCCTAGTTGTTTAATGCCTAAAGTATCTCCAATGCTGTGAGGGTTGATGACATTTAAACTTACTTTAACGTTAGAATAAATCCTGCTGAATATCTCAATGTTTTCAATATTGGCAATGGGAGGAATGCCTGTCATAAACTCACCTCCATTATAACTCTTTAATCTCATACTATTAACCTTATCAGATGGAGGGAAAAACAACTTAAAATTACCATTCTCATCCGTGCTGCCGGTAGCAACTTCTGTAGTATGTTGATCTGATCCTGTCTGGGTACGGATCAGCCTGATATTATAATTTCTTACAGGCTCCCTGTCATAACAATTATTGTAAATGGTACCACTGATGTATAGCGTTGCTTCTTCACTTTTTTTACAACCTGGAAAAAGAAAAAGCGACGCTATAAGAACAATGTATTTCATGAAAGTTATATTTTTCCAATTCATGTTACCTGCTAATGATCCTTGGGCAAGTTTACGGCTTTTTTGTTTACGAACAGATAGATCTTTACCCGCCATCGTTGTGTCACTCACTTGCACCACAAATCTTTACCCGGCTTTTTATATTGTGACAAAAGCCATTCTACTGGATTTTATTTCCGTTGGCTTAAGCCAACGGAATGATGATCACTTTTAGTAAGGCTTTAGCCACATCTTTTATGGGTTGCGTGAACACTTAAGCATTTAGCCATTTCGTTATTCGCTCGTACACTATCTGCGGAGTAATGGTATTCATATCTTCATTTGTGCACTCAACAAAATCAGCCTTCATACCAATAGGTCCCCATCTTTCTCCCCGCTTCACCCACCTGTCTTCATAAAGCCCAAGTGTATAAATACCGCTTGCTGCAGCAATATGAGCAGGACCTGTTGAAGATGCAATCAAGCCATCAGCAGCAGCAATAAAAGCGATCAGCTGATCAGTATCCAAAGCACCTGTGAGGTCGGTAACATGTGGATGCTGTTGCTCAATCCAGCTTGCCAGTATTTTCTTTTCTTCGGGAGAGCCCGTGATAAATACCTTGATCTTTTTTTGATCAATAAGGTTGAGCAATGCAGAAAAATTATGAAGTCCCCATTCTTTCGCATTCTTATTGGAAAGTGGATGAAGAATAAGGTTAAATTTTACAGGATCGAGCAGATCTTTTTTATGCTGATCCAGCCTGGGGATCCTTGAAAATCCATAATAACGGTAAAGCTCATTTCGTGCAGGAAATTCTTTGATATTGATTGCCGGCAATAACTTTATATTTAACTGGGCTTCGCTGAGCCTCGATTTTTTTCTGCGGAGATATACGAGTTTATTGCAATACTGCCAGTATATTTTCCTGTTCATTGCCCCGATACGTAATTTGATCTTTGCTTTTCCACACGCCTCAATAGACATCTTATCAGGTAATAAATGAATTACCGTATCTATTTTTTTTTCATGCAATAAAGCTGTTATTTCCGGCTGCGAAATATCATACCAGTCATCACGATTTATAAATTCATCAATATGCACACATGCCATTGCAATCGAGCTGGTGTAAGTGCGTCCAAGGAAGCTTATTTTACATTCAGGATAATGTTTTTTAATAAGCCCGCAAAGGGGCAGGGCTAATATCACATCTCCCATTGCATCTACACGATTCACCAGTATATGACGGGGTTTTTTAGTTCCGGGAAAAAACATTTTTGCGATTTTTTCAGTATTGCAATATCCATAATTTTTCAGGAGAAAGAGATAATAGCACCGGATTTATCTTTGGTTTTGCGAGTTAAGCCTTTCTTAAAAGTACTGCCTGAAATATTGCTGTCTGGTGCTTTGTTTTTATCTTGCCGCCAATCAAAGCGTAATTAATGAAGCAGTTATCCATTGTACTGAATATTTTGTTGATCGTTGCAGTAGGGCTCCTGTATTATTTCCACTTTTCGGGCAAAAAAACAGTTGATAAAAAAACCGGTCCCGTGTTCACTTCTGCAAACTCAACAGCAGGTATGACCCGCCCGGCCATTGCCTATGTTGAGCTCGATTCTTTGAATGAAAAGATAAGTTATATAAAAAATAAAAGAAAGGAATTGCAGGGCGAACAGGATGCAATTGAAACAGAATGGCAAAACGGCTACAGGGACCTGGAGAATCAAAAAAATAATTTTTTAAAGAAAGGCGCTGCTATTACACAGGAAGAAGCCCAGTTATTCCAAAATAAATTATTAGGACAACAGCAGGTGATCGATGAGAAAAAACAAAAACTCAACCAGGACCTCAGTGAGAAGAGTTATAAATTCATGGATGATATACAAAAAAAACTGAAAGATTTTTTAGCAGAGTATAATAAGGAAAAGAACTACATGTACATTTTTACCACAGGTACTGGACTGGATTATATGGTGTATAAAGACTCTTCTATGGATATTACGGCAGATGTTATAGAAGGCATGAACAAAAAAATGAAAGCGGCTCCCGAACCATAATGTAGACAGATTTATTTAACTTCAATCCCGTTATCAGCAACGGGATTTTTATTTGTGAGACTTGTCTTTTGCAAACGAAGTGAAGCAAAAGATTTAGTCGAGCAATCCCGCCGAAGGCGGAAGGTATAATACTTCGTAGCTTGCTGCGATATTGTACCTGTGATTTGTATCATTTTTTACCACGCACCTAACCATAAAACTGCTTTATGACAGAAACAACCAACACGTTTAAACCAACGCTGGGATTACTGGATGCAACAATGATTGTTGCAGGTTCCATGATTGGTTCAGGTATTTTTATTGTAAGTGCTGATATTACCCGTAACGTAGGAAGCGCAGGCTGGCTGATAGCGATATGGCTCATTACCGGCTTTATGACACTGACTGCAGCATTGAGTTATGGCGAATTGAGTTCAATGTATCCCAAAGCAGGCGGGCAATATGTTTACCTCAAAGAAGCATTTAATCCATTAGCAGGATTTTTATATGGATGGAGTTTTTTTGCGGTGATACAAACTGCAACCATCGCTGCAGTAGGCGTGGCGTTCTCAAAGTTTGCAGGATATTTTTTTCCTTCACTGGAAATCTCGGATGCCAATATAATATTCCAGGCAGGATTTCTTAAAATTTACCCGGCACAATTGGTATCGATTGTGCTCATTATTTTTCTTACTTACATTAATACCAAAGGTGTAAAAGGAGGAAAAATGATACAGACGAGTTTTACTGTAGTAAAATTATTGTCGTTGTTTGGACTGATCATTTTTGGATTTTTACTGGCATCAAAACCAGGTGTATGGAATGCTAACTGGGCAGATGCATGGAACATGAAACAATTAAATGCGGATGGAACGGTAACTGGCGTTGTGGGTAGTGCAATACTGGGAGCCATAGCTGCATCCATGGTTGGATCTATTTTTAGCAGCGATGCATGGAACAATGTAACATTTATTGCAGGGGAAGTAAAAAATCCTAAACGCAATATTGGCCTCAGTTTATTTTTAGGAACATTCATTGTCACGATCATTTATGTTGCAGCCAACCTGATGTACATAAATGTTTTGCCTTTGAATGAAGTTGCATTTGCGCCACAGGATCGTGTTGCAGTTGCAGCCAGCAATGCAATCTTTGGAAATGCTGGTACTTATGTTATTGCGGTAATGATCATGATCTCCACTTTCGGATGTAACAACGGTTTGATACTTGCAGGCGCAAGGGTTTATTATACCATGGCAAAAGATGGATTGTTCTTTAAAAAAACGGGACAGCTGAATGAACACAATGTACCCGAATTCGCTCTCTGGATCCAATGCATTGTTGCTTCCATATTATGCCTTAGTGGAAAATATGGCGACCTGCTCGATATGATCTCGTTCGTGGTGGTGTTATTTTATGCACTAACGATCCTGGGTATTTTTATTTTAAGAAAGAAAAAGCCCGACCTGGAGCGTCCTTATAAAGCATTTGGCTACCCTGTGTTACCGGCTATTTATATTTTAATGGCCATTACATTTTGCATATTGCTTATTATATATAAGCCTGCATTCACCTGGCCTGGTCTCATTATCGTTTTAATTGGTATACCTATTTATTATTTAGCAGTTGCAAATAAAAATAAAGCCTCATAATTATGCCTGTTACAGATTTCAATGAATTATTTAAATCCTTTGCACAAATCAAGGTTGCTGTTATTGGTGATATGATGCTGGACACTTATTGGTGGGGGAAAGTAGATCGTATCTCACCGGAAGCACCGGTTCCGGTAGTAGCAGTAAGCAAAAAAGAACAACGTATTGGTGGTGCAGGAAACGTTGCATTGAACGTGCGCGCACTTGGTGCAACGGTACATGTTATTAGTGTATTGGGGAATGATGATGATGGAGATCAACTCATCGGTTTATTAAAAAGCAGTAATATCAATACCGGCTATCTTGTTAAAAGTACCGATCGTATCACGACAAATAAGATCCGCATTATAAGTCGTAACCAGCACATGATGCGATTGGATGCAGAAATCACCAATTTGCTTGTGGCAGCTGAAGAAGAAAAGCTGCTCAGTTCCTTTGAAGCATATATTAAAAAAGAAAAACCACAAATTGTAATATTAGAAGATTATAATAAGGGCGTTCTTACTCCGAACGTGATTGAAAAAGTGATCTCCTTGTGCAGAGAGCATAGTATTTTGACCGCAGTAGATCCGAAACGAAAAAATTTCTTCGAGTATCGTTTTGCAGATATCTTTAAACCAAACCTGCATGAAGCTAAGGATGGCCTGAATATTATCAGTGATGACGTAACGAATGAGTTGCTTTCAAATATTCATTCATTGCTGTATGAAAAACTAAAACACCGCATTTCTTTCATAACACTTTCCGAAAAAGGAGTTTTCATTCAAACGCAAAAAGAAAAGGAACTGATCCCTACGCACATACGGAGTATAGCAGATGTAAGCGGCGCCGGTGATACGGTTATTGCTGTTGCATCGGTAGTATATGCTGCAACAAAAGATGTGAAACTGATGGCCGAGATGTCGAATATTGCCGGTGGCTTGGTTTGCGAGGAAGTGGGGACGGTGGCAATTGATAAGGATAAGTTATTGCATGAATGTAATTTGTTGCTGAAATAATTTTAGACGAATTGTTTCACGCAAAGATCGCAAAGGAGCAATGGCGCAAAGAACACTTAGCGAACTTAGCACCCTTGCGAGCCTTGCGTGAAATGTCTTGCTGAATTAAACTATATCGTACAAGAGTCCCGCTCTACGGGATGTTACATGCGACGCCAATGAAGCCGGGCTATGCAATGCGGCCGGGTAAAAAAATCTTCCCGTTAGTAACTATTGAACAGAATTACCAGATCATTAACGCCCTTTCAATCTTTCCTGAAAAAGATTTGAAACTATTTGAACTTAAATTAAATATTTTTGTTCTATAAATCTACCAGGCTTATGCAAACATTTTCAATTGTAATACATGGCGGTGCCGGAACTATTTTAAAATCGGATATGACGCCCGAGCTGGAGGAAGCTTATGCCCTGGCGCTGGAAGATGCGCTGAATGCAGGTTACGCTGTGTTGGAGCAGGGCGGAACTTCTACCAATGCAGTAAAAGCAGCTGTTGTGGTATTAGAAGACAATTTGTTGTTCAATGCAGGACGTGGATCTGTTTTTACAAAAAAGGGATTGCAGGAAATGGACGCAGCTATCATGGACGGGCAGACGCTCGAAGCAGGCGCCGTAGCTGCAGTTCGCAACGTAAGAAATCCTATTGAACTTGCAGCAGAAGTTATGATCAACAGCAACCACGTTTTTTTAAGTGGAAAAGGTGCCAACGATTTTGCGATCAAGCAGGGAATTAAACTGGAACCAGACGAATATTTTTTCTCTCAATTCCGTTATGACCAATGGAAAGAAATGCGTGACAGTGATAATTATTCTTTGGATCATACACATTCAGGTCTTGAGGAATTAATGAAGGATAAGAAGTTTGGAACAGTTGGTGCGGCAGCCTGTGACATGTATGGTAATATTGCGGCAGCAACGAGTACAGGCGGCATGACAAATAAAAAATACGGCCGTATTGGTGACAGCCCCATCATTGGTTCGGGTACTTATGCAAATAATAAAACCTGTGCGATCAGTTGTACTGGTCATGGTGAACCATTTATCAGGGCGGTAGCTGCACACAGTGTGAGTTGCCTGATGGAATATAAAGGAATGAATTTACAGGAAGCAATGGACGAAGTAGTGAATCAGAAGCTGGTGGATATGGAAGGAGAGGGAGGTATGATCGGTGTGGATGCAAATGGAAGTACAGCGATGATATTTAACAGCGCGGGGATGTATAGGGCGATGAAGAATAGTGATGGGAAAATGATCATTGGGATTTATAAAGACTAAAGAATATCGAACAAGGAACAAGGAATACTGAATGTTGAAGGTAAACTACTTCATTATTCGAAATTCCTTGTTCCTTGTTCATTATTAAAAAAAGTGTTTTAGCAGTAATATTTATAGATGAAAAAATTCGCAATAATTGTAGCGGGCGGCAGTGGCAGCAGGATGAATAGTTCTATTCCAAAACAATTTCTTTTACTGGATGGTAAGCCGGTTTTGTATTACAGCATAGAAGCTTTCGTAAAGGCTTATGATGACTGCAACATCATTTTGGTATTACCCGAAGAACATATAGCGGCAGGCCAGGAGATCATTGATGCCTTTTTTGATTATTCACGCATACAGATCACTGTTGGCGGGCGTACACGTTTTCATTCTGTTCAGAACGGGCTGCAGCTCGTAAATGAAGAAAGTGTTGTTTTTGTGCATGATGCAGTTCGCTGCCTGTTATCTAAAAACCTTATTCATCGTTGTTATGAAGCCGTTGTTGAATATGGATCTGCAGTTCCTTCAATCGATCCGAAGGATAGCCTGAGAATGATCACAGAAGATGGGAATGAACCACTCGATCGCAGCAAGGTGAGGATCGTTCAAACTCCTCAGGCTTTTTACAGTAAAATATTAGTTCCTGCTTTTAATATTGATTATAAAGATAAGTTTACCGACGAAGCTACGGTAGTAGAAGCATTCGGGCTGAAAGTTCATCTTGTAGAAGGAGAGGATACCAATATAAAAATCACAAAGCCCATCGACCTCGAACTTGCAGAAAAATTATTGAGTACCATGTGAAATGTAGTTTAGAAGTTTATTCGTTTAGGTGTTTAGTCTAAACTTCTAAACTTACAAACACCTAAGCCTTTAACAATGCATTCATTCCTGAAAAATATTTTAAAAGGTATAGGGATATATCATCCGCTGCAATCTTCATACAGGCGGATCATTGGTTCAATGCTGAATAAAAAATACCGTAAGCAATACAGGCAATATGCAGGTGAAGGTTATACCTGTAATGTTTGCAGAACAATGTACCGGAAGTTTGTAGCCGATCATCCCACAAAAGAAAACAAGGCTGCTATTGAAAACAATCATGTGATTGCAGGTTATGGGGAGGATATTATTTGTCCCAATTGTATGTCCACAGCAAGGGAACGACTGATCATTGCTTATTTGAATGATGAAGTTGATATTGAAAGAAAAAATATATTGCATTTATCACCGGAAAAAAATATTTATAATTTTTTAAAAGGAAAGGCCAGTGTTATTACAGCTGACCTGTTACCCGGGTTTTATAGATCCGTTGATAAACAGGTGCAGCAGGAAAATGCTACACAGTTGAGTTTTGCAGATAATAGTTTTGATCTTGTAATTGCCAACCATATTCTTGAACATATTCCAGGCGACCGCAAAGCGATGCAGGAGATATACCGTGTGATGAAACCTGCTGCCATGGCGATTTTGCAGGTACCTTACTCAGAAACAATCGCCAATACGATCGAAGATCCATTAATAAATGACCCCGTAAAGCAATCTTCATTATTCGGGCAAAACGATCATGTAAGAATTTATGCATTGAATGATTATGTGAAGCGGTTGAAGGAAGCAGGATTTAATGTGGAGATATTGGCGGAAAAAGAATTGGAGAAGCATCTGAAGTTTGCAATTCAAAAAAACGAAAAGCTGTTAAAGATTTCAAAGAAATAGGAGATATTGTTGAATATGGTTTAAAGTAGTTGAATATAGTTTAATGTAGTTGAATAGAAGTTTTTAACAATGTTCAACAATCTTCAACAACATTCAGCAATCTTCAGCAATCTTCAACAACATTCAACAATGTTCAACAATCTTCAGCAAACATTCAACCTACTTCTTAAATAACTTCACCGCTGCAGGCAGACCATTATATTTAATAAACGGATAAGGTTGATTTTCCGGGTTGAACTTCCTGTAAAATGCCGCAATGCCTTCTACATCCGAACCTTCAAAATCGAACAGCAATGGCGTATTGGCAAATTCATTAATGATGCGATCATACAGGAAATAATTTGCTTCGTGCTTTTTTCCTTTTGTTGTGATGCAGGAAATAATATTATACAATCTTTTTTCGTCTCTTAACAGGATAACAGAAGCGAGTAATTCATTGTCTGTAGAACGGGCATGACGGATAATAACAGCGCCTTCACTAAATAATTTTTTGCAGATGAGCTCAAAATTGGCATAGCTTTTACCGGGAAAGAAAGGGAGACGGCTTCCATATAAATATTTGTACAGCTCAACTGTTTTATGGTAGTTCACAGAAGAATTATAAAGCATATCGAATTTCTTAATCCTTCTTAAACTTTTTGTAAATGCCGGATCGTAATTATCATATAGTTCCTCGTATGGTTTGTCCAGGTTCAGAATATAATTGTTGCGTTCAGTGATTTTCAGTGAAGTGCCGGCAATTGTATTTGCAAAATTCAACGTGGTTTCTATGAACCTGAATTTTTGCGTGGCCAGTTCAATGAAAGAGCGCTGTAATTCCGGTGCGAGTTTTTTTGTGAAGAAAATACCGGACTGTTGAATAAATGCCGGTTGGTACAAATACCTGATCCCCCATTTTCTCTTATAAGTCAACGGCATCACCGCTTCATAGTCATTTAAAACCAATGCATCCCATTTGCCGGCCATGGTATCCAGGTAAAATGACTGTGCATAGATCAAGCTGTTCAGTGAATGAAGGATACAATGATCCCATTTCTGTTTATCAATTTCCTTATATGTGAGATAGGTAATGCTCAAAAGTTAAAAAGAGATTTGCGGGATTAGTCTTTTAACAGAAATGTTTTGGATGTCAATGCTAAAAGAGATGTTCTTGCTGAATATTTTTTCAGTGATCGTGGATTTAAAATAATCCCTGTACACTTTGCTATACAATACCGGGAAATAAATGTTCAATACATCTGCAAAAAGTGAAACCTGGAAACCTGCATCATATAAAAATCTACCTGTGGCAGCATCCGTTTTCCATGCTTCAGCATAAGTACCAATGTCTACGAATATTTTTACAGGGATCTTTACAGGTAACAATGAAAGCGGGTTTATTTGTTTGGGAATGGTTGTATTTAAATTGATCGCACTGAGCCAGTCATCTGTTTTTCCTATTTTATCGCTGAGCAGATCAGTTTTTACTTTAAATGCGCCATCCCTGTTCATCACCTGGCGGTTAGAGAAACCATCAAATTCATTTCTCCCAACAAAATAATTGCTGTACGTATAATCTTCATAGCCTTTCGGGCCGCTGAGGTTTAAATGATAGCGATCCGTTTCATATTGCGTGATAAAGGTTTTTTCTTTTGTATAAATGAATTTACCTGCAAATAACCTGAAGTTCAATCCGCCACCTTTAGGATAATTGAAGAAATAATCCCCTGTAAAAGCAAATCTTATAAAAGACTTTCCCTGCTCCGCCTGCAATGATGCATTATAAGGATATAATTTCCGGTTGTTCTCAATTACGAATTTCAGTTGATTGATATAACGGCTTTCTTTCGGATAAGAAATGATATCAACCTGGTTAATGGTATCTCTTAAAAATGAAATGCCTGTTTCATTTATCAAAAATGTTTTCCATTGAATATATTTATGAACATGGCTGCGTGGATTCTTATTTGCAAAAACATATTTCAATGAAGGCACTATTTTATTGAACGACTGGTAATTTTTTGTGTTGGTTGAATCTGTAAATTCATCGGCAGAGAATTTTTCTCCTGCAAGAGCTATTTCAAATTTACTTCCCTTGCTGCCAAAACTGCTGTAGCTTAACCTGCCGATACCATTTATTTCTTTTGACCCGGTTCCATACAATGGCACAACTATAAACCTGAATCGCGTTTCAGGAAGTGTATAGTTATGGATCAAACCACCGATCATAAATTTATCATAGTAATTATAGCCGATAGCAGGAGAGAGGAAAATATAATTGTGTTTATTTGTTTCTTTAAAACTAAAAAATGAAGTAAGCCTTAGATCTTTTTTTACTGGTTTTTGAATGGCTCCTTTCTTATTTAACAGGAAAAAATTGGCGTCCACATTTTGTTTACTGATCTCTTCTACTATATTTTTAAAATCTTCCGGGTAGGGGTGTTTGAATTTCCAGCGTTCATAATAGACATGCATCACGCTATCAAACAAGGATGTTCCCAATGTTGTTTCAAGCGATCTCATCCACAGTGCTGTTTTGTAATAAACAATAGCGGCATAATTTATCGCAGGAAAAATTTCAGAAGTTGATTCGATAGGTTGGTCTTTATTTACTTTTACGAGAGAAGATAAGATAAGGTCAAGCTGATCCGTTGAGTTGTCGGGAATGCGTTTGTTTATAAAAGTTGATTTGCCCGTATCAACTTTATATTGAAGCATATACCTGCCATCATAATATGTATTCATTCCTTCATCCATCCATGGGTGCAATCTTTCGTTACTTGCGAGAATGCCATAGAACCAATTATGACCCACTTCATGTTCGATAACATCTTCAAGGTCGGAAGTTGTGTTCGCACCCGAAATAGAAGTGATCGTAGGATATTCCATTCCGCCCGAAGATCTGCTGTCAACGTCAACAGCACTTACATATTGATAAGGATATTCTCCCAGTAAACTACTGCGGAATGCAACCGTTTTTTTTATGAATAACGTGCTGTTCTTCCATACAAGATGGTGTTGGGGTAAATAATAGGAATAACAATGAATGATCTTACCAGATGCAGATCGGAGTGTATCTTTTTCCACAACAAAACGTTTGTCGGCAAACCAGGCAAAGTCATGTATGTTATCCTGTTTGAATTGTAAGGTTTTGAATGTTGTTTCAGACGGAGGAAAGTATCCCGAAATAGTGTCTTTGGAAATACTTCTTCCATCCCGCAGGCTCTTCTTTTTACCTGAATGAGATTGACGGAATTCATTGCCCCATTTTTCATCTGTTCTTTCCAGCATCCATTGTTGCTCTTCTTCATTCTGCAATTCGCCTGTAGCCGCAACAACATAATTTTTTGGTACGCTGATCTGCACTTCATAATTACCAAATTCGCTGTAAAATTCTCCCTGGTCGAGGTAAGGCATTTCGTGCCAGCCTTTGCGATCATATACGGCCGGTTTAGGATACCATTGAGTTATTTGAAATGATTTACCGATATAGCCGCTCCTTGAAAAATTATAAGGCAGCTTAACGTGAAAAGGAGTTTCAATGGTTGCCATTGCGCCGGGCGCTAATGGAATGGGCAGTAACAGTTTTATGATATCCTGGTGTTGTTGGTGATCCTGTGTAGTGGCGGTGATCTTGTCAACTTTAAAATCCAGCCGGTTGATATACCCACGTTTTTCTTCGTTGCTGAAATACAGATCGGTAGAGCCATTTTCCAAAAACTGGTCAACCAATGCAGTGCGGTCATTTTTATAAGCATTAGGCCATACGTGAAACCAAATAAACCGCAGGGTATCGGGAGAATTATTATAATACTGCATGCTGACATAACCGTCCAGTGTTTTCAGGGTATCATCAAGGGTTACGTCGATCTTATAATTTACTTTTTGTTGCCAGTAGTTGTTTTGCTGGCAAAAAGAGAAGGAATAAATAAAAATCGATGTAACAAGCAGCAGCTGTTTTTTCAAAACGTTCTGGTTTTTTCAAAAATACGAATTTGGGCCGTTCTTTTTACTCCGACTTTCATAGAAAGTATCCCATTGAATGAACTAATCAGTGAATCAGTGGCATCCAAGACTATTGCCACTGATTCACTGATTAAATTTAAATAGGAAACTGGCCCATTTGAATAGAAAATAAATCTGCGGTTATCCCATCAATCCGTGTCATCCGCGTATCTATTTGAATCACTGATTATATTTGAATTGGAAACTGGCTTATTTGAGTAATAAATAAATCTGTGCATATCCGGTTAATCCGCGTCATCCGCGTATCTATTTCCCCTTCCCCGCAAAAATGATCTCGAATGTATTGAAGTTTTAGTTGCCACTGTTTCACTGATTAAATTTAAATAGGAAACTGGCCCATTTGAATAGTAAATAAATCTGCGGTTATCCCATCAATCCGCGTCATCCGCGTATCTATTTCCCCTTCCCTGCAAAAATGATCTGGAAAGTATAGATCATTATTTTGAAATCCAATGCCAGTGAAACATTCTCTACATATAAAAGATCATAAGGCATTCGCTCTATCATTTCACTAACCGATGACGCATACCCGAAATTTACCATGCCCCAGCTGGTAATGCCAGGCTTCACTTTAAACAGGTATTTGAATTCCGGGTGAATGGCGACGATCTGTTCAATGTAAAATTTTCTTTCAGGTCTGGGACCCACAATACTCATTTCCCCTTTCAATATATTCCAGAACTGCGGTAGTTCATCCAGCCTCCACTTGCGCATTGTTTTTCCCCAGGAAGTTATTCTTGCATCATCTTCACTGCTTAACTGTGGACCGGAGGATTCCGCATCCACTTTCATTGAACGGAACTTATACATTGTGAAAGGCCGTCCTTTATAACCAATTCTTTCCTGTGAAAAGAATACCGGGCCTTTGGAAGATAATCTTACCCGAATAAGCGTATAAATAAAAACCGGCAATAAGATCGTCATAGCAAACAATGCAGCAAAAATATCAAAGGCCCGTTTAATATTTTGTTGCCAGGAAGGGAGCAGGCCCGAATGAATATCGATCAGCGGAACACCCATTACATTATTGGTATGCAATGCGCCTGTGATGATATCAACTGTATCAGGCGTTATCTTGATGTTTACTTCTTTATCACTAAGTATCTGCAGGATCTTTGTAATAAGTGCCCGTTCATTTTTTTCTACAACGATGATCACTTCTTCAATATGTGCTTCATCGATGATCTTTGTAAGTGATTCAAAACCGGTATAACGTTGTATGCCTGGCGGTAATTCAGTTTGTGAATTTCCATTCGTATTTATAAAGCCGGTGATCCTGTATCCTCCATGTTCTTTTGAGTCAATAAAAGCTTTATAAAAACTAAGCGCTTTTTTTTCAGAACCGATGAGCAATGCATTAAAAAAAACCTTGCCTTCTTTTATTTGCTTTTTAATGATGTTGAGAAAGAGTAAACGCAACAAAATAGTAACACAAAGCACTGGAACGATCAGTGCATAAAATTCTGCATAATAATTATGATTGTCTTCGTGCGGGTTTTTAAGGATGAAGAAGAATAAAAGAAAAAAACATCCCACAAAACTAATAGCGAGTGTTTTTAAAAATTCTGCCAGTCTTGATTTCTGGTAAAGAGAAGTACTGTAGGTGCCCGTTAAAAAATGAAGCGTGATCCACCCGATCGTGTATAGGAGCAATCCTATGTAAAAGCCGGAAGGAATAACGAAGTAGTAACCATAAATTTTTGTACGCAGATAATAAAAGCTCAGCCAGGTAATAATGCAGGCAATGATATCAGTGAGAATGTACCATTTGATATTTATCCTGGGTTGGTTCAAGAGTTAAGAGTTAATAGTTAACAGTTAACAGTTAATAATTGAGTTCTGTCATTTTACAAGCTCTCCATGTTTTGGACGTTGTTAACTCTTAACTCTTAACTGTTAACTTTATACTTAGTGTTGCCTGTCACGTATCTTTTCCAAAATCTGGTGCGCAACTTCCATTGCACTAAATCCATCCAGCGCAGTAACAGCTGTTTCAGTATTATTGATGATCGCATCCCTGAATGCTTCCAGTTCCATTTTAATTGCATTCACTTCTGCTATGGCCGGACTTGCAATAGCGATCGTTTTTTTGCCGTGATTGGTTTCGATATCGAATGTAAAAACATTTTTATCACCCGGTGTATTCAGCCGGATGATCTCTGTTTTTTTCTCTAAGAAATCAATTCCTATATAAGCATCTTTCTGAAAAAGCCTGATCTTCCTCATTTTTTTCATAGAGATGCGGCTGCTGGTTAAGTTGGCAACACAACCATTGTCGAATTCAATACGAACGTTGGCGATATCAGGTGTATCACTCATTACCGCAACACCATTTGCAGAAATATAACTCACATTGCTTTTTACAAGACTTAAAATGATATCAATATCATGGATCATGAGATCGAGGATCACGCTTACATCGGTACCACGCGGATTGAATTGTGCAAGCCTGTGTACTTCGATGAACATAGGTTGTAAATGATAATCCTGCAGTGCAAGAAAAGCGGGGTTGAATCTTTCCACATGTCCCACCTGGAATTTTACATTCGATTCCTTTGCGAGTTTCAACAATGTTCTTGCTTCATCCATTGTATTGGCAAGCGGTTTTTCTACAAATACATGTTTTCCTTTGCGAAGTGCTGCCTCACATAATTCGTAATGGTATATGGTAGGAGCAACAATATCGACTGCATCACAGGCATCCATTAGTTCAGATGAATCGGTAAAACGTTTGAGCTTATATTTATCTTCAACAAGTTTTGCATTGTGGTCATCAGGATCAAAAAATCCCACCAGTTCAATACCCTCTATCTCGAGCCAGTTATTGAGGTGAAATTTTCCAAGATGGCCCGTACCGAACACTGCAATTTTGAGCATTGTAACTTTTTTCTTTTAGAAGCAATTTTAATTTGTTGATTTGATGATTTGGTAATTTGGAAATGGGGCGACGTTTAATAAAGTGCATTCAATTATCAAATCATCAAATTTCCAAATTATCAAATTATTCAGAAGCATTCTGTTCCGGCACTTCCTCCCAGAATCCCATCCGCCCGAATTTTTCGATACGCTGGTTAATTCTTTCCTGCGGGGTGAACGCCTGTAATTGTTTAATGGTAGGTATCAAATAATTTTTAACGATCTGTGCCGCTTCATCATAATCCCAGTGTGCACCGCCGAGTGGTTCAGGGATCACATCATCCACGAGTCCGAACTTCATCATATCCTTACCGGTTAAACGAAGTTGTTCGGCCGCCGTTTCTTTTTTATCCCAGCTGCGCCATAAAATACTGCTGCAGCTTTCGGGAGAGATCACCGTGTACCAGGTATTTTCCATCATCACTACTTTATCGCCTACACCAATACCTAACGCACCACCACTGGCACCTTCGCCAATGATCACGCAGATAACAGGCACTTTAAGGCTGAGCATTTCATATATATTACGTGCAATCGCTTCTCCCTGTCCACGCTCTTCCGCTTCCAGGCCGGGATAAGCGCCCGGTGTATCGATCAATGTAACGATGGGTTTGTTGAATTTTTCTGCCAGCTTCATTAATCGCAATGCTTTGCGGTATCCTTCGGGGTTGGCCATCCCGAAATTGCGGAGCTGGCGTGTTTTGGTATTGTTGCCTTTTTGCTGGCCGATGATCATCACGGTCTGTTCATCTATTTGTGCAAATCCGCCCACCATAGCTTTATCATCTTTTACGTTCCGGTCGCCGTGCATTTCGATAAAGTTGGTACACATTTTTTCGATGTACTTTAAGGTGTAGGGTCGGTCTGGGTGGCGGCTCAGTTGCACCCTGTGCCATGGGGTAAGTGTATCGGTGATATGTTTCTTGGTTTCAACGATCTTTTTTTCCAGTGCAGCGATAGCGCCGCTCATATCTGTTTTGGATTTTTCCTGTGTATTTTTCAGTTGTTCCACTTGGTCGTAGAGGTCTTTGACAGGCTTCTCAAAGTCGAGGAATTGGCGGTTTTTTAGCTGGGGCATGTGGGTTTATATTAGTAATATATTTATATAAATAGTTTTACTTTTTTGCTTCGCCAAAAAAGTAACAAAAAAGGCGACCCGAAATCGATTACACCCCGATTTCGGGAAGCAGCCCTGATTTAGCTAAGTACTTCCCGCCTTTGTCGGGATTTGCAAACTGTAGCTTCAACTTCAGTTCCCTGACATCAACTGGAAGGGTTCAATTTGATAGTATAAAGCATTAATAAGTAAACTACTCTAAGTTAGATAAGTTAGTTTGTAAAAATAGATGTTACAAGTTTTGTACAAAAGTTTTGTTTGAAAAAAAGAAAAATACCTATCTTCGCCGTCCCTAAAAATAGATGAAAAATTGTAACCCTCAATTCAAGTCTTTGGGAATTCAAAGGATCGGTAGTTCAGTTGGTTAGAATGCTGCCCTGTCACGGCAGAGGTCGCGGGTTCGAGTCCCGTCCGGTCCGCAAAAAGCTCTGGTTTATCCGGGGCTTTTGCATTTTATACACTTATATACTTCGTCCCAGAAAGTAAAAAACTCCTGAAAGAAATTGGAGGTTAAAATTGCCGGTCGCAGACCTGCTATCTTGGTAGACACAAGTGATCCTTTGGAACACTTGCCTTTACTTTGATTTAAAGAGTTTCATTAACTTTTAAAAAAGGAAAGCAGAGGTGAACTGTAACACTTGCGCCAGTGGGGCGGAGATGTTTGGTTTCATCCCGCTGCAACTGGAAACGGTTGCAGATATCACTTAAAAAATTTATACCTGTTAGTTAACATTTTGTGGATTATCCAAAGTGTTTTTGAGTACAAAGCACCCGAGTTTTACACATTTTATTCGGCGAAAAAAAAATCCGTTTATTTATTTAAAATAATCATATAATTTAGTACCACTCTCAATGATAAAACCCCGGAGAGTAAGTCCGAGGTTTTGTAAATATTGTTGAGACAACGGCAATTCAAAGTAACTAAATCGGCACTGGGTCCAAACCGGATAAGTCCGGCTCAATTGTTAGTGAAATGAATTGCTTTTTCGTTGACAAGATTACGTCTGATTACGGCAATTGTGGAATTGCGTTTCGTCTGCCTGGCCTGTCAACACAATAAAGAAACGAAATTTTTACTTAACCACAACTCCTGATAAAAAAATTTTTTTTCGTCCAAGCGAAATGTGCATATCACATGAATAAATATTGTAAGCTGCGACACTAAGAGCGTAGCAAAATGCCGCACCGTATTTTGTCAGGGGAGGAAAAAACCAATTTAAACTGCGGTTTTACACAATATTGCAGATTTTTTAATTCATTACTTTGCTGAATTGAATTCAAAGACCTGTCAGCTACCGATTGAAGCTGGTGGATGAGCACCGGCTTTTTTATTGAGTTATAGTATATTATGGCTTATTTTGTTAGATTGCATATTCTGAAACAAATATCTGGTTAATACTATAGTATGAAAAAAAATTATCCTGTGGTTGACGTCTTCTGTGGCGTTGGTGGTTTAAGCCACGGATTTAAATTGGAAAAATTCAATTTGATTGCGGGTATTGATTACGATGCTACCTGCAAATTTGCTTACGAATCAAATAACCTGGCACCCTTTATTCACAAGGATTTAACTGTAACCACTTCAAGGTATATAAAATCACTTTTTCCCAAAGGATATCCTAAAATATTAATTGGTTGCGCTCCATGCCAAGCATTTTCTCCATTGTCTAATAAATATAAAAGCAATGATAAATGGAAACTGCTTTATTCTTTCGGGCGAATAATAAATGAAGTAAGGCCTGATATCATATCAATGGAAAATGTTCCTCGGTTATTAGATTTCAATGGGGGTAAAGTTTTTAATGATTTTCAAGCTATCCTTAAAAAAGCCAGGTATAAAATATTTTATAAGGTTGTAAATGCGAGTGATTATGGTGTACCACAAAATAGATTGCGGTTGATCCTGCTGGCATCTAAATACGGAGATATTTCATTAACTAAGGAAACTCATTCAGAGGAAAATTATGTTACCGTAAAGGAAGCCATCTCGCATTTGCCAAAAATAGAAGCTGGCGAAACACATAAAAGTGATCAGTTGCATCATTCGAGAGGCCTAACGGATATTAATAAACGAAGAATGTTAGCCACTCCAGAAGGTGGTGGCTGGAAAGATTGGGATGATGATCTTATACTTGATTGCCACAAAAAAGAATCTGGTAAAACATTTCGTAGTGTTTACGGCAGGATGTGGTGGGATGATGTTGCACCCACTTTAACGACTCAGTGTACTGGATACGGCAACGGTCGCTTTGGGCATCCCGAACAAAATAGGGCAATTTCTCTCAGAGAGGCAGCAATACTGCAGAGTTTCCCCGAAACTTATCAATTCGTAGACCCCTCAAAGGAAATCAATTTTGGCAGTATTGAAAAACATATCGGAAATGCAGTGCCCGTACTCTTAGGGCAGGTTGTGGCAAAAAGTATAAAAAAACATTTGAACAAGTATGTCTAAGGAGAAGAAATTTATAATGAGGATGAGCCTAAATGTATTGAATCATTTAGGCATGAATTTATATAGCAATATTCCGGCAGTACTTTCTGAAGTCGTTGCAAATGCATATGATGCTGACGCAACAAAAGTTGATATAAATATTGGTGGTAATGAAATAACCATAACCGACAACGGCAACGGTATGTGTGTTGATGACATTAATGATAAGTTTCTGTACGTTGGTTACCAACGACGGGAAGCCGGGGAAGGTCTTTCGGAAGTTTTAAAAAGACCGGTTATGGGCAGAAAGGGTATTGGTAAACTGTCACTATTCTCAATTGCAAGTGAGATTATTATTCACACGATCAAAAAAAATAAAAAGAAAGCTTCATTTGAAAAAAGTGGTTTTGTACTTAGAAAAAAAGATATTATCAGGCAAATAACTGGCTCAAAGGATGGAGAATACTATCCAGATGAATTGGCAGGTAATACATTTGATATTAAAAAAGGTACTCGGATTACAATTAGAGATTTTAAAAAAAATATTAATCATACAGAATCATATCTTCGGAAAAGACTTGCGAAGCGTTTTTCCATCATCGGGTCCAAGCATAATTTCAATGTTTCAATTAACAAAGATCCAATAGGAGTCCAGGATCGAGACTACATAAAAAAAGTTCAGTTTTTATGGGTAGTTGGTAAGGATCATGAAGGCATTGCAAAAGCAGCAAAATTTAAGAGAGTAAATCATTTAAATGGTGATTTAGATAACGGCAAAGGATTTAAAATATCTGGCTGGATAGGTGCTGTCAACGAAGCTGGTGATCTTGATATAGACGGCGTTAATAATAATAAAATAAGCATTCTCTGCAGGGGAAAGATGGCTCAAGAGGATATCTTAGAATCTTTCAATGAAGGAGGTATTTATTCTACTTATTTGATCGGTGAAATTGAAGCTGATTTTCTTGACCTGGATACTGAAGACGATATTGCCACTACCAGT
Organism: uncultured Chitinophagaceae bacterium; assembly: GCA_963829345.1. Taxonomy (GTDB): domain Bacteria; phylum Bacteroidota; class Bacteroidia; order Chitinophagales; family Chitinophagaceae; genus Ferruginibacter. The sequence goes on from CAWHHP010000003.1 coordinate 231,755, forward strand.
AGACAAAAAATTAATGAAGAGGATGAGCGGTATTTGGAGTTGCAGAAACATGTTTATAAATTATTAAAAGAAATTCAAAAGGTCTGGACAGAACTACGTAAAGAGGTTGCAGAATCCGAAGCAATAGAGCGAGCAGAAAAATTTAGCCCAGTTCTTAAGCAATGGTTTGATAGTTTAAAAACTCCTGGAAGGCAGGCTCATGCTAAAAAGTTATTTGCAACTATTGAAACCATGCATTTTGTCAAGGAAGAGGCTTATGAAAAAAAGAAAGAACTTTATAAGCAGGGGATTATTGCTTTTGAAAAACTAAACTTACGGGACAGGCTACACGAATTGGAAAAAGTGACAGGTCCGGACGACCTGAAACTTTCTATGGTTTTTAATGATCTTTCTGATATTGAAGCAAATTTATATTATGATATCGCATCTGAAAGGGTGGCTGTCATAAGAGAATTTCAACGAAAATTAGATGTGAATGATAAAGAAAAGCTTTTACAAAAATACCTATTTAATAATCTTTGGTTATTGAATCCTTCCTGGGAACGAGCAACCCAAGGTACGGAGGTTATGGAGTCCAGAGTTGAGAAAGCGTTTGCAGCCGTCACAAAATCACTTACTGCAGAAGAGCGAAAAGGTCGTTTGGATATAAAATATAGGACTTCTGCTGGAAAGCATATCGTTGTTGAATTAAAAAGGTATACTGCAACCTATAAGATAACTAAATTCACTCTCGCTGAACAAGCAGAAAAATATCGGAATGCATTGGCTAAAGTACTTGCTACTATAGACAAAGAACATGAAGCCATTGAAGTTATTATTGTTCTTGGTCAAAAACTTGGAGCTACCCCAAAAGAGGAAAAGGAAGTACAAGAGATATTAAAGCCTGTCAATGCCCGTGTAATTTATTATGACTTTTTAATTGACCAGTCTCTTGAAGCTTACGGAACTTATCTTGATAAGCAAAAGGAGGTAAGCCGGATACGTGCAATTATTGAAAAACTATAATAACAAAACTTCTCCTATGATTTGGAAAAAACTCATTACCATTGATGACGATGGCCGTGAAAGAAGGTTCAGGATATCAACGTCCGAACGCAAACCGACCCCACGCCTTGGTTCGTGCCTCACGAACCAAACACCCAACCAAAAAACACTATACAATAATTAAAATGTTTTTATACTGATCAACTGAAGTGATTTATTATTCCGGGTTCGTAAGGCACGAACCGAGGCGTAGGAATTACAGGTGAATATATCGTGAACAACCGGGATTTTTATAGTGTCTTTAAAACCGAAGAAAACTTTAAAGTAGTAAATGCAGGTATCACAATAGGAGAAATTCCATTTTCGCCAATGGTGAACGAGGATCAGAACATTCTACTAGCTGCAAAAATCTGGAAAATAAAATATGTTGACTTAGATGCAAAACGAATCGAAGTCATAAAAGCCAATGATGGAAAAAAGCCAATGTTCTTTGGAGCTGGTGGCATATGTCATTCAAGAATACGGGAAAAAATGCTTGAGATTCTTATAGGTAGAGATGATTACGAAATATTGGATGATGCAAGTAAAGAAGAAATTCGTTTGATGAGAAGCGATTTTGCAGTATTTAATATTAATAATTTCCAGTTTGATCGACCGCTCTTAAATAAAGACAAAGCGCTGCATCTATATACTTTTACTGGTACAAGAATTAATAGAACCATTTGTTTTTTATTCAACATGCTCGAAATAAAAAATTATCTCGACGATAGTTCAAGTTCTTTTGATATAGAAATATCGCTGGAAGATTTTTATGAAAAATGGAGTAACTCGCTACAGATTTTTGATGTTGTCGACAAACTTATAGAAAACCTGCTTCAAACAAATCCGGCAATCCTGGACTTTTCAAAATGGGGTTTATGCCCGCCGGTAAAATACCAGGTCAAATTAATAAAACAGAAATTTTTTGATTTGGAGAGTACAGAACAACTAATACGCAATTATAAATTTATTATGAATAGCGAATGATTTTTAGATCATTTAATAAAAAATTTTCTTACCCCTTTGGCGGATACGAATCATTTCCATAAGTCCATTCAGTCCGAAACTGGTTATTTAAACCTTGAACCAACACTTGCGAATCATGCCCTTTTGTTCCGGAAGCATGGGCTGCATCAACTGCATGTTTTATTGCAGCGGCCTGTGTAGCGTAGGGCCCATAATGTTTCCCATCAAGAGAAATTTTCCATTGGTTTTCGTGTAACACAACAAAATATTGAACTCTTGCCATTATTAATTGATTGAGTTATAAAGTTAACGGCTCACTTATTAATATTTCTTATATTCCACATTTTTATTTTATAAAAAATTTACCGTGTTTTCACCCTTGTTTTATTCATAAATATTCAGCACATTAGCCAACGGTTAATTAAATCTTTCGCACAGTCTAATTAATCTCACGGGACTATATGTATTATTATTTGAATTTATTCGAAAGCCTGTCAATTGACGATCATTTTGTAATTGATCATATTATGAATCGTAGGAACGCAAGAGAATTAGGGTATAAATATGTAAGGCTACTGCATATTTCTCGCAGTGCAAATTCCAGTAGTGGCAGAGGAGCGGAAGCGGTTGCTTACAAATTTATGCAAATCTCCAAAAGAATAAATCCGGAAATCAATATCAGTGACATAGTTTATGCGGACGCGTCAGATTTATCAAAAATGTTGAATTTTAACACCGGTGGATTTGGACTGGAAGAAGTTCATAATCATCACTATTTATTTTATCATTAGTAGTGTACTCCTAAGTAAGTTTATGTTCTTGCGAAATATTTAATAATACATTATATTTGATAGGAATGCATTAGTCGCATTTTTCAATTATAGAATCACAATCACAAGTAAAAAAATATGGAATTTACCTCAATTTTTACAGACAATTTCAGCGACGAAATCGCCGTAGTTGATGGTAACCGTAATTGGACTTATAGGCAATTCGCAGATCATGTATTGAGAAGCGCTTCGTTCTTTAAGACGCATGGTATAAAAAAGCTTCTTCTCGATTTACCACAAAATTTTCACAGCTATGCCCTTGTTATAGGGGCTTATATTTCTGGTACTACATTTTGCCCCGTAAACTCTTTACTCACCGAAGCAAGAAAGTCTTATTTCATTCTTCAATTTGAACCAGATTTAATAATCTCTGAGGACAGAGCATTTGAGAGTATTCCTGAATTGCCGGTCGTCGATATACAATACATTTTTTCATCTGGGGTTTTATGTGATAAATCATCATTCAATAATTTTTCAGGTACTGAAATAGCATACGTGATATTCACATCTGGATCAACGGGGCTGCCTAAGGGCGTTAAAGTTACTAGAGCTTCTCTTGAGAATTTTCTTAACTGGAGTACCAATGAATATGGGGTAAAAACCGGGGACAAATGGGCCCAATACTCTAATCTTGGATTTGACTTGTGCATCTGTGATATATTTACTGTAATTGAGTGTATTGGAACATTGGTAATTTTTAGAGATTTGTCACAAAAATTATTTCCGGGAAATCACATTAAAGTACAACAGATTAAATTCTGGCAATCGGTTCCTACGGTGCTGGATTTTTTATTTGAAAGAAATCATATTACTCATGAAATATTAGGCCAGGTAAAAGTTATGACTTTTTGTGGCGAACCTCTTTATCCCCATCAGTTAAAACTACTTTTTGAAGCCAATAAAGATTTGATTGTTTATAATACGTATGGGCCGACAGAAGGAACTATTTTTTGCACCTTTTCAAAACTAACAATAGATAATTATAAAGATTATTGCGGGAAAACCGTAAGTATAGGAAACCCTATCCCGGGATATAAAATTCGTCTTGATAACATTGAAAAAAGTATCGGTGAAATCGTCATTTTGAGTAACTATGTAAGTGCAGGTTATTTAAATGAAATAAACTTAAACAAATCCTTTTCAAATGAAAATTATCAAGGTGAATTAGTCAGCACCTATCATACAGGTGACTTCGGGTATTACCATGACGGACATCTATATTTTGCACAAAGAAAAGACGCTCAGATAAAAATCATGGGTCATCGGATAGATTTATCAGAAATTGATTATTATATACGGGAATTTGGTTATAAAACCTGTGTGACTGTCTATAGGCAAAAAAAGATAATTTCTTTTATCAAATCGGATAGTATGGAGGAAAAGAAATTAAGAAAATATTTGAGAGTTAAATTACCAAGCTACTATTCACCCAATTTAATTATCAATACAGATACTTTTCCTTACTCAGAAAACTTAAAAATTAATATTCAGGAATTAAGTAATAGTATTTTGAATATTTTCTAAGCTGCAATGGATATACTAACAACAAAATTAAAAGCAATTATATCTGAGGCTTTAGACTGCGATGAAAATAGTATTGATGAGCATTCTGGTTTGGGAAGACATCAGGAATGGGACAGCTTGGGGCAGGTAGTTATAATTGTTAGCATTGAAAAGTATTTTTCTATCAAAATTAAAGATGAACAGATTGAAAGATTACTAACTTTCGTTGATCTGAGAGAATATCTGAAAAAAAAATCTATTAATCGGAATTTAAAAGATAAAAAATTGAATTAAAATACATGCCTGGCCATCATCCAAGTATAATTATATCACCAGATACAATATTTCAGGGTGAATTTGAATTGTCTCACAATACTGTAATAGGGTATAGATATGGAAAATCAGAGTATAAAACTGTTCTGGGCTCAAACATAAAGATCGGATCCTTTTCCGTTATTGAGGACGATGTGCAAATTGGTAAAGATTCGTTTATTGATCATCATTGCACAATTTACAAAGGGTCACGAATTGGGGATAATGTTCGCATAATATATGGTGCTAAAATATTCGGAGAATCGCAAATTGGAAACAATTGTATTATAGGAGGAGATCTGCCAGAAAGAATTGTTATAAAGAATGACGTTACATTCCTGGGGAGTGTTGCGCACAGTTATCGGAACGCTTCTTACGACTGGGATGAAAATGAGGAACAATCGCCGCTGATACAGTCTGGCTCAATAGTGGGCCTAGATGCTCTGCTTGTGGGCGGAATTACAATCGGTGAAAATTGTTATGTAGCCGCTGGCGAAATTTTAAAGCACGATTTGCCTGATAATACTGTTTATTTAAATGGACAAATTCACCCTATAAGTCACTTTAGGGGATTAATTAAAACTCGTTTTAAGATAAATTAATTTCTGATGTTTACTATTAAAATAGCGTTTTATTTTGAAGAGGAAATAATACCTGAATCTGTTTTACAAAAGGTTTTCAGTAAAGCACTTTCGAAAATTCAAAAAAAGGATGATTTTAAAATTGAGATAAAAACTTATTTTGATCCTAATAATAATTTGTTAGAATCTAATAATAACAATTTGAAATGGGACAATCATGTAACATTCTTCGAAGTTTCAAGAGGACATCCATGTATAATGTTTAACTGCGGATATCTTACTGCTAAGAATGCTACTTTAAATTTTTTGAATTTCGGAAGTGAAATTAAAAAAGAGTTACCGCATTATATCATTGACGGTCGCGAGCTGATTTTTTATAATGAATCCAACCCTTATTTCAAAGGGGAAAAATTTCAAACACTTGCAATGACATTACTTAATAAAGTCATTTCAAATTATTTTGATTTTCGAAATCATATTCACAAAATTTGGTTTGATAGATCTGATAACATTCAGATCTTTGTTGTTGGAGGTCCGGATTATGACGAAAATGCTTTGCCTGGAAACAAACTTCATGCAAAACACAATTCTGTCGTTGCAAATCCCAAAACTTCCCTCAATTCAGATATTTACAGCTACGGAGATAAAGATACATTTATAGATTCGTGCATTTTTCTGGCTAAATATTTGGCAAACCCAAAACTCGTTAGGGCTTCTTCTAATGAACGGGGAATGATTAATGACGCTGAAAATATGGTTGTCATAGGTGGCCCCGGTAGTGAGGGCGATGAGAATAATTTTTATTGCAAAATGTTCATGGATAAAATGAAAACTCAAATTCGGTATGGTCTGAATCAGGAGGATCAATATTATCTCGAAAATATCAACGATCAAAATAAATTTCTGACGGTCATTACTAAGGGTGAAATAACGAAAGACTATGGATATTTTGCATGTTTTAATAACCCACTCAATCCGAATAAGCGTATTATTTTAATAAACGGAATTCATACAATGGGAGTATTGGGTGCATTCCTTGCTTTTTCAGATGATGAAGGAGCAGAAAAAAATTATAAAACTGTACTGCATAAAGCCGCGACCGATAAAAATCAAAGCAATAAATTAAAAATTGGCCAAATGCTGGAATTTGAATGTTTTTTTGAAGTAGATGTATATAATAAGCGACCGAAAATTCCCACAATTAAGGCGGAAAATATTTTCTTTTTTAATAAAAAAACTGTAAATCTGCGTATCCAAAAACCATCAAAAAAGCTTGTTCAATCAAAAAAGGTTGATATAATAAGTCTTAGAAAAACTATACAGGGCAAAATAAACTCAGCTTCTCAGGTTTACAGTCACCCACACAGAAAAGATCTATTAGCTCTCCTAGAGCGCTTTAATTTTGATGAACAATTTAACTATGAGCAATTGCTGCAGGTTAATTCGGTCATTGAAGAAAATGGTACAATTCCAACTCGTAATATTCTAAAAATTAAAAACATAATAAAGAATGATTAAACGCGATTACTTATATATTTTAGATGTTTGTGCGGTTTTGCTCTTTTCAATACTGGCTAATTATATTTTCGATTTGAAAATTAACTTTCACAAATCTGTTGACTTGGTTAAATTATTCAAACTGATTTCGCTTTTGACCAGTACCTTAACTTTCTATATAACCATAGATAGATTAAAGAAAATGTCCGATTTTTCAGAACTTGAATACGCTCACGAAAGAAATGAAGAAAAGAGAGCTAATGCTAAAATTGATAATATTTACAAAGGATTGTATAAGGAAAAAAAGAGGAAAATAAATTTAGGATTATTTATTTCTTTGATATTTACAATACTCTTTTTTTTAATTGAACCCATATTGAAATATTAATTTAATTTCTAAGAAAGATATAAACTTACTTTATCGTTTTGTTGTTACCCGAATCAAAAGCTGTCTTCCTGTTTACTAAAGATCGTTTACAAAACGTTTCTGATACTTTAAAATTTCTCTCCGGCTGTCCGGTTCAGATTTTTATAATTGATGATTCCACGAAACCAGAGTGTAGGTTCCAAATTAAATCGATTGTAAATTCTATTGATAATGCAGATTATGTTGGAGAAGATTTTTACAAGGAATTTACTAGAGGGTTAAATATTCAATCTCAGGCATACGATTATCTTATAAGAAAATTAGGTCAGGAAAAATGGAATTTGGGATACTCGAGAAATTTGGCTTTGCTTATCGCAAAAAAAATGAAATTTCAAAAAGTAGCTTTTATCGACGACGATATAATTATCAATGACATTTCTTTAATATCTCAAACGTTTTCACTATTAGATACTCATTCATTTGTGGGCTCAGAAATCATTGTACTAGAAGATCATTCCGTTGTAGGACATATTGCACAAAGATTTGGACTTCCTAAAAAGGAAATGATTTCTGGCGGTTTTATGTTTTTTAAACCATCCGAAATTAGGTATTGGTTTCTTAACATCTATAACGAAGATTGGATTTGGATACTTACACATTTAAAAAACAGTGATTTTCTTATAAAAGATACTGTAAAGCAAAATTATCAGGATCCTTTTGCAAAAGGAAAAATTGAAATCGCATTTCAAGAATTCGGAGAGATTATTATGGATGGTTTTTGGCTTGCTTATGAAAACAATGAAGTAATTGCTTCTTTTGAAGAAGTATTTTGGAAAGAAATCGTCGCGACAAGAATTAAATATTTGAATTTATTAAAAAAAAATACGCAAATAAATCATGACCGTAGGCTGATGCAGTTGGTTGAATATGCTATCCTTGCAGCAAAATCAATTAAACTTGATGATATCAAAATAACTGTTGATAAATATTTCTGCCATCTGGATAATTTTGAACGTCTGTATAAAAGAATCTAATTCTTTTTTTAATATTTAATAATACGCTCATCACCGTGGTCCGTGTCATCCCCCAACTAGCGCAAGTGTTCCGCATGATCACTTAAGTCCTTCTTCCCAGCAACGTCTCCTGAAATTGACGTTGCGTATCGTGAATTGAAAATATAAAATTTAAAAAATAATATTTGTTTTAATAATACGCAACATCCCGTACCGGAAACATTGCTGAAAAAGCAGAAAACAGTTTAAAATAGCTTGTTTTTGTCATAGCAAACCATGGCGTGAGATTTTTTGTAAATAGTCCTGAGTTATAAACTCAGGACAACCAGTGTATGGCTGTGGAATAAAATTTAGAGCTCAGCATTCAGCATTCCATCCAGATAATTTGTATCTTACAATACGTGCTGTTACTGTATTCTAAACCTGCTTCTATGAAAATATTCTTACACGTTCTTTTGAGAAATATAATCATTGCTTTTTTCCTGCTTTCCTTGCATAATACTGCTAAGGCACAGAACCCCGTTTTTAATTGGGGAATGGCAGCAGGTGATTCGATTGATGATATTGCACATGTAATTACGATCGACAGCAATAAAAATGTTTATATAGCCGGTACTTTCCGGAATACAATTGACTTCGATCCTGGACCGGGTGTATATGAATTGCATGCTCCCTATAGTTGGGATATGTTTTTATTAAAATTAGACTCGTCCGGACATTTTATCTGGGTAAAACATTTCATGAACCTGGAATATTTGGGGACCGGATATCCATCCGGTCTTGCGATCAATAACAACGGGGAAATGTACCTTACCGGGTATATCATGGGAACGGTTGATTTTGATCCTGGCCCCGGTTCTTACGATTTGACAGAATACAATTGGTCGGCTCCCAATGCAATTGTAGCTAAGCTTGATACCGCCGGAAATTTTATCTGGGCAGAAATGTTTGGCGCTTTTACCACAACATCCATAACATTGGACAATAACCAGCACCCCGTTCTTACAGGCTATTTTGAATATACCGCCGATTTTGATCCCGGGCCCGGTACTTACATGGTCACCGAACCCTTTGGGCTTTTTGTTATGCGAATAAACCCCAACGGGGGTTTATCATTTGTCCGCTCGATTAACTGTAATTATAGTTTTGGCGACAATAACTCTTATGAAGTGGCGGTCGGCGCAGATAATAGCATATACTTTACCGGTAGTTTCTCCGGAATTATTGATGCCGATCCCGGCCCGGGGGTGGTCAACCTAACGGCTGCGGGTACCCTGTTAGGTCAAAATAGTTTTTTAATGAAATTAAATGCTGCCGGCGATTTTCAATGGGTAAAACAAATAGGAACTGGGGCCGATAACAAGGCTTATTGCATGAAAAGAAGATCAAACGGCAACATTTTAATCGGCGGTTATTTTAATGGTACGGCAGACTTTGACCCGGGGCCGGGAAGCTTCAACCTGGCTACAACAGGGAATTATAATTACAATGGTTACCTGGTGGAATTGGATGCCTCGGGTAATTTTATCTGGGCTAAACAATTGGTAAGCAACGGTACCGGCAGCCAGTCATCCGTTAACGCCATGGCGCTTGACGCGAATGACAATATTTATGCAGCGGGGTGGTTTTCCGGTCCTGCAACTGATTTTGATCCCGGCCCTGGTTCACATCCTGTTGGTAATGGAGGATATTTACTGGATGGATTTATTCTAAAACTCGACAATACAGATGCGTTTCAATGGGTAGGAACTGTTTCTGACGATGGCGTAGCAGCCACTAATGAGTCGGATCAAAAATGCAATGCATTGGTGGTTGATAATAACGGGAGTATTTATTTCACCGGGCAATTTGCGAGAAATATGCCTGCGCAGCACCCTGGCACTGCTGATCTGGACCCTTGCACCGGGCATTACGTGGTGACGCCCGTGGATTATTGGGACTTCTTTGTTGCCCGATGGGATCAGTATACGCCTTCCCTGGCAACAACAACCATTTCCGCAAATAATGCCAGCACCTGTGCAGGAAATACGGTTGTGTTTACAGCTAATCCGGTAAATGCCGGCCCCAATCCCGATTATCAATGGCAGATAAACAGCGTGAATGCCGGGACCAATTCAAATACTTTCAGCAGTAATGCACTTAACAACGGTGACCAGGTGCAGGTGATTGTCAGCCCAAATGTGGATTGTTCCACAACAATCACCGATATTACCTCGAATATCATAACCGTAACGGTTAATAGCCCTGTCCAGCCCTCGGTAAGCATCACATCTTCACCTGCAACAATTTGTTCCGGCATGCCTGTGATTTTAACTGCTATTCCGATGAATGGCGGAACGACCCCCCAATACCAATGGAAGAAGAACGGAATCAATGTGGGAGTCAATGATCCGGTTTATAGCGATAATGTCTTACTTGATGGAGATATTATTAGTTGTGAACTGGTTTCAAATGCTGTTTGTGCAACACCTACAATAGCCACTGCATCGCTTACAATGGCAATTCAACCGGTATCAAATGTTGTTATAACTGCTTCTGCTTCCACGAACCTTGCAGCAGGATATCCTGTGCTATTAACCGCAGTTGCCACGCCTACTGCCAGCATATTTGCATGGTTTCACAACGATGTATTGCTGCAAGGCCTTACAGCCAGTACTATAACCGTTAATCAAAATGAAACCGGAACTTATTATGCCGTGGCAAATGAATTGAACGATTGTAACAATAAATCAAATATGATTACGATCATTGATTCTGCATTGAGCATCCCGTTTATTACACCTAACCCTAATAGTGGTGAGTTTGTGGTAAGATACCTGAACACTTTAACCAATGCAACACGCTATATAACCATATGGGACAGTAAGGGTGCTAAAGTTTTTTCATCGCATTTTTTAGTGAACGGGCGAGAAGGTAGAATTGATATTAATGCAAAGCAACTTTCAAGTGGGGTTTATATGCTGGTATTGTATAATGGGAATAAGAAGAAGCTAAAGACGGAAAAAGTTGTAATACGGTGATGCATTCCTTTCCCCATGCCTTGGTTCGTGTCCTCACGAACCAACCATAAAATCACATTAAATCCCGTGTAAAACAACAAAGTTTTCATTATTAAAATAATGAGCTTTGACTGTGAATATACAAGAACGCAAATCACATACAGCACTGGGAAAAATATATTTTTGGACAGCAACAATTAATAAATGGTATTGTTTATTGGAGCCTGATGTTCAAAAACAAACTGTGCTTGCTTGCTTAAAAACACTTTCTGCAACCAACTTAATAACAGTGTATGCCCACGCCTTGGTTCGTGTCCCATGCTGTCCTGAGTTTATAACTCAGGACTACAACAATATAATCTTCTCAACAATTAAATACACCCCCAACTGGCGCAAGTGTTCCGCAGGATCACTTGTGTCAACTCAAGATAGCAGGTCTGCGACCGGCATTTGAACTGTAAATAATTTAATGCAAATTAAGGTTGAGGAGTATCAGGATTATTATTCTTTTTATCAAGTGTAAGTAACATTTTTGCAACCTCAATTTTCGCCTTGTTTAAGGCATCTTTGTCTGTTATTGAATCTTTCATACTATCCAAAATTGTGACAGACATGCCAACCGAATTAATTCTTTCTAATGAATCGGTGTAAGTTATAGCCTGCTTAATTGTGGAATTATATATCACTATAAAAGTGGCTCCAATTAATTCAGTAATCAAACCTGAAGCCACAGCAACATTTTCTGCCCCGGCCTGGTGTTCTCACCAGCCGGTATCATTGAAACGATTTTTTGCTAAGTTCCCCAACTGGCGCAAGTGTTCCTTCAGATTTGTATTTATAAATAAGCTATTGGATTATTATTACTACTACCTTTCTTTTTTGCTACTTTTCATTGAAATAAAAACCAGGATATTTACAAAAACCAGCCCTTTTCAGCCTCCAAATCCCGCAAAAGACTTCACAAATGGCTGAAAAAACCCTCCAACCAGCCTAAAATGCCTGTAACATTTTTCGTACATTGTTTGAAAAATGTTACAACGTCAGACCATTAAATGTGGTTGTAACAAAAAGTAACGTGCACGTAAAAAATGTTACACACAAAACCCTGCAAAAAATGGCTTTTAAAAGTAAAAAACAGCAAAAAACCAGGAAAAAAGACCTGTTAAATACAGAAATCAGGAAAAAGCTTGGCGTAACACAGGCGCAACTTGCAACAATATTGAATGTTTCCCGTGCTTATGTTGCATTGATCGAGTCAGGAAAGCGGAATCCAGGTTCTTCTGCCAATACACTGCTTTTAAACATATACCTCCAGTTCCATGAACTGGAAACAGGAAAGCAGGCTGCTTACCGTTCGTTGGAAACAAGGTTGTTTTTAAACAATGAATACAAGAAAATATTGCCGAAAATGAAGCTGATGGAACAGGACTACCGCCTCCGTATAAAAGAACTTAAAAAAGACCTGGAGGATATGAAGGAACGTGCCAGGGATGCCGAACATGCTATCATTGTTTGTACAGCTGCTATTAAAAATTTACAGGAAAAAGAAATACCCGGAAATAAGAAAAGCCGGCAGATTACTGCATTCAGCTACCTAAAAGAACAGGCTTACGATAACCTCTTAACCTGCTGGGAACCGGAACAGGCAAAGCTGCATGCAAAGATTGAAGCTGTTGCAGGGGAAGCTAAGGCATTGCGGAGATACAGGGTAAAAATTATGAGGGAACATAATCCTTTAAAAAAGATAAAAAAAACCTGATGAAATGGAGTCAGTATTCAAGATTCGTAATTCCTGTTCCCCACGCTTTGGTTCTTGCCTTACGAACCAAACACCCAACCAAAAAACACAATACAATAATTAAAATGTTTTTATACTGATCAACTGAAGTGATTTATTATTCCGGTTCGTGAGGCACGAACCGGGGTGTAAGGTTCAATCAATACTTGGGCACATCTTCCTGTTAGATTTTAGTTTTAATGAAAAAACCGTGAAAACACGGTTGTGTTGCAATATCTGAAGTCATACATTACCATAGTTAAGGATTATAATATCTAATTTTTCTTTAGCTAAATAAAAAATTATGGTAATCGAAGTTATTGTTGCTGTAATTGCACATATTTTGATGGGGACTTTTTACCTCGTTAAATTAATAAAAATCAGAACTGAAGTGAAAAAAAATAATGATCATCAAAATAGCAACATTTCTACTTCAATGAATGGAAAATGGAGGATTACAATTACAAAATTAAATTTCAAAAAGGCGTGTATATGGGGTGGGTCGATTGCTGGTTTTTTCGGTTCGATATTAATTCTTCTGTTATACATCTCTCATAATAAAGATTTGGCCGGGTATCCAAAACTTGACCCTGAACAATTCAAACTACAAGTTATAATGCTGGTTTTTTTATTTCAGATTTTACTGGGAACATTCCTGGGTTGGCTATGTGGTAATTTCTCTACGAAAATAGAATCTACTAATAAAAGACATTTAAATAGAATTTTCTATCTTTCTTTTATCTTTATAATTGGATTCCTGTCTATTTTTTTTCTTAGACAATTGATGGCAAGAGATGCGCTAATTCTGCCAAATAAACATTATTCCGGCATTAATGAATTCAGTGAGCTTAATAACGGTAAGCCTTGTAAAATAGACGCGGATTTTCTTGCACTGTACAAGGAGAATAAAGATACTTCCTGGCATGTTAAATATATCAGGCCCGGGGGAGGCTATCTTGGTGAGCCGGATTTTGAATCTTTAGCAACCGGATTAGCTGGAGCAATTGTTTTTTTGATCCTGGTTTTGAGGCTTTCGAAATTATTCAAACCTGGCCATTCCAAAAATAAAATTCTATCACTTAAAGGCATAATCCTAATTACATTACAAGCAGCTTTTTTAGGATTTGTTTGTTGGATAGCTGTATATGGAATTTATTTAATTCTCATAAGAAATTGTATACTTTCTAAGTTTGGTGTTATATATGCCCGGTGGGTTTTTACATTCGATTTTCCTAATCCGCAAAGATTTTTGTTAGTTTTTTTGCTTTGTGCATTGTATTTATTTAGTTTCTTTTTCATGATTAGAATGTTTTCAGTATCAAAAATGATAGTTAAGAAAACAAAGAATGAAATAACTGAGAATACAAAAGAAGAAGGTTCTAACTAACGCAAGTGTTTCGTAAGATATCTCACTGTCCTGAGTTGATAACTCAGGACAGTTTTTTTTTCAACACATCTCCTGAACGTTCCGTAGCGTTCCCTGAATTGAAACCATAAAATCACAAAAATAATATCAGCGCCACGCTTTGGTTCGTGCCTTACGAACCAAACACCCAACCAAAAAACACAATACAATAATTAAAATGTTTTTATTCTGATCAACTGAAGTGATTTATTATTCCGGTTCGTGAGGCACGAACCGGGGCGTAAGGCTTTACAATGACCTTCATTCAGCCCAGCAGCACCAATATATATTCCCCACGCCTTGGTTCGTGCCTCACGAACCAAACACCCAACAAAAAAACACTATACAATATAAAATATTTTTATACTGATCAACTGAAGTGATTTATTATTCGGTTCGTGAGGCACGAACCGAGGCGTAAGAATTATTTCTCATTTTCTATAATAATACCATCTTTAAAACAAAAAGTATTTGCACTTACTGATAGATTATATTACATGATAAACGGTAAGTATGGATATAGTCTGCTGGATTTGTATTTGCATGAATTTTATTGCCGGTGTATGCTGCATCATATCTGAGATAAATAAAAAGCAGGATGCTGCTGGTAAAAAACTAATGAGCATGATAGGTACAATCTTAATCACAGTCGCAGGGTTGGCAGCATTATTTTTATACCTGGATCTTCCTTACATTTCATTGATCCTGCTAATAGTCCCCACTTTCGTGGTCTGTCGACAGCTGGTAATTATTATCAGTGAATCAAGATGAATGGATGATTGCCCCACTGGCGCCAGTGCTCCTAAGGATCACCCACGCCTTGGTTCGTGCCTCACGAACCAAACACCCAACCAAAACACAATACAATAATTAAAATGTTTTTATACCGATCAACCGAAGTGATTTATTATTCCGGTTCGTGAGGCACGAACCGGGGCGTAAGCAATATTCCTTACGTCCCGTTACAATAGATAATTATTATCTTAGTGTCAACTGATTTCAAGGAAATTGAAGTACCATGCATTTTTATCATACTCACATTCTGACTGTGGGATTGTAGCGCCCCTGCTGCAACAAAGAATTGCCAATATTGGTAAACCATGGTACTGGTTTTTTAAATCAAATCTCAAAATATTCAGAGACGAAACAGATCTTAGTGCCAACCCGGATTTATGGATTAAGATCGAAGAGTCACTTAAAGATTCTGAGAATCTGATTTTATTGCTTTCTCCTTTGGCGATGTGTTCTTTTTGGATAGAAAAGGAGGTTAGATGGTGGTTGCATAATAAGTCTTCTGACAGTATAATCTTAGTAATTATTGGCGGCAACATTGCATGGAAAAATGATGATTTCGATTGGAGTGGATCAACATGTGTTCCTGGTTGCCTGAGCAAAAGCTTTAAAAGCGAACCGTTGTGGGTTGATATGCGAGACTATGTCAATAGTAAAACACAGTCTAAAAAATCATACCAGTATAATAGCAATGTTGCAAAAATTGTTGGTGCAATAATGAAAATGCCTCCCCAGGAAATATATTCGAATGAAAGAAATCGAATAAAACGGGTGAGGGCTATTGTGGGCACAGCAATTTTTTCATTGGCTATACTGATCTTTTCACTTGGGTGGTATTACCTGACAAATAAAACAATGAAGAAAGAGCTTGATAACCTGCAATTGGAGAAAGAAACGGTTATGAAGCAAATAGCAGATCAAAATATAGTCCGCAAAAAAAACGAGGCTTTGATGGGAAACTTACAGGATTCATTGATTGGTTCTGAAAAAAAATTAAAAGACAACAATAATTTATTATCGGAATTAAACAAATCCTTATCACTTGTTCAAAAAAAAATGCTGGCGACTCAAATATTATCCCAGGCAAAATTCCTGCAAAATTCAGACGTCAATGCAGCATTTAATTTATTGATTGATGCATACGTTATCTATCCTGACACTTCTTTTTATAATGAGATCCGAGAATTTTATAAGAGAAATATAATTGGCCTAAACGAAGAGCCGGACTTTCATCCTGACATAAATAACTGCGAGATTTATTTTAATCGCTTTAGTAGAAAAATTGGCCAAATTGTGGTCAATGATCAAACAACTCCCGTTGAACCTTCATACGAATATGATTATTACGACGCTGATAAAAAATGGCTTAATTACGCCTGTGATTTAGAGCATGGTTGGTATATATTAAGCAACGAATTGAATAATTTAAAAGAGAGAGCTGGTATTGCCTTAACAGTTGGTAATTTTTTATTCCCGCAAAAAATACGCAGGGTCCCGATCAATGTAAAAGATTATGATTATGCTTTTGCACTTTTCAAAGAAAATTTGTACACTCTCAGGAGAAGAAGGATAAGTAATCAATCCATTAAAAATACAATGTTCAGGGATACTATTGATACCTATCAGTATTCGGAATACGAAGTTTTTAAACTTAATCTTGAAAGTATGATAAGTACAAGGGTTTTGTATCTCCCCGTTATAGCTGGTCAATTATTTTCTCATGATATTAAGTTATTTGATAAGCCCGCTAAACACATTGAAAAGTTGCTTAGAATTAATTCTATTAAAATATGTGGCGATGGAAATGTGTTGGTTTTTTCGGATTCAAAGAATATTAACATGTATCCCTCTGACGATCGTATAATCACTTATCTGGCAATGGATGATCTGGTCATGAATTCCATAGATATACCTACTGATTGTGATACTCCGGTCGAAGTTTTTTTCGATGATCGTGCTGCTACTGCCGTTTTTGTAGAGAGCTGTGATCAAAAACACTGGCAGGCACATAACGCATGGCTCAAAAATTTGCCTGATTCTAATGATTATTTAGGCCAGGATTCGTTGTACCTGATTTACGATCATTCGGGCAGTGAAGATAATGATGATGATGAAATGAATAAACCAATGTTATCGGGAACTCCTCCTTCAGGAAAATTTTGGTGGGATAAAGGCTTTTACTTTGCTACTAATTCCGATAATCTCGCTTATCTTCTTGATTTGAATGAACGTCCCTCAATCTTGATTGAGTACAAAAAATCTATGCCTCAGGATATAATTTCAAACTTTCGGGTTGATGACAACGGAGAATTACTTTGTATCTCAAGTAATGATAAAATTATTGTTGCCGGTACAAATGATGGAAATATCCTGGTATGGAAAAATTGTAATGAGTCACTTGAGGATATTGGGGTGATAAGTCTTATGTATAAAGATGGTTATTCAGATTGTTCGGATAAGTCCCTCTTAACTTTTATACCAGTTGGGGAGTCAATTTATGATATTTATATAGATAATAAATCGAACGTTATGAGAGCATTAACGTTAACTGGAAAAATATTGGAATGGAAAATAGCAGAATACAATTTCCCTAGTAAAGACCCGGTTATATTAAATG
This sequence comes from uncultured Chitinophagaceae bacterium, assembly GCA_963829345.1. GTDB lineage: Bacteria > Bacteroidota > Bacteroidia > Chitinophagales > Chitinophagaceae > Ferruginibacter. The sequence continues at coordinate 249,437 of CAWHHP010000003.1, forward strand.
CTCAACGTAAAATCATGACTAAGGGGAAGGCTAATTAAATTTAGCTTACCCCGCGTGAATATTGCCCAAAAGAGATTTTCCAGCGTGAATAACGAACAAGGAACAAGGGGTGATGAATCATGAAGTGATCTGCTGCCCCGGCCCACGCCTTGGTTCGTGCCTCACGAACCAAACACCCAACAAAAAAACACTATACAATATAAAATATTTTTATACTGATCAACTGAAGTGATTTATTATTCGGTTCGTGAGGCACGAACCGAGGCGTAATATTCAAGATTCGTAATTCCTTGTTCCCCACGCTTTGGTTCTTGCCTTACGAACCAAACACCCAACCAAAAAACACAATACAATAATTAAAATGTTTTTATACTGATCAACTGAAGTGATTTATTATTCCGGTTCGTGATGCACGAACCGGGGCGTAAGTGTTCAATTAATACTTGGGCACACCTTCCTGTTAGATTTTAGTCTTAATGAAAAAACCGTGAAAACACGGTTGTGTTGCAATATCTGAAGTCATACATTACCATAGTTAAGGATTATAATATCTAATTTTTCTTTAGCTAAATAAAAAATTATGGTAATCGAAGTTATTGTTGCTGTAATTGCACATATTTTGATGGGGACGTTTTACCTCGTTAAATTAATAAAAATCAGAACTGAAGTGAAAAAAAATAATGATCATCAAAATAGCAACATTTCTACTTCAATGAATGGAAAATGGAGGATTACAATTACAAAATTAAATTTCAAAAAGGCGTGTATGTGGGGTGGGTCGATTGCTGGTTTTTTCGGTTCGATATTAATTCTTCTGTTATACATCTCTCATAATAAAGATTTGGCCGGGTATCCAAAACTTGACCCTGAACAATTCAAACTACAAGTTATAATGCTGGTTTTTTTATTTCAGATTTTACTGGGAACATTCCTGGGTTGGCTATGTGGTAATTTCTCTACGAAAATAGAATCTACTAATAAAAGACATTTAAATAGAATTTTCTATCTTTCTTTTATCTTTATAATTGGATTCCTGTCTATTTTTTTTCTTAGACAATTGATGGCAAGAGATGCGCTAATTCTGCCAAATAAACATTATTCCGGCATTAATGAATTCAGTGAGCTTAATAACGGTAAGCCTTGTAAAATAGACGCGGATTTTCTTGCACTGTACAAGGAGAATAAAGATACTTCCTGGCATGTTAAATATATCAGGCCCGGGGGAGGCTATCTTGGTGAGCCGGATTTTGAATCTTTAGCAACCGGATTAGCTGGAGCAATTGTTTTTTTGATCCTGGTTTTGAGGCTTTCGAAATTATTCAAACCTGGCCATTCCAAAAATAAAATTCTATCACTTAAAGGCATAATCCTAATTACATTACAAGCAGCTTTTTTAGGATTTGTTTGTTGGATAGCTGTATATGGAATTTATTTAATTCTCATAAGAAATTGTATACTTTCTAAGTTTGGTGTTATATATGCCCGGTGGGTTTTTACATTCGATTTTCCTAATCCGCAAAGATTTTTGTTAGTTTTTTTGCTTTGTGCATTGTATTTATTTAGTTTCTTTTTCATGATTAGAATGTTTTCAGTATCAAAAATGATAGTTAAGAAAACAAAGAATGAAATAACTGAGAATACAAAAGAAGAAGGTTCTAACTAACGCAAGTGTTTCGTAAGATATCTCACTGTCCTGAGTTGATAACTCAGGACAGTTTTTTTTTCAACACATCTCCTGAACGTTCCGTAGCGTTCCCTGAATTGAAACCATAAAATCACAAAAATAATATCAGCGCCACGCTTTGGTTCGTGCCTTACGAACCAAACACCCAACCAAAAAACACAATACAATAATTAAAATGTTTTTATTCTGATCAACTGAAGTGATTTATTATTCCGGTTCGTGAGGCACGAACCGGGGCGTAAGGCTTTACAATGACCTTCATTCAGCCCAGCAGCACCAATATATATTCCCCACGCCTTGGTTCGTGCCTCACGAACCAAACACCCAACAAAAAAACACTATACAATATAAAATATTTTTATACTGATCAACTGAAGTGATTTATTATTCGGTTCGTGAGGCACGAACCGAGGCGTAAGAATTATTTCTCATTTTCTATAATAATACCATCTTTAAAACAAAAAGTATTTGCACTTACTGATAGATTATATTACATGATAAACGGTAAGTATGGATATAGTCTGCTGGATTTGTATTTGCATGAATTTTATTGCCGGTGTATGCTGCATCATATCTGAGATAAATAAAAAGCAGGATGCTGCTGGTAAAAAACTAATGAGCATGATAGGTACAATCTTAATCACAGTCGCAGGGTTGGCAGCATTATTTTTATACCTGGATCTTCCTTACATTTCATTGATCCTGCTAATAGTCCCCACTTTCGTGGTCTGTCGACAGCTGGTAATTATTATCAGTGAATCAAGATGAATGGATGATTGCCCCACTGGCGCCAGTGCTCCTAAGGATCACTGGTAACTATTCTGGATATGCAGGTCTGCGACCGGCATTTTTATCTTAAATTTTAATTCTTAAATAAATTCAGCTCACAGATAGAATTTTTGTTCTAATCCAGTCACCGACTTGCAATCTGAAAAGGCATCAATTTGAATAGCTTTAACCTGGCAAGTGTGTCATCTGCGTTCCTAACTTCGCATTGTTTGTTACGAAGCAAAACTTCCGAACACTTGTGGTGTTTTCACCAGCCGATATTATTGAAGTAATTTTTTGCTAAGGTTCCTTTGATTTGTATTTAAGTTGATAAAGCCAGGCTGGTGAGAACACTAGGCCAGGTCCAAAAATGAATAGATATTAATTCAAAGTATTGTAGTGATTAACAAGAGAAACAAGATCAGCTTCTTTTTTCATACTCAGCTTATTGCTGTTTATATATTCCTGCAGTTTACTGCTCTTACTGCCGGCTAAAGCAATGATATCCGAAAACTTTTTCACCATAGTCATCTCATTATTATACCTGATAAAATAGTTTTCGGTTGTACGGATTTCCTGTTCTGTGAGGGATGAAGCATAAGTTTTGCTTTCTATTATTTTTTTATGATAGCTTTTGAGCAGTATAAATTTTTCGCCGGCGATTACCTGGTACCAGCTTTTATCGGGATTTTTTGTTGTGCCGGGGAGATGTATAAAAACGTATTTGTTGCTTGCCAGTGTATCAATCAACGTTAGCTTTAAAACAGGTTGATACGAAACCATCTCTTCGTTATTTTTATCCAGGTATACGAAACTGCCATCTAAGAGATTAAGTTTTACCCGTACTCTTCCTGCAACTGTAGCATCTGTGATGTAAATATTCGCAATCATCCATGCTTCACTGAAATAGGGCGAACCGGATGTTACCCTCACATACTTTGCATTACCAATAGGGGAACCATGTAAAATGTCGGATGCAGAATAATTTATTCTCACATCATTATTGTCAACATTTATTACTTGTTGACCAACGCCTGCACTACATTCAATGATAAGCAATAAAAACAATAACGCTTTCATACATATATTTTAAGAAGACAAAATGTTTTATGCCGGTTGATAAACGCTTTTGGGTTAAGGAATTATCGTTGCCAAAAGTGATAAAATCTCACAACACACTTAATTACATCGCTTTAATGAACATATCAACGCTTTGCAGTATTTTTAGTGAAACAACCATACCCAAACATAATGCTATTACAGCTCCTGGTTTATTTTTTCAACGTCCATCTTTCACATTTCGGTAATAATTACCCTGCGGCCGGGATTCCAGTGGAAATTTTATTTTTTTGATTAATTCTTAGCACAAATGTTATCCTTGTTCTAATCCGCTACAGCCCTTTAATCTTAAAAGGCGAAAGTCAGAAAAGCAAAACCTGTAACCTTTATAAAAGCCTGCACTAAAAAGTATATAAACTGAAATTTGTAACCTACGTCTCAATTCATGTCTCACGACTGAAATATCCAACCGAAATACCGCTGTAATAATTAAATCTTTAATATTTAACGACATAGTAATTCAGTATTCCTCTTTATAATATCAACTCTATCCATTTTTTGGTGGATAAATCACTTTAATTGGATTTCTTTAAAAGCCATGTTTATGGGTACCAAAATCAGGTTCAGACCCATTTATTATAAGTACGCTTCGGAAATTTATTACTGTAAATAAGCCGGGCACTGCTATTTGCACGATGGGGTATAATAGTTGTGACAAATACTTATTCTAAAAATCATTCTTCACTAAAATAAAAACTTACAAATGGAAACAAAAAGCAATGAAGCTGCAGTTGCCGGCAAACAAAAAGCAGTTTCAATAAAAAAAGCATTCAATCTGCCACTTAATATTGTTTGGAAAGCATGGTCTGAACCCGAAAGCTTTAAAAAATGGTGGGGACCTGATGATTATACCTGTCCTGATTGTACCATCGATTTTAAACCGGGTGGAAAATGTGTTGCCAGTATGGAATCGAAGGACGGACAAAAGATATGGTCAACATGTACTTTCAGCGAAATTATTCCAATGAAAAAAATTGTTTATAACGATAGTTTTGCTGATAGTAATGGCAACAAGGTTCCTGCTTCTTATTATAATATGCCGGGTGAATGGCCGGACGAATCGATCGTAACATTGACATTTGAAGAAGTTAATGGAAAAACAAACATGACCCTGCGACACGAAGGAATTCCCGAGGAAATGCATGATGATTGTACAAATGGCTGGCAGCAATCACTTGATAAATTAGAGCGTAATCTTAAATAAAATAAATGTCAGCATAGGATAGCAGAGAGGTTTTTCGTTGCTGTGGGTGTACAAGTGCTATTCCGGAGGTTGCAAAACAATTACCGCGGAATCGCAGAGGCGTAAAGACTTCTCTGCGTCTCCGCGACTCTGCGGTAAATCTTTTATTAAACTATTTTCAGGTTATCCTGTTGGTCCACAGAACATAAGTGTTCAGAAGTTTTTTCATATACGCGAATGATAGAAACGCGGATGACACGGATGCGGCGGATCAGCACGGGTTGTTATTTATCTTATGCTGAGTTAGCAGCATTAATCCGCTCAATCAGCGTCATCCGCGTTTCTATCATTCGCATAGATTTTTCAATTGCTTTCACATAACTATTCCGAATGGTCATCCTTAAGAATAATAAAATAACCCTTTAGTTCCTCATTAGCAGTTGTAGTAAGATAAATCCCATCTATCGTCATCCATTGATCATAATGTATGCTTTTGAATGAAACAATATCGCCGTAATACAACCTGTTGTCTTCTACATTGGAAGTTTCTTTTATCATTTTCCAGGATGATTTGGTTTTATCGTACATATTGTTGTAATAATACAGGTTATGCTTGTCGTCGAATGCGCCGAGATAAGCATCGGTAAGTGGTTCACAGGTTTTAATGAACACAGTACTTTCAGAATGTACAGGCCTTTTATTTATTTCATCATGCGAGTTAGACATATCGTCTATGATAAACTGCACACCATTGTCCATATTTAATTCAGGATAATTATATACGCCGCTAAAATGCGGACCGAGAAAAGTCCAGAATGTTTGCCCTCCAACATATTTGGTTTCGCCACCGGAAGTAATAGGACCTCCCATGCCAGGCACAAATAATTTAATGTACATTTTATCGCCGGAAAAAACCATATCCCGCCCTGCAGATGGCTTGCTGAATTTTTCTGTATAATTATCAACAAGCGTTCCTGTTGGATTAAGTGGTGCAGTAGCTCCCCAGGAAGGGAATTCATAATAAGACACTTCTACAGCGTCTGTGGGGTTCTTGCGTTTTGAAAGATCAATGACTGCATAGCTGTGGTTATAAAAATCGCCGTTCCTTTTTATCTGGTACTTGCTGGGATCTAAATATTTAATGTTGTCATACTTTATTGCATAAGGATTTGCACTCGTTTCTTCTTCATAAGCGCTGGCACCAATCAGCCGCCCCTTTTCCAATCCAAATTGTTTGTCTGCATACAACACCATATTATGCTCATGTCCCCATAGCCAGCCGGCAATGTTAGATTTAAAAAAAGATTTGAAACTATCCAACAGGAAAAAATTAAGGTTTCGCATTTTTTTAAATCCGGAATCCCTGCCATTGATCTCTGCATTTGCACTGTATAGCTGGTGATGGGAAAGAAGAATGGTACCGCCTTTGAACGTATCCAGTTTATGCAAATGCCATAAGAGTTCATTTGATTGTAATGGAGGTCCCCAGTTCAGGTTATCTGCTGCATTCAAAGGATTGGAATCGTAAAAACCTGTATCCATTCCCAAAAACTGCCAGCCATTGTCTTCAGTACGCAGGCAAAAATAACTTGCGTTCTGCATAGCGCCTGTGGTGGCCCAGTTGATCTCCCTGATCATATCATAATATCCATATCCACCGGAATAATAATCATGATTGCCCGGGATACTAAATACCGGGACCTGTTTTTCTTTCCATATCAGTTGCCGCACCATTTCAACAGGACCGGCAAAGTTGTCATAAACTTCTCCCCGGCCAACACCTGAATCCGGCGGGGTAGCGGAATAATAAATATCTCCCAGATGAATGATAACGTCTACGTTTTTATTGACTACCATATCAGTCAATAAGGCGATTGCATCGGGTAGTCCCGTACCCCAGTCGCCAATGATCCCTACTTTAGCATCATTGGGCAATTTATAATTGATAACGCCATAATTGATATCTCCTTTTCCTTCCTTTGTCCAGTCATTGTATTTAAACTTTGCCGAATATTTTGCTATGGCAGCTATCCATGCAGTAACGCAACCCAGGAATCCACTTGTATCCGCATCACTATACTTGCGAAACTCTTTGGTAAGTGCATCTTCAACCTTAAGCTGGTGTTCAAATTTTGCTTTAGCAATATCAAAAGCAAGTTCTGACATGTGAGCCTTAACATCAATCGCCGTTGCATTGTTCTTTGCAGCCGGCAAGCTGAGTTTTTCGGGCAACTTATTAAACCTGTTATGTACAAATACATTCGTGGCCTGCACCATATCATGATTTAAAACGGCAAGCATTGATTCCATTGGAGCGGCCTTCGCAAAATGATTGTCTTTTACATGTGCTGCTACAACAGATTGCCAAAGCGATAATTCACGATCACCAACACGTACAAATAATTTGTTCATGATTAAGGGTTTTATATGATTTAATAAAGGCTGCTGTTTATTATAATAGAGAAGCCTGGCATTCACTATATGGTTCTTAAATATATTGATTTTATTAAAGCGTTGAGCAGGTTGTCCTGAGTTTATAACTCAGGACCATAACACAAATTTTTTCAAGTAGTGGAAGGGATTATTATTCTGGGAAAAATGTTGGATTAGTTGAAATTGGTTTTTTATAATAATTCAATCCTGAGTTATAAACTCAGGATAGCACATTGCGTACAATTAATTGAAAACACAAAATCTCAAAAATAATATTAGCTTTATCAGATACACAACGCCTCCTGCCACAGGAGTTGCTAAAAAAGCTTTAAAGCTTTCATACCAAACCAGGATTTATGAATACTGTAAAACAACATATATGTAAGCATCTTTTTTGTTTTGCGTTTTTCTTATCTGTCATTATAAATTTTACTAAAGCCCAGGTTTGCAGTGGCTCATGGACGCTTAACATACCAGCAGCAACACCGCTGCCATGTGTAACAGGTCAGTCGATAGGCGGGGGTTCGGCTAATATTGCAGAGCCGGCAGGTTGCCCGGTAAATCCGTTATATGGTTTTGGACAAATCAATATATTCACTTTTAGTAGCCCGGTAAGTAGTTTTGTTTTGGATTTTACCAGCTTTTCATCAACCGGCGGATGTTGCAGGATGGAAATAAAGATCAATAACATATTTTACCATTTGACAAGCGCTAATCTCGTTGATATTCCATCAGCAACATGTGCAGGTTCACTATCTTTTGTAACTGTTGCTCCTGAAGGATATATTACAGGCAGTCCAGGAGCTCTTACAACACTTATTGGTTTTGGTAGAATTATTATTAATGGGGTAAATGCAACAAGTGTAACAATATCAACTAATGACCATCTGGGCATTATAGCTTCGGATCCATTTGATTGCATTTCCGTTGTACCAATTGGCGTGGAAAGTTTTGCAGGAAAAGCAACAGTTGAATGCAAGGCTATTCTTAATTGGAAAACAGGAATGGAATCGGGTGTTAGAAATATAGAAGTGTTAAGGAGTACAGATGGAAATGATTTCAAACAGGTTGCTACTGTAATGCCGAAAGGAAACAATAGTAATTATACAATTACAACCAGCAATGATGAAGATGCTTATTATAAACTAAAAATTAATGATCTTGACGGTCATGCTGATTATAGTGAAATGATCAGGGTAAATTCAAATTGCAAAACAAATGGTTATGAAATTACTCCTAATCCTGTGCACGACTTTCTTGAAATAAAGGGTCTTAAAAGAAACGAAAAGATATTTATACTTGATATGACAGGAAGGAAAGTTTTACATTTTAATTCATTTTCGAACGACAGCAAGGTATACGTACAAAAATTATTGCCGGGTATGTATTATTTACAAGTAATAGATAATTCCCACTCTAAGGCAAGTATTAAGTTTATTAAAGACTGACGAACCGGTTTTTATATTGATCCTGAGTTATAAACTCAGGATAGCAGCAGATAGCAGCAGAAAAAACTTCCCGATTTTGTAACCTTTCGATGATTACAGCACTCAAATGATTGATACACTCAAATATTTTGTAAACTTCAAAATAGGTTGTTATGAAAATCATTTCTATGAAAGTGCTGGTCATTGCCTCACTTATACTTTTTGTTTTAGCAAGCCAGTTAGTTCAGTGCACAAATTCATCAACAGCCCAGGCCAACAACCCGGGAAATGGAAATGAAGATCCTGTTACTGAAAATGCAAATAAAATGCTGGCAGATGGTAAACAGGTTTTTCGTTTTGAAACTTTTGGAGACGAAGTTTACTGGACCGATGCATTGCAATTACATAAGGCTATTGCAGGAGAAAAAAATGCAGGTGTCGGAGCAGGACTTTCACCAAAGGCTGCACTTGCAGCTGGATTGAAAGTTGACATGGATGTGATCCCTTCCGATGTTGCAGCAGCTATAAAAGCCGGCAAAGTAAACCTCGATGATCCTGCCGTTACCCTTACACTTTTACAACTCAATGCAGTAATTGGTGTAAAAGGAATTTTTGATGACAAAAAAAATCTCGTATCCATCGGTTTGACATGTGCGTCCTGCCACTCAACAGTTGATAATGCATTTTTACCTGGCATTGGACACAGGCTTGACGGCTGGGCCAATCGTGACTTAAATGTTGGGGCGATAGTTGCAATGGCGCCAAATTTAAAACCTCTTACTGATGCATTGGGTGTTGATGTTGCCACGGTAAAAAAAGTGTTGGCAAGCTGGGGACCCGGCAAATTTGATGCATTGTTGAATTTAGATGGAAAAGCATTTCGTCCCGACGGAAAATCGGGAGCAACACTGATACCCGAAGCGTTCGGCCATGCAGGTAATAACCTGCATACATGGACCGGTGGATGGGGAGATGTTACTTACTGGAATGCGTATGTTGCAAATTTAGAATTGGGTGGCCAGGGTACTTTTTTTGATGAGCGTTTAAATGATGCAAAAAAATATCCTGTTGCGGCCAAAGCGCATTTCGGAGAAAAGCGTGACAAAGATGATCGCATTACCGACAAGCTTGCAGCATTGCAGTTTTATCAACTGGCAATCCCTGCTCCTAAAGCACCAGATAGCATTTACAATAAAGATGCAGCGCAGCGGGGTATGATGCTGTTTAATAATAAAGCAAAATGTGCAAGTTGTCATGTTCCGCCATTGTTTACCGAACCCGGATGGAATACACATAAACCGTCAGATATTGGTATTGATGATTTTCAGTCGAACCGCTCACCGGATAAAACTTATGTAACACAAGGCTTAAAAGGTTTATGGACACACATGAAGGGCGGCTTTTACCACGATGGAAGGTTTGCAACTTTAATGGACGTAGTAAATCATTACAATGATTTTAAAAAACTTGCATTGACCGAAGCGGAGAAAAAAGATTTGATTGAATATCTTAAGTCGCTGTAAGGAACATTAAAAATATTTTTACCTGCTGTCCTGGGTTTATAACTCAGGACTTTTTTCTAATGCTGCTATCCTGAGTTTATAACTCAGGATTATGACACTATGTTCTTTCAACATGTAGATTCAGTCTTAAAAACTCAATATAGCGCAACAATTCCATTGGATTTTGACGACATTCGCAGTCGATGGAAATTTTTTCATGCTATAAGAACATTTACTTCCCTGGCAGGTTTCGGATGCCTTGCGATACCTGTTTTGCATAACAAATAATATACTGTATCGCAAAAGGAGGCCGAATGAATAGTAAACAATGAACAAGTAACAATGAACAATGAACAAGTAACAATGAACAAGTAACAATGAACAATGAACAAGTAACAATGAACAAGTAACAATGAACAAGTAATAATGAATGTAGCATGATGAATTGAGTTGGTGGAATTTATTAAAACACTGTTTATGGCACTTATTTATGAATCAAATAATTTCCTGGTACAATCTGCTGAGCAGCCTTTGGTCGACAGGGCTGATGGTGGTCATATAACCATTGATCCAACATTTACAATTTCGGTACGACAGCAACTTTCTCCTGCGCAGGCAGTAGAATTAATGCGGCTAACCATGGTCGTGGGAGAGGCAATGACCAATGTTATGAACAGGCATGGTATTGATATTGGTAGGATCAATTACCAGGATAATGGCAATTGGTCGGTGTTTAAACCGGGAGGACCACAACTACATTATCACCTGTATGGAAGAGCAAAAAGTGCTGTACAACAAAAATATGGGCAAACGCTTTTTATGCCCCATAAAGATGAGGATCCGGCGTTTTATGATAACTTAATGCCATTGACAATAGAGGATGTAGAAGCGATACGGGAAGAAATAATGAAATTGCTGCAGGAAGAAAGATATACTGATAAAAATTGGGGATTGATCATTTGACATTGCTGAAAAAACAGCAAACAGTTCCGCCGGACATAAGCCAGAACATACAGTTTTACCCCAAATTGTGCTACATTAAGAGTAATACTTAAAATTAAAAGCGTACCTTACTTCATTGGTGCTTCATCTGGAGAACCCTGTTAACTTCACCTATTCTTTGCACAACATGACAGCGGAAAATTATAGTATGAAAAATAGCCCGATTGTGATCGTTGAAGACGATGCTGAAGATTGTGACATGTTGGTAAATGTATTCAGGGAAATCGGCGTTAAAAATGAATTAAGATGCTTTCTACACCCATTAAAAGCAATTGAATATTTAAAAACAACTACGGAAGTTCCATTCCTGATAATCAGCGATATTAATATGCCGTTTATGAATGGGCTGGCATTTAAAAAAGTAATTGACCTGGATACTGCCATCAGCTCTAAAAGAATTCCATTTGTTTTTCTATCAACTGCAAAAGAGAACAACCTGATTGAGGAATCATTTCACCTTTCCGTCCAGGGCTATTTTCAGAAACCCAACGATATCAACTCTCTCAAAGAAATTGCCAAAGCAATTATTGTTTACTGGAGGCATGGTGCATTTAAGCACACACATTCTTCGGCCACTGTATAGACCTCGCTTTTTTACAAAAAATCTTTCAAAGCATATGTACCTTTAACTGTGTGGAATAACCAGTTTGGCCTGCCTATTGCAAAAGATTATTTTATTTCCCACATTTGATCCCGGTATTCATATAAACTAAACTTATGGGTATGAAATATTTTAAAATAACCGTCATTCTTTTCCTGGATATTGTATTTCTTATCTCAAGCGGATCAGGCCAGGATACAAGTGGGCATGCGATCGTAGCCGATACTTCAAAACCAACAACATTTACCATGCCGGCCGGTATCCAGTTCAAAGCCTCAAAATGGAAACAATTCTGGTGGGGAAAACATTGGCGACCCGAATGGATCATACCCGTTAGCTTCCCGGTATTTGATATGGATACAACTGCCGGCGGACTTACACCAACTAAAATGGGAGGCGGGCACCAGACAAAATCTCTTCGCATGCTAAACAAGGAAGGAAAAGAATATCTCCTGCGAACAATTGATAAAGACCTTGAACTGCTTATCCCCGAAGAATTTAAAGGATCGGTGGTGAATGATATTGTGAATGACCAGATATCTACTGCACACCCTTATGGGCCGCTTGCCATTGCAAGCCTTACAGAAAGTATAGGCGCTCTTCATACCAATCCTGTTATAGTCTATGTGCCCGATAACCCGCGACTGGGAGAATTCAGGAATGAGTTTGCGAATAAACTCTGTTTGTTTGAAGAAAGACCCAACGGGGATGGCTGGCGAAATACAGCACTGACGAATTTTGCAGACGACGTTGATAATACAGAAAAATTATTTGAAAAATTGCAGAAGGATAATGATAAGCAGGTAGATCAGCATGAGTTTTTGAAGATCCGGTTTTTAGATATGCTGGTGAATGACTGGGACAGGCACCCTGACCAATGGGTGTGGGCGGCATATAAACACGATGGCAAGACAACTTTTATTCCTTTTGCAAAAGACCGGGACCAGGCCTTTTCAAGAACAGATGGAGTAAACCTGTTCTTACTATCGCTTCCATGGATATTGAGAAGTGTGAGAAATATGAAGCCAAATATTCATGATATAGTAGGTGTTAATCTTGCGGGTGTAGTGATCGACAAACAATTCATGAATGAACTTACAAAAGAAGATTGGGTAAATACCATTCATACAGTACAGGCATTATTAACTGATTCAGCTATTCATGCTGCTGTTATGCAAATGCCCAAAGAGATCACTGATCTGTCCGGCGCTTTTGTTGAAAAAAGACTGAAGCAAAGAAGAGACAATATGTTATTCTATGGCCTGAAGTATTATAAGGCTATCAACAAGCGTGTAACAATTGTTGGATCTGATAAGGATGAAATTTTTACTATCAATAAGATCGATAATAACACAACTGAGATCACGGTACAGGAATTGGGTAAGGATGATTTACCTAAAGACAGCATATTCTATAGAAAATTTACACACGATATTACAAAGGAGATAAACATTTATGGTTTTGGCGACAATGATCATTTTATTTTTAAAGGTAATTCACGCAACAAAATATTTTTAAGAACGATAGGAGGAGACGGGCAGGATAAATTTACCGATAGCACCGCTGGCAATGGATCAGGAAAAAGATCAAGGGTATATGATACGAAGGACAATAACATCGCACTTAAGAGTGATTTTAAAACCCGGTCAACCAATGATACAAGCTATACACTATATAACAGGAAGGCTTTTAAATATGATTGGTGGAAACCATTGATAGCGCCTGGTTTCAATGCAGATGATGGTTTCACAATTGGATTAGGTATTACTTATAGAAAAATGGCATGGCATAAATTTCCTTATGGCTGGGAGCAATCAATAGGAGGAACTTTTGCAGCCGCTACCGGTTCAGTCGGTTTTTTCTACCAGGGAATATTTAAACAGGCATTGGGAAAATGGGATGTAGAATTAGACGCAAGTTTCAGGGCGCCAAGATATGTGTTGAATTTTTATGGCTATGGAAATGAAACAAAACTAAACGGCCAGAAGAAGAAATTTTTCAGGGTACGCTCTTCAGGTTTTTTATTGAATCCTGCAGTAAGCCGGACATGGCAAAGGGCAAAATTAATTACAGGACTCGTTTTTCAATCAGTAAAAATACAGCCCACAGAAAATAAATTCATATCGCAACCAGGTAACCAGCTTGATTCATCCGTATACAGCAGTAAATATTTTGGCGGCGTAAACATGTCTTACGGCAGGAACAGGGTAGTTAACAAAAGAAACCCGGAATTAGGTTTCGGTTATCAATTTGGCGCAAGCTATATGGCTAACCTCAAAGAAGTGGAAAGGGATTTTGTAAAGCTGCAGGCTAGCGGTCATGCATACATCCCCATTGCTAATGGGTTGACCCTGGCACATAGAACGGGATTTGCAACGAATATGGGCGACTATGAATTTTACCAGGCTAATAGTATTGGTGGATTGGATTATTTACGTGGGTATTGGCGTACAAGGTTTACAGGCAGAACAAGTTTTTACCAGAATACCGACCTGCGTTTGAAGGTTGCAACGCTGAAAGGTTATGTTTTCAGGGGAGCATTGGGTATTTATGGATTTTTCGATGATGGCAGGGTTTGGGTAAAGGATGATAACTCTGATAAAATACATATTGGTTACGGCGGAGGTGTTTATTTTATCCCGTACAATAAAATTGCTTTCAATGTTTCGTATGGCATGTCGGATGAAGCAAACGTATTTACAGTGAGGACAGGTTTTTTATTTTAAGAAGAGGAAGTAATTTGGTGATTTGGAAATGTGATGATTTGGAAATGAAGAACAGACGAGAGGACGCAGATGCATACAGACTAAAAAAAACATAGATTTTGGCAGAAAGAATTTGCGTCCATATGCGAGGAAACTAAATGCCTGAAAAATATATTACCTAATTATTTTGCTCAAATATTTTTCACGGTCGACATTGTGGTATTAAGATGTATTAGAGCGGCATTTGGAGACCCGGAAGGATTATTATTATTTGAATGCATTCGAAAATAATAGTTCTTCATCACCAAATTTCCAAATCATCACATTTCCAAATTAACTAAGCCATTTAAAATAACTACGATTACAACGGTTGCTTTACCAGCTTTTAGGATCGCCGTTGATAGCCAGCATTTGTTCCAAAATCACCATCACTGGTTTATTGTGAATTTTATAGTCAGCTTCGGGCATATCCTGCTTTACATCATACACGAAATCAAATTCATCTACTTTCTTATCATATTCATTCAATTCATCCACGCTGATTTTACATTCATCACTATTTTCTCCTCTTGAAGTTGATACCTTGAACCTGTAAGGAGTATTGTTATCGGTAAATGCGATAATATTTTGCCAAACCATATGTAAGATTTTAAATGAGCTATTTGGAATTCAATATTCAGGCCAGTTTAATATACCCCAACTGGATAAATTAATAACCGCAGGGACGCAGGAGTTTTTCTCTGCGCCTTCACGTCTCCGCGGTTATAAGCAAACAATACGTAAAACCGGCTCACTGAAACGGGCATATTTTATGCTTCATTTATATAACGATGAAAACAATTATTAAATGAACGCATGAAAGGCATATCCAGGATCGGTACCAGCAATATTGTTGTACCGGGCAACAGGCAATCTTATCCACCAGCATTTGAAGGGAAAAGCAGGCTTCATTATTACAGCTCATTTTTTAATTCGCTTGAAATAAACAGTAGCTTTTATAAGTTGCCTATGCCATCTACGTTTGAAAAATGGGCAAATGATGTTCCTGCAAGCTTCCGGTTCACTGTAAAGCTTTCAAAAGAGATCACGCATGCGAAGGAGTTAAAAGCAGATCTCGCTTTGATTGAAAATTTTTTAAATGCTGCCGGTAAACTGGGTGAGAAAAAAGCTTGTTTACTTATACAATTTCCCGGAAAAATAACTGTGGAGTATTTTAGCCAGGTAGAAGATATATTAAAGAAAGTAAAGGAAAATGATAAGGGAGGTAAATGGAAGATTGCGGTAGAGTTCAGGCATGCGAGCTGGTATATAGCAGAAACTTTTGAATTGATTGATAGTTATAAAGCCTCTGTTGTAATACATGATATTCCTAAAGGCAGGAACAGCGAAGTAAATAAAAATGCCCGCTTCGTTTTTATACGGTTTCATGGCCCCACAGGAGATTATCGTGGAAGTTATAGCAGGGAGCAACTGGAAACATACGCAGTAAAAATAAGATCATGGCTAAAACAAGGCAAAGATGTTTATGCATACTTCAACAATACCATCGGGAGTGCATTTGAGAATGCAAGGGAGTTGCAGGAAATGCTCAGGAAATAACCCGGTTTTTAATCCTCACTGTTCTTATACAATAAAAGAAATGTTTTCCCGCAGATCAAAATTTGCGGGAAAATAGATATCTAAATTTTTCATTTTCACAATGAATTTTTATATTCATATTGAATTTATATGGGGCCATTATCGGTGCCCATAATTCAAAACTATAATATGAAACTTTATTTGAAGTATATGGTCAGCCTGCGTTGTAAAATGTTGGTCAAGGCAGAATTGGAAAAGCTTGGGATCAATTACAAGTATGTTGACCTCGGTGTTGCAGACGTGGATGACATTTCGCAGGAAAAATGGAATGAATTGAATAAAGTGTTGAAGCGATCAGGTATTGAATTGATAGAGGACAAAAAAAGCATCCTGATTGAACAGATGAAAAATGTTATTATAGAACTGGTACACTATTCAGCAGAGCCCTTGTCAATCAATCTTTCAAATTATTTAAGCGAAAAGCTTCAAAATAATTATAATTATCTCTCTGGTCTTTTTATGGAATCACATGGTATTACCATCGAGCAATTTTACATAATACATAAAGTGGAACGTATTAAGGAACTGCTTATCTATGATGAGCTTTCCATTACAGAAATTGCCTTTCAAATGCATTACAGCAGTGTGGCACATCTATCAAATCAATTCAAAAAGATCACCGGCATTACGCCATCCGCTTTTAAAAAGATAGGCGAGAAACGAAGAAAAACGCTTGAAGATCTTTAATCGCCATATGACAATCCTGTAAGTTTTTAACCCCCACGTGTAACAATCAATAGCATTAAAGATTGGATCTTTGCATTATGGAAGATGAAAGAAGTGAAGCTGACCTATTAGAGATCGCAAGGTCGTGTACTATAAACGGGATTATTGATTACGCCGACGATACCATTAATACCAGGTGCATTTTTAATAAGATTACCGGGAATATAACGTTGATGTCTTTTGATAGCGGACAGGGAATGGTAGAAAAAATTTCTCCCTTCGATTCCTTTTCCCAGGTTCTTGATGGAAGCGTTGAAATAGTTATCAATAAGATTTCCCACCAATTGGAAACAGGGATGTGTATTATTATCCCTGCCCATGCACCTAATTCTATTAAACCTAATGGTCGCTTCAAAATGATGGTAACAACAATAAAAAGCGGTTATGAATAATTTAGTATACATTACGATAAGAAAAAAATAAATTGAGCCTTCTCTTTCCTGGAATTTTGAATAGCTGTCCAATATGGCTTCAGCAATACGAAGCATGCATACCTGTTATTTAATCTTTGCTTTTACATCAATTATTTCTCAGACTTCTTATCTGTCTGCCGATTTTTTCAAACAATAACATTTAATTTATTATGATTTTTATTTTGCTTTTTTTAATTATTCACTGGTATGCCTCTCTTTTTATGCAAACCTTTTTACAGCATCGCTATGCTGCCCATGGCGCATTTAGCATGAGTAAAGGATGGGAACGTTTTTTTTATCTGCTCACATACATCACCCAGGGATCATCCTATATCAGTCCGCGTATATATGCCATTATGCACAGGATGCATCATGCATATACCGATACTGAAAACGATCCGCATTCTCCTAAATTTGATTCCAATATTTTCAAGCTTATGAGTCATGCACGCAAGGTGTCTTCACGTTTGTTCAACGGAAAGCTGCAGGCCGAGCCAAGATTTTTGAAAAATTTACCGGATTGGCGCAAACTTGATAAGATTGCTCACAGCATATGGTCACGTATAGGATGGATCGCAATCTATACACTTATATATATTCTCTTTGCTCCATCTGCATGGTGGTTTGTCTTACTTCCGATACACGTGTTCATGGTTCCTTTGCATGGAGCTATTATAAATTGGTTTGCTCATAAACATGGTTCTGTAAACTTCAAACTCAAAAATACTTCTACCAATTTATTTAAAGTCGATCTATTGATGATGGGGGAAGCTTACCATAACAATCATCACAAAAACCCTTCTTCCATTAACTTTGGTTTTCGCTGGCATGAATTTGATCCTACTTACCAGGTCATTCGTGTTTTGAACAGTCTTAAGATCATCCGCGTTCGTAAGGTGCCGATTTTATATTAATTACATGTGTTCAGGCGGTGCCCAAAAATCAACAAGGGTTAGTAATAAAATTTGGTGCTGGTCAGGAGACCAGGCACCGGCACCTGGTAGCTGATTAGTTTCAATTTTGCTTTTTGCAAAAGCCATTGTATAATTTTTCAAAATCAATGAGGTGTTTTCTGCTGCTTAATAAAACCTGATGCCATCGCCTGGTCTCCCGACCTGCGACAAACAGTTATAAAAAAAATCCTAACTTAGTTCATGTCCTCCGTACACCCAATAGAATGGAGTTTTTTTAAAATTTGGTGCTGATCGGGAGAACATGCACCGGTACGTGTATTTCAAAATCAATCAATGAGAACATTCGTTTATGTAGGAACAAGTCTTGATGGCTTTATTGCCAGGGAAGATGGTGATATCGACTGGCTGGTTAAATTCGAAAGTGATGAACTGAATGATAGCTTTAAAGAATTTATAACCAGGATCGATGCCATTGTTATTGGAAGAGGCACATTTGAAAAAGTAATTGAGTTCCCTGTATGGCCTTATGAAAAAAAAGTTTTTGTATTAAGCTCCACTATTAAAAAAGTACCGGACGTTGTCCGGGATAAAGTAAGCCTGCTTTCTATGCCGCCCAAAGCCTTGCTGGACTATCTTTCCAATCAAGGTTTTTCGAATATCTATATTGATGGAGGGAAAGTAATTCAAAGTTTTTTGAGAGAAGATTATATCGATGAATTGATCATTACAAAAGTACCTGAACTTATAGGAACGGGTATCCCGTTGTTCGGCCATCTCGACAAAGACCTTCATTTCAGGCATACCGGCACTACGGTATATTCTAACGGGCTTGTGAAGAGTTGTTATGAAAGAGTTCGACCTTAGCCATTATCAAATCGCAGACATCGTTACTTCATTTTCTAATGATAGTCCGTTTTCAAAATCTGTGAAATTTTGTATGGTTATTTTTGAAATTTGTTCCACGGCTTCCCGGGTAAAAAATGCGATATGGGGTGTAATGAGTACATTATTAAAAGACATTAGCCTCTCAATTACATCATCTGCTATTATACTTGCAGATAAATCTTTGAAAAATAATCCCTCTTCGCCCTCGTATACATCAATTCCCAAATAACCAAGTTGCCCGCTTTTTAATGCATCAACAGCATCTGCCGATTTAATTATCCCGCCTCTTCCGGTGTTAATAAGCATAGCACCTTTTTTTATTTTTGCGAAAGTTTGCCTGTTAAAAAGATACCTCGTATAAATAGTGAGTGGGCAATGAATTGAAATAATATCTGATTGGGCGATCAAATCATCAAAGGACATGTATATAATTCCCTTTTCTTTTAACGAATCCGATTCTTTGACATCGCATGCGATCACTTTGCAACCAAAACCAAGCATAATGTTACAAAATGCTCTCCCTATTTTACCTGTTCCAACTACCCCCGCTGTTTTTCCGAAGAGATTAAAGCCCATAAGGTTTTCTAAAGAAAAATTATTTTCCCTGACCCTGTTGTATGCCTTGTGCGTTTTTCTATTTAAAGCAAGAATAAGTGCAACTGCATGTTCAGCTATTGCCTGCGGTGAATAAGCAGGCACCCTCATTACTTTTATGTTATGCTCCATCGCAGCGATGATATCAACATTGTCAAAACCAGCACTGCGTAAATCAATAAGTTTGACACCTGATGCTGATAATTTTTCTATTGCGGTCCTGTCTATCTTATCAGCCAGCATTATAGAAACAGCACCAAATCCTGAAGCCAGGGTAGTTGTATTTGAATTTAACGGAGTTTCAAAAAAGGTCAGTTCATGTTTGTTCTCATCATTAAAACGGCTGAGGTATTCCTTTTCATAATATTTCGTACTGAATATGGCTACTTTCATTTGTTTACAAAGTTGGAAAAGATGAACAAGATAGTTGTTATATAAAATCTTAAATAAATTGTATCATTTACTGATCAGGTATGCAACTTCAATAATGTTATTGGCATTTCCTTCATAACTCTTTTTATTGAAATGTGTGACGGCAGCCACTTTAAGCTTAATGTCTGTTAACAACTTTTAGTGATCCATTTTTATTTTTATAAAGGATGAATGCTATAAGGACGCTGATAAAAGAAGCAAAAAAACACCACACAGAAACGATATGGTCTTGATAAAGAATAGCCGTAATTATATAGGAGACCAGGATCGTTATACCCAATGTCCACATGCGATTACTGGTGGAAAAGAATGCAGGAACAATTGTTGCAATGATGTAAATGAAACCACAGTATTTATTCACTGCAGCGGGATAAACTTTGTTATAGGAAATATGAAGACCTGTTATTGTTGGGTCAACATGATAAGTGAACAGGCACCAGCCAAGGTATACGGAAAGGATTGCACCTATTGCCACCCAGATCTTTTGAACCTGTTTTCGTTTTGTATTGTTTTCCATTTTGAATATGGCAAACGGCAACCATAGCGGCCAAACGCTTTGTGCAAAGAACAGGAAAGTATAGGTACTGATCTCCTTGAAAGCTGTATAGGTATTGTTGGTAAGCGCCAGCCATACAAATCCTTCTGATAACTGCTGGATACCAAAAATAAGTGGAATAACTGCAAAGGGAAGTTGTGAAGCTGAGGTAGTTTTTTTTATAGCCACCACAGCAACTGCTGTTAAAACAACAGCCGCTCCAAAACTTGCACTGGCCGAGAAACACATAAATTAAGATTTAGAAAATGATCTTGATACACCTACCTGGAATTAACAGGGGTTTCGCAAAACAGGAATAAAGTCTAATCAGTGAAGAGAATTAATTATCCAAAGTTGATGATGTAATGTAAGCTTTATATCCAGGCATTTACTGTTAAATAAAAATATCGGTTGGTTAAAAATTACTCAATTCGATATTACCTCAAACATACATGCCTGGAACGTCGGCACATTCTCAATAAAAGTATTTACAGCAGCAGAAAGTGGCGTTCCACTTCCATACAATATCATCGATTGAATACCTGTTAACCACAAAGAAGGAGAGGGCAGAGATTTCGCAAAGATGCTCTGCGAAATCTCTTTTTACTCTTATTCTCTGCGGTTAAAAAAATACAAACTGTACCACTACCCGGATCAACTGTTAAACAGTCAATGCATTCGCGGTAGCAAGATTTACTTAATAATAATACGGACCGCAATAAATTATACACTACAAATAACCGCGTGAGTGCGTCGTTATATTTTTATTCTTGCTTTTTTAATTTTTTTTCATATGAAAGCAACCAATGATTTCCAAATCTATCCGTAAGCCCTCCGAAGATGGCTCCGCTGTAGGTTTGTTTAAGAGGATGTGTTTGTCTGCCACTTTGAGATAAATTTTTATAACAGGTTCTTATTTCAGTTTGAGTTCTGCAATTCAGCAAAAGAGAAATACTATTTCCTTGTATTAACCCGCTATCCGCAACCATATCTGAACCAAACAGTGTAAGTGTATCACTTCTTAAGATGGCCTGTAATATGCATTTTTTCATCCTCGCCGGCATTTTTGCAGCAAGTGGGGTATCTCCCACGTACTGAAAACTAAGTTCACCACCCAGGCAGCTTTGATAAAATTTCATGGCCTGCCTGCAATTACCCCCAAAACTGAGGTATGAATGAATTGATTTCATAGTACTGTTATTCGTTACGCTTTTTCCAGGTCATTAATAATAATCTTGCTCATTTTTAGTAATGCCTGCATCGCATAATCTTTTTTAGCTTTGTTTTTATGTGTAAGCAATTTGGTGAGTTGCGCCGGCACAACCTGCCAGGAAAGGCCATACTTGTCTTTTACCCATCCGCAAGGACCTTCACTTCCACCTTTGGCAGCAAGCGCTTTCCAGTAATAATCCACTTCAGACTGGTCTTTACAACTTATCACGAATGATACAGCTTCATTAAATTTAAAAAGTGGTCCTGCAGCCAATATTTGAAAATCCATTCCTAATACCTCAACAGTTGCTGTATCAAAACTGCCATTGGGAGTATTCTTATAAGCTTCGTATGATTTTATTTTTCCCTTTTTAAAAATGGAAAGATAATACTGAGCTGCTTTTTTAGCTTCTTTTTCAACCCATAAACAGGCTGTGATTTTTTGTGTTGCCATGACTGTAAGTTTTTAAAATGTTATATAATGAATGATCGCCTTAAAATTCTATTTTACATTTGTATAATTCAAAACCACTACTCCGCATTCATAAGCTGTAGCAGATTGCAATTGCATGTTTTTATATGCTGTTACCTGGTTAAAGATCTGCATGCCCTTTCCAATGGCTACAGGATTAAGAAACAGGTAATACTCATCTATAAGACCTGCCTTTATTAAGCTTGAAACAAAACCGGCACCACCATAAACAATTATATCACTGCCGTTACCTGCCTTTAATTTATTTACTTCCGAAACCAAATCGCCATTAACTACAATTGTATTTTTCCCGCTATGGCTGTGAATTGTTTTTGAGAATATGTATTTGGGCACATTCACTAAGAGCTCTGCCAACCTGTAATTTTGTGCAGATCTATCTGCTGCGGGATCATTAACAACAGCTTCCCAATGTTGAGTAAATCCGTCACTCATTTTACGACCCATGATAATTGTGTCAACGGTTTTATGTATTTCCTCAGTAAAATCTTTTAATTGCTGATCCTGGTTCCAGGTCATCCAGTCTAATTCCCCATTAGGTCCTGCAACAAAACCATCGACTGAAATTTGCATTTGTAATTTTAACTTTCTCATTGTTTTTGATTTTTTTATTATTTAATGGCTTCTCAAAATATTTGTATGTCTTAATCTTTGTTGTGCAACTAAATATTCCGCGATCGGCTGGCATTTCAAATTGACAATACAAAGATGAAAGAGAATTTTTATGTTTCCGGGTGGCAGCTATGCCAATTTAGAGGGTAGATTGTGACATAAAAGCCTTTTATCTTTGATTTATGAAAAAAGTATCTATCCTGGTGCCTGAATCTTCGGTAATGCAGGCAATAGCAGATCCTCAATATTTGTTTACTGCAACCAACCAGTTTTTAATTGCTGCGGGAAAACGACCATTATTTGAAGTAGAACTGGTAGGATTAAAGAAAGAAGTAAAACTAAATAACGGGCTGTTTTCAGTACATACCGACAAGCAATTAAAAGACGTAAAGAAAACGGATCTGATATTTATACCCGCTTTGTTTGGTGATATGACTGCTGCCGTAAAGAAAAACGCGGATGCAATTCCATGGATAATTCAGCAATACAATAAAGGTGCGGAACTGGCTTCATTGTGTGTGGGTGCTTTTTTGCTGGCATCAACGGGGTTGCTTAATGGAAAAAAATGCTCAACACATTGGGGTTTTCAAAATGAGTTCAGGCAAATGTATCCTGCTGTGGAAGTAGTGGAAGGAAATATAGTGACTGAAGAAAAACGGATTTACTCCAGTGGTGGCGCCAATTCTTATTGGAATTTACTGCTGCATTTGGTAGAGAAATATACAGACAGGGATACAGCCATTCTTGCTTCCAAATATTTTGCTATTGATATTGACAGGAATAGCCAGGCGGCATTTGCCATGTTCAAAGGACAGAAAGATCATAAGGATAAAGAAATTTTAAATTCACAGGAATACATTGAAAAGAATATCCATGAAAAATTATCCACTGATGAACTTGCAAAACAGGCAGCAACCAGTCGACGTACTTTTGAAAGAAGGTTTAAACAGGCAACAAATAACTCGGTATTAGAATACATTCAAAGAATAAAAATTGAAGTTGCAAAACGACAATTTGAAACCAGCCGAAAAAATATTTCTGAAGTGATGTATGAAGTTGGTTATAGTGATACCAAGTCTTTCCGGGATCTATTCAAAAAAATGACCGGCCTTACACCGGTTGAATACAGGAATAAGTATAATAAGATAGCCATGGCAGAAACGTAGATAACCGCAGAGAAAAGGAGGAAGTAGAGTTTTACCCAGGGAAATTCCTCTGCGGAACCTCTTGTTTCTCTTGTTCTCAGCGGTAAAAAAATCATCGCAGAGAATAGGAGAGCGCTGAGTTTTACACAGAGAGGAATGATTACTGTGATCGATTTCTTACAGTATTAATATCAATATATTTTTTATTTATAAAACGGTTTGAAAAATACAATCTGAAATGAAAGTAAAAAAGCTTGCAGCAAATGAAAAGATTGCAGCTTATGTTGAAAGGATCTTAGTGATAGAAAATTACGAGATTGCTGAGCCGTTTTCATTACCATTATTTGCTAATGCTGTGCCAACGTTACTTTTCAAAACTACAAAGGGAACAATCGGAAAAAATGCTACTTCTCATCTTACCCTCTTCGGTCAAACCATTCTTCCTGAAACAATCAGCTTTACCGAAGACTTTACTTTTATTGCATATTTTTTTAAACCTTACTCATTGCATTCGATCTTTAGAGTGCCGGCACTGGAACTGACTGACAGGCCCATTGATCTGAATTTGTTAGAACCGCAAAAAACAATTGAACTACAGGAGCGATTACTGAATGCTGTTACAACAAAAAATATGGTTGATTTATTGGATGATTATATTTTCAGTTTAATATCCGGTTCAAAAGCGGATAATAACATTATTAAATTTGCGAGCACAACAATTGCAAAGAATCCTTCCAAAGATATTTTGATCCGGGTTCAGAAAGAGTTGCATATTACTGAAAGAACATTTCAAAGGGTGTTTGAAAATCATATTGGAATTGCCCCCAACCTTTATAGACGGATTTGCCAGTTCGATTCAGCATTTCAGCAATTAAACCATAAAAATTATCATAAACTATCCGACATAGCATTTGAAAATGGTTATGCAGACCAGAGCCATTATATCCGTGCATTCAAAGAATTTACCAATATCACGCCTAAGGAATATCTCAACTTTGGCTCCAATATTGAATCAGTATAAGTGTTGTAATTTGGATTAATAGGTGAATGATAGTTGAATGATGGTTGAATGATGGTTGAATGATGGTTGAATATTGTTGAATATTGTTGAAAGTTGATGGGTTCTTAAACTAATTTCAACAATATTAAAATGCTACTCAACCTTATTGGTATCTTAAAAATGTCGGTTTTGTTCTATTTCTGCTTTGTGATCAAACATAAGTTTGCTAAAAATTATTAATTAAAAATTAAACAACATGTCGAATCAAATGTATCCATGCTTGTGGTTTGATGGGCAAGCCAAAGCAGCAGCAGAATATTACTGCTCGATTTTTAAGGACTCAAAAATTACTTCGGAAAATCCAATTGTAGTAAACTTTGAGTTGAATGGAAATAAGTTTATGGGTTTAAATGGCGGGCCCAAATACAAATTTACTCCTGCAACTTCTTTTGTGATAGAATGCGAAACACAAAAGGATATTGATTATTACTGGGAGAAGTTGGGGAAAGGCGGCAGATACGATAATTGCGGCTGGCTGGATGATAAATTTGGTGTTTCCTGGCAGGTTGTGCCTGCAGTGCTGCATCAACTAATGGCTGATCCAGTTAAAGCACCCCGGGTAATTGAAGCATTTATGAAAATGTCAAAATTTGATATTCAAACATTGATGGATGCATAAAGAATTTGATAACCGCAGAGACGCGGAGGCGCAGAGATACAAACACGTTCGTTTCTGCGCCTCAGCGACTATTGTTAGAAAGTTGTAACTTTTATTTGAAGTTGCTTTTAAACTTGTATGCATTGGTTCGTGGCTTCACCACAAGTGTTCGGAAGATTATATTTTTCCCGAAAAGATCTATGCGAATGATAGAAACGCGGATGACGCTAATTGAGGGGATAACCGCGGATGAATGCTGCTAGCTCAGCATAATACAGATAAAAACAATCCGTGCTAATCCGTCGCATCCGTGTCATCCGCGTTTCTATTATTCGCCGTAATTGACACAGGTCGGGAGACCCGCGCCAATGCCAGAACATTTAAAACTTAATTTGCTTTTTTTACAGTCGGAAGTACTTTAAAACTCTTTGCTACATACCTTTTACCTTTTATCTCCCCACTAACTTCTGCCTTTCTTATCGCATTGCACATCCCATCTGCCGCATGTGCATCACCATAATCATCTATTTTGGCGCCATCCACCAAATATGCTTTTCCATCGATCCTCACTGCCAGTGCACAATCGGTTCCTTTTAGTCCAAACTTGCAAGATCCGCAGGAAGCATCCACGATCATTGTTTTTCCAGATGAATCATGTTTATTCTTTTCTGCCGTTTGTGCATGGGCAAAAACAGCAAAACAAATAAAGCAAAGCAGCACGATAATTTTTTTCATATTTTAATATTTGGTTACAAAAATAGCTTTTCTCTACACATTCTAATTGTATAAAAAATGAATGATACTTTATTTTTAGAAAAATGCCTGCCGAATAAAGCAATCAGTGAACCAGTAGCAATAACTTTTGTTGCCGTTGATTCACTTATCATGTTGAAGCCAATAGCATGAGATCAAATTATACAACAAAACATTAAAGAACCGGCCTTCTATTTTGCTTCTTGTTAATTCTGGAGTTTCTTATCTTTTAATTGTAAAACATTTTCCACTGTAATATCAAAGGAAAATGAAAAAAGGAATATGGCGATCAATTCACTTAAGGTGCCCGTAAAGCTAGCTCCATAAGATTGAAAAACAATAAAGGAAAGAATTAGCAGTAAGATGCCAGTTCTAATGCAGGCGATCCAACGCCAGCTGCTTTTTGCACGTTGAATATTATTTTCGAGGTCAGCCATTACCGTATTATTGTCAAAATATTCTCCAGGAGTGAATGCAATTTTTGATTTAACATCAGTTTTTTGTTCATCTTTTAAAAATGTTTTTTGAGTATCACCCAATCCCGTGCCTTGTTTCTTTTGAAGCGCATCCCATGCACTATTGAAATTACTGATAAGGGTTGCAGCAATGTATTGGGATGGATCTTTGTAATCAGAAGGATTGTCGCTGATGTTTTTCAATGTTTTTTTCCATTCGTCAAGTTGCTGGTCAAAATTTTGTCCTTCAGTTGATCCATTCAATACCGGGGCGTATTGAAAGGATGTTGAATTAACCTCGTCAAGGTACTTCATCATTTTATCTTTTGCATCAAGTATTATGTCCGCCTTGATCACATCATCAGCTACTTCTTTTGTAACCGTGCTGTTTCTGAATGGCAACTGGTTTTTTATTTCAGTAAGATATTGTTTGATAAATAGCTTTGCATTGGCAGTTATAGTTGCAGGATAAAAACTATCTGCTTCCATTAATTGAGCGAGTGCTGTATAATAACTGGTAAAATCCTTAAACAATTCATTGGTTTGGAAAATGGCATTGGTAATTTCTTGTTCTGCTGCAGTAGGATTTGATTTTTCAAGATAAGTTTTTGCATTAGTATAAAAAGTTAAAGCAGGTTGAAGTATTTTCTTTGTCGATGTACTCAATCCCGTATATTCAAAACCCGCTGACAGCTCTTTAAACGAATCTTTTTGTGTAGTATAGTATTGCTGGAAAATATTTTTTCTATCATTGAAGCTGGTTACCGTTTCATTCATTTTACCAGTAAGTGTTTTTTCAGGGGCGGGGCCAAAGTAAGAACTACCCCGTGATGTTTTCAACACATTATTTAAACCGTCCAACATCTTCGCAATATCTTTTCTGAAAGGCTCATCTGAAATTGGCCTGGTGTCACTGATGATCTGGTTCATCAATTCCAATGCTTTTATCCTGGCTTCCTGCTGTTCGGTCTTATCTTTTAAAAAATGTCTTACTATAAAACCCAGTAACAAACCCAAAAGAACAACGACAAGTATCCATGGTTTAGCCAGTTTTTTTATTATGATAAAGTTGATGGTAACGGGTGTCATCTCAGGAGAAGTTACTTTCATTTGCCCGACCGTTTCTCCGAGCGGTAGATCTGAAATCAGTTTTTCGTTAGGCGTATATTCAGCTTTAAAACGTTCCCCTGCTTTTATCTTGTAAAGAGTATCTCGAAAACTAATAATATCGCCCTTGTTGATCTTTGTAAAATTGGGATTGGAAAATTTTATTTCATTGATATCGGAAAGACTTTTTCCTGCATCTAATACAAAGGCTCCGTAACTGTTACTACCACCCCATTTAGTAATATTGATCAGAATACTTGAAACTGTATCAATTATAGCAGCAGGTCTTTTAAAGAAAATCTTAAGTGGCTGTTCCGCATTGTTTCTAATTTTATAAAGAATAGTTAGGTCGTATGTGCCTGGTATTTTTAATTTTGTCATATCGACAATAAAATTTATGATAGGCTGCGAATCATTTTTATATACCCTGATCGCATCTTTAAATGATTCACTGTTCTTATCTCCTAATCTTACTATAAAAGGAATTGCCTTTACAGAAACATCGCTCAGGTTGATAGTAGAATCAATTTTCAATGGAACTGTAACAGTATCTTTAGGTATCAACCCGTTTAATTCAAAACTTGTTTGTTCAAAAAGCGCCAGTGTTTGTGATCTTACCTGCGCAAATAAAAAAAACAGGATAATTGTAAGTGCCACTTGTTTTCTTATCATCTGATTGATCATTTTATAATTTTTAAATTGTTATTGCCAAAACAGGTAAACACAAAAGCTAACGGGATACCTGATGCAAAAAGATTTTTATTAAACTGGCGTATTGCCTCTCCAAGTTCAAGGTCTTTGTTATACAGGCCATCCAATACTTCTTTCACAAATCTTGCCCCGAGGTCGGTAGTAATATCACATTCGGTTCCTATTACAGCGGTAGCACCTGCAACATAAAAGTCCTGTACAATGGAATTAAGTGATTCAACGGTCATTCCTGCATTAGAACAGTTGATCAGGAAAACAACCGGTAAAGGATCTCCCTGCCATGAATCTTTGTTCTTGATCTTATTAAAGAGTAATTCATGATATATCCATTTTTCTTTGGGGATAATTGCATTGCCCTGCCATTCAGCTTTAGGAAACGTAATGATCCTTGGATGATTGGGTTCACCGGTTTCAGGTGTAGTCTGCATATGTCCAAAAACTACCAAAGCTGCCGGCCTGGATTTTACATCCCATAACAGTTCGACCAAATCAGCGTCGGATTTAATTTTCTGTGCTTTAAAATCGCCCTCAAGTGTTTTATTAAGTTCGTCAGCGTAATTATCAATCACGTTATTGCAAAAAGAAATGCCTGTACCACTGTTAAGCTGTATGCTAACTTTAGTATCCTCGGGTTTTTTGTTTGTAATAAGCTGTTCTATTCTATGCCTTACTCCCCAAAAACCTTCAATACAATAAGTATAAAGACCGGGATTGTGCGGACAGCCTTCTCCTTCTTTGCAAACCGAATCTTTGTGCGCTGCAACATCCAGTTTCTTACCTAAGCATACAGGGTGGTCAGGCATGCCGTATGCCGGTTCTGAAATATCATAATCATACATTAACGGCCACGGATAAGAGAAATTAATTTCGTGCCTGCCGATCGTGATATCATCATCACTGGATTTTATAAATTCCCGCAATTGTTTTTGAAGGTCAGTATCATTAGAGAGAAAAATATGAGAATAACAGCTGCTTCCAAACTTTGCAAATTTCCGCACCGCTGAATAAAAAATTTCAGGAATGGGATCTCCTGGTTTGGCAGTTGCAAGGTACTGTTGATAATTATTTTGAAAATAGGTGCTCTTAAGTAATTCACTTAATTTCTTCTGGGTATCTGCAATAAGAGTTTCATTCAGGCCGCTGATCTCCTTCGCCATTGCTTCTTTTTTTAAAAACAGGGAATGACTACGATTACTATTTTCATTCACACCAATATAAAGACTTCGCGGTTTCAGCTTATCAAGATTTGTAAATTTTTTAGAAGTTGCCAGGTCAAGTACAACTTTTAAAGCAGGGTCTTCTTCTAACCATCTTCCCTCTTTTACTTCTGCGGTTAATATAAATGCCTGGAGAAGATTGTTTTTATGAAATACTGCTACACGCATCGAAGCAAGTTGTGTATCCGCAGGTGCTTTTACAATAAAATAAATGATATCCGTTCCACCAAGTGCAGGCAGGTATACCGATTGAACAGTTGGAGACATCAATGTAAAATCCTTTGGATATACAACTATATCCAACAGGTGTCCTTTTTCATTATCCGGATCAGGAAGTAAAGGATCTATCGAGGGTACGTCTCCTTCTACAAGACTATAAGGTGAAGGTTGACCAATTGAAACATTTAACCGGTACTGTGCCCCTGGCCGAAGGCTTGTATGTTTATTCATTGGAGCGTAAACAAGATATTCACTTAATTGATCGAGGGTGATGTCTACCTTTCTTTCCTGTATATCTCTTATCGCATCAAATACTTCCTTTTGATTTACCAGGGATTTCATGTTCACATGCAATTCTTTAAACTGCTGTTCCATATTATTATGAAACTCGTTTTTAGCATCTGACATTGGAACAAGGCCGGTTGATTCTCCATGAAAGTTCAGGTCAAATGTTCTTGCATGATTGAAATAATTATGGATATGTGAACCGACAGATATTGTTGCCTGTACCTGGTTAAAGATAGAAGGATTGACCTCTTTAAATTTACTTAAAAAAACTCCCGGGTTCCCGGGGTTCATTGATTTGCTGTAATCATGTATCTGTGTTTTGAATGATTCCAGTGCATCCGACATTCTTAAACTTTGATTGGATTGCGGCGATGCAGATAAAACTACTGAAAGGTTTTTACCTTCTGTTTTATGCAATGCTTGATTCAATGCTTCATGTAATGGAAAATCGTGAATAAGATTGTACATGAATTCTTTAAAAAAAGAACCTGCTGTTTTAATATCATCTACATCTACATATAAATAAGTACAATTTAAAGTCTTAGCCTGGTCATGCATAAAGTTGAGGAACCAGTAAGGAAGGAGAGGTGGTTGCCCATATCGCTGATGATCATATACAATTATATAAAGTCGTGCTGCATTCAATGGGGATCTATTCTCAATTAATCTTGCGAACTCAAAAAGGTCGCAGATTAAAATATCAATATCTGTTTCCGAATTAAAATCCAGTATCTCATCATAAGCTCTGATGTTTAAACCAAAATCATTTACCGCGATGTTGTCTTTATACCAATATGCTTCCGTTAACTGTGCTGATAAAGAACTAATATTATCGCCAACAATCCTGGCATTGAATGGTAAGTTGAATGGAGTAATGGATGATGTTTGGTTTTGATAATAAACCAGCTGGAAATTTGCTGGCCCATCCAATAATTGACGAAGATATTTTTTAACTATTACTTCAATTGCCAGGATTTCGTCAGGAGAAAGTTTGTCGGAAATAACGTCAAGATAAACGGCTAAAGGTATTGTTTTGAAACCCTTGCCTGTATTGTGTTGCCTGGGCTCGGCATTGTTAACAGACTTTATATGCCCGCTCATTTTTTCAGAGCTGCGAATGGGCCTTACAAAAGAATTCTCCTCCAACACTACATTGAGCGGTCCGGGTTCATATGGGCCTTCTTCCTTATTACCCAATCCATCTTCATAATTGAAATGATAATTGCCCGCTTCATTTATTAAAATGAGCTTTATCCATTTAAATTCATCTGGCTTGTTCATCGCGAAATATTAATTAAATGTTACAACATGGTTATTCCTTTGTCAACTAATTTATTGCACTTATTAAAGAAAACAAATTATTCTTATAACGGAAAGGGTGTTTTGACGGTATATTACTTTTGCCTGTTGTTATTTTTTAAAACAGCCATATAATTTGTAACAGGTACACAAAAACCGGCCTTACGGGGCCGGTTTGCTCGAACATGATTATAATGTATGAATCTGTGCGAATGGATAGGATATTTAGCTGCGTTTTAAACAGCCGGTTGGATTATTCAGCGGTTTTCGGGCTGATCACATTTGCTACTTCTGCTACAAGATTACATGGGAACCCTGCGAGCTTTGCATGCCTGCGAACCAGTTCTTCATTTTCTGCCTGGTAAATGCAATAAAATTTTTCACCGGCAACATAACTCTGTATCCATTTAATAGATGATCCCATCTCATGTAAGGTTTTGCATGATTGTTGGGCGATCTCTTTTAATTGTTGGGCGTTTAGTTTTCCTGCACCGGGAAAATCTCTTTCAATTACATAAGTTTTCATTGTGTTTGTTTTTGCGTTAGGAAAATTGATTGTGTAAAATTTTTGTCCAAAAGACAGTTGAGTTGTTAATAATAACGCTGCGATTATTATACAACAGCGGTTGATCATCTTTTTCATCATTAAATTTTTTGTGTTGATTAATGATGTAAAATTATTACGAAACAGCAGGGGAGACCTATAACAAATCATCCAGTAAATAGCAGCTGATGTATAACAAATCGTTCAATTAATGCTAAAAAAAGAGCAGGAAGGAGCTGAGTGTAAAAAATCATCCAGGGGATAGCAAAAATCATTCAGCGACCAGCTTATGTTAATCCTTTCATGCAAGTTTCACGCAAAGTTCGCAGAGAAGCAATGACGCAAGGAGTCCTTCGCGATCCTGGCTCCTCCGCGAACTTTGCATGAAATCTAAAGTTGAATGATGCAATGCGAAACGAATGGGAGTATTTCATGCTAAACTTGCAAAGAAACAATGACGCAAAGAGTCCTTAGCGATCTTAGCTCCTTTGCGAACTTTGCGTGAAATATAAAGTTGAATGATGCAATACGAAACGAATGGGAGTATTTCATGCTAAACTTGCAAAGAAACAATGACGCAAAGAGTCCTTAGCGATCTTAGCTCCTTTGCGAACTTTGCGTGAAATCTAAAGTTGAATGATGCAATACGAAACGAATGGGAGTATTTCATGCTAAACTTGCAAAGAAACAATGACGCAAAGAGTCCTTAGCGATCTTAGCTCCTTTGCGAACTTTGCGTGAAATCTAAAGTTGAAATTATAGATACCTGTACAAGTGAGTGACACAACGATGTTGAGCTTTGTACTAAAGTTGGTGCAACAAAAAGTGAGATAACTGTTAACACATTATCAGATTGATTCAAGATAAGCATTTGGTAAAAGTCCAAACTTTTGTTTAAAGCATTTTGTAAAATAAGAAGGACTTGTGAACCCGGAATCAAAAGTGACCTGCGCAATATTATATCCCTTTTTCCTCATGAGTTCTTTTGCTTTTAGCAAACGGAAGTCCCTGATCAGTGTATTGGGAGATGAACCGGTAAGTGAAATGGATTTGCGATATAACTGCGATGTACTCATTGCCATTTCCCTCGAAAAAAAATCAACATCGAATTCGGGATCCTGCCAGTATTTTTCAAGCATGCTAAACAGTTGCAGCAACATGCCTTCGTCCTGTGCTGTAAAATAGAGGTATTGGCTTCCTTTTAGTTTTTGATCTTTGGCTGCGAGATTTTTCACTGCATTTGAAACAGCGATCTGGTGATCTTTGGCTATGAAACAAAGATGATGGGCAAATTGAATGGTGTCACCAAATATACGATTGCTGTTTTCCAAAGGCTCGCCACCATGCAAAGCAATGCGGCAGGAAGTTTCATGTAACTCCTGTTGGGTGAGTTCATGTTGAACGGCATGTGCAAAATCAAATGCTTTACCTGCAGACGAAAATGAAAATATAAATCCGTTTTGATCATATTCTGCTTCCCGGCCACCATGATTGATTAAATGTTTCCTGAAAATCTGTTGCTGGGCCGACAGGAGGTTTTCTGTTTTTTCATTTCCCAGTTTCAATTGTAAGAGCACCGGGTCCTCATGTTCAATAACAACAAGTACCCGGTACGAAGGATCCTCGAAAACTTTCAATCCCTCAGCGGTTATCACTGCGTTTTCAGGATCATATATTCTTCCAAGAAAAGATTCAACAACCTGGCTGCTCACTTCTACGATCCTGTTTGGAACCAGTCCATGCGCCTTATTATGCATTTCTATCACTGAATCTTTATCAGGAGCTTCGATCAAACAAAAAATACTTTCGCGTTGTTCATCGATCCAGTAAGTCATGCATTTACAGCTATGCGCTCCCTGGTGAATCAGGTCCTGGCGATGTGCATCAGCCACATCCTTCGCTTTAACTCCGGGAACAATATGTACATCCATGTAAATAGGCATGGTTGCAAATTTATATGTTTTATTGTTAGTGAAAGCATCACATAGATATGTGATGTTGGTTGGATTTTAACCAGCGATACCCAATTGCCGTTTGCACAAAAAGACAGCAATTGGTGGCATAATATTTTTCAAATGCTTAATTTTAATGCTAGCGAATTTATAGAATTGGATATTGAAAAAAAACAATTGATGAAAAAACAATGAAACAACGAACCCTGATTTTTGCTTTTACCTGCTTGTTTATTTTTAATCTGAACCAACCTGCTGCTGCATCTAATACCGATACCACGCACCGCGATTCAGTAAAAACAATTCTTTTTGTAGGCAATAGTCTTACTTACAGCAATGACCTGCCGGCAATGGTTGTGCGTATAGGAAAAACAAATGGCGTGCAACTCAGAACAACCATGCTTGCTTATCCCAATTATGCATTGGAGGATCACTGGAACGAGGGTGAATTGCAAAAAATGCTTGAATCAAATCGTTATGATTATGTTGTGGTACAGCAAGGGCCTTCTTCACAGGCTGATGGACGTGCCATGTTACTCGATTATGGAGCAAGGATCAAAACACTGTGTGAAAAGCATCATGCAAAGCTTGCTTTCTTTATGGTGTGGCCCGCTTTTTCCAATGTTGAGAACTTTGATGGCGTAATAAAAAATTATACAGATGCAGCAATGATAACAAATTCATTGCTATGCCCGGTAGGAAAAGCATGGAAAGAATATTTTTCACGCACAAAGGATTATTCTTATTACGGACCAGATATGTTTCACCCGTCACAAAAAGGAAGTGAAGTTGCGGCTGAGATCATTTATAAAACCCTTAATTAATAATATTGCAAATGAAGATCATCACATGGAATTGCAATATGGCTTTCAGAAAAAAGGCAGGATTTATACTCGCTCATCAACCTGATATATTGATTATTCCCGAGTGTGAGAACCCAAACAAATTAAAATTTGCCAGTGATATTGCTCAGCCCGCCGACATGCTTTGGTTTGGGGAAAATCAAAATAAAGGCCTTGGTATTTTTTCATATGGTGATTTTAAATTTAAGGTTTTAAAAAATCATAACCCGGAATTGAAAATGATCATCCCGGTTGCCGTCACCGGTGGCGGGTTTGAATTTACGTTGTATGCGATCTGGGCAAACAATCCCAACGATCCTGATGGGCAATACGTGGAGCAGGTATGGAAAGCAATTCATTACTATGATAAAAAACTAAGGAAGAAACAAACGATGCTTGTTGGCGATTTTAACAGCAATACCATCTGGGATAGAAAATACAGGGAGGGAAATCATTCAAATGTTGTGAAGCGATTAGAAAAAAAAGGGATTTTCAGTTGTTATCATTTACATCATAAACAAGAGCAGGGAAAGGAACAGCATCCAACATTTTATTTATACAGGCACAAAGACAAGCCGTATCACCTGGACTATTGTTTTGCATCAGGAGATATCACTGAAAAAATGCAGGACGTGGAAATTGGCGATTATGATTTCTGGAAACAGTATAGTGATCATGTACCGGTGATGGTAACGTTTAATTGAAGAGGAATGATAAATACGCGGATGATACGGATTTTATGGAATGTTTTTGCCCTTAAAAAAGTGTTGAACCGGGTACATAAATATTAAGTCCTGCAAAACAGTACTTTTTTTGTTGCCACTGATTCGCCGGTTAGTTCTAAAATAATAGTGTGTAATCAGTGAATCAGTGGCATCTTTTTTCAAAGGCAGGTCGTAATTGGTAACCCGGAATTCAGATTTCTGATCTTAGTTATTTTTTTATGGTATTCAAATTATACACTATATCCGTGGTCATCTGTTCATTCGCGTATCTACCTACATCTCAATTTAAAATCTTTCAGTTATTTTTATGCCATGGAAAACATAACCATCATCATTGTACTGTTATTTGGAATTGCTTTCCTGGGTATACTCAGTAATAAATATAAATTCCCGTTTCCCATTGCGTTGGTATTGTGTGGTGTTGTTATCAGCGTAATACCGGGGCTACCAGTTATAGCATTGAATCCGGGGGTTGTATTTATCATATTCTTACCACCATTATTATATTATGGAGCATGGTATACCAGCTGGCACGATTTCAAAACAAATATCAGGTCAATAACACTTGCAGCAATCGGGTTGGTGTTTTTTACTACAGCCGCTGTTGCAATTGTAGCGCATAGCCTTATCAGTGATATCAGCTGGCCGCTGGCATTTTTGATAGGAGCAATTGTTTCCCCGCCCGATGCGGTTGCGGCCATGTCGGTAACAAAAGGAATGGGATTGCAACCAAGACTCATCGCAATATTGGAAGGTGAAAGTTTAATAAATGATGCAAGCGGATTGGTTGCTTATAAGTATGCGCTGGTGGCACTTACTGCAGGTAACTTTGTATTATGGCAGGCATCACTGAACTTTCTTCTTATTGCATCCGCCGGGATTGCCATTGGCCTGGCGATGGGATATATACTTTACCTTATTCATAAGAGATTTGTTTGTGACCCGGTGATAGAGGTTACGTTGACCTTTCTTACACCATTTGCTTCGTACCTGCTGGCTGAATACTTTCATTTTTCCGGCGTACTTGCGGTTGTTACAACAGGATTGTATCTCTCTTTCAGGTCCGGCCAGATATTATCAAACCAAAGCCGTATCATGGCGGAGGCCGTTTGGGATGTGGTGGTATATATATTAAATGGGTTGATCTTTATCCTGATCGGTTTGCAACTGCGTAGTGTAATGAAAGGTATCAGTGATTATTCAACCGGATCACTGTTATTATGGGGTTTTATAATAAGCCTTGTTGTGATCATTGTGAGGTTTGTATGGGTTGTGCCTGCGGCTATGCTTCCGCGTTTGTTGAGTAAACGGATCAGGGAAAAAAGAGTCTTTTGATCCAAGGAATATGGTTGTTTTTGGCTGGGCCGGTATGCGTGGAGTTGTGTCGATGGCAGCAGCATTGGCATTGCCTCTTACAATGGCGGATGGAACAGCATTTCCTCATCGCAGCCTGGTGATCTATCTTACTTTCTGTGTAATATTTTCAACTTTGGTATTGCTTGGACTTACTTTGCCATGGATAGTGCGCAAGCTGAAGATTGAGCCACATTCAGTTACTGCACAGGAATACGTGGTAAGAACAGAAGTGGTGAACAAGGCTATAACGCATATAGAAGAGAATTTATCACTTATCCAGGATGAATTGTTGCACAATATCAAAAGCAAGTATGAAGTAAAATACAACCGGTTGCAAAAAACAGATCTTCCTGCAAATTATTTTGGAGGAGGTAAAACACTTCCAGGTAATATTTTTAATGAGTTTACACAACTGCAAATGGAACTGATAAATGTAGAAAGGAGATCACTACACGAACTTCACCTGAATGGAGAGGTAAGTGAAGAGATCATCCGTAAAATACAAAGAGAACTCGACCTGGAAGAGACGAGGCTTTCCCTGGATATGTATAATAATTAAGAGTGAATGGTGAATGGTGAATGGAGAATAGTGAATGGTGAATGGTGAATAGTGAAAGCCAGAAGCTCCCTAATTAAATAGTTACTTTATGAAGTAATGACCTCATCTTTTCACTTTTCACTTTTCACTTAAGCTTTATTTTGTACTAACCTTAATAAATATTATGTTGCTGTCAATAAATAACAAATAATAGTTCCTGCTCAACATGAAATCAACAATAAAAAAAATTATATCTGCAATAACATCAAAAATATCTGCAACAAAACCTTCTTTTCCACAACAACAATTACGGTTATACGAAAATGGCGTTCCGAATTCCCGCAAGGTTCGTGATAAAGAACATGGAAGGACAAGAGATAATATTTTGCGTATTTATAAAGTAAGTGATCCTTGCTTACTCGTATTTACACCGGAAAAACCGAATGGGAAAGCTGTGATCGTTTGCCCGGGTGGCAGCTATGCATACCTCACATTCGATAAGGAAGGAACCAGGGTAGCCGAAGAGATCGTTAAATGGGGGATCACTGTATTCGTATTGAAATACAGGTTGCCTGATGACGCAATTTGCATCGATAAGAGTCTTGCCCCTTTACAGGATGTTCAGCAGGCAATGCGTTTGGTGAGAAGCAATGCAGAAAAGTGGAATGTAGATAAAAACAAGATCGGTATAATGGGATTCTCTGCCGGGGGGCATGTAGCATCTTCTCTTGCCACGCATTTTGAGTTTAAAGCCGATCCGGCAAACAATGATACCGTAAGCCTGCGACCGAATTTTAATATCCTGATCTACCCGGTAATGAACATGAACAGTAATATTGCCCATGCCAAATCACGGGATAATTTAACCGGGAAGGATGCGGAGGCTAAAAAACTTGATTTTTTTTCAAACGAATTACAGGTAACCCCTCATACACCGCCTAGTTTTCTGGTACATGCCGAAGACGATGAAAGTGTACCTGTAATAAATGCCGTCCGTTTTTATGATGCCTGCATTAAAAATAATGTGCCAGCGGAAATACACCTGTATCCACAGGGAGGTCATGGTTTCGGAATGATCAATAAGACCGCAAATGATCGCTGGATGGATAAATTAAAAAGCTGGGTAAATAGTATAGGATAAAAAATGGTGGACCGGGTTTAGCCAACCTTTATAATTAATTGAATTCAAGAATTTTATAAGTTTAATCGTGGTCCAGGTCTTTGAGGATGGCTGCTATCCGGGTTCTATTGTGGCTAAAAATGGCCCTGCCCGTCCGATTTCTAAAAAAAACTGCGAATGTTGAAAAAAAATCAAAAAAAAACGGCCGTGAAAGGTCAGGAAGAAAAAAAGCGATTCCTTCCATGTAATGACAGAATCACTAGAAGTAA
Organism: uncultured Chitinophagaceae bacterium; assembly: GCA_963829345.1. Classification (GTDB taxonomy): domain Bacteria; phylum Bacteroidota; class Bacteroidia; order Chitinophagales; family Chitinophagaceae; genus Ferruginibacter. The sequence goes on from CAWHHP010000003.1 coordinate 288,510, forward strand.
TGCAAAAAGATTTTAAAAACCGCTACTTGAAACTGAAAAATCTGGAATTTCAGTAATAATCCATGGTTTCGATTTGATTGTTTTAAAAGAACTATACCTTCTCTTGAATATTATTCATCATTATGACAAAGAATCCAAACGAATAACAAGTATTCCTTTATCTTTTTGGATTATTTTTCCGACCATTTTGCAGTTATTATTTCATAACAGAAACCTTGATTATTTATTTGGTATTAATCAGTTGTGAATATTTGGTTGCTACAAAAATCTCTGTTAACTTCACTTGCCCATTTTATCGATTATTGAATGTTCTAAGACATAACTATCAGCTTAGGATATTGCGAATAAAAAGTAGTTAACCGCCCATCTACCAGAATTTGAAAACGCCTGTTTTTTATTTCCTTTTTTATTAATCGATGATCCCGTTTATTATATATTAAAATTTGCTCCAAATGAGAAAATTCTACGCTTCAATTTTTGTTAGATTTCTGGTTTTCGGATTGCTATCTGGTTTTTCAATAGCAGTGAATGCACAGACTACGATTACTACCATACCAAATCCTCCATACAATGGTGGCAATGGACTGGGCGGACCGGCAAACGTAACGTTTACACTAAATAATACAAATCCTTACGGCGTTAACCTGACTGCTATTTCAAACTGGTGCCAGGTTACGGAGAATGGCTCTTTGTGGCAGTTATATTATACGGCTACAGCACTTTCCGGTACTTCTACGGATGTAACGATTGCTCCCTGGACATTGGTAGCTAATTCACTGGCTACACCTGTTGCAGCAACCGGGATCACTCCCCTGAATTTTCCGGGACTTAGCTTTACTATTCCCGCGAGTACCACTTACCGTTTTGCTTTGAGAAATCTTGGGCCAGGAACCATCAGGTATAGCAGCACCGGTGCCGCTATTACTCCAAATAGTTTTACTGACCAGGGCGTTACATTAGGACTGGGTGATTTCCAGGTAGCCGGCGGGAGTGTAGGTTATTCAGGAACAGGAACAGGCCTCACGCTTACGCCAAGATATTTTACGGGATCTGTAACATTTGAGCCGGCCGGCCCATGTACCAATCCACCGGTTCCGGGTACACTAAGTTCTACTGCCAGCAATGCCTGTTTAAATGTACCATTTACATTAAGCCTTACCGGTGGTACGGGAGGAACAGGACAATCATACCAGTGGCAAATATCACCCGACAATATTAACTGGACCAATATTCCAGGGGCTACCTCAGCATCATTAACTACTTCACAAACATCAAGCAATTATTACCAGGTAATTGTTACATGTGGTGTATCTGTAACATCTAACAGTGTACAGATAACTACCGCCGCGGGTGTTTCCGGTACATTTACCATTAATAGCGCAGTAGCAACTGGGGGTACCAATTTCCAGACCTTTAACGACGCATATGATTATATTAAATGTGGGATTACCGGTCCTGTGGTATTTAATGTAAATGCTACAAGCGGTCCTTATACGGAGCAACTGATCATGAATCCTATACCGGGTGCATCTGCAATCAATACAGTTACTTTCAACGGTAACGGCAGAACGCTTGAGTTTTTATCAACAAATACAAACGAAAGAGGTATCATTAAACTCAATGGTGCCGATCATATTCACTTTGATAACCTTGTCATTACAGCTTTGGGTACTGCTGCAACGGAATACGGCTTTGGTGTTCATATGTTAAATGACGCGGATAGTAATTCTGTTACAAATTGTACGATCAACCTCAACACTACAACAAATTTTACAACTTATGCAGGTATTGTACTCAGCTCTTCTGCAACTTCTGCAATAACTGCCGGAGCTTCCTCCTGCGATGCCAACCTGATCAGCCGTAATACGATTAACGGGGGCTACTACGGTATAACGATCGTAGGAAGTACAACATTGTCAAATGCAAATAATGAAGTGCGTAATAACCGTATCAATGATTTTTACTCTTATGGTATTTACCTGCTGGGTAATTTTAATACACAGGTAGATTCGAATTTGATCAGCCGCCCATTGCGCTCACCTGTTACTACCGGTTATGGTGTTTATGTAACAGGTCTTAATATCAATGTGAACATAACTAGAAATACAATCAGTAATTTCTGCGGAGGCGATCTCACAAGCACATCTGTTAGCTATGGAATTTATTTTACAGCTGTGGATGCACTCGGTGGTTTGGAGAACAAAGTAATAAATAACCTCATTTATAATTTTACAGGTAACGGGGACGTATATGGTATTTATAATACCAATTCTGATAATGTATGGTACCTGCACAATACCATTTCAATAGATGGAATTGGCGGAACCGCCATTTCAAGAGGCTTTTACCAGACTGCGCAGGCTGCCGGCATACTTTTTCAAAACAATATCATAAGCATAACAAGAGGCGGAACAAGTACTAAATATTGTATATACTTTAATACGATTGGTTCAGACATTATTTCTGACAGGAATGATCTTTATATTAATGCCGCTAATGCTTTTACAGGGTTTTTTAGTGCGGCACAGGCTACCTTGCTCGACTGGCAAACCGCAGCCTCGCAGGATGCCAATTCAAAATCTACCAATCCAGTATTTACAGACGCGATTGCCGGTAACTTTAAGCCTACCAATGCATCTATAGACAATATTGGCGCACCGCTTGGCATAACAAATGATATATTGGGTATAACAAGGAGTGCGACCACACCAGATGCGGGGGCATATGAATTTACACCTCAGCCATGCGTTTCCCCTGCTACAGCAGGTACCCCGGCATTTAGTCAAAATCCGGTTTGCGAAAATACTACCGTACAACTTACGGTTACGGGTAACTCAAATGGGCTTGGACAAACCTATCAATGGCAGACATCTATAAACGTTGGTGGACCCTGGGCTGATATTGGCAACGTGTTGACCAATCCCGACACAACAGTTGTGTCAAGCCTGACCATTTATTATAGACTTGCGGTGACCTGTGGTGGTAATACGGTGTATTCTACCCCAACATTATTATTGGTAAATCCTGCGCTTCCTGCGGGTATCTATACAATCAACCCAATCCCCGGCCCCGGACCTACAAACTTTATTAGCTTTAACGCAGCAAAAGCTGCGATGGCATGCGGTATTGCCGGGCCTATAGTATTCAATGTGGTAGCAGGAACCGGCCCTTACAATGAGCAATTGATATTGGATACCATTGCCGGAACCTCTGCGATCAATACAATTACTTTTAACGGGAACGGAAATACGATCACCTTTGCACCTTCAATAACAGGAGAAAGAGCGGTTATTAAATTAAGAAGAGTTGATCATGTTACTTTTAATGACCTGATTATTGATGCTGCAACGGGTGCAGGTACTTACGGCTACGGGGTACAGTTAGTGAATAATGCAGATAGTAATACTATCAATAGCTGTACGATCATCGCTAACAACACTGCCACAACCATCAATTTTGCAGGGATTGTAATGAACTCTTCCGAAACAGCTGCTGTTACTGCAGGAAATACTTTGTGCGACGGCAATACATTTAGTAACAACACGATCAACGGCGGTTATTACGGAATAACAATGGTGGGCAGTACAACAGTTTCTGTGGCAGAGAACAGGATTATTAATAATACTATTGCCGATTTTTACCAATATGGAGTTTACCTGTTGGGTAACTTTAATTCGCTGGTTGAAGGAAATAAGATCAACCGGGCAACCCGGGCTGTAACAACAGCTTTTTATGGTGTATATGTAACAGGTTTAAATATAAGCGTTGAAATTTCTAAAAACAGGATATACAATCCATATAAAGGAAACCTTGGAGCTACTACTGCAGCTTATGGTATTTATTTCAACGCTGTGGACGCATTGTCAGGTGTTGAAAACCTGGTTTCCAATAACCTGATCACTAATTTTGATGGAGCAGGTGCACAATATGGTCTTTACAACACAGGTTCTGATAATGTATTGTATTATCATAACACTATCTCTTTGGAAGATCCCGGGGTTACTACAGCTGTTACTTACGGATTTTATCAAACAACAATTGCTGCAGGTATTGATCTTAAAAATAATCTCTTTGTAATTAAAAGGGCAGGAGATGCAAACAAAGTAGCACTCTATTTCAATACAGCAACAAGTACCATCCTCTCAAATAATAATGATTTCTTCCTCACCGGAACAAATAATTATGTTGGTTATTTTAATGGGATACTCAGGGTTACCCTTGCTGACTGGCAGGGTGCTTCCGGACTGGATAATATCTCTTTGTCTACAGATCCTTTCTTTGTAAGTCCGGCTACGGGTAACTTTGCTCCATTCTCACCGGTGCTCGATAACCGTGGTACGCCTGTTGGAATAAGTACAGATATATTAAATATTACAAGAAGTGTTACTACCCCGGATATTGGTGTTTATGAATTTACTGTTCCTCCATGCACGGCTCCGCCATTTGCAGGTAACGCACTTGCAAACCCGTCGTCAGGTATCTGTGTTGGTACGGAGATCGCATTGAGTCTTGCGGGTAATACATTCGGCTCGGGACAAACATTCCAATGGGAATTCTCAGCTAATATCGGGGGACCATGGTCACCTCTTGGAGGTCCGCGTTTGAATGCTGATACAATTATTCTTGCAAGCGCTACCTTATATTATCGTTGTGCAATTACATGTAGCGGCAATACTGATTTTTCAATTCCGGTATTGGTAACATTAAATCCTGCATTCCTTGCAGGTACTTATACCATTAACCTGAATTTCCCAACTGGCGGCATAAATTTCCATACTTTCACTGAAGCAGTAGCTGCATTGGAGTGTGGTATTACAGGACCAGTTTATTTCAATGTTTCTGGAGATGTTTATACGGAACAGATACGTATGCATAAGGTTGGAGGCACATCGGCTTCAGTCCGCGTAACCTTCCAGCCTGATCCGGCAAATACATTACCTGCAGTACTTAATTTTGATGCAGTTGACCCGGCTAAGAACTATGTATTGAAACTCGACAGTGCCAGCTATATTACTTACAGGGGAATTGAGATCACTGCATTAAATGCAGACAATGGAAGAGTGGTGGAATTTGCAAATACAGCTTCATTCGACAGCATCGTAAACTGTAATATTAATTCAACAATCACCGCAGTTGCCGGCACAACTAATATTGGTATTTATGCTAATCTGCTTAAAGGAAATTCAAATGTAATAAAAGGTAATACAATTACAAATGGCCAAAGTGGTATTCACTGGATCGGAACGTCGATTACAAACCTGAGCTACGATCATGTGATTGACAGCAATCTTATCAACAACAGCTTTACTAACGGTATATACATCAGTTTTAATGGAAGAATAAATGTGAACAGGAATACCGTGAATTTAACAGCAGGCGGTAATGCAACTGCTGCTTATGGTATATATAGTACCAACAGTGATTCGGCTTTCAGGTACATTGGCAATAACGTGAATATTAACGGAACCACTACACCTGCATATGGGATGTACTTTACGATTTGCACTGCACGCAGCGGCGACAAAGGAAGGGTAGCTAATAATACTATCACGTCACAAGCAGCCAGTTCTGGTAACTTGTGGGGCCTGTATGATGCAACCACGAATCATTGTACGTTTGTAAATAATGTAATCAGCATCAATACAGCCGGGGCTACTTCCTACGGTCTCTATTCTACAGGAGGCGGAGGTAACAGGTACTGGAATAATACGGTGGTGAGTAATTCATCTTCTGCAACGAATAACGTAGCGGCCTACATCGCACAAACATCTGCGGTACTACCGCCGGCGAATATTCGCAATAATATATTTTCTCATCTTGCCGGCGGAAGGGCAATGCATGTAACCAACATATATCAGATCTATACAGACTACAATATGTTCTATACCACCGGACCTACGCTGATCCAGTGGGGAACTGCAAATCAATATGCAACACTGCAGCAATGGAGAGATACTTCTTACTGGGATCTTAACTCAATTGCATACCAGCCTGCATTGATAAGCACTACAGATCTTCACCCGGATCTTGCAAGCCCGGATGTATGGGCTATCCATGGCCGTGGTGTTCAGATAACTGACAATGATCTTGACTTTAATAATAATCCAAGGCCAACAACACTTACAACAGGTGTTCCTGACCTCGGTGCTTTTGAATTCTTACCAACATCATTGCCGACCTTACTAACGGCAACGCCTGCGGTACCTGCAGCCGGAATCACGCAAACATTTATGTACGGTACAGATACCGTAACAAAAATAACTTGGGCTGCTGCTGCACCTGTTCCTGCTTCTATTAACTTAAGAAGGTATTCAGGTGTAATCCCTCCGGGTCTTGCAGCCGGTCAGTTATCCATGTATTATTATAATGCAATGGAAGTTCCTGCACAAGGCTCTTATGATTATGATATCCAGGAATTCTATATTGATCCATGGCAGGGATTCATTCCAACGGAGGGCGCCATTAAACTGGGCAGAACAGATGCTACAGCTGCATGGGTGTTGAATGCTTCGAGCAGGGTAGATTCTACCTTGAATTATTATTCCGATACAAACCTCGTATTTATAGATAAGTTTACTGGTCTTACAGACGGAATAATCCCTCCGCCACCTGTACAAACCTACCCGGTTGATAGCTCCAACAGGGGAACACGTTTCTGGGTGGCCTATGGTCATCATTCAGAATTTGATCTAAACCCACAAACAATGGTACTTTATCTAAGTGCCGAGCAAGCCGCAAATGTTGAAGTGAGGGTAATGGGAACAGGCTATGTAAAAACATACCAGATTCCGGCGAATACGGTAAGAGTAAGTATTTCGATTCCTAAATCCGGGCTTGCAGATGCAAGGCTTTTGGATGAGGGTTTGTATGAACGCGGTATCAGGATTACGAGTGATGTGCCGATTGTGGCATATGCACACATTTATAACCTAAGTAACTCGGGTGCGGGAATGCTGTTGCCTACCGGCGTTTATGGTTATGAATATCAATCATTAAATCCACCCCAGACTTATGCCCAGATCGGAGCCGGTGCTTATTCATGGTTCTACGCAATAGCAGATCACGATAGCACGCTTGTAGAAATTACTCCTTCGGTTGCAACGAAAGGTGGGCGTCCTGCCGGGGTACCGTTCCAGGTATACCTGAAAACAGGAGAGGTCTACAATGTGATGGGAGGAGTTGGTGGCCCTAACGGAACAGATCTTTCCGGTAGTACGATCAAGTCGATCGCCAATGCAAGTGGTAACTGTTATCCTATCGCCGTGTTCTCTGGTTGTAGCCGTACAGCAATTTGTACAGGTGGCAGCGGCGATAATATGATCCAGCAGGTATTTCCGCGGCAGGCCTGGGGTAAAAAATACCTATCTTTTGCTACAGCACAATCTACTTCCAATACAAATTATTACGTAAACAGGTTTAGGGTAATGGTAAAAGACCCCACCACCATAGTTACAAGGAATGGTGCTGTATTGAGTCCATTGTTACCTGGTAATTATTATGAATTTGCAACAACTTTCGGCGACGGTCCGAATGGTGCTGTTTTGATCGAGGCTGATAAGCCGGTGATGGTGGCCCAGTATATGGTCTCTTCACAGTCAGCTTGCCAGGGCAGTACCAGCGGGGTTGGTGATCCTGAAATGATCTATATCAGCCCGGTAGAGCAGGGTATAAAGAAAGCAGTGTTTTACAATACAGATGAATGGAATATTACATCAAATTATATCAATGTGGTAATTCCGGATGGCGGTCTTCCAAGCCTCACGATCGATGGAGCCAATACGTTTACTCATGTATTCACGGTTCCAACAATTCCCGGATATACATTTATACGCCACAACCTGGGTGGTGTGGCTTTACAGCATATTATTCAGAGTGATACTGCATTTACTGCAATCACTTATGGTTTGGGTAACGTTGAAAGTTATGGATACAATGCAGGTACACTTGTTAAGAATCTAAACGGTATCGGATTTATCAGCAATACACTCGGAAATGGAAATGCAAGTCCTTATACATGTACAAGGGCGCCATTCACGTTCTCGGTAGTTATCCCTGTGCATCCAACCGTATTGGAATGGCAGCTGAGCGGAATACCAAGCTTAACACCTAATACAGATGTTATTCAAAACAACCCGTCACCAGTCGATTCAATTTTGAATAATGGCAGCTGGTCTTATATCTATACCTTACCAACAACTTATACTTTCAATACACCGGGTACTTACAACATTCCTATTGTTATCACCAGCCCCGAACTGGAAGGTTGTAATAATAAGCTGACTACTATACTGACAGTAGTGGTGGTGGCTGCACCTGTTGCCGACTTTACGGTTAATTCAACAGGCTGCTTTGGTGATCCAACACAATTCCATGGACTTGCTACGCAAACAACATCAGCGATCAGTACCTGGACCTGGGATTTTGCTGATCCTCCTCCGGGAGTTGGACAGGATCCTACACATACGTTTAGCGCTGCAGGAACTTATAATGTACACCTGAGCCTTGTTGCCGCAGACGGTTGCGTGGCAGATACAATTAAAGAAGTCATCATCAGCCCGAATGATTCGGTACATGTGGTGGAAGATTCACTATTGGTTTGCAGTGGTGATAATGTAGTCATGTCTGTAGAAAATCCTCAGGCCGGAACAACCTATAACTGGTATAATGTGCCAACAGGCGGAACGGTATTGTTTACAGGGCCGGACTATACCATTACCAATGTTACATCGAATACAGCCTATTATGTTGAATCAATTTCGGCATCAACCTGCGTGAGCTTACGTAAACGGATAACGATAACGCTGGTGACGGTGCTGCCGCAACCTGTCGCGGTGGTGGATTCGGTCTGGAGTGACCGGATACGATTTAAATGGAACCCGGTTACGGGAGCAAATGCATATGAAGTATCTACTGATGGCGGAAATATCTGGATCACGCCAAGTTCAGGTCCAACAGGATTGACACATCTTGTAACAGATCTGTTACCATTAACAGATGTAACACTGATCGTAAGAGCATTGGGAGGAACAGATTGTATGATGTCGGTATCTGAACCCGTTACAGGTAAAACACTGGGAGCAGATATATTCATACCAAATTCATTTACACCAAACGGTGATGGATTGAATGACGTGTTACTGGTGTATGGAAGTACGATTCAAACAATGAAGTTTGCGGTGTTTAACCAATGGGGTGAGAAGCTGTTTGAATCCACCAGCCAGAGCAGCGGTTGGAATGGTATGTATAAGAATAAAATGCAGCCTTCAGGCGTTTATATGTATGTAATGCAGGCTACATTGAGAGATGGTAATACGTTGACTAAGAAAGGTTCAATTAATTTAGTAAGATAAAGATCCCTCGGAATTTAGATCTACCAGGAAAACTAAATTAAACCACTTATTAAAAATAAAATGAAAATTAAACTAACCATTATTATTGGGATGTTGTGTTGCTTTCATTCTGTGAATGCGCAAAACCTTTCCAACCGGGGTACAGATTTCTGGGTGGGATTCGGGCACCATCAGTACATGGAAACGGGCAATAACAATTACGACATGGTTTTGTACTTTAGTGCAGAACAGGCCGCAAACGTTACCGTTACCATTAATAATACTGCATGGATCAGGAACTATAGTGTTCCGGCAAGTTCGGTTATAGTATCAGATGTAATACCAAGAGCTGGTGCTGTTGATGCACGTCTTTATTCTTTGCCCTGTTCATTTGTTCCTCCCGGAACACCGTGTGGCGGAGAAGGAATTTTTGTAAGTCACGGTATTCATATTGTCAGCGATGTTCCTATTGTAGCATATGCACATATTTATGGTGACCAATCATCGGGCGCAACTATGTTGATGCCTGTTGAAACCTGGGGTTATTCTTATGTAACTTTGAATAGCAAACAAAGCTATGCAACTAATTGTTATTCCTGGTCATATGCGATTGCGCAGCATGATAATACGGTAATTGAAGTAACACCTTCAGCAACTACCCGTTCCGGAAAGCCTGCTAATGTACCATATACTGTTACTTTAAACAGAGGTCAGATCTACCAGTTTATGGCAGGCCCTGAATCGGCAAATCCGAAGCCCGAATTGAGTGGTTCAAAAGTAAAATCTATTGCCAATGCAATTGGAGAATGTTACCCGATAGCCGTTTTTGCGGGTAGCAGCCGTACCAGCGGGCAGGCTGCCTGTGGTACAGGTGGAGGCGATAATGACAACCAGCAATGTTTCCCTTCTCAGGCATGGGGTAAAAGATATTTAACTGCGCCAACCTCTAATTCTGCAACTCCTTCCACCCCCATGATAAACATTTTTAAAATAGCTGTGAAGGATCCTGCAACTGTTGTAAAAAGAAACGGAGTTATTATTCCCGCAGGTACTTTGATCAATAATTCTTATTATACTTACGAATCAGGAACGCCTGATTATATTGAGGCAGATAAGCCGGTGATGGTAGCGCAATTTATGGCGGGAGGTACTGCCTGTCTGGGTGGTAGCGGAGTAGGAGATCCTGAAATGATGTATATCAGCCCGATAGAACAAGGTATAAACCGTATTGGTTTTTACAGAAATACCGAACAAATTATTAGTGTAAATTATCTGACATTAATTATTCCAACGGCAGGGGTAAGCTCACTTTTTATTGATGGAAGTCAGACTTATAGTTATACATATGCTCACCCACAACTGCCCGGTTATACCATTGTGATAAAAAGATGGACATCGGCACAGGCGCAGGTGATTGCATATAGTGATTCGGCGTTTACAGCAATCACTTATGGATTAGGCAGCGTTGAAAGTTACGGATACAATGCAGGTACGCTGATCAATAACCTGAATGCAGTAGGATCAATTTTTAATGTAAGCGATACCAGTACCACTACTACATCACATCAATTCACCTGTACGAATACACCTGTTAAATTATCGGTTTTATTAGCATATCCTACACCTCCCACAAAACTTGTTTGGCAGATCAGCCTGGTAGGTGGCGGGATTTCACCCAATACAGATGTTACCGATAATGCGCCAGCCCCGGTTGGAGCCCCGGTAATTATTAATGGTACTACCTATTATAAATATTCTTTACCTGGAAATTATACTTTTACTACAACGGGGACTTATACAGTTCCGATCCTGGCTACTCATCCAACAATAGAAAACTGTACGAATACAGAAAGAGTAAGTTATAATTTGGAAGTAAAAGCCAAACCGATAGCCGGTTTCACCTTTACACATTCCGGTTGTATTGCTGATCCAGTGCAATTCACAGGACCTGCCACTACCGGAAATGGGTACACGTTAAATCAATGGTTGTGGACATTCCCCGGACCGGCAACGGACAATACACAAAGTCCATCCCATACATTTACAGCAACAGGTAACCAGAATGTAACATTGCATGTTGTGTCAACAGAGGGTTGCGTATCGGATAGCATCCGGTCTGTCCCGATCTTTCCTAAACCAACTGCAAGCATTACTACTGTTCCTGCAAATGCAACAGTGTGTGAAGCAGGTACTATAAACTTTACGGGAAATGTTGTGTTTGGTGGCAGTGGATCTGTATCCAGTTATTACTGGAATTTCGGAAACAGTACTACCAACAATACCGTTGGTCCTCATACAGCCACGTATCCGACATACGGAACATACAATGCTTATTTCATTGCAGGAGTAAGTGCTGCCTGTAAAAGCGATACTGCATTTAAAACAGTGAGAGTTTGGGCAAAACCAACCACCACTTTTTCGTACCCGGCCGGTTGTTTGCCTGCTGGCGGGTTGGTTCAGTTTACCAGTTCGGCCACAACGCCTGATGGACAGGCGATCACCGGGCATTCATGGAATTTTGGTGATCCGGCAAGTGGTGCTGCAAATACTTCCAATGCGCCGAATCCAACACATACTTATTCAACCTTTGGGAATTATACCATTACCTACAGCGTAACTACCGCCAATGGCTGTACGAAAGATACAACAGTGAATGCCACTTTTAATCTTCCGCCAACCTTTAGTTATCCGGCACTTCCTGCTGTGTGCTACGATGTGCCATCTGTGTCAGTTGCTACTGCTTCAGTTACAAACGGCGTTACCGGTTCAGGAGTTTACCATGGCCCGGGTACCACGCTGGCAGGCGTATTCACTCCATCAGTTGCAGGAGCAGGTACGCATACGATCTGGTACGTCTTCTCCACCACTGCGGGCTGTAACGATTCTGTTTCAAGACCCATTACAGTTCATCCAAGAGTAGGAGCTAACTATGTTATTCCCGGCGCAACCTGTTTACCAGTATCAGGAAATGTACAATTCAACTATAGTGGAACAGTGGCTGCAGGACAAACATATCTTTGGAATTTTGGAGATCCTCCAAGTGGAGCAGCAAATACTTCCAATGCCCAAAATCCAACACATAATTATACAACCGGAACTTATACCATCAATCTTACGGTAACGTCTACAACAGGTTGCTCAGATGATACCACCATGACCACCAACTTCACAGTAAAACCTGCGTTGACCTATCCTGCACTTATTGCAGTATGTGAAAGCGTTTCAGGAACGGTGTCTGTTGCAACAGCAAGTGTTACGAATGGTGTTCCGGGTGCAGGTGTTTATCACGGCCCTGCAACAACGCTTGCCGGAGCATTCAATCCATCGATTGCCGGTCCTGGTACACATACTATCTGGTACGTATACACGGCAACAGGAAACTGTATCGATTCTGTTTCGAGATCGATTACAGTCTATGCAAAACCTAATGCAAGCTTTACATATCCAAATGCAGGCTGCCTCCCAACTACCGGTTTGGCACAATTCACCTACAACGGCACTGTATCAGCAGGCCAGACCTATCTTTGGAATTTTGGCGATCCTCCTAGTGGTGCCAATAATACATCTGCAGCACCAAACCCTACACATAATTATTCTAATACCGGTGTTCATACCATAACCGTTACCGTTACCAACAACAATGGTTGCGTGGACGACAGTGCAATAACCGCTACTTTTAGCGTTAAGCCCGCATTGAATTACCCGGCACTTGCATCAGCTTGTGAAAGTGACCTGGGAACTGTTTCTGTTGCAACTGCAACAGTGACAAATGGCGTAACGGGTACAGGAGCGTATCATGGGCCAGGCACTAATGCAGCAGGTAATTTCGATCCGGAGGCTGCAGGTGCAGGAGCACACACGATCTGGTATGTATTCACATCAACCGGGAACTGTATTGATTCTGTTTCGCAAACAATTACTGTGAAACCAAAACCATTATCAAGCTTTACCGTTCCTGCAGCAGCATGTTTACCTACTACAGGTTTTGTACAATTTACTTATAATGGTTCTGTTGGTGCTGGCCAGACATACTTATGGGATTTCGGTGATCCGGCAAGTGGCGCAGCCAATACATCAGCTTTACCAGGTCCATCACACAATTATAGTAACACAGGAAGTCATGACGTGATACTTACAGTAACAGGCGCAAATGGATGTGTTGATGATACAGTAATAGTAAGAACATTCAGTGTAACACCTGCGTTGAGCTATCCAGCATTAACTGCTGTTTGTGAAAGTGTAGCAGGTACAGTATCTGTAGCGACAGCAACAGTTACGAATGCAGTAAGTGGAACGGGAGTTTACAGTGGTCCGGGTACAAGTGCAGCGGGAGCTTTCAATCCTTCTGTTGCAGGACCGGGAACACATACGATTACATATACCTTTACCTCTACCGGTAATTGTGTAGCTACCATTACCAAAACGATTACGGTATATCCAAAACCTTCTGCATCTTTTACAGTAAGTGCTGATATATGTTTGAACCAGCAGGCTTCATTTACAAATATTATAAGTGCAGCTCCCGGAAATATTACTTCATGGCAATGGTATCTGGGAGATGGAAATGCTACTTACAATAATAACAATGCATTTAATCATTCCTATGCTGCATTTGGAAATTATACAGTGAAGCTTGTAACTGTAAGTAATAATGGCTGTATAAGTGACACTGCATATCATACAGTGGGCGTTCATTCAATACCAGTACCGGACTTTACCATGCCTGCGTCAGTTTGTATGCCGGGTACAACAAATTTCACCAATGCATCAAATTCACCGGATGGATCTTCGTTGACGTATAGCTGGGATTTTGGAGATGCAAGTGGAACATCTTTACAAACTAGTCCGGGTTATGCTTATGCAACCGCAGGTACTTATAACATTCACCTGACTGCAACGTCTTCTCATGGTTGCTTTGAAGACACGATAAAAACTTTCTCGGCTTTCTTTGATAAGCCGATTGCAGCATTTGATATAAATCCTGTTGCATTGTGCCAGGGCAATCCTACCAGCTTCATTGATCATAGCACTGCGCCTAATAGTACTATCGCAAGTTATTTGTGGAGTTTCGGTGATGGTACCAATTCTTCCGATCCTGCACCGGTTAAAACGTATACTTCTCCGGGCGTATATACGGTGGAGTTAGTTGTTAAAAGTGCTGAAAATTGTGTTTCAGATCCTTTACCAAAAACGGCAACTGTATATCTTCAGCCGGTAGTGGATGCGGGACCGTCATTTATTGTTCCGCAGGGAGCCGAAATCACGTTTAACCCTGTTGTAAATGATCCGGTAAACCTGGCATTTTTATGGTCACCGGCTGCCGGGCTTTCCAGTGCAACTGCACTACATCCTTCGTTACAGGCAATGTATGACGAAACTTATAAACTCACTGCTACGGGAGACGGCAATTGTACCGCTTCTGATATCCTTACTGTGAAAATCTATAAACCAATCAAAGTGCCGAATGCATTCTCGCCAAACGGGGACCAGTTTAACAATGATTGGGACATTGCCAATATTCAAGATTATGCCAATGCAACGGTAGAAGTATTTAACAGGTACGGTCAGAAAATATTCAGTTCGGTGGGTTATGCAAAACGCTGGGACGGTACGTACAATGGAAAGCCTTTACCGGTAGCAACTTATTATTACATAATTGATCTTAAACGTCCTGAGTTAAAACCACTGAGCGGATCAGTTACCATTATCCGTTAATGTTGAAATGAATTTTTAATAAGAAATTTTTTTATAATGAAAAAACATCTCAGAATAGGAATACTTTTATTGATGATGATAAATTTTCAGGACAAAGTATTTGCACAGTCAGATCCTCATTTTACGCAATACTATGTTTATCCATCGTGGACAAACCCAGCCCTTACAGGTGCTTTTGATGGCGCTTACAGGGTGGCAGGTATTTACCGAACGCAATGGGGTAATATCAGCAGTCCTTATTCAACATTTGGCTTATCGGCAGATTTTACAACCAATAAGAATACAAATTTTGGTGTAAGTGTAATTAATCAAACTGCCGGAAATGGAGGGTATAATTACACCACTGCTTACGCGAATCTCGCTTATACAGGCATTCGTTTTGGTAAAAATGAATACCAACGGGTAGCAATAGGAATGCAGGTTGGGTTGATTCAAAGAAAATTTAACCCATCCAAAATGACTTTTGGGGATCAATGGAATCCTGCTACAGGATATAATCCAAGCAATCTTACCGCAGATGTATTGGGCGATAAATCAGTATCTTCTTTCGATGCAGGTGCCGGTATACTGTATTTTAACGCGAATCCGGGTCTTAAAGCAAACCTGTATGCTGGTTTCTCCGCAGCACATCTTACCAAACCAAGAGATGATTTCAGTAAAGAAAAAAAGGAAACGCTCCCGATGCGTTATACAGCTCACGCAGGACTACGGATAAAACTATCAGGAACGGTTACACTAACACCAAATCTTCTTTACCTGAGGCAGGGAAATGCCCAGGAAAAAACGATAGGAACCTACACCCAGATAAAGGCAGCAACTTATACAGATCTTTTAATTGGGGCCAACTACAGACTTGAAGATGCAATATCTCCGTTTGTTGGATTTACCCATAAGAAATTCATACTGGGTATCAGTTATGATATCAATACATCCGACCTGGGTAAAATGGCAAAGGGCTCAAACAGCTTTGAAGTTTCCTTATCCATTACAGGTAAGAGATCATTAAAAACACCTGAGGTTGATTTTATATGTCCTAGATTATAATAAATAACTTTTACATTTTTACTAAAGAAGGGTTCATGAACATGAAAAAGATATTAAGCACACTAACATTGTCTCTTTGTTTTATGATTGCAGGAGCACAGGTAAAAGAATACCTTGTGGCAGCAGATAAATATTTTGCCGGCGGCGATTATAATTCTGCAGCTCATTACTATGAATTATACCTTGGCAAAGGAAAATCAAAGAACGAAGAATTTAGTCCTTATGCCGTTGCGGCATCATCAAAGCCTGTTGTTAAAAAAACAAATGTCCCGGTAAGCAGTAAAGAGCAGATACTTTACAACCTTGCGGAATGTTACAGGCAATTGCATTTTCATGAGAAAGCAGAACCTTATTATGTTCAGTCATTGAACCTTGATAAATCAAAGTTTCCATTGGTACGTTATCGTTATGCTACTACGTTAAAAGCATTAGGAAAATCGGAGGAAGCTGCTAATCAGTACAAAGCATTTATCACGGAACATGGAACTACAGATGAATACACAGAGTCTGCTGAAAGGGAAATAAAAAGTTTTGATTTTGTCAAAGGCCAAACTAATAAAAAGGGATTGACTGCTTACACAATAGCTAAATCACCAAAAATACTCAATGACACTGGTGCTACGTATGCCCCGGCATGGCTTGATCAAAATACATTGCTGTTTACTTCTACAAAACCTGAAACGAAGGGTAGTAAAGAATATACCAATCGTATTTACCAGGTTTCCTATTCAGGCGGTACGCCTGGTACAGTGACGAAATCGTCCATATCCCAACCAAAAGATATCCACCAGGGAGTAGTAACGGTGACGCCTGATGGAAATACTATGTTCCTTTCACGCTGGACTATTGGCGGGAAAAATAAAAGAAGTTCCTCTATCTATAGCAGTAAAAAATCCGGTGGAAACTGGAGTGAACCTGTATTAGTGCAAAATTTAAATGTGGCAGGTTCTAACTCACAGGAACCATTCGTTACAGCTGATGGCAAGTATCTTTTGTTTGCAAGTGACAGGGCAGGAGGTGCAGGCGGACTTGATTTGTGGTATGCAAGTTTTGAAAATGGGGTTCCGGGCACACCCATGAATATGGGAAATATTGTGAATACAAAGTATGATGACAGGGGGGCGTCTTACCATGCAGCTTCTAATACACTTGTGTTTGCAAGTAATGGCAGAGTAGGTATGGGTGGATTTGATTTCTATTATAGCAAGGGTACAATTGCAAATTTAGCGGAACCAAAGAATTTTGGATTTCCTGTGAACTCAATAAAAGACGATATCTATTTTGTAAGTCGCGGTTCTGCCACAAATATTTTGCAGGATGTATTGTTTAGTTCAGATCGTGAGTCTTCCTGTTGTCTTGAAATGTTTTCTTTGAATAAAACAAAAGCACCAAAGAAGATATCAGGAACAGTAGTGGATTGTGAGGGCAAGATAGCTATGGGTGGTGTTAATGTTGAGATTGTGGATACCATCAATAAAAAAACAATCAGTGTACAAACCACGGATGCCAATGGTAAATACTCTTTTACGATTGACGAGTTTGCTCCATTAAAAGCAATGGCATCACGTGATGGTTATTTTGCAAGCAGTCTTCAATTCAACTCACCGGATGATATGGAAGACGATGTAATGGAAACCCCGGAAATCTGCTTAACACTGATGCCAAAACCTGAAGAGCCTGTTGTTATTGAAAATATTTATTACGATTATGATAAGGCAACTTTGAAAAAAGAATCTTTCCCTGAACTGGATAAACTTGTGAAATTGTTGAAAGACAATCCGGCAACGAACATTGAAATTAATGGACATACAGATAGCAATGGTAGTGATGAGTATAATTTAAAACTATCAGATGCAAGAGCAAAATCTGTTGTGAAATATCTTACCGGCAAAGGAATTGACAAAAAACGTCTTCAGTGGAAAGGTTATGGAGAAACAGTGCCTGTTACCGATAATACCAATACTGACGGAACAGATAACCCGGAAGGAAGAGAAAAGAACCGTAGAACTGAGTTCAAGGTTATAAAAAACTGATTTGACGTGCCGCGGAAAAATGATTAGACCTGATGAAGCTATTTTTTATTTGTTTATCGAGTGTGTTGTTATGGATAAATAGTGCAGCACAACAGAAACCACATTATACTCAGTATATATTGAATCAGTATATTGTAAATCCTGCATTGACTGGCATTGAGAATTATGTTGATGTAAAACTTAGTCATCGTGCACAATGGGTTGGGTTGCTCGATGCACCGGTAACAACTTATTTTACTATTCATGGTCCCATTGGCAAATCCGATGATAAAGTAACAGCTACTTCATTTAGGAAATCGGGTGTTAATCCCAGGGGTAAAAGTTATTGGGACGACTATGTAGCTTCAAAACCTCATCATGGCATTGGGTTGCAGGTGATCAATGATCGCACAGGCCCATTGAATCATTTTTCTGCATTCGCTACATATGCATATCACATTGGTGTAAGTACAAGATCCAACCTTGCTGCAGGAATCGGACTTGGTGTTACCAATATTAGCCTCAATTCCGATAAACTTGAATTTGCAACAGTTGATCCAGCAGTATATAGCAGTGGTGTTATCAACCAGGTAAAATTTGATGCCAATGCAGGCTTGTATCTTTATTCTGCTGATTATTTTGTAGGTATATCTGTGCAGCAACTTGTGCCTGCGAAAGTAGAGTTTTCCAATAATACCAATAGTGTAAAGGCACTTGAAAGTAAATTTGTGCCGCATTTCTTTGGAACAGCCGGCTACCGTTTTTCATTGGGGGATGATTTTAATTTTATTCCTTCATTAATGGTAAAATATATTAATCCTTTACCCGCTCAATTTGAAGTAAATGGAAAACTGCAATACCAGGACCTGATATGGATAGGGGCAAGTTATAGAAACAAAGATGGCATTGCAGGTATGATCGGGTTTAATATTTCCAATGTTTTTAATATAGGATATTCCTATGATTATACAACTTCCAAACTAAATAACTATACTAAAGGAACGCATGAGTTTGTAGTTGGGTTTGTGATTGGTAATAAATACGGAGATAGTTGCCCGCGAAATGTGTGGTAACAAATGCAGTATGAGCTTTATTGGCTGTTAATAAAATAATCGGGTAATTTTCTGTTTCAAACCTTTTTAAAGTGTTATATTCACAATCCGAAAAATCCAATACCCCCTATAAAAGACTTGACTGTTTTTTCCCTTTTAAATGAAGTTTTCTTTAACGACCAGGAACTGATTCGATTTGTTTTTAGATCTAGCCTTATGAAAAATTTCCCTTTCAGTGTCTACCAACGCTATAATGACAAAAAAATTTTTGCGTGTTATTAAATAACACCTCAGTGTCTTTTATAAAAAAATGTACTAATAGAAATTTAAAAACTAATATTAAACCGAAACGGATGTACAACAAATCTACAAACACCCCGACAGTTGCATTAATCTCCACTGTAAAAAAAAGTTTTAGACCAGTATGGTTAATGCTTGTTGTTTTCTTTTCTTTCATTACATCGTCAGTGTATGCACAGATACCTGTTACTGTAACAAATCCTAACAACGCAACTCCGAACCTTGCCGCAAGTTATACAAGTCTTGCAAACGCAGTTAGTGCGCTGAATGCAACTACGGCAATGAGTGGTCCTGTTATTTTTACCTTGAGTGCAGGAGCGGAACCAGCACCGAATACAGGTCTTGTTATTGGTAGTGCTTCATTGAATGCGGTGCTTAGCGCAACCAATACCGTTACCTTTTTCGCAACACCCAATACTGCTACCTTAAATGCGGGTACCGGGGGCGCAGCAGGTCCTGCATCTGCAATACAAAACGGGATACTGGCATTGGATGGTGCTGATTATATTACCATTGACGGATTGAGGCTTGTAGATGGGAATACAACTCCTGCAGAAACGCAGATGGAATGGGGTATAGGCATGTTCAAGACATCTGTTACGAATGGCTGCCAGCACAATACGATACAAAACTGTACCATCATATTAAACCGGGCAAATAATACTGCAGGACCAACGAACTGGCCTGAAGGTTCCCGTGGTATAATGACACTTAGCTCCACGATGAACCTACAGGTGTCTTCAGTTATATCAACAAGTGGCGCGGGATCCAATTCTTTTAACAGGTTTTATAACAATACGATTGAGAATTGCAACATAGGTATTGCATTGATTGCTATTAATACCGCTGCTACAGTAGTGGCCACTTCTGCACAGGATAACAACAACGATATTGGAGGAAGTTCGGCAGCAACAGGCAATATTATCAGGAATTTTGGAAGTACAGGTACTGTCGCTGCCTATGGTGTTAAGGCCCAGGTACAGCGGGAATTGAATGTGTCTTATAATACGTTTACAAGTAACAATGGTTCCGGAGACAATCATGCAGGTATCCTGAGAGGGATCATGCATACTGCTATCGCTACAAGTCTTGGGGCCAATGCAACAATCACTAATAATACCATCACACTTTCAGGTGCCGGTTCAACAGTTACCGGGATAGACGTTCCGGCAGGTGGAACAGCTAATGCTAATACAATTTCAATTACGAATAATAAGATTCAGAACTGTACATCTTCAAACGCTTCAGGATCTTTTAATGGTATTGTGAGCAGCGGACCCCCTACAAATCTTAATATTACCGACAATACCATCAATAACAATACAGCTGCCGGTACCGGAAATATGTCTTTAATAGATATAAGTTCAGGCAGTGTGAACACAACTACCAATATCAGTAATAATATCTTAACCAATAATTTTAAAACAGGTACAACCGGCACTTTCACCGGTATTTCAAGTAACACTTCAGCTGCATTAACCGTTAATTCAAATACTATTTATAATAATGGTATCAATACTTTGAGTGGAACTTCAGCGACAGCGTGTACCGTATATGGATATTTTTATAGTACCACTACTGCATCTGCTACTGAAACAGTTACCAATAACACGATCGGCAAGCTTTTGCTTACCACCTCGAATACCAGCAGCACGAGTGTACTCTATGGAATGTACCTGAATATGACCGGTACAGGGCCCGTAACTAAAACGATCAGTGGAAATATCATTGATACGCTGACCAGTACTGCTCCGAACGGGGCGACAGTTGCGGGAATTGTAAACGCAGGTGGTACCAACTACACTGTCAATATATCGAAAAATAAAATTTACAATTTGTCATCAGCAGGAGCACTGGGAAGGGTTCATGGTATCGGCATATTGAGTGGCGCCACTACTAATGTTTTCAATAACCTTGTTGGAGACCTGAAAGCACCTGGTGCAAGTTCGGCAACAGTGCCCACCAGTTTAACAACAGGGGCTGGCGTTTATGGTATAACGGTAGTTGCCGGAACCAATGTAAACCTCTATTATAATACAACTCAACAGGCAGCAACCAGTACCGGTGCAGACTTTAGTACTGCTTCTGTTTTTGCTATTTCAACGACTACTATCCTCGATATGAGGAATAATATCTTCGCCAATGGGTCTACACCAGGTTCAAACGGAAGATCTGTGGCTTACCGAAGAGGAGGAACTTCGTTTGCCTCATATACCGGAAACAATAATTTATTTTATGCGGGAACACCAGGCCCACGCAATCTTATCTATTACGATGGTACCAATTCAGATCAAACCCTCATACAATATAAGGCAAGGGTAACACCATTAGATAATGTCTCTGTGCGTGAGAACCCACCGTTCCTGAGTACGGATGGTTTAAGCAGTAATTTCCTGCATATTAATACGGCTACGCCTTCACAAATTGAGAAGGGTGGAGCACCAATAGCAACTTATACAACCGACTTCGATGGCGATACCCGTCATGCGTCTACCCCTGATATCGGAGCAGATGAATTTGCAGGTACACCTACTATAATTGTAAGCCTGAGCAGTATTTCAATCAATCCCACGGGAAATTTATGTGTGCCGGCGCCAAGAACAGTAACAGCCAATGTTACGGCCGGGTCAACAGATGTGAGTTCTGTTGTAATCAATTATACTGTGAATGGAGGTGCGCCTGTGCAGGTGGTGATGACTTTAGCCAGTGGTAGCGCAACAGCAGGGTCAACGTCCAGTTGGACTGGAACAATTCCTGTTCCAAGCCCCGGCACAGCAACTATTGCCTGGCAGGTAGTGGCAACTGATGATGCATCCAGTGTATTCCTTGCCGGTACATCCTATGCTGATGATCCGATAAACAGCAGTGTTTTATTGGTGAAAGGTAATCCTAACCCGGTTTGTTCCGCCAGTCCTATACAGTTAAGTGCTTCGCTGGGAAGGCCGAACCAGGATATTACGGTCGGTGCGGGTGCAATAAGCGGCTCAGGAATTCCTGGTCCTTTCTATGCAAATTTTGGAAGCAAGCACCAGCAGATAATGTGGAGAGCCAGTGAATTGACAGCGGCCGGATTAGGGAGGGGAACGATTACCGCTATTTCTTTTTATATCACAGCGATCGATGCCACCGATCTCAGCAACGATTACTCGATAAAAATGGGGCACACTACCCAAAATGATTTGTCAACATTTGTTTTAACCAGCCTTACGCCGGTTTATTCCATAGCTGCTTATACGCAGATTGTAGGAACAAATACCATTACCCTTTCTACTCCTTTTGATTGGGACGGTGTTTCAAACCTGGTAATGGAAATCTGTATGGGAAATCCGGGCAATTCCAGTTCGGTAAGCAGTACAACAAGGGTAGATAATACGTCGTTTGTTTCCGGAATTAAAACCAGTAAACCTTCAGGCACCAATTCTTCCGGATCTGCTATGTGTAGTGACAATACCACAACATTGCAAACTGTATCGCAAAGACCACAAATTACATTTAAAGGTGTTTTGGCATTGCCGCTTGCGAGCGTATCGTGGAGTGACGGGACCTCAAATGTTGGTACTGGCAATCCACTAATCCAAAATCCGGTTGGTAACACAACCTATACTGCTACCGGAACAGATCCTAACGGATGTGTACAGGTATCTGCAGGATACGCTGTTACTACCATTGCATTACCGAATGGTCCGAATGGTAATAACTCAACTCAATGTGGTACGGCTATTCCGGCAGTATTTGTTACCAGTGGCGGTGCCGGCGGTGGATATAAATGGTATGATGCACAAACAGGAGGTAATTTATTACAGAATGGCGGCCCCAGCTATACAACTTCAATTAGCACAACAACTGTTTTCTGGGTTTCCGAATCGAATGGAACTTGTGAAAGCGCCCGTACAATGGTGACAGCAACGGTGATTACGCCGGATGCAATACAGGCTTCCGTTGATGATAACCTTACATGTGTAAACAGTCCTGTGCAATTATCGGTAACAAATATCGCATCTTCACCCAGTAACGATTATACTTATACCTGGACAGCGTCACCAACTTCCGGAAGTGGGATTACCGGGTCGGTAACAGGAAGTTCGGTATCAGTAACACCTACTGCAGCAAATACCTATACGTACACTGCAACAGGAGTTGATGATGATTGTATCACAGTTTCAACAGTCGTGGTAACCGTACAGTCATTGCCTTTGGTTTCCAGTGTTACAGCAAATCCCGCTACAATATGCCCGGGCACTACCAGCACCCTCACGGGGTCAACGCCGGATATCATACCTGGGGTGGTGGTGATCGGAACAGCTAATGCCATAGCAGAGAATACGACCGGAACACCTTTCAGAAACGGTGGAAATAAAGTTCAATATTTATTTACAGCAGCTGAACTAACGGCCGCTGGTATAAAACCTGGGAATATAACAGGTATTTCATTCAATGTAACTGCAGGCGCACCATTGCCTGTAGCAGGATGGCAACTGTCAATAGGAGCTACGGCTGTAGCATCACAACCAACAACTTTTATAACGGGATTAACAACAGTTTATGGTCCTGCCACGGTTACTCCTGTATCAGGAACGAATGCATTTACATTCGCTTCTCCGTTCAATTGGAACGGTACGTCCGGGATTGTTTTACAGGTATGCCATCCTGATCAAAGTACTGCTGCACTAACGGTTTCGGCTATGAGTATTAGCAGCAGATGCGCCTCTTCTGTTTCCAGTTCTGGTTGTACTGTTACTTCAGGAACAGCTGAGACCGTAAGACCGGTTATTACCTTTAATGCTCAGGTAGCCGGTTTCTCAGGAGGCGATTATAACTGGGTATGGGAACCAGGAACATTACCAGGTAATTCAATTGTAGTGAGCCCCGGTACGGCTACTACCTATACTGTAACGGCAACAGACCCGTCAACCACCTGCTCATTATCCGGAACAGTAACGGTGAATTTATTTACAGGACCACCTGCGCCATCACCAAATAATTCTGAGCAATGTGGTACTTTGGTTCCGACAGCTTCAGTATCTTCTAATTCAGCTGCAACCACACCTGTATTTGTATGGTATGATGCACCAACAGGTGGTACGCTGCTTCAAACAAGTACTTCGCAAACTTATCTGCAGGCTGTATCTTCAACCACTGATTTTTATGTTGCAGAAAAAAGTTCGGATGGTTGTGAAAGTCCAAGATCTCTGGTAACCGCAGCAGTTATTGTACCTGATCCGTTGATTGCAGCTGCATCTTCAACTGCAATTTGTCCTAATGAATCTATAACGCTTTCGGTTACACAGGATGGTTCTAATAACGTATATGAATATTCATGGTCTGCAGTTCCTGCGGCAGGAAGTGGTATGCCTTCTCCTATTCCTTCAACACCGGTAACTGCAACACCTACTGTGTTTAATACATTCTATGATTATGTGGTAACAGGTTTTGACGCGGACAAGGGTTGTGCTGTTACAGATACTGTAAGGTTAACAGTACATCCGTTACCTGATATTAATACGGTCACAGCTACACCTTCAACTGTATGTAGCGGCAATTCTGTGCAACTTGAAGCAACCACCAATGTTGGAAACCCACTACATAAAAAGGTGGGAACAGCAACAGGAGGTAGTAGTGCTGCTTCAAATCCTTATTACCGTGCCCAGGAAGGCTTTAAAGTGCACATTCTTTATCTGGCTTCAGATATACTGGCTGCTGGTTTTACTGCAGGACCTATCGATGCTATCAGCTTCAAAGTAACTTCAATACCAGTTGGCGGGGTACCTTCCTATAAAAATTATAAGATCAGTCTTGCAAATACTTCAGCGGCCAATCTTGTTGTTGGACCTTTTGCGACCAGCGGTTTAAGCCAGGTATATGGACCGGCAAATTTCACAGCAGTGTTGGGTGATAACGTACATACATTCAATACGCCATTTATCTGGGACGGTGTTTCCAATATTCTTTTCCAGGGTTGTTATGACAATGATGTCGCCGATACATGTACAGTAAATTGTACAGGATCAACTCCTTCGGTAGAAGCAACAACAATAACGGCCTATACTGCGGCTATTTATGCTAATGTAAACAATACTACTACAGGGATCAGAGACATGTGTGCAACGGCTACAGCCCTTAGTACTCAGACTCCAAGAGCAAATATTACATTAAGGCGTGGAATATTTAATAATACCGCTGCTTATAACTGGAATTGGATGCCAGGTGCACTTACAGGCCCCGTTACTTCAGTTAATCTTACGAATACAACTACTTATACTGTTACAGCAACTGACGCTAACGGTTGTACGAACACGGGGACTGTCACCGCAACCGCATTGCCATTGCCATCGACACCTGTTGCAACTCCATCGTCACAATGCGGCGTGGGTGTTCCTGCAGCATCTGTAACGGGAGATCCGGGTGTTACTTTCAAATGGTATGATGCAGCAACAGGTGGAAATCTGTTACAGACCGGCGGCTCTACATTTGCATCGACAATAAGTGTAACAACGCATTTTTGGGTTTCAGCAAGCGATGCTACATGTGAAGGTTTGCGTGCCGAAGTGATAGCTACAGTGATTCAGCCTGATGCAATAACTGCAATTGTAGATGATAATGCTATATGCCTGGGCACGCCAATACAGTTAACAGCAAATCAAACAGGTTCTTCTAATACATATACATATACATGGACAGCAGTTGCTCCAGCTGGCTCTGGTATACCTACATCAACTGCAGGAAACCCGGTAATTGTTACACCAACTGCTGCCGGAGCTTATACTTATACAGTAACAGCTTTTGATCCTAATACAGCTAATCCGGGAGTAGGTAGTTGTACAGTTTTGTCGAGTATAACTGTCGTGGTTAATCCCAATCCGGTAATCAGTACGGCAACGGCAACTCCAGCTACAATTTGTAATGGCGAAAATACTGTACTGCAGGGGACAAGTGTTCTAAATCCTCCTGCTACTATCACCATTGGTAGCGGAGCTACTACAATAAATGGCGGCTATAATGCGCCATTTTATGGTCCTGGAAATAAGCATATGCAGATTATGCTACGTGCAAGTGAGCTGAATGCTGCAGGGTTAACATTTAACAGCAATATATTGTCTTTAGGATTCCCTGTAACAGCAACTGATTCGGATCCTCTTTTCAATTTCAGTATTAAATTAACCCAGACGAGTTCAACAACTATGTCTTCATTTATTACAACCGGGCTTACACAGGTTTATTCCAGAGCCGCACAGGTTCCAATACCGAACTCAAATAACATACTTACACTGGATAATTCCTTTGCATGGGATGGTGTATCTAATCTT
This sequence comes from uncultured Chitinophagaceae bacterium, assembly GCA_963829345.1. Taxonomy (GTDB): domain Bacteria; phylum Bacteroidota; class Bacteroidia; order Chitinophagales; family Chitinophagaceae; genus Ferruginibacter. Next base: position 315,266 of record CAWHHP010000003.1, read on the forward strand.
GTAATTGATATTTGTTTCGCAAATCCCTCAAGCAGTTTGATTTCAAGCAGTACCGCTTTGGCGGATGTTACTTCATATATTTCTGTGATTAAAACACATTCCGGAGCCGCTGCCGGGCCTGGAATCGTTTGCCCGGATATAACAACTAATTTGTCTACGTTTACCACCAGGCCTGTAGTGATGGTCGGTCATAACGGCAACGTGTTGACAAATGTATTGAATTGGGTGTGGAACCCCGGCGCAACTTCAGGAAATCCTGTTACAATCATGCCTGCAACAACAACGTCGTATACAGCAACAGCTACTTACCCGGCAACAGGTTGCTTTACGGAATCGTCGCCTGTAACCGTCACCGTTAACCCGGTGCCTGTAACACCAACGGGTACAAATTCTGAACAGTGTGGTTTTGGCGTACCAACTGCTTCTGTTTCAGGAGCGGGAGGCACTTATAACTGGTATAGTGCAGCTGCAGGAGGAACCTTGTTGCAATCATCCCCTTCAAATACCTACACAACTGCAATAGGCGCTACAACAACTTTCTATGTTGCTGAAAACAATGGCAACTGTGAAAGCGGGCGTGTAGCAATAACCGTTATTGTTAATATTCCTGATGCGGTATCAGCTTCTGTGAATGACAATTCGGTGTGTCCTGGCACAACCATCCAATTATCTGCTGCAAATATTGCAGCTTCACCGGTTAATACATACACATACAGCTGGACAGCATCGCCTGCTACAGGAAGCGGTATTCCATCAGGCAGTATAGCTGGTTCGCCGGTATCTGTAACACCAACTACGGCCGGTACATATACATATACAGTATTGGCTACAGATGCAACAGAAGGCTGTGCAACTACAGCTACGGTTATTGTGACTGTGTTTACACCACCATTGATATCAACTGTATCTGCAAATCCTTCAACACCTGTTTGCGCAGGACAATCTGTTCAGCTAACGGCTACAAGTAATGTAGGTGCAGCTCAATCATTTAAACTCGGTACAGGGGTAACAGGAACAACCACTGCACCCAATCCTTATTTCCGTGGTCAGGAAGGCTTTAAAGTTCAATTCTTATATCGGGCCGCTGACATCCTTGCAACAGGACTTACGGCCGGTCCGATCAGCGGAATAAGTTTTAATGTTACCAGTGTTTCAGGAACACCTGTTTTGAATGGGTTTAATATTAAAATTGCGAACACCAGTGCATCTGCACTTACAACCTCAGGCTGGATAACTGCCGGTATGGCGCAAGTATTTAGTGCGTCATCTTATACACCGGTACCTGGATTGAATACTCATAACTTCAGTTCTAACTTTATATGGGATGGAGTATCAAATATTGTAGTCCAGGCTTGCTGGGATAATGACCCGGCCAACACTTGTTTTTCTGGTTGTACAGGTAGTACACCATCTGTTGAATATACATCAGGTGTGGGTTATGCGGCTACAGCATATTATGCTGCAGACAATAGCACGACACCAGGCAGAAATGTCTGCGACACAAGTATTGCTACATCTGCACAAAACAACAGGCCTAATATCTACTTCATAAGGCCTTATTCAAACAATACCAGTCTCTATAGCTGGGTATGGAATCCTGGTGGCGCTACTGGCCCGATAGTTACTGTGGTACCAAATTCAACAACGACTTATACAGTGACTGCTACAGATGTAAATGGTTGCGTAAGCAATTCTCAGCTAGCCGTAACTGTCAATGAACGTCCAACCGGCGTGATCAGTGGCGGGGCAGCTTATTGTGAAGGTCAAAATACAACGACTACACTTAGTATAACCGTTACCGGTACAGGCCCATGGAGTGGAACATTATCCAATGGCCAGGCATTCAGTGGCAGCAGTAGCCCAATCACTGTTTCTGTTGCACCATCAGTAACAACTACCTACACCATTGCATCCTTGTTTGGTTCACTATGCTCTTCCATTGCTGCAGACTTAAGCGGCAGTGCTACAGTATCAGTAAATCCATTGGCAGCAAATCCAACAGCAACGGTTACACAACCAACCTGCGCAGTTGGAACAGCTACAATAACCATGACAGCACCATTGGGAGCTGGTAACTCTTATACATTAGATGGAACAACAACGATCAGCTGGCCAACAGTAAGCTTCGCTGGTGTAGCGCCTGGTCCGCATACGATCACAGTAACCAATAGCTTTGGTTGCTCAGCACCTGCATCAGCAAGTGTAACAGTGGATCCGCAGCCATTTACTCCAACAGCACCAGTGATAACAGGAACGGTGAATGTTTGTCCGTTCATTAATACAGGAACACAGCTCACTTACCATGCAACAGCAACTGGTAATGGAACTATGACGTTCAACTGGGTGATACCGACAACTAATGTTACGATCATTTCCGGCCAGGGCACAGCAGATCTTACTGTAACCTTCCAGAATGGATTTGCAGCACAGGCTAATAAACAGTTACGCGTAACTGCTACCAACCAGTGCGGAACTAGTGCGATGACAGTTTATTATTTGTTAGCACAATTCCCGAATACACCTAACCCGATCACCGGTCCAACAAATGTTTGTAACCTGATCGGAACAGCAAACACAGCAACCTATATCACCAACAAAGCAGCAGGCGCACTGTTCTATAACTGGACTGTTCCAGCTAATGCAACTATAGCAGGTCATCCGGGCGGAGCGGGTACAGCCAATGATACTTCAATCGTTGTTACCTTCCAGGCAGGTTTTACAGGAGGTAATATAAGTGTGGTTGCAGAAAACCTTTGCGGACCAAGCGGATCAAGAACACTTACGATTGTAAATGCAGTTCCGTCCACACCAGGATTGATCAGTGGACCAACTAATGCGTGTCCACATGTGGCGCCTGGCGGAGTTGCAGCTACTTATTCGATAGGCCCTGTACCATTTGCAACGAGCTACAACTGGACAGTAACCCCTGCAACAGCAGTGGTAACACATCCAAACGGACCAGGAGCGAATGATAACACGATCACCGTTGTATTCCCTGCCGGCTTTACATCTGGATCAATCACGGTATCAGCAACCAATGGTTGCGGAACAGGCGGAGTAAGATCATTGTCAGTTACCAAACTCAATCCTGCAACACCGAGTGTGATAGATGTAATCCAGACACATTTCTGCGGAGAGGCAGGAGGAAGGAAATACACTTATACACTTGCGTCGATGCCGGCCAATGCAACTTCGGTACTATGGACTGTACCTGCAGGAGCGACCTTCATCAACCTGAGTGCGATCAGTATCGAGGTAACATATCCTGATGTAGCAGTGAATGGATTTGTAACGGCACAGGCTACCAGCAATTGCGCTTCGAGCACCATCCGTTCAACAACTGTTAAGCTACCAGCATGTCCCCCGCCGGGCTTTGCAGCAGGTAAAGGAGAAACGATCAACCCTGCGCCAATAGCAAAGGCAATGGAAGTGAAGATCTTCCCTAATCCAACGGTAAGCGACTTTAAGCTGCAGGTATTGACATCAGGATCAGAAGAGATCACGGTAAGGGTATTTGATAATCTTGGAAGGATGTACAAATCTTTCAAGCTGATGCCGTACCAGACCATTGCATTGGGAGCAGAGTTGAAAGCCGGATCTTATATGATTGAAGTAAGACAGGGAGTAGATGTAAAGACAACAAAACTGGTAAAATTTTAGATTACATCGAAAGAATAAAGGAATAGGTTTAAAAGTTTTTAAAATAAAAGAGCACATCTTAAACAGGTGTGCTTTTTTATTTAAGCGAAATAAATATTCGGTAGTGAGCACATAATTATTTAGACAAGAAATCCAAACAGTACCCTTACAAAATGTGAAAATAAGCGTGGTTGGAAATTTGTGAAACACATTATTAATCCTATATTCACATCCCGATTCAATTAACCCTGTCAAAGCTACCTATAACACCTTTCAATATACTTTTTCGAAAAGTAAATCCAATATTGTTATAATTGTTTTTCAAATTCTACCAGATTTTTTTACAAGAAAATACCAGCGTTTTTTGAACGTTCAAACATGCAATAAAACACCAAAACAATCCCCGGCTCTCCAGAACAATATTTTAATCAATATAATTACTCAAAAATCATCACAATAAAACCAAAACAGATGGCAAGCAGCTCTACAAAAATTTGTATTGTAAAACCAGGAAGAAGATCTTTTAAGAACTTCAATCTATTATCGGCAATTGTCCTGGTTTTTCTTTCGTTTTTTTCAACAACCGTGTATGCACAGATATCGGTTACAGTAACTAATCCTGGTAATACAACACCAGCCCTGGCAGCAAGCTATACTTCGTTTGCAAATGCATTAACTGACTTGAATAACCGTACCGCTATGTCCGGCCCGGTCATATTAACATTGAATGGTGGTAATGAAACAGTTTCTAATACCGGCTTAACGATTGGTAGCACCAGTTTGAATGCAGTATTAAGTTCAACCAATACTGTTACCGTCAACACAAGTGCTACGTCTACATTAAATGCGGGTACGGGCGGTACTGCTACACCCACCACTGCTGTTCAGAATGGAATATTGAAAATAGCGGGTGCGGATTATGTTACTATCGATGGTCTTACACTTGTAGATGGTAATGCTGCGAATCCTGCTACCATGGAATTTGGGATCGGTATATTTAAATTAACAACAATAGATGGAGCACAAAATAATACCATACAGAATTGTACCATTACATTGAACAGGATCAACAATGCTTCTGCAACAGCCCCGGCAATAGAAGGTTCAAAAGGTATTATGCTTAGTAGTTCTTTGCCAACTACGATGACAACTATAACTGCACCAACTGCAGCCAGTGGAACAAATTCAAATAATAAATTCTATCACAATACAATACAGAATTGCAATTATGGAATTGGGTTGATCGGGTATGCAGCAGCTACTCCTTTTACGCTTGCCGATTTCGGTAATGATATCGGTGGTAATGCCAGTGGTACAGGAAATACAATCATTAATTATGGTGGTGGAGCTGCAACCAACCCTGCTGCTGCCATTCGCACACTGGCGCAGTATAATCTGAATGTTTCTTATAACATCATCAATAATAACAATGGCTCCGGTGCATCTCATGCTACAACATTAAGAGGTATATATATAAATACGGCGTTAAGCGCATCTTCAACAATCAGTCATAATGATATTACTTTAAAAAGTGCGGCTGCAACATCGGTGTTAACAGCGATCGAGAATGCCAGTGGTTCTACTGCCGCATCCAATACTGTAAGCATAACATTCAATAACATTCATGATTGTACCTATACTACTGCTACATCAGGAACAATGCTTGGGATTGATAATGGAGGAACACCTCAATTAATAGAAATAAGCAACAATACCATTACCAATAATACGCTACCGGGCACAGGTGCATTTACCGGAATCGATGGGGGAACTTCCAATAATAACCAGCAGATAAATAATAATACAGTAACAAACAATACGAAATCAGGTGCAAGCGGTACAATGATCTGCATACGAAGCGGAACAGGTGTTACAGTAATGAATGGGAATACCATAACCAATAATGGGCTAACGCTTGGCTCTGGCGCCAGTGCGGGAATTGTTTATGGCTGCTACAACATTGGCTCACCTACTTCAGAAACATATACAAACAACATCATCAATAACCTTTTTGTAACAAGTTTTACCACATCAGCAGCCTGTATTATTTATGGTATTCAAACAACCGGCGATGGAACTAAAAATATAAGCGGTAATACAATTCACACATTGACTACCAGCAATGGAGTTGGTGGGGGAACGGTTATAGGTATTAATAACAATTCAGGAACCCAGATTGATATATTTAAGAATAAAATTTATGATCTTAGTTCAGGTGGAGCAAGTGGAAGACTTCACGGAATTGCAAATACACTTGGTACCACTACCAATATTTTCAATAACCTTATCGGGAATTTATCGACACCTGCAGCAAACTCTGCAACCGCTATTACAACTATTACAACGGGATCAGGTGTATATGGTATCACGGCAATTAGCGGAACCAATGTAAATGCATATAACAATACGGTATATATCAATGCAACCAGTACAGGAAGTGATTTTAATTCGAGTGCCGTACTTGCAACTTCTACTCCAGTAGTGGAATTAAGAAATAATATACTTGTAAATACTTCAACTCCTGGCGCAACCGGGTATGCCTCGGCATATAAAAGAACTTCAACTGCATTGGTTACTTATGCTACTACTTCTAATAATAACCTGTTGTATGCAGGAACGCCGTCAGCAAGAAAACTTATTTTCTGGGATGGGACTGCGGGCGACCAGACATTATTAGAATATAAAGCGAGAGTTACACCCGCCGATGCAAATTCAATTGATGAAAATCCAACATTTGTTAGTACGACCGGATCTGCCGGAACTTTTCTTCATATCAATACTTCGGTAGCAACACAGATAGAAAGCGGGGGTAGCCCTGTTGCGGGACTTACTGATGATTTTGACGGGGACACAAGAAATGTATCAACACCTGACATAGGAGCCGATGAATTTTCCGGTACACCTGCTGTAGTAGTAAATATTAACAGCATTTCTATCAATCCAACAGGAAACTTATGTGTTGCTGCGAGCAGAACAGTTACTGCCAATGTTACATCAGGCTCCACAAATTTAACTTCTGTATCCGTATACTATAGTATAAACGGTGCTGCACCAGTTTCATCAGCAATGAACGGAGGCAACACGAATCCTAATACAGCATCTACCTGGACGGGTACCATACCCGTAGCCGTGCCGGCTGATGCTACAATAGAATGGGGTGTTGTTGCTGTGGATGGAATTACATCCAAACTTTCCATCGGAACTCCTTATAGAGATGAGCCATTAAATGATGCGACGCTTGTTATTACGGCTAATCCTAATCCTGTTTGTGCAGGTAGCAGCACTCAATTATCTGTGACCGCTACGACACCTCCCAAAAATGCCAATATCGGCGGGGGAACGACTACGAGCACAACTTATAATGGACCTTTTTACAGTGCATATTCCAACAAGCACCTGCAGTTAATGGTTAGAGCAAGTGAGATTAGTGCCGCTGGTTTAGGCAGTGGAAACATTACACACCTCACTTTTTATACAACATCTGTTGATGCAACTGATTTTAATCAGAACTTCTCAATTAAAATGACACAAACAGCACAAACTGATTTGTCGACTTTTGTAACAACAGGGTTAACCGAAGTTTATTTCGCAGCAACATATACACAGGTGGTAGGTACCAACCTTTTCACATTGTCAACTCCTTTTAACTGGAATGGTACATCAAATATTGTGGTTGATATCTGTTTTGCAAATACAGTTTCAAGTGCTACTTTAAGCAGTACGGCCACTGCCGATCCGACCACGTTTGTTTCTGTGATCAAAACACATGTAGCAGCTTCAACACTTCCCGGAACTATTTGTCCAAACACTACCGATAATATTCTTACCTATTCCGTAAGGCCCAGGGTTACCTTTAAAGGTAATGGTGCAACTAACCTTGTTAGTTATGTTTGGAATGATGGTACTTCGAATATCGGAACGACAAATCCAATTACAGTTACTGTTCCCTCCAACACCAACTATACTGTAACAGCCACTGACATTAACGGTTGTTCGAAAATATCTTCAGCATATACTGTTACTACCCTCACATTACCTCCTTCTCCAAACGGAAACAATGCAACACAATGTGGTACAGCTATACCGGGTGTGTTCGTTACCAGCGGGGGAGCAGGCGGAGGATATAAATGGTATGATGCTCAAACGGGTGGCAACCTGTTACAAACAGGCGGTCCAACTTATACAGGTTCTATCAGTACTACTACTACTTTCTGGGTTTCTGAATCTAATGGAACATGCGAGAGCTTACGTACAGCAGTAGTCGCTACAGTTACACAACCAGATCCGATAGATGCATCTGTAGATAATAACAACCCATGTGCCAACAGCACAATACAACTGAGCGTGACAAATACCGCTGCATCACCGCTGAATACGTATACATATTCATGGAGTGCTTCGCCATTATCAGGAAGTGGTATGTCGGGAACACAAGCTGGCAACACCCTTAACATCATGCCTACACAAGCCGGTACTTACACGTACACCGTAATAGCAATTGATGATGATTGCTCAGTAACGGACCAGGTTGTTATAGTTGTTAAGCCATTACCGGAAATAACTGCTACAAGCGCTACGCCATCAGCCTTCTGTTCTGGTTTAACTACAACACTTAGTGCTCAAAGTATACCAACGCATGTAGAAACTGTTACATTTGGTGCAGGCGCTACTACCACAAGTACATATAATGCACCTTTCTATAGTTCCTCTTCAAATAAGCATCAACAGATCATGTACCTTGCAAGCGAATTAACGGCTGCAGGTCTTGTTGCCGGTAATATCACAGCTTTAGGTTTCCCAACCACAGCTGGTACTTCCAGCCTTACTAACTTCACTGTTAAGCTGACACAAACCATTGCTATTAATATGAGTTCGTTCGTTATGCTCGGGCTCACTCAAGTATATACTAACCCGACACAGCAACAGTTTCCAGGTACAAACAATATTATAACTTTTACCACACCCTATCATTGGGATGGAACTTCAAACCTGGTTGTAGATATTTGCTTTGGAAACGAATCAAGTTCGTCTTCCACTCCAAGTACCTCACCGGCAGATAACACTTCTTTTGTTTCAGTGATCAAAACTTATACTTCAGCTGCCACAGCAGCAAGCGTGGCCTGTCCTAATATAACAACCACCAGTTCCACTTATTCAGTAAGACCCAAGGTTCTTATTGAGGGTATAATCGGTACTAATGTTACCAATAGTCTAACCTGGAGCTGGAATCCGGGTGCATTGGCAGGGCATACTGTAACTGCAGCCCCAGCTACTACAACATTATACACAGTTACAGCAACAAATCCCGCAAACAGCTGTTCTGTTTCACAAACGCTTAATGTAACTGTATACGATCTTCCTCCTGCAGTTTCTACTAATAATTCAGAACATTGCGGAACTGCACTGGCAGCTGCGTCTGTTTCTTCCAACTCGCTGGTGCCTTCACCGGTATTTAACTGGTATAGTGCTCCAACAGGAGGAACACTATTGCAATCAGGAACGTCAACCACTTATACAACACCTGTAAGTTCAACCACAAACTTCTATGTATCTGAAGTAAGCGCACAAGGTTGCGAAGGCCCGAGGGCTTTGTTAACAGCTAGTGTAATAGATGCTGATCTGATTTCTGCAGGTTCATCTTCCGCTGCTGTTTGTCCTAACACCCCGGTTACTTTAACTGCAACACAAACAGGTAGTACAAATACATACGTATATACATGGACAGCAACACCCGCAACAGGCAGCGGTATACCGGTTGAAGAAATCGGCAACCCTGTATTTGTTACACCTACTGCAAGTGGCACCTACACTTTTACGGTTACAGGTGTGGATCCTGATAAAGGATGCTCAACTACAGCCCAGGTTGTTGTTACTGCTAATCCGGTACCGGTTATTTCAACGGTGACGGCTACCCCGGCAACAATCTGCGCCGGCAGCCCTACCCAGTTGGAAGCTCAAAGTCATATTGGTGCCCAGCTTATTAAAAAAATAGGAACAGGAACAACAGGATTTAGTGGTGCAGGTAATCCTTACTGGAGATCAGGTGAAGGAGCTAAATTCCAATTCCTGTACAGGGCAGCCGATCTGCAGGCGATTGGGTTAACGGCAGGTGTAATTAATGGTATCGTATTTAAAGTAACTACTACACCGGTTACTGCAGCTTCCTTCTTTAATAATTTTAAAATCTCGATGGGCCATACGGGTACAACAACACTTTCGGCTACCTGGGAGACAGGATTAACACAGGTAAAAAATCCAATTAACCATACACCTGTTACAGGAGATAATCCTTATGTATTCGACAATGCATTTACATGGGATGGAACTTCCAACATTGTTATACAGGTTTGTTTTGACAATGACACGAATGCATCATGTAGTTCGTGTACGGGATCAACGCTCTCCACAGAATATACTTCTTCCGTTGGTTACAATGCTTCCTCTTATTATTACGAAAACAATACGGCCAATGCCAACAGGGATATGTGCGCTTCTACAGAGGCAGCAAGTACCCAGACAGGAAGGATCAATGTAGGATTTATGCAGGGAAATGGAAATAATACTTCATCGTATACATGGCTATGGAATCCAGGAGGTGCTACAACCGCTATAACTACAGCAAGTCCATCTGCTACTACTACTTATACAGTAACAGCAACTGCTGCAAACGGATGTACCAATTCAGCTCCTGTAACTGTCAATGTACTTAACCTGCCGGATCAACCTGTTGCTAATAACTCCACACAGTGTGGCGTTGGAATACCAACAGCATCTGTGTCTACAGGAGGAGCAAATGGTTCATTCAAATGGTACAGTGCTCAAACCGGAGGTACATTGTTACAAACTGGCGGCACTACATACACGTCACCGGTTTCTTCAACTACAACTTTATGGGTTTCTGAAAGTAACGGAAATTGTGAAAGTTTACGTACACCAGTTGTTGTAACAGTTAATCAGCCGGATGCAGTTACAGCAATTGTTGATGATAATACTGTTTGTATTGGAACTACAATTCAATTAACCGCCAATCAAACGGGCAGCACAAATAATTATGTATATACATGGACAGCGTCACCTGCTGCAGGAAGTGGTATACCAACAAATATAGCAGGATCACCGGTAAATGTTACACCTACGGCTGCCGGGACATATACTTATACAGTTACTGCAGTTGATGCAACAGAAGGATGTACCATAAGCTCAACCGTTAGTGTAGCCGTAGGAGCTTACCCGATTATAACATCTGTATCAGCAACTCCTTCTACAGTTTGTAGCGGAAGCCCGGTGCAGTTAACTGCAACAAGTTTACAACCTACTCCATTAAATATTAAGATAGGAACAGGAACAACAGGTTTTACAGGAGCTGCAAATCCTTACTGGAGAGGTGCTGAAGGATCAAAAGGTCAAACCCTCTATCTTGCTTCAGACCTTATTAATGCAGGTTTCTCTGCAGGTCCCATAGATGGTATTAGCTTCAGAATACTTACTGCGCCGGCTGCAGGAGTATATTATGATAATTTCAGGATGGCATTAGCTCAAACCAGTCTTACCGTTGTAGCACATCCGATGCAAACTACGGGCTTCCAGGAAGTTTATACTTCATCACATTTTGAACCGGTACTTGGCGTGAATGCACACATGTTTGCCAGTCCATTTGTCTGGGATGGTGTTTCGAATATTCTTATTCAAACTTGTTTTGATAATGATCCACACAATACATGTGCTTCCGGTTGTGAAGGTTCTACTCCTTCCGTTGAGTATACGTCTGCCATCGGGTATAATGCATCATTATATGTTTATGGAGATAATACAACTCTTACAGACAGGGACCAGTGTACTAGTCCAACAGGAACAAGCTCCTCTCCGCAGGCTAACAGGCCAAATGCGACGTTTATCAGGAGTTTTGTTAATAACCCGGGCGTATATAACTGGACATGGAATCCTGGTAATGTTAGTGGATTTAATGTGACAGTGAATCCAACTTCAACAACAAGCTATACTGCCACGGCAACAGATCCTGTAACAGGATGTGCTACTCAATCTTCTGCTACAGTAGTAACAGTTAATCCTGTACCGGCCACGCCAACCGCAACCAATTCTACGCAATGTGGTCTGGCTGTTCCTACAGCATCTGTATCGGGTGCGGGAGGAACTTATAATTGGTACAGTGCACCAACAGGAGGAATATTGCTACAGTCATCCCCGTCTACAACCTATTCAACTGCAATCAGCAGCACAACAACATTCTATGTTGCTGAAAACAATGGCGATTGCGAAAGTGGACGTATAGCGGTTACCGTTACAGTTAATACACCTGATCCTGTTTCGGCTTCTGTTAACGATAATTCTATTTGTCCGAACGAATCAATACAGTTATCAGCTTCAAATACGGCTGCTTCACCTGTTAATACATATACATTTGTTTGGACAGCTTCGCCTGTTAATGGAAGCGGTATTCCAACAAATGTTTCCGGATCGCCAGCAACAGTTACGCCAACAGCGGCCGGCACTTATACATATACGGTAGTAGGAACGGATGCTACATTAGGTTGTGCTACTTCTGCGACCGTTACGGTTACAGTAAATCCAACTCCGGTGATTTCATCAGCCACAGCCACGCCTTCGACGGTGTGTGCAGGCGCAAATGTTAATTTAGTTGGAGCCAGTGTAGTAGCAAGTGCGGGAACTGCCACTTTTGGTACAGGCTCTACAACTAACAATACTTATCCTGCTCCGTTCTATAGTCTTTACTCAAATAAACATGAGCAGATCATGATAAAAGCAAGTGAGTTGGTGGCCGCGGGCGTTGCTCCCGGAAATATAACTTCCCTTACTTTTTATACTACAGTAATAGATGGAACAGACCTGAACCAGAATTTTGCAATTAAACTTGCTCAAACAACGGCTACAGATATGTCGGCTTTTGTAACAACTGGTTTAACACAGGTTTATTCGATCGCAACCTATAGCCAGGTAGTGGGAGCAAACCTTTTCAACTTTACAACTCCGTTTAGCTGGGATGGAACTTCTAATCTTATAGTTGACGTCTGCTTTGGTAATGCGGGGAGCAGTGCTACACTTAGCAGTACTGCTACGGTAGACAACACTTCCTTTATATCTGTGATAAAATCACATACCAGTTCCGCTACTGCATCTGCTACTTCGTGCCCGGATGTAACTACAAACCTCGTAACCTACACCAGCAGGCCAAGAATAACGATCGGTGCACAGGTAGGAGTAGTTCTTACCGGTAACTATAACTGGGTATGGAATCCTGGCGCAATCAGTGGCGCCAGCACAACTGTGAACCCAACGACTACAACAACTTACACTGTTACTGCCACCAACCCTACCACCACTTGTGCAAGTTCAGCACCTGTAACGGTTACGGTTAACCCAATACCGGCGGTGCCTACGGCAACCAATTCGTCACAGTGCGGATTGCATGTACCTACAGCTTCTGTATCAGGTGCAGGTGGAACCTACAACTGGTATAATGCTCCGGCAGGAGGAACATTGTTGCAGTCATCTACTTCAACTACATATCAAACCCCAATTAGTAGCACTACAACTTTTTATGTTGCAGAAAACAATGGCAATTGTGAAAGTGGGCGTGTAGCGGTTACTGTTACAGTTTCTACACCTGACCCGGTATCAGCTTCGGTCGATGACAATTCTTCATGTCCAAACCAGGTGTTGCAATTATCAGCAACAAATACCGCAGCTTCACCTGTTGCCAATTATCTATATACATGGACTGCTAATCCTTCTGCGGGAAGTGGTATTGCCAGCAGTATTACAGGGTCACCAGTGACTATAGCGCCTACTACAGCTGGCACTTATACTTATACTGTACTCGCTGACGATGCTGGACTTGGTTGTGTTACCACGGCAACTGTAGCAGTTACAGTAAACCCGGTTCCGGTTATTACTTCAGCTACTTCAACGCCTTCTGCCGTTTGCGCTGGAAGCCCTGTTCAGCTAAATGCAGAAAGTATTATCTTCTCACCAGTTTCCATAAAGAGAGGAACCGGTACTACAGGTTTCTCCGGAGCTGGTAATCCGTATTGGAGAGGTAACAGTGCTGATGGATCGAGGTTCCAGTTCTTATACAAAGCATCAGATTTAACTTCACTTGGTCTCACCGCAGGTCCAATTGATGCAATAAAACTTAAAATAACCACAAACCCTGTTACAGCAGCCTCTTACTTTAATGGATTTGCCATATCAATGGGACATACTGCAGTGGCTGCGCTTACTGCCACATGGCAGCCAAATATGCAATTGGTTAAGAATCCATTTGATCACTTACCTGTTACAGGAGATAATACTTATAATTTCGACAACTCGTTTATATGGGATGGTACGTCGAATATCGTTATACAATTCTGTTACAATAATGATCTTACCGGGACCTGTACAACCTGTACCGGCTCAACATTGAATGTTGAATACACCGCTTCGGCATACACAGGTGCATCAGCATACTATTATGAACTGATCACTACTGCAAACAGGGATATGTGCGGTGCAACCAATGCAGCAACATTGCAAACAGGTTTGCCGAACGTTACATTCATACGTAACTACTTAAACAATACACCTAATCTTAACTGGAGTTGGAATCCGGGAGCGTTAACAGGAAGTACTGTTACTGCATCTCCGACAACTACAACTACCTATACGGTAACAGCAACTATACCGTCAACAGGCTGTTCATCAACTGCCACAACTGGTGTGAATGTTACAGCCCGTCCAACGGCGGCGATTAGTGGCAGTGGTACATTCTGTCAGGGAGCGGCTAATACGAGCACCAACCTGACAGTTAACTTTACAGGTACAGCTCCATGGAACTATACTTATACTACTAATGGAGGTTCACCTGTATCTGGAACAACAAGCAGCAACCCGCTTACAATAACGGTATCGCCAGGTAGTGCAAGTCCTGCACTCTTCACTTATGAAGTCTCCGCATTGAGCGATGCAAATTGCACGTCCATTGCAGCAGACTTAAATGGTAGTGGAACAGTAACAATCAATCCACTTGCGGCTAGTCCAACCGCTGTTGTATCGGTTCAACCTACCTGCGCAGTTGGAACAGGAACTATAACAGTAACTGCACCTTTAGGTACTGGTAATTCATACACTTTGGATGGAACAACAACGATCGCATGGCCAACAGTAAGCTTTACCGGTGTGGCACCAGGTCCTCATACAATCACGGTTTCCAATAGCTTTGGTTGCTCAGCACCTGCATCAACAAGTGTAACAGTAGATCCACAACCATTTATTCCGGGAACACCTGTTGTAACAGGTATTGTGAATGTTTGTCCGTTTATCGGAACAACAACACAGATCACTTATCATGCAACAGCAACAGGTAATGGAACACAGGTGTTTAACTGGGTGATACCGACAACCAATGTTACGATCATCTCCGGTCAGGGTACAGCAAATCTTACTGTAACGTTCCAAAATGGTTTTGCAGCACAGGCGAATAAACAGTTACGCTTAACCGTAACCAATCAGTGTGGAACCAGCCCAATGACGATCTATTATTTATTGGCACAGTTCCCGAATACGCCGAACCCGATCACCGGTCCAACGAATGTGTGCGCATTGATCGGAACAGCTACAACTGCCACCTATACTACCAACAAAGCAGCAGGCGCATTGACCTATAACTGGTCAACCCCGGCTAATACGGTTGTAAGTCATCCAAATGGCGCCGGCGTAAATGATACAACGATCGTTGTTACATTCAATACCGGCTTCACAGGTGGTAATATCAGCGTGGTAGCAGAGAACCTTTGCGGACCAAGCGGAACAAGAACACTTACAATTGTAAATACACCACCATCCACACCAGGATTGATCAGCGGACCAACGAATGGCTGTCCACATGTGGCACCTGGCGGAACTGCAGCTACTTATTCAATAGCATTGGTACCATTTGCAACGAGCTACAACTGGACAGTCACCCCTGCAACAGCAGTGGTAACACATCCAAATGGCGCGGGAGCAAATGATTATACTATTACCGTATTGTATCCTGTCGGCTTTGCATCAGGTTCAATCACAGTTAGCGCAACCAATGGTTGTGGAACAGGCGGAGTGAGATCATTATCAGTTACTAAACTCAATCCGGCTACACCGAGTGTAATAGATGTAATCCAGACACATTTCTGCGGAGAAGCAGGAGGAAGGAAATACACTTACACGCTTGCAAGTATGCCAGCGAATGCAACTTCAGTACTATGGACCGTACCTGCAGGAGCGACCTTCATCAACCTGAGTGCGATCAGTATCGAAGTAACATATCCTGATGTAGCAGTGAATGGATTTGTAACGGCACAGGCTACCAGCAATTGCGCTGTGAGTACCATCCGTTCAACAACTGTTAAATTACCAGCATGTCCTCCACCGGGCTTTGCAGCAGGTAAGGGAGAAACGATCACCCCTGGGCCAATAACAAAGGCAATGGAAGTGAAGATCTTCCCTAACCCAACGGTAAGCGACTTCCAACTGCAGGTATTGACATCAGGATCAGAAGAAATCAAGGTAAGGGTGATGGATAATCTTGGAAGAGTATACAAATCTTTCAAAATGATGCCATACCAAACGATTGCATTGGGAGCAGAATTGAAAGCTGGATCTTATATGGTTGAAGTAAGACAGGGAACAGAAGTGAAGACGAAAAAGGTTATTAAGTTTTAATGAGTGAATGATCTATAGTGAATAGTGAAAGTATGAAACGCTGAACAAGCATGTAACGATTCACTGGTTGGCTTTTAAAAAATAACAAGGCGCCCCGATTATGGGGCGCCTTTGTTTGAAATAAGCTGATAACCAATAAGACGATTAACGTTATTAAATTTAAAAAGTGAATAACCAATACTAAACAGTGAAAAATAAATGTTTAAGAAACAAAATAATATCCTAAAAAATTACTACTAGAATTTAAAATGCGCCACGTTTATTTTGCGGGAACACCAGAATTACACAATTACAATTACATAATTTACATAATTACTATTAATATAATTATAAAACAATATTTAAAAAAAAGATATTCGATCACCGAACTTTATAATTTAGAAAATAACTTTACATTCACAGTCTGAAATTTTTCCGTCCTACAAAAAGCTAACCTATTCAGCCAAAAATTTGTATCTGCTTATCAACTAAAAATTAAATGATACTTCGGTATTGTAATATTTTTTATTTAAAAATGAAACAAAGAATTTGCGACACATTACTTTACCAGGTCGAAAAACCACAATTCCTGCTTACAATAACTTTAATCAATTTTTCCGGCGAAGCGCGTGATTCATCCGTACCTATATATACTTTTCAATAACAGAATACCTCAAACAAACAAATATTAAATACAATACACATGCAAAAATCTACTATGGCCTTGGTTTGCGACAGAAACATTGTTGGCAATAAAGGTTTAAAAAGTTTAATTTTCGCTATCACACTCATTCTCGCATTGCTTACAACCGTAGCAAAAGCGCAAATAACTGTGAACGTGACCAATCCTGGTAATACCACGCCTGCACTCCAGGCAAGTTATACCAGCTTTGCATCAGCGTTAACTGATCTGAATGCCGTAACTGCTATGAGTGGTCCGGTAACGTTAACGCTTAATGGTGGCAATTCAGAGACCACGCCAGCTACCGGTCTTATTATCGGCAGTGCCAGCCTGAACCCGGTATTAAGCTCTACTAATACCGTGACCATTAATGTGTCTACCGGAACCGCAACACTCAATGCAGGTGTTGGTACAGCCACTCCAGGTAGTGCAGCGCCCGATGGTATGCTGAGTATACGAGGTGCTGATTATATTACAATCGACGGATTAACGCTCACTGATGGTAATACAACAAACCCCGCGTCGATGGAATTCGGAATTGGTTTGTTTAAATTGGGTGTTGGCGATGGCGCTACCAACAATACCATAAAAAATTGCATTGTGAATATGCAACGTGTTAATAATGCAACCGGAACTGCACCAATGTTTGATGGTTCAGTAGGTATATTACTGATAAACGCTACTGCTACGGCTGCTACAACAGTTCTTACTCCAACTAATGGGGGTACGCAGGTTACTAACGGAACTAATTCAAATAATAAATTTTATTCAAACACTATTAACAGCAGTAATACAGGTATTGGGTTAAGTGGTTATGCTGCATCCTCAGGTGGTCCTGCTCCCAACGCTGCTACTTTCCTCGGCGATATTAATAATGATATTGGTGGCGCCGGCGCTCCGTCTGCAACTACCGGTAACATTATCCTGAATTTTGGCGGCGCAGCGGCTGCAACCAATCCTGCTGCAGGGATCCGTGCAAACAATCAATGGAGTTTAAATATTTCCAATAATAATATTAATAATAACGATGGTGCTGGTGTTAATCATGTTACCACGATGCGTGGAATTTATGGACAGGCCGGGACAAGTGCTAATGTAACTATCACTTACAATACCATTTCAATTAAAGCAGCTGGTACTACAACTTCAGCATATGGTATTGATAATGCAATAGGTTCTACCGCTTCTTCAAACACAGTCAATATAAATAACAATACGGTACAGAACAGTACATTTACCACAGCAACAACAGGTAGTTTGTTTTGCATTAATTCGTCTGCTACTGCAGCTACGGTAAATATGAACAATAATACTGTAACAGGCAATAGTATTGGTGCTTCCGGAACAGCAAGTTCAGCTACACTGTATGGTGTTTATAACCAGGCATCGAATGGTACAAATGCATTTAATGCAAATAATAATACCATTACGAATAACAGTATGTTAAATAGTTTTGGTTCGATATATTGTATAAGAGGAAGTACATCAAGTGTAACAGTAGATGGGAATACTATTTCCAACATCTCTATACCAAACAATACCGGTTCAACTTCATCACTGGTTTACGGATATTACGATGTGGCGTCGCCGGTTGCTGAAACTATTACAAATAATAATATTAACAACCTTACTATTTCGGGTGCCAATACATCTACCAGTAATACTATATACGGGATAAGTAATGTTACTGCTGCCGGAACAAAGACATTTAGCGGCAACAATATCAACAATCTTATATTCACTAGTTCAGGAGCAGGTTCTGCTTCTGTGATTGGGATCAGGAATGCATATGGTGCTACTTCAAATATTTTCAAGAATGTTGTTCATACATTAAGCTCAACAGGAACGACACCAACTGTTGCCGGAATTCATATCGGCGTTACAACAGCTACTACGATTAACGTTTATAACAATCTTATTGGTAACCTGGCTACACCAGCAAGTACAGGCCATAACCTGTATGGTATCTTTGGCGGAGCGAACGGTACAACTTATAATATTTATTATAATACTGTTTACATCAATACTACCAGTACGGGAACAGGCTTCGCCAGTTCGGCAATGTATATGTCTTCTACAACTCCTGTAACAACATTAAGGAATAATATACTGATAAATCTTTCAACAGCTACTGGTACAGGATTAACATCCGTGATCAGGAGAACAGCGGCTACTTTTACGGCTTATGGAAGCGCCTCTAACAATAATTTATTGTATGCGGGCATACCTTCTGCCAGCAATGTGATCTATTATAATGGTACAGCGGCTTTTGGTACCAATACTTCGGCATTTGGTCCTGCCGCCACTGCCGGTACGTTCCAGAATCATGTTGCCCCACGGGAATCTTTTTCTTTTAATGAAACGGTATCCACAACACCCGGTGTTTTCTTCCAAAGCTTTACCGGTCCGGCAACAGGTACCAGCACTACTTTCCTCCATATGGTGAATGGTCTTGTTACACTGGTTGAGAGCGGTGGTGCACCCATTGGTGGTTATACAGATGATTATGATGGGAATACCCGCAATGCCGGAACACCCGATGTAGGAGCTGATGAATTTACCGGTACAAGTGCAGCTCCAACTATTATACTTAACTCAGTTACCCCGGCTGCTACGCCATTATGTGTTGCAACAGCAAGGGCAATCTCGGTAGATGTTACTACTCCTTCAGGAACCATTACTTCTGTAACATTAAATTATGCTTATAACGGTGCAGCGCAGTCGCCAATTACAATGTCAAACGCGGGAGGAAACACGTGGACAGGAACTATACCTGCAGCTACACCTACCAATGCAACAGTATCATGGACAATTACAGCCCTGGCTTCTACATCTTTGTCAGCAACATATACAGGTACTACCTATGCTGATGATCCTTTATTGACTGCACCGGTAGTAGCAACTGCAACTCCGGGTTCAGTTTGTTCTGGAAGCCCAACAATATTAAATGTAACATTCCCTCAACCGGGAACAGCCATTATTGGTGCAGGAGCTTCCACTTCTGTTACAGGAACAGGCGTTCCAGCGCAGATCAGTCCATTCCTTCACTATTATGGTAGTGCTAAATCACAGTACCTGATACCTGCTTCGGAGCTTACTGCTGCAGGTATGGCAGGAGGTAATCTTACCTCACTTGGTATTAACGTGGTTGCAGCCGATGGAATCGCATTGACCGGTTTAACAATCAGCGTTGCACATACAGCTCTTGCAGCTCAGCCGGCAACATTGATTACAGGCCTCTCGCAGGTATATACCGGTACTTATACGCCGGTAACCGGACTCAATACTTTTAATTTCCAGGCACCATTCTCCTGGAATGGTACTTCCAATATTATTATTCAGTTCTGTTGGGGAAACAGCAACACCGGCAACGGAAGTAGTGCATACACTGTATTGTATGATGCAACAGCATATGTGTCGAGTGCTTTTTACAGAACAGACAATTCCGATCCTTCAACAAGTTGCGCTTCAACTACGGGTACTTCAACGGGAACCAATAGCGGCAGACCGAAATTCACTTTCGGTGCCAGTATAGCACAAGCCCCTGCTACTGCATCATGGAGCGATGGATCAACTATTGTGGGTACAACCAATCCTTTAACAGTAAATCCAACAACTAATACAAGTTATACTGCAACCATTACTTATCAGGGTTGCACCAAAGCTTCCAATACAGTATTGGTAACAGTTAATGCTCTTCCTCCTTCGCCCAATGCAAATAATTCTACCCAATGTGGTACAGCTGTTCCCGGAGCATTTGTAACTACCGGCGGCGGTGGTGGTGGATTTAACTGGTACAGTGCACAAACCGGTGGTACATTGTTACAAACCGGTGGAGCTACTTATACAAGTTCTATCAGTTCAACAACACATTTCTGGGTTTCTGAATCAAACGGAACCTGTGAAAGCCCAAGGATAGAAGTGATTGCATCAGTAAATCCACCGGATGCTGTTAGCGCTTCATCTAATGGCCCGGTATGTACCAATAGTGGATTGACTTTGACTGCCACTGTTACGGAGAATACTAACGATAATGAATATGCGTTTACGTGGACTGCATCTCCGGCGGCAGGCAGTGGTATTCCAACCAGCCAGCCGGGTGGTACAGGAACGTTCGGCACTCCTTCTTCTACTTTTATTACACCAACTACAGCAGGTACATATACATACACCGTGAGCGGTGTTGATGGAGATTGTACCGCACAATCAACGGTAATTGTAACCATCACAGCATTGCCACAGATCACCAGTACTACAGCAACTCCTTCTACTATCTGTGCAGGACAAAGTACTACTTTACAGGCCACATCAGGTACAATTGGTACAGGGCCGGTAACAATCGGGGCAGGTGCAATAACCGTTAGCGGAACAACGACTGGCCAGGGTAATCCTTACAATCATTATTATGGAGGCCAGAAAACACAGGTCATCTATACAAAAGCTGAATTGAATGCAGCTGGTATTACAGCTGGAAATATATCCTCTTTAGCGTTCTATATTAGTACTTTAGGGTCAACCACTTTGACGATGAATGGATTTACCATTAACATGGGACATACAACCCAGTCGACCGGTACATCAACATTGATCACGTCAGGTCTTACACAAGTGTATTCAAATGCATCACAGGGAGTAACAACTGGTGCAAATACTTATTCATTCTCAACTCCATTTAACTGGAATAATACGGATAATATAGTGGTATCTGTATGCTGGAGTAATGTTAATAGCGGCAGCGCAACTTCTTCAGCTGTTTTGATTGCAGATGTTACAGCTGCTACACAGGTATCTTATATCTGGGCAGATGCTACAAGCGAGGCTGCATTGTTTGCAGCTTCAAGCAATGCTTCAGCGGGAGTAGGAACAACCAGCCAGACAAACACTACCACCAACAGGCCCAAAATTACATTTACAGCCACGACGGGTGTGGACAATTCGGCCTCTATGAACTGGGTGTGGAACCCGGGTAACATGGTTGGTTCGACTCAATTAGTTAACCCATCTTTTACCACTACCTATACAGTAACAGCTACTGATCCATCAACTACCTGTATAAATACTGCTATGGTAACCGTAACGGTTAACCAATTGCCACCAGCTCCATCAGGAGCAAATGGTACTGACCAATGCGGTACAGCGATCACAGATGCATCAGTAAGTTCGAATAATGTAACTGATCCGCAAACACCGCCTTATTTCATCTGGTATGATGCACCAACCGGAGGCGTTATCAAACAACAGGGAACGTCAACTACTTATACAACACCTGTCTCAGCTACAACTACCTGGTATGTTGCTGAAGTATCTGTCAATGGTTGTGAAGGGTCAAGGGTGGAGATCACTACAATAGTTGCGAATCCTGATCCATTGACAGTAAATGTTACAGAAAATACTATTTGCCTGGGTCAGTCAACTGATATTAGCTCAACCTATACACCAGATTTTAATTCCTTTGCAACATTTGACCTTACTGCAACAGGTGGTGCAGCAAGCGGCGTAACGGGAACGGTTAGCCTTACTCCAAACGCGACAGGATCTGATCCTTACACGATCACTCCAACCGCTGCAGGTACATATACTTATACCATCACAGCTGTGGATCCTGATAAAGGATGTACTTCTGTAAATACAGTAACGGTGACGGTAAGTCCTTTACCGGTAATTACCACGGCTTCAGCTTCACCAACTACAGTTTGTGCAGGTGATCCTGTTACACTTACTGCTACCAGCATCGGAGCTTCAGGGACAGCGACAGTAGGAGCGGGGGCCACTACAACTTCTGTTTACAATGCACCGTTCTACAGCGCATGGTCGAATAAGCATATGCAGATACTGTTTACTGCAAGTGAATTATCTGCAGCAGGATTGATTGCAGGGAATATTACAACTGTAAGTTTCCCAACCACCTCCGGAACAGTAGCAAACCTGGATTACTCATTAAAGATGGGGCTTACGAGTGCAACGAATGTAAGTTCATTTATCTCAACAACATTTACTACAGTATACACTGCTGCATCGCAGCCACAAACTGCCAATACAAATAATACCATCACATTAACAACCCCATTTGCATGGGATGGCGTATCCAATCTTGTGGTGAACATCTGTTTTGGTAACAATGCTTCAACTGCAACATTGAGCAGTACTTCACCTGCAGATGCTACATCTTATGTATCTGTTCGGGAGGAACATAATTTAGCAAGTACCAGTGGTACTACAATTTGCGGTACTACGGGTAGTACAACGAATTCTTATTCTGTTAGACCAAAAGTTTTATTTGGTTATCTGCAATCATTGACTGCTAATTACAACTGGACATGGAACCCGGGTAATATATCTGCGGGAACAACCGGCACAACAACAGTTAATCCAACTACAACAACGGTTTATACAGCTACTGCGACCGATCCAGCTACGGGTTGTTCTGCAGAATCAAACCCAGTAACGGTAACGGTTAATCCATTGCCTGCAGCTCCATCAACCAACGATCCGGTTACAAGATGCGGACCTGGTTCAGTAACGCTTACAGCTACAGGCAGCGGTGGACCATTGAAATGGTACAATGTGGCAACAGGAGGAACATCCTTATTTACCGGCGGTTCATATACAACTAATGTAACAACAAATACCTCATTCTGGGTGTCCGAAACTTCAGAAGCAGGTTGCACGGGACCACGTACAGAGGTACATGTTACTGTAACAGCACCTCCTACATTGGCGATTACGCCAGGCGGTGCTACAACATTCTGCCAGGGTGGAAATGTGACATTAAATGGTGCAACCGGCAGCGATCCATCGTATATTAATTTCAACTGGTCGGCTTCACCTGCTGCCGGTAGCGGTTTAAGCAGTGCAACAGGTTCAGCTATCACAGTTACTCCAACAGCTGCAGGAACGTACACGATTACACTGACTGCAGATGATGGACAGACAAATGGTTGTGCAAATGCCACAACTATTACCGTGACTGTGAATCCTAACCCGGTGATCACTTCAGCTACTGCAACCCCTGCAACAATTTGTGAAGGTGGTACATCTAACCTTCTTGCACAAACTTCCGTGGTGGGTTCAGGTAATAAAACGCTCGGAGCTGGTGCAACCACGTCTTCAACTTATGATGGAATTTTCTATCATCTTTTTGGTGGTGTAAAGACGCAATTCCTCGTAAAGGCTTCCGAATTAACTACCATTGGTATTTTCCCTGGCAACATAACCGCTTTGGGAATTAATATGAGTACCGTAACTGCTATGTCATATGATGCGTTTACAGTAAGTATTGCACCTACTGCACAAACGGCAATGACTACCACGTTGGTTTCAACAGGATTTACACAGGTATTTACAAATGCCTCTTATTCGCCAGTAACTGGTGTTAATACTTTTGCATTCGGAACAGGTGCGGGATCTTCGTCTTCATTTAACTGGGATGGAACTTCTAATATAATTGTACAGTTTTGCTGGAGTAATAATACAAGTGGTGGACAAAGCAATTTTGCAAAAACGGATGCTCCTGGTTTTACAGCCTGCGCTTATTACAGGGCAGATAGCCAGACACCTGCAACACTTTGTCCTCAAACATCAGGCACATCAACAACATCAAGCAGGCCTCAGTTCATATTTACCGGCCAAACTCAAACAACGGGCGCAGGAACTTATAACTGGACATGGAACCCGGGATCATTGAATGGTAACAGTGTGAATGTATCACCGGCTACTACTACCAGCTATACAGTTACAGCATCTGATGCTGTGACAGGATGTTCTACAACTTCATCTCCTGTAACGGTATCTGTTCTTCCTGTAGGAGCCGATGCAACAGCCACTCCATCAACGCCGGTTTGTGCGGGTACTTCAGTTACATTGAATGCAGGTGCAACAGGGGGCGTTCCATTTACATATGCATGGACAGATGGTACAGCGACGGTTTACCCGGCTACCTCATCAATATCAGTTACACCGGCAACAACAACAACCTATACAGTAACTGTAACGGATGCATGCTCAAACAGTATCACATCATCTGTAACTGTAACCGTAAATCCATTGCCAACAGCGAGCATACAGGAAGGTCCCGGTCCTATCAGTATTTGCAGTCCTGCAACTCAGGTCTTAACTGCAGTAACCGATGCAGGTGCGGCCTCCTACCAATGGACGCTGAACGGAACTAATATACCTGGTGCAACTACAGCAACTTATACGATTACAACTGTTGGAACGGGAACATACAGAGTGATCGTTACCAATACTGCTACCAATTGTGTAAGCGCTCCTTCCACAGGTGTAGTAGTAACAATTAATGCAAAACCTTCCGCCGTTTCTATAACTCCACCTTCGGCAACCATTTGCAATGGCAGCTCAGTTGGATTAACAGCAAGTGGCGGAACAATTGGCAGTGCTGGTAATGCTACGATCGGTGCAGGCGCAACCACATTGGCTGGCTTTGTTGCTACCGGTAACGAAGGATACGGAAATCCATACAACTACTGGTACGGAAACCAAAAATCACAATACATATATACCCAGGCAGAATTAAATGCAGCGGGCATTACTGCCGGTAATATCACTTCACTTTCGTTTGAGAATACAGCTATAGGAGCTGCATACTCTATGACTGGATTTACGATCAGCATAGCGCACACGGCACAAGCAGCAGCAACTACAACTCCGATAACAACAGGATTTACACAGGTATATACTAATGCCAGTCAACCTGTTACTGCAGGAGTAAACCTTTATACTTTTACTGCTCCATTTGTATGGAATGGAACCAGCAATATCGTTGTATCAACATGTTGGGGTAATAGCAATAGTGGCGTAACAGCCAGTACTGCTACTGTGAAAGCGGATGTAGCGCCATTCACCAGTACAATGATTATGTACCAGGATGGAGCTATCGGAACCGGCATCTGTGCAGCTACTACTGCAATCAATACAAAGACAACAGCCAACAGGCCAAAGATTGTATTTGGTTATTCAGCGGTTATCTCTACAACATTCACATGGGCTCCCGGAACAGAGTTGAATACAACTAACGGTGCCAGCGTAACGGCATCTCCAAGTGTTACAAGAACCTATACAGCAACTGCTACCAGTGTGGCAGGATGTACGAATGAAGCTTCTGTAACTGTTACTGTTAATCCACGCCCAACGGCAACGATTAGTGGTAGCGGGGCCTATTGCCAGGGTCAGAATACAAGCACGGACCTTACTGTTTCGTTCACGGGCACAGCACCATGGAACTATACTTATACCGATGGAACCACACCTGTATCAGGAACAACAAGCAGCAACCCGCTGACGATCACGGTAGCACCAAGCAATTCAACACCTGGAGTTACTACATACACACTTACTGCACTCAGCGATGCAAATTGTGCATCTATTGCAGCTGACTTAAGTGGTAGCGGAACAGTAACAGTTAACCCATTGGCGGCAAATCCAACAGCAACGGTAACACAACCAACCTGCGCAGTTGGAACAGCTACAATAACTATGACATCACCATTGGGAGCTGGTAATTCTTATACATTAGATGGAACAACAACGATCAGCTGGCCAACAGTAAGCTTCACCGGCGTAACACCTGGTCCTCATACGATCACGGTTTCTAATAGCTTTGGCTGCTCTGCACCTGCATCAGCAAGTGTAACAGTAGATCCACAGCCATTTACTCCAACTGCACCAGTGATAACAGGTACGGTGAATGTTTGTCCGTTTATCGGAACAGGCACCCAGGTTACTTACCACGCAACAGCAACTGGTAATGGCACACAGGTATTTAACTGGGTTATACCTACTACGAATGTTACGATCGTTTCGGGCCAGGGTACAGCTGACCTGGTGTTAACATTCCAGAATGGTTTTGCAGCACAGGCTAACAAACAGTTACGCTTAACTGTAACCAACCAGTGCGGAACCAGCTCAATGACGATCTATTATTTGTTGGCACAATTCCCGAATACACCTAACCCGATCACCGGTCCAACGAATGTGTGCGCATTGATCGGAACAGCTACAACTGCCACCTATACTACCAACAAAGCAGCAGGAGCATTGACCTATAACTGGTCAACCCCGGCTAATACGGTTGTAAGTCATCCAAATGGCGCCGGAACAAATGATACAACGATCGTTGTTACATTCAATACCGGCTTCACAGGTGGTAATATCAGTGTGGTAGCAGAGAACCTTTGCGGCCCAAGCGGAACAAGAACACTTACAATTGTAAATACACCGCCATCCACACCAGGATTGATCAGCGGACCAACGAATGGCTGTCCACATGTGGCACCTGGCGGAACTGCAGCTACTTATTCAATAGCATTGGTACCATTTGCAACGAGCTACAACTGGACAGTCACCCCTGCAACAGCAGTGGTAACACATCCAAACGGGGCGGGAGCGAATGATAACACGATCACCGTAGTATTCCCTGCCGGCTTTACCAGCGGTACGGTAACAGTATCAGCAACCAATGGTTGCGGAACAGGCGGAGTAAGGTCATTGTCAGTTACCAAACTTAACCCGGCCACACCGAGTGTGATAGATGTAATCCAGACACATTTCTGCGGAGAAGCAGGAGGAAGGAAATACACTTACACGCTTGCGTCGATGCCGGCCAATGCAACTTCGGTACTATGGACCGTACCTGCAGGAGCGACCTTCATCAACCTGAGTGCGATCAGTATCGAAGTAACATATCCTGATGTAGCAGTGAATGGATTTGTAACGGCACAGGCTACCAGCAATTGCGCTGTGAGCACCATCCGTTCAACAACTGTTAAACTACCGGCATGTCCTCCACCGGGCTTTGCAGCAGGTAAAGGAGAAACGATCAACCCTGGGCCAATAACAAAGGCAATGGAAGTGAAGATCTTCCCTAACCCAACGGTAAGCGACTTCAAACTGCAGGTGTTGACATCAGGATCAGAAGAGATCACGATAAGGGTGATGGATAATCTTGGAAGGGTGTACAAATCTTTCAAAATGATGCCATACCAGACCATTGCATTAGGAGCGGAGTTGAAAGCCGGATCTTATATGATTGAAGTAAGACAGGGATCAGAAGTAAAGACAAGTAAGCTGATTAAGTTTTAGATAATCGTCAATCGTCAATCGGCAATAGCTACGACTCACGGTTTGACTGAAATAAATAAAGAGGGCGCCCCGATCATATCGGGGCGTTCTCTTTTTTAGAGAAATAAAGCTTTGAGTTTTATGGTATTTAAATGAGCAAAATCTCTATTTTTCCAAAGAAACCATAACATTTTTTTTTAATTGATAAAAAATAATGTTAAATTCACTTTATAATCTGCCCTTCCAAAGCTAACAACGTATAAGAATCTTTATTCCTTAATTTATTTTTTCCCTGACTAATGTTATAAAGTATCAGTATTTGTAACATTAAAAACTAATTGTGATCTATGAGAGAAATCTACCAGTTTCTATCTCAGGAGTCCAGAACACGCCTGCGTCTATCTATAAAAACCGATAAAGTTTTTTCCCAATACGTTTTCTCGCTGCGACAGCGACGGTATATATCTATCTCACCCCCTCCGGGTTAAAATGATTTCCCTCTAATTTACCAGGTTTTACAAATTTATACTCTACTACATTCAATCAAATAAGCACTAATGCAAAACTCTACCAGCGCCGCAGGCGTAACAAATGCAAAAGCTATTAATCGTTGGATTTTGATAATGACCACCGTATTAATTGCGTTATTATCATCATTCAATTCTTTTTCACAAACTACATTATTAATCGATCCGGCAGGTGACGGGGGTTTCAATAACGGAATCACTTTCGCATCTAACGGATGGTCATTGGACAATAGTGTCAATAACCCTTGGGTGGTTGGTACGGGCGTTGCTACTGCTCCGTTTTCAGGCAGAAGCGCTTATGTGTCGAGTAATGGAGGTACTTCAAATACCTATAATACAGGAACTATAGCTGTGAATTATTTCTGGCGGGATATAACTATACCGGCAGGACAGCCATATCTTTCTTATAATTTCAATTGGGTTTCAAATGGAGAATCAACCTGGGATCTGATCCAGCTTTTTGTAGCTCCTACAACCGTTACACCCGCTTCCACGGTAACCTATCCTGGCAGCGGACTTAGCACAACCAACATGGTAGGTGCAACATTTATCAATTCATTTAACCTGCAAACTACTATTCAATCAGGTGGTGGTGTAATTGTAGGAACGCCAGGAACAACAGTGAGAGTGATATTTTGCTGGAAGAATGATGGCGGAGGCGGAACTGTTCCGGGAGGTTCTTTGGATAATATTTCTTTGGTTTCTTCAGTAAGTCGCCCAAGCATTTCGGCCACCGCTAATGGCGGTTTATGGTCTTCTCCTGCAACTTGGGTGGGGGGTATCGTTCCGTCAGGTGCTGATGCAGTTATACCTGCAGGATCAATTGTAACTGTTGATCAGCTTACAAGTGTAAATGATATGAGCCTTAGCGGAACGCTTCAGTGGAATGGCAGCAGCAATGCCATGACAATTACCGGCAGTTTAACCGTTAATGCTGGTGGTAACTTCCTGCCATATACGACAGGGTCAACCGGGCAAACAGTGAACATCGCAGGCAACTTCACAAATAACGGGTATTCAAATTGTGCATTTTCAGGTACACTGATCAACTTTAATGTTGCAGGATCAACGCTTGATGGGACAGGTACATTCCAGGGTGATGGAACAAATGGCATCATACGCACATTAGCTTTTCAGAACCTTGGCAGTAACACGATCAATACCTCGCAGAATATTATTACTTCAGGTCTTACCCATACAGGGGGATCACTAAATACCAACGGCAAATTAAAAATAGACAATACTGCACAGGTATATGGCTTACCACTCAACCTCCAGGTTCCGAGTGTTGCAGTAACGGCAATGGGTAGCTTATACAATGCAGCCCCAGTTGTATTCGGAGCTTCAGTAATCCAGTATGCAAATGCATTGAGCGCAACTGCCAATTCAAGGTATGTATCTGGTGGCAATGTATATTTATGTACAAATGCGGGAACTTTCAATGCTACACCTCCCACATCTACAACACCAGCAACCACGTTTACAACAAGTGGACCTACATTATTATATTTAGGCCCTGTAGGTCAGTTAGGTAATCCCTTCCAGGTTACTGCAGTTACTGCCGGTACACAGTATTTTTATAACGGTAATTTATATACCTGTACCGTTGCCGGTACACCAACAGCAGTAACAGCTCCCACACATGTTTCGGGTACGGCTGCCAGTGGTACCGCAACCTTTTTATATGTAGGAACACCCGCGACTGCATCTGTTAATTATGATGCAACAACACAAACTGTCCGTAGCCTGAATTTAACAAGTTCCGGAACAGGTTATGTTTCTGCTCCTGCCATCGCATTTAGTGTAGGCGTTGTCGCTGGTACTGGTTCAGGTGCATCTGCTACAGCAGTATTCCTTCAGCAGATTATAGGACCAGCTAATAGCTTAACACAAAAATCCGGAGGTGCTGCAACTATAAGCGGTGCTGTTACCATCAATAGTGACCAGGGTGCAAGTATAGCTTCTGCAGACCCACAAGCCTCAACCGGGGTGGGTGCACTCTCTACTTCAGGTGGAGGTTTGAACTACACTGTTGCTCCGACCGTTGGCTTTGCACTGCCCCCGGCATTAAATCTTATCACAAACCAGGGGTCAGGATATATAGCAACGCCTACTGTAACAGTAACAGGTGGAAACCTTGTTTCCGGTACTGCACTTACAACAGCTAACTTTACAATTACGGTAAACCAGGGTAGGGTAGAATCTGTTTACCTCAATACGGCTACAACAGCAACTTACTCTACGCTTCCAACATTAAGCTTAACGGCCAGCCCGGGAGTTACAGCCACACTGGCATTCCCTGCAGGTTGTTTACCTGTAGCCACTGCAAATATTGGAGCAAACAGGCAAATCACCAGCTTTACAATTACCAATGCAGGGTATGGTTACCAGGCGGCACCTATAGTAGGTATCGGTACCACTTCAGGTACAGCCAATGGTGGAACATTTACTACCGTGGCTACAGCGCCAACTGCACGTGTGGCATTATATAGTTTAACATTGAATTTCTTTATCCCTGCTCTTTCGGCAGTGGTAAATGCTGATGATGCAGCAATACCAACCAACAGGAAAATGAATAATCTAACGTTGGCGGGTAATGGTAATGGTATTAACCTTTCCGGTAACCTTACCATATTTGGTACATCACCACTTAGCTTAACTGCCAGCGCAAGCGTTCCGGGAAATATCATAGACCTGGGCGGTAATACCCTTGCATTTACCTGGAATGGATATGCGGGAGCAACTGCTACATTTGGGGCTACCAATACATTTATTAAGAATGGTTCAATGAGTGTGACAGGAAGAGGAGGTGCAAGTACCTTCAATTTCCCATTCTCCGGCCAGTTTAACTGGTTTGCAGGAAGTACACCAACATCTGTAACAACTGGTTCAACCGTAACAAAAGTTACCGTTACAGAAACAGGTGCTCCGTCAGGACCGGGCGCTATTGGAACAAGATCTTTCCTTGTAAACAACAATGGAGGAACCCAGGGACTGAATCCAACAGTTACCATGAACTATAATACAGTAGATGCGCTTCCAGTCGCAGGAAACGCTACTGATCTTTATATCGCACAATCAACTGTATTGACGGGTGGATGGATAGAAAGAAGTGTATCATCAGGTTCGGGTACAGTTGGTACATCCGGAACACGTACAACAGGAGGTGTTGCTCCGGGCCCACTGGTACCAACAGGTCTTGATTATGTTGCATGGTCAAGTGTGCGTATAGATACAGCCAATGTAACGATTCCAACACCTGCATGCCCTGCATCTTCACATGTTATTAATGCAGATATTACAACCACTGCAGGTGTGATCACAACAGTAACATTAAATTATGCGGTAAATGGAGTTGCGCAGGCCGGTATTGCCATGACAAATTCAAGTGGAAATACATGGACTGCTACAATACCTGTTACCGCTCCAACAAATGCGACTGTAACATGGAGCATCACTGCAGTTAATTCACTTGGAATTACAAAAGCAGTAACAGGAACTTCATATGCGGATGAACCTCTGACAGGAGCAACCATTGTTGCTTCAGCCGTACCAGCTTCAGTTTGCGCCGGTTCGCCATCTGTGGTAACAGCGCAGATAAAACTTGCTCCAGGTAATTCACAGATAGGATCAGGCACTACTGTTGCAAATAATACCACTGCATTCTCTTCCGGGCAAACCTTTTACGGAACATGGTGGGGTAATGCACGCCAGCAGTGGCTGATCAGGGCATCAGAACTTAATGCTGCCGGAGTACAGCCTGGTAATATGAATTCACTTTCAATAAATGTGAATGCACTGGGATCTCCGACATCATTAACAGGATTTACCATTAAGATTGGTGCAACAGCATCTACAACAATAACAACAGCATACCTTACACCAACTTTTACAACGGTTTGGGGTCCTACCAACTATACACCAGCGGTTGGATTGAATACACATACATTCACGACTCCTTTTAACTGGGATGGTACATCTAATATCGTAGTAGAAGTTTGTCATGCAAACTCCGCAACAGGAAGTACGAGCGCAACAAATACATATACTGCACCAGGCTTTACATGCGCCATTAACTATGGTGCAGATGGAGCTGGCGGAGCAGGCGCTTGTACTACAGCAACTATTACAAATAATACACAGCCAAACCGGCCTAATATAATGTTCATTGGTTCGGCAAGTTATACACTTCCGGGTGCAGTATTTACCTGGAATGACGGAGCATCTAATATAGGTACAGGTAATCCATTTACAGTTAATCCCCTTACAACCACTACTTATTCTGTTTCGGCAGCCAATGCGAGTGGTTGTGCAATCGGGCCCTCTGCGGGTGTAACGGTAACGGCTATTCCATTACCAGCTGCACCAGGTGCTAATAGTTCTACGCAGTGTGGTGTGGGCGTCCCCGCCGCATTCGTAACAGGCGCTTTTGGCAACTTTAAATGGTACAGTGCTCAAACGGGTGGAACACTATTACAGACAGGTGGAGCTACTTATACTTCTTCAATTAGTTCAACTACTCATTTCTGGGTTTCACAGAATGACGGAACCTGCGAAAGCTTAAGGTCGGAAGTAATAGCAACCGTAAATACGCCAGACCCGATCTCAGCATCATCTGATGGTCCTGTTTGTGCGGGCAGTAATCTTACTTTAACCGCCACTGTTACCAGCGGAACGAACGGAAATAATTATACATATACATGGGCTGCTTCACCTGCATCAGGCAGTGGTATTCCAACCACAACAGCGGGCGGAACGGGTACATTTGGCTCTCCGGCCGATAAAGTAGTTACACCAACAACAGCTGGCACCTACACCTATACGGTAACAGGCGTTGACGGTTCTTGTACTGCAGTGAGCACAGTAGTTGTTACCGTTAAAGCATTGCCGCAAATCAATGCAACTACCGCAACACCATCGGTTATTTGTGCGGGAACAAATGTTACCCTGAATGGTACATCAGGTACACAGGCAAGTGGTCCGGTGCAGGTTGGTGCAGGTGCAACTACCATAACAGGTGCTACTACAAGTCTTGGAAGTCCATATAACAACTGGTATGGAGGAATAAAACAACAGATGATTTATAGAAAATCAGAATTGAATGCACTTGGAATGAGTGCAGGAAATATAACGGCGCTTTCATTTGATCTTTCTGCAGTAAGTTCAACTATACTCACGATGGCCAATTTCACCATTAATATTGGGCATACCACGCAAACAGCATCCGTGAATCCTCTCATAGTTACTGGTTTAACGCAGGTTTATTCGAATGCATCACAAGGAGTGAATGTGGGACTCAATACTTATACATTCTCTACTCCTTTCAACTGGAACAATACAGATAATATAGTTGTATCTATTTGCTTTAGTAATGTTAATAGTGGTAGCACAGCAAATCAGCCAACCATTAGAGTGGATGCGGCTTCATTTAACGCTACTGCCTATATTTATGCTGATAATACCACAGCGGCAGCATTGTTTACAGCAACAAGCAATACTTCACCTGGAGTGGGAGGAACCAGCCAGACAGCAGTAACTACCACACGTCCTAAGACTGTATTTACAGCAATCACAGGAGTAAATACCACGGGATCGATGAACTGGTCATGGAATCCAGGATCTTTATCAGGTAGTACTGTAATTGTTAATCCTTCAATAACTACCACTTATACTGTTACTGCCACAGATCCTGTTACAACATGTTCTGCCAGCAATACAGTAACGGTAACGGTTAACCCATTGCCACCTGCACCTTCAGCTGCTGATGGTACCGACCGATGTGGAACAGGCTTAAGTGATATGTCTGTAAGTTCAAATAACGTAACAGATCCACAGGTGCCACCGTTCTTTAAATGGTATGATGCACCGACAGGTGGTGTTTTAAAACAATCAGGTACATCTACAACATATAACACAGCAATTTCTGCAACAACGACATTATATGTAGCTGAAGTTTCATTAAATGGTTGTGAAGGTCCGAGGTCGCCGATTACTACCGTAGTATCGAGCCCTGATCCGATCACGGTGAATGCAACTTCCACGTCAATATGTCTTGGAGTTTCATTCGATCTTAGTACAAGCTATACACCAGATTTTAACTCATTTGCTACATTTGATCTTACAGCTACCGGTGGTTCTGCAAGTGGAGTAACAGGAACGGTTAGCCTTTTTCCTAACGCAACTGGCTCTGATCCTTACACGATCACACCAACAGCAACCGGTACTTATACTTATACTGTAGTGGCGTTTGATCCTGACAAAGGATGTACTGCCATCAACACGGTGGTAGTAACCGTTAAACCTAACCCGGCTATAACTTCGTCTGAAGCCAGTCCTGCAGCAATATGTAACGGGGCTAGTTCTACGCTAACTGCACTTACCGGCTCATCGGCTCAAACTACTGTACAGATTGGTTCTGGTACGGCAACAGTTCCGGCGTTGACGACAATAGGTGCATTGTATGGTGGTTATTACGGCAATGGCCATGCGCAGATTTTAATTAAAGCTTCTGAATTGACTGCACTTGGATTTTTGCCTGGTAACCTGACTTCTCTTTCTATTGATATCAGTGCATTGCCTTCAGGTGCTGCAGTTACACATTATCCTGGTTATACTATTAAACTCGGTACTGTTAGTGCTGCTACAACAACTATAAGCACCTTCCAGTCACCAACATTCACGACTGTTTACGGTCCTACAGATTATACACCATTTGTTGGTAACAATACGCATTCTTTCATCGCGCCTTATGCATGGGATGGCGTTTCAAATATTATTGTAGATTATTGTTTCGAGGCAGGATTGTTTGGAAGTATTGGTTCACCTACGAATACAACTACAACAACAACCTTTGGTTCATTTGTAAATTACCAGGTTGATAATCCACAAGGTGGAACAGTATGTGCGAATACTACGGTTTCCAATGCGTCAAGCATCAGGCCGAATGTTAAGTTCACAGGACTGGTAGGAACTTCCGGACCTGGCCCATACAGCTGGACATGGAATCCAGGCAACCTGAATGGTAATGTGCAAACGGTTAGTCCTTCAAGCTCTGCTACATATACGGTAACTGCTACTTTGAACGGATGTTCAACAATTGGAACTCCTGTAACGGTAACGGTTAACCCATTGCCTGCAGCACCATCAACCAATAGTCCTGTAACAAGGTGCGGAATCGGTTCAGTAACACTTACGGCTACCGGTTCAGGTGGTCCATTGAAATGGTATAATGTAGCAACTGGTGGAACTTCATTATTCACCGGCGGTTCATATACTACCAATGTAACAACCAGTACTTCTTTCTGGGTTTCTGAAACTTCAGAAGCACTTTGTGAAGGACCACGTTCAGAAGTAGTTGTTACAGTGACTACACCTCCAACACTTGCTATCACTCCTTCCGGTGCAACAACTTTCTGCCAGGGTGGAAGTGTAACATTAAACGGTGCAACAGGAAGCGATCCTTCTTATGTTAATTTCACATGGTCACCTTCTCCTTTGCCAGGAAGCGGATTAAGCAGCACAACCGGTGCAAGTATTACTGTTACGCCAACGGTTTCAGGAACCTATACTATCACGCTCAATGCTAATGATGGCGGTTCGGGACCAACGGCTTGTGCAAATACAACAACAGTTGTTGTAACAATGAATCCGAATCCAACAATTACTACAGCAGTAGCTACACCGCCAACAATATGCAATGGAGGCAATAGCGTGCTGTCTGCAACAAGCGTGAATGCTGTTACCGGTGTAGCCCAGGTGGGAGCTGAGGCAAGCGTTAATATTACGCCTTCACCTTATCGTGGAGGTTCAGGATCTGATTGCCGCAACCAGATGATTTATACTGCTGCAGAATTAATTGCTGCAGGTATTGCACCCGGTCCGATAACCAGTATAGCATTTAATAATACAACTACGCCTTCCACAGCGGTGAATCAACTGACCATATCAATTGGGGCCACTTCAGCTACATCGCTGGGCACTACATATGATGCGTCACCAACAACTGCGGTATGGGGGCCAATCAATTTCATTCCGGCTCTTGGTGTAAACACACATACATTCTCTTCTGCATTTATCTGGGATGGTGTATCCAGCATTATTGTGAATACGTGTTCACCAGGTGGTGCAGGTACATCCTATAACGTATCTATCGGTAGTGTTGCCGGAAGAACAATTCAGACTGCTGCATCAGGAGCCTGTACCGCAACAACCGGTACAAGTTTCAACCAGGTCGTTGCCAGGTTCGGTGGCCAGATTGGTACGGATGTTACCAATACACTGCAATGGGTATGGCAGCCAGGTGCACTTGCAGGACCTCTGCAAACAGTAAATCCATCTACAACAACTTCCTATACTGTTACGGCAACAAATCCCGGAACAGGTTGCTTTGCAGTTTCATCTCCGGTAACAGTAACTGTTCAACCGGTTGGTGCTAATGCAACAGCTACTCCTTCTACACCGGTTTGTTTAGGAACTTCAGTTACATTGAATGCAGGTGCAACAGGAGGAGGACCATTCACTTATTCATGGAATGATGGGGCGTCTAATTTCAGTACAGATGCAGCACCAGTAGTTACTCCAACTGCAACAACAACCTATACAGTAACGGTAACGGATGTTTGCGGTAATCCTACAACATCTTCAGTAACAGTAACTGTGTTACCATTGCCATCGGTAAGCGTATCACCGCTTACTGCCAATTTCTGTAACCCAGGTGGTACACCGGTAGCTCTTACAGCGAGTGGTGATGCAGTATCTTATGCGTGGACACCAACAGCAGGAGTAGCACCAACTACAGGTCTTAACGTAAACGCCAGCCCGAGTGTAACCACCACCTATACTGTAACCGGTACCGGTGCAAATGGTTGTACAAAGACTGCCACTACCGTGATAACAGTGAATCCGAATGTAACAGGTGCGGCAGCAAGCGTGGTAACTACGCCGATATGCCAGGGTGCAACATTGAATTTGACAGCTTCGGCTAATCCAATTCCGGGTTATACTATGAATGCTAACAGCGGAGTATCATTTACCGATATTAGTGGCACAGGAACTTCAGTGGGTACTTTGGGAGATGATACTGAACATAGCATATCATTACCCTCTGTACCATTTAATGGAACTGTTTATACAACCGGAGTTGTTGGTACAAATGGGGTGCTCCTACTCGGTGTAACTACTGGTGATGTTGCCTTAACTAATACTACATTGCCAAGCACAGCGAACGTAGTCAATACGTTCCTTGCACCATGGTGGGATGATCTTGATATCCAGACAGGTGCCGTAATTTATACTCAGACAATAGGAAACGAATTCATTGTTCAGTTCAATAACATGACTCACAATGATTTCACTACAGGATCTGTAACATTTGAAATAAAGATGAACATCGTTACAGGGGTTATCAGCTATGTTTATCCTGATGTATCATTTGGTAATGTTACGCAGGATGCAGGTTTATCAGCAACAGTTGGTCTACAAACGTCAAGCACCAACGCAAACCAGTATTCATTTAATACAGCCAGCCTGGTAAACAATCAAAGCATTACGTTTACACCAACTGCATTGAGCTATAGCTGGAATGGACCCAATAGCTTTACTTCACTGGTTCAGAATCCGAGCATTCCAAATGCTCAACCAGCAGCATCAGGAACATATACTGTAACCATTACCACCAACCTTGGTTGTGCAGTTAACGTTATTACCAATGCTGCAACCGTTAATCCCCGTCCAACGGCAGCGATTAGTGGTACTGGCGCATTCTGTCAGAATGCAGCTAATACAAGCACTAACCTGACAGTTAACTTTACAGGTACAGCTCCATGGAACTATACTTATACTGTTGACGGAGGTTCGCCTGTATCAGGAACAACAAGCAGCAACCCGCTTACGATAGCAGTAGCACCAAGCAGTGCATCACCACATGTGTTTACATATGAGATCAGTGCACTCAGCGATGCAAATTGTGCATCTATTGCAGCTGACCTAAGTGGTAGCGGAACAGTAACGATCAATCCACTTGCAGCCAGTCCAACAGCTGTTGTATCAGTTCAACCGACCTGTGCAGTTGGAACAGGAACAGTAACTGTAACTGCTCCACTGGGAACAGGTAATTCTTATACACTGGATGGAACAACAACGATCAACTGGCCAACAGTAAGCTTCACCGGCGTAACACCTGGTCCTCATACGATCACGGTAGCCAACAGCTTTGGTTGCTCAGCACCTGCATCAACAAGTGTAACAGTAGATCCTCAACCATTTATTCCTGGAACACCGGTTGTAACAGGTATCGTGAATGTTTGTCCTTATATAGGAGTTGTGGGAGTAGCCGGCCAGGTTACTTATCATGCAACAGCAACAGGTAATGGCACACAGGTATTTAACTGGGTTATACCTACTACGAATGTTACGATCGTTTCGGGCCAGGGTACAGCTGACCTGGTGTTAACGTTCCAGAATGGTTTTGCAGCACAGGCTAACAAACAGTTACGCTTAACTGTAACCAACCAGTGCGGAACCAGTTCAATGACGATCTATTATTTATTGGCACAGTTCCCGAATACACCTAACCCGATCACCGGTCCAACGAATGTTTGTACCCTGATCGGAACAGCTACAACTGCCACCTATACTACCAACAAGGCAGCGGGAGCATTGTTCTATAACTGGACCGTTCCAGCCAATGCAACCATAGTAGGTCATCCGGGCGGAGCAGGCACAGCCAACGATACTTCAATCGTTGTAACCTTCCAGGCTGGTTTTGCAGGTGGCAATGTAACAGTGGTAGCAGAGAATGTTTGCGGACCAAGCGGAGCAAGAACACTTGCGATCGTAAATGCAGTTCCATCCACACCAGGATTGATCAGCGGACCAACGAATGCATGTCCGGCCACAGCGCCAACGGGAGTAGCAGCTACTTATTCAATAGTACCTGTACCATTCGCAACCAGCTATACATGGACAACTCCTGTAGGAACAGTGGTAACACATCCAAACGGAGCAGGCCCGAATGATTATACCATCACTGTATTGTATCCTGTTGGCTTTACATCAGGCTCGATCACAGTAAAAGCAACCAATGGTTGTGGAACAGGTGGAGTAAGGTCATTGTCAATCACCAAACTCAATCCAGCCACACCAAGTGTGATAGATGTTGTACAAACACGTTTCTGCGGCGATCCATTGGGCAGGGCATATACTTATGCACTTGCCAGTATGCCAGCTAATGCAACAGCAGTTGTATGGACCATACCTGCAGGAGCAACTTCTGTGAACATTACTCCAATAAAGATTGAAGTAACTTATCCGATTACAGCAGTAAATGGCTTTGTAACAGCACAGGCCACGAACGCATCATGTGTAAGTACGATCCGTTCAAGCGAAGTTAAATTACCAGCATGTCCTCCTCCGGGTTTTGCAGCAGGTAAAGGAGAAACACTAACGGCGCCACTAACAAAGGCAATGGAAGTGAGGATCTTCCCTAACCCAACGGTAAGTGACTTCAAACTGCAGGTATTGACATCAGGATCAGAAGAGATCACGGTAAGGGTATTGGACAATCTTGGAAGATTGTATAAATCTTTCAAAATGATGCCATACCAGACGATCGCATTAGGAGCGGAGTTGAAAGCCGGATCTTATATGGTTGAAGTAAGACAAGGAGCAGAAGTTAAAACGAGCAAGGTGATTAAGTTCTAGCAATCGCTAATCGTCAATCGGGAATCGGCAATAACGACTCATGGATTGATTGAAATAAAATAAAGGGCGCCCCGATTATTTCGGGGCGCCCTCGTTTTATATGCAGCCTATAATCGGGTATCAAGTATACGGCATCCAGTATCTCACTCATCTTATTTGGAGTAGAAATCAGCAATTAAAGAAGAGTAAGATTGGTATTGAAAGAACCAGCCTTTAAAAATGGTTCCTCAGATACATCGCTGTTACACGTCCAAGAATCATCCATCAATATTTTTATCTTACTTTTACCCTTATCTAAGATTGTTGAATTTTATGAAATTGTATCCTAACCAGCCAGCCATCTTTAAAAAGGCGTGTATTTATTTTCTGCTGGCAGTTTATTGTTATCCATTAAAGGCTCAGGAATATTTTGCAACTGTAAAAAAAGCTGAAAGAAAAGATCAGTATAAAATTTCGTGTGATATATACTATCAGAAGATCATAGCCCTTGACTCAGCCAACGGGGTAAAGGCGCTATTGCAATTAAAAAGCCTGGCGGAAGAAGTAAACAACGATGAATTAA
The DNA here is from genome assembly GCA_963829345.1 of uncultured Chitinophagaceae bacterium. Classification (GTDB taxonomy): domain Bacteria; phylum Bacteroidota; class Bacteroidia; order Chitinophagales; family Chitinophagaceae; genus Ferruginibacter. The sequence continues at coordinate 356,148 of CAWHHP010000003.1, forward strand.
GAACCGGTTTTCTTGCCTTACTGGGAGATTTTTATAAAGAGCTGGACAAAGGCGATACAGCACTTAAATACTTAAAGCAGGCATTGCCTCTGGCAATTAAATATAAATTAAAGCACATACAGGCGGTTATATATGGAAATATAGGGTGGATTTATTATAATAACAACCACGATTATAATCGGGGTTTTGAAACGATGTTAAAGGCAAACAGTATCATAGAAGACGATATTGGTTATGCAAACTACCTGTTCTCCAATCATTTTTTATATACCCTCGGGTTTATGTATTATGATTTTGGTAATATAGGTAAAGCCCGGCCGCTGTTATATAAAGCCCTGGACTATCCTTTCACTATCAATCTATACCAGGTACAGATCTATAATACACTTGCGCTTACCTATATGAGTGAAAATAATTATGATAGTGCCTCTGTTTATTTTTTAAAAGCAGCCAGTATAGCAGAAGCTAATAATTTTCAAGCCTGGACTGGAATTATAAAAGGCAATCTCGGACTGATTTATTATAATCAGAATAAGATAGATAAGGCCAAACCATTGCTTCAAACTGATATTAACCTGAGTATTGTCCATAAACAATGGAGTAGTGCTGCAAATTCCTTTTGTCTTTATGCAAATATTAATATCAAAGAAAATAATCTTGCCAGGGCAGCCGAGCAATTAGACAGTGCACAAAAATTATATGAAAAACAGCCAAACTTAGGGACACTATACCGGTATTATACGACCAGGGCCAACCTGTGCAAAAAGGAAAAGAATTATATAGCTGCAGTAACATATCTCGATTCAGCAAAAATTTTACAGGACAGTATCATTAAGCGAAATAATTCTTTTGAATATACCCGTACAGAAGAAAAAGTACAGTTGGAAAAATACCTGGCAGATAAAAAGCTGATGGAAAGTGAAAACAACAGGTTACTGCTGGTGCGGAACTTCATAATTACATTTTTAATATTAATACTTGTAATCGCATTCCAGTTTATATTTCGATTACGTACTAAACGAAAAAAAGACAAGCAGATGATGGATGTCGCAAAAGAGCAGTTAGCGTATTATATTGAAAACCTGAGAACCAAAAATGATCTGATCGATAGTTTCCAATTAGAGATAGAACAGCTACATGCCACTTCGTATGTACAGGAAAAGGAGAGAGAAGATATGTTTGATAAGCTTAAAAAATACAGCATCTTAACGGAAGATCACTGGAATGAATTCAGGCATTTATTTGAAAAGGTACACAAGGGATTTTTTGATACATTAAAGCAGAAATTTCCACAACTAACCCAGTCTGAAATACGATTATTAGCCTTGCTTAAACTCAATCTTTCAAAAAAGGAAATGGCTGAAATGCTCGGTATTTCACCCGATTCAATTAAAAAAACCAGGCAGCGTATTCAAAGCAAGATTGACCTGCCGGAGGACAAGCAATTAGAGGACCTGGTTAAAACTATTTAGTCAATATATAAGGAGATAAAAGATACCTGTTTTCGTAAATAAGGTAGCTGGAGGACGCTGGAATGCTGGCTCTGTTAGCTGATTGCGCAGACTATTGCTTGAGATTCCATTTGTTTTCCGGTAGTTTTCAAAGTGACATATTACTATTGTTGTGATTAAAACCGAAATCTAGCCAATATCAAATAAGCATTTGATCATCAGCGCTTAATGTATGTCCCCTTTTTGTCCCCCTGTTTTGTGCAAAAGTAAATATGCCAATGTCTCTATTTTGTCCCCCCCTTTGAATGGTAATTACAGAAGGAAGTTATAATTTAGTTAAATCCTTCTACCCCACACTAAAGCTGCTGTTTACTTCTTTTACATTTTTGCTACCAGAATAATTCTATTTGTAATTAATAATCTTGCTATTATTGCACCGCTTATGAAAGGAATTTACCTGTCTCTGTCCTCTTTTTTTAACGGTAATTTTACTAAAAAGCACCATCCGCCAGGTTTTTCTCCGGGTAATTTTTTACAAAAACAACAGCCCGCTTTAATTTATTCCACTATACCTATTCATTCCATTATACCTTTTCAGCAAATAAATAAACACACGATGCAACAGTTTACAGGAACTAAAACCCAGGTAAATAAAAGTAAATCAACTTTTATCCAGTTTTCACAGATGTTTAAATGGGCCTTTGTACTATTGATCTTCTTTGCCGGAGCACTTGTATCAAACAATGCAAAAGCGCAGTTTTCACAAGTGCCTGTAACAGGATTTACGGCAGATGTTGTAGCGGAAGGCACTACTAACGTTGACGCCACACCGACAACAACCGATCCTGTAGATGGATCGGGAGGCGGTGCCAACTTTGTATTTGTTACATCTACTTTCCGACCAAGTGGGGCTGGTGCAGCGTGTTCCTCTGCGGGGTTCCCTTCAGTAATTACAAGTTCCAACACTACTACCAATACCGGTATTGCCTATAGTTTGCAATCACCTACGGGGCCCAACAGCCTTCGCGTAACTTCAACTACGCCTTTGGATCTTTCACTGGTAACGCCAACTAATGCTTCTACACTTTACGTGGTGTGCCTTGGTGGCAATGGTGCAGTTACTTTCACTGCAAAAATTAATTTTTCAGACTTAACGTCTGAGACAGTAACAACAACGGCTCCAGACTGGTGTGCAGCTTCACCAGCAACCAATAAGCTACCAAATGCTACCACACCAACTCAATTCTACCGCATTGCCCGCACATCTACAACCTGTAATGGTGCACTTTGCCAATACATGTATGAGATGCCACTGGTTATCAGTCCATCTAATTATCAGAAAACAATAACTTCCATAACTTTTACCAACACAGGCGTAGCGACTGCATTTCTGCATATACTTGCAGTCGGCAAAAAAGCACCTTGTACAATTCCTGCTGATGCAGCTACCGGTTTAACCCAGGGTGTAACAACAACTTCGTCTATCCAGGCCAGTTGGACAGCTGCCCCAAGTACACCTTCCGGTTACCTTGTGGTTGGATATCCTACAGGCTCAGCTGTAACAGCTCCTGCTGATGGTACAACTTATATTGCAAACCAGGCATTAGGTTTAGGAAAAGTGATACAATCAGGCGCAACCACTTCTGCTACTGCTTCAGGATTAACAGGTGGTACTACTTATGACGTATATGTATATTCATTTAATAGCGGGGCTTCGTGTGGTGGACCGGTGTATAATACTGTTAACGTGCTTTCCGGATCATTATCAACAACAGCCTGTTCGGGTGTTGCCGGTGGTACCTATTCGGTCGGACCAACAGGAACTTACACTAATCTTACTGCGGCCTTAACAGCGATTGGTGCTGGTATTACTGGTCCGGTTATCCTCGAATTACAGGCGGGTTATACAAGTGGAGGTGAAACTTTCCCGATTACTTTTCCTGTAAATCCTTGTATCGGTGCTATAAATACACTAACGATCAGGCCTGAAACAGGGGCAGCTAACTTAGCAATTACAAGTGCCAATACAACAGGTACAATCAACTTTAACGGTAGTAACTATATTACGATAGACGGACGTGCCGGCGGTGTGGGGGTATCACAATTAAGCATTGCAAATACAAATGCCGGAGCAAGCTATGCGATCAATTTTACGGGAGATGCAAGTAACAATACCGTTAAATATTGTACAGTAACAAGCAGGAACACATCCGCTACCAGTGGTACAATTACATTCGGTGGCGGTACCATTAGTGGTAATGATAATAACACGATCGACAATTGCAGTATTAAAGACGATGGTACAGGAAATCCTGCGAATGGAATTTATTCTGCAGGAACTTCTGCGGCTATTGATAACAGTGGTAATACCATTTCAAATAATCTTATTTCAAATTATTTTTCTGCAGGTTCAGTTAGCAGTGGTATTTTACTTACCTCTACTGGTAACTCTGGCTGGACGATCACCAATAACAGGTTATTCCAGACGGCAACCAGGGTATTCAGTACCGGCAATACGCATAATGGTATCAGTGTGCAATCAGGATCAGGTTATACCATAACGGGCAATACCATTGGTTTTGCCAATTCAGCAGGAACTGGAACTACAAACCTTCTTGGAAATACAACGGCTGTCACAGGTACTTTCCCCAGCGCTTATACTGTCACTACTACCAATGCAAATACAACCCGCTATATAGCTATTAACTGTGCCTTCGCCGCCGGCGGAGCCAACTCATTGATTCAAAGCAATACCATCGGTGGATTTGCCTTATATTCTTCAAGCGGTGCATCAACTACCAATGGTATCTGGTGTGGTATTAACCTTACAGCAGGTAATGCAACAATCGGTGGTGCCACTGCAGGCCTTGGTAATACCATCGGGGCGACTTCAGGACAGGGATCGGTTTATACGATATGTTCTACTTCAGGCGGTACAGCTGTTGGTATTTATACTACTACTATCAATACAGTAACAGTACAAAACAATACTATTGGTGCTATAGATGCTGTAGGTACGAGTGCATCAGTTACAGGAGGTTTTGCAGGTATTGATGCTGCCGGTACAGGTGGTGTTATTACCCAAAGCAATAATACAATTGGTAATACCACAGTTGATAATATCAGGACCGGGTATACGCTTTCAGGAGCAAATCTTTCAAATGCAGGAACATTGACTTTAAGCACCGGGGTCACGTCTGCTTTAATAGGTATAAGGTCTACGGCTACAGGTAATGGTTATACCGCTTCAAATAATGTTTTGCGTGGCTGGGCTACTTCGGGTACTGTAAGCTCTGTTACGGGAATTATAAGTTCAGGAACAATGACAGGAACAGGAGCCGTTACTGTTAATAATAATGCACTTGGTACTTCCGGCCTTGGATGGATTAGGTATGCAGTTGCAACAACATCGGGATCCTTAACGGGTATCAGTGTTGCCAATACCGTGTCAACTTTACATTCTATACAAACAAACGATTTCCAGGGGATCGTACATAGTGCTGCTGGTGTTACTTCTCATACTTATATAAATTTTACCGGTGGTACAGCAGCAGGCAACGTCGCTTCAGTAAATGGTAATACATTCACCAACCTGAGTGTAAATACTACCGGCGCTGTTCTTTTCTTCAGTCATAACTACGTGGAATCTGCGACGAGTACATTGAATTTTAATAATAACTCAATCGTTACGGGTTATGCAAGGACATCAGCAGGTACAGTTACGTTGTCATTAAGTAATTCTACCTCGGCAAGCGGTTCAATTTTAAACCTGACCGGTAATAACTTTTCCAATATTGCTTTAACAGGCGCTTCTGCCATGTTGGGTTTCAGTAATACAGATGGCGGGGTAGGAACCATTAAAACGATTACAGGAAATACATTTAACAACTGGACCGGAACAACAAGCTCAATTACCGCCATCAACGTTACTTATATAAATGGTGTTTCGAGTATATCCAACAACAACATTACCAACCTGGCCGGGCAAGCTGCTATTACAGGTATCAATATTGGCAACGTTCAGAATGTTGGTAATCCGCTGAATGTGTCTTCGAATACAATCACAGGATTAGTATCCACCGGAACAGGAGGGGCAGTTACAGGTATTACCTGTTCAAACACTTCCACGGTTATTAATATTAATAATAACACAATTAATACATTGTCTACAACGGCAGGCTCACCTGTTATCGGTATTGGTGTAACAGCCGCAACGGCGACCAATGTTTTCAAAAACACGGTATGTAATTTATCAGGCAGTGCTGCAGCTTCAACAGTAAATGGTATCCTTGTTTCAGCAGGAACAACTGTCACTGTTTACAATAACCGCATTGGGGATTTGCGTACGCCGGCAGCCAATGCTGCAAACCCGCTTATTGGTATCAACATCACAGGTGGTACTACAGTTAGAGCTTATTACAATACTGTTTACCTGAATGGAACAAGTTCCGGTGCATTATTTGGTTCATCTGCAATAAGTGTTTCCACTACACCAACAGTTACTCTTAATAATAACATATTCTACAATGCATCATCGGTAACCGGTGCAGGTCTTGCTGCGGCATATCGTCGTTCAAACGCAACGCTTACTACTTATGCTGCTGCTTCTAACAATAACCTGTTCTTTGGTTCAACCATTTACACAGACGGAACCAATACAGATGCAACACTGGGTGCTTATAAATCAAGGGTTTCACTAAGAGACAATGTTTCTGTTTCTGAAAATCTTACTTCAGCACCAACTTTCCTGAGTGTTACCTGTGGAGATCCTAATTTCCTCAAGATAAGTACAGCGATTGCAACTCAGCTTGAAAGTGCGGGTACACCGATTGCAGGTATTACAGATGACTTTGAAGGAGACACACGTAATGCATCACTTCCTGATATCGGTGCGGATGAATTTGCAGGGATCGTTTCTGATGCAACGGCACCTTCTATATCTGCGATTGCACTTGTAGGTACTGCATGTAGTCTTACAAGCCGGAATGTGACAGCACTTATAACTGATGCAACCGGTGTTGATAACAACTTGTCAAAACCAAGGATATATTATCGTAAGAATGGCGGATCTTATGTATCATCAGAAGGATCATTAACCTCAGGCACTGTTAATGCAGGAACATGGACATTTACGATTGATTATTCGCTTGTATCGGGTGCAGCACCGACAAATGTGATCGACTATTTTGTTGTTGCACAGGATCAGCTAGGTAATGTTACCGGCAGCCCGCTTGCAGGTCTTGCTGTTACAAATGTAAATACAGTAACAACTCCACCAACCACTCCGTTAACTTATACGATCGTAAATACATTAAGCGGAACATATACTGTGGGATCAGGTGGTAACTATGCAACAATAACTGCTGCTATTGCAGATTATAACTCAGCATGTCTTACAGGCCCTGTTGTTTTCTCATTAACAGATGCTTCTTATACCGAGGCGGCGGCAATGACGATAAATGCAAATGCAAATGCAAGCGCTGTCAATACACTTACAATAAAACCAACGCAGGCAGCTACAAATATTGCTGTAACAGGAGGAAGTACTTCAGCGATCTTTATTTTAAATGGTGCTGACTATGTTACACTGGATGGTTCAACAGCAGCAACAGTAAATACGGTATGTCCTGCTTCTTCAGCTTCACGTAATCTCACAATTACTAACAGCAACGCAGGAACGAGCAGCGCTGTTGTATGGTTACAAACTACCGCAAGTACTGATGCAGCTACTAATAATAACATTATCAACTGTAATCTTGTTGGTAGTGGCGTAACGCAAACTTTATTTGGGGCAGGTTCGGGTTCGGCAACTATCAGTACTACAAGTTTGGGTACAGCCAATAATAACAACAGCTTTGTGAACAATAATATCAGCGGAGTGCAATATGGTATTTACTCACAGGGCGCCAGTGCTGCTAATAAAAACACTGGAACTGTTATTAACCAGAATTTAATAAATACAAGTGCGAATACGAGAGGTGGTATTTGGGTAGGTTTTGATAATGGCGTTATTATTTCAGGAAATACAATTTCTAATATTGCGTTGGCAGGAACTACAGATGTATTTGGTATAACCTGTGGATTTGGCACGAGCCTTAGTTCTACCACATCAGCAGGAAACGAAGTAATCAATGCAACCATCACTAAAAATATTATCGGGTCAGTTGTCAACTCTGGCTTGTTCTCTGCCTACGGTATTGGTGTGAGTGCGGCAACCATCGGTACTACTTTAATTGCCGATAATATGGTATATGGCATTTCATCTAACGGTTCAGGTGGCGATATCGGAGCTGGTATTGTATCAGGTGGTGGAGTAGGATCAACTACCAATGTATATTATAATACAGTTGCTATGCAGGGTACCATTGCCGGTGCAAGCGCAGCAACACAAACATCAACATGTTTTGCTGTTACCAATTCAACAGCACCAACACTTGATCTCAGAAATAATATTTTCAGCAATACCCAGCTAGGCAATGCAGGTGCTACCGTAAGGTTTGCAGCGATTGCATTAGGTTATAGTACTTATACTTCATTAACATCAAACAATAATAACCTGTATGTTGCCGGCGCAGGTCCTGGTACATATACAGTAGGTATAACAGGAACTGTTGTTGCGGGAACAAACAGTGTTAGTTTAGCTAACTGGCAAACAACAACCGGTAAAGACGCTGCATCTGTAAGCGTATTGCCAAATTATATTTCAACAACCAACCTGCGTTTAAGTACACTGAATAACGATCCAATGGATAATACCGGTTCTGTAGTATCGGTTACAGACGATATTGACTGTACTGTTAGAAGTGCTACGCCGGATATGGGTATCAATGAATTTACAAAGGTTCCAACAGTTGTGATCAATTCAGTGGCTGCTGCTCCACCAACAACACAATGTGTGGCAACAGCAAGAACAATTACTGCTAATATTTCGTCGGGTAATTTTACCATTACTTCTGTTACATTGAATTATAGCTTTAATGGAGTTACACAGGCACCAATAAGAATGACGGGAGGTAATCCGGCAGCAAATCAAACTTCTGACTGGACTGCAGCGATACCAGCTGCAACTCCGTTAATGCTGTTGTTTCATGGACAGTTACTGCAGTGGATGCCGCACCGGTTACCAAAGTTGCAACCGGAACGAACTATTCAGATGTTCCTTTAACGGGTGCAGCTCCTTCCGCATCTGCCTTACCATCTACAGTTTGCTCAGGCACTTCGTCTGTATTAACAGCATCACTTATAACTCCGAACGTAACAATTGGAACGGGCACATCGACTACATCTGCTACAACGCAACCTACAGCCTTCTGTAACAGGTGGCCTTCTTATCGTATGCAACTATTATATACCGGTGCAGAATTACAGGCTGCCGGTCTTAACCCAGGGAACATTGGTTCAATGGCCTTTAACATAACCACCCCGGGAGATGCTGCTACTAATAGCGGATTCACAGTAATGATCGGTTCAACTGCATTAACTGTACTTTCCGGTACTGCATTTGTTTCAACAACCGGATTTACTACAGTGTACCCCTCACAAGTATATACACACACGGCAACTGGTTTACAAACGATTCCTTTCAGTACACCATATGTATGGGACGGCTCGTCCAATATTCTCGTGGATATCGTTATGAACGGGGCAAATGCTTCCAATAATTCAGTAACACTTTATACCGCAACGGCGGGTAATACAGTTGCTTATACATTAACTGCTGCTGCAAATGCACCTAGTTTCAGTACGAACAGGTTAAATACGGTGTTCAAAAATGCTCCTACAATTACTAATGTGTCATGGTCCGATGGAACGAATGTAGTTGGAACAAACAACCCGCAAACTGTAAATCCAACAAATGCTACGGCTTCAGCAATAACAGTAACGTATACTGCAACAATAACTGCAGCCGGATGTACAACTACTGCTTCAACAAATGTAACAGTGAATCCTTTACCTGCTCCACCTAACGCCAATAACTCAACGCAGTGTGGTATTGCAGTTCCTGGTTGTTTTGTAACAACAGGCGGCGGAGGAGCAGGCTTTAAATGGTACAGTGCACAAACCGGCGGTACTTTATTACAAAATGGTGGGGCTACTTACACGTCAACCATTAGTGCAACAACACATTTCTGGGTATCTGAATCAAACGGAACCTGCGAAAGTGCACGTGCAGAAGTGATCGCAGTCGTTGCATCTGCAGATCCTATCGAGGCACTTGTTGATAATAACAATGTTTGTCTTAATACGGCTATCTCGCTTTCAGCAACACAAACCCCGATCAACCCGGGAACACCAAATAATTATACATATACATGGACTGCTAATCCTGTAGCAGGAAGCGGTATTCCTACAAATGTAACAGGCAACCCTGTTTCAGTTACGCCAACTGCATCCGGTACATACACCTATACTGTAACAGCAAATGATGTTGCAGCAGGATGTACGAATGTATCTACTGTGGTTGTAACAGTGAAGGCACTGCCTGTTATTGCATCTGCAACAGCAACAGCTTCTACTATTTGTTCAGGTGTAAGCTCAACATTAAATGGATCTGGTTTGCCACAATATTTCAGTATACCAGTTAGTGGTTTTAACTTCGACGTAGTTGCCAATGGAACAGGCGCAGGCTCTTCATCCACTACCGCTGATTTAGATAACGTGAATACATTGGTGGCTTCTGATTGGAATTTCAGCGGAGTTTGTACTGCATTAACCAACTTCATGCCTGCTTCCGGAACTATAAATGCTAATAGTACCGTAGCGCCAGGATTAACTTACATTCTTCAACCTTATAGTGCCAATAATGCTCTTCGGATACCCGCAACCGCGACTGGTGGCGGAACGGGATCCGGTACAGTTACGCTTACAACGCCTACAACTGCCAGCAAAATTTTTCTTTTATATATTGTTGGTAATGGTCCTATCACAAGTGGGGTAACTGCAACAGTAAATTTTACGGATGCGACTACGCAGGTGTTTTCAAATCTAACTGCCGTAGATTGGTTTAATAGTCCCAATCCTGCAATCGGTAATGTTGGACGTATAAACAGAGCCACAGCTGCCTGTCAAACAACTACAGGAACAGCGGGAGGACCGAATTTGCATGACCTTGCGCTTACATTAAGTGCCGGTAATACAAGTAAGCTTATCCAGTCAATTACAGTACAGGTTACTACTGGTACTGCTACAATGGCCGTTATGGGAGTGGGAGGATTCAGAACATCCGTTCCATATAACTGGTCATGGAATCCTGGGTCTTTATCAGGCAGTTCAGTAGTGGTTAGTCCAACATCCACTACAACTTATACTGTTACTGCAACAGACCCGGCGACAACATGTTCAAATACTGCAACTGTAACCGTAACCGTTAATCCGTTACCGCCAGCTCCATCCGGCGCAGACGGAACAGGTCAGTGTGGTACAGCTTTAAGTGATATGTCTGTAAGTTCAAATAACGTTACAGATCCGCAGGTACCAGCATTCTTTAAATGGTATGATGCACCTACGGGAGGTGTTTTAAAACAATCAGGTACATCAACAACATATACTACGCCGATATCAACAACTACCACATTGTATGTATCGGAAGTGTCAGCAAATGGTTGTGAAGGACCGAGAACAGTAGTTACTACTGTAGTTTCAAGTCCGGATCCGGTTACGGTGAATGCCACACCTGCATCTGTTTGTGTAGGAACTCCATTCGACCTAAGCTCAAGCTACACACCTGACTTCAATTCATTCGCAACATTTGATCTTACAGCATCGGGGGGTGCTGCAAGTGGTGTAACGGGAACGGTTAGCCTTACTCCAAATGCAACGGGATCAGATCCATATACGATCACACCGACTGCTGCCGGTACTTATACTTATACAGTAACAGCATTTGATCCGGATAAAGGATGTACAGCTATCAGCACAGTAGAAGTTATAGTTAAGCCTTTGCCAACTATAATAAGTGCATCCGCTTCACCTGCTACAATTTGTGCAGGAGCAAGCAGCACGTTAACTGCTGTTACAGGATCTTCTTCTCTAACTACTGTACAAATTGGTAATGGATCTTCTTCAGTTGGTACCGGCACCACAAACGGAGCTTTTTATGGCACGTTCTACGGTAATGGACGTGCGCAGATATTAATTAAAGCTTCTGAATTAACAGCGCTTGGATTCCTGCCAGGTAATTTAACTTCTCTTTCAATTGATGTTAGTGCATTGGGTACAGGTTCGGTACAGACACTGAATGGGTTTACTATTAAACTCGGAAATATAAGTGCTGCTACTGCATCTATCAGTACTTACCAGTCACCAACATTTACTACTGTTTGGGGACCAACCAACTACACTCCTGTGGTAGGCAACAATACCCATACTTTTATAGCTCCTTATACATGGGACGGTGTTTCCAGTCTCATTGTTGAATATTGTTTTACCAGCGGCGGTACGGGAACTTTAAACTCAGTTCAGCATACAGTAACAACAACAGCGTTTGGTTCATTTGTAAATCACCAGGTTGATGGTTCATCACCTAGTGAGTGTACAACTACTTTAATTACAAATGCGACCAGCGTAAGACCGAATATCAAGTTCACTGGTCTCGTAGGAACTTCAGGACCGGGCGCATATAGCTGGGTATGGAATCCAGGCAACCTTAGTGGAAATGTACAAACAGTTACGCCTTCAGCCACTACGACTTACACAGTAACAGCAACCTTCAATGGTTGTTCAAATACGGCACAGGCAACGGTTACAGTTAACCCGATACCGGCAGCACCATCAACCAATGATCCTGTAACAAGGTGTGGCCCGGGTTCTGTAACACTTACAGCAACAGGAAGCGGCGGTCCATTAAAATGGTACAATGTCGCAAGCGGAGGAACTTCATTATTCACCGGCGGTTCATATACTACCAATGTAACAACCAGCACTTCTTTCTGGGTTTCTGAAACATCAGAAGCCGGCTGTGAAGGGCCTCGTTCAGAAGTACACGTAAATGTAACTGCGCCGCCAACACTTGTAATTACGCCTTCAGGTGCAACCACATTCTGTGCAGGATCAAGCGTAACATTAAACGGTGCAACCGGAAGTGATCCTTCTTATGCTAATTTCTCATGGTCAGTTTCACCTTCAAGCGGAGCAGGATTGAGTGGTACGTCAGGACCATCGATTACAGTTACACCGACTGTTGCCGGAACTTATACAATAACACTCACTGCCGATGATGGTAACGCAACAACAGGTTGTGTGAATATAACATCGATTGTAATAACGATGAATGCGAACCCCGTAGCATCTAACATTGTTGCTACACCAGGATCTTCCTGTGCTGGGGGAACTGTAACACTAACAGGTCAACCACAATTCATGAATGTTCCTGTAACAGGATTTAACGTTGATGCGGTTGCTAATGGAGTGGGTCCCGTTGCCTCATCTTCTACCGGTGATCTTGATAATGTATATACATTAGCTGCGATAGACTGGAACTATGATGGAAGCTGCGCGGCATTAACCAACTATATGCCGGTTTCAGGTACAATTGCGGCCAACAGTTCGATTGCTTCCGGTCTTACTTATAACCTGCAGTCTTATACCGGGTTAAATACATTGCGTATACCCGCTACCGGTACCGGCACTACAGGTACAGGTACATTAACTGTAACTACACCTATAAAAATGAATACGATCTACCTGTTGTATGGTGCTGGTAACGGACCGATCACCAGTGGTATCACTGTAACAGTTACGTTTACAGATGCCACTACGCAGGTATTCTCTAACCTGACAGCCCTTGACTGGTTTAACATAGGAGGTAGTCACGCTATTGAAAATCTCGGAAGGTTAAACCGTTCTACTGCGGCCTGTCAACCCACTTCAACAGGGGGACCAAGAATGTTCGATATGACGCTTGCATTAAGTGCAGTTAACCAAAGCAAGTTTGTTCAATCAATTAAAATTGATAAAACAATAACAACCGGTATTATGAACATCTGGGCGGTTGGTATGAAGGGTGATCCGCAGATAGCCGGTACTATTAACTGGAACTGGAACCCGGGCAACCTGTCAGGAAATCCTGTAACGGTTAATCCAACTGTTACAACAACCTATACGGCTACAGCCACTCATGCAACAACAGGATGTTCAAGCACCGGTACAGTTACTGTAACTGTTGCTCCTGTTACTGCAAATGCAACAGCAACACCTTCAACACCGGTTTGTGTTGGTACTTCAGTAACGCTGAATGCAGGGGCAGTAGGTTCAGCACCACTGACTTATTCATGGGCTTCTACGCCTGCAGGTTCTTACGCTGCATCAGGATCGATCAATGTTGCGCCGGCGGTTACTACAACTTATACTGTAACAGTAACGGATGCATGCTTAAACACAACCACTTCAAGTGTTACGGTTACAGTTAATCCATTGCCAACAGCAGGCATACAGGAAACCGGTCCGATCACTTTGTGCGCACCGGCAACACAGGTGTTAACAGCAACAACCGATGCCGGAACTGCTACTTATCAATGGACTTTGAACGGAACCAATATTACAACAGGCGGTACCGGACCTACTTATACAGTAACAGGACCAAGTACGGGTACTTATCGTGTAATTGTAACAAATGCGGGTACAAATTGCGTAAGTGCGCCTTCAGCCGGAGTGGTTGTTACTATCAATCCTGCACAGGCTGCGTTTAACATTACACCTGCTACTGCAACAATATGCAATGGCGGAAGTGTGGTGTTGAATACAGATGCGACAACTTCCGGAACAGGAACGATCGGAACAGGAACAGGTGCCAACTCATCAACAAGTTCAACCTCTCCTTATAAAGGATGGTATGGCGGACATAAAGTACAGCATATGTATAAAGTTGCCGAACTCACTACAATGGGAATAACTGCAGGGTCTTCAATAACTGCGATTGCCATGACAGTTAGTACGTTTACGGGACCTTATACCTTTAACGGCTTTACAATAGCGATGAAGAATACTACAGCATCTTCATTAACAGGTACGCCTGAAACAGGAACAACGACTGTATTACCTGCAGCTACTTTCACATTAACAGGAACTGCACCATTTGTTGTTTCTCATACATTAACTACAGCATTTACCTGGGATGGTACATCAAACCTTGTAGTGGAATTCTGCTGGAATAATAACAATGGTGGAGGAACATCGTCTAATATCGGCGAGGTAAATTACACCACGATAACCGGCCAGGCTACATATTTCAGTGCAGATAACAATGCCAATGTTTGTACAACGGCTTCAGGATGGACAGCATCTGCAAGACGTATAAACATGAATTTCACTTATTCGAAAACACCAACTATCACATGGTCTCCAACTACAGGGTTAAGTCCAACTACAGGAGCTACTGTGACAGCATCACCATCAACAACAACTACTTATACTGCTACGGCAACCAACAATTTCGGTTGTTCGAACACTGCAACTACAACCGTTACAGTTAATCCACGCCCAACAGCCACGATTAGTGGTAGCGGGGCCTATTGCCAGGGTCAGAATACAAGCACGGACCTTACTGTTTCGTTCACGGGCACAGCACCATGGAACTATACTTATACCGATGGAACCACACCTGTATCTGGAACAACCAGCAGCAACCCGCTTACAATAACGGTATCGCCAGGTAGTGCAAGTCCTGCACTCTTCACTTATGAAATCTCAGCGCTCAGCGATGCCAATTGTGCATCTGTTGCAGGAGATTTAAGTGGTAGCGGAACAGTAACGATCAATCCACTTGCAGCCAGTCCAACAGCTGTTGTGTCAGTTCAACCGACCTGTGCAGTTGGAACAGGAACAATAACAGTTACGGCTCCACTGGGAACAGGTAATTCTTATACATTGGATGGAACAACAACGATCAGCTGGCCAACAGTAAGCTTTACCGGTGTGGCACCAGGTCCTCATACGATCACGGTAGCCAATAGCTTTGGTTGCTCAGCACCTGCATCAACAAGTGTAACAGTAGATCCACAACCGTTTATTCCGGGAACACCGGTTGTAACAGGAACGGTGAATGTTTGTCCTTATATCGGAACAACAACACAGCTCACTTATCATGCAACAGCAACAGGTAATGGAACACAGGTATTTAACTGGGTTATACCTACTACGAATGTTACGATCGTTTCGGGCCAGGGTACAGCTGACCTGGTGTTAACATTCCAGAATGGTTTTGCAGCACAGGCTAACAAACAGTTACGCTTAACTGTAACCAACCAGTGCGGAACCAGCTCAATGACGATCTATTATTTGTTGGCACAATTCCCGAATACACCTAACCCGATCACCGGTCCAACGAATGTGTGCGCATTGATCGGAACAGCTACAACTGCCACCTATACTACCAACAAAGCAGCAGGAGCATTGACCTATAACTGGTCAACCCCGGCTAATACGGTTGTAAGTCATCCAAATGGCGCCGGAACAAATGATACAACGATCGTTGTTACATTCAATACCGGCTTCACAGGTGGTAATATCAGTGTGGTAGCAGAGAACCTTTGCGGCCCAAGCGGAACAAGAACACTTACAATTGTAAATACACCGCCATCCACACCAGGATTGATCAGCGGACCAACGAATGGCTGTCCACATGTGGCACCTGGCGGAACTGCAGCTACTTATTCAATAGCATTGGTACCATTTGCAACGAGCTACAACTGGACAGTCACCCCTGCAACAGCAGTGGTAACACATCCAAACGGGGCGGGAGCGAATGATAACACGATCACCGTAGTATTCCCTGCCGGCTTTACCAGCGGTACGGTAACAGTATCAGCAACCAATGGTTGCGGAACAGGCGGAGTAAGGTCATTGTCAGTTACCAAACTTAACCCGGCCACACCGAGTGTGATAGATGTAATCCAGACACATTTCTGCGGAGAAGCAGGAGGAAGGAAATACACTTACACGCTTGCGTCGATGCCGGCCAATGCAACTTCGGTACTATGGACCGTACCTGCAGGAGCGACCTTCATCAACCTGAGTGCGATCAGTATCGAAGTAACATATCCTGATGTAGCAGTGAATGGATTTGTAACGGCACAGGCTACCAGCAATTGCGCTGTGAGCACCATCCGTTCAACAACTGTTAAACTACCGGCATGTCCTCCACCGGGCTTTGCAGCAGGTAAAGGAGAAACGATCAACCCTGGGCCAATAACAAAGGCAATGGAAGTGAAGATCTTCCCTAACCCAACGGTAAGCGACTTCAAACTGCAGGTGTTGACATCAGGATCAGAAGAGATCACGATAAGGGTGATGGATAATCTTGGAAGGGTGTACAAATCTTTCAAAATGATGCCATACCAGACCATTGCATTAGGAGCGGAGTTGAAAGCCGGATCTTATATGATTGAAGTAAGACAGGGATCAGAAGTAAAGACAAGTAAGCTGATTAAGTTTTAGATAATCGTCAATCGTCAATCGGCAATAGCTGCGACTCCGGTTTGACTGAAATAAATAAAGAGGGCGCCCCGATCATATCGGGGCGCCCTCTTTAAGTTCGTAATCAGATGAACATTGTTGAAAGCAATTGAGTGACGGGAAACAGTTTCTTAATTACAAAGGTAAAATGCACGATTTCAGAAAATATAACTACCCGTATAATGTCACAATTCATAAAAAATTATTATATTCACAGCTGAACAAATTGCCCGATCCCCTACAAAAGCTGCTTTTTTGACCCCACATTACAAATTACCTGTACATCACATGAATGAGAATATTCATGTGGGTATCTATGATTAACCATTGATGAAGTGTTACCCTCATGGCATTTCATAAAAATTTTACTCTTAGTTCTTTTTCTATTACGTATTTTTTTAAAACAAACAAATAAGCAAAATGCCTACAAATTCTACCAGATCTTCAATCAATGTAACAAATCTATGCGCTTCTTTGAAAAGTTTGAGAAGCACGATGATGATCATATTGATTACTGTATCAGCTATGCTATCGTCGCTGAGTTCGCATGCCCAGTTTGCAGTTACTACCAATGGGGGTTCGGGTCTTAATCCGACTTACCCAAGTCTTTCAGCTGCAATCACTGCGTTGAACGCCGCAACCATTACAAGTCCTGTAATAATCACATGTCCAACAGGCACAGAAACCTCTCCTGCAGGTGGTTATTCAATTACTGCAACAGGTACGGCTGTAAATACCATCATCATCCAAGGTAACGGAGCTGCGAACAGTGTTATCACAGCGCCAAATCCTGCAGGAACAGCTGGTGCATTAAATGATGCTATTTTTAAAGTTATTGGTGGGGACTATATCAGCATTACCGGATTCGCCATGAATGAAAATGCTGCGAATACTACAACGGCAGCTGCCAGCAATAATATGGTTGAATGGGGAGTAGCTGTTTTATATGCATCTGCCACAAATGGTGCTCAAAATGTAACAATACAGAATAATTCAATAACACTGAATAAGACTTACCAGAACAGTTTTGGTATTTATAGTAATTCTACCCATACGGCAACTGCTGCTACTACCTCAGCCAGTGCAACAGGTGCTACTGGCGGTAATCATAACCTTAAAGTATACACGAACAATATTTCGAACGTGAACAATGGAATTGTTGTAGTAGGTCCGACGGCTGTTGCAGATTATCTTACAGGTCTTGATATAGGAGGAGCAAATGCCGGTACAGGAAACACAATAACAGACTATGGTACAACAGGTACGTTTTCGGCTTATGCAAACGTATCCGGTACAGTAAATGGTATTTTAGCAAGAAATACAGCAGACTTAAATATCTCTTATAATTCTATAACCAGTTCTAACGGCGCAGTTACTGTAGGAACTTTAAATGGTATACAAATACCGGCTTTTTCTGCAACACCAACAGCAACTTTTACAGTAAATATTAACAATAATAATATTTCTTTGAGAAGCGGGCTTATTGCAGGAGCAATCAATGGAATTAATTATCCCTCTGGTTCTGCCAGCCCAACAAGTACATTAAATATTAATAATAATAATTTTCATACTTCCGGGCATACTGTGGCAGGTACCGCTGCTATTATTTTTATTTTGAATGCAAGTACACATCAAACCGTAAACATAAATAGCAACACCTTTACAAATCTAACGGTAAACACTACAGGAAGTGTAACACTTATTTCTAATAATTATACACGCCTGTTGAATACTGTTACCAATGTTAATAATAATTCTATTGTCACAGGATTTTCAAAGACCGGTGCAGGCGGAACGGTCACGTTGTACAACTCTAATTTATCTACAGTAGCTGCAAACAACGTTTCGGAAACCAATTCGGGTAATAATTTTTCCAATATAACACTTACAGGAGCTACTACTTTTGCAGGATGGGTAAGTACAGATGGAACAACTACCAGTCCTTTTGGAACCACTAAAATTGTTACCAATAATACCTTTACAAATATTACGGGTGGAAGCAGTGCTGTTACTGTTTTGTCAGTAGCATACTCTAATACTGCTTCCCCAAGTACGGTCAGTGGAAATACAATCAGCAATATCACCGGCACCGGAGCGATTTCAGGTATTGTCTCAGTAACTGCTTCTCAAAATATTTTCAATAATACCATTAATGGCTTGTCAACCACCGGAGCAGCGCTTGTCAGGGGAATTGGTATTACGGGCGGAGCTGTTCAGAATGTTTATGCGAATACGATCTGTAACCTTTCTGCAGATAATGCAACAGGTACTGTAGAAGCAATTGGTGTAACAGCAACAACGGCAAGTGCAGTGGTGAATATTTATAATAACAGGATCGCCGATCTGCGCACGCCTTCCGCGAATGCAGTTAACCCGTTAAGTGGTATTAATATCAGTACTGCGACAGCTACTGTTACTGCAAATGTGTATTATAATAGTATTTATCTTAACGCCAGCAGTACAGGTTCAGTATTTGGTTCCAGTGCAATAACCGCGAATACCGGCCCAACAGTGAACCTCAGGAATAATATTTTTATCAATGTTTCTACACCTAACAATACAACTGGTTTTACAGTAGCATACAGGAGGTCATTGACTACACTTACCTCTTATGCTGCGACCTCCAACAATAATATATTTTATGCAGGCACACCGGGATCCACCAGGTTGATCTATTACGATGGAACAAACAGTGATCAAACGATTAACGCATTCAGGGCAAGGGTAACTCCCCGAGATAATGCCTCCTATTCTGAAAATTCACCATTCCTTAGCACCACATGTGGCAATGCAAATTTTTTAAAGATAAATACAGCAACACCAACATTTGCTGAAGGCCTGGGAAGTGCTATCGCCGGTATAACAACTGATTTTGAAAATGACACAAGAAATGCAAGTACCCCTGATATCGGTGCGGATGAGTTTACAGGCACACAGGTAGCCATTGTTAATATAAATAGTTTATCTATCAATCCAACAGGCAATCAATGCGTTGCTGCAGCAAGAACTGTTACAGCGAACATAACTATTGGGGCGAATCCAACAACATCTGTTACACTAAACTATAGTTTTAACGGCGGAGCTCCTGTTGCCGTAACTATGACTGGTGGTAATAATACAGCAGGGGCTACATCAGACTGGACCGGAACGATCCCAATTTCAACGCCGGTAAATGCAACTGTTACATGGTCCGTAACTGCTATTGATCCGCTCATAACAAAAAATACAGTTGGTACTTCTTACCATGATGAGCCTTTATTTGGAGCATCTGCTTCTATTACCGGAACGCCAAATCCTGTTTGTGCCGGATCACCTATTGCATTAACAGCTCATGTACTTAGTGCCGGGGGAACTGTTACGCTTGGTGCAGGTGCAACTACATCTACTACCTATAGCGGGCCTTTTTATAGCCTTTGGAATAATAAACACTTTCAAATGCTTGTAAAATCAAGTGAATTAACAGCTGCAGGATTGGGGGCAGGTAGTATTACTGCATTAACTTTTTATTCAACGGTTATAGATGGCGTTGACCTCAATCTTGATTTCTCGATTAAGATGACCAATACTTCAGCAACAGATATGACAGCATTCGTGAGTGGTGGATTTGTACAGGTATATTCGATTGCTACTTTTGCTCCTGTTGTTGGTGCCAACCTGATTAACTTCTCCACTCCTTTTACCTGGGATGGGACATCAAATGTAGTTGTAGAGGTTTGTTTTGGTAATTCTTCCAATACAAATACGTTAAGTAATACTGGTGTAATGGATGCAACTTCATATGTTTCTACCAGGATAGAATACAATACATCTACAACTGGCGGCCCGATTTCCGGAGCTGGTATTTGTGCCAGTGGAAACAATAACGTTACCTATTCTACAAGACCTCATATCAGCTTTACTGGTGTCGCAGAATCAACATTGGCAAACTATGTATGGAATGATGGGTCTTCAAATGTAGGAACAGGCAATCCATTTTCACCAAGTCCCGTAGTGAATACATCTTACACTGTGACGGCTACGGACGTAAATGGTTGTTCTGTCACTTCATCTCCATATGCAGTGGCTACAACTGCAGGACCAAATCCTCCTAACGGTAACAATTCAACACAGTGCGGTACGGGAGTACCGGGAGCTTTTGTTACCAGTGGCGGCGGTGGTGCCGGATTCAAATGGTATAGTGCCCAACTGGGAGGAACCCTGTTACAAAATGGAGGGCCATTGTATACGGGAACAATCAGTTCAACTACTACATTCTGGGTTTCAGAATCAAACGGAACATGTGAAAGCTTACGTACAGCGGTAGTCGCAACAGTAACCGCTGCAGATCCGATTGATGCAAATGTTAGTAATAACAATCCTTGTTTAAATACATCTATACAATTAACTGCCACGAATACTGGAAGTACGCCGGTTAATAATTATACATATACATGGACGGCAAACCCAGCTGGTGGAAGTGGTATACCTACTTCTGTTACCGGATCGCTTGTTTTTATAACTCCTACCGCAGCCGGAACTTATACTTATACCGTTTCGGGTGTGGATGGTGATTGTGCAAATACAGACCAGGTTATTATTGTTGTTAAATCATTACCGGTAATAAATAGTGTAACAGCAAATCCAACTGCAGTCTGTGCCGGAGTTTCAAGTACGCTGACTGGCTTTATAGGAAGTCCTCCAGGTACATCAACCATTGGTACGCAAACTGCTACTCTGAATACTACCGGCAGCGTATACCGCACAGGCGCAGGAAATGCTTTCCAGGTTAAATCACAGTTTTTGGTTTCGGCTGCAGAACTTACAACTGCCGGCATGACTGCAGGCAGCAATATTAACAGCCTGGGTTTCACTACCACAACAACGACGGGAACGAATTCGAATATGGAAATATATATTGGTCATACAAATGCAGCGCTATTAACAACCACGTTCCTTACTTCGTCTATGCAACTGGTTTACTCTGTAGCTTCATTCACACCAGTACCAAATAGTATAAATACACATACATTCTCCTCATCATTTATCTGGGATGGTGTATCAAATCTGGTGATTGAAACCAGGCATGTAAATCAGGCGGCCCTGGGAACTTCTACTTGTGCTACATTCAATCCGGGATTTGTATCCAATTTGCAGGTAGCAACAGCAACCGGCTTTGCTACTGCTACGGGTACAACAAGTGCAACCCGCCCATTGATGACCTTTAACTTTGGTAACAATGCTACGGGTAATTATACATGGCAATGGAATCCAGGTGCATTATCAGGAAGCACAGTAACTGTCACACCACTTGGTACTACCACATATACTGCCAGTGCAACTGATCCGGTAACAACATGTGCCGGGACAGCTACTGTAACTGTTACCGTACATGATCTTCCTCCGGCACCTTCAGGAAGTAATTCCGAACAATGCGGAAATGCTATTCCCGGAATTTCTGTTTCTTCCAACTCTCTTGCGCCTACACCTGTATTCAAATGGTACGATGCTCCAACTGGTGGCATCCTAAAGCAAACCGGAACATCTACTACTTATCTTAGCCTGGTAGCTGTTACAAGCACATTCTATGTGGCTGAAATTTCTTCTTTTGGCTGTGAAGGCCCGCGTGTAGACGTAACCGTAACTGTAGCAGAACCTGATGATATCATAGTTAATGCAAGTGATAACAGTATTTGTATTGGTCAGTCAAGTGATATAAGCTCAAGCTATACACCTGATTTTAATGCATATGCAGTTTTTGAACTCACTGCAACAGGCGGTGCTGCAAGCGGGATCACCGGAACAGTAACATTAACAACTAATGCTACAGGATCAGATCCATATACAGTTACACCGACTGCTACAGGTACTTATACTTATACCATCACAGCAATTGATCCCGATAAAGGATGTATAACTCTTAATACTGTTGTTATTTCCGTTGTGTCATTACCGGCTATTAGTACAGCAACAGCAAACCCGTCAACAATTTGTGCGGGTGCAAGTACTGTACTTACTGCAACAAGTGGTAGTGGTGGTCCCGGTACTGCACCAGTAGTAGCAGCGACAGGAAATACACAATCAGGTTCGCCGTTCCGTGCAGGTAATGCTACGCCGGCAAGGACTCAATTGCTTTATACAGCTGCTGAGTTAACTACTGCAGGATTTACAGCAGGTAACTTTACAGCAATAGGATTTAATTTCACTACAGCTTCGGGCGGTACACTACCAAGCTTTACTATCAGGATGGGAAATACTGCTGCTACCGCTCTCACAACAACGTTACAAACTACACCTACAACATTGGTGTATGGTCCTATATCTTTAAATCCTCCTACAGTGACCGGGGTATTTACAATAACTTTCCAAACGCCATTCAACTGGGATGGAACTTCAAATCTTCTTATAGATTTCTGCCATGAATTACCTAATCCAAGTGCTGTTTCGGGGCAGGTAGCTTCCACAACCGCTGCCAGCAATATGACATGTTACAACCTTGCCACAGGAGCATGTACAGCTACTACCGGAACAGTTCAAACAATACGTGTTGTGCCTATTTTATCAGGGCAGATGGGAATTAATAACACATCTTCTTATAACTGGACATGGAATCCCGGAAATATAAATTCCGGTACAACGGGTGTAGCAACGGTTAGCCCAACCACCACAACATCATATACTGCTACGGCCTCAGATCCTGTATCAGGATGTTCGGTAAGTTCGTCCTCGGTAACGGTAACGGTTAACCAATTACCGGCTGCACCAGGTACAAATAGTCCTGTAACAAGATGCGGTGCCGGCTCAGTAACGTTGACGGCTACTGGATCAGGCGGTGCGTTGCATTGGTACAATGTTGCGACAGGAGGCACGTCTTTATTTACAGGCACCAGTTATACAACGAATATTGTAAGCGGCACGTCGTTCTGGGTAGCGGAAACTTCTGCCCAGGGTTGCGAAGGGCCACGCTCTGAAGTACAGGTTATATCTACAGCGCCTCCGACATTGGCAATTACTCCTTCTGGTCCTATCACATTTTGTAATGGCGGTAGTGTTATTCTTGATGCGGGAGTCAACAGCCATCCAAGTTATATTAATTTTAACTGGAGCCCCACGGCAGGCCTTGCTCCGACTTCTGGTGCAGTTGTAACTGCTTCGCCAAATGATACAACTGTTTACACACTTACGGCGGATGATGGTGTAGGAGGGTTAGAAGGTTGTGCGAGTGTTGCAACTATTACCATTACAGTGAATCCAAACCCACTGATAAGCGCTGTGACTGCGACGCCGGCTACAATATGTGCAGGGCAATCAACACAGTTGGAAGGAACAAGCCTGGTAGGTAGCCCGCTTACGGCAAAAATCGGAACAGGAACCACGGGCTTTACCGGAGCTGGTAACCCTTATTGGAGGTTGAATAGTGCAGATGCATCAAAATTCCAGTTTTTATATAAGGCAGCTGATATGATAAATGCTGGTTTTAGCGCGGGGCCGATTAATGGCATTATTTTCAGAGTAACAACCGATCCTGTAACATCGGCTTCATTTTACAATGATTATAAAATATCAATGGGCCATACTTCAGCCACTGCACTTACTGCTGCATGGCAAACAGGTTTGCAGCAGGTAATGAATCCAATTGACCATGTTCCGGTAACAGGAGATAATCAATATAATTTTGACGTTCCTTTTACTTGGGACGGAGTTTCCAATGTGGTAGTACAGGTTTGTTACGATAATGACCCTGACGGTACCTGCACTACCTGTACAGGTGCAAACCTGGCAGTAGAGCAAACTACAGCTATTGGTTACCAGGCATCTTCATATTTCTATCATGTGGGTACGACCGCAGGTAGAAATATCTGCGATACCACTGCAGCAGCAAGTTTGCAAGGGCACCTGGTTAACATAACCTTTGTAAGAGGATTCTCAAACAATACATCTTTGTATAACTGGCAATGGAATCCGGGTGCTATATCCGGTGCAGTTACAACAGTTAGTCCAACAGCTACTACTACCTATACATTGACTGCAACAAATCCAACAACAAGTTGTACCTCATCTTCTCCAATAACCGTTAACGTCAACCCGGTTGCCGCAGCCCCCGTCACCAATGACCCGGTGACAAGGTGTGGTCCTGGTTCTGTAACACTTACTGCAACCAATACCGGGGGAACAATGAACTGGTACAATGTTGCAACGGGTGGTACTTCGCTGCATACCGGTGATAGCTATACAACAAATGTTTTAGGTAATACGATTTTCTATGTTGCTGAAACTTATGTAACGGGCTGCGAGGGACCGCGTTCAGCCGTAAACGTTACAGTTACATCATCAGCTCCGCTGGTAATTACACCTTCGGGGTCTACTTCGATCTGTCTTGGTAATAGTATCAGCCTGGATGCAGCAAGCGCCAGTGATCCATCTTATATAAACTTTGCATGGAGTGCTAATCCCGGAGCAACCGGTGGACTCAGCAGCACTTCGGGCGCTACAGTAACGGCAACGCCAACGACTGTTGCGACTTATACATATACGGTTAATGCAGATGATGGAGGCGGTTGTGCAAACACTGCCAGTATTACTATAACGATCAATCCTAATCCTGTTATTACAGCTGCAACTGCAACTCCTGCTGCAATTTGCGCAGGAGGATCGAGCACGTTGGCAGGACAAAGCACAACGCTTGTTTCAAATAACGCTACGCTTACCGGTACACCAACAACCACTCTCAATACAACCGGTAGTGTATATCGCACCGGTGCATCGAGCGGCTTCCAGGTAAAAGCACAATTTCTGGTAAGAGCAAGTGAATTAACAGGAGCTGGATATACAGCTGGAAATATCAGTAGCATCGGTTTCACCACAACAACTACAACCGGTACAAACTCCGACATGGAGATACGTATTGGACATACAGCAGCAACTGTACTTACCACCACCTTCCTTACAGATCCAATGACGACGGTATTTACCGCTGCTACATTTACCCCACTCGCGAATCAATTAAATACACATGTATTCCAAACAGCTTTCGTGTGGGATGGCGTATCAAATATTGTAATTGAAGAAAGACATGTAAACCAACCCGCATTGGGAACATCCACTTGTGTTACGTTTAACTTCGGATATACAGCTAATGTGCAGGTAGCAACTGCTACCGGTTTCACTGCTACTACGGGTACAACAAGTGCTTCAAGGCCGATCATGACACTTGCCGGAGTTTCAGGATCGAATCAAACAGGGAACTATAACTGGGTTTGGAATCCGGGCGCTATTAATGCAGGTACTACAGGCACAACAACAGTGAATCCTGTTACTACTACTACCTATACCGTTACGGCCACCAATCCAATAACCGGTTGCTTCACAAATTCATCACCGGTAACAGTTACAGTAGGGCCTGTTACAGCGAATGCAACAGCAACACCATCAACACCTGTTTGCGTGGGTACATCGGTAACGCTTAACGCTGGTGCGGCAGGTGGTCCACCATTGAGCTATTCATGGAGCAATGGTGTAAGTGTGGTTGGTACAACGGCATCAATAACAGTGAGCCCTGCAACGACAACTACTTATACGGTAACAGTAACGGATGGTTGCAGTAATACGACCACTTCTTCAGTAACGGTGAACATAAATCCATTGCCGACAGCAAGTATCCAGGAAGGTCCTGGCCCGATCAACATCTGTAATCCTTCATCACAGGTATTAACTGCTGTTACAGATGCAGGATCTGCAGCTTACCAATGGACGCTCAATGGTACCAATATTACACTCAATGGAACTGGACCAACCTATACAGTAAGTGGTTTAAGCACGGGTACATACAGGGTGATCGTTACCAATACAACAACTACTTGTGTAAGCCCGGTTTCCACAGGTGTGGTTGTTACAGTTAATCCAACGCCTTCGGCCGTTTCAATAACACCGACTTCAGCCACCATTTGTGCCGGTTCACCACAATTACTCACGGCTTCAGGTGGAACTATCGGTGGCACAGGTTCAGGTGTGATCACCGGGACTTCGCCAACTACGTCTGCTTCATATCCGAGTCCTTTCTATCGTTTGTATGAAGGATCGAAGAAACAATATATAATCAAGGCATCCGAACTTACTACAATGGGCATGTCTGCCGGCAGTAATATGAGTTCTATATCATTCAATGTAACTACGCTAAGCCGTACTACTAATATCAACCAGGATGGATTTAATATCAAAATAGGCGGAACAACACAGGCGGATCTCGCTACTGCATTTGTTGGCGGTTTGACCACTGTGTATGGGCCTGTAGTATACAATCCGGTTGCCGGGGCAAATGTTTTCAATTTCAGCAGTCCTTTCATATGGGACGGAACTTCAAATGTGGTAGTAGAGGTTTGTTTTGATAATGATCCGGGGAATACATGTGAACTCTCAACTCCAGTATGCTGGAGTAACGCAGCGACTGTTTCTGTTGCTACAGCACCATTTGCAAATGCAATGAGACAAATCAATGCAGACAATACAATTGCTATTCCAAGGGCAGATATTTGTGGCCTGGCTTCTACTGCAAACACGACACAGATACTTACATTGCGACCTGTAATGACTTTTGCATTCACAACTGTGGTGCCGACCTCATTTAGTTGGTTGCCTGCTACTGAGTTAAGTCCTACATCGGGTGGAGTCGTAACAGCTTCTCCTACTGTTACAAGAACTTATACCGCAACTGCTACCAGTGTGGCAGGTTGTTCAAATGCTGCTACAGTGACTATTACAGTCAATGCCCGTCCAACGGCAGCGATTAGTGGCAGTGGTGCATTCTGCCAGGGAGCGGCTAATACAAGCACCAACCTGACAGTTAACTTTACAGGTACAGCTCCATGGAACTATACTTATACTACTAATGGAGGTTCACCTGTATCTGGAACAACCAGCAGCAACCCGCTTACAATAACGGTATCGCCAGGTAGTGCAAGTCCTGCACTCTTCACTTATGAAATCTCAGCGCTCAGCGATGCCAATTGTGCATCTGTTGCAGGAGATTTAAGTGGTAGCGGAACAGTAACGATCAATCCACTTGCAGCCAGTCCAACAGCTGTTGTGTCAGTTCAACCGACCTGCGCAGTTGGAACAGGAACAATAACAGTTACGGCTCCACTGGGAACAGGTAATTCTTATACATTGGATGGAACAACAACGATCAGCTGGCCAACAGTAAGCTTTACCGGTGTGGCACCAGGTCCTCATACGATCACGGTAGCCAATAGCTTTGGTTGCTCAGCACCTGCATCAACAAGTGTAACAGTAGATCCACAACCGTTTATTCCGGGAACACCGGTTGTAACAGGAACGGTGAATGTTTGTCCTTATATCGGAACAACAACACAGCTCACTTATCATGCAACAGCAACAGGTAATGGAACACAGGTATTTAACTGGGTTATACCTACTACGAATGTTACGATCGTTTCGGGCCAGGGTACAGCCGACTTAACGGTAACGTTCCAGAATGGTTTTGCAGCACAGGCTAACAAACAGTTACGCTTAACTGTAACCAACCAGTGCGGAACAAGCTCAATGACGATCTATTATTTGTTGGCACAATTCCCGAATACACCTAACCCGATCACCGGTCCAACGAATGTGTGCGCATTGATCGGAACAGCTACAACTGCCACCTATACTACCAACAAAGCAGCAGGAGCACTGACCTATAACTGGTCAACCCCGGCTAATACGGTTGTAAGTCATCCAAATGGCGCCGGCGTAAATGATACAACGATCGTTGTTACATTCAATACCGGCTTCACAGGTGGTAATATCAGTGTGGTGGCAGAGAACCTTTGCGGCCCAAGCGGAACAAGAACACTGACAATTGTAAATACACCACCATCCACACCAGGATTGATCAGCGGACCAACGAATGGCTGTCCGCATGTGGCACCTGGCGGAACTGCAGCTACTTATTCAATTACGCCTGTACCATTTGCAACCAGCTATACTTGGACAACTCCTGCAGGATCAGTGGTAACACATCCAAATGGCGCGGGAGCAAATGATTATACTATTACCGTATTGTATCCTGTCGGCTTTGCATCAGGTTCAATCACAGTTAGCGCAACCAATGGTTGTGGAACAGGTGGAGTGAGATCATTATCAGTTACTAAACTCAATCCGGCTACACCGAGTGTAATAGATGTAATCCAGACACATTTCTGCGGAGAAGCAGGAGGAAGGAAATACACTTACACGCTTGCGTCGATGCCGGCCAATGCAACTTCGGTACTATGGACCGTACCTGCAGGAGCGACCTTCATCAACCTGAGTACGATCAGCATCGAAGTAACATATCCTGATGTAGCAGTGAATGGAGTAGTAACGGCACAGGCTACCAGCAATTGTGCTGTGAGCACCATCCGTTCAACAACTGTTAAGCTACCTGCATGTCCTCCACCGGGCTTTGCAGCAGGTAAAGGAGAAACGATCAACCCTGCGCCAATAGCAAAGGCAATGGAAGTGAAGATCTTCCCTAACCCAACGGTAAGCGACTTCAAACTGCAGGTGTTGACATCAGGATCAGAAGAGATCACGATAAGGGTGATGGATAATCTTGGAAGGGTGTACAAATCTTTCAAAATGATGCCATACCAAACCATTGCATTAGGAGCGGAGTTGAAAGCCGGATCTTATCTGATTGAAGTAAGACAGGGATCAGAAGTGAAGACGAGCAAGGTGATTAAATTTTAATAATCGTCAATCGTCAATCGGCAATAGCTACGACTCCCGGTTTGACTGAAATAAATAAAGAGGGCGCCCCGATCATATCGGGGCGCCCTCTTATTTTTGGGGATAATTTTTTTGGGTGACCCAATCATTCAAAAAATGGTAAAATCGGGAATCTATCCTCGCAAATAATGCAGAAAAGGTTTGCACAATCCTCATATATGTCAATTAAAAAGCTGCTTTTTTACCAAGCCTGATTTCCGGAGGATGAAATGCTGTTTGCCGCTCGTAAATAAAGTAAAAATGATTTAACAATTATCTAAAAATGAAGTAATTTTAGGTCCCGCGGAAGGCCATTTCCGGGAATCCGTTACACTGCAAGAAAAACACCTTTTTAATCAATTCTAATTGTTTTCAAACTAAGTGGCAGACGTGTGTAATTTTTCCATGTTGAATTTCATGATTGGAATGCTGCGATTATCGTTGTTTCCCGGTCTACTAACAGGAAGGGTACACGCTCCAGGAATTAAATATTTATTAATCATCATTTGAAATCAACTCTATGAGTGAATTTTACAATTTTGCCGGCTACCGCCAGCTTAAATTCTCAAAAAAAATATTCTTTGTTCTCTTTTGTATCCTGGGTGTATTTGGAACAGCAAAATCGCAGGTGACAGCAACGGCCAGTGCAGGTAATCTCGGCCCCGTTGTTTATGGAACATTAAAAGCGGCTTTTGATGCGATCAATGCCGGAACCCACCAGGGGAATATTGTGCTTACCGTCACTGCAAATACAACCGAAACGGCACAGGCAATCCTGAATTCAAGCTCGGCTCCTTCCGCTTATACTTCGGTATTGATTCAGCCATTAGGTGCTCCAAGGACAATAACAGGGAATCTTGCTACTTCAATTGTTAAACTGAATGGTGCAGATAATGTGACTATTGATGGAGCTCTTGCGCCTGGTGGACATGATCTTACTTTCAGCAATAGCAATACCACCAATTCTTCAGGAGTTATATGGGTAGCAAGTGCATCAGTTTCTGACGGATCGAACAATAATACCATTAAAAATTGTAATGTTACGGGTAGCGGCGTTACAACAACCAGGGCTGCGATCGGGCAATCCAGCGGGGTAACATTTGGTAACCTTGCAGAAACAGCAAATTCAAATAATACTTATTCAGCTAATATAATAAGTGCTGCATTATACGGTATCATGGTTGCTGGTGCTACTGCAAGCCAGGATGTAAATACTATTATTTCCGGAAATACAATCGGTACACTGGGTCATGCGGGTGTTTATGCTTCCACGCAAACCAATGTGCTTATTTCAAAAAATATAATATCAGGAATTAACTCATCCACAGGAACCTTTACTTTTCAAACTTCCGGAATTATTGTGCTGGGCACCATTACCGGTGGTTTAATTGAAAAAAACAAAATCAGCAATGTGAAAATTGCAAGCGTATGGGGATGTAATGGTATCCAGTTGGACGCTACCAATACAAACACCAATCTTGTGATAGCCAATAATTTTATTTATGATATTGCAGCAGGTGGATTCAGTGGATTTGATTCCGTAGATGATAACGGAACCGGTATCGCTGTAAATAAAGGCGGTGGTTATAAGATACATTACAACAGCGTTGATCTTTCAACCAACCAGAATACCACTACCTGTAAAACTGCAGCGATCTGGATAGCACAAAATATTACCGCAGGTACACTTGTTATAACCAATAATATCTTTGCAAACAGGCAAACCACAGCAAACAGGTTTGCGATCTATTCAAATTCCCCGAATACAATTTTCACCCAGATCAATTACAACGATTATTATTCCACAGGTTCTGTAGGATTTTTAAGTTCGATACAAACTTCAATTACCAACTGGCAGACTGCAAGTGGACAGGATGGACTTTCTGTAGCAATTAATCCATTTTATACATCTACGGTCGATCTCCATTTACTTGGTAATTCGCCGGTGGATGCGTTAGCTACCCCCGTTGCAGGAATAACAACTGATATTGACGATGCAGTAAGAAACGCAACAACTCCTGATATGGGTGCTGATGAGTTCACACCACCAAACTGTACCAATCCTGTTATTAATGGTTTTCCTGCATCTGCTTCCATTACGGAAATTTGTGCAAGCGGCTCGGCTACTTTAACTTCCAGCGGCTATTCGTTCGGGGTAGGTATAACTTATCATTGGGAAATTTCTACTGTAGGTACAGGTGGGCCGTGGGCCGACCTCGGTACGCAAACAAATCCTTTAACTGCAACAACAGGTACAATCACTGCAACAAGATATTATCGTTTAAGGGTTCAGTGTAATGGTTTAGCAGCTGGTTACTCAGTTCCTATCACTATTACTGTAAATAACCCGGCTGTTACTGCCGGTCCAGATGAAGTAAGATGTGGTAACGGAACAGTTGATTTAACAGCAACAGGGACAAATTTACAATGGTATGCGGCTGCTTCGGGCGGAAGTGTACTTGGTACAGGAAGTCCTTTCACAACACCTTTTATCTCTTCCACGACAACTTACTATGTGAGTGCTTCCAGTGCTGGTGTCAACGGCAGTGGCGGTAAGCCAGGAACTACGGGACCAAACGGAGGTTATAATGGTACTACAGGTTTGGTGTTTGATGCAACAACGCCTTTTAAATTGCTTTCAGTAAAAATGTATCCGCAGGCATCTGGCCAGGTTACAATACAGGCCGTAAACAGTGCGGGTGCATTGTTACCAGGATGTACTTATACAGTGTTCTTTACCGGGGCTACTTCT
Source organism: uncultured Chitinophagaceae bacterium (assembly GCA_963829345.1). Taxonomy (GTDB): domain Bacteria; phylum Bacteroidota; class Bacteroidia; order Chitinophagales; family Chitinophagaceae; genus Ferruginibacter. Next base: position 388,524 of record CAWHHP010000003.1, read on the forward strand.
ACAGGAGTGGTGGTTCCTGTAATGTTTGACATCCCTGTAGGTACGGGGCATCGCCTTGTTGTTAGTAACAATGCCAATGGTATTTCTATCTGGAGAGATTTTACAGGCAATACGTATCCATATATATTAGGTACTGTTGGTAGCATTACTTCAGGATGGATCAGTGGCAACAGTGCTACTTATTATTTCTTTTATGATTGGCAATTTACAACACGTTGCGAAAGCAATCGTGTTCCAGTGACCGCAACGGTAACAACACCACCTGTATTTACTACTGTTAGTCCTGCTGCCGGACCACCACGCACGATATGCACTGGTTCTTCAGTAACATTGAATGCAACAGGTGGTGGTTATACTACCTATACATGGAACCCCGGTAATTTACCCAATGGATCCGTAGTATCTCCCACAACAACCACAACCTATACAATAACAGGTGATATTCCCGGTGGTTGCCGCAGAGATGATCTCGTAACTATTACAGTGAATGCAACACCAACACCATTAACCATAACACCTGCTAACGTTTCTATATGTCCGAACTTATGTTATACGGTTACAACTTCGGGGGGACTAATTCCCGGCCAAACAGTTTTTACAGAAACGGGTGACGTATTCCCATTAGCACAGTTTACGCTCACGGGCTCGAATGTTTCAGTCGCACAAAATACTTCTTATGTCCAGCAGGGCCCCGGAAGCATTCATCTAACGCATGGGGTTAACGGCAACGGCGCAATCGAAACAGGAAATATATCATTGGTAGGTTTTAGCAATCCGTCACTTACATTTCACCATATTGCCGGACTGGATGCTTCTGCAACCAGTCACAGGGATGTTGGATATGTAGAATATTCAACCGACGGTGGTACAGTATGGACAAAATTCCCTGTAATCGCTTATGGAGGATCAGGAACTTTGCATGACCAGCTTTCGGATGCCACTCCTCCGGGCATTGGGTTCGACAATACCAGTTATACTGATTGGGATGCACAATTTACAGTGACAGCCTCTAACCCTGGCATTGCACCTGCAACATCATTATGGAAACAGGAAACGATCAATCTTACTGCATGGGCAGGCGCTGCAAATTTTAGAGTCAGGTTCCGCATTTTAGCAAATGCAAGTATTTCATGGTATGGCTGGCTGATCGATAATATCAAACTTACCGGTACAGGACAAGCGCCCATTACGTGGAATTCCAATACTAATTTGTATACGAGTTGTGCGCATACAACTAACATTCCTGTAAACAGTGGAAACTATCCAAGTGCTTTTTATTTCACACCGGTAAACTCAGCCGCTACAACATATACTGCAACAGCAACAGGTGGTGTGGGTTGTACAACCAGTTCAACGGTTACCATATCTGCAACCGGAGCTACACCAAGTGTTACAATTACAGCTAACCCTGCTGGTCCTATCTGTGCGGGGACACCGGTTACTTTTACTGCAACACCAGTGAACGGCGGTGCAGGTGCAGGCTATAACTGGAAGGTCAATACCGGTACTGTTTCAGGTGGTTCGCAGGTAGGAATGACCTCTATTACCTTGTCATCACTAACAAATGGTCAGAGTGTTACGGTTGATATGTCGGTAGTGCCTAACTTCTGCTTTCCCTTAGGTACGATTGTAAGCAGTCCTCCGATTGTTATGACAGTGAACCCTGTTCCTGTGGCAAATAATATTACAGGTGCTACAACAGTTTGTACTGGTGTTCCAAACTTATTAACTGCAAATATTACAGGAACAATCACTACGTACCAATGGTACCTGAATGGATCACCTGTCGGTGGAAACAGTAATACTTATTCTGCCACTGGACCCGGAACATATACTGTTTCAGGCGCTACCGCGGCAGGCTGTAAGGATACCTCAGCTAATTTTGTAGTAACACAACCTAATTATACAATCACTGCTACTGCCGGACCAAACGGAACGATTACTCCAGGTGGTGCTGTTTCGGTACCGTGTGGACAAAATCAGGCCTTTACAATTACACCGAATGCCGGATATAATATCCAGGATGTATTGGTAAATGGTGTTTCTGTAGGCCCGGTAGGTACTTATACCTTTGTTAATGTGACAGGTGATAGTACCATCAGCGCAACATTCTTTATTGCCGGTTGTGCAACCCCTGCTACTTCTACTACAGGACCGGATGCCAGCATATGTTCAAACCAGAATTATACAATAGTTGGTGCAACAGTAGGAGGAAGTGCTACTTCCGGTACGTGGACAACTTCGGGTACAGGTACATTTAATCCAGGCAATGCGTTTGGAGTTGCAACGTCATACACCCCATCACAGAGTGATAGTACAATCGGTAGTGTAATCCTTACATTAACAACAAATATTCCACCGGCGCCTTGTCTTGCATCATCTTCATCATTGACGCTTACGATAAGACCAACTCCTGCTGTAATCATTACTGGCCAGATAGGGCTTTGTTCTGCAGGAGCAACAACAACTTATCTTGTTGCAGATACAAGTGCAACGGCAGTCAACATCACCACTTTTGCATGGGTACATGGTGGCCCGGTTGGAACCAATAATGATTCATTATTCGTCGCAGCAAATCAAACGGGGGCTTATAGTGTAACCGTTACAGGTAGTAATGGTTGTACAGCTACGGATGCAGTTACTATAAATATTTTTGCCCCGCCAACCTTAAGCATTGCCGGTACGGGGCCGATTTGTACGGATGCCGGTGTTGATATTAATGCAACAGCGGTAGCAGGGAGCGGAACTGTAGATCCAGCGGGGTATCTATGGTATTTTAATACCGTGTTAATTCCAGGTGCTACTACTTCGGTTCTGACAGCAACACAGCCTGGTAACTATACAGCGCTCGCGACAAATTCGAATGGTTGTGTTGCAACGGTAATTTCCAATACCATAAGTCTGGCAGCGGATAATTCACCTTTAAATGGTGATTATACCATTGGAGTAGGTCCTGCAAGTTGTACCAACTACCTCACTTTCGCAACTGCGATCAATGATCTTAACACACGCGGTATAAGTGGAAACTGCAGGTTTAGTGTACCCGCAGGATATACTGAAATAGTGCCTGGTCTCGGATTGAAACTGGGAAGTGTTTTATTGAATGCATCAACAGCAACTGCAACCGGCTTCACCATCACCTTCCTTAAAACAGGTGCAGGTGCAAATCCGTTGCTTAATGCATACACAAGTGGGGCAGGCACACCAGCTACTACAATTCCGGATGGTATCTGGAGTTTAAACGGGGTGGATAATGTGAGTATTATTGAAATTGACCTTTCTGAAAATGCGGCCAATACAGGAAACGCATTGATGGATTATGGTATCGGCTTATTTAAATTAAGCGTTACAGACGGGGCTCAATACAATACAATACAGAGCTGTAATATTACACTCAGCAATACCAATTCAATAGGAGGGGCAGGTCCGATGACGGATGGTGCCACAGCAATACTTGTTGTAAACTCTACTGTTTCAAGTGCAATCACTACGCTTACTCCAACCACGGCTGCCGGTAGCAATTCGTTTAATAAGTTTTATGGAAATATAATCAGCAATTGCCATACAGGAATAGGAATGAGTGGTTATAATGCGCCTTCACCATTCACACTGGCGGATACCAATAACGATGTGGGTGGTACTTCCACATCTACCGGCAATACCATCCTGAACTTTGGTAATACGGGCGATGCTACTGCTGCAGTGGGTGTACGTGCGTTGCAGCAATGGGGGGCAACTATTTCTTATAATACGATCAATAATAATAATGGATCGGGCAGCAATACTACCAATATATTACGCGGTATTTTCACTCAATCCGGAATAAGTGGAAGTGTTACCATTACCAGTAATACCATAACGGTTACCGGTAGTGGAACAGGTTCTTCCACAACAGGCATTGATAATGGTAGTGGTGCAACAGCAGCTTCCAATACAGTAACTATTAATAATAATGATATCACCGGCGGCAATCCAGGTGCAACAACAGCTTCATTTACAGGAATTGTCAATACTGCAACAGCTGCAAATGTTGTTATCAGTGGTAATACTATTCATAATATAACACTCCCGGGAACCGGAACTTTGATTGGTATTTCGAATACAGCTACAAGTCCTACTACTGTACTTGATGTCAATAACAATAATATTCTCAATAATACAAAATCGTCTACCGGTATTTTATCAGGTATCTCCGTAGGTGCACCTTCATCGGCAAGTATTGCAAGCAATGTGGTGTCTGGAAATACGATCACCGGTGGTGGAGCTACCTGTTCTTTAAATTGTATAATAGGCCAGGGGGCTACGGGTTATTCTTACGTACTGGATGGTAATACCATATACAACAATTCAATTACCGGCATGACAGTCGGCTTTGTAGGTAGCATCTATGGATATATTAATACATCTTCCCCTACCATCGAAACACTTACTGATAATATCGTTAGGAAATTATTTGTAACAGGTGCAGCAGGATCAAGTGGATTACACGTGGTCCGTGGGCTTTATGTTAATACAAGTAATTCGAGTACAAGGTCTTTTGTACGCAATCAAATAGATAGCCTTTACACAAATGCTGCAGCCAGTGGTGCCGTTGTAGGTATTTATAGCCAGAACGTAGCAACACTTACTGTTGCTAATAATAAAATACACAGTCTTTTCGCTGGTCAAAGTGCCACAGCGGGAGCGACTGTGAAAGGAATTTTTATTGCAAATAATAATCTTTTAGTGAAAATCAACAATAACATGGTTTCACTTGATCTTACCCAGGCATTTGCACCGGCAGGAAACAATGTATTGACCGGAGCTTTCTCTGCAAGTGGTATTGAAATAAATACAGCTACGAACTTTCCATTCCATATCTATTATAATACCATCAGGCTTGCAGGTGGAGGAAGCGGAACTGCATTTGGTTCCAGTGGTATTGCGATAGTCGCAACAGGCGCAACAGCATCTGTTGATTTGAGAAACAACCTTGTTGTTAACCAGATGACTGCGGGTGGTGGTTTAACCGGCTTTACAACAGCATTGAGAAGAACTGCTGTAGCAACAACAACCTATGCGGCTACTTCAAACAATAATCTTTGGTATACAACACAAACAGCCACTACACCAATTTATTATAATGGTACAACTGTTTTCGCTACACTGGCTGCGTACCAGGCAGCGGCTGGCATATCACCACGTGATACATTGGCAATTAATGATCTTCCTGTATTTGTAAGTACAGCGTTGAATGATCTTCATTTGGCACCTGGAGGTAATTGTGGCATCGATGGTATGGCGCAACCAATTGCAACTTATAATGATGATATCGATGCAGTAAATGTAAGAGATCTGACTGCACCTGATATAGGTTTTGATGAGTTTGATGGCACCGGTGGTTCAGGATTGTGGAAGGGAGTAAATACTAACTGGTTTGATCCAAGGAACTGGTGTGGTGTTGTACCAACTGTTACCACAGATGTGATCATACCAAAACGTTTCAGCGGTAATTACCCGATCATATTAAATGGTGAAGCTGCTGTTGCGAGAAATATGCAGATCAATCAATATGGATCTGTTACTATTAATACCGGTGGTCAATTGGCCAATAAAGGAACATGGCTGATCAATGGAACATTGACCAATAGTGGTACAATAGAATTGAATGGTACCACTAACCAGGCTTTCCCGAATGCAGCAAGTACCGGAACGGTTGCACAAATGACAAACTTCACTGTGAACAATCCTGGTGGAGCTACTGTTGATAAGAATCTAACGTTAACGGGTATTCTGAGGCCAAACCTTGGGGCGATCACTATCAATAATAATGATACGATCACACTTCATTCCGACTTGAGTGGAACAGCAGCGGTAGATACCGTGAAAGCAGGAGCATCCTTTGTATATGGCGGAGCAAATGCCAAGTTCGTTGTGGAAAGATATGTTTCAACCGGTCCTCCAACCACCCGTACAGGATGGAGATTCCTTGCAGCACCAATAACAGGAGCACAAACCATCAACCAGGCATGGCAGAATGGAGAAGTGGCGCCGGCTTATACAGCAAATGGTTATGGCATGCAGATCGTTGGTCCTGGCGGAACGCCACTTGGATTTGATATCAACAACACGTTGTCCTCACTGAAGACCTTTGTACCTGCAACCAATACATGGATATCAGTTCCAAATACCAATGCAACGCCTATCAGTACTGCAGAAGGTTATATGGCCTTTATCCGCGGCGATCGTGGTGCCAATGATTTCGGAGAAACATCTGCAACAACACTTCGCATGGCCGGCCCGATAAAGACAGGTAACGTTGTGGTGAGCACAGCTCCTGCTAATGTTAACCAGTTTATATCAGTGGGTAATCCCTATCCATGTGCGATCAGCTTCCAGTCGCCTGCTACCGTTAAAACAGCATTGCAGGATGTATACTATATCTGGGATCCAAAATTGAGTACATATGGAGCATATGTAACCTTTGCCGGCCCGGCGTACAACCCTGTTCCTAATACGGGAAGTTATACAGTTAATAAAGCCATTGAATCGGGCCAGGCATTCTTCGTTGTTGCCAATGCAAGCGTAACCCCTCACTCAATAACGATAGGAGAGAACAGTAAATCACTGAGCAATGTACAGGTGGCAAGATCAAGTGCAGTTGAAAAACAACTGAGCACAAGATTATACCTGGTATCGGGTGGTAACCTGTTACCATATGATGGTAATCGTGTAGACTTTGATAACAGCTATTCAAATACTGTTGATGACAATGATGCCCGTAAGATGACCAACTTTGGAGAGAATATAGGAATTGTGCGTGATGGTATTGCGATGTCAGTAGAACGCCGCACAGAAATTGTGTCTACTGATACGATCTTCTACCAGTTAGGCCAGTTCAGGCAACAGCAGTATCAACTGGAATTTGTTCCAGAGAATATAGCAACAGCAGGCTTATCAGCATGGCTTGAAGATAATTACCTGCATACAAGCACACCGGTAGACTTAAGTGTAGTAAGCACAGTTAACTTCACTGTAACTGCCGATGCAGCATCGAAAGCAACTGATCGTTTCAGGTTAGTGTTCAAACAACTTGGCCCTGTTCCATTGAGCTTTACCAGTGTAACAGCATATCGCCAGGATAGAAATATCATGGTAAGCTGGAAAGTAGACAATGAGTTGAACATTGCTACTTATGAAGTAGAAGGATCAGCAGATGGCATGAGCTTCCGCAAACTGGGAACCCAGCCGGCAAGAGGAAATGGTTCAGGCGTAACACTTCAATACAACTGGCTGGATGAACATCCATTAACAGGTAATAATTTCTATCGCATCAGGAGCATTGCTATTGGCGGTGCTGTTAAATACAGCCAGGTTGTAAAAGTGAACATGAATGGAGAGCCTTCATCTATCACCGTGTATCCTAACCCAATAAAAGATAATATTATCAGGGTAAGTTTCAACAATGTTGCTGAAGGGGATTATGATGTAAGATTGTTCTCACAAAGTGGACAATTGCATTTGCAACAGAACGTCTATCATGTGGCAGGTAATGAAAATATGTCAATTCCCGTACAATCAGGTCTCGCCAAAGGAGTATATAATCTTGAGATCAGCCTGAGGAAAGGCAAGAAGCGGGTTATTAAAATAATGATCGAGTAAAGAAGTTTACCAATTATTATAAATAAAGCGCTTAAGTCATTACTGATTTAGGCGCTTTTTAATTAGAATAAGGTTGAGGCACCGGTTTGTAAAAAAAAGACTGCTGAACGAAATGATGTGTGGATAAACATCAATGACCAGAATGCATACATTGTATCCTAATAATGATATAACCATGTATAAGATAATCATAACATTTTGTTTTCTTTTTATAAGTGGAACATGCTTCTCCCAGGATAAAGCAGCTGCTATAGATAAAATGATGCAGGATGCTGCAGATAAAGGTTTCTTCAATGGAGCCATTGCTGTTGCGGAAAATAACAAGATCATTTACAGCAAAGGATTTGGGTATGCAGATGCAGAGAATAAAATTTCCAATGATGCTAATACAACCTTCAATCTTTGTTCTATTTCAAAACAATTTACTGCAATGGCAGTGCTCATGCTTAAAGAAGAAAATAAATTAAGCCTGGATGATGAGCTGATAAAATATTTCCCCGAACTGCCATATGGCGGTATTACCATCAGGCAGATGTTGTCGCATATTTCAGGCTTACCGGATTATATGCTTCCGGCAATGAATTACTGGCAGGAAAATAATAATAATTCTAATAAGGAAGCAATTGCGTTGCTGGCAACATACAAGCCTCCTGTATTGTTTGCAGCCGGGGAAAAATTTCAATATTCCAATACGGGTTATATGCTGTTATCGTCGATAGTAGAAAAAGTAAGCGGAAAAACATTTGCTGTTTTTTTAAAGGAGAAAATTTTTGATCCACTAAAAATGAACCGGAGTTTTGTTTGTACAAAAGATGATAATGAATCCGGCAAAACGAATTGTGCGAAAGGATATGTGCTTAACAGGCTGGATTTATCAACTGTGACTGCCGAAAAAACGGAACAATTTAGCAGGCAGGTAAAAATAATTGTTTATCCTGTTGGTGATGGCGGCGTTTTTTCGTCTGTAAATGATATGATGAAATGGAATGAGGCATTGAAGACAGAGCGGCTGGTAAAAGCATCAACATTAAATGAGGCGTTTGTATCTGCTAAAACAAATAATGGCAAAGATGTAGGATATGGTTTTGGCTGGTTTGTTTTTTCTGATCCTGTAAATGGAAGAATGATTCAGCATACAGGGGGATGGCCTGGCTTCAGGAATGCATTTGTCAGGTATCTTGATAAAAACAGGGAGCTGATCGTACTGAGGAATAATGAAGTTGATTTCAGGGGAATACAACCTGCGGTAATGAATATCCTTGATGACAAACCTTTTAAATTACCGGAACCTTCACTGGCACAGGCTTTCGTATTTGCATCATTAAAAACTGATGAATCTGTAATTCAGAAAACATATGATGATCTGAAAGGACATTGCATTGTAGATGAGGCTGACATAAATGATATTGGATATGGACTATTAAGGAAAGGTTTATTAAAACATGCATTGGAAGTAATGAAAGTGAATGCAGCGCTTTTTCCCAATTCAGCCAATGCGTTTGATAGCCTGGGTGAACTCTATTTAAAAAACGGGAATAAAGATCTTGCGGCAATGAATTATAAAAAATCATTGGCATTGGATCCTTCGAATGAAGCCGCAAAAAAAGTGCTTGAGAAGTTGTAATGACGGGATAAAAATTTTAATGACTTTTTGTCCCTCTACATAAAATCAGTGAATCAGCTGCATAGTATTTGTTGCCACTGATTCACTGATTAGTTTGCTCGTCAGGTGATTTTAAATTAATCATAACTTCTGTTAAATTGACTTGTATGCAAAAAATATTTTATTGCTGTTGCTTTTTATTGGTAACATCAAAATTATTCTCACAGGAAAAAATTGCCATACAACATGTTGCTGTAATCCCAATGAACAAAGAAATTGTGTTAAGCAATCAGAATGTACTAATCAGTAACGGAAAGATTGAATCAATTTCAGATGCATTAGGAATAACTATTCCCCCGGGATATAAAGTAATTGATGGTACTGGGAAATATCTTATCCCTGGCTTGTTTGATATGCATGCACATTTTTTCCAGGAACAATATGACGATCATAAAAGTACCACGAAAGAAGAATTAGGACTGATGTTATCCAATGGGATAACCACAGCAAGAATAATGGCAGGGCATCCGGATTACCTGGCTGCAAAATCAAAGGTAAAAAAATCGGAATGGATAGGGCCCGGACTAATAATTGCCAGTCCGCAATTCGTTGGTGCATGGCCATGGCCGTCTGAATTTAAAAATTATGAGTTAGTGGATGAGCCTAAAAAAGCAATTGATGCAGTAAAGAAATGCAAACAGGAAGGATATGATGCCATTAAAATAACATTTATGGTAAACCGTGAGTGTTATGATGCCATTGTTGCAACAGCGAAAGAAGAAGACATAAAAGTTGTCGGGCATGTCGGCCCGGGAGTAAAGTTACCGGCAGCACTAAAAGCAGGTGAGCAGATAGAGCATATGGATGAATTCATCGACATGCTTTTGCCCGACACAAGTTATAACCACGGACAAAGTGTTTCAGATATGAATATATGGCGCAAAGCGGCCTGGGCAACAGTTCCGGCGCTTGACGAAACAAAAATTCCCGGGTTGGTTGAACAGTTAAAAAAAGCCGGTATTTATGTAACGCCTACCAATTATTTTTTTATTTCCAGTTTTGGTCAAATACCTTCTGAAAGTGAAATAAGAAATAAAAGGGATTATGCTTACATTCCTGCTTCCCTGCTGGATCAAAGATGGAAAAACCGGCAGCATTTCATAAACATGGGTATCTCAAAGGAAAGCATGGATAAGTATGTTTATCTCAGGAAAAAAATGGTAAAAGAATTATCTGATGCAGGTGTACCATTAATGGCTGGTTCTGATTCGCCGGAATTTTTCCTGGTTTCAGGTTTTTCTATTCATGATGAACTGGCCGCATTTGCGGCTGCCGGCTTAACTAATTTTGCCGCATTAAAAACAGCTACGATCACCCCTGCAACTTTTCTTGGATTGAAAAACAAAGGCGTTATTGAAAAGGGAAAAGAAGCAGATTTGTTGTTGCTTGATAAAAACCCGCTTGAAGATATAAGGAATACTTTGACGATCAAAGCCGTGATCAGGAATGGAAAATATTTCGACAGGCAAAGTCTTGATGTGATGCTTGCAGAAGCGAAAAAAGCATTTCAATAGCCACAGGTTAGTAAAATCAATTTACATTTTCAACAGTATTTACTTTGAGTTTTTTTGCCGCTTTGCGTATAATGCTTTATTCCTGGTTATTTTATTATTTATCGATAGATAAAACGCTGTTAAAGCCACTAACGCCATCCGGTTCACGATACGGGTTATCAATATCTTCCATCCACATCTTGTCGTCGAGAAAAAATTTATAATGATACTTGCCTGCAGGCAGAATAGGAATTTCAATCTTCCACACTCCATTCTTTCCAGGTTGCATCAGCAAGACATCCTGTGCCCAATTATTAAAACTGCCTGCCAGTGAAATCTGGTGTGCGCAATCGTTATGAATGTAAAATTCGATTGTTTTTTTCTTTGTATTGATATGGGGTGAGTGAACGTTTTTCATATTTACATCGTGGTTTTAAAAATTAAGTAATGATTTCAGGATGTACTTTTATCATCGACGGTTTCTGGTCCGATCGGGCTGGTCTGTGAACACATAAAAGTTACGCCATTTGATGAAAATATCAATGGATAAAAAACATTTGTGTATATTTTTTTAGGGTAAAATTCCTGGCAGTCCGCGACCTGGTTTAAAGATGTCAGTTATAAAAAAACCGGGCCGCAGTTTTGGTACCCAAACAGGTATGAATATTGTGCATTTGTTGTGCAGAATGGAATGGGAAAAGGAGCAATTAAATGTTATATTTGAATAGGCCGCATCCTGGAAAACTGGTCTCTAACTGCAAAGAAAAATTTTTCCTGTCCCATTGTAACTTGAATGATTTCATTTTGCTTTTTTAAAACACCTGCTTAATACACGCTCTTAGTCTTTTAAATGACAATTGTTTTTTAACCCTTATTATTTACTTAAAAATTTAGGGATATGCTACATTTAAGATATGACTGGAGAAGGCCTCTTTTTTGGGCTGCAATATGCATGGTTTTTTTTCTTAGCTCACAGGGAAGTTCAACCAAAAAAAATGAGGACCGGGCAAATGTTGCTGTTAATGTGGAAACAGACGAATGGGCGAACAGGTAAAAGAGTAAGCCGGTAGTAATATGTCGGCATTGAAATGAAATTATCACACATCATCAGGACTATCCGGATCAGTAATTTCTTCTACCGATTCCAAAAAAGTCTTGATAAGAGATTTAATTGCATGCATTGTTGCATCATCCTTTAGGTTATTTTTTTCGTCCAGTTTGATACGTATAAATGAAATGACCAGCTGGCTTCCTTCATTTATTTTTGTTCCTATTGCAGATAGGGTGAGTAATAACGCCGCATGTGCTTTTTGACCCTGTGAGGCAGCTGTGATCAATGCAACGGGTTTATCAGAAAATGCGGTAGAAGATACGGTCCAATCGAGCGCATTTTTTAACGCCCCGGGCACGCCAAATGCATATTCCGGAATACAAAAGAAAACGCCATCTGCTGCAGTTATAAGATCGATCAAACCAGATACTGGTAGAGGAATTTCATTGCTATCGTTAAAAGCCGGAATTTTTTCCAGGTCATTGTACATCTCAAAATCAACATTACCCGGCATCAGCCCCGCAACTACTTTCAAAACCCCACTTGCTGAGGAGCTTTCACGCAGGCTTCCGGAGATTCCAAGGATCTTCAGGTTGTTGTTTTTCATTTTGCTATAAAATAAAAGTTATACCAGCTGTAGAATATAAGTCAGCCTTTGTTGTGTCACTCACTTGTACTGCAGATATTTACTCAGCTGATTATTTTATGCAAGGTACGCAAAGAGGAAAACGGGAAGCAGGTTTAGAAGTTTATAGGTTTGAGAAGTTCAGACTAATCCCCTAAACACTACACTGGTAGATAAAATGTGTTCTTAGTTAACTGAAATGCTGATGTGCTCCATACTTTACAGGTTCCACGCATGTATTATTCTTCCAAAGTTTGGTAAAAGATCCACCATTGCATGTAATGCCATTACGAGGTAAATATTTTTTGTCCGTTGCCATACAATGCCAAGGAATATTCCTGCAAGTGACATGGCTGATATTGTAAAACATGCCCAAAAAATAAACGGCATCTGCTCACTTATGCCTTCGCTTTCTGCACCGCGTAAATAAAGTCCCGGGGCATGAGCAAGGCCGAAGATCAAACCACTGATAACAATACCTGCAACCGGTGATTTTAATACAGCGGTAATTCTCGATTGCAGTACTGCACGGAAGAAGAATTCTTCTATCAATCCTGTTTCAATAAAAAGCCAAACCAAAACCAATGGTAATCCTATGATCAATTGTTGAACAGTAAATTGTCCGTCACGCAGCGGTTTTGCTCCGCCACTAAAAAAATACTGGTATAATAATATGAGTACCGATAGTACAATAAATGTAAAAAAGGTTTTCTTGCTTAGCAATGTTCTTCTTCCTGTTAAAAAACCAAAATCCTTTAAAGAAAATCCTGCAGTCTTATACAAAAAGAAAGGCAGCATTACAAATACAACCAGTTTTTTAATAAAGATTACCATTGATTTTTTCCATTCTGATTGCAGGATGTCTGCAGGCATAAGTTTATTGATCATCGTTGTGCCATAGGTAATATACCAGGTAACAAATAAGATCAGTGCGCCCAATAATATTACTTCTGTTTTTAACGGACCTTTTTCAGCCAGGGGCGGATTGATATTTTTCGTCGACAACCACGCCACAAATGGAAGTAACAATCCGAATACGATCAATAACTCCATGCTATCACGCAAGGGAGTATTGAACCTAATTGACAATACAGCTACAGCCGCCCAATAAATAATAAAGAAAATGATGAAATACCTGTTCCTGGTAAGTTGAAGCATAGCGTTTAATTATTAAAAATGATCGATTCCGAAATCTCTTTGGATGATCTTTTTCAAAATGATAACGTAGTGCAGGATGGTAAAAGCATGGATCATGCCCGGGTGCTTCTGTATTCAGAAACTGTAATTATTCTCATGTGCTTTTTTAGTCCTGTTTTAAAACAACCGCTGATCCAGGTCTTATTACTTCAATATGGATGCAACGTTGCTGTAATAAATGTACGGCTTCTGGTAATATTATATCAATTTTAATTTCTCTTTTTATCATGTACTTTACTGAATTCCGGTTATTTCTTATTCAATGATTAATTTTGCTGAGTGTGATCAAAATATTGTCTATGCAATCAATCAATGTTCTTCAAAAATTCAACCTTTTCAATGATCATTGGAGCCCAAAGATCATTGGTGAATTAAACGGGCAGGCAATAAAACTCGCCAAAGTACAGGGTGAATTTGTATGGCATGATCATAAAGAAGAGGATGAACTTTTTTTTATTGTAAAGGGAAAATTAAGAATTGAATTCAGGGACAAAGCAATTGAATTAAATGAAGGGGAAATGCTCATCGTGCCCAAAGGGGTTGAACACAGGCCGGTTGCAGAAGAGGAAACATGGATCATGTTATTTGAGCCGGTTGCTACAAAACATACCGGGGATGTAAAGCATGCGCTGACGGTAGAAGCATATGACCGGATATAGGTTACAGAATTTTTTATCAACCGATCAAAGCCTTTGCTTTGGGTATGTCAATCTCTTTCTCCCATTTCGCAACCACGATGGTGGCAATTGCATTTCCTATGATATTGGTGATGGCTCTTCCTTCACTCATGAACCTGTCGATACCAAGGATCAAAGCAATTGCAGCGATTGGTATATGTCCAACAGCTGGCAGGGTAGCCGCCAGCGTTATAAAACCGCTGCCTGTAACGCCCGCCGCACCTTTGGAAGTAAGTAACAGCACGACCAATAACGTAACCTGGTGCATAATATCGAGTGGCGTATCTGTTGCCTGGGCAAGAAATACTGCAGCCATAGTAAGATAAATGCAGGTGCCGTCTAAATTGAAAGAATATCCTGTTGGCACAACAAGACCAACAACAGGTTCAGAGACTCCCACATTTTTTAATTTATTCATCAGGCTTGGCAGTGCTGCTTCTGAAGAAGAAGTTCCCAATACCACCAGCAATTCTTCTTTGATGTATTTTAATAAACGAAATAAATTGAATCCATATATTTTTAAAATGCCTCCAAGTATGATGAAAATAAAAAATGCACAGGTGATGTAGAAGGAAAGCATAAGTTGTCCCAATGATGCCAGTGAACCCAGCCCGTATTTTCCAATCGTAAAAGCCATGGCGCCCAAAGCCCCGAGGGGAGCGAGTTTCATGATCCACTTAATAATGATGAATAAGGCGGCTTCGAATGTTTTTATTCCTTTTAACAAAGGAGCTGATTTTTCGCCCATTTTTGACATGGCAAAACCAAGCAATACAGAGAATAACAGTACCTGCAACAGGCTGTTGGTTGATAATGCATTTACAATATTATCGGGAATGATATGAAGCAGGAAATCAACAACGCTTTGTTCTTTACTTTCTGTTATAAAGCCTTCAACAGGTTTTGTATCCAGTGTGGCTGCATCAACATGCATGCCCACACCCGGTTTTAAAATATTGATCACGATAAGCCCCGTCAGCAATGCAATCGTTGTAACGACCTCAAAATATATAATTGCTTTTATCCCTACCCGGCCAACTTTTTTTGTGTCCTGCATACCGGCAATTCCTGTAACGATGGTACAAAAAATAACAGGAGCGATCATCATTTTAATGAGTTTAATAAATCCATCACCAAGGGGTTTTAATGCAATAGCGAAAGAAGGATAAAAGTGGCCAACAAGCACCCCGATTAAAATAGCAATAAGCACCTGGACATAGAGGTTCTTAAAAAACTTCATCAATAGTTAGAATTAGTTGCTACAAGATAGATAAAATAGACGGCAATCGGGAAAAACGAGAAACAAGAAACTGGAATGAAAGGTGAATAGATAAATCATTAGATAACTTATTTAAAAAAATCGTTTCTTTACGACGTTATGAAAGCAAGTTTTTTTCTTTTATTTTTTCTAGCCATCCCTGTGTGCCTGTTTTCGCAACCAAACATTTATCAGTCAACTGAAATTTATAAAAAGAATGGGGTTAAAACCCGCACAACAAGTGTTCACGCAAAAATGGTGGATCATTTTGATGAAAACGGATTGTTGACCGAAACAGATTATTTTACTCATAAGAATGTTTTCTTCGCTAAAGAAAAATTTGAGTATGATTCTGCACAAAATATTGTGAGAGAAGTATATTATTTCACCCGAAGTGATGAAAATTTGCCGGCGGCCGGAAAGATCGCTGATTCAATCCAACCGAAAATTGAACATGATTTGAAAGGAAGGGTAATAAAAAAGACATGGGTGGACACACTTCATAAAACATGGCATGAAAAGACATATACCTATGAGCCTTTTACCGTAAGTGATAAATGGATCTATGGGGTTCCTAAAAAAAGCCAAAGCGAGCAAATATCGTATTTTGATGATAAGCATATCGAAACAATGGTACAAACTATTTTTATCCGGCCTGGCGCTGATACTACTGAAAATACTTTTAAGTACTATGAGAATATTTATAACAGATCGGGGAACATAAAAAAAAGAAAAATTAAAACTACCCCTACCATTTTTGATTCATTTCATGATTATTCAAGGTCCTATCCTGTGGAACACAATTTTGAATATAACAAGCGAGGGCTGTTAATCAGTTTTAAATACAGGCTGGCAAATGGAAAAGAAGGGGAACAGTCATTCACGTATGAATTTTGGTGATGATCAGTAGTCTTAAAAAAAGTACTAACTTGAAAAAAAGTAATTATGAAAACAATCTCATTGCTGTTAACCCTAAGCGTCATTTTATTTTGTAGTTGTCATGATGACGATCCCCCGGCACCAATTAATTGCAATGGTATTGTGACAGATACTACGGGAACAAATGATACGGCAAGGTTATATATTGCTACGGGATTCAGCCCCAATAATGATGGGATTGATGATGTATTCAGGCCAATTACCAAAGGGGTAGCTAATTATGAATTTACATTGTATGATGTTAATAATAATGTTGTTTATACTTCTCAGTCATTTGGGTCGGGTAATTTTAGTCCCGCAACAGCTTCTGGCTATATAAAATATTATTACAAAATGCAGGCAACAACTAACCAGGGACATCATATTGGAGAATGTGGTGAATTGTATGCAATGTCATGCCTGCCCCAGGGGATACAGGCAAGTAGTCTTAAGTTTGAAGTTCAGTTAACGCAGGCAGGATTTACCGGAACCAATATAGACCCTGTTATACAATCCAATTGCCAGTAAAAATTAATTTTTACCAGTCAATTCATAGATGATCAAATGCGGTTCGGATTCATCAGGTCTTTTCGAACTTAATTTAAAGTCTAATTTTTCCAACAAGGCAGAAGATTTAGCATTTTGCTGATGCGTATAGGCTTCAATTTTTCTTAATTGTATTTTATTAAAGCTAAAATCAATAACTGCTTTAATTGCTTCCTGCATGATTGCCTTTCCCTGGTATTCGGGCATTAATTCATAACCAATCTCTGCAACAGACTTATCTTCCGAAAAATTCCAGAGACAAATTGTTCCAACTAACAATGAAGGTTCATCATTAAATGCGATGGCCCAATAAAGCGATTCGTTATTTGCAATTAAGTTGCTGATCTTTAGAATGAATTTCTCTGCCTCTTCGATTGAAAGCGCTTTTGGCCGGCCAAGGAACTCATTAACCCGGTCATCTGATCTTAATTTAAAAATAGCGGTTTTATCTGTTGCTGTTAATTGCCTTAAGACGAGTCGTTCTGTATTTATTGGAGGGAAGGCCTTGAAAGAATACGTATTCATATCTTTTATATAATTGAACTGGTTAATTGTGTTTCTGTTTATGATATTTCCCGGCGATAAATGAAAGCGGTATCCCGATACAAATAATCAATATCAGTATTGCAATAACTGCATTCTCTAATTTAAATGTCAATTTTGGAGCATTCGTTAATGGGAGAACAAGAAATTGCATTACCGACCACATGAAAGCTCCATACAACACTGCAATTATAATTTTGTTCTTTACAACGGCGTACAGTTGTTTAAAAATGAGAAAGAAAAAAAATGTGAAGGACAGGGCGACACAGAAATGAAAAATAAGCCCCCAGAGCATGATCATATTACCACCCGCAAAAGCTTCGTTTCCAAATACTGCACTCGCGATATAAGTCAAAACATTTGTGGGACTTTTTCCGGTCTTGATATAATATTGTACAAATGCTGCGGAAATATCCAATGTTCCTACCAGCAGGCCGGCTTTGATCGCTCTTGTAAAAAAATGATTCATTCCTGAAAGTTAAGGATAATCGGGAAACGGGAAACGGCAATGGCTTATATAAATTGTTAACTCCAAAATAGTTTGAAGCTGCAGGTATTACGAAGTTTTGATTCCCGATTGACGTTTGCCGCAGCTCACTGCACTCTATCCATAAACCACGTACCGGCATCCTGGTAATTGCTGTTATATTGCCATTTGCCATATAGCTTATCAGGGTTGCATTGTGCATACCCACTGATGGTATTGGTAAACTGGGTTGCATAAACAATATAATATGCGTTAAAAAGCGAATCATTCAGCACCCATGAACCGGTACCAATCACCTCATGCGATTCGTTTAAAAGTAGCAATGAGCCATTGTCAAGCACATTGAAACCGAGATAAGCTGCACTATCACGGCTTGATTTTGTATACTGCCCTTCCCAGGTTCCTTTTGGAAAAACATTAGCTGCGGATGGTGAATTGGTGACCGGTCCTGTTATGACAATATCATTGTTTTTTGTGCAGGCAAGCAAAAAATAAGAAACTAATAGTGCCAGGACTATAATCTTTAAAACCCTCATTGCGTTTTTGTTTATTGATGTTGATATAATAAAATTATCTCTCCTGCTATAATTTGAACAATACGATTAACAAAAGGAGTTTTTTGCTTTGCAAGCGGCAGAGGAAAGTAAAGGTTTAGAAGTTTAGTGGTTTAAAAGGTTAGATGTTAAGAAATCGGGAGTATGTCAAAACCTTTTGTCAAACCTTTCATTCTCTAAACTTCCGGACAATGAACGTCAATTAAATAACAAAGGAATTAAATGAATAATCCCTTTGTTTGTCTTCCAATCGTCTATACATTATGGTTATTACTGCGCTTTTACTACATTCCAGAACCCGGAATCCTCGTAATCCTGGTCGTATTGCCACCTCCCACTCAGCTGTTCCGGCGAGTTAAGAAATGTTCCTTCTATTGCAGAGGAGTGTTGCGTGGAATTAACTGTGTAAACTGCCCTGAATACTGCATTGACCATTTCCCAGTTACCAGAGCCGATTACTCCGCGGTTTTCATCCAGCAAGATTAACGTGCTATCCTGGTTTAGTTGAAAGCTAAGGAAAACGGGGGCGCTCCTGGTTGTTGTAACATATTCACCAACCCAAATACCATTAAGTGCATTCGTATTACCGGGAGTTGCATTTTCCTGCCCGGCTGTTACAACCGCGTCATTGTTTTTTTTACATGCTGCAAAACTGGTAACTATTAACAGGCTAACCAGTGCAATTTTAAAGATCTTCATTTTATTTTTTTTGTTTTATAATTTAATGATGAAACAAAATTATGGTCAACATGATATGCCATCATTCAACAATAAGCAAACGGCTTCTTTTAATTAGCGGATGGAACAGTTTAGGAGGTTATGGGTTTAGCGGTTATAGCGAAAGACAGCCTGGTAAAAAATTCGTATGTTATAAAAGGCGCAGACTATTTACCCAACGTACCTCGCCATTTACTCAACGGTACTGTGATCCGTCTCCCGATTTAGTATTTTTAGTGTTGGTAGAAACTGTTGAATATTAGTACATTTAAAGGAAAGAAATATTTTTGAAAAGACAGGTTATTATATGGATCGTATTATTGTGGATGCAGCCTGGCAGTGCAGCCGCACAGGTTATCTCTTTTTCACAACTCAATACTTCCAATGGCTTATCGGATAACTATATACAAAGTATCACAATTGATAAAAGTGGTTTTCTGTGGATTGGAACATCAGATGGATTAAATATGTATGATGGGTATTCGATTGTATCCTGGTTTAAAGCCCTGCAAACGGGATTGCAATCAGATACGATACGCCATTTGTATTGCGATAGTAAAAATGATATCTGGCTGGCTACGCCAGGAAGTGTTTCATGGATAGACCAGGAAAAGAAATTTCACCAGGTGATACTGCCTGGAAATAAAAACAAATTTGCCTGCTATGCTTTTTTTGAAACCGAAAGCTATGGTATGATCCTCTTTACGCCGGATGGCCAATATTATTTTAATCAAGAGAAAACAGCATGGGAAAAAATAGACTGGCTTTCGCAGATCGTAAATGTAAAGGGATTCAATACTGCCATGTATTTTATTAAGGACAAGGGTATTTATGTGTATGAAGAAGAAGTGATCATCGTTGATTATAAAACACGTAAAATAATTTTTAAAAAAAATATTCCCGGTGCTGTAACGGCGTGCAGGTATAATGATGAATCTATAGCAGCGGCTAACCGTAGCGGCAATGTGTATATAATAAACGTGGCTACTCAGCAGGAAATCAGTTCTTATTATGTTTATAACGAAACAGACGGCAAAAGGTCAAGTCCGCGAATATCGGAAATGATAAAAGCTGCTGATGGAAGTCTTCTTCTTGCCACATTGCTGAAAGGCCTCGTAAGAATTGATAGTGCTTCGGGTACAGCGAAGGCATACCAGCACGAGCCTTTAAATACTGCATCCATTTCTTCTGATTTGTTATTCAGGGTCTTTGCAGCTGCAAATGGAGATGTAGTTACAGGTTCTGTTACTTCTGGGGTGAGCATTTATAATTGTAACAGTAAAAAAGCGATCTATAAAAAAGTATTCCGGGATACAAATGGAAACATTTTTGACGGAGGAGTGAATGAAATGGCTGAAGATAGAAATGGCTCATTGTGGATATGTGCTTCTGATCGATTGATATGCTGGGACAGGAAAAATAATATTTCCAGCTTCTACAAATATTTTTTTAATGATCCGGGGCTTGGTCCCCGAAACCTTGAAATGCGTACGATCTGTATTGATAAAAAAGACAGGATATGGGTAGGAGCCATTGGGGCAGGTGTTGCATTATTTAATAAGGTTACCGGAAATTTTCAACTGGTATCAAAAGATACTTCACTTGGAAGCGCAGTGAGGAACAATTACGTGAACCATATCATGGAGGATTCAGATGGAAAAATATGGGCATGTAGCTTTGGTGGAATGTATATGATCGATCCGGATACTTATCGCATCACAACTTTTACTGATCATCCTGTATTAAAGGAACTGTCGGAGAAGATAGTTATTTCATTATACGAGGATGATAACAAGAGAATGTGGATTGGAACGCAGCGGTTTGGTATTTACTGTTATGACAGAACAAAACAAACACTTGTTAATTACACAACCGCAAATGGTTTATTGGGGAATACCGGTAATGGACTTACGGGTGATCGATCCGGTAATATATATACATCTCATCTAAATGGATTTAGCTTAATTGCCGCCGATGGAAGCATTCGTCATTTTTCGAAAGCAAATGGAATGCGTTATCCACGCTGTGAGGGCATTGCCATAGATAATAACGGAAATGCCTGGGTTGCAAATAATAAATGTCTTACAAGATACCAGCCTGTAAATAACAAACTTGAATACTTTGAAGAGAACGCGGGCATCAGTACCGATGGATTTCGCTTTGATGCTGCTTACAAGGCAAAAGATGGCTCATTGTATTTTGGTACACACCGTGGGATCAATTATTTCGATCCTTTGGGATTAAAAAATTATACAGCACAATTGCGGGTGAATATTTACCAGGTTACGCTTCCTGATTCTGTACTACGATTCAGTAATTCACCCGTATTGAAAACAACTTATACCAAGAACAGTGTTCAATTTCATTTCGCGGCGATCAATCTTACGGGTTCACGCAATATCGCTTATGAATACATGCTTGAAGGGTATGATAAAGAATGGCAAAAAGGAAATGACATTCACTTTGCACGGTACACGTCATTGCCGGCTGGAAAATATACTTTTAAAGTAAGAGCAAGTATCGACAGGATCAATTGGGTGAGTGCAGGTAACCAGGTTTCAATTGGAATTACACCGCCATTCTGGAAGCAATGGTGGGTGATAACAGCTTGCATAATATTGTTCCTGCTTATCATTATTATAATTGTGCAATTCAGGATCAACAGGATAAGGTACAAGGAAAAACTAAAAACGATTTATAATAAAAGGATCTCTGAAACCGAGATGAAAGCTTTAAGGGCCCAGATGAATCCGCATTTTATTTTTAATTCACTCAATTCGATCAATAAATATATACTTAAGAGCGATCATGCAAATGCTTCAAGATACCTTACAAGGTTTGCAAAACTGATCAGGTTAATACTGGACAATTCCAATAGCAAAGAAGTAACGCTTTCAAATGAACTCGAGGCGTTAAGATTGTATATTGAAATGGAAGCATTGCGTTTTACAAATAAATTTTCATGGGAGATCAGGGTGGATGAAAACGTGAGTGCAGATACATTGCAGGTGCCACCAATGATCATTCAGCCATATGTTGAAAATGCGATCTGGCATGGCTTGTTGCATAAAGATTCGGATGGTAGCCTGTTGGTATCCGTAAGGAAGCCTGATGAACATATGCTCCAATGCATTATTGAAGATAATGGCATCGGGAGGAATAAAGCAAAAGAACTGAAAAGTAAATCTGCTACTGCCAACAAATCTTTGGGAATGAAATTAACAGAAGAGAGGATACACATGTTAAATCAATATGCGTCGCTGAATGCCAGTATACAGATCATTGACCTGGAAAACGAAAGGGGAGAAGCGAAAGGCACAAGAGTTATAATTACCATACCAATTTAAAATTAAAAATTATGATACGCTGTATATTAATCGATGATGAAGCAGACAGCCTGGAAGTAATGGAAATGCTGCTGAAGACCTATTGCCCGCAGGTAAAAGTGGAAGCCGTTTGCAATAGTGCGGAGAAGGGCATTGCTGCTATTAATGAATATAAGCCAGATGTTGTTTTTCTTGATATTGAAATGCCGAATATGAATGGCTTTGATATGCTCGAGCGATTTGATGAATTATTTTTTGATGTGGTATTCATTACAGCTTACCACCAGTTTGCGATCAAAGCATTCCGTTACAGTGCATTGAATTATTTACTAAAGCCGGTTGATCCGGATGATCTGCTGGAAACGATTCGCCGGATCGAGAAACATAAAACGCCGCCACTTAAAGAGCAGATGGAGATGCTGATGCAATCAGTGAACAGTAGCGGCAGTCAAACGATCTCACGCATTGCATTAACAACATCTTACGGGATGTTGTTTGTAGAAACAAAAGATATCATTTATTGTGAATCGAATGATAATTATACCAATGTAAAACTGGTGGGTGGAAAAAAACTCCTGATATCAAAAACGCTTAAGGAGATTGATGAAACCCTGTCGGGACCTGATTTTTACCGGATACACAATTCTTTCCTCGTCAACCTCCGGCATATTCAAAAATTTGTAAGAGGAGATGGTGGGTACGTGGTAATGGATGATGATACGGAGGTAAGTATTTCAAGAACGAAGAAGCAGGATTTTTTGGATATGTTTTCGAAATTTTGATTTTCATACAAGGACAATTGTTTCACGCAAGGTTCGCAAGGGAGCAAAGTCGCTAAGGTAATTTAGCGGCTTTTGCATTTGTGTTTTCTTTGCGCCTTGCTCCTCTGCGAATCTTGCTGAAACCCTCTGGATATGGTTTTAAATTTTGAGCAAGTTAATTTCACGCAAAGCCCGCAAGGGAGCAAAGGCGCTAAGGTAATTTAGCGGCTTTTGCATTTGTGTTTTTCTTTGCGCCTTTGCTCCTTTGCGAACCTTGCGTGAAATTGAAATCCTTTTGCTGAGTAAAGTGATGCTGTACAAGAGTGCGACGCCAATGAAGCTGAGCCTTGCATTGCTGCCCGGTAAATAAAAATATTCCAATTCCCGGTTTAGTATTTCATTCGACTCAATATCCAATACCATTTACTCATTCTCCATTTGTTTCGATATCGCATCATGCTATTTTTATGTCGTAATAAAAAATATTAAATAAAAAATTTTACAAAATGACAATCTCAAAAAATTACATCATGAGCTCTGCAAAATTATTTGGACTCATGTTATTTATTGCTTCGGCATTTACTTCATGCAAAAAAGATAAAGCAGAAGCCCCGGCAACAGCATCAACTATTGAAGGCAGTTGGATCGGGAAAAGGGGAGACGGTAACTCAACACCCGATTATGACTTTCGCTTTGCCATTAAAACAGGCGGCGTTATTGAGGCATTAAATTCTTCCGGTGCAGTAAAAGGAAGTGGAACGTGGACGTTGAACGGAACTGAGTTTGCTGCTCAATACCAGTTTGTAGCACCTTTGTTTACAAAATACCAGGTTAAAGGAACGTATGACAAGTCAGGTGGAAAGTTGACAGGTGTGTGGGGATTCGACGATGGATTGTTTGATGAAGGAACATGGTATTTGGATAAGCAACAATGAAGGCCGGTTGGCAGGTAAGTGTAAGGAGCGGTTCTGTTTGTAACGGACCGCTTTTTTTGTGGGGAAGGGATAAGTGAATAGTGAATGGTCAATAGTGAATGGTGAATAATCAAAGCTTGTTGTTGCATAAATGACTATTTGATCACATGAATATGTGATAAGATGTTATTGCTTGTTCGATAATGGTTATTGTAGTTATACGAATGCCTGCTTTTCGTATACGAAATTATTTTTTAATGATAAGATGTGGTTTTGAAGCTTGTTTGCCGGGAAAGCGGCAAGAAGAGCATTTTCATAGAAAATATGAGGCGGTTTGTATAAATCCATTTAAAAGGCTTTTCCGGCGATGTAGTTTTGTGTCCTGATCAAGAATAAATGCGCAGAATTTTTTAAAGATCACAAACACAATTTTAAAACAGGCGGCTTAAAAATAAACAGCGGCTAAAAACAATTAACAACAATTAAAACATTATTACAAAAATTAAAAGTTATGAAAAAGAAAATTTTATTATCGATGATCGCAGCAGTAACATTAACAGCTGCTATTACAACAGCAAAGGCTCAAAAAGGATTTTATGCAGGAGTGCAGGGTGCAACACAGATAGGTATCATGTTCAACGAAACAGATGCTGACAAAGCCGGTTCTGATTATAAGTCAAAGTTCAACTTTGCATATGGTGTAAGCGGCGGATATAATTTTACCAACCATTTAGGTATTGGAACTGAAGTGATGTATTCAAGGATCAAACAAAATTATCATGATAACACGGTAAAGTATACACAAAAACTTAATTACATCAAGGTTCCTGTGTTTGCTACTTACAATACAGATCCTAGTCGCAGGTTTATTTTTACTGCAAAAGCAGGTCCGCAGATCGGGATACTTACAAAAGCAAATATCTCAAATGCATCTGATCCTAAATTAAATGGCAGTGCAAATGATCAGTTCAAAAAATTAACTTTTGGAGCGATGATAGGAACGGGTGTAAGAATGCGTGTTGCAGATAAAATGTATGTTGATGCGGGAATTCGTGCCGACGGAAGTTTCAGCAACACAGAAAAGAAACATTATGCCGGCTACACAGCAGGAAGGAAGAGTGGACATGATATCAATGTAGGGTTGGAATTAGGAATGAAGTATTTTTTCTAGTATAGTTTGTGGTTGTTCATTAAAAAGGCTTTCGAAAGAAAGCCTTTTGTTATGCAGCAGAGAAAAGCAGAAGCAGCGGTTCTCTGCGGGTAAAAATAATACTTATATTAAAAAAGATTTCGCGGTAGGATATAATATCAAAGTGTTTTTTATTGTTAGTGTATCCAGTAAAACTGTTCTTTGTTCTTCGGTTAAATTTGATTCCGCCTGCTTTATTTTACTTTGATAGCTTAGCTCATCTGAATAAAAACTGATACTTACTAACAGGTTTTTATCCTGGAAGACAGGTAATGCGATAAATTCATTAGGTATTGTTTCGCTGATCCAGAAAGAAATGTCTTCTATTCCCGTTGTTTTAAATATAGGAAGATAGTTGTCGTGAAAAAAGTCAATCAGCTTGTCAAGTTTTTGATTGGCGATATAATAGTCAACCACTACTATCCCTCTCTTTTTCCCAAACCAGTTGCTGTTAAATGTCTGCTGAAAATTTTCCGGGTTAAGTATAGCTAATGGTTTTAAAAGATGAACATTGTCATTATTTGCAAGCATTGCGTTTACTTTATTCCGATGTTGTTTCCATATATCACCCAGGTAAAAATCATTCAGGAATTTATTTCTTGAAACCATATTATGAAAACCACGGACAAAAAAGAAATTATCTTCAGCAGCTTTTATCCTGTATTGCCCGAGTGTAAAACTGTTCAATGCATTTTGTGGCTGCATCAGGTTGTTTTCATAATAATCAGTGAAGTTTTCCCTTTGACCCGGTTTGATAATATAATTGCGCAACTCAAGCACCTGTATATCCTGGTTTCTGTTTAAATCGACGTGATCTTTTTGTCTTGTGAAGTACATATACCAGTTCCATTCCCATGTCTTCCCTTCATCTGGTGAAAATGCCTGGCTCCACACGGGTTTCTCCGGATCAGAAATATCCCAGTGAAATTGCATGATGATATCTTTACCCTTATACCTGTCGTTGCAGAAAAAATTACCGCCATCTTCATCGAAAGAACCAACAACCGCTTTATCCAATCTGCCGTCTTTATTATCAGCCCAATAAATACTCCATAATTTTGTGGCAGGATCAAACAGGCGGATTGCCATTCCCTCATACTCTTTTTCGTCAATGACTGCTTTCATGATATCGACGTTGCCGATACCATTTAATACTTTTCGCATTTCTTGCGTGGCATCAAATTCCAGCCATTCGTTGCAATTATCCAGTCTTGATTTTAGTTTTTTGTTGTGCACATTCCATTCTCCTGTAAGAAAATCAAAATCATTTTTTGAAGAAGTGGCTGAAGGCTTAGCACCTGGTTTGCCGTTTGTTGTTAAAGTTATCGTTGTCATTTTAAGCATTTGCGTGTGAAAAATTATTACACAAAGCTAAATGCACCCACTGACAACCCTATGGCAGCCTGTTTTGAAATAATTAATAATTATGAATGCCGAATTACGAATTACTTAATTCGAATAATTTGTATAATTCGTGTTATTTGAACGATCCTACGTAATCTTCTAATTTCCTGTGTTCATTTATAGAATGCCCGATTTCCGTATCAATCAAACTGGTAATCATACCCACTTTAAAATCCCTGTATCCTTTTCTTTGTTTACACCATGCGTATAAATGCCATTGGTAAGTATAAAAGATCAATCCAACCGCTTCTATTTCTCTTTTGGTCTGCTTTCCTTTATTATCTGTGTACTCGATTTTCAAAACGGTTTTGTTTACAATAGCTCTTTGAATGGAAGTCAGCCAGCCTGGTTGTTTCTTTTCGTCTTTTGAGATATATGCTTTTATATTAGGAGAAAGTTGTGCTGCTTTTTCACTTTCCGAATGTCTTAAAACGGCTTTTATCTTATCCAATGCTGAATTACTATGTTGTATGATAGAATTATCCGAAAATTTATCGGCCAGTGTTGACAATATAATCAATGCATTAGCCTCTTCAGAAGTAAAAGAAAGTGGTGGTAAAAAATAACCACGTGCAATATTATAACCTTTACTGACTTCAAAATTGACCGGCACACCGATCTCATTTAATGCTTTTACATCCCTGTAAACAGTCCTGATGCTGATATTGAATTTATCAGAGATCTTTTCTGCAGTACAATATCTTTTTGATTGTAGGAAAGTGAGAATTCCCATTAATCGGTCGATGCGGTTCACAGTGGAAGATTTGACGTAAAAATAGTGAATAAGTGACCAGGTAACAATTGTTAACTATTAATTGTTAACTGTAAACCGATTTACCTTCTTACAATCTTCCCGTCTATATACTGTTTCAAAAAATCATCTTTAAAACTTTGTCCAAGCGGGATCTCAGTACTGCCGATATAAATGACTTCGTTATCGAATGAAGTAATGTGGAGGGTATTGACAATATATGATTTGCTTACCCTTGCAAAAATAGAAGCGGGCAATTGTGCCGCGATCGTTTTTACATTCATGGAAGTAATGATCTTATTGTCTTTCGTATAAATGATCACATAATCTTTCAGTCCTTCTATATAAAGAATGTCTTTAAAATAGATCTTAAAGAATTTCCTGTCGGCTTTGATAAAAACAAAATCTTCTTCAATTTTTTCCACCTGGTTATGGGTATTATCCTGTTGTAACAGGCGTAAATGATTTTCTGCTTTGTTCACTGCTTTTAAGAAACGTTCAATGCGTATGGGTTTTACCAGGTAATCGATCGCATCCAGCTCATAACTTTCCAGTGCATATTGCGGATAAGCTGTGGTAAAGATCACCAACGGGGCATCTCTTAGTGATTTCAAAAAATCAAGTCCACTCAATTCCGGCATATTAATATCAAGGAACATCAGGTCAACATTTTCCTTTCGCAGAAAATCACTTGCAGCCAATGCATTGCTGAATGATCCCAGCAATTGCAAGGCTGATACATTTGCAATATTCATTTCCATTCCCTGGCGGGCCAGCGGTTCATCATCTACAACAATACAGGTCATAATGGTAAAATTAAGTTTACAATATATTTATCTGGTTTGTCAATTATTTCAAGTGTATGCTTACCGGGATATAACAGATCAAGCCTTCGCTTGATATTTGCCAGTCCCAGTCCACCAATGCCATTGTGTTTTACAGCAGGTTTGGAGTTTTCTGAAATAAAGTACAATTTATTATCAGCAATTCCAAAGTCCAACGTAAGATACGATTGCCCGATGGTGGAAGAGCCATGTTTAATTGCATTTTCCACAAATGGGATAAAAAGAAATGGCGGCATCATCTGTCCATCGATATTTCCGGATACGTTGATCTTAAAAACAAAATCGTTTTTCCGGATCTTTTCCAATGACAAAAGATTTTCTATAAAGGCAATGTCTTTCGACAATGGAATTTTTTCTTTGGCGCTGTCGTATAACTGGTATCGCAATAGATCGGATAAACCCAATAATACCTGCGATGCTTTTTCGGTATCGGTTTTCATCAGCACAAATAAATTATTCAGTGTATTGAAAAGAAAATGTGGGTTTACCTGGCTCTTTAATTGTTCCAGTTCCGTTTTCAGGTTCACTTTCTGCAATTCATTCATGCGCTGTATATCCAACACCCATTTTTTGAATATTGCCATTCCAACAACAGAGCCGAGCAGTACAGTAGTAACAACAGCAATCTGTATAAAAGTAACAAACGACAGGTCGATACGCTGAATGGGACTACCAGGTGGTAATACCGGTTCTATCAGTTTGTTTTCCAGCCACCATACCAATAAATAGATCAGTATGAGTGAAATAAAAAATGAAAGGGCGAACAGGAATACTTTCGACCGGAATAATAAACGGGGTATTAAGAACAGTAACAATAAGTATATGATCCCCATAATGAAGAAAAAGGTAATGGTATCATAGATTATTATAGCATGAAGTAGTTCCGGCGAGCGGGGATCATCCAATACTGCAAAATCTCCCTTGAAAGCAAGAATCAGCCCTATTACAATAAAAAGCAGGTGCCTTAGCCACCTGTATTTCTTTTCCACAATAAACCTGATCAGTGAGTTATTGAACGGGGCTATGATCTCATCATTGTTATTCATGGTTCAAAACTAGTAAACGGATGACGGTTTAGATAGAAAATTATATGAAACCGGGGGGATATTATACGAAAAGGCAGTTTAGCTATTAGCTATAAGCTGTTAGCTGTTAGTCATTGGTTCAGCCGTGCTCTTAAACCGTTACTAATACTTAAACAGTCTTCGTAGGTATGAACAGCTAACAGCTAACGGCTAACAGCTTGTAGCTAATAACCGGCTTTGTATAAAATCCGGCATGCTTGGTATAATTCGAAACACATCAGAAACTTCCAATACTAATTTCGTCCTCAGAAAATAAATAACTAACAATTGAAATTTTAAGAAATGAAGAAGAATCAGGAAATAAAATCAGCATTTTACATCGTAGTAATATTTGTGCTCCTTTTTTTAATGGCAATAAGCAGTGCTTCCGCACAAACTTCACAAAATATAAGCATCCACTCTGCAGATAAACTCGTTTTTCTGAGTGGCGATATCAAAGAAGGGAAAGTGATCGCTTTTGAAAATGAAAAAATAAAATTCAGCCATTGTAA
Source organism: uncultured Chitinophagaceae bacterium (assembly GCA_963829345.1). Classification (GTDB taxonomy): domain Bacteria; phylum Bacteroidota; class Bacteroidia; order Chitinophagales; family Chitinophagaceae; genus Ferruginibacter. The sequence continues at coordinate 418,660 of CAWHHP010000003.1, forward strand.
TGAAACACTGGAATACGAGTTTAGTAAAAAGGAAATTGAAAAAATAGAATTTGCGAGCGGGAGAACGGAATTAATAAACGATAAAAAAATAATCGTTCCGGTTGTTCCTGTCAAATCAGCAAATCGTGTGGCTATTTTGCCGGTTGTTTATGCTGGTAATGATAATCCCGAACGTGCAGGTTATATGCGTTCGTATCTACAACAAATGATGATCGATTACTTAAGTAAATCAGCTGCAGCATTGAAATTTGTTGATGCAAACGATATCAATACACAATTGCTAAAGGCTGGTATAACAGAAATAAATATCCGTCAGTATACTCCAAAGGAGCTCGCAAGCCTGCTGCATGTTGAATATATCCTTACGGGAAGCGTATTGCAAACAACTAAAAAACAAATCAGGCAAACCAATCGTACCAGCGACAGGAAACAATCAGGAAAAAGCAATAGTCATACAACCGAGACCAGCATGCCGGATATTGAAACAGAAGTGTCGCTTGTCATTTATAATGAGACGGGTGACAAAGTTTACAGTAAATCAAGGCAATCGATCTTATCAGACCCTGATGCTTATAAAAATGCGATCAAATACCTGTTGAAGCGAACACCATTGCATAACAGGTAATTTTTTTTACGAATTACGAATTACGAATTACGAATTAAAAATTAAAAATTAAAATAAAAATATAGTCATGAAAACATTTATAATAAAACTACTGGCCGGCTATTCTGTTCTACAGGAAATATGGGAAAGAATAAAAATGAACCGGAGAAGAAGAAGGGTATTGGTGCCGGTAAAGAATGAAGAATTGTTTGATCATTTGTTTGTCAAGTAAACTACCAAACACGAATTTTAAGCACGAATTTCACGAATTGTTCTAACCGCATTGTGCTGAATTCGTGAAATTCGTGGTCAAAATTCGTGTTTCCGATGTATATTAAATTAAAACTGTAAAGATGATTATCAGGAAAGCAAGTATAAAAGACATTCCAACGTTATTAGAATATGAACAGGGAGTGATCAGTGCCGAAAGGCCTTTCGATCCTACTTTGAGAAAAGAGACTATTCATTACTATGATATTGAGAAGATGATCAATGCCGAAACGGTAGAAATTGTTGTTGCAGAAAAGGATGCACAGATCATCGCATGTGGGTATGCCCGGATTGAGAAAGCAGAACATTTTCTGGATCACAATGAGTATGCATATCTCGGATTCATGTTTGTTCATCCCGGATACAGGGGACAAGGGATCAATGCGAAAATAGTGGCGGTATTAAAAGAATGGGTTTTGTCGAAAGATATTAAAGAAATGCGGCTGGAGGTGTATGAAAAAAATGAATCAGCGATCAGGGCATATGAAAAAATGGGATTCGTGAAACATATGATCACTATGAGAACAGCAATCACGGTCAACACGTAACAAGTAACAGTTAACAACGGTAAACTTTTTGTTTGCATTGTTAACTGTTAATTGTTCTTTGTTAATTGTATTATTGTTTAGGCGCCATCTTATTCGTCTTACTATATTTCTTCTGATGCGCTACATTATCCGTCCATACATCAGCACCGTTATAGGTTATTTCTGTTTTTGATGAATTCTTGTTCACTGAATAACTGGATGGTAATTGCGGGTTGGTTACCCATGTGCTTGTTGCCACATCAAAATAAGAATAAGTACCAGTAGCTTCATTCTGGTATATGTTTGCTTCAGGATAATAAAAATACTTTGTAGCACCGGGAGAGGTTTTTGTAGTATTCTTATTATTCATTTTTGTGGTGTCTGTTTGCGCCTGTGACTGGCATGTAAAGCCAATGGCAAGAATTAAAATGATGACCGACTTTTTCATGATTGTGATTTTATATTGCGAATAGTTTTATTGATGTTGCGGAATACTGTCTTTTCTCGAACGCTCCTTTTGATGCATCTTATCATTTCTTATTGCGATGCTATCGGTACGATTTAAACTGTCTTTAGGATTATCGCGGTTATTTCTATTGTGTTTTATAGCACTCGTATCATTTTTCCTGTTGCCTTTCCTGCTGCTGTCTACCTGTGCGTGTGAAACATTTATTGCGAAAAAGAAGAAGATCAATATCGTGACCGCATTTTTCATAAAGAAATTTATAAGATTTTAAAATAACACACCAGGAATGGATTATTCCCCGGTGTGTTATATGTTACGTGCTAATTTTTATTTACTTTGTCCTCGGCCTTTTCCATTTTTTTCATTGCCTTTTTGTATTTCTTCTGGTGCATAGCATTGTCTTTCCAAACATCGGCACCACTATAGGTAAGTTCAGCTTTGTCATTTTTATTTATAACAATTGTTGTAGGCAATTGTGCATTTGTCATCCAGGTGTTGGTTGCCGGATCAAAGTAGCTATATGTCCTGGTTGTTTCATTGTAATAAACATTTGTTTCAGGATAATACATGTACCTTGTTGTCTTCGTTGTAGTAGTTGTTGTAGTGGTAGAATCTACCTGTGCCATTACAGCAGTACCTGTAAAGAAAGCTACTGCTAACATGATGATTGTTTTTTTCATAATCTGGAAATTTTTAAATGATGAGTATTTTATGAATAAAATTTTTATTTATTAAGTTAAATCCGACCTGTAAGACTCAAAGCTTATGCCATGTGCAACATAATAGATTTATAAATTTGGGTACTGTATGCTGCAACAGCCTACCACACTGGGTTTCATTGACATTTTACAATTAATCTTTACGCAGGCGAAACGTACGGAAAAATGGCTTGGCATTTGTTTTTTAACAAACCATATGTTTTCAATGGCTTAACCAGCTGTACCCTGGTAATTGTGTTAACCGCTATCTTAAACAGGACGTTAAAAAATCTCAATTATGAACAGGGATGGATTTAATCAAAGCATCTGGCAACAGTCGATGATACAAAATAATGTGACCAGCTCTTTTGCAGCGGACAAATTGTATGATGTAATAGTAGTGGGTGCAGGTATCACCGGCATTACAACAGGATTGTTATTGCAGCTTGGGGGAAAAGAGGTAATGATCGCAGAAGCACAAAACATTGGCTTTGGAACAACGGGAGGTACCACAGCGCACCTCAATAATTTTTTTGACAGCAGCTATGATGAGGTAAAAAAGAATTTTGGATTGGACAACGCGAAATTATTTGCACAAGCGGGTAATGACGCAATGGATCTTATCAAACAATTTATAAGTGATCATAAAATTGAATGTGCGTACGAAGAAAGGTCTGCATTTCTTTTTAGTGTGGAGGAAAAACAGGACAAGATGCTGGAGGATATTGTAGCAGCATCAAAAGAAGTAAACGTGCTAATGGACTTTATAAATGATTCCCCGTTTCCCATACCATATCGCAAGATCGCAGTGGTCCCCGGCCAGGCACAGTTTAACCCGGTACAATACATCGATCAGCTTGCAGGTATTTTTAAAAAAAATGGAGGCACTATCGTAAAACACTGCAAGGTTACAGCAATTCAGGAAGGAGAGATCATTGATGTTACCACATGCCTCGGTAAAGTGCAAACAAAGCAGCTGGTTTATGCAACCCATATTCCACCAGGAGTGAACATACTCCATTTCAGGAATGCACCATACAGGAGTTATGTTATTGCAGTAAAACTTAAGAGCGGAAAGTACCCGCAGGCATTGGGTTACGATCTTTGTGATCCTTATTATTATTATCGTTCACAAATTATACAGGATGAAGAATATTTAATAGCAGGCGGGGAAGATCATAAAACCGGGCACGTTGAAAATACAGATCAATGTTTCAGGAACCTGGAGGCTCATGTAAGGAAATATTTTGATGTAGACAGCATCGCTTATAAATGGTCTTCACAATATTTTATTCCTGCCGACGGGCTGCCTTATATTGGTCATTTGCCTGGCAATAGTGCAAAGGTTTATACGGCAACCGGCTTTAATGGCAACGGGATGATACTCGGAACCATTTCAGGAAGAATTATTGCTGATCTTATAATAACAGGAAAAAGTATCTACAAGGAATTATTCAGTCCCGCAAGAGTTAAACCTGTAGCAGGATTTACGAATTTTGTGAAAGAAGCAGCTGACGTAGTAGGCCATCTCATTGCCGACAGGTTCAAGGCAGAAAAAATAAAAGAATTTACCGACATCGCTGCGGGTGAAGCAAAGATCGTAAAATACGAAGGCAACACAATTGCATTATACAAAGATGAGCAGCACCAGTTACATGCAATGAATGCAGCCTGCACCCATATCAATTGTACGGTAGCATGGAATGCAACAGAAAAAACATGGGATTGTCCATGTCATGGTTCAAGGTTTTCTATTGACGGTGAATTTTTGAATGCACCTGCGAGAAAGGATCTTGAAAAACTGAATTTGTAATTTAATAACACGAATTACACCAATTACACGAATTGCACGAATTAATACAATTTAATTCGTTTCAACCTTCAACTATATTCAACAACTGTTCAACAAGCTTCAACTGCATTCTAAGCAGGCACCGAGATGAACACAGATCTTTCTCTTTAATCTGCGGGCAACAGTTCCCGTCAATCAAAATTATTATGCAGATGGATCCAGCACAACTTTTACACATCCGTCTTCTTTTTTATCAAAGATCTTATAAGCGTGATCGATTTTGGAAAGTGGTATACGATGGGTAATGATATCATCTAAACGAACTTTGCCTTCTGCAACATAAGCTAATAACTTATCTATATGCTTATGTGCAGGTGCCTGGCCACCCCGCAGTGTAATGCCTTTATCAAAGAATTGTCCTACCGGGAAATTATCATACGGTGTGGGATAAACACCCAGTACCGAAACTATTCCTGCACGCCTGACAGCACTCATACATGCTTCCAGTACTTTCGGCGATCCTTTTTCAAGATTGATCACTGCTTTTGCCCTATCCAAAAATGATCTGTCCGGCTCAAATCCTACTGCTTCCACACATACATCAGCACCACGGCCTTTTGTCATATTGCGGATTTGTTCGACAACATCTTTTGCACCGTCTTCCCATAAGATCGTTTCACAACCTGCAGTTGCCTTTGCCTTATCAAGGCGATATTGTAATGTATCTATGATCACAACATTTCCCGCCCCGCGTAGCCAGGCACTTTTAGCTGCCATGATACCTACAGGGCCTGCGCCAAATATGGCAACTGTTTCTCCTCCTTTTACTTCACCCCAGTCTATCCCGGTATAACCGGTCGGAAAAATATCGGTAAGAAATAATACTTGCTTCATCCGTTAAGATTATCGGGAACTTTTCTCGGACCATAGTCTGCATACGGCACTCTTACATATTGTGCCTGGCCCCCGTCGTATCCACCATACAGATCAGTGTAGCCGAATAACGCTCCTCCTTTTTCATCAATCAGTCCGCCTTCAGGGCCATAATTTTCAGGATTGCTGTTTTCACAATTGCCCGGGGAATCATGATTGCAAAAAAAGCAATGCCCGCAGGCAATGGGGAATGGTACCACAACCCGGTCGCCCCGTTTAAGATTTTTTACATGTATTGCCAGTTTCCTCCACAATACCCATGAACTCGTGGCCCAGTACCATGGGTCTTGGTTGGGGAATACCACCCGAATAGATATGCAGGTCAGAACCACAGATAGCCGTTGCTGTTACTTTCAGGATAATATCACTGCTCTCTTTTATAACGGGGTCATTTACATTGTCACAGGTAACTTTACCGGGTCCGTGTATTACTGCTGCTTTCATTTGTATAATTTAATGTTGAAGATTATTTTTTGCTTTTATCACCGGCTCCTGTTGCTTATATACTTTTTCTGCCACCATGCTATCGGGTAAAATATTACCCATGGCTACCTGTACTTTATTGCTGAATCCTGAAACGACCATATCGTCTCCTTTCATCAGGGCTTCATAACCATCTTTGGCTACGGTTGCAGCGTCGGCGAGTTCGCCTTCTGCAACATTTTTTGCGTTCTGCATACCAGCTTTATTAAAAAAGTCGGTTTCGGTTGCGCCGGGTAAAAGGGCAGTAACAGTGATCCCTGTTTCTTTTACTTCCTCCCGGATAGCCTCTGTAAAGGATTGAACAAAAGCCTTTGTTCCATGATAAACAGATTGCCATGGTCCCGGTATCTTACTGGCAACAGAAGAAACATTCAGTATCCGGCCCTTCCTTCTTTCAACCATGTCTTTCAAAAAAAGTTTTGTCAGCACCACCACGCTTGAAATATTCAATTGTATAATATCGAGTTCACGGCGGATATCTGTATGAATGAATTCACCATATTGTCCCTGTCCTGCATCATTTACAAGTATATCAATTTGAATTCCCTTGGCTTTTATAAGATCATATAACTCGAAAGGAGCGTGGGGATTAAAAAGATCTTTAAGTATGCTGATCACTTTTATTCCGTATTCCTGTTTCAGTTCATCGGCAGTTGTATCCAGTGTACTTTGTTTTCTGCCTGTTATAACGAGATGGTATCCATCTGCCGCAAAAAGTTTTGCAAGCTCTTTACCAATACCGCTGGTTGCTCCTGTAATAAGAACATACTGTGATCCTTTTGACATAAATTATTTTTTTTTGAGATGATAAGATGAAAATTTTGCAAAGCAGGTGCCACAGAAATTACATTGTCATTGAAATACTCATTAAATAGGGTACTTTAGGAGAACACGATTATACGAATTATACGAATTCCACAAATTAATTTTTACTAAAATTGTAATTCATATTTCGACTTACCCGATCCCGCAAGTTTCAACAACATTCAACAACCTTCAACAGTTTTCAACTGCCTTCTCAACAAATCCGGCACAATTTTAAATGCCCATATTTATATCATTAACTCATTAAATTATACAACTATGGCAAAGTATTCAAAGAAAGCGAGCGACAAAGTAGAAAAAGTGATGCATGAAAAAAAACGCGGTACATTAAAAAGTGGCAGAAGTGGTAAAAAAGTAACCAGTCGCAAACAGGCAATTGCAATTGGTTTATCTGAGGCAAGAAAGGCAGGTGCTAAAGTTCCAAAGAAAAAAGGAGCAACAAAAAAATCTGCAACTAAAAAGTCTGCGACTAAAAAAAGTGCTTCAAAAAAACCGGGGCCAAAGAAGGGGAGCAGGAGTAAATAGAGTATAAAAAGTAAATAAAGTATAAAAGGTAAATAAAGTGTAGAAAGTAAATAAAGAATATAAAGGCAAAATATGAATTACAAAGAGGAGTTGGACAAAGTGGCAAAACTTTTAATTAAGAACCATCATTCTGTAGCAATAGCGGAAAGCGTAACATCAGGCCTGATTCAAAATGTTTTTTCCAACATTGAAAATGCTGCGTCGTTTTATGAAGGAGGCGTGACGGCATATAATATACGGCAAAAGATCACCCATCTCTTCGTTGACCCGGTGCATGCAATTGGTACCAATTGTGTTTCTGAACGAATAGCCCGCGAAATGGCCATGGGAGTATGCAGATCATTCAGATCTAACTGGGGAATTGGGATCACAGGGTACGCCACACCCGTTCCGCAAATGGGGATTCATGACCTGTTCGCCTTTTATGCAATTTGCTTTGATCATAGTATTGTGCGTAGTTCGGTGATCCATATCGATCATAAAGAACCTGAACTGGCACAACATCTTTATATGATGGCAGTGGTAAAGAACTTTGCAGAATGCTGTTTAAAAATTGAAACCAATTACCAGGTTAATAATTAAAACCGTTGTAACAGAAAATGATCATGTATGAATCCCATTACTGTTATCATAGAAACTCCAAAGAATACTTCGCAGAAATACAGCTACGATAAGAAAATCAACTATTTCAAATTAAAGAAAGTATTACCTGCAGGCATGACCTTTCCATTCGACTTTGGTTTTATACCAGGTACAAAAGGAGAGGATGGTGATCCATTGGACATTTTAGTGATCTCGGAATTTAAAAGTTTTCCCGGCTGTGCAATGGATTGCAGGATCATTGGGGCAATAAAAGCGGAACAATCCGAAAAGAAAGGAAAATTGGTCCGCAACGACCGGTTTATCGGAATACCGGAAGAGTCGGCAATCTTTAAAGATATTTATTCAATAAATGACCTTCCGGCTGATATACTCCCGCAGACAGAAGCCTTTTTTAAAAATTATAATGAACTGGAAGGAAAACAATTTGAGGTGATTGAAATACTGGATGCGGAAGAAGCGGAAAAGCTCTTGAAGTAAATATCGGGTAATACAGGTTGAATATCGAACAAATTGAATATCGAACAAGGAACAAGGAATAATGAATGATGAAGGTCAAGTCATTCCCGTATTCGAAATTCCTTGTTCGGTTATTAAAAGAGGGATTCCCATTGGACTTAGAAAGCAAAAAAAAGTAATGAATGATGAAGTTTAAAAACACTTCGACATTCAAAATTCCTTGTTCCTTGTTCGATATTAAAAAGGGATTCCGATTCGACATGGAAAGCAGAAAAAGTAGTGAATGATGAAGTTTAAAAACACTTCTGCATTCGAAATTCCTTATTCGCTATAAAACAAATTGAGGAGCATATCGCTCCTCAATTATCAGTATCATTAAAAGTTAATTTTCTTCTACTCATTCTCATCCTCAATCTTTATCGAAAAACGCCCTTCATTAAAATAATTACACATTTCCAGGATGTCTTTTTCCAATGTGCCCGCATTTTTTTTGATCATGGCAAGATATTCTTCCCTGTCACCATCACCAGATTCAATCAGGTCAATACATAGTTTTATACTGGTAAGCGGATTTTTCATTTCACTAAGCATACCCACCAATCCCATCGTAGCCAGTTTTCCGGCAGTATCCATAGAAAGATTGTTTATTAATGATTATAAGTAGTTAGTTAACGGCGATATCTTATACAGCAACACCCACCTGTTCTTTCATGGGAGCATGATGCACTTCATTATGATGCACCTCGTTCTGGGAAGCAAACTGTAGAAACTTTTCTATAGCATGCGTCCTCTTGCCTACATTCAATTTACGGTAAATGTTTTTCAGGTGTTTTTTTACCGTGTTAATAGAGATTTGATGATCACTGGCGATCTCTTTGTACAGGCTACCTGAAGACAATGCTATCAGTACCCGTGTTTCCTGTTTGGTTAAAGTTTGGATGTCACTCATAAAATTAAACGGTTGAATAGTAATTGTAAATAGGTAATAAAAGTATCCATAAATAGTACCCAAAATTTACATCTTTCACAGATGGATTTACAATTTTAGAATATGCATGAAAAATTAAATAGGAAGGGTTATTTCTGGATCTGTTTCTTAAACTCGGTAGGATTGAGGCCTGTTACTTTTTTGAATTGGTTAGATAAGTGGCCAATGCTGCTGTAATTAAGCATATTTGCTATCTGGCTGATACTGTAGTCGCTGTAAAGCAATAGTTCCTTGGCTTTAGTTATTTTCTGGTTGATGATATAATGCTCAATGGTAATACCCTGAGTTTCTGAAAATATATTGGCGAGGTAGGTGTAATTGAGGTGAAGGCGCTCGCTGATATAGGTGGAATAATTCTGCATCGGGGGTTCCTTGCCTGCCAGCATTTCATGTACAATATATTTTACCTGCTCGGCCAATATATTCTTACGGTCATAAATGATCGTCATGTCCTTTTCTTCCAGCCGCATTTTCAGTGCATTCAATTTATGCGGTTCAATGCCCTGCAGCAAGGCAATTTCCCCAAGTTGTATATCCTTTTCGTGTAAAATTCCCAATTCATCCAGCTGAAAGCGGACCCACTTATTGCAATCAGGGCAATTGATATTTTTTACGAATAACTTCATAGTGTCTGCATTGCATAATCAATGCCATCCTTTAACAAATAATGATTTTTTCCCCAACGTAGGGGAAACATTATGATCTCTTGATTCTTATATCCACTTTTCAGCGAGTACCATAGACAGTAAATAATATATTTCTTCAGAGTTAGCTGGTTTAGTAACAAAATGGTTAGCCCCGGAAAGAGCAAGATTTTTGGAGTCTTCCACATCGTCAGATGTTGTATATATAATTACAGGTGTATCTTTAAAACGGTCATTGGCCCGTATTTCCTCCAGGCATTTTTTTCCACTCATCCTGGGCATTCTGAGATCGAGGAATATATAATCGGGTAATTGTTTGCTTCCGTCCTGCAGCTCGGCAAGAAGGGTATATCCATCTTTTACGGTTTCGCAATCGATCTGCGGGTCAATCTCTTTAACCGCATTGCAAAAAAGCTCCCGGTCATCCGCATCATCATCAGCGAATAAAATTTTTATTGGCTTATTCATGATTTCCTGTTTTAAATGATCAATTTGCCGCAACATTAGTGCCTATTGTTGCATTGGCAATACAATATGAAAAGAAGCACCCTTTTCTTCCTCGCTTTCGGCCCATATAATTCCATGATGATTGTTCACGATCTTCCTGCAAAGCGCCAGTCCTATCCCCGTTCCCTCGTATTCACCTATGTTATTCAGTCGCTCAAAAATAGAAAATACCTGTTCCGCAAATTCCTCGTTAAAGCCGATCCCGTTGTCTTTAAAAATTATTTCTATATAATCTTTATCCTCCAGCAACCCGACTCGTTTTTCACTGATCGCATTTGTATCAGCCCGCCTCCAGTTAATATCGATTACCGGTAGCCGCAATTTGCTGCTGAATTTTAAACTGTTTCCTACCAGGTTATAAAAAAGCTGGTTCATTTGAAGCCGGATCGCCTCAATATCAGGAATACCCGCCCGTACATTTATTTCAGCTTTCTTTTCTTCCATCAGCAGGTCAAAGTCTGCTATAACCTCTTTCAAAATAGAATTAAGATTGGTGATTTCAAAACTGTTTTCGGGTACTACTATACGTGAATAGTTCAATACATCCTTGATCAGGCTCGACATGCGTGACACAGATAACTGCGTTTTTTCAATAAGTTGTTTTGCCTCAGGTGGTAAATTGGTTTCAAACCGATCTTTCAGGATGGATGTGAAAGTCTTTATTTTTCTCAATGGCTCCTGCAGGTCATGCGAGGCAATGGATGCAAATTCCTGTAAATTTTTATTGGACTGTTCCAGCAATTCATTGCTGGTTCTCAATTGCGAAGTACGTTCGTGAACCTCTCTTTCAAGCTCATGTTTACTTTTTTCTGCTGTTTTACGGTTCAACACTGAATCGGTTACCTCGTAGGCAAAAAACAATACACCCTCTGTGTCTCCGTTGCTGTTGCGTAAGGGTTGACAACTAACGTCTATAAAAGATTGGGGGTTATTGCTTCCGGGAAAACGGGTTGCTTTCATTTCTCTCCCAAGAAACGGGACGCTCTTATTATATACATCTTTAAGGATCTTACTATAACCTTCGTTTCCAAGTTCGGGAAATGCCTCCTCGAATCTTTTTCCAATAAGCGAAGTACCACCCGATACGGTAATATATGTAGGATTTACAAATTCAAATAATAGCTCCGGTCCTTTCAAAATGCAAAACATGGCAGGAGCCTGCTGGAAGAAATTTTCAAGCGTATCAAGTTCGAGCTTCAGTTTTTCGGCAGATGCTTTTAACTGTTTTGCTTCATTTTTCAGAAGGGTAATATCATGGAGCGCCAGCAGGATCAGGCGGTCATTGTTACCCGGGCTCACCTGTCTTGAATTCAGGATCATAATGCGTTTACCCGCCCCCGGTATGTCAAATTCCACCTCCCATTCTTCCTGCTTCGATTGAGCAGTCTGGATCTTTAAAAGCGGGCTCCGTAAAGCAGGGATATCCCAGCTATTGTCTTTGAGCTCAAAAAGTATGCGGCCTGTGATCTCTTCTTCTCTTAAATTGAAAGTTTCATAAAAAGAATTGTTCGCTGATCTTATACGGAGATCACGGCTCAATACCAGCAACGGTTCACGTATAGTGGCAACGATCGCTTCTGCATACAATCTTGCCTGGTTATACTGTTCATTGCGTTCATACAATTCCTGGTTAACCGTCATCAGTTCTTCATTTGTACTTTGCAATTCTTCTTTGGATGTTTCCAGTTCTTCATTCAGGCTTTGCAGTTCTTCACTGCCACTCAGCAATTCTTCATTAGCACTTTGCAATTCTTCATTGGCGGCTTCCTGGTCTTCGGTAATAGTGCGCATATCTTCCCTTAACTGGGTAAGATCTTTTTCGAGTTGCTGTATCCGTTGCTGTTCTGCCTCGCTTACTGGTTTTTTTGAAACGGCCTTTATCCCGGTACCGTATTCTTCTGCGGGTTTTTGTTCATGAAAAAGTATCAGGTAATGTGGCTCGATGGTTTGAAGCAGAGGAACAACTTCAATATTTATCAGCGTTTGCCCGTTGTGGATAGGTATCCCTGTTTTTACAGTAGTTTCTTTCGACTCCCGGGCCTTGTGCAATGCAGTGCGTATTTCAAATGAAAGCCCTTCTCTTGCCATTTTTAAGATATTCAGGCTCGCTCTTCCGGGTGCTGCTTCCAGGAAAGCTCCCGTTGATCCCCTGAATTGTACAATTTCGAGATGCTCATTTACAACTACGCCCGGCGGTGTATATTTTGAAAGAAGGATATCGTCCGCATTTTTATGAAAATCCTCTTTCCGGTTATTGTTAGATGTTTTTTCTCTTTCCGGCGACCGCGTTATTTTTTTTATGCCTTCCGGAATGATCCTTGCTGATTTTGCTGTTGGTTTTCGTGCATACAATTTTTCATGTTTGCCGATCACTTTAAAAAGCTCGGGAGCATTGCCCGCAGTTTCTGATTTTCCCAGCAACAACATTCCTTTTTCATTCAATGCATAGTGAAAAGTACCGAGTGCTTTTCGCTGGAGGTAACTTTCCATGTATATCAATACATTCCTGCAGCTGATAAAATCCATTTTTGCAAATGGAGGATCCTTTAAAAAATTATGCGAGGCAAAAACACAGATATCCCTTACATTTTTTTTAAGAAGATAATGCCCGTCCATTTTTGTGAAATAATGCTGCTAATCTTTTATCACTTACACCCGACAATTCACGTTTTGTATATAAACCACTTCTTGCTTTCTGAATAGCTTTCTCCGAAAGGTCGGTGGCAAATAACTGGATCTTTAAAGCACCGATACTGTCACCAAGGTATTCATGCAGGCATATGGCGAAGGAATAGGCCTCTTCACCGGTAGAGCAACCTGCTATCCAGATCCTGATGGGAGTTGCGCTGCTTTTGCCTTCAAATATTTGGGGAAAAGCATTTTTGCAGACACTGTCGAATATACTGCTGTCGCGGAAAAAAGAAGTGACCGGGATCAAAAGATCCTGGTAAAGAATATCCTGTTCATTCACATTTTGTTCCAAGCAAATTCACGTATGTGCCAAGTTCATCAACATTATTCACCAGCATACGGCGAAGAATACGCCTGCGGATGGTAGTTTGCTTATAATAAGTAAAATCTGCGTTTTTGCGTAACAGTAATAAATGCAGTACCTGTTTGAAATGATCTTCTTCCTTTGCATGATCGGCTGAATAAACGCCCGTTTCCGGAACGATCTTTAAGGTCTGGTCTATTTTTAAAAGCTGTTTTGGAATTTCAGCCGGTACCAGTTCAAAGTCCACCACTTCAGCATTCAATGCATGTTGCGGCATACCTGCATATTTGGCTGAAGCGGGTGTTTGTACAAATGTTACGCCGCCGTAATCTTTTATTTTTTTCAATCCCATGGTTCCATCCGAGCCCATACCCGATAACAAAATGCCAATGGAATAACTCTGGAATGTTTCTGCAAGCGCAGAAAAGAAAATGTCGATGGGCAATATCGGTTGCGTTTTTGCGGGTCTCAATTCGAGCCGAAGCTTTCCATCCGTTGCAACAAGCAATTTATTTGCGGGCAACACATATATATGATCCGGTTCAAGCTGCATGTCATCAGTAAGATCAGCTACCGGCATGGCCGTTTCCCGCTGTAATATTTCTGCAAGCACCGTGTCATAAGTGGGATCAAGGTGTTGAATTAATAAAAATGCCATACCACAGTTTTGCGGAATGGCGTTTACCAGTTCCCGGAATGCATCTAATCCACCTGCAGAAGCCCCGATCCCAACAACGGGGAAATGTATGTTTTTATCATTTTTAAGAACAACCTCCTTTGATTTTGTCATGATATTTTTTCTGATGAACACTAAACAATTGCAGTGGCTAAAGGTAAAATTAAATTCGATGCAATGCTGAATGAAATGACAGGTTTGGTATATACAACTGTGGTTTCATATTACCCGTTTTACTTACATTATTACCATGTATATATTCTTTTTTGCAAGGAATTTGTATGATGAGTTACGAATTATGAATTACGAATTACGAATTATGCAATGTTGGGGTGTCAGTTTAAAAAACTGCAGGCTGTTGTCACCCTGGGCTTGTCGAAAGGTTGTTGAAACCGGACAAGGTTTAGGATTAACACGCCTTCGACAAGCCCAGGCTGACATCAGGTAAAGCCCAAGCTGACAGTAGATGAATTCAGGCTGATAACCTTTCAAAATGAGGCACTATCGGTAATTAGTAATTGGTGATTTATAATTCATAATTCGTAATTCATAATTCATTCACATGTCTCGTCCCGCTTACATAACCGTCATTGGTGCTTCTGCAGGTGGTCTTAAAGCCTTAACAGAACTCGTTTCTCATTTCAGGAATGAAATGGATACGGCAGTATTTATTGTAATGCATCTTTCAGCTTCTTCCGTAAGTGAATTTTTGTTGGTTAAACTTCGTCGACATACCTCTTTTAAAATATCGCTTGCATCTGATGGGATGCCAATAGAACAAGGATATATATATATAGCTCCGGCAAATAGTCACCTGCTTGTGAATAAAGATGAAATGCGTGCAGGTAAGGGGCCGCCGGAAAGTCGGTGGAGGCCTTCGATTGATGTTATGTTTCGTTCTGCAGCGGCGAGCTGGAGTAATAACTGTATCGGGATCGTGCTAACCGGTTTACTGGATGACGGCGTTGTCGGTATCCAGGCCATTCGAAAAAGCAAAGGAATATGTATCGTACAGGATCCAAATGAAGCGGAGTTTCCTGATATGCCTGTAGCTGTGTTGAACCACCTCGAACCAGATTATTGTTTGCCTTTAGCCGGTATCGGGGAAACACTTTTTAATCTTACTACCGTTGCACCTGCGCCGAATATGCCGGCACCGCCAGAAGTTCTGCAGGAAGCCAGTATCGCTGCAAATGTAGCTTTGGATTTTAAAGTTGTGGAAGAGATTGGACAAAAAAGTCAGTATGCATGCCCGGATTGTGGTGGTGGATTATATACTATAAAAGAAGAGAATGGCAATGGCGAACGTTACCGCTGTCATATCGGTCATGCCTATACAGAAAAAGACCTTGTGCTAAGGCAAAATGAAACACTCGAATCAACATTGTGGATTGCTTTACGAATTATGGAAGAGCGCCGGGTGTTGCTAAAAAAACTGGAATACACGAACGCGGGCAAAGGTTTTAAACATGTGGCAGGAACCTATCATCAAAAAGCATTGGAGCTTGAAATGCATATCCAGAAATTAAAGGACATTGTTTTTGCTTTACAGGAATCGAAGGAAGTGGAGAAGTAAAGCAATTTGGAGATTTGGAAATTTGGTAATGAGGAAGTTCGGTTAATGAAAAATCCGGTTGGTTTATAATTAACCGCTCATGCAAAGTATGAAAGTTTGATGCGTTGATTATTTTAATTTACAACACTGCAGCATTAATACTAGGCTTTTGCGCTCTTTGCTCCATTGCGCACCTTGCGTGAAATGATTGTTGAATAAAACATTCAATAAAATTTTGGAAGTATACAGTGTGAATTTTTTACCGCGGAGAATAAGAGTAACAAGAGGTTTCGCGGAGAGAACCTCTGCGATATCATTGCTTCTCTCTTTCTCTGCGGTTAACAGCAGCGACCTTAAATTCCAGTGCCAGGCTTTAAAATAGTACCCTGTTTTCTTTTTATATTATTTGCGCAACAGTTTATCATGGCATGTTTTTTAATACTCTAACTATCCGTTCTGAAATTTCAAATTTTAAAAATCAAAAATAACAATCATGAAAACAAAATCATCTAATGGCAGCTCAAATGGAAATGGTGCCAAACAAACAACAAAAAGCAAGGCAGCTTCTAAAGAAAAATCAAACGACAGTGAAACTGCATCAGGATTACATGATCTTTTTGAAGATATGCTGAAAGACATTTACTGGGCAGAAAAAGCTTTGACCAAAGCGATTCCAAAAATGATCAAGAATGCAACTTCTGAGGAACTGGTAGAAGCACTTGAAACACATCTTGCTGAAACTGAAGAGCAGGTAAAACGTTGCGAGCAGGTTTTTGAAGCGATCGGTAAAAAAGCACAGGCAAAAAAATGTGATGCAATGGAAGGGCTTATAAAAGAAGCGCAGTCCATTATGGAAGAAACAGAAGAAGGCGTTGTAAGAGATGCGGGCATCATTGCTGCCGCACAAAAAGTAGAGCACTATGAAATCGCTTCTTATGGAACGCTGTGTGCATTTGCAAAAACACTGGGAGAAGATGAAGCGCTCGCATTATTGGAACAAACACTTGAAGAAGAAAAGAATGCCGATCAAACACTTACAGGCGTTGCTGAATCTGCAGTGAATATTGAAGCTGCGGAAGAGGATTAAGAGGATCAAGGGGATGAAGTAGAGAGTTAAGTATAAACGGATCGTCTGTAAAAACAAAAAAAATACAATCATTTTTAAAAACAAAAAAGAGAACAAGAAGGTAATAGTTTTCTTTTTTGTTGTTTTATCCCGGCCCAATAGCCGGGATTTTTTCAATCCGGTATCCAGTACCTGGTCTTGAGCATCTCGTTCCAGTACCCAATTTTATTTTCCCCTTGGCTTATTATTTGATACTTGACAAAACCATTAACAACACTAAAAAAAATTATATGAAAAAAATATTTTTCGCAGCAATGATACCTGCTGCAATGCTGTTATCCTGTGGAGATAATAAATCTGACAGCGAAAAAGCCAATGAAGACAGTACGAACATGATGGCTGATACTACTTCAGCAATGAGTTCGATGCCTGACACCAAAATGTCAGACAATGCAAACAACAAACCTGTTACAGATAAAGATATCATGGATTTTGTACAAAACAGCGCAAACGTGGGTATGATGGAAATTGAACTCGGCCGTTATGCAACCGACAATGCTCAAAGTCAGCGTGTAAAAGATTTTGGAAACATGATGGTCACAGATCATACTGCTGCAGCCAACGATTTAAAGAGCATGGCCACCTCCAACAGTATTCAGTTTCCCGCAACCATGGATAAGGAACACCAGGGGCATGTAGACATGTTGAAAAATAAAAAGGGTGCTGCATTCGATAAAGCTTATATGGATATGATGGTGAATGGTCATAAAGAAACAATTGATAAGTATAAAAAAGCAACCGGCGACCTGAAAGATGATTCCTATAAACTATATGCAACCAAAACACTTCCTGTGTTGCAAAAACATTTGGATTCTGCACAGGCAATAAAGAAAGGTTTATAAAACGCCGGGGAGTATATTAGTTTATAAAATTGTCAGCTGTTGTCAGCCTGAGCTTGTCGAAGTGTTGTCTAAGCAGTTTCAGATTTTTAAATTAATTCGCCTTCGACAAACTCAGGCTGACAACCCGTTAATTTAATAAACTTTTAATTGATTTATTACTGAGCATTGGGGTTACAATTTGCATGTATATTGAGCACGTTCCAAAAGAACGTGCTTCTTTTTTTCTACAGTTTGTGTAAAAATTTATTATTCGAAAATAATAATTGAAGTTTTTTCATTTACGTTTTTATTATGTTCTCTTATTTAATAATAATTCATTTGGGTGATTTTAATATTTTATCCACGCATATACTGCCGTATCAATGCAATACAATTTATTGATGGCATATGCTTTGAACAATTTGCGTGAAGCTTCAAAAAACAATTCAAATAAATCAATAATTCTTTTAACTAAAAACAACACTCATGGCAAACAGGGGCAACAGCGGTACGCAAACTCCGGGCAGGAGAAGCCGCAATTCAAACAATGGAAATACTTCTTCACAAGGAGGTTATGGCGGACGTTACGAAGAAGATGATTATGATGTAGAAGAATATAATGAGGACGAAAATGAGGAGGATGATGATTTTGAAAATGAATATGATGAAGAGGATGATTTTGAAAGTGAATCTGACAATGATTACGAAGACGACTATGATGATGATTATGAAAGTGAATATGATGAAGGAAATGATTATGAAGAAAACCGTGGCTCATCCCGGAGCGGAAGAAGTGGCTTTGGAGGAAGAAGAGGCCAGGGCAATCGCAGTGGCGGAATGAATTCAGGAATGGGCGGTCGCTCAGGACAAGGTATGGGAAACCGTTCTTCACAAGGCGGACGGGACAGCGGTGGTTATGGTTATAGCGATGGTGGAATGAATTCCGGCATGGGTGGTCGTTCAGGACAAGGTATGGGCGGCCGTTCTTCACAAGGCGGTTGGGGCAGCAGTGGTGATGGTTATAGCGGAGGTGGAATGAATTCAGGAATGGGTGGTCGTTCAGGTGGAGGTATGGGAAACCGTTCTTCACAAGGCGGCTGGGGAGGAAGTGATAGTGGTTACAGTGGTCGTGGCAATAATGGTGGCGGCAGATCTTCGGGTAGCCGTAACAGTTCCAATGAAGATAATTATTACAGGAGCAGCAGCAATCGCTCAGGCGGCATGAGCAGCGGTCGCGGAGACAGCTGGGGTAATGGTTCTGATGGATATGGATCATATTCCGGGCAAGGTGGCGGAAGAGGTGAAGGCAGATCAGGTAACAGTGGTCGTTCATCAGGGCAGGGTGCTGGAAGAAGTGAAGGCAGATCAGGTTCGGGTCGTTCAGGACAGGATGGAAGATCAGGTAATACTGGTAACAGTGGTCGTTCATCAGGACAAGGTGGTGGAAGAAGTGAAAGCAGGTCAGGTTCAGGTCGTTCATCAGGTAGCAGGAGTAATTCCGGTGGAAGTTCTGCACGCAGTTCATCAGGAAACAGTGGTTCATCAGGCAATGGAAAAAAAAGCAATTCATCCGGCAATGGAAGAAAAACAACATCTTCAGCTTCAGGTGGATCAAGGTCCGGCAGTACTAAAAAAAGCAGCTCCGGTCGCAAAAAAAGTGCTTCTTCAAGATAAATAAGGTGGAGTAATTACGTTGCCGGCGGCTTCTAGGTCGCCGGCAATATCATTATGCGATAGATATTATTTTTAAAAATTTTAAATGACGATCATGAAACAAAAAAAATCTGATAAAAATAATCCCACCGATGCTGCTAAATCAAACGGGATAAAAAAAACAAATACGGTAATCAACAATACAGACGGTAAAGCAGGCAATGATTCTAAAGCAAAAGTCGCTATGAGAGAAAAAGGTACAGCACCACTCGAAAAGTTCTTTATTGATTCACTAAAAGACATTTATTACGCAGAACAGAAACTTACTACTGCTATTCCCAAAATGCAGGAAGCAGCTACCACCGAAGAATTAAAGGAAGCATTCGGTGATCACCTTCACCAGACAGAAAAACATATTAAACGACTTGAAAAGGCATTCACATTAATTGGAAAAAAAGCAGAAGGAAAAAAATGCGAAGCCATTGAGGGAATTACGAAAGAAGCAGAAAATATTATAAAAGAAACGGAAGACGGAACAATGACAAGGGATGCGGCACTGATCATCGCGGCACAAAAAGTAGAGCACTATGAAATTGCCACTTATGGCGGGCTGGTACAACTTGCGCTTACCATGAACCTGAGAGAAGTAGCTGACTTGCTCGATACTACCCTGATGGAAGAAGAAGATACTGATTATAATCTTACCCAAATTGCGGAAGCACATATCAATATGGATGCAGAACATGAGAGTGCGAATTATTCGTGGGGTGGAAAGGAAAATTAAAGCCAGGTAATAGCATAAAATAAAGGGTAGAGGAAGCTGCAGCTAAAAATGCACTGCAAACTGGAATAAAAAGATCATATTATAGCAAATTGGAACTGGTGCGTTTATACACCAAACTCCTTTTTCAAACTAGGTGGAATTGTTGGTTTACATTTTGCCACTGGATAAAAGTCACCAGTTCATGAAGAGCAATCTTTGTGGAGTACTGCCTGTCGGCGGGCAGGCAGGTGATTCGAATCTTCGTGGCAAATTTTTTTATTATGGACTACCTCACTGAAATTTTTGGAATAGCTCATCAGCTCACTGCGCTTCAAATGAGTGCAAGAGCGTTGGTATTTTTCTTCATAACATTGTTGTATATACGCATTTCCGGGAGACGAAGCTTTGGAAAGAAATCATCCATTGATACGATCATTATGATCGTACTCGGTTCGGTGATCGCCCGTGGCATTACCGGTGCAAGCAGTTTTGGATCAGCAGCTGCTGCTTCTGCTGTACTGGTAGTATTGCACCGGCTCATAGCATGGGTATCTTCAAAAAATGAAGGTCTTGAAAGCTGGATCAAAGGAGAAAAAAAACTCATTTTCCAGAACGGGGTTTTCTTCAAAAAAAATATGGCACGCTGTGGTATCAGTAAAGAAGATATTGTGCAAAGCCTGAGGCTTGTTTCTCAAACCGATGACATGCAAAATGTAGTAGCAGCCTGGATGGAAACAAACGGGGAGATTAGTTTTATTTTAAAAGAATAGTTTATAGTCTATAGTTTTTGGTTGTTAGTTTTTAGTTCGTGGTTAAAAAATTTATTGCGTTTAAACCAACAACCAACAACCAATAACTATTAATTCATAATTCATAATTCGTAATTCATAATTCATCCCATGCCCGAAGGTCCATCATTGTACATTCTGAAAGAAGCATTGCAAAAGTTTAAGGGAAAGAAAATTCTCAAAGCATCCGGCAATGCAAAATTTGATAAGCATGTTTTGGAAGATCAAAAGCTGCTGGATATACGCACCTGGGGAAAACAGCTTTTCCTTTTTCTTAAACCTGCAACAGTCCGCATTCATTTACTCATGTTTGGCTCCTATAGTTTCGATGAACGTACAAGACCGGTTTCCCGTATAAGGCTTTTGCTTGAATTTGCAAATGGTAAGGTTTATTTTTATACCTGTTCGGTAAAACTGGTAGATGATCCTACCGAAGTATACGATTGGAAAGCGGATACAATGAGCGAGGAATGGGATCCGCGGGCTGCAAGACGAAAATTAAAAGCAATTCCCAACACGATGATCTGCGATGCATTGCTCGATCAGCAAATATTTTCAGGCGTGGGCAATATCATGAAGAACGAGATCCTGTATCGTGTTAAACTGCATCCTGAAACAAAAATAGGTTCGATACCTCCAAAACTGCTTTCAGCACTCATCAAAGAAAGCCGTGTGTATGCATTTGATTTTCTGAAATGGAAAAAAGCATTTGTACTTAAAAAACACTGGCTCATTCATACAAAGAAAATTTGCAGTCGTTGTAATCTTCCGGTTATAAAAAAATATTGCGGCAAAACAAAGCGAAGAACTTTTTTTTGTTCCAATTGCCAGGAGAAATACGGGGGGAATAAGAAATAATGAATAAGGAATGAGAAATAAGAAATGCAGCCTGTAAATGGCAGCTTTTACTACAAAACTTAACTTTCTTATTCCTTATTTTTCGTTTCTTATTTCTTATTTCCTTAAACTGGCATAAACCTTGCGCAACTCCGGGTGATTTGAATTGGAACCTTTAAGACAACTAACCTGGCTCACCTAACTGACCTACCTATGTACCAATACGAAAAGAAAATAATCATTTTCGATGATGACGAAAATATTAATCTTGTGATAAAAACTATTCTCGAAAAACAAGGTTGGGAAGTATTCACTTTTACAAACTGCAATGATGTAGTGGAAAAGATAACAAGTGTAAATCCTTCGATCATTTTTATGGATAACTGGATACCGGATATCGGGGGGATCAAAGCTACACAGATGGTAAAAAATATTCCTGAGCTTTCACATATCCCCATCGTATATTTTTCAGCGAATAGTGAAATAAAATCACTTGCTGCAGAAGCAGGTGCTGATGCTTACCTGGCAAAACCATTCAATTTATACACATTGGAAGAATTGATCGATAATGCTATTTACAGGAACAAGGTTATTTAAATGTTGAATTACGAATGATTAATGATGAATAGCTCTTTACAAGATTTCTGATTTGTAATTCGAAATTCACAATTCATAATTCACAATTCACAATTCATAATTCACAATTCATAATTCACTCATTCATCCCTGTATATCCCATCCTTTCATATAAATGCCTGAAAAAAAACTCCCTGCATTGCATACGTTTTCTTGCACTCATATCGGATCTTTTGCCAATTGTAGCTTTCAATAAAATATAATTGGTAAGTGCTGTCTGGAACATAACAGGCTTGTTTAAAACCTTTTTGTACTTGCCTTTGTTCTTACCAATATAAGCAAGGCCTAAAATTAATTTTTCATTTTTTGTGAGAAGGACCATATAGCAGTTAAAACTAACATTGAGCCATTTTTTTCAAACGGTCTCCTTAAACCCGACAATCCTGTAAATCCTGAACTTTTTATTTATGTTTATTTGTGTTCTTTCTCTTTAATAATTTCTTATACGCTCCCGGATTTCTATCCGGGATTTTTTATACCCGGTATTTTGTAAATGTACATGTGAATAGTGTAAAGGACATTCAAGACGATCTAAATAGCTTTGTTTCAAATATTTTAAGGAATAAAATAATGCTTCTCTGTCGCCACTTGACAATTGACTCCGCATTTTACCCGGTGAAAAATACTTTTAAGCTTCCAGCGTAAAAATTTAATATTGTTTAAATGTTGCCTGTATCTGTAATATTCAATACAATAGCGCCTGGATATTTAAAACAGCTATGTTGTAAAATATGCAACAAAGATTACTGCAGACCGTATGAGCATGCTGATAAATAAACTGTTATTTGGAAATTGATTATTCAACGCTGAAATTACCTGTATGAACGTGGATGAAAAAGCAATTCAAAATTTTCCTGAGCTGCTGAGCGAGCTGAATAATTTTATGACGATTGTAAACCTGTGTGTCGAACTAAAAAAATCGGGCATTTACCCGGATATTGATTATTGGAAATTTATAGAAAACAATTCAAAAGAGTTGGAAGCACAGCTTCAATCATTCGTGGTTTATTTACAACAAAAGCACAATGTTAAACAAATAAAAAGACCGGAGTAAAAACCCCGGCCGTAAAAAATTTGAAACTTATTAAAGAATAAATTTACTTTATTTTTTCTACCAGCTAAAATGAAGTACCCTTTATGATTGCATATTCATAAATCATATCTTCAAACAGGTTTATTTACTCACCATCCCTTAGTTTTTTGATTACATCGTGGCTGGCTTTTAATTTTTCTTTTTGCGACATGATCAGTTGCCTCGTATCGGGATCAATATCAGCATCTGTGGCCAAGGCTGTTTCATATGCTTTTTGTGCATGGTCTTCGCCGAATTCGCAGGAGGCGAGAATTGATTTCCTGTCCTTGCCGGTAAAAGCCGCTTTTACATCCATCCAGGTACGATAGATCTTTCCCATAGTGGTAGAGCCGCTTTCCGCTTCTCCTCCCATTTGTCTTACATGGTTGGTAAGTGCAGAAACATTCAGCCTGCTTTCATCTGCCATTCCCATGAATAAAGTATGCAGTGAAATATCATAGGTCTTGCTTTCATCTGCAGCTTTCCTGTAACCTTCAATGCGGTCGTAATTGATCTTTATAAGATCATTTAATACTTCGGTAAGTTCACTTGTATTTGTTTGCATAAATTATATTTTAATAAAATAATATAATAAAAATCTGTGCCGGAAATCGGTTCCCCAGATTGTGCAATAGGAAAGAGCAGTTGGTGGATTTTCTGTTTGAGTGATCTCATTTAAAACTGACACCTGCTGTCACCTGAACTTGTCGAAGGGTTGTCAAAGTGTTATCGAAGCCGGCTTATTTTCCTGGTAAACCTGCCTTCGACAAACTCAGGCTAACAGTCTTTTTAGCGAAAAGCATTGCCGATAATTATATCTTCTCGAATGTAAGCAGGTCTGTATCACCATCGCCGCTGCTTTCATGCTGCAGACCTATTATTGCGTTATTTTGAAGAATTACCCGCCAGTCATTGCTGATCTCCGCAAAATCCCCCACAACCTGGAATGACAGGAGCAGTTTTACTTTTGAATCATCAGTACCTGCAGCCCAGGTACCCTGTTCGGTAAAGCTGCCATTCGTTGCCGTTACTGTATTGCCGGGCGAAAATACAAATGTATAGCCGGAGAATTTACTGGTCTCATCATTGCCGCGATAAATGTATTGGGTTACCTTCCACGTGCCGTTTGTAATAGTAGTAATTACGCCTGAGTCACTTATATCATTCACCTCGTCATCGTCTTTTGCACAGGACAAAAATGAGCATGCAAATATCATTGCGATTAGTATGTTTTTCATAATCAGGTTTTAGGAACATACGCATGAATTATACCAAAGAAGACCTCCTGGTGTTTTGAAAGATTTACAGGATTTATATTATTTCAGATTAGGTATACGCTTAGGATCTTTATACATTTCTGTCGGGTACAAATTTTGACGAACTTTTATATCGTTAATCTTTAAAAATAATATTTATGAATAATTTCATCAACAAATTATCGATGATGTTGGCCCTGCTGTTCAGCAGTTGGCTGTTTTTAACTTCCTGTCACGACCATGACGAGACAAACCCCAATGACGATATTTTATATTTTCAAACAAATGAATACAATGGAAATCAAAATGCCATCCTTGCATACAAACACAATCCTGCGAATGGACAATTGGAACAGATCAGCGGCAGTCCGTTCGCTACCAATGGTTCAGGCCTGGGTAATCCTATGCAGTTATTAGGGCCCGCTGATTCAGATCTCGAGCTTACGAAATCTTCTGATGGTAAATATCTTCTGACTGTAAATTCCGGATCTAATACAATTGCTGTGTTCGACATTCATTCAAATGGAACCTTATCACATGTTGCAGGATCACCATTTAATTCGGGTGGGGAAACGCCGGTAAGTATTTCGGTATCGGGCAACTATGTATATGTTGTGAATAAAAGTCAAAATCCCCTTGATCCTACAACAACTCCTCCAAACTACAGTGTATTTACCATTGACGGTAACGGTACACTAACGCTTGTTGCCGGTGAAAATGGCAAATTCGAAACAACGCCTGGCAGTTCTCCTTCGCAGGCACTTGTTAGTAAAGATGGCAGTCATTTATTCGGAGACGATTTTTTAGCTTTTATGCTTTCACCTGCCGAGGGAACACTCAGAAGTTTTGACATTGGAAATGATGGTACGATAACTCCTGTTGCCGGAACTCCTTATATGCTTCCACAAGGACCGATGCCACCTGATAATGGAAATCTCGGTTTATGGCAACATCCTAACGGCGAAGTTTTATATACGGGATTACCAGTACAGGGTAAGCTGGCTGTGTTTTCAATAAATAATAATACCGGTGCCTTATCACTTCAAAATACAGTTCCTGCAGGTAAGGCTGCCTGTTGGATCCGTACCAATCGTACAGGCGACAGAACCTATGTTTTGAATTCCGGTGATAATGCTATCCAGGTTTATAATACATCGGATCCGTTAAATCCCGTTTCACTTCAAACCCATACATTAAAAAATTCCGGTCCGGAGTATGCTGATCCCAATGGCGTAATATTTAAAACAAGTCAACCATTCTCATTGGTGCTTTCAAGTAACGAGCGAAAAATATATACGATCAATCAACATACAAATCCTGATTTTAGTATTGGCAATTACAATTATATACATACACTTGAAGTGGCTAACAACGGTACAGTATCAGAACCTTCAGAGCCGGTACAGATACCTGTAGCAAATACAGTAAGGCCAAAAGGCTCATTGATAATAAACAGGGATTAACGGAATAATGCTTGCAATTGTTTATTTTTTAAAAACTGTTGTTGGTTGAAATTATCAGCAACAGTTTTCTTGTATTATGAGTCGTAGACTGTAGAGACAAGGTTGCATTTGAAAGTACTAGTCTATTAATTAAACAATATCATTAATTTTCTTTTGTTATTTATAATGTACGTTCTTTTTTGCTCCGCCCCCCGATTGAATCGGGATGTGCCACGAAAAAGAACCAAAAAAAGCGGCCGGCTTCGAATACAGCCCGATGCCGGTAACAGCTCTGTTCGACTTTTGTGCAAGGTAATCTCGACTTTAGTAATTCTACATTAAGCTGTTGATATAATTAAACTTCTGCGGTTAATTTGATATCGACATTAATTATTTGTGCAGAGTAACAAATTACTGAGTTCTTATTATATCAATACGGAGGACTAAAGCATTGATCTACTTTTGCTCTCGCAAAAAAGAACCAACGAGAGGCGGCTACCATCGAATACAGCCCGAGACCGAAAACAGTTCTGTTCAACTTATGTGCAAAGTGATCTCAGCTTTATTAATTTTACTCTTGGTATCAAATATGGCATGATAAAGTAGCAATTTAAGGATTGCTTCTTCTATAGGAATAAGGTTTCGAATTTTTAATGCTGAGACTACTTTGCACATAAGTTGAGTAGAGCTGTGCCCACCCACGGGCTGTATATCGTTGGTGGGGGTCTTTTTTGTTTCTTTTTGAGCAAGTGGTACATCCCGCATCAGCGGGGCAAAAAGAAAAGAAAAAAAAATAAGAAAATTGTTGATTGGTGATGGTCATTGGTGAAAAAAATAAAATAATAGTTTTTAAAACGAATTCCGAAAATTCACAAGGTTAACTTTTACATTTAATATTTATTTTCTTATTCACCAGTTTCCCCATGCGGCGCATCAACCGGTTTTGATTGAGGTGATCCCTTTTGTCGCAGATAAATCGAAAGAACAATGATTGCAAACACAGATAAAAATTCACTTTGCCAGTTTTGAAATGATTCAAACCAAAATCGATCATTGCGCAGGTAGGCCAAAACTGTTTCCGGTTGCAGACCTTTAATAAGCAATTGTTCATTTTCATCTTTATAACTTCCATAAAAGTGTAGGAGGAGGGAGGCAAGGAAAAGCAACAGTAGTGTGATCGTTAGCGAATGCTTGTACAACGACAATAATAGCCCTCCCTTTTTTACCGGCCAGGGTGCATTTTTTCGCTTTGGATCAGGATTTCTGTCCACCTCATCGCTGCCATCCATTTTTTTTGATTCAGAAGATCCTTTCTGGAATAAAAATATTGTCAGCCATACAAACAATGCCATCTGAAGAAATTCGCTTTCCCAGTTTTCAAACGTAGATTCGATAAAATGTCCTGATGAAAAATAACTGGTCATGGTTATTAGTGGCTGAGCCTGTTCCGCCCGTTCTTTATTATATTCTTTAAATCCAAAGTGAACCTGTCCCCACAATGAAAGCATGAATAATACAATGAATGCAAGCGAAAGTGAATTGTTCCTGGTAAATTTTTTCATGGGTTTCTTGATTTAAAATGCAGGCAGTCGGCAATCGGCAATCGGTAATCGGCAAATAGCTCTCCAAAACTGTTAAGTTAATTCCTGATGTCAAAGAATCACAACTCACAACTCACAACTTTTAACTCTTAACTCATAATTCGTAACTCGTAATTCATAACTCATAACTCATCAAGGCGTCACATTCGTTCTATTCCTATACCTCGTATTAAAATAAAGTATTGCCAGGTTTATCAATAACGAAACTGCATTGGAGATAATAATGATCCAGTCAGTTTTCCTGATCCCATACCATGTCCAGCATATTAAACCGGTCAGTAAGATCAACAACATCGGGTAGGAAATATCTGTGGACTTCTTTTCTTTGATGATCTTTAAAAGTTGAGGAAATAAAGAAATGCCGGTACATACACTTGCTATGATCCCTATTGTAAGTGCAGTCATATCGTATGCTGTTTATAGTTCAAAGCGACGGGTTTATTTTGTGGCTTTTAAGATACTCTTCCACTTTTTGCGGCGAGTTCCCCACTTTCCGAACTGCATCTATTAACTCACCGGCACTCACTTCAAACTTTGTAGACCAATATTTTACTTCATAATCTTCGGAAATACTCACATGAGAAATATCCGGATCACCCTTTATATTTTTATCGTCGGGCATAAATAAATTTTATAGAAATACTGCAACTGATATGCCACGAGTAATTCATTTACATAATATACAGTAATGCAGATATTTTTTTACCGCAGAGACGCTGAGATGCAATATGAACTATTTGCGTCTTTGCGGCTCTGAGGCTTATACTTCTTCATTAATGCTGATGAAGAATTGTGTAAAACGGTGATGCATAAAGATGTAAATATTC
The DNA here is from genome assembly GCA_963829345.1 of uncultured Chitinophagaceae bacterium. GTDB lineage: Bacteria > Bacteroidota > Bacteroidia > Chitinophagales > Chitinophagaceae > Ferruginibacter. The sequence goes on from CAWHHP010000003.1 coordinate 447,029, forward strand.
CCTTAGGAATATTCATAATTTTACCTCTTATGGAAACTCCCGTAGAAATATTTCTTGTAGCTGTAATATTCTTTATTTCAATCGTCCTGCTCGTTCTTTTATTCAGGCCCGTTCGTAATCAAGGGCATCCTAATGAAAGAAGTGGCAGAAGGCATAAGCACAACATGGAAGAGCTGTTGTAAATAATAGCATGTCTCTATTGCTTTGAAATTTTGGAAAATTACAACCCGCTAATTGGCGCAGGTGTCCAGACCTGTGCCAACTCGTACCTTAAAATTCCTTTTTTATTCATTAATATATCCACTCCGTATGTAGTACTACAACTTCGCATAGTAGTTTGGCATATATATCGTTAGTATAATAAAAAAAATCTTCAGCATGGGTTCATTGAAAATAAAACCAAAGGCTTCTCCCCGTAAGCCGGGCCGGGCTGATAGAAAACCTGGACAGAAAAATACAACACTTAAAGTTGATCATGCGGCTGTTAATAGAATTATGCAGCGTTCGCCAGCAAAAAAATTCAGCACTTCATTGAAGCCCATGCTGGCTACTTTGGTAGATAAACCATTTGACGAGCCCGGCTGGATCTATGAAGTAAAGTGGGATGGTTACCGGGCATTGGCTTTTCTTAACAAGGGAAAAGTTATGTTGAAGTCACGCAACGATAAATCTTTTGATGAAAAATTTTACCCCGTGCACAAAGCCCTTGAACAATGGAAGATCAACGCCATTATCGACGGGGAAATTGTAGTAACAGATGAAAACGGTATTTCAAATTTTGGTAAACTTCAAAACTGGCGCAGCGAAGCGGACGGTGCACTGTATTATTATGTTTTCGATATTTTATGGCTGGATGGAAAGGATCTTACAAAACTAAGTTTACTGGAGCGAAGGCAAATATTGGAAAAGAAAATCCCTTTCAAGGGGATCATTCGCCTGAGCAAATCGTTCCCCGGATCGGGAACAGAATTTTTTGAAGCTGCAAAAAAAATGGGACTGGAAGGTATTATTGCAAAATCAACTGCCAGTATGTATGAGCCGGGCAACCGTTCAAAAGAATGGTTAAAGATCAAAGCAAACAAAAGACAGGAAATGGTAATCGGCGGGTTTACGAAAAATGATGACAGCAGCAAATTGTTCAGTGCATTACTGGTAGGCGTGTACGAAAATGGAAAGTTGGTATACACAGGTAAGGTAGGTACCGGGTTTAACGATAAGATGCAGCGGGAGATGATGGCGAAATTTAAAAAACTGGTTGTTAAAAAGCCTCCTTTTACCGAAGTACCTGATATCAATAAACCTTCACGGTTCAGGCCGGATCCCCCTCATGCAACTGCTACCTGGCTGAAACCACAACTGGTATGTGAAGTAAGTTTTACTGAAATGACAACCGACGGCATCATGCGCCATCCTTCTTTCGAAGGAATGCGAATCGATAAAAATGCGAAATCCGTAGTACAGGAAAAAGCAAGAAAGGTATCGAAAGCCATTAAGGAAACCAGCATGCTGCACAAAAAGGACATTGTGCCAGGTTCAACCAATGAAAGAAAAACATTGTTGAATCCGACTGAAGAAACACAGGTTAGAAAAATAAACGGGCATGAACTAAAATTTACCAACCTCAGTAAATTCTACTGGCCCAAAGAAAGGATCACCAAACGTGACATGCTTAATTATTATTACCAGGTGGCTCCTTTTATCCTGCCATACCTCAAAGATCGCCCACAATCAATGTTAAGGCATCCCGACGGGATAACAGGCGAAGCATTTTTCTTCAAGGATATAACGGGCAAAGCACCTGCCTGGCTAGAAACATACGAGTATCACAGTGATGCGGATAACCGTGTACGTAATTACCTCGTTGCTACCGATGAAGCAAGTTTATTATATATGGCTTCACTTGGTTGTATTGAAATGAATCCCTGGCACAGCCGGGTGCAAAAAGAAGATTATCCCGACTGGTGCATCATTGATCTCGATCCTGCAAAAAATACATTCGACCAGGTGATACAGGCAGCGCAGGTTACCAAAGATATCCTTGATAGCATTGGCGTTCCCGGTTATCCCAAAACCAGTGGCTCAACCGGTATGCATATTTATATTCCTCTCGGTGCAAAATATACTTATGAGCAGTCAAAAGAGTTTGCCAGGGTAATTGCACGCCTGGTGCACCAACAAATTCCAAAATTCACCAGCATTGAGCGTGCTGTCAAAGACAGGAAAGGAAAAATGTATATTGATTTTTTACAAAACCGTCCACAGGCAACAGTGTCAGCACCATATTCAGTCCGTCCAAAACCGGGTGCTACGGTATCAATGCCCCTACATTGGGAAGAAGTAAAAAAAGGATTGAAGATGAGCAATTATACTATTCACAATGCAATTGAAAGAATAAAATCTGAAGGAGATATTTTTAAACCCGTAATAGGGAAGGGGATCAATCTTCGCACAGCCATTAAAAATTTTGAAACTGCCGGATAACGGAGTGATATAATGATAGTCGAAAAAGATAAATGTAAAATGTAAAACAGGGAATGTAAAATGTAAAAGTTGAAGTGATTAACAGGTTGAAATGGATGACGTGTTGATGCTACTTTTTTTTGAGCAAATACACATCTAAATGCCGGGTAACGGAGTGATGTAATGATAATTGCAGAAGATAAATGTAAAATGTAAAAGTTGAAGTGATTAAAAGGTTGAAATGGATGACGTGTTGATGCTACTTTTTTTTGACAAATACACATCTAAATGCCGGGTAACGGAGTGATGTAATGATAATTGCAGAAGATAAATGTAAAATGTAAAACAGGATGTAAAATGTAAAAGTTGAAGTGATTAACAGGTTGAAATAGATGACGTGTTGATGCTACCTGTTTTTTGAGCAAATACACATTTAAAATGGGTGAAAAAGCTTTGTTGATCAGCGACAAAAGATGTTATTTTAAAGAATGGAAAGTAAAAAATTCGATCTTGAAGACAGATTGGTAAAGTTTGCCTGTATTTGCTTGTGTGTTTGCGATTTCCTACCAGCTAATAAAGCCGCAAAGAACCTTGAATACCAGTTATCCAAAAGTGCAACAGCACCTGCTTTACTGTATGGTGAAGCCCAGGCTGCCGAAAGTAAAGCTGATTTTATTCATAAAATGAAAATAGCCTTGAAAGAGCTGAGAGAAACAAAAATCAATTTGCGTATTATTATAGAAAAGCCATTTATTTCAGAAGAAGTAATAATGCCTGCATTTAAAGAAGTAAACGAATTAATAGCAATTTTCACATCCAGTATTCAAACTGCAAAAACTAATTTAAAAACTAAAATATAGAATTTTCAATTATTGAAATACGATTTGTCAATCGGTTTGCACCCAGGCCACTTTTAAATTTTATATTTTACATTCTGTATTTTACATTAAGCGATCCCCCTTTAATTAATAGAATTAATTTAACCGAAGCCGGGGATCCGCAGGCATCTCCTTAAGATCTTCAATTAAAACTTCAGCTACCGGATCTTTGATAAACAAAATCCGGATACTATTTTTTATCGTTTCAATATCAAAACTGCCTGGTTCGGCAAGCCATGCCCCGTTTTGTTTTTTTACAATGGTGCCTGCTCTTACATGTGACCACGTGTAAGTAAACATTGAAAAATTAGTTTGCATAAAAGTTAGTTGGGTTGTTTGGGATGATTAAAGATATTTTAATTGCTTTTAAACAATGCCGTGTCAAACAACTTAAATGGGTACCCCGATGTTATTCGATGGCATATTCATTGATATATCCTGATAAACATTATGGAAAAGAAAATAAATGAAACGAATAAAAAATTGAAACAACAGGATAAACCCGGCTTTCACAGGGCGAAAGGAAAACAACCTGGATTGACAAAAGAGGAAAAAGCAGCAAGCACACAAAAAAATGATGAAGAAGATCACAGTAAAAAGATCAATCATAAAATCTCGTCACGGCCTGGAAAATAAAAAAACGGAATTTCACTAAAAAGATACTATTAATAAATCAATCGTTTTTGTTGCTCTTTATTTTGGTAAAGGCAAATATTAACCGGCTAACATTTTCAGCAGCCTTTTCATTTATATTACCGGATGCTATGAAATACCCCCTAAGTTAACTGTTAGGTATTGTAGGATTGGTTGATCATGCTACAATTACACGATTCTTAGTATTAGCGTAAACAAACTTTACTACCCGATTTATAACATAAAGTATAATCAAATTGGTGGTTTATCAGTTATGTTTGTTTAACCAAAACAACCACTCTATGGATTTAAAGCTAATTAACCTTGAACGGCAGATGATGGAGCTAAAGGCTAAAGTGAAATATTTAAGATTGATTACTCCATTAAGAAAGGATACATTTACCCCCCCCCGCTTATAAAGAAAAGCACTAAAAAAAAATAATCTACTGCTTTTCTTTTTAGATGATTTCTACCTGGTGCAAAATCATTTTTTACAGATGCTGCATTTTGCTGTGGAATATTGGACACCGTTTTAGCAACTTTCTATGATGGTTATATCCTTATTAATAAAATAGCCAATAAGCTGAAAGTAGTTTTGAAGAACTTTTGGAATAAGGTAATTATATCCAACCTGGCGCAATTTAAAGGCTGCTAATCCAGCCCTTTTCTTATATAAGTTTAAAAATGTTTTATTTTGTGCCTATGTCCAAAACTAAAGTTCTTGTTCTTGACGATTCCATTGATTTATTGGAAGTGTTTGACGCAATCTTTACTTTTCATGGATTTGATGTTACAGCAGTCAAAAATAAAAAAGAGCTGCTTGCGGCTCTATCTGTTTCAATCCCGCATGTAATATTGATAGATATATTTATGCCGGATTTTGACGGTAGGGAAATATGCCAGCAATTAAAGAACTCCAGTGAATATAAACATATCCCTACTATTTTAATGTCCGGTTCTCACAACGATTTAGAATCTTACAAAGATTGTTTAGCCGACGATGTAATAGAAAAGCCTTTTACAATTGAGACAGTAATTGACAAAGTGAAAAGCCTGGTAGCAATTGAAAAATAATTTTTTTTGCCGCTCCTGGTCTGGCACTTATATAGTTACCCGTCTTTCCAATCTCAACTTCAAAAATATTTCCAATTATAATTTATGTATGATTAAGCGCTTCTATTGCTTTAATAACCGTGTTCATTGCATCATCATATAATTTTATATTTCCTTTTTGCATCTTCCTGAGGTTTGCCCTGCACTCATATAAAAAAACCATTGCGAAATCAGGATCATGCACGATTATTTCCCTGCTGTTGTCAATGATGTCCGCATACTTTATCGTTTGAGCATCCGGATTTGTTTTTTCCAGTCTCAGAAGTTCTTTTGCTTTCCGGGTTCGCCTGTTAAGGTTTGGGTAATCTCTTTTCACGTATACATCTGTAAGATCTTTTACCAGTTGTACTGTCCGGTGCGCCATTGCGGGCTTCATTAAAGTTAAAAGGTAATTTTCCAGCTCATCTTTTTTCACTTCGGTATCTTCAAGCACATCATGCAGTAAAGCTGCGGCAAGAACGCAGACGTCATCTGTAACCTGTTTGCATATTTTCATTACACGAACCGGGTGAACAATATAGCGTTCGGGAGTATATTTTCGCTGTTGCTCACCGTGAGCTTTGTCGGCGAAAGCAGTAATATTATCAAGAATGTTCTCCATACAACAAGCACTTGACGTTACTCAAAAATATTTTTTATTTTCAATTGTCTTGGACTGGCTTAGTCTGAAAGTTAAAGGTAATTATCTATTAACCGCAGAGAAAAGGAGGAGCTGAGATTTCGCAGAGATTCTTTGCGAAAGCTCTTTTAATTCTTATTCTCTGCGGTTAAAAAAAGAAAAATGCGTGGATCACTTTAACAATTATTAACTACACTTTCCACACAACTGTTCCGATCTGCAACCCATTTTCATTCACAAGCTTTTTATCCCGGCTGATAAACAGTTTCTTATTGCCTGTCAGCATAATACTGTAAGGATAAGGACCGGTTGAATTTTTTCTGAATTTGCCAATGACACGGTAACTGTTATCTTTTACTTTAACAACATTTGCACGGGTCGTTACAAAAAATTCTGTTGAAGGGTCAGCCGAAGGGACGATCAGTTGTTTACAAACATATTTTTCCGGGAATGAGGAGGTCCATATTTTTTTTGCAACCAGTTCTTTTTTTGCAGACCCCGCAGAAACAATTGTTTTATCATTGACTTTCAACATTGGGCTCACCGGTCTTTCCCTTTTTTTTGTGATCAATGTTTCCGGAGATATTATTTTAGGAGCAGACTTAACATATGGTAAAGGATTAACCGCACCTGTATAGGTATAAATTCCAAAATGCAGGTGTGCAGCAGTATGCCTTGCATTCCCCGTATTGCCTACGGTGCCAATGACATCTCCTTTTTTTACTGACTGACCTTCGTATACCGCCTGGCTGTTAAGATGCGCATAATAAGCAGTCCACCAATGATCCGTTGCCCTAAGCCATATGGTTTTGCCTCCAATACCTCCGTTGCCAACAGAAGTTATAGTACCATCACATATTGCCACTACGTCTGTACCTTTTTTTGCGAATATGTCAATTCCCTCATGCTTGCGTTTGCCGGCATCTCTTTGGTCACCCCAAAAACTGCCGATCTTTGATTTTGAGCCAGCAACGGGAAAGGCCAGTTCACCGGGATCCGTTTTAATGTTCTTTTTGAATGAGGAAAGAATAAATACACTGACAGGAATGCTAACAAAAACAAATAATTTTTTCATTTAAGATTTCTCCTTGATTTTTTATAGAATATCAGGAGCATCCATTCCCAAAAAACCTGCCTTTATTTGTAAAGGAAATATTAATTAATTCGTTTTAAATCCAGGTTTGAAATGAATATCGTTAAAGTTTTTAGGAAAAAAGTGGGACGCCATATAGCAACAGGGCTAATGGGAATAATAGATGATATGTATTTGAGATTCCACTGATTCACCGATCACTTCCCTTCATTTTGAAATGATCAGTGAATCAGTGGCAATAAAACATTCCTGTATTCAATATGACCCTGGAAAAAATTTACTGGCATAAACCTTGCAAATTCTTTCTAAACATTTGTATTGTCCAGAATATTAATAGTTGATGATAGTCCTGACCTGTTGAACGTCTTCAACTGGTTTCTCCGTCGTAAAGGATATACATGCTCCAATGCCTCTTACCGTGAAGGAATATTTCATTCTTTATCGAAATTCACTCCACACCTGATCATAATGGATGTAAACCTTATGCATGATGATGGCAGAAGTATTTGTACGGAGATCAAACAAAATGCATTGACAAAAAATATTCCTGTGATACTTTGTTCAGGTCAAGCCGAAAAATTAGTTGATTTCCGGGATTGGCTCGCTGATGATATTATACAAAAGCCCCTGGAACTAAATAAAGTGTTTAGTAAAATCAGCGGCTTTCTTAAATGAGCCCGGATTATAAACACGAATTACACGAATTGAATCATTAACCAAATTGCGTACCAGCAGGACAATACGATATTATTATGGATTTCCGCTGCCGCCGGAAGAACCATAGATCTGGCCGGTAGCAAAACTTCCGTCTGCCGCAGCCAGCTGTACATAGATAGAAGCAAGTTCCGCAGGCTGACCCGGTCTGCCAAAAGGGGTTTGACTTCCAAAACTCATTAGCTTTTCCTGTGTAGCTCCCCCGCTCACCTGCAGTGCTGTCCATATCGGGCCGGGTGCTACACCATTAACACGAATGCCTTTTGATGCAAGCTGTTTGGCGAGAGACTTAATATAATTTACCGTTGCTGCCTTCGTCTGTGCGTAATCGTATAATTCTGCTGAAGGATCATAAGCCTGTTCGGATGCGGTACCAATGATCACAGACCCAGGTAGCAGGTGCGGCAAAGCAGCTTTGATGGTCCAGAACGGGGCATAGATATTTGTTTTCATTGTAGCATCAAAATCTTCAGAAGATATATCCATGATGCCGGGCCTTGTTTGTTGCCTCGCTGCATTGCAGACCAGGATATCAAGTCCGCCGAGTCCACTAACGGCGTCCTGTACCAGCTTTTTACAAAAAGATTCCTCCCTCAGATCACCGGGAATGGCTATGCCTTTTCGGCCCTCCTTTTTTATGAGCGCAATCACTTCCTGTGCATCAGGTTCCTCGGCAGGTAAATAATTGATAGCTACATCTGCACCCTCTCTTGCATAGGCAATGGCTGCAGCTCTTCCCATACCCGAATCACCACCTGTGATCAACGCTTTCCTGCCGGCAAGCCTGCCTGAACCTTTATATGATTTTTCCCCATGATCCGGCTTCGGATCCATTTTTCCTGCAAGTCCGGGCCATGGTTGCGACTGGCTTTTAAATGGCGGCTTTGGATATTTTGTCAGCGGATTTTCAAGGTCAGGCGGAATATTATTTTGGGCTGATGTCAATGCAGGCGGCGCACCAAAAACGGGAGCGATCGCCAATGTAGCCAGGCCGGCGCTGATCCCACTGATGACCTGCCTCCTGGAAATTTTATTTTCGTAGACCATAAAAAAATATTTAGATGATGATAAATACTTGATGCTGCCGGTTTTAATTAACTGCATACCCCTCAAGTATTACTCCAATAACAATTAAAAACCTTGCTGCAGACTTGCCAGGGTCTTTCTTAAACCTGTTTGGATTAAAACCTACCCGAACTGGTATTAATTTTCCAAGTAAGCGGAAAAGAAAAAAAATCATACTGTTTTGCAATGCGGTAAAATAAAAAAGTTGTTTTGTTGAATAAATACCGCATGCCGGGAACGTATATTTTGCCGGGATATTATTTTGACGGCTTCAGTATTTAAAAATTCCCGTTGAATAAAAAAAAATTGCAGGAGAATGACGGTTGTATAGTTTGCATTTGAAACTGAATATTTAAAACCAACCTGGGAAAAGTTTTTATCTGGCGAGGGATTCGTACACAACAACTAACATTTCGGGTACTGCATCAACCAGCTTTTTTTTATTGCGTATTTTTAATAAGGATACGCTAACCATCCGGTTCCCTCTGAAAACATTCTTCCAGGCAGCTGTACTAAACAACGCTTTATTCCTTTATGAAAGAAATTTTACGCGTATTTTTCTTATTGGTTTCTATCCTCGTAACTGCGGTGGCATTTGCCTATCCCGACAGCGCCCATATTAAACCAAGCGCTGCACCGTCTAACGATGATCCATGCAACGCACTGGTATTAACGGTTGGTAGTGGCTGCAATTTCAGTACACATACAAATCTTGATGCAACCGGTACTACAGGTGTGGCAACGCCTTCCTGTTCCTCCTATGCGGGGGAAGATGTATGGTTCCAGGTAACAGTGCCGGCTGCTGGCGCATTGATATTCAGTTCACAGGCCGCCGATATCGGGGATGGGGCAATGGCGATATATTCAGGTACCTGCAATGCTCTTACTGAAATAGCTTGTAACGATGATAATTCCGGTCTCATGCCTTCTATAACAGCGGGCGGACTAACACCAGGAAGCACGATATGGATCCGGTTCTGGGCCTATGGAGCATCCACCAGTGGCAATTTTGGCATCTGCGTTACAACACCACCACCGCCACCCTCCAATGATAATCCCTGTACTGCTATTAATATACCGGTATCGGCTACCTGCAATTATACAACTTATACAAATGAAGCTGCCACCGCCTCTTTGGGTATCAGTGTTCCGTCCTGCGGTTTTTATAACAACGCTGGAGATGTATGGTTCACTGCGACCGTGCCGGCAGGGGGAGCATTGCTGATAGATACCCAATCGGGTACGATGTTCGACGGCGACGTTGCTGTTTATACAGGTTCCTGTGGAAGCCTTACAGAGATTGCCTGTGACGCTGCGGGTAGTCCCAACCCGAATATGGGACAGGTGCTGGTTGGCGGCCTTACACCCGGAACCACCGTTTGGATCCGCGTCTGGGATTACGGCGGCTATAGCCCGGGAAGCTTTGGCATTTGTGTAACACCGCCGCCGCCGCCACCTGCCAATGACAATCCCTGCACCGCTACACCACTAACGGTAAACAGTACCTGTAATTATACAACTTATACCACGGCGGGTGCTACCGGTACTGCAGGTGTTGCCGATCCCGGTTGCGGGTTTTATGCAGGAGAGGATGTATGGTTTACTGTAACTGTACCCAGTAGTGGCGGGATATTTTTAAACTCACAGTCCGGCACACTGCTGGATGGTGCGATGGCCGTTTACAGCGGCACCAATTGCAATAATCTAACGCTTATCCGTTGTGATGATAATTCCAGCAGTAATATCGACATGCCCCTTATTAACCTGGCAGGGCTTACTCCGGGGCAGACATTATGGATAAGGTTTTTCGGCTATGGTGCTTTTTATACCGGTACTTTTGGCATCTGTGCCTCTATTCCTCCTCCACCTAATGAGCAGGATTGTCCTGCTGCCATACCCATTTGCCAGAATGTATACCATACAAATGCATCGTATAGCGGTTGGGGAAATATTGCCAACGAGATCGATGCATCTACGAGTTGCCTGGCATCGGGCGAAAAAAATGATGTGTGGTACACGTTCACTGTTTCTGCATCGGGCAATCTTAATTTTACGATAACGCCCAATAATTTTACGGAAGACTATGATTGGGCAGTGTATAACCTTACCAATAATACCTGCGCAGATATTTTCAGCAACAGTGCTATTGATGTGAGTTGTAATTTTTCTGCAGAAGGCGGCTATACCGGTCCGACAGGAGGCACCACGCTTACCAATCAACCCGCATCGGGCACTCCTTTTAACCAGGTGATACCTGTAGTGGTGGGACAAACCTATGTGATCAATGTCAGTAATTATTCTTCTTCCAATAATGGATATACCATTGATTTCAGCGCTTCCACTGCATCTATCTTCGACAATATACCACCGGTATTCCAGTCGATAGCGGCTGCAAGTACCTGCGGAGGTAACCAGCTCACCGTAAATTTTTCAGAGAACATATTGTGTAACACCGTTCAGAATGCAGATTTTACGGTAACAGGTCCGGGTGGACCGTATACCGTAACAGGGTGGTCATCTGCCAGCTGCAGCTCAGGCGCAACTTATGGAAACAATATAACGTTAACGCTTAGCCCTGCTATTATTACCAATGGCAATTTCCAGGTTTGCTTAACAAATGCTGCAGGGTCGGTAACAGACCTCTGTGGCAATGTTGCTTTACCAGGTTGTTTTAATTTTACCATTGCCACTACCGTCCCGACTTTTAATCCCGTTGGTCCATTGTGTAATTCCGGCGGACCTGCGATAACGTTGCCAACCACTTCACTCAATGGCATTAATGGAACATGGGTTCCCGCCACTGTAGATCCAAATAATTCGGGCACCTATACTTTTACGCCCTCCACCGGGCAATGTGCGGTACCTGTAACGATCAATGTGATCGTTGGTCCGGGTGTAGTACCGGTGTTTAACCCGGTTACGCCATTTTGCAGCGGCTCCGCGGCGCCGTTATTACCCGCCACGTCCATAAACGGTATCAACGGAACATGGAGCCCTGCGGTTATAAGCAATACCAGTTCCGGAACCTATACATTTACACCCGCTGCCGGGCAATGCGCATCACAGGTAACGCTGTCAGTAACAGTTTTGCAACCCACTACCAGCACAACCAATACCACGATCTGCAATACACAATGGCCTTATAGCTGGAATGGCAATAACTATCCCACTGCAGGAACTTATTCGGTTACTTTAACAAACGCTAATGGCTGTGATTCTGTTGCAACGCTGAATCTTGCTGTAAACAATGTTGTTACAAGTACAACAGCTATTACAATTTGTAGTGATCAGCTTCCTTATTCCTGGAATGGCAACAGTTATCCTGCAGCAGGAGCATATAGTGTTACATTAGTAAGCAGTGCAGGCTGTGATTCCATTGCCACGCTCAATCTTACTGTAAACAATACGGTGACAAGCACAACGGATATTACGATTTGTAATGATCAGCTTCCTTACTCATGGAATGGCAACAGTTATCCTGCAGCAGGAGCATATAGTGTTACATTAGTAAGCATTGCAGGCTGTGATTCCATTGCCACGCTTAATCTTACTGTAAACAATACTGTAATAAGCACAACGGATATTACGATTTGTAATGATCAGCTTCCTTATTCCTGGAATGGAAATAGTTATCCCGCAGCCGGAACATATAATGTTAGCTTGACAAGTAGTGCAGGCTGTGATTCTATTGCAACACTCAATCTTACAGTAAATAGTATTGTAACAAGCACAACAGATATTACAATTTGTAATGATCAGCTTCCCTATTCCTGGAATGGCAACAGTTATCCTGCCGCAGGAACTTATAATGTAACATTAGTAAACAGTGCAGGATGTGATTCCATTGCCACGCTCAATCTTACTGTAAACAATACGGTGACAAGCACAACGGATATTACGATTTGTAATGATCAGCTTCCTTATTCATGGAATGGAAATACTTATTCCGCAGCAGGAATTTATAATATTACATTAACAAGCAGTGCAGGTTGCGATTCCATTGCAACATTGAATCTTGTAGTAAATGATATTGTGACAAGCACAACGGCTATTACAATTTGTAATGATCAGCTTCCTTATTCCTGGAATGGCAACAGTTATCCTGCCGCAGGAACTTATAGTGTAACATTAGTAAGCAGTGCAGGATGTGATTCCATTGCCACGCTCAATCTTACTGTAAACAATACGGTGACAAGTGCAACGGATATTACAATTTGTAATGATCAGCTTCCTTATTCATGGAATGGAAATAGTTATTCCGCAGCAGGAATTTATAATATTACATTAACAAGCAGTGCGGGCTGTGATTCCGTCGCAACACTCAATCTTACCGTAAACAATACGGTAACAAGTACTACGGATATTACAATCTGTAATAATCAACTACCATATTTGTGGAATGGAAATAGTTATCCCGTAGCCGGAACTTATAATGTAACATTGACAAGTAGTACCGGCTGCGATTCCATTGCAACGTTGAATCTTGCTGTAAATAATATCGTGACAAGCGCAACGGATATTACAATTTGCAACAATCAACTGCCGTATTCATGGAATGGAAATAGTTATCCCGCAGCAGGAATTTATAATATTACATTAACAAGCAGTGCGGGCTGTGATTCCATTGCAACACTCAATCTTACCGTAAATAATATTGTAACAAGCACATCGGATATTACAATTTGCAACAATCAACTGCCGTATTCATGGAATGGCAACAGTTATCCTGCCGCAGGAACTTACAATGTAACATTAACAAGCAGTGCAGGTTGCGATTCCATTCCAACATTGAATCTTGCAGTAAATAATATTGTAACAAGTACAACGGATATTACAATCTGTAATAATCAACTACCATATTTGTGGAATGGAAATAGTTATCCCGTAGCAGGAACTTATAATGTAACATTAGTAAGCAGTGCAGGATGTGATTCCATTGCAACGTTGAATCTTGCTGTAAACAATACGGTGACAAGCACAACGGATATTACAATTTGTAATGATCAGCTTCCTTACTCATGGAATGGCAACAGTTATCCCGCAGCAGGAACTTATAATGTCACTTTAACAAGCAGCACAGGCTGTGATTCCATTGCCACGCTCAATCTTACCGTAAACAATACGGTAACAAGCACAACGGATATTACAATTTGTAATGATCAGCTTCCTTATTCCTGGAATGGCAACAGTTATCCTGTCGCAGGAGCATATAGTGTTACATTAGTAAGCAGTGCAGGCTGTGATTCCATTGCCACACTCAATCTTACTGTAAACAATACGGTGACAAGTACAACGGATATTACAATTTGTAATGATCAGCTTCCTTATTCATGGAATGGCAACAGTTATCCTGTCGCAGGAGCATATAGTGTTACATTAGTAAGCAGTGCAGGCTGTGATTCCATTGCCACACTCAATCTTACTGTAAACAATACGGTGACAAGTACAACGGATATTACAATTTGTAATGATCAGCTTCCTTATTCATGGAATGGCAACAGTTATTCTGCCGCAGGAACTTATAATGTAACATTAGTAAGCAGTGCAGGATGTGATTCCATTGCAACATTGAATCTTGCAGTAAATAATATCGTGACAAGCACAACGGACATTACAATTTGTAATAACCAGCTTCCTTATTCGTGGAATGGCAATAGTTATCCTGCAGGGGGAATGTATAGTGTCACTTTAACGAGTAGTTCAGGCTGTGATTCTGTTGCAACGCTTAACTTAACGGCTAATGCTGTTGTAACAAGTGCAACAGATATTACAATTTGTAATAACCAGCTTCCTTATTCGTGGAATGGCAATAGTTATCCTGCAGGCGGAACGTATAATGTCACATTAACGAGCAGTGCAGGCTGCGACTCTGTTGCCACACTTAACCTAACGGCCAATGCTGTTGTAACAAGCACAACTGATATAACGATCTGTAACAACCAGCTCCCTTATTCGTGGAATGGCAACAGTTACCCTGCAGGAGGAACGTATACTGTTATATTAATAAGCAGTGCGGGCTGTGATTCTGTTGCAACGCTCAATCTTGCTGTAAATAATATCGTGACCAGCACAACGGATATTACAATCTGTAACAACCAGCTTCCTTATTTATGGAATGGCAACAGTTATCCTGCGGGGGGAACATATTCTGTTATATTAACCAGCAGCGAGGGATGTGATTCGATTGCAACTCTCAATCTTACCGCCAATGCTGTTGTAACGAGTGCAACCGATATCACAATATGTAATAATCAATTGCCTTATTCATGGAACGGGAACAGTTATCCTGCCGCCGGAACTTATACGGTCACTTTAACAAGCAGTGCAGGTTGTGATTCTGTCGCAACGCTTAACCTGGTGGCCAATGCCATCGTAACAAGTACAACCGATGTCACAATTTGTAATAGTCAATTGCCATATTCATGGAATGGCAACAATTATCCGGCTGCAGGCACTTATACTGTTACTTTAACGAGCAGTGCAGGTTGTGATTCTGTCGCAACCCTTAACCTGGTGGCCAATGCTATCGTAACAAGTACAACCGATATCACAATATGTAATAATCAATTGCCTTATTCATGGAACGGGAACAGTTATCCTGCTGCCGGCACTTATACTGTTACTTTAACGAGCAGTGCAGGTTGTGATTCTGTCGCAACCCTTAACCTAACGGCCGATGCCATCGTAACAAGTACAACAGCTATTACAATTTGTAGTGATCAGCTTCCTTATTCCTGGAATGGCAACAGTTATCCTGCAGCAGGAGCATATAGTGTTACATTAACAAGCAGTTCCGGTTGTGATTCTGTTGCAACGTTAAATCTTGCTGTAAATAATATTGTAACGAGTACAACAGCTATGACAATCTGTAACGATCAACTTCCTTATTCATGGAATGGGAACAGCTATCTTGCAGGCGGAACTTATGCTGTTACATTAACAAGTAGTTCTGGTTGTGATTCTGTCGCAACACTTAATCTTATCGTAAATAATATTGTGACAAGTACAACCGATGTCACAATTTGTAATAATCAACTTCCTTATTCATGGAATGGGAACAGTTATCCTGCAGGGGGAACTTATGCCATTACCTTAACGAGCAGTTCCGGTTGTGATTCTGTTGCAACACTTAATCTTACTGTTAATAGTGTATTGACAAGTACAACGAATACTTCAATTTGTAATACCCAATTACCTTATTCCTGGAATGGAAATAATTATCCGGCCGGGGGAACCTATGCTGTGACATTGACGAGTACTGCAGGTTGTGATTCGATCGCAACGCTTAATTTAACAATAAACAATACTACTACAAGTATTACCAATATCAATATTTGTAGCAATCAACTTCCTTATTCATGGAATGGAAATAATTATAATGCCACAGGTGTTTACACAGTCATCTTCGTCAACAATGCAGGTTGTGATTCTATTGCCATGCTTAATTTATCGGTAACGCCCACACCCGGACTTCCTTTGGTAGCAGCTGCCCAAAGTTATTGCCAGTACGAGCCGGTACAGCCATTAGATGCTCAAACCACTGTAAGTGGTGCCAACCTGCTTTGGTATTCAAATCCAACCGGAGGAACCGGTTCAACAACTATTCCCGTTGTGTCATCTAACAGTGCCGGTACCACGATTTATTATGTAAGCCAGTTGTACAATGGATGCGAAGGTCCGAGAGCAAGTATCGCTATAACCATACATCCAAAACCTGCATTGGGCAATGATGCGACTGTAAAAATATGTACAGGCCAAACCACTGATCTTTCCAATACATTCAGCAGTTCTGCGAATAATGTATGGACACATGATAATATATCCGTAACAGATATTCAACATGTAAGTACAGCGGGTCAATATCAACTTGTAACAACCAATGCAAATGCTTGTACTGATACGGCCGTAGTAAATCTTATCGTGAATCCGCCGGTAATTGCAAATGCCGGAAGCGATCTTACCGTTGAGACCAATGCGCCTTTCCAGCTTAACGGAACAGGTGGACTGAATTATCAATGGTCGCCGGGACAATTTTTGAATAACCAGTTTATTGCCAATCCTGTCGCTGTCTTGCCTCATGATGAGTTGTTCATCTTAATGGTAAGCGATGACGTCGGTTGCTTTGACCTTGATTCTGTTAAGATCAGGGTGTTAGACGGTCCGTCGTTCTATGTACCAACAGCGTTTACACCTAATGGTGATGGAACGAATGATATGTTTGGTGCAACCCAGGTTGGTATCAGCAGGCTTGATTATTTCCGGGTATTTAACCGGTATGGTGAGTTGGTGTTTGAAACAACTAATGCCAACCAAAAATGGGATGGTACATATAAAGGAGTAAAACAGCCAATGGGAACATTTGCCTGGGTGATCAAGGGAACCGACAGGTACAAGAAACAGAGAGAGATGAAGGGGTATGTGGTTTTGATACGGTAAAGTAGTTTATCTCAGCGTGGAGATTACAAATTTGGATGGATTCATCGAAATAAAAATCTCATTTCTTATTTTTGATCTTTACTTTTTGTCCTGAAACAAAAGTAACCCCGATATACATCTGGATGTGCCACAAAAAATTCAAGAAGCAACCGATATACAACCCGATTGCTTCAGTGGCGTCCCTCAACAGTAGTGCATAGCAAACTCAACATTTTAATTGTAAGCACATACTGGCAACTTTTAGATTAGAGCCTTGCACTTGCGGCAATGGAGCAGATTTAACTCGTATTGTCGCGATAATGCAGATTGAATTGTGTAAATTAGAGAGTTGTACACAATTTTAATTCGGCATAATGGTTAAATCTATCACCCGGCATTTACTGCTTACATTTTGCCTATGTATTATTTGTTTATTTTTTGGAGTATACATTTGGAAAATTACGGAAGATGATGATTACGTAAATCTGAGTATCTCAATCTATTCTTTCCTGTTTGTTTCTGTATCATCTATGCTGGATATTATCGCAATAATTTTAAGATATGCCGTTGCTAAGCGTAGGGAATCACAAGAGCTATTTTATAATTTCGCAGGCACTATTAACTTATGCACAGGGTTTATTTGCGCAGTATTTATGTATAAAACCAGTTCTTTGGGAGATGCCATATTCTTAAGTATATTAGTTTTTGCAATAGCACTATACATTTTGATAGAACTCTATATCCGTAAAATCAAAGAATAAAACTGCGTATAACAAACGGTTTTGCGCAAACGGTGCAGAGGGAATGAAACTCAGATTAAATCATTTTTTATCTTTAATAAATTGGCTTAACCGTTCACTAATTCGCTACGTCTTGGTTCACCCCACGAACCAATTTTGTAATTTGGTGTTGCAATCAAAATGTAATAAAAATACTAAGTTATAAATAGTTTCGGTTCGTGAGGCACGAACCGAGGCTAAGGGGAATGAAACTCAGATTAAATCATTTTTTATCTTTAATAAATTGGCTTAACCGTTCACTAATTCGCTACGTCTTGGTTCACCCCACGAACCAATTTTGTAATTTGGTGTTGCAATCAAAATGTAATAAAAATACTAAGTTATAAATAGTTTCGGTTCGTGAGGCACGAACCGAGGCTAGGGAACTCTATATCCGCAAAATCAAAGAATAAAACTGCGTATAACAAACGGTTTTGCGCAAACGGTGCAGAGGGAATGAAACTCAGATTAAATCATTTTTTATCTTTAATAAATTGGCTTAACCGTTCACTAATTCGCTACGTCTTGGTTCACCCCACGAACCAATTTTGTAATTTGGTGTTGCAATCAAAATGTAATAAAAATACTAAGTTATAAATAGTTTCGGTTCGTGAGGCACGAACCGAGGCTAGGGGAATGAATCTCAGCATTAACTCATTTTTCATCTTCAGTTAACTGACTTGACCGTTCATTAATCCGCTGCGGCATTTTGTCCCGCACGTGCGGGATGCCGCAGCTTCATTGTGGTTAAGTAAAAATTTCGTTTCTTTATTGGGTTGACGGAGCAGGCAGACGCCCGCCCGGATGAACACCGTTCGGACGGGGGATTCTAATTCCCGTTTGTGTTAAGCCGCGACGTTGTGCGTCATTTTTGAAAGGCAACAGAATTTAATTATTAGCTTATGCAAAAAATATGTAAATACTTAATCACTGGTATAATAATAAACATCTCTATTTCAACATTTGCACAGACAATAAACTATGTTGAGAACAAAATTGTGATAGAAAATCAAGGGTGGCGACTTAAAGGAGATTTAATATTGGTTAAATCCAAAATAAAATTTCCAATTGTTTTATTGCTAAATAAAGCAAATGGAGATCGAGGTGTGTATGGTTTCCTGGCTAAGCAACTGGCTGATATAGGTATTTCTTCACTTAGAATAGATCTTCGAGGACATGGAGAAAGTATTAATCGAGGAAAATTTGTGCCATTTGATTCACTCAATAATGCAAAGATAGTTTTGGATTCTGGATACACTGATATTATTGCGGCTTATAAATATTTAACATCACTAATTGAAATTGACAGCAATAGAATTGGGATTGTTGGTGCCAGCTATAGCGGCGAGGATATGATGATTGCGGCCAGAAAGTATAAATATGCTAAATGTTACATTGCCTTATCACCAGGCTCTTTTAGTGACGAATCTCTATTGGTTATTGATAGCTGTACAACTCCAATTCTTTTTATTAAATCAAACGAAGAAAGATCGATGCAAGGATTTGAGAAGGAAGTGTTTTTAAAAAGCAAAAGAGCTGAATTCCTTATTGTAGCTGGTAAAAATCATGCTACCGATATACTTATATCATACCCCGAAACCAATATGCTCATAGCGAATTGGTTTAAAAGTCTTTTGTAATTAATGGCTTAACGATAAAAAAGCGAACGCACAACAAACGGTTGGCCGCAAGCGCTTCTTATTTGCCATAAAAGTAAACTCGGGGAGGAACATACAGTATTTATTTATCGTAATATTGTTAAAGCAAATCTTTTCTTTTTGCAGGAGAAAATCATTATGTCACAAAAGATAATCCTGAACTATTTAATTCAATAGAAGCTAAATATTTAAGCGAACCGTTCAAAGGGGGGAAACTTAGACTGTAATTAAAAAAACTGCTGATATAAAATATAAATTGAAAAATGTTGCGGAATTTTAATAATATTATTTTGGCAAAATTATTTCTCCTGATACTTACATGCGGTGCTGCCAGTTGTCATTCAAACAAAGAGAAAATCACATCATTGTATAATAATTATAAGTTTGATCAAAAGGTAATCGAAAAGCTCCCAGTCTATGATAGTCTTGCCCTTTCTATTTTAGAAAAATTTACTTTGTTTAAGCAGAACATTGATGAGAATGAAGCGTACCAGGCCTATCGATACAAGCCTGCTTCAGTTGAAATGGATGTCTTCAACAAATTACCCCCGGGAGTAGGCTCAAATATTGATTATTACTTTGCCAGGATTGGTAAAGATTTTATTTCCGGATTTGATGTTTTTAAAGATAGCTCTATTAAAATTTATATCAGAAGTCAACCCGCAGAAAATTCGTCGATATTAATAGAGCAAAATTTATCTTATTATCCTATAGAAAATAGGATGAGACTAAGGGAATTCCCCTCTAAGGACACCGCTCTAACGGCTCACTGGCAGTACTGGATCCGTTTTAACGACGAGGATCTTTTCTGATATTTGAAAATTAATTTCGGTAACCGCCTGGAGTTAATAAGCGGTCAGACGTAAGTGGACAGAAGATATTAATTTCAGCAATAAATTATTTTTCATCTTCAATATATTGGCTTGATCATTCATTAAACCGTTGCGGCATTTTGTCCCGCACGTGGTATGCCGCAACTTCATTGTAGTTAAATAAAAATTTCGTTTCTTTATTGGGTTGACGGGCCGGGCAGACGCCCGCCCGGATGAACACCGTTCGGACGGGGAATTCAAATTCCCCGTTTGCTCAAAGCCGTAACCTTGTATGCCATTATGCGAAACACTATAATTATTATACCATTTTTATTTTTTAATTCAAATTTATTTGGACAATCAACATTTCATAAAACTTTCAATGGGACCTGGGCAAGTACGAATTGGGAATTTAAATTTTTTAAAGACGGTACATTTCATCGTTCGTCAAATGGTCATTATGGTAATACCTTAGTTAAAGGGACATATAAAATTTATAATGATACTTTGGAAATACTTAAAGGTTATCAAAATACGAATGCAACAGTGAATCAATATTACCTAATAGAAGGAAAGGATCGTATAATTGATTTATACTTAAGATATGATTATGTTTCCCTATCTTCCATACCATATCACAATAGCAGCTATAGACAAATCAAATATCCCCAGGTACCTTTTAAAAATATTAGTTGGAAACAAGATCTCGATAGTACACTTAATATTGCACTTAATTCTTTAGAATTAATAAAATATATAAATAATGACTTCACAAAAGATAAAAGCCCCATAATTGCTAATTACTTTGAACTTAATCAATCTTGTGCATGCAATTTCACTATAAAAGGGTTTACACCACAATTTCTTGCTTTAGAAAAAATAAAAGACTCTTCTTATATAGAAATTGAAGATATAAACCAAAATCAAAAATCAATAGACATTAAGATTAAAATATATCCGGTAAAAGAAAGCATTTGGTTTTACTTCAAAAAGGAAGATAACCACTGGATTTATCAAATAATTTAAATGTAACTTCATTAAAACGGCATACAACAAAAGCATTACCGCAATTTGGGCGGACAGTTACATCCTCTAGCTACCATTCTTCAGTTATCGGGTTGACCGTTTATTAATGCGCCTGCGCATTTTGCCACGCTCCCGGTGCGCAGACTTAGTTTGGTTTTATTAATAAAGCTTACGTTCTTTAACTTAGCAACAGCACGGGGCGGACATAGCATCAAATCCCCAAATTGCGGCAATGCTCGACGTTATACGTAACTCACGAACTTCGCACAATTCGAAATTAAATTTTTGACCTCTATAAATAAGATTGGGTATATTTATTCTTACTCTTTATGAAATATTTTAATAACTAAAATGAACAATCATGCCAACAGTAGTAGTTCGTCACAAAGTAGGTGATTTTGAAACATGGCTTAAAGGCCATGAAGACAGGGTAAAGCTTTTTGCTCCCGCCGTTTCAAGTTTTAAAACATTCCAGGATCAGGATGATTCTAAATCTGTGGTTTTAGTTTTAGAAGTAACAGATATGGACAAGCTTGTAGCTATTATGACTGATCCAAATGTGCAAGAGGCGAAAGACCGCCACACAGTAAAAGACCCAATCCTTCTTTCAATGCAAGTAGCGGTGTAATGTGAATTACCCGACATCGTTTGTATTTGTCAATCCCTAAAGATTTTTAAATCTTTAGGGATCTTTATTATAATAGTTATACCTCACGGCTGCGTACAACAAGCGGTTTTGGGCAATTGGGACAGACGGAATGAATCCCGGCAGGAAATCAGCTGCGACATTTTTGCTACGCTCTCAGGGCCGCGGCTTCATTGTGGTTAAATAAAAATTCCGTTTCTTTATCGTGTTGACCGGGCAGGCGGAAGGGACTTGAATTCCACACCTTCGCCAAGGCGCCGTGATTGTACGTAACACAAATGAAATTCGTAAACAAATCAGCCATGAAAAGATTTTTGATTCTTGCCTATTTCTTTGCCGCATGCCACCACTCTAATATTCCTGTAGATATTGAAGTTGAGAAAAAAGCAATTTTAGCTATTCATGAAGATCAGAGAAAATCTCATATTGAAAAAGATATCTTGTTGTTGCTTCGTGACAGTTCTACTGATTATATTGAAGTAAATCGAGGGCTCATCAAAAAACCAACGTATGCTGAAAGTTATAAAAGATTCAAATCTTATTTTGACGAAGTCGATTTTATAAAATGGGATGATGTTTCTCCGCCTATTATTAGTTTTTCAGAAGATGCAACGATGGCAACATCTGTGGTTGATAAACTAGTGATCACGCGACGTAAGTCAGAAAATAATCAACTTGATACAACACATTATGCCTGGCTGGCTGTATTTAAAAAAATAAATGGCAAATGGCAATTGCATAGAATGGGATCGACAAATAATTAGATGATGTGTTAACGTACAACAAGCGGTTTTGCGCAATCGGGGCAGACGGAATGAATCTCAGTATTAAATCATTTTTCATCTTCAATTAACAGGCTTGACCGTTCATTAATCCGCTGCGACATTTTGTCCCGCACGTGCGGGATGCCGCAGCTTCATTGTGGTTAAATAAAAATTTCGTTTCTTTATTGGGTTGACGGGCCAGGCAGACGTCCGCCCGGATGAACTCCGTTCGGACGGGGATTTTAATTCCCCGCCTTCGCCAGGCGCAAACGTTGGCAATAATTTTAGAACGACACTATAACGAAAGTAGAATTCAAAAACTTTTTAGATGACAAAGAAACCTGAGACCATACCTATTTAAATTTTCTCAATGAATAATTCTTCAGTAATAAAAACTATAGGGCTTTCATATCACTATTCAAAAGACGTACAAACGTTGTTTGACATAGACCTGAATGTAGAAAGGGGAAGCATTTACGGTTTTCTTGGTCCGAATGGTTCCGGTAAAACAACAACACTGAGTTTGTTACTTGGCCTGTTGAATAACCAAAAAGGAGATATTGAAATATTTGGTGAGCACCTGCATGCAAACAGGATCAATATTTTAAAAAAGATAGGATCATTGATTGAAACTCCTTCGTTATACGGGCATTTGACAGCCAAAGAAAACCTGGAAGTTTATAGAGAAGTTTACGGAGCATCAAAAGCAAGAATAGCTGAAGTTTTAAATATTGTTGGATTAGAAGACACAGGTAAGAAGACAGCAAAAAAGTTTTCATTGGGGATGAAGCAACGACTGGCTATTGCTCTTGCCCTTTTGCCAAATCCAGAATTGCTAATATTGGATGAACCTGCAAATGGTTTGGATCCGGCAGGTATCATTGAGCTTCGCGAATTGATCAAAACACTAAACAAAACCCATGGAATGACTATTCTCATCTCCAGTCACTTGCTGGCAGAGGTAGAAAAAATCGTTAGTCATATAGGAATCATATTTAAGGGAAAGATGCTTTTTCAAGGTACGTTGCCTGAGTTGCATGTATTTCAGCAAAAGGGCTCCCGGTTATTGATCGATACTTCAGATAATGACACGGCTATGCAGTTATTGCAGGAGTACGATCCGGAAAGTGACAGGCAGGGATTTTCGGTTTCCCTACATGATCAAAAGCATATAGCGGCTATTCAAAGAAAACTCATTCAAAATAATCTCGACGTATATCTTTTGCAACCTAAGGGGAATGATCTTGAACAATTATTTATTGACCTGACAACTGCACAATAATGAACTTACTTATATCACTTCGGTCTGAGTTATTAAAAACCCGAACAGCATCTTTTTATCTTACGCTGATTGGTGCGGCTGTTGGTCCGGTCATATTCCTGTTGAATGTTTTAATAGATGAAAATGAAATTGATGCGTCAGAGAAGGACCCGCTGAACGCTCTTTTTAAAATACTATCTGACATGAATGGTGCAGCGCTTTTTCCCTTGTTTGTAATACTAATCTGCACACTGCTGCCACAGATCGAGTACAGGAATAATACGTGGAAACAGGTATTCGCATCTCCACAAACAAAAGTCAATGTGTTTTTGGCAAAATTTATGAACGTGCATTTATTAATGCTGGTTTTCCTTATTGCCACTCATTTATTCATGTTTTTGACTATTGTAGGAATAAACTTTATAAAACCAACTTTGAATTTATTTAAACATCCACTGAATGGAAGCACCCTATTGGTAAATGCGGCTAATGCTTATATTCTATTGCTTGCTGTTTGTGCGATACAATTCTGGATAGGACTGCGATTCAGAAATTTTATTGTTCCAATTGGAATTGGTTTTGCTTTATGGCTGACAGGCACAATCATGGCCGTACAATACAAGTCAAACCTGGTTTATTATTTTCCTTATAGTTTCCATGCTTTTCCAGTATCCGCAAAATTGAAATCACAGCTAACTCAGGTTGCCTGGACTTCTTTGGGATATGCTCTCTTGTTTCTTATCGTTGGCTTTTTTGATTTTAGAAGAAGAGCAGTATCTAAATAACAACTTGTAGCGATTTGACCCTGGAAAAGTATTTAGCAGAATTAAAGTCATTAGTTGAACTCATTAAGGAAAGTAAGAGTGAACAATCTGAGCAAGCTGAATATTTATTGGATGACCAAGAATATTATTGGCTTATTCAAAAATCGAAAAAAAGCGGCGGTTAACAAGCGGTGGCGCAATCGGCGCAGACGGAATGAATCTAAGCATTAAATCATTTTTCACCTTCAATCAACAGGCTTCACCGTTTATGATTAGTCATTATTGCCATTCATTTCAAAGTGATTGCGTAAATTAGGGCGTTAGCTACAATGCTAAATGGCTGTATATTTTTTAAATGGATTGATATTGTTTATGAAAAAGATATTCATAAGTTTCTCTGAAAAAGATAGAACAAAAGTTTCCATTTTGGAGGATAGATTAAAGAGAAGTAATTACCTAAAATACGTAATAGTAGCAGATAAGTACTATAGCTCAATTCTTATTTCAGAAAAAATTTCTGACGCATTAGAATCCTGTCACTATTTTCTTCCGATAATAACTGAAAATTCTATAAATACTCAATGGGTCAACCAGGAAATCGGCTATGCCAAATGTCTTAAAGAAAAACTATCAATATTTCCTATAGTACAGGCAGATGTGATAAATCAATTAAATGGCTTTATTCATAAAGAAATGAGTTCTTTTTTTAGCTTTAAAAAATTTGACAATAATCCCAAAAAAGAAAAGGAAAGTTTTAAAACTTGTGTCAATAAGCTAGTGCATTTTCTCGAACTTCAAAATGGAAAGGGAAATACTTTGTCAGGTATTTTTAAAGGCTTATGGAGAAATGACTATATATTCAATGATGTTTGTGATGTTGATATTTTCGATATCGATGGAGAAACCTGGAATGATAATGGGAAACCATTGTTTAGACTAACCGATATTGAGATAGATGATACTGGTACTGAAGTTGTATTTACAAAAGAAGATATCACAAATGAAGAGCGAAAGATCCGCAATATTTTGAAAGTAATAAGTAGTGCGAAACTAACCGGGAAGGAATCAAATGGTGCAAGAGTTATCTACAGGCAATTTTCAACTCCTCCTTTAAATGCCTTTTACAAAACCCAGGTTAATAAAATAGTACTTCCCAAAAATCGAAGAATTGAAATCGAAATATGTTACGAAAATGGAAGCCCGGAAAAAAGAACTGGATTTATCATTGGACAAATTGATGTATACATACAAAAGGAAAAAACAAGTGTAGTATACTACAAACATGTAGATCTGGTAAAATATGAAAGTTTTCAAAAAACAGGTAACACAATATTAATATCATTAATTCCAAGCTATTTAATCACTGGTTTTGTTGATGCAGAATAGTCCATCGTATTAGCTTGCACCAAAGAGGTGGTTTCAACGCCTAAAGGTTTCTGCCACATGAACCAATTTTGTAGTTTGGTGTTGCAGCCAAAATGTTATGAAAATACTAACTTATAAATAGTTTCGGTTGGTGAGGCATGAACCGAGGCGGGGAACGAAAATTGAAGTTACCGGTTGCGATCTTTTTACTTTCAGGAACGGAAAGATTGCCATTAAAAATTCATTTAGAAAATAGAACGGCAAAATAATCAACGTAGCTGTTTAAAAAATTATACTAAGAATAGATAAATTTACTTTATTTATTCTTGTCTTTTCCGCCGAAAAGCCTTTTAAGCAAGCCTTTTTTTTCTTTTGGGTTTTCTTCTTCTACTGAGGTCAGGTTTATCTTATTATCTATTGCGGGCATGAGCGCCTGGATAAAAGCATTGCGCAATAATTCAAAAATGATATCCATAATATTTGTTTGGCTTCCGCTAAGATCACCTTCAATGGGTACTTTAGTAGCCAACTGGTCCTTCTTTTGATTTTGCAGAACAACTCCTGCTATACCTACCAATCCTTCCCAGAGTTTGCGAAAAAGATTGTCTTTTTTATCTTCCGGCCCTAATACATCGAGGTCTTTTATCAGTGGTTTTACATAACCTTTATATTTTCCGCTTTTAGAGGCGAATTCGGTATACAGACCCAGCGTTCCTTTATTCACATCTACATTCGCATAGGCTTTTAAAAAATCATTCAACAAAACCAGGTTAGTACTTTTTAACTCAGCATTAAGGTCAAAGGTTGTTCTTTCTGCCAGCGGGTTCAGTTTCATATTCAGTGACGCTGTTCCTCCGTAGGCATTGGCGCTTGCTTTGAGCGAGGCCGGTAATGCAACTTTATTGTTATCGGCATTGGTAAGGTTTTGAGCCAATGCAACTACTTTTGTGAGTGATACATTTACTTTGGGATGTGCTGAAGGATCACTATAACTCAGCGTGCCATTATTTATCTCGAACCTGTTTACTTTTAAAGGCATAAAATCTTTCAATATTTTCCTGAAATCATTGGTATCTTTTTTCACACTACCGAGGTCAGTTTTATTATTGGTGAATACCAGCACAGGCGAATTAAAAACAAGTTCCCCCACCAGTTTACCATGCAGCAATGCACGCCAATGAACTGAGAGATCAATATTCTTTACTTTGAAGAATTCGGTTTGTTTGTTGTTTTTATCATCCTTTTTATTAAGGTACATGTCATTGATCTCGTAGGCACCGCGGTAAAGCGAAATGTCAATATCATTAATATGACCATAATAAGATGGCATGTTCGCCAGTGTTTTATTAGCGTAATGTAATACGATATACGGAAGTAATATCCTGGCAATGATCAGCACTGCTATAATTATAAATGTGATTTTATATTTTTTTGCTGTTGCCATATCACTTTTAAATGGTAATCTATTAATATAGGCAGTAAATATTTGCAAGCTTTATGCCGGTTCTGGCGATAGATAGCCTGGTCTATGTCGCACGAGGTGCGATGTATTGATTCGTTTCTTCCCGGTAAAAATATACCCTTGGACAATATAAAATGAGTATGATCCCCCTGCGGCCTTCTCATTTGGTGGGATGCTTTTCCCGATGCCGGCATAATACTGTGAAATGTTTCTTTTGACGCTTTCTGCTTTTATTAAAAAATGCTTAAAGAAAAAGAGGTAGCTTTCGTTACCTCTTTTTCCTGGTACTAATTATATAAGCATATCTGCCGACTCGCCGTCGCAGGCCCAATGATTGACGCTGCGAAAGCGAAAGACCGACGAAGACTATTGCTTTTCGAATTTCAAAATAGTTGACTCGATATCATTATCAATCGGGGAGTGATTCATAGAAATTATTTTAAGTAAATAAGTGCCCCGTGGTAAAGCGGCGACATTAATAGCCTTTATCGTATTTCCTTCCTCTACATTCCAATTGTCTGTAAGGATTGTAGTTCCATTAAGTGCGAAGACCTTGACCTGTATCGCAACCTTTTCCTCCACTTCAACACTTACACGCATGACATCCTTCACAGGGTTCGGATAAATTACAAAATGATTGCCGGCCTTATTATTCAGTATTCGTACCGGGCTATATTCAAATCTTCCATCGTTATCAATTATCTTAAGACGGTAATAGTTGAACCCTGTAAATGGTAACGCATCAGTATAATCATAGCTTTTTATTCCGGCATTTCCGGGCTGGCTTGCAACAGTACCAATTTTTTTAAAGAACGTTCCGGTTGCACTGCGTTCTACTTCAAACTTATTTGCATTTATTTCATTGGTAGTATTCCATATCAGCAGGTGAGTTTTACCTGTCTTTTTTACCGAAAAATTTAACAGGCTAACCGGCACTGTTACACTGGTGACCACCGTTGTTTCCGTATTAGTAGCAACGGGAAGATTGTAATCGAAATAAATGGATGCTTTATTATTAATGATATCGCCAGGCACAACACTTGTTTTTGCCCTTATGCGATAAACAATATATCCATGGCTGGCTGGCTCGTTATGTGTCGCATCAACCAGTGCAATGTTGTTGAATGACCACACACAAATACCATCGTTCTTTACCAGGTGATATGGATGACTGGCGGCAACCATTTCCATCGTGCTCCAGTCGAGCTTATTTTGAAGCGTATCCCTCACATAAATATTAAAAGCAGTATCGGTGCCCATATTCTGGAAGCGGATGATGTATTGCATGTATTCGCCTGCATTTACCTGGTCTGTACTAATCTTACCGGCATGGTTTTCATTTTTGTCATTTGGATCAAATGAACCAACCACATCTTCATTTAAAATAAAATTATTATCCTTTGGCTCATTATCTAATCCGAGTGGTGAGATGGATGCAGAAGATGTTAACGTATCACCAATGTTCACAGCTGGCGGCGCCATAATAGTAGCATGAACAATGATGAATGAAGTATCATGCGGCCCAAGGTTCACATAGTCCCACCGCAATGTATCTCCACTTGTTGACGAAGCTATTGGATCGGTAGAGTTTACTGTAACAAAATTACTTGGAACAAACTGCACAGTTCCTGCCGGTACCGTATCTGTACCATTGTTACCATAAACGATCATGTAATCCGTATTAAAGCCCGGGCGTGCAGGGTCAAGTGGAATTATATAAACAAAAATATCACGCATCCCTGGTATAGGTTGCATCGCAAATGATACGCTGTCTGTATTAAAATAGTTAGAATGACTTATTGTTCTGAAATTTGGAACAGCTGTATAGTAAGGTGGATGAGTAGCAGGCTGTATAGGGCGGATAATATAATTGCCCGTATCAACTTCCACATTAAAAATACCATTAGACGCCGTAATGGTAATTGTATCAATACCTGTTTTTTGCGCTGCAACAACGGCGTTACCAAAGAAATCTTCACCAGGATCTTTTATTGCATTGTTGTTGTCATCATAGAACACAGAACCTTTCAGGGTATTATAATAAAAACGGGCATCACTAAGGTAGCGGGCGATTCCAAAACCGGTTTCAAAATTTTGTGATTCAGCAGAACCAACCAATATAAATTTACCATCTGCCTGTTGCAGGCAGGCTTTTGCAAAATCCCCGTTTTCATCAAAGTCAGTAATAATAATTCCCTGCCTGCCGTAATTAGAATCAACGGTTCCATCAGGCATATAACGAATTACCGCAAAGTTTGCATCCGGTGAATTAATAGAATTATAAAGTGTACAGCCAACAATAATCTTTTTATCGGGTTGAATAGTAAGCGCCATACCTGCGTCGGGATCAAAATTCCCTGTACTGATATGTGTTCTAACCACACCGCTATCTCCAAAATTAAGGTCATAAGCTCCTGCACTATCTACACGAACAACAGCAACAACTGTCGCATTACTGCCCTGCGTTTCTCCTGTCATTACAATTTTACCGTCAGTTTGTACGGCCATGTCATGAAGTACACTGTGGAAATAACTGAGGCCAAGATGCAGAATACCTCCATTGCCAAAATTGGCATCTAATACACCATTCGCAGTAAAGCGGAGCAAACCGAATTGGTAAAAGAAGGAAGTATCATTAACGACGGTAGTTGCAACCAATATTTTACCGTTGGGCAACAACGCCAGCGAGCCTTTTCCATCTTCCTGTTGTGGAAGCAATACCACAGTGATACCGTTTATTCCAAAAGTACTGTCCCGGCTTCCATCGGTTTTATACTGAACAAGGCCATAATAATTATCACCATTATTCATATCCATATAATACCCGCCTGCAAGAATTTTTCCATCAGGTTTTACAAGCAGTTTATGAATAACATCATCGGAGTGGGAAGCAAGATCTGTAACAACCAGCCCGTTTGTTCCAAAGCTGCTGTCATAACTACCGTCAGTCTTTAGACGAAACAGGTAAAAGTCTTCATCGGTTTGCTGGGTTGCCTGGTCCAGTGTATGGATGATCCCCCCGGCTATAATTTTACCATCCTGCTGAATAGTGAGTGTTTGCAATGGATCCTGGTCAGAAGGCACATCTATCGCAGCGATACCATTGCTACCAAATGTTGGATCCATAGAACCATTTACATTATAGCGGACGATCTTGATGAGGCCCTGGAAAAAATCTCCCCCGCTTCCGGCAACAATTATTTTACCATCAGTTTGTGTTACTACTGCTTTCGGTATGACATCGCCATCGTTAAAAAGTTGAAATATTTTGCCACCTGTGCCAAATCCTTCATCATATACGCCAACCTGGCCATAAAGGAGATTAAATGACGAGAGCAAAAGAAAAATGAGAACGATCTTTTTGTAAATATTATTCATAAGTAAAGGTTAAGCTGTGAATAAAATTAAAAACATGTATCACTAAACAAATTTACACATAGGCTTATACTACTTTTATTTGCTATTTGGGTACCTCGCTTATATCATTCCCATGTCGCAGCACCCGCGGGTAATATCATTATATCTCCGGCTTTGATGGTTATTTTCCTTCCTCCCGGCCCGCCTAATATAACTTTTGCACACCTGCCGCTATTCCCATGCATTCATGTGTGTTACTATG
Organism: uncultured Chitinophagaceae bacterium; assembly: GCA_963829345.1. Taxonomy (GTDB): domain Bacteria; phylum Bacteroidota; class Bacteroidia; order Chitinophagales; family Chitinophagaceae; genus Ferruginibacter. The sequence goes on from CAWHHP010000003.1 coordinate 478,175, forward strand.
ATAATGATGAAAATCGTATATACCATTGCCCCAGGAGTTTCCCCATTTGTTTTTGGTAAATATGGTTTGCAGCATATCACCGGCAACATGTTTTTGTTTCGGTAACTCAATTGCTTTTTGACAAATTAAAACCGGTAATGCACTGTTGGGAAAGAAATTATTCTTTTTGAAAGTAAGGGTCTTAATATGAGGATTGGTATTCCGTTTCATTTTTATTGCTTCATCAATGAAGTAGGAATACAAATTTTATGCAAACTAAAAAAATAGGGGAGAACCATCAAATCAATACCCAATAAATCCGCTAAAACCTTTTCAACTATTTAATCTGGCACAATTCTTTGTATTATATATAGCCGAAATGCAATCAAGTTAAAGACAAGCTGTCATTTATGGTGTGGATACCACTCACTGATTACGCAAAACAATTAATTCTTCATTGTAAACTGCGGGAAAGAAATGATGATTCAACTAATATATACGAAGTGATTGAGATCGAATTCGATCAATATAAACTCAAACAGTTATCCAAAAATAATGTTTCACTACAGGAAGCGGTGGAAATCATAGTTACTTCAGAACAAATTATGAGCTTTAAGTTTGATATCCAATGTCCTGGCTAAAATAGTATGTTTTATTCTTACTGTACACAACATACATTTTTAATTCTACATTTTTCGCGGATGTGTTGTTGATCGTTAAGTTGCAAGAACTTATTTACCAGCCGCTGTTTATGTTCTTAATTTCGATAAATGAAAAAAAGTGCCGGCATACTTCCGTTCAGAATGATCAATTATAGAATTGAAGTATTCCTTGTGCATCCCGGTGGACCTTTCTGGAAAAATAAAGACAATGCTGCATGGTCAATTGCTAAGGGAGAATTTAAAGAAAATGAAGACCCGTTAACTGCGGCTTGCAGGGAATTTAAAGAAGAAACGGGTGTGAATTGTGATGGACCATTCATCGAATTAGCAAGCATAAAACAACGATCGGGAAAAATGGTTTATGCATGGGCTGCAAAGATGGATTTCGATGCTTCCCTGGTTACCAGCAATAAAATTTTAATCGAATGGCCGCCTAAATCCGGAAAGATGTTGGAAATTCCTGAAATTGATAAGGCTGCATGGTTTCCCCCCGTTACCGCAAAACAAAAAATAATTCCTGCCCAGGCAATTCTTATTGACGATTTATTAGACAAACTAAATTTATTGGAATGATCCTGTAAATTAAATGTATGATGACGCCTCTTCTTTATATTCAAGTCCTTTCTTAAATATATGGCTCAATATCAACAGCCCGATTCCAACAGTTATTAAGCTCACCTGTATTTCTCCTGCAAGTGAGTATTGGGCCAGGATTTTATATCCTTCGCTGCTTTTAAATACTTTACAGGCATCAAATTCCGAATGATAAGTAAAATAAAAAACGATTAAAGTTAATTGAGGTATAAGGATATAAATGCCAGCCCTTTTTAGCAGCTGTATGTTCCCGACCGTGAAAAAGTTCTTCTTACTAAAATTTCTAAACAACACTGAGCATGCGAGAAACACGAGAGCCGCCGATCCGTAAATTAATATATCTATCAGGATAAAGAAAATGTATTGTGAAGTTGTTTTGGGGTACACCCGGAGTTTCTGTAGCATTTCAGATTGTTCGCTTATCAAATTAAATATCTTGCCTTTAACCGGCATTTTTATATTAGTTTGAATACTCTCATTGTGAATGGGTGTAATTGAATCAGCATCATAGACGTTTTTAATATCTTCTGTTATAAATGTTACTTGTGTGTCCTTACCGATGAAGTGCTGGCTATTGGCATACCTGTCTATTATTGTTGTGTCGGTTGCAAACCGTTCATTTATATTTACCCGACGTACCCAGATTTCCCGCCCTGGTTTGTAAAAGCTGAGTGTGCTATAAGTATCTTTCTGATGATAAGAAATGGGTTTTAAGATCACATTTCCAACCGTTTTTAATAGCCCATATAGAAGCGTTAGTACAAAAAATACTTTAAAAATGATGGACAGCGTTTTACTAAGCATAAAACATAATTTTATTATAATTAGAAAATATATAGGATAAGTTGGCTTATCAACAATTGTTGATCATTCTGTATCATGGGGACGTGAAGCGTAATAAGCAATTAATTTCTTTACTACACTTCTTTTACCGTATAAGGCAAACCGATGTAGTTGAGTATTATCTCGACCTGGCGGACAGTATATAACCTGCCTTTTTTGGGGCCAATATTTTCCTTTATTGGTGACAGGCATGCCCGCATCGTTTTCTCGCTCATATTGTCATACATTCCACAGATCTCTTTAAGCGAACAAGGCTTTACTCTTATCTCATCCGGGACTATGCGGGCATTGGGAGGAAAATTATTTCTGTTGATTTGTTCTTTCATTGTTGAAACAGAACTTTTATTAAACAATAAGGTTATTGATCAGTTCGCCTCCTTTCATACTTCATCCGGTTTCTTTTTGGTTTGTGTTACCAGTTTTATTCTCAACTTTTTTTAACTCGAGAATATCTGTTATTTCGCAATCAAGTACTGTACAAATGGCTTCCAATGTTTCGAACTTTATTCCTTTAAGTTTTCCCGCCCGTAAGAGTGAAAGATTAGACGGATGCAGATCAACCAGTTCCCCCAGTTCCTGCAACTTCATCTTCCTTTTTGCCAGCATCACATCCAGGTTAATAATAATCGGCATACTTCAATTTTATAATGCTAAAATAATATATGTTAGCGAAATTCGCAATAAAATAGCGAAATATTTATTATAATTGTGAAATTTTCAAGTAAGTTGTTGATTTTCATTTACTTGTTTTTTCTTACTGCTTCGCCCCATCAAATCATAATGTGACACAAATTCAGTGTAAAGTGATTTCAACTTCATCAATTCTACATTGTAGCATTCAAAAAACAGCTTTTCTTATCCGGTATTTGCTCATAAATTAAAATCAGTGTTCTTAGTATGTAGAAATATTATAGGACACAACCGGCTAGCTTTTAAAACCATCTTTTGCACGTAGGGATGTTAAGATTGCTTTTCTAAAAGGGCCGGCTTTACGAATGGCTTTTACAATCTCCGCATGAGAAAGTCTTGGAAATTTTTTATGGATATATTCGACTTCTGAGGAATCATTGACATCTACGCGTATGCGATCCTGTTTCGTTGTAATATTTTTATTGTCTGCCATGATGATAGGTTTTTAAGTGTTTAAATGTTGTGATTGAAAGTGGATACGGGCTGCCAGATACTGGATAGCGGATAATGGGAACCAAAAACAGTATCTGAAAAATTTGAAAAATTGTAGCTTAATGCTTTCTGCGGGCTTGAATTTTCCTCCAGGCCCATTTACATAACAGCGATATGGTGAAACTTACAGCAGCTCCGGTAGCAGCGACTATACATGACCGGATTAATTCTCCCATATCGATACTGCAAAAAACTGCCAGCAAGGTTCCACTGAGTGTTCCGATTTTGGTATCAGTTGACATAATAGCATTGTTCATGATACTGTATTTAGGATTTGAATAAAATTGTTAAAGAAAGCCCGACCGCATCGTGCTGAAGGGCTTTTCTTTTTTTTAAGCAGCCGGCAGCTCATTCATCCTCGTTGTGAGGGCTGTAATGAATGCATGGGTTTCGGCAATTGACTGTTCAACGCAGGCAATACTGTATTCCTTTTCTACCAGTGCTACAGAACCAAAATTGGCTTTGCGCAATTCGAGCGTGAATTTTCTGTATTCTGCCTTGGTTAACTTTACCCTTGTATCTTCTTTAGTGCTGCCATCTGGCAGACCGGTGATGATTGTTTGAAGGGCTTCTATTTCTGCTGTTACCGCAACAAGGTCAGCATCTACGCTTACTGTTGTATTTGTGGCAGCCTGCATTTGCCTTACCAGGCCGGTTTTGCGATAAACCAATGCGTCAACGTCGTCATTGGCCATGTCGATCATTGCCTGGCAATCTGGCCGGCTGCTGATCAGTGAAACTGTGTAATTCATGTTTGATTGTTTTAAAGGTGAAAGAATTGGTTTTTCATTTTTATGTACATAACGGGGATGGATACTCTTATTAAGCGCCGCTTCTGCATGCAGCAATGCAATCTTTTTCTTTACGTTGACCTGTGCCTGCAGGCTGCACTTTATTAATTTTCTCATGAGTTTGGGCCGCACCTGCATCATCGTTCTTAAAAATGGATCATTTGGCTTAAGCGTTAGTGTGGCCACAGCGTCGAGGTTGTACAGGGTCGTTTTTATCTGTTCGTAATCCACTTCCATTTTCTTCAATTCTTTTTCAAGTTGTTTTGCAAGATGCCTGCAACGGCTTTCCTGGAATATAGCTTCCAGTTGATAGCCTGCATCGGCACTGGCATCCATTTCCTGCATGGATACAGGCAGCTTCTCTTCGACTTGCTTATGTATATTTGCCATCGTGATTTCTAATGCAGCAAGCTTTACCAAATTATCACTGGTTAAAAAGCGGCGGTTTGTTTCTACCTGTTTAATCATACTTACAGATATACCAAGTTGTACAGCCATCTGTTGTTGTGTTAGTCCCAGCCTTGCTCTTGTAATTGCCAGGGAATTGATTCTTGATTGAATTGTTTTCATACTAATTATTTTATTGTTAAGCCGGCTGCCTGGTTACAACTTATTGTTCTATGTAACTTTTTTTTCCGGCAATCATTTTTAGTTACAAGCTTTTTCTTTTTTATTGTTTATTGCTTCAGAAACAAACATACGATGCATAAAAAGTGACAGGGAAGCTTTGGAAACAAACGGGAACGAATGGGAGCAAATGGGACAAAAAGGATTCAAATAGAATTAAAAGGCATTAAAAGGAACAAACGGGAACAAATAGGAGCAAACGGCAAGGACGGATATTATATCCTAATACTCCGGAAACACAGGCTGATATGAATATTGATGCGTCCCAAACCTTTGAGAAAACCAATGAGGAGTTAAATCAATTGATTTTTAAAATCAAAGAAAATTCTAAAAAGGGAGACGATAGATTTCTTTTTGAAGAAAAGGTTTTCGACAAACTTATCTCTGAATGGAAAAAATATAGAGATAAAGTTGCCAAATTAGAATCCTCTGTTGTTTTGGGCGGCTCCTTGTATTCTACAATTTATTCTAATAGCTTGACAAATTCCACTGTTGAGAAAATTGAAAGCTTAAAATCTAAGTATTCTTACTTAATACGTGAGTAATGCCTGCAGCTAACAAGCGGTTTTGCGCAATCGGGGCAGACGGAATGAATCTCGGCTGCAAATCATTTTCCGTCTTCAGTTAATTGGCTTGACCGTTCCTTAAACCGCTGCGGCATTTTGCTACGCACTTAGTGCCGCGGCTGCATTGTGGTTAAATAAAAATTTCGTTTCTTTATTGGGTTGACGGGCCGGGCAGACGGAATTCTAATTCCCCGTTTGCGCAAAGCCGCGACGTTAGCTGCAATTTTTGGGCATCTTTGTAACCGTAAAATTTTTCTGTTACCTTTATTTATATTTAATGTAAATGGTAGAAAACATAGATTATATTGCCAAGATATTCGACACATTTTTAAAGCTCAAAAAAAGTTTAGAAAGCTTAAAAATATCTAACTTATTCATTAAGGATACTGATCTTTATAATCTTATTGAAAAATATTTTGCTTTAGAACCATTACCGAACAGTCGAATTAAATTGACGGGAAAGCTTTCGAATTATACTATTACTAATAATTTGCCTGTTTATTATCCTTCTCATTTTAACATTGTAAGTGAGACTAAGAAACCTGAGTATAATCCTCTCAGTAGAAAAATTCAAAATAAAATAGAGTTACATGCTCAATCTAATGCTTTAAGCATTCCATCTATAGTACATAATTCTATAGAAATGGCTGATAAATCAATCGCAAAGATTCTTTGGTTATTTCCTGAACAAACTACCGGGTTAGTTTTTAGGGCTGGAAGAGAAAAACCTGTAAGCGATGAAAATTTATCCGACTTGTTTAATATTCAATTAGAACATAAACCAATTCCTGTATTAGTTGATAAAAATTTCCCCAACCATTATCTTTATAAAGTAGTTAGAATTACAGGAATTATTTCGACTTCCCCTTTGGAATACTTCAAAGATTTTTCATCAAATTCAAATCCTTTTTTATTAGACTATTATAGTAATTGTTTTCGACCTCTTTCGGAACAAGAGGGGGTTTTGGCAATTGATGCGAGAACACCGAATGGAAAATTCGAAATTTTGTCTGATAACAAAGATCCCTTCAATGTTATATATACTGTTCAAGGTTTAATAGAAATTCCAGAAGCTCAAATCGGCAAAATACGTAATGATTCTTTAGTTACAGCTTGTGTAGATGCAATACCTGACAGACAAGGAATGGGGAATTTAAAAAGTTTTGGATTTCAAGGAAAAGAAATAAATTCTATAATAAGTATCGGTGATATTAAATGGCAAGATTGCTTTAATGATTTAAGTATTGCTGCTTTTAAAGAAGTCAATGTTAATGATCCAGCTTATAGTCAAGCAAATCTTTCCCAATTAGCACATAATTGGCAAGCTTGGCAAAAAGCAGCAAGAAAAGCTGTTAGAGATAATTTCAATTTTGAACCTAAAATTCATCCAATTATTTGTTCAAATACAATACATGAAAAATCTTTTCATCCCAATGGACTTCAAATTTCTAGTAAATTGGAAAGTATGCTCAACAGTGAATTTCCTGAAGTTAGAAGGAGTATTGATTGGTTAGGAGTAAGTACTGGCAAAGTATAATTGACAGCTAACAAACGGTTTTGCACAATTAGGGCTTGACGGAAGTGCAATCATCGGCAAAGCAGATCCCAACTTCAGTAAATCAGCTTGACGGAACATAAGCCGCTGCGGCATTCCGCTACGCTCTTAGTGCCGCAGCTATCATTGTGGTTAAATGAAAATTTCGTTTCTTTATTGGGTTGACGGGCCTGGCAGACGCCCGCCCGGCTGAACACCGTTCGGACGGGGAATTCTAATTCCCCGCTTGCGCAAAGCCGCGACGTTAGCGGAAATATAAAAAGGCATCTTTGTTGCCGTAAACTATTTATCGACTTCTCTTTTGTTGTACTTTTAAAAGCTAAAAACTACAATTATGCCTAAATATGTAATTGAAAGAGAAATCCCTGGTGCTGGCAAACTAAGTCCTGAACAATTAAAGGCTGTTTCGCAAACATCATGCGGAGTCCTCAGTAAAATGGGAACACAAATCCAATGGGTACACAGCTATGTATCAGAAGACAAAATTTATTGTGTCTATATTGCTCCAAACAAGGAAATGGTACTCGAGCATGCAAAGCAAGGCGGTTTTCCAGCGAATGTTGTAACTGAGGTGTCGACAATTATTGATCCCGCAACTGCAGAATAATTTCATTAACAGGTCAACCTAATTAAGCTTGATCTTTGTTTATTAAAATTAAGCATCGATATACTATCCGCTAACAAGCGGTTTTGCGCAATCGGGGCAGACGGAATGAATCTCAGCATTAAATCATTTTTCATCTTCAGTTAATTGGCTTGACCGTTCATTAATCCGCTGCGGCATTTTGTCCCGCACGTGCGGGATGCTGCAGCTGACATTTGTGGTTAAATAAAAATTTCGTTTCTTTATTGGGTTGACGGGCTGGGCAGACGCCCGCCTGAATGACGCAGTCGGGCAGGGAATTCTAATTCCCCGTTTAAGCAAGGCCGCGACGTTGTATGCCATTATGCGAAACACTCTAATTATTATACCATTTTTCTTTTTTAATTCGAATTTATTTGGACAATCAACATTTCATAAAGCTTTCAAAGGGAGTTGGGCAAGTACGCATTGGAGTTTAATTTTTTTAAAGACGGTACATTTCATCGTCGTCAAATGGTCATTATGGTAATACTTTAGTTAAAGGGACATATAAGATTTATAATGATACTTTGGAAATACTTAAAGGTTATCCTTAACTGCTATTTTAAACAAAAGCGCCTTATTTTTGAAAATGATCGAATCGCAAAATCAATGCAAACATTGTAAAGCTTTTGGGACAGGAAATTATTGTAACAGCTGTGGACAAAAATTTAAAACAGAGCGATTAAGTTTAGCATCTATTTTCCATGAAGCTTTTCACTTCTTTACCCATTTAGATCATGGCTTTCCTTATACCTTAAAAAGGCTTTTTCATTTTCCGGGCAAAATGCAAAAGGAATACATTGAGGGAACCAGGACCAAATACCAGAAACCATTTTCAATGTTTTTTATATGTGCAACGGTTGCAGCATTGGCGATCTATTGGATCAACTTAATATTAATAAAGCATTTCGACGCCGGTGATAGTAAAGAAGCAATCTTTTTTAACAAATACTGGGTAGTTTTCCAGGTTTTAATGTTGCCATTTTTCGCCTTAATAACTTATTTACTTTTTAGGCGATCCCGGTTTAATTACGGTGAAATCCTGGTCTTTCAGCTTTACTTATTCTCCTTCCTTTTTATAGTTTTGTTGCTTATTCATTTGCTTAAATTTCTCTTTCCTCATTTGCAAACAAGATACATTGAACTTCCGGTCATAGTTTTATATACAATCATAACGAATCTGAATTTCTTTAAAGGTCTGAAAAAGTGGGTTATTATTGGGCTCACCATTTTATCAATTGGTATTTGTTTTTGGCTGGCGAGTTATATACAAGATCTCCTCGTAAAATTATTTTCATAAAATGCAGCTAATATGACATTGCAATTTGGAAAAAGGTTATACACAGCATTTTAAAACGCATGAATTAGCCACGAGATCAATTTATAGCTTACCCATACAATGAGCCCTAGTACAACTGATAAAAAAAGAAGTAATGGAATAATGATTTTTAAAGCGCTGCCCCTGTGCCGGCCCTGCAAATAATGCTCACGCATGAGCTTTAAATTTTTTTCGTTTGCTTTAAATCCTACATCAAATAGATCGCCCAAAATGGGAATTGATCCTAACAGGGCATCAAGTATTATATTTAGTACCATTTTAACGAGGACAAAACCACTTGCTCCATTTCTTACAAGAACTGATAACATCATCCCGGAAATAATGAATGTAAACAAATCTCCAATCCCTGGTATGAGTCCAATTAAAGCATCTAATCCAAATTTTATATTAGTTCCGGGAATTCTAAATTGTGAATCCATCAATTTAGCAAACCATGTCAAGTTATTGAAGGAAGCATTTTCAGACCTTATTGCCATTACTTGTCTTTTAATAAGTGATCTCTAATTTGGTGCCGCTTAAATACATTTCCATTTTTTTAAAGCTGCTTTATATCGCTTTCTTAAATCTTTCGAAAACAGCGCACAAACAACGCGTAGTTTTCACGGCTTAATTTTTGTTTTTTCCAATAAAAAAAATGCTACCCATTTCGGATGATAACAGAGACCGCCATCGCACACCATATATCACATGGTTGCTCATCCTGCTGAATATTATTGTTTTTGTGTATTACCAGCAGATGGGTCAAAATATAGATTTTACTTTTAGCTATGCTACTGTTCCTGCTGAAATAGTAAGCGGTCATGATATTGTTACCTCTGCTGTGACAGTTACCGATCCTTTGACGGGGGATAAAGTGATCATCCCGGGATTGGGCAGAACACCGTATTCTGTCTATCTAACCCTGATCATATCTTTATTTATGCATGGAGGTATTGCCCACCTTGCCGGTAATATGCTTTACCTCTGGATATTTGGCGATAACCTGGAAGACAGGATGGGACATTTGGGTTATCTCGTATTTTATCTTCTTTGTGGAATTTTGGCCTCACTTACGCATGTGTTTACGGATTATTTTTTTGGAGAGGATCATTTAATACCCAGTCTCGGAGCTTCAGGTGCTATATCAGGCGTTATGGGTGGATATCTTTTACTTTACCCAATGCGGCGGATCACGGTTTTCTTTGGGTTTTTCCTGGTACACTTACCGGCATTTATTGTATTAGGCGGATGGATCATCTTACAGCTTGCTAACGGTGCCGGGTATCTTGGTGGTGAAGAAGCAAGCGGTATTGCATATGCAGCTCATATTGGTGGGTTTTTAGCAGGCCTGTTTCTGGTAAAACGTTTCATCAGCAAAGAACCGGTCAAAAAAAAGAATTTTTTTAATTTCTGAGAGTTAGCAACGGATAATTCGTCACTAATAACAGCTACGATAACCAGTGCCAACGATCCTCATCGTTGGAACGAATAATATTCTCTGCAACAATATTTTTTAAATTTTGTTTATGCAAATATCCTAAGCGTGGTTCGTGCCTCAGGAATCAATTTTTGTAATTTGGTGTTCAATCCAAATGCAATAAAAATACTAACTTATTAATAGTTTCGGTTCGTGAGGCACGAACCGAGGCTGGGGGCTGGGGGTGTTCAACCCAAACGCAATAAAAATACTAACTTATTAATAGTTTCGGTTCGTGAGGCACGAACCGAGGCTGGGAATCAATTTTTGTAATTTGGTGTTCAATCCAAATGCAATAAAAATACTAACTTATTAATAGTTTCGGTTCATGAGGCACGAACCCGAGGCTGGGGATTTTTTTTTATTTGTTCAACTCTTTTTTATTGTGTGAAATATTTTTTTCGCTGCGCCTCTGCGTCTTTTCGTAAAATCTAATTATCATTTAACCCTCACTCTCCATATGGTATTGCCTGCATCATCTGCCACCAGCAACGATCCATCCGGCAGCAGGGCCAGGCCTACCGGTCTGCCATACACTTTTTCTTTTTCCAGATCAGCAATAAAGCCTGTTAAGAAATCAACCGGCTTTCCTGATGGCTTGCCATTGCTAAAAGGAACAAATACAACTTTATAGCCTGACAGTACCGAACGATTCCACGACCCGTGTTGTGCTACAAATGCGCCGTTATGATATTTTTTTGGAAAGCTTTTACCGGTATAGAACTGTAATCCCAGCGAAGCAGTATGATTGCCAAGGTCAACATCCGGGACAATGGCTGACGCTACCAATGCAGGTTTTTGTTCCTTTACCCGCTCGTCTACATGTTTACCCCAATAGGAATAGGGCCATCCGTAAAAGCCATCCCGTTTTACTGCTGTCATATAATCCGGGACAAGGTCATCACCCAATTCATCCCTTTCGTTCACCGCGGTCCAGAGATCATTTGTACCTGGTGCCCATCCCATCCCGACAGGATTCCGTAACCCTGACGCGTAAACGTGCAGATCTGATCCATCCGGGTTCATCTCCAGTATATTTGCCCTGAGTGTTTCATATTCAAGGCCGTTTTCTCCCACATTCGAGCCGGAACCAACAGCGATGTATATTTTTGAGCTGTCGGGACTGGCAATGATATTTCTCGTCCAATGCCGGTTGTCCTTAAAACTTTTTCCTGCCGAAAGCTCCGCCAGTTTTTCCGGCTGCTCTCTGATACCCGCCTGTCCCATTGTATAACGATAACGAACAACGGCATTCGTATTGGCTACATACAGCCAGCCATTCAGCAGCAACATGCCAAAAGGTTGTTTCAATCCCTGTTCTCCTGTTAGCACGGTATCTTTTTTATCAACCGTTCCGTCTTTATCGGTATCACGCAGCAGTATGATCCTGTCTGCACTTTTTGTAAGGTCTTCTGCCTTGCTGGCGCCTGTTATTACGGCCCCGGCTTTTTCAACCAGGGTGAAATTGGAATTGCTTTCCGCAACCAGCACATCTCCATTCGGCAAAACATGCATCCATCTTGGATTCTGAAAGCCATCTGCGTACCGGCTAACAACGAACCCAGCCGGTGCAACGGGTGTTCGCCCATCTTTTCCCCATCCCACAACTTTACTGAAATTGATCACCGATTTGGTTGCATGTGGTGGCGGAAGTGTATCTGCTTTTTGAGCGTGTACGGAAACGAAAGAAAATAAAATCAAAAATGTAAATAATTTATGCTGCATAATAAGTGCTTTTACTACTATAACCATCAAGGATGATTCCAAAAAGGCAGGAAATCCCGACTAAGGATTGCATATACAATTACCAGGTAAAATATTTCGGGTAGTGTATGGATTTGTAGTGCCCGGTACCCGTTAAATGGTATTTTTTTTGTTGTAAAGCGGTATATACCATGTCTCTGAGATTTCTTTTTACAATAAACTATCAACACATGAAAAAACTTCTACCGCTTACCTTATTGTTTGCGATATCATTATTTGCCAACGAAATTGCAGGGCAACCGGCTTCCCGCTATTTTGATAATGTATGGCATGGCTTCAATACGGGTTATTATCCGGCCGGCGTATTTCCTTCTGCGATAAAGGTAGCTGACCTCGATAATGACGGGGATCCAGATGTAGTTGCTTCCCAAAGCAATCTTGCCAAAGGATTTGTTGTGCTTGTTAACCAGGGAAATGGCGACTATGCTGCACCGGTATCTTATGTATCACCTCTTGCAGCTCTTGATATTTCAGTAGCGGATTTTAATGCGGATGGGCTAAAGGATGTAGTAGTATCGAATACCGGTTCAAATGAAGAAGGTAATTCCATATCGGTATTCTTTAATTTGGGTAATGCAGTTTTCGGACTACCGGTGAATATTACCGTTGGTTCCGCACCTGCAGGGCTCGCTACGGCTGATCTTGACGGGGATGGGGATATTGATATAGCGGTTTGTAATAAGGCAAGTGCTACGGTATCGATTATCCGAAACAATGGTAATGGTACATTTGGTCCTGTAGTAAGTTTCCCTGCAGGAAATGCAGCTTTTAAACTGGTTGTGTCAAGGATCGATGCGGATAACCAGGTTGATCTTGTGATCGCAAATGAAGGCGTGCAGAAAATGAACGTGTTGTTCAATACAGGCAATGGCACTTTCGACAGCAGGGTGGAATACAATGTATTGATGATATGGGGAGGGGATATGTGGAGCTGCGTGGAATCGGCTGATATGGACAATGACGGTGACAATGATATTTTATACTCCAGCGGCAAAACCTTTGATGGCAACAGGGGTATCATTGCTTATTTTAAAAATAATGGCAATGGAACACTGGCTCCCGTGATCAGTTTGCCTTTTACACTTAATTCAGGAGGATCTTCAGATATCGAGATCACGGATGTGAATTCGGACGGGTGGAAAGATATTATCGGTAATTATTATTCCGGGAGAGAAACTGATAACTACCAGCTACTGATGAACAATGGTGCTGGTGGTTTTTTACCGGCAGTATCACTCCCTGCAGGCGGAGGTACTTTTTCACTTGCCAGCACTGATATCAATAACGATACAAAACCAGATATACTTACACTCGATCGTAATTCCATGCAGGTAACCGTGCACCTGAATGATGGCAATGGGAATTTTCCGGTGCCGGTAACCTATAGTAGTTCCAATGGACTGCCGGGTGCATTGGATGCTGCGGACATAGATGCCGATGGCGATCTCGATCTTATAAGCTCAGCATCCTCCATTGCTGCCATAGGCGTTACCGTTACCGTCTCAAAAAATAATGGTAACGGAACATTTTCACCGGCAGTCGAATATTCTATTGGCGATGGCGGTATCAGGGCAAAGTTCAGGGATCTGAATGGGGATAATTTTCCCGACATCCTGTTTGCAACCGCAATTTCTTCACCACCTTATAATTTTCATACTGCCATTAATAACGGGAATGGAACATTCGGAGCAAGGCAAACATGGCCGGCAAATTCCTGTGGCTGGTCGGATATAGATGCCGTTGATATGGACAATGATGGGGACAGGGATGTGATAATTACGGAGTGGCTCGGGTGCCCAAGTGTACCGTTGGCCGGAAGGAGGATATATATATCAGAGAACAATGGCAATGGCACTTTTAATCTTCCGCTTATTAAACTTGTAAATCCTCATCCCGCTTGTCTTGCCACAGGCGATTTTAACGAAGATGGAAATACAGACCTTGTAACAGGGCAGGCATTCTCAGTGGACCTCCATCTTGGAACCGGCACAGGCGATATACTTGCCCCTGTTAGTTTTGCCACGGAACAATATCCTTATGCATTAGTTGTAAGAGATTTTAATAATGATGGGCATGCTGATATTGCTACCTGTACCGAATTTACCTATGAAGGCATGTCGGTATTGCTCGGGAACGGGAATGGTACTTTTCAACCTGCACAAAATTATTTCGGAGCTTTTTTTTCTGATCTAAGGAATGAGTCTGGTATTACTGCAGGGGATATTGATGCTGATGGCGACATTGATGTCATGGTAAGCAATAGCGCTTCCAACGATCTTTCGATATACCTCAATAATGGGAACGGTACTTTCACATTCAGTTCAAGGGTAGGTATTTATTATAGTGCTGCCGGACCTATTTTCGACGAGTTTACCGGTGATTGCGCTCCTGATCTTGCAGCGGCGGTGTCGCTTCCTTTTCATTTATTTGACGGTGGTGCGATCACCATACTAACGGGTAACAGTAGTTGCGTGATTCCTGTCCAGTTTTTAGAACTAAATGCAGCAGCCCGTTCAGGGAATGTTGAAGTTTCGTGGAGAGTAGTAAATGAAATGAATATGTGGAGATACGAAGTTGAAAGAAGCAGGGACGGAAGGGATTTTGTAAAAGCAGGCGAAATAAATTCAAGGAATAGTATCACAGTTACGAGGTATTCATTCCTGGATGAAGCTCCCGGAAACGGGAAAATTTTCTACAGGTTAAAAATGATTGACATTGACGGACGGAACAAATATTCTCCTATCGTTTTAATAAACCTGGAAGCACCCGCTACGATCAATATGTCCCTTACTCCGAATCCTTCTGCCGGGAAAAGCAACCTGTACATCTCCGGCAATTTAAAAGGCAAAGCGGTTATCAATATTTATGACCTGAGAGGAGCCGTGTTGGGCAATGTTTATACCGGTGAGCTGGATGGAACGGCTTTTTCAACAACACTTAATTTCCAGAATTTGGAAAAAGGAATTTATATTCTGAGGCTGACTATAAATAATGAACATTTTTCAAAAAAATTAGTGATTCAATAGACAGTCGGTAAACGGTTGGATGTTTAGGGGTATAAAAATTTGTGTAACCCGGGGTTGAATACAACGGTATAAAAAATAGGATGTTATTAAATTCGCCGTGTAATTAAAAATTTATGAAATAATAATTTGTCCAGGAATGGAAGAATTTAAACCTGCAGAGCTGCTTATTGGTATTGAAGACATTGAATTATTGAAAACGTTACCGGATCAATATCTTCACCAGAAAGTTATACTTGGAATTGATATTTACAGGTATAGCCAGTACCCGTTAGCTGAACAAACCTATATACCCGTAGTTTTTGCTGAACTGTATAAAGCAACAATAAAAGACCTGATCAAAGGAGAGAGTTTTATATTCAGAGAGTACGGTTTAAAAGAAATTGATTTTCATAAACGGTTTATCAGCGCAGGGGATGGCGGTTTCCAGATCTTCAACAATCCATTGGAAGCTGTAATCTTTGCCATTTATTTCCAAATGAATCTTAAGCTTTTTTTTTCAGGTTCAAGTATGATAGCTCATTCACAACTTTTATCAAAGCTAATTGACAGTATTGACCTGCGTTATGCAATTACCTCAGACCTGACCTATTTTTACAATTCAAATTATTTCGGTCCGGGAATAATAAATAATGCCAGGATACTATCTAAAGATAATCTCAACCGCTTATTGATAGATTCCAATACCATTAAGTGGTTCAATAAAAATATGAGCTCAGTTGAGAACCTGCTTGTAATGGATAAAAAATCTTTTTTAACCACGGATTATTTTAAATCATATGATGAATCGCTGATTTCCCTGTTGTTTGTAAACAGAAATAGTTTTAAGTCCGTGGATGTTTTAACTATTGGTAGTATAATGGTAAAGAATACTCCTTTGGAAATTTATAACCTTCATATACAGGCTATCATCAGTTTTAAAAATCAAAGCAATGTGTCCAGGGATTTTGTTGTTACGTTGGGTAACCTGAACACAGCGGGGATTGAATAAAAATCATATAAAATTATAGCAACCTGCACCGATTAAAATTAACCAATGGCGACAATAAAACTGGATAGAACAAACGAATACACTAACAGGTTCCGTAAGTTTCGTGTCTATATAGATGGAATAAAAGCAGGGGAAATTTCAAATGGGGAAAGTAAAAGTTTTGAAGTAACAGCCGGGAAGCACGAGGTTGTTTGCAAAATAGATTGGTGCAGTAGTCCAACTATTTCAATGGAGGTGCCGGAGGGAGAAGTAAAGACGCTTAAAGTTGGTGGTTTTAAACACGGTAACTGGATCCTTACATTTTCGTTCATAACAATATTTTTGCTTCCACTCATAAAAAGCCAGGTTCCCGAATTTAAGTATTTATATTACCTGATCATACCGATCGGGGGGTTGTTGATCTATTATATAACAATTGGACGAAAAAAGTACCTGAGGCTTAAAGAAGTTTAAATTGCTTTTTTACTGCAGAGGCGCAAGCATTCGTTCTGCGCCTCTGCAATAAAATTAAATTCTTCAATGTATTGAATGAGAAACTAACACTGGCCAAGTGCAACCCAAATGATAATGAACACTACGATCGTACCTAAACAGCCTCCTCCTAATTTTTTTGCTCCATAGCCTGCGATAAGGCCTCTTACTAATTTGTTCATGGTTGTTGAGTTGTTGATTCTTTGTATCAATACTAATAATGTGCCAGTTAAAAATAAGTAGTAAGAAAAAGTAGTGATACAATTTTAATTTTAACCGCAGAGAATATGAGTGAGAGGTTTCGCGAAGAACTTCTGCGAAATCCCTGGTCCTTCTTTTCTCTGCGGTTAACAATAGAGAGCCTTAAGCCAGTACCCAGGACATTGCGTCATTGGTTGCAACAGGCAATGGGATATTTCTCTTTTTAACTAAGGATTATTTTTGAAATTTCTTTTGCAGCAGTTTGGCATAATTCTGCAACTATATGAATCAAAAGAAAGTTATGAATATTAAAGAAAATGATATCCCCGAAATGGCAAACGTTGTTGAAAGAAACGTGAATGCACTTTTAGATAGAAAAAAACAGGAAACAAGTAATAGAAGTTTCAAAGAAAGAATAATTGATTCAATTACCGCTTTTATAGGAAGCATGGCTTCCATTTATATTCATTTTATCCTGTATGGCGTATGGATAATATGGGACCTGGGTTGGTTCAACTTGCAACCATTGAATCCTGGTTTTATGGATGTAGCAACCTTTGCCGCCGTAGAAGCGATCTTTCTTTCAACCTTTGTGTTGATCGGTCAAAAGCGAATGAACGTGCAGACTGAAAAATGGGCGGAACTTGATCTGCAGATCAGTTTACTAACCGAACATGAAGTAACAAGAATGATGAACCTGGTTAAGGCAATTGCCAGGAAAATGGAGATCAGTGAAGCTGATGATAAAGAAATTGAGGAATTGTCAAAAGATATACATCCTGACAAAGTGTTGGATACAATGGAAAAAGCGGCTGAGGAAATTGCAGCTAATAAAACTGCTGATTGATTACAATCTTTCTACTAATATTAAACTTGCTTTAGTAAATGTGACTTGCGGGGAATAGTGTAACGTGCAAAGACCCGGTAAACAGTTGATCATTGATTTTCAAGTGTAAGCTTTAATTGTGCAAGCATCTTTTTCCAACTTTCTTCTGTAACATTTTTGGAAACACCTGTTTGTACCAGGTGTAGGATACAACCATTTTCATTTTCTGAAATGGATATGGTAACCGTGGTTTCGCCGGGAAAATGCTTTGGCACAGAAAGTTTAAAAACCAGCTTGAGTGGTTTATTGATCTCTACATACTCGCCGTAATGATCAATATATTCATTATTACTTTTTTCCAGTTCAAGTATGGAGAATTTGCCATTAACGCGGAAATTGATCTGCACATTTACAATTTCACTTGTATCACCAACAAACAGCCATTTATGTATCAGTTCTTCATTTATCCAGGCGTTGAAAACAATCTCCGCAGGGGCTAAAAAACTCAAACTTACATTAACATCATTAGGCTGCATAAAATCTCCTTTAAATATAAAACTGCAACAAGTGTGCCCCCCAACAAATTTTGTAATCCTAAAATCCGCGACTATCTGTTAGATCGGTCTCATCGGCGTTTCTATCTCTTCATGGTAAATAGATACGCGGATGACGCTGATAATGCGGATAACCGCGGGGAAAAGAAAAAAAATAAGCGTAACTATTGACAAGAAGTTGAATAAATCAAACGGGTTTCATTTACCGCTAATCTTCTTTAAAACAATCTCTTTTCTTTTCCTCCATGTTGCCACGGGTTCGGTATCATAAGTAATTTTTCCTTTATGATCTGTGAGGCCAAGGGATTTACTAAGGCTTTTGCTAAGTGCAGTAATTGGCTGGGCATGTTTTTTTGTGTTTGCTTTATGAAAGTCTTCAAATGATCTGATAGCCTTATTAATAACCTGTAGTTCTTTTTTATAATTTTTTTCTTTCCTGTAAATGATCATTAACCTATGGTAGGCTTTTTGATTGAGCGGGTTGCTTGTTAATAGTTTTTCATAGTGTGCTGCATTGTCTTCCTCCACATTTTTTTCTTTAGCGGTTTTAGGCGTATTATTTTTCTTTGTTTTGAATTGTATAATTTTTGCTTTTGCCATCTCTTTATGTTTTAGTTTTTAAAACTGGTTATATTGCTGGTATAATGTTTGAATTAACCGGGATATGCATGTCATCCAGTCACAACTCATTAATTACAGTTACAATAACCATACACAAAAGCATATTAAACTGGTAAGATGGTGGGTATTAAGCAAAAATAAAAACGGTGAGGAGGAAGCACTGCCATTTACAACAGAGCAGGAAGATATTTTTATAAAATTCATGCAGGATCACGCCGGTAATTTCCCGCTGGGAAAAAAAGAAGTTTTCGAATCTCATAATCTTTCAGCACCTTTTCTTGATGATACTGACCGGGAAACAGATATTGAAAAGCCCTGTATATTACTATTGCGTGTAAAACCTGAAAGCAGAACAGGTGGCATTTGCCGGCGCATGGAAATTGTATTGCAACATGATGAATTACCTGTCACTCTGCCTTTCGACCTGGCAGGGGAGATCATTCTTGAAAAAGCGTAACAGGACGGCAATCGTGAAGCGGCATTCGGCAATCGGCAATCGGCAAACGGGAATGAAAACTTCGCAATGATGGAAAGTTCTAAATGAATGGAAAGGTTCTAATATTTAAAGCTTATTGCCGTTTCCCGATTCCCGATTGCCGCCGTCCGGCACAATTTTTATTGATCAAATATTAAACAATCATATGAAAGCGAAAACATTTTTTAAGATAGCGCTTATTTCTTCTATACTATATCTTGTAATGAAAAAATTAAAGCCAGGCAAGAGCAATAAACCCGGTTTGGTTAGGGAAATGATGGATGAGGTTAAAAAGCCCCTAGATGAAACTGCTGACGATATCGAATACGATCGGCCAAAAATGAGTACTTAGATTTATTCAGGATTCGCTCCTTGTGACTTTATTTCCCTCAGTTATTCGCAAAAATTTCCGTGCATCAGCGTGGCAGACGTTTCGCAGGGGTTCTCTGCCAAACCTCCTTTTACTCTTATTCTCTGCGGTTAAAAATTTAAATTCCGTTGGAAGCTGTAAGCTCTATTACATATTCCCCATGCATCGGGCTTTTTTCCTGGATTACCAGCGACGTTCCTGACAGCCGGATATTGGATTGTTCATTGGTTGGGAACATTTCCGGAGTTTATTTTTCTCCCCGTCGGGGTAGAACAAATAAATAACGTTGATGTGCTGGTTTGCTAAAGTGACCAGGTGAACTGTCGATGGGACTTCAACTGATGTAAGACTATTTTTAAACTTTACTATAGAGTCAAAAACAATAGCACCATTATCATTGGCCAATTTATTTTCCTCTATAAATTTATTCAAAACAGGAGAAAATATCTTTTGCATAACTAAATATTTAAAAGGTATAACTGATGTTTAATAAAATATGTAAAGAACGCCGGGATATCCTTCAACGAAAATTGTGCAAATAATTGTTGAGACGCCGATAAGTGCCATTTTTTCCTGCTGTGGAAAAAAATGACAGGAGCAGAAAAAAATTTTGTCAGGAACCGGCAGAACGATTTGAGTTAATGCGATCGGCATTAATGTTGAACCCGCCACTCCAGGAAATTGTTGCGTTCACCCGGATCTTATTCCAGGCAATGGCCTGCTATCAGTAATGCCCGGTATTTCCTTTGTGTTTGCTATAAGGATTAACTATGAAATAAATAATTGCAATGGCAGGCACCGCAACAAATGGGATTAGCATAAGTATTTATTGAAAAATTAATAAAAGTGTTCTACCCAATTTACATACCCGATGAATGTGAAGTCCGGAATTTGTATACCATAATTATCACTGATTAGGGTGAACCGGATCAATAGTGCCCAACAACTTTAGAATGGCATATTTTTTATAGTGATAATATGTTACTTAACTAAAACTTTCATGATGAAAACAAATACGGCATCAAATAAGCAGCAATTAACCAAGCCGGCACAACAGCAGGACCACGGTAAACGTGCACAAAATAAAGACAACCTCGACAGCAGGGAAAACGAAGAGCAGTCAACAAAAGGTGAGGATATTACCCATAATAGAAAAGAAAAACGCAGCGAAAACAAAAAATAACACCCATAAAAATTTACTGCTATGAGTTTGAATAAGCTAAGCAATCTATATACGATTCTCGTAAGTGGTTTTTTACTTGCCGAAGGCTGTTGGGGCTTGTTTAGTCCTGTAGTATTCGGAGTATTAAGCACAAGTATTTTTCAGTCCGTTATCTACCTCATACTTGCTATTGCCGGAATAATCTATAGCCGGCGGGGAGCAGTGCGGCAGTTTAATATATTCGCGGGTATTTGTTTATCCCTGATCGGCTTATCATGGTTTATGCAGGGCCTGGGAGAATCAGTAGTAGGGATCCTGAATATGAATGCCATGATTGCCTATCTTAATATCACGCTGGGTATTGTATTTTTAATTTCGGGTATTTTATTACCCAAACGTACGACTCAGGAAGAAAACCTGGTGATATTATTTTAATTGCCAGGTATATATAAAACAGCCTAAGTGTATTTTTTTCATTACATAATTGCTTACAAATTTGATACTATGTAATGATACCTGGCGAATATTTATGTTCCCAATACGGGATTATTTGATGGTTTAAGAGTATAAAATCTGTTTGCAGGCTTTTTACGACTATTTTATTCATATCATTTTTCATTTTTCAAAAATTTATATATGGCAAAATCAGCAACAAAAAAAAGTAATGTGGATACGGGGAAGTCTCCTGCAGCCTTCAATGAAAAAAACAGCCCAACGGCAAGTCAATCTACAATTAACCCTTCCCGTTATGCGCCAGGTAGCGTTACAGATGTAAATGTACAGGCCCTTGATCCGGAAAACAGGCTTTTTAAATTATTCACTGATTCAGTTAAAGATATTTATTGGCCCGAGAGCCAGTTGACTAAAGCTTTACCAAAAATGGCTAATCCAGCGGGCAATGCTGCATTAAAGAAAGCGATCTCTAATCATCTCGATCAAACCATTATTCATGTAGAAAGACTGGAAAATATTTTCGGGATATTAGGAAAAAAAGTACAGGCCAAAAAATGTGATGCTATGGAAGGGCTGACAAAAGAAGGAGAAGCTGTTATAGAAGATACTGATAAAGATACGCCTGCCCGTGATATAGGTATTATCAATGGCTTCCCAGAAAGTTGAGCATTATGAAATTGCCTCTTATACCGGGTTGATCAACCTGGCAGCTGCATTACAAATCCTGAAGTGCAAACATCCTTTCGAAAACGATGGCTGGAGGAACAACAATCTGATGAAGTTCTTGCGGAAATTGCCGATAATATACTATCATCCGATAGTGAGGCTGATAGTAAATCATAAAATTCAATATTTAATAAACTAAATAAATCAAATAATGCCAAAGGATAATAAATAAGAGCCCTGCTGAAGAAACAAATAAAAAACTAGATGCACTGGAGCCACATAAAGGAAGATGCCACTGACCAGTTCATAACTACCAATCAGGGCGTAAAAATCAATGATGACCAGAATTCTTTAAAGGCCGGTGAACGGGACCAACCCTGCTGGAAGATTTTATTTTCGGGAAAAGATCACCCATTTTGATCATGAACGCATTCCTGAAAGGATTGTACATGCACGAGGCTCTGCAGCACATGGTGTTTTTCGAATTATATAAAGACATGAGCGAATTTACCAAAGCCGGTTTCTTTAACAGATACCATCAATAGAAACACCGGTATTTGTACGCTTTTCTACCGTTGCAGGTTCCACGGGGTTCTACCGATCTGGCACGGGATGTAAGGGGATTTGCGGTAAAGTTTTATACAGAAGAAGGCAATTTTGACCTGGTAGGAAACAACATGCCTGTATTTTTTATACAGGATGCCATGAAATTTCCCGACCTGGTACATGCTGTAAAACCGGAACCGCATAATGAAATTCCACAGGCAGCTTCTGCACATGATACATTCTGGGATTTTATTTCCCATACACCTGAATCAGCGCATATGATCATGTGGGTAATGAGTGACCGGGCCATTCCCAGAAGCTACCGGATGATGGAAGGATTTGGTGTACATACTTTCCGGCTCGTCAATGCAGAAGATGTTTCCTGTTTTGTAAAGTTTCACTGGAAGCCATTACTGGGTGTGCATTCCGTTGCATGGGATGAAGCACAAAATATTTCCGGTAAAGACCCCGATTTTCACCGCCGGGATCTATGGGAAGCGATTGAAAACGGAGATTTTCCCGAATGGGAATTTGGTGTACAGATCGTTCCCGAAGAAGATGAACACAAATATGAATTTGACCTGCTTGATCCAACCAAACTGATTCCTGAAGAATTGGTGCCGGTACAGCGAATCGGCAAACTTACACTTGAACCGTAACCCTGATAATTTCTTTGCTGAAACCGAACAGGTTGCTTTTCATGTCGGCCATGTAGTGCCCGGCATCGATTTCACCAACGATCCATTATTGCAGGGACAGACTTATTTTCTTATACAGATACACAATTGATCCGGCTGGGTGGACCAAATTTTCATGAAATACCCATCAACCGGCCCGTTGTACCTGTACACAATAACCAGCGCGATGGCTATATGCGGCAGACAATCAATAAGGGTAAGACAGCTTATAATCCTAATACCATGTCAGGCGGCTGTCCCTTCCAGGCAGGTGCGATGCAGGGTGGATTTACATCCTTCCCTGAAAGGATCGATGCCAAAAAAGTACGGGAAAGAAGCAAAAGTCTTTTTTCGATCATTTCAGCCAGGCCAAATTATTTTTCAACAGCCAGTCTGAACCTGAAAAAAATCATATCATTGATGCTTTAAGTTTTGAACTGGGTAAAGTTGAAACGCTGGTAATAAGAGAAAGAATGCTATACTTTCTTTTGCAGATTGATGAGGGTCTTGCAGCAGCTGTGGCATATGCAATCGGTATGCATATTCCTAAAGGATTGAATTCACCATTGAATCAAATTGTTCCTGCTGATGCAGATCCGTGAAGCTTACAGGTCTATTGTGAAAGAAGGTAAGCTTGATAGATCAGCTGCATTAAGCATGGCAAATAACAAGAATGATTCTATTCAGCACACGTAAGATTGCTATCCTTGCAGCCGATGGTGTTGACGATTCAAGTATTAATATGATGAACGACGCGCCCTGTCTGCCCAAGGTGCAGCTATACGATATTATTGGTCCCGCGTTTAGGATTTATAAGAAGGGGTGAATGATCGGATCCTTTGAAGTTCCAAAATCTTTCCTTACAACAGCTTCCGTTTTTTATGATGCGGTATATGTTCCCGGGGGAATAAATAGTGTAGCTACACTGGAAGCCGAACCCGATGCCATTCATTTTTTAAATGAAGCATTTAAACATTGTAAGGCAATAGCCGCAGACTCATCTGCAAGTACAGGTATTGAATGCTACTTATTTTTTCAAAAAACTTCCGGAGGATTCAAAGAAGGGTAATATGTTAACTGACGGTGTCATTGATCGATGATGCAACCAAACTTGCAGATACATTTATAAAAGCAATTGCGTAATCATCGGTATTGGGATCGGGAAAAAGCGAGAAAAGTTCCAGCCTAATAAAATCAACAAAGGGGGCCGCGTTGGCGGCTCTTTTTTTTAATTTTTTCTTTTATTAATGACATAGCAACATAAATCGTTGAGATTACGCTGCAGCTTTGATCTTTTACGGGAGAAACAAGGTGTAGTATATATTCCCGGGCTTACACATTTACGAGATAATACACTTCTAAATATTTTTAAATGTAGCTTTAGTAGTTCCGTGTATATGTAAATGAAAGTTATAAATGAATTTTTTTTAAATGGGTATTTAGATTATGAAGAATGCATAAAACAGTTCTAATAATTTATTTCAGTCCACATTTTGAGGAATAATTGTAGAAATTCGTTCTCAGTCAAATTTGCCAATAAAATAGGTAGATCCTGACAACTATTAATAAGAGAAAGCGGAAAACTTTTTGCATTACACAAATAAAAAAATTATGAAGCAAATTATTACACCAATTTTTAATAAGACAGTAGAGATACTTAAAACGACCAGGGCAACGATACTCCCGTTTACAGAACGTCCCTCAGAAGAGAACAAAGGTTTAAGCGACGATAAAGAAGCGTGCGAAGAAATAAACGCCACTGACCTTTTCTCTATGTTCACTGCAGATATTATAAAAGAAGATGTAGTCTTTACAAGGTAATCACCAGTTTTGAAAAATTAATCCAAAGCTCTCTTCAGAAATAATATCTTTCCATTGATGAATGAGTTTTTTATAAGCTTCTCCTACCGGCATAATATTTCTATCAAGATCATACAGTCCAAGTTCATTTACTATTCCGGCATCATTGCGTAAAGCAGAATCCCAATCCACCTGGTGCAGCAAGACTATACCAGGTAAATCCGACCACAGGTATTCCATCCTGTTTGAGGCGGTGTACATTGGCCCATTGTTTTAGTAACCATTCTCAACAGGCAGGCATTTTGATATTGGTTTCCGTATGCATGATCGGTAATTTATAGCGACGGAAATATTGTTGCGTGATCACATAGTACCCAAAGATCTCACCCGCAGCCTCTGTCATTCCATCAGGATGTACAATATGCTCGTTCGTTACATAATAATCATTGCCCATAATGCATCTTGCCTTCACCTGGTTTTCTGTAAACCAGTTGGTATTCCTGCTGCGTCATTCCATTGGCCCAGCAGGTATTCATACATCGTTACATTAAGCGGATATCCGTAAGTAAGATCAAGTGACAAGAAATCTTTTTTGATTTAATAAATCGTGCAATCGGTGTAGCATCAGGATCAATTGCATGAAAATATTCTGAAGATTCACTTTGTATAAATGTCGCTTCCGGTTGAACCTGCAGTATAGCATGCATCGCCATTACATTTGCCTTGCATAAATGTTTTAACGCCGTAACAAAGGTTTGATCAGACTTCAGGCATTCATTCCACCATCCATATTGCGCAGAAAACATTGCAGCAATAAAAATTTCATTGATCGGAGTATATAATTGCAGGTACGGAAATCTTTTTGCAAATGCATTTGCATATTCTGCAAAATAATTAGGGAAATCAGGATTTTGAAAATTATCCAAGCCAGTCCGGTAACACCAAAATGACAAAGATCAACAATAGGAATAATATCCAGTTCCTTCAACTTATTAAATGTAACATCGGTAAAATTCCCAGTCATATACTCCCGGGCTTATATGTGTTTTATAATAAGGCGGTCCATATCGCAGAAATTCAATTCCAAGTTCCTTTACTAAATGAAAATCTTTTTCCCAGTAATTATAATGACCGGTTTTTGCCATTTCATCTACTCGCTACGATTGTCCACTGGGTAATATTATAGTTAGGATAACTGTTTTCTATTCCCGTTGCAAACATGAATTTCATTCCTGACATAAATTATTTTTTTTATAATAAACTTCTTAGTGTGATTGAAGATAACAGGATTATGGTACCAACTTAACACCAAATTTTTATTTTTTTAAAACAAATTAAGCTCTTGTTACGGTCATTTATTTTTTACAGACTAATTAAGGTGATAACAGTAAGATGTAAGAATGTTGTTATCCTTTGGCATGATTTTTAAATATTTTGAAGCATAGCATCATTACACTAGTTCTTTAAGAAGTTTATTACCCTGTTTCCTTTTTAAGCTTTTAATTACTTTATTAAAATAGTGCTTTGTCTGACAGTTCTGTGATCTTTTAATACAATAAATAAAAGCCAGATGAGAATTGATACTTTTTATAACATTAACGATACTTCCGGACAACTCCCGCATTTATTAATTGAGCAAAATGAACATGGAAAGGCTGTTAAAGCCAGGCATGCCTTAGCTGCAGATGAAGTTATTATTAATATAGACGGCCCATCAGTTACTTATGCAGAAACGCTTGTCAGGGGGAAAAATGAATCCTATTACTTACAGGTAGGCATAAATGCTTATATAAAGCCTGCTTTTCCATTTTATCTTTTTAACCATTCCTGTAATCCAAACTGTGGAATTAACGAATCGCTGCAGCTCGTCACAACCAGGAACATTAAACCCAGGGAGGAATTATGCTGGGATTATTCTACTTCAATGCTTGAAAGGCACTGGACATTAGATTGTTCCTGCGGTGAAGGCTGTTGCAGAAAAAAAATTACTGATTTCGATCTTTTGCCGGCAACACTACAGAAGCATTACCTGGATACGGGAATTGTACTTCCTTTTATCCGGAAGTATTTAATAGATCAACAACATCGTAAAATCTAAAACTAAAAAAAATGATAAGGAATCAACACTTAATGCAGTCGAATAAAAATAAGATCAATGACCTGGTTTGTTTTTCTCATTTAAGATGGGATTTTGTTTACCAGCGACCTCAGCACTTAATGAGCAGGTTTGCAAAACAATTCCGCGTTTTTTTTATTGAAGAACCTGTTTATCCAGGATCATCCTGACAGTATCAATATCCAGGTTATCAGATGAAAATGTATAGGTAGTGAAGCTTTTGCCTGCAGGAAAATCCAGTTCATACAACCCCGCTGATAACACGCCAGAAAAATTTACTTAACAAATTATTCAGCGAAAAGAAAATAAAAAATTGCATTGCCTGGTATTATACCCCTATGGCATTAAAGTTTACCAATCAGCTTAGCACCTGATATGATCATTTATGATTGTATGGATGAATTATCAGCATTTAAATTTGCACCTGCTGAATTAAAGATACTGGAAGCAGAATTATTCAAGAAAGCACAGCTGGTATTTACAGGAGGGCATAATTTGTATCATGCAAAAAAACACGCTCACCATAATATTTACCCCGTTCCAAGCAGTATAGACAAAGAACATTTCCAGGCTGCAAGACGTTTATGTAAAGAACCTGCTGACCAGGCAGCCTATTCCACATATTCGTTTTGGCTTTTATGGTGTGATCGATGAACGTTTTAATATTAACCTGATAAAAGAAGTTGCGGAAAAAAGACCTCGACTGGCAATTTGTTTTATTGGGGCCGGTCGTTAAAATTAATCCCGAAGATTTACCGAAGAGAGATAATATCCATTACCTGGGCAGTAAATCTTATAAAGAATTACCTGCTTATCTTTCAGGATGGGATATTGCCATGATTCCATTTGCCAAAAATGAATCAACGCAATATATCAGTCCAACTAAAACCCCTGAATATTTAGCAGCGGGTAAACCTGTGATTTCTACTTCAATCGTTGATGTAGTGACCCCGTATGGGGATAAAGAATTTAGTTAGTATAGCAGATAATGCAGATGAATTTATTACCGCTGCAGAAAATGAACTGGCAAAAAAACCTGCAGCAAAACGGGCATGGTTGAATTCAGTTGATCATTTTCTTAAAAAACATTTCGTGGGACATTACCAATCAGTATATGATGGAAAAGATCACAAACTGTATGGTACAAAAAAATGTATTGGTAGAAACAGATTTGAAATCAGTTGCATAAAGCAAATACGAATGACTTACAATAAAACAGGATTTTATTTCCCGGCTATATGGGGTGGTATTGAATGCACGATCAACAGGGTGAATAATCATGTTTTTAGATCAGTGTGAACTTAGCGGCTTATTATGAACATCCCGAATGGATAAACGATATTATCAGCACAGGAATTAAAACGATCAGGTTTCCATTATTATGGGAGCGGCACCAGCCTGCCCCTGAATAAAAAAATCGACTGGACGTTTACAGAAAAGCAGTTAAATAAATTAAGAGCAAAATGGCATTACGCCTATTGCAGGATTATTACATCATGGCAGCGGACCAATATTTAGCAGATCTGTTGGATCGGGATTTCCCCGGATTATTTGCGCAGTATGCAGCAAGTGTTGCACAACAATTTCCATGATCAAATATTACACACCCATCAATGAGCCCTTAACAACGGCACGTTTTTCCGGGCTGTACGGTTTCTGGTATCCGCACAAGAAGAATGATGTAAGTTTTATAAGAATGTTGTTGAATCAACTTAAGGCCACCGTGCTTGCGATGGTGGAGATACGGAAAGTAAACCCTGGAGCACAGTTTATTCAAACAGAAGACCTGGGAAAAACATACAGTACAGCTTTACTGTCCTACCAGGCAGCGTTTGAAAATAACCGGCGCTGGTTAACCTATGACATTCTATGTGGGAAATTCAATGAAACACATCCATTGTGGAATTATTTTTCGAGGTTAGGTATTGAAAAAGAAACGCTGCAGTTTTTTATCGATCATCCATGTGTACCGGACATCATCGGCGTTAATCATTATATTACTTCAGAAAGATGGCTTGACGAAAATATTGAAAATTATCCCCCACAATTTATTGGCGGGAATGGCATACATCAATATGTTGATGTGGAAGCAGTACGTGTGCATATGGATGAACTTCATGGGATCAGGATACTTTTGCAGGAAATATGGAACCGTTATAAAATACCAATTGCAATAACCGAAGTGCATCTGCATTGTACAAGAGAGGAACAACTAAGATGGTTTAAAGAAGTATATGATACAGTGATTAAATTAAGAAATAATGGAGTAGATATTATTGCGGTAACTGCATGGGCGTTGTTTGGGTCTTTCGGATGGAGCAAATTGCTTACCTGCAGTTATGATGAATGTGAATATGAAACGGGTGCATTCGACATCAGTCAACGGTTGTACACGTCCAACCGCTTTGTTTCAGTTAATAAAAAGCCTTAGGGAAGAATAAAGATATTTATACTCACCTATTACATCAACCGGGTTGGTGGAAATTAGACGATCGCGTTTTTTGAAAGAAAGAAAAAATGTTAAGATTGATATACCCTGCGGTTTCTGTACGCCCTGATAATTATCACAGGCAAAACAGGCACATTAGGGAATGCTTTTTCCCGTATATGTAGTGAAAGAAATTTACATCATTACTTATTAGGACGGAATGATGCTGATATTAGCAAATTCTGAAGAGTTGGAACGAATGATAAATCCGCTATCAGCCCTGGGCAATAATCAACGCGGCTGGTTATGTAAAAGTAGATGAGGCTGAAAAAAATAAAGATAAATGCTATCGTGTGAACTTCCTGGGCCCGCAAAAACTGGCGATACTCTGTGAAAAGTATAAAATAAAACTTGTTAACTTTTCTTCAGATATGGTATTCGATGGGAAGAAAGATGCTCCTATACAACGAAGATGATGTGCCTAATGCTATCAATGTTTACGGCCATAGAAACAGGAGGGCTGAAAAATTTTGTTGCAGATGTGAATCCATCTTCTCTTATAATAAGGACAAGTATATTTTTTTGGCCCATGGGACAAATATAATTTTGTATACCAGGTTTTATTGCAGCTCTATTCGGGTAAAAAATTTACTGCTACCGGCAGATATTTTCATTTCTCCTGCTTATATACCAGACCTTGCACATGCAACACTTAACCTGTTAGTGGATAACGAAGCGGGTATCTGGCACCTTGTAAATAAAGGAAATCTCTCGTGGTATGCGCTTGCTGTTCTGGTTGCAGAAAGAGCAGGATTGGATATACATTTAATCCAGCCTGGTTATAATATAGAAACTGCGGCTCCTCGTCCCCGTAACAGTGCGCTTACCAGCAGGAAATATAATCTAATGCCGGCACTGGATACTGCATTAGACCATTTCTTTTTACACTACAACGAATTCCTCAAGTTAAGTATTTCAAAAAGATGAAAGAATATGATTACCTGGTGATTGGTGCCGGTTTGTACGGTGCAACTTTTGCCCATCAGGCCACAAAGGCGGGGAAAAGATGTCTTGTTATTGACAAAAGGGACCATGCAGGAGGTAATATTCATTGTAAGAATGTAGAAGGAATTAACATCCATTGGTATGGTGCCCATATATTTCATACGAATGATAAGCCCATTTGGGATTTTGTCAATCAGTTTGCTGAATTTAACAGGTATACCAATTCACCTGTAGCTAACTATAAAGGAGAATTATTATAATCTACCTTTTAATATGAATACTTTCAACCGGCTGTGGAATGTAAAAACCCCGGCGGAAGCACAACAGAAAATAGAACAGCAAATAAATTCATTGAATATAAATGAACCTGCCAATCTTGAAAACAGGCTCTAAAGCTTGTAGGCAGAGATATTTATAAAAACTCATAAAAGCCTATACGGAAAAACAATGGGGAAGAAAAGCAACAGAATTCCCTGCCTTTATTATTAAACGCTTACCCGTAAGGTTTACTTTTGATAATAATTATTTTAATGATAAATACCAGGGTATCCCGGTAGGGGGATATAATAAGATAACTGATGGCTTACTTGAAGGAGTAGAGGTAAAATTAAATACTGATTATTTTAAAGACAAAGAATATTTTTCATCAATCGCTCAAACGATCGTATATACAGGTCCAATAGATGAATATTTTAATTTTTGTTTTGGCGCTTTGGAATACAGGAGCCTGAGATTTGAACACGAAAGCCTTGATATTCCTAATTACCAGGGTAATGCTGTTATCAATTATACAGAAGCTGAAATCCCTTTCACCCGGATCATCGAACATAAGCACTTTGAATTTGGTAATCAACCAGCAACTGTCATTACAAGAGAATATCCTATTGAGTGGAAGCGGGGAATGGAACAATATTACCCTGTAAACGATGATACCAATAATAAACGATTTACTCAATACAGGCAGTTGGCCGTTAATGAAGAAAATATCATTTTTGGGGGAAGACTTGCTGAATATAAATACTATGATATGCACCAGGTTATTGGATCAGCGCTTGCAAAAACGAATAGGTTATTTGGAATTGTTTAATGAAGAACAATAAGCTCCTGCTACAATCTTTTTTCACAGGATATTAAGAGTTAAATACATTTCATTTTCGTGAATATCTCCCGCAAAAGTATATTGCGGGTGGTTTGCATAAATACAATTAATTTGTATGTTGTAAACGTGACTGCAAGAACCTGGATAACGAACCCTCAACCGGGGTGGTACCAGATTATTTATCTTAATGAGCAAAATATTTCCTATTTTCCTCGATAATAATCAGAAAAAACTATGAATGCTGTAAAGCGCAACAATGCGATCATTAAAGGAAAAGGCTCACAGGTGATCATGTTCGCCCATGGTTTTGGGTGTGATCAGAATATGTGGAGATATATAACGCCTGCTTTTGAGGATGCTTATAAAATTGTTTTGTTTGATCATGTGGGTGCCGGGGGATCTGATCTTACTGCTTATTCACCTCAAAAATATAATGTACTCGACGGCTATGCTGATGATATAATAGAATTAGCCAGGGAATTAGAATTAAAGGATATCATTTTTACGGGTCATTCTGTTAGTGCGGTAATCGGAATTATTGCTGCAATAAAGGCTCCTGAACTTTTTAAATCATTGATATTGGTTGGTCCTTCTCCCTCTTATATAAATGATGGCGATTACATCGGTGGCTTTACAAAACCGCAGATCGATGAGTTACTGGAATCGCTGGACAACAATCATCTTGGCTGGTCGATGGCAATGGCGCCGGTCATTATGGGTAATCCTGAAAGAAAGGAATTGAGCGAAGAATTAGCCAATAGTTTTTGCAGAACCGATCCCGCTATTGCAAAACATTTTGCACGCACCACATTTCTTACTGATAAAAGAGAAATCCTTTCTGAAATAAATATTCCTACACTTATCCTGCAATGTTCGAATGATGTTATTGCTCCCGAAGTTGTGGGAACGTATATGCAACAACAAATAAAAGGAAGTAAACTGGTGTTGCTGAAGGCAACGGGTCATTGTCCTAATTTAAGCGCTCCTGAAGAAACGATTGCTGTTATAAAGGATTTTTTGTCATGATGGAACTTCAACATACAGGTGCTTCTATTCCGGAAGAAAATTATAAAAATTTTTTCGAATCCTCTTTGTGTGGTTTTTTAATTGCAGACCCTGAGGGAATCATTATAAAAACGAATGCAATATTTGCAAACTGGTCGGGCATTCCGGCAGGAGAATTAAAAGGGAAACGTTTTTCTGACTTACTTGCCATTGGAGGAAAAATATATTACGAAACACATTTATGGCCTTTGTTGCGCATGCAGGGTTTTTTTGGTGAAGTGCTGGTTGAATTAAAGCGTTCAGCAGGCGTAAAAATGCGGGTGTTAATAAATGCCATGGAATGCAGGGATAAAAATGATAAACCGGAATTCATTCATTACATAGTATCAAAGGCCACGGATCGCCTGCAATACGAACAGAATCTACAACACGAAAAAGCGATTGCAGAGCAACAACTTTTAGCGGAAAAAGAAAATGTGGTATTGAGGGAACAGTTAATTGCAGTGTTAGGTCATGATCTTAGAAACCCGCTGAGTGCAATCAGTATGGCAACCGAACTGATGTATGATGACTTACTCAATACAGACAATGCTGATCTGTTGGCAACGATCAAACGCAGCAGTTATCGCATGACTGAACTTATAAATAATATAATGGATTTTGCGAGAAGCCGTTTGGGAGAAGGTATTATCATTCACCGGAAAGATATTTTGCTGGCACCGGTACTTCAGCAGGTAATCAATGAACTAAAACTTGTTTTCACTAACAGGGAGATCATCAACAACTTTGATATTGCTGAACGGGTTAATTGTGATCCCGATCGTATCGGTCAATTATTATCAAACCTGTTGGCCAACGCATTAACACATGGAGCAACTGATGCGCCCGTGCATGTGCATGCTTCTCATCTTAACGGCATTTTAAAACTTGCAGTATGCAATAGCGGGGAACAAATTCCCGAAGCTTTACATGAACGCCTGTTTGCACCTTTTACGAGGGAGGGAGACAGGACAAGCCAAAATGGACTGGGACTGGGATTGTATATTTCTGCAGAAATTGCAAAGGCACATAACGCAACATTAACCTGCACTTCTACCGGGGAAGAAACCTGTTTTTCTTTCGAGATGAGTTAACTGATGAACTTTATTGTTTTAGCAGATGCATGTAGAGGAAGACTTATAACACGAATTTTACGCACGAACTTCACGAATTAAAACACAATGTAATAGAACAATTCGTGCTTACAAATCGTGTTTTTAAATTAGTGAGTTCCAAAAAAGTACAACGATACAATCGTTCCCAATATAACCAGGAAAAGTACAGGTAATGTTTTATTATTCTTTAATCTTCTTTTTACCAGGAAATTATAACTCCAGTAGATCGCCTGTGCCAGTATGATCAGGGCCGCATATAATCCCATTATCAAGGTGATCGAAATGCTCATGTGATAAAGTTGAGTATAGTAGCATATCCAAAAAATCTGCCAACCTCGCCAGGGATGAATTAACTGGCACAATTTTTCTTTGTATATCAAAAAATACCATGGCTGCAGCTTTTTCTTTCAAATCGATAAAAGAAGTTTTGAAAGATACATTTAGTGGTTTTTCTGAACATAAGGTAACCAAGTTGAGTGGATCACTGGCTTACAGTACTGTTTTTTCTATTGCACCTCTATTGATTGTAATAATTTACCTGTGCGGATTCTTTTTTGAACACGCAGCAGTAGAAGGAAAGATCTACAGTGTATTACAGGGTTTTATCGGTTCGGATGCAGCCGCGTCCATGCAGGAGATCATCAAGAATGCATCACTGAATAATAAGGGAAGTGTTGCGGCGGTGGTGGGGGTTGTTACACTTTTAATCGGGGCCACTGCCATGTTTAGCGAGATACAGGATTCAATCAACATTATCTGGGGATTAAAAGCAAAACCAAAACGGGGTTTACTTAAAATGCTGGTGAACCGTTTGCTTTCTTTTTCAGTAATTATAAGCCTGGGCTTTTTATTATTGGTATCGTTGGTTATTACGGGAATAATTGAAGCATTGAATGAGCGTTTGCAAAAGATCTTTCCCGATATTAGCCTTGTCTTTTTTTATTTAATAAACCTTGCATTGAATGTTGGGATAAGCACACTCATCTTTGCAGTAATTTTCAGGGTATTACCTGATGCACGTATTAAATGGAAAGATGTTTTTACCGGTGCATTGATCACGGCTATTTTATTTCTTGCCGGAAAATTCGGTATTTCTTATTATATCTCTCAAACAAAAGTGGGAAGCACCTATGGTGCAGCCGGTTCGCTGGTAATATTGTTAATATGGGTATATTATTCTTCTCTTATTCTTTACGTAGGTGCGGAATTTACCCGGGCATACGCAATTAAATTTGGTTCGGCCATACATCCAAATGATTATGCAGTAACAACAAGACAGGTAGAAGTGGAGATTGGTAAAAAAACAGTTCAGCAGGCAGCTGCGATAGATGTAAAAAAAAACTGAAGTTGGAACCTTAAGGGTTAGAAGTTTAAGGGTTTAGGGGTTTAGGAAAGTAAACGAGGGGCCCTAAACTTCTAATCTACTAAACCTCTAAACTTCACATCCAGTTATTAGGATGTATACAAACAGTCCAGTAGTCAATTATTTTCTTCATCAGCGCTTTTATTTTTTCATAGTCATGCGGTTTTTCAAAATATCCCTGCACCATCATTTGATATGCCTTATTTACTTCCGATTGTACAGCAGTTGTTGTATAGAATGTAAAAGGAATTGATTTCATCCGGAGATATTCATCTGCATCTATCATTCGTCTTAACTCAATACCGCTTGTGCCGGGAATATTCACATCGCAAAGGATAAGAAAAATTGTTTCTTTAGTGTGAAGCAGGTATTCCAGCAATTTGGTTGCCCGGTCAAAAAATAGTAAAGGATTTTTTACATTAAGCTCATCAAATACCTGTTTTAATAGCTCCTGATCATCGATATCATCTTCGATTATTAAAATTGGCTGGTTTGGTTTCATGGAAATAAAGTTAATACAAATGTTACTCTAAAAAAGAGATTAAGATTTAGCCATTTTTCTGCATAGAAGTATTTATTTAAAGGTTTTATACATCGGCGAAAATCCGTTTAATCCGTGTTATCCGCGTATCTATGATTACATGCTCAACAGAAATGCGGGTGACGCTAATGCCCGAATAACAACAAACGGGTACTTATTTCTACAGTTTTAAGAAATCAAATTATATCTTAATTAATATAATGTTGATCTTTTGTTTATTAAAATAAATCACTTCTTAAACTTAACCCTTAAACCTGCTTAGTGGCATGTTTTTAGTAATACGGTAGTTCTAAATCATTTTTTATGGCAACAATGAATGTAATGACCACACTTACGGAAGTGCTGGAAAAATTAAGGATGAAAAAAATGGACAATGAGTTTCGTTGGACAAAAGATGGTTTTAGCGCCAATAAGGGAAAGTTCTATCAGCCGGAAGATCTCGAGATCATTAAGATCTACAGGTTTGAAGGAAGCAGTGATCCGGGAGATACGAGTATATTATATATCATACAGGCAAATGATGGTTTGATTGGTTATAGCCTGGATTCATATGGAGCATATAGCGATCATGATGATGAAGAAGGATATGATAATTTCATAAGACTTATATCTCATAAGGATCACGATGAACAAATGTTGTTCGAGCTATAATAATAAATCAATTCATGAGCCCGCTGTTGCATAGGAACTAAGTTTGGTCTCTGCCGGGTCTAAGGATTTAACTGATTCTTTTTTGTCGTTCGTCTTTTTTTTGAATGCAGCAAATACAAAGAATGCGGCTGCGCCAAAAAGTGCATGTCCAAAAAATAATTGCATATAATAATCAACACTTCTTTTTCTTGGAGGTGCGGGATGCACTTTTAGTGAAGTGTCCCAGGTGAGTGCTGCAGGAAAACCAGAAACTGCGCCGGTAATAATTCCGTTTGCAACAGTAGGCTTTATTCCTGTAACGTGGATAAGTTCCCTGTAAGCCGCAGCGAATGATATTCCTATAAGATAGTGCGTAACCCAGCCGGTGAATTGTGCATTTTCGTGTTTAACTGGCGTAGGGGAACGATCGATCATTTTTCCAATCAATTCCGGTTCCTTAAAATTCTTTCCTGTTGCTTTTGAAATCAAATAACTGAAAAGTGTAAATGCAGTTGTCCCTGCAATGCCTGCCACAATAATTTCACTTGTTTTCATATTTTAATTTCATTTTTTTATATAATTATGTAACAGTGGTAGAAAATTTCATGCCTGAAAGTCTTACAGGCGATATTCCTTTTTGTTGTACCAGTACTTTAAATCTTTGTCCCATACTCAACATAAGCGTGTTAATAAGAAAAGTTTTTTCCTTAGAGGACAATTTATCCAGCCGTCCCTCACGCTCTGATTTTTGCAGGTAACCGGCAAATCCAAGTGCATGCAGGAAGGATGATTGAGTGCAAACACCACAACAATTAAGTCCGTATTCACTTCCATATTTAACGAGCGCAGAAAAATTTACATAGGAAGTGATATCCTGCATGCCGATATCATGGTATGGATCACTGTTTATTTCATGTTTTTTATAACAATGAATAGAACCAGTTGTACCATTGCCATTTAACTCCCTTGTTAGAAATCCATAGTCGATGGTAAATACAAAGCCACGGTGTAACGATTCACTGATCTCATGCAGCCAGTTGATTGCTTCCAGGTTTACTTCGCTGCGATAGCCTTGCGCAAGCTGAATACCGAGATCAAAAAAGTATTGCTTAAGCTGTGGACCTGCGGGTCTCAGTAATTCAACAAATCCATCAGCGTCCCTGTGATCAATAAATATTTCCATCAATTGATCATGCATTACTACGCTGTGTACCGGGAAATTATCAATTAACTCATTTGACAGAATACATCCCGTGAGCGGCTTGATATCATGAATAGAGTTTATCCATTGCACTTTTTCTTTTAGTATTGTTTTCTCCAGCCTGCGCATTGATTCACTTTTCTCAATTATAAAATAATTAAGCCGGTTATAAAATGATTTGTTTTTTTTTAAGTAATTCAAAATATTATTACATAATGCACCATTACCTGCACCATATTCAACAATACTAAATGCCGGCTTACCCATCAGTATCCACATTTCCTCTATCTGCATGGCAATCATATCTGCGAAAAGAGGGGATAAGGTAGTACTGGTAAAATAATCGCCCTCTCTTCCAATCTTTTCTGTATCAGATGAATAATAACCATAGCCGGGATAATACAATGCCATTTCCATAAAATCCCTGAACGATATGGGCTGTTGCCGCATTTTATTAATGATAATATCGGGGAGTATATTTTTTACACAACCGGTTCCCGGTTCCTTGTGAATGTGCGTAACAGCTTCCATATTTATTTTGATACACCAGTTTTTAAATTATTTAAGTTCACTTCAAAATATGTGCAATGGAATTGTAAACTGGGAAGTATGTAAGTAATAGCTGTGTTAAAGGCAGGAATAAATAAAAAACGGGTCATGGTGTACTATACCAGCGACCCGTCTTTTTTGTTTTAGCATTACTGAATATAGGGTTCACAAATTATGCCAGATTGTATTAAAAAAAAATGCCCCTGAAGGGGCACAACATTAGATTAAAAAACGGGGCCAGGCCTTCCTGCTAAATATTTTCTAAAGGCTAATTAAAAATAATTAGCCGTCATTCTTTTCTAAAACTAAGACAAATAAAAGCCCTTGTTTAGAAAATTTGAAATGTGTCGGTGATCTGCCTGAGTTTACCGATGAATCTATCGCTTCTTTAGAATTGTACCACCCAGTATCAGGCTCAACACTAACAGCACAAGAAAAATATAAAATATTGTTTTTGCTATTGATACGGCGCCGGCCGCAATACCGCCGAATCCGAAGATGGCAGCAATTATTGCAACCACCAGGAATATCATTGTCCATCTTAACATAAAATAATTTTTTAGTACAGCATTTATAAAACAAAAATGCCGCCAAAGAAAATTTTGGTAGTGGCTTAGTTAAAATTTGGAGTTGCGAATGTTAACCGCAGAGAAAGAGAAGAGCAGAGATTTCGCAGAGTTCTCCACGAAACCTTTTTTTACTTTTATTCTCTGCGGTTAAAAATTAAAACTGTATCCTTACCAAAATTTGTTGTATATATATAAAAAGACCAGGATGAAAATCCCGGTCCATAGATAATTCGTACCCTATGAAAACTCAAGGCAATTTATCATATAGATAAAAGCTAAGAAAAAAAAGTCGGTGAATTGCCCAAAATTATAGTTGAAAAACCAGTTATAAAATTTACCGTGCCGCACTTACTCTCCACAATGTATTTCCCGCATCATCCGCCACCAGTAATGATCCATCTTTTAAAATTGCAACACCTACCGGTCTGCCATACACTTCTTTTTTACTTTCATCTGCAATAAATCCTGTAAGAAAATCCTGCATTTTCCCTGATGGTTTTCCATTTTTAAAAGGAACAAAAACAACTTTATAACCGGTAAAGGAAGAGCGATTCCATGATCCATGTTGTCCAATAAATGCCCCGTCCTTATAAGAGGAAGGAAAATTATTTCCATTGTAAAATGCCAGTCCGAGGGAAGCTGTATGATTACCAAGTGCTACGTCCGGTACAATTGCTTTTGATACCAACACTGTATCCAACTTATCTTTTAACCTCGGATCCACATGATTTCCGAAATAACTATAGGGCCAGCCATAAAAGCCGCCATCCTGTACGCTTGTTAAATAATCGGGAACAAGATCATCTCCCAATTCATCACGCTCATTCACTGCTGTCCATAAAACATTTGTGCCTGGAGCCCATCCCATTCCGACAGGATTTCTCAAACCTGACGCATATACTCGTTCGCCTGTTCCATCGGGATTGATCTCCAGTATATCGGCACGCCTGATCTCTTTCTGCATTCCGTCTTCTGCAACATTACTCGCCGAACCTACGGCGATATAAATTTTATTACCCGCTGCATTTGAAATGATATTGCGTGTCCAATGCCTTGGGCCGGCAGGAAGCTTGATGATCTCTTTTCCTTTTGCATTGATGGATATACTTCCTGCGGAATAAGGAAATTGCATGATCCCATCGGTATTGGCAACATAGAAATTGTTTCCTAATACCAGCATGCCAAATGGTTTGTTCAGATCTTTTAAAAAAACACTACGCGTTTCCGGTATACCATCATTGTTTGCATCCCTGAACATAGTGATCCTGTCGGCACTTTTATTTTTACCGGTTATTTTTTCAAGGGCAGTATGGGGACTGTTGGATTCTGCGATAAAAATATCACCATTAGGCGCAACATAGATCCAGCGGGGATGGTCAAGACTGTCGGCAAATCTTGACACAGTAAAGCCGGTTGGCGCAACAGGCATTTTGCCTGCGGTCCAGCCTATGTCTTTGCTAAAATTCATTACTGACTTTGTTGCATATGGCTCAGGAAGATAAACAGTTTCAACCTTGTCATTGACAGTATCTGCAGGCGTAATTGCCGCAGCTTCCTGCTTTTCTTCTGCTGTTTTTTGTTTATTACTGTTACAGGAGGAAACGACAAAAATGAATGCAATCGGTATTATAAGATGTTTCATGTGTTTATTTGATCGGTTATACAATCGCTTAACCGTATCAACTAAAATGCCATCTGTATCATAATAAATTAATGGTACCCGGAAATGCGTAAGCCAGCATAATAATTTCTTAATGGAGCTGCATTGAAAAAACGATTGCCCGCCGCATTCAGGTCATTACCGAGGCTATATTGTTCATTTAATAAATTGTCAACCCCACTATATAATTCCAAAAAGAAAGATCGTATCCTGAATGTATATCCACATTTGACCTGCACGAGATGATAGTTTTTAGCAAATACATTGTTGGCGTCATTGACTGGTATTTTACCTGTATAATTGTATTGAATAAAAAAATAAGGACCTTTATTGATCTCCATTAATACATTATTCACAACCACCACATCCGGTACACCGGTTATCTTGTTACCGGAATAATCATTGCCATTAATGCTGTATTGGTTGAATGTAAAATCATTAAGACTACAGCTGTTGTTGAACAATATCTTTTTTATAAAATGGGCTGGCTGCTGTGGGGAAACAATCAGCCAGGATAGCTGCATTTCAACAGCCTGTTGTTTTGTACTACCTGCATTTACGAAAAAATTACTGCCTGCTGTATCCTGTTGCGGAACGATAGCATGTTTCAGTTGATAGTTATAAACCGACAGATCAACCCAAAACCTGTTTGCAAAAGCAAAAAATCTTGCACCGAATTCAATATTCGTTCCTGTTTCAGCCCGGAGATCTTTATATATAATATCAGCGGGACGTATTTCGGCTGTTGTAGGTGTAGAATAACCACGGCTTACAGAAGAGCGAAGGCTGATTGTTTTTACAGGCGTATAACTTATAGCAAATCGAGGCATCCATCGCGGCTCAAAATGATTGCGCAATAAGAAAGAGTCCCGGAAGCGGTAACTGTAATAGTTTATACTCAGGCCGGCTTCAATGATTAATTTTTTATCGATATGCGTTTTTATACGATTGAATATAAAGTGCTGATCTGTTAAAACTTTTCCGGCAGCCATTAACCTCCCTTTATTACCAGAGAGGTTTACATAATTTGAAATAGAAGCATCTGTTTGCTGCCATTCACAGCCGATCACATATTCCCAATTAAACCGGTTAATAGAAAATGAATTATTGGAAAATGTAAAAAATGTTCTTACTCCGTAAGTATGTTCTTTCCTTGTTTCAAAATTTGTTATGAAAGGATTTTTAAAATCAACCCTTGAACCAAAAACAGCAACGGTATTTTCTAAGTACTTATTGAAACGGGCATTGTGTGATAAACCTGCGAAACCCATTTTATTATATACGGCTGCCTTTTGTTGTATAGCACCGGGAAGGGTAGCGGTGGCCGCTCTCGCCTGGGCGGGAAAAGAATCGTATTGCCGTTGGGTGAGCCCGCCCGGAGTTTTATAAAACAGGTCCGTATAAAATGCAAGGAACTTTATGCTGTTTGCTGCGTTGTATTGTATGTTTTGCTTAACCTGTATATTAAAACGATGCAACTTACTGTTAGCTCGATAACCATCCGATCGTTGGTAACTTTCTGTAAAAGAAAAAAGATTTTTTCCGGCAGTTTTAGTAAACGTAACATCTTCTTTAAAGAGACCAAAAGAGCCGCCTGAGACATTTATTTCCTTCTTTATTTTTTCGCCTGGTTGAAATATAACCACACCGCCTGAATTGGCTCCAAACAAGCTGCCGTCCGGCCCTTTTAATATTTCGATCTTTCCCATAGAATACATCGGCAATGTATTGATATACGTATTACCGCCGGCATCCGTTAACGGGAAATCATCCATGTATATTTTTACATTTCTTACGCCAAAGGGTGAACGAAGCAAGCTCCCTCTTAATGATAGCCGGTAGCTTCCAGGGGAGCGTTCTTCCATCCGGGCACCTGGTATTGCATTAAATGCCGGGACAAACGAATGGATCGCCTGTAATGTTAATTGTAAACTATCGATCAGCGCTGCAGCAGCGGTAGTTTGTAAAAGGTTTTGTTTAACCAATGAACTTGTCAGCCGTATTTCATTGATACGAATAGTGTCCT
This sequence comes from uncultured Chitinophagaceae bacterium, assembly GCA_963829345.1. GTDB lineage: Bacteria > Bacteroidota > Bacteroidia > Chitinophagales > Chitinophagaceae > Ferruginibacter. The sequence continues at coordinate 520,340 of CAWHHP010000003.1, forward strand.
GCGCCTGGGAGCAATAAGGAAGTTTCAGTAAGAATAAAAGAAAAACTAAAATGAATCGGTTCATGAAAGAACATTTCATCAGCAAAATTAGTGGCCTTTTATCATTTGTTTGTCACTTCTATTGCGTCAAGAGGGTAATTATTTGTACGCAGCGTACAGTTAAATGATTGCATCAATGGCATTAATTCACTCCAGTACATACCGGGGATCTTAAATTTCTTTACAGGTATTTTATCCGGATTGAGTGTGCTGTCTTCCTGTCTTATTTTGTCAAGTGCATATAAAGTCACAATATTTTCTTTCCCGGAGAATACGCGTATAGCAATTGCCTCAAAACGATCCCTGTTGTAATCGTGAATATATTTTGAAAAAATATCGTCAAGGTTTGTATCGCTGTTTAATGTAATAGAAATTTCCCCGGTAAGATCCCCGTTTTCAAAATGTAGCTCCTGGTCCATAGTTTTTTATTTTATAACAGGATAAGGCGTAAATAACATGCCAGATATTTCAATTTCACGCAAAGGTCGCAAAGAAGCAAAAAGGTAAAGAGATTCAATTATTGAAATCATATTGCGCCTTTGCTTCTTTGCGGGCTTTGCGTGAGACAAAGGGAATTGGCCATTTTATCAATGATGCGCAATCGGATCTGCATCTCCATCCGGATCAGCAGATGCGGTTCCTGATACCTGGATATTGTTACCATTCAGTAGCAACAATCCCGTCATATGAGGCGCAGCCATCGACGTACCACTCATGATAGCATATTGATTGTTTAGGTACGTGGAACGGATACGTACACCAGGTGCTGCAAAATCCACAACGTCATTTCCATAATTGGAAAAGCTTGCAAATTTCCCGGTACTGTCAATCGCAGAAACAGTGTAAATATTAGCCCCGTTTACCCTTGCAGGAGAAGATTGGTTGGCGGGTTTATGATCATTCCCTGCAGCAATAGCAATGTATATTCCTTTCGATGCAGTGTTTCTTACCTGCTGGTCAAGTATATCCGAAACTCCATCTTCGCCGAGACTCAGGTTGACTGCATCACCGGCATGCCCGTTTGTACTCACATAGGCCAAGGCCTGGATAATAGCGGAGAGCAAGCCCCTTCCATCTTTATCCAGCACCCTCAATGAGATTAATGTAGCACCTGGCGCAACTCCCAGTACGCCAATCGTGTTGTTGTTGGCGCCAATGATACCTGCAACATGTGTACCGTGTCCATTCTCATCCTCAGCAGAATTTTGGCCACTGATAAAACTCTTGCTTCGTGTCCGGTCAACCGTTAGATCAGGGTGATCGAAATCGATACCGCTGTCAATGATCCATGCAAGCTTGCCTGTCCCATCTCCATAACCCACCCTGTTGATATTCCAGGTGATGAGGCTGGGGGCAACGATTGTAAAGCATTCGCTCAATGCTATTATCCTGTCGGGTTCTATCATGCTGATATTGTCATCTTCCTGCAGGCTTGCCAGTTCATTTGAGGATAAGTTTGCAATAAAACCTGCATTCTCTCCATCAAAACTGCCGAGTAAGGAAGAGGTACTTATATGATGTCGCTGAAGAATAGCTGCGTCGAATGAAAGGGTATTTTTAGAATTATTTCTTTCTGTAGATGTATTTTGACCGTATGCAACAATATACCTGCCCGCAACAGGGTCGCCATTCTGTTCAGACTGCTGTGTTATGCAATCAGGTTCTTTTTCTTCGGATTTGCTGTCTACTTTATTTTTTTGGCAGCTTGCTGCAGTGCAGATTATAAGAAAATAAAAGATGAGGTTACGCATGCGCTTTTATTATAAAAAACATACCAGCAGCATAAAATATTTTGCAGGTTTTTTATTTTAACAGCCTTTTAGATACATAGAGGCTTTTTCGTAATAATTCGTTAATGGAAAATCTGTAAGTTTTTCATTCTTTTTTAAGTGAAAGCATTTTTGTAGCTGGCAATTAATGGTTAAATACTATTCATAACCACTTTTTATAATAGTGAGAATCATTTTGAAGCGTCCATTTGGCTTTATCAGGTTTGATTTATGTGCCGGAATAATAATGGACTCACCTGTTTTCAATAATAATGAGGTGCCGTCAATCACAAGTTCAGCCTTCCCTTCAATGATCTGGGCATAAGTGTCGAAGGGAGAAATTTTTTCTGTTAGCCCTTCGCCGCTGTCAAAAGACATGACGCTGATATTTCCTGTTGATTTTTTTAAAACTGTTTTAATTACAACTGAATTAGGAACGTATTCTATAATTTCCACCGTAATATATGCTTTTGACTTTTCCAGTTCGATAGTATCCATAATCTTATTTTTATTAAGTGATAAGTAAGCGTCTTAAATTTTTATGGGCAGCTTAAATGAGAACAAAGTGAGCAAGACTAGAAGAAATTGAGGAAGGCTTTGTTTTAATGAAAAGCGCTAATAATCAGTGAAGATAGATAGCTTTCTTTACTAATCGTTACAACACTGAATATAAATATTGTATCATTACCACATTAGCAGAATATGATTTATTACGGGGAGTTGCCGAATAAAACGATATTTGCTCGTAATTGTAATAATGTACTCCTTTCAGGCAGGCTTTACCTCTATAAGATAAGTTGCATTCATACCGCTTACATCTTATACTGCCCCAACAAATTTTAATTCTTTTATTACATATGAGTGATCCTGATTGCAAAAATTAGAAATAAATAATTTATTGAAGCTATTTATCAAATATATGGTTAGTCTTCGCTGCAAGATGCTGGTAAAGGCAGAGCTGGAAAACATGGGCCTGCATTATAAAACCGTGGAACTCGGCATGGCCGATATTGAAGAAGATATCACACCTGCTCAATGGAAAGAACTGGATATAGCTTTGAGAAAAGCGGGGATTGAACTGATGGAAGATAAAAAGAGCATCCTCATTGAAAAAATAAAAAATACTATTGTTGAACTGGTACATTATATTGAAGAGCCTTTGACCATAAAATTTTCAGACTACCTGGCCCGGAAACTAAATCACGATTATACCTACCTCTCAAATCTCTTTTCAGAAACACAGGGAATTACCATTGAACATTTTCATATCATTCACAAAATTGAAAGAGTAAAAGAATTGTTGATTTATGATGAACTCAATATAACCGAGATCGCCTCTAAAATGGATTACAGCAGTGTGGCTCATTTATCCAACCAGTTTAAAAAAATAACCGGGTTAACACCTTCATTCTTTAAAAAAATAAAAAACAAGAAGCGCCAAACTTTAGAAGATATTTGATTATGACAAAATACTTTTAGTATATTTTGTTTTTACCCGGTATTATAGGCACTTATCTCATGACTTTCTCCTTTTACTGCTCAATCAGTGAATAATGTATTTTTTTTAAATTATTGTGTAATACTTTCCAGGTGCGGATTTCGCATCTTTACCCGCCCGCTAAGCCTGCCTGCAGAAATTGGGGATTTTGGCCACTTTTTTTATTTCTATATCTATAAAAAACTCTCCCCATAAGAATTTTTCCAGATGGGTCCTTTTCCGCTTTAAGGGACTTTATCTGAAAAAATCAACAGCACTTATTATTCAACACTCTTCGATACCATTAGAATATTATCTTAAGAATTTAACCATGCTACATGTACCCAAAATAGATACAGATTTAATTTCCAGTAAAGTTGCAGCATTGCCCGACTATCCTGTTCTTCAAAAAGAGTTAAGTGTTTTGATACCGTCTATTGTAGAAGAACATACAGGGAAATTCGCTTCTGCACTGGCGCATGAAGTAAGAAATCCCTTAACAACTATTAACCTGGCAACAGAAATGTTGCAATCCCAGGGGATCAGTACAGAGCAGCAGTTATTTGTTGATATCATCCTGCGGGGTACAGAACGGATCAATAAAATAGTCACTGAACTGCTGAATTCTTATAAACCTGATACAAGCGAACCGCAAGAACATAATATTCACGAGATATTGGATGAAGTGCTTGTAACGAATGAAGACAGGATCTTACTTAAAAAGAGTCTGGTTAAAAAATATTATACCACTATTGACTGCAAAGTATTGGTAAATAAACAAAAGTTAATGATTGCTTTAACCAACATTGTTGTTAATGCAATTGAGGCAATGCCGCCACATGGCGGGGAATTAAAACTCCTTACAAAATCTATAAATCAATGTTGCGTACTGGAGATATCAGATAATGGTAAAGGCATTAGCAAGCAGGATCTGAAACACATATTCAGACCATACTTTACTAACAAGCCCGGAGGATTGGGCCTGGGATTATCGACAACATTGGATATGCTGTTATTGAATCATGCAAAGCTGGTTGTTAAATCTGAGGAGGGTAAAGGAACAAGTTTTATTATTTCTTTTGAAAAGTCATTGGAAATGATATCGGTATGAAATAACGAATCTTAGATATAGGTCAGGGTTATCAAGGGAATAATTTTTCCCGGGTTCTGCGTTACATCTTAATAATTGAACAAGCACGCCGTATAACGGCGTCAATCATGAATGGAGTTTAACCAATGAAGGATGTAATTTTTACTCAGTATAATGTAAAATCCGCTTTATGAGATTTCTCATCTTTAACAGTTTTAAGCGCTGTTGTACAATTGGACGAAAATTTAGAAGGGTATACTTTATTATTAGTTCAATATCCCGTTCGGCATCCTTTTTTCCCCGTTCGGTGTAATCCAGTTTTTAAGAGCTTTCATGGATTATAATTTCATGCATAACAATCAATATTCTATTTAAAGTTTCGTCGATATTTTTCGGCAGACGCATAAATATTTGGATCAGGTGGCATAAGTTTTGAAATGATAATGAGGTCTTTAGATCCGATGCTAATCGAATTAATTTAATGGTACCCATATTGATCACAAATGTATAATTAAGATAGGTTGTATTTAGAAAAATTAGTAATAGATTGGATTTATAACTGGTGGATATCCAGCTATAAATAATCCGTACTTATATATTACTGCTTTTCTTTATAACCCCACGACAGTACAATATCCTTTGCTTAAATTTTTCTGAATTAAACTCCATTCCTTCGAAGCCACTGTAAGAACTGGTGCGATAGAATGAACGTTTGTGCTAACTAACTAAATCAACACATTATGGCTACACCTTTACCCCGCTACAAATGTTTTTTTTCATTTGAAAACAAAGCATTCTTTATTATAACAACATTTGTTTTTTTGTTTGTTACAGCTTATGCAAATAATGGGGGAAGAGATCGAAATAAATGTAACAGCTTTTATTCATTGCTGTTAGGTTCCAGTACAGCGCTTGCTTCATCGGCTAATCCATCCTGTCTTGGAACCAGTATAACTTTAACTGCGACTGTAACTCCCGCGATAGCTACCGGTACTGTGGAATTTTTTGATGGGGCAGTATCTATCGGAATTTCCTCAATTAGTGGAGGAGTTGCCACACTTGGGACTTCTTCACTTTCTGCAGGGTCTCATTCATTAACTGCGGTATACTCCGGCGACATTCTTTATACAACAAGCACTTCGCCTGTTTTAACGCAGGTAATAAACGCTATACCTGTTACTCCCGGGAGCATAACGGGGTCTGCTTCGGTATGTCCTTCTACAACTGGTAATGCATATAGTATTGCAGCGGTGCCGGGCGCAACCAGTTATACCTGGACAGCACCTTCCGGTTGGACGCTCACCTCTGGTACAGGGACTATTTCTGTAACTTATTCAACAAGTGGTGCAGCTGCCAGTGGAAATATTGCTGTGGCTGCGGTTAACAGTTGCGGTTCCAGTGCTGCCAGCCAGACAATAAATATTTCACCCGTTAACGCTACTGATAATACCGGTTATACAGATGGCACTACAAAGTTCAGTGACGGGATTACTGCAGCAACGATAACTACACCTGTTCGTAGGGGTTATATAAAATTTCCGTTGAGTTCATTGTCGGTAATACCGGTTGGTGCAACATTAACGACCCTTTTAAAACTTACGAATAACGGATCAGGTACCAGCGGAACTATAAATCTTATTAATGGATTAGGTACAAATGATCCGACTATATCTTCTGCCGCAACATTGTTCAGCGCAGCTGCAAGCGGAACCAATTACCACAGTGGTGTTTGGGGAAGTGGAGGACAAATTTCATTGACACTCAATGCTGCAGCAAATACCGATATCTTCAACGGCATTTCCAGCCCGGGATATATCGCCATGGGATTGCAGAAGGGCCCTGCCGGTACAGCTATAGCCAACTTCTGGGGATATTCTGCCGGAGCGAATGTTCCAGTATTGGCAGTGACCTATGCTTCTTTACGTACACTCGCTGTCACAGTGAATCCTCCTACACCTGCAGCTCCTGGTACAATAAGCGGTTCATCAAGTGTTTGTCCTAACTCTATCGGTAACGTATACACTATTTCTGCTGTGACCAATGCAACCAGCTACACATGGACTGTTCCGGCCGGTTGGACGATCACAAGTGGCCAGGGAACAGTATCTATTACAGCTTCAGCAGGAGTAACCGGAGGAAATATAACGGTCAGGGCAGTTAATTCATGTGGCACCAGTGCAACAGGACCTGCGTTTGCGGTGACCATTGGAGTTTTGCCCACGGTAGGTGCTTCGCCGCTTTCCCAGGAAACCTGTTCAGGAATGCCAATTGGTACGATCACAGCATCAAATCCGAATAGTGTTGCAGGAACCACCTATACATGGATACGGGACAATGTATTTATCACAGGTATGGGATTCGCCGGCTCAACCAGCTCTACCATAACAGGAACACCAACGAACCTACTAACCACACAACAAACAACAACATTCACTATTTATGCTGTAAGCGGGATTGGTTGTATATCTGCATCTCCCGCAACAGTAACGGTAGCTGTAAACGCAAATCCTGTTGCAAATGCAGGTATCGACCAATCGGGTTGTGCGGCTATACCAGTAACAATCGGAGGTTCTCCTACCGCATCGGGCGGTACAGCCGGTTATACATACCTGTGGAGTGCAGGGGTAAGTAATGCAACCATTGCAAATCCAACTGCCGCACCCGGCACTTATACCGTTACTGTAACCGATTCAAAGGGTTGTACATCCAGTGATGCAGTAACGATCAGTACAAGTACCGGTACCAAAACATGGATCGGATCAGGAAGTACAACAGGGGGTGGCGTGGATAATAATTTCAACAATGCAGCAAACTGGAGTCCTGCAGGAGTTCCCGGTGCATGCAATGATGTTGTAATGAACATTGACATCTATAACATCTTTAACCTGCTATCAGGAGCATTGATCGTAACTATGAACTCGAGTGTTACAATTAAATCATTAAGCATTGATATAGGTGGTACTGTTGCCATCAGTTCCGCATCTTACTTTAAGTTATACACTGGCTCCAATACACTTAATATCTTAAACGCAACTTCGCTGAACACACATACATCAAGTTTTTTTGCTCCCGCGGTAGGTAGTTATTTAAGTGTAGGTCCCGGTGGTGTGATCAGTTATGGCGGAAATCTTACTACACTGCAAAGTAATAACTGCCTGAATTATCCTTTCTATGCTGATGTAAATACTACCGGAAGAATGTACCTATATGGCAACGCTACACTGGCAGGTATAGGTAATGATCCTTCGAACAAACCCGGAAGAATTATTTTCAATGGAACAGGTACGCAAACCATTACAAATAACTCAGGTACCCAGCCTATCTATTTGGGCGCTACCGAGACAAATATCGGGGAAACAAATTCACCAACGGTAGTGCTTAGTGGCTCGGGCACAAATGGATTCAGGAATATCGGGGATCTTAATATAAATAATACTTCCACGCTGGATATCGGTTCAACACAATCAATGAACAGGAGTGCAGCAGGCGGTACGATAAATATGGCTGCAGGCACCCTCCTGAAACTCGGGAGAAATAATGGCGGTGTTGGCTCAAGTAATTTCCCTTCTAACTTCAGCAGTTTTAGCTTCAATGCAACAAGTACGGTAGATTACAATGCAGCCGGAGGTCAAACTGTTTTTGCAACACCTCTGTATGGCAATTTAACATTGAGCAACACCGGTAGTAAAACCATTACTGGTAATACTACTGTTCAAAACAACATAACTATACAAAATACTGCGGTACTGCAAGCCGGCACCTTTGCCACGACATTAGGCGGTAACTGGACAAACTATGGTCAGAGCGGCTTCAGTGAACAGACGAGTACAATAAATTTTAACGGTTCGGGTGCACAGTCAATTAATACTATAGGTGGAGAGTTTTTTTATACTTTAAATAAAACGGGAAGCGGAACCACAACAATGTTGTCAGATGTTGCGGTACAGGGCGGAGGTACTTCTTCTTTTACACTTTCAAACGGAATCTTTGATGCAGGTACTTTCACTTTCAGCAGTGCCGCGAGCAGCTTTAATATTTCTTCCGGGCTTTTAAAGCTCGCAAAAACAGGAGCCTCACTGTTACCTGAATTTGCGGTTACACCTTACAATAACACCGGCGGTACTATCGAGTTGTATGGTGCAGGAGACCAGGTATTGCGGGGTGCAAGGGGGTATCGCAACCTTACATTTTCTACAAGTGGTAACAAGACGATATCTTCAGCTATCACATCTGTCCTGGGTACAATTCTTACTCAAAATAGTGTAACCCTCGATGTTAGTAACAATACTATGGGTGGTGCAGGCACCAACCTTACTATGTCGGGAACATCACTTTATAAGACAGGGGGAACGGGAACAAAACCAGATGCACAGGGAACTTATTCGCTGGGAACCGGCACAACGATCGAATTCACCAATTCTGCAGCAACAACAGAAGATATCCGTTTAACTGCGCCAACCTATTACAATCTTGTTGTTTCAGGGGCCAATGTAGCCAATACTTCGCTGGGGACAGGAATAAAATTCCAGGCGGGAGGAAATTTCACTGTTAAGAATGGCGGGCTTTTTAAACTGGGCAACAGTGCAGGTTTTTCAGGTGGTGCTGCTACATCGGTCGCAAATACCAACAACCCTGCTATAACATTGGAGGATGGTTCTACCGTCGAATATTATGGCGGACCAGCCGGCACCAATGCACAAATAATAACGAATGTAATTCCTTACTATGGCCTGAATTTTTCCGGCACCTCAGTTAAAACTGCTCCTGCAGGTATTATAACGGTGAAGGGCAACCTTTCCAATAATAACAGCGGATTTGTTCATAGCAATGGAACTGTGTTGCTGAATGGAACCACTAATCAGAATTATAATTCGACAGGCACCAATCTTGCTTATTACAACCTTACAACGACTAATGCGGTAAATCTTAACATCAACGGCGATCTTAGTGTTGAAAATGTACTTTCCCTTGGAGCTGCAGGTAAATTGAATCTCAGCACGGGAAATATCAGTTTAAAATCGACAGCTTCCAATACAGCAAGAGTCGACCAGGTAAACCTTGCAAACAGTATTACTTATGGTACCGGTGGATTTATTGTAGAACGTTTTATCCCTACCGGGATTGCTCATGGAAAGTCATGGCAGTTTTTGTCAACACCTGCTTTTGGTCAAACGGTGAATAATACATGGCAGGAAGGGAATGCCCCACTTGCTGTCGGAACGGCAGGATTAGGTACTACTTTGTCGAGTGAAAAAGCAGGTGCTGTGGCACGGGGTTATGATTTCTATACTACGGCCGGTCCATCCATCAAATTCTATAACAGTACTACAAATGCCTGGGATGGAATTGATGATGGCCTCACCCCAACCAACTCCCTGCAGCTAGCTAACGCTAAGGGATATATGGTTTTTGTAAGAGGTGACAGGTCTGTTCAAACTTCATCAACAGCAGCAAATACAACAACATTCCGTACAAAAGGAAAAATATATTCACCGGGCGTTGATGCACCGGCTTCAACGACTGTAGCACCCAATAAACTCGAATCAATCGGTAACCCGTACGCATCCTCCATCGATTTTACAAGTGTATTAACTTCATCTACCGGAATTGATACTAAATATTATGTGTGGGATCCATTATTGGCAGGATCATTAGGATATGGAGGCTACCAGGTGCTAAGCAGTGTTACCGGTTGGGTTCCAACTCCGGGAGGTACACCAAATTATCCTGCAGGCGTTCCATATTCGAAAATTCAATCTGGCCAGGCTTTCTTTGTTTATTCTACACCCGGTGGTACGGTAAATTTCAGTGAAACAAATAAAATAACAGGTAGCCAGCTTGTATATCGCCAGAATAGTACAACACAGTTTTTAAGGACTTATTTATACAACCAGGCAGGATTACTTGCAGACGGTAATACACTTGCACTTAATTCATCGTTTGAAAGCGGCTTCGACTCTGAAGATGCAATCAAAATTCCGAATGCCTCTGAGAATTTTGGAATTGCATGTAATGATAAAATACTTTCTATAAATGCAAGAGCTGAACTTTCTGTAACGGATACTCTGTTTTACCATTGTACCGATCTGCGTCAACAATCTTACCGGCTTAAACTGGAACCTTCAGGTATTGATCTGCCAGGAGCCACGGCTTTTTTTACAGATCGCTTCAACAACAGTAGCACACCGGTTAGTCTTACAGACAGCACATGGATTGACTTCAATGTTACCTCCGATCCTGCTTCTGCATTAGCTGACAGATTTTTTATTGTATTCAACACATTGGGGCCTGTGCCGGTGAAGTTTGTAAATATATCGGCTATCCGTACAGGTGAGAAATCGGCTGTTGTAAGCTGGAAAGTAGAAAATGAAATTAATATAGATCGTTATGAAGTAGAAAGAAGCAGGGACGGCAGGAATTTCGAAAAACTCGGTATTGCACAGGTACAAACCAATAACGGAAACGGCGGCCTGTATAATTATAACGACGGCGAAGCATTTGTAACTGATAACTTCTACCGCATTAAATCAATCGGGGTAGATAATCATGCCAGCTACAGCAATATTGCAAAGGTAAATGCTATTGACCTTCAACCAGGCATTTCAGTATATCCAAATCCTGTTCACAATACTATTGTTCAATTGCACTTTAAAAATCAGCCCAAAGGCCATTATGGGCTAACCATTATCAATAAGACCGGGCAAGTAGTGTATAAGGGCGATTTACTATTAAACGATGGTAACGAAATGAAAATAGTCCCTGTGAAGAGCCTTGTGAGCGCAGGAAACTACCAGTTAAGTATAGAGGCGCCTGGCAAGAAAAAGTATGTATTACAAATAATAGTAGAATAATTTTTTAATAAGGCAAAGCATCATTTATAACTCTAAAATTTCAGCGAATGAAAAGTAAATTTATACAACTACCAGGCTTTTTCTTTGTGCTGATATTACTGGTATTAACCGGTAACTATGCAGTTTCACAAACAGTAGTAACCAATCCTGCAAGCCCATGGACTGTTCCGGCGGGTGTAACACAAATTAAAGTAGAGCTATGGGGTGGCGGAGGCGGAGCTGGCGGTTGCGCAACCGTTGGTACGGGTGGCGGTGGTGGTGGTGGTGCTTATAATACCGTTACAATGAGTGTTTCGGCGGGGCAAACATATAATATTGTAAGAGGAGCCGGGGGAACGTCCGGCTCAAACGCTGATGGTACTGTAGGAACAGCGTCAACATTTTCAACTTCAGGTGGTACTTTGTTGCTTACTGCAAATGGCGGTGGCAGGGGTACACGTGGAAATATAGGTACCGGCACGGCTGGCGCTGGTGGCGTTGGTTTACTTAATGGCGCTGCTGGTGGTTCAGGTGGTGTAGGCGGCGGTGCTGCAGGAAACTTTGCTGCTGCAAGTGGGGTGACCGGTGGAACTGGTAATCCTAATGTTGCGCCTTATAAAGGTGGTAACGGCGGACCAGCGGCCAGTGCCAGTAACAATGGTAGTCCCGGACTTTCTCCTGGTGGCGGTGGAAGTGGCGGTGTATCTGCATTTGGCGGGAGCAAGACAGGTGGTGCAGGTGCAGCCGGGCAGGTTTTGATTACTTACTGTGACACTTATACGCTTACAGCAATGAGTGCCGTGACGCCACGATGTGTTACAAATGCCAATTCTACTGTAACGCTTACAGGTAATCTGCCTATTGGATCTTATACCGTTACTTACGATCGGAGTTCACCACTGGCAACCGGCTTAACAGCCAGCATGACAGTAACAACCGCAAATACCGGCACATTTGTAGCAGCCGGATTAACCAATGTTGGTTCTACAACAATAACGGTAACGAATATAGGATCTTCAACAAGTACATTTTGTACCAATATCATCAGCAGTAATAATACCTCAACTGTTACGATCGATGGTGCCGCTACAGCAGATGCTGGGCCTGATCAAATAGTTTGTGCAACTGCAGGTGTGCTGCTGGCAGGATCAATTGGCGGTACCGGCAGCACCGGCACCTGGTCAGGAGGAACCGGTACTTTTTCACCAAACAATACCACACTGAATGCAACTTATTCTCCTTCTGCAGCCGAGATCACGGCTGGAACTGCAACATTAACCTTAACAAGTAATAATCCTCCGGGTGCATGTGGCGCAGTGAATAACCAAATGGTTATTACTATAAAAAAGGCGCCAACTGCAATCAGTATAACCCCGCCAACATCTACAATCTGTATTGGTAACAGCCAGGCACTAACGGCTGCGGCTACTGTAGGTTCCAATCCTTCCTTGTCAGCAGAAAATTTTAATACAACAGGAAGTTTTACTTATGCGGCAGCTGGTACTAACAGTGGGGGTGGTACCGCTTTTTCACAACAGGCCAGTGGTTACCTTGCAGGTCTCGCAACAATTACAAATAACGACGCAAGCCAGTTTATAATAGCAGTAGCTGCGGCATTAGGCAATGCATCTACCAATTCAACCCTCACATCACCGGTAATAAATACAACAGCTTATTCATCACTGAGTTTTTCATTCAGGCATTCATACCAAAAAGGGAGTGAAGCAGGTGTTTCAGTACAGATTTCTACAAACGGTGGTGGCAGCTGGTCAAATATTTCAACAGCGGGAGCAATTATTGGAACAAATACTTTCACAGCTAACCAGGGAGCAGATAACAATTTTGTTACGGCGAATATAAACCTCAGTTCTTTTATCAACAATGCAAATTTCAGGATCAGGTTTAACTTCGTTTCAAACGTTACACTCGCTCAATCCTGGTGGGCAATAGATGATATTGCAATGAATGGGATTCCGCTTCCTCTTTTCTCCTGGACTGCAAGCACTGGAGGAGGTATAAACGGATTACCGGGCGGATCAGGAACATTATCTGCAGCTAATAAGAATATTACAGTTAATCCTACGGCAACAACTACTTATACTGTTACAGCAAATGATCCATCCACTAATTGTAGTATCAGTACAGTTACTGCAACGGTTAACGTAAATCAAAATTCAACTATTTCGCTCTCATCACCAGCAGGAACGGATGCGCAAACTATTTGTATGCCCGCTGCTATTGCTGATATCACTTATACAATTGGCGGCGGCGGTACAGGTGCATCCATCACCGCAGGATCATTGCCTGCAGGACTCAATGCCGCTTATAATGCAGGTGAATTTACTATAAGTGGAACACCTATTGAATTTGGTAATTTCAGCTATACGGTTACCACTACAGGACCATGTGTAAATGTTTCCTTAAGTGGAACACTTACAGTTAATACAGCTCCGGGCTTAACCTGCCAGAATGTGGTTACTACAACAGATGCAGGCGTTTGTATTGCTACAAGAACTTATGAGCAAACTGCTACAGGCTTCCCGGCACCAACTGTATCTTACCTGGTAAACGGTGATTTTATCAGTTTCCCTTATGATTTCCCATTGGGAATAACTACTGTGGATGTACTGGCTGAAGGAGCATGTGCACCTGATGCCAATTGCAGTTTTACTGTAACAGTAAATGATGAAGAGGCACCTTCACCCGACCTGGCAGTTCTACCTGATGCTACCGGGGAATGTTCTGTAACGGTTACGGATACGCCAACATCAACTGATGCCTGTGAAGGGCCAATACCAGGTGTTACGACCGATCCGCTGACCTATAATACACAGGGAACATTTACCATCACCTGGACCTATACTGATTCAAAAAACAATACTACTTCGCAGCAGCAGACTGTAGTAGTAAATGATATAACAGTGCCTGATATTACATGCCCGCCTGCGCAAAGTTTCTGTTCAGTTCCCGGAAATACCTTTGCAATACCTGTTCTCGTTGCAACAGATAATTGTACCATCACTACAGTGACCTACGAGGTAATAGGTGCAACTACCCGTAGTGGTACCGGCAATAATGCAAGTGGGTTGTTCAATCCCGGTAATTCAACAATTATCTGGACAGTTACTGATGGAAATAATAACAGTTCAACCTGTTCAACTGCAGTTAACATCCAGGTACCATTGCTTGTTCCAACGGTTACGGGAACAGTAAATGTATGTCCTTACCTGGGAACCGGAGACCAGATGACCTATACTGCATTTTCTTCAGGAGCTACTTCCTATAACTGGGTATTGCCGCCAAACGTAGTGTTGATCGCAGGCCTGGGTTCCTCCAGTATTACGGTAACATTCAATACAGGGTTTTCAACCCAGAACAATAAGCAAATACGTGTTACTGCCAATAACCTTTGTGGTACAAGCCCCATGGCCGTCTTTTACCTGTTAACACAATTCCCAAATACAGCTGCACCCATTATAGGACCTGCAAGTGTTTGCGAATTGATCGGCACAGCGGGTACCGCTACGTATTCGATTGCACCTGTTATTGCGGCTACTTCCTATGCATGGTCCGGACCTGCAGGAACAAGTATATCGCATCCTCTTAGCGGGATAAATGATACCATTGTTAACGTAAGTTTCGATAATAGTTTTACGGGAGGCGCAATTAGTGTGATCGCGGCAAATGGATGTGGAACCAGCGGCACACGTACATTTAGTATCCCGAAAACGCCGTCTTCAACTCCCGGTTTGATCAGCGGACCTACAAATGTGTGTGCGAATGTAGCACCGGGTGGATCTGCGGCAACGTATTCAATTGTTCCTGTAAGCGGTGCAACGTCCTATACGTGGACAGCGCCGCCGGGTGCAACCGTAACTCATCCAAACGGTTCAGGTCCGAATGATGTTAGCATTACTGTTCAATTCCAGGCAGGATTTACCAATGGAACGATCTCGGTTTCATCTTCAAACGGATGTGGTACGAGTGGATTAAGATCACTTGGAGTCAATAAACTCAACCCGGGCACTCCGAGTGTAATAGATGTTATCCAAACGGGCTTCTGTGAAGATGTTTCCGGAAGAGTGTATACCTATACGTTAGCATCGATGCCTTCCAATGCAAGTTCGGTACAATGGACAGTTCCCTTAAGTTCAGGAGCAGTGCTTCTTTCCGGACAGGGGTCAACAAGCATTGCAGTTTCATACCCTTCAACAGCGATAGATGGCAATGTTACTGCACAGGCAATCAACAATTGTGCAAGCAGTACCATAAGAAAATCGGTTGTTAAATTACCATCTTGTCCTCCGCCTGGCGGTTTTGCGAAAGGGCAGCAACAATCAAACAACAACAATCAACCGTTAACCGGTTCGATAAAGGATGTCCAGATATTTCCTAATCCAAGTGTAACTGATTTTAACCTGCAGGTATTATCAGCACTAAAAGAAATAATATATGTAAGGATATCAGATATGCAGGGAAGAGAATTTAAAACGGTAAGAATTATGCCCTATCAAACCATTCATATCGGTGGCGATCTTAAGGCGGGATCTTATATTGTAGAATTAAGACAGGGCAATGATAAGGTCACAAGGAAAATTCTGAAGTTTTAGGAAATATTCTTGTAAAATCAAGGGCCGCTCAAGCGGCCCTTTTTTATTCGTATAAAAATGTTGATCTGATTAATTTCCTGCACCTCCCACACGGCTTTGTTCTTCTTCAGAAGCCGTTGTTCTGCGACGCACCTGGAATTGTTTACCAAATTTGTAAGTGAAGGTTGCGCCATATTGCCTGTTGTCCCAGCGATTCCTGATCGAAATATCGACAGTGCCATATTTTGTTAACCCACGATATGACTGCCAGTTAAAAGGATCACGTGCATTTAAACGGATACTTGCTTTTCCTTTAAGAAGGTTATTTTTTGCAAGACCAATATTCATTTGTCCCATTGGATAAGACATAGATAATTGTTCAATCGTTTTATACCTGTACCATCCACTAAGCTCTGCAGTCCATCCTTTACCAATCGTGAAATTATTATTGATGTTAAAAGTGAATGATGTAAAGGAGAGATCAAGATCAACAACTTCAGGCTGGCCGGTTTCATTTGAAATATACGTGCCTACATAATGATTCCTGTACACATTTGCATACAAATTGGAATTCCACCATTTTGCAAACTTAACCGGTGCACTGATCGCAATCCCCATATTGGTGTACTTGGCAATATTCCCTGAAGTAAGAAACCCGATGATCTCATTGTTAGCACCTCTTTTACGATTGATTATATTGGAGATGACATCTGTTGTCTTTGTATAATTTAAGGTCGTATTTAATTTTCCATTATAGTTATGCGTTAATTCATAATTATAAGAAAATTGTGGAGTAAGGTATGGATTACCCTGGCGATATGACAATGAATCGAGGAAGAATGTAAAAGGGTTCAAATCATTGTAATTGGGACGTTGTAATCTCCTGCTGAAAGAAACAGTAAGGCTATTCTTTTTATTGATAGGGTAGCTTACAAATACTGATGGGAACAGGCTTATATAACTTCTTTTCACCGTGGAATTGTCCAATACCTGGGTGCCCTTGCTATTAGTGTTTTCCATTCTCAACCCGGTTTGAACATCAAATTTTTTGAACTTCTTATTTGCATTTAGATAAGCAGCATTGATATTTTCAGTATAAATAAAATGGTTGTTGCGTGAATCAGGAACCCAGCCATTGCCAGCTTTGCGCTGGTAATCCACCAGGTTATCAGACCTCACATAACTCGATTTTATTCCGGCCTCCAGTTTTATTCCCTTCTTTAATTGTTTTGTAAAATCAGATTTTACAGAATAAATGTCTATGATGGAAGGGAGATGTCCTTTAAGGAACATTGAATCTGAAGTTTGTACATAATCTCCGTCAAAGAAACCAGTGCTCAATAACTGATTGGATGTGTTACTGTACCTGGCATAGTCCAGGTCGAGGGTAATGTCAGCTGTAGAATCGAAAGTATGTTTGTAATTGAAATTAGAAGTAAAATTTTTAAAACTGTTCTTATTTACTGTTTTGGAATTGAGCCTGGAAAAAACATTTCCCTGCAGATCGGTAAAGGCAGTGTAGGTGGTAGGCCCAGGACGCCCTGCGAAAAGGAAACCATTCAATACAATTCCAAAGTTATTTTTCTTATTGGGTGTATAATCCATTCCCAGTTTCAACGTGTAGTTATTGTTACGGAAATTAAAAAGTGTATTTACATTATTGATACTGTCTATTTGCTTGCCATCCCTGTAATACTTGCTTACGATATCGAGTTTACCGCGGCCTTCCCTGTAATTGTAAACAAAATTTCCAAACAGGTTTACTTTATTCTTTTTGTAATTATAATTTATTGAAAGCGTAGGTTTGAAAAGTAATTTTTCGTTACCGTTATAACGAAAAAGTGAACTGGTATTACCAATTGAAATATTCCCATTAGAACCTTTTGTCTTGCTTTTCTTTGTTTTGATATTAATAATACCTGAGTTTCCGGCTGCGTCATATTTTGACGACGGGTTGGTCATGATCTCGATCTGGTCGAGTGCGGATGCAGGCATACTTCTAAGAACAGTTGCAAGATCAGCGCCGGATAAATAGGTTTGTTTTCCATCCATCATGATAATGACTCCCTGTTTTCCCTTCAAACTGATGTTGCCATCATTATCAACTGTAACCCCGGGCGATTTTTCCAATACTTCCAGTGCGGTTGCGCCTGCATTGGATGGAGATGCATCTACGTTTACAACAGTACGATCAATTTTTTGCTCTATGAATGGCCTATTGCCCACAACGGTTACATTGCCCAGTGATTTGGTTTGTACCTCCAATTGTGTTGATGGAACTTCTATGGTAGGATTCTCAGCCGTGATCTCAAAAGGTGCACTTATTTTCTTTGCATAACCCGTAACAGTAAACGACAATATGTATTGACCTACTGCAATATTCTCAAACGAATAAACTCCCGATTTATCGGTCAATCCTGCTTTTACGAGTTTTTTATTGGCCTGGCTTAATAATTCAACTGTTACGGAAGCCACAGGTTTGTTATCAGTAGAGGAAATGTTGCCGGTAATCTTCCCGGGTTTGGTTTGTGCGAAAGCTGTAAAATTAAACAGTGTAGTCAGTGCAAAAACAAAGATTGTTTTCATGGTAAAACTTTTAGTGTTGGTATACTTTGCTGCTGCAAAGTCAGACTGAAAAAAGACATAAAAAAGGTGAATGGTATAAGCGGCAAGAATATTTTATAGTTGGGCTATAACTTACTGTATTTCATAGAACCGCCCAAAGAAGCCTTGCACAAATTTACCGGTAAATCAATTGCATGTTCGGCTTTAAGTTTTATATTTATATAATAAAGCCTCAATACTCTACTGTATGAAAACGGGTTTTAGATTTTACCGACAACTGCCTTTATCATGTATGAGAAGATCATTTCTCCCTGTATATATTCCCTTTTTTATTCCATTTAAAACAAGTGCATTCAATTGTCGCCGGATTGATGTATTTGTAGTCCTTTAAAACCAACTAATTAAACAATATTTATCAAAAACGCTTAAATACCCGGCATGAAAACATTGAAACAATTGTTATGTTATTTATTTAACAGGCGAGTGACATTCATCTCCTTATTTCTTTTTCTTATTTCTTTCAAAGCAACAGCAGTAAATTATTACTGGATAGGAGGTTCCGGCAACTGGTCTGATCTCAGCCATTGGGCAACCACCTCAGGTGGTACAACATTACATACACAAATCCCGACTGCACTGGATGATGTTTTTTTTGATGCGAATTCTTTTTCTGCAGCCGGGCAAATAGTCAGCTTCGATCCATTAACGATTCTTGTACGCAGTATTAATTGGACAGGAGCAGCACATACGCCTACGATGGCTGGTCCGGCAGCCAATCTATTAAAGATATATGGATCACTTACGCTTGTTGCAGGTATGAATATGAATTTTGGAGGTAAGGTAAATTTTGAAGCTACTATTACCGGTCAAACGGTTACAATGGCGGGTAAAACTTTTAACAACGAAGTTGTTTTTAATGGAATCGGAGGAGAATGGTCATTTGTTGATGTCTTTAGCACAGTCAATCTTTTAACATTAGCGCATGGTGTTCTTAATACGAATAATCAAACAGTGAATGCAATGGTTTTTTTCTCTGTTTCCACGGTGATGGCACCGCGAACATTAAATATGGGATCGTCTGTTTTTAATCTTTCCTTTTCAGGAAGATGTTGGTATGCAACCTCGGCAGCTACCGGTCTTGTAATAAACAGTGGAACTTCAGTGATCAACTGTACATCAAATAGTCTTCCGAGTTTCGAAGGCGGAAACTATACTTATTATGATCTGAATTTTACCGGGGCATCAGGTAGTGGAGCAATTCTCGACTATAATACCTTCCATGATGTTAATTTTACAAATAATGCTATCATTGAACAAGGTAATACTTTTCATGATGTTGTTTTTAACATGGGTGGAATTCTTGAAGGGAATAATACTTATAACAATGTCAGTTTTACTGCAGGTTATACTTATGAACTTCGTAGTAATCCCGCGACTACACAAACGATCAACGGTACCTTCACTGCAAATGGAACCTGTGGCGCATTGATCGATATTCATTCATCAGTACCTGGAGCACAGGCAACAATCAATCATCCTGCCGGAGTAGTAAATGTATCTTTTGTAGTATTAAAAGATATCAATGCAGCAGGTGGTGCTTTTACAGCTAATAATTCGGTTGATCTTGGTAATAATACTGGTTGGACATTCAGTGTTACAGGTTCACAGGATTTATATTGGATAGGTAATGGCGGTAATTGGGACGATGGCAATCATTGGTCCTATACCAGTGGGGGTGCTCCATCGGGATGTTCACCAACACCGGGCAACAATGTCTTCTTTGATGCAAATTCTTTTTCTTCAGCTTCACAAACTGTTTTAATAAATATACTTACTGCGTATTGCTATAATATGACCTGGACAGGTGTTACAGGTACGCCAACATTAAATGGTCCAACAACCAATCTATTAAAGATCTATGGATCACTTACACTTGTTGCAGGTATGAATATGAATTTTGCAGGTAAAGTAAATTTTGAAGCTACAACTACGGGCCAAACGGTTACAATGGCGGGTAAAACTTTTAACAACGAGGTTGTGTTTAATGGAATAGGAGGAGAGTGGTCATTTGCCGATACCTTCAGTATAGATAATCTTTTAACACTTGCACATGGTATTCTTAATACGAATAATCAAACAGTGAATGCGTTGGTTTTTTTCTCTGTATCCACGATAATGGCACCACGAACATTGAATATGGGGTCGTCAGTTTTTAATCTTTCATCCGGTGGACGATGCTGGTATGCAACATCAGCGGCTACCGGTCTTGTGATAAACTGTGGTACTTCAGTTGTGAATTGTACAGCAAATGGCCTTCCAAGTTTCGATGGTGGAAACTTTACTTATTATGATCTGAATTTTACCGGGGCATCAGGTACCGGGTCGATTATTGACTACAATACATTTCATGATGTTAGTTTTACAAATAATGGTAAAATTGAACAGGGAAATACATTTCATGACGTAGTTTTTAACATGGGAGGAATTATCCAGGGAAACAATACTTATAACAATGTCAGTTTTACTGCAGGTTATACTTATGAACTTCGTAGTAATCCCGCGACTACACAAACGATCAACGGTACCTTCACTGCAAATGGAACCTGTGGCGCATTGATCGATATTCATTCATCAGTACCTGGAGCACAGGCAACAATCAATCATCCTGCCGGAGTAGTAAATGTATCTTTTGTAGTATTAAAAGATATCAATGCAACAGGTGGTGCTTTTACAGCTAATAATTCGGTTGATCTTGGTAATAATACTGGTTGGACATTCAGTGTTACAGGTTCACAGGATTTATATTGGATAGGTAATGGCGGTAATTGGGACGATGGCAATCATTGGTCCTATACCAGTGGGGGTGCTCCATCGGGATGTTCACCAACACCGGGCAACAATGTCTTCTTTGACGCAAATTCTTTTTCTTCAGCTTCACAAACTGTTTTAATAAATATACCTACTGCGTATTGTCGTAATATGACCTGGACAGGTGTTACAGGTACGCCAACATTAAATGGTCCAACAACCAATCTATTAAAGATCTATGGATCACTTACACTTGTTGCAGGTATGAATATGAATTTTGCAGGTAAAGTAAATTTGGAAGCTACAACTACGGGCCAAACGGTTACAATGGCGGGTAAAACTTTTAACAACGAGGTTGTGTTTAATGGAATAGGAGGAGAGTGGTCATTTGCCGATACTTTCAGTACAGATAATCTTTTAACACTTGCACATGGTATTCTTAATACTAATAATCAAACGGTGAATGCCTTGGTTTTTTTCTCTGTATCCACGATAATGGCACCACGAACATTGAATATGGGATCATCGGTTTTTAATCTTTCCTTCGGGGGAAGGTGTTGGTATGCAACATCAGCGGCTACCGGTCTTGTGATAAACTGTGGTACTTCAGTTGTGAATTGTACAGCAAATGGCCTTCCAAGTTTCGATGGTGGAAACTTTACTTATTATGATCTGAATTTTACCGGGGCATCAGGTACCGGGTCAATTATTGACTACAATACATTTCATGATGTTTCTTTTGCAGGTAATGGCAAAATTGAGCAAGGGAATACATTTCGTGATGTAGTTTTTAACAAGAATGGAATTATCCAGGGAAACAATACTTACCGCAACCTTACTTTTAGTGCCGGATTTACGTACACACTTACCAGTTATACAGCAACGAGCGGTACTACACAATCAATAAATAATCACTTTCACATACAGGGGTCGTGCACATCCTATATTGTATTGCAATCTTCAACTCCCGGTGCACCCGCTATGATCAACAAAGTGGGAGATTCAGTACTGGGATTTAATATTCACATACAGGACATACATTGCTCCGGCAGTGCAGTTTTTATGGCTTACAATTCAGTTGATCTGGGTGGAAATACAGGTTGGATTTTTACAACATTGCCGCCATTGTTTGATCCGGATATTGTAACCGGACCATCGGCAGTTTGTTCAGGTGCAACAGGAGTGGTTTACCAAACTGTTCCTGTTTCGGGCGCAATATATTATCAATGGACTGTGCCGACGGGAGCAACGATTGTCGGCGGACAGGGCACTACAACGATCATTGTGAATTTTGGAACTGCTGTTTCGGGTGACATTGTTGTGGAAACATTTAATGGATGTAATTATGGTGTTACGGGCAGCGTGTTGACAGTAGTGCTCGGTGCTCTTACTCCCACCGTAACAATAACAGCAAATCCAACCGGTCCAGTTTGCCCGGAAACATCAATAACATTTACGGCAACGGCTACGAATACCGGTGGAGGCACGGTGAACTATAATTTTAAAGTGAATAATATCAGTTTTCAAAATGGAAGCTCGAATACTTTTGCAACAATATCACTGTTAAATACTGATGTTGTTACCTGTGAAATTACTGTAGGTGCTACGTCATGTTCGGTAAGTACTACAGCAGTATCTAATTCACTTGCCATAACGATCAATAGCGATATTCCTGCAAATGTTTCCATTGAAGTAAATCCCGGCGACGCAATATGTTCCGGGGATGTTGCAACTTTTACTGCAACGGCAAATACAAGTGGAGGAACTGCCGTTTACGATTTCCAGGTAAATGGGATTAGTGTTCAAAGTGGAAATTCCAATACGTATGTTACAACAAACTTATCTGTAGGTGATAATGTAACCTGCCTTGTTTCTGTGGAAGGTAATTTGTGTGCTGCTCCGGGAGTGTCTAATTCAATAACCATCAAAGATGGATGTAATTATAATTGTACGCCACAAATTCCCAATGCATTTACGCCCAATGGAGATGGTGTAAACGATAAATGGGTTATAACAAAGCAGGATTGTTTTAAACACGTAGATGTATTTGTGTACAACCGTTATGGAAGTTTGGTATATAGAAAAGACAATTACCAGAGTGACTGGCAGGGAATGTATAAGTCAAAACCTGTTCCGGATGCAACTTATTATTATATTGTCAGGGGAATTATGCGGGATGGAAGGATAGAAGTTTATAAAGGGGATTTGACAATATTGAGATAGAAAAATGTTCCAGTAGTTGATTGAACTTGTGTTGGTGAGGAAATTTGTTCAAAGACAAGTGACTTTGTAAAACGAAAAATAAATACTGATAATGAACAAGGAACAAGGAATATAGAATGAAAGCAGTGATCCCAATTCTATATTCAACATTCCTTGTTCGTTATTCTTTATTCCTTATTCTCTACCTGACCAGTATAACATTACCCTTCATTATTTTCGTCTTCCCATAGCGATCGATGCCTTTTAAATGCCATACATAATTATCGATCGGTTGTTTTATACCCTTATATTTACCATCCCAGCCTTCTTTCAGTTCATGTGTTTCGTATACCTTTTCTCCGTAACGGTTAAATACCATAAAGTATTCAAGCTTCGAAATTCCTACAGCTGTTGGACGGAAAATATCATTCGTGCCATCACCATTTGGTGTAAATGCATTCGGAACATAGAACGTTGGACCATTTAATACTTTCAGGCGCACTGTATCAAGTGCAAAACATCCTATCTCATCACTCACCATCAGCACATAAGTCTCATCATGTGTCAATGTCGCAAGCGGGTTAGGTATAAATGGATTGTTCAGGTCTCCGCCTGGCGACCATTGATATTGTGTTCCACCGGTTCCCTGTAACTGGTATGGCACACCATATTCAGCATTATCGTCTTCCCCTGCATAAGCTGTTACAGCAGGTTGTATACCCAGTGTAACCAATGCGGTATCATAACAACCTGTACTGTTCAGAACAACAAGCTGGTAAGTTCCTGCTGTATTGATGGAAGCAGGATTTTGAACAGGTAGTTGGGCAAATGTCCAGCTATTGGTTAAACCGGATACGTTATATAATGGTGTAAGATCTGCTGACTGACCAAAACATATTCTCAAAGGTTTATCTGGTCCAAGGTCCGGTTTCAACACAACCGTTACCGTTATGAATGTTCTTGGTCCTTCGCAAACGCCATTCAGTTGGCTTACATAATAAGTAGTTGTTCCTGCATTGGTTGAAGATGGAACCGGGGCTGTTGTTGAGCCGCTTCCGCCGGTCGGTGAAGTATACCATATTAACTGGCTGCCTGCTGTAATGATACCTGCGGTCAGCTGTGCAGTTGTAGCATACTGGCAATAACTGATGGGAGAACTCACTGAAGCAAATCCCGGCGTCTGGTTTACATTAAGATTAAGTGTTGCAACTGAATCACAACCAGCCGCACTGGTTAGTGTTACAATATGCGCACCGCCTGTATTGTAGCTTTGTCCATTCCAGCTATAGGGAAGTTCATGAGAACAAATGCTTGTATTAGTGCTGCTCGCTACAACAGGATTAATGGTAAGATTCAATGTTACAATTGAATCGCAACCAGCAGCACTGCTAAGTGTTACAGTATGTAATCCTGCAGTCGCAAGGTTTTGCCCATGCCAGGAATAAGGCAATTGGTTCTCACAGGTGCTCGCAACAGTTGGCGTTGTTGTTATAGGATTAATAGTAAGATTCAATGTTACAATTGAATCACAACCGGCCGCACTGCTGAGTGTTACGGCATGTGGACCTGCAGTACTATAACTCTGCCCGTTCCAGTTATAAGGTAATTGATTGCTACAGGTGCTTGCACTTATGCTGCTTGTTACGACAGGATTAATGGTCAAATTAAGTGTTGCAACCGAATCACAATTTACAGCATTAACAAGCGTTACTGTATGCGGCCCTGCAGTATTATAACTTTGTCCGTTCCAGTTATAAGGAAGCTGGTTACCGCAGATGCTGGCGCTGGTGCTGCTTGATGTGGCATTGTTTATTATAAGATGCAGGTTGGCAACCGAATCGCATCCACTAATACCCGTTAGCGTTACAAAATAATCTCCATTCGTTACAAAATCAATTCCATTCCAGCTATATGGTATTTGTGTATTGCAAATTGTTATACTGGTTGAACTGGTCACCACTGAATTCACTGCCAGGTTCAATGTTGCAATAGAATCACATCCCGCAGAACTTGTCAGTGTTACCTGGTAAGATCCTCCCGTTGGATAGCTGTTCCCATTCCATATATAAGGCAATTCGTTATCGCATGTTGTGATAAATGTTGTACTTGTAACGGTAGCAGTTGCTGCAAGATTTAATGTTGCGATAGAATCACATCCGCCTGAACTGGTCAATGTAACAGAATAAGTTCCTGCAGCCGGGTAGCTATTGCCATTCCAGCTATAAGGAAGCTGTGTGCTGCAAATAGTGGTATTCGTTGTGCTTGTTATAGTAGTAGTTGCAGTAAGATTTAATGTTGCGATAGAATCACATCCGCCTGAACTGGTTAATGTAACAGAATAAGTTCCTGCAGCCGGGTAGCTGTTACCATTCCAGCTGTATGGAAGTTGATTGATACAAATAGTAGTATTGGTTGTACTTGTTACAACAGGATTGGCTGTAAGATTTAATGTTGCGATAGAATCACAACCTGCGGTACTTATAAGCGTAACGGAATAAATTCCTGCAGCCGGGTAACTGTTACCGTTCCAGCTATAAGGAAGTTGAGTGCTGCAGATAGTGCTGTTAGTTGTACTTGTAACAACAGGACTTGTTGCAAGATTTAATGTTGCGGTAGAATCACAGTTATTACTGCCTGTAAGCGTAACCGAATAAGTTCCTGCAGCCGGGTAACTGTTACCGTTCCAGCTATAAGGAAGTAGATTGACGCAAATTGTAGTATTGGTTGTACTTGATGAAACAGGATTAGCTACCAGGTTGAGTGTTGCAATAGAATCACAACCCGATGTACTTGTAAGTGTGACCGAATAAGTTCCTGCAGCCGGGTAACTATTGCCATTCCAGCTATATGGAAGCTGGTTGTTGCAGATAGTTATATCACTTGTGCTTCCAACAAATGAATTTACAGTTAGATTAAGTGTAGCAATGGAATCGCAACCACCGCTGCTGATAAGTGTAACAGAATATGTGCCGCCAATAATATATGTATTGCCATTCCAGTTGTATGGTAACTGGTTGGTACAGATTGTTACATTAGTCGTGCTTGTAACAACTGCATTAGCAGTAAGATTCAATGTAGCAATGGAGTCACATCCTCCACTGCTTATTAATGTAACCGGGTAAGTTCCTGCAGCAGGATAACTATTGCCATTCCAGCTGTATGGAAGTTGAGTGCTGCAGATAGTAGTATTCGTTGTGCTTGTCACTACTGCGTTAGCTGTAAGAATCAATGTTGCAATGGAGTCACATCCTCCACTGCTTATTAATGTAACAGAGTAA
Organism: uncultured Chitinophagaceae bacterium; assembly: GCA_963829345.1. Classification (GTDB taxonomy): domain Bacteria; phylum Bacteroidota; class Bacteroidia; order Chitinophagales; family Chitinophagaceae; genus Ferruginibacter. The sequence goes on from CAWHHP010000003.1 coordinate 546,987, forward strand.
GTTCCTGCAGCAGGATAACTATTGCCATTCCAGCTGTATGGAAGTTGATTGATACAAATAGTAGTATTGGTTGTGCTTGTCACGACTGCATTAGCAGTAAGATTTAATGTAGCAATGGAGTCACATCCTCCACTGCTTATTAATGTAACCGAGTAAGTTCCTGCCGCTGGGTAACTATTGCCATTCCAGCTGTATGGAAGTTGAGTGCTGCAGATAGTAGTATTGGTTGTACTTGTCACTACTGCGTTAGCTGTAAGATTCAATGTTGCAATGGAGTCGCATCCTCCACTGCTTATTAATGTAACAGAATAAGTTCCTGCCACAGGATAACTATTGCCGTTCCAGCTGTATGGAAGTTGAGTGCTGCAGATGGTCGTATTAGTTGTGCTTGTCACGACTGCATTAGCTGTAAGATTCAATGTTGCGATGGAATCACAACCAGTACTGCTTATTAATGTAACAGAGTAAGTTCCTGCTGCAGGATAACTATTGCCATTCCAGCTGTATGGAAGTTGAGTGCTGCAGATAGTAGTATTGGTTGTACTTGTCACTACTGCGTTAGCTGTAAGATTCAATGTTGCAATGGAGTCGCATCCTCCGCTGCTTATTAATGTAACAGAATAAGTTCCTGCCGCAGGGTAACTATTGCCATTCCAGCTGTATGGAAGTTGAGTGCTGCAGATAGTAGTATTCGTTGTGCTTGTCACTACTGCATTGGCTGTAAGATTCAATGTTGCGATGGAATCACAACCAGTACTGCTTATTAATGTAACAGAGTAAGTTCCTGCTGCAGGATAACTATTGCCATTCCAGCTGTATGGAAGTTGAGTGCTGCAGATAGTAGTATTCGTTGTGCTTGTCACTACTGCATTGGCAGTAAGATTCAATGTAGCAATGGAGTCACATCCTCCACTGCTTATTAATGTAACCGGGTAAGTTCCTGTCGTAGGATAACTATTGCCATTCCAGCTGTATGGAAGTTGAGTGCTGCAGATAGTAGTATTGGTTGTACTTGTCACGACTGCATTGGCAGTAAGATTTAATGTTGCAATGGAATCACATCCTCCGCTGCTTACTAATATGACCGGGTAAGTTCCTGCAGCAGGATAACTATTGCCATTCCAGCTGTATGGAAGTTGAGTGCTGCAGATAGTAGTATTAGTTGTGCTTGTCACTACTGCATTGGCAGTAAGATTCAATGTAGCAATGGAATCACATCCTCCGCTGCTTACTAATATGACCGAGTAAGTTCCTGCAACAGGATAGCTGTTACCATTCCATGTATAAGGCAGTTGGTTGTTGCAAATGGCAATGTCTGTTGTGCTTGTCAATATAGCATTAACAGTGAGATTCAATGTTGCAACAGAATCACATCCTCCGCTGCTTATTAAGGTAACAGAATAAGTTCCTGCCGCAGGATAACTATTGCCGTTCCAGCTGTATGGCAATTGATTATTACAGATAGTGATATTTGTTGTACTCGTAACAACAGGATTGACTGCAAGATTAAGCGTTGCAATAGAGTCGCAACCGTTGTTGCCTGTCAACGTAACAGAATAAGTTCCCGCAGCAGGGTAGCTGTTGCCATTCCAGCTGTATGGAAGTTGCTCGCTACAGATAGTTATATTTGTTGTACTCGTTGAAATAGGGTTGGTTGCAAGATTCAACGTCGCTATAGAATCGCAACCGGCACTGCTTATTAATGTAACAGAATAACTTCCCGCAGCCGGATAGCTGTTACCATTCCAGCTATATGGAAGCTGGTTATTGCAAATAGTCGTATTGGTAGTACTTGTAAGAACCGCTGTAACAGTAAGATTAAGTACAGCGATAGAATCACATCCTCCGGCACTGGTTAATATAACTGAAAATGCACCGCCTACAGGGAAACTCTGGCCATTCCAGTTATATGGAAGCTGGTTATTGCATATAGTTATGTTGGTAGTAGTTGTTATGATAGCGCCGGCATTAAGGTTCAGCGTTGCAATAGAATCACAACCGGCACCGCTTATCAATGTAACGGAGTAGGTGCCGGAAGCAGGATAACTATTACCATTCCATGTATAAGGTAATTGGCTGTTACAAATTGAAAGATTGGTTGTACTGGTAACAGCTGCAGTTGCGGTAAGATTCAGTGTTGCAACTGAATCACAACCCGCAGCACTTACGAGAGTAACAAAATAGGTACCTCCGGCCGGATAACTATTGCCGTTCCAGCTGTATGGAAGCTGATTGTTACAGATCGTAATATTCGTCGTACTTGTTACAGCAGGGTTGACGGCTATTGTTAGTGTCGTTGTTGTTGCACACTGCCCTGCATTAGGTGTAAAAGTATAAGTTGTTGTGGTAGTATTATCCAATGCCGGCATCCATACACCAGTGATACCATTTGTAGAAGTTGTTGGCAGTGCAGTCAAAACATCACCGGAACATATTGCCGCGACAGGAATAAATGTTGGTATTACTACAGGATCAATGGTTACAGAAGCCGTTGCAGTAACAACAGAACAACCCGGCGTTGCAGCGATAGTATAAGTTACTGTATAAGTTGCTGCTGTACTTGTAGAAGGTATTATATCACCTGTTGTTGTATTTATTGATAATCCTGCAGGTGCTGCACTGTAAGTTCCTCCTGTAAATGTTCCTGTTCCTGTTAAAGTAACTGTTTGAGCCGTAACAACAGCAGCACAGAACGGAGATGCATAACTGATGTTAGCTGTAGGCGGAGTACATGCTGTCGCAGTACAGGTTGCCGTAGATGAAGTAAAGCAAGAACCTGCAGGACCTGTAGGAATAATTATAACCGTAACATTATCACCGGCAGATAATCCCGATACCACATAAGTAAGTACGTTTCCAATAGGGCCGATGTTAACTACAGGATTAGCACCCACCTGGTAAGAAAGGGTATAACCTGTTGCACCTGCAACAGCAGCCCAGTTAAAGATTACAGAAGAAACAGAAGAAACACCACAATTAATTGTTGCACTTAATATCGGATTAACTGTAATTGTTAATGTGGTGGTAGTTGCACATTGTCCAGCATTGGGTGTAAATGTATAAGTAGTTGTGGCGGTGTTATCCAATGCCGGCGTCCATACACCAGTGATACCATTTGTAGAAGTTGTTGTCAGTGCTGTCAATACATCACCGGAACATATTGAAGCGACAGGAATAAATGTTGGTATTACTACAGGATCAATGGTTACAGAAGCCGTTGCAGTAACAACAGAACAACCCGGCGTTGCAGCAATAGTATAAGTTACTGTATAAGTTGCTGCTGTACTTGTAGAAGGTATTATATCACCTGTTGTTGTATTTATTGATAATCCTGCAGGTGCTGCACTATAAGTTCCTCCTGTAAATGTTCCTGTTCCTGTTAAAGTAACTGTTTGAGCCGTAACAACAGCAGCACAGAACGGAGATGCATAACTGATGTTAGCTGTAGGTGGAGTACATGCTGTCGCAGTACAGGTTGCCGTAGATGAAGTAAAGCAGGAACCTGCAGGACCTGTAGGAATAATTGTAACCGTAACATTATCACCGGCAGATAATCCCGATACCACATAAGTAAGTACGTTTCCAATAGGGCCGATGTTAACTACAGGATTAGCACCCACCTGGTAAGAAAGGGTATAACCAGTTGCACCTGCAACAGCAGCCCAGTTAAAGGTTACAGAAGAAACAGAAGAAACACTACAATTAATTGTTGCACTTAATATCGGATTAACTGTAATTGTTAATGTGGTGGTAGTTGCACATTGCCCTGCATTGGGTGTAAAAGTATAAGTTGTTGTGGCGGTGTTATCCAATGCCGGCGTCCATACACCGGCAATTCCATTTGTAGAAGTTGTTGTCAGTGCTGTCAATACATCGCCGGAACATATTGCAGCAATCGAATTAAATGTTGGTAGTACAGGCGAATTAACCGTTATAGTTAAAGTTGTGGTAGTTGCACATTGCCCTGCATTGGGTGTAAAAGTATAAGTTGTTGTGGTGGTATTATCCAATGCCGGCGTCCATACACCAGTGATACCATTTGTAGAAGTTGTTGGCAGTGCAGTCAAAACATCACCGGAACATATTGCAGCGACGGGAATAAATGTTGGTATTACTACAGGATCAATGGTTACAGAAGCCGTTGCAGTAACAACAGAACAACCCGGCGTTGCAGCGATAGTATAAGTTACTGTATAAGTTGCTGCTGTACTTGTAGAAGGTATTATATCACCTGTTGTTGTATTTATTGATAATCCTGCAGGTGCTGCACTATAAATTCCTCCTGTAAATGTTCCTGTTCCTGTTAAAGTAACTGTTTGAGCCGTAACAACAGCAGCACAGAACGGAGATGCATAACTGATGTTAGCTGTAGGCGGAGTACATGCTGTCGCAGTACAGGTTACCGTAGATGAAGTAAAGCAAGAACCTGCAGGACCTGTAGGAATAATTGTAATCGTAACATTATCACCGGCAGATAATCCCGATACCACATAAGTAAGTACGTTTCCAATAGGGCCGATGTTAACTACAGGATTAGCACCCACCTGGTAAGAAAGGGTATAACCTGTTGCACCTGCAACAGCAGCCCAGTTAAAGGTTACAGAAGAAACAGAAGAAACACCACAATTAATTGTTGCACTTAATATCGGATTAACTGTGATTGTTAATGTGGTGGTAGTTGCACACTGCCCTGCATTGGGTGTAAAAGTATAAGTAGTTGTGGTGGTGTTATCCAATGCCGGCGTCCATACACCAGTGATACCATTTGTAGAAGTTGTTGGCAGTGCAGTCAATACATCGCCGGAACATATTGAAGCAACGGCAGCAAATGTTGGAGTAATTAACGGATTAACTGTAATAGTTAATGTTGTTGTTATCGCACACTGACCTGTATTAGGTGTAAATGTATAAGTAGTCGTTCCAGTATTATTCAATGCCGGTGCCCATGTGCCCGTAATACCGTTAGTAGAAGTTGTTGTCAATGGTGCCAATACATCACCGGAACAAATTGCAGCAACAGGATTAAATGTTGGTGTTGTGTTATTGTTAACCGGGATAGTTAAAGTCGTTGTTGTTGCACACTGACCTGCATTAGGTGTAAAAGTATAAATAGTCGTAGCGGTATTATCAAGTGCCGGTGTCCATACACCGGTGATGCCATTAATAGAAGTTGTTGGCAATGCAGCCAGCGGATCACCGGAACAAATCGCTGCCACGGCGGCAAAAGCAGGAGTGTTGAGTGGATTAACTGTAATTGTTAATGTGGTGGTTATCGCACACTGACCTGCATTGGGCGTAAAAGTATAAGTTGTCGTTGCGGTATTATCTAATGCCGGCGTCCATACACCAGTGATACCATTTGTAGAAGTTGTTGGCAGTGCAGTCAAAACATCACCGGAACATATTGCAGCGACAGGAATAAATGTTGGTATTACTACAGGATCAATGGTTACAGAAGCCGTTGCAGTAACAACAGAACAACCCGGCGTTGCAGCAATAGTATAAGTTACTGTATAAGTTGCTGCTGTACTTGTAGAAGGTATTATATCACCTGTTGTTGTATTTATTGATAATCCTGCAGGTGCTGCACTGTAAGTTCCTCCTGTAAATGTTCCTGTTCCTGTTAAAGTAACTGTTTGAGCCGTAACAACAGCAGCACAGAACGGAGATGCATAACTGATGTTAGCTGTTGGCGGAGTACATGCTGTCGCAGTACAGGTTGCCGTAGATGAAGTAAAGCAGGAACCTGCAGGACCTGTAGGAATAATTATAACCGTAACATTATCACCGGCAGATAATCCCGATACCACATAAGTAAGTACGTTTCCAATAGGGCCGATGTTAACTACAGGATTAGCACCCACCTGGTAAGAAAGGGTATAACCTGTTGCACCTGCAACAGCAGCCCAGTTCAAGGTTACAGAAGAAACAGAAGAAACACCACAATTAATTGTTGCACTTAATATCGGATTAACTGTAATTGTTAATGTGGTGGTAGTTGCACATTGCCCTGCATTGGGTGTAAAAGTATAAGTTGTCGTTGTTGTGTTATCCAATGCAGGAGACCATGTTCCATTAATACCATTGGTAGAAGTTGTTGGCAAAGGAGCCAGCGGATCACCGGAACAAATTGCAGCAACAGCAGCAAATGTTGGATTGATTAAAGGATTAACAGTAATGGTTAATGTTGTCGTTGTTGCACATTGCCCTCCATTTGGCGTAAAAGTATAAGTAGTCGTTGTGGTATTATCCAACGCTGGTGTCCATGAGCCATTAATACCATTAGTGGAAGTTGTTGGCAGTGCAGTCAGTATATCACCGGAACAAATTGCGGCAACAGGATTAAAAGTCGGTGTTATATTATTATTAACTGTTATGGTTAATGTTGTCGTTGTTGCACACTGTCCTGCATTGGGTGTAAAAGTATACGTTGTCGTTGCCGTATTATTCAATGCTGGTGCCCATGTACCAGTAATACCATTGGTAGAAGTTGTTGGTAATGGAGCGAGCGGATCACCTGAACATATTGCAGCAACGGCAGCAAAAGTTGGAGTGATTAATGGGTTGACTGTAATTGTTAATGTTGTCGTTGTCGCACACTGTCCGGTAGCCGGTGTAAATGTATAAGTCGTCGTTGCGGTATTATCTAACGCCGGTGTCCATGTTCCATTAACTCCATTGGTCGAAGTAGTTGGCAAAGGAGCAAGCGGATCACCGGAACATATTGCAGCAACTACTGCAAATGTCGGAGTGATTAAAGGATTAACTGTTATGGTTAATGTTGTTGTTGTTGCACACTGTCCTGCATTCGGAGTAAAAGTATAAGTTGTTGTGGCGGTATTATCCAACGCCGGTGCCCATGTACCATTAATTCCATTGGTAGATGTTGTTGGCAATGGCGCAAGCGCATCTCCTGAACATATCGCTGCAACCGCAGTAAACGTTGGATTGATTAAAGGATTAACGGTTATAGTTAATGTAGTTGTTGTTGCACACTGTCCTGCATTTGGTGTAAATGTATAAGTGGTTGTTGTAGTATTGTTCAATGCTGGTGCCCATGTACCAGTAATACCATTAGTTGAAGTTGTTGGCAACGGAGCAAACGGATCACCCGAACATATTGCAGCAACTGCAGTAAAAGTTGGTGTGATTGCGGGTTAACTGTGATGGTTAATGTTGCCGTTGTCGCACACTGTCCGGTAGTCGGCGTAAATGTATAAGTTGTTGTTGCAGTATTATTCAAAGCCGGTGCCCATGTACCAGTAATGCCATTGGTTGAAGTAGTTGGCAAAGGAGCAAGCGGATCACCTGAACATATTGCAGCAACGGCTGCAAATGTTGGTGTGATTAGCGGGTTAACTGTTATGGTTAATGTTGTCGTTGTCGCACACTGTCCGGTAGTTGGCGTAAATGTATAAGTTGTCGTTGCAGTATTATCCAATGCCGGTGCCCATGTACCATTAATTCCATTGTTAGATGTTGTTGGCAACGGTGCAAGCGCATCACCTGAACATATCGCAGCAACCGCAGTAAAAGTTGGATTGATTAAAGGATTAACTGTTATAGTTAATGTAGTTGTTGTTGCACACTGTCCTGCATTTGGTGTAAATGTATAAGTGGTTGTTGTAGTATTATTCAATGCTGGTGCCCATGTACCAGTAATACCATTGTTAGAAGTTGTTGGTAATGGAGCAAGCGGATCACCTGAACATATTGCAGCAACGGCAGCAAACGTTGGTGTGATTAATGGATTAACTGTAATCGTTAATGTTGTTGTTGTTGCACACTGTCCGTAGCCGGTGTAAATGTATAAGTAGTCGTTGCGGTATTATCTAAAGCCGGTGCCCATGTACCATTAATACCATTGTTAGAAGTAGTTGGTAACGAAGCGAGCGGATCACCTGAACATATTGCAGCAACTACTGCAAATGTCGGAGTGATTAAGGATTAACTGTTATCGTTAATGTTGTCGTTGTTGCACATTGTCCTGCAGTTGGTGTAAATGTATAAGTCGTAGTTGCGGTATTATCTAACGCCGGTGTCCATGTTCCATTAATTCCATTGGTCGAAGTAGTTGGCAAAGGAGCAAGCGGATCACCAGAACATATTGCAGCAACTACTGTAAATGTCGGAGTGATTAAGGATTAACTGTTATGGTTAGTGTTGTCGTTGTTGCACATTGTCCTGCAGTAGGTGTAAAAGTATAAGTAGTAGTTGCTGTATTATCCAATGCCGGTGCCCATGTACCATTAATGCCATTAGTAGAAGTAGTTGGCAAAGGAGCCAGCGGATCACCGGAACAAATTGCTGCAACAGCAGTAAATGTTGGAGTGATTAATGGATTGACTGTAATTGTTAATGTTGTCGTTGTTGCACACTGTCCTGCATTCGGTGTAAAAGTATAAGTAGTAGTTGCTGTATTATCCAACGCTGGTGCCCATGTACCATTAATACCATTGTTAGAAGTAGTTGGTAACGGTGCAAGTGGATCTCCCGAACATATTGCAGCAACAGCAGTAAATGTTGGAGTGATTAAGGATTAACTGTTATGGTTAGTGTTGTCGTTGTTGCACACTGTCCGGCAGTTGGCGTAAATGTATAAGTTGTTGTTGCGGTATTATCCAATGCTGGTGCCCATGTACCATTAATGCCATTGGTTGAGGTTGTTGGTAACGGTGCAAGCGCATCTCCTGAACATATTGCAGCAACAGCAGCAAATGTTGGAGTGATTAATGGGTTAACAGTAATCGTTAATGTAGTTGTCGTCGCACATTGTCCAGCATTTGGTGTAAATGTATAGGTTGTTGTTGCAGTATTATTCAAAGCCGGTGCCCATGTACCAGTAATACCATTAGTTGAAGTTGTTGGTAACGGAGCAAGCGGATCACCTGAACATATTGCAGCAACGGCATTAAATGTTGGTGTAATAAGTGGATTAACTGTTACTTGTAGTATTGTAGTAACGCGCATTGTCCAGGATTTGGTGTAAATGTATAGTTTGCTGAAGTAGTATTGTCAATACTGCAGGTGCCCAGGTTCCGGTAATACCATTGGTAGATGTAGTTGGCAATATTGGAGCAGGATCACCAGAACAAATCGCTGCGACAGCAGTAAAAGTTGGAGTGACGATTGGATTAACTGTTATTGTTAATGTTGTTGTTGTTGCACACTGTCCTGCAGTTGGCGTAAAAGTATAAGTTGTTGTTGCTGTGTTATTCAACGCCGGTGCCCATGTGCCAGTAATGCCATTAGTTGAAGTTGTTGGTAACGGTGCCAGCGGATCACCTGAACATATCGCAGCAACTGCTGCAAATGTCGGAGTGATTAAAGGATTAACTGTTATGGTTAGTGTTGTCGTTGTTGCACACTGTCCGACAGTTGGCGTAAAAGTATAAGTTGTTGTTGCGGTATTATCCAATGCTGGTGTCCATGTACCATTAATGCCATTGGTTGAAGTAGTTGGCAAAGGAGCCAGCGGATCACCGGAACAAATTGCAGCGACAGCAGCAAATGTTGGAGTGATTAATGGGTTGACTGTAATTGTTAATGTTGTCGTTGTTGCACACTGTCCTGCATTTGGTGTAAAAGTATAAGTTGTCGTTGCAGTATTATTCAATGCCGGTGCCCATGTGCCATTGATACCATTAGTTGAAGTTGTTGGTAACGGTGCCAGCGGATCACCCGAACATATTGCAGCAACAGGATTGAATGTTGGTGTTATAAGTGGATTAACTGTTACTTGTAGTATTGTAATAACAGCACATTGTCCAGGATCTGGTGTAAATGTATAGTTTGCTGAAGTAGTATTGTCAACTACTGCAGGTACCCAGGTTCCGGTAATACCATTGGTAGAAGTAGTTGGCAATATTGGAGCAGGATCACCAGAACAAATCGCTGCGAGAGCAGTAAAAGTTGGAGTGACGATTGGATTAACTGTTATTGTTAATGTTGTTGTTGTTGCACACTGTCCTGCAGCCGGCGTAAAAGTATAAGTTGTTGTCGCTGTATTATTCAACGCCGGAGCCCATGTGCCAGTAATGCCATTAGTTGAAGTTGTTGGTAACGGTGCAAGCGGATCACCTGAACATATCGCAGCAACTGCAGTAAACGTTGGAGTGACGATTGGATTAACTGTTATGGTTAGTGTTGCCGTTGTTGCACACTGTCCGGCAGCTGGCGTAAAAGTATAAGTTGTCGTTGCGGTATTATCCAATGCCGGTGCCCATGTACCATTAATGCCATTAGTAGAAGTAGTTGGCAAAGGAGCCAGCGGATCACCTGAACAAATTGCAGCAACTGCAGCAAAAGTTGGAGTGATTAACGGATTAACTGTTATGGTTAATGTTGTCGTTGTTGCACACTGTCCTGCATTAGGTGTAAAAGTATAAGTTGTCGTTGCAGTATTATTCAATGCCGGTGCCCATGTGCCATTGATACCATTAGTTGAAGTAGTTGGTAACGGTGCAAGCGGATCACCTGAACATATCGCAGCAACTGCAGCAAAAGTTGGAGTGATTAAGGATTAACAGTTATTGTTAGTGTTGTCGTTGTTGCACACTGTCCTGCATTTGGTGTAAATGTATAAGTTGTCGTTGCAGTATTATTCAATGCCGGTGCCCATGTGCCATTGATACTATTGGTCGAAGTAGTTGGTAACGGTGCAAGCGGATCACCTGAACATATCGCAGCAACTGCAGTAAAAGTTGGAGTGATAAAGGATTAACTGTAATTGTTAATGTTGTCGTTGTTGCACATTGTCCTGCAGTAGGTGTAAATGTATAAGTAGTAGTTGCTGTGTTATCCAACGCTGGTGTCCATGTGCCATTAATGCCATTAGTTGAGGTTGTTGGTAACGGTGCAAGCGGATCGCCTGAACATATTGCAGCAACTGCAGCAAAAGTTGGAGTGATTAACGGATTAACTGTAATGGTTAATGTTGTTGTTGTTGCACACTGTCCGGCATTAGGTGTAAAAGTATAAGTTGTCGTTGCAGTATTATTCAATGCCGGTGCCCATGTGCCATTAATACCATTAGTAGAAGTAGTTGGTAACGGTGCAAGCGGATCACCTGAACATATCGCAGCAACTGCAGCAAAAGTTGGAGTGATTAGGATTAACTGTTATTGTTAATGTTGTCGTTGTTGCACATTGTCCTGCATTAGGTGTAAAAGTATAAGTAGTAGTTGCTGTGTTATCCAACGCTGGTGCCCATGTGCCATTAATGCCATTAGTTGAGGTTGTTGGTAACGGTGCAAGCGGATCGCCTGAACATATCGCAGCAACTGCAGCAAAAGTTGGAGTGATTAAAGGATTAACTGTTATCGTTAATGTTGTTGTTGTTGCACACTGTCCTGCATTTGGCGTAAAAGTATAAGTTGTCGTTGCCGTGTTATCCAATGCCGGTGCCCAGGTGCCATTAATACCATTAGTAGAAGTTGTTGGTAACGGTGCAAGCGGATCACCTGAACATATCGCAGCAACTGCAACAAAGGTTGGAGTTAGATTTGGATTAACTGTTATAGTGAGCGTTGTAGTGGTTGCACATTGCCCTATACCTGGCGTAAATGTATAAGTTGTCGTTGCAGTATTGTTTAACGCTGGTGCCCATACACCTGTGATGCCGTTGGTCGACGTAGTTGGCAATGCAGCTAAGGTTGCTCCGGAACAAATTGCAGCAACGGGATTAAATGTTGGTGTAATGCTGGAAGTAACAGTTATTGTAGATGTGGCTGTCTGCGGGCAACCGCAGGAGTTAGTTACGGTTAATGTATAAGTTGTTGTTGCGGCGGGACAAGCAGTTGGATTTAAAATATTAGTAGCAGATAAACCAGCTGCCGGCGCCCACGCATAAGTATAAGTATTTTCATTTGCAAATGTTATCGACCAGTTATTGATAGTTCCAATATCACCAAGGGCGTCATCTGCAACCCATAAAGTCCAGGAGCCATTGATTGCGGTTCCATTTAATCCTGCAAAAGTACCAGCACCACCCTGGGGTATAAAAGTACCGTTGAAAGGAGCTGCTCCTGCAGTAATTGCTGTTGCAGCTGTAGCCGAAAAACAAGTGGTGGCATAATTAATTCCCGCACCACCATTATCCTGGCTTAGTAAATAATAAGTTCCGTTGGGAGCCTGAAGCCAGATATTAAGATCACCATCAAAACTGTGGCTGATATTTAAACAAACTGATATTACCTCGCCTGTATTCCACGCCGGGGCACAAACACCCGCTACATTGATACTCGTTTGAGCCCAGGTACCACCAACAGCAGTAGGATTTCCGTTTCCTGCACCAATACCGGCATCAGGGATAACTGCACATTGATTACTTGTAAAAGTCAGGTTACCCGGACCAACACCTGAAGTTACATTTCCAACAAGATTTACACAGGTTGCTGTACAAACAGTGGCAGCTGCAGGTGTTATTGATACTGTTGGTGCACCACTGTATACTCCACTGAAGGTTGCATTACATCCGTTACCACCATTAACTGAAAAAGAATAAGTCTGGCCGGGATTCAATCCTGTAATAACTGCATTACCGCCGGATGTTACCGTGTTGGCACTTAATGTTCCTGCTCCCGTATTTGTCAAAGTATAAAGAGCAGGAAAAAATTCAGGGTAACCACCGGTTATATTTACAGACACTGATCCATTACAGGCAGGACTGGGTTCAAAAGAAATAGGATTTAAAAATGTTATTGAAATAGAATTCCCTATGTCAAAACAACCATCAGCATCAGCATCGTGATTTGGTAAATCTGTTGCATCCGCAGTTAAAGGAACAAACAGTAAAGTATTGTTAGGCGAACTTGGTGAAGCATATCCTGGTACAGGCGGAAGTGAAAGCAAAGGTGAACAGCCGCCAGCTGAATTTGTATTGAAACCACCGGAGTTGGCAGTGGTAAAATCTTCCCCCGTCCAATAGTATCCTGTCCAGTTCGGGTCAAGATCCGGATCGGGGACAGTAGGCCCGGCACCGGTATAGATGGCATACATCAAACCAGGCACACATAAAAAACAACCAGGTACCGGTAAAGTGTAATTATTATTGGACGTTAGGTTTACTGACCCACCAGGACAAAGTACAACCTGTACCGTTCCATTCGCTAAAGTTGTTTGAGTACCGTTAGTCTGTGTGGTTGTTATTGTTCCCGTTGTAGATCCGCAGCAGGATGGTTCGGTAATGGTAATAGGAGTAATGACGGGTGCTCCTGCGGCAGAATAAACAGCTGTTATCGTACAAGTTCCGCCTGTGCCATTTGAAGCAGGAAGTGACCAGGCCAATGGACTTGTAAATGGCGCATTAAAGACAACGTTTCCCCCGCAGGAACTTGTTATCGTAAGTGTTCCGCTGGCTGGTAAACACCCGGTTACCAATGTTCCCGATAACACATAATTTCCGCTACCATCGCATGATCCTGTAATTGCGGTAAGTGTATTGCAACTTGGTGCAGTAAAAGTAGTGGGTAATAGCACCGGTGCGCCGCCTGCAGAAAATACAGCGCTCACCGTACAGTTATTCCCATTTCCGCAAAGGTTGGGAATAGAATAATTGATTGGACTTGTAAATGGAGCATTGATCACCTGGCTTCCGCCGCAGCTATTGGTAACCGTAAGTGTCCCGGACGCTGGTGGAGCTGGAACAGTTACACTTCCCGTTAAAGTAAACAATCCCCCGGCGCATACACCAGCTGTAGCAGTAACGATATTGCAATTCGTTGCTCCTGCTCCCGGAGTACTTCCGTTTGTCTGGCTGAAATTAATAACACCGGGCTGATCCGAAAAATTTGTGATCAACATCATATACCATTGTCCCGGCAATGCATTTGGGATCACTGCAGTTTCAACGGCTGCAGTTGAATAACTACAGTCAACCACATTTGCAGCAGAAATGGACGAACACATAGTAGCCTGTGATGCAAATGGGCCCCACAGTACAAAATCGACGTCAATACCAACGCCTCCGAATGTCTGTTGTGAAATATTGAAATTGATCGGCCCTGCGGTCGTGATATTCATGAAGTAAAATGCGGGATTGGGAGCAGTAAGCAGGCAATCATAAATACCACTTCCTCCAATAGAAGGTATACCGGTTGTATTACAATAGTCATAAGAAACACCTGTGCAAAAGGGATTTGCCGATGCACAGGTGGCATTCCCGGTTGAACCACTGCAGGTGGGGCCTGCCTGTGCACAGATAGAAAAAGTTCCGTTATTATCGTTCCCAAATTCCCATACTCTTATAAAAATGGTTGATCCCGGGGTAAGTCCCGTTTCTGTAATAGAAGGCATTAATCCATTTGCACTTCCGTCATCATTACAACTCAGCAATGTTAAAGCTGCGCAGGTACCGGTATATATTGCCATACCACCATCTGTTATGCCGCCCGTATTGGAATCGAAAGTAATAGAGCCACTTGCAGGAACAACGGCACTGAACCATACATCACCTCCACTGTAACTGGCACATCCCGGAGCTGGTACACCCGGGCTCGCTGTTGCATTAAGGTTTGTATATTGAGTGAAAGTGCAGGTAGCGCCAACAGTAATTGCAGTTGCGCTGCATGGATTATCATTTGGTGGTTGCGCAAGGGCATGGTTGGTAAGCAGTATTAATATTAAAAGGAATACGGCTGATAAAAATTTGGTGAAAGGTGTTTTACCCATAATCAGTTTTTCAATAAATACGATCTGTTTAAAAAATTAAAATGAATACCTTGCGCACTCATCGCATCCTTCAGGTCGGAAGAATCAAACTCAGGTAGTACAATTATTTTCACCAGTCCGGCAGAAACCAATTGCGAATTGATATAGCCTTTATTGTTCTTTAAAAATGCGAGTGTCTTTTTGCGGTCAGCATCCGTTAAACATGATTTGATCTCCACTAAAAAAACCTTGTCAATTCCGTCTAACAAATATTTTCCCTGCGATTTATTGCTGTTTATTCTGGACTGGACAGTTGCGGGCATATTCTTATAATCAACACTTACCATCTCTAAAACTTTGGTGCTGTTTTTTGCTGCTACCGTACTTGAAGTCTTTCCGGATTGCCCGGTTTGTGTTTTTGATGATTCAATCGGGGCAGAGACCGGGTTTTTAAGAGTTGATTTGTTTCCGGGTGGGGGGGATTGTTTTTTGAAGCCCGTTTTTGAAGCAGTGCCATCAGCAGGTTCTTTTTTTTCTGCCTTCACTTGCTGTGCAGTCAAACCGGTGTTTACAAAAATGGCGATGAGTAAAAAGAATACAATTCTAATCATAAGCATTAGCATTTAGATATCACGCATGAGTTGGTGCACGCACGAAAATTCTCAAAATTAGTTTGGGCTGGGGGTGTGGATTTCTGACTTATATAAAAATAGCCGCCGAGGGAGCAATTTGTGATCAAACGGACCTATTGGAATATCCTTGAAGTTAACAATTTTTTATCTAATATGAAAGAGTATAGACAAAAATGGATAAAATGTCGATAAAAACTATTGATACTGTAATATTTATACTACAAATTAACTGGTCATAAATGCCCGAAAATCGCTGATTTAAGCCCAAACTCCACCCCTTTTTTAATCGATTTATATACTGCCGGCTAATTATCAATTGTCTATTGCGCATGGTCCATTGTTCTCAAATATTTGTTTTATAACTTAATAATGTTATTTTAGTATTTCAGCATGCCAATAAATTCTTACTATACAGGTTCACTTACAACAACCTTCGCAGTTACAACAACAGCTGCCACAACCCGTTAGGGTTGTACTTTACCATATCAACTTCGGGCAAGGCTTAACTTAGATGAAAATCTTGTCATCAGCCAGTCATTTACTTATTTAAATTTCAATACATGCAGGTTTTAAAATTCGGGGGAACATCGGTAGCTAATGCGGAAAATATCAACAAGGTTGTTGCAATAGTGAAAGAAAAGATCAAAAAGGATAAAACGGTTGTTGTTGTTTCGGCACTTGGAGGCGTAACAGATCTTTTATTGGATGCGGCAGGTTTTGCAGCAGAAGGCAAAGATGCGTATAAAGAAAAACTGGAGCTGATAGAAAAACGACACCTGGATTGTGTTAAACAACTCTTACCAAAAGCGCAGCAATCTAAAGTACTTGAGCTGGTTAAACAATCATGTAAGGAGATCAATGAATTGTGTAACGGGATTTTTTTATTGGGGGAACTCACTGTACGGTCCAAAGACAGGATCAGTAGTTATGGAGAATGGCTTTCTTCACGAATTATAACGGAAGTTTATAACGCTGCAGGCATTGAAGTGAAATGGAAAGATGCAAGAGAACTTATATCAACGAATACATTTCATACTGCAGCAGACGTGGATTTCAACATAACCAATGAAAATATCAAACTTTTTTTTTCTTCGAACGATTCCCGTCTCTTTGTTATTCCCGGCTTTATTGCATCTGATAAAAACGGAATTACTACAACCCTGGGAAGAGGAGGCTCTGACTATACAGCTGCTATCATCGCTGCAGCCATTGATGCCGATAACCTGGAAATATGGACAGATGTAAGCGGTATGATGACCGGGGATCCGAGGCTTACAGCAAATGCAAAAATAATTCCCCATATTTCTTACCAGGAAGCAATGGAACTTTCTCATTTTGGTGCCAAAGTTATTTACCCGCCAACCATACAACCGGTAATGAACAGGAATATACCTGTATGGATAAAAAACACCTTTTCGCCCGGAGATTATGGAACCGTGATTGCAAATAAAAAGTATACTAATGAAGAAGCAAATGCTGAAGACAACAATATCGTTCGTGGTATCTCAAGCATCAACAATATAAGCCTGGTCAGTCTTGAAGGGAGCGGTATGATCGGCATACCGGGATTTTCTAAAAGATTGTTTGAAGCATTGAGTAATGAAAAGATCAATGTTATTCTAATTACCCAGAGTTCATCCGAGCATTCTATCAGTGTTGCTATAGGAAGTGACCTTGTTGAACGTGCACGGCAAGCTGTTGATACAGCTTTTGCCAATGAAATTGCTTTGCAAAAAGTAGAACCGTTAAAAATTGAAACCAATTTGTCCATCGTTGCATTGGTAGGAGAAAACATGAGAAACCACACCGGTGTGAGTGGCCGCATGTTTAGTGCTATGGGCCGGAATGGGGTTAATATTCGGGCAATAGCACAAGGATCTTCAGAAAAGAATATTTCTGCTGTAATCGCAACAGATGATGTAAGAAAAACGATCAATGTGTTGCATGAAGAGTTTTTTGAAGCGACTTATAAACAGGTAAATATTTTTCTTGTAGGTACAGGAAATGTTGGAAATAAATTATTGGCACAGATCAACCAACAACTTTCTTTTCTTCAAAAACAAATGAACCTGCAGTTAAGGTTAATAGGTCTTTGCAACAGCCGCAATATGCTTATTAATGAAGAAGGTATTGATCTTGCAACATGGAATGAAAAATTGGCTGAGGCGCCAAAGGCAGACCTTCAGCATTTTGTTGATGATGTTATTTCCCGCAACCTTCGTAACACTGTTTTTGTGGATATAACTGCCAATGATAAAGTTGCTGAAGTGTACGACCAGCTTTTGAAAAAAAGTATTTCGGTGGTTGCATGTAATAAGATTGCAGCATCGGCATCGTATAAGAATTATAAGAACCTTAAAGAACTTTCCAGGGAATTCAATGCACAGTTTTTATTTGAAACCAATGTGGGTGCAGGGCTTCCGATCATCGGTACCTTAAATGATCTAATGAGAAGTGGTGATCGTGTACATCGTATTGAAGCTGTACTAAGTGGTACATTAAATTTTGTTTTTAATAATTATGATGGTATGCGCAAATTTTCTGAAGTAGTGAAGCAGGCACAGGATGAAGGATATACTGAACCTGATCCAAGACTTGATCTTGGTGGAACAGATGTGATGAGAAAGATCATGATTCTTGCAAGAGAAGCAGGTGAACAGGTTGAAATGGAAGACATCATTAATAATTCCTTTATGCCGCCCTCATGTATGCAGGGATTTGTTGAACAATTTTACCAGGAGATGGAAAAAAATGAATTGCATTTTAAATCACTGTACGAAAAAGCAAATGCTGACGGGAGTAAATTAAAATTTGTTGCTACGTTTAATAATGGAAAGGCATCTGTAGGTTTGCAACATATTGATCCCAAACATGATCTCTATCATCTTTATGGAAAAGATAATGTAGTACTGTTTTATACCGATCGTTACAAAGAGCAGCCATTGGTTGTAAAAGGAGCAGGGGCGGGGGCAGATGTTACTGCCAGCGGTGTATTTGCTGATATAATCAGAACATCAAAAATTTAAAAAATGTGTGATGTATGATTTGAAAACATTTTCTACATCATACATAATATATCACATCATACATTTTGCATTATGAAGTCAATAACCGTAAAGTCTCCTGCGTCTGTTTCAAATCTTTGTTGCGGTTTTGATATTCTCGGCATGGCATTGAACGAACCTTTTGATACTATGCAATTATCATTGAAGGATGAGCCCGGAATTATTATTCAGCACCTGGATAACTACCAGTTACCGATAAATGCAGATAAAAATATCGCCGGAGTTGCTTTGCTGTCGATGATGAAAGCACTCGGTTATAAAAACGGCTTCGAGATCATCATTCACAAACATATTAAACCAGGTAGTGGCATTGGCTCCAGTGCCGCAAGCGCTGCCGGTATTGTTGTGGCTGCAAATGAATTATTGGGCAAACCATTCGATAAAAAGCAACTCGTGTCATTTGCAATGGAAGGAGAGGTGATAGCAAGCGGATCGAGACATGCCGATAACCTGGCACCATGCATCTATGGAGGATTGGTATTAATAAGAGATACCGCATCGCTTGATATTATTCAATTGAACACACCACCGCTTTTTATTACGATCATTCATCCACAGATAGAAATAAAAACATCCTATGCCAGGGAAATTCTGCCCAAAGAAATTTCTTTAAAAAATGCAGTGGTGCAGTGGGCAAATGTTGGGGGATTGATCACAGGATTTCTCAAAAATGATTACGGGCTTATTTCACGATCGCTGGAAGATATTATAATTGAACCCGTAAGAAGTAAATTAATTCCGGGATTCGATGAGGTAAAAAGAAAGTGCAAAGAAGCAGGTGCTTTGGGTGGAGGAATTTCCGGCAGCGGTCCATCGTTATTTATGCTTAGCGAAAAGCAGACAACAGCAAAAGAGGTTGAAGCTACTATGAAGAATGTGTATGATAAACTGGGAATTGAATATAAGACTTATGTGACAACGATAAATAATGAGGGAGTGAAGCTGATTGATTAGAAGGAGTGAATAGTGAATGGTGAATAGTGAAACCTTTGAAGGCTTAAATTCAAAACAACTTTTAAAAGGAAGTTGCAAAAAAATAAAAAGCTCATATTTTCACCATTCACTATTCACCATTCGTTCATTACCATATAAATTCCTGACACAAATATATTAACAAGCATGCATTACTACAGCCTCAACCACCAATCACCACCCGTAAATTTTAAAGAAGCAACCATTAAAGGCCAGGCTCCTGATAAAGGATTATACTTCCCCGGAACAATACCGCAGGTTGACAAGGAAATTATACGCAATATTGAAAATCACTCCAATGAAGAAATTGCATTTGAGGTGATACGTCCATATATCGATGGGGAAATTCCTGATGCGATACTTTATGAGATCGTAAAAGAAACAGTTAATTTCCCGATACCACTGAAATCGTTAGACGAAAAATTTTATTCACTTGAATTATATCATGGCAATACGCTTGCATTTAAAGATATTGGAGCCAGGTTCATGAGCCGTTGCCTGGGATATTTTGTAAAGGGGTATGATAAAAAAATTACTGTACTTGTTGCAACATCCGGTGATACTGGAGGAGCAGTTGCAGATGGTTTTTATGAGATCAACGGGGTGGATGTTGTTATTCTTTATCCTTCGGGTAAAGTGAGTTCGGTGCAGGAGAAGCAACTTACTACGCTTGGTAAAAATATCCATGCGATTGAAGTTAATGGAACCTTTGATGATTGCCAGTCGATGGTGAAACAGGCTTTTGCTGACAAAACGTTGAATGAAAAATTATTTCTCACTTCTGCTAATTCGATTAACGTGGCAAGATGGTTGCCACAACAGTTTTTTTATTTCTTTGCTTACAAGCAATGGGCAAATAAGACAAATGCCCCCGTTATCTGCGTGCCCAGCGGAAATTTTGGAAATATTTGTGCAGGGCTGCTTGCTCAAAAATCAGGACTTCCGGTTGATCATTTCATTGCTGCCTGTAATGCAAATGATATTGTACGCGGATATATGAATACCGGGGTTTACCAGCCACAAAAAGCAATTACAACTATTTCAAATGCAATGGATGTAGGCGATCCAAGTAATTTTGTACGGATCATTGAATTATTCGGTAATCAGTTGACTGAGTTAAAAAGCATGTTGTCGTCCTATAGCATCAGCGATGACGAAACCAGGAAAACGATTGGGGAAGTGTACAATCAACATCAATACCTCCTGGATCCGCATGGTGCTGTTGGTTTTGCAGCGTTGAAGAAATATCTTGAAACGTTTCCCGGGAAAAAAGGAATTTTCCTGGAGACGGCACACCCGGTTAAATTTTATGATGTGGTAGAACCGATCATAGGAAATAAGATTAGCATGCCCGGTTCTGTTGAAAAAATAATGGGAAAAAACAAAACATCCATTTGTATAGATGCGGATTATGAAAACATGAGATCGATTGTTATGAACCTGTCTTAGCTGTTACCTGTGTTATATTTTTCAGGTAATCTACCAGTTCTTTAAAAGAATGTGTTTTTATAAAAAAATAATTGGCTCCAAGAAATGTTGCTTCGGTTTTATCCTTTTCGGCGTGGGAAGTAGAATACATAATGATGGGTACATTTTTTATGTACTCCAGTTTTTTTAATTCCCGGAGGCATTTCAGTCCCGATAAACGGGGCATATTCTGATCAAGAAAAATAAAATCTGGGATTACCCGCTCCGGGCCTTGTAAGATCGACAAAGCTTCTTCGCCATCATTTGCAGTAATGCATTGTATGCTTTCATCTGCTACTTCCAATGCATCAATAAAAAAATCCTGGTCATCAATGTCGTCATCAACAAGTAAAATGATTGGATTTAAATTCATAGAATGATATTTTAGCGTTTTACTATTGTGCTACAGCTTTTTTATCTTTCACAAGTGGCAATGCTATAGTGAATTCTGAGCCTATACCGGGTTTGCTCTTTGCATAAATGTATCCATTGTGCTTGTCTATGATCTTTTTGCAAATGGCAAGGCCGATTCCCGTGCCCTCATAGGCTGCGCTTGTATGTAATCTCTTAAAAATAACAAAAATCTGGTCGGCGAATTTTTCTTCAAAACCAATACCGTTATCTGTTATTGTAATAGCACAAAAATCTTCATGCTGGCGTTTTTTATCAACATTTGGCACAAGTGTACCATTTATATTTTCTGCTGAAATATGAATTTCAGGCCTAGTGTTTTTCCTGGAAAATTTGATTGCATTATAAAGAAGATTGTGAAAAAGCTGGGCGAACATGCTTGGGATGACCGCATATACCGGGAGACCCTTCACAGTAATGATTGCTTTCTTTTCTGTGATCTCCTGTTCAAGATCAACTTCTACAGATTTTATTATTTCATTAAGATCGGTTTCTGTATAAGGTTCAGTATTCGAAGAAAATCTTGAAAAACTAAGTATGTCTTTTATCAGGAGTTGCATTCGTCTTGAAGAACGCTCTATCTTTTTTACATATTCTTTACTGTTGTCATTCAAACCGGATGCTTCTTTTGTCAGCATTGCATCTGTAAACATCCTTATTTTTCTAAGTGGCTCCTGCAGGTCGTGCGATGCTATATAAACGAAATTGTCAAGATCTTCATTCATGAGCTTGAGCTGGTCGATACTATCCAGTAACTGCATGTTTAATTTATATACCTGTTCCTGTGATATTCTTCTCATTTCCGCTTCCCTGGCAAGGCTTTCATTCGCGGTACGTAAATTTTGTTCCTGCAAAAGCAGCCGGTGATTCTTTTTATACAGGTCAATGAATACGCCTACTTTGGCCCTCAGCAGATCAGAATTAATGGGTTTATAAATATAATCTACTGCTCCCGCTTTATAACCTTTAAAAATCCCTTCCTCGCCATAATTATACGCTGTTATAAAAATAATGGGAATGTGTTTTAATTTATCACGTTCATAAATCAGCGCAGCAGTTTCAAAGCCGTTCAGGTTTGGCATCTTCACATCCATCAGTATCAATGCGAAATCGAATTCGGCCAGTAAAATTTTTAAAGCCTGCGCACCCGAATTTGCTTTTACGAATATGTAACCATCAGGCTCCAATATTGATTCAATTGAAGTAAGGTTATCCTCCCTGTCATCTACTAATAATATTTTTTGCATACCGTTTTATTAATAAGTTTATTTTTTGAAAAAGTTTACTTGTAAAACCATATTCTCATTAATGAAAGCAGCTGGTCTATTTTCAATGGCTTTGTAATATAGTCTGATGCGCCCGCATCAATGCATTTTTGCCTGTCGCCTTTCATAGCTTTGGCAGTAACGGCAATGATCGGAAGCGAGCTGTTCTTATGTTCCCTCCTGATTTTCTGTGTTGTTTCATATCCATCCATTTCCGGCATCATGATATCCATCAGTACCATATCTACTTTATTGCTTTCATCATTGATAATATTAATTGCTTCTTTGCCGCTTTCTGCAGTTACAACATTAATATTATAGCGTTCAAAAACTGTAGTGAGTGCAAAAAGATTTCTTACATCATCATCTACTACCAATATATTTTTACCTGTCAGGATATCTTCTTTGATCCTTATATTTTCAATGATCCTTCTTTTCTCCTCGGGAAGATGCTTATGATTTACATGAAGGTGTAACACCGTTTCTTCCAGCAGGTTTTCAAGAGATTTTACTCCTTTCGTTAAAACAGTGTTTGAATTCCTGTTAAGTAATTTTAATTCAGATTTATTAAAATCTTTGGCGGAGTAAATAATTACTGCAGTATGTTTTCTTTTTAGTTGAGCAACACGGTTAACCAATTCCGGGCCATCGATGTCAGGGAGACTATAATCAAGTGTGATACAATCGTAATCATTTTTTTCTATCATATCAATAGCATCCTGCCCGTTAGCTGCTATGGAAACCTGTATGTTGTCTGTTTGGAGGATCTTCGTGATCTGTGACGATTCGATTTCGTTGTCTTCCACCACTAGTACTCTTTTTACAGCTTTATTATTATGACTAATGATGTCGTTGAAAAGCTCATTCAGCGATTCGTTTTCCAGAGGCTTCAATAAAAAACTCCGGGCACCTCTTTTTAAAGCAAGCTGCCTGTTCTCTTCTCCTGATATCACGTGAATAGGAATATGACGAAAATTCAGGTCATTGTGAAGCAACTCCAATACTTTCCATCCACTTGTATCAGGTAATTTCACATCCAGTGTAATTGCGATCGGCATAAACCTGGTTATGAAATCAAAAACTTCAATGTAACTAACGGCAACGATTGCCTTAAGGTTTTCATGGTGCGCTTTATCGATCATTATTTTAGCAAACCTCAGATCGTCTTCAATAATGAGTACCACTTTGTCATTGCTTTGAATGTTAGCCCTGTCATCACCTGTTTCATTGATCATCTCGTTGATAAGGTTAAGATTTTTCGTATCTGACTTATCGCTTGCTATACCGATCGAGTTAAGCAGTGTATCAATGTCGCCTGCATCGTTACCAAGTTTTATAGATGCATACGTGGAAGGATCAAGACTCTCTTTGGTAATTAAATCAATATTATCGAGAGGGAGGAACAAAGTAAAGGTGCTGCCATGTCCCGAATTACTTTCGAGTTCTATTGTTCCTCCAAGCAGTTCTGCTAGTCCGCGGCTGATAGATAGCCCAAGCCCGGTACCGCCGTATTTACGACTCGTAGAACCTTCTGCCTGTTGAAAAGCCTCAAAAATAATATTCTGTTTTTCCTGCGGAATCCCGATACCGGTATCACTGATAGAGAATCCGACAATATCTTTTGCATTGTCCAGGCTCGAAACTCCGTATTTCGAATTGTTTTTTGCTTTGGATATGGTGAGTTTTACTTCTCCTTTTTCTGTGAACTTAAACGCGTTGGACAAAAGATTTTTAAGGATCTGGTTAAGGCGTTGTATATCTGTGTCCAGTGATTCAGGCAACAATGGATCCATTTCAATGGTAAACTTCAGGTGCCTTGCTTCTGATATAGGTTTGAAGGTTGTTTCCACAAATGAAGCAATCTCACTGTAACGCACAGGAGAAATATTTGCCGTAATAAATCCTGATTCGATCTTGGACAGATCAAGGATGTCATTGATCAACTGGATAAGGTCATCCCCGCATGAATGAATTGTTTTTGCATAACGTATCTGTTTTTCATTCAGGTTGCCTTCACCATTTTCGTATAACTGCTGGGCAAGTATCAGTAAACTATTAAGCGGTGTTCTTAATTCATGCGACATGTTTGCAAGAAACTCTGATTTATATTTTGATGTGAGCTGCAGCTGTTCTGCTTTTTCTTCCAATGAGCGACGAGCTTCTTCCACCTCCTGGTTCTTCAATTCCACTTCATTCTTTTGCTTTACCAGCAACAGCGCCTTATCCTGTAATTCATCATTTGTTCTTCTCAATTCTTCCTGCTGAATTTTTAATTCACTTGCCAGTGACTGCGATTGAGTGAGCAATTCTTCTGTACGGGAGTTTGCTTCAATTGTATTTAATACAATACCAATACTTTCAGTAAGCTGGCTAAGGAAGTCAAGATGCGTTTCACTGAATACATCCAGTGAAGCAAGTTCAATAACTGCTTTTACTTTATTCTCAAACAATACCGGTAAGATGATCAGGTTCGCTGGTATGGCTTTGCCAAGTCCTGATTTGATATTTATATAGTTGCTTGGAATATTAGACAGGATTATTTTTTCTTTTTCAAAAGCCACCTGGCCTACAAGACTTTCTCCTAGTGCAAATTCCTTTGGTAACTGTTTGTCTGATTTATATCCATACGAAGCAAATAAACTTAACGTTACATCCTGCAATTCCTCATCCTGTTTTAAAATATAAAATGCACCATAATGTGCTGAAACCACCTGGGCAAGTTCGGAAAGGATGCGCTTGGTCACTGTATTCAGGTCCTTTTGTCCCTGCAACATCTGAGTGAATTTTGCAAGATTTGATTTTAACCAGTCCTGTTCCTGGTTGAGCAGCGTTGTTTCTCTCAGGTTAGTGATCATCTGGTTGATGGTATCTTTCAATGCTTCCACTTCACCTTTTGCTTCTACACGGATATTTCGGGTAAGGTCACCTTTCGTTACTGCTGATGCAACTTCAGAAATAGAACGTACCTGTGTGGTGAGATTTTGCGCAAGCTGATTTACGTTTTCTGTGAGATTTTTCCATGTACCGGATGCGCCGGGTACGCTTGCCTGTCCTCCCAAACGTCCATCCACACCTACTTCGCGGGCCACACTTGTTACCTGGTCGGCAAACACGGCAAGCGTATCAATCATCTCGTTAATTGTTTCGATGAGTTGCGCAACTTCACCGCGTGAAACAATTGCAAGCTTTTGTTTTAAATTTCCGGTAGCCACCGACGTTACCACTTTTGCAATACCACGCACCTGGTTGGTAAGATTGGAAGCCATCATATTTACAGAATCGGTAAGATCTTTCCAGGTACCAGCCACGCCTTTCACTTCTGCCTGTCCTCCTAATTTTCCTTCTGTACCAACTTCACGTGCCACACGGGTAACCTCAAACGCAAATGAGTTAAGCTGTTCCACCATGGTATTGATCGTATTTTTAAGATCGAGGATTTCTCCTTTTACATCGATTGCCACAGTTTTTGATAAGTCCCCGCTCGCCACCGCCTTCGTTACTTCGGCAATATTCCGCACCTGCGCAGTAAGGTTACCTGTCATAGAGTTTACTGAGTCTGTAAGATCTTTCCATGTTCCGGCCACACCTGGTACGAAAGCCTGTCCACCAAGTTTTCCGTCGGTACCTACTTCACGGGCCACACGGGTAACTTCTGATGCGAATGCCCTTAACTGATCCACCATTGTATTCAATGTTTCTTTCAGTTGCAAAATTTCACCACGCACATCCACGGTGATCTTTTTTGACATATCACCATTCGCCACCGCAATGGCAACCTCGGCAATGTTCCGCACCTGTGCTGTGAGGTTACCCGCCATCTGATTCACAGAATCGGTAAGATCTTTCCACGTACCTGCAACACCGGGCACATTTGCCTGTCCGCCAAGTTTTCCGTCCGTACCAACTTCACGTGCCACCCTTGTTACTTCTGATGCAAAACCCCTCAACTGATCCACCATTGTATTAATAGTATTTTTCAACTCAAGTATTTCTCCCTGTACATTCACGGTGATCTTCCTGGAAAGGTCGCCATTTGCCACCGCTGTTGTTACTTCGGCGATATTACGTACCTGGCTGGTAAGGTTAGACGCCATTTTATTTACCGAATCTGTAAGATCTTTCCATGTACCACCTACACCAGGTACGTCGGCCTGTCCGCCAAGTTTTCCTTCGGAACCTACCTCACGTGCCACACGTGTTACTTCTGATCCGAATGAGTTAAGCTGGTCCACCATAGTATTGATCGTATTCTTTAATTCAAGGATCTCGCCTTTAACGTCCACCGTTATCTTCCTGGAAAGGTCACCTTTTGCTACTGCGGTTGTTACTTCCGCAATGTTACGTACCTGGCCGGTAAGGTTAGATGCCATACCGTTTACTGAATCTGTCAGATCCTTCCATACGCCACCAACATCTTTAACCGCAGCTTGTCCGCCAAGTTTTCCTTCGGAACCCACTTCACGAGCCACACGGGTTACTTCAGAAGCAAAACTTCTCAGCTGTTCCACCATGGTATTGATGGTATTTTTTAATTCAAGAATTTCTCCTTTAACGTCCACATCAATCTTTCTTGAAAGGTCGCCTGTTGCCACCGCTGTTGTTACCTCGGCGATATTACGTACCTGGCTGGTAAGGTTACCTGCCATTACATTTACTGAGTCCGTAAGATCTTTCCACGTACCACCTACACCCGGCACATCGGCTTGTCCGCCAAGTTTTCCTTCGGAACCCACTTCACGAGCCACACGGGTTACTTCCGAACCAAAAGAGTTCAACTGGTCCACCATGGTATTGATCGTATTCTTCAACTCAAGGATTTCGCCTTTAACGTCCACCGTTATCTTCCTTGAAAGGTCACCCTTTGCAACGGCGGTTGTTACTTCGGCAATATTTCGCACCTGACCGGTAAGGTTAGACGCCATACCATTTACTGAGTCAGTAAGATCTTTCCATGTTCCGGCCACACCTTTAACCTGGGCCTGCCCACCTAATTTACCTTCCGTTCCTACCTCCAATGCCACACGTGTTACTTCGGAAGAGAAAGAATTTAACTGGTCAACCATTGTATTAATGGTATTTTTTAATTCCAGGATCTCGCCCCTTACGTCTACCGTTATCTTCCTTGAAAGATCGCCCTTGGCAACAGCTGTTGTTACTTCAGCGATGTTTCGCACCTGGCCTGTAAGATTAGACGCCATTTGGTTTACAGAATCAGTAAGATCTTTCCATACACCACCCACACCTTTCACTTTCGCCTGTCCGCCAAGTTTTCCTTCCGAACCTACTTCACGGGCAACACGTGTCACCTCTGAAGAGAAAGAGTTTAACTGGTCCACCATAGTATTGATCGTATCCTTTAATTCCAGGATTTCGCCTTTAACGTCCACTGTAATTTGCCTTGACAGATCACCTTTTGCCACAGCAGTTGTTACCTCTGCAATATTTCGCACCTGTCCGGTAAGGTTAGATGCCATTTGATTTACTGAATCGGTAAGATCTTTCCAGGTACCTGCCACTCCTTTCACCTGCGCCTGTCCCCCTAATTTACCCTCGGTACCTACTTCCAGCGCAACCCTTGTTACTTCAGAAGAAAATGAATTAAGCTGGTCCACCATGGTATTGATCGTATTCTTCAATTCAAGGATTTCGCCCTTTACGTCAACCGTAATTTTTTTAGAAAGATCACCTTTTGCCACAGCGGTTGTTACCTCTGCGATATTACGTACCTGGGCTGTGAGGTTAGAGCCCATTTGGTTAACCGAATCTGTAAGGTCTTTCCATACCCCCGCAACACCCTTTACCTTTGCCTGCCCCCCGAGTTTACCTTCGGAACCCACTTCACGTGCCACACGGGTAACTTCCATGGAAAATAAGTTGAGCTGTTTTACCATGTCATTTACTTCCCTGGCAATACGCACAAATTCTCCCTGCATTTTGTGGTCGCCGATTTCGAGAGACATCTGCTGGGAAAGATTTCCTTTCGCAACTGAACTGATCACATGGGCAATTTCAATGGTAGGATGTACCAGGTCAGATATAAGTGTATTCAATGAATCAATTCCCTTTTTCCATGATCCTTTGGCGGAAGGCGCTTCAATCCTCTCGGTGAGTTTTCCTTTTTTACCAATACTGTTACCTGCTTTGGTAAATTCTTCCATCATTTTTTCATTGAGTGAAATGATTTCGTTCAGCGTGTCGCAGATCTTACCATCAACACCAATATAATCAATAGGTAACCTTACAGAAAAATTACCATTCTTGACTTCTATCAGGACCTTTAATAATTCCTGCCTGTTGAGATCAACATAGCCATTGATCCCATTCACCTTTTTAGGGAGTATTTGCTTTTTTTGAAACTTGACTGTGGGAATTTTAGCGATTACGGGATTACCATTTACCAGCGTTTTGATCGCAGAAACAGCTGGCTTTCTTTTTATGCCCATACAACGTATTTAATTAATAATTGATATTAACAATAATGAATAAGGTTAATCCATGCAAAATGCGCATGACTCTCAACTAAAAGTTCTTAATACATTGCAAAGCAATATTTAATAAAGCAGCGAGTTGGTAATTCTGAAAGCAGTACCTAACAGGTCGGTGTAAATCAGTTGCTTAAAATTAACAAGTTTTTTCATAAAAGGATATATTTCTACAAAAATTCTTTCGTTTTTATTTAAAATTGGAAGAAGATACTATCGAATAGGAAAAGACGTTAATAACTTTTGGCTGCAATTAACATTGTAATGACAAAACTAAAAATGAATAATTGTACTTTTGCGACCTTAACTGGATGAAAAACCCATTTTTTAAATTAAATAACTCCATTCTTATAGGCTGATTTATACTTCGTTAAAATCTAATTTATAAAAATCCTTTTTTGCGTATGAAGAATACCTCTTTTGGGAAAATGCGTGTTATTTTCTCATCTGTACTCATCCTCATGATTCACCTGCCTTTCTCTTTTGCAACTTTTGCAACGTTGAAAGATAAAGAGCCTAAGCGTGTTTTGGCGAATCGTAAAGTTGATCGTATAGTGAATACCACGGTTTTTAGATCTGAAAAACTGGTAATTTATGATAACCTCAATTTAAGTACGCTTGGTCTTTCACAAAGAGCTTACGAATATGCTATCAAAGGACTCGAAAAGTTGAAGGCTGCCGGAAAAATCAATAATGATGCAGTGATTTCTATCGTTGATTTTACAAAATCTTCTGCAGAAAAAAGGCTGTTTATAATAGATCTTGAAAATCAAAAGTTATTGTTTAATACCTATGTGGCGCATGGTCAGAATTCAGGGAAAGAATTTGCGAGACACTTTTCCAATTCTCTTTCAAGCTATCAAAGCAGCCTTGGGTTTTATGTTACTACAGAAACTTATAACGGTAAGCATGGATATTCTTTGCACCTGGATGGCCTTGAAAAGGGAATCAATAGCAATGCCGATGAAAGAGCGATCGTTATGCATGGTGCACCCTATGTAAGCGAAGGTTATATCCGTGAAAAAGGTTATATCGGCAGGAGCTGGGGTTGTCCGGCAATTCCTGATAAGTTGACCAGGCCAATCGTAGACAAAATAAAAAATGGTACCTGCCTGTTTATTTACAGCGAGAATAAAAAATATTTTAAGCGTTCGAAGATACTCAACAGTTAAATTTTCTATGTTCTTATTAAAAGACCAGTCCCCATCCGAGCGATCCGATGGGGACAGTTTTTTAAACCATGTTTCTCCTGTCTATTGAACATTGAGTATTTTATATTGAATATTTCGTTATTGATATTTTATCAACGTTTGTAAGAAATATCTTTCCATTGTTCCCTAACTTCACAAAAAAAATCAATGAATTTCAGAACGAAATTAAGAGGAACTGGTGTAGCCATCGTGACGCCGTTTACAAAAGATCATAAAGTAGATTTTATTGCACTTGGAAAGCTCATCAATTTTATAATTGATGGAGGCGTTGAATATATTGTAACACTTGGAACTACAGGGGAAACGCCGGTGCTTAGTAAAGAAGAAAAGACGGAGATTATTCAGTTTACTTTCAGTCATATAAATGATCGGGTACCCGTTGTAGTTGGTATAGGAGGAAATGATTCTCATGCGGTGGCAAAGGATATGGAAACATTTCCACTGGAAAGAGCAGTAGCAGTATTGAGTGCAGGTCCGTATTATAATAAGCCATCCCAGGAGGGTTTATTCGAACACTACAGATTATTATCTGAATCTTCACCAAAGCCAATTTTGCTGTACAATGTACCGGGTCGTACCGGAAGAAATATAACAGCTGCTACAACACTACGGCTGGCAAATGAATTTGAAAACATTGTTGGGATAAAAGAAGCAAGTGGGGATATGGCTCAATGCATGCAAATATTACGTGATCGTCCCGAAGATTTTTTAGTAGTAAGCGGCGATGATGCGTTGGCTCTGCCCCAAATGGGATGTGGTATGGACGGAGTGATTAGCGTGGCAGCAAATAGTTTCCCTAAACAATTTTCCGATATGATCCGTCTTTGCCTGCAACAGGATTTTGCATCAGCAAAAAAAATAAATGACATTCTCATCGAAGCATATAACCTGATGTTTGAAGAAAACAATCCCGCAGGCGTAAAAGCCTTTTTACATGAAATGGATTTATTGGAAAATATTATGAGATTGCCTGTAACTCCATTAAGCGGGCACTTACACCAGCAGGTAAAAAAATATCTTAACAAATAAAGTTGAAAACAATTAAATCTTTATTTCAGAAGCGCAAGTCATGTTTTGTTCATTGCGTAGCCTTTCTTTTCTTTTATGGAATTTTCTTTACTGCAAATGCACAGGAACATACACTTAGCCTCAAAGTAAAAATTCTTCGCAGTACACAGAGCGCTGATTCGGTTTATGTGGCTGGTAATTTCAATGAATGGAACCCGGGCAATGAGAAATATCTTCTTACAAAATCCGGGGATGTTTATAGTGTTGATATTCCCGCTCTCAAAGAAGACATTTACCAGTTTAAATTTACCCGTGGCAATTGGGGAAAAGTAGAGGTCAACTACGACGGAAGCGGAATGGAAAACAGGCTGGTTAAACTAAATGCCGATACAACCCTCGAACTTGTTATTGGCGCATGGCAGGATGATTATCCGCTGCCTGATAAACAACACACCGCCACAGCACAGGTACGGATACTGGATACTGCTTTTTTTATTCCGCAGTTAAACAGAACCAGAAGAGTATGGATCTATTTACCTGAAAATTATGCTGCCGTTAAAAATAAAAAAAGGTATCCCGTATTATATATGCACGATGGACAAAATATTTTTGACAACTATACATCAGGTTATGGAGAGTGGGGAGTAGATGAATGTCTTGATTCTTTGATAAAAAAAGGGATTCCGCCAAGTATTGTTGTGGGAATTGATTGTGGCGCAAAGAGAATGAATGAATACAATCCTTATTATTTTGAAAAATTTGGGGAAGGAGAAGGCGATCAGTATATAGATTTTATAGTGGAGACTTTAAAACCATTCATTGATAAACATTACCGCACTTTAAAAACAAAAGAAAATACACTTATTGCAGGCAGCTCTATGGGAGGTTTGATTTCATATTATGCCATACTTACACATCCAGACATTTTTGGCAAAGCAGGTGTTTTTTCTCCGGCGTTCTGGACAGCACCTGATATCAACAGGCTTACAGATTCTATAGCGCCCAAAGCCGATGGAAAAATATTCTTTTATATGGGGGAACTTGAAGGCGGGACCTATGTTGATGATATGAAGAAAGTGGCAGACAGTATCGGGAAAAATTCAAACGCAGTTATTTATTCTGTGATCGATCCTGATAGCAGGCACAATGAACAGGCATGGAGAAAATGGTTCCCGGAATTTTATTGCTGGATGATGGGGGATGGATTTAATAATCAGATTAAAGTTGAGAAGTGAGGTCGATTTGATGATTTAATAATTTGAAAATTTGATAATGTCGATTTTTCATTAATCGACAAGCCTGATTGTTGGTGCTTCATTTCCAAATCATCAAATTACCAAATCATCAGATTTTATAACAAGCTCCTTCCAAAGCCAATTCTGTTTCTTCAAATACTTCTTTGGCTTCTTCCAGAAATTGATCCAGTACTTCATACTTGGAAGAAAAATGACCGATGATTAATTTTTGCACTCCTGCATTTTTTGCAATAGCCGCAGCCTGTATGGTTGTACAATGAAATCTTACAGCAGCTCTTTCATGCTGGTCTTTTAAATAAGTTGTTTCATGATATAGTAAGTCAACGTCTTTTATTTTTGCTGGTAATTCCTCATCATAAATCGTATCGGCACAATACGCATAGCTTCTTGGTTTCGCCGATGCATGTGTTACATCCGCATTCGAAATGATCACTCCTTTCTTTGTTATATAATCTTCACCTTTCTGTAATTGAGAATAATAAGAAGCAGGTATTTCATATGCTTTTGCTTTTTCAGGATCAATGCCCCTTGGTTTCTTTTTTTCGCGGAACAAAAATCCCCAGCAATCAATGCGGTGCTTTACTTTAAAACACTCAATACTCATCCTCTTTGTATTAGCAATAGGACCTTCTTCTCCCAACGGATGAAAATATACATTGTAACAAAGCGTTGTAGCAGCAGCATCGAGATGAAGTTTGATGATCTGTTCTAGTAAGGGCGGTCCATATAAATGCAGATCCTGGGTTCTGCTCAAAAGACTCATACTTGTCAGTAAACCTATTAATCCAAAATAATGATCACCATGCAGGTGAGAAATAAAAATATGACTGATCTTGGTTTTCTTGATTTTGTATTTTGTCATTTGAAGTTGCGTGCCTTCTCCGCAATCGATCAAAAAAGCTTCATCATCGTTTTGTAATATTTGCGCAGTAGGATTTCTGCCAAAAGCAGGTATGGCTGAATTATTTCCTAAAATAGTAAGTGCGAGCAAAGATTATTTTTTTTGTTTATATAGCTATTTGAAGACTTTCTATTAACGTTAAAATTGCATTATTCATTTTCATCCCTGTCAAAATCTTTCATAAGTTCCCTTTCAATTTCTTCCATCTGTACAATGTCCCATGCTTCACTTTCAGAAGGAGTTATATTTAATATATCCCGCCATTCACCTTGTTCAAAAACCGCTTCTACATTTTTATTTATTTCACAAATGACAAATGAGCTGTTTTTTTCGTAAAATTGTTCCTGAGAGGCTGCTATTCTTTCTCCTGTCTCTTTGCTAATCGTTTGTACGTTTTTCATATTCAATATGACATGAGGAATGGCTTTGTCAAGGTAACTAAGCAACAAATTACCGAGTTCTCCTGTCATATTAGCAGAAATACTAGCCTCGGTCGGTGTTATAACAGTGAATTTTTCTTTGGTATCTATTTTGACATCCATTAGCGGGTATTTTAAACTAGTAGTGTAAAATAAATTAAATTTTGAAGCAATAAAGTTTTTATGTAGCTGTTTAATATAAATAATCTGAGAGAACCAATTCCTTTTCAGGCTACATGATTCCTTTTTTACTGGTGTTTGAAGCTTTAAGTAGTTAATTCTTAACTTTTCAACATATCAACATTTAAGTTTTTCTATAAACTAATAATATTAAATATTCGTTATTATTGTAACAATTAAAACTAAGAGAATGGATAATAATTTCTCAACACAGGTAAAAGAAATAATTTCTTACAGCCGGGAGGAAGCTCTCAGGTTGGGGAATGATTTTATAGGAACCGAGCATTTAGTATTAGGCCTTATCCGCGACGGTGAAAACACCGCTATTAAAATTTTGAAATCTCTAAACGTTGATTTGTATGAATTGCGTAAGGAAATTGAAATGGCTGTAAAAGATAAAACCGGGAAGAATATTGCCAATATAAATTCGCTTCCTCTGACAAAACAGGCGGAAAAAGTAATACGCATTACTGTACTTGAAGCCAAGGCGCTCAAAAGCTCATTGGTGGAAAGCGAGCACCTGATGCTTTCAATATTGAAGAACAAAGAAAATATCGCAACCCAGATACTCGGACAGTTTGATGTAGACTATGATGTATTTAAAAATGAACTGGGCTTTGTAACAAGCAATCCTCCCCAGGCAGAGTTTAATGAAGAAGATGATTTTGATGAAGAAAGAAAACAATATGGCCAGCAACCAAGATCACAAAAAGGTGGAGGAGCTGCCGGTCAGGCAAAAACAAAAACGCCTGTGCTGGATAATTTCGGAAGGGATATCACAAGACTTGCAGAAAACGGGTCACTTGACCCGATCGTTGGTCGTGAAAATGAGATTGAAAGGGTTTCGCAGATATTATCACGCCGCAAAAAAAATAATCCCATCTTAATTGGTGAACCAGGCGTTGGTAAAACTGCTATTGTTGAAGGTCTTGCTTTGCGCATCGTTCAAAGAAAAGTTTCAAGGGTATTATTTGATAAAAGAGTGGTAAGCCTTGATCTTGCAGCATTGGTTGCCGGTACAAAATACCGTGGCCAATTTGAAGAAAGAATGAAGGCGATCATGAATGAACTTGAAAAGAACCGTGATGTAATTCTTTTTATCGATGAAATTCATACAATTGTTGGTGCCGGTGGAGCAAGTGGCTCGCTGGATGCATCTAATATTTTTAAACCAGCATTGGCACGTGGCGAACTGCAATGCATAGGTGCTTCCACACTGGATGAATACCGCATGCACATTGAAAAAGATGGTGCACTGGACAGGCGTTTCCAGAAGGTAATTGTTGACCAACCTTCAGTTGATGAGACAATTGAGATACTTACAAATATTAAGAGCAAATACGAAGATTATCACAACGTAACCTATAGCAAAGAAGCGATCGAAGCTTGTGTTAAGTTAAGTGATCGTTATATGACAGACAGGCTGCTTCCTGATAAGGCTATTGATGTATTGGATGAAGTAGGTGCAAGAAAGCATATCAAAAATATCAATGTACCTGAAGCTATCCTGGAACTGGAAAAGAAAATAGAAGATATCAAACTTGAAAAAAATAAAGTAGTAAAAAGCCAGAAGTTTGAAGAAGCCGCTTCCTTAAGGGACTCAGAAAAACGCTTGCAGGAAGATCTTGAAAAAGCAAAGAATGCATGGGAAGAAGAAAGTAAGAACAAACGTTTCCCGATAGAAGAAGAAGATATTGCTGAAGTAGTGCACATGATGACTGGTATACCCGTTAAGCGTATGGTGCAGGCTGAAACAGACAAGCTCCGCCGCATGGGGGATGACCTCAAAGGTGCAGTAGTTGGTCAGGAGGAAGCTATATTGAAAGTGGTTAAAGCAATTCAGAGAAACAGGGTAGGGTTGAAAGATCCTAAAAAACCAATCGGTACATTTATTTTCCTTGGCCCAACGGGTGTAGGTAAAACTGAATTGGCGCGTTCATTGGCGAGACATATGTTCGACAGTGATGATGCACTCATCCGCATAGACATGAGTGAGTATATGGAGAAATTCACAGTTAGCCGTTTGATCGGTGCACCTCCGGGATATGTTGGTTATGAAGAAGGTGGCCAGCTTACTGAAAGGGTTAGACGTAAACCTTATAGTGTAATACTGTTGGATGAAATTGAAAAAGCGCATCCGGATATTTATAATATATTATTACAGGTGTTGGATGACGGGCAGTTAACAGATGGTCTTGGCAGAAAAGTTGATTTTAAAAATACCATGATCATTATGACATCCAATATCGGTGCACGGCAGTTGAAAGATTTTGGTGAAGGTGTTGGTTTTGCAACACAGAACCGCCAGGAAAATATTGATGAAAATAATAAGGCGGTTATTGAAAAGGCCCTTAAGCGTACATTCAGCCCTGAATTTTTAAACAGGATCGATGATGTGATCATCTTTAATTCATTGAATAAAGAAAATATCTTTGAAATAATAGATATCCTGATGAAGGGTGTAATGGCAAGATTAAGTAACCTTGGCTTCTCATTGGAATTAACTACGGAAGCGAAGGACTTTATAGCTGAAAAAGGATATGATAGCCAGTTTGGCGCACGTCCGCTACACAGAGCCATTCAAAAATACCTGGAAGATCCACTGGCAGAAGAGATATTAAATACTACTATTAAGCCTGGTGATACGATGGTGGCAGAACTGGATAAAGAGAATGAAAAGATAAAATTCAAATTGAAGGAAGAGCCTAAGAAAAAAGAAAAGAAATCAGAAGCATAACATGTATGAACTAAGATTTATGATCTAAGATGTAATACTCACAGAAATTAAAGCCCATTCATTTTTGAATGGGCTTTTTTCAGTTAATTTTCACTGATTTGAGGTTTCTTAATGAGTGGAATGCAAATGAACAAAATCGTAATTCATAACCCGTAATTCAAAATTCTTCCCCATTCGTTTTGATTTCGAAATATTTTCTCTCATTTTTGCATAACAGATGAGTAAAAAAATTATCATAACCATTGATGGCTGGTCTTCCTGCGGGAAAAGTACTTTGGCAAAACAAATGGCAAAGAAACTTGGATATGTTTACATCGACAGTGGTGCCATGTACCGTGCAATTACACTTTATTTTTTAAGAAACCACACTGACTGGACCGATAAAGCTGAAGTAAAAGAAGCATTAAAGCAAATACACCTTCATTTCGGCTATAATGAAAAATCAGAGCAGTCGGAGATGGTATTGAATGATGAAAACGTGGAGTATGTAATACGTGATCTTGTGATTGCTGAAAAAGTAAGTGAGGTTTCGAGTATTGCGGAAGTAAGGAAGTTTGCCGTAAAACAACAGCAGCAGATGGGAAAGAAAAAAGGGATTGTGATGGATGGGAGGGATATTGGAACGACCGTTTTCCCTGATGCTGAGCTGAAAATTTTCATGACTGCTGATATTTCGGTAAGGGTAGAGCGCAGGTTCAAAGAGATGTACGAGAAAAATCCCAATATAAGTATCGAAGAAGTGAAAAGTAATCTTGAAATGAGGGATTATATTGATTCAAACAGGGAAGTAAGTCCATTGAGAAAGGCAGATGACGCCGTGCTGCTTGATAATACAAATCTAACCATGGATGAGCAGCTGTATTTTGCACTTAAACTTGTGAAAGACAAAAAGATTAGTCTGGCTGCCTTGCAGGATATTTAATTAATCCTAATTATTGATGTGAATAAATGTTTTGTGTTTCAGCTCTCTTGGCAAAACACCAAAATACTTTTTAAAGGCAATAGAGAAATTATTGATTTTATAAAAACCAAGGTGTGTTGCAATTTCGCCAATGGTGCAATCTCCTTTTTCCAGTTGCGTTTTACCCCATTCCATTCTCTTTTCCTGGTAATATTGATAAATGTTTTTACCAAACACAATCCGGAAATGTCTTTTTAAAGTACTTAAACTTAAATTAAATTCTGCTGCCAGTTGATCAAGGTTAGGAAGTTTTTGATTAAGTGAGTGCATGATCTTTTCTTCAACTTTGATCATTGTATAATAGTGGAAACTTTGGTCAGAAAGAATGTCCTGCCTGTTCCTTTGCACAATTTTATTCAGGAAATCATTCAATAAAATAAAACTTGCAGTTTTTACATGTATCTGCACAAATACGTTTCTGTCCAGTTCATTTGCAAGTTGTGTTGCAATAAAACGATTTTGAATGTCCAGGTTTTCGGATAAAACAGTTGATTTATTTTTTGTAATCAGGCTATGAATCAGGCCATCCATTTTAATACTTGCTTCTGCATAATTATTATTTAACCAGGTAGCATTAAAAATAATGGCAATTCTCCTCAACGCTGTATTCTTTTTTATTATGCCTTTTCTCACAAAGTCATTCGAATAAAGTAAAATGTTTGCACTGCTGACATGATTTTCATTCTCTGCCTGTGCTCCATTTTCTTTACTATCTAAAAGATAAACCAGGTTATAGAATATTTCAGGTTCATGGTGTTCGACAAAATATTCAAACTCGAAATCTTTTTTAAATGAAATATTAAAATAACGAACACAAAAGTTTTCTTCCAGGATAATATTTTTTACATAACCAGATCCAATATGAGGAGGGAAATTGATCATGTCAGGATTTGCTTCAACACCTAACTTCTGAGCTAAATCAGGTAAATAATCCGTAAAGGGATTGCCATGAAAGTTATGAATCAAAGACGACATGGTGTTTAGGTTTGGGTAAATTCAATCTAAAAATCTGACAATCAGCGATAAACAGATGACAAACAATCTGCCTATTGTTCAATCTTGAACGAAAATAATACTTATAAAGGTTAAACAATAATTTCAATACACACAAAGGTTTATAACCCTATTTTCCGGGTGTTTTCACCCTTTTTTTTGTAGGATTTTTAAAAGTATATAATTGAATGTTTCCGGAGGTTTTTTGACAGGTAGCGGCCTTTTTTTGGATGATTGCTTACGTTAACCATAAAATGAAAACTACTAACCCTTTGTAAAACCAATTTTATGAAAACTACCTTCTGCATGCTGATCTGCATTTTTTTATTGAATAGTGCAATCGCTCAACAAAAAAATGGTTTGACGACAGCTTTGAGATCAACCCCGGAAAATCACAAAAATGATAACATGCCACCGGGATCCTCGGATGGCTGGTATAAAGAAGCTGTTGAAAAAATTCAATCACTTGATTATGCCGTTATACAAAAACCCGGCATTCCTGAATACGTTGGTTATAATAAAACCAATAACCTGGATTTTGTTATAGATCGTAATGGAATGAAAATATCAAAGCGATCCGGCAACATGAATGTAACAGAATGGGAAACCCATTTTGGAATTTCTGAAATAACAAAAGGTTCGGCAGGTTGGGGCCCTGCTGATTTTGTTTCTGCTCATGCGGATGCTGCAAAACTTCATTTTGCATATAAACATTTTCAAACTGAATATATAAATGATAACACTGGTATGCGCCAGAATTTTATCATCAATGAAAAACCGGCCGGTGAGCAAAATCTTAACGTAAAGATCCGTTTGGGGAAATTGTTTCAATACAAATTAATGAATAGAAATAAACTGTATTGTTATAGCAATAACAACGATGAAAATTCACTTAAACTCATTTATGATGATTTAAAAGTGTGGGATGCAAACGGGAAATTGTTACCCGCTCATATGGAACTTTATAAAAATCAATTGTCAATAGTTGTTGAAGATAAAAAAGCCACATACCCTATTACAGTGGATCCCCTGAGCCACAGTCCGGAATGGACAACATCTGCAAATGGTGTATTGACTTCAGTTTTAACAACAGGGCAATTACAAATTGACGCATTATATGGATTTAATGTAGCAGGCCTCGGTGATGTAAATGGGGATGGGTTCGACGATGTGGCAATTGGTGCGCCGGCTGCAATTAGCATCCTGGCAGGCCCGACCACTCTAATAGGAGTGGGTGCTGTATTTGTATATTTTGGATCAGATACCGGCCTTTCTGTTATTCCTGACAAAATACTAAGATCCAACACGCCTGTTGCAAATGCATTGTTTGGTTATAGTATTGCAGGAGGTAACGTTACCGGGAACTCGAGAAATGATATTATTATAGGTGCGCCGGGTGAAAGCTATACAGCTTCTGTTGGAGGATCCCCTGCAACTGCAATGGTTACCGCCGGTAAAGTCTATATTTTCAGGGGAGAAGATATGGCACTTCCCTCACCTGGTCCACTGCTTAATATATATTTAAACGGCCCGTCTTATTTTAGCCGTGGTATTCTTTTCGTTTTGGGATCAAATATTACTTCTAATGCTTTATTTGGTTTCTCCGTGGCTGCTACAGAAGATATGAATGGAGATGGCCTGGGTGAAGTGATTGTTGGAGCCCCGGGATATGCAGAGCTGTCTTTGCTTCCGGTTAAAAGTGGAGCAGCAATGGTTTATTATTCGGGCAATCTCGCTACCAATACGCCTGTTAAATTAACCGCCCCTTCATCTGCACTTCTTGGTATCCCTGCTTTAAATACAGGAGGATTGCTTTTTGGATTTAGTGTAGACGGTTTAGGTGATTATAACCAGGATGGAAAGCCGGATCTGGTAGTAGGTGCACCGGCTGGTGTAACACTCACGCTCGGTAATTTACTTGGCGGAAGTGCATACATATATTGTGGAAATGCCTCGGGTATCAATACTACTTTTAGTACACAATTAAAAGCTGCTCCTTCTTTAATAGGAACCATCAGTAATCTTTTTGGGTTTTCTGTTCGTGGCGTGCGAAATGCAAATGGTACAAGAAACGGGAATGTCCTGGTTGGAGCCCCATCAGGAAATTTATTGAGTAATATCGCCGGCGGACTCCAGTTAAAAGCAGGTTCTGTAAATGTTTTTAAAAGTAAAGCCAGCCCGCTTGCTGCAGAAACACCGGCACAAACCATTCAATCTCCAAGAAACAGTTCACTTCTTTCTATATTAACCGGTCTCAATCTTAATTTATCTGTTCTTTTTGGTGCATCCATGGATAATATGCTTGATGTGAATTGTGACGGGATAAATGATATTATCGTAGGCGAACCTTTTTCAACTTCGATAGGAATCATCAGTGCAAATGTATTGGGAGGATCAGCAAACATTTTTCTTGGAAAATCAGATGGAACCTATAATTCAACTCCGTATTGGACGCTGGAAAATAATATGTCGTATAATGCCGGGGTAAATGCGGGTAGCCTTTTGGGTTATAGTGTGGCAGGCGCCCGACATGTGAGAGGTGCTTTGCAGGGGGTAAGAAGTATTGTTGGAGCTCCTGGAGCAGCATTGGATTTTAGCTCAGGCATTTTCAATTTAGGTAATACAGTCGGCACATTATTCAGTTTTAGTGCAGGTAACAACGGATTGGGTAAATCATATATGTTTGGTTTTAGTAATTGTGGCGTTGTTTATTATCCTGATATCAATGTTACCTATGTAAATGTAAATGTACCGGGTAAGGTGAGTACAAATGATGTTGTTCCTGCCGGCAGTATTTATGGAACCCCCGTTCCCGCAGGATCAAATCCTTCAGGAGGATCCATTATCATGTCTCCTGATGGCAACTATAATTTTACAGGTACTACAGCAGGATTGTATACTTACCTGGTGCCTGTATGCCTGCCGGGAGAAGTTTCGCCTTGCATGCCGGTTGAATTAACGATAAGTGTTTTAACATACGGCAGCACTACCAATCCCCCTGTTGCCAATACGGATATTGCTACAACATTTTCTGGTATTCCCGTTATTGTAAAAAGTCTTTCGAATGACAGATGCTCAAACCTTGCATGTAATCTTAATGAATCGAGTGTGCAGCTAACCGTTAGCCCGCATAATGGAAGTCCTTCAATTAATGCGGCAACAGGTGACAATGTTTATGTATCTAATGCTGGTTTCTATGGAAAAGATACACTTACTTATACCGTTGCTGATAATGCTTCACCATCAAAGTCTGCTTCTTCAAAACAAATCATTACTGTTTGGCCAAACGGTGTTGCTAATACAACCCTTGCTGCAGATGATTATGTGACGACTTATGCAGGAACATCTACCAGTGGTAACGTAAAAACAAACGATACAGATCCTGAAAAAAATTCCCAGGCCATAGTTCCTCAAACAACTACTGCAGTTGGTAAAGGCTCTTTGTCACTTGCTGCAGACGGTGGTTTTGTTTTTGTGCCGGTAGCCAATTATATCGGGCCGGTAAATTTCCCTTACACAACCTGTGATAACGGAACACCATCAGCCTGTGCAAAAGGTACATTGTATATTATGATCCTTCCATTAGGTATGCCACTAGATGTAAAAATTAATTCATTCTCCTATACACAGAAGAGTTGCAGTATCCAGTTAAACTGGTCTGCAACACAGGATAATACGCTGCAGTTATATATTATCGATCATTCTGTAAACGGGCTTGATTGGGCAAGTATCGGCATGGTAGATGCACGTAGCACTGCAACAATCAATAACTACGTGTTCATGCATACTAACCCGGTAAAGGGACAAAATTATTATCGCATTGCAATGCTTGATAAACAAAATGTAAGAACATACAGTAATGTGATCAATACCGGCGTCAGCTGTTCCAATGTTGATATTTCAGTTAACCCAAATCCCTTCTCGGATAAACTGATTGTTTATTTCACAACTGAAAAATCAGAGCTGGCTGTTGTAAAACTTTTCAATGATGCAGGAGCTGTTATGACATCAAGTTTATCGTATGCGAGACCAGGAGCCAACCAGATCAGGTTAAATGATCTTGGCTGGCTTGCGGCTGGTATTTATACCATCCAGGTAAAAACCTCCAATGGAATTCTTAGTCAGCGATTATTGAAACAATAGCCAAAGTAGTTTTGTAGTTAACGGGTATTCCTTAAAAGGAATGCCCGTTTTTATTGAAATGATTTAAGAATATCTGCCGGCCCTTTGTTGCTGTTGTCGAAAAATGACAGCAACTTTATAATTACTTCTTCTACAATGGAATCCGGGCAACTGGCCCCGCTTGTAATTAAAATCCGTACAATATTTGTTGCAGGGATAAAATTTTCTGTGATGAGTTCTTTTTTCTCGTGGTAGTTAAAATGCGATATTTTATTTGCTGAAATTATTTTTTCGGCATTATTAATGAAGAAGGTTGGAAGTTGCTCTTCACAAAGTTCAACAAGATGAGATGTGTTGCTGCTATTATATCCTCCCACAACAATTGCAAAATCAGCAGGCTGTTTTAATAAACCATAAACAGCCGACTGGTTATCATTGGTTGCATAACATAAAGTGTCACGTGTGTCGGCAAATCTTTCTTCGGTATTCGATTCCGATAGCCCGTATTTTTCTATCATTATATTCTTAAGAAAATCTGCGATAGCCTGTGTATCGCTTGCCAACATGGTTGTTTGATTTACAACACCAATTCTTTCCAATGCGGTGCCTGCATCAAAATTTTCGGAATACCTGCCTTCAAAATCTTTATAAAATTGCGTTACGGGTACTTCGCCTTTAATATACCTGGATAATTTAATTGCTTCCTGCATATCATTTACTACAACAGTAGCCGTATTAGCAGCAGCATGTGAAAAAGTTGCCCTTGTTTCTTCATGAGTTGGTTTGCCATGAACAACTACCGTATAATTTTT
The DNA here is from genome assembly GCA_963829345.1 of uncultured Chitinophagaceae bacterium. Classification (GTDB taxonomy): domain Bacteria; phylum Bacteroidota; class Bacteroidia; order Chitinophagales; family Chitinophagaceae; genus Ferruginibacter. Next base: position 590,530 of record CAWHHP010000003.1, read on the forward strand.
CTGTGCAATTTGCTCACTCCTGTTCCATACTTTTTCAACAAAGGGACAGGTCGTATTATATTTTTGTATGGCAATACCGATACCGGTGAGTTTTTTTTCAATATCAAGCGTAGTTCCAAAAGCGGGGATGATCACCACATCATCCTTATCCAGTTCTTCAAACGGAACGATCTGTTTACCATAGGTATCCTGTAAAAATTGAATGCCCCTTTTTTGAAGATCAAAGTTTACCTGTGGATTATGGATCATCTCACTCAATAAAAATATTCGCTTACCTGGATTTTCATCAATTGTTCTGAAAGCAATTTCAATTGCGTTTTCAACACCATAACAAAAACCAAAATGACGGGCAAGATAAATATGCAGTGGGCCGAAATCAAGAAGGGTAGGGCTGAAGTCCTTCTTCATTTTATCTTCCTGTTTCCTTTTTTCTTTAATAGCGGAAATTAAGTTGCTGCGGTATGTAAAAGGGATTGTAAATTGTTTCACAGCACAAAGGTACGATTGGCAGGTTAATAAGTTGACAGGTTGATACTGTTTACAAGGTTAAAATCCTTTATCAACTTTGTTAACTTCATTAACTTTATCAACTATTATATAAACAATTACAATTTATAATCTTGAGCAAATTTAACCGGCCATTCTTTCTTTCAAACAGTAATATATACGAAGTAAACCTTCGCCAGTATACAGCAGAAGGCACTATCAAAGCATTCTTAGATCATCTGCCAAGGCTTTATGATATGGGTGTTGAAATATTATGGATGATGCCCATACACCCGATAGGCAGCATAAAACGCAAAGGAACACTGGGCAGTTATTATTCTATAAAAGACTTTTGCGATATTAACCCGGAATTTGGAACAAAAGAAGATTTTAAAACATTGGTTAACGCCGTCCATGAAAAAGGTATGAAAATTATCATTGACTGGGTAGCTAATCATGCCGCATGGGATAATGTTTGGACAATCACGCATCCCGATTTTTTTGTACATGATGAAAACGGGAATTTTAAACCACCTTTTAATTGGGATGATGTAATTCAATTTGATCATTCCAGTAAAGCACAACAGGATGCCATGTTGAATGCAATGAAGTATTGGGTAAATGAATTTGATATCGATGGTTTTCGTGCCGACCTGGCACATCTCACTCCCTTACCATTCTGGATCAATGCACGCACAACCCTTGATAGAATAAAGCCAGGACTTATATGGTTGGCAGAAACAGAAGATATACCTTATTGTGAAGCATTTGATATTATTTATGCTTGGAAATGGATGCACGCTACAGAAAATTATTTCAGAAGCCATCTCCCTGTGCAATCATTGATTGATTTACTTCATCAACAAAAAGCTGCACTGCCTGCGCATACTACGGAATTATTTTTTACAACCAACCATGATGAAAACAGCTGGAACGGAACAGAATATGAAAAGTATGGTATTTATGCAAAAGCACTTGCCGTATTCAATTATGTTTATCCTTATTCAATACCGTTAATTTATAGCGGACAGGAATTGCCCCATTTAAAACGTTTAAAATTCTTTGAGAAAGATTTGATTGAATGGAAAGAAAATCCCGAACTGCATTCTTTTTATAAAACCTTAATTGCTTTTCATAAAAATAAATTTACTGGTGGCGACCTGTCCTTGCTGCATTCAGATAAAAATATCCTGGCATTTAGCTATAGTAAGGAAGACAGGGCAGTATTATTGTTCCTGAACCTGGATAAGGAAAAAGTGGCAAGTAATTTTATCAGTGAAAAATGCGAGGGCAATTATCGTAATGTTTTTTCAAATGAAATGATTGCTATTACCGGCGTTATAAAAATCGAATTGGCTCCGGGTGAGTTCCTTTTGCTGGAGAAGTAATTTGAGTGTTGAATATTCAATACTCAACATTCAACTATAAAAAAGCCCCGGTACTACCGGGGCCCTTGTGTTATCTTTCAATCATTATTCTGTATCGAGTGTGATCGGGTATTCATACAATCCATCATAACCGGGATAAAATCCACTAAGTGTAAATGTTTTTTCTTTACCGATCGCTTCTTTAAGCTCTTCTACAGTTTTCACATCCTTATCATTCACCTTAAGAATAACAAAGCTGTCTTTCATTCTTGTTTGTTCTTCCAATGCGCCACCGGCATTTATCTTTTTCACAATAACACCACCCGGAACACCATAGTCTTTTGCTTTTTTGGGATCAAGGGTTAAGAATGAAGCGCCCAGCATATCAATCATTGCGTCATTCTTTACTATATCATAATTTCCTGCCTTGTTTTTCAAAGTAACTGTTACTGTTGATTCTTTATCACCGCGTAAATAAGTTACGGGAACTTTATCTCCGGGTTTATAACGGCTTACCTGTTCCTGTAATTCGGCGCCACTTGTAATTTCCACACCGTTCACTTTTTCAATCCTGTCACCCTTGCGCAACCCTGCTGCATAGGCGCCGCCTTCTTTTTCCACATCTGTTATGAAAATACCATCATAGGCGCTCAAAGGAATTCCGTTGTTTTTCTTACGTTCTTCTGTCATATTCTGATCGGCTGCATTTCCATACTGGATACCTAAGTAACCTCTTTGTACGGTTCCGAATTTTATAAGGTCGTCTACTACTTTTTTTGCAATGTTAACCGGTATTGCATAAGAATAACCAGAGTAATAACCGGTTGGTGAAGCAATGGCAGAATTAATTCCTATCAGCCTGCCGTCTGTATTCACGAGGGCACCACCACTATTTCCCATATTCACAGCAGCATCTGTTTGTATGTAAGATTCCACAGCACCACCCGGGTTACCGGATTTATCCCTGTTAAGTCCCAGGCTCCTGGCTTTGGCACTAACAATACCCGCTGTTACAGTTGTTTCGAGGTTTAATGGATAACCAATTGCCAATACCCATTGCCCGATTTTCACGTCATCAGAATTGCCATACAAAAGATATGGAAGTGCGGTTGCGTCAATCTTTATTACAGCAAGGTCATAAGAGGGATCTGTACCAATTACTTTTGCTTTATAGGTTTTCCTGTTATTGAGTGTAACTGTTATTTCATCAGCGTCATTCACCACGTGGTTGTTGGTTACGATAAAACCATCTTCGCTGATGATTACTCCTGAGCCTGAAGCTTTTTGTTCGGGTATGATATTATTCCTGCGCCCGAATAACTGGTTGAACATTTCATCATCAAAAAAATCGCTGAAAGGACTCTGTACACGTGGAAGATTATTGTTAACCTGTTTTGCGTTGGTTTTGGTTTTTATATGCACTACTGCGGGAAGAGCTGTCTGTACGGGTACAGTAAAATCAGCGGCGCCTGGCGGAAGATTGCCATCATCATTACCGGCATATTTATAATTCGCAGGCATTATCCCGGTTTGCTGACCTGCATATGAATTGTTCTTTTTTGAAAAATTGCTATACCCCACAACTACAGCCAATGCTGTTAGTGCACTGATAGCGACGGTTCCAAGTACTTGTCTGAGTTTCATTTTTTATAGGTTTTTAATTTCTTAAGCTTCAAAGCATGTGCCTTCACACAAAATAACGACGGATTGTCATAATGATTTTTACCACAAAACATCTTTAACATTAAATTAGTAAGACCTTCGTAGATGACTATAAAGATAGCAAAAACTGCATTGTGTCCACTCCATCTGCATAAGAAAATAATCCTGGTTTTTGGGCCTGTCCAAAGGGTATAAATCCGTCCCCTACCAGGGCCTGCAATTCCGGGGTATTTTTTATTACTCCCGGCAGTTTTTCTGCGTCATCGTAAAACTCATAATGAAGTACGCTAATAGCAGAAAAAAGGTTCTTATTTTCAGCAAGAATGGTGCTTCCATTGGTCATATAATAAATATTGTTCAGCAACAGGATGGAAAGCTGGTAGTCATAATTATTCGCATATTTATGCTGATCGCGGAACCAGGCGTATTTATTAAATGCATTCAGTAGTGGTATAAAATCATACCCTGTGGGCACATAGATCTTGGTGACATTTCTGCAACCAAGGCCAAAGAACAGATGGATATCATCTGACAATTTTTCCAGCTCATTTGCCGATTCTTTGCCTGTAAGGATAGCTACGGATGTTTTATTCTGACGTATGATATTCGGATATTTTGAAAAATACTGTTCAAAATACCTTGCAGAACTATTACTTCCGGTGGCAATGTATGCATCACAACCTTTTAACATCTCGGCAATAGACACTACATTTTGAACTTCTATATCGAGGCTATATAATTTCCTTATAATATGCTTTAATAATACATCGTCTTTAGAAGATAATTTTATTGTTTGCGAATAACCACTGATAAATACGCTTAAAAAATCATGAAAGCCAACGAGCGGAATATTGCCTGCCATTACAATCCCAACATTTTTATCACTGATATTATCATCAAGGTGATAATGAGATGCCCATTTTTCCAAAAGGTCTTTTTGTAAAAACTGTTCTGTGATATTCAATATAGCGATATCAATAAATGCAGGCGTGAACCAGGGATTTTTTTGAAATGCTCTTTCTTTGACATCCTGCCATTCGGGGTCGTTTTTTTTCAGGTAATTTCCCAGCTCGATAAATAAATTAATCCGGTCTTGTAATTTCATCCTTTATTATATAAATTGCAACAAAAATACAACAGATGGCTATAAAGATCACAGATGAATGTATTAACTGCGGTGCCTGCGAACCAGAATGTCCAAATAACGCTATTTACGAAGGTGGCGTGGAATGGGCGATATCAGATGGTACCACAATAAAAGGGTCGTTTACTTTGATGGACGGGTCTGCCGTTGATTCTGATCAGCGAAATGCTCCCATTGCGAGCGATATCTATTACATCGTTCCTAATAAATGTACCGAATGCCAGGGTTTCCATGAGGAGCCGCAATGTGCTGCTGTATGCCCCGTAGATTGCTGCGTGCCTGACGAAGCCTATCGTGAAACGGTAGACGAACTGATGAGCAAGAAAGCAAAACTGCATATTTAAATTTTTTTAGCCGGAAGGCTTATATAAGCAGGTGATATTTCCTGTTCAGTAGGCGAGGGTATTTTAAAATACTTTCGCCTTTTTGTTTAATATTGCAAGACCAGTATACAAATGATAAAATGAAACACATGAAAAAATATTTTGCTTTTTTGCTAATGCTGGGCTCTTTTGCTGCATGCGTGAAAAAAGGAAATAATAATGTGGATGCGAAACTGGCCGATAAAACTGCACTGATGGAAGTGGACAAGGCTTTTTCGTTATTAAGCGAGCAAAAGGGAATGAAAAATGCTTTTATTGAATACCTTGACAGCAATGGAGTATTATTAAGAACAGGGCATCTCCCAATTGTAGGTGCAAATGCGATTGATTACCTGATCCAGCAGAACGATTCCGCTTTTACACTTAAATGGGAGCCTCATTTTGCTGAAGCAGCTGCCTCGGGTGACCTTGGATATACCTATGGTGTTTATGAAGTGCACCTGAATGCGAAGGATACCACCATGTATGGTACTTATGTGAGCATCTGGAAAAAACAAAAGGATGGTAAATGGAAATTTGTGCTTGATACCGGCAATGAGGGAATTGAAAATGAAGAATAAGAAGAGCTGGTTTCAATTGCGACAACCTTAACTTATATCCTAGATATTTTTTTGTTTCTTTGTCCCACTAAATATTGATTTTTAAAATAATGAAAAAAAATATTGCACTGGTAACTGGTGGCTATTCGGGTGAATCGGTAATATCCTATAAAAGTGCTGAGTCCATGAAGAATAATATTGATTCAGGTAAATGGGATTGTTACCTGATTGATATTAACCCGGAAGGTTGGTATTATGATGATGGTGCCGGCAATAAAATCCCGGTTGATAAAAACGATTTCTCTATCCAGGTAAATAACAGCAAAATAAATTTTGACGCGGTACTGGTTGGTTTACATGGAACACCTGGTGAAGACGGGAAGTTGCAGGGTTATTTTGATTGCCTTGGAATTCCCTATACATCCTGTGACGCGGCCACTTCTGCATTAACCTTCAATAAACGATATACTGTTGCTGTTGCATCTTTTGCGGGCATGCATGTAGCAAAATCATTGCATCTTTTCAAGGATAGTCAATTAACCACTGACGCAATATTGCAACAATTGACATTGCCTGTGTTTGTAAAACCCAATAATGGAGGAAGCAGCCTTGGTATTAGTAAAGTAAAAGAAATATCGCAACTTGATGCGGCACTTTTAAAAGCCTTTAATGAAGATGACCAGGTATTGGTAGAAGAATTTATAAGTGGCAGAGAATTTACAATTGGTGTATTTAAATCGAAAGGAAATATAATTGCACTTCCCATTACAGAAATAGTTACTAAAAATGAATTTTTCGATTTCCAGGCAAAATATGAAGGGGCCAGCGAAGAGATCACGCCGGCAAAAGTAGAAGAATCAGTTGCAGAAAAAATAAGGAACGAAGCAAAAAAAGCATATGCCGTTTTCAATTGCAGGGGAGTGGTGCGGATGGATTTTATTTATAATGAAAAATCCGGGCACCCGAATTTGCTGGAAATTAATACGGTGCCGGGACAAAGCGCTGCAAGCATTGTACCCCAGCAGGTGAGGGCTATGGGGTGGTCGTTGAAAGAATTTTATTCAGCATTAATTGAAGAATGCTTTTGAATAACAAAGCAAAAAATTAATCATTAAATTATTTAGAATTGCGGGTTATAATAAACCTTCTGAAATTAAGACACATTCATAATCCATAATTCATAATTCATAATTCAATATAGTGTTCAAGTTCATAACAAACCGTCCTTTCTGGGTAAATTTTCTTGTTGTAGCCTTCCTGGCTTTTTTGATTGTATTTATTTTTTTACAATTGCTTGGAGTGATCACGAAGCACGGTCAATACCTTACTGTTCCTTCTGTAATTGGCAAAAAAACGGATGATGCCGTCAAGTCACTCGAAAGCAAGGGTTTTGAAGTGGTGATACAGGATTCCATTTATACAGATACAGCAAGTATGGGTATTGTTCTTAAACAATTACCAGATCCGAGCAGCACAGTAAAAATTAACCGTACAGTTTTTTTAACGGTGAATAGGTTGACACTTCCATTGGTAGAAATGCCTTCATTGGAAGGCAAGACACTGAATTTTGCTTTGGAGGTTTTGAAGCGAAGTCATCTAGGTTTGGGAGATACTACTTATGAACCTCATTTTATGAGAGGATCTGTTTTGTCCCAAAAATATAAAGGAAAAGATATCAGGTCAGGTACAAAAATTCCATGGGGCAGCAATGTTGATCTTGTGATTGGCGCCGGACTTGGGGAGGAAAAGATAATGGTTCCTTCATTGATTGGCCTTTCATTGGCAGAAGCCAAAATTATACTGGAAGGCACGGGCATTATACTCGGGGCTACGATTGTTGATCCCGGTGTGACGGATACAATGGCAGCATTTGTATATTTTCAAAATCCGCCACGATACAATGATGACAAAGAACCTCTTTTTATCCAATCGGGTCAATTAATGGATATACGGGTATCAAAAGAAAGACCTGCATCGAAAGATTCTGTAACAATACAATCACCAGATTAAAAACCAGTATTATGCAAATAATATCCTCAACTGATCTGAAAAATAAATTAGATGCTAAAGAAAATGTTGTGCTTGTTGATGTAAGGGAACCTGATGAGCACATTGCCTATAATATCGGTGGTATATTACTACCGCTTGGGAAAATATTGGCAATGCAGGTTGATGACATTGATGAATTTAAAAATCAACCCGTAGTATGTTATTGCCGCAGCGGCCAGCGCAGTATGCAGGCATGCCTGATGCTGGAAACAATGGGGTTTGCCGATGTTTCTAATTTGGCAGGCGGAATGCTGGAGTGGGCAGAGAAATATAAATAGTTGACGAGTTGATATAGTTTATAAAGTTGATAAGGATGAATACCCTTTATCCACCTTGTCAACACCGTTAACTTTTAACCTGTTTTATAGTTTAATTATTAATCCCCCTACAACGTTAAAAGGCGCCATTGGTAAATAATAATTTTCTGTTGCAACAACTCCGCCATAGATATAACTGAATGAGTAACCATTGGCTTCATACCTTTTCGAAAGAACATTATTAGCCTGCATAAAAAGTTTTATTGATGCTTCCTGTTTCAGATCAAACGTGTAACTTAATCTTACATCTATCAGCCCGTACTCTTTTAATGCCCTTGATTTTCTAAAAGTATTATCGAGGTATTGCATTCCCACATATTTTTCCATCAGGTTGATCTCGGCATTTTTTACAGGAAAGAAATTAACAGACCCGGATGATACAATACCCGGTGAAAAAGCTATCGTTGTTTTTTTATAGATATTAAGCTGTTGGCCACCGTTGTCATAATCATCTAAGTATTCAGTAAAGTTCTTTATTTTGTTTTCGCTAAAACTGATATTCCCGCCAAGTGTAAGCCATTTAGTGATCCTGCCATATGCCTGGAGTTCAATACCCATCCTGTAACTATTGGGAATATTAGTTCTTGTATATGCACCCACATCATTTATTTTGCCTGTAAGTACAAGCTGGTTCTTATACTTCATATAGTATAGATTAATACCCAGGTTGTAATCTTTTTCCCTGTACTCAACGCCGCCTTCAAAGTCATCAAGGTGCTCCGCAGAAGGTTGTTGTGTTTTCCCCGTTTCAAAATCCTCCCTGTTGGGTTCTTTTGCTGCACGGGCATAGGAAATATAAGCCTGCATCTTGTTTTTTGTATAAGTGATGCCTGCTTTCGGATTAAAGAAAAGGTAGTTATTCTTTACCGTTAGTGCGGGATTATTTTTAAAACCAAATAAGTTGTAGTCAGCAGATCTTACCTGGAGATCAATAAAACTATACCAGTTTGCCGAAATTCGTTGTGTCCACTTAACGTAACCGCTAACATCTGATTTATCTGCTTTTAGATCGTACCACCTGTAATTTGAAGGAGCGGCGTCTTTTACTGATGTATAGCTGATCTCGCCGAAATGTTTTCCATCATACCTCGTAATGCTGCCGCCAATGATAATACTTGTTTTCTCTTTTTCATATTGTACAGAGAATATACTTCCATAAAAATTATTGTGTAACCAGAGTTTTCTTACAAGATCCGTAGTATCATTACCATTATAAGGCGGAAGTCCATAATCACTTAATAACTGTGTTGCTTTGTATTCTTCATAATATCCTTTCCCATGAGTAAGGAAGAAAGCAATATTTCCTTTCCAGTATGCGTTCATTTTCCTGTTGTAAAAAAGCTGGTAATGAGTTTGGGTGTAATTATCGCTTTGATCGGTGTAGGGATTGCCCGGTTTTTCGGTACCTGCCGGGTTATACCTCCTGTTATCTGCAAGAGTGGTGGAATCAATACCATACCACGCCTGGTATGTTTTTTCCCTTCCTGAAAAAATATTGATGCGCAGGGAATTTTTTGAATCTACATATGCGGTGCTGGTAAAAAAAGATATCAGCCTGCTGCTGGCACGGGCTATATACCCGTCGCTTCTAAGGTGGCTGAGCCTTGCATCAACAGTAAAATGTTTTCCAAATAGCCCGCTGTTCAGGCTTAATGTATTTCTGAATGAATGATAGGAGCCCGCATTGCTTGTAAATCCGAGAGATTTTTTTGTATTGATATCATTGGTATTTACATTAATGGAACCTCCAAATGCACCAGCCCCGTTGGTTGACGTACCTACGCCTCTTTGCACTTGTATATTGGAGGCGGAGGAAGCAATATCAGGCACATCAACAAAGAAGGTGCCCTGACTTTCTGCATCATTATAAGGGATGCCATTAACCGTTACATTTATTCTTGTAGCATCTGCCCCCCTGATACGTATGCCGGTATAGCCGATGCCGTTCCCCGCGTCTGAGTTTACAACTACTGATGGGGTTTGGTTAAGGATAAAGGGAAGATCCTGGCCGATATTGCTCTTTGCAATCTCTTCTTTAGAAACCGTTGTTTTTGCTACAGGGGTTTTATCTGATGCCCTTATAGCATTGATCTCAACAGGTTGCAATAAGCTGGTATCATTAAAAGAGGGGTTTGTTTGTGCACTACAGATCACAACGAACAGGCTAAGCACCTGGCTCATAATAAAATACTTCATCTAAATAAAATTTGTGCTGAATGGCCGGGAGAATCCCTAACAAATCGAACTCCCCGGCAGGCATTACCCTGTGCAGGTTAAACGGGTATAATCTCAGCCCCGCCATTTGGCGAAGCACCCCGGAAATTCAAGCAGGTTTATGAAAGAACGAGCCACAAAGTTACCTATAAATTTTAAAAGCTGTTTTTATTTAAAAATTATTTTTGTGTACTGTAACAAATCATGACACACATACGTATAACACAAAAAAAGTATAGTTATGAAATTTTTATTAATCTTATTAGGTGCAGTGTTCACACTTAGTGTGGCAGCACAGCAATCCACTATTGATGATGCCAATGCAAAAACACGCACATTAAATGGTTCATTCACCGCAATCAGCGTTTCAGACGGGATAACTCTTTTTCTCACCGCAGGAACAGAAGAATCTCTTGCCGTAAGTTTCTCCGAAGAAAAATATGAAACAAGGTTTAAAACCGAGGTAGAAGGAGGTGTTTTAAAAATCTATTACGACAATCGTGGCATTAATTATAATGACAACAAGCGTCGCCAGTTGAAAGCATATGTTTCTTTTAAAACACTGGAAAAATTAACGGGTTCGGGTGGGGCGAGCGTGAAACTGCCTGTTGCGATCACGTTAAGTAATCTTGAAATGAAATTTTCGAGCGGGGCATTGTTCGAAGGCGAATTGAAAGGAAAAGATCTTTCTGTTGATCAAAGCAGCGGAGCCGTGGTCACACTAAGTGGTAATGCCGACAAATTAAATGTGGAAGCCAGCAGCGGTGCAGTTTTTAAGGGATATGATTTCAAAACTGATTATTGCGAGGCGAAAGCAAGCAGTGGTGGTGAAGTACGTATTTCTGTAGAAAAAGAATTAAATGCAAAAGCCAGTAGCGGCGGCGGCGTACATTATAAAGGTGCAGCAGCAGTAAAAGATATTAACGTAAGTAGTGGCGGATCAGTAAAAAAAGCTTAAAAAAATTATATGAAAAAAATATTTATAAGTGTATTGGTTCTCTTTGTTGCAACAGCAGTTGTTGCACAAAAACAATTTGTGGTAGATGCAAATGCAGAAAAGCGCTCCATTGATAAAAGCTTTAATGAAATAAAGGTTTCCAATGGAATTGATATTTACCTTTCTCAATCCGATAAAGAAGCCATTGCAGTAAGTGCGTCTGAAGAAAAATTTAAAGCAAATATTAGAACAGTTGTCGAAAACAATGTACTCAGGATATATTATGATGGGGAAAAATACTGGAGTGGTAAAAACAGGAAGATGGTGGTGTATGTTTCATTTATCAACCTGCAAAAAATTGATGCATCAGGATCTTCTGATATAACTGTTGCTGGAACGATCAAATCGGCTTCATTACATATGGTACTTTCAGGAGCCAGCGATTTTAAAGGAGATGTTTCTGTAACTGCTTTGGAACTGGATCTTAGTGGCGCCAGTGATGTAAAAATCGCGGGGGTTGCTACCAATGTAAGTATTGAAAGCAGCGGTGCAAGTGATGTAAAAGGATTTGATCTTGTAACAGATAATTGCACTGCTAAGGCTTCAGGTGCATCTGATATCAACATTACCGTCAATAAGGAATTGAATGCACATGCGAGCGGCGCCAGCGATATTTATTACCGGGGATCGGGCGTTATAAAGGAAAATCATAGCAGCGGCGCAAGTACAATTGCAAAACGTAGTTGATTTAGTTGTTTTATTTTCCAAAAGCCCAGAGAAGAAAGCCGGCAAAATTCCGTCGCCATGATATTATGTCATTACTGCCAGTTTTATCAGCAATAAATTGAATACCGGTTGAGTCGCCGGTATTTTTTTTATTTATGATATCGATGAATTCTTTTGTATTGTTCAGAATAATTGAATCAGCTTCACCTGCTGCATACAACCAATATCGCAGTTTGGGCCTTTTTCTTGAAGTTATTAATTCGTGGAACACTGTATTTAAAGGCTGTCCTTCCACTCCATGGTTGCCGGCATAATTGAAGTCACCCGAAAATATTCCAACCTTATCTATTTTATCAGCATTGTACCAGGCAATATCAAATGCACTTATGCCTGCCAGTGAGTTGCCACAAATTGCTATCGAATTGAATTTCCTGGTTACACTCTTTTTCTTTATGAACGGGTAAAGTTCATCCATAACAAAGCTGTTGTATTTATCGGCTTTTTCACCCCTTCCATGAACAGCATCTGCAAGATTGCTCATTCCATAATCTGTTTTCTCGTTGCCATGAATGCCTACCAGTTCCAATGGCTGGATTAAATTTTTACCATACAGGCTATCAATTACCTGTTGCGCATTCATTTCCTGCAGGTCGTTACCATTATTAAATAACAAAAGGTTCATATCTGATTTTTCATCCGGCATTTTTGTACTGATGATCGTAAGATCTATATGTCGCATAAGGTGCCGGCTATAAACCTTATCCTTTTGTTTTTTTATTGAACTCTTGCATGCAGATAAAATGCATAAAAAAATAATGAGCAGGAACCTGTTAAAATTGTTGGTTATCATACTATTTAATAAATGTTTTTAAATATAAGTTTTGCTGACAACTCCAATTATCTTATTTTTGCACCGCGAAGTAGAGCAGCGGTAGCTCGTCGGGCTCATAACCCGAAGGTCAGAAGTTCGATCCTTCTCTTCGCAACTAACAGGCCTGGTATCCAGGCTTTTTTTTTAATAAGAAAGCCGGACTTTTTGGAAGTGGCCGAAAAATTGAATCTATAATCTAAACCACCTTAATAATATTAATCTCAATTAAATATTATGAAAAAGATCATTTTATCTGCATTGATCATTGCCTCATTTGCCGGTTGTAAAAAGGATAATGACCCAACCTGCGAAAAAACAGTGGCTGCCATTGCCGCAAACTACAAGCTTACAAAAGTAGAAACCGTATCATCCAGCGGTAGTTCCGACGTTACCAACACTTTTTTAACCGATTGCCAGAAAAACGCATTCTATGGGTTAAAAACCGACAAAACATTCACCTATACTGAAATATCGTCTTCATGCATGGGCTCTGGATCGGGGACATGGGATGTCACGAGCAGCACTATTACTATTACCGGGTCAGGTGGTTATGTATTTGACAATGCTCCCATAGAAAGCTGGGATTGCAACACTTTAAAAATTACCCAAAGCATCAGTTTCGCTGGTAATACTATTAACGCAAGGTTTACTTTTGTAAAACAGTAAGAATCAGTATATACTTAATATAAATATAATGGCATTGCCGGGTAACAACCGGCATTTTTGGGTCTTCAAATTAAGCTTGCTACCCTAATTTTTTAACAAAAAAGATTCGCTGAATTTTGGCTATACAGAATGAAAGCGCTTTCTTCGCATGAAATTTAAAAAATCAAAAACTAAAAACTGCGCTTTATGAAAAAAATTCTTTTAGGAATGCTTGTTCTCGGAGCAATGGCTTCTTGCAAAAAAGATAAAGATGATCCGTCATGTGAAAAATCAGTAGCTGGTATAGCTAACACTTTCAAGTTATCAAAACAAACTGCAGAAAGTTCCGCAGGTGGTGGAGAACAAAATGTTCCTCTTGATGCTTGTACTTTAAGTGGAGTATATGTTTTAAAGAATGACAAAACCCTTACATATGCAGAAACCGGTGCTGGTTGCAGCACAACACCTGATGCAGGAACATGGGATGTTGTAAGTGGTAAGTTGACTGTTTCTAATGGTCCACTTCTTTTTAGCGATATGGATATTTATACCTGGGATTGCACAAACCTTACAGTTGGTTTCGCACAATCAGGCGGCGGGTTTACAACCACGGTAAGATATTATCTTGTAAAACAATAATTTTATCTTCTTATTTATTGAAAGCCGGTTATTACCGGCTTTTTTTATGCCATTGCGTTAATACTGCTGATCAAAGCAATAATGCAATAAAAATGAGATAGTTTTGCCGGGATTTCATCTGGCATTTTTTAAGTATATATTTAATGAAAGCAGGTTTTGTAAATATTTTTGGTAAACCCAATGCCGGTAAGAGTACGTTACTTAATGCATTAATGGGCGAGAAGATGGCCATTGTATCACACAAGGTTCAAACTACACGTCACAGGATAAAGGCAATTCTTACCGATAAAGATTACCAGGTCATTTTTTCCGATACACCAGGGATCATAGAGCCAAAATACAAGCTGCATGAAAAGATGATGCAAGCTGTAAGGAGCAGTTTAGAAGATGCCGACATTGCTTTGCTTATTGCTGATGCGGCTGGACCTGTAGAGGAAAACCACGAAATTTTTACATCATTAAGGTTAAAGGTCCCGGCGATCCTGGTATTAAACAAGTCAGATTCAATAAAAGACAAGGCCGTTTTAGATAAAGCAATTTCTTTTTTTGAGAAACAACCCTATTGTAAAGAAGTGAGGGTTATTTCCGCACTCAAAAAGAAAGGTATCGATGAATTATTAAAAAGCATAGTGCAGCATTTACCTGAAGGTCACCCGTTTTATGAAGGGGATGATCTGAGCGATATGCCGACGAAATTTTTTGTGAGCGAATTGATCCGTGAAAAAATATTCCAGCTTTATCACGAAGAGTTGCCTTATCACGCAACAGTACTGGTGCAGGAATTTAAAGAAAAGACAACCCTTGTAAAAATCATCGCTGATATAATTGTTCAGCGTGAAACACAAAAAGGCATTATTTTAGGGGAAGGAGGAAGCATGATAAAGAAATTAGGCACATTGGCACGAAAAGATATCGAGGCTTTCATTGACAGGAAAGTTTTTTTAGAACTCTTCGTAAAAGTAAGACCCAAATGGAGGGATAATGAGATTCATTTAAAAGAGTATGGATATTAAGAGTTGTGAATGATGAGTTATGAGTTTGTGCCCATAACTTGTCGCTGATTTCTGATATCAATCACAAAGCAACAATAAATAAGAACAGACGAATTATTATAAACTTTAAAATTAAGTTCCCCTTTAGGGGACAGGGGTATGAGTTTCACGGTAGCAATAACAGGAAGACCAAACGTAGGGAAAAGTACATTTTTTAATCGCTTGCTTGAAGAGCGAAAAGCAATTGTTGACGACCATAGCGGTGTAACAAGGGACAGGCAATACGGAGTTGCAGAGTGGGTAGGCAAATTATTTAACGTAATTGACACAGGAGGATTTGTTCCGCAAAGTGAAGATGTATTTGAAAAAGAAATACGTAAGCAGGTACTCATTGCAGTAGAGGAAGCCAATGCAATTATTTTTATGGTAGATGCTGCAACAGGAATTACCAACCTGGATGAAGCCATGGCAGATATATTACGAAGGAGCTCTAAACCGGTTTTCCTGGTAGTTAATAAAGTAGATAATCATAGCCGCCTTCTTGAAGCAAGCGAGTTTTACAGTCTCGGGTTTGAACATATATTTTTTCTTTCCTCGGTCAGCGGAAGTGGAACAGGAGAATTACTGGACGCTATAGTAGCGCTCATACCGGATAACGAGGAGCCCATGGCGGATGATACACAGTTACCCAAATTTTCTATTATAGGGCAGCCCAATGTGGGTAAATCTTCTCTTTTAAATGCATTGATAGGACAGGAACGCACTATCGTAAGTGAAATTGCAGGTACAACAAGAGATACCATTCATACGCACTACAATCTATTCAATAAAGAATTTATTTTGATCGATACTGCGGGTATACGCAGGAAGACCAAGGTGCATGAGGACCTGGAATTCTATTCTGTTATCCGTGCAATAAAAGCGGTGGATGAAGCAGACGTTTGCCTGCTCGTATTGGATGCCGGCAAGGGAATTACTGCACAGGATCTATCTATTTTTTCACTTGCGTCAAAAAAAGGGAAAGGAATTGTAGTGTTGGTTAATAAGTGGGACCTGGTAGAAAAAGAAACAAATACGGCAAGAGATTATGAAAAAGATCTGCGGAAACGTTTTGCACCTTTCAGTGATGTGCCTATTCTTTTTATATCAGTTACTGAGAAGCAGCGTATTTTTCAAAGTATTGAAGCTGGATTGAAAGTATACGACAATAAACACCGGAAAATCAGCACATCACAATTAAATGAAGTGATGCTAAAAGCAGTTGAAAGTTACCATCCACCGGTGGTAAGAGGCAATGCCGTAAAAATAAAATACGTAACTCAGTTACCTACCAATACACCCAGTTTTGCTTTTTTCTGTAATTATCCAGATGATATAAAAACCCCTTATAAAAATTACCTGGAAAATCAGTTGCGGGAACATTTTGATTTTAGCGGGGTGCCCCTTCGTTTGTTCTTCAGAAAGAAATAATAGTGATGTTCTTCAGAAATCTTATTAACTTTTTTTCAAATAAAATTGGAGAATTCAAAAAAGCGATTATTTTTGCGCCGAATTATTAAAACCAAAAAAACAAAAAATGAAAAAATTATTATCAATCGTAGCAATCGCTGCTATAATGGCTTCTTGCAACGATAGCAAAAAAGATGAAACACCTGCTGCTACCGTGGATTCTCCTGCAGCTGATGCGAGTGCTGTTAGCAATGCAGCTGATTCTGCAAGCAAAATGGTTACCAATGCAGCTGATTCTGCAAACAAAATGGTAACGAATGTTGCTGATTCTGCAAGCAAGATGATGGATAAAGCTAAAGATTCTGCAAACAAAGTGATGGACAAAGCTAAAGAAGCTGTAAAACACTAATAAGAATAAATAATTGATATAGGGCGTCTACTTCTGTAGGCGCTTTTTTTATTTCAAAAAATTAAGGAGCGTGTTGAATTCGTCGATAATTTTTTATTCTTCCCGATTTTAAACAAAAAAGGTTCAATTCTTGTTAGTTAATTATTCAGTTATTTTATTATTATACCGTTATTTTTAATTTTATTGCATTATTATTAAACCCAAAAAATTGCTATTTTTAGACACTTTTCACTTTAATCACAAGTATATGAAAAACTTTTACGCATTGATCTTTGCCGTATTTGCTATGGCTTCCACAGCCTTCTCTCAAATAAGTTCTACAGCTTTAGGTGGTAACTGGAGTGATCCTTTAACATGGAATGGCGGAATCGTGCCGGCACCAACAGATGACGTGATCATATCTGATGATGCGATCGTTATTATCGACCAGGATGTTACTGTTGTAAATCTTACCGTAGGGCAAGGTGCATCAGGCATATTAGAATACGAAGCATTGAATGCACGTACCGTTACTATTACAGGCGATGTTACAATTGCTGCCGGTGCTATTTTCAGGTCTGCTGTTTCGGGAACCATTACAACGCATGTTTTATCAGCTGCCGGTAATATTACCAATGGCGGAACGATGGATTTCAGTACTAACGGAAATACAGCAGGTACAGAAATCGTATTTACAGGTGCCGCCAATACAAACTTTACTGGTACAGGAACTGCTACAGATGTTTATGCAATCACAGTTAATAAAGGAACCAGTGCCGCATCGGTTGTTGAACTTAGTACAGCGGCATTTAGTTTCC
Organism: uncultured Chitinophagaceae bacterium; assembly: GCA_963829345.1. GTDB lineage: Bacteria > Bacteroidota > Bacteroidia > Chitinophagales > Chitinophagaceae > Ferruginibacter. The sequence goes on from CAWHHP010000003.1 coordinate 608,156, forward strand.
AGGGATCCTCCAGCACGCCGGGGTTTGTTCAATCATTCCTGAATATTGTAAACGGAACTTTTAAAATATCAGGTACGTTTACAATGGACAATGGTGTTTTTACGGGCACAGGCACTTACATCGTTCCTTCAACAGGTGGCTTTTGGCTGAACAATCCAAATTTTATAGTGAACGGACGTGGGGGAGACGTGGAAATAGATGGTACATTAAGAGTAGATGCAGGCATCTTCAATGTTGGCATCAACCCTAACAACCGTCTTTTATATTTAAGCGGAACCGTTATGATCATTAATGGAGGCGAAGTGAATGTTGCAAGCCGCCTTACCGCTATACTCGATTTTGGTATTAATTATACACAAACAGGTGGTGTGATCACGGTTAATATGATGGGCAATACCAGCGGTGTTCGTGCAAGTTTCGATATCGAAGACCAGGGCGACAACTCTTCTTTTACCATGAGCGGCGGCACGATTGTAATTCAAAATCCAAATACAAGCGGCGCCGGAAACAGGGATTATTTTAATGATGCAACCAATATTAATATCACAGGTGGTACATTACAAATAGGTAACGCAGCCACCGCACCAACACAAACGTTTTTTATATCGGGTTCCACTCCTGATCTTACCATTAATAATTCAACCGGGGGACATATTGTACAAACATTAAACGATGTGAATGTATTTGGTAGTACAACTATCAACGCAGGCAATACCCTTAACCTGAATGATGGCTCGGGTACCGGGCATATATTAACGCAACGTGGAGCTACTTTCACAAATCTTGGAATATTAAATGGAACTGTACCGGGTAGTGCTTTAACTTTTGCAGGAACAGCCGCACAAACATATGGTGGCGACGGAACAATAACAGTTCCGCTCCTCAGCCTGGTAATGAGCAATGCTGCAGGATTAACCATCACCAATAGTATTCCTTCAGACATTACTGTATTTAGCTTATCCATGTTTGCCGGAGATATTACTACTGGCGTAAGTACACTGGCTGTAGGCACAGGTACTGCCAACCTGGGTGTACTCACCTATACATCGGGTACAGTAGTGGGTAAATTTAAAAGATGGTTTGATGCTACAGTTACTGCAAGAAATTTTCCTGTAGGTATTCCGGGGGCTACAAGAACTGCAAATGTACTTTTCACAACCGCACCGGTGTCGGGAGGGACATTGACTGCTGAATGGGTTGCTGCTTATGGCGGCGTAAATGGTTTGCCATTGACAGAACCAGGTTTTCCTCCTGTTACAGATGTTGCTTCTGATGGTTACTGGACCCTTACTGCAGGTGATGGACTGGCGGGCGGCGTGTATACAGGAACGTTTACAGCAACCAACGTCCTTACGGTCATCGATTTTACCGAACTTGTATTAGTTAAAAGAGCTGACGCAAGTTCACCATGGACATTGGACGGAACTCATGTAACAACAACAGGTTCTAATACAACCCCGGTTTTACAAAGAACCGATATGGTAGGATTTTCTGATTTTGGTATTGGTGGAAGTATGACATCTTTGCCAATCACTATCGAATATTTCAAAGGAAGCAAACAAAGTAACGGTAATCTCCTCGATTGGAAAGTAAGTTGCACGAATTCTCCTACCGCTACAATGATCCTGGAGCGGAGCACCGACGGAAGAAATTTCTCTTCTATTAATAACATAACAGCATCAGCGCTTCGCTGCCTGCAACCATTCAATTATACAGATGCATCACCCGCTGCAACTGTGAATTATTATCGCATTAAATTAATAGATGCAAGTGGTAAATTCAATTACAGTAATATTATCGCATTACTGAATAAAGAACAGGGTTTTGATATTATCAGCATGATGCCAAATCCTGTAAGAAGCACCGCTATTTTAAGCGTTGCAAGTGCAAAGGCTTCCAGGATGGAAATCGTTGTAACAGATATTTCCGGTAAAAAAATTAACAGCCGCAGCGTAGATCTTATTGCAGGTAGTAATATGATCCCTGTTGATTTTACAAACCTTGCAGCTGGTACTTACCAGGTTACCGGTTACACACAAGGAATGGTAAAAACAATTCGCTTTATCAAAAACTAAAAAATAATTGAGTGAATATAAATGCTGCCTTACCGGGCGGCATTTTTTTTTGAGGTAACCATGCGAAACACGCATGATGTCAGATGGTTATGATTTATACAAATTGGGTTTATGTGAAATTAAAACCTCCACCTTAAAAACATCGTAGATTTGCGCAAATGAATATCCTTGCATTTATAGAATCGGGCATATTAGAGACGTATTGCCTGGGCTTTTGTACTCCGGAGGAGGTCATCGAAATAAAAAATCTTTCTGCAATTCATCCCGGGATCAAGCAAGAGATTAACAGGCTGCGCCAGCTTTTTGAAGAGCAGCTTCATACACACGCAATAACGCCTTCACCCTCCGTAAAAACTGCTGTTATGCAATCTGTTTATAAACAGCAGTCGTTGGTTGATTACCGGTACGCTCCACTCATAGATGAGAATTGTGAAACAACGCAACTTGAAAAATGGATAACGCTTCATGGAATTAAAGCACCTGTGGAAGAGTTTGAAAACCTGGTTATCACAGAATTGCTTTCTACAGACAGGGTAATCAATTTTATTGCCGCTGCAAAAACAGGACATGAACAGGAAGTTCATGAAGATTTTATTGAGTATTTATATGTTATTGAGGGGAGTTGTACAATGGATTTTAACGGGGAAGAAAAATCATACAGCAGGGGTGATATCATTGCCATACCTCCAAAAGTTCATCATACTGCAGTAGTAACATCGAAGAAGCCGATGCTGGCATTGGTGCAACGACAAATTCTCGTATAAGCTGGATAGTGCTTATAGCCGCTTAGTTTAAATTTTTTATGACCATGTACGCTACAATGGTAAGCAGCAGCAAAAGAATGATGGCAATATAGATCCAGTAAAAAGGAAAAATCTTTCTTTTTTCTTTTTTTTCTTTTCTCTTATCCAGTTGTTTTTTTAACCCTGTATTTAGCTGATGTACATAATCAGGAATGGCATTTTTGTTCTTTAATTGTTCAAGTCCTTCTACTGCGTCACTCATGAATTCGTCATCATTCATTTGTTTTTCCAGCTCGTGCTGATCGGCATCGGCCAGGTTGCGATTAAGGTATTGCAACAGTTTTTCCTGTTCAATATCTTTATTCAGGTTGGATAATATGTTTTTTAATTCATCGCTCATTTTGTTGCAATCTTTCCAGCTGTATTTTTAAATTTCTTTTCCCGTTTTGTATATGGCTTTTTACCTGCATCATGTTATAGCCTGTTTCTGCGGCTATCTGCTGGTAACTTTTTTTCTCAAGGTAAAACAAAGTTACACAAAGCTGTTGCTCCTTATTGAGCTGCAAAAGAGCCAGTGACAGCAATTCAAGGGTTTTATCTTTTTCCTTTATCGAACCGATATCGGTATGATCCTGCGGGGTAGCCATTGTTCGTTCATTGATCTCCTGGGTATATTTGCCTTTATCCCTTAGTTTCATCAGGCAATGATTCTTGGCGACCATGTATATCCAACTTTTAAAATACTCTACCTTGTATTTATGAAGTTCATTGATCGCTTTAAGAAAAACCTGTTGCACTGCATCCTTTGCTTCTTCTTCATTTTTCAGGTATTTCATACACACACCCAGTAACAACATAGTATATCGCTGCAATAAGATGCCCAGCCATTCATTATTGCCATCATCGTAAAAATGCTGTAAGAGTTCTTTGTCTTCTTTATCGTTGTAATTGCGCAGGGCCAAAATAGGAATAGAGTTTATCCATGATCATGATGAAAAACAGCCTGTAATTCCATAAAATAAATGTAAATAGTCAATAGTGAATGGTGAAAATATGAAGTCATTAAATTATCAGGAAGGTTTAGCTTTCAGCCGCTTTCTGAAAGCTGATGGCCTTCACCTTATGCATTTTCCACTTTATCAACCGAAACCTTTTTTTTTGCATCGGCAGCGATTTTTTTATCAAGAAATAACATTTTACATGCAATCAATATCATTAGCATTGCAAATATTTTTTTTACTGTATCCTGGGGTATACTAAGTGATATCCTGCTTCCAAAAAAACTTCCAAGTATAAAGCCTGCAGCAAGAATCAACACAACATTATAATTAACGTGTCCCATTTTATAATATTGAATAACACCTAGGAATCCAACAGGCAACATGATAAGTGCAAGTGAATTTCCCTGTGCATTCAACTGGCTGAATCCCAGAAAATAAACGAGGGCCGGAACTATAACAATCCCCCCACCGATTCCTACCATACCGCTCAATACACCGGCAGTTAAACCTACCAGTAACAGGATGATAACTGTTTGCATGTCCATAGTATCTTTTTTAATGCGCATTAGGGAATTTTATTTTATAAGCCGAAATGGCCTTTTCAATTATTTTATAAGCTGCTTCTTTATCCTGGAATTCGTCTATCTCAACAACTTTATTTTCGAGCACTTTATATTGTTCAAAATAATTTTTCAAAACAGCGAAGAAATGCTGGGGTAATTCATTGATGTCTTTTATATGATTGACAGTAGGATCTTTTGATGCGACTGCAATGATCTTATCGTCCTTTTCACCCGTGTCGATCATTTGCATATTGCCGATAACGGTAGCTTCCACGAGGCAAAGTGCCTGCACACTTTCGCTACACATTACAAGAATATCCAGCGGGTCACCATCTTCTCCCAACGTTTGGGGAATGAATCCATAATTAACAGGATAATGAAATGAAGAATAAATAACGCGGTCAAGTTTTAATAAACCTGTTTTTTTATCTATTTCATATTTACACCTGCTGCCTTCAGGGATTTCAATCAATCCATTTACAGTTATTGGTGATTTATCTCCGTAATGAGCACCATGCCAGGGATGTAATACGTACATTTTAAATTTTTTTATTTAATTGCCAGTTTATAACCAGCCAATACTGCAACCAGCCCTCCGGCAACACTGCTCAAAATATATACTATTGATAAAAGATACTTTCCTTGTTGAATCAATTCAAGGTTCTCCAGGCTAAAAGCAGAAAATGTTGTGAATCCTCCACAAATACCTGTTGCAAGAAATATTTTCCACTCATGGTCCAGTTTTCCTCTTATAGACAGACCAAACAATAACCCAATTACAAAACTTCCAAGTATATTTATTAATAAGGTTGATAAAGGAAAATTCGAATACTTATATAAAGTAGAAATTCCATACCGCAGGATAGTTCCGATCGCTCCTCCCAAACCAACAAACAATAAATTTCTAATCATTTCAGTCGATTGGCAGGTTACCTGAATAAGTGTATTTAAAATCTATTTTCCACTCTTTGTTTTCTCTTACTACTTTTATCTCCATGGGTTTGTTCATGTAATCATTTGAATAGTTGATGATCGTAGTTGAATCGTTGATGTCGTCATATTTATTGATCGTATAGCCGGCTTCTTTGTATCCCTTTTTATTTTCCACCGGCAGCTTTGCATAAAATGATTTAAACCGCTCAAATATCTGTATGTTCTGCGTGTCTTTTAAGATCAGGTTTTCAGCACGGGAAAAATCTCCATCAAGGCTTGCTCTTATAAAAGCCCTGCCTGCTTCCAGGGAAGTAGTTGGTATGCTGTCCTTTTTTTCATTGTTGCAGGAGTATATTAATATCAGTGAGGTTAGTAAGACCAATATGCTTCTTGCCATAATTATTTTTCTTGTAATAAAGTTAATCATTTCTTTCAGACCTCACAGGTCTTTAAGACCTGTGAGGTCTTCCCGGTTATTTTGGATCCAGTTTCTTTAATTCCTTGTTGATCGAATCTACTATTCTCCTTCCTTCTTCAAGTTTTCCTTCCAGTGAATCTGTGTTTACTTTTTTTAGCTCATTAAAAGCTTTATTCATGCTGTCTCCCACATTGATATTCTTTTCTTCCATTTCTTCCAAAGTTTTTCCCATCAGCAGGTCTATATTAAAAGTAACTTTCCATAATGCATTTTCCTTTATTAATGTAAAATCCATTGGCCCCGAATCATTAAATCCTTTCACAGAAATGGTAGCAATATTGCCTTCAATTTTGGGTTCACCATATTCCAGTTTGCTGCTCTCAAATTCGTCACCGGATCCGTCTTTATCCATTTTCATACGTGTTTCCATATGATCTATCACCGGTTTACTATCTTCTGTTACAAGTTCTTTAGCTGCATGCATATCTTTCTTTTTGATTGCATCAAAGAATTTGGATAAGACTTTTTTCGGATCTCCTGCTCCGCCCATTTTACAGCTAAAGAATGATAACGGGAGAAACAGCAGTGTAACAAAGAGATATTTTTTCATGTGCCCGGTTTAATTTGAAATGTAAAAATAAAAAAAGGCAGCCTGCCGGCTACCTTTTTAATAAAATATATTCTGAAATATTACTCTGGCCTTTTTGCCTTTTCTTTCATTATGCCATCGTCATCTTTGTTATAGGCTTTAATGATTGCTTTAACAAGCCTGTGCCTTACAACATCTTCTTCATCCAGTTCGATATGGGCAATGCCGTCAATATTTTTCAATATCCTGGTTGCTTTGAACAAACCGCTTTGCTGGTTTTTCGGCAGATCAATCTGTGTAGGATCGCCGGTAATGATGGCTTTTGCATTGGCCCGATACGGGTAAGAAACATTTTTATCTGCAGGTCATTGGTGTTTTGCGCTTCATCCAGAATGATAAAAGCATTATCAAGTGTACGGCCACGCATATATGCCAGTGGTGCGATTTCGATGGTCCGGGTACTCATATAATAGCCGAGTTTATCAGCAGGGATCATGTCATCCAGTGCATCATATAAGCGGCCTTAAATACGGATCGATTTTTTCTTTAAGGTCGCCCGGTAAAAAGCCCAGGCTTTCACCAGCTTCCACAGCAGGCCTTGTAAGAATGATCTTTTTTACAAGTTTATTTTTTAAAGCTCTTACTGCCAGCGCAACGGCAGTATAGGTTTTACCGGTACCGGCAGGCCCAATGGCAAATACGATATCATTCTTATCGCAGGCCTGTCACCATCAGTTTTTGGTTGGCAGTGCGTGCCCTTACCGTTTTTCCATTCGGACCAAATACCAGCACATCATTGGGATTGCGGTCCATGAAATTGTCGACGACCTTTTCATCATCTCCTCCGAGGATCTGTTCAAAGTAATTTTCGCTCATGTGGCCATTGCGTTCGAGGTACTGAACAAGCAGATCAATTTTTTCTTTTGCTTCTTCAATTTGTTCCGGGGCTCCGCTTAGTTTTATCTGTGTGCCGCGGCTAAGGATTTTTAAAAGGGGGAATTTTTTTTTCAGAATGTCGAGTTTACCGTTGTTTACTCCAAAGAATTCAATGGGGTTTACGGTTTCGAGGTTAATGATTGTTTCTGTCAATGGCTTTCAGTTTTTAAAATACTTTCTTCAATCTTTTAAAAAATATGTTGGGGTAAAATGAAAATTGTTTAGAATTCTAACTTTAATCGTCTTGTTTCCAAATATTATTATATTGAATGTATTCAATGCGAATTTAATTATTCACACCGGCTAATATTTCGTGGAAAAGTTAAAAATAGTAGGTACTTAAAATCGAAATATTAACTTAACGGGATAGGACTCAAATGATTAATATTGTAGTAACAGATGCCGATTGATCAATTGTAATATATGTTGACAGAAATTGTCAATTTCAAATCAAAATCGTGCGCAGCAGCTTAAAATTCATCAGCCTTGGTGTGAGCCTGTTGGGAATAGCATAAGTATTGTTGGAAAAATCTTTTATCAGTTGATAAGAAATGGTATTTGGCCGGTCAATCAAATTGAATACTTCCAGACTTGCCCAGATATTTTCAAAACTCCGTGAAAGGGCTATGGCTTCTGCCGTAAAGCTTTTTCACTAAGCAATAATGCACTGAAACCAATGTCGACCCTGATATATGGTTCAATGATCAATCCATTGCGGTACTTAACACTGTTAGGAATATTGTAAGCCATATTACTGCCGTAAACATATTCAGATGAACTTTGAAATTTTTATTGGTTGACAGATAATCCTGCAGAAATAACCCAGTGTTATAAGCCTGTCGGTTGGCCTGCGCACCCAGCCTACATCGTATCTGTATACTGTCAACTACCACCTGGTCGTCGGTTTTTGCATTGATGATTTCACCGGCAGCATTTTTATATTGATAATAATAATCATTGTCAATATCTTCTTTGTGCGCATGAAGCCGATGCTCAGCCAGCTTTCTGCATCTTTTACCAGTTCACCAAACAATCTCATTTCGAAACCTGTAGCATATGCTTTTGCATTATTGTTGCCGAAGTAACGGATCTTTACATTGTCAATATCATAAGGCATCAACATCGTTCATGTATTTTGTAATATGCTTCTGTCGTTAATCCTGAATGGCCGTTCTGCCAAAGCCTTTAAAATTATAATCCATACCCGCAACAAACTGGTAACTCTTTTGTGCTTTTACAGCGGTATTCAATGTGCCATCATATCTTCTTAACTCCCGGTAAAAAGGCGGCTGATCATAAATGCCTGCTGCAATTTTAAATACAACATCTTTTTTCCAGTTTGGTTTCCAGCTTACCTGTAGCCGCGGACTTACAAAAATTCTTTATTAAGGTATTGTAATTATATCGAACACCTGCCTGAAGAGTAATATCGTTCCTGTTTTTTGCAAAGATGAATATTATCCTGCATATACCCACTGTATTTTTGAATTGAAAGATCAGCGGTGCTATTTAACAGCATTAAATAACTGCAGGTTTGAGGTGATTGTAAGGCAGTGAATAACCGGCACGAATCCTGGTATTCCCATTCTTTATAGTTTATCATTGATCTTCGTTTGCTCAACGCTGTTACCCCACTGAATAAAATGTTTCCCTTTATCAAGGCTTCCTTTATGACTTGCATTCCATACAGTCTATATTCAGTTCGTTGCGGCCATAGTTTTGATAATAGCCTGCACCCAATGGATTAACGATCTGGCCGAATGTGCTGCTGCTATTATCAAAATCCCGATCACCAAATAGATAAGCTCCTGCAATATCAAAATTTTCTTTTTCATTATTTTGAAACGGCTAAGCATCCATTTTAGTTTAGCTTTTTATTGGGGTGAATGAACGAGCTTAGCGCCAATCATACTGGTTTTATAACTGTCTTTTTCCTGTCCTTCAAAAAAAATATCAAGACCGAGATTGGCAGTAAACAGAGGAGAGAAAACAGAAGATGTTTTTTTTGCTGATTCCGGGAAATAAGTAAATCTTGATGACAGATAAAATTCCTAGCAATTCCAATTGCAATTTTTCGCTTGAGCTTATAAGTAACGTAACCCTGCATGTCGGAAGAGGAAGGAATATAGGCTCCTTTTGTTTCCTGGTTGCTTAATAAGATTTCTGTTACTTCTGTTGCGTACGCCAGCAAGATAAGTGACGTTTCTTTTTTTGCTGCGCCTTCCAGGTGAAATCCCTGTTCCAAGCAAACTTACATAAGCACTGCCGCCAAAGAAGCTTAGGTTTTTTATATTGGATATCCAGCACACTGCTCATCTTATCACCATATTTCGCCTGGAAACCGCCTTTATAAAAATTTATATTTCTTGCCAGTTCAGGATTAATAAAACTCAATCCTTCCTGCTGCCCGCTGCTTACCAGGTAAGGCCGAAATATCTCAAAGTCATTAATATAAATCAGGTTCTCATCATAGTTGCCGCCACGTACATTGTATTGCGAAGTGAGTTCATTGTTACTGCCCACCAATATTTTTATAAGGCCTTCAACACCTCCGGTTGTACTGGGTAATGTAATGGCGTTCTTTGGATTTATTTTTATAAGGCCTGTTTCTTTTCGTTCTTTTTCATCAGTAACAACAACTGTCTCCAATGTTTTACCGGCATGGCTCATACGGATAGTAATATTTTCTTTTTCACCCGGGCTCAGAAAAAAATTCTTTTGAATGGCAAGAAACCCGGTATGAGAAAAACTAAGTGCAAATGCTTTTTCGCCGCACATTTACGCTGAACGTGCCACTATCACTGGATACAATTCCTGTTGTTTTGCCCAATATCACAATCGATACATTGCTGATGGGATTTTCATTTTCGTCGACAATACGCCCACTCACAGTGGCAGTTTTATTTTGTGCCGAACGGTTAGGGTAACAAGGCAGATCAGTAAAACAGTCAGCGGTCTCATTTTATGAAGATAATATTTTTATACATTGCAACTGGTGCAGTTTGCTTACAATTGTTTTATTTTTGAAAGAAATCATTTGATTTGAAACCTTACCTGTATCTACTCTTTTTAGCCGGATGTTCTTTTGTTTCATGTTCACATGAAGAAGAAAAGCAAAAAAAGACCCCGATGACCAAGCAAGCTGTAATTGATTCCAGCCGTAAAGCAATGGAAAGCCTTAAAGGCTCCACTGATATGAAAGATATCCTATGCCAGGAATGGAATAACAAAGAAGATATTCTTAATGCAAAGGACATTAATATTGTTTCAGACCTTGATTTCCCATTTCGGGGATACTGTTTTTTAAAGATGGTACAGTTGTAAAAGATCCAAGGGGAGATTTAAAAATAGGAAAGTGGATTTTAAATGAAACAGTAAAACCCATTACTATTTCTATGGAATTCAGTAATGGAGATAAAGAAGAGCGTAAACTCGCCTACCTGATGCCATATGAAATGATCCTGGCCAATGTTAATGGAGCTAAAAAAACAACCACAGATTATAGCTCGGATGCATCCCGGAATATTAATATGAAGGATGACCCGTTTTACAAAGACAATGTTTTATGGAGAATAAAGCCAGCATCTGCCGAATCAGACAAGGCGATCAGGCAACGATTGAAAGACTGTATTCATTTCTTTGTGCTGTATTATGATCAGAAAATAAATGCAAAAGCAGAAACCGTAAGTTTTATTGGATTGCCCACTTGTTTTATCTGGTATTCGGGAGGGGTTGCTGTACAGGGTGAAAGTGAATTGCAGCGAAAATGGATAAAATGTTTTTATAACAGGGACCAGGCAATGAAGGCCTACGAACTTGCAGATAAATTAATAAAACAGCGATATAAACTCCCCCAAAAAGAAAGTAACTGGCTGAGGGCAAATGTGGCGATATTAAAAAGGATGGAAGAGAGGATAGATTCTATCAATTAACAGTTAACAGTGTACAGTTAACAATTAGTTTTTTAATATCTGTTGTTTTCACTGTTCATTGTTACCTGTACATTGTTAATTGCTTAAATATTTTTCAATGCAGCGATCATTGCAGCCGGATCTGCTGATTTAAACACCGTGTTTCCTGCCACCAACACATCTGCACCGGCATCAATAATGGATCTTGCATTTTCCATAGTTACACCTCCATCGATTTCTATCTTTACTTTCAGCAATTGTTCATTGATCATTTCTTTTAGCTGTTTGATCTTATGTATAGTATGCGGAATAAAGGATTGTCCGCCGAAGCCAGGATTAACGCTCATCATACATACCAGGTCGATATCAGCCAAAATATCTTTCAGGCTATCGACAGGCGTATGTGGATTGATAGCAACGCCCACCTGCATGCCCAGGCTTTTTATCTGTTGAATATTGCGGTGAAGGTGCCTGCATGCTTCATAATGTATAGTAAGATTATCAGCACCCGTTTTTTTAAATGCCTCTGCAAATTTTTCCGGCTCCTCGATCATGAGATGAACATCACAGTACTTTTTTGTAGTGCTGCGGATAAATTCCACGATCATAGGTCCAAAACTTATATTCGGAACAAATCTTCCATCCATCACATCAAGGTGAAACCAATCGGCTTTGCTTTTATTAAGCATTTCGCAATCACGTTCGAGGTGCAGAAAGTCAGATGACAGGAGTGAAGGAGCAATGAGGGCCATAGTATTTGTTTTAGTAGCTATTAGTCATTAGCTATTAGCTGTTAGTCGATGTAATTAAGTAGCTTAATAATTAAATTGTTTCTTTCTTTAAATTGATTTTCATTTAGTAAGTAAAACTAATAGCTTGCAGCTAACAGCTAATGGCTTGCATTTTCCAACTTCTTCAACGCATCCTTCGCTTCCTCATAATCCGGATCCAGTTGCAAGGCATTCTGATAAGATTGAATTGCTTCAGGAATGCGGTTTAATTTTTCCAGGCATTTACCACTATAATAATAGCCTTCATCAAAATTATTCTGTAATGTAAGTGCTTTATCGAGTACTACCAGCGCTTCTGTATATTTCTCCATGTCATATAATGCAATTGCTTTTTCACGATATGCCTCCATGAAAGTATAATTCATTGCAATACATTTATTAAAAAAACTGATTGCGTTTGTTTTATCATTTACCGATGCGTAGTACAATCCTTTTATATAATATGCTTCTTTATCTGCCTTTCTTTTATCACCAAGCAATGTATCTGCAATTGCAAGTGCAAGCTTATTTTTTGTTTGTGCATACAATCTTCCAAGTGGAACCATATATTCCGCCCGCGGAAATATTTTAACTGCCTGTTCAAATGATTTGATTGCACTGATGGTATCACCATTTTCGAAATGAAGTATAGCCTTACTGTCCCATAGATCCGGGTTCATACTATCCCTGGCAAGGGCTTCATTCATTACATTGATTGCACTGGTATAGTCGGCTTTGTCCACATAATATTGTATCAGTTTTTCTTTTAACGAGGTTGAATCCGGAAATTTTTTTATCGCATTTTTAAATTGTTGTTCATTCACCTGTTCTGTAATGTTTTCCTGTTCGTTGCCTTCAGCTTTTTCATTGTTGCATGATAAAAAGAAAAAAGCCGGGATCCAGTAATAAAGCAACTTTTTCATTCATTAATGATTTCCCGGCAAAATTAGTATTTCAGATCTTAATTGCTGACAATATTCTGACAAATAAATTAGTATTAGGGTTAACTTTGCGGCAGTTTACAATTAAGGGTTTGAGTTATGAGCGCAACTCTAAACTTTAAGGCTTGTTCCAGACTCATAATTCATAACTCAAAATTCATAATTGATGAAGTATTTATTCTTTTTGCTGATTTCTTTCGCCTTGTTTTTTTCAGTTGGATTTAAACATCAGGGTAATACTACTCATATTGACGTTCCTTCTGATACCATACTTTTTCCCGGGGAATCACATTTTATTAATATCAGGCAACTAACTTTTGGCGGCGATAATGCAGAAGCCTATTTTAGTTTCGATGGAAAATACCTGATCTTCCAGAGAACAGATCAAAGCAAAGGAATTAAATGCGACCAGATATGGATGGGAAAGCTGCCTGAAACAGCTGATGAAAAATTCATTCCAAAACTTGTAAGTACAGGAACGGGACGCACCACCTGCGCCGCTTTTTTCCCAAATGGCAAACATATCCTTTACGCATCAACGCACCTGGGAAGTAGTGAATGTCCCCCAACGCCAGACAGGAGTAAGCATGGCAATAAATATATCTGGCCGATATATGAGAGCTTTGACATTTTTAAAGCTGACACCAATGGCAATATTGTTAAGAAGTTAACGGATACTCCAGGCTACGATGCAGAAGCCACTTTTTCTCCCAAAGGAGATAAAATAATATTTACATCAATGCGTGATGGGGATCTTGATCTTTATACCATGGACCTTAATGGAAAACATGTAAAAAGAATTACAAATACCCTCGGCTATGACGGGGGTGCATGGTTTAGTCCTGATGGAACAAAAATTATCTGGAGGGCTTCAAGGCCAACTACACCTGAAGAAATAAAGGAATACAAAGAATTACTTGCAGAAAACCTGGTTGCGCCTACTCATATGGAAGTATGGATTGCAAATGCTGATGGAAGTGACGCACAACAGGTAACTAATCTTGCACAAGCCAACTGGGCGCCCAATTTTATGCCAGGCGCAAAGCATTTTATCTTTTGCAGCAACCATGAATACAAAAGAGGATTTCCATTTAATATGTACATCGCTAATGCAGATGGGACCAATATTCAAAAAATTTCCCGCGACAAAGGTTTCGATGCCTTTCCAATGTTCAGTCCTGATGGGAAAAAATTTGTGTTTTGCAGCAACAGGAACAATGGAGGCACAAGGGATACAAATATTTTTATTTGTGATTGGGCGGACTAATTCTGAGTTATGAATTCTGAATTATGAATGCAGTGTATACCTTACAAATTAATTCAGCATTCATAATTCAACATTCAGAATTCTATTTATCTTTCCTGCTAAAAATCTTACTCACAATTTTCCATTCTCCATTTATCTTCAGCATGTTCATATAATCGTATAGTATTGCTTTATCGGTTTCTATTTTAATCTTGCCATTAGCTGCATTGCCTTCCATATTTAAAGAAACGATCTCAATTTTTCTTTCCTGTTTTGTTGTATTGGCTTTTACTCTTGCAATGAAGTCAGCGATGGGTACATCTTTGAATTCGCCGGTTTTTGCATCTATGTATTTCATCGTTGCGCTGGTATGAAAAGCCTTTTCCATACGTACGCCATCCCCGCTCATATAATCTTCAAGACAAGCTCTTGCTGCAGCTTCGTCTGTTGTTTGGGTAAAAGCAGTTAAAGAAATAAGCAACGTGATGACAGATGTGAAAAATTTAAATAGCATGGCGATTAATTTAAATGGTTAATTAGATAATGCCATATAAATTAACTACTGATGATAAAAAAGACTGCAGAATTATTTCAGACGGTGGAGGGTTTATTTAAACGGGGAAAGTTAAGAGTGCAGAGTTATGAGTTTTGAGTCGGTTCTTACTTAAAGAGAGTTTCCAATATTTAAATCTACTCTCAACTCTCAACTCTCTACTCATAACTCGATCACTTCGCACTCCTTAATATCCTTTCCATCAATTATAAAACGAATGATTGTTCTCACCTGTTGCCATCCCTGTTTCCCTGCAGCGCCCGGGTTCATGTGAAGACAATTGATCTTGTCATCATAGATTACTTTCAAAATATGGGAATGACCACTGATAAAAAGACCTGCATGCTGCTGAATAATTTCATTTTTTACGCCGGGTGCGTATCTTCCGGGGTAGCCCCCGATATGTTGCATGAAAACTTTTACTTCTTCGCAGGTGAAATGTAATTTCTCAGGGTAAACTGTCCTGATGTCGGTCCCATCAATATTTCCATATACTCCCCTGAGTGGCAGCCCGCTTTGACTGGCTAAGCGCCTGGCGATATCGATCGTTCCAAAATCTCCTGCATGCCATATCTCCTGGCAATTTTTAAAGTGTTCAAAAACAGATTCATCCAAAAAATTATGTGTATCTGATATAAGGCCGATCCTTGTCAATTTTGTCTCAAATTAAAATGGTAAATTTAGGATTGAATTCTGAATTGTGAGTTATGAATTCTGAATGGGTTCATGATGAATGAAAGCTACTCTTTTGTAGGTGCTCTCTAATTGTATCGAAAAGATCATAGTAGGAAGCAATTCAGAATTCATAACTCATAATTCAACATTCAGCATTCAGGTATGCCATTCTTTAGAAACTTTATCTACTACATCGACAAACGCTCATGGAAATACTATTTCCTGATGCTATCCCTTTGTAAAGGTTACGCATGATTATTGTGAACACAATAATTCGGTAATTCATAATTCATAATTTATAATTTGCAATCATGCCTCATTATCATAAAGCCGGAAATATTCCGCATAAGCGCCATACCCAATTCCGTAAAGCGGATGGCAGTTTATATTCAGAACAATTATTTTCTACAGAAGGATTTTCAAACGATTATTCCATATTGTATCATACATATGCGCCCACGCTTATTGTAAAATGTGATGAACCAGTTAATGTAATGCCAAAGGTTGCTGAAGAAAGAATGCTGAAGCATCGCAGCCTGGAAGGATTTAAAATTAAGCCTGAAGCCGATTTTTTACAAAGCCGCAAAGCTGTTTTGGTAAATAATGATTGTCATATTGTACTGGCAGCACCTCAAAAAAGCATGACAGATTATTTTTACAAAAATGCCGATGCAGATGAAATGATCTTTGTGCATGAGGGGAGTGGTGTTGTAAAAACATGTTATGGGGAATTAAAATTTGGTTATGGCGATTATATTGTGATACCACGTGGATCTATTTACCAGATCGATTTTAATGATGAAAAGAACAGGTTGTTTATCGTTGAATCGTTTAGTCCCATTCGATATCCAAAAAAATATCTCAGTAAATACGGGCAGTTAATGGAGCATTCGCCGTATTGTGAAAGGGATATCCGTGTGCCGGAAAACCTGCAGACTATTGATGAAAAGGGAGATTTTATCATCAAAACAAAAAAGAAGGGAATATTGTACGGGATACATTATGGTACACATCCCTTTGATGTGGTTGGATGGGATGGATGTTGTTATCCTTTTATTTTCAGTATCCACGATTTTGAGCCCATTACAGGCCGGGTACATCAGCCACCTCCTGTGCACCAGACTTTTGAAACAAATGCATTTGTTGTTTGCTCATTTGTGCCACGCCTGTTTGACTACCACCCGCTGGCAGTTCCGGCTCCGTATAATCATAGCAATATCGACAGTGATGAGCTGTTGTACTATGTGGATGGTGATTTCATGAGTCGCAAACATGTTACAAGAGGAATGATCACGTTGCATCCGGCGGGTATCCCACATGGTCCGCATCCCGGAGCAGTAGAAAAAAGTATTGGTGCAAAGGAAACAAAGGAGCTTGCCGTAATGGTAGATACTTTTCATCCACTGCAACTAACAGAAACGGCTATCGAAATAGAAAACCAGGGATATGTGATGAGTTGGGCGGAATAAAAGCTCCAAAGGTTCAAAAGGTTTCAGCGGATTACGGAATTCACCTTTGGAACTTTTTGAACCTTTGGAACTCTTGAAACTTTTATTTAAATTGTCTAAACAAAAAATCATTCGTTATGCTCAAATTTCATGAAGTAAAAATGGGCGACTATGTTTTCGCCGATAATGATGGTGATAAAAAGCGTGGAGAAGTTACCAACCTGAATGGTGACGAGAAACAGGTTTGTGTAGATACGGGCCAGGAATTCTGGTACGAGATGGAACAACTATCAGCATTACCTATCAGTGATGAAGAACTTTCGCACCTTAAATTCCATAAGCAGCTGAATAGTGATGGTACGGTAAAGTATTCTAAAGGAGCTTTTAGAATGCTTATACCGAAGGAATCAGATTTCTCGAAAATGGAAATATGGTATCGTGATGAAAAAAGGCATATCGGAACACCAATAAGCATTCACAATCTTCAAAATCATTTTTATGATATGACAAAAGTGCATCTCAATGATGAATCTTTTGATTAAAAAATGTTTTAATGATACAAATAAAAATCCCCCGGCTACCGGGGGATTTTTATTAAATAGTATGATTAAAAATTAATTCGCTGGTTGAACAGTTGTCTTTGTTCTTGTAACAGTTCTTTTAGATGATTTCCTCGCTACACTTTTTGTTGTGCCTTTTGTACCATTTTCCCTATCCTTAAGCATCTGATTTTTTTGTTCAGCGCTCATTTGCATTTTACCTTGAGGTAAGAGTGCTTTTTGATTGTTTCTTTGCTTAGCTATAGCAGTAGCAGGTGTTCCGGTAGTTGCAGTAGCTGCTTTCTTTTCCTGAGCTGTTGCAATAAAACCAATGCTTAAAAAAATACCAGTTGCAAGTAAGACTTTTTTCATGATGTTTTGTTTAATAATTGATATCAAATATGGAATCGGCTATTTAATTCACTGCAATGGAATAATTATAGCCCGATCAAATATACATTTCTCTTCGTTAACAGGAAAAAATAAATTACTTTACCAACAAGATATAAAGGAATAAAAAAATCCTCTCCTGGATGGGAGAGGATCTATAATAAACCGGTAAGAATTATTCAGCTTTTGGTTCGTCTGTTGGCTTAACTTCTGGTTCAGACTTTTCTGTAGCTGTGCTTTCGCCTGAAGCTGCATCATTGTCCATTTTAGCTTTTAAACCAGCAAGAACTCCAAGGTCACCAAGCGTAGCTTTTTCTACTTTGCCCTGAATGGTTTTCACAGCTTTCTTTGTAGATTCAGCCTCTGCTCTTTTCTCTTTTTGTTCGATTTGCTTTTCTTCTTCTTTTTCACGCTCCCAGATACGGGTATGGCTAAGAACGATGCGTTTGTCGTTACGATCAAATTCAATTACCATGAAAGGAGCCATTTCATCAGCATTCACTGTTTTACCATCTTCTTTCATTAAATGACGCATAGGAGCAAATCCTTCCAGTCCGTATGGCAATTGTACAACAGCACCTTTATCATCTTTTTTTACAACAGTTCCTTCATGAACGGATCCTACAGCGAAAACAGATTCAAGTGAATTCCATGGATCTTCTTCGATTTGTTTATGTCCAAACTGAAGTTTGCGTCCATCTTTATCGATGTTCAGGATAACCACTTCGATCTGGTTTCCAACTTTAGTGTATTCGTTAGGGTTGTTAAAACGCTTTAACCAGCTAAGATCACTGATGTGGATCATACCACCGATACCGGTAGATAATTCAACAAACACGCCATAAGGAGTGATGTTCTTTACCGTTCCCATGTGGCGGCTGTTTTCAGGGAATTTGGTTTCAATTGTGCTCCATGGATCTTCTGTCATTTGTTTGATAGAAAGACTCATCTTACGTGTTTCTTTATCAAGCGTTACCACTTTAGCTTCGTATTCATCACCCAGTTTAAAGAATTCTTTTGCGTTGATCGGAGTATTAGCCCATGTAATTTCACTTACGTGAACAAGACCTTCCACACCAGGCATGATTTCCAGGAAGGCACCGTAATCTTCAATGTTTACTACTTTACCTTTTACAATCTCACCTTCTTTCAAATTCTCAGCAAGTGTATCCCATGGATGAGGAGTCAATTGTTTCAAGCCAAGACTGATACGTTTTTTATCATCATCAAAATCAAGTACCACCACATTCAGTTTCTGATCCATTTTCAATACTTCAGTAGGATGGTTGATACGTCCCCATGAAATATCTGTGATGTATAGTAAACCATCTAATCCGCCAAGGTCAAGGAATGCACCGAAATCAGTGATGTTCTTGATGGTTCCTTCCAATACCTGGCCTTTTTCCAGTTTACCGATGATCTCAGCTCTTTGAGCTTCGATATCACTTTCAATAAGTGCTTTGTGAGATACAACGGCATTCTTGATGGCTTCATTGATCTTAACCACTTTAAATTCCATTGTTTTTCCAACAAACTGATCGTAATCAGTAACTGGTTTAACATCGATCTGAGATCCCGGTAAGAAGGTTTCCATTCCAAATACATCTACGATCAAACCACCTTTTGTTTTGCTGGTAACAAGACCTGTAACGATCTCGCCTGTTTTATTAACTTCTACAATTCTTTCCCATGCTCTTGTGATACGTGCAGATTTGCGGCTCAGGTTAAGATTTCCTTCCCTGTCTTCTTTTTCTACTACCATCACTTCAATTACATCACCAACTTTCACTCCACCTGGAATATCCCTGAATTCATTCAAAGAGATAAGACCATCACTTTTAAATCCAATGTTTACTACAGCATCCGTTTTAGTAAGAGATTCTACGGTTGCCTGATCATTTCACCATCATTGATCTGCTTGAACGTGTTGTCATAAACAGTGTCATACTTGGCTTTTTCTTCTTTGGAATAAGAAGCTACATTACGTTTGTCACCTGCTCCAGTCAAAATCATCGTGTGCTGTTTCCACACGGGTTTCTGCTTTTTGTACAGGTTCAGAAATTGTTGAAACAGCTGTTTCAACAGTTGATTCAACAGGATCATTTGTTGTCGCAGTATCTCCTGCTGCATCTGCAGCCAAAGATTCCTGATCTTCTGCGTTTAGTTGTTTGTTAATATTAAAAGACATATCATTTATCCCGGTTTTTTAACGGGGTGGCAAAGGTAAGAATTTATTCCGTTTTTTTTAAATAAAATCGGTTCCTGTAAAGGATTTTGCCGCTTTTTCCGCAAACAAAAGGCCCATCCCTTCGGATGAGCCTTTTGAACGTATTTAAAGCGTTAATTATTAACGCACGACAACTTTTCCTGATTGTAATCTTTTTCCCTGGGTATCGGTGAGGTCAACGATATAAACCCCTCTTCCAAACCTGGAAATATCTACATGCATTGCTCCATAAGGAACATTTACAGTATAATTCTGTTGGTAAACACGTGCGCCTTTACTATCATATATGGTCAGCACACGAGGCTTTTGTAACAGGTCATTTACGCCGTCATCATACCTTACTATAAATATTCCATTATTTGGATTAGGCATAATGAAGAGGGTATTGGTTACAGAATCTCTTACCTTAAATGTTGCACCAGCAACTCCGCTGCAGGTTCCCGGATCGGAAACAGCAAATACATAGTCACCCAGCGCATCAGCTCCTACCTGTATAGATGTAGAAGTAGCTCCCTGGATAGCCGTGGTTCCATAAAACCACTGGTAGGTTGCGGCCGGACTGGCTGCAGGATCAACATTACCTGTAAGTGTAGTATACAAGCCCGGGTATAATGGCTGATCAGGTGAAGCAGTAATTGTAACAACAGGATCAGGGCTAAGAATAGAAACCGGAACAAGAACTGGTGCCGGTGGACAATTAGCATCTGTTACTGTTACAGTATACACTGTTGTAGCAGACGGTGCTGCGTAAACAGTTGTTTCCTGCGTACCCGCATAAGGAGTGGTACCAGTTGCATCAGTAAACAAGCCTGCTGAAGGAGACCAGATACCTGTATATGGAATCGTTTGACTTGTAGTATAAGTTAACGTAAGTTCCCAGTCATTTAATGTTCCGTCATCCGGTGGTGTATAATCGTAAACACCGATTGTCCAGTCACCATTTGGTACTGAATATAAGCCTGCCCACGTAAATACGTTTGCATTAGATGGGCTGAGATTGGTTGCCGCAGTTGGTATTCCAGCAACCGGATTTGGATCTGCATCAGCAGCAAATGTTCCTGTCCATGGATCTGTTCCTGAAAGAAGGGTAGCTGTACCCGTAGAGCTAATGACAGTATTGGTAAATCCTGCTGTAGCTCCGGCACCTCCTGTATGGGTTAATGCATAATCAAGGTTCAATACATTGCCATTTGGTGCTTTCAATGCAATGATAAGATCACCTGCCCATGTATGTGGGATATTCACTTTAACACTGGCTGCAGTAATAACAGCGCCTGCAGGAAGTGAAACAGGAATGGCATGTATAACACCAGCCAAATCGCCATCAGGAATGGCAATATTTATTGCACCAGATGGGATACTAACAGTAGTTGATGTAGAAATTCCGTTCTGCGTAGTAATGGTTAATGCTACCGGTGCAGTTGCAGGAATAGGAGAGCAGGTAGCATATTCAGCAGGACTAACATCAATAACCAATGGGGTTACTGTTAATGCTGCAATATCACTGAAATCTGTTGCCGTACATCCACCGCTTATGAGTACACGATATTCTGAACCACTCATACTTTCAACAACAGCAGTAAGCTGCAGTGTATTGGTGGTTGCTCCAGATATTCCAGTACCGTCAATAACGTTGGTCCATAGTGCTGTAGCGCTTGCTCTCGTTTGCCACTGGTATGTAAGGAATGATCCCGCAGCAGTAGCAGAGAAAGTAGCATTTTGACCGCAGGCTGCAGTTATAGCAGCCGGTTGAGCACTGAAAACACCGGGAATGCATGGCGTTATATTTACTGCATAATCTTCCACTTCACCAAAAACGTTGTCGATACATGCAGCAGTATTAGGATTGGCAACATTGTACCTTACCCTTAATCTCATTCTTGTTAAGCCACTTTGTGCTGTGGCAGGAATGTTAATAGTACCATTGATCGTAGAACCGTTACCATTGCCGATCAGTGCATATTCATTTGCATCAAATGTACCACTGTGATCATAGTCGATCCATGCTGTTACATATTCATTACCGCCTGGTCCTACTGCTACGCTGATTGGATTTGGTGCACCTGAAACAGGGTTACCAGCCGCTACAGTTGTAGTATAATCAGTATAAGCAGTCGGTGCGCAATTAGACGCATTGCTTATGCCGGCAAAATCTACATTCGCTATATAGTCATCGAATGAGCAATCTGCGACCGGTACACAGTAACATCCCGATGGCGGTGTTAAAGCAACCAACACAGGTGTTGAATTACCAGGAGTACCACTACAGATGGCAACAAGTTGAAAGTATGTATCTACAGTAATAGTTGTCGAGTATGCATTGCTGGTAGCACCTGCGATATCTGTGTAAGGGCCAGCCAATGTAGGTGAAGACTGCCATTGATAGGTAACGCCCGATCCATTAATTACATTCTGTGCAGATAATGAAACTGGTGTACCGGGGCAAACACTTGCAGAAGTGGCAAGTGTATTTCCAAGAGCCGGAGTTCCGGAACATGGTGGAGTTACTGATTGAAAATAAATTACATCATCTACACCTATGTTATCAGAGTTATTACCCTGCGGACCACCATCTTCAACAAAATAACGGAAGGCAATACGTCCTTGTATCGGGGCAGCAAGACCGGAAATTGTGATGGTTTGTAATGTCCAGACTGTTGGATAGTCTGTAAGCGTATAAGTGGGATTGATATCTAATAGTAAAGTCGAATAATCGCCAACACTTAAATTGGTAGTACCAACGTCTACACTTGCGCCATTGGTGCTAAGTCTTACCTGGAGCCTGTCAGCAAATCCGGGTACATCAACAGTACGTGTCCAGAATGAGAAAATATCACCGTTAGTTAATAAAACCTGTGGACAAAATAACCAGTTGCTGATTGTATTGGCGCCGCCTACATTTTGGTATTGGGCCCTTGCCCATGAATCAGATGCACCACTATGTGCATCCCATAATCCACCAGCAAAATCAATTCCCTGGCTCCATGTTGGATCAGCACCAATTGGAGTACTCAGGTTGTTTTGTGCCCATCCTGGTGGAACGACCGTTGTAAAGGTTTCATTAAACAAATCAGTTTGTGCGTACGAGGAATTGATCGCAGAGAAAAAGATCAATGCAATTGCAATGAACCTTCGACAAAACAACCGTAAAATACTTTGCGTAGATTTTGGTTGCATAGCTTCTCAATTTAGTTTATAAAAATGGAGTAATGAGATGACCCGTTAGGTCAATAATATTGTAAATTAACTTATTTATTTTTTCTTAACAAATCAATTTAAAAAAAATAAGTCGTTGGTAATGAAAATAGTTAGGTGGCAGGACCGGGGCTACTTTATAAACAGTGCTTTCAGTTCCGCAGCCTCCTCGGGTTTCATTTTTCCGCCAAGAATCAGCCTGATTTGCCTTCTCCTTAATGCTCCGTCGAACAGTTTTTTTTCTTCCTCTGTTTCAGGTAAGGTTGTATTTATTTTTCTTGGTTTACCGTTTGGATCAAGCGCAACAAAAGTATAATAGGCCTCATTGCTTTTATATTTGTATTGCTGTATTGCATCTTCACCCCATACATTTAAATGTACTTCCATACTGCTGTTAAACGCCCTTGTTACTTTGGCTTCAATATGAACCACATTGCCGATTTTAATTGGAGTTTCAAAAGAAATATTATCTACAGAAGCAGTTACAACCGGTGCTGCACAATGTTTCATTGCAGCAAGGGCCGCTGCAATATCCATCCAGTACATGAGCCGTCCGCCCATAAGGTTTCCAAAATTATTGGTGTCGTTTGGTAATACCAGCTCCGTCATTACCACCAATGAATCACTTGCTTTCTTTTCCATTTAATAATTTTTCGCAAAGATACCATCAAAAAATGTATGATGTAAGATGTAAGATATGATGCGTCTTATTATTCAGTATCAGTATCCGGCATCCAGTATCTTGTATCCTGCATCTGTTATCTGTATCGTTTTGTTACTATTTTTACCGGATACATTTGAAACGATAATGAATTACGATCTGAATACGAATATATCTTTCGACAATACTGAATATGCTTTTGCATATAAATCAACAAAAGAATTAAAAAAAGCGCATTTTCTTTTTTCAACGATGGGGAGCCCGTTTCTTTTAAATCTCGGGCTAAAGCTTATGCCCGCTGCTATTAAAATGAATTTGCCTTTTACGAAGTCGGTCATACGCAATACAATTTTCAGCCAGTTTGTAGGAGGAGAAACACTGGAGCAGACGGCAGAAGTAGCAGACAAACTTGAAAAATACAACGTGCAGATAATACTCGATTACGGCGTGGAGGGGGGTGAAGAAGGGGAAGAAGGATTTGATCATGCAACAGAAGAATTTATTAAAGTGATCAACTATGCCGCCACGCAGGAGAATATTCCCTTCATGAGTATCAAGGTTACCGGTATCGCCCGGTTTGGCCTGCTGGAAAAAATGGATGCAGCTATGCATGACAGTGATAATACATTCATGAAGCGTTATTACAAGGTAATAGAAGAATTGCCGGCCAATGAAAAAGAAGAATGGCAACGTGTGGTAAACCGGCTGTTGAAGATATGTGAAATTGCGAATGCAAAAAAAGTAGGTGTATTGGTGGATGCTGAAGAAACATGGATACAGGATCCTGTTGATGCTTTGACCATCCTGATGATGGATACTTATAATAAGAACGAGGTAGTGGTTTATAATACAATACAACTTTACAGGCACGACAGGCTCGCCTTTTTAAAGGCGAGTTATAAAGCCGCCGCAGAACGTAACTTTATTCTCGGAGCCAAACTGGTAAGGGGTGCTTATATGGACAAAGAGCGAAAGCGGGCTGCAGCACTCGGTTATCCTTCACCGATACAACCTGATAAAGCTGCATCCGACAGGGATTATAATGCATCCGTGTCATTTTGTATAGATCATATTGATACGATTGCCATGATTGTAGCTTCTCATAACGAATACAGTAACCTTCTCGCTACCGAATTACTGGATAAAAAAGGATTGCCACACAACCACTCGCATGTGCATTTCTCGCAACTTTATGGGATGAGTGATAACATTACTTTTAATCTTGCTAAAAGTGGTTGCAGTGTAAGTAAATACCTTCCATTTGGGCCCATTAAAGACGTTATCCCTTACCTGATGCGTCGCGCCCAGGAGAACAGTTCCGTTTCCGGACAAACCGGCCGTGAGCTGGGGCTTATAAAAAAAGAATTACAGAGAAGAACAAGGAACAATGAACAATGAACAAGGAACAAGGAACAATGAACAAGGAACAATGAACAATGAACAAGGAACAAGGAACAAGGAACAGGAACAAGGAACAAGGAACAAGGAACAAGGAACAAGGAATAATGGCTTCGCAAATTCGTGTTTCAAAACATCTTCTTACTGGATTCTTACTACGTTATTATTCACCAAAGCAAATACGGCATCACTTTTTTCAGGTTGCAGGGTAAATGTTCCTGTAAATTTTCCAAAAGCCGGAAGTATCGCATATTTTTCTCCAAAATAAAAACAGACTAACCGTAATGCCTGCCTGCCTGCACCTTTTATTACTACTGCCGGGTGCACATGACCACTGAAACAATATTTCGTTTCACCAGGCGCACAATCATTCATATCATGAATAAAAGAAAAATTGCCAATAGAAAATGTTTTATTATGAACCTGTATACCAGCTGATGCATACCAGTTCTGCTCCAGGATGTCATGGTTGCCTTTTACCAGGTGAACAGCTAATGTGCCCAGGTCGTTTCTCCACTTCAGGAAAAAATCATGCTCTTTATTTGCTTCGCTGTGAAAAAGATCTCCCACGATTATTAATTTCTTTGGTTTATAAAACTGGATCTGTGCAATGAGCCGTTGCATATCTTCTATAAGAACTGCCTGAGGTATGGCAATACCACTTTTTCTGAAATGCCCTGTCTTGCCTAAGTGCAGGTCGGAAAGAATAAGTGCTTGCTCGTCCTCCCAGTAAATGCTTCTCCCGGAAGTAATTAAGAACTGGTTATTAAATAAAGTAAAAGGAAGATACGTGGGCATCGGTTGTAAATATAAATCCCATTTTTTATTAAATGAGGATAATAAGTTTTGTATTTTATTTTGAAAGCAACTAATTTGTCAAAAATTATAAAATCATGAGCGAAACCAATTCAACAACGGAAGTACTTGATTTTGCAGGTGAAGACAAATCAAAGTTACCTTCTGGTTTAAACGTACTTACCATTCTCACCATTATTGGTAGCATACTTGGCCTTGTTGGTAGTGTGTGGGGATTCATCAGTGCTAAATCAAATTATGAAAAAACAAAAGAAGTGCTCGAATCCGGTAAACTGGATGATGCGCCTTCCTGGGCAAAGGGAATGATCACACCCGAAGGCCTGGCAATGCAACACAAAATGCTTGAAAATAAATGGCCACTTATGATACTTGGTCTTGTTGCAAGTGCTTTGTGCTTATATGGTGCACTTGAAATGCGTAAAAGGAAAAAACAAGGTTATTTGTTATGGCTTATTGGTGAAATTTTGCCATTTCTGTCGAGCGTTATATTTATTGGTGCTGCCTCTTTAAAAGGATTTGGTATGATTGGAATCTTTATTGCGTTAATATTTATCATATTATATACTGTAAACAAAAAAGAACTTATTTACTAACCAGTTCAGGAAATATTTTTGCACAAGAGCAGTTTTAAAAACTGCTCTTTTTAATTAATGTTCGTGCCGGGTTTATTTTCCTAACTGTTCCTGCATCCTGCTCACCCGGTCTTCTAATTTTTCTGACGTCATATTCTCCCTCATGCTGTCAACCTTTATGGGGAAACAAAATGGTGTTAGCTGTTTGGGAAATGAAATAATGATCCTGCTTTTTTGTATGCGCTGGAGCATATTTCGTAACCGTTGTTCTTCCATTTGTTGTTCCATCACTTCGTTATAAGCCTGCCTCAACAGGAGATTGTTAGGTTCATACTCTGCAAAAACATTGAATAGCAAAGATGCCGACGATTGCAGATGCCTTTGTTTTATGTTTTCGCCCGGCATCCCCTGGAAAATAAGTCCGCCAATCACAGCAATATCCCTGAATTTTCGTCTCGCCATTTCTGATGCATTTACACTTCTCTGTATATCTTCAAATAAATTTTCTTCAGAAAACAAGTCATAAACATTTGAATCATCCAATGGAATAGGTTGGTCGCTGAGTAATTCAAACCCGTAATCATTCATTGCAAAAGAAAAAGTAATGGGCATAATACGACCTAACCGGTAAGCAAGTAATGCTGCCATCGCTTCATGAACAAGTCTTCCTTCAAAAGGGTATACAAATAAATGAAACCCGTCTTTTGTTTCGATGTGCTCAATTAAAAGTTCATTTGCTTTGGGTACATGGGATAAATTTTTTTGAAGGTCGAACAGTGGCTTCAACGCAATAAGTTCACTTTCATCTTTAGAAGTATTAACGTTCATATCAGCAACCTCGTCTAGTTTTTTCCGCAACATAAAGCCCAGGTTGGCGCTCAATGGCATTCTTCCGCCATCCCAGCTCGGGACTATAGATTTGGTAGCATTGCTTTTCTTAACCAATGCGGTCATTTCTTTTATCATGATAAATTCAAGATTTTTGCCAGCCAAGTGTAAAAACATCGCCGGGATTCAATCTTGAAATAAAAAATTCTTCAATCACGCCTATATATCCTCCGCTCATGAATTTTACTTTGAGCATGGGCGAACTAACAATTGTACCAATATGCATCCGGTGCCGCATGGCAATACGCCGGCTGTTTATTTTATAAAGTCCGTCAATGATCTCTACTTTTTTAAAATCATCATATTGTTGCAGGGCAATCCCGCCTGCCGTAATAAAAAGTAATAACTGTTGCCATTCACTTTCTGTGATCTGCCTGTAACAATGAGTAGATTTTATTTCTTCAAATATCTCATCAGGATAAAATCCATCCGAAACAGCCAGTGTGCACAGGTACTGGATGAGTACATCAAAGCATAACAGGAATGGTTGCCTGCTTTCTATCAATGAAATATCAATCGCCGCTTTTAATGCCGCTGCTTCCAGCAATTCAAGAGAGTGCGTAGGCAGGAACCAGATCCTGCTGGTTGCATCCGGCTGGTGACCACTTCGCCCTGCACGCTGGAGGAACCGTGCAACTCCCTTCGGCGATCCGACCTGTACCACTGTTTCCACGGGCCTGAAATCAACACCAAGATCAAGACTTGAAGTGCAGACAACGGCGGCAAGTGTGCCCGTATGCAAAGCATCTTCTACCCATAACCGCAATTCCTGTTCTATACTGCCATGATGAAGCGCAATGTTACCAGCAAGATCCGGGGCTATGTTCAGCAGTTCCTGGTACCAACGTTCACTCATTCCCCTGGTATTAATAAAAATAAGCGTGCTATTATTATCGTGAATAATGGGAAGTAACCGGTAAGACAGCTTCAATCCTAAATGCCCCGCCCACGGATACTTTTCCACCTCATCAGGAATGATAGATACGATCTCTGTTTTTTTTCTGTAAACAGCTTTTATAAGTGTTGCCTTTGAAGTTGTATCATTTGTTGGTGAAAAAAGTAAGGGGGCAAGTAATACGTTCATTGCTTCTTCCAGGTTACCTATAGTTGCAGATATCCCCCAAATGGCAACCTTTGAATTTTGTTCATTTCCCATTCCCGATTTCTCATTGCCGGTTGCCGATTGCCCATTCCCACCTCTTCTTAATCCCACGATCCGCGAAACGGCCAGTTCCACCTGCACTCCCCGTTTACTTCCCAATAATTCATGCCATTCATCTACGGCAATGATTTTTAAATTTTTAAAAATTTCCGGATAGTCTTTCTGCGCAAGTAATAAGTGCATGCTCTCAGGTGTGATAATAAGCACTTCCGGCATATTTCTTTTTTGTCTCTGTCGCTCATTTACAGGTGTATCTCCATTGCGGATCCCGATTTGCCATTGCATTCCTAATGAGTTTATTACTTCCTGCATCGCCCGGGCAATGTCTTTACCAAGTGCTCTTAGCGGCGTGATCCATATCAACCTCAGTCCATTATTCTTTTTACTTTTATAGCTGCCGGGGTTTTCATTGATGAATTGAATAACTGATCCCAGGAATACAGAATACGTTTTACCATAACCGGTAGGGGCATTTACCAAACCTGAACCAGCTGAAAGTATTTTTTCCCAGGTTTGTTCCTGGAATAAAAATGGTTTCCGGTCGCGGGTTGCTAACCAATCGCAAATAATTTCGTAGCCAATTGTTTTTTTTAAAGTCATGATTGCCTGATGCTGTAAATAAAGCTAAAATGAAGACCGGGCAAAATCCTTGTTTGAAAAAAATAAAAGAGTGCCGTAAAAGGTCTTAGGTACCCAACTTCTTCAAAAAAACACAAGCAAATAAGTTTTTTTTAAAAAAAGTTAAAATCTCACAAAACATTTTTATATTCACTATCCCAATAAGTTCTATTTAATTTCATGTCCTTATAAAAAACCAAGATCAAACCCGCTGAATACATACTATAATCCTCTGCACTCATCTTGAAAAAATTTCCTGCCCCGGAATTCCAATTCATTTTACCATTACCAAATGTTTATGGAGATGATTTGTTTGATTCTTTCAGAGATAAAAAAATATATTGAAAGAAATATGATCTTTCAATTACCCTACAATAATTGCAGGATACTACCAACATACCTTCCAACCTGCATTTTCCCTCCTTCAATTTTCAACGATACCAAACTTTACTATAATCAACCAAAACCTGTCACAGATGCAAATGCCAATTTACACAATGAGAAGTGGCGATAAAACTACAACTGGTTTTAATCGCCTGATGATGATGTTCATTATTGCAATTGTTGCAATGATGTCTTCGCTAACTACAAATGCACAGTTAACCGGAACGAAAAATATTCCCGGTGATTATGCAACCCTTGCCGCAGCAATTGCTGATCTTAATACACAAGGCGTAGGCGCAGGGGGAGTAACTTTAAACCTTCTTGCCGGTAATCCTGAAACAGCACCTGCCGGTGGATATATCATCGGTGATGTTGGATCTGCCGTGTTAACTTCTTCCAGTGCGGCTAATACGGTTGCGATCACAGGTAACGCAAATACAATCACAGCTTTTTCTCCGCAGGCTTCTGGTGGTATTGTTGATGCGGTATTTAAAATTATTGGTGCCGATTATATAACCATACAAGGATTCACGCTGCAGGAAAATGCAGCGAATGTAACCAATACACTTGCAAGTAATGATAAAACAGAATTTGGGGTTGCGTTATTTTATGCTACTACACTAGATGGTGCGACGAATAATACAATTCAAAATAATATTATTTCATTAAGTGCTACTTATCAAAACGCAATCGGTATTTATTCAACAACAACCCACAGTGCATCGGCTCCAACAACAGCAGCCATTGCAACAAATAATTCGGGTACAAATGTGAACAACAAATATTATAGTAATACAATTTCAAATGTAGGTAATGGTATCCTGTTACAGGCAGGGCCGGTTACTGCAACTATAAATGAGTTTGGTACAGATATCGGTGGTACATCATTGAGTACAGGCAATAATATTACGTTCGGAAGCAGTGCGAATGCTGATGCATTGTGGCCTGGCTCTATCTGGACCTTAGCTGCTACTGCAGGATCTTTTGGTATACAGTGTAGAAATGTACTTAATGTCAATGCTCAATTTAACACCGTTATTTCAAATGCATTGACTATTGCTGTAGCAGGAATTAGTGCTAATATTTCTGTTACTCCTATTGCAAATGTGGCTTATACAAATACAGTAAGTAACAATAATGTTACTTTGACCGAAAACGGTTCCGTCGCAATAACGGGTATTCAACAGGCTTATGGTAATGCTTCGGCTACGCATATATGCAACTCAAATATTGTAAACCTTACACATTCAGTTTCTGCTGCCAACACAGCACAGGCAAATGGAATTATTCACCAGGTACAATTCCTTTCCTCAACCATCAATTCGAACACAATTACGATCAATCAAAGTGCTTCGGCAGGAGCGAATGCCGGTCAGGTGAACGGTATACAAAATCTCCCTGCTGCTGCTGTATTAAATAATTCGCAAACGATCAGCAGTAATATTATAACCATCAAACAGGCAACTACGGGTGGTACATTTACCGGGACAATGCTTTATATATGGGCGAATTTCGGCACAAATGCAGTTCCTATTGCAACTGGAAATATTAATTCGAATCAATTCCTTACAACCGGATCTACACTTAGAACAAGTGGAACAACTTACGGTGTATACCATGATTTTACTTATTCCAGTGGTATTACATTGAATGGGAATACAATGAATATTGATAAAACCGGTACGGGCTCAGTAAATGTGTTCTTTGCAGGAACGGCAGGTTCTACCACTTCAATATCTGAACAAAATAACAACATAACGATTGCCGGGTCTGCAACAGCAGGACAGGTAATTATTTTCAGAGAAGGCGATGGGCTGGGCGGAAATGCCACCCAAAAAACGATCAACGGAAATACGGTCAATGTAAATCTGCCGGCAGATGTAACAACATGTTTTGCATTTCTATGTGATTTTGGAGGGGGAACATTCAGCAATAACCAGCTAACCTTTGTAACTGCAGGAAGTGTTCAGTTAACAAATTTTGCTGCAAACTCGGCTACTGTTGGTGCTACCAGTGGTGGATTTGTTATTGACAACAATACCATCTCAGTAACCTCTTCATTGGCAACAGCCGCAGTTATAAACGGGCTCGTTACCACAACCTTGTTCCAGGGCAGCTATACCATTTCAAACAATACTTTTACAACACTTAGTTTAACGGGTGCGGGTACAAATGCTCCTGGTATTACAGCAATTTCGGTAGGAGGTGGTGTTACCAATAATGTTTTTGGAAATAAGATACAAGGTTGTTCCACAGGTGCGGGATCGGGTACTGCTACCATTACAGGTATTGCTGTATCAACCGGAACAACCAATAATATTTTCAGGAATAAGATATATGATCTTTCTACCTCAAATTCGGGGGTTGCTTCTTTAATAAGAGGTATAAGTGTAACTGCTGGTACATCTACAAACAATATCTATAATAATACAATTGGTTTTACTAATGCATTGTCCAATGTTAATACGGCAGATGCAATCAGGGCCATCAGTATTTCTTCAGCATCTACTAATAGCACAAATAATGTTAGTGATAATACCATCTACCTTAGTAGTTCTTCAACCGGTGCTAACTTTGGTACTACAGGTGTTTTCCATGCAGCCAGTGCAACAGCTACAACAGCACGACTTGAATTACGTAATAATATTATCGTGAATCTTTCAACTCCAAATGGAACAGGAATAACATCGGCATTAAGAAGATCAATAGCAGCTACATACGGAAACTATTCAAGTACATCCGACCGGAATTTCCTATTTGCAGGAACACCGGGTTCAACAAGGGCTATATTAAATGATAATGGTACACCAATAGCATTCGGTGCATATCAAACTGCAGTTGCACCAAGAGATGCCAATTCATTTACAGATGAAGGATTTGCTTATGCCACTCCGGGTGCATTCTTTATCAGTCTTACAGGATCCAATGCCGACTTCCTGCACATAGTAGCGGGTACAGCTTCAAGAGTTGAAAGCGGGGGCACTCCTGTGAACAATCCACTTATTACAGATGATTATGATCAGCAAACACGTAATGTGTCAACACCGGATATTGGAGCTGATGAATTTGCAGGTACAAATATTTATCCTGTATTTGCAAGCGTAACAGTACCTACGGCTGGTTGTATAGCTGCCAGTCATGCGATCAGTGCTGATATTACAGTTTCAACAGGAACCATTTCAACAGTTACATTAAATTATAACAACGGTGCCCCCGGTTCTGTATCAATGTTGCCACCAACAGGAGACACCTATTCTGCAAACATACCGGCAGGTACTCCGGGTGCATTGGTAACATGGAATATAACTGCAGTAGGCAGTAATGGCACATCAACAACGTTTAATGGTACCAGTTATAAGGACGATCCTTTGTCAGGACTTTCCATTACAGCAGTTGCTACTCCAAATCCCGTATGTTCGGGAAGTCCAACAAGTCTAAGTACAAGTATAAGTAATGCTACTTCAGGACAAATAGGATCAGGAACATTAAATAATCTTACCAATACCAACATAGGTGCTTTCTATGGAACATGGTGGGGCAATTCCCGTTCGCAGATTCTTTTCCGGGCTTCTGAATTAAATGCCGCAGGTATTTATGCAGGTAGCCTTACAGGGTTGAGCGTAAATATAACAGGAGGAACAGTTTCAACAGTGAAAGGATTTGCTATCCAGATCGCCAGCACTGCTTCAACATCTCTCTCTGCATTTACTGCCGGTACATTTACTACTGTTTATACGAATGCAAACTATAACCCGACATTAGGAGTCAATACACATACTTTCAGCACCCCGTTTGTTTGGGATGGAACATCTAATATTATTGTTGATTATTGTTTCGGTAACCTTGTAACCGGTTCAAGTTCACCAACCAATACTTATACCACAACTCCATTTACTTCAGCGGTATATTTTGGCGCTGACGGCGCTGTAACTGGTTGTGGCGCACTTACAGGTACAGCTTCAACCATCAGGCCTAATTTGTCATTTGTATATACGCCTGCCATTACTTCTATTTCCTGGTCAGATGGATTTACTACTGTAGGAACAACCAATCCACTTGTAGTGAGTCCAACTGTAAATACAAACTATACAGCTTCTGTTGTGGCAGCATCATGTAATGGCACATCGAATGCGCTCCTGGTAACAGCTTCTGTACTACCAGCTGCTCCTGGCGGAAACAATTCCACCCAATGCGGTACACAAGTGCCTACAGCATTTGTAACATCAGGTGGTGGTGGAGGTGTGTATAGATGGTACACTGCTCAAACAGGAGGTACATTACTTCAAACAGGAGGATCTACTTATACAACAGCAATCAGTTCAACCACTCATTTCTGGGTTTCAGAATCGGATGGTACTTGTGAAAGTCTGCGTGCAGAAGTTATAGCAACTGTTACAGCACCCGATGCTATACAGGCTTCGGTAGATAACAATAGTGTATGCCTGGGTGGTTCAATTGAACTGTCAGCAGTTAATATTGCTCCTTCACCAGTAAATACTTATACCTACAACTGGACTGCATCTCCTCAGCCGGGAAGTGGAATACCAGGTGGTGGTGAACCAGGTACACCTATTATAGTAACACCAACAGCTGCGGGAACATATACCTATACCGCAACAGCTGTGGACGGATCATGTACAACGCTTTCAACAGTTGTCGTAACAGTAAAAGTATTACCCGTTATAGTTAGTGCAACAGCAACACCTCCTGCAATTTGTATCGGATCAAGTTCAACCTTAACTGCTGTAACCAACCAGGTGATTGCAGGCACAGGTAATGTCGGCGAACAATCAACAACATTAGGAGGAGTAGTGGGTAATCCTTATCGTGCCGGAAATGGCGTGGGCAACCAGGTAAGAACCCAATTGCTTGTAAACGCTGCAGATCTAACAGCATCAGGTATTCTTGCCGGAAATATAACCAGTCTCGCATTTACCACGACAGGTATAGGTGGCACAATGATCAATTTTGCTATCAAAATAGGCGCTACAAACACATCTGTGTTAACTGCCACATTTGAAACACCTGCATTTACAACGGTGTTTACGCAGGCAACTTTCAATCCGACGGTAGGTTTGAATACTCATGTTTTCCAAACTCCATTCAATTGGAACGGTACATCAAATATTGTTATTGATGTGTGCCAGACAAATTCAATTCTTGGCACCACTACCGTAGCAGCATATACGCCGTCTTATCTTTCAAATGTACAGCTGGCAGGTCTCACAACTTCCTGCAGCGGAACAGCGGGAACTACAGTGGCAGTCAAACCAATCATGCAATTCGGAGGGTCAATAAACAGTACGGGCCCCGGCACTTACAACTGGGTTTGGACACCGGGATCTTTAAACGGAAATTCAGTTTCTGTTAGCCCGATCAATACAACAACATATACAGTTACAGCTACAGATGCTGTTACAACCTGTTCAAGTACTGCCACAGCTACCGTAACTGTAAATCTGTTACCGAATGCACCATCGGGAGCCAATTCAGAGCAGTGTGGTACACAAATACCTGATGCATCGGTATCCTCCAACAGCGGGGCGCCAGTGCCTGTTTTCAACTGGTATTCAGCTCCTGTCGGTGGAACATTATTGCAGTCATCAAATTCAACAACATATAATATAGCAGTCTCAACTACAACAGATTTCTATGTTGCAGAACTTGGCAGCAATGGTTGCGAAAGTCCAAGAACGCAGGTAACCGTTACTGTTACACCACCTAATCCTGTTGTTGCACATGCAACCACTGTTTCACTGTGCGAAAACAGCAGCTTAGACCTGAGTGTTACGCAAGACTTAACCGACAATGTGTATGCCTTTACGTGGTCAGCAACACCTGCAGCAGGAAGTGGCTTGCCTTCGCCGGTACCTGGCTCATTGGCAACACCGGTTACAGTAACACCAACAATTGGCGGCACTTATACTTACACGGTAAGCGGTTTTGATGTTGACAGGGGATGTTCTATTACATCTACAGTAGTAGTAGTAGTTCATTTTAATCCTTCGGCTGTTACCGCAGATGCAAGCAGCTTAAATATTTGTACAGGAAGTACAGTTGATCTTACATCAAGTGCGCAATCGAATGTAGGACATGCATTCACTCCATATACAACAGGTTTTGAAGGAACTTTCCCACCAACAGGCTGGACAATTATTAATGCAGGAACCGGGAACAACTGGGTTTCAAATGCTAATTTCGTTACACCTCCGGCCGCACATTCCGGCACAGGAGCAATGGCGTATGGCTTTAATTCGACACAATCAGCAAACACCTGGGCATTTACCCCAGGTCAGCCTTTTATAGCAGGTGATACTTATACCATCGGTTTCTGGTATAATACAGCATCTTTCGGAGGAGCATTCCCTGAAAAATTAAAAGTTACTGTTGGAACAAATAATACAGTTGCAGCCCAGCTTGCCGGAACAGTATTATTTGATAATAATCACCTGATTAATGAAACATATGCTTTTTTCAGCACAACATATACAGCAACAACAACCGGTACTTATTATGTTGCCTTTAATTGTTATTCTGATCCCGATGAAAACGTGATGTTGATTGATGATGTTTCCATCGCAGGTCCAACAATTGAAATACCAACATTTACATGGACATCAGTTCCTGCAGGATTTACATCCAATCTTCAAAATCCAACAGGCGTTGTGGTTACCCAGACTACAACATATACCGTAGTAGCACATAACAGCTTCGGTTGTGTATCTGATCCTGTTTCGGTAGTAGTAACAGCGTTGCCGGTACCTAATGCTCCAATCGGTACAAACTCGTCACAGTGTGGATTGGGCGTACCAACCGCATCTGTATCAACCGGTGGTGCAAACGGCACCTTTAACTGGTATAGTGCACAAACCGGGGGAACATTGTTGCAAACCGGTGGCAGCACATATACTACAGCGATCAATTCTACAACACACTTCTGGGTGGCAGAGTCAGACGGAACATGTGAAAGCCTGCGTACCGAAGTGATCGTAACAGTCACACAACCTGATCCGGTAGACGCACTTTCTGATGTGAGTTCATTGTGCTTAAACGCCAGCATACAATTGAGTGCAGTTAATACGGCTCCGTCTCCATCAAATACATACGTATATACATGGACAGCTTCACCTGCACCAGGTAGCGGTATACCAACAAATATTGTTGGTACGCCGGTAACCATAACGCCAACAATAGCGGGTGCATATACTTATACCGTTACTGCATTTGATGTTAATGGCCCGGGTTCAGGTTGTACAACATCCGATATTGTAGTAGTTACGGTTAAACCGCTTCCCGTCAATCTAACCGCAGGTTCAAGTTCATTGTCACTTTGTGGCGATGGAACGGTGGATCTTACCGCGACCGGGTCACCTGTTTATATCTCAGAAGGTTTTGCTACTGTAATTCCTACAGGATGGGCTCAGCAAAACCTGAGTACACCAGTTGGAACCGATCCGATATGGCAACAGGGTATTCCTGCACCAGATCTTTTTGATGCTCACAGTGGTGCAACGAATTCATATGCCCTGGCCACTTTCAATAATCTTGCAGGCGCAGCCGGTACCATCAGCAATTGGTTATTTACTCCAACTACCACTATTCATAATGGTGATGTGCTGTCATTCTGGACACGTACTGTTGATGCTCCCGCATTCCCCGACAGGTTAGAAGTAAGGATGAGCACAAATGGTGCAAGTGTAAATGTTGGAGCTACCAATACCAGTGTTGGTGATTATACTACTTTATTACTCACGGTTAATCCTACTTTAACTGCCAGCGGATATCCAAATGTATGGACACAGTTTACTGCAACAATAAGCGGATTGTCTGCTGATGTCTCTGGTCGATTTGCATTCAGGTATTTTGTAACAAATGCTGGCCCGGCCGGAGCAAATTCAGATAATATCGGTATCGATGATGTACAATTCTCAGCTGCACCTTATAGTTATAGCTGGTCATCAAATCCTGCCGGATTTACATCCACACAACAGAATCCTGTTGGCGTAGCAATTACACAGACCACTACATTTACAGTAACAGCAACTACTAACCTGGGTTGTTCTTCAACTTCATCAGTTACTGTTACTCATAACGATCGGCCAACTGGTATCCTGAGTGGCGGTGCTACTTATTGTGGAGTGCAGGGGCCAACAGATCTTAGTATAGCCGTAACCGGTACCGGTCCATGGAGCGGTACATTGTCTGACGGTACGCCGTTTAGCGGAAGCAGCAGTCCCATTACAGTATCTGTTAACCCGGCATCAACGACTACCTATACTATTACAACACTTACCGACAATGGTACCGGTTGTTCAGCCATTGCTGCTGATCTTTCTGGTAGCGCAACGGTTACAATCAACCCTGTTCCTTCGGCGCCTATTGCAAACGTAGTACAGCCAAGCTGTGCAGTTGCAACAGGTTCAATTACGGTAACATCTCCATTGGGAGTTGATCTTACTTATAGCATTACCGGACCGTTTGGACCATTCCAGTCAAGCCCATCGTTCCCAACAGTTAGCCCGGGTACATATACTGTATTTGTACAAAACAGCTTTAACTGTGTTGTACCAGGCGCATCAAGTATAACGATCAATCCACAACCTGTTTCACCAACAGCACCAACTGTAACGGGTACTGTAAACGTTTGTCCGTTCCTTGGTACGGGTGATCAACTCACTTACACAGCATCAGCTGCCGGAGCAACCAGTTATACATGGACATTACCACCAAATGTCAATCTTGTGACTGGAGGTACCCCAGCTGATAATGTAGTTGTAACATTCAATACAGGATTCTCTTCACAGGCTAATAAGCAAATCAAAGTAACTGCAAGTTCTGTTTGCGGAACAAGTGCACAAGTAATTTATTACCTGTTAACACAATTCCCGAATACGCCAAACCCGATAACTGGTCCAACCAATGTATGTACACTGATTGGAACTGCTAATACTGCAACTTATACAACTAATAAGTCTGCAGGAGCAACAGGTTATTCGTGGACTACACCTGCCAATACAACTGTAAACCATCCAAATGGCACAGGAGTGAATGATACAACGATTGTTGTAACCTTCGTTGCCGGATTTAGCGGAGGCCCTGTAACAGTAACGGCAACGAATGGCTGCGGAACAAGCGGTACACGTAGCCTGGCAATTGCCAATGCAATTCCGTCAACACCAAGCCCGATCAGCGGACCAACAAATGCTTGTCCGCACATCGCACCAACAGGCGTGGCAGCTACCTATTCGGTAACGCCGGTGCCATTTGCCACCAGCTATACATGGACAGCGCCTGCAGGAGCAACGGTAGGACATCCAAACGGGGCAGGAGCTAACGACTATACCGTTACGGTATTATATCCTGCAGGATTTACTACGGGAACCGTTACAGTAAGCGCAACAAATGGTTGCGGAACCAGTGGCATCAGGTCATTATCGATTACCAAACTCAATCCTGGTACACCTAGTGCAATCGACGTTGTTCAAACACGTTTTTGCGGTGATCCTTTGGGAAGAGCCTATACATATGCTATTGCAACTATGCCGACCAATGCAACAAGTATTGTATGGACTGTACCCGTGGGTGCGACCTTTATAAATATCACACCTATAAAGATTGAGGTGACTTATCCTAATACAGCAGTAAATGGATTTGTAACTGCCCAGGCAACTAATGTTTCATGCGTAAGCACAACACGTTCTGTAGAAGTTAAATTACCTGCTTGCCCTCCACCAGCTTTTGCCGGGGAAAATAATGGAAATAACGGCAACGCACAAACGAAAGGAGGGATTGTTACTGCTTCCAGCCAGCGGACAATGGAAGTAAAGATCTTCCCTAATCCAACCGTTAGTGATTTTAAAATGGAAGTATTAACAGCCAGGACAGAAGAGATCAATGTAAGGGTATTGGATAACCTGGGGAGGGTATATAAAACCTTCCGTGTGATGCCATACCAGACAATTGCATTAGGAGCAGAATTGAAAGCCGGGTCATATTTAATCGAAGTAAGACAGGGAACAGTTGTGAAAACAACCAAAGTGATTAAGTTCTAAGAAGTCGTAAATCATGACTTACCAATTGGCTGGTTAAATAAAGACAAAGAGCGCTCCCGATTATTCAGGGGGCGCTCTTTTATCTGTTATGCGGCTGTATTTTATCCAACATTGTTCAAATTATAAAAACATAAATCTTTAGAATCTGCCATAAATATTCAAAAAATATCTGTTGGCGCTTTTTCTTAACAAAAAAAGCACATTCACTAACTTTTTTTTAAACAAATTGTTAAAATGTCAAAAAAGCTTTTTATATTCACTAATAGATCAACGCTTGACATCCTACTTCCGCATCAAAAACCGCTAACAAACCTCTTTAACAACACTTCCGTCTGTACCACATTTTTTGAGAGAAAACATTCCCTCAGGGGAACAGTCTAATTTATAATAATTGCTTATGAGGAGCACTAACACCCTTCGACTGAAGGCGCTATTTCTTTTTGAGAAAATTAATCTTATTCAACGGTTAAAAGAACGGTTGCGACGCAATCGAATTCATCCTGTTTCTCCCAATTATTCTTATTCTTCAAATCAAGTTCAGAACATATCTACTATTAATCAAAACCTGTCACAGATGCAAATGTTTAACATCACTACCAGTACACCTAAGAATGTAAAAAGCTTTCGTCAACGGTTGAGCACATTAATGCTCATGTTGATTGTGCTGCTTACTTCGACTATTTCCTTTTCGCAAACTACTTTCAACACTTCAGGTACTTATACTGTACCACCGGGTGTAACAGCTATTAAAGTCAACGCATGGGGTGGCGGCGGTGGCGGCGGTGGTGGATTTAATAGTTGTACTGCCCAGGGTGAAGGTAGTGGTGGTGGTGGTGGCGGTTATGCAGCCTCCACTTTTGCAGTGGTGCCCGGCCAGGTTTATACAATAACTGTCGGCGCAGGCGGAACTGGAGCTGCTTATAATGGAAACGGCACTGCCGGTGGCATTACCACTGTAAGCGGTCCTCAATCTATTATTATTGCTACAGGTGGTGGAGCAGGTTTAGGAGGTGGTGCTTGCG
Organism: uncultured Chitinophagaceae bacterium; assembly: GCA_963829345.1. Lineage (GTDB taxonomy): Bacteria > Bacteroidota > Bacteroidia > Chitinophagales > Chitinophagaceae > Ferruginibacter. Next base: position 648,882 of record CAWHHP010000003.1, read on the forward strand.
GCAATGTGGCAGGAGGTGTAGGAGGTATCGGCACTTCAGGAGCCATATTCTTTTCAGGCGGAGCGGGTAGCAACGGAATTCATACGGCAACAACGGCAACAGGGGTGAGTGGTAAAGGTGGTGGTGGTGCAGGTTCTGGTGGTAATGGTACAACTCCCAATACGGCTTGCCCAGGTACTACAGGAACAGGTGGTATCGGCACGTTCGCCGGTGGAAATGGCGGAGTTACGGGATCCTGCGGTGTTGGCGTCGATGCAGCCGGGCAACCGGGTGCGGTACGTGGAGGCGGAGGATCTGGGGGACAAGGATGGACCTCGGCAGTAACCGGGGTAGGTGGTACCGGAGGAAGCGGGCAGGTAGTAATCGAAGAACTTACACCTGCTGTCGCATGCACAAGCCCAACGTTGGCTCCAACTTCTTTGGTCTTAACTGCTCCTTTATCTAACAGGATCAATATCAGCTATACAGCAGCAGCAGGAGCAGATGGTTATTTAATTGTACGATATCCGACAGGAAGCAGTCCTACTGCTCCATCTGACGGAACTTTATATATTGGAGGATCTTCATTAGGTCTGGGAACCGTTGTAGGTTATGGTGGAATTGCATTTGCCAATTTAGGATTAAACCCTGCGACCACTTACGACTTCTACGTTTATTCTGCAAATACCATTTGTACCGGCGGACCACTTTATTTTGGTACGCCACTTACAGGGACTGTAAGTACGCCTGCATTGCCGGCCTCAACAGCATTTGGCGGCTTATGGAGTAGTCCAGCCACATGGGTTACTGGAGTAGTTCCCGCGGGTCTCGAAGATGTTACGATCGCTACCGGCGCAACCGTTACGGTTGACCAGGTAGTTACTGTACCAAACCTAACCGTGAACGGAATATTACAATGGAATGGTACAGCTAATGCAATGACAGTTACAGGAAATGTAACCATTAATCCAGGCGGAAAATTTCTTGCTTATACCACGGCCCTTGCTTCAGTTACATTGAACGTCGCTGGCAATTTTACAAATAATGGATACGCCAATTTTGCCCCAAGCGTAATAAACTTTAATGGTGCCGGTTCTACACTCAATGGTACCGGAAGTTTCCAGGGAAATGGATCATCGGGTATTATCCGCTTGCTTGCCTTCCAGAACCTTGGCAGCAATTCTGTTTCTACATCACAAAATCTGGCTACCACCTTTGGTGTTACGCTATCTGCGGGATCACTCAATACAGGGGGAAAAATTATTATCGACAATACTGCCCAGGTTTATGGTCAACCACTAAATCTTCAGGTAGCAAATATAGCAGTGACTACGATGGGAGCTGGTTATTCAACTAACCCACCGGTAGTTTTTGGTGTAACACTCACTAAGTGGGCTGCGACAACAACTCTGGTTCTAAACACACGATATTTTGCAGGTACAAATGTTTATTTATGTACCACAGGTGGACTTTCAGGAGGAAGTGCTCCTACCACACAGGGGAATACTCCATTTGCCGACGGTGCAGCGCAACTGCTCTACCTCGGACAATTAGGTACGCTTGGCCTTCCTTATCAAACTACTGCCAACAATGCCGTAGGAACACAATACCAGTTCCAGGGAACATTGTATACGGCATTAAATGCAGTTGCTCCTACAGTTGCAGGTGCCGCATCGCTGGGTACAACAGTAGGCACAATATATACTGCAGGTACAGCACAAATGCTTTGCGTCGGTACTGCAGCTACTGTATCTGTTAATTTTGACGCTACTACCCAGTCGGTTCGTAGCCTTACTTTAACAAGTCCAGGAAGCGGTTATTCTACAGCACCAGCATTAGCATTCATTAATACCGGAACTACCCCGAGTCCTGCAGCGGCAGCAACAGCGGTTTACTTCCAGCAGGTGACCGGGCAGGCGAGTAGTATTATGCAAAAAACACAGGGCACCGGTATCACAGGTGGCCTTACCATCAACAGTGATCAGGGAACGAGCCTCGCTACTGCACATGCACAGGCATCATCTGGAGTAGGTGCAATATCAACATCAAATGGTGGTGTTAATTATAGTGTAGTTCCTACTGTTGGATTCGCTGGTCCTACCGCTTTAAACCTGGTATCTAATCCGGGTACAATCGGAAGCTATGCTACAGCACCTACTATTACTGTAGATGCGACTAACCTGGTTACGGGAACAAATCTGACCACATCGAATTTCACAATTACCATGAATCAGGGGCAGATAGTTTCTGTTTACCTGAATGCTACTACTACGGCAACCTACTCTGCTCCACCAACCCTTACACTTTCTTCTGCGCTGGGCGGGGCTTCACTAGCTTGGCCGGCCGGATGTTGGCCTTCAGCCACACCGGTGATTGGAAGCAACGGGCAATTGACCAATTTTACTATCAACAGCCCAGGATACGGATATGTAGTTGCTCCTACAGCAGGTATTGGTACCACATCAGGTGGCGTTTTGGGTGGAACATTTACTACCGTTGCAACAGCACCTACAACCAGAATCGCGTTATACAATTTGACCTTAAGCTTCTTCCTTCCTGCAACATCAGTTACAACAAATACTGACGATGCATCTATTCCAACATCAAGGAAATTGAACAATCTTACTTTAGGAAGTAGTGGAGGAGCAGGTTTGGCTCTTTCAGGGAACATCACCCTTTTTGGAACAAATGCTGTAACTGCACCGTTGGTTATTACTGGAAGTACAGTAGCTCCATTTAACATAATAGATTTAGGGGGAAACAACCTGAACTTTACCTGGAACGGTTATGGCGGTACCACAGGTGCTTTTGGTGCATCCAATACATATATAAGGAACGGTTCGATGTCTCTTACAGGAAGAGGTGGAGCAAGCACATTTAACTTCCCTTTCTCAGCCACATTCACCTGGTTTGCAGGTAGCACACCTACAACAGTTACCACGGGTTCAACGGTAACAAGGGTTACTGTTACAGAAACAGGAGCGCCTTCCGGTACGGCTGCAATTGGTACAAGAGCATGGCTTGTAAATAATAATGGTGGTATTCAGGGATTGAATCCAACTGTAACAATGAACTATAATACCGTAGACGCACTTCCAAGTGGAGGCAATGCTACGGATCTTTATATAAGCCAGGCAACTGCTTTATCCGGATCATGGACGCCAAGAAGTCTTTCTTCAGGTGCCGGTACAGTAGGTACATCAGGTGTCAGAACAACTGCTTCAGTTGCACCCGGTCCTTATGCACCAACAGGAAATGATTACCTCGCATGGACAACCGTAACATTTAATTATGCAAACGTTTCGTCAGGCGCAGTCGCTTGTACAGCGGTGCCACATCTTATATCAGCCGATATAACCAGTTCACTTGGTACTATTGCCGCCGCGAATATTACTTATAATAACAGCGGTTCTGCAACAGGTCCCGTTGCAATGACAAATACTTCCGGGAACACATGGCAGTTTACCATTCCGGCAGCTACACCTTCAAACAGGGTAGTAACCTGGAGTATAACTGTTACAACAAGTACCGGATTGACAAATACATTTACCGGAACATCTTACCAGGATGATGCATTAAATGGATCAACAGTTACAGCTTCGGCTGTTCCAAATCCTGTTTGTTCAGGAAACCCGGTTACACTAACAGCGGCGGCTTCACTAAATGGTGTCGCTAAAACAATTGGTGCCGGGGCAACCACTTCTGCAACTGCCGGACTAAGTTGTTTCTCAGGAGCATGGGGTGGACATAAGACACAATATATCATTAGGGCCTCTGAACTTACAGCTGCAGGTTTTGTTGCAGGTAATCTTACATCATTGGCTTTCGAAACAACCAACGCTACAGCTGGTTCAACTTACCAGGGCTTTAATGTACACCTCGGAAATACTGCAAATACCACAGCAGCTTTCCCATTGATCTCTACAGGGCTTACACAGGTATTCAGGGGTACACAAACAGATGATGGGTATACACCTGTAAATACAAGTGCAAGCAATATCAACACATTAACATTCGGAACAGGAACCGGCTCAGCATCCGGCTTTGCATGGGATGGTATTTCTAACCTCGTGGTTCAGTTCTGTTGGAGCAAGGTGCCAATTGCATCTTCTACTACCGGAACAACAATGAAGGTAGATGTAACAGCATTTACCTGTACGGCTTCCGGACAAAAAGATGTTACCCTCCCTGCAGCATTCTGTCCGCTGGTTAACTCCGCAGACTTCGGTACAACCACTACAGGAACCAGTCGTCCTAAATTCACTTTTGTAGGTACAGTTTTACCAACAGGTATTACAACTTATACATGGAACGATGGAACATCAGATGTTGGTACAGGAAATCCCTTAATTCAAAATCCTACTACTACAACAACATATAGTGTAACGGCGTCTACCGGTGCAGGTTGTACTATTGTATCTCCACCTATTACCGTTACCGTACTTCCATTACCACCTGCACCGGGTGCTAATAATTCAGTTCAGTGCGGTACAGGTGTTCCTACTGCTTTCGTTACAACCGGAGGTGGTGGCGCAGGATTTAAGTGGTACAGTGCTCAAACAGGCGGTACATTATTGCAAACCGGCGGCGCGACCTATACAAGTTCGATCAGTTCAACAACACATTTCTGGGTTTCGGAATCTGATGGATCCTGTGAAAGTTTACGAACTGAGGTAATTGCAAGCGTAAATGCACCAGATGCAGTACAGGCTTCTGTTGATTTTAACAATCCTTGCAGCAATACAACTATCCAATTAACAGCCACTACTACAGGATCAACTAACGGAAACGTATATGTCTTCACATGGACTGCTTCACCAGCATCAGGAAGTGGTATACCAACTTCACAGGCAGGTGGAACAGGAACATTCGGAACACCCGCTTCAACATCTGTTACACCAACTGCAGCCGGCACTTATACTTATACAGTATCGGGAGTTGATGCAACACTGGGTTGTGCTACGACCTCAACAGTAGTAGTAACAGTTAAAGCATTGCCTGTTATCAACAGCGCAGCTGCTACACCTTCTACTATTTGTGCAGGTACAAATGTTACATTAAATGGCAATACCATTATTGTAACACCCGGCGTTGTGACGGTAGGCACTTCTACCACGACGATACAGGGTGGTTCGCCATTCCGTGCTGGTGGTGCGAGTGATACCAAAACCCAGCTGTTATATCTTGCTTCGGAACTTTCAGCAGCGGGTATTGCAGCAGGTAATATCAGCAGCATTACATTTACCTTCTCAGCTGGTTCAGGCGGCACACTGCCTAATTTCACGGTTAAGATGGGACATACAGCAGTAACAGCCTTAACGTCTGCATTTACAGCAGGTGCTACCAATGTGGTGTTCGGTCCGACCGTTTTGGTTCCATTAACAACTACGGGAGATCAAACTATAACGTTTACCACATCATTCAACTGGAATGGTACTTCAAATCTTTTAATTGACCTTTGTCATGATATTCCAACGGGCGCAGCAGGGTCTGGTTTTGTTAACGCAAATACTACAGCGTTTGTTTCTAACAGTCAAATATTGATTGGTGGAGCTTGCGCTGCAACTACCGGCGGTACTACACAATCATTACGTCCGATAATAAAATTCGGTGCACAACAATTCGCTGTTGGTGCTGGTTCATTGAACTGGTCATGGAATCCGGGTTCATTGAGTGGTCCGACGCAAATTGTTACACCAGGTACCACGACTACTTATACTGTAACAGCTTCAGACCCGGCAACTACCTGTTCAAATACAGCAACTGTAACGGTTACGGTTAACCCATTACCTCCTGCACCCTCAGGAGCAGATGGTACTGACCAGTGCGGTACAGGCTTAACAGATGCATCTGTAAGTTCAAATAACGTTACAGATCCACAGGTGCCGCCATTCTTTAAATGGTACTTAGTGCCAACAGGTGGTACCGCTTCTCAAACCGGAACTTCTACTACTTATAACACACCGATATCTGCTACTACTAATTTCTATGTGTCAGAAGTTTCGCTGAATGGTTGTGAAGGACCAAGGGTTCAGTTTACCACTGTAGTGTCGAGTCCTGATCCAGTTACAGCAACTTCATCAACAGGTGCACAGGCATGTTTGGGTGAATCATTTGATATATCAAGTTCTTATACACCTGACTTCAACAACTTTGCAACATTTGATCTTACTGCAACAGGTGGTGCAGCAAGTGGTGTAACGGGAACGGTTAGCCTTACAGCAACCCCAACAGGGTCAGTTCCTTATTTAGTTACGCCAACGACAGCCGGAACATATACTTATACTGTTACAGCATTTGATCCTGATAAAGGATGTACAAGTGTTGGTACAGTTGTCGTAAATGTTAATCCTGTTCCAACTGGGGTAACTGCCGGAGCCAGTTCTCTGAATGCCTGTACCGGAAGTACCGTTAACTTAACTTCTACAGGTTCTTCCAATATATTCGCAGGAGGACCAACAACATTATTCAGCCAGAGTTTTGCAACTGTTTCGCCGTTACCAGTGGGATGGGCACAACAAAATCTAAGCAATCCAATAGGTACAACTGGATGGAACCAGGGAGATGGAACGGTGTTTGCTGCTAACAGCGGACCTACCAATGAATACGTTTTTGCAAACTTTAATAGTACCGATCAGGTAAGTGCCGGACATATCAGCAACTGGTTGTTTACACCTACAGTAACCATGCATAATGGGGATGTGTTTACTTTCTATACACGTACAGAAGTTGGCTCAACCTTCCCTGACAGGCTGGAAGTAAGGCTCAGCACAAATGGATCAAGCACTAACGTAGGAGCTACTTCTACATCTGTTGGTGATTTCACTACCGTACTGTTGTCAATTAATCCAACACTTGCTGTGGGTGGATATCCTGAATCGTGGACACAATTCACTGCTACTATAACAGGGCTTGTTGGAGCACCATCAGGTCGTGTCGCATTCAGGTATAATGTTACCAATGGAGGTTTTAGTGGAGCTAATTCTGATTATATCGGAATTGATGATGTGGTTTATACCGGACAGGTTGAATCACCGGTAACTTTTGCATGGACATCAACACCCGCAGGATTTACATCTGCGCAGCAGAATCCTACTAATGTAGCGATTACACAGACTACTACTTATACCGTAACGGTAAGCAACACGCCTGGTTGTTCTACAACAGCCAGCGTTACAGTAACAGCACTACCATTACCAGCAGCCCCTTCAACCAACAGTCCTGTTTCAAGGTGCGGTCCGGGCTCAGTAACACTCACTGCTACGGGCAGTGGCGGACCATTGAAGTGGTACAATGTTGCAACTGGTGGAACTTCATTGTTCACCGGCGGATCATTTACTACTACTGTTCTTCTCGGTAACACTTCATTCTGGGTTGCTGAAGTATCAGAATCCAATTGTGAAGGACCACGTACAGAGGTACAGGTTACCGCAACAACACCTCCGACATTGTCAATTACTGCTGCCAGTTCAACAACATTCTGCCTTGGTGGAAGTGTTGCATTGGACAAAGCACCAGGCAGCGATGCTTCATATACTAATTTCACCTGGTCTTCAATACCAGCAGGTGCTGGTTTAAGCAGCACATCAGGTCCGGCCATTACTGCTACACCTACTGTTGCAGGAACTTATACAATTACACTTACTGCTGACGATGGTGTTTCAGGTCCTACAGGTTGTGCTAATACAGCTACCATTGTTCTTACAGTGAACCCGAATCCAAGTACGCCGGTTCCAACCGCAACGCCAAATACAATTTGTGATGGCGGAGTATCACAACTCGATGCAGGAACTGCCCTTCCGGGATTATTAACAACACCTGTAGCAGGTGGTAACGGTAATGCAGGTAACGTATTTGACATTACTGCTGCCAATACGATCACAGTTACATCAGTTGCAATGGGTATCTCAGCAGGTACATTTGCTGAAGTTTGGTACAAACCAGGCGGCTACGGATGTACATCAAGTCTCACAAGCAATGCTGGTTGGACACTTCTTACACCAAGTGGTGGTTCAGCGATCACTCCAGCGGGTGGAAGTCCGAACCTTACAAATATTCCGTTGACTTCAACTATTATGATACCTGCAGGCCAGACTTATGGATTTGTAGTGGTATGTAACAGTACTAACTATTATACAGATGGTAGTGTTGTTTGTACTCCATGGGCATCAGATGGTAATATTTCTATCGGCCAGGGACTTGGCGGATCAGCTGTATTAGGTGGCGGAACATGGACATTTACAAATGTTGTAAGAAACTTTAATGGCAGGGTTGGATACGTGGTAAGCGATCCAAGTCTCAACTATACATGGGCTCCTCCAACCGGGTTAAGTTCAACGGTTATTATTAATCCGTCAGCAAGTCCTTCAACGACTACAACTTATACAGTAACAGCAACCAATGCATTTGGTTGTTCAAAAACAGGATCAGTTACTGTAACCGTTCAACCTGTAGGTGCTAATGCTACGGCAACACCATCAACACCAATCTGTGTTGGTACATCAGTAACATTGAATGCTGGTGCAACAGGTGGTTCTCCATTCACTTATGCATGGGCTTCTACACCGGCAGGTACTTATGATCCAACAGCAAGCATTAATGTAACGCCTGCAGTTACTACAACGTATACTGTAACTGTAACAGATGTTTGTGGTAATCCAACAACTTCAAGTGTTACGGTAACAGTTAATCCATTGCCAACAGCAAGTATACAGGAAACTGGTCCGATCACTTTATGCTCACCTGCAACGCAGCTATTAACTGCAGTAACGGATGCAGGTTCAGCAACCTACCAATGGACGCTGAATGGTAACAACATCAGCGGTGCAACTGCTTCTACTTATACTGTAAGTGGAATTGGTTCGGGAGCATACAGGGTAATTGTGACCAATACGGTAACCAATTGTGCAAGTGCTGCTTCAGCGCCGGTAACAGTTACGATCAACTACACACCAACAAATGTGGTAGCAGGATCAAGCACGAATGTAACCTGCAATGGTACGCCGATTGACCTGACATCTTCTGCAGACAGTCCTCCAACGTCGATACTTACTCAGACCTGGTCAGCTGGTTTAAATGGCTGGACAGCAGTCAACAACTCAGCCGGACCTAATCCTGCAGTAACAGCGTGGACAATACAGCCTAGTCCATTTACTTCAACAAATGGTACTCCTGTTACTTTCAACAGTGGAGCAGGTAATTTTATTCTTTCTAATGCTGATCTTGGAGGAAGCGGTACAACAGTAAATACCACCCTCACATCCCCTGCATTCAGTACTATTAATTATTCAGCATTGAATCTTTCGTTAAGACAATATTTCAGGTTCTTCATTGCTGGAGTAAATGTTCAGGTATCAACTAATGGTACAACATGGACTACAGTTAAGACCTATTCTACAGACCAGGGTGCACCTGCTTCTTTTGCTACAGATAATATCAACCTTAACGCTTATATCAATTTCCCTAGTGTTCAGGTACGATTTAGTTACGTGGATGGATGGGCATGGTATTGGGCAATTGATGACATTGCAATTACAGGAACACCTTCGGCTTATACTTATAGCTGGACATCCAACCCTGCAGGCTTTACATCTATCTTGCAGAATCCTACAGGTGTTGCACCGTCAGTTACAACAACGTATTCTGTCACCATATCAACTGTAGCTGGTTGCTCTGCTTCTGCAAGCAAGACAGTTACCGTTAATCCCCGTCCAACGGCAGCGATTAGTGGTACTGGCGCATTCTGTCAGAATGCAGCTAATACAAGCACTAACCTGACAGTTAACTTTACAGGTACAGCTCCATGGAACTATACTTATACTGTTGACGGAGGTTCGCCTGTATCAGGAACAACAAGCAGCAACCCGCTTACGATAGCAGTAGCACCAAGCAGTGCATCACCACATGTGTTTACATATGAGATCAGTGCACTCAGCGATGCAAATTGTGCATCTATTGCAGCTGACCTAAGTGGTAGCGGAACAGTAACGATCAATCCACTTGCAGCCAGTCCAACAGCTGTTGTATCAGTTCAACCGACCTGTGCAGTTGGAACAGGAACAGTAACAGTTACTGCTCCACTGGGAACAGGTAATTCTTATACACTGGATGGAACAACAACGATCAACTGGCCAACAGTAAGCTTCACCGGCGTAACACCTGGTCCTCATACGATCACGGTAGCCAACAGCTTTGGTTGCTCAGCACCTGCATCAACAAGTGTAACAGTAGATCCTCAACCATTTATTCCTGGAACACCGGTTGTAACAGGTATCGTGAATGTTTGTCCTTATATAGGAGTTGCGGGAGTAGCCGGCCAGGTTACTTATCATGCAACAGCAACAGGTAATGGCACACAGGTATTTAACTGGGTTATACCTACTACGAATGTTACGATCGTTTCGGGCCAGGGTACAGCTGACCTGGTGTTAACGTTCCAGAATGGTTTTGCAGCACAGGCTAACAAACAGTTACGCTTAACTGTAACCAACCAGTGCGGAACCAGTTCAATGACGATCTATTATTTATTGGCACAGTTCCCGAATACGCCTAACCCGATCACCGGTCCAACGAATGTTTGTACCCTGATCGGAACAGCTACAACTGCCACCTATACTACCAACAAGGCAGCGGGAGCATTGTTCTATAACTGGACCGTTCCAGCCAATGCAACCATAGTAGGTCATCCGGGCGGAGCAGGCACAGCCAACGATACTTCAATCGTTGTAACCTTCCAGGCTGGTTTTGCAGGTGGCAATGTAACAGTGGTAGCAGAGAATGTTTGCGGACCAAGCGGAGCAAGAACACTTACGATCGTAAATGCAGTTCCATCCACACCAGGATTGATCAGCGGACCAACGAATGCATGTCCGGCCACAGCGCCAACGGGAGTAGCAGCTACTTATTCAATAGTACCTGTACCATTTGCAACCAGCTATACATGGACAACTCCTGTAGGAACAGTGGTAACACATCCAAACGGAGCAGGCCCGAATGATTATACCATCACTGTATTGTATCCTGTTGGCTTTACATCAGGCTCGATCACAGTAAAAGCAACCAATGGTTGTGGAACAGGTGGAGTAAGGTCATTGTCAATCACCAAACTCAATCCAGCCACACCAAGTGTGATAGATGTTGTACAAACACGTTTCTGCGGCGATCCATTGGGCAGGGCATATACTTATGCACTCGCCAGTATGCCAGCTAATGCAACAGCAGTTGTATGGACCATACCTGCAGGAGCAACTTCTGTGAACATTACTCCAATAAAGATTGAAGTAACTTATCCGATTACAGCAGTAAATGGCTTTGTAACAGCACAGGGCACAAACGCATCATGTGTAAGTACGATCCGTTCAAGCGAAGTTAAATTACCAGCATGTCCTCCTGAGGGTTTTGCAGCAGGTAAAGGAGAAACACTAACGGCGCCACTAACAAAGGCAATGGAAGTGAGGATCTTCCCTAACCCAACGGTAAGTGACTTCAAACTGCAGGTATTGACATCAGGATCAGAAGAGATCACGGTAAGGGTATTGGACAATCTTGGAAGATTGTATAAATCTTTCAAAATGATGCCATACCAGACGATCGCATTAGGAGCGGAGTTGAAAGCCGGATCTTATATGGTTGAAGTAAGACAAGGAGCAGAAGTTAAAACGAGCAAGGTGATTAAGTTCTAGCAATCACTAATCGTCAATCGGGAATCGGCAATAACGACTCATGGATTGATTGAAATAAAATAAAGAGCGCCCTGATATCGGGGCGCTCTTTTATTTATGAACCAGGATTAAACACGCCACCTCTTTCACCCATTTTGCAAAAAAATATACAAGAACATGACCCTATCTGGCAGAAATATTATAATTTTACTACTTCAAAGATCCTCTCTAAAGCTAACTGTTCCCCCAATAAAATAACCTGATTTGTTCGTATCGTCCACAACGATGATAAACATGACGTACTTATCCAATTATTCAGGATAAAACCACTCACATTAAACGTGTCTTCAATTAATTGATTAAACAAACGGCTTAATAAAACACTGTTCGGGAAATACTAATGGTCAGTTTTTATTCGGTAACAGGAAATTGATGATAAGCTGTTGCTGAATTGTTATAACCTAACTCTATTACTAACTTAAAACAAGGGACCCATGTTTGCTACAAATCAAACGAGCCAATCGGATCGTAAGAAAAATCTTATAAGCTTAATAGAAAGAATGCTTATAATGACTTGCATTTTATTCACTTCATTTACTTCTTTTTCACAGACGCTTGTATCAGAGAATTTTGAAGCTGTTACTTTTCCGCCATCGGGGTGGACAGTAATAAACGCAGGCACGGGAAATAACTGGTTAAGATCGACCGCCACCTCATCACCCAACCAGCTGTCCGGGTCTACAGCTTATATGGCGTATAATTATACCTCTGCTTCGGCAGCGAATACGTGGGCTTTTACACCGGGTATCAGTTTAAGTTCAGTTACAAATTATATCCTTGAATTTTATTATTCGGGGACAGGGACCACATTTCCTGAGAAAATGAAAGTTACTATCGGTAACGGGCAAACGGTTGCAGCTCAAACAACGACGTTGGTCAATTTTTCAAACATTACTTTGAGTACGATGACAAAAGTAACTGTTCCATTTACAGTTGCTTCTGCCGGCACCTATAATATCGCTTTTAACTGTTACTCTGCTGCTGATGAATTCAACCTTGCAGTAGACCAGGTAAATATTCGTGTATCAGTGATTCCTAACGCAGCGCCTACAACATTTACAACCTCGGCGATCACAGGAACAGGTATGACGATTGGATGGACTGATGGTTCCACAAATGAAACTGCATTTCGCATCTACAGGTCAACAGATAATATAAACTTTACCCAGGTAGGCACTGACATTACAAGTACCAGTAGCGCGACCATGGGAACAACTTATACTTCGGCACAAACAGGTTTAACTCCAGGCAACCAGTATTTTTATAGAATTGCTGCGGTTGCAGATGCAGAGAGTGCTTATTTAACAGGCAATGCAACTACAACAAGTGCGGCTACTTATTTTTATACCGGGCCGGCCACTGGCGATATTGCAAGTGCGGCTAACTGGAATACATTGGCAAATGGAACAGGTGGCAGTCGCTCTTCTGCTCAAACAACGGATATCCTGATTGTAGATGGTGCCGGAACAACAGCGGGTTCTCCGGTAACGCTTACGCTTGCTGCCGCAGCATCAATTGGAGCTCTACAGGTAACGGGCAATACTGCTCTTACAATACAATCGACGACAGCCACTACGCGTACATTAACTTTAACTGGTTCTGCAGGTAATGAACTGGATGTTCCTTCCGGTAGCTCTTTATTTCTTAACAATGCCAGCAATGCTGCAGCGATTGCATTTAGTACTGGTACAGGAATGACTGGTAGCATTGCCGGCACTGTAACTTTTGCAGGAAGTGCATCCAATACACTTACTACTATAGGAGGTACAGGAACAGTAGTAACAGTTCAAAATACTGGAATTGTAAATTTGAATAATAGTGCCATTTCATTGGTTGGATCTGTTGCAACACTTTCTTTTGCAAACTCATCGGTTTGTAATGTTGCCGGCGCTACAACTACAGCACCTCCTATACCATTGGCTACATGGGGTACGTCCGCAAACCTGAATATCACAGGGTTGACATCTAATAATACTGCGCCAACCAATGTTGCCCAGTCGTTCGGCAATTTCAATTATAATTGTCCTGCTGCAACCGCAAACCTAAGCATCTTCACTACCAATACAGTTGCTGTAAAAGGAGATTTGAGTATTGTCACAGGTGCCGGCGGAAGATTAAGATTATTAACCAGTGGCACGCTTACAGTGGGGGGCAATATCAATGCCACTGCCGGAAATTTTGATCTGATGAATGGAGCCGCATCGCTAACAGTTACGGGTAATGTAAATGTTAGTAATGCTGCTGCGGGTAATTTCGCTAATGGAGCAGGAGTCATCAATATTGGTGGCAATGTGACAGTTTCAAATACTGCATCTATAAACTTTGGTAATGCTGCAACAGGTAATATTACTACCATTTCGGGTAATGTTAACCTGAATTCATCCGGAACTTCAGTTCTTTCATTAACAAGCGGCACTACGCAGGTTGTGAATGTAAACGGTGATTTTAGTATGAGTGCGGGAGTATTTGGTATAGGATCAGGAACTGGTGGAGGGGCATTAAAAGTGAAAGGTAATTTTATTCAAACCGGCGGAGCGATAGGTTTAACAGGTTCTGCAACAACAGGAACAATTGAATTTAATGGATCCAGTGCTCAGAATGTCACATTTAGTTCAGCCATGACTGGTCTGGTGAATGTTCGCCTTAATAATCCGGGAGGAATTAATTTAACAGGCCCGCTTGCTATTAATAACGGAGCATCATATACTATTTCAAACGGTACAACAACCGGTTCCGGTTCGATTACTTTCAATGCAACCAGCAGCAAACTTATTTACAACGGAACGACCGGGGCACAAACTGCAAACAGTCTTGAGTTCCCCTCATCAAACGGACCAACAGATTTAACTATCAATAATACAGCAACTGCACCTAATAATATTGTGAACATGGCATTTAGCAGAACACTTGGAACTGCAGGTGTTTTGGCAATGACTGCCGGTATTGTTAATAATTCAGGTAATACAATAACAGTTCCGAATGCAACAGCAGCAGCTGTTACAGGAGGATCTGCAACAAGCTATGTAAATGGAATTATTATTCGCAGCCTTCCTGCAGGTTTGGTGTCGGGATCCACTTATTTGTTCCCGTTAGGCAAAGGAACTTATGGCGCATTTGATCTTATTAATCCAACAACTAATGCGGGAGGCCCGGTAACAATACAGGCCGAAGTAATTGATGGTAATAGCGGTGGTACCCCGGGAACATTAATGAGTGCCATCAGCAGCACAAGGTATTGGACAGCTTCTATTACAAGCGGTGCTTCAAATTTTACAAACACTTTAATAAAGTTAACGGATACCCGCGGACTACAGGATGGAATCGGTGCAAGCTCAAGTATAAATGGCGCATACGATCATATTGGTGGCGCTGTATCAACGCTCGCAGCTGGTTCTATTACTACGACGGTACCTGCTGTAACAACTCTTGCGGGCTTTTTTGCAATGGGTAACCTTGCGGGACCATCATTCAGCAATCTTGTTATAACAGCAGCCGGTAACCAGTGCACCAATGTTGCGAGAACGGTAACTGTTACAGTAACACCGGGTGCAGCTGCAGTTACTACCGTAACACTAAATTACCAGGTAAATGCAGGTACAGTTCAAAATGTAACCATGACAAATACTTCGGGTAATAACTGGTCGGGTGTTATTCCAACAGTGACTCCAGTAAATGGAACGGTAACATGGAGTGTGACGGCAACAGATGCAAACAGTATTGCTGTTACAACTAACGGAACTGCATACACTGATGAACCTGCATTAGGTGTTACGGCTATAGCTTCAGCCACAGTGACAACACTATGTGCAGGCGATCCTACCACACTAAGTGTTGTATTGAATAAAGCAGCGGCCTATACCCTGGGAGCTGGTGCATCAACTACTTCAGGAAGCGGTGCTACAGGAGGTAACAATGTAAGTCCCTTCAGTCACTATTATGGTGGATATAAATTCCAGTATGTTATCAGGTCAACTGAATTAACAGGCGTCGGTGCTACAGCGGGGAATATTACCAAAATGGCGTTTAATGTTGCCACTGCCGGTACTACCTATACAGGGTTTTCGATCAGGATATCTCACACTGCAAGCGCAGCAGCATCAGCAAGTGTTTTTATAGCCGGAACATTTACAGACGTTTATTCAGGTAATTATACACCTGCTGTTGGCATAAATGATATTGTTTTTAATTCACCGTTTTCATGGGATGGTACGTCCAATTTATTAATAGAAATATGCTGGAGCAATAACAATAGCGGTGGTATTGCTGCGGAAGTAAAGTACGATGCCCCAGGCTTTAATGCTCAATCATTTTACAGGGATGATTCGGAAGATGCGTCAGCAATGTGCGCTGAACTCACACCTGAAGCAAGACAAAACAACCGGCCACAACTTCGCTTTACTTTCAATTCACCACCTGCAGCAACTGCATATTCATGGAGTGATGGAACAAATGTTGTAGGTACAACAAATCCATTAACAGTAAATACCACCACGAATACAACTTACACTGCAACTGTAACTACATTCGGTTGCCCGGTTGTATCCAATGGAGTTTCTATTATTGCGAATCCGTTACCTGGAATGCCTGGTGCAAATAATTCTACGCAATGTGGTACACAGGTTCCGGGAGCATTCGTTACATCCGGAGGCGGTGGAGGTGGATTTAATTGGTACGATGCACAAACCGGTGGCAACTTACTGCAAACCGGCGGAGCGACTTATATCACAGCAATCAGTGCAACAACACATTTCTGGGTATCAGAATCAAATGGAAATTGTGAAAGTCCAAGAGCAGAGGTAGTTGCAACCGTAAATCCACCCGACGCAGTGCAAGCTTCTGTAGATAATAATAATCCATGTGCAAATACATCGATCCAGTTGACTGCTACCCAAACCAGTTTTGGAAACGGTAACGCTTACAGTTATACATGGTCGGCCATCCCTTCTTCAGGAAGCGGTATACCAACGACCCTTGCCGGTGGTACGGGTATAACTACAAATACCTCAGTAACTCCAACCGCGGCCGGTACTTACACTTATACTGTAACAGCTGTTGACGGAGCCTGTACAACAGCTTCACAGGTAGTCGTAACCGTTAAATTGCTTCCTTTTTTAAATGTACCAACAGCAAATCCTGTTGCAATATGTGAAGGAAATTCATCTACTTTAACTGCGACAACCTCTACTGTTTCACCCGGAAATATAACAGTAGGTGCAGGTGCGGTCACAACTATCAATAATAGCAATTCAAGTACTACTTATAATAGTCCCTTCAGTCATTATTGGGGAGGTTATAAAGCGCAATACCTGGTGAGGGCAAGCGAACTAACAGCACAAAATCTTACAACAGGAAACTTAACATCTGTTTCTTTTGATATTGCTGCTATAGGTACAACTTACAACGGGTTTGTAATGAATATTGCACAAACCCCCAGTACTGCCTTAACTACTACATTTATAAATACAGGTTTCACACAGGTATTTAGCGGCGATCTTGCCGTTACAACCACAGGCCTTAAAACAATTAACTTTTCAACTCCTTTTGCATGGGATGGAACTTCAAACATTGTTGTACAAATATGCTGGAGCAATAATAATACAGGAGGTACAGGTGCAGAAGTAAAAACAGATAATACTGCTTATGCTGCAACGGCACAATACCACGATGACAGTCAGACACCCACTACTATTTGTGGTATAACTACTGCTTCAGGTACATTAACTGAAAGACCGAAAATGATTATAACCGGACAAATTATCAGCACAGGAGTAGGTGGTTTGAATTATAACTGGGCCCCTGGCAGTTTGAATGGAAATGTTGTGTCAGTATCTCCATCTAATACTACTGTATATACTGTAACAGCCACCAACCCGTCAACAACCTGCTTTAGTACAGCAACAGTTACGGTAACGGTTAACCCATTACCTCCGGCACCATCCGGGGCGAATGGTACCGATCAATGTGGTACGGCTTTAACAGATGCATCTGTGAGTTCAAATAATACAACAGATCCACAGGTGCCACCAATCTTCAATTGGTACCTGGTGCCAACAGGAGGAAGCCCGGCGCAAACAGGTACTTCCACTACATACAATACCCCTGTATCTGCAACAACAACATTCTATGTGTCAGAAGTATCTTTGAATGGTTGTGAAGGACCGAGGGCTGAGATAACGACCGTAGTATCAGATCCGGATCTGCTGGCAGTATCTGCAACTATAACATCAGCATGTATTGGGTCATCAACAGATATAAGCTCAACTTATACACCAGACTTTAATTCATTCGCGACCTTCGATCTTACCGCTTCACCGGCATCAGGAAGCGGTGTAACCGGTACAGTAAGTTTGACACCTAATAGTACAGGTAGCGATTCTTATACTGTTACTCCAACGGCAACCGGCACTTATACGTATACAATTACAGCATATGATCCCGATAAAGGATGTACTTCTGTTAACAGTGTTGTTGTAACGGTGAGCTCATTGCCAACAATAGAAAGTGCAAGTGCTTCACCCTCTACTCCTGTTTGTGCAGGTTCTTCAGTAAACCTGACAGCTCTGACAAATACGATAACAGCGGGAACACGCACATTGGGCAATGGTGCCAGCAGCAACAGTACAACTACAACGGTAGGAACTTTTTATGCTTCTTATTACGGAAATGGTCATACGCAAATACTTTATACAGCGGCTGAATTGACTGCTGCGGGTTTGACTGCAGGTAATATTACTTCATTGGGAGTTGTACTTTCTTCTATCGGTACATCACCGGTAACTATGAATGGGTATACAATTAAAATTGCCCATACCTCAGCTACAACTATAACAACGTTCCAGCCTCCATCATTTACGACAGTGTATGGCCCGGTTAATTATACACCGGTGGTGGGTACAAATACAAATCCATTCAGTACACCGTTTGCATGGAATGGTACTTCTAATATTATCGTGGATTATTGTTTTGCAAATGGTATTACCGGTGCTTCAGCAAATACAACTATAAATACATATAGTACAACTGCATTTGGTTCATTTGTAAATTACCAGGTAGATGCTGTGGTTTCTGACCCTTGCAGCAATACAACAGTAAGTAATGCATCTTCCAACCGGCCAAACCTTATTTTCGCTGGTCAGGTGGTCACCGCAGGTGCAGGCGTTTACAACTGGACATGGAACCCCGGAAACCTTAGTAACAATAGTGTTTCAGTAAATCCAACTGTTACTACTACTTACACCGCCACTGCAACACTAAACGGTTGCTCTGTGAATTCAGCTCCGGTAACGGTAACGGTTAACCCATTGCCGGCAACTCCTTCAACCAATGATCCGGTAACAAGGTGCGGGCCAGGTTCAGTAACATTAACTGCTACAGGAACGGGAGGTATCTTAAATTGGTATAATGTGCTATCAGGAGGTACTTCACTACAAACCGGAGGTACTTATTCACCCAACGTAACAGGTAGCATCATATATTATGTATCTGAAACTTCTGCAGCAGGTTGCGAAGGCCCCCGTGCAGCGGTAAATGTAACCGTTACTACAGCTCCAACATTGGCAATCACGCCCGGAAGTGCAACAACTTTCTGCCTTAACGGAAGTGTTACATTAAACGGATCAATAGCAAGCGATCCATCTTATATTAACTTCTCGTGGAGTGCTTCACCTTCTTCAGGAAGTGGATTAAGTGCTTCAACAGGCAGTACGGTTACTGCAGCACCCGCAATTGCCGGAACATACACTTATACATTAGCTTCAGATGATGGCAATGCAAATGGCTGTTCAAATACAGCTATCATGGTGGTAACTGTTAATCCAAACCCGGTGATTGCATCTGTGAATGCAAACCCTTCAACTGTTTGTTCAGGCGGAGCATCAACACTAACAGCGAATACAAATGTGATCGTTCCGGGAATATCTTCTTCTATAGGAACAGGTACGACACTTACAAATGCATCAAACACTGATCCTACAGCATTTAATAACAGGTTTGCTCAATACTGGAGCCAAACTGTTTATACAGCAGCAGAATTACAGGCTGCCGGATTGCAGGCTGGAAATATTACTGGTATTGTTTATAATATAAATACATTGGGAGATGGCACTACTAATCCTAATTTCTCTATCTCAATTGGCACCAGTGCAAGTGCTACTGTGTCAACATTTACAACAACAGGCTTAACGCAGGTATTTGGTCCGACAACCTATACACACGCAATAGGACTGAATATTGTGAACTTTACAATTCCTTACAACTGGGATGGCGTGTCCAATATTGTTATTGATGCAAGACATGATGGAGCAGATCTTGCCGATAACGCCAGGACATTTTATACTGCTACTGCAGGCAATACAACAATTTCGGCAATCAGTTCTACCGCATCATCAACAACAACACTGCAGACGTTGGTTGCTAACGCAACTGTTACGCCGGGCCTGTCGACAAAAAGAATCAATTTAATTTTCAATGGCCAGGTAAGCGGCACAGGAGCGGGTGGCTTGAATTGGGTATGGAATCCGGGTAATCTTAGTGGAAATTCTGTGGCAGTTAACCCGACCGTTACAACCACCTATACTGCTACTGCATCATATCCAGGTACTGGTTGCAGCGTTAATTCAGCTCCGATAACCGTAACCGTTACGCCGGTAGCTGCCAATGCTACAGCGTCACCATCAATACCTGTTTGTGCCGGAACCTTAGTTACACTAAATGGAGGTGCAAGTGGTGGCGGACCATTCTTATATTCATGGACTGATGGTGTAACTGTTATTGGTACTTCAAGTACCGTTTTAGTAAATCCAACCGTCACATCAACCTATACAGTAACAGTTACGGATAACTGTTCAAATTCAACAACATCTTCCGTAACAATAAACGTGAATCCATTACCGACAGCTTCCATCGCTGAAGCCGGACCAATTGCTATATGTGCGCCTGCAACGCAGGTGCTGACAGCAGTAACAAATGCTGCTTCACCAACTTACCAATGGCAATTAAATGGAATCAATATCAGTGGCGCAATTTCAGCTACCTATACGGTTACTGGCACAGGATCGTATACTGTTATTGTGACAGACGCAAGCACCGGTTGTATTAGTACCATATCAGCTACGGTTGCTGTTACGATAAATGTGAAACCTTCTGCAGTTGCTGTAACTCCGCCAACAAGCACAATTTGCAATGGAACGATTGTTAATTTAACCGCATCAGTTGCAAGTTTAAGTGTCACATCAGGGACAGGAGTTTCAACCTCAGTTGGTAATACTACCGCATCCACACTCGGGCCAAATCCGTTCCAGATATTTTATGGCGGCGACAAACAACAAATGTTGTATCTCGCTTCTGAATTATCGGCTTTAGGGATGGGGACAGGTTCTGCTATTTCGGCAATCAAATTCAACCTGCCAACAGCAGATCCGGCGGTATCTCTTACAAGTTTGAGAGTAAAGATGAAAAATACAACAACGAATGCACTCAGCACATGGGAAGCAGGAATGACAATTGTACGAACTGCTGCAGCGTTTGCTCCCGTAGTAGGCATCAATCCACTACCATTAAATACAGCATTTGTATGGGATGGAACAAGTAATCTTGTTATTGAAGTTACTTATAGTAATAATAACAGTGGTACGACCGGAACGATCTATAATACCGCTAAATATTCACCAACATCATTTGCAAGTACCATATTTTATCGGGTGGATGCGGCTTCTGCAGCAACTTTAAATAATTATACCGGGGCTGTGTCCTTCACATATAACAGCAGGAACGATATCACTTTTGATTTTTCAAACCCTGCTACATCTATAACATGGTCGCCCGCAGCAGGATTGTTCACCAATGCAGGTGCGACTACAGCTTATACAGGCACCAACTTGGCAAGTGTGTTTGCGAAGCCATCAACAACCACTACTTATACAGCAACCGCAGTAAATGCTGCCGGTTGCACAAATAATGGTACATCTGTATTAACAGTTAACCCACGTCCAACGGGAACGATTAGTGGTGGGGCTACTTATTGTTCAGGCCAGGGTAGTACGGCAACCACGTTGAGTATTGCAGTAACCGGGGCTGGTCCATGGAACGGAACATTGTCGCCAGGTGCAATTCCATTCAGCGGAAGCAGCAGCCCGATCAGTGTGGTAGTTACTCCATCGTCGACAACAACCTATACGATTGCAACATTGAATGGATCGCTGTGTAATGCCATTTCAGCGGACCTTGGGGGTAGTGCAACGATAACGATCAATCCAGCACCTGCAACACCAACGATCAGTACAGGTGGACCAACTACTTTCTGTAGTGGAGGATCGGTTATACTGACATCATCTTCAGTATCAGGTAATCAATGGAACCTGAATGATTTGCCAATCAGTGGGCAAAACGCTCAAACACTTAACGTAGTGGCTTCAGGAGATTATTCAGTAACAGTTACCAATGAATTTAATTGCAGTGCGACATCGACCAATACAACGGTAACGGTTAACCCAACACCAGCCACGCCAACAATCAATGCGGGCGGACCAACAACATTCTGCCAGGGCGGATCAGTTGTGCTTACATCATCATCGGCAACAAACAATCAGTGGAACCTGGATAGTTCACCGATTGGTGGTGAAACAAATCAAGCCATTACAGTAATAACGTCGGGCAATTATACTGTAACAGTAACCAATGCATTTAACTGTAGTGCAACATCAGTCATTACAACAGTAACGGTGAACCCACTTGCAGCAAGTCCAACAGCTGTTGTGTCAGTTCAACCTACCTGTGCAGTTGGAACAGGAACAATAACAGTTACGGCTCCATTAGGAACAGGTAATTCTTATACATTAGATGGAACAACAACGATCAGCTGGCCAACAGTAAGCTTTGCTGGCGTAACACCTGGTCCTCATACGATCACGGTTTCCAATAGCTTTGGTTGCTCAGCACCTGCATCAACAAGTGTAACAGTAGATCCACAACCATTTATTCCGGGAACACCGGTTGTAACAGGAACGGTAAATGTTTGTCCTTATATCGGAACAACAACACAGCTCACTTATCATGCAACAGCAACAGGTAATGGCACACAGGTATTTAACTGGGTTATACCTACTACGAATGTTACGATCGTTTCGGGCCAGGGTACAGCTGACCTTGTGTTAACGTTCCAGAATGGTTTTGCAGCACAGGCTAACAAACAGTTACGCTTAACTGTAACCAACCAGTGCGGAACCAGTTCAATGACGATCTATTATTTGTTGGCACAATTCCCGAATACACCTAACCCGATCACCGGTCCAACGAATGTGTGCGCATTGATCGGAACAGCTACAACTGCCACCTATACTACCAACAAAGCAGCAGGAGCACTGACCTATAACTGGTCAACCCCGGCTAATACGGTTGTAAGTCATCCAAATGGCGCCGGCGTAAATGATACAACGATCGTTGTTACATTCAATACCGGCTTCACAGGTGGTAATATCAGTGTGGTAGCAGAGAACCTTTGCGGCCCAAGCGGAACAAGAACACTGACAATTGTAAATACACCACCATCCACACCAGGATTGATCAGCGGACCAACGAATGGCTGTCCGCATGTGGCACCTGGCGGAACTGCAGCTACTTATTCAATTACGCCTGTACCATTTGCAACCAGCTATACCTGGACAACTCCTGCAGGATCAGTGGTAACACATCCAAATGGGGCGGGAGCGAATGATAACACGATCACCGTAGTATTCCCTGCGGGCTTTACCAGCGGTACGGTTACGGTATCAGCAACCAATGGTTGTGGAACAGGCGGAGTAAGGTCATTGTCGATCACCAAACTCAACCCTGCCACACCAAGTGTGATAGATATTGTACAAACACGTTTCTGCGGCGATCCATTGGGCAGGGCATATACTTATGCACTTGCCGGTATGCCAGCTAATGCAACAGCAGTTGTATGGACCATACCTGCAGGAGCAACTTCTGTGAACATTACTCCAATCAAAATTGAAGTAACATATCCAAACACGGCAGTAGATGGAGTAGTAACGGCACAGGCTACCAGCAATTGTGCTGTGAGCACGATCCGTTCGGCACCTGCCAAATACCCGGCATGTCCTCCACCGGGCTTTGCAGCAGGTAAAGGGGAAACGATCACCCCTGGGCCAATAACAAAGGCAATGGAAGTGAAGATCTTCCCTAACCCAACGGTAAGCGACTTCAAACTGCAGGTATTGACTTCAGGATCAGAAGAAATCACGGTAAGGGTGATGGATAATCTTGGAAGATTGTATAAGTCTTTCAAAATGATGCCATACCAAACCATTGCATTAGGAGCGGAGTTGAAAGCCGGATCTTATCTGATTGAAGTAAGACAGGGATCAGAAGTGAAGACAAGTAAGCTGATTAAGTTTTAGATAATCGTCAATCGGGAATCGGCAATAGCTGCGACTCACGGTTTGACTGAAATAAATAAAGAGGGCGCCCCGATCATATCGGGGCGCCCTTGTTTTTTAATATACTATCAATAATCCAGTACCTGGTATCCAGTATCCGATATCCAGCATCCTTCCACGCAGAAAAAAAATTTGACATTTGTAGTAATAAATCGACAAGTCCTGCGTTTGTTCTATCTGGACATCGTGTTTTTCGAGGTTTTTCTGGCAATTTATTTCCATAATCCGAGTACAAAACCCTATAATTCGTATGATCTTTTTTACCAAAAAATCTGCCTTCGGACCTATAAAAGGTTCAGGACCAACTATTGAGAACAGGCCATCAACGGTATTCCCTCAGAAAATTTTTTTTATTATAAGCCTCCTGTTTGCGTTATTGCTGCTGGCAACTTCGTATGTACGTGCGGCAGACAATACCATACCGGGAACCCCGGGCTTGATAAGCGGGCAAATAAATGTTTGTGCCTATGTTGGTAACGGACAAACTACCAGTTATTCAATAAGTGCTGTAGCAGGTGCCGAATTGTATCTCTGGACCGTGCCCCCAACTGCACAAATTGTAAGCGGCCAGGGAACAACAAGTATTTCTGTAAGTTTCTCACCAGGATTTACAGGAGCTGCTAATAAGCAAATAAAAGTCAGGGCTATATCTCAGGGTGGAACGAGTGCAGACAGGAGTCTTTACCTGCTTACTCAACAACCCTCCACGCCAGCTTCCATTGCGGGACCATCGAATGCATGTATATATATAGGTACAACCAACCCGGCTACCTATTCCACTGCAAAAGATCCTGCAGCTACAAGTTATATCTGGGCGGCAGATCCCACTAAAACTGTAATAACACACCCCAACGGATCTGGTCCAAACGATACCATTATCCGCGTGGTTTTTAAAGGCGGTTATAGAACCAACCCCATCACGGTACAGGCAGTTAATAACTGTGGTTTTAGTGCCTCAAGGGCGGTAACGGTATCAGGCGCTGCACCATCCACACCGGGAATCATTACTGGTCCAACCAACGGATGCGCATACATGCTTCCTAATGGCGCCGTGGCAACATATTCTATCGCCCCGGTAGCGGGAGCTGCCTCTTATATATGGACCACACCGGCAAACTGCGTTGTGAACCATCCGAACGGTGGAGG
This sequence comes from uncultured Chitinophagaceae bacterium, assembly GCA_963829345.1. Lineage (GTDB taxonomy): Bacteria > Bacteroidota > Bacteroidia > Chitinophagales > Chitinophagaceae > Ferruginibacter. The sequence goes on from CAWHHP010000003.1 coordinate 674,164, forward strand.
TTCAAATGATGTTGTGATCACGGTTCAATTTCCGGGTGATTTTACAGGTGGTGCCATCCAGGTAGTTGCAAGCAGCGGATGTGAAGATAGCTCCCCAAGAACCTTATCAGTTTCAAAATTAAATCCATCCACGCCTGGAGTTATAACTCCAGTTGAAAAAACAATCTGTCCTGCCCGCGAATATTCTTATACGTTACCTTCCATGCCTTCTAACGCAACTTTGGTTAACTGGACGGTGCCGGTGGATGCGCTCAGCTTTTCAGGACAAGGTACGTCAAGCATCACAGTGCAATATCCTGAAACGCTGGTAAGCGGAATCGTTACTGCAACAGGGGTGAGCAACTGTGCTTCAAGTGCTACAAGGCAACTTCCGGTAACCTTATATCGTTGCCAGCAGGAAAGAGGAACATCCGGTAGAGGCAATACTGAACAGGGACGAGGCGCAAAGCAAAACAACAACCAGCAAAAAAAGATTGGTGAGACACAAATAAATGAAGGAACTGAAACACTTATAATAAATGTAGCTCCGAATCCAAGTAAAGGTAATTTTAAGATACAGGTAAATACGAAAGATAAAGCTGCTATTAGTGTAAAATTGCTTGACCTGCAGGGGAGAGAGATCAAAAAAATGACAATGCCCCAGGGGCAACCTCTTTTATTCGGAAGTGAATTAAGACCAGGAACCTATATTCTCGAGGTGAGCCAGGGAAAAGTGAAGCGTACAGAGAAATTGCTGAGACTATAACGGCAATCGGCAGTCGAGAATCGGTAATAGAGCTTTTTGTAAAATATTTTATTACTCACCCTATGGGTGAGTTTTTTTATTGTGGCGAATCAATCGGTTTTACAAATCTTAGTGGTAATCATCTTCATGTGACCCGGAGTTTCACAGGTCCTCAAAGATTCTCAATTTTTTTTGTGTATATCTTCTTTTGCGGCCCGCTGTCTTTCGTCTGAAATAAAGCCTCAATTAAGAAAAAATCCGTAGTTTAGGATTCTTAAAAAGCAGGATATGAAAACACTGACAGCTATTATTATAAGCCTTGGCCTTTGTATGAGCCACAGTGCTTTCAGCCAGAAAACAAAAACAAAAACCAAAACAAAGGCTAAGATCGTAGAAGAGCTGGTACCATTGCAGGATTACAGCTATCCTTACTATGCCATCATCAATAACAACTCTTCACCCATTACCGGCTGTTTTATTAATTACAAGAACATCTCTTATTTTGTAACAGCCCGCCATAGTTTCTATACCACCACCAATGAACGGAAGAAGATCAGCAACGTGATGATATTTATTGATCCCAACAATATGAATAATAATGCGAAAGTGCTTTCATTGAATATGAATGACCAGAAAGTATTGCCTGTTTGTTTCGACTTCGGTTGCACGGACATTATCCTGCTTCCCGTAAATATTCCAAAAGAGCTTCCGGTCAATTATGTAAACCTTGAACCAAAGGAAGCTATCCAGGGTAAAGAAATGGCCATTGTCGGATACGTAAAAGATTCACTGAATATTATCAAAACAAAATTCAATAGTTTTTTACCTCGCGATTCCACCTATTTCCTCACAGAAAAATCCAGCGCAAAGGATCAATCGGGCGCACCTGTATTAACCTGGTCAAAAAACAAAGGCGTTCTAAAAGTAAATCTCGCGGGAGTTTATTCAGGAAGGGAAATGAGCCAGGAATATTTTGATAAAGGACTTGTTTCAAGAGCAAGTTTTATTTGGAGTTTTTTGAATTCGAAGAATAAGAAAGAATTATTAGGGCAATAAGGACTATTAAAAAGCCTTTGACTTTGATGTTGTATATGTTTAAAGTAATTGCTCCATCCATTTCCTGTAAACATTATGCTCTGCTTCCAACACTTCTATCTTTGCCTGTAATTTGGCCTGGGAAGCCTTTCCATAACGGGCCAGTTTTTTAATTACCTGCACGCGTTGTAATTCCTGCCAGCTTTTATCACGGGGTTTTATTTTTTCCTGTTGTTTGACGGGGAAGCCTGCATTAAGCAAACTCATTAATGATTCCGCCTTCCCGTATTCCGATATCATTTTTTTTAGCTCATCTTCAAGCATAGTTTTTTTATACTGGCAGGCCTCGCAATGTAAATGCATTGAATTCTTTGTTCTTACCCAGTGTATTTCAATATCGGGGTGTTCGCTTTTATTAGTTTGCCCGTTTTTCTTTTGTTGTAATTGATCATATTGTATTTCCATTTCGCCCAACTTCAATAAAGCAGGAGTAGGAAGCTGTCGCAGGCCATTTTCATACATAGCTAACAAGCTTCGTGAAATCCCCAGGGAGGCTGCAAAATCAGCTTGTGTAATGGAAAGTTTTTCACGGAGCGATAGAAAAATTTTTCTTCTTTTCATAAAAGCCTGTTTGTGACATTAAGTTTGGGTCAAAAAAATATGTCACTAAAAACATGTCACAACAAAAATATACATTTTTATTAAAATGCCGTGAGGGATTACCACAGGATTACGAAGGGTAATTTGCCAGAGCGGTGAAGATCATTAAAAATGTCACAGCAAAATTGTGCATAATAACCCGCCAAATGATGATTTTTACACCGGTTTAAATAACTATTTTTTTACATAAACCTCTCAGGAACTTGTTTATATGGGAAAACACGCTTATTTTTGACGCGTAATTTTACCGTCCAATAACTCCTGGTAAAGCTGAGCCATCAAAACTATATTTTGAGCATTAAACCAAAACATTTTCTTTTTAGTATATACAACATGGCCATAGGGCCGGAAACCACAGGTCTTTTTTCAATATCTTAAATCTAAAAATTAACAGGCATAATTTCAAAAACATTTATGCGTTAACGTTTGCATTTAACTTGTAAAAAAGATCGTCAAAATAATAACTAAACTAACTTACATGAAAATTTCTACACCTGCTTTTAATAACACCGGTCTGGAATCTCACACAAATCTTTTTACTGATAACACTAATAAAAGAAGCTTTATGAAAAATTGGATACAAAAATCCATGCTGGCCTGCATTTTATTGCTTGCAGCAAACCTGTTCTTTTTGAACAATGTAACAGGGCAGGCTACGTATACCTGGGCGGGCGCAAACAATGCGTCATGGGCAACTGCAGGCAACTGGAGTCCTTCAAGGGGTACACCAGCGGCAACTGATATCCTTCAGTTCAATACAGGTACAACACTTAACATTACTGCAGTGCCTACTCAAACGATCGGGCGCTTTGTGATGTCGAACAATACCAATATCACATTGCAAAGTGCAGGTACGGTTACCCTTACTATTGGTAATGGTACAGGAACTGACCTTGATATACCTTCAGGCTCAACTCTTACAATTGGAGGATCCAATGCGATAACTGTCACATTGAATTCGAGTGCAACTGCTGCTATTGCCGGTACGCTTAATGTAAATAGTGGCCGGACTTATAATACAAACGGAACAACAGTTGTAACAACTGTAACGGGTACACTTAATAATGCCGGTACCGTAACAAACACAACTGCCAGTAAACTTCTTTTTAACGGAACAGGAACATATATTCATAGTCAAAATGGAAGTGGAATTGTTACTGCAACCTGGGCCAGTACGTCAAACTGTAATATTACGGGTGTAACAACTACAGTTCCTACCGTAGCAACTTTTGGTCAAACTTTTGGGAACTTGACCTGGAATTGTGCGAGTCAAACCGCAGATCTTTCTTTAGTAGGAGAACTTTTGAATGTTGCAGGAAACCTGACTATTACTGCTACGAACTCGGGATCTGTAAGGCTTTCCAATTCAGGTGTAAATGAAACTATTAATATTGGGGGAAGCCTGAGCCAGAGTAATGGGGAATTTTATATTGGTGGTACGGGCGGTTCCAATACCTGGATCGTAAATGTAGGCGCCAACTTCTCATTAACCGGGGGGACTTTTAATACTGCAGGTGGCGGGGGAGCTACTACAATCAATGTAGAAGGAAACTTCACTGTAAGTGGGGGAACCTTAACTGAAACAAGTACTGCGACAAATACAGTTAATTTCAGTGGAACAGGTACACAAACTTATACTTCAGGAAGCACCATTACAGGTAATATCAATTTTAATGTAAACAGCGGTGCAACACTTCAGATGGCCGCTGCAGGTACAACCGTAACAGGTGCAGGAACTTTCACTGTTGCAAGCGGAGGTACATTGGGTGTAACTTCAACAGTTGGTATCACTACAACAGGTGCTACAGGTAACATACAGTCTACAGGAACCAGGACCTATACCGCCGGAGCCAATTATATATATAATGGAAGTGGGGCTCAGGTAACCGGTAATGGATTAACCCAAAATACACCTGCAAACCTGACGTTGAACAACGCTGCAGGATTAACACTTTCAGCAGCAACAACGATAAGTGGAAATCTGTTGATTTCCGCAGGAACTCTTGCCAGCAATAACCTGAATCTAACAGTTGGGGGTAACTGGACGAACAATGGCGGCTTTACACCCGGTACCGCGACAGTTAACCTTAATGGTACAGGACAGGCAATCGGGGGATCAGGTGCGCTCTCATTTACAAATCTTACATTAAGTGGCTCGGGAAATAAAACTTTCGCTGCCGCTGTTACTGTATCATCTGTACTTTCTATAAGCGGTACTGCTGTTGCATTGTTAGCTAACGGAAGTACATCTTCAGCAAATACCCTTTTACTCGGTGGTGTAGGAGTAGGTTCAGGATCATGGGGCGGAACAATATCTGCTGCTACAAATACAAGTGCTTCCCGCTTCGGATCTACTACTACTGGTATTATAAACATAGCTGTATCGGGATGTACTGCAGGGAACTGGATTGGTGTAACAAGTACCGACTGGTTTACGGCATCTAACTGGTGTAGCGGTGTACCAACTTCTTCATCAGATATCGTAATTCCTTCAGGCACACCTAATCAGCCAAACATCAATGCTGCAGGCGCTGTTGCAAGAAATATTACTATCAACAGCGGAGCTACTCTGACAATTACAGGAAGCAATGGACTAGGTGTTAGCGGGAACTGGACCAATAACGGAACATTTACAGGAACGACGAGTACAGTAACCTTTACAGGCGCCGCTGCACAAATTATGGCAGGAAGTGCAGCAACTTTATTTGGAAACCTGACAATTAATAAAACAGCCGCCGCAAATACAGTAACAAGTAATACAACTGCATTTACTGTTTTAGTAAATCTTACTGTAACACAGGGTGATCTTATCCTTACTGCAACTGATAATAATTATACAGTTACCGGTAATTTATCTGTTGCAGCGAACGGAACACTTGCACATAATGTAGACTGGGATGTAGCAGGTAAGCAATTAACTGTTAGCGGAAATATTGATATCAATGGGGCGTACACACATTCAGTTGCACGCTCGCATGTACAAATGACAGGTACTACAAAAACGCTGAATACCGGAACCTCATCATTATCTATAGTAACATTGGCAGGTGCAACAGTTACTGCAAACGGGCCTGTTACCATTGCAGATAATTTCTGGGCGCCATTTGGTACAAGCGGATCTTTTTCAACAGGTGGTCAAACGGTTATAGCAACCGGTGCACTATTGATTTCTGCTGGTACGGTGAATGTAAATGGTGGAAGCCTCACAGTATCAGGCGGTGTATTACTTGGAAGCGGAACAACAAATGGTATATTAAATGTAAGCTCCGGTACATTTGTGACAGATGGTATTACATTAGGAAGTACAACTTCAGCATCGGCGAGTACTATAACGCAATCCGGTGGTACTTTCACTGTGAATGGTGCAGTTACAATAAACCAGCCAACAGCTAACTTTACCAATGCATGGAACATTAATGCACAAACGGCAACGGTTAGTGGGGCGATCAGTTTTGCAGGAACAGCAGTACAAACAAATCGTGTAGAAAACATCGTTCTTACTACCGGAACACTAAATGCCAATGGAGGAATCTCATTCGCAGGTACCATAGCTTCTACCAAGGTAATTAACCTCGGAACTACAGGTACATTGAATCTTAAAGGAAACCTGAGTGGAGCAAATGTAGCTACATTAACAGCAGGTACTTCAGGAAGTATATTTAATTATAATGACAATACGACTGCACAAACGGTTTCAATATTTGGTGCAGGTGCATATCATAACCTACATATCAATACAACAGGTGGAGTAGGTGCAACATTAGGAGCTGCTATTTCTGCTGCTAACGTTACTGGTAACCTGCGTGTACAAACAGGTACATTGAACAATGGTGGTTTTGCAATTGTTGGTAATGCTGCGAGAACACTGGAAGTTGCCAATGGAGCTTTCTTACAATTAGCAGGTACAACAAGTGCTTTCCCTACTGCTTTTGGAACGGTATCACTTGGAGCAACAAGTACAGTTGATTATCGCGGTTCAGGTGCACAAACCATCTCTGCACAGAATTATGGTAACCTTACAACAACTGTAAACGGAACAAGAACAATTACATTAGCCAATACAGGAACAATAGGAATTGCGGGCGTATTTACCCCTGCTGTTACCAATACTTCTTATACAAATACAGGAAGTACGGTTTCATTTAATGGAACAACAGGCGGACAAAATATTCCTGCATTTACATTTAATAATTTAGTCATCAACAATACTGCTGATGTAACACTTACAGGTAATGTAAACGTGAATGGTACTACAAATGGATTGACATTTACCAATGGTAAGATCAATACAGGAGCCAATACCATTACACTTGCTGCCACTACAACTGTTACAACGGCAGGCGCAGGTAAATATGTTAACGGTAAACTTGCATGGAATATTCCAACAGGTACTCCTTCAAGAACATATTTTGTAGGAGACGCAACAAATTATACGCCTGCAACCATTGCATTCACAACAACGATTACTGCAACAGGTATTGTTACTGTAAGTACAACTGCGGGTGATCATCCTAATATCGCAACTTCTGCCCTCAATGCAAGCAAGAGTATAAACAGGTACTGGACAGTAGCGAATACAACGGTTTCTCCTGTTGGCTATACAGCTACTTTCAATTTCATTAATCCGGGCGATATTGATGCCGGTACAAATACTGCAAATGTTGTAGTACAACGTTGGGTTAATCCTACATGGAACAATACAACGATTGGTACAAGAACATCCACCAGTACACAAATAACTGCAGTAAATGCATTTGGTGATTTCCAGATTGCTGAACTTGCACCTGTATGTACACTGCCAACGATCGATGCACCTGTTATTACAAATATATCGTGCAACGGGGCAAATGATGGTGCAATTGATATAACTGTAAATGGTGGCTCAGCTCCATTTACATACTTATGGTCAACAGGTGCTATTACCGAGGATATCTCTGGCCTTGCTCCTGCTGCTACCTATACACTCACTATCACGGCTACGGGTGGTTGCTCTGCTGTATTCGGACCATTTACTGTTACAGAACCAGCAGTATTGAATGCAAGTGTGGGATCAACTAATCTCGACTGTTTCGATGCCGGTAATGGTAGTATCTCCATTACATCTCCAACAGGTGGTTATGGCAATTATGAATACACTATTAATGGTGGAACCAACTGGCAGTCTTCAGGATCTTTCACCGGCCTGAGTGCGGGGACTTACGATGTACGGATTCGTGATGCTGATCATCCTACCTGCGCTTTTATACTCAATGCGGGACTTACACTTACAGAACCTGCGGTATTGAATGCGACAGTTACACCAACTGATGCTACATGCGGTAATAATGATGGGTCTATTATATTCACGTCACCATCCGGTGGCTCAGGAGCATATGAATATACTATCAATGGAGGAACCAACTGGTCACCTTCAGGAAACTTCACAGGTCTTGCTCCTGGTAGTTACAATGTGCAGATCCGTGATGCAAATGTTAATTCGTGTGTAGTGATATTCGATCTTGCTTTAGTGATCAACCAGGCGTCTGTTCCGGATGCACCTTCAAGCGGAGGTAACCAGACAGTATGTTTCAATGGCGATCCTGAACAAACCATCACTGCATCTGCAACCTCACCAAATACCATTACCTGGTTTGACGCAGCTTCAGGTGGTAATATTGTTGCTCCGCCATCATTGACAGGAATAGGAACAGTTACTTATTATGCAGAGGCTTCTAACGGTGGTTGCGTAAGCACAACAAGAACTGCGGTGACATTAACCATACAGGATGCGCCTGTTGCTCCTTTAAGCGGTGGTGATGAAACCGTATGTGCAAACGGCGATCCGATGCAGACACTTATCGCAACAGCTTCTTCTCCTGTTACCATTACATGGTTCGATGCTTCTTCAGGTGGAAACATTGTTTCACCACCAGCATTGATCGGCGTGGGAACAGTTACTTATTATGCAGAAGCTTCTAATGGTACGTGTACAAGTCCTGACAGGACACCCGTTACACTTACCATTAACCCAATACTTGCAACACCTGGAACAATCAGTGGCCCGTTGGATGTTTGCCCGCTCGTAGGTAGCCCAACCCCATCTGTATATTCAATAGCTCCTGTAGCAGGTGCAACTTTCTATACATGGCATGTGCCGGTTGGAACAACAATTGTATCAGGACAGGGAACTACTTCTTTGAGTGTAACATTTGATAATAGCTTTGCATTGACAAACAGTTTCTTCAGTGTTACTGCAGAAGCATTGGATGCATGTACAAGTGGAGCAAGTTCTATTGAGGTATTGAAAATTGTACCTGGAATACCGCTGGCTATTAACGGCCCAACAAATGCGTGTGAATTCATAGGTACAGGTGCAAATGTGGTGTATTCAATCGATCCGGTTCCGAATGCAACTTCTTATACCTGGGTGGTATCACCTAATATTTCATTGGTGAGTGGACAAGGAACAACAAGTATTGAAGTGAATTTCCTTACAGGTTATACAACAGGTAACGTAAGAGTTACTGCAAATTCAAATTGTGGAAACAGGGCGCCAAGAGTGCTTTCAATTGCGAAAACAGTACCGGCATCACCAGGTAATATATCAGGTCCGATAGATGCTTGTCCATTCCTGGGTACACTAACACCGGTGGTTTATTCAATTGACCCGGTTGATAATGCAATTTCATACACCTGGACCGTTCCTGCAAATGTTGTTCTGGTAAGCGGCCAGGGATCAACAAGTATTACAGTGAACTTTAATAGCGGGTATACTACATCGTTATTTAAGGTGAAAGCTGTTTCGAACTGTTTCACAACAGGCGACAGAACACTTTCAGTAGCCGTAGCTACTCCAAATACGCCAGGATCGATCACTGGTCCGACAAACGCTTGTGCATTCATCGGTTCACCTGCAGAAGCAACTTATACGATCCGTAAGGTTACCAATGCAACTTCATATATCTGGGCAGTACCGGCAGGCGCATCTATTACTTCTCATCCGGGAGGTGCGGGTATAAATGACACGATCATTAATGTATCTTATAATAACAGCTTTGTATCGGGTACAAATATTTCTGTTCAGGCGGCGGCATGTGGCACAAGTGCTCCAAAAACATTGTCGGTAACACGTATCCTGCCAACAACACCGGGATTGATCACAGGATTTACCAACGCATGTCCATATATGGTATCAGGAACAAATCCAAGTGGTACAGCGGTTACCTATTCAATCTTCAAAGTTGCAAACGCCGGTTCTTATTTATGGACAGTGCCTTCAGGTGCATCCATTAACAGTCATCCCGGCGGAGCAGGTGTAAATGATACCATCATAACTGTTATATATGGTGCAGGATTTACAAGTGGAAGTGTAACCGTGGCTGCCGTTAATGATTGTGGTACGGGCTCGGTAAGATCACTTGCAATAACAAGGTTAACTGCAGGTACACCGGGTGCGATAACGGCACAGCAAATTACAGCTTGCCCAAGCAGGCAGTATACGTACACGTTAGCTGTCATGCCAACTAATTCAACTTCTATTCTGTGGTCTGTTCCTGCACAGGGAACTATCCAGTCAGGCCAGGGATCAACAAGTATTACAGTTACCTATACTTCAGCAGTTGTAACAGGCGCAGTAACTGCAACAGCATATAACAATTGTTCCAATAGTTCTACAAGAACTTTGAATGTTAGTCTTCCTGCCTGTGGTCCAAGGCCAATTGTAACTAAAACAGTAACAGCACCGGTTCCTTCCCCGGTGTCGATGCAGGTAACTGTTTCACCAAATCCAAGTGTAAGTGACTTTAAACTGAAAGTAATCACTGCAGGAAAAGAAGAGATCAGGATCAGGATATTGGATATGCAAGGCAGGTCATTCAAAAATCTGACTGTAGCAGCTTACCAAACCATCAGTATTGGTGCTGACCTGAAAGCAGGATCTTATTTTGTAGAAGTTACACAGGGTAATAACAAAGTGACAGAGAGATTGTTGAAATTTTAAATAATATAATACTACCAGTAAATGGGCTCACTCGTAAAGAGTGAGCCTTTTTTATAAATAGTTTATCCGGATGAAATCGAATAAGCTGTGTAGTTATTATAACTTTATGAAATTCATTGATCTTCTTTTTACATCTTGGAAAGAAATCCGCTAAAAAGCTTGGTATTTCAAAAAACGACTACTAATTTTACGCGTAATTACCGCTAACCATAATCTCCTATGCTGAATCCAGCAAAGTTCAAGTTCTGAAAACCCTTACCAATTCCAGGATTTACTGACTAATTACTCCATTCCTTTTTAACCAACGATATTCATTTATCTGATTAATTTGTTTTTAAGTTTTATCAATATACCAAGCTAACCTATACCTATTTTTAAGCCACTGATTTAAAGTTTCCACTATTCTGACAGATCATAATACACCTGTTTGCTAATCCTCATATATCTGTTGAATCTTCCAATTCAATTGTCCGGGTAAGAAATGCCTGCTCCTAAGGAGTTTATTACAATATTGTAATTATACATACCCGATATAAAGATTTTTATCACGTGAAGTGGTATTATAAGAACTGAACTTTTATTAATTAAAACTTGTGTTATGCAACCTATCTTACCTATTACAAAAGGAAAAAATCCCGGGATTTTTCTGAAAGTAATGTTATTAAGAACATTCATGTTTGTAATTACATTATTGATGGCGAATCTCCTTTTGGTACAAAAAGGTTTTGCGCAAACAACCATCGCTGCGCAGAACTTTGATGCTATCAACACCATGACAGTTGCTGTTTCGGGAGGAACAGCACAAACCGGTAATTCGGGAAGTGGTGACCGGCCGCAGTCAGCTGCTTTTTTTACAAGCTCTACTACGGCACGAAGAGTAACCAATACTACTTCCACGCTTACGTTTGGAAATGTATCAGGCCTTTCTGCCAATGCAGCGAAATTCTTTGAATTCCGGCTGGCAGCATGGAGCATTGGTACCACTTCAAATGGTGTTGACGCGGGTGATGATGTAAAGGTTGAAGTATCGCTGGATGGCGGAACGGTATGGTCGAGCGAGATCCTTATAACCGGTGCTTCAGGTAATAATGCATATTGGCATTATACCACGGGAACGGGGATAGCAAGTGTAATATATGATGGTAATAATTCTCCCAGCAATTTTGCGCCCGGTGGTAGTGGAAACCGTACCACCGATGGATACTCCACAGTTCGGGTATCGTTGCCAGTTAGTGCAACACAGGCGAGATTAAGAATAACAATGGACAACAATAGCACTTCTGAAGCATATACTGTTGATGACGTAAAACTGGCAACGCCGGCATATGCAGCACAGTTTATATCGATGAGTACAGGAGCTACAAGCTGGTGTAAAACAGAAACACGAAATGTAACAGTTACTGTTAAGAACGTAGGAACAACTTCATGGACAACAGCAGGAAGCGGGATGAATATTGGTTTGAAATGGGATGAGGATGCAGATTATGGCGGAGCGCCTACAGGGATACCACGTCAATCTGTGGTAGCAGGTGTTCCTTCCGGAGATGTTGCTACCGGAACAACGGTGACCTATACTTTTCCAAACGTTCCATCATCACAGGTTACCGGAACCAACCATCTTACATTTGACGTAGTAAAAGAAGGTGATTGCTGGTTTGGTAATAACAATGTCAGTTGCGGACCAGGTAATAGTGTATTCACATCTGCAAATCAAACCATCGTTGCTGCTCCAACAGCAAATGCCGGTACAGCCGTAAATACATGTTCAAACATAGCGTCGGCGAACATCACTGCCGGTTCAAGCGCAAGTAACCAGGCAAGTGTGTTATGGTCAACTCCAAATGGTACGGGAACTTTTGCCAATGCTACTTCATTAACAACTGCAACCTATACGCCGAGTGCGGCAGATATTACTGCCGGTAGTGTAACACTTACGTTAACGGCTATCGGTAATACACCTTGCGGTAATGCCACTTCAAATAAAACATTAACAATAAACCCTGCCCCAACGGCAGTTGCAGGAACAGTTGTAGCTACATGTTCCACTTCAGGAGCAGTTAATATTACGGCAGGTTCCAGTGCAAGCAATAATGCAAGTGTAACGTGGAGTACAACCAATGGAACCGGTACATTTGCCAATGCAAACTCGTTAACAACGGCAACGTATACACCGAGTGCAGCAGATATCACTGCAGGAACGAGGAATCTTGTTTTAACAGCAGTTGGCCTCGCAGGATGTGCCAACGCTACAAATAACAAAGCAATTAATATTACTTCGGCACCTGCTGCAAATGCAGGAACTGCAATAAATACATGCTCTAACACAGGTGCTGTAAATATTACAACGGGTTCTACTTCTACAAATAATTCAGGAATCACCTGGAGTACTCCAAATGGTACCGGTACTTTTGCCAATGCCAATTCATTGACAACTGCTACCTATACTCCAAGTGCTGCGGATATCGTGGCTGGAAGTGTAACGATCACGCTGACTGCAACCCCGAATGCACCGTGTGCATCGAGTGCAACTGCAAATAAGACCTTAACTATAAATACATTGCCAACAGCGGTTGCAGGAACGGCTGTATTAACCTGCTCCAATTCGGGTGCGGTTAATATCACAGCAGGTTCAAGTGCCGCCAACCAGCAAAGTATTACGTGGACTACTACAAACGGAACAGGTTCATTCACCAACAGTACTTCATTAACAACAGCAACTTATAATCCAAGTGCGGCTGATATAACTGCGGGAAGCAGAACATTGAGATTAACTGCAGTTGGAAAAGCCGGTTGTTCGAATGTAACCGATGATAAATTAATTAATATTACGCAAGCTCCATCTGCAGCTGCAGGAACAGCCATTGTAACATGTGCTAATTCAGGTGCCGTAAGTATTACTGCAGGATCAAGTGCATCCAATAATGCAGGAGTTACATGGTCATCAAGTGGAACAGGTACTTTTGCCAATGCGAATTCCTTAACAACTGCTACGTACGATCCAAGTGCTGCAGATATTTTAGCTGGAAGTGTAACACTTACGTTAACGGCTACAGGTAATTCGCCTTGTGGTAATGCAACTTCAAATAAAACATTCACCATAAACGCCATCCCGACAACAACGGGGATAACTATTTGCCAGGGAACTGCAAGTGGGTCGTTGACATCAAATTATACTTGTCCATCCGGGGCGCCGGTTACGGCCGGGGCTAACCTGCCTGGCACGGGTGCATCAGTTACAGGTATAGGAAATGTTGCCTGGACAAATCCAACGAATGTACTTACAAACAATAATGTTTATGCTACTGCAACATTGGCAAACGCAAGTGCGGTCAGTAATTACCTGAGAGCAACAAACTATTCTTTTGCAATTCCTGCTACGGCTACTATTACCGGCATCCAGGTCGCAATAAGCCGTTTCTCAACGAATGTTGCAGGTAATGTTCGTATCAGGGATAATGAGGTCAGGTTGGTGAAAGCGAATGCTGTGATTGGTACCAATAAATTCAATTCAGGTGTAGACTGGCCTTCTGCCGAAGCAACCTTTACTTATGGAGGAACTACAGATCTTTGGGGAACAACCTGGACGCCAGCCGATATAAATAATGTTAATTTTGGAGCTGCCCTCTCTATTTTAAATGCAACTGGTGCCGCACAATCTTATACTGCATCTGTTGATTATATACAGGTAACAGTTACTTACACAGTACCAGGATCATTGAATTGGTACACGGTGTCTTCAGGAGGAACAGCCATTGGGTCGGGATCTCCATTCAATCCCGTAGGAGTTTTGAATTCAGGACTTCCAAATACAAATACAGCTGGAACAACTATTTTCTATGCTGAGTGTGCTACACTAACAGGGTGCCGTACCCCAACAAATTATGTGATCACTGCTGCACCGGCAGCTCCGGTAAGCGGAGGCGATCAAACAGTATGTTCTGACGGTAATCCAAATCAAACATTGACAGCAACAGCTACAGGTGGAACAATTACCTGGTACAATGCTGCAACTAATGGTATCATCGTAACGCCTGCACAGGTAGGAGTGGGAACGTCTACTTATTATGCACAGGCATTTGACGGAACATGTAATAGTCTTACAAGGACTGCTGTTAGCTTAACAATACTGGCTCCACCAGTTGCAGCAGGAAGCAATCAAACAGTATGTGAAGATGGTAATCCAACTCAAACGCTAACAGCAACGGCCACAGGCGGAACAATTACCTGGTATGATGCAGCTGTTGGAGGTAATGTGGTATCAAGCCCTGTACAGGTAGGTGTGGGAACATCTACTTATTATGCAGAAGCATTTGATGGTACATGCACCAGTTTGTCAAGAGCAGCTATTACTTTAACAATAAACCCTGCTCCGGCTGCACCAGTAAGTGGTGGCAACCAGACAGTGTGTGAAAATGGTAATCCAACACAAACACTCACTGCAACGGCTACAGGCGGTACAATTACCTGGTACGATGCAGCAGTTGGTGGAAATATAGTAACACCTACACAGGTAGGAGTAGGAACATCTACTTATTATGCAGAGGCTTCAGATGGCACTTGTCCAAGTTTAACAAGGACAGCAGTAACACTTACTATCACTGCAGCACCTGTAGCACCAACAAGTGGTGGTAATCAAACAGTATGTGAAGATGGTAACCCGACTCAAACACTTACAGCAACAGCAACTTCAGCATTTATCATTACCTGGTATGATGCTGCAGTTGGCGGAAATATAGTGACAGCACCTGAGCAGGTAGGAGTAGGAACTGTTACTTACTATGCAGAATCATTTGATGGTACTTGCAACAGTGTAACAAGAACTGCAGTAACGTTAACTATAAACGCTGCACCTGCGGCACCAACTGCAAGCAACCAGACAGCTTGTGAGGACGGTAACCCGAATCAAACCTTAACTGCAACAGCAACAGGCGGAACAATTACCTGGTATGATGCAGCAACAGGTGGTAATGTTGTGGCAACTCCAACACAGGTTGGTGTGGGAACAGTTACCTATTATGCAGAAGCTTTTGATGGCACTTGCTCAAGTTTAACAAGAACAGCAGTGTCGTTAACTATATATGCAGCTCCGGCAGCGCCAATCAGCGGCGGTGATCAGACTGTATGCGAAGATGGTAACCCGGGCCAGACACTAACAGCGACGGCTACCGGTATTACAATTATCTGGTTTGATGCAGCCATTGGCGGCAACGTTGTAGCTAATCCAACACAGGTTGGAGTAGGAACAGTTACATATTATGCAGAAAACTTTGACGGTACTTGTTCAAGCTTAACAAGAACGGCAGTAAGCTTAACAATCACTGCTGCCCCTGTTCCTGTAGCAAGCAACCAGACAGTATGTTCTGACGGAACATTGACACAAACACTTACAGCATCAGCAACAGGTGGTACAATCACCTGGTACGATGCGGCAGTTGCGGGCAATGTGGTTGCAAACCCAACACAGGTTGGGGTAGGAACATCTACTTATTATGCAGAAGCATTTGACGGTGTATGTACTTCTTTAACAAGGGCACAGGTTGTATTAACGATCAACCCGGTTCCGGATGCACCAACCAGCGGTGGTGACCAGACGGTTTGTGAAGATGGCAATCCAAACCAGGCATTAACAGCGACAGCAACAGGTGGAACAATTACCTGGTATGATGCAGCAACTAACGGTAATGTGGTAACGCCTACACAGGTAGGAGTTGGTACAACAACTTACTATGCAGAAGCATCCGATGGTACTTGTTCCAGCCTGGCAAGGACTGCAGTAACACTTACAATACTGGCAGCACCTGCGGCACCAACTGCAAGTAATCAAACGGCTTGTGAAGATGGTAATCCAAACCAAACACTTACTGCAACAGCAACCGGTGGAACAATTACCTGGTATGATGCAGCAACGGGAGGTAACGTGGTATCTACTCCAACACAGGTTGGCGTGGGAACAGTTACTTATTATGCAGAATCATTTGACGGCACATGTACAAGCTTAACAAGAACAGCGGTGTCGTTAACAATATATGCCGCACCTGCGGCGCCAACAGCAAGCAACCAAACTGCTTGTGAGGATGGTAATCCGACTCAAACCTTAACTGCAACAGCAACCGGTGGAACAATCATCTGGTTTGATGCAGCAGTTGGAGGAAATGTAGTTACAACTCCAACACAGGTTGGCGTGGGTACAGTTACTTACTATGCAGAATCTTTTGATGGTACATGCTCAAGCTTAACAAGAACAGCAGTAACATTAGCAATCAACGCCGCACCATCAGCACCAACTGCAAGCAATCAAACAGCTTGTGAAGATGGTAATCCAACACAAACACTTACTGCAACAGCAACCGGTGGAACAATCACCTGGTATGATGCAGCAACAGGAGGTAATGTAGTTGCGAATCCAACACAGGTAGGCGTGGGTACAATTACTTATTATGCAGAATCATCTGATGGTACATGTTCAAGTTTAACAAGAACAGCAGTAGCCTTAACAATCAACGCCGCACCATCAGCACCAACTGCAAGCAATCAAGCAGCATGTGAAGATGGTAATCCAACACAAACACTTACTGCAACAGCAACCGGTGGAACAATTACCTGGTATGATGCATCAACAGGAGGTAATGTAGTTGCGAATCCAACACAGGTTGGCGTGGGTACAGTTACTTACTATGCAGAATCATCTGATGGTACATGTTCAAGCTTAACAAGAACAGCAGTAACATTAACAATCAACGCCGCACCATCAGCACCAACTGCAAGCAATCAAACAGCTTGTGAAGATGGTAATCCAACACAAACACTTACTGCCACAGCAACCGGTGGAACAATCACCTGGTATGATGCAGCAACAGGAGGTAATGTAGTTACGAATCCAATTCAGGTTGGCGCGGGTACAGTTACTTACTACGCAGAATCATCTGACGGTACATGTTCAAGCTTAACAAGAACAGCAGTAACATTAACAATAAATGCCGCACCTGCGGCACCAACTGCAAGCAATCAAACAGCTTGTGAAGATGGCAATCCAACACAAACACTTACTGCAACAGCAACCGGTGGAACAATCACCTGGTATGATGCATCAACAGGAGGTAATGTAGTTGCGAATCCAATTCAGGTTGGTGTAGGAACCGTTACTTACTATGCAGAATCATCTGATGGTACATGTTCAAGCTTAACAAGAACAGCAGTAACGTTAACGATCAATCCCGCTGCGGCAGCACCAATCAGTGGCGGAGATCAAACTGTATGTTCTGATGGCAATCCAACACAAACACTTACTGCAACTGCAACCGGTGGAACAATCACCTGGTATGATGCAGCAGTTGGTGGCAATATCGTAGCACCAACCCAGGTTGGCGTAGGAACTGTTACTTACTATGCAGAATCATCTGATGGTACATGTTCAAGTTTAACAAGAGCAGCAGTAACACTTACTATTAATCCATTACCTGCTACAGCAGGTGTAACGGTGACACAACCAAATTGCGCTACTGCAACAGGTACAATTACTGTTGATTCACCACTTGGTGTTGGTTTCGAATACAGTATAGGGTTAGGTTATCAGTCAAGCCCGGTATTCAGCGGACTTGCTCCGAATTCTTATAACATCTTTGTGAAAAATAATTTCGGATGTATATCACTCGTTCCGGCAAACGCAACAGTAAACCCGCAACCATTCGTGCCAGGAGCACCGGTTGTTACAGGTATAACAAATATTTGTCCTTACCTGGGTACAAGCGAACAGGTTGAATATACAGCGTCAATTCCTGGTGCAACAAGTTATAACTGGGTACTACCACCAAATGTTACATTACAGTCTGGTGCAGGTACAGGTACGATATGGGTTACTTTCGCCAGCGGATTTGGTGCACAGGCTAACAAACAGATCAGGGTTTCAGCAGTATCAGCATGTGGTACCAGCGCTCAAACCATTTACTATTTAGTAGCACAATTCCCAAGTACACCGGGAGTAATTACAGGTCCAACAAATATCTGTGCATTGATCGGAACAGCTAACACTGCTACTTATACGATCAATAAAGTAACAGCTGCAACCAACTATGTATGGACAACGGGTACAGGAACCTCTGTAACACATCCTAACGGTCCGGGTGCAAACGATACAGTGATCGTAGTAACATATGCTTCAAACTATGCTTCCAGTTCAATTACTGTAGCAGCAGTGAACGGATGCGGAACAAGCGGTTCTGTAAGAAGCCTGTTAGTACCACGTACTTCAGCGTCAACACCAGGTTTGATCAATGGACCTACAAACGTATGCGCTAACATTTTACCAGGCGGTTCAGCAGCTATTTACAAGGTACTGGCTATCTCGGGTGCAACATCGTACACATGGAATGCACCTCCGGGTTCAGTAGTTACGCATCCAAACGGACCAGGTGCAACCGATACCACTATTACGGTTCAGTTCCCTGCAGGCTTCAATAACGGATCGATCTCTGTTTCAGCAACCAATGGATGTGGTACAAGCGGACTGAGAACATTGGCAGTTACCAAACTCAATCCTGCAACACCAAGCGTGATAGATGTAATACAATTGCAGGCTTGTCCAAGCAGGCAGTATTCATACACCATTTCAGCACTGCCAGCGAATGCAACTTCGGTACAATGGACAGTTCCAACTGCACATGGCGCCGTGATTGTGAACCAGACTGCAACAAGTATCACTGTATCTTATCCGCCAACAGCGGTGAATGGTTCAGTAACAGTTCAGTCCTTCAACAGTTGCGGAAGCAGTACAGTAAGAACAACAGCAGTTAAATTACCTGCTTGTCCTCCGGAAGAGCCAAGAGGAATTGCCGGCAACCAGTTAAAAGGAGGCACTCAGCCGACGACGTTAGTTGCAGCAGAAGGTCTGGATGTAAACATCTACCCAAATCCAACTGTGACTGACTTTAACATCAAAGTGATCACAGCAGGCAAAGAACAGGTTCATGTGAGAATACTGGATATGCAGGGCAGGTTGTTTAAAACTTTAACTGTTATGCCTTATCAGACAACTAAGGCAGGTGCTGAACTGAAAGCAGGATCTTACCTGGTGGAAGTAAGGCAAGGCAATGTTGTGAAAACGATAAAGGTGATTAAGTTTTAAACAAACGGACTTGTGAATGAATACCGTTAACTAATCATAGTTTTAATAATTCAGCAAAGAGCTCATCAATTTGATGAGCTCTTTGCTATTATGTCTGTAAACAATGATATGTATAAATATAGGAATTGTGTAAATAAGATTGTTTTGACAGATGAGAAATATATTTTATAAATTTCATTACTATGAATCTATGTATTATTTCAAAAGATATATTTTATTCCCACAACTAATTTGATAATCTGACTTTAATTTCGGCTATTGTTTACCGTCTGCTATCTTTTGAGAAACAGAATTCCATCTCCTTGCAATTATTGTTTACTAAAATTTCCTTTGATCAACCGAAGTACCCAATTTTCATTTTGATTAATATACCAATGAATCAATTTCCAGCGTTGATAACAACTGTTCATTGCAGCAAGTCAAACGAGATATTTGATTCTATGTAATTCCATTTCACATAATTTAAAAAATGCCTATGCTATCCTTTGTACAATTCTCTAAAAACACCCATGTATTTTTTTTATTAAGTTTTCTTTTTGTGTTACCGGCGCTTTGTGATAAAGCAATGGCGCAGAACACGAGCCAGTATACTTTCAGTACCTCCGGCACAGCTTCACTTACGACAGACATCAACGGGAACACAATCAGTATGGCTTCAGGAACCACACAACTTGTTGGCGCGGGCCAGGATGATGCTTCGTCTACTGTAAACAGTATTGGATTCTCCTTTACATTTACGGGTACTACTTATACTCAATTCTCTGCGTCATCAAATGGAGCGATTCGTTTAGGAGCGACCGCCATGGCCGCTGCCAGTTATGGCAATGCTTTCCCCGTTGCCAGCCAATCAATCATCTCCCCTTATTGGGGAGACCTGGAAACAAATGCCACTACAGGAAAAGTTCATTTTAAAGTTGTAGGCAGTTATCCTAACAGAACATTGGTAGTTGAATTTCTGAATATGAGGATCAATTACGGAAGTACTACCGCAAATGGTACCTACCAGGCAAGGTTATACGAACAAACAAATGTAATTGAATTTGTATATGGAGCTATGAGTGTGGGAAGCAATAGTACCACCGGTAGTACTGCTGCAGATGCGAGAACAGCAATTATCGGTTTTTCAAATTCAACCGGTGCAAACAATCAATTTAGCGTGAGCCAGGCAAGTCCATATACAACCAGTACTACAGCTACACGCATTACAAATACAAATGCGACTACGGGAGTTATAACAGGATTGAACAGTAGTGCCGACGGATCAAGAAGAAGTTTTACGTTTACACCTACACTTGCATATAAGAGCCAGTTTATTTCCATGTCAACAGGTTCGGCCAGCTGGTGTGCAGGAGAAATAAGAAATGTAACTGTTACTATTAAGAACATTGGTACATCCGCATGGACGACAAGTGCCCCCGTTATGAATATTGGGGCGAAATTTAATGCCAATGCAGATTATGATTATCGCGTGAGTGCAGGTGGGCTGGCACCTGGGGCTACAGCGACCTATACAATTGCTGTTACTGCGCCTTCCAGCGCATCTGCAACCGAAGCATTGACTTTCGATGTGGTTAAAGAAGGATTGTGTTGGTTTGGAGGCAATGCAGCAGGTTGTGCCGGTCCAGGAAATATAGTATATGTTTCAACCACGCAAACAATCAATGCCAAACCTTCCATTACAGTGGGAACAAATCCATCGGTCTGCCAGGGCATTACAAGTGCGAATCTTTCTTATTCTGCTGCAACCGGCTCACCCAATCAATACAGTATAGATTATGATGCTACTGCGAATGCAGCAGGCTTTACCGATGTAACAAATACAGCGCTACCAGCCACACCGATCGTGTTGACGGTTCCTGCCGGCGCTGTAGCCTCAACTTACAATGCAACGCTTACCGTAAGAAACAGCAGCACCGGATGCGTCGGCAATAATATTCCCATCACGGTTACCGTTAATGCATTGCCCACAATTAGTTTGGGGTCAGTTGCGGATATATGCCGGGGCACAACAACAGCGAGTCTTACTTATTCCGGTACAACCGGTTCCCCCAGCCAATACAGTATAGATTATAACAGTGCTGCAAATACTGCAGGTTTTGCTGATGTGACAAACATAGCGTTGCCTGCCAGCCCGATATCATTGACTGTACCTGGAGGAGCAGCTCCCGGAACTTATAATGCAACACTAACGGTAAGGAATACAACCACAGGATGCGTAAGCAGCAGTAATGCTTTTACAATAACCCTACTTGCTCCCACAGTAAATATTACAGGAAGTTCAACAATATGTGAAGGGAGTACAACAACACTTTCTCCGGCTACGGGCGGCACATGGATAAGCAATAATCCATCTGTTGCTTCTGTTGACAATGATGGAATTGTTACAGGAATATCGGGCGGTACAGTAACATTTACATTTACTGAAACCGCCACAGGCTGCAGTAATACAACCAGTGCAGTAACAGTAAATGCCAATTCAGGAATTGCATTATCGTCAGCTGCCGGTACAGATGCACAAACAATTTGTATTAATACCGCAATCACAAATATTACTTACCAGTTAAGCGGAGGTGCTACCGGCGCTTCTGTTTCAGCGGGCGCATTACCGGCAGGAATAACCGGTTCTTATAATTCAACCACCAAAGTATTTACAATAAGTGGTACAGCAACGGTTGATGGTAATTTTAATTATACTATCACAACAACGGGTCCATGTATCAATAATTCATTAAATGGAACGATTAATATTACGCCGGCTTCTGCTATCAGTTTAACATCTGCTGCAGGAACTAATACACAAACTGTTTGTATTGACAATGCAATTACAGATATAGTATATACTGTAAGCGGAAATGCAACAGGAGCTTCACTTACTGCAGGGGCATTACCAGCAGGCGTAAACGGTAGTTTTAATGGTGTCGATCAGTTTATAATCACAGGAACTCCTACAGTTTCAGGAACTTTTAATTATACCATTAGTTCAACAGGCCCATGTCCTGTTTCTTTGAATGGAACTATTACAGTAAATGCGAATTCAACCCTTACGCTAACGTCAGCTGCAGGAACTGATGCACAAACAAAATGTATCAATACTGCAATTACTAATATAGCTTATACGATCGGCGGCGGTGGTAATGGTGCTTCTATCACAGCAGGGTCGTTACCAACAGGCGTAACTGGTTCTTACAATGCCGGAACGAAAGTGTTTACGATATCCGGTACACCTGCAACAACGGGTATTTTTAATTATACTGTTACTACATCCGGACCATGTATCAACCAGTCATTAAGCGGAAGTATCGAAGTATTGGGGAATGCAACACTTTCCCTTACATCCGGAACAGGATCAAATATCCAGACAGTATGTGAGAACAGCCCAATCTCGGATGTCACTTATTCTATTGGTGGTACGGGAACTTCTGCTGCTGCAACAGGATTGCCGGCGGGTATTACGGGTGCTTACAACAATGGAACATTTACTATAAGTGGTACTCCAACAGTTTCAGGTATATTTAATTTTACTGTAACAACGAGCGGTCCTTGCGTTAATCCGTCGTTAACGGGAACAATTAATGTAAATGCATTGCCTACCGGCGTAAGTATTGCTCCGGCATCGGCTGCTATCTGTAATGGAAATTCAATTGCTCTTACTGCATCAGGCAGTACGGGTTCGACGGGAGTGCTTATTAATGATAATTTTAATGGTACCCCAACCTTTACAGGTTCCGGAACGACTACGGGTAGCCGCAGCCAGGTTTTTACAAAAGAAACGAGTGGAACCAATATCAATTCTGTAGGTACGTTTACCAGTCCGAACGGTGGTAGCTTTATGGCAGCACTGGCTGCCGCACCCGGAACCTTTGGGACAGCAACTTCTTCGGCGAATACAAATATGGTTTCAGGAATTATTAATACTACAGGTTACAGCTCGCTGAACCTGTCTTATAACCATACCTACAAGCAAGGTAATGTAAGCGGAAGCGGGACAGTGGAGATTTCTGTTAATGGTGGCGCATTCACGGTTATAAAAACATTTACTACTAACCAGGGTGCTGCTACATCATTTGTGGCAGATAATATTTCATTATCAGGTACGTATTTGAATCAAACAAATATTCGCATCAGGTTCAATTTTGTTTCTTCAAATTCAAGCGGGTTTCTCCAGGCGAATTCTTCCTGGTGGGTAGTGGATGATGTATTATTGAATGGACAACTGGTGCCATTATTCTCATGGTCGGCAGATACAGATGGTTCAGTGAACGGGTTGCCTGCAGGAGCATCAACTCCTTCTCTTGCCAATCAAAATATCACTGTAAATCCGGCCACAACTACTACTTATACACTTACAGTACAAAATCCTGTTACCAATTGCGGCATCAGTACAGCAACTTCAACTGTTACTGTACATGCAAGACCTACGGCGGTGTTAAGTGGGGGTGCAGTTTATTGTAACGGGCAATCAACAACAACAGGTCTATCGTTAGCAGTAACAGGCAGCGGAACAATTAGCGGTACATTGTCGGATGGTACTGTTTTCAGCGGTACGGCACCAACAATAACCGTAAACGTTAGCCCGGCAAGTACAATAAATTATACCATAGCAACCTTATCTGATGAAAATTGTACTGCAATAGCAGCTGATCTTTCAGGGACTGCAACTGTAACAGTGAATGCAAGACCTACAGCAGTTTTGAGTGGCAGCACATCCTATTGTGAAGGACAATCAACTACTACGACATTATCATTAGCAGTAACAGGCAGCGGAACTATAAGCGGAACCTTATCTGATGGAACTCCATTCAGCGGTACAACTCCTTCTATTACTGTAGACGTTACACCCGCTGTTACAACAAGCTATACAATAGCAACTTTGTCTGACGCAAATTGTTCTGCAATTGCTGCGGATCTGCCTGGAACAGCCACCATAACAATAAATCCAAACCTCCCGGTTAGTGTAAGCATCGTGTCATCTGATGCGGATAATACTATCTGTGACGGAACAAGTATAACATTCACAGCAACACCTGTAAATGGCGGGAATACATCTTATCAATGGTTGTTAAATGGAAACAATGTAGGTTCAAACCAGGATACTTATACTACATCATCGCTGGTGAATGGGGACGAAGTAAGTGTGGTACTCACTTCTGATATTGCACCTTGTGCAACCGGTAACCCGGCGACAAGCAATTCGATTATTACAACAGTAAATGCGAATCAGCCTGTTAGTGTAACAATTATATCATCTGATAATGACAACACAATATGTGAGGGTAGTTCTGTAACATTTACAGCAACTCCTGTGAATGGCGGTGCCAATCCATCTTATCAATGGTTGCTGAATGGCAACAATGTAGGATCAGACCAGGATACTTATATTACTTCGTCCCTTATAGACGGAGATGTGGTAACAGTTGTTCTTACATCAGATATTACGCCATGTGCAACGGGCAATCCTGCAACAAGCAACAGTAATGCTATTACGGTAAATGCAAATCAGCCGGTAAGTGTAAATATCTCAGCAACAGCTTCTGCTATTTGCCAGGGAACCGCTGTAACGTTTACGGCTACTCCGGTAAATGGAGGAACTAACCCAGCTTATCAATGGTATATCGGGTCAAACCCGGTTAGCGGGGAAACATCTTCAACGTATACCTCGTCATTACTAAATGACGGTGATGGGATCAGTGTTGTGCTGACCTCTGATATCACACCGTGTGCAACCGGTAATCCTGCTACTTCTAATACGATCACTATATCTGTAAACCCTGTTCCCGCAACACCAGGTGCTATAAGCGGTATTACAAATGCATGTGAACTTATCAATACAGGTGTATCAACCACCTATAGTATTGCAGCCGTGCCGGGAGCTGTCGGCTATACATGGGTGTTACCTCCGGGTATAGACCTTGTTTCTGGCCAGGGAACAACAAGCATCGAAGTAACATTCAACAGCAACCTGGAGCTTACACATAATTTCCTGAGAGTTACTGCACAAACTGCGTTCCCTTGCAGCAGTTTGCCATCCACGCTGGAAATATTTAAAATTATTCCTGGTATACCGATTGCGATCAATGGGCCAACCAATGTTTGTCCATTTGTAGGTCAGCCGATCAATGCGGTTTATACAATTGATCCGGTTGCCAACGCAACTTCATATACCTGGACTGCAGCAAATGGAGCGATCATTGTAAGCGGCCAGGGAACAACCAGTATAGAAGTAAGTTATCCCGCAGGATTCACTTCCGGAAACATAAAAGTTACAGCAAATGCCAATTGTGGTTCAAGATCACCAAGATCATTGAATGTGGTAAAACTTGTTCCCTCAGCGCCGGCGCCTATCAGCGGCCCGGTAAATGCATGTCCGTTTATCGGTACAACCATTGAAGCGACTTATTCGGTACCGACCGTTGTCAATGCGACTTCTTATTTGTGGACCGTTCCTGCGAATGTTAATATAGTGAGCGGGCAGGGAACAAACAGTATCAATGTAACTTTCAATAATGGTTATACAACAGCTCTTTTCAAAGTAAGAGCGGTAGCAGATTGCGCCAGCAGCAATGACAGAACACTTTCTGTAACCTCATCCACTTACGGTGCGCCGGGGGCAATTGCCGGACCAACAAATGCATGTCCTTTTATTGGTACTGCCGTACAGGCAACTTACAGTATACGAAAAGTTTTAAATGCGCCAGCTTACATATGGACGGTTCCAACAGGGGTTACCGTTAGTTCCCATCCTGGCGGGGCCGGTGTGAATGATACTATTATCAATGTAACATTCGATAATAATTTTGTATCGGGCACTTCTATTACTGTGCAGACAACGGGATGCACAACAAGTGCTGCAAGCAGTATTTCAATTACACGTGTTGCTTCTACTACCTCAACACCGGGACTTATCACCGGACCGAAGAATGTTTGTGAGTTTATGATTTCCGGTATCAATCCTGCAGGTATACCTGCAACGTATACTATCAGAAAAGTAAATGGCGCTTTATCGTATATATGGACTGCACCGGTAAATGCGGTGATCACTGGTCATCCTGGCGGGGCAGGTGTGAATGATACGATCGTTGAAATAACTTATGATAATAATTTTACGACGGGCACATTATCCGTTGTATCATCAAATGGTTGTGGAACCAGCAGTGCGAGAACGCTTGCTATAACAAAATTAAAGCCTTCGGCGCCGGGTGCTGTAGACATCATTCAAACCGGTACATGTCCATCCAGGACATTTACTTACACACTGGGTGCATCGCCAAGCAATACTACCTCTATTTTATGGACAGTACCCGCAGATGCCACACTTGTTAGCGGCCAGGGAACGTTAAGTATAACCGTATCTTATCCTCCCACAGTTATCAACGGAACTGTTACCGCTACTTCTGTCAATAATTGTGCAACGGGAAATACCAGGACGATCAGTGTTAAATTACCTGCATGTCCACCACCGGGATTTGGTAAACTTAATGCAACAATGGAAGAAAGCATTCCTGTTACAAACATGAGTGTGATCGTATCACCCAATCCAACCGTAAGTGATTTCAGGTTACAGGTGATAACCACTGACAAGCAACCTGTAAACGTTAGAATACTTGATATGCAAGGCAGGGAAATGAAAAAATTATCCGTTGCACCTTATCAAACTATCCAGGTTGGGGGAGAGTTGAAAGCAGGGTATTATTTCATTGAAACAAGGCAGGGTAATGTTGTGAAGACGACAAAGCTGATGAAGTTTTAAAGAGCCGGCCATCGGAAAAGAAAGCCAATCACTGAACATAGCTTCTAATAATTCAGAAGAGCTCATCTTAAAAAGATGGGCTCTTTTTATTATTAATTACTGTTGCTGGTTTCAGTTTTTAAGGAATACAGCACAGTTATTTAGCTGTGAACGCAGGTATAAAATGGTATTTTGCTGTATTTGATAATATTAGTAAATTACCCTCACGGATCAGGTCCGCCGTTCCTGGAAACGTAAAATGTAAACACTCCGTACCAATTCTTCATTTGCTTTTCCGTATTGCCCGGCCTCAAACACCAGCTTGTAACTGCATACAGCCAAACTTAAAACTGGATTATGAAAAAAGTTTTTACACTTTTTGCAATTATTCTTCTCTCGTGTGTATTTGTTAGTGAAATCAAAGCGCAATATGTTACGATTACGGATACAGAATTCAGGAGTTTCCTGAAAGCGAAATATCCTTTGTGTTTTAATGCTTCGGATCAAATGGATACTACCTGTACACAAATAATTACAGAAGATGCTATTGATTTTCCTGATCCGTTTGAAGATATTGATGGGATACAGTACTTTGACGGACTCAGGTATCTGAAAGTTGGAGGAGCGGCGTTTTATGGAATTCGTACACTTAATTATGGACATGGTTTACCAGCCGGTCTTAAGAAACTGGATGTAAGTTTTAATTATTTTAATAGCATTTCGTCTATCGGTCCTCTTCCCGATGGATTGGATACATTGCTTGTGAATGGCCAGAGAGATGTTGCTATGACGCCGACACCTTATGATTATCCATGTTTTGGAAGTCTTGCCGGACTTAACCCTAATTTAAAATATCTTGATTGCAGTAACAATGCTTTGGGTAGCATCGATAATCTTCCCAATACACTCACATGGTTAAATTGTTCCAATAATTATACGATAACAGGATTTCCCGGCCCGGATCCCGCTGTGTTTACGCTCAGTGTGATTCAAAACCTCCCGGCATCACTTGTTTATCTTAATTGTAGTAAAAATGCACTTACTACTTTACCACCGTTACCGGTTTCACTTAAATACCTTAACTGTTCTTATAATCCACTCTCGTCTTCACCAACCTTACCTTCAACATTGGAATATTTGAATGTTTATGGACCTGATATTGTATTGCCAACAATTTTTCCTACAACGCTTCTTGACCTTATTGCTTATAAAATTCAACCCAATTCACAACTGCCCGCATCACTTGCTTATCTCGAGGTTGGTCCTGAACAGGGATGTTTGCCATTGCTTCCTGCATCGATGTCGGGACAATCTCCTTATAACAATTATGCATATAACATGGTATTTGTGGGAGCAACATCTGGTCCAGGTCACCCTGTGACCTGTTTACCAAATTATATAACAGGAATAAGGGTTGGAATACGCTGGTCGGATTTGAGTTTGCATGCTTTTACATTGCCAACCTGTAACCTGGTGAATAATTTATACGGATGTCAATTCAACCCTGCGATAAGCGGATATGTTTTTTACGACAATAACAGTAATGGCATACCGGATCCCGGAGAATTACCAAGATCAGGTGTTAAAGTAATACTTGATAATAGCCTGGTTGCGTTTACTGATAACAGTGGTTATTATGGCGAATATGGCCATATCGGTAATAATATACTTACGGTAGAGTCGCCGACATATTATAACGCAGTTCCATCATCATTTAATTATAATTTCAATACAATCGATACAACTGTTATCGACACAGTTGCGTTGCAGCCAAATCAATTTGTAGATAGTGTACGCATCACGATCACTCCCCTGGGACCTGCGAGACCCGGACGTGAATTAAGTTATCATATAAATTACGAGAATGTAGGAACAACTTCAGTAAACCCGGCTATTACTATCAATTTCGATAACAGCAAACTTACTTACAGTTTTAGCACCGGTGCAATTCCTGTTGCAGCTGTGTCAACACTTTCATTAGCACCCGGGGTACTAACCCCGGGACAACGGAGTGATTTTAATTCAACTTTTTGGGTCCATCCTGCTGTTCTTGCAGGGTCCTTCATTAATACCAGCGCTGTTGTTGTTGCAGGAACTGCTACCTGTATTGACAGCACTACGTCTATTGTAACTGCCTCCTATGATCCCAATGAAAAACTTGCAACTCCGGCTCTCTCCGCAACACAGGTACAGTCTGGAAAGGAGATCGATTATATTATACGATTCCAGAATACAGGTACAGATACCGCTTTTAATATCCTGGTAACAGATACACTCAGTTCAATGCTTATTGCAAATACATTTAAAATGATAGAAGCAACCCATAACTGCAGGGTTACTCAATTAAATGAGAACATCAATTTTGAATTCAATAATATCCTTTTGCCAGATAGCAACGTAAATGAACCTGCCAGTCATGGTTATATCCGTTTTAGGATAAAACCACAAACATCATTGCCTGATAATACTGTTGTTCCAAACAACGTCTCTATTTATTTTGATTTCAATGCACCTGTTGTTACAAATACAGCGACAACAATTGTAAACCTTGTACCTGTTCCCGTGAAGCTGAATAGTTTCAATGTAAAAAAACAAAATAGCGTAGTACAATTATACTGGACAACAGAACAGGAGCTTAACAGTAAATCCTTTATTATTGAACGGTCAGGCGATCAACGTTCATGGAATGAAGTAACAAGATTGCATGCAGCCGGAAACAGTTCTTCAACACGCAATTATTCTGCTACAGATTTAAACCCTGTAAAAGGAATTAATTATTATTGGTTGAAACAGGTTGATCTTGATAACAAAACTTCTTATTCGGAGATAAGATCTGTTTATTTTAGTAACACTGGCGGTATTTTCCTGGCTCCAAACCCCACAAAAGATAATGTGAACGTATATCTTCCCTATAATCCAAAACCTTTGACCGTAATTCTATGTAATTTGAATGGTGAGACAATAAAAAAAATGATCTCGAATGATACGGTTGTTCAAATAAATGTTTCCGGCCTTCCAAAAGGAATGTATATGATAAAAGTTGAAGGAGAAAAAATACACGAAATAAAAAAATTATTAGTTCAATAGGATTAAGGTCCAACAAAAGGATCATATTCATTTTCATAAAATTGCTAAAATTTAAATTGCAATGAAAAAACTTTACACATTTGCCAGCCTTATTTTTCTTTTGAATTTTTATTGTAAAGCACAATTTGTTGATATCCCCAATACCGAATTCAGAACATTTCTTATGGGTAAATATCCAACTTGCTTTAATGCAGGCAACCAGATGGATACACAATGCTCACTGGTTACCTCGGAAGATTCGCTGGAATTTCACGGGATGGGATTTGTAACGATACCATTTTTTGAGCCATTGGATATGGAGGGCATTCAATATTTTACATCTCTTGTATACCTCAATTGTTTCCACAATTATATAACCGCATGTCCGCAATTACCCGCAACACTCAGATGGCTAAAATATGGCACCGATTTCGGAAGTGATCCCAGCATGACATTGCCTGCACCATCTGCACTGCTTCACCTGGATGTTTCATATAATTTTCTAACAGGAAATACCAGTTTCCCAGCTGGTCTGAAATACCTTAACATAGAACATAACAGGTATTTCACTTTACCCACATTACCTGCAGGACTTGACACGTTAATATGTAACGACCAGAATTTTGATTCTAATCCAATACTTACCAGCCTGCCGTCCCTTCCTTCAACGCTTCGTTACCTTGATTGCAGGCATAATGGACTTACGAGCTTGCCATCGTTACCAGCGGGGTTAACCTATCTTGATTGTTCCAACCAATATACAGAGCTGGATCCTGCAACAAGGGTTCCATGCCTTGCATCACTTCCGGCGTTACCCGCATCCCTTCTTTATTTAAAATGCAGTTATAACAAACTCACAGGTTTGCCGGCCTTACCTGCAACACTTCAATACCTCAATTGTGCATATAATAAATTTGACTACAATGACGGAACCTGGGATGTGCATTACCCCGGAATAGCTTCCTTACCGTCGTCACTACCTGCAGGATTGGAATTCCTGATCTGTAATAATAATGCGATCACCAATATGCCGGCGCTTACAACGGTGCTTAAACAATTGAACTGTTCAAATAACCTGATAACAGCAAGTGTCTTAACATTGCCCGCTTCACTGGTAGATCTGAATTTTTCTTATAACCAGGTTTCTTCTGTTTCTGCTTTGCCGCCAGGGTTAACTTATTTTAATTCTCTTTCAAATCCTGTTACCTGTATCCCACACATTCCTGCATCCATGGGAGGGCAGTCGCCATATAATAGCGAGACATACAATTTTATTGTAGGCAACCCGGTAAATTGTTATCCCAATACGGTAGCGGGTATGCGCATTCAAAATAATAAACCGCTGTGTAATGTGATCAATAACAGCAACGGTTGTGAATCAAATCCTGCAGTGACAGGAAATATATTTTATGATCATAACAGCAATGGTATACAGGATGCGGGTGAACAACCCAGGGCATATGTACGTGTACAACTAAGTAATGGAATGTATGGGTTTACTGATCTGAACGGGCACTACCAGTTAACTGCTGATTTAGGAAGCTATACACTTAGTATTGATCCAACGGTTTACTATAATACTGTTCCTGCCTCTTTTAATTATACATTCAGTACTTATGATACACTGGTTACTGAACAGGTAGCATTGCAGCCAAATACATTGATCGATAGTTTGAAAATTACCATCACCAACTGGAATACTGCCCGGCCAGGTTTTGAACATTCGTATCAGATCAAATATGAAAATGTTGGAACAACTATTGTTAATCCAAATATTGTTATGAACTATGACAATAGTGTATTGACTTATCAAAACAGTACAAACGCATCTGTTGTCGACAATGGAAGCACACTCAGTCTTTCACTTACAAATCTTCAACCTGGACAAAAGGGAGAATTCAACGCAAGTTTTAATGTAAGTGTATCAGCAGTATTAAACAGTATAATATGGGCTACGCTAACTTCAACAGCCGGTACCGATGTTTCCCCGGACAGTACATTTTCAACTGTAATTGGATCATTTGATCCTAATGACAAACAGGCTACGCCTTCTCTGACTCCAGAACAGGTAACTGCGGGTGGTTATATTAATTATCTTATCCGTTTCCAGAATACAGGTAGTGCCGACGCAATTAATATCATTGTTTCTGATACGCTGGATGCGTTCTTACAGGCGAATACCTTCGAATTGATTGAAACATCTCATACCTGCAAGGTTACACAGGATAATGATAAATTGTATTTTGAGTTTTTGAATATTCATTTGCCTGATCAAACGACTAATGAACCTGCAAGTCATGGTTATATCCGTTTCAGGATAAAACCTCAGCAAGGTTTACCGGATAATACAGTTATACCTAACCGTGCATCTATCTATTTTGATTTTAATGCCCCCGTTGCAACCGGAGATGCAACCACAATTGTAAATCTTGTTCCTGTTCCGGTAAAGCTGAACAGTTTCTATGTAAAGAAACAAAACAGTGTTGTGCAATTATTCTGGACAACTGAGCAGGAGGTAAACAGCAAATCATTTATCATTGAAAGATCAACAGATCAAAGAATATGGAATGAGATAACAAGATTGAATGCAGCTGGAAATAGTTCTTCACCAAGAAATTATATTGCAACAGATATTAATCCTGCAAAGGGAATTAATTATTATCGTTTGAAACAGGTTGATCTTGATAATAAATTCAATTTCTCAGAAATAAGGTCTGTTTATTTTGGAAATGATGTTGCGCTTATCATAGCTCCAAATCCTGCAAATGATAAGGCAAATATTTATTTGCCAGGGAATATATCAATGGTATCGATACAAATATTTAATGTAAGCGGGCAATTGATAAAAACAGTTTCGACCGAAAGAGAATTCATTCAGATTGATGTAAGCAATTTTTCAAAGGGAATGTATACGATAAAAGTGAGTGGCAAACTTATTAATAGCGTGAAGAAATTGATGGTGGAGTAAAAAGCGACAATCGGCAAACGGGAATCGATGGAGGGTAAGTGGTGAAAAATTGAAACTGTCTTATACCTGGAAAGTACTACTATAGAGAAATTTTCATTGTCCATTGATAATTATCAATTGTCCATTGTATTATTTTTTTCTGATTCACGATTGTTGTAATTGTTAAGTATTTTCTTCAGGTCCTCAAGCGTATTGATCTCATCCGGTTTTTTATCTTTTCTCCATCGGCTGATACGGGGAAAACGTAAGGCTACACCGGATTTATGCCGGTTGCTTGCAGCAATCCCTTCGAAGGCAATCTCGAATACCAACTCAGGTTTAACGGTACGTACCGGCCCGAATTTTTCGATTGAATTTCTTTTTACAAAAGCATCTACCTGTGCAAATTCTTTATCGGTTAAGCCGCTGTATGCTTTTGCAAAACTTACCAGCTGATCGCCGTCTTTAACTGCAAAAGTGTAATCAGTATAAAGATTGCTTCTTCTTCCATGGCCCTTCTGTGCATATATCATTACTGCATCAATCGTAAGCGGATCTATTTTCCATTTCCACCAATCGCCTCGTTTTCTGCCGACCTGGTAAACAGAATCTTTTCTTTTCAGCATGATGCCTTCACTGCCGATATCTCTCGAACGTTCACGAATAGATGCTAAGTCTGCCCAGTTATTCAGATCAATTACCGGGGACAGGTGAATGAAGCTGAGGTTAAGTGATTGTATCAATTGCTGCAATTTTTCTCTTCGTTCAGCCAGGGGTAATTCCCTTATATCTTTTCCATCATATTCCAGCAGGTCGTAAGCAATAAAACCAACAGGCGCTGCTGTTAATTCTTTTTTTGAAATATTTTTTCTCCCTATTCTCGTTTGTAACAATGAAAAGGGTAGGGGTAAAAAAGAAGTTAGCAGAGGGGTGGCATTTTTCCATAGCTCATCTGGTACTGGTTGTATGCAGATTATTTCTCCATCGATGGCAATGCCATTTGGTAAAACTGTTTCCAGTATTTTATACTCGGGAAATTTTTCCGTCATCAATTCTTCGCCGCGGCTCCACACAAATAACTCGTCATTGCGTTTTATTATTTGTCCGCGGATGCCATCCCATTTCCATTCTGCCTGCCACGCAACCGGCTCACCAAGCGACTGTACTTCTTCTTCCAAAGCGTATGCAAGATAGAAAGGATAAGGTTTTGAAAAATCTGAATCTGCATGTTCACTGCTTAGGAGCTCATCGAAAGATATTGCAGAAGGGTCCCAGTTGCCACTTATCCGGTGTGCAATAACAGAAGCAGGTAAGCGGGTGATCCTGGCAAGTGCGTTCACAATCATTTTTTGCGAAATGCCTATTCGCCAACCACCGGTGATCAGTTTATTGAAAACAAATCTTTCATTAGCGTTCATCTTCATCCAGCTTCCTGTTACAAAATCTTTTTTCACGGCATCATCCTGTTTTTCGAGTTGCATCAGTGCATCTAAAAAATAAGACAATGTTAGGTCTGAATTGTTTTCATTTTTTGATCCGGGCAGTAATAATGCAATTGTTTCAGCAAGATCACCCACAGTATGATAGCTTTCTTCAAACAACCATGGTTGAATGCCGGTAATTTCCATGCACCATTCACGCAGTAGCGATGATTTTACTGATCGTCTTGGCCTGCGGCCTGTAAACAAAGCGATCACCCACACTTTGTCTTTATCGCCGGCAAATTCAAAGTACATTTCTATTGCACCCAGCTTTTGGTTCGTTTTAGTTGTTGTGCCCAGCACCTGTATCAATTCCGCAAATTTTTTCATCAGCTCTGCAACATTTTAAAACTTATAAAACTCAGTCCTAAATTTATAATTCATAATTCATAATTCATAATTCATAATTCGTATTCACAATTCAGCATTTTCTTCCTCTTCATTTCCATAATTCGTTTTCACCTCCGCAGCTTCAATTCCATTTTCATTCAGGTACCTGCTAAATGCCGACTGAAATCCATGCGTGGTAAATACTTTTTCTGCACCGGTTGCCTTAACTGCGCTGATCAGGCCATTCCAGTCAGCATGATCACTGATCACAAAACCAGCATCTGCATTCTTTCTTCTCACATTTCCCCTTACCTGCATCCATCCGCTGCAAATGCCAACAGCATAGGGCGAAAATCTTTTTATCCATGGAGATCCTTCCGCACCGGAAGGTGCTATTACAATACATTCTTTCAGTTCTTCTTTTGTAGTTTCAGGAGTAATCCTGTTTACTAACGGTAAATTCCAGCCGCTGTTTATGAGGGTTTGATGAATATTAAAAACGGCGCCATGAGCATATACCGGGATTCCTGTTTCCGAAAGTGGTTTTAAAATGCGCTGTGCTTTACCAAGACTATAGGCAATAAACACACTTGCTTTTTTCTCTTTTTTATTTTCCGATACCCAATCCTTTATTTTTTCAAAAAGCAATTGTTGCGATTCCCACTTGTAGATGGGTAAGCCAAAGGTTGATTCGGTTATGAATGTATTACAACGCACAGGTTCAAACGCAGTAGATATGCCATCATTTTCCGTTTTGAAATCACCGGTAAATACCCACACTTCATCTTTGTATTCAACTCTCACCTGTGCAGAACCAATAATGTGCCCGGCAGGATGCAAGGAGACCTTTACCCCATTTAAATGAACTGGTTCATTCCAGCCGATACTTTCATAATGTTGCTCTCCTAATCTTAGTTGTAACAATGGTTTTGTAAAATGATGGCATAAATAGGAATTACTTCCCCATTTTGCATGATCACTATGTGCATGCGTGATCACAGCTTTATTTACCGGCTTCCAGGGATCGATATAAAAATCTCCCTGCCGGCAGTATAATCCTTTGTCTGTGAATTCGATTAATTGCATGGCCTTTCAGATCAAATAACCTTTGGTGAAAATTAAGGCAAATGCTGTTCCATCTTTAGGAAAGGCAAACGGGAATCGGCAATCGGCAATCGATGGGAAGGGAATAAGTGAATAGTGAGTAAGTGAATAATGAGTAAGTGAATAGTGAAAGCTTAAAAAGTACCTTATAGTTTGGATGGGTTAAATAATTGAGAGGTTTTAATTGTTCATTATTAATTATCAATTGTCAGTTACCACGCTTTCGACACAACACCATTCATTGATTTTAAAAAGTAAAGGTGTTTGTTTTCATAATAATCAGCATTGGTATTAGTCTTTTTATTATAAACAGGTTTAAAATTATACTCGCTGAAAATTTTATAATCGTAATCATTCAGATGACCCATAAAGTTTTCGGGATAATTTGTAAACAGTCTTGAAAAAACAAAGATCGTTTCAAATCCTTTGTATGCATAGTCAGAAGGCTTGCCTTTATATTTTTTCAGGTAAACATTCTGCACCATCTTACTATAGTTGTCCCATTTACTATTAAAATAAGGAGAGGTAAAGTATATCGGGAAATCGGTTAAATTTTTCTTGCTGTTATTGAATGATTGAAACCCATCCCAGTTTGGCATACCGATCAACGTTATGTCATATTTCTTTTTCAAAGGAGCAACTGCAGCTGCCAGGCTATATGCAAACTCTTCGTCCAGGCTTCCCCCTATAATGATATTCTGCGCCAGGCTATCCAGCTTATATTTAACGGTGTAAAAGTTGCTGTCGATATTAACCGTCTGGATATTCAAGAGGGGTTTGCCGTCCGGTTTGTTAAGCGTGTTGAAATAACCGGCCACTTTATCTTCCTGCGTTCCTGCCTTACGTATCAGCAATATTTTATCTGTTCCGTGGTTTTGAAGTATATAACTATAGATTGCTTCGCAGTGTGCTTTTAATGTCGAGTTCAGGATAACCAGGTATGGATTATTTGTAATGCCCCCATCATTTGGATAAGTAGCAGAAATGAATGGGATCTTTTTTTCAGATGCAAAATTTGCCAATGAAGGATATTCGTCATCTTTCACAGAACCAATGATCAGGTCAAGACTATCCAGTTTTTTGCTACTGATCAAGGCTGCAATATCTTCTGTAGTGGATTTCGAATCAAAGAAACGGGCGTCAATATTTCCATTTGGCAATGGCATGCTGTCAAGTGCTATCTGTGCACCTTGTATAAAATCCAACCCCTGCACAACAAAGCGGGGGAAATTTTTTTCGTATTTAAACTGGTCCTCGCTGAAAACAGAATCAAGGTAAAGTGGAGCGAATATGCCTATACGATAGGTTTTAGGTTCGGAAGTATCACCCTGTGCAAAAGAAGAAAAACAAAAAAGTATCAATCCGGTTAAAACAATGCAATATTTTTTTTTCATCTTCCTTGTTATAAAAAAATCAATTCAGGGTTACAAACAACATGTATAATAAACCCGCTTTCATTTCCAAATTTCCAATCATCAAATTTTCAAATTGCTACTCCCACTCAATCGTAGCCGGGGGTTTACTGCTGATATCGTATACCACCCTGTTAATTCCCTTTACCGTATTGATGATGTCATTGGAAACATTTGCCAGGAATTCATAGGGGAGGTGTGACCAATCCGCTGTCATTCCATCAACCGAACTCACTGCTCTTAATGCAACAGTAAATTCATAGGTTCTCTCATCACCCATCACACCAACACTTTTTACTGGAAGTAAAATAGTTCCGGCCTGCCATACTTTATTATACAAATCGTATTTCTTTAAATTTTCTGTATAAACAAAGTCTGCATCCTGCAACAACCGTACCTTTTCTTCAGTAACTTCTCCCAATATTCTTATTGCCAATCCCGGTCCCGGGAACGGATGACGATTGATCATTGCTTCAGGAATGCCCAGTTCCAAACCGATCTTTCTTACCTCATCTTTGAAGAGAGAACGTAAAGGTTCCACCAGTTTTAATTTCATCGTTTCGGGAAGTCCGCCCACATTGTGATGCGATTTGATGGTAACAGACGGGCCATGTACAGAAATAGATTCAATCACGTCAGGATAAATCGTTCCTTGTCCCAGCCAGCCAACCCCGCTTATTTTATGAGCCTCATCATCAAAGATTTCAATAAAGGTTTTTCCGATTGCTTTTCTTTTTTCTTCCGGCAATACCTTCCCCGCAAGTTTTGCATAAAAATGGTCTTTGGCATCCACTCCTTTTACATTCAGGCCGAGTTGTTTGTAAGTTTCAAGCACCTGTTCAAATTCATTTTTGCGCAACACTCCATTGTCAACAAAAATGCCGTAGAGGTTTTTCCCAATTGCTTTATGAATAAGTGTTGCAGCAACCGTGCTGTCGACCCCACCACTTAATCCCATTACCACTTTTGAATCACCTAACTGTTCTTTTAATGCGGCCACCGCATCCGTGATAAAATGTGCTGCAGTCCAATCCTGCGTACAACCACAAACGTTAACCAGGAAATTCTTAATGATCTTTTTTCCTTCAGTTGAATGATATACTTCCGGGTGAAACTGTAATCCGAATATTTTGTGTGCTGCCGTGTCACTTTTGAATGCAGCAACAGGTATGCTTTCGGTTGTACCAAGCAATTCAAAACCAGGCGGTAGTTTTTCAATGGTATCGCTATGGCTCATCCATACCTGTGAAATCGTTGTCATTCCCGTCATTAATTCATTTTCCCTGGTTATAGTAAAACTTGCCCGTCCATATTCTCTTTTATTACTTTTTGCCACATGGCCATTAAATAATTTAGCAGTTAATTGTGCTCCATAACAAACACCCAGTACAGGTAATTTTTCCAGCATCGTATCAATATCGACTACAGGTGCTTTTTCATCATTTACTGAAAACGGAGAGCCTGATAAAATAATTCCTTTTAGGGATTTTTCGAAAACGATGTCTTTATGGTAAGGCTGTATCTCGCAGTAAACATTTGCTTCTCTAACAGCACGTGCGATCAGCTGGGTGTATTGAGAGCCAAAATCGAGAATCAATATCTTTTCTGTCATAATTGTTGCGAAGGTAAAGAATTAGTGAATAGGTGATGGTGAATGGTGAATAGTGAAAGCTGGAAGTTTCAATTTTACGGCAAACGTCAAACATCAATCAGTATTTGAGTGTAAAAAATTTATATAAATCTGCCCTCCAAAAAACCAACTAATAGCTAACAGCAAATAGCTAACAACTATATTTGTATTCTAAAAAAAGTCACATGAGAAAACTAATTCTTTCATTATTTATTGTAGCCTTATTGGGCTCCTGCATGTATGAAAAGGGTAGCGGTGTTATTGTTACAAAAACAAAAGATGTAGCAGCATTTACGGGAATTAAAGTCAGTGGCGGATTTGAGGTGGAAATAAAGAACGGGCCTTCAGAAAATGTGGTGCTGGAAGCAGATGACAATCTTGTTAAATATGTTGATATAAAAGTAGAGGGTGATGATTTAAAAATAAAGCTTGAACATGTTAATGTATCAGATGCACATTTAAAAGTATTGATTACTGCTCCCCGGGTCAACAGGATCAATGCATCAGCCGGGTCGGAAGTCAGAAGCAAAGATGAGTTGAAATCAGAAGGCACAATTACTGCCAAAGCATCCAGTGGTTCAAATATAAAGGCAACTTTCAATGCGCCCG
Organism: uncultured Chitinophagaceae bacterium; assembly: GCA_963829345.1. GTDB lineage: Bacteria > Bacteroidota > Bacteroidia > Chitinophagales > Chitinophagaceae > Ferruginibacter. Next base: position 713,987 of record CAWHHP010000003.1, read on the forward strand.
AAATAAAAGCTGATGCGAGTAGTGGGGGAGAACTTACTTTATCCGGCCGCACCAAAGATTTTCATGCATCCTGTTCCAGTGGATCAACAATTGTTGCTGCTGATCTTTTAAGTGAGAATACGCACGCATCGGCAAGCAGTGGCGGCAATGTGCGTGTTTATGCAAGTGTTAGTCTTGATGCGTCTGCAAGCAGTGGTGGAAATATCAGTTATCGTGGTGCAGCTCCAAGTGTGAAAAAATCGGAGAGTAGCGGAGGTGTAGTCGAAAAAGATAATTAGTCTTAAAAACACGATTAAACTCTCATCATGCCCGGATGGTTAATATATGCGTTGTTATCTGCCTTATTTGCCGCTTTAACAGCGGTTCTTGCAAAGGCGGGGCTAAAAGCTGTGAATTCCGATCTTGCTACGGCTATCAGAACTGCAATTATTCTTTTTATTACATGGGGAATCGTGTTTCTCAGGGGCACCGCAGGTGAAGTATCGGGGCTGTCGAAAAACAACTGGCTATTTCTTACCCTTTCGGCGATTGCTACCGGGGCTTCCTGGTTATTCTAATTATAAGGCATTACAAATGGGCAAGGTATCCGAAGTTTCGGCCATAGATAAAGGAAGCCTTGTGCTTACCATTTTGCTTTCTTTCCGGTTTTTAAAAGAACCACTTACTCCAAGGATTTTTGTAGGTGCCGGGTTAATTGTTGCAGGAATGCTGGTGATAGCCTGGAAATAGTGAGCTGCAGGTATCTATAGTATTCTTCCGATTAGACATGAGTATTTTTACTCTATTTTGCGTAAAATTACGGTCTATATTATTTTGGATTGTATATTAGCGCATGATACATACTTATGAGAATGCTTTGGCTATCCGCAAAGCTTATAAATACTTAATAAATACGTATTCAGAGAGCGAATCCAACATCAACGATATCTGTATCATTCCCGCCGATTTAAGGCAATTGGCAAAGTTTTTAGAGCATTATAAGGATAAAAGTGCTGACGAATCCCTCAGGCTTTCGGGATTTGACGTGAACAGGGTAAGAGTTGTTGTTATTCATGAACAAACCCTTAACACCCCCGGTTATATGATCGACCTGGATGAACACCTCACAAAAAAGGGTATTAAAAAGACTTACGACAAAGTAACAAGGTCTTTTCTGACTTTAAACTGATAACCAACTGGTATTAAAAGATATAAATCCTGCATCTTTCCTTTCCCGATCTTCCTGCACAGCAGAGATATTTTTAAAAAACTTTCCTTTTTTCTTTTGCTGTTTAAAATTCAACCCTTACCTTTGCGGTCCAAATTCAAAAACGGAATTCTTAAAGTTCTTTAAATATGTCACAACGAATCAGAATCAAATTACAATCTTACGACCACAACTTAGTTGATAAATCAGCCGAAAAGATTGTAAAAACTGTACGTAGTACGGGAGCAGTAGTAACAGGTCCTATTCCTTTACCTACTCATAAGAAAATCTTTACCGTATTGCGTTCTCCTCACGTAAACAAGAAAGCACGTGAGCAGTTTCAATTGTGTACACACAAACGTTTGTTAGACATTTACACCAGCAGCAGCCGTACAGTGGATGCATTGAGTAAACTTGATTTGCCAAGTGGTGTGGATGTTGAAATAAAGGCTTGATGAACCTTCCCGTAAGCCGGGACAGGCACCAGGTAAGCTCTTAAAAAGAAAAATATGAACGCCTAAGTCTTAATTAAGACCGCTGGGCATAAAATAGATACAATGAAAAGTATTATTGGTAAGAAGATTGGCATGACCAGTATCTTTGACACAACCGGCAAGCAAACTGCGGTTACGATCATCGAAGCAGGTCCGTGCGTTGTAACTCAAAAGAAGACCGTAGAAACAGACGGTTATAATGCTCTCCAGATCGCATTCGGCGATAAAAATGAGAAGCACTCCATCAAGTCAGAAGTAAACCACTTCGCAAAAGCTAATACAGCTCCTAAAAAATTCGTCCAGGAAATCCGCGATAGCGAAATAGATAAAGCAGTTGGTGAATCCATCACAGTAGACATTTTTGCCGAAGGCGATAAAGTTGAAGTGGTTGGTACAACCAAAGGTAAAGGCTTCCAGGGTGTTGTTAAACGTCATGGCTTCCATGGTGTTGGCGGGCAGTCTCATGGCCAGCATGATCGTTCAAGAGCTCCGGGTTCTATTGGTAACTCATCTGATGCCAGCCGTGTATTTAAAGGTATGCGCATGGCGGGCCGTATGGGTGGCGACAGGGTGAAAATGAAAGGTCTTAAAGTGGTTAAAATTTTCGCAGAAAAAAATTACATATTAGTAAGTGGTTCGGTTCCGGGCCATAACGGTTCAATCGTTTTGATACAGAAATAATCTCAAACAAATTAAGTATCACAAAAAATTGAACCAAAAAAAATAAAGAAATGCAACTAGATATTCTAAATACAAAAGGCGAAAAGACCGGCAGAACAGTTGAACTTCCGGAAGAGATTTTTGGTATCGAACCAAATGACCACGTTATTTACTTGGCAGTGAAACAATACCAGGGTGCACAACGCCAGGGTACACACAAAGTAAAAACACGTATGGAAGTACATGGTTCTTCTAAAAAACTGCATAAGCAAAAAGGAACCGGTGGTGCACGTAAGGGTAACCTGCGTAACCCATTGTACAAAGGTGGTGGTACGATCTTCGGACCAAAACCACACAAATATGATATCAAACTGAATCGTAAAGTAAAGGATCTTGCTAAAATGAGTGCATTGGCTCACAAAGCAAAAGAAAATGCAATCGTTGTTTTGGAAGATGTGAAAATGGAAGCACCAAAAACAAAAACTTTTTCGGCAATATTAAAAAGTTTGAACATCGGCCGTAAAAAAGCATTGTTTGTAATTCCTGAATATAACGATAATATGTACCTGAGCTTGCGCAATGTACAGGGCGTTAACGGTACATTATTAAGTGACATGAATACATACGACATTTTAAATGCAAACGTATTGGTATTAACAGAAAGTGCTGCAAGATTATTTTCAGCAACTGAAGCAGAAGCATAATTAATAAACACAACAAATCAAGTTGACATGAAACTGTCTGACGTTTTAATAAAGCCAATCTTATCTGAAAAAGCTAACAAGCAATCAGAAAAAATGAACCGCTACACTTTTATTGTAGACAGGAAGGCGAATAAACTGGAAATTAAGAAAGCTATAGAACAATTCTATGGTGTTCAGGTTGAAAATGTAAATACTTCGGTAATGCCATCTAAACTGAAAGCGAAATATACTAAATCCGGATTCATCGTTGGTCGTAAACCGGCTAAGAAGAAGGCGCTGGTAACCGTTGCAGAAGGTGAAACAATTGATCTGTACGGAACAATTTAATATTATTAATGAATGGTGGTCAGCACCGCAAAGTTTTGACAATAAAAAGTAATTAAAATGGCACTTAGAAAATACAAACCGGTCACAGCAGGAACCCGTTGGAGAATTGGAAATGCTTATGCAGAAATTACAACCAACGAACCTGAAAAAAGCCTTCTTGAAAAACAGAAGAGCACAGCCGGAAGAAATGCACAGGGCAGAAGGTCAATGCGCTATATGGGTAGTGGAAACAAAACCATGTACCGTATCATTGATTTCAAAAGGGATAAGAAGAATATTCCTGCTCTTGTAAAGACAATTGAATATGATCCAAACCGTACTGCATTCATCGCTCTATTGGCGTATGTTGATGGTGAGAAGCGTTATATTCTTGCGCCGCAAGGGCTACAGGTAGGCCAGACCGTTATCAGCGGTGATGATGTGGCTCCTGAATTAGGAAATTCATTGATGTTAAAGAACATGCCATTGGGTACTAACGTTCACAACATTGAAATGCAGCCTGGTCATGGTGGTATTCTTGTACGCAGTGCCGGAACGTCTGCGCAGCTTACGAATAAGGAAGAAAAATATGCGGTAATAAAAATGCCAAGTGGTGAATTGAGGAAAGTGTTGATCAAATGCTATGCAACGGTTGGTGTTACAAGTAACAGTGATCATAACCTGGAGAGTATGGGTAAAGCAGGCCGCAACAGGTGGAAAGGAATTCGTCCACGTACAAGAGCGGTAGCGATGAACCCGGTAGATCACCCGATGGGTGGTGGTGAAGGACGTGCCTCAGGTGGTCACCCACGTAGCCGCAAGGGTAAATACGCTAAAGGACAGATTACACGTACAGTTGGTAAAGGTTCAAGCAAGATGATCATCCAGAGAAGAAACGGTAAGAAGTTACCTAATAAGTAATAATCGGCAATCGTGAATCGGCAATAGCTGAAACCTGATTTCTGATAGCAGTAAAGAAATAATCATTGTTAAAATACCTGGCCCAGCCAGGGAATAAACAGAAAAAACAACATGGCTCGTTCATTAAAAAAAGGTCCTTATGTACAGGCAGCACTTGAAACAAAAGTAGTTGCTATGAATGAAGGAAAAACAAAGAAAGGTGTTATTAAAACATGGAGTCGCAGGAGTACCATTACCCCGGATTTCGTGGGACAAACTTTCGCAGTACATAACGGGAACAAATTCATACCTGTGTATGTGACAGAATTTATGGTAGGACATAAGTTAGGTGAATTTGCACCAACAAGAAACTTTAAAGGTCACTCTAGTAAAAAGATAGTATAATAAAAAACCGTTACTCGTTCCTGGTTACTCGTTGAAACGTTCCTTGAAAAGAACCTAACGAGAAACGAGAAACAAGAAACAAGAAACTAATAAACAATGGAAGCAGTAGCAAAATTGAATAATTACCCGACTTCTCCGCGTAAGATGCGTTTATTGGCGGATCTTATTCGTGGAATGAAGATTGAAAAGGCCCTGGCAATACTGGATCATAATCCTAAACACCCGGCTGTTCCTTTACGTAAACTCGTACTTTCTGCGATCAGTAACTGGAAGCAAAAAAATGAAGGTGCAGATGAAAGTTCTTTGGTAGTAAAAACAATTTTTGTTGATGGCGCAAGAGTGATCAAACGTATGCGTCCTGCACCACAGGGTCGTGGATACCGGGTTCGTAAACGCAGCAACCACGTAACTGTGATCGTTGATATCGCGGGTACAGAAACTAAACTCGTTAAGAATCAAAAGAACAACCAGGTGAGTGCTGTAGAAGTAACCGAAGAACGGGTAGTAGCAGAAAAAACCACAGCAAAGAAAACAACAGCAAAAAAAACAGCAGCTCCTAAGAAAGAGAAGGTTGCAACAAAAAAATAAACCAGGTTTAAACACAAATAATTAAAAACCGAATATGGGTCAGAAAACAAATCCGATAGGTGCAAGATTAGGAATCATTCGTGGTTGGGACAGTAACTGGTATGCTCACAAAAAAGATTTTGCAAGCAAACTGATTGAAGATGATAAGATCAGGAATTACCTGAATGCACGTATCAATAAAGGTGGAATTGCAAAGATCGTTATTGAGCGAACGCTTAATAAACTGATCGTAACGATTCATACATCTAAACCAGGTATCATTATCGGTAAAGGTGGTGGCGAGGTTGACAGGATCAAAGAAGAGTTGAAAAAATTATGCGGTAAGGAAGATGTGCAGATAAATATTCTTGAGATACGCAGGCCGGAACTGGATGCAAACATTGTTGCTGATACAATTGCACGCCAACTGGAAAATCGTATTAATTACAAACGTGCTATTAAAATGTCGATTGCTTCTGCATTACGTATGGGTGCTGAAGGAATTAAAGTAAAGGTTGGTGGCCGTTTGGGTGGTGCTGAGATTGCACGTAGCGAAGAAATCAAACAAGGACGTACTCCATTGCACACACTGCGTATGGATATTGACTATGCAAGCGTATTTGCACTTACAGTTTACGGTAAGATCGGTATCAAAGTATGGATCTGTAAAGGAGAAGTACTTGGTAAAAGAGATCTGAACCCTAATGTGATTGCAGGCGGTGGAAAGAATGACGGAAATGAAAGACAAGGTGGTTTTGAAAGAAGAGATGACCGTGGTGGAAGAGATGACCGTGGTGGACGTGGCGGAGATAGAGGTGGTCGCGGTGGCGGCGACAGAGGCGGGCGTGGTGGAGATGATCGCAGAGGCGGAGGCGGTGGAAGAAAATAAGTAAATATGTATGAGATATCATACCAGTAAAAATTAAAATCGAATTCTAAAAGCTGTGTGATTTTAAATCTTAGATCTTAAATCATACATCATAAATTAAAAAACGATGTTATCACCAAAAAGAAGCAAACACAGGAAGACCCAGAAAGGAAGGATGAAAGGAGATACCAAACGTGGTGCAACCCTTGCATTTGGAACATTTGGCTTAAAAGCACTGGATAGTGTTTGGTTAACGAACAGGCAGATTGAAAGTGCCCGTCAGGCATTGACCCGTCATATGAAACGTGAAGGAAATGTATGGATCAGGATCTTTCCAGACAAACCAATTACAGCAAAGCCAGCCGAAGTGAGGATGGGTAAAGGTAAAGGTAACCCCGAAGGATGGGCTGCTATTGTACAACCAGGTCGTATCTTATTTGAAGCAGACGGTGTACCTGAGCAGGTTGCAAAAGAAGCGTTTGAACTGGCTGCACAAAAATTGCCGATCCTGACAAAGTTTGTAAAAAGCCGTGACTACGTAGCATAAAAATTAGTCGATTTGGAAATTTGGATATGAATCAATCATCACCAAATTATCAAATTACCAAATTATCAAATTAATAAAAATGTCAAAAAAAGTTGATTTTGTAAAAAGCCTGAACGGGTTAAATGAGGCAGATCTTACCGCAAAGATCAAGGAAGATGAATTGCGTATTAAGAAATTAACCTTCGCTCATGCAATTGCTCCTCTGGAGAATCCTCAAAGCATTCGTTCGTTAAGAAGAGATATTGCACGTTTAAAAACAGCATTAAGAAAAGTTCAAATTGGAGCATAGTCCAATTAAAAAATAAAAGATGGAAACAACAACAGCAACAACAACCGTTGATAGAAATTTAAGGAAGACCAGGGTAGGTGTGGTATCCAGTAATAAAATGGATAAAACGATCACTGTAAAGGTTGAACGTAAAGTAAAACACCCATTGTATGGTAAGTTCCTTAAAAAGACAACCAGCTTTCACGCTCATGATGAAAAAAACGAGTGCAGCATTGGTGATACAGTAAAGATCATGGAGTCTCGACCAATGAGTAAGACAAAACGTTGGAGACTGGTGGAGATTGTAGAAAAAGTGAAATAGTAGCTGAGCTATTAGCTACAAGCTATTAGTGAAGGCAAAAAAAATAAGTTAACCAGCTATCAGCTAACAGCTAATAGCTAAAAGCTAAAAAAATGATTCAGCAAGAGAGCAGACTAAACGTAGCGGATAATAGCGGTGCCAAAGAAGTACTGTGTATCCGTGTTCTTGGAAACAGCGGACAGGATTATGCCAAAATTGGTGATAAGATCGTTGTTACTGTTAAAGATGCAATGCCTGCAGGTGGTATTAAAAAAGGAACGGTAAGCAAAGCAGTAATCGTTAGGACAAAAAATAAATTACGTCGTAAAGATGGTTCTTATATTCGTTTTGATGACAATGCAGTGGTATTGTTGAACAATGCAGATGAGCCAAGAGGTACGCGTATATTCGGGCCCGTTGCACGTGAACTGAGGGATAAAGGTTATATGAAGATCATTTCGCTTGCTCCGGAGGTATTGTAAGAAGCTGTAGCTATTAGCCATTAGCTATTAGCAAGACAGGTTAAAAATAATAAAACAACGCTAGCAGCTTACAGCTAATAGCTAAAAGCTAAATAAAAAATGGAAACAAGATTTAAACCCAAGTTCAGCATCAAGAAAGGCGACCAGGTAGTAGTAATTACCGGTGAGGATAAAGATTTGAAGAAGCCACGCAAAGTGCTGGAAGTAATATTGGAAAAAAGCCGTGTATTGGTAGAAGGTGTAAACATTGTTACAAAACACAGTAAACCTACTGCGCAAAATACAAAAGGTGGTATCGTAAAACAAGAAGCTCCAATCGCAATCAGCAATGTAATGCTTTGGGATGCTAAAAGCGGTGGACCTTCAAAAATTAAACGTGACCGCAAAGACGGTAAATTAATAAGAATCGCTAAAAAATCAGGGGAGGTAATCAAATAATGAGCACAACAACTAATACTCCGAGATTAGCAGATAAGTACAAAAAAGAAGTTGTACCTGCTTTAATGAAAAAATTCAGTTATAAAACTGTAATGCAGGCTCCAAGGCTTACCAAGATTTGTTTGAATCGCGGTGTAAATGGCGCTGTTACAGATAAAAAACTGATCGATGTTGCAATTGATGAACTATCAAACATCACCGGGCAAAAGGCAGTAGCTACGATGTCTAAAAAAGATATCTCAAACTTTAAGCTTCGTAAAAACATGCCGATCGGTGCAAGAGTTACCCTTCGTGGTGTAAAGATGTATGAGTTCCTCGACAGGCTGGTATCTGTATCACTGCCACGTGTACGTGATTTTAAAGGTATCAATGATAAAGCATTCGATGGCCGTGGCAACTATACATTAGGTGTAACAGAACAAATCATCTTCCCGGAAATTGATATTGATAAGGTGAATAAGATCACGGGACTGGATATCACGTTCGTAACAACAGCAGGCACTAATGAAGAAGCATTTGAATTGCTGAAAGAGTTGGGTATGCCTTTTAAAAATGTAAAAAAATCAGACAATTAATAACTAATGGCAAAAAAATCAATCGTAGCCAGGCAGGCTAAAAGGGAAAAGATGGTTGCCCGTTTTGCAGAAAAAAGAGCAGCACTTAAAGCAGCCGGAGATTATGCAGCATTGGATATGTTACCAAAGAATGCTTCTCCTGTTCGTTTAAAAAACAGGTGCCAGCTTACGGGTCGTCCAAGGGGTTTTATCCGCCACTTCGGTGTAAGCCGCAACATGTTCAGGGATATGGCGCTTTCCGGAAAAATACCCGGGATTACTAAAGCTAGCTGGTAAAATAGGAACCGATACTAGATACCAGGTACCGGATAGAACGATCCGGCATCAGGGTTCAAGAATCAAGTATCCAGCACGGATATCGCATTGTAAAAAATTATTAAATCAATTAACACAAAATAACAATGGTTACTGATCCAATCGCAGATTATTTAACAAGAATTCGCAACGCACAGATGGCTAATCACCGTATTGTGGAAATTCCTGCAAGCAATCTGAAAAAACGTATCACAGAGATACTTTATGATAAAGGCTATATTCTTAAATATAAATTTGAAGATGACAGCAAGCAAGGTGTAATTAAGATAGCACTTAAATACGATCCTTCAACCAAATTACCGGTGATCCAAAGCCTCGAAAGAGTAAGCCGTCCGGGATTACGCAGCTATAAAAAGCCTGAGGATTTCAAACGCGTAAAAAATGGTTTAGGTGTTTCTATCATTTCAACATCAAAGGGTGTAATGACAGACAAAGAAGCCAAAGCACAGAACGTAGGTGGAGAAGTGCTTTGCAACATCTTCTAATCTATTTGTTGATGAATCGATTTGGGAATTCGGAAATGATTTTCAAATCACAATATAAAGATTGAATTAAGCTTTCTATACATAGCTGATCACAATCAAACCCATTTCCAAATCAAATTAATTATCAAATTTTCAAATTAAAGAAAATGAGTCGTATAGGAAAGAAGCCGGTAGACATGCCAAAAGAGGTAACCTTCGCCATTAGCAACGAAAATGTTGTTACAGTTAAAGGTCCTAAAGGCGAATTGAAACAGGCTATTGACAGGGATATTAAAGTTGAATTGGTTGACGGTAAAGTTGTATTTACCCGTCCTACTGACCAGATCCGTCATCGTGCAATGCATGGTCTTTACCGTTCTTTGATCAGTAACATGGTTAAAGGCGTTACAGAAGGATATTCAAAGAAATTGGAACTGGTGGGTGTGGGTTATAAAGCAGCCAACCAGGGAAATCTTCTTGACCTTGCTTTAGGATATTCTCATAACATCATTTTTGAAATACCTAAAGAATTAACTGTAAAAACAGAACAGGAAAAAGGTAAGAACCCAATGATCATACTTACAAGTACAGATAAACAATTGCTTGGGCAGGTATGTGCTAAGATCCGTGGTTTACGTAAGCCGGAACCATACAAGGGTAAGGGTGTGAAGTTTGAAGGTGAGGTATTGAGAAGAAAAGCTGGTAAATCAGCAGGAAAATAATTTGATGATTTGGTGATGAGATAATTTGATAATGAAATACATTTTCTAATCAGCATTTCTCTAATCATCAAATTACCAAATCAACTAATTATCAAATCAATTCCCGGCAGCATCGGGGATATAAATAAAACAAGATGAACAATAAAACAAGTGCAAGACAAAAGATCAGGTATCGTATCCGCAAAAACATAAACGGAGTACCTGCAATGCCACGTCTTAGCGTTTTCAGAAGCAACACCGATATCTATGCTCAGTTGATCGATGATTCAACGGGTACAACGATTGCTGCTGCTTCATCAAAACAAAAGGATATTACAGCACAAAAAGCACCTAAGATTAATAAAAGCAAAATGGTTGGTGAAGCCATTGCGAGAAAAGCTGTGGAGCTTGGTATTACAAAAGTAGTATTTGATCGTAGTGGTTATATTTATCATGGTCGCGTGAAGGCCGTTGCTGAAGGAGCAAGAGAAGCTGGATTGGTTTTTTAATTTAAACATTATTAATAATACGAACGTACATGTCAAACGTAACTGTAAATAAAATGAAAGCCGGCGACCTGGAATTGAAAGAGAAAGTTGTTGCCATCAACCGAGTAGTAAAAACAACTAAGGGCGGACGTGCATTTAGTTTTTCTGCGCTGGTAGTGGTAGGAAATGAAGCAGGCGTGGTAGGTCACGGTCTTGGTAAGGCGAAGGAAGTACAGGAAGCAATTACCAAAGGAATTGAAGATGCAAAAAAGAACCTTATAAAAGTTCCTATTATGCATGGCACTATTCCTCATGATCAGCTTAGCAAAGATGGCGCAGCAAAAGTTCTGATAAAACCAGCTGCTCATGGTACAGGTGTAATCGCTGGAGGTAGTATGCGTGCGGTTTTGGAGCTTTCAGGTATTACCGATGTATTGGCAAAGAATTTAGGTTCTGCTAATCCGCATAACGTGGTAAAAGCAACTTTCAAAGCATTGGCTACTTTGCGTGAACCGATTGCGATTGCTAAAACAAGAAACGTGTCACTGAAGAAAGTATTTAACGGATAAAATCAAATGTGTGATGTAAGATATATGATGTATGATTTTTAGAACACATCATAAATCATACATCATAGATCATAAATATTGAATCATGAAAAAGTTAAGAGTAACTCAAATAAAAAGCGTAATCGACAGATCAGAGCGCCAGAAAAGAACCATGGTGGCCCTCGGTTTGAAGAAAATGAACGCAACAGTAGAAGTGGAAGCAACTCCGCAGATACTTGGTATGATCACAAAAGTGAATCACCTGATAAGGGTTGAAGAAGCGTAATAAATGCAGAATTATGAATGCTGAATTATTGAGTTGTTTGTAACTCATAATTCATAATTCATAACTCATAATTCATAATTCATAATTAATCAAGCGAGGGGTGATACCCCGTAAGTCTAAAATCAACATACAATGAATTTACATACTCTAAAGCCCGCGAAAGGAGCTACTCACAAAGAAAAGCGTATTGGCCGTGGTGAGGCAAGTGGTAAAGGTGGTACATCTACAAAAGGTAATAAAGGTGGTCAAAGCCGTGCCGGTTACAAAAGCAAGAAAGGACATGAAGGTGGACAGATGCCAATCCAACGTCGTATTCCAAAACGCGGGTTTAAAAATAACCTCCGGATAGAATTTAAAGTGATCAACATCGGGCAGGTAGATCATTATGCTGAGAAATATGGAATTACAGAATTCAATCTCCAGAACTTATATATTAATGGATTGATCAGCCAGACCGATGCTGTAAAAGTTCTTGGGAATGGTGAAATAAAAGGAAAATTTAATTTCAAAGTAAATGCTGTAAGCGAAAAAGCAAAAGCTGCTATTGAAGCTGCAGGTGGTACTATAGAAATAGTAAAATAATTATCCGATATTTGCACGGCTTATGAAAATAAGCCTTTGGGTTTTAGCGAAAACAATTAAATCGACTTAATTCTGTGAAGAAATTCATAACAACACTTAAGAATATCTGGAGCATCGAGGAACTGCGTAATAAAATAACTTTTACCTTATTATTATTATTCATTTACCGCTTAGGCTCTTTTATTGTTCTTCCTGGTATAGATCCCAATAAATTAGCAGCCCTCCATGACAGCACCAAGAACAATGGTATGCTTGGGTTGCTGGATGCTTTTGTAGGAGGCGCTTTTTCCAAAGCTTCCATTTTTGCATTGGGTATCATGCCATATATCTCTGCCTCTATCTTTATGCAGCTGATGACCATCCTTGTTCCTCAAATGGCAAAGATCCAAAAGGAAGGAGAGAGCGGCAGAAAGAAAATCAATTCATGGACACGTTACCTAACGGTAATCGTTACAGCTTTCCAGGCAGCTGCTTATATTGGTTACCTGAAAAGTCCAAGCAATGCACAGGCTTTAATACCGGGTTATGGTGATTTCTTCTGGATATCTACTGTAGTTATACTCACTGTTGGTACATTATTCGTAATGTGGCTTGGTGAAAAAATCACTGATAAAGGTTTGGGTAATGGTACATCTATCATCATTATGATCGGTATCCTTGCACGTTTCCCGCAGGCAGTAAGCCAGGAATGGGCTGCAAGGATCGCACAAAGAGGTGCGGGTGGATTATTGATCATGCTTGTTGAAGTATTATTCCTGATCGGTATCATCATGGGATTGATCATGCTTGTACAGGGTACAAGAAAAGTTCCTGTTAACTATGCAAAACAGATCGTTGGTAACCGCCAGTTTGGAGGTGCCCGTAATTTCCTTCCTTTGAAAGTGAATGCAGCGGGTGTAATGCCGATCATCTTTGCACAGGCAATTTTATTCCTGCCTACAATATTTACCGGGTTTACCGGTGAAGGGTGGGCGAAATATTTTACGGATCATACCAATATTGTTTATATGATCGTGTATTCTGTGTGCGTGATCGCATTTACATTCTTATACACGGCTTTAATATTCAACCCTAAGCAAATGGCTGATGAATTGAAACGCAATAACGGTTTCATCCCTGGTGTAAAACCAGGTCAGCCTACAGCGGATTACATCGGTACTATTATGGATAGGATCACTTTGCCAGGCGCCGTTTTATTGGCTTTGGTTGGAATCTTACCGGGTGTATTCCAATTGGTATTTAGTATGACACAAAGTTTCTCTACCTTCTTTGGCGGAACTTCATTGCTGATCATGGTAGGTGTAATCCTGGATACATTGCAACAGATAGAAACACAATTGTTGATGCGCCAGTACGATGGTTTAATGAGCAGCGGAAGGATACAGGGAAGACAGGCTGCAACAGCCACTTCGGGCATTTAATAAACATTATCACTAAATTTTTATATAACCCTGACGACAAAATCGTTGGGGTTTGTTTTAATTTTGAATTTCTATGATACAATATAAAACCAGGGACGAAATTGAAATCATGCGCCAGAGCTGCCTGCTGGTTGGGAAGGCGCATGCAGAGGTTGCAAAGGTTTTACAAGCCGGTATGACCACGATGCAGGTGAATACTATCGTTGAAACATTTATCAGGGATAATGGCGGCACAGCATCTTTTAAGAATTATAATGGCTATCCATTTGCAACCTGCATATCAATGAATGAAGCAGTGGTACATGGTTTTCCGGGAGATCATGTGTTGAAAAACGGGGATATCATTTCTCTTGATATCGGCATTTATAAAAATGGTTTTCATGGCGACAGCGCATATACTTATGCGATAGGAGAGATTTCTGAAGTAACCAGGAGGCTCTTAAAGGTAACGAAAGAATCATTGTACAAAGGCATCGAAAAAGCCCGCCCGGGCAATCGCATCGGTGATATTGCCAATGCAATACAGGAGTATACTGAAAAGATACATGGATACGGAGTAGTAAGAGAACTTGTCGGACATGGCCTCGGACGAAAACTGCATGAAGATCCGCAGGTTCCTAATTACGGCAAAAAAGGTTCAGGACAAAAGCTAAAAGAAGGAATGGTACTTGCCATTGAACCAATGATCAATATGGGAACAAAAGATGTGGTGCATTTAAGCGACGGTTGGACCGTACTCACAAAAGATCGCAAGCCATCGGCGCATTTTGAACATGATGTTTGCATAACAAAAGGCGATCCTGATATTTTGTCTTCCTTTGCAGAAATTGAAGCAGCTGAAAAGGCAAACAATAATTTAACGTGGAGCCATGAATAGGCTGTTAGCTATTGGCTACAAGCTTTTAGCTGTTCATTAAATATACATTCTGATCATCTATAGTATCTTCACATTTTAAGAACTGTTATTGCCGATTACCGATTGCCGATTCCCGAATAAGGCCTGCGGCTTTCACTATTCACCATTCACTATTCACTCTCATGTCTTCAAAAAAACTTGTAGTTATCGGCGGTGGTGCGGCAGGTTTTTTTTGTGCAGTAAATGCAGCAAGACTTTATCCTGGACTGCAGGTAACCATTATAGAAAGATCCTCTAAATTATTAAGTAAGGTAAAGGTAAGTGGTGGCGGAAGATGTAATGTTACCCATGATTGCGATAGTATAGCTGAGATGATAAAACGATATCCACGAGGTGCAACATTTCTGAAAAAAGCCTTTCATCATTTTTTTACCAGGGACACGATTCAGTGGTTTAATGAACGTGGCGTGCAATTAAAAACAGAAAAAGACGGAAGGATGTTTCCTGTAACGGATGATTCGCAAACAATTGTTGATTGCTTGTTGAGAGAAGCGAATAAATATGGCGTGGAGATCTTGATGAATGCAGAAGTTGCGACAATCGGGAAACGAGAGACGAGCAACGAGAAACAAGAAACGGGAAACGGGAAACAAGAAACGGGAAACGAACCTTCATTCGAATTACTTCTTAAAAATAATAAAAAATTTTTTGCGGATTATGTTTGTATTGCTTGTGGTGGTTATCCAAAATCTGAACAGTTTAAATGGCTTACCAGGCTGGGCCATACGATAGAAGATCCTGTTCCATCTTTATTTACGTTCAATATTCCTCGAAATAATATTACTGCATTAATGGGTATTGCTGTTGAGAATGCCTCCGTAAAAATTGCCGGAACAAAATTGCAGCAAACAGGGCCCTTACTCATTACTCATTGGGGATTAAGCGGACCGGCAGTATTAAAATTATCAGCCTGGGGAGCAAGAGAACTCGCAATAAAAAAGTATGAGTATACCATTGTTGTAAACTGGCTTACAGAATACAATGAAAATAACCTGAAAGATAAAATACAACAGGTACGCTTTGACATTGCCTCACAGAAAATTTATAATCGTAATCCATTCGGGCTGCCATCAAGGTTGTGGGAGTATTTCCTGCAGGAATCAGGTATCGCAGCTAACCTGCGCTGGGCCGATGTTCCGGCTAAGGAACAAAATAAGCTGGTAAAAATATTATGTGCACAGGAGTTTACTGTAAAGGGTAAGACAACTTTTAAAGAAGAATTTGTTACCGCAGGAGGAATACGCCTGGAAGAAATTGATGTAAATACAATGCAAAGTAAAATATTACCGGCGTTGTTCTTTGCCGGCGAGATCATAAATGTAGATGGAGTTACGGGCGGATTTAATTTTCAGAATGCGTGGACGACGGCGTGGATTGCAGCGAAAGCAATTAACAATGAACAATTAACAATGAACAATGGAAGACTTTAAGCTGTATAATAACTTACAACCGATAATTGTTAACTGTTATCTGTTAATTGTTAACTGTTCATTGTTCCCTATTCCTAATAAAGATTTATCTTGCCGCTTTCGATGAAAAAACTCGACAAGTACATATTATCCCGCTACCTCACCAGTTTTTTCTTTTGCATCTTATTGTTTACGGCCATTGTTGTTGTAATTGACATCAGTGAAAAAACGGAAGATTTTGTAAAGTCGAAGTTGCCGGTGAGCAGGATCATAGTTGATTATTATTTTGGTTTCATTCCCCGGATCGATGCAATGCTCTTTCCCCTGTTTGTTTTTATTTCTGTTATTTTCTTTACTTCCAAGATGGCAGGGAAATCGGAAATTATACCCATCCTTAGCAGCGGCATCAGCTACCGAAGATTTTTAATGCCTTACCTGGCTGGAGGTTTGTTCCTTACAATTCTTTTATGGGTATCCTACCAATATGTGGTTCCTCCTGCAAACAGGAAATGGGCTGAATTTCAAAAGCGTTATGTTGATGTGAATAAAGCTCCGGATGAAAACAGGAGGACTTATAAAGAAAAAATTTATTTCCGTCTCGACCCGAATACCATGCTTGGTATAAGGGGGTATGATACTGTTACAAAGAACGGATCCAACTTATTTGTTCAAAGGTTTAAGAACAATAAGCTCGTATATAATCTGCGGGCCTTAAGTTTCAGGTGGGATACCGCAGTGAAAAAATGGACATTGAATGATGTAACCGAACGTACGATCGATTCCATAAGTGAAACGGTGACGATGAGCAAGAAAAAGCAGGTAAATTATAATTTTAAGCCGATCGATCTCAGGAGGGATGATTACCTCAAAGACCAGATGATAACCCCCGAACTTAACAGGTTCATTGAATTGGAAAAAATGCGTAATTCTGAAATGCTCAGTTCACTGCTGGTGGAGCGATACAGCAGGGATGCTATCCCGCTTTCAGTATTGATATTAACCATTATCGGTGCTGTGCTTGCGTCGAGGAAAGTAAGGGGAGGCAGTGGTCTTCATCTCCTGGCCGGGGTTGTATTGAGTGTATTGTATATATTGTTCAGCAGGCTGAGCCTTGTATTTGCAACAAAAGGCGACTTCAGTCCCTGGCTTGCGGCCTGGATACCCAATTTTATCTTTATCCTCCTGGCGATCTACCTCTATAGAAGGACGCCCAAATAAGTTTACTATTTTCTCCCGAATTCGTAGAACTTTCTTTTAAAACTTTTTGTTTAACCGCAACAGGCATCGTAATTTTAAGCGTTGCTATTGTTGCCATTATAACTAATTGTACAAGTGAGTGACACGGGCTGATGCCATGGAAAACAATCGCCGGTAACATAAAAAATCAAACATATCATACGACAACATTATGGGTATCATTAAGGAAAGGTTTAAGGAAAAGGCTGATTCAACATCGGCAGAAATTAAGGAATTGATAAAGGAGCATGGTGAAAAGAAGATTGGTGAGGTTACACTGAGCCAGATCTACCAGGGTATGCGTGGAATGACGGGCCTTGTTACGGAAACATCTTTGCTCGATGCCCAGGATGGTATTCGTTTTCGTGGATATTCGATTCCCGAATTAAGGGAAAAACTTCCTAAAGCGCCGAATGGTTCCGAACCTTTACCTGAAGGGTTATTTTACCTGATGCTTGTTGGTGATATGCCTACTGAAGAAGATGTGCAGCACCTGAGCAGTGTGTGGCAACGCCGCAGTCATGTGCCCAACCATGTTTTTGCAACCATTGAGGCACTGCCTGTTGCTACACACCCAATGACACAGTTTGTTGTTGCGATCATGGCTTTGCAGACAGAAAGCCAGTTTGCAAAACGTTATGCAAAAGGAATGAACAAGAAAGATTACTGGGATGCGGTGTTTGATGATTCAATGGACCTGATCGCAAGGCTTCCGCGTATTGCAGCGTATATCTATCGCCGTAAGTATAAGAACGGGGACCATATTCAACCGAATGGTTTATTGGATTGGGCAGGAAACTTTGCGCACATGATGGGATTTGAAGATGAAGGATTCAAAGAGCTGATGCGTTTGTACATGGTGATCCATGCTGATCATGAAGGAGGAAATGTATCTGCACATACAACACACCTGGTAGGATCTGCATTGAGTGATCCTTATTTGAGTTTTGCTGCGGGAATGAACGGGCTTGCCGGTCCGTTACACGGGCTTGCAAACCAGGAAGTAATTAAATGGATATTTGAGTTGCGTGACCAGATCGGTTCTGATGCACCAACCAAACAACAGATCGAGGAGTATGTAAAGAAAACATTGAGTGAAGGAAAGGTAGTGCCGGGATATGGACATGCAGTATTGCGTAAAACAGATCCACGCTTTACCGCACAAATGGAATTTGGTAAAAAGCACATGCCAAATGATCCGCTTGTTCAAACAGTATGGAATATTTATGAAGCGGTTCCGCCAATATTGCAATCTATTGCCAAAATAAAAAATCCATGGCCAAATGTAGATGCGCACAGTGGTGCATTACTTGTACATTATGGTATGCAGGAGTATGAATTTTACACAGTGTTGTTTGGGGTATCAAGAGCATTGGGTGTATTGGCAAGTTTATGTTGGGATAGAGCATTTGGATTTCCGTTGGAGCGTCCAAAATCTGTAACGACAACTTTGGTTAAACAATGGCTGGAAGGTAAGGAGGAGATTTGGGGGGATTAATGATGATTAAATATTCAATACTCAATATTCAATTTTCAATATTCAAGTTGCAGCAAGGTAAATGAACGTCATTTAGATTAATTAATTGCTGTTTACGTTTTACGTTTTATATTTTACATTTGCAACCCCGGGGGGTTAGCTCAGTTGGCTAGAGCGCTTGCATGGCATGCAAGAGGTCACCAGTTCGACCCTGGTACTCTCCACACTGAAGCATAAAGGTATCCATGCAATGGGTGCCTTTTTTGCTTCTAGGTGGTGCAATGAGAAGTGCAATGGTGGCCTGTCTGGTGCCATGAACAGGCGTACACTATTATGTAATGGCCGCATAAAGCCTAGGTAAGCCGATAATAATATTCTTGGAATTTGTCACCCTGTTCTTGAACTTTTAAATAAGGTAATTTCACCCTACTTTGTCACCCTGCATAAAAGAATTATTGTCATGATGGGCTGCCATTATTTGGGAATTCGGGGGTGCCTGCAGAGTTCCTGCCACTATTTCATATAATAAGGATTGGCAATAAGTTTGCCCGCTATGTCTTATTAACTCATTAATACCAAAACAAATGATAACACCAGAACAGATAACTGCTGTCAAAGGTATAACTGCAATCAAAAATCAAATCTTAAAGTCCGATAATTGGGATGAAATTGTTGAACTTGGATATAAAGCATTAACTATAGCTGCGCCTGTACCTGCAAATAATGATGTATGCCCTGAAACCCGTTACAAAGACCGGTCAAAGATTCGGCATATTGACTTCATGCAAAAAGAATTGCAATGGATAAATGAACGTTCTTATCCTGACCTTGAAACAGTACACTTTCAAATTGCGGCATCATTACTTATGCTATCAATGGCATTTGTTCGTGGCGGAATAAGTGATATTAGTGAAGTTGTACAATTAAATTATTCGTATGAAACAGTCTGAAAAGTTAGACTTAATATTAAGGCACATATACAACTTTAGGTTTGATAAAAAGTTTCACGCTGTGCCTAACGTGTGTAAAGCAATAGGTGTACCGGTTGAAGTTCCAGTAGAGACTAATATGCTGGCAAAGCGATTAAAGGACAATGGCTATGTAAGGACAGTTGAATATGGAGATAGGATAGATATAAAAATTACATCAGAAGGAATTGATTATTGTGAACACGATTCCTACTCATTTAAAGGACATTCAATTGTTACCAATAATTACAATATCACTGGCAGCCCTAATGCAAATATTATCACTGACTCAAATGGCGTGAACATTAAAGCGGATAAAGAAGATATATGAAACAATCAGAAAAACTTGACCTGATATTAAAAGGTTTATATGAACATAAAGACGATGGCCTATTATGGTCTATTGAAGGGATTTGTGAACTATATGCAATTCCTTTTGAACCGTATGATGAAATACGTAGATTGGCACATAGGTTACAGGATGAAAAATTAATCAGGGCGCAATTTACGAAAAGTGATACAAGTGCGCAGTTAACAAGTTATGGGATTGAATATGTTGAAGAAGATTCTTTTTCAAATAAAGGTCATTCGATAATCACCAATACCTATAATATTTCTAATAGCCCAAATGCAAGTATTGTAACTCACTCCACCAATGTTACAATTACTAATAATAATATAGACGAAGTAAAAAGATTGATGCAGGATTTAAGGGAGATGGTTATTGACAATGCACTGGTGACAAATCAATCACAAATTGATATAATGGAATGCCTTGATGAAATTAATACTTCAATTGAAGCAAAGAAAAAGCCACGTTTTGCCCTTGATAGGCTAATTGAAATAACAAGTGGATTAGCTGGGATAGGCAGTTTTGCGATTGCCCTTAAAGAAACAATAATGAAATAAATAATAACTTATGAACTGGATGTCCATTGTTGGTTTATGCTTGATTGTATTAGGGACAGTATTTTCATTTTTTGGAACTTATTTCAGCGACAAAGAAGGTCAAACAGAATTAACCGGCAAAATACAAGAGAAGAATAAGACAATTGATGCAATCAATGCAAGTAACGTCAAACTGGTAGACCAAAATACTGCGTTATTATCTACAACAACTGAAGCGGCAAACTCAAATAAGGATTTGATTTCCCAAAACACGGATATGCTTTCAAAGATTGCAAAATACCAAAATGATATAGAACAAAGAAACAAGGAAATTGATTCTTTGCGTAATGAAGTTATTAATGTCAAACAATACTCATACTATGCCACACTTGATATCTATGGAAGGGATGTAATTCCGGGATATGGGATAATAGTATCTTCCGATTTGATTGACCGCATGAAAAATATTTTGGTTGAAGGCAAGGGAACAATTGCACCCAAAGCTACAATGGAAGTATTGCCTTTGATAAATGATGTAATAAGGAAATATCCCAATTTTCCTTGGGGATATTATTGTAAAGCGGCTGTTTATAAAGATTTTAATAATCAAGCATGGAAGGCTGCCGCAGATAAAGCAATTGAAATCTTTGAAGTAACTACGACAATTGTTGGGCATCATCCAAGTCATGACCAAGCATTGAAACAACTTAAAAATGGTTTCGATGGTAAGCTATAAAAAGGAACAGCCATTCTTCTGACTGTTCCCGTTAGGTTGTCCAATAAGGACCTAAACTATTTTTTTTTTGCAAGGAATTCTTCTACATCTCTTGCCATGTTGCTTAATTCCTTTACAACCTTTTTTAATGTTTCAGGAGTGACCTTAAACTTCTTTACCCAATCCTGAACTTCATATTCTTCTGATACGCTGATTCTTTCCCTATCTCCTTTGCCTGTTGCTTTTTTATCGTCTGCCATATAGATAAGTTTTCATATTTCATATCATGAGTATGCCAACCGAAAAGATTATGGCGTTGTGCAGTTAACCATATTGAACCTGTTATACTTTCTTAATTTGCCAATACCTTTATTGGTAAGCATATCGAGTTGTTTATAGATATCATCACCACCATCATCACCATAATGATGTATAACAATTCGCTTATTTGAATCGGGATAGGACGCACTCAGAAAGAAATTATCAAAGTAAGTGTGGTCGGTTTCACCCAATGAGTGCCCAAATATGTGCAATTCTTTTGTACCGCCCATAATCGTTCCTAAATCAATACCCAAAAAATTGTTATGAACAGATTTTTTAAGATAAATATCCCTTGAATTTATATCACAATTATCTTCTACACCAAATATTATATTGTTGGCATGTGCATCGCCGTGAACCTTGATATGCATACGTGTGGAAAGACCTGGTGATACAGCTAAATCATCCAAAATCATTCTTGTTGACCCAGTATAATTATAATCAAGAATAACGAACGGTTTCTGAGTTGCCTGGTCTAAAAATTGATATGCCTTTGACTTTCTATCTATATTACTGTAATTAATATTTTTTATATATTGACATAAAGCTGTACATACGTTTTTAAAGTCAGGTTTAAAAGACGTAGATGAACTTCGTGAAAATGATTTCAACATATTTTCTATATCAATCCAATTCCCGTCTCCATTGATATCCTTTAACTTCTGACTAATATAATTACCCTGCATCAGTAATTCAGTGAAGTATCTACTACTCATGAAATCAGAATACCGGGTTTTTAATCCCAAATTAATATCGAAACCATTCCCTATAATAATTACATTTTCAAAATCGCCTTCTACAATATGCATTGCAATATTTTCTTATAAAGATACTAAAAGGCAGTCCATTCATCTGGCCAGCCCATCATTCAATTATTTTAATATATTGAGTTCTTAAACAAAACTAACAAATGAAAAAATTACTATTAGGCTCCGCATCCCTATGCTTGTTTTCACTTTCGATTATGCTTTTCCAGATGAGTTGTAAAAAGGATGCAACAGCACAGACAACTAACAACTCTAACAATTATATCCTTCCGCCTGCCACAACAACAACTTTAGGTGGAGTGGTTGTAGGAAATGGATTGAGTGTTACAGGGAATGGTACATTATCTACTGATGGAATTATGCAGTTAAATAAAATTCTTGTGCAATTTCGTAATACAACGACTGCATCAGGAGAAATTTGGATTGCAAATTATGATGGTTCCAATTATCATAAAGTGAATATTGTTTTGCCGGCAGGGATAGAAATTCAACAGGACGGACGTATGTCCCCAGACGGACAAAAGATTTTCTTTGGCGCATCTTCAACTGCTGGAGTAATTAATTATATCTATTCTTGCAATGTTGATGGAACCAATGTACAACAGCTGCTAACAGCTAATTCAAACCAAGAAGATTTTAGAGTAACGGGTGCTTATTGATAAACTATTTTAACTAAGGTCTATTGTTACTATTTCAACTTCAAAAAATTCTTATTAATTGAAATAAAACCTTTTAGCAATGAGTTTACGAATATCCCTTGATTATAAGGACGGCTACTTTAATATCAACAGAGAAGAAAGAAATCTAGCTGCGATATTTTATCACACACTTTTACTGAATAACAACCTTAAAACTTTCATTGACCTTATTGGTTGCAAGCAAGATATAGTTGAAAATGAGATGGGTATTTATTTTGAGTACGCTTTTATCCGTGACCTTTGGAGTAATATTACCCAAGGCAATGACTTCAAAAAGAAATTAATATTGGATTTGTTAATGCCAAATAATAGGGACCACTTAGAGAAAATGTCTGTTTTAGAATTTAATCAATATTTTGGGGCTGCCCGAACCTTGTCTGCTGAACATATTGCCAGTCCAGGAAACTGGAGCCTTAGGTATTATGATAAAAATATTCCCGATAACGAAGAATTTTTAAAGGTGTGTAAATTCAAATGGTGCTTCAATGCGAAACCAGACATTGTAATAAATACATCACATGATACTGCTATTTGTATAGAAGCTAAGCTTGAAAGTGCCGAAGGAAAATATCCTGCCAATGATTTTGAAAAAGAAGTATTTAACAGGAGAGGATTGGAACAGGTAGGTCAACTTTCTATTCAAAAGAAAATAATGGAAGAAATATTGGGTATCAAAACAGATTATATTTTTCTTGTTCAGAAAAAATCTTCAAATGAAACTCATAAGGCTTGGTCATGGAAAGAAGCATTTGAAAAGCTAGACATGTCTAGTTGCCCCTATTTCATTAAAGAATGGCTAAAACGGCTTTAATGCAAAAGCCATTTAACGTTTTTGTGCGTTAGCAACGGTATCCAAATAATAATGGTTAACTGAAACTTGTCCATCAGGGTCGTTGGGGGTGATGATACAATTCGCAATCCATTTTGTAGGCCACTCTATATTCCTAGAAGAATTCTTTGTGGGCAAATAATCTTTAGGTTTTGAATAAATATAAAGTGCAGTCATAACTGGATATATACAATCATAATGTGTGGCATTTTCTTGTAAACTATCTGCATAAAATTTGGCAAGGAAAGCCAAGCTAGCACTATCTTTTATTTTTTTATTAATTATATAATACCCGTATGTAAGATTGCATTTAGTATCTGTATCAAATTCCAGAAGTTTTAAACCACCTAAACTACAATTTCTGATGGAGTCCCGAACCCATCTAATTTTTTTCTGAGTTTTATATATTGAATCTTGCCGATACAACGAATCCAAAATTTTTGTATTGCTTTCAGTTACTTTCTCTGGGGAAGTGGTACAACCATACAAAATGAATAAAAAGGAAATTGCGATGTAGTAGCTATTCCTTTTAAGTATTTTAAACATCCCATTTTTGATTTTCTAGGTTAAGATACTAAATTTTAACTTTCGCAATTAACAATTTAGAAAATCGTTTTCTGTATGCTATAACAAGATTTTTATTGATTGACATCTAATCAGAAATTTAACCTGACAACATTTTAACTACCAATTATCGACTTTTTTATTCATTGCTGTTGAATAGTTATCAACTAATGCGTTTATATAGGCTATTCCTTTTACCTTGACATTCGCCCAATATTTTGCTATTTTAACCGTAGACATCAGGAATATATCGAAAGGACATTTATCGGATGTGGTTAATAAGAATTCGCTGTTAGTTGAAAGTTCGTATCTGATGTTTGTAAAGGATAGTTTTGCTTTATTCTCCTTTATTTCAATTTTCCAATCCATTAGATATGATGCAGGGTCAATACGCTTTTTCTTTTCCGATAAGTCTATTAAGAAAGATGCTTTACCTACGACCAAGCCACTTGACTTATCGCTAAGGTTTATTGCTTGCCGATTATCTTTGAAAGATTCAGCACACCATAGCATTGTACGTTGATAAATTTCATCCTTTCCTAAACTATCAATATTCACAACTGAAATAACACTTAAAGAATGAGATGTATCACCAGGCGTTTGACCAGTGACATTGAAGCCAACATTTACGAAGAGTAATAAAAAAAATATCTTCATTTTAGCTGTTTTGGTTCGTTGAAGATACTGAATAATGGTAGAAAAAAAGATGCTTCAATTGACGGTAAATTCACTTACAACAGCAATAGAAGTTAAAAAGGAAGTTTAAGTTGATAGAAGCAATTAAATTTCAACAACCTTTTTATAATCGTTTAAACGGTTGTTAACTCTTACTATAAGTTCTTTGGCAGCTTCGGATAATTGTGACTTATCATCAATGTCGAAACTTAAATAATTGGAAAACTTTGTGGATAGCATTTGCATTCTAGTAATAACTTCTAAGAAATTACCGATAGCTTTCGATGCTTTTTCAAAATCAAGTTCAGCTAGTTTTTGATAATATATTTTGAAATCTTTCTCTATATGGGCACCAATTGAATTTCTAATTGGGTAAATAACATTGTCATAATCATATTGTTTTTTGAAATCTTTCAATTCTGTTTTAACGATTTTCAATTCAGCATCCAACTCTGGGTGTTTCATCGCTTTTAATTTTAGTCCTTGCGTGTAATCATGATAGGTATTGATTACTTCAACAATATTCAGAAAGCCCAATCTTATCCCATATATCCGTTCCCAATTTTCTTTAGCCAATATTAAATTCTTTAAAATCACCAACAAATCCAAAAGCCCTGTAGTTAGAAACCCTGTGAAAAATAATTGATGTTTACAATCAGTAAAGTCTTTCATTTTAAATCCCAAATTCTGCAAATCAATTTGTTTTTCATAAATTTCAAAATCGCCTATCATTTTTCTAATCGTTTCAAATGAATGCGTATAATTAGATATATAATTTTCTAATGCTTCTACATTTTTTTCATTCATACGGCATTATGGCTTTTTCTTTGAAATAAGGTTACTGACGTTCAATATGACTATACTCACAATTAAGCCGAAAACAAGTCCAATAATCCACTTGTTCATATCATACACTCTTGCTATTTCATCTTTTGTAGCTTTCAAATCGTTTAAAGACTGTTCTTTTTGATTGTCAATTTTCATTGAAAGTAGGGGCAACGATACAGCTTTATCTGGATTGTCTAAAATAACTTTATTTAAATTTTCAATCTGAGTTTTTAAAGTGTTTAATTCAACTGCCAACTTATTTAATTGCATATCATCACTTGAAAGCTTTTTTAAGCTATCAGTAAATGGCAACAAGAAATTAATTTGCTTAACTATGTTATCATTGCTTTTACTCAACCTATCAATTTTATTAACAAAAGCTGTATCAACATAAGTAGTGGTATTTTGTACTGTAAGCAATGGATTTTTTAGTAAAAATATTACGAGTGTAATCATTATGGAGGAAAGAGAAAGCCAACTCCAGATTTGAATTCTTTGTTTTTTCTTTCTATCAAGTCTCTCCATTTCTAGGTCTTGAATATCTTCTTCTATTGTATGCATATATCTAAGATATATAAAATGCATTGAAAAAGGATTGACATTTGTCAATCCTGAACGTTTACTGCCTATAAGAACACCTTTTACTTGAATTTCTACAACTTACTGTTCATTTGTGTATGCATATCAGAAGGCAATGATTTAGGTAGTTGCTGGCGCAAAATGAAATTCATTTTAATAATGCTTTTGAAGACGCAGAAATAATTGCCAAAGAGATATTTAAGTTGACAATGTAGACGACCTAAACAAGATTAATCAGCAGTTGCAGCTTTGATATTTGATTTCTTTTTTAGTTGTTTAATTACCATAGAGTTATCGCAAATAAATCTGATGAACTCCTTGAAGTCTTTGCAAAAACCTATAGTGAGTAAATCTAACTTCGGAAATTGAACTACCACGTTACATTTATTTTCAAGCTTCTTGGGCATTTCTTGCTTTTCGCTTGAATAATGGTCAGACAAAAATGAAGTATTAATAATTATTGTGTCTGATTTTTTATCAAATATCTGACCTTCAAAAATGTATTTAGGCCAGTGCACAAAAAAATAATATTTAGGATGTTTAATAAAGTTTGCCCACAACCTTATTTGGTTCATCGTTTTTAAGCTTCGATTTAATTCTTGTACAGGTAGGAAGCTTTTCGTCGGGTCAATTTCATTGAAAAGGAATTCCATTCTTTCGTAAAAAAGATATAGCCAAAATATATAGGTCTGCATATAAAAGTCTATGCTTTCCCCAGATGGTTTATAATTATCGAACCATTCATCGGCAATACGGTGAATCATCTGATTAAAATTTTCGCCTATGCAATTTTCACAGCCATCTTCACCCATAGTCATAACATCCCATATTTCACAGGCAAAAGTTCGACCATCAATATCAACTAGTTCTTTCTTGAATGTTTCACCACACTCTTTATGTAACTCTTGTAATGTTTTCATAGTGGATTATGCTGCATCAATAAATTCCTGCAAATTTTGAAGTGAAAAATTATGTACGTGTTGTTTTTGAAGCTTTTTATAAACTTTAAGCATATTGCGATACATATGAATGGTTAAAGCATTATGTGAATTAATGTAATTGCTGTTGTGTTCTTGATATTTTCCCTGTTTATCAATCATAAAAGTCATAAAATGATAATGCCTGTCATTGTTAGCATCAAATCCTTGAAATTTTATTTTCTTCAAATCAAGTGTTTCTCTTATTTCTGGAGACAATCCTCCAATAGCACCATCAATCATTCTATACATTCCTAATATTTCATGTGTTTCTTTACAAATTTCAGGTGTAACTTCTTCACCAATTCGTTGTAATGATTCTTGATAAAGACCAGTAAAGCCGCTTTCAAATACTTCTGCATCTACCAGATGCTGTTCTTTGTTTTCAGCGTCAGTTGCTGCTAAAATGCGGAATTGGTTTGCCAATATCGCCCTTTCAGCGAATGTTAATTCAATTTTCATGTTTTTTAATTTAATCCGTTGCTTAATAAAAAGGTTCGTGCAAAAAAGGAGCCTAAGCGTTAAAAAATTAATCTATATGTAACTGCTATCAATATGACAGTGATTTTTGCCAACATGGCTAATTTTTCAGGTTAACTTGACAGTAAAAAGGATTGAACAATGTCAATCCTTGAACCTGTAAGGTTATTAGCGCCGGTTTATTAAAAGTTCAATAACTGACTGTTCATCTGTGAATGAATTTCAGAAGGAAGTGATTTAAGGTAGTTGCTTGTCGTCCTTTCATTTGAATGTCCAAGGTATTCAGATATATGTGCTGATGCATAGCCATCAATCTTCAACTTCGTAGCAAATGAATGCCTGGCGATTCCTAAGTAGGCACGATTGATTTTCAATGTCGATGATATTTTCGTGAGTTCCTTATTTGTTTTTCGCTTGTAGCGAATGAAGGTAGCGTTGTGATGTTTTGCATCCCTGCAATTAAATATATCAAATAAAAATGCATCAGGCTTAGGTGACTTAGTACGATACGTTTCAATGATTCGTTTTACTTCATCACATAGATAAACAGTAATTTCCTTTGTATTAATTTGTGTAGTTGAAGTTTTAGACCGGATGAAAACAAACCTATCATTTTTCAAATCCTTGTTTCGCAACATTGAAACATCTTTAAAGTTCATGCCGTTTGATAGATAGCATAGGAAGAAAAAATCTTTAGCCCGTGTTTCAGTAATGGTCGTAGGTTGATATTCCCATAATGCTTTCAAATGTTCGGGATATAAAATATCCTTTGATGACTTTACTGTCCAGCCAACAGATATACCTTCAAATGGATTCTTTTCAATAATGATTACTTTATCCTTCATGCATTGTTGAATGATGGAACGCAGTACACGAAGGAATATACCAGCTGTTGAAACTGAACGCCCATTATCAATCATCCATTTCTTATAGTCTTTAATCCATTGTTCCGATACATCTTCTAAATAAAACTTGGATTTAAACTTTTTGAAGCTATTCAGTGCGTTATAAATATTGGCGCCGGAACCAAAACGATTTTCTTTTTTGCATGTAAGTATCTGTTCGTTAAAAATTGCATAAGCATCGGTTTTGTCTGAATTAGATAGGTTGATGTTAGACTTATTCAACTTTAGGAACTGTTCTTTGGTTGCTTCCTTGCCTAACCGTTTCAAAATGCCTTCGGCTTTTTCAACACCAGTATTGATGACCGACTTGATTTCCTTTTGGACTTCGGATAAAGATTTGTTGGAATATGACTTATCATAATCCGACTTTGTACAACGCAGGCGTTTAATTGCATAAGAAAACTTCTTGCCTTGAAGGGATATGCATACCATAACCCGGGATTCCTTTGTTACGGGGTCAACCACCCGGGAATCAAAAAAAGTTGAAATAGCATAGTTTGTGTTCATTTGAATATATTTTGAGTGTTTAACCACAAAAATTCCTTGCAGCCAATGCCCAACATATGAAGCGTCTTGATGGGAAAACACCCAAAACCATGTTGGAAAAGCTGGATTCTACTTGCTATCTAAGAACCAATAGGATAGTTTCTTTGTAGTGCAAACTCAAGTGCATTCAAAAGTGCAATCTGAAAGAAAATTTCAACGGAAGTGCAGTGCGATGGTGCATGGTATGTGCGTCCCATGTATTCAACAAGTTTTATAAGAGATATAGTGATACTATGGGGCTTAGTGCAGATGTCAGGGTCGAATCGGGGGGTGAGTGCAGTTGGGCTAAAATGCATGGCATGCAAGAGGTCGTCGGTTCGACCCCGATACTCTCCACAAAAAATAAAACTTCTGCAATTGATTGCAGAAGTTTTTTATTTCATAACAGCTCAGTTGGTCAGAGCGTCCCGCTTGCAAGCGGGAAGGTCGTCCCGCTCGCTTGCGGGATACTCTCCACAAAAAATAAAACTTCTGCAATTGATTGCAGAAGTTTTTTATTTCATAACAGCTCAGTTGGTCAGAGCGTCCCGCTTGCAAGCGGGAAGGTCGTCCCGCTCGCTTGCGGGATACTCTCCACAAAAAATAGAACTTCTGCATTACTTGCAGAAGTTTTTATTTTATAAAGGCTCAGTTGACCCCGAACACTCTCCACACTTAAAATAAGAAGCATAAAATGAGAAATAGGGAATGAGGAAGTTGGATTCAGAGAAAATCTATCTTTCTTATTCCTTATTTTCCTGTTCCTTATTCCTTGTTTTTTTTCCTCCTAAGCATTCTTAAATACATTTCATTTTTATTTAACACACTCACCAATAATCAGTACCTGAATAAGATATATGTTTGTCACGGTTTTTCATAGGATATTGGATTTAACAAGGGGCTGGATTTCTATCCTGGCCCCCTTTTTTTGTGCAGACCTTAAACACGAATTTCACGAATTACTTAATTTGATTATTAATCACCTGCTATGCGGAAATGCATGCATAATCGTGCAAACCTTTAGGTTATCGAGGGCAGGATTTTACAGTATTCTGTTTTTACAATCTATTTTCACCAGTCATCAAAAAATAATTTTACGGATTTGTCCAAATCGGTAGCTTTCATTCGTCATAAAATTATACATCATCTTAAACTTTATCATTATGGAAAAATTATCAGCAAAAACAAATTCTCTGAACTGGTTCGAAATTCCTGTCTCAGATTTTAACAGGGCTAAGAAATTCTATGAGACTGTTTTTGATATCAATATGGATGCACAAAACATGATGGGAATGGACATGGGCTTCTTTCCTGCAGATATGGGCAGTGGAAAAGTATCCGGTGCGATTGTAAAAGGACCAATGCACCAGCCAAGTGCCCAGGGCGTATTGATTTATCTTAATGGCAATCCTGATCTTGCAGTTGCTCTTGGAAAAATAGAAAAAGAAGGAGGAAAAGTGGCTATGCCTAAAACGCAGATCACCGAAGATATTGGATACATGGCTTTTTTTAGTGATACCGAAGGGAATACGATTGGGCTGCATTCGATGAAATAGTTTAAACACGAATTTTAGAAACGAATTATACGAATTGCACGAATTACTTTCGTAAGATTTGAGCTGTACAAATTACAGGCAACTGAATTTATTGGAATGCTCAAACTTATAATGGCAAAATTACCGGGCACGATAAAAACATTTTTACTAAAAAAGTATCAGCTGATACCCAACAAAAACAAATATTATGAACGAGTACATGATGATCTTCAGAAATGAAAGAAAAGAAGGAGCACCGGCACCATCTCCTGAGCAAATGCAGTTAGCTGTAAAACAATGGCAGGACTGGATACGTGGGATAGCATTAAAAGGAAAGTATATTGGCACCAACCGGTTACTTTCTGAAGCAAAAACAATTAAACCCGGCAATGTAATTTCTGATGGTCCTTATGCTGAAGTAAAAGAAATAGTAGGCGGTTACCTTATTGTTAATGCCAACACATTAGATGAAGCATTGGAACTGGCTAAGGAATGTCCCGCTTTGGCTTATGGAGGCAATGTGGAAGTAAGACTTGTAATGAATGTTGAGCGTGATTTGAATGCAAAAAACTTTTTAGAACCATTATAAAATAAATGTAATGTCAGAATTTATATTATTGTTCAGAGGGGGTGAAGGCAAAACAGTACAACAATCGCCGGAGAAGTGGCAGGCACACATGCAAAAATGGATGGAATGGATGGGAGGACTTCAGAAGGAAGGTAAATTTTTAGGTGCACAACCTTTAAATGAAGAAGGTAAAGTTATTAAAGGAACTAAAAAGGTTGTAACCGATGGGCCATTTATGGAAGGGAAAGAAATAGTTGGAGGTTACCTTGTGTGTAAAGCTGATAATTATAATGAAGCTGTTGCAATTGCCAATGGGTGTCCAATACTTGAATTTGATAACGGTATTGTAGAGGTGAGAGAGATCAAAGAGATGAAAATGTAAATGAATGGTTTGCGCAAAGTTTACAAGGTTTTCAAAGCATTCTTTAAATCTTTGCGAAATCTTTGCAACTTTACGTGAAATAAAAACACTTTGGCCGAGCACTACGATATCGACAAACTCACCGACCATCTTTTCCGTCATGAATCGGGAAAGATGGTTTCTGTTTTAACAAAGATATTCGGTATACAAAACCTGGAGACAGCAGAGGATGTGGTACAACAAACTTTTATTGATGCAATAGGAGTATGGAAGCTTAAAGGAATTCCTGATAATCCCGCCGCGTGGCTTTTTCGGGTAGCAAAAAATAAAGCCATCGATATTGTTCGTAGAAATAAACATTCTGTTCAATACGATTTCAATGACAACGAACGAAAACTGCTCACTTCAGAATATACGCTTGCAACTACTATGGAAAATCTTTGGAGTGCATCCGTAATTAAAGACGATCAGCTGCGCATGATGTTCACCTGCTGTCATCCCGGTATTTCGCCTGAAAGCCAGGTAACGCTTATCCTGAAAACACTTTGTGGTTTTAGTACCTCGGAAATTGCAAAGGCATTTCTTACTTCAGAAGATACGGTTTCAAAAAGATTATACAGGACAAAGGAATTTTTCCGCGAAAATAAAACGCAATTCATTATCCCTACGGTAGATGATATTAAAACAAGAACAGATACCGTACTCAATTCCATTTATCTTTTATTCAATGAAGGCTATAGTTCTACAGAGAAAAAAGAACTGATAAGAAAAGACCTGATTGATGAAGCCATGTTGTTATGCAGGTTGCTTACAGAAAACCGGCATACTCAATTGCCCGAAGTATTTGCATTAATGGCATTGATGTGTTTTCATGCAGCCAGAAGTGAGAGCAGGCTAACGGCAGGAGGAGAGATCATCCTGCTTCCCTTGCAGGACAGGAGAAAGTGGGACCAGCAAATGATTGACCTCGGTAACGACTACATGAATCATGCGGCATTTGGTAATACCATCAGCACTTACCATCTCGAAGCAGCAATAGCATATGAACATTGTATTGCAGAAAGCTTTGATCAAACGAACTGGTCGCAGATCCTCGATTGGTACGAATGCCTTTGCAGCATTTCTTCTTCACCCATCAGTGCATTGAATAAAATGGTAGCAGTAATGCAGGTGCATGGGCCGGCAAAAGCACTGGAATCCATTGAGATGATACCAGATAAGAAAAAACTGGAACCATTTTATCTTTATCATGCATTGTTAGGAGAGATCTATTCAAGACTTGGCAATCATATTCTTGCAAAAAAGTATTTTGAAAATGCAATACGATTAACAAAATCAGAAGCGGAGAAGAAAGTGTTGAAAGAAAAAATCATTGCAGTGATGAATTAAAAGATCCTGATTTGTTATTTTTACATTGCCACTGATTCACTGATTACTCTCTTTTATTTTGAAATAGTCAGTGAATCAGTGGCAATTAAATTTGTATGCAAAAATGATGAATTCTCCTTTACTATTGCGCCCTTACCCCCTTAGCGATCTTTGCGTGAAACAAAATTACGGCCATGCCCAAATCAAAAAAAGAAAATGAACTTTTAACTGATCTCAGCTTTGAACCTTTATCAAAGACTAACTGGAATAAATTTGTACAGCTCTTTGGAGAGAAAGGTGCATGTGGTAACTGCTGGTGCATGTATTTTCGTTTAAGTAAACCCGATTTTACAGAAGGAAAAGTTGACAATGGAAACAAGGATGCGATGCATGATCTTGTAAGATCCAATAAACCTACCGGTATACTTGGTTTTTACCAGGAACAGGCAATTGCGTGGTGTGCATTTGCTCCACGGGAGGATTTTATGAAATTGGAGAAGTCCCGCGTGCATAAGAGAATTGATGATAAAGCAGTTTGGTCCATCCCCTGTTTTTTTATTGATAAGAATTTCAGGAGACTGGGAGTTTCTGTTGCGTTACTTAAAGCGGTTATTAAGTATGCAAAAACACAAAGAATAAAAATTATTGAGGCCTATCCTACAACTCCCACGCAACCTGTACTGCCAGATTCATTTGTATGGATCGGATTGTATAAGTCTTTTGAACGTGCCGGTTTTAAGATCGTTGACAAAACTTCGAAGAACAGGCCGATGGTGCGTTATTATTTAT
The DNA here is from genome assembly GCA_963829345.1 of uncultured Chitinophagaceae bacterium. Taxonomy (GTDB): domain Bacteria; phylum Bacteroidota; class Bacteroidia; order Chitinophagales; family Chitinophagaceae; genus Ferruginibacter. The sequence goes on from CAWHHP010000003.1 coordinate 747,871, forward strand.
AGAGGAAGCTGAGAAATGAGTGAATGAAACACGATATTGTTATTGAATAATAAAAGCTAATTGTCATCTTACAATAAGAAAGCCGCCGGAGAACCGACGGCTTTTTTAAATCTATGACCTTTTACATTAATCTCTTGTTATGATCTCTTCTGTTACCCTGTATCCTGTTGCTCCCAGGTAACCATATCTTACTTTGAAAGACTGGGTGGCCGGATCGTAAGTATTATTGCATTCAGCCGAGCCTGCCCATTGTGGTGTATAACCAGGATTTGCTGCAGGAAGACCGGCGGTGAACATTTCGTATGCAACGCCTGCTGCGCCCGGAGCAATAGTGATATCTACATCATTACTTGCAAGTACATCAAAAACTGCAAAATAACCGTTAGCACCAAGATCACCCAATTCGCATACTACTGATGTCGGGCTAAATGTTTCAAGCGTTTTAGGACGGGCATCAATAGTGCGGGGCAGGGTAGGGTGGTAGACGTAACCGTTAGAGGTGTAATCACCATCGTATGCATTTTTTGCCTTTAATTCAACGATGTAGTCTTTTCTAAGTTCGCTTATTTCGCCATCACTAACAGAAGTAATGGTAAAGCCCAATGCGTATAAATTTCCTAAGAGTAAAGAAGGATCAATACTGATCTTTGCATTGGTGCTTTTCTCCTGCGGTGTGAGTGTGTAAGTATGCGTGGTGAATGAATATACATTGACAGGAGGCACTTCATAGTCTGTTCCATTTTCTATATTATAGGCATCTATCAACCCCGGGTTGAGTTCAATCTTAACATCCACATTTTTTGTAGCATTTGAACGTGGAAGTATTCTTATCTCCGCAAGATCTGCATCCTGTAATCCTGTTGCGATTGGTAATGCAAGCGAATTTAAGGTGGAAGAATCTCCATTGGTAAATTCTGTGATTACCCTACTGGTGTTGTCGGTAACTTCAACTGCTTTTTTTTCTTTTAAGCAACCGGTTGAGAAAAGTATTATTGAAAGTGAAATGAATAAGATATTTTTTTTCATGATGATCATTGTTTAAGTAATATGATTAATAGCCGGGATTTTGTCTCATAGCAGGGTTGGCATTCAATTCCGATTCAGGAATAGGCAATGCCCATGAACGACTGCTTGTTCCTAAGTTGCATACGCTGCTGGGAGTGTCAATTTCACTGCAACGGTCGATTGCGGTTTTATTCCATCGCTTTAGATCAAAGAAACGATGTCCTTCAAAGGCCAGTTCCTTTCTTCTTTCTGTTTTAATAGCATCAAGCAAAGCTGCTCCTGATTCTGTTCCGGGAACAAAACCAATTATCCGGGCTGCACGCAATGCATTCAAATCATCCAGCGCATCCACTTCATTACCCAGTTCATAATTTGCTTCGGCTCTTGTAAGATAAAATTCTGCAATACGGAATACTTTCCAGTCAACAAAACCACCACCTTCATCAGGTGCTACAGGCCCTTTTCCACGATGTTTGATCACCGCCAGTCTTGGTACATGAGAAATACCATTGAAGTTGCCCACGTTGGCTATATAAGTTACATAGCGAACATCGTTAGCTGCATCATATAGTCCATCAATTTCGACCGTTGGCCTGTATAAGGATTTGTTTCCCCTTGCAAAAAATACATTTTCATATGGAGTGCCGTCACTAACACTCTGGAATGGAATCTTCCAGATTATTTCAGCATCGCTTTCATCAGTCCAGATAGCAGGGAAATCAACCATATCTGCCAGTGGTATCTGATCTATAAGCCCTGTAGATGCATCTGCAGCATCCTGCCATACACCTGCATATAAACTTACACGTGCCTTTAAAGCGTTGGCAACGTTCTGGTCAATTCTTGAAAGATCGCCTGTGGAAGGAGAAGCAGCATTAAAAGCTGTGAGTGCATCATTAATGTCTGCAAAAATATTATCGTACGATTCCTTTACTGTGCTTCTTGCTGGTTTTGCAGTTACGTCGTATGTTTTTACGTAGGCAACACCCAATTCAGATGAATTGCGATCATAAGAAGGAGCGAAATATCTTAAAAGATCAAAGTGTGCTGTTGCTCTTATTATGAGCGCCTGGGCTTTGATATCATTAGCTCTTTCCTGGTCTTCTGAACTGATATTATCAATATCTCTCAGGATAATATTCACCCCGGATATAACGTTGTAACAATTGGCAAAAGTTATTTGAACATTCGCTTCATCTGCCGTGTATGTCCATTCACTCATTTTCTTGTAGTTGGGAAAATCCTCAAATGTTTCAACAAGATCATCCGACATCATATCAGGTAAACCAGCGAATGAAGCAGGTTGTAACGCCTGTAGGGAATTAACTGTTGGAATGGAATTAAAATATCCGCCACCGAGAAAACTGTTGTATGATCCCTTAAGAACAAAATCAGCTTCATCCAGGGATTTCAGTGGCTGTGAGCCATCCAGCTGAAATTCGGGATTGAGTTCAATTTTCTTGGAGCAGGAGGTAACAAATACCACCGCCAGCACCGCCAGTATGTATTTATATTTTAGAAGTATACTTTTCATAATCTTTTTTTTACTGATGTTTTAAAATTCGTTGAATTAAAATCCGAGATTGATACCAAATGTTACTGTTTTTAAAGTTGGATAAACAGCACCCTGGTGTATTTCCTGTTCACCTGCTGGTAATTCCGGATCAAATCCACGATATTTTGTATAGGTATAAAGATTTTGTCCCTGTGCAAAAATTCTGACACTATTGATTTTTATTTTTTCCAGCAATGATTTTGGAAGTTCGTATGACAGTTTTATGTTACGCAGTCTCCAGAAACCACCATTTTCCAAAAAGTAATTTGTATTCGGTAGCTGGTAATCGCTTGTTGCACTTGGAATATCTGTAATGTCACCCGGGTTCCTCCATTCTCTCAACAGGTCCTTTGATAATTGTGAAACGAGGTAAGCCGGATTTTCAACGTTTTGCCTGTCGTTGTTATAGATTTCATTTCCGAAAGAATATATCCAGAATACTTCGAGTTCAATGCCTTTGTAATTGAACGTGTTTGTTATGCCACCGAAATAGGGAGCATCAGCTGTCCCGAAGAATTGCCTGTCAGCGGGATCGTATTGATCGGTAGTGCTTTTTCCATCTGCAGTATAATATAAAGGATTGCCCGTAGCAGGATCGACACCGGCATATTTTACCATGTAGAAAGTGTTTGCGGGTTTACCAACCTTTAAAGCAGTAAAAGTTCCAAACTGCACTGTGTCAGTACCGTTAGGTAGTGATAAGACCGTATTTTTATTATAAGTGAAGTTGCCATTTACAGTCCATGAGAAATGCCTGGTCTTAACAGGAATTACTGTCAGGTTAAGTTCAATTCCTTTATTACCCAAAGTTCCTGCATTTGAAAGCTGTGTGTTGAACCCTGTTGTTTGAGACAATGGAACCTGGTAAAAAAGTTCTTTTGTTTTACTGTTATAATATTCAACAGAACCGGTAATGCGGCTTTTAAGTAGTGCGTATTCAATTCCAAAATTGAAAGTGGATTTCTGTTCCCATTGCAGGTTTGGATTACCAGGATTTGCAAGAGACAGTCCCGGGTTTCCTGCATAATTCACTTTACCAAATACAGGGCGTGAAGCAAAATCAGTTATACCATTCTGGTTGCCCACGGTACCATAACTCATTTTAAGTTTTAACTGGTTGATTGTACTTTTCATAGAAGTGAAAAATGCTTCATCTGAAAGGATCCAGGCAGCACCAACATTGTAAAAATTTGCATATTTTTTATTCACACCAAATCTTGAAGAACCATCTCTCCTGTATCCTGCGTGTAGGAAATACCTGTTTTTATATCCATAGTCTGCTTCAGCAAAGTACGAAACGAGTGCACTCTTTGTTCCGTTCCCGGTTAGCGTTGCAATAAATCCATTTTCATCTGTTCCCTGTGTTATTGCAGCTTCATTTTGAAAAGGAAGTATCATTCCATATCCGGTGAATCCAAAACTCCTGAATTTTGATTGTATATATTCATGATATGCACTTACACCCAGGTCATGTTCGCCAAATGATTTTTTATAGTTTAATGAAGTAGTTCCAACATAACGCAACTGGCGTGAAAAAGCATGCCTGAAACTTCCTTGGCCACCAACAACCTGCGTGCTTTGGTATGTTTCAGGATTTACATAAGCCTGCACTTCGTTTTGTGTATAGTCCATTCCCCAGCTTGTTCTTGCTGTAAGGTCTTTCACAAAAGGAACTTTTGCTTCAGCATATACATTTCCTATACCTTTCCATTGAAGATTGTCAGTAGGATTTTCCAATAACTCTCTTAAAGGATTAGGTTGCCCGTTTGCTGTATTGTCAACAGTGTAGTTGCCATCCTTATCATAAGGAGTAACATAAGGAAGACTCCATAAAATTGCATTTAGCGGTGAACCAATGTACTGGTCATTTTCATTTGTATTGTTCAGCTTGGAATAACCAAAGGATGAATTAAATCCGAATTTTAATTTCTCTGTACCTGATTCAATATTTACTCTTCCTGTATAACGTTGCATACCGGTAGCTCTTACAATACCTGTTTGATCAAAAAGACCAATGGAAGCATAGAACCTGGTTTTATCAGTACCGCCTGATGCGCTTAATTGATGCGATTGTGTAATGCCCTTACGGAAGAATACGTCTTCCCAGTCGGTATTGATTTTAGAAAGGCTATCAACGTCGGCAGGCGACCAGCTGTTAGGATTTCCATTATCGAGCTCATATTGCAGTTTCTCTGCAGAACTCATGAGTTTCAATTTTGAACCAGGCCATTGACTACGTCCGTATTGAAAATCATAATTAAATCTTGTTTGCCCTGCACGTCCTTTTTTTGTTGTGATCACAACCACGCCGCCGGCCGCTCTTGATCCGTAAATGGAAGCAGCGGCAGCATCTTTCAGTATGCTGAGTGTTTCAAAATCACCCTGGTTCAATGTTGCAAAGTCGGCAGCATTTATTTGCACACCGTCCACGATATAAAGGGGAGCGATGGATCCGCTTAATGATCCTCTTCCCCTGATGATGATATCTGCAGAAGCACCGGGTTGTCCACTGCCGGTTTTTACGAACACACCTGCGGATTGTCCCTGTAACAACTGATCGAATGATGCGATTGGTTGTGTACGGATATCGTCCATCACCACAGTACCTACAGATCCGGCAGAACTTCTTCTGGTTCTGTTGCCATAACCTGTTATGACCACTTCGGTAAGAGAACGGTTTTTACCGGGAGTCATTTTTACACTGATTGTGCCGGCACCGATTTCGCTTTCAATGTCATTGAAGCCAACGTATGAAAGCAGAATTGACTGAGTGTTGTTGGGAACAGATACAGCGAAGTTGCCTTGTGCATCTGATGTTCCCACAGCTTTGCCATTCTTGAGGCTGATCGTTACACCCGGAAGGGCTAATGATTTTTCATCGGTAATTTTTCCAGACACGATCTTCTGAGCGGAAGCGAAGGAAAAACCGGTAACGGTTAACATTACCAGTAGTAGAATTTTTTTCATAATGCGATTGATTTACTAGTTCAATTAGTTGACAAGCAAATTGCAGGAAATGTGTCAGTAAATATTGGTTTATTCACTGAAGCGTGAATATTGGGTGTTGAAATCAATAATGGACAATCGGCTGGAAATAATTATTAACAAAAATTTTATTTTTGAAATAAAAAAAACGAATCCAGGTGATGAATTCGTTTTATAAAAATTGACTTTATGACGTGCAATATTGTATTTTAAAAAAGGGCTCCCTGTAGAAACAGGGGGCGTTGTGCGTATACCAAAATCGCACATGAGAAGTCATTAATTTTTTTTCGGGTAAGTACAAATAGCCAAATTAAAATTATGCGATAGGAGGGCTTCTTTTATTCTTAAATTACCCAACTATGGATATTTTGCATCTTAACCGTTAATATTTATTCCTGAAAATTAAAACAGATATTTTCCAGGGTTATTTATGCTTCGGATATCCATTTACGAAAGTATGGAGCTGTGATCTGGCTGATGATAATTGAATGATTTTTTTCAGAAATATTCAGATCAACCTGGAGCTTCACTTTTTCATATGCTTTATAACACTTTACAAAATTCAAATTGATTATATATTGCCTGTTTGCCCTGAAAAAAAGAGAATTATCCAATGCGGCCTCGAGTTCATTAAGCGTTTTGTCGACGATGAATTTCTTTTCATTTTTGTCGATCAGGTATACAATCTTTGTTTCTGTATAAAACATCACAATATCTTCTAACCTGATAGAAACATTTTCAACTCCTTTTTTCACAATCAGCCTTGTTCTCTTTTTTGTACTGGTAAATTCCAGCAGGTTTTTAAGAGATTGGTTTTGATTGGCAAAATGGTGCTCAAACATTTTATATTTTAATATTGCCTTATTGAGTTCTTCTTTTTCAACGGGTTTTAGCAGGTAGTCGATGCCATTGTTTTCAAAAGCATATAGCATGAACTTATCGAAACCTGTTGTGAAAATTACGGGAATATCAATACCCGTTTCCCTGAATATATCAAAGGATAGCCCGTCGGGCAACTGCACGTCGGAAAGAATGATATCAACTGCGGGGTGGTCTTTGAAATAATCAACACTTTCCTTTACTGTGCTCAATACGGCTACAACATTTATTTCAAATGAAATTTCTTTGAGGGTGTTTAACAATTTTTCCTGGGAAAATTTTTCGTCTTCAATTATAACTGCGTTTATCATGGCTTTTTATTTAAGTTTTAATTACGGGAAGCTTAACTATAAAACTGTTTTCTGTTTTTTCACTTAGGATATGTTGTTTGGCAAGGATCAGGTATTGTGCATTCAGGTTTCTAAGGCCAATCCTGGTAGATTCAGCGGGGGAACCTCTTGCCATAATACTGTTGCGAACAACGATATAATTGTTTTCAATAAATATGTTTATATATAAAGGGTATTCATTTGTAAACTGGTTGTGTTTTATTGAATTCTCTACCAGTATTTGCATTGCACAGGGTACGATCGAAATATCCGGCAGATTTGTTTCATCCAAATCAATAAATAATTGCAACTTGTTATCATGTCTTATTTGCAATAAAAAAAAATAGCTTTTTATAAATTCGATTTCATTTTCAAGTTTTACAAGTTCCTTTGTTTTATTGATCAGGAAATATTTATATACTTCAGCGAGTTTGCGGTTAAACATGCTCGCTTTTACAGGTTCATGAGCGATCAGCTGTGATAATGTGTTTAAAGAATTAAAAATAAAATGTGGATCCAGTTCATTTCTTAACGCAATCATTTCAGCCTGGGTCAATTCGTGATCAAGCTGATCCACAATTTTATTGTCTATTTCCCTTTCCTTGCTTAAGTATAATATTTCATACACAAGTGTGAATACAATTACTGCCAAAACAGAAGAAAGAATGAATTTATTTATTGACGCCCAACGAAATTCTTCTCCCGAAAACCGCATCCATAACATACACATGATACCGGCAATTGCACTTCCATATAATCCTGAGATGATTGAAATTGATAACAGTTTTGAAAAGGGTTTTTGATTAATCGTGTACAGGTTCCTTAGCTTGACGTGTATCCACTGACAACCCGCCCAGATACAATAAGAAGTAAATACAAAATATAAATACGCACCTGCGATCCCTGGAGTTGTATACTTGCTATGTGTGATAATGCCAGACAAGTATGCGATGCCAATGCCAAGCAATGGTATAAATAACAATCGCATTATCTGGTCCCTTATCATAACAGTTCTTTGTTCCGCAGTTTGTCACATTTATGTCACTAATTTCTTTTGCACTGTGATCGTTTATTTGGTTTAGTGTATATACCTAATGACATGGTATATAGATATTTCGCTGCGTTCATTTAGATAATGGTGATTATAAAATGATTAGTGGTATTTAAAGCGATCGAATGGTAAATAAAAAAAATGTTGAATGTTTCTTTTTTACATTCAGGAAATTCATTTTCATTTTTCGATTATTATTATTTGTTTTTTCACATTTCTTTAATAAAAAATTACATGTGAAGCTTCAATTATTTTCAGTTGTTCATTTTTATATTTCATCAATTGCTTTTCATGTCTTGGTAAGTTAGTAGTACCCATTAAACAGCATTCCTGCAATTTGCATGTCATCATTCATGTTAAAGCTTTCTCAATTCTTATTTCTCATTTATAAAAATCAAAAAATGATGATTGCTGTTTTACACAAACTTAAAGGGATACGAAAAAACTTTTTCTGTATCGCTATTATGCTGGCCTTTTTCTCAAACACGGTAGTTGCTCAAACAAAAACAATTTCGGGAAGAGTAACTGATGTCAACAAAAACCCGATTGCCAATGTATCTGTATTCGTAAAAGGCACAACAGTTGGTACTGCCACCGCGACAGACGGATCGTATTCAATCAATGTACCTGCAAACGGAACACAGATTGAATTCACCAGTCTTGGATACGAGCCGCAACTTTTTACTATTGGCAACAGGAAAAGTTTTTCTCCTGTAATGGCGGGAACCGGTTCTAAAATCCTGGAGGAAGTAGTTGTAACGGGTATCAGCCGTATAAAAAAATCACAGTTTGCAGGTGCTGCTTCTAAAGTCACTGCAAAAGAAGTTGAAAATAAACCCGCCGGTTCTTTTGACCAGATGTTACAGGGTAGAGTACCTGGATTGGTGGTGATAACAGGAAGTGGTCAACCCGGAACTACAGCCGGCTTAATCATTCGTGGTCAGAATTCGATCAGTGGCGGGACCGGTCCTTTGTTTGTTATAGACGGAATTCCAATTGAAGGAGATGCATTCCAGGGTATCAACACAAATGATATTGCTTCTATCGAAGTATTGCGGGATGCTGCAACACAAGCATTGTATGGATCAAGAGGCTCGGGTGGTGTTATTGTTATTACAACAAAGAGAGTATCATCCGGAAAAATGAAATTTGGTTATTCGGCACAGTTAGGTTCCAAATCAAAACCGGATTATGCGCTAACGCCAATGAATACTACCCAGCTATTAAAAGCTCAACATGATTATGGTAAGATAACACTCGATAATGACAATCAACAAATACCTGGCTGGTATTATTCAGCTGATAATCCCAGGGTCCAGGGACAAACTCCTGCTGAACAATTACAGTCAAAGCATATTTACGATTCAATCGCAGGTATCAACACAGATTGGTTCAACGAATTTTTCCGCAGGGGAACTTTTAAGAATCACGAGATATCACTATCCGGGGGATCAGATAAAACAAGATTTTATAGTAACCTCGGATTTTATTCAGAGCAAGGTATCGTCAACCCATCTGATATGAAAAGACTTTCCTGGAGAACAAATGTTGATTTCTCAGATGATAGGTTCACAGTTGCGCTTTCATCAAACATTTCATATGCTAAAAGAAATTATGATCCGAATTTTCCAGGCTTTATATTCAATTCCTTCCTGACACCTGCGATACAAACTCCTTATGCACGTGTACGCAAACCCGACGGAAGTTATGATGTTGGTGAAACAGTGAGCGATATCGGTACATCAAAATATTTTGCTGCACAATATCTTGATGTAAAAGCCAAGGACAAAACTTATAATGACCAGGCCAAAATTACAGTTGGTGCAAATCTTAGTTATCGTTTCTCACCAAACCTTGTAGCTGCAGTGCATGCCAGTGCAGATTTCAGGGAAACACAGAATTCTGCATATAATAACAGGGAAACATTTATCAGGCAAACAGATCCCAGTCAGGCACCCACCACACAGGCAGGTTCGCAACAGGAAGACCTGGATCGGGCATTGACTACTGATTTCCGTCCATCTTTGACATTTACAAAAACTGTAAATGACAAGCATGACATAGAGGTAACTGCTATGGGAGAGTACATCCAGGAAGATGGGAAAAATTTCACGCTTATAGGATATGGTATCGATCCACGTATTGGTAATACGCCTGGCGCCATTACACAGGGTAATGCAGACAATGATCTTTTTGCAACTGTTGGTGGTAGTAAATACCAGGCAACTACAGCTTCAGGACTTTTGCTTGGACGTTACACTTATGCCGGAAAGTATACATTGACCGGTTCTTACAGGAAAGACGGATCTTCAAGACTACCAAAAGCCAATCGCTGGACAGGTTTTTATTCTGTAGGCGCTGTTTGGGATATTACAAAAGAAAAATTCGCCAGCAATAGTAAGATAGTAAATGTGCTCAGGTTTAAAGTAAGCTATGGTGGATCGGGTAATGGAAACAATTTTCCCGGGCCCTATTATTATCAAAGCCAATATGGAACAGGCTCTTATGCCGGTCTGCCCACACAAGGTGTGGCAACTCCTGGTAATCCTGATGCAAAATGGGAAACAACTTACACTCTTAATATAGGAACTGATTTCGAACTTGCAAACAGGAGAATATATGGTGATCTGAATGTTTATAATAAGAAGACAGACGATTTATATGTGGACAGGAACCTAAGTGCTGAATCCGGCGGTTACGCAGTTCCTGTAAATGCAGGAGCGGTTCAAAACAGGGGATTTGAGTGGAATGTTAATGTGGATGTTATCCGTAAAAAAGACCTGGTAGTTACGCTACTTGCAAATGGTGCGTATAATAAAAATAAATTGTTAAGCATCGGTGGTGAAACTCCATACGGGATAGGTACTTCCTTTCTAGAGGTTGGTTTACCGTTAGGTTCTCATTATGAAACTGCATGGGCTGGTGTTGATGCTGCAACAGGTTCGCCTTTGTATTATACAAAAGACGGCAGACTTACAAATGTGTATTCAGCAGATGATAAGGTTGCAAGATGGGGAACCTGGGAAGCGCCCTGGAAGGGTGGATTTGGAACCAATATTCGTTTTAAAGCAATTGAGCTTTCCGTATTCTTCAGTTGGCAGCGTGGGGCAGTTAAGTCTGATAACCTGGAATATTTCACAGAAAATCCGAATGGTTTTCTTGCAGGAGGATATAACCAGTCTGCCTCTTTGAATTTCTGGCAGCAACCTGGAGATATAGCAAGTACGCCAAACCCGAACTACGCTGTGAACTTTAGTTCAAAATTATTGCATGATGCTTCATTTATGCGGTTACGTGACATAACAATGTCTTATACTTTCCCGAAATCTTTATTTGCCGGGAAAAAAATATTTTCCTCTGCGAAATTCTATGTGCAGGCAACCAATGTATATATATGGACAAAATGGAGAGGGCTTGATCCTGAAGCGGGTGCGGCCAATCTTAATCTTGGAGAGTATCCGAATCCAAGAGCAATTACTGTGGGGCTAAACACAACATTTTAAATAATAAAAGCAATACTTTATGCGATATAAAAAAATTGGAATATACACTTTATCAACTATGCTGCTTTTTGGTAGTTGTTCAAAGCAACTCGAACAAAACAATCCCCAGACTTTCAGCGATCAGAATGCTTACCTGTTTATTGAGGATGTTCAACGAGGCGTGAACGGTGCTTTTGGAGGCTATGCCACTAAAATAAATGATCTGTGGAAAAACAGCCTTACTTCCGATGAGGCCAAAATAGGGGATGACAATGCCGGTACGGGATTAATAACTTATCGTTTTCAATATGGAGCTGATGGTACATCCGGCAGTGATGTGATCGGCGGATATTATGGTAATTATAGTATGATCGACCAGATCAACCGCATATTGCCAAAGATCAACACCGTAACAGGAGGAACACCGGAGCGCAAAAATGAATTAACAGCACACTTGCTTGCGCTTAGGGGAATTGGTCATTTCGACCTTTTAGAGGGCTTCTGTGGCAATTATAGCGCCAGTGCACCAGGTGTGGCTATCATGACGGCATTTGATGCGGCGGCTAAGCCTCAACGTAATACTATGGGTGAAGTGCTTGCTCAAATTAAAACCGATCTCATTACTGCAAAGGATCTGTTGCCTGTAACAACATCGGCTAATTTTTCTGACACGGTGTTTAATCAATTGAACATTACAGCTTACCAGGCAAGAATTGCACTTTGGGAGGGAGATTATGATGCAGCAATAAACTATAGTACCGAAGTGATCAATTCCGGTATTCTTTCATTGGCTTCAGGATCTGATTATGAAGCTATCTGGACAGATGACAGTTATAGTGAATCATTATTCAGAATCAGATTTGGACCAAGCACAGCGCTTGGCGGATTGTGGACAAGTTCAGGAAATTCAGCTCAGATAGCACCCTCAGACAAACTTACTAATTCTTATGATGCCAATGATATCAGGCTGGGTGCATTTATAGGGAACAATTCTTTAGGACACAGGTATGTAAAAAAACATTCTCTTTCGAGTCGTGGTTCAAGAGCTGTTGACCTGAAAGCATGTCGCCTTTCTGAAATCTACCTCATTCGTGCAGAAGCTTATGCTAAAAAATCTTCTCCTGATGTTGCTGCAGGCACTGCAGACCTGAATGATTTAAGAGCACAGCGAATTTTTGGTTATACCCCGGTAAATTTTCCGAATGCCCAGGCTTTGATAGATGCTGTACTAGAGGAAAGATTTAAAGAACTATGTTTTGAAGGATTCAGGTTTTTTGATCTTAGAAGAAACAATCGACCGGTTGAGCGTTTGGCTTCTGATGCAAGTCCGGGCTGGCAAACATTGGATGCTGGAAATTTCAGGTTCATTTACCCGATCCCGTTTGATGCTATACAGGCAAATCCTAATACGCAACAAAATCCCGGATATTAATAACAACATTTAAATTATAAATTATCAAACTCTTTTTTATGAAATATATTAACAGCATATTTTATTTCATTTGCTTTTCAGGTATTATGTTCCTGGCAAGTTGTGATAAAACAGAACCTTACGAAACAACTGACCCCGAGGAAGCAGCTCATTTTACAGGTGCCAGGAACCAGACTTATTCAGTGCTGGTAGATCCGGCTCCTGTATTCAATCTTGAAGTAGGAACAACGAATGTAACTTCGGCCGACAGGACAATAAGTTATACTGTGACATCTCCAAGCGGGGCAGCAGCAGGAACTCAATACAATATTGATAATTCAGGTACTGTTCTTATTCCTGCAGGTAAAGCAGTTGGAACGATTGATATCAGGGCAAATTTTTCTGAATATTCAACCGGTAGAAAAGATACCTTGATAATTGCGCTTACCACTCCCACGGTTAAAATAGCACAGTTCCAGGATACAATTATACTCATTATAAAAGGCCCTGTATTTGGTTGCTCTGAAGATAATGTTACATTGACAGATGTTATTGGATCGTATCCAAACACGCTGGAGGATTTTGATGGCACTGCATACGGACCGTATCCAACAACCATTTCAGCTGTTACGCTTACAAGCCCAACCACAGGCACCATAACCGTTACAAATATTTTTGATGATGGTTGGGGACCCATCACTTTTGAATTAGACTGGACCGATCCACTGAACAGAACAACCAAGGTAGTTGATGCAGTGATCGCCAACACAGATGCAGGCACAGTCTTCGGAGCAGCTTACGATGGAATTCCCATAATCGTAACTGCACCATTTAATGCAATCGCACAATATGAATTTGGGACATATTCTTATTGTAACAGAACCTTTACATTAAACATGGAAATCGGAATTGATGGTGTTGGATATTATCCTGCGTTATACCAGGTAATCGTTGCGCAATAAATTTTGTTTCTATAGCGTGTATTTCATGAACGGGCTACTTTTTCAAGTGGCCCGTTCTTTATTTATGGCTATACTGAAGCTGTTAGCTATATGCTATTAGCTGTTAGTTTATATTATTTATGAAGCTTTATTATTGTAGAGAAGCATATCAATTGAAGAGTTTGAATCGTGAATCAACTAACAGCTAAGAGCTAACAGCTTGTAGCTGCCTTGCTATTTCCGTAATCCTTGCCAAATGATGATCATCATGCTCGGCCACAAAAATAAAAAGATCTATTGTGCGCATTGGTTTATTAAGTCATGGATGTAAAGCGGATTTGAATATGATGGAGTCATCAATTTTATCAAGCATTGTAAGTGTTTCGGTCCTCGTATTCCTGAAAGAATTTAAAAGTGCTCCAATAGACACAGTATTATGATCTGCAAGTTTTGTTTTTTTATTTTCAAGATCTGCAGCGGTCATTACTTCCGCAGCATTGATAATTTCTTCAAGTCTCCGTTGCCATAATGGTTCAAGGTCGGTAAGGTGGCCAATATTTTCTTTTATTGACCAGGCCCCATTTATTTTTGTTTCAAGGATACCAGGTGGGATAGATTTTAGTTTATTTTCAAGTCGCAGCGGTGTGCCTTCCAGCCTTTCAATAACAGACGGGAAGATATTCTGTGCAACATTGAATTCAAAATTTCTCTCAAACCAGTTTACTTGCTTCATCCTAATGAATTACGAATTACAAATTACGAATTCCGGATTGTGAGTTGTTAATTCATAATTCGGAATTCGGAACTCGTAATTATTTAGATAATCATATTCCAATTGTGAACATCTGCATTTACACCCGATCGCACCAATTCTAATTCGGTTTTTATTTTAGAAGACAGGCTTTCTTTTGTATATCGTGGTAAATGAAAATCTCCTTCATCGATCCTGATTGTTTTAATGGGTGCTACAACAGCGGCTGTGCCCGCACCAAATGCTTCCGTAATGGTACCATTCTCAAATGCGGCTTTCAATTCAAATACTGACACAGGCCTTTCTTCTGTTTTATAACCGAGGTCATTTGCAATCGTTAATAAGGAATCCCTGGTAACTCCATCCAGTATCGAATCAGAGAGTGGGGGAGTGAGTAATGTATTATTGATTACAAACATCACGTTCATCATTCCTGACTCTTCAATAAATTTATGTTCGCTGGAGTCTGTCCACAAAACCTGGTCGAATCCTTCTGCTCTTGCCATTTTTGTGGGATAAAATGAAGCGCCGTAATTGCCTCCGCATTTTGCGAAACCTGTTCCACCCTTTGCAGCACGTACATATTCTGTTTCTACTTTTACTTTGATCGGATCTGCGTATAAAGAAGGAACAGGGCCGGTAATGATAATAAAACGGAATTCCTCAGAAATTTTTACGCCGAACCTCGCTTCAGTAGCGATCATAAATGGGCGAAGGTATAAGGCTGTTCCTGCTTCTGCAGGCACCCAGTCCTTATCAAGTTCTACCAGTTGTAATATACCCTCGATAAAAATTTCCTTTGGAATTACAGCCATACACATTCTTTCCAGCGATCTTACAAACCGATCGTAGTGCTTTTCCATCCTGAAAATATTTATACGGCCGTCTTCCATTCGAAAAGCTTTCATTCCTTCAAATACGGTCTGGCCATAATGCAAAGCCAATGCAGAAGGACTTAATGAAAGATTTGCATACGGTAATATCTGGGGAGATTTCCATTCGCCATTTGCATAATCACATACAAGCATGTGGTCAGAAATGTATTTACCGAATTCAAGATTGGAGAAATCAACCTCATCAATTTTAGAATGCCTTGTTTTGTGGACCGGGATGGTTGTAAGGATTTCCATGTTGTTTGTTTTTAATTTTCTAATATTTTCTGGCTTGCTTTTGTTAATAATGCATAGCAGGAGTTTTCAGTTCAATAACCATTTTTACATTGGCCCTTTCATATACGTCATTTTCTACCGGGATATGTTTGAATCCAAGCTTTTCATATAATTTAATAGCACCTGCATTTTTTGTGTTTGAATAGAGTATGACCGAAGTTGCACCAAGTTCTTTTGCCTTCCCAAAACTTGCATAACTCAATGCTTCGGCAATTCCTTTGCGCCTGAAGTTTGCATCCACAGCCATTTTTGTAAACTCATAAATATTATTATCCACTTTACGCAATGCAACCGTGCCCGCAGGAACGCCATTATAAAGTGCCATCAGGATCGCTCCCCCGGGTTGAAGAATGGCAGTCTCCGGATTTTTTAATACAAATGCATCAACCGGTTCCATGACAAAAAGTTCTTCTATCCATTGACGATTAAATTCTTCAAAATACGGTTGGTATTTTTTTTCATAATCTACAATTACTATGGGGTTCATACTTTTATTTTTTGTTTCTTAAATTCATAATTCACTAAATAAACACCGCCGAGTGTGATCAGTGTACCTGTTACCATATGTACATTCATTTTTTCACTTAATAACAGCCACCCAAACAATACAGCTACAATTGGATTAATATATGCATACAACGAAGCTTGTGTTGCCGGTAATTTTTTTATTGCAAACATGTATGCAGAATATGCCAGGATAGAACCAAATAGTATAAGGTAAATCAATGCGTACAACGATTCCATTCCCGTTCCTGCAAGATTCACATACCTGCCTGAAGCAAAACATACCAATAACATAACAGTTCCTGCTATCAGCATCTGTAAGCCTACGCCAAACAAAATATTGATTGATAGCTTTTGTCCCGATGTATACACTGTTCCAAACGACCATGATATAACAGAGAGGAACGCCATTGCTATCCCAAGAATAAAATTTTTGTTTCCCATCTGACCGATATAATCATAGAATATAGTAACCACGCCTGCAAATCCCAGCAATAAGCCAAGCGTCATCCAACGTGTGATCTTTGCAGTTTTTGATAACCAGATGCTGAATAAAGTAACAAATAAAGGAACGAGTGCAGCGATGATGGCGGCCATACCGCTGCTGATATATTCCAGCGACCAGGTAAGCATTCCATTTGCAATACATAATAATAAAAGACCTTGCACCGAAATTTTCTTCAGATCTGACAAACTGGGCAATGCATATCCTTTCAACAAAAAGAAACTTACCATGATCAGTCCTGATAAAAACTGTCTCACTCCTGCAACAAATAATCCCGGCATATGATGTGTGCCTATCTTCGCCGCTATATAAGTAGTTCCCCAGAAGAAACTTACCAATGCAAGTGCTATATATCCTTTCTGCAATTCTTTTTTCATTTCCTGCCTTTTAATTTAATAACACAAAATTTGTCAATTTTTTTTGTAAAAAACAGATTCAGATTTAGTAATTTTGACTAGATCAGATAATTGGTTAATGGTTATTAGTTGTTGGTTTTTAGTTTGAGAGAGAAGCGCATAAAAGGAATGCTATGGCCATTGCCTTTAACTAATTACTAACAACTTTAAACTGTATTCTAAAAACAACAGTATGAAAAAAAAGGAATTCAATTCAGATGATCATTTGTACCTGCAGGTTGCAGATGGCCTTGAAAAAATGATTTCAGAGGAGGTGTTGCGTATCGGAGATAAGCTCCCTTCTGTAAGGGTATTGAGCGAAGAGTATGGTATAAGCATGGGAACTGCATTCCAGGCTTATTATCACCTGGAAGGAAGAGGATTGATTGAATCAAGACCTAAATCAGGTTATTATGTGCGTTTCAATTACCAGCGCTTTCCTCAATTACCCAGCCTTACGCAACCGGATGCTCTATCCCATGACGTTAGTGTGAAAGAAATGATTGCTTCAATTTATCGTGATATTGTTTCTTCAGATATGATCAATCTTGCGTTGGCTGTTCCCGACGCCTCATTGTTGCCAACCGCAAAGATCAATAAATCGGTAGTGTATGCATTGCGCAATACAAAAGATCATTGTATCAATTATGAAAATACACAAGGTAGTATTGAATTACGCCAGCAAATTGCAAAGCTTGCATTCAACTGGGGAGGGAAAGTAAAAGCAGATGAGATCGTTATTACTTCAGGTTGCCTGGATGCAATCATGTTATGCCTGAAAGCTGTAACAAATAATGGTGATACCGTTGCAGTAGAATGCCCGAATTATTTTGGCATATACCAGGCAATTGAAAGTATGGGATTAAAAGTGGTGGAATTACCATCTGATCCTGTTCTGGGAATTGATCCGGCTTATGTAGAAAAAATGATTAAAAAATTCAGTGTTAAAGCTGTGGTTTGTGTTCCTAATTTTAATAACCCGCTTGGCTGTTGTACACCGGATGAAAATAAAAAGAAACTGGTGGACATCATTACAAAATATAATGTACCACTGATAGAGGATGATATTTACGGCGAACTTTATTTTGGGAAGAACAGGCCAAAGACCTGTAAATCCTATGATACAAAAGGATTGGTGATGCATTGTTCTTCTCTTTCCAAGTCACTTGCACCCGGGTATAGAATAGGATGGACAATACCCGGTAAATATATCGAGCAGGTAAAACATTTGAAACGCATACAGAATATCAGCAGTCCTACGCTTACGCAGGCTGCCATGGCGCATTTCCTAAAAAACGGCCGCTATGAATACCATTTAAAAAATCTTCGCAAGGCATTGCATACACAAAGTCTTCGTTATGTGCAGGCAATCATTCAATATTTTCCTGCTGATACAAAAGTGTCACGTCCGCACGGGGGATTTTGTTTATGGGTGCAATTGGATAAAAAAGCAGACGCCTTTAAATTACGTACGGAAGCAATCAAACATAATATTTCGATCGTACCGGGAAAAATATTTTCAGCAAGCTGCAATTACTCTAATTGTATTCGCATCAGTTTTGGAAAGCCATGGAATGAGGATATAGATTATGGGTTGATGATATTGGGACGACTGATTAAAAAAATGATATAGTAATAGATACGCGGATGATGCGGATTATTCGGATGGTCACGGATTTTTATTGTTAGGTTTTATTTTTCAGATGGTATACTCCTATACAATATCCGCGATAATCAGCATTGTCCGCGTCATCCGCGTATCTATCCCCGCTTTTTACCTGCTATCCAATATTGCTATCATGCATATATGATTCGTTTTATATTCATACGATAAAACGAAATCAAATGAAAGGATTTTTTTTACTGACCGGCGTCATTGCAATTGCGTTAAGCGTACATGCGCAAAGTTCTTTGTATATGCCAAGAGATATAAAACAGGCTTATACCAATGGCACAAGATCAATGGATGGGAAACCAGGAAAGAATTACTGGCAAAATCATGGAAAATATACGATCACTGTTACAGCTATGCCACCGGATAGAAATATCAGGGGATCAGAAACCATTACTTACTTTAATAACAGCCCTGATACAATCCGCAACCCTTCCATCAAACTTTTCCTGAACATACATAAACCAGGTGCCCCACGTGATCAGACTGCGCAACCCGATTATCTTACTTCAGGCGTACATATAGATGCATTTTCAGTAAATGGAATCAAAACAGCATGGAGAGAAAATCCCTATGCATTAACATCTCCGTCGTTAAGATTACCAAAACCGCTTCCTCCTCATGATTCTGTGCAGTTGTCTTTCGACTGGCATTATGAAATATCATTGCAAAGCGGGAGGGAAGGAATGATTGATTCAACAACTTATTTCCTCGCTTATTTTTATCCAAGAGTTGCGGTGTATGATGATTATGCAGGATGGGACAGGATGTCTTTCACTGACAGTAAAGAGTTTTACAGCGATTTTAATGATTACAGTGTTACGGTGAACGTTCCTAAAAATTATATTGTTTGGGGAACAGGAACTTTGCATAATGCTGAATCATTATTACAACCCGAATATGCAAAACGTTTCAATCAGTCATTTACAAGCGACGAGCTTATTCATGTTGCAACAAAAGAAGAATTGGCTGCAAAAAAAGTAACGGCTCAAAATAATACCAATAGCTGGCAATTCACCGCAAATAATATTCCTGACATGGCTTTTGGAATAAGCGATCATTTTGTATGGGATGCCGGTAGCGTGATTGTTGACAGGAAAACAAAGCGTCGTGCAAGTGTGCAGGCAGCATACAACGATACTGCAAAGGATTATAAAAGAATGATAGAATATGGCAAGCATGCGTTGAGCTGGTTTTCTGCAGAATGGCCGGGCATACCTTATCCTTATGAGAAAACAACCATCTTTCATGGATATGCCGGTATGGAGTACCCGATGATGGCAAATGATGAAACTTATGCTGATACAATTATTTCACGTTTTGTGGCAGAGCATGAGATCGCCCATACTTATATGCCTTTCTATATGGGCACTAATGAAACAAGATATGGTTTTATGGATGAGGGATGGGCAACAACATTTGAACTATTGATCGGCGCTGTTGATCTTGGTAAAGAAAAAGCCGAGGAGTTTTATAAATCATTCAGGATAGAAGGTTGGGCATCGGATGTTTCACAGGAAGAAGATGTTGCTATCATAACGCCAACTAATATTCTAAACGGTGCTGCAATGGGGAATAATGAATATGGAAAAGCTTCGATCGGGTATTTTGCTATGAAAGATATGTTGGGAGATGAGCAGTTTAAAAAATGCCTGCATGAATACATGGCCCGATGGAACGGCAAGCACCCCATTCCATGGGATTTCTTTTATACATTCAATGATAAAGCAGGAAAAGATATGAATTGGTTTTGGAACAGCTGGTTTTTTACAAACAACTATATAGACTTTGCAATTAAAAATGCTGATTCAAAAAAAGACGGATATGCCATTATTATTGACAATATCGGGGGCATGCCGGCCCCGGTAGATATTGTTGTTAGTTATATTGATGGAACAACGGAGCGTTTTCATCAAACACCGGCGATATGGGAAAAGAATCCAAAGCAAACTTCCGTAACGATTGCAACAAAAAAACAAGTACAGCGTATTAATCTGGCTGGTGGAATTTTTATGGATGCCGATGAAAGCAATAATGTATGGAAATCGAAATAGGTCAGCAGGAAATATATGAACTAAAAAGTCTCTTTCCGTTCGAAAGAGACTTTTTATTAGCGATGCATCCATGATTTTGTAAATGAAAATATTCGCATTGGACTTATCGAAATATCAATTAAGTTTATATAAGAAATTGATACAATGGCAAAGTCGGAGATAAATTTTTTAGAAGGGCCTCAGAATAGATGGAGTGATTTCAAATTCGCCGTAAATGTTTTTTTTGAATTCATAAAAGGGTTCAGGACACTTCATTTTGTTGGTCCATGCGTTACCGTATTTGGATCTGCAAGGTTTAAAGAAGATCATATATATTATCAGCAGGCGCAGGCACTCGCGGGAGAAATTGCAAAGCTTGGATTTACAATTATGACTGGCGGAGGTCCCGGTATCATGGAAGCAGCCAATCGTGGAGCAAAAGAGGTAGGTGGAAGGAGTGTAGGTTGTAATATTGTTTTACCAAATGAACAAATACACAATGGATATCTCGACAAGTGGGTAAGCATTAAATATTTTTTTGTAAGAAAAAGCCTGCTCATTAAATATTCTTATGCATTCGTTGTAATGCCGGGAGGTTTCGGGACATTGGATGAATATTTTGAAGCATTAACACTTATCCAGACAAAAATGCTGGAACAATTTCCAATTATTATTTTCGATAAAGCCTTTCATAAAGATGTTATTGAACACATCGAAAAGATGAAAGACAAAGCAACCATCTCACCGGAAGATATGAAGCTTTGCATTTTTACTGACTCAATTGAAGAGGCTGTAAAACATATACAGGATAATGCGATTAAAAAATTTGGACTGAGGCCGTCGGAGAAAAAACGTCCTTCGTGGTGGTTGTTTGAGAAGCAATATTGAGGACGGCAATCGGGAAAAGTGAATTGGCAATTGGTGGTGAATGAATGAGTGAATAGGTGAATAGTGAATGGTGAATGGTGAATGGTGAAAATGTGAACATCTCAATTTATTAAGGAAGTTCAAGCAATGGGGAGAAATTAAATTCTTACGAAACGGTATGCTGATACCTGGAATCTAACAGCTAACAGCTAACAGCTAACAGCTAACAGCTAACAGCTAACAGCTAACAGCTAACAGCTAACACCGCCAAATTAAAACAGTATCCATTCAGCTATCTTCTCCCGCCACACGAGAATCGCAACTCCAAGAATCGCTACCAATACCCCCGCCATCGCATATTTGGTGATCTTTTCTTTATACACAAAATGTGCGATCAATAAAGCCATAACCGGTACCAATGCAAAAATCGTTTGAGCCACAGCAACATTAATATATTGTATCGACATGAGTGAGAAACTTACACCCAGCACCGGTCCGAAAATGATGCCCAGCAAAGCAGTCCCTAAAATATTTCGGGGCTGACTTTTTATATTCTTCCAGTGAAATAATAATTTTTTATTCAGAAATGTAACCAGTAATACAATGATCAGCGATGCAAAAAAACGGATAAAGGATCCTGCTAACGGGTTGATGGGATGCCCGGCTGTTTGTTGTATAATAAATGCTTTTTTGCTGAACACAATTCCTGCACCATTACATGCCGAACCAATAACACCAAAAATAATTCCGGATAAAATACTTCCATGCCCGTGATCGGGTAATGATTTCCTCTCTGTTCTTCCAAGGCTCATGCTTAATACGCCAATAATGGTAATCGACATACCGATAATACCAATTACATTGATCTGCTCACTCAATATAACAATGCCAAACAGGAAAGCTGCAGCAGGAGAGATAGTAGCAAGTGCGCTTCCGTTTCTTGGGCCAAGTATGGTATACATCCGGTAACTAAAATAATCGCCGATGCCAATGGCAACGATCCCTGATGCCGCCAGCCATATCCATGCATCTGAATATTGCGAAGAAAATATTGCAACAAAATTCTTTGGATCAGCAATGACAGCAACGACCATAACAAGCAACGTTCCTCCAACAAGTCTTACAATGTTCATACTTGCCACCGTCATAGCCCTTCCCGCCTTTGTAAACGGAAAAGCGCAAACGGCCCAGCAGATGCTTGCAAGTAAAGCGATGAAAGAACCCGTGACAGACATATTGGTTACAGTTTGAATTAAGGAGGAAATCAAAACACGAATTAAAACGAATTAACCAGATTACACGAACTGTTTTGCTTGTCTTTAATAATTCGTAAAATTCGTGCAATTCGTGTTTAAGCCTTCTCCTCCGATAAAATATTAATCAATAAAATTTTCAAAAACAATTTCAATCTCGAAAATCCTTTCTCTTCTCCCGACAATTGCCAGCTTGTTATAAAAATATATTTTGTTTGCGGTAATAGCTCCATTACTTCGTTTATTTCCTTCCTTTTTTTTGCCTGTTGATTTGCCAGTATTTTTTTAATAAGTATCATTGCCAGTGGAGCAACAAATAAATACCATCCCAAAACAATGATTACTGATCTTAGAATGACCGCTGTAACTTCATTAAGTGGTAACAACGCATTTTTTGGATCAAAATAAGCCTGCAATAAAAATGCAAGTAATACCAGCCATATAAAAATAAAGATCAGTTTTATTCTCTTTTTCTTTTTTCGTTGCCGTGGTTCAAATACTTTTTCTTCTTTTATATCTATTATATACTCCGGGTATTCAGATCGCCATGTAAGTGATTTCTTAGCAAGAATAGAAGCATATATCCCAATAAAAATTCCAATCAACCCATGAACAAGTATATACACTCCTGCGATCATGAGGCTATAGTTTGTTACTGTTTTTTCGCCGGTAAGTTTTTGAATATATTGATCCACTGCTTTCCAGAACCCGCTGCCATACAGGATCAGTAAAACCAATATTCTTTGAATGGCTGATTCTACCAACGACAAAACAGCCAGCATTATGGACGATAATTTAAAGAACCTTTTACTTAAAAATAAAAGTTGCCCCGTCATGCCCTGGAAAAAAACTGCAAAATATGCAGGAAGCGGGCTTTGCGGACTAAGCATCAGTTTAAATATTGCAACGATGATGGTTGCTTTTATAATAGCCGTTTTAGAAGGAACATGCCGGGCTATAAGAATGATACAGGTAACCGCAAGACCACTTATGATAAGACCGGTGAAAGGCAATTTTATCCCGTGCATAATACCACCGGCAAAGGCTTCACAAATAACCCATAATGCAACCAGCCGGTAATAGATTCGCTTATCCGTTTGCTCATTTGTTTGCTCAATCATTACTTCAATTATATTATCTTTATTGTTTATTAAAAATTTTTCGCTTGGTACAGTTTATATTGAATGATAAGGATATAACCACTTCATTACCACCGGGAATGACCTTGCTTGATTTTATCCGCTATCAAAAGCATTTAACGGGTACAAAGATAGGGTGCAGGGAAGGTGATTGTGGTGCATGCACCGTTTTAGTTGGTGAAATAAAAAATAATGAGCTTATATATAATAGTGTAACCAGTTGCCTGATGGCACTTGGTAATGCGCAGGGCAAACATATCGTAACAGTTGAAGGGATTAATGTTGAAGGATTGAATGCAGTGCAACAGGCATTTGCTGAGGAAGGAGCAACGCAATGTGGTTTTTGTACACCGGGATTCATTGTTTCGCTTACCGGGCATTGCATGAGTAAATCCACTTCTACATTTGAAACAGCAATTGATTCGATGAATGGAAATATTTGTCGTTGCACGGGTTATAAATCCATCGAAAGAGCAGCCGCAACGATCAATGAAAAATTAAACCAGCGGAAAAACGAAGATGCATTACAATATGGGATTGATAACAACATGATACCGGCTTACTTTTTAAAGATAAAGGAAAGAATTGCAAATCTCTCCTTACCATCAGCAGAGCAACAACCAGGTCCGATAAAAAAATTAGGTGGCGGTACAGACCTTTACGTTCAACAGCATGATACAATGGAACAGCAGGCTATTGATTTTTTGTTTGATAAAACTTCACTCAAAGGAATTGTCAGGGCAGGCAATGAATGTGAGATCGGTGCATCTACAACTGCATCCGATATTGCGGCGTCTGTTATTTTTCAGGAACATTTTAAAGAACTGCAGAAATATATAAAACTTGTTTCTTCTACCCAGATAAGAAATATGGCGACGGTTGCAGGAAATTTTACCAATGCATCACCGATTGGTGATTTTACTATTTTCTTTCTTGCATTGAACGCAAAACTCTTACTGAAAAATGGCGAAAACAGCAGAACAATTGCTTTAAGAGAATTCTACAAAGGATATAAATTACTTGATCTGAAAGGCGAAGAGATGATTGAAAAGATCAGTTTTGAATTGCCGGGTGAAAAAGATCTTTTCAATTTTGAAAAAGTTTGTAAACGTACCCATCTTGATATTGCCAGCGTGAATACCGCAATACACTTAAAGATGGATGATAATCAAATCAAAGAAGCAGGTTTATCTGCCGGAGGGGTTGGTCCGGTTCCTGCTTATCTTAAAAAAAGCAGTGAGTTTCTTGCAGGCAAAAGGATCTCTGCAGAATTGATCCATAGCCTCATTAAAATAGCGCAGACGGAAATAACCCCTATCAGTGACGCAAGAGGAACAGAGGCATACAAAAGGTTATTATTGTCGCAGCTGATAAAAGCACATTTTATCAGCTTATTCCCTGCATTACCATTAGAAAAAATACTAAGAGTTTAAATGAGAAATATAGATTCATATACACATACAAGAGGCGAATCTGTTTACCTCGATGATATCCCGGTAACAACAGGCACATTATTCGGCTCTGTATACGGCTCACCAATTGCACATGGGAAGATATTAAAGCTGGATCTTTCAGAAGCCGCAGCAATGGAAGAAGTGGTACGCATTTTTACTTATAAGGATATTCCGGGGAAGAACCAGATTGGCGGCATTGTTCCTGATGAACCATTGTTGGCAGAAGAGGAAGTTCATTTTAATGGGATGCCTGTAGCCTTTGTTGTAGCTACTTCTGTAGAAGCTGCACAGGCTGCAGTAAAAAAAATAAAAATTGAAATAGAACCACATACTATCATAACAGATGCACGTGTAGCAAGAAAGAATGGTTCATTACTTGTTCCTCCACGTACTTTTAAATTAGGAGACTCAACTATCGCTTTTAAAAACTGTGCACATATATTTGAAGGAATTGCAGAAACTAACGGGCAGGAGCACCTGTATATTGAAACCCAGGGAGCTTATGCATTGCCGGCAGAAAATAATGCCATCAAAGTGTATTCATCTACGCAGGGGCCAACGGCTGTCCAGCGGCATATGGCTGCTGTACTTGGTATCCCAATGCACCAGTTGGAAATAGATGTAACACGTCTTGGTGGTGGTTTTGGCGGTAAGGAAGACCAGGCAACCTGCTGGGCTATATTTTGTGCATTGGCTGCTTATCATTTAAAAAAACCTGTAAAATATTGCCTTCATCGTATGGAAGACATGCGCATGACCGGTAAAAGAAATCCTTATACTTCTGATTTTAAGATTGGTCTTGATACAGATCTGAAGATCATTGCATACGAAGCAAGTTTTCATCAGAATGGCGGTGCTGCTGCTGATCTGTCACCGGCGGTTTTGGAACGTACGTTATTTCATTGTACCAACAGTTATTTTATTCCGAATGTTACAGCAACTGCATATAGTTGTCGTACCAACCTGCCGCCAAATACGGCTTTCAGGGGATTTGGCGGACCACAGGGAATGTTTGTTATTGAAGCCGCTATTGCAAAAGCTGCTGAAGCACTGGATGTTCCTGCTTCAACTATACAACAAAAAAATCTCCTAAAGGATGGGGATGAATTTCCTTACGGTCAGAAAGCTGCGAGTGAAGCAATGCCCTGCTGGGAAAAAGCAATAAGCCTTTATGAAATAGAAAAGATAAAAACCGGCATTAGTCTTTTTAACGCTTCTCACAGTTTATTGAAGAAGGGACTTTCATTTATGCCAATCTGCTTTGGAATTTCTTTTACAAAGATACTAATGAACCAGGCAAGAGCATTGGTACATGTATACATGGACGGTAGTATAGGTGTAAGCACGGGGGCTGTAGAGATGGGGCAGGGTGTAAATACAAAAATGCTGCAGGTGGCTGCAACCATTTTTTCTGTTTCCCCGGATAAAGTGAAAGTAAATTCTACCAATACCTATCGCATCGCCAATACTTCACCTACAGCCGCCAGTGCTGCGGCCGATCTGAATGGAAAAGCTGTACAGGTTGCCTGTGAGAAGATATTACAGCGATTAAAAGAAGTTGCTTCGGAAAACTTACAATGTGATCCATCTGCTATAGAAATTAAGGATGAAAAAATTTACCTGCACAATACAATTACTCCATTGACCTGGAATGAACTGGTAATGACCGCTTACCTGAAGCGTGTCAGTCTTAGTGAGCATGGTCATTACGCCACACCTGATATTTATTTCGATAATACAAAAGAAAAAGGTCATCCGTTTGCTTATCATGTTTACGGAACAGCCCTTACAACTGTTACAGTAGATTGCCTCAGGGGAACCTATGAGGTGAATGCCGTAAAATTGGTGCATGACTTTGGCACCAGTATGAACCCGGTAATAGATAAAGGACAAATTGAAGGTGGCCTGGTACAGGGAATTGGCTGGATGACCATGGAGGAAATTGTATATGATGCAGAAGGAAAGCTTCGCAGCAATGCGCTTTCAACTTACAAAGTACCGGATATATATTCCGTTCCGAAGGAACTGGATATTCATTTCCTGGAAACGCAAAATGATAACCTGGCCATATTCCGTTCAAAAGCAGTGGGAGAACCGCCGCTCATGTATGGCATTGGAGCCTATTTTGCACTTCGCAATGCAATAAAAGCATTTAACCCACACAGTGATATTGGGTTCTCCGCACCTATGACCCCGGAAAAAGTATTGATGGGATTATACAGTTCAAACAATGCCTGATAAAAGATGTATATATAGTGAACGTTGCTGGTTTGAAGGAAAACTTCAGCCTGCAACTGTTGTTATTGAAAATGGGATCATCACAGCTGTACTTCAACAGCAACTCAATAATGCTGAAAATGTTGGTACTGACATTATCATGCCTGGTGTGATAGATGCACATGTGCACATCAATGAACCCGGCCGTACACATTGGGAAGGATTTGAAACAGCAACCATGGCTGCAGCAGCAGGTGGTATTACAACAGTCGTTGATATGCCATTGAATTCAAGTCCTGTTACTACCAATGCAAAAGCATTTCATGAAAAAAAGAATGCATCCCGAAATAAATTGTATATCAACGTTGGTTTCTATGGAGGTTTGATACCAGGAAATATAAATGAACTGGACGCATTAATAAAGGAAGGTGTGTTGGGAATAAAATGTTTTCTTGTTCATTCGGGAATCGATGAATTTCCCAATGTGGGTGAAAAAGAAATGGATGAAGCAATGCCCATCATTGCAAAATACCACATCCCATTATTAGCACATTGCGAATTGATAAATGAAGAAGCACAGCACCAGCTTTCAACCTACCCTGGTAGTTATAAGGAATACCTTGCCAGCCGGCCCAGGAAATGGGAGAATGATGCGATTGAATTAATGATAAGGTTGTGCAGGAAACATCAATGCCCGGTTCATATTGTGCATGTATCTTCTGCAGAAGCATTGCAGTTTATCTCAAAGGCAAAGGCAGAAGGCTTGCCTGTTACTGCTGAAACATGTGCACATTATATTTATTTTAATGCAGAAAATATCCCGGATAGCAATACAGTTTTTAAATGTGCGCCGCCAATAAGAGAGGAGGCAAACAATGTTTTATTAAAGAAAGCTTTTGAATCCGGCATATTGGATTTTCTTACCACCGATCATTCACCTGCACCCCCGGATGTAAAACAAATTGAATCAGGAAATTTTCAAACAGGATGGGGTGGTATTGCAGGCTTACAGTTTTTATTGCCTGCATCATGGACCGCATTGAAAGAAATACTGTCTTTGGAAAAATTTATTCCACTACTCACCAGTCACCCTGCAAAATTTCTTAAGATCGATGATCGCAAAGGAAAGATAGAAATTGGTTTTGATGCAGATATTGTTATATGGAGGCCGGAAGAAACACAAATAATAAAAGACGAATCGGTATTGCACAGATATAAGATAAGTCCATATGTGGGTGAAGAAATGTATGGTTGTGTGAAGGAAACAATTGTAAATGGAGGAACGGTTTATTCCAATGGAAGTATAATAGGTAAATCGGGAAACGTTATTCTAAATAAGGACTACGAATAGACTTGTTTGTTTTATTCTTTGTGTACCTTAGCGACTTTGCGTCTCTGCGCCTTTGCGGTGAAATTTATAACCGCGGAGGCGCAGAGACGCTGAGTTTATTGAGAACTTTAAAATAATTTATTCATATGGCTTTTGTAAAAGTAAAAGAGATCATTAAAGAAGTGCCATCATGGACGCAGCTGATTGATCTTGCCTCAGAACAATTGGGCGGAAAGGTATTGTATGCAACAGATGATTTTTTTGCGGAGAAAGAAAATCTTTTAAAAAAGGGCGTGGGATATTTATTACAGATAAGTATACCGATCGTGGCAAATGGATGGATGGATGGGAGAGTCGCCGTAAACGTGTGCCTGGCCATGACTGGGCTGTTGTGCAGTTGGCAACGCCCGGTAAAATCAAAGGCTTTGATATTGATACAAACTTTTTCCTTGGCAATCATCCGCCGCATGCATCTATTGAAGCTGTTTATCTCGATGATGCAGCTAATATAAATGACTGGGATGCGGTTGCATGGAAAGAAATTTTGCCAACATCTCCGCTTGATGCAGGCAGCCAGAATTTCTATAAATCGAATAGCGATGAAACTTATACGCATATCCGCCTGCATATTTATCCCGACGGTGGTGTGGCAAGGTTAAGGGTATATGGTGAAGTATTTAAGAATTGGGATGCTGTTTCGCAAAATGATGAAATAGATTTATTAGCGGCTATACATGGAGGTAAGGCACTTGCATGCAATGATATGTTCTTTAGTGCAATGGGAAACCTTATTATGCCAAACCGTGGTGCTAATATGGGTGATGGATGGGAAACAAAACGCAACCGTACACCCGGTAACAGGGATTGGGTAATTTTAAAACTGGCGATGCCGGGAACTATTGAACGCATACTTGTTGATACCTGTCATTTTAAAGGCAATTATCCCGATAGCTGTTCAATTGAAGCCTGTATGAGTAAAAAAGATAAACCTGTTGTAAATGATAAAGTGGAATGGGAGACTATTCTTCCTAAACAAAAACTGGGAGCAGACGCCGAACATGAATTCAGTAAAGAGATCATAAACAAAGCTGTTTATTCTCACGTGCGGTTAAATATTTTTCCCGACGGAGGCATTGGCAGGTTAAGATTATTTGGAAAGAAAAAGGCTTAGACTATGGGTGGCATCATTTTACTTTCGTTGCTTGTTATTGTATTGTTCATGCTCATCGTCATGACCTATTACCTGCGTAATGTAAAAAAGAACCAGGATGATGAAGAAGAAACAGGAGTACAATCGAAGAAAGAAAAAAAGAACGATTTTAAGTTCGCAGAATTTTATATATACTGCTATCATAGCAACCTCCGTCGCCATTGTAATTGCGATTTATGTTTTATTAAAAGGAACGATTTGGGAAGGGCATTTAATGGAATGGCTGAACATTGTTATCAGGTTAATGCATATCACATTCGGTATTGCCTGGATCGGTGCCTCCTTTTATTTTGTTTTCCTCGAAAATGCATTGAACAGGACCAAAGATGTCCGGGATGAACTGGCCGGAAATCTATGGGCAGTTCATGGAGGCGGGTTTTATTATCTTGAAAAATATAAAGTAGCTCCACAAAAAATTCCAAAGCATCTTCATTGGTTCAAATATGAAGCTTACTTTACCTGGTTATCGGGTTTTTGTTTCTTGTTTGTTGTTTATTATTTTAATGCATCAGCATTATTGATTGATAAAAATGTGTTGGACATTACGCCGTTGCAGGGAATTGGTATTGGCGTTGGTTCATTCATTGTCGCCTGGATCCTCTACGATGTTCTCTGTAAATCGCCATTGGGAAAAAAAGGGATATGGTTTACTTTGATCGGGTTTATACTGGCAGTTGGATTTGCGTGGTTCTATAGCAGTGTATTCAGCGGCCGTGCAGCGTATATGCATTTTGGTGCAATGCTGGGAGGTATCATGGTAGCGAATGTTTTTTTTGTGATCATCCCTTCACAAAAAGCGATGGTAAAAGCCGCGAAAGAAGGAAAACCTTTGAATCCGCAATTGGGAAAAAATGCAGGCATGCGTTCATTGCATAACAATTATTTTACATTACCGGTTTTATTTGTAATGATCAGTAATCATTTTCCCAGCACTTTCGGAAATGAAAAGCCATGGTTAATACTGGCAATCATAACATTGGGAACTGCAGGAGTAAAACACTACCTCAATCTCAAAGAAAAGGGCCAGCTTTCTGTTTGGGTAATGCCCGTTTCTATTGTAATTTTATTGGCCGCTGCATTTATTTCCGCACCTGAAAAACCAGGAGCATGTAATAGCCAGGTAAGTTTTAGTGAAGTGAATACGATTATCCAGGAAAGATGTATCAGTTGTCATTCCTCCAAACCCACTGATGATGTTTATACAGCACCGCCAAATGGCGTGATATATGATACGCCGCAGGAGATAGCGGCAAAAAAGGAACGATCATGCAAAGGGTAGTGGTTACGAAAACAATGCCGCAGAATAACAAGACAAATATTACACAGAAGGAGAGGGATAAGATCAGGTGTTGGATAGAACAGGGAGCGACGTTGAAATAAGTTGATAAAGTTGATAGAGTTTATAAAGTTTAAAAGGGTAACATGAATTTAGGATCGTTCAATAAATTGAGTAAAGAGGAAGTTGCAAGGTTAATTTCCACCTGTTGCGGTTCGCAACGTTGGGTTAAGTTGTTGATGGAAAAATTTCCATTTGAAAATGAAAATGAGATCATTGCAGCTGCAGAAAAAATTTGGTATGATGAATGTAAAGAAGCTGACTGGCTGGAAGCATTCACACATCATCCCAAAATAGGGGATACAAAAAGCCTGGCAGCAAAATTTACTTCGACGCAACATCTTGCTGGTAAAGAACAGGCAGGAGTAAATGCTGCATCGCAAAGTCTCATAGAGGAATTGGCGCATGCAAATGCTGAATATGAATCTAAGTTTGGATTTATATTCATTGTTTGTGCAACGGGTAGATCTGCTGCGGAGATGCTAAGGTTGCTGCTGGACAGGATCACGAACAGCCGTGACGAAGAATTGAATATTGCCATGGGCGAGCAGCATAAAATAACCATTTTGCGGTTGAAGAAATTAATTGACGAAGGCAACTGGCAATCACTGAAAGTAAGCCAGCTAACAACACATGTATTGGATACTTCTATTGGAAGACCGGGAGAAAATATTACAATAAGATTACAGCAGCCGGTGAACGATGACTGGCAAACGATTGCACAGGGTGTAACAAATGCAGATGGAAGGATCGGCGATCTGTTGCCGGCAGAAAGAAATTTAAAACCGGGTAATTATAAAATGGTTTTTGAAACAGAAAATTATTTTTTAAAGAATAATATAAAAGGATTTTATCCGGCCGTGGAAATACTGTTTACTGTGTTTGATGATGCGCACTATCATGTGCCGTTGCTGGTGAATCCTTTTGGGTATTCCACGTATAGGGGAAGTTAGTTTCACGCAAGGCTCGCAAGGGAGCAAGGGCGCAAAGAAGCTTTAGCCAGGAAAGCTACCTTACGTCAATCAAGCTGATTGCTGACAGCTGATACCCGATAGCAAGTACAAGTGTGCGACGCAACGATGCTGAGCTAGGAACAAATGTTTGGACAATAAAAATATATACAATGAGTGCTACCATTCCCTCCAAAAAAAGAAAACAGCTTTTTGATAAATTAAAAAAAGCAAATACCTCTTTCCAAAAAATATACCCGGGTGATAAGCCAGACCGCCAGGCAGTGCATACTGTATATGGCGGTGCGAATCTTTTTAAATCGGATTCAGCAAAAGTGCTTGGACAAAGAGCAGTTGAAACATTTCATGTTTATGCTCCTGATTTTGTAAGTTTTGGAAGAATATTCGGCCTTGAAGGCATCGACAGGGTCAGTCATCACATTTCTGCGCACGACCTTTACAACGAATACATTTCATTACCGGCAGAGAGAAAGAAATTACACCCTGCGCATTTATCATACCAGGTGTATAATAAAGTGATCAATAAACTAACTGCTGAAGCGATTGAAGATTTTAGAATTGATTTTGAAGATGGTTATGGCAACCGAAGCAACGAAGAAGAAGATGCAACAGCAGTTGAAGCCGCAAAGGAGGTAGCAAAGGGAATGAAGGCAGGTTCATTGCCACCGTTTATCGGTATTCGTATAAAGCCTTTTACAGAAGAAATGAAAGAAAGGGGGTTAAGGACACTGGAAATATTTGTAACAACACTTGTAAAAGAAACAAAAGGAAAGTTGCCGGCGAACTTCGTAGTGATGTTGCCGAAAGTAACGATCCCGGAGCAGGTAAGCACGCTCGTTAGTTTTTTTGAGATATTGGAAGAAGAGCTGGGACTGAAAGAGGGCGTATTGAAAATGGAGATGATGGTAGAGACCACGCAGGCGATCATGGATAAAGACGGTACAAATCCTTTGTATCGTTTTGTGAAAGCAGGTAAGGGTCGTTGTATCGCAATGCATTTCGGTACGTACGATTATACCGCATCCTGCAGCATCACGGCACGCTACCAGGAAATGGATCACCCGGTTTGCGATTTTGCGCATCATATGACAAAGGTTACATTGGCACATACAGGGATCTGGTTATCGGATGGTGCAACTAACACAATGCCTATTGGACCTAACCGTGGCGATAACATGACAGAACAACAATTGCAGGAGAACAGCGAAACAGTTCATCGTGCATGGAGAAAAGGATATAATCACATCCGTCATTCTTTATGGAATGGATTTTACCAGGGTTGGGACCTGAACCCGGCACAATTGCCTATGCGATATACGGCAGTTTTTGCATTCTTCCTGGAAAGTTATGACGACGCAGTGGAAAGATTAAAAACATTTGTTGAAAAAGCTGCAAGGGCAACTTTGATAGGAGATGTATTTGATGATGCTGCGACGGGACAAGGCCTGCTCAATTATTTTTTAAGGGCATTGAACAGTGGCGCTATAACAGAAGAAGAAGTGTTGGTAACAGGATTGACATTGGATGAAATACGTGGACGTTCTTTCAAGAAAATTTTAGAAAACAGGAAGAAGGCATAATGGATGCGTGGCAATTCATATACAACAAACAATCCGCTTCCATCAATGTTGTTTTACTTTACGTGTTGCAAAGCGAAGGCAGTTCACCTGGAAGGCAGGGATTTAAAATGGCCGTTGCTTCAGACGGTGCATTCTTCGGAACGATTGGCGGGGGTATCATGGAGCACAAGTTTGTAGAAATGGCGAGGGCAAAACTTGTTGATGAAACATCATCGGCGGATGTGTACAAACAGATACATGATAAATCGGTTGCAAAAAACCAAAGTGGAATGATCTGTTCGGGAGAGCAGACCATTTTTTTATACCAGGTTCAACAAAAAGACCTCAGCCATATACAATCATTGATAAGATCGCTTGAAGCAAACCACAATGCCACACTCCGGTTAAGCATGAATGGAATTGTGTTTTCAGAAGAGGTTCCTTATTTGAATTACTATTTCAAACAGGAAGCCGATGATTTCCTTTTTTTAGAAAAAACAGGTTACAAAAATCATTTACATATTGTTGGTGGTGGACATTGTTCATTGGCTTTTTCGAAATTAATGCGTGGGATGGATTTTTATATTCACGTGTACGAGGAAAGAGGCGGATTGAATACTTTGGAACAAAATGTGTTTGCACATGAAAAAATGATAGTGCCTTCTTATTCATCATTGAAAACATTTATTGCCGGAGGTGAAAATGTGTATGTTGTTATCATGACATTTGGTTATCGTTCCGACGATGATGCATTGAGAGCATTGCTTGGAAAGAAATTCAAATACCTTGGTATGTTGGGAAGTAAGAAAAAGATTGAGAAAATGTTTACTGAGTATCGGACTGAGGGGATTGATGAGGAATATTTACAAAATGTTCATTCTCCAATTGGAATGCAAATAAAAAGTCAAACTACGGAGGAAATTGCTGTGAGTATCGCTGCAGAGATTATTGCTGTGAAAAATGCTTAACCATAGCTTAAAGGTGTAACCTTTCAAAAAGTTACACCTTTAAGCTATGAAAAAATTAATATGAAGTCTTGTCTGATTTATTTTTCCAGTCTTCAAAAACTTTTAATGCATCGTCTCTGCCAATTGCAATGATTGGTATTTTCCTGTCGCAAATGGCAGCGCTCATTTCATCATAAATCATAGAATCGTCAAATCCAATATCTGCAGCATCCTGCCGGTTATTCGCATAATAAACAACTTTTGGCCTGGCCCAGTAAATAGCACCGAGGCACATGGGGCATGGTTCGCAACTTGTGTAAACTTCGCAACCATCGAGTTGAAATGATCCAAGATTTTTGCATGCATCCCGGATAGCAACAACTTCTGCATGAGCTGTAGGATCATTGCTGGACGTTACTTTATTATTACCACGTCCTACAATTACATCATCCTTTACAATAACACAACCAAATGGACCACCTTCATTCTGATGCACACCATTGTGAGATAATTTAATTGCTTCGAGCATGAATTTTTCTTCCCTGGTCATAAATGAAAATTTTTAAACGACTTACAAAGATAACAAAAAACGTTGGAGTTAACAGGGAACAGTTAACAGGTAACAATTCATTACTGTAATTGTTACCTGTTAACTGTAAATTATTAATTGTTAAAGCCCGCAATAATAATCATACCCCCGTTCATACCAATAATCCTTTGGCCGTTCATTGCTAAAATAAACAGTGCCAATCCGTTTTAAATGCTTTACGCCATACTTAACGGGGATGATTAGCCGTAGTGGATAGCCCTGGTTCATTGGGAGCGGGGCACCATTTATTTCATAGGCTAAAATTGTTTGTGGATGCATCATGCTCTTTGTATCTATACCAACATAATACCCTTCATCCGGCGTAATAAGCCCGGTATATTCGAGTTGAACCTGTTTATCCAATCCGTATTTTTCAACGAGGTCACTGAATCTTACACCGCCCCAGTGTGTTACCTGGCTCCAGCCTTCAATACATTTAAAATCAAAAGTAATTTCGGTTTTTGAAAGTTTTTTTATTTCATCCATTCCAATCACCAATGTATCCCCGGCGCCTTTTATAAGCTTTAATTTCCATGTTGAAGGATCAAAATCATTGCTCATGCCTTCCTTGCCATTTACCCTTACTTTTTTTACAGCCATTTCTTTTGGATAGGTTTTGGCAAGATGGTAATTGCTGAACATGCCTGAAAAGAGGGATTCATTTGCATGCAAGACCTTCCGCAAGGGTTTTAAAGCGCCCTGTTCTTCAGGTTGAGTGTGCAACCATTTCCATGTTGCTATACAACATCCAAAAAACACCAATAATATAATGAGTGAGAGAATGGTTTTATTTCTTACCTGTGCGGAGGTTAATATTTTTTCAGTTTTATCCATTATTGATCATTTGAATTTGTGGGAGCATCTGCTTGCGGGACCGGTGCGGTATCATCCGCGATAACGGGTTCTTTCTTTGTTCGAATAACTTCAAATCCTGCAACCATTCCCCTGAAATTATTCCAGCCTGCCAGAATAACCTGGACAATGTGTATGACAAAAAATAAAACAAATAACAATGTTATTATAAAATGTTCTGCACGGGCCCATTCATAACCTCCGAGCATTGCACACAACCAATATAGCTGTGCAGGTTTATAAATTGCAAGCCCGGTTAATAACATGCCCACGCCCATAATAATTACACCGGTATACGCAATGCGCTGTGCAGCGTTGTATTTTTTTTGTGCCGGTAAACTCTTTTTTATGTACAGGTCATGCAACACAACCAACCATGCTTCTTTTAATGATTTCCTGTTTGGAAATATCAATTTATATTCTTTTGAAAAAAACAGGTAAAGAACATATAACAAACCGTTTATCGCAAATATCCACATGAAAACAAAATGGAGGTTCATGCCTTCTGCGAGGCGGAACGGAATTTTCAGTGCTTTATAAAAAGAATCAGGGAAAAATTTTAAAACCGTTTTATCCCCCCAGCCAAGCTTATACACATCATTTGCCCAGTAAATAAGCAAGCCACTCCAGATCATCACTGCCAGTATGGGGAAGTTTAGCCAGTGAAACCAACGTATAGCGAGGGGATGCTTTTTTACGATCTTTTTCATTTATTACAAATTACGAAGAATTTTAAACACGAATTTCCCGAATTATTCTAATTACACGAAGTAAACGCAATACTTATAAACTTAATTCGTGTAATTAGAGTAATTCGTACAATAATTCGTGTTAAGTATTTATTTCTTCACAAATTTTAATGACGCCGAATTCATACAATACCTCAGGCCGGTTGGTTTAGGACCATCCTCAAACACATGCCCAAGATGAGCACCGCAGCGCCTGCAGTTAACTTCGGTGCGAACCATACCAAAACTATTATCATCAATCTCCTCTATATTTTTCCTGTCGACAGGCTGCCAGAAACTCGGCCAGCCGGTACCACTGTCAAATTTTGTTGCTGAAGTAAAGAGTGGAAGGTTACAGCAAATACAATAGTAAGTTCCTTCTTTATGGTTGTCCCAGTAACCACCGGTATAAGCCTGTTCAGTCCCTTTTTTACGTGTTACATCAAATTGCAGGGCAGTAAGTTGTTTTTTCCATTCGGCGTCTGCTTTATTGATCTCGTATTTGGAAGCCGTTGGGGTAGAAGTATTTTTTTTGGTTTGTGCCGTACAACCCAATGTAATTGTAAGAAGGATTAAGGATGGTAATAAGAATTTCATGTTTTTTATTTTTGTAAAATACGAGAGAGGAAGAAAGATGGTTTTATTGTAATGTAATTCTTTAACAAGTCTTTTTATTTACCGCAAATATCGTCCCGGTAAATGAGTTAAAAAGCAAGATAGCTTACAAATTTCTTCATTTATCTTTGTGTCTCTGCGACTCTGTGGTAAAAATAACCGCGAAGGCGCAGAAACGCAAAGTTTAAAATGATATTATGGGAATTTTAAGACAAATAGCAGAATACCTTTATCTTAAGAAAAGAGATCCGAATGATCCGCCTACGCAATGGATGAAATACATGCATGGGATCAACAGGCTTTCGATCATCCTGTTTCTTATTGCACTGATCATTATTGCAATAAAGCTATTTATTCTTTAATCAGGGTTTTATAAAATTGTAAATGCTTTTTGCAGCATTTGCAGAT
This sequence comes from uncultured Chitinophagaceae bacterium, assembly GCA_963829345.1. Classification (GTDB taxonomy): domain Bacteria; phylum Bacteroidota; class Bacteroidia; order Chitinophagales; family Chitinophagaceae; genus Ferruginibacter. The sequence continues at coordinate 786,013 of CAWHHP010000003.1, forward strand.
GCATGACCACCCTTGCTTAAAATATTTCTCAGGGTTTTGTAGTCGGTACTTATCTGTTCTTTTTTCGCAGGATCATGAAGCAACTTTCTTAACTCAGTTTTAATGTTATTTATATTGAGGTCGTCCTGGATGAGTTCTTTCACCACTTCTTTATCCATGATGAGATTAACCAACCCGATAAATTTTATTTTTATAAGTCTTTTTGCAATCTGGTAAGATATTGCATTGCCTTTGTAACAGATGATCTCCGGAACGCCAAATAAAGCTGTTTCCAATGTAGCAGTACCACTTGTTACCAATGCAGCCTTTGAAAGAGATAATAACGCATAGGTTTGATTTAATACAGCAGATACATTTTTATATGGAGTAAGTAATTCAGTGTAAAAATGTTCATCAAGTCCCGGTGCTTTTGCAACAACGAACTGGTATCCGGGAAAATGTTTTGATACTTCCAGCATGATCGGGAGTTTTTTTAGGATCTCCTGTTTCCTGCTGCCGGGTAATAATGCGATGATGTCTTTATCCCTGCTTTTAATATTGTTTTCGTTATTCGTTTCTTGTTTATTGTTTCCCGTTTCCCGATTCCCGATTCCTGTCTTCTCAAATTCATCGATCACTTCTACCAACGGATGCCCCACATATTCAACTTCGTAATTCCATTTCTTATAAAATTCTTTTTCAAACGGAAGTATCACAAGCATTTTATCAACGCATTGTTTAATTGTTTTCACCCTGTTTTCTTTCCATGCCCAAACCTGTGGCGAAATATAATAAACAACTTTAAGCTGTTGTTGTTTTGCCCATTTGGCAATGCGTAAATTAAAACCGGGATAATCTACCAGTATAAGTGTGTCGGGTTGCCAGGCAAGAATATCTTTTTTACAAAATGCAAGATTCTTAAAAATAGTAGGAAGATTTTTTATCACCTCGGTAAATCCCATAAATGCAAGATCACGGTAATGTTTCACCAGTGTTGCACCCGCAGCTTCCATCTTATCTCCACCCCAACACCTGGTAGTTGCATTTGCATCGAGTTTATGCAATTCCTTTATCAGGTTACTGCCATGAAGGTCTCCACTCGCTTCTCCTGCAATGATGTAATATTTCATTCGTATATATTCTGCTGCAAATTAATGAAGAAAGGTTAATAAGCTGATATATTAATAATCACGTAAAATACATTGTTTGTTGTGCGGGATTTATTTCGGATTTAGTCACAAGCTTTGATGAAGCGTTATTTTTATGCGAAATAAATCAGTGAATCAATGGCAATCAAAGTCATTGTCACTGATTCACTGGTTAGTTTGTTCATTAGGTATTTTTTTAAACTGAGCAGGATTCCCTGTTGCCAACATTTTTACTATTCAACTTTAATCAGTAACTTGTAAAAGGAATTATGCTGTATATGCTACATATGTACATATATCCAGACGAATAACAGACCACATATATGAATCTCTTTAAACCTCAACTATACATTAGTTTTCTTGCTATTTTATTTTTCGTCGCCTGTAAAAATAAAAAAACCATTCCGGCCCTTAAAGAAAAAGAGATTGTTACTGATGCAAGATCAATGAATGCTTATGTACAGGAAGATATTAAGAATTCGCTCCTGATGGCATTGGACAGCAATGGAAAAATAAATGATAGCTTAAAACTTTCTTTTTATAAGATAACCGAAGGCTATTACAGCAAAAATGATTACAAGCCTTTGTGGAGTGATACAGGAAAATGGTTACCCACGGCAAATTCATTGATGGCCTACCTGGATACAGCTGTGCTTGATGGTTTGTTCAAGGAACATTACCAGTATAATAAGATCATGAATATAAAGAACAGCCTTGATAACGATTCTTTAAAAAGACGGGATGCAATTCTATGGACAAAGGCAGACATTTTACTCACTGATGCTTTTATGCACATTGCAGGCGACCTTGCCCAGGGAAGGATCATTCCTGATAGTATTGCATGGAGGAACGATACATCTAAATACAATCAACATTTTTTTGCCGTAATGGATAAATTCAGGGATAAGGATACGCTGTCAGGAATTTTTCGTTCATTGCAACCTGCAATAAAAGAATACCTTGAACTTAAAGCGGGAATAAAACCTTTTCTTGACAGTATGGATACGAAAGAATATACTTATGTAGATTACCCGTATAAAGCAAAGGACTCAACAGATTCAGTAAAATTCATTAAAAAACTGCAACTACGCCTGAACGAAAGTGGAATGATGGAAAACAATACTTCAAAACTTCCGGATTCAGTACAGGTTGCTGCAGCAATAAAAAAATACCAGAAATTAAAAAAGACAACTGCAGATGGAAAAATTTCTACAGCATTCATATCCCTTTTAAATACAACAGACCTGGTAAAGTATGATCGTATTGCCGTTACGCTCGACAGGTATAAACAACTGCCGGCTAAAATGCCTGAAAAATACATCTGGGTAAATCTTCCCGGGTATTACCTGCAGATGCACGATTCAGATACGGTTGCGTTTACCTCAAAGATCATTTGTGGTAAAACCAAAACGCCAACACCAACACTGAAAAGTGCCATCAGCGATATTGTTATTTATCCAACCTGGACCGTTCCCGAAAGCATTATCAAAAAGGAAATATTGCCTGGTCTGAAAAAAGATGCTGGTTATCTTGCCCGCAAAGGATTAAATTTATACGACAAGGATGGGGAACTTGTAGATCCTCATTCAGTGAATTGGAAAAAATATTCAAAGGGAATACCTTATAAAGTGCAGCAGGCCAGCGGGGATAATAATGCACTTGGCGTGATTAAGTTCAATTTTCGCAATCCATTTGATGTTTACCTGCATGATACCAATGAACGACACCTGTTTAAAAGAACAATGCGATCATTAAGTCACGGTTGCGTGCGGGTGCAGGATTGGGAAAAACTTGCTTTTTTTATTATCCGGAATGACAGTTCACGCATTTCGCCTGATACTTTAAAATACAAAACTGACTCTATTACAACATGGATTGCGAATAAAGAAAAACACCGGTTCAATGTAAAATTTCCGATACCATTGTATATCGGGTATTACAGCTGTGATGGAATTGATGGGAAGATTAAATTTTACGACGACATTTATGGAGATGACAAAAGTTTAAAAGAAAAATATTTTCCAGGAAGATAGTATTCATTTTAATAAATTAAATGAAAAAGAAAATTCCGGTTAAACCTGTTATCAAAACTGCTGTTTTTTGTCTCGCCATCTTTGCCATTTCCATCAATGGATATTCGCAAAAGAATATAAAGGATAAAAAAAATAATAGAGACAAGAAAGAACAAAAAGATGCAGCTCCGAAAGTTATCTCGAAACCGGGATCAAAAAATCAACGAACTTTTTATGGGCTGGCAAGTTTTTATTCGAATAAATTTCACGGAAGAAAAACTGCAAACGGCGAAATTTTTAACCAGGATAAATTTACGGCTGCCTGCAACATTTTGCCATTAGGGACCTGGATCCGCGTTACCAATTTAAGAAATGGCAAATCTGTTGTAGTAAGAACAACCGACAGGCTTCACCCTAAAATGCGTCGCCTTGTGGACCTCAGCAGGTCAGCTGCAAAGAAATTAAATTATATAAATAATGGGCTTGCGAGGGTAAAAATTGAGGTGCTTAACCAGAAAATGGCTAAATAAATGCACAGTTAGCAGTTAGCAATGAACAATTAATTGGAGCAATTCTCTATTACTCTTTTGGTTTAATCTTCTAACTAATCGGCCTTCGTTAACTGTTAACTGTTCATTGTTAACTGTTAATTGACATATGTTAGTAAATAATTTCATCTTTTACAACGAAGCTGTTAATTTTGTTTTGTTTACCAAACTGATAAATATGAAGCAATTTATTCTCTCCATTCTGACCATGATTGCCGGTACAATTGCGTATGGACAGGATGAGTATCAAAAACTTCCTTCACTTGGGATACATTTTTTCGTTAACGATTTTGAAACTGCATCGGAACTTCGTTCTACGAACCTTGCCAATACAATTAAAAACAAGCAATACGCTAAAACAGCACGCATGAACCCGGGCCTCGCTGTTAGTTATGTAAGGGGTGTGGGAAAATATGTAGATATTTCTGTTTCCCTTGCCGGATCTTTTGTTGATTATGCAGTTCCTTCTATACTTCCTTCAGGAAAAACAGGTAGCTCCTTTTTCATGGAAGGTGCTTTTACCGGAAACTTAAAAGTATTATCTGATAAATTTTATATCAACCCGTTTTTGACTTTAGGTATAGGTGGATTTAGTTATAAATCCAGTTTTGGTGCTTTTGTTCCAGCAGGTGTTGGAATGCAGATTAAAATATCAAAAGATATATTCTTTGTAGCGAATTCTCAATACCGTATGCCTGTAACTGAAAAAGGAGTTTATCATTTTTATCATAGTCTTGGTGTTACTGCTCCTCTTGTTGAGAGGAAAGAGCCTGTAGTAATTCCTCCTCCGCCACCGGTTGTAGTAGACAGGGATAATGACGGAGTATTGGATTCTATTGACAAATGTCCGGATGTAGCTGGTCTTGCAGCTTTACAGGGTTGTCCTGATCGTGATGCTGATGGTATTGCTGATGCAGATGATAAATGTCCTGATGTTGCGGGCCTTGGTAAATATGGCGGATGCCCGATCCCGGATACAGATGCAGATGGAATTAATGATGAGCAGGATAAATGTATCAATGAAAAAGGTTTTGCACGCTACCAGGGATGTCCAATACCTGATACAGATAAAGATGGTGTAAATGATGAAGAAGATAAATGCCCAAGCCGCCCGGGTCCTGCAAGTAACCAGGGTTGTCCCGAAATTGCAAAAGAAGTAATTGAAAAAATAAACTTTGCTGCTAAGAACATTTTCTTCGCTACAGGAAGTTCGAAGCTTCTTGCTAAGTCTAACAAATCTTTGGATGAAGTTGCAAAATTGTTAGCTGCTGATGAATCACTAAAGATCCAGATCGATGGTCATACTGATAATACCGGTAAACCGGAAAAGAATCAAACATTGTCTGAAGCCCGTGCTAATTCCGTAAAAGCATATCTTGTTAGCAAAGGAGTTGCTGATGCCCGTGCTGCCACTACTGGTTATGGTGATACCAAACCAGTAGCTGATAACAAAACAGCAGCAGGCCGTGCTAAAAACAGGAGAACAGAAATGACTGTAACCAACTACTAATACAACCCCCCAAACAGAACAGGCCTCCCGGTTTCGGGAGGCTTTTTTTATTTGTAAGCCGCATATAAAATTTTTTCGATGGCTATATAACAAATAATTACCTTGGGAACTTTATTCACGTTTATAAATGAATCGGTCATATGTTTAGCAAAAAACTAATTGCGTTCTCTTTATTTTTTTTCATGAGCTTTTGCTCACTGGCACAGGAAAAAAAAGATGAAAAAAAAGATGAAAAAAAATGGGATGTCAGTAATCCTGAAGGGCCTTATAAAGAAGTATCTTTTACAGTAAGTGAAGGTACCTGGATGAATGTGGATGTTTCTCCCGATGGAAAAGAAATTGTATTTGATCTGCTTGGGTGATATTTATATCATGCCGGTGACCGGTGGCGAAGCAAAAGTGCTACGGGCAGGCCATGCATTTGAAGTGCAGCCACGATTTAGTCCCGATGGAAAGAAAATATTGTTTACTTCCGATGCAGGTGGCGGCGATAATATCTGGATGATGAATCCGGATGGCAGCAATGCCACACAGATAACAAAAGAAAGTTTTCGCTTGTTGAATAATGGCGTATGGGCACCGGATGGTGAATACATTGTTGCCCGAAAACATTTTACTTCCACCCGTTCACTGGGTGCAGGGGAAATGTGGATGTATCATATCAGCGGAGGTGGAGGATTGCAGTTGACAACAAGAAAGAATGATCAGCAGGATGTAAATGAACCCTGTCGTTTCACCCGATGGACGTTATGTTTATTTCAGTGAGGACATGTATCCCGGTGGTTTTTTTCAATACAATAAAGATCCCAACAACCAGATATTTGTTATCAAACGTTTTGACCGGGAAAAGGGAATCGTTGAAAATGTTACAGGCGGGCCGGGTGGCGCAGTGCGGCCACAGATTTCTCATGATGGAAAATTATTATCATTTGTAAAAAGAGTAAGAACAAAAACTGTTTTATATCTCCGCAATCTTGAAACAGGAGAAGAATGGCCCGTATATGATCAGCTAAGTAAAGATCAGCAGGAAGCCTGGACGGTATTTGGTTTTTATACCGGTTATGCATGGACGCCTGATGATAAACAGATCATTATCTGGAGCAATGGAAAGATCATGAAAGTAGATGTGAATGCAGCGAATAAAGCAACAGAAATTCCTTTTACCTGCAATGTGAAGCAACGCATATATGATGCAGTTCGTTTTCAACAGGAAATAAATCCATCTACATTTACTGCAAATGTGATCCGCCAGGCCATTACATCGCCAGATGGAAAATGGCTTGTATTTAATGCAGTGGGTTATTTATGGAAAAAAGAATTGCCTGCAGGTAAACCGCAGCGCATCAGCAACAGATATTGATTTTGAATTTGAACCTTCTTTTTCTGCTGATGGAAAAACATTGCTTTATACAACCTGGAATGATTCCGCTGCAGGTGCCATTTATCAAAGTAAATATGCAGGGGATCGCAAAACCTGTTAAGCTCAGTAAGGCAAAAGCCATTTATCGCCTGCCTTCTTTTTCTCCTGATGGAAAATGGATCGTATTCAGCAAAGAGGGTGGCAGTAATGAACTGGGACCGGCATTTACAGCAAAGCCCGGTATTTATCTAATGTCTGCAGATGGTACAGAAGAAAAATTTGTAACAGAATGGTGACATGCCCAGATTCAATAAAAAAGGTGACAGGATCTATTACCAGGTCGGTGATGGTATGAACCGTACTTATGCAAGTTGCAAACTGGATGGTAATGAAGAACGCGTTCATTTAAAAAGTACCTATGGCAGCCAGTTTATTGTTTCCCCGGATGAAAAATGGATTGCTTTTATTGATCTGTGTAAAGTGTATGTTGCAGCATTTCCAAAAACAGGCAAGACGATCGACATTGGAAGTGGTACAAAAGATTTTCCTGTAAAAATTGTTTCAAAAGATGCAGGTATCAATCTTCACTGGTCAGCCGACAATAAACAATTGCATTATACACTAGGCGATCAGTATTATACCATCAACCTGGAAGAACGATTTGATTTCATTGCCAACAAACCTGATTCGTTGTTCAAAGTACCGGAAAAAGGAATTGATGTTGGCCTTGAAGTAGCTGCTGATAAACCAAAGGAGTGATCGCATTTACCAATGCAAGGATCATTACTATGAAAGGCGATGAAGTGATTGAAAATGGAACTGTGGTAGTAGAAGGAAATCTCATTAAAGCAATTGGCAAAGCAAATGAAGTAACAATACCTGCAGGAGCAAAGCAAATTGATTGTAATGGAAAAACCATCATGCCCGGCTTTATTGATGCGCATGCACATGGAGATCATTTCCGTGACGGTATTACACCGCAAAAGCACTGGGCTTATTATGCCAATCTTGCTTATGGTGTTACAACTATGCATGATCCTTCTGCAAATAGTGAAATGGTATTTGCACAAAGTGAATTGATAAAGAGCAGGGTGATGATAGGTCCAAGAGTATTTTCTACCGGCACCATTTTATATGGTGCTGACGGCGATTTCAAAGCAGTGATCAATTCAATTGATGATGCAAGAAGTGCATTGCAGAAGAACAAAAGCATATGGCGCATTTTCAGTAAAAAGTTATAACCAGCCACGGCGTGAACAAAACCAGATGATCATCCAGGCAGCAAGGGAATTGAATATGGAAGTGGTGCCGGAAGGCGGTTCATTTCTTTTATCACAATGTTAGCATGATACTGGATGGTCATACAACTATTGAACATAATATGCCTGTGGCGCCATTGTTTAATGACGTGGTGCAATTATGGAAAAATGCCAAAACGGCTTATACGCCTACACTCATTGTAAGTTAGCGGTGCAGTGAGTGGCGAATATTATTGGTACCAGCATAGCAATGTATGGGAGAAAGAACGGTTGCTGCGTTTTACTCCACGATCTGTTATTGATACCCGTAGCCGTCACCGTACAATGGTGCCGGAAGAAGAATATGAGAATGGTCATATACTTGTTTCGAAAAGTGTAAAAAAATTAATGGATGCAGGTGTGAAGGTAAATATGGGTGCACATGGTCAGATACAGGGACTGGGAGCTCATTGGGAAATATGGATGATGCAACAAGGTGGCATGAGCAACCTGCAGGCTTTGCAAACAGCTACCATCAATGCTGCGTCCAGTCTTGGTTTGGATAAATGGATCGGTTCACTGGAAGCAGGAAAGCTGGCAGACCTGATGGTAATGGATAAAAATCCGCTGGAAAATATCCGCAATACAGAGAGTCATCCGTTATACAATGGTAAATGGAAGATTGTATGATGCTGAGACAAATGAATGAGATTGGTAACTACAATAAACCAAGAACAAAATTCTACTGGGAGCTTAATAAGAATGTAACAGATTTTCCACTGCAGGTAACGGGGGAGGATGATTAGTTTCTGTTAGCTCTTCAATTAATTCAATGCTCAATGTTCAATACTCAATATTCAAATAAACGGCATATTGTTCGAATTTGTGATTATTTACCAGGCGGTGGACCATCTTGTCCTGCCCCACGCATCCCCGGTGGCGGTGGTCTATCACCATGTGGCGCTGGTCCGCCCATCATCCTTAAAATATCATCAATAACCTTATCAAATTTCTGTTGTTGATCGGGTGTACAGAACTTCCTTACTTCCCTGAAATGATCAAAGGTCATCTGGTCAAGTTCACGATTGATGGATGAAATTTTTTCTAAATAATTATTTTTTATACTGTCGCTGATATTTTCATGAGCCAATTGATCAAAAAAATTATCCCTGGCTGTTCTCAACTGTTCACGCAACTGTTTTGTTTTTTCACGATGTTGTTTTACCATCGCTTTATATTGTTCCTGTTGTGTATTGTTGAAGCCAAGTTTTTGTATAAGGTATTCAGCAGGTTGCCGGGCGTCGGCAACAGGATGCATTTTCTTCATACCCATCCAAAAGAAAATAATAGTAGTAACATTTGCGATAAGTAATAATATTACCAGCCCGGTCAGCAGTTTATTTTTAAAAGAAGTGCTCATTCATTAATAATTTGAATCACTGTTAAGATTATAAGTTTCTGCAAATAGCTGTTCTGCAGATTTTTTCTCTGCTGTTTGTTGGCTTGTATCTCCCTTCTGCACGATCATCCATACATTGATGGTAAGGAAAAAAACAAGCGTACCAATTACCCATACAGGCTTAAAAAAGAAACCTTGCCTGGTAAATTGTTGTTCCATTCTTCCTTTCAACTTTGTATAGAAAAATGGATTGATCTCAGCAGGTTTCATCCCCTGCAGGCTTTGCAGGTGGTCATCTGTTAATGGGGTATGGTGATTGTTTTCCATCTTACATGTTTTTTAATTTTTGTTGCAGGTTTTGTTTTGCCCTGCTTATCAAAGATTCAATTGCTTTAATCTGCTGGTCCATTATTTTACTTACTTCTTCGTATTTCATACCCTGTACTTTGATGAGTGTAAAAGCAATTTTTTGTTTTTCAGGTAAACCATCGATTGCTTTAAAAAGCAGGGCAGCTTTTTCTTTATGTTCAAGTAATATACCCGGGTGAATAAAAGTTGTTTTCCCTGTCTTGTTTTCACCAGGCATCCACCACGGAATTACCTGGTGCAGCCTTTCTCTTGTTTTCCTTCGTCTTGTTTTATCCAGCGCCTTATTGATGGCGAGCCTGTAGATCCATGTAGACAGTGCGGCATCCTGCCTGAAACTGCCTATAGATTCATAAATTTTTATAAAAACTTCCTGCGCTGCATCTTCGGCTTCTGTTTCATCGTGCAAAATATTCAGGATAGTATTGAACACAACGCCACTATAGCTCTCTACAAGCCACTTAAAAGCAGTTTCGCTTTTTTGTACCAGTTGTTTAATGAGTTCCTGCTCGTTCAAACCTATGCTTTTGACGCGGAGAAATGGGAAATCCTTCGATGATTGAAATTTATTTTACGGCAATCGGGAATCGTCAATCGGGCTTCCAAAAATTGAACTTTGTAAAATAATAGAGGTAAATGAAAATTTAAAGATTTACTTATAAAAGAAACTCATTACCGACTTTCGTTTGCCTTTTGCCGCTACTTCTTATATTCATACTCAATACTCCCCATCAGCTTCCCTTCCTCAGTAAAAAGTCCTTCACGCATACGCAGACCGTTTTCATTAATGTATCGCCAAATGGCAAAGGTCTGCTCATTATCTCTTTGTTCCTTACCTCTGCCTTCCTCGGTAACTGTCATTTGTTCCAGCATTCCTGATGCATCATATTCAAATACATAATCGGCAACCATTTTTTCCCGGAATTCATTCGTGTGAGCAATATCAATGATCCGGTTACTTTCATCATAGTAATAATAATATTTCCTTCCGGTCTTTGTATCCTTTTCAACAGATACATTATTCCTGTCATCTAATGAAAATAAAATTTTTGTAGTATCCCGCCTGTCTTTTACACGAAACATACTTACAAGAAATCCTGCTGAATTATATTCATAAATATGTTCTTCCAGTATTTCATTGGTAAAATCATCGTCATTTGATTTTACATTAGAAGCTATTTTAATTACCTGGCCTGCTTCGTTATATGTGTAATAAGTACGTGTGCAGGAAATCTCTGAGCTGTCGGTAGTGGATAAGAGCTGCTGTTTATCATTAAAGTCAGAAGCGAAAAGGGAGATCGCAGAAATATTCGACCTCGTAAAAAGTTCAGATGTTCTATAATCTTTTGATATGGTTCTTTCACATAAAAACCCTTCGCTGGGGGAGCCGTCATTTTCAAAGCTTTTTATTTTGATGGTACGGATCTTCTTTGCTTTATAGGCTGTCATATCAGCGGTCAGTTGCCTGTTGCTGAGAATATCTTTATAATAATATTGGGCATTGGCAGCTTGGCTCAGGAGGGAAAAACAGAGGATTACAAATAGTTTATTCATGAATATAGTTTTCCATTTAATGGGCAAAGTTAATTTGTAAAGACGCCAATTCTTCTTATGCGCCCAAACTTTATTATTTTTAACAAAATTAACCCCCTTGAGCCACTTAAAGGAACGTTCGGAAAAAAAATGTCTTAATTGTAACACTGACCTGGATGGCAGGTACTGTCATGTATGCGGCCAGGAAAACCTGGAACCCGAAGAAACAGCCTGGCACCTGGTGACTCATTTTTTTAATGACATCACACACTTTGACGGTAAATTTTTCAGCACCTTAAAATGTCTCATCTTCAAACCCGGTTTCTTAAGCAGCGAATATAAAATGGGTCGCCGGGCAAGTTACCTGAACCCGGTGAGGATGTACATATTTACTTCTGCAATTTTCTTTCTCATATTTTTTTCTGTAACGCATATTGGTGACGGCAATGTTGTTAAAAAAACTTATAATAAAAAAACGCCCACGGAAATTGATAAAATGGATTCTCTTCAATTCGATGCTTTTACCCGTGAACTCAATGATGAAAAACCAATGACCAGGGCGGAATTTGAACATTTTAAAGACACTGTAAAACAAAAAACAGGATTACATTTTTCAACAAAAAAGTATAGGTCCAAAGAAGCCTATGATTCAGCGAGAAAAGCAGGTAAAATTGATGACGGCTGGTTTGAAAGACAAATGGCATACAAGGAAATTGAAATGAATGAAAAGTATGAAGGCAACCAGGACCGTATATTAAGAGCATTTGTATATAACCTGTTTCATAGTTTACCACAAATGTTGTTTCTCTCGCTTCCGTTATTTGCATTGGTACTTAAACTGCTGTACATACGCCGAAAGCATTTTTATTATGTTAGTCATGCGATCTTCAGTATTCAATTTTATATTTTTGTTTTTATCATGTGGTTTATTGCGCTGATGTTACAGCAGTTGAATGATATCCTGGATTGGAATTTTATCATTTGCCTGCAGGTGGGAGTGGTCATTCTCATTTTTTTCTACCTGTATAAAGCAATGAGAAATTTTTACCAGCAACGAAGGGCCAAAACCATATGGAAATATCTATTGCTGAATTTCAGCATGTTCTTTATTATATGTTTATTGTTCGTAGTATTTGTATTCTTTTCATTAATGAAAACTTAATTGTATGCAGGAAACGGAAACGTCTTTTTTAAGACTGGTAAAAATTATGGATGAATTACGGGAAAAATGTCCCTGGGATAAAAAACAAACCATACAAACCCTTCGGCACCTGACCATAGAAGAAACCTATGAACTTGCCGATGCTATCACAGAAAATGACTGGAAGGGGCTTAAAGAAGAATTGGGAGACCTGCTATTGCACATTGTATTCTATTCAAAAATCGGGGCAGAAAATAATGAGTTCACATTAAATGAAGTGATCAATGCTGTTTGTGAAAAACTGATTGTTCGACATCCGCATATATATGGAGATACTAAAGTGAACAATGAAGAGGATGTAAAACAGAACTGGGAAAAAATAAAATTAAAAGAAGGAAAGAAATCCGTGCTTGGCGGCGTACCTAAATCCCTGCCTTCGATGGTAAAGGCAATGCGGTTGCAGGATAAATCAAAACAGGTAGGATTTGAATGGGATAATACCGCACAGGTATGGGAAAAAGTGGAGGAGGAAATAGAAGAATTAAAAGAGGCAATGGACAGCAATGACAAGGATAAAATGGAAGATGAATTGGGAGACGTGTTCTTCTCCCTTGTAAATCTTGCAAGGTTTTTGCAGGTTGATGCCGAAAATGCCCTGGAACGTACTAATAAAAAATTCATCGACCGGTTTACAAAGATGGAATCAGCGGCAGCAGCTGAAAACAAATTTTTACATGATATGACCTTAGAAGAGATGGATGCTCTCTGGAATAAAATAAAGAAGAACAATTTGGAAATTTGATGATTTGGAAATTTGGTGATGATGGCTTTCCATTTTCAAATTATCAAATCACCAAATTTCCAAATCAGGGATTACAATTAACATCCAAATGTGTTTTATTTAGCTGTACAGATAATTTAAAACTATCCTTTGCAACATTCAATCACATTCAGACGATTTCTCAATAAAAATATTTACCTGCTGGTACTGGCGGCATGGTTCATCACGATCTCGTTTGTTGTAAATAATTACTGGTCGGTAAACGCCTCTGTAAATACTGTGCAAAGGGAAATATCAAACAGTATTCACAAAAAAGAGAGTGATTTTTTAAAAGTGGTAAATGATTCCGTTGCGATGAGCAAGGTCAGGAAGGGGAATTTTTCTGAAGCATTCCTGGCCAGCCTGGTAAAGAAAAATTATTTTGTATTTTTTTATACAACAGACACCACTTCTCATGAATCGCTGATATGCTGGAATACACAACAGGTGTTGCCATATCCCTCTCTCCTGTATGAAAGAAAAGGCAAAGGTTTTGTACAACTTCAAAATGGTTTTTACGTCTGGAACCGTTACAATGTCGGCAATATAAAAGCGATCGCCCTGATCCCCGTAAAATGGAATTACATCATCGAGAATGATAACCTGAAAAATGATTTTGTAAATGATGCGTCTATAACTGGTAATTACGATGTTTCTACAGAGAGAAAGGATGCTGTTGTTATAAAATCAATTGATGGAAAAGAATTGTTTTATATAAGGGAAAAATCCTCCAACATTATTTATAAGGATAACCTGGTGGCCGTACTGCTCAAGATAGCAGCAGGATTACTCATATTGTTATTTGTTCAGCTTAGCGCTTCATTTCTTGCATTGACCAGGCCCGTTTGGATTGCAATGCTGTTTTTGACAGCCTGTATACTTATTGTGAGGATAAGTAGTTATTATTTTGCGGTGCCGATCAACTTCCGCCAGTTTGAATTATTTGACCCTACCATCTATAGTTCGGCGCCGGCATTAAGATCACTGGGCGATACGTTCCTCAATGCATTATTTTTTGTGTGGTTCATCTTGTTCCTGCGTCACCAGTTAAATGAAAAGAAAGTAGTGTTGAACTTCAGGGGACCCTATGCAAAATGGCTATTACTGGCTGCCGGGGTGCTTATTATCATTGCAGCAACTTTTGGAGGAAGTCATATTATCCGTTCACTGGTAATTGATTCCAAGATATCTTTTTATATTATTGATTTCTTTTCATTGAATATTTACAGCGTTATTGGGTTTGTATTGTTGAGTTGCATGGCAATCGGTTATTATTTTCTTTGCCAGGTAATCCTTTATCTTATAAAGCCATTTTTTGAGCAAAGATTTATCCCGCTTTTTCTTTTTACTGCTGTTGCCGGCCTGCTGTTCCTGAGTTTCCTTGTTGGAAGTTTAACCGGAGGATTCCAGGTATATGTATTGTTATGGTTGTTATTATTTCTTTTCCTGCTCAATAACAGTGAACTCAATTTAATGGCCTCAAAGATTGTTTCTTCGAGGCTGGTGTTTTGGCTGTTCTTTTTTTCGGTTTCCATTACTGCAATTATCATGAGGGAAAACGGCGACAAGGAATTAAAAGACCGTGTGCACTATGCTGAAAAACTTGCGGTAAAAACTGATCCCGCTACAGAGATACTGATCAATTCAATGATCACGCCTTTCAGGGATGATTTCCTGGCTGAGAATTTTTACAAATTCCAGGATTCAAGCCTGAATTTCTCTTTGAAGGATAGTCTTATTACAGATAATATATCTACTTCCAACAGTAAGTACCAGGTACAGGTTTTCTCTTATACAGTAGATCAGAAACCACTTTTCAATATTGAAGCAACAACTTTTGAGGAGATCAATACAGTTTTAAGAACGCAGGCAAAACCCACCGGCATACCTGATGTTTATTTTTATGACAAAGCATATGACATGTTCAGTTTCATATGTAAGAAATCATTGTATAACAGGGATGGAGAGCTGCTCGGGTATGTATTCATTGTTATCAGCCCTAAAAAGCAGAAAATGGATGCACTTTCTCCAACACTTTTTACAGATAAGAACAATAGTTCTATTGAAAGTTCTACGCTCTATTCCTTTGCAACATATAACAACTGGAAGCTGGTAACTTCCCATAATGATTATGCTTTTCCATCAATAATTAAAAAAACTGATTTTCCTGAAAAATCCAGCTTTAGAAAAAACGGGAATTATACCGAACTCTGGTACTATGCCGGTGCAGATAAAATGGTAGTGATCGTAAAGGAGAACAGCCAGATGATTGAATCCATTACACTGTTCTCGTACTTCTTTTGTTCGTTTTTAATTTTAACAGCTTTATTCTGGTTCATTAATGTGATCATTAAATCAAGACTTGACCCGAATAAATTCCGTGCATACTGGCAATTGAGTATACGTAACCAGATACATGGGACCATCATATTTGTAAGTGTGGTATCTTTTTTTGTTATCGGATCGGCGACCATTTTATTTTTCATTTCACGGTATGAAAATAATAATCGTGAAAAACTGAGCAGGACCATTCGTATCATGGAAACGGAGGTAAAGAATTCTTTAATGCATGGCTGGCTGCTGCAGGACAGTCTCGGAAAAAGAAACAGCGACAAGGACAAATATGAGCTTACGTTGGAAAAAACCATTACAAAGATATCGGAGATACATGGCATTGATGTGAACTTATACGACCTGCAGGGCAATCTCAGGGTTTCTTCATTACCCCTCCCTTATATAAAAGGTATTGTAAGCACAAGAATGCATCCCATGGCTTATTATCATTTGAATCGTTTAAAAGAGATCCAGTTTTTTCAGAAAGAACATATAGGCAAGCTGAACTTTGTGAGCAATTATGTTCCCGTGATAGATGCCAATGGGAACGACTTCGCCTACCTGAACATTCCTTATTTCTCCTCTCAAACAAACCTGAAAGAAGAGATATCCAATTTTCTTGTTACGATCATTAACCTCAATGCATTTATATTTTTACTGGCAGGTATTGTTGCTTTGTTTATTACCAACCGTATCACCAATTCATTTTCAGTGATTGGAGATAAAATGAAGCAAATAAATCTTGGAGGAAGAAATGAAGCCATTAAATGGAACAGAGATGATGAATTAGGTGAATTGGTGAATGAATATAATAAGATGGTGAGCAAACTGGAAGAAAGCGCCCGTATACTTGCAAAAACAGAGCGGGAAGGAGCCTGGGAAGAAATGGCCAGGCAGGTTGCACACGAGATAAAGAACCCGCTTACGCCGATGAAACTCAGTATGCAGTACCTGCAAAAAGCGATTGAGAGCAATGCGCCGAATGTAAAAGAACTTACTGCCGGTGTAGCAAAAACTTTGGTAGAACAAATTGATCATCTTAGCCAGATTGCAAGTGAATTCAGCCAGTTTGCCAATATAAATGAATCAAAAAAAGAATTGATCGATATCAACGAGGTTTTAAAAAATGCGCTTCATTTATATACATCGAATGAGCGATTGCGGATTACAAAGGATCTGCCGGATGAATCCGTTATTATCAATGCTGATAAAACACATATCAATCGTTTGTTTACAAACCTTATCCTGAATGCCATACAGGCCGTTCCAGAAAATGAGATCGCTACAATTGATATAACAGGATATACTGAAGAGGAGAAGGTATTAATTAAGATCACAGACAATGGACAGGGCATTGCTGAAGATATACGCTCAAAGATCTTTACTCCCAATTTTACAACCAAAACATCTGGTACCGGCCTTGGCCTGGCAATGTGTAAGCGCATAGTAGAACAGGCTGATGGACAAATCTGGTTTGAGACAGAGCAGGGGAAAGGAACAAGTTTCTTTATCGAATTTCCTTTAGCTGATTAAAGAATAACCGCAGAGGCGCAGAGGTGCTGAATGAAGTTTCCTCTGCGTCTTCGCGTCTCTGCGGTAAAAAAGGGTTGAGTAAAGTGATGTAGTACAAGTGAGTGACACAACTATGTTGAGATGTGATCAACTGCCGGCACAATATCAAATATTCTTTATGCGCTTCCTGTTATTGATATAATCTTCAAATTGCGATAAACTAAAACTGCTAAGGTTATTTTCTTTTGTAACAAGCGCTTTCTGTGCGACAAGTACTCCATACAATGTATCGTTTAATCCTTCAATGCTATGAGCATCCGGATCGATGGAGATCAAAACATTTTTTTCAAGTGCATAAGCTATCTGCCGCCAGTCGATATCCAGCCTGCTGGGATGTGCATTCAATTCTATCACAACATGATTTGCTGCACATGCATCAATAATTTTTTTATGATCTACCGGGTAGCCGGGCCTGCTTAACAACAACCTGCCTGTCATATGACCCAATATAGTTGTGTAAGGATTTTCTATCGCTTTTAATAAACGCATCATGGCTTTTTCCTCGGTCATTTTAAGATTGCTGTGCACAGATGCGATCACGAGATCAAAAGTTGATAAAACCGGGTTGGAGTAGTCCAGGCTTCCGTCATTCAAAATATCTGATTCAATACTCTTGAATATTTTAAAGGGAGCCAGCTTTTTATTGAGCTCATCTATATATAAGTGTTGTTCTTTGATCCTGTCTTCAAGAAGCCCATTTGCATAGAAAGCAGATTTGCTGTGATCGCTGATCACGAGGTATTCCAGGCCCTTGTCCCTTGCAGCGATCGCCATTTCTTCAATGGTATTGCTGCCATCGCTCCAGTTGCTGTGCGAGTGAATGATGCTTTTTATGTCTCCGGGCTGCAAAACCTGCGGGATTTTACCTTTTTGAGCCGCTGAAACCAGGCTGGGGTTGTCCCGTGTATAGGCCGGGATGAAATTGAGCCCGGCTTTTTCAAAATAGGCGATTTCGGTTTCAGCGTCTTCGATTCCTTTTTTGGCTGTTTTCCTAAATTCTGTAATAAAGTCGGCCGAGGAAGAAGTTGTGATAAGTTTTTCAATAAAACCTGCGGTGGAGGTCCAGTATAATTTTACATCAACCCCTATGCTTGTATTATATATGTATGCATCTTCAACTTTTACTTTGAAAGTAAAACCTTCCACTTCCTGCATGTTCTTTTCGATATCCTGTTCACTTATCTCAACTACAAACTCAAGTTCATTGATGATCTCTGCCTGTTGTTTAAAGCTTCCGGTAACAGCTATCTTTTTTGAAGCAAATACTTTCAATAAAAAGCTTTCAACCTGGTGAGCAACTAAAGCAACCTGTGCATATAAATGACTTCCCTTATTTTTAAAATAAAATTCTATTGTATCGATTACATTCTGTTGTGTTTTTTCGCCAAAGCCTTTGAATAATTTTAAACGATTTTCTTTGCATGCATATAATAATTCACCAACAGTTTCAATTTCCATTTCTTTCCAGATGGTATTGATTTTTTTTGGACCAATACCTTTAATGTTGAGCATTTCGATGATGCCCGGAGGTGTTTTAAGAACAATT
This sequence comes from uncultured Chitinophagaceae bacterium, assembly GCA_963829345.1. GTDB lineage: Bacteria > Bacteroidota > Bacteroidia > Chitinophagales > Chitinophagaceae > Ferruginibacter. Next base: position 804,519 of record CAWHHP010000003.1, read on the forward strand.
TCTTCCAAAGTTTTTAAATGCCCGGTTTCCAGCAATTCTGTGATTTTTTGGGCTGAAGAAGCACCAATTCCTTTAAGTTCGGCAATTTTTGCTGCTGGGAGGTCTTTGAGTTGAACCCCGATTTTTTCAATTGCGAATGCTGCAGACGCATATGATTTTGCTTTAAAACTATTTTCACCATGTATGTCCATCAACTTAGATAACAAAGAAAATGAATCTGCAATTTGATAATTATCCATGATTAAAATTAATGAAAATAATTTTTTAAAAGAAAGATTAAGTGTTTAATACAATAATTGCATTCTTCTGAAAGCCGCTGCTGTAGCGGGTTTCATGCAATGAAAAACCCCGGTTAAATAACCGGGGTCTTCTATTCTTTTTAGTTAAGCTGAGCTTACCTTTTTTTAGCAGCTTTCTTAGCAGCTTTTTTTCTAGGAGCAGCTTTCTTAGCAGCTTTCTTTCTTGGTGCAGCTTTTTTAGCAGCTTTTTTAGCAGCTTTTTTCTTTGTAGCCATTTTTTTAGAATTTAATTGGTTAGTAAATAATACTTAAAAATAAATACTATTTTGATACTACCAAAAAAAAATATAAAAAAATTATGCCATAGCTTCTACAGGAGTAACAGAAACAAGCGTTTTATCTGCTTTTGTTTTTCTGAATTCAACAACACCATCAGTCAATGCAAAGATTGTAAAGTCTCTTCCAAGACCAACATTTTTACCTGGATGATATGTTGTTCCACGCTGGCGAAGAATAATATTTCCTGCAATCGCAGATTGTCCTCCGTATATTTTTACACCTAATCTTTTGCTTTGTGAATCACGACCGTTTTTAACCGAGCCTTCACCTTTTTTATGTGCCATCTTAAATTAGTTTATCAGTTTAGAAAGTTTATAAGTTTGGTTTTAGTAAAATTGATCAATAGATCAATCAACCAACTTATGCGATTGCAGTTACTTTAATGTGTGTATACTGCGTACGATGTCCGTGCTTTTTACGGAAACCTTTTCTTCTTTTCATTTTAAAAGCGATTACTTTATCACCTTTGATCATGTCAGAAAGAATTTCTGCTTTTACAACTGCCTTTACACTTGTTCCGCTGCTGATGGTATCACCATTTTGCGTTAATAACACATCAGAGAATTCAACAGCATCACCTGCTTTACCTTCAATGTGTGGAACGTATAAGCTGTCTCCGGCTTTTACTTTAAATTGCTGACCTGCGATTTTTACTACTGCTAACATATTGAGCCCAAATTTAGGACGGCAAAGGTAGGGGATTTTAGCAAAAAAGGATGGAAGTTTTTAAACTTTATTGCTGTTTTTATGAACAGGAAGGGGAAAACATCAAAGATAGCCGGAATTCGGGCATGAGATACACTACCGATTCTTTGTAGAAGACTGTATTACAATAATATATAATCTATGAGTTTGAATCTGCGAATGAATACATATATATGTATAGATGTCTGATTTGCTGATGTCTGATTTGTTCGGAAAAGCTTCTTTTTCTAAAATCAGACATCAGCAAATCAGACATCAGCGATTTTACATTCATTAAATTGTGCCTCGATATGAAGTTACTCAAGCAGCTCATCCAGGTTATTTTTACCTTTTACGCATTTACGGTTTTTATAGCATTGATGCTATTGCTCCTGCCTTTTGTTATCATCTCTTCATTTTTTGGAAGAATAAGGGGTGGAAATATGATCTATAGCATTTGCAGGCTTTGGACCAATATTACGCTTTTTGCGTGCGGGATATCTCACAGGAATATTTATGAGGGATCATTTTCAAAAGATCATGCAGTCGTATTTGTATTCAATCACATCTCTTATATAGATATCCCGTTTCTCCTCAAGGCATTTCACAAAAGACCTATAAGAGTGCTTGGTAAGGCGGAATTAGCAAAAATTCCCATTTTTGGTTATATATATGGAAAGGCGGCAGTTATGGTAGACAGGGAAAGTGAAGAAGCAAGGCAGCGAAGCGTAAGACAAATGAAAAAGATACTGGTAAAAAATATTTCTGTTGCAATAGCACCGGAAGGTACTTTTAATATGACGCATCAGCCACTAAAAGAATTTTACAACGGTGCATTTAAAATTGCTGTCGATACTAATACCCCCATACAACCTGTTCTTTTCCTGGATGCATATGACAGGTTAAGCTACAAAAGCATTTTTTCATTAACACCCGGCAAATCAAGAGCTGTATTTTTACCTGAAATATTACCGGGAAATAATGTGGCTGTTTTGAAACAAAAAGTTTTTGATGTAATGGAAACAGGATTGATCAAATATAAAGCCAGCTGGATAAAAGATAATTGATGACAGCCGAAAATGAAATAGCATTCAATGAAAACAATACCGGTTATTGGGCAGAGATTATTTTGCCTCTTGCTTTGCCAACGGTTTATACTTACGCAATTCCCACACATTTGTTACACCTCGCCAAAAGCGGTTGCAGGGCCGAAGTAGTATTTGGGAAAAATAAAAAGTATGCAGGCGTAATCCGGAATATTATCAATAAAGAACCGGCTTATAAAACAAAACCCATCTTAAATATTCTCGACGACAACCCGCTGTTATACCCACAGCAATTGTTACTGTGGAAATGGATCAGTGAATATTATATGTGTTCCGAAGGAGAAGTAATGGCCGCAGCCCTTCCAGCAAATTTCAAATTGAGCAGCGAAACCATTTTGATCTTTAATGAAGAAATAGGAGAGGATTTTACAAACCTCTCCGACGAAGAATTCCTGGTTGCAGAAGCTTTATTAATGAAAAAACAGCTTCATCTTACTGAAATACAGCAAATACTGGATGCAACACATGTTTACCCGGTAATTAAAAAATTAATTGAAAAGAATGTTTGTTTTATCTGGGAAAAACTGAATGAGCGATATAAGATAAAAAAAGAAAACTATGTAATCCTTAACCCGCAGTTTGATAATGATGATGCACTCAGTAAAATACTAAACGACTGGAAAGGTGCGCCAAAACAAATGGAGCTATTGCTTTCATTTTTGCATTTACAAAAAACGGAAGGAGAAGTAACGCAAACAGCCCTCTTAAAAAAATCCGGCGCAACAGCAGCACAATTGAAAGGCCTCTGCGATAAAAATATTTTGATTGTTGAAAAGAGAGCAATCGACAGGTTGAAATCTTTACCGGGAAAAGTTGAGATAGATTTTGAACTAAGTGAAAGCCAGCAACAAAGTCTTCAGCAGTTGTACAATGCTTTTGAGGAAAAAAATGTTTGCCTTTTGCATGGCGTTACCGGCAGTGGTAAAACACAATTGTATATAAAACTGATTGAAAAATACTTTAAACAGGGAAAGCAGGTACTTTACCTGTTACCGGAAATTGCTTTGACTGCACAGATCATCCGCAGGCTGCAAAAACATTTTGGAGGCAATATCGCTATCTATCATTCAAAATTCAACGACCAGGAAAGAATTGAACTATGGAATAAAATAAGAAGCGGCGAGCTAAAGATTGTGCTTGGAGCAAGAAGCGCTTTATTTCTTCCATTTAATGATCTTGGATTTATTATTGTTGACGAGGAACATGATGCATCTTACAAGCAACAGGACCCATCACCCAGGTACAATGCAAGAGATGCTGCTATTTATTACGCATCGTTGTTTAAAACTACCGATAACAGTACTGGAGCCAAAGTTCTGTTAGGAAGCGCTACACCCTCACTGGAGAGTTATTTCAATGCCCAGCAACAGAAATATGCATTGGTTAGTCTTAATGAAAGATACGGCGGAATAAAATTACCTGAAATCGAGATCATCAACAGCAGGCAGGTGGCTCAGAAGGGAAAAGTAATGATCAGCCCGCAATTGAAAGAAGCCATACAAAAAGCACTGGACGCAGACAAACAGGTAATTCTTTTTCAAAACAGGCGTGGTTACAATCCATACATGATCTGTGGCACCTGTGGCCACATACCGCAATGCAATCATTGTGATGTGTCATTAACGCTGCACAAGTATAGCAATAAACTGCATTGCCATTATTGCGGCAGCACGTATCCTAAACTGGTAGCATGTCCTGCCTGTGGTAGCACCAACTGGCTGGAGAAAAATTTTGGTACCGAGAAAATAGAAGAGCAGTTAGAACAGGATTTTGAGAAATACAAAGTTGCAAGAATGGATGTTGATAGCGTTCGTGGTAAAAATGCACATGATAACCTGATACAGTTATTCGAGCAACACCGCATTGATATGCTGGTTGGAACACAAATGGTGGTAAAAGGCCTCGACTTTGATAATGTGAGCCTGGTTGGAATACTGGATGCTGATGGCTTACTAAGCTTTGCCGATTTCCGGGTGAATGAAAGAGGTTTCCAGTTAATGGAACAGGTAAGCGGCAGGGCAGGAAGAAAGCATGAACAGGGAAAAGTGATTGTGCAGGCAGTAAACGTAAATCATCCCATAATTAAAATGGTAGAGCAACACGACTATCATAAATTCTACGAATTTGAATTGGTGGGGCGTAAGGAATTTTTCTATCCGCCATTCAGCAGGATCGTACTGATTACTTTAAAACATAAGAGTAAGGAATTGGTGGATGCAGCTGCAAATAAACTTGCTTCATTGATTCGCCAGGATTTTAAAGATTATGTAGATGGCCCCGCAGCACCGGTCGTACCAAGATTAAGAAATCAATACTTAATGCGTTTGCTGCTAAAACTTCCTAAAGAACATGGAATGAGTTTAGCATACAAGAAAGTAATTCAGAATCATATTACCCTGCTGCTTTCGGAGAAACAATACAGGGCGGTTGATGTAATTGCTGATGTCGATCCAAGTTGATGTCTGATTTGAGGATGTCTGATGTTGGATTTGGAATTGGAATTGGAATTGGAATTGGAATTAGAGATATGACTATTACAACTAAGAACGTAAATCATATAATAAGTGTCAAAAATTGTATGTTAGCTATATCAGACATCCAGACATCAGACATCAAAAAATTTATTTAATTTACCAAATGGATATTCAAAAGAACGTATCATTAAAGCATCTCAACACATTCGGCATTGATGTATCTGCAAAATATTTTTCCGTTTTCAAAAACCCAAACGATCTTCACGAACTATTCGATAACGCCAAACATCAAACACCAAACAACTTAATCCTTGGTGGTGGAAGTAATATTCTTTTTACAAAAAACATAGATGGACTTGTTCTCAAAAACGAAATAACCGGGATTGAAAAAATAAAAGAAGACAATGATCATATTTATGTAAAGGCAGGCGCAGGAGAAAACTGGCATCGGTTTGTAATGCATTGCATCGATAATAATTACGCAGGCATTGAGAACCTTGCATTGATACCGGGAAATGTGGGTGCTTCACCTATGCAAAATATCGGCGCTTATGGTGTGGAAATAAAAGACAGTTTTTATTCATTGGAAGCTTTTCATATCAATGAAAGAAAACCCATCTCATTCAATGCAGCAGATTGTGCATTTGGTTACAGGGAAAGCGTTTTTAAAAATAAATATAAAAATCAGTTTGTCATAACAAGTGTTATTTATAAACTAAATAAGAAACCGGTTTTTAATACTTCGTATGGTGCCATTCAGCAGGAATTGGACGCAATGAATGTAAAAGAACTCAGTATCCGGTCCATTGCACAGGCAGTGATCAATATCAGGAGCAGTAAATTACCTGATCCAAAAGTGATTGGCAATGCAGGAAGCTTTTTTAAAAATCCTGAGATAAGCTCTGAACAGTTCGAAAAACTGCGATCTTCATTTCCTGCGATCGTTGGATATAAATTGAATGATGAAAAAGTAAAACTGGCTGCAGGCTGGCTGATAGAACAATGTGGCTGGAAAGGCTATCGCAAAGGGGATGCAGGTTGTCACGCAAAACAGGCATTGGTGCTTGTAAATTATAATAATGCAAAAGGAGAGGAGATATACGATCTCAGTACTGAAATTTTACAAAGTGTAAAAGATAAGTTTGGAGTAGAATTGGAAAGAGAAGTGAATGTCATTTAACTTCTCAGGGAATTCCTTAATTCACGATATCAGGAGAATATTAATAACGAACAAGGAACAAGGAATTTTGAATTTAGAAGTAAAGCCTCCGATCAGCATTCATAATTCCTTGTCCGTTATTTTAATTAAGATCTTCGTCATTAAAATCATCTTCCCCATAGTGCTGCGCTCCCATATTCAGCATGCTCCCCATTAGATCTTTGAATTCGATTTTTCCTTCAAAGATCTTTTTACTGATCAATGAATAACCTGCAAGCCCATGTAAAACAAATTCCATCAGCAAGGCATTTTCTTTTTCATCTGCTGCGTTATAATATTTCTTTACAAATGCATGCAATCCATCCACTTTATAGAGCAATTGAATTTTATCAGCGTCCTTTGTCTCTAAAAAGATATTGAGGTTATTGCCCGCGTCAAACCATTTTGTAATCGACCTGTAAGGATTCTCATTTGGCTGAGGTTCTTTTGTCTTTTTTTTCTTCAGTGTATCAGGATTGGGAAAGTATTGTACAAATTGTGTACGTATCGCTCTTTCAAGCAGGTTATAGGCAACCTGGTATGGGCCTTCCTGTTCACCTTCATAAACCAATTCTATTTTTCCTGTTATAGATGGAATGATCCCTGTAAGATCACTCAGCCATACCTGTGTTGTATTGTCGCCATTTACCATCGCCCTTCTTTCTGCTGCACTCACCGCATTTTCATAAGCAGAGATCGTAAGTCTTGCACTCACGCCGCTTTTTTTATCCACCAGTTCATTTTCACGTGCTTCAAATGCAACCTGTTCAATCAGCCTTTTAATGAGGTCACTTATTTTTACTTTTTGATGTTGCTCCTGGATTATATCTGCCTCCTGTGCCGTAATGGCGAGCGAGGTCTCAAGTGATTTGGGATAGTGTGTAAGTATCTGGCTTTCGATCCTGTCCTTTAACGGGGTCACAATACTTCCGCGGTTGGTGTAATCTTCGGGGTTGGCAGTAAAAACAAACATCACGTCTAGTGGTAGCCGCAATTTAAAGCCACGTATCTGCAGGTCTCCTTCTTCCAGGATATTAAACAAAGAAACCTGGATCCTTGCCTGTAAGTCGGGTAATTCATTTATCACAAAAATCCCGCGGTTGCTCCTGGGGATGATGCCGTAATGCAATACTTTCTCATCTGCAAAACTTAGTTTCAACGTAGCTGCTTTTATTGGATCTATATCGCCGATCAGGTCCGCAACACTCACATCAGGCGTAGCCAGCTTTTCTGCATATCTTTTAGTTCTGTGCAACCATTCAACAGGGGTATTGTCTCCTTCTGCAGCAACAAGGTCCACTGCATATCTTGAAATAGGATTGAATGGGTCATCATTGATTTCACTTCCTTTAATCACGGGAATATATTCGTCCAGCAATTCAATCATCAACCTTGCCATACGGGTTTTGGCTTGCCCACGCAATCCAAGAAATAGAATGTTATGCCTGCTCAGTAATGCTCTTTCGGTATCAGGTATTACAGAGTCTTCATAGCCAAGAATGCCGGGAAACGCATTTTCCTTTGCTTTTATTTTGTTAATAAGGTTAGCTCTTATTTCTTCTTTAATAGGCCTGGAAACATATCCGCTCTTTTTTAAATCACCGATTGTTTTGATTTTACTTATGTCCATTTTTTTTATTTAGGTTGTCATCATTTGTAACATTGTTCAACTTCATTGGCGTCGCACCCTTGTGCGTTTAATCTTACTCAACTTTTATCGAAGCGAGTATTTCACACAAGGCTCGCAAAGGAGCTAAGTTCGCTATGATAACTTTGCGCCATTGCTCCTTTGCGAGCTTTGCGTGAAACCTAGTAAACTGTTTTCCTTTTTCCGCTCTCAAAATCCCTAAATATAAACGCTCCCAGTTTATCAAGCGACGCAAAAAATGCTTTACCATTATTTGTTTCCGTGAATTCCTGTACAAACCTTTGCAGGTAAGGATCACTCGCTATCATGAATGTGGTAATCGGTATTTTCAATTTCTTACATTGAGTAGCAAGGCTCATACATCGGTTCAATATTTTCCGGTCGGCGCCAAAGCTGTTCTTATAATATTTTTTTCCAATTTTCAGGCAGGTTGGTTTTCCATCAGTGATCATAAAGATCTGTTTATTCGGATTACGTCTTTTACGTAATAATTCCATTGCAAGTTCTAAACCCGCAACTGTATTGGTATGGTAAGGTCCTACCTGTAAATAGGGAAGGTCTTTAACTTCAATCGTCCATGCATCATTTCCAAATACAACAATATCAAGTGTGTCCTTAGGATATTTTGTTTGTATCAATTCACTCAGCGCCATCGCTACTTTTTTTGCAGGCGTGATACGATCTTCCCCGTACAATATCATTGAGTGAGAAATGTCGATCATCAATACTGTAGAGGTTTGTGATTTAAAATCAGTTTCTCTTATTTCCAGGTCGTCCTCGTGCATGCTGAAGCTATCGATGCCGTGATTGATCTGGGCATTGCGGATGGATTCGGTGAAATCAATTTGTTCCATGGTATCACCAAACTGAAAAGGTCTTGTTTCAGGATTTATTTCATCGCCGCCACCGGGTTTAAAAGTATTGTGATTTCCCTGCTTTGTTTTTTTTAGTTTACCAAATATCTCTTCAAGACTTCTTTTGCGAATACCTCTTTCCGTTTTGGGAGTGATCTTTATTTCACCGTTCTGCCTGTTCTCATCTATATATCCTTTTTCTTTCAGGTCTTCTAAAAAATCCCCGATACCATAATCATCGTTGGTAAGTTTATATTCTTTATCAAGTTCATTAAGCCATTGCATGGCTTCGTTAAAATCACCACTGGTATAAGTAAGCAATTGCATCAGCAGATCAAGCAATTTATCAAAACTGCTTTGTTGATTTGCAGAAGGATCATATTTTGAAAAATTAAAGCCGAGCATGACAGATGTTTTAAAAGGTTCCAAGGCTCCGGGAGTTCCAGAGGGCCCAAAGGTTTAAAACCTTCCTTAACCTTTTGATCCTCTTAAACCTTTTGAACGTATGGAACCTTTATGGCAAGTTACGTAACAAATAATCCCCTCGTTTTGTCCTCGTGTTAAATAAAAATCCCGTGAGAAATATCACGGGATTTTTTAATTTAAAGGTTACACCTTATATAAGGTGTAACCTTTATAGAGTTTACACCTCATCAAGGCGTATCCTTTGCAGGAGGCGTTTGTATGGGTTGTGTAGATAATGTTTCAGGAATTTCCGGCAGTTTTGCAGGAGATTTGAATTGTTGTTCCATTTGCATTAGCCCCCTGAGAAGATTCTGGTTCCTTTCTTCCTCATAGCCTAATACTTCTCTCTTATTATCAGCAAGACTTTGATAATAGGTTACCTGCTGTTCTATATCTTTTTTTAAACTCCTGGAGATTTTTGCAGCAAGTTCCATATCACCGGCCCTGTATGCAGCATACAATAATTGCATAGATATCTGGTTGTGTTGCTGGCTGCGGCTAACCATACCATAAGCAATATTTTCTTCCAACATCATTTTATCGCATTTATTCAGGAGCTTTTTTGCTTCATCCATTTTCCCCGAATTAGCCAGGTCACCTGCAGCCTGCGCATAACCTAACCTGATGGTATTCAAATGACGGCGGTTTTCTTCATCAAAATAAACACCGGGCCTGTTGGCGTTACCGAACTTAAATTTGTTCATCATTTTATCCATCACCCAATCTTCATTGGCATTAGGATTAAAGATCGGAACAAGGCGATAGGTAAGTCCGTCCTGGCGCAGGTAACTCTGGAAACCGAGTTCACCATAAGGTGAAGTGAAATAGATCGGGCGTTTCCATTTATTTGCTGCGATGATGTTGTAGATAGCAGCATCATTTTTATACAACGCACCTTTTGGAATATCAAATTTGATTTCACTCAATACGCTGTCATTTGCATTTACCGTTCCGTTTTGTTTTACAAGATTGATGTCAACAGGAATCTTTACTTTTTTAGTTGGATAAACATTTACCATGTTCCCATCTCTTGTTTGCTCCATCTTTTCAGGATTATCACTTCCTGCATAATCTTTCATCATTGTATACAGGTCCATGTATTGATTCTGATCAATTTCCGGCTTTGGTGCATAATAGGTAACATCCCTGTTGGAGCCTTCTATTTGGGCCGCTGTCCAAATGGGATCAATAGGCGGGCTTTCATTCAATTTATACCTTAGCTGGTTAATATACCAGTCTGTACCCAGCAGGCTGCTGTTGATAACACGAACGTCTGGCCTTATGTTTTCTACTTCCTGCGCATACCATAGAGGGTAAGTATCATTGTCTCCAAATGAAATCAATATTGCGTCCTTTGCACAGCTTTCGAGATAATCTGTGGCAAGATCCCTTGCAAGTAGTTTATGGCTGCGATCATGATCATCCCATTCCTGGCTTGCCATTAATACCGGTACTAATAAAAGGCAAATCACCCCGGCAGCAATTCCTGCCGTACGGGCATTTTTTATTGCCCCGGAAAGCAGTTCTTTTATATAAAGTACACCGAGCCCGATCCATATTGCAAAAGCATAGAATGAACCCACATAAGCATAATCCCTCTCACGGGGTTGGTTACCCGCCTGGTTGAGATAAAGGCAGATCGCAAATCCTGTAAAGAAGAAAAGTAATCCCGTGATGAGTGCATCTCTTTTATCTTTTTTTACCTGGTAGACTAAACCAAGTAAACCAAGTATGAAAGGCAATGCGAACAGTTTATTATTCGCTTTATTATTTTTTAAGCTATCAGGTAAATTATCCTGGTCTCCTAAGCGCAGTTTATCAACAAAGCCGATCCCCGTCTTCCAGTTCCCATCTCTTACGTTACCGGTATAGATACCTTGTATATCATTTTGCTTTCCTACAAAGTTCCAACAGAAATAACGCCAGTACATCCAGTTGATCTGGTATCCCATAAAGAAGCTTATATTTTCACTCATGGTTGGAGGTCTTTCCCAATTCCCTTCTTTGTCTTTTGTTATGCCAATCCAGTTTGCATAATAATCTGCATGTCCCTGGTCGTTGCTCTGGTCCCACATGCGTGGAAAGAAATGCAGGTCAGCATCGTTGAACACATAATCTATTTTACGTCCTTTCTTCTCATACTTGCCACTTGATTTTATATAGGTTTCTGTGATCTTGGTGTCTTGTACCTGTGAAGTAAAATCCTGTCCGAATAATATTGGCCAATCTCCGTATTGCTCACGGGCTACATAACCAACCAGGCTCACAGGATTATCAACATTAAACATATCTACAGACGGATCAGCATTGCTGCGAACCATTGTTGTAAAATAAGTGGAGTAACCGAGTAACATGAATACAAATGTCCACAAACCCAGCTTTAAAAAGTTCCAGTTGTTTTTACTTGCTATGCGAAGACCAAAATAAACAACTGCTCCAATCAAGACAAAGAAAAATGCAAATCCAAAAAAGAAAGGAGTGCCGAAACTGTTAACAAATAATATATCCATATTACCTGCTCCTTTGATGCTCCATTGAATAACTGCTTTTTGTATAAGGCCCGTGATGATACAGCCTATCAAAAAAGCGAAGAAAGTTCCCCATTTGGTAACCTTATATCTCTTAAAATAATAAAGAATAACAATTGCAGGTATGGTAAGCAGGTTCAGCAAATGCACGCCAATTGATAAACCCATCAGGTAAAATATGAGGATGATCCACCTGTCTGCTTTTGTGAAATGTCCTTTGATGCCCTGTTCTTCTTCTTCTGTAACACTTTGTTCCCATTTTACCATTGCCCAGAATACAAGTGCGGTAAAGAATGAGGATAAGGCATATACTTCACCTTCAACAGCACTGTACCAGAAAGAATCAGAAAAAGTATAAGCCAGTGCGCCTACCACACCCGCAGCCATAATTCCAATAATTTTACTATCGTTGAGTGGAGTACCGTCTTTTTGTACCAGCTTTTTTGCAAAATGAGTAATGGTCCAGAATAAGAATAAAATAGTGAAGCCACTTGAAAGCGCACTCATCAGATTAATACCCGTTGCTGCATGCTGAGGATCGAAGGGAGCCATAAAAAGTCTGCCTATCAATACAAACAAAGGTGCTCCCGGTGGATGCGGGATCTGCAGTTTATATGCACTCGAAGCAAATTCTCCGCAATCCCAAAGACTGCCAGTTGCTTCCATGGTCATAACATACACCGCACATGCAATTATACAAATCAGCCAGCCGGTTACGTTGTTGATTCTTTTAAAGCTCATAGAATGGTATTAGAAGTTATAAGTGGGCAAATATAGGCATGTTTGCTTTTGGGAAGTAACGGGTTATCACATTTTGCAGATTTTTCTGAAGGGAGTATAGAAACGCGGATGACGCGGATTTTACGGATTTACACCGAATAACTTAAAGCTTAACTCACATTAACGACGTGACTTTTTAAATCATTTAGTTCTAGGTCTCTGAAAGTTTAACTGGATAGAGTAACTATTAAAACTATCCCTGGTCATCTCCGTAATCCGTGTCATCCGCGTATCTATCTTTGTCAACAATGAAAAAAGCATTTTTCCAACTACACATAGCCGTTTTTCTTGCAGGATTTACTGCGATCCTGGGAAAGCTCATTTTATTGAATGAAGGTTTGCTGGTATGGTATCGTTTATTGCTTACTGTAGTTATTCTCGGAACCATCATGTATTTTAAAAAAGAGCTGGTTCAGATAAGCTGGAAGGATTTTATGAAGATAAGCGCGGTAGGTTTATTGATCGTTATTCATTGGGTAGCTTTTTATGGAAGTATTAAATATGCAAACGCTTCGGTGGCGCTGGTATGTTTGTCTGCTTCAGGATTTTTCAGTGCTTTATTTGAGCCAATTATTTTGAAGAAAAAGTTCATTCCGGCAGAATTACTGATTGGTATTGTGGCGATTATGGGAATTTATTTAATATTCGATTTTCATCCCCAGTATAAACTTGGGATTATTTTTGGGATTATTTCAGCCATGGGAAGTGCTACGTTTCCCATCTTTAATAAGCAGCTGCTAAACCGCTTTTCGCCCGCTGTTCTCACCCTTTATGAACTTGCCGGAGGGCTCATTATCCTTACCGGAATGCTGCCATTTTATTTATCGGTATTTGAAGCAGGTTATTATTTACCAACTATAACTGATTGGGGCTGGTTACTAATACTTGCTTATTTATGTACAGTGGTTTGTTTTGACCTGCAGTTAAATGCACTTAAAAAAATATCTGCTTTTACTGTTAATCTCTCCTATAATCTTGAACCGGTTTATGGGATCATACTTGCATTTATTATTTTTCACGAAAACAAACAATTGCATTACCAGTTTTTTCTTGGGTTGGCCCTGATCATCGCAGCGGTAGTACTACAAATGGGAAGAGTGATGAAACAATCGGGTAAATTAAATACTAAAGATCTGCCTTCTATTAACCCGGGGTAAGGTTTTATAAATATATAATCTCCGTGTCCAGTTTTGCAAAAGCCCTGAACATTGCGCTTACGCCACAATATTTGTCCTGTGATAAGCTTACTGCTTTTTTCATTTTTGGCTGGTCTTTTTCTGCGAGTTTTATTTTGTACAGCATTTTTACATGGTTGTATATTTTAGGGTGTTCTTCTGTAAGGGAGGCTGTAACATCAATGGAAAAATCAGTAAAAGACACTTTCATTTTTTCCAGGATAGAAACAATGTCGATCCCGGTGCATCCGGCAAGGGAGGCCAGCATAAGTCTTTTTGGGCTGGCACCAGTTTCGAAACCGGTACCGTCATTGCTGTCCATGGTAATTTTGTGATGATTAATTTCTGCCGTAAAAGACATTCCACTATTAAATATCGTGCTTACATGATGGCTCATATAATAAGATTTTGATGCTAATTTTAATCTCCCGGGCGTTTTCTTTCAATATTTGCCGGTATTTTACAAAAATAGTTGATTGTAAACGTTATTTTTTGCGTAAAATCCCTACCTTTGCCGTCCAAAATTCAGGAATATGGCCAGAGTATGTCAGGTAACAGGAAAGAAGCCGATCACCGGTAATAAGGTTTCTCACTCAAATATTAAGACAAAACGCAGGTTTTTACCAAATTTACAAACCAAGCGTTATTTTCTTGCTGAAGAAGATATATGGGTAACCATGAAAGTATCTTCAGAAGCGATCAGGACTATTAATAAAAATGGTCTGTACAGTGTAGTAAAGGGAATGCGTGCTGCAGGTGTAAAAATTTAATGAGCGTTTTAAAATAAAACAAAATGGCAAAGAAAGGAAACAGGGTACAGGTAATCATGGAGTGTACAGAGCATAAGGCAAGCGGACTTGCCGGTACAAGCCGTTACATCACTACCAAAAACAAAAAGAACACTCCAGAACGTTTGGAGTTAAAGAAATTTAACCCGGTTCTTAAAAAAGTTACTGTTCATAAAGAAATCAAATAATTAACCAATTTGGAAATTTGGAAATGTAACAATGTAGTTTCATCTCCAAATTATCTCATTTCCAAATTATCAAATTAAATAGTCATGGCTAAAGCAGCTAAAACCGCGATAAAAACAAAAGACCAGAAAGCAGCCGCGGATGCAAAAAACTGGAGTAAAGTAATTCGTTCTTTACGTAGCCCTAAAACAGGTGCTTATACTTTTAAAGAAGCAATTGTACATAAAGATAAGATCAAGGAATTCTTAGGAAGTTAAGTTTTCTTGTATGTAATAATTAATATAAAGCTGTTCTGTTTATTCAGAATGGCTTTGTTTGTTTAATGAGATGTGCTGGATACTTGATACCGGATTCTGGATAACCACTTTCTATCTGGCATCCATTATCAGGTATCCAACATCATCCTAAATCATCCACCATGGGCATTCTCAATAAATTATTTGGTAAAAAAGAAAAACAGGAATCACTCGACCACGGTTTGCAAAAAACCAGGGAAGGCTTTTTTGGAAAAATTGCCAAGGCTGTAGCAGGAAAGAGTACGGTTGATGAAGAAGTACTGGACAATGTTGAAGATGCTTTGATTGGTGCTGATGTGGGTGTAGAAACAACGGTAAAGATCATCGATCAATTGGAGAAAAGAGTAGCAAGAGATAAATACCTGAATACAGCAGAACTCAATACTATTTTAAAAGAGGAAATCCAAAACCTGCTGGTTCCCGCTGTACAGGATACATCTTATATTAATTATGAATTGCCTGCCGGTCATAAACCACATGTTATCCTGGTTGTTGGCGTAAATGGTGTTGGCAAAACCACAACAATTGGTAAGCTTGCTCATAATTTTTCATTAGCAGGTAAAGCTGTTTTACTGGGAGCAGCAGATACTTTCAGGGCTGCGGCTGTGGATCAGCTTACCATCTGGAGCGAAAGGACAAATGTTCCTATAGTTAAAAAGGAAATGGGAAGTGACCCCGCTTCGGTGGCTTATGATACCGTTGTGAGTGGCGTTGCCAGAAATTCAGATGTGATCATAATTGATACTGCAGGAAGACTGCATAATAAATTGCACCTGATGGATGAGTTAACCAAGATAAAAAGAGTAATACAAAAAACAATTCCTGAAGCTCCTCATGAAGTATTACTTGTGCTGGATGGAAGTACCGGCCAAAATGCACTGGAGCAGGCTAAGCATTTTACAGCAGCAACGGATGTAACAGCATTAGCAATTACAAAGCTTGATGGTACAGCAAAAGGTGGAGTTGTACTGGCTATAGCAGATCAGTTTAAGATACCGGTTAAGTTTATTGGTGTTGGGGAGAAGGCTGAAGACCTGCTGGTTTTTGATAAGCACGAATTCGTAGAAGGATTATTTCATTTGGGTTAAAAAGAGAGGAGCTCCCAAGACTAGGAGCTCCGTTTACCAAAACTAACTGCTTATGAGAAAAATTTTATCTTCTGATTTCTAACACAAAGCTATGAAGCATTATTATTATTCTGTGTTAATTGAATGCCAATAATTCTTTAAAGAGAGGTTAATAAAACTAAGCTGAACACCCATGTAAAAAATCTTTTATCAACGTTTAATTCTATTAATGATTTGTTGAATGGTTAGTGAAGTTGATAAGAGGAATAATGAGTTCTTGCCAGTTCAACGACAACTTTTAATAAACTGTTTTTACAATGAGGATGAACAAACCGTAGATCATTGTTGTAACAAAAATTCCTTTCGCAGTTTTATCTTTCCCCGAATTGATATAGAGTGTAAACATAAGCGCACTTAACAAAAGAGAGAGACTTAATCCTACCGTCAATGTTTTAAAGCCTGGTTCATATAACATGAACTGGAAGGTTTCCTTAAAAGAAAATACATTGAATTTATACCATTTAAACAGCAGCAAGCCTACCAATGGCGCTATCATGCCGATAATCATTCCGAATAGAAAATTGTCTTTCTTAAAAATCATTTGAATAAATTGCTTTTTTCCAGTTGTTTCTTTAATGTGTAGTTGGTAAGATCAAATTGAACGGGAACCACGCTCACAAATCCATGTTCTAATGCCCATACGTCGGTATCACGTCCTTTGTCAAAATTCTTAAATTCCCCGGTAAGCCAGTAATATTTTTTGCCATGAGGATCGAGGCGCTCGGAAAAATCTTCCTCATATTTTGCATACGCCTGCTTGCAGATTTTTATGCCTTTTATTTTTTCGGGAGGTAACTTGGGTATATTAACATTCAATAAAAAATGTTTGTCCAGTTTTTTATGCAGCACTGCACTCACAATTTTATGAACAGTTTGCTTGGCTGCTGTAAAATCTGCATCGTAGTTATAATCAAGTAAAGAAAAACCAATACTGGGAATTCCTTCAATGGCGGCTTCCATGGCAGCTGACATTGTGCCGCTGTATATTACATTAATTGAATGATTGGCGCCATGATTGATACCACTAAGACAAAGGTCAGGTTTTCGATGAAGTATCTTGTCCACTGCAAGTTTTACACAATCTACCGGGGTTCCATTGGTTTGCCATGCTTCGATTTCTCCAAAAATATTCATCTTCGTCATGCGCAGGGGAGAGCCGATGGTAATTGCATGCCCCATGCCACTTTGGGGACTATCGGGAGCAACAACTACTATTGTTCCAAGATCACTTACAGCTTCTACTAAACTTCGTATACCCTTTGAAGTTATGTCGTCGTCATTTGTAATAAGAATAACCGGTTTCTCTTTCTTTTTCGCCATCTAGTATGAAATTATTTATTTCTGCGTGCAGCTATGAAACTTCCGATAAAAGCTATTAATGCAATAGTATTGCTTATGATACACGCAAGGAAGATATATTTTTTAGCATCCCATGTCTCCACTTTTACAAAACGCATTATGCACATTACAAGTAATAATAATGTTAATACGACTGCTATATGGGCAATTACTTTATTTGCTGTGGCAATGCCTTTATGTAGTCCCAGGAACAGCAAACCAAATGCTGCCGGGATCAATGCTGTATAGGAATGACTGCCATCTGATGCTGTTACTCCAAAATAACCATAAAGACCGGCTATTATCAGTACAAATGCATTTAATAAGTTCGCAGTTCCTGCTTTCATATATTCCTTTTTTGATTGCGCCAAAGATACATTCTAAAAAGCAATGCTGTATAAATTACAGGATTACCTCTATGAAAACCAATCAGGAAACTGTAATAGTAAAAAAAATAAATTTTGACAAACTAAACTATTTAGTATATTTGTGCTAATCAAATTAGTTAAATCATGTCTAGAGCCGGATTAAACTTAAAATACCTCCGTAAACTACGCGGATGGACCCAGGAAGAATTTGCCAATAAGCTAAACATCAAAAGGTCATTGATCGGCGCTTACGAAGAAGAGCGTGCAGATCCGAGGCTGGATGTATTGGAGATCGTCGCCGATACTTTTAAGTTAAGCCTCGATGAACTACTTCTGAAAGACCTGAGCAACGCAAGTGGCACCAATAATTATCTGATGAAGCGCAGGCAACAAAAGATGATGACTGCAGACAGGAATGTTATTCATTTTGTCCCGATAAAAGCGGCTGCCGGATATATGACCGGTTATGCGGACAGTGAATTCATTGATGAGCTCAACACATTCACACTTCCGATGTTATCAGGGGGTAATTATCGTGCTTTCGAGATCATTGGCGATAGTATGTTGCCCACACCGAGCGGTAGTATCATCGTGGGGGAAAAAGTAGATTCTATGGACGATGTTAAAAACAACAACGCCTATATCGTTGTGAGTCGTAATGAAGGGATCGTTTATAAAAGGATTGTCAAGAATAACAGGAGTAAAGCAAAGGTTTCATTGGTAAGTGATAATCCGAATTACCAGCCTTACCAGGTGAATACGGATGATATAGTTGAATTGTGGCAGGCACAGGTTGTAATAGGTAAAGTTGCCTCACAACAGCGTTGGGATGTAAACTCCCTTGCCAATCTTGTTAATAACTTGCAGGATCAGGTGAGTACTTTGAAGAAGAAAATGAACTAACAGGTTTATTTAATTCCATACTTTAGCAAAAAACAGATACATCGATTAATAATTAAAAAAACATGTTATGATTAAGTTACAAATTATCGGCAACCTCGGTGCCGATTGTATTCAGAAAGAAGTGAATGGTAAAACAGTGATCAATTTCAATGTGGCACATTCTGAAAAATTTAAAGATGCACAAGGCAATCCAAAGGAAAGAACCACATGGGTAAATTGTGCATACTGGACAGACCGTACAGCAGTGGCGCAATACCTCACAAAAGGAAAAACGGTATACGCCGAAGGCACTCCGGATGTGGAAGCATATACGAATAAAGAAGGCCAGGTAGCTGCCACGCTGCGTATGAGGGTGTTGAATATACAATTGCTTGGGGGCAAAGATGAATCGCAAGGTTCTTACCAGGGTAATGTTAGTAATATGGGAGCTACTGTTGCACCTGCTATGAAAACAAATCCTGCTCCTGTAGTTGCTGAAGATGATCTTCCGTTTTAAATAAGTAATGATTTATAAATTAACTTAGTCCCGCAAATCGTGGGACTTTTTTTATGAAATAATAAGTTCTTTTGGAGAAGCAAAAAAGGAAGGACAATTAATGCTATTAATGTTACCTATAAATGATTACTAGTGTTATGCTAAACAAAAAAAATATGCTTAGAAAAATTATTATTGCAGCATCAATATGTATTTCTCAATTGAATTCATATGCACAAACAGACTATGCAAAATATGTAAACCCATTTATTGGAACTGGAGGGCATGGTCATACCTATCCCGGAGCAACTGTACCCCATGGAATGGTGCAGTTGAGTCCTGATACAAGGTTAGAAGGTTGGGACGGGTGTGGCGGCTATCATTACTCTGATAGTTTTATTTACGGATTTACACATACGCACCTGAGTGGAACGGGGGTAAGCGATTATGGAGACATCCTGTTGATGCCCATGAATGGTAAACCTTCTCCCGATAACAAAATGTATGGATCATTATTTAACCATAAGAATGAAAAAGCAGGTGCAGGATATTATAGTGTCAAGTTAGATGATAATAATATTTTCACTGAGTTCACTGCTTCTGAAAGAACCGGGTTTCATCACTACAGTTTTTCATCTTCAACAGAAAATAATATTATACTTGATCTGAAACACAGGGACGAAGTAATAGAGTCTTCTTTGGAAATAGAAGATAGTGTAACCGTCACCGGTTTACGCAGGAGTAAAGCATGGGCTACCAATCAATATGTTTATTTTGTAATTAAGTTTTCTAAACCAATTAAAAATTCAGGAACCTGGCAGAATGAACAAGCTGATCCTGCCAATACAAAACATATTGAAAACTCAAAAAACATCAAAGCTTTTTTCCAATTCGACCTGTCCCCATCCAAAGATATTTACGTAAAAGTTGCTATTTCTCCTGTAAGTGTTGAAGGTGCTAAGAAAAATCTTGAAAGAGAAATTCCGGGGTGGGATTTTGAAAACACAAAACTTACAGCAGAAAATAAATGGAATACAGAATTATCAAAAATCGATGTACAAAGCGAGGATAATGATAGGTTAAAAATATTTTATACTGCTCTATATCATACAGCAATTGTACCCAATATCAATATGGATGTGGATGGTCAATACCGCGGAATGGATAATAAAATACACACCGCGTCGGGATTCACTTATTATTCTGTTTTTTCGCTTTGGGATACTTACCGTGGCGCACACCCGCTTTATACAATCATCGACAGGGAAAGAACACTGGATTATATAAAAACCTTTTTGACGCAATACAAGGAGGGAGGAAGACTACCTGTATGGGAACTGGCCAGTTGTGAAACAGATTGCATGATCGGTTATCATAGTGTACCTGTGATCTTTGATGCATACCAAAAGGGGATCAGGGACTTCGACACAAATTTAGCTTTGGAAGCAATGAAACACAGCGCAACAAGGAACGTACTTGGTTTGCCCGCTTTCATAACTAAAGGTATAATTGAAGTAGATGATGAAGCTGAAAACGTAAGTAAAATGCTGGAGTATGCTTATGACGACTGGTGCATTGCTTTATTCGCGGATAGCCTTGGCAACAATAAGGATTACCAACAGTTCATCAAAAGAAGCCAGTATTATAAGAATATTCTCGACCTAAAATCCGGTTTTATGCGGCCGAGGAAAAATGGAGATTGGTTAAGTCCGTTCGACCCACGTGAAGTGAATAATAATTTTACAGAAGCAAACAGTTGGCAGTATTCTTTTTATATGCCGCAGGATATTGGTGGATATATTAAGCTTGTCGGCGGAAATAAAAAGTTTGAGGATAAATTGGATAATCTTTTTGCTGCTTCATCCCAAACCACCGGCAGGGATCAAAGTGATATTACCGGGCTGATCGGCCAGTATGCACATGGTAATGAACCAAGTCATCACATCATTTATTTATACAACTATACCGAAAAGCCTTACAAGGCTCAGCAGCTGGTTCATAAAGTATTGACAGAAATGTATCACAATGCGCCTGATGGCTTAATTGGAAATGAAGATTGCGGCCAGATGAGCGCATGGTATGTATTGAGTGCATTGGGCTTTTACCCGGTAACACCAGGCAGCAATAACTACATGATCGGTTCTCCGCTATTCAAACTCGCCGAGATCCATCTTGAAAATGGAAAATCTTTTACGATAAATGCTCCCGGTGCCAGTGATACGAATTTCTATATTCAGAATGCTATACTCAGTACCACAGCCCATCTTCCACCACATGCCTGGGATTCATCTTTCTTGCATCATAAAGACATTGCGAATGGGGGATTGATCACTTTCATGATGGGAAATAAGCCATCTGCATTTGCTTCAAAAAAATATCCGCCATCATCAACAGTACATGGTAAACAAAATACCGCACTGGTTATAAATCCAGTCATTCAAGGGGGGGCAATTCCCTTTAAAGTGAACAAACGTGTTGCAATTACATCCCCTCAAAAGGATGTAACAATTTATTATACAATGAACGGAACTGATCCCGGCATCGATAGTAAGAAATACACGGCTCCTTTATTGATAGATACCTCCCTTTCTGTCAAAGCCATTGCAATTGATAAAAAAGGGAATAGAAGCTATGTAACTACCGCTGAATACAGGAAACTTTCTCATAACTGGTCGGTAACATTGAATACTCCTTATGAACAAATGTATTCATCCGGGGGCCCGGAAGCACTGATAGATGAGATACACGGTACCACCAACTGGCAAAAGGGTAACTGGCAGGGATACCAGAAAACTAATATGGATGTTGTGATCGATTTGAAAGATGTAAAAACTGTTTCAAAAATAAATGCAGAATTCCTGCAGGATACAAAAGCATGGATCGTTGCACCAAAACAGGTTTCTGTTCAACTTTCTTTAGATGGCAAAAGTTATATTGATGCTTATACAGGAAAAGATTTCATTCCTATAGATAATTTAACTCCGCAGATAATAAATGTATTGGCAGCTTTTCCACCAACCGCAGCAAGATTTGTTCGCATCAAAGCAATACAATATGGAAACTTACCTCAATGGCATGAAGGAGCAGGAGGAGACACACATATTTTTATTGATGAGATAAGTATTGAATAATAAAAAAATCCCGGTCATGACCGGGATTTTTTAAGCTCATTTAATATTTTTAAACCTGGGGTTCTGACCTTCCCAGTTTACTGCTGAATAATCCCAGGTGTACAGCAGCGAAAATAATAGAGATATACAATAAAGTTCTGTCTGTGTCAAAGCCCACAGTATATTGATGAAGAAGTCCAGCAACAACAAGTAAAATAGAAAGCGCCATTCCTGTATAGCGGGCAACTTTCATCCCTTTTCTACTAGTTGTTCCATTTCCAAGATGACTGTGTTTGGCGCCATACACAAGATAAATATCCATTCCGATCAGCATCCAAACAAGTAAACGTATCCAGGTATCCATCGGTAAGAAAACCATCATGAATAAACATGTACCGATGCCGAGTATCGGCACGAGTGGCACCATAGGAGTTTTAAATGCTCTTGGAAGTTCGGGCATCTTTTTACGCATTACCCATACACCAATGCAAACAAGTATAAATGCAAACAAGGTACCGATGCTCGTCATTTCACCTACCACACGGGCAGGAACAAACGCAGCAAAAATACTTACAAAGACCATAAACAATAAATTACTTTTTGCAGGTGTTTGAAATTTAGGATTTACTCTTGAAAAGATGGGAGGGATAAGCCCATCTTTGCTCATACTAAAAAATACACGGCTTTGTCCCATCAACATTACAAGAATTACTGAAGCATACCCCGCAAGAATCGCCACAATGATCGCACGGTTCAACCATGGATAATCAGGATGAATAACGCCGGCAGCATCAGCTGTTCCCATATGATCGATCGCGACAGCTACAGGAGCAATACCGTCTTTACCGGCAAATGTCGTATAGCTTGTAACGCCTGTCATAACATGAGCAAAAAGTATATATAAAACAGTGCATATTGCCAACGAACCTAATATTCCCCATGGCATATCTCTTTTTGGATTCTTCGCTTCCTGCGCAGCCGTACTTACCGCATCAAAACCAATATAGGCGAAGAATACAATTGCAGCTGCACGTATTATACCACTGAATCCAAAATCTCCGAATTTGCCGCTGTTATCGGGGATGTAAGGAGTATAATTTGAATTATTTATGTATTTCCAGCCGAGGATAATAAATATCAATACGACAGTGATTTTTAAAGCCACAATAATACCGTTAACGAATGCGCTTTCTTTTGTTCCTTTTATAAGCAACAGGCTCATCAATACAATGATAAATACTGCGGGTAAATTAATAATTCCACCATCCCAGGGACCTACAGTTAAATCATGGGGAAGCTGTATACCAAGTCCTTCAAGAAATTTTACCAGGTACCGGCTCCAGCTTATTCCAACTGTTGCTGCACCCACTGCATATTCCAAAACAAGATCCCATCCAATGATCCATGCAATGAATTCTCCCATGGTTGCATACGAATAAGTATATGCGCTACCGGCTACAGGAATCATGGATGCAAATTCTGCATAACACAAACCTGCAAACAGGCATCCGAGAGCAGCAACTACAAATGAAATTGTGATGGCCGGGCCGGCATGATTGGCTGCCGCCATACCGGTAATAGAAAAAAGGCCGGCTCCGATAATGGCTCCAATGCCCAATGCAATTAGTCCACCCGCGCCAAGCGTTTTTTTGAGGGTATGGCTACCAGTTTCCTGGGCTTCATTCATTAAAGCAGCCATGGGCTTTCTTACAAATAAACTCATACAGTCAATTGGTTGGTTATTAAATAATCCTGAAAAATAAGGAATTAATTCTTAATCGAGCAACCACTCGTATTTTTCCCCCCTTTCAAGTTGATAACAATTATTAAATATTATATTGCAAACTAATTTTCAAATATGGAGATTCACCCGAAAGCAAAATCAAAACCCAACAGGCTTACCCTATATATAGTTATTGCGATGATTTTGGGAATTATTGTTGGTTACCTCATCAATACCAATGCATCACCAGCGTTCATTAAAGATTTCGCTCCTAAAATAAAATTATTAGCTACTATATTCCTGCGGCTTGTTCAAATGATCATAGCCCCGCTTGTGTTTGCAACATTGGTGGTGGGGATTGCTAAACTTGGCGACCTGAAAACGGTGGGAAGAGTAGGAGGAAAGGCAATGATATGGTTTATATCCGCTTCATTGGTGAGTTTGTTATTAGGATTGATACTTGTTAGAATTACCGAACCGGGTGTTGGGGTGAATCTTGCCAACGCCGATCTTGAAGGAGCCAAAGACCTTATCGGCAAGACAAAAGAATTTTCTCTTGAAAGATTTGTAGAACACGTTGTACCAAGAAGTGTTATTGAAGCAATGGCGACAAATGAAATATTGCAGCTGGTAGTTTTTTCTATTTTCTTTGGAGTAGCATTAACAGCAATCGGAGAAAGGGGTAAATCAATCATTCATGCATTGGATTCGCTGACACATGTTGTGCTAAAAATGGTTGGGTATGTTATGAATCTTGCTCCTGTCGGAGTATTTGGTGCCATGACAGGCGTGATTGCAATAAAAGGCCTCACTATTTTAAAAACCTATGCATATTATATCGGCTCATTCTACCTGGGATTAGCTGTTTTATGGATCGTATTATTATTTGTTGGTTACCTTATATTAAAACATCGTTTACGCGTTTTGTTACGAAGGATCGCGAGCCCGATGACGATTGCATTCAATACAGCAAGCAGTGAAGCTGTGTTTCCAAAACTTGTAGAAGAGATGGAGCGCTTTGGCTGTAAGGATAAAATCGTTTCTTTCACTTTGCCATTAGGATATTCTTTTAATCTTGATGGAAGTATGATGTATATGACTTTTGCAAGTATGTTTATTGCACAGGCATATAATATAACCTCTGTTACAGAAAGTGTGGGAACACAGATCGCGATGTTGCTGGTTTTTATGCTCACCAGTAAAGGAATTGCGGGTGTTCCACGAGCTTCACTTGTTGTGGTGCTTGCTACAGGTGGAATGTTTGGAATTCCTCCTGAAGGGATCGGGCTCGTATTAGCCATTGACACCTTTTGCGACATGGGCAGGAGTATGACAAATGTATTGGGGAATGCACTCGCAACTGCTGCTGTAAGCAAATGGGAAGGTGCCCTGGATCATTCTGGTCATCACGATCATCACCGCCACAAATAAGTAAACGCAAGCAAATTTTTAACTGATATCAAGCAGACAGGATTTATGAAACATTTTATTTTTTTATTGGTTATCTCTGTTATTACTGTCAAATCTTTTGGACAGGACACAATGGTTATTAGTGTGATTAACCAGTATAAACAAAATGTAGAAAATGCTACAATTAAAATAAATGATCTTGTATATATCTCTGACAAGAAAGGTAAGGTTACAATAAATAAAATTGTTGCAGATTCTGCGGTTGTGTCAAATGAGAAATATAAAACCAAAACCTTTTCATTCAAAGACATAGTTGACAACAGGGAGATCGTAATTGAAAAAGAATTTACGTGGACAGATTTGCTTACACCTATGTTCTATATTCTGAACGGAGGAATATGGTTGTTGCTGATCATTATTTTTGCAGAGACTGGTTTGTTTGTTGGTTTTTTCTTTCCCGGCGATTCGTTGTTATTTGTTGCCGGAATATTAAGTACCACGCTGGTGGATTCTATCTCATTAAATACGGGGAATGATTTTTTCAACTTATTGATTATTTCGGGACTGTGTACCATCGCCGGTATACTTGGCAATACAGTTGGATATATGACGGGCCGTAAGGTTGGTCCGGCTATGTTTAAATGGCGGGACAGGTTTTTATTCAAAAAGAAATATTTATACCAGGCAAAAGATTTTTATGATAAACACGGCGGCGGTGCTATTATTCTTGCCAGGTTCCTTCCCTTCATACGGACATTTGCACCAATTGTAGCAGGAATAGTAAGTATGGATAGAAAAAAGTTTGGGTTCTATAACATGATAGGCTGTATAGCGTGGGTAGTTTCTATGCTTTTTATCGGCCATTATTTAAATACTTTTACCAAAAAACAATTTGGTATTGATCTTGAAAAACACCTCGAAGTTATTGTGATTGCAATTGTGCTGGTAACAACTGCCCCGGTATTGATAAAGCTTTTCTTCCCTGGTAAAAAGAATAAATCAACTGTATAATTTATATGCATAAACAATCAGCTTCTGTTTTTAATACAGCTGTATTGGTTGCAGCATTAGGATATTTTGTTGATATCTACGATCTGCTGCTTTTCAGTATCATTCGTGTTCCAAGCCTGCAATCACTTGGTTTATCAAAAGAACAAATAATTGAACAAGGAGAAAGTATTATTAGTTGGCAAATGGCGGGACTGCTTATCGGTGGCATCATCTGGGGAGTGATGGGAGATAAGAAAGGGAGGCTAAGCGTTTTATTTGGATCAATTATTTTGTATTCGTTGGGGAATATCGCAAATGGATTTGTGCAGAACGTTGATCAATATCGTGTGATTCGTTTTATAGCAGGACTTGGACTTGCCGGTGAATTAGGTGCGGGAATTACATTGGTTTCAGAATTGATTTCAAAAGAGAAAAGAGGAGTTGCCACATCATTGGTAGCAGGTATTGGTTTAACCGGTGCTGTTCTTGCATTTATTATGAAAGAAAATTTTGACTGGCGTACCTGTTACTTTATCGGGGGAGGCCTTGGCTTATTACTCCTAATATTGAGGATTTCAGTTTTTGAATCAGGCATGTTCAACCAGGTTAAGAAAACCGAAGCGAAAAGAGGAAATCTCCTGATGTTGTTTAACAATGCAGACCGTTTTAAAAGATACTTTCTTAATATATTGATTGGATTGCCAAACTGGTTTGTTATTGGTGTGCTGATAACTTTTTCAGATAAGTTTGCAGAAGAGTTTGGCATCAAAGAAAAAATTGATCCTGGCAAGGCGATTATGTATGCCTATGTAGCAATATCCATTGGAGATATTTTAATTGGTCTCATCAGTCAATGGTTAAGAAGCAGGAAAAAAGCACTGCTAATTTTTTATGCAATCACAATATTGTTTGTTGTTTTGTTTTTTACTGTCCAATGGAATGGTTCAGCTGCAATGATGTATTGGATATGTGCCGGTCTTGGATTTGGTACAGGTTTCTGGGCAATCTTTGTAACCATGGGCGCAGAGCAATTTGGTACTAATCTTCGTGCTACGGCTGCAACCTCAATACCTAATATGGCAAGAGGAATGCTGGCAATATTTACGTTGCCATTATTTAAGACGATCAGAAATATGACAGATTATTATACAGGAGGATGGATTACAGCCCTGATAATTTTCTCCATTGCCCTAACAGCACTTTATTTCATTAAAGAAACTTTTGGCAAAGATTTAAATTATATTGAATCATAAATTCTTCGTGTGCCCAAGATATTAGTCATACGTTTTTCTTCTATAGGCGATATCGTACTCGCCAGCCCGGTATTACGTTGCATAAAAAAACAAATACCCGGCGCTGAAGTTCATTTCCTGACGAAGCAATCATTCAAAATTGTTACGGCAAACAATCCATACGTTGACAAATTTTTCTATTACGATAAGGATATTTCAGTTGTTATTACTGAACTGAAAAAAGAAAACTATGATTATGTAGTTGATCTTCACAATAACTTCCGTAGCAATAAAGTAAAACGATCACTCAAAAAGAGATCTTTTACAATTGATAAATTGAATGTGGAGAAATTTCTTTTGACCAAACTTAACATCAATGTAATGCCAAAGATTCATATTACTCAACGTAGTTTGAACACGGTAGCGCCGTTGAATGTTTTTGATGACGGGCTTGGCCTGGATTATTTTATTCCCAAAGAAGACCTGGTACCAAAGGGTGATATTCCCACTCCACATAGCCTGGGTTTTATTGCCGTCGTAATTGGTGCAAATCATTTTACAAAAAAACTCCCTGTTCATAAACTGCAGGAATTGTGTTATAAAATTGATCACCCGATTATTTTGATTGGAGGAAATGAAGACCGGGAAATAGGAGAAGCAGTTGCTTCGCTGGATCCCATAAAGATTTATAACGCTTGTGGTAAATTCAATCTCAATGAATCTGCTGACCTGGTAAGACAATCAAAACTAGTGATCTCTCATGACACCGGGCTGCAATACATTGCATGTGCATTTCAGAAGCCCGTGCTTGCTATATGGGGAGGAACTTCACCTAAGTTAGATGTGGAACCTTATTACGGACGCTTATTTATGCAGCAACAAAAGCATCCCATCTATGAAAATATTTTATTAAACCTCCGTTGCCAGCCATGCAGTAAGTATGGTACAAAAACCTGTCCGCTGGAACACTTTAACTGCATGGAACAACAGGATATAGCTGCAATTGTTGAAAAGGTGAATGAACGTCTTAGGAAAAAGTAATTTAGTGTTGAAACAAAAAAACATTAACTGTGGCTAAAACCACTTATATCTGGATTTTATTACCGTTGGCTTAAGCCAACGGTAATTTGAATATTTTACTTGAGGCTTTAGCCGCATATCAGTTGAAGCTAATTTTCATTATATGAATTTGCATAAGTATTTTAATTATACAAAACACTATATATAGTAGATTACTACCGTTGAGTGCCGTCATACACCAGGTAAACCGGGTCTTTCCATAAGCCATCCTTCTTTGCTTTTTTCTCAATTGATTCAGCCCGTCCTTTACTATCGGGATGACTATTGAACATTTTCTGAAATTTACTTTGTTCTGTGCCAGCTGATAATTGTGCAAGTTTCATAAAAGCTGTGTAAGCAGCCTGTACATTATAATTATGTTTCTTTAAAAACTCATAACTATAATCATCAGCTTCGCTTTCCTGTTTCCTGCTATAACTGCTGTTCATAATACCTTCAGCTAATAGCCCAAGCTGTCCATCCGAAAGTGCTGATGCCACTCCTGATTGAGAGGACGCAATATCCTTGCCTGCAGCCCTTGTATATGCAGTTTTCATTGCATCACGACTATCATGATTTTTAACATGACCAATCTCATGTCCAATAATGGCAAGCAATTCCTCATCTGTCATTATATCCATCAGGGCAGAGAATACACGCACACTTCCATCTGCGCAGGCAAATGCATTTATGTCGATTACTTTATAAACTTTATAATTTAATGTAAGGCCATCTTCATTTGAATGCTGAGCAAATATTTTTTTAAGCCTTGTTGTATAGGGATCATTTTCTTTTGCAACAGGGTTGTGTGCATCCATCCATTCAACTGCTTGTTTTGCCTGGTTTGCTGCATCTTCATCACTATAAGTTAATCCCTTTGTAAGTTTTTTTGCTCCATCAAGCGTTCTGTTGTTGATTTTTAATTGAGCATTTGCATTCGATGTAAATAAACAGATAGCGACCAGGATAATTCCTGAATAAAGTTTTTTCATTTTGTGTATAAATTTTGGAAGCACGAAAATAGCAGTACAGCATTTTATTTTACTTAGCCAGTTAACCAAAGGGCGTTCTTACTTAGTGAATGGTTAAAATAACTTTATAAAACGCCTGTTAATAAATTTGTAATTACGTATTCATTAGTATGATAAGTGGAAGATTATATGTTTTTTTGAGGGAATAATCAGCCATGAAACTTACTTCCTTTTTTATTTCCTGTTTTTTTATTAACAGTGTATCAGCGCAGCTGGTATCCAATGTGTCTTGGATAGAACAGAGTTCTTTGCCTGCTTCACAGGCGATCTATTATAATCCGAATAAAAATTTAACATGGGATGATTTTATGTCAAAGCCACCTGCTGATAATAGTTTTGTTGCAGCAATGACTGTTTCAGGATTTGGTTATAACGCCAATGTTAAGACCGTAAATGGTACCGGAGAATTAAATGTAAGCGTGTATTGCTATTTCAATAAAGGTAAATCCTGGGTAAAGCCCGGAAAAAATACTTCATATATTCTTAATCACGAACAACATCATTTTGATGTAAGCTATATCGCAGCTGCAATCTTTATGGATAAACTGCAAAGCACCAAATTTACACCCGGCAATTACAAGGAATTATTGCCACGTATTTATAATGAATGCTGCGATATTATGAATAAAATGCAAAATGATTACGACAAGCAAACAAAAAATGGACAGGTTAAGGATGAGCAATCAAGATGGAACGCATTGATCGATTCCAAAGTGAATGCGCTTACAAGGTAACTACCAATACGGGAATTTTAAGTTCATGCCTTACCGTATCAATTGTTGTTCCATAGAGCAGATCCTTTAACCCGGTATGACCGTGAGCGCCAGCTATGAGCATGTCTGCATTTTCCTCTTTTACGATTCTTACAATTTCTTTAGCTCTTTGCCTGAATCCTAAAACGCCTTTCGCTTCATAGCCTTGTTGTCTTAATTGCGTTACAAAAAAATCAAGTGTCTCTTTATCCTTGTGTGTTTCGTAGTCATCCGTTTCGTTGCCATGCATAATGGCGGAGGCACTTTCTACAATATGTATCAAAATAAACTGGCTGTCTTTTTTTGCCTGGCCAATGGCAGCAGCTACGAGTTTCGCATCATTTTCACTGAAATCCAATGCCACTGCAATTTTCTTATAAACCGGGACAGGAATATTTTGTAAACTTCCCGAATCCGGGTGCATTTGTATTGAACCAACGTTTTTCTTCCGGGAAGTTAACGGGTATACAAAAGAGAATAACAGCAAGGCAACGAATGCAAGTCCTGCAATTATTATCAGGATCTTCATAAATATATTATCCGTAGTAGCAAAATATTTAATAGATTCTTCAGTAACCATTTTTACATTCAGATACACCAGTACAAATGCAACGGCCCAAGCCAGTAGCTGAATAAGCGGTTTAATAGCAAAAGGCCCCATTGTTTTTTTATCGCTCACAAAATGGATCAGGGGAATAACTGCAAAACCCAATTGCAAACTAAGTATCACCTGGCTGAATACAAGCAAGCTATCTACTTCGTTTTCGCCGGCAATAGCAATAACAAGTATAGCGGGTATAATTGCAATAAGACGTGTGATTAATCTTCGCATCAATGGATCGATTCTCAGCCTCAGGTATCCTTCCATTACAATTTGTCCTGCAAGCGTTCCGGTTATAGTAGAACTTTGTCCCGCTGCGATCAACGCAATAGCAAAGAGGGTAGAGGCGAAAGATGATCCCAACATAGGTGATAATAATTCATGTGCCTGTTTTATTTCTCCTACATCTGTTCGGCCTGTTTTAAAGAAAACAGTTGCTGCAAGAATAAGTATTGCAGCATTTATCAGGAAAGCGATATTTAATGCAACAGCACTATCAACAAAACTCCATTTTAATGCCTGTTTTATTCCCGCATCTGACTTTTTAATTTTTCTTGTTTGCACCAGGGCTGAATGCAGGTATAAATTGTGGGGCATTACAGTAGCACCAATGATCCCGATTGCGAGATATAAAGCAGTTTCTTTTGGTAGTGCACTTGTCATTCCTTTTGCAGCATATAAATCTTTTGCATCAGGTAAAGAGGGGATGAGCGATTTTAATACTTCAAATATTTGGGGTTGGGCAATAATGATATTTACAAGAAAACAAACTCCAATTACTACGATCAAGGCAATGATAAATGCTTCCATTTTCCGGATGCCCAGTCTTTGAAGATAAAGTAAAAGGAAAGTGTCCAGTACGGTGAATGAAACACCCCATATCAATGGTAGTCCTGTGAGCAATTGTATTCCAATGGCCATACCCAATACTTCAGCAAGGTCGCATGCAGCAATTGCAATTTCAGCAAGCACCCATAAAATGAAATTGATTGTTTTCGGATATGTTTCACGGTTAGCCTGTGCCAGGTCTCTGCCCCTTACAATTCCCAATCTTGCGCTCAGTGTTTGCAGGAGTAAGGCCATCAGGTTACTCATCAGCAATACCCATATCAGTGTATAACCGTATTTGCTTCCTCCCGCAAGATCCGTTGCCCAGTTTCCCGGATCCATATAACCAACACTCACTAAATATGCGGGCCCGAGGAAAGAAAGTATTTTTTTCCATCCTGTTGCTTTCCCTGTTGTATCTACCGATCCGTGTACTTCCGATAACGAATTGTCATGAATCATTGTTTCTTTCATATAATACAATATACATTTTGGGCAACCTGTTTGCTAACAATGGTCGCCGGTAATTTCTCAATTTTTATTTCAATCGATCCATCAAAGTCAAACCGTTTGTTCACTTTTAATTTAGTGCCGATACCAATTTTAAAATGATTCAAAAGGTCAAGCATTTCTGTGCTTTGATTTTTAACGGAACTTACGGTAACTGTTTTCTTTAATGGTACGGCAGCAAGGTTATCCTGCTTTATAATTTTTATTTTACCCTTGTTATCAGGTATCGGATCGCCATGAGGATCAAATGCCGGGTTGCCTAAATAATTATCCAGTCGTGTGGTAAGTTCATTACTGCTGATATGTTCAAGTTCTTCCGCCATGCTATGCACTTCATCCCATTCAAATCCAAGTTTGTTAACCAGGAAGAATTCCCAAAGCCGGTGCTTCCTCACTACATTAATAGCAGTTTTATTTCCCTGTTCGGTTAAACTGAATCCTTTGTATTTCTGGTAGTGAACTATTTTTTTCGATTCCAGCTTTTTAAGCATATCTGTTACAGATGCAGGTTTTGTATTCATTTCATCCGATAACATCGTGGTGCTTACTTTATCATGCACGTGCTGCAGGTGATAGATCGCTTTTATATAATTTTCTTCTGTTACTGTGTAGGTCAATTCCTTAAAAATTTAGACAAATCTAAAAATTATTTTTATACAAACCTAAATCCTGTACTAATTTAGAAGATATTCACATATCCACGCATTGTGTAACATGTACACGACAATTTCGAAAATCGGAAGTATATTGCAGCATAAACCAAATTAACAACAGAATGAATTTTTCGCAGTTCGAAGTTCCTTATCCTATTGATCCTGCTTACCAAAAACGTGTTGCTTACTTTTCTATGGAATTCGCTGTACACCAGCCTCTGAAAATTTATAGCGGCGGACTTGGCTATCTCAGTGGTTCTCATTTAAGAAGTGCTTATGAATTAAGACAAAATTTAATCGGTATCGGCATCTTGTGGAAGTATGGTTATTATGACCAGGCAAGAAACCAGGATCAAACATTGCAGGTACAATGGAATGAAAAGATCTATAATTTCCTCCAGGACACAGGTATTAAATTTCAAATAGAAATTCATGGTCACCCGGTTTGGGTAAAGGCTTATTACCTGGATCCTCAAACTTTCAGATCTGCACCGCTTTTTTTACTGAGTACAGATGTCCCGGAAAATGATTATGTATCACAAACAATTTCACACCGCTTATATGATGCGAACGTTGCAACCAAAGTCGCACAATTTATCTTATTAGGTGTTGGTGGTGCAAAACTGATCGACGAATTAAATTTCAACCCGGAGCTTTATCATATGAACGAAGCTCACGCAGTAAGCGCAGCTTTTTATCTTTATAAAAAATACGGTAACAATAAGGAGGCAGTCAAACAGCGACTCATATTCACTACCCATACGCCTGAAGAGGCCGGTAACGAAAAACATGATATTGAGCTATGTGAAAAAATGGGCTACTTCTGCGGACTTCCTTTGGAAGACGTACGCAAACTAACGGGAATGGATACCGACCAATTTGATCATTCATTGGTTGCTTTACGATTTGCAAAACTTGCTAATGGTGTAAGCCAGTTGCATGGTGAGGTCAGCAGGCGCATGTGGAGCAAATACCAGGGCATTTGTGAAATAAAGTCTGTTACGAATGCACAGAACTGGCATTACTGGGCTGATAAACAATTGTATAATTTTATTGATGAACATAATACTGATGCTTTTGTTGACAGAAAGAGATACCTGAAGAAAAGAGCATTTGAAATCGTGGCCGATCAGTCGGGTAAACTAATGAACCCCGATATTCTCACGATCGTGTGGGCCAGGAGATTTGCGGGCTATAAAAGAGCTGACCTGATCACACGAAATGAAGAACGTTTTAAAGCATTGTTAAGCAATAAAAAATACCCGGTACAAATCATATGGGCAGGAAGACCTTATCCTGTTGATTATCCTGCAATCAATGACTTTAATCACCTGGTACACCTGAGCAAGCAATATGATAATGTCGCTGTATGCATCGGCTATGAACTTACATTGAGCAAAAGATTAAAACAGGCATCCGATATATGGCTTAATAACCCACGCGTGCCCAGGGAAGCAAGTGGCACCAGCGGGATGACCGCAGCGATGAATGGTGCTGTAAACTTTAGTACCAATGACGGATGGATCTGTGAATTTATTAATCATGGTAACAATGGATTTCTTGTGCCACCGGTAGATTATGCTGCCATGACAACGCAGGAACAGGATGATTATGACCTGGAAAAAATATACGATATTCTCGAAAACCAGGTTTTGCCGATGTATTATGAAAATGCAGGTGTATGGCGACAGATCATGAAGAATGGAATGAGAGATGTGCGTTGGCAATTTGATAGCAACCGCATGGCAAAAGAATATTACGACATAATGTATAAATAAATTAATTTTACTTCATTGTAAATCCTTTTCGCCTAAACCGTGGAAAGGATTTTTTTTATTTTAATAAAATGATCATGAAAGAATATGCAAAAAAAATAGAAGTACGCTGGGCAGATCTTGATCCTAATTTTCATATGCTTCACTCAAAGTATTATGATCTCGGTGCATATTGCAGGATGTCGTACCTGGTAGAAAACGGGATCACGCATGAATTTATGAAACAGCATAATATCGGGCCAATCATTTTTCGGGAAGAATGTATTTTTAAAAAAGAGATATCCTTTGCAGATGAAATAATGGCGAATGTAAAGATTCAAAAAGTATCTTCAGATGCGGCCAGGTGGACGATGGTTCATGAGATATGGAAGAATGGAAATACGCTTGCTGCACACATGACATGTGACGGTGCATGGATGGATACGATACTTCGTAAACTGGCTGTGCCGCCGGCATTTGTTCTAAAGATTTTTGAAGATGCACCTAAAACAGAAGATTTTATTATTTACACAAAAGAAACAAGGAATAAGTGATCAGCGCTACCATTAATTTATATCAACAGGCCTATTCGGGGCTTACACGACGCATATGGTTATTAAGCATTGTTATGCTTATTAATCGCATTGGTACAATGGTGTTGGCTTTTATGACACTTTATTGTAGTCATAAGGGATATACAATAGAGCAGGGTGGGCTTGTAGTTGGGATTTATGGAATTGGTTCTGTCACCGGCGCTTTTCTTGGCGGAAGAATAAGCGATAAGTTTGGATTTTATTATACACAGTTTACTGCATTGTTTTGTGGTGGCATTTTATTTATCCTGCTTGGACAAATGAATAGCTATTTATCTATTTGTATATGTACATTTTTTTTAAGTACAGTTAATGAATCATTCAGACCAGCAAATGCTACAGCAATTGCACATTATAGTACTAAGGAAAACCGTACTCAATCATTTGCGCTTATAAGATTAGCGATCAATCTTGGATTTAGTATAGGAACTGCGATAGGCGGGTTTTTAGCTTCCATTAATTATAAACTATTATTCTGGGTTGATGGAATTACAAGTATGGGAGCGGGAATTATGTTACTTTTCATTCTTCCAAAAGTATCCCTGAGCCAGCAACATACGAATGTTGTTGTCAGGGAAAAGTCTGTTGCACCAACATCACCTTATAAGGATAAGAAATTTCTTTATTTTCTTTTCTTCCAGGTATTGTTCGCAACATGCTTTTTTCAATTGTTTACAACGGTTCCGGTTTTCTTTAAACAGAACCTGCATCTTAACGAATTCTGGATTGGTGTTGTAATGGCAACCAACGGTGTGTTGATCGCATTTGTAGAAATGGTGCTGGTTTTCAAGCTCGAGGGGAGAAGGCCTTACCTTGTTTTAATGCGTTATGGTTCGATACTAATGGGTATTTCTTTTCTAGCTTTAAATCTTCCTATAGAAAATGGATTAACAGTAGCATTGCTTTCGCTGTTTATTCTAACGATAGCAGAAATGATTTCTATGCCCTTTATGAACAGCTATTATATTTCCAGGAGCTCTGAACAAAGCAGGGGACAATATGCGGGTCTCTATACAATGGCATGGAGCGTCGCACAGGTGATTGGAAGCACAAGCGGATCGGGAATTGCAGACAGGCTCGGGTTCTTTAATTTATGGTTTGTAATAGCCGGGATTTGCGTGATTGCAGCTGCGGGGTATTACTGGTTGCAAAGAAATAGTTAATGCATTTTACAGACATTCGCATAAACAGCAGGTATCTACGATTGGATCGCAGATCTAAAACGACTCCCTCAATTAATATTGATAAGTAATAGTTGTTGTTCCTTTTGAAGTCATTGGCATTGATTGACCCATCATATCCACCGTAATATTTGCATCTGTGCTGTTCACCGTTTTACTTACCAGCCCTGTTTTTATATTCACGGTTGTTTCGCCTGTGATTTTTGTATCAATAGTAAAAGGTACTGATGTGCCCTGCATTTCAGCTTCACCATTGCCTGCCATCGTTCCTTTTATGATAACGGTTGCGATATCGTTGTCGATAGATTTAATAGTATAAGTTCTCTTTGTTGAAATTGTTTTTTCAGAAGTACTGTCCGACCAACTGTCACCCACCTTTTTATCTTTTGGAATAACCAGGAATGCTCCATTTAAAATCACTTCTGAGCTATTTACGTTTAATCCGCCTCCCATCATTGACATCATTGGATTGTCGTCACCAGGTTTTTCAGGTCTTTCAGGACTATCTTTTTTATTTCCTGTAATAACACCAGATGTCTTATTGACCAATAAAGTGTCACCTACGTTTGATTTCACTGACAGTTCTTTACCTAGTTCTGATTTCTGGTCTTCTGGTTTATCTGAATCATACTTGGTTTCCTGGCCCATCATATTCATAGCGATAATGATCCTGGTAGTCTTGCTTGAAATGCTGTAATTGTTTTTATCCTCGCTGATAACATTTAGTTCACTCGTAGTTGTATAGGTATTTTTTATTTGCATTCCCATTCCCATGTCCGTATCTGCATCTATCAATGATACTACAATAACCTTTTGTCCTTTGTTTAAAACTATCTTACTATCAATTTGTGCCACTGCGTTGAAGACAGAGAACATGGCAGCAATAAAAAATATCTTTTTCATATTATTATTTGTTCTGAATTAATGAGGGGCAAAAATAAGATATAAGAATGTTAGGATTATAATAAAAAATGGGTTACCATTTACGGTAACCCATTCAAATTTAAATGACTTTAATTTATCCTACAACTGTTACATTAACAGCATTCATTCCTTTTTTGCCATTTTGAAGATCAAATTCAACTTTGTCGCCTTCTTTGATTTCATTGATTAAACCGCTAACGTGTACAAAGGTTTCTTTGTCAGATTCTGCGTGTTTGATAAATCCGAATCCTTTTTCAGAATTGAAAAACTTAACGGTTCCTTGATTTTTAGTGTCCATTTTTTAATTTGTATTGTATTATATTAATAAAGCGCAAAGGTAAGGGTTTGACATTAATATTAAAAATCATTTTGAAATAATGTCTTTTTTATAATTATTTCTAAGATAATCACGCTAAAACGATGATTCAGCAATACTTTATCACCTTTTATTAAATAAGCGCTTAAAATAAAAAGTGCAGCTACCTGCACTTAAATTATTCCCGGTGATCGGATTTGCCAATATTCCTGTGTTTTTATACTCTTGCAGCTTCCTCCATATAGGAGCTTACCGGCTCACAGGTGCAAATTAAATTCCTGATCGCCATAAGTATTGTTTACCCGGCTTACAGCAGGCCAGAATTTATTTTCTTTTATATAGTCCAATGGAAACGCGGCCTCTTGCCTGCTATATAGATGTTCCATTCATCAGCAGTAATAACAAATTGTGTATGCGGTGCATTCTTTAATGGATTATCAGTTTTATCTGCTTTCCCTTGTTCGATTGCTTTAATCTCAGCCCTATATACTCATACATAGCATCACAAAACCGGTCAAGTTCTGCTTTATCTTCACTTTCGGTTGGCTCAATCATGATAGTACCGGGCACAGGGAAACTTAAGGTAGGCGCATGAAAACCATAATCCATTAAACCTTTTGGCTACGTCTTCTGCTTCAATACCCGCACTTTGTTTAAAAGGCCGGAGGTCAACAATAAATTCATGCGCACAGGTGCCGTTCTTTCCTGTATATAGAATTTTATAATCATTTCTTCAGTCTTGCCTTCATATAATTCGCATTCAAAATAGCAAACTCAGTAGCTTTTCTTCATGCCCTCTGCACCAAGCATTTTTATATATGCATAACTGATCAATAAAATACTTGCACTACCATATGGAGCTGCACTTACGGCATGGGTTGCTTTTTCTGTTATTATCAAGACTAACATGCCCGGGTAAATAAGGGGCAAGTTTTTCATTTACACAAATCGGTCCCATACCAGGGCCACCGCCACCATGCGGAATAGAAAATGTTTTATGCAGATTCAGATGACAAACATCAGCACCAATAATGCCGGGAGTTGTAAGTCCAACCTGGGCATTCATATTGGCGCCATCCATATAAACCAATCCGCCATTTTCATGAATCATGCTCGCAAATTTCTTTGATGCCTTCTTCAAATACGCCATGAGTAGATGGATAAGTAACCATCAATCCTGCAAGATTATCTTTATATTTTTCTGCATTTGCTTTCAGATCTGCAACATCAATATTTCCTGCTTCATCACATTTGGTAACCACTACTTTAAAACCCGCCATCACTGCGGAAGCAGGATTTGTACCATGTGCCGAAATAGGGATCAAGAATAATATTACGATGAGCTTCTTTCCTGTCTTCATGATAAGCCCTGATGGCAAGGAGTCCTGCATATTCTCCCTGTGCCCCACTATTTGGCTGCAATGAGGTTGCAGTAAAGCCGGTTATATCGCTAAGCCATTCTTCCAGTTCAGTCAATAATATGCTGATAGCCTCTCCATTGATCGGCAGGTGCAAAAGGATGGATCTTGCTAAACTCCGGCCAGCTAACGGGAATAAGTTCGGGTAGCTGCATTTAATTTCATGGTGCAACTACCCAATGAGATCATCGAAGTATTCAGGCTGAGATCCTTATTCTCCAGACTTTTAAATACCGCATCATTTCAGTTTCACTATGATGAGTATTGAAAACAGGATGCGTTAAGAAATCGGATGTCCTGGTAAGCGTGCTGGGAATATTGTCCAGGAAACTCTCTGAATCAAAATTTGCAACAGCCGTATCACTGTCGCGTGTAGCCGCAAAAATATGTATGATTTCAAGACATTCATGCTGTGTA
The DNA here is from genome assembly GCA_963829345.1 of uncultured Chitinophagaceae bacterium. Taxonomy (GTDB): domain Bacteria; phylum Bacteroidota; class Bacteroidia; order Chitinophagales; family Chitinophagaceae; genus Ferruginibacter. The sequence goes on from CAWHHP010000003.1 coordinate 843,992, forward strand.
GTTGTTTCATCAATCGAGATTGAAAAACTATCATTGTCGTATAATAGAAATTCATATCTCTGTGCTTCTGCTGCGGAACGCAATGGTTTTGCATCATCAATTTTTACCCTGATGGTATCAAAATAATTTTCATTTTCATTTTCAAAACCAAGATTTGATCAATTCATTGCTGAGGGTTTGTGCAAGAATGCTGATACGTTTTGCAATATTCTTTAATCCTTCTGCACCATGATATACTGCATACATTGCAGCCATATTGGCCAGCAAAGCCTGAGCAGTACAAATATTGCTGGTAGCTTTTTCCCTGCGAATATGTTGTTCACGTGTTTGCAATGCCATACGCAAGCAGCGATTGCCCTGTGCATCCATACTTACACCAATGATACGACCGGGAATATTTCTTTTAAATTCATCTTTTGTGGCAAAGAAAGCAGCATGCGGTCCGCCAAATCCCATTGGCACTCCAAGCCTTTGTGCGATGCCGATAGCAACATCAGCACCTAATTCCCCCGGGGGAGTTAATAAAGTAAGTGCAAGCAGATCCGTCGCCATCACTACCTGTGCATTTACATCATGTGCATGATTAATGAATGCCCTGTAATCAGCAATAAAACCATTTTTATCCGGATATTGTACAATCGCTCCAAAATAGGATTCGTCCAGGGAAAGTTTTTTATAATCACCAAAAACAAGTTCTACATTAATTGGTTTGGCCCTCGTGACTAACACATCTTTTGTTTGCTCAAAAATATTTTCATCCACAAAAAACTTTGGAGCCGTAATATGCTCATGATCTTTATTCTTATGATTAAAAAGCATTGCCATTGCTTCAGCAGCCGCAGTTCCTTCATCAAAAGACTGGCATTTGCGATCGGCAAAGCGGTCAGATCGCTTACCATTGTTTGAAAATTTAAAAGACTTTCCAGGCGACCCTGGGCAATCTCGGCCTGGTAAGGAGTGTATTGGGTATACCAACCCGGGTTTTCAAAAACATTTCTAAGAATAACACTGGGGACAATCGTATCGTAATAACCCTGGCCAATATAAGATTTACATACTTTGTTTAAGGAAGCGATCTTTTTTAATTCAGTGAGATAACCATATTCACTTGTTGGCCCTCCCGTATTGAGCGGTTTTTTCAGGCGAATCGAAGATGGGACCGTTTTATCAATCAGTTCATCCACAGATGCAACCCCGATGGTACGGAGCATGTCATTTGTTTCTTCGGGATTTGGACCAATATGTCTTTGTGTAAATTCGTTTTGCTGCTGTTCGAAAAGATTCATATGCTTTTATTTAACCAACCTTGGGCTATTTGTGAGCCGCAAAATTACGATAACACAACTATATTCCGTACTGATATGTTTGGTAGTTTTGTACTGTGGAAAAATGAAGAATAACTATAATATTATCTAATTGGCAATGAGTGAAGAAATCTTAAAGAACTGGAATAAAAAATCGGCTGAAAATCAGAAGAAATACAAGCAGTTCCTTAATAGAGCTGATAAGAATACTGTTCTCAGGCAATTACCTGAACTCCATGAAGAGGCGTTTGCAAATATAAACTGCCTAGATTGCGCTGCCTGCTGCAAAAATTACTCGCCTCGTTTTAAAACACCAGACCTTAAAAGAATAGCCCGGCATCTTAAAATGAAGGAAGGCGATTTTATTGAAAAATACCTCGTCCTGGATAATGAAGGTGATTATGTAGTGAAGTCAAAACCCTGTCCATTCCTTGGTCACGATAATTATTGCAGTATTTACGAAGTGAGGCCTTCCGATTGTGAAAGGTTTCCATACACTGATGAAGATGTGATTTTGAAACGACAATCACTAACGTTGAAGAATAGTACTTTCTGCCCGATTGTATATTTTGTGCTGGAGAAACTAAGCAGTTAGCTGCAAGCTATTAGCTGTTATTCAGCGTTCACAGTAAGTAGCTTTATTTATTTAACGGACTTTCCTGATTTAAGTGCAACTAAAAGCTTGCAGCTTATTGCTCCGTTAACTCCTCAATTGCTGCTTTCAACGGCCTGTCAATTCCATCTCCGTTCCACTCAGGCGATCCGGGTATTGCGGTTGCTTTAAGAATATCATCTTTTGTTTTACCTGATTTAAGTTCTTCTCCTACAAATTTTAAAACATTTCCAAGATAATCCCTGAATGCATGAATATCATCAGCATTGATAATAATATCATATCCGGTTCCCGCATGGCCACATACATAGGTGGTTTTCTTTGAGAAAGTAGAAGTGCCCTTTTCCAATACTTTGATCCAGCTGGAGATATTTGCACCGGCGCCCTTGTCAACATAGGGATGCCTCCTGTTAAATACAAGGTCACCTGTATGGACAATATCGGCATGTTTGAGTTGAACAAAGCTGTCACCATTCGTATGTGCAGCACCGAAATAATGTAACGTAACTTCTTCTTTCCCGATCTTTTCAGACCAAACCTCTGTATATGTCTGATCAGGATATAATTGTTTGTCTTCAGTTTTATTTTTTTCAGCAGAACGTTGCTGGTTTATTTTGCTATTTGCATGTGCCAGTACATGAGGTACAAGACCTTTAAATGCCAGGTTTCCGGCAGTATGATCACCATGATGGTGTGTGTTGATCAGTAACCTGAAAGGTTGATCCGTTTTCTTTTTCATTTCGTCTATAAGATGCACTGCTGTGTCCGGGAATTGTGCATCAACGACAACAGGTCCGTCTTTTGAAAGCATAAATAAAATAGTACCACCTTTTTCCGTAAAAATGCCAATACTATCAGTCAGCATTTTAATATTATAGGCCGGGTCTGAAAGAAATGCAGCAAGTGATTTTGTATTCAAAAAACTAATCCCACCTAAAGTAAGACCGGTATTGCGGATAAATGAGCTGCGTTTCATTAATTATGAATTTTGAATGCCCACTAATTTAAGAAACTTTTTTTTATAAATTGGGTCGGATCGTAAAAACACACTCATAATTCATAACTCTTAATTCAGCACTTAATACTCCATTTTCCTCAACGATGGTGCTTTAAACCACGTAAATATCACAACGCCAATTGTCATACATCCGCCGAACACAACAGAAGTCACCGGACCCATTAGTTTTGCTGTTAATCCACTTTCAAATTGGCCAAGTTCATTGGATGAATTAATAAACATGCTGTTCACCGACATTACCCTACCTCTTAACTCATCCGGCGTTTTTAATTGAAGGATGGTGCTGCGAACAATCACGCTGATCCCATCCATACAACCACTGAGCAATAACGCAGCAAATGATAACCAGAATATTTTTGATACAGCAAAAAGAATAATGCACAATCCAAATGCAGCTACAGCAAAAAACAGGATCCGTCCCTGTTTATGATGAAGCGGCCTTATGGTGAGGAGCGTTACTGTAATAATGGAACCAATATCGGTTGCCGCATTTAGCCAACCAAAACCAATTGCTCCCACATGAAGGATATCTTTTGCAAATACCGGTACCAGGGCGACAGCCCCTCCGAATAAAACTGCGAATAGATCAAGTGACAAAGCACCCAGCACTTCTTTTGTTTTGAAAACATAATTTATTCCTTCTTTTACACTTTGCCATGTCTTTGTAGCCGCACTTACCAATACCGGCTTTTCAGAAAGATTACTTAATAAAATATATCCTGTTATTATAAAACAAAGAATGATGCAAAATGTATTCATTATACCGAGAAAGGCGATTAAAAAACCTGCAACAGCATGTCCACAAATTGAACCTATCAGCCAGGTAGCAGAACTAATAGCAGCAGCTGAGGGCAGCATATCTTTTGGAACCATCTGCGAAATCATTGCTGAAAATGTTGGACCAGAAAAAGCCCTGATCGCTCCTGTAAAAGCAATCACAATACAAATTAAGATAGCAACGGTCCAGTGATGTAAATAGCCTGCTGTAAAATTTGTTGCCAAAGCGACCAATAAGAGGATACAGCATAAATAAAACCGGATACACTTTAGCAATAGTCCTCTTTTTTCTGTTTTATCGATATGATGGCCTGCATAAAGTGCAAGTGAAAGCGCAGGAATAACTTCTGAAAGTCCAACAAAGCCGAGAGCGAGTGCACTGCCGGTTAACTGGTACATCCACCAGCCAATAACGGTGCCTGTCATACGCAGCCCCATAATGAAGATGAACCGGCCAGCAATAAAATTTTTAAACTCAGGTATTTTTAAAGGTGCGTATGGATTTTTATTTCTGGTGGTTGCTGACAAAAATTTTTTATTTTACCAAAGATAAATTCATTTGGGTAAAAAATTTTAAGGTAGCGAAATATAATATTGCCCGTTGTCATATTCCTTATCGAGGGCTTCCAGAATAACTTTAAGGTGGGCATCATTGCCTAAAAAATCAGCATTGCCTGCATCAACAAAAAGTGTTTTCAGGTTATGTTGCTTTATATATTGTGTATAAGTTTCCTGAAGCGTGAAGAGGTAATTGCTGGGGATACTCTGTTCGTACTCACGGTTACGTTTTTTTATATTTTCCTGTAACTTATTAACCGGGCAGTGCAGGTAGATCAGTATTTGTGGTTGAAGGATCTGTGGATTTATTATTTCAAATAGTTTTTGATAAAGCCTGAATTCCTCGTCGGGCAAATTTACTTTCGCAAATAGAAGACATTTTGTAAAAAGATAATCGGAAACCGTTATCGTTTGAAACATATCTTTTGTTTGAAGCAGGTCCTTCAGCTGTTTATATCTTTCGGCCATAAAAAATAACTCCAACGGGAAAGCATATTGCTCAGGATTTTCATAAAATTTTGGCAGGAATGGATTGTCGGCAAATTCTTCCAGGATCAGTCTTGCATTGAAATGCTTACTCAACATATGAGCCAGCGTTGTTTTGCCTGCACCTATATTCCCCTCGACTGTTACAAAATTATATTTCATTTCGGCTGCAAAATAAGCGGAAAGCTTAAAATGAAAATTAAATTTTTTTCACATCAAGGTTATCGGGGCATTCTCTTAATAATTGACTGATGGTTTTGTTAAGAAGGGGATGTCTGAAGTCAGGAGTCAATTCATTCAAAGGGATCAGTGTAAATCTTCTCTCCTGGATAAAAGGATGAGGAATTGTAAGGAAATTACTTTTTATTATTTCTTTGTTGAAAAACAGGATATCTATATCAATGATCCTTGGAGCATTCTTTTCAGTTCTTATTCTTCCCATTGTTTCCTCAATTGCAAGAATTGTTTTCATGATTTCAGCAGCAGTCAACGCAGTTTCGACAATAATCACCTGGTTTATAAAATCCGGCTGATCTTTTTTACCCCAGGCCGCAGTTTGGTAAAATCCTGATTGGTGAATAATATCGCCAATACCAGCTCTGATATTTTTTTGAGCATCCAGCAATTGTTGCCTGCTGTTACCAATATTGCTTCCCAGGAGGAGATAAGTTTTGTTCATTAGATAGAAAAAAGTCTTTTATCAGGCCTGAAAGTTTTTGTTTTGCTGATCTTTATTTTCTTAAATTCTGTATGAAGCGGGTTAATAAGAAAGTTGTGTTCCTGCTGCACAACTGCAGAGGGAACTTTTAAAATTAAAGATTGTTTGGACTTAATGAATTCATCGCCAATAAACCTGCTATAATCATCATCCTCTACCCAATTCGACTTTAATTTCGGCAAAGTTATTTCTTTGATATCACTATTGTCAGGTAAATGAATATATAAAAGGTCCAGGTCTATTGCAAAGTCTTTGAATTGTGTATGTACAAGCATTTCAAGCAGGGCCAATGAAACAAATTCAGTAGTATAAAGCATAGGAGTGCCTCTAGAATTCCAACGGGCACCATTCAGTTTTGCACCTGCACCCGAGAGATCGGTGCTATAAAGCTTATTTGCTATCCTGTAAACTATCATGCGAATAAACCATGTTGAATCCTTCCTAATTGTGTAAGTACTTTTTCAATACCATCAAGTGAATGAAGTGATTCTATTGAAAGATTTCCTTCAAGTATTGCTGGCTTTCTTTTTAACCAATTATAAAAATTTTGTGTATTACCGAAAGCGAGCTTTCCTTCTTTTAAAACCCTTTCAATTTGAAGGGCTCTTTCTGCATTGATAGGAGCAAAACTACTATTGCTTTTTGCATAACGCTGCAATGTACGTTCACTCAGGTGAAGTATAGCTGCCCACTCTGCCTGTGTAAAAGGGGTTTTATCTGCAATTTTTTTAAATTCGGTATAATTGAAATCTTTTACCTGTGGTATAAGTTTTATAGATTTATAAGGTATCACCGGTTCATTTATATTAGATGCTTTATCCTCTTTTGGAATAACTTTTTTTCGTATAGGTTTTGATGACTTTTTCATAAACCGCCATTTGTCGTCAAATTTACGACATTTGTCTTATAATTCAATGTGGTTTATAATTTTTTTATAATAGCTTTACCAAAAAATAAAGTACTTAGGAATGAAGTATAACCAGCTGAAAGCCATGTTGGCTATTACCAGGGCAAGCTTAAGATCCATATCAAGAAGTCCTTCCGCAGTAATTTTTAGCTTTGTTTTCCCTTTTATTTTCATTCTGGTTTTTGGGTTTATCGGCGGAAATGGGGGAAAGCCAAGTTACAAGATTGTCATCGATCCTGCTTCTGACACGATGAATGATCTCTTCACTGCTATCAGGAATACCGAAGGCGTAAAAATAATGAAGTATAAATCTCCGCAAGAACAAAAAGAAGCGTTGGATGAAGGAAAGTTTGCGGCAGTGCTGACTATTTCTAAAAATACAGGCTCTGTAACTCCGTATAATGTCAGTTTTAAAAGCACTTCTTCAAGCAGCGATCAATGGCCACAATTGAAATCAATGATTGAAAGAAGAATAAATGAAGTCAGTAATAAGATATATGCAGGCCGCCCATCTTATGCAACGCTCGATTATGATTATGTAAGGGATATTGCCCAGGTACGTGAATTTAAAACAATCGATTTTATATTACCCGGGCAACTTGGGTTTTCTTTGCTGAGTACCGGTGTATTTGGGGTTGCATTCATGTTCTTCAACTTAAGAAACACATTAGTACTTAAACGTTTTTTTGCAACACCGATCAGTAAAACATACATTGTTTTGGGAGAAGCATTGAGCCGTATTACTTTCCAGATGATAACTGCGGTAGTTATAATACTTGTTGGGCATTATTGTTTTGATTTTACATTGGTAAACGGAATTGAAACATTTATAGAGATGCTGATCCTGAGCTTTCTTGGACTGGTTGTATTTATGGGTTTTGGTTATATTATCAGTGGGTTGGCAAAGAACGATAGTTCTATTCCGCCTTTTGCCAACCTCATCACTATGCCACAATTTTTATTAAGTGGTACATTTTTTTCAGTGGACGTATTTCCGCATTGGTTACAGATCATAGCGAGGCTGCTTCCCCTTACTTACCTGAACCAGGCTATGCGCAGTGTGGCATTTGAAGGAATGCATTTCTGGAACGTCACTACTGAAATTTCCATAGCATCACTACGTTTTAACCTCCCCGTTATATTTATTTTATTATTGTGGGGCATAGCAGTGTATGCTGTTGCGATCAGGGTTTTTAAATGGGAATAAGATGAAACACTTCAAGGGATTTATTATTGGATTATTTGTTTTGAGTATAATGGTAACATTGGGATCATTATTAATGCCATCAAAAGTGATGACGGTACGATCCGTTGTTGTACATGCAGATGCCGGCTATGTTTTTTCAGAAATAAATGACCTGGGAAAATGGAAGGATTGGCATCCTGTATTTATGATCGATAGCAGTAAGATCAGCATCAGCGATCCATCTTCAGGAGTAAATGCTTCAGCTACCTGGATTGCAAATGATGTTGCAACTAAAATTTTAATAACCGAGAACTCACCCAATCACATAAAAGCTTCTTTGATACGGAAGGGAGAGAATGACGTCATAAATATTATCAGTGTTAACCCTGTTACCGACAGCAGTGCAATCCAGGTAGAATGGCGTGCACTCACGAAATTAAAATGGTATCCCTGGGAAAAATTCTATGGAATATTTCTTGACAAGATCACCGGACCCGGATATGAAATGGCATTGAATAATTTGAAAGAACTGGCAGAAAAAGGTCAATAAGTCAAATTGGTTTGATTTCACCTATTCACTTATTTGTTATTTCGGAAAACTTATTTTTCCCATGGTTACGGGAGGAAAATGCGCTGTGCCTTTTCCAAAATTAGTACCATTACCAGCTACGCATTCATTTGCAAGCACAGCAAATAACACGGCTTCTTTCGCATTTGGATCAATATCTTTTTCCTTGGTACTATAAATGGGGATGGACGGAATATGCTTTTTAATATTGGTCATCAATAAATCATTGTGTATTCCACCACCACTTGCATAAATTTTACAATTGATTTTCTTTGACAATTTACCAATCGCATCACCTATTGTTATTGCTGTAAACTCATTCAGTGTAGCCATGATATCAGCAACAGATAAACCCATCGTACCCGTTTTCGTCATTGCCCGCTCGAGGTAATGCATATTAAATAATTCAGGACCTGTTGTTTTCGCAAAAGGAAGATCAAAAAAAGCATTCCTTTTCAATGCACTTAATAATTCCATGTGAACGTTTCCCTGTTTGGCAACTATTGCATCATTGTCATAATGTTTTCCAGGGAAATGTTTTTGAATAAACGTGTCCATTAACGTATTACCAGGACCAATATCTGAACATATTACTTTATCAAATATTGCACCGGCAGGTAAATATGTAAAGTTTGCTATTCCGCCGATATTGAGCAGGATAATATCATGGTCCTTTTCTGTAAACAAAATAAAATCTCCGTAAGCAGCAAGCGGAGCGCCTTCACCACCTGCAGCAATATGTTTCTGTCTGAAATCGCTGAGTGTTATGATACCTGTATTGACCGCAATATGATCTCCATCACCTATCTGCAATGTTGCATTTCCGAATTTTACATTATTATGAACATACTTTGGAGCATGATAAATTGTTTGCCCGTGACTTGCAATCACATCAATATCTTCTTTTGCTATGTTCCAGTTCCTCAAACACTCATTAACAATAGCAGCGTGCTCAGTCGCCACCCATTCATTCAACAGGCATAGCTTTTCGAGGTCAATTGTTTTCTTTGAGAAAACAGTTCTTATCTCATCCTTAAAATCTTCTTCATAATTAACTGTTTCAAATTTTAATACAGAAAGTTTTGTTTCAATCCCATTTCCCTTTATTTCACACAACACAACATCCAGTCCGTCCAGGGAAGTGCCGCTCATTAAACCAATGATCTTCCTGTTTTCTTTTTTCCCGATTGCGTATAATTTTTCTAAGCTATCGTTCATTAATTTGATTTTATAAATTGAAGATTGCGTTTTATACCCTGGAACTTTGTTCGTTTTATAGGTGAATCCCTGAAAATTAATTTAAAATTCTCTTCCGTAAGCTCTTCCCAATCTGCAGTTGTAAAATTTAGTATTGAAGGTATGGGTGAAAAGTTTATTTCAGTTGTCGGCTTTGAAAAACGATTCCAGGGACAAACATCCTGGCAAACATCACAACCAAATAGCCAATTGTCAAATGTTCCTTTCATATTGCCGGGAATTAAAGCGTCCTTCAACTCGATGGTAAAATAAGAGATACATTTACTACCATCAACAACTTTATCAGGTAATATGGCATCGGTAGGACAATGATCGATACATCTTGTGCAACTGCCGCAATAATCTTTGGCAAAATCGTCATCATATTCCAATGATATATCTACAACAAGTGTTGCTATAAAAAAGAAGGAGCCCTGTTTTTTATTAATGAGGTTTCCGTTTTTGCCGATCCATCCCAGGCCGCTTTTTTGCGCCCATGTTCTTTCTAACACCGGGGCGCTGTCCACAAAACCTCTTCCATGGATCTCACCTATTTGTTCTTTTAATGTAGAAAGAAAATGTTGAAGCTTATTTCGAATTACTTCATGGTAATCTTTACCATAAGCATACTTTGCAATTTTCGGTTTAGCAGGATCCTGTATTTTTTCGGGGAAATAATTTAATAATAATGTAATTACAGATTTAGCACCTGGAACTAATTTGGCCGGGTCGGTTCTGAGATCAAAATAATTTTCCATGTACTGCATGTTCCCGTGCATGCCTTTGTGCAGCCATGTTTCCAGTCTGCGGGCATCCTCATCCAGGAACATAGCTTTTGCAATACCACAAAAGTCAAAACCAAGATCCGTTGCAGCCCGCTTTACTATTTGTGTATGTTTACTTATTGTATTCAAAAACTATGTGAATATTATTGCATAAAAATACAAAAGCCCTGTAAAACGCTACAGGGCTTAAATATCAATTATCATTGTTTAAAAAATAATATCATATCCAATAAGGCCAATCAATTCAAAATAACCAAAGCCGTGCGTTGCCCTGTTTCCTTTTTGACTTGGTGTACATGCTAATGCATTAACATATCTCACATAACCTGTTTTTGCTGTGCCTTCAAGAAATAGTCTTTTTAAAACATAAAATCTTGCACCTCCCTCGGCGCCAAAATTATAACCTGCAACATGGAAATTATTATTTAATCTTTCGCCCCTCCATGTAAAATCTGTTCGTGGAATATTAATGCCTGCTCCAACCTTCCAGATATAATTTAAAAGCGGTCTTCCTTTTTTATAAGTAGTAAAAAGTGTTTTTTGCGATACGTAATTAATGTGAAGCCAGTTGGCACCGTCGGTATGTTCAAAATGAAGAAAGTTATCCCTGGTTAAGATGCTATCTCCATCCACTTGTTTTTTATCAATAGTTCCGGTAACATGTACGCGCTGTCCATCTGTTACAACATATTTAGCGTGGTCAAAATTTATTTCGATTGACTTCGTACGTTTTTTATTAATATAAAAACCAAGGCGGTAATTGTATTGCGGTATTGAAACCTGGCTGGGTTCTTTATATATAGCATCCAGGTCCGGCTTGTCGTGCGCTTTGGCATGATGCAAAGTAAAGTTATTGCCATTGCTCATTTTAAAGTGAATAGTGCTTTTGGTGTACCATTCAGTATTATATCCCCATTGAAAGTACATGCCGTTAATCAGCTTATTCCTTTTCTGTCCAAAAGAAGAAAAGCTCGCCAAAGTCATGGCAAATATTAAGCAGTTAGATTTCATGTTTTTATAATAGAAACGCAAAACTACTGTATTTATTTGGGATGCCTGTAAGATTAGCATGAAAACAAAAATACGACTGCAAGGCCGGCAGGGCATTTTAGTATAATATGCCATTATTTCTTAATTATTATTTGGATAAAATTTTGATGTACTCAAGCATATAAAAATTAAATAAACACAAGTATAAAAATATGAATCTGAATAATTTCACGATAAAAGCTCAGAAGTGGTGCAACAGGCACAACAGCTGGCTTTCAATGCTCAGAACCCAAATATCGAAACAGAGCATTTGTTGAAAGCATTGTTGACGATGGACGATTCGCCGATAGAATATTTATTAAAGAAGAATAATGTAACAGTAAACCTTGTTCAAAATAAGCTGGATGAGCTTTTAAATAAATTACCAAAGGGCAGTTCACGAACCCGCACAGTCATTTGGGCGGGACGCAAATGCCGTAATACTTCGGTCGGGCGCTGTATTAAAAACTTTTGGTGATGAATTTGTAACTCTTGAGCATTTATTATTGGCGATACTTCAGGGAAATGATAATCCTGCAAAATTATTAAAAGATGCAGGTCTTACTGAAAAAGGATTGATCTGCTGCTATAAAAGAACTTGCGTAAAGGAGTCTACTGTTTCTTCCCAAACACAGGAAACACAATTCAATGCATTGAATAAATATGCAAAGAATTTGAATGAAATGGCACGTGCAGGTAAACTTCGATCCGGTGATTGGCCGGGATGAAGAGATACGCAGAACATTGCATATTCTTTCAGCAGACGAACAAAGAACAATCCAATCCTTGTTGGTGAACCGGGTGTTGGTAAAACAGCTATTGCCGAAGGTTTGGCACATGCGGATTGTAAATGGCGATGTTCCGGAAAATCTAAAATCAAAAATCATTTATGCACTGGATATGGGGCAGCTGATTGCCGGTGCAAAATATAAAGGTGAATTTGAAGAGCGATTGAAAGTCGTTATAAAAGAAGTAGCAGCAAGTGAAGGTGAAATCATTTTATTCATTGATGAGATACATACCCTTGTTGGTGCAGGTGGTGGCGAAGGTGCAATGGATGCAGCCAATATTTTGAAGCCTGCCTTGGCAAGAGGAGAATTAAGAGCAATTGGCGCAACTACTTTAAATGAATACCAGAAATTTTTTGAAAAAGATAAAGCACTGGAACGTCGATTTCAGAAAGTAATGATCGATGAACCAACTGTGGAAGATGCAATTTCTATTTTACGTGGATTGAAAGACGGTATGAAACGCACCATCATGTACGCATAAAAGATGAAGCGATCATTGCAGCAGTTGAATTATCGCATCGTTATATCACCGATCGTTTTTTACCCGACAAAGCAATCGACCTGATTGATGAAAGTGCAGCCAAACTGAGGCTTGAAATGAATTCAATGCCCGAAGAACTGGATGAACTGGAAAGACAGATCACGGCAGCTGGAAATTGAAAGAGAAGCAATCAAAAGAGAAAATGATGACGTAAAACTGAAAGAACTGAATACAGAGATTGCAAACCTCTCTGTAGAAAGAGATACTTAAAGCGAAATGGCAACAGGAAAAAGAGCTAGTAGAAAAAATACAGAATGCAAAAGCAGAAATTGAAAACTTGAAACAGGAAGCTGAACAGGCGGAACGGAAGGTGATTATGGAAAGGTAGCAGAGATCCGTTATGGAAAAATAAAAGAACAGGAAACACTGATAGATGATTACACAGTCCAGCTAAATGAGCTTATCAGAAAAAAGATTGTTGAAAGAAGAAGTGGATGCAGAAGATATTGCTGAAACTGTGGCCAAAGCAACGGTATACCTGTAACGAAAATGCTGCAAAGTGAAAGAGAAAAATTGTTGAACCTTGAAGAAGAGTTGCATAAACGGGTGGTAGGACAGGAAGAAGCAATTGAAGCAGTAGCAGATGCGATCCGCAGAAGCCGGGCAGGATTGCAGGATCCCAAAAGACCGATCGGTTCATTTATTTTCCTGGGAACCACCGGTGTGGGTAAAACGGAACTGGCAAAAGCACTGGCAGAATATCTGTTTGACGATGATAGTATGATGACACGGATCGACATGAGTGAATACCAGGAAAAGCATTCAGTAAGCAGGCTGGTAGGTGCGCCTCCGGGATATGTAGGATATGATGAAGGGGCCAGCTAACAGAAGCGGTAAGGCGCAAACCTACAGCGTTGTATTGCTGGATGAAATTGAAAAAGCGCATCCTGATGTATTCAATATCCTGTTGCAGGTGTTGGATGATGGAAGGCTGACGGATAATAAGGGCCGGGTGGTGAATTTTAAGAATACCATCATCATCATGACCAGCAATATGGGCAGCCAGATCATCCAGGAGAATTTTGAAAATGTAACTGAAAAGAATAAAGAAGAAGTAGTTGAAAAGACAAAAGTGGAAGTGATTAACCTGTTAAGGCAAACAATCCGTCCGAATTTTTGAACAGGATCGATGAGATCATCATGTTCCAGCCGCTGATGAAAAAAGAGATAAAAGGAATTATTAGCATACAATTGGCTAACCTGAAAAAACTGGTTGATCAAAACGGTATCCAACTTGAGTTCAGTGACTATGCGCTCGATTATCTTGCTGAAAACGGATTTGATCCGCAATTTGGAGCAAGGCCGTTAAAAAGGCTAATCCAAAAAGAGATTGTGAACCAGTTGAGTAAGAGGATACTGGCAGGTGATATCGATAAATCAAAACCTGTATTGGTGGATGTATTTGATGGAACAGTGGTATTCAGAAATGAAGCAATGGCTACGAATATAGCTGGGTAATATGAGTGATCAGTAAATAAAGTTGTATTTCTTAATTTATTGACAATCAGCATAATTTTTACCGTTTTTAGGAAATTATTTTACAAGGTTTCCTAAAAGGGTTAAATAGTATTACCTTCATCCGGTTTCAAAGGGTCAATTAGCAACCCATGAAATTTTTAATTAATAGGTAATTGTTGGGCTAAATAACAGCAACAGTTCAAAGAATCAAAAGGAAAAAAGACAATGGCATTCAAAAAAGAAGTGGTTGAAATTATTGAACCAAGAGACGTATTTGTAGGAAACATTAAAGCAGATGTAACATTAGAAGAATTTGGAGAGTATGAAAGCGAGGCTTGTGCAAAGGCAAATGAAGTTGTAAAGAAATTATTAGAGGATTATGAAGGAAAGATCAGGTTTAATTTCAGTCATTTTCCATTAACAAAATTCACCAACGAAGTTTCAAGGCCGGTGAAGCAGCAGTTGCAACAGCACAGGAAGGCAAATTTTGGGAAATGCATAATATACTATTTGCCAATCGCAGGAATCTTAGGTACAACCAGTTTAAAATTACACTCCAAAGAAGCCGGCGTAAATAACAAACGTTTTCTTGATGAGTTGGTAAACGCAACTTATGGCTGGCAGGTGCAGGGAGATATGAGAGAAGGTTTGAATCGCGGAGTTAAGGATGTTCCTACATTTTTTGTAAATGGTGTTCGTGTTACAGGAAAACCTACCTACGATGAATTAAGTAAAGCAATAGACGCAGCACTTAAAAAAACAAAACAGAAGAAAAAGGTTCCTGCAAAACAAAGAGCATAAAGACTTTAATCCCCGTTTCTGACGGGGATTTTTTTTAAGCAACACTCAAGGCATTGAATATTTCATTGTGAAGTTTAAATTTGAACAAAGAATCATTTAACATGGTGGGCTTCAAAACTACTTTACAAAAATTTGCCACGCAGGGAGAAAAAACGGGCTGGACCTTATCTTAATACCAGCTAAAATTGCAGAAAAAATAAAGCCATCTACAAAAAAATCATTCCGGGTAAAAGGTAAGATTGATGATCACAAAATTAAATCAGTAGCATTGATGCCAATAGGTGGAGGAGATTTTATTATGCCCGTAAATGCGACGATGAGAAAAGCAATTAAGAAAATAAATGGAGCTTCGGTGACAATCGAATTGCAGGAAGATAAGGCTCCTCTCAAAATATCTGCTGAATTATTGACCTGCCTTGAAGATGAACCCGAAGCAAAAGCATATTTTAATTCTCTTCCCAGGTCTCATCATCAATATTATTCCAAATGGATAGAAGGCGCTAAAACAGATGCAACAAAAGCAAAAAGAATTGCAACCGTATTACATGCATGCGCTAATAAACTTACCTATTCACAAATGATGCAAATGCATCGCAGGGATAGCTAATCTTCAGCCACTACATAATATTCTAAAACCGTTTTACCGTCCACTACAATTTTTACCGGAAAGTCATTGGCTTTTTTAAATGTATAAGTAAATTTCACTGCGCCACCATTGTCGCTAAAGTTCATAGGTTCCGGTTTCAGCTGTTTTTTTTCTGTACCCATCACGAGGGAAATTGTAGCAATGCTAATAGAAGAATTATGATTGAAGCTAAAACTTACCGGGCTGTTCGTCTTGATTTTGAGGTTACCGGATAATGGCATTGGTTTTTGTAAACCGTATTCATATGCAGAATTTCCTATTACCGGTAATGCATAAAATGCCGACAGGCTTTTATGATCTCCATCAAGCAACCATGCGCTGTTATCAGGATAATGATCGAGGTTGAATAATTTTTTATCTGCAAAAAAATATTCACTAGTGAATTGTTTTGTAAATACAGCTTTTTTACCATCGAGATAACCAGTTGCTTTAGCAGCATCTACATAATACCATTTGTCCGGACTTTGGCCAAGTTGTACCACATTCCAGGAATGATTTATTTCGTCTGGCTTATTGTTGATGTCTTCCGCATTATTTTTTATATAACCATCCACAACAAGACAACGGATATTGGCCTGGCTGCACATTTCCTGTACGAGGTTAGCAAAACCCAGCGGGGTGGCTTTGCGTAATTGAACCACGTTCTCTGGATTTATATTCTTATTATCGTTCGATTTGATCGCTTTAGGATCCAGTGCTATATTATTCGCTATCCAGAAAAATATTGCCCTGGCCTTATCTTGTTTATCGCTGAATTTTTTTGTAATGGTATCAGCAATGGTTGCCACATTGAACTTTTCCAAAGCGCCAAGCTGCTTTACATATTCATCGTTTGCAGATAAGGTTTGCGCCTGTTGCGCTTTTATATTATTTATTCCGAAAACAATAAATAACAAGAATGTGATCTTTTTCATACATTAAAAATAAAGAACCTGGCGTTAAGTATTTTAAAATAAAAAGGAATGATATAAAAAAAGGCCCTGCATTATACAGGACCTTCTGTCATATCATTTTTTAAATTATCTTAAAAATAATATTTCACGATATTTCGGCAGCTGCCACAAACTATCATCAACCATTAGCTCTAGTTTGTCGGCATTGTACCTGATAACATCAAAATATTTCTCTTTGATCTCATCACAATATGCAATGGCCCTTTTTCTTGTATCTGTAATTTCATTTGCCTTTTTCCTTGCTTCTATCATTTGTTCAACATTGGTGCTTATTGCATTCACATGATCGCAGATCTGGGTAAGGATCGACTTTTGATGTGCATACGCATATTCGGGCAATCCTGTTTCTTTGAGCCCTTTGATATTTTCCAGTAAAATATTCTGGTATTTCAGGGCGGCAGGCAGGATCAATGTTGTAGCAAGATCACCCATTACCCTTGCTTCGATCTGCACTTTCTTTATATAATCTTCCAGCATGATCTCATGTCTTGCTTCCAGTTCAAGATGAGTATAAATCTTATTATCAGAAAATAATTTTTTTGCTTTCTCTGCATCATAAGCATCCAGCGCAACAGGAGTTGTTTTTACATTCGGCAATCCTCTTTTTGCTGCTTCCTTTTCCCAGTCGTCGCTATAACCATCACCTTCAAACAATACTTTTTTACTTTCAACAATATACTTTTGAATTACCTGCATGATAGCAACTTCTTTCTTTTCTCCTTTTTCAATCAGGCCATCTACTTCGGTTTTAAAAACTTTCAGCGTTTCGGCCATGATGGTATTCAAAACTGTCATAGAAGTGGCACAGTTTGCAGAAGAACCTACTGCACGGAATTCAAATTTATTTCCCGTAAATGCAAAAGGGGAAGTACGGTTACGATCTGTATTATCCAACATCAATTCAGGGATGCTTTTATGAATATCCAGTTTTAAAATGGCTTCATCCTGCTCATCAAAATTTCCTCCTACTCTTTTTTCCACCTGGTTCAACACATCTGTTAAGTATTTTCCAATGAAAATAGAAATAATGGCAGGAGGGGCTTCATTGGCTCCCAGACGGTGATCGTTACCTGCACTTGCGATAGATGCCCTGATCAATTCAGCATAATCATGTACCGCTTTTATTGTATTCACAAAAAAAGTAAGGAACATCAGATTGGTTTTAGGCGTTTTGCCCGGTGCAAGCAGGTTTACACCTGTATCCGTTGCCATGCTCCAGTTATTGTGTTTACCGCTTCCGTTAATACCTGCAAATGGTTTTTCATGTAACAAAACCATCAGGTTGTGACGCTTTGCAACACGATTCATCACATCCATCAAGAGGGTATTATGATCAACAGCAAGATTTATTTCTTCGAAAATAGGCGCACATTCAAACTGTGCAGGTGCAACTTCGTTGTGTCGCGTACGTAAGGGGATCCCAAGGCTGATAAGATTCCTGTTCAAAATCCCTCATAAAAGCGTATACACGTTCAGGTATGGCACCAAAATAATGGTCTTCTAATTGTTGTCCTTTTGCAGGAGCATGTCCGAAAACAGTTCTTCCTGTTAATAAAAGGTCAGGTCTTGCTGTTGCAAGCCCTGCATCCACCACAAAATATTCCTGTTCCCATCCAAGGGTGGCATTTACTTTAGAAATATTCTTATCGAAATACTGGCATACATCCACTGCTGCTTTATCCAAAGCAACAACTGCTTTTATCAATGGCGTTTTGGTATCGAGTGATTCTCCTGTATATGAAACAAAAATTGTTGGAATGCAAAGTGTTTTTCCCTGGCCGATCTCCATAACAAAAGGAGGTGATGAGGGATCCCATGCAGTATAACCTCTTGCTTCAAATGTTGCTCTTAAACCTCCGCTGGGAAAAGAAGAAGCATCCGGTTCCTGTTGAATAAGTGCACCACCATCGAATTCCTCGATAGGAGTACCATCTCCTTTTAATGTAAAAAAGGAATCATGTTTTTCGGCCGACAAGCCGGTTAGTGGCTGAAACCAGTGCGTAAAATGGGATACTCCTTTTTCTTCAGCCCATGTACGTAAGCCGCTGGCTATATAATTACCCATCTGCCTTTCAATTTTTTTACCCGCATTAATGGAAGCGAGCAGGCTCTTATAAGCGTCATCACTTAAATAGCGCCTCGCCGTTTTCAACGTAAATACGTTTTCATTAAAAATATCCGTAATGCGAGCCGAGGATTTAAAATCCGTTTTCGAATTGCTTCTTAGGTTGTCAATGGCTTTAAATCGTAGAGAGGTCATTTTTTATAATTTTAAGAGGCAAAAAAACGTATTTTAAATTTAATAAGCAAGTTTATTTTAATAAAAACACGTAAAAAAAGAAGTTTCAGTAAAAATAAATCACATATTTTATAAAATAATATGATTATTTCATTAATCTGGTTGGATAAATTGAAGCTAATAGTGGAGTTAAAAGGAAGGGTAAATAGATGCTTTTATACCTGACAATGGAACCAATGTTTGGAATAATAAAACCAGTGATCAACAGCATTGAAATGGAAAAAAACAGCGCCATCAATATAAAAGGTACTCTGGCATTTAATTTTTTTCGATACCTGGAAATCATCAACAGGAATAAAACCTCATACAGCAATAATTCAATAGCATGCGCTAACAAATATATTTTATTTGAATCCCATAAATATGGCCTCAGAACGCCATTATTAAATGCTTGTGGCAGGTTTATCAGAAAACTTTTCAGGTTCGGCTCTAATACGTTTAAATCTATTTGTGACCCGGCTAACGGCAGATTTAAGAAATCTGTTTGTTTTTGCGTAATCACTTTTAATGGCTGGAAAGAAGGTACGGCTAATTCGAGCACAAAGAGCATAACTATGATCACAGCATAGATTGCTATAAAAATAAATACCGGGCTCATTTTTCTTTTTGTGCTTATAACAAATGCAACACATGGGGGAATTAATGCAATCGCAACATAATTCCTGATGAGCAGCATAACAGTAACAGAAAGAAAAATTAAGATGGATCTTTTAATACTCCATCTTTCAACAGCAGAAAAATATAGTGCATAACAAAATAATCCCAGCATTGTAAATATGATGAGATCCTTATGAATGCCTGATGCATAAAACAAAGTAGAAGGCAGTAAAAAGCACCCGGCTATAACAGCCCATTTCTTATTCTTATAAATATGAGCGAAAACACGGAAAAGTGCAACCGGTCCAAAGAAACCAAAAAAATTAAAAATAAGGCTATTGATATAATAATTCCCCCTGCTGAAAATGTCGCAAAAGGCCAACAGTTTCAGGATGATGTTGTACCTGAGATCATTCCAGTAAGATCCAATTGAATTAAAGAAACCCGAATAACCATTGTCATACGGCGATTTAAAAATATTTGTAAAAAACTCATGTGGGTTGCTTCGCATTAGTTTGTATTCTTCGATCCCAAAATGGTTCATAGCCCAATAATCATTGCCCGGGTAAAATTTTTGCATGATCCAACCTATAACCACGCCGGCAAAGACTTTAAGAATAAAAAGCGCTGCAATCGTTGCAGGAGACAAACCCGTTTTTTTTATAAACGGAATGCGTGTAACCAGGTAAGTGCCAATAATAAGATAAAGTGCAAATAACAAATAATACAAGCCTGTAGATTTTCTATGTGGGAAGTTAGTTAAAATATTTGCTTTTAATCGCCTGCAAAAAGATATGCAGTTAGTAACTTCGCACTTTAAAAACTTTCTTTAACAGCAGGTATGGAAATAACAGCAGCTACAGCAGCCCAACTCAGGATCACAGAAGAAGAATTTGAATTAATAAAACAGAAACTCGCCCGCACACCCAATTTCACAGAACTATGCGCATTTAGCGGCATGTGGAGTGAACATTGCAGTTATAAAAACTCCATTAAATGGCTAAAAACCCTGCCGCGTGAAGGAAAAAAAATGCTTGTAAAAGCAGGGGAGGAGAATGCGGGCTTAATGGATATAGGAGACGGCTATGGTGTTGTATTTAAAATCGAATCGCACAACCACCCTTCTGCAATCGAACCTTTCCAGGGTGCGGCAACAGGAGTTGGAGGTATCAATCGTGATATTTTTACGATGGGCGCAAGACCTATTGCTTCCTTAAATTCACTTCGTTTCGGAAATTTGAATGATGCGAAAACACAGCACCTGCTGGCTGGAGTGGTACATGGCATTGGTCATTACGGGAACTGCTTTGGTGTTCCAACAGTTGGTGGGGAAATATATTTTGAAAATTGCTATCATACGAACCCGTTAGTGAATGCAATGAGCGTAGGTATTTTAAAGAATGGGGAAACAATTTCTGCAACTGCAGAAGGACAGGGCAATCCTGTTTTTTTTGTTGGAAGTGCAACAGGAAAAGACGGGATCGGGGGCGCTTCTTTCGCCAGCGCAGAAATAACTGAAGATAGTGCGGAAGATCTTCCGGCGGTTCAGGTGGGCGATCCCTTCCAGGAAAAGAAATTACTGGAGGCCTGTCTTGAAGTTATCCAGACAGGAGCCGTGGTGGGTATGCAGGATATGGGGGCAGCGGGTATTATTTGTTCCACTGCGGAAATGAGTGCAAAGGGAAATGCAGGAATGAATATCCAACTCGACAAAGTGCCTACCCGGCAAAAAGATATGAAAGCATGGGAATTGTTATTAAGCGAGAGCCAGGAACGCATGCTGATCGTAGTGAAAAAAGGTAAAGAAGATGCGGTGTTGAAAGTATTTGATAAATGGGATCTTCCATGCAGTCATATTGGCGAAGTTACCAGTGACGGGGTTCTTAATTTTTATATGGGCGAAACACTCGAAGCAGTATTACCCGCTGCTGAACTGGTATTGGGTGGAGGAGCTCCGCAGTATGAAAGAAATTATAAAGAGCCGGCATACCTGGAAAAGATAAATGCCTTTAAGGCGGATAAGATTGCAGTTCCAAAAAACCTGAAAGCAATTGCAGAACAACTTGTACAACTTCCCAATATTGCGAGTAAGCGTTGGGTTTATGAACAGTACGACAGTATGGTAGGAGCCGGTAATACCAGCACCAATTCACCAACTGATGCTGCAATTGTAATTGCGAAGCCTACAAATAAAGCCCTCGCACTCACAACAGATTGTAACAGCCGATACGTTTATGCGGATCCTTATAAAGGAGCTATGATCGCTGTTGCAGAAGCCGCCCGCAACATCGTATGCAGTGGTGGTGAGCCATTGGGTGTTACCAACTGCTTAAACTTTGGTAATCCCTATGATCCGGAAGTATACTACCAGTTTGTGAACGCTATAAAAGGGATGGGGGATGCCTGCAGAAAATTTGATACGCCTGTTACCGGGGGAAATGTAAGTTTTTATAATCAATCTCCTGATGGTCCAGTGTACCCTACACCTACTATTGGAATGGTAGGACTGTTGGCTAATGCGGATGATAAGATGACAATGGATTTTAAGGAAGCGGGTGATGTTATTTATATGATCGGTGAAAGCCGTAATGACATCAACTCATCTGAATACCTTCATAAAATAATGGGGGAAGAATTTTCGCCTGCACCTTATTTTGACCTAGAGGAAGAATATAAAATGCAGCAGGATGTTGTAGCGTTGATAAAAAATAAATTGATTGTATCAGCACACGATGTGAGCGAAGGCGGTTTATTTGTTTGTTTAATGGAAAGCGGGTTTAACCGCGAACTTGGATTTGAAGCAATGCAACCTGATAATTCAATAAGAAGCGATGCGTATTGGTTTGGGGAAGCACAGGGCAGGGTAATAGTTTCTGTTAAACCGGCTATGCAAAAAGCATTTGTTGATTTCCTGGAAAAACAAAAAGCGCATCACGTACAAATAGGGAAAGTAATTAAGGATAACATTGTAATTAATAAAGAAAGCTGGGGAGCTGTTATTGATTGGAAGAATAAATATGACAATGCAATCACTGTTTTATTAAAAGGCCAGGAAAACGAACAGGCTTTATCTGCTATATAAATTTAAGTAATGAATAAAAATGCAACGATCGTAGTTACCGGGGCAGCTGGATTTATTGCCAGTTGTCTTGTTGGTTATCTTAATGAACTGGGATATGAAAACTTATTGCTGGTGGATGAGTTTGATCGTGAAGATAAAGAACTGAACCTGCTGCATAAGAAATATATTGCAAGAATTGAAAGAGAAAACTTTTTTGAATGGTTGAATATAGAGAAACCAGGAATTGATTTTGTTTTTCACCTTGGCGCCCGTACCAATACAACTGAGTTTAATTACGAGGTTCACCAGCATTTAAATGTGGAGTATTCAAAAAAGATATGGAATTATTGTACCATCAATAATATCCCACTGGTGTATGCATCTTCTGCGGCTACCTATGGGGATGGAAAACTGGGCTATAAAGATGATCATTCCATTATTGAAAAACTGGTGCCTTTGAATCCTTATGGTGTTTCAAAAAATGAATTTGATAAATGGGTATTGCACCAGGAAGATCATCCGCCTTTCTGGGCCGGACTAAAATTCTTTAATGTATATGGTCCAAATGAATATCATAAAGCACGAATGGCGAGTGTTATTTTTCATTCTTTTAACCAGGTTAAGATAAATGGCTTTGTAAAATTATTCAAATCGCACAAGAGAGCGTTTAAAGATGGCGAGCAGTTAAGAGATTTTATTTATGTAAAAGATATTGTGAAAGTATGTGATTGGCTGATGCAGGATTGTAATAAGATTGAGTCTTCTGTTTATAATCTGGGTACAGGCAAAGCCCGTACTTTTATCGACCTGGTAACTGCTACCTTTACTGCTATGGACCTAAATACAAAAATTGAATTTATTGATATGCCATCAGATCTCAGGCAAACATACCAGTATTTCACCGAAGCTTCAATGGAAAAACTTGCAGCAGCAGGTTATAAAGAAAAATTTTATTCTCTTGAAGAAGGGGTAGGAGATTATGTGAGGAACTATCTTTCTAAAAGTAAATTTTATTAAATTAACCACAGAGTTTCAGAGAGTAACTGTTTTCAAAAATTAAGCTCTGTGAAACTCCGGCTTTAACTCAATTAACGTTGAGGTAAAAAATAAAGCATGAAAAAAATCGCAATCATAGGAGGAGGTAATCTTGGAACTGCCATTGCAGAAGGATTATTAAAAAGTAAATTCTGTAAAGCAACAGATATTACAGTAACCAAACGAAATATTGCAACACTGCATGCGCTGAAAACAAGAGGAGTGAAAATAAATGCAGACAATGAGCTTGCAGTCTCAAAATCAGATATTGTAATACTTGCAGTAAAACCGTACCAGGTAGCTGAAGTACTGAACAGTTTTAAAAATGCTTTGTCAGCAAAGCATATGCTGGTATCGGTTGTAACAGGCGTTTTAATAAAAGATATACAAGATAGCATTCAGAAAAAAATACCGGTGTTTCGGGCCATGCCGAATACGGCTATTGCTATACAACAAAGCATGACATGTTTAAGTTTTAGCAATGCTGCTGCAACGCAGATCAGTTTTATTAATAAACTTTTCTCAACGCTGGGCAGGGTTGCGGTAATTGATGAAAAATTAATGGATGCTGCAACCGTGTTGGGTGCTTGCGGTACTGCCTATGCGATGCGTTACATACGGGCAAATATCCAGGGTGGCATTGAAATTGGTTTTGACGCAGCAACTGCCAGCCTTATTGCTGCACAAACTGTAAAAGGTGCCGCTGATCTTCTGCTAGAAAAAGGATCACATCCCGAACAGGAGATTGATAAAGTAACAACACCCAAAGGTTGTACTATTGCGGGATTAAATGAAATGGAGCACCAGGGATTTAGTTCTTCGTTAATAAAAGGAATTGCGACAAGTTATAATAAGATTGTGAAAGGTCAATAGACTTTACCGTTTTCCATGTCGAGCTGATAATAATTTACATCGAGATCAAAAACAGTTTTCTTAGGGCCTCTATCCGTAGTTAAATTCAATATACTTGAATACATTAACATTGGCGTGGTTTCACGTTTTACTCCTTTTGTACCGGCAAAATAAAAACTAAAACCAGATCTTATTAATTTAGAATATTTGTCTCCCGAATTAATAAAATAATTTTCGCCATCACAAAATCCCCACGCAGATCTAAGCACTGTTTCATTTCCATTTTCTTTGATATATACAAAATCAGCCATTTTCCCTTTTTTAAAATCAAAGTCGGGCCAGGAAATGATATTCATTTTAAAATCCTGGAAGCTTTTATATACACCTCTTTTTAACACCGTATCTCTATAAATTGGAAAATCATGGCTCTGTTTATTAACTCTGTCTATCTCACTGAATAAAATTTTCTTGCCTGATGTAAGTAACTGATCATTTTTAAAATTGCAGATTTTTTCTAACGAAGCCATCAATGCATCCGATATAAATTGCCCGCCATACCTTTCTATGTCCCCTTTGAAAGGAATGATGGAGTCATAACGGTAAACAGGAATAAAGAAACTATCTTTTTGCAGGAAATATTCAACTTTAATAACAACTCCTTTTTCCCAATCATTATCATTGTATCGTTGGTCACCTGAACCAGTAACCTTCACTTTTTGAGTTGCCTCACCGGATATTCTGAGCTTTTTTATATTTATTAATAAGGAACATGTGCCAGCTGTATCCCTTAAAATATTTAAATATTTGCTGTACCAGTTTGCCAACTCATTTGTAAAGTTATTTTTGAAGTTATAAATTTTTGGTTTTTTACCTTGTGCAAATCCAATACAGCTCGTATCGGCTCTTGCATCAATAATCTTTAGCCCGCTAAACTTAAATACAGGAAGGGGTGTTGCTGTTTCATCGCTTAAAGCAATTTTTACCACAACGCCGGGTTTTATTGATTGGGTTTGAATCTGGCCTGAAACGGTATTCATAAAAAGTATGAATACAAGTGCTAATATTAATCGCCTGCAATATTCTACAAATTTATTGTGCATGGTTCTTGTTTTCATCAAGGATTATCATTGTTTTGATAACGAAATGTATAAAAAAACTTGCTATTGTTGATTTTTTTTAAAAAACCTGTTCCATATTTCATTCAAACGAATATTCCCTTTATCTTTGCATGACCTCTAGGATATTCTATTTTCTTTCCTCCGGTCATAGTTTTATTTTTCTTAATTAGTGTTGAAATCAGTTTTTCTGTATCCCGATATAATCGGGACGACGCCAATGCAGTTCAGTAGCGGCTTGTAGCTTGTTACATAAAATTGTTATTGACTTTAAATAATGTAATTTTTATAAAATGGCCAAGTATATTTTTGTAACAGGTGGTGTTACTTCGTCTTTGGGTAAGGGTATTATCGCTGCTTCGCTGGCAAAATTGCTGCAAAGCAGGGGCTTAAAAGTGACCATTCAGAAATTCGATCCTTATATTAATGTCGATCCCGGTACTTTGAACCCTTATGAGCATGGCGAATGCTATGTAACGGACGATGGCGCCGAAACCGATCTTGACCTTGGGCATTACGAACGCTTTTTGAATACGCCTACCTCGCAGGCCAATAATGTTACAACAGGCCGTATTTACCAAACTGTGATCAATAGAGAAAGAGAAGGGGAATACCTTGGTAAAACCGTGCAGGTAATTCCGCATATCACTGATGAGATTAAACGCAGGATGATGTTATTGGGTGAAACTAATAAATATGATATTATAATAACAGAGCTTGGAGGAACGGTTGGCGATATTGAGAGCCTTCCTTTTGTGGAAGCAGTGCGTCAGCTTCAATGGGAAATGTCCGAAGAAGATTGTATGGTAGTGCACTTAACACTAATTCCTTATTTAAAAGCTGCAAAAGAATTAAAAACAAAACCGACACAACATAGCGTAAGACTATTGAGCCAGGAGGGTGTACATCCGAACGTGATCGTTTGCCGTACCGAACAACCCCTATCAGATGAGCTTAAACGCAAAATTGCGTTATTCTGTAACGTAAAACCAAATGCAGTTATTGAAGCGATAGATGCCGGAACGATTTATGAAGTACCATTAAAAATGTTACAGGAAGGTCTTGACCTGATCGTGTTGAAAAAACTGCGCATCAATGGATATTCTGCTCCTGAACTTACAAAATGGAGAGGATTTTTGGATAAACTGAATCACCCCAAGAGCCGCGTTACGATAGGACTTATTGGTAAATATATTGAACTGCAGGATGCCTATAAGTCGATACTCGAAGCATTTATACATGCAGGTGCTGTAAATCATTGTAAAGTACAGGTTGTAAATGTACATAGCGAATTTGTTACAGAAGAGAATGTGCAGGAGAAATTAAAAGACGTTGATGGGTTACTTGTAGCGCCGGGTTTTGGATCACGTGGAGTGGAAGGAAAGATCACTGCAGTAAAATATGCAAGAGAAAACAATCTTCCTTTTTTTGGGATTTGTCTTGGTATGCAAATGGCCTGTATCGAGTTTGCCAGGAATGTACTTGGATGGAAAGAAGCTAACTCAACAGAAATGGCTCCCAACACCCCGGTTCCCGTAATTGCTTTAATGGAAGAACAGAAAAAGATAAAGAAGAAAGGTGGAACAATGAGGCTTGGTGCTTATCCGTGTAAGATAGAAGAAGGCAGTCTTGCTAATAAAATATACGAAACAACGGAGATCAGTGAACGCCATCGTCATCGCTGGGAGTTCAACAACAATTATATCAATGATTTTACCAATGCCGGTTTAAAACCAAGCGGTAAAAATCCAGGGACTGGTCTTGTTGAAATTGTAGAGCTGGTAAACCATCCTTATTTTATAGGAGTTCAGTATCATCCTGAATTAAAAAGCACGGTAGAAAATCCGCATCCGTTATTTGTGAATTTTATACAGGCATCGAAATATTTTGCAGAAGCCAAGGCCGACGCAAAAGCATCAAAGATGGAAAAGCAACCTGCTTAACAGCATTATTACCTGAGATATTTATGTAGCCACTGCTTCACTGATTACTTCGAAATAAATGTAGGTAATCAGTGGATCAGTGGTAATTTAATTTGAAGGGAATCAAATTTTCATAATCAGCATTAGCACTGTAATTTTGCCTTATGCAAAAATTAAGCATGGAAGCATTGAACCGGAAAACGGTAGCGGAATTCAAACGCTCGGAGAAGACACCCGTTATTGCTGTATTGGAAAACATACGCAGTGCTTATAATGTTGGGAGTGTTTTCAGGACTGCCGATGCTTTTTTGCTCGAAGGAATTTACCTGACAGGTTATACAGCCACACCACCTCACAAGGAAATAAAGAAAACTGCTTTGGGTGCGGAGGATACGGTTGAGTGGAAATATTTTTTAAATGCCGGCGACGCAATTGAGCATTTAAAGTCGCTGGGGTACCAGGTATATGCAGTTGAACAGGTAAAAGATAGTTTGTCGTTGGAAAGATTATCTTTTAACAATGATGAAAAAATAGCCGTAATATTCGGCAATGAGGTTACAGGCGTTGAGCAGGAAACGATTTTAAAATGTGACGGATGTATAGAAATACCACAGCTGGGAATGAAGCACTCATTGAATATTGCAACCGCGGCGGGGGTGGTGTTGTGGGAGATTGTGAGGACAAGGATGAGAATAGTTAATAGTTAATAGTTGCAGAACTGGGAACGCAAATTCGTGCAATTTGCTTAATTCGTGTTTATATAAATTAATAAATTGAGTACAGTTAAAAATTATCTTTCATTAATAAAGTTTTCGCATACCATTTTTGCAATGCCATTTGCATTGATTGGATTTTTTTTAGGTTATTTTTCACTTGAGCATCCCGATGGCCAAGGTTGGCACACCAGCATTTATGCCCAGGGAAAAGTGAGTTTCTTCGCTATAAAATTTTCTCTTGTTATTCTTTGTATGGTTTTCGCAAGAAGTGCTGCGATGGCTTTTAACCGATATCTCGACAGGGTGTTTGATGCAAAGAACCCCCGCACGGCAATAAGAGAAATTCCGGCAGGAATTATTAAAAGCAACAATGCCTTATTGTTTGTGATAGTTTGCTGCATTCTGTTTATAACCTGTACTTATTTTATCAACCGAATTTGTTTTTACCTCTCGCCGGTAGCTTTATTTATTGTGCTGTTTTATAGTTATACAAAAAGATTTACTGCATTGTGTCATCTTGTTCTTGGTGTGGGATTGAGTCTTGCGCCAATAGGAGCTTACCTGGCAGTAACAGGAGAGTTCGCATTGTTACCTCTTTTGTTTTCGTTTGCGGTTGTATTCTGGGTAAGTGGGTTTGATATCATTTATGCTTTGCAGGATGAAGAATTTGATAAGAATAACAAATTACATTCTATCCCGGCTGCATTTGGAAAAAGAAATGCATTAAGGATTTCGGATGTACTACACGTACTTTCTGCAATGTGTATTTTTTCAGCAGGCAAGCAAGGTAATTTTGGATGGTGGTATACGATTGGAGCAGGAATATTCACCGGGATGCTTATCTACCAGCATTCAATTGTAAAACCCAATGATCTTCGAAGAGTGAATCTTGCGTTCATGGCTGCAAATGGAATTGCTTCGGTAGTGTTTGCAATTTTTGTTTTAGCCGATCTTTTTACATCACACAAAGGATTTTTTTTCAAGGGGTAAATATGGCAAGAATAATAGCAATAGATTATGGTGGAAAAAGAACAGGCATTGCTGTTACAGATCCATTACAGATCATAGCAACGGCATTAACCACCATTCCTTCCAATGAATTGATTCCTTTCTTAAAAAAATATTTTCAGCAGGAAACGGTTGAGCTCATCATTGTTGGTCTTCCCAAAAACTGGGATGAATCGGATACACATGGGACTGCATTGGCACAAAGGGCCATTCAAACGATCACGAAAGAATTTCCTGGTATACCAGTTAAAGATGTAGATGAACGCTACACTTCCAAAATGGCAAAAGATGCAATGCTGCAAATGGGAATGAAAAAGAAAGACCGGCGTGATAAAAAGATAGTTGATGAAATAGCTGCTACCATTATGTTACAGGAATATTTGCAAACATTGAATAAATGATTAGGCTGATTCTTTTATTTATTCGCTCATTCACCGATTGACTCATTCACCCATTCACCTCTTCTTTGTATATTTGCAATTGATTTAATAATTATATCATTTATGATTCTTCCGATAGTAGCATACGGCTCACCGATCTTAAGAAAAGTAAGTAAGGATATTACGCCCGACTATCCCGGTCTTGAAAAGCTTATTGCAGATATGTGGGAAACCATGTACAACAGTAGTGGTGTAGGGCTTGCTGCACCGCAAATAAATAAGGATATCCGACTTTTTGTTATAGATAGTACCCAGATATTTGAGAACCAGGATGAAGAAGATAAAGGGAAATATCCAGATGATCCCGGCTTCAAAGGGGTTTTTATCAATGCTCATATAACCGCTTTAAATGGCGAAGAATGGAGCTATAATGAAGGTTGCCTGAGCATTCCCAAAATAAGGGAAGATATTATGAGGAGCGAGAGCGTTACCTTAAATTATGTAGATGAAAACTTTACGCCGTTCACAAAAACATTTATAGGCATTACCGGCAGAATCGTATTACATGAATATGATCATATCGACGGCAAATTATTTATTGATCATATAAAGCCACTCAAACGTACTTTGCTTAAGCGAAAATTAGATGATATCAGTAAAGGAAAAATAAAGGTGGATTACCGTATGACCTTTCCTAAGTAGAACAATTTGGAAATTTGGTAATTTGGAAATGATAGCTCTCTAAGAACGGGAGCTTTTTATTTTATGGGATACCTCATTTCCAAATTATCAAATTTCCAAATCTCCAAATTATAATTCTAATTTGCGGTATGAAAGTCTTTTTCATACATGTTTATTTCTTATTAACCTCTTGTGATTGTTTTTCACAGGTAAAGACCGATACTACGGTAACGATCGATAAAAAAATAATAACACTCAGTAATGTCGTAGTTGACAGGAAGCTCAATGTTCATTCTTTCATTGAGCGCATAAAAAATGACAGCAGTTTTTATAAGGCCTTTAAAAATCTCCACATACTTGGATTTACCGCAATCAATGATATCAGGATGTTAAACAGGAAGGGTAATCTTAAGGCTTCATTACACAGTAAAACCAAACAGTTAAGAACGGCCAATTGCCGCACTATGGAGACATTGGAAGAAACAATTACAGGCGATATGTACAATGATGCGCATGAACTTAATTACTATACTGCCCAGCTATACGCTTCCCTTTTTTTTACGAAGGACAGTGTTTGTGGCGAAACTAATATTGTAAAAGGGATAGAATTTAATACAAGCGGTAAGTCGGGGATGGAAAAACACAAGGAACAATTAAAGATGCTTTTCTTTAATCCCGGTAAAAGGATATCAGGACTTCCTTTCATGAGCAATAAAACAGCGATCTATGATGATGATATGGCAGAAAGGTACGACATGAAGATCGACATGGATTTTTACAATAATACCAGTTGTTATATTTTTAAGCAAAAAGTAAAACCCGGTGAAGAGGGTCGTGTAGTTGTTGATGAAATGACAACCTGGTTCAATGACAGTACCTATGAAGTAGTGGCAAGAAATTATGTGTTGAGCTATGATGCAGGAGTATATGATTTTAAAGTAAGCATGGAAGTGCAAATGACCATGCACAATGATCTTACTGTTCCATCTTTAATACGGTATAATGGCAACTGGAAAGCTATTTTTAAAAACCGGGAAAGGGGAGTGTTTACAGCTACACTTTTTGATTTCAATTAAACTCACTAGCGCTCGTTATATTACCGCAGAGTGGCAGAAATGCGAAGAAATTCTTTCCTGATAATTGTTTATCTCTGCGTCTCCGCACCTCTGCGGTAAAAAAATCGCCGCCGGTTATAAGTTGGAATTGATTTTGCTTGTTAAAGTACATGTCTTTACAACAACAGGTCATTTATCTCTTTTTGCTTGCATTGCCTATAGCATGTATTTCATGGACAATAACCCATGAAGAGGTATTTAAAGAACCAAGGGAATTTTGTTTAAATAAATCAAAAAGCTGCAGGACCCTGGTGCAGCGTAAATTTTTCTATTTATTCACCTGCGAATATTGTTTCAGCCATTATGTGGCACTTTTCTTTTTGATCATTACCAGGTATCATTTGCTTTACAATGACTGGAAGGGATATTTGATTGGCGGGTTTGCATTGGTATGGATCGCTAACATCTATATGAGCATTTTTCAATTGATAAGAGTTGATATGAAGAAGGGAAAGATGGAGGCGGATCTGAAAGAAGTCGAATTAAAGGGCGAAAATAAGATTGAAGAAGATAAAATAAACAGTTGAATATTGTTTAATTGTTTAAAGTAGTTGAAATTATCTTCCTATCCCCGGTACCACAGGTACACTTTCATTCCCTTCCTCATTTACCGCTTGCACAGCAAAAAAATAATTGTCTTTTGAATATGGCAAGGTAATTTCCAATCCTTCTGTATAAAGTTTTTTTTGCCATACTGCACTGGTTGTTTCTCTCATCAATACATAATAACCTTTTACCTTCCCGGTTTTTGGTACTTTCCAATTGAGATAAGAAGTATTACCTAACTTTTTTACATCGATCTTTACATCTCCGGGTATCGCAGGCGCTTTTGCAAGATTGGCAAGATTGGCTAAGTTGACAGACGTATTTTTTCTCAGGTATTCAAAATCAATAAACTCAGCAAGGTCGCCATATTGAATACCACTTTCTTTTCGCACATCCTGGTGCTGCCGTGTATAATTTTCATTCATCTCTGTAATACGAATAGCAGCATAACCGTTTTCCACATACGGAATATGATCACCACCACGCAGGAACCTGTCATTCCTGTACACCATTACAACTTCAATATTATCAACATAACGTTCACCGGTTTCTTTTACATACCGTGCAAGTTGCCTTGATCTGCCATCGTTCTCCAAACCCAGTTGGCGAATCATTTTTGTATTCTTATCAAGTTCATATGCCGGCAATCCTTCGCTGAAGACCCGCACTTTTGTATTATCGATGATGTTTGTTTCATTGCTGTTATTACTACCCATGATATCATTGTTCAATACAGCTTCAATTTCCCAATTCTCTTTGCGGGCTTTATTCGCCATGAAATAGGATCCCAATAATCCCTGTTCCTCACCGCTCACTGCAACGAAAATAATCGTTGAATTAAACTGATGCGTGCTCATAATTCTTGCACATTCCAGTACAGCTGCAGTACCACTGCCATCATCATTTGCGCCGGGAGCATCATTTGTCCTGTCCATCACGTTGGTTCGCATATTATCAAGGTGGCCGCTGATAATAAATATTCTTTTGTCGGCAGTGTCTGTTCCCTTTAATATTGCCACTACATTTCCTAGCAGCGTTGGAGTGTCAACTCTTTTTTTATCAGGCTGAATAGTAATTGTATCAATGAATGCATTCATCCTTCCGTTTGATTGCAGTGCAAACTGGTTAAATTTATTCAATACCCAGTTTCTTGCTGCGCCAATTCCGCGTTTATTATTTGCCTGCACACTCAATGTGTTTCTTGTACCAAAGGAGACCAGGTTTGTTATATAAGATCTCAGTGAATCCGGCGAGACTTCCTGTATCATTGCTTCAATTTCCTTATCTTTTTTAATACTGGTTTGTGCAAATAAAATATTTGCTGCAAGGATCAAAACGAATGTTAATGTAATTTTCTGAAGCATGATAAATATTTTTTTGAGCAGGAATTTATCACTCCGCATTCTTAAATTGGCTGTACTTTCTCCACTTTTCAACTACAGCAGTCATGTCCTGTGGCAATTCACTTGTAAAATGCATTTCTTTCCTGGTTATTGGATGTACAAATCCCAATTCTTTTGCGTGTAGGGCATGCCGTGGGCATAGTGCAAAACAATTGTCGACAAATTGCTTGTATTTTGTATAGACGGTTCCTTTCACGATCCTGTCACCTCCATAAGTATCATCATTGAAAATGGGATGGCCGATGTATTGCATGTGTACGCGGATCTGGTGCGTACGGCCTGTTTCAAGCCTGCATTCTACCAATGTAACATAATTGAACCTTTCCAGAACTTTATAATGTGTGATTGCATCTTTACCATGATCACCATCAGGGTACGCAGTAAATAATTTCCTGAATCTTAAATGCCGTCCCACATGCGCAATAACTGTTCCTTCATTTTTTTCAAAATCACCCCATACCAGTGCAACATAGCGGCGGTAAACAGTATGATTAAAAAACTGTTTTGCAAGTTCACTCATTGCTTTCTGCGTTTTTGCCAATACAATTAACCCACTTGTATTCTTATCAATACGATGCACCAGTCCATAACGCGGTAATTCATCTTTATTGAGGTCAGGACAATTTTCTTTTAGATAATAAGCAACAGCATTGATCAATGTTCCATCAGGATTTCCACTACCGGGATGAACAACCATATCGACAGGTTTATCAACAATAAACAGGTCATCGTCTTCATAAATAATTTTCAACGGAATATTTTGTGGAATTATCTCGGAAGATTCAGGTGTGTTGCTATCGTAAATAATTATCTTATCAGCAGCTTTTATTTTATAATTATTCTTTACCGGCTTTTCGTTCACTATTACCAGTTCTGACTCTATTGCCTGCTGAATTTTATTTCGTGTAGCACCCTCAATTCTTGACATTAAAAACTTGTCTATCCTGATGGGTTCCTGTCCCTTGGAAACCACTATGGAAAGTTTCTCATATAACTCTTCCGATTCGGGCAGTTCGTCTTCGATGTCTTTTTCTGTCATCATGTTATATTATTTGCTATGCTTATTTTTTAATTTAAGGCGATCAGCTTTTATCGCTTTACGATTTAAGTATTTTTAACTATCATTATCCATTGTCCATTGTCCATTGTCCATTGTCCATTGTCCATTGTCCATTGTCCATTGTCCATTGTCCAGTATCGTTCGTACCTTGCAAATTAAAACAAAGCAATCGATATGCAGCCTGTGATATTCAAAGATCTGGGATTAATTGATTATAAAACCGCATGGGATTACCAGGAAAACCTGTTGCAGGAAAATGTTGCTGTTAAAACAGCGGCAAGAAATAACGGATCAAATCCCGAACCTGCATCATTGCAAACAATCAATTATTTCCTGTTATGTGAACATTTACCTGTTTATACCCTGGGAAAGAGCGGCAGCATTGATAATGTTCTTTTGAATGATGCGCAGATGAAGGATAAAGGAATCGAATTTTTCAGAACAAACAGGGGAGGAGATATTACATTTCACGGATTGCAACAAATAGTGGGTTATCCAATTCTTGATCTTGAAAAATTTGACACTGATATTGGTAAGTACCTGCGCAACCTCGAAGAAACAGTTATCCTGGCACTTGCATCATATAATATAAAAGGAGAAAGGAGTGCCGGGGAAACGGGTGTATGGATTGAACCTGGCATTCCCGGGAAAGAACGTAAGATCTGCGCTATTGGTGTCAGGTGCAGCCGATGGATCACCATGCATGGTTTTGCTTTGAACGTAAATACGGATCTTGATTATTTTAATAACATCATTCCATGTGGTATACAAAACAAACAGGTTACGTCGATGGAAAAAGAATTGGGAGGGAAGCTGGATTATGATGAAGTTAAAAAAAGAATCAGGAACAATTTTGAAATAGTATTTAATGCAAGCCTTGAAGGAACGCAATCAGAAATCAGCAGTCAGCAGTCAGCTATCACCTCTTCAAAACTTTAATATTTACAATTTAATACAAGCGTCATATTTTCACCATTCACCATTCTCGTTTCTTGTTCCTCGTTTGCCGATTGCCGATTGCCGCTTCCTCATTTGTTTCCCGGTTTCTGCTCCTTACCAAGTATCTGGAATTTATTTTTTTCAACCAGCTTACCACTTTCATAAATCTCAAAATGGAACCAGCCTGTGCGTATAAAATTTACTTTTTCGAGGATGAGATATTCTTCGTTAAGTTTTGTTAATTCAAATAAGAGACTGTCACTCTCAGTAAAAAATTTAGCCGAATACTTTTTTGTTGCTGCATCCTGCAAGTGAATAACAATATTGTTGTCTTTTGCTGTATAGATGCGCTCACTCGGGTAAGTAATTTCATTTTCTTTTTTTGGAGGCACGTTCAATACAACGGGATCTTTACCGGGTTCACTCTGCCATGGATACCTTGTTTCAGGCTCATTCATGTTATCTTTTGTAGCATCTGAAAGGGGAATATCTTTTACCGGCCGTTCAGGAAGGCTGATCATATATGCCCCGCCCTGGAAAGATATAGAAACACGATAATACATTTTTGAATATGGGGGATTCAGGTCGGTATACCCATTTTCTTTATTCTGTGGATTTAAAACAGAGCCAATTGTACTGTATCCCTTGGAGCTGTCGTAAGAACGTTGAATATGTATATTTGATATCGGCGTAGTAAATGCATTCTGCCAGCTTACAATTATTTTGCCTCCCGCATTCTTTACGGTAATGCCAGGCAATATCTTTTGCGCATTCGTATTAACAGCAATGAAAAAACAAAATATAAAGAAAAGAGGTTGTAATTTCTTCATGGTTAAATGGCCCGATAATAAAATTCTAAACGTAAAAACTGGATTTAAAGTACAAATATATAAGTGAGTGGATTAAAAAACTAATGTTCCGGCAGATAAAGATGAGTTGCCCTGTAAACCCCCGGTATGCAGGCACACAATGGTGCTTCCCCCGGTAAAATATCCTGCTTTTATTTTATCTGTGATCGCATACATCATTTTAGCTGTATAAACAAAATCGGTAGGCAAATGATAATTGGTATATAATTCATTCATAAAGCTGATCAATGCATTTGTTTTTTTTGCATACCCGCCGAAATGGTATTGATCAAAGATTACCAGGTTATTGGTTTCTTTTTTTTCATTAAGGAATGAGATCCTTTCCACAATATCTGTCATGTTTTTTAATACCGGTATTGCAACGATCGTTTCATTATTTAGCCTGTTACGCATCAGGCCGGCAAGTGTAGTTGCTGTGCCTGCGGCAGTGCAAATATGTGTTGCATGCACATCATGTAGCATATCCATTATTAATGATGCGCCTTGCGCACCAATAGAACTATAACCACCTTCGGGAATTATAAGGCAACTACCATGCGTTTTATATAATTCATTTTGAAAATGTATCTCTTCCTTTTTTTTATATGCTTCCCTTGAAATAAACTGAAGCTGCATCCCATATGATATGCATTCTTTTAATGTGTGCGATGCGATATCGCCCTCTTCTCCTCTAACGATACCGATGCTATTAAGCCCGGCCATCTTGCAGCTATATGCTGTTGCAACAAGATGATTTGACCAGGCGCCACCGAAAGTCAGGATGCTTTTATAGCCCGATTGGGTCGCTTTTTCTAAAAAGAAATGAAGTTTGAATAACTTATTGCCCGACACGATTGGATGTATCTTATCAAGTCTGGCAACCAATAATCTCAGCTTTTTTTCAGTGAATAAAGCAGTATCAAGTTCAGTAAATTCCAATATTGGTACCTCAAAAAGCCTTTTCATTAAATAGTCGTTTATTAGTATTTTTGCGGCTGTAAAATTGGCAAGAAAATTTAAATTTCTACAAATAATGGCAAAACCTACACTTTTAATTTTAGCAGCAGGAATGGCAAGCCGGTATGGCAGCATGAAACAAACAGAAGGATTTGGACCATCTGGTGAAACTATCATGGATTATTCAATCTATGATGCAATTGCTGCCGGTTTTGGTAAGGTAGTATTTATTATCCGGAAAGATTTTGCAGAAAATTTTAAAGCGAATTTCGGCGGTAAACTGAAAGGTAAAATTGATGTTGATTATGTTTACCAGGAAATGAATTGTTTTGTAGATGAAAAAGATATTCCGAAAGATCGTACAAAACCGTGGGGAACCGGGCATGCGATCCTTTGTGCTTCTGATGTTGTTAAAGAACCTTTTGCGGTGATCAATGCCGACGATTATTATGGCAAGGATGCATTTAAAAAAGCAGCTGATTTTTTAAATACCGAATGCAATGAACATACCTATGCGATCATAGGTTACCAGCTTGATAAAACGTTAAGTGAACATGGGACGGTGAGCAGGGGAGTTTGTAATATAGATACAAAGAATAATCTTGTTGCTATCAATGAACGTACAAAGATTGGCAAGAATGCTGAAGGCAAAGTGATCTACGATGAAGCAGGCCAATCAATAGAGGTGGCTGGTAATACAAGTGTGTCGATGAATTTCTGGTGTTTTCATCCATCTGTGTTTGATGCAGCAATGAATTTGTTTAAAGCATTTGTTCCTGCAAATAAAGCTGATATCAAATCAGAATTTTTTATACCGATCATTGCAGATGAATTTATTAAAGATCCATCCAATTGTATCAAGGTAATTCCTACTACGTCACAATGGTTTGGAGTTACGTATAAAGAAGATGCGCCCGCTGTAAAAAACAGCATCGATGAATTAATAAAAAATAAAGATTATCCTTCTTCATTATGGAAAAAAGAACCAGCAATGGGATAGAAGATAAGTTATAACAATAAAAAAGGCAGCCATTACGCTGCCCTTTTTATTGATTCCACTTTTTGTTTAATTTCCTTTAATCATAAAAACATATTCCTGTACTTTTTTGATCTGGTTCACACGATCTGTTCCTTTTAAAGCAGGCACAGATGTGATTTTGATATCTTCATATTTTTTCATCTTCTTTACTTCTTCTATTGCATTGTAAATATTGGGAGATTTTATCGCAAATACAACACCTTCTGTATTGGTTTCCCTGCTGGTGATGATACCAAGCAATTCTCCACCCCTGTTAATTACAGGTGAACCGCTATTGCCTTCATTGGCCGCCGTACTAAGCTGGCAATAAATGGTGTCCATCTGGTAGCCATTCTTTGCACTAACATAACCTTCGCCGTAAACGATTTCCTGTTTGGGATAACCTAACATAAATATCTGTTCTCCCAATTCTGCATTTGTTTTTCTTATGCTATACGGAAGAGGAGGAAGTTGTTTAAAATCCTTATCGGTTACTTTTAATATTGCAAGGTCATTATCGTTGTTTACATATACAGCCTCAGCTTGGAATTGTTCTCCTTTGATATTTTCTACGATCAGGCGATGTTTTGCTTCCCTTACAACGTGCGCATTGGTAACGATAAAATTATTTGTATTATCAATTAAAAATCCTGTAGCCCTGAATTTGGATTCAATAGGTTCCTTTTTTTCTTTTTCAATTATAACAGTTGCCGGGCGGTTCTTATTATCCGCTATCACTGCGTTGACCTTATTTTCTATCTGTTTTGTCTTTTTTTCCTGTGCCTCCAATTTGTCAACAAGCAGTTTTGTATTAGGTGCTTTGGTTTCTTTATAAGCAGAAATCAACGCAACGCTGAAAATAGAAACGATTACCGCAATTGACGCAGCCACAGCAATTGTACGTTTCGAGCGGTTCCACAGGTAAACGATTTTTGCTTTGCCTTTTAGTGGCGCCTTGGATATAAAACCTTCGTCGGTAAGTTTGGTTACGACCTCGTTGAGGTTATGTTTGAAGTTTTTTGTGCTGCCGAATTTATCCAGCTGCGTAAGAAAAAAAATGTGTTCCACAACTAACTGGTCAAGTTCCGGGTTGTTTTTTCTTATTTCTTCAAAATAAGTTCTTTCCTCGGAAGTCATTTCTCCCTTCACATACCTTTCGGCCGCATCTATGAGTAAAATGTCATCCATATTATTTTACATTTTTATATTGAGCAAAAAATAATTTCTTCAATCTCACCAGGCATTTATATTTCTGGGTTTTTGCATTATCGGCATTTGTATACCCAAATTCTGTCGCGATCTGTTGCATTTGTTTTTTCTGGATATAATAGGCCTCCAGCAAACTCTTACAAGGTTCTCCAATCTTTGTCATGGCATTTTCCATGATCGAAAAGTCATTCTGCCGCTTTTCCTGGAGTTCCAGTTCTTCTTCAACGGGCACCACCTGTTCAAAATCCTCACTTTGTCGTGTAAAACGCTGTATTTGCTGCAGCCTTTTTAGCCATAATCTTCGCGAAACTGAATATAAATAGGTTTTTATTTGACAACTCAGCTCAAAATCAGGGCTTTTTGACTTTTCAAAAAGCACGATCATGGATTCCTGGAAAATGTCAGCCGCATCGTCAGCAGTACCGCTATTATTAAGAATAAGTGATTGAATTACATTGTAATTATCCCTATATATCTTTTCTATAGCATCCTTATCTTCTCTTGCCAAACCTTCCAGTAAAGCTTTTTCCGGTAATGTGTCCACTAAATAATATATTAATACGGGGATGAACGATTTGTAACCCAAAAAAAATTAAAAAAAAATTAAAAAATCCGGGTTACCTTTTTTTATTCGGGGTATTAACTTTCAAATTATAATTTTAAAATCAAACAACACAAAACAAAATGAAAAAATTCTTAGCTATCGCGTTAATCGCTGCGTCATTCACAGCTTGTAACGATGCAAA
Source organism: uncultured Chitinophagaceae bacterium (assembly GCA_963829345.1). GTDB lineage: Bacteria > Bacteroidota > Bacteroidia > Chitinophagales > Chitinophagaceae > Ferruginibacter. The sequence goes on from CAWHHP010000003.1 coordinate 883,874, forward strand.
AAAAGAAGAATCAACTACAACTACTTCTGACACTTCAACTGTAGTTACACAACCAGAAACACCAAAACCTGATACTGCGGTAGTAGTAAAAGACACTACAGTTAAGACTACAGTTACAACTGATACAATTAAGAAATAATATTTCTTACCCGGTTAATGCTCCTTGCTAAGCATTTTCCATAAGTTTTTTTTGGCAAGCAATCGTATAAGCCATCGCGGATCTCCGTGGTGGCTTTTTAATTGTGTAAACTGTTGATTTTTAGTATATAAATTAAGTAATATTAAATAAAAAATAAAATGATCTTTAGGGAGGCAATCATTGCAGATATTAAAGGGATACAATTTGTAAGAAATGCAGTGAAGGAAAACATGTTGTCAGATCCGGCATTGGTATCCGACAAAGACTGTGTAGAGTACATGACCGTTCGGGGAAAAGCCTGGGTATGTGAAATAGATAAAACTATCGTTGGTTTTGCTTATGTTGATATGAAAGAAAATAATGTATGGGCATTATTTGTATTGCCTGAGCATGCAGAAAAAGGGATTGGTAAAATGTTGCATAAAATTATGCTTGACTGGTATTTCGATCAAACAGATATTGCCATCTGGCTGGGAACAGCGCCCGGAACAAGAGCAGAGCGTTTTTATGAAAAGCAGGGATGGAAAAGAGTTGGTATGCATGGAAAAGAAGTGAAATTTGAAATGACAAGCGCCGATTGGAAGGCAGGAAAGGTGTAACCTTAGAAAGGCGTAAACTCGGGTAAGATGTAAACTTCCCGGCTTGAGCAGATCAATCTGTAACAGATAGCTAACCGCTCATTGCTGTTAGCTATTTAGTTAATTTTGCAAATGCAAACACTTAAACAGGATATGATGGAGAAACTTGCGCAGGTATGGCACAAACGTCCGCTTATAATTAGTGGCCCCTGTAGTGCAGAAACAGAAGAGCAGGTGATTGATACAGCACAAAGACTCGCTGCAACAGGAAGGGTCGATATACTTCGTGCAGGAATTTGGAAGCCCCGTACAAAACCCGGGCAGTTTGAGGGCATTGGAACAAAGGGATTACCATGGTTATTAAAGGCAAAAAAAATAACAGGCCTGTTAACAACAGTGGAAGTGGCTTCGGCAAAACATGTAGAAGAAGCTTTGCAGTTTGAAACAGATGTTTTATGGATTGGAGCCCGCACAACGGTAAATCCATTTAGTGTACAGGAAATAGCAAATGCATTGACAGGAATAGACATTCCTGTTCTCATCAAAAACCCAATCAACCCTGATCTTGATCTGTGGAGTGGTGCTATAGAGCGCATGCAAAAAGCCGGTATTGATAAAATCGGTTTGATTCACCGCGGGTTTTCGTCTTATGGCAATACAGATTACCGCAACGCTCCTATGTGGCATTTGCCAATTGAAATGAAAAGGAGATACCCGGGGATGTTATTGATCTGTGATCCTTCTCATATTTGTGGTAACAGAACTTTGTTGCAACAGGTAGCACAAAAAAGTATTGATCTTGATTTTGGCGGATTAATGCTGGAAAGTCATATCGATCCGGATAATGCATGGAGTGATGCGAAACAACAGGTAACACCCGAACGGTTAAACGAAATACTGGGGAACCTGATATGGAGAAAAGAAAATACAAATGAGCAGGAATTTATTACTGCGCTGACCCGTTTAAGAGACCAGATCGACCAGGTAGATGATGAATTGCTAAGCCTGATTGGTCATCGCATGAAGCTTGCGGATAAAATTGGTCTTTATAAAAAAGAAAATAATATCACTATTTTGCAGACAATGAGATGGAATGAAATACTTGAAAGAGCTTATGAGAAAGGTATACAATTGGGATTGAGCAAAGAATTCATCCTGCGTTATTTCGATGCGGTGCATATGGAAAGTATTAATCATCAAAACCGGGTCATGAACGGCGAGATACAATAATATACTGTTAGCCTGGATATGCTAATGATGATAAAAAATACATATTAAAAAATGAGAAGTTTAGAATATACATTCTTACAAAAAAAGGTCAATTGCTTATTCGATGCATCATTTGAAGATATGCTTGCATTTTGTGGAAAAGACAAAACTGTAATTATTACCGATGAAAATGTGTATGGTTATCACCAGAAAAAGATGGAAGGGTTTAATATCATCAGGCTTACCCCGGGAGAAAAAACAAAGAATCAAAAAACAGTTGATACGATCATCAACAGGTTACTTGAACTTGAAGTAGATAAACAAACTTTCATTGTTGGTATCGGAGGTGGTGTTGTCACGGATATGACTGGCTATGTTGCAAGTATTTATAAACGAGGTGTACGGCTTGGACTCGTGCCCACAACGATCCTGGGGATGGTTGATGCCGCCATTGGTGGTAAGAATGGTGTAGATGTGGGCGTGTTCAAAAATATGGTAGGAACCATTTATCAGCCGGAATTTATCTTATACGATTATAGTTTTTTACAAACACTTCCTGTAAAGGAGTGGGTGAATGGATTTGCCGAGATCATAAAACACGCCTGTATTAAAGATCCCTTGCTTTTTAGTATGCTGGAAAGATATTCGCTGCATGATATTCAACGTGACAGTACCCTGATCGCATCGTTGATTGAACAAAATGTTTCCATTAAAATGGATATTGTTACCACTGATGAATATGAAAAGGCTGATAGAAAGTTATTGAACTTCGGACATACATTTGGCCACGCCATAGAAAATTTACACATGCTTCCTCATGGTCATGCAATCAGTATTGGAATGGTGGCAGCTTGCAATTTGTCTGAAAAGATAAACAACCTTCATTTTGAGGATGCTCAACGAGTGGTGCGGCTTCTTGCAAAATATCATTTGCCTGTTGATATTGAAACAGATTACAGGAGGGTTTTTGATGTATTAAAACTTGATAAGAAGCGGGAAAATGAGAACATGCATTTTGTATTGCTGAATAAGATTGGCGATGCAGAAGCAAAACCTGTGAGCATGAATTTTCTGCAGGAGAATATAAAAAAGATCCTGTAATGATCGCTACCATTACTCCATCCGAAATAAATGGATCTGTTACAGCACCCCCAAGTAAAAGTGCTATGCAAAGGGCTTGCGCATTGGCCTTGTTGAATAAAGGGCAAACCATAATTAATAATCCGGGCAACAGTGATGATGATATTGCTGCAATCAATATTATAAGAGGGTTGGGAGCAGATGTACATACAGAGCATGATTACCTGGCAATAAAAAGCAATGGACAAATAAAGCCTGGAAAAATAATTAATTGCAGGGAAAGTGGATTGTCATTGAGAATGTTTGCTCCTGTTATTGCGCTGAGTAATTCAATTGTACAGTTGACCGGTACCGGTAGTTTATTAAAACGCCCCATGCATTTCATAGATGAAGTACTTTCCCTGTTAAATGTAAAGACTGAATCTAACAATGGCTTTCTGCCAATAAATATCCAGGGACCGCTTTTCCCAAAAGATATTTCCGTTGATGGATCTTCCAGCTCTCAATACCTGACAGGCCTTTTATTTGCCTTTGCAAGATCTGTAAACAAACCAACAGTGATCAATGTAACTAACCTGAAAAGCAAACCTTATATTGATCTTAGCCTCGGGTTACTCCATCATTTTGGCTACGATGTAAGACATGACGCTTATGAAAAATTCTACATCAATCCCGTTGGAACAATTGAAAAAAATATTACTTATCACGTGGAAGCAGATTGGAGTAGTGCATCTTTTCTGCTTGTTGCAGGAGCTATTGCAGGAACCATTACACTGCATGGATTGGATATCCTGTCCCCGCAGGCCGATAAGGCGATCATACATGTATTGAAAAACAGTAACGCTGATATTAAGATAGAAACAAGTTGTATCTCGGTTACGAATAAAAATATTTTGCGTGCTTTTCAATTTGATGCAACTGATTGTCCGGATCTTTTTCCGCCATTGGCAGTATTGGCTGCATATTGCAATGGGACCTCTGTTATTAAGGGGGTTTCACGACTGTTATCAAAAGAAAGTGACCGGGCAGCATCATTGATGGATATTTTTGCAAAATTGGGCGTTGATATTAATATCAAAGGGGACGAGATGCTGATCACCGGAGGCACTGCTGTGAAAGCTGCAAATATCTCATCCCACCACGATCATCGTATTGCAATGGCAGGTGCAATAGCGGCGTTAAGGTCAACCGGAATGGTTATAATTAATGATGCAGAAGCTGTAAATAAATCATACCCCCGTTTTTATGATCATTTAAAAATGCTGGGTGCGGCTGTATCTTTGTCTGAAGAATAAAATATTTGACAATGAATAGTTTGGGAAAAAATTTCAGGATACAGATTTTTGGTGAATCACATGGACCATCTGTAGGAATTGTCATTGACAGTTGCCCGGCAGGATTGTTATTGAATAGTGAGGATTTTATTATAGATATTGAAAGAAGAAAAGGCGGGATACAAAAAGGAACTACAACAAGAAAGGAAGATGATCTCCCGGTTTTTTTATCAGGCTTATTTGACGGTAAAACAACAGGTGCACCCCTTACTATAATATTTGAAAATAAAAATATCCGCAGTGCAGACTATGAAAAACAAAGAAGCACGCCAAGGCCGGGTCATGCAGATTTTGTAGCTTCTAAAAAATTTGGAGGATATGAAGATTACAGGGGGGGAGGCCATTTTAGCGGCCGGCTTACTGTATGTATTGTAGCAGCCGGAGTAGTTGCAAAAAAAATTCTTGCGCTGGATCAAAACGATTCGCCCATCATATGCAATGCAAACATATTGGAAATAGGAGGAGAAACGGATATGGACAAAGGATTACAAAAAGCCCTTGATGCAAAAGATAGTGTGGGTGGGATCATTGAATGTACTGTCAAAAATTTACCAATAGGACTTGGAGAACCATTTTTCGATTCCGTTGAATCGCTAATAAGTCATGCCGTTTTTTCAATACCTGCTATAAAAGGAATAGAGTTTGGTGTCGGCTTTGCAGCCGCCAAAATGATGGGTAGTGAACACAATGACTCATTGGAAAATGTATCAGGTAAAAATTTCACTAATAATGCCGGTGGTATCAATGGTGGTTTGACAAATGGAAATGATCTTGTCTTCCGGGTTGTTGTGAAACCAACTTCTTCCACACCTGCTACGCAGCAAACATTAAACACAGCAACGAATGAGATAGAAGAAATTTCTGTGAAAGGGCGCCACGATCTCTGCATTGCATTGCGTGTTCCCGTGGTATTGGAAGCAATAACTGCATGTGTGATTGTTGATCTGATGCTGGCTGAACAAAAAATCGCCAGGATTTTTGATGTATGATTTGTTCTAATATAGATTTCCTTTAAATAAGGATCTTCATTTTCTCAGCGGCTACCTTTATGTATATCTTACATCTTAAATCATACGTTATAAATCGTATCTACATCATGCATTACTGCACAAGCATCACTGTTCCTTTCATTTCAACAACTTTTCCAAATTTATCTACTCCTTTTAGTATCCATATATAATTACCGACGGGTTGTTTCTTTCCTTTATAAGTTCCGTCCCATCCTTTCATCCACTTATTTGTTTCAAAAACGAGTTCACCAAAACGGTTGAATATCCTGAACCATTCTGTATAAGATATACCGGGTGGAATAACACGGAATGTTTCATTTTGCCCATCACCATTAGGAGAGAATGCATTTGGAACATGGTAAGTGGGCCCCTGGTAAACCTGTAAAAATACTTTATCACTTCCCACGCAACCGGCCCAATCGGTAACAATAACAGTAAATTCCTGGTCATGATCCAAAGTTGCCAGTGGATTTGCAATGTTAGACAGGTTCAATGGATAGCCTGGAGACCAAACATAATCCACACCACCAGATGCCAGTAACTGGTGAGGTTGTCCCAGTACAGCAATAGTATCATTCCCTGCAAAAGCAGGAACAGGAGGCTGAACAGTCACTGTAACCTCGTCAGGAATACTGAAGTTACATCCATAGTTGTCCGTAACCGTTAGTGTAAATGTTTCAGTAATAACCGGGGTTGCTACGGTAACAGCATCATGAGGTGTTTGCAGGTGAGTAGTGTCTGACCATAAATAGTTTACTGTTCCGGAAAGATTGGTTGCAGTTCCATGAAGTACCGCTGTGGTCCTGTCATAACAAACTGCTGTATCAGCGCCTGCATTGGCAATTGGTTTATGGAGCAGGTTGATCTTTATGGTATCCAGCCTATGACAAATACCCCATGTTGCATCGAGCACATAGAAAGTAGTATCCAAAGGAGTTACTACTGCATTTTTAATGGTGCTGTCCTGTATGGTAGCCTGTGCAGTAGCATTATAGGGCAGGGTATACCAATGGAAGATATTGGCCTGCGGGCTCAGTTGCGGCTGGAATGTAACAGATTGCTCTGCACAAATGGTAGTGTCATTGAGTGGATATAAGAACATGTTATCAATCAATACAACATTGACAGAAGTATTGGCGATACAGTTATTGTTGTCTTTCACCCTGATATCAGGATAATTACCACCAGAGACAACGAATAACGGGGCTGGCTGGTAAGTAACGCCATTGTCAACAGAATAAGAATAAGGAGTGGTACCGCCATTAGCAGTCACCGTTATTTGTCCGTCATTACCATTACAAGTTCCATCAGCACTCACCGCACTTGCAGTTAAAAGGCTGGGTTGAGCTAAAGTAACAGTAGTATCTTTTGTACAACCCACATCATCTTTGATCCTGAAAGTATAGGTACCAGTAGTAAGGTTATTGAAAGTACCACCCTGGTAAGTAGTGAAAGGACTTAAAGCATATTGATAAGGAGCTACCCCACCTGAAGCATTGAGTGTAATGATACCATTAGCATTACCATTACATAAAGGTTGTGTAAGCGTAACCGTTGTAGCCAGTGGAGTATGAGTAGTGAGAATTATATTGGCAGTTCCCACACAACCGATCGTATTAGTAAAGCTATAAGTATAACTTCCCGGGCCAAGATTGAGGAATGTAGGATTGTTACCATTATTTAGTTCATTAGGTAATCCCGGGTTGAGCACATAGGTATAAGTACCTGCAACAGCAGGATTAATAGTAAGTACACCATCATTGATATTAGCGCAGGGCGGGTTTGTAACAGTTGGCGGGTTAGCAAATATAACAGCACCCGGCGGCACAACAGCATTAGGTGCGGTGCCACTGCAACCAATAGAGGTAGTAAAAGAAATAGTATGTGAACCTGCAGCCAGGTTTGTAAATACCGGGTTATTGTTTTGAATAACTTCAGTTGGAAGTCCTGCATCTAATGTAAAAATAAAGGGGGCACCGGTAGCCGGAAGATTGATAACAGTAATGGTGCCATCATTTACAGTTGGACATGAAGTAGGAGTTGTACTTGTACTAGCCGTTGGAGCAGCACCTGGAGGCACAACTGTATAAGGTGCAATACCACTGCAACCGATAGACGTAGTAAATGAGATTGTGTGTGAACCTGCAGCCAGGTTTGTAAATACAGGATTATTATTTTGAATAATTTCTGATGGAAGCCCTGCATCAAGGGTGTAAATAAAAGGCCCACCGGTAGCAGGAGTAACAACAGTGATGGTTCCATCATTTACTGTTGGACAGGATGTTGGGGTGGCCGAGGCCGGGGTCGATGGAGTCGGACCTGGGGGCACAACTGTATTAGGTGCAATACCACTGCAACCGATAGACGTAGTAAATGAGATTGTGTGTGAACCTGCAGCCAGGTTTGTAAATACAGGATTATTATTTTGAATAATTTCTGATGGAAGCCCTGCATCAAGGGTGTAAATAAAAGGCCCACCGGTAGCAGGAGTAACAACAGTGATGGTTCCATCATTTACAGTTGGACAGGATGTAGGGCTGGCGGAGGCCGGGGTTGATGGAGTCGCACCCGCACCTACAACAGCATTAGGTGCGGTACCGCTACAACCAATGGCAGTAGTAAATGAAATTGTATGTGAGCCTGCGGCTATATTAGTAAACACAGGATTATTGTTTTGAATAACTTCAGTTGGAAGTCCTGCATCTAATGTAAAAATAAACGGAGCACCTGTAACCGGTAAATTGGTAACAGTGATAGTACCATCATTTACAGTTGGACAGGAAGCGGGAGTAGTACTTGATGTAGCTGTTGGAGCTGCATGTGAGAATACAACAGGATCAGGACTAACAACACCTGAACAACCCGTTGCAGTAGAGATAGCAATTGTATGCGTACCTGCAGCAACGTTAGTAAATACAGGATTATTATTTTGAATTACTTCTGTTGGTAGTCCCGCATCGAGTGTATAAACAAACGGGGCACCGGCTGGAGGAGGAACAACTGTAATGGTTCCATCATTCACCGTTGGGCAGGAAGTGGAATCAGTGGTTGCAGTTGTATTTACACCGTTTGAAGGTTGTACAGTTACGGGAAGTGTTTGGGAACAACCCAGGTTCACAATAACTGTAACAGTATAAATACCTTGTGCCAGGTTTGTAAAAACAGGATTATTACCATTGTTTACTTCTGAAGGAAGTCCCTGGTTTAAAACATAAGTAAATGGTCCGCCTGTTGCAGGAGGTGTAACTGTAATTTGTCCATCACTTGATCCAGGGCAACTTGGTGCAAGTGGTGTAGTAAGGCTTCCGCCCAATGAACCTACTGTAAGTACGGTAGTTGCACTGCAGGTACCACCGGTAGGCGTGGTCGCAGTAACTGTATAAGTATAACTTCCCGCAGTTGTTGGTGCAGGAACATTCGTTGGGTTTTGTTGGTTTGACGTAAAACAATTGGGACCTGTCCATGAATAAGTGGTTCCCGGCGCGGGAGAAGGTATGTTACTGGACAGGTTAAATACACCGCCACATACGGGGCCGGAATTACTTGCTGTAATACTGCAAACAATGCCACAATTGGTTTGGGCAAGCCCCCCGGATTGCTGAAATGTGATGGTGCCCGGATCATCTGCAAAATTTGTAAGTAGTAGTAAATAATATTCTCCCACCTGTGCATTATTGATCTGGCAGGTTTCATCAGCAGAAGGAGAATAGCTGCAGCTGATATTATTCGCAGCCGTAAGTCCTATGCACATAGAACCCTGGTTGGCGAAAGGCCCCCAGCATGCGAAATCAACATCGATGGGAATTCCATTCGTATCTACCTGTTCAATGTGTATGCTTAAATCTCCTGCAGTTTGTATCTGCATGTAATAAAATACGGGGTTTGGCGTGCTGCCTAAACAAGTATAAATACCGCCTCCGCCTAAACTTGGTACACCCGTGTTATTATTAAATGTATAAACACTACCCGTACAAAATGAGCCCGCTGTTTCGCAGGTTGACCCGGGCGCAGATGGAGGAGGAACGCCAATACAGATACCAAAACTTCCAAATTCGTCATTCCCATTTTCCCATATCCTTATCCAGATCGTACTACCAGATGATAATCCTGTTTTGACAATTTTGGGCATGCTTCCATTGGGGCTATCATCATCATCACATTCAATTAACGTGAGTGCGGTACAATCTCCGGAATAAATTGCCATGCCGCCATTAAATATACTCCCGGTTTCAGTATCAATGCTAAGTGATCCTTCGCATGGAACGACAACTTTAAACCAAACATCGCCACCCAGGTAATTTGCACAACCGGGAGCAGGTGGGCCTACCGATGCAGTAGCACTTGCTGTTGTATAAATATGGTAGTTGCAACTTGGTTCAACCGTGAGGGTAATTGCATTGCAGGGATCATCATTCGGCGGCTGGGCAGCGGCCTTAAAACCTGACAATTGGAATACGAAAACAAGAATGAAAAAAAGTGGCGTAGATCTTTTTAGCATATTATTGGTGTTGTTGTGTTTAAACAATTACAGCTGTTTTCTCTTTTTTTAAAACGCTGTTCCCAAAAAATGCTTTGTAATAAATTACCTGGTAGAAAAGCGCACTGAAGATAACATATTATTAAAACCGGGCAAAGATTTTTTTTCACATTATACACAAAAAAACTCCGGTTTTTAAGCCGGAGTTTTTACATGATATTTATAATTTTTATTGAACCAATAATACTGTTCCTTTCATTTCAACAACTTTTCCAAATTTATCTACTCCTTTTAGTATCCATATATAATTACCGACGGGTTGTTTCTTTCCTTTATAAGTTCCGTCCCATCCTTTCATCCACTTATTTGTTTCAAAAACGAGTTCACCAAAACGGTTGAATATCCTGAACCATTCTGTATAAGATATACCGGGTGGAATAACACGGAATGTTTCATTTTGCCCATCACCATTAGGAGAGAATGCATTTGGAACATGGTAAGTGGGCCCCTGGTAAACCTGTAAAAATACTTTATCACTTCCCACGCAACCGGCCCAATCGGTAACAATAACAGTAAATTCCTGGTCATGATCCAAAGTTGCCAGTGGATTTGCAATGTTAGACAGGTTCAATGGATAGCCTGGAGACCAAACATAATCCACACCACCAGATGCCAGTAACTGGTGAGGTTGTCCCAGTACAGCAATAGTATCATTGCCTGCAAAAGCAGGAACAGGAGGCTGAACAGTCACCGTAACTTCGTCAGGAATACTGAAGTTACATCCATAGTTGTCCGTAACCGTTAGTGTAAATGTTTCAGTAATAACCGGGGTTGCTACGGTAACAGCATCATGAGGTGTTTGCAGGTGAGTAGTGTCTGACCATAAATAGTTTACTGTTCCGGAAAGATTGGTTGCAGTTCCATGAAGTACCGCTGTGGTCCTGTCATAACAAACTGCTGTATCAGCGCCTGCATTGGCAATTGGTTTATGGAGCAGGTTGATCTTTATGGTATCCAGCCTATGACAAATACCCCATGTTGCATCGAGCACATAGAAAGTAGTATCCAAAGGAGTTACTACTGCATTTTTAATGGTGCTGTCCTGTATGGTAGCCTGTGCAGTAGCATTATAGGGCAGGGTATACCAATGGAAGATATTGGCCTGCGGGCTCAGTTGCGGCTGGAATGTAACAGATTGCTCTGCACAAATGGTAGTGTCATTGAGTGGATATAAGAACATGTTATCAATCAATACAACATTGACAGAAGTATTGGCGATACAGTTATTGTTGTCTTTCACCCTGATATCAGGATAATTACCACCAGAGACAACGAATAACGGGGCTGGCTGGTAAGTAACGCCATTGTCAACAGAATAAGAATAAGGAGTGGTACCGCCATTAGCAGTCACCGTTATTTGTCCGTCATTACCATTACAAGTTCCATCAGCACTCACCGCACTTGCAGTTAAAAGGCTGGGTTGAGCTAAAGTAACAGTAGTATCTTTTGTACAACCCACATCATCTTTGATCCTGAAAGTATAGGTACCAGTAGTAAGGTTATTGAAAGTACCACCCTGGTAAGTAGTGAAAGGACTTAAAGCATATTGATAAGGAGCTACCCCACCTGAAGCATTGAGTGTAATGATACCATTAGCATTACCATTACATAAAGGTTGTGTAAGCGTAACCGTTGTAGCCAGTGGAGTATGAGTAGTGAGAATTATATTGGCAGTTCCCACACAACCGATCGTATTAGTAAAGCTATAAGTATAACTTCCCGGGCCAAGATTGAGGAATGTAGGATTGTTACCATTATTTAGTTCATTAGGTAATCCCGGGTTGAGCACATAGGTATAAGTACCTGCAACAGCAGGATTAATAGTAAGTACACCATCATTGATATTAGCGCAGGGCGGGTTTGTAACAGTTGGCGGGTTAGCAAATATAACAGCACCCGGCGGCACAACAGCATTAGGTGCGGTGCCACTGCAACCAATAGAGGTAGTAAAAGAAATAGTATGTGAACCTGCAGCCAGGTTTGTAAATACCGGGTTATTGTTTTGAATAACTTCAGTTGGAAGTCCTGCATCTAATGTAAAAATAAAGGGGGCACCGGTAGCCGGAAGATTGATAACAGTAATGGTGCCATCATTTACAGTTGGACATGAAGTAGGAGTTGTACTTGTAGCAGCCGTTGGAGCAGCACCTGGAGGTACAACAGCATTAGGTGCAATACCACTACAACCGATAGACGTAGTAAATGAGATTGTATGGGAACCTGCAGCTACATTTGTAAATACAGGATTATTGTTTTGAATAACTTCCGTTGGAAGCCCTGCATCAAGAGTAAAAATAAACGGCGCACCAGTAGCCGGAAGATTGATAACAGTGATAGTGCCATCATTTACTGTTGGGCATGAAGTAGGCGTAGTGCTTGTAGCAGCTGTTGGAGCAGCACCTGGAGGCACAGCAGTATTAGGTGCCGTACCGATACAACCAATAGCAGTAGTAAATGAAATTGTATGTGAACCTGCGGCTATATTAGTAAACACAGGATTATTGTTTTGAATAACTTCAGTTGGAAGCCCTGCATCTAACGTAAAAATAAACGGAGCACCTGTAACCGGTAAATTGGTAACAGTTATGGTTCCATCATTTACAGTTGGACATGAAGTGGGGGTACTGCTTGTAGAAGCTGTTGGAGCTGCTCCCGGCGGTACATTCGGATTGGGAGAAACATTTCCAGAGCATCCTGCAGCATTTGTAAATGTAATAGTATGCGTACCTGAAGCAACGTTAGTAAATACAGGATTATTATTTTGAATTACCTCTGTTGGTAAACCCGGATCTAAAGTATAAATAAACGGTCCGCCTGCTAGAGGAGGAACAACTGTAATAGTTCCATCACTCACCGTTGGACAGGAAGTGGGACTGTTACTTGAACCGGTTGTGATTAGAGGATCAGAATTTATTGTGACAGATGCAGGACTAACAGTTCCGCTACATCCTGCTGCATTGGTAAATATAGCTGTATAACTACCCGGTGCAAGATTGAGGAAAACCGGGTTATTATTTTGAATTACCTGTGTTGGTAAACCAGGGTTAATGGTATAAATAAATGGACCACCAGTAGGCGGAGGTGTAAAAGTAATAATTCCATCATTCACACTTGGACATGTAGTATTTGTTGGTGCGACACCCGCTGTTGGCGCTGGTCCCTGGGTTACTGTGATATTATGCGTTTGTGCACAACCGATAGAATTGGCAACCGTAACAGTGTAATTACCCTGTGCAAGATTCGGGAATACGGGGTTGTTACCGTTGTTTACTTGTCCTGTGAGATTTAAATTTAAAGTATATGTAAATGGTCCGCCTGCTGGGGGAGGTGCTGCCGTAATAACGCCATCATTTACCCCGGCACAGGTAGCCTGGATAGTTTGCGCAGCAGAACTGCCTGACAAACCTCCTACAGTTAATACAGTAGTAGCAGAACAACTACTACCTGAAGGCGTGGTCGCAGTTACCGTATAGGTATAAGTGCCTGGTGTTGTCGGTGGTGTAACTCCCGCCGGGTTCTGCTGGTTTGAGTTGAAGCAGTTAGGTCCCGTCCATGAATAAACGGCGCCCGGTAAACCCGCAGGCAAAGTTGCTGCTAGATTGAAAGTTTCGCCAGGGCATATAGGACCGGAGTTGCTTGCGGTAATATCACAAATAACAGCACAGCTCGTGGTTGCAGAACCACCCGATTGCTGGAATGTAATACTTCCAACCTGGTTTGAATAATTTGTAAGTAAGAGGATATAAAATTCACCAACCTGTGCATTGGGTATACTGGCTGTTTCATCTCCCGCTGTTGAATAACTACAACTGATATTATTGGCAGCTGTTAATCCGCCGCAACTCGCCGCAAGTGAAGAAAAAGGTCCCCAGCATGCATAATCAACATCGATCAGCTGTCCTGAGGTATTGGTTTGTACAATATGTATATTAAGATTTCCTGCAGTTTCTACCTGCATGTAATAGAATACGGGGTTTGGAGTTGTACCAAGGCAGCCATATATACCGCCTCCCCCTAAACCTGGAAGAATGCCAGTGTTATTCGGGAAGGTATAAACTGTACTTGTACAAAATGGAGCTGCGGTTGAACAGCTGCCACCGGGACCTGGCGGCGGCGGTATACTGGCACAAATTCCAAAAGTACCGGGGCTATCGTTCCCATATTCCCAAACTCTCACCCAAATCGTATCTCCGGCAGTAAGACCAGTTTTTGTTATAGTTGCCATTGCGCCATTAGGGCTATCATCATCATCACACTCAATCAAAGTAAGGCTATTGCAGGTTCCGGAATATATTGCCATACCGGCATCAAGGATACCACCGGTTTGTGTATCGAGTGATATAGATCCCGTACATGGCACTACTAATTTGAACCAAACATCACCGCCAAGGTAATTTGCACAGCCAGGGGCGGGTGCACCAACTGTTCCTGTAGCAGCTGCGGTAGTAAAAGTCTGGTAAGTACAGGTATTTGCAGGAATGAGCAATATTGCATTACATGGATCATCATTCGGCGGCTGCGCAAACGTCGTCAGGCTGGCAATCGCTAATAATAAAAAAAGAAAAGAAAACTTTGATGATTTTGTAAATGATCGCAGGGTACTTTTTTTGAAATTATAAAAGTGTTTCATGGCTGTTGCAGGAAGTTGCTGTTAATGAACTTTTTATATTGATTAAATTGATTCAAAAGGAAGGACGGCTCTATATTGGAATTAACTATAATTTAATAAGGTCTAAAGTTACTAATTTTCGCGTTTTTTAAGATTAAATCTGGTCACGAGTGTGGAAAAAAAATCTACGGTTTAACCATGGATTTTAAATTACTTACCGACTCGGGTGTAATGTTAGAAAATTATCAGGGAATTGATTTCCCAGCCATATTTTTTAAAGCTTATGGGATAATTATTTAGAAAACAATAAATGGACATTTTAGAAAACAGACACTGCTATTTTATTTCAATCTCATCCACAAAAAGCCATGCCGTATTTCCTGCTCCCGGCTCCCCGGCCGCAATGATGCCATTGTTCTTTGCAATTATCTTAATGAATCTAGCGGATGATTTGGGACCAGATGAATAAAGTAAATTCTTAGTGCCTGTCACATCAACTGCTGATGTTACTGGAGAAAAGGTTTTTCCATCATCACTTAAATAAAAGGATACAGAAGATGGTTTGTATATCCAACTCCCTTTTTGTTCAAAAGCGTGTAATATGATCTCATTGACCGGGACTGTACTTCCAAGATCAATAACAGTTTCAAGATCTTTTGCGTTAAAGCCTAAAAACTGCATCGATCTCAGCATTCCTTTTTCATTCTGAACCCCATCTACCAATGCAGAAGCACCACTCAGGGAATAGCTCTTATTCGGGGCCGTTACCAGTGAGATATTCTTTCCTGTTGCCATATTCAGGTAAAATTTTTGCATAACCCAGCTGCTGATAATTTCCTTTTCATTATTTGTAAGAGCAGCGCCATACAAACCGGTTTTATTGATAAGAATTGGATTTGTATAATGAGTAACAGACTGCATATTACTATCCTGTACATAAATAATCTTACCGTCCTTGTTCCTGGATTCAAGTTTCCACAATATTTCATTGTTTTCTGAAACAGTTACTGAAGGCTGAAGATCATAATATGCATTGCTGTAATTAATATTTTGGAATTTGTAGCGTTTCATCAGGAGAGGTAAACGTTTTTCAAAATCCTGCCAGTTTCGTTTGGTTTTGGGCGACCATAGAACTTCCGCAAGTGCACTCATGCGGGGGAATAACATGTATTCTAATTTCTTTTCATTACCTAAGTATTCAGACCACATATTTCCCTGTCCGCCTAAAATATATTTTGCCTGTTGTGTATTTAACTCTTTCGGAACGGGATCATAATTGTAAACATTTTCAATAGGGTTATAATGTCCCTGTGTTACTGAATCCTCATTGCGTGTTTGCGAATGATTGATATAAAAAGGATCTTCCGGCGACATTACAACAAAATGGTTTTGTTTTGCAGCGGCAATACCACCTTTTTCACCACGCCAACTCATTACTGCTGCATTTGGAGCAATACCACCTTCAAGGATCTCATCCCAGCCAATGATTTTCCTTCCTTTACTGTTTACATATTTTTCAATCCTGTGAGTAAAATAAGATTGCAATTCGTGTTCGTCTTTTAATTTTTCATTTTTAATCCTTTGCTGGCAGGCAGGGCAGGCTTTCCATTTTTCTTTAGGGCATTCATCTCCGCCGATATGGATATATTCAGATGGGAATAATTGCATTACTTCATCCAGCACATCCTGCACAAAAACATAACTGCTGTCATTACCTGCACATAAAACATCCGCGGCCACACCCCACGTTTCCATCACCTTATACGGCCCCTTGGTACAGCCGAGATAAGGGTAGGAGGTTAGTGCAGCAACACAATGCCCGGGTACATCTATTTCCGGTATGATAGTAATATATCTTGATGCTGCATATTGAATAATGTCCTTAATTTCTTCCTGGGTATAATAGCCGCAATACTTTGTGTTGTCATACAGGTCACTTCCATAACGGCCAACCAGCGTTTGATTTCTGCAACTACCCACTTCGGTTAGCTTTGGATATTTTTTTATTTCTATTCTCCAGCCCTGGTCGTCGGTTAAGTGCCAGTGAAACCGGTTGAGTTTGTGGAAAGCAAGAAAATCAATGTATTTTTTAACATAACTCACAGGAAAAAAATGTCGGGCAACATCAAGATGCATGCCCCTGTAAACAAAACGCGGATAATCGTTTATGGATACCTGCGGTATTTTAAACGATTTACTTTTAGCCGCCGGCAATAATTGAAGCAATGTTTGAATACCACAAAAAACACCTTCTTCATTATCGCCTGCTATATAAATTTCTTTGTCATTAATGTTCATTGTATAAGCACCGGGAATTGGATTGTCAAGTCTTTCATAATTTAAAACAATTGAAGTTGTTCCTTTTGTATGTTTCCCTGTCGTTAATGTAAAACCATAATACTTTTGTAAATAATCATTTAAATAGCTAACCGAATTTTGTAAACCGGTTCCTTCCAAAACGATTGTACTGGTCTGATCCAGGATAAAACTTCCTTTGCCGGGTTTTATTTCTGCCGGAACCGGCACAATATTAAAAATGTTTTGTGCACTTACTGAAAAAGAAAAGCAAATCGACAATAAAAGAAAACGGTTTTTCATTCGGTTTATTTTTTTAATACTGGTAATATAATTCTGCTTGCATTTGCTGCATTATGATAAATTCGTATTGTAGCTTTTTGAAAATCATTCTCATTGGCATCCGGGATCCTCATAAATTTCTGAGGATTCCTGTCAACCAGGGGAAACCAGCTGCTTTGCACCTGTACCATTATTTTATGCCCCCTTTTAAAAGTATGTGCCACATCATTGAGTTCAAATTTTACATTGGTGATTCTTCCCGGTTCAAATGGTTCAGGTTTTTCATAACTGTTCCTGAATTTACCTCTTATCACCTCCGCCCTTACTAATCGCTGGTACCCGGCCATCTCAAAACCAAGCGGTGCATTTTTAAAATTTGGCTCGTTGTCCGGTAGTACATCAATAAGTTTTACAACAAAATCTGCATCTGTACCGGTAATGCTTACCTGTAGATCAGCAATAATTTTACCCGATAGTGTAACATCTTCTTTCAGCACTCCTGTTTCGTATAGCAATACATCCGGTCTCACTGCAGCAAAGCGCTGGTCTTCGGCCATATAATCATTGTTCCTGTGTCCATAAATCCCATTGGTATAGGGTACGGGTTTTTTGGGGTCACTTATATATTCATCAAAACTACCGGTGTTTGTTTCTTTTTGCAGTGACAGGATTTGTTTGTCGTTAAAAAAATAATCTGTATTTATTATATTTTGTGGTGGCCACGATGAATAAGATCTCCATTGATTGGAGCCTGTTTCAAAAACAGTGGCTTCTCCTATATTGAAACTGCCTTTATCTTTTAAATAGAAATTAAAAAAAGTTGCTTCCAGTGAATCCTGGAAAACCTTACTTGTGTTGCTGCCAAAATCATGTGCAACAAATTTGTCCCATTCCGGGCTTTCCCAGGTGCCATGGGTCCAGGGACCCATAACAAGCCTGTTGTTATTATTACTGTTGCCCTTTTCTATTGTTTCATAGGTATTCAATGCTCCAAAAAGATCTTCGGCATCAAACCAACCTCCAACGACAAGTGTAGGTACCGAAATATTTTTCAAATGTGTTCTTATATTTCTCGCTTTCCAGTAATCGTCGTATGTATCATGTTGCAGGTATTCGTTCCAGATGGTAATTTTATTATTGTAAAATTTTTCAGACTGTGTGTTTTTTACTGGCCCAAGTTTTAAAAAAAAACTATACATATCTTTTGGGAAAGAATTAAATACCAATGTACCATAATCCTTAACCGTGCCTTTTCTTTCCTTGCCGAAATAATTCATAAACTGAAAATTGTCCAGTAGGAAAAAAGCACCCCCATGATTAACATCATCACCGATAAATTCGTCGGTAACAGGAGCCTGCGGACTTACGGCTTTAATTGCGGGGTGAGCTTCCGGTAAGGCTGCTGTTGCATAAAAACCCGGGTAGGAAATACCGTACAATCCCACACGGCCATTATTGTTCTTAATGTTTTTGAGCAGCCAGTCGATTGTATCATAGGTGTCACTGCTTTCATCCACATCTTTCCTTGATTTCTTATTTGGAATAAATGGCGTTACTTCAAGGTTGATCCCTTCACTCATATAACGACCACGTACATCCTGGTATACAAAAATGTACTTTTCTTTCATTAATGTAGGATTCGGCCCAATGCGTCTTGAATAATTTGTATCACCATAAGGCCCGGCTGAATAAGGAGTCCGTTCCATTAAAAAAGGATAGGCTTCTCCTGGATCCTTTGGAACGTAAATTACGGTATACAGTTTTATACCATCCCTCATTGTAATTGTAGTATCAATTTTTGTAAAATTATTTTTCACAAAATTATTGTCCTGTTTTTGTGCACTGGTTACAAGGCAAACAACAACAAATACAAGAAATAACAATATCCTTTGCATATTATGTATAATTTTAGCGTGCTAAATTTAGCGAAACAAAACAGTAATATCATGGATAAAAATGAGGAAATGATAAATCGCTTTTATACTGCATTTCAACAATTGGATCCCAAAACGATGAACAGCTGCTATGACGATGATATTATCTTTTTTGATCCTGTATTTAATTTACTGAGAGGCGTACAGGTAAAATGCATGTGGGAAATGCTCTGTAAAAATGCTAAGGATTTTGATCTCGTATTTAATAATATTATAAAACTTGATGAAGAATATTATACCTGCGAATGGATGGCCAGCTATACTTTTTCCAAAACCGGGCGTCGTGTTATTAATAAAGTAAAAGCTTTTATGCGTTTTTCTGATGGAAAGATCATCGAACACAGTGATGGGTTTAGTGTACATAAATGGAGCATGCAGGCATTGGGGTTTAGTGGCTGGCTCCTTGGATGGAATCGATTTTATCAGCACCAGATCACTAAAAAGGCGAGAAAAAATCTTGAAAAGTTTATAGGTATTGACAATGGACAATGAACATTGATAATGGATAACTGGCAATTTGTGGAGGCCGGAAATTCAAAAATAATTGTCAATTATCAACTGTCAATTGTCAATTATTCTTATATTTCTACATCTTTTACCAAAACAACTAAACCATGAATACAAGTTTTTTAAACACAGGTTTTTTGGATTACATTAACTGGATCGCGGTACTCTGCGGAGCACTTGGTTTTTTTATACTGGGTGCCTTGTGGTATTCCAATTTATTATTTGCTCCTAAATGGATCAGGTATACAAAAATTGATATCACCAATCCTGATGCAAAAAAAGGAGTTGCGGCAATTATGTTTGCTTCATTTATACTGATGTTTATTTCAAGTGTGGGAATTGCTATTATAAGATCAAGGCTTGATATAAGCGGATGGATGAGCGGCGTTAAGCTTGGTTTGCTTTTCGGGCTCTGTTTTGGAGCAGCAGCGATCAGTATTTCTTATTTATACGAGAAAAGACCAATGGGGCTTCATCTCATTAACGGGGGATATACGATTCTTGGAAATATTATTTCAGGAATAATTATTTGTAGCTGGGCCTAACAATGTACAATTAGTAAGGAACAGTTAACAGCGCCAACTCTTTCAGTATGCAATTGTTAACTGTTCCTTGTTAACTGTTCATTGAATATTATTCTACTTTAGTTATCTTAATGATGTTGGTAGGAAGATGAAGTTCTACCGGTGTGCTTCCTGTATTAATTACTACATCGTCTTTTTTAATAAACCCTCTTTCTTTTAATATATTGATCTGGTCGAAAATAATATCATCAAGGCTTTCTTCTTCTGCATAATAAAAGGCTCTCACGCCCCAGCTAAGGCTCAACTGGCTTATCAGTGTACGCTCTTTACTAAATATATATAAAGGACATTTAGGGCGATAACTGCTTAGCATGAATGCTGTGTATCCGCTTTGAGTCATCCCGATAAGTGCATTTGCCTGGGAATCATTAGCAAGCTTACAGGCACTATAACAAATGGCATCACTGAGAAAAGAAGGGGAGTGTGGTTGCGGTGTGAGGATATCATCCTTATTATAGTCGTACACTGTTTTTTCCACTTCCAGAATGATCTTACTCATCGTTTCCACTACCAGTGTTGGATAATCGCCCATCGCAGTCTCACCGCTTAGCATAACAGCATCAGCACCTTCCAGCACAGCATTGGCTACGTCGCTTACTTCGCTCCTGTTTGGCTTGGTACGATCCATCATACTTTCCATCATTTGTGTTGCCACAATTACCGGTTTTGCACGATGCATGCATTTGCGGATAATGTCCTTTTGCATAATAGGAACCTGCTCGATGGGAATTTCAACTCCCAAATCACCACGGGCTATCATTACGCCATCGCTTTCAACAATAATATCCCGTAGGTTCTTAAGGGCTTCGGGCATTTCTATTTTGGCAATAACTTTTATCTTACTGGCTTTTGCTTTAATGAGTTTTTTCAGGCTGGTAATATCAATGGCTTTGCGAACGAAAGAAAGGGCAACCCAGTCTATGTTCTGTTCAATCATGAACTCAAGATCAGTAAGATCTTTTTCTGTAAGCGATGGCATACTCAGCTCACTATCGGGAAGGTTTACCCCTTTTTTTGGCAAAAGCACACCACCCAATGTAACGCTTACTAAAACTTCTTTTGGATTTAAGATCATTTCTACTTTTACTTCCATTTTTCCATCATCAAGAAAAATCCTGTCACCGGGTTTTACATCAGTAGCAAGATTGGGGTAGGAAACATAAATTTTTGTTTTAGTGCCTACCATCTTTTCAATCGTAAAAATAAATTCATCTCCTTCATTCAATTCAATCCTTCCACTCTCCAGTTCGCCTACACGTAATTTTGGCCCTTGTAAGTCGCCTAATATCGATATATTATAAGGCTCGTTTTTAATTATTTTACGAATATTTTCTATTACTGCTTTTTTATCTTCATGGGCGCCGTGTGAGAAATTGAGCCTGAAAACATTTACGCCCGCTTTTACGAGTTTCAATAATCCATCATAAGTATCGCAGGCCGGGCCAACAGTAGCTACAATTTTCGTTCTTTTTTGAGAATGCGCAATACCTGCTTCCTTGTCCATCTGTGTGTGGAGGTATTTGCTTATATTCTTGCCCATTGGTTTCTTTATTTCTTTAAGTTTTTATTTGTTTTAGCTTTTAGCTATTAGTGGTTATCTATTCTGGTTCTTCTTTATGATATCAGCTAACAGCTTGCAGCTAATAGCTGATAGCTTTACGTTGCTAATATCTTCACGATCTTCATCCAATCTTCATTGATGCGCTGTTTCTTTTTAACAGCCTCATTTAACGGTATATAATGCATTTTATTATTTACAATGCCTACAAAAACATTGTACCGGCCTTCCAGTAAACATTCTACTGCATGATAGCCCATACGGCTGGCGATAAGCCTGTCCAGGCAAGTGGGCGAACCACCTCTTTGAATATGACCCAATATACAAACCCTTACTTCCAGCGATGGCATTTGCCCCTTAATGACTCTTGCGAGTTCGTTGGCACCAAATTCTTCTCCTTCTGCAACAATGATCAGGTTTACGAGTTTTTTTCTTTTCTCTTTTTCTACCAGGGATTCAATGATTGCGTTGATATCTGTTTTCTTCTCCGGGATAAGAATATTTTCTGCCCCGGTAGCAATACCGCTATGTAATGCAATATAGCCCGCATCACGTCCCATCACTTCAATAATAAACATACGATCATGAGCATCCGCAGTATCACGGATCTTATCGATCGCTTCTACTGCAGTATTAACAGCAGTATCAAATCCAATGGTAAAATCTGTTCCTGCAATGTCTTTATCAATGGTACCGGGCAAACCTATACATGGTATATCAAATTCATTGCTGAAGGTTTGTGCACCGCGGAAACTACCATCGCCTCCAATGATCACTAAACCATCAATCTTTCTTTTCTTTAAATTTTTGTATGCTTTTTTCCTGCCTTCATATTCAAGAAATTCCATGCAACGGGCAGTTTTTAAAATTGTTCCGCCACGTTGAATGATGTTGGCGACACTGCGTGTATTCATTTGCATGATATCATCTTCCACCATTCCACTATAACCACGCATGATCCCAAATACTTCCAGGCCATGATAGATTCCTGTACGCACCACAGCCCGGATACAAGCGTTCATGCCGGGACTGTCGCCCCCGCTGCTCAATACACCGATTCGCTTAATTTTCTTTTGCATTTTTAGGAATATCGATTAATTTTTAACCAAACACATTAATGTGTTAAAAGTACACGTTAATTTTTAAACTGCGGATTAATATTCTGTTACATTCTTTCGGGTACATCTATTCCGAGTAAATGCATCCCGTTCTTAATCACGTTTGCTGTCATTGATGCGAGTTGTAACCTTAGTTGTTTTTTCTCTTCCCTTTCAGCATTTGCAATGGAGTGTTCGGTATAAAAGGAGCTGAATGATTTTGCGATCTGGTATACATATATTGCTATCGCTGAGGGGTTCAATTCTTCAGCTGCCTGCGAAATAATTGCAGGATATTTTTCCAATGCTACAACAAGTTCTTTTTCAAGCGGTAAAAAATCATTACCAATATTTTTATTGACATCAACTACATTCTTTCTCAAAATGGATTTTATCCTTGCATAGTTAAATTGAATGAACGGACCTGTGAAACCATGAAAGTCGATACTTTCCTCGGGATTAAAGATCATCCGCTTTTTGGGATCAACGCGTAACAGGAAAAATTTTAATGCACCTAGCCCGATGGTATGATAAAGCTGCTTCAATTCATCTGATGTAAAATCTTTTACCTTGCCCAGTTCTTCCGTTTTCTCCCGTGCAACTTTTTCCATTTCGGCAACAATATCATCTGCATCTACTACTGTTCCTTCGCGGCTTTTCATTTTACCTGTTGGAAGTTCAACCATTCCATAGCTTAAATGATGAATGTCATCTGCGTAAGGAACACCCATTCTTTTGCAAATGAGCTGTAATACTTTCATATGATAGTTTTGCTCATCACCGATCACATGAATGCTCTTGTCTATTTTATATTCATCATATTTCTGTTGAGCAAGGCCGATGTCCTGCGTGATGTAAACGGAGGTCCCATCTTTTCTTAAAACAAGTTTTTCGTCAAGACCATCTGCAGTGAGATCTATCCACACACTTCCATCTGGTTTTTTAAAGAACACTTTTTTATCCAAACCGGTTTGTACGATATCTTTTCCAAGTAAATAAGTATTGCTTTCATAATACATCCTGTCGAAATCACTTCCGATCTTTTTATATGTAATGTCAAAACCTTCATACACCCAACCATTCATTTTTTTCCATAAGGCAACCGTATCAGGTTCGCCGGCTTCCCAATCCTGTAACATTTGTTGTGTTGCTTTCATGATTGGCGCTTCTTTTTCTGCGTCCTTTTCCTCCTTGCCGTTTGCAACCAGTTCTTTTACCTGCTTTTTATATTCATCATTAAACTTCACATAATAGTCACCTACAAAATGATCACCTTTTGTGTGGGTGCTTTCCGGTGTAGCTCCATCGGCAAACATCTCCCACGCAAGCATGCTTTTGCATATATGAATGCCACGATCATTTACAATACAACTTTTCAGAACCGTATTCCCTGAAGCTTTTAATATTTCAGCTACACTCCAGCCTAAAAAATTATTCCGCAAATGACCAAGATGAAGCGGTTTATTGGTATTGGGAGATGAATATTCAACCATTACTTTTTTATCATTCAACGGTTTCCGGCCATAAGAAAGGTCGCCATGGTTTTTCTTCAGCAGGTTTATCCAGTATTCATCTGCAACAGTAAGATTCAAAAATCCTTTTATGATATTGTAGGAAGAAAACAAATGAGGATAATTCTTAGTGAGATGGCCTCCTAACTTCTCACCAATCGCATCAGGAGATTGTTTCAATAATTTTACAAGTGAAAACATCACAACAGTATAATCTCCTTCAAATTCGGGTTTGGTTTGGTTTACCTGGAAATCTTTTTCTGTAAAAGACTGATCGAACAACGTTTTTAAACTTTCTATTGTACTCTTTTGTAAGCTGGTTACTATTGACATACTGCAAAAATAATTAATTCAGGAGGATAAATGCGTATACGAATTTTTAAACACGAATTACACGAACCACACGAATTAAAACAGCGCATACGCAGGGATCGTTTATTCAAGTGGTTTATTAAGCTTATTAATGGGAGAGCGATTGCGTATTTAAAGGTTACCTTTTAGTTATAATTTTCGAATAAAACTCAATCTTTAAACACACTCATAATTGATAACTTATCATTCAAAACTCATAACAAATGAAAACAAATTTACTTGCAGTATTCTTCTTAATAAGTTTTTCCTCCGTCGCCCAAAGCACTACAGTTCCTTGTTCATCACCCGAAGCAAGCCAGTTTGATTTTTGGATTGGAACATGGGATCTTTATTCTGCAGATACAATCACCGGAACCAATACCATTTACAAGATAATGGACGGCTGTGCTGTACAGGAAAATTTTGAAGGCGCTAAGAACGGATATGTTGGAAAAAGCTGGAGCATGTTTAATCCCCGAACAAAAAACTGGCAGCAAACATGGGTGGATAACCAGGGAGGTTATATTGCCTTGAATGGAAAATTTGAGAATAATACCATGACCCTTACTACCGGTGTTCAAAAAATAAACGGAAAAGATCAAATCAACCGTATGCGCTTTTATAATATTAAAAAAGACGGTTTTGAATGGGAATGGGAATCGTCAGCAGATAATGGCAGTACCTGGAGATCCGCCTGGCATATCCGTTATGAGCGAAAAAAATAGCTCCTATTTCTCAAGGATCCTGACCTCAACTCTCCGGTTAGCGATTCTTTCCCCTTCTGTTTTTTCGGGAATAGGATAAATAGGTTGGCTGCTGCCAAAAGCAGTATAACCCATACGTCCCGCATCTATACCATTGCGGCCAAGGTAATCGTATACCATTTTTGCACGTAACAATGATATTTCAAAATTTGGCCATTCAGTAAAATGACGTCCTTCAACTTTTACAACGCAACAAATATGACCTTCTATTAGAATTCTCATTGTTGTATTTTTTATCATCACTTGCAGCAACTCTTCCAATGTGGGTATTGAAGTAGGAATGAGTACATCGGAATTATTTTCAAAATTTAGATTTTGTAAGGTTATGGTAGTTCCGATTTTTGTAGCAGTATCTTCAATTGCGGCAGTGAGTGATTTCGTTTCTTTTGCAGTTTCAATAGTAGTTTCTGTTTTGACCGGTTCTGTAACAGTCTTGGTAATAGTAAGAAGAATGTCTACTCTCCGGTTCTGATGACTTTGCTCATCTGAAATATCCTTATTTAATAAATCTCTTTCTCCAAAAGCTTTTAGCGTAATGATAGAAGGGTCAATGGAAAGATTTTTTTCCAGGAAGTCTTTTACAGTATTTGCTCTTTGTAAGGATAATGCATCATTATATGCATTGCTTCCTTTGCTATCGGTGTGTCCGTGTAATTCTATCGCGGCAATTTTTTTTCTACCGAATTGATCAAGGAACCTGGTAAGTTTCATTGTATCTATATCACGCATCTCATATTTATCAAAATCAAAATGTACATCCCCGAACTGTTTTTGCTGGGCTATCGAAAAAAATGAAAGGGTGAGGAGGGAATATATTAAAACCAGCTTTTTCATGTAATAATTTCATTGAAGATAATAAAATCATTGAGGTTGGTTTCCGGGCTGTTGTTAAATGTGGATATTACATCTTAAATCATACCTCTTACATCACAGATTTTTTGTACCTTTGCACACTTTTTATAAATACTATGTTAAGC
The DNA here is from genome assembly GCA_963829345.1 of uncultured Chitinophagaceae bacterium. GTDB lineage: Bacteria > Bacteroidota > Bacteroidia > Chitinophagales > Chitinophagaceae > Ferruginibacter. The sequence goes on from CAWHHP010000003.1 coordinate 910,230, forward strand.
GCAAATAATATTACACTCGCCTACGGCAAAAGAGTGTTGTTCGACGAAGTAAATATCAATTTTACAAAAGGTAATTGCTATGGCGTGATTGGCGCCAATGGAGCCGGTAAATCTACCTTTCTAAAAATCCTCAGTGGAGATATTGAGCCGAATAAAGGAACAGTAGACATTACTCCGGGCGAACGCATGGCCGTATTGAACCAGAACCAGTTTGCTTTTGATGAGCATACGGTATTGAATACTGTATTGGAAGGGCACCAGAAACTGTGGAAAATAATGCACGAAAAGGATGCGATCTATGCCAAAGTGGATTTTGATGAAGCAGATGGTATGAAGGCCGGTGAGTTGGAGGAGCAATTTGGAGAGATGGGTGGTTATACAGCAGAAAGCGATGCCGCTACCTTATTAAGTGAACTGGGCGTAACAGATGAGTTGCATCAAATGCTTATGAAAGATGTAAGTGCAAACCTGAAAGTGAGGGTTTTGCTGGCACAGGCATTATTCGGCAATCCTGATATTTTATTGTTAGATGAGCCTACCAACAACCTTGATGTTGAGACAATTAGCTGGCTTGAAAATTTTCTTGCCGACTATGAAAATATCGTTTTGGTTGTAAGTCACGACCGTCACTTCCTTGATGCGGTTTGTACCCATGTGGCCGACGTGGATAAGAAAAAAATAAAGATCTATACAGGTAACTATACATTTTGGTATGAGAGTTCCCAGTTAGCAGCAAGGCAGGCAACTGACAAGAACAAAAAGATGGAAGAGAAGAAAAAAGATCTGTTGGAGTTCATCGCACGGTTTAGTGCAAACGCTTCTAAATCGAAGCAGGCCACTTCACGTAAAAAAGCATTGGATAAACTGGTATTTGAAGATATTACCCCGAGTAACAGGAAGTACCCGGGCATCATTTTCAAACAGGAAAGGGAAGTTGGTAACGAGATATTGAAAGTGACCAATCTTTCCAAATCTATTGATGGTAAAACTATTTTCAGCAAGATAAATTTTGATATTCAGAAAGGAGAGAAGATTGCATTCTTAAGTCGCAACCCGATGGCCCTTACCACTTTTTTTGAGATCATCAATGGTAAAATAAAAGCGGATCACGGAACTTTTGAATGGGGAACAACAGTTACTACTGCATATCTTCCAAATGATAACACTGAATACTTTAAAGGAAATACAGACAATCTTATGGATTGGCTTCGTCAATATGTTCCGCCGGGAACAAGAGATGTGGATGAGGATTTTCTTCGTGGATTTTTAGGAAAAATGCTTTTTAGTGGCGACGAGATTCTTAAGAAAACAAATGTATTAAGTGGTGGTGAAAAAGTTCGTTGCATGATCAGCAAAATGATGTTGCAGAATCCAAACGTACTCATGTTGGATGAGCCAACCAACCACCTTGATCTTGAAAGTATCATTGCTTTCAATGATAGTATGATCTCATACCCCGGTATAGTATTGTTAACAACACATGATCACCAGTTCATGCAAACAGTTGCAAACAGGATCATCGAGATAACACCAAAAGGAATGATTGATAAGTTGATGAGCTATGATGAATACCTTGAGGATGATCGTGTGAAGTATATGAAAGAGGAATTGTACAGTTAACAGTGTACAATTAATAATGTACAATGTACAGTCTTGTGCAATTGCACCATTGATGATTATTCAATTTCTTTAATAATTGTTAATTGTTAATTGTTCACTGTACATTTATTTAAGTTTGCATATTACTTTTTCAACCTCTGACCCGCATGATACTTACCCATGCGGAAGATTAAATTTAACGCACAATGAAAAAACTTTTTTTTGCTATTGCAGCCCTATTTGTTTTTACCGTTCATGTTTCAGCTCAAAAGAACAAATCACACAATTCCCAGGAGTACACGAATGCCGTTGGTCTGAAATTTTATCCTGCTGCACTTACAGCCAAACATTTTTTCAACCGCAACATTTCTGCAGAAGGAATCACCTACCTGTATGACAATGCCTCTGTGCGTGTTACAGGGTTATTGGAATTTAATTTTGATATTCCCACTGTTCCAGGACTTAAATGGTTCATTGGTCCTGGTGCGCACGTAAGTTTTCTTCGCTACAAAACACAGGCAACTACTTATGCGGGTATCGACGGAATACTCGGCCTTGATTATAAATTTTATGGAGTGCCCATTAATATTTCTGTTGACTGGCAGCCATCTTTCGAATTCGGAGAAGCGCCCACTTATGAAAATAAGCATCATATAAAAGATGGTCCTGGTTTTACGGGAAGCTGGGCAGGGGTAGCGGTGAGATATACTTTTTAGTGAATGGTGAATAGTGAAAATATGCAGGTTGTTTCAGGTTTCCAACTTCTTAAAAGTTGAAGAAAATATTTGACGTTTCAAGCTTTCACTATTCACCATTCACCATTCCCTTTTTCCTTAGCTTTGCGCCTTATTTAAAAAATGAAACAAACGCTCACCGGCCTGGTGGATTTTTTTTATCCTCCCTTCAAAAGGATCATGCCCTTGCAAACTTTTCGTTATGCAGCATGTGGGGGTGCAAATACTTTACTTGGCTTGTTTATTTATTGGATAAGTCTGCATTATATTTTCGATAATGACGTTTTTTATTTTGGTATATCAGCATTCAAGCCACATACCGCTGCACTTTTTCTTTCTTCGGGCATTGCATTTTGTGCAGGCTTCCTGTTGAACAAATACATTGTGTTCGTTTCATCAAATCTGAAGGGAAGAATACAATTCTTTCGGTATGGGATAGCCTTTTTTATTAACCTGGTGATGAATTATTTTATCCTGAAATTGTTTGTTGAGGTTTTTTTATGGTGGCCTTTTATTAGCCAGGTTCTTACTACATGTGTGCTAATTGCAATAAGTTTTATTATGCAAAAACATTTTACGTTCCGGACTAAAACGCAAGAATAAAAAAAATTGGCGTTTGGAGTTTGGTGTTACTGCACACCAAACTCCGAATAAATAAATGTAATTATCTTACTGAACAAGCTTAGGTAAACTATTAATAGTTTCCTTCATCTTCCCAAGGTCAACTAACCGTTCCTCTTTCTTTGCAAGTTCTTTATTCATCTTCTTTATCTTTTTTTCTTCTTTCTCCATTTTCTCTTTTGCTTCATCAGCCTCTTTTGCATCTTCATATGCTTCCTCTGCTTTTTTCTTGGCTTTCTTAGCGTCATCTACATCGCCATTTTTAGCTTTGGAAGCGCTCTTACTGCTTTCCTGGGCACTTTCTTTTGCTTCTTTGTCTTTGGTCTCCGATAGTTCCCGGTATTTTGTTACATTTTCCTCTGCCTCCGCCAGGTCTTTCTTTAAATCAACAGTATCAGCAATAAGTTTCATGTATTCTTTATTCAGTTTAATAGTATCCTCTGCCGTCTTGTATTTTTGAGCATGTGCCGAATGAGTAAGGCCAAACAATAGTGTATAAATGAGAATTTTTTTCATTGAAATAAGTTTTAATGTGATCGCATTGAAGGCGATTTTCCAAAGATATGAAACGGGTACCCAAAGCAGTGTTTTGAACCGGATTTATTAGGGGTGCCAAATCGTCTGACAATTTTTCACCATCTGGTCGTTGGCATAATGATTGACTACCAAGTATGAATAAAAAAATTATCTAATCATGGCTAAAATAATAGGAATTGACTTAGGAACAACGAATAGCTGCGTTTCTGTAATGGAAGGAAACGAGCCGGTTGTTATTGCAAATGATGAGGGGCGTCGTACAACGCCCTCTGTAGTTGCATTTTTAAAGAATGGAGAGCGTAAAGTCGGCGATCCGGCAAAGCGCCAGGCTATCACTAATCCCCATAATACTATAGCAAGTGTAAAGCGCTTTATGGGAAGAAGGTTTGACGAGGTTACTGAGGAAAGCACACACTGGAGTTATAAACTGGTAAAAGGTGACAATAATACGGTCAGAATTGACATAGATGGCAGGATGTATACTCCGCAGGAAATTAGTGCGATGGTATTACAAAAAATGAAGAAAACTGCTGAAGATTATCTTGGGCAGGAAGTAAATGAAGCAGTGATCACGGTGCCTGCATATTTTAATGATGCACAGCGCCAGGCTACAAAAGAAGCAGGTGAAATTGCCGGCTTAAATGTACGCAGGATTGTGAATGAACCTACCGCTGCAGCATTAGCTTATGGTCTCGATAAAAAAGGCAAGGATCAGAAGATCGCTGTATTTGATCTTGGTGGTGGTACATTCGATATTTCTGTCCTTGAATTAGGAGAAGGTGTTTTTGAAGTTAAATCAACCAATGGTGATACCCATCTTGGTGGTGACGACTTCGATAAAATAATTATGGACTGGCTGGCGGATGAATTTAAAAATGATGAAGCAATTGATCTGCGAAAGGACCCAATGGCATTGCAGCGGTTGAAAGATGCTTCTGAAAAAGCAAAGATTGAATTATCATCTGGCAGCGAAACAGAAATCAATCTTCCATATGTTACTGCAGTGGATGGTGTTCCAAAACACCTTGTAAAAAAACTTACCCGTGCAAAATTTGAAGCATTGGCTGATAAGTTGTTTGAGCGTTGTATCAGGCCTTGTGAACAGGCTTTGAAAGATGCAAGTCTTAAAACTTCGCAGATTGATGAAATAATATTGGTGGGAGGAAGTACACGTATTCCAAAAGTGCAGGAGCTGGTTGAAAAGTTCTTTGGTAAAAAACCAAATCGTGGTGTGAATCCTGATGAAGTTGTTGCAGTTGGTGCGGCAATACAAGGTGCCGTATTAACCGGTGAGATCAAAGATGTATTATTATTGGACGTTACGCCGCTTACATTAGGTATTGAAACTGCTGGTGGTATTATGACGCCGCTGATCGAATCAAATACTACTATTCCTGCTAAAAAATCACAGGTATTCTCTACTTATTCAGATAATCAGCCGGGCGTACAGATCAATGTATTGCAAGGTGAAAGATCAATGGCGAAAGACAATAAAAATCTTGGAATATTTAATCTTGATGGCATTCCACCTGCCCCGCGTGGTGTACCGCAGATCGAAGTTATTTTTGATATTGATGCAAATGGTATCCTGCATGTAACTGCAAAGGATAAGGGCACGGGTAAAGAACAAAAGATAAGGATTGAATCAGGTAGTGGATTAACACCTGAAGAAATTGAAAAGATGAAGAATGAAGCGAAGGCAAATGAGGCAACAGATAAAGTAGAAAAAGAAAAGGTTGAAAAGATCAACCAGGCTGATAGTATGATCTTCCAGACTGAAAAGCAATTAAAGGAGTATGGGGAAAAGATATCTTCAGAAAAAAGAGCCCCAATAGAAACTTCATTAACAAAATTAAAAGAAGCGCACAAATCTCAGGATATCACTGCAATAGATGCTTCAATTGCTGAAATAAATGCTGCGTGGACAGCGGCTAGTGAAGAGATGTATAAATCTACCCAGGAAGGTGCAGGGCAGGCTAATGGTGCGGGCCAGGAAGCGGGTGGACAAGCTTCACAAGGCGCAGAAGGACCGGGGGCAGAAAATGTAACCGACGCCGAGTTTGAGGAGGTGAAGTAGGGTTATTATATAATTTTTTTTGGGGGTTAATAATTTAATGCCGTTCCATTTCTTGGGGCGGCATTTTTGATTTATTTAGAAATGTCAACTAGATGTCAACCGGTTGACATCTCATTAATCGTGATTGCAATTTATCATTAAATGGCTTGATTTTCATTTAATTACATTGCTTTTTAAACATTTAACATAAAATAATATTTAAAACTTTTATACTTATTTTCCCATTTGTTCGTTTTCTTAATACAGCTAACTAAACCTCCTCTTATGAAAAAGATTATTACCCTTTTAGTCATTACAAGTTTACTCGTATCATGCTCCCGGTCAATTACAATGGATCAGGCCGCCAATGGCAGGACAAGACATGCAAGAAGTGTGAGATAACCCCAACATTCATCAAACATAATTTTATTATACTCCTGAAAATAAAAGGAGTGACAATGTTTATTGTTGTTCTGAACGACAATAAAAAAAGCCCCGCCTTATAGCGGGGCTTGTCAATTTTTTATAATGATGATTTACATCAGGTCAAGCGCTAATGCAAAAAACGTAACATTAAAAGGAAGCACCATAGAGCAATAACCACCGGCAACCTGGTAAACCCAGAAAAATGCAGCAACTGATAATAAGAATAAGATCCAGTAAAGTCCTTTAGATTTTTTAGTTGTTTCCATTCTTAATTTTTTTTGCAAATATAAAAGATAGAAAAGAATAAATGCTATTTTTTTTCTTCTTCTCAAATGAATTTCAAAACCTTATTAAGTTTCTTCTATTATGATTAAATTGCCGGCCTAAATGTTTTTGCATGGTTATTCACTTTTATATAAGATATAAAACGGAATTCGGGCAGTCGATGGGGATTACTATAGATCATTCAATTTTAAAAACCACTCCTTCCAATACAGAATTTTCTCTTCAATATTTAAATGATGAATACTGGTACGGTACCCTGGATACCAATACGATTTCAAAAAGAGAAGCTATCAATTACAGCTATGTATTAAAAGAATATGGGAAGCCTGACAAACCTGATTTTTGCGAAAACAGAACGATCAATATTAAAAAGCTGGACGAAAAAGAGATAAACATTTTTGATGACTGGCAGGATAGTTCATTCGAGAAAACGGTTTTTAATTCCCGCCCTTTTTCAAATGTATTCGGTCACCATAAACTCAAGTTAAAGGAATCTGCTACTAAAAATCCTTCCCATATTTTTGAAACGGAGGCTACACATTTGCCGGATCATATGGTAGTCTGTTTGACAGGCTCTGCAAAAAAAATGAATAACTGGGAAACAGATAGACCGGTGTTCCTGAGAAAAAGAAAAAACACCTGGTCGGTTAAATTAAATCTTTCCAAAGAAAATTTTCCTATAGAATACAAGTTCGGAATATATGACCTGCATCAAAAGCGTATTATACATTTTGAAGAAGGAAGCAATCGCATCTTGCAAAATAACGATAAGAATATATTAAACATCCTTCACCAGTTTGCTTATTTCAATGAACATACCTGGAAAGGTGCAGGAGTAAATATACAATTGTCGGCACTTAAATCAGAGCAAAGCTGGGGGATAGGAGATTTCACAAATCTGAATGTATTAACCGATTGGGCAAAGGCAACCGGTATCAAACTACTCCAGTTATTACCTATCAACGATACCACTGCAAGGCATGATCGAAAAGATTCTTATCCTTATTCTGCTATTTCAGCATTTGCCCTGCATCCCATTTTTTTAAATATTCAAAAACTGGCGACAGCGGCTTCGCTTGAATTTCCGGATGATATGATGGAGGAGATAAAAGTCCTGAACGATCTTCCGGCATTGGACTATGAAGCCGTATGGAAAATAAAGAAAGAAGCGATCAGGGAATTGTACGAAAAAGATAAATTCTCATTTAAAGATGATTTTGGATTCTTCGATTTTTTTGATCTTAACCGTCATTGGCTGGTTCCGTATGCGGCTTTTTGTCACCTGCGTGATAAATACAAAACAGCCGATTTCAGCAAATGGCAGCAACACCAGATATTTGATGAAGATGCCGTACAGGAATTTGTTAGCCCTGAACACGACTACTACAACGAAATAGCAATACATTATTTTACACAGTACCACCTTCACCTGCAGTTATTGGATGCAGTGGAGTATGCAAATAAAAATGGCGTGATCCTGAAAGGAGATCTGCCGATCGGGGTAGGCAGGTTTAGTGTTGATACGTGGATGCACCCTGAATTATTTCACATGGATATGCAGGCTGGTGCTCCGCCGGATGGATTTACAGTGAAAGGACAGAACTGGAGTTTCCCTACCTATAACTGGGAATTCATGCAGCAAAATGATTATGCGTGGTGGCGTCAGCGTATGGAGCATATGAGTACTTATTTCGATGCTATAAGGATTGATCATGTACTGGGTTTTTTTAGAATATGGAGCATACCCATGCATGCCATTGAAGGAATATTTGGAAGGTTTGTTCCTGTACATCCATTGTATTCTTATGATTTTGAAACGGGCGGTATTAATTTTCATGAAGACAGGTTTTGTAAGCCATGGCTAACAGAAGAGATCATTCACGCTGTATTCGGAGATCATGCGGCATGGGTAAAAGAGAATGTACTAAATGATAATAGTTATAAAGAAGCATTTAATACACAACGAAAGATAGAAGCATATTTCAAAAAGAATGCGGCAAATATTGCTGTTCAACAGGGATTAGTAGACCTGTTGAGCAATGTAATATTATTGAAGGATGAAAAAAATCCACACCAATATCATTTTAGAATTGGTATGCAGGAAACTTCCTCTTATAAAGCTTTATCCGGCCATGAAAAACATGTGTTGAATGAATTGTACAGGAGATACTTTTTTGAAACTCAAAATGAATTATGGTTCAATGAAGCGCAGGCAAAACTGGATGCGATACAAAAAAGCACCAATATGCTGATCTGTGCTGAAGACCTTGGTATGGTTCCCGATATGGTTGAAGACGTTTTAAAAAGCAGGGAGATACTGGCTCTGCAGGTACAACGTATGCCCAAAACAGCCCTGGATAATTTTACACATCCAAAGAATGCGCCTTATCTCTGCGTGGTAACGCCTTCTACGCATGATATGAGTACTTTACGTGAATGGTGGGAAGAAGACCGGAATGCCACACAGAATTTTTACAATCATTTTCTCGGGCATTATGGAACAGCACCTTATTACTGTGAGCCATGGGTCAGCAAAGAGATCATTGTTCAGCATTTGAAATCGCCTGCAATGTGGAGTATATTTTTGCTACAGGACCTGATGGCTATGGACAATACGATCCGCAGGGAAAATCCTGCTGATGAACGTATCAACGTTCCTGCCGACCCTGATCATTACTGGAACTACCGGATGCACATAACGCTGGAGTATTTATTACAACAGGAAAAATTTTCTGAAGAACTGAAATCATCCATCCTTGCGGCGGGCAGATAAATTACCTTTTTTAATTTTTCTTATTTTAACACTAAAGAACAAATGAGTCTGAAGCAATTAATATCGAAGTTCGTACCAACTTCTGTGAAGGATAAACTTAGGAATTCAATCGATATAAAAAAACTCAATGCACTTAAGCGGTTGGTTTGTGATACCAAACAGTTAATGCCTCAAAACGGGCAGACCTCACACTCAATTTTTATCGCTGCTGAAACAGATACTGCCTGGAATGAAGCAAAAAAAGAAATTGATCGTTTTGCCGTACCGGATGGAACAGGCGGGGTTAACCCTGGGGACAGGCGTGCTATCTTTCATCTTATCAGAAAATTCAAACCTGCATCTATACTCGAAGCAGGCACTCATATAGGAGCTTCAACCATTTACATTGCTTCTGCGCTTGATAAGAATCGTAACGAAAAGCCGGCCAATATCAGCTTTACTACCGTAGATATCAGGGATGTAAATTCCACTACTGAAAAGCCATGGCTTGAGTATGGAACTAAAAAATCCCCGGCAGAGATGATCAATGAATTGAATTACGGATCATTTGTAAAATTTATTAAAAGTCCTACATTGGATTTTTTTGCCAATAGCAAACAAAAGTTTGATTTGATATTCCTGGATGCAGATCATGCTGCCGCCGCGGTGTACCAGGAAATCCCGGCGGCATTAAAAGCACTTAATCCCAATGGAATTATTTTGCTTCACGACTTTTATCCCGGCGGAAGGCCATTGTGGTCCAACGGAACTATTTTAAACGGACCATATGCCGCAATTGAAAGACTTATACATGAAGGTAATGACGTTGTAGTATTGCCGTTAGGAACCTTGCCATGGCCGACAAAACTGAATTCAAATGTTACGTCGCTTGCATTGCTGATGAGAAAATAAATTGTGAATTATGAATGCTGAATTATGAATGTATCTTCACATCGTGAAGTCTTCAATTCATAATCCATAACTCATAATTCAGCATTCAGTAATGAAACTTTCCTACAAAACATACAACCTTCCCTTTAAATATCCCTTTACTATTTCCAAGGGAACGAAAACACATCAACCCTCGCTCGTTGTTGAACTGGAATATTTTGGGTTTAAAGGATATGGGGAAGCGCCTGCTATCAGTTATTATAATATACCAGTAGAAAAAATGATTGCTGATCTTGAATCTAAAAAAAACTTTGTAGAAAAATTTTCATTCTCCGACCCGGAACGTTACTGGCATTACCTGCATCATTTATTTCCACAGAATTCATTTTTGGTTTGTGCATTGGATATGGCGGGTTGGGACCTTTATGGTAAAATGAAGAAAAAACAATTGCATGAATTGTGGAATCTTGATCTGTCAAAAGCACCGGCAACAGATTTTACCATTGCATTGGATAGCGTTGAAACGATGGTAAAAAAAATGAAGGAGCAACCCTGGCCTATATATAAAATAAAAGTGGGAGTGGAGAACGATGTTGAAACGGTGGCAGCATTACGTAAGGAAACAAATGCGGTATTCAGGGTAGATGCAAATGCTGGCTGGACATTGGAACAGGCACTGCAAAAAATTCCTTTATTAAAACAGTTGGGCGTCGAATTTGTCGAGCAGCCGTTGGCGAAGGATAACTGGGAAGGAATGAAAATATTGTATGAGCAATCACCACTCCCGCTATTTGCAGATGAAGCTTGTGTGGCCGAAGCAGATGTGTTACAATGCAAGCATCATTTTCACGGCATCAATATAAAGCTCACCAAATGCAGCGGCATCACGCCTGCAAAAAGAATGATTCAAAAAGCCAGGGAGCTTGATATGCGGGTAATGGTTGGGTGTATGAATGAAAGTTCCCTGGGCACTGCCGCGATTGCACAACTAGCTCCATTAATTGATTATGTTGACATGGATGGGCCATTGTTACTTACAGAAGACATTGCAACCGGTGTGAGCTTTGACAATGGCAATATTATTTATAAAGATGGATTTGGGCTGGGAGTGGAGATGAGAGATTTTTAAGATGCCGATGTGACGATGTCTGATGTGGTGATATGTTCGCAAAATCAGACATCGTCGCATCAGACATTTTTGTATTTATTTCTTTATTGCGGTCAATACCAAACCAGGTTCATTCAAGGTAAGTGAAAGCACTTTATTGTCGGCAACATCAAATGTTATAATGACTGACGGAGCTCCCTGGTAAGTAAATTCATTTTGTTTGATTCTTAACAACGCACCTCCTGACTTTCCGAGTTTGCCAAGCGACAACAATTTCCTCATATTTAATTTGATCGTGAATCCATCATCCTTGCCTTCTCCATATTTATAATCACCAAGATATTTTTCCTTTTCATTGTCTTCTACAGCCAGGTATTTTTTGCCATCTGCATCGCCGAGACCTTGTAAGTAGTCGATCAGCTGCTGTGCTTTTGTTTTATCCACGCCTTCGGTTTCCAGTGCAAGTTTTGCATGTTGAAATAAAGAAATGCCATGCGGACCGGTATTTTTCTGCACACCAGGATATATGCTGATCATTGATTTTACAATATTGAATTCTCCAAGCAAAGCATATGTAAAAATGGTGGGCACCGCACCCTTGCCAACGAGATAGTCAACAATATCTTTCCTCCCAACATGTGAAGCAGCGTCAATAGCAGATTCCCAATCACCAAATCCCCAATCCCAAATTGCTCTTGAGAGTTCAGGTCTTGGATCCACTAATTGTTTCAGTCTGTCCAGATTGAAATGAGAAACGCCTACCACTTCAGATGCAACAGATAGTTCGATAGCAGGATACCTGTCGTGTGGCGAACCCAGAACTTTGTCTGTTTTTGCGTCCCGGATATTTTTTGAATAAACAAGATTCGGAACAGCAACGGTTAACAATCCGAGGGCCGAACTTTTAAGCATCATTCTTCTTGAAAATGGAACTTGTTCTTTCATTCTATGAATCTACAACGAATGAATATCAAATTCACACCGCTTATCACAATCAAATTTTCCTGGAGAAAATTTGCCAAGGTACAACTTTTGGTTTTCCAGGCAGACTGCAACGGGTAACAGGCGTTATTTTCGGCAACTTTATAACGTGGTTATAACAAGGGGTAAATACTTCGAATTGTCAATGTGAGTTTACTTTACACTACTGCTCAACATAGCTGCGGACCAAACGGGCTGTATATCGTTTGGTCTTGATTTTTTGTTTCTTTTTGATCAAGTGGCACATCCCGCATCAGCGGGGCAAAAAAGAAAAAGATGACAAAGAGAAATTATTATTATTTTCTAAAAGCCGCATTAAACTGTTGCTCATAATTGTTTATTGCAATCATAGTGTTAGCATCATTTTTAAATTTTTCCCTGAGAATAATAAAAACATCTTTTCCTTTAGGATCTGCCAACAAAGCGATTAACAATACCTGGTTAAAAATATCTGCCTTGTCATTTGATTTCAGCGCCTGTTCAAATTTTGCGAATATTATATCGTGAGCTTTACTGGTTTCGCCCAACGCATACAATGTTTGAACAGCTACAACAGGATAATCCCATGCATTTCCTAAAAACCAGCGTGGAGATCTGTTATCTTTTAATGCATCTAAAGCAATGTTGACAGCTCTCCTGTCACCTAACTGTGTAAGTCCGTTCATACTGTGCATCAGGCTTTGATTCTTCCAGGATGGTTTGTCTTTCAATTGTATCAATGCATCAAAAGCTTTTGAGCTTTTGGATTTTCCCAAAGCAATTGCCGCTGCATTGATCACGCGGTCGCTATAATCATTTAATAAAGAAATATACAAATCGGCATATTGTTGATCACCAGTCATTCCGAGCATAGTGATGGCCGAAGATTTGAGCCAGGATTTTTCCTTCCTGATAATATCAAGCAGCATATGAATAGTAACAGAATCGTATGGAAGTTGTTGAATGGATCTTAACTGGCTTAATGCGTTGAATCGTACTCTCCAATATAAAGAACTTTGTATTATGTGCTGAAATGAGTTGATGATTCTATTTTTATCATCAACCGTAGTTTTTTCATTCTTTACAATAGCAACCAACTCTGTCATAGAGAATTGCCTGCCAGTCGCATCATGGTCATGTTCAAACTGGTATAAAAGTTCATCCGGTGACTTCCTGTACTTGATCTCTTTTATCCATGTATCTTCTGCATCGAAATGAATCATGTTGGGCTGTTGATTTAGTTGAAATGTAAACCCGTTCTCTTCCTTTGCTTCTAATTCAATCTCATGAATGACATTGTCAATGCTCACAGAAACTTTTCCTTTAAAATAGCCTGTAACAGGGTAAATAGTGGCGCTATCAGTTATTCGGCTTTGCTTTACCGTTAAATGCAATTGTTTACTGTTAACGTCATAGTTATTACTCACTTCAAATACCGGGTGACCAATACTAAAGATCCATTGATCAAAAAACCATTGCATATCTTTCCCGCATGCTTCAGTAATCATATTTTGAAAATCTTTTGTTCCCGCAGGTTTGAAAGCATATCGTGTAATAAAATTGTGTATGGCATTGAAAAAAGCTTTGTCACCCACTTCTTTTCTCAACATGCGCAATACCAACGCCCCTTTATATTTTGAATAACTATCATTAATAAAACTATCCAGGTTGCTGTAGTGGTCCGTCACAATTGGGTGACGGTTACTATTGTTCCAATCTGCCAATACAGATCCCAACTCCCAGGGATGATACCATAACAAATATTCTTCCTTGCCATTTGCACTGTCGGTATATAATCCTTCAAAATATTGTGCAAATGATTTGGCCAGCCATATGTCACTCCATTGTTCTGGCATAATGAGATTCCCAAACCATTGACTTGCGAGTGCATTAAATTCCACTCCATCCCATAAGTATAAGAAATCTGCATGCGTGCCTTCATCATCAATCATATTATCCGAGATCGAACTAAAACCATTTTGCCCGGTTAAACCAGGAAAAGGGTAGTCTTGTATCATTACCTGGGCATAATGTTTAAATGGAAAAGTATAGCCGCATTTCGCTGTTATGAATTTTAGCATATCCGGTAACCTGGTAATGGTTGCTTTAGCCGCTTTTGTTTCATCCTTATAACAGTATGTATGCAATAATACATTACCGGCTTCCTGTTGTAGTTCACTGTATTGCCCAACAACAAAGGCAGTTAAGTAATTTGCATATGGTATTTCAGTTTTATAATGAAAGGTCTTTGTCTTGCCCGGATTAACTTTTATTTCTTTCAAAGTTCCATTGGAGATTGCGGTGAATTCCTGGTCAACAGTTGCAAAGAATTCTGTTGTTCTTAGATCCTGTAACGATTCAATACAGGGAAACCAATAAGAATTTCCATCCGGTTCTCCCTGCGACCAGGCCTGTTTTCGCTTTATAGGATTGGAACCATTGGGAATAAAAAATCTTATCCCTTTTCCAAAAGTACCGCCCGGTAAATTAGGATCGGGGTCATTGTGATGGTTCGTGTGGTAATTGATCTGCAGGCTGATTTGTTCATTGGCATAATAAAGTTTGCCAAGTTGAACAATGATACCCTTCTTATCGGCTGTGTAGATAAATTTAAGCATTCGTTCACCTGATAACTTAATGGTATGAATATTTAATTCCTTTGCATCCAGGTATACTTCTTTCAGCGACTCGAGTAACTTGATTTGAATGATCGTTTTTCCTGTGACCTGTTTTTTATTCCAATCGAACCTGAGATTATTGACAATGTGAATGACATCTATTTTTTGCCCGGCAGATAACAGGGTAGAATTAGCATATGAGCTGCCAAAATATAGTAAACTAAAAAGAAGAAGATAAGAAAAATGTTTTTTCATGGAGAACAACTTTGTTACAACTACAAAGATGAGATGCAACAAAAACAGTCAGCGGACAAACAATGGACATTTTCAGCCAATCGATTTCACAAGACGGGATAATTGTTTTTCACTCGCGAGACCTACGTTTTGAGCAAGTTGTTTTTTAGATATATCAGGATTTTTCAGAAGTGTGTTAATTTTTTCCAATCGCACTTTTGAGACATAATCTTTAACTGTGATCCCCGTTTCCTTTTTAAACAGGCGTGTGAAATTACGTTCACTCATATTGGCTTTCTCAGCCAGTATCTGCAGGTGTAATTTATCCTGTATGTGTTCAACAATGTAATCCTGTACCCGGTGAATGCCACTATGTATATGATTTCTGAATTGAAAATAGATGCTTTCCTGCCCGCTGCTACCATCCCGCCGGTTGTAAACAAGTAACTCACGGGCAATCTTATGTGCAAAATATCCGTCGGTTAAATTTTCAACAATATGAAGCATCAGGTCAATGCCTGATGCAATGCCTGCACTGGTATAAATATTTTTTTCACAAACAAATAATATGTTGTCTTTTACAATTGCTTTAGGAAAATTTTCCTGCAGCGTTTCTATCAGCTGAAAATGCGTGGTACATTCTATTTGATTGAGCAGGCCGGCTTCGGCCAATGCAAAAGCGCCCACGCAAATGCTTACAATATTGACATGATTGTCGTTTGCTTTTTTTAACCAGCTAAAAAGTGATTTGTTTGCTTTAAACTTTTCCGATCGTATATAACTTACCCTTGCACCCGGAACAATAATATAATCCCCGGGATTGATCTTAACCTTTGAAAAATGGGTGAGTTTATTACATCCCAAGCCCGAAGAAGACTTTATTTCCGTTGTTGTGCTGCAATATTCCAGTTTAAAATCGGCTCCCAGATCAATGGCTTCATTGATCACCTGGTCCGGACCGGCAAGATCCAATAAATGTATTTCAGGTAATAGTAAAAAAATAAACTTTGTTGGCATGTTCTTTCAAAGCTACACGATCAAAATGAATTTGAAAAAGGAGATCATCGTCAATCCTTTTTTTTCTTTTCATAGTCCTTCAACAGTTTCAATGTATGATTCAATGCTGACGTACTATTCCAGCTATCATGACCGGGAATTATATAGCGTGGAGCAAACCGCAACTGTATATTTTTAATTGTCTGCGGCCATGCTTTCACATCAGCATCCGATAAATTACCCAATCCTTCAGCATCTGTACTTTTTACCAGGCAACCTCCATAAAGAAGCTTTGTCTTACCAAACCATCCAACAATATTGTCGGGACTATGGCCCTTACCCGGGTAATATATCTCAAATGAATATTGACCAACAGTAAAAACGGTATCATTGTAAATTAAGAATTCCGCTCTTTGTTTTTTATTTGCTGCTAAAATACTATCTGTCAATTTTGTTGTGTAGGTTTTAATGCCTTTAGTTTTTAAAAAATCAAATCCACCCGCCCTGTCTTCATGAAAATGTGTAGCGATAGATAAAACGACTTGCTTATTATGCCTGGTCATAATGCTGTCAAGTAGTGGTTGTAGTTGTGTTGGATCCCAGGTTGCATCAAACATGATTACCCCTGCGTTGGTAACAACATACATACCATTCGCCGAAACGGGTTCTCCTTTATACTCCATAAAAGTTTGGTATATATAAAAATCGGGTATCAATTCTGATATTATTAATCGGGGTTGAGTTGCCTCGCCAGGTGTTTTTTTATTTTTCGTTGAAGCGGTAGATCCATTCTTTTGTGCAAATGAAATAACATGTAAGAAGAAAGTACAGAGTATTATAAATAGTTTGTAGTTTTTCCTGGTAAGCATTTGTTATTTTTTTTAATGACAATCTTTTACATCATACATCATACATCATACATCATACATCATACATCATACATCATGCGTCCGCATTTACCTGTTGAGTAATTTATTTTTCTGCGCAATATATTCCTCCTGCGTAATTGCGCCCGATTGCATGAGCTCAAACATTTTCTTTAATTCATCTGCAACCATTGCTTCGGATGGCCTGGCAATTCCTGTTTGCGAAGCGATTGCTTTTGCAAGCTGATCGGCTTGTTTGGAGAGTTGCATCGATTTATATTCTTCCTGTGCATGTGTGATCGTATCCTTAAGCAGTTTGGGATGATGGATCATCTGGTAATTTGTTTCGCCCATCTCTGCTGCAGTTTGAATATCCACATCTCCGTAACCAAGTATTCTTCCCCAAAAAGATTGTTCGTACTCTATATTATTTATTTTATCAAGCGGACTTTCTTTTGCATACCTGGTGAAGAAACCGCCTTCATCAATTACTCTCAGGTTGGTAACTGCCCATATATTGTTGACCCATATAAAATAAACCACCAATGGATAAATAGCTGCCAACAGTATTATGACCAGTGCTACTGAAGCAGAGAGATAGGAATTAGAAAGTAAAATGATAGTCAATGTGCCGATGATCAGCCATATAAAAAAAGGCAACACCAGTTTTAACCAGTGATGTCTTATAATCAATAATAATTTTTCGTCTTTTTTTAATGCTGTTCTCATTAATTCCTGCTAAATGAATAAATAGCTACAGATATTTATTCAAATATACGTTATTGATAAAGTAAAATAAAAAATGCCACCGATGCCACTCAGTAATTATTACCCGGGCGGCATCAATGACAGTATTTTTAATTTAAGAATCTAATTATAATTACTCCTGTACTTATTGTTTTCCGGTAACGATTAGTGGACTATTACTATATCTCCAGAATTCTCTTAAAGAACTTTTTATAATAAAACCTGAACTACCTATTGAAAATCCACCGCAGATGGGCGAACCATTATCAACATCGCCCGGCCAGTTTGTTATACTGCCCCATGTGTTGGAAGAAGTACTGTATTTATAAAAATCATTGAATCTTGTACTGGTATTGCGCCCCAATCCTAAATAAGGATTATTATTTATTACAAATCCTGTTGCTCCTTCTCTTCTTAAACCTGGGAAATCTGCTTTCGATGTAACGGACGAGGTAGCAGGATCAAAAAGCATCCAATCTTTTTTGTATGAGATTAGCTGTACACCATTAAAAAGTACATAATCATACCCTAGTCCGAAGTATGCTTTACTATCAACAACAAGAACACTGGCATTAACGCGTTTACCAAGTGGACTATTACCCTTGTTTGTCCATTGGTTGGTAGAAAAATTATATTCCCAAAACTGGTTTATGAGAACATCGTCAGGTGTACGACCACCCATGATGTATGCCTTGCTGCCAATCACAAAATACGTAGCCCCAAATACAGCTGTACCGGGAAATGAAGCGAGTGTAGTTGTTACACCCGTGGAAACGTCGTACGATTTAAAATCATTTAAAAGCACATCTGTATTTTCAGTGCTTGCACTTGTGAAACCGATATAAATTTTTGACTGCCTGGAAAACATAATCCGGCTATACGGGTAATGGTTGAAATCATTGGACTGTGCCCATGTCATTGTACCCTTATTAAGCTTATACAACGATTTATACACCCAGAATCCAAGTAATGCATATTTGTTGTCATTAACTTCTATCACCTGGTTATAACTTCCGTCGATATGGGCATCTATGTTCCCTGGTACAGACAAAGAACTCCATTGATAAGGTGGAACAGGCATCGGGCCAACATTATCAATGGATGCTGCTTGTAAATTGTTATCTTTTTGTAATAGTTCGCTGTCATCTTTTTTGCAGGCGGTAAATGCCAATGAAAGCAGGATTATGCATAATAAGCGTTTCATGATAGTAATATTTATGAATGATTGATTACACATCAAAATTGTAAAACAATATGAGACGAAACAATAGCGAAATAGGGGGAGAAGCGAAGATGGATAATATGAGGCTAAAGTCTAAAACAGTTTATGTCAATTACCGTTGGCTTAACCCAACGGTAATAAGATGCAGTAATATGTGGCTTAACCACATTATAATGTAAAAAATTCGATTTGAAAACTATTAAACAATCTTATCTCTTAATGCAAGCGATACAGCTTCGGTACCTGAGTGAACATGCAGTTTTGCATATATATTTGTTATATGCGACTTAACAGTATCCATTGCAACTGATAATTCCGCAGCGATCATTTTATAACTTTTGCCATCTACCAGCAACTGTAATACTTTTTTTTCCTGTGTGGTTAAGTTATAATTTTTTGTGGGAACAGGTTGCAGATTATGCTTTAAAGAGTGTCAATACTCTTCTTGCAATACCTGGTGTCATAGGTGAACCTCCCGCCTGCTACATCCTTGATAGCTTCAAGATAGCCATCGGGTGTAGTGCTTTTTAAAATATATCCTGATGCACCTGCACAAATGGCATTGAAAATATAATCATCTTCAAAAAAAACAGTTTGGATAAGTATGTTGATATGGGGAAAATGTTCTTTGATAAGTTTGGTTGCTTCAATGCCATTCATACCGGGCATTTCAATATCCATCAATACAACATCAGCAGGGATTTGCGGATAAGATTGTTGATCATATTACTGCAATCGGGATAGGCTCCGGCGCAACTAAAGCCCTTCGCATTATCAAGTAAAAACTGGAATGTTTCCCTAAGATGTTTATTGTCTTCAAAAACTGCAACTCTTATCAAGGTTTATAGTTTTTACAAAGTTGAAGAATAAATGATTTTAGTCAAATAGCGAAATAGGGTGATATTGGCGAAACCGGGTTCAGGATAAAAGCATTAACTTAATTGTTGTGCCTTTTCCTGGAATTGATATCAATCTCTAGTCTGGCACCCAATTCTTTGCCCTGTTTTGCATATTATCCAGACCATTTCCTTTTTTTACAATATTGCTGTTCAAATCCTTTTCCATAATCTTTTACCAGCAATCACGAGTTCTTTATTTTGATTGCTTGCTTTTATTATCGATTTTTTCTGTGCCTGAATATTTTACTGCATTATTTACGGCTTCTTTAAAGATGAGATAAATATTTTTTCGTTGTTCCATTGTCAGTTTCGTTTTTCCAATTCATCAAGTTCAATCAATGTATCAATGTTTTTTGCTGCCGGACTATTTCATAGGCAAACCGTTCCATTCGTTGTTTCAGGCTGCTGCTTTCGGTTTCGCCTGGTTTTATCATCCATACAATGTCACCCATTTTATCCATTGTTTCTTTTGCATTCGTGCTCATTCTTGCAAGAATATCTTTATGCGTGTTGTCATTAGCCTGCTGGCTTGCCATTTCTGCTAAGCATATGAATGCTGCTCAATGAACTGCCTACTTCATCGTGAAGGTCGGCAGCAATCCGGTTACGCAGTTCAAGTTCTTTCATACGTTGCTTTAAACGATTCCTGTTTATAAAAAGTGTTATTCCTGTTAATACCAGTGCAATAAGAATCACAGAGCCGGCCAGCAATATCTTTTGTTCTTTTAATTTTTGTTCTTGCAATTCTTTGTCTTTAGCAAGCAATAAGATCTCTTTATCTTTTTCATTTACTTTGAATTTTGTTTGCATGGAAGCAATGTCTTCATCGTACCGTTGCTTCACAATCGTATCATTTGCAACCTGGCTTATCTTCATGTATTCGTATGCTTTTACATAATTGCCGGAAGTAGCATACACTTCTGCAAGCCCATCTGCTGTACTGTTGATTCGATCATAGTCTTCTTCCTGTGTGTATACCCGCATGGCGCTATCTAAAACACTAATCGATTCGGTAAAGCGCTTTTGTTTATAGTACGCATTACCAAGAAATACCCAGGCAAGTGCTTTTAATGTTTCATTGTTGAGTTGTATAGCATGTTGCATTGCCTTGCCGGCATAATTTTCTGCATCTTTATATCGCTCCATTGCAAAATATACATCAGATAGGTTACCGTTGAAAATGCTCAGGTTGGGAAATTCCTTCAAACTATCTGTAATGTGTATGGCTTCTTCCATTACAGTAATTGCTTTTGTATATTCCTTCATTGATTTATAACTGAGACCGAGGTTATTCAATACAGCAGCAGACATTCGCATGTTACCGTTTTTCCTGTATAATTCGATCGCCTTATTAAAGTAGCCAATACTTTGCGGATGTAATTCCTGCCGATAATAAACAGAACCGATTGTTTGATTTACTCTTGCTCTTACATCATCATCATTTGCCTGGTCGGCATACTTTAGTGCAGTTTCACAGTCCTTCAATGTTTGATTAAAATTCTGCAGCTGCCTGTAAATATCTGCCCTGTTTAAATAGGCAAGTCCAAGGCGTTTTGTATCGCCAAGTTTGTGTGCGTATAAAAAGGCAGTGTCGAGGTAAAGCAATGCTGTATCGAATATATAAGAGTAAGCGTATGCAACGGAAACATTCATATAACAAATAACAGCAGCTTTATCAAAATTCAGTTTTTTTGAAAGCGCAATGCCCATGTTGCCGTATTCGACTGCTTTCGCAGGCTCGGTAAATTTAAAATTCTGGGAGAGATTAACAAACAGGCGGGCCCTGTTGGTATCTTCTGATGATTTTGTTAAGAGTTGTAACAGTGAATCTGCAACAGGAGTTTGCGCAGGAGTGAAACAATGAAACAGGAATACTAATAATAGTGAAAGGAAGGCATTTTTTAGCATCTACTAATTTACATTAGAAAATGTTATTGGGTATTGATTTTATTAATTGGCCATAACAATGCATATCAATTTTATTGGGGAACGATTCCCGCCGGCGTTCCTGAAAGAGATTGAGTATACCAGCTTGGAACAGTATCGCTGTTCCTGGTGAAAGCATAAGCTGTAGAGGAGGTATAAACCATTATTATATCTCCATTGGATGAGCCACTAATGGGAGTTCCGGAAATTGCCTGCGAATACCATGAGGGCACATTGTTGGTATTTCTTGTAAAACCATATGCTGTCGAAGCTGAATAAACTACGATAGATTCAATATCATTTGCTGAAATAGCTCCAATTGGAGGTGATGAAACAGCCTGTGTATACCAACTTGGAACATCATTGCTGGTTTTTGAAAAACCATATAAATTATCAGACGTAGTAACTAATATCATTTTTCCGCTTGCAATAATTCCTGTCGGTGTTCCTGAAAGGGACCGGGTATACCAGGATGGAACATCATTGTTATTTCTTGTAAAACCATATGCCGTAGTTGAAGTATAAATTACAATTACGCTATCGGTAGCCAATGCCCCTAATACTGTTCCGGAAATTGCGATTGTGTACCAGGATGGAACATCATCGGTATTTCTTGTAAAACCATATGCTGTTGTATTGGTATATACCAGGACCATGGTCCCGTTTTTGGTACTTACATAAGTTGATAAGCCCAAATTGCCGCCAATCGTATTTACAAGATTTTTCCATGTGAAACCATCAAAAAACCAAAAGCCTTCTGTGTCATCAGTTTGATAAACCAACAATCCCTCAGCAGGACTTGCAATAGCTAACCTGTTCCCCATGGTCATTCTGGGTATCAATAAACCTTTTGTAGTACTGGTAACATCAAGCGCAGCACTGTTATCGGGAGTTGTGGTACCAATTCCGATCTGCGCAGTAAGATTAGTTGTAATGAGTGAAACAAGAAAAAGTAGAAATATCTTTTTCATACGGCAATTTGTTTTAAGTTATTGATCCCTTCCCCGGAAAAGGGATCAATATAATAAAAATGCCACTGATTTGCTGATTTTATTAAAATCAGTGGATCGGTGGCAATATTTTTACATAAAAACGATCAATGGTTAGTTGTGCATTAACAACTGTCCATTGTTAATTGTTTTACCAGATATTCACTCTCAAACTATCAGGCCTGTACATTTTATCTCCTGGCTTTATTCCAAATGCTTCATAAAATTCAGGTATGTTAACAAACGGACCATTCACTCTTTCTTTGGCAGGCGAGTGTACATCCGTCATAACAAGATTGGCTAAACGCTCTTTTTTTGTCTGGTACAACCATCCAAGTGCATAACCCAGAAAATAACGTTGTAATGGAGTATAGCCGGCAATTTTTTCATTCTTTTTGTAAGCTTCCGTCTTTTTAAATGCATCCAGTCCTATTAACAATCCACCGAGGTCTGCTATATTTTCTCCCTGTGTGGCCTCGCCGTTTATATGAAGTGTATCTACCGGATTAAATTCATTGAATTGTTTAATGATCGCCGTGGCACGATTGCTGAATTCAGTCCCGTCATTTTTACTCCACCAGTCCTTAAGGTTTCCTTTTGCATCATACTGGCGTCCCTGGTCATCAAAACCATGGGTGATCTCATGCCCGATGGTAGAAGCAGCCGCATAGCCATATACCAGTGCATCGTCCAACTCTTCATCTTTGTAACCCGGAACAGCGAATATCCCTGCAGGTAATACAATCTCATTATTGCTTGGGTTATAATAAGCATTGTATGTTTGAGGAGTCATGTCCCATTCTGTGCGATCTACTGGTTTGCCGAGTTTATTGACTGAATAATTGTGCCACCATTCGTTTGCACGCTGCATGTTCAACACCCATGGACCATTGTCTACTTTTAAACTGCTGAAATCTTTCCATTTATCAGGATAACCCACTTTCTTGGTAATTGCAACAAGTTTTTCATACGCTTTTTGTTTGGTGCTGTCACTCATCCACGTAAGTTTTGCAATTCTTTCTTTGTATGCGGCACGAACATTTTCTACCATATCAGTATACCTTTTCTTGGCAGTTTCATTAAAATATTCTTTTGCAAATAATTGTCCCAAAGCTTCACCGATAGCATCTTCTTCAGCATCAAGGGCTCTTTTCCAGCGTGCTCTTGGTTCTTTTGCACCGGTAAGTGATTTGCGGTATTCGAAATAATTAGTGTAAGTATCTTTATCAAGATATGCCGATTGGCTTTGTACCATTCTTAACTTTAAATAGTTTTTCCATGTATCAATCGGCGTTGCTTTAAACTGGTTACTTAATGCAGTATAAAATTCCGGCTGTCCAATGATCGTTGAATCAACTTTATCTTCACCTGTTATTTTAGCATAAGAAGTCCAGTTAACATTCGGAGCGATCTTCGACAAACCAGCCCAGCTCATTTTGTTATAGTTCTTATATGGATCACGCAGGTCGGCAAGTTTCCTGCTGGATGTTGCAAGTTTTGTTTCAAGATCAAATACATCGTTTGCCATTTTCTGTGCATCTTCTGTACCGCCGGCAAGTTGTTTAAAAGTTTTCAGCATATAATCTCTATATGCAGCTTTTACTTTTAATGTACGTTCATCCGTATTGAAATAATAATCCCTGTTAGGCAAACCCAATCCTCCCTGGGAAAATATCACCGCCATTTCTTCACTGTTCTTATCGTCCTGTGCAATATAATTTCCAAAACCCCCACCAATTCCTTTTCTATGCATATCAGCGATCGTTGCAATCAGCTGGTCAGCATTGGTAATTGCATTTACAGCATTGAAATCATTCTGAAGTGGCGTTAAGCCTGCTTTATCGATTCCTGCAGAATCCATAGCGCTTTTCCAGAAATCGCCAATCTTCTGATCGATTGTTCCATCATCCGATTTTTTTGCAGCCCGGTCTTCATTAATTTTGCGCAAACGGGTATAGATCTCTTCCTGAACCATGTTGCCAATACCCCAACCACTTTCTGATTCAGGAATGGGTGTTCTTTTTATCCATCCGCCATTTGCATAAGCAAAAAAATCATCACCCGGTTTAACAGTGCTGTCCACATCCATAGCAAGAATATCCTGTTTGGGAGCAGCATCAGTCTCTTTTTTCTCAGAACCATTGCATGAACAGAAACCTGCACATACAAATGAGAATACAATTAGTTTATTCATGTAATTTTTTTTATCGATAAATGTAGGGAATGATTTTTAGGGAGAAAAAATATTTTGATAAGAGGCAATTTCTAAACACATTTACCGACTTTCGCATCATGACACCGGAAAGACATAAAAGGTTACAGGATGTGCTCGATAAACGGCAGCCAAACCTGACAGTTGTATTAGAAAACGTAAGTGATCCGCATAACATTTCCGCAGTGATGCGTACCTGTGACGCTGTGGGTGTACAGGATATTTATATTTTAAATACCAACATAGGTATACATAAAAAATGGGGCGCAAAAAGCAGTTCCAGCGCTGCAAAATGGCTCAGCATTCACCAGTTCACCAATACACAGGAATGTTTTGCGGAATTAAGAAAACACTTCAAAAAGATATATACCACTCATCTTAGCAGTGATGCAGCCAGTCTTCATCAATTAGACCTTACCGAACCGGTTGCACTTGTTTTTGGCAATGAGCACAGCGGGGTAAGTGAAGATATTATCAGTCTTGCCGACGGTAATTTCATCATTCCACAAGTGGGCATCATAAAATCATTAAATATTTCGGTGGCATGCGCCGTTAGTTTATATGAAGCGTACCGGCAAAAAAGTATTGCAGGACATTATGATAAACCACAATTAGCGGAAAATTCTTTACTAACTTTAAAGTCGGCATGGGGGATATAATGCTGTAGTAATTCTGAAGATTTGAATAATTCCCCCGTACTTTTAAGATTATTGCTAACCGGGAAATCCATGGCATGTGTTTTGAACCTGTGATTCATTTATAGCAACAAACTAATTATGATATTGTTCAGCAAATTTTTCCCTGCTTTTTTTGGAGCTGTTATTTTTTTTGCGATCAGTGGTTGCGGAGATACTGATAAGAAACAATATACCAATTCGCCAATGTATGATTTTGCAAACCCCAAACTTGTAAAATTACCTGAAGAACTGGATGAAATATCCGGTGTGGCTTATTACTCAAAAGATACCAGCGTATTTGCAATTGTTGATGAAGAGGGTATCCTGTATAAGATCCCGTTAAAGCAGCCTGGCCATTTCAAGCAATGGAAGTTTGACAAGCGACGCGATTTTGAAGATATTGTACTTGCAGACAGTTCTTTCTATGTATTAGTAAGTAATGGAGATATAGAAAGAGTTATTTTTTCCGGGGACAGTATAAAAACAACCAAATCTGATTTTGGGCATAACCATAAATCGGAAAATGAATTTGAAAGCATGTATCGCGATGCTGATTCAAGCAACCTGGTCCTGATCTGTAAGACCTGTGAAGGAGATCCCAAAAAAGCCATCAGCAGGTTTTCCTATAATTATAAAGACGATGATGCTGAGTACAAGCAAATCCTTTCTATCAATATGGCGCCTGTAGCAGAAAAGCTTGGCACTAATAAACATCTCAAGGCTTCAGCTGCGGCAGTCAATCCTGTTAACAAAGACCTGTATGTAATATCCTCTATCCTGAAACTACTTGTAATATTTAATGAGAAGGGTGACTTTAAAGAAGTTTATAAACTCGATCCCGGTCTTTATAAACAACCTGAAGGAATCGCGTTTACCCCGGAGGGTGATCTTATCATTTCAAATGAATTTGCTGATGACGGATTTGGCACATTGTTATTAATGAAAAATAAAAAGAAAGGAAAATGAGAAAATTATTATTGCTGATTTCTTTTTTTTTAGTTCATATACCTTCTTACATGCACAGGACAGTCTCCAGGCGACCATTGTGCTAATTGGCGATGCAGGGCAACTTACCAAAGGTCATCACCCGGTTGTGAATGCGGTGAAAAAGCATATCCCAATCAATGAAACAACAACGATTATTTTCCTGGGAGATAATTTATATAAAACCGGCCTGCCCGATAATTCCCTGCCTACCTATGACATTGCAAAAGCTCCCCTGGATTCGCAAATACATATTGCGGGTAATTCGAAAGCGCATGTTTATTTTGTTCCCGGCAACCATGACTGGGCAAATGGAGGCACTTTGGGCTTCCAGTCTATTTTAAGAGTTCAATCATACATTGATATACTCGGTAATAAGTATGTTGAAATGTTTCCCCGTGATGGATGTCCCGGCCCGTCAGAAGTGAAAATAAATGATAACATCACGCTGGTGTTGATGGATAGTGAATGGTGGATACATGAAAATGAAAAACCCGGTATCGAATCGGATTGTCCATTCAAAACAAAAACAGAAGTATTGGTACAACTGGAGGATATCATTGCCCGCAATTCCAAAAAACTTGTATTGATCGCTTTTCATCACCCATTAAAAAGTTATGGACCGCATGGCGGGTATTTTACTTTAAAACAACACATCTTTCCATTTACAGATGCCTTACCCAAACTTTACTTTCCATTGCCTGTGCTCGGTTCTGCATACCCGCTCACAAGAGCAGTATTTGGTACCAGCCAGGATCTCAAACACCCATTGTATCAAATCATGATAGATGGGATAGAAAAAGCTGTTGAAGGACATCCCAATGTAATATTTATGGCGGGCCATGAGCACTGTTTACAAATGATACAGGATAGCTCCTATAATTATATTGTAAGTGGCAGCGGCAGCAAAAGTTCAAGGGTTTCCAGGTCAAAAAATACCTTGTATAAATCTGAGTCAACAGGTTTTGTAACACTGCAGGTGTCAAAGAATAAGAATGTGCGGGCAACTTTTTACGAAGTAGGAGGTGATTCGATCAGGCAGGGGTATACCAATAATATACTCAATTTTTCAAAGATTCCCGAGGAAAAAGCTGATACGATGCGATCGGTTGAGTATGCCTTCAAGGACAGTGTTGTTATTTCAGCCAGTGACAAGTACAAACATTTTTCCGGTTTCAAAGACGTATTCCTTGGAAGCAATCACCGCAAAGAGTGGAGCATGCCGGTACAGTTCAAGGTTTTTAATATCAATAAAGAACATGGCGGGTTTACGATAAAAAGCCTGGGCGGAGGCAAACAAACAAAATCTCTTAAGATAGTAGACCGTAACGGAAAGGAATGGACGCTTCGAAGCGTGGATAAAGATCCGGAAAAAGCACTGCCTGCAAATTTGCGGGGTACGGTTGCACAACAAATTGTGCAGGATATGATCTCGGCAAGTAATCCCTATGCGCCTTTGGTAGTACCGACGCTCGCAAAAGCAGTAGGAGTACCATCAGCAGCACCACGATTCTTTTTTGTGCCGGATGATCCTGCGTTTGGTATTTATCAGAAAATGTTTGCCAATACCGTATGTACACTCGAGGATCGTGACCCTGTGCCCGGCGAAAAAGAAACAAAGAGTACAAATAAAGTGATCAACAAACTTTTGGAAGACAATGACCATCATGTTAACCAGGAAGCCCTGTTGAATGCAAGGTTACTGGATATGCTTATTGCAGATTTTGACCGCCATGCCGATCAATGGAAATGGGGAACTGGTGATACGGGTAAGGGTAAATTATATTACCCGGTACCAAGGGACAGGGACCAGGCATTTTTTTCTTCAAACGGCTTATTGCTTAAATATGTGAGCGGGGTTGAATTGAGATATTTACAGGGGTTTAAGAGACGTATTCCAAGTATCAATGAATTGAATTGGGTGGCAAGAGATTTTGACAGAGCGTTCTTAAATGGCATCGATAAGAAGAAATGGGCCGCCATTACCGATACCTTCTGTAAAAAAATAACGGATGAAGTGATCAGGGAAGCTGCCAGTCATTATCCTCCCGAGATAAAACCGCTGGATTCAGCTATTACGGTAGAAAGGCTCATCAGCAGGCGGGATATATTGGCTAAGAAATCGATTGTATATTATAAATTTATTTCGAGAGAAGTCAGCATTTCCGGAAGTAATGAAGATGAATATTTTCACCTCCAGAACGACAGTGGAAAGTTAAAACTTACAATTTATAAAAAAACTGAAAAATCTGACTCGGTAACTGTGATGTTTAAACGTAGTTTTGACCCAAAGGAAACAAAAGAATTGAGAATGTACGGGCTGAATGGCGACGATAAATTTGAAATAGATCCGGATGTTTCATCAAGGATCAGGCTAAGGATCATTGGCGGAAAAGGAAGGGACACCTTTAACCTTCGCGGAAATGTTAGAAGCTTTGTGTATGATCTTTCATCAGAAAAAAATGCACTGTTAAATATGCGGCGTGCAAAGAATGAACTTTCCTATTCACCCTCTGTGCTTGAATATTCCTACAATGATTTTAAGTATAACAGGATAAAATATCCGCACCTCAATATTGGCTATAATGCAGAAGACAAAGTATTGATCGGGTTTGGATTTCTTTCACATAAGTATGGATTCAGAAAAGATCCTTATGCAAGCTTTCAGAAACTAACCACGTTATTTGCGGTTAACCGCGGAGCGTACCAGGTAAAATACACCGGGATATTCAACAAGCTCTTTTTCAAAAATGATATTATTTTAAATGCAGAGCTGGTGAACCCGACCCTGAATAATTTTTATGGATTTGGCAATGAAAGTAAATACGATAAAACCAAACCTGTTACTTATTACCGTGTACGAAACAATTATTTACAGGTTGACGCAATGGTAAGGAAACGGATGAAGAATAATATCATGCAGTTTGCAATCGGTCCGTCTTATTACCGTTACTGGAATCATCAAAAAGAAAACTACAAACGCATATTGGATGATCCGGAGTTGACCGGCCTTGATTCACTTACGGTTTATTCCGGGAAAAGTTATGCCGGTCTAAGAATGAAAATCGACGTCATTTATGTGAACAACGAACTTTTTCCCTCCCGTGGCATTACCTGGTTTACTGAATGGAGTGCACTTAAAGGGATCAGTAAGAATAGCAAGGATATCATTAAATTTCAGTCCGACATGAGCGTATATGCAACTATCTCTGATCAGAGCAGGGTTACCACGGTATTAAGAGCGGGTGGCGGGCATATTTTTACCAGCAATCCTGAATATTTTCAAACCCTGTCCTTAGGTACAAATAATTTCCTGAGAGGATTCAGGAAGAACAGGTTTTCGGGAAGTACTATGCTTTATGGAAATGCAGAGCTAAGGGTGAAATTATTTAAATCCAGGTCTTATATTCTTCCGGGTGAGGTTGGTTTACTTGGCTTTTATGATATTGGCAGGGTGTGGTGGAAGGGAGAGAACTCGAAAAGATGGCATGATGCATACGGAGGTGGTTTGTATTTTGTTCCGTATAGTGTAATAATGGTTTCGGCAACAATTGGCATTTCAAAAGAGGACAGATTAATTAACTTTACGATCGGAACGAAATTCAATCTTTCATTTTAGAAAAATGAGCCAATCACAAATTTATAAAACGATAGAGGAACATGTAACCGGGCTGTTTACTGTTTACCAGTCACCCAAGCTGGTGTTTCATAATTTAGAACATACAACCTATGTTGTAAATAAAGCCAAGGAAATAGCCGGCCATTATCAACTCAATGAGCATGAAATGCAGGTCGTTTTTCTCGCAGCCTGGTTTCATGATACAGGATACCTTTTTGCACCACCCGAGGAACACGAGGAAAAGAGCGTAGAGATGATGAAAATATTTGCCAGGGAAAATCAATTACCTTTTGATATAGTAAGTGAAGCAGCAGGATGCATACTTGCAACCAGGCTTCCCCGTAATCCTTTAGGGTTGCTACAGGAAATAGTATGCGACGCGGACACATATAATTTTGGTTCCAAAGAATTTAAAAGAACCAATAAACTTGTTTTTGAAGAGTTTCAGAATAGCAGTGAAACAATTTTGTCAGCCAGGAAATTCGACGAAGGAACTTATGAAATGCTTAAGCGACACCAGTTCTACACCAGTTATTGCAAGGAACTATTAAATGATGTCAAAAAAAAGAACATGAAAAAATTAAAAAAGAAGCTCGATAAAAATGAAGACATTTCGGATGAACCTAAAGTGGAAAGAAATGCAATAACGGAAAAAGAAGGTACAACAAAAGGAATGCAAACCATGTTAAGACTTACTTCTTCCAACCATATCCAGCTAAGTGAGATGGCCGATAGCAAAGCAAATATTCTTATCTCGGTAAATGCGATCATTATCTCTGTAATACTTGGCGTATTGTTACGCAAACTGCAGACGGATCCTTACCTTACTATTCCGACAATAATATTCCTGTTGTTTTCTGTTGTTACAATCGTAGTAGCAATTCTTGCTACAAGACCAAAAATAAATTCAGGTAAATTCAATGCTGCAGATATTGTAAACAAAAAAACCAACCTGTTGTTCTTTGGTAATTTTCACAGTATGACATTGATTGACTATGAAAATGCCATGCGGGTAATGATGAAGGATTCTGATTATTTATATAGCTCCATTATACAGGATATTTATCATTTGGGAGTGGTGCTTGGCACAAAGTACAAGCTGATCAGGTGGGCATATAATATTTTCATGGTTGGGATTATTATTTCTGTATTGTCGTTTGCGCTGGCGTCATATTTTTATTCACCAACACCGGCCTCTGTGGGAACCAACACATCAGGTTCACCTTTTTAAAGTTCATACATGTTGTTTAATCGTGACCTTAGCTGGCTTGGATTCAATTACCGGGTATTGCAGGAAGCAAGGGATAAAGATGTTCCGTTGTATGAGCGAATAAAATTCCTCTCGATCTTTTCGTCTAACCTGGACGAATTCTTCAGGGTCCGTTATCCTGCAGTAATCGCCTTTTCAAAACTCAGTAAGAAAACGATCAGGAAAGAATCTTTGCCAAACCAGGCTGACATTGCGGATAAAATTCATGAAACGATCAACGATCATTTAAATGAATTTGGAAGCATACTTTTCGAACCAGGTTATACCTGCGCTTAAAGACAATAAGATATTCTTATATTACAATGAGCCGTTATTAAATGAACATGTTGAGGAAGTAAAGGAAATTTTCCTGTCGAAAGTATTGTCTTTTATTCAGCCAATATTCCTCCATGCGGACACTTCATTTAATTTTTTACCTGAGAATAACCAGTCTTATATTGTAGTTACACTAAAGGATAACCAGAAAGACCATATTCATCATGTGATCATTAATATCCCGTCAAAAAAATTACAGCGTTTTTATACATTGCAAATGCTGAATGATATGCAGTATGTTGTATTCATTGATGATATTGTGCGGGAAAACCTGGGCATTATTTTCCCCGGGCAACAGATAGTAAGCCTGTTTAGCATTAAACTGAACAGGGATGCTGAACTTAAGTTAAATGATGAATATAGCTCCGGGCTTCTTGAAAAGCTGGAGAAGCAGCTGGCAACGAGGGAAACAGCGGAAGCATCCAGGCTTTTATACGAAAAAGGAATGCCTTTGAACATGCGTTTGTTCCTGGCCTCAATTTTCGGGATAAATCTATCCGATATGTTTGAAGGCGGACGTTATCATAACCTGAGTGACCTGTTCAATTTTCCATCCTTTGATGCTTCACTCTATTATAAGAAAGATGTACCGATACTCTATCCTTCATCAGCATCAGGGGGAGATATCTTTAATTTTATTTCTGCAAAGGATATATTACTGCACTTGCCTTATCATTCTTATGTACCGGTGCTGAGCTTTTTTAACCAGGCAGCAGTAGATACTGATGTTACAGAAATTTATATCACACTATACCGGGTAGCTGCAGAATCGCATATTGTGAATGCGCTTATAAGTGCGGCCAAAAACGGGAAAAAGGTGACTGCGATCATTGAGTTAAAAGCACGTTTCGACGAAGCAAATAATATTAAATGGAGCCGGGTAATGAAAGATGCCGGGGTTAAACTCATTTATAGTGAAGCTGCTATTAAAGTGCATTCAAAGATAGCGCTCGTAAAAAGAAAAACGGCGGATGGTCCGGTCTCTTATGCTATACTGAGCACGGGTAATTTTAATGAAAATACAGCATCATTTTATACTGATCATGTATTGATGACGGTTGATAAAAAAATAACACGGGAACTGATAAGGTTATTCGATTTTTTAAGCAAGAGTAAAGTTGCTGCTGGTAAATCACAAATGAAGTTCAATGAACTTTTTGTATCCCAATTTAACCTCGTGGACAAGTTTGAGAGCCTGGTAAAGCAGGAAATAAAAAAAGTAAAAAAAGGTAAACCTGCTTTAATACGTATTAAAGTGAATAACCTGGAAGAACCGGGGATGATTAAATTATTGTATGATGCATCCGCCGCAGGTGTGGAAATACAACTCATTGTAAGAAGTGTATGTTGCCTTGTACCCGGGTTAACCGGGCTAAGTGAGCGTATAACGGTAAAGCGCATTGTAGATAAATACCTCGAACATACCCGGATATTTATTTTTGGTACAGGAAATGATAATACAATACTAATGGGATCAGCTGACCTGATGACAAGAAACCTGTATAAACGCATTGAAGTTTGTATGCCAATTAAAGATGATACATGCCGGCAACAGCTGCTGGATTATTTTTCTATTCAGTGGAATGATAACAGGAAAGCTGAGATATTGTTAAGCAACATGGATACGCAACGACCGGTAGATGTAATTCCCCAACACCGGGCCCAATTGGATATTTTTGAATACCTGAAAAATTAGTATGCCTGAAAAAAAATCATATCTATTATCTGGTTTAAGCAGGTATCGTTGGTCAAGGATATTATACATTGCATGCTTCTGGACCATCATTGATATAATTGTTTGCCTGATAGATCATCATTACCTGGGTTATTCTTTATTGATCCGTGCTGCCATGGTTTTTTTAATGAGCCTGGTCATGGGTTATCTTTTTGTATTTACATTAAAACAGGTTTTTCGTGAGAGCCCTCTATGGGTAAATTTTCTTGCAAAAATAGTGATCATTCTTGTTGCTGCTCTTGGTATGAATTTTTTGGTTCATTTTGTTGAGGACTTTTTTAGTTATCAACTTTCGGTTGAACAGTCCGTACAAAAATTTGCTTCGCAGAACATGCAGCCTGGCTGGCTTTTAAAAAGAACGTTATACTGGATTGTTTTATTTATAGTTACCCAGTTATACATTGAAATCAATGATAAATATTCTCCGGGCGTTTTTACAGATATCCTGTTAGGAAAATACATTCAGCCAAAGATCGAAAAGAGAATCATCATGTTTATCGATCTTAAAGATTCAACCCCCATTGCGGAAAAACTGGGACATAGTAAATACTTCGTTTTTATAAGACAATTTATATCTCATGTATCAATGAGTATAATTGAACATAACGGTATTATTTACCAGTATGTAGGAGATGAGGTGGTGGTTTCCTGGAATTATAACCGTCAAAATATGAAATCATGCGTGGCTGCGATCATTGAAGCAAAGAAAAATATACAAAAGGACAGTGAAAGGTTCAGGAGGAAGTTTGGAATAGTTCCCGAATTCCATGTTGGGGCTCATGTGGGAGATGTTACTATAGGTGAAATAGGCGTGATAAAAAAAGACCTGGCAATGAGTGGTGATACAATGAACACAGCTGCCCGCATCAAAAGCGCCTGCAGTGAATTGAACCAGAAATTTATGGTATCCGGTGACTTTATCGAAAAAAGCGCACTGGAGGATTTTCAAAGCGAACGCCTTGGTTTTTTTGAGCTAAAAGGCAAGACCAATGAATTGGAATTATTTGCATTAAAGATCTGATGTTTGATATTATTGAATAAGAATAAATATAGTATTACGAACTGCTCTATCATTGAATTACAAATGCAATGCATATCCTTCCAAAAGAGATTAAATTTCCTCCTGTTGAAGAAGCTGATGAAGATGGTTTTCTTGCTATTGGTGGTGACCTGGGCACAGCACGTTTACTGGCGGCTTACCGTCACGGAATTTTTCCCTGGTACAATGAAGAAGAACCCATTTGCTGGTGGAGTCCTGATCCAAGATGTGTTTTATTTCCCAATAAACTACACGTGAGTAAAAGCATGCAAAAGATCATCAGGGATAATGAATTTTCTTTCAGCATCAATAAAGATTTTAAAAACGTAATAAGATGTTGCAGTTCTGTAAAAAGAAATTATGGTAATGGAACATGGATACATGAAGAGATGATGGTGGCATACACCAAATTGCATAAACTGGGATATGTGTTTAGTGCAGAAGCATGGCAGGAAAATAAATTAGCAGGAGGATTGTATGGTATTAAAATAGGAAAAGTTTTTTTTGGAGAAAGCATGTTCAGCAACGTGACGAATGCTAGTAAATTTGCTTTTATTAAATTTGTTCAACAGCTAATAATTGAAGGTGTGGAGTTAATAGATTGCCAACAACAGACAAGGCATTTAATGAGCCTGGGTGCAGAAATGATAGAAAGAAAACAATTCATTGATTTGTTACATCAATATTGCTGAGTTTATGATCAATCAGGAAAAAAATATTCTATTACACGAAAACTAAATAGATGGATGAGTTAAAGGACGTTCATGAGCTCAATGAAAAGGATAAAGTGTTTTGCAATGTGTGGGGAACTATTGGTGTTGTGCTTTCTTCCGCATGTCTTATACAGCATTTATATATGTTTCCTTCTTTTATATGGCAGGCGATGCTTTTTAGGTTGCAACTTGTATTTTCTATCGTTGCTTTTGTATTGCTGATAAGAAAGCATCCCGCTACTGTGTTTTGCCAGGTCATTGCTGCGGCCCTTGTTTTCTTATACCTCGTTTTCCTGATCTATCTTTTTTTTGCCGGCGTGATCATCTTTTCCTTTGTGACATTCCTGTTGTTTTTTTACCAGGTGATTGTTTTGGTTCTTATTTATATGAACGGGCTACCACCCAGGCTTCGGTTGCATAAAGAACATAAGGCGAAAGAATCGCAATTCTGGAATGATAAAATATAATAATGGAAATTTGATGATTTGATAATTTGGTTATGGGAAGACAGCTAATTTGGAAATTTGATAATTTGGAAATTTGGAAATGAGACATATCGTTATTCGATCGTCAGAAACAAACAATATAAATAATTAAAGTTTAAAAAAAATCAGGCAAAAAGGAAACTTCAAATTTTGCAAACCCAATTTCCAAATCTCCAAATTATCAAATTAGCATTCTTTTATTTGTAATCATACACAATATATCCCCACGGCTCTATTGAAAACTCATGAGCTGGGTTCACCTTTTCTTTTTGCATTAAGAAAATATTCGAAGGAATTCCTGTTAGGCTTTTATCTTTTATAGTAAATTTTTGTTCCATATTTGAAAAGTTCAGGATCACAGCCACCTTATGCCCGCTCTTCTCACGCACATAAGCAAAAATCGCATCATCATTTGATGATACCAGTTTTTTGTATTTGCCGTCTGCTGCAAGTGCTGGATTTGTTTTGCGCAATGTGAGCAATGTTTTATAAAAAGGAGCCATTGCATATTGGTTCCATTCGATCGTATCTTTTACAAAGAACTTTAATCTTTTCTTATTAGGAATTTCCTGGCCGTTGTAGATAAGCGGGATGCTTTGATACATGGTTTGTGTAAATACAGCAAAGGTTTTATATGCATTCCCGTATTTTTCAAACTCGGTTCCGTTCCAGCTGTTCTCGTCATGGTTTGTTGTAAAAAATAATTTACAGGTATTCTTTGGAAATTTTTCAATATTGCTGTTGAGTGTGGAATCAAACTGTAAAAGCGTTTTTTTACCTGCATATAGATCTGTCATAGCAGCGCCAATCGTCCATGCATAAGTTTCATCAAATCCAACTTCATGCAAAGAAGGTTTATCGCCTTCTGCCAGCATAAAAACATTTTTTACTTTTTTTAATGTAGTGATACATTCTTTCCAGAAATCATCAGGAACATCTCCTGCCACATCACAACGAAAACCATCAATTCCTGTTTGTGTGATCCAGAATTTCATTGCATCAATCATTGAATCCCTCAGTTCCCTGTCTTTGTAATCCAATTTGTAGGTATCTGTCCAGTCATAGGCAGAGATAATTTTTCCTGAAGAATCTTTAGCATAAAAATTAGGATGATCTTTTATCCAGCGATTGTCGGTTGATGAATGATTCGCTACCCAATCAACGATCACTTTAAAACCCATCGCATGTGCTTTTTTTACAAATGCTTTCCATCCTGTCAGTGTTCCAAACTCTTCATTGATCCCTTTATAATCTTTTACTGCGTAATAACTACCCAGGTCGGCGCTCGTCATCTTCCTATCGGTAATACCGATTGGTGTTATGGGCATGAACCATAAAATTTCTACTCCCATTTTTTTCAGGCGGGGGAGGTGTTTTTCAAATGCTTTGAAGGATCCTGATGCGGAATACTGTCGAAGATTCACCTCGTAAATATTGCTTTGAAGAATCCATGCAGGATGGCCGGTACTGGTTTTGTTTGTTTGTGCATTCAAAGAAGAAAACAGGAAAAATGCAAATATGAATAAGAAATGTTTTCTTGATATCATAAGAATTGATTTTATCGTGAGTAAATCTTTGTGTGCATTAACTTCTTTGCGTCTCTATGGCGAATTTTGCCACTAAAGCACAAAGACTCAAAATTGCACAAAGAAGAAAATTATTTCAATAATTCATATACAACCGTCTTATACGAGCCTAAATTAAAATCAGTTAAATTCCCTGAACCCTTTGTAATTACATCCTTGTATTGTGTAAACCCGTTTGTTCTTTCGGTGTATTTATTAAGTGTTATTTTCTTTTCTTCCTTGGCAGTATTCATTACCACCATAATGGTTTGCCGGTCGTTATACCTGAAATAAACATATACGCCGTCTTCTGGTAAGAACTGCATGAACTTACCGGTAGTTAATGCAGAAGATGCTTTCCTGAAATTGGCCAATGTTGCCATGTGCTGAAAAATTGCCTGGTCTTTTTGTGTCCTTCCCTGTATGGTAAACTTGTTTGCGGGATCATTTTTCCAACCCCCGGGAAAATCCAAACGTACATAACCATCGTTTGGACTGGTAGTACCTGTTGTTGCAATTTCATCAGCATAATAAATTTCCGGTATACCGCGGGCCGTTAGTAACCAGGAGATCGCAGATTGGTACTTGTCCATATTTTCTCCCACAACAGAATAAAAGCGGGACATGTCATGATTGTCGAGGAAAACTACATTGCGTGTAGCATCCTTGTAAACAAAATCCTGTGCAAGGGTGGTGTACAATTTATTGACACCTTCATTCCAGCCAAAACTCTCATTCATTGCACTTGTGATCCCCCATAAAGTTTGAAAGTCAGTAGCTGCTTGTAAATTGCTCTTGAAAGGAATGTCAAAATTATTCTCGCAGAAATATGATTGGTTGATCACGCCATGCACCCACGTTTCACCAAACATGGTTAACCTTGGATATTCATCCATCAAAGCCTTATTGCAATTGTTCATGAATATAAGATCGTTGTATGCATAGGTATCAATGCGCCATCCATCAATCCCAAATTCTTCAACGGTCCACAATGCATGTTGTATGAGGAAATTTGCAACGTAAGGATTATTTTGATTGACGTCAGGCATTTGTTTTGTAAACCAGCCGTCGCTCATTTGTTTTTTTTGTTTTGTACTGGCATAAGGATCAAAAAGCGTTTGATCCTTGTAGGTAGTATTGGTATACTCGGTCCATTGATTCAACCAGTCTTTCATTGGCGGATCCAAAACAGTTACGTGATAAGAGCCTACATGATTGTACACTGCGTCCTGTATGATCTTCATTCCCTTTGCATGAGTAGCATCAATCAAATCGTGGTAAGCTTTATCTCCTCCTAATCTTGCATCCACTTTATAATGATCGGTAAAAGCATATCCATGTTCAGTGCGATTCGGCATATCATTTTCAATCACTGGATTTAACCAGATCGTTGTAACACCAAGATCATCCAGGTAATCAAGATGGTTTTGTATTCCTTTCAAATCACCGCCATGACGATTGAACACGGTGTCGCGGTTCAATGTCTGGTCTCTCATGCCCGGCACTTTATCATTGGATTCATCTCCGTTACTGAAACGATCGGGCAGAATAAGGTATATAAGATCTTTTGAAGTAACGCCTTGTGCAAAGCTGGTTCCCAAACCCTGGCGGCGTGGTTTCAATTCAAACTCAATAATATTTTTACTGATTGTTTCATTGACAGCGGTAGAAAAAATAATTTTTCCGGGCTTTGCAGTATTGCTGATCTCAAGATCAACAAATACATAGTTCGGACTTTCAACCTTATTTACTTTTAAAACCTTTACTCCCTGGTATGGAAGTATGTCGATGGATGTAGTTCCCACATCTTTTCCATGTATCATTACCTGCACTTTGTTCCATTTCATTCCCGTCCACCAGTTGGTAGGATAAGAAGTATAAGATTGCGCCCCGCAAAAATTATAAAGTGAAAATCCAAAGCTTAAAAAAAGCAATGCGGCTATTTTTTTCATTGTTTATCTTTTTCTTTTATGAATAAAAAACAAATCACAGCAGCAATGATCATTAATACACCGCCAATTTGTACAGCTGCAAGGCGATCATTGTTCAGTACATTTTTCATGACCCATCCAAATCCAAGGGAAGCAATAATTTCAGGAAGTACAATGAAGAAATTAAAAACCCCCATATATACACCTACTTTATCTTCCGGTAATACACCACTTAACATTGCATAGGGCATGGAAAGAATGCTGGCCCATGCAATACCAACACCGGTCATGCAACCATACAGCATATATTTATTTTCAACAAAAGCAACGCTTATTAAACCAATAGCGCCGCAAAGAAGACAAATAGAATGTGTTAGTCTTCTTCCTAATTTTCTTGCAATAGCCGGCAACACAAATGCAAAGGCAAAAGTTACCACGTTATAAAATGCAAGGGTGAGTCCGCCGAAGTTCGTTCCTTCTCCGTACAGGGGATCTGTTTCACTGGTTGCATGAAAGATATTCCTTGCAACAGCTGTATTGTAAAAGAACCACATCAGGAATAATCCAGGCCATGTAAAGAATTGAACCAATGATAACACTCTCATTCGCGGAGGCATGTTTACTATTGCGTGCAATATCTCTCTTACGCCGCCACCGAAACCTTTATTGGATTCTTTCACCTTGTCTTTGAAACCAAGATCAGGCGGGGGATATTCTTTTGATGTAACGACTGTATATATTACAGCAGTGAGAAAGAAGAAAGCTCCTATATAAAAACTCCATTTTACATTGTCAGGAATTATACCCGGGGCAGCCGTACTGCTGAAATGCAGGAGATTGGTCATCATCCATGGCAGCGCAGATGCAATGCTGCCTCCAAGGCCAATCATCAGGCTCTGCATAACGAAGCCCTGTGTACGCTGGTCTTCATTTAATTTATCTGCAACAAATGCCCTGAAAGGTTCCATCGCAACATTTCCAAAAACATCCATTATCCAAAGTAAACCCGCAGCCATCCAAAGCACACTGCTGTGAGGCATGAACACAAGTGCTATCGTACTCATAATTGCGCCAACAAGAAAATAAGGTCTGCGTCTTCCAAATCTTGGGCTCCAGGTTCTGTCACTCATATACCCGATCACCGGTTGAACAAGGAGACCTGTTAAGGGAGCCGCTAAAAAAAGAAAAGGAATTTCATCAGCATTTGCATGCAGGTGTTCATAGATCGGGCCCATATTGGCCCTTTGAAGATCCCAGCCAAACTGGATACCAAAAAAACCAACACTCATATTTATGATCTGGGATAAACTCAGTTTTGGTTTTTCCCAGCCCGAAGATCCCGGTATGGATACTGACATGCAATTGTAGTTTTAAGTTAGAGATGGTAGGTTGTGTAAATTTTACACTTTGCTAAAAGTACAATAAAAAAAATTCTGACAAAATTTTTGAAAATAATATGTCTGAAAACCATTGCTTAACAGTAACAAATAATTGGCTGGATGGTTGAACCACACTGCGTTTTTGGCAAAAGTTTTTGCACATTTGCTCGTGTTTCATAAAATGTGTGTATTTTACACATTAAATTGTTTGCGATGAAAAAAATTTTACTCTTTTTTGGAGTGATTTTCTTGAGTCTTCCATCCTTTTCCCAACTACTTTCATGGACACCAAATTTCGCACAGGAGAGCACAACTCCCTTTACGATCACTATGGATGCAACCAAAGGTAACCAGGGACTTTTAAATTATGCTACCACAACAGATGTGTATGTACATATTGGGGTGATCACTAACCTGAGTACAGGCTCATCGGATTGGAAGTATACAAAGTTTACATGGGGGTCGACTACTGCGGCGGCGAATTGTACTTATCTGGGAAGTAATAAATGGTCTTATACCATTACCGGTGGCATTCGTGCATTCTTCGGAATAGTAAATGCTTCAGAAAGCATTCAAAAAATATCGATCCTTTTTAGGAATGGTTCAGGTTCAGTTGTACAACGTAACACTTCGGGAACAGATATGTATATTCCTGTTTACACTACTGCACTTGCAACAAGGTTCACTGTTCCTTTAATGCAGCCTACTTATATTCCCCAGCCGG
This sequence comes from uncultured Chitinophagaceae bacterium, assembly GCA_963829345.1. Lineage (GTDB taxonomy): Bacteria > Bacteroidota > Bacteroidia > Chitinophagales > Chitinophagaceae > Ferruginibacter. The sequence goes on from CAWHHP010000003.1 coordinate 951,344, forward strand.
AAACAATCACAAAAGTGGTTGGTAATACCATTCCTATGACCGGGGTTTGTAATAATGCTTCGGCGATGAAGCTTTATTTCAATGGGGTTGTTGTTCAAACTGCAGCTGCAGCAACAACCATCTCTGCCAGTCCCGTCATCGCAGCAACGGGTAACCAAATGATCGTTGTAGAAGCTGTTAATGGTGCAACAACCAAAAGAGATACGATACAGTTTTATGTTGCAGGAACTGTAACTACTTCAGCATTGCCCGCCGGTGTAAGAGATGGTATCAATTATGAAGCAAGTACTTCGTCTGCAACACTCGTGTTGTATGCGCCCAGTAAAACCAGGGTAGGAGTGATCGGTGATCTTCCCGGGAGCAACTGGGTTGAACAAACCGCATATCAGTTGAATAAAACACCAGATGGCTTACGTTGGTGGATACATTTAACAGGTTTAACCCCGGGAACGGAATATTCTTTCCAGTATATAGTGGATGGAACAATAAAAATTGCAGATCCATATGCAGAAAAGATACAGGATCCATATAACGACCAGTATATTACTGCAGCAACTTACCCTGCTTTAAAACCATTCCCGCTTGCCGCTTCGGGTGCAGTAAGCATTTTACAAACAGGACAAACTCCTTATACATGGCACAACAATAGTTTCACGAGGCCGGATAAACGAAACCTGGTAATATATGAATTACTGATCCGTGATTTTGTGAGCAAACATGACTGGACAACACTACGTGACAGTTTGAATTACCTCAAATCACTTGGTGTAAATGCCATTGAGCTCATGCCCGTGAACGAGTTTGAAGGAAATAACAGTTGGGGTTATAATCCCGATTTTTATTTTGCTCCTGATAAATATTATGGACCTGCGAATACGATGAAGCGTTTTATCGATTCATGTCACTCAAGGGGCATTGCAGTTATCATGGATATTGCATTGAATCACTCATTCGGCATGTCGCCAATGGTGCAACTGTATTGGGATGCTGCCAACAACAGGCCTGCTGTAAACAATCCATGGTTCAACCCGGTTGCCAAACACGCTTTCAATGTTGGCTATGATATGAATCATGAAAGCCTTGCAACAAGAGCATTTTTCAGCCGTGTTGTAGAACACTGGCTGCAAACTTATAAAGTAGATGGATTTCGTTTTGATCTTTCAAAAGGATTTACACAAACACAGACCTGCGACGCAAATGGGGCAAATTGTGATGTTGGGGGATGGAGTAACTATGATGCAAGCCGTGTTGCCATCTGGAAAAGATATTATGATACTTTACAGTTAAAGTCAGCAGGATCTTACACAATCCTGGAACATTTTGCGGCTAACACCGAAGAACAGGAATTGTCGAATTATGGCATGATGCTTTGGGGAAATATGAACTACAATTATAACCAGGCTTCCATGGGTTTTTCTACTGATTGGAATTTAGACAATGGCTTATCGGTAGCAAGAGGATGGACCAATCCTTACCTGGTTACTTATATGGAAAGTCATGATGAAGAAAGACTGATGTATAAAAACCTGCAGTTTGGTAATACCAACGGTACATATAATATCAAAACCCTGTCGACTGCATTAAAGCGTATGGAATTGTGCGGTGCATTTTTATTCACGCAGCCCGGCCCTAAAATGATATGGCAGTTTGGTGAGCTCGGTTATGATTATACGATCAATTTCTGCCAGAACGGAACTGTTAATACCAGTTGCAGAACAGATCCCAAACCCATCAGCTGGAGTTATTACCAGAATGCAAACAGGAATGCGTTATATCATGTATGGGCCGGTTTATTAAGGTTAAGGCAAAATTCTACATATACTCCGTTGTTCGTTTCAAATAATATTACCCGTGATTTAAGTGGTGCATTTAAATGGCAAAAACTGGATGTGGGATCAACGCATCTTGCGGTGATCGGTAATTTTGATGTGGTTGCGCAAACCGGTTCAATCACATTCCCTACTGCAGGAACATGGTATGATTTCCTGAATGGAACTACCATTACTGCTACAGGAGCCAGCCAGTCATTCACTTTACAGCCGGGAGAATACCATGTGTTTACAAGCAGCTTTGTTGCACTGCCGGTTACGATTACCAGCTTTAACGGTAAAAACCAGGGAAACTACAACCAGCTTTACTGGAATGTGACAAATGAAGACGGGCTTAACTATTACGAATTGCAACGCAGCACAAACGGGCTGGATTACAATGTTATTGGGAAAGTTACGGCAACGGACAGGGGTAATTATAGTTACAATGATGACATCAGCAGCATTAAAGCGCCGGTATATTTTTACCGGTTAAGAACAGTTGACCTGGATGGTAATTTCAAATATAGTGCGGTGGTGAAGATCAGTGTAGCTGCTGCGGTATTTATGGATGTAAATCCAAACCCTTTCTCAGAAAAGCTCCAGGTAAATATTGAATCATCCCTGAAAGATGCAGCAACAATCGTTATAACAGATCTGAGCGGGCGACCGGTAGTGAGAAAAACAGTCAGCTTATCTGCGGGTAACAATGCTTTCGAAATAAGTGAAGCAGCAGGATTAACGAAAGGAATGTATGTGTTTACCATAACTACATCGGAACAAAGACAAAGTATTAAAATTGTAAAAGGCAAATAAACCGGGTGAGGATTTTAAGCCAGGAATAATTTTTAATGAATAAAAAATTCTAAAATTTATTATTATGCCACAGCTACCCGACGGACACGTGAATGGAAAAGGAATTAAAACCCTTAAGGCAATTCAATCAGAAGTACAGAATACCAACAAAATTGCTTTATCTGTTGATTGCGTAATATTCGGTTTTGATGAGAATAAACTCAAAGTATTACTCATCAGGTCGGATATGAAAAAATTCCAGAGTAAATGGTCCTTACTCGGCGATCTCGTTAAACCCGATGAAGACCTTGATACCGCGGCTTACCGGATATTAAAACAACGTACCGGTCTCGATCATCTTTACCTGGAGCAGGTACACACATTCGGTAGTATTGGCCGTCACCCGGGCGGAAGGGTTGTGTCGGTGGCTTATTACTCACTTATCAATGTACAGCATCATAAATTAAAGATCCTTGACAATGAACTACACTGGCACGATGTGGAAAGTGTAGTAGACCTGGCATTTGATCACCAGGACATATTTGATACCTGCTATAGCCGGCTGCAGAAAAGGGTGCAGGAACATCCGCTCGGCTTTAGTTTACTCCCGAATAAATTCTCATTACGGGAATTACAGAACTTGTATGAAGCTATACTCGGTGTTAAGCTGGATCGCAGGAATTTCCGAAAAAAATTCTTTGCAATGGATTTCCTGATCGACCTGGATGAGATAGAAGAAAATGTACCGCACAGGCCCGGAAAGCTATATAAATTTAATTATAGCAAATATGAGAAACGGAATAAAAAATGGGTGGGCATAGATTTTTAAATGCAGTAAAAGAGGCAACTCCGGTGACTTAGAATGCGTCTTTATTTGTAATGGGTTTCATTCAATTCTTACCCTGTTTAACCTTACGTACAGAAGGCTTATATAATTATTAACATAAATTTCATTTTCAAAAAAAAATGTTACTTTGTGTAACTTTTACACATTCGCTTTAAACTACCAAAACCGTTAATTGTTTGTTTTATGAAAAAAACTATTCAAAAAATTCCCAAAGTTTTACCGGTTCTTTTTTTACTAGTGTTTATGTCGGTTGCGGCATTGGCACAGAATGTAATTACCGGTACGGTTACAGATTCTAAAACAGGGGCGCCTGTTGCAGGAGTAACCGTAACTGTAAAAGGAACCAAAACCTCTACACAAACTGGTTCAGATGGAACATTTAAATTAAACGCTCCGGCGGGAAAAAACGATCTCATTTTCAGCTCTGTAGGTTATGCTCCGCAGGACATGACCGCCACTGCAGGATCAGCAAGTGTTAGTCTCGTACAAACCAACCAGCAACTCAGCGAAGTTGTAGTGGTAGGGTATGGTACGCTGAGAAAGAAAGATGTTACAGGGGCTGTTAGCACTGTAACTGCAAAAGATTTCCAGAAAGGCGCTATTACCACTCCTGAGCAACTGATAGCAGGAAAAGTTCCCGGCGTTTCTATTACATCAAATGGTGGTCGGCCGGGTGAAGGAAGTACGATCCGCATTCGTGGTGGATCTTCATTGAATGCCAGTAATGATCCATTGATCGTTATCGACGGAGTTCCCCTGGATCATGAAGGAATTGCAGGAGCAAGTAATGCATTGAGTTTTATTAATCCAAATGATATAGAAAGCTTTACGATACTTAAAGATGCTTCCGCAGCTGCTATCTACGGAACGAGAGCTGCAAATGGTGTAATATTAATTACCACCAAAAAAGGAAGAACAGGTGCATTAAAAGCAACCTACTCTAACGTAGAATCATGGTCGCAGATCAGTGATAAGGTAGATGTGCTTACGGCAGACCAGGTGCGTGCACTTGTGAATGAAAAAGGAAGCCCTCAACAAAAAGCATGGTTAGGATCAGCCAATACCGACTGGCAGGATGTAATTTATCATACAGGTGTATCAACTGATAACAATGTTACGCTTAGTGGTGGTATAAAAAAACTGCCTTACAGGTTATCTGCAGGATATGGCTATTACAATGGAATATTAGTTACAGATCACATGGAAAAAATATCGCTGGGTTTTAATCTCAATCCTAGTTTTTTCCAGAATCATTTAAAAGTTGATCTCAATATTAAAGGTGTAAGAGAAAGCGCACGCTTTGCAGATGCTGCAGCGATCGGCAGTGCGGTAAGTTTTGATCCTACTCAAAAAATTTATAGCGGTAATTCAGCATTCGGAGGATATTATGAACATCTCCAGTCAAATGGAAAGCTTTTGGAAATAGGAAGAGCACCGAATCCACTTGGTCGTTTGGAACTGACTTCAGATCTTCAAACACCCAAAAGAAGTTTTGGAAATTTACAGCTTGATTATAAATTCCATTTTTTACCTGATTTACATGCAAACCTGAACCTCGGTTATGACGTAAGTAAAAACACCGGCTTTAAGTTTGTACCTGCAACCTCTGCTGTAGCTTATAATGTTCCTGATCCTACAAAAGGAGGTACCAGCAATCACGGGAAGCAAATAAAACAAAATACTGTGCTTGATTTTTACCTGAACTATGTAAAAGATCTCACCAAAATCAGGAGCCGTATTGACGTTACTGCCGGGTATTCTTTTAACAACTATAATAAGAAGGATTACAATAGCCTCACCCTTTCAGCAGTAGGAGATTCTTTAAACCAGGTAAAACCAACTTATGTTTATCATAGGGAAGAAAATGCGCTGATCGGAATTTTCGGACGTTTAAATTTTGTATATCATGATAAATACATGTTAACTGCAACTATCCGTCGTGATGGATCTTCCCGTTTTAATGAAGATAACAGGTGGGGGACATTCCCTTCCGCAGCCCTTGGTTGGAAAATAAAAGATGATCTGTTCAGGGGAAGCAGGGTTATCTCTGATCTGAAATTACGTATTGGTTATGGAGTTACAGGTCAACAGGATGGTGATGCAAGCATCATCGGGAACTACGATTATTACTCTTATTATGGAGGAACTGCATTGCAGTCATCATACATTTTTGGTGATAGTGCATTCTTTGCGCAATATCCTTTTGCATTCAACCCTAATAAAAAATGGGAAACAACTACTAACTATAACCTGGCACTTGACTATGGGTTGTTAAATAACAGGATAAATGGTAGTGTGGATTTTTATTATAAAAAGACAAAAGACCTTTTATTGAAAGCAGTACAACCTGCAGGAAGTAATTTCTCTTCTTATGTAATAGCCAACGTAGGTGATATGGATAACAGGGGCGTTGAACTAAACCTGAATTTGCAGGCGATACGCACAAGGAACACAACACTTGATATTAATTTTAACGCTACGTACAATAAAAATGAGATCACTAACCTGACGGCTAAACGCAAAGATCCGAATTATATCGGGTTACCGGTTGGAAGTGCTGATGCGGTAAACGGCTTTATACAAATTAATGCAGTAGGTGATCCCAAAAATACTTTTTATCTTTTCCACCAGATATATGACAAAGATGGCAAACCTATTGAAGGTGCTTTCGAAGACCTGAATCGTGATGGTGTTATTAATGAAAAAGATAAATACAAAGGTCATGCTGCTGATCCTACAGTGTATTATGGATTCAGTGTGAATGCAACTTATAAAAAATGGAATTTCGGTTTCTCCGGAAGAGCAAATTTCAATAACTACGTATACAATAATATCAACAGTAACTTCGGAAGAGAAAATGGTGTTGCAGGTGATTACCATCTTGGTAACGCATCTGTTGATGTGCTGAACACTAAGTTTGCAGGAGATAATGACCAGCAAACCCTGAGTGATTATTATGTAGAAAACGCTTCTTTCTTAAAACTTGATAATATCAATATCGGTTACAACATTGGAAAGATCGGGAAATCCAGGCTGTTCAACCTTCGTATAATGGCGGTTTGCCAGAATGTATTTACCATTACAAAATATTCAGGACTTGATCCGGAGCATGGAGATGGTATTGATAAAAATCTTTACCCACGTCCAAGAACAATATCTGCAGGTTTCAATCTTGACTTTTAATTAAAAATCAAACTTTGTATATGAAAAATATTTTAAAAATAAGCCTGGTAACTTCCACGCTGGCTTTTGTACTCCTCTTTTCGGGTTGTTCAAAAAAGCTGGACCTTGCTCCAAACGATAAAAACACCAATGATATAGTGTTTTCTTCCGAAACTGGTTACCGGGATGCTTTAGGAAAAGTATATAATACGATGATGGTGCCCGGTCCACAGGGACCAAATCAACCAGGAGATCTGCCTATAGAGATCATCAGCGATGGTGGTAACTCTGATTATTTAAGAAACGTGTGGTATGTGCAATGCCTTTCTACTGACGAAGCCGGCTGGACATATTCCAATAATACTGATCCGATAGGGATACACCAGTTGAACTGGACTTCAGTAAATTTTACAGTGAAATGTATATACTACAGGGCTTACTACATCATCACACTTGCCGATAATTTTATTATTGAAGCGGCTGATGATAAGTTAGCCAGCAGGGGCATTGCCGGTGCTGATGCTGATAAAGTAAGATCGTATAAGGAAGAAGCCAGGTTTATCCGTGCATTTCAATATGCTTTATTGATGGATCTTTTTGGGAACGCACCATTTATTACTGATGCTACCCCGATCGGTTCAACAGATTATCCAAAACAAATAGGACGTACCGGGTTGTTTGACTTTGTTGAAACAGAATTAAAAGACCTGGAAACAAAACTTGTAGCACGTGGTACAAATCAATATGGAAGAGTTGACCAGGGTGCAGCACAAGCATTGTTGGCGCGTGTTTATTTAAATGCTGAAGTATACACGGGTACAGCAAGGTATTCTGAAGCAATTGATTATGCCAGCAGGGTAATTGGTGGCGGATATTCGCTGATCCCTGACTATACTGAGCTGATGCTTGCGGATAATAATCTTAATACAAGTGAATTTATATGGGCGCTGCCTTTTGACGGACTTACTACTCAGTCTTATGGAGGTACTACTTTTTTAATTCATGGTCCTGCAGGAGTACCAGGAACTATCTCCGGTTGCAGTGGTACATGGAATTGTATGAGGATCACACAACAATTTGTTGGACTTTTTGATAACGAAGATGTGAGAGGGCAATTTTATACAACCGGGCAGTCATTAATAATGGGAACACTTTTAGGTGATGCAACCCAGGGTTACTCTTCCAGCAAATGGAGGAACAAACTGAGAAATGGTGATCCTGCTCCAAACATCGATGCTGCCAATACTTTTTCAAGTATTGATTTTCCAATGTTCAGGTTACCTGAAATGTACCTGATCTATGCAGAAGCTGTTTTAAGAGGAGGTACCGGTGGTGACAATACAACTGCATTGGGATACCTTCAGCAATTAGCTGTAAGAGGAAGACCAACAGATCCTAACGCTGCCAGCTACCCGCAGTTAACACTGCAATATGTACTGGATGAAAGAGGACGTGAGTTAATGTGGGAAGGATTTCGTCGTACTGACCTGATCAGGTATGGCTTATTTACAACCGCAAATTACATGTGGGCGTGGAAAGGCGGGGTCGCTTCAGGAACTTCAGTTGATCCTAAGTACAATATATTCCCTATTCCGGCAGATGACCTTACGTCAAATCCTAACCTGGTTCAAAACCCAGGCTATTAAAATAATTAAATGCACCAAAAATTATCAAAAATGAAAAGAATAATTAAGAACATAATTTTTTCATCATTGCTGGTTGCTGCATTTGCATCCTGTAAAAAAGATGGAGACGACGTTACTTATGAGGGAGCTACAAAACCTACGCTTGTGCCTTCTTCAACACAAGATCTTGTCCTGACAAAACCAACTGCTCAACAGCATGCGGTAACTTTTAGCTGGGACAATCCTGAATTCCAATTCTCAAGCGGGGTAAATTCACAGGACGTTACCTATTACCTGCAGATAGACCAGGCCGGCGCTAATTTTTCTTCACAAAATGACGCAGGCCTGCCTGCTATTGGTGAGATTGTAATTGCGAAAGAACTGAGTATTGAGTTGACTGATTCGCTTTTAAACGGGGCCATTGCCGCAATTGGTGAAAATGGTTTGGCAGTAGATGTACCTCACAATGTTGAATTCAGAATAAAAGCTACCGTTAACGGGCATGGGCCATTTGCCTATTCAAATGTTGTGACGATCAGGGTAACGCCATATCTTGATGTTGCTGTTCCTATTCCGCCAACAGGAGAATTATATCTCACAGGAAGCGGAGCCGCGAGCGGATGGACAAATCACCCACCCGTAACTCAAAAATTTACGCAGGTGAGTCTTATAGAATACGAGATTGTCGTTGACTTACAACCCAACCTTCAGCTAAAATTCCTTTCAACACTGGATTTTTGGCAACCGCAATATGGCCTTAAAACCGCAACTCCGGGATCAGATGTCGGTGGACTCATGGGCTTTAATATGGGAGGTGGAAGCGATCCTACGGAAATTCCAACACCAAGCATAGCAGGCACCTATAAAATAACTGCTTTATTTGGTCCGGGTAAATACAAATTTGAACTGCAATAAGATTATATCAATTGATCATTTATTCAATTAAAAAAATATGAAACAATTTTTAAAAATATTCATGGTTACATTGACTGTGATGTCTCTTTTTGCTGCCTGTAAAAAGCTGGATTCTATTACTCATAATGAGAATGGGAACAAAGTTGACCTGAGCAGCTCTGCTACAAATCTTGCACCTGCTGTTGCAGATTCGAATAATGCAGTAGTGTCATTTACCTGGTCAAACCCAAATTATGCAACAGATACAGCCAATTTCAAATTTGTGCTGGAGATAGATTCTGTGGGAAGGAATTTCTCACAAGCTGTTAAAAAAATAGTAGTAGGAGCAAACAGCACCACGCTTACCGGCCGTGAATTAAATGCCATATTATTGGGTTATGGATTTACGATCGGGGCTCCATATAATATGGAAGCAAGGGTATTGTCTTCTTATGGTAACAACAATGAGCAATACGAATCCAATACAGTAAACCTCTCCGTTAGCGCATTCAACGATCCACCTTCGTTTGCAACTTCAGCAACAGATGTAACACTTACACTTGCTACTGCAGCAGACCCCGCCACAACTTTTACGTGGACACAGGCCTTCACCGGCTATTCGGGAACTGTTACTTATACAATCGAATATGATCTTGATGGCGCAGGTTTTGCGTCTCCCGATTCATTTGATCCCGATCCTTCAACTCCTTTTACAACCACGCCCACTGTAGCTGAAGTTAACCAGGCTGCTATCAATGCAGGTATTACGCCAGGGGGCGATGGTATTCTTGAATACAGGCTGAAAGCTGTTACAGCTTTGGGTGCTGTTAGTTATTCAAATGTGGTTACCATTCACGTTCAGACTTATATTTCTTTATTAAGATTTTATATGCCGGGAGGTTACCAGGCGGCTACGGGTAATGGTAATGACTGGGATCCGCCAACAGCTCCTCAATTGGTAAGGGATCAACGTGCAGGTTTATTAAACAATATGTACTATATCTATATTTATCTTCCTGCAAACGCAGAATTTAAATTTACACAAGGTGCGTCATGGACTACTAATTACGGAACAGGTGCAACTCCGGGCACACTTGCTATAAATGGAGGTAACCTTAGCGTACCAACTGCAGGATGGTATAGGATTTCTATTAACCGCACATCACTCGAATATAATATCATGCAGGGAAGAATGGGATTTGTAGGTGGTGCAGTTGGTGCAGGATGGAGTCCTCCGGATGTATTCCCTAACTATGCATTGGGAAATAGTGCAACAAACCTTTTTGTTGGATTGACAGACTTCGTTGCAGGCGGATGGAAACTGATCGACAACGATGCATGGAATAGCGGCAGCAATGCTGTAGATGAAACAAGGAGCTATGGTACACCGTTACCTGATGGAGGCACGCTGGAAACCAACGGCGCTAATTTTGCGGATATCACAACTCCGGGAAGATACAGGGCAATCTGGGATGGGCGTGATGTAGATAATACAAAATACTTTTTTAGTCCTGCAACTGAAATGAGAATTGTTGGTAATGGTCTTACTGGTGTTCCTGATTGGGATCCGGGTGCTTCACCGGCTATGACCTATTCAGGGAATGGAGTATGGACGATCACACTTCCAATGGATGCCAACGAGGATTTTAAATTCGTTGCCGGAAATGCATGGGGCGCTTTTGACTATGAAGACAACAGTAGCCAAAGCCAGGCAACGGGTGTGGCTAAGAAGATCAAATGGGAGGGAGGAGATAATTTTAAAACTCCCGCAACTGCTGGTAGTTACACAATTACATTGAATGAGAATGCTCAAACAGTGACCGTAAATTAGTTTAGTAAATCTATAAAATGAAAAGGGTTGATCGAAATGATCAATCCTTTTTTATTGGGTATTGCAGAGATGTCAACCGGTTGACATCTCTACAATAATTATTATAAAATGTCTTGTTTTTTGCCTAAGTTAAATTGTACATCATAATGTACGGACATAGTTTTCATTGAGTTAGCCTCTATGGGTATGAGATGTCAACCGGTTGACATCTCTAAATATAAGCCTATTTTATTCTCGTTATTCTCACAAAATCCAGCATCGCCTGGTTTATCTCTCCATTCATATTTTCATTCGCAGGCTCCCAAGAAAGCGTGATCATATGCTTTCCTTTTTTAAATGCAGCTCTTACAGGATTAGTATAACCCCAGTTCGACCATTCATCCGCTCCTCTTTGCGGGAAAATAATAGTACCTAAAAATTTATTCCCGTCTTTTAATGTCCTTATCGCACATTTGTTTTCTGTATTGCTGGGGCCGTTTCCATTGGCGTATTTAAAATCGATTGTATAAATACCGTCTTCATCAATAACAACAGGGATCGTCAACCTCGTATTTTTTTGTTTGCTGATCTCAATAAAACCACTGCCTAAAAAACCTTTATATGGAGCATTTGATTTTTCAACTATGTTTTCCATGTCAATTTCTATTGTATAATGTGCGGGAATGATCACTGGCTTGCTTGCAAATGATTCATAGCCATTTTTATCAACAGCAATGATATTGTATTCGGCATACCCAATAACATACTCTACACGAAAATTTGTTTTACCTGTTTGTGAATGAAAGATGCCATCTTTTAATACTTTATAGGAAACAGCGCCTTCTATTGCCGGCCATGTGATAATACCCGCAGCATCAACAGGATCAGGACTTGCCAATGCAATTGTATTTGGAACTTCATTGATTTGTCCGCCCATTTTATTATTTCCCAGGATTATTTTTACGGTATGATTTCCTGTGAGTGTAGCAGGAATGAAAGCATTCGCAACAACTTTACCATCAAGCAAAAAAGATTGTATCTTATTTCCATAGCCTTCTAATTGGATATTTAATACAGCTTTCCTATACGTGAAATTGGTAAGACTTCTTTTTCCTTTTAATACATGTGGCACAAAAGGATGCAACAACAATCCGTTTGCTTTGAATTCTATCCCAAAAATTATTTTATGAATAAGACTAATGTTTCCAGAAAGACTCCAAAGCATATTACTTGAATTCACCTGTGTGCCTTTATAATCACCATTGCCCACAACAAAATTTTCTTTGTTAGTTAAGAACATGGCAGCGGCCCGGTAAATAGCAGCAATACTTGACATTACAGATTGTTCATTACCTGCTTTTGCCGAGGCCAGCGCCCAATATGATTGTACAAATGGCCATACAGCATTGTTATGGTAAGGAGGAATGTTTTCAATCTGTGGATAGATGCAGGAAATTCCAAATGCTGTTACAGGAGTTTTAGAAACGATGGATTGTTGTTGTGCAGGGCTTGCGATATTGAATATCACTGCAAGTGCTTCTCCCAAAGCTTCTGATTTGGGAGAAAGTGTTTTGAAACTTTTTCCATAAAGATATTGCCCATAATATCCTTTTGCAGGCATCCATAAATATTTATTGATCCCTTTCTTTATTCTTTCAGCAATAGCAGCATACTTTTTTGATTCCGTATTCCTGTTCAATAAACCAGCCATTTCACTTAAGATAACATTTGCCTGGTAATGTGCAGTGTTTGTTCCAAGACATTCAGATTCGAAAATATCAGCAGGCTGCATCCATTTTGGATAGGTTTGTTCCCGCCAGTCGAGAAAAGAAGATTCGCCTTTTACCATTCCCGTTAGTTTGTCATGAGCGTTTAAAATATCATCTTCAACAGAATTTTTAATAATACTATAAGTTTGTTGTAACCAATCTTTATCGCCCGTAACCTTGTACAATTCCCATGCTGCAACTGCCCATATTATCCTGTCGGTGGAATTCGGGTAAGCACCGCCGGTACCGGTATCCTGTATGATCCTTCCATTCTTTACTTTTTTCAGGAGACTGTACATCGCTACTTTCGGCTGCAGGTATGCCATTGAAAGAATGATACTGTAGCTGATGTCCCGTGTCCATACACCAGCCCATTCTTTACCTGTTCTGAATGTACTGTCCGGTTCAATGGCTTTTTGCATTTCTTCCAACGACATATTATAGATCGCATCGGAGATAGTGTAATCTGAATGATATTGCGGAAAAGCAGTAATATCTTTTGTAAGCTTCCATTCTGCAGCAAGGTCTTTTTCTTTTTTAGTTTCATTCAACAGCATTGTTGTTTCATAAATGCCATCGCCATCCGGATCTTTCATTTCCAGCTGCGGATGATTATGAAGATTGTCAAAATCCCACGTCATCGGCTCTGCCGGACCCGCTATATATAAACCTTTAAAATCAGCAGTGTAAATTTTATCTCCATTATAAGTTGTGAAAAGCCCATCCTTTTTAAAGGCAGCCAGCACATCACGCATATCAAGTTTTACGGTGAAATTTGTATTTGCTGCCAGGAAAGTATTTGCAGGAATTTTAGTGCTATCTATAAAAGCAGTGCCGAATTTAATTAGAGGTGTTTCACAAACTCCATTCTTTGCAATACAATTGAATTGGTGATTTATCCCGGGACGCATTTCATTGTCCTTACGGTTAATACTGAATTTGAAAGTGATTTCGGGACTTAACGATTCATTAGCCGGACTTTGATAATTAGACCTGATCTCGGAAGCCGATGACGCCCTGGCAACATTGTTACCCTGTACAACACTGTCTGCATATAACGTGTAGCCGCTGTTTTTAAAAAGAGGTTGTTGTGCAATAGTTTTGTTTATGAATGTTGAGGCAATAATGCTGACCAGGAAAAAAATGTTATATTTCATAAGAGGTTATGCTAAAAATTAATTGATAGCTGGGTTTTTGTATGTTGAAAGACCACCGGCACATTTAATATTTTACTTCCAGGATTCCATAATTCGTCCAATATAATGGGTCGTCCATTTATCTTAATTTCTTTCGGGGAGGTTTTTAATCCCGGAATTGCAATGATCATTCTACGTTGTTCGGCACGGCCTTTATATTTACCGCCATTGCTGTTGATCGTGATCACCAAAGATGATTTCATTCCGTTACTATTGAAAGAAGTGATCTCATACTGTTTATTTTTAATTGCATTAGCATCTGATCCGTCATCTTCATATAAATCATATTTACTCGGGCTGGACGAAGGAATATAAATAACATTCAATGTTTTGTTGTTGTATTCTTCCGTGCTTTGCATGCCAGGCATAAACGGAATAAAACTTCCTTCCTTTGCATATACAGGGATCGATTCAATGTTGATGGTACTATCAACCACCCAATCAGGTCCGCTATAAGTTTGAAAATTATTCATGTTTGTCCATGCACCAGCAGGTAAATAATATTTTTTAAAAGTTTGTCCCTTATCAATAATTGGCACCACCATCACTTCATCACCCCACATATACTGATCCGCCGCATGATAAAGACTTGTATCCTTATCATTGGAGTAAAACATCGGTGTCATCAATGGCTTTCCATATTTTGTTTGAAGATAAGCGAGGTTATAATTATACGGCAACCATTGATAACGGATGATTGCTGCATTTTTTGCAAGGCGTTTAGTTGGCTCAGGCCAAAGGGCTGCTTCACTCGGAATATCTTTTGCATTTGGGTCAAGTGTTCCCAGTGCAGTGCCATGTGGACGATATATCGGCGTAAAAGCGGCAAACTGCAACCAACGTACATATAATTCAGGATCCCCTTCCCCCCCGCAAATCCACCTGCATCGCTGTGCATATAAGGGATACCACTCAGGCTCATGCCTTGTATCAATGGCAACTGGCTTTTTAAACCATCCCAGCTCCTGCTAACATCACCACTCCATGGAAAACTGTTGTATCGCGGCGAACCGGCATATCCACTGCGGTTCAAATGAAACAATCGTTGGTTGGGATAATCTTTTTTAAAATTTACAGCAAGCATTTTACTCCAGTAATGACCATAAATATTATGTATTTCACCGGAAGCAAATTTTCTTTTAAATCCAAGATCTTTCAGGTCATGGTAAACGTTAGCCGGGTGATTTTCCGGTTCACCCAGGTCGCCCCACCAGCCTGTAGCGCCCAGGTCCATTTGCGTTTTATACTTTTTATAAAACCATTGCTGTGCATCCTTCCTGAAAATATCAATGATGCCACCTTTACCAAAATAGAATTCTTGCAGTGTATATACATCGCCGGCGCTATCTGTAGCTAATAATTTTTTTGACGCTTCGTAATTCAATGATGTTTTTAAAACAAAGGGTTCGGTGATAAGAATGGTTTTGATGTTTTCTTTTTTGAAATCGCTCATCATTTTTTTTGGATCCGGCCATGCAGTTTTATTTACCCACTCAAGATTCCCGAGTGTATGCTTAATGCTGTCTCCAAACCAGAACAAGTCGAATATCACTGCATCGAATGGGATGCTGTCCTGCTTCATTTTTACGATGATGTCTTTGGTTTGTTTTTCATCCCTGTATCCAAACCTGCTCATCAGGTTTCCCATCGCCCAACGGGGAGGGAGAGGGGCAGTACCTACAAGGCTATGATAAGATTTCATGATATCCTCATAATCTCTTCCCGGGATGATATAAAACGAAAGTTCACCACTGGTAACAGCATATTCCAATACATTCGGGTCAGATTTGCCAATATCCAAAAATCCTTTGGAAGGATTGTCAAAAAAGATCGCATAATGTTCACTTGACAAAATAAATGGCACAGAAAAGTTCAATGCCTCGGCATTGATGCTATAGCCATAGGCAGGAGCATTATTTAAATTCAGTTTATAGCCACGTCGGTTAAGTGCAACACTACGTTCGCCGGTACCAAATATTTTTTCACCAGGTTTTAATGAAAACTTAAATCCACGGCCATCAGCTGTATAAAAAATATTTATCAATGAAACCTTTGTTTCTTTTCCTACCATAAAATCGACGCCTGATTTATTAACAGTAGCAACAATACCCTTGCCCCAGGAAACATTTATTTCCTCCTTGCCCGGTTTTATTACACCCGGTTGTACAAGTGGTTTTGCAATTACTGCATCAGAAACCTGTTCATTCCGCGTACTTGTTGCAGGCGTAAAAGTCGCTTTGATAATGTTATAGGGAAAAAGACTAAAATCCCATTTTCCTGCCGTTGTTTCTACAACACTTATGTTGCTGTATTTTTTTTGCCCGCGGACATTTGTATAAAATCCTGTTGTTAAAAACGCAATACAACATATGATTTTTAATGACTTATTCATATATTAAAGTTATTTGAAAAAACAATGATTTCGCCGTTTACGATGGGTTATGGGTAAGTTTTTTGTCCCAACATTTGTTCATATCCCGGCTTTAGTGGCGTCGCACTCTTGTACTTCATCACATTGTTCATCTTTTTACCGCAGAGAGTAAGAGATAGAGAGTTTACGCGAAGAGCTCTGCGTAAACTCTGTTAACTCCCTTCTCTGCGGTTGCCATAAACAGGTTTCACAAAAGTCAAAACATATTTTTACATTTGAGTAAACAATCAATTATGGAAGAATTAGTACTCGGCGTAGGAACAAGGTTACAGCATACGCAATATGGTCCCGGTGTGATCGTGGGTGTTCGCTATGCAACTTATCTTATTTCTTTTATCGATAGCGGAATAAAGGAAATTGACAAAACTGATCCAAAACTCGATGAGATCATTGCAGCCAATGTTTCAGTAGAACTCGAAACAACTTCTGATGTGGAACGGTCATTGCTAAAAATCTTAAGATTGTGGTCCGGGATCTCGGAAACTGTTCCATTAGGTGATCGATGGATCGGGGGTACTATGTTACTGCAGCCTGCAGATAAATCATTAAAACCAAAAGAAATTCCCGTAGATGATTTTTTTCATAAAATAGTTATGCTTAGGGACCGGCTAAGGGTGCTTGAACAAAATATCAACAGCAATAAAAAGCTAAGCGACGAGGATAAAGTAAATATGCAGCAATATGTTACCCGTTGCTATGGATCACTCACTACATTCAATGTCCTTTTTAAGAATAAAGAACAATGGTTTGTAGGAGACAAGGCCGGCGGAGAATAGATTTTTAATGTGGCTAAAGCATGATACTCTTCGATACATTGCCGTTGGCTTAAGCCAACGGCAAAAAAAGAAATTTCAAAACTGGCTTCAGCCATATTTTCGCATCGGTTCATTGCGGTTGGCTTAAGCCAACCGCAAACAATAGATACTAATCGGCTTCAGCCACATTTCCATTCTCATTATATTTTAATAAATAAAGATGCCGTTGTTCGAATCAACGGCATTTTATTAAAATTACTTTTGCATTAATTTCTTATTAAGGGAATGCAAGTATTTCTCTCGAAGCATCCAGGTCCGGCTTGTCGAGTGGCTTTAAATTATATCCCATTTCTTTCAGCAATGCTACACAATTCAAATGAACCTGTTTGCCATGTGTTGAAACAAAAAGCACCGGCTTACGTTGTGTAAACACTGCTTTCATATCGCGTAAAACATTTTCTTCAGCACCTTCTATATCCATTTTAACCAGGTCGGGAATTTGTATCTCGTTTGTTTCTAACATTTTTGATAACCTTACCACTTTTACTTTTGTTTCTCCCTCTTCATCCAATTTTCCGGCAACGGTAGTCCTGGTTTTTTTAAATGACAACATTCCTTCTTTATCTGATACCGCAACTTCAAACAATTTATAATTGCTGATCTTATTTAATTCCATATGCTTGTGAAATAGTTTTGCATTTACTTCACTGGGTTCAAAAGCAAGGATATTTCCTGCTGGATTTTGAGAATTGTACAGTAATGTATAATATCCTACGTGTGCACCAAGATCCCAAAAACACTTGCTGGCCTTGCAATAGGATGCGAATTTGTCTGATTGTTTTCTTTCATAGGTTCCGAAAATTACGCTGATATTGTGTGCACCCTTGATGAATTTTTTACCTTTTAAGTTTCCGGAAAGAATTTTTAAAACCGAATTATATGGAATCAATTTAAATGGGAGACGAATCAATTTTCCAAACAGAGACTTATTCCTTAAAAACTTTACGTGCCTGATATTCATGAGTATTTTTATTAATATACTTTTAGAAAACGCAAAGTAAATTGAAAAACAGTTATCTCGTGTAATTTTTATTCCCCATTATTAAAACCGGCTAAATTTCATCATACAGGGAACTGAAGCAGCGTATTCTCTTACCGGTAACGACATTGTGAGAGCGCAAATGCGTAAATTAGCAGGATATCATTCATATAAGCCCAGAACCAAGACAATTTATCATCATAAATCATAAACCTCAATAAAAAATGTTGAATATTAGTTGAAAGTAGTTAAATGGTTATTTGACCTGACGTGTCAATTTCTATCCTTCAACAACCTTCAACAATCTTCAACAATCATTCAACTAAAATTCAACAACCTTCAACTTGCATTCATGAACAAACAGCATCACTACAAAGCTACCATTACCTGGACAGGCAACAGGGGAGAAGGAACCAAAACGTACAAAGGCTACGATCGCAGTCACCGGATCTCCATCGATGATAAAGTTGATATCGAAGGATCTTCGGATACGGCTTTTTTAGGCGACAGAACCAAACACAATCCAGAAGATATGCTGGTTGCATCCTTATCAACCTGCCACATGCTCTGGTTTTTACATCTATGCGCTGATAATGGTATCATAGTAACTGGTTATGTTGATGAAGCTACCGGTACGATGGCAGAGACAGGTAAGGGAGGACATTTTACTGAAGTTGTTTTACATCCGCAGGTAACCATTACCGATCAGTCAAAAATTGACAAGGCAAATTCGTTGCATGAAGAAGCACACAGTCACTGTTTCATAGCGAACTCCTGCAATTTCCCTGTGCGCCATCAACCTGGCTGTATAACTGCATAGCATCTCAACTTAAAAATTTTATTATGAAGAATACCGAAATTCAGCAAATGCTTTCTGAAGAAAATGCGCATTTGAAGAAGCTGCATGATATCGTGCAGCAATCACTTAAAAGTGAAGAACTCATTGTAAACAACCAGTTAAATCCTCCTGAAGAAATATTAACCCGTGGACAGAGTATTTCTGATAAGGTTGCACGTTTTGGGGGCAGTTGGAAATTTATTATAGCTTTTGCAATTATCCTTGCTGTATGGATAGTATTCAACATAGTGATGCCTCAAGACGATCATTTTGATCCATATCCTTTTATCCTGATGAACCTGATACTTTCCTGTGTTGCAGCTTTGCAGGCACCTGTCATCATGATGAGCCAGAACAGGAAGGAAGAAAAAGACCGGAAGAGAAGTGAGAATGATTATCTCGTAAATATGAAAGCAGAAATGCAAATACGAAGCCTTCATCAAAAAGTAGATTTGTTGCTTGAAGACCAGATAAAAACACTGTTTGATTGCCAGGCACAACAGCTGGCGTTATTGAATGAGATCAATGGGAAGCTTGATAAGCTGGGAGCTAAATAAAACAATAATCATCAATCGGGAATCGGGAAATGGCCATGGTTTGCAATGAATGTATTTTTATTTTTTTGTCGCCACAAGGGGTCAAAGTAACACTAAGAAATATTTTTAAAAAAGTTTTGTGCATCTTAGGCTCTTATGTATTCGCGAAAACTATGTGAAACTCTGTAATGAACTCTCCTAAACTCCGTGGTTAAAGATTACTCTTTTTTAATAAAAATCAATTTTATTTCGTTGAGGAGTACAATAACCAATCTTCCATCTTTAATATAATAATCTACTTCATGATCGCTTAGCATAGTGGAAAATAATCTTTCCGCTTCATTGTCGGGACATGCTCTTTTAGTTTTGCTGAATGCAGCAAACTTTATGCGATTACCCTGGATCCTGATAGCTGAACTGATCGTATTACACCCGTCATATCCATTCATTTTGTTTTTTAAAAGGTTGAGTTCAATCCACGGAAGATTTTTTACAGGTATACTTGGATTCCTGTTGTCAATATTCTCCAGCGACCAGGCATTATTGATCTGCTCATCGTAAAGATAATTGCCACAACCCTGATAGCGTTTGTCATTTAGCGTTATGGTGATCTTTTTTATGTTTTGTTGTTTGCCAATGCAGGATTCGTCATAGATGATAATTTTCATCAGCCCGATATCAGTTTTTGTTTCATAAATGTCTGTATTTACAGATGCATCTCTTTGTACCTGTGCAGGGGAAGTGATCAATGATCGTCCGTCTGATGGTTTAAATGAAAATCCTTTTGCAAAATCAATTTCAAGTGTCCATGCAACGGGTTCATTTCCTTCGGCAAAAAAATCAACACCCCTTCGTTGTTTTTGTGCCAGTAATGTATCGGGCGCAGATAAAGTTTCACTGGTGGTGGATGGCTTATGTGAAGAAGTTGTTTTACATGCGGCAAACATATAAAGGCAAATAGTACTTATAATAATTGATCTGTGCATTTAAAAATTAGCGGTCTATACTGTAATTTAATATTTTCGGCAATGATTTGTTTATAATGCCTAAAAATTGATAACATTGTGTACTAAATACTTTGTATGGATTTCATTATTCATCTTTTAATTAATGCCGGCGTATTATTAGTTTTGGCAAGTATCATACCTGGTGTAACGGTTAAAAATTATGGAACAGCCATTCTTGTTTGCCTCGTAATAGGACTACTGAATGCTACCATCGGATTTTTCATCCGGTTTCCTTTAAATGTGATCACCCTTTTTTTAATAACATTCCTCGTACGGCTCTTTGTTACCGTAATTATTATAAAGCTAACAGATAAATTATTCAAAGGCTTTGAAGTAAGGACATGGACGGCGGCATGGATAGTTGCAATCTGCCTGGCATTGGCTGCAGGTGTAGTTGATACAATATTTTAAAACAAAATTTATGAAGAAGATCGCTTTAATCAGCCTTGTTATTATAAGTGCATGCAGCACCAGGCATGCAACAACAACAGGCAATACTACTACCGGGAATGTTGTCATCAACGGTAAACTATTTGCAACGATCTGGCAACAAAAAGCAGCGGAATACAGGGCGCTTTGTTTGCAGGCATATAATATCGCACAGCTTCGGCTTGATCAATATAAACCCCAAACAAGTAAACCAATGGCGATCATTACAGACATTGATGAAACTGTTTTGGACAACAGCCCGTATGAAGCTCATCAGACCTTGCTTAATAAAGATTATGAACCGGACAGCTGGTATGAGTGGACGGGCAAATCGGCTGCAGATACTGTTCCTGGTGGGGCATCCTTTTTAAAATATGCTGCATCAAAAGGCGTAGAGATCTTTTATATCACCAACAGGGATGAAAAAGAAAGAGCAAGTACGCTGAAAAATCTGCAACATTTTAATTTTCCTAATGCGGATGATGCACATTTTTTTCCGCGACAAGCCACATCCGGTAAAGAAGAAAGACGAAAAACAGTTGCAGCCACACATGAGATCGTAATGCTTTTGGGAGATAACCTCGGAGACTTCAGCAGTTTGTTTGATAAGAAAACAACCGAAGAACGTTTACAAAATACCAATGCATCAGCAAAAGATTTTGGCAGCAGATTTATTGTGATACCAAACCCTGTTTATGGTGATTGGGAAGGAGCATTGTTTAAATATAACCGTACGCTTACTAATACGCAAAAAGATTCAGTGATAAAAGCCGGGATAAGAGGTTATTAAGAATTGATAATGGATAATTGACAATGAAGAATGCAGGTTTTAATTGTCAATTATCCATTATCAATTGTCAATTTATATGCTTCTGTTAATATCAAAATTCTCCAACTCCTTACTAACTGAATTTAAGAATGTAGATCCAAGAGCACCGTCAATAATACGATGGTCATAACTTAAGGAGATATACATCATATGCCTGATACCAATCGTATCGCCTTGTGGCGTTTCAATAACCATTGGTCTTTTCTTGATAGCACCAACGGCCATGATGGCTACCTGCGGCTGATTAATGATTGGTGTACCCATAATACTTCCAAAGGTTCCAACATTGGTTAAAGTGAATGTCCCGCCTGTTGTATCATCGGGTTTTAATTTATTTATTCTTGCAGCATTTGCAAGTCCGTTTACCTGCTTGGTCAATCCAACTAAATTCAGCTGATCAGCATTTTTAATAACAGGAACAATCAGGTTACCTGTTGGCAGGGCAGTGGCCATACCAATATTGAGGTCTTTCTTTACAATGATCTTTTCGCCATCAATTGAACTGCTGAGTAATGGATATTTCTTGATGCTTTTTACAATTGCTTCAATAAATAACGGTGTGAACGTTATCTTTTCACCTTCTCTTTTTTCAAATTCTTTTTTGATCTTTTCTCTCCACAAAACAAGGTTGGTTACATCGCATTCTGCAAAACTGGTTACATGCGGGCTGGTGTGTTTACTATCCACCATATGCTTTGCAATCAGCTTACGCATACGATCCATTTCAATGACCTCAACATTGCCTCCATATACAGGTGCAATGGCCGGAACATTTTGCGCAGCAACAGTAACCTGGGTCTCTCTTGCGTGTACTGGCTCATTTTGAACTGTTGCAGGCTGGCTGATGGCCGAAGGTTTATGTCCAACAGACCTGTTTGAAACATACATTAAAATATCTTTCTTGCTCACCCTTCCATCTTGTCCTGTACCCGGTATATTTTCGAGTTCACTCATACTGATACCTTCACTTTGCGCAATATTCAACACCAGGGGAGAATAGAAGCGAATGCCGTTTTTATTATTGTTTGACGAGGTATTGGGAGTTGAAGGGGTATAAGGAATTTCTTCCACTACTTTCGCTTCTTCATATTCTTTTTTAGGAGCCGGTGTCGCCGCGGCGGGGGCGGGCTGAGCCTGTGATGCACCTACTTTTATTTTTGCAATCACGGTCCCGATAGGAACAACATCATTTTCTTTAAATAGAATTTCTTCCAAAATGCCCTCTGCAGTTGAAGGAACTTCACTGTCTACTTTGTCGGTTGCAATATCAAGTATGGTTTCATCCTGTGCTACTTTATCACCTGGTTGCTTATGCCATTTCAGGATGGTTGCTTCCATGATACTTTCTCCAAGCTTGGGCATTACAAGATCAACTAAACTCATATAGCAAAAAAGGTTTATAGTGGGTGATTAATTATGGGCAAATGTAAGCAGATATCGGGAAACGGCAAACGGGAACGGCAAACGGGAAACGAGAAACAGAGGGGGTGAATGAATGAACCGGTGATAAGTGAATAGCCAATA
The DNA here is from genome assembly GCA_963829345.1 of uncultured Chitinophagaceae bacterium. GTDB lineage: Bacteria > Bacteroidota > Bacteroidia > Chitinophagales > Chitinophagaceae > Ferruginibacter. Next base: position 974,638 of record CAWHHP010000003.1, read on the forward strand.
GTGAATGGTGAAAGCCAGGAGCTTTAAGCAGTTTATATGGGTTCGAACTTTAGACAGCTAATCAAGTATCCCGTATCCAGCATTATATATCCAGCATCACAAATTCCCTTAGCAGGTTTAACGCATTCGCAGCAGTCATGGCTATATTACGTTGCCGGTCGAAACGGAAATGAAATTTTCTGGCAATTATTTTTTCCCTGCTTCCCGCAGCTATCCAAACAGTTCCTACCGGTTTTTCGGGTGTTCCGCCATTGGGTCCCATGATACCGGAAACAGCTATTGCATAATCTGACCTGATCTTTTGTAAAGCTCCCTTTGCCATTTCAGTCACTACCTCTTCGCTTACGGCTCCCTTATTCAAAAGGGTTTGCGCTTTTACATCCAGCAGGTCTTCTTTTGCTTTGTATGAATAACTAACAACAGTTCCATCATAAAATGCAGATGAACCCGGAACAGAAGTAATTAAATGAGCGATATATCCACCTGTGCAGCTTTCTGCAGTGCACATCGTTTTATTTTTTGAGACGAGCAGTTTGCCCAGCACCTGTTCCATAGAGGCATCTATATCGCTGATCAGGTAAGTTTTCACAAGTTGCTGTAATGATGCAAAACAATTGTCTATTTCTGTTTCGATTGTTTCTTTATTATCTCCGAGACTTGTGAGTCTTAATCTTACCATACCATAATTTGGCAGGTAAGCAAGTTTGATATGAGTGGGCAATGCTGTTTCGAAATCAATGATCATATCAGCGATCAGCGATTCGCCAATACCAAATGTTACAAGGGTACGATGAGCAATATGCTTGAAAGTAAATTGTTTTACCAATAGCTGAACTACATCAAGCTCCATCATTCCTTTCATTTCATGTGGTACGCCTGGCATGCTTACAAAAATCCTGTTATCTTTTTCAAACCACATGCCCGGTGCAGACCCTCGTTTATTCTGTATTACTTTACAATTATCGGGAACTTCGGCCTGTTTTAAATTTCTTTCGGTGATGGGTCTTTTGAATACCATTTCAAAAAGATATTTTACATTCTCCAGTGCACCTTCATCCACGATCATTTTTCCATTAAAATATTCGCAAAGGACGGGTTTGGTAATATCATCTGCTGTAGGTCCAAGTCCACCCGTGATAAGAATAATATCGGCATGTTTGCTTTCTTCATCCAATGCTGTGCGGATTTCTGCTGCAACATCGCCAACGGCTACACGACGTATTACGCTGATACCTGCTTTATTAAGTTCCTGTGCCATCCATGCACTATTGGTATCTATTACCTGGCCGATGAGCAGTTCGTCGCCGATGGTTATTATGGAAGCTGTTGCCATTGCGTGTTATTAAGGTGAGTGAATGGTGAAATAGTGAATGGTGAAAATGCAAAGTCTATACGGTGTATGAATTTTAAAAAGATGCAAGCATTCGTTAATTACCCAATTATTCTGACTTTCCTAAAAAGGTAAAAACCACATATTTTCACTATTCACTATTGACTATTCACTGAGTTTTATTCTTTATTTTTATGCAAGTTAAACCCAAAAATGAAAAAACTTCCCTTTATTCTTTGTTTGGTAGTATTCAACATTTGTTATTCGCAGGATATTATCACTACCAAACTCGGTAATGCGATGAGATCATTGCAACTCGACAAACAGTTTGAACATTCCCTCTTGAGCATGTATGTTGTTGATACAAGGACAGGCAAGGTTATTTATGCAAAAAATGAACAAACAGGCATGGCTCCGGCAAGCTGCCAGAAGATCGTTACCAGTGTAAGTGGATTTGAATTATTAGGAAACAATTTTTCGTATAAAACAAAGTTTGTTTATTTAACCGTTAAAGATTCATCAACAGCTGACTTGTATCTCAGCGGTGATGGTGATCCTACATTTGGAAGCTGGCGGTGGAATGAAACAAGCGAGGATTATATCTTTGATGATCTGATGAAGGAATATAAAAAAATGCGGATCAAGCCAATCAAAAATTTTATTATTGACGACACGAAATGGGGCACACAAACAATTCCAGGCGGATGGCCATGGGAAGATATAGGACAATATTATGGCTCAGGTTGTAACAGTTTTACATGGCATGAAAACCAGTATAACATCGTTCTTAAACCCGGCAAAAAGATAGGAGATAGCGTAATTGTTTTGTCCGAAAGTCCGTTAAATCGTAACAAAGTTATCAATGAACTTACAACTGGTCCGGAAGGAAGCGGTGATCAGGTGTATGTATATACTGCCGTTTATTCTACAAATATTTTTTTGAGAGGAACGGTGCCACTCGGTGTAGATTCACTCACTGTTGCTGCATCATCGCCTGATGGTAGATCTTTATTCCATGAAAAGTTCTGGCCAATGTTGGATGAATACAATAAAGCATTTAATAACCCAGGCAAGATGCAAACAGGGCAATACGAAGCAAAGAACAATACGGAGAAAGTAGAGTGGAAATATTTGTCACCCAGCTTCGATAGTATGAATTACTGGTTCCTTAAGAAAAGCATTAACCTCTATGGTGAAGCATTTGTAAAAACGATTGCTTATGAAAAAAGAAAAACAGGCTCAACGGATAGTGGAGTAAGCGTTATAAGGGATTTCTGGAGCAATCACGGAATAGAGAAGTCTGCACTTAAAATTATTGACGGCAGTGGACTTTCGCCGGCCAACAGGTTAACTACAAAAGCGTTGGTAACAATACTGCAATATGCAAAACGGCGTCCCTGGTTTTCTTCTTTTTATCTTGCTTTGCCTGAAATGAACGGGATCAAAATGAAAGATGGTTATATTGGCGGTGTAAGATCTTATACAGGTTATGTGAAATCCGCTACGGGAGCGGAATACAGCTTTGCTTTCATTGTAAACAATTTTGATGGGGCTCCCTCTGCAGCCAGGCAGAAAATGTGGAAGGTTCTGGATCTTTTAAAGTAATTTTATTTGTGAGACCGCGTTTTGCAAACAAAGTGAAGCAAAAAGCTAAGTCGAATTCCGCTTTCGGCGCAACAGGATGCAGTTAGTACTAATCTTCAAAACTATTTTATGGAAGAACAAAATTTTAAAAACCATTCAAGGTTGATCCCCGTATTTCACTTTATCGGCTATTTTTTAGTTGGAAGTGTAATAGGGATATCCATTATCAAATTATACAAGAGTTATCTCTATGATGTTCGTTGGTTATGGTTACCGACTACTTTTTTTCTGATTGGACTGGCGTTGTTATTGTTGTTTTGGTATTCACGAAGTTTTGCCTTAAAAGCACAGGACCGTGCTATTCGTGCAGAAGAGAACCTTCGTTACTTTGCCATGACAGGCAACCTGCTAGACAATAAACTTACAATGAGGCAGATCATCGCATTGCGTTTTGCACCCAACAATGAATTTCCTGATCTTGCTCATCGTGCTGTAAAGGAAAATATGACTGCGAAGGATATTAAGAAAGCGATCAAGAATTGGAAAGCGGATTATGATCGGGTGTAGAAGAATTTTGAATTCTGAATTTTGAGTTCTGAATAGGTTGAAGTATATCAGAAACCCCATTCTATTAAGTACTCATTCATAACTCAAAATTCATAACTCATAATTTATCTGGTAAAGTATTTTCCCAGCTTCTCCCTCAACTCCCCGGGCATTGGGCATCGTTTCATTCCCGCAGCCTCCATAAAAAATAATGTCACATCGCCGGTACTCAGCAATTCATCTTTTTGATTGTAGATCTCTGAATGAAAAACAATTTTGTGATTGGCGGGAAGTTCTCTTAAGCTTGTCTTTACAGTTATAAGATCATCATATTTTGCAGGTCTCAGGAAACGGCTGTGTATATCTACAACCGGCATAATGATACCCATCGCTTCAATATCTTTATAAGTATAACCAATTTGCCTGATCGCTTCGGTGCGGCCTATCTCGTAAAACTGGGCATAGTGGCCATGATAAACCATACCCATCTGGTCGGTAAGTGCATAATGGATCCTTATTTGTGTTTCTGTTGTGAACATTATGAGCAATTCCAATAATGAGTCAGGGAATAAAAAAAACTGGGTTTGCAAAAAACTGTATAGACAGATTTGGATTTTTTGCTATCAGACTTCAGCTGCTACCATTTTAAAGCTTGGGGCTGATCTCTGAAACCTGGCAGCTATTAATTTATTTCCCCATCATACCATCAACACTTATTTTGCCCGGCCCGATAAACAATAAAACAATGAAAGCGCACAGGTACAGTGCTGCAGCTCCACCATCACCAAAAGCATCCCATTTGTGCGCTACAATCAGTGCATAAGCCATAGCAATAATTAATGGAATACAGGCAAAGCGGGTAAATAAGCCCAGGATGATAAATAAGGCGCAAAAGAATTCGGCAAATACAACAAGGGCTGCTGTAACAGTTCCTCCCATTCCCAGTAAATTGGGCATCTTCGAGGCCATATTATTAAAATTAGTAAGCTTGCCATAACCATGATTCATCATTAAAACGCCGAATGTTAGCCGGAATAAGAGCATTGCAAAGTTGAATGCACCTGCAGAGTAGTTAATGGATAATAATTTTCTCATAGATATTTTTTGTAAAAATAATAAACCAAAACAACAAATACTGCATAATGCCGATCAAAAAACAGAATTCTTTTATCAATCCTTTAACAGCAAAATAAAAATAGTTTCGTTTTGTTTACAGTACGTCAATAATTATTCTTCGGAATAATCTTTGTTAACGTTACGCTGGTTTACATTTGCAAAAGTAATTCAGAAATAACCCACCATGAGTAAAGAAAAATTTTTCGCCACGCTGTTATCTACCGCCATTTCACTTTCACTATTTTCCCAGGCTACACACAATGTTATCGATCCTGAAAAAAAATACAAGGACGTGAAAGAAATGATGGTTAAAGAAGAATATGCCCTGGCTTATCCACTGGCAAGGGAACTAAAGGCAGTATATCCGGATAATACAACCAGCGATCATGCTTACCTGAATGAAGATGTGAACTATTATTACATTGTCTGCGAACTTAAACTGATGCAGGATATTGGTAAGGATGATGCTGAAAAGTATATTCATGATGTAACCAACGAGCCACGCAGGCAAATATTAAGCTTTCATTTGGGACATTATTATTTCCTTAAAGATGATTTTCAGAAAGCGATCGAATATTTCGAACTTGCCGGTTATGATAACCTCAGTAACGACCAGATCGCTGATGCAAAATTTGAAAAAGCCTATGCTTATTTTAATTTAAAGCAGTTTGAAAAAGCGAAGCCTTTATTTAACGAGATCGTACAGATACACACCAATAAATATTTTATCCCTGCTAATTATTATTATGGATTCATTGCTTATTCCGACAGGCAATACAATGAGGCGTTAAAGTCTTTTAAGCTTGTTGAAACAGAAGAAGAATACATGGGCGTTGTTCCTTATTATATAGCAGAGATATATTATTTCCAGGGCAAGAAGGACGAGGCATTGAAATATGGCGAATCAATAATTGCAAGAGGAGGGAGCTTGTACTATGAAAAACAACTCAAGCTTTTAATGGGGCAGCTTGCATTTGAAAAAAAGGATTATAAAAAAGCACTTCCATTGCTGGAAGATTATGTAAACGGCAGTGATAAAGTGACAAAAGAGATATTATATGAACTGAGTTTTTGTTATTACAAAGACAACCAAACGCTGAAAGCAATTGATGGGTTTAAGCAGCTTAGCAATGAAAGAGATTCGATGGGACAGAATAGTATGTACCTGCTCGGTGACCTCTATCTTAAGATCGGGCAAAAGGAAAATGCAAGGAATGCATTTCAATACAGTGCTTTCAACAGCAGCAATCCCACGCAACAAAAAGTTTCAAGATTCAATTATGCAAAACTCTCCTATGAACTGGGTTACCAGGACATCGCCCTGAATGAAATGAAAAAGTATATATATGATTATCCTAACTCCGAATATGATACAGAAGCTAAAGAGATACTGGTAAACCTATTGGCCAATACAAATAATTTTAGTGATGCACTGGCGCTTTATGAATCATTCAAGCCGCCTACAACAGCTATGCAAAAAGTGTATCCGCGTATCTTATATGGAAGGGCAATAGAATTCATTAACGACCAGAAATTGGCCGATGCAGAAGAATTGCTTGACAATGTTTTGGCAAATCCTTCTTCAGGCAATATTCTTCCTTATGCAAATTTTTGGAAAGGAGAAATTGCTTACAGGCAGCAACGTTATGATGACGCGATCCGCTATATCAGCATTTTTTTACAGGCGAATGTGCAGGCATCAGGAGAAGCTACTTATTCGACTGCAAAGTATGACCTGGGTTACAGCTGGTTTCAGAAAGAGAATTTCAAAAATGCATTGGCAAATTTTGAACCTGTTGCAAAAAATGTTTCTGTTACATCTTCCTTTGTTGAACTGGATGCATATACAAGAAGTGCTGATTGCTATTACATGCAAAAGGATTTTACAAAAGCAAACGGCATGTATGAGTACATGATCAACAATGCGCTGCCCCAGAGTGATTATGCGCTTTATCAAAAGGCAATGATTGCAGGAATAAAAAGCAGTGCAGAAAAAATAAGGATATTGAATTCCATTTCTAAGCAATACCCGAAGAGTAACCTGTTGGAGGATGCGAATATGGAAGTCGCGTTAACTTATATTGCGGATGAAAAATTCAAAGATGCTGTTCCTTATCTCGACAGGATATTATCTTCCAATTCAAATGAAGCGGGAGGATTAAAGCCAAAAGCTTACCTGAAACAGGGCCTTGCATATTACAACAGCAACGAAAATCAAAATGCGTTGAACGCATACCAGCAGCTCATTCAAAAATACCCGCAGTCTCCTGAATCAGAAGAAGCACTCGGCATCATTAAAGATATTTATGTAGAGGAAGGTAAACCAAATGAATACCTCGACCTGATGCGTAAAAATGGAGTGAATATTTCGGTGACTGAAGCGGATTCAATTACCTACACAGCTGCATTATTAAAATACCAGGCAAACGATTGCAAGGCCGCCATCAGTGGTTTTAATAATTACCTGTCCCGGTTTGAAAATGGAGCCAATGCGGTGGAAGCGAATTATTTTAACGGGGAATGTTACCAAAAAAACAAAGACTGGCCAAATGCATTGAAGTCTTATGAGTATGTAAATAGTAAAGGGTTGAATAAATATTTTGAACGTGCAACGCTGGAGGCGGCACGAATTAATTATTTCGAATTAAAGAATTATGTTGATGCAAAAAAATATTTCGAATCACTTCGGGGCAATGCAGTAAACCAGGATAATTTGCTTGAAGCATTGCGTGGGCTCGTTCGCAGTTATTATTTATTGAAGGATTATACTTCTGCAAATGATGCAGCCAAAGACCTGCTAACGAAAAAAGGAACGAGTACAGATGATAAGTCCATTGCTTTTTTAGTGCTTGGTAAATCGCAACAGGTAGCAAATGATTGCAACGCGGCGATTGGCTCGTTTAAATCTGCTGCTGCAATCAATAAAACTACCTGGGGCGCAGAAGCCCGGTATGAAATTGCCAGTTGCCAGCTTTCGCTCAATAACTTTAGTGCTGCGGAAAAGGCTGCCATGTCTGTAATAAAAGAAACGGGTTCTTATGATGAATGGGTAACAAAGTCGTACATATTGCTTGGCGACATTTTTATGAAGCAAAAAGATTATTTCAATGCAAAAGCAACCTATGAAAGCGTTGCAAAAAATGCCGCCATTGCCGAATTGAAAAATGAGGCACAACAAAAACTGGATGCAGCGATTGCAGAAGAAAAACAAAATTCAAAAATTGGAAATTAAACTTATGAACCCAGGAAATTATTTTAAGAAAAAGCAGTCAGACCGGTTGCTGGCAAGCGGTCTGACCGCTAAAAAACTGAAAAAAGCTGAGGATTTAAACATACAACAACTCAATTTTTGCAACATGCATCGATCCATTGGAATATTGTTTATCGCTTTGTTTGTATCGCAGAACCTTATGGCGCAAAAAGATACAACGAAAAAACAAAGTATTAATATTACTTCTTCATTTAAGCCCGTATTGCGCAATGCGGTGAAAATAAATTTTTCCGGGTCTCAACTGAATGCAGATTCATCCAAAAATGTAAAGGAGTATAATATTCCTTCTCAGAACCTGTTTTATGCTTACCAGGCAATAGCACTTAAGCCGCTTGCATTGCAACAGGATAGCAGCCTGTACCTCGGTAACCGTAATTTTATTAAAGCAGGATTTGGAAATTATGCAACGCCTTATATTAATGCAGGAGTCGGTTTTGGTGATGGAAAAACATGGCTGGCGAATGTGTATGGAAGTTTTATAAGCTCAAAAGGAAATATTACACACCAGGATTATTCATTTTTTAATGTGAAAGCAACCGGGAGTTATTTTCTTCCAAAGAATGAAGTGTATGCAGCTGCATCTACCAGCAGGAACCAGTATTACCTGTATGGGTATGATCATAAGATATTTAATTATACAAGAAAGCAGGTGCAACAGCAATTTCAGGAAATCGATTTAGCAGTTGGTATACGCAACACTGTTAGTAATGATCTGAAAATAAGTTATGATCCAAACATCCAATTGAACTTTTTTACCAACAAAGACAGGTTAAGTGAAACAAGTATTATTATTAATGCTCCTGTGGCATTACAACTGAATGAAAAATTCAGCGTTAAAGTAGATGCAAAAGCAGACGTTACGAAATACAGCACAAGAAATTATCAACCTGCCAATTATAATATCGATAATAATGTTGAACAGATTGCGGCATCGGTAGTGTATAATTCCCCGAGGTTAAAAATAAATGCAGGTCTAATACCGCTATGGGACAATGGCGAATTCCATTATCTTCCAAATATTTATGCCGAAGCGCAGGTAAAGGAAAATGTATTTATGTTCCAGGCGGGGTGGGTAGGGCGCATCACTAAAAATACTTATCGCAATCTTTCAGGCATCAATCCCTATATTCAAACGCTGACTGCTCAAACCAATACAAGGGAAGTTGAATTTTATGGAGGTATTAAAGCATCACTGGGAAAGCATTTTAATTTTAATGCAAAGGCCGGGATTGTTCATTTTAAAAATTTCGCATTGTTTGTAAATGATATTGATAATGGTGGGGTAAATATCAACAGCTTTAAGCTAAGCTATGAGCCCATGATGGAGTCAGTTAGAATTCATGGCGACATTAGCTATATCAGCCAGGAAAAATTTACAGCTACTGCGGGCCTTACGCTGAATGGCTATACGGGGTTAAAGCTGAACGACAAGGCATGGAATACGGTCCCAATGGAATTTACCGGTTCCCTTCGCTGGTGGGCGCTTGAAAGGCTTTTATTGAAAGGAGATTTTTATTTATTTGGTGGGGGAAAATACCTGGATACAGATAATAAAAGCCATGCATTTTCCGGCGGATCAGACCTGAGTGCGGGAGCGGAATTCAAAATAAATAAACAGTTCAGTGCCTTTTTTGATGTAAATAATATTTTAAACAATAAGTATCAGCGCTGGCACAATTATGAAGTGTATGGAATAAATTTATTGGGAGGAGTTATCTTTCGTTTTTAAAAGAACCATACATTTGCCGGATGGAAGATTTGATTGAACAATACCTTTTTAAGTATAAAAATTGCCCGCTTCCTTCGGTGGGAACGCTTCAAATCAAAGAAAGCAATGCTGTTGCCTGGCATGGTGACAATAAATTATCAGCACCCGGACCTCATATTGAATTCTCAACTACAGAAACTCCTGCGGATCATTTTGTGGCATTCATTGCTACTCAAAAAAATATTCCTGTTGGAGAAGCTTCGGTATCACTTCAAAAATATTGTATCGGTTTGCAAAAGCTGAATTCGTTTGGAGAAATTAAACTGGAGAATGCCGGTAAGTTTTTTATCGATCATACAGGAATACTTGTATTCCAAGAAGACCCGCTTCCAAAAGAATTTCTCCCATCTATTCGTTTTGACCGTGTTCCTTTTACTAAAGCTGCTTCACATAGTATCCGGGTAGGTGACACTGAAACTACCAGTGAAGTAATGACCGAGTATTATAGTGAAAAAGAAAAAGTAAAAAAAGGAAACTGGTGGATAGCTGCGGTAATACTCACTGTGGTTGCAGGAGCGGCATTGGCATTTTATTATAAAGAACATTCCAGGAGAGATGTTGGAAATACGCAAACATTTACTGCTCCTTCAGCTCAACAAACATATCAAACTAATTAATGTATGATGTTATGATTTATGATGTATGATATGTTCTATTAGGATGCGTCACACATCATACTTCATACATCATAAATCATACATTCATGATTCATTACTCACTCTGCCCGCTGTGTAAATCAATTTCCATTCAGCCTGTATTTGCGGCAAAGGATTTTACAGTTACGCAGGAGCAATTCCAGGTATGGAAGTGCAATAATTGCACACTGATGTTCACACAGGATATCCCGGGGCAGGGAGAGATAGGGAAGTATTATCAGTCCACTAGTTATATTTCACACAGCGATACACAGGAAGGATTTATTAATAAGCTGTATCATCGTATCCGCAAAAAAACACTTTTATCGAAAAAGAACCTGGTACAAAAAGAAACGCGATTGCAGCAGGGAAATATTTTGGATGTAGGTTGTGGCACCGGCGCTTTTTTAAATAACATGCAACAGGCGGGCTGGAGGATAACAGGATTGGAGCCTGATGAAGGGGCCAGGAAAATTGCACAATCATTATACAATATCCAGCCATTACCGGCTCAAAAGATATTTGAATTGCCTGTTGCTGAATTTGATGCCATCACTGCATGGCATGTAATGGAACATGTGCATCAATTGCATGAATATATAAGCCAGTTGAAAAAGATACTTAAATCAAATGGACGCATATTCATTGCCGTTCCCAATTATACTTCAAATGATGCATCCATCTACCAGTCTTATTGGGCAGCATATGATGTTCCCCGTCACCTCTATCATTTTTCTCCTGAAAGCATGAACATATTGATGGAAATGCACGGAATGAAAGTAGAAAAAACAAAACCAATGTGGTTTGACAGTTTTTATGTGAGCATCCTGAGTGAACAGTATCGAAATGGAAAAGGAAGTATCGTAAAAGCTTTTTGGATTGGATTGGTTTCGAATTTTAAAGCGATGTTTAATAAAACGAAATGCAGTTCGGTAATTTATGTGGTTAGGAGCTGTTAGCTGCAAGCCTCTAGCTTGTAGCTGTTAGTTGTTTGCAATCCCTTCACTACTACAAAATTAATGAAGCTGTTATCAAAGAAAACTATAAAGTTTTAGAATGGACTAACAGCTTGCAGCTAATAGCTAACAGCTGTTAATTTATCTTCACTTCAAACAACTTCGGCCAACGTTTACCGGTAACAAGCAACATTTTTGAGGTACTGTCATAGGCAATTCCATTCATTACATCAGTATTTTCAAAGCCGCCATTGAGTAATCTTCCATCTGAAGATGCAATAGAACTAAGAAACATTTCGCCAACCACATGACCACTTTCCGGATCAATTTTTATAATACGGTTCGTATTCCACACGTTTGCCCAAACAAAACCATCAATATATTCAAGCTCGTTAATTTGCGCAACCGGACCTCTGTTGTCTACAACATTTACAGTGCTCTTTACTTTAAATGTTTCTGGATCCACAAAATATAAATTCGGACTGCCGGTATCAATGATCAGGTCTGTGCCGTTATTGGTCATTCCCCAGCCTTCGTGTGGCCAGGTAAAGGTTTTTATTGGCTTGGTTATATCCTTAATATCATACACGTAGCAGGTATTTGTTTGATAAGTAAGCTGGTAAATTTTATCTTTTAAAATGGTGACGCCTTCACCAAATATTTTGTCTGTTCCCATTTTATGCCGTTCTGTAGCAACCCCGGTTTTATGATCACCATATTGAAGTACTGAACTTTCATAGTCGCCACCGCTTTCATACAATTTGCCATTGTGCATTTCCAATCCTTCAGTAAAGCTGCTTGTATCGTGAGGAAACTGGTTGATAATATTAAAACTTAACGCTAAAGGAGCGGCTATACCAGAGGGTATGGGCTTGATCGTATCATCTGTTTCGGGGCCATTATCGTTGCTTTTGTACTTATTCCACACAACGGCAGCAATCACTACAACCACCACCACAATTATTATGATCCTTAGATACCTCATTTTAAGCGTTTTGGCCGCAAAAATAGGTAACTGCCTGCGGGTCAATCGATTTTTTTTTAAAATAAAACGATAAAACATTTTCTTTTCTGGAAAATGTTTCTATTTTTATGCTACCTCTGAGCCGGATATTTTCTTATTTCCCAATTAGTTAATGCCGCTCTTCTTCCAATGTTACAGTATTCCTGTACACATCCCTATGTATTTCCCAAAATGTTGATTTTCAAGTCCGTGTAAAAGCACCAGTCTATATCATATTGAAAAATGATTTAACCATTTAATCATTTTTAATATCAAGGGGATGAAGCGTTTTTTACTAGTATTGGTTGTTTGTTTTTTCTTTTCGGGATTATATGCGCAAAGAGTTTGCGGCACACCCGATTATGAAAAAAATACGAAGCGTAATATGATTGCCCGTGTAGGTTCGGCAAATTCATTTTCAAGAGATACGGTTCCTAACGAGATCATCACGATTCCTGTTGTTATACACCTGCTTTTTAATACAACTGAGCAAAATTTAAGTGATGATCAAATACTTTCACAGATCACAGCGCTGAATAACGATTACCGCAGGCTGAATGCAGATGCAGTAAATACACCCGCAGTTTTTCAGCAACAGGCTGCCGATGCAAAGATCATGTTTTGTCTTGCACAGGTAGATCCTAACGGTCGTGCTACCCGCGGTATAATCCGTAAGCATACAGATGCGCCCTATTTCCTTGGTGATGATGGAATGAAATTTTCTGCTGCCGGCGGTGATGATGCATGGGATTGCACAAAATACCTGAACATCTGGGTATGTAATATGTTTGGAAGAAGTCTTGGCTATGCAACAATGCCAGGCGGAGATCCGACAAAAGATGGTGTAGTAATCAATTTTGATGTATTTGGAACTATAGGTAACCTGCGTGCTGATTTTGACAAAGGTCGCACCGCAACTCATGAAGTAGGTCACTGGCTTGGGTTAATACATGTTTGGGGTGATGATAATTGTGGGGATGACCAGGTGGGAGACACGCCACGACAATTGAGTTATAATTTCAACTGTCCTTCCTTTCCTCATGTTACAAGTTGTTCTCCTAACGGCAATGGCGACATGTTTATGAATTACATGGACCTTACCAATGATGCATGTATGAACATGTTTACAAACGGGCAGAAATCGAGAATGCGTTCTTTGTTTGCAAAAGATGCTTTAAGAAACTCATTTCTGAATTCTTATGCATGCGATAGCAGCCTTGCAACAGGAGCTCCATTGCCCGACGATACACTTCCTGTTAAGAAACCTGCAGGAGATATAAAGATCTATCCAAACCCCGCTAAAGATTATGTGAACATGATGCCCATCAATGAATATGTGCTCGATGGTAAAAATTGCAGCGTTTTTAATATGGCAGGAATGAGAGTGATACAGGTAAAACTTTCGGGAGAAAGACCGGTATTGGATATTTCAAAACTTCCTCCGGGAATTTATATGTTGAAAATAGGTGAGGGTGGAGAGAAAAGAATGAAAAAGGTTATTAAAATTTAGACTTGGGGGTAACAATCAATATAAAGTGACTGGCTTTTGCCGGTCATTTTTTTTTATTTCCACAGGTTAGTTACGCATATGAAAGAACAGTCCGGCATTTCTCTATTGTCATTAAACAAAAATAGCAATACCTTTATTTGGACCATAATTTCTCACCATCCAATTACTGCAGTATGAAAAAAGATTTTTATTCTCTCCTCCTGATTTTTCTATTTCCTGTCTGTTTTATAAATGCGCAGGATGCTCCTGGTAGTAAAGATCATCCACTGATAACCCGCTATCCCGGAAGCGAAATAAAATATTATGAAGAACAGAATTTTATTCCTTATGCAATTGCAACAGGTCCTGTAACAGGTTATAAGAAAATTGATAAATGGAAAAATATTGAAGGAAAACGCACCCGCATTTATTATACTTTAAAAGGTGCAACAACATTGAGTGAGGTATATGGCAATTATATGCAGGCCATGCAAAATTCGGGATTTACATTTCTGGCAAAGGGAATTGATGATAAAAATAATGTTGGTAAAGAGGTAGGTGGTTCGGGATTCTTAAATGTATTTTATGAAAAGAATCCATTCCCGGCAAGTGAAGATATCAGCCTGCTCAAAGGGTCTTCTACTTCCGGCGGCACCTGCTATCTTGCGGGGCATCTTGAAAAAAACGGGGGCAACGCTTATATCGTGCTTTCGGGTAAACAATACCATGCAAATGAAAAGCTGTTTATGCTTGATGTAATTGAAATGGAAGGCATGAAAAATGACCTGGTCAAAGTAAATGCATCAGAAATGCAGAAGGGAATAAAGGCAAATGGTAAAATAGCGCTGTATGGAATTCATTTTGATTTTGACAAAGCCATCATTAGACCGGAATCTGTTCCTGCATTGGCGGAGATCGCAAAATTGTTAACCAGTGATAGCAAACTGAATTTATATGTTGTTGGGCATACAGATATGAAAGGTTCTTACGAGCATAATATGACGCTTTCAAAAGAACGTGCGGACGCAATACTGAATGAGCTTGTGAAAAAATATAATATCGCAGCAAATCGTTTAACAGCACAGGGGCTTGGTCCGCTTGCACCTGTTTCTACAAATGAAACAGAAGACGGAAGAAAATTGAACAGGAGGGTGGAACTGGTTGCCAGGTGAAATTAAAATGTAAAAAATGAAATATAAAAGTGTTGATCCCGCCGGTCACTTTTCATTTTTGATGAATGGTAACAAAAACGCGTAGCTATGTTTTAAATTAGATTACTGCTTCTTTATTAAAACTATAGTTATGAAAAAGATTACTCTTCCGCTCTCTTTTCTCTTGTTTATATATTCTTCTCTCCATGCACAAACCAATCAACAAAACAATCCTCCCAAAAGGGCACATCATCAGCTGGTATATGATGAGGCCAATAAAGTCGTGCTGATGACGACCGGAAGCTCACCGGTTGATGGAGGAAAATCGTTTAATGTATTTAATGACCTGTGGAGTTTCGACGGAAAAAAATGGAAACAAACCGGCAATGCCGGCGATGAACGTAGCGGGATAGGACTTGCATATGATAGCAAACGCAATAAAATTTATTCATATGGAGGCTTTACAGCCGGTAGTAATTCAAATGCAGAATTTCGTGTACTGGAAAACAATACATGGAAAACTCTTACCGATATTCCTGAAATGAAAGCTTCAGAACCAGGATTTGTGTATGATTCGCATCGTGATAAACTGATCGTATTTGGGGGATCGCCGGCAAGAGGAGTCGTAAATAATACTACCTGGGAATGGGATGGAAAGGAATGGAAAAAATTTGAAGGACCCGGTCCTGAGGGACGACAGGGACCCGCAATGGTATACGACGCAAAAAGAAAAAAAACTGTTTTGTATGGAGGAACCGGTACAAAGATGGAGGAAATGTTTAACGATGTTTGGGAATTTGATGGAACGCAATGGACAAAAATAGTTGCACCCGGACCAGGAGCAAGAAGAGCAGCCGGTTATGCATATGATTCTAAAAAAGGGTTAATGATATTATTTGGCGGTGGTAGCGAAAACGGATTGCTAAATGATACCTGGAGCTGGGACGGAAAGGAATGGAAAAAAATTGCAGCTGATGGGCCTGCAAAAAGGGCAATGGGGTATATGACCTATGATAAAAACAGGGATCGTATTGTTTTGTTTGGTGGAAGGCTTGGTTGGCCCAATGATGCAAATGACACATGGGAATGGGATGGAACAAAATGGACTGAGATAAAATAAATTCTGTACACAGCACTGTGCCACTCTACGATTTTATTTAAACGAAGATCTAAGCAACAGATTTGGTGGAATTATATACAGGGTTTTTGGTGGTGTGTCAATTTGAAGTATAACTACAGAGAAAAAGAGTTAATGAGTTTGCGCAGAGATTCTCTGCGTAAACTCGGCTTCTCATATTCTACGCGGTGAAAAAAGCTGCAGTATTTTAATTGACCCACTACTGAGTTTTACAGGAGAGATTCTATGAAACTGTTTTCTTATAAATGACTTGTCTCTCCTTTAAGTAATCCATCATAAAATCAAAACATTCTTTATTATTTCCTACAAGTTCAGGAGGAAAAACACCCTTTTCAGTAAATAATTTATTGATCAGCATATTCACTGCTGCAGTACAGGTATAGCCGGTTGTCCTGCTCATTGATGCAGTTTTTGTCGTAACATCATACTCATCAAACAAGTTGTACTCAATTTTTACTGGTTCATTGTTCATTATTCCCTTGATGATTATTTTCATCAGTGTAAATTCTTCATCCTCTTCTTTCAGTTTCCATGAATCAAAAAGCAATGAAGCTGTAAAATCCATTGGCTTTATTTTTTTTCCTTTGAATAATATTTCATCAGTAGAAAAAAATCCTGCTTTTTTCAAAGCAATGATCAGGTCAATATGCCCGGGATAACGCAATGTTTTCTCTTTCATATTTGGGATATGATTCATAGTAAATAAAATACTGCGAAGTCCGTCCGTATTAAATGACTCCAGTGTGCCAACATTTTCAAAGTCTATAAATTCTGCATCACTCAATGCTGGTTTCGTTATAATATTTTTATTTTCTACGTAACGGGCAGGCCTGATATATTCTTCAATTACATCAATAGGAGAAAAAGGCGCTTTGTATTCAAAAGGCTTAATACGTTGTTTTGGAAGTCCGCCAACCATGCACTCAAAATCGGTGATCTTCATCAGGCTGTTGTAATAACCAAGGATAAGATTGCTCATCCCCGGTGCAACACCACAATCAACAATTGCTGTTACATTGTTTTGTTTTGCAAGTTCATCCAGTTCAAGCGCATTTTCAGGGAAAAAAGAAATGTCAACAATATTTTTCCCGCTTTTAATAATTGCCATAAGTGTTTTGTATCCCATGAAACCGGGAACAGCGCTTACAACAATATCAAAGTCTTTCAAAAGTGCATTATAATTTATATAATCACTTAGATCAGCCTTCTGTGTTTTAACACGATCATTTTTTTGTGTAAGCATTTGTAATGAATCTTCACTGATGTCGAAAGCAGTAACATCATAATTCTTCACAAGATCAATAGCGATCGCACGACCTACCATGCCGGCGCCTAAAATGGCAATATGCATAATATTATTTTTATGTTATGAACAGTTTGTGTGAGTGAGTGTTGTTCCCGCAATGGCGAGACTAACCTAGCCGCAAAGGGCAAATCAAGAGGGAAATACCGACGTTCCATTCATTATAATGGACATATAGGCTGAGAGCCTGTAGAAATGAGAATATATTTTTGTCGTATTCACCGGATCGAAGGTAGGAAATTAATGCCACTTCAGGAGGATAAATTCGGTTATTGTATGAAGATCAATTCATAATTCATAACTCTTAATTCGCAATTAAATCAAATATTAACCCTTTGTTAGCATGAATGAGCTTATTTTTGATATTGAAATAAAATACTATGAAAAAAATTTTTATCGTAATTGGCTGGGTTATTTTAGCTGCTAACGTGCACGCACAAAGCATTTTTGATAAAGTGAATAAAGCTGTTAAAAAGGACAGCAGTAAAAATGTTCTTACAACAATCGGCAATACTGTTTCCGGTTCTGGCGGCGGTAAATCATTATCTAAGGAAGAGATCATTAACGGGTTAAAAGAAGCACTTTCTGTTGGTACAAATAACAGCACCATAAAGCTCGGAAGTGTGGATGGATTTTTTAAAGATGCGGCATTAAAAATCCTGATGCCGGAGGAAGCAAAAAAAGCTGAAAAAACATTGAGGAATATCGGAATGGGATCTTTGGTGGATAAGGCAATCCTTTCAATGAACCGTGCTGCCGAAGATGCAGCCAGTGGAGTAGGCAATATTTTTCTTAATGCCATCAAACACATGACTGTTACAGATGGATTAAAAATATTACAGGGTGGTGATTTTGCTGCAACAGATTATCTTAAAGCAAATACCACTGCAGGTCTCACAGAAAAAATGCGGCCGGTAATTGAAACCTCTTTGAAGAAAGTAGATGCAACCACTTATTGGAAGGAAGTTTTTACTGCCTACAATAAAGTGTCATTACAAAAAGTAAATCCTGACCTTACTGCATATGTAACCGAGAAAGCAATGGCTGGTATTTTTTACGAGGTAGGTTTGGAGGAGCAAAAAATAAGAAAGGATCCCGCAGCACAGGTTACTGATCTTCTTAAAAAAGTATTTGGAAAATAGGTTTTTTTGGCCCATGACAAAAAGCTGGAAAGTAGGATTTACTTTTCAGCTTTTTTATTGTTTGCTAGTTACAAATTATAGTGCGGGTTATTAACCGGTTATTTCGCGGCTTTCCTGGGATGCACAAGGTTCATTTCAGCAATAAGGTTCTTTGCTCCTGCATATTTATCTACAATAAAAAGCACATACCTTATATCCACCATGATGTTTCTGCAAATACCTGCGTCGTAGTTGATATCACTCATCGTTCCTTCCCACACACGATCAAAATTGAGTCCGATTAAGTTGCCATAGGCATCCAGTGCAGGGCTGCCCGAATTTCCACCTGTCGTATGATTGGAAGCGATAAAACAAACCGGTTGGCGTCCATTTACCCCGTATGGTCCAAAATCTTTTTTATTATACAGATCGATCAATTTCTGCGGCAGGTCAAATTCATAATCGCCTGGTTTGTATTTTTCCATTACACCATCCATATACGTATAAAAATTATACTGTACAGCATCCCTGGCATTATATCCTTTTACATTTCCGTAAGTAACGCGAAGTGTACTGTTGGCATCCGGATAAAAATTTTTCTCTTTGAATACATCTAACTGTGCCTGCATATAATTGCGTTGGAGTTGGTTGATGTTAGCCTGCAGCTCATTCAATTTTACCTGTACACTACCAGTGTATATCTTAGACATATCAGCAAAAAGTTTTACTGCAATATCCTGTTTGATAGCAGCTACTGCTTCCTGTGGTGGTCGCTGTAATATCTCTTTTATCTTATCAAAAGAATTAAACGCAGTATTGTTATAAATGTTACCGGCAACTGCTGAATACGATTGTTGGTTGCTGTCCAGTAGTTGTTTAAGGAACGGAGATGTATAGGTATTTTGCTGATTTTTCACATACATTTCCATCAGCGTTTCAAACATTTTCCTGTCTACTGTTGCATTGTATTCTTTAAATGTTTCTTCCAGTTTTGTCAACAGCTCAGCTTTTCTTTTAGTAAAGCCGGCATTATTGTTATCCGATTCTTCTTTTTCTAAAGCAAATACAAGTGAATTTAGATCGGATGCTATTCCCAATAATTCGATTCTTGGATATATCTCGTTAAAATAGTCTCTTGCATAACCATATGATTCTATGGCCGTATAAGCTGCCGAAAGATCATTCAGCAGGTTGCCGTATTTTGTTTTCCATTCCGTATTTGCGTTTATACGTTGAGTAAAAATGGCTTCATAGTCGATCTTTTTTTGTACTGCATTTTTCGATCTTAAGCCCAGTATTTCGCCCTGCCATTTTTTGTATGCATTTTCAATGCTTGCGTATTTTGCAGCATACTGAATTTTTATCTTTTCATCTTTTCTCATAAAACCATTTAGTACTTCCAGTGCTTTAGCCCTGATGGCAATTTTTGCCGGGTCGGAAACATTCATGATTTGTTTTACAGCAGCGGCAGTGAGGTATTCCTTTGTATTTCCCGGAAATCCAAATACCATTGTAAAATCTCCTTCTTTTATTCCATCAAGAGAGATTTTCAAAGAGCGTTTTGGTTTATAAGGAACATTGTCCGGAGAGAAAGATGCAGGGTTATTATTTTTATCCGCATAGATCCTGAACATGGAAAAATCTCCTGTATGACGTGGCCACATCCAGTTGTCAGTATCTTTTCCAAAATTTCCAATCGAAGCTGGCGGAGCTCCAACAAGACGAATATCTTTGTATGTTTTTGTTACAAAGAGAAAATATTTATTTCCATCAAAAAATGATTTTACCAAAACATCCTCAAAGCTTTCTTTTTTATAATCTTTTTTTAGTTGTGCAATATTTTTATCAACCTGTGATTGCCTTTCTTTTTCACTCATGGATGGCGTTACATTATTCATGATCTCTTTTGTAATTTCTTCGATGCGTACAATGAATGTTACAAATAATCCCTGGTTTTGCAGCTCCTGTTCTTTAGTATAAGCCCAGAAACCATTTTGTATAAGATTATTTTCAACAGAAGAATGATTTTGCACAGCATCAAAACCACAATGATGATTGGTGAGCAATAAGCCCTGGTCGGAGATCACTTCAGCAGTGCAAAAGCCACCAAAGCTTACAATGGCATCTTTAAGGCTGCTTTTGCTGATATTGTATATGTCGGATGCACTTATCTTCATTCCCATACGCTTCATTTCCTTTTCATTGAGCGCCTGCAATAATTGGGGAAGCCACATGCCTTCATCGGCCACAGCGTTGAAACAAAAAGCGATCGGGATAATAATGGCTAAAATGATTTTTTTCATAAAAGAAAGTTGAGTGGCAAATGTAGGAAAAGTTATGAGTTTTGAATTATGAGTTCAGAGTTAAATCCTCACAACTTTAGACTCATAGTTCATAATTCAGAACTCTTAAGAAGAAGTTTCCCCAGCTTTTCAATTTCATTTATTTCAATGGGGGTAATAGCATCGTTGTTATCATATTTTGATTGCAGGAAAAGTATCCTCTTATGTTGAGGATATTTTTCAAGAATAGCAGCCAGTATTTTACCTGTTGTCTCATTCTTTGTTGGAACAACAACCTGTACCGGGACTTCGGATTTATACCGGGTAGGTTTTTTCTTTATGATTGCTTCCAGCGTAGCAAGTTTGGCAGGAGAGAATTCCTGTATTTTAGAAGCTTTACTATGCAAGCCTTCCAGTTGTTTTTTACTGAGACCTCCACGATTGCAATACTGATCATACAGGCTTTTAATAAATGCAGAATCAGGCTTTTCCCTGAGCATTATTTTTAATACATCCAGCACAAGGTTTATGTCACTCATTCAGTAAAAATACAGATGATTTGTAACGGCGACAAATGCGATTTTATATTAGTTTTTCTTTTTCTTCGGGCGAATGTCCCAGAAAAAAAAGTCGTGGTTTATTCTTGCATCTATCAGGAGGTTTTTTATTTCTTTTTTATGCTGGTGCATATACTGTGAGAGTTTTTCACGGGGTTCAAAGTTTAGCATTAATACTCTTGAATTATAACCACTCATGCTATTGGGTAATACCTCTTCAAAATCCATAAGATATAAATAGACGGTAATATTTGTTTCAATTGCAATATTTTGATCGCCGGGCATTTCCATGTCTTTGAATTTACTTAAAAGAAAGGGTATATGAATTCTTGTAATGCTGTCAACACCCTCACCGGTGAAGTTTATATCTTCGAAGCTGCCATGGCTTCCTATCTTAAATTGAAGTTTACAATTAATGTCTTTATCCGGTAAAACACGAATATTGTTATTGATATATCTTTCCAGTTTTTGTATTACAGCCTTAAATGCTGTATCAAAAACTTTATACTTCAGCGTTATCTCCGTCGGCTTATGGTCGATCAGATAAGATGCCAGGTTGTTGAATGTTGAAGAATCACCATTTAGTCTAAAAAAATAATCATATTGCATAGACTCGGTTGTAAAAAGGTGTTGGGGCGAAAAGGAAAATCCTGTTTTCTTTACATGTGTTTCAAATTGTCCCGATCCTCCGATTTTATCACCCACGGTTCGTAACAGTTTATCGTCTTTGTATTCTTCCCTGTAATTTAATTGGTTACCAATTATTGAATTTACGGGTTTAAATATCCAATCTCCAACGCGTTTGCCTTCGTTGAATGATCCTGTTGCACGGTAATGCGAAGTAGTAGTTTCAAAATCCACTGTGGGCCAGGAAAACTCTCCCGTGCCATTGGTCATAGTGGATGCGCCATTTTCATTAACAAAATTTAAAAAATAAAAATCCTGTGTATCTTCCCTGAAACTGATTACGGCATGTATACTGCCGTCAGGATAAAACCAACTCCATTCACCAAAGATTCTTCCCATCATATACCTGGCCAGTAATCTCGGTTTTCCATTTGAGTAGTAAAATTTAAAAATGCCATCTTTCAACCCATCTACCGAATAATTGCCTTCCATTAATAATGCGTTATTGATGTCATAGTCTTTCTGTGGACCGAGAAAATACCATTGATTGTCGAGTGTAGCGAGGATACCAACACGATAATAAAATGCAATTGGCTTTTCGCACATCTGCCATTTATGATTATAATAAATTGTGTCAGTAATCTTTAGCTGGGCGCTTAACGGATTGGTATAAGCAAGTAAAGCCATGATCAATAAAAGATATGGCAGTCGTTTTGGTTTAGGCTTGCACATCTCATGTATTTAATCAATTAAGATAAGAAAATAAATCCTGTAAGTCAATAAAAAATAAAAAAGAGCACGATCACCGTGCTCTTTTAAAATATAGAAGTCATTTTTTTAAATATCAATAGCCTCTCCATAAGCCACGGCTGTTGCTTCTTTCAGCGCTTCGCTCATGGTAGGATGGGGGTGAACTGCATTTAATATTTCATGTCCTGTAGTTTCCAGTTTGCGGGCAACAACAGCTTCAGCGATCATTTCCGTAACATTCATACCGATCATATGGCAGCCTAGGAATTCGCCATATTTTGCATCATAGATCACTTTTACAAAACCTTCTGTTGCGCCGGCAGCACTTGCTTTACCACTTGCCATAAAAGGGAATTTACCTACTTTCACTTCATAACCGGCATCCTTAGCCGCTTTTTCGGTATAGCCTACAGAAGCAATTTCAGGGGTGCAATAAGTACAACCAGGAATATTATTATAATCCATCGGTTCAGGTTTGATGACCGCTCAAGTGTTCAGCAGCATTGATACCTTCTTTGGATGCCACGTGTGCAAGTGCCTGGCCGGTGTACAATCGCCAATCGCATAAATACCCGGAACATTTGTTTGCTGGTATGCATCAACGATAATTTTTCCTTTATCCGTTTTAATACCCAAGTGCTTCAAGACCGATATTCTCAATATTGGCAACAACACCCACTGCACTTAATAAGATATCAGCTTCCAGAGTTACTTCGCCATTGGCTGTTTTTACATTTGCTTTTACGCCATTGCCTGCTAGTATCAACTCTTAGTTACTTCACTGTTGGTCATGATGTCATGCCTTGTTTTTTAAATTGTTTTTCCAGTTCTTTGCTGATGTCTTCATCTTCTACAGGAACCAGTCTTGGCATAAATTCAACGATGGTAACTTTTGTTCCCATGCTGTTATAGAAATAAGCGAACTCAGAGCCGATAGCGCCACTTCCGCAAACGATCATGCTTTTTGGTTGTGTCGGCAATACCATTGCTTCGCGATATCCAATGATTTTTTTACCATCAATGGGCATGGTAGGCAATTGCCTTGCTCTTCCGCCTGTTGCGATAATGATATTTTTTGCTTCCAGGGTTTGTTTGCTGCCATCCGCTGCCGTTACTTCCAGTTTATTTGGCAGCTAACAGTTTGCCAGTTGCCCATGATCACATCGATCTTATTTTTCTTCATCAGGAACTGAACACCCTTGCTCATTTTATCTGCCACACCACGACTGCGTTTAATGACACCGCCAAAATCGCTGGTAGGATTGCTGACATTAATACCATAATCTGCTGCATGCTTTGCATATTCAAAAACCTGTGCACTTTTTAACAAGCGCTTTTGTTGGAATACAGCCCCAGTTAAGGCAAATACCGCCAAGACTTTCTCTTTCTACAATTGCTACTTTTTTTCCTAACTGGCTTGCCCTGATAGCTGCAGGATAACCGCCCGGGCCGCTTCCTAATACAATTACGTCGTATGCCATATTATTGACTTTTATGAGTTTTTGGTGATCTCGATTCGCATTTAGTCGGCAAAATTAACCGGAAATGGGGGATTGGCCAAAAGCTTAATTATCGAAATTTGTAATATTTTCTGTTTGGAGTTTGGTGTTAGCGCAGACCAAAGTCCAAACAGCAAACGATTTTTTGGTAAATCGGAAGTAAAGCATGTTAAGACTTTCGAAATAGATAATAACAAAATGTCTTTTCCCTGTATTTCTCTTTAAATTTAAGGCTATGAAAAAAATAATATTGATTTTATCTTTTTTTATGGTTTCATTGATCGCATATAGCCAACAAATTCCCAAATGGAAGATCACGGATATTGAAAAGATGATGAACCAGAAGAGTGGGGAAGTGCTGGTATTGAATTTTTGGGCAACTTTTTGCAAACCTTGTGTTGCAGAGATCCCTTCTTTTATTAAAGTGACTGATAAATATAAAAGTGAAGGAGTGAAATTATACCTTATAAGTCTGGACCTTCCTTCAGCCTATCCGAAAAAAATAGAAACATTTTCAAAGCAAAGAAAATTTAATACAAATATTGCCTGGTTACAGGAGACAAATGCAGATTATTTTTGCCCGAAAATAGATACGAGCTGGAGCGGTTCTATTCCGGCAACGCTAATACTGAATACAAAAACCGGTTATAGGAAATTTGTTGAAGGGGAGATGAAGGGAGAAGAGTTTGAGACGGAATTGAAAAAAGCTTTTGGTAATTGAGAGTTAAGAATTAAGAGTTGAGAGTTAAGTTTACAACTCTCAACTCTCAACTATAGACTTTAACTTGCTCTCTTAATAGTACATCCCACACTGCGACTTTCCTTCACCGAAACTTCTTTGCCAGCTGATAATTCATTGATAGCTTCTTTTAAATGACTTCGAGTAACATTAGACGCATCAGATGGATTGTCATCAATAGCTCCATGATACACAAGTTTCAGGTTTTTATCAAATAAGAAACATTCAGGTGTACGGTTTGCACCGAATGCATCGGCAACTTCGCTGTTCTTATCTACAACATAACTCCAGCTGTATTTTTTATCGGCGCCATACTTTTTCATAGCATCATAGCTATCTTCTTCGCCCCTTAGCGCTTCGTTGCTGTTCAGGATAATAACACCAACTTTCATTTTTTGAGCATACTCACCGATCGCTACTGTACGTTGTTCATTTTTTACAACATATGGACAGGTGTTACAACTGAACATTACCAGTATGCCATTCTCTTTCGCCATATCTTTCATGCTTACGTCCCTGCCTGAAACGTCTTTCATTTTCAGCGTGGCTTTTGGCATCTCTGCGCCAATGGGTAATACAGCTGCCAGCCTGAATGCCATTGTAATAATTCCTGCAGCAAATGCAGTAAATAAGAGGATCTTTTTCATATTTTTTTATTTTGGAAACTAAAGTTAAGAAGTTCGATACTGATATCGATACCATTTATCCAATTTAAAGTTGTATTTCTGCAGAGATCGGCCTTAACAAATTAGCTAATCAGTGAATCAGTGGCGATAAGTTATTGTCACTGATTATTTTTAGTTTGACCGATACTTGTCAAAGTTGTAGTGACTTTTTAGCTTAAACTATTTCCTTTATTTCTGCGCAGCTTTTTCTTCCAGTTCTCTTTGCAAAGAAGTGGCTTTTAGTGATTTTATACTCACATTTAATTCAAATCCAATAAGTATAGCCAGGGAATTGATATAGATCAGTGCCATAACAACCATAATTGTACCGATTGATCCGTATAAAACATTGTAACGCCCGAAATTATTTACAAAAGCAGAAAACCCAAAGGTAGACGTAACGCTTAATAAAGTAGCGATGATGGTACCGGGGGATACTAATTTCCATTTTTTTTGAACGGGAGTAGCATATTTAAAAATGAAGCCGATCGCAAAAAAGATCACAGCAAGTATCAGGGCCCATCTTGTATAATAGATCACTTCCCGCCAGCCTTTATCTACTACCACAGCTTTTAGTATTGCTCCCTGTGAAATGAGTAAAATAAAATATCCGAGAACCAATCCAAAAATAATAATGGTTAGTTTGAGTGCCATCCATCTTCTTTTAAGCCCTTTTATTCCTTCAAATCCAACATATTTTCTATTGAAAGATCTTATAATACCCATCATTGCATTGGACGCAAAGAACAAAGAAAACAACAGACCGAAAGAAAGTAAACCGATCTTATTTCCGTAAATAAAAGAATCAATGAATTTTAATACTTCCCTGTTATATGCCTTTGAAGGAATGATATCAACCACCAAACCATGAAGCTGGGTTTGGATACTTCTTTTTGAAATAAAGGGAAGATTTGGGATCAGTGTGAACAGGAATAAAAGAGACGGCGGAATGGCCATAATGAAATTATATGCAACTGCCGAGGTTCTTTCTGAAAGGCCATGTGTTTTTATCTGGTAATAAAAAAAGCGAAGTACATCATAGAATGCAACACCTTCAAACCCGGGAAAATACCAGTGTTTGCTTTTTCTCAAAACAAAAGCAACGGGTGTTTTGGTGATTATTATTCTTTGAAGTTTTATCACTACACTTATATTATTGAGGTTTGGTTTTATTGATGAAAAGACTGTCGAGTGCCTGTTGATAAGCTTTTGCAAAAGCAAGATGTTCAGGATAGGTTGCCGCAAAATTTGAATATCCTCTCAAATCCGGCTTTGCAACAAAAAACAAATAGTTTGTTTCAGGTGCATTTAGTACCGCATCAATTGTATTGATAGATGGTGTGCAAATAGGACCTGGTGGAATGCCTGCCTGTAAATAAGTATTGTAGGGTGACGCATATGATAAGTGTCCGCGTAATACCCGCTTCAAACCAAAATTGCGCATGGCATATTTAACAGTAGGATCCGCTTCCAGTTTCATTCCTATTTTAAGCCGGTTGAGATAAGTGCTTGCAACCTTACCTTTATCTTCGGGTTGGTTTGTTTCTTCTTCAACAATACTCGCTATCGTATACACCTGGTCGGGAGTAAGGTTAAGTTTTGCGGCCTCCTGTGCCCTTCTTCCTTCCCAGAAAATTTTCTTCTGTCCGGCCAGCCTGTCTATAATATTTTTAAGGGAACTGTTCCACCACAGAAGATAGGAATTAGGAATAATGATCGTCATTATTGTATTAGTGTCCAGCTTATATTTTGCCAATGAATCATTATTGCAGATAAAATTCATGACTTCTAACGAATCAATTTCAAAATTCTGCCCGATCTTTTCTGCAAGGTCTTCTTTCGTTCTCAGTTTATTTATTACCAGTCTTACAGCAGCCTGGTTACCCGATTTAAGCATGCGTACCAGGTTGACCAGGCTCCCTTTTTTTATTTCATAACGGCCAGGCTTGATCTTTTTATCATACTTAACCTGTTTTGTTATCCTGTCGAAAAAGAAGCCACCAGAAATGATCTTTTGTTCCAGCAAATGCTTTTTTACTTCACCGTAAGACTCACCCGTTCTGATATAAAAATATTTGTCTTCCGGCGCTGATACAGTTGGCCCGAAAATATTCCATGCAGCATATGAGCCGGCAAGCAACAACACAACCAATGCAATTAATAATATTCTTTTCATGCTAAATGCTTTCAATAACAAAACAAAGTAAAATAAAAAACCCCGCTGTTTATGAGCGGAGTTATAATATTTTATTTTAACAGTTTTTACTTAGTTGAATCAACTGGTTTTGCACCAGGCAATGTTGTTGTATTTGCAGGAGTTCCTTTTTGAGTACCCGGAGAAGTCGACATTCCTTTTAATAAATCATCGTTCCTGGTAGAGCCGCCTGATTTGGGTATAAAAGCAGCGGAGGTCAAACAAAGTACACCTACAATGGCAGCGAAGATCCATGTTCCTTTTTCCAATACATCCGTGGTTTGTTTAACACCCATCAACTGGTTGCTAAAACCACCCAATGTTCCGGAAAGTCCACCGCCTTTTGGGTTTTGAATAAGTACGATCAGGCCAAGAATAAGCGAGGTAAGGATCAATAAAATACCAAATAATACTAACATATCAGTTTTCTTTTAAAAGTTCTAATTTGGCTGCAAAGTAAGCGTTTTTGGAAGGATTGAGCAAACTTAATTTTTTATATATCTCAACTGCTTTTTCCTTTTTTCCCTGCTGAATATATACCTCAGCCATAGCTTCTGTAAGCACTTCCTCTTCCTTATTACTTTTTTCTGCCATATTTTGTACTGCCATATCCACATTCGTTTGCTCGGGCAATTTGCCGTGGTGCAGTTTTTTCATCGTTTTCAGCCAATCTGTAAAACTTCTTAATTGTTTGCCAAGCTTATCCCCGGATTGTACTTCTTCGCTCAGTTTTATTCCCTGGGAAGCAAAATAATCTGTTGCAGACAATGGCTCAAAAAGCATATCGGTTTTTTTACCGGGTTTGATATTGATATCAATTGCTGCAGCATCTTTTGTAACAACAGCTTTTTGAATTTCCTGAATTTCCTGGATATCTTTCATCATCTCATGTTCATCCGGCTTATCAACGGCCTCAATTTCCCGGAGAGGTTCGATAACAGCTTCAACTGTTTCTACTTTTTCAATTATTTGCGATGGCTCATGTTTTTGAACTCCCTCAATTTCTTCCACTTTTTGAACTTGCTCCATCTCCTCAACCTTTTGAACTTCTTCAACTTCCTCGACTCTTTGAACTTCTTCAACCCTTTGAACCTGCTCAGCAACTTTATCCAAATTCAACTTCTTATTCAACTGGTACCTTAACCAAAAAGGACTATTAAAGTGAACTGCAGTCGTTGCAGCAATTTTTTTATAATTAAGATCAGATGGTTGCGTTTCTTTTAATAAATAAAAATGCGCAATACTGAAGTAGGGATTTTCATTAATAACATTTTTCAGGAATGCTGACCTGTTACTGTCTCCTGTCTGCTCTGTAAAGATTTTATTATATAGGTCCTGGTGGGGCATTGTCAAAGCTAATTATTAATTCGTAAGAGATGGATTTACCAGTTGGAAAATATTTTATTAAAAATTTCGTCAACCACATTTTTGATGATATCGTCATTGAGATTTGCTTCGGCCTGGGTCAAACTGAGCGAACCGTCAAAATCAAATGTTCTTGTAAGATCTGATTCAAAGTTTTTTTTATCGTCAAGTGTATTTTTAAAGACCAGGTGAAATCCAACAGTAAGCCTGTTACCTGATGCCGTGCTGCCTGTAATACTGATGGTACTTGTGTAGTATTGAGATACAAATCCACTGATGTCATAATGCGCATCATCACTATTCGTTTGACGTAGCCTTGTTGTACTGATGATCTTTTGTTTTAATTTTTCTGTGAGCTGCGGTGCTAATTGTGTATTTACGTATTGCGCTTTATTTTCAAGAGGATTAACACGAAAGGTTTTTACCTCAGGAGGTATAGTAACGTCTTTGAAAGAATATTTACAGGTCATGTAATTGAAGAAGCCCATTATAAGCAAACAGATGAGATAAAATTCAAACTTTCTTTTTCCTAACAGCCAGGTGCCCATGTGTATTTTTTTTGTGTGCTTAACAGCAATGGTTAAAATTAATCTACGAAATCCTTTGAACTTGAATGTTGTTTAAAGTTGTTTAAAATACTTTAAAGTAGTTGAATAATTGTTTAAAAACAGAACAGCTTATACAATTTTCAACAACCAATCAACAATTATTCATCTATCATTCAACAACTATTCAACTATTATTCAACAATATTCAACAACTATTCAACCTTCTTTACAAATTCTCAATATCATATTCCTTCAGCTTTCTATATAATGTTCTCTCACTGATTCCCAGGTCGAGCGACGCATCCCTTCTTTTGCCACGATGTTTTTTTAATGCTTTTATGATAAGCTCTTTTTCTTTGTCCATAATGCTCAAAGACTCTTCCACGTCTTCGTGTTGCTGGATATTATTTTCATTTCTTAAAATAACCGCAGGACTACTTTGTGAAAAGGAGGGAGAGCTTCCCGTAGGATTCAGCTCTTTCATATTACTGATATTACTGCCGTTATTGTCGGTAAAAACGGGTGCATGTTGACCAATAGAGGGATTTTGCAAAAGGTCAAAAAACATCTTCTTGAGCTCGTTCACATCTTTTTTCATGTCGAAGAAAAGCTTGTATAAAATTTCTCTTTCATTTGCAAATTCCGTTTGGCTTACCGGTGTGCTGCCACCGGCACGCTTAATACAGGTAACCGGGTGTAGTTATGATCTGGCAGGAATGACCGGAGTTGTTCGGCACTTACGTTTTTATCTTTACTTAAAACAGAAATCTGTTCAGCAATATTTTTCAATTCTCTTACATTACCGGGCCATGAATAACTGGTAAGTAAATTCTTCGCTCCATCGTTCAATTGCACCGGTGATGTTTTATAGCGATCGGCAAAATCGGTAGTAAATTTCCT
Source organism: uncultured Chitinophagaceae bacterium (assembly GCA_963829345.1). Classification (GTDB taxonomy): domain Bacteria; phylum Bacteroidota; class Bacteroidia; order Chitinophagales; family Chitinophagaceae; genus Ferruginibacter. Next base: position 1,005,175 of record CAWHHP010000003.1, read on the forward strand.
GAACAACAAAAAGATATCTTCCTGCCTGTCTCTCAATGCGGGAACGCGGATAGGAACAGTATTTAAACGATAATAAAGGTCTTCCCTGAATTTCCCGTTATGAGTATATTCCAAAAGATCTTTATTGGTTGCAGCAATTACCCTTACATCTGTTTTCTGTACTTTACTGCTTCCGACACGAATGTATTCTCCTGTTTCGAGTACACGTAACAACCGGGCCTGGGTTCCAAGCGGTAATTCACCAATCTCATCAAGGAAAATAGTTCCCCCGTTTACAGTTTCAAAATATCCTTTGCGACTGTCGACAGCCCCGGTAAAAGATCCTTTTTCGTGACCGAATAATTCAGAATCAATGGTGCCTTCGGGGATCGCACCGCAGTTCACCGCAATGAACGGGTTGTGTTTTCTTGCAGAAAGTGAATGGATGATCTGCGAAAAAACTTCTTTCCCTACACCACTTTCTCCATTTATTAAAACGCTCAGGTCAGTATTGGCAACCTGTATGGCTACATTCAATGCATGATTGAGTGCGGGTGAATTGCCAATGATAGCAAAACGATTTTTTATTGATTGTTGATCCATAATACCCCCTCCGCCCCCTGAAGGGGGAACTGGTTTTTAATTAATTAATATTTGTTCAATTATTTGCACTACCCAATCTATGTTGTTTCTAATATCTTTATTTTTAACCCGAATTACTTTTATTCCTAAGGCTTCAATATTTTTCTGTCTTTCTTCATCATTCATTTTTATTTCTTCCAAATCGTGAATACCTCCATCAATTTCTACGATTAATCTTTTTGAATGACAATATAAATCTGCTATATAGTGCGAAACAGGATGTTGTCTCCGGAATTTTAAGGTTGGAAATTTTTCTTTTAAAATTCCCCATAAAATCATCTCCTCATTTGTAACATTGTTTCTTAATTTTTTTGCTCTTTCAAAAATCAAGGACCAGCCGCATAAAACATGTTCTCTTTCATATCACACTTATTTCAAATCACAATAACAAGAATCAGTTACATCCGTGAGTTGCCAGTTCCCCCTTCAGGGGGCGGAGGGGGTTGTATGTCCCATAAGTGTTCCCGCCGTACACGAATGAACTTTGACATATACATAAGTTCCTTTTTTGTGATCTTTTTTTGGAAATACGATCACTTTATTCTGATCGTTTCGGCCAAACAATTCATCTTCACTTTTCTTAGATGGTCCTTCTATTAATACTCTAAAAATTTTGTTTACATCGCGTTGCATACTTATTAATGAATGCCTGCGGTACAGGTCAACCAATTCCTGCAGCCTGCGTTTCTTTACTTCAAGTGGAACATCGTCTTCAAATCTTCTTGCTGCAAGTGTACCGGGTCTTTCTGAATAAAAATATAAATAAGCCAGATCGTATTTGCAATATTCCATCAGGCTCAAAGATGCCTGGTGATCTTCTTCTGTTTCTGTGCAAAAACCTGAGATCATATCTGTTGATAAACCACAATCCGGTAATATTTCCCTGATGCGATCCACTTTTGCGATATACCACTCACGGCTGTAGGTTCTGTTCATCATCTGCAATACACGTGAGCTGCCACTTTGAACCGGCAGGTGAATGTAATTACAGATGTTCTCATATTTTTTTATGGTGAACAGTACCTCGTCCGTGATGTCTTTGGGATGTGATGTGGAAAAACGTACTCTTAATAATGGAGAGATCAATGCAACTTTTTCTAAAAGCTGGGCAAATGAAACTGCCACATCCTTTTGTTCATCCATCCAATAATAACTATCTACATTCTGGCCAAGCAGGGTCACTTCGCGATATCCATCATTAAATAAAGCCTCACATTCCAGCACAATGCTTTCGGCACTACGGCTTCTTTCACGGCCACGTGTAAACGGAACCACGCAAAACGAACACATATTGTTACATCCACGCATGATGCTTACAAATGCATTTACACCATTGCTATTGAGACGAATGGGGGAGATATCAGCATAAGTTTCGTCACGGCTCAAAAGAACATTCACGCCTTTCTGGCCACCATTCGCTTCTTCAATCAATGAAGGAAGGCTGCGGTAAGCATCCGGGCCTACCACGATATCAACTAATTTTTCTTCATCTAAAAATGCAGCTTTCAGTCGCTCGGCCATACAACCCAATACGCCAATGATCAGTCCGGGTCTCGTACGTTTTAATGTTCTGAATTCTGTTAAGCGTTTGCGAACTGTTAGTTCGGCTTTTTCCCTGATGGAGCAGGTATTGATCAGGATCAGGTCGGCATTGGATGTATCACGTGTTGCACCAAATCCATTAGCCTGCAGTATAGAAGCAACCACCTCGCTATCGGCAAAATTCATTGCACAGCCATAGCTTTCTATATAAAAATGTTTTTTGTAAGAAACAGCACTTATAGCAGCCGGGGCAAAAGCCTCACCCTGTCTCAATTCATTATGCGTTTTATCCAGCAACAATTCCTGCATCGATCATTTAGAAATTTAGGAGGGCAAAGATAAGTCAATTAAAGGAATTCTGACAGGATGGCAGGGGGTAATCTTGTAAAGTTTAAAATGGTTTTATGAGAAGGATTTGAATATTTGGTTCTTCAGAAGTTACTGCGTAAGAAATGCTTGCAGTTACAAGATTGTATGGAGATAAAATAATACCTCCGCCGTAACTATTGTGCCATGTGTTGGAATGCTCATTTTTAAGCCATACCCGGCCAATATCGTATAAGGCAAAAAATCCGATTTTTCCATTGTAGATATATGAATGCACCGGTGTGATCCATTGTAATTCGTTTTGGTTATAAATGGTATGGTTGCCATAAAACCGGTCACGCCTGTATCCCCTTAAGTTTTTAGCGCCGCCAATGGTGTTATACTGATAAAATAAGGGCGTTCCTATTATAGTGGCAGCACCGCCTTTAATCTTTATGCCCAGTTTATTGGTAAAGGGGATATGAAGATCCAGCTCTGATGCTAACCTGACAAAGCTATTGCTGTTATCCCTCAAATTATGTGTGTAGCTGGCATTGGTAAGAAAACAAATGCCTTTTGTTGGTAATATAGAATCATTTAGTTTTTGAAATAAATAATTTGCCTCCACCCCCGCAAAACCATTATTCTTATACGAATGTGGGGCATTGGTATAACCTGCTTTTGCAAGAAACCTCGCTGTATCATTTTTAATATCAACTCCCTCGTAAAACACATTGAAAGCCAGCTTGTGCCGGGTATTAAAAACCCGCTCAACACCAGCGCTTGCCAGGTAGGTACTGCTTCTTACCCGGTTAAAATTCCTGTTTGTGTCAATAAGTTTAGTTTCATTTCCCAGTCCAAAAAAATTGGTCCATCTAATAAAATCATAAGTACCATAAAAAAGGCCGTCCCAATTTCCAAGAAGTTTGGTGAACCTGCTTTTATAGGTAGCACTAAAAGCATGTTGGGCAAACGAATATTTTATGCTGAAGAGTCGTGTAAAACCATATGGTTCTCTTCGCCACTTATTTTTAGTTGTGATGTGATTGATGCCGACGTATATTCTGTCCTCATTGCTATAAAACAATGTTCCTTTGAAACCTTTCTTATCAAATTTATAAGTATTGTATTTAAAGGCATGTATAGCTGAATCAGAGGAGGTATGCACCGAGGTCTCTTTGGTATGAGTAAATTCATTGTTGGCATCATCATATATCTCTGTTTTATGGCCGAGACCTTTTACATGAGATGACTCTGTAAATTTATCCCTGTCATTCCCGCCGATCAACCTGATGCTGATTCCCTTATTCACATCACCACTTACCCTATATTCATCTTCTCCGCCCAAACCGTATAATCTTACTTCATCAGTTTCTTTCTTATAAAATATCCTTGAATAAAACGGTTTTTCTTTTATTTCTCCCTTCGGTGTGATCTTATAGATATTGATCTGGGTTGAGTCATCATTTAACCGCTTTACCTCGAACAGATCCTGTTTATACGAACCTGTTACGTCTACACTTTCTGCAAGTATCTTAAAATATTTTTCAGCATATTCCAACAGGTGATTACGGCGTGATTTTATTTTTGCTGCGATCTCGGGCCCGGATAACTGGTATACTTCTGCTGGTAATAATTTTATAGCACTATCTATCACGTGATCGGTTAGCCGCTTTTGAATATCCATTGCTATTTCTTTCCATTCAACAAGTGAAAGACCATTCAACAGGTGCCTGTCGAGGTTTCGTGCAGGATAATTCAACGCATTTACATTTTTTATTTTGTAAGAAAATGTCTGCATGTGTTTTACTCTTGCAATACGCTTGGATGAATTTACAAGGTATCCATCGAATAAAGTGTATGCCTGGTCGCGGTCACGGGGAATGGGTTTATAGATTGTTTCTTTATCTTTTTTGAATTCAGCCCATCTCCATTGATCTTCATGACGGCCCCAGTCACCGATCAGCATATCAAAAAGTCTTGCCCTTAAAAAGGCTGCATGGTCAACAGTGTTGTCATTATCCTTATGAATTTTTTCAAGCATGTTATCAGTGCTCTTAATATCATCTGCATTACCAAAATTTGCTGCGGTCGCCCAATTCTCATCAGGCCTTTGTTCAAAAAGATAAAGATCATCACCGATCCTGTCATTAAATTCTCCTAATGCTTTTTGCTTAGGAATATAATATATCTGCGGATTCGTGTGATAGATTCCAATTGCTTCGGCCATTGCCGGTATAGTGAGTGCTGCATACGGATGTGCCGTGGATACCTGGTCATTGGCTATTTCTTCAAGAAAGGAACCCTTACTTATGTTGGGCAGTGCTCCTGTAAAAGTTTTATCAATACTTCTTAAAACATATTCCCTGTTATTCTTATCCCTTAATTTAACAGACTTGGTTTGCCTGCTTCCTGAAATTTCATAAGGAGTAAGGCCTCCTGCAAGTGTATCGAGCATAGCTACTTTAACATTAACAGGTGTAGCCCATTCTTTGCGATAGTGTTTGCCCCATAAAGTCTCGTGCGTTTTTCCTCTTTTATATTGTTTTCCTGCTGCAATTTTTTTTGAGTGAGATGTGTCACTGACCTGGGCATACAAATGATTATTTGAGAATAAGTATACCACGCCAATAAATAAACATATAGAAGTTGTTCTTATCAAGATTAGCAGGTTTACTAATCATAGTTTACAAAATCATGCCACAGTTAAGTTGATGGCAAGGGTGATTGTATCGGAGAGCGCTATGTGAACAAGCGAGGAGGGGCAGATAAGTTATTCGGTATTTGTATTTTAATGTGCAGATTTTCATTAAAATAATATTCAACATTACCCGTATTTGAGTAAAAAAATCCACGCTTTAATTTCTTTGTAGCAGTTGCCGGTTTAACCAGCTATCCTTCACGGGTATGATCCAGTTTTCAATTAATTGCTTTTTTGTTAAAACAGTATTGTTGAAATAAAGGGTGTTTTCATTGATGAAATTATTATCAATCGCATAGTTGAACTGGCTAAGCGGGATCACTTCAATTTTATCTTTAACAATAAATGCAAGCGACTGTCGGTCAAACATATCAGTATTGTATTTTTCCTGAATTGCTTTGATCAGTCTCACAGAACTATCCGTACTACATCCGCTGACACCCGTTGCAGATTCATCTGCCATCAGCACGATAAATCTTCCAAAAAATAAATTAGCATAGCCTTTTACTGGTGCACCATGACTGTTCCAGTTTTGTGTAAACTCATTGAAAAGATCTTCCATTTCCAATGCTTCACTCATAAAAAAGAGCCGGCTAGACTGGTAGATCCATACCCTGGAGTCGTTATTAAAATCTTCGGGAAGGTGTTGTTGTATGTCGAGGTCCATGATGCAAAGTTAAGTTTCTTCACAGGTTTTTATTACAAAAAATCGCCACTGATTCAGTGATCATATTTAAGAATACAGCTTTAAAATCAGTGAATCAGTGGCAATAATTATTCCGATTATTAGCAATTTATGCCATTGAAGCTGCTACAATTTCTGCAATATCTAAAACCTGTACCTCCTCTTCTTTCTCTTTATTTTTTACGCCATCGGTAAGCATCGTATTACAAAAGGGACATGCTGCAGCTATAATATTTGCTCCGGTTTCGAGGGCTTCATCACTCCTTTCAAAATTTACCCTGGTAGTTCCTTTTTCTTCTTCCTTGAACATTTGTGCGCCACCAGCCCCGCAGCATAATCCATTACTCCGGCAACGTTTCATTTCCACCAACGCTACATCCATTGCTTCCAAGACTTTGCGTGGCGCCTCGTAAATACCATTTGAACGCCCAAGATAACAGCTATCGTGGTAAGTTATTTTTTTACCTTTAAAAGATCCACCGCCGCTCATCTTTATCTTTCCTTCGTCTATCAATTGCTGTAAGAAAGTAGTATGATGGATCACTTCATAATTTCCTCCCAATTCGGGGTATTCATTTTTTAAAATATTAAAACAATGCGGGCAGGCCGTTACAATTTTTTTTATTTCATATCCATTTAATACCTGGATATTCTGGTAAGCCATCATCTGGAACATAAATTCATTGCCTGCACGTCTTGCAGGGTCGCCTGTACACATTTCCTCATTTCCCAGTATGGCGTATTTGATACCGATCTTATTTAAGATGGTTGCAAAGGCCTTGGTTATTTTTTGCGCACGCTGATCAAAGCTTCCCGAACAACCAACCCAGAATAACATTTCCGGTTGTTCGCCCTTTGCTAAAAATTCGGCCATGGTTGGTACATGCATAATTCAGATATATTTGTGGCAACAAAGTAAACAACATTTTACGATGGATGTTTATCCTGAGCCATTTAATTTTGCAAATTAATCAGTCATTTGAAAAAATTACTACGAAAGGTCACGAACTGGGAAGCATGGCCCTTTAAACTGATATACGCTCCACTGGTCCCGGTTTGGGGATGGTATATGATAAAGTCACGTGCAGTATGGTTTTTTACACCATCCAATCCAAAGATCACATTTGGAGGAATGGATGGTGAACCCAAAAAAGAAATGTATGACCTGCTTCCCCCGGGATCATTTCCAACAACATTCAATGTATTGCCTTCGGACAGGATGGAAGACGTTTTAAAAGAAATTGAACTAAAACAAATCAAATTCCCCCTGATTGTAAAACCTGAAATGGGCGGGCAGGGAATTTTATTCCGCAAAATTGATAATAAAGAACAACTTGAACATTATCACAGGCTGGTTCCTGTTGAATACATCGTACAACGCATGGTGCATTATCCAATGGAAGTAAGCGTGTTTTATATCAGGCACCCGCATGACGAAAAAGGGATTGTGACCGGATTTTTACACAAGATACCTCTCCATGTCACCGGTGATGGTATACATACGCTAGAACAATTAATTCTGCAGCATACAAAAGCCGCCAAGCGAACCGGCGAACTTCACAGCAAACACAATGCAAACTGGAATAATATTATTCCTGCGGGGGAAAAATATGTACTGAGCTATGCGGCTAATCATAACCGTGGCGCTCATTTTGTTGACCTGAAACCACATATTGATGAAAAGCTTGTAGCTGTGTTTGATAAGATCAGTCACGGCTTGAATGATTTTTTTTATGGACGTTATGATATTATGTGTGAGAGTATTGAATCGTTGAAAGATGGAAAAAATTACTCCATACTTGAATACAATGGTTGTGGTGCCGAACCCAATCATTTCTATGACACCGGTTACACGTTGATCCGTGCCTATAAGGAGATACTCAAACATTGGAAGGCACTATATACCATCAGTCGTTACAATGCAAAGCAGGGTGTAAGGCCATGGCCATTTATGAAGGGAATAAAATTCAGGATTGAAACGAAGAAACTATATGCGATCATGAAGGAAGCGGATAAGCGGATGGGATAATAACAAGTAACAGTTAACAAGTAACAGTTAATAATTAAACACCCATTTGTTAACTGTTAACTGTTACCTAGAAAGGTTTCCCGTGTGTTTTTTTAATAAGTACTGTTGTTAATCCTGGAAATAATTTCATAATACCAACAAACAAATTCGTTACCCATATTTTTCCAAACAAGCTTTGAATCATGCGCCCGGTCTTTAACCTGCCGGCAAATTCTTTTTTCCATGCTGCGGCGTAAGAATGTTCCATCTGTTCCCGGCTGATCTTCCCGTCTAAGAAACTACTAATGTAAAAAGACGCAATCTTTCCGGCATGCATGGCCATGCTCATACCATTACCACAAAGCGGTGTGATAAGTCCTGCTGCATCACCAATCATCAACACATTATTTTCTATTGCTGTTTTTTGTTCAAAAGAGATTTGAGAAATGGAAAGAGGGCTGTTATATAAGCTCCTGCTTTTGGCAAAAATGTTTCGCAGGTGAGGGTTTTCAGATAAAATTGTTCGTTCCATTTGCTCAATGGAATTATTGTTTGCCTTAAGATTGGCTGGATTGGTGAGGTAACAAAGACAGTACCTATCGTCTTCGATCTTTGAGATACCACAATAGCCATATTTAAAATTATGCAGGGCGATGGTATCATGCGGCCCGTCAAATTGTATATGGTATTTTACAGCGATAAAATTGTTCAATTTATTTGGTGGCTGCTGCACAAAACTGCGTTTCCATTTGATATCGATATTACTGCGTTTACCAAAACTGCCACAACAAACCCTGCTTTTAAAATCTCCCACGCCTGTATGAATTCTGAAAAGATCATTTGATAAAAGCACGTCGTTTACCTTGCAGTTTTCCATTACAGTAACGCCGGAATCAATGGCGATCTGTTTTAATGCATTGTCAATTTTATAACGGCTGATACCAAATCCACCCAGGGGTAAGTCATGCTTTAATTCATTGCCATTTGGAGCTGTAACAATTAATTTTTTAATTAAGGGTAGTTGCATATCCTTTAATGACAAACCAAGTTCGGAAAGATAGTTCCAGCTTTCCAGGCTGATATATTCACCACATACTTTATGAAAAGGGTATTGTTCCTTCTCGAACAAAATAATGCGGTATCCTTTCCTGGCTAAATTAATTGCAAGTGTTAATCCGCCAAGACCTCCGCCAATAACGGCACAATCATAAATAAGCTCATCCTTCATTTTTGCAAATAATTAAATACCTGAAAGCCCATTTCCATTGTATGTGATAATTTGAAATACCGGCAGCGGTTAAAATCTTTTCCCATTCATTTCTTTTGAACCCGCGTGCAACAGAAAGGGGTGCATCATTCTTTACAAGGTACGATTTAGAAAAAAAACGGGTAATCCATTTTATAAGGAAATATGCGATGGGATGTCTTTGAAGGTCATTTATAAAAAAACCTTTGCTGCTGTTTTTTTTCATCCATTGCATCATGGTTATTAATTCATCTTCTTTAAAATGGTGACAAAACAAAGAAGAAAAAATGATTGCCGGCTTATCTGCATCAAAACCTGTGTTTGCATAATCACCGACGATCCAGGACGCCGGTAAAGCAGGATATTGCTGTGACGCAAATTCTATACAGGATGCTTTTATATCAATCCCGGTGAAATGAACATTGATTTTATTTTTGCTGCACCAGTTTGCAATAGCATTTAAGTTGTCGCCACCACCGCAGCCGATTTCACAAACTGATAATGGCCCAGCAGAAAATTTATTACCCCTAATCGCTTTGATTCCATCAATTGAAATCTTATGTCCCCCCAATAAAGTATTTACTGTATTGAGCTCCTTCATATTTTGCTTTATATCGGCAAAGGGGATATCATCCCTATCCAGTAATTCCTTTTTATATGAACGATTTTTCAGATCAGGCATAAGTGGCTGTAAAGGTTTCCATGGTAAGTCCGGGGCCAAAAGCCGCACCAAAGATCATTGTTTCTTTTTTAGGTGGTTCTTCATTCAATTCCTGCAGGATCTTTTTTAAAACAAATAAGATCGTAGCGGAACTCATATTTCCATAATCGTTCAGCACTTCATAGGAATGTTTTAATTTATCTTCTTCAATACTCAGGCTCGAACAAATACTTTGCAATATCTGTTTACCACCGGGATGAATGCACCAATGTGTTACATTCCCTGTTTTTTCATTCGCCGATTCCATTGCTTTTTCAACGAGTTCTTTGAAATCTTCTTTTATCAATGCAGGAACATAGCCGGTAAGTGTCATTAAAAACCCTTTGGAAGAAATTTCCCATGCCATTTCATTTTTTCCTTTGAACGAAACATCGGAAAAAAAACTTTTTAAAAGAATACCTTTTTCTTTGCTGCTGTCATTTTGTAAAAGCATGGCAGCACTTCCATCGCCGAAAAGCAAGGACGCTGTCATGTTATCAATGGAATGTGTTTTCTGGAAATGAAGGGTACATAATTCTGTACACACCACTACCACATTTGCATTGGGTGTGCTTTTGCAAAATGCATCTGCCAGCTTTAATGCATGGACTGCTGCATAACAACCCATAAAATTTACAGATGTCCTCATAATGCTATTTGGAAGCTTCATTGCTTCCATGATCTGGAGGTCGATACCGGGTGCACTGATGCCTGTGCAGCTTACCGTTATTAAATGCGTGATCTCGTTTTTTGAAATTCTTCCTTTAATACAGGCTTCAATTGCTTCAACAGAAAGTGGCGCAGCGGCTTCAAAATAAAGCTGCATACGTTTTTCGAGTCCGGGAAAGGGTTCAAGGTTATCAGCCTGTGGAAATAAAACTCTTTTTGATGGACAGCCATTAAAGTCCGGAATAACAGAATACCTGTTGCTGATGCCACTTTTATGATACATGAATTTCAACTTCCTGCTTTCTTCTTCATTGGTGGAAAATACTTTATCCGCAAACAGGAACAATTGATCCTGCTCATACTTATTGGAAGGTACACTGGTTGCTATAGAAATAATTTTGCTCAATACTTTTCAATTATAAATAAAAAAATAAATGCGGTATTGGTAAAAAACGATGCGACCAGGTTCATGCGCATTGTATTTTTAAAATTTGCTTCACTAACATTGTGATACACTTTATTAAACCACCAAAAAAAATATATGAGTACAGGCAACAGGAAGATTTGAATTATAAAAAAGCGATCCAGTTCCAGGTTAAGCGCAAGATAAAAACCGAGTGAGGCCATCGCCATTGCATACACGATGGCAGTGAAAACAAATGTTCCCCTGTATCCTAACATATAACTAATTGTTGTAACTCCATCTTTCCTGTCCTCCATATGCTGATAAATTTGCGTCAGCGGATAAAATCCCCCGATAAGTAACGCGGCAGCAACCATGCCAATCAATGGAATATGAAGCGTTTTATCAATACTGCTTCCGTGCATCACAGAAAAAAAAACCAATGCTCCCTGGAATATGATAACAGTAAGATACCCTGTAACGGGATATTTTTTAAGCCTTATCCTACGATAACTATAAGCCCTTGAAGCAAGGATGTAGGTGATCACTGCAACAACAAAATAAATACTGATAAAACTGCTGCATAATACCGCAATACAGTCTAACAAAATCGTAACATAAAATAATTGCTTCGTGGGCTGTTGGGGATTCTTCAAGCCTCCAATGCTGCTGGTATCCCTGTCCATATAACTGTTGTACCCATTACTGGCAGGATAAACAAGCAGGTGCAGGATAATAAAGATAAGTATGGCATCAGTTGGAGAAATGTCAGCTGTCTGACTAAGCGCCAACCAATATACAGGCATTAAAAAAAAAGAAAAGTGAAATCTCAGCAATTGTATAGTGGATGACCTTATCATAGTTTTAACCGCCGTAAATTTAATCTTTATTAATGGTGGAATAATTATTGATATTTTCTCAACGTTTGACAAAAGAAAACGTTTATACTAAATAAATTACGTTTATGAAAGGGAAAAGGTTGTTTTGCCTCGCATTTTTTATTGGATGCTTCAACGGATTAAGAGCGCAGCATACCATAACTCCAACGGATGCGGGAAGCAAGGTTCATTTTGTAATTAAAAATTTTGGCATAAAGACGGGGGGGGATTTTTCCGGTCTTAAGGGTACCGTAAAATTTGATCCTAAAAATCCGGCAGCGTCTTCATTCGACGTAACGGTGAACTCCTCAACAATCGATACGGATAATAATTCAAGAGATGGACACCTTAAAAAAGAAGATTATTTCGATGTAAAAAAATATCCAACCATTCACATGGTAAGCACAAAAATACAGGGTACAGTAAAACAAGGGCGTTACCAGTTCACGGGTAATCTCACAATAAAAAGTACAACAAAGCCAATAGCATTTCAATTTGTGGCTGAAGAAAAAGATGGTGGTTATGTATTTACTTCCGATGCCATCAATCTGAACCGGCGTGATTATGGAGTGGGGGGAAGCAGCATCTCAATGGGGGATGAATTGAAGGTTACGTTGACTGTGTTTGCGAAATAGATCTTTGTTTCACGCAAGGTCCGCAAGGGAGCAGAGGCGCAAAGATATTATTCAATAGCGCCCTTGCGCACTTTGCGTGAAATATCATTTGCTCCTTATCTTTGACCCATGCCTAAATTACTCCGCATTTTTCTCTGGGGTTTATTGATCAGTTTTCTTGGTTCCCTTCCATTGGGTACATTAAATGTTGCAGCAATGCAGATTGGTATTGCGGAAGGATATTACTATGCCATGCTTTTTTCTTTTGGTTCTTTATTGGTGGAAATGATCTACGTAAGGATCTCGCTCGTTGGCATAAGCTGGATACAAAAGCAGGTGAAGCTGATGAAGATCATGGAGTGGATAACGCTTGCTATCGTTGTGATACTTGCCATTGGAAGTTTTTATGCAGCGTTTCATAGTAAGGGTGAGGAGCAGGTTCATATATGGGATCGTGTAAATATCAATCGTTTTTTGCTGGGTGCTTTTATGTGTGCCATTAATCCTGTTCAGATCCCATTCTGGTTTGGGTGGAGTACGGTTTTGTTTTCAAAAAAAATCCTGGAACCGGTCAACAGCCAATACAATAGTTATATTGTTGGTATTGGTCTTGGTACCCTCGCCGGGAACTGCATATTTATTTTTGGCGGAAAACTGCTTGTTGATAAAATTTCCGGGAGCCAGGAGTATATCAACTGGATCATCGGGGGGATTTTTGCACTAACGGCGATTATACAGCTGTGGAAAATTCTTGCGCATAAGGATGCGGTGGATAAGATTCAGCACATTAATGAAAAGCAAAGCTGATTTGATAATTTGGAAATTTGATGATTAATTTTCAAATTACCAAATCATCAAATTACCAAATCGATTATTCATGTATAACCAATATCGGCATCCGGCTATGATAGGACAATTTCTTCGTCCTGCTTGTTTTAAATAATTTATCCATAAAAGAATGATTCTTTTGCACTGCAATGATCAGGTCGATATCCCTGTCTTTTGCAAATAATTCCAATGCTTCATCAATATCAAAAATGCGCATGAAATAAAATTCGGGATTGAATTCGCCTAAAAGCTTTCTCATATCCTGTTTTTCTGATTCATATTTTTCGGTAAGTGAAACATAATGGTCTTTGTCTACGTTTACTACGTGTAACTGCGGACGGAAAACGGTCAAAAATTCTTTTATAGGAACTGAAGGAGTTGTGTTCAGGGTGTCTTTAAAATCAGATGCCAGCATTACGTTCTTCATTTGCGAAAAAGTTGCATGCTCCGGAACAATCAATACAGGACATGCTTTTGTTTCCGCCATTTTTAATGTATTGCTCCCAAAAAACATTTGTCCAAGAGCTGATCTGCCGGTAATTCCCATAATAACAAGATTAGCTCTTTTGTGACGTGCTGTTTTTTCAAGGCCCTGAACGAAATCACTTTCGCAATAGGCAGCTACCTCCATATTTACAGGAGAATCTTTTTGTAACCTGCTCTTCAGCTCTTCAAGATTTGACATTACGCCATCCCTTTCACTTTCTTTTGTATAACTATGGTATAAAACAAGATTAACACCATAATGTCCTGTAAGAAATTGCGCTGCAAATTTTGCTGCATTGATGGATGTTTCTGAAAAGTCGACCGGAACGATAACTGTATTCATGGTATAAAGGTTTAAAGAATATTTTTTAGAATTATGAATTATGAATTATGAATTATGAATTATTTTCAATTTAGTGGCACAATAAGTTACCTGTTATTAAAGAACAAGTGGTTGATTATTCCATTTCCTGCGCCCATTTATCTCTATCACTTGGACTTAACTTCCAGGGTGCAAAATTGTTTTCAATATTACTGAACATCGCATTCCATTCCTGCGGTGCATTGCTGTCTTCCATGATAAGGTGCGGCGAAGTTCTAGAATAATATCAAGCGGGTTGATACTAACCGGGCATTCCTGCACACAGGCATTGCAGGTGGTGCAGGCACGTAGTTCTTCTGTTGTAATATAATTGTGTAAAAGTGTTTTGCCATCGTCTTTGAATGAACCGTTTGCTTTGATATTTTTTCCCACTTCTTCCAGCCTGTCACGGGTATCCATCATAATTTTGCGTGGGCTCAGTAATTTGCCGGTGATATTTGCCGGGCAGGCAGCAGAACAACGCCCGCATTCGGTACAACTATAAGCATCAAGTAAATTTTTCCAGCTAAGATCAAAAACATCTTTTGCGCCAAATTTCATTGGTGCAGATTCCCCGGTAGGTGCCAGCTCGGGTTGCATCATGTACTTAACTTCATTCTGCACATTTTCCATATTATCCATTTTGCCGTGGGGTTCAAGTCTTGCATAATACGCATTGGGAAATGCGAGGAGAATATGAAGGTGTTTGCTGTAAGGCAGGTAATTTAAGAATGCAAATATGCCGATGATGTGCAGCCACCAGCAAGTGCGTTCAATTCCGATCAACTGGGATTAGCAGAAAAACTATTGAATAAAGGTGCAAGCAGCCCGGAAATAATAAAATTACCTGTTTGCCGGTAATGTTCAGCACCCTGTAATTGCAAGGCCCGGTCGGTAGCATTCATGGTGAGAAACAATGTCATCAAAACGATTTCGGTGATAAGAATATAATTGGCGTCGCTGCGTGGCCAGCCATCCAGGTCTTTGCTGATAAAACGCTTGAGTTTTGATACGTTTCTCCTTATTAAAAATATGACACAGAAAACGAGTACACTGATCGCAAGTATTTCAAAGAAATTAATGACGAAATGTATAAAATCCAATGATAGTGTCAGAAAGAAAAATCCGATGGGTTCCGAACAAACCATCCAATCCAATTTCCAGTACTTCAATATTGATTATAATAAACCCGGCATAGACAACAAAATGTAAAATAGCCACCAAAGGGTTGCGGAACATTTTCTTTTGACCAAAAGCCAGTAAGAAGAGATTTTTCCAACGCAGGCCCGGGTTATCTTTCAGGTCTTCATCTTTTCCGAGTAAAATATTACGCCTGATCCGCATAATATTTTTGCTGAACAACCAGATGGAAAAACCTGCCAGTAATATGAAAATTCCCTGTTGTATAAACTGCATAATGCCCAATTATGAGGGCTAAGATAAAGTATTTCGATTTTATAATCGGGGATTGAATAATTTTGGAGGGTTCACGCAAGGTACGCAAAGGGGCAAAGGCGCTATTGTTATATACTCTTTGCGATCTTTGCTTCCTTGCGCACTTTGCGTGAAAGAAAATATTTTAATATTACTCTTTATGATTCTTGACAAAGAAACTGCCAATAAAAAACTTCACCGCATGGCACTTGAGGTTGCAGAACGCAATCATGATAAGAAGGAACTTATCTTAATCGGTATAAAAGAAAATGGGATTTTTATTGCAAAAAAGATACAGGATTACTTAAAGCAAAGTTTTAAAGGAAATATTATTCTGACAGAACTATGGCTGGATAAAAAAAATCCCAGGGAAATAAAAATAAGCACCGATATCGATTTTAATAACAAAATAGTTTTACTGATAGATGATGTTGCCAACAGCGGCAGAACCATGTTGTATGCATTGAAACCTTTGCTTCAGCAACAACCACTGCAAATAGAAACACTTGCCCTGGTAGAACGTACGCATAAAAAATTCCCGGTTGCTGTGGATTATGTTGGACTTTCTGTGTCTACAACATTACAGGAAAATATTATTGTGAAAGTAGAAGAAGGCGAGGTGATGGGGGCGTGGATGCAATGATATTTAAGATGTATGATGTAAGATGTATCGTTCTTAAAAAAATTCTTCTAATTTACAAATAGGCATGATTCTTACAGGATAATTTGTAATCTATAACTCATAATTCTTTAATGATGAGCTCGGCGTTTGTAAAAGAAAGTGATGAACAATGGTTGCATGAAGTCACCCCGACATTGCCTGCATTAATTGTCTATCTCACCAGGGAAAATAATGGTATAATGGTATATGAAGTGAAAAATGATATTCAGAGCGGAAGAGAGGTTCATCATATGAGTAATGGACTGGTTTATGCAAAGGATAAAAACGGGCTTTGGGAAATTGTGTAAGATGTCTGATGTTATGATGCCTGATGTGCGGATTTTTTTTTTTGACGAGTAGGTCTTTAATCAGACATCAGCAAATCAGCCATCTTTAAAAATGGATCCAATTAAACTTCACTCTACCATTTGAATACTCCAGCGACGGGGTTGGAAACTTAAACAGGTTTAAAACCATCAACACGAATTTTATACCTTTTTTATTTGTTTTGATCTTTGTAAGATCGATATCGGGTGCAAGGAACCATTGGCGATAACGTTTTACATCCGGCCTGTAGAATTCAATATTACCTTGTTTGTCTTTGCCGATATTCTCCGTTGCGCCGAACAATCCTTCCACGCCTGTTCCAAATGAAACCGCAAGCCATGCAGGTATTTTTGAATGCGGAAAGAATGATTTCAGGTTAGTACTGAGCCAGTAAGTTTGCCCGTTATAATCTTTTAAAAAACGTTCGGCGTCTGATTGGCCGAAAAGTTTATTGGCTCGTCCATTCAATGAAGGGTCATAATGTTTGCGGTGAAACGACCATTTGAATTGTATGCGCTGTTCGTCCCATGCAAGTTCCTGTGCCACCACCATTCCACTGCCAATGAAATTAGCGCCAATATCAGCCCAGCTCCAGCCCCATTCGCTGCTGTATGCATCCAGAACCTCCACGACAGTCTGGTAAAAAGCACCACTCATTCCGCCGATCCATATGCGTTTTTTTCGATTGATCCCCGTCCAGCGCCATAACTCCATGCTTGCTTTTCCTTCTGCATATGCACTGTATGCATGCCCAAGCTTATCCATCTGCTTCCATTCGGGAAAATCATTGAACACATGAAATTTACTTTGAGGATAGTCTTTGTACCATGCTGCATACAATCCAACCATAGCGCCACTGTAACCGATGATATTTGCAGCAGCTACAAGGCGAACTCTTTTTTTATTGTAGGGATAGGAATTTGGATTTCCAAAACAATGATCAAGTTTTACAATTGTTTGTGGTAGTAATAATAAACTGTCCTTTTCTTCTTTATGAACCACTGAAGAATCCTGGCTAAAGGAATTCAATACCAAAAAACAGGACACGACCATGCTGAGGATAGCTTTTGCCGTACAAGAGTGCGACGCCACTGAAGTTGAGTAATGAGATGAGGCCGGGTTCATAAAAAACAAAAATAGCGGTAAATGCGCTTAATCAGGTACGAATAATATATTTTTGAAGATGTTAAAACAAACAGATATGGATAAAAATATTCAGGAAAAAGTTGATAAATGGCTCAATGGAAATTATGATGAAGCCACTAAAAATGGTATTAAAAAATTACAACAGGAAAACCCGGATGAACTGGCGGATGCATTTTATAAGAACCTTGAATTTGGAACGGGCGGGCTGCGAGGCATTATGGGTATTGGTACCAACCGGATGAACAAATATACGGTTGGTATGGCCACCCAGGGTTATGCCAATTACCTAAAACAATCTTTCGGAAATGATGTAAGCGTTGCCATTGCGCATGACTGCCGCAATAACAGCAGTGAATTTGCAGAAATAACAGCGAATGTATTTGCAGCAAACGGTATAAAAGTTTATTTGTTTGAAGCCTTGCGCCCAACGCCTGAATTGAGTTTTGCCATCCGGCATTATAAATGCAAGGGAGGCGTGGTATGTACCGCAAGTCATAACCCCAAAGAATACAATGGATATAAAGCTTATTGGGATGATGGTGCACAACTGGTGCCGCCGCATGATAAAAATGTAATTGCAGAAGTAGAAAAAATTGATTCTGTTGATGATGTAAAATGGAGTGGCGGAGAAGAAAATATTGTCATGATCGGTAAAGAAATAGATGAGCTATACCTGGAAATGGTAAAGGGCCTGAGTGTTTATCCGGATATATGTGAGGCGCAGCATGACTGAAAATTGTTTATACACCGATACATGGCACAGGTATCATGATGGTACCGCCGGCGCTTAGCCGCTATGGTTTCGATAATGTTCATATTGTAAAGGAACAAAGTACACCTGATGGAAATTTTCCTACGGTAGCTTATCCTAATCCCGAAGAAAGAGAAACCATGAGCATTGGGCTTAAACAAGCGAAGGAATTGGATGCAGATATTTTACTGGGAACAGATCCGGATGCAGACAGGGTTGGTATTGGTGTAAAAAATAATAAAGGCGAATGGATATTAATGAACGGCAACCAAACAGCCATGCTTGCTTTTAATTATATGATAGAGGCAAGGAAGGCAAAGGGAATTGCGCAGCCGAATGATATGGTGATCAAAACAATTGTTACAACTGATATGATCGATGAGATCGCTCAAAGCAAATGGTGTGAACTGTTACAATGTGCTCACCGGTTTTAAATGGATATCACTCATTGATCAGGGAAAAAGAAGGCAAAGAAAATTATATCATCGGTGGCGAAGAAAGTTTTGGTTTGATGATCGGCGATAAGATAAGGGATAAGGATGCCGTAAGTGCCGTACCATTATTTGCGAAATGGCAGCTTATGAAAAAAACAAAGGCCGAAGCCTGTTTGATAAATTAGTTGACCTGTATGTTCAATATGGTTTTTATAAAGAGAGCCTCGTGAGTATAACAAAAAAAGGAATGAATGGCGCAGCAGAGATCATGCAATGATGGAAGGATACCGTAACGATCCGCCACAAACCATCGATGGGGTGCAGGTGAATGCAAATTGCTGGATTATGAATTGCAGGTTGGGAAAAATCTGCAGACAGCGTGAAAGCTGGACAATAGATCTTCCAAAAAGCAATGTGTTGCAGTTTGTATTGGCAGATGGAACAAAAATATCTGCAAGGCCAAGTGGTACCGAACCTAAGATAAAATTTTATTTCAGTGTGAATATGCAACTTGACAAGTGCAGCTGAATTTGATGCAACGGAAAAAAAGCTGGATGAGAAGATAATGAGAATTGAAAAGGAAATGGGGCTAAGATAATTTGGAAATTTGGAAATTTGGAAATGAGGAGTTCGTGGAATTTGAAAAACTTTTTGTTTCACAGAGCCGGCATTTCCAAATTTCCAAATTGTGTCATTTCCAAACTGCAATTATGAAAAAAATTTACTGTTTTATTTGTTTTTTACTGCTAGTATATGCACAGGCCAACCGGCTGCTACGGTTTTCGCAAAAAGCATTTACCCTCATCCGCTTTCTCGAAAAAAATCATTATCAGCCATTAAAATGGAATGAACAAGTTCATCTGCCATGCTGTATGATAAATGGATAGATAAGCTGGATGATGAAAAGCTTTTCTTTACACAGAATGAAATTGCAATGCTTGAAAACTTATAAAACAAAACTGGATGATGAACTGCTTGGTAAAGCACTGGAAATTTTTTGATGCTTCCTTAAATATTTACCAAACGGCTTAACAGGAAGATAGCATTTTACAATTAATGATTGCAAAGCCTTTCGATTTTTCAAAGCCTGATAATATCGTGTGGCCCTTTACAGGTTATGCCATCTAATAACAGGAACTTAGCCAACGCTGGCAAACGTTTTTGAAATGGCGCGTACTGGAGAAATTGCCGATGATCTTATTGATGATAACAACGCTTAAAACATGCCTGCAGACTTTGCCAAACTGGAAAAAGATGCAAGAGAAAAAATAAAAAGACAGGAAAGTTATATCAAAAATCTGTTGAAAGGACAGCTCAACATTTATGAAAATATGCAGGATGATTACCTGAATACCATCGCCTGGTGTTACGATCCGCATACCGATTACATGAGCCTGAAAAGAAAAAAGAATTTGATACAGAGATGAGTGCATCGGAATACAGCGTGGGATTTGACTATGAAGAAAATGATAAGGGCGATAAAGTAATTGGTTTTTTACAACCCGGCGGCAGCGCATGGCGCAGCGGCAAATTGCACAAAGGCGATATATTGATCAAAGTAAAAATGAATGGAATTGAAAAAAATGTGGAAGATATCCACTGAAGAACTGGATAAATTACTGGGCGGTACCAGTGAGTCGGATGTTGAAGTGACTGTAAAAACAGCGGCAGGCGAACAAAAAAACATTAAACTGAGTAAAGAAAAAATTGCAGATGAAGAAAGCATTGTAAAAAGTTATGTGCTTGCATGGGAATAAAAACATTGGATATATAAATCTTCCGGGTTTTTATAGCAGGGAAGATGAATCGATAGAGGATGAAAAGGATATTAAGTATGATGGTTGCGCCAATGATGTAAGTAAGGAAATTGTAAAGCTGAAAAAAGATACCATCGCCGGGTTGATACTCGACCTGCGTTATAATGGTGGCGGCAGCATGTGGGAAGCCATGCAACTGGCCGGTATTTTTATTGATATCGGCCCTGTGGCTTCTATGAAAGAAAAGGATGGCAAGGTTCATTTTTTAAAAGACCCCAACAGGGGAACAATTTATGACGGTCCGATGATGGTTTTAATAAACGGAGCCAGTGCCAGCGCCAGTGAATTTTTAAGTGCCGCGTTGCAGGATTATAACCGGGCAATTATAGTTGGTGGCGCAACTTACGGTAAGGGCACAGCACAGATCGTTTTGCCAATGGATACCTTGTTTTCTCAAACAATAAAAAATATACTGAGTTTGTAAAAGTAACGGAACGAAAATTTTACCGGATCAATGGAAGCACTACACAATGGAAAGGAGTAATACCTGATATTGAATTGCCCGATTTGTATGCAGATGATAGCTACAAGGAAAAAGCAAATAAAAGTGCATTGCAACCTGATAACAGTAAAGTTGGTATATACGAAGCTTTAAAGGCATTACCCATTCAGCATTAAAAGCCAAAAGTGAGCAGCGAGTAGCGGCAAGATGCCTTCTTTAAAACGATCAATACTTTTAATAACTGGATGTGAAAGATAACAACAGGGCCAGGACATACCTTTGCAATGGAACAGTTATACAACTTTATGCCAATAAAATGATGGAAATGTTTGCTCGGCTAAAGGATGAGAAGATGATAAACAAACACTGCACTGAGGGTAACCAATAATGCGTTCGACAGAGAGCGGATCAGATGTATCTCCACCAAAAAGCAAAGCAAATAAATAATGTATATCTCAAACATGTGCAAACAGATAAAACACTCGAGGAAGCATATAAAATTATGATGGATTGGATTGCGAAATAAAATCTTAAAATCTTATATTTGCAGGCTTCATTCAAATTCCAAAATTAACAAATCTCAAAATACGCTTTATGAAACGTATTTTTATTTACATTATTGCGTTTATTACTGCTCAGTTTACTGTATTGCACAGGATTATGATAACCCGGTGAATACATGGATGACATCAGTAAGCAGCAAAACAATATTTCCAAAAAATTCATGAGTTATGCCAGTGCATCGGCACATGGAAAAAGAGCGAGGAAAGTTGAAAACCTGCGCAATGCTGTTATGAATGAAGTACAGGAAGTCAAGATGAATATTAGGCCATGCCTTCTTATAAAGGAGAGAAAGCTTACCGTGATTCTGCTGTGAGTTTCATGAAACTATATTACAATGTACTGAATGAAGATTACAGCAAGATCATAAACATGGAAGATATAGCTGAACAAAGTTATGATGATATGGAAGCTTATATGATGGCGAAGGAAATGGTTGATAAAAAACTGGAGGAAGCAAATGAAATGATGAAGCTGACGTCAGAGGAACTTTGCTGCACAAAATAATATTAATCTTGATTGAAAGTAAATCGGAGCTGGGGGAAAAGATGAAGCAGGTGCATGAAATGAATAAGTATTACCACGTAGCTATACCTTATTTTTTTTAAACCTTATAAGCAGGAAGTATATTTACTGGAAGCCATCGAAAAAGAACAACATTACCGGTATTGAACAAAATAAAAATTCCTTGGCAAGATATGCACAGAAGGATTGGAGAAATTAAAGGATATTAAAGGTTACAAGGGCGATAATCTCATTGGTTGCAATTGCAGGAACATATTGAACTTTTATATAAAGGAAGCTGAAAAGATGAACAGCCACCAGCGATTATTTTCCTTGCAGAGGAAAAGTTTGAGACCATAAAAAAAGAATTTGAAAAAAGTCAAATCATACAAAGGAAGATGTTGAAGCATATAATAAGGCTGTGAATGAAATCAACAAAGCATCAAAAGCATATAACGGCAATAATGATGTGCTTAACAACGGACGTAATGAAAGCCTTGAACGACTGGAATAAGACGGTGAATGCATTTTTTGATGAACATACGCCACATTATAAATAGAGCATTCAAACTGCAATGTGGCTAAAGCCAATTACGCTAGTATTTAATTATCGTTGGCTTAAGCCAACGGCAAATTACCGGTTTGTTCAGGTTTTACCTCATCTTATTCAGCGTTTGTTTATCATTACATAGGTTGAATAATTATTTAATAACACAAAACAAAAAATATTAAATTCTAAAAAAATGTCAGGATAGCACCCTGACATTTTTTATATTGCAAGCCCAAACAACTGCGGAACTACTTTACCATGAGAAAATTTGAAGACACATACAGGCATAAAGGCCTTAGAAAAAAATTAATGGACAGCTTGCGTGAAAAAGGCATTACGGATGAAGCTGTGCTCAACGCAATGAACGATATTCCCCGGCATTTTTTTTTAGATACTGCATTTGATAATATCGCATATGAAGACCGGGCATTTCCCATCTCCGAAGGGCAAACCATTTCCCAGCCATACACGGTTGCTTATCAAACCCAACTGCTGCAGGTAAAACCAATGGAGAAAATACTGGAGATAGGAACAGGTAGTACTTACCAGGCACTGTATTTGCAGAAATGGGTGCCCAGGTTTTTACAATTGAGCGCCAGAAAAAATTGTTTGAAAAAACAAAGGATTATATTTTCAAATCCAGTTATCCCAATATTAAATTCTTTTATGGTGACGGGTTTGAAGGCCTTCCAACCTATGCGCCTTTTGATAAAGTAATTATTACAGCTGCGGCACCTTTTATTCCTCCAAGATTGATTGACCAGTTAAAGCCGGGAGGGAAAATGGTGGTACCGGTTGATGCAGGCGAACACCAGCGAATGTTGCGCATCACAAAAAATGCGGAGGGTGAAATCAGCGAAGAAGCATTTAATAATTTTTCTTTTGTGCCGATGCTATCCGGTAGAAAAGGATAATCAGAGGGAGTATATCAGCTTAATGGTAGTAAATCATTTTGAAAACTCCTTCAAAATAAAATAATCAGTGAATCAGTGGCAATAATTTTCATTGCCACTGATTCACTGATTTATATCGCATAGTATGATACTTGTCACTTATATCGCACTAATGTAACAGCTATAATCAATACTAATATCTTGTAATCAAAAGCTACCACTTCCTTAACTTTACTTTTAAATCAACCTGCATGCGCTTTTTTTCAAAGCTTGTTTTCATTTGTAATATTTGCTTCCTGCTTTCTTTTGTGCTTCGCATGGTTGAATTGTCGAGGCGTGCAACTCAAAATTATGAAACCATCATTTACCAGCCTTTGCAGGGAACGGTGGCAATCCTGGGAATGTTCTTTGCAATTATTTTCAATGCGCTGTTTATCCTGCTTTGTATTTATTGGGTATATACAAAAAAGATCAGGAACATTCCGTTGTGGATTGTGTTATTCAATATACTGGTATTTCCATTTGAAGTTTATTTCCTTTTCTGGACTAAATAAAAATTAATAATGGTACATTATATTTTAAAAGATAAGCCTACAAAACTCTTCGTGATTTTTGCTGCTTTTTTTGTTGCCAATGCATTGATTGCTGAAACGATCGGAACCAAAATATTTTCATTGGAAAAATTATTTGGTGCTGATCCTTCAAATTTTACGTTATTCGGCCAGTCAGGCATAGCTATTAGTCTTACCTGCGGCGTTTTATTGTGGCCATTGGAATTTATCATGACAGATATCGTGAATGAGTATTATGGCCCTAAAGCAGTGCGTCGCATTTCATTTATCGCAATTGGTTTGATCTCTTATGCATTCGTCATGTTTTATTTAGCGATACACGTACCACCTGCTGATTTTTGGATAACAAGTCACGCTGAATCCGATCGTTTACCGAACATGCAGGATGCATTTAACGGGATTTTTGGGCAGGGGATGAGAATTATCATCGGGAGCCTGGTTGCATTTTTTGTAAGCCAGCTCATTGACGTTACCATTTTTCATAAAATAAAAAAAATAACGGGTGATGGAAAGATATGGCTAAGAGCAACCGGTTCTACATTGGTATCGCAGTTGGTGGATAGTTATATCGTTTTGTTCATTGCTTTTGGAGGCATATTTTCCTGGCAACAAATACTGGCGATAGGTGTAGTGAATTATTGTTATAAGGCCTTTATGGCAATTGCATTAACACCGGTTATTTACCTTGCTGAGAACCGTATTGAAAATTATCTTGGGCATGAAACTGCACAGAAGATGAAACGGGCAGCGATGGGGAAGGAGGAAGAGTAGAGGCTGATGCTGGATGTTGGATGCTTGATACCAGATTGTTCTTTCCGGCATCCAGTAACCAGTATCCGGAAATATTATCTTTTATCCTCATTGTTTAATATTTAGGAATAAGAATTGTTTGTATTTCCCTATCATTTGTTAATTTAAATTCTTAAACACCCTGGCTAATATTGCGGCGAATGCATAAAAACATCGGTTTCCTTTTTATTCTGATAACAACCTCAACACTTGCTTTTGCACAGCAGGACGATAAAGGCACTGACACTTTTTTCCTTGCTAAAAAAACGGGATTGATTGGAAGACTTGGAAGGAGCATTGCTACACAGAACCAATCGACAAAGCCTGTAAAAACGGTGAACCAGTTTAACAGGTATAAGGGAAAAGTAATACGTTTTATTGAAATTGTGCCCGTAGGATTTAACCAGGAGCTGAATGATACTGCAGAGATCAGGCGCAACTTTGCGATAAGGGTGGCAAACAAATTTCACCGCAATTCCAGGGAAGCAACCATCAGGAAGAATTTATTTTTTAAGGAAGGTGACCGGTTCCTGCCTTTGCTCGTCTCAGACAATGAACGTTTTCTTCGTGACCTGCCTTATTTGAGGGATGCTGCAATCGTTGTGTATAAATCTATCGCTTCCAACGACTCGGTAGACGTAATCGTTTTAACAAGAGATGTGTTTTCGATTGGAGGAGGAGTTAAAGCCAATGCATCGGGTAGGGTAAGACCTAATATAAGGGAGGAGAACCTGGGAGGAAGTGGTTCAAGACTCGCCGTTTTCGGATTATATGATGATGACCGGCATCCAACAATTGGGTATGGTGCTGAGTTTACCGAAGCCAACATAAAAGGGAGTTTCGTAAGCGGTACTATTGGATTCAATACTTTCCGACCTGCGATTGCGAATGGCCGTTATGAAGAAAATGCTTATTACGTGAAATTCGAAAAACCATTGGTTAATCGATATACAAGATGGACAGGAGCATTTGAAGTTTCCAGCAGCAGAACCACCGATGTGTATCCGGAAGACACATTATACCAATATCATTCCCAATATAAATACAACCAGTTCGATCTGTGGGGTGGTTATAACATTGGATGGGGAAGAAAAAAACAAACAGATTCCGAAAAAAGACTAAGACATTTTGTAGCTGCGCATGGCTTTTACAGGTATTTTGACAAAGTGCCCACAAAATTCAAAGACAGCTTTAATTATAATTATGCAAATCTGAACGGACTTCTTTTTTCATACACATTGTACAAGCAGAATTTTTATACAACAAACTTCATTTATGGGTTTGGCAGAAATGAAGATGTGCCAATAGGAATCAGTGCAACTGCAATAGCCGGCTGGACAAACAAACAGGATCGTTTACGTGGTTACTACGGTATAGAGTTTGCCGCAAGCAACTATTCACAAAGAGGATTTTTTAGTTCATATATAGCAAGAATAGGTGCTAATCACGGGTCAGAAACTTTTGAAGATGTAGGTTTGTTACTTGCCGTAAATCACTTCACAAAGCTACAGTCGTTGAGCAAAAAATGGAAGATGAGAAATTTTCTGTCCGTTTCCTATGCGAGTCTTGGCAAGGTAAGTTTAAATGAACCGCTCAAATTGCAAAGTGAATTTGGATTGCCGTATTTCAGATCAGATTCACTTAATTACCTGGAAGCATCTTCAAGAATAACGCTTAAACTGGAATCTGTTTTTTTTAACCTGCGCAAATTTTTAGGGTTCCGTTTTGCGCCTTTCATTTCTACAGAAGTTGCTTTTTTAAAACCTGTTAATATTCCCGGCAACAAAACAGATGCCTACTGGGCACTTGGTGGCGGCGTACGAACAAGAAATGAAAACCTCGTTTTCGGTACAATAGAGTTACGTGGTTTTTATTTTCCCAGGGTAAGTACTTCAGAGATGTCGAGATGGAAACTTGTATTTACCTCGAATCTTAAATTTAAATATAATAGTGTATTGGTTACCCGGCCTGATTTTATTGAATTAAATTAACATCATTATGTTCAGCAGGCAAGAGGCATCGGCAATACGACAAAAATTCTGGATCAGTTTCGGCAAATACATATCACCTGTTCCTTCGTCCTCCGGCGAAAAGCAGCGCTGGATCAATTATAAAACAGGTGTAAAGCCGGTTAGCTTTAAAATGGATGCTACTGCTACACATGCATATATTGCCATAGAGATTTTGCATAAAGATGTTTTCGTTTCCGAAAAATATTTTAACCAGTTTAAAGCGCTCAATAAACAACTGGAGAAATTGCTGAATGAAAAATGGGATTGGCAGTTAAACACAATAGATGATAACGGGAAAAATATTTCACGCATCTATACTGCACTCAAAAAAGTAAATGTATTTAATGAAAACGATTGGCCGGCAATAATCTCATTTTTGAAGACAAGGATAATTGCCCTTGATCGGTTCTGGAATGAATACCGCGATGCTTTTGAAATAATTGAATAAACAATCTTACCAGGCACTCAAAATATTTTTTTTAAGACTTTAGATAATTATTAAATTGTGTCTCTATAAAAAATATGTATATGAAACTTAAATACTTTTGTTATACCCTCTTTGCCGGTTTGATTTTTTCTTTAGCTGCCTGCAATAACGAGGCGGATAAAGCGGGGGAAGAAGTAAAAGAAGATAAAGAAGTAAAAGAAAGCAAGGATACAAAAGAACCTGGAAATAAAATGACTGCTATTAAGGAAGAAATAGTTGAATACAATGTAAATGGCAAACCCCTGATTGGATATGCTGCTTACGATAGTATGTCGGATAAAAAACGACCAATTGTATTAGTGATCCATGAATGGTGGGGAATAAATGAATACACAAGATCAAGGGTAAGACAACTTGCGGAGTTGGGATATCTTGCCATGGCTGCGGATATGTATGGTAACGGTGCTACAGCTGACAATCCGAAACTTGCGGGAGAGTTGGCTATGCCATTTTATAAAGATCCCCAAATGGCTAAAGCACGTTTTGATGCAGCATTGGCAAAAATCAAAACCTTTGCTGTTGCCGATAGCGGCCAGGTGGCGGCCATTGGATATTGTTTTGGCGGGGCGCAGGTGATCAATATGGCCAAGCTTGGCGAAAATATGAATGGGGTGGTGAGCTTTCATGGCAATCTTACCGTGGTACCTGCAGATAAAAATTTATTAAAAACACCTATTCTTGTTTGTCATGGAGAAACAGACCAGTTTGTTAATGCTGATGAAGTAGCACTTTTTAAAAAGCAAATGGATTCAATAGGAGCTCCCTATACTTTTAAATCTTACCCTGGAGCAACACATGCTTTTTCAAACCCGAATGCGACTTACGTAGGGATGAAATTTAATATACCGATTGCGTATAATGCAGCTGCTGATGCAGCATCCTGGAAGGACATGAAAGATTTTTTTGGAAAGATATTCAAATAAGCCCCTCATAAAACCCTTATATTAATCAAAGCTGCACCTGGTGCAGCTTTTTTGTTCTATGAAATAATCTTTGTTCTTTCTAATAAATTCTGTTATGTACCAGGTGGATGTTAGATTCTTCAATCGAGATCAGTGAATCAGTGGCACTTATTTTAAGTACCACTGATTCACTGATTACTTTTTTTCTTAACGAAAATTCTAAATAAGTCACTGTTCATTTTTTACCAGGATTGCAGAATCGTATTAAATAACTATTTTTAATGTTCCTTATAAAAAATATATGAGATTTCTTTTCATTATCCTTCTTTTCCCATTATTTATAAATGCTCAAAGTATTTCGCAGCAGATCAGTAATGCTGAAGTACAGGTGGAATCATTGAATAAAACAAAAGACAGTCTTTTGTCAAAAATTGAGGACCTGAAATTTAAAAAAATAAGGGAGGATATTGATAAGAATGGTTTACCCAAATTGAATCCGGGGGAAGAAGTAATTTATCACCTGGCTTATGCATTGGTCTATGATGAGCAATATGAGCAGGCGAAGTGGGTAGCTCATATTATTCTACCCGATGTGGTAAGAGGCAACGAGGGGCGTACAAATGATTTCAGGCCGGATGATAAAATTAAGACCGGTTCTGCAACAGAGGCTGATTACTTTTTGCGGGTATACCAACCCGATAGTACGTTTAAATATGATGGATTCGGGTATGACCGGGGGCATCTTGCACCTTCTGCGGACTTCAGGTATTCGAAAAAGGCTTTGTCAGAAAGCTATTTGTATTCAAATATGTCGCCGCAGGTTGCACAATTGAACAGGGGGCGATGGGCCGAACTGGAAGATGTGGTGCGCCAGTATGTTGTAAGGAATAATACGCAGGTATATGTAGTAGCCGGAGGGATTTTAAAACCGGGATTAAAAAAGATTGAAAGGGGAGTGAATAAAGTGAGCATTCCGGAACAGTATTTCAAAGTAGCAATTGATCTTACCAATCACCGGGCCATTGCTTTTATCATGCCCAATAAGGAATGCGAATATCCCGTAATGAATTATGCCTGTTCAATAGATAGCGTAGAATCAATTACAGGCATCGATTTTTTTGCTTCTCTCCAGGATAGCGAAGAAAATAACCTGGAAAGCAGTTTTGATATTAATAAATGGGTGGGAGAGCGGGAACTGGGAGATATGCTTCCGATGAGGGCGGATAGCCTTCCCCGTAATACTTTTAATACTGTGCAGGCCAAAATATACATGGGAAAGAATGAGAACATTAAGGTATGTGGAACAGTGGTGAGTACAAAACTGTCTTCCAAAGGAAATATATTCATCAACCTGGATAAGAAATTTCCAAACCAGGTTTTCAGCATTTCTATTTTTAAAGACTATACAACCAATTTCAGTTACCAGCCTGAAAAGTTTCTTGCCGGCAAAACGATTTGTGTAACAGGAAAAGTTACGAATTATAATGGCGTTCCATCAGTAAGTATTACAGATGAGAAAGCAATTGAAATACTTGGTGAGGATGATTAAATAATTAACAATGGACAATGGACAATGCACAATTCCCGATTCCCGATTCCCGATTCCCGATTCCCGATTCCCGATTCCCGATTCCCGATTCCCGATTCCCGATTCCCGATTCCCGATGAGATAAATACCACAAGTTAATTTTAAAGTTCCAGGCTTTCACTATTCACTTATTCACCCGTCCTTAAAACACCAACTTTTCCACCACGGCCCGCCCTGGTAATGCTGAATTAATAACGACCATGTTTTCTTCGTAAGATGCAGCACCTTTATTTTTTAGTTTCCCGGTAACTTCCTTAGCTTGTTTTTTAAAGGCCGCCATTTGTTTGGCCTTCATTTCTTTTAAAGGAAATGCAAGCCAGTATTCTCCTTCTTTCCCCATTGGTCCAATATGCCATGCGGTGATCTTTTTCAACTTATTTCTTTTCTTGAACGAATTTATAAAACTACGCAAGGGCGCATCATCCGGTACACCACAACACATACTTTGAAACTGAATGACAACTGCATAGGTTGTGCTGTCCTGTTTTTGGGCCGCCACTGTAAATAAGCTCATACAAGCCATAAGGGTTAAAAGCAATATTTTATTCGTTTTAATCATAATGATATTTTATGTATGACGTAAGACATAGGATCTAAGATTTGTGCTAACAGCCTTCTGAATTTAAATCATACATCCCAGATCATACATCATAAATTTTTAACACTTAAATAATAAAATAAGTCAAAAAGCTGCATTTTCAATGTTTAAACATTGTATCTTTGCTCTTCAAAGCTTTGGCTAAAATAGTGAATAAAGGATGGCTTTAAATATCAGTGGTGCATATAAATGGTTAAAAAGAGTATTGATAATAGGAAGTATTCTTGCTGTAATAGCCCTTGGAGTGATCTGGTATATTTTCACAGAGAAATTTACAGATACAAATGAACGAAATGCAGACTATAGGGTGAACGCCACGGAATTTATACACGAGTTCGAAAAAAATGACAGCCTGGCAAATGCAAAATATGCGGAGAAGATCATAATTGTAAATGGCATAATTTCTGATGTTGAGGCCGCCGATACAACATTAAATTTAAAGATGGTAGAACCATCAAACAGTTCTTATATAATTTTTTCTTTTCAGCAAAAAAATCTTGCTGATGCACGAAAGGTGAAAAAAGGTGATAGTGTATCCATAAAAGGTTCCTGCAGTGGTGGTATCTATAGTGAGATACTGGAAACCGAATCAATCACTTTCAAAAGATGTGTTTTAAACAAGTAACAACAAAATAAATATTTTAAAAAAAACAATTAAACATGAAAAAAACGATTCTCTTATTTGCGCTGGCCATTTCTGCAGGTTCATTATTTGCCCAAAAGAAAACGACGACTTCTGCTACAACTAATTTTGACGCAACAACCAGCCTCGATGCTTTGCCGGTCGCTGAAAATAAAGCAGCAATTGCGTCACTCGATACAAAAACGGGTGCAGTTGCGTTTGAATCAACAATAAAGAACTTTTCTTTTTCCAACCCGATGATACAGGAGCACTTTAATGGTGAGAAATGGATGAATTCAGATAAATATCCTACTGCTACATTTAAAGGTACTATTACAGATCTCAGTGCCGTTAAGTTTGACAAAGATGGAACTTATACTGTAAATATAGAGGGAAAACTTACCATGCATGGCGAGACAAACCCGGTTAAAACAAAAGCTACTATAAAAGTAAATAGTGGTACTATCAGCACCAGTGCAGATTTTACTTTAAAGCTGGAAGATTATAAAATAAATGGTGGTGCGATCGCCGCCGGAAAGGTTGCGAAAGAACCTAAAATTTCTGTAGCTGCTGATTTTAAATAATCAACTCAATATATATAAATTGCCCTGGAGTATTCCGGGGCTTTTTTGTGAACACGGGATTACACGAATTGCACGAATGTCGTTCAGAAATTCTTTTTATAACGTAATTGCCTAATCATCAGATTTTCAAATCATCAAATTATTAATTCCTTCTCCCAAAACTTTTTCCCTTCAGCAAATGTTTCTTTAAAACCCATCACACTTAAAAACTTCTCATGCTTTTTATTAATCTCCTGTTGGTACAGCAGTTTTTTTACCCCTTTTGAGAGCAGGTATTTTTTTTCTTTTTCAAAAATGAATTTTCCTACTTCATAGTCCCTGTATTTTGCAACAGTATAATTGATATTTACAACTGCAGTTCCATTTTCACTTAAAGTTGCCGCAAATATATTTGCAATCACAATATCTCTCAATACTACAAACCGGATATTATTGCTTTGTTCTATTTTATTAAATCCCGGAAAATAATTTTTGATATCAGTTTGGTAGAAGCTAACAAACCTGTCGACAAGTGTTGCGGCAGGTTCAAATTCCAGGAGGTCGAAATTTTCTTTTCTCCGATAAATTTTTACCAGGTAAAAGCTATTGATCAGCAGCAATAAACTATTCGTAAGTATAACGGGCAAAGCATTGATCAGGATGCCATACACGATAAACGAAAGGCAGCCAAATGTATTCAGCCACCGGAATTTGAGATCATTCGCCACCATTAAAGAAATGGCAAGAAGTATCGATGCAATATAGCCAAGCATGAGTGCGATCATTTTCTAAATCCCTTTTTTTGAATTTATAAACATTAAAACTAAGAATAAGGATTTACATTCTGTATCTCTCGTCCGCTGATTTTAAACAAAACTGTGCTCATGAGCGTATATCTGATCTGCGGAAATCTGCGGGAAACATTTCGCCCTGAAAATTCCAGAAAATAAAATGAGGCTGCCTTACAAAGACAGCCTCATTTTATTTTGAATATATTATTTCTTATTTATCCTGGATCACTACTTTACCTGTAGCGATAACACCACCTTCACTATCAGAAAGTGTTAATGCATAAGTTCCATGGCTCAAAACAGGAATGAAAACTTCCATTGGCTCATAAGGTGTAGCAGTAACAAAAGCTTTTTGATAAACTCTTGCTCCTTTTCCATCATACAAAGTAATATACCTTGGTTTGCCATTGTATTGAGTTCCCTGGTATCTTACCCAGAAATGTCCATTATTTGGATTTGGATAAATGAATGCATAGTTTATCGCTGAATCACCGATCAATAATGAACCGGAACGACCGTTGCAACCATTTGCATCAGCAACCTCTACATAATAACTACCTGTATCTGCATGCGCAACTGTAATGGTATTTGAAGTTGCAGATGGTACAAGTGTGCCATTCAGGTACCATGCATACGTAGAAGCAGCAGGTGTTGAAGTGGCTGTTAAGGTTGTTGTAGTGGCAGATGTCAGGTTTGTGTATGGTGCTGCAGTTACAGAAACAACCGGCAATGGATTTACAGTTAATGTAGCAACCGATGAAGTAACACTGTTACATGTTCCGGTAACTATCAATTGATAATTGCTGTTATTCATCGCATCAGTAACAGATGGAATGGTAAAAGTAACAGAAGTAGCTCCCGGGATATCAGTACCATTTAGTTGCCATTGATAACTAACACCTGAACCAGTGGCAGCTGCAGTGAAACTTACAGAAGAACCCACACAAGCCGTTTCATTTGAAGGCTGTGCAGTAAATGCTACAGGATCAGAAACAGTTAATGTAGCATTTGTAGATGTTGCAGCAGGTGTACATGTACCGCTCACAACAACATGGTATTGATCTCCATCCTGTGCTGCAGTTACAGCATTAACAGTATACGAAGCAGAAGTAGCTCCGGGAATATCAACACCGTTTACCTGCCATTGATAAGTAATATTAGTACCAGCTGCAGTGCTTGTAAAAGTTGCATTGGCGCCAGGACATACTGCAACGCTTACAGGTGATGTTGTAACTGAAGGAGTTTCATTTACAGTTAATGTAACGGCATTAGAAGTAGCTGGTGAAGTACATGCAGCATTTGTAAGTACTGCCTGGTATTGGTTACCATCAAGTGCTACAGTTGCAGGTATTGTAAGTGTTGCACTTGTTGCACCGGTAATATTAATAAAGCCTGTTCCGTCGTCTACCTGCCATTGATAGGTAAGACCAGTTCCGCTTCCCGCAACTGTGAATACAGCATTAGATCCACTGCACGCAGTAACGTTAGTTGGCTGAGTAGTGATGTTAACTGAACCAGTAACGGTTAATAGAGCACAGGTTGAGGTTACAGTTGTTGGTGCACAACCGCCTGTTACTACTACCTGGTATGCATAGCCGTCCTGTGCAAGTGTGATACCGGTTAATGCATAACTGTTGGTTGTAGCGCCTGTAATATCAGTGAATGTTCCACCGCAACCAGTGGTGCTTTGTTGCCATTGATAAGTTAAACCTGTTCCGGCAGCAGCTACTGTGAATGTATTATCAGTTCCTGCACATACTGCTGCAGCAACAGGTTGTGTATTAACAGCAGTAGCAGCGTTTACAGTAAGTACAGCAGCAGTTGTTGTTGTTGTACCACATAAAGCTGTTACAATTGCCTGGTATTGATAAGTGTTCATACCTGCAGTTACTGCTGTAGCTGTATAAGAAGTACCTGTAGCTCCGGCAATATCATTAAACCCTGCACCTTGGTTTACCTGCCATTGATAAGTAAGTCCTGCACCTGGTGATACAACCGTAAATGTAGCATCAGATCCTGCACATACAGTGGATGATGTCGGTTGTGTAGTGATAGAAGGAGGTGTGCCTGGTTGTACAGTCACTGTAAGAGTTGATGATTGAGTAACTGCTCCTGCAACACCAGTAACTGTAAAGGTATAAGTACCTGCCGGAAGTGTATTTACACCGGTTAAGGTAACATCAGTACCGCTTCCCGGAGTTACCGGATTGGTAGTAAATGTAACTGTAGTACCGGCAGGAACTCCTGTAGCACTCAGGTTGATTGGTGTTGAAAATCCACCAAAAGCAGTTGTAGCTAAGTTTATAGTAGCTGTATTTGGTCCACCACATGCAACAGTAGCGGGTGCAACAGTGTTGAATGAATATCCTGAAGCAGGTGCTGTGATGGCGAAATTAGTATTAGAAATATCGAAGAAGATATTGCCAACAGCTTCAATTACTACTCTTGCAGTAGTTGTTGCAGTACTGGGAATGGTGACCGTTTCAGTACCGTCATTGGTAGTACTTGCAATCAAAACAGTTGGCCATGTTAATCCACCATCTGTAGAAAGAGAGATCTTTACATTGGCACAACTAACCGGAGCAGCCGTACTGTTTGCAACATCCCATGTAATGGTTTGAGTGGAACCTCCTTGCCATGAAAGAGCTGTATTTGGTTGTGTAACCATGAACGGTCCGCTGGTAGCGTCAACCGTTACAACCATATCTGTAAAGGCTGTCTGACCTACTTTCACAGGTGCTGTTGAACTATAAGGGCTGTTATCTCTTACCGTTAGCCTGAAGTTCAGCGTCCTGGCAACAGAGCTTAATGCTTCAATATTTGCAACTGCATCACCACCTGGTAAACGAGGTGTAACAAACAGACCTTGCAAAATTGTATTTAAAATAGGACAATATCTTGTTGGAGATGCAGTGGGGCTGAATGACAACCAGTTTGGACCACTTGCTTTTGTAGGAATAGCTACACTGTTATTATTTGTTTGTGCGGAAGTGGCATTATCATTTTGTTCCCAGCAATAAGTAAGCGCATCTCCCGGATTGGCATCAGTAGCCGATCCTGTAAGCTGAAATGGAGTCGTTTTGGGAATAATATGATTGCTCACAGGAGCTACAACAGGTGTTGCATTGGTTGCAGATATATTAGTTGTAATCGGGCAGGTCTTGGTTGCAAGGTTCGCCTGGATCTGTGTTATAGAAGCCTCATGAAATATATCAATAGAGTGTGGAGCAACATCCTGGCTGGTGATACCTGCATATCCCATGATAGTGATACCGGAACCAACTTCTTTGTTTACGCCAGAACCTTCATTACTCATTGAAAAAGTATGATTTCCTCCCATTTGGTGACCAACTTCATGCGCTACATAATCGATATCGAAATTATCTCCCTCAGGAAAATTATCAGCAGGAGAAGTAATACCACTTCCCTTATTAGCTCCGCAAACACAACCAATACATCCTGCATTTCCGCCACCGCCGGAAGCACCGAACATATGGCCAATATCATAGTTTGCAGCTCCAATAATGTTCGTTAATGTTGTTTGAAGCTGGCCATTCCAGGCTCCAAGATTTGTATATGGATCCGTTGCCGGGTTATAAAAAATAACAAGATCAGTATTTGCAATAAGATTAAGGTGTGTTGCAAGATCTTTCTCATAGCAGCCATTGCAACGTGTAAGCGTGGCATTAAAACCAGCCAAAACCAAAGCAACATCCGCCGCACTCGTTGCGCCAAAGTAAATAGAGTATTCTGCATTACAGGATTGAGCAAGACGCATCGTTCTTAATTCACCTGAATTACTGAAAAGCCTGTTTGTATTAGCAGATACCTGTGCATTCAAATCAATTGCCAGCTTCTCATCAACAGTTGAACAGGTCCACGGCAATTGTCCTGGTCTTCTCTGAGACCTGAATACTGCATAAACTGTACGGTCGTCAGAATAAGTTTCAATGAACTCACTCGGCTTACCATCAGTTCTGAAAACCATTGTTTGAATTCCCTGGGGAGAGATACTCAGCTTTAAAGTTGCATACCTGTCGGTGATGCCCTTACCTGAATAAGCCCTGATCTGTGGGAATCTTGCCTGTAAAGCGGGCTCAAAATTAGAAGCTTCAAATACTTCAAATTGTTCAAATCCGCCCGCAGCATTCGGCAAGCTTATTACAGTTGAACGTCTTGAAGGGTTGTTGTCAACAATAGAAAATAATTCTTGTCTTAAAGGAGCAATATTCAAACTGAATAATTTAAACTCCGTGGGAAAAGATAGTCTTGCAACAGATTTGTGCTTGGTAATATTACCCAGGTTTTCATGATTTACAGACCAGTATTTGTCTGTTTGTGAAAAACCGAATGTGAAAACCAAAGCAAATAAAGCTGTTAATAGTAAAGCTTTTTTCATGCAATTTTGTTTAGGTTGATTAAAAATAAGGCCGTAAATATAATATTAAAATTTAGAAAAAGCCGACGACGGCTACATTAAAATACAGGGAAAACACATTAAAATTTTACAGTTATCACGGAAGGGATCGGGCAATCTTTTATGGACGGGCTTGTGCGACTAAATTTTGACACAAAATACAATAACAAAACTTAAAAACCTTAATTATCAAGCATAAGTTTCATCAGGATATCGGTCTGCCGATCGGTTCCCAGCATAAAATAATGTGTAGAGAACTTATGAAAACCGTTTCTTTCGTAAAACCTGGCGGCCCCATGGTTCTTTTCCCATACGCCGAGCCATACAAAGCCGGCCTTTTTTTTACGGGCAATTTCAATTGTTTTATCCAGCATTTTTTTCCCGATGTTCTGTTCCTGGAAAGCTTTTTTCACATAGATCCTTGCCAGCTCTAACCCTTTCTCTTCTTTCAGGTCTCCCTGAGCACTTCCGATATTGAGTTTCATATATCCAACAACGCCGGAATTTGTCATGGCAAAGTAAAAAAAAGATTCAGGATTGTTCAATTCCCGGAGAAGCTGATCCATGCTAAAAGCTTCTTCGTTATACAATCTCATGTTCTCCTCCGTATTCTCAGAGCCAAAAGAATCATTAAAAGTCTGGATACTTATTGTACGCAATTCGTGCAGGTCATCCGGCGTCAGTGGTCTTATTATTATTTTGTTCTCCATAAACACAAATTTAAAATCAGGAACGCATCGTTTAAGCTTTTTTTGCAGGTAATTATAAAAACAAAAAAAAGCTGTTCCATTATGAAACAGCTTTTTTATTTTGCTTTTTACTTATTTATCCTGGATGACCACTTTACCGGTTGCAATGATACCTCCTTCACTGCCAGAAAGAGTTAATGCATAAGTTCCATGGCTCAGTAGTGGAATGATCACCTCCATCGGTTCATATGACGTTGCAGTAACATAAGCTTTTTGATAAACTCTTGCTCCTTTTCCATCATACAAAGTGATATATCTTGGTTTACCATTGTATTGAGTACCTATATACCTTACCCAGAAATGTCCGGCGTTCGGGTTTGGATAGATGAATGCAATTTGTAAGGATGAATCACCTATATGAATGATTCCGGAACGATTGCTGCATCCGTTTGCATCAACAACAGATACATAATAATCTCCAGTATCAGCATAAGCTACAGTAATGGTACTGTTGGTTGACGACGGAACTAATACATCATCAAGAAACCAGCTATAGCCTGATGCAGGAGGTATTGATGTAGCAGTTAATGTTGTGGTTAACGCTGATGTAAGATTGATATAAGGACTTGCAGTTATGTCCACAACAGGTAATGGATTAACCGTCAACGTTACATCATTAGATGTTACCGTATTACAGCCAACCACATTCACATGGTAAATGCTACCGTTCATTGCATCAGTAACTGAAGGGATTGCTAATGCGGCTGCAGTAGCTCCCGGTATATCATTGAATGTTGCTCCGCCATCAACACTTACCTGCCATTGGTATGCAAGGCCTGAACCCGTTGCTGTTGCCGAGAAATTGGCAGCAGCGCCAACGCATGCAGATTGGTTTGAAGGCTGTGTTCCCATAGCCGCCGGCTGAAACACAGTTAATGTTGCATTGTTCGAAACTACAGAAGGAGTACATGTACCACTTACCACCAGGTGATATTGATTACCATCCAAACCGGAGGTAACGCCTGCTACGGTATAAGTAGCTGATGTAGCTCCCGGGATATCATTGAATGTTGTACCGCCGTCAGTGCTTACCTGCCATTGTAGTGCAATATTGGTTGCCGCGCCTGCACTCGTAAATACAGCATTATCACCCGGACAAACGCCCACACTTGCAGGCTGTGTTGTAACCGAAGGTGATTCATTTACTGTTAAAGCTGCCGTTGTGGAAGTAGCAGGAATTGTACAGGAAGCATTGGTAAGTACCGCCTGGTATTGATTGCCGTTAAGCGCTACCGTCGCTGGAATTGTCAGCGTTGCATTTGTCTGCCCTGTAATATCATTAAAAGTCGCACCACCATCTGTACTTACCTGCCATTGGTAATTAACGCCTGTACCACTTGCAGCTACAGTAAATACAGCATTTGTTCCGCTGCATGTGGTAACATCGGTTGGCTGTGTTGTAATATTAACAGCACCCGTTACCGTTAGTGTAGCACAGGTTGATGTAACAGAAGCAGGAGCGCAGGTGCCCGTAATAATAACGTGGTATGAATAGCCATTCTGTGCAAGCGTGATACCGGTAAGCGTGTAACTGTTGCTCGTAGCGCCGGGAATATCTGTAAAGGTTCCTCCGCAGCCTGTTGTACTTTGCTGCCACTGATAGGTTAGACCATTACCGGCCGCCTGTACAGTGAATATATTATTTGTTCCTGCACATACAGCAGCGTCTGCCGGTTGTGTATTGATCGCTGTTGCAGCATTTATTGCAAGATCAAGTGTTGCAATGGAATCACATCCTGTTACGCTTACCAGTGTTACAGGGTAAGAACCAGGTGTAGAATAATTGTTTCCATTCCAGGTATATGGAACCTGGTCACTGCAAATAGTAATATTGGTAGTGCTGGCTAATGGTGGTGTTACTGTAAGTATTACATTATTGGTGGTTGATGAACCACAGAATGTGGAAACGATCACATGATATTGATTGTTTTGCAATGAAACAGTAACATCCGGGATCGTATAAGTTGAGGACGTTGCACCCGGAACATCATTGAAAGTTGCGCCGCCATTTGTACTTACCTGCCATTGATAGGATAAACCTGTACCGGAAGCTACTACTGTAAAACCTGCATCTCCACCCGAACATATTGTTACCGGCGAAGGTTGTGTTGTAATAGAAGGCGGTGTACCTGGCTGTATTGTAAATGAAAGTGGCGTTGTTTGCGTAACTGTACCTGCAACACCAGTAACATTAACAGCATATGTTGCAGGTGTAAGTGTATTTGTATTTGTTATTGTAACCGTAGTACTGTTTCCCGGAGTTAAAGGGTTGGGAGTAAAGCTAACTGTTGTTCCAGCCGGATTGCCGGTAGCAGTCAGGTTAATGGGAGTTGAAAATCCTCCTGTTGCAGTTGTACCAAGTGTAATAGTTACCGTTGCTGTTCCGCATGCTACACTTGCTGGTGCAACATTATTAAATGTATAAGTTTGAGCCGGGGCGGTAATGGTGAAGTTTGCATTTGAGATATCAAAGAATACGTTACCGACCGCTTCCACCTTTACCCTTGCTGTTGTTGTAGCAATAGAAGGAATAGTTAGTGCTTCACTTCCATCATTTGCCGTGCTTGCACTTATTACAGTAGGGAAAGTAAGCCCTCCGTCAGTTGATAAACTGATTTTCACATTAGCAACACCAATAGGTGCTGCGTTGGTTCCCACCACGTTCCATGTAATTGTTTGTGTACTGCCACCAGCCCAGGTTTCACCACCATTCGGAACTGTTACTACAAACGGAGTAGTTCCTACAGTATTTACCTGGAAAACACCTGTCCAGCCTGCCTGGCATCCGTTACCACCGGTAACAACACCACCACCACCTGCACGATTATCCCTTACAGTTAGCCTGAACTTCATAGTACGGGCAACAGTAGCAAGTTTTTCTCCTTTCAATCCATTCATAACTGCGGGGGGTGTTGCCGGTAAATAATTAGCAGCGATATACACCGGGTCGGGGAAAGTTCTGCTCCCTGTTGTTTTTGGAATGCGTGATTTAAAAAGGGGAGCAGTTGTACTCGCTGCACCCGAATTCCATGCACCGCCAGGTCCAAGATCCCATTGTTCCCAGTTATAAGTAAGTGCATCACCATCTGCATCTGTAGCAGTGGCCGTTAAGGTAAATGGTGTGCTTACTGGTATATTTAAGTTGGTACTTCCCATTGAAGTTATCTGCGGTAAGTTATTATTAGTTGCAGTTACAACCCTGCAGCTTGCACCTCCACCTTCTATATAATTACTTATTTCATCAAAACTCACTGTATGGAAATAAGGATCACTGTGTGGTTGTATATCATCAGTGGTGCAGATACCTGCATACGCCTGTATAGTAGTTCCACTTCCAACTTCGTATGCTGTAGCTGCATTCCTGTTTCCTCCTCCACAATTAGAGGTAGTGCTATTAAACGTATGATTGCCACCAAACTGGTGTCCCATTTCATGTGCTACATAGTCGATATCATAATCATCTCCAAAAGGCTGACCACTGCCCGTGATACCACTGGCTTTCTGGCCGGCAATGCACACCACGCCAAGCCCGGCGAGACCACCGCCCCCTGTACTGAATGTATGACCGATATCAAAATTTGCAGCGCCAATTGTATTTGTAATAACAGTCTGGCTTTCGCCAATCAAAACACCGGCATCGTTATTTCCATTAAATGGATCCGAACCGGCGGAAAGAAATTCGAGGATATTATTATTAGCAACCAGCACCATTCTCACCGTAACCTCATCTTCATAAACGCCTACCACACGGTTAACAGTAGTCACAATCGCACTATGCAGCAATGCTGCTGTAGTTCCACCTACCGCAGCCGCGTACTCGCCCGTACACGCAACTGCAAGGCGATAAGTATAAAGTTGAGTTCCCCTGCATGGGCCCGTAACATCAGGACTGCCCGGGATCCTTGCTGTATTCTCTGCAAGCTCACAGGTCCACGGATTGGATCTTACATTATCCTTGCTGTAATAGCTCATATAATTATCTACATTTCCCCTTGCATACGGGTCAATGTAAATCCTTCCTGTTGCTACAGATAATATTTGTGCGTGAAAACCAAAATCCGTATAATCAAAACGGATAGTTGCATACGGGTCATCAATACCCTGGCCAAGGAATGTCCTTATTTCAGGAAATTTAGCTTCTAATGCCGGTTCCTGGATACTGCTTTCCCAAACCCTGAACCTGGCAGAGTTGCCATCCGGCATGGGTAATTCCATTATGGGAGCTTCGTTTCTGTTAGACACATTTTTTTCAGATGGAAGCGACCATAAAAATGTTTTTAATTCATTTGTGTTAACAGCCACAGTACGGTATTTCTGTGGAATAATGGTTCGTTTGCCATTGCCAACATTGATTTTACTTTCAGCAGCATCACTAAAAAAGCGGTTTTGTGCTGTAAGTGAAAAACAAGTTCCGAATGCAAACAGGATCGTAAAAAGTAGTTTGTCGAATTGTTTCATAATATAGTTTTGATTAATAATTGTGCAAGACCAGTAAATGTATTAAGAATTCACTTTTTCTCCAAAATTGAGATAGGGCGAATGAGTGAATTGGTGAATAAGTGAATAAATAAGTTCTTTGATTCGCCTTCATTCTTTTCTCACCCTATTCTTTTTATTTACTCTGCGG
Organism: uncultured Chitinophagaceae bacterium; assembly: GCA_963829345.1. Lineage (GTDB taxonomy): Bacteria > Bacteroidota > Bacteroidia > Chitinophagales > Chitinophagaceae > Ferruginibacter. Next base: position 1,047,460 of record CAWHHP010000003.1, read on the forward strand.
TAAAATTCCAGAATGTAAAAATTTTATTAAAAGCGTTTAAAAAAAGACAAATCAACGAAACTTATCGTACTTTGGCTTTAAATAGCCATTTTTAATAATTAAAAGTAAAAGCCATGAAACAATTTATTTTAACCAACAAAAAGCCAATCGGTGCTGTTGCCGTTCTTTTTGTATTTGGAGCCATCATGTTATCTTTTGCAGATACTCCATTTGTAAACCAGATCCTGAATGAACAGCAATTGCAGCTTAATGACACCGTTCCTCTAAAAACCGAAAAGGATAAGATGAACATGAAAGAATTTGATCGCCTTACCGAAAAACTGGATGATGATATGTTGAAGGTGGGGGAGGAAATGAAAAAGATAAACCTTGCAGACATTCAGAAAGAAGTGGAACTTTCCTTAAAGTCGGTAGATGTAGAAAAAATATTAAAGGAAGTTGAACAGTCTTTGAAAGAGATGAACATTGAACAAATGATGGCCGACGTAAAATTGTCCATGAAAGAAATTGATTGGGATAAAAACAATGCAGAAATACAAAATGCACTCAAAGAGGCAAATGAAGAATTGGAAAAAGCAAAAATCGAATTAAAGAACGTTAACCAGGACGAAATAAAAAAAGAACTGGAGAATGCAAAGCTGGAAATAGAAAAAACTAAAGAGGAAATAAAAAAGATCGACGTTGATAAGATCATGAAAGAAGCAAACGAAGCGATAGCAAGTGCAAAACTTGAATTAAAGGAATTGAAAACAATGTTTAAGGAAATGGAAAACGATGGTCTTGTTGATTCAAAAAAAGGATTTAAGATAGAATATAAAAACAAAGAGCTGTACATCAACGGCGAAAAACAAAGCAAATCTGTAGCTGATAAATACAGGAAATATTTTAAAGAAGATCCGTTTGAAATTGAGATAGAGAAAGAATAGCAGTATAGCTATTAGCCAATAGCTGTTAGCCGTTAGTCCGACGTAAGCTATGTAGCCTCTGATTTTTACAGAGAGCTTATCGTAGGTCGAACTAATAGCTGACAGCTTATAGCTTGTAGCTAAGCGGTACATTCAGTTTAACACTAAAATTCCTTCCCATATTATAAACCCCCGTTCTTCCCGTTGAGGGATTCACCGCAGCATACTTTAACCTGCTTAAATGATTCTGGTAAGCGACATCCGCAATGTTATTCACCGAAAAATTCAATGAACACAATTCATGGTCTTTTTTATTTTTAAAGCCTGCACCAAAACCGGCATTGAGTAATGTATATGCAGGTGTTTCATTCTCCGTATTGAACGCGGTAAATGCCTTTGTTTGACGGAAATTGTTTTCCACTTCAAACTTTATATAGAAATTAGAAATGGCATCGCCGGTTTTTTTAAAGTCAGCACGTAATTCAGTTAATAGCCTCGGTGCGGGTATGAAAGGCAGGTTCTTTGTGCCTTCAATTGCCTTTTCTAATCTTCCTTCAACATAGGAAAAGCTGTTTTGAAAATGCAGCCAGTCGAGTGGGTGGGGATGAAGATCAAGTACAATTTCCACGCCCGCCAGATGAGCTTTTTCCTGGTCAAATTTAAAAGCAGTGACTGCTTCTCCGCCAACATTCACAAGAGAATCTGTACCCGATAGATTTTCAAGCTTGCGATAAAAAATAAAATTGCTGAAGTAATTATAATAGGCTGAAACATTAACGGAAAAATGCCTGTTGTTGTATTCAAAAGCAGCATCAGCTTGTGTGCTGATCTCGCTTTTAAGATTCTCATCTCCATACTCATACCTGGTCGTTCCTTCGTGTGAACCATTTGATGCAAGCTCAGGAATACCGGGCGCACGAAATGCCCTTGCTATATTTGCTTTTAGATTGATCGTTTTATTTACCGCATAAGTAGCACCGAAACTTCCTGATAAATTTGAAAAAGTTTTTTTGAATGCATTTCCTTTTATCTCTGTACTATCCATTAAATGTTTCACATCAATATTCCTGGTATCATAACGAACCCCTCCGCTAAATGCAAATTTTTTAATTTCCTTCTGGAAAAAAATATAACCGCCGATATCAAAGAGTGTATAATCCGGTATAAGTTGTTCCACACCCTTATTGGTATTTTGTTGCTGCATGGCATTTACACCCAACGATATTTTCCATCCATTGATCTCTTTAAAATGCAGTTGTGTTGTATTGGTAAATGTTTTGAGATCGAAGAATAAAGCTCTTTCATTGAGGTCGGCAGGATTTCCGAACTCCTCCCGCTGGTTGTGTTGCCAGGCAAAGTTGAATGCCAGGTTCTTTTTGCCGAGTTTAAAATTATTGTCTGTAACAATTTTAAAATGCCTGATATGCTGGTATGGAATTTCAGGATTGGTGTTTTTAAAATCATTTGTTGTTGCTCTTACCTGTCCGCCTCCTGCCAGCTCTTTAACAAAAAATCCTTCATCATCCCTTTCTCCTTCCACGAGCCCTGTTTTCAAATTAAAATTGCTGATCAATAAATGACTGTAACCCCAGCCGCCATTATAGCCAATGTATCCACCGAGATTGTGTTCATTGAATTTGGAATTAAAAACATAACTGTCATACTTGTTTTTGTAATCCGCCGCAGCTTTCACCGTGCCATATACATTCCAGTTAAAGCCATTTATATTGCCTGCAAAATTTCCGTAAAAATTTCTAAGGGTGTTGTTGGTTTGGTAATTTGAACCTGCATTCAGTTTGATGCGGTTATTTTGAACCGGTGCAGTTGTGATGATATTGATTACACCGGCCATCGCATCGCTTCCATACACAAGAGAAGCGGGGCCTTTCAAAACCTCGATCTTATTGACACTTGCTTCATCTATTTCTATCCCGTGTTCATCTCCCCATTGCTGACCTTCCTGCCTAACACCGTCGTTTATGGTAAGCACCCTGTTATATCCCAACCCACGGATGAGCGGTTTTGAAATGGCGGGCCCGGTAGCAATAGTAGAAACACCGGGCTTACGTGAGATGTTCTCAACAATGTTTGATGAAGTATTTTGTAATAGCTCCTCTTTTTTTATAACCGAAACCTGGAAAGGAACTTTTTTTAGTTGCGTAGCTTTTGTGACCCCGGTAACAACTACTGCACTGTTTTCAATAATTGATTCGGCAAGTGAAAAATCTTTTTTTGTATCGCCGTTCATTTCCACATTTTCAGCGATGGTTGAGTAGCCGATATGTGATATTTCGACAAGATGTATTCCATCACTGATATTAAAAATAGTAAATGTTCCCTTTGAATCGGTCTTTGTACCTGTTTTGATATCCGCTATATAAACGGATGCTCCTTCTATGGGAAGTCCTGTTTTTATATCTGTTATGACGCCACTTAAACTGCCTTTAATAAAAAGAGGAGAAGCGATTGTTTGAGTATGGTTAAATAAACAGATGGCTGCCAGTAACACAAAATGTTTTTTCATTACGCTGCGTTGTAAGAATTTTTCAATAAAAAAATTGAATGAAGAGTAGCAAGCTTACGCGCTTGTACAAGAAAGGGATGCTTAAATTAAAGACGGAGGCCCCCTTAAAGATGGAAGATCTGCGATCGCAGTATAAAACGCATCATAGCAAACAGATGCTTTTGCTATGGAAAAAACGGGTGAACAGCATTCAACGGCTGTATTGGTTTCTACAAAAGGATTTTCGACAACAAGATTTAAACATTGGCAATTGATACCTGCCCTGGCTAATTGCGGTTCTTTGGAATCATTTTTTTTAAGAGGCTGACAGTTGTCGGTGTGACTGGCAAACAAATCATGAAGTACTTGCCTGGGCGTATTACTTAATACAAAAAGAAAAAGTAATACCGCAGCAAATAACTTTTTTATAAAAATGTGTTGCCGCATAATTTTTGAAACAATGATGCAAATATACATTTTTCTAAACTTCCTCAACAGCCTGCTAAAAATTTAACAGTAGCATTCAGGTAATTTTTTAAACACGAATTAATCAAATTACACGAATTAACTATTTTGTATCCGGTATAAATTCGTATAATTCGTGAAATTCGTGTTCAAAAATTCGTGTTACAACTTTCTCAGTAACTTTAAATAAAAAAAATGGAACATAAAGGGCTGCTGTTTATTCCTGATATCAGTGGCTTTACCCGCTTCATTAATGCAATTGAAATTGATCATAGCCGGATGATCATACAGGAACTATTGGAAGTATTGATGAATGCGAACGAGATAGGACTGGAAGTTTCGGAAATAGAAGGAGATGCTATTCTTTTTTACAAATTTGGCGATCCTCCTGAATTAGAAATACTGTATAAGCAGGTTGAAAAAATGTTCTGCGAATTTCACAAAAACCTGCTGGCGTATGAGCACCGCCGTTATTGCCAATGCAAAGCCTGCCTTGCCGTAAGTGATCTTACACTAAAAGTAATAACTCATTACGGTGAATTTGCCGGGTATAATGTTAAGCAATTCAATAAACTCATTGGTAAAGATATCATCGTTGCCCACCAGCTTCTTAAAAACGATATTGATGCGCACGAATACTGGTTGATAACACCGGCGCTTACGGGTCTGCATAATCCACCTGCGGGATTTACACCATGGATGAAATGGGATAGCAGTATCAAGCAAACAGAGAGTGGTAATATCTCTTTCCTATATACAAAATTAAGTGAGCTTAAAAAAGAAATACCCAATGAGTTAATGGCTATGCCCGATCTTTCCAATAAAATAAAATCTATTTCGGTTTCTGAAGAATATGAAACAGATATCATCAGTTTGTTTCATGCAGCCGGGGATTTTAATAACCGCAGCCGATGGTATGAAGGAATAAAAAGAGTGGAAGAAATTGGTCATCATCTTCCACGTACCGGTATGCGTTGTTTGTGTATCATGCAGGACGGAACCAAAACTATTTTTTCGAGCAGTTATGCTTATCAGCCAGATAACATACAGTTTAGTGAAACAGAAGAAAACAATGATACGATTACATGGTTCTTGCTGGAAACAACCGGTATTAATAAAACAAAACTAACATTGGATATATATACCGGTAAAGGAATTATTAGTAGGTTATTTTTTAATTTTTTTAAAAAGAAAAAGCAAGAAACAATACTAAAAAAATCACTGGCAAATCTCCATGCAGTGATAAAAGAAATTAGATTATAATCAGAGCTGTTACCTGTTATTAATAGTTATTAGTAATTAGTTTTTAGTTGAGGTAACGCTAATAACTAACAACTTAGAACTTAGAACTTATTTTAAAAACCGTTAAAACACCCTTACTTTTTTTACTGTATTCATTTATTTTTACAACAGCGGCTATCATAATATTGTTTCGAAAATTAATATCATGATAACAACTGTAAAAACTATACCCACAAACAAGGATAATTACTAATATGTACTCTCTTTTGAGTATTTATCAGGCTGATCAATAATCTTAAGTTTGTAATTCCCTAATCTACCAACTACTAACTAACATTACCATGACTCTGAGCCAGTATAACAGTCTTGCGGAGGAGAAACGAGTTTTCATTTTAGATAAAGCAGGCGTGCTTGTAGCATCTACCATGAATAAATATTATGAATTCAAACTCTTCCAGGTTAATTCCTTTTATGTAGAAGTTATTTTTAAAGTTGACGGCACACTATGCGGCAGCCGTGCTTTTACAGCAGTTTCACAACTGGACCGTTACCTCAACAGTATTGATATCTCTCCACTAATGGTTTAAAAATTTGCTGATTTGAAGATTTGATAATTTGGTAATGAAATACCAGGTTTATTTTGAATACAAATTACTTTTACCAACAGTATTTTGTATTCATTTCCAAATTATCAAATTTCCAAATCACCAAATTATTCCTAATTTCGCACCCATGACAACAGAACAATTGAAGGATATGAGAGACCGTGTGTTGGTCTTGAGGAGGTTTCTTTGACGTCGCTAACAGGGAAGCCAAAATAGAAAATGATAAACAACTCTCACTTTCGCCGGGGTTTTGGGACGATAATGCCCGGGCAACTTCCATTTTAAAAGAAACCAAGGTTAATGAGTATTGGGTAAATATGTTCTACGATGTTGAAACAGCTTGTGGAAGATTTTGCCGTGCTCTTCGAGTTTTGGAAAGAAGGAGAAGCTACTGAAGAGGAGGTGAAAGAGTCTTATTCAAAAGCAATACACTGCTATTGACGAAGCTGAATTCAAAAGTACTCTAAATGAACCCGCAGATGCACTCCCTGCAGTATTGCAAATAAACAGTGGCGCAGGTGGCACAGAAAGCCAGGACTGGGCGGAGATGCTTGCCCGCATGTATCGCATGTATGGGGAAAAACAAGGCTGGGCTGTTTCGGAACTTGACTGGCAATGGGGTGATGGTGCAGGAATTAAAACCTGTACATTCCAGTTTGACGGGCCCTTCGCGTTTGGATTTTTAAAAGCGGAAAGTGGTGTTCACCGCCTTGTTCGTATTTCTCCGTTCGACAGCAATGCACGCAGGCATACTTCATTTGCCAGCGTTTATGTATACCCGTTAATTGATGACACCATTGAAATAGAGGTAAATCCGGCAGACGTTGAATGGGCGTTTTTCAGAAGTGGTGGCAGCGGTGGCCAGAATGTAAATAAAGTTGAAACAGCCGTGCGACTAACGCATAAGCCCAGTGGAATTATTGTCGAATGCCAGCAGGCACGTACACAGGGAGAGAATCGTGAAAAAGCGATGACGATGCTTAAAAGCCGCTTATATGAAGAAGAAATGCGCAAACGCCAGGAAGCACTTGATGCCAAAAACGCAACAAAGAAAAAAATAGAGTGGGGGGCCAGATACGCTCTTATGTTTTTCATCCATATAAAATGATAAAAGATCACCGAACAGATTATGAAGTAGGTAATGTAGGTCCTGTGATGGATGGTGAACTGGATGGATTTATCAAAGCATATTTAATGAGCGAAAAAGAAAATGCCGGATAAAGATGAGAGCTGCTATTTTTTTTATACTGATGGTTTTATTATCGTGTAAGGATAATAATAAAAAACCCAAACCAGTAATTGTTGGAATGGATGAAGGCGTTGATAGTATCGTTACAGATAAAATTCCGCTTGTACAGCATGATACGATTTATATGGATTCCGCTTTAAGTAAAGGGGGAGCACTATCGCATGATTCTGCTTATAAAACATCTGCTACACCGGGTTTACCGGGTATGCCTGCTTTCAGGGATGTTGTTGCTTTAAAACAATTTGTTTCAAAGATCAAACAACTGGTAGCATCAGGAGAAAAAATAGCGGTGGGTAATTACATACAATATCCATTGACCAACAAAATCAGGGTTGTGAAAGATTTTTACAGGAATTACGATAAATTATTTACACCTGGTGTAAAGGAAGCACTTGCAAAAACGAATGTTGATCAGTTGCCACGTAACCAGCAGTCCGTTATGATTGCCAATGGGAAAATTTTAATAGCAAAGCGGGGAAATGATTTTAAAATAATTAGAATAAATAATTAATTTCATAAAAACAACAAACATGCAATACGGAGATTTCTATTACCCAATGCCGGTTAACGAACCAGTTCTGAGTTATGCTCCCGGTTCACCTGAGAAAAAAAGATTAAAAGAAGTTTTGGCTGAGTTGAAGAAAGAAAAACTGGATGTACCAATGTATATCGGATCAGAAGAGGTGCGTACAGGCAAAACTATGGAGATTCGTCCGCCGCATGAACGTAAACACCTGCTTGGCACATTTCATATAGGCGAAGCAAAGCATGTAACCAAAGCAATCAATGCAGCATTAAAGGTAAAAGACAAATGGGCTGGCATGAGTTGGGAAAACCGTGCAAATATATTTCTAAAAGCAGCCGACCTGCTTGCAGGAAAATATCGTGCATATATAAACGGTACAACCATGCTTGGACAAAGTAAAAATGCTTTCCAGGCTGAAATTGATGCGGCTTGCGAACTGATAGATTTCCTGCGTTTCAATGTCCATTTCTTAAGTGATATTTATCGTCAGCAGCCAATCAGCTCACCCGGCATCTACAATCGTATGGAATATCGCCCGCTGGAAGGATTTGTATTTGCATTGACTCCTTTCAACTTTACTGCTATCGGCGGCAATCTTCCTACAAGTGCTGCCATGTGTGGTAACGTGGTAGTTTGGAAATGTGCTAACACGCAGGTATACAGTGCACAAATGTTCATGCGTATTTTAAAGGAAGCGGGTCTGCCCGATGGTGTTATAAATCTTGTATTCATTGACGGTCCTACAATCGGTGAAGTGATATTCAATCACCCGGATTTTGCTGGTATACATTTTACGGGCAGTACAGGTGTATTCAATAACATGTGGCAAACTATTGGTAAGAATATGAGCATGTATCGCTCTTATCCACGTATTGTTGGCGAAACAGGAGGAAAAGATTTTGTGATTGCACACAGATCTGCAGACCCGGATGTGCTTGCGACAGCACTTGCCAGGGGAGCATTCGAATACCAGGGACAAAAATGTTCCGCAGCATCAAGAGCATATATTCCGTCAAATCTTGCAGCGGAAGTGAAAAAGAAACTGGTTGAACAGGTTAAATCAATGAAGATGGGAACAGTGGAGGATTTTACAAACTTTATTAATGCGGTGATTGATGAAAAAAGCTTTGATAAATTAGAAAGTTATATTAAGGGAGCAAGAAAAAGAAATAGTGGTGCGAAAATCTGGATAGGTGGAAATTGCGATAAAACAAATGGCTACTTTATTGAGCCAACGATCATTGAAGCAAATGATCCAAAGTATGTAACTATGTGTGAAGAATTATTCGGGCCTGTATTAACAGTATATGTGTACGATGAAAACAAGTTTGAAGAAACACTCAAACTCGTAGACAGTACTTCTTCGTATGCGCTTACCGGTTCAGTAATTGCACAGGATCGTTTCGCAGTTGAACTTGCTACAAATAAATTGCGCAACAGCGCCGGGAACTTTTATATCAATGATAAACCAACAGGGGCGGTGGTAGGACAACAACCTTTTGGCGGGGCCAGGGGAAGTGGTACCAATGATAAAGCAGGATCTATTTTAAATTTATACCGTTGGTTGAGCGCCCGTACAATAAAAGAAACATTTAATGCTCCAACTGATTACCGTTATCCGTTTATGAACGAGAAATAATTTTGAAATTTGGCGATTTGAAAATTTGATAATGAAGAACCGGAGATTAGAAGTGATTTTTTATTGCCGATGTAATTTTTATTAATTCTTAATTGATTCAATCAACAAAGCAGGTTTGAGATTTTTCAACCTGCTTTGTTATTTATAAAATCTTCATAAAGAAAACCACAATATAAATTTTCAGGCAAACAGGTAATCCATAAATTCAACATTTTCCTAATGCCTAATTTCCAAATCAGCAAATCATCAAATTTCCAAATTGCTTCTGTGTATAATATGTGAACAATCCGAAGGGTATATTTTTTTCTCACTCGTATTAAAAGATCGTATCAGCGTACATTTGCACGCTCAAATTATAAAAATAAATATGACAACGAAAGTATCTTTTACATTACCTGCTGAATTAGTAGGCGAAGCTAATACGGGGATTTTGATAGGTGAATTCAACAACTGGAATCCACAGGAAGGTATTTATTTACAAAAGCTGGAAGACGGATCTATGATGGCAGAACTTGCATTGACTGCAGGTAAAACTTATGAATATCGCTACCTGTTAAGCGATGGCCGGTGGGTAAATGATAGCAGCACAAAAAAGTTTTCAGATCTATATGGATATGCAGTAGAGAATTGTGTTGTAATCGTTCCGGAAGTAGAAGAAAAGATTCTTGTGAAAAAAGCAAAAGCAACAAAAAAAACAAAAGAGGTAATTGTTTCGACAGATGATCTTACAAAGATTGAAGGCATCAACAAAAAGATTGCTGCTTTGTTTGCCGGTGAGCAAATTAAAACTTATAAGGATCTCGGAAAATGTACCATCAAAAAACTGCAGTTAATCCTCGATGGAGCTGGTGATAAATTCAGTGATTATAATCCCGCTACATGGCCTAAACAGGCTAAACTGGCTGCTGCAGGTAAATGGGATGAATTAGCCAAGTGGCAGGAAGAATTAAAAGCAATTAAATAAAATCGTTTTCCTTACAATATCAGCCTCGCCACCGGCGGGGCTTTTTAATTTTCCAATGTAAAGTCGTATCACAATAATTTCAAAGTCAAAGTCCGGTAGAATTACCAAATTTCTAAATCATCAAATTATCAAATCAGGCATTTCCAAATTGTCTAATTTAGCAGTATGCAAATTTTACTTTCTTCCCAACAACTTGAATTAACCATACTTCGGCTTGCACATCATCTTACGGAGAATCATAAAAGCCTCGAAGATTTTGTTTTCATAGGCATTCAGCCACGCGGAGTAAAATTCAGCGATGAACTGGTGGAAGCAGTCCGTAAGATCCGTACAAATGAAAATATAAATTATGGCGTGCTGGATATAACCTTTTACCGCGATGATATCAGGGAAGAATTACACAAGGCAAATAAGACCGACATCTCTTTTTCTATTGAAGGAAAAAATGTGATATTGATCGATGATGTATTGTATACCGGCAGAACGATTCGTGCCGCACTGGATGCCCTGCAGGATTTTGGCCGCCCGAAAAAAGTAGAATTATGCGTCCTTGTGGACAGGCGCTTTAACCGTGAATTACCCATTCAACCAGATTATTGCGGTAAAACAATCGATTCTATTGTATCTCAAAAGGTAAAAGTAGAGTGGGACAGGAAAGAGGTAGTATTATATTAAAAAATTGTCGTGAAATTTCCAAATCACCAAATTTCCAAATCACCAAATTTTCCCCTAGCTTCGCACCTTAATGCAACTATCTACCAATCATCTACTGGGCATTAAAGAACTTTCAACAGAAGATATTTCCCTTATTTTATCTACGGCACAGCAATTTAAAGAAGTATTACAACGACCAATTAAGAAAGTTCCCTCATTAAGAGACGTAACCATTGTGAATTTATTTTTCGAAAATTCCACCCGTACAAGGATTTCGTTTGAGCTGGCAGAAAAAAGATTGAGCGCAGATACGATCAATTTTACTGCTTCGGGTTCCTCCGTATCAAAAGGTGAAACATTGCTGGATACTGTCAACAATATTCTTAGCATGAAAGTAGACATGGTTGTAATGCGCCATAGCGCAAGTGGTGCGCCTCATTTTTTATCAAAGCATTTACCAGGCACTGCCATTGTCAATGCAGGCGATGGTATCAACGAACATCCAACGCAAGCCTTACTTGATGCATTTTCTATTCTTGAAAACGCAGGAACGCTGGCGGGAAAAAAAGTTGTGCTGATCGGTGACATTATGCACTCGCGGGTGGCGTTGAGCAATATTTATTTATTAAAAAAAATGGGGGCGGAAGTAATGCTGGCAGGACCGCCGACACTTATCCCAACTTATGTAAAAGAAGCTTTTAATGTACAGGTAGAATACAATCTTAAAAAAGCATTACAATGGTGTGATGTTGCGAATGTATTGCGTATACAACTGGAACGCCAGAACCAGGTATTGTTTTCATCGCTGCGGGAATACAATCTTGCATATGGAGTGAAAAGGAAATTACTGGACTCTCTTAATAAAGAAATTCTTATTATGCACCCCGGCCCAATTAACCGTGGAGTAGAAATTGACAGTGATGTGGCCGACGGCAGGCAATCCATCATTTTACAACAGGTAGAAAATGGTGTGGCAGTAAGAATGGCCGTATTGTATCTGTTGGCAGGAAAGAAGGCAGATTAATTTGGAAATGAATCAATTTGGAAATTTGGAAATGAAAGCCGGCTATTAATGTTACTATAAAAGGGTTAGTATCGTTTTAAATTGGTATTTCAATTATCACATTTCCAAATCTCCAAATCTCCAAATTAACAAATCATCAAATCATCAAATTATGAGTCGTATCTGTTTATTCCCCGGAACATTTGATCCCGTAACCCTGGGTCATACGGATATTATTGACAGGGCTTTACCATTATTTGATAAGCTGATCATTGGGATTGGGCGTAATGTGAATAAACAACCCATGTTCAGCGAAGAGCAGCGTCTTGCCTGGATTAAGGAGATATACAGATCAAATGATAGAGTGGAAGCAGTTGCTTATGACGGTCTGACGGTAGATTGTTGCAAGGCTGTGGGAGCGAATTTTATTTTACGTGGTATCCGTTACGTAAACGATTTTGAATATGAAAAAGCAATTGCCGATATGAACCGGAGCATTGCTGGTGTTGAAACGATATTCCTCACATGTCTCCCTCAATACACTTCTATAGCATCTACCCTTGTACGTGACGTGCATAAGAATGGTGGGGATGTTTCTAAATTCCTGCCTGATGTTGTAAACAAAGCTATTAGCAGGATGTAAGATGTATGATGCAGGATGTCCGATGCATGATAAAATAACTGGTGAAATTAAGAACGATCATAATAATAAATAGCTGAAACCTGGTGGCTAATAGCTAGCAGCTAACAACTGCCAGCGCAATAAAAATAACTACACATTGAAAACCCCGATCTGGTTCAATAAAGAGCTTAAGCTGGAAGACTTAAAAACTATGTCACCGGATACAATGGGTGAATGGCTTGGCATGAAATGGACAGAACTTGGACCGGACTTTCTAAAAATAACTATGCCTGTTGACGCCAGAACAAAACAACCATATGGGCTGTTACATGGCGGCGCAAGCTGTGCACTCGCTGAAACCGCAGGCAGTGTTGCTTCACATTTTGTAATTGACTCTTCTAAAAATATTTGTGTTGGCATCGAGATCAATGCCAATCATCTAAAAAGTGCAAGAGAAGGATCGGTTACCGCCACTGTGTCGCCATTGCAATTAGGTTCCTCTATACATGTATGGGATATAAAAATCCATGATGATAACAATAAATTAATTTGTGTGAGCAGGTTAACGGTGGCGATTTTAAAAAAGAGATAGCCAATTTGGAAATGAGTCAATTTGGAGATTTGGAAATTATGTTCGATTTAGAAGATGCAATTATTTTAGATACGATTCTGATCACTGTGCGACAATCTTCTATTAGCTCATCGCAATTTTCATAGTCTTTTGAGTTTTTACAAAGTAATAGCCAATACTCCGTTTCGTCTGCTTCCTTTGCTGCTATTTTGAGTTTATGAATAAAATCTGCTTTGCTTTCTGCATTTTGCGCTTCCCTGATATTTGCTCCTATGGACGTGCCTGATTTTAATAATTGCCGGGCAACAATATACTTATGTTTTGTTTCGAGGGATTCCGTATACCTCATTATTTTCAATGCAAAATCAAAACTAATGTCTACAATTACATTTTTTCCTTTATTGCCTTGCATCGAATTCTATTTAGCTGTCAAAATAAAAAATCCTGCTATGACCCACAATTTTATTGACTAAATAAAATTTAGTCTCATTTCCAAATTTCCAAATTGACTCATTTCCAAATTAATCAGGGAGTATCAAAAAAATGATTCAGTATATCCTTGATAGTCGCATAAGTATTAGCAACCGGTTTCCTGATATCTTTTGTTTTATACCATTTTATCTCCGTGATATCTTCTTCGGTTTGCGGTTTTAATGCCTGATCGTTTTTGCAGGTAAAATAAAACCAGTGACTTATTTTTAAAAAGTGTTTTCCAAATTCATCATATAAGTGATAAGTATCTCCGACCTGGTGTTTTAAGGTAAGATTTTTTACACCGGTTTCTTCTTCTGTTTCACGCTTCGCACAATCACTGGCTGTTTCTTTTTTTTCCATTTTCCCTTTAGGCAGATCCCATTTTCCTTTGCGGAATATAAAAAGCAGGTCCTTGTCTTCATTTTGTACAATTCCCCCTGCAGCTTCTATCACAGTAAAATGTTTAAAGAATGCTTTTTTTAATTTCTCAAAATCCTCATTGAAAATAATTCCCGCATGAAAATCAGTTTTTTTTATTTCATGTAACAATGAACTGATTGCACGGGAAGATAATTCATCAATAAAAACCACATCCGGGTGGTGCAGGAGTTCTTTCAGCATATCACTCATCTCATCGCACAGATACAATGGCTTGTCTCCATGATAAATTTTTATCTGCATAGCGCAATATTAAGGTATTTGTTTTTGCCGCCGGATATCGTATTTATTTTAATAATGTACGATCCGCGGCTTTAAAAGTAAAAATAAAACTTTGAACGTATATCCGGTTATTTAATCATATTTGAGTACTTTCTCAGTTTAAAAAAAACAGTTTATTACTTAAGGTAATCAGTGAATCAGTGGCAATGCTTAATTGCCACTGATTCACTGATTAGTTTCAAACCAATGGGATCCCTAAAATGTTGTTGTGAAATTTCAAAATGATACACTACCATATTTAGATCCCGCTATAAGTTCATTTATTTGCCAAATCGTTTTTTATCTTTGCGCCATGACCAACGAGATTGCCGTAGCAGAAAAGCTACTCCAGGTACAGGCAGTTAAACTGAATGTTGAACAACCCTATACATGGGCGAGTGGCTGGAAAAGCCCTATTTATTGTGATAACAGGAAGCTTTTATCATACCCTTATGTAAGAGATTTTATTAAAAGTGAACTTTGTAGCGTAATATTCGAAAAATTTCCCGATGCATCCGCTTTGGCGGGAGTTGCTACTGCAGGGATAGCCTGGGGAGCAATGGCGGCCGATCAGCTAAAGCTACCGTATATGTATGTGCGCCCCAAACCTAAGGAGCATGGTATGGGAAACCAGATAGAAGGCGTTCTGGAAAAAGGACAACAGGTTATCGTAGTGGAAGACCTTATTTCTACGGGAAAAAGCAGTTTGCAGGTTTGCGAGGTGTTACATAATGCCGGGGCCAAAGTGATCGGGATGGTATCTATATTTAGTTATGGCTTTACTGAAGCGGCGGAAGCATTCAAAATAGCCGGAATACCTTTGATTTCCCTTACCAATTATGGGGTATTAATAAATATCGCAGTGAGTAAGGGATTGGTGAATGAAGGGCAATTGAATAGTCTATTAAAATGGCGCAGTCATCCATCCACCTGGGCAGGGAATGAGTAACTTTTAAAATCATTATAAATCATATGAAACATTTACAATTAATTGTTATCGCAATTGTAGGATTTGGATTTTCTTCCTTTGCACAGCAAAAAACCGGTAAGGCAATTATTAAAACACCGGGCGCTACCTGCGAAGTTTGTAAGAACCGTATTGAGCAATATGTAATGAAACAATATGGCGTAACAAGTGTAAAAGTTGATGTAAAGAAGAAAACAACCACCGTTACCTGGCTTACCGACAGGACAAATATTGAAGAAGTTAAAACCGATATCGCAAATGCAGGTTTTGATGCCGATGATGTTACCGCAGAAGAGACTGCTTTTAAAAGGTTGCCGAGAGAATGTAAAGTTGTTGCTACTCCCGTCCTGGTTGATAGTGCAACCATTAAACAATAGGGGAGGAAAGAGTTAGGAGTGAATAGTTAAGAGTTGCTCATTCATAACTCATAATTCTCAAAACGATGGCAATGAAAGTTGTTGCGTGGTTTGGTAATTCACGTCAATGATCTTGAATACGCCGGCTTTTCCCACCTTTACTTTTCCAATTACTCTTACTAACACCTGTTTGTTTAACAGACTTGTAATCCCGTTCTTCAGGAGATTGGCCATATCCAGTTCTACCTGCAATGGCACGGTAAAATCCTGGCGCCTGGGAATTTTAACCTGCAGATCCTGGCTTGAGTGCCCGAGGTATGTGCTATCCACATATAGGTCGAGGTCAGTTCGATTGAGTTCCAAACCGAAATTATTGGGATTGTAAAAGACAACATCGGTTTTAAGTCTGGCAGCTGAAAAGCCGATGCTTTCAACAGAAATGTTTTTAAACTCACGGAATTCCAGGTCCTTTGGCGCCCGGCACGATGGCAGCGCAATCACGAAAAATATTGCGAAGTAAAAAACAGGGGAGAACAATGATTTCATAAAATATTTTGGGAATTGAAGATATGGAATGCATAGGAAAAATTTTGTGTAATGTTCAAAACCAAGCCAATTTATTTAGTAACCGGGTTTTTTCGGAACGAAATTTAACCGCTATTTTATTTAGTATGTTATTGATTATATAATTAACTGATAACAACGGTAATTGCATTCATTATCGGATTTATAAATAAAAATAAAATCATTCATTTTTCTGCATAAATCGCTTGTATTTTGCACACTTTAAGTTCTTTTGAGAGAATCTACATTTTTATCTCGTTAAAATATGATTTTCAATAACTTGGAAAATTTACTTTTATAAAAAAATCATTTAAAAGATATATTAAGGGTTGTCCGCCTTGTTATAGGTGTTTTTGCCTGTACTAAGAATATGAAATAATAAAACCTTCGAAAGAAAATGATATTTCAGCCAGGAGCTTAGCGATTCCGAAAAAGTAAACCATTTCAAGCCTCCTATTTATTACCATTAATTTGACAATATGACCAGCGCACAATTATAATATATATATGAAATTTTATTAGCTTGCACCTGTTTCCAAACCTCTGAAATAAATTTTTTATGAGATTCTTACCTATTTTGCTATTCAGTATTTTCTTCTCTTCTTTTTCTGTTGCACAGGTCATTTATGTAACTCCTGCAGGTGCAGGATCAAAAAATGGGGCAAGCTGGGCGAATGCATTCGATAAAAAACAATTTGCTGATACATCCTATACATTTATTTCCGGAACCCAGGTTTGGATCGCGGCGGGAACCTATTACCCAACAAAAAAAGTAAATGGTGCTCCTATTGCGGTCGACACAGACAGTGCACTCACAATATTTGTATTAAACCGTGGTGTGAAATTTTATGGCGGATTCGTTGGTGCCGAAACTTCTATTAATGACAGGCAAACAGGATTATTGCATGCACAAAATCAAACAGTCTTAAGTGCTGACTATAATGCTGATGGGTTTAATGGTAATAATACTCTTAATGTTCTTACGATGCCCCAATGCGGTGCCGGAGAAGTACTGGACGGAATCACTGTAGCCGGAGCCTTGCAACTGGGAATTGGTATTGGATTTACCAGTCCTGCCACAACTGCTGTACTAATAAATGACTGTGTTGTCCGGGATAACTCTCCCCAGGGTGCTCCTGGTGCACTTAGTATAAATGGAGGTGCCATTCCCGGTGCCGCCGTAAATATTTCCAACTCTTATTTTATAAATAATTTTAGTTCGTGGGGTTATGACGGTTGTGTAACGGCAGGTAATTGCGTACTGAAAGCCTCTAATTGTGTATTCTATAACAACTCTTCGGGTTCCCCTTTTATGACCGAAGCGAGTTGTATTCATTTTGGGAATGCAAGTGGAGAAGTTGCTAATTGCACATTTTACGCTAATAATATTTTTTCAGGTAACCCCAACGGTTATGCAATACTGCTTACCAATGTTACCGATTCAGTTTATATTAATAATAGCATCTTCTGGGGAAACTATAGTGAATCCGCGGTAGCCAATATCGATGTTAACGCAGGTGCGAATCGTTCATCCGTAAAGAACTGCATTTTCGAGACACAGGTTTTTGGTGCGGGTGCCGGAGTACTGCTTAATTCGGTAAGTACGAATCCGTTGTTTGTAAATGCTGCAAATCCTTTGGGGCCGGATAATACCTGGGGAACAACTGATGATGGATTGATATTATCTGCCGCATCCCCAAGCATTAACAATGGAAGAAACGAATTTATTCCCGCATCGCTTACAAGGGATATCATGGGAAACGCCAGGGTAATAGGTTGCCGGGTTGATATCGGCGCATACGAGTATACCAACGGTACTTTCAATACAAATGGTTTGTATAACGGTATCGGCCAATCCTGTACTTCATTTCCTGTAAATGCAAATAGCACTACTTATGCTGATTCTATAAGTTGTCATGCAATGACGACTGTTGTACCATCCGGATCGAATCCATTGAACGGTAGTGTACAGGTATGCGTTACCAACAGTGCATCTGTTCCTGTGGTAAATGGAATTCCGTATGTACCGAGACATTATGATATTATCCCTGCTACAAATGCAGCAACAGCTACCGCAAGGATCAGCATTTACTTTACACAACCGGATTTTAATAGCTATAATGCCGCCGCCGGCGCTGCACCGCATTTACCTACCGGTCCATCCGATGCTGCTGGTATTGCAAATATTCTCATTGAACAGAATCATGGAGTAAGTGTTACCGGCGTACCGGGAACTTATAATGGTACAACTGTTTATATTAATCCTGCCGACAACGATATTATATGGAATGCTGCCAATGGCGTTTGGGAAGTAAGTTTTGATGTAACAGGATTTTCCGGTTTTTTTATGACAACGACAACAGTCGTTCCTATAGAACTGGTTGTATTTTCCGGGAAACTTGATAAAGGTGCAACGATTTTGAACTGGACAACTTCCCTGGAAATAAATACAAGCCATTTTAATATTCAGCGCAGTAATAACGGTCGGGATTTCATAACACTGGGAAACCTGCCCGCTTCCGGAAATCAAGGCGGATCTTCCTATAGTTATACTGATAAAAATCCTGCACCAGGAAAGAATTTTTACAGGCTTGAATCTGTTGATGTGAACGGACGTAAAGATTATTCTGACATTATTTTATTGAGCGTTGAGGAAAATAAAAAAACAGATTTTACCTTAATTCCAAATCCTGCACATACACAGGCCTGCATCAGTATTTCAGGATTGGTAAATGGTAAAACCGATATTTTTTTGTATGATCTTAATGGAAGAAAGATCAGGAATATCTATTCCGGGGAATCAAATAACAATGCTTCGTTTTCCACAACATTTAGTGTTGCAGGAATGAAGCCCGGCGTTTACATCGTCTCCGTTCATTCCGGCAACCACTATGTACGAGAAAGGCTGATAATTGAATAGCTAGTTTATTGGAACCCGCCGTTATTAATAACACAACCTTTTTTAGATTTGTTTCCTGGTTGCTTTATTTCGTATCCTCGGAAAATAAAAAAATGAGTTTGCCAATTACAAACTCCCCACGCCACTGTTCGTGCCTCACGAACAGTGACTATTAATAAATTAGTATTTCGATTTCAACGCTAAATTTTAAAATTAATTAGTGAGACATTATACAATGCGTAAATGATATCATTTGATATTATTCATCATCAATTTTAATAAGACTGGTATAGATGAGTCTGGTTTTTTGAATAATTTATATGATGTTTTTTTTAGGGAATTGATAGAAAGATTTCGGTTCGTGAGACACGAACCGAGGCGTGGCGGAATGAAGCCCGGCGTTTACATTGTCTCCGTTCATTCCGGCAACCACTATGTAAGAGAAAGGCTGATAATTGAATAGCTAGTTTATTGGAACCCGCCGTTATTAATAACACAACCTTTTTTAGATTTGTTTCCTGGTTGCTTATTTCGTATCCTCGGAAAATAAAAAAATGAGTTTGCCAAATACAAACTCCCCACGCCACTGTTCGTGCCTCACGAACAGGTACTATTAATAAATTAGTATTTCGATTTCAACGCTAAATTTTAAAATTAATTAGTGAGACATTATACAATGCGTAAATGATATCATTTAATATTATTCATCATCAATTTTAATAAGACTGGTATAGATGAGTCTGGTTTTTTGAATAATTTATATGATGTGTTTTTTAGGAAATTGATTGAAAGATTTCGGTTCGTGAGACACGAACCGAGGCGTGGTAATTCTGACCGTGATATAACTATTTCTCGTTTTACCCAATGTGCAAGGTTCTACTCTAATCTTCAATCTTAAACCGTAACAACAATAACTAGGCTTAGAGCAAGTTTTTGCCAGCAAAGCAAGATGCCATATCATTTATCTATCCCTACATATTTAATGTTTGTTAGTCGATGTCTCTTTTTTGCAAATGGAGGCAATTTATATATAATTGATTTACAATTCCTCCAATTCCGTTTGTATCCGTTTGTATCCATTCGAGTCCGTTTATTTCCTTTTGTATCCATTTTGTTCCATTTGCTTCCGTTCGTATCCCTAACTGTCTCTGGCCTTTTTTCACCACGTATGTTTGTTTTCGAAATAAAATGAAACAAGTCACAAAAAATAAATTCAGAAAAAAGTTACAGAAAAGTAAAATCACAAAAGGTTACAATGATTGTAACTAGTTACGATGTGACCTTTTCCTAAAAACAATTATTGTAACCTTAAAATCAAAAAAAATGAAAAGCAAACAACATCTTAACAATGCACTGGTATCAATCAGAACAAGGCTTCGGTTAACCCAGGAACAAATGTCTTTGAAGCTTGGTATCTCAACCAGCCTTGTCAAAATGATCGAAACAAATCGTCGGGAATTGTCTGTTGAAAAACTAATACTATTAGCCCAACTCGAAATTGAATTAACTGCAGCCAAAAATTAAAATCATAGCATACCGAACAACCAATATTTATCTTCTAAAGCAACAAACATGAAAAGTCAAATTGCAGGACGCAAAGCGTTAGTAAAGAGGGGCGGACGGTTAAAAGAGCAATTAACGAAAATGGAAAATGAGCATAATTACTTATCAATCTGTTTCCCCACGCCTCGGTTTGTGCCTTACGAACAGTGGCTATCAATAGGTTAGTATTTTTCCATGATTTGATTACAACCCCAATTATAAAATTGGCGAGGCACGAGCGCTTAGGTTTAAAGTCACAAAAATGGCAGAATTCGGGATATGAATGAGCCCGTTGAAACCACAGGAATCGGGCCTTCCTTGATAGGTTTATCTAAAAAACACACCTGGAAGGCAGCAATTTTTAGTGAAAACGAGCAAATTAGAGATAAAATTAAAAAAGATGTAAAATTATTGATTGGATGCTTTGATTTGCAAAAAACGTTTTCTATGTTTGTGAAAGAAATAAGAAATGACCATTACCTCGGTTATCCTTTTTTCCGACCCTACTCCAACTTCTTAAGATTAATTCTCTCCAAATTCCACGATTAAGCTAACCGCCAATTGCGAATTCATTTTCGTTACTCCTACGCTGAGCCGTATTTCAAACCCCCTCAAACCACCAAGAAAATGAACAAAAATTTTACATTTTACGCAAGCTTATGCCTGGTACTACTTTCTACTTCCGTATCAGTAAAGTCTCAAACAACATCACAATACAATTTTAATGCAACGCCGACTTTGATATCGGGTACTGCAAATCACGTGAATGCAAAATACCGTTTTGCGAACGTAAGTTCCGGCGTAGATGCGATCGTGACGATCGTTTCGGCAACGAATGGAGCGAGTGTTGACATTTTTGATGATAATGCTATCACGAAACCAGAAGGATTTTCGCCAAAAATACAAGTACCGGCACATAAAACAGGACTGGTAGAATTCCAGGTTTGTTTTGTGGCAGCAGGAACAATGACAAGCAACGTACAGGATAGTTTATATGCTACTGCAATTGATATTGATGGCAGCAGCCAGATAAAAGAAATGGATGTAATAGACCTCGGCGGTGGTTATTCAATTTATACTGTAGGAACACCGGAAATAACGGTTACACAATCCGGGACTGCATTCACCGGGAAAAATGTAGCAGGAAATGAATATGATGGAATTGATACTTCAGCAAAGAAGGTAATGTTTACCGTTACTCATCATAGTGTTGGATGTTTTACTTACAAATGCGGAGCTGTCAATAATGGCAATTCGTCGGTGAGCCGTCAAAAAAGTATTTATTTTAAGAATTTCACTTATCCGCCTGCAGCGCCATTGCCGGTTAAATACCTTTCTTTTGATGCGGTTGCTGCGGATAAATCAGTAAATCTTAAGTGGATTACCACATCAGAAATAAACAACAGCCACTTTGAATTAGAGCGTTCATTCGACAGGAGTAGTTTTAAAGCGATTGCTATGATGCTGGATGGTTTTACAGATGCAAACAATAATAAAGTATACCAGTACAGAGATAATTCTGATGATATAAAAGGCAGGTCAATTCTTTACTACCGTTTAAAACAGGTTGACCTGGATGGCAAATTTAATTATAGTGTAGTGCTTGCCGTTAGATTTGAAAATAAAGCCGGGGAAGCGATGCAGGTATCACCCAATCCGTTTACAAAAGATCTTATGGTTAGATTTAACGCAGAAGTGAATGGGGCATCAGAGATACGTATCATAAATATGGTTGGGCAGCCTATGTTAACTAAAAAAACAACTGTAACCAAAGGCTATAACAATATACAGGTAGGTGCACTAGATAAGCTCACCCCTGGAATGTACATGGCGCAATTGATTATTGACGGAGCAGTGATTGAAACAAAAAAGATAATTAAAAAATAAATGTTGAATTCAGAATCGTATTAACCTAAAACACTGATTTATGAAAAAGACAATAACCCAACTATCATACGCCCGGAATATTGAATTATTGAAGAAGGTGATCGTGGAGTGCAAACGAAGATTGATGAGAGGAAGACCGCTTGAACAATTCCCGCATTATTGGGCATTGATACCGATAAATCCTGAAAGGAAAATATACCATAAAAGAGTTGAGAGTTAAAAGTTGAGAGTTAAGAGTTGGGAATAGAAGGACCACAGCTTGAGGATCCATTCCAAACTTTCCACTCTACACTCTAAACTAACAAGATATAACCTAGCCGGTAAATAGAAAAATGACCTCCAGTGCCATACCGGTTTTACGATGTTTTCTTTGGGGGTTACAGAATCGAAAGATTCTTAACAAAAGCCGCATTTCTATGCGGCTTTTTCCTTTTTAACCCTGGTTTAGCTCCGTCTGCCGAATATATCGCTACCGTTAACAATATGTGGATTTTCTTTGGTACTTTTAAAGCTGCATTTTCGTCCCCCTGATAGTCTGGATTAAGATATTTTAGTATATTGACAAACTCAATTTTATACCAACTCTAATGAGAAAATATTTACTTCTCACCTTTTTAGCTTTCATTAATATTATTAATGCTTTTTCGCAGGATTTTTCCAATAAAGGGAAAGATTTCTGGGTGGGGTATGGTTATCACCAGATAATGACTAATGGAAATGGCCAGGAAATGGTGCTGTATTTCGCCACCGACCAAGCAACTACCATTACTATTACAATTCCCGGAACCGGCTATACGCAAACTTTAACCAGCGGCGCAACGCCAACAGTACTTACTTCTGCGCCGATTCCAAAAGTGGGTCCGCAGGATGCAAGATTACTCGTTGAGTCAACCACGCCCGATAACAAGGGGATTCATGTTGTTGCAGATAAACCGATCGTGGCATACGCCCATATATACAACCAAAATGTATCGGGAGCGAGCATATTATTCCCTACAAATACACTGGGAAAAGAATATTACTCGATTAACTTCACAAATGTTTCAAATACATCGGAGGCTAATTGCTGGTTTTATGTAGTAGCTACTGATACCGGCACCACTACAGTAGAAATTACACCGAGTGCAAGCACTATTAATCATGTTGCAGGTGTTACGTTCACTGTAAGTCTTACACAGGGACAGATATACAATGTGATGGGACAATTAAATGGAGGAGGAAATACCGGGGTTGATCTTACCGGGTCAAAAATAAAAAGCATTGCATCAGGTACAGGTGGTTGTAAAAAAATAGCTGTTTATTCCGGAAGCGGAAGAATAGCGATAAGTTGTAACGGAACCGCTCCCTCGTCGGATAACTATATGGTGCAGGCTTTTCCAAAAGCTGCATGGGGTAAAAAATTTCTTACAACTCATACCAGCAGTCTGACAAATAATATATACAGGATCTGTGTTTCTGATCCTATAACTGTGGTTACGGTTAATGGAACCCCTATAGCTGTTCCCTTACAAAATAATTTCTATTATGAAATTCCTGCTACTGCAGCTCACCTGAAAATAGAAGCAGACTGGCCGATAACTGTTGCAGAATATATAACTTCTCAAAGTGCATGTGCCAATACAGCAAGCGGAACTATTGGCGATCCGGAAGTGTTATACCTCAGCCCTGTTGAACAAAATATTGCAAAGGTACTTTGGAACGCTACTCCGAATTTTAATATCACAGAACACCATTATAATGTTGTTATTCCCAATACAGGAACAGCAATAAGCAGTTTTAAGTTAGATGGCGTTGCTGTGAATCCTGCATTATTTACGGTACATCCACAGGACCCGGGGTTTTCTTACCTTATACAACCGGTATCACAGGGCGTGCATAAGATTGAATCAGATTCCGGCTTTAATGCAATTGCATATGGTTATGGGAACTTCGAATCTTATGGCTATAATGCAGGAACAAATATCAGGGATCTATACAATCGTCTTGAACCGATCAATCCACTAAGTATTTCGCCGGACCCGGTTGCATGTACCGGTAGTAATTTTTATTTCAGTGTTACTTTCCCATTCCAACCAACATCATTGGTCTGGAATTTTCATAACAGCCCTAATTTGCACCCAAGTAATGCTACTGTTACTATACCGGATGCTTCAACAATTTTTGATGGGACTTTTTTTATAGGAACGCGGCAGGTATGGAGATATAAACTTCCAAGTTTGTATTATTATACCCCTACAAATTATACCCCAGGTTACCCGGTTACGATAACTGCAGGAACTACCAATGCTGAAGGTTGCGGAAATAGTTATGACAGGGATTTTGATCTTGCTGTGTATGATCCACCGGTAGCCGCCTATACCTGGACAAATAACGGTTGCATAACAGATAGTGTGCGATTTACTGATGCAACAGTATATGTTCCCGGCACCTATTCGTACCAATGGTATTGGGATTTTGGAGATGGTACTTATGGAAATATAAGAAACCCGGCGCATCTTTATTCAACACCGGGCACGTATCATGTTAAGTTTGCGATGATCAGTAATGTAGGTTGCCTGAGTGATACTGCACATCAGACCATTATTATAAGTCCGCTGCCAACTGCTATTATTGCGGGTACAACCACTGTTTGCCAGAACTCGGCTTCACCGAATATTACATTTACCGGAACGGTGGGTACAGCTCCTTTTACTTTTACTTATACTATCAATGGGGGAGGAAATCAAACAGTCACCACCAGCGGAAATATTGCAACCGTTGCTGTTCCAACAGGCACAGTGGGAACTTACAGTTATAACCTTATTGGAGTTCAGGGAGAGAACTGTTACCAGGTACAAATTGCTACACCGAAAGTTGTTACTGTTAACCCGTTACCAACGGCTACGATTAGTGGAACAACAGCAGTTTGCCAGAATGCACCTTCACCGAGCATCACATTTACAGGAGCTAATTCAACAGCACCATATAAGTTTACATACAACATCAATGGCGGACCTAATCTTGTTGTTACAACTACAGTTGGTAATAGCGTTACGGTTACAGCTCCAACGAATACGGTTGGAGTATTCACATATAATCTTATAAGCGTTCAGGATGCAAGTTCAGTTGCCTGTATTCAAAACCAGGCAGGAAGTGCAACCATTACCGTCAACCAGCTTCCAACTGCAACAATCAGTGGAACAACCTCCGTTTGTTTAAATGCAACAGCTCCGAATATTACATTTACAGGCGCAAACGGGACTGCGCCATTCACATTTACTTATACAATCAATGGTGGAGGAAACCTAACGGTAATAACTACCAGCGGAAATAGCGTCACCATTGCAGTGCCAACTACTGTGGCTGGCACATATACTTATTCTCTTGTAAGTGTGTTGGAGTCCGGAAGTACTACATGCAGCCAGTCGCAATCAGGCAGTGCTGCAGTCACAGTTTTTCCTTTACCTACTCCCGATTTTAATTACAGCGCTCCTTCATGTCAAAGTAAAACAATCAATTTTACCGATGCTTCTGCAGCCAACGTAGGAAGCCTGAATGAATGGCATTGGGATTTTGGTGACCCGACAAGCGGGGCATTGAATACTTCCACATTGCAAAATCCTCAACATATTTTTGCCGCAGCAGGAACATACCAGGTAAAATTATACGTGAAGACAACAAATGCTTGTCAGAGCCCGGTAATTACCAAGCCTGTAGTTGTAAATGCAAAACCTGTAGCTGGTTTTATCGATCCGGAAGTTTGTCTCTCGGATATATTTGCACCATTCACAGACACTAGTACAGTGGCTAATGATGTTATCACTTCATGGCAATGGAATTTTGGCGATCCGGGCAGCGGCGCACTGAATACATCTAATGTACAAAACCCACAACACTCTTATAATGTAACGGGAATAAAAACCACTACATTGATCGTTACCAGCAGCAGTGGCTGTAAGGATACAGCTACGCAATCATTCTATATTAATGGTACTATTCCTTTAGCGGGACTGACTGTACAGAATGAAAACGGATTATGTGCCAATGATTCTGTTGCTATCCAGGGGAGCTCAACTGTTGACCTGGGTAATATTGTAAAGGTGGAGATCTATTGGGATAATATCGGGGCACCCGGAACATTTGAAATAGATGATTATCCGTATCCCGGTAAAGTATATACGCACTTATACCCGAATTTCCAGGCACCGCCTTTGACAAAAAATTACCAGATCAGGTTCAGGGCTTATTCAGGTATATCATGTGTAAATGACAAGTTCAAGGATATAACGATCTATGCAGCACCTAAAGTTGTGTTTAACACAATTCCTGATACCTGTCTAAATATTGCTCCTTTCCAGATTACACAGGCGAGTGAGATCAGTGGCATTGCAGGTTCATACTTATTTACAGGACCAGGAGTATCATCTACAGGCATGTTTGATCCTTTGAGTGTTGGCCCGGGGTTATATACCATACATTATATGTACACATCCATTGCAGGATGCCAGGATTCCGGACAAAGAACCATTCGTGTACTTGCTGCACCTGTTGCGAATTTTGGGTATAGCAGGCCGACATGTGAGACGCAGGCGATTACTTTTACTGATTCTTCGCAAAGTACAGCAGGAACAATTGGTACCTGGACATGGAATTTCAATGATGGAAGCGGACCAATCGTAAGAAATACTGCTGCAGCATTTACACATGTTTTCGCTATTGCTGGTACATACGATGTTACTTTGATGGTAACCACTACTTATGGTTGTAACAGTACTATAAAACATATCCATGTACCGGTAACACCTTTACCTGTTGTGGATTTTAGTTTTACAGATACTGCTTGTCTGCCCAATGCATTAATACAATTCACCCAGCATGCGAGCATCTCGGATCATACAGAAAACAGCTTTACCTATACATGGAATTTCGGTGATGGAAGTCCGTTAGGTCATGGGGTAGCTCCAACGCACGTTTATACGAACGTAGGTCCCTATACCGTTACATTGCAGGTACAAAGCGGTGCACAGTGCGTTGCATCTCTGCAAAAACAATTAAATACAATTCATCCGCAACCAAATGCAGACTTTAGTTTTAATAAGCCAGGTGTGTGCATTGGCAATGATGTTACCTTACATGATTTAAGCGATCCACTTGACGGCAGTCTTGCACAATGGTATTGGGACTTTGGCGATAACAACAGTTCTTCTGTGCAAAGTCCAACATACACTTATCCCGGTGTGGGTACTTATGATGTTGTTCATTATATCGTAAATAGTTTTGGCTGTAACAGTGATACGGTTTCAAAACCTTTTACTGTCTATCCATATCCGGTAGTAAATGCGGGCGACGACAAACTTGTATTGGAAGGTGAATCTGTTGTATTGAACGCCACTGCAACTGGTAATCATCTAACCTATTTATGGACAAAAGATGTTGCTATCACCACAGATCTTCACCTGAATAATAATACAATACTTAATCCAACATGTACACCTGTAAACGATATAACTTATACTTTGATAGTAACAGGTGATGGTGGATGTCCCGCAACTGACCAGGTTAACGTAAAGGTTTTAAAGATTCCGCTTATTCCAAATACATTCTCACCTAATGGTGATAATATCAACGATGTATGGAGGATAGCCTATTTAAAATCATATCCCAATGCAAAGCTGCAAGTATTTACAAGAACCGGGCAATTGCTGTATGAATCAAAAGGCATTTATAAAGAGTGGGATGGTACTTATAAAGGAAAGCCGTTACCAATGGATACTTATTACTACATTATAGAACCAGAAAGTGGAAGAAAACCTGTGACTGGTTATGTTACCATTGTTAAATAAAGTATTAAATAAAGATGTATAAGGATTGAGTTGCCGGCGCATTGGAAACACCGAATTATGAAGAAGAGCTGTTTATTTATTGTTTGTTTAAACATTTCAATCCTCGCATTCAGCCAGGCCAAACCTTCTTATACACAGTATATCCTGAACAATTATATTCTCAATCCTGCAGTTGCAGGAATTGAGAATTATGTTGATATTAAATTAAGTTATCGCAACCAATGGACAGGAATTAACGGAGCACCTAAGACCGCTTACTTTAGTATACATGGTCCCATTGGGAAAAAAGATCTGAGAACAAGTGCTACTTCACTGCCTGTGCATGGGCAAAACCCACGTGGAAAAGTTTATTGGGACCAATATGCGGCTCCTGATCCTCATCATGGAGTTGGATTCTCGGTAGTAAATGATAAAGCAGGTTATATTAATCGCTGGTCGATATATGCTTCTTATGCGTATCATAAACCACTTGGTGTAAAGACAACGCTTGCTGCAGGATTTAACCTGGGTATTTCAAGTGTTAGTTTAGAAAGATCAAAAATTGATTTTGCCAATACAGATCCTGGAGATCCTGCAATTGGTTATGCAAGTGGAGAATTGAAAAAGATAAAGCCAGAAATAGGAGCGGGGTTATGGTTGTATTCGGCAAAATATTTTGCCGGTTTGTCTGCATTGAATATTATACCCGGTAAACAGAAATTTGTGAAGAATGATAAGTATGGAGAAACCTATACCATTAATTATTTCTTTACTGCTGGTTATAGAATGTTGCTGACAAATGATCTGAATCTTATTCCATCAGTAATGGTTCAATACTGGAAACCACAACTTACCGGCGTGCATTTTAACGCAAAACTTTTATATACAGATCTGCTATGGATTGGCGCCGGTTATCGTTATTCTGATTTTGTGGGGGGATATAACGGAATGGTTGGTTTAAATCTTTCAAATATTAACTTCAGCTACTCTTATGAAGTTGCATCAAATAGCCGGTTAAAAACCTATACCGGTAATACGCATGAAATAATGATTGGATTTTTACTCGGAAATAAATTTGGAGATACCTGTCCGAGGAACGTGTGGTAATGTCAAGTTGGAAATTTGATGATTTGGAAATTTGGAAATGAAACGAATTTTACTTTTCCCAAATTGATCGACAATAGGCTTGTTTAAATACCTGGAAATGTATTCCGAAATATAATTAAATGAATCTAGAGATACTGAGATGAAATTTGGTAGAGAATAAATGCTATAGAAAACTTCATTTCCAAATTATCAAATTATCAAATTGTTACTGCATTGCAGGTATAAAACTCACAATAGAATCTTTCACCACACAGATACTATCAAGTTTGGGCTTTCCTTCCTTGATCACAAGAACCAATTCATTTTTCCACTGACCGTTCTTCAATTTCAATTTGTATGATTTAGTAACAGATTCATTTGTGCCGGAACTTTCTTCCTTAACTTCAACATCCTGTTCTTCCGGTTCTACGTTTACTACAGGTATTGCATAGCTGGCTTGCAGTTCTTCATTTGCCATTCTTAATGCTTCTTCAGAAATTGCTTTTGCATCGGTATTCACTTTTTTTAACTCCAGGTGTAATGCAGCTGCTTTTTCGTCTAATGTTTTTGTTAACCCGGATGCTTGCGCTGAAAAGGTTTCCGAAGCCTCAGGAGTGGGTGCAGAACTGGTCTTAAACGCAGGTTGCAATGTCATCATAGGTGTAATCGTATCGCTTACTATTGTTGTTTTATGATTTTTAATTTGTACCAGTATAAATAAATTCATTAAAACAGTAATAGCGATGGCAGAAAACGAAACTGTTCCATATTTTCTTTTATTAAATACAAGGTTATTATCTACTGTAAAAAATTTTATCCTCTGGAGCAGCTGCTTGTTCTTAAATACAGCGGCAAGCGGGAAAAAATTAATGTTGGTTTTAAACTTCGCCGTTTTCAATAAGGTTTCTGCGTAATTAATAACAGGATAACGAAACTGGAGCACCTGTACATCACAGTTTTTCTCCCGTTCTAATTTGATCTTGTTTGATATGATCCTGATAAACGGGTTAAAGAAAAACAAGGTCTCCGATATCACAAGTATCCAGTTGAGGATGTAATCATTGTTCTTAATATGGGTAAGTTCATGGATGATAAGTGATTCGGCATCCTGAATACTAAGGTGATTTAATAAAGCTACCGGCATGAGTATTACCGGTTTTAAGAAACCAAAAGTAAGGGGAGTAGAAACGGCTTCACTGAACCATAAAGTTACTTTTCTGTGAATACCGAATTCGTGTACTTTTTTTAATGTAAATAATTTCAGGTCAACAGTAGGTTTTACCAGGGTAGTGTTGCATAGCTGTTTAAACCGATGCCAATTGTATAATAACTGTACTGTTTTGAAAGATATGACCAGTGTATAAATTGTTGTGATCCATGACGCATATTTTTCAAGCAAGGGTTCTTTTATCAATAAAGCAGAAAAATTTGTCTCAATAATATCCCTGTAAAAATTTGAGGTATTAGTATAATAAATAAAAAATGTGAAAACAGAAATAATCACTTGTGAAAACAACAAAGCATACAGGATGTTTCGCTTAAAAGCAGGTAGCTGCTTTTTTACTATTGGCTGTATGGCTAAGTACAGCACATATAATAAAGCAGATTGCCACAAACTATGAAATAAACTTAAACAAAAGCTGTATGAAAACTGGCTCATGCAAAAAGAATTATTATTTTTTCTGTTTTAATTCATTAATCACATCTTGAATTTTTTCCAGTTCGGCATCAGTGGTATTGGATTGCCCAAGTGCATGCAAAACGAGGTCTGCTGAAGAACCTGCAAACAGGCTATCGATCATTCTGTTCAAAAATTGTTTTTGCGTTTTTTCTTTTGAAACAGCAGGTGCATAAATGTGGGTTTTATTACTGTCATCCCTGGTTACAAGCTTTTTCTCAAACATGATCTGCATGAGCTTGAGGGTAGTGGTATACCCCGCATCTTTTATTTTACTCAACTCTTCATGCACTGCCCGCACAGTAGCATTCTTTTTATCCCACAGTATTGTAAGGATTTCAATTTCACTTTCAGTAGGTTTAATAGACTTTGTTTTTAGCATAATACGACTTATTTCGTACAGCAATGTAAGAATAATTTCGTAATCCGCATTACCTTTTATCCTTTTTTTAATGATGTTTGTAAAAATAAAACCGGGAGAACGCTTAGCGAATAAGAATAAAGCTTCCTTTAGAAAAGATGGTTTGACCAATATCACATACGGCTTCAATTAAATAGACATACGCAGCAGCAGGCTGATCCTGTCCTTTGTATTTACCATTCCAACCCCGGGTATCACCCATTTTACCGGGAACAAAGTCTCTTAATTCATATAACAGTTGCCCTTCTCTATTAAATACGGCAAACCTGTTAATACTCTTAATGCCCCTTGCCAACGGATGATATACATCGTTTACATTGTCATTATTAGGAGTAAATGCATTGGGCAGGAGCAGGTTGGCATTTTTACATTCAACAAAGACGGTAATATTATCCCTTGAAACACATCCGCTATCGCTAACAGCTGTGACCGTATATGTTTTTGTCCTCAACGCAGTTGTGATAGGCGTTGGACAATTATTACAACTCAGGGAATCTCCCGGAGTCCACAACCAGGAACTTACATTTGAACTATATGTTGGATCAAGCCTGAAAGTAGTATTGTACGGAAGTACTTTATCTGGCCCGGCATCAACTTCTGGTTTTGATTTTACAGTTATTTTAATGCTCGTTGTACTGCTGAAACATCCCGAAGAATCAGCCATAGTCGCCACATAGGTTGTACTTTGGTTTGGTGTGGCAACCGGGTTATGGATATTAATACCAGAAAGACCTTCAACCGGTGACCATACAATTTTCTTGTTTTTGGGATTTACATCCAATTGCACACTTTCACCTCTGCATATAGAAGTAGTTGGAGTTAGCGGAACAGCGACAAACGGGTTAACAATGCGAACCATTGCACTATCTGTAGAAGAACAATTAAAACTATTGGTTGCTGTTGCATAGAGCCTGGTTGTTTGAACCGGGGCGACAGTAGTGGTATCACAAGTGGTGCAGAAATTCGGAATCACCGGTGACCACAATATGGGATCACTGGTATAACCTATAAATGTTGTGTTTTGTCCCTGGCACATATCCACTTCTTTTGGAATGATCCACATGAACGGCATTGGTCTTACCATGATTGGTTGAATCAGGGAATCCTGGCACCCGGTAATATCAATTGCAGTTAATTTGACTCTGTAAGGATAGATCCTTGCAACAGGATAGGTGTATGGTGCAGGTTGAAAACCGGTAGCATTTGCCTCAGGTCTTCCAAAATTCCAATACCATTGATTGATGGTATCTGCTGGCTCAAATGGATGAGATAAATTAACTACAGATAACGGCACATCTAAACAAATACTTGGCGGGATCGTAAAATCAAGTTTTGGCCCGCGTACATTTATAAGATGATCAAGATGGATGGTATCAGGACAATATTGTGGCCCGTTATCAAGAATCACACTATTATTAAAATGGCCAAGGCTATCTGCATGAACAACCGGTGCAACCTCTACGCCCGGACCTATCTGATCTCCCATTACATTCCATAGATAGGTAAGCGCTGGATTTGTATAATTATTCAGAACACTAAAGCGGGTATCTGTATTAATACAGATTGAAACATCATTATTTTTTAAAACAGGATTAGCTGTGTAGATCCTGGTTTTAAACGAATCCACGCAACCTGTAATATTATCTGTTATCAACAACTTAACAGCGAATACACCTGATGGTGGATAGGTATGTACCACGCTGTTCATATTGGCTGAGTATGCCTGGTTTCCCAAACTCCAATGTATTGTGGAAATATTACCCTGGCTGGTGTTATTAAATACAAATGTTTTTTTATCGTCGCAGGTATTTGCATATTTAAAACGGGCGATCACACCTATTATATTTATCCGGAAACTGGTAGGAGTGCCGGGGCAACCGTTGTATACAGGTGTTACAGTAATATTTTTATATCCAAGATTACTATACCTGTGTTCTACAAACGTATCTGTAACTGATTGGATGCCGCCGCCACCAAAATCCCAATCATAACGATTAGCTGTAGGGGTAGATGAAACAAACTGGGGCGTTTCAGATCCGCAATAGACAGTGTCGAGTGGGTAAGCAACATTATTAACGGGTGGTCTGCCGAAGGCTAAAGAATCAAAATGATAAGTACTGGAACAACCATCTGTGGTGGTTACGGTAACAGATGGAGAAAAAGAACCTACCTGGTTATAGGTATGTGAAATGGCTGTATTTGTTGTATTAGCTAAATTGCTACCATCCCCAAAATCCCAGATATAGCCGGTTACATTGTTTCCGGGAAGCAGGTTTACAGAAGCGCTAAAATTTGTTGTCATCGGGATACAACCTAAAAGAGCTGTGGATATATTACCTGAGAGCTGGGGCCTGATCACTTTAATAGTACGGGAAGAAGTTACCGAACATCCGGCAGTACTCAGGGCCGTTAGGCTAACTGTAAACTCACCATAACCAGTATAAGTATGCGCTATTGTATTGGTCGAACTGTTTATTTCCGGGGAATCATCGCCAAAATTCCATGTATAATGATCAAGATTTGCGCCCGAGCTTGTAGCTGTAAAATTTACTATGCCGGGCGTACACATCTGGCTCCTGTCAGAAATAAAATTTGCCGAAATAGAATTATGTATGGTGATCGTACGGGTACGTTGTGCTGTATTATTTTGATAAACCGTAATCAATCTTACTGTATATGTACCGGGAGTGCTGAATGTTACCAATGGAGTAGGGCTGTTACTTTTTGTACCATTTCCAAAATCCCAAAGGTATCCTTTTGGCGTTCCGCTTGATGTTTGTGTGAATTGTACGTCGATCGGTAAACAGGTGTTTCCTCCTGTGTTCCAGGAAAAATCTGTCGTTTGCCCAATAGCAATATGCGACAAAGCCGTAAATAACAATATAAGTACGTGTTTATTCAAGAGGGAAGAACTTTTAAATTTTAATAGGTTTCGTGTTATAATATTACAAAAAGAAAGCCAATTAACATAGCGTTGAAAGCTTAATAAAAAACCGGCGATAATGCCGGTTTTTCTTAGTAGTTAAAAAATTTTAAGACGGATTTCATTGATAATTAGATGATTCAAATATAGGGTAAAAAACCAAAAGACGTATTTTTACTTAGTAAAACCCCGTATTTATACCAAAAAAAAGAGGGGCTTTTACTAAAAAATGGTTTTTACTTTCCGTTAGGATTAACCGTTTTTTGAATAAAAGCGATTGTATGAACATTTTCTACACATTTAACATCCTTCGTTATTATAGAAGCAGTATGCTCTAATTCATGTGTATGTTTTTTGTCTGCTTCAATTTTTGCAAGGGTAGGTGCAATTACCAGCGAAACGATACTCATTAACTTAATAAGAATATTCATTGAAGGACCAGAAGTATCTTTAAATGGATCTCCCACTGTATCACCAGTAACAGAAGCCTTGTGCGGCTCTGATTTTTTATAGTACATCTGGCCATTTATTTCAACCCCCTTTTCAAAAGATTTTTTTGCATTATCCCATGCACCACCTGCATTATTCTGGAACATTCCCATCAATACACCACTAACGGTAGCGCCTGCAAGAAAACCGCCAAGTGCTTCTGCACCTAAACCAGGCATAAAACCAATAATTAAGGGAGAAATGATTGCAATAGCTCCGGGTAGCATCATTTTTTTAAGTGAGGCTTGTGTGGAAATAGCTACACATTTATCATATTCCGGTTTACCCGTACCTTCCATGATACCAGGAATAGTGCGGAACTGGCGACGTACTTCTTCCACCATTGCCATTGCAGCTTCACCTACGGCACGGATTGCAAGGGATGAAAATATGAATGGAATCATTCCACCAACAAAGAGGCAGGCCAGCACATTTGCTTTATAAATATCAATTCCGGTAATTCCTGCAACGCCTACAAACGCTGCAAATAAAGCCAGCGCAGTAAGGGCAGCAGAAGCGATAGCGAATCCTTTGCCTGAAGCCGCTGTTGTATTTCCCACAGCATCCAATACGTCTGTTTTTTCACGAACATCCGGTGGTAGTTCACTCATTTCAGCGATACCACCTGCATTATCCGCTATTGGTCCAAATGCATCAATAGCCAGTTGCATTGCAGTAGTAGCCATCATACCGGCAGCTGCAATCGCAACTCCATACAACCCTGCACATTCATATGAACCCCAGATACCACCAGCTAACACAAGAATGGGTAAGAACGTAGATTCCATACCAATAGCAAGTCCGCCGATAACATTCGTAGCATGACCTGTAGATGACTGGCGAATGATACTCAATACAGGGCGTTTACCCATTGCCGTATAATATTCTGTAATAATGCTCATCAAAGCACCCACTAATAACCCAACACCAATCGCTCCCATTACACCCCATTTTGTAAATGGTACTCCACGCAGAAGCATGTGTTCAGGCAATAACCAGTATACAAGAAACCCCGCAGCAATTGCAGTCAGGATCATGGATCCCCAGTTACCCATATTCAATGCTTTTTGTACTGTACTTGTATTTATACCTGCAGTTTCGCTGATGCGAACGAACCACGTACCAACAATTGAAAATAAAATACCAACACCTGCAATCAGCATTGGTAATATAATAGGAGAAAAACCTCCCAATGAATCGCTGTCTCCACCAACAATTGTAGTCTGTTGGCCTAAAACAATCGTTGCCAAAACAGTTGCTACATAAGACCCGAAAAGATCTGCACCCATACCAGCCACATCACCCACGTTGTCACCTACATTATCAGCAATAGTTGCAGGGTTGCGGGGATCATCTTCAGGAATACCAGCTTCTACTTTACCTACCAGGTCAGCACCTACATCAGCTGCTTTTGTATAAATACCACCACCCACGCGGGCAAATAATGCTATAGATTCTGCTCCAAGAGAGAAACCTGTTAATACTTCGATCGTCCTCACCATTTCTTCAGAATTTATAGCGGCATCAGGAGCAAAAAAATGTTTTAAAATAATGTAAAGCCCACCAAGTCCAAATACTGCAAGTCCCGCAACACCAACCCCCATAACTGATCCACCTGTGAAAGACACGTTCAATGCCTTTGCAAGACTTGTACGTGCCGCCTGGGCAGTGCGTACATTGGCTTTGGTAGCGGCTTTCATACCTATATAACCGGCAAGTGCACTCAATACGGCACCTACAACAAAAGCAAGGGAAATACTCCAATGCGAAGAGGGATTGGCCTGTGCCATTATCGCCAATAAAATAGCAACGATCACCACAAAATATCCCAATACTTTCCATTCAGCTTTCAAAAAAGCCATAGCACCTTCAGCTATATATTTGCTGATTTCTTTCATGCGTGGCGTACCTGCATCCTGCTTGGATACCCATGAATACTTAATAAATGTGTAGATAAGGCCTATAATACCCATCACCGGAATCGCATAAATCAAATTTTCCATAATAAAGTTCTAATAATTTTGGTGGGCAAAAATAGGGTAAAACTGTTGAAAACCATGATTGTGAGCTTATGTAATTTGACCTTGGGGAGAAAATAAGGACTAATCTTAACTGTATTTCCGAAATAGGATGCATTGAATATCCGGCAGCATAGTCAAATCATCCGAAGACTTTTAGAAACTTAAACGTTTGACCTTAATAAAGGGTACATTTAGTGATATTTATACCAACAATTAAGTTTTATGAAAAAAATATTTACAATCCTGCTGGCATGTTGTTTTTTTTGTAAAACCGGGAAAACTCAATTTGTAACAATTCCGGATGCTAATTTCCGGGCATACCTGGTGAGCCAGTATCCATCCTGCTTTAACGCATCCCAGATGCTTGATACCACCTGTGCATTAATACCGTCGATTTATAATATGTACCTGAGTGCACCACCAATCGGTGACTTGCCTGTAATTTCAAATGTCGAAGGCTTACAATATTTTAAATCTGTCAGGAATATTATCCTTTGTTACCAACCCATTACAAGTCTCCCAAAGTTGCCGGATAGCCTCGATGATCTCCAGGTTGCTTATACCCAACTTACCCAATTACCGGAGTTGCCAAAACTGATGAGAACTCTATATTGTCAGAACAACCTGCTTACAAGTTTGCCTGATTCGTTGCCGCCTAACATGCGTGAAATAAATTGCTCATTTAACTACTTAACAAGTCTTCCAGATCTTGGGCAGCATCCAAGCCCGTTTATGACTTCACTTTTATGTGATCATAACGATATTTATTGTTTCCCATACCGCTCGGTTGTTAACTCTGTACGAATGGACACATCCAAAATAAAGTGTCTGCCCAATCAACCATATGTTACTGATGAATTTTATAACCTGCTTCCCCTCCTTAGTTATCCTGTTTGCAGCCCGCTTAATAATGTCAATCATTGTTTCATAAACCCGGTAGTGATCGGGAATGTATTTTATGATATGAATAGTAATGGTATTAAAGATGGGACCGAAATTTACAAACGTAATATAAGAGTGCAGCTTTCAGGTGGTACAGCAGGTTATACCGATAATGATGGCCAGTTTAAAGTATTTGGTTTGGGAATGGGAAATTATTCACTTACCGTTATCGCACCGCTTTATTATTCAGCACCTGCAGCTATGAATATTGTAGCCAGTGATTATGATACCATTTTTGTGGGAGACATGCCATTGAAACCCACAGTTAGTGTTGGTGCATTGGCAATTTCTGTTACGCCCTTTACCGCAGCAAGACCCGGTTTTAACTGGGGTTACTGGATAAATTATGAGAATGTTGGTACAACAACATTGTCTCCGGATTTTGTACTGGACTATGATAACACAAAACTTGCCTATGATCATAGTACCATTGGAGGCGTTACAGATAATGGCAGCAATCTCAGTATCGCCGCTTCAAGTTTTCTCCCGGGAGAAGGGAGAACATTTTTTGCACAATTTGTTGTAGATCCCGGCACAACCTTAAACTCAACTATTGATGCTAAGGCGACTGCCACCGCAGGTACAAAGGTTGCAATAGACAGTACATCTTCAGTTGTAACCGGTTCCTATGATCCAAATGATAAAGATGCTACGCCATATTTAACTACTGAACAGGTAAATGATGGGATATATATTACTTACCTCGTCCGGTTTCAAAACACAGGAAACGATACTGCTTTTAATGTGGTACTAACGGATACACTCAGCAGCCAGTTGCAGTTTAGCACGATGAAAATACTTGATGCTTCACATCCCTGCAAGGTTACACAGAAAGGAGCAAATGTTCTTTTTGAATTTCTAAATATATTATTACCCGACAGTAATGTGAATGAACCAATGAGTCACGGATTTATAAAATTTAAACTGAGAGCTAAAACAACATTGCCTGATAATACTACTATAAATAATATCGCCGATATTTATTTTGATTACAACAGCCCTGTTACAACCAACACTGCTTCTACCATTGTAAACTTTACAACCGTTCCTTTAACATTGCTATCTTTTAGAGGTTATACGCAACCTGGTAATACGGCTTTGTTAAGCTGGGCAACTGCCAATGAAACAAACACAAGATCATTTGAAATTGAACAGAGTCTTGATAGCAGGAATTTTAATCCAATCGCTACCGTTACAGCAAATGGGAGCGGAGATAACAATTATATGCAGAAAGTAAGCTTGCCCGCTGATATTGTTTATTATCGCTTGAAGATGATCGATATTGAAGGGAAATTTTCTAATTCATCTATTATTAAAATCTCCGTTAATAAAAATATATCTGGTATTGTGTTGATGGGTAATCCCGTGAAAAATATCCTGGTTTTAAATGTAACACACAAATCAATCAGTAATACAACTGCATCGATCATCAATAGCATTGGAGTAACTGTAAAAACTTTTTTATTAAAAGAAGGTTTACAAAATATTGATGTGAATGAATTACCCGCCGGGAATTATTTTATCAAAACAAATCAAGGCTCGCAGAAAATTATCATCAGCAGGTAAAATTAATGCTGTAAAACTTCCACGCATCTCCTATGCAATTAATAAGATCACTTGCCTGCATAGCTTCCTGTGAAAATTCTCCTGCTGCAATATCACCTGCCAGTCCATGAAGGTATACTCCCAGGATGGCAGCTTCAGGCAAAGAATAGTGCTGTGCCATCAAACCGGTGATTATACCAGTGAGCACATCGCCCATTCCGGCCTTAGCCATGCCGGCATTGCCGGTATTATTAAAATATACCCTGCCATGTGGAGTAATAATAGCTGTATGATGCCCTTTGAGTACTATATATATATGTAATGCTGCTGCTTTTTTAATGGCAAGCTGCAATCTTTCGAAATCATCATTTGTTTTTCCAAACATTTTTTCGAATTCTTTTGGATGCGGGGTGATGATTGTATTGTGCGGAATTAAAGCAAGCAATCTTTTATCAGCAGCAATGCAGTTTAATGCATCTGCATCCAATAAAAGCGACATAACCGGTTTTGCAAAAATCTTTTCCAATAATGCGCCGCTTTCTTTTTGTATACCCATCCCCGGGCCGATACCAAGCGCATCATAAAAGGAGAGGTCTTCGGTTATTTCAATGTGTTTTTCACCCGTGGTTTTACACATTGCTTCCGGAACTGAAACCTGCATTATTTCATAACCACAGGAAGGAATATGCATGGTTAGTTTACCTGTACCTGCATACATGCATGCTCTTGCAGCCAGCACAGCTGCACCCATCATGCCATAACTTCCTGCTACCAGTGCCGCATGGCCGAAGTTTCCCTTATGAGAAAACCTGTTTCTTGGCCGAATGATTGCATTTATAATTTCATCATCCAGCAATTCAAATGCTGCAACTTCTTTATTTTCATAGTGGGTGCTGAGGCCAATATCGAGCAGGTGAAGCTGCCCGATAAAAACGTCATTTTCCTGGAATAAAAAAGCAGGTTTAAAATTCTGAAAGCTTAGGGTATGCGTTGCGGATACAGCTGTAAACCCTTTTGAGCTTTTGTCGGAAAAAACTCCACTGGGCATATCAATCGAAATAACCGGGCAGATAGTATTATTGATAAA
Source organism: uncultured Chitinophagaceae bacterium (assembly GCA_963829345.1). Lineage (GTDB taxonomy): Bacteria > Bacteroidota > Bacteroidia > Chitinophagales > Chitinophagaceae > Ferruginibacter. The sequence goes on from CAWHHP010000003.1 coordinate 1,087,789, forward strand.
TTCTGCCAGTTGGAGCGCCATTCCTTCGAGCGGTTTATTCAGGCCTGTTCCAAACAATGCATCAATGATAAGATCATTTTCATTTAGATCAGGAAATGCAACCCCCGGCTGGATGAAGTGTATATCATTCGTCAACCGGTGGAGGCGCTGTAGATTCTCCTGGAAGTCGGGACTTCCGGATTTTCCAGTTTCCAGGATAAAGGCTGTTACAGGAATATTATTCTCCATCAGTATGCTGGCCAGCGCAAGGCCGTCCCCGCCATTATTACCTTTTCCACAAAAAACCCGTATCTGTTTTTGCGTAAGATTATTTTTCAAAAGCCATTCAAAACAGGCATTCGCAGCTCTTTCCATCAATTCAACCGGCAAAATACCCTGCTCTTTTATTGTAAAAGCATCCCATTCTCTTACCTGGTCTGAATTAAAAATTTTCATTAAATAAAGTTAGTGCTATAACAGTTTGTAAAGATGAGCCATGATTTTTTAATACATGATGTTGATAAATACAAGGTTTTGTATAAGCATTCGATTGCTGATCAATTTATTGGCGCTCAATTTGCTTAATGGTTGGGGGGAAAATTGACATCCAGGGAAATGCAATAGAGTATCAAATTCATATCGCAAATGGCTAATAAAGGCAGACAAAAAAAGACACCTGCAGATATATTTGAAATATTACCACAGGCCATCGTTGCATTTAAAAAAAACATAATTGAGCCTTTTTTCGGTGATGCTTCAAATTATAAAAGCGGGGGGAAAAATCCACTTCGTGCGGAGATTTTTACAATCGAACAATTGGAGCAGCATGCAATTGCGCTTGCAGGAAAACACACGCTTACCAATGACCCGTTACCTGAAGAATTGTTGAAAAGACTTGCAGAAAATGAAAAGATATTATTAGAAGTTCACGCTATCCTTACAGAAACCATTAAAAACAATAACCGCGTAGTTCCTGCTGCTGAATGGTTACTCGATAATTTTTACCTGATTGAAGAACAGATCTACACCGGAAAGAAACACTTACCCAAAGGTTATAGCCTGGGCTTGCCACGATTATCAAAAGGCCCTTTATCGGGGTTACCGCGTATCTATGATATTGCTGTGGAAATAATTTCCCACACTGATGGACATATTAATATAAATAATCTCTCCCGCTTTATATCAGGCTATCAAACTATTAATTATTTACAGATTGGCGAATTATGGGCATTGCCGATCATGCTGCGCCTCGCTTTATTGGAAAATCTCCGGAGGCTTGCCATACAAATATCAATAGATATCAGCAGTAAAACAGATGCAGCCAAATGGGCAGACCTGATGATTGATTCAGCAGAAAATGATCCAAAAAATCTTGTACTTGTTATTGCAGATATGGCCAGGGCTGAACCACCGATGGAAAGTGCCTTTGTTGCAGAATTAACCAGGAGGTTACAGGAAAAAGGAAGCGCACTGGCATTTGCGCTCAAATGGATCGAGCAAAGATTGGCTGATGACGGTTACAATATTTCTGTTTTAATACAACAGGAAAATCAAAAACAGGCTGCAGACCAGGTATCGATCAGTAATAGTATCAGTAGTCTGCGCTTTTTAAGTACAGCCGACTGGCAATTATTCGTAGAAGAGAGCAGTGTACTTGAAAAAATATTAAATGAGGATCCGGTTGCTATTTATAATAAAATGGATTTCGTTACCCGTGACCAGTACCGCCATGCCATAGAGCGTATAGCAAAAAAAAGTACAGCATCAGAAAAAGATGTAGCAGCTATGGCCATTCAGTATGCAAAAAAATGTGCAGCGAATAATGAGCCTGAAAGATTCTGCCATGTGGGTTATTATCTTATCGGTAAAGGGGTGAAACAAATTGAGACTGCAACGAAAATGCGAAGATCATTTGTTCAGGCATGCGGAAATTTTGTAAACAGGTTTTCCTTTGCTGTATTTTCCGGGAGCATCATTATACTCACAACACTATTTAGTCTTGGATTTATCCTGGAAGCTAACAAGGAAGGAATTCATCGCTGGTGGCTTGTTGCATTTGGATTTTTAATTGCAATTGTTACCAGCCAGTTTGCTATTTCAATAATTAACTGGCTGGTAACTATATTGGCAAAACCGGTTTTGTTGCCTCAAATGGATTTTTCAAAAGGAATTCCCGATGGCTATCATACCATGGTGGTAATTCCTACACTCATTTCAAACAGCGCCGATATTTCAAACCTCGTTGAAGGACTTGAGGTACGCTTTTTAGCTAACCGCGATGCCAATCTTTCCTTTGCATTACTAAGCGATTTTAAGGATTCCACTGAAGAAAACCTGCCCGGCGAAGATGTGTTGTTGCAATTTGCCGTCAATAAGATAGAAGCGCTTAACCGTAAATATGAGCGCCAGCATAATGATACTTTTTTCCTTTTTCATCGCCCACGCAAATGGAATCCCCGTGAAAAAAAATGGATGGGATATGAACGCAAACGGGGAAAACTTGGCGCCTTGAATGAATTGATATTGGGAGGAGGGAATGCTTTTTCTGCGATTGTAGGAGAGGCGGAGCGTTATCGTTCTGTAAAGTATATCATTACCCTGGATACCGATACACAGTTGCCGCTTGACGTTGCTTCAAAAATGGCCGGCAAGATGGCACACCCGCTCAATCAACCTGTTTATTCGGAAAGAAAGCACAGGCTTGTAAATGGTTATTCCATTCTTCAGCCACGGGTTTCAAATAGTTTGCCCGTTAACGGTAGTACTATTTACGCCCGCATTCATGGAAATGAACCCGGCACTGATCCTTATACAAGGGCTGTATCAGATGTGTACCAGGATCTTTTTAATGAAGGATCTTTTATTGGCAAAGGTATTTATGATGTAGCTGTATTTGAAAAGACACTCAAAAACCGTTTTCCAGAAAACCGTATATTAAGTCATGATCTTTTGGAAGGTGCATATGCAAGAGCAGGGTTGATGACGGACGTGCAACTTTATGAAGAGTATCCCGGATTGTACCTTTCTGATATGCAAAGAAGGCATCGTTGGATAAGGGGTGACTGGCAAATTGCAGACTGGATCACACCGTTTGTGCCCGGATACGACAGGAAGTTGCACAAAAACCCGGTTTCACTGCTTTCAAGATGGAAGATTTTTGATAATCTCCGGCGCAGCCTTGTTCCCATTGCAATGCTTTTGTTATTATTTGCGGGATGGACGATCCTTTCGAATCCTTTTTTCTGGACCATGACTGTTGTAGCGATCGTTTTTTTTCCTGTAGTTGTGAACTTTATCTGGGAACTTTTTAATAAACCCGATGATGTGATTTTTTCGCAACACATAGCCTATGTATCACGTAGCTTAAAAGATAATCTTGCGCAGGGCCTGATCGGGCTTATTTGTCTTCCTTTCGAAGTGATCAATAATTTACACGCAATTTTAATTACCAACTGGCGTATTTATATATCAAGAAAAAATCTTTTACAATGGAATCCGTCTTCTTATACAAGATTAATAAATTCATTAGGAAAGAACCTGCTTAAAATGTGGCCTGCATGTTTTATTGCAATTGCATGCTTTGTCTATTTAACGCTTCGCCATCCGTTTTCATTGATTACCGCTTTTCCATTTTTAGGAGCATGGTTGATATCACCTTTTATAGTGTGGTATATCAGTCGGCCATACTCTGATGAAAAAGCAATCGTATCTGAAGAGCAAACAATTTACCTGCGACAACTTGCCAGGAAAATCTGGGCATTCTTCGAAACATTTGTAACGAAGCAGGATAACTGGCTTGCACCTGATAATTACCAGGAAGCGCCTGTAGAAAGAGTTGCACACCGAACATCTCCAACAAATATAGGGCTGTCTTTACTTTCCAATCTTACAGCCTGCGATCTTGGTTATATCACCAACAGTGAATTCCTGGAACGTACTTCAAATACAATGGAAACATTGCAGCGCATGGAAAGGTATCGCGGACATTTTTATAACTGGTACGATACAGAAACACTGGCGTTGTTATCACCCAGGTATATCTCTACTGTTGATAGCGGAAATTTTGTAGGACATATATTTACTTTAAAGCAGGCATTAATTGATATTCCCGGAAAAAAAATAATCAATACTAATTTATTCGAGGGATTGGTTGATACGCTGAGTGTGCTGATTGAAACAACAAAGGATAAATCATTATTGAAGAAATTCAAAGATGATATTAAAAATAATTACCTGTTGCATTCAGCCGATCTCTATAAAACAAAAAAATACCTGGATGAAATTGATTATTCCTTTAATGAAATTCTTTCTAAACAGCAACTGGGTCCGCAGGAGGAGGAAAGTTTATGGGCTGAAAAATTTGTTATGCAATTGGAGGGTATACAAAATGAATTGAATATTTTCTTTCCGTGGCTGCAGTTACCAAAGTCTCCCGCAAAATTTGAAAAATTAATGCCTGATCTTCCCGGCGTACCAACCATCAACCAGCTTTCAAAAATTGACCAGCAGTATTTACAAAAAATATTTGCGGCGTATCAGCCTGATAATTCAGTAGAAGAAAATGAGTGGTTGAATCATTATACTGCATGTATCACAGAATCTGCACGGCAGGCAAAAGAAATTCTGCTTAGATCTGGGCAGCTTGCCGCAGTTTGTACAGATCTCTCTAATATAGAGTACGATTTCCTCTATGATAAAGCACAACATTTATTAAGTATCGGGTATAATGTTGATGAGCACAGAAGAGATAACAGTTTTTATGACCTGCTTGCTTCCGAAGCAAGACTTACTACATTTATTGGAATTGCACAGGGAAAATTACCGCAACAAAGCTGGTTTGCATTGGGAAGGCAACTTACGAATGTTGGTAATGCTTCTGTATTGCTTTCCTGGAGTGGTTCTATGTTTGAATATTTAATGCCATTGCTGGTGATGCCTTCTTATGAGAATACGCTATTATCGCAGACTTACAAATCGGTTGTACAAAAGCAAATTGATTACGGAAAGAAAAGGAATGTTCCCTGGGGAATTTCTGAATCCGGCTATAATATGGTAGATGCACATCTTAATTATCAGTATAAAGCTTTTGGTGTTCCCGGGGTTGGTTTCAAACGCGGCCTTAGCGAAGACCTGGTAATTTCACCTTATGCAACAGTTATGTCGCTGATGGTTGCGCCTAAAGAAGCTTGTGATAATATCAAGCTGATGCGGGAAAATGGTTTTGATGGAAAATACGGTTTATATGAGGCAATAGATTATACTTCGTCCCGTTTACAACGCAGGCAAAGTTATGTCATCATCAGGTCCTACATGGCCCATCACCAGGGAATGAGTTTTTTATCTATTAATTACCTGCTGAACAATAAACCGATGCAGCAAAGATTTGAAAGCGATGTACAGGTTAAATCTGCTTTATTATTATTACAGGAAAGAATACCAAGAATTACTACATTCTATTCACCCACTGTGCATGAGGGAGATATCAGTATTACACCAGGCGGAACAGAATCTATACGGGTTATCACTACGCCGCATACTACTATTCCTGAAGTACAATTGCTATCAAACGGGAAATATCATGTAATGCTCAGCAATGCTGGCGGCGGTTATAGTCGTTGGAAAAATATTGCGATTACACGTTGGCGTGAAGACAGTACCTGTGACAATTGGGGAACGTTTTGTTTTATACGGGATCTTGAAAGCAGTTCCTACTGGTCGTCTTCCTTCCAACCCAGCCTGCAACAGGGGAGTGATTACGAGGCGGTATTTTCGCAGGGTCGTGCTGAATTCAGAAGAAAAGATTTTTCCTTTGAAACGCATACCGAGATCATTGTATCACCTGAAGATGATATTGAATTAAGAAGAGTACACCTGACCAATAAATCACGCAAGCGAAGATCGATAGAAATCACCAGCTATGCCGAGGTTGTACTTGCATCTCCAATGGCAGATGAATCGCATCCTGCGTTCAGCAATTTATTTGTGCAGACAGAGATCGTTGAGCACCGGCATGCAATCATTTGCTCACGTCGTCCACGTTCCATCGATGAACACAATCCATCTATGTTCCACCTGATGAAAGTGCACAATGCTTCCATACAAAAGATCTCATATGAAACCGACCGGGTTGAATTTATCGGGAGAGGAAACAGTATTCATGAACCAAAAATATTAAGCCAGCAGGCAGAATTATCCAATAGCCAGGGATCTGTACTTGATCCTGTTGTGGCTATTCAGTACCGGATCTTTATTGAGCCCTATGAAACAGCCATCATTGATATGATCTTTGGAATTGCAGAAACCAAAGAACTATGTAATGTGCTTATAGACAAATACCAGGACAAGCACAGCAGTAATCGCGGCCTCGAACTTTCATGGACGCATAGCCAGGTTATATTGAGACAGATCAATGCCATGGAGGCAGATGCACAATTATACAACAGGCTGGCAAGCTCTATCGTTTTTGCTAATGCATCACTTCGCACAGATCCTGCTATAATTATAAAGAATAGGAAGGGGCAGCCGGGTCTGTGGAGTTATGCCATTTCCGGTGACCTTCCCATTGTTCTTTTACAGATTGAAGATTCAGCAAATATTGAACTGGTAAAGCAGCTTTTGCAGGCACACGTTTATTGGCGACTCAAAGGGTTGATTGTGGATCTCGTGATCTGGAACGAAGACCACGGCGGCTACAGGCAGGCGTTACTTGACAGGATACACAGCATGGTAGTTCCTGGTATTTCTGCGGATATTAAAGATCAACCCGGAGGAATTTTTATACGCTCAGCTGACCAGATATCTAATGAAGACCGTATTTTATTCCAATCGGTGGCACACGTTGTTATATCAGACAGGTTAGGAACTTTAGAGGAGCAAATTAACCGGGGAAATAAATTTAAAACAGCCATACCATATTTTACGCCTACGAAATTCCATATGTCTGCAGATATGGATCCATCTACACCAATCTTAATGCCCGAGGAATTACAATTTTATAATGGTATTGGGGGCTTTACAAAAGATGGTAAAGAATATGTTATCACAACTACTTCCGATCAACGTACACCTGCGCCATGGATCAATGTAATCGGTAACCCCGGGTTTGGAACGATCGTTTCAGAAAGCGGTCAATCTTATACATGGGTTGAAAATGCACATGAAGCCAGGCTTACCCCATGGAACAATGACCCGGTGTCCGATCTTAAAGGAGAAGCATTTTATATCAGGGACGAGGAAAGCGGAAAATTCTGGTCACCCTCACCGTTACCCTGCCGTGGTAAATCTCCTTATATTACAAGACATGGCTTCGGCTATACAAAATTCGAGCACAGGGAAGATGGTGTTGCTTCCTCTATGGGTGTTTTTGTAGATATTGAGGCACCGGTAAAATTCATAGTGTTAAGTATCCGCAACAATTCCGGCAGGCCACGCCGTTTATCTGTTACGGGTTATATAGAGTGGGTATTGGGCGACATGCGGGCAAAAACAGTCATGCATACAATAACTGACGTGGATAAACGTAGTGGAGCTATCCTGGCAAGAAATGCCTATAGCCCGGAATTTGAAGACAGGGTTGCGTTTTTTGATGTAGATGATATTGGAAGAACATTTACATCCGACAGGTCAGAGTTTATAGGAAGAAACGGTACTCTTGCCAATCCTGATGCTATGAATCGTACAAGATTATCAGGAAAAGCCGGCGCAGCGCTTGATCCTTGCGGAGCATTGCAGGTAGTGTTTGATTTAGCAGATGACGAGGAAAAGGAAATAACCTTTAGGCTTGGAGCAGGAAAAAATATGAATGATGTATTGGCCGTGATACAACGTCATGAAGGAAATATAGCGGCAAAGGATGCATTTAAAAGAGTACAGCAGTTCTGGGAAAGAACATTGGGAACAATCCAGATCGAGACACCTGATGCAGCTACGAATATTCTTGCAAATGGCTGGCTCAACTATCAAACACTTGCATGCAGGATATGGGCAAGAAGTGGTTTCTATCAATCAGGCGGTGCTTTTGGATTCAGGGATCAGTTGCAGGATACACTTTCTTTGCTTCACTCTAAACCTGACCTGGTAAGAGAACAGATCATATTGTGTGCATCAAGGCAATTCAAGGAGGGAGATGTGCAGCATTGGTGGCATCCGCCAAAAGGCCGGGGCGTTCGTACTACCTGTTCGGATGATTATTTGTGGTTGCCTTATGTTGCATCAAAATATATTGAAGTAACGGGGGATGAAAATATCCTGGATGAATCTATTTATTTCCTTGAAGGGAGATTGTTGAATGCAGGCGAAGAATCATATTATGATCTGCCCATCAGGTCAGATAAGCAATCAACACTCTATGAACATTGCGTGGTGGCGATTAAACACGCTTTGCATTTTGGAGAACATGGATTGCCATTAATTGGCTCAGGAGATTGGAACGATGGTATGGATAGGGTAGGTAATCATGGCAAGGGAGAAAGTGTATGGCTTGCGTTTTTCTTTTACGATATTCTTCAACGTTTTTCTGAAACTGCATTGATAAAAAAAGATGATAATTTTTCTGAACAATGTTTGCGTGAAGCAGCAACGCTCAAAGACAACATCAATAAACATGCGTGGGATGGATCGTGGTACCGCCGTGCTTATTTTGATGATGGAACGCCATTAGGATCGAAGATGAATGCAGAATGTAAGATTGATTCAATTGCACAAAGCTGGTCAGTTTTGTCCAATGCAGGTGAACCCGAACGGTCGTTGGCGTCAATGAATGCCGCAGGAAAATACCTTGTAAAAGAAGACGATGGAATGATCCAGCTTTTCGATCCTCCTTTTGATAAGTCTTCTTTAAATCCCGGTTATATTAAGGGTTATGTTCCCGGTGTAAGAGAAAACGGTGGCCAGTATACGCACGCGGCGATATGGCTGGTAATGGCGTATGCTGCATTGGGCAACAGGGAAAAAACATGGGAGCTGTTAAAAATGATCAACCCGGTAAATCGAAGTAACGATGCAACAAAAATAAATATCTATAAAGTAGAGCCTTATGTTGTAGCAGCTGATGTATATGCGGAACCAATGCATAAAGGCAGGGGAGGATGGACATGGTATACGGGATCTGCCGGATGGATGTACCAGTTAATTATCGAATCATTTATTGGTATCAGACGCAGGGGAAACGTATTGACATTTAAACCTTGTTTTCCCTTGAGATGGGAAAAGCTAAAAATTAACTACCGCTATCTCGATACTATTTATCATATCGAACTGGAAGCAAATGTAACAACCGAATCTATGAGGATAATAGAAAATGATGTGGAAAAAGCAGGTTCTGATATCACGCTTGTAAATGATCTGCAGGAACATCATGTGGTGGTGTTTTTTGAAACGATAAAAGAAAGTGCGGAGCCGGCAATCGCAAACCGGGAATCGTGAATCGGCAATTGGTTATTAATAATTGTAGTCTCTTCAGTATTTGTCATTTTCTATAATTGTGAATTTTAATTTAAAGTGAGCAGCAACATTGCCGGTTACCTATTTACAATTGTTGTAAAAACCTTTAACAAAATCATTCCTGCCGTTTACTAAACATTTTCAAAGCCGCATGCCCGTTGATTTAGTTTTGATAAAAAAAATATCATGAACAATTATTGTCCCCTTGCAGTACGGAATGAATGGCAGTACAAACAAAAAGACGGCAACACTTATGTCAATAAGATCATTGCTGCCAATGACAATGAATTTACCATGCACAACAGCGCTGTTGATAAAAGCAATCTTGTAAAGACTGATGGCAATCTTTTTACTACAGATGCTTTAGAAACCGGCAATTTCCAGCAATGGTTAAAAAATGATCTTCAGCAAGGCGATCAATGGAGTGTTTACTTTAAAGCAAATGGTCTTGATTGTATCCTGGTAATGACTGTAAAAGAAAAAGGCATTACAAAAGAAGTAGAAGGAAAAAATTATACGAATGTTTTATTTGTTGAAGCCGAAAGCAAAATGCTTGTGAACAGCAACCTGGTAGCACTCAATTTTTTTACACAATATTATTATGCTGATGGTATTGGACTAATACTTACTACTTCTTCTGCAGGCGATACGCATGCACTTATCGATTACAGGCTGAATTGAAAATCGGCAATCGTGAATCGGCAATTGGTTTTTAATGATTGCAGTATTTTTAAATTCTGGTAATGTTGTAATACGGCTGATTTCCCGCCAACGTATGGCACGGAACGTAGCTGAACAGGGAAGTAGCCTGTTTGTATGATAAATAATGTTGAGCGATTTAAATTTCCGGAATACTATCACATCGGCTTTGCGATTTTTTGTTGTTCCGCCTTAACCTTAATTCCTTTAAACGTAGCAGGAATGAGAGACGACACCTGAGAAGAAAGACTCTTTACGAATATAACAATGTATTCAGATTTTCCGCTGCCTTTTATACCGGCTCCAAGCACATTATCGTTCGACCTGAGCTTGTCATACAATTCCTTTTTTACATTTACAATATTCATACTGTAAATTTATAAAATTTTCACGGAAAGCTGCTTTAAAACATCCTTAATAGGTGTTGCAAAAGTGGTACCGTCATCCGTGCCTGCAAATAGCAACCCAACGGCCTTTAATGTATCTTTTTCAAAAATGAGCGAGCCTGAATCACCACCATCGCAGAACATCGTACCATTATTTCCTTTAATTTCAAACTGATCCTCGAACTCAATATCCCTGCCATCAAAATCTACTTTTAGGTCAAGATTCCGGGTTGTAATTCTGCCTTTCGTATGCCCGGTCGTTCTTCCAAACTTTTCTACCTTCATTTTATTTTTCGGCGCTATACCGCTTTTGATCTTGTTGGTCTGATTTATCTTAAAGATCGGATCAAGATCGTCAACAATTTCCGCAATGGCCGCATCCATAGTATTTGGCTTATTAAACTCTATCACTTTAAATGCTGAAAGCATTGCAATAACATCCTTTGCTTTACGGCCACCATCCATCTTACCCGGCTGGAGGATTACATCATTAATGCTTGCACGATTTGAATTAGCAAGAACGTGATTGTTACTCAGTATGTATATTTTACCAGCGCTGTCTTTTACAAAACATCCCAACGTTCCGGCAGTGATACGAAAGTGTCCCACGGATATACCCGGAAATGGAGGGCGGTGATTGGATGTTGGCATTTTGAAACGAATCCGTCCGGCATGCTGGATATGTATATCTGAGGCGCTCACACCAAAATGATCTGATAATCGCCCGGGAGTAAGGTTTGTTTTTTTTCGGGTGAGTACTTTTATATAATGATCACCACTTTGCTTTTCACTTACACCAACTGCATTTATATCTGTTAAAATAGTTTTGCGTACGTGGGTGGCTGCAGGTGAAGGCCCGGCGGCAGCCATGCTAAAGCTGATGATCGCGGCAGATGGTTGTGATTTGGTTAAAAAAGAGGAAGAAATTGCATTCTTCAAATTGATGGCGGAATTAAAGTCCATATAATAATGTTTAAAGGGTGATATTTTTTAATTCATATTGTTTGATCGCCGCTCCATAACCTAACTTAACGGCCCGGGCCACTGTTGCTTTGCTTAAGGGTTTCTCTTCTTTTTTTACTGATCGTACAGCAGCTTCTTTGGTAGCAGCAACACCGGATACTGCTTTCAGTCGCCTGATCTTATTATAGAATGATCCAAATGTATATTTATTTTTTAACGGAGTGGCTTTAACTACTTTCGCCTTATTTGTTTTGTAAGGAAAATTCACATTGCTCCAATCGAATTTGATCCCCGTTTTTTTTGCAATCACCGACACCGGTACCTGGTAACTTTTATGATCTTTAAATTTCAGGTTTTCAAAATAGTCATTAGGCAATGGAACAGCCGCGGCAGCAATTGCCGGCAAATCTTTTACCTTATTCTTGATGAATTCCCATTGGCTCATCAGGAAACCTACCGCATACAATTTATTATCCGATTTCTTCCATACGATCACTTTCCAGAATTCAGTCGGTATTTGAATAAATTTTCCTTTTAGCTTTCCTTTTTTTACTTCCATATATTTATCATCATCGCTTAATACCGGCCCTGCAAACACAACAATATCAGCGGCCTTGCCTTTTACGCCATGTTCCATTACATGTTGTTCCAACTGATACCATACACCTCCCGTTTGATTAAGTTTCTTATGCTGAGGAGTGCAGTTAGTCCATCTAAAAGTTTGCGCTTCTGCATCATCAACAATATTATCATCGCCCCAGCAAGGATCAACACGCCGGACGATATGTCCCCTGTCAAAAGTGTTTCCGTCATTGCCATAAAAATCATTGTTCAATTGGTATTTGGCCAATACCTGTTCTGAATTATCCCATGGTTCATCACCCGCCCGCTCAGGTGCGTTATACCCTTCACCCTTAATATTTGTTGCGCAAAGCAGCGGTAACATACGATCCTTATGTAAAAAGGAACTGTAGTGAATGTATTTAACCTCTTTTCCTGAACCGCTTTTTAACGGGGCGCATTTAGCAATCGGGATCTTTGGCAGGCGTAAAGAAAGTCCGGTAAAATTATTGTCGTAACCAGATTTAAGAGTTGCCATGATTATTATTATTAGAGTGGAGAAATATAGTAGGTCTGACTAAATCTATGTTCAATAATTATTCAATATTATGTCTATTTACAAACTTATCATAGGGTGTTTTTCCCGTTTTTTGAAAGAGGATTATACTTAGCACTAATTGCATTCCATGCGATGGTTTGGCTCCGATTGCCGTAAAAAGATATAAGAATTGCTATCACTAAATAATGCTGATAATCATAAAAGAAAACGAATCTTAGTTTCCCTTTCCTTCATACATGATCTTGTCGCCTGGCTACGATCAGCGACATCGGTTTACCTGGACCTTCCATTTTCATAACTGTGACCATGTAGTGATAAGTTTTGTATCGTAAAAGATTACAGAGGATCAAAAAGCGTTGGCCAGGAGACCAGGTACCGGCACCAGGTAAGTGCGAAGCAGCATTACCAATCATTGATTTACGATGGCACAAAAAAATTAAATAGAATCATGATCTCTAAATAGAAAACGAGCATTAATCTCCTTTTCCATCATACACGATCTTTATCATATTATTTTCATCAAGATTGGTCTCCAGCATAAATGCTCTTCTTTGGCGCCCGTCAATAATTTCAAGCACTGCCGTATTCGGAGGAATGGACCCAAGATTATTAGCTACAAACAATATTTTATTTGGGCCGGGGTCTATTGTAACCTGGATGAACTGTGGTTGTTTTTTTACCGGGAACGCCTGCACGACCCAGTTTCCATTTATGCTCAATGAAATACTATCTCCATCTTCAACAGCATCATCCCATAATGCAAGAATGATCTGCCTGGAACTCGTCCGGATCTCACCAACAGGTTTTGTACTCCTGAAAAGTGATTGATCTGCTGCTTTTCTTGCTGCATCATCTTTGACAAGATTCCTGCCGCTTGGGTCAGGGTAATGATACAGCTTTATATCTCTTTGCAGATCTTTTTCTGACAATTCTCTTAAGATACTATTTTGTAATTCGGTACGATTGTCCTTTTCTTTTTCGGCAGCGTAATAAACCTTTGCAACGATGAAAGTTGCAGCTATATCATTTTTGTTTCCAAAATCCATCACGAATTTTCTATCGCCAAAATCAGCAACCAATGAACCCGTAGAGGAGGGAGTTTTACCATAATTGTCAGCAAAAAAAACAAGGATGTTCATCCCCGTATCAAGCCGTATATCTTCAACAGGCTTTCTTACTGTAAGATCTGTCTGGTCAACCACTCCGTTGGTGTTTAACACTACTGATACCACGCCATTGTTTGTTTTCTTATTGCTTCCAAAGCTTATACTTCCATTTTTATTATTTACGTTAATGGTATCCATGATTCCGTAATAATCCTGCGACATATGCGGATTCAGAATGGTATCGGTATATGCATTTTGAAATGGAATACCGTTTTGTTTTTTTAATTTGATCTCCGCATCTCTTAAAAAATCACGTAAAAGTGTAGCTGAATTTTTTTGTGTTGAAGGGTAATTGTTAGGATCGGCCATTGTTACGCCATATTGCCTTGCTGTAATTCTTTCGGCAGTTAAAAAATTATTTCCCTTCATATCACGGCTCAGGTCGAAAACACCATTTAAATAGATGGTCCAGTTACCGGCACTGAATGTTGTTTCGGAAGAGGCAACTTTATTTCGCCCGATCGCAAGCTGGCGAATGTTTCTTTTTACAAGCAGGAGATGATAGGTCGCCACAAAACTGTCGCATTGTATTCTCATTTCAGCAGGGTAGAGCAATCCCTTTTCAGGCGTTGCAACCTGCAGGTCGATAGTGATGGGAGTGTTTTTTCCGGGAGTCATATATTCCATATGCCATGTTCCTTCAAAAGCATCTGTTTGCGCAAATGAATTAAAAGAGAACAGCATTAGCAGGAATGATATGAAGATCTTATTATTCAAATAATTCAAGTTTATTTTTTGGTCGGCGGTTATTCTCCCAGGTAAAATTCTTAAGAAATTTCTGATCAGGCGGAATTTGATTCAATGGATATAAAGTTCCGTCGATATCATTTACAAATTTTATTTTGTTGAGTTCTTTATTCACAAAATAGATATCAATAACATCGCCCTTACTTCTGTTCATTCCAACATAAGCACTGTCTTCATCCTGGGGATAAAAAATACTTTCTGCAGGTGATCCTTTTACCCGGATATAATCTATTGAACCATCTTTAAAATAACCATTGATCGTTCTTCCTCCCATTTGGTTATAAAAACCTTCTTTTGTTCTGTTGATGGAAATGGCATTGAAAAACACGTACAATCTTTTTGGTTTTTGATTTTCCGTATAAAGATGCATCGTATCGCCTTTTACCTGCGTACTATCGTTCCAGAAAACCGGGTTGCCGAATAATTTAAAAGTAGAATCTTCCGTGGAATAATATAGGCTGTCGCTCACCGCCTGTGCAGAATCATTGTATATTCTTACATGATGAAAACCGAGAAAATACCGGATACTATCTTTTGAAACCTTGTTCAGATCAACTGTTACCGGTTGTTTTAAAGTATCAGTCGTGTTAATACTTTTTTGCCGGCTGGTATCTTTTTTTATTTCCTGTATAACCAATGAATCTGATCTGGCTGAATCTTTAATAACCGGTTCTGGTTTTTTTATTACTGAAACAGTATCTGTTTTTATACTGTCCTTTAAAGGAACGCTATTCTCTATTACTTTCGAAAGTGTTGCATCAAAATTGAGCGAGTCCTTTGTTACAACCGGATTAATTTTAAGTGAATCGTGCCTTTTAAAAATGCGAACTGAGTCTTTCCGCATAGTATCCTTTACAATAGTTATTTTACTTTCAAGAGAATCATATTTCCTTAATCCTGAAAAAAGCGTGTCTGCAGCAATGTAAGTACTGTCATTATCTCTATAAAGAATCATTACGGGTTTTCTTGTTGCAAGAAATGTGCTGTTCTTTTTATCTATCAATAACTGGTCACCCAATACAATCACCCTGTTGACACTATCAACAAATTTTCCATTGCCTTCTACCTGTATTATTCCTGTTTTTTCTTCGTAAGCCATTTTACGTCCCTTAATAAAACGAGTACTGTCCCTGAATGAACTGTTACTGTCAAAGATCGCATTACCTGTTTCTAAATTATAGGATCCTGATTCTGTATCAATTGTTCCGTCCTTACTGATGATATGAGTAGGAGAGATAAAATAAGCTGTTTTAAATTCTGTATTATAACGAAGGCTATCAGCCGTCATATTATATTTTGGATCTACAAGGTGCACATTGTTTTTAAATACAACATCTTTTGTTTCTGAATAATAAGTAGCATCCTGGCTTGTAAGAACGGTTTTTCCATTTATCACTTTTCCGCCATTCGAATAAGTTGCAATGCTGGTAGCGAGGTTGTAAACAAGATTTTCAGTGGTTAGTATCGCTTTACCGTCAGTAAGCTTTACTGCCCTGTCAAGGTAAGCGATCCTGTCATTACCTACATACCTGAGGTAGTTTGCATAGGTGTGCATCGTATCTCCATCGTTAATATGCACATTTCCAAAAACTTCAGCTACGCCGGTACGTTGGTTAAGTACAATACTATCGCCGTTTAATATAGTGCTTCCCTGTTTTACGCTTGCAGCTCCTGCAAGTGTTTGAAGCACGGTTGTATCATCCACTGTGATCTGGCGCTGGCTTTTGGCCCTGATAATTTCAATTGTTCTTAATGTATCTGTTGTAGCGGCAGGGGCAACCTGTGCTGTACTATTTTGCACAAAGAAGAAAAATGATAAAAGAAAGGATATTTTATAAAAAATTTGCAACAGTATAATTTAGGCTCATTGATAGATGCTGCAATTTGCATCATTATATTATAAAGCTATAATAATTTTTAAAGCTTATGGTGCTTTTTTGATAATATAAGGTGAATTAACTGTGTCTGCTACCGGGAACTGGATGGGACTGCCTTTTTGTTTTTTCCCAAATACAGATATCGATACATAACGCTTTGGATTTATCCTGATATCGTCGATCAAAAGATTTAGTTTATTGGCAGTTGAAGCAAGATTTTTATAAAGTGTAGGATCATTCAGTAATAAACCTGCAGTTCCATTGTTGCTGTCAAGTTTTGCGGTCATCTTCCTCAGATCATTTACTGTTGCATCAAGTGTGTTGAGTGTTTTTTGAATATCAAGTTCCGATAATTTAGTCGTGGTCTTATCAAGGTTGGTTAAAACACTTGTTACCTTATCATTACTTGCTGCGAGGTTACTGGTTACAGAATTTGCATTGTTGAGGGTTTTTGCCAGCGCACCCGTTTGTGCATTCAGGAGTTCGGTTAATGATGCACTTGAAGTAAGCAAGGCTGCGGTAATTTTATTCAGGTTTGCGAGCGTGCCACCAATATTATTCTTTGCAGCGGGATCAATAACACTATTGACTTTAACCAGCAAACTGTCAATTGACGTTACTGCTTTACTTACTTCATATAAAACAGGATCTACTTTTTTAAGTACATCAGTGAAAATTCCCTGTGATGCTTCCGTATAAATGGTATCACTGTTATGAAGATTCTCCTTTGAATCTCCCAGTTTGATCTCGATGCTGGGGGTGGATAACAGGTCGGGTTTGATAATAGCGATAGAATTCTTGGGAATATTAATGTCTCTTGTAATGTTCATTTCCACCAGGATGCGGCGCATATCCTTATCGGTACTGATCCTATAAACACTTCCAACCTGGAGTCCGTTTACAATAATGGGATTGGAAGGCGACAGTTTTTGAACATTACCATAAATACCAAATAACGTTGTGCTGCTTTTAAAAAACGTTTTCCCCTTTAAAAAATTAAAACCAAGGATAAGTATCACAAGTGCTATAACCGTCATTACCCCCACTTTAAATTCATTTGATATTTTCACCTTTGTAAAAAGTTTACATTAAAGATATTTATGTGTATTTTTTGATAACTGTGTAACGGGTATAAATTAAACATCACGCGTATCAGCAACTATTATAAAAATACAGAAGTCTGTTCCTTTAGTTTTCAAAAATCATTCCACAGGCTGTTGGCAAGTTAGTTTGTAGTTGCAGAACGAGGGCTTTCCGACAAAGTTTTGTAGCGTATAACAGCGTCTGTGATAGCTTCTGCCAGCTCCTGCTGTCCTTTTTCACTGTTCAGGTAACGTTCATCTTCGGGATTATTGATGAAACCTGTTTCCACCAAAATGGCAGGCATATTTGTGGCCTGTAATACCCATATCCCTTTCTGGCGTTGGTTAACTCCCAAAGCGGGGCGGCCGGTTTTATCTACTTCCTCATTGACCATAGTGGCAATACGATCACTTTTTTCCTGGTAGCGTTTGGCGTAAACCTGTGCAATGGCTCTTCCTTCAGGTGTATTAAAATCAAAACTGCTATAGGTAGAATCGGTACTGCCTGCTTCTACTTCAAATTCACCTTCCTCATGCATGATTGCTTTTAATTTATCACTGGTTTTATGTGCAGCAAATATCCACACACTGGTACCATTTCGTGTAAGCGGCAACTTGTAATATTCGTAAACGGGTTCTACAACAGAATATGGCTTTGATATCTTCTGTCTTTTCTTTCCTTTTCCTTTATAGGTAACCTTGTAGCGTGTAACAGTTCTTGACCCGATCTTTCTCCTGCCGGTTTTTAATGGTCCCGAGTCGGCATGAATACAAAGAAACAGGTCGCCATGATTTTCATTGGCGATCTTTGCTTTTTCCCTGGGATCCTGGAAAATATCTGTTGTTCTTGTAGGTACGATATTAACATCGGGAAGCCTTTTCTGCAATTCAGCAACAAGCTTTAGTGAAATATCGAGCGTTATATCTTTTTCTTTTGAACGAAGCGAATTTTCATATTGCCCAACTGCTCCATTATCCGAGCCACCATGACCCGCATCAACAATAATTGTTTTTAATCTTTTTACTGTTTGAGAGAAAGTGCTGGATGCGATGATTTGAAAAAAGAACAATAAGAAAATAAAAAATATTTTGTTCTTACGCATGTTTATTCAGATTTATTAGCGGTTGTGTATTTGTAAAATTATTCACAATTACATTATAGTATTATGGCTATTTTTGTCAATTAGAGCTATGAACAATCTTTACAAAGGTAAGACAAAAAATATATTAGCCTGGCTACCTGCTGCTGTTTTCGTTTTAATAACGTTATATAGTCACGCCTTTGATACCGGAAAAAACTTTTTTCACATTAGTTTAACTGCTGATACAATTCCTCATAAGAATGATACGCTCCCTCAAAAAAATAAAGACAGCTTAACAAAACAACAGCCAGGTAAAGTAAAAACTGATACCATAGGGATTGATGAGATCGGGATATCTGAAATTAAAAACCCGGCGACTGTCGATACAAATATTATCAATACTTCGGATACTTTTTCATTCAAATCTTCTAAAGACTCATTGGGCGCACCGGTGGTCTACCATGCAGATGATTCTATGGTATTTGATATCCCCGGCAAGAAAATGATGCTCTATGGGAAAACGGCTAATATTAAATATAGCAACCAGGAATTATCTGCACCTATTATCGAATATGAACAAAAGACCAACATTGTAAAAGCAATATTGCAGAGAGACAGTACCGGGAAAGTAATTGCCTTTCCGACCTTTATACAAAAGGATTTTAAATCCGTAAGTGATACTTTGGAGTTTAACATGAAAACCGGTAAGGGTTTAACAAAAGGAACGTATACGCAGCAGGGTGAGATGTTTGTTTATGGCCAGAAAATAAAGAGAGTGGATGAGAATGTTTTTTATGCTTACCGTGGCAGGTTTACTACCTGTAATCTTGATACGCCGCATTTTGCTTTTGTAAGTAAAAAAATAAAATTTATCAATAAAAAAATGGCGTTCAGCGGACCTGTTCATCCCGAAGTTGAGGGAGTACCGCTTCCCATTGCATTGCCTTTCGGTATTTACCCCTTAACGCAGGGCAGGCATTCGGGGCTCATCGCTCCGTCGTTCACAGCCAATGAACAATATGGTCTGGCTTTAGAAGGGTTAGGATATTATAAAATATTGGGGCCTACCTGGGATGCTGTTGCGAGGGGAACGATTTATTCTTATGGTGGCTGGACTGCAAGTTTAAATCCAAGATATTTTAAGAGATACCGTTATACCGGCAATATCAACCTGAACATGCAGAGTACAAAGATTGGTTTTAAGGGCGACCCGGATTATAGTGTTACCAAAACCACGCTTATTCAATGGTCGCATAGCGCTGATACAAAAGCAAGACCAGGGGTAACTTTTCATGCCAATGTAAATGCCGGAAGCAGTAAGTTCAATGAGAATGTACCCAATAGCCCCCAACGGAATTTCACCAACCAGTTAAGTTCCTCCATAAACTATGCTAAGGTTTGGCAAAACAAACCTTTTAATATTTCGGTAGCAGCGAACCATAATCAGAATACAACACAACGTTTGATCAATATCAACTTTCCGGATATCGCATTCAATGTAAACACGCTTTATCCATTTAGAAGGAAGGAAGCTGTTGGTTCTTATAAATGGTATGAAAATCTTGGTATAGCACTTAATTCAAATATACGTGGACTTTCTTCCTTTTATGATACATTGGGGGGTGCGTGGAATCAACTTTCGGATAACTTTAAATGGGGAGGCAATCACAGCATTCCTATTTCCCTGGCACTTCCATCGCTTGGAGCAGTGCAGGTAGCCCCTTCTGTTAGTTTACAGCACAGGTGGTACCAGGAGAAAATGTACCTGCGATGGAATGATGCCGGCAGAAAACTGGATACAATTATCAATAAAGGATTTTATACTGCAAATGATATGAGTTTTGCGCTCGGACTTTCTACCAGGATCTTTGGTATGTATGGTTTCAAAAAAAGAAGCAAGGTACAGGCCATACGCCATGAAGTAAGACCAACATTATCTGCCAGTTTAAAGCCTGATTTTAACAGCCAGCACTTTTATGATGTGCAGGTGGATACTTTTGGGAATGTTGCTCAGCATAACGTGTTTGAAAGAAGTGTTTTTGGTTCGTTCCCCGGGCAGCGCTTCGCCGGACTCAATTTTGGAATTGATAATAATATTCAAATGAAAGTGCGCAACAGGAAAGATACTTCCCAGGATGCGGTAAAAAAAGTTACGTTAATTGATGGATTAGGTATAACAGGCAGCTATAATTTTTTAGCGGACTCATTCAAGTTAAGCAACCTGAATGTTTCTGCAAGAAGTAATCTGTTTGAAAAAATAAATATTACCGCCAATGCCAGTTTTGATCCTTACCTGTATGATGAGGTGGGCAGGCGTATCGACAAACTGGTATGGAGTAAAAAAGCAGCAACACTTGGAACGCTTACCTCAGGAGGTATTTCTTTATCGAGCCAGTTCAGGGGGGGAGAAAAATCAGGAGCATCTGCCGGAGGCCCCGTTCCTGGAAGAGATGTCATTAATTCAACCGGTATGACCCTGGATGAATACCAGCAGGAAGCTGCCTATATGCAAAATAATCCCGGTGAGTATGCAGATTTTTCTATTCCGTGGAGTGTTGATTTTTCCTATTCTTTGTTATTCTCGCAATACCGTTCCTTTGTAAAAGGAGAATTGAAAAAAGTTAAAAGCCTTAGTCAAAGTGTAACGTTCAATAATTCAATCAACCTCACTCCAAAGTGGAAACTGGGTGTGCAGGGGTCTTATAATATAACTCAAAAAGATTTGGGTGTATTAAGTATGTTTTTGTCGCGTGACCTGCATTGCTGGCAAATGACGGTCAATATATCTCCAGTGGGAAAGTATCGTTTTTTTACACTCAATATCAGTCCTAAATCCCCGTTGTTAAGAGACATTAAGGTTAACAGGACAAGATACTTCTATGATCTTTAACTAAGTTCTGAATTCTGAATGTTTTCTAATAGTTTTTAATGCTACCTGTTTGTTGATACCAACTCATAACTCAAAATTCATAACTCATAATTAAGCATTCGTTTCATAATATTTTCTCATCATCATAAAAACCTTTTGATTTAATTCCGTTACTGAAATGTTTTCGGAAGAAACAGCCGGTAAAAAATGCATTTTTAAAGCTGTGGGTAAAAGATAAAAACTTTTATTGATCGGGGTTGCTTTAGTTGTACCCGTAATAATGCAGGGGATAATTTCTTTGCCGGTACTTACTGCTAAGGAAAAGGCGCCATCATAAAATTTTTTCAATGGTTCACCGGTGCGGTTCCTGGCGCCTTCGGGGTAAATACACATATGCATACCCGCTGCAAGTACCGCTTTCATTGCTTCTAAACTTTTGGAACGGCTTTTCTCATTTTTTCGATCTACCAATACAGATCCCTTGCTATAAAACCATCCAAATAAAGGCACTTTTGCAAAAGAAGCTTTTGCAATCGTTTTATTAGGCCCGGGAACAAAAGGTGCAGAAAGAGGAACGTCCAGCAATGCATTGTGATTAAAGACCACTACATAATTCTTTCCTTTAATGAAATTTTCTTTTCCTGTTACCTTAACCGGGCAACCAATTAAAAAAAGCCAGGTGCGCATCCAAATTCTTGACACAATCAAAAAAAACTTTTGACCTGCCATTTCATTCATTAGATAAGAAAGCATTGAAGGGAGAAATATGACCAGGAAGGTTGTTATGAATGTGAGAAGTCCCCATAAACACCATATCCTTGCAAAAATATTTTTAATTACTCTCATTGTTTACCTGGCGATAATTTCCAGTCAATTGGCTGATACCCCTGTTTCATTAATAACTGGTTTGTTTTTGAAAAGTGTTTGCATCCAAAAAAGCCCTTATCCGCTGAAAAAGGTGAGGGGTGTGCTGCATTGAGGATAAAATGTTTTGTTTCATCAACAAGCGCCTGTTTTTCCTGTGCAAATTTGCCCCATAATAAAAATATCACTCCTTTTTTTTCGTCCGATATTTTTTTTATAACTGCATCTGTAAATTCTGCCCATCCATATTTAGCATGACTAAATGGTTCTCCGGCTCTTACAGTTAATGCCGCATTTAATAATAGAACTCCCTGTTGTGCCCATGAAAGCAGGTTGCCGTAAGCAGGAGGCATTTCTATACCGAGGTCGTTTTGAATTTCTTTAAAAATGTTCAGCAAGGATGGGGGAGGTTTGATACCCGGCGGTACCGAAAAACTTAATCCGTGCGCCTGTCCTTCACCGTGATATGGATCTTGTCCAAGGATCACAACACTTACCTGTTCAAAAGGAGTTTGATTAAATGCATTGAAGATAAGCGGTCCGGGTGGATATATCTTTTTGCCCAGAACTTTTTCTGTTTTAAGGAAGGTAACCAGTTGTTGAAAATATGTTTTGTTGAATTCATCTTTCAACAGCATTTTCCAACTGGGATGAATCTGGACATCCATATTTAAAATTTAAAAACAACAAATGGCAAGAGCCGGTATTTTAAGGAAATATCAAAGAAAAAGCGGATAAATTATTATCCGCTTCTGGTGTGATCCGGATTGGATTCGAACCAATGACCCTCAGCTTAGAAGGCTGATGCTCTATCCAACTGAGCTACCGGACCAGGTGGATTTTGGGTTGCAAATATAGGGCTTTATTTTTTTTATTTTTCTCCAAATATTCCCTACCTTCCTCGCCATTGTATACTATAAATCAGTGAGAAAACAAAAAAATATTTTTTATAATATTGCTAAAATACCTTGATTGGTATACATTTAACCATTAATTTTGTGTTTTGTTAAAAAAAACCATACAACTATCTCAGAAAAACTTTAGAGATAACCTTTAAATTAAAAATTAGCATTATGAAACAAAAACTAACGTTTGTCTTTTCACTTTTACTTCTAGCCTCTGGTGCTTTTGCGCAAACAAAAGGTAGTTTGCTGGGTGTCCATTTTAATACGATGGATATCAAAACACCTCAGGTTTTTAAAGACAATTCTGGTCCAAGAACGCTGGCAGGATTTAAGAACCAGGATTACGGGCTTTCAGTTTCTTACTGGCGTGAATTGAATTCCCATATTAATTTTTCATTAAGGGCAAACTTAATGTTTCACGATTACGAATCTCTTGACAGGAACTCTTATTCAACAAAAACGTCTCAAACTGGTATCGAACTGGAACCAGCTTTAAATGCATACCTGTTTAACTGGCAAAGCATGTTCAATGCCTTTATTACTGCGGGTATCGGAGGTGGATCTTATACCGGTGAGTTTGGTGGTTATGCACCTGTAGGTATTGGTTTCCAGGCAAACCTTAACAGGCAAACTTATATTATAGTGCAGGGGCAATATCGTTTTTCTTTATCTAAAGATGTTTTAAAAGATAATTTATTTTATTCTCTTGGAGTTGCTCAAAGGATCGGTTCTGACAAACCAAAAGTAGTTCCTCCGCCACCACCACCAGTTGTTGTTGATCGTGATGGTGATGGTGTTCTTGATTCTCTTGACAAATGTCCTGATGTAGCTGGTCTTGCAGCTTTACAGGGTTGTCCTGACCGTGACGGTGATGGTATTGCTGATGCAGATGATAAATGCCCTGATGTTGCTGGTCTTGCAAAATACGAAGGATGTCCAATTCCTGATACAGATGGCGATGGTATCAATGATGAACAGGATAAATGTATCAACGAGAAAGGATTGGCTCGCTACCAGGGATGTCCAATACCTGATACAGATAAAGATGGTGTAAATGATGAAGAAGATAAATGCCCGAGCCGTCCAGGTCCTGCAAGCAACCAGGGTTGTCCTGAGATTGCAAAAGAAGTGATTGAAAAAATCAACTTCGCTGCTAAGAATATTTTCTTCGCAACAGGTAGCTCTAAGCTGTTGGCAAAATCTAACAAATCTCTGGACGAAGTTGCTAAATTATTAGCTGCTGATGAAACATTGAAGATCCAGATCGATGGTCATACTGATAATACCGGTAAACCAGAAAAGAACCAGACATTATCTGAAGCCCGCGCTAATTCAGTGAAAGCATATCTTGTTAGCAAAGGAGTTGCTGATGCTCGTGCTTCCACTACAGGTTATGGTGATACTAAACCAGTAGCTGATAACAAAACTGCAGCAGGCCGTGCTAAGAACAGGAGAACAGAAATGACAGTTAAGAACTTCTAATACGACTAAATTGAAAATTAAAACCCCGGAATTTTCCGGGGTTTTTTTATTTGCGGAAGATCTTTTTTTTAATAATGAGGTAATTGAATTATAGTAACATTTTTTTCACCGCAGAGAATAAGAGAAGCTGAGTTTACGCAAAGATTCTCTGCGTGAACTCCTTTCACTCTTGTTCTTTGCGGTTAAATTCAAACTGATCCACTGATTTTTAGCAGGAATAAAAAGGGAGAGGTTAACGATAGTCAACAAAAAAACAGCAGTTGATCTTTATTTATTTAATTGATTCTTTAAAAAACTTTCAATAGCACTACAAGGGATCAGAAAAGGCTTATCGGTAATAATGATATTAAAATTTTGTTCATTAACAGTATAAGAACCGACTATATTATTTCCGAAAACACTTACATCAAAACTACCGGCATTTGTATCACCGGTAAAATTTCCTCCCTGGCTTTCCACAGCAAATCTGGCCTTGATTAATAATTTATCTGCCGGGCCTTCGAATGGGATAGTAAAATTGCAATCTGACATTAGTTATTAGTTATTAGTTGTTAGTTGTTAGCTGTTAGCTGTTAGCTGTTAGCTGTTAGCTGTTAGCTGTTAGCTGTTAGCTGTTAGCTGTTAGCTGTAAATTATTGTTTGCAAGTTAATTCATTAAAGCAGTTTCTGATATGCCGTTTGAATTGCTGTAATCTTTTATTTCATTATACAAGGTATCTCTTTCTATCGGTTTTCTTTTTACTTGCTGAATAAGTGTTACCAGTTGCTCTGTTGACATAACGGGGGTTTGCTCTTCACTACCTGCCATCGAATAGATCTTTGTTGAGTCATCAATTGTTCCGTCGATATCATTCACACCAAATGAAAGCGAAAGCTGTGCGTTCTGCCTGCCAAGCATTGGCCAGTATGCCTTAAGGTGGGGAAAATTGTCAAGATAAATACGTGCAATAGCATACATGCGCATATCTTCTCTTACAGTTGATTCGGGTACATTGCTCATATCATTGTTGCTGTTGCGAAACTTTAAAGGGATAAAAGTGTTGAACCCTTTGGTTTTATCCTGCAATGCACGGAGTTTGCTCATGTGATCTACACGATGTTTGTATTTTTCAATATGACCATACAGCATGGTAGCATTGCTGTGTAAACCAAGATTATGAGCGATCTCATGTATTTGCAACCAACCTTCACCGGTAACCTTATCACCGGCAATTTGTTCCCTGATCTCCGGATGAAAAATTTCTGCTCCGCCACCAGGTAAAGATTGCAGTCCCGCTTCCTTCAATTGTTTCATTCCTTCTTCTGTTGATAGTTTTGCTTTGCGGAACATATAATCAAGTTCAACGGCAGTAAAAGCTTTCACATGCAGGTCGGGCCGGTGTGCATGAATTTTTTGTATCAGCTCAATAAAATAGGGCAG
This sequence comes from uncultured Chitinophagaceae bacterium, assembly GCA_963829345.1. Taxonomy (GTDB): domain Bacteria; phylum Bacteroidota; class Bacteroidia; order Chitinophagales; family Chitinophagaceae; genus Ferruginibacter. The sequence continues at coordinate 1,113,871 of CAWHHP010000003.1, forward strand.
GTTCATTTTAGGATGAACACCACCAACTATATGTACTTCGGTAATGGGTTTTCCATCGTAGCTTTTTACAATGTCGAGCATCTGGTCAATACTCAATTCCCATCCATCTTCTTTATGCGCATACAGCCTGGAGTAAGAACAGAATTTACAACTGAATACACAGACATTGGTTGGTTCAATATGAAAGTTGCGGTTAAAATATGTTTTATCTCCGTGAATTCTTTCCCTTATAAAATTTGCCAATGCACCGGTAAAAGCAAGGCTGGCTTTTTCAAAAAGTAAAAGGCACTCATCATCAGAAATGCGAATATTATCCCTGACTTTTTTTGCGATAGATTTAAGATCGTTATCCGATGTGGTATTTATTAAGATGTCGATTGAAGCACTCATCACATTTTTTTACAAATTTACGATGATTAGATGTTGTAACTTTATTTTGGTAATGACATTTCAGAATATTAACCTTTCATCGAATTGTAACACACCAAATCATCATAAAAATGTATATCTTTCATTGGCCTATGGAAAATCAGTAAAAATCTACAATTTTGTAAAACCAAACAATAAAGCTTTATGAGTATTAAGTTTCGTCTTATCGTAATGAATTTTCTGCAATTTTTCGTTTGGGGATCATGGTTAATTTCAATCGGTGGTTATTTAGGAGGAACCCTGCATTTTAAAGGTTCAGAGATTGGCGCTGTTTTTTCAACTTTAGGAATAGCATCCTTATTTATGCCGGCCTTAATGGGAATAGTGGCAGACAAATGGTTGAATGCAGAAAAAGTATTGGGCTTATGCCATATAATAGGTGCAGCATGCCTGATCTGGGCATCTACGGTTAAAGATCCCACTACTTTTTTTTGGGTGATGTTGGTCAATTCCATGTTCTACATGCCTACTATTGCACTTAACAATACAGTTTCTTATGTTGTGCTGGAGCAAAAAAAATACGATATTATAAAAGACTTTCCGCCAATAAGAGTTTGGGGTACAATTGGATTTATAGCTGCAATGTGGGTTGTTGATATAGTGGGATGGAAATCCAGTAACATGCAATTAATATTTAGTGCTGTTGCAGCGATTGCGTTAGGTCTATATGCTTTTTCAATGCCACCTTGTCCTCCTGTAAAAACAAACAAAGAAAAATCTTTTCTTACTTCACTGGGTCTTGATGCATTCGTATTATTCAAGCAGAGAAAAATGTTTGTATTTTTTGTATTCTCCATGTTTTTAGGTGCGGCTTTACAAATCACCAATGCTTTTGGTGGAAGGTTCCTTGAGAGTTTTACGCCAACGCATCCCGATTCATTTGGAGTGCAGCACCCCATTTTACTTTTATCTATTTCGCAGATATCAGAAACACTTTTTATTTTGACCATCCCTTTCTTTCTGCGAAAATTTGGAATTAAAAAAGTAATGATCATAAGTATTGCCGCGTGGGTACTCAGGTTTGGACTTTTTGCAATTGGCGATCCGGGAACCGGGATAGCTTTACTCGTGCTCTCCATGATCATATACGGAATGGCTTTCGATTTTTTTAATATCTCGGGGTCCTTGTTTGTTGAAAAAGAATCACCTTCAAGTATCAGGGCAAGTGCACAGGGCTTGTTTATGTTTATGACAAATGGGATTGGAGCGATGTGCGGAGGATACGGAGCAGGCCTGGTAGTAGATTACTTTACAACGAATGGAATTACTGACTGGCAAAGCACCTGGTTCGCATTCTCGGGGTATGCGTTGGTATTGCTTATTTTCTTTCCACTTGTTTTCCGCTACAGGCATGATCCGGAAGGAATACATTCAAATGCAGGGTACCACCATTAATGTGCTTTGAAATTTTGTTCTGATAGAAATAAAAAATCCGCTTCATTTGAAGCGGATTTTTTTATTCAAACACAGCCCTTGTTATTTGTGTGCTTCGATCTTTTTTACAAAGTTAGCCTTTGGTTGTGCGCCAACTAATTTATCAACAACCTGCCCGTTCTTTACAAACAGAATAGCAGGGATACTTGTAATGCCATAGTTCATTGAAACCTGTGGATTGTGATCAACATTTACTTTTCCGATCTTTACTTTACCATCATACTCTTTTGATAATTCTTCAATAACTGGTCCGATCGCACGGCAAGGTCCGCACCATTCTGCCCAAAAATCTATTACTGATAACTTATCTGAATCCAATACTTCTGCCTGGAAATTTGAATCTGTGAATTCTAGTGCCATATTATTTATTTTAAGTGATTTAATTCTTTGGTCTTAAAGTACAAATTTACAGCCATTCATTCTAGTTTGCTCTTTTGACATATCCACAAGGCAATTATAATGTTAATACGTACAAAAAGACAGTAATTTTTCTGATCACACCGTCAACACGCTGACGTCGATATTCTGATTTTCATTCAGGAAGATCGCCATTTCATCATTCATGGTAAACCCTTTTTCCAGCGTGTACATGGTTACTTTACTCTTTTGCAATTCGTCGGTAATATTAAATTTGAGCGATGTTTTTCCCGGGTGAGCCTGCACATTTTTATCAATGAATGTTACAAAATCTTCATCTATAAATTGCGGTGGCACATCTATGATAACCTGTTTTGTTAAAGATGATTTAACAGTTTCCAACAAATGCAATCTCATTATTTTAAATTCATAAGAATCGCCATTATACCTCGGTTTAAAAGCACCTTCGATCATAATGATCGTTCCTTTTTCCATGTACTGGTTGTACTTCACATAATCCTCGCTCCACAACATGAATTCGCATTTCCCGCTAAAATCTTCGAGGTGTAGTATACCGAAATTTTTTCCTGTTTTCGTAAGCCTGTGCTGTGCATCTATTACCAAACCCGCAAGCCTGAATTGCTTGGTAACAGGGGCGATGTTGATTGCATTTTTTATCTCGCTAAAATCATTTAATGAGGCAATATTATAGTGCTTTAATTCGAATTTAAAATTGTCAAGCGGGTGGCCGCTCATATACATGCCCGTTACTTCTTTTTCAAAATCAAGTTCTTCAACAAGCTGCCATGGCTGGCAGGAAGATATTTTAGGAGGAACAATATCCGGCATTTGCAGATCTCCAAATAAAGTATTGCTGGAATTAACAGACTGCGCCTGGAATACTGCGCCAAATTTTAATATTTTTTCAAGAGACGGGCTATCACCAGGAGCCTGGTAAAAATACTGGGCACGATGCATATCTTTAAAGCAGTCAAAGGCGCCACTGTAAATAAGACTTTCTAAAGATTTTTTATTTACAGATCGAAGGTTTACTCTTTTTACCAGGTCGAATATATCTTTAAAATGACCGTGCTTGTTTTTTTCTTCAATGATGTTTGCGATTGCAGCATCTCCCACACCTTTCAAACCACTGAAACCAAATCGTATCTCGCCATTTTTGTTAACAGCAAAACCACTTTGTGATTCATTGATATCCGGACCAAGTACCCGTAATCCCATTCGTTTACATTCTTCCATGAAGAAAGTGATCTTTTCAATACTGCCTGCATGATTCAAAACCGCGGCCATATACTCACTGGGATAATGTGATTTTAGAAAAGCAGTTTGGTAAGCAACAAATGCATAACAGGTTGAGTGGGATTTATTAAATGCATATTGTGCAAATGCTTCCCAATCCTTCCATATTTTTTCAAGTGTAACTTTCGGGTGTCCTTTAGCGGTAGCGCCTTCGATGAACTGTGCTTTCATTTTATCGAGAACAGCGATTTGCTTTTTCCCCATAGCCTTACGCAATACATCCGCATCTCCTTTACTAAAGCCGGCAAGTTTTTGTGAAAGCAGCATCACCTGTTCCTGGTACACGGTAATACCATAGGTTTCCTTCAGGTATTCTTCCATATCCGGTAAATCGTACTCAATTTTTTCACGCCCGTGTTTACGTGCAACGAATTGCGGAATATACGACATCGGGCCCGGCCGATACAAAGCATTCATCGCAATAAGGTCATCAAATTTATCGGGTTTTAGTTCACGCAGATATTTTTGCATTCCCGGACTTTCAAACTGGAAAGTTGCATTGGTATCGCCATGCTGGTAAAGACTGTATGCCTTTTCATCGTCTAGTGGAATTTCATCGATAGCTATGGATACACCATGATTTTCTTTTATGAGTTGCAGTGCAGTTTTAAGAATGCTCAATGTTTTTAACCCAAGAAAATCCATTTTAATTACACCCGCTTCTTCAATGGAACCACCTTCAATTTGTGTTAACCACAATTCAGATTCTTTTGATGTAGCAACAGGAAGTAATTCTGTAAGATCTTTTGGAGCAATGATGATTGCAGACGCATGTATACCTGTATTTCTTACTGAACCTTCCAATATTTCTGCTTCGTGCAAAATTTTTCCATTCAGATCATCACCGGCATATAATTCTCTTAACCGTTTTATATTTTCAACATCATCTGCCTGCAATTGTTCTTTCTCTTCTAATGATTTTTCTCCATTCTTTGCATCTTTGGCATAAAATGGTGCATGTAATAAACGCTTCAGATTAATACCCGGCCTTTCAGGAACCAGTTTTGACAAAGCCCTGCTTTCTGCAATAGGTAAGTCCATTACTCTTGCTACATCAGCAATACTGGATTTGGCTGCCATTGTGCCATAAGTAATGATCTGCGCAACCTGGTTCTTTCCATATTTCTGTACAACATAATTCAATACTTTCTGGCGACCTTCATCATCAAAATCAGTATCAATATCCGGCATTGATTTACGCTCAGGATTTAAAAATCTTTCAAAAAGTAAATTGTATTTAATAGGGTCAATGTTAGTAATGCCGATGCAATAAGCAACCGCACTTCCAGCAGCAGATCCCCGGCCCGGGCCTATGAATACGCCCATATCTCTTCCCGCTTTGATAAAATCACTTACAATAAGGAAGTAACCTGCAAACCCCATTTTTTTTATAATGCCCAATTCAAACTGTAACCTTTCTTCTGCTTCAGGACTTAATATTTTATATCGTTGTTTTGCACCGCTCCACGTGAGGTGTTCAAGATAATCATCCTGCGTTTTGAAATTGGATGGTACTTCAAAATAGGGTAGCAGTATATCTCTTTTCAAGATTCAGCAAGTCTATTTTGTCTACAATATGATTGGTATTGTCAATTGCTTCCGGGAGATCTTCGAAAACTTTTGACATTTCCTCCGTGGTTTTAAAATAAAACTGGTCGTTGGGAAATGCAAAGCGTTTATTCTTTGCTGATACATCATCATCACTGAATTCCCGAAGGGCTGGGGTACTCTGCTTTTCTCCTGTATTAATGCAAAGCAGGATATCATGTGCATTGAAGTCCTTCTGATCTACATAGTGCGAATCGTTGGATGCAATAACTTTTACATTGTATTTTTTGGCAAACTTTAAAAGTACATTGTTAACCTTTTCCTGTTCGGGCAAGCCATGCCGTTGCAACTCTACATAATAATCTTCCTGGAAAATATTCAGCCACCACTTAAATTCATTTTCTCCTTCTGCTTCTCCTTTTTTCAGGATCGTTTGCGGCACCAACGCACCAAGGCAACAGGTGGTTGCAATAAGACCTTTATGATATTTATGAATGAGTTCTTTGTCAATTCGTGGATACTTGCTGTACATTCCCTCTATATAACCCAATGAAGTAAGCTTTACAAGGTTCCTGTAACCTTCTTCATTTTTTGCAAGCAGGATCTGGTGATGGCGTGGATCTTTTTCATCCTTGCTAAAGTTTTTCCTGCCGCGATCCTGTGTTATATAAAACTCGCAGCCAACTACCGGTTTTACTTTTGGTTTGCCATTCGCATCGAGGTTATTATATGCTTCTTTAACAAACTCAAATGCTCCAAACATATTTCCGTGATCACTGATTGCAAGTGCAGGCATTCCATCAGCAATCGCTTTTTTATATAAATTTTTGATGGATGCAGCACCGTCAAGCAGTGAATATTGCGTGTGTACATGTAAGTGAGAAAACTTCATAGGTCTTGCTGGAAGTATTGATTTAACGCTTTGCTTTAAGTTGGTTTATAAAGCAAATATCGCTAAGAAAATGCGGAGATAAAAAGCTGATTTTCCACAGTTTGAATATTTCCAATATCTTAAAATACCGTCAAAGGGTTGCATTAGTGAAAAAGGAAGGCTAACTTTGCGATTATTCCGATAACACTATTTTTTAATTTGTTTGTAGGACAGGTTTATAGTAAGGATAAAAACAACAGGTAACTAAAGAGTTTAAAGGCGATCAAATACCACAAGATTAAGTCGTACGTACGTGTAAACCAATTATTTAACGTATGAAAAACTTATTTTTAGCTTCATTATTGTTTACCATCTTCTCGGCGATATCATTGCGTGCAACTTCGCAGAAAAATAAACATTCCATCGCGAAAAAAACAGTTAAGGGCAGCGCCTTGCCGGTAAAATTTATTGAGGGAATTGAGATCAAAAGAGACATTCAACCCGGTACTGAGCCATCGGCTAATCCCGGTCCAGCCAAAAATGCGGAAGTTACAACCATCAGCGGCATTGAAAAAAGTCTCCTGGTTCAGTTTAAGTATGCTCAATTATTAAACAGGAATGTAGAGGCTGTAACAAATCTTTCCCTATTCAACTTTATTGAAAACTGGTGGCAGACCCGCTATAGTTATGGTGGCAATACAAAAAATGGAATTGATTGCAGTGGTTTTGCAAGCCGGTTATTAAATGATGTATATGCAACTATCATTCCCCGTACTGCAAGGGACGAATACAATGCTTCTGAAAAAATAGTACGTGAAAAACTGATGGAAGGCGACCTTGTTTTTTTTAACACACGTGGGGGTGTTAGTCATGTAGGTGTTTACCTTGGTGACGGATATTTTGTTCACGCAAGTGTTGTGAATGGCGTTACGATCAATAGCCTTGATGATGATTACTACAGTGCAAGGTATTTGGGTGGTGGAAGAATGCTGCCTGCTGCGGGGACAAAGTAGGAATAGTGGATCGCCAGTCTTTGTAAAACTTTATACTTTCTTTTTTAAGTCTCTCCTTAAATCTTTTTTGATACTTTCTTGTAAATATCAAAAATTTTATTTTACTTTGTAATTCAAAGTGCTTTTAAATCCGCTTGAGTTTACTTTTTAAATTATTTTTTATGACAGGACAAAAATTTTTTTCAACAGAACACATTAATCTGAAATCACTTGCTATAAGAATGTTGATAGGTGGGTTAATTGGCTTAATGATTATCTCTGTTTTTGTATTTTCGGTTGGCAACCCCAACCCGGAGTGGGGAAAATTCTGGAGGATCAGGCCGCTTATCATTACTCCTTTAGCTGGCGCAATGGGCGGTTTACTTGTTTATTCAGTGAATTTTTTCAACTTTCAAAATAAACCAACAAAAGTAATAGCAGTTATATTTAGCCTGATTGGGTTCGTTGTAGCACTCTGGCTTGGAATTGTTTTAGGCTTGGATGGAACTTTATGGGATTAAGTTGAAAGTGAAAGAACGTTAATCAATTTTTTTCACTTGCAAATAGAAATGGGGATTCACGTTAAAAGTTTTTTGATCGTACCAATCGGCTAATGCAAGCGTTTGCCATGCATGTGATGCCTTGATCCATTGCTCTGATCCGCTTTGTTTTCCGACTGAAATTTTAATTCGAAGTTCCAGTCCTTCGACAGCGTTGGTTAATCTGAACGAAACAGCATGGCCGGTAATTTTATATTCGAGCGTTGGAATGTTTGCGGTCCGGAGATATTGATCAAAAAATTTTGAGAAGTTTATTTTCGACTGCTGGCTTATATAATCCTCTACTTGTTTTGTGGTAACTGTTTGCAGGTAAAATTTTTTATTCAGTCCGCGAAGAATATCCCTGAATTTTTTATCGTTGTTTATAATATGACGGATCATATTGATAACGGTTGAGCCCTTGTAATAGATATCAAGATCATTTTCTCCTGTATTTACATCATATGCACCAATGATAGGCTGTTTATTAAGAATATTCTTTCTTGATCCTAAAAAATATTCTTCAGCCGCTTTTTTGCCAAAGATCTTTTCTACATACAATACTTCGCTGTAACAGGTAAAGCTCTCGTGTATCCACATGTCGGCAATATCTTTTGAAGTAATGTTGTTGCCAAACCATTCATGGCCGCTTTCGTGAATGATAATAAAATCGAATTGCTTTTCCCAGGTTGTACCTGTCCAGTCTTTCCCAGGTTTATAAGGATTGTTATACCCGTTTCTAAAATCATTTCCATAAGCGATCGCACTTTGATGTTCCATTCCGAGGCAGGGAGCTTCAATTATTTTGTAACCATCTTTGTAAAAAGGATAGGGGCCAAACCAATATTCAAATGCTTTCATCATGCGGGCAGCATCAGTAAATTGTTTTTTCGCTTTTTCGAGATTATAGTCCATTACCCAGTAATCCATATCCAGCTTACCTTTTTCTCCTTTATATGTTTCAGAAAAATGAACATATTTTCCAATGTATGGAACAATGCAATAGTTGTTGATTGGAGCATTAACTTTCCATGTGTACATGGTTGTTCCATTACCCAATGATTTCTTTTCAGTCATTCTTCCGTTTGCAATTGCAATGAGGCTATCAGGCACGATTATGTGCTGTATAGCCCCGCTATCCGGTTCATCACTTTGAATGTCTTTACAGGGATACCACACACTGGCTCCCGGATCTCCCTGGCAGGCAATACTCATCCATGGATTGCCGGTTGCATTTTTTTTCCAGATCCATCCGCCATCCCATGGTGGCTTTACTGCTTCCCGTGGTTTGCCGTGAAAGAAAAAAGTTAATGATCTTATCCCTGGCTTTATTTTGAACATTGCTGCTGTATCCCTGTACATTAACCAGTATACATTTCCTTCCCTTGTAAATTGATATTGTTTATTTTCATCTGTTACACTATCCAATATCATTGGCTCCTGCAGGTCAACCTGCATTAGTTTTGCGCCGTTATCAAAAAAACTGATTTTGTTTTTTCCCTCAATGGTTTTATTTATATAATCCGGTTTTACGGTGATATCGTATTTTAATACATCCCACATCATTCTGTAAGGGCCGTTTGTGCCACGTAAGGTATCTGCATGGGTAAATACTGATTTTTGAGCTATCGTATTGCATATCGAAAACAAACTCGTCAATGAAACAAAAAAGAAGCGATTCAGGCATTTAGGGCAAAACTGCATAACATTCATTTTATTGATAAAAATAAAATTAATTACCATCCTAACAACCATGTAATTTGATAAATGGCAGTTAAGACTATAAATCCATTAATTTTACGATACGAATTATCATGCCTGGTAAAAAAAATTCCATATTCTATATTCAATTGTGCAATGTTGTTTGCATTTTATTTTTTTCCTGCGCCACACATACACATCCCGATAAAAAAATATTCCGTTATAACCAGGCAGACGGAATTGCATCGCTTGATCCGGCTTTTGCAAAAAACCAGTCGGTAATGTGGGCCATTCATCAATTATACAGCACATTGGTGGAAGTGGATGAAAATATGGAAATAAGACCAGCACTTGCAAAAAGCTGGGAGTTTTCGGCGGATAACCTTGTCCTTACTTTTCACCTTCGAACGGATGTTTTTTTTCATAATGATGCGGTTTTTAAAAACGGAACAGGAAGAAAATTAAATGCAGCAGATGTTGTTTATAGTTTTGAAAGGATCATGGATAAAAATACTGCCAGTCCCGGGGCATGGATTTTTAACAGCAGGGTGGATAGTATCAATGCTTTTTTTGCTGCAGACGATTCCACTTTTCGTGCTAAAGTTGAAAAATGCATTTCAACCTATACTGGGAATGTTGAGCATGCAGTATTGTTCAGTTGTTGCAAAAGAAGCGGTAGAAAAATATGGGAAAGATTTCAGGAGACATCCTGTTGGTACAGGCCCTTTTACATTTACGGCATGGGAAGAAGGCCAGGCGTTGATACTGAAGAAGAATGAGCACTATTTTGAAAAGGACAGCAGCGGCTATTCGTTGCCGTACATGGATGGAATTAAGGTGAATTTCTATGACAGCAAGGCCACCGAATTCCTGGAATTTCAGCAAAACCGGCTTGATTTTATCAATGACATTGATGCGTCCTTTAAAGATGAGATACTTACAAAGACAGGAAATCTTAAAAAACAGTGGGAGGGAAAGCTCTTATTAGATAAACATCCGTATCTCAATATCGAATACCTGGGAATACTTGCGGATACAACAAATGATCTTATTAAAAATTCGCCGTTGCGTTTGAATAAAATACGGCAGGCTATCAATTATGGAATCGATCGTAAAAAGATGATGCTCTATTTGCGTAATTCATTGGGAGTGGCAGCAGGGAGTGGTTTTATCCCGATGGGCTTACCCTCTTTTAGTGATTCACTTGTAAAAGGATATAATTACAATCCTGCAAAAGCGAGGGAATTATTAAGCGAAGCAGGTTATGCGCAATGAACAATATGCCCGCTATTAAATTGCTTACGATTCCAAACTATGCTGATCGTTGGGAACCTATATCGTAAATGAGTTAAAGCAGCTGGGTATAAATGCCCAGGTGGAAGTTGTTCAAAAAAGTTTGTTGCTGGAGCAAACCAGTAAATCACAGGTGTCGTTTTTCAGGGGCAGTTGGATAGCAGATTATCCTGATGCAGAAAATTACCTGAGTGTTTTTTACAGTAAAAATCCGGCACCTCCTAATTATACACGGTATAAGAATGAGGTATACGATGGTTTATACGAGCAATCACTTTCTGAAAAAAATGATTCCGCACGCTATGAGATCTACCGTAAAATGGATCGTATTATTATTAATGATGCACCGGTAGTTCCGCTTTGGTATGATATGGTATTACATCTCGTTCACACTAATGTCAGTAATTTTAAAGCAAATAGTTTGAATATGCTGGAATTGCGGAGGGTGAAGAAGGAATAGTGAATCGGGAATCGTCAATCGGGAATAAGTGAATAGTGAATAGTGAATAGTGAATAGTGAATAGTGAATAGTGAATAGTGAATAGTGAATAGTGAAGGTTTTGGGCGTTTCAAGTTAGATGTTTCCTTTCAATTATTGGTTCAGTACCCGGAGTAATAATTCGTGTAATTTGTGCAATTTGTATTAAAATTCGTGTCAAAAAATTCGCGTACACAAAACAAAAGCGGCCACCAAAAGGCAGCCACTTTGTAAAATAAAACCCCCAAGAAATTTATTAGTTCTTAACAATCTTTTTGATGAACTTATCCGTGCTGGTAGTTACTTCAAGGATGTAATTACCTTTTGCAAGTGTTCCAAAGTTGGTAAGAACAACGATGTTATCACCAGACTGAAGAGATACTTTTCTAGTCAGCATTTCTTTACCATCGAAAGAAAGAATCCTGAAAGAAGCAACTTCGTCATCAGAACTTGTAACACTCACTTTAATATCACTGATGAATGGATTAGGGTATACGTTAAAGTTATTAACCGCGATACCATTCAATTTAATTGCGATGATCTTAGAGAAACCGTACTTAGCATCTCTGTCAACTATCTTCAAACGATAGTAAACAACCTGTGAATTTGTATTCAGTGGATCTGTTAACTGGTAAGCGTGTGTGAAAGCAGTAGTACCACTACCAACAACCTTACCTCTGTCTGTAAAATGAATACCATCATCACTTCTCTGTACTATAAAATAATCATTGTTTAATTCTGATTCAGTAGTCCAGCTAACAAGGCCATTGTCGTTAACCTTTGTTGCTTTGAAGCTAACCAGCTTTACAGGCACCGGACCACCATTGTCACCGATAACAGCAGTACCATCATCTGTAAATAAATCTCCTGCCTGTGAATTGGCTGTGATACGAGCCGTATTTGAAATACTTCCTGGTATTGCACCGGCCCTAACTTTAAACCTTACACTGTAATCACCTAATGGAGTAGAAGATAATTGACCACCTGTTGTTCCTGTTGCGCCAGTTCCTACAAAGAACTTCACATATGTTTGTCCATTAGCAGTTCCTTTCAAAGCCTGGTCACCATCAGCAGCATCTGTTTTAGGGCCTAGTGGAGCACCACCGCCATTTACAATTTCAAGTGAATTTGCAACATATGTAACGTTAGAAGGAAGCGTATCAGTTATCGTTGCGTTATAAGCAACGCCTGTTCCTGTATTTGTACCAGATAAAACATAAGTAAGCTCTTCATTTCCTTCTACAAAACCATTACCACTTTCATCAATAACTGCTTTATCCAAAGTAACCAATGGATCTTTCATCCTGATTTTAAAAGCAAACAAACTAGGGAAATACTGATCCTGTTCTGTAGCGAAAGTTACTCTTACCTGTGTAGCGTTAGGAAGAATTCCGAAACCAGTTCCTACATTCATTTCATCGATATCAATACCCATCTGGTTTGTATAATTAGGATTTTTTGTAGTAACATTTACACCATTTTTAGTGATAGAACCATTCCAGAAATTAGTTGATGGGTTCATTACATTACTAACTGTAACATCATTTACCCTAAGATAATCTCCTGTTAAATTTGCATCACCTTCCCATGCCATTGTTGAAAGCACAGCTTCATCAGCAGCCAATGGATTATTTGGAACATTTAATCCTGTAAGTGTATCTCTTACTGTCCCTGAACTTGATACCCTGGCGAAACCATTAAAGATCCGGATGCTATTATAAGGTTCAGAAAGGTTTTCGTAAGCAACCACAATTGCCCATCCACCATAATATCCACCGCCCGAAGTGTTACCTATAGATGCAGGTAAGTTAGCGATCGTATATGTACCGCCACCTAATGTATTGACAAATTGAGTTACGTCAACATAAGACTGATAAACCCTGTCTGTATTATTAATAACTAAAGTATCAACATTTGCAATTGGAGCTGTAGCAAGTGTATAAGCACCTGATGTACCTTTACGGATGAAGATCTTACGTAAAGAATCACGGCCCTTGGTAACATCTGTTCTCCTGTAACGACCACCCCAATATAAGCGGGCAAATTTGATCGTGTTTGTACCTGCTGGTAAAATCAAATCAGCAGAAGAAGAGTTGGTAGTACCGGCAGTACCATCAATGTCGGTAAATCTCATGTGGTCATCATCATTACCCCATTCAGAGCCACCAAGGCCAAATGGGTTGGCAGCATTGCCTGTTTGGTTCATTTTGTCCACGCGGATAAGATTCAGATTGTTGCTGTCCACAATATTGAACATTGTGTTACCGAACATTACTGTTCCGCCTTTTAAATTGTCTGAGTAAACTTGTGTGAAAGGCTTTAACTGAGCTGTAGAGGTCAGGCCTAAGGTGCTAAGCAATACGATTGCAAAAGCAATTTTTTTTGTAAAATTTGTAAGCATTTTCTTGAGTTTTGAGGTTTAGAAAAAGGCTCACAGGAAAAAATGGAGGTTGTAATTTGTATTTTACAAAAGGATAGTGAAGCTATAAATAAGTTAGAGATTAGACTGAGTAAAAAGTCTGGGGAATTTCAGTGGTATAGGAGGTAGTCGAGGTAAAACTGATGATGTAAAAGTAGAAAAAATTCTGAAAGATGCAAATGTTTTCGGGAGTTTTTTTTAAGTTTTGAAAAATAATATTGGAACTTCTTTGTTATAAATGGCTTGTAATATAAAGATTGTCAAGATATTGAACTGCTATTTTTTAATAGATAAAAAAACAGAAAATTTTATGAAAACACCCGCAAAAAACGGCTCGAAAACGCTCAGGGTTTCAGTTTTCCCCCAAAATTTTTTACAAATTTTTCGAGTTTTGGCCTGATCACCAACTGGCAATAGGGGGCAGATCCATTCAAATTGTAATAATCATTGTGGTAGTTTTCGGCCGGGTAAAACCTGGTAAAAGGTTCTAAAGTGGTAACAATCGGCTTCGAAAAAGCGCCGGATCTATCCAGTTCTTCCTTATATTTTTCAGTAATTACCCGTTGTTCTTCGTTATGGTAAAATACTACGCTACGGTATTGAGAACCAATATCATTTCCCTGCCTGTTGAGTGTGGTGGGATCATGGGTTTTCCAGAAAACCTCCAATAGTTCCCCAAAGCTTATTGTCAGTGGGTCATACACAACCTGCAGGCATTCCGCGTGGCCGGTATTGCCAGAGCAAACTGACTTATAATCAGGGTTTTCTGTTTTGCCACCGCTGTAACCGCTGGTGACACTAATAACACCATTCAGTTGTTGAAAGATCGCTTCTGTACACCAGAAGCAGCCATTTCCCAGTGTCGCAGTTTCCGTAATATTATTGTTGTCGTTGTTCATATCTGTAAGTTACGTAACTCTGTAAACGCAAAGATTTTGTTTAAAAATTTTAACCCGGAATATATAACAATGGAAAATATACATGCGATCCGGTTAACACCAGGAGCCGATCTTAAAAAATCAATCCAGTCCTATGTGGACGAACGCAAATTTAATGCTGCATGGATCATTAGTGCAGTTGGCAGCCTGACGAACTATCATTTTCGGTTTGCGAACCAATCCCAGGGAACAAATTGCCGGGGCCACTTCGAAATACTTGGATTATCGGGAACGCTTTCTGTGAATGGCTCCCATATACATATATATATAAGTGATGAGGTTGGTAATACCACAGGAGGACATTTATTAGATGGGTGTATTATCTATACAACGGCTGAAATTATTATTCAACATTCAGAGGAACTGATTTTCAGAAGAAAAAAGGATGATGTCACATCATATAATGAATTGAATGTAGAAAGAAAGCATTGAAGTTTGGGCGTTGAGAGGTTTAGAAGTTTAGTTTTTCTAAAGTAGCTAACCATCTAAACCACTAAACTTCTACACTTGCTCATTAACTTTGTTTTTAAAGATTTTTGATTCATGAAATTTTTCCCGGAATCCACTTTACAGCAACTGGAATTTAATAAGATCAAGGAATTACTTGGTGTTCACTGCCGTACAGAATTTGCGAAGGCAAAGGCTTTGCATTTGCGCATCCACACAAAAAAAGAATTTATTGAAAATGAATTGCAACAAACAAATGAGTTTAAGATATTGTTACAAAGTGGCCAGTATTTCCCAAATGATTTTACAATAAATATTGCCAAAGAGATAAAGCTGCTGGGAATTCCGGGAGCTACTTTGAACGGAGAACAGTTTTTGCTGATCCGGAGGCTTTTGGAAAACACAGCAAATGTATTTCGCTGGTTTGATGCGGAGCGGAGGATTGCCAATCCTGCACTTTCCGGCGTAATAGAAAATGTATATTATGAAAAGCTGATCAGGCAGTTGATCGATGATATTATAGATGAAACAGGAGTTGTTAAGGATAGCGCCAGCGAGGAATTGGCAAGGATCAGGCAAAATCTTTTTCGCAAAAGAAATGAGTTAAGAAGGGTTTTCGATCGCATCGTAAGTAAGATGAACAAGCAGGGATATCTTGCGGATATAGAAGAAAGTTTTTTGAATGGGAGGAGGGTACTGGCTGTTTTTGCTGAACAGAAAAGGATGATCAAAGGAGTATTGCATGGAGAAAGTGATAGTCGCCGGACAAGTTTTATTGAGCCGGAAGAAACCACGGAACTCAACAACCAGGTTTTTTCTCTTGAATACGAAGAAGTAAAAGAAGTAAATCGCATTCTTCGTGCACTTACGCAACAATTAAGTGTATACGCTGCACTTATAAAAACATATTTTGAAATCAGCGGTGAGTTTGATTTTATAAGGGCGAAGGCAAGACTGGCAGAAGATATAGGCGGCAATTATCCGCAACTGCAGGATCGGGCGCATGTTCAGCTGATCGATGCATATCATCCCTTATTATTGCTCTATAATAAAAAAGTGAACAAACCGACCATTCCTGTAAATCTTAAATTAAATAATGAGAACAGGATACTGGTTATAAGCGGGCCTAATGCAGGTGGAAAAACGGTTACTTTAAAAACAGTTGGGCTGTTGCAGGTAATGTTGCAAAGCGGCCTGTTGATTTCGGCCAGCCCTGATAGTGAGATGGGGATTTTTAAACAGATGATGATCCATATTGGTGATACCCAGAGCCTGGAATTTGAGCTTAGTACTTATTCATCGCATTTAAAGAACATGAAACATTTCATGGAAAATGCGAATGGGAAAACACTGTTCTTTATAGATGAGCTGGGTAGCGGAAGTGATCCTAATCTTGGTGGTGCTTTCGCCGAAGTGATCATGGAAGAACTTGCGTTTAAACATGCTTTTGGTATCGTGACTACCCATTATCTTAATTTAAAAGTAATGGCCAATAAGGTAAAAGGCATTATTAACGGAGCCATGCAATTTGACGAAACGAATCTCTTGCCCCTTTATAAATTGCAAATAGGGCATCCCGGTAGTTCTTATACCTTTTCAATTGCTGAAAGGATCGGTCTTGATAAAAAACTGATCTCAAAAGCAAGAAGACTGGTGGATGAAGATCATTTCCGACTTGATAAAATGCTCAACAGCACTGAACAGGATCTTCAGCAAATTGATAAAGAAAAAAGCCGGTTACAACAGTTGCTGAAAGAGAATGAGGCGCTTAAAAAGGAAATGCAACGTGTGATGAACAAAGAAGAGCATTTGCAGGAAGTAGAGCGGTTAAAACTCCTGAATAAAATCTCGGAAGACAAGCTCATCTACCTGAAGGATATGGAACGGCGTTTAAAGGCCATGGTTATAGAATGGCGTAAGGCAGAGGATAAAGACAGTGTTGTAAAAATGATCCATGCTTTGCTTTTCAACCAGAAAGAAAAAATGCAGACTGAAAAACGCCAAAAGAAATTGAACGAAAAATTCGAAGAAATAGGAGGGGAAATAAAGGTCGGTGATAAAGTGAGGATGAAACAGAATCGCCAGGTAGGGATTGTAAAAGAAATGCGTGGCAAAAAGGCCATACTGCAGGTAGGCGTGGTACCGATGACTGTAGAATTAAAAGATCTCGTTGTAGTAAAAGATAAAGTTTCCTGAATAAGGAATTAGAAATAATAAATAAGGAATGGGAAAGTAAAATTCTGCGTGAATTCCAACTTTCTCATTCCTTCTTTTGTCTTCCTTATTTCTTATTTAACTCTCGCAAACCCGCGCCAGCCTTAACTTATAACCATATCCATTAATATTCAGCCGGATCATTTTTATAAAAAATTTTGCTTTATATATTTCTACCCTTACTTTTGCCGCGGAGAGGTGGCAGAGTGGTCGATTGCGGCGGTCTTGAAAACCGTTGACTGTCAAAGGTCCGGGGGTTCGAATCCCTCCCTCTCCGCTGGCTTTTCGTCTTACTAATTGGTTTACAACGGATTAACTATACACGGTTAATATTTGGGGCAAAAAGTGGGGCAAAAAATGATCTCTTTATATAAAAAAGACCTGGTTTAGCACCAGGTCTTTTTATTTTAAACAAAGTTGACTATTAAACTTTGAATTCCTTTTTTAATTCAGCAAATAAAAAATTTACCCTTTCATCGCTTATCGAATTTGCATTAAACTTCCCGCGCCGGGAAAGTATAGCATCGTTAACAGTTCTAAAAGTATTTAACTCTGAAACCTGCTGAATGATCCCATAAATTTTATTCAACGCTTCCCGTTTTGCTTTCATCTTTTGTTCCGATGTCAGACCTTTCTTTTTAAAAATATCTATTCCTAAAAAATTTAAGTTCATCTTATTTCAATTTTTAAGTGATTCATTTTTGTTGCATTGCGTCGTAGCGCTCGTAAGTGTCAGTGATTAGTTTTGCAACTACATCAAAGCCGCAGGACTCATCCACGGCTGTATACTTTGGATTGAATTCCTCTGTCATTACTTTTAAGAATCGCGGAATATTAACACTTTTTAACGATCCATTTTTTATTGACAGCAGGTGCTGCCTGTTTGTATCAAGGAACATTTTATTTTCTTCGCTGATTGTTTTCATTATTTTTTATTTAAGTAAACCTGAATGAATGATAAATTGGTAGGTGGTATTTTTACATCAATACCATTGTGAACAGAAAAAGTATTGCCGTGTATCTTTAAAAGATAGCCCGGTTTACTTTTGTGCCCATATTGTGCCGTACCTTCTTTTTCATTACTTACGCCACGCAGCCAGCCTGCAGCGGTTAATGCCTGATGGGTATCTTTTTCTTTTCCTTTTTTAAAAGCTGCTGCAATTTTATCAAGTCTATCGCCTTTTTTTCTTGCTTCAGCTTTAAAATCGACTTTTACAGGCTTCAACTGACTTAATTTAATAAGTTCGTTTAACTCTTTTGTTTTTTGTTCAATTGCTTTTGAATAATCCATGATCTTTTGTTTTTTATAATTGTGATTAAAATTTTTTAATTTTTGCATTTTGCTAAAGATTCAATTACGACCCGCTTTAACGATACGGCATTTTCGTCGTTTAATCCTTCTGTAAAAATCTCGCTCATCAGGATATATATGTCAGTAAATATTTCTTCGGAAAATTTCTTAACTGTAACATTATAACTGTTTAGCAGCTTTTCTTTCTCTTCAGTATTCTTGTCTGAGAGTTCTATTAAAAGGTTTGCGTGAGCTCTTTGTCCTGCAAGTATTTCGGTAAGTATATAAATTTGCAGTGATCTTCTATTTGCCTCGGAAATACTAAAATTTAACTTGTCCATATGTTGAATTTTTGTTTATATAATTTATCCACCGAGCCTTGCAGCACGGTTAAGCCTTTCGTTTCGTTCCCGGTGATTTACTGCATCACTATCGAGAACGTATGCTCTTGCGGTCGCATTGCCTATTTGACTTAAGCTTCCCTGATCAAGTTGTGTGGTTTGTGCTCTTGGTGCAACCGGAGCACCGGGTATTGTTACACCGCTTGGCGCGGATCCACCGCCACCGCCACCAGGGACCTGTACAGATAAAATCTTTTTTACTGATGCGATACCTGTTGCAATTGCTGCAGCGGCGGCTATGCCACCAAGGACCGGACCTACATATGGTATACCAGCAAGAGATTTATAAGCGGCCACTGCTGATTGATAGGTATCAATTGTGGCTGCTGCAACAGCAAGCGTTTTTCCTAAAGCTGTTTTCTTGCCTACAAGGTCGGAAAGTTGATTTAGTGCAGTACTATAACGGGAAAGCATAAGCTTTTGGTGTTCTGCCTTTGCTTCCTCTATCTGCATCTCAGCTGTAGCCTGATCTTGTTTTATCTTAACTATTGCGTCACTTGCATTTTTTTCATTGATTTGTCTTTGCAAATCATTTTCAGCTAATACCGAATTTTCAAGCTCAAGGTCTGCTTGTATCTTTTCGATTTTAGCATCAATACTATCTGGATTATTTAAGGCGTCAAGTTCTGCCAGCTTCTGTTTATTTTTTAACATGGTTTGCTCGTTATCGAAAAGTCTTTTTTCTTCTGCTTTATCCCGATCCGCTTGTTCTTTCGCTAATTGCTTACCATACGCTTCAATATCAGCAATCTCTTTAATTAATCTTTCTTGCTTGGCTTTCGCTAACGCTTTTTCATTTTTTATTTGCTCATCAACAAGCTTCTTTTGTTCTGCTGCATGTTCTTTAGCCTTTTTAGCCGATTCTTTTTTGCGGTCCTCTTCATCTTTTAAAATCTGATTTCTTTCATCAGCCTGGATCTTTTCGGCAGTGGTGATCTGTTTACCAATTCTGCGTAATTCATTAGCGTTATCAGTTTCAACTTTTATCTGATCAATTTTTAATTTATTTATTGCATCCTGATTCTTTTGAGCGCCATCCTTCTGTAAGGTTAATTGAGCAATTGCGTTTTCTGTTACTGCTTTCGCATGTGCAATATCATCTGCAGCGTTTTTTTGGGCATCAGCCTGCAGCTGCTTTAAAAGCGCTAATCTCTTCGCGACAGGTATTGAATCATCATTAGCCTGTTCGCGAAGTATAGCTAGTTTCTTTTCTCTTTCAGCCTGGTCAAGATCATTTGCTAATTGGTCCTTATGTAGCTTTTGAGCTTCTTTGGTAAGCTTCGCCATTTGCGAATATGCATCACCTGTAGCTTTAGCAACCCCTTTAATGTCATCAACCATTTTACCCCACTGAAAAGTAAAGAGGTTTTTTATTGCGCTGCCAATCCTGCTGAGGTTATCGATCAGCGCCTGGCCTGCAGCCTTTATTCCGGCAAATACCTGTTGCATTTTTTCACCACCGGCAAATGTATTTGTGAACGCTTTGTACAATAATGCGAGAACACCAACGATTGCAGTTAAAACAAGAACAACGGGATTTGCAAGCAACGCTTTAAAAGTACCGCTCAACTTAGTAACCCCGTCACCCGCAGCTCCTAACGGCCCCGGCAGAGTGCTAATTTGGCTTTTTAAATTAGAAAAGCTACCGCCCGCCTCACCAATGGATTTTGAAGTGTTACCGGTTTCTTTTGATACATCCTTCAGATCACCTTTCAGGTTGTTGACATTCTTATTTAGCTCCTTAACATTATCATTACTGTTCCCGGTGTCAACCTGGATCGATGCTGCTATTATCTTTTTTTCACCTGCCATAACTACTTTACCTTAAATATATTTTCCGGATTATTGTTTTCGGTCTTTCTGATGAATTCTCTTAAGTTTTCTTAACTGTAAAATGATATCTGCTCTATCAGAAGATATATGTATCCCTTCCTTCGCGTATTTCTGCCTAAGAATAGTAATTGCTTTTCCCTCTTTAGCCATTTTGTGAAATAGCGTTTTTATTCCTTTGCTCATAGTTTATTTGCCCCACTTTTTACCCCGAAATAATAATTCGATTTCATGCAAGCCTTTACCAGTCTACGTTTTAACAAAAGTTGATTAAGAGTAATAAGGATTGCAACCCTGTTTTTTGCTGTATTTCTTAATCTACTTTTCTTGTTATAACTATCTACCTACCACGCCTTTACTGCGCGTACAGATACCCATATATCACGTATCAGATAGGGATATATGAATTTTTTGTAGCGCAATAGCATTTACAATTAAATGATTGACAATTAGTTGTTGCATTGTTATTGTAAGCTTGTTTTGTATTTTTTGCATAGTCAATTATTATTCTTCAAATCGTTTCAGAGATAAAATGATCTGCTTTGTACCAATTTGACCCAAAAGGAGACCTTTTATATCTTTTTTATAGAGATCAATAATGGTCTTGAAACGGTTATCGGGTCACCTCTCTTTACCGTTGATTGTTTTTTACTCTTATCATTTTTCTTTACCTGGTCAACCTGTACAGTTACCGGCTTTACTTTTAAGTCTGCTTTTTTCATCTTTAATTTATTTTTGTAACAGTTATCATTGCTTGGTTTTTCGGCCTGAGTTGTAAATAAAAATCCTCGAATGTTGGCCCAGTACTAGGCGCAATTGCTGCTTTTTGTAATACAGGCTGCAATGATTTCCATTTTATAAAAGCAGTCTCGAAACTTTCCGGATAGTGATAGCAGTTATTGCCTACTGTCCTTTTAAGTGTTTCGTATTTTTTACTCTCTTTATCTGCATTCAGTTTAGCAGAAACGATATATATGCGCCTGTGAAAAGGAAGAGAATAATAAAAAGATTTGAATAGCGGATCTATCCCTTGCCCTTGCTGATCATTTGCCCAGGCTTCAAATTCTTCTGCCATCATGTTGCCGAATTCATACCACCAACCGCTTTCTTTTATCTCATTGTTATTGCTCCTTTTTAAATAGCCTCGTGATATTAAAAACTCCCTTGTTTTACGTTTTTTATGATTAAGGGCTATTTCGCTTAATGTTTCCATCTGTTTTATTTTATTGGGTTTTTAAATCCTTCATTAAAGCAAACCTTTGCACATTCTAAATATTTTGCTTCAACCCCTGCAAAAGCTGGCGTACAATTAATAGCGGCCTCTATGTCGTTTAAAATTCCTGCATCGCATTTACCTCCGAGCGTATAGGATACTTTTTGAATAGTAGCCCATCGGTTTCCTTCCTGGGCGGTTAATATTTTATTTAATTCAGATTTTATTAAAGAGGTGTTTGATTTACTTGATGTATCTGCTTGAGTTGTTTTAACTACTTGCTTATCGGGTTTCTCTTTTATCTTTTTTATTTTAAGCGGCTCAGGGTTTTCCCGGATCAACATATTTGCATCATAAGACAGATAGCGAAGATTTTCAACCTTAGCGCCTTTACTTGTATCCGCTTTTATACCGTACTCCAAAAGTGCCCCGAAGCAATGTTGGGCGTATTCGCTCAATCTTTCCGGCTCAGCAATTAGTACTAATGCATAAAACCCTTTACCACTACAGGACAGCCCACAAAAGCAGACAAAGGGTAGTTCAAATATTGCTTGCTTTAAATCTTCTACGTCGTATTGATTAATATCGTTGTCATCAAAATCTAATTGCATTATCCCGGTCCTTTGAATCTCTTTTAGTTTTCCTTTTGCTTTTGTTTCCAACAATGCCGATGGTGTATAACATTGCAATTTGTTTTTTAAATCCAGTTTTTTCTTTTGATAATCTGCAGCTGACTTGTTAAGTTTTCTCAATTTTATTATAGTAGATAAATCTTTATCAAAAGAGCTTAGTAGTATTTCTCTGTACGTGCTAGGCTTGCCGGTATTGTCTGCATGTGTTTTATAAAGTGATACTTGATTATCTAACCACATAATTTTATTTTTGGGTTCAGGTTCATTTTTGTTTAGGTTCAAAAAGTTGGGTTCAGGTTCACCCCTTATATATAAGGGGATGAATGAACCTTTATATGAATGGGTTCATGAACCCTTATTTGAACCCTAATGAACCTTTGAACCTTCGCTATTAATTCTATAATGTTTATCCTCTCCTAAAATGATAATTTTACGTATTTTCCATTCTTTTAATAATCGTTTCGCAGTGCTCTCTGACTGCATTGTGCAAGCAATCACCTCATCAATAGCTTGTGTTTGTGTAAGTGCGGTTAATGGTTTAAATACTGATTGAGCTATCTCTTTTGACCTTTCTAATTTTTTATTAGATTTTATATCGGTAGCATTGCTTTGATTCCATCCAGCAGATACACAAGGCAAACTTCCTTTATCCCAGCGGATAGCGAACGGCTCGAAAGGAATACCGCGACTATTAACACAGCTTACAATGCTTTGCGACCGATCATCATTATCTACTTCCGTTGATATTTCTACCTCGCATTTTTGTGAGGCAATAGTTCCAATATGTGCCCGTGCATTTTTATCGTTTTTATTTTGGTGCAAGACTCCGGCAATATGTATATCGTAATTTGAACAGAGCGTTAATATATCGGTAGTGGTTAAATGACCTTCACCAGCATCCATGAAATCAGTTAATAGATCAACAATGCCATCAATTACAACAATCTTAATACTTGGTGTTGTTTCAATGCCTGCCTTTATTATTTTCATTCGATCTGCTGGCGAATAACTTCTCAGGTCACAGTAAATAAGCTTTGAAGAAGTTTGAACATCAGCGAGGCTTAAAATGAGTCTCATTGTCCTGGCTGCGTAACTTTCACCTTGCTCCGTATCAATGAATAAAATAACACCGTCCATTTCTCCAACAAATACCTGATCATTAATAAAGGCGGATCCGCGAATGAATGCAGCGACCGCAAGAGCTAGTGCTGTAGTCTTTTTTGATTTCTGCTTTCCTTGCCATAGACTGAACGATTTCAAAGTGAGGAACGGGATAGTTTCGGCATTTTGCCTTATGCTAATTACAGGTACAGGTAAGGGGTAGTTTTTTGTTTGATCTAAAATTGATTGCTGAAAGTATTCGAGATAAATATTTGGTTCGCTTACTGGGTCAGTTTCGCTGCCGGGCTCATAACTTACAATTTTCGCAACGCTTAATTCAGGTGCAGGAATCTTTTCTTTATTTCCGGTTAAAATATCCTCGCTTGTTCCCTTGTGTGTGTTCAATTTTTAGTAATTTCGTTTTGTGATTCAAATTTTTATAGGCTCAATAGTACCACCTATTGAGCCTATTTTTATTTATAATTGCCCCACTTCCTGCCCCGCAATAGCCTTAGTCTTTACTTTCCCGTTAGTAATCAGTGCATCTTTAATGGAGTGATGGGGATTATGACCTTTCATTTTTAAGTAAGCCATAAGCTTTGCCTCGTTTCTTTTTGTGGATTTATCTTTCATTTTCCAGCGCTTTTTTTACATCAGATAAATTGAATCGTACCGCGGTCCCGATTGTAAAAAATGGTATCTTCTTTTTTTTCCTCCATCGTATAATCGTTTGCGCTGTTACATCCAGGTATTCGCATAATTCCTTTTGTGTTATCGGACGTTCATTTATGCCGGCTGCAGGATAAAGCGCAGCATTTGCCTCCATTTGCTCACGTACAGCATTTTTCACCAGGTCAGCAAAATCTTTGAGTGAGATGGGGGAAAGTATAAAGTTTTCCATTAAGATTTTCCTTTTAAGGTTGATTCGACTTGACTTTGAGTATATCGGACAGTGCCACCCACTTTCACAGCTGTTAGTAACCCTTTATCCCTCCATCGTTTTAAGGTTGGGTATGTAACTTTGAGCTTTTCTGCTACTTCTTTACGTGTTAAAAACACTTCGTTAGTTGTTATTTTGTCTGCTTCCATAACCTTAAATATTAAAACCTCTGGTTTGTTCCTTCTTTTTTCTATTTATTTTTTATTTATTTTTCGTCTGCTTCCATAACCTTAAATATTCTTTCTCAAATCTTGTTTCGCTTAAGAAAAAATTGGCATCATCGAGAATACCTTTCATTAATGAGTTAATCGCATAACTGAATGATAGTCACATTAAAAGCACTTCCTGTTGAAGTGTGCTTAAAATTTCCTTTATTTTCCTTAGTGATGCTAAATAATTTAGTATTTTAGCAGAACTTAATCACATTTTCATGTCACTTACAATAGGTAGCCGTCTCTCTTTTAAACTGAGTTTCAAGAATGAAGAAGTTAAAGTATTGGCTGATGCGATAATAATTCAAAGGGGAAAAGAGTATCGGTATGAAGGGAGCTACCTTGTTCAAATATTTGATAAAAACAATACGCAGAATCTTTTACTTTATAAGATTAATAACAACACAGGAGAGTTTGAGAGCGGCTTTGCACATAATTTGCATCCAGATATTATTCGTAAAATTGGATATGAAATTACAAACCAAACAGCGTAAACCATGTGTTATATAAATGGTGTAAAAGTTTCTCTAGAGGAATTTATAAAGTATAAGAGAGAGCAAAAACTTATAAAGGATCTAACAGCAGCAAAGTTGTTTTATCAGCCTGTAAAGTGGTCATTTAATCATACTGAATGGCCTATTATCACCGTTGATGGCTTTGGTAAATGGGATGCTGAACCAGCTGAGTGGGGAATAATACCACCGTGGATTAAGTCAAGAGAGGAAGCAAATGTTTTTAAAAGAAAATATCTTACATATAATGCAATTGGTGCAGAATTATTTGAGAAGCGTTCTTATGCTACACCTGCCCGTAAGTACCGGTGTTTAGTCCCTACTACTGGTTTCTATGAACATAGGCATGTTCCTCAATTTGGCAAGAAAGGACAGCCATTAAAAACACCTTTTAAAGTACCGTATCACATAAGTCATAAAGACGGCACACTAATGTTTATGGCTGGTATATTTTCACCCTGGTTTGATCATCAGCGAGATGAATGGGTTAAAACGTTTTCGATCTGTACAACAGAAGCAGGAAGTTTATTGAAAGTAGTTCACAACTCAAAAGAAAGGCAGCCTGTAATATTAACTCCAGAACTTGCGGAACGTTGGACAGACAAAGACTTGACCGATGAGGAAATACTTAAAATAGCAACTTTTCAATTCCCTAATGAAAACTTAAAAGCAAATACAGTAGGCAAAGATTTTCTTTTGTCATTAAATCCAGAAGAGGAAATTCATTATGATAATGTACCTGAAATAATACTATAATGATTTCATGGGAAGTAGAAACATATTACCAAGATGAAAAGAAAACGATTAAATGCTCAATCGTGTATGAATCAAATCAGATTTATAAAATACAAATAACTACTGTAGGCATTGACATTTTACTTCAAAACAATTACCCAACAATAAAAAACAGCAAGGGCAAGCGTTTTAAATGGTCGGTACTCCAAAGTAATATTGATGTTACCACCTTGGAAAATGCAACTTACTTAGCCAAAATAATGGTAGGCATGGAAGATTATTTAAGAGGGCCAATCGAAAGGCAATCTTATGCAGATTATTTGAGACACACAAAATAATTTATTAGTCACTCTTATAGCCAAAGCATATTAACTCTTTGGGTTGAATATTTGTTCTTTCAGAAATCCCAGTACTAATTCTTCCAGGTCACTTGGAATGTGTGGCTGTTTGGCGAGGATCACCGTCATCCCTTTATCATACCAGTACCGCTTATCATCTTCCTGATCAGCAATTTCATTTATCATAGCCCGTAATTTTTCAATTTCTTTTTCCATATAATAATGCCCGGTAGTTAGCCGGGCTTTTACGTTGAGTTACTTATTGTCGATTATCCCAAAGAAAATCATACAGCCTGTTAATCCACTGCTCATGTTGTTCCGGTATCTGAATAACCTTGTAAAAATCTTCGCTATAAAAGACCTCTTGTACTTCAGCTTTAGGTATAAGAACCGGATCACAGTTCCAAATACAACCAAATTTCCTCACTGAAAACTTCTTATCAACAAGTGGGCAGCTGCCGAAATGCTTGCAGTTTACGCATGGGCCAGGAAGCAACTCCTGTTCCTGTTCTTCGTTCATCTTACTTGCTAGCCTTTTTATTTGTTCAGATTGAAGGTTAATAGCTTTTGATAAATGTTTCTGAGCTTCATTGAAGCTTTTCCAGAAATCTTCATTCAGTTCCTGTTCAGATAGATTTTTTTGTACTTTTGGTTTGCGTTTCATTTGTTTTAATTTTAAGATGAATGAATACGGGCTGCAGCGTCACCTGCAGCCTTTTTTAATTCCAGTGTTTGCATATTTTCATAAATAACTCAAAGCTTACTTTCACGTTTGCAATCGGGCAATTGTCCCGGTATCTACATACATCGCATTCGCGAACCGTTTCGCCTTTCTTTGGTTGTTTATTGTTTGTCTTTTCCATTGTTAAAGGGTTTGTTGTGTTACAATTTGTAACCAAAGATAGTAATAGTTTTGATATTGTGTACATTTTGTACCAAATTATTTTATCTTTGATTTATGACACTACAAAAAGCATTTAAGGAACTTGCTGAATCTGATGGGTTTAAGGAGATAAGTAAGCAGCGGGACGCGGAAGGCGTTAAATGCCGGGTGTACCTTTCCAGGTTCAACAAAGGAGAATTAAAAACCGGAGCCATGGTAGAAATACTAATTGCACATGGGTATGAAATCAGTGCAGATAGAGTAGTCAAGAAGAAAAAGAAAATTTAAACAATGGCGGTTGTAATACCTATATCGAAAAATGTCTACGTAAAAAGCGAGTTGGAATTAAGTTTCGAAGCAAGAGATGAAATACGTGCGAGAAAAGCCTGGGATAAGTATAAAAAAAAGCAGAAGAATAAAAAGAAATAAGGTTATTGAGGTCCCATATCCTTGTATACAATCTTTTGTTTAGGTAGCAAATAAATCATTTGCATATCTTCATTATCAACTACTGGATACTTTTCAAAGTTTATATACACGAATAATGCTCTGTCCTGTTCAAACATTGAAATAATGTGTGTCTCTAATAGACCCGTTATTTTATCAAACCATACAGGGAACAAATCCCAGATAGTATAATCTCTTTCATCGGCAAACGGATTTGCGGGATGAATATAACTATTGCACTTTAAAAATATTTCGTCAAACTCATCTTTCGTCAAAAAGCCAGTTTCTTTGTTGGTGCTATTAACATGCACTTTAGTAGGGGACTCCCGTGTTGCAATTACATTTACCGGCTTAGGATAATAATCAAGGTTTTTGGAGTCAAAGAATTTTATTATACTGAACCGACTCCATTCGTCTTTTAATTTTTCAAACCCCTTAGTATATTCATCTTGATTAGCTGCAAGGCTTGAAAGAAGTATAAGCTCTAATATTGATCTAAATTGAAGAGCGATTACCTCAATATCAAACTCTTTAGTTTTTTCATCGATTCCCAAAGCAAGCCGTTCCTTTATTATGTATAGTCTGTTTTTGATGCGCCTCATACACTTGAGGTACATCTTTATTTCATAGTCATACGCCTGTACTTGTGGCGGAATATTTTCTCCGAAGAATCCCATTTCTGTATTTTAATTAAACAGCTATTAGTTTTGTTTTTGAAAGATTGCCCCAGGCTTTTAGCATTGCATCTGTAGCCCTTTTTTCTGTGATATTAACGTACCTCTTAAAACTCTTATAATCTGAGTGCCCCGATATTTGCATAACCTCTTCGGCGCTCATTCCCCTCTCTAATGACAAAGTACAGAAAGTACGCCTGGCGCAATGGATACTTATTAACTCGTGCTTAGAATATACTTTTTCCTTTTGTGATATACCTCTAAAACGTGTTACCGGGTAAGGATCAATAATTCCTGCTTTTTCACAAATGGTTTTTATATGCAAGTTTAATTTTGCGTTTGAGATAACAGGTAATGGCTTGTGATTATTTATGTATTTCTCTAAAATCAATTTAGCACCAGGCACAATCGGGATAAAATGGTCAGTCTTTTTTGTTTTAATAACTGTCAGCCTTATATGGTTTCCTTTTATGTGTTCTCTTTTAAGTTGTGAAAGGTCTGAATACCTTAACCCCGTAAAGCAGGAAAAGCAGAATACATCGCGGGCCTGATCCAGCGCCTTACTTGCTGAGAAATCATAATCAACAAGGGCATTGAGTTCGGTCTGAGTTAATGTGATAACCCCTAATTTCTCCCTTTTTATTTTAAAGTTTTTATATTCATCTGTTATTTTTATTCCATAGTCACCGGTTTTGTTAAGGAATGTTTTTAATGTGCTTAACTGCTTTGCAATTGTAGTATTACAAAGCCCCTCCGGTATCTTCTTTGTTTCCAGGTGAAGCAGATACTTTTGAAACTCTTCAAAGAACTTTTTATCGATAGAACTAAATCTAACTTTTGCACCCTTTAATTTCTGAAAGTTTACCAAATGGTTTTTCAATGATTTATATACTGATAAACTACCGTGCTGCACACTCCCTTTATTATTTTCGATATAGCTATCTATGTATTTAAAAACTTCATCGGTCGGTTCGTCCTTCTTTGTAAGAGATGACCTGCTTTTTTTTAATTCATCAATTACCATTTGAGGCGAATATATAATCCTATTTAAAGTAAAACGATATTCAATATCAGTCACTTCTTTTTTAATAACCTGCAACCTTGTGTTAATAGCTCCGACCTCTTTAACGGAAGGAAGTAAATTAAATTCCACATTTGGCAAAAGATTCTTTGCGGTTTTCTTATCAACATAAACTGCAGCCTGCTTTTTTATATCCCAGTTGGGAGAATAAAGATTTTCTTTTAGAGGAAAATATTTTCGTGTGCTTTCCATCTGATATATCAACCTCACCGGGCAGCGGCCGTCTTTATTGGGAATATCACTCCGGTATTCAAACCTTATTTTACTCATAAGCTTGATTTTTTAGTAATTCAAACTTAATCAATAAATACTAAGCGGGGCAATTTACGGGGCATTTTAGTTATTAACAGGGCATAACGCAAAAGAACGGACAATTAACACAATGCAGTATTAACGGGCATTTCACGAGTACGGGCATGTGCTCGATTTCTATCAATTATTAAAGGACATAATCCCTCCCTCTCCGCAGAAGCCCCATTTGGGGCTTTTTTATTGGATATTGTTCGTTGAGTATTGCGTATTGAACATTCAGTCCGAATATCTACCTTCTGAATATTTATTCAACCAATTCCCTACATGATTTCGTCAATGAAGCTCCTTACCTCACTGTAAGGAAATTGAATTTTAATAACGCCTGTCATATTTACAATTCAATGCGCTTCTTTATCAATTCATACACATGAACCCCTTCCTAAACTATTGTTCATTCCATATTTGCACCTCAAATAAAAAAGATATTTATATGCGTAATTTTATTCTCTTCGTTCTTATCACAACGTTATCACTTACAGCCTGCAAAAAATCTGCAGTAGATCAACCTGCACAAGGTCCTTCCCCCGGCTTTGCATTGGATTATATGGAAGTGGAAGAAAATCTATTTGGTGGTTATCTCTACCTGTATGGAAATTTTGGCGATAGCACATCAGCCAGTAAAGTAAGAGTTGGCAATACGCTTCTTGACGGAAGGCCAATTGCCGACGGAGTTATTCTTGTATGGACTTCGTTTTACATTAAAGTAAGTATTGGTGATCCGGATGATGATACAGGTACAGGATATGTATCGGTACTTAACAATGGTAATGAAACCAACAAACGCATGCTGAATGTATGGGAAATAAGTATGCTGTATAAAGAACCGGATGAAGGAACAATTCTCAAAGAAGTACGTTTTAATGCTTTCCTGCGTGCAGATGCGGATCCCCATCGTAACATAACTACCTTTTCCATGCCCAGTAGTTTCGCTTCCGTGTCAGAAGCATATTGGGCCATTGGCGGCCAGGGACATGCATCTTATACCGGTGGCGGTATGACTATCTCACTCGAGGATCGTAGTGGTGTGGTATTCTGGAGTAAACCTAATCATGATTATACAAATGAAGAAACTAATTTTCAGAGTGAAGTAAAATTTAAAGATGGCAAATTTGAAATCACTGATCTGCGGATGCACAAAAAAGCAGCAACGCGTATCTCAAGTCTTGCCGATGGAAGTCCTGCTCCTTTTATTACCGACTATGACTTTCGTGTACAGGTATTGCCAATGAATGAAATACTTAATTTACAACTTGACGCGGGCCACGCAATAGAAGCAGGAACATATATTACCGGTCCACACGGCACACAGTATGATTTTACATGGGATGCAAATGAAGCGCCGAACCATATGCATAATTTTACTTTGGAATGGGAAAAAGTTGAACCACGTTTTCATTTGTGATCATAGTCCATCATTTATACAAAAAAACAACCTTGCATAAGTAAGGTTGTTTTTTTATAACCAGGGATTTTTAGTGACGTTCCAGGTTAAAAAGTTGTCAGGCTGAGCTTGTCGAAGCTGGCTTTATTTTTCTATGTAACCCGCCTTCGACAAGCTCAGGCTGACAGTTTAATAATAAATGACAATCAAATTTAGACTCTACTGCATTTTTTTGATTTTCATTTGCAGGGTTCGTTTGCGATTACCTATTGCTTCAAAAACCTCCCCGACATTTTACGTTTTCCATCCGCAATAAGTTCATAAAAATAAATACCGGATGCAAAATTTGTCAATGGTACTTCTGTAAGTAAACCTTCATTGATCGTTATACCACGAAGCATTAACTGCCCGGCCATATTATAGACATTCATGGTTACTTTGCAAAGCGTTGGTTTTTTATCAACGATCAAACTATGGTTAAAAGGATTGGTATAAACTTTTGTCAGGGAAGGTAAATTACAGGTAGAATCAATAATTACCGGATCAATAACAGGAGGGGGAGGAGGTGGTGGCGTGATTGTAGTATGTGCCTCCCAGAACATTGCATTTAGTTTTCCTGCAGCATTATCATAACGAAAAAAAACAAGGTTATCATTGTCCAATGTTCCGGCGGTGGGAACAATAGCAGTATCAATAGTATTCCCATTATTTACATCGATCGAATACATAAATGCACCAGGAATATTTTCCATTACACCCTGGAAATAATATACACGCTGATTTTCATTAAGTGTTTCATGATTGCCCGACCTGATCCCACTCAGGGCGGGGATATCACTGATCACAGTTATTGCCCCCGTAGCAGGGGCGACAGTTGAAATTCTGTATATAAAACTATTGATTGTGGGACCTGGTCTGCGTGATAAACAATAAATGTTGTGACTAACATTATCATACACATGTCCCATAGTAAATTGTACAGGTACTTCTGAAACAGTGGACATCGTTGCAATGTCCAGTGTTATAACCGTAAAAATAGCGCTGCCAGCTAAAAAAACAACAATGTGTTGATTCGCTTCATCGATCACAAAATTATAAACAGTAGCGCCGGGAAAACTTTGTAGCGTGGTATAAGATGCGGTTGTATTATTTACAAGAACCAGGCTATGTGTACTGGTAGAAATATCATACCTGATCCCATATAAAACACCCGTGGTTTTTGAATATTTAAGCTGCGTAATTCCGCTGCTCTTTGTTATAACAGGATTTGAAATGATGGAACCTGTTAAAGAGTTTAAAGTAAAGAGATAGTAAGGGTCCTCGTTTATTTGCCACAGACCTATAAATGTAAATTCTTTCGTGATATCATTGAATGCCGGGTCAGTCTGCATCCATCTTACTCCCGGAATACTGTCGATTTTTGTAATGGCTGCATCGGATGTATTTACTGTTGCCAAATATTCTCGCTGTGCTTTTGTTGCGGAAAATACAAGTGTAGATAAAATGCAAATGATAATTTTTTTCAAAGGGATAAGTCGCATTTTGATGGCAGAGATTAAGGTCTTTCTTAAAGATAGTTTAAAATATGGTATCATAAGGGAGTTGGAAAAAACAAAAAATTAGCGTGATAGTTTTTTTCAACATGATGCACTCAACCGTTTTGTCTTATTGAAACAAAATGAACTTCGTTTTCCTGCTACGTGATAATGAAACCGGGTACTATCATCTGAACTTAAACCGCATGTGTTATTTCCTGATGATATTTTTAGATTTTTTTTAAACTCCTGGTTAAACATTCTTTTTGCAATGGCTTGTTTTTTGAGCCATTTGAAAAAAATCAATTTTATGAAAAAAACACTTATGGCATTTTGCTTAGCTATAGGTATAGCTTTAAGCGTTAACGCCCAGGAAAAATGAAAGTAAAGGACCGTGATGTTCCGGCATCTGTTCAGACCAATTTTAAAAGCCAATTTCCTGAAGCCGCGGGAGCCGACTGGAAAATGAAGGAAGGTAATTATAAAGTGCATTTTAAAGTAAACGGAAATAAACAGATGGCCTCTTACAATTCATCCGGTACATTGATCTCAAAAGCGGTTGAAATCAGGGAATCAGAATTGCCGGTAGCTATTAGTACTGTTACTAAATCCACTTATGCCGACAGGCCAATTGATGAGGCTTACAAAGTTGATAAAGACGGAATCATTAATTACCTCGTAAAGCTAAAGGGTAATCCTGAAACCATGATTGTATACAATAGTGATGGCCAGGTAATAAAAGAAAAATCAGAATAGTAATCGACCGACCGCAGAATAAAACAGAAAAGAAACAGTTTACCACTGTTTCTTTTTTTATATGTTTTGAATGATGTTCTTTAAACGCTGATCATAAAAAATAATCTGCATAGCAGGTTTGCTTTATATCAATTAACTCCACTGAGATTTTTCTTTAAAAGCCAACCCGTAGTGATTCTCCCTTCGCTATTGATCACCTTGACATAAATAAAATCATTCTTTTCATCAAGTGCTGTCACTGTTCCATTGCTGACAGTCAGGTAGGGGTTATGTAGTTTTCTTTTATCCGGCATATCATGAAAATATGCAGGACTGACAATACGGTATTTTTTAACTTGCGTGGAACTACTTGCAGTAGAATTGATGGTCGCATCCTTTCCTGATCTATCTGTGCGTTCAGGATTCGGTTTATTCGCCGGCGCAGTAGAACCTTTCTTTATCCTGCTCTTCGTTTTTTTAACAGGCTTACTCTCAGGTGTAAACACTGAATCAATCACCCGGGTATTTTTTTGATTCACCTGCAATGTTGTATCTGCCGGAATATTTTTACGCGGATCAATCAATGAATTGTAAGCGGTGAAGCCGGCAAGTCCAAATGCAACAAACAATACGGTAATAAACAGCCCTTTGGAAATACCTTTTCGCCTGGATTGATTGTATTCTTCTACATATTGAAACTGGTACAATGCTTTTTCATTAAGCTCCACTTTTAATTTTAGATCTTCGATCAGGTTATCTCTTTCTGCCACCTGCATTTCCATGATGCCTAACTTTTTTTTCAATTCCGATTCATTATTTTTTATTGCCGTTAATTCTTCTGTTGTAAGATTGGTCTTCCTGTTTTCTTCAGCAATCATACCGGAATGAATAAATTCCTGTAGTTCAGTTCCATTCCTGAAACGTTTTGCAGGATCCTTTTCAAGACATTTATAGATCATCCTGGTGAGCCAGGAAGGCACCTGCATCTCCCTGGTTTTTTTATCATTGCTCCATGATACCGGTATCGCCTGGCCGCGGAGTAAAAGAAGATCCGGTGGGCGTGATTCCATATGCGATACCATTACAGAATTTCGGGCGATCTCTCCCTTGTCATTTAATGGAAACGGAACTGTACCGGATAGCAGTTCATACAGCGTGATCCCAAAACTGTAAATATCAGTTTCAAAAAGCATCACACCGGTATTTTGTTCCGGGGCCATAAATTCTATAGCGCCTGCATGTCGAATGCTGGTACGTCTTTGTTCATCCGACATAATGGACAAGCCAAAATCGAGCAGTATATAATTACCCGTACGCTGGTTGAATTTTATATTATTGCTTTTTATATCGCCGTGTTTTATATCAGAACGATGGCAATGCGCTAATGCATTTGATAAATGATCAGCAACTTTTATTGTTTCTTTTATTGTAAAAACAGGATCATATGGAGCCTTTAGCAATTCGCCGAGATCAGGTCCTTCAATATATTCCATTTCTATATAAGGAAGATTGCCTGAAGCAGTGATTCCCGATGCAAATATGCTTACTACATTTGGATTAGGAGATTCATTTACCTTTTTTAATTTGTGAACTTCATTCTGAAAGGAAGCAAAATTTTTATCATCTTCTGTTTCACTGGAAATAGGAGTGGGTAATATTTTTATCGCAGTAATGATCTCACCACTTCTTCTTGCTTTATACACCGAACCCTGTCCCCCTGATTTTAATGCACCAAGGTTCTCTAATCCTTCTGTTATTGTAAATACTTTTGCCATATTAATATTGTTCGCCGGTATATGTGAATTCAAGTACAGCAGAATCTCCCAGTATGATCTGGTCGCCTTCCTGCAAACGATGTCCAACTTCAATCGCCTGCATTTTAAATGATACGCCTTCAGCAGTGCGTACTTTCATTTTATTATTAGGGGGAATTCCGCCTTCATCTGCAAAAACCAAAAAAGAACCTGTGCTTGCTTCCCATTCAATATGTGCATGCTGGCGACTAACTGAACGATTCATATCCATTGAACCGGATGATGTAAAAGCAATGCTGTTTTTTCTAACAAAGCCACCGCTCATTTGTGCCTTTGCTTCCCTGCCGATATTTATTTTTTCATTTGACGGATCGATCACATACATTTCTTTTTCAGCCTGGCCGCTGAGTATTTTTAAAAATGCACGTGATTTATTTTGAATCAAACCCGATCGCTTTGTTGATATAAACAATGCCACCGGGAATTCTGTTGCTATATAAGCCTGTGCCGGATATTTATCTGTGAAAGCAACTTCCAGTTTCCATGATGAGGGCAATGAGATGGCATAATCATCAGCGATCCTTTGAATCTCTTCCCTGAATTTACCGGGTATACTTGCAAACGTTGCTCCTTCGTATAAATGCTGTTCAGAGTCCATACAGGTTATAAAAAGATAGAGACCTGTAATATTAACACCTTCGCCGCCTGAAGCCCTTTGAAGTTTTTCCTTGATGAACTGTAGTAAAAAATTCCTGATCTTTTTTACATCTGCGGGTTGTTCTTTAAATAGATTAAACATTTCTTTGTTTTTTTAATGAATTCAATATTAGTTTTAATGAGCCTGGTTAACATTGTTTGCGAGTATTACCGGCGGCTTTTGTATTTGTTTATCGGCCAACAATTGTTGCTGACTTTTAGGTGCATCAAAACTTTTTATATAATTACGTTCAACCAATAACGGTATAATATGCCTGCCAGCCACACGAACTGCATCACTGGAGCCTTTTGTTCCTTCAATCCTGATGCAGGTTACAACATGACCTTCACCGTTCGCCTTTGGTGCAAAAAAAACATACCATCCATCATTAATACTTACTCCTTTATAAATTCTCTCAGGTGTTCCTGTTTTACCTGCAACAAATACCCCGAGCTTGCTTTTTTTAGGTGCGCTTTGTTTTCTCATGTAATCTGCTAATTGTTGTGCATAGATACTGTCATTCACTAATGCAACCGCAACTTTCCTGTTTTCGGTTTTGCCATTCACATTTAGTACATACCTGTTAGGCATCATTGAACCATTGTTTGCGATTCCAGCAGCAACCCTGGCAACAGAAGCTGGTGTTGCAACCAATTCGCCTTGTCCCCACGACATTCCCGAAACGCCAATAGCTCTTGTGCGACGTATATTATTGGGATTGTAACGACGAAGGCTTTTGAATTCAGTTTTTCTCCATAGATCTCTCCATTTTTCTTCCTGCTCAGTATTGTTTGTTTCATTTTCGAAATAATACCCGCCAACACCATGAAGAAACATGCCCGACTTCATATACAATGTTGCCATATCTTCCTGTAACTGTTCTTCATTAGCAAGACGAATGAAAAATGAGTTATTTGATCTTACAATGGCACGCTCTATATTGATCAGCCCGGCTTCATCCGGCTCCGGACCTTTAACACGAATGAGATCTTTTGGATACACCCTGATAACTTTATTTGCTGCAGCGTTACCTAATTTATTGAATGCCGCAAGAGATGTAACAAGTTTTGCTGTTGAACCGGGTTGTGTTGCATGTGTAAACCCGATATCAGTA
This sequence comes from uncultured Chitinophagaceae bacterium, assembly GCA_963829345.1. Taxonomy (GTDB): domain Bacteria; phylum Bacteroidota; class Bacteroidia; order Chitinophagales; family Chitinophagaceae; genus Ferruginibacter. Next base: position 1,150,666 of record CAWHHP010000003.1, read on the forward strand.
TTTACATTCCATCCGGGTAATTTATTTATTTCATCTTCGCTAAGGTTCATGCGTTCCCAGTCATTAACGGGTGGGAGTGGCCACATTGCTGAAGCAATCACATCACCGGTATTATCTTCCATGATCACAACAGAAATTCTTCTCCTGTTTACACTATCATCACGTTGCAGTGAAAGTTCAATTTTTGTTTGCAAAGCAGCATCCATCGTAAGTGTAATATCACGATTGCGTTTTTTGAATTGAGCTACTTCGTCGCTGTTTATACCCGCAAGCAATAGATCTGAAAGTGCACTGTAGTCTTTTTTTGCAACGATCATTTCGGTTTCAGTTACCGGCAAAAATTTCTCCGGGCGATAATGATTCGCACTTACCTCATATTTGGTAAGCGGGGCAGGAAACCCTCTTAATTCAGCAGCATGAGCATACTCGGCGAAATAACCATTGTTACCACCCTCGAAAATTCCTGTATTTGCATCTCCTGTCCAGAAGAACATATGCTCACCAAAGGGATAATAGCGTTCTGCTCTTTTGTATTCAAGCGATGCAATTGTTGACGCAGGTATTCCTATCGCCAGCAAAGAATCTTTTTCATGTTGTACCAGTTTTGAATCGCTTGATGCAACTAGTCTTCCATTCCTGTCGAAAATATTACCAGCCTGTAACCTGTTCATCAAGATATTTATTCTTGGGTTATAGCTGAACATACGTGCCCCGCCACGATCGGCTACTAATGCCGGTTCCACAATCCATTTTTTATTGTTGAATGAATAAAATGAAACATTTACCAGCAGGAGAGTAACGGCAACGCATGCCGCTAGTAAAGCAGGCATTAAATTCTTATCCTGTCTTTGCGTAATGTATTTCATTTGCACCTGTGAGCCGCTTATCCTTGAAGCGGATAAAAGAAATCCCGCTGCAAGCATGCTGCACAATAATGAAGTGCCGCCATAACTTGTAAATGGTAATGCAACTCCCGACAAGGGTAGTGCCCCAATCGATCCGCCGGCAATCAACAGGAATTGTACAAATGTTCCAACGCCGATGCCTGCACACAAATAAAATAAGAATGATGTACCGGTTTGTCTTCCTATTATAACCGACCGGTGTAAATAGATCAAAAACAATATGAAGACACAGGCGATACCCGCCCATCCAAATTCTTCGCCCATTGCCGGAAGTATCATATCCGTATGTGCTTCCGGAATTGTTTTGGCGAATCCCTCACCGGCTCCCTGGCCGGTAAATCCTCCGCTTGAAATTGCCCAGATACCATTTGCTACCTGGTCACCACCAAATACCTGGTTATTCCATGCATCAGACCAGATGGCTTTCCTGTCAACAAGTCGCTGCATCGGACCGGGTATTAAAGTAGCCAATGCTTTTATTTTATCCAGTAATAAAAATCCACTTACCACAACCAATGCCATCGTTGCAGATTCACTCATCCTTTTTTTGGTGAAGATCATATAGAGGAATAACAACCCTGCGGTAATACCCGTTGCCAGCCATACATTTTTAAGTAGCCATATCGCGATCGCATATACAACCATTGCAGCAACCACCTGCATAAAATCTCCCCGGGAAAAAGAAAAAAGAATAATAAATGTAAAACAACAAACGATTGCCGGACCAAGATCACCAAGCAATAAAAACAGCAAAATAGTTGAAAGGATGGCGATGAGTGCAAATATAAAAAAGGATAATCTTTTACTCCATGAAGGATATTCGGAAATGAAATGTTCATTCTTTGTGAAAAAGCCTGCAAGGAATAGTACAATCATATATTTAACGATCTCGCTGGGCTGAAATCCAAAGAGATTTACTTTAACGCCGCTTCCCTGTGGCCCGGTACCAAAAAAGATAGTGAGACCCAGGAGTACAATTGCACCCAGCGCCCATGGCCAGCCGTTAGCAGCCTTGCTGTTATTTTTCAGAACTAATAACCGGAAAAAGCCGGAATCGGCTGTAAACTTTTTAAGATTGATAAATTGTAACGCAACTATACCTGCTATTCCCACACAGAAATATATAAAAGTGCTTTTTGCCAGGAAGCGATCACGTAAAGGATCCTGTAAACTGAATAATGTTAAAAATGAAAGACCGGTAAGGATCATGATTACAGGCAATACCAGTTGATCAGTACGTGGTGATCGGATTGAAAAAATAATGTGTAACAAAAGGAAGGAGGAAAAGAATACAGTTATGATGATCCAGTACCAGTCTGATACTTCCTGGGGAGATCTAACTATAAATGCTTTTTCTTTTTTGAATGTATTGAACTCCTTTGCAGAAAAAAGCTTTAGCATGTGCGGCGACTGAATAAAATTAAAAGTTGCATTACTTCTAAGATTTTCTATTCCCTGTGAGCGACCAAACTCGTATCCCGGATGCAATGGCAGTATTTCATAACCTTTATTTTCCGGTAGTCCTGTAAAAATGAATTTACCGGAAGCGTCTGTGCGTGCATAAGCGTTGAATGAAATAAGCTTTGTGTTCTTTGAAGGATCAACAGCAAATATTTTTCGAATACCATTTTTAAATTCAACAACCTCTTTCTCTTCTTCCGGCTGATCAGATGAACTGCTGCTATCCTGTGACGCCAATAACCTTAGTCTCACCAAAACTCCGGCAGCAGGTAAATTAGCTTGTTGTTGAATAGTGCCTGAAATACTGTATTTACCTAAATCCGCGTCTGTTTGAGCCGGTACTTTAAGCGGATCTGATTTCTCCTTATCAAATATGATGGAATCTGATCCTGAAAAACCAAGTAAATTCCTTGATAAGTTTACCCTGCTCTTAAAAGATTTTCCTCCTTTGGCAAAAGCTTCATCAGCATTTACAAAATAATTTTTCTTATTCAGTTCCCCGCTATTATCCATTTTTTCTGAGGGATCCTTCACAGAAGCTATGGTGGATGCAATGAAACCGATATCCTTTGCATCTTCGTAGTATAAACCTTTCTCCAGGAGTTTGGTCATGTTGCCTGCAATACTATCATCATTCAGGTTTATCATAGTGCCTTCGTGGATACGTGTATTTACTTCAGTAAAATCTCTTTGTAATACAGAAAACATTTTCCAGAAAAGCAAACCCATCACAACAGCGATCAGCAGGATGCAAACACGCTCCAGCTTTCTGTTGTTAAACCATTTCATGAATGAGACCATTTTTATTTTATTTAAGGGTTAAACCAGGAATGAATATTGAATCATTGAACCGCCCGCTTACAACTGAATCACGAAATAACAGGTCATACTGTACCGGAACACGGCAATTGATAAAACGAACATTTTTTAATCTTATATTATTTTTTTGCATGATGATGGCTACATCAAAGTTTTTAAATACGAGACTGTCAAGGATGATTTGTTTCGAGCTGTTGCTGATCATAAACGCCGGCCCTTTATAATTTGAATCGCATACAATCGTAGCACCATTGCCCAGCAGGCGGAAACTATCTTTATTGATTAAAAGCGGGGCCGACAGTTTAATTACAGCGTCTCTATCTTTAACAACATATTGTTTGGTTGAATCGGCAAGGGGAAGTGTAAGTTGATGCCAAATAATATTTTCATGTTTTGCCTGTTTTGCTTTTTGTACAATGTTGTTTGCTTTCAACCTGGTACTTTTCTGAAAAAGAAGTATTACCAATAGTCCCAATGTGAGAACAGTTAAAAACACTACAAGGCTATGATTGGTTTTCCTGGTTCGCCGCTCTGTACTTGGATCCGAAGATTTAATTGCATGAAGTTTGGATTTATTAATCTCATTTTTTTTGCCGGTGGGTTTTAACACTTCTCTTGGAACAATGGGTTTGTTGTTTTCCACGATCACTACCGTAATATTATCATTGCCACCGGCTTCATTTGCTGCATTTACCAGCAACTGTGTTTTACAGGGAATGCTATTGTTGCTATCGAGTATTGATAAAATTTCGTCTGAGCTGATCATATCTGAAAGCCCGTCACTACATAATAGAATGGTGTCGCCGGGAAGAAAAGGAGATTCGCCTGTTTCAATAAAATCCTTTATGTCATTTATGTTTTCCTCAAATCCCAATGCCTTATTGATCTCGTTCCTTCTTGGATGACGCATTGCATCTTCTTCCGTGAGTCGTCCTGAGTCTTCCAGGAAGCCTACTACAGAATGATCTTTTGATAATTTCACCAATGAATGATCTCTTAAAAGATATAACCTGGTGTCTCCAACATGTGCATAGTAAAATTTATTATTCTTTATATCGGTTATTGCACAGGTGAGCACGCAGGCCATTTGTTCATTGTTACTGTCCTTTTTTTTCTCTTCCCTGATCTTCGCATTCGCAACAACGATCGCATGTCTTAATAGCCCGGAGATATCACCGGTTAGATCCCGTAATTGTTCGGGTATAACAGAACGTGCAATACCGGCGGCAATATCGCCCCCGTTATAACCACCAACGCCGTCAATTACGCAGGCAAGCAGCAACTCCTTATTTAATTCCTGTACAATAAAGGTGTCCTCGTTCTTTTGACGTCGTTTTCCTGTATCCGTTATGCCAAAGAAATGTTCAGCCATTGTTGCGATGTGTTTGTTTTATCTCAGAGAAATGAGCGATTAATAATACCACGCTTATTATTAATAATCCTATTGCAAGTAATTTGTCCATATGATTATTTAAATATGTTGATCGTCACAATTCCATTCAATACAATCCTTGAGTTCATTGGCAGTTCGGTCCAATCGGGAGCAGCCGTATCACTATTCTTTATTTCCATTTCATTCAGCAATGTTTTTTCGCCGATAGAACTTAGAAAAAATTTATTCATGTCCTTGTCATACCGGATCAAAAGATGTGGGGTTGACACCCATTCCGAGGGGATGCGGAATATATTTGACCTGTTTGCGTTCTCATCTATTCCGCATACGGTAATTGCTTCATCTTTCATCAGGTATTCCAGTTTTTTTCCTGCATATTGTTTATCAGGAAGCGTAGTTTCGAGACGGGCAAAATATTTTGGAGCTTTTGGATCTGTTGAATCGTCGAGGCAAAGATTTTCATTGTACGGGATCTCATAGTATCCATCACTGTAAAATGTAAAGTCTTTTAATAATTCATCAGCAATATCAAATGTTTGTGCGATACCGGTTTGACGGGGAATAAACGTGACCCTGACATTGTCTTCTTTTTTCAGCACATTGCCTGGCAACAGTTTACCAATAAAACTTTTGTCGCCTTTTTCATAATCAGGATGAGATACAAAACGGAAAACCCATTTATTTGCGGAAGCGGTGATCCTTTTTCCCTGTTTGCTGTGCTGCTCTAAAATAGCATAGAAAGATTTTACTGATTCCTTTATGATGAGTGCAAATATGCCTTTGTTATTATCCATGAATTTATTGTAGTCAGCAGGACTGAAGCAAATAATATATTCATGATAAAAAATTACACGGCCGGCAAAAGAAAGGTCGTTAATTGATTCCTTGAATTTTTCTACTATATATTTATAAACTACATCCGGGGAGAGTGTTGCAGCTTCAATTGTATCAGCTTCTTTTTTTAGAAACCAGTTTTGTACTCCAATACGTTGCCAGAAATTTTGGCTTGTGGTTATATGCATGGTTTTCCTTGTTTTCTACATTATATAATCATGATTGGTGATGATGTGCACCGGTAAGTGATCACACTATCTTCAACATCCCATAAAAATTGTCGTGTAGTTAATCTTAGTCTATAGTCAGATTTCTATTTTTAAAAAGAAAACCGGTCTCAAAAGCTGAAAGTGGTTGGTAACAGGGTAAACATCTGTTCCGTTTATATAACGCATGAAATTAAGATGAGATTTCTTAATGGTTTGCAAAAGCTGCTGTTTAATAGTGGGGTAGAACTGTTAAATTTTCTATAAGCGTTAAAATTACAATGTGTTTTTTCGATGGGAAAATCGATTGCTTATATATAATATGGTTTGGCGATATGCTAGCTGGAATTGTTGACGACTTACCAGTAAAACATTTTGCGATTACACGAAACTGTTATTATAATACACGGGGTGCCTGGTTTATTTACTGTAAAACTGATTTTATTAGTAACTATCTTACAGATAGTTTTTTATCTGTCGTTGTTCATAACCAGTTCTTTTTTGCCAGGCTGTTTGGATGTCCATTTTCCACCGGGCTTGAATACTGAAAGCGTAGTGGCAATAATTAATGCAATAACATCATAAGTTGCTCCTGCAATCAGCCGACCTTCGGCACCTCCGGTTCCGTTAAGCATTGCATCCATACCGCTTTTGAGCACAAGTCCTCCAACCAGTATAACAGAAATAATCAACAAAAACTTAGTGGTTACCCAAGGGTATTGGAAAAGTTTCCACTTAGTAATGAAAGTAAGCCACAGCCCGGTAAGCAGCGCTGCAAAGCTCAGGGGAATACCAAATACAAAGGCTAGCATCTCAAGAACCTGGTAGGAAGCCCTGGCAGTCAAAGGATCAGTGATGTTTGCTCCATGAATCGCAACTGCAAGATACCCCGCTGAATCACCCACTAATCCGACGGAAACGATGATGTGCAATGTCAGAATCGTTTTGAATAATGTAGGAGATACTGATTTCATTTCTCTTTTTTACTATTTGGTATATTTTAAGACCACTCCGCCTGTCGAGATCTGTTGCGTTGAAATGAGAGATAAATTCCTGGAAGAAATACCTTGTTTGAATAACGGTCGTCCGTTACCTAAAATAACCGACGCAATTCCAATTCGGTATTCGTCAAACAGATTGTCGTTTATAAAAGTCTCTGAAAGATTTGCACTGCCAAGAACATACATATCCCTGCCGTCCTGTTCTTTAAGTTTCCTGATTTGTGCAGAGGCATTTCCCTTAATTAATGTCGTGTTATTCCAATTTACAGATTTTAATGTTTTAGAAAAAACCAGTTTAGGTATTTTGTTCATCAGGTCCGCAATTTCTCCTTTTTCTTTTATCCAATGTGCTGCCATTCCTTCATAAGTAACTCGTCCAAAAACAAGATAGTCTGCTGAATGTAATTGCTCAATGCTTAGCTTTTGAAGTTCTTGTCCCCAAATAAGATCATGAAAGGACAGGTCCCAATTTTGATTTCCTTCAAAAAAACCGTCAAGGGTTATAATATTCCACATTATTAATTTTCTCATATTTTTATTTTTTAAGTCAATTAAATGTATGATTGTTTGCTGTCATTTAACATTGCTGCTAACTTCCTGATTTTACGCAATGATTCTGCCAGAAAAACCAATACCGGGAATAACAGGCCAGTTTTATTGCCAGCTACCTGCTTAAAACATCAAACTGGTATAGCCGGTTGGCATGATTACTGTAAATTGAATCAAAATTCAACAGTATGAAAGCGAAAAAAATATGGGCTAATTTTAGTGTAAAAGATGCAAAGCGCACCCGTCAATTTTATACACAATTAGGTTTTACTCCCAACAAGCCAAACAACGATCCTAAACTGGCTAGTTTTCTTTTTGGTGATGATGATTTTGTGATTCATTTTTTTGAACAGGGTTCACAGATAGATGAATATTTAACATCGGGATCAACATTTAACAGTGAAATTATTTTCACACTTTCTGCAGAAACAGAAACGGAAGTGAAAGAATGGGCAGAGAAGGTTAAAAACGCCGGCGGTAATATTTTTCATGAAGAGGGAAGAGATGAAACCAACCATTATGGTTTTGGCTTCGCTGATCCTGACGGTCATAAGTTTAATATACTGTTGATGGAAAAAGGAATGTGATGAATGTGGGTGTTCGGAAAATTACAACCAACGACTGCCTTATTGATACAAATCTTTCAAATCAGATTCTTTATCTTGTTGAAAATGATCGATTGCCTGAACTATCTTCTTTTTATAAGCATAGGAATTAGCCAGCTTAATTGATGCTGTTATAAGAACAGCAATACCAACAAAAAATTTTACATCTAATTGATTATAGGAAAAAAGTGAAAGTAAAATTCCAATAAAAAATGCAACCCATGCAATCAGAATCTCTGTTTCTGTAGCTTTCAAAGTTTTTTGAGATATTTCCGGCAGCATTTGAATGAGCATGACTGCTTGTTCAGGAGCTAATTTCTTTTCTAACAGGCTATGATAAATTTCAGCATTACTAACTCCTTTGGATTTCTTTTCAATGGCAAATTCGAATAAAGAACCTAAAAAAGTATTGGTTACGGCTTTGTTTATGTTTTTTTCCGGAATATCTACATCTTCTAATTCTTCAATAACCTGCAGATCGATATCGCGGGAGATAAGTTCATCTTTCAAAGCATGGAATGATTCCAATGTAAGATGCTCTGCTTCTAATTTTGCAAAGCGCACCAACTGGTCGTCACTCATTCGTCTATAATTTTCTTTTATTATTTCAATATTTATCATAATAGAGGCAGGCTGTTACAACTTTTTAATTAAATCATAAAAGCAATCTGCTTTATAAAACTTTAAGCCGGTACATAAATTCCAGTTTGGATAGACACCTGATATTTTCCCCCGGGACCTGGTTACCCGATTTTTTGGCATTATAAAAATTACAGTTTTCCCGTTTTTTACTTCAGTTTGAAAGTAACCCACTCTTTGTGCTTTTGCTAAAGTTACATAGTTTCTTTCTCCAACAATAAACCAAACAACTTCAGTATTTTTAATACTATCAATGAAATTTGTAGAAGGTATTTGAGTGGCTGAGTCCATTTTTACCAGGATCTCGCAGGATTGGAGCTTTGAAAATTCTATTGCAGGCGTTGATTGCCCGAAAACCGGAAATGCAAAACCTGGTATGAATGTAAATAAGAAAATGTATTTCATATACGAAATGCCTTTATTCAATGCGATTGTGCAAAGTCGCTTGTTAACTGTAACCTTTTTGCTAATATACGGTTATAACACGTTCTTTTAATCCAATTAATTTCCCCGACGGATCTGTAACAACAATATCTTTAAACAGGATAATGTCATTTTGTTTAAGAACTTTGAATTCGCTTAATAATTTTTCCCTTAGTCTACTGCCTTCATTAGTTATTCTCACAGCTTTACAGGTATCATTCGAAACTATATAAGCTGTAAACTTTTCAACCTTAAATGATACAGCTATATCAAAACCTTCTAATTCAGCTCGTGCAAATTGTTGATGTGCTATCTCTGCAATTGGCATGCTGTCACGCATAGAACCTATTTTAAATACCGGCACCGGAATATTTTTAACTCTGAAAAAACGTCGGCCAATTTCTTTTGATTTTTTATATATAACAATTTCAGCCTTGCCGGTGCTATCAGGATGGAAATAATATTTCCCGTTTTCTTTGAATATTTTTCCCCCGGTGGCTTTAACTATTATTTCTTTTGAAGAAACATTTTCAGCTGCTATTGAAACTGGGTTATCAACGCCGGCATAGAAAACATTTAATTTGTCGTTTGATATAGCGATCTCCTGGGCTAATACTGACATAAAGCTAAAAACACAAAAAAGGGAAATCAAAAAAGATTTTTTCATAATGAATGCCGATAAAAGATTACTGCTAACGTCGCAGGCCTGGCGTAAATAGAGAATTAGTATTCCGTCTGCCTGGTCCGCCAGCGAAATAAAGAAACGGAATTTTTAGTTAACCACAAAGCAGCGGCACTAATGCATAACAAAATGCCGTAGCGAATTAATAAAAAGTCGACCAATTTAATTGAAGATGAAAAATTATTTGCTGATAAAATTTATTCCGACTGTCCTTGCCCCATTGACAAAACGCAAAACCACTTATTAGCTACCATTCCATCACCAGGTCTTGAGTTCCACACTTATTACATGTAAATTCTGATTGCCTATATTTTTTAACGCATGTGGAATTAAGGGCTCTGACCATAATGCGGTATGAGTAAGAGGAGGATTAGCAATATTCCTGGAATCTACCATAACATTGCCATCTGCATCATAACGAATAAAGTCAGACCAACTGAGAATATAAAGTGATGCAGGAAAGCGGTGTGTGTGGATATTTGTAATTTCTCCAGGCGATATCAAAGTATCTAAAACACGTACACTGCTATTTTCAAATAATAATTTGTGATGTTCCGGAGCAGCAATTAATGCATCAAGGTTATCATCCCACTTCCAACTAGCATCAGTCATGCGAAAATTAATTTGAAATAAAAATAATCTTTATGTGCTCAATTAAATAAAAAATGCTTGTTGATTTATTGTCGGAATGTTTTTATTTTTCCTTCATCTGGCTGAGGAAGAATTTTATTACTTCTAAATTTACTGCCGCTGTGGTCCAGTGTCCAACATTTTCGTAGGCTGTAAAAATTGGCGTAATATTATTTTTCTTATAAATTTCCTGGCATTTCAAATATCTTTCCTGTACCGTTCCACCGATGTTATCGTTAATTATTTTTCTTTCATTGTCGCTATAAGCATCATCAAACTGTACGGCATCGTTTTCATCCAACTTTCCCATATAGATGAACTGCGGAATAGATCTGTATGTTGTAAGGTCAACTGTTCGTTTAAATAATTTGGTAAAATCATTTGTGCCAATAGGGTAGTCGAGTTTAGTTCCATTGATTTCGTTTTGTGGAAGCATCAGTTCTCCATTAAATCCACCAATGGCCAAAGCTTTTATCTTATCGGGGTGTATAAACGAGAAACGATTTGTAAATGTACCTGAAGCAGAAAATCCATTCATAAAGAACTTCGGATCAACCTGGATATTCATAGAAGTTAAAATGTTTTTGGCATCGCTTATCATTTCCAATAATTGCAGATCAAGCCGCTCTAACTTTAAAGATTTTTCTATCATCACATCCCTGTCTAAAGCGTGGGTATACATTAAAGGCTGCGAAGCTGGTCTTGGAAAAACCGGGACAAGTAAAGGTATCTTAAGCTCTGTAGAAACATTGTTGCCAACCGAGCTCACCGAAGCCAGGTCAATAGCATATTTTTTATGAATTTCCATGCTGTCTGATATTTTGCCTGTATTGTTGGGTTCGACAAGCAGGAATATTTTTTTGTTGACAGGCGTCCCCTTTGGTATAAATAAAATATAGTCATTGTGAAAGCCCTTTCCGGGGTTCTTATTGACGACGATGATACTGTCTTTTTTAAAAATTTCTATTGTTGATTGTTGTGCAAAAGAAGCAAAACTGGAGAGGGTTGAAATTAAGATGAATATAGAACGCATTTTAAATTTTATTTACGACAGTTTGACAATGAAATTAAAAATTTATTTGACTGTACCAGGTAAAATTACCTAATGACAATGATGATCTATCAGCTTCCTCACTTTAGCTCTTTTAACCTGGAGCGAAAATAATCACTATTCGATATCATCTTCAATAAATAGCGTTGGCCCGGCATTTACAGGTAATATATTGATTGAAATGCAGTATGAATTGAACAGCGCCGGCACTCATTCAGGTATAAGGTGGGGAAATACGAAGATGAATGTTTGTTGTAAGGAATAGCCCACGAAGAAGAAAACAACGAGGTATTTTCCCGTTACTACTCTTTGATCAACAAATATTGTTGGTCCACAAGCAGGAAATAATGTATCATTTTTCTATTGACCAGGAATTCGCTCGAAGTGAAAAATCATTTGTAAGATCTTGAATGATACTTCTTCATTGCTCACCATAACTACTTCGGCAGATTCGTCGATCCCGCCGTCATCGGCACCTCTTTTTTGAGTAAGCGTTTTTCCATCTGCACTGATATTGAAAGTGCCGGTTCCAATTATTTGAACATCAACTTCATTTTTTAACTTAGTAGTGAATTTTCCATTCTTTTCGAAGCAGGTAAATATACTTTTGATATTTTTAGTTAATTCCGCGGAATCCTTGTTCGCCTGAAGAAACTCAATTGATTTTATTTTCCAGCAACCGAGAAGTTTTTCTTCCGTTAATTTTTGAGCTATTAAAGTAGAATGAGCAATTAATGTAAAAAATAATACAAATGTAAACCTGGGAATGGGGAAATGTTTCATTAAATAGTTTTTTAAAGTAAGTGAATATAATCTTTTTTAACCTGCTTTTCTGTTGTTTGGATCTTTAGCTGTGAACGCTGCTAAATAATTTGCTGCTTTGTCAAGTTATTTCGCTGAGTACTTTCGGTACAATGAATAAAAGTAATAGTACGCCGGTCTCTATATAGTTAATAACGCGGTTATTTTTTACCAGCTTTAACACGATTAGATCAAGCGCCATTAGAATAACGAGTAGCCCGGTTGCATAAACCGGGTATTCGGGGTGATCTAAGCCAGTTATAATTCCTTTGACGCAGAATATAATAATAATTACAATAATTCCTACACTCGAAACTTTTATGGGCGTTGCTGGCTGAGTTAGCGTTTTAATAATATTCAAAATAATGAAGTTTGAAAAAATGAAGCCTCAATAGATTCCCCGATGTTGCTTAATAAAGTAACGAAATTTTATTCTTATTTCCAAAGTAGGCCCGCGGCCCAGCAGCGTAGCAAAATGCCCAGACCGTAATGCTATGTTGGAAGCAGTTTGTCTCTATGGTAGTTAATTGTCTTAAACCTTTCACGTCAGTTATAGAATATAATATATTTATAAACGGAATTTATCACGCCTAAAAATGTCAGTTAAAATAAATATTCCTAAAAGCAACTCCACCACTGGCAGAAATATAGGGCCTATAGCAAAACTTTTATTGAATACCATTATACTAAAAGCTAAGAGTCCCAGGATCAGGTTAAGAACTCCAAAATAACTGTATATGAAATTTGTCTTACTCACTACCACTTTAAATATTTTCAAAAGAATAAAAAATAGTCCAACTCCAATTGCGATTATTTCAGTTGCGAAAGTCAACCCTGCTGCTCCAAAATCTGTGTCCCAATCAACAATAAACAGTATCAGGCAAAAAATAGTAAATAATAGAATAGAAAATATAATATTCTTATGTCGTTTATCAAAACCCATGAACCAATGCTTTTATTAATTGGGTGTTTAAAAATTGTTGTGTTGTCAACCAAATTGGGCGACTTTGCGCAAACAGGGAATTGGGATTCCGTCTGTCCTCCCGCCGTTGACAGGAGGCAAAACCGCTTGTTGGTGATATGTTTCTACGTTATTGATGAGTAGCAATGTATGTAAATAGTTCATTGAATTGAGAATCGCTCTTTCCTGGTTGCTTAGAGGATTCAGTTGAAACAAAGTAAATATCATTATGTTCTATCACAAATTTGTAAAACGTTTGAACCTTAAGTCTGTACGTTTTTTCAGTCCTTGAAATAGATCCATACTTTTTTTTAAACAGGCCTGTTTTTTTCTTATCTAACATGAACTTAATTATATGAATTTCCTGTATCAAAGAATCTTCTTTTTCCCTGAAATAATATTGTGCAAAACAGATATGCTTTTGTTTTGAGAAATAATTTCCGAATTGTTTATTGTAAAAATCTTCATGCCATTTATGGTTGAGTTTCCCTTCGATCATAAAGGAATCACAAATAAGTGTATCGATATTATTCCATTTGAATCCTGCTAAAACTTTTTCCAGGTCAGGAATTGTTGAAGTAGTTGCACTCCAGTGCTGTGCATTACAAGCATAGGATTGGCCAAACCCACGAAAGTAGAGCGTTAATAAAATGAAAATAAAAAATGCTATTTTTTTCATATGCTGCTGGCTAAGCATTTCGCAGAGCGCTCTAATGTACGCAATTGCATTTCACGAATACTGATTATTTATCGTCGTGGTCATCGTCAATGAAAAGCTATCCAGGTGATTCGGGGGCTGACTGAAGTTTTACATCTTGTCAATTATATAGCTTGTTACAGGTTCGTCTATACCTTTAAGCTGCAACAGCTTGCTCTTTAAATTGGGGAAGTCATTTTCTATCGCCTTATAAACATCTTCTGTAATTAAAATTTCACCCGATAAAGCCGCTCCCTGCAACCTTGCAGCAAGGTTTACAGTAGAACCGATCGCTGTAAAATCTTTATAAGAATTTCCCACTTCACCTATGTTGCATATACCGGTATGAATGCCAATTCCAACTCCAAGCATGTGTTCATCAGCAAGGCCAACTTTATTCTTTATATCACGACAATGTTTTTGCAGTTGAATGGCTGCCTTTACAGCATTTTGTACATGATCTTTTCTCACCAGGGGGAAGTTGAAAATTGCAAGTACTGCATCTCCTATGAATTTATTTACAATTCCTTCATTCTCCCAAACCGCAATAGATGAATGATCGTAAAACTGATGCAACACTTCATTCATTGTTGATGAATCAATATTTTGTGACAAGTGTGTGTATCCCCTGAGATCTGCAAACAAAATGGTAGTAGGTACGGCTATTTGTTTGTGTTTTTTAACTTTAGTAAACATGCTTTCGCATATCGTACATAAGTTTGGATGCATTTGACTTTTTTTGATTCCAATTGCCTTGAAAAGATAGGAAAACGGACCCCTGATTGCAATAGGAACATGCATTTGTTCCCAACAGCCCTGGCAAATTGCTTTTTTTTCCATATTGATTCGCTTTTCTCCTGAATACTTCCGCAAAATTTAAGCCATCAAACGATAAAGGTTAATCCAAACTTTGCCAGTCCGCCGTTGACGGAACGCAAAAACCGTTTCAAGTGTGATCGGTTTATTTCATTCTTGTATATTCATTCACAAATTGGCCGCCACCTGCAGCAAAAATTGGAATGACTATTAACATCAGGAAGCCGGAACTGCCTAAATTGATAACGACCAGGTTATTATTTTTTGTCAATCCAATATACTTTAAATTCTCTCCAAACACCCAAAGTAACGGACCGGCAATAAACTTTGTTTTATAACCACGTTTTACTTTGAAATAACCCCGTTTAAACTTTCCTTTTACATTTAAACTTTGTATTAAACTGTCTTTATTATAAAGTTTAAAGCTTAGTTTCTTATGGTCGATTGGTACGATGTCAACAGAATAATGTTTTTGCCTGTATAATGTGTCAAACTGAAAATTATTGAACAGTGTTCTGCTGAGATGGATTGTATCAGTTGTAAGATTAGAATAATTTCCTTTTAGATTTTCAAAATTACCAGCATGAAGATGGATGTCTTTTTCGTTTCTGTTTGTTAAACGGATTGTTGAACACGAAAAAAAAGTAATTGCAAAAAGAAGTAAGAATATCGAGGCTGCATCTTTCATATATTAACTTTTGATATCGTCATTAAAAAAAAATTACAGCCAGTCATTCATTTGCGCCGTGACATTTTTCCTGCAGCATGCTACGCAAGAGTGGGGACTGATTGCGCAAAAGCCCACTTATTGTACGCAGGCCGGATAGCTGAATCAAAAATCTTCGGTCAGCAATTCATGTAGTTCAATACGGGATTCATTCGGGAAGATGACCTTCTCTTCGGTGCCATTTATGAGAATATACATCTCAGATATAACTTCTTTTTTAACAAATTCAATCTCCTCTTTATTTAATGAAAATGTACTATACCATTTTTTTCCACCATCTAAATCTTTTTCAGTAACTGGTATTTTGGGATTTGATAGTATTAATTTTTTTCCTGACGATGTAGATAGTACCAAACTATCAAATCGTATCTTATCATTTACATCAGTGAACTTTGTAAATGAAAATTGAAATTGCTTTTCTCCTTTGTCCGATTTCATTGGTAATAAAAATATATGTAAACCCCTGTATGGTTTACGCCCGCTAAGGTTAATACTTTGCGAATAGAGATTATTGGATAAACTAACCAGCAATAGAAAAACGATAGCTTTTAAGTACGTCATATAAATTTCATATAGAATTATGATGTTAATTCGGCTTGCACACAATTGTTTTTTCTGATTGCGTAAAACCCTTGTTGTACGCTGCTTATTACGAATTATTCGTCAATGCTTTTATTACCTGCTTTCTATAATCTTCATCTTTTTCCTTTATTTCAATCCAATGTTCTTTCACATTAATATTAATGAAGATCTCTGCATTATCATCCTCATTGTCTGATTCAAAAAATACCTTAAGACTATTTATACCATTTTCATCTCCGGAATAACCCTTGATCTCTTTTTTAATAAACTCATCAAGATCTATGAAGGCAACTCTTTTCGAAATAGCAAAGTGTTGGGAGGAATCAATTTCCTGCTTGTATAACCGGGAAAGTAGCTTCACTAAGTTATCACTATTTTTTCCACTGCTACCGAGAAGCATGACTTGTTCAGCCGCCATTCTTTTTAATGGAATTGTAATGTGGAACCCAACCTTTTCCCCGCCGTAGTTCGAATTAGTGATATAAGTTATTGATGAGTCTGTTTTAAAGATTGCAGATATTGAAAGTCTTACATCCGCACCCCAACCATCTTCCTTGTTTGTGTTGATGAATAATTCCGGGATCGGTAAAGTATCTTTTTTTTCTAATTTTTGCGAGGCCGTTACTTTATCATTTGAGCTATTGTTTAAACAGCCCGAAATAAATAGCAGCGCAATAGGGATGTAAATTTTTAGCATGATGTTATTGCTGGTTAAAGGAACGAAATTTTCTTATGATTGCAAACTAATTAATAAATGGTGAAGACCGCTAAGTGAAGAAAAGTAACAAAGAGCACACGGCTGTCCGTCCAAATTGCCGGCAATGCTATGTTAGCTCCGGTTTTATTCTGCGATCTTTAATTTAGCAAGCCATTCTTTCCTTAAAGTCTTAAGGGGTTTACCAGTTAGATTTTCTATCGTTTCCAATTCCTTTCTGAATAATGAAATGCCGGTTATTAAAATATTTATATCATAGCTGTCTACAAGATATTTTACAAATGAAGATGATCCGTGATAAAAAGCCGGAGCATATTGAGACCGATTTTCCAAAAATAGCTCTGGCATTGCACCCTTCGAACCAATGAATGACAAAATATATGAACCCTTTTCTCCCTTTATTTCTTTGGCAAATAAGCTATCAATATCTGTCAGAAAATTATTTGAAAAAACGTCAAAAAATGGCCAGTTTTCGGTTACGGATATATTCAGTGAAATATAATCAGGTAAGCCTTCAAATAACCAAAGAGGCATATTTTCCTCCCAATCCTTCTCTGTTACGTTCTTGCCAAACCAACTTCCCGTTTTGCTGTATAGCATTTCATGTATTACCTCATGTAACCAGGGCGACCGGCCATTTTTTATGCGCCAAAACGGAACCGAGACAAAGCCGGCCTGAGAAGCATGCGATATAAACCTGTCGTACCGAAAATAAAATGTGTATGGATCATCCGGATCATGCAGTTGCCATAAAAAGGGAGCTTTAATATATTTCTCTGTTCTTTCAACGCCCTTGTTCAGCATGGTTGTAATCTCATTCATTTTAGATACCGGGAGAGAGTCTTTAGGAAACCAGGCGATCACTTTTCCATTTGTTATTTTCACTCCATTGTTAATGAGATATGTAATATTTAAGCTGTCACTCTCGTGTAGTAGCGGTACTTTAGAAAAATCGGGTATTTGTCCAAATATGCAATGAGAAAAAAATATGCCTGTAAGTATTAAAACGAATTTCATATTAAAATTGCGGTTAACGTCGGGCATTGCCTGCAAAAAGCAAGAACACCTGCCAGGATGAGGAAGAATATTGCAAGTTACTGTTTTTTAAAAGTGTTGCTAATTCTCTAATTTACGGAATAACATTTCGGCAAACATAAATAAAATTACGTCCTTGCTGCATCGGAGTTCTATTGCGGGACCGCAACTTATTCCGCGGAAAGTGGGAGATCTGCCTGCTAATTTAACACAAATGAATCTTCAGAACACCTGAGCAAAAGTGGTGTTTTTAAGATAAGCTATTTAAAATGTAAATTTGAAAAGTGGAATACATTATTATTATTACATTAATTGCTGCCCTTGGTTATTATTTCTTTCAAAGAAATCAGACCCAAAATTTAAAAGAAAATGGAATTAAAGTAACCGGCACTATTGTGCACAATGGACAAAGTGGATCAGGTAGTAATTTTCGCCTGGGGGGAAATATAAATAATCCAACAATACAATTCGTTACAAAAGACGGCCAGGAAATTTTGGGTAAACCAATAGTCGGTTTCATATCTCAACATGAAGTTATTGTACCCAGCAATATCGATATTATTTATGACCCAAAAAATCCAAAACGATTCTGTATAGACCTGAATTAATCAGTATGTAACTATCAATATAATTTTGAATTACTGTTTAGTGCTCGCATGTTCTACATCAACCACTTTCATATTAATATCAAATCTAACAATCAACTGGTGCATTGAGACTCCAAAACCAGCCGGAACAGCTCCCATGTAATACCACCATTCTGATAAACCTTTTTCAGAGGCAGAAAGATCTCCAAGAATTTGTTTTACCTGGTTTGTATCTTTTCCAATAAGCAATCTACTTTCAATAATGTCATCAGCCATGTAAAAACGGTCTACAGTATTTGCCAGCCATGTAGCTTTTTCAAATTTTACAGTCTCTTTACGTATGAATAAAAAATAAGCCAGGCACGCAAAGAGTAAAATTATAAAGCTAATTATGATGGTCTTCCTGTTGAATTGCATTTATTAAAAATTATCGATTCACAAATGTCTGGTATAAGTCGAACCTTATTATAGCATTACAGCCGGCTTTCTAATTTACGCAATAACGTTGTTCACCATCCCATCCATCCGGCGATGAATCGAATAATGAATAGAAAAATTATACAGTAGATAGAATTTTTTTGGATTGTCCTGATTGACCCATTTATTTTTTGATAAAAGTCTTCCAGTTTCTCCTCATATTTGGGCAATAATCTTTGAAGCAGTATAATAGTAATTTGAATAACCCAACCTAAAATAATTATACAGCAAAGAACAGCCGTTGCTATCCCAATTAACTTATTACCGCTTAATGGCTCCTTCATTGTTTTCCAGATTTCTAAAAATTGAAATTTAAGCAATTCTATTCGAGTTGCGAATATACAGCGTCTTCGGTAGGTTGTTGCTAAGGCTCTAATTTACGCAATTAAAATAAATTTGCTATTCTTTGCGCATCGCGGCTGTATTGCCCGCCGCAACTTGTCAGCAGAATGCGGGAGACCTGCCTGCATATTTTACGCAGATGACTCTTTGGAATACTTGTGCAAGAGAGTAAATTCAATTCCTGTATTAAATTGATTTTTGAAATATTTTATATTCCTATCAGTAAATTCAAGAAGAGCTTCCCGCCGAACGATGGAATATCAATGATGATCCCGTTTAAAAATTTTAGATATGAATTGAACATTTGCTGGCCATATTCATAGCCGGGAGTATAATGGTACCGGAGATTTTCAATTTTAAGGCCAAAAGTTCCCATAATTTTAAAGTTTCATACATGTGTTGCCAACACCCGATTTACGTGATAACATTGGCAATTTTCATTTAAAAAATTATGGTTTTTCTCCGACGGCTACAACCATTTCACAAGGACCAACGAAACTATTTTCAGATTCAAAATTTTGAAGTTCTTTTTCGATCTCTTCCCAAACGGATTGTTTTTCCGGATCGGTTAAACCACTCATCATCTGGTGTAAAGCGCCAAACGATTCTTTTTCAAAACGCACACATTCTTTTGCGGATGGCAGTAGCAAAGGGGAGTCGACAAGTTCGGACCTTACATTTTTAAATCCTGCCTGTAAAAACGATTTTTCTATAACGCCTTCTGCACCTAAACTAAATGGACCTGGCTGGCCTGGTAAAGGCGGAGGTAATTTGGCCCGGTTGCGAATGATAGAAACGGGAATAGAGAAAAATTTATTTTTTTCCGGTGTCGAATAAACTATTGCAGCAACTTTCCCACCCGGTTTCAAAACACGATGCATTTCCCTCAATGCTTTTTGCTGATCGGGAAAATATATAAGACCAACCCGGGATATAACTGCATCAAATGATTCATCTTCCAGCTCCAGGTTTTCACCGTCCATTACTTTTGTTTCTATGTTTTTCATTCCGGCCTGCTGCGCCATTTGTTTGGCATATTGCAATATATTAGGTGAAATATCTGTAGCCAAAACCAAACCTGAGGGACCAACTTTTTTTGCTGCTGTAAGAGATTGTTCACCAGCGCCGGCTGCAATATCAAGCACACGATGTCCGTTGCCAATGCCCGCCATCTCCAGCATTTTATCTGTGGCTTTGCCAAGCCAGAGATTAAGTGTAGAACTCCATTGATACCAGGCTTCAGCTGCTGCCTGCCATTGATCGTGTGTATTGTTTTTGTACTTCAGTGGATCAAATTGAGTCTTGGTTGGTTCCATAATATTAATTTTAAAAGTGCAATCAATTATGTAATACCACAAAATTAATGCTACAAATTGTCAGTACTGTACTAAGTATGGAGCAAAAATATCGGCTTAATAAAACTAAAGTTAATTAGATGAAGTTGAAAATGATTTACTGCTGGGATTATCTCGCTCTGTCCCGATTGCGTAAAACCGCTTGTTATACGAAACTTTTATTTCTGTTCGATTTTACCAATTTTAGATTCAATCATTGGTAAATTTTTCATATTAGGGAATAAATTAGAAACCTCTTCCGGTGCGGTCAATGCTGGATTTATTTCTGCACCTTTTGCAATTTCTTCTGATAAAAGCTTTAATGATACTTTAAGTCTTTCTAATTGTTCATTATCAATTGTGCCATCTTCATAATACTTTTTATAAAGAATTGACGCTTCAGCATCAATAGCCATGTCTGTAAGTAATTTATGGGCATTTACTAAATTTTCCTTATGATCATTTTGCAATTCTCTTTCACGAGCATATTGTTCAATTATTCTTCCTTCCTGTACTTTCTTGTATATAACCGCTCCCGACCACATTAGACTTCCTAAAAGAGAAATTGCCGTAGTAGTTTTAACGAAAACCTTAAACCAGTTAGAGCCGGGTTCTACTCCCATAAAAACAATGTCACCTCCGATTTTCGGATCTAATATAGTCATGGTTAGAATCTTATTAAAAGCATCAATAGCTTTTCTAAATTCATCTAAATCGGAAATTTCAGGAAGCTTAATGTAAACAGTATTATCTGGAATTTCTGGAATTAAGTTATCGACAACTTTTTTAACTCCGATAACAACTGACATTAGTTCATCTAACAGTACCCTTATGGAATTATATTCTGCTGGTCTGATGTTTGTTTCTTCACTATTGACTCCATAAAAAACAGTCTGTTCCAACTTATAAACGATTTCATTAAATACTTTTGTAGATTTAAGTAATTGTAAAGCTCTCCTAACATTTTCAATATTGCGAATCTGGCGATATTCCACACCATTTACTGTAACAGTTGATACAGAAAAGCTATCTAACAATGGGTACGCAATATTTATAGTTTGTAGTACACTTGAAAGCTTCACAATTAAATTATTTTAGAACAAAAATGCTGTTTAAAGGTTGGGGATAACTCTCTAATTACGCAATTACATTACGCAAAATCGTTTGTTGAATGAGATTTCATTACACTTTATCTCGCTTTTCAATTGCATTTTTTGCTCCTTCAGGAAGTTTATCATCATAAAATTTTGAAATCATATTATGTTGTGATATCTGGTTTTCGCAAATAATATTTACGAATACAAACAATTTATTAGCTGTTTCAATATCATCTTTTAAATCGAGTTGTCCGGGATGAACAGCATTATTGCCTACAACTCTTACGCTATCTAATGCTTTTTGTAATTTCTCTGGCAGGCCATTTTTCACCAGCACTCCAATGTCAGAATTAATATCCTTTCCTTTTCCTCCTAAATGCGTACACAATTTTTGAATAGCAAGCCGTAATAAGGCAACTGCGCCTCGTGGCGATAAATTAACAATTGTTCTTGCTTCTTCATAATCATCTTTTACATTTTGAGGCATATCAGGGTTTGGGATCGGGGCAGTTCCTGTATTAGGATAAACCATTCTGGCCGATTTCCAAACGGACATTTCACCACAATGAAAGCAAACGCATATTTTAGGATCACTAACGCCTGCCATGTAACTTCTATCGTCAGTAGAAAGTTGCATTTTTGTCCATATCTGCTTTGCAAATACATCGCAAAACGGGCAATTGAAAGAAGTTTTTTCGAATTCCGGAGGAGTATAGTTCATGATCTTATTTTTAAATTTAGACAAACACCGTAATATACGTAATTCCCAGTTTAACTCACGCTCCCGAAAACGATCACGCCTTAACGCTAGTCATAGACTAGGTCCCTGCATCTCGATAATAAAACTCCTTAGGTTATATTTAGGCAGGCAAAAGACTTGCATGGTTACAAAAAAAAATAAAATGTAACCATCAAAAAATCTTTTTTAAAAAAGTTGCATCCGCGGTAATCATTGCAGGCAGCAACATTCCATAGTAGTTCTAATTTGCAATTGACGGAGAAAACCCGTTTCCTGGTAAAGAAAAATTCAATAAGGCACTGCAAGCATTGATCTCTTCTGAAAACAGTGTTTGTGCAAAATTGAAACAGGCATTGTTGATCTGTTGTATATCGAGGTACGAAGCTATATTCGTTATGTCTAAGCTGTCTAAAACTATTTGCGTAATGGAATAACTCAACTGCTCCACCTTGCTGCCAGGTTCTGTTGTACGATAAGCGATGCCAATGATCGTTATGTCAGCTATGTATTCATTTTTGCTAAAAATATGCAGGATAAAGCTGAATGGTTTTGAGGTTGACATGACTTATTTGTTTCAATGCCTGTGCCAGTTCTATGTAAATTCACCTGATGCCCCATTTTGAAAGGAATTTTAAATAACTAACCATACGTGGCATCATTTTATTCGCAAGAGTAAAAAATTAAAAGGCTTTCAAAAAGTTTATTCTCCACCCAACCAATGTTTAAACGCAGCAGATCGCTCGGTACTTACAATTGTTTCCTCTTTTGCAGGCGGCTTTAATTTTACAAATACACGGCTTTTACTATAGCTGTGCATTTCATCAATGGAATTAATAGAAATGATGAACTGCCTGTTGATCCTGAAAAACATTTTTGGGTCGAGAACAGCTTCCAGGTTATCCATGTTAAAATCAATTGTGAAACGCCGGCCTTCAAACAAAGTGAGAAAAGTAATTTTATCTTCTGTATAAAAATAAGCGATGTCCGAAGTGTTGATCGTTTTAATGTGTTCTCCATAACGCACCACAAACCTGCTTTTATAAACTTCATTGCGGGAACCGTATGCTTCCAGCAATTTGTGAATATCCAGCGCAGGGGCAGGAGGCGAAGCCAGTTCTTTAAATTTTGTAATGGCAGTTTGTAATTCTTCTTTTTTTATTGGCTTTAAAAGATAATCAATGCTGTTTACTTTAAATGCATTGATTGCATATTGATCATAGGCGGTAATAAAGATCACCGGGCATGAAATTTTTATTTCCTTAAAGATGTCGAAACTTAAACCATCTGATAATTCTATATCAGAAAATATAAGATCAGGCATTTCATTTTCCTGGAACCATTTAATAGCAGCGGATACACTTACCAATGACCCCAGTAATTTTACCTCCGGTTCAATCTCCCTGATCATTTTCAATAATCTTTTTGCAGCCGGCTCTTCGTCTTCAAGTAAGAGGATCTTTAGCATATCGTTAATTTAAGAGTGGTAATGATACGGTGAACTTTTGCCCTTTATTGGTTACTTTAACCGGCTTACTGGTAAGCAGGCCATACCTGCTGATAATATTCTGTAACCCCATTCCTGCGCCTTCCCGGTTATTTCGTTTCAGGTTAATATTGTTTTTTATTTCAAGATAATTGTCATCAGTGATCTTAATGGAGATTAACAAGGGCGTTTCACTGGAAATAGCATTGTGCTTGATCGCATTCTCCATTAATAATTGTAAGGTAAGCGGCGGGATCTGTATTTTCAGTTTTTGTGCTTCTGTAATTTCTATATTTACCTTCAGGTTGTTACCATATCTTTTTTGTTGCAGGAAGAAATAGGAATTCAATGATTTGATCTCGTCAGCCAGTGGAATAGTATCATTGTCCCGTTGTGTAACGACGTTCCTGAAAAAATCAGACAACTGGCTTGCATATTCCACAGCCATTTCCGGTTCTTCTTCAATTGTTGATATCAGCGTATTAAAACTATTGAAAAGAAAATGCGGGTTTACCTGGTTACGCAATACTTCAAACTGGAATTGAATTTTTTCCTGCCGCAATCTTTCAATTCTTTTTAAACTGATCTCCCTTCTTTTTACATACCAGTAAACCAATAAACAAACCAGTGCAGCGCAAGCAATGAAGAACCAGCTTGTTTGATAAAACGCTTTTTTTATTGTGAAGGAATAGGAAGCTTCATCTATGGTAGTAAAATTTTTGTTAAGTGACGCCTGTATCCGAAAATTATATTGACCGGGATCAAGTTTTGGAAAATTTTTACTCCTGTCAGTGGTTACTACCCAATTGCTGTCAAATCCTTCGAGTTTATATTTGTAATAAACCTTTTCCGGATCCGTATAGTACAATCCTGTGTAGTTGAATGTAAAATTATTTTCATCGTGACTGAATATATTGGATGCACTATCAGTTATATCTTTTAAGAATAATTGTACGGATTCAATCAGCGCTGTGGGTTTCTGTAATGTATTTTCCGGGTAAGAGTAAGTTAAAATACCATTTTGAGTACTGACCATGATGTTGCCGGACGTATCTTTTGTTACCGCCCCAATATCTTCAGCATTTACCGTTGCAATTCCCTGGCTGGTGGTTATATAAGAAATGTTGCCGGTTTCAGGATTTAAAATGTCGAGCCCTTTTTTATTTACGATGATGATGTTACCGGCCTTATCTGTTTTTAAAACGGATATTTTTAAATTACTAAGTCCTTCATTTAATCCATAATTTTTAAAAGACTTTCCATCAAATTTATAGATGCCTGCACCCGCGGTACTAAACCAGATATTTCCTTTTCTGTCTTCCGTGATTGAATAGATGCGGTCGTCTTTTATTTGTTGTTTATTATTATAATAAGTAAACCTGTAGTCTTCTAATTTAGTTAAACCCATTCCATCGGTCGCAAACCAAACACGCTCTTTACTATCTTTAAAAATGCTGTAAATATAATTTGTGCCGGTGCTTTTGCTATCATAGTCTATAACATGGTAAGGACTACGAATATCGATATTAGCTGATGTGAGCAATATCATCATGGAGCCTTGCAGGCTGCTGACATAAACAATGTTCTTACTTCCGCTTATGGAAAGTATACCTGCGTCATTGAATGAACCTTTGTCATCAATTAACCTGTATTTAAAACTCTTTGGATCTAAAACAAACAATCCTTTTCCCATGGTACCAATCCAGATATTATCGTACTCATCCTGGTAGATGGCTGTAATGTCGGTCCGCTCATTCAATCCTGCTAACCGGATCTTTCTTACCATTGTTGTATCGTTGCTGTGATCAAGTTTTATAAGATCATTCCATTCATTGTTTAGCCAGGTATTTCCATTCCTGTCGCAGAGGATCACATGTACATGTTCAAAAACGGGATTGCCCGGGATCGGCATTAGTTGAAGCGTTTTTCCCGGCGTACGCACCATACCAAAATCTGCGGCAGTCATCCAGATATTTCCCTGTTTATCTTCGAGCAGGTTATTGAAATCGTTACCTCGAATTTGTTGCTGGACTTTACTGAGTTTATTTTGACTAGGGCAATATTTAAACAATCCATGATCATCCGTTGCAAGCCAAAGACAGTTCTGTGATTGCAGCATTGAATTTACCTGTCCCCATTGCCAGTTCAATGCTTTTTCGGGAATGGTTATTTTTTTGCTGTTATGATCATACAAACAAAAACCTTTATCCTGCAACCCGATCCAATATTTATTTCCAGCTGCTTCTATTATAGACGTTACAATATAATCGGGAAGGCCATTGCGTGGATCTATTACAGTGAGTTGTTTTTTCCCATTATTGAACCTGCAGATATACATGCCTTCATCAGTGCCGGCAAGTACAGCGTTATCATCGGTAAGCATCAATGTACTCACATTCTGATCTGCCAATCCATCTTCTGCATTGATAAGATATAGCCTGTTATTTTTTAGAACGTAAATTCCTTCTCCATTGGTAGAAAACCAGATATTTTCTTCTTTGTCCTGTATAAATGCCGTTATCTTCTTTTTAGGGGTTCCTTCTTCGGGATCAAAATAAACCAGCTGCTTGTTCAATAAATTTGCAATCCTGCCATTTCGAAATCCTATCCACATTTTATCTTTTTTATCAGCGAATATGGCAGTGACCGTATCATGATAATTTTCATTCTCAAAATTTATCCTGGAATATTTTTCGCCGTCAAATTTGTACAGGCCTTCGTCGGTACCTGCAAAAAGATATCCCTGCCTGTTCTTATAGAGGGTGTTTATTTTTATTTGCCTGTTGTCTTTTTCCAACACAAAATTTTTATAGCCAGGCAGCTGCGAGAATGACTGTAACGCATACAGCAAAAAGAAAAATAATAATGCAGTTGTTTTTAAAGCATTGCTCATTGTTGTACTAAATCAGCTTTGACGGTGATTTTGATTTCTGATGCTAATTTTTCGTGTACGATCTTTGGAATAGCAATGTTATGATCAGACAATAACACAGTAAAATCTGAACTGACACTTATGGTGCCTTTGTTGATCACCAGGTCGCCTTTAATGATCCTTTCCTGTGTTATACCATGGATCATGAAATTTCCTTTAGCTCTAACAGTGTGTTTACCGTCAACTGAAAAATCGATGTCTTCAATAATCTTACCGCTGAAAGTTGCATTGGGATATTGGTTACTCTCAAGATAGTTTTCGTTGAAATGTTCTTTCTGGAGAGGATTATTAAAACCTTGAAATGATGATATCTTAACAGTAAATGCAAACAATTTCTTTTCGATGTCGAGCTTGCCTCGTAATGCTTTACTGCTTGCTGTGATCAGTTCGAGTGGAGCATCAGAATGAAAACTTACAAAGCCGGTGTTGGTACCATAAACCGCCGATGGAAAATGCTTATAAGATTGTAAGCTGGTTAATAAAAATAAAATAATTATATATAACCTAAACATTAAAGTTTGATTTGCTTACAAGTTAATTAAAATTTTGTGCAACCTATGACTATCTCTTTTGAGAGTGCTGTACCAGTTCACAAAATTGTCAGGCTGAGCTTGTCGAAGCCGGTTCAGTTTTTATAATTAACTCTCCTTCGACAAGCTCAGCCTGACAATCTGTTAATATAATCAGCTTTCAAAATTAATTCCCAACTCGTCTGAGTATAGAATTAATTTTATCGAACAAAATCTAAACCAGTATTTACTTTCTTTTTCCTATAGTAAAAACTCTTGAAATATTGAATCCAAAATAAATATCTCCTTTGTCCCATTTTCCTGTTGTTTCAGAGATAAACGTACGTTCACTCATGCCCTGTGAATTGGTGAATTGTAACTGGAACACGTGGCCGCCGGTTTCAATGTCAACGCCTGCTGAAAGAGAATTGCTGGTACCCTCTAATTTATAATCCGGTAGCTGGTAATAGTATTCAAAATTTAAGCTGATACGTTTGGATAGTTTTTGCCTGCCGCCGATACCAATGGCAATAAGATCGTTGGGCTCCGTGGCAAGTTTTACCAGGTTCCTGTGCGAATACGATGGCATGAGCTGTAAAGAAGTTCCTTCAGAAAATTTTCTTCCGATAAGAAGCTGGTGTGTAAAAAACAAGCGGGAAGAAAAATAATTTTTCCTGTCAGGGATATCATCTTTTAAAGTTTTCAGCGCAATGGTTGGTATATAACTGAGTGTGATAGGCATGTTTCTTTTGCCTGATGATTGTCTTAATAATTTTATCTTAAAATATGCATCATATGTTTTCTGAAACGTACTCCTGCCAATACCAACCATTAAATAACGGGTGATGCCATAATCAAAACCCATTCTCATAGTCGCATTGTCCAATCCAAACAGCTCGTAACCGCCGGTGTTAACTTTCCCAAACCTGTGTGAGATCTTTACGTCCAACACACCTTTACCAACATTTTCCACGGTATGACCATTGATCAGTCGGGTGGTTTTAAAAGTTGCTGTAGCATAATTGGTGGATGCACCGGAAGTTTCTTTTTCCAATTGCGCCATCAGGTCATTCGCAGTTGTATCCTGCGCAACAAGCTGCGAAGAGATAAACATTGCGCAAACGGGTAATATAATTTTAAATAAGTGCATCCTTTTTATTTAGGCGATGAGCGATTACATTTTCTGATCAAAGTTGCAGTTGACTGTTACGCTTACAGATTCTGCGATATTGTCTTTAACCAGTTTTGGAATGGCAATATTATAATCTGCCACTCTTATCGGGAAACTGGAGCTTGCGGTGATCTTTCCTGCGTTGATCGTAACCGTGCCGGGAGAAGAAACTTTTTTTGTTACACCATGGATCGTCATTTCACCTATCACATTCACTTTATGATTACCATCTTTAGTAAAATCGATCTTTGATGCATCGGCAATAGCGCCTTTGAAGGTTGCTTTTGGAAACTTAGTACTTTCCATATAGTTTTCATTGAAATGCTCTTCCATCAAAGCTTTTTGAAAGTGAAAGCTTTTAACAAGTAAAGAGAATTGCATTTCGCCGGTCTTTGTATCAAGGATACTCATCACCTGGTTGTTATCTGCTTTTATATCTTCTAGAGCGGTCTTCGAAAAGAAACTGATATTGCCATTTTTTGTATAATATTTTTGAGCATTCGCTGTATTGATCGAGGCGAACAATATTATTGCGAATAAAAAGATGTGTGTTTTCATGATTTCAATTTTAAGTGTGTGTTTCAATTTTTTTTTTTAAGCTTCAAACAAATTGTTGTCACTTTTTTGCTTCGCCAAAAAAGTAACCAAAAAAAGCGACCGCCATCAATTACACCCCGATGGCGGAAGAGATCCTGGTTAAGCTTCGGTGCTACTGTAAACTCAACTTTAGTTCCCTGATAATTTCGAATTTGACATTTGAAATTATAATTTAACATTGGAGGATATTAATTATTTAATGCTCCTCCTTCGATCCAGCATTTTATTTTATTTATTTCTGCTGGTAACAATGGTCCTGTTGGGGGCATTGATCTTTCTATGACAACCCTTGCATTGATCCTGTCTTTTTTTGCACTGATCTGTGTATAGTTTTCAAATACCACACCGCCAGATGCAGTTGCATCATGACAACCGGGAATAGCACATTTACTGCTGATCAATGGAAAAATATCAGTTGAAAATGTTGCGGGACTGGTTGTGCAATCAACAACAGCATTACTCCCGGGATATAGCAATTCTTCTTTGTCGTTATAACAGCCTTGTAGTATAAAGACAATAAGAATAAAAGACAAAGTCAGCGTTATTATTTTTTTATTGATATGTTTTTTAATTAAAAAGATCATTTTCATTACTATTAATTGTTTGGTGCACCTGCAGCGACCCATTTTCTTACCTGCGTTATTTTACAATCATTTAATTTGGCGGCGCCCCGTGGCATGGGAGGAAGACCAGGCTGGTGCTCTATAACACCCAGCAGTCTTCCATCGAATGCAATACTTTGCACGGTTGAAATATTAGTAAGGTTCAATCCTGCACTTAAGAATGCAGGATTGTGACAACCCTTGCAATTGCTGTTGATCATAGGTAGAACGGCTCCGGACCATGTAAAAGTTGCGGTATCACAGTCATTGCATGCATTGTTTTTTGCTCCCTGTAATATCCAGTTGTAAATAATATTTTTTTCGGCCTGTGTAAACGGAGTAGAAGGTGGTCGCGGCATTATTTTATCCGGATCTGTTTCATTCAATACCCTGTAGAGTTTACTTTCACCCGGCTCGCCGGGATCTACATCGGCGGTAGACATGATCATTTGATAAGAAGTTAACTGCACACCATCCTGGTGAGATACCGCATCATGACAACCAACCTTTGCACAACCTGAAATGAGCAATGGCAATACTGCATTTTGAAAGTATACCGTATCAGGATCGCAATTCTGGTCACCACCGGAAACGCTGTCATTGCTCCCGGGATTATTATTATCAACCAGCGGAGGAGTTAAACTAGTTTCCGGGACGTGTTCGCATGCGTTAAACACAATAATCAACAACACGATCCCGGATAATATGATTAATATTTTTTTCATTGATTGTTACCAGTTGTATGGGAATAGCATCTTGTGAGATAAACATCGGCAGGTATTCCAAGATCAATATCACCCTGGCCAATGCCACTGCAAATACCTTTTATAATGAGATGATCCGATGCTTTAATATTTTGTACCGGTGATTCCATCGTACAATTAACAGAAGCACCTTCTGTTGATGTCTTTAACAACAATACCTGTTGCTGTTGCTGGTTCTGCGATATTTCTTTTAATATTCCACTTACTTCAAGGATCTTTCCTGTATATATATCATTGGCAACAATGGTATCTGTTTTATAAACACTATACAGGTCGAATGCTTTCACCGCCAGGCCCCTGCTGTTCTCCACATCCTGCGGTCCTTTATTGTACAAATAAAATGCGGTTAATATACCTGCAGTTGAAACAAGAAGCAGGCTGATCAGCAAAATTTT
Source organism: uncultured Chitinophagaceae bacterium (assembly GCA_963829345.1). Taxonomy (GTDB): domain Bacteria; phylum Bacteroidota; class Bacteroidia; order Chitinophagales; family Chitinophagaceae; genus Ferruginibacter. The sequence continues at coordinate 1,181,227 of CAWHHP010000003.1, forward strand.
TATTTTTCTTGTTTTCATGGTATGAAATTATAGTTCATGAAAACTTTTAAAAACTACATTGTACCGAACGGGCATAAAACTATACTGAACAGGGATTTTTAACCGATAAAGGGTACCAATAACCTTTTTGTAAAATTCATAGTTTTTTGTTGCGGCGGGTATAGTGTACAGTTATAAACCTAGTTTTGATTACTGTTTGAATAGCGGTTTTTTCTTATTCAGTATCGATTTTTTCCTTTTTGGATAGTTTCACTTTACTGTGAGCATCACAAAGAATAATATTGCTGATCCGCTTTTTATCCAATAACTAATTCTTCAATTTTAAAAACTTTTGCATGAGACGAATTTTATGCCTTGCTTTTATTGCAGCCTTTCTTTTTATTTCCTGCCAGAAAGATGTTGCCCGGACCGAGGATCCGGATAACACTAATCCAATTGTGAACATTGTTCCGCAGGATTCCTGCCACATTAGGACTGCCTATTATTATGGAGGATCGGGTGGTATCAATGATTCTGCCGATTTCTTTTACACCGGCACAAAACTCACGAGCGTAATCGGGTCAAGTGCAGATGTACTGTATGCTTATGCCGGTGACAGGCTCTTCAGCATGGCTTATTATGAAAAGCCGGGAAACCTGTTGTATCACATCGATACGTTTCATTACGCAAATGACAGTATGTTATCGCAGATCATTTCGCATGATTTTGATATGTACAATCATTTCGATACGGTGCATTCGGTAATAGATTTCATTTACAATGGAAATATCCTATCAAACCTGAAGACCGTGGATCGTTATGAAGGGTCGCCTGATAGCGACACACTCATCTCTGATTTTCGCTGGGAGAATGATAACGTAAAAAGTATTTTATTTCACAGCAGTTATTGGGCTGATGACTCTATCTATTATGATTATGATACCATCCCGAATTATTTTAATGCAACTTCAAGGTATTTTTTTATGGCAGATCCCTTTTTCCAGATACATGTAGGGTTTGATCCGCACCTGCCATATTTTATCAGCAAGAACAATGTGGTCAATTTTACGATCTATACAAATATTGATTATCCTATTACTTATCAAACAGATTCGATGCATCATCCAACAATGGTAAACCAGGGTGGGTTTGATTATATGGGGTATAAATGGGAATGTCCGTAGTGTGTTTACACAAGGATCGAAATGATGCAGGGGCGCAAAGAAATTTCTTTGCGCCCTTTGTGTTTTTCTTTGCGGCTTTGCGTGAAAAAAAGCTGAGTAATGATATGCTGCACAAGAGAGCGACGCCAATGAAGCTGAACAGCGTAATACTGCGGGGTTAATAAAATTATTTTATTTGTTTCAACAATATATTTTTCCTGTCGGAGATTTATTTTTTCTCATTGGGTAACTATTGTTTTTGTCGATGATTTTTCAAAGCTATTTTCATGTTGTTATTAATTATTTACCTTTTAAAATTTTAAATCATGAAAAGAATATTATTTGTAGCGGCTGTGTTATTCTTATCAATTCCGGCATTTGCAGTTGTAACAACATGTGCAAATAAAACGACTCCCATCGCCTCTATTATTGTTGCAGATATTCCCCCGGCAGCCGTATTGAATAGTTTTAATTTGGTTTTTGGAAATGTACCGGTACGCCAATGGAAGCGTGGCAATAACCGGGAATGGATTGCTGTTTTTGTAAACAATAACCGGCTGTGGCAGGCAAGTTTTACCATTAACGGCACACTCATAAAATCGGGAACGGCATTTTAAATAAAGGCCAGAAGTTAGTATGGATTATTTGCCGTAGAGTTTTTCTGCAAATAATCCATTTGCTTTGTCGCCATATTTGTTAATAAGACGCGGAAGTTGTCGTCGCTGGTCTCCCGACATGCAACATGATTGATATTTTATTCTGCCTGTATTATTTTGAATTAAAAACTGAAGCAATTTGGCGCTGCTAAAAAAACGGAACCAGTGGAGACGTTGCTAAAATTGTCCTACGAGGCCTGTTTTAAAGTATTATCCATAACCGAAAATGTAGCGGTTAAAATACATCCCTTTCCAGGTGCCGAGATAAAATCGGCAATTCCGTTGTAAGCTGCTGCCCGGCTTTTAATATTAATTAACCCAATTCCTTTTCTTTTCTTACGAATATCAAAACCAATACCATTATCTGAGATGGTAAGTTTAATGGTTTTTTTTGTTTGCAGAAGGTTAATGGAAACTTTTGTTGCACTGGAATGTTTTAAGATATTATTCAGTTGTTCCTGTATAATTCTTAAAATATTCAGTTTAAATTTATCGGTGACGCTCTTTTCTATAAAACTTTCTACTCCCAATGCTATTTTTACCGGGCTTACTTCCATTGTTTCGAGCGCTATACTTTCAATGGCGCTACAAAGTCCTATATCCCTGATTACATCAGTTGTCAGGGATTTGGTTAATTTCCTGATTTCTTCAATAGCGCTAAGTGTATATTCAGAGGATTTAGACAGATACAATTCACTGTTCTCTCCACCGGCTTTAGCCATATCAAGATATAATTTGGATACTCCCAACAACTGGTTTACGTTATCATGCAGTTCCTTGCCTATATCAGATCTTTCAGTGTCCTTAGCATCCTCAGATGCATCAGCGATTTGTTTTTCTTTTAATTTAATTTCTTCTTCGAGCCTTTCCTCCAATGCTCTTTGTTTACTAATATCCTGCATTGATCCTATCATTCGGTAGGCTTTTCCATCAGCATCTCTCAGGATAATACGGTTGGTTAATACATTTGCAACTGAATCATCGGCCCTTAAAAACCGATAGGCGCATTTCCATTCAGTATCTGCAGAATGCAACATCCTGGAATAATCCTGCATTACTCTTTCTTTGTCATCCGGATGAATATGGATTGCCCAATCCACCGATGAAAGGGATTTTTTCATTTTTGTATAGCCGAATTCTTTCTCATACGCAACATTTGTCATTAGTTTATCGGCTAACAGATCAGAATCAAATAACACGTCAGTTGAAGAATTGAACATCATTCTGAGGTTTTCCTCGATCTCAATAAGCAATTTGTTTCGTCCATTATTTTCATAGTCCAACTTCTCTCCATCCGATTTGGCCAGGGCTTGTATAATATTTTGAGATACTACCTTTTCTTTTTTCGAATCAATCTTTTTTTGCTTCGATTTAGCCAATACGATGTTTTCAGCTACTATCTTTTCTTTTTTTGTATCAATCTTTTTTTGCTTCGATTTAGCCAATACGATGTTTTCAGCTACTATCTTTTCTTTTTTTGTATCAATCTTTTTTTGCTTCGATTTAGCCAATACGATATTCTCAGCTACTATCTTTTCCTTTTTACTATCAATTTTTTTTTGCTTCGATTTAGCTAATACGATATTATCAGCTACTATCTTTTCTTTTTTAGTGTCAATTTTTTTTTGGTTTGATTTCGTGAGGGCAATAGTCTCAGTAACTAATTTTCTGTTTTTTTTATCAATATTGTTTTCCTTCAGGATGTTTTCGCTCATATCGGTAATGTTCAGGATCCCTTTTTTGAAACCATGCTCATCCGAAAAAGTAGAATGCGTAACCTGACACGGAATATGGTTACCGTTCTTGGTTATGACAGTCAACGAAATTGTGAAGGACTCCTGTAATAAGTCCCGCTTTATTTTATTTTGATTTTTTTTATTTCCTGTAAATATGGTTTCGATATTTTTGGCTATTAGCTCATTTTGGGAGTATCCTAAAAGTCTGCAGGCAGCCTTATTAACCAATATTGCTTTCCTATTGCTTACTGTAAAAACAATATTTGCCTGCGAAGAATGATCAAAGGCAAGCTGATGAAGTGTGTCTCCGGCTGATAAAGTTTTAGATGTTTTAATAGTTGGGGAATTATTTTTTTTTGCAGATTTAAGCATTTTATAAATAAGATTTAACTTAAGATACACTTTATTAATTTAAAGTAGGAGTGTGTTTCTAATGATATAATAAAGAGCTGAATAAGTTCATTGTCTCCACAATTAAATTACTTTCAAAGCTTCCTATAGCATATCTGATGAAGTAAATGTATTTATAATGAGGACGGGTTTTTTATTTTAGGGAGAGCTATAATTTATATTATTCATAATGTTCACCCTCGACATTGCTGATCATAAGCAACAAAACGAAGTTATTTTTATAAGAATATTTCTATAGCTTGTCAACCTTTTTAACTACAGTCCTTATAACGCAATCAATCTATATTTGTATCAGAAATCACAATACCACTGAAACCACCAATCCAAAACCTGGAAAACCACAAATCCTCTATGGAAAACCTTCGTCAGCGAAGGTTTTTTCATTTTTAAATAGACATTTTTCTACATCAAACCCGTTCATTAACTAATGAGAGCAGGAAAGAATGACTGACATTTGACTATTCTTCAAAGTATAAATATTCCAATATGCAAATTACTCTTCACTACTCAACAAAAATTGGTACAATAAAACAGGCATTCAGCAAAAACTTCCCTTATTTAAAAATTGAGTTTATTAAAAAGCCCTGTACTGAAGGCGAAGCTAACTCATGGTCACGCATGGTGCTTCATAACATGTTTGTAGGGGAGATCAACAATGCGCTGAAGCGGGGTTCAATTAATATTAGCGGCGATCGCAAAATTGTGGCTGTAAAACAATTATTTGAACAAAATTTCGGTTTGCCAGTACAGATATTCAGAAAGGAGAAAAAAGCATGGATACCTACCACGAGAACAGAAGAGCTAACACTTTCCCAACAAAATGAACAGGCTAAGAAAACCTGTGCACAGACAGTTTGTGCAACTATTGCTAACAGTTATTTGGAAGACGTAATATTATCCTGAAACTCAAAGAACTAATTAAATCGCATTGAAAATTTATAAGCCCCGGGTTAGACCCGGGATTTTTATTTAATGGCCTCCGGTCAAGTATTTAAATAACAGTAATACTCCTGTTATTTAGAAGAATTACTACGAAGGCCTGGCTGGTTACCTACAATCGGCTGGATTGTTAATGTGCATTTTTGTACAGTTTTAAATTATAATATCCACACTCAACCCATATGAAAAATCTATCTGCGAAGATCTGATACGATCGTACAAAACTTGTAAAATTGTAGGCGTTAATACTCGGAAAAAAAGGGCTGTTCGAAAGAGCAGCCTTTTTGGTTTTCAGTAACGCTAAGAAAGTAACATGTCGTGTCTAATAGTTTGCACATTATTAGAAAAATTATTACACTATAAGAGTTATTTGACTATAGTAGGAAATTAAAAATATGTTCACATTTGCCTGCTATAGTAAATGCTATATCCAAACCTTATCGAAACTAATATGAAAAATCAAAATCTGCCGGTTATTTTTATGTCGTCAGGCACAAGCTATTTCGAAAAACTGTTTTGCACAAAGCCTGCAGACAGTCAAAACAAAGCACCGAAACCGGGTAATCACCTGCTGATCATCCTTGCTTTATTAATTTCTGTGCTGTTAAGCACAAAGTCATTCGGGCAAACCATTACCAATTATAGTTTTGCAGCAAGTGGTTCCAGTTTTACCGTTTTGTCTTCACCTGCCAATCCTTCCTTATCAGGAGGAGATACTGATGATGGATATTTCAATGCCATCCCTATTGGTTTCGATTTCTGGTATATGGCTAACCGTTATACTACGCTTTCGGCCAGTACTAATGGCTGGCTCACGTTTGGGTCTACTATTTCTGATGCTCTATATGTCAATAATCTTTCAGCCGGTTCTGTACGGCCCATAATAGCACCACTATGGGATGACATAGATATTATCAGTACCTCGAATTTTTCATATAAAACGACGGGAACTACCGGAAGCCGGGTATGTTGTCTTCAGTGGTTGAATGCGAAATGGGATTATTCAGCATCTGGAGCACGCATTTCATTCCAGGTGAGGCTGTATGAAAGCACCGGGAAGATCGAATTTATATATCAACAGGTTGGTTCTTCAACCCTGGTGTCACCATCAGCTTCTATAGGCATAGCTGCCACTGCAACCGGTTCGGGTAATTATTTTTCATTGAATAATGCCTCGGCTACCCCTACTGCAAATTCAACAACAGAAACAAATACGATCAATACAAAACCGGCCAACGGCCAGTTATATTCATTTACGCCACCGGTTCCCGCTTCCCCTTCATCATTGACATTTTCCGCGGTAGGGAATACATCCATGACACTTAACTGGACAGACAATGCCTCTAACGAAAGAGGATATGTGGTATATCGTTCAGATGACGGCGGTACAACTTATTCCTTTGTTAGCCAGCTGGCAGCGAATTCCAATTCGTCTGCTCAAAGTGGGTTAATAGTAAACACAACGTATTTCTGGAAGGTATATGCAGTCACGGAAGGTGGATTGAGTAATGCACTTGCCGGAAGCCAGGCTACTGGCTGTACTCCGCCTGCTGCACCAACTGTTACAAGTCCTGTGAACTATTGCAAAGGAGCCACTGCGAGCCAGTTAACCGCTACCGGTAGTAATTTAAACTGGTTAACGGGTGGATCAGGAACGATCGGGGGTACTTCAACTTTGACCTCAACTGTATATAGTGATGCTTCAAATTCAAACAAGCGGCTCTATTTTACCACAACAATTGATAACATTGCCATTTCGAAAATAGATTATTATATCCCTGCATGGCAGGCAGTAAATGGAATGACCTTATCAATATACAACAGCGCGGGTACCGTTATTGCCACCTCTTCTACCGTTACCACGCAAACCGCCGGTTCCAGTGCGGTAAGGATCACTAACATTTTTAATTATACGGTTGCAGCTGCAGGAAATTATTATATAGCTATTTCTGCCGGCAGTGGAAATATTGGAAGTGACAATCCTTCCTTTCCAATTACGGAATCTTATGGGGTGATCAGCTTAACAGGGATATCACCGGCTAATTTCCGTTGCTTCAATAATATTCAATTTAGTGGAGCCGTGTCATCAACAGCGCCAACACCATCTACAACTGTTACAGGTACTACTCACTATTATGTTACGCAAACAGTGGGCGGTTGCACGGGACCTGCAGCAGACATAACAGTAAATGTTACAGCTCCCGATTTGTCGCAGGTGCCTTCATCAAACCGCATCGCTTATTATCGCTTTGAAGGAAATGCGAATGATGCAATCGGAAATAACCAGGGAATACCGGTAAATGCACCCACATCAGTTGCTGACCGGTTCGGTATTTCAAACAAAGCATATTCGTTCAATGGAAGTACACAATATATTACTACCTCTAATGTATATACGAATCCTGCTGACTTCACTATTTCTATCTGGTTTAAGACAACAGCTGTCACAGGCGGTAAACTTATTGGCTTTGGTGTTTCACAAAACGGCCAGAGCTGGCAATATGATAGGCACATCTATATGAATAACAGCGGTCAGATTTATTTTGGTGTTTATCCCTCATCGGTTCATACAATCAATTCATCATTGAACTACAATGATGGTAACTGGCATCTTGCAACAGCAACTTTATCATCAACAGCGGGGATTACTCTTTATGTGGATGGGAGCCAGGTAGCGGCTGACGCTGCAACCACTACCGCCGAATACACGACGGGCTATTGGCGCTTTGCTTATGATAACAATGCCGGCTGGACTTCACAGCCAAATAATTTTTATTTCAATGGAAGCCTGGATGATGTATTAATATACGACCGTGTACTTACAGCAGTTGAAATAAATACATTGTACAATGCACCTGATGGGGCAGGTAATAACGGTCCCGTGTGCACGGGGTCATCACTAATGCTCAGTGCTATCAGTCTTGCGGGTGCAACTTATGCATGGAGCGGGCCAAATAGTTTTTCTTCAACACAGCAAAACCCGTCATTTAATTATGCCGGTACCAATGCAGGTGTTTATACAGTGCAGGTTACCAATGCTGGTTGTACAGCCACTGCATATACCAACGTGGTATCAAGCACCAATACCGGACAATGGACAGGAAATGTGAGCACGGACTGGGCGTTGGCAGGGAACTGGTGTAATAATACAGTACCTGTTTCTTCAACAAATGTTGTTATAACAGCAGGTGCGGTAAGAATGCCTTCTATTCTAAGCAGCGTTTCATGTAATAGTCTTACCATCAACAGCGGTGCAACAGTAACAACCACAGCTGCGGGAACATTGAATATTGCAGGTACATTAACAAATAACGGTACCATGACTAATAATGGTACAACAGTATTTAATGGCACGGTGCAACAAAGCTTTGCAGGCATAAACACATTTAATAATGTTACATTAAATAATCCCGGCGGATTGCTGCTTCCATCTGCCCTTGTTGTAAATAATAATCTAACATTAACTGCGGGGATATTGAATGCAAACAACTTTTCAGTATCGATAGCAGGTAATTGGGTAAACAATGTTTCCACAAGCGCATTTACTGCAGGAACATCAACTGTTACGTTCAATGGGAGCGGGGCACAATCTGTTGCGGGTTCATTTGCAACAACCTTTAATAACCTTACTGTATCCAATGCTTCCAATACGGTTTCACTGGGAGCAAATGCAATCATCTCAGGAAATCTCACAGTGGCTTCAGGAACCTTTGATCTTGGCAGTTATACGGCGAACAGGTCTGTTAGCGGCGGTATACTAACAGTAGCCAATAACGCCACACTAAAGATTGGTGGTACAAATACTTTCCCTTCAAATTATTCTACAAATACACTTGTAGTTGCGAGTACAGTGGAATATTCAGGTACGAACCAAACTGTTTCAAACAAAACTTATGGTAATCTTAAACTTAGCAGTGCTGCAGGTGCTGCAGTGAAAACTTTTCCGGCTACAGCTTTACCTGTTGTTGGAAACCTTATCAGTGTGCAGGGGGCGGGCAGTTCTGTAACATTTACTGCTGCATCCAATATTACTGTGGGAGGCAATGTTTCACTGGGTGCTTCCACAACATTTAACAGCGGCGCCTATCTACACAGTATCGGTGGCAACTGGATAAATGATGGTACGTTTAATGGCAATACGGGTACAATTACTTTTACAGGATCAGGTTCAACAGTAAACGGGTCCGGCGCACAGAATTTCAATAATCTTACGGTTGCTGCTTCACTGATAAGTTTTTCGACTGCAGTCAATTTATCAGGAAACCTTACTACAACCGGGTCGGGTTCATTCAGCCAGGCTTCTGGTGGAACATTAACTATGACCGGGTCGGCTAAAACAATCAGTGGTTCGGGCATCTCGATAGAAAATCTTGTGACCAGCGGTTCGGTGAGTACAGCAGTTTCACTAACGATAACGGGTAACTTGTCTGGGAGCGGAAGTTTTACTGCAAGCGCCGGAACCATTACAATGAGCGGTGCCACTAAAACGCTTTCGGGAGCGGGCACGAAAGCATTCAACATATTTTCTGTGCCGGGATCTGTAACAACCGATGCTAATTTTACGATTTCATCCGGTATGATCGTAAGCGGAACTTTTGTTGCAACTGCAGGAACAGCGACTTTTACGGGAAGCTCCACTTTAAGTGGAACAGTAAATCTCTTTAATGTAAATATCAACGGAACTTCGTTGCAATTGGCTGCAAATTCAACGATGGGTATTGCAAATGTTATGACAATTACTGCCGGTTCTTTGAACACAACATCCTCTTCACCCAATACAGTAAATTTCAATGGCAGTATAGCGCAGACAATCAATGCAGTTACTTATTGCCATCTTATTTTATCAAACGGAAATACAAAAACTGCCGCAGGTAACATAACTACAAATCGCAACATCACCATCGGAAACAATACAACTTTTAATCCGTCTTCCTTTACCATTTCCCTTTATGGCGACTGGATCAATAACGGAACTTTTATTCCTGCTACCAGTACGATATCATTTGCCGGGCCTGCTAATGCATTTATAACCGGCGCTACTACATTTAATATACTTACCAGCAACACGAGTGGCTCAACAACAGAATTGATATTAAATGACAATGTTTCAGCTACAACCGTAAATATGATCAATGGCATCATTACGACCGGTTCTGATACGATTACTATTACCGGAACAAGGACAGGCAACGGTTATATATATGGAAATATTCGCCGAAATCACAGCTTTACTACAGGAGTAGCATATGCATTTGAAGGACCAAATAATACAATTAATTTTTCTGCCGTTTCTGCCGTTACCGGTATAATCGTTTCAGTTACCCGGGGACCTGCCACAGATTTTCCCTATGGAAATGAGATCAGCAGGCTGTATAATATAAATATTCCAACCGGTACCTACACGGCAACATTCCGACTGCATTACGAAGACAATGAATTAAATGGCAATGCTGAATCTGCGATGGGTTTATGGAACTATGATAATTCATTAGGCTGGATTCCTGTTGGAAAAAGTGCCAACAGCAGTACATTAAATTATGTTGAACAAACAGGATTGACAAATATCAGTGACCGATGGACCTGTTCATTTAATCCAAATGTAGTGTTATGGAACGGTAGTGTAAGTTCGGACTGGAATACTGCTGCTAATTGGAGCGTGTATGTGGGTTCGGGTACTACACCCCCGTCAGCATCCGATGTTGTAGTGATTGGCGCAACTGCTTTCAATCACCAGCCAACGATCAGCACGGCGGTAAACGTTAAGAACATTGTTTTTGGAAGTCAACAGCCGGTAAATTTATCATTGGCAAGCGGGGGGGCACTTAATACCGGTGACATAATCGGGTTATGGAGCAGTAACGCTACACATAGCATTAATGCGAATAACCAGGCCATAACGGTAAACGGTAGCCTTTACCAGAGCGATGGAGTAAGTGGTCATGCAATTGATCTTAATATAGGAAACGGAACAGTAACCATTTCGGGCTCACTGGTTGAATCAGGCGGAGCCAATATAAATTTTAGCGGAACAGGTATACTGGATATCAGCAAGGATTTTGTTCGCAGCAGCGGCACTTTCACTGCAGGAGCGGGAACGGTAATATATAGTGGTACGGAGAACCAGGATGTGGCGCATGTTAGCTATAATAATCTTACAATTAACAAAAGCTCGGGCATAGCCGCATTGGATTTTGCAACTGGTATTGCCGGTAATCTTTTGATCTCTTCAGGAGCATTCGACAATGCCGCTGCGACCGTTGTCCTGGGTAATGTAACAATATCTGCGGGAGCAACTTTTACCAATTACAATATTTTACACATTGGTGGCAACTGGATCAACAATGGTATTTATAGTTCCAACAATGGCGGCACAAATGTGATCTTTGATGGCACCGGAACTCAAACAATTTCTGCAACCACTTTTAATAATCTTGAGATCAACAAACCTGTTGGTTCTGTTGCCGAACTTACAGGAGATGTGGTACTGAAAGGAAATCTTATGGGAACCTCTGGTACGCTCGATATCAAGTCCTACTTTTTTAACCGGGATGTTGTTGGCGGATCGGCATCTATGACAGACAATGCAACATTGATTGCAGCAGCTGATAATGCACCTAATAAGTTTTCCAGTTACTACCTTGCTCCAAACAGCACGGTTATATTTAATGGAACAGGAACGCAGCATCTTGCATTGCCGGGAGTAGTATATGGCAACCTAACTTTCAGGAATAGCGGAACTAAAATTCTTTATACAGATGTAACGGTCAACGGTAAATTGCTCATTGAGAACCCTGCCATTTTTGATGGCGGAGCAAATGTCATTACTTTAAATGGCAGCTGGCAAAATGATGGAACTTTTTTACCAGCAACAAGCACTGTCGTTTGCAGTGGAGCCGGTAAAACCATTTCCGGTACAACAACTTTTAACAAGGTGACCATTACCGGTAGTTATACGAATCTTTCCAATATTACTTATAATGACCTTCTTTATATCACTGCTACAGGTTCCATCAGCTGTGGGCCGGGGATATTTACAACATTGAATGGAGATCTCGTGAATAAAGGTATATTGTACACACTTGGAACTACTACTTTTACAGGAAATGCACTCCAGACACTTAGCTTAATAAATGCGGTGCAAACAGTAGCATTGATTGTAAATTTCAATGGCAGCGTTTCGCCCGTTCTTAATTCTACTTCAGCGCCGCAATTTGGTTACCTGAACATTAATAATACTGGTGGTGTAAATCCGAGTGTTGGATGGACCATATTGTATTCACTCACGGTTGGGAATGGGGCCTCATTTAATACAGGAAGTTCTACACACAGCATCATGGGTTCTGTACTCAATAATGGTACAATCAGCAGCAGTGGAATATTACAGTTTATTCCTTCATCTGCAGTTACTGTTAATCTTGGAAATAATTTTACCAGTACAGGAAGAGTGATTTTCGGCGGAACAGGGGCGATGTCATTGGCAGGAAATCCAGCTTCATTCAATCATATAAATATTACAAACACGAATCTTGCTGGAATTACTTCTTCTTCCGACTGGAACATGACAGGCAACCTTTCCATTGATGCAGGGTCATTGTTAAATGCCGGTAATCGCCTGTACAATATCGGCGGGAATATCCAGAACAACGGAACCATCAACAGTGGCGCCTCTGTTTTCAGGCTGAATGGCAATAGTGGGCAGGATGTATACAGTTCTTCTTCATTTAATGACCTGCTCATTGAAAAAACCGCCGGTTCGGTGGTATTGCTTTCTGATATTACAATCGCCGGCACATTAAATTTTGTTTCCGGTAGTATTCAGACAGGTGATAATAGCGTGATCATTTCATCAACAGGTACGGTTTCCGGTGCCTCAGCGTCAACTGGCTGGATCAACGGCAGGTTGAAAAAGTACATAGCTACAGGTGCTACTGCAAAAACATTCGAAACCGGCGATAATGCATACTATACTCCTGTTGATATTTCATTTGCACTGGTTCAAACCGGCGGTAATCTCACCGTGCGAACTACCGGTGCTGATCATCCGCAATTAAGTAATTCCGTGATCAATCCAAATTTATCTCTTAACAGGTATTGGACACTTGTTGAAGACGGATTGACCTATACCAGCTATGATATCCGGTTTCATTTTGTTCCTGCTGACATAGATGCGGGTGCCAGTCCAATTTCATTTGGAATTGAGAAATACAATGAAACAGCTTGGGTTTTGCAAGATGAGGATTCAGCAAATACAAATTTTATCAAAGCGCTTGCTGTTACAGCAATGGGCGATTTTGGAATAGGAGAGATCTGCAATAAAAACACAACAATTACATATGCCGGCTCTCCTTACTGTGCCGGTTCAGGAACAGCAACGATCACACTTACAGGTAACAACGGTGGCAGCTTTGCATCCACAGCCGGTCTTGTACTAAATGCTTCTACCGGCGAGGTAGACCTTACTTCGAGTACAGCAGGAAGTTATGTTGTGACCTATAAACTGGATGCAACGGGAGATTGTCCTGCATTCATAACAAATGCAACAATAAATATTACGGCTATACCGGGCGCAGCAATTGTATATCACGGGTCTCCTTATTGCGTTAATGGCGACAACGCTTTTGTTACATTAACAGGAACAACCGGCGGCACCTATAGTTCTGCTGTGGGCCTCTCTATTAATTCAACAACAGGAGAAGTAAATATTGCTGCAAGCACTGCTGGAACATACACCGCTACTTATACAGTTGCAGCAGCGGGCGGTTGTGCTGTTTTTTATGCAACTACAACGATTGCAATTGTAAGCCCTGGCACATGGACAGGAGCAATTAACAATTCCTGGGACAATGCAGGTAACTGGCTTTGCGGTGCAATCCCTGGTCCGTCAACCGATGTTGTCATACCTGCAGGACAACCGGCTTATCCTTTGATAACAACAGTAAAAGCCGTGAAGGATATTACAATTATGAACGGAGCATCAGTAGCTATTGTTTCAGGAACTTTACAGGTAAGTGGAGCGATAACTAATTCGGGGGTGCTGGATGTATCTGGTGGAACAATTGAATTGAATGGTGTTTCGGCTCAGATCATTCCTGCAAATGCATTTTCGAACAATACGATCATGAACCTTGTTATTTCAAATAATGTAACACTGGCAGGCGAGGATACATTAACCGGGACATTGTATTTTGGCAACAGCAATAAAACATTTACTACCGGGGATTTTCTTACGTTGAAATCGACTGCGCTTAGAACTGCAAGAATCGATGATATTACAAATGGAGGCTACAGCAGTGGTAACAGCATTGCCGGTAAAATAAATATTGAAAGATTTGTACCACTGAGAAAAGCATGGCGTCTGCTCAGTGCTCCTGTTAAAACCAACCTTGCACCTTCTATTCACGATGCATGGCAGGAAGGAGTAACTAACGTTGCTATGCAGCCTGATCCGAATCCCCATTACGGAGTACATATTACAGGAGGAACGGTTATCAACGGTTTCGATCAAAGTACTACCAATGCAGCATCAGTAAAAGTATTTAACAACGCAACAAATAGTTTTGTTCCATTGCCTTCCATGCCCGGAACAAACAGACCTGTTACTGACTACCCCGGATACTTTGTATATGTTCGCGGGGATCGTAGTATTGATCTGTCACAGGGAGTCAGTGCTGCAATTACTTCCACCACATTAAGAATAAAAGGTGAAGTGAAAACAGGAACCCATCAATCTAATGTAAATGCCACTGGTTATACTATATTGGGTAACCCTTACGCATCAGCGATTAATTTCCAGACACTTGACCGAACCAATGTAAAAAATTCTTTTTACAGGTGGGATCCGATGCTGGCGGGCAGTTATGGCCTCGGCGGATATGTTGCTTTCATCTGGAACAATGAAACCGGTACTTATGATGCTACTGCTTCAGCAGGTTCGCTTACACAATATATTGCAAGTGGCGAAGCGATCGTAGTTCAATCAGCCGATGCTGTAAACCCCGGGCAGATCGGTTTTAAAGAAACTGATAAAAGTGCCAACGGAAGCGGTCTCACATCCAATCGTCCTTCGGGTCCTCAACAACAACTGCGGGTAAACATGTATGCAATAAATGCTGACAGTACTGCATCACTCCTTGATGGAGCACTTACTACTTATTCCGTTCATAACAATAATGCAGTTGACCAGGATGATGCTAAAAAGATGTATGGCAGTAATGAAAGTATTAATTTAAAAAGAAACGGCACCACGATCGCAATTGAGAGAAGGGAGACGATCACCAATGCTGATACAAGCTTCCTGAATATCTATCAAATGAAACAGTTGCAATATCGCTTGGAGATAAATGCGTCAAATATGAACAATAATGGTTTATCGGCTGTACTCAAAGACAGTTATTCAACTACCAACAATGATATGCCGCTTGATCTTAATGCTATTACTGTTGTTAATTTTGTTGTTAACTCCGATCCTGCTTCCTATAATGTAAACAGGTTTAGTATTGTGTTTAAATTGCTGGCTCCGGTACCGGTTACTTTCAAAACAATAAAGGCTTATAAAGTGGAAAAGAATATTGCTGTAGAGTGGACCACAGAAACTGAAATTAATGTTCAACGTTATGAAGTAGAGAAAGCCGCCGATGCCAGAAATTTCAGTAAAATAAATACTACCGCAGCGGTTGCTGTTAATGGAGGTAATGCTTCTTATCATGTAATTGATACCGATCCGTTTGATGGAAATAATTATTACCGGGTACGGTCTGTGTCAAACGATGGTAGTGACTCATACAGTAATATTGTCAAAGTAAATATGAAAGAAAACAAGCCACAGCCTGGCATGGCAGTATATCCTAACCCCGTTACAGGGAATACAATTTCCCTCGACGTATCCGGTGTTGTCGCCGGAACGTACAACCTTCAATTGTATAATAAACTGGGGCAACTTGTTGCATCTAAAAAATATGAACACATGGGCAACAATGCTTCAACAACACTTGATATTACCAGTTCATTTCCGTCCGGAAGATATGAATTAGTATTAACGGGACCGGGTATACGCATAGTAACAGCCCTCTTAAAGAAATAATACTATTTTTAAAATTACTAAGGCCGCCTTTTTAAGGCGGCCTTGCTGTTTAAAACATTTTTCATGAAAAAAAGAGGTGTTTTCACGGTATTTTAAACATGTCAATTGTCTTATATTACATCAAGTGAAGAAATTGCTGAACCATTGAACTTATCCGGCAGAAACATCCCAAAAAAGTCAGGCGTTTAAGTCGCATTCAAACCATTTCCGTATTTATACTATTTGTGGTCCATATTTTATGGGAAGTATACTACGGTTAAATACGGTTTGTTTTAAGATGCATGCCAGCGTTTTTAATACGTACAAAAAATAATTTTTATTTAGTTTATATATTTCGCTATTGCTATGATAAGAACCAGGCCACTTGTATTTTCATTTATTGCGACAGCATTCATTTTTATTACCTGCACATTGATCGTCATCGGTTGGTACGCACATAATGATTTTTTAAAATCAATCGCTTTGGTTGCCGCAGTGTTTGTTTTTGCTTCAGTTGTTTTATTGCTGAATTATTTTAAAAACGAAAATAGATCGTGGGGAGGAATAATGGAACATACCGGAGAAAAAGGCAGTGAAAAAAGATACCGGTATCTTTTCGAAAATAATCCATTGCCAATGTGGATTATTAATCTAAACACATTTCAATTCCTTGACGTAAACGAGATGGCAATCCTGCAATACGGTTATAGCCGGGAGGAATTTCTTTCCATGACAGCGCTTGACATTCGTCCTGAAAATGAAATAGAACTTTTTAAACAGATGGACCATTCGTATAGGACAAATGCGTCGAATTACAACAGGGGGTTGTGGAATCATAAAAAGAAAGATGGAACTATCATACAGGTTGAGATCATTGCGCATGAAATGGATTTCGGCGGCATAGCGGCGCGTTTTATCCTGGCAAACGATATTACTGAGAAAAGAAAGGCGGAGGAAAAGCTAATTTCAAATGAAAAACGTTTTCGCCAGACTTTAGATAATATGATGGAAGGTGCCCAGATAGTTGATTTTGACTGGCGTTATGTTTATATGAATGATGCTTTCGTGAAACACGGCAAATACCGGAAGGAAGAAATGCTTGGCCATACTGTTATGGAAAAATATCCGGGGATTGAAAAAGCTGAAATATTCAAAGTTTATCAACGCTGCTTCAATGAACGTATTTCCATTCACCTCGAAAATGAATTTACCTTTCCCGATCATTCAAAAGGTTGGTTTGAACTTAGCTTCCAACCCGTGCCGGAAGGAATTTTTATTCTTTCTATCGATATAACCGAAAGAAAAAAAGCCGAGGAGGCCATCATTCGTGCAGAAACAAATTATCGGGAAATATTTGAAAAGGCAAGTGATGCCATTTATGTACATGAAATCGGAACAGGAAAAGTTCTTGAAGTTAACCAGCGTGCTACCGAAATAACCGGGTATACAAAGGAGGAGATCATTCATGCAAACCCGCTTGATTTTATTACTAACGATCCGCAATACACGATGCAGCACGCCATTGAATACCTTCAAAAAGCTGCATCCGGGGAAGCGCAGCTTTTTGAGTGGTTGGGTAAAAACAAAGATGGTTCTTATACCTGGCTGGAAGTGAATTTAAAAAGAGCAAGAATTGCCGGCGAGGAACGGATACTTGCATTCTTTCGTGAAATTAATGACCGAAAGAAAGTACAATTTGAAATACAAAAACTTAATGAAGAGCTAGAACAAAAAGTGATGGATCGCACACAGCAGCTTGAAAAAGTGAACGGTGAGCTGGAGGCTTTTTCCTATTCTGTTTCCCATGACCTGAGAGCTCCTCTGCGTGGTATCGTTGGCTTTACTTCAATGCTTGAACATAAGTATGCGGATACGCTGGATGATGAGGGAAAAAGAATTGTATCGGTAATTACAAAGAACACATTAAAAATGGGTAATCTTATTGATGACCTGCTTGACTTTTTCAGGATGAGCCGACAGGACATTATTAAAGCCGATATCCAAACTGATCAGCTGGTAAAAGAAGTAATATCCGATATCGATAACGGGAAGAGTAATATATCCTGGAACATTCAATCACTTCCAACCACTTATGCTGATATCAATAGTCTCCGCCAGGTATGGATAAATCTTATTTCAAATGCAATAAAATATTCAAGGAATGAAGTTGAACCTTTAATTGAAATCGGATATTCACACGAGAAGGAGCAGGTGATTTTTTTTGTAAAAGACAACGGCGTAGGTTTCGATCCCAGATACAAGGGCAAATTATTTAAAGTATTTCAACGATTGCACGGAACAAATGAATTTGAAGGAACCGGCGTTGGACTGGCGATAGTAGAAAAAATTATTTCCAGGCATGGAGGTAAGGTATGGGTAACGGCAGAGAAAGGAGCAGGGGCAACTTTTTATTTCAGCCTTCCTCCAAAATAATTTGTGAACTAATGACACCTGATTTATAAACCTAAACCAATCAACAATGAACTATAACCATGTCGACATTTTACTGGTTGAAGATAATCCCGATGACGCGGAATTAACGATCCATGAATTAAAAAAACATAACATGGCCAATAACCTCATCCATGTTGCTGATGGAGAAGAAGCATTGGAATTTATGTTTGCAACAGGCAGGTATGAGGGAAAGCGGGAAATAGAAAATTCTCCAAGTCTGATTCTTCTTGATATAAAAATGCCAAAAATAAATGGGATTGAAGTACTGGAAAAAATAAAATCAGATGTGCGTACAAGAGATACACCAGTAGTTATCCTCACTTCTTCACAGGAAGATCCTGACATTAAACAATGTTATAAACTTGGTGCCAACAGTTACATTGTTAAGCCCGTAGATTTTTCGGATTTTACAAAAGCAATCATGAATATCGGGTTTTATTGGTTGCTGATAAACAAACGCGTTAAATAGAATTGTAAAATGAAAACACCATTAAAAATATTAATGCTGGAAGATAATATTGATGATGCTGAGATCATACAGCAATTCCTAAAAGACAGGATTCCCGGTTGCGATTACTGCGTAGCGATGACAAAGGAGGGATTCATTGATGCATTGGACCAATATCAGCCTGACCTTATACTGTCTGATAATACTTTCCCACAATTCAGTGCAACTGAGGCGCTGGAAATATTCAACGGACGTTCATTATCCATTCCTTTTATTCTTGTAACCGGTACTGTTTCGGAAGAATTTGCAGCTTCTATTATCAAACTTGGCGCAGACGATTATATTTTAAAGGACAGGATGGTTAGATTGCCTGCGGCTATTGAAGCAGCACTCAGAAGAAAAAAATTAGAAGCAGAAACCAGGCACAGCGAGGAAATAAGAAAGCTGATCATGAATGCAGCACTTGATGCGATCATATGCATTGACAAGACAGGCGCTATCACGGTGTGGAATTCCCAGGCAGAAAGATTATTCGGCTGGACAGAAGGAGAAATACTTGGAAAACAACTTGTAGAATCAATCATTCCTGAACAGTACCGAAAAGGGCACACGGAAGGGTTTAACCGCTACCTGGAAACCGGGACAGGGCCGATTTTAAATAAACTGGTAGAATTAACAGCATTGAACAGGAATGGCAATGAATTTCCCATAGAACTCATCATCGTACCGGTAAAACAAACCGGCAGCGATTTTTTCTGTGCTTTTATCAGGGATATTACAGAAAGAAAAAAATCAGAAGACAGGATACGATTCAAGGCAAATCTTTTAAACACCGTTGGCCAGGCCGTGATAGCAACCGACCTGGAGGGTACGGTAATTTACTGGAATAAGGCCGCAGAAAAAATATATGGTTGGTCGGTTGAAGAAGCAACCGGAAAAAATATTATTGATCTCACGCCTGCACAACAAAGCAAAGAAGAAGCTGTTGAAATAATGAATGAATTAAATAAAGGCAACCTGTGGAGTGGTGAATTTTCAGTCCGTCGAAAAGATGGAACTGATTTTCCTGCATTTGTAACAGATTCACCTATTTACGATCAGCAAGGCCATTTAACAGGAATAATCGGTATTTCACATGATATAAGTGAACGTAAAAAGGCCGAGGCAGTATTGAAATCTCTTGAAGAAAAAATTACTGAACAAAAGTTACAGGAACAGAAAAAAATATCCAGGGCAATTATAAAAGCACAGGAAGAAGAAAAAAATCATTTGGGTAAAGAACTGCATGATAATATAAACCAGATACTCGCAGGTGCAAAACTACATATGGGCGTTGCTGCAAATAAAGATGAAAAAATAAAAGCAATACTTAAATACCCGATGGAATTGATTGATACAACTGTTGAAGAGATCCGCTTACTTAGTAAGAGGCAGGTTACACCCGTAAAAAATATTGACCTGGAAGAATTGATTCAGCAACTCGTGCTTACACTCAGGAATAACCAAATGATCGAAACGGAATTTACCTATAGCGTTCTGCCCGGCCAGCTTCCTGATCATCTTAAATTAAATATCTACAGGCTTTTGCAGGAACAGGTAAATAATATAATGAAACATTCAGACGCGGCTAAAGTAAGCCTTTCAATAAAAGCGGAAGAAAATAATGTCAACATAAGGGTAATGGACGATGGTATTGGATTTAATATGAATGCTAAAAGAAAAGGTATTGGTATTTCGAATATGATCAACAGGATCGAATTTTATAATGGCAAACTAACTATAGAAACTGCAGCCGGTAAAGGTTGTAAGATTGAAATAATAATTCCTTATTGAATTACATCCACAGAAAATATTGCCGGGAGATGCGACCTGCATTTTTAATCCTTAAAGAATTCAATAAGCGGCACGTCAAGTGCCATACTTATTCTATATAGTGTCCGGATGGTTGGATTACTTTGCCCGGTTTCCAGTTTTGATATCATTGATTTTTCAATAGCAGATTCGAACGACAGGTCATCCTGGGTCATTTCCCTGGTCATTCGAAGTTCTTTAATGCGCGCTCCCAGTCTTGCAATCATGTAATAATGATCCATATAAAATTGTTATGTCCTTCCAAAAAGCAGGTTCATCAATCGTGTAATAAATGTCAGGAAAATACCATTTGAAACCGGTAGGCAAAAACGCCTATCAGCTGTAGTAAGGTTTCTATTTGGTTTTGAAAAAGAAGTGCGGCAGAGATAATTAATCTTTAAAGAATTCAGTAATGTGAACATCAAGTGCTTTACTGATCTTGTATAAAGTACGGATGGTAGGATTACTTTGACCTGACTCTATTCGGGACATACTGGCCTTTTCAAAATCGCATTCAATTGCCAATGCATTTTGAGACATCTTTCTTTTGATGCGAATTGTCTTTATTTTTTCCCCCAGTCTGGACAGTAATTCAATATCATTCATACAGTTATAAATATCGGAAAGCTACGTTGAACCTTCGTTGTCTTAAATGACAATTGTCAAACTGCGATATCATTATTGTCATGAGAGTGCCATAAAAAGCCATTTTCGTAAAAACCACCGAAATAATTTTTCTATGTTGTTTTTTATTACAACTTTTGCTTAACATTTTTCTGGGAAAACATACCAAAGCTTAAACAAAATCATAAATACCTTCAATTCCTAATAAACCCATTTACCCTGAGCTGCTAGCCCTGCCATTTTTAGCACTTCACAATACGGCGTTAAATCTTTACCAGCTCACTAAATACCATGCGTAAAACACCCTTGATTTATATTGTTGCTGTTGTTTTATTGGTGCTTACCCTTCTTTTTTTCAACAGGGCTTCCCGGGCATTAAAACGTTATTCTGAACTTACAGACCGGCATAATAAAGTTTACGGGAGTTTTCAAAATCTTTCAACGCAAATAAATAATGCTGCTGTATTTAATCCGGACCTGGCCCGGGAGAGTGATTCTATGAATGCCGGCAAATTATTCTTTACAGACAGCCTTGCCGTCATTCAGCAATTAAATTTTTTAAGATCAACCGTAAGAGATTCTATAAATATCCAGATTGCAGCAAAACTGGATAGTATTACAAAGGCAGAATTATCCTGGTTAATTGAAAGCAATGTTCCTGATTCTATTGTTTATCATAAATCGCCGCCGCATATTGCTTCATTTCGAAACATTGATTCACTTATCACCAAAGGAATTCAAAGAACAGCCACCCTGATTGAATACCGGAAAAAGCAGATGAGCGACGAAACCAATACCGTCAGGGCATGGTTGGTTAGTTTTATCTTTTTGTCAGGCATCCTGCTTATTTATACTACGGTTAATCTTTTCAGGCAGCGATCCCAAACAAAGCGTAAAGAAAGGGAACTGGAAACGGTTTTCAACCGCGTTAATGATTCTGTTGTTTCAGTTGATAATAACTGGCGTTATACTTTCCTGAATGACGCGGCCATGACAACTCATCCTTTTACCATGGAAGAAACGCTTGGTAAAGTAATCTGGGATGTTCATCCGGGGATGAATGGAACGGTATTCTGGGATATATACCACGAAGCCATGCTGACAAAGAAAGTTATTGAAGTAGAAGATTATTATGCACCAATGGGCATTTGGTTCTTTGTTAAAGTATATCCTTCTGCTGATGGAATTACCATTTTCTATAAAGACATTACAGAAAAGAAAAAAGCGGAAGAACAATTATCAAAAACCTTAAAAGATATTTCGGATTACAAATTTGCATTGGATGAAGCAAATATTGTAGCCATTACAGATCAAACAGGAGTTATTAATTATGTGAATGATAATTTTTGCAAAATATCAAAATACAGCAGGGAAGAATTGATCGGGCAGGATCATCGTATTATCAATTCGGGCTTTCACTCAAAAGAATTCATCCGTAATTTATGGGTAACGATTGCAAATGGAAAAATATGGAGAGGGGAATTAAAGAATAGAGCAAAAGATGGAACGATTTACTGGGTAGACACTACGATTGTTCCCTTCCTTGATGAAAAAAATAAGCCTTATCAATACGTCGCGATCAGGGCTGATATTACAGAGCGTAAAGAACTGGAAGAAGGGCAGGCGCTATTTGCTTCAATAGTTAATTCTTCAGATGATGCCATCCTGAGTAAAACGCTTGACGGCAAGATAACCAGTTGGAATCACGGCGCTGAAAGGATTTTTGGATATGCTGAAAAAGAAATTATCGGGAAGCACATTTCAATACTTGTTCCGGCACAGTTTCAAAATGAAGAGGAAGCGATAATGGAAAAGATACGTAGTGGAAGAAGCATTGAGCATTATGAAACGGAAAGAATAGTAAAAGAGGGGAGACTTATTAATGTATCGCTTACAATATCGCCCATCAGGGATACCAGTGGGAATATTATCGGGGCATCTAAAATTTCGCGGGATATTACTCAACGCAAAAGCGCTGATGAAAATTTGCGAAAAACCTTAAAGGAAATTGCAGATTACAAATATGCTTTGGATGAATCTTCTATCCTGGCCATTACTGATCAAAAAGGGATTATCAAACACGCTAATGATAATTTTTGTAAAATATCAAAATACAACCGGGAAGAATTGATCGGGCAGGACCACCGTATTATTAATTCGGGATACCATGAAAAGGAGTTTATTAAAAATTTATGGACCACCATTGCCAATGGAAAAATATGGAAAGGCGAATTAAAAAACAAAGCAAAAGATGGAACGATTTATTGGGTAGATACTACTATAGTTCCTTTTCTTGATGAACACAAAAAACCTTACCAGTATGTTGCGATAAGAGCAGACATTACGGAACGTAAACTTACAGAAGGAAATTTACAGAAAAGCCTGAAAGAAATTGCAGATTATAAATATGCACTTGAAGAATCATCGATTGTTGCTATTACTGATCAAAAAGGAATTATCAAATACGCCAATGATAATTTTTGTAAAATATCAAAATACAACCGGAAGAATTGATCGGCCAGGATCACCGTATTATTAATTCGGGATACCATGAAAAGGAGTTTATTAAAAATTTATGGACAACCATTGCCAATGGAAAAATATGGAAAGGCGAATTAAAAAACAAAGCAAAAGATGGAACGATTTATTGGGTAGATACTACTATAGTCCCTTTCCTTGATGAACACAAAAAACCTTACCAGTATGTTGCGATAAGAGCAGACATTACCGAAAGAAAACTTACCGAGGAAAATTTACAAAAGAGCCTTAAGGAAACTGCAGATTACAGGTATGCACTTGAAGAATCTTCCATTGTTGCCATAACAGATCAGAAAGGGATTATCAAATACGCCAATGATAATTTTTGTAAAATATCAAAATACAGCCGCGAAGAATTGATCGGGCTGGATCACCGTATTATTAATTCCGGATATCATGAAAAGGAGTTTATTAAAAATTTATGGACAACAATTGCCAACGGGAAAATATGGAAAGGTGAATTAAAGAACAAAGCGAAAGATGGTACAGCGTACTGGGTGGATACTACGATCGTTCCTTTTCTTGATGAAAAAGGAAAACCATATCAATATGTTGCAATACGGGCAGATGTAACAGAACGTAAAAAAATAGAGGAAGACCTTGCGTCAAGTGAAATGCGTTTTCGTTCTCTGATAGAAAACAGTGGGGAAGGTATTGCGATGACTGATGAATTTTCCAATATAGTATACCGGAGTCCTGCTACACAAAAAATTACAGGAACCCTCCCAATGGAAAATACCATCATGCGAACACATCCTGATGACCTGGACGAAATAAAAAAGAAACATGCGGAGGTATTAAAAAATCCTGGTATTCCAATTACATTCCAGGGCAGGTTCCGCCATGAACTGGGGCATTACTTTTGGCTGGAAGGCACTTTCATAAACCTTTTAAATTTAAGAGGAGTAAATGCCATTGTTACCAATTTTCGGGATATTACCCAACGAAAAGAAGCAGAAGAAAAACTTATCAAAAGTGAAAAAATATACAGAACCATTGCTTCCAGTATTCCGGGCTCTGTTATTTGCCTTCTTGATCCTGAATACAGATATCTCCTGATCGAAGGTGATATGATCGAAAAATTGGGTTATTCCAAAGACCGGCTTCTTGGAAATAAAGCCGCAGATGTTCTACCGCCAGATATTTTTACAGGTATTGAAACGGATTTTAATAAGGTTTTAAATGGAGTGACAATTACGAGGGAAACCAGCACGCTTGGATATGATACAATTTCAAGATTTCTCCCGTTAAAGGATGAAAACAATATTGTGTATGCTATCATGACTGTTACCATCGACGTAACTGAACTAAAAAACGCCCATCGCAATATTGCGGAGCTGAATCGTGGCCTGGAAGAAAAGATCATAAAACGTACAGAGCAATTAAAAATAAGCAATGATGAACTGGAATCATTTTCCTATTCTGTCTCGCATGACTTACGGGCACCACTACGGGCGGTTAATGGCTATGCGGGAATTCTGGAAGAAGACTATAACAATATTTTTGATGAGGAAGGAAAAAGATTATTGGGTGAGATCCAAGGCAACGCAAAAAAAATGGGAATACTGATCGATGATCTTCTTGCTTTTTCAAGACTGGGAAGAAAAGCGGTAGAAACATCTATGATTGATATGGATCAACTGACTGCATCAGTGGTTCGCCAGGTCAGTCAAACTATAAATCATCATGCATGCATAAAGTTTAGCCAGCTTTCTCCCGCAATGGGAGATCATGCGCTGCTGGAACAGGTATTGATGAACCTGGTTGCCAATGCGGTTAAGTATTCAGGCAATAAGGAAAAACCTGTAATAGAAATTCGTTCAAAACACGAGAATGGAGAACTGGTTTATTCTGTAAGCGATAACGGAACAGGATTCGATATGCAATATGCACACAAGCTTTTTGGAGTGTTTCAACGGCTTCATTCTGCTGAGGAATTTCCGGGCACAGGAGTGGGGTTGGCTATCGTGCAGCGGATCATCAGCAAACATAATGGAAGAGTTTGGGCAGAAAGTAAAGTTGACGAAGGGGCAACCTTTTATTTTTCGTTACCGGGAATGCAATAATTTTTAAGTGTAAGGTCATTAATAACACAGCTATAAAACAAATACAATGAAAAATTCTGAGATCGAGATCCTGCTGATAGAAGACAATATGAATGATGCAGAACTCACTATACGTGCATTGCAAAAAAATAAGCTTACCAATAACATCGTTCATTTAAAGAACGGGGCCGACGCTATTGATTTTCTCTTCGGCAGGGGCGCATTCCAGGAGCGAAACATTAATAATAAGCCCAAGCTGATACTGCTTGATCTTAAAATGCCGAAAGTGGATGGGTTTGAAGTATTGAAACAAGTGAAATCAGAAGAGCTTACGAAAAATATTCCTGTGATAGTTCTGACCTCATCAAAGGAAAATCCAGATATTGAAAAAGCGTATTCGTTTGGGGCTAACAGTTATATTGTAAAACCGGTGGAATTTGAAGGCTTTTCAAAAGCTGTTTCAGAACTGGGTCTTTATTGGGTATTACTTAACCAACTACCACTTTAATATCCTACCCCTTTAACACTATGACAAATAAACTGAAAATATTGCACCTTGAAGACCTTCCCTCTGATGCGGAATTGGTAGAAAGAGTTTTAAGAAAAGGGAACATTATATTTGAGAAACTGGTTGTTGACAATAAAAATGATTTCACAAAAGCGCTGAATGAATTTTCTCCTGATATCATTCTTTCAGATCATTCACTTCCTTCTTTTAATTCTACAGAAGCATTAAAAATTGTAAAGGCTTCAGGCTTAAACATTCCTTTTATTTTAATTACATCTACCGTATCGGAAGAGTTTGCCGTAAGTGTGTTAAAAATGGGTGTGAATGATTATATATTGAAGGACAATATGAGCAGGTTACCTTCAGCTATCGAACAGGTAATGGAAATGTACGGTGACCGCAGAGCCAAATTAAGAGCTGAAGAAGAATTAAGAGCTACACATGAACGTCTTTTATTTCACCTGGAAAATTCACCTCTGGGCTATATAGAATGGGATGACCAGTTAAGACCAAAAACATGGTCACAAAAGGCTGAAAAAATATTTGGCTGGACATTGAAGGAATTGAATGAAAAAAACATGACCGGGATAGACATGCTATATAAGGATGGGGAATATCAACACGCTTTGGAAATTGCGAATGATATTACTCGTGGAAAGCTGGAAAGAGTAGTAAGAGAAGACAGGCACATTACGAAAGACGGGAGATTGATATGGTGTGAATGGTTTAATTCCGTCTTAAAAGACAAAGACGGTAAAGTAAACACCATTATGTCATTAGTGCAGGATATCACCGAAAGAAAACTTTCCGAAGTAAAACTTGAAAAAAGTGAAATGCGTTTCCGGGAATTTTTTGAAACAGCGCCGGAAGCCGTGCTTGTACTGGACCCCGAATCAAGAGCTTTTGTTGATTATAATGACAATGCGCTTAAACTATTAAAATATTCGAAAGAAGAGCTTCTGGGAAAATCGCCATCCGATATCAGCCCGCTCTTGCAACCTGATGGAAGGAGATCTATAGACAAAGTGATTGAAATGGATAAAGCAGCCCTGGCCGGACGGTTACCGGTATTCGACTGGATATTACTTGATAAAGAAGGAAAAGAAATTCCCGTTGAAATAAGGCTGACCTTGCTTACAAAAACTGAAAAGCCCCTCATACGGACAAGTATGGTGGATATAACGGAAAGGATTAATCTTCAAAAGGAACTTGAGGAAGAACGTATAACAAGCCAGGTAGAAATAACAGATGCAGTCATTGTTGCGCAGGAACAGGAGCGTTCATTTCTCGGCCAGGAATTGCACGACAATATTAACCAGTTGCTTGCAACATCAAAATTGTATCTTGATTTTTCGATTTCAACCGAGATAATCAAAAAGGATAAAATACAGGCGGGAAGAGATTATATCCTTGACGCAATGGAAGAAATAAGAAGACTCTCCAAAAGGTTAATCGCTCCTTCACTGGGCGAAATAACACTGAAAGAAGCAGTTACCGATATGATTGCAAATTTTCAACCGGTACATGAGATGCTGTTTGCACACGACTGGCAAAATGTAGATGAAAAAAAGATTGATGAAAAATTAAAGCTTGCTATTTTCCGCATACTCCAGGAGCAATTCAATAATATATTAAAGTATGCGCATGCAAAAAATGTACGGATTAAAATGGCGCAAAAAAATGATACACTTGAATTGAGTATTAAAGATGATGGAATCGGTTTTGACACTACAAAAAAACCAAAGGGCGTTGGATTAAAGAACATAGCAAGTCGTGCAAGTCTTTTTAAAGGTGATGTTGTAATAAAATCCAAACCCGGTAAAGGTTGCGAGATACTGGTAAAGTTTAGGGAAGGAATTACCGGCTAATTGTACTCTTACATATTATAGGAACTGGAAAGCTCTTTTAGTTCGAGCAGGTTGCTGACATTTAATTTTTCAAATATTCTTGCTTTATGTGTGCCAACTGTAGATACCTGCAGGTTAAGGGATTTTGAAATATCACTGATGGTATGCCCGGATAACAGGAGAGATGCAATTTCAAATTCTCTTGCCGAAAGTTTTTCAAAAGGATTGGCGGGAGTGCCCGAATAGGAATCTTTTACAAGAGAACCGGCAAGTGATTCACTAATATAGGTCCGGTTGTTTAAAACAAGATTGATGGCCTTTTTAACTTCATCCAAAGAAGCTTCTTTTGTAAGAAAACCTTTTGCTCCTGCTTTTAGGAATCGTTTTGCATAGATTTTTTCAGGACTCATAGAAAAAATAAGCACTTTAGAGTTTGGGTATCGTACATTAATAAACTCCATCAGCCCAAGTGAATCTGTTTTGGGCATCTGGATGTCCATCATTATAAAATCATAAGTATTTTCTTTTAATTTTTCTACAGCAGCGTCTCCGTCTCCTGCTTCATGAATTTCGCAAGGCGTAAATATTTCGAGCAATAATCCCCGGATTCCCGATCTCACTACATTGTGGTCATCTACCAACAAAAATTTTTTCATACGATTAGTCTGTTTGTGCGGTTTGTAAGCACGATTAAAAATAGGAATTTTTCTACATAACGCCAACCTTTTTGACTAGTATAAAAAAGGCAATGCACAAGATATTTGTACTGATAACTAAAGCCGGTAACCAGGGTGATTGTTAAGCATAAGAATAGTGTACCCGGCATTTAAGAATAGAATTGCCTGTTTTACCCGGAATAACCCAAACCAGAGATTAATTCGTGTAAGCTTGTTAAATGGCTTACACAATTTTTCAAGGTGAGTATACTTCCGGTAGAACATAAAATAATAATTAAAAACTACCCTATGAGAAAATGGATCGTTATGTCCTGGCTTGCGATGTTATTTACAACTATCTCTTTTTTGTTCTGGCAAAACGAATGGAAATACAGTTTACCAACACCTGTTCCGGTAAATTACCGTTCTGTAAATACAGGAACAACGCTTAATGTGCCGGGTTGGATCAAAAAACAAAATAATAAACCCGTTCTTTTTCATTTTTTTAACCCTGATTGTCCCTGCTCCAGGTTTAATATCAGTCATTTTAAAATGCTGGTAAAAAAATATGGTGACAGGGTAAATTTTTTTGTTGTAATTGTTTCCAATAAAAATTATACAAGTGATGATATCCGGCAAAAATTTGATCTGTCCATACCAGTTCTTTTCAATAGTTCCATTGCCTCGTCCTGTGGCGTGTATTCGACACCGCAGGCAGTCATAATTGATGCAGAGGATAGATTGTTTTACAGGGGTAATTATAATAAGAGCAGGTATTGTACAGAAAAGGACAGCAACTATGCACAAAATGCGATTGATTCACTTCTTCAAAAAAATATGCACCCTATGTTCGCAGCAACAGCTGTCAGAAGTTATGGATGCAGTTTACCGTCGTGTACAAGGTAAAATAGAAATTACTGAAATATGAAAGAAAAACAACTTGGAATATTTTCCTACGAGTCGAAAAAACAATCAGATAAACTGATCAACTATTTTCTTTTTGGTTTTTTCCTGATAGGGTTATTGTTTGCATTGTCTTACGATACCTGGTTGATTGCTATAGGAGTAGGGGGCTTGTGTTTAGTTGCATATTATTCAGCAAAAACATTCCTTCCCGCATCGATAACATACCAATATATACTGGCAGCCGTATTGGGAATTTTTATGGCTCAGTTCATATACCAGATGCATGGATTGTTTGAAATGCATTTTTTTGCATTTATCGGAAGTGCTATCCTTATTACTTACAGGAATTGGAAATTGCAAATCCCGCTTGCGCTCGTGGTGATCATTCATCATACAGCATTCGGATATCTGCAACATATAGGAGTAGAAAAAATCTACTTTACGCAAATTGAATACATGCCGGTTGGAACATTGGTTATACATGGTGCACTTTCTCTTACTATTTTTCTGTTATGTGGCTTATGGTCATATAATTTTAAGATATCCGGGGAAAGACAAATTGAACAAAGTTTTGAAATCGGGAAGTTGCAGGAAACCTACAAACAAAAAGAGGCATTGGTTGCGATGAGTGAAAACCTTAAGATAAGTAACCAGCGTTTGAAAGAAACCAGCAAAGAATTAAAAAATATTTTTAACACGATTGATGAAGTACTTTTTTCTGTAGACGTCATTAATACCCGGCTCCTGCAAATTTCTCCTGCGTGTGAAAAAATATATGGTTACCCGGCTTCTTACTTTATGGCATATAACAATCTCTGGTTGTCGGTTATTCACCCCGATGATAAAAAAATGATAGAAGAAAATGATAAAATATTAACTGAGGGTCGGACAACTATCAACCAGTACAGGATTGTACGTAAAGATAAAACCATACGATGGGTGGAAGCAAAGATCATTCCTTCCTTTGATCGCGATGGCAAGCTTATAAGAAAAGATGGTATCGTTAAAGATATTTCCGATAAAAAGATGGCGGAGGAAGTATTAAGGGACAGCTATAATAAAAGGATAGTTAGTGAAAGGCTGATGAAAACTGCAGAACACCTTGCACGTTTTGGAAGCTGGCAGTTTGATGTCGAAAAAAATATAATTAACTGGTCGGATGGTGCATTCCAGCTTTATGGTTATAAACCCGGCGAACACGAGCCTTCATACCATTTCTTTTTGGAGCATGTTCATCCGGAAGACAGGGGAATTGTAAAAGAAAAACTTGAACACGCCTGGCAACATCTAAGCTTTCAAAAACTTTCTTTCAGGATCATAGATCGGAAGGGTAAATTAAAATACCTGCAGGCTGAATTATTGATAGAAAGAAATGATAAGGGTATACCCGTTAAACTCATCGGCTTTAAGCAGGATATTACTGAAAAGATAATGTTGGAAAATGACCTTGCAGATGAAAGATTATCCAAACAACAGGAAGTAACCGAAGCAGGCATCACAGCACAGGAACAGGAACGATCTTTTCTTGGTGAAGAGCTGCATGATAATATCAATCCTATACTGGCAACAGTAAAACTATATATTGATTGTGCTATATCCGATGACGATAGGCGTGTTAAGTTAATAAGAGATGCTAAAGAATTTGTTTCAACAGCAATGAACGAGATACGAAGCCTTTCCAAATCTGTATTACCGCCGTCATTGGGAGAAGTAGGACTTGTAAACTCTTTAAATGACCTGGTAGAAAATATCATGAACGTGAACAATATTGCATTTGACACAAAATGGGAGAGCATTGATGAAAACAGGTTGAGCGAGAAATTAAAATTAACCGTTTACAGAATCGTACAGGAACAATTAAATAATATTTTAAAACATTCGGGGGCCACAAAAGTAAAAATCGAACTCCGTCAAAACAACCACATTCTCAAATTGAGTGTGAAAGATGATGGTAAAGGATTTGATACTACAACAAAGCGGCCGGGGGTAGGTATTCAGAATATTATAAGCAGGGCAGGGTTGTTCAACGGAAAAGTTCATATCAACTCGCAGGTTGGAATGGGATGTGAGTTATTGGTGAATTTTATAAATAAAGATATTCCTGTTATGAATAGTCTTGCCAGGGCAAGCTAGTACCGGCAGGTAGTCGTTAGAAATATTACTACAGCACAACCCGCTTATTACGATTGATTGATGGTCATACATCTATAATCTTAAAAAAATCTTATGCTACTTTTGTTTTGAAATCGGGAATTAAATATAACCGTTCATATCCATTAACTATGAAAGCTAACCACAGGAAAAAGCCAATATTCTTCAGCATTGAAGTTGCTTCCCAAATTGATTTTGTGAATGCAAAACCAGGATTTGCAGCTTTAATGCAGGGATATATTAAAACCTTTGAACAACCTATTTACCACGAAGCAATACACAGGAAACTATTTTGATTTTAATTCTGTCCCTGCGCCTTTAAATATTGCGCAGGGATATTGGTGGCCGGTTCTCATAAGCAATTTCCGGCACACCATAAAAGGCCTTACCGTTCCCGGCGAGGCTTCTTTTTTTGTAATAGTTTTTTTTGCAATAGAAAAATAACTACAATTCTTTCTGCTTCCTTCTATCCTTCATTAGTTGTGTGGCTATAGTTTAAAAAAAACTACTATGCTACTTTTGATTTAAATCCAAAACAAGAACCCTAAGGTTTTTTAAATCCAGTACCATGAATTCAAACCATTTGAAACTACCTGTAATATTTTGCATGAGTGTTTTATTGATACTATACTCAATAACGGCAAATGCACAGATCTGCAGTGTTAACGCAGGGGTTGATAAAACCATTTGTGTTAACCAGCAACCTTTGATATTATCCGGCTATACAGGAAGCTCCCTTGCGTCCCCGCCGGTTTATTTATGGACTAAATTATCAGGGCCATCAGCATTCATTTCAATTCCTGATTCACTTAGTACAAATGTAACAGGACTTACACCAGGCAATTATGTTTTTCAATTATCATGTAAATGCATTGATGGCCTTTATGCAAAGGATATTATTGCAGTAACAGTTTTGCCGGAGCCGCCAACCGCTATTGCAGGTATTGATATAAATTTATGTTTCAATGCCCCGGTGCAGTTATCTGCCAATGCAGTTAATGCTCCATATATTGGTACATGGACAGTTTCGCCGGCAGGAGGAAGTTTTTCTCCCAATGCAAACAGCCCCAATGCAATTTTCACTGCATTACCACGAGCCGGTGTTAAAAGATTTACATGGACCATCTCCAATGGCACATGTAGTAAATCAGATGTAATGACTGTAACCTATGCAGAACCTACGGTGCCGGTTTCGGCCGGACCAGATGATACTTTATCATGCGAAGGCCCATGTGCCTATATGCGTGCATCCTATGAAGGTTATGCACCGCAAAATGGATTATGGACGATTGTATCGGGACCTAATACGCCCATATTTTCAGATCTTTCGAGTTCGGCAAGTAAAGTATGTAATCTTGTTCCTGGTAATTATGTATTCCGCTGGACAGTTAGCGGGCCCTGCATTAATGGATCGGATGAGATGACATTATATGTAGAGAATATAAAAAGTCCTCCCTTTACTTTAGGTGACCAGGTGTATACAGGTTTTTGCGAAGAGCCGGGAGTAACCACAGAAGTATTAATGGGTGATCCGCTTGCTATAGGCGATACCGTTACCTGGTTACAGACAGGAGGGGGAACAGTTGCAACATTTTCTCCTGATAACCATCATTCGTTTGTAACAGTTGGTAACCTTACGGGAACATTTCCTTATAAATTTACATACAACCACATAACTGTATCAGGATGCAATGTTACTACGACGCATACTATTTACAGATCACAAATAATAACGGGGCTGACATATCCTCCTGACCAGGAATTACCCTGTGATGTAACCAATACAACATTTAATGTATCATTCAATAAATTAAATACCATCAGTAACAGTGTTACGAGGAGAGCTATGCTGATAACCGGGCCTATAGATTCCGGAAGAATTGATTTTACCAACTCTACTGTTTTGGGAACGATCCGGACAGACACATGGACGGTGACCAACCTGGTTGCTGCAGGAACATATATATACAGGGTTGAGTATAGCAATGCCTGCGGTAGTTTTTTCCAGGACATAGCATTTACTGTTTCACGTACGCCTGGCAATGTAAATGCAGGTAGTGATATTATCCTGCCCTGTCATGGCATTAATGTAACGCCTACAGGATCGGTAAATAGCCCCGGGATTTTTACATGGTCACAGGTAGATGGCCCAAATATCGCTTTACTAACAGGAGAGCATAGCCTAACTCCATCACTTGACGGATTGATACAGGGTGTGTATACCATCAGGCTTGCGAATTGGGGTGGAAATATGTGTCCTGTAAACATGGATGACATGAAGGTTACTGTGACGCAGCTTCCACCACTCAATGCTACAATTGCTCCTGATACCGCAATTTGTGCGGGGAATTACCAGTTAACTGCGAATATTCCTTTAACAACAGAAACCGGTATATGGAGCGTATCGCCATCAACCGGTATAAGCTTTTCTCCTGATGAGCATACACCCACAGCATATGTAACAGGCCTGCATCCAGGCAGCAATTATACGTTTACCTGGACGGTCAGCAACGCATGTGGAAGCCTGTCTGCTATACAAAATGTAACTACAGGTTTATTTTTGTCAGCTCCGGTTCCGGATGCAGGCGCAGATTTTTGTGAAATACAGGGCACATCAATAACAACGCTTAGCGGAAACAATCCGGGAGGCGCAGATATTCTATGGACTGCCCTCAGCCCCGGGTCAACAGTATTTCCTGTTGATCAACAGGCCACCCAGGCAACGTTTACGGGTAGTGGCGAATATCTTTTTGAATATACACTGGGAACGGCAGGCTGCGGAACTTTCAGAGATACTGTACAGGTAACAATTAAAAGTGATGTGCAAATAGATGCGGGTGCTGATATGAATATATGTACAGCATCCTTGCCTCATTCTGTAATAATGAATGCAGGTACCTCTTCTCTTACAAACCGGGTTACTGCTATATGGACGCAATTGTCAGGCCCTTCTATAGCTGTTATATCTGCCGTCGCGGATCCTCATGCCGTCTTTTCGAACCTAATAGAAGGCATCTACCAGTTTGAATACCGCAAAGAGCCCGGTAGTATTTGTGAGTATATAGCAGATACAATTGCGATAAGGATTTCAGCACAACCGTCTGATGCGGTGGCCGGACCCGATCAATCGATTTGCAATGCTACATTTAATACTATAGTGAACCTTGCAGCAACAACTCCTGTTACTGGTGTTGGTTATTGGCAAATCATCAGCGGTCCACCGGCAAGTGTACCGCCGGTATTTTCTAATCCAAATGCTGCGAACTGTACTATCAGGTATTTAACACAAGGAACTTATCATTTGCGGTGGACCACAACTAACGGTCCCGGATGTCCTGCAAAAACAGATGATATGGATATCAATATCAGTGCACTAGCAGAATCAGGGATAAATATGGCGGGATGCAATGCTGCAGTGGTTCAACTAAGCGGCAACCCCAATACTAATGGAACATGGAGTTTTGTTTCAGGCCCTCCCGGTGCAATCATAACAGCGAACTCAGGTAATAATGCAATTGTTTCAGGTCTTATCACAACCCTGGTACCGGCAGTTTACAGGTTTCGTTATTCTTTGCCGGATATAGGAAACTGTCCTGCATCGTCAGATGATATTATTTTTACCAATTACCTGTCACCATCGCAGGCCAATTCCGGGGGAAACAGGACGGTATGTTCCGATGAAACATCGGTAACACTGTCCGGTAATACCCCTTCAATGGGAACTGCAAGCTGGCTTTTTCAAAGCGGGCCCAATAACCCGGTTTCCGGTTTATCGAACAATGTATCAAGCGACACCATCCTAAACAATCTTGTTCCGGGAATTTATGTATACCAGTACCGGGTACGAACAAACGCAGTATGCCCCGTATCTACTGAAAATATTCAGATCATAAAGCAGGCAAAAGCGAACGCACAGGCAGATTCCAGGATATGCAATGTATCGGTTGTTAACCTGGATGCTAATGTACCATTAACAGGCCAGGGAACCTGGTCTTATATCAGTGGTGCATTGGCACCTGGCGCTGTTCATTTTTCTGATACCCATAATCCTGCAAGTAGTGTTTCGGGATTGGTGCCTGGTGTATATATTTTCAGGTGGACGATCGATACAATCGGAACCTGTACTGCAAACTACGATGATATCCAGGTAACAATTGATCCACCCGTATCACCTGTAAGCATAGGACCCGATCGTGTATTTTGCCAGGGAACAATGGCACCCTTTGCAATAGGCGCAATCCCGGTACCGGGAATAACTTACACCTGGTCACCTTCCACGTTGCTAAGTAGTTCAGGTATTGCACAGCCTGTTTTCCAGGGAGTGAATAACTCCGGAAATTTTATTTATACATTAAAGTCAAGTATTGGCAGTTGTGAAAGTTTTTCAACGATCAGCATTCATGTTAAGCCAACTCCATTTGCGAATATTGAATCCACAGATCATGGTTGTAGCGCAAGCTTTATTGCGTCTCCTCCAGGAAATGGGGTAAGCAGTCCATTATATAACTGGAATTTTGGTTCAAACAGTACGCCCTCTATTGCTACCGGGCAAGGGCCGCACTATATAGACCTTCATAACGCTGCAAACAGGAATATCTCTCTTGAAGTGATTTCTTCTGATGGATGCAGTAATTCAAGTAGCATTATGTATGTGCCGTTGTGTCTTCTTCCCATAAATCTTGCCTCATTTGATGCGGTATGGAAAGAGAATTTTGCAGAATTGTCCTGGAAAGTAGAGAGCGCAGTGAACTTTGATCATTTTGAAATTGAAAAAAGTTATGATGGAAGAATATTTAGTTTTTTACATACAACATCTTACATAGACAATGTACACAATTATATGTATCCTGACAAAGCCGTAAATGCTTCGGTGTATACCGAAGTATTTTACCGGCTAAAGATGGTAGACCGTGATGATAATTTTAGCTATTCAGGCATAAAGAAAATTAACCTGCAGAAGAATGAAAATAATTTGGTAAGTGTATGGCCCAACCCATTTGTTGATAAGATCAAAATTAAATTTGATGAGCAAATCCTGGGACAAAATTTCTCTGTTAAAATTTATAATGCTTTTGGAGAAACGATGATCAGGAAAACAGTGAATACGAACCAGTCTGCCGGTTATATCGAAATTAGGAACCTGGATATGCTCGCTTCGGGATTCTACACTTTACAAATCATTTCCGACAATAAAATTATTATTAATTATAAAATCATCAAGCGTGCTTATTAGCAGCTGACTGTTTAACAAAATCCTTTTAATCCTAAAAATAAAACCTATGATTAACCATGTAATCACTTTCGAACAAATGGAGTTCGGCATGTTGCGCAGAATATGCCAATGCCTGGGTATTTCCTTTATTGAACTCCTTGATGTATCTCCAACACTAACCCCGGTTTATGTAATGCAAAATTATATAAGCGGCTATGCATTGACTTTCAGAGATGATGCACCTGTTGAAATATTGAAAAAAATAAAAAAATTATTACCGTGCAACACGGCTTTTCTCGGCTTTTATCTTGTAAACGACCTGTTGCCAATTTCAGCAATGAAAAACTAAATCAAAACACAGCATATCCAAAAAGATATGGTGGATAATAATTAAAAACAATCCTTATTATGAAAACCTTTTCACACTACAAAACAGCATTTCTTTTTTTGCTTCCCATACTTTTTTCAGGGAAGGTTCTGTCACAATCACATCAATGGACCTGGATAAACGGGGATAATACCATTAATCAATATGGAATCTACGATATGCAGGGCATTCCTTCTGATGTTAATAAGCCTGGTGCAAGAAGCGAATCTGCTTCATGGAAAGATAAGTCGGGTAATCTATGGCTTTTCGGTGGAGTAGGATATGGATATTACAATGCATGGGGTTCGCTGAATGATCTTTGGAAATATAATTCCTGCACAAATGAATGGACCTGGCTCAAGGGATCACAATCGCCCTGGGCAATTGGTGTTTATGGAACCAAAGGAATACCGGCTTCCAATAATAATCCGGGCGCAAGACAAATGAGTGCGTCATGGATTGATGCAACCGGTAACCTTTGGTTATTCGGTGGATCAGGAGCAAACTATTATAATGATTTATGGAAGTATGATATTATTTCCAATCAATGGACATGGGTGAATGGAGATAATACAGGAAATAAACGGGGCGTCTATGGTGTGCAGGGAGTGTCATCAGCAGCAAGTAAACCGGGGGCAAGAAGTAACCCGGCTTGCTGGACGGATAATTCCGGCAATTTGTGGATGTATGGAGGTAATGGTTATGCAGCATCAGGCGGAGGCGGATACCTGGGTGATCTTTGGAAATATAATATCGGTACTAATATATGGACATGGATGAAAGGAGATTCTTTACTATCAATACAACCTGATTATGGTAACAGGAACGTGTCTTCTCCGTCAAATAAGCCCGGATCGAGAACAGGGTCATCCAGCTGGAAGGACCAATCCGGTAATCTTTGGTTGTTTGGCGGTTTCGGCTATGTAAATACGTTAGGAAATTTAAATGATCTCTGGAAGTATGATCCCGCAACGAATGAATGGATGTGGGTGCATGGAGATAATGTTACTGGCCATTTTGCGGTTTACGGTAATCCCGGAACTGCAGCGCCATCAACGAGACCGGGCGGAATGCTGAATGCTGCTACATGGACAGATCCTTCGGGAGGACTGTGGTTGTTTGGCGGACGGGGCAATACAAATAATGCCTTCGGTGAATTAAATTCATTGTGGAAATACAATATTACGGCCAATCAATGGATGTTTATCAAAGGTGATTTTTCGACTTTTGTTGGTGGAGAATACGGTTCATTAGGTATTCCTGACGAAACCAATAAACCAGGCTCAAGGGAAGAATCTGTTTCGTGGACAGACAGCCTTGGAAATTTATGGATGTTTGGCGGAGAAAGTTACCCGATGAATTCCAATGTAACTTATTTTCATAATGATGTGTGGAAATTTTCTTACATCAACTTTCTCCCTGTTAAACTGGTATCATTTAACGGGAAGCTGCAGGATAAAAATATTTTGCTGAACTGGGATGTGGAAAGTGAAACAGGTTTTGACCGATACGAGATTCAAAAAAGTTATAACGGAACCGCGTTTGAAACAATCGGCAATGTAAAAGCATTAAACAGGAATAACTACAATTTTACAGACGTTGAGAAGGGACAACACAGCATTGTGTATTACCGGTTAAAAATGATTGATATAGATGGGAAATTCAGTTATAGTAATATCATCAACTTTAAAATGCAGGAAAGCACAGGATTTACTTTGTATCCTAATCCCGCTAATACTTTCACACAGGTAAGTTTTAATAAAAATATCAATGATAAAGTAATTGTTGAAATAATAAATGCAGAAGGAAAACTACTTATGAAAAGAGCCTGCGACGTAATTGAAAATAAAATTATGATATCAACCAATAACCTGGCTGCAGGTAATTATGCCATTGCCATAATTTATAATGGAAAGCGAGATGTAAGGCACCTGGTTGTAATAAAATAAAAACCTCCATTATCATAGTAACAAATGCCGTTATAAAAACGGCATTTGTTATTTCATAGCGCAATGTAATTGTATTTTTCCTTTTCTTAATTTTGGATATCTTTAAATATATATGAGCCAGAAAGCGCAGATCATTGCATCGTCAATAGACTTTTTAAATAAGCTAAGGAAAAATAATAACCGGGAATGGTTTAAAGCTCACAAAGAGGAATATCTTAAAGAACAAAAGGCAATTGCTGCATTTGCTGATGCATTGCTGATCGACCTGAATAAACACGACCTGATCGAGACGGAATCTGGTAAAAAAAGTTTGCACTGGATATACCGGGATGTTCGTTTTTCAAAAGATAAATCTCCTTATAAAACAAATTGGAGTGGGAGTTTCAGGCGGGCAACAAAATTTCGCCGCGGTGGATATTATTTTCATATTGAACCTGGAAACAGTTTTATTGCAGGAGGTTTTTGGGGGCCAAGCAATGCAGATCTGAAGCGGATACGGGATGAACTTGCATTTGATGCAGGTCCGTTGAGAAAGATATTAAAAAGCAAATCTTTTATTTCCACTTTTGCAAGTTTGCAGGGAGAACAATTGAAAACCGCACCGAGGGGATTTGACGTAAACAATGAAGCCATCGACTTGTTACGTTACAAACAATTTTTGCTTATAAAGAAATTTACAGATGGAGAAGTATTAAGTGAAAGTTTTTTAAAGGAGGCAGGCAGGACATTTAAAAACCTTCGCCCATTTTTTGATTATATGAGCAGCATATTAAGCACGGATGAAAATGGTATTGTTATATAATATATATGACTATTCAATCTTTAGCATATTATGATATTGAAAAGATACAACTACTTCAGCCCGAAGGATGGGGTGATATTTTTCCTTCTATCGAATTTTATATTCAATCTTCCTTTTGTTTTCCAATAAAAATTATTGTTGACGAAAAAATTATCGGGATAGGAACAAGCATTATTCATAATGATGTTGCCTGGCTGGCGCATATTATTGTTCATCCTGATCACAGGAATAAGGGGATCGGAAAACTTATAACTGAAACACTGATCAATAGTGGGCAGGCAAAAGCATGTGGAACAATTTATTTGATAGCAACAGATCTTGGCGCACCTGTTTATGAAAAAGTGGGATTTGTAACCGAAACAGAATATTTATTCTTTAAAGATATTAAGATGGAGCAGGCCGGAACAATATCGCAAAGTATCATTCCATATAGGGAAGCATTCGCACCGCAGGTTGCAATAATTGATAAACAGGTTTCAGGAGAAGACAGGATGCTTCACCTGAAAGATCACCTCGCCAGCAGTTTTGTATATATCAATGATCAAATCGTGGAAGGATTTTATTTACCATCATTTGGAGATGGCCTTATCATTGCCAAAACAGCAACTGCAGGAATTGAATTGATGAAATGGAGGTTTAATACAAAAGATAATATTGTTTTCCCGATAGATAATCTCACTGCAAAGCAGTATATGTATAACAATAATTACAGTGAATTCCGAATTGCAAAACGAATGCGTATCGGAAAGAAACGTAACTGGCAACCTCAGCATATATATGGAAGGATAGGAGGTAATCTTGGATAATGAGTAAAGCCTATTGTTATTATGAGGTGGCTAAAGCCACCGGCAAATTGTTTTAATGCCTAGGCTTTAGCCGTATGTTACTCTTATAGTCTAATAACTCAACACACAATTAAAACAGCTTCATAAACTTATTTCGCAATTATAAAGATCAATCCCGTCACCACTACACCCACAGTAAATCCCCCTGCTATCAATTTAATCTTTTGTTTATTTTGCTTTTTCAGCAGTTCCAGCGATTTATCGATCGATTCTTTTATATTATTAAGCTGCCCGGTTGCATTTGTGATTGAATTATCGATCGATCTTATATTCACTTCTGTTTTGTTTACAAAATTGTTGGTACTGTTCGTTACGGAATCAAAATTTGCTTTCAGGCCCTGGTAATAAGCTTCTTTTGTTCTTAGCATACTATCCTGCAAAGCGTTGAGGTTCTCATATGCTATCATAAGGTTTTTGGTAGCAAGGTTGCTGTTTCTTATTTTCAGGAAATTATCATTGTATAATTTATATGTTTTTTTATTTAAAATATATGCAGTATCATATTTTATTACAAGTGGATCGTCATTCCTCAGGATAGTATAAGCCGTAAGACTGGTTGAATCATCATAAGCAGTAATAGTTTGACAGAAGCTTTTCGTCGATATAAAAGAGATTAAGCCAAAAATTAAAATACGGGCCAGTTGGTTGATAAAATTATTTTTCATGATGATCATTTATTTTGATAAACGTTTTGTAACAATTGTTGGAAGCGTATCTGTTGCAATTTGTTGCTTTAAGGCATTTATCTCCTGCTGAATACTGTCTTTTTTTTGTTGAGAAATTTTTTCTGTAAGTATTTTTGACAGGTCGTCTTTTTCAACCCTGTTCTGAATATTATTCACGTATTGTTTCAGGTTCAACATATCCGATTGTATAGAATCGAGCCTTGTTTTTGCAAACTGTAGTTCGGTGAGGGCCGAATCTGCTGATCTTTTAGCATTTTCCAGGTTCCTTTTGATCTCTTTGGAATTGCTGTTGTCAAGTGCCAGTGCTACTACATTAATTACAACAATTCCCAACACGACAAACAAGATAATTTTTATAGATTTTTCCATGCTGTTTAAGTTTTGGTGAGAAGTTTATATTCCGTGGTCCTGACAAGATAATGAAAAGCCTGAAAACAAACCGGTTATTTTAACTATTCATGATCCGTCTTTACACCCGATTTGAAAGCTCGCATGTGTAGGTAATCCAAACCGTTAAAACACCCGAACCTGGTTACTCAACAAAAGCCGGTTGAATTTTTACCGTGGAGACGGAGGGGGTCGCAGAGAAAAACATTCAGGCCTTTGCGGTAATTTTATAGTGGCTTACCATTAAGGGGGGGTGAAATTGAATGTGGCTAAAGCCAGTAAACTTAAAGAAATTGCCGTCGGCTTAAGCCGACGGCAATAAATAGATTGGCAGGTTAATAACTTAACAGATTGATATAAGTTACAAGGTTGAGATCCTTTATCAACTCCGCTTTAAAGTGGCCTACCATTAATATCAAGTTCAACCAGTTTTGCTTTGCCCAGTTTTCTTACTTCTTCCAATTGTGTTGCTTTGTCGCCCACTATCACATATGTCATGCTGGCTTCGTTTAGTTGCTGCTGAATGATGTTTTTGAAATCGGCCAGGCTCATGTTCACCAGCGCCTGTTGTTTGTCTTCCAGGAATTTTAATGACTTGTTGTATTTGCTTATCTCTGCCAATACACCCAGTTTGGAGCCAAGGCTTTCGTATAAAAGCGTATTTTTTTTCAGGATCTTGTTTTTTGTGATCGTTACTTCCGCTTCGCCAAAACCAGTTCCATAGTCCTTCAGCATATCCCGGATGATCTCTAATGACGCAAGCGTTGCATTTGCTCTTACGCTTGTTGTTGCAATAAACGGTGCGGTTTCTTTTGCTTTTACCAATTGAGAACCGGCGCCATAGGTATATCCTTTTCCAATTCTCAGTACCTGGGTAAGCCGTCCGCTGGAACCGACTCCCAATACTTCGTTTGCAAATTCCAGTTGATCACTATTAGGATTGGCTGATGAAAGTGCAAGTTTTCCTGTATACAATACAGATTGCTTTGAGCCCGGCATGTCAATAAAAAATACGCTGCCCGCATTTGTTTGCGCAGGAATAGTATAGGTTGGCAATGTTACCGGTTTTGATTTCCATTCTTTTTCCAAAGAACCTAAGGTTGTGCCCACTCTTTGTTCTGAAACATCGCCAACAACATGAAATGAAGCAACTGATGGTGAAATATATTTATTGTAATAGTTCTTGAGATCATCCAGCGTTATACCAGCAACTGTTTGCAATGTTCCCCCGGCAGGATAACCAAAAATGTGCTGATCACCGTAAATTAATTTATT
The DNA here is from genome assembly GCA_963829345.1 of uncultured Chitinophagaceae bacterium. Taxonomy (GTDB): domain Bacteria; phylum Bacteroidota; class Bacteroidia; order Chitinophagales; family Chitinophagaceae; genus Ferruginibacter. The sequence goes on from CAWHHP010000003.1 coordinate 1,224,721, forward strand.
GAAATTAATGCTTGCAATTGCCGTAGCATTGGCTTCTCTTCCTTTTAAGTTGGTGAGTAGGGCCGTATACAGACGATCATACTCAGATTTGTCCCAACGTGGCTGCAATAATATTTCTTTTGCAAGGGTGAATGTTGCTTCAAAATTCCTTTGTAAACAAGTAGCTCTCAGTCTCAGCTCCTCATTATTGCTGGTAACCGTAATCGTTGCTCCCAGCAGGTCGATCGCTTCTTCTAACTCTGCAGGTGTTTTAGAGGCAGTTCCCTGTAACAGCATATTTGCAAGAAGCGAAGCTACTCCTGATTTTTCAATCGGGTCGGCCCAATGACCACCGGCTACCACAACTTCAAAATTTACAAGCGGTACTTCATTACTTTCAAGACCAAATACTTTCATACCGTTCGATAACGACGCTGTATAAACTTCAGGCATCTTAAACAAAGGCATTTCTCCAAAAGCAGGTTCAGAGCGATCGTTCTTTGTTTTTGTTTTTTCAAATACTGCATCTGCACCAGGACTTACATTTTCATTCTGCACACCCTGTACAACCGGTTCTATCCATATTGTTGCAGCAATGGCATTATCCAATGCAAGTTCTTTTTTCCCTTTGGGTACAAAACTGGTAGCGACATAAGGTTTGTTCTTTATGTATTGATTAAAAACTCTTTTCACATCTTCTTTTGTCACCGATTGTATCAGTATCGCTTCTTTAGTTATATAGCCCGGATCTCCTTTAAATTCATTGTCGTTGCCAAGCCGCCTTGCTTTATCTAATATATTTTCTATGCCCTGGTATAAATCGGTTTCCATTTTAGCTTTAATGCGTTGAAGATCTTTGTCTGAAATGGTTTCTTTATCAAATAAATTCAATGCTTCATCGATTCCCGCTTTTACATCGTTAAGTTTAGTATCAGCATTGCCGCGTGCAGATATATAAAATTCCCCGGTCAGTTCTTTGCTTTGCTGACTGGCATTTGCATCAGGAGCCAGTTTTTTATTTTCTACGATCACTTTGTATAGGGGAGAGGTTTTACTTCCACCGAGTAATTCGCCCAATACATCCAATGCATAAACGTCTTTATGATATTGCTCCACCGTAGGAAAAACCATTGTTAGTTCAGGCAGCTTTGCAAAATTATCTTCATAATAAAGCGATTTGGTTGCAGCAAGTTTTACGGGCTGTGGTTTTAATACTTCCACTGCCGGGCCTTTTCTTATTTCGCCGAACCAGTACTCAACTCTTTGTTTGGTTTTGACTATATCAATATCACCCGCAATCACAAGGGTGGCATTTGAAGCACCATAATATTTCTCATAAAATTCTTTTACATCTTCGAGTGTTGCAGCCTGCAGATCGGGAAGCAAACCGATTACCGTCCAGTTATAGGGATGCGCTTTCGGGTAAAGATTGGATGAGATCACTTCGTTACTGTTGCCATATGGCACATTATCATAGTTCTGGCGCTTTTCATTTTTTACAACCTGTATTTCTTTTTCGAGCGCTTCTTTGGTAACCGTGTTGATCATAAAACCAAGGCGATCTGAATCGATCCACAATATTTTTTCAAATGCATCTTTTGGGATCACTTCGTAATAGATCGTTCCATCGTTCCAGGTGCCGCCATTACGGTTGCCTCCCCATTCGGGTATCAGTTTGCGATTAGCGCCACGGGGCGTATTTTCGGAATGATTAAAAGACATATGCTCAAAGAAATGAGCAAACCCGGTTTTGCCGGGCTTTTCCCTGTTGGAACCAACATGTACAATTGTGGCAACAGCCACGATCGGGTCTGAATGATCTTCATGCAATATCACATCCAGCCCATTGCTGAGTGTGAATTTTTCGTACTTGATCCCAAAAGTTTTGGCCGCGGGTTTTGCCGCATTTTGTTTTGGTTGAGAATGAGCATGGTTAATGATTGCTATTGACCAGGACAAAAGCAATAGTTTTTTTATTGTATTCATGGCAGTTTAATTAAAATATTACGAAGTGAATAAAAATAAGCTATTAAGCAAAAGCGGGCGACATATTTTGTATAAACGGTTAGCAGATATCAGGAAACACGAATTTTTAAACACGAATTTCTCGAATTAAAACAATCAATTTTTCTTAATTCGTGAAATTCGTACCTCAAGTTCGTGTTTTTGTTACTATAAAATAAACTTGATCGTTTTAGCAGGTTCATTTACTATTGTGTAGCCAATTTAAAATCAAATATGGTATACAAAAAAATAATTGTTTTTTTAGCGTGTATGCTGTTTATATTATCCGCGGGTGCACAGTATTCAGCGAGAATGAAAAAAGTAAAGCTTGATTTCAGTCTCAGTGAAAAGGGATCACCCATGTATGCAGTATATTTCAATGAGAAACCAGTGATAAAACCCTCCGCAATGGGATTCCTTTTAAAAGATGATCCGGCGATGAAAGAAGGATTCGAGTTGATGAGCAGTGACAGTATTATCATAGATGAAGAATGGTCGCCGGTGTGGGGAGAAACAAATAAGATCCGGAATAACTGCAGGCAAGTGGTATTTCATTTGCGGCACAAGGAGTACAGGCTTTTACTTGATATCTGCTTCAGGATATTTGAAGATGGAATTGGTTTCCGTTATGAATTTCCAAAACAGAAGTCGCTTAATTATTTTATTATCACAGATGAACTTACACAATTTAATCTTGCAGGTGATCATAAAACATTTTGGATCCCAGGTGATTATGATACGAATGAATATTCATATACAACATCGAAGATCAGTGAGATTGATAATAGCGGGATGTTCAAAAAAAGTACTGATATCTGCGTGCGTACTGTAACCGATCCAAATTCTGTGCAAACACCATTGATGATGAAGAGCGATGACGGACTTTATATCAATATACATGAAGCTGCGCTGGTAAATTATCCTGCTATGCAACTGCATGTGAACAGGACAACATATCAACTTTCTTCCAATCTTGTACCGGATGCACTGGGAAACAAAGCTTACCTGCGGGCGCCATTTCATACGCCCTGGAGAACGATCATTGTAAGCAATAATGCAACTGGTATCCTCGCATCTAAACTCGTCCTGAATTTAAATGAGCCATGCAAACTCACCAATACTTCGTGGATCAAACCAATGAAATTCATTGGCATATGGTGGGAATTGCAAACAAGTAAAAGTAGCTGGAACTATACAGATCATCCTGATTCAGTAAATAATAAAGGCCAACTGACGATCCCTCATGGGCATCATGGCGCCAATACAGCTAATGTTAAACGTTATATTGATTTTGCAGCGGCCAATGGAATTCCTGCTGTATTGGTAGAAGGATGGAACGTTGGTTGGGAGGATTGGTTTGGCAACTGGAAAGAAAATGTATTTGATTTTGTTACGCCGTATCCTGACTTTGATGTGAAGGAAATCTCGATGTATGCAAAAAGCAAAGGCGTGCAAATGATCATGCACAATGAAACTGCCGGTTCTGCTACAAATTACGAGCGACAGATGGATACTGCTTTTCGTTTTATGAAACAAAATGGTTATCCTGCTGTGAAAACGGGTTATGTTGGAAAGATCATTCCAAGAGGCGATTACCATGATGGGCAATGGATGATCAACCATTATCAACGGGTTGCCGAAAAAGCTGCGGCGTACCAGGTAATGATTGATGTGCATGAACCCGTTCGCCCGACAGGGTTGCATAGAACCTATCCGAACTGGCTTGCAAGTGAAGCAGGAAGAGGAAATGAATACCATGCATTCAGTAATGGCAATGCACCCGATCATGTTACGATATTACCTTTTACAAGGCTGATGGGAGGGCCCATGGATTATACACCGGGTATTTTCAAATTAAAAAATTATGGATCCGACCCCAACAGGCAGGTAAACTCAACGCTTGCGCAACAACTTGCACTTTATGTAACAATTTACAGTCCGCTTCAAATGGCTGCAGATCTTCCTGAAAATTATAAAACACACCAGGATGCATTTCAGTTCATTAAAGATGTGCCGGTAGATTGGGACGATACAAAGATAATTGCAGCAGAACCGGGAGATTATGTAGTGATTGCCCGTAAAGAAAAAGGAACCAATAACTGGTATATCGGGGCAGTAACTGATGAGCATAGCCGAAATATAACCGTTGATCTTTCTTTTTTAGATAAAGGTCTGAAATACGATGCAACTATTTATGCTGATGCTGCTGATACTGATTGGAAAAATAATCCTGAGTCATATAGAATTACACATCAAAATGTCAGCAATGCAACCCGTCTTCATTTAACACTTGCCAACGGAGGAGGAGCAGCAGTTTCAATTAAACAATTATAATTTTACCGCAGAGACGCGGAGTCGCAGAGAATTTTTTTTGCTCTGCGCCTCCACGGCAATTTTTCTTCTTTTCGCTGTCCAAACTCGGGCACTCAAATCGTCATCTATATGTAACAAAACATTTAATAATATTAAATTAAAACGAAATGGAACAAAGAATTAATCCCTGGCAGAAAGATTATGGCGTTATGAAAGCAATGTATGGATTGGGTGCACAACTGGCCAAATCATCCATTGATCCGTCGCTGTTGAATTTGATTTATTTCCGTGTATCGCAGATAAACGGTTGTGCCTATTGTCTTGACATGCATTCAAAGGACCTGCGATTTAAAGGGGAAACGGAACAAAGATTGTATTTACTGGATGCATGGCGTGAAGCCCCTTTTTATTCAGATCGTGAAAAAGCTGCGCTTGCCTGGGCAGAGGCTGTAACAAAGATTAAGGATGGGAATGTTTCTGATGGAGTGTATGCGGCAGCAAAACAACAGTTTTCAGATATAGAACTGGCTGAACTTACGTTGGCAATTATAACGATCAATGGTTACAATCGAATCAATATCGCATTCAGGGTGGAAGCGGGGGGTTATGAACCTGCGGCAGGGCATGCTGTTTAACCACAGAGTTAAATGAGGTGATACAAAGTTTCACAGAGTTATTTTTTGACATGTAACTCTGTGAAACTCATTTTTTGACTCCTGTAACGCTGTGTTTAAAGAAAAGAATAATTTTTGCATGGTCATGCATTTCCCTAACATTGCACAAAATTTAGAACAGGGCAACGCTGACCATGAGAAATAAAATAAAGAGAAGTTTAAGAGTGTCGAGGTATGTGATCTATAAAGAAACACTTGTTGATTATAAAGAACATGCATGGTCCTTCCTCGGCTCCTTTATTGGAATTGGACTGATCGCTTTCTTTCAAAGCAGGATATTGCCTGAAAGCGATAATTTTTTTCTCATTGGTTCCTTTGGAGCATCCAGTGTATTGATTTATGGAGCAATTCAAAGTCCGTTGGCGCAACCAAGAAATCTTGTCGGCGGGCATCTTGTTTCTGCGATCATTGGTGTATCGGTCTACAGGTTTTTACCAAATATTGTTTGGTTAGCGGCTCCACTGGCGGTTTCTTTGGCGATTGTTATGATGCAGGTTACAAAAACCCTGCATCCGCCAGGCGGCGCCACAGCATTAATTGCAATCATCGGATCAGAGAAAATAAAAAATCTGGGTTTTATATATGTAGTGTCTCCCGTGTTTACAGGTTGTATGGTGCTGTTGATTGTAGCACTGATCTTTAATAACCTTACTTCAAACCGTAAATATCCAACTGATAAAAAGTTTACACGTTTTTTTAAAAGAGTTTTTTTAAAAAGTAAGAGAGGTTAATTGCGAATTACTAATTATGAATTGTAAGTTTATTCGAAATATCGCAGGTTCATTTCGTAATTTATAATTCGTAATTCATAATTCAGCATTCAGCATTCAGCATTCCTTCATCAATCTCCCACAACTCCGCCAAAATACCATTGCTCATTTTTATACTCAAAAAACAGATCTCCTGAATCATTTTTGCCCGTAGCTTTATAATTCTCTCCCTCGTCTTTAAATTTTCTTGCTCCTTTTTTTAAACTGAATTTAAATTCACTAAAATGTTGATCGCTAAAAAACACCTCAAACTCCAGCCATTCCTTAACTGTACCACCGCCTCCATCATAAAAGTCTTTTGATGTTAAGGCTGTGATCTGCTTAATATCTTTGTTATTAACAGCTGACATGAATGCTTTCCAAAACCGCATCCATTTTTCTTCCCTGTTCTCTTTTTTAACGGGACTTACTTCATGAGTTAATTTTTCATTGGGACCAGTAGCACCTCGTGAAATAGTTGTGAACGAGACAGCGATTGCAAAAATCAATAAACAACGGTACATAATCTGTTTTTTTAATGACAACACGAAACTGGTAAATTATTGCCCAAAAACCGTTTTCATTTTGCAAACGGTAAAGGGCTATTAATGAACGGAATTCATTATCCATTATCAATTGTCAATTATCCATTGATTGTCGCATTTACCCCCAAAATTGCCGTTTTAAGCACCCCTGTATAATAGTTGAAGTTTGTAAGTTTGTAATAGAAAAAATTCATTGTTTCACCATATTAAAATAAGTATCATGGTTAAATTAAAATTTCCGATCACGATCAATGCTCCGAAAGAAAAAGTATGGAACGCATTATGGGATGATAAAAATTACAGGAACTGGACAGCAGTTTTTATGGAAGGCTCCTATGCAGAAAGCGACTGGAATGAAGGAAGTAAAATAAAATTCCTTTCACCCGGGGGAGATGGCATGTTTGGCATTATAGAAAAAAAAGTTCCGAATGAGCAAATGATATTCAAACACATGGGAGAGATAAAAGCTGGTGTAGAGGAAGGAAAGGATTGGGGAGGAGCCCATGAAAGTTATTTTTTGAAAGAAAAAAATGGCGTTACAGAACTTGATGTGGAACTCAATTCCACTGATGATTTTGAGGAATACTTTAGTAAAACTTTCCCGGAAGCGCTAAAAAAAGTAAAAGAGATTTCTGAACAATGATCTTCGAAACCGCATTTATGACAAAGGAATCAACACTGGTTCCTTTTTTTTGTGCTGCTAAATTTAAAAAAGTAGATTTTTATATTCTATTAAATGTAAAAAAGGGTTATGTTCGGTATTGCTTTTATAAAAATTACTTTAAGAAAAACAAATCATAATAATGCATGCAATTACTGAAAGAATAAAAAACTTTAATAAGGATCGGGACGAGGTGCTGCAGCAAAAAAAATATACAGCCATGTCTGAAAACATATTCAGATTCTTTCGGGGAAGCTGTCATATATTTTATGAAGACCTTGCAAGGGAAAAACCAAATATTATTTCGCCAACAGCATGGATATGTGGCGACCTTCACCTTGAGAACTTTGGGAGTTTTAAAAGTGATAACAGGTTAGTTTATTTTGATGTCAACGATTTTGATGAGGCTGCGCTAGCACCGCTGCATTGGGAGCTTTTAAGGATCGTAACAAGTATCTTCGTCGCATTACAATCGCTTAAAATTGAAAGAAGAAAAGCAGAAAAACTTGCAGCTTTGTTTTTAAAGAGTTATTGCGCTACGCTTAGAAATGGTAAAGCACTGTATATAGAGCGGCAAACAGCTACCGGCATCATATGTGATTTCCTGGAACAGGCCAGCCTGAAGAAACATCATGATGTGATAGAGAAACATACCATAAGATCAGATGCTGATCTGAAAATTGCTTTACGTAATTCAAAGTATGCGAAAATTGAAAAACCATTACGTAAGGAGTTGCTTTCCTTTATGCAAAACTGGCTGGCAAATCATATAAATGGTTTATATAATTATGAAGCCATCGATTGTGCTTTTCGTTTTGCCGGAACAGGTAGCCTCGGATTAAGCAGGTATGGTTTTCTTCTAAAAGAATCAAACGAAAACGAATCAAAGTATTTATTGCTTGATATGAAGCAGGTAAAAGCATCTGCTACTGCATCTTTTGTAAACATACCACAACCAATATGGAAGTCGGAAGCGCACAGGATCACTGAAATTCAGAAACGAATGCAGAATTGTCCACCGGCTTTACTTAGCCCTGTTGTTTTCAAAGAGCAAAATTTTATTATTAAAGAATTACAACCACAGAAAGATGGCCTCGACTTTAAATTATTCTGTGACCGGTATCATGATATGGGCGATGTGATAAAGACGATGGCAATCTTAATTGCATCTGCCCAACTTCGTAGTACGGGTAGGCAGGGATCTGCAATCGCCGATGAGCTTATCGCATTTGGAAATAATGAGAACTGGCAGCAGGAAATTATAAATTTTGCCCTGGTTCATTCCGGGAGGATATCAGATTATTTCAACGAGTTTGTCACGGATATCAATAAGGTTTCCCAATAGATCCAGCATGCAAATGTTACAGATGATCTGTTTAAATCCATTTAATCATATTATTTTAGCATAACTACTCAAATACTTTTTCTATGAATACAACTGCCTTCGCCCCGATGTTATTCATCAAAAACGGTGTAAAAAATATTGAATTTTATGAAAGGGCTTTCGGTGCAATTGAATTGAGGCGATGGACAAATGACAATGGAAATATACATGTTGCAGAACTGGAGATTGACGGGAACATGTTTCATCTTCATGAATCAAATGATAGGGCAGGCTTCTCTGCTCCCGGTGTACAAAATGGTACAACGGTAACGATTGGCCTTTTTGTACCGGATGTGGATGCAGTTATGAAAACTGCCATTGAAGCTGGTGCCAAAGAAATTTCGGCGGCACAGGATTTCGAATACGGCTACCGTCAGGGAGAAATTAAGGATCCGTTTGGGCACCATTGGCTGATACAAATGAAAATATGAGATAGAGCGGTGGAATAGATACGCGGATGACGCGGATCCGGCGGATGATCGCTGGTCATTTTCTTACTAAAAATATATCCGTGTAAATCTGTGTAATCAGCGTCATCCGCGTATCTATCAGGATAAAATTCCTTACCTGCATGTAGTAGCAACAATACAGGAGCAATTCGCATTATATTAAAAGCTGGATTTAATACAAGGAGAAAAGTCAGCTTTTGGAATCTGGCAATAGAATAGATACGCAGATGACGCGGATTTTACGGATGGCCGCTGTTCTTTTTACTAAATGGTCACTTTAAAAATTTGATAAGTTATCCGTGGAAATCGGCAGAATCAGCATCATCCGCGTATCTATCACCAGAAATTGCTTTTATTTGTATATTGATTTTATGAAAGGCAATACAATACATATCATCTTTATTTTTTGGGCGCTGCTGTTTTTATTTTCATGCAATACAACAAATAAAGATGCTGATCCGGCAGGTACAAATTTTGTGGTAGATACCAACTTCAAACCTAAAACAGACACTGCGGCAATTAAACCAATCAATATATCTGCCCTGGATCTTACAAAAGCATACATTGCCAATGAAGTAAAAGCAGATTATGATTATAAACAAAGAAACCTTATCGTAGAAGGAGTTGTGGAAGATATCAAGGTTGGTTCATCAGACCAGGTATTTGTTGTATTAAAAGGCTGTGAACGGTTTACATCTGTTCAATGCTATTTGACAGATGGTACTGAAGCAATACCCCTTAAAAAAGAAATGAAAGCTTTTTTGAAAGGCCAGTGTGATGGGCTGAATGTAAATGTGATTTTGCATGATTGTACTTTAATTAAACAACCGAAATAATTATTAAATCAATGATGGAAAATTATCCCAGGATATATTTATACAGGAGGATCGTACAGGCAAAATTATTCATAGAACAACAGTATGCTGATAAAATTGAGCTTAACAATATTGCCGATGAGGCTTATTTCTCCAAATTTCATTTTATCAGGCAATTCAAAACAATTTATGGCAAAACACCGCATCAATATCTTATATCATATCGCATTAATAAAGCCATGCAATTGCTGCGGGCCGAACAGCCGGTTTCGGATACCTGCTATGCAGTTGGATTTGAAAGCGTAGGTTCTTTTAGTATGCTTTTTAAAAAAATTGTCGGCATGTCTCCATCTTCTTATCTAAGTCAACAAAAAGAATTAAAAGCATTGATGCTTAAATCCCCGTTGAAATTCATTCCCGGCTGTCATACGCAAAATAACAGTTCCCCACAAAAGAGCAATTTTGAAGAAGAGGTTTTGTAAATGTTGTTACATATTTGTGTAACAATAAAAACAAATACTATGATATCAAGATTATCGCACGCCGGGATTTTTGTACTTGACCAGGAAAGTGCCAAAGACTTTTATGTAAACAAATTAGGTTTTACACTTGTTACGGATGCCCCGTTTGGCGAAGGAAACCGGTGGCTCACTGTTTCACCGCCAGAACAACCCGAAATTGAAATTACTTTAATGGCAGTTTCAGAAGGATTGATGTTTACAAAAGATACTGCAAAGCAGATGCAACAGCTGGTAAAAAACGGAACCTTCGGCTTTGGCGTGTTTGAATGTAAAGACATTTATGCAACCTATGAAGAGTTGAAAGCAAAAGGAGTAAAATTTTCCAAGGAACCTAAAGAACAATTCTATGGTATTGAAGCAATATTCCAGGATGATTCTGGTAATTGGTTTTCGCTGGGACAAAAGCAAAAGTAAAATTCAGCAATCAGTATATTACTATCATAAATTAGTAATGATACAGTTTGAATGTATAATTTAAAATATTGTTGTCAGGGTGAGCCTGTCGAACCCGCGTATTGGTCATTCAAATGCCTTCGACAAGCTCAAGCTGACAGAAAATTCAAACTGACCACTACCCATAAATGATGCTGGATAATTTTATCCCGTATCTTGTATTGTTTATAAAAAGCATAGTATGAAAATAGTATCACTGGTTGTTGTTTTACTTTTCAATTCGCTGGTATCTTTCGGACAAACTGAGTTTTATTCAAAAGCATACGGCGATAACAAAAACAAAGCAATTATATTTTTGCACGGCGGACCAGGCTACAATTCCGTTTCATTTGAATTTTCAACAGCACAAAGATTGGCGGACCAGGGATATTATGTGATCATGTTTGACCAGCGAGGTTGTGGCAGAACAAAAACAGGTACAAAGTCGCTCTATACATTTAAAGAAGCTTTTGAAGATGTGAATGGCATTTATGACAAGTATAACTTGAAGACTGCCTCATTGGTTGGACATAGTTTTGGAGGAACAGTTGCTATCCTGTTTTCAAAAAACTTCCCTGGAAAAGTTGACAATTTAATTTTGGTTGGCTCGCCGGTATCCTATCAATTGACTTTTAAAACGATCATTGCGAAATGTAAGGAAATATATACCCGAACAAACTCTTCCCAACTGGAGTATATAGAAAAACTTGAAAAGATCGACACGGCTTCCCTGGAATACAGCAGCTATTGTTTTGCACATGCAATGAACAACGGATTTTATAACAGCAAAAACCCTACGGATGAAGCTAAAATGATAAAAGATTCACTAAAAAGAATCGAAGCTGTTTCTTATTTGTCCAATATGACAAGAGCCCCGGTAAGTGGGTTTTATACAAATGAACATTATACCACGCTTGATCTGTCAGATGATCTTCTTGAATTACAGAAGAAAGTAAGATTGTTTGGAATTTATGGAAAGGAAGACGGGCTTTTTGATAATAATCATATAACGGTTTTAGAATCCATCATCGGGGCGAATCATTTTACATTTGTGGATGGTGCATCTCACAGCGTATTTACGGACCAGCAAACCTTATTTATTCAACTGGTGAAAAACAATATTGAAAAGAAGAAATAATTTAATGCACCAAGTTTATCATTCACTGCCAGCTTTCAGCGCATATTAACCGGCATTCGTCAAGCGTTCAAGTTAGCTTATTAGTTTTTCCTGGAAATATGTTCATCGTCTTCAAGATGGAACTGTATTGTCTTTAATAAATGAGGTAACTCAAAAGGCTTTTCTACAAATCCTTCTGCATTATACGCTTTAAAATTATTGCCGAGTTCGGTATTTGCAGAAAACAAGATAACAGGTATATGGCGGGTAAGCTCATTCTGTTTTAGCTTTTTGCAGATATCACGCCCGTCAGCGCCTTTAAGCGAAATGTCAAGCAGTATTAATTCAGGCCCAAACTTGCTGATATATTCATCAACGTATTCCCACCTGGCAAGTGCCTCTACCGTATAGTTGTTCATGGTGAGAAACATTTTTACGAGGGTGAGTATATCCTCGTCGTCATCAATCACCAATAATTTGTTTGTGCTCATGCTCGCTGATTTTTAATTGTTTGCAATATCTATATTTTTTACAGGTAATGAAAAATAAAAAGAAGAACCTTTGTCTTCACTTTCAATCCATATTTTCCCCTTATGCCTTGTTAAAATATCATTGCAGATATATAATCCAAGGCCGAAACCTGAAATATGAATAGAGGAGTCCTGGGTTCTGTAAAATCTTTTAAAAATATTCACCTGTTCTTCTTTAGGTATACCAATACCAAAATCCCTTATCCTGACTATCAAACTGGAATCTTCTCTTTTGCAAAATATGAAAACCTTTTCTTCTCCCGGCGAATATTTGATCGCATTTGATAAAAGATTTACAAGTACCTGCTCAATTCTTTGCCTGTCGGCCAATATCATTTCATTGCAGCTGCTTTGCTTTCTTACACTGTGTGTTGTTCCAATCATATTGAAAGAAGCAATTGTTTCATCAATCAGCTCATCCATATTAAATGCTTTCATATTTAGCTGCAGCTGGCCGCTTTGTATTTTTGATACGTCGAGCAGGTCTTTTACAAGTTGCTCCAGCTTATTTACATTTGTTCTTGCTTTTTGAATAAATTGTACGTTGGGTTGTTTTTCTTCAAGGCTGCTCAGCAAATCAAGATAGCCTTTGATGCTTGTCAACGGCGTTTTTAATTCATGGCTTGCCACACCAATAAATTCATCTTTCTTTTTTTCGTTTTGTTTTATCTGTTGCATCAGGTCATTAAATACTTTAAACAAAGTGCTGATCTCATCATTTCCGTGATCAGCAACAGGCCTGCTGTAATCCCCGGTTCGGCTAACCTCTTTCATCCGGTTTACCAGCAATAATAACCTTTTTGAAATATAAGGCTGTATGGCAATACCAATCAATGCTGAAAATCCAATTGACACAAGCAGTAATATTGCAGCAATCTTATATTTCGATTCTTTAATTGCTTCCAGTTCTGTTAATTCTACTTCAATACCGATATAACCTGCTAATTCGTTGTTATCAAAGATCTGCCTCTTCACAAAAAGATGGTTTTCCCTGAATTCAGTTGTTTTGTTCTTTGTTGAATGAGCAGCAATCAACATACTATCCTTTCCTTTTTTTGTATAACTGGCAAATGGCTCATTCCATTTATTTGAAACACCTGCGTATACAATTTCAGGAGAAACCTTCATCAGCTCTTTAAGAATACTCTCTGCTGCATCATTATCCTGGAATGTAATTGTAGGAATTGTATTTTGACCTACTACCTGGGTAAGATTAATGATACTGTTTACTTTCCTTTCTTTGTAATCCTTTATATCGGTTAATATGTATACAGCAAAAACTATGCAGAGTACGATCACGCTCGTGAGTACCTGCATAAGTACCAGTTTCCCCCTGATTGATATGTTGCCGATCTTAAGCAATTTTATTATAGGTGTTTAATTATATATTTTCTTTTAATCAACAATAATGGCAAGTTTTAATAATTGAGAACTGGCTTTTAAACCCGCTGCATTAATGGCTTTAAGATTTGCTTCAAATTTTAGCTTTTCATTTACCTGCACGAAATTAAAAGCAGTTCCCTCCTTAGCATAACCCGGTTGTTCGCTGATGCAAAGCATACCTTTTGTTGCCTTACTCAAAACTGATTGAAGTGGGAATGAATTTTTTTCTGATATGAAAAGAATATTGCAATATTGTATTTCTTCCGGGCTGTTGAAAAACCGGATGGCTATTCTTTTATTCTTTGCAAGATTAACCCTGGCGAGTTCAGTTAAAGCATTGGCGATTTTAGACGTGCCCACAACGCCAATAACAAATTCACTTTGTTCTGTTGCCGGGTCCCAGTCAATGTATTTGGTGAAATTATAAATGAATGCTGCCTTAAGATTAGATTCCCTTTCTTCATCCTGGGCAAATGCTGCCCCTTGGGAAAAAGCGACCAGGAAAAAAGTAAAAAATATTTTTACCATACTAATAAAAAGGTTAACGATGTTTAAGCAACTCCATTCTTATGTTATAAACTAATACCAACCTTGAGTAAACCATTTCTACCCGGTTGTTCTAATACAGTTGAATACAAAACGCCATCGGCTGAACGAAATCCGGGATCAAGCCATGTTGCATTGAACAGGTTATTTATGTTTATTCCCACTGTTATTCCTTTGTTGAACAATTTGCCGGTGCTCAATTCACAATTCATAAGAAAATATCCTTTCACTGGTCCATAAGGATCTGTTCTTGGCGCCCGGCGTTCGCCGACCCAGTTACCAATAAGACTGAATGTAAAAAGTTTATCAATATGCATAGTAACGCCTGCATTTCCTTTTGCTTTTGCAATACCGGGAATTCTGCCTTTTATGTTTGTTACATAATTTTTTCCGTTTGCATCCTGGTAAGTGAAATTGGCGAAGGAGGAAATATTTTTGGAAAGTACCATATCAATGATCGCTTCTAAACCATTAATGGTTTGCGCACCCGGGTTTTTATTTGGATTAGGGCCAGGGAGTGTTATTTGTGAAATGATGTCGGTTAGTTCATTGCGAAACAGGTTCACCTGTGTACGGAATTTTTTAGAGAATACATAGATCACATTAAACTCGTAAGCTTTTATCTTTTCTGTTTTTAATTCAAAATTCAATCCTGTTTGATAGATTTCCAAATTACTTGGCGCACGAAAAGCATATCCAAACTGGAACTTAAATGTGAGTGCCTCGATGGGTTGATTTACAAGAGAAACTCTTGGGCTTAATGCATCACCAAAGTAACTGTTGTGATCATAACGACCACCAATGGTCAGGTTGGTTTTGCCTAATAATTTTGTACTCAATGCATATTGAAGATAACCGCCGAAGTTATTGCGAATATCATATTCCCTGGGCAGGTAAACGGACTTAAGGTTGGTCAAAGTATCTGTTCCATCCATTAAATAAATGGTGCTGTCGAATGTTGCTTTTCTTGCACCCTTTTCTACATTATCCTGTGAATATTGAATGCCTGCAGAGAACTTATGCATTTCTGAGGCTGCAAAATTTGCGGCAAGTTCTCCCGCCACACGGTTGGATGTGCTGGCGATTCCTGCACGGATAAGTTTGGTTCCATCTACCGTGATATAAATATAGGAATTGTCTGCAACGCCTGTTTCCCTATACACAAACCGTGATAATAAATTAAACTTTTTGTTAGGTGTAAATTCATTTTGTACAAACAATGTTCGCAGGTAAACATCATCCACACCAGGTCTTTCTCCCCTGATATCTCTTTGAACAACGCCGATCACGCCCGCATTTTGATTGCCTTGCGGTGGAAGGCCGAGGTAAACGGTTGGACTGTTGGCATAAGTTCCCCAGCCAATGGGAGTTCTGTAGGTACGATAACCAAAAGATGTTTTTGTGGTTTTTGTTAAGTAGCTCAAAGTGGTGTTGATCGAATATGCTTTATCAACAAAAGATCCTGTGTATTGAGGATCCCTGTTTTTAAATACCGGGCCATCGGAATTATAAAGAGAACCTGCGACCGCAAATTCAAATTTTGAACGCTTTAATCCAAGATTGAATTTTGCAGTTGATGTATTGAAACTTCCATAACCCAGTTCAGCCTGCACGCCATTGATCGCTGCACCTTTTTTAGTGATGATGTTGATCACTCCTCCAAATGCATTTGCACCGTATAATGCGGAAGCAGGTCCCCATATGATTTCAATTCGTTCAACGTTGTGTAGACTGTAAGCGGGTCCCGCCATATCATTACTGCCTAAAATATTATTTTCAACAATACCATCGATCATTAGCAATGCCCTAAGGTTTTCCGCACCATACATACCACGGAAATAAATGAGCGTAGGAGCATATCCATTAATATGGATCATGTCAATGCCGGGAATATTTCTTAATGCATCTTCCAGTTGTTGATATCCTCTTTCTGTGATCTGCTGTGCAGTGATAACAGTAATGGTAGAAGGAGCTTCTGAGGTTGTTTGCAGGTATCCGGATGCAGTCACCACTTTTATATCCATTAATTCTTCCAGCGTAAGTCCTGCAAGCCTGGAAACAGAAGGAAAAGAATCCTCCTGTGCTTTTAAAAAAATGGGGATGGTCAATACAAGGAAGACCAGGTAAATTTTTCTCATAATGTTATAATAGTAAGAATGTTATCCTTACCTCAATTTAGGTACCAATTATGAGAAAGCAAATTTCTTTGCAGGGGTTATATTTTCCGGGTGTAAAAAACAGGAAAACAGGAATTTTATTCTTAGCATATTCAATTGGGGAATAATTTCTACGTTTTTCTTGTTGAGTATGAGTAAATTGTAGCAACTGTAGGGTGGATTGATGTGAGAAGATATCCTTCAAAAAAAATTACCAATAACTACGTGTATGGAAAAAGTAAAGCCAACTCCGGTAACAAAAGCCCTGAACGTTGATTATAGTGAAGGCGATAAAATATGGTTGTCCGAGCAAAAGTCTTTGAGAAAACTGGTGGGTATTCTTGGAATGTCATTGCCGGTGTTATTATATCTTTTCTTATACTTTGCAAGCGGCTATTTATCCCCGTTAGAATCAATGAGTCATTATTATATGACACGTTCTGGTGGCATCTTTGTGATAGTTGTAAGCCTGATGGCCATATTTTTACTGCTTTATAAAGGTAAAGAACCGATTGATTTTTATATTTCATCTGCTGCAGGAATATTTGCATTGTGCTTACTGCTTTTTCCTACCAGCAATCTTACCGAAACCTGTTGCGACCCGGTAAAAAAGTTTTCGATCACTTTTATAGACGGAAAGAGTTTTCGTCCCAGTTTTCATTATATTTCTGCAGGAATATTCCTGTTGAGCCTGGCATATATGTCGTTGTTTTTATTTACAAAATCAGATAAGGCACCTTCTCAAAGAACTGTAAACAAGAAAATAAGAAATAGAATTTATCGTGTTTGTGGTGTAATTATGATTGCAGCTGTGCTGGTGATCATACTGGGATTTAAAGATGTTATCCCGGCAGATTTTTATTATAAAAACAATCTCACTTTCTGGATGGAAACAGTAGCAGTGGAAAGCTTTGGATTTTCATGGCTGGTGAAAGGAGAATTCATATTGAAGGATTAAACGGCCGGATAAGTTTAAAGCTTAATCGCAGAGACATGAGTAATGTAGTTTACGCAGAGCTTCTCCGAGCAAGCTTGCTTCTCTTTTTCTCTGCGGTGAAAACTCACCTTCTTTTTAAGCCGAAAAAATATATAACTTTCTGAATTTCATTATAATAGAGCATATCTCTAAAATTTAATTTACTGGTTATCAACCTTAGCCAGCGTTGAAACTTTTTTTATCCCCAAACACAATTTAATACTTGACCTGCCCCCTTGTATTTCCCGGGCTGGTTTATTATTTTGGATGTCTATTAACCTCACCAAACCTATGAAAATGAGAAAAACCGTTCTGATCTTTGCCTGTATGGCTGTATGCCAGTTAACCCGGGCCCAGTTAAAAGCCACTCCAGTTTGCCTTTCTTTTAATATTGATGTGATTGACGGAAGTGTAAATAATATGTATCCTGAATCACCACTGGGTGATATACAGAACAAAATGCCTTGTTTTACACAGGTAGTACAAGAGCCGGCAGCTGATGGATGTGCAGGTATATTTTATAAAGACAAAGGCATTTCTTTTTACACTTACCGGGATTATATCGAGATCACAGAAAATTATAAAGGAGCTATGACATTACCATTAATGGGAGCAGACCATACTAATCTTTTTAAATGGTTCGGTCTTCCAAAAGTAAAGGACATAGCATGGGAAGCATACCAGATGCGTCATGGCATTTTGGTGGTGTACTTTAACGGCACAGGAAGGATCAATAGAATTTTGCTGAGCAGCAAAAGTCCTGAATCAATAAGGCTCTGTGATTAATTTCGTCTAATCATTTACGATACTTTTAAATAAAACTGCCCCGGGAGTTTGATCAACCGGGGCAGTTTTATTTTAGTTATAGTTAATTAGTTTACCTGTACTGTAAATATGCAGCCGGTAACACCGCTACCTGTCGGCATAAATGTATAAGTTCCCGTTGAAGCAGGTGTTCCGCTTGCTACCAGGGTAACGAATTGTGTGCCTGTAGTGGTAAATACACCCTGGCCGCTAAATACCATACCGTTTGTGGTGGTAGTGGCTATTGAATAAGTTCCGGGTGATGCTACAGTTACTTGTATTGTTACTGTGCTCTGCCCGGTAAGAACTGATCCTGCAACATATGGTCCGTTTACAGAAGCCATCGTACATGTTCCTGGTGCTCCGTCGAAAATGATATCGGCCGTGCTGGTATTTGGTTGAACAACTATTGACAATGCACACGAAGCTGATCCGTTCGACGGTGACAATAAGATCAGGTCTGTACCGGCAACCTGCGGTGCTCCATATCCTGTCAATACAATAGGTATTGTCGTTGCTGCTGTAACAACTCCTGAATCAGCAAAGCTATAACCGTTTACATTATTTGAATAAATACTATAGCTACCGGGGCTTGTAAAGGTCACCATTAAAGTGATCGTATTGCTGCTATTCAGTCCCGTTCCTGCAGTATAGGTTCCGTTTACAATTGCACTGGCACATGTAAGGCTTAAATCGAATGTTGCCTGTGGTGGAGGTGCATTTCCTACACTTATAATGAATTCACATCCTGTTATACCATTTGCCAGTGTTCCGAAAGTGTAAGCACCTGCTGCAATCGGTGTTCCGGAAGCTGTGAGATAAACCCAGTCCTGTCCGGTATTTGTAAATACACCAGCTCCACTAAAAGTAAGTCCATTTATTGTAGTTGTTGTTATATTATATGGTCCTGGAACGGTTATATATACCATTACTGCAATAACATCATTACCGCTGGTAGGTACACCTGCCTGGAAAAAACCGGTTAATGGGCCCATGTTACAAATGCCCTGTGAATTGCCAAAGGTAAATACTGCAGCGCCGGTACTACCACAGGCATTCACTGCAGGAACCGTAACACTGTTGCCACTAACGGTAACTGTACCCGAAGTCCCCACACCATTACTTGCATTGTCTATAACTGTTACACTGATCGAATCGATCGCATCACAATGAGTAATGGTAGCTGAATAAGTTCCGTTTGCAATTGTTGCATAATAAAACATATTCTGGCTTGTATAAATAATAGCAGTACCATTTTGAAGTGGTGAGCTGCTGCAATTTGTAGCCGTTCCGGTTACTGTTAATACATTTGCAGCAGGAATGGTTGCTGTAACGGTAAGCGTTGTATTTGATGTGAAAGGCCCGATGGTTTGTGTATTTAAAGAACTTGGGCAGGAATAAGGATTTGCATAAATATTCATTTCAAGGCTTTGCGCTGCTGGTACAAGCCCGGATACATTACCAAGGCTATCTGTAATTCCATAAGTGCTGGCCCACCACGTAGTATTGTTTGGTATGGTTAGTTCCACCAATGTATTTACCAATGGATTTCCATTCTGATCCTGTACATGAAGCGTTAGGTAAACGGCATTGGCAGGCACATCGCAATTCCAGAAAGAAAAATGTGATACCTGGAATTCATAATAATTTCCGGATTTTGTTGCTGTTCCTTCTTTTTTCCAAACACCATTTTCATCGAGACTCCATGTATCGATAGTAGCAGGTGCGTTATTAAGTAATGAAGAAGGTATCGGTAATTTCATTGTTGCAGGCAAGCCCGATGCTATTTGCAGGGCTTCGCCGGCGGAAGATTCTAATTCCACTGCAATCATACCTGTTGATTGTAAGGCATACATGCTTGTGCCATCACTTCCCATAAAACTTCCCGGAACACTGGCACTGATATCAGATGCAGTAGGATCAATATAAGATGCAAATACATTAACGGATCCTGTATAAAGAGAACCACTGCTTTTTACTATCATACTATTGGCCTGGAATGACAATGTTGATCCGTTAGGTAATGTCACTGCCTCGGCGTTGGCGCTGTTGATTGTTCCGGCAATTGCTTTTGGGATTAATTTGATGTTCAGGTAATTCCTTGTTGCATTGGCAGAAAAAGAACGATACGCTTTGAAGTAACCGGGATTGGTTACAGTTATTGTGGTGATATATTTATCAAGGGTAGTGTTATTAAAATTAAACACACCGTGACTGTCAGTAGTTGTTGTAGCGGAAACGAGCCTCACTTCGGCGCCACTCACCGGGTTATTGTTTTCATCCACAACGATACCACTCACCGAACCCGTAACAGGAGTGCTGGCTGGTATTGCAAATGGATTACCGGGAGTTGGGTTCTCTGTCTCGTTTTTTATATCCTTTTTACAGGAAACGATGGTTAGCATACCGAAAAGAAATATCAGTAATGCTGAATGCATGGATCTTAAATTCATTTTGATTGTTTTTGTTTTGGAGTTGATGAGTTTGGTATAAATCCGGGACAATATATGAAAATGCCCTCTACAGAGATGCCGGTACATTCATATTTGATGCCTGTATATCATTTTTAATTTTAATACGGTACCCGGATAGGAGTTTGACTGGTCTGTTTCTATGATTTTACCTGGTAATCAACAAGTTTCACATTGATCTTTCACCCAGGACAAAATGTTCTTAACCTATTAGTTCCGGCTGCGGATTATTTTTTGTGATACAAAACCCTGTATAATGGTCTATCCGTATTTATGTAAATTCGAGAAGAACAACCATCATCTTGATTCCAAAACGGCGCCTCAAATGTGACAGCAAATTTTTATAATGGGTGCAATAGGATACCTGGGAACAAGGCTCATCAAACTATTATTGAAAAAGGGATATCGGGTTAAAGGATTGGTGCGTAAAGGTGTCCAGGAAGAAAGCCGTAAGCCGTTAGCTACAAGCTATAACCCTATCCAACCTGCCCGAAGATTTTTTAAACTGTGCAGCTTTATGACGTAAGAGCTTTTTTAATTATCGTGATTGACTAACAGCTTATAGCTGACAGCTAACAGCCTTCTAAATAAAACTTTCTCTTAACCCTTGAATACATTGTACAAAAAGAACTCCTTATGCAGTATCGCTGTACTTCAAAATCAGCATCGTATTGGCAACACTGAATATTCATAGTTCAACGCCACTATTTCATTATTGAGTATAAATTAAGATTTGCTTCACTACCATTCGTAGAATTCACATTTTAAACGAAACCGGATTTTGCTAACTATGAATTAAATTCTGGTATGTGTACAAGCGGTTTTATAGAACCGTATTCACTTTTGAGAATTGTATTGGTTTCTCATTAAAATATTCATACATGAATTATCGTATAGCCGAAACAGTAATAAGACCCGCACAGGCAGATGATCTCGACCAGATCATTTCCATATACAATGTGTCGGTGCGCAAAAAAAACATCAACGGGAATACGGAGCCATGGAAGCTGGTAGACAAGGTTGAATGGTTCTGGGAACACCTGGGCGATGAAAATCCCATTTATGTAGTTGTTCACAGGGATAAAGTTGTTGGATGGCTTTGTATCAACAGCTACCGGCCGGAACGGGAAGCAATGCGTTTTACGAAAGAGATCAGTTATTATATCTCACATGATCACCTGTCTCACGGTTTCGGTGCGTTGTTAATAAAGTACGTTCTTGAAAAAGCGGAAAGCCTGAATATAAAAACACTTATTGCCAGTATGCTTGATTCCAATAAGAATCACATCAACCTGCTGAAAAAATTTGGCTTTAAAGAGTGGGGATATCTCCCCGGTATAGCGAAGTTTAACGGCAACAGCCGCGGGCACTATTATTTCGGATTACATCTTGAAAAAAATGATTTGCACGAAGAGCAATTTAATATGAACATTATTTAAAGTTAGTATAGTCACCAATTAAATCACAAACAAACAACAACAGCCATGCAAAAACTATTTTTAATTTTAATCCTGAACATCAATTCGGGATTAAAGAACGACGATCCTCCTGTTCTGTTAACGGCTCAATGCTGCGGCGCAGCAACCACCGCAATTGAAGATGAGTTGATCTACAAACCCAAATCAATTTCTTTTACTGATCCTGCCATTGAAATCGGATCAGCATCTTCACCTTGTTCCCCGCAATCGGTTGCAAATGGACAGTTCATCACCAATTTTTGTCATACTACCGGTTATGAACAGGGGTTCGGCAGCCTGGTCAAAGCAAATGTTTCGGGTGTAGGAACAGAATTCGCAATCGTTTTTGGAATTAACTACACAACAGGAATTCCGACTGCTACGCCCATGATCACAAATCTCTCTGAAAACTCAGTTACGATCAATGCAAATCCACCCAATATCCTGGTTACTGCCATTGCACACACACATCATGATAAGGTCTTTCCTGCACCGTCGGCCGGTGATATTTATGCTTTTGGTAATTATGCCCAATACCACCCTGATTTTTTATATTATATTCTTGCTTCTGATGGTTCGAAATATGTATTGACGGTCACCAACCCAGACAGCCTTTCCGCATTTTTAAAATTGTATCCGCAAAGAACAAACATCGCAGCCGACGGCAATGGCAATGCCGGCCGTGGTGCAGGTTATAACCCCGGAAGCGCACTTTACCTGGCCATGCAAAAAGCAGCAAACAGCATTTTATCAAAATGTGCTGAGCCTGATAATCCAGGCGCAGCAGACCTGGACGCAGCACATGAAGCAGTGCAGGTATTTATACTGGATCATTTCAACACAGGGATAACTTTGTTTAAACAAGGTGCTGACGGGAATTTTCATGAATTGCACAGCGAATTGAATGAAGAAAAACTGATCAGGAAAGTGTTAGCGTGTAAATAGTTTAATATGAATATTCTCAGTGGTCAACTTTTCTATAGCGGGAACTCTTAAAAATTTAAATTGCCACGGATTCACTGATTAATTTAATACAAATTATATAATCGGTGAATCTGTGGCATTTTCTCTAATGATATCAAAACTTTTTTAATGATCGCCATGTATTAGCCGCTTGCAGCTAACAGCCTGCTTAATAAACCCCTCACTTAATAGATGCAGCAAAAAGCCTTTTGATTATACCTCGCTCATTACGACATCTTCTTTCTTCACTAGATGTGATTCAGCCAGCTTTCTTTTAAAAATTTTGCTTACCCGGTAAACGAAGAATATACCAAGACAGCCAATCGCAATAATTACATAGCCTACGGTATCATAATGTTCTATGGGACTGGCCTTATCTTTTTGCATTACGATCATACCGGCTATTGCAGCAGCTACACCACCGGCAATCTGTTGCAAAGATGAATTCACACTCATAAACGCACCGCGGTCGTGCATATCGGGTACAGCACTCACCAGGGCGGTAGACGGGATCATGCGGCTCATGATACCCATCATCATGAAAACATTGAACAGCATTACAAGCCATAGTGGCGTTAATGAAAGATTGGTATAGATGACACAAACGATCATCATCCATATTGAAGCCACAGCGAATATGTAAAATTTGTCTATTCTATCACTTAATTTTCCCACTACCGGCATAATAAGCAGTGAACTTATACCGGACACCATGAATAGCTCGAACAACTGGCTTTGCTTAACGCCGAGGTTATTAATTGCAAATACACTACCAAAAGGCATCATCATAAAACCACCAATGGAAAGCAGGGCAGTAGCGGTAAAGCCTATGCGATAATTTCTCCTGGTAAATGTGTGCCATAGATGCAGCAGGGGACTTTTGTCACGCTGTATTTCCAGGTGTTTGGTTACGGGGTGTAATTTCGTTGCTATTAAAACAAGAATGACAATAGCAAGTCCGGCAACCATTAAAAAAGTAGATTCCCATCCAAATTTATCAGCAATGTACAAACCAATGGGTACACCAAGTACCTGGCTGGCGCCAAATCCCATTTGAACAAAACCCATTACACGTCCCCGTTGTTGCAATGCAAAAATATCTGTGATGATGGCCATTGAAACCGAGCCGATAACCCCGCCAAATAAACCGGTGATGATGCGTGCAACCAACAATGCCGTATAGGAATGTGCTATACCGCAAAAGATAGTGCCGACAATAAAGCCGCAATAAAAGAACAGCAATAATTTTTTCCTGTCAAATTTATCTGCAAACCCCGCTGTAAGTAATCCTGATATTCCTGCGCTGAATGCATATGCCGAAACAGCGAAGCCAAATTTACCTGGGGTCATACTCAACGATTTCATTAACATATCTCCCAATGGCGACATGATCATAAAATCAAGTATCACTGTAAAATGTGTCATTGCAAGTATAAATATGGCAAGCTTCTGGTAACCGGTAAGAGGAATAATTTCTTTTTCTTTTGCTTTCATGATCCTGTTGTTGAATGATTGAATGCTGTTGGTATTTGAGTGCCGCAAAATTACCATATCGCGATTAATATAAAATGAATTTTAGGTGAATGGCATGTGTGAGTAGCCAGGGGGTGATATTAAGTTTTTTTGTATAAGATGATACCTGTTGGATTGTGTATATTTATCAGGCTAAAATGCCATATGTGTAATAAATTTTTTAGTATGATAAGGTTAATATTTTTTATCCCTGCAATATTTGTGATTGCATCGTGTAACCGCAGCACATCATTATCAGAAACTGATAAAAAGTCTGTTGCGGAAGAGGTACACAAAACCCTAAACAATTATTACAGTGACATTAAAAAAGACGGTCTCCTTGCTGAATTCAAATGGCTTGATAGCAGCGACCATTTTTTTTGGGTGCCGCCGGGCTATTCCTCTTCTATAGATTATGATAGTGTAGCGACGGTTATAAAACAAAATGCAGGTAAATACAGATCGGTGGATAACAGTTTTGATGATTTAAAGATTATTCCATTAAGCAGGGAGTTTGCAACTTATACAGGTCGCCTGCATTCAGTAATGATCGATACATCAGGAAAATCATTTTCTTTTTCTCTTGTTGAAACAGGTGTTTTGATTAAGCGTAAGGACGGATGGAGGTTGTTGAGTGGACAAACTACAATGATTAACCAATAAGTTTTTAAATAAGGTAGCTTTTGGTGTTTTGCCACTAAGGCACAAAGTCACAAAGGTTGCACAAAGCATTTCTAAATGGCTCTTTTAGACTTTGTGTCTTAGTGGCAAATCATAATAAATTTCTATTTTTGTGCAGGGTAACAAAAAAACTTTAAATGAAAAAATGCCTAAAAATTAAATTACCTCTATGAAAAAAAATAAAATCTCTATTCTTACAGTATGTATGTTCTCAACTTTTTTTACTTATGCACAGGTAACCAAATGCAGCATTGGCATTGAGGCTGGTCCCACTCTCAGAAACCTGCGTTTAAATGATGTAATAGATAATTATAATAAAACAACACTTGGTTATTCCGGCGCCATATCTTTTCAATATAATTTCAATGAATTCATTGCCCTTCATACTGCAATCGGTTACGAAAAAAAAGGAACAAAAACAAAAGCGTCCATAGTAGATTTTTCAGGCAATGTGCTGGAAGTAGATGATGCTACCCGTAATCTTAAATATATCACACTGCCCGTTATGCTAAGAGCATCATTTGGTAAAAAGATAAAATTCTTTATAAATGCGGGACCTTATTTTAGTTACCTGCTGGAAGAAAAGGATAAAATAAAAACCAGCGAAGGAATATGGAACCTTACTTATACCAAGAACGATAAGAGGTTTGACGGAGGTGTTTCTGCAGGAGCAGGAGGCATGCTCCCGGTGGGAAACAGGTTCAGTTTTTCTCTTGAAGTAAGAAGTAACCTGGGGCTTTCTGATGTCAATAAAAATAAAACGACCAATTACGGAGCTGTTAAGAATAATACCACCAATTTCCTGGTAGGTTTTGTATATAATTTCCCCGCAATTTCTTCTAACAACGACGAGGATTAATGATAAGGTCATGAATTTAAATTTGTTGTTATGCGAATAATTTCATGCAGCATCTTAAATATTTTATCACAACGCTGAAAATTTAAAATGACCGACAAATTTAAAATAGCCGTCCTCGGTATTGGCGCTGTGGGTGGATACATTGGAGGAAAACTAGCTTCACATTTCAGCAATTCAGCAGATATTGAAATTTATTTTATTGCAAGAGGTGAGAATGGTAAAACTATATTGGAAAATGGCTTAAAATTAATTACACCCGAAAATGAATCCATTGCACATCCTTCCAAAAAGGAATTGACAAAAGCAGATATTGTTATCTGCTGTACTAAAAGTTATCACCTCGAAAGCAGCATGGATGCGATCAAAGATCATGTTGATGATCGCACTGTATTTCTCCCTTTGTTAAATGGTGTGGATGCTGTTGAAAGAATTCATAAAATCTTCCCTTCCTCTGTTGTGCTGGAAGGCTGCATTTACCTTGTTGCAAGATTGATTGCACCCGGCATTGTTGAACAATATGGAAAAGTACACCAGCTTTATTTTGGCTCGGAAAATTGTCCTGTTGATAAATTAAAAAAAATTGAAGCAATATTCAGGTCAGCAGATATCGATGCAACTCTACTGGAAAATATTCGAAAAAAATGCTGGGAAAAATTCTTCTTTATTTCCACCATCGCTACATTAAGTTCTTATCTTGACGCAACAATAGGAGCCATACTTGCCAATTCTTTGTTCAAAGAAAAACTGCTGGAATTGATGAATGAACTTAAAATTGTTGCAATTGCAAAGAATGCAGGATTACCCGATGACATAATAAATAAAACCCTGGATACAATGGCCGGGTTGCCTTTTGATACAACTCCTTCCATGCATACAGATTTTAAAAAAAGAAACAATACGGAGCTCGAATCATTAACAGGTTATGTTGTAAGGCTGGGAAAAGAATTTAACATCGATACGCCAATATACAATGAAATGTATGCTGCGCTCGAAATAAGAAATAAGGAATGATAAATAAGGAATAAGGAAGTCAACATCCCGGAACAGATCATTTCTTATTCCCAGGATAGCCCGGGATATTCAACCCGAGTATAATATCATGATCAGCTACCTGCATTTCCGCGTTGCGGGAAACTTTTAATATCCCATTGCCAGCCCGTTGCTCCTGGTGCTGTTTTTGATCTTCCGTTAAAATTGAATCATCGTCAAACACGAATTCATCAATATAATATTCATTCATGCCGGGTTCCTTTATTATTACATGAATGTGCGAAGGGATGCTGTGGCCGGGATAAGGTGAAGGGCGGCTGGTATAGATAGCATAACGTCCATCGTTACCTGTTTTTATCCAGCCACGAATATGCCCGTGCTTTGTTTGATTTGCAGGCTTATCATTTCGTTTTGAATAATTGCCTGTATAATCCGTATGATAATAATAAACGATTATGCCAGGGGCCGGAGTTTTGCCATCCAATTTATACACAGTACCTTTTATTAATAACCTTTGCTTTTCTTCAAACCATGCTATAGAAGTATCGATTGGATCAATTTGCGCGGGTATTCCTGTATACATCAGTTCACAACCATCACAACCACCGCCCACATGCTTTGTAGTAGAATGGCTGATCGCTGTTGTGCCGTGATTGTTTTTACAACATTCAATGGATAATAGCAATAAGCCCACAGATAGAAAGTATATAAACCCGCTACGCTTCATGCTGATTTATTTTAAAAATCCGGATTTAAATCTATTCCTAAAATACCACTTTTACAAGGGAATTTTTGCAGGAGAATGTTAATCGGGATGAGTGGCGATAAAATGACAGGTTTAAAATACCGGAAGTACAAATAAACAGCTATTTAAATGTTGATGAGATTGGGATTCAGCGAAGGATAGTCCCCAAAATTGTGTTGATTTTATTGTAATTTTAAATAACTATCTGCATTCGGCCAAAATAACTGGATACGATATCATTTTACGCTATGAAACAAATAATTTTATTTTTCTTTATCTTCTTATCAACGCATTCTTATTGCCAGGAAAAATACTGGTTACCTCCTGATTCTTTGCTAAAAGTAAATAATGTGAAGAAGGTTATTGTAAGAACAGCCATGGTAAAAAACAATGGCACCGGCGAAATGGTTTATGATTACGATAAGAAGGGAGATTTAATAAGGAGTAGTACTATCAGTCACCTGACCAACCAACCGGTTTTTATCACAGATTATTTTTTTGATAGTTCCGGCAGGCGATATGCCTCGGTGATGCACAGTGCAGGTGAATCCAATAGTTATACTTCGTCAGGTACGAAGACCATCTGGATATGGCAAAGGCGATTTGAGGATAGTATCATCAACTATTATGTGTACGACAAAGACAATAAGCTGTCTCGTGCCTATAGAAAATATGAGAATGGAGCACTAAGGTTTGAATCTCTTTATTCTTATCATCCATTAACCATTACATGGAGGTCTTATGATAGGGAACAACATCTAACCGGTGAAACCAAAGATTTTTATGAAAAAGAACAGTTTCTCATAAAATCAATATTGAACAGGTATGATAGCAACGGGCAGGTTATTTCAACCAGCACTCAAACCTTAGAGAATATTTATAATGAAGCAGGGCAGGTTACTGAAGTGAATTACCGGAATGACACCTGCTCATGTATAAGTAAATATAAATACTATTCAAACGGTCTTATGAAGAGCCGGAAAAATGAAAGGTGTGCGTGGAATAAAAAATTTAAATATAGATATTACAAAAAGCATGATTAACTGAGAAACTGCATCACAAAAACAGTTCCCTGTCCTTCGATAGATTGTACCTGTATGGTTCCTTTATGAAGCATTACAATTTGTTTACAAAGGCTTAACCCAATTCCACTATTTGTTTTTTTAGTGCTGAAGAATGGAATGAATATCTTTTCAACGATCTCTTCCGACATACCCTGGCCATTGTCGGCCACTTTTAAAATTATTTTTTTATCCAGTGACTGGTCAGCAGACAAGGCAATTTTTGGATGTTGCTTTTCTTTTACAGCTTCAATCGCATTTACTATAAGATTAATGAATACCTGTTCAAGCAGGTTCGCATCTGCCTGCATTTGCAGTTCGGGATTCTTAAGAATAATTTCGAGCTCAATTCCCTTCTGTTCAAAAGTTGGCTGCATAAGCGAATGAAGATTTGCGAATAATTCACGCACATAGATTTTCTTCAGGCTTAACGTTGTTATCTTATTGAGATTCCGGTAAGTTTCTGCAAATTTTAATAAACCTTCGCTTCTTCTTTTTATGGTATCAATACCTAACTCAAGATCTTCCACTGCATCATCCTGTATTTGCGGACTTGCAAGCTGTAAGCGGTTTTTCAATGTTTCGGCAAGAGATGAAATCGGTGCAATGGAATTCATGATCTCGTGCGTCATCACGCTCAGTAATTTTTGCCATGCTTTTGACTCTGTCTCATCCAATGCTTCATTTACGTTCTGAAATGCAATGAGTTTATATTTTTTGTTGTCAGTCTGGAAAGCAGTGGCCGACAATAAAGCTTTAAATGAACTTTTTTCGAGGTGAATGGTAACAACCTTACTTTGACCAGGCTTTAACTCCAACACCTGTTCAGATAAAAGTTTATCCCTGCGTACCATTGACTGTATCGTTTTCAGGTACGGCAGTTCCATCATTTTTTTTAATGTTTCATTCATCCAAACCACTTCGCCGGTTTCTATTTCATAAGAGAGGATACCCGTGTCTACCAGTTCCAGTATTTTTTGTAAATATTGATATTGTGTTTCTCTTTCTTTACTGATGATCTTGAATGTTGAATTGATCTCGTTAAATCCTTTTCGTAAGGGTTGTATATCTGCAGGTGCATGTTTTACATCAAAATAGCGGGAAAAATCGCGGTAATGAACTGACTCAACAAATTGGTTCAATTCGTCCTGTGTTTTTTTCTGGAAACGAAAAAAATCTACCAGCTGGTAAATAAGTACGGGAGCTGATACCACCAATGCAAGGTACCAGCGTTCCACCAAAAAAAATGCTGCCGCGGTAAGCACTACGAACAAAAGAATGGTTCGTAAGACAATGCGGCTGTATGAGTTCTTGAAGATCAAAATGCTAAATTATGAGTTATGAATTACGAATTACGAATTACGAATTATTTTGGGATTGCAAATTTAAAAGTAGCTAATAACAATTTATAATTCGGAATTCATAATTCGTAATTAAATATCGTATTTACTCAATCGTCTATACAACGCCGTTCTTGTTATGCCAAGTTCACGTGCGGCTTTTGAAATATTGCCATTGTTCTTCTCAATCACTTTTAAAATAATATTTTTTTCCACTGCACTCAGGTTGGATTGATCAGTTATTGTTTCAACAGGGGCTGTCTCAATTGGAGAGAAGAGTATATCTTTTGCAGATAACAAAGGATCTTCTGCCATGATCACGGCTCTTTCAATAGCGTGTTGCAATTCCCTCACATTGCCGGGAAAATTATAATTCAACAGTTTTTCCTTCGCTGTTTTGTCTAATTCAACTTCAGTTTTTAAATATTTGCTGCTATAGATCTTACTGAAATGTTTTGCAAGCAATAAAATATCATTCCCTCTTTTGCGCAGGGGAGGAACAACAATTTCAACGGTATTGATACGATACACAAGATCCTTGCGAAAACGGTTCTCATTCGAAAGATCAGCAATCGTACAGTTGGTAGCACAGATCAGCCTGATATCTACGGGTTGTGATTCATTTGAACCAAGCCTTGTTACCTGGCGATTTTGTAAAACGCTCAACAGCTTTGCCTGTTGATGTAATGCAATATTACCAATCTCGTCCAAAAATAAAGTGCCGGTATTAGCGGCTTCAAATCTTCCCTCCCTATCCTCTCTTGCATCTGTAAATGCGCCTTTGCGGTGACCGAACAATTCACTTTCAAAAAGTGATTCTGTCAATGCACCCACATCTACTTTAATAAATGGTTTTGTTGCACGATAGGAAAACTGGTGAATAGCTTTAGCGATCAATTCTTTACCCGTACCATTTTCTCCAAGGATAAGGATATTCGCATCTGTTGGAGCGATCTTCTGTATCTTATAAAAAATATCCTGCATTACTTCAGAATCACCCAATAATTCTTTTTTAAAAATAGAAGCATCGGTTGCCAATGCAGGAACACCTTTGTTTTCTTTACGGTTGATGGATTCTTTGATCGTCGTCAATAATTTTTCATTGTGCCATGGCTTTACAATAAAATCATAAGCACCTTCTTTTAACGACCGTATGGCAAGATCTATGTCACCATAAGCTGTTATCATTATAACGGAAGCGGTGGAACGAAATTCTTTGATCTTTTTGAGCCAGTATATCCCTTCATTACCTGTATTGATAGAGCTGTTGAAATTCATGTCCAGCAATATCACATCGAATTCATGCTTTGATAAAAGAGAGCGTATGTTTTCGGGATTTTTTTCAGTAATAATTTCCTTTACTTCTGGTTTTAACAGGAGACGTACTGCCGTGAGTACATCCAGATCATCATCAATTACCAGGACCGAGGCATTTTTTAAAGACATGTATATAATTATATGATTGCGCCTTGCAAATCTAACAATATGCCATCAATATAAACTTCTGAAAATGAATGAATGCCGTTGCCCGGCTGGATAAAAACTGTATCAAAACCGAACAGTTATTGTCCGCATGCGAACAGTTTCGTAGATCAACGATTCTCTAAATCATTGAAAACCATGGAATCTGCATTTTGGCATCCGGGGTGTTAATAATGGGGAGTAAAATAATACACGTGGATAGAAAAATAGAAAAGAAAGGATGGAGCAAAAAAAGGCTGTACACCGTGGTGGGCATCACAGCGATTGTATTACTGATTGCAGGCAGTATTTTTTTTACTTCCGGAAAATCAAAATTAAATGTGGAGGCAGAGCGCATCACGATCAGCGAGGTTAAAAAAGGAGCTTTCCAGGAATTCATACCGGTGAACGGCGTGGTATTACCACAAACGACTATCTACCTGGATGCAGTTGAAGGCGGTAGAGTAGAAGAAAAATACATTGAAGATGGCGCCATGGTGAAAAAAGATCAGCCCATCCTTCGTTTATCCAACACAGATATAGAACTCAGCCTGGTGAATCAACAGACTTCGGTTTATAACCTGCTTACCCAGATGCAGATTGCAAAGAATGCCGCACAACAAAACACAACACAAAAACTGAATCAGAAAACAGATGTTGAAAGCGCTTATAAGGAAGCAAAACGCATCTATGAACTGGACAAGTATTTATTGGAACAGAAAGTGATCGGTTTGCAGGAATTTAAGAAAGCAGAGAATGATTATAATTACCAGCTTGAGAGAATGAACCTCACTGAAAAGATCCTGAAGCAGGATGCTGAATCAAACACGCAACAGGTTTCACAGGCACAACAATCTTACAAAGGATCACAGAATGCACTGGATGTAATGCGTAAAAAAGTAGGAGACCTGGTTGTGAGAGCTCCTGTTGACGGCCAGCTTACCGCACTGGATGCAGAGATCGGGCAAAATAAAAATAAAGGTGAACGCCTCGGGCAAATTGATATTACCAATGGTTATAAAGTAAGAGTGGATGTTGATGAACATTATATTTCCCGTGTTTTCATTGGATTGGTTGGCGAAGCAACTATTGCAAGCAAAGAATACAAATTAAAGATCACTAAAATTTTTACGCAGGTGAGCAATGGAAGGTTCCAGGTAGATATGTTGTTTACAGATTCAGTACCACAAGGTATACGCAGGGGACAAACACTGCAAATACGTCTTGCACTGAGCGATGAAACACAGGCATTATTATTAAATAAAGGAGGATTTTTTCAGCAAACCGGTGGTAACTGGGTTTATAAATTAAATAGTGATGGAAGTATGGCTTATAGAGTGGATGTACAATTAGGCAGGCAGAATCCCGATTATTATGAAGTGCTGAGTGGATTGCAACCGGGAGATAAAGTAGTTACATCGAGTTATGAGAATTATGAGAAGATGCAGGAGTTGGTGATTAAGAAGTAGATAGCCAGATGTCGGATATCGGATGTCAGCTATGACCGCTGTAAATTTTGTTGGTTGATGACGATTAGGAAGTTTGCAACATAAAGTAAAGACAGGTGTCATTTCTAGTAGTTCGTTACATTGCTTTAAAAGGCATGAGCTGATAACTGAAAATCTGATGTCTTACAATTTTTCACAATACCGATGAATCATTTTCCTGATTTGAATGCATTCATCAATTAGTTCTTTAAATAGTGATTCGGATATATAACTAAGATCTTTACAAAGAATGATTTGGTAATGCAGTTCTGACAATGAACCTGAGGCGATAACAAGGAAGCGATTAAGTTCGGCATTCGAAAATCTTCCGCAGCCTTCTGCTATGTTGGTGGCAACAGATGAAGATGATCGACGCATTTGAGATACCAGTCCATACAATTCATCTTTTGGGAATGACTTTGTTGTTTTATAAATACGCAATGTAAGCTCATGACTTCGTTTCCAGAATTCGAATTTTTGATAATCTCTCATATTGCGGAAATTAAAGCGAGGAGATTCAGACTCAGTTCATGGTTACGAAATATGAAAAAGGTACAAGCTGATCTCTGAAATCTGATATCCGAACAACCACAGAAACAAAATTAAATCCGGCAAGCTTCAATTTGCAATCCGGGTACTAATAAAAATTAAGTTCTAATAAAATAAATTAACTGTCATGAAACTTTTACTCTTTACAATTTTCCTGGGTATTCAATCAATGTGCCCGTTAAGTTCAAAAACAAACTGTAACAAAGTGGATGATACAATCGCTATAGCAGATAATCCATTAAACTTTGGCTGCATTTATATGATGAAATATTAAAAACAAACATAAAATCCTTATATGATAAAGATTAAAGATCTCGAAAAGATATACCGAACAGAAGATGTTGAAACGGTAGCATTAAACAAGCTTTCGTTTGATGTGAACCAGGGAGAATTCATTGCAGTGATGGGACCATCGGGTTGCGGTAAATCAACCTTGTTGAATATACTTGGTTTACTGGATGACCCGGATAGCGGAAGTTTTTTATTCAATGGAACCGAGGTTGCTCATTTTAATGAACGCAAACGTGCAGACCTGCGTAAGAAGAACATTGGTTTTGTATTCCAGAGCTTTAATCTAATTGACGAGCTTACGGTATTTGAAAATGTAGAACTACCTCTTATTTACCTGGGTGTAAGTTCTGCAGAAAGAAAAAAGCGGGTGGAAGATGTACTGGACAAAATGCAGATCATGCATCGTCGTAATCACTACCCTCAGCAGCTTTCAGGCGGACAACAACAACGTGTAGCCGTAGCAAGGGCGGTTGTAAACAATCCAAAATTAATTCTTGCGGATGAGCCTACAGGTAATCTTGATTCATCCAATGGGAATGAAGTAATGCAGTTGCTCACAGATCTGAATGAGCAGGGGACCACTATTATTATGGTTACGCACTCTGAACATGATGCACGCTACAGTCACCGTATCATTCGCATGCTCGATGGACAAACAGTGATAGAAAATATAATGGTTTAATGAATGCTGAATTATGAGTGTTGAATTCTGAATTGCTTGAAGTATAGCCATGAAATACAAGCTCTTCGAAAAGGCGATCACTCATAATTCGGATTCATAATTCATAATTCATAATTCGGAATTCATATAAAGTATAGCCATGATTTACAATTATATCAAAATCGCCTTCCGTAACCTGCTCAAGTATAAGTTTATTTCTTTTATAAATTTATTTGGGCTCACTATAGGACTTGCCTGTTGCTTTCTCATCTTTACTTTCATCCTGCACGAACTTAGTTATGATAAATACCAGCCCGGTGCTGACAAAGTGTATCGTGTTACAAGAACTTTTAACGATGCGCAAACCGGTACGGTAAATCTTAACCTGAGTACCATCGCCCCGGCATTTGCACCCTTGCTTAGAAATGATTTCAAAGAGATCAAAGACATGACCCGTACATTGCCGAATGGTACAACACCTGTTCGCTTTGATGATAAAATGTATAACGAAGAGAATGTTTTCTTCGCTGATGACAGGTTCTTCGATTTTTTTAAAGTAAATGTAACTGAAGGCAATCCAAAAAAAGCATTGAGTGATCCTTATAGTGTAATGCTGACAGAAAGCGTAGCAAAGAAATATTTCGGTAATGAAGAGCCGATGAATAAGGTCATAAAAATGAATTTTGGAACTTATGTAGATTGTAAGGTCACCGGTATTTATAAATCACTTCCTTCTAATACACATTTTCACCCGGATATGATGGTATCGTTCAATACACTAAACGATACGCTTGTATATGGTGCGGAAAACCTAAGGACGAATTTCGGTAACAATTCTTTTTTTACTTATGTCCGTTTGCCCGACAATTATAATCCTAAGAATATGGAAGTGCAGTTCCCTGCATTCCTCGATCGGGCAATGGCGAGCCAGGGCGGACAATTCAAACCTTCACAGGGTACAAAACTGGGATTACAAAAATTAACTGACATTCATCTTCGCTCGCATACGGATTATGAAGCAGAACAGAATGGTGATATTAAAATCGTATACATTTTTTCAGGAATAGCTTTATTTATCCTGTTGATAGCATGTATCAATTACATGAATCTTTCAACTGCAAGATCAACACTCAGGGCAAGAGAGATCGGTATAAGAAAAGTTGCAGGTGCACAAAGAAGCGAGATCATTATCCAGTTTTTAAGTGAATCTGTTCTGGTTTCATGGTTAGCAATGATACTGGCATTTGGATTAACAGCCCTCATTCTACCATTTTTAAATAAGATCTCGGGACAGCAACTTGAACTCGGTATCTTATTACACTGGCAAATTATCATGCCAATACTTATTGTTCCTTTTGTTGTGGGATTAATATCAGGGATCTATCCTGCATTGTTCATGTCTTCTTTTAAACCCGTGAAAGTGCTGAAAGGTTTTTTAAAAACAGGAGGTGGCAATATTTCTTTCAGGAAAGTGCTGGTTACTGCTCAGTTTGCTATATCAATCATCCTCATCATTTGTACAGCTATTGTATTTAACCAGATGCGTTATATGCAAACCAAGGCGCTTGGATTTAATAAAGATAACATTGTAAACATACCTTATGGTAATGAGATGGTTGAGAAATTTGATGCATTCCGGGCAGAACTTCTTTCCAACTCCAATATTAAAAATGCAGGACGTTCTTCGAGAATACCAACAGGAAGATTACTGGATGCAATGGGATCCAGTGTTGCATCTGCCGATACACTTGCGCCGATTACAGCAGATATAAAATTCATTACAGCTGACAAAGATTTTATTGCTACATATGGAGTAAAAGTGCTGGCAGGCCGCGGCTTTCACGCGGAATTCAGTACAGATACTTCTTCATTTCTTATCAATGAAGCTGCCGTTAAGGTTTTAGGATTTAAATCAAATGAAGAAGCCATCGGAAAAAAATTTGGTTATGGTGGCCGCAATGGGACGTTGGTCGGTGTATTCAATGATTTTCATTTTGAATCTATGCACCAAAGAATTGTGCCGCTTGTAATGTTCGAGCCAAAACAGGCTTTTTTTAATGGCATATCCGTTAAAGTGAGTGGGACCAATGTACCTGCATCACTCGCACATATTGAAGCTACATGGAAAAAATTCCTCCCGGAAACACCGTACCAGTATACATTTCTTGATGATAGATTCGATAAACTCTATAAAGCTGAAGAAAAGCAAAAAGCGTTGTTGACAATTTTTGCATGCCTCGCAATATTTATTGCATGCCTTGGCTTACTTGGTTTATCTGCTTTTGCAATAACACAACGCATCAAGGAGATCGGTATAAGAAAAGTGCTCGGCGCCAGCGTAGCAAGCATCGTTCAGTTGCTATCGAGGGATTTTTTAAAGCTAGTAATACTTGCAGCGGTTATCGCATTCCCTGTTGCGTGGTATGCTATGACCAAATGGCTGGAAGATTTTGCATATCGTATTAATATTCCATGGTGGATATTTATCGCAGCAGGAATTATTGCAACACTGGTTGCTTTTGTCACCATTTCTGCAATGGCAATGAAAGCAGCAAATGCGAATCCTGTGAAGAGTTTGAGAACAGAATAAAGCTGCAAGCTATTAGCTTTTAGCTGTTAGCTTGTTAGTAAAAATTGTAACTATAATGAGATCGCTGCAGCTATTGAATCAACTAATAGCTTACAGCTAAAAGCTAATAGCCTGTCATGTTAAAGAACTATTTGAAAATAGCGTTCCGCAATCTCTGGAGAAGCAAGGGATTTTCCGTTATAAATATTTCCGGTCTTGCGATTGGTATGGCAAGTGCCGTACTTATTTTATTGTGGATACAAAATGAAGTGAGCTACGATCGCTTTCACAAAAATACAGACCGGTTATACCAGGCATGGAACCGCGGCAAATTTGATAACAAACTTCAATGCTGGAGTACAACACCAAAAATTCTTGGACCAACCTTAAAACAAGATTATCCTGAAATTGAAAGAGCGTCGAGAGTAAACTGGGGACAAACATTGCTGTTTTCTTATGGTGATAAAAGAATAAGTATCGATGGGACCATGGTTGATCCTGACTTCCTGAACATGTTTAGTTTCCCGGTGATCAAAGGAAATCCCAATACCGCGTTGAATGGGATTTATAATATTGTTATTACAGAAAACTGCGCTAAGAAATTGTTCGGTAATGAAGAAGCAGTAGGCAAAATTGTAAAACTGGATAACCAGGACAATTTCACTGTAACAGCGGTTATGAAAGACCTGCCTCATAATACAGATTTTCATTTTGACTTTTTATTGCTCTGGTCATATATGCACCTGCGCAACTGGGATGATAGTAGCTGGGATAATAATTCTACGCAGAATTATGTTATGCTCAAAGAAGGAACTTCCCTGGTTGCCTTCAATGAAAAAGTGAAGAACATTACCATCGATCACCTGAAAGGCAAGGAGCAGATAGAAGTTTTTTTATATCCTATAAGCCAGAAGCATTTGTATTCAAAGTTTGAGAATGGAGTTGTGGCGGGTGGAACGATTGATTTGATAAGGCTCTTTGCAATTATTGCAGCATTTATTTTACTGATCGCCTGTATCAATTTTATGAACCTGTCAACAGCAAGAAGTGAAAAGCGTGCAAGAGAAGTGGGAATACGCAAGGTGGTAGGAGCACAAAGAGGAACATTGATCGGCCAATTCCTGGGTGAATCCGTTTTACTGGCTTTGATTGCGGGAATACTTGCACTTATTATTGTACAAATTTCATTACCGGCATTCAATGGATTGGTAAACCACAAGCTTTCTGTTCCTTTTGATAATGTATTTTTTTGGGTGCTTGCCGTCGCATTTATCCTTTTCACCGGTGTACTTGCAGGGAGTTACCCGGCGTTTTATCTTTCTTCCTATAAACCTGTTTCGGTTTTAAAGGGCACATTCAAATCAGTGAATGCATTGATCACGCCAAGAAGAGTATTGGTGGTAATGCAATTCACATTTGCTATTGCATTGATCATATCAACGATCATCGTATCGCAGCAAATTAAGTATGCACAGCAAAGGGAAATAGGTTATGATAAAAGCAATCTTATCTATCATTTTCTCACCGGGGATGTAGAAAAAAATTATCCACTTATCAAAAATGAATTGCTTACATCGGGTACGGCTGTTTCCATTACCAAAACAAGCGCACCTGTAAGCCAGGCCTGGAGCGATTCCTGGGATTTTGAATGGGAAGGGAAAGCGCCCGATGATAAAACTGACTTCGATCGTTTTTGTGCTGATGAGAATATTGTAAAGACAGCAGGATTTAAGATTGTACAGGGAAGGGATTTTGATCTTAAAAATTATCTCACAGATTCAGCAGGCATCATCTTAAACGAATCTGCAGTAAAAGCAATGGGATTCAAAGATCCGATCGGGCAGAGGATAAAAGATAATGGTAAGGATTGGCATGTGATAGGTGTGATAAAAGATTTTATTATTCATTCTCCCTATGAACCTTTAAAACCTATGGTGATTGAAGGCGGCCAGGGATGGTTCAATGTAATGCACATAAAAATGAACGAGCGTGCATCAACACAAAAAAATCTTGCTGCGGTAGAAAAAATATTTAAAAAATATAATCCTGAATATCCTGTCGAATATCATTTTATTGATGAGGAGTATGCAAGGAAATTCAACAATGAAAAGCGGATTGAAGCACTGGCAGGTTTATTTGCCGGGCTTACTATTTTTATTTCCTGCCTTGGTTTATTCGGTTTGGCTACTTATATGGCAGAGAACAGGGTAAAAGAGATCGGCGTACGTAAAGTATTGGGTGCGTCAGTTTTCAATATCACGTCGCTGTTGTCAAAGGATTTTTTAAAATTGGTTGTCATTTCACTTATGATTGCTTCGCCAATAGCATGGTGGGCAATGAAAGTCTGGCTGGAAGGTTATCCTTATCATATCAATATTAAATGGTGGGTATTTGTGATGGCAGGGATGCTTTCGATCCTGGTAGCGTTGTTTACGGTAAGCTATCAGAGCATAAAGGCTGCTATAAGCAACCCGATAAAGAGTTTAAGAACGGAGTAGGGCTGCAAGCTAT
This sequence comes from uncultured Chitinophagaceae bacterium, assembly GCA_963829345.1. GTDB lineage: Bacteria > Bacteroidota > Bacteroidia > Chitinophagales > Chitinophagaceae > Ferruginibacter. Next base: position 1,264,367 of record CAWHHP010000003.1, read on the forward strand.
TAGCTGTTAGCTATTAGTACGCACGTAAATATTGTACCTGTTTAATTAAATCGCTGGAGCTAAAAGAACGGACTTATAGCCAACAGCTAAAAGCTAAAAGCTGATGATAAGAAACTATTTTAAAATCGCTTTACGAAATCTTAAAAGAAATAAGATATATTCTTTTATAAATATAGCGGGCTTAAGTATTGGTCTTGCTTGCGCTATTCTTATCATATTGTATGTAAAAGACGAAGTAAGCTATGATAAGTTTCATAAAAATGTAAATAACGTTTATCGTATTGTATCAACATCTAAAGAGAACGGGAAGGAATATAAAAGCACACATACGGGGTATTTGCAAGGTCCGCGTTTTTCACAAAATGTTCCCGGGATAAGATCTTTTGTCCGGATAATAAGTGGGGCGCAGGATATAAAAACGAAAAATGAAATTCAAAGCCAGGATTTATTGTATGTTGATCCGGATTTTTTTAATGTCTTTAGTTTTCCACTGCTGAGTGGGGATCCAAAAACATGCCTGGAGGAACCACATTCCGTTGTTTTATCTGAAGATGCAGCAAAAAAACAATTTGGCACAACGGATGCTGTTGGAAAAATAGTGATGTTAAAAGATGATACTGTCTTCGTTCCATATAAGGTTACTGCAGTTGCAAAAAGATGTCCTCAAAATTCTTCGATACAATTTGATGTGTTGCTTCCTGTCAATGAATCGGAAGCTGATGCTAAAAATAATGACAACTGGTACAACTTCTTTCTAAACACTTTTGTTGTGCTTGATGCAAATGCAGATCCGCAAAAGGTATCAGAACAAATGCAGCGCTTTTATATAAAAGATGCCAGCCAGACCTTTAAAGAGATGATAGAAAAATATGGAGGAGGACCGGACGTATCCATGGGTACTTATTTTCTTCAGCCATACACGGATATGCATATGAACACGGAATTACCGCCGCAAAATGGTTTGCAGAACGCAAGCGATCCGATGTATTCTTATATTCTTTCAGGTATTGCTTTATTTGTGTTGTTGATAGCTTGTATCAATTTTGTGAATCTTACCATTGCCCGGTCTATAAAGCGCTCGAAAGAAATTGGTATAAGAAAAGTAGTAGGCAGCAACCGGAAGCAACTGATCATACAATTTTTAGGAGAGTCATTTTTACTTTGTACGATTGCTTTTGTTCTCGCCATTCTTTTGGCGCAGTTAATCCTTCCTGTTTTTAGTGATCTTTCCAATAAAAGACTTTCAATAAGTTATTTGCTTGATGCAAAACTTATTGGCGGGTATGTTTTCTTATTTTTCCTCACAAGCCTGCTTGCGGGTTTTTATCCTGCATTGGTTTTATCGGGATATAATCCTGTGGAAACACTATACAGCCGGTTTAACCTGAAAGGGAAAAGTTATTTACAGAAATCCCTGGTTGTATTGCAATTTACCCTCGCTTCTTTTTTAATTGTGGGTACATTCACTATTTACGCTCAATTTAATTTCCTTACCAAAAAAGATCTGGGCTATGATGATAAGGACCTTGTTGTTATTAAGAAAGATGAGTTGAAGCACGATATGGCAGCAAATTTCAAATCAGAGTTATTAAAGAATTCAAATATTATTGACGTGTCAGCCAAAAATGGTGGCCAATGGATGACTGCAGCAAAAATCAGCAACGATTCTACTGTTAATTTTAATTATGAAACAATCGATGAATCGTTTTTCCAGGGATTAAAAATTCCGATGGTAGCAGGAAGAAATTTTTCTAAGGAGTTTCCTTCTGATTCAACAAACAATGTTTTGGTGAATGAATCATTTGTAAAAAAAGCAGGATGGAAAAATCCAATCGGGGAGACAGTTAATTTCTTTTATAATAACAATGAAATATATCATGTAATTGGTGTTGTGAAAGATTATCACTATGCTTCTTTGAGCGAAACTAAAATTGGCCCGCAATTATTTACAATGAAGAATGATAATCTGTATGGTATGTTCTATATTAAAATAAAGCCCAACAGCGCAACCGCAAGTCTTAAGTTTATCCAAAAAACATTCGGGCAATGGTTTCCTTTAAGTCCTTATTCCTACACATTTAAGAATGATTTGAATGTTAAGCAATATGAAGCGGTGGCAAAATGGAAACAGATTATTTTGTTCGGGGCTGTACTTACGATTTTTATTTCCTGTATCGGTTTATTTGGCCTGTCGGTTTTAGCAGCAGAAAAACGTACAAAGGAAATAGGAATACGCAAAGTATTGGGTGCTTCGATCAACAATATTGTAACTACTTTGTCCGGCGATTTTATGAAGCTTGTTATAATAGCACTTTTAGTTTCCATGCCACTTGCCTACCTGGCTTCCAGCAAATGGCTCGAGAAATATCCCTATCGAATTTCTTTAAGCTGGAATTTGTTTGTATTGACTGCTGTACTTGTTATTGCTATTGCTTTGTTAACCGTAAGTTTCCAGGCGGTAAAAGCTGCAATAGCAAACCCGGTGAGAAGTTTGAGGACGGAGTAGGCTGCAAGCTATTAGCTGTTAGCTATTAGCTGCACATAATTATTGTATCTGTTTAATTAAATCGCTGTAGCTAAGAGAATGAACTTATAGCTTACAGCTTAAAGCTGATAACTGATGTTTAAAAATTATCTCAAAACAGCGTTCCGCAACCTGCGTAAAAATAAATTGTATTCGGCGATCAATGTTTTTGGGTTAACAGTTGGGTTAGCTGCATGCCTGTTGATTGGTGTATTTATTAATCACGAACTGAATTATGATAAATTTCATGTTAACGGGAACAGGATCGTGCGGGCTACAATGGAATACAACCGGGCTGGTACGAAGAGTACAACAGCTACAACGGGAACCAAGGTTGGTCCGCAGTTTAAAAGAATGTTTCCAACGGTTGAAACATATGCCCGTACATTTATCAGTAGTAGTGTTGTAAAGAATGGTGACAAGGTTTTTGATGAATCACGCATACTTTTTGCCGATGATCCGTTTTTTAAAATCTTTTCTTTCAGATTATTAAAAGGCAATGCAACAACTGCGTTGGATGCACCGGATAAAATCGTTATTACAGAATCAACAGCAAAAAAATATTTTGGAAATGAGAACCCAATCAATAAAACACTTACGGTAATTGGCAGGGATCTTACCATATCTGCAGTTTGCAAAGATATTCCGCAAAACTCACAAATAAAATTTGATTTTGTAACACAGTTTCTCAATCTTTCCAATGGAGTAAAAGATGAAACATGGTGGAACGCAAACTGGATCACTTATTTTCTCCTGCAGGAAGAAAAAAATATTCCACAACTACAGCAGCAAATAAATGGTTACATGAGTACGGCGCCAGTAAAAACTGAAGCCCGTCTTGAAGGAAACGATTATCTTACTTATCACCTCGAACCGTTAACATCGGTGCATCTTCATTCTTCGTTGGCGGGGTTTGAACCCAATGGCAGTATTACATATATATACATGTTCGCCGTAATTGCATTGCTGATATTAATCATCGCCTGCGCCAATTATACTAACCTCGCAACCGCTCAATCAGCAGGTCGCAGCAGTGAAATAGGCATGCGCAAGGTAATGGGCGCTTCGCGAAGCCAGGTTTTTATGCAATTCATGGGGGAGTCTTCTGTTATAAGTTTTATTGCGGCAGCTGCTGCATTTGGTATAAGCATTTTGCTTATTCCGTATTTCAATAATATTACCGGTAAAAATTTTACTACAGATGTATTGCTGGAACCAATGCCTGTAATGGTATTGGCATTGTCTGCGTTGATCGTAAGCTTTTTGTCAGGGCTTTATCCGGCTTTGGTCTTATCAGGTACACAGGTAATGGGTGTATTGAAAAAGGGGTTTTCATTTACCGGCGGTAATAATATGTTGCGCAAAACTTTAATCGTTGTACAATTTGGTATTTCTGTATTCCTCATTATTTATACTGTGATCATTTTGCAGCAGATGAATTTTATGCAGACAAAAAATCTTGGCTATGATAAAGATCACATTGTAGTACTTCCTATTAGCGGTAAAATGCAAAACGATTTTCAAAATATAAAAAATGCTTTTACACAGGTACAAGGGGTGGAAGGAGTTACCGCTTCTTATGAAACTCCGGAATATGTGGAATGGGGAGATGGCATCACCGCAACAGATGAAAAAGGTAAACATGAAATTTCGCTCAATGCCATGCCGGTTGATCTCGACTTCGTTAAAACTATGAAAATGGAATTACTGGCCGGAAGAGATTTTCAACAATCTGATTTTGCTTTAATGGATACCTCAAATAACAATGCAGATTTTCGCCAGCCATATATCATTAATGAGTCGCTTGCAAAGAAAATAGGATGGACGCCGGCAGAGGCGATCGGCAAAACAATTGATAAAAATGTTGCAGGACCCGTAACAGGCGTGATAAAGGATTTTAATTTCAGTAGTCTTCATGATCCCATTGGGCCACTGGTCATTTTCCTTGGCCGAAACTATTCACGCACATTCATGGTACGTATAAGTGGCAATGATATGCAGAAAACACTTGCTCGCTTGGAAGCAACGTGGAAAGAACGCATTCCCGGAAGACCGTTCAGTTATCATTTCCTTGATGAAGATTATAGCAAGCTTTACCAGGGCGAGCAACGTTCATCCGCACTGTTTAGTGTAGCTGCAGGCCTCGCTATTGTACTGGCATGTCTTGGCTTATTTGGACTTGCTGCATTTACAACCGTGCAAAGAACAAAAGAAATTGGAATAAGAAGGGTGTTGGGAGCAAAACTGAGCAGTATTACTTTTTTAGTAGCAAAAAACTTTTTGCAATTGGTAGCCATTGCAATTATTATCGCAGCACCGGCTGCCTGGTGGGCGGGTAACAAATGGCTCCAGGATTTTGCTTTCAGGATTCCTGTGCAATCATATGTTTTTATTGCAACTGCAATTGTTACAGTATTAATTGCATTGTTTACGGTGAGTTATCATTCCATAAAAACCGGGTTGATGAATCCGGTGAAGAGTTTGAGGATGGAATAAAGTTGCAAGCTATTAGCTGCTAGCTTTTAGCCGGTTGTAAGAAAAGTATCTATTTAATTAATTGGTTGCTGGCTGAGAATTTGACTAACGGCTAACAGCTTATAGCTAACAGCTAAAAATCAATCACCATGATACAACATTATTTCAAAATCGCATTGAGGAATCTTTCTAAACAGAAAGGCCTTACGTTTATCAATGTGTTCGGACTATCTGTAGGACTCGCATGTTTCAGTTTATTCTTATTATATGCGGTGAATGAGTTCAGTTTTGATCGCTTTCATAAAAAGGCGGATAATATTTTCCGCGTTTATACATGGGTGCAACCGATGGAAGGCCAGGAAGCCCGAGGTAGTTCTTATTTGCCCATGCCACTTGGTCCTGCAATGAAAGCGGATCTACCCGACGTAGAGAATTATGTACGTATAAGAGATGGATGGGGAGAAAACCCGGTGAAAGCAGGAGACCTGGTGACAAGAGCTGCGTTATCATACGCAGACCCGCAGATGTTCAGCGTATTTAGTTTTAAGTTTTTGTCGGGTAACCCACTCACTGCATTACAAGACCCACATAATGTTGTTTTATCAAAGAAAACGGCTGTACAATTGTTTGGAAAGACGGATGTGATTGGTAGAACAGTACAGATAAAGGAAGAAGATAATTTCGAACCACTCATCGTTAGCGCCGTTGCAGAGGATGCACCCGTTAATTCAACCATTCAATTCAGCATTGTTGGCAGTTGGGTGTATTGGGAAAATACAAAGAATGGTAAGTCAGGAAGCACTAACTGGCATCGTTCAGGATTTCAGACCTATGTTCAGTTAAAAGAAGGAAGTAAACTTGCTGCAGAAACAAATAAGCTGGTTGCATTCAGAAAAAAATATTACCCGGATGAAGAAGCAGAATGGAGAAAAGAAAATAACTGGAAGGGAGCAGGAACCCCGGTTAGTTACGGGCTTCAGTCAATAACAAAAATGCATACCGATACAAGGATCGGCGGAGGTTCAGTAGAAGCGATTAACCCCAGGAATATCTGGATACTGTTATTTATTGCAGGGGCAGTACTGCTTATCGCATGTATCAACTTCACTACGCTTGCCATTGGCCGTTCTGCCAACAGGGCAAAAGAAGTAGGCGTGCGGAAAGTTATTGGAGGCAAACGTCCTCAATTGATCTACCAGTTTCTTGCAGAAGCATTATTGCTGACCATATTTTCTGCAGTACTGGGTTTATTACTGGCAAAATTCTTATTACCATTTTTTAACCAGCTTTCGGAAAGGGATATACGTTTTTCATTTGATAATTACCCTGAGATGACATGGATGTTTGCCGGGCTGGTATTGCTTGTTGGACTGCTTGCGGGCAGTTATCCTGCACTGGTGTTATCTGGATTTAAACCAATAGAGGCGTTGAAAAGCAAGGTTCGTGTGGGAGGATTTAATTTATTTACCAAATCACTGGTAACGGTTCAATTCATTCTTTCTATTGGCCTTATCATTTCAACCGTGATCATATTGCAACAGGTGGATTTTATGCGCTCAAAAAATCCGGGGTTCAATAAAGATAATATTGTAATGGTTGATGCGGAAGGTACAGATACAAGAAAAGTTTACCCTTTATTTAAACAGGCATTGGCTCAACGTCCTGAAATAATAGCTGTTGCCGGCTCTGAACTGGGGTTGGGTGCAGGAACGGGATGGAGCATGACCGGGTTTAACTATAACGGTAAATCGAAGAATGTATATGAATATTTTATTGATCACGATTTTATTAAATTGATGGGGTTGCAACTTATAGCCGGAAGAAATTTCAATCCGGCAATCAACGATGATACAGTAACAGCTGTAATTGTGAATGAGGCATTGGTGAAGGATTTGGGCTGGACAAATCAAACTGCAATCGGGCAGCAATTAAAAGGTTATTCTGAAACTAAAACCCCGGTTGTAATTGGTGTGGTAAAGAATTTTCATTTCAGGCCTTTCGGAGAAAAAATCGAACCGCAGTTATTTCAATCATTCAGCAATTATGCTCCATACAAATATTTTGTACGAATTAATGCGGGCGATCCCAAGGCGGCGATGAATGCCATGAAGAAAGCATGGACAACTGCTGTGCCCGATCTTCCATTCAAATATGATTTCCTGGATGAAAGCCTGAATCGCTTTTACAAAGCAGAAGCAAGATGGAGTAGTGTAGCAGGATGGGCAGGAGGTATTTCCATTTTCCTTGCATGCCTCGGTTTATTCGGATTAGCAGCATTGGCAGCCATCAACCGCACTAAAGAAATAGGGATCAGGAAAGTATTAGGCGCATCGGTTTCAGCAATCGTGAGTTTGTTATCAAAGGATTTTTTAAAACTCGTGATCATCGCATTGATCATCGCAATACCACTTGCATGGTATTTTATGCATAACTGGTTACAGGATTTTGCATACAGGATCAATATTGGCTGGTATGTTTTTGCAATAACGGGAATTGTTGCGATATCTGTTGCGTTGATCACAGTAAGCTTCCAGGCAATCAAAGCGGCCGTTGCAAATCCGGTGAAGAGCTTAAGAACAGAATAAAGCTGTAAGCTATTAGCAATAAGCTATTAGCCCGTGAGTAATTGAAACAATCTAATTAAACCGCTGCAACTAATAGTAAAGACTAATAGCTGGCAGCTAAAAGCTAATAGCACCATGTTTAGAAATTACATCACCATCGCCTTCCGTAATTTCCGGAGAAACAAGATATTCTCCTTCATCAATATATCCGGACTTGCCATTGGCATCAGTGCCTCCCTCGTAATCTACCTCATCGTTCAATATGAATTTAATTTCGAAAAATATCAAAAAGATCGTTCGCATATTTACCGGGTAGTTACTAATATGCATTTCCCGGAAATGGATTTTAAAAATTCAGGTGCACCCGGGCCACTTGCTGCTGCAGTGCGTGACGAAATTCCAGGGATAGAAAAATCGTCTGTATTCTGGCTGGCAAATGGAATGAAAATAACAGTTGCAGCAAAAAATGAAAATGCTGCTGTTATAAAACACAATGACGTCATTTTTGCAGATGACCAGTATTTTAAATTATTTAAGTATGACTGGATAGCCGGCTCTCCTGGAAATGCTCTGAAAGGCGCTAATAAAGTTGTGTTAACAGAAAGCATTGCGAAAAATTATTTTTCATTCCCCGATATAAAAAATGCAATAGGTCAAACAATTACTTACGATGATTCGATCCTCACAACAGTAAGCGGAATTGTAAAAGACCTGGAAGAAAACACCGATTTTACATTTAAAGAATTTATTTCCCTTCCCACAGTTACGGAACAATTAAAAAACAATCATGGCTGGGGTGATTGGGGAAGTGTAAGTTCCTCCTCCCAGTTTTTCATGCAGCTCAAGAGTGGGATTGATCCAAAAAAAATCAATGCACAACTCGCCCTGCTCCGGAAAAAACATGAAAAAAATGCATACCTGGCTACAGATCATTTTCTGCAACCATTAAATGACATACATTTTAATTCCGACTTTGATGCCTTCGATCACCGGCAGGCACACAAACCAACCTTGTATGGATTAATGGCAGTTGCTGCATTCCTTTTAATACTGGCCTGCATCAACTTCATTAATCTTACAACTGCCCAAGCTTCGCAAAGAGCGAAAGAGATCGGCATAAGAAAAACCATGGGAAGTTCCCGCAGTCAATTGATCGCTCAATTCATGAGTGAGACTTTTATACTTACATTGCTGGCTACAGTTTTGTCGGTTATACTGGCGCCATGGATATTAAAAATATTTTCTCCTTATATACCTGCAGGTTTACAGTTCAACCTGTTTGAACAACCTCAACTTATAATATTTATTCTTGGGCTGGTGCTTACCGTTAGTTTGTTATCGGGATTTTATCCTGCGTTGGTATTATCAGGATATAAACCTGTTGCTGTGTTAAAGAATATTGCCAGTGCAAATACAGCGCAGAGCAGGAGTGCATGGATAAGGAAAACACTCACTGTATCACAATTTGTAATTGCGCAATTCTTCATCATTGCAACGATGATGGTAGGCAAGCAGATCAGTTATTCACTCAATAAAGATCTTGGATTTAAGAAAGATGCGATCATTACTTTCAGAACGTCGTTCAATAACCAGCATCCTGATAAAAAGCAATTTGTTTTGCAGGAAAAACTAAAACAGGTGCCGGGGATACAAAAAATAAGTCTTGCCGGTCCACCTCCTGCAAACAATGGTATTAGTATTTCAACAATGAAATTCAACAATGGTAAAAAGGACATTGAAGCTTCTGTTGAAGTAAAAGAGGCAGATACCGCGTACTTTGACCTGTACCAAATTAAATTTCTTGCAGGCAGGAGACTTGAGCAAAGCGATACAATGAAGGAATTTGTTATCAATCATACTTATTGTAAACTGCTTGGATATACAAATCCGGCCGACATCATTGGGCGCTTCATTGAAAAGTCCGGGAAGAAAATTCCCATTGTAGGAGTAATTCGTGATATTAACAGCAAATCACTTCACGCAGCCATCCAGCCGCTTGCTTATTCAAGTGAAGCTTTAACACATACGAGCTTTCACATTGCACTTCCTCCCAAAAATGTTAATACGGATAACTGGAAAAAAATAACGGATGCTATTGCCATAAAATGGAAAGAAGTGTATCCCGGCGAAAGTTTTAACTACGAATTTTTAGATGCAAGCATTGCCAGGTTTTATCAAAAGGAAAAAGATACGGTTAACCTGCTCAACTGGAGTACAGGGCTTGCTGTTTTTATTAGTTGCCTCGGCTTGCTTGGACTTGTTATGTATACAACGTCACAACGCATTAAGGAAATAGGGATTCGAAAAGTGTTGGGTGCATCTGTTGCACAAATCGTTTCATTATTATCGGGGGATTTTATGAAGCTGGTACTACTTGCATTTGTCGTTGCTGTACCTATTGCGTGGTGGGCTGCGCAAAAATGGCTGGAAGATTTTGCTTATAAAACACAGATCAGTTGGTGGATTTTTGCTTTAAGTGGCATACTGATGTTTATAGCAGCCTTGCTAACGCTAAGTATTCAAACAATAAAATCAGCAATTGCCAATCCGGTGAAGAACCTGAGAACAGAATAAAGCTGCAAGCTGTTAGCTATGAGCTTTTAGCTTGTTAATAAAAGTTGTAACTATTTAATTAAAACGATGCTGCTAAAGTATGAACTAATTACTAACGGCTAAAAACTAATAACCATGTTTAAGAACTATATTAAAGTTGCTATCCGCAATTTCAGAAAGAACAAATTGTTCTCTTTCATCAACATTCTTGGCCTTGCTATAGGTTTAACCTGTTGCATGCTCATCAGTTTGTATATCTACAATGAATTAAGTTATGATTCTTACCATAAGAATGCTGACCAGGTTTATCAATTGGGCACAACATTTATAAGGCAGGGCCAAAATGAAAATACCGGCGACAATACCCCCAACACACCTTCGCCAATGGCAGCTACCATGCAAATGGAGTTCCCGGAAATTGAACTATCAGCGAGGTTATTAAAAGCATTTGCAGACGATAAAACGCTTTTGCAGTACACCCCATCCAATAAAGAAAAGAAATCGTTTTATGAAACCGATGCCTACCTGGCCGATTCAACATTTTTTAAAATATTCACTTATAATTTTAAAGAAGGAAATCCAGCTACCGCTCTTGAGCATCCTAATTGTGTTGTATTGTCCGACGCAATAGCAAAAAAAATGTTCGGCAATGAACCGGCGCTTAACAAAGTAATTCATATCAGCAGTAACACAAATGGGGATCATGATTTTAAAATTACCGGCGTGTATGCAGCTTCTAAAATTCCATCTCATATCAATGCAAGGCTCATCATGTCATTGAATGGTGGAGATATGGAAAATTATGTTAGAAGAACTTCAGGTAATCTTGTGAACAATAACATGTTCTACACTTATTTCAAATTAAAAAATGGGACTGACCCCCATAAACTGGAAGCTAAGTTTCCTGCATTTATCGACAAATATGCCGGTAAAGATTTAAAAGCTGCCGGTTTTTATAAGCATCAATTCTTAACGGCGTTGAAAGACATACACCTTTTTTCAAGAGCAAAAGATAAGGTTTCGCCCGGTGGCAGTGTTACCTATTTGTATATACTTGGTTCTATCGCATTGTTTACGCTTTTGATTGCATGCATCAACTTCATGAACCTTTCTACTGCACGCTCATCAAAACGTTCGGCTGAAGTAGGTGTGAGAAAAGTTTTAGGAGCAGAGAAGCGATCATTGATATTACAATTTCTTGGTGAGTCATTGATAATGTCATTAGCGGCATTTGTTATTGCCGTGGTAGTATCGGATCTGTTATTGTCTTCTTTTTCATCCCTTGCAGGAAAAGACATTTCATTTTCTTTTGCCCAGCATGGTTTATTGTTTGTAGCATTTTTTCTGTTGGCAATTATTACAGGATTGCTTGCGGGTAGTTATCCTGCATTTTACCTCTCTTCTTTTAAACCCGTAAAAGTTTTAAAAGGACGTAGCAGCAATTCTCTAGCTGCCGTTTCATTGAGAAAGATATTAGTGGTGTTCCAGTTTGTGATTTCAGTAGTACTGATCATCGCCTCCGTGATCATCGTTAAGCAAATGAATTATATGCGCAATGAAGATCTCGGGTTTGCCAGCGATCAACAGGTTATTATCCCGCTTCGCAGTAATGTAGCAAAGGGCGTGTATACATCATTGAAAGCTGAAATAGAAAAGAACAGTGCAGTAAAGTCGGTGGGCGCTGCTGAATACTATCCGGGTATCATGCATCCAAGTGATATGCTGTTGTATAAAGACGGATTAACAACAAATGAATCGAAACGCGTTTTTATGAATTATGTAGACGAGGATTTTTTAGGAACGCTGGGAATAAAATTGCTGGCCGGCAGGATGTTCAATAAAGAATTTGCAGGAGATACATTAGCCCGCGTGGTACTGAATGAAACTGCGATAAAAGAAATGGGATATGCTTCCCCGCAGGCTGCTGTTGGTACAAACGCCAAATTTGACTGGCAGGGAAGAACCAACCCGATCGAAGTGCTTGGTGTAGTAAAGGATTTTCATTTTAAGGACTTGCATGTTGCTATCGAACCGTATGGATTTCAATTGAATACAGGCGGCACTTACAATTATTTATTTGCACACACGGTTGCAGGAAATGTCGGTACAACACTAAGGTCTATCGAGGCTGCATGGCATAAACTCAATCCGAATGAACCATTTGAATACAGTTTTTTGGACAACGATTTCCAAAAAAATTATGAGGCCGGAAACAGGCTTTCCTCCATCGTACAATATTTTACTATCATCGCCATATTGATCTCCTGTCTTGGATTATTCGGCCTATCTCTTTTTAGTACCGAACAAAGAACAAAAGAGATCGGCATAAGAAAAGTATTGGGTGCATCTGCCGGTAATATTGTAACACTGTTGTCAAAAGATTTTGTAAAACTGGTTTGCATTGCGATCATCATCGCTTCACCACTGGCCTGGTATGCTATGAATAAATGGCTGCAGGATTTTGCTTATCGTATCAACATAAGCTGGACGGTATTTCTTGTTACTGCGCTGATCGCAATTTGCATCGCATTGTTTACGGTGAGTTTCCAGGCGATAAAGGCAGCTATTGCGAACCCGGTTAAGAGTTTGAGAACGGAATAAAACTACAAGCTATTAGCTATAAGCTTTTAGCCCGGTAGTAAAAATTGTAACTATTTATTTGAATCGCTACTGGCTAAAGGAAAGACCAATAGCTAACAGCTTAAAGCTAAGAGCTAAAAACAATCATCCATGATACGCAATCTTTTTTTTACCGCATTACGCAACCTGAAAAAGAATAAGTTTTTTTCTGCGTTGAATATTTTGGGACTGGGAATTGGGATGGCCGTTTTTTTACTGATTGCACAATATGTAAAGTTTGAACGCAGCTACGAGGATTTTATTCCGGGGAATGAAAATATTTATCGTGTTAAAGTCGCGGCATTTAATAACAATGAACAGGTATTAAAGAGTGCAGAAAATTTTCCCGGGGTAGGGCCGGCATTGAAAAATGAAATTCCTGATGTGAAAGGCTTTGCACGACTGTATAACGCCGGGTATAAAAATAATGTGGTGATCACAAACCCGGATGCAAAGCCGGAACCAATTGCATTGAAGCAAAGGAAATTTTTATATGCTGATTCCTCCTTTTTGCCAATGATGAAATATCCAATGATCAAAGGCAATGCAGGCACCGCGTTGGGCGAACCTTTCACCGCTGTTATATCTGAAACCTATGCACACATTTATTTCGGAAAGGAAGATCCCATAGGAAAGACGTTGCGTTTGCAGGATGATGATTTCAATGATGAATTGGTAAAAGTAACTGGTGTATTTAAAGACCTGCCCGCCAATACCCATCTCAAGTTTGACGTTTTATTTTCTTATAAGAGCTTGTATGGAAGATTCCCCCAGGCGCCCGTACGTTATAATACAGGATGGAGGAGAAGGGATATGTATACATTCATTGAATTGCAGCCAGGCACAGATCCAAAAAAAGTAGAATCAAAATTAGCGACTATCGTCGACAAATACCAGCCGGAGTTAAAACAAGGAAACTTTAAAAATGTACTTGGTCTTCAGCCGATCGGTAGCATACATCTTAATTCCGATCTCGCAGAAGAACCAGAACCTAACGGAAACGGGCGGACGGTTTTCTTCCTTGGGTTGATCGGTTTATTTGTACTATTCATTGCATGGATCAACTATATCAATCTCTCCACGGCAAGAGCACTGGAACGTGCAAAAGAAGTGGGAGTAAGGAAAGTAATTGGAGCCTTCAGGCGGCAACTGATCGGCCAGTTCATGTTGGAAGCCGCATGTGTAAACCTGCTTTCTGTGATCATTGCCTGTGTGATCGTTTTGATCAGCCTTTCTTATTTTAATACGCTCTCCGGTCTTTCCCTGGATGCATCTTATCTTATAAAACCGTGGTTTATTTTATTAGTGCTCCTGTTATGGATTGCCGGAAGTTTTTTTTCCGGCTTCTATCCTGCAGCGGTGCTTTCATCTTTTAAGCCAATCGTTGTATTAAAAGGGAAATTAAAAAATAACAGCAGCGGGATATTGTTGCGTAAGGGACTAGTAGTAATGCAATTCATGGCTTCCATCGCTTTGATCGCCGGTACACTCATCGTATACCGGCAGTTGAATTATATGATGAAGAGTGATCTGGGAATGAACATTGACCAGGTAATGATCATCGAACGACCGGGAATTGCGGATACAAGCCAGGAAAGGTTCAACGCAGCAATTGACAGGTTTCAATCGGAACTTAAAAAAAATCCTTCTGTTGAAGCAGTAACCTCTTCCCTGACAGTGCCAGGTAAGCAAAGGGAATTTAAGGTTATGATAAAACGATATGGAAATGAAAATGCGGATTCGGCACTCACCCGTGTAAATACCATGGATTATAATTTCCTCGATGTATTTAAAATGAAATTGATAGCAGGCAGAAATTTCTCGAAGGAGTACGTGAAAGATGCTGATACGGCTGTTATCTTAACTAAAACAGCTGCAGCTATGCTGGGGTTTAAAAATCCGGCAGATGCTGTTGGCCAGGTATTGCTCGTACCACAGTTTAATTCATTTAAACCAATTGTTGTGGGCGTAGTTAATGATTACCACCAGGTATCCCTGAAAAAAGCAATAGATCCCGGCGTGTTCTTCTGTAATCCTTACCAGGGAGAATTTTATTCCTTACGCGTAAGGACAGACGATCTTAAAAATACAATAGCGCATGCAAAACGAACATGGAGTGCAGCATTTCCCGGTAATCCGTTTGAATACAATTTCCTGGACGAATATTTTAATCTCCAATATAAGAATGAACAAAAATTCACGAAACTGTTTACCTGTTTTGCCGTTCTTGCAATTATCATTGGTTGCCTCGGACTGTTTGGATTATCGGCTTACACCGCAAACCAACGCATAAAGGAGATCGGTATCCGCAAAGTACTGGGTGCATCTGTAAAAGATATTACGGCCATGCTTTCTAAAGATTTTATCAGGCTTGTCCTGGTTGCTATATTGATTGCAACACCACTGGCATGGTGGGCCATGAGTATCTGGTTGCAGGATTTTGCATATCGTGTAAGTATCAGCTGGTGGGTATTTGCATTGGCAGGTGCAATGGCCTTATTCATTGCAATGATCACAGTGAGTTTCCAGGCAATTAAAGCTGCAATGGCGAACCCGGTGAAGAGTTTGAGAACAGAATAAAGCTGCAAGCTATTAGCTATAAGCTATTAGCCTGTCCTTAAGTATTATAACTATTTAATTAAATCGCTGCCGGCTAAAAGTAAAAACTAACAGCTAACAGCTTAAAGCTAATAGCCATGTTCAAAAATTATCTCAAAATAGCCCTTCGCAACATCAGCCGCAACAAAGTAAGCAGCTTTATTAATATTGCGGGATTAGCAATTGGTATCACCTGCGTGTTATTTATTTTATTCTATGTACAGGATGAATTGGGATATGATAAATTTATCAAACAGTCAGATCGTATTTACCAGGTGAACATTGAGGCAAATATGGGTGGCCAGGAATATACAAGTCCTACTACACCACCACCTGCAGGAGCTGCATTGGTAAATACATTTCCTGAAATTGAAACATATACGAGATTTTTTCCTGCGGGCGACCAGGTTGTACGTTATGAAGAAAATAAACAGGCAGAAAATTACTTTACTGAAAAAGCTGTGTTTGGAGTTGATTCCAACTTCTTACAGGTTTTTGATTACAAATTGCTGCAGGGAAATGCAGCTACCTGCCTGTTACAACCAAACGCAATTGTTATAACTGAACAGGTTGCAAAAAAATATTTCGGAAATGATAATGCGGTTGGAAAAACATTATTATTCGGTGATGACCGAAAACCGTTTTTAGTGTCAGGGGTATTAAAAAATATTCCTTCACAGTCTACGATACAATTTGAAATGCTTCGCCCAATGGCTTCTTTCCCTTCTGTAAAACGATTTAGCTGGAGCTGGGTATGGACGCAATTGGTAACCTATGTTAAGCTGCGTGATAATGTACCCAATGACGCCGTTGCTATGCAAAACCTGGATTCAAAATTTCCTGCAATGGTTAGAACGCAGGCAGCCAATGCATTCATACGCATTGGCCAGCCATTGGATGAGCTGGAAAAAAAGGGAGGCAAATACAAATTGCATTTACAGCCGTTGACTTCTATACATCTCCATTCAGTTGGCATCGGTTCTATCTTTTCAACAATAAGCGATATTAAATATGTCTATATATTTTCATTGATTGCCTGTTTTATTATAATACTTGCCTGCGTAAATTTTATGAATCTTTCTACAGCACAATCATCAAAACGTGCAAAGGAGGTTGGTATCCGAAAAGTACTCGGCTCAGAAAGAAAGCAACTCATTAAACAATTTTTTACAGAGGCATTTGTGTACACTTCTTTTGCAACATTGATTGCCCTGGTATTGTTGCTTATGCTGATCAACCCATTTAACCAGCTTTCAGGCAAAACGCTTTCTTTTTTCATGTTATTCTCCGGTAACAATTTGCTTTATCTTTTTGGAATAATAATAATCACCGGGTTATTGGCGGGTAGTTATCCGTCTTTTTACCTGACATCTTTTAAGCCCGCTGCTGTTTTAAAAGGAAAACTCTCAAAAACCAGTTTTGGAAATACTTTTTTGAGAAATGGCCTTGTTATATTTCAATTCACTATTTCAACAGCGTTGATAGTTTGTACAATTATTTCGTATCAGCAATTACAATACACCCGCACGAAGAACCTTGGATTAAACAAGGATAACCTCGTTGTAATTGCAAACAGCAACAGGTTGGGGGAGAGCGAGGAAACATTCCGGCAACAACTTCTCTCAGTGAAAGGAATTAAAAGTGCAGGCATTGCAACAAGTGTTCCTACTAAAAATGTTTTCACCGACAGTTATGTTCCTGTTCCCTCGGCTAATGAACAACCGGTAAAAGATATGCAGCTTTCCTCTTTTATTGTTGATTATGATTTCGTTCCCACGTTACAGTTACAGGTATTGCAGGGGAGGAATTTTTCAAAAGATTATTCAGATTCACCTACTGTGATACTGAATGAAGAAGCTGTGAAACAGATTGGGTGGAAGGAGCCATTGGGACAATATATAGATTATCCCGGTGGTAACAACAGCAGGTTTAAAGTAATAGGTGTAGTAAAGGATTTTAATATCCAGTCGTTGCGTGCTGCTATTGCTCCATTTGCTTTATTTCATACATCATCTAAAACCTATGACCTCGGTACTACTTATATGATCGCAAGAATAGAAAAGGGACAGGAAAACGCTGTGCTTGATAAGCTGGAAACCAAATGGAAATCTTTTGCAGCTGCAACACCATTTGATTATAGTTTCCTGGATGAAGAATTCAACGCACTGTACCAGTCCGATAAAAGAATGGGAGCTGTTTTCAGTTTGTTTACCATACTGTCCATTTTTGTTGCTTGTCTTGGATTGTTTGGCCTTGCAACTTATACAGCAGAAAGACGCACAAAAGAGATCGGGATAAGAAAAGTATTGGGAGCTTCGGTGCAGGGTGTTGTTGGCTTACTTTCAAAAGATTTTATCAGGCTGGTATGCATTGCCGCTGTTATTGCTTTTCCAATATCATGGTGGGCAATGAATAAATGGCTTGAAGATTTTGTTTACCGGATAAATATAAACTGGGGAGTATTCCTTGCAGCGGGCATAGCAGTCATGCTGATCGCATTATTGACTGTGAGCTTCCAGGCAATTAAAGCTGCAATGGCGAACCCGGTGAAGAGCCTAAGAACGGAATAGAATTACGAATTATGAATTTTGAATAAGGTTATAACAAAGCAAGTTACTCAATATAATCAACGCACTCACGACTTATAACGCTCAATTCATAACTTTCAATTCATAATTCATAACTCTCAATTCATAATTCGTAATTCGGAAAAGTATTTAACACTTTAAATTACCACCATGATAAAAAACTACATTACGATCGCCCTTCGTAATCTTTGGAGAAACAAGACTTTTTCCTCGATCAATATTTTTGGATTGGCAATCGGTATAGCCTGCAGTTTATTGATATTTTTATTTGTAAAGGATGAATTGAAGTATGATCGTTTTAATGATGGTGTGGATAATACCTACCGTGTTGTAAAAGATTTTATAAACGACGATGGAACTGCATTGCCTGATGCTACCACACCACCTGCGCTTGCACCGGCTATGCAGCGGGAGATCCCGGGAATTGCTGCTGTAACAAGAGTGTTTCCCAATTGGGGAGGAAATTTTCTTATCAGCTATGCAGATAAAAAGATCACTGAAGAGAAAGTGTACCGGGTAGACAGTAGTTTCTTTGATGTTTTTAGTTTTCCTTTTATACAGGGAGATAAAAAGAAAGTATTTGAGCAACTTAATTCGATCGTCGTTACAGAATCTGCTGCAAAAAGATATTTCGGGAAAGATAATCCCATGGGAAAAGTTTTGCATTTTGATAACCTTGGTGATATGGCCGTAACAGGAGTAATAAAAGATGTTCCTGCTGCTTCACATTTCCATTTTGATTTTTTGGTTTCTGTAAGAAAACTTGCAGGCAATTTAGATGCTGACTGGAATTTTTATAATTTTTACACTTATGTAAAATTAAAAGAGCATTCAGATGCGCAGTCACTTACAAAAAAGATCCAGGACTTATACAAACGTAATGTTGCCAAAGGACCAAATATTTTTTATACGCAGCCGTTGAAAGATATTCATCTTACTTCAAATTTAAAATGGGAACTTGAACCCAATGCTGATAAATTGTACGTGTATGTATTCGCGATAATAGGTTTCTTTATTATCCTGATAGCTGCGATTAATTATATCAATCTTTCCACTTCAAAAGCTTCTGCAAGAGCGAAAGAAATTGGTGTTCGTAAAGTGATCGGCGCTGCAAGAACATCACTGATCAATCAATTCCTTGTAGAATCGATCATTACAGGTTTAGCTGCTTTTTTACTGGCGCTTGTGTTTGCACAATTATTGTTACCGGTTGTAAATACAATTACATTAAAGCAACTTTCTTTTTTGAATAATTACCCGGTGCTCATGATCGCATTTTTCAGCGCTTTGTTGCTTGGACTTATTGCTGGGTTTTTTCCAGCTATCTATCTTTCTTCTTTCAAACCTATTGCTGTTTTAAAAGGATTAAAATTTTCAGACAGGGGCGTAATCAACTGGAGAAAAGCGTTGGTAGTAGTACAATTTACTATTTCCATAACTCTTATCATTGGCGCCGTGATCATTTCACAACAGATGAAATTTATTCAATCTGCAAAACTCGGGTTGAATCCTGGCCAGGTATTGTATATAAAAACTGCCGGACTAAAAACTGCTGGTGATCGCGAAACATTTAAAAATAATATTGCTGCTATGACTGGTGTTAAGGCGATATCTGTAGCTGATGGCGTTGTTGGAGGACAAAACTGGGCAAGTAGTTTACGTGCAAAAGGTTCGCAGAATTCACAGTTTGTGAATTTTTTATCGGTGGGAAACGATTTTCTTGATGTAATGGGGATGGATATCAAGGAAGGCCGGGGCTTCTCATCAAAATTTCCTGCAGATACAATGAACAATGGAATTTTGGGTGGGCCACTGGATCAAACCATTGGCAGTATCATACTCAATGAAACAGCAGTGAAAGATTTAGGAATTACAGAACCGGCTGTTGGAAAACAGATCCTTTGGAGCAACGATCTTGACACAATGTATCACCTGAATATTGTAGGCATTGTAAAGGATTTTCATTTTACTTCTTTGCGGGATGATATCAAACCGTTTGCATTTGTAAACCAGCCACGACGCCTGTTTTACTTTACTGTAAAACTTTCTGCTGATAATATAAAAGAATCGCTTGCGCAAATAGAAACCAGGTGGAAGTCGTTTGCACCCGATCGCCCAATTGAATATTCTTTTCTTGATGAAACATTTGCAAAACAATACCAGGCCGAAGACAGGTTCCAGGTATTATTTATAACACTTGTTATACTGGGGATTCTCATTGCATGTCTTGGATTATTGGGGCTTGCAATTTTTTCGGCGCAGCAGCGGGTTAAAGAAATAGGTATTCGTAAAGTATTGGGTGCTTCGGTAACAAATGTTGTTGGACTTCTTTCAAAAGATTTTTTAAAGCTTGTTATGATAGCCCTCGTTATTGCAATTCCAATTGGCTGGTACAGCATGAATAAATGGCTGGAAGATTTTGCCTACCGTATCAGTATTCATTGGTGGGTATTCGGTTTGGCAGGTTGTATAGCGGTATTGATCGCATTTTTTACAGTGAGTTTCCAGGCGTTGAAAGCGGCAATCGCTAACCCTGTAAAGAGTTTAAGAACGGAATAGATTTGAGAGTCGGGAGTTCAGGGTAAAGTTCATAACAATTAAAAACTGCCATTAACTGATCAACGCTTAACGCTAAACTCGTAAGTCAACAAAACGCTGTACGAAAGTGTACGTAAGCTGTTCGTTTTCGAACACTTTTATAAAGGATGCACCCGCAAAAGTATTACAATCAATTGATTATGACTTGGCATAGTGGTTGGTAAAAATCAATGCCTGGAGAAAGCGGTCTGACCGCTTGCTGGCAACCGGTCAGACCGCTTATTGATAATCGATCATACCAACACCGGGAAAAAATTGGAAAAATATATCTACATGAATACGTATACCAAAATCAGCCTCTTTGTGCTTTTTTGCATTGCATGTTATTTAACTGCATGTGACCAGTCTTCCCAATCAAAAGAAGACAAAACGAATACAACCATTTCGTATAAAAAAAATGACCTGGATAAAATAAAATGGATTGAAGGTAAATGGAGAGGACTTGCAGGCAATGAACCGTTTTATGAAATGTACGAGTTTATAAATGATAGTACGATAAAGATCACCACTTATCAATGGGATGGTAAAGACAGCAGTAAATCGGAAGTTGACCTGCTTCAATGGAAAGATGATGCATACTATCTCGGGAAAGAGCAAAATTATAAAGTAACAGATATAAGCAATGCAGAAATTAAAATGATACCGGTAAAAGGATCGAATGATATTTTATGGAAACCGGATGGCGATTCGGGATGGATTGCAATATTAGCAGGCAAAAAAGCAACCAATACCTACCATATGAAACCATTTGATCCGTTTAAAAAATAATCTAAAGTATAGCCATGTTTTTCAACAATTTCAAAACAGCGTATAGAAATCTTGTTCGCAATAAAGCATATGCATTCATGAATATTTCAGGACTTGCAATTGGAATTGCTGCATGCATATTGATCTTTCTTGTGATCAGGTTTGAAACAAGTTTTGATACATTTCACAGCAAAAAAAATAACATTTACAGGATTGGATCCCGCAAGATCAATACTACAGATGGGAAAGAACATTTTTCCGGGGGTGTGCCTTTTCCTGTAGGGCCTGCACTGGCAGCAGAATTTCCCCAGGTTAAACAGGTTGCAAGAATATTACAAAGAGAAGAGGAGCCCATTACAATTGAAAATCCCGGTAAGGATAAGAAAAAATTTAAAACAAATCTTTATTATAGTGAACCTGCTTTTTTCACGCTTTTTGATTTTGAATGGCTGAGCGGAAATGCAACAACTTCACTAACGGAACCAAATAGTGCTGTTCTATCAAAGAAGGCAGCAGAAAAATATTTTGGAGACTGGCGCAATGCAATTGGTAAAACAGTAATGCGTGGAACCAATAAAGAGGAGATATATATCATAAAAGGAATTTTAAATGACGTTCCTGTCAATTCTGATTTTCCTTTGGAGGTTGTTATTTCCTTTTCCTCTTTGTTGCATAGCGATATAAAAGATAACCTTACTGACTGGATGAGTACCTGGAGCCAGGCTTACACATTTGCGGAATTGCCGGCAAATATTTCCATCCCAAAGTTTAACAGCGACCTGATAGGTTTTGCAAAAAAGCATAAACCTGCTGAATATGCAAATGATGCATTTATCGCACAACCTTTGTCAGGCATACATTATGACGATCGTTTTGGTAATTATAGGAACCATACATTTAGCCGTTCTCTTATAACCGCACTTGAATTAATTGGCTTGTTCCTTTTACTGATTGCCTGTGTAAATTTTGTAAATCTTGCAACAGCACAGGCAATAAACCGTTCCAGGGAAGTAGGGGTAAGGAAAGTTTTGGGAAGTAACCGCAAACAACTCGCTATACAATTCTTAAGTGAAACAGCCACAATAACTGCCATCTCGCTTTTAACTGCCATTGTACTGGCTTATGTTTCATTACCGTTTCTTAATAAACTGCTGGAAACACAAATGGCATTTAACATACTAAATCCTGTTACCTTATTTTTTCTCATTGCAGTATTTGTAGTGGTTACATTTTTATCTGGTCTTTACCCGGCGATTATACTTTCAGGATTTAATCCTATAACTGCATTGAAGACGAAAATTACTTCAAAAATGATAGGAGGTATTTCACTTAGAAGGGCATTAGTTGTATTTCAATTCGGAATTGCTCATGTATTGATTATTGGAACACTAATAGTTGTGAACCAGATGAATTTTTTCAGGAATGCATCATTGGGTTTCGATAAAGAAGCGATCATCAATGTGCCTATTCCGGGAGATAGTATAAGTCATACAAAAATTGGTTATATAAAAGAACAATTGCTACAGCATACGGGTATAAAAAATGTGAGCGCAAGTTTTGGTCCCCCTTCTTCAGGTGCGAATTGGGGCACTGATTTCAAATTTGATCATTCTGAAAAATCTACCCCTTTCCAGGCAAACCTGAAATGGGCGGATGTGGATTACTTTAAAACTTATAACCTGCAACTGGTTGCCGGTCATATTTACCAGCAAACTGATACAGTGCGTGAATTAATAATAAATGAAACAACCCTTAAGAAACTCGGTATCACCGATCCCAAACAAGCACTGGGAAAACAAATTGATTTATGGGATGGAAGTATTGTTGCGCCAATCGTTGGTGTAGTGAAGGATTTTCATAGTAATACTTTGCGTAATCCAATGGGCTCTGTTATAATAGCACCGGCAAAAAGTTTTTATGGAACATTGGGAATAAAAATTACACCGGGTAAAGAAAAGGAAATACTGTCTTTCACAGAAAACTTATGGAATAAAACCTTTCCGGATTATTCGTATGATTATACTTTTTTTGATCAGCAGATTGCAAACTATTATAAACAGGAAAACCAGTTGGCGCAACTTTATAAAATATTTGCATTTCTTGCCATTTTTATCAGCTGTCTTGGTTTATATGGGTTGGTTTCCTTTATGGCAGCGCAAAGAACCAAGGAGGTCGGTATAAGAAAAGTATTAGGCGCTACACCCGGTCATATTGTATATCTTTTGTCAAAAGAATTTACATTGCTTATCATTATTGCATTTGTAATAGCAGCACCAATCGCATATTATATTATGCACGAGTGGCTGAATAATTATACCTATAGGATTGATCTTACAGCATGGGTATTCCTGTTGGCAATTGTGGGATCAATGGTCATTGCCTGGCTGACAGTAGGATATAGGGCCATTAAGGCCGCATTGGCCAACCCGGTTAAAAATTTAAGAACTGAATAAATTAAATATATGTTGTTGCACAACCTGAAACAAATAGTGAGAGGAATGTGGAAGTACAAAGGATTTTCGCTGATCAATCTTTTAGGATTGTCTATCGGGACCGCATCCGTTATGCTCATTTTTCTTATTGCTGATTATGAAAAGCGATTTGATAAACAACACTCAGGCGAAGAAAATATTTACAGGGTAACTAACCGTATCAAGAGTTCGAACCGGGACAGGAACGAAGCTGTAGTGCCATATCCAATGGCGAAATTGCTGCGTACAGACAACGTTGGTATCCGGGCCACGCAAGTACATTTTTCGCAGAATGCCAATATTCGCATAGGTAATCAATCACCGTTCCAGGAAAAAAATATTCTTTTTGCTGATTCTTTATTCTTCGATGTATTTGATTTTTCAGCTGTCAGTAAATTTCAAATCATTGGTGATGCGGTGAAGGCTTTATCAGAACCAAATAAAGTGGTCCTGACGGCGGCTACAGCCCAGCGTTATTTCGGGGATAAGAATCCTGTCGGGCAATTGATCAAAATGGACGCTAAAATAAGCCTCGAAGTAGCTGCGGTGATCAAAGATATCCAGCCCACTACTCATTTGCCATTTAATATGATCGCTTCTTATTCCAGTCTTACCGGTGATTTTATTGGAGGATTCGATCTTGACAGCTGGGGCATCAGGAGCGGAGGCTATTGCTATGTAAAGTTGAATGACAAATTTTCTGCACCTGCTGTAGAGCGGTCCTTATCTTCTATCAGTAAAAAAATGGAGACGCCTGGATCAGAATCAAAGGAAAAATTCTCCCTGCAATCACTCGCACAAATACATTTTGACCCGACGTTTGAAACCACCAATCCATCTTATACTGTAAGTTCCAGGTATCTGCTGATGTTGGTATTGCTGGCTGTATTCATCGTCCTGATCGCATGTATCAATTACATTAATCTTTCTACTTCATTGGCATTTTCAAAAGCAAAAGAAGTGGGCATACGAAAAACGATCGGTGCATCCAAAAGACAATTGTTTTTCTTTTATATGTCAGAAACATTATTGCTTACCAGCATTGCAGCAATACTGGGCCTGGCACTTGCATTTATAGGTTTACCTGTTATCAATAGACTATTAGATAAATCAATTTCAATAACACAACTGCTGGATCTTAATTTTATTTTAGGTGCTTTATTATCGCTTGTGCTGATAAGTTTTATTTCCGGGATCTACCCTGCATTGATCCTGGCTGGGTTTAAGCCAATCATTTCTTTAAAAAACCAACTAACCCTACCAGGAAGATCATCTGCAATATTCAGAAGATCATTGATCGTTTTTCAATTTACCACGTCAATAGCCCTGATCATTTGCACAATCGTAATTGCTAAACAGGTCAATTACTTTAATACAAAATCACTGGGTTTTAATAAGGACGCAGTAGTGGAGATATCATTACCGGTAACGGATAGTGCCAAAAGAATGGCTTTTCAAAATTCACTTGTTAACCAACCCGGCATAAAACAAATTTCATTTTGTCTTGGCGCACCGATTTCTGACAATGGGATCAATACAAGCTTGAAAGCTGAAAATCTTTCCGGAAAGGAAGATCACGATGTAAAAGTAATTGCCTGTGATAAAAATTATCTCGAAACTTATGGTATCAACCTTGTCGCAGGCCGATGGTTTTTCCAGGGAGAAGAAAAGAACCTTGGTAGTGGAATTGTCGTGAATGAAACCCTGGTAAACACGCTCGGGTATAAAAATGTGTCTGATGCTATCGGGAAGAAAATTACAATTGGTATAAATGAATATGATCCACAGATCATTGGTGTGGTAAAAAACTTTCATACAAGTTCGTTGCATCAAAATATTATGCCTGTGGCGATGATGCCCTTCCCATATTTTTACTACGCTGTGGGTGTTCGTATCCAGCCAGGAACAACAAATCATACCTTATCAATAATAGAAACAGCCTTTAAAAAGGTTTATCCCGAAAATGTATATCAATTCAGTTTTATCGACGAACAACTTGCAAAATTGTATGCACAGGATGCCCGCGATTATAATTTGTTCAAAGCATTTTCAGGTATTTCAATTTTCATTTGTTGTATAGGACTTTGGGGATTGATTGCCTTCGTGATAGTTCGCAAAACAAAAGAGATCGGAATCAGGAAGGTGCTGGGAGCAAGTATTTATAATATTGTTGGATTGTTGTCAAAGGATTTTTTAAAGCTTATCATACTGGCATTGATAATAGCTTCACCAATTGCATGGTATTTCATGCATCAATGGCTGCAGGATTTTGCATACCGGGTAAACATAAGTTGGTGGATATTCGGGGCGGCAGGATTATTTGCTGTTGTCATCGCAATTATTACGATAAGTTTCCAGGCATTGAAAGCTGCACTAAGCAACCCGGTTAAAAATTTAAGAACTGAATAAACCTAACGGCAATGTACACGAACTATTTTAAAATCGCCTTGCGTAATCTTTGGAGGAATAAGATTACCGGTTTCATTAACCTTTTCGGCTTATCTGTCGGAATGACGGCTGCTGTTTTCATTTTTTTATGGGTGCAGAATGAAATAAGTTATGATAATTATCATCCGGGCAAAGAAAATATTTACCGCATTACCAATGCCATTTCCGTAAGCAAGGAGGAAACATGGGTATGGGACAGTTCGCCCATGTTAATGGCCGAAACCGCCGAGAAGGAAATACCCGGTATAATAAAATCTGCAAAGGCTTGTATAAGTCCTGGCGGTGGACCTGTATTTACCATTAACAATAAATTGTATTCAGAAAAAAACAGTGCTTTTGTTGACAAAGGATGGTTTGATATATTTCACTACGATTTTGTTGCAGGTAATCCCGTTGTATTTAACAAGGAGCCGTTTAGTATTATCCTGACAGAATCAAAAGCAAAAAAATATTTTGGAAACGAGCGTGCAGTTGGCCAGGTAATACGTGTTGATACCGTAAATTATACTGTGCAGGCTGTTGTAAAAGACAACCCAACGAATTCAAGTTTCCAGTTTGATGTATTGCTGCAATTGGCTGGCAGGTTATCCAACCCTAAAATTTATAAGAATGATAAAGGTTGGAATAATTTTGGGTATACCAGCTTTCTTCAGCTTCAATCAGGCATAAATAAAAATATCATCGAAGCTAAATTAAATGACCTGATCAATGCAAAAAGGACGAATCATAATGATAAAGTAAGCCTGGAGCCATTGACAGAAATGTATTTTGAATCTGATCTTCAGTCTTCCAGCCTGCCGCATGGAACTCAAAAGACAGTTTATATTTTCAGTGTACTTGCAATGATGTTATTGATCACTGCATGTATCAATTACGTAAACCTTACAACAGCAAGAGCAAGCCTTAGAGCCAAAGAAGTAGGTGTGAGAAAAATAGCAGGTGCGCAAAGAAGGCATTTGTTCCTGCAATTCATTGCAGAATCACTCACGATCAGTTTACTCTCTCTTATTGTTACCTTACTACTTATACAAATAACATTGCCTGGCTTCAATTCAATTACAGGTAAAAACTTTGTATTGCCTGTTTTATCGCTTAGCATGTGGAAAGTTCTGTCAGGAACATTGTTGCTTGCTACCATATTAAATGGTATTTATCCTGCAGCCTTACTTTCATCATTTAAGCCAATGAATGTATTCAGGGGAAGGAGTGTGTTGAGATTACGTGACGGATCTGTTCGAAAGGGACTTGTTGTTTTGCAATTTGGCTTGTCGGTAATGTTGATAGTAGGAGCCATTGTAATTTTTAAACAATTAAATTATATACAAACCACAGATCCTGGTTATAATGTTTCCCAGGTAATTTCGGTACAAATACCTTATAAAAGTTATGCCGGCCTGGATAATCAGCAGCAGGAAACATTTTTTAGTTCTTTCAAACAGGAGTTGCAATCACAAAGTGCAGTTGAATTTGTTTGTGCCGGTGGCGGCGAAATAATGGATGTGGGTGGGGCAAGTTCAGGTAATGCAGATTGGGATGGACGTGATTCCACTTTTAATCCAACAATTGCCATGTTGTCTGCAGATGCTGATTTTCAGAAAATGTTCAAGCTGCAATTAAAAGAGGGACATTGGTTCAGGCCGGGAGATTTCGATAAACACAATTTTATTTTGAATGAAACTGCTGCAGAAACATTTAACATGCATAAGCCCATAGTGGGCCAACGGTTTATAATGGGTGGTGATACTGGTCACGTAATAGCTGTGGTAAAAGATTTTCATTATAAGAGCATGCATGAAAAGATTGGTTCAATGGTGTTGTCGAATAATATGGGAAACGATGGCTATTATTTTATTAAGCCTTCGCCGGGGAATATCCCTAATGCCTTAAAATCTTTAGAAAAAACCTGGGCAAAATTTATTCCATCCGAACCTTTTGAATATACATTTCTTGATGAGAGTTTTTCGAGATTATATAAAGCCGATATTAAGGTATCACAGCTCATACTTATTTTTTCGATCATTGCAATTATCATTTCAGCATTAGGATTGTTTGCACTTGCAGCATTTACTGCTGAACAACGTACAAAAGAAATTGGTATCCGAAAAGTATTGGGCGCTAGTGTCAATTCACTCGTCATTTTATTGTCAAAAGATTTTATCAGGCTTGTAGGTGTTGCATTATTGATAGCTTCGCCTATAGCATGGTATTGTATGGACAAATGGTTACAGGATTTCGCTTATAGAATTAATATCAGCTGGTGGATATTTGGACTTGCTGCTTTTTTTGCGATAGCGATCGCTTTGATAACTGTTAGTTCACAGGCAATAAGAGCAGCCCTGGCAAACCCAATTAAAAATTTAAGAACAGAATAAGTTATTGGTTGTTAGTTATTAGAGATAACGTCCTAAGCATATTGTTTAAACTAACAACGAATAACTAACGACTAATAACTAAAAACCATGATCAAAAATTATTTAAAAATAGCCTTACGAAATTTATGGAAACAAAAAAGTTTCTCCGCGATCAATATTATGGGACTTGCAGTGGGATTGTGTTGTTTCTTACTGATCAGTTTATATGTGATAGATGAATTAAGCTTTGATAAATACCATAAAAAAGCGAATCGTATTTATCGCGTAAACTCCGATATTACATTCGGCGGAACCAAAATTCACATAGCTGAGGCACCGGATGTGATGGGTGCTGCTTTAAAAAAAGATTATCCGCAGATAGAAGAATTCACAAGGATCTATACGAATGATGGTAATAAACTTGTAAGAAAGGGGAGCGAGTTTATTAATGAATTCAATGTTGCAAATGTTGATTCTACTTTCTTTGATGTGTTTACTATTCCTGTAATTGATGGGGATACAAGAACAGCACTGAATGAACCAAATACAGTAGTGCTTACAAGTTCAACTGCAAAAAAATATTTTGGTACAACCAATGTAGTTGGAAAAACAATCGAGACAAATGATAATGGCAGTTCTGTTTATAAAATAACAGCCGTAGTGCAGGATATGCCGAAGAATTCACATTTTAATTTTGATTTCTTTTTCTCTATGAAAAATGTGGATTATCCCTGGGGCAGGTTCACCAGTCATAATTTTTACACCTATCTTCTATTCAAACCCGGAATGGATGCAAAGGGATTTGATAAAAACTTTGATCAGTACATAGCAAAATACGTATTGCCGGAAGCTGCACAATTCATGCAGATAAAGAGCATGGATGAATTTAAGAAATCAGGGAATTCACTGGTATATGAACTGATGCCTTTGACAAAAATTCATCTTCACTCCGATAGATCTCATGAATTAAGCCCGGGAGGAAATATGAAATATGTCTACATTTTTTCTGCTGTAGCAATTTTTATATTGCTGATCGCCTGTATAAATTTTATGAACCTTACAACAGCCCGTTCTGCAAACAGGGCCAAGGAAGTTGGAATAAGAAAAGTACTTGGTACGGAAAGAAGGATGTTGATCATGCAATTTCTTTCGGAATCAACCTTAACCGTTTTCTTTTCCCTGGTGCTTGCTATAGTATTGACTTATTTCAGTCTGCCATTATTCAATTCGGTGTCGGATAAAACAATGAGCTTAGATAAGCTAACCACGCCTGGCTTTTTAACGTTCCTGTTGTTGTTGCCTTTTATCGTGGGGCTCTTTGCCGGAAGCTATCCCGCTTTTTATCTTTCGTCATTCAGGCCGATTGCTGTATTAAAAGGAAAGATCAGTTCAGGTGCGAAGAAGAGTGGTTTAAGGAGTAGTCTTGTAGTATTCCAGTTTGCAAGTTCTATTATACTTATTATTGGCACAATCGTTATTTTCCGTCAACTGAATTATATCCAGAACAAAGACATAGGATTTAATAAAGAACAGGTGCTGATTGTTAATGATGCGTATTCTTTAAAAGACAATGCCGACGTATTTAAGGAAGAAGTAAAAAAACTTCCCGGGATAACAAATGGTACGTTGAGTAGTTTTTTGCCCGTTAGCAATTCGTCGCGGAATGATAACTCTTTTTCGAAAGAAGCTGTGATGGATTCTAAATCAGGATTTAATTTGCAGACATGGGCGATAGATTATGATTACCTGGAAACAATGGGAATGAAAATGATCAGGGGAAGAAATTTTTCCAAAGAATTTGGAGGAGATTCATCTGCTGTTATCATCAATGAATCTACAGCGAAGTTGTTGGGATATGAAGATCCGGTTGGGAAAAAAATATACAACGGGAGTACTGATCCAACTCAAAGGACAGCATTCACGATCATTGGAGTGGTTAGAAATTTTAATTATGAATCGCTTAAAAGTTCAATACAACCGCTTTCATTTTTCCTTAAAAAAAGCAGGGGGCTCGCTTCTTTTAAGGTGAATACAAAAAATATGGCAGGACTTCTAAAATCTGTTGAAGCCAAATGGAAAACCATGGTACCGGGCATACCGTACAGTTACAGGTTTCTTGACGAATCCTTCAATGAAATGTACAAGAATGAACAAAGAGTAGGAAAGATTGCATTGATATTTTCTATACTTGCCATATTGATCGCTTGCCTCGGCCTGTTTGGACTGGCAGCGTTCATCGCAGAGCAAAGAACAAAGGAGATCGGTATAAGAAAAGTATTAGGTGCAAGTGTACAGGGATTAGTAAGTTTGTTATCGAAAGATTTCATAAAGCTGGTACTTATATCTTTTGTGATTGCAGCGCCACTGGCCTGGTATTTTATGAATAAATGGCTGCAGGAGTTTGAATACAGGATATCGATCAGCTGGACAATATTTTTACTGGCAGGGCTAATTGCATTGTTGATCGCAATTGCAACGATCAGTTTCCAGGCAATAAGGGCGGCGATTGCAAACCCGGTTAAAAATTTAAGAAGCGAGTAAAGCTGCTGGCTATTAGCTGTTAGCTTCAAGTTCGTTCGTAAAATAAGTAACTATTTAATTAAATCGTAGCTGGTAATAATAAGGGCTAATAGCTTACGGCTAACAGCTAACAGCTTAACACTACAAATAAAAACTATGATACAACTGGAAAAGATCTCGAAGTGGTACAACACAAACGGTACGAGAAATTTTGTGCTTAAAGACATTCATCTCACTATTAATGAGGGAGAATTTCTTTCTGTTATGGGGCCCTCGGGTTCGGGTAAATCAACATTGCTGAATATCATTGGCATGCTGGACGCTCCATCAGAGGGCAGCTACCGGTTTTTAGGCGAATCGGTTTTTGACCTGAAAGAAAAAAAACGTACAGAACTATTTAAAAAAAATATAGGATTTATTTTCCAGGCTTATCATTTAATTGATGAACTCACGGTGTATGAAAATATTGAAACCCCATTGCTTTACCAGGATGTGAAGGGCTCGGAAAGGAAGGCAATGGTAGCGGATATGCTGGACCGTTTTAGCATGGTGGGGAAAAAGATCTTTTTCCTTCACAGCTTTCAGGTGGGCAACAGCAGTTGGTAGGAATAGCACGTGCACTCATTGCAAAGCCAAAACTCCTGTTGGCCGATGAACCAACGGGTAATCTCAATTCCAAACAAGGTGAAGAGATCATGGAGCTGTTTAAAAAAATAAATAAGGAAGATGGGATCACAATTATCCAGGTAACGCATTCAGAAAAAAATGCGGAATACGGTAACAGGATCATCGACCTGCTTGATGGCAGGATTCAACAAAATATAAATTAATGGTAAATATGAAACGAGTGATCATTGCGGGCCTTGCGGGTTTATTAATGCAATTGAATGTATCGGCACAACCAACAAAATATACATTGCAGCAATGTATTGATGAGGCTTTAAAAAATAATATCCAGGTGAAACAAACGGGTCTGCAAAAGGATGCAGCGAAAGTGAACCTGCAGCAAGCAAGGGCAAATATCTTTCCCGATCTGAATGCACAGCTGGATCATGGTATTAACCAGGGTAGAAGTATTGATCCCTACACCAACACTTATGTTGATCAAACGGTGCGATATGGAAATTATGGTGCCTTTACCGGTGTTACAGTATTTAACGGACTGAGCTTGCAGAATGCAATGCGGCAAAATAATTATGCATATAAAGCTGCCGGAATGGAGCTACAACAGGCAAGGGACAATCTTACATTGAATGTGATACTGGCATACCTAACGGCATTGAATAACGAAGATTTATTGGCTTCGGCGACCAAACAAAAGGAATTAAGTGTTAAACAGCTTGAAAGACTGAATGTGTTGGATAGCCAGGGAGCCGTAAGTCCGTCGGAGGTTGCCGATCTGAAAGGCCAGGTGATGAATGACGAATTGACTATCCTCAATCTTGATAACCAGTTGGGATCTTCCAAATTGTCCCTCACGCAATTAATGAACGTACCTTATAGCAAGCAGATCTCGCTTGAGCGCATTGACGCAGAAGAATTTCTTACTGCTTATACAAAGCAACCCGAAGAGATTTATGGAACGGCTTTAAAGCAATTTTCTCTTATCAAAGCAGTAACGCTAAGGAAACAAAATGCGAAGTATGCATTGAAATCAACAAAGGGAACATTATTTCCTACACTTTTTTTGAGTGGTAATTACCAGACAAATTATTCAAGTGCGGCAGAGAACGCAGCAGGAAAGATTTCTTATAATGACCAGATAAAGAATAATGTCAATTCTGCTGTGAATCTTGGATTGCGGGTGCCGCTCTTTAATAATTTTCGGACAAGAAATAATATTAAGCTTGCCGGCATTGCGCTACACAATACAGAACTTTTAGAGGATGATGCAAAGCAGCGACTAAGACAGGATATTGAAAGGGCACATTTAAATATGACCAATGCATTTGAATCTTATAAAACATTGTTGCAACAGGTGGAAGCTTATACCGTTTCTTTCAAAGCAGCAGAGATTCGTTTTCAAAGCGGAGTAGGAACTTCGGTAGATTATCTTATTGCTAAGAATAACCTGGATAGGGCCAATATCAACCTGATCAGTGCGAAATATGATTTTGTATTGAGAAAAAAGATATTGGATTACTATCAGAACGAGATGAAATAAGCTTAATAAAATAAAGGCAAAGGCGCAGAGACATATATTTTCTAAGCGCCTTTGTGTCTCCACGATAAAAATTTAATTAAACCCAAACGCATGCAGCAACCTGCCCAGGTGCCAATGCGAGTTGTGATCCGGTGCGATAAGATATATTTGTTGTGAAGCGAGCTCTTTTTTAATTACATCATTTAAGCAGGATTCATTTTCAAGAATCCATCCGGGGAGATCAGTTTGCAAAATCTTCCATTCGGTTCCGGATTGCTGCATATTAAAACTTATTCTGTTCTGACGGTCATCGCTGCTGTCAACAGTAATTATTGTTTCTGCAATAGCATTTGATTTTCGGAAATTGAATTCTCTTAAATGGCCATTAACTTTAATGAGATGGGTAAATTGAAGGTTTTTCAGAAAAGGCATATTCAGTGTGTTTTAGGTACCAGCTAAACGCAGCTCAAATCCTGTTATTGCTTTTTTGTTGTTATTATTTTTTTTATTTCTTCATTTTCTAAGAGCCCTTGGGATTAAATGCATGTTCCTGTTGCTCGTTTTTGCAGGAAATGGGAAACCTTTCTCCCATAAAGATTAATTTGCGATCCTAAACTTATAAACCTCAGCGATTGGAATTATTGAAATTAACAGGTATAACAAAAACACTTGATAAGATCCAGGTACTGAATAACATCAGCTTTACTCAACAACAGCTTAAAAAAATTGCCATTTCCGGTGAAACAGGAGCAGGTAAAACGACCTTACTTAAAATAATAGCTGGCCTTATACAACCGTCTGTTGGCCAGGCGTTTTTTATGGGTAAAAAAATCGATGGACCACATGAAAAACTCATTCCCGGCCATGATAAAATTGTATATATATCCCAGCATTTTGAACTCAGGAATAATTACCGCGTTGAAGAAGAGTTGGCATATACCAACCAGTTGAATGATGAAATTGCTTCAACCATATTTGAGATATGCCATATCAGTCATCTATTAAAACGCCGGACAGATGAATTGTCGGGAGGAGAAAGACAGCGTATTGTTACTGCAAGAGCATTGATTGCCGAACCACAATTGTTATTACTTGATGAACCGTTTTCGAACCTGGATATGGCACACAAGCAATTGATGAAAAGGGTAATCAATGATATTACAGAAAAATTGAAAATAACCTGCATACTCGTTTCGCATGATCCATTAGATGTGCTTTCCTGGGCTGATGAGATCCTTGTATTGAAAAATGGGGAATTGATACAATCGGGAACTCCACGCCAGGTCTATTTTCAACCGGTAAATGAATACAGCGCTGGCCTTTTTGGAAAATACAATTTATTGAAACCGGATTTTTTTGGAAAACAAAAAATATCGGCTGATATAAAAATGATGGTCCGGCCAGAACAGCTAAGTATAGTTGATGCCTCCACTTCAAATACTGTGAAAGGACTTGTACAAAAAATAACTTTTATGGGTGCTTATTTTGAATTGGAAATATTGGTAAAGAAAATAGTTATTGTTATGACAACTGACACCAATAATTTAAAAAAAGGAGACGAAGTTTATATTAGTATGGACATAGATGCTAGTTGGAATTTTTAATATTTTCAACCGCCGAGACGCTGAGGCGCGTAAAAGATCAACACGGCGCCTCCGCGGTTATTATTCAAAATATTTTTTTTCTTTCGCTTTCGGGAGTTGAGAGATATTTTTCCAAAAAAACTTTTTGTGCCTGCACCGTTGTTTTAAAATTTTTCAAGCGTTCTCTTATCGAATAAGTATTATACTGTGAATTTACTGCAGACTGGTCAAGCTGATCCAGTTTCCTGTGTGCCGATTCGATTTTAATATCGACAGGAGCGAGCAGGTTACTGATTTCATTATCCGGTTTTACCGGTATGAATTGGCTGTTCCGGTATTCAATAAAATTATTAAGGATAGCAGTTGCCTTATTCAGGTCATCAACAGCGCCGTTGTATAATGCCACGTCCCTGTCTTCATAAAAGAGACCGACCAGCATTTCAATAAAATCAAGGTTATTTTTTTCAAGATCGTTTACAAGGGGATCGTGTTTGATCCGTGTTATAGTGGATTCAAGTTGCTGCAATTCGGTTTGTTTGAGAAATGCTTTTACCGAATCAGCAAAATTGTATACAGGTTGTTCTATACGTGAATGAAAATTTCCTGTATAAAATGCGTCCTTAGAAACGGGGTGATCAAGCAGTTGCCACAACGGGTCGAAAGGCATATGCGATTGGATGAATAACGACGGTTGTATTAAAAAATAGTTGGGATTGACAGCATACCCAATATCCCAGGTCGGGTCACAGAACAACCATTCCCCATCAGCGTTAACAGCGCACCAGGTATGTCCTACACGATCGATCCTGCCTAACTGTTTTGTGTAGCCGCTAACAATAAACGATTGCAATCCACATTTTATCGCAATTTCACTAAAGATTGCAGTAAAGTTTTCACAAACACCTTTTCTTCTCCTTAATGCAGCTGTAACTTTTTTTTCAGGATAGGCTCCCCAGTTAAATACCAACATGCTGTCGGTATCGTAACTGATATTATAAGTGATCCACCGGTGAATAGCCCGCAATTTTTCTTTTTCCTTTTTAAAATTCGATTGTATAAAAGCAGCAATTGCACTGGTAGTATTGGTGAAGTTTTTTGGAATAGTAAGAATGCTGTTGTCTACATATGAGTAATCGTTTTCCTGTGAATATGCATTTAAAATGCAGGTAAGTGAAAAACAGGCGAGGAATACGATCTTCATTGATAAAATATTCTATATCCAATAGGTTAGGAGAACAGGTATCCAGCAGCCAGTATCCAGTATCTAGTTCAACTCCTTCCGCTTCAAAATAATCGCAGCATTCTTTTTCAGATCACCTGCAAACCTGATCTCATAGCGATCCCTTCCATCTTTTACAATCAGCAATCCTGTATTAGGTGGAATGGTACCAAGACTTTCGGCATACATGATCAGCTGTGATGAATCACCCATGTCAGGTGTCATGTAAATCGTTTTTGAAATAGGTCTTGTACTTAATCCTTGTTTTGAAATGATCATCTTTCCATTCAAAAGCACACTTACCGTATCGCCATCCACTTCACCATTATCATATAAAGTAAGTACAAGGCTATCGGATTTAAATACAACTGTTTGAATATTTTCTATCGCCCTGTCGCCAAGGAAAGCCGAAAGCGGGCGTGATGCAACTTTTTTTACTTCAGGTTTTGGTTCTGCTTTTACTACAGGCGCAGTAGTTGTTGGAGCCGGGGTAGGCTTTGCCGTTACTGCCGGCGGTCTTGCTACCGGTTTTCCAGGAGTATTGACAGCAACGGGAGGCTTAGCTGCTGAAGTTACCGGTGGTTTTGCTGTTGCAACAGGTGGCGATGCCGGTTTGATTGGTTTTGCAGCTGTTTTTATTACAGGTGCAGTTGCTTTCGCAGTTGTTGGAGCGGCAACTTCTTTTTCTACCGGCTTTGGTTTCTCTATTTCTGTAACATTCTTTTCAACTTTTGCAATTGTTTCTTCCTGTGGTGGGGGTGGGGCTAAAAAAGAAACTGATTTCTTCAGATCCATCTCATCCAGTTTTGCAATCAGCTTAGGCTGCTCTACAATACTGTCTTTTCTCAGCCGGATACCACCTGTCATCGACCTGAATTTTTCTGTCTTGAAAGTTTTAAATTTTCCTATGAGCAGCATGGTTTTGTCATTCACTATTTCCAGTTCCAGTGTATTAGTTTGTTTTAATTGTTTAGGAGATTCTTCGTCAAAGCTGTTAAACACAAGATCAATATCTTCCATGATAATGTTGTTGTCCTTATCTTTTGTAACAACAAGTGATTTCATGGCAACCATTTCTTCCCCTTTTACAGTAAAAGTAGTATAGGAATACCCGGAAAGCTTTCCATCTTTTTCTGAAATGACCACTTCATAAGGAAGTGTTTTTTCTGTAGTATATATCTTCCCGGTCCATATACCAACAAGGTTCTGTGCAAAAAGATTCAATGGCAGCAATACGGGAATAATAAATTTCAACAAAAGATTCAAGGGTAATTTTTTCTGCTTCATATACTAAATGTATGCAATCTTTATTAAAATAGTTAACAATTAACAGTTAACAATTATCAATGGTTCCAATGTAATTTCAATACCACATTTTTAATTATTAATTGTTCATTATTCATTGTTAATTGTATCACTCTGCCAATATGCTCCTGTTTCCACATCCATGATCGTTAGTTTACCTCCTTTGCCCGCACCTGTATCAATATTTGTAATTCCGCCACGTGTGATTGGTTTGGTTTCGCCCCAGTAAATAGTAGGAGTGTGGCCAATATAAATATGATTGAAATGATCAGCGGTTTCAAGTTTGGTATTTGTTGGACAACTCATCATTTCATTTACAAGGTGCCTGTCCCATGCGAGTCCTTTCATATCCTGCTGGTCAATCTTATATTTTCGATTGAAGCCACCGTGAACAAAACAATTTTTGTCGTCATCAATATAGAAAGGAACCTGTGCTGAATAGAATGATTCATGTACACGGGGATTCAGTTTATGTTTTATATAAGAATCAAGCGTGGTGAGGCCTCCCTGCTGGATCCACATTTCATCCACTTCTTCCATTTTTGATTCCATGAAATCCTTCAGCCATTGATCATGGTTGCCTTCGATCAAAATAAGTTTTTTACATTTTTTCAGTAATTCAACCACCTCGTAACTCGACGCACCCCTGTCACATAAATCACCCACCTGGATGAGCAGGTCATTTTCAAAATCAAAAGCGGATCGCTCAAAAACCTGCTCCAGCGCTTCCAATTCACCATGAATATCTCCTAGAACCAGTTTACGGCCTCCCATGTGGTTTTTAAAAATAAAATTACAAAAGTTTAAAAGGTTTTTGATGTTTAATCGTCTACTGTATTAGATGGTAGGTGAGAATGAATGAATCGGGGAACTAAAGCTGAAAATATATCACATGATTATGTGGGTTTCGAAATAGAGAAATTATTCTTGAGCAATTGGGTACTGCTTTAACTTTGTACCTGGAAAAAAGGAGGGATTTATTATGCATACAGAAATACTTGAACTGATGCCGGAAGAAATGACGGCAAAAGAATGTAAACGAAAACTTAGCTTCAGACCTTTTTTAAATTATATTAAAAATATAAGGGACAAAACAAGCAGCCACAAGAAATATTATTTTTCTTATGTTATTGAACAATTTGAAAAGCATCCTGAATTTGTAGAGCCTGCAGATATTAGTAAGCTAAAGGATTATGAAGAGTTAATGCAGCTTATTTATAATTCATTGTCCAGTATGGTAGAGGACGAAGAAGTAAATTACTGGGCGCTTGCAACACCATTGAAGCCAACGATTTTTTATAGTACAAACGCCTTTTTTAATCTTGTTGCCAATATTGCATCGGGAGAGGTTTGTACAAACGTTGCAACAGTTGGTTCAGTAGAAGTGGAAGGAAATCCTGTTGAGTTTGTATACGCTGTCATTCTTGAAAAATATTATGGTATTCCATCTTTCTTCGGTACCGAAATGGTGCATGCACTGGAAGATCCCGCAACAGGACTTACACACTACTATAAAGTTGATATTGATATTCGTTTTATTGAGATACATGCGGAAAAGGAATTACCTGAAATTAAATTCGATATTTTGAAGTCGGGTACATATGATAAAAATGAAAAACTGCGCTGGCTACATGAAGTGTTACCGCTGGGGATGTTTCGTTTTGAAGGGTTTGGGATTTCAACGATCAAAGATGTATCTGTTAATTATGCAATAGAGAACATCAAAAATTTTATCCTTACGCACACACTGTACCAGGGTGACAATTATTTTTCAAGTGTCGTTCACTGGCTCAAGATCATTGTTGGTAACAATGATATCGAATTCGGTTTATTACCTGCATTGCACGTAAATAAAAAATTGGTTTTTAATGATGGATTGTATGTAAACAGCATATTGGTGAATGCTGCCAAGAAAAGTGGTATGGCTGAAGGCAATTACCTGTCGTTGATCGATAAATACTTTAATAATCCCAAACTGGTTTTCTTTAGCGAGATCACAGAGGAGGAAATAGAAAAACACAGCTACCTGAAAATGCTGGCAGACGATGGGATCTTCAGTTACGCTCTCATCCCCATTTATTTTGGAAGCTCACTGGTTGGTGTACTCGAAATTTACAGTAAGAAAGAAGTGGTATTGAACGAGTTGATGTTTACAAAACTCGATCCCGTGGTGCCCTTACTTTCACAGTTGCTGAAAAATGGTATTCATGAATTTCACGATGGTATTGACCGGGTGATAAAAGATAAATTTACTTCTGTGCAGCCATCAGTTCAGTGGAAGTTTAATGAAGCAGCATGGCATTACCTGAGAGATAAACAGTTCAATGAAAAGAATGCAGAGATTGAAGACATACATTTTGAATATGTTTTTCCACTGTATGGCGCAGTTGATATCCGAAATTCAACGATCGAAAGGAACAATGCGTTGAATAAAGACATGGAAACCCAGTTTTCCCTGTTGATTGCGATGCTTGAGAAATTGAAAAAGCAATCCGGATTTAAACTGATCGATGAAAAAATATTCCTTGCAAAAAAATGGCTGAGAGAGATTGTTGACCCCGAGGTATTTACCCAGCAGATTAATATCAACAACTTCCTTGAAAATAATATTTCAGATTTCCTGCTTGAGTTCAGGAATGGAAATCCATGGGCCATTGCCATCATGGATGAATATTTTAATGCAATCGATGAAAAAAAGGGAGCGGCTTTTCAAAACCGCCGCCAGCTTGAAAGATCAATGAGTACTGTAATCGGTGCCGTAAACAATTACCTGGATAAAATGCAGGAAGAGATACAGCAAGCTTTTCCCTGCTATTTTGAAAAATTCAGGACCGATGGCGTTGAATACGATATTTATATCGGGCAATCAATAGCTCCGGATAGACCTTTCAGTGATATCTATCTGAAGAACCTGAGATTAATGCAACTTAGTTCAATGGCCTCCGTTGTAAAACTGACAGCAAAAACCGCAGAGGATCTGCCTGTAGCAGTAGAAACAACGCAACTTATCTTCATTCATTCACAACCGATCGATATCAAATTCAGGAAAGACGAGAAACGTTTTGATGTGGAAGGAACTTATAATATCAGGTACCAGATCGTTAAGAAAAGGATCGATAAGGTCATGATAAAAGGTTCAACAGAAAGGTTGACACAACCTGGAAAGATTGCATTGGTATATCTTAATCAGCAGGATGCGAATGAATACATGGGATATATACAATACCTGCAGGGGCAAAATATCCTGGGTAACGACCTGGAAGAACTTGACCTGGAAGAATTACAGGGAGTGAATGGATTGAAAGCACTGAGAGTCGGGGTTGTGAAAGAAACAGAAAATAAGTTGGATGTACCGGCATTGACAGCCGTACCAAATTCGGTTTCAGGCAACCAATAAATTTGATCCCACAAAAACAGCAGGAGTACAAGGTTTCATACAGAAATTCTCTCTGTGTGTCTTAATAATTTCGCGGCAAAACGGTGAAAACACCCTTTTTGAAAAAAATATTCACATTTTAAAATTTGGATTGTGGACAACAATACGGGAAAGATATCTTCTTTGTATAATATATTTGAATAGATAAAAAGCTATCCAATGAAATATTCTTCTGGCCAAAAAGTTACGCTGTTAGATACTGAATTTAAACCTGCCGGCAGTGCTGTAATTCGTGGATACGAGGAAACTTCTAATAAATATGAAGTTGAATTTACTTATCCCGACAGGCAAACTGTTGACAATATATCCGTTCCCGAGGAAAGACTAATTCTTCCGGCTGAATTCATGAATCGTTAATCTCTTACTTTACCTGCTAAACCATCGTTCGCGGTTGCAATGATGCAATAAGGAATTACTTATATCTTCCACAGACCCGTCATTATCCTGCTATCTACTTTTTTTCATTATATATGAAAAACCTCCTTTTTCTCATATGCCATTTTTTAAAAATTGGTTTAAAATGCTGTACTTTTGCGCCCGAAATAGGATTACGTTGTTTTCTACTGAAATGCTGCCCTGGAACTTACTAAACCCGGCGCTTTCCAATTGAAGAATTAAAAGCCATTCCTATTTTTGAACAGCTGATATAAATGATTGCATGCTAAACAGAGTTGTAGTTACAGGAATAGGGGTATTGGCTCCCAATGGGAATGACGTGAAGTCATTTTGGAATAATATTGTTAATGGTATTACCGAAGTCAATAAAATAACAAGGTTTGATGCCGACCTGTTCAGAACGCATTTTGCCGGTGAAATACTTAATTATAATGCACCGTCTTATTTTGATAAATCATTGATCAAAAAAACCGACCTGTTCACACAATACGCAATCGTCGCATCCGACCAGGCCATTAAAGATTCGGGATTTGATTTTGAAAAAATGGATCCGTTTGATGTGGGTGTTATCTGGGGGTCGGGGCAGGGAGGAATGGATACATTTGAAAAACAGGTTAAAGAATTTCTGCAGGGAAATGGACAGCCAAGGTTTAGTCCATTTTTAATTCCAAAATTTATTGCTAATATGTCCTCTGGTATGATCTCCATACGTAACGGATACATGGGACTTAATTATACCACCACATCGGCATGTGCAACATCCAATACTGCAATAATGGATGCTTTTAATTATATCCGTTTGGGCAAAGCAAAGATCATTGTTACCGGTTGTTCTGAAGCACCAATTACACCCGCTGTATTCGGAGGATTTAGTGCATTGAAAGCTATGTCAACCCGCAATGATGAACCGCTTACCGCATCCCGTCCTTTTGATGTAAGCAGGGATGGTTTTGTGATGTCAGAAGGCGCAGGTGCATTGATATTGGAAGATTACGAACATGCGGTAAAAAGAGGCGCCAAAATTTATGGCGAAATAGTAGGTGCCTCGATGACTGCAGATGCATATCATATGACCGCTACACATCCAGAGGCAAGAGGAGCAATAAAGGCAATGCAACTGGCACTTAACGAAGCCAGGATTAATATCGAAGACGTTAATTATTTAAACCCGCATGCTACATCAACCCCGGTGGGGGATATTGCGGAGGCAAAAGCAATAGCAACACTTGTAGGAGAAAAGAAGAATAAAGTTTATATAAGCGCAACCAAATCCATCACCGGCCACCTTTTGGGAGCAGCCGGGGTTATTGAAGCCATCATTTCACTGAAATCAATGCAGAACAATGTTATTCCCCCAACCATTAATACAACTGTAGTAGATCCCGCTATACCTTCCAATTTGAATATTGTTATTAAAGAGGCGATACAAACTGATGTTAATGTAACACTCAGCAATACTATAGGTTTTGGCGGCCATAATGCTACGGTCGTTTTTAAGAAAATATAGTTTACAATAAATAGCAGGTTTATCGGGTATATATCTGAAAACCAGCGTTCATATTTAAAAATTGACCTGGCAGAAAAACAATTATTCAAATTTATTATAATACAAACGGGTGAGATATACTATTATCTCACCCGCTTTTTTATAACCGTTGCCGGCTATATATTTTTGCAACTAACCAGAGGTCAAATTTTAAGCTTATCCACCTAATTCTTCACGTATCACTTCATCAAACTGACTTTCTTTTTCCATTATCCATTGTGGTAACTCAGGAGGAAGGATCTGCCATTTTTCTCCTTTCTTTTCCATATAGAATATGATACGATTACCAAATGGGCCTTCATCTCCTAATACATCTACTGTAAATAGCCCCACTAAACTCGCATTTGCTTTTCTGAAATTAAATTCTTTCAATCTCCCCTGCACTTTGATAAGCTTTGAGAACTGCACATTCCTGGTGAACGATATCTTCATTGGTTATTTTTTTCCTCCTTTTATAGCAAAGAGTATACTAGAATTCAGATATGGGGAAAAATAGAAAGGAGGATTGTAGAATTGATGGAATAGTTTTGCTGCTTACTAATCTGAAAACATTGACACAAACTACAATATATACCGGCGCAGCTCTTTTGATCGGGTTTATTTGGGGGCTCGCGATACATCTCCTGCAATCCCGGAAGGCAAAAAAATCATTAAATAGCATGGAGGGTTTTCTTGAAAGTGAAAAACTTATAAAGGAAAGGCTTCAAAAAGAAAATGACTGGTTACACACTGTAAGAAAAGCATCCCAGGAAGAATACGAATTGAAAATAAAGCAATTGGAATCAACCATTAAAACAATGGATGAAGATATTTTGTTATTGCAAAAAGACAATGAAGACACAGAGTCACTTCTACAGGCAACCCAGCCGGTTGTGCATTCACTAAAAATTAAATTGCTGGAAGCCAACAATACCATTTCTAGAATTAAGAGCCAGGCTGGGGTAAAATAATTTTACACAGATTTGAGTATATTTAATCGGTTGTTTTCTTTTCAGTAAAAATATACTCCGGTGACAAGCGAAAAACTCATAAATCTTTTTTATAGTACAAACCTTGTTTCTTTAGCTAATGCTAAAGAAATTGCAGACCAGTTTATACCCAAACAAATTTTAAAAAATCAATTCCATCTCAGTGAGGGGCAACTTTGTGATGAGTATCTTTTCCTGGAAACGGGATTTATGCGGGCCTATGCTCATAATCTTGATGGCAATGAGGTTACAACCAATTTTTATTCAGGCAACCAGCTTGTTTTTGAAGTATCTTCTTTTTTTAATCGTACAAGATCAAAAGAAAATGTACAGGCACTTACAGATTGTAAAGGCTTTTTTATTTCTTACCAGCAACTGAACATGTTATTTCATACCCTTCCCGAATTCAGGGATTTCGGGAGATCAATATTAGTAAAAGGTTTTGCTTCTTTAAAAAACAGGGTATTATCGATGATCACCGAAACAGCTGAAGAGCGTTACGTACAATTAATAAAAACCAATCCTGAGATATTTCAGTATGCCCCATTAAAATATATAGCTTCTTATCTCGGAATTACCGATACATCCCTGAGCAGGATACGGAAAGAATTTGCAAAAAATAAATAACCCGTTTCTTTCTTGCCATTTGGCAAGAGAAATCCATTCTTCTTTTTCTTCCTTTGCATCATTAATCATTTTAAAATAAAGGC
The DNA here is from genome assembly GCA_963829345.1 of uncultured Chitinophagaceae bacterium. Taxonomy (GTDB): domain Bacteria; phylum Bacteroidota; class Bacteroidia; order Chitinophagales; family Chitinophagaceae; genus Ferruginibacter. The sequence continues at coordinate 1,308,729 of CAWHHP010000003.1, forward strand.
AATGGAAAATTTACCGGTTTATATCAGCATAGTGTTCGGGTTGACAACATTTTTAACGGTCTTCCTTTTTTATAAGGCTGTACGCAATTCAACGATCACTTTAATTATCATTCTTGCATGGATAATTCTGCAGGCCATAATTGCATCAAGCGGTTTTTATACAGTTACCAACACTATTCCTCCAAGATTTATGTTATTGGTGTTTCCGCCTTTATTATTGATCATCTCATTATTTTTCACGAAAGGAGGGAGGCGTTTCCTGGATTCATTTGATATGAAGACACTAACGCTTCTTCATATAATAAGAGTTCCGGTTGAATTGGTTTTATTAGGGCTTTTTATGAATAAAACTGTTCCGGAGGTAATGACTTTTGAAGGCAGGAACTTCGATATTTTATCCGGTCTTAGTGCTCCTGTTATTTACTACTTTGTTTTTGTTAAGAAACAACTGAATAAAAAAGTATTACTGGTATGGAATCTTTGTTGCCTGGTGCTTTTAATAAATATTGTAAGCATTGCAGTGCTGGCTGCCCCCTTTACTTTTCAGCAACTTGCTTTTGACCAACCCAATGTTGCCATATTCTACTTTCCATTTGTGTGGCTTCCGTGTTGCGTAGTGCCGATTGTATTGTTATCTCACCTGGCAGCAATCAGGCAGCTACTTACAAAAAAATAATTCTTTAAAAAAATACCGGAATAAATTTGTGTAACTTAAAAGTTACATATACATTTGTGTAACTTTTAAGTTACACATTAATCCCGATTGATGAAGCAATTTGCAATTGATCCCTTCCAGGCTATCGCTGATGTAAACAGGAGACAGATTTTGAACCTGCTTTCAAAAAAGGATCTTACCATCAATTCGCTGGCTGCTAATTTTGAGATGAGCAGGCCAGCTGTTTCAAAGCATATAAAAATATTATACTCCGCGGGCTTTATTTCTATCGAAGATATAGGACGTGAACGTTACTGTAAGCTGAAACAGGAAGGTTTTACAGCACTGCAGGAATGGATCGACTATTTCCATCGCTTCTGGAACATGAAACTGGATGCGCTGGAAAAATTCTTATCGGATACAAGTACTCAATCAAAAAAAACTAATACAATTAAAAAAAAACGAAATGAAAAAAGATGATGTAATTGTTGAAAAAACCTACAACGCACCGGTTGCCAAAGTATGGAAAGCCATTACAGACAGGGACCAAATGAAGCAATGGTATTTTGATATTCCGGCTTTCAAACCTGAAGTGGGATTTGAATTCCAATTTACCGGCCAGGGAAAAGACTGTGTCGACTATGTGCATTTGTGCAGGATCACAGAAATAATTCCTGAAAAAAAACTTGTTCATAGCTGGCGTTACGAGGGAATTCCCGGAGATTCTTATGTAACATTTGAACTGTTTCCCGAAGGAGATAAAACAAGGCTCAGGCTTACGCACCAGGGACTGGAATCATTTGCAGTAATATCCAATGAGTCTTTTGCAAGAGAAAGTTTCCTGGAAGGATGGACATATATCATTCAAACAAGCCTGAAAGAGTTTGTTGAGAAAGAATAATGGAAAGTTAATAGTTCAAAGTTTAAGGTTTAAAGTTAGCTAACCTTAAACTTTGAACCTTAAACCTTAAACCTCCACCATACTGTATAGTAAATTAAAATTTAAACGAAATCCCCCCGTGTAATATATATTTTCCATATCCAGCCTCAACAAAAAGTCCTGCATTTTTTGATAAGCTGAAATTTGCACCTATGCCTGCCTGGTAGGCAAATTCAGAAGGGTTTTCAATGTAATTCAATTTGGCTCCGTCAGAAGCAGTATAATCCTGTTTCCAGGTATTAATTCCAATTGCTGTTCTCAGATAAGGAGTAACAATTGAATTTGAAATGGGAATATAACGTACAAGATCCAGCATAAAAGCCCAGTTGTCAAGACTCCCATTCAATACATTTTCGCCGGTATAATCATAATAAGGGACATTAACCTTTCCATGTGTGACCATCACACCAATTCCCATACTCCTGCTGAAGCGATAATTAATAGCACCCGTCATAGGGCCGGTTTGCGTTGCATTTCCCCTGCCAAGACCTGAAAAATTAACCAGCTGTTCTTTATCCACGTTTGGAAATCCATACCCGAAAGAAAGATTAACGGAGGGTTCGAACTTTGATTGATAAATCCTGGTGGCGGGAGGTTTGCGATAGCGATGCCTGTTGCCGCGACCAGGTGTTACGAATATTGTTTGCGCATTTGCAATTTCAGAAACAAAAAATAGTAGAATAATTAAACTAAGCTGGGATAATTTCATAATAATAATATTTAGTTGGAGGGATAAGCACAGCTACGATAAGTTTAAAATAACTACAGTAAAATTTTGTTAACGAAATAAAAATTGAAAGCGATTGTATGATCGAAACGTCATTTTATTATTTCCCTTTATATAATATTATATTAATAAGGTGTACATTTCATTTTCAAAATTTGAAATCCCTGGTATGACTGCAACGCAACGAGACAAGACAAAACGAAATATATTTCTTAGGATACATCCCGTTCAGAGGATCTTTATTAGTCTCGCAGCAGCTTTACTTGTATTTTTTCTTATTCGGAAAGCAAATTTCGGAAATGCACTGATCGCAACTTCTTTATGGGATGTATTTGCACTTTCCTATACTATAATCAGCTGGATCGTTTTATACACCCGTTCTCATGCCGAGATCATAAAACTTGCAAATACGGATGATGGAAGCAGGCCTTTTGTATTGATAAGTATTTTAATAACATCGTTTGCAAGCATGTTTGCAGTACTCATGCTATTGCTTTCGAAAGATCTTAAAACCGGCAATGAATTAATTGCATTGATCATTGCGGTTGGAGGCATGTTACTTTCCTGGGTAATGGTGCATACCTTATTCACTTTTCACTATGCACACATGTATTATGCAGGATATGAAGAGCATAAAAACAAAGGATTAGAATTTCCCGGCAACACAAAACCTGATTACCTTGATTTTGCCTATTTTTCATTTGTGGTTGGCATGACTTTCCAGGTATCAGATGTTGAGATCGCATCACCGAAAATCAGGCGAACGGTACTTGCACATGGATTGCTTGCATTTGCACTTAATACATTCGTAGTTGCACTTACCATTAATTTAATAGCCGGTCTGAAAAATAGCTAACAGTTTTACTAGAGACTCAATCGTATTCCTGGCGTGATACCTTTGAAGAAATCAGTAAAGTATATCACCGGTTCCAATTTTATTACGTTCCCAATACTTGCTTTTCCAAACCCGATCCTGAATGTATTTTTCTCAAAGATATTTCCCCGTTGCCTCGCGAGCCATCCGAATGAAAATGAAGGCGAAAATCCAAATACTGAATTTTTTATGTTGGTATTGGTTTGGTTATACCCGAGGGTTAAAAAAGAATTCCTGAATGTTTGTAATTTACCTTCGTCATTTTTTGCAAAGGTAAAATGTGATTCTCCCCAAAAACTGAATTCACGTTTTATGTTGTAGCGATTCGTCACCAGAATTACTCCTACGCTCAGTGACGGCACGAAATAATTTTTATAGTTCTGCATGTCCGCAGTTACACGGAAGGTAATATAGTCACTGCCAGTAACCTGTCCGCGAAAAATATCTGAATAGATAGAGGTGTTTCTTTTTACATGCGTCGTCTGGTCATTCTTCCTTATCCAGTTAGTATTAACATCCCGCTGCACTTCACGTATACTATTCTGCAGCCTCCCGTTCATATAGGTGGTTAGGTTGCTTAAATTATTTACAATGATGCTTATCCTGAAATAATGATGGCCGGGCTTCCTTTTACCAAATATTTGTTTTGCTCCTCCATTTGCCGTCAGCAGGAAATTAACGGTGTCCTGCGACAGTTTCAAAGATGCAACTGTTCCCTGGTTTATTAAGTAGCTGGAACCTTTAGGTGCAAATTGCTGTATTCGGATCTTATTTTTGCCCGAAGGATCAATAATATAGTCAATCTTTTTACTTGAAAGATCATCTGCTAAGCTGTCCTTCAGCGGTTCTATATCCTGGACAAAAGCACGAACCAGTGAGTCAAAATCAGTTATTGCTTCCAGGTCACTAAAATCAACCAATTCAAATTTAAGTTTATCTCCCTTGTCAAGATCTTTATAAAATATCCTTGTTATGGTATTATCAGGTAGTTCAAAAATATTGCCTGTTTTAGTTTGTTGGGCAATAAGGTTACTGTTGATGCTTGTTAAAAGCACCAGCACGATCATAATTTTTTTCATGTTAATTAATTTTGAGGAGGAATTTTTATTCTGAAAATGCCGTTATTATCATTTACCTCGCCAGGCGAAGATGTTGAAATATCACGGCGGAAAAGTCTTAGTTTGAAAGAATGTTCATTGTTGCCGGCAACAGATTCATTAGTTGCAACCGGTTTTTCTATATCATTGATATGTACAACCGGTAATTTTTTCTTCAATGCATTGAATACAATAAGTTTTTGTTTTATTGTTTGACTATTGGCTACAATATTGGTAATACCCACTGTACTGTTAATACTATCTGTATTTTTTGCAATCAATGTAACAACAGATGTCGTGTCTGTAGTCCTTACAGGATTTATTTTCCTTCCAGTTTTCTGTTTTTGTTCGAAAGGTGGGAGGGCTGTTACAATATTTTCTTTTTTAATTGCCCTGGTTTCATTTGTAATAACGGGAGCAGTTTCTTTTTTATGAATTGATGGGAAATCTTTTACAACTGGCTCAACGGCTTTCCCCGTTTTGTTGTTCTCCTTTAACCATATTGCCATAAAACAGGCGATTATACAGGCTGCTGCGGCCCAATACCAATAAACTTTTCTTTGTTTCTTTCCCTGCTGTAAACGTAGCTCCAGTTTTTCCCATGCATTGTTGAATGACGGAGCATTTTCGCCGGGCAACGATACAAGTTCATCTATGTTGTTTCTCCAGTTCATACTAATTTGTTTTTCTCCTGGCATAATTGATTCCCTGGTTTGCCAGCATTTTTTGTAATAAGCTTTTTGACCTGCTCAATTGCGATTTAGAAGTACCCTCAGTAATTCCCAGCAAGCGGGCTATTTCTTTATGGTCCATACCTTCAATAATATTTAAGTTGAATACGGTTCGATATCCAACCGGCAATTGTACCACGAGGTTGAAAATCTCGGCAGCAGATAAATTGGTAAGGGCTTCTTCTTCAAAAGGAATTTCATTTGCTTCTATTTCAGTAACAATACTGAAAACATTTTTCTTTCGCAGAAACATCAGGCACTCATTGATCATAATGCGCTTTAACCATGCATGTAATTCAACCTCACTCCTGTAACTAAATGAAGAAAGCTTTTTAAAGAATTTGTAAAAACCATCCAACATAATTTCTTCTGCATCCTCAGGAACTTTTACATACCGGCGACAAACTATCAGCATCCTTGCTGCCCAGTTATCAAACAGGCATTTCTGTGCTGCAGCGCTTCCGTTTTTGGCCTCTCTTATTAATGTAGCAGTTTCCATTTAACCGGCGAAAAGATTGTTTATAGATATAAATGCAGTTTATAGAAAAAAGGTTGCATCGACCGTAAATTATTTTGGTAAAGGAAGGAGGAAATAAGTGAAAGGGATGTTAAAGAGGAGAGTTGAATAATTGTTGGAAAAAGTTGACAGATTGTTGAAGGATTGAATAGGATTATTTCAATTTTCAACTATTATTCAACCACTTTAAACTACTATTCACATTAGTTTTTGGCCACCGGCATGATGATCTTCGATTCCACCATTCCACCATCTATTTCATGTATCTGGAAATTTGCTTTACCCTGGTACAAAAGATTAAGCCTTTCCTGCGTGCTTGTAATACCAAAGCCTGGTTTATTGGGAACATGTGTTCCATTCAAAGTACCTGAATTTTGTACGATAAGTTCAAGGTGACCATTTTTAAATTCAGATATGATTTTAACTATACCGCCATTCATTCGTTTACTGATACCATGTTTAATGGCATTTTCAACAAGAGTCTGCAGCATCATGGGTGGAATAGTTTGTGAAAGCGTGTTTTGATCAATGCGCATTTCTATTTTCAACCTATCCTCGAAGCGCATATGTTCCAATGCCAGGTAATCTTTTACAATATCAAGTTCTTGCTGCAAAGGAACAGTTTCCTGGTTCTCTGCCTGCATACTGCTTCTCAATATATTGCTCAGTTCTGTAATCGCCTTTCTTGCTCTTTCAGGATTTTCGTCTACCAATGCCCGTATACTGTTATGCGCATTGAAAATAAAATGCGGGTTGATATGAGATTTGATCGTTTTTAATTCCAATGATTTTACCATTGCTTCCAACTGGAGTTTATCCATTTGGTCATTCCTGTTCTTATTAATATAATGCCATATAAAGTAGATCAGCAACCACAATGCCATGAGTATAAAAGTAATAGTGATACCCCAGAAATCTTTTCCCTTTCTCAATTCTTCAAATTTCCATTCACCTTTTTCATCCCTATGCCAGCCTGTTTCTTTTTTTATTTTGTTAAATGCAATTAAACGGGTTGAATCAACCGCATTTTTTGTATTAAAAAGATAATAATCCGTACCTGCTACTTTCATTTCCTTTTCGAGTGAGATGGCTTTTTCTTTTCTTTGATTATTGGAATAGTCGTCAAAGGAAAGGTCTGCGATATTGGAACTTGCACGGAATGCATAATATTCGATGAATGTGAGCGAGATGGTTGCAACCAAAAAAAGGCTTGCCACCCTGGCAAAAGAAAACTTCATCCATGGAGTGCGCTTTAAAATGATGCGCAATAAATGTGTCAAAAGAATACTCCAGAAAAGGTCGAGGAATAAAGCAAAAAAGAAAAGATTTCTTTTGGTTTCAGGCTGTAAATAAATATCACTTGCAAACTGGTATGCAAAGAATAAATTAATGAGTGCCCAGCCTCCCCAACCCGCAAACTGACAGAACCAATACCTCCCCGAAGTTTTAAACATGGGATGAAATTAGCGATAAATTTTTATTTGTGAAATGCTGTTTTTATCAATGGCAATAACGAATGACGAACGACGAATTATGAATTATGAATTATGAATGGAACCCTGATTTATAATTGCCTTGCCGATTCACCATTAATCACCTATTAACTTTGATTATCAGCCCAAACTTCCTATTTTCACTATTCACTAATCACAAAGATCGCCAAATGAAAAAATATCTGCTTTTTGTCATCCTAATGTCATTCATAGTTGTCCCACTTTTTTCCCAAATTCGTTCAAACCGTGACCTCGTAGGTAAGTGGCAGGGTAGTGATATGCAGGTTGAATTTTTAAGTAATTCAAAAGTGATCATGATCGTACCGGGAGGAAAGCTGCCGGTTGCATCTTATACAACAGATTTCACAACCATTCCAATCAGCTTAACAATAACCCTGGCCGACAACGGACAAAAAATGGTTTACAGGGGAACGATGGAATTCATAGACAATCAAACGATCAAATTTGAATACTTTGGAAGTGAGCAAAAGAACGATCCTTTTGAAAAGGGGAGAACGGTGACGTTGAAGAAAGCGAAATGAATTATGAATTATGAATTTTGAGTTGTGAGTTAAAAAAACTAATAATCATTCCCTGACTCCAAACTCAGAACTCAAAATTCATAACTCATAATCGGCATCTCGTATCTTTGCAGCTCATGACTCAATTATCAACCCTCAATAAATATTTCTGGAGGTACCGCTGGTTGTTTTTCCTTGGGATCTTATTTGTGATTCTTACCAATTATTTCAGGATACTCTCGCCGCAGCTAACGGGATACGTGGTAAATACGGTTATTGAATCTATCAAATCCAATTCACAGGATTTAGTTACAGCACAGCATTCTTATAGCAATTATGATCTTATTGTAAGAGCGATTATTGAAAGATTTAATGATCACCCCGAAAACAAGATCCTTTACACCGGTATCATTTTAATAATTGTAGCGATCATCAGTGGATTTTTTATGTTCCTGATGCGGCAAACCATTATTGTGATGAGCCGCCACGTGGAATATGACCAGAAGAATGAGATCTTCAGCCATTACCAGAAATTAGATACAGCGTTTTATAAAACACATAGTACGGGCGACCTGATGAACCGGATTGCAGAGGATGTGAGCAGGGTGAGAATGTATACCGGTCCTGCAATAATGTATTTTATAAACCTTGCCGCTGTGATTGGGTTTAGTATTTATTTCATGTTGCGTTCCGATGTAAAACTTACCATAGTAGCACTATGCCCTTTACCGATACTCGCTTTTGCGATCTACTTTGTAAATACCATCATCAACAAAAAAAGCGAAAGAATTCAATCACTACTGAGTGATCTAACAACGAATGCGCAGGAATCTTATTCAGGGATCAGGGTAATAAAATCCTTTGTCCAGGAAAAAGCAATGTTGGGTTTTTTTAAACGCAACAGCGAAGCTTACAGGAGTAATGCATTAAGCCTTGCAAAAACAGAAGCGATCTATTTTCCAAGCATGGCATTGCTTATCGGGTTAAGTACATTGACCACGATCATGGTAGGAGGGCTTGATGTAGCTAATCATGTGCCGGGCGCCACGGTAGGTAAGATTGCGGAATTTGTGATGTATATCCAAATGCTTACTTTTCCTGTTAGTGCAATCGGGTGGACTGCAAGCATGACCCAACGGGCAGTGGCATCACAAAAACGGATAAACGAATTTTTGCTCACAGCACCGGTTATTAAAAATGATCCGCACAAAGTTGAGGTTTCCCTTGAAGAAAATATATCCTTTGTTAATGCAGACTTTATCTATCCACATACCGGTATACATGCAATAAAAGATTTTTCATTACAGGTAAATAAAGGAGAAAAGATCGCCATCGTTGGAAAAACAGGGGCCGGCAAATCTACCATTGCACAACTCCTGCTCAGGATGTATGATATACAAAAGGGGATGATATTATTTGACGGAGTTCCGGTGAATAAGATCAGTTTGGATGCATTACGTTCGAGGATCAGTTATGTACCGCAGGATGTTTTTCTTTTCAGCGAAACGATCAGTAACAATATCATGTTTGGAAAAACCGATTCTACGCAGGAGGATATCAAAACAGCCGCCCGCCAGGCAAGTATTTTTAATGAAATACAATCCTTCCCCGAAGCTTTTGAAACGGTGGTAGGGGAGCGGGGAGTAACATTGAGTGGTGGGCAAAAGCAGCGTATTTCCATTGCAAGGGCGCTGATCAAAGATCCTCATATCGTGATTTTTGACGATTGTCTCAGTGCTGTAGACGGAAAGACCGAAAAGGAAATTATCAGTAACCTCTATTTATATCTCAGGGAAAAGACGGCAATCATCATAACACATCGGATATTTTCGTTATTTCAATTCGATAAGATCGTAGTAATGGATGAGGGCAGGATTGTGGAAATGGGCACGCACGAAGTGTTGTTACAAAAAAAGGGATTATATGCCGAAATGTTTGCAAGGCAACAGGAACAGGAGAGCAGGCAAACGGGGACAAATTAACCATAGAGTTTATTCGGGTTTTACAGAGCCTCAGAATGGCAAAACGTTGAACAACTCCCTAAACCAGCCCTTACCCCTTTGATTAAAACCAGGTTTTTCCTTCTGATCATTTATTTTGCCATATCGAAAACAAATTTATCTTTGTCAAATTAAAAAAAATTAAAAAAAACACACAGTGGCGTACGAAAACAACGACAAAAAAATGGAAAGCGTTTATAGTATCCGGGTAAAAGCCGGTAAACGCAGAACTTACTTTTTTGATGTAAGGGAAACAAGAGGCAACGATTTTTATGTGACAATTACAGAAAGTCGTAAGCGGTTTGATTCAGACGGCTATGACCGTCATAAGATCTTTTTGTATAAAGAAGATTTTAATAAGTTTTTAAAAGGACTGAATGAAACAGTTGATCATGTGAAAACTGAGTTGATGCCTGATTTTGATTTTGATGCTTTTAACCATGACACTCCTTATGAAGGAACTGAAGAAGGGCAGGCTAAAGCTGAAACAACTCCGACTGCTGATAGTGAACCTACCAACACAGCAGCTGCAGTTGTAGTAGCAGAAAAGAAAGAAGAGGAGGCGCAACAGGATAATGGCCATTCAGAAGAAGTAGATAAATGGTAAAAAAATATTGTGATTCATTTAAAAAGTCTTCATAAAAACTGAAGACTTTTTTTTTAATATTACACCTGCGGACATTGTTGATTTTCGTAAATTGAATTGTATGAATAAATTCCTTGCTTTAGTTGCTTTTTTTACGGCCTTTTATTTTAATGTCAATGCACAGAAGAAATACAAGGTGCTGGCCGTTGGTTTCTATAATGTAGAAAACCTTTTTCATCCAAGCGATGATACGACAAAGCTTGATGAGGACTTTACTCCGGGTGGTGATTACCATTACACCTATGAGGTGTATAACCAGAAACTCCATAATATGGCAACGGTGCTTAGCAAAATGGGCACAGATGTAACACCCGACGGTGCCGCCATCATCGGCATTGCGGAAATAGAAAATGATCTTGCTATCAATGATCTTTTAAAACAGCCCGAATTAAAAGATCGTGGATATAAATATGTGTGGTATCCAACTCCCGATGTAAGGGGGATCAGCACGGCTTTTCTATACAATCCCAAATATTTCAAACTGCTCAGGTCAGAACCTTTATATGTTGACCTTAATAAAGTAGGTCAGCCAAGGCCAACAAGAAATGTTTTGTTTGTTACAGGAATATTAGCAGGTAATGATACTGTTCATGTAATGGTTAATCACTGGCCATCACGCAGTGGGGGTGAAGCCGAAACAATGCCGCATCGGGGTGTTGCAGCCGGGGTTGCAAAAAGAATTGTAGATTCTCTGCAAGCTATCAACCCTGAAAGCAAAATTTTTATCATGGGCGATTTGAATGACAATCCCACAGATGCAAGTATTGTAAAAATTTTAAAAGCGAAATCAGATACCAGCAAAATTTCGGTAACAGATATCTATAATCCCTGGTACAAAGTATTCAAGAGTGGTACGGGAACAGAGATATTCCAGGGGCAGTGGAATTTGCTTGACCAGATACTGCTGTCAGGCGCTTTTATAAAGAACAACAATAACAAATGGAGATATTATAAATACCAGATCTATAAAAAAGAATTTTTGATGCATAGCATGGGTCCTGAACAGGGTTACCCGCATCGCTCTTTTGATATTAGTCGTAGTTGGGACAATGGTTATAGTGATCACTTTCCTACACTGATTTATCTTGTTCAATAACGTTTCATAGAATTTAATTTTGGTGATTCGATAATGATCGAACGATTTAGATAAAATCTTTAAAGTTTTGGAAAATCCCCTTTCCAAATCATCAAATTAATTTCTCATTTTCTTATAAGCATTAATAAGTCCATTTGTGGAAGAGTCATGAGTTGTAATGACTGTATCATTATTTAATTCGGGAAGTATTTTCCCGGCTAGCTGTTTACCCAATTCTACTCCCCATTGATCGAAACTGAATATATTCCAGATAACGCCCTGCACAAAAATTTTATGTTCATACAATGCGATCAACTGGCCGAGCGTATATGGAGTGATCTTTTTTATGAGGAATGAATTGGTTGGCCTGTTGCCTTCAAAAACACGATAAGGATTTTCGTGCGTTGTTCCATTCATCAGCGCTTCTGTTTGTGCGAAAAAATTAGATAATAATTTTTCATGATGATCGCCGATAGGATTGTGTGATTGAGCAGGAGCAATAAAATCACAGGGGATCACTTGTGTACCCTGGTGTATCAGCTGGTAAAATGCATGTTGGCCGTTGGTGCCTGGTTCACCCCAGATAACGGGGCCTGACTGGTAAGTAAGTTTATTGCTATTCCTATCCACATACTTACCATTGCTTTCCATATTTCCCTGTTGAAAATATGCTGCGAACCGGTGCATATATTGATCATATGGTAAAATGGCTTCTGTAGATAAACCATGAAAATTTCTGTACCATATTCCTACAAGCGCCATTAATACCGGGATATTTTTTTCGAAAGAAGTTTTTTTAAAATGTTCGTCAACAGTAAATGCACCTTTCAATAATGATTCAAAATGATCATAGCCGATCGTTAGTGCAATAGACAACCCGATGGCACTCCATAAGCTATAACGACCGCCCACCCAATCCCAGAATTCGAACATGTTGGCGGTATCGATTCCGAATTTTGTAACATCTTCTGCATTGGTGCTGAGTGCAACAAAATGTTTTGCGATATCTTTTTCATTGCCACCATTTTCCAAAAACCATTTTCTTGCACTATGTGCATTGGTCATGGTTTCCTGTGTGGTGAAAGTTTTACTTGCGATAAGAAAAATTGTTTCATCTGCAGCGATCTTCTTAAAAGTTTCAGAGATATGCGTACCATCAACATTGCTTACAAAATAAGCTTGTATACCCGGTTGCCAATAAGGCTTTAGCGCTTCAGTAACCATTACCGGTCCCAGGTCACTACCGCCAATCCCAATGTTTACAATGTATCTTATTTTTTTTCCGGAAAAACCTTTCCAGGTTCCATCATGAACAGCATTACAACATTTTTTCATTTGGGCCTGTACTTTTTTTACATCAGGCATTACATCTTTACCATCTAATAAGATTTCCTTTCCGGAAAAATTTCTTAAAGCTGTATGAAGCACCGCCCGCGATTCTGTACCATTTATTTTTTCCCCTGCAAACATTGCATGGATGGCATCTTCTAGTTTACATTCCTTTGTTAATTGTAAAAGCAATTGCAGTGTATCTGTATCAATTCCGTTTTTTGAATAGTCAAAAAGAATGTCTTCAAACTGAATAGAATAATTCTCAAAGCGTTTGTCATCTTCTGTGAAAAGATCTTTTACTGCTTTATTTTTTGTTGAATCAAATTTTTCCTGCAACAATGGCCAGGCGTTAGTAGAAGTGGGGTTTATTTTTGGAAACATTATGAATGCTGAATTATGAGTTATGAATTATGAGTGTTGAGTTATGAGTGCTGAATTATGAGTTATAATGTATGTTATAATTCGAAATTCCAACTCAGAATTCAGAATTCATAACTCAGCATTATGATTACATTCGGCGTATGACCTCCACCAATCGCTTTACCATCTCTGCTGTTACATCAAGATGTGTTACCATTCTAACCTGCGTGGAGGAAATAGGGATACAATACACTTCTTCATTTTTTAAATATTCTGCAAAGGATGCAGCTGTAAAAGCTTCCCTTACTTCAAATATGAGAATATTGGTTTCGACCGGAAGTATTTTACCAATGAATTCTTTTTTTAATAATGCTGCAGCAATTTCTTTTGCATGATGGTGGTCTTCTGCGAGACGGTCAATATTGTTTTCGAGTGCATAGATACCTGCTGCTGCCATAAAACCGGCTTGGCGCATACCGCCACCAAATACTTTTCTTGCCCTTCTTGCTTTTTTAATGAAATCAGTTTTTCCCAGTAATACGCTTCCAACCGGCGCTCCAAGTCCTTTGCTAAGACAAATAGAAATGCTGTCGAATATTTCCCCGTATTTCTTCGGCCTTTCATTTTGGGCAATCATAGCATTCCATAACCTTGCGCCATCCAGGTGGAATTTCAAATTATTTTTTAAACACACCTCTTTAATATTCTGTATATCAGCAAAATTATAACAACTCCCGCCCCCGCGATTTGCGGTGTTTTCGATACTTACAAGCGATGTTCTTGGCTTATGGATATCGTCGGGGTTAATAAGTTCCCGTACCTGGTCAGCAGTAATTCTTCCCCTGTCGCCAGCGATGGGCTTTACCTGGCAACCGCTGTTAGAGGCAATCCCGCCGCCTTCATATATATATACATGGCTTAAGCTCTCGCAAATAACCTCTTCTCCATGTATAGTATGGCATTTAATAGCAATTTGGTTCGTCATGGTGCCACTCGGACAAAAAAGGGCGGCCTCCATTCCAAATATTTCAGCTACAAAAGCTTCCAATTGGTTAACACTGGGATCTTCACCAAAAACGTCGTCACCTACAGGGGCTTCCATCATGGCTTTCAACATTTGGGAAGATGGTTTGGTAAAAGTATCGGAGCGTAGATCTGTTATCATTTGTCAAAAATAAGACTTGAGTTAATTTATTGAGCCGGGTGGGTATTTAATGTGGTTTAACATCTCATGAAAAGATATATTTTATTACCAATATGAATATAAATTCTCCTTAAACAATGTGTAATTTATACACCTTTTATCCATTTTTTGCGTAAATGTTATGAAATGCAGATTTCGGGTGTTATCTTTGCAAATGATTCATATAAAGAGTTAAAGAATAAATGTATTTTCTTTCTTTGCAACTTTCCCCCAACAAAAACGGTCTATTACCTGTTCTTAATTTAGAATTTAATAATATACTATAATGAGGCAACTTAAAATCGCTACGCAAATTACCAACCGGGATTCACAGGCAGTTGAGAAATATTTGCAGGAAATTTCAAAAATTTCGATGATCACTCCCGAAGAGGAAACTATTTTGGCCCAAAAGATCAAAATGGGTGATCAACGTGCCCTGGATAAACTTGTCCAGGCCAACCTTAGGTTCGTGGTTTCCGTTGCCAAACAGTACCAGCACCAGGGGCTTTCCTTAAGTGATCTTATTAATGAAGGGAATCTTGGTTTGATAAAAGCGGCGCAACGCTTTGATGAAACGAAAGGGTTTAAGTTCATTTCTTATGCCGTATGGTGGATCCGTCAATCCATTCTGCAGGCTTTGGCTGAGCAGGGAAGGCTGGTTCGTTTACCACAAAATAAGATCGGTACTTACAATAAAGCAAATAAAGCATATATGGCTTTCGAGCAGGAGCATGAGCGTGAGCCTTCAACAGAAGAACTTGCTGAATTGCTGGAGATGAGTGAAACCGAGATCAATAATATTTTCCAAAGCAATACAAGACACACTTCACTCGATGCACCGGTGCATGAAGCCGAAGATGTGGCAATGGGCGATTTATTGAAAGGGGGAGATGAGACTGATGAAGACGTAATGCATGACTCTCTTAAAAACGAAATTCGGCGTGTATTAAAATCTTTAAGCCCGCGTGAAGCTGAAATCGTTAATGCTTATTTTGGCCTTGATGGCGAAAATGGGGTAACGATCGAGCAGATCGGCCAAAAATACGATCTAACAAAAGAGCGTATTCGCCAGATCAAGGAAAGGGCGATCAAGCGTTTGCAAAAAGCCCGTTACAGCGGTGCATTGAAAGCGTATTTAGGTTAAGCAAACCAACTTTTGTTCATATAGAAAGCCGTTTCAATTTTTGAAGCGGCTTTTTTTATCGATACGGGGATGGCGCTGATTGAACGGATGGACGAAGATGGTTTTTATTTTCAAAATATTAAAAGAAAATCTGTGTTAATGCGCCTGATCCGTGTCATCCGCGTATCTATTCTTATCGTAAATTTGCACCATGAATAAAATGATCATCGTGCTGTGTGCGTTTTTCCTTTGTTCCTGCGAGAAGAATATCAATTTTGAGCTCAACGAATCTCCTAATGTATTAGTAGTAGATGCAGAAATTGAAAATGGAAGGCCTCCTACAGTAATACTTACAAAAAGTTTTTCCTTTTTCAGCGAGATCAGTCCTTCTATTTATGATTCTTTGTTTGTTCACAATGCAGAAGTGTATATTTCAAACGGAGTGCTTACACATAAATTAAAAGAATACAGTTATCCTTTGTTAGCGGGTTTTGCATCATATGTTTATAGCATTGATTCTTCTTCACTTTCCACGGCATTCGTTGGGGATTTTAATACCACCTACACACTTAAAATTATTTCGGAAGGAAAGGAATATAACGCCACAACAAAAATTCCGGGATTGAATACTTACCCGGATTCATTTTATTTTAAACCAGCACCTTTTAACCCCGATACCAGTTTAAGAGTGATGATGCTGAAGGCATCAGATCCTGCAGGGCTGGGTAATTGTGTAAGGTATTATACAAAAACAGAACCCGAACCATTTTACCCGGGCTGGAATTCTGTTTTTGATGACCAGGTCATTGACGGAACAAGTTATGAAGTACAGTTGCCAGGGGGCGTTAATAAGAATAATAATCCCCATACAGACAGTACATTCTTCAGAAGTGGCGAAATTGTTACGCTGAAATTTTGTAACATCGACCGGGCTACCTACGATTTCTGGAGCACATGGGAGTTCGCTTTTCAGAGTATAGGAAATCCATTTGCACAACCAAATACAGTAAAGACTAATATTTCAAACGGGGCATTAGGTGCATTCTGCGGCTATGCGGCATGGTATGGAACAAAGAATGTGGAGTAGTTGCTTCAATCGGAATCGTGAATCGGCAATGAGTGAATAGGTGAGTAGTGAATGGTTAATGGTGAATAGTGAAAATATGTGCATTTTAATGAATTAGTAACTACTTACATACTTACAATTAGTTAATAAGTGGACAGGTAAAATAAATGTAATAGAGTAAAAGCATTACAAACAACTAATGGCTTGCAGCTAACAGCTAATAGCTCAAAACTAAAAAAGAACAAAGAATTATATGAGCATCACGATCTCCGAAAAAGTAAATTGTTTAATAATTGGATCCGGGCCTGCAGGATATACAGCAGCGATATATGCAGCAAGGGCAAACCTGAAACCAGTATTATACCAGGGAGTACAACCAGGCGGACAATTGACTATTACCACGGAAGTTGAAAATTATCCCGGTTACCCCGATGGCATCCAGGGACCAGAAATGATGATCCATTTTGAGAAGCAGGCAGCCCGCATGGGAGCAGAGATACGGTATGGACTTGCAACAAATGTAGATTTCAGCTCACATCCCTTAAAAGTCGAGATCGATGAAGAAAAATGGATCGAAGCAAATTCCGTTATCATTAGTACAGGTGCGTCTGCAAAATGGCTGGGCCTGGAAAGTGAACAAAGGTTGAATGGATATGGGGTGAGCGCATGTGCAGTTTGCGATGGATTTTTTTTCAGGGGAAAAGAAGTTGCGATTATCGGTGCGGGTGATACTGCAGCTGAAGAGGCATTGTATCTTTCAAAAATCTGCAGTACCGTTCACATGGTTGTACGCAAAGAGCAGATGCGTGCAAGTAAAGTAATGCAGGATAGGGTAGTCAACACGTCTAATATAAAAATATATTGGAACTCCGAAGCAGATGAAGTTCTTGGTGATAAAAAGGTAGAAGGTTTAAGGATTGTAAACAATAAGACGGGGGAAAAAAAGGAAATTCCTCTAAGTGCATTTTTCGTTGCAATTGGCCATGAACCCAATAGCGGCATTTTCAAAGGCTGGCTTGATATGGATGAAACAGGCTACATTAAAACAATTCCTGGCAGCAGCAAAACGAATGTGGAAGGTGTCTTTGCTTCAGGAGATGTTCAGGATAAGATATACCGCCAGGCAGTAACTGCAGCGGGTAGTGGTTGTATGGCAGCTTTGGATGCGGAGAGGTTTCTTAGCGAGAAAGGACATCATTAATTTGATGATCTGATGATTTTAAAATTTGGTAATGAACACAAACCGGTTTTTTAATCATCAAATTTCCAATCATCAAATTTTCAAATTAGCTTTTGTGATAACAATTCACTTAAATAAACTGGAATTTTTTGCACATCATGGCATACATGATGAGGAAGCAATAACGGGAACCAATTTCGAGGTTTCGGTATCAGTTTCATTTGAACCGCCCGGAAAAATTACTTCTTTGCAACAAACTATCAACTATGTTGATGTATACAAAGCCATTGAAAAACATATGGTACATCCCGTTGCCTTACTGGAAATGCTGGCAGAAAACATGGCTGACGCAATATATTTGCTGGATAAGCGTATTAAAAATATTAACATTACCATTAACAAGATGCACCCGCCTGTGAGGAACTTTATCGGGCAGGTTGGTGTAACTTTTCAAAAAGAGTTTTGATGATGAGCAAGCTCCGCATCCTATGTGTTTTTTTTCTCCTGGTATGCTCCCGGGGCACTGTTATTTCGCAGGACCTGAATAGTATGATCAAGGAAGCGGACAGGCTGGAAGCCATTCCAAATGAAAAGGAAGCATTACACCAATTCAAAGAAATTTTAAAGATACAACCCGTAAATCTGTATGCACTCTGTAAGTGTAGTGAATTGTGCAGTCGCATTGCAGGACGTGAAACAACGACAAAATCGAAAGACAGTTACAACGAAGCTGCAATCATTTACGGAAAAACCGCATTGAGATTATATCCAAATAGTGATGAGGCTAATGTAGCCGTAGCAATTGCTGTAGGCAGAACACTTTTGAAAAAAAGCGGTAAAGAAAAAGTCTCTATTGTAAAAGAGATAAAGCAATATGCAGACATGGCACTTAAAATTAATCCCAATAATTTTAAAGCATGGCATGTACTTGGCAAATGGAATTATGAAATTTATAATCTTTCAGGAATTGAACGTACATTGGTAAAAGTTTTTTATGGCGGGCTGCCGGAAGCGACATTGAATGATTGCATAGCCGCCTATGAGAAAGCAAAGTCACTCAACCCAAAATTTGCATTAAATTATCTTGAACTCGCCCGGGCCTATCACAAAAAGTCTGATAATGAAAAAGCAGTTTCACTTCTGAAATACTTACTCACCCTGCCTACACAGACAGAAGATGATCCACGTATTAAAAAGGAAGCAGAAAAGTTAATTAAGAGCTGGGGGTAGCAATCGTGAACAAGCCAATAAGTGAATAGTGGAATATGTTGGTTCTAACTTCAAAGCAGGAAGGAAACCTACATATTGCAATGCATAAAAAATGAGTGGCTTCACCTGATAACCGGTATCTTTTTTACTAACTTCACGAAAACACTTTTGTATGCGTTTATTTTTCCTGCTCTTTAATTTATTCCTTTTTTCTTTTTCTATAGCACAACAAAAAAATGATAGCTTATCTGTTAGTAAATATGATCCGCATGCATTGTTTGCACCAATGTCTTATTCGGGGCCGGTTAATATCAGCCGTTCTGCAACAGGAGAACCGAATATAGGCTATTGGCAAAACAAAGCGGATTACCAGATAAATGTAACACTGGATACAGTTTCTCACCAGGTATCAGGATGGGTGATCATCACTTATAAAAACAACAGCCCTCATGCTTTATCTTTCCTTTGGCTCCAACTAGATCAGAATTTATTTGATAAGAAAAGTCGCGGGCAGGCAAGGATGCCGGTAGATGCACGTAGCCGTTATGGCGACGCAAGCAGTGCTTTCAATGGAGGTTATAAAATAAGTTCTGTAAAGATATTACCGGACAATACGGATGCAGATTATTTGATCTCCGACACAAGAATGCAGGTTCGTTTATCCCAAAACGTTAAGCCGGCCGGCGATATAATAAAATTAAAAGTTGAATACACATTTACATTACCGCAGCAGGGAGCCGATCGCAGCGGTATACTCAAAACAATGAACGGAAATATTTTTGCAGTAGCGCAGTGGTATCCCCGGATGTGTGTATTTGATGATGTGAGGGGATGGAATACGGACCCTTACCTCGGACCGAGTGAATTCTACCTTGAGTACGGGGATTTTGATTTCAATATAACTGTGCCGGCTTCTAATATTGTGGTGGCAAGTGGCGAATTGCAGAACCCGGAAGAAGTGTTGACACAAACAGAACTGAAAAGATTTAATGATGCCAGGAAGAGCAATAAAACAATCGTGATTAGGTCGGAAGCTGATGTGAACAGTAATGCAGCGAGGTCAAAAACAGCCGCATTAAAATGGCATTATAAAATAACAAACGCCAGGGATATTTCCTGGGCAACTTCCAGGGCTTTTATGTGGGATGCTGCGCAGATCAACCTTCCATCAGGTAAAACCGCAATGGCAATGAGTGTATACCCGGTAGAGAGTAAAGGTGAAAAAGCCTGGGGCAGGTCAACTGAATATGTAAAAGGCAGTATTGAAAATTACAGCAAGCGATGGTTCGAATATCCTTACCCGGTAGCTACCAATGTTGCTGGAAATGTAAGTGGAATGGAATACCCGGGGATTGTTTTTTGTGGTTCGTATGCAAAAGACGATGGCTTGTTCGGGGTTACCGATCATGAATTCGGCCATACCTGGTTCCCGATGATCGTCGGCAGCAATGAGCGTAAGTATGGGTGGATGGATGAAGGCTTTAATTCATTTATAAATGCCATATCACACACTGATTTTAATAAGGGAGAATATGAAGACGCTAAACAGAATATGGAAGGCATAGCTGCTTCTATGTTTGGCAAAAACAGTGAAAGTATTTTTAATACACCTGACGCAATGAGGGAAGGGAACATCGGTGTAGCGCTTTATTTTAAACCCGCTTTAGGACTTAAATTATTGCGTGATCAAATACTGGGTCCGGAAAGATTTGACTATGCATTCAAAACTTATATAAACAGGTGGGCCTATAAGCATCCAACACCATATGATTTTTTTCGCACAGTAGATAATGTTGCTGGCGAGGATCTCGGATGGTTCTGGAAAGCATGGTTTATTGAGAATTATAAACTCGACCAGGCTATAAAAGAAGTGAAATACGTCAATAATATAGCAGCTAACGGTGCTGTCGTAACGCTTATCAACATGCAACAAATGGCCATGCCGGTATTCCTCAGCTATGAAACAAAATCAGGTGCAAAGGGACGCTTATCGTTTCCTGTTGAAATATGGAACAACACAGTGGAATTCAAAGTTAAAATTCCCATTACTGAAGAATTAAAATCTGTCACAATCGATCCTGATAAAGTTTTCCCTGACACAGATTTCAAGAACAATGAATGGAGATCTGAATGACATGTTTTTTTGTTGGACCACGAAAGAAGGGACGGCATTCTGCGGCTCGTAGACGAGCAGCCTGGTTTGTATCTTCCTGCAAGTTGCAATGCCTTTTTTGGTCGGGAGAATTTTAATACAATTTTGGTTGGAGCAGCAGTTCTGGACATAAGATTTTAAATTAAGGTATTAAGAAATGTATTCCATAAAACCGGCTTACCGGTTTATTATTCATTTCAGCCTCATATCATATCATATTCACCAATCAGGCTCACAGATTTTAAAATAAAGGCCGGTGAGAACACCGGCCACACTCAAAACTTGTAATTACTTCAGCTCTCAACAGGAGGTAAGCAAGGCCGTTAGTAACTACTCTCAATTGTTATTTTAATTTGCCCATGGCTATTATTGCTGCGGGCAGCCAGCGGATCTCGTTGCTATATATTCCATTTCCCGAATCAGCCGTTTCAAATTCAAGCGCCATCGTAACGATTGCAATATCGCCTGTGCCGCCATTCGTTTGTAATTCAAGCGATTTAGCTGGCACAGGGTCATTGTTGTAAATAAAGCTGTATTGTTCAGTACAAAAACTGTACGATCGGGGATCGTTCCGAAACGGTGACGTCACCACAATCAGCTTTATGTTCACTTTCATTGTACGGGAAGGGGATTTAATATCTTTTTTTGTATTTATCTCCGGCAAATCAATAATAACTTTTCCATTGCCACTATCATTTACCGTTATATCAAATTTTAAAAAATCACGTAAATCAGC
Source organism: uncultured Chitinophagaceae bacterium (assembly GCA_963829345.1). Lineage (GTDB taxonomy): Bacteria > Bacteroidota > Bacteroidia > Chitinophagales > Chitinophagaceae > Ferruginibacter. The sequence continues at coordinate 1,330,346 of CAWHHP010000003.1, forward strand.
TCCCGGGTTCAATTGGCACATCCCGCTTTTCTTAACTGACAATTCCCAGCTCGCCTCATCCTTATGCACTACGTATAAGTTCCGCATCCATCCTCTCGCATTATTATAGCTAACCAGGTTTAAAGTAAACAGGAAGCTTTTTTTCATCAGTTTCACCATTCCTGATCCGTATGTTGAAACCGTGCCGAAAACGCCTGTCAAAGAATTAGGATCCCTGGCTTTCTTTTTTTTAGACTTTCCCCTTGGCCTCGCTCTCGCATATTTCTTCCCATTCATGGTATAAAATACCACTGACCCCACCAATCCGCTAATGCTGCCATCTTCTTTTACTCTGGCCATCCTGTATTAATTCTTTATTCCGTTTGTATGACAAATATACATTAAAAATACATTAAAAATATAACAAACTACAAAAAATGTGGATATGTGTATAAATACTGTGGTTTTAATGTGGTTATAAAATTAAATACCTTATTACAAGAGCTTGACAAGCCATTGCTTAGAGGTTGTTTAATATTTAAAAATGCATGGGTTCCACAAGAGATATCCCGAAAGGGCACGACATGAGGTTGAGAATCAGCTTTATAGCTAAAGTTGGCCGTTAAATAAAAAGATGCTAAGTTGAAAGATGGGAATTAAAGCGTTGGTTTCCATTTACCGCTTTTCATGTAGAAAAAAGCGATCAGGAAAATCGATGTCCAGTAAATGAACTCATTACTCCATGCAACGGCCAGGGAGATATAATTGTGCTTCATAAAATACCAGGTATAAACAAGGTAAAGGGTGATAGCAACGATTTCTATGATGAGATTAACTTTTGTTCTGCCAGTGCCGGTAACGCCGTTAAGCCAGATATTGGCAATGCTCATAAATAAAAGACCAAGCGAAACAATCCTGATAACAGGAATACCTTCCGTAATGAATGCTTCACCCTGGCCGAATAAATTAAAAAATGCCTGTGGAAATAAATTAAGTATCGATACCATCATAAAACAAAACCCAAAACTCAGCATAGTGATCTTTGTGATCACTTCAATTACTTTGTCCTGCCTTTTTTGCCCCATAAGATTACTAACCATCACATTGCTTGTACTCGCAAATGCCCACACAAATACACCTACAAGACCGAAAACATTGCGCATGGTGTTGCTAATGGCCTTTGCCGTAGCGCCCCTTGATTCGATAAGAATAAAAAATATCAACCAGGTAGTTACACTTATCAGGTATTGTAATACCAATGGAACGGATACACGCAGAATTTCTTTACTCATGATCTTGTCAAAGCCAAATTGATATAATAACTGGTATTTTCTTTTCAGCCCCGTTATCATCAATACAATAAAAACAATGATCACCCCGAAAACCTCGGCAATAATAGATGCTACTGCAGCCCCGTTAAATCCCATTTGCGGTAATCCCCAATGGCCAAAAATCAAAAGATAATCAAAAAGGATATTGATCAATGCTTCACCGATAAAGCCTATCATTAAATACCGGCTGTTCAGTGATGCTACTAAAAATGCATTACCCATCTGAAATAAGTACAAAAAGGGCAGACCAAAAACACGGATTTTTAAAAAACTCATTTCCTGCGGGTAGGCGGCAGGGTCTGCAACCCTTTCCATAATATAAGGAGCAATGAGCCAGGTAAACAATATGCAAACAAGCGAGAATTGCAGGCTGATCCTTATTCCCTGTACAAGTATTGTTTTGAAGACGGTACTGTTTCCTGCACCCGCATGCTTCGAGAAAACGGTTTGCATGGCATTATTGAGTCCATTTCCAGCAACTGCAAAAATCAGGTAAAATACACCGGTGACACCGGCATTTCCCAATGCCTCTTCGCTTAACTGTCCCAGGAAAATACTATTAATTAGCATATTCAGCTGCGGAATGAGAATGGCAAATGTGATCGGCAATGCAATAGACAGAATTTGCCTGTTGCTTACTTTAACTCTCAGATCGTTTATTGTTGCCTGACTTTCCATAAGTCAGCAAAATTATCTTATTTTGCCTGCTTAAATATTTTATTTGAACACAACATTTAATATAACGCCCACCGGTATTCCGAATAATACGCTTCATTTACTTATTGAAGTTGGTGATTACGGGATCTCATTTATATGGTTTACAAAAAATCCCCTTTCCGTAAAAGGTATTGCCATATATAATTTTACTTCAGCTGATCATACAGCAGACATTAAAAATGTATTAAGCATGCAGGAGCAGTTTTTATCCCGCCTGGCATCTGTTACTATCTGTTATGATTTTAAAGAATCTTTGTTGATTCCGGGTAAATACAATCACACTTCTGTGACTCAAGAAGCATTGTCCCTGGTGTATGGAAATGACAAAACAGCCAGTATGAATAATGACCTGGTAACATCTGTTCATATTTATAATCACTACAGAATTCCTAAAGAAGTGGAAATGCTTTTTTCAAAGCAATTTCTAAAAGCAGATATTTTCCATTCAACAAGCCTGCAAATGGAGCAATTGAATCATTCCCGTGACCTGCTCTATTGTATCATTTTCCATAATAGTGTAAAAACATTTTTATACAAGGGAGGAACATTACAGATCGTTCAGCAATTCAATTATACAAGCCCCGGTGACGTTGCCTATTTCTTACTAAATATCTGTGAGCAGCACAGTATTAAACCGGCAGACTTTCAGCTACGCTTAAGCGGTATGATAGATGAACAATCTAAATTATATATGGAGCTTTATCAATATTTCTCCAGGATTGATTTCGATAAAGCGGCCCCCGATATCTTTGTTCCCGATGAAATAAAAAACCTGCCAGCTCATTTCCTCAGTCATTTAACAGCACTGGCGTCATGCGTATCATAAGTGGCACACATGGAGGAAGAAAAATTATGCCCCCGGCAAACATGCCTCATACCCGGCCAACAACAGATATAGCGAAAGAAGGATTATTCAATGTGCTGCAAAACAATCTTGATATTGAATCCCTGAAAACATTGGATCTTTTTGGAGGGACAGGATGCATTAGTTATGAATTTGCCAGCAGGGGAGTAGAGGATATCACCATCGTGGAGAAGGACAGCAAGATGTATGAATTTATTAAAAAGACTGCAGGCTCATTGGGATTTGATCATTTTAAAATAATAAAATCAGATGTATTTAAATTTATAGAAAGCGCAAATGAGCAATATGATTTCATTTTCGCCGGTCCGCCATATGCATTGACAACGATTGATGACTTGCCAAAAATGATTTTCAAAAAAGGATTATTAAAAACCGGAGGTTGGTTTGTTTTAGAACATACACCGCGAAACGATTATAAAAAGACTGCTCATTATCGTACAGAACGGAATTATGGAACAACGATATTTTCTATCTTTATTGAAGACGACGGCAACCGGGAATCGGGAAACGTCACTGAGTGAATAAGTGAATGGTCAATGGTGAATAGTGAAAATGCGAAGTCTTCAATTAATGAGTGTATTGATTTTTATCTTTATAAGGATAGTAAAATCAATTTGTAAATGAAACTTAAAAATTGAGAACTTCATTCCAAATTTCCAAATCATCAAATTTCCAAATTACCACATGCTCAAAAGTTTCAGATACCTGCTTTTTCCATTCGCATTAATTTATGGTGCTGTAATATGGCTGCGCAACTGGTTGTTTGATAAAAATATTTTAAAATCATCTTCTTTCAATTTCCCCGTTATCTGTGTAGGTAATATTGCGACCGGTGGAACGGGTAAAACACCCATGACTGAATACCTCGTTGAAATTTTGCGAAACAGGTACAAAACAGCAACGCTTAGCCGCGGATATAAAAGAAAGACAAAAGGATTTACAATCGCAGATAGTAATACAACCGCAATCGATATTGGAGATGAGCCCATGCAGTTCCATCAAAAATTTCCTGATATAACAGTTGCAGTGGGAGAGGAACGACTTGTTGCTATTCCACAGATCCTGCATCAACGACCCGATACCCGTGTGATCATTCTTGATGATGCTTTTCAGCACCGGTCAGTAAGACCAGGACTGAATCTTTTGCTAACCGATTACAGGAATTTGTATACACGTGACCTGATGTTGCCTGCAGGAGACCTCAGGGACGTAAAAAAAAGCAGGAGAAGAGCTGATGTGATCATTGTCACAAAATGCATCGGCACATTGTCAGTTGAAGAAAGAGATCAGTTGATAGAAGAAATTGATCCATTGGCGCATCAACAGGTTTTTTTTACAGAGATCATTTATTCCCAGCCTTATCATTTATTTGATAAAACTCGCGGTAACATCAGTCATTCAACAGATATTTTATTGCTTTGTGGTATTGCAAATCCAAAACCATTAAAAGAATTCCTGACACAACATGTACATGCTTATGATATGATCCGGTATGCAGATCATCATATTTTTACAAGTGATGATCTTACAGATATAAAAAAACAATTCGAAAAACTTCCTGTCTCAACCCGGATGATCCTGACTACAGAAAAAGACGCAGTAAGACTGGAAAAATTTAGGGCAGAATTATCATCATTTCCGATTTATGTATTGCCGGTAAAACATCGTTTCCTGTTTAACGGGGAAACAGCATTCAATGGGCTTATCTTCAACTTTATCGAGTCATTTAAGGAAACTGTCCAAATTTAACAACCATTCCTTACCTAAGTAAGAATAAATTCGTACAAATAACAGATATTGCAGTGTGGCCCCGGCCCTTAATTTTAAATTTCCCGGATGAAATATATTTTTTCCCTTTTCTTAATTTTCTTTTTTTCCTTACAGGCCTATTCACAAGAATCTATTTCCATAAATGGAATTGTGAAAACCAATGATGGCAAAATCCTGGCGAACGCATCTGTTATCTTATATTATAAAGGAAGCCGGGATTCAATAAAAATTTCTTCAAATGACAAGGGCGCATTCCTGTTCCCCGACGCAAAACCAAAACCAGCGGCACTGATAGTAAGTTATGTTGGATATAAAACTTTCATGAACAGTTATGATTTCAGCAATTTAAAAGGAGAGCAGCTTATCAATGACATTGTAATGATACCGGGCGACAATACACTCGAAAATATAACACTTGAATCATCCAAAATACAGATCAAAGAAGATACAATTTCTTATAAGATAGACAGCACCATGTACAGGAAAAATGATGTTGTGGAAGACCTGTTAAAAAAATTACCTGGTGTGCAGGTTGATAAAAGCGGGACGGTAACAGCGCAGGGCAAAGAAGTTACTAAAGTAAAAGTAAACGGGAAAGAATTTTTTAATGGAGATGTACGAACAGCAACCCGGGAGTTGAATGCCGATATGGTTGATAAGATTCAGATCATAGACGACTATGGCGACCAGGCAGCTTTCACTGGTGTAAAAGAAGGTGACCCGTCCAAAACATTAAATATAGAACTGAAGAAAGACAAGAACAAAGGTTATTTTGGAAACCTGACCGCAGGTGCAGGTACAGAAAAACGTTATGTTACATCAGTATCCATAAACAGGTTCAATAACGATCAGCAAATATCTTTGATTGGAAACCTGAATAATACCAATGCCAGCTTGTTTAATTTTGGCTCTATAGGTGGTTCTATGGGAAATATGATCAGTAGTATGGCAAAAAGCATGGGTATAGGCCAGGGCGGTGGCGGTGTTGCGGCTACACTTGGAAATTTTGGTATCAGTGACGGTACCGGCACCACGAAATCCATCGGATTGAATTACCGGGATCAGTGGGGAACCAGGTTGTCTGTATATGGCAGCTATAGCTATTCGCAAAAAGCGATCACTACAATAAAAAGTATAGGGCAGCAGAATTCTTTCCGGGATATAAAGAACGATATTGTTTCCAGCACAAATGATTATAGCGTAACAAACAGTCACAGGTTTTCATTTAATATGGAGTATAAAATGGATTCATTCAATTATTTCAAATTCAGTCCATCCATTACATATAGGAAAACTGCCAGTAATTATAATAATAATTATTTTATTTTGAATGACAGCATTAAGACAAGTGATGGTATACAGGATGAATATGCAACATCTAAAGTTCCGGCCTTCAATGGAAGTCTTCTGTTTAATCATCGTTTTCACAAGAAGGGAAGAACGATGTCATTGAACCTAAGTACCGGCCATTCAACTACAGATGGAACAGATGACATTCAAAATTTTGATACATATTACTTTCTTGGGTTGTCACAAGGCAGGGCTTACCAGCAATTTATTCCACAGGATAATCATAACAGGAATTACGGTGTACGGGTTTCTTATATTGAGCCATTAAGTAAAAAAAGAAGCCTTGAATTTAATTATGCTTATAATTATCAATATACCGGCAACGACAGGCAAGTATTTGATGTTGATACCGCAACAGGAACCAAAACATTCCTTGATTCGGCCAGCAGCATTTATAATAATGTATATGTAACTAACAGGGCTGGAATCAATTTCAGGACCAACGAAAAAAAATATAATTACACAATTGGGTTTGCTGTTCAGCCCGGTTCAATTAAAAGTAACAATACGCTAAAATCGGAAAACAGTTATGATCAGCAGTTAATAAATTATTACCCGGTTATACGCTTTGCTTATAACTTTTCAAGGAGCAGATCTTTCAATCTCAATTATAACGGATCAACCAATCAGCCCGGTTACAACCAGTTGAATCCTGAAGTTGATAGTTCAAATTCGCTGAATCATATTATCGGCAACCCGGCATTGAAGCCTGAATTTGCGAGCACCTTCAGTACCAGGTATAATAATTTTGATTTCATAACTGGTAATGTTTTCTTTGGGAATATCTCAGTTTCAATTACAAAAGATAAGATTGTTACAAATACCAGTCCGTTATCTTTATTTGGAATACCAGGAGCTCCTGCATCCGGTAAACAGGCAACACGGTATCTAAACTCAAATGGGTTTTATACAATCGTAGGATTTTACAATATTTCCAGACCAAAACAAAACAGGAAATACGTACTTAACTGGGGAGGCAATGTTATTTACAACAACAATATTTCCTATATCGAAGGCAGTAAGAATGTTGCAGGGAACTGGGTTGTTGGTCAAAGAATTTCTGAAGATGTTAAAGTAAAGCAATGGCTTGAAACAAATGCAACAATTAATTACACTTTCAACAGCACAAAAAATTCTCTTACAACAACCGGGCTGGAAAATACAACGGTACATACCTGGACTGTTTCAAATTCTTCAAAAATATATTTCACAGAAGATTTTATTCTCAGTTATGACATTGATAAGTCGTTCAACTCAGGCTATTCAGATAATGTAATCGACGATCCGTTGATCATTAACAGTACACTTGAAAAGCAATTTTTAAAAAAGAAAAATCTTTCTGTTAAACTCCAGGCACTTGATCTTTTAAATGAAAATAAAGGAATCAGCAGGAGCGTTAGCGGCAATAATATTACTGATACAAGGGTAAACAGGCTTGGACGTTATTTTTTACTCAGCCTGGTATTCCGCTTTAATAAATTCCGTGGGGACCAGCAGCAAATAAAGATGGGTGGAATGATGGTGCCCGGGGGTGGGCCGGGAATGCGACCTCCAATGTAATTGACAATGACAATTGACAATTGTCACATTGGTCATTTCGTTATCAATGGCCCATTATTTAGCAATTGCAATTTTCACTTTCTTATTCTTAATCTTTTCGTTCTTCACAGATTCAACAACCTGCCCAATCTTTGATTTCCTGATGGCAACAAATGCAGAAAAATCTTTTACATCGATCAAACCAATTTCATCTTTTTTGAGATGTGCTTTATTGGATAGAAAACCAACAATATCGATCTTGTTGATCTTGTCTTTTTTTCCTGCGGCGATAAAGAGAGTACTCCATTTCGGTTTTTCAGGTGCAGGAAGATCCTCCTGTATTTCTAAAGCCGTCGCATCTTTTTGCATATAACCGGGCAATGTTTCATCCGGACCATAAATCATGTATACATTTCCGGTAGCATCCATTCTAGCCGTACGGCCATTGCGGTGTGTAAAGCTTTCTTCGGTTGGCGGAAGATGGTAATGTATGATGCTGCGTATATTTGCAATATCAAGTCCGCGGCTGGCAAGATCGGTAGTGACAAGGATATTTGAACTGCAGTTCCTGAATTTGCAGAGTGCAACCTCACGGTCATGTTGCTCCATACCACCATGATAGAATACATTTACAATTCCTTTGTCTGATAAAAAATCACTGGTGCGTTCTACAGCGTCACGGTGATTGCAAAAAACAATAGTGGAAGTGTCTTTAAGATAACAAATAAGCTTATAAAGCGTTTCAAGCTTATCGTTTTCGGGAGAGCGCACAGTCCTGATCGTAAGCGTATCCGGGTTATCTTTTTTATCACCTAAAAAATCCAATGTAAGGGCGTTCTGCATTTTGGCAAATGCCGGAATTTCCACTGCATGTGTTGCAGAAGTAAGTAAACGGGTTTTAACAGCTGGCAATGCGTTTAAGATAAATTCCATTTCTTCCAAAAAACCCAGTTCAAGTATCTTATCAAATTCATCCAGCACGAGGAATTGAATTTTCGAAGGATCGATTGTTTTACGCCGGATATGGTCCGCCATACGACCTGCAGTTGCAATGATGATCGCCGGGGGTTCCTTTAAATTATTTTCTTCGATTTCGCGTTTATGGCCGCCATAGCATGCTGTGATCTTGTAACCGGTTTGCATTTGTTTTAAAACGCCGTCGATTTGGAGCGCCAGTTCACGTGAAGGAACCATGATGAGCGCCTGGACCATTTTATTTGCCAGGTCCAGGGAATCCAGCAGCGGCATTAAAAAGGCGAGGGTTTTGCCCGATCCGGTTGCCGACAATAAAATGAGTTCATTATTTTTTTTAAGTGCTTCCGGTGTAGCCAGCTGCATTGGGTTCAAAAAATTGATCCCGAGATTTTGTAGGGTAGCCGTTGCTGAAGTCTTGCTTGCTTTCATGCCGCAAATGTATTTAATAAGATTAAGATTGAAGTTGTGTCAATTTTTTTGTGACAATTATAAATGACACAATTTTAATTGACACAAAGCCAGGCAATCTGCCGCCGCCTAAATATAATAAAAACTATTAGAAAGTCCTATAATTAATATTATGTTAAATTGGCCCACACGAAATCTTTGTCTTTAAAAAATGCACCTACGCCACTCTAGAGCGTAGATTGGTGTTACAGATGTTCGGGAATTATTAATGAGAGGCCACACTTTACGTGGCAAAATCTATACTTTCGGGCGTTGTCCCCTTTTCAGTTTTATCTTTTGTTTTTTTAACGTGTCAACTTTTGGTTGAGCCGAATCAGTCTTTACAAATTGTGTATCTAGTACTTGCTGTACTACATTTAGTTTTTTGGATTTTATTACTGAATCTTCATTATGGGCAGAAGATTCTTGCTTTTTTGAAAAGCCTTTGCAAGTATTGAAAATTAATATTGTAAAGGTTAATATTGATAAAATACCAAGTCCTATTTTAATCCCGAAATCGAATTGTTCTCTCTTTGTAATAGCTTCATAACTTTCTCCTTTTTTTGAAGTAAACTTTGACCATCCTTTGTTAGTCATAAATAATGAACCTGCTTCTTTATTTTCTTCAATCATTCCATCTCCTAATAAATGTTTCAAATCATTTTCTAAAACAAAATATTCGTGAGTTGTTCCATATTTTTCTTGCAACTTTATCCAAAATAAAGTTGAATTACCTTTAAACATTGCTAGTGCTTTATCAAGCCTTTTAGCTTTACTCATTTCCATAAAAAGCAATATAAGCGAATGTGAGGATTTTTTCAAAATCCGCCTCCGGCAGCTTCGCATTTTAAAAGACAAAGATTTCTCGCCACGCGGTTCCCTTGCGCTTCATGCAATTTTTCCTTCTTGGAAACTTTAAAAAATTGCGCCGCCCACAGGCAAACCAATTATAACATAATATAGCCTTATACTCGAAAATCAAATTGAATCTAATTATTGTTGTCTACGCTCCGCTTCGACAAATTGCACTTGCTTGTTGCGATTTTATGCCTACCGTACCGGATGTCACGGCATAAAATCGCAACAAGCAAGTGATGGTAATTTGATTTTAAGGATAAGGTAATTTTATGTTAAACAGGCGCAAGACCTTTTTTATTATTTTTCCCTCGCTTCCATTGTAGCGGAGAACAACGTAGAAGATTATGGAGAATGATTAAGGAGAAGGCTCCTATTTTGATTTCATTTCAAACTTTCGTACAGCAGGACATAATTTAGAAAGCATCTGTACCTCTATCTCGATATATTTATCTCGATACTTTTCGTATGCCTTACCAGCATAAAACTGAAACACCGCATTAATGTTATCATCATTAATAAGCCGTATACCTTGATACGGTTCTTTTCTGATTTTAGTCCAGACTAAAATTCTATAATAAGGCATGAAACGAAAATACTAAACTGTTTGGGAATTTTCAGCTAAAGACTTTCGCAAATCTTTTTTGTTGATTGATAAATAGATTATCTTTGTAATGAAATGAAAAAACGGAAAGCGTCAACTTTCCGTCCGTGAATAATTTGAGAATCATTCGAAATATCTTACTGTAAAGTTACAGCACTCCTTTCGATTCTCCAATTATATCTCGCGGTTATTTTTTGCCATCTAACTAGCTTTTCATTTTAAATAATCCTGTCTATACAGGTTCCTTTATCTTATTTAAAAAACATTTAAAATGAGCTACAAAGAACAAATGGATACTGCTTACAATCAGGCAGTCATTCCACTTGACAATTTCAGCCAAAGAACAAACACTATTAGTGGAATGCTTAACTACATGAAAGTGTTTGGGCCAGCCGTCACAGACTTAGCCTCAAAGGTGAATGAAATTTACAAAGATGTGCAGATAAACACTCCTGAATTAAAATCAGAAGCACATGACTATGGAGTGAGTTTACATAATAAACTCATGTCAACTTATAAACCGCAAAAACACTAACTCATGATAAAAATAACTTCAAATATAGACCAGGTTATTGCTCAATTAAAAGACATGGCAGATAACCCTATGCAACATTTTGCTATCCCTCATTTTAAAGAAGAAGCTTTAAAGGTTACTTGCCCTGAACACGGAGAGCATCCTGTAGTGAGTGACCAGCCTCTTGCAAAAGATAAATTTCAGGTAACTTTTTGTTGTGATAAGTTGAAAGACATGTTTCTAAACTTGAAATAAGAGCAAGCGTTTTTTCATTTACTTCCTTCAAGTTTTCAGCAAGCTTGATAACAGAAGTTATTTGCTCTTTTATTTTTTGTTCGTCAAATAATAATTCTACTTCCATGTCGCTAAGGTACGCGACAAATGGCATACTGAAAAATAAACCTAACGCAATTTTATGTTACAATAGTTAAATAATCAATCAATATGGAAAGCAATAGACAAAAGAAAAAGGCCAAAAATAACTTGCAGCAAAAGCTTAGGAATATAATTAAAGCTAAACCGGCGATTAATCCATCCGGCGATGCCGATGGACAAAAGACTTATGCCAAACATGAAACACATAAGCCCGCCGAAGTACGCAAAAAGCGTGAAGGTATAAAGTTTACTGACCTTGTAATGGCGCTTTGTACAATTGCTCTCACTTATTATACTGGAAAACTTTTTTATGAGACAGTAAAATCTGGACAGGTAAATAACATAGCGTTTCTTGAGATTAGCGATGTTGATGTAGATTCTATGACAGTTGGCAGCAACTTTACATGGACGCTTAATATAAACAACATTGGAAGGAGTGTAATTAAAGAAGTAGCTAGCTCTACGAAGTTCTGGACAGTAGTTCCTAGAAACTACAATAGTTTTATTGAAGATCCAGTAACAAAACTTGGAGCATGGAAATTTAGGCCAGCAAGAAATTATATCGGCCTTCAAAAGCCTGTCAAAGCCGGCGGGTACACTTTTGAAAACACAAGTGATGCCCCTCCGAATCTTGTCGCTGAGATTGTAAGTAGAAAAAGATTTGTCTTTGTCGCTGGTAGAATTATTTACAGAAATTCTATAGATAACAAGTTGCGACAATACACCTATGTAGTTGAACTTTTCCCTAAGCCAGGAAGCCCGGTACCGTTTCCGGGTGGTAGATACAATTTCATTTATAATGAAAATGAAGATATACCAGAACAAGAATATACCCCTTATCTCGAACATAAATATTAAATTTGCTTAGGCAAGCAAATAATATTTTTAATTAGGGTAGTTGGCACTACCCTTTTTTATTTATAAAAACTTCGTTTTTATCATAAATTTTCATGCCCCTGATCTGATTTTGCGAAGGTCGTTTCGCTTATTGCGGGCTTACCTCTCAACGCAAAACAGATCAGGGGCTGCGAGTATTAAAACTCACACTGCGTAACCTTGTGTTCGTAGCGCTCCGCAGCTTAAAAAAAATAATACAAAAGGCCGCTAACACTCTCAGCCAACCTGAGTAACATAATACGCGTTATATGCGAACCATTAGTTTTTCGGTTTTGTCCTTCGCTTCGCGGGACGGTAGAACTCGTTTACTTATTGCGATTTCTGATTCGCCCGTACCGATTGTGGCTGAATAGAAATCGCAATAAGTAAACGCAGGTAACTAACGGTTACATATAACGGAAATTTTATGTTAAACAGGCGCAAGAGCCTGTTGTATTATTTTTCCCTCGCTTTCATTGTAGCGGAGAACAACGTAGAAGATTATGGAGAATGATTAATGTGAGTACTGCGCAAAGCCGTTAGCGGGGCTTCGGGTTTTATTCGGGATATAATCTAGAAAAGGGTTAAAACACCCCTTTTTAAATAATATTTTTTGGTTTAATGAATATTCGTTTATTTTAAATGCATGTTCAAAACGATTGTTCATCATACATTACGAGACGACGAAAATCCGGAATATATAGAGGCAAACGCCCCCTTTCCTGTTCAAGCTCTTAAGAATGCTTATCTAGGCGGAGGTTATTATTTCTGGGATGATCACATTGAACTAGCTCATTGGTGGGGACAGACACACTGTCAAGATTCCTATATCATATGCCAAGGCGATTTTGAGATTTCTAATATGGACTTTTGTGATTTACTAGGTAGCAGACAAGATCAAATTTATTTTCAAGAGTGTATTAATAGGTTAAAAGTTAATCACTTGCCTATCGGTGCTATAGTTGAATTGTTAAAGGGGCTAAATACGCATCCCGCTCAAAGAGGTATTTTTCCTTATAAAGCAATTCGAGCAGTTGATATGCAGGCAAATACTACCTTTAGCCAGACGTTTTATAAGTATGCCGGTAATAGACCAGGCATTACTACCTTTAATCCTAAAGTTATTATTTGTTTAATAAAAAAGGATGCGGCCATTTTGCGCAACTTTAAAATTACTCACCCACATAAATATGTGGCTTAGTTAATTTTTCCGGTTTTTAAAAAGTCAGTATGAATTTTGTACTTATCTTTGCCGGCCATTCCAAATATCCTAACATAAAGCCTCAAAATATAAGAATATTTTTAAATGTTTAGATAATTAATTTTATATATTTACGTTAAGAGGAAAACAGTATGAGCATGTTACGCAGGGATCAAATAGAATCACTGGAATTATTAAGCAAATTTGTTGCGGAAACTCCGAAAGGTGATTTGCAGGCATTAATTGATCAATATTCAAATTTAAATATTGACGGGCCAACTTTTGCTGAATACTTGGTTGGTCTTGATAATGAAATGACATTGAGTTCAGCATCCTCTCCTTTTATTACTTTTAACGATATAAAAATTTATTTAAAAGTAAAAGGTTCATTTTGGGAATCCTTTTCAGATTCACCACCCGAAAGAGCTAAAATTTCTTATAATAAAAATCCCGCAGATTGCGGGGTTTCTTTTTTATAATACATTTGTTATATGGCAGAAATAAAAAATGCACCTTTCAGCATCAAAGATTTTAAAATTCCTAATTTTTCTTATAATTTATCTAAGAGGGATTTAAACGTGTCAATGAAAATTGATTTTGATCCTCATGGAACTTATATAGAAGACGAAGGAATATTTTTATTAAACCTTATAATAACTGGAACGGAAGATATTGAGAACGGTGCTTTGCTAATTGAAATAAATAGCTTTGCGACATTTCAATTTGAAAAGGGGCTTCCTTTTAATGACATTCCTGATTTTTTTTATGTAAACTCAACTGCAATTTTCTTTCCTTATTTAAGGGCCTTTATTAGTACGATGAGTTTACAAGCGAATATGCCTCTTGTAATATTGAACACCTTTAATTTCGTTGGATTGTCGAGTGTTTTAAAAAGCAATACAATGAGTTTTGGAAATAAAGAAGGTATACCAGGATTTACAAAAAAATAGTATCATAAAAACTTCGTTTTAATAAATTAAGGCTAGCATTGCTAGCCTTTTCTTTTGGGTGAAAACACCCACGCTTCGCATGGTGGGAAGTTTTATATTGCAGGAAACTAAAAAATTATGAGTTTACTTGGTGTCGGCAACCATGATGATACTTACGATAGTATTGACGATAATTCACCTTGGGAGGATAAATTAAATGCAGCAATAAAAAAACTAAAGGAAAACTCAGGATGGAGTTACATTGATTATCACTTATTATTAATTCCTCATAATCAAATTGATTATTTTGATTCCTTACTTGTTGAAACAACATTAGTTGATCGTCGCAATCAGCCATCTGGTCATGATGTTTTTAAGTTAAGTCCTAAAGGTCAAATAGAAATTCATAAACACGGCACATATTTTAAATACATATTCTTCTTAAGAAATGCCGCTATGGAGGAAATGAAAAAAGATGAGCTATGGCTAATGAATACATTATTAGCACAGTTAAATACTAAAACACCTGGATACTGCCACAGTCCAGAGGAAGTGTCAATTGCAACTGGCATTGACACAAATACAGTTAATGTGCTCTGTAAAAAAATAGATAAGTTGGGGCATGGCTCATACCACCAGCAGTGTATAACAATCAATGACGAGGGAAAATACAAAGCTGATCATGGCGGCTATAAAAGAAATGAAATTTCTTTATCTCCTATAAAAGTTGATCACATTGGAGATGTGATTACAACTCATGGAGAAAAAAGCCCTATTTCTAAGAGCAATTTAAACCAGCAAAACAATGAAGGAAAGTTAGAAATAGAAAGCCCCGAAAGTATAGCTTTAAGAGCAGCTGATTTAGAAAATAAAAACCTTAATAACCAATTATTAAAACTTCAAATAAAAGAGGCGAAAAATAAAAAGGTTATAGGTCTTATAGCCTTTATTGGAGGTGCTGTATTAACAAACGTAAAAGATATTTGGCACCTAGTGAAAACATGGCTCCATATATAAAATATTCAATCGCATAAAACAAAAGACGCTTTGGCATAAAAAAGTTTTACTTTTACTATATCATTTGGAGAAAATGATTTATGCATGTTGGCACATGCCTTTTGTTATTTATAAAAACTTCGTTTTTATCTTTTCTTCATTCGAGTATTAAAACTCACACTGAATAACCTTGTGTTCGTAGCGCTCCGCAGCTTAAAAAAAATAATACAAAAGGCCGCTAACACTCTCAGCTAACCTGAGTAACATAATATTGGTCTTATATTCCGAAAATTAATTTTTCTTTTATGTCAACTTCGCTACGCTTGTATCACGACAAAAATCCCAATAAGCAAGTGTCGGAAATTAATTTTGAAATATAAGAAACCATTGTGTTAAACAGGCGCAAGACCTTTTCTATTACTTTTTTCCCTAGCCTCCATTGTAGCGGAGTACACCGTAGAAGATCATGGAGAATGGGATACCCTATTTAATTGCTATTCTATACAGTTAATGGGCAACCATACTCTATTTTTGTTCAAACTACTGTATGAATGCTAAATTAACCGACTTGGAGCTGCAGCTTGCCGATCTGCGCAGCAAATTGGATTATTTAAGAGAAATAACTCCAGGTAAGGGAAATCGAGGAAAGCTTATCCAAACGGATAAGAATTATTTTTTTGAAATATTGAAAAAACAGTACGGCACTTAATCCTTAAGATTCTTCCCTGCCTACTATAGTGGAGAATGCAAATATCAATTTTGCAAGCAAAGCTGCCTTTCCTTCCTCCATGTTGTTATTACTGATAAGGTGATTTGTAAGCTCATTTAAAGTGAGATTTAGAAACGATGCTTCCATAAACAAGGATATTTTTAGTAATTATACAATTGCCAGAATAATTTACAGAATTCATGCCATAAAAAAGAATGATGTAAATACATATATCCAAGATGTAAGCCCCTCTTAAAATACTGATGTAAATTTACACTTCCAAAACTGACATTCTAATTACGATAAATTGCTAACCGGTGCTTTACACCTGTTGAAACCTGCCCCGTCCGGGGCTTTTTTATTACCCTAACAGTAAAAATGTAAGTAGAAATTATTAAAATGTAAGCCCCTATTGAATGAGGCATTTTAATTTTGTATTGCCAAAATCTGACTTTTTTTTCGATTAGGTAGTAGACAAACCAATCTGGTAAATTGGTTAAGGCCCCTTAACGGGGCTTTTTTGATTTTAAGTTAAGTCACCCCAATTACTTTCAGCAATTGTTTTTTAGATTGCAGGAAACCTAAACCTGCATGGCCTATTTATTGACATTTTAAATTATCTGCCGGACTTAGTAAGCATCGGTACCCTATTAATTACAATTGGATTACAATCCAATATTGCAATAATAAATGTTAGTGTTTAAGTTTACTATCCAAAACGTAAACTTATGAGCGACCAGGTAGATAAGCGGGTTGACTTATTTAAAACCTATATTGATCTCACTATATTAAATTACCGTGTGGTAAAAAATAAAAACCTCGATTACAGCCTTAAAGTTTTCAGCCTTCAGCTTTCAGAATTTACAAATGATATTGCAGAAGCCGCTAATAGGATCCTAAAAGATTTTGCTACACAAAATCCGGGCGAAGAAGAATTATTAAAAACCAAGCTTACGGATATTATTAAAGAATCCCGGATTAGATTCTCAAAACAGAAATAATTTTTTTGGTATACAGATCACCCCCAAAAGCTGACAGTATTCTTTTTTACACAAGTTGTAAGGAGAAACTATTAGCGACTCAATTTAGCGGAGAAATAAGCGAGTCGGGTACTTTTTTCCTCAATTTTAGTTCAAGAACAATTCCATCAACCAATTCTTTACACATGCCTAAGTCCTGGTCGGTCTTTAGCATTTTAGTGTATTCGTCGGTATACTTTACAAGTAAATCGAATAATTCAGCATCTGGAACTTCATGGTATTTGTTCATGGTCAGTTGGTATTTGTTTCATGGTGGTCAGATCATACCACAAATTAAATACCGGTTAAGCTGATTACACGTTTCTTTATAGCGATCAATGCTGCCGGGCTGTTTCAGCTTCACATTGTACACAATCAGAATTGGATGAAATCCCCTACTCTTCTATATAAGGCTTTTCTAGTTTCGTGGAAACCAGCTTCATGGATGCCTTTCATTTCCTTTCTAGTATACTGATTTTGGGAACGCTGGTGGAATTACCCGCAGCGTTTTAGGATAATTTCGGACCGGATGATATGTTTTTCGTCTATACGAAAACGTGCTTTCCTGTTAGAATAAATTTGCTGCTCATAATATCTATATGAGAATTATATAAGCAAAGATTATAGCTAAGGTCTGCTTATAGTCCCTGGTGGCTTAATAATCGAAACAGAGGTATCCGCAAGCGTTACTTCCCGGAATAAAAGAAAAAGCTTACCCGGAATTGTGAAAGCAAGATGAATAAAGATGCCTCTGCCCAGGGTATTCTTTTTTTAATACCAGCCTGATTATAAACTTTGTAACGGTAACCAACATACGGTACCCAGGTTTTTTTTACTTTCAACAGACAATCAATATTCAAATTTTTTTGTAATTTGCTTCTACATACCTCTACTACCATGGAAAAATTAATCATCCTTAATTTTCCTCCCAAAATTCCACGGGAGGAAAAAAATCACTTATCACAGCTGGTAAATAATGCGCTAAAAAACATTAGCCATGAAGTTGCAGCCTGGAACGGCTTCGTGGATGTTCTGCTCAATGAACAGAACGGCTACACGCTGATCGGGATAGCAGATGATGCAGCAACCCGTGACAAAATGCAGGAACTCCTGGAAAAAATTGAAGTCAATGTTTATAACAAGCTTGCTTCTTAAGTTATTCTGAATCAATAAATTAGGAAGTTCATATACAGGTCGCCCGGCCGCAAACCGGCCCTTTTTCGGGGTGGTAATGGTTTGGAGCATAAGATTTTAAATGGTTTTGCGTTATATCTTGACAAAATCCCTACTTATGAACCACATCGTTATTAGTTTTTCTCCTGACGCTGGTATCGCAAAAAATCAGATAACAGAGTTTGTAAACAGGAGTCTCGAAAGTATCAAAGCAGAAGTGCTTAGCTGGAACGGATTTGTAGACCTCAGGAACACTGAAGATGGTAACTACATCCTGATCGCAAAATGCGATAATGAAGAAATCCGCCAGAAAATGCAGGATCTTTTAAATATGGAGATCAGCCGCCTAAATGCTGCTTAATCAGTAAAGTAAGGGCTTCCGTTCACGCCTGTACGCTATAATAATGTGTAGCGTACAAATAAAATATTGCCTCTTTTATTGTCCCATTCATTAACTAACGTTTAAGTATAGCACTATTTCTATAAACATATCTTGTTTATACTAACTGTCATTTGTAGTAGAAATTACTACGATATTACTATTTACATTACTACGTAGCGAGTTGAACTTCTATAGTAGTTTGGTACCATCTAATATCCCATTTACAAAGGCCAAACTATGAAGGAACAACTCAACGCTGTCCTTGATTTTTTTTATGAGGAGAAAGGGCCGGTATCGGCTTATAATAACAGGTTTATTTTCGGAATACCTGAAGTAGTGTTTTATAAGATCATTGATGAACTGGAAGGAATGAAATTTATTGAAGCTGTTGGCATTCGCCATTCAATCCAGGGATACAATCTTTATAAAATTACCCCAACGGGAATTGAATTCAAAGAGGCAGGTGGTTTTTAAAATGACTTACAACTGAATCGAGATATCTATTTAACCAAAAATTACCGCCACATGAAATCACTGAAATATACCATCAGCCGTGGTCCCCTTACCGACCAGGTGGATGAATTGAACTTAGACAAAGAGTACCTCTCCTCTTATAAATCAAACGTGGAAAAGCAACTCGTAACATTCCTGAAACAGATAGTAGAAGATGATGCCGAGATAGAACTAACTGTAGCTCCTAACGGAAAAGAGATACTATACTGGAAAGTGGTTAAGTGGACTGCAGAAGGATATGACAGGTTGATCACGTCGAATGTTATATGAGCTGTTAGCTGCAAACTAGTTACTTCGAAACATATATTATCGCCTTCTTAAGGTTCATCTTAGATAATAACTCAGTAACTAAAAGTTGCTGGTTTTCACCATTCACTATTGACCATTCACTATTGACCATTCACCATTCCTGTCCAAAATAAAAATGGCCACCCACAGGTGACCACTTTAGTTCATTTGTCTTTTAAATCCTTTTATTCCTCCGTATTTTCTTTATCGCCGTTTTCTTCTTCATTTATTTCGTTGGTTGCATCAAATGAGTCGTTCTCACCTGTTATTGCATTTTCTGTGTCGGGGTTGTTTGATTGAACTTCATCGAGTTCTTCTTCTTTCTCGTCAAGTTGCGTGATAGCAGCAATCTCATCCCCTTCATCAACCTTTATCAGTTTTACGCCCTGGGTGGCCCTGCCCTGCTCGCTGATCTCGTTTACCGGCATGCGTATCGTGATGCCTGATACACAGGTAATCATCAGGTCTTCTTTTTCCGTTACATCCAACAGGCCTACCAAACCACCGGTTTTTTCAGTAACATTGATCGTTTTCACACCTTTACCACCACGATTGGTAATACGATAATTTGGTTCAGCTGTTTCGGGGTCATCCAGGAATGTACGCTTACCAAATCCTTTTTCACTTACTACCAATACCGTTCTTGATTTGTCTTCTTTATTTACACAGATCATTCCCACAACTTCATCATTGGTTATATCAAGGTCAATACCACTAACGCCAGTGGCACCACGACCAGTTGGACGAACTGTACTTTCCGGGAAGCGAATAGCACGCCCGCTTTTTACAGCCATCATGATCTCGCAATTACCATCAGTCAGTTTTGCTGCAAGTAACTGGTCACCTTCAACAATATTGATGGCGATGATACCATTCTGTCTTGGTCTGCTGAAATCTTTCAGATTTGTTTTCTTAATGGTACCTTGTTTCGTACACAATACGATATAATGGTTGTCTACATATGCTTCATCGTCAAAATTCTTCACATCTATTATTGCATGTACCTTATCATCCTGGGGAATCTGTACAAGGTTCTGTATCGCCCTGCCCTTACTGATGCGGTCTCCTTCAGGTATCTGGTATACCTTTAACCAGAAGCATTTTCCTTTTTCTGTGAAAAATAATAAAGTATGATGCGTTGATGCCACAAATAGATGTTCAATATAATCTTCCTGCCTGGTGCTGCTGCCTTTTGCACCCCTGCCGCCACGGCGTTGCTGACGGTATTCAGTAGCCGAAGTTCTTTTTATGTAGCCCATGTGAGAAATCGTTACTACCATGTCTTCTTCCTCGATCAGGTCAAGCATTCCTATTTCATCATCTGCGTGTATGATCTCTGTCTTGCGTTCATCACCGAACTTGTCTTTTACTTCAAGCAGTTCAGTTTTAATGATATCATAACGCATTCCTTCGTTGGCAAGTATTTCTTTTAATCTTCCGATCAACTTCAACAATTCCGCATGCTCTTCCCTGATCTTGTTGATCTCCATTCCGGTTAAACGTTGCAGGCGCAATTCCAATACCGCTTTTGCCTGTATCTCGGTCATTCCGAAATTGGTCATCAGGCCTTCCTGTGCAATAACAGGCGTGGAACTTTCCCTTATCAGTTTTATAACCGCATCCAGGTTATCCAGTGCTATAATGTATCCCTCTAATATATGAGCTCTTTCTTCAGCCTTACGCAATTCAAATTTTGTACGTCGCACCACCACTTCATGCCTGAATTCTATGAACTCAGCGATCAGGTCCCTAAGGTTCAACATACGCGGCCTTCCTTTTACAAGTGCCACATTGTTGATCCCAAAAGAAGTTTGCAATTCAGAATTTTTATACAACTGGTTTATTACCACCTGTGCAACCGCATCCTTCTTTAATTCAATTACGATCCTCGTTCCTTCTTTATTATTACTTTCATTGTTTACATCGGAAATTCCTTCAATCACTTTTTCATTGATCAGTTCACCAATTTTTTGTGTGAGGATATCCCTGTTTACCTGGTAAGGGATTTCAGTGATGATGATCTTTTCCCTTCCCTTTGCATCTGTTTCAACAGTAGTTTTTCCTCTCAGCATAATCTTGCCACGTCCTGTTACCAATGCAGAGCGGATCCCTTCATATCCGTAAATAGAACCTCCGGTCGGGAAATCAGGTCCTTTTACATATTTCAGCAGTTCCCCTATAGAAATTTCTTTATTCTCGATATACGCAATACAGCCATCTATTACTTCACAGAGATTATGCGGCATCATATTGGTGGCCATACCAACAGCGATCCCACTGCTTCCGTTCACGAGCAATTGTGGCACGCGGGTAGGCATCACCGTTGGCTCCTTCAGCGAATCATCAAAATTCAACTGATAATCTACAGTATCCTTATCGATATCTTCGATCATCGCTTCGGCAAAGCGATGCATACGTACTTCGGTATAACGCATGGCAGCCGGTGGATCTCCATCCTGGCTACCGAAATTACCCTGTCCATCTACAAGTTTATAACGCATGGCCCAATCCTGTGCCATACGAACCATTGTAAAATAAATAGATGAATCTCCATGGGGATGGTATTTACCCATCACCTCTCCCACAATACGGGCAGATTTTTTATAAGGCCTGTTGCTGTAATTGGCAAGTTCCATCATCCCGAAAATTACCCTGCGATGAACGGGCTTAAAACCGTCACGCACATCCGGAAGTGCCCTGCCTACTATCACACTCATCGAGTAATCGATGTAGGAAGTCTTCATTTGTTCTTCAATATTTACCGGGATTATTTTACCCCTGTTATTGGGGTTTTGTTCGTTGTTGAGCTCGTTATTTTCCATATATTTTTCTAGTCGCCAAAGGTACCGATTTAACGCCGTTTTTCAAGCTCAAAAAAGCTGTTTTTGGGGTCTTATTGTACACATTTTTTATATGCCTGTGGACAAGAATGCTTAAATAAATTTTTGATATATAAAATAGCCTTAAATGTAAGTTCTGAGTTCTGAATTATAAGTGATGAGTCGACCTTTTTAGGGAAATTTCAAAGAAAAAGAGACTTAAAATTCAGAACTCAAAACTCATAACTCAATATTCGTAACTTGCCAAAAAACTGATCATCTTGAAGACAATTCTCTTAATTGGTGCCGGAAAATCGGCTTCGGTTTTAATCGACTATTTATTGAAAGAATCTGAGGCAAATGACTGGAAATTCATTATCGCAGACGCAGACAAAAAACAGGTGATTGCTAAAACCAATAATTCCCCGTTTGCCGAGGCGGTAGAACTGGATATTACCAATGATGACCAGCGGGCAGCGATCATTCAACGGGCTCATGTTGTGATTTCGATGATGCCTCCCGCTCTTCACTTTATGGTTGCGAAAGACTGCGTTGAATACCGCAAACATTTATTGACAGCCTCCTACCTTGATCCCCAGATAAAAAGCCTGGGTGATGAGATCAGTCACAGAAAATTATTTTTCCTCTCTGAAATGGGACTTGATCCAGGTATCGATCATATGAGCGCTATGCAGTTGTTTGATGAGATCAAATCGGAAGGAGGCGTTGTAAATTCATTTAAGAGCCATTGCGGCGGTTTAGTTGCACCCGAGAGTGATAATAATCCATGGCATTATAAGATCAGCTGGAATCCACGCAATATTGTGCTGGCAGGAAAAGCAGGGGCAGTTTATAAAATGGAAGGGAATTCAATAGAAGAAAAATATGAACAATTGTTTGATGCAGGCAGAAAGGTAGCTACCGGCAACGATGAGGTGCCCGTGTTAAGTTATTATCCCAACAGGGACAGTATGCCTTATATCAATTTATATAAATTACAGCATGCTGAGACATTTGTACGTACCACTTTGCGCTACCCTGATTTTATGTATGGCTGGAAAAATATTATTGACCTGAAATTGACAGATGAAACAATACAATACCAGACAGATGGAAGGTCATTACAGGAAGTATTCAGTGAACATCTTGAAAAAAATGGATTCGGCGAATGGCTTAATCTCAATCTTAGTCAAAGGTTGACAGAAACAAAAACTTTATTAGAACAACTGATGCATATTGTGGAAGCCGAAAATGAAGCTTTGGAGATCGGTGAACCTATTCCTGATAATTTTATGCTGGTGAATGAATCAGGTCATTTGAAGAGCATTGATGTGGAAAAGATAAAGGAAAGTGCAGCGGCTGAAATGGCTGGTAAGATGCGTGAAGCAAACCTGATTATGAAACAACTGCTTTTTCTCGGGCTGGATGATGACAAAACAAAGATCGATAAAGGACTTTGCAGTGCGGCAGACGTATTACAATTTTCACTTGAAAAGAAACTTGCATTGTTACCAGGTGATAAAGATATGATCGTAATGCTGCATGAAATTGAGTATACTGTAAATGAGAAAAGAAAATCCATTCACAGTTCACTTATTGTAAAAGGAGAAGATCATATTCATACTGCAATGGCAAAAACGGTAGGATTGCCATTAGGAATAACTGCCAAGCTTATTTTGAATGGTGAATTAAAAATGACAGGTTTGCACATTCCCGTAAATAAAGAGATTTATGAACCGGTTCTGGAAGAACTAAAAAAGCATGGAGTAATATTTAAGGAAACAAGGATAGATATATAATACGTTGATTTGGAAATTTGATAATTTGGAAATTTGGAAATGAGCTTCGAATGATAGGGACCTCATTTCCAAATTGGCACATTTCCAAATCTCCAAATTGCTAACCTAATAGCTTAATCAATTCCTCTACACCTTCCGTTGCTGGCTTCTCAATCAAATACAAATTCGGGTAATTACCCATCGATGGAATTCGTTTATCAATAATGTATTTAGGTGCATCAACAGGAACATAATTCACTAAACCTGCAGCGGGATAAACCTGCAACGAACTTCCTACAAGAATAAAAATATCAGCCTGCGACATGATCATCGCTGCTTTTTCAATCATCGGTACAGGTTCTTCAAACCATACAATATGTGGACGCAATTGTGCTCCATCAGCTGCAAGTTCTCCAATCATAATATCTGTCCTGATCTCAGCAATCAAATCTTCATCTTCACAACTCCGCATTTTAAATATCTCTCCATGAAGGTGACAAACATTGGTTGAGCCTGCCCTTTCATGCAGATCATCTATATTTTGTGTAACGATGCTTACTTTAAAATTCTTTTCCAGTGCTGCAATACCGAGATGTGCAGCATTAGGAACTGCTTTAATAACCTCTCTCCTTCTCATGTTGTAAAAATCGAGTACCAGTTGTGGATTTTTTTTAAATGCACGCGGGGTTGCTACATCTTCAATATTATATCCCATCCACAAGCCATCACCATCACGGAAAGTTTTGAGCCCGCTTTCTGCAGAAATACCGGCACCTGTTAATACAACTATATGTTTTTTGTTTGACACGAATGTTTTTGAACACGAATTTAAAACACGAATTTCACGAATTACACAAATAGATGAATTAAACTTTGCAAGGCTGCTATTTCTTTTGTGCAATGCCAGCAGCGAATTTTTCTGATCTTGCTCTTCTCCACAGGATTAAAGAAGCAATAATGATAAGTATAAGTGGCCAGATGGTCATTAATCCAATGAACAGTTCCGTTATAGCACTTGCACCGAATTTAAAAGCTTTGGCGATTCTTGACGCAAAAGAAGGATCATTGACAACTTCAGGTTTATAACCAGGCAAAAGCTGGTAAAAGCTTAGATTGATGGTACTCATCGCCGACTGGTGAGAGAGATAATTTACCTGTCCGGCAGCAGCTTCCATTTCTTCCTGTATATTATTTATCTCAGCCTGTACCTGCAGCACTTCTTTCATATTTTTTGATTGCTTCAGGAATTCCAGGTATTTCATCCGCATTTCTTTTTTTGCCTCCAGTCTCGATTTTGTATCTATAATTTTTCCTGTTACATCATCTGTGCTTATTTTACGTTCTATCACTTTTGCATTGGTATCCGGCAATGCATTCATCATCGTTTCAAACTGGTAGGCCGGCACTTTGATGGTGATAACTGTTTCATTTTTTTCGGGACTGAGATCCTGGTCTTCCTGTGCAACATATCCTCCTAACTGGCGAACAGTTCTATATACCACATCACTGTATTTTTTAAAATCTGTCACTTCAAGTTTTAAAGAAGCTGTCTTTATTATTTTTTTATCCCAGTCAATATTTGCAGGAGCTCTTACAGGAATGGGTGTTGAAGAAATAGTATCAGTGGAAGACTGTGACTGATCACCGTTTAATATTTGCTGTTCATTTTCATAACTATTATCCGGTGAAGCTGTAGTAGGAACCATGGCTGTGGATTCCATTTTGAGATCTTCGGGTTGTAAGGTTTTCTTATCATTACATGAAACAAGAAAGCACAGGAACAGCATTGCTGCATAGCAGGTTATTTTTTTCATACCAGTGGGTTTTTGAAATGAGTAGATGCATCTTTATACAGAATGCATAAAAAGTGTAACCGCTGGTGAATGTTAAATGAAGGTGAATAAGGTAATAGTGAATGGTGAATAGTGAAAACTTGTTACGACACAAAAAATTAGGAGACACTTAAGCATCCGAAGTGTCTAGACTTCACTATTGACTATTCACCATTCACTTGCCCTCCCCCGCCATCTCCATAATCATTTTCCATTCATTATCTTTGACCGTTTGAACGGAAAGCCTTCCCAATCTTACGAGATCCATATTTGCAAAACGCTTGTCTGATTTTAGCTGTGCAAGTGTAACGGGATTTTTTATTTTTTTTACAGGCTTGAGATCCACCGCCACCCATGCTTCATCTGTTGTGGTTGGATCCTGGTAAAATTCTTTTGCAACTTTGGCAATGCCGACAATATCTGTTCCCTCATTGCTATGATAAAATAAAACCTCATCTCCTTTCTTCATCGCCTTTAGATTGATACGTGCTGCATAATTGCGCACACCATCCCAGGTTGTTTGTTTGTCTTTTACAAGTTGATCCCAACTATAAGTGGAAGGTTCTGACTTTACTAACCAATATGCCATTGTTTATTGTATTTGCGTATTCAAATGAGTTTACTTAGACAAATATAATTGCTTTTATAAGATCTTTTTTTTGTTACATAAATAAGTAGTGGTAAAGGTTGAATTAATATAATTGTAATCGTGCTGTCAGGGTGAGCTTGTCGAACCCGGGTGCCTAATCATTAAATTGCCTTCGACAAGCTCAGGCTGACAAAAAAAATCAATCTGTCCAATTACAAATAAATAAAAAAATTGTTTTTAAAATCTAACCATCCTCTTTCATCGTAACTAATCATGACGGCTTTCAACCGAAGCATCCAATTAAATCATTTAATCAAAATTCACGAACAATGAAAAGTAAAAAACTTTTGCTGGCAGGATTATGTACTGTTGGCATTATTACCGGCGGGATCCTTTATGCTGCTGATCATATTGATACGCCGGCAGTAACCGGGCAAACCACAGATATAACTGATATGTATGTTTTTCGCGGCTCCGATCCAAACAACCTCGTATTTGTAGCCAATACACAGGGGCTTCTTTCTCCTGCTATGAGTGCAGATGCAAAGTTTGACGCAAATACTTTAATCGAATTCAATATTGATACAGATGGCGATAATATTGAAGATAAGGTAATACAGGGCCTTTATGATGCACCAGGTAACAAGATCAATATTTATGGACCGATTGCTCCATCTGAAAAAGGAACAAGAAGTAAAGTGGAAGGTGATATTACTGCCAGTGTAGCGGTTACAGCTTATGGCGCATCTTCTCCTGTAATAGCCACTTCATCTTCAGGAATAAAAGTGTTTGCAGGCCCCAGGGATGATCCTTTCTTTTTTGATCTTACCACATATAAACATATTCTTGATGGAACAGCTCCAGGTTTCAATAACCCGGGTCATGATGATTTCGCAGGTACCAATGTATTGAGCCTTGTTGTAGAAATCCCAAAGAGTTTGATCGGTGCAACAGGTTCAAGCATCAATGTATGGATTGAAACCAAAAAGAAAATTTAATTAACCTTAAAAAATTATTGAGATGAAGCGTAACATAAAAATATTTTCAATGCTTGTATTGAGCGGAACACTTATAGTGACAGCT
The DNA here is from genome assembly GCA_963829345.1 of uncultured Chitinophagaceae bacterium. Taxonomy (GTDB): domain Bacteria; phylum Bacteroidota; class Bacteroidia; order Chitinophagales; family Chitinophagaceae; genus Ferruginibacter. The sequence goes on from CAWHHP010000003.1 coordinate 1,357,854, forward strand.
TGTAAAAAAGATGATGACCCTGTTTCTGCTGCAACAGTTTATTACCAACAGCAGGACCAGTTTGGACGGCCCGCTATAAATACAGTCTTTAATGTAGGATCAGATAAAGATGCATTTAATGTAACCACACCGTCGGCTCAAAATGCAGCATTCCAGGCAAAATTCCAGGCGAGACTGTTAGCGTTGAACGCTGGTTATACCACAAATGCATTAACACAGGATGCAGCCACATTTACCGGTTTACTTGCAACTGATGTGTTGAATGTGACAACTTCCAATACAACTCCCACTACTTTCTTTGACGGCACAAATGTGCTCACAGGAAGAAATCTCTCTGATGATGTGATCAATGTTGAGTTGTTATTAATTTTTGGCGGACCAACAGGAACAGACTTGCCTCAGCTGACCAATGATCATGTTGATGCAAATGATAAAACTTTTTTGGCTTCATTTCCTTATGAAGCTGCTCCGTGGTAATCCAATCAATCATTAGTTGACTAAAGGCGAAGAACTTTCTTCGCCTTTAAAATTCCGGTTATGAAATATTATTATTACGATGCGCTGATTATTTTCTTCCTGTTTTTTTTACCCGAAGCCGGTGCACAAAATACAATTAAGGGAAAAGTGGTTGATATTGTAAGTCACCAGCCACTGGAAGGTGTTACAATCATTTTATTGCCTGGAAAAATCTCAGGCGTTACTGACCAGGCAGGGTACTTTACCTTTAGATTTCTAAAACAGCCTGTTTCAAATATTGCGATATCTTCTATTGGTTATGAAACAAAAATTATTTCCATACATGATCTTGAAAAAATAAGCTATACAATTTCGTTATCATCAAAAGATGTCGAATTAAATACCGTTGTTATTTCATCACATAGTGGCGATCAGTATAAACCCATCAGCAGAACTGATATTGCGATGAGAGGTGTAAACAATTCCCAGGAAGTTTTGCGCATTATCCCCGGAATTGTAATAGGCCAACACCAGGGCGGTGGTAAAGCGGAACAGATTTTTTTACGCGGTTTTGATGCAGATCATGGAACTGATTTCAGAATGGATGTAGACGGATTACCAGTGAATATGGTATCGCATGCACATGGACAGGGTTTTGCTGATGGACATTTTATCATTCCCGAAACAATTGAAAGCATAGACTTTAAAAAAGGACCTTATGCTGCAAACAAAGGCAATTTTGCCACGACAGGGTTTGCGGATTTTAATACAAAGAATGCACTCATTAATAATATCGTAAAAGTGGAAGGCGGACAATTCAAAACATTTCGTGGATTACTGATGTTGAATTTGCTTAATAAAAAAGCAAAAGAAAAACAGCAATCATGGTATGTCGCATCAGAATACAGGTATTCAGATGCATTTTTTGAAAATCCACAACACTTCAAACGTTTTAATTTGTTTACAAAGTATGCAGGAAAGATATCCCCAAATAGTTCGTTTATCTTTTCTGCAACTACATTCTGGAGCAAATGGAACGCATCCGGGCAAATACCTGGCCGTGCAGTTAAAGCGGGTTTGATTGGTTTTTATGGTGCATTAGATCCCTTTGAAGGAGGCATCACTTATCGCACAAATGTAAACGCACAAATACTTACTTCGTTTGCTAATGGAGATATTTTAAAGAACCAGTTCTATTATTCAAAAAGCCATTTTGATTTGCACACCAATTTTACTTTCTTTTTGGAAGATCCTGTTAACGGTGATGAAATAAGACAAAGAGAAAAAAGAAATCTTATTGGATATAACCTGGGTTACGCACATAGCTCCTGGCTAAAAAATACCAGGCTGAATACTGAAGTGGGATTGCAGGTAAGATCAGACATGACTAAAAATTCAGAACTATCACATACCACTGACAGATATGTTTTACTTAACCGGATTAAATATGGCGATATTGCCGAGTTCTCCGTAGCACCATACATCAGTGAAACATTTAAATTAAATGAGCATTTAAGCATCAATACAGGTCTTCGTTTCGACCAGTTTTATAATAAATACAATAACAAGTTTGCAGGTGATTCAACATTGCCAGGTGTTGGTATATACAAAACAAAAGCAAATACACTTAGCCCAAAACTTAATATATATTATCATCTAAACGATCGCCTGCAGTTTTACTTTACAAATGGAAAAGGTTATCACTCCAATGATACAAGAGCTGTTGTTGTTGAACGTGGATATGAAATATTGCCTTCTGCATATAGTAGCGATATCGGTACTGTTTTTAAACCAACAAAAAATATCATCATCAATGCTGCGATCTGGTATATTTATCTTGAACAGGAATTTGTATATAGTGGCGATGGAGGCTTTGTTGAATTCAGCGGGAAGACTAAAAGAACCGGCGTTGATTTTTCAGCAAGGTACGAACCGGTTAAATCTTTATATTTTGACATTGATCTGAATTATGCACATGGCCGTGCAGTTGCTGAGGCTAAGGGCGAGAATTTTATTCCGCTTGCACCGGTGTTGACAAGCAGCGCAGGAATCACGTATGCAAGAAAGAGCGGACTGAATGGAAGTTTCCGTTACCGTTATGTTGGAGACAGGCCGGCAAATGAAAACAACAGTCTTACAGCAACAGGCTACTTTATTACGGATGCCGTATTGAATTATACAGGACCTAGGTATGAAATCGGTTTGGTGATCAACAATGTTTTTAATACCAAATGGAAGGAAACACAGTTTGTTACGGAAACACGTTTAAAAAATGAACCTGGACCTGTAGATGAAGTTTGTTTTACACCAGGAACTCCGGTTGCAGCTAAATTAAGTTTTATGTATAAATTTTAATTTAAATGCTTTCACCATGAATTCACGACGAAAAATAAAACAATGAATTTACCTGGTAATAATATGGCTAATTATTTACGTAAAATAGTGGGGCTGCTCATTTTGCTTTCTCTTGTGAGCCAGCCACTATTCGCACACGATATTGTGGGAGAATTGGAGAATATGTCAAAAGCCGATGCTGCTATTTTGTACCTGCAATTGGGATTTGTGCATATTCTCCCCTATGGCTTTGACCATATTTTGTTTGTAATGAGCTTATGTTTATTAAGCCCGAAATTAAAACCTATCCTCTTCCAGGCAACCGCTTTTACGCTTGCTCATTCCGTTACACTGGGGCTGGCAATGTATCATGTCATCACGCCTTCTCCAAAGATTGTAGAACCAATCATTGCGATTTCAATCATGTATGTTGCTTTGGAAAATATCTTTTTCCCAGGATTTAAAAAATCAAGAATTGCTATAGTATTTTTATTTGGATTGATACACGGAATGGGATTTGCAAATGCTCTTGGCCAGCTTGGATTACCGGAAACCTCTTACCTCAATTCGCTTGTAATGTTTAATGTGGGAGTTGAGCTTGGACAACTATCGATCATATTGGCTGCATGGTTCTTATTTGGTAAATGGTACGGACAGAAATCTTATTATCATAAACGGTTTGTAATTCCTGTTTCGCTGTTAATTGCTTTGATTGCTTTCTACTGGACCATACAGCGATTATTCTTCTGACAAGTTTTCAAGATCTTTTATCATTGAAGGAGACAGATCATATTTATTTTTTTCCGCTTTATCAAAAAATTGTCTTGCATTATAACCTTTATTAAGTCCCTGCATGAATTTTCCCATCCAGTACAATTCAATACCTTCAAGTGGTTTGCCTGAAACATATTTCTTATAATAGTTTTGTGCTTCCGTTATTTTGTTATTTTTAAACAAGGCCCATACATACCATGCATATGTCTGTGGATTGGATCTACCTGCAATTTCTCTGTTCGCTATCAATTCTGCCTTTGCGGGATCATTGAGTATGCCTGTATAAAGTTGGATAAGATATTTATTGTACATATTGCCATATTCATACCCCGTTACGATAGCAACAAATGCTGCGGCGTATTTTTTTTGAGCAATAATGTCTCCTCTTTGTTCTGCAACCATTTCTAATTTTAAAAGGGGATCTGGCGATTTTGTTTTGGTATGAACAAACCTGAATATTTTTTCTGCAAGCGAATCTTTTTTATCATTTACTAATGCAATCCATCCTATCCCCGCCAGGCTATGCAGATCAGAACTGCTTAATCTTATGGATTCCACATAATGCTCATAGGCTTTTTGTAATTGCTGATCGTGCAGGCAGAGATCACCCGCATTGGAAAGAGCAGCTTGCTTAAGATGGACATTATTGCCAGCAAGCAAAGCGGCTCTTTGCATGGATGTTATTGCGCTATCCAGGCTACCCTCATAGTGAAATAATTTTGATCGCCTGAACCAATAGCCAAAATCCCGTGGGTCTGCAATGTTTTTTAAATCATTTTCTGCATGCAGGTATCGCCCAAGTTCAAAATCAACATCAAAAGACGTTGTTGCTGATTCATATTTTCTTAGGCTTAACATTCTTGCCTGGTCAAGCAAAGTATCAGCCTGCTTAAATTGGTGCTGCGCAATTGCATTGCGCAACAGTGCGAGTTTTACAGTGGCTTCTTTTTGATTAAAATGCAAATCCAATCCATTTAAAATACTATCCGACGATATGAGGTCATTTATATCTCCTGAAAAATTGAACCTCGCAGCAAGTAATGCTGCATATTTTGTTTCACTGATGAAATCATTTTTTCCTGGCTGGATCCTTCCTTTCCAGAAATTGATCTCTTCATCGTTTTGCTTTATTGATCTTGCGATGGAAAAATTTGTGAGTAAACTATCTATGAAATCAACTTTAACGATCGGGGTCTTGTTTTGCGTGCAGGAGATAAAAAAGAAAATCACTATTGTAAAAGGCCATGATCGTTTCATGTTTTAAAGGTTTAAAACATGTACGATATTAAGAAGAGCGTGGATTAAAAAGAAAAGTAATTTTAATCGAATTACCAGCCGCTTGCCAGTACATCGGCGATATGCATCGTTTTCAAAGGAAGGTTCTTGTTTTTGATGTAGCCATCGATCTGCATTAAACAACTCAGGTCTGTTGAAATAATATATTCTGCGCCGGTGGCCAGAGCATTATTGGTTTTTTGATCAGCCATGCCTATCGATATGGATTCAAATTTAACAGCGAAAGTACCACCAAAGCCACAGCATGTTTCATTGTCATTCATTTCTACTAGTTCAAGTCCCTTTACTGCGCCCAATAATTTTCTTGGTCCCTGTTTGATCTTGCATTCACGGAGTGCGGCACAACTGTCATGGTAAGTCGCTTTTGCATTTAATACTGCACCAATATTATCGATCTTCAACACTTCTGTCATGAATTCGGTGAATTCAAATATTCTTTTTCCAAGTTGTTTTACTTCATTGTGTGAAGCGGTGTTATCAAACAATTTGGAATAATAGTTTCTTATAAAGCCGGTACAGCTTGCGCTTGGGGCAACGATGTAGTCAACGGTATTAAAATCTTTAAGGAATTTTTTTGCAACAGCTCGTGCTTCGTCCCAGAAGCCGGCATTAAATGCGGGCTGGCCACAACAGGTTTGATTGGTATTATAGGCAACTTCACAACCTGCCTTCTCCAGCACCTTAATCATATTGAATGCAGTTTGCGGGTACAGCTGGTCAACAAAACATGGTATGAATAATTGAACTTTCATGATTTTTTAGAAAAGAGTGTGAATGGTGAATAGTCAATAGCGAAAGCCTGTGATGATACAATAAATCAGAAGATACTTAATTATGCGAAGTTTCAAGCTTTCACTAATCACCCTTCACTATTGATTACTTATTTTATTTATCCTCTTTCGAAGTTTGGCGTTTAAATGATTCCGATAAAGCAATCATTTTAATAGCAGTAGTTGCCGCTTCGTTACCCTTGTGTCCATGACTACCCCCCGTTCTGTCATCGGCCTGCGATTGGTTATCTACCGTTAATATACCAAAGATAGAAGGTACAGGAAGAGATAAATTCAATTGTGCAATGCCGTCAGTTACCGCTTTACACACATATTCAAAATGAGGTGTGTCGCCCCGCAGTACACAACCAAGCGCAATAAATGCGGAAGGCTTATCATCTTTGTATTTATGATTATCCCAATAACTTTTTATTGCAAAAGGAATTTCAAATGCACCGGGCACATTCACCACTTTGTAACAAATTTTATTTTCCTCTAATACTTCTTTACAACCTTCTTCGAGCCTGTCTACAATAGTTGAATTCCATTCGGTGCGTACAATAATGATACAGGCATCCTTTGGTAGTTGGATGCCTGCAATATTTGTTATACCAGATGAGCTTACTGCCATAATCTTTGAAACTTATTCATCCAATATTAATTATTATCTATTAAACCCAGTTTTGCAAGTTGTTTATCAACTTCACCACTTTTTACAGAACCATTGTCTGGATATTTATCTCTCAGTTTTGTATACAATTCTATTGCATCTTTTGTTTTGCCAATATAACTAGCATAATCGGCAGCCATTGCCAAAGCGTTGCCGGTAAAAGCCTCATCTTTGCCGCTCACTTCAGCCGCCTTTTTATAATAGTTCAAAGCATCTTCTGTTTTCTTTTGTTCAGAATAAGCGTCGCCGATCATTTTGTATGCAAGACTTTGAACCTGCTCAGCACCATCTGCTTCATACTCTTTCAGGTATTTTATTGCCTTGTCAAATTCTTTGATCTGCAGGTAACTTGCTCCTACCATATACCTGGCACGGTTACCCGATTTAGTACCGCCATAATTACTGACTACCTTTAAGAGTCCTGTAATTTTTTTACCTTCCAACGCACCACCATTCAAAGCAATGTTCACAGAATCTTTGCTGAACCCTGCAGTACTCATTTTATCAAAAATTGCTTCTGCAGCATAAATTGCTTCATCTGCTTTCTTTTCATTCGGCAATTTTATAAAATTTACATAGCCATACCATCCGGCAATAATGAGGATGATCGCCCCGCCTATATACATGATTGGTTTGCTATACTTATCCCAAAAACCCCTGGCCCTGGTAAGTACTTCATGCTCTTCTGCTGTTGTAGGTGTTGTTGTTGTTCCTTTAGTGACTGCCATTTTTTTATTTAATTATGAATTTAATTTATCAATTACGAATTATGAATTACGAATTACGAATGGAGGAGTAAATAACCCGTAATTCGTCACTCGGAATTCGTAATTCTAACTAGTCAGTTATAAAAGGATAATCCTCCTGCACATATACATCCTTCAACAGTTCATTATCATCAGGCCATGGACTTTCTTCCGCAAATGTTACGCTTTCTTCTACTTCCAGTTTCACCCTTTCATTAATTGTTTCTATGTCCTTATCAGCAACTTTGAACTGCGTTTTCAATATATTCAAAACATGCTCGATGGGATCTTTTTGTTTGTATTCTTCCAATTCATCCTTTGTACGATATTTCTGCGGATCGCTCATACTGTGCCCCTTATACCTGTATGTTTTAATTTCAAGTAAAGTTGGTCCGCCTTTCTCTCTTGCCCTGTTAGCTGCTCTTAATATTGCATTGTGCACAGCTTCCGGGCTCATACCATCTACGGTATCAGCGGGCATTTCGTATGCATCAGCTATTTTATAGATATCGAGTGTCTTACTGGTCCTTGCAACAGACGTCCCCATTGCATAATTATTATTTTCGCAAATGAATACTACAGGCAGGTCCCATAGCATCGCCATATTGAATGTTTCATGCAGCATTCCCTGTCTTGCGGCACCATCGCCAAAGAAACAAAGCACCACATTCTTGGTGCCCTTATATCTTTCAGCAAAAGCCAGCCCTGCACCGGTTCCGATCTGGGCTCCTACGATACCATGACCACCAAAAAAATTCTCCTTAACACCAAAAAAGTGCATACTCCCTCCCTTACCCTTGCTACATCCTGTTGCTTTACCATAAAGCTCAGCCATACATGATTTTGCAGAAATGCCTTTTGCGATAGCAAGCGCATGATCGCGGTAAGCCGTAATGAATTTATCATCAGGATTTGTGGCGGTCATACAACCGGCCGCAACTGCCTCCTGGCCTATATATAAATGGCAAAACCCCCTGATCTTCTGCATACCATATAACTGCCCCGTTTTTTCTTCAAAACGACGCAACAACAGCATTAATTCGTACCAATAGAGATAAGTTTCTTTAGAAAACTTTGTAGCCAAGGTCTAAATTTTAGTCGGCAAAGATAAGGGAGAAATGGGAAAAAATTTCAGGGATATATAAATAGAAAATTGCATCTTTTGGACCGTCATTTTCAGCTATACTCAGCATCGTTGTGTCACTCACTTGTACGGTATACCATTACCGGGCTTTTCGCCGCAGAGAACAGGAGAAGCTGAGCTTTCGCAGAGATTCTCTGCGAAACGCTCTTAACTCCTGTTCTCTGCGGTAAAAAATTATACCATTCAATTTCCAATTGAAACCGGGATTAAAAATGTTGATCGGGTTCGTATCTTGCAACTTCACATGCTTTCCCTCCATAAAATAACAATCACCCATTTTAAAAATTACGAATTCAGTTCATTTGATTTTTCTGAAAATGTAATTGGAATATGCGGGCTTAATGGAAAAGGAAAAACCAACCTCCTGGATGCTATTTATTACTGTTGTTTTACCAAAAGTTATTTTTCCAGCACCGACCAGCTAAATATCAATTTTGAAAAAGACGGGTTCAGGCTGGAAGCTTTTTTTGACAAACAGGGCGATCACCAGAAAGTGATTTGCATCCATCGCGGTACTGCTAAAAAGGAATTTTTCCTGAATGATATACCTTATGAAAAATTCTCGAAGCATATTGGCTTTCTTCCCGTAGTAATGATTGCGCCAGATGACATTGAGCTTATTACCGGTAGTAGCGAAGGCCGTAGAAAATTTATTGATACCGTAATAAGCCAGTTAGATGCAGGTTATTTACAGGAACTCATTACATACAATAAGATATTACAGCAACGAAACAGCCAGCTGAAAAAAATGGAAGCTGATAAATCTGTATCAATGACGGTTCTTGAAATACTGGATGAACAACTGGTTCCGCCGGCAAAGATCATTCATCAGAAAAGAAAAATGTTTTTGGCAAAACTGGTGCCGCTGGTAAAACAATTCTATAAGCAGATATCAAATGATGCAGAATCAATATCGCTTGAGTATATCAGCCAGCTGAACGAGAATAATTTTGAAAACCTGTTACAACAATTCAGATCCAGGGATATTGTATTGCAAAGAAGCAATGCAGGTATTCATAAAGATGATATCGGTTTGTTTTTGAATGCACAACCATTTAAAAATATTGCTTCGCAGGGGCAACGCAAAAGTTTATTGTTTGCATTAAAACTCGCAGAATTTGAATTATTAAAATCAGACAAAGGATTTGCCCCGTTGCTGTTACTGGATGATGTATTTGAAAAACTGGATGACCGGCGCATGGAACAATTACTGCATTGGGTGTGTAATGAAAATAAAGGAAAGGTGTTTATTACTGATACGCATAGAGATAGATTGGAGGATGCGTTTAAAAAACTTGGGACTTCATTTCAAATTATTGAATTATAAACTTTAAGAAGTTTCAAAGGATCAAGAGGATCAAGAGATGCCAAAGGCAACGTACCTTTTGATCCTTTGAATCCCTTGGAACGTCCGAAACCTTTGTTAACTTTGATCTATGGGAGAATTTTCACTACAGGAAGCGATGCAACATTTTTTAAAGCACAGCCGCCTGAAATATGGTATACAAGCTGTGCAGATAGAGGAATTGTGGGAACAGATAATGGGCAAAACAATTGCAAAGTATACAGATAAAATACAAATAAGCGGTCATACACTTTTTATTACCTCTTCTGTTGCTCCTTTGAAGAATGAATTACTGTTTCAAAAAGAAAAAATTATTGAAAGAGTGAATGAGGCGTTGGGAGAAAAGATTATTAAAGACGTTGTTGTTCGATAAGTTTCAATGAAAAATTAACAATGAACAGTTAATAGTTGACAACGAAATGCAGGTTTTCTGCAATTGTTCCTTGTTAACTGCTACTTGTTAACTATCGGTCTTAAAATATACCCCTCTTTTTTCAACAATTCAATCACCCCATTCTTACCAACAAGGTGCCCGGCTCCAACGGCAATAAAAATATTTTTTCCAGGGAGTATTTTTTTTAATTGTTCCACCCAGTTCTTATTTCTCTTATTCAACAAAATGTCCTGGTTCTTTTCGTCCATATTAAAATTCGGATCATTGAACATTTTTTCAATGGAAGATATTTGCTGGGTTTTGTAGATGGATAACAATGTATCAAAGTAGTGCGCAAAAGCAGCAATACTATCTATCGTTTTTAAAAGTTCTTTTGCCTGGTCTTTATAAGGAACACTATCAAATACGGAGGCCTGGAAAGCGATCGTTTCAAATCCTTTGATCTCTTTTTTTTCTTTGTTGTCCTTTGCAAGTTCCATGATCTCCATTTCCATTCCACTCATTGTTTTGCAAGGCATCAGTTTAGGATAAAGCATGGCTTCCAAAAAATTTGGTTTCATTTTTTGGAACATCCCCATTCCCATATGAAGGGAATCTTTAAAAAACTTTTCTACCCTTGTATATTCTTCGGGGGTATACAGGTCTTTTAAAGTTTTTCCTTCTTTCATATTCAGGAAAAGCAAAGCGCCCAATGTATTGGAAGGGTCATCCAGGTCCATTTCAAAATAAATTTCTGCTGAGCTATTTACGGCCTGCCTTAGATTATCCGACAAGTGTATATCCTCCTTACACATCATATGAAAGGTGCCAAAGAGGTAACTCGGGTTTTTAAGTCCCTTTCCGCTGATCTCCCAAAGTAAAGTGTTGTTATCCGTATTCGATTTTAATTTTTCAGTGGGCTGTGAACGGCAACACTGGAAAAATAATATGGATACAATGAAAAATGAATATTTCATATTGTTAATTGAATTTTCAAAATTAGGTGTTATAAATTTAAGCATTGGAATTGCTGATAAACTTATGAAAGCTTGTTATATAAACTTCCTCCCTTATTAAAAATGTGATTTATTCTTTTTTCAACCTCCGGATCTTTTTCCAATACAGGTGCATGATGTGGCTTGCTACGTGCATCTATGATAAGCGGTCCGTTGCAACCCCAATGTTTATTTTCAAAAAAAGCATTTATGCCGCATATATCATGAGAAGGATTACAGCGGGTAAATGCTACCCATAAAAAATTGTTTAACCGTGATGCCACAAAATGCGGATCATCTGCAATGATAAGTAGCGGCACTTCTTTTAACGCTTCGGTGTGATCTTTTAACTGGTCGTCCAACAGCTTCATCTGGTTGCGGGTTTCATCATAGCTGACAAAACTTTTGGTACCGAGCACAATGACACCCGGCATCACGAATTGTGGATCCTGGAAATGTGAGAGCGATTTTAAAATGTCAGGAACTTCTGTCGCAAGTGTTCTTATGGTTTCACCATACGCTGCAAATACAACTTTGCTGCCGCTATTTAAACCGCTGCCGGAATAATCAAGCGTATCAATGGTGGTATTTGTGTAAAAATGAACATCCCTTATAAGATTTATCCTTTTTAATATGAATTGAAAGAAATCCAAAATGTTATGAGTGCTCAATTTATTTTCATCATCGGCAGTAATAAATAAGAACTTCGCAAGACTGAGCTGGCCTGTTCCAAGAATATGATTTGCGATCGTTAACAATTCAGCAGGCTGTTTGGCAGGGGCATAAGGGGTATAGCGCTCACTTCCTATTGCTAACAATAAGGGATGTACGCCGGCAGCATCAACCGCATTTACTTCTTTAAGTCCGGGGATTTCCTGTTGAATGGCAGTGCCGGTAATTGCATGGATCAACTCGCCAAAGCTGGTATCTTCCTGCGGCGGTCGCCCAACAACGGTAAAAGGCCAGATGGCATTTTTCCTTGCATAGATCTTGTGCAATTTCATAACAGGGAATGGATGCTGCAGGCTGTAATACCCAAGGTGATCGCCAAAAGGGCCTTCTTGTTTATTGGCCCCGGGTAATACTTCACCTGTTAATACAAAATCGGCATCGGTGCTGATACAATATCCAGCTGCATCATATTTATACCTGAACTTTCTTCCACCAAGAACACCTGCGAATGTCATTTCGCTTATGCCTTCCGGTAAGGGCATTACAGCCGCAACTGAATGAGCTGGCGGTCCACCGACAAATATGCTTACCTTCAATGGACTTCCCTGGCTATTTGCTTTTGCCTGGTGGACACCTATTCCACGGTGTATCTGGTAATGCAGTCCTACTTCTTTGTTTAATTCGTATTCATTGCCGTTTAACTGGATACGATACATGCCAAGGTTGGCATTCATTATTCCCGGCTTATCAATATCTTCTGTATACACCTGCGGCAAGGTAATAAAGGCTCCCCCATCTTTTGGCCAGTGCTGTATCAATGGCAGATCAGTAATATTTATTTGCTGTTGCATTACCGGGGCGATCAATGGATTTTCTTTTGGAATGGCTTTAAGTGCAGCCAAACCAGCACTAAAATTTTTAACCGGGTGCCTGATAGCCTGTATTGGTTTGTTTTTTAATTCTATCAGTTGCTGAACAATTGCGAGCTGGTTCCTGAAAATAAACTTGCTTCTCTCCAAAGTGCCAAAAATATTTGAAGCGGCCCTGAACCTGCAGCCTTTCACATTTTCAAATAACAATGCAGGTCCGCCGGCTTCATGCACACGCAGATGAATAGCCGCCATTTGCAGATAGGGATCTACTTCTTCTTTTATTCTGACCAGTTGACCGTTTTTTTCAAGATCAAGCAAACATTCTTCGAGTGAGCGATAAGACATAGCGCAAATGTATGATGTATGATGTAAGATGTAAGATTTATGGTTAATAAAAGTTGATAGGTTATGCTAAAGCTGCACATCTTCGATCTTACATCATGCATCTTAGATTTACAGTGGTGGTTTTGGACAAGACGTTCGTGATCTGGGGGATCTATATTTAAACGTACGTTCTCTTCCTTTAATATTTGGTATTCGTACCCTTATTGTTAATCCAGAAAAATAATACCAGTCTTTATTTGTGGGGTTGCCGCGTTGTGTTCCATCAGCAGGATAAACAGGATCGCCGCCTTCAATTTCATCACCACGGTAAGCAAATGCAACGGCATTGCCCCCACGATTAGCAAGTAGTATATTTTTATCAACGTAAGATTTACTTACATCATCAAGATAATCCGTAAATGTTTCTCTTATTCCCAGAACAAAACCAATGCGTGCATTATCGGAGATTGCCCATTGAAAGCCTCCACCAAAAGGAATTGAAAATTGTGTAAGCTTATAATTTTTACGGTCTTTATAAAATCCTTGTCCTTCGGTATTTAATTCCCAGAGGCTGGTAAGGTTTCCATTCTGATCTTTTGCTTTTGGAGAAAATTTATAAATAGCAAGATTTATAAAAACATACGGAGAAACCTTGTAATTGTAGAGGCTTAATACATTGTATTCATAGCCGATGGAAAATTCGGAAATAGAAGATGTAAAACTCAGGTTACGGGGCCTGTTCCTTAAACCATTTGCATCGCTTCCACTTATTCTTCCATAAGTGAAATCTCCCCTGATCAGCATGTGGTCATTTAATTCGAAGAGAAGCCCGAGTCCCCATGCTAAATGTGTATGCCTTGCTTCAAATACACTGTTTGAAAGATCGCCCTGGTAATTAGCTGAGCCTACATAAAAACTTGTAAAAAAGTTTTGTGAAGATGACTTATGGCCACTCAGGAGTATGCAAAAAATGAGAATGTACTTCACAGATTCAATTTTAACTCCCCCTAAGCAGTTGAACTGGTAACAGTTTTATTTCTTCAGATACATTACTTCTTTGATCAATTTCACAGTACGTGGTATATCTGGTAAATAAGCGGCAACTAAATTCGGGGCATAATGCATTGGAGCATCAGCGGAAGTAATCCTTCTTATTGGTGCATCCAGGTAATCAAAACCTTCTTTCTGTATTCGATACGTAATTTCTGACGAAACGGATGCAAAAGGCCATTGTTCTTCTACAATTACAAGTCGGTTGGTCTTTTTCACACTTTCTAAAATAGTAAACCAATCTAATGGCCGGATTGTCGCTCAGGTCTATTACTTCAGCATTAATATCTTCTTTGGCGAGTTCTTCTGCAGCACCTAGTGCAACTTTCATCATTTTATTAAATGAAACAATGGTAACATCTGTACCCTCTCTCACAACATTTGCTTTTCCGATCGGGATCAGGTATTCTTCTTCAGGAACTTCTCCTTTATCGCCATACATTACTTCACTTTCCATAAAAACTACCGGATCATCATCACGAATAGCGGATTTAAGCAGCCCTTTTGCATCATAGGGGTTGCTCACAGAAATGACTTTTAATCCGGGGATATTTGCATAGTAGCTTTCGAAAGAGGTTGAATGCTGGGCACCTAATTGTCCGGCACTTCCGGTAGCCCCTCTAAAAACAATTGGGCATCCAACCTGTCCGCCACTCATTGCCAGCATTTTAGAGGCGGTGTTTAAAATTTGATCTAAAGCAAGCACGGCAAAATTCCAGGTCATGAATTCAACAATGGGACGTAATCCATTTTGTGCGGCCCCAACAGCTATTGCTGAAAAGCCGAGTTCAGCGATCGGTGTATCAATGATTCTTTTTTCACCAAATTCTTCCAGCATCCCCTGGCTCACTTTATAGGCGCCGTTGTATTCAGCAACTTCCTCTCCCATTAAAAATACCCGGTCATCCAGTCTCATTTCTTCCGACATCGCTTCACGTAAAGCTTCTCTAAATGCTATTTGTCGCATGCTGATATATAATTATTTATTTTTCTTTAGTTATTGTGAATCATTGCAAATTTATTCTATCGGGGGGAGATGAACAAATCATTGAAGGATTACTAGTATGGAGAATTGAATATTGAGCATTGAATATTTCCATGAATGAATATTCGATACTCAATGCTCAATATCCAAATTTCAACTATTCAGAATCGATGTACTCAATTAGCTTAAAAGAAAAAGGATGCTGTCCTGTCAGCATCCTGATTAAATTGGTTTTTCCGTTATTACTAAGTTTGGGCTATCCTGTTTTGCAACAAGGATATATTAGGGAGTTATGTATACCTACACTCAAAAGTATATGAGTATATGGCGAATTAAAAGTGTAAAAATTTATTGAATGCTGCACACCGGAATTTGAGCATAGCAGAACGGTGAGCAGTAAAGATGGTAATAGTTTATACAGTTAGTTAATAATGGTAATGATTGTTGTAGTCAAGGGGCCGCGTGAGCTAGTGATTAAAAGAATTCAAAGGATTGTTGAAACCGGGCAAAAAATTATCTCTGAAATAATTCAGGCGAAAAAATTAAGAGTAGATCGTAGATAAAGGATGAAAAAAACTTGTTGTAAAGAGTTAAAGCAGTTATCGTAGGGATGGAAACCGTTACAATGATTTTGTAATGATGCGCAAAGTAGAAACATTTTTTTAATAAAACAATAGCGGATGAAAAAAAGTTGTGATTTTTTTTCTGCTGTTGATAAGGGGAAGTAAAAAGTTGATAAAGTTAATAGAGTTGATAAGGTCAGTAACTTTATCAACTTCGTCAACTTTATCAACCTTGTTAACCAGTGAACTATAAACTTTCGATCACCATTGCGCTCGCACCACCACCACCGTTACAGATACCCGCAGCGCCATATTTTGCATTATTCTGTTTCAAAACATTTATAAGTGTTACAATAATCCTTGCTCCACTGCAGCCGAGTGGATGTCCCAATGAAACTGCTCCACCATTTACATTTACTTTAGCGGGGTCTAATTTCATACGCTTTGTATTTTCAATACCAACAACAGCAAACGCTTCATTCAATTCCCAAAAACTAATATCCGACATTTTTAACCCTGCTTTTTCAACAGCCTTAGGGACAGCAAGAGCCGGCGTGGTAGTAAACCATTCCGGGGCCTGTTCTGCATCAGCATAAGACAAAATTTTTGCAATTGGTTTCAGGCCGAGTTCATTTGCTTTCTCTTTGCTCATTAATACCAATGCGGCAGCTCCATCGTTCATGGTAGATGCATTGGCAGCAGTAACAGTTCCGTCTTTCACAAAAGCTCCTTTCAATTCAGGTATCTTATCAAACTTCACATTGAATGCTTCCTCATCTTTTTTAAAGATGATCGGATCTCCCTTTTTTTGTGGAATTTCAACAGGTATGATCTCATTATCAAATTTGCCACCTTCAACAGCCGCCTGGCTACGTTTATAACTTTCAATCGCAAAAGCATCCTGTTCCTGGCGACTAATGCCACAGGTTGATGCACAAAGTTCAGCAGCATTACCCATCGCCTTTCCATCATATACATCTGTAAGACCATCCTTAGCAAGACCATCGATTAATTGGGTGTTACCATATTTATTTCCCCAACGCATATTATCTGAATAAAAGGGAACATTACTCATACTTTCCATTCCGCCTGCAATTACGATATCAGCATCACCCAGCATGATACTTTGAGCTGCCTGGGAAATTGCCTTCATTCCGCTTGCACATACTTTGTTGATGGTTGTACAATTAACCTCATTTGGCAGACCTGCGAATTTTGAAGCCTGCCTTGCCGGGGCTTGTCCAAGATTAGCCTGCACCACAGATCCCATGAGCACATCATTTACCTGTTCCGGCTTAATCCCTGCTTTTGCCAGGGCACCTTTTATGGCCAGGCCGCCCAACTGGGTTGCCGAAAATCCTTTTAAACTACCTCCAAAACTGCCTATGGGCGTGCGAACTGCCGAGATGATATACACTTCCTTCATATTATGAATGATTTAGGTTTGCAAAGTTAGTGGGAATTTGCCCTGATTTTTGTCGATTTTGGGATAATTTCAAAGTTTCGAACAGAATTTCTTCTAAATTTCATTAGAAAACAATGTGGGTTGCTCCAAATTTAACCGTTTGTTTTTACCAACAACCGAAAGGAAATTGTTTATAAAATTTCCCCCTATTTATTTGCATATTAGCGATTCGTATATTACTTTTGATGGATAAATGACAAGTGTACTAACCTGTTAATTTATAATAGCTTATCCAAACTTCTGAAAATCTTCCAGCGTTAAGCCAGGTATTTTGAACAAACCGTAGAATTCATTCCTAAGAATAAGTCCCCCTGACTTGAAGTGATATTTTTTCATTTTGAGCCTCTGTAAAATCCACATTTCGAGAGAATTTCCATTTTAACTTTGTATAAAATTGATTTTTCAATTTAATCATAAATAGATTTATGGCTCGACCGCTTACCTTTCTGACTTTGCTTATTGGGATCATTATGTTTGGTACTTCATGTGTTACAACAAAGAGCACAACTTACTTTAATGATGCAGGTGATACCACGTTTATTACAAGACAGGACGATGCCGCGGACGCTCCTATTTTGAAAAATGATATTTTGAGCGTGACAATAAGCAGTGCCAATGCCGAAGCTTCTGCTTTGTTCAATACGAATAACAGTAACCAGGCAAGTACTACAACCAGTGCAGGTACTACTTCGCAGATTGCGGGTTATCTTGTAAACAGCGATGGTAATATTCAGTTGCCTATCCTGGGAAATATTAAGGCTGCGGGAATTTCGAGAAAGCAATTGAAAACAGATATAACGAATCAGATCCTTGACAAGAAATTATTGATCGACCCGATTGTTACTGTAAGATATTTAAACTTTGAAGTAACAGTTATTGGTGAAGTTGCTCACCCAACAGTGATCAACGTACCAAATGAAAAGATATCTCTTGTGAAGGCCTTGGGTCTTGCCGGTGACATCACGATTTATGGAAAAAAAGACAATGTATTACTGATCAGGGAAACAGACGGGAAAAGAAAGATCAAGCGAATTAATTTGAATTCAAAGAATTTCTTAACATCATCCTACTATTATTTGCAACCAAATGATGTAGTATATGTTGAGGCAAATAAAGAAAAAGTAGCAATGTCAAGCCGTAACCAGGCACTTTTGCCAACGATACTCAGTGGCTTGTCTGTTATAGCGGTTATTGTGACACAGCTAGTAAAATAACCTCTGCCAAGAAAAAATAAATGACACAAGGAAAACAACATAAGCCCATTGCTCAGAAAGAAGAGAACCTGGTAACCCAGATGTTATCTAAATATATAACATACTGGCCTGCGTTCCTGATCTTTGGAATACTGGCCATTTCTGGTGCTTATGTTTACTTAAGGTATGCGACGCCGATGTATGAAGCAACCGCAAAGCTCATCATCAAGGACGAAAAGAAAGGATACGAGGATTCGAAAATGATGGAATCGTTCAACATGATGGGCACCAAGAAGATCATTGAAAATGAAATCGAAGTTTTGCAATCAAGAACTTTGATGGATAACGTGGTAAAATCACTGCACTTGTACGCACCGATCACGATTGAAGGAAAAGTGAGAGCTATATCAGCCTATCTTTCATCCCCGGTGCAGATTACTGTTGCTGATCCTGATTCAATAAAGGAAGTACCTAAAGTACACTTCACTTATGACCAGGCGAAAGGAGCAATTTCATTGGAAGGAAAATATGCAGGATCTGTAAATGAGTGGCTGAGCACTCCTTATGGACGATTAAAATTTGTACCGAATAAAAGATATGTTCCCAGCAACCTTGGCAAGCAGTATTATTTTTCGCTGGTACAAACCAAGGATGTGACAAAAAATATCCTTAGAGGTCTTAAAGTTTCAGCTGCAAGTAAATTGTCGAGTATCATTGACCTCAGCTATCGTGATGAAATTCCGCAACGTGCGGAAGATGTATTGAACCAGTTGATAGTTGTGTACGATCGTGCTGCCATCGATGAGAAAAACAGTCTTGCGAAAAATACGCTGGAATTTGTTGATGAGCGTTTGGGACTTGTAAAGCGTGATCTTGATTCTGTAGAAAGAAATGTTCAGCAGTATAAAGCAGCAACAGGCGCAACAGATATCAGTTCACAAGGCCAGGCTTATATACAAAGCGTTGCCAGCAATGACCAGGAGGTAGGAAGGCTCAGGGCACAGATATCTTCTATTAATGAAGTTGAAAAAACGATTACAAGCGGTAGCGACAGAGGAGGTTTAATGACTGCAGGAGTAGGTGATGCAAACTTATCGCAGTTAATGAATGACCTTAATTCAAAACAACTGGAATATCAAAGATTAAAAACAACTGTAGCTGAGAATAACCCGATACTGGTTTCACTTAGAGAACAGATCGATAAGTTAAAGCCCACCATTCTTGAAAATGTACAGGCACAGAAAAGAAGCCTGGAAGCAAGTATGGCAAGTATCTCTTCTACTTCAAATAAATTCAGTTCGATGTTAAGTGCCGTTCCGCAAAAAGAAAGGCAGTTACTTGAAATGAGCAGGGACCAGAATATTAAGAACGGCATCTACTCTTTCCTGTTACAAAAGAAAGAGGAAAGTGAACTTTCTTACGCTTCTACCCTATCAGATAGCAGGGTTGTAAATAAAGCACAGTCGACCAAGAAACCGGTAAGCCCTAATAAAATGCTTATCTACCTGGCTGCGGTGGCGTTGGCAGTTGGAGTTTGTATCGTGTTCATTAGTGCAAGAGAGTCATTCAGTCGCAAGGTATTATACAGGCACGAATTGGAATCAATGACGTCATTGCCAATTATCGGCGAAGTTGCTCATAACAAGTCAAAAGATGAATTGGTTATACAGGCCGGAAAAAGAAGTTTTATAGCAGAAGAATTCAGGAAGATAAGAGTATCGTTACATTTTTTGGGAATTGATCAGTCGAAGAAAAAGATACTGGTTACTTCCAGTATTCCCGGTGAAGGAAAGAGTTTTGTTGCTGCGAATCTTGCAATCAGTAATTCACTCAGTGGCAAGAAAGTTGTGCTTGTTGACCTTGATTTACACAAGCCGGGACTCGGAAAGATATTTGACAAAACAACAGAAGATGCAGGAATGAGTGATTACCTCACAGGAGAAAAAGATCCCGAGGATATCATTAAAAGAGTACCAAATCACGAAAACCTGTTCTTTGTTTCTTCCGGTACGCTACATGAAAGTCCTTCAGAGTTATTGCTAAATGGTAAGATCAATGATTTTATCGCTTACCTTGAAGGAATCTTTGACCTGGTGGTACTTGACACAGCACCCGTGGTTTTAGTAACAGATGCGTTTGTGTTGACAAAATTGGTGAATGCAACATTGTACGTGGTGCGTCACAAATACACACCAAAAATGCTTGTAAAGAGAATAGATGAAAATATGAGGATAAACCCATTGACGAATCCTGGAATTGTTTTTAATGGAGTAAAGACGAGAGGATTCTTCAACAATAATTATGGCTACGGTTATGATTATGTATATGGGGAAAAAGGAAAGAAAAAAGAAAAGAAAGAACAGAAACAAAAGAAGACCGTTACACAAAAAACTTAGAAAGAAAGTCCGCTTTAAACCAATAATATCTCCTGAAAAAACAACCGCAGCATTTGCTGTAATTGTAATTTGGCTCCGCCATATCCTTTTTAAAAGCTATTTGAGATCGATCTAATCCAGTGAGAAACTGCATAACTCACCATTTAAAAAAGACCAAAATGAAAAAGAATTGGTATGCAGTTTACACTAAGTCACGATGCGAAAAAAGAGTATCGGCTTTGTTAACTAAAAAGAAAATTGAAAATTACTGTCCTTTAAACAGGGTATCGTATCCCTCTATGGACAGGAGAAAAGCAAACCTGGAACCATTGTTTCCTTCCTACGTGTTTGTAAACATTACGGAATTAGAAATGGCTGCGATCAGGCAAACCAGCGATGTGATCAACTTTGTTTACTGGCTCGGAAGGCCGGCTATGATCAAAGACGTTGAAGTTGAAAGTATCCAACATTTTGTAAGTGAACATACAGATGTTGTACTTGAGAAAACCTCCGTAAACGTTTCTGACATGGTACGTATTGTAAGTGGTCCATTGATGGAGTTTGAAGGGAATGTAATATCCATAAAGAATAATAAAGTGAAGGTTACCCTTCCTTCTTTAGGATATATGATGACCGCAGACGTGCAGAAATCAAATGTTGAACTGCTCGACTATTCCTATAAGTTAAGGAATATGGTTTCTTAAGTAGTTGCAAAAACTGAATTGTTTGTAATGCAAAATAATGCAAGCAGCAGCTTCGTTATATTGGAAACAATATATGAAGGTGATGTTATTTAAGTCTTCATTTATTTTTTAATTAAAGAATTATATAACTTCATTTTCAATGGTTTTCAATAAAAGGAATATAGCTGCTTTTTTATTATCTAAGTTTTTTATTATCTCTGGAAAAGTAAGCAAGATAAAAAAGAGGGCCGGCAATGGCGAGTTCATTCTTTCCGTGTACTTCCACGATCCGGGCAGGGAGCTTTTTGAATCATGCGTAAAATGGTTCCTCAAAAACGGGTATTCCTTTATTTCCACAAATGATGTGTATGCGATTGCGAATGGCAAAAAACCTTTCCCTTCAGCTGCTGTTGTTTTTACCGTAGATGACGGATGGAAGGATAACAAGGATAACATTGCAGCTATAGCAAACAGGTATAAAATACCAGTAACAATTTTTGCTTCTACAAAACCTATAGCTACCGGTGAAGCATATTGGTGGTCATATATCGCGGCTGCAAATAAGAAAGGCCTGGTAAGCCAATCTGTATCGGCATTAAAGAAAGTGAAGAATGAAGAGCGGCAGGATATTGTTGATAAGGTGAAAGCTCAATTATCTTTAAAAAGAGAGGCGCTCACTATTGATGAGTTGAAAGAGATATCCAATGCAGGTTATGTTACAATAGGAAGTCATACGGTCACCCACCCTATCTTAATTACCTGTTCGGATGAACAATCCGGGTATGAGATCAAAGAGTCTAAAAAGATACTGGAAAACTGGCTTAAAAAAGACGTTGAACATTTTGCTTATCCCAATGGACTTTATAATGAAAGAGAAATTAAATTTTTAAAGGATTCAGGTTATAAAACAGCCTATAACACAATACCTCAGTATATTACAGCAGAAAATTTCAAAGACCTGTATAGCTTACCCCGTTTTGACGTACTTGAAGATGTATCATTTACTGAAAATATTTGCAGGATGACGGGAGTATGGTTCAACAGGTAAACCAATTCATCGGCTTATGTCAATCGTCCAGATTTTAGGGATACTCACTTTCCTGAGTTTTTTCGGGCTGATGTTTACTGCAAGAAAGAGCGTAGATAAGAACCGTCTTTTTATACAATATATATTACTCGCTTTCCCGTTTGTTTCGATTTATGTAATTCCAGGGGCACTTGGATTGAATTCATTTCATATTACTACTTACATTTTTGCTGTAATGTTTTACAGGAAAAAACAGAACGATCCAATACCCTTTGGCAAATTTTACAGGTTCCTGTTTGTAACCATTACAATTGTAGGAATTATTGGCTGTTATAATGCAGCAACACTTTCACCTGATACAACCCGTGCATGGATCGAATATTTTGCAACCTTTATTTTTGCAAAGATCCTGGTAGACGAATGTATTGCAGATCCCATGTTCTTTTTTGAAATTGTAAAATGGCTAAGGATAACAGTATTATTTGCGATTGCCTTTATTGCCGTACAGTTTGTGCTGGGCGTTGATTTTGCCATTTCAAAAGTAAATCCGAACGTGTTACAGGAAGGTGCTACACGTTACCCGAGTTTTTTCCAGGATCCACAGAAATGTGCACAGTTTCTGGCAGCAGGGAGCTTTTTATTTTTAATTAAAGACTGGGGAGAAGAAAAAATAGCTACCAAAAATTATATTTTCCTTGTAATTACTTTGATCGCCTTGCTCTATACCGGCGGTCGTGGTGGCCTGGGTGGATTTGCACTTGGATTTTCATTGATCGTTATATTCGGAAATGCAATGTATAAGATTTATGCATTACTGATCGGTGCCGTCATGTTTGTTGTGATATATAACTTCTCTGATAAGTTTGCTGTATTCAACAGAACAGATAATGTGCAGGATTCGTATGATTTCCGTTTTTCAATATGGAAAGATGCTTACCAGATTTTTCTCGATAATCCCTTGTTTGGTATTGCGCCGGGAAACTATGCAAATTATGTTTCTGTACACAATCCCGACCAGTTCTGGTTTATCGACAACGAATTTGTATACTATGATCACCCTGAAAGCGGTTACCTGAAATTATTGACAGAATATGGAGCCGTTGGTTTTATCGCAATCATATTATTCATTGTTGTACCCATGATCATTTCTGTTTTGACTTATCTCAGGGTGCGTGACACAACATTTATTCTGCTCGTATCGTCATTAATGGCATGGATGCTTGGATTTTATACCGTGTATTCATTGGGTGATATCAGGATACAAATATTTGTAGTAACATTTATTTGCCTGCTCATTACTAATTATAGAAGATTTGAAACAGACGAAGAACCGGAAACACTATTAGAACAATTAGAAACAGAAGAAGCACATGCCGGATAAAATAAAAACATCCATTTTTTCAAAGCTGAACTCAAGCGTTTTTAAGAACAGCATGTGGGGCGTTTTCTCTAATATTTTCCAGAATATTTTACTAAGTGTTTTTTTTATTGTAATAGCCAGGCAATACTCAACGCCTGATTTTGCCGATTATGTAATTGCCAACACCCTTTATTCTTTTGTTTTAGGATTTTCCTCGCTCGGGCTCGGACAATGGTTTGTAAGAGAACTCATCAATACTGAAGACAGGCACAAACTCATTGATAAGTTTTTCAGGATACAATTAATTGTGGGGGTTATCTTTTTCCTGATCAATATTGTTTTGACATATACATTGTACGATAGCTACCAGATCAGGTGCCTTTCTGTTTTTATCGGTATCAATGTAATTTTCGACAATGTTATTTATGTGATCAAATACATTAATATAGCGGACGGGGAACAAAAGAAAACTTTTGCTATACTGACTGCAGAAGCAATTCTTAAATTCCTGATTGCATGTTTCCTTTTTGTTTACACGATCGATATCGTTTATCTTTCTGTATTCCTGATCGCGTTAAGGCTAATAACATTGAATCTTTTTATAAGATATGGGAGCTCGGGTAATTTTAATCTCAGCCATATATTATCTGTAAAAGTTTCGTTGCAGGAAGTAAAACGGATCATTGGCAACAACTGGGCATTCATTATTATTGGTAGTATTTCTGTTGTGTATTGGCGTATCGGCACCATACTTGTTTCAAAAGTACTGGCAAACGATGAGGCGGTTACCAATTACGAAGTTTCATACAAGCTGTTTGCAATGGCAGAGATATTACCTGTTATTGTATCTACTTCTATCTACCCTCTCCTGCTTAAATCATTTAAAAATGGTGAAAAAGCAATGAATGCAGTTTATAAAAATGCATTTTTGGTATATGCTTTATATGGATTGGTTGCCTACACCTTTGTGTATTCATTCTCAGATTATTTTATCCCGCTTTTATTTGGAGAAAAATACATTCATACTGCCGTTTATTGTAACGAAATGTTTCTTACCATACTCGTGTTCCCTACAGCGTTATTACAGGCAAATGTGCTGGTAACAATGAAACTGGAAAAAATAGATATGTGGTGCAATGTGTCAAGCCTTGTAATAAGTTTAACGCTGAGTGCAATAGGATTTTATTATTATAAATCATTATCGGTTGTAAACTATGCCATCTTCTTTTCTTTTCTTGCATTTCATATTATACAGGATGTAATACTGGTATTAAGGAAGATCACTTCAATATTGCACGTAGTAGGATTTTATGTATTGAGCGGCGGGATTGTATTCGGTTATTATTTCCTGGCCGATCATATGAACAAAGGATATACTTTTTTCCTTTTCTGGGGAATTATAATCGTATTGGCAATACCTGTTTTGATCAATCTAAAAAAACGGGGCCTCAGCTTACAATTTCAAAAAGAAGCAGGCTCATAAACTATTTTTTATAAAAAATCGTTATAGCGACGAAATGACCGTAATATACTATACATGCCCTTACTATATCGACCTTGCCATTGACACCATACAAGCTGTCAAAAAGGAAGTGAACCTGCATGTAATTATTGAAGTTACCCCGGCCTGTAAAAACAGCACTCTTATTAATATTGACAGTCTTGATGAATTTGAAGAGCTGGAAACCGGTGAACGGGTATTAGGAAAAGAAAAATGGGCGCAGTTTAAACCCTATTTTGATGGATGTGGAAGTGTGATGTTTGCAATAATGGCGAATAAAAAAAGTTATTCACTCGCAAGTTTATTCAAATCACTCAGGCTTGGTAAATATATAAAGAGTTTAAAAGCCGAAGTGATCCATTTTGATACGATCACTACCAGGTGTATAGGCTTATATCCTTTTATAAGATCAAAGAAAATGTTTATCACAGTACATGATCCATTGCCACATTCAGGCGAAGCATCCTGGAAAGAGAATTTTCCCAACTGGCTTTTTCTTAGTTGGGCAAAAGGGTTGTTTTTCTATTCTGATTTTGCAAGGAAACAATTTGCAGGCGGATTTAAAAATATCAAAGCACCTTCACATATTATCAGGTTTCAGCCGGTAACCTTTCTTTCCCATTTTATGAGTAAGGAAACACCGAAACCAGGTACAATTTTATTTTTCGGACGATTGTCTGTTTATAAAGGAATTGATATGTTGGTGGAAGCAATACCAAAAGTGCTGGAGCATTACCCAAATGAAAAATTTTTAATAGCCGGTGCCCCTGTACCGGGATTTTCTGTTAATGAATCCATCGTGGAAAAATATAAAAACAATATAACCATCATTCCAAGGTTTATAGATGTAGCGGAACTTGTAGGATTTATCGAAAGGTCTAAATTTGTTGTATGTCCATACAGGGATGCAACACAAAGTGGTGTTGTAATGACGGCATTTGCTGTTGGAAAAATGGTAATCGCTACCAACGTGGGATCTTTTTCTGAATATATAAAAGAAGAAATGAACGGGTTACTTACTGAACCCAATAAAGATGCCATTGCAGATACCATTATTGCAGCATTAAAGGATGAGAAGTATAAACAAATTGAACAAAAGTTTGATCGTCATTATTCGGAAGAGCTTGGCAGGAAAAACAGGGACGTGATGTTGAACGCATATAAAAACTAATTGGAATATTTTGAAAATAAGATCTAGTAGTGTTTCATTTGGAATACAGTCAGCCTGAGCTTGTCGAAGGCGATCTTGTACTAAACTATATCGGTTTCGACAAGCTCAACCTGGCAACCCGTTATTTATTAAATTTTCAAAATAGAGACGATACCAGGTATTTAAAATTGGCTTAGATAGAATTTAAAGCAGGTATGTTATGAGAATAATGATTCTTGTTATTCATTTTCCACTGGACCCCAACAATATAAAAGGCGGGGTGCATTCTGCTGTCGGTAATCTCCTGAAAGGTTTTGCGGAAAAAGATATTGAAGTAAGCGTAGTGTCGTTTAATTCAGAAGTAAAAAAAGAAAAGCGTATACAATTTGCAAAGAATATCCAGATCATTTATTCTCCCGAAGGCCCCTATCCTTTTCACTCTATGAACTACCTGTTGAAATGTTCATTTAGTGTGAGAAGGTATATTAAAGAGTTGAAGCCAGACCTTATTCATTATGAAGTTGGGGATACTTTTTTATTTACCAGGATGTTTGGCCTGCGCAATACAAAATGTCTCGAAACAATTCATGGTATCGCAATTGCCGAAGGAAAAGTGAGCAAGAGCGTTAAGATAAAAGTTACCAACCTGTTCAATGAATTTATACAGATACTGTTTTTTCCAAAACATATTATTCACCTGTCAAATTATTCGGTAAAAGCTTACAAGAGAATAATAAACGAATGCAATGTTATTATTCCCAATGCAGTAACACAGGCATACTTTGATGTTCCTTTAAAAACTGCTACAAGTAACCGGTTAATTGTAATTGGTGTACTGGATGAAAATAAAAACATCATGTTTTTACTTGAAGCGCTGCAGGTACTGGTAAAAAAAGGAAAGTTCTATACGATCGATGTGCTGGGTGATTTCAAAAGCCCTGTTTATAAAGAAAAAGTGAATAAGTATGTTGCTGAACATAAGCTGGCGCCTTATATCAATTTTCATAGCTGGGTACCACAAACCACTGTTGTGTCCGTAATGACACAGGCCGATATTCTTGTAGTGTCTTCAAAACAGGAATCGCTGCCAATGGTGATCGCAGAAGCGATGGCTGCAGGTAAGGTTGTGATCGGATCTACAGTTGGCGGCATATCCGAAATGATAGCGGAGGGTGAGAATGGCTTTCTTACCAATACAGCTGATGTAAATACGCTGGTAGATCCGCTGGAAGAGCTGTACGACAATAATGAAAAGATATTGGCTATGTCGGCTAAATCAAGAGAGATCGCAATAGAAAAATACCGTAGCGATCATGTGACGGAAAAGACAATTCAATTTTATAACAAGGTTTATCATTCCTGAAACAACGGGAATAAACAAAAAATAAAACACTTATTATTTTAAACAAAGAAATGATCCGATTTCAAAAAAAGTTTTCATTCTTTAAGGTGAATGAATCATGGTTTACTTATAAATTTCGTTTTTGGGATATTTTCTCATTTAGCTGTTATATGCACATTAAAGACGAAGGAAAGATCAGGATCATTGGTCTTCGTGATATTTCTCATACAGTAGAAAATGACCTCGGCCCGGATGCAGAAACAATTCTTTCAAACTGTAGTACCACTGTGCGGCAGGAAATCAGGAAGTCGGAAAAAGAAGGCGTGGTTTGTATGTTTAAACAGGATATAGAAACCTTTGTCAAATTCTACAACGACTTTGCATCAGCAAAAAATATTGCGCTTACAAGTAAACGAAGAATTGATGAAATGGGAGCAAATTTTGTTGTGAGTTTTGCTTACCTGGGCGATGAATTACTGGTAGCACACAGTTATTTGATAGATAAAGAAATTGGTATTGCGAGGCTTTTTCATTCTGCTTCCAAAAGATTTGATGAAACCTTTAACAGGAATATGATTGGGCGGGCCAATAAACTGCTTACCTATAAAGATATCCTGCATTTTAAAGAGCAGGGTTTTAAGATATATGATTTCGGCGGCATTGCTAAGAATACTACTGATAAAAGCCTCGCCGGTATCAATGAATTTAAATTGTCTTTTGGAGGTAAGGAAGTGGAATGTATCAATTACAGCTCGTTTGGGTATAATTTTTTAAAGAAGCTGGGCAGGCGAATGGGGGCAACAGGGAATGGTTGATAAGCCTGGTAGTAACTTTATTTTTTTTAATATTTACGGATATATAATTTAAATTGAAACACTAAAGACTGGTAATAACCTTATGAATATTTTTGATAAAATAGCTGATAAAATGTTTCGCAAGCAATGGAATATCGGGCTTGCGAAAATCGACGTGGCTGAACTTATCAGGAATAAAACTTTTAATCCCGATTTTAAATGGTTACCTATTACTACTCCCGATCGTTTTTTTGCTGATCCATTCATTTTCAAAAGCCCCGACGGAAATCTTAATGTAATATATGAGGACTTTTCAGTAGGAGATCAATACGGGAAGATATCATTAACATCAGTAGATGCTAATTTCCGGCCTGTTTTTACCAAGCAAATGCTGGATACGAGGAGCCATCTTTCTTACCCCAATGTTTTTATACAGAACGGGAAGACTTATATTATGCCGGAAGCTAGCAAGGGCGGCCATGTAGTATGGTATGAGTTTGATTTTATTACCAATTCGCTGATCAATGGTAAAACCCTGATACAAAATCTTCCACTACTCGATTCTACTATTTTAGAATACAACAATAAATATTGGTTATTCGCTACCAAGAGAGGGGAAAATAGTAATAGTAAGTTGTACATTTATTATGCAAATTCAATGAATGGTCCTTTCATACCGCATGCAGGGAATCCTGTAAAAAGTTCGTTGAATGGAAGCAGGCCCGCAGGCAACTTTATTAAGTTGGACGGGGAGATATACAGGCCATCGCAGAACTGCGCTGAGTATTACGGCAAATCGGTCACCATTAACAGGATTACCGTATTGAACGAAAAGGAATTTAAAGAAGAGGCTGTTTTAGACATCTTACCACCCCAGAAAAGCGGGTTTAATTATGGTATCCATACTATAAACATTGTGGATGACGTTATAGTCATTGATGCATTAAAAAGAATATTCATGCCTCTTGAACAGATAAAGATTTTTTTTATGAATATGTTCAGAAGGTCGAAAACTAAAAATGGATCATCTAAACTTATTGTGTTTTACCAGGGATTCGAAGCCCTGGGGAGTCTTATCTGAAACTTACATGTATGAATGAATTTGTAAAATACTACAGCAAGAACAACCTGTTTACAACCAGGAAAATTAAGGAGATAGCACAACTTAACAAGTTGGACTATGGAAAATTACTGAATGGCTACAATGATGCATTTATTTCATTGTTTAAAAAAGCTTATAAGAATTCCGAGTTCTATAATAAATTATATAAGAAACACGGAATAGGTATATCAGATATAAGAGACCTTACTGATATTGTTAAACTACCCATTATCGACAGGCATTCCATCAAGCATGAAGTAAACAATATTTATCATGGCCTTGATTTTTTAAAAGTAAAAGGCTTAACAAGCGGCACATCCGGGGCTCCGCTAACGGTGTACAGAACGCCATTTAATATAGCAGCCGAACAGGCTTATGTAAGGCAATACAGGTCGCAATACGGGTATAAATTTGGCCAGCCGCTCTTATCAATAAGAGGTGTGCTTGGAAGAAATACTACATACGAATTTTATAAAAAAGCAAATATTCTTTACATCTCCAGTCCCAATGTAAATCCCGGTACAATTGAATTTTATCATAAGATGATCAAGGATTTTGCACCAGTGGCCATTGAGGCGTTTCCAAGTTATTTATATAAGATAGTGCTTGAACTGGAAAAGAAAAATCTTTCTTTGAATATACCAAATGCTTTTACCTCTTCTGAAACATTGTATGGTTTCCAAAGAGATAAGGTAGAACCATACCTGCAAACAAAAATTCACGATTGGTATGGCAATGTGGAAAGAACGATTGGTATTGCACAAAACGCAGAAGGAGAATACAAACCTCTCCCCCTTTATTCTATCAATGAATTCCAGCAGGATAAAGTGATCACAACGGGACTGATTAATCGCACTTTTCCTTTAATAAGATATGCAGTAGATGATAAACTTATCGTGGATGGTTCTGACTTTTTGGAAAATATAGTATCACCAAAAATATTAAGGATAGAAGGAAGAGCCGGTGATACAGTAGATTTAAAAGATGGTAGCGCTGTTGGTTGCATGGACCATTCATTTAAAGGAGTAAGCAATCTTGAGACAGCACAAATTCATCAATACGCAGGAAAAGATACTTTGCAGGTTAAACTCGTTGTAACTTCAGCCTGGAGTAAAGCAGATGAAGAACAATTGCGTTCGAATATGGGCAGGATGATTGGTGAAATGCCTATAGAATTTAAATTGGTTAAGCGTGAAGACCTCACCTATTCAGCAAATCAAAAATATAAGCTGATTATTAAACACAAATAATCGCACCCGAAACATTTTTTATTTTAAGACTTAACCATCTTAGATTACATCCCCTGACGCGTAATGAAGAAAAAGCTTAAGATACTTATCACCGGGCCAATAGCACCTCCCGCAGGTGGGATCAGTATACATATCCAGCGGCTCACTCACTTACTTAAAGATGAATTCAACATCGATCTGATTGATGAATCACATGTAAAAAAGGCGGGCATTTTTTACATGAGAAGCTTAAATCCCATTTCTTATATCAAAAAGGTATTGCGTACAGATATATTGTTTATACAGGGCGGCAATAAGCTTTTTAAAACAATACATATTCTTACCGGTAAATTGCTTTCACGAAAAGTGATCATCACTATCCATGGTTATGGAAAAAGACGTTCGCAACCTTTCCGTGCGATTGACAGTTTTTTCTTCAGCATGGCCAACAAGATCGTATTGGTAAATCCTGATATCTTCAGTAAACTTCCTTTGCCAAGAAAAAAATGTGTGTTGAAACATGCGTTTCTTCCCCCCGTTATGAAAGATGAGCCGGAATTACCTTCCGCTGTGATCGCATGGTTAAAAAAACAAAGGTCGGCCGGCAAGATCATTGTATGTGCAAATGCTTCACGCCTCACGCTTCATAACAATGAGGACCTGTATGGACTTGATATGTGTATAGAAACCGCCAGGCAACTTATCGCAAAAGGCGAGCCTGTTGCTTTTATTTATACTGTTTCTGCACTTGAAAGAGGAGCTGATCTTTTTAATAAAAACCTTCAATTGATTAATGAGCTGGGCCTGCAGGACCATTTTATGTTAATAAGTGAAAAACTATCCTTTGTGCGGCTCATCGAAAATGCAGATATTGTTATCAGGCCCACTAATACTGATGGGGATGCACTTACTATCCGGGAGGCCTTGTATTTAGGTAAACCGACGATCGCATCTGATATTGTTGAAAAACCAGCCAGTACTATACTATTCCGAACAAGGGATAATGCTGACCTCGAAAAAAAACTGCAGGATCAAATCACGATAATAAAGAACAATGCCACTATTCCACTGGGAGAGCCGCAAATACCTGTTGGAGATTTTAAGGAGTTTTATACTAACCTTATTAATACTGTTGCATTAACATAACTTGTTATATTTTTATAAACCAAAACAACCTGGAACTAACTGAGCGGCCCCGAATCTATGCTTACCAAATTTCATAATTCATTTAAGAAACTGGCTGATTATTGCGTAAACGAGCAATTCAAAGGCTATGATCCATATGATGGACTGAACAGCAAATTTTTTCAAAGTTTGCCGCTCATTCCCCGTAGCCGCATTTTAAGACTTGCATGGATACAGTTCTTTAAGAGGTCGCCATTGAACCTGCGCAAATTGGTAGGTATAAAAAAAGAATATAACCCAAAGGCATTGGGACTTTTTTTATCTTCTTATTGTTATTTGTATAAGCATGACAACGATCCAAAGCACCTTGAGAAAATAGCATTATTCATAGAGAAGCTGGATGCTTGTCGCACCAAAGGCTATTCAGGAGCCTGCTGGGGTTATAATTTTGATTGGGAATCGAGGGCTTTTTTTCAACCCAAGTTCACACCCACTATTGTTGCTTCCTCTTTTATCGCTAATGCATTACTGGATGCATATGAAATAACGAAAGAGGAGAAACTACTTAACACAGCAAGAACTACCTGTGATTTTATTTTAAAAGACCTGAACAGGACAAGTAGTCCCTCAGGCAATTATGCATTCTCCTACTCTCCGTTAGACAACAGTGTTGTGTTTAATGCATCTTTATTAGGTGCAAGACTGCTGGCCCGCGTTTATTCGTTTACGAAAGAAACGGCATTAATAGCAGAATCAAAGAAAGTGGTGGCTTTTTGCTGCGATCATCAAAAAGAAGATGGCTCATGGAGCTATGGCACGCTTCCTTTTCACCAGTGGATAGATAATTTTCATACAGGTTATAACCTCGAATGTATATGTGATTATATGAAATTCAGCAGGGATATCAGCTACTCAGAAATCATGAATAAAGGATTTAAATATTATATAGAGACATTTTTTACAAGTGAAGGCATTCCAAAGTATTATAGCAACTCAATATACCCGATAGATATACATGCACCAGCCCAGTTAATAGTAACACTTCAGAAGCTCGGAAAGCTTGATGCACAGCGGGATCTGGTGGATAAGGTATTGAGCTGGACGATCGATAACATGCAATCTGAGCAGGGGTTTTTTCGTTATCAGATAAATAAGTATGTAACATCAAAGATTCCGTATATGCGCTGGTCGCAGGCCTGGATGTTTAATTCGTTTAGCATATACTTAAATCATTTCATGCCAAAATCAGAAAAAATATTATGAGAATCTGGTTCGATCTGTCAAACTCTCCGCACATCAATATGTTTTACGACCTCATCCGTGACCTGGAGAAGGACGGGCACACTGTTATCATAACTTCAAGGCCACTTGCCAATACGGTTGAATTACTGGATCAGCGTGGATTGAAGCATACAATTGTGGGAGAACACTACGGCAAAGATTTTTTGAAAAAGATCTTTGGCTATCCGATCCGCGTAATGCAGTTGCGTAAGTTTTTGAAAAAACAAAAACCTGACCTCGCAGTTTCACAAAGTTCCTTTCATTCACCTGTTGTAGCCAAACTGTTAGGCATACCCTCTATTTATACCAACGACAACGAACATGCAATGGGAAATAAACCTGCATTTCTTACAGCAACAAAGATCCTCATCCCTGAGAATTTACCTGTAGAACGTGTTGCAAAAGGCGGTGTATCTGCAAAAAAAGTAATACAGTACCCTGGTGTAAAGGAAGGAATTTATTTATGGAGTAAGGGAGAAGCTATACAGGAAAAAAGAAAATCGAATGTGAATGGCCAGGTAAATATTTATATCAGGCCTGAACCACAAACAGCGCAATACTATAAAGGAAAAGAAAACTTTTTAGATGATACCATTATTGCTTTACAGGACAAATATAAAATAACTGTATTACCAAGAGATGCCAACCAGGCCAATCATTATAAGCAGGAAAAGTTTCATAACACAAATGTTCCTGATAAACCAATGAGTTTTGATTTTATTGCCGCAAATTGCACAATATTTATCGGGGCAGGCGGTTCTATGACAAGAGAACTTGCGATCCTCGGTGTTCCAACTATCTCTGTTTACCAGGACGAACTGCTCGAAGTGGACCAGTTCTTACTGGCAAAAAACCTGATGCTCCACGAGCCATCACTTACAGCAAAAAAAGTAGAAGATTATATCAATAGCCTGCAGAATAAACCACCAGCTTTAGAACTAATGGACAAAGGAAAAGCCGCCTATAAATTATTTAAACAGGAAATTTTAAAATTCGAAAAGAAATGATCAAGATTGCATTAATTGGTGCAGGTAAAATGGGACTCTCCCATCTGGCTATTTTGGGAGCACATCCCGATGTGGAAATTGTTGGAGTTGCTGATACCTCAAAAATGGTAACAGATGTGCTGGAAAAATATTCCGGCTTTAATTGTTTTGCAGATTATAAAAAGATGCTGGACAAAACAAGTCCCGAAGCAGTATTTGTTGCTGCGCCTACAAAATATCATGGTGAGATTGTAAGTGACCTTTTAAAAAGAGGCATACATGTGTTTGCAGAAAAACCATTTTGCCTGGATGTAAAAGAAGGCGCTGAACTGGTGAAGATGGCAAAAGAAAAAAAATTAGTGAACCAGGTTGGTTATCACAATAAATTCATCGGCACATTTGAAGAAGTGAAAAGGCTTGTTACAAGCGGGACGCTTGGCGAGATCAATCATTTTCACGGTGAAGCATACGGGCCCGTTGTTGTAAAAAAGAAACAAGGCACCTGGCGTGCAGATCCTAAAGAAGGCGGCGGTTGTTTACTGGATTATGCGTCGCATGTAATTGATTTGATCAATTACCTTGTAGCTCCCATCGCAAAAATTCATGGTTCTTTATTGAAACCGATTTATTCTGAAACAGTAGAAGATGCCGTTTATTCATTGATGGAAACAGAAAATAAAATTTCCGGTGTGCTATCAGTTAACTGGAGTGAAGAAACTTACAGGAAGATGTCTACTTCTATTACCATCATTGGTTCTAAAGGAAAGATCATTTCTGATGCATCAGAATTGAAAGTGTTTTTCAAATCTGATGATGTTCCTAAAGGTTATTCAAAGGGATGGACAATTAAATATGTAACTGATCTCACGGAAGAAGTTGATTTCTATTTGCGTGGCGAGGAATATTCAGCACAGATAGATTATTTCGTGAAAGCAATCCAGGGTAAAGTGCCGAACATTAAAAACACTTTTGAAAGTGCATGGCTTACCGACAAAGTAATCGATCAAATTAAAAATCAAAAAAATAATTAATAACGATGGACAGGATATTATATGGTGATAACCAGTTTTTTGCTGTGAATCATATCTCGGATGAAAAGTCGAGAGCACAGTCGATTAAATTCAAAGAAGACAAAACAATTTTAGATACCATTGATATAGCACGTGGTGAAGGCGTGGAAACATTTATGTGTACTACGCACGACCGCATTATCAATATATGCGACATGATCAGGCAGCATCCCGAAAGGTACAAGCACTTTTCTATTTATCCCTGTATGCCCTATGCACATAAATATGCAAATGCAGTTACGGAGTTGGGTATAATGGGAACTATTAAACAATATGTGCCGGGTAATTTCTTTGGCTCATTGTTCAAAGGTGGAATGGCATTCGTTTCCAAAGATTATATATCAATTATGGAATTGATGATAGATGCGGAAATGAAAATGTTTAAAGGACTTAATACCCCGGTTGTTTTCATACAGAATGTGATCACGGATCTATTACTGGGATTACGCATGAAAGACATGCTTAAACATTTTCATGATTATATAATAAAGAAATACAACGCAGAGCCGGGTTATATTACGATGAATATGCCGATGTTGCTTGACGTACTTGAAGGCGTTGGTATTCAAAACCCGATCATTTGTTCTTCTATTAATAAAGCAGGATTCAGGATGAGCGGTGGAAAGGAAATATATGAAAAGACATTGCGTGAAAGACAACTGCGGGCCATTGCCATGCAGGTATTGGGTGGAGGAGCTATTCCTGCAAAAGAAGCTATTGAATATGTTTGTAAACTGCCAAATGTTGAATCCATTTTATTTGGAGCATCATCAAGAGGCAACATCAAAGAAACCGTTTCATTGATTCGTCAATTCGACAATGAGATGCAGACGGCATAAAATATTTTTTTCTTGCCACAAAGACACAAAGACACGAAGTAACACTAAGAAAACTTTGTGAATCTTTGGGCCTTAGTGTCTTTGTGGCGAATAACTGAAACTAACAAGTAAAAGATGCTTTTTAACTCTTTAAGCTTTGCATTATTTTTTCCGCTGGTGTTCGTGCTCTATTGGTTTGTCGCGAACAAAAGCCTTAAGCTGCAGAACATGTTGCTGCTTGTCGCAAGCTATTTTTTTTATGCTTGTTGGGACTGGCGTTTTTTATTCCTGCTCGTTTTCTCTACCCTGCTGGATTATTTCAGTGGGATAATGATGGAAAATGCCAGCGATAAACGGAAGAAAACTTTTTGGTTTGTTACAAGTATCGTTATCAATCTTGGCTTCCTCGGTTTCTTTAAATACTATAATTTCTTTGTTACCTCCTTTGCTGAAATGTTAGGCAATTTTGGTTTACACGTAAACGTGTGGACGCTCCATGTGATCCTGCCTGTGGGTATTTCTTTTTATACATTCCATGGTTTATCGTATGTAATAGATATCTACAAAGGAAGAATTAAGGCCGAAAGAAATTTTATAGATTATTCAGTTTTTGTAAGCTTCTTCCCGCTGCTTGTTGCAGGCCCGATTGAACGTGCTACGCACCTTTTACCCCAAATAAAAAAAGAGCGCCATTTCGAATATTCAAAGGCAGTAGATGGTTTGCGACAAATATTATGGGGACTATTTAAGAAAGTTGTTATCGCAGATACCTGCGCTGAATTTGCAAACACCATATTCAATAACTCCGAACATTTTGCAGGCAGCACACTCGTATTGGGGGCATTGTTCTTTACCTTCCAGATCTATTGCGATTTTTCCGGTTACTCCGATATCGCATTGGGTACTGCCAGGTTATTAGGCATTGAGTTGTTAAGAAATTTTGCCTTCCCTTATTTTTCAAGAGATATTGCAGAATTCTGGAGGCGCTGGCATATTTCTCTTTCTACCTGGTTCAGGGATTATGTATACATACCATTGGGCGGAAGTAAGGGAGGTACTTTAATGAAAGTAAGAAATACGTTTATCATCTTCCTTCTAAGCGGTTTCTGGCATGGGGCCAACTGGACATTCATTGTATGGGGAGGATTGAATGCACTTTATTTTTTACCATTGTTACTATCAAACAGGAACAGGACAAATTTGGAAACAGTGGCACAAGGCCGGCTCTTCCCTACCGTTAGAGAGCTACTTGCCATGATCACTACATTTACCTTAACGGTATTTGCATGGATATTCTTCAGGGCACAAAGTGTATCACATGCATTTGATTATATCGCAACTATTTTTAGCAGGTCGCTTTTCGATATGCCCGATAAAAAAGCATTCATCGGGTTAAAAGCGCATCCTGTTGTTGCAATTATTTTGATTTTTATTTTTCTCATAATAGAATGGCTGGGCAGAGAACAGCAGTATGCACTCGCTGCATTCGGCAACAGGTGGTACAAACCTATACGATGGTCATTCTATTATATACTGATCATAGCAATATTTGTATTTATTGGTAAAGAACAACAGTTCATTTATTTCCAATTTTAAAAAATGAAAAAGTTTTTAATAACATCTTTAATATTTTTTGCCGGCTTCTTCGTCGTGGATAAAGCGCTGCTATTCCTGCGCAATACCGCCCCGGCTAGAGAGGTTGATAAAAGACTGGAAATGATCATTACCGGTAAAATGAATTCGAATATCCTTATATACGGATCATCACGCGGGGCAAGAGATATTATTGCATCACAGCTTGCAGATTCATTGCATACAACCGCCTATAGTCTTGCTTTCCCCGGCTCTGGTATTGAATTTCATCAATGGCTTTTAGAACAAACTTTAAAGAATGGCAATAAAAAGCCGGGACTGGTTATGCTTGTTGTGGATGATCCGACTGAATTATTACCAAACGGGTTATTGCATTTCAGGTTAGACAGGTTATATCCGCTTGTGAAATATCCCGTGATCAGGGAACAATTAATAGAACGTGATGGGAAAGATGAATATCTCTCAAAGCTTTTCATTGTTTCACAGTTGGGCATAAGTAATTTTAATATCACTCAAAAACATTTTAAAAGGATCGATACACTTTTACCGGATGGCTCTATGCCTATTTCATGGCAGGATTCAAGATTTGCCGGTAAATATCTTACCAACATCACTCAGTATAAAGTGGAAGATGAGATTCCCGGCAATCGCCAGGCTTTTCTCAATTTTATTAAACTGTGTAAAGAGAATAATATTAATCTACTGGTGGTCTCTCCTCCCAACTGTTATAGATCAACCATTGGATTCAATGAAAGAATGAAAGAACTGACAGCTGGTTATGGCTCATTTTTATTATTCGACAGCACAAAACCTTATACAAAAGACGGAAGTTATTATTATGACGACGTACACTTAAGAACAAATGGTGCAATCATTTTTACCAATGAAGTAATTGATTATATTAAAGCCAACAGTTCATTATTGAATACAACAGAAAAATAAAACGAATATGCTAGTTACAATTGTTGCAGGTGCCAGGCCAAACTTTATGAAAATTGCTCCCATTATAAAAGCAATTTTACATGCAGCTGCAAATGGTGCAGACATTAAACACCGGCTTGTTCATACCGGGCAGCATTATGATAAAAAAATGAGCGGCGATTTTTTTGAGCAACTCGGTATCCCCGATCCTGATGTTAATCTCGAATGTGGTGGTGGATCACAGGCAGAACAAACTGCTGCTATAATGGTGAAGTTTGAAAAAGAATTGCTGGAGACCCGCCCATCCGTAGTATTGGTAGTGGGTGATGTTACTTCTACGATGGCGTGCAGCATTGCTTCAAAAAAATTATGCATCGATGTGGTGCATGTTGAAGCGGGAATAAGATCCGGTGATATGACAATGCCTGAAGAGATCAACCGCATTGTTACCGATTCCATCTGCGATCATTTTTATACAACAAGCGAGATTGCAAATAAAAACCTGGAGAATCAACAGGTGCCGAAATCCAACATTCATTTTGTTGGAAATACAATGATCGATACGTTGATTCAAAACCTTGAAAGGTTAAGACGACCTGCGTTGCTGGATGAGTTTAAATTGAAAGAAGGCAATTATTTCCTGTTAACATTACATCGTCCTTCGAATGTAGACGATGCTGTTAAATTAGGTTCCATCCTGAATTCTATAATGGAAGCAACATCGGATGTGCCGGTGATTTTCCCGGTTCATCCACGCACAAGGCAAATATTAGATAATCTTGATATTGATCATCACAGGTTGATCATGATTGATCCGCTGGGATACCTTGAATTTATTTATCTTGTAAAGAATGCGAAAGGGATCATTACAGATTCCGGGGGAATTACCGAAGAAGCTACCGTGCTTCATATCCCCTGCCTTACCCTGAGGAAATCTACAGAAAGACCGGAAACCATAACGCTTGGCACCAACGAACTTATAGGAGATGATCTTCCAAAATTAAAATCCTGCCTTGAAAAAGTAATGCAGGGTAAATGGAAAAAAGGATCGATACCGGAGTTCTGGGACGGAAAAACTTCAGGAAGGATTGTTGAATCATTGATTTCTATATATTCAAAAAATAAAACTGATTAATGCTAATGGTACAGTTTGAATTTTCTGTCAGCCTGAGCTTGTCGAAGGCAATTGAACGATTATTATCCGGGTTCGACAGCGTCACCCTGACAGCAGTATTTTAAATTATACATTCAAACTATACCATTACTACACTACTGATTAATACGCATACTTAACATGAACAAGCAGTTCAAACGATATTTACAGGCTTCACTGATCATACTGGATATACTGGTACTGAACCTGTCTTATTTACTCGCAAGATTTTTATTTAAGATACCGGGTAATTTCTTCACATCATACCTGGCGCTTTGGTTATTCCTGAATAGCTTCTGGGTGATACTTTCATTTATCTCCGGAACCTATTATGAGAAGATCATTGTCAACTTCGAAACATTTACAAAACGTACCGTACAGGTATACACGCTTTGGATCATAGCCATTTTCTTCTATTTATTCTTTTCGCATGAATACCAGGTATCGAGGTTTTTCATTCTTTCGATCATCAGCTGTTTTGGCATTGGTTTATTCCTCGACAGGTTCTTATATGTAGGTATCAGGAGTTATTATAAATCCAGGGATTATTTATTCAACCGGGTGATCATTCTTGGATACAATGAAACGGCACTCAAACTGGCGCTTTATTTCGAGGAAGAGGGCATCAATACAAATCTTGTTGGATTTGTGGAAGACGAGGCGAATGTGAAAGAGCTTACCATGTATCCCATCTTATCTGATGTGAAAAATGTGATACAGGTTGCCAAGGATATGGATGTACAGGAAATCTATTCCACCATTACACCCGAGCAGAATGAGTTTATATATACGCTGATCACCGAAGCTGAACATGAGTGTATCAGGTTTAAGGTTGTACCCAACCTCTCCTACTTTTTTAGTAAACCGGTGATCATAGATTATATACGGGACCTGCCGATCCTTTCTTTACGAAGCGAACCGTTGGAAGACGTGGGCAACCGGTTTAAAAAACGTATACTGGACGTAAGCGTTAGTTTACTTGTCTGCATTTTTATTTTATCATGGTTGATACCAATCCTTGGACTGCTGATCATTATTGAATCACGTGGACCGATATTTTTCTCACAGCTTCGTACAGGAAAAAACAACCAGAACTTTAAATGTTTAAAGTTCCGGAGTATGAGGCCTAATAAGGATTCAGATTCAAAGCAGGCAACCAAGGGTGATATGCGTGTGACAAAAATTGGTAAGTTCATACGTAAATCAAGCCTCGATGAGTTTCCACAATTTATTAATGTGCTGAAAGGAGAAATGAGTCTCGTAGGACCAAGACCACACATGGTAAAACATACAACTGATTATTCAAAGATCGTTGACCAATATATGATCAGGCATTTTTTAAAACCCGGTATTACAGGATGGGCGCAGGTGAATGGTTTTCGTGGAGAAATTACAGACGAAAAACAAATAAAAATGAGGGTTACCAATGATCTCTGGTATCTCGAGAACTGGAATGTATGGCTTGATCTGCGAATTATGTTCCTTACTGTTTATCGTGTATTCAAAGGCGACAAACAAGCTTATTAATAACACCTAATTACCAAACCTAACTAATGAACCTCTTTAACTCCAAGTTTATATTAAGCAATAAGCGATTCGGATGGATCGATTATGACCGGGGTATCAGTATCATACTGGTAACATACCGGCATTGTTATGAAACATTGCACAAGTCGGGACTTGATCTTGCTTCCTACCCCATTTTCGAATACATCAACGTTTTCTTCTTTGGTTTCCGTATGCCGTTATTCTTTATTGCGTCAGGTATTTTTGTTTCTGGCAGTCTTGCCAAAAGAGGTGTAGGTGCCTATGCAAAGAACAGGGTGCAAAGTATTTTATGGCCGCTTGCGGTATGGGGGTTTATACAAATAACGCTTCAAATAATATTAGGAGGATATGGGTTAACTAATTCAGATACGCATGCGGATAGTTACTGGAGACTATTGTTAGATCCAAGAGCAACCGGCCAGTTCTGGTACCTGAATGCACTATTCTTTGTTGGAATCATTTATTCATTCCTGCAGGCAAAACTGAAATTCAAATTAGCACATCAAATGATATTGGGTGCAGCATTGTATGCCATCTCAGCCTGGGTGCATTCCACTACTTATGATATTGGTTTCTTAATTGATATCTGCCAGTACTATGTATTTTTCTCTGTTGGTGATGCTATTTCACAATTCATGTTAGGAGAAAGATCAGCCAAAATATTTACATCATGGAAAGTAGTGCTTCCCCTATTGGCTGCTTTTCTTACTATCCAGTATTTTTTCACTGAATGGAATCTTGAAGCCGGGGATAATTATTATGTAGAACACCACATGCCGTTATTTTTCCTTGCTGTTGCATTGGTAGGTTGTGCCATTTCAATTGCATTTTCCTTTACGCTGAAAAAATACCAGAGCCTGTTGTTCTTAAGGGTGATTGGTTATAATTCTGTTCATATTTATTGTATGCAGATCATTGCCATGTCGGTAGTGCGGTTGCTATTTGCAAAAGTACTTCACTACGATTATGTTCCTGTAGTGGTATTGGGAACACTTGCCGGCGGCGTATTTATTCCAATGGTTGTTTATAATATTTGTTTGCGGTTAAATATGTGGTGGTTGTTTTCACTGAAACGTCCGGATGACGAGATTGCATTTTTGAAAGATGAAAAAGAAGCGAAGGCAAAAGCTAAATTGAGTACTACTTAATATTTACTAATACATCAAATTAAAAGAGGCTGTCTCGTATGGAGATGGCCTCTTTGACTTTGTTTCCCGCAGATCTGCACAGATTTGCTACGCAGATGAACGCAGATACTCTGTGATAATCTGCTTGTATTTAAATCTGCGAAGATCTGCGGGAAACTTTTCACTTCGGTTTCAATCAAATATCCTGATCAATCAGGGACAAGGTTAAGTACTTAACAAAAGCTGGCCTGATTTGTACCAATCAGAGTTGTATCAATCTTGTATTGGTACAGATTGGATTGGTACAACTTTTATCCTTCTATATTTTGCATTTGTTCCCTATGTAAAGAGATAATATTGTTGGAGAGATTATATTTGTGGCATCCAGATTATTCCTAATTCACTATTCCGCTTGTTCATTTTTTCATACCTTCCTTCGGGCACAGGTTCGGGAATAGGTGGAAGGTCTAATGTTATTGCCGGGATGCTAAATTCTTTAAATATAACCTCAAGACCAGAAGGTGTTATCAGTAGAAGCGCTTTTGCCGTTTCTGTCAGCAGGTTGAAACTATGAGGCACGTTTTTCGGCAAGACGACAAATTCCCCCGCACCGGCGGTTATTTTGCTTTCCCCTACCTGGAATTCAAAAATTCCTTCCAGGATATAAAACGATTCGTCTTCATTTTGATGAATGTGGGGAGGCGGGAAAAAATCTTTTCTGAAAAAACAATGAATGAGTGTAAATGCATTTTCCGTGCCCTCACCGGTTGTTAAAAAGGAAAATGTATGAGCCATATAATGGACTGAGTTATCCAAAGTTGGCTTCTGGCAGACAGCTGATCGTAATAATAAGTCTAACATAGAAAATATTTTACCAAAGGTATTTGCATAGCTATATTGATTTCTCCACCAAATGGTGGATTTTTAAAGAACCCACTTAAACTCTACGGCTTTCAAAATTGCTGAAGCTCGATTGCTAACATTCATTTTCCGGTAAATATTTATAGTGTGCGTTTTAATGGTATCCGGTGACACAAAGAGGGTTTGGGCGATCTCTTTATTGGGAGAGCCGGTTATCAGCAAAAACAAAACATCTTTTTCTCTTTGGGTGAGTGTGTTTAATATTCTTTTTGAGTTTGTTGTTAAATCATCCGGGTTATTCCACCTCCATTCTTTTGTTCTACCTGCTCCCTGCACAGATGGCATAGAGAAAAAGTGAGCTAATTCCAGTGCCCTAACTACAAAATTTCCAACTGTTTTTAAAATATAAAGATGATGCGGGAGATAAACGTTTTTATGGATCGTTCTCACTACTATTAATCCTGCCAGCTTATTATTTAATCTCAGGGGAGTATATATGGCGGCCTGGGGTTCAATTCCTGCTAATGGCTCAGGTTTTAACGGAAGATACCTGCTGAATTCCTTATCAAAA
The DNA here is from genome assembly GCA_963829345.1 of uncultured Chitinophagaceae bacterium. Taxonomy (GTDB): domain Bacteria; phylum Bacteroidota; class Bacteroidia; order Chitinophagales; family Chitinophagaceae; genus Ferruginibacter. The sequence goes on from CAWHHP010000003.1 coordinate 1,401,498, forward strand.
TCATTCATAAAAATATCCTGCTCATGACTAATACACCATGAAGCAAGGCGCCTGCTATCTAGCGCTTTAAACGAAAAATCGGGAAATCTTTTTCCATTTTCTATCATTCCCTTGTAATAGATCAGTCCCTCATTTTCATCATAGATGCCAACACCAAACTGGTAGGCATCCATCAATTGATTTACATTTTGATAAATTGCATTAATGATTTCTTCCAGTGAAAGCTGTGGGGTTATTATTTCTGCGATCTCATTTAAGATACGTAGTTGTTCTGTCCAATCGACTTCTGTTTGTTTGGAAATGTTTTTTGTCCATGAGGAAAATTTATATTTAAAAGATTTGTCCTCCATTACATTTACTTATTTTAACTGTCAAGTTTTTTAATAGTATAAATCCGTGCTGGTTATATTACGAGTTGAAGTTAAGTAGTTTTGACTGACTGATCGGGATAGCAGAGATTGCATTTTTATTATGTACAACATTTAGTTTTCGAATTTATTAGTGAAGCCTAACTTGCACAAAACCCAATGTTACCTGCTGGCGTTATTTCTGTTTTAGTAACCATTTAATTAATTCGTCATTGTCAACAATACTCCAGGAATGTGGATGCCTGCTGTTGCCAGGTTTTCTATATCCCTTGTTCTGTGTAGTGATTAATGTTGCATGTACATTTCCAAGCCTGTTAAGCTCATTTATCATTGCAGAATGGAAGGTCGCATTCATACTTGAATAATCCATACCTCGTTCTTTCATCCACCAATGTATGTCTGGTTCTGTATAAATTCTTAATGGAATGCTGAGTAATTTTTTAATCGCTGTTTGTGAAGTGTCAGAAAATGAATATGGTGAAATTTTATGATAGTTTGCAATGGAGCTTTCAGGAGCGCCATTCATAATTTCCTTAATTTTTTTAACAAGGAAAATACTTTCCTGGTTTGGTTGTGTGTTCACCGACAGCCTTATATTCCGTTGACTTGAATAATACATTTGCTCAAAGTCAACAGGTGGGTCAATTGCAAAAACTGCATTTGGTTTTTTGTCAGCATCTTCGGCATATTTTAATATACAACTTCCTCCTATTGAAAAGCCTCCTAAATAAAAAGGTTGGTCCGTAAGTTTGTTTTTCTCCCTGACGTGAGTTATTATTTTCTTAAACGATTGTTGGCTGGAATCATCAATACCAAAAGAAAAAACACCATCTTGAAGCGTTGGAATAATTGTCAATATTCCACTTTCTGCTAATTGTCTGGGAAGTGAAGATTGTTGCATCATTCTTTCTGCGTTTTCGCTAAAGCCAGGTAACAAAAATAGGTATCCTTTTATAGGCCGTTTTGATGGGAAAATAATTGTATAACAATTTTTTGTTGTGTCCTTGTCAAGGAATACCCTTTCAATTTCAAGACTAGATATTTTTTGTGCATTGCAATCAATTGCAAAAAGCGAAAAGCTCAAAATTGTAATTAAAAGTCTTGTCATTGGGTTCTGTTCTTTGTTTAAGGTGTGTCGTTATACGCTTGCAGGCAACGTCGCGGCTTACGCAAACGGAGAACCTGCCTGCCGGCAGACAGGTTGCAATTCAGTCTGTCGGCCGATAACCCAATAAAGAAACGAAATTTTTATTTAACCGCGATGACGCTGCGGTACTAAATGCGTAGCAAAATACCCTGTGGATTAAGAAACGGTAAAGTGAGTTGAAAAGTGATTTGCTGCTGAGATTCATTCCCTCTAGCCGATTGCGCAAAATCGCTTGTCGTTCGAAATCATATCGAATCTAATTTATAATCACATATTTACTTGTTTTCGAACCGACGAGCTTTAATAAATAGTTGCCTTTTTTTAAACAACTAAAATCTACATCAATAAAATCAGCACCGGGTGGAATCGGGATTAGTTTCAATTTTCTTCCTGAAATATCATATAGCTCAAATTGCTCCGCTTTTGTAACAGGGTCGTTAAGTAAAAGGCGTGCAGTAGAATGTATTGGATTAGGATAAATACTAAATATACCAGGCTCGCTGGCAGGCATTTTTATGGCACAGACTTTACTTAACTCAAAGCTTCCATCGTTGTCTACCATTTTTAACCTGTAATAATTTAAACTTTGCATGGATGAAGCATCATTGTATTTATAATTTGTTAGCTGGTTAGCATGATGGTTTGCGTTTACCATTCCGATATCTTTCCAATTTCTGCCGTTAATACTTTTTTGTATTATAAAGCGACTGCTGTTTATTTCGAATGCTGTATTCCATGTTAATTGAACAATGGAATTACCAGGAGTGGCATTAAACTCAATTAATTTAACTGGCAGCAATGGTTGTGTAGATAAATAAAACCCATCATAAGCGAGATAGGAATCACCGTTTCCTGTGGCTCTTATTGTTATGGAAGTTGCCGTTGCAACTAAGGGAATGGAGTGTCGCATCCACGTATAAAAATTGCCCGCAACGGCTGGATTTACATATCCCGATGCCCCGGTGATGCTAACGTTGGGAGTTACGACTGCTGCATACTCGGTGCCGACGGTGTTTGCTATTGCTTGTAAACAATACTCAAACGAAAAATAATAGGTTTGACCAATTGAAAGTCCTGATATTGTCTGCTGAATACTTTCGAATGAAATTAAATTTTGCCATGTTCCTCCATCAGATGATGCAACCGGGAAACCCATAAACCAACTATAGGTAGGAATAGAAAGCGGCGCTACTTCATTTATATCAGGTGAACCTGCAAGAACAGTCCATTGCGGCGCAGTAATACCTATACCTGCAACACTGGTCATTGATCCATTATGAACAAGATTTTGGCCAATCGAATTCACATTGAAGCTTAGTGTTTCTAACAATATGATTAAAAAAATTATTTTTTTATTCTTAGTCATGGTCATAAATTTTATACACATGTCAATGAATTTCGTGCAACGGCGCAGCTTTGTCCCGCCATTGGCGGAAGGAATTAGAACTACGCCTGCCTGGCTGTTAACCTAATAAAGGAACGAATTTTTTATTTAACCGCAATAAAACTGCGGTATCCCGTTTACTTCGGGACAAAATGCCGCAGCGGACTGAGGAGCGGTCAAGCCATTAACCGATTGCGCAACGCTTATTGGCTGCAATGTTCACTTCGGTAAAAATTCTCTTAGGAAATAAAGGCTAAATATAAATAAAGATAAAAGCTGAGAACTCCTAGAATCCCTGAAAATAATAGCCAATTGTATAAGGATCTTTTGAATTTCGTAAGCACACACAAAACCAAACTAAAAATCGATAGAAGTACGAAGAAGACGAGTATAATAAAATGCCAATGCGCAATAACAAAATATGTATCATGCAAATGAATATCGATCGCAGAATTACCAATATAAACCGTTTTGCATAAGAGAGCAATGGTAAAAGTCAGAGATGAAAACAGGATAAATTTTAATAGTTTCTTCATCGTGTAAAGCTTCTATTATTGAAGAGTTCGGTCATTGCAACTAACGTCGCGGCTTTGCACAAACGGGGATTAAGAACTCCGCTTGCCTGGCCCATCAACCCGATAAAGAAACGAAATTTTTATTTGACCACAATGAAGCTACGGCACTAAGTGCGTGGTAAAATGCTGCAGCGGATTGATAAAAGCTCAAGCCGATTAACTAAAGATGAAAAATGATTTGAAGCTGATGTAACAATGTCAAGCCCCGATTACGCAAAACCACTTGTTAGCAGCATAGCTTAGAGATGTTTAAAGATTCGATCTGTTATTTGAATTTTTTACTACTTTATATAGCATCACAAAATTTGTTATAGCCATTAATAACATAGGAATTCTTCTATAAATCATGTCGGTTGATATGAGTTTTTCAATTAATTCTAATGAAAATCCTCTGGCAAGTTCATTTTGAATAGAAATTTGAATAGTTATAGTTGAAACTAAAGTTATCAAATTGAAAAGTAATGCTAACCAAACCAGCCATTTTGGAATGATCATGGGTCGAAACCAAAACAATAAAATCTGAGGGATGAAAGAAAAGAAAAAGAAAACAACAAATAGCGGAATGATCAATGAACTATCGATGCGGTGGAAGTTGATAAATTCATTTGGACCTACCACACGCCATGTCCTATAGGCTACCAACGAATTTACTATACCTCCGCCAAACACATAGAAAGCGACCAGGATATACACGGAGAATACAATATTCGAAACTTTGTTTTTGTTATCCATTGGCATTTATTTAAAAAATTTTTTGAGTAACAATTCTTGTCGAGCTGCCTAATAATTGCGTATAACGTTGTGGTTTTGCACAAACGGGGAATTAAGAACTCCCCTTGCCTGGTCCGTCAACCCATTAAAGAAACGAAATTTTTATTTAACCATAATAGAGCTACGTCCTCCCAATTTCATCGGGACAAAATGCCGCAGCGGTTCAATGAACGGTCAAGCCCGTTACAGAAGTTGAAAATGATTGGCTACTGAAATTCATTCCATCCGCCCCGATTGTGCAAAACCGCTTATCGGGCGTCAATTACGTGCTGAAGCGTTTCTCCGGATTCTTATAACCTTTTGCCTATCCCTGTTCTCTTCTGAGGCTGTAAATACTTTTAAAATTGCGAGACTGGAAATATTGTTTGGCAGGTATTCTATTTCTGAAGCTTTAATGATTTCAACATTTAAAATGTATGATGAATCAATTTTAAAAGTTGTCGTATCATTTATGATTTCATTGTCAAGCATAAAGATTGCAGAAGTTCCATCCGGAATATTGTAAACTTTAAGAATGTCTCGTGCAGATAAGAATTTAAAGTCACGTGGATCTTTAGATTTAATATAAATTCTACCATTTGGGAAAGCAGCATCCGCACTTACTACATTGATATCCTGAATTTTATTGTTGTCAAAAGTTCCCAATGTATTTACCTGAATAGAATCTAAAAAGAAAACAGGAGTTTTAAGCGGACCCGGAACATTGTATTGCTTTTTTGTTTGTGAAAATGCATTTACAGTAAAGAAGAAAAAAATGAATGAAACTAATGTCCTCATAAGTAATAAATTTTAGAATGATCACCAAACAATTGTACCCAAGGTTCACGGCTTTGCGCAAACGGGGAACTTTGCCTGCCGGCAGGTCAAAATTAGGTCTGCCTGACCTTTTGACTCAATAAAGGAACGAATTTTTTATTTAGTCACAATGGAGCTGCGGTACTAAGTGCGTAGCAAAATGCCGCAGCGGTTTAAGGAACGGTCACCGCCGACATTTCGTAGTCACTTTATTTCTTTTTCTTTGCTTGCTTAATTCCTTTAATAAAATCAAAAATTTTGTTTGCTACAGCTTTTGCTAACAGCGGTGGCACAGCATTTCCAATTTGATTATATTGTGAAAGAAAATTTTCATTTTCCTTTCCAAGTTGTTTTAAGAGGTTAGATGAAATTTGAGTTCGCTTTCCTTTAAAAATGTAGCTGTCAGGGAAAGATTGTAATCTTGCAGCTTCTCTTGAAGTAATATTCCTTGGTTGTTTTGGATGCACAAAATTAGAATAGAAAGAGGCTGGAATTGTATATGAAATCATATCTGGTTTTAAGTGCCTATAGTTCGAATTATATTCACTTTCTGATATTTCACCATTGCCATTCCTTTTTCTTACCTGCAATTCTTCGGAGATTTCTTCTAATTTGAAACCGTTTAAAATATGTTCATACCTTTCTACAACTCTTTTGGTATGTGTCATGGTAACGTGATTGTATAAAGTTGTAGTACCGGCTCTACTCAATTTCTGAAAGTCATTCCTTGGCTTTGTTTTAAATTCAATTTTTTCCTCCCCTTCTCCCGCTTTGAGCTTTGGTAAGTCTCCAATTGCTTTTTGAACATTAATCGCTTGTTTTAAATATTTCACTTTACCATTAAGAGCTTTCTTTTCATTTGGCAAATAGTGAGTAATGGGGGGTTCCGGAATTTTAATTCCTATTTTATTTCCTACAATAAAAATTCTTTCTCTATTTTGGGGTACACCATAGTTTGCAGCATTCAACTCCCAAATATTTACTGTATATCCAATGATTTGAAATGCTTCTTTTATTATTTCTATAACTTTCTCTCCTTTTTCGTTTCTTCCTGTTAAAAGACCTCTTACATTTTCCATGACAAAAACTTTTGGTTGTAAGACATCCACCCACTTTACGAAATTTTTAAAGAGTGAATTTCTCGGATCTTTTGGGTCTTTCGCAGGACCTGCATAACTAAACCCTTGACAAGGTGGTCCACCTATTATTACATGAGGTCTAGTGGGGCACGCAGCGAGGATTTGCTTATTTGTTCTATACTTTCTGATATCACCCAGAATTACTTTTTGTTTATCATCATTATTTGCTTTCAAAGTATCAACAGCCCATTTATCCACTTCTAAAGAACAAATTATTTTATACCCCTTATTGGACAAGCGAAATCCAAGGCCAAATCCCCCGGCCCCAGCAAACAAATCCAGCACTCGTATTTTTTGTTTTACTTTTTTCATAAACTTGATTCTGTATAATTAGGGTAGTAACGATAAATTTTTGCATAGTGATTAATCGCATCATCACTTATAACGCCTTTTAATTCATCGAGTGCCTTTTGCTTTGCCTTCCCATCTGTATTAAAATTTGGCAAATGCTTATCAATAGCATGAATTTCACGGTAGGTTAGGTGCGGCACTCTTATCTCATAATACTTTTCACCTTCCATTATAAAATCCAGATTTTTAAAGTTCATTTTAGCAATCCTCTCCTTATCTTCATTAGAAAAAAGAACTCCTCCGATAGTTAGCATTGCTTGGCCATCTCGATACAAAAAATTAAAAATTTGTTTGTAAGAAAAAATTTTATCCGATTCTAATTTATTTCTTTCAGAAAGAATTTCATAAATCTCTGTATCGATCACGTTTCGTAATATTGAATAATATCCATCTCTATTAATATCGTTTTTCAAGACATTACTACGAATCCTTTTTTTTACGTCTATATCCTTAGCTAGTTTTGCTTTAATCTTATCGTTTATTGTGTTATTCCCACCTTTATTTTCCTTTAAATCAACATTAATTGATATAATGAAAACACTTCCTGATATAGCTCTTTGAAAAAAAGTGGCCATATCTTTAAACATATAACCTTCTAAAGTTCCTGTGTAATCAAGCCATAGTATTGACTTGCTACTGTTCCAGTTAACTTCTGGCAACATTTCATATGACCAACCTGGCATTATCTCGATACACGAATAAGGTTGATTAAACCTAACCCTAGTTTCCATATCTTCATCACCTTCAATGCTAATCAATTTTTGTATTCCTAGTTGCTTATGAAACAGAGTAAAGTCAGCAAAATAAACAGACCCGAATCCAACATACTGATATTGTTTAACATCCGAGAGAATAGATAACCTGCTGATAGCTTCGCATAGCATCTTTCTTTCAATGTTTTTTGCTGGACGAAATAAATAGTTCATCAATTCGTCATTTCGAGGTTTTTGTTCTTTTTTCTTAGCCATAATTAGTCGCCTATTTCATTTTCATAGTAATAGTCAAAGGTTAAACTTCCTACATCAGATGGATTTGTGGCTCCGATGTGTTTTTTAACTTTGTTGAAATTCACTGTAGGAACTGTGTATCTGATTGTCTTTGAATCTGATTCTTTGACGGCATTTAATACGGACGGAAAATGAAATTTCGGATCCAGTTTATTTTTATCTTTTATAACTTGAATAATTGAAACTGCTCTTGCAGAGTTTACTTTGTTATTTAATATTTGTTGTTTTTCTGGATTATCCTTTTCCCTTTCCTTTTTCTGCCGGTTAAGTAAAAGGAAAACATCCTTCATCATTTCAATCATCTTTTTTCTAACAGCTAGGTAATCTGATGAATCTGGGTCAATTCCAGTTTTAGTTGTATTCCAAGGTAATGAAGAAGATTTTTTTGAGTTAAAAAAAACATACCCTCGAAATCCCCAAAATTGTTGATGATATTTAGCAGCTCCGTCACCTCCCATTCCTGTCCAACCAGTAGTTGTTGATGTATCTCTTGATAAAATCAATCTATCATTACAAAATATATTCCACCCGCCTTCAATTTCTATTTCATCAGAAACACCAGCAAAAATTTCGACATTTAATTCTGAATCTTTATGTTTGAATGTATGTTTCCAATATGCAGGGATTAAATCCTTATTAAACTTAAGTGTAAGTTGAGGAGGAACAATTGTATCACCATTAATTTTAATAACAATTCCTTTATTTATGTTTAGTATTTGTTCGCTCGCAATTTCTTCTTTCAGTTCAAATTCAAATTGTGTTTTTTTAAAACTCTCTTTTGCATCTGAACTCAATTCGGTAATTTCTATTTTTGTTCCAGTTGTTGTAGGACTATTTTTTTGTTTCGATTTTACAGAGTCAAAATGAAAATCCCAACTATCTTCATCTTTCTTCCAAGTACTTACTGGAATTGTTATACTAAAACTTGACTTAGGGGCTTTTGATTTTACACAAATATTATCTCCCAATTTAAAAAAAGCCCTTTTCATTCCAATACCAAACCGGCCAATAGAATTATCAATTAGTTTATGGTTTTCCGGTTTCCCCAATTTAAATGCGTAATTTCTAGCAATATCTTCTTCGATACCGTTACCATTGTCAGATATAGAAAATTGGTTCCCATCTACTTTAATATTAATAGTATAGCCTTTAAATTATTTCTATTAGCAGCTTTTGCTTTTATAGCATCAACTGAATTGTCAACTAAATCTCCTATGGCATCACGAAGTGTGATGTCCTTTATCAACATACTAATAAAGAAATCCTTTGTAGGGTCTCCCTGAACCAAATTGGGGTCAGTGCGATGTTGTTGTTTAGCCATTTGTACTTTACTTTTAATTGCAATGTAATTAAAAAAAGTACACTTTTTGAGATGTTGTAGAGATTTGAATCTTTAAAAGTCGTATCAAACGTATACAAGCTAAGTGGGGACTGATTTTCACGACTTAAATATTAAAAACAAAATGATTTAATAGTTGCCTCCGGCCGTCAACGCAATGAAGAAACAAGCAGCGGATTCTGGGAAGGTCAAGCCCCTTAACTGACGATGGAAAATGATTTGATGCTGGGATTCATACCGTCTGCCCTAATCACGCAAAACCGCTTGTTATGGCAGCTATTGATTTGTCCCAATAATTATTTCCAAATTTTTAGAATTAAAACTTTGTCCTACTACTGCCTGCGTATAAACTGCTTGATTAACGCCATTTATTATAAATCCTTGTTGTTCAAGAAAATTTTTTATTTGCGTCGCAAAACCAAATGCTTCTCCATCTCCCATAACACTTGTTATTGAAATCTCTTGCGTTTTATTTTCTGCTAAAAGTTGTTGAAGTTGCGTTTGCAACTCAACATTTAGTGTTCTCGCCAACTTACCAATATTTACTTGATTAGCTGTAATTCCACCAGATTGGTTATAGCTATTAACAGTAACATTACTTTTTTCTTCGTTTGAACTCATATTATTGGGGTTTATTTTTTTTCCCTCCAAAGAATCTATTCTTTTTTGTAAAAGAGGATCAGTTTGAAAATAATTAATTGTTTGTTGATTTACCTTTCCAGAAATTGGACTATTGATATTTCTTTTTATCCTTCTTCCTTTGTCACTTTTGGTATTCTTTTCTTCCTTCCAAATAAGACCTATTAAAGTTCCCACACTAATTATACAAGCAGCTAAAGGCTCTGGATCTCTAGTTTTGTAGAGCCAATAAGCAAATACAATTAGGGCTAACGTATTTATTATTAGTAGTATTCTATTTGTCATATCATTTTGCGACAGGCAAAGGTACAAAAGTGAATTATAAAGTATTCAAAATTAAGATATTCAACCATTAGAGACTTTCTGAAAATTGCTACTACAAATTCATTGCCGCAACTCTATCCCAAAACCAAGAACCCAATACAATTAAGTATTGGGTTCTTATCCTGATTAACCATTCCAATTAATTATCCAACCAAGAACGCTGACTGGTTATTTTGCTTTTACAACTTGTAATTTCTGAACCTGGTCGCCCTGTGTAACTTTTACGATATACATTCCTGAAACGAAATCCCTTCCAAAATTCCTCTTTTCAAATGTATTGGCTGTTCCTTCATACACTTTTTGTCCGTTCATGTTCATAACAATAATATGAGCTTTTTCGTTGCTTCCGTTTTCGATCTTCAAGTTAAACTCTGTAGTAGTCGGATTTGGATAAGCAGTGATCTTTAATCCTTCAATCTGCGCCTGTGGCGTTACAACTGATCCTTTAGCACCTGGTGAAGTTTCTTCTCCGCCCTTGCTCTCATCCATTTTACCTGTACATGCTTTACTGCTTGAGGTGATGATCACGTAAAGGGTTGCAATTGTACCTGTAGCAGATTTACCCTGTATGATATAGAATCCCGGGCTCAGGTTGGTGAAAGCACCACTCGACTGCCATGAACCGTAGTTCTTCCTGTAGCTGTATGGCGCTGTTCCACCACTACACTGTACCGTGATCTTACCATCTTTTTTACCCTTACAGCTTTCGTTGCTTTTCGAGATAAAGTTAAGTTTGAATACACCTGTACTTGGCTGAGTGATCGTGATTGTTTTTGTTCCTGTACAACCTCTTGAATCTTTTACCGTGATGGTATGCGTACCAGCTGCAACTCCTGTAAATGTTGTAGAAGACTGGTATGAACCACTGTTCAATTTATAAGTATATCCCGGTGTACCGCCTGTTGCACTTGCAGTAACCGTTGTTGTACCACCAACTGTTGTTATTGTTCCGGCCGTAGCATTTGCAACGATTGCAGCTGGCTGCGTTACCGTGATGCTGGTTGTACCGGTTGTTCCTGCAGCATCAGTAACTGTATAAGTATATGTTCCTGCTGTTACTGTGAAGCTGCCTGTTCCTGTGTAAGGAGCAACACCGCCTGTTGCACTCATCGTTACAGTTGTATTTCCGCCGTTACAAGAGATCGTTCCTGCTACTGCGTTTATCACTAATGGTGAGCTACCCACTACAGAAACCGTGAATGATTTTACTGAAGTACATGCTCTTCCGTCTCTTACAGTAACACTATGAGCTCCTGCGCCAACGCCAGAGAAAATATTGCTCGACTGGTAAGATCCACCATCAAGGCTATAAGTATAGCTAGGTGTTCCACCGGCAGCAGTAACTGTTGCAGTTGTGGTTCCAGAGGTGCTTGTTACAGAGCCAGCCGCAACAGTTACCGATATTGCTGTCGGTTGAGAAATAGTAACAGAAGTGGTTGCGGTTGCACCGGTAGCATCTGTTACAGTGAAAGTATATGTTCCGGCAGTTTTTGAGAACATGCCGATTCCTGTATATGGACTTGTTCCGCCTGTAGCGCTAACCGTTACTGTGGTAGAACCACCATAACAGCTGATCGTTCCTGCAGTTGCAGATGCAGCAAGTGGCGTTCCACCAGGTTGAGTAATGGAAATGGTTTTTGTACCTGTACAACCGTTCTTATCTTTTGCAGTGATTGTATATGTTCCTGCAAGAATCGATAAGAATGATATGGATGACTGGTAAGAACCGTTGTTCAGTTTGTAGGTATAAGTGCCTGCACCACCTGAAGCTCCTACAGTGATAGTAGTAGTACCACCAAAAATAGAAATTATTCCCGCTGTAGCAGTTACAACAACTGATGTAGGCTGGCTGATCGTTACTGATGTGGTTGCAGTAGCACCGGTTGCATCTTTTACAGTAACTGTATGTGTTCCTGCAGTAACGAGTGTGAATGAAGTGGACGACTGGTAAGAACCACTGTTCAGTTTATAAGAATAAGGACTTGTACCACCTGTCGCACCTGCGGTAATCGTTGTAGTACCTCCATTGCAGGTAATGGCAGCTCCTGCTGTAGCGCTTGCAGTAATGCCCGGTGCAGCAGGCTGTGTTACTGTAAATGTTTTGTTGATCGTACAGCCTTTGTTATCTTTTATGGTAATAGTATGTGTACCTGCAACTACACCGGTAAATGAAGCAGATGATTGGTAAGTACCACTATTAAGACTGTACGTATATGGAGTTGTTCCGCCGGCAGCAGTAACTGTTGCTGTTGTAGTGCCTCCGTATGTTGCGATATTAGATGCAGCAATTGTTGCAGTAATTTGTGTAGACTGGGTAACTGTTATAGAAGTAGTAGCAGATCCACCGGCTGCATCAGTAACAGTATAATTGTAAGTTCCTGCACTTACAGTAAATGTACCGGTTCCTGTGTAAGGAGCGGTACCGCCAGTAGCGCTTACGGTTACCGTGGTTGTTCCACCGAAACAGCTGATGCTGGATGAAGTTGATGTAGCTGATAATGGCGTACCACCTGTACCACCACCACTTTCAAGAATACCTGCGTTTGGAACTGAAGGCACAGCATTTCCTGCAAAATCTCTTGTAAGTCCAAGGTTTTGACCAAAGTCAATAGCCGGGCTTCCTGTTGCAGGTGCATAGTTCCATTGTAATGGATCACTTGCTGTAGTACTTGTAAAAACGTTTGATGTTGTTGTAAGTTCAGAGGAACCCATTGTAAAGTTTAAAACACTTCCTGATCCTAAACGATAGATATTGTCCTGGTGCGTTAACTGTGATCCTGTAAATTTACCTGATCTTGCTACGTCAATACCTGTTGTTAAATAGAAGACATTGTTTTTAAGATTAATAATGTTTGCAGTGCTTACTGAAGCAGCCATACCGATCATACTGGAAGGCTGTGTAAGCTGAACCACTGTATGAACAATTACGTTGTTGAAGAACTGCATGTTGTTAACAGAAGTTGCATACTGGCCACTGTTATTAATATAAATAAGTTCGTTACAGTTAATGATCTTATTATACCCAACTAAATTGTTATCTGAAGATCCGCCACCTGAAGCACCTATTTCCATAAAACCATCACAGTTTGTAGCGGTATTGTACATGATCTTATTATTGTGATTGGCTGTACCATAGAATTCGATTGCACCGCCATCATAAGAATAGTCATAGCTGTAAGCCCAGCAATCGTGAAAAGTATTGCTGGTAATATTATTATTCTGGCCATCGATGATCACCGGGTTAGCACCATAATCATCATCCGAATTAACACTCGTCGGTGTATTCTTGATCATTCTTAAATTACCGATGTTGTTATGGTCCATCGTATTATTGTTCCCTTGCATAAGAATACCTGCACCTACCAGGGAAATATCGCAATTCTTAACAGTGATATAACTGCTTCCATCAATAGAAAAAGCTATATCGATAATTGCTTCCTGGTACCTGTCGTTTGGATCAAGTGTAAGGTCTGTAATTTTAAAACCATCAATCACGATGTATTGACGTTGATAAAAAGTAAACAGGTTAGAACCTGAAGAACTGGTCGTGAAAATGGGAGCATTACCTGTACCGTATGTAGTGAATGTGATCGGTGCAGATGCTGTTCCTGATTTTGTAAAATTTAATGTACCATTAAATGTTTGTCCTTTTTTAAAATAAATAAAATCACCAGGTTGAAAAGAGCTCATAGCGCTTTGAACCTGGGAGAGTGTTTTCCACGGTGTGGTTTGTGCACCATTGGCCGTAGAGGATGTAGAGGATGGATCTACATAGTAGTTTGTAGCATGTGAAATTCCAGCAATGAATAGCATCACTACAAGCACATAGGATTTGATCAGCAATGGGGATTTCATGTTTTTTCGTTGTTAGGTTATAAATTGATTTTAAAGCTATTTTCTGAGTACGGATCAAAACGACATAGATATCCCATGATTTACACGACATAAACCTGCTTGACACAGCAGTAGACATTGCTGCACATTAATTAATTAACTCAATAAATGAAAAGGGGAAATATATCTGATGCTGAGGGTGTGGGGGTAAGTTTGGTAGATATATTGGATATAATTTTATATCATCGAAGTCCGCTTTTTTTCAATCTGGATATTAAACTAATTTTTATTTTTTCAAGTAGTAGGTTATTTTTTTTCTGTGGTGAATAATGAGGTTTTTTATCAGCTGCAAAGTTCTGTTATGTAAGTTTTACATATTGTCAATTCTTCTGTTAATTTCTTGTAATACTATTATTACAAATTATTTTTTTCATGACTGCGACTGCGTTGGGATAATATTAACGTATACATGGTTACTGTGTAAAAAAATTGATAAAATTTATAACCATAAAAAAACAATCCCGGCTGAAATGCAGCCGGGACGCCACTTCCAGAGGAAGCATGAATAAAATGGATTTATTTAGTCTTTATTAATTTTATCACCTGTACATTGTTTCCCTGAATTATTTTTACATAATACACACCTGTGGAAAATTCATTTCCAAAATTAATTTTCCTGCGCAGGACCGTATTTGTTTCATAAACTTTTTGCCCGTTCATATTCATCACAATGATGCTGATTTTTTCTTCGCTGCCATTCACAGCAACCACCGAAAACTGCGTACTGGAAGGGTTTGGATAAGCAGTTATTTCCAGTTCGCCTGCTTGCAGGATATTTGCAGGTGTTAGCCTGGTAAATTTCCTCTCCTCCTCTCCCGATCCTCTCCCACCTGTACATGTTGACTGGCTTGCATTGATGGTTACAGATACGGTAGCCGTTGCGCCGGTGGCGTCTTTGCCCGTAACAGTATATGATCCCGGTGACAGGTTCATGAATACATTGTTTGAGCTATAAGTGCCGCTGTTGAGTTTGTATTGATAAGCCAATGTCCCGGCAGAACCTGCCACTGTTATTTTACCATCTTTTTTATTCTGGCAACTTTCGTTTGATTTTGATACAAGCGTAAGTTTGAACACACCCTGCGCCGGTTGTGTAAGGGTAAAGTTTTTGGTGCCCGTGCAATTGCGTGCATCTTTTACCGTGGCTGTATAGTTGCCCGCCGCCAGGTTAGTGAATGTATTGGACGACTGGAATGTTGTACCATTAAGACTATAAGTATAACCGCCGGTTCCACCTGTTGCAGAAATGGTAGCAGTTGTTCTGCCGCCATAAGTTACAATTGTTCCTGTTGCAACAGACACAGCAATTATTTTAGGCTGAACAACAGTAATTGTTTTTGTCACAACTGCTCCTGAAGCATCGGTTACTGTATAGGTTGCCGTTCCCGCTCCTACGGTGAACGCACCGGTTCCGCTATAAGGAGGAAATCCCCCACTGGCAGTGATGGTTACAGTTGTTGTTCCTCCATTACAATTGATAAATCCTGTTGAAGAAGATATGGTCAATGGATTAATTGGTAAAAGCTGAACAGCAAAATTGAATGTAGCAATACAGCCTTTTGAATCTTTTACTTTTATTGAATGGTTTCCTACTGCAACATTTGTAAAAACATTGTTTGATTGATAACTTCCACCGTCACGACTATAAGTATAACCTGCTGTACCGCCCGAAGCGGTAACGGTTACGGTGGTGGTTGCATTGGCGTAATAAACCCCCGGAGCAACGATGGTGGCATTAATGGCAGATGGTTGTGTGATTGTTACTGATATCGTTTTAACTGCACCTGCTGCATCAGTAACGGTATAGGTATGATTTCCTGCGCCCACGGTAAAAGTTCCTGTACCGGTGTATGGAGTTGTGCCCCCGGTTGCACTGATCGTTACCGTTGTAGTGCTACCATTGCAATTGATCGTTCCCTGCGATGAAGAAAGTACCACCTGCGATGGTTGCGTGATGGTAATATTCTTTACTGCGGTACAACCTTTTGCATCTTTTATAGTTACTGCAGCACTTCCTGCAGGTACACCCGTAAAAATATTTGATGACTGGAAAGAACCTCCGTTAATGCTATAAGTATATGGACTTGTTCCGCCGCTGGCTGTAGCTGTTACCGAAGTTGTTGCGCCGTAAATGGTAATGGTGCCGGCAGAAGCGGTTGCAACCAGCAGTGTAGGTTGTGTAATAGTTATAGAAGTTGTTCTAACGGCCCCTGCAGCGTCAGTAACCGTATAAGTATAAGTGCCGGCATTCACTGTAAAATTACCAGCACCTGTATAAGGAGTTGTACCGCCACTAGCGCTTACCGTTACTGTGGTGGTGCCGCCATTGCAATTTATTGCACCTGCGGTTGAAGTAACTGTGAGTGCGGTCGGAGCACCGGCTGCTGATTCCAGGATACCTGCATTCGGTATTGCCGGTACTGTGTTGCCTGCAAAATCTTTTTGTAATCCCAGGTTTTGACCAAAATCAATCGCCGGGCTATTATTGACCGGCATATAATCCCATTGCGTAGGATCGGAAGGCGCAGTGCTGGTAAAGATCGGTGAAGAAGTAGATAATTCGGTTGTGTTGGCAGTATAATTTAAAACGCTGTTTGGTCCGAGATGATAAATATTATCCTCGTGTATCAGTTGTGAAGAAGTAAATTTTCCTGACGTCGCAATATCAATTCCTGATGTAAGCCAGAACACATTATTCTTAAGGAATATAATATTTGTTGCAGTTGTAGTAGAGGACATGCCGATCATTGTATTCGGCATTCTCAACTGGTTAATGGTATTAACAATCGCGTTATTATAAAATTGCAGATCGTACACGGATGTTGCAAAACTCCCGCTGGTGCTGATATAAACAAGTTCGCCGCAATTGATGATCTTGTTATACGCTACCAGGTTATCACTGGTTGATCCCCCGTTGTTGTAACCAACTTCCATGAAGCCATCACAATCAACAGCCGTATTATACATGATCTTATTATTGTTGTTGCTGGCACCATACATTTCAATAACGCCACCATCGTACATAAAATCATAACTATTGCCCCAGCCGTCTTTAAAGAAGTTGTTTGTAATGGAATTATCCGATCCCGAAATGATAACCGGGATTGCACCATAATCATCTTCGCCACCAGGCGTATTATTGATCATCCTTAAATTCTGAATGCTGTTATGGTCAATGATGTTGTGACCTCCCTGGATATTTACGCCAGCTCCAACGAGTGATATATCACAATTCTTAACGGTAATATAATTGCTTCCGTCGATATAAAATCCAAGTACAAGATTTGCTTCAAGCGTGTGGTCAGAAAGATTCATTGTAGGATCGGTGATCTTTATACCATCTATTACCACATACTGAACATACGATACGAGTATCATCACATTGCCGCTTCCCGTAAACTTTGGCATTTCAGTACCCGAACCATAAGATGTAAAAGTAATTGGAGCAGTTGCTGTGCCGGAGCGCTTGATGTCCAGCGTTCCTGGAAACGTCTGCCCTTTCTTAAAATAAATGAAATCGCCCGGTTGAAATGAGTTCATATTGCTTTGCACCTGCGAAAGCGTCTTCCATGGCGTAGCCTGCGAACCGTTTGCGGTAGACGAAGTGGATGATGGATCCACATAATAATTGGTTGCTTTAGCGATACCGGCAAAGCATAACAGCAATAAAAACAATGAAAGTCTCATGTTTTTAGAAATTAGATTTTTAACGTGTTAAAACAGCTTTTCACCATGTTGGATTAAACAAACCATTATCATGTCGTTTTTCAACGTCATAATCCGGTTCTCAGAACACTATTATATTGAATAATAATGCGCCGGATGAATTCTAAATAAAAGTGGGAAATTGATTGAAGGAGAGGTTGTTTTTTATAGGGGCTTTCCAGGATGTAAATTTTTCTTGAGGTCTTTCAATTCATTTTACCTGAACTATTCTGTGTCTTTCAATTTAAGTTTTATTCGATATTGTAATTTTTCGTTTTGGTTATCTTATTGATGCAAATTTCAATCTATAAGAATTGTTTTTTGTCAACGTTGAATTGCTTTTCATGTAATATAAATACGACAAATTATGTACAGGCATCAATAGTAATTTAACTTTAAAACCAATGGATATTAATATTAATATGCATATATATAGACTGAGGGACAAAACAATCGTAGATTTACGTAAGCGATTTTTTAAACGGGGCATACAGTAAAACGTTAGGTTATAGGTAATTATAATTGTTTTTGAAAATAGTTTGGTAGCTTACGTAAAACATAACAACATGATAGAGGTAAATAACATAGAAGGCTTTGAAGGAAAATTTGAAAACCTTAGTATCAATGTAAGTGATATGGTAATGGAAAAATTTATCGCTTTATCGAATACTAATTTACCGGGTGATAGCGGTTACACCAATATTTGGCAGGATACTGCCAGTTCGTTGGCAGATGGTATCTTAAATTTAAAAGGCAAAATTCATTTGTTCTTAAAAACTAAAAGTGAAGATGATATGTCGAGCCTGTATTTTACCATTCATTTCAGGGTAAAGGCCGGGAATGAAACAAATGTTGTAAGTGTGTTTACCAAAACAGTTCAGTTTCTATTTGATTGGATAAAACATTATGTAGAAAAAAGCAATATCACAGGAGAAAACGGAAAGCCATTTATTGTTCCCCCCTTCCCTTATTCACAAACTCTTTTTGAGAAACTATTTTAAACGCAACTTATTTTTTATTTTTTAAAGTTTAGTTATTACCGGCACAAAATAAATTTTGTACCTGGCAATGAGGATGCAGCTGTTCCTTGATAAATTGATTTATACATTTACCACAATACCCTATATCTTAATAAAAAATTATGGCAGGTATTTATTTTTGAAGTTCGTTCAGAATATTTCTATACTCTTCTTCAGCTTTTATGGCTTTATTTAAAAGACCTTCATCATTCCAATACATAGAGATCAACTTATTCAACGCTTCAAATCGCATTACGTGGTCCGGATGTGTTTTTTGACCCTTTGCTTTATCACTTCTTACTTTAGTTTTCATTAGCAGGTCGATCGCTTCTGCAGTACCGGATCTGTTATTAGATTTTTTTGCCTGCTTACCTGATTTGCCGGTAGTATCTGAAGCGTTAATTTCTTCTGCAAGATCACCTAACGTATTTCGTATCGCACTTGTATCAGTAAGCACGCCATAGCGGGCATAGATATTTTTCCAGGTAATGCTTGCTTCTCTTGGATCAAATCCTGCAAGTACCATTAAACTCAGCCCCACCCTGTCTGCCTGGTATTCATCCTTAATAGAATACTTAGATAATCTCTTGTAGTTTATCCCCCCCACAACCGCTGCTGTAGTTTGAGCATTTTCAGTAGAGCTTTTATCATCCTTTTTATCCCTGCTTTTGGGGTCCTTAATTTTTTTGCCAAGATTTAAAAGCTTTCCTCCCAAAGTACTTGTTTGTTCAGTTACATCCTTTTGATTTTGCGCATTTTTTGCCTGTTCTGCGCTCTTTGCATTGTGCTCATAAATAGCATGAGCAATTTCATGACTCAAAATTGTTGCCAGCTGTGCTTCATTTTCCAGGCTCTTTAATAAACCTGTATAGATATACGCCAAACCATTAGAACGCACATTTGCATTGATATCATCATTCTTAACTACAATGAAAATAAATTTGATCTTTTCTTGTATATGCCCTGGTACAAGTTTCATAGCAAAGTTTTGAATATATTCCTGTACTTCGGCATTGTCATAAATTTGACCAATGCCTTCAATTTCTTTTCCAAATATTTTTTTCCTGCTGCTTTTGCTGGTCCACAGCGGAGCAAATTTCTCATAGTCAGCCTGGTCCAAAGTGTCTACGTCATTTTTAAAGATCTCATTCTCGGGAGCAATGCTAAACTTATCGGCAACAAAAAATCCGGCTGCTGTATAATCGCCATCGCATATAGCAATGTCGCCTAATTTCAAAGCATTTACAGAAGCAAATGTTTGGCCTGCGTACGGACTTTTCTTTTCCCCTTTGATCAATGTTCCCACTTTTAATTTTACTTTATTTCCATCTACATATGCAACATCACCAATAATTGCATCCAGGCGGCCATCCTCTATGTCGCTGGCTTTTTTTTCAAGTAACGTAATTTTTTTTGCTATGCTATAGTCCTTCTTCATATACTTTCCTCCTTCAATTAAAATTTCACCGTTGCTTTTAATATTTGTAAAACCAAGTTTTTCCTTATCCTCGTTTATAATTTCTGTATTGCCAATACGAATTTCCTCCAATAAGATTTTTTTATCTTTGATAATGTTCACATACATTATTTTTCCATCATAATCAATATGCTGAACAAAACCTCTTTCCTTGAATGCCTGGGGAATATCATCAACCTGCCCATATGCTGCGTGCATAGTTGTAAGAGAAAAAAGAAAAGCGCAAATAGCGAACAATATTTTTGTTTTGATCATTTTTTTTATTTTTAGTATTTGGAATTGTTAGTTTGTGTTAGATCAATCTTCTATAATTTTATTACATAGAAGGTAGTCGTTGAGGATCACTTCTTTTAACTCACTGCTCATTGCTGTTATTTCTTTTTTAAATGCACCAAGTGATTGTAAAACTGCTTTTGCCTCGTTTTCGTTCAGCTTAATAAAAACACGATTTACTTTACGTGAATTTTCGATTTTGGAATAAATAAGCCAATGGTAAGCTCCTGTTTTTTGTATAGGGATATCGATGGAACCCTTCTGTGCAGCAGCCTGGTTATAAATGGTGTCTTTTGTTTCACTATGGATCACCATTAGTTTTGCCCCTGCTACTTTTGAATTTAATTCCCAGCTTAAATACACATTACCAGTGATTATTAAAGCAGAATCCATTGGCATTGCATTAAATCCTTTCTCGGCAAGCTCTTTTGCATTTTTATCGTCGAGCCCTTTAATCCCCGCTCTCACAGCACCCTTCGACGATGGTGCCAACGAAGTGAGCTTATGATTTTTTTCTATATAATTCAAAAAACCTGCGCTCATTGAGTTATTAAGTTTACTGAGGATTGTTTTATAATTAAGTGTTTCATCCCTGGATTTTAATTCGAAATAACTTGCCTTACTATAAACAATGGCCCGGCAATTAGTTTCATACTTTATTTCTGTTCCTACAGGAATTGTATACCGAAAGCCGGCCGAAAGAAATTTGTTATCAGAATTAAAACTTAGGTTTCCTTCGTATACAACAATAAAAATATCCTGGCCTTGTGTTGTAAAAGAAGCGATCAGGGTTATCCAAACAATGATTAGTTTTTTCATACCTCGTGGGTTTATTTTTAGGAAATTTCTTTTATGTTTATATAGTGCTTTGTCTTTACGGTTATGGAATGCTTTCTCTTTTCCAGGTAATCTTCAAACTGGCAGGCAAACATTTTGAATTCTATCAATAGCGCTATGTACAATAATATTTTTCCTGCATTAATGTAATAGCTTACTGTCATTAACGCAGCGCTTAACCAAATAATAAAGAATGCTGCCAGCAATAAAAACAGGATCTCTAACATTAATCTCAGCCCGATCGGCCGGAT
This sequence comes from uncultured Chitinophagaceae bacterium, assembly GCA_963829345.1. Lineage (GTDB taxonomy): Bacteria > Bacteroidota > Bacteroidia > Chitinophagales > Chitinophagaceae > Ferruginibacter. The sequence continues at coordinate 1,422,793 of CAWHHP010000003.1, forward strand.
TCGTTCCAGTGCTATTAAAAATATAAACAGGTATATGAATACTATTACACCTAGGATGCTGTAGAAAACAATCGGATGCACTTCTTTTAATTTTTTACCATTAAGCATTTGCCGCAGCGCATTGGCGTGTATTGCTGCCCCTGGCATCGTTGGTAAACGATTGAATAAATGAAAATCGACAGGTACACGATGCCTGTCCTGTATATCGTATAGATTTCCCATGGAATCATTTCCTAACCAACCAATGATCACTATCTTATCATCAAACATTTTTTTTAACTCATCCTCATTTTGAAGTAGCAAAGCGGTTGCTTCAATAGCGGGAAAATTATACATGGTGTCCTCTTTTCGTATAAAAGGGTTATTGATATCATAACAGCCCGCTTCGAGACTGCTATATTTCAATAAAAAAGTTTCGGGCAGTTTCGTAGTATTGGTTTTTATAGCCTTACTAATATCATATAATTTCCTGGCAAAGGATATTATCGTATCTTTTTTTGTGTCCTTATCAGTATTTGGATATAGTGAATCTTTTGATTTTGTCGAATCTTTATAGAAATAATTGTGATAATTTCTTACAGTTTTTCCTTCTTCGCCTGGTAAATTGATGTACCCAAAATTTACAATTCCATTACTATCAGATTTAAACAAAGAACTGGTTTCAAAATCAGCACCTATAACAATATTCTTCTTTTTAATAAAGCTGTCAAGCTTTTTAATTTCTTCCTTCTCTTTTGCAGTATCTTCAAATATCATATCTATGCCTATCGCCCTTGGTTTGCACCCAGCTATTTTTTCCATGATATTATTTAATACATGCCGGTTGAATTTTTTACTTACAGATCCCGTATTAACCAGTACAATACCCGGCGTATCAACTTTCATTTTTTCTTTTCTGTATACCTGGTAGTAGATATCTGAAAAATCAATGTCCGTTGCGGCTTCTTCTTTTATCCTGTAAAGCTCTGTGGGAAGGTGATGTAAGGCAAGTTCAAAAAGCTGGACAAATACCATAAAAACAAAGAAGACTTTTCCAAGTATTAAATAGTCTGCCTTCTTTTTTTTAAACAGCCAGATTTTTAATTTCATAAAAGCAGGTTACGTTTTTTTTAGAGTAAGAGATATAGATTGTAAACTACCAGCCTGGAAGTTTTTTATAGTGGTAACAGTTTATCCTGTTTTCTTTTATTGAAACTTTACGGCGTGTAGAAGCTCTCTGCAGGAAGTTGATAAAATGCAGCGGTGTGTTATTCAATTCATTTCTTTTAAAAACAGATGCTATACCTACAGCCCGGCAAAGCTGTAAATCGGATGGGAGAATCATAAACAGTTAAATTACCTGCCGAAGTAACTGAAATAAGCGTTGTTGAAAAAGGGTGTTTTCACGGTATTTCGTGAAATTTTTAGTTTTTGTTTATTTCGTATGATGGCCATTTTACTATTGGAGCCCATATGCGGACCTTCGTTATCGTATATCTTTTGCGGACTTCCCAAATGTCCAAGACACAAAATTCAAAAGTATTTTATCTTAAAATAGGTAATAGGATAATGCCTGACCAAAGCGACCTTATGATTTTCAGCAAGAACATTATCATTTTGAATGTTCGATATTCAATCCTCAGGTTAAATGAGTGGTTAGAAGGACAATGGACCATATTAATAAAAACACAAATCCCGGCCACATTGTAACCGGGATTTGTGATTATACATCTTAGCTATTAAACGAAACCTTATTTTGCTTTAACCAGTTTTGTTGTTTGTACATTATTTCCTTGTGTAACTCTTACAATGTAAGTACCTGACTGGAAGTTCTCGCCGAAAACAAAATTCTTGTAGACACTTCCTTTACCCATGTATACCCTTGTACCATTCAGGTTCATTACTTCAACAGTAACTTCTGATTCAGTTTCACTTTCAATTGCTAAAGAGAACCTGTCTGTTGTCGGGTTAGGATATGCCGTAACTTTTATCTTTCCATCAAGTCCTGCTGATGTACCTGATGAACATGTACGTCTTCCGTCGAATATAAATACTATCATTGATACTAAATTTCCGTTAGCGTCTTTTGCGGTTACCCTGTAGATACCAGCCCTCAGGTTTTTGAATAAAGGAGATGATGTAAATCTTCCGCTGTTCAACTGGTAAAGGTATGGTGCTCTTCCGCCTGTTGCGATTACCTGTATTGAACCGGTTGCGCTACCTCTGCAGGTTGCATTTGATTTTGATACCAATGAAATTCTCAGGCTCGTTGAAACAATACTTGTAACAGTAAACGAGCTTGAAGCGGTACAACCTTTCACATCTTTTACAGTAATGCTGTAACTTCCTGCGATAAGACCCGGGAAGCTGTTGCTTGCCTGGAATGCAGTTGTGCCGCTGATCATATAGGTATACGGAGCAGTTCCACCTGTTGCAGATGCGGTTGCAGTAGCAGTACCGCCTGCAGTTGTAATGCTGCCCGCAGTTACACTTATTGCAATAGCTGCAGGTTGCGTTATAGTGATCGTTGTTGATGCTGTTGCACCGGTGGCATCTGTAACAGTGTACGTGTATGTGCCGGCATAACCAGTGAAGTATCCTGTTCCTGTATATGGAGCAGTACCACCTGTACAACCAACAGTTATTGTTGAGATCGCATTGTTACATAATATTGGTGTTGCTGTTGCAGTAACTACCATTGTATTTGCAGCCGGCTGTGTTAAAGTGAATGTAGCAACAGTTGTACAACCGTTTGCATCTTTCACAGTGATCGTATGATTACCCGCTGCTACAGTTGCAAAAATATTGGATGACTGGAATGATCCTCCGTCAACCTGGTAAGTATAAGGAGCTGTTCCACCAGTTGCGGTTACGGTAGCTGTTGTTGTTCCGCCAAATACTGCGATCGTTCCTGTAGAAACCGTAGCAACAATAGCAGTAGGTTGCGTAACAGTTATTGCAGTACTTGCAGTTGCACCACTCGCATCCGTTACTGTATAAGAATATGTTCCTGCGCTTACAATGAAGCTTCCTGTTCCTGTATAAGGAGCCGTACCACCTGTTGCACTTACTACAACTGTTGTTGTTCCGCCGTTACATAAGATCGTACCTGCTGCAGAAGATGCTGTTAAAGGATCCGGTGCTGATGGTTGCGTTAATGTGAATGATTTTACAGAAGTACATCCGTTGCCATCTTTTACTGTTGCAGAATGATTGCCTGCAGCAACACCTGTAAATGTATTAGATGATTGATATGAACCACTATTCAGTTTATATGTATAGCCGCCTGTACCACCGGTAGCGTTCACCGTTACATCCGTTGTACCACCATATGTTGCAATTGTTCCCGCAGCAATTGTTGCTGCAATCGCTGTTGGCTGTGTAACAGTTATAGATGTAGTTGCCGTTGTGCCTGCAGCGTCTGTAACAGTATAATTATATGTTCCGGCACTTACTGTGAACGTTCCTGTTCCTGTATAAGGATTAACACCGCCAGTAGCGCTTACCGTTACAGTTGTTGTTCCTCCATTACAGCTGATCGTTCCTGCACTTGAAGATGCAATCAATTGGGCCGGAGCAGCTGGTTGTGTTAAAGTGAATGAGTTTGTCCTGGTACAGCCATTTGCATCCTTCACCGTTATTGTATGTGAACCTGCGGCAACACCTGTAAATGTATTGGATGACTGGTATGAACCGGTGTTCAACCTATAGGTATAAGCACCTGTTCCGCCGGTAGCGCTAACAGATACTGACGTAGTACCTCCATAAACTGTTATTGTGCCGGGTGTAACAGTAACATTGATCGCTGTTGGCTGTGTAACAGTTATTGATGTAGTTGCGGTTGCGCCGCTCGCATCAGAGACATTATAAGTATACGTTCCTGCATTTACAGTAAATGTGCCTGTGCCCGTATAAGGAGTAACTCCACCTGTTGCGCTCACTGTTACGGTAGTTGTTCCACCATTACAAGAGATCGTTCCTGCTGCAGAAGCAGCAACCAATGGATCCGGAGCTGCAGGTTGTGTGATCGTTATTGTTTTGGCAAGTGTGCAACCATTTGCATCCTTCACTGTAACTGTATGTGTGCCTGCAGCAACACCTGTAAATGTATTCGATGATTGGTATGAACCACTGTTTAATTTATAAGTATATGCAGTTGTTCCGCCTGCAGCGCTGACGGTAACTGTTGTTGTTCCGCCAAATACTGCGATCGTTCCCGGGGTAACTGTTGAAGTAATAATGGTTGGTTGTGTAACTGTTATTGAAGTAGTTGTTGAAGCTCCTGCTCCATCTGTTACAGTATAAGAATAAGTTCCTGCACCAACCGTAAAAGTACCGGTTCCGGTGTATGGAGTTGTACCGCCTGTACCGGTTACCGTTACTGTAGTTGTACCGCCATTACATGCAATTGTACCTGCAGTAGCAGACGCAGATAATGTAGAAGCACCTGCACTTTCCAGGATACCTGCATTTGGAACAGAAGGTACCGTATTACCTGCAAAGTCTCTTGTAAGTCCAAGATTTTGACCAAAGTCAATCGCAGGACTAGCAGTTACCGGAATATAATTCCATTGTAACGGATCTGTTGCTGTAGTACTTGTAAAAATGGGTGCAGTTGTTGACATTTCGGTTGAACCGATTGTAAAGTTTAAAACACTTCCTGATCCCAAACGATAGATATTGTCTTCATGTGTTAACTGTGATCCTGTAAATTTACCTGACCTGGCTACGTCGATACCTGTTGATAAATAGAAGACATTGTTTTTAAGGTTAATGATATTGGCAGTGCTTGATGAAGCAGCCATACCGATCATACTGGAAGGATTGGTAAGCTGCGTTACTGTATGAATAATTACGTTATTAAAGAACTGCATATTGTTAACAGAAGTCGCATACTGGCCACTGTTATTAATATAAATAAGCTCGTTGCAGTTAATGATCTTATTATATCCAACTAAGTTATTGTCTGAAGATCCGCCACCTGAAGCACCTACTTCCATAAAACCATCACTGTTTGTAGCTGTATTGTACATAATCTTGTTGTAGTGATTGGCTGTACCATAAAATTCGATAGCACCACCATCATACTGGTAATCGTAACTGTAAGCCCAGCAGTCATGGAAATTATTACTGGTGATGTTATTATATGAACCATTGATGATAACCGGGTTTGCACCGTAATCATCATCCGAATTAACACTGGTTGGTGTATTCTTGATCATCCTTAAATTACCAATGTTGTTATGATCCATTGTATTGTTGCTACCATTCATAAGAACACCTGCACCTACCAGTGAAATGTCGCAATTCTTAATGGTGATATAGCTACTGTTATCAATATCGAAAGCAATATCAATGATCGCTTCCTGGTACCTGTCATTAGGATCCAGTGTAAGATCAGTAATAGTAAAACCATCAATAACGATGTATTGACGGCTGTTAAAACTAAACAAGTTGGAACCAGAAGAAGTGGATGTAAAAATTGGCGCCGCGCCAGTACCATAAGTTCCGAAAGTGATCGGAGCACTGGCCGTACCTGACTTTGAACAATTCAAAGAACCGGTATAGGTAGTACCCTTCTTGAATAAAATAAAATCCCCCGGCTGAAAAGAGCTCATTGCGCTCTGAACCTGGGAAAGCGTTTTCCATGGCGTGGCTTGTTGGCCGTTGGCTGTGGATACTGTTGATGATGCATCAACATAATAAGTGGCAGCGTTTGAAATTCCTGCTAAAAATAGCAGCGCCGCTAGTAAATAGGATTTTAAAGCAAATGAGGGTCTCATGGTCTTTCTGGTTTTAGATATTAGATTTTATAGGTTTTGCCTGCAGGTTTAGAAACGAACAAAATGGAACGGAAATTATACGTAGGTTAAGCGTAAATTCATGTTTCCCCGGTATATATTAAAAATTACTGCAAAATATGCTCGTAAATATTTAAAAATCAATAGTATACAGATGTTAATTAAGGCACTAACGAATTGTATCTAAATCTTGTAATATAAATACGACAAGGATGGTGGAAATGGTCAATAAAACCCTGAAAGGGTTAAAAATACCCGTTTTAGCGGTATAATCCCGGCAGGTAAATGAAGGGAAAAATGTCCATATTCTTTAACCCGGGATGTTGGGATAAAAGCTGGTTAAGCGACGGAGAATTTTTGTCAATGATTGATTCTGAGGCATCTGGAGGAAAGTTCAGTGTTCCTGAACTCATATAGTAGGTGTTGTTTTTATGAATAAGCTGGCCGTTCAAAAATTGATTGGCCCTGCCAACATTAATACCCGAAGTAAGCCAAAAAACATTTCCTTCTAAATTGATCATTCCACGGTTGGGTAAAATGGTGCGCATACCGATCATGCTGGTAGGATTGGTTAACCGGTTAACAGAATTGATAATGTTATTACTGAAAATCCAGAGATGACTGACCCCGATCTTATACTTTCCGCCATTGTTAATATAAACCAGTTCGCCGCAATTAATAATATTGTTTTGAGCAACCAGCGTATTATCGGCAGAACCCTCATTGATGCTGCCGATCTCCAGGAATCCGTTACAATTGATAGCGACATTGTTGGTTATCTTATTGTTGTCGGCTGATGCGCCAAACATTTCTATTGCCCCTCCATCAAATTGATAATCGTAACTATTCGCCCAGCAATCTTTAAAAAAACAATTCGATATGATATTGTCCGGCCCGGCAATTACAACAGGATTTGCACCGTAATCGTCATCACCTTCCGGAGTATTCCTTATCATCCGAAGGTTATCAAACCTGCATTTATAAATGATATTTTTACTTCCTTTGATATTTACACCTACTCCAACCAGTGATACCTTACAGTTTTTTACCACGATAAAGTCGCTGGTATCAATATCTACAGCAATATCAACATTGGCAACAAGAAAGCGGTTCTCTTTATCCATCCTGTCATCTGTAATTTCAAATCCATCCAGCACAATATATTTAGAACGGTGCAGATGAATGGCAGTATATCCTTCCGCTCCCTCCTTCTTAAAAAGAAATACCGGGATAGCGCTTGCATTTCCAAATGTTGTAAAAACAATTGGTGCCGCTGCTGTACCTGAACAGGTGATCTCCAGCTGATCATAATAAAGCTCTCCTTTTTTCAGCAATATTGAATCGCCCGGTTTGAACCGGCGCATGCTGGCATTTACCGAGGCAAGACTTTTCCATGGAGTAGTGATGCTTCCTGTTTCTTTTGTTGAATCAGAGGAAGGATTAACATAATAGTTAACTGCTTTTGTAAGCACAGGAGAAAACAAGAAGAGTAAGCAAGCCAGGAATTTCATGTGTTGTGGAGGTTAATTTTTAACGGTTTTGTCATATCAATAATAATACCTTTTTTCAAATTTGCTATAAGTAAAAAAAATTGCTTATAATTTTGAAATTCAAACACAGGTTAACCAGGATTAAGTAATCATTAAATGGATTAGTTAAATTATAGGTCTTTAAAAGAATTATCTGATAAACTAAACCAATCAGTGAATCAGTGGCAAAAAAATATGTCACTGATCTGATTTTGATCTAAAGATATAATCATACTAATCTACAGCGATTCTTGGATCTGTTTTTCTATACAGGTAATCTGATGAAAGATTGATAAAAATAAAAATACATGCACTGAAAAGCACGGCACCTGTTACAACCGGATAGTCCAGTTTTTCGAGTGCATCCACAGTTGTTTTGCCTACCCCTTTCCATCCAAAAATATATTCAACAAAAAATGCGCCTGCAAGTAATTCGGCAAACCAGCCTGTTACCGCTGTGATCACCGGGTTCAAAGCATTTCTTAAGGCATGTTTAATAATGATGTTATTCCTGCTTAAACCCTTTGCATAGGCGGTGCGGATATAATCCTGGCTTAATGTATCAAGCATTGAACTCCTTGTAAGCTGTGTAATAATTGCAAGTGGCCTGATGCCGAGCGTAAATGCAGGCAACACAAGGTTTTTCAGGTTTAAATATTTTTCGCCTGTTACTTCATCAATATCAAACAGGCTACCTGTAAGCGTGAGCCCGGTATATGGATGAAGTATCACACCAAAAAGATATGCAATGATGATCGCCATAAAAAACGATGGGGCCGATATACCAGCGATGCTGCTGAAAATAGCTGTATTGTCGACCCAGGTACCTTTTTTTACCGCTGCAATTACACCCAGGCCTATACCTGCAAAACATGCAAAAAGCATGGCAGCCAATGCCAATACCACCGTGCCGGGCAATGCATCCCATAATATACTCCCAACTTCTTTTTTTGTCTGGTAACTGCGACCTAAATACGGGATCTTAAGACCAAATTTTATTTTGTTGCCGATAAAAATTCCGCGTAGGTTTTTTTTATTTATTTCTTCTGGTGAATGAAAACTTATTGGGGAGACATCATTGAGATAAAATAAAAACTGTTTCCATTTTGGTTGATCCAGGTAAAGGTCCTTCCGGATATTTTCCATCGTCTTTTTATCTCCTGTCTGCCCGGCGATCAGTCTCGCAGGATCGCCGAATGCTTGGAACATAAGAAAGATCAATACGATTACGCCGAATAATACGAGGAAGGAATAGAATATTTTTTTAAGAATGAAAGACAATAATTATGAATTATGAGTTTATGAATATTAAGTGCAAGCTATCAGAAATCAGCAGTCAGCTCCCAACCTCTTTAAAGGTTGAAGCTGATTTCTGAAATCTGATAGCAAAAAAACAATTATAATTCTGAATGTACTCACTTGATTTTTGTTTCTTTAAATCCTATTTTACGTCTTCGAAATCCGCCCAACTCCATTTGTCCTGCACTATCGGTCCTTTCATGCGGTAAATCGTAGGTGTTGCACGGGCAGCGGTTTTAATAGCTGTAAAATCACAGAGAAAAACCCCGTCTGCTTCTATGTTATTCTTAAAAAGGAAATCTTTTATTTTGTCTTTCTGAGCAGTAACAACAAATAATTTCCGGTTCCCCTTTCTATCAGCAATTGATTTAAGATTCGACTGCCAGTCATTTGTATTTGCAGGCAGATCTTTAAAATAGATAAGATAATATTCACCAGCTGTATTTAATATTGCTTCTGTTGAATCAATTCCTTCTTCTGTGATTAAAGTAAAATCATTGATCAGTGGAATATTGTTTTTCCCCGGTATGATCTTTTCTTTTCTATCCGCATATTTCCACGTGCTGTCGGGAAGTGCCGATACCAGGAAGTCTTTCTTCTCCCCGTTTTTTTCATAAACAAAAATGATCTCCTTTTGATCTGGAATTGCATCAGCGGGCATTTTTCTTCCTTCAATAATATTGCTTCCTTTTTTAAATGGAAGACAATCAACAACCGGTAAATGCTTCATAACGTGGAACTGTAACCACAAAGTGAGCAGTGCAGCTGCAAGTACATATAAAGTATTGATCAGCGGTTTTGCAACAGGTGTAATGTATTTTGTATTAAATAGCAGGAACAAAACAAAAATGAGCAGGATGATATCTTTTGTAAATGTTTGAACAGGCGTTAATGGTATGCAATCGCCAAAACATCCGCATGCCCGTATCTTACCGGTAAATAAAACAAAGCTGGTAAGAAAAGTAAAGAACAACATCAGTAAAAGTAATATCCACACCGTTAATTTTTTCTGCCATCCTAACAACAATGCCACTCCTACTACCACTTCAAGCGTGATCATGATAATTGAAAAAGCTACTACGTACTGATCGAGTGTATTCATCAATGATTTTAGAGAACTGCTTTGTCCCCACACTTCAAAAAACTCCTGCATTTTATAGGCAAGTCCAAGCGGGTCGATTGCCTTTACCAGGCCTGAAAAAATAAATAAGCAGCCGGTCAGGATTCTTACGATCGTTACTGTTGGTTTCATGATTTATGTGTTTTGTTTTCCTTCGTCGATGAGAATAAGTGCAAATACTGAATAATTCAAAATATCAAAATAGTTGGCATCAATACCTTCGCTGGCAATGGTTACTCCTTCATTGGAAATGATCTGTTTGATGCGCAGCAGTTTTGCCAGTATCAAATCAACAAAGCTCTCCTGGCACATTTCTCTCCATGCTTCACCATAGTCATGGTTTTTATCAAGCATTAATTTTTTTGCAGCACTGATCTTTGCATCATAATATTTTTCTACTTCATTTACCGGTAATTGTTCAGGATCATCGTTGTTGATATCAAGTTGTACCAGGCCAATGACCGCGTAATTGAGCATGCCCTCAAATTCGCTTTTTATACCATCTTCAATTTTCTGTTGTTTTTTTTCCTGTATGGTCCGGATTCGTTTTGCCTTGATATATATCTGGTCGGCAATTGAAATGGTGCGATACACCCTCCAGGAAGTGCCATAATCAGCCGTCTTCTTTAAAAAAGTATTTTTACAACCTGCAATTATTTTGTCGTATTGTTCATTGGTGGTCATCAGTATTTTCTCTTTTGCTCTTGAATAGTCTGCACATTTGCGTAATTTTCAAAATTACAATTACTCTGTCAATGTACACGCTTAACTGCAAAGGAAAAATCATTAAAATTGAATCAGCACTGGTAATGGGGATCATTAATGCCACTCCTGATTCTTTTTATGAGGGGCATTTGTCATTCTCCGAAAGCGAAATAATAGCAATGGCAGGAAAAATGATCGCAGACGGCGCCTCTATCCTCGACATTGGCGGCCAGAGCAGCAGGCCAGGAAGTGAAAGAATAAATGCGACAGATGAAATTAAAAGGGTTTTACCTGTAATTAAAAGTATACGTGCTGCATTCCCTCAAATCCTGATCTCTGCGGATACCTATCACAGTGCTGTTGCGAAAGCTGCGGTGGAAGAAGGCGCAGATATGATCAATGATATCAGCGCAGGTGAAATGGATAATGAAATGATCACCACAGTTGCTTCTTTAAAAGTACCATATATATGTATGCATATGAAGGGAACACCTGAAACCATGCACAAAGACCCGGTGTATGAAGATGTGGTAAAAGAGGTACTCGATTTCTTTATACAAAAAATTGCAGCGTGTAAGGATGCTGGAATTACAGACATAGTAATTGATCCTGGTTTTGGTTTTGGAAAAACGATCAGTCACAATTTTAAACTGCTTCAGCAATTGCATATTTTTAAAATGCTCGGAAAACCAATACTGGCAGGGCTTTCAAGAAAGAGCACTATTTACAAAACATTAAATACCAGTGCTGCCAATGCACTGAACGGTACTACTGTTTTAAATACGCTGGCTATACAAAACGGGGCTTGTATTTTAAGAGTGCATGATGTAAAGGAAGCAAATGAAGTGATTACATTAATGAATGCATATAAAAAACCGCTTCCTGATTAAAAGAAGCGGTTCGATTATTTATCTCAATTAATAATTAAACTATGCTGTCAGCCTGAGATTTTTTTCAGTTGATGGAATTTTAATTTCTAACTGATATACGGTTGAACATTTTATCAGGGCTACTTTTTCTTTGCATCTGTTGTATCCATTTTCGATTTCATTGCCATTCTTGCTTTCATTGCACTATCTCTCATCGCACTTTGTCTTGCCTTTAGCTTTGCCATGTCTTTATCAGCATTAGATTTGGCCTGCTCCCTGTTTAAGATATCTACTACTTCAATATCAAATATTAAAATTGAATTAGCAGGAATGTCTTCAGAAACTGCCTGCGGACCATAAGCCAGTGGAGACGGGATATAAAATTTTGCTTTTGCACCTTTGTTTAACAACATTAAACCGTCTTTCCAACCGGCTATTGTATACCGGCCAATGGCAGGATCACTTGTCATATTTGCATTTAAAGGTGTTCCAACTTTTCCTTTGGATGAATCTGTATTGCTATCGAACATTGTTCCATTCAATGTTCTGCCGGTGTAGTTTACCAAAACTACTACGTTTGTATCAACATTATTACCTATGCCCGGCGTTATCATTTCAACATATGTTCCTTCTTTCCCTTTTACAGGTTTGATATTATTTTTTGCAAAATAATCCTGCAGCGTTTTATCATCTTTTTTTAATTGTTCTGCGGCTTTTACCTTTTCTACAGCTGCAGCTTTTTCTCTTGATTTTGCAATTTCTACATCAGCTTCTTTTTGTGAAAGATAAGCGTCAGAGATCTTATACGTTTCATAAATAAATTGCCCTTTGTTCATGAATGCAGCGCCTTGTCCTCTTTTCATTATTGAATCTGTAGCAACTTTAAATACAATGCTATCGCCAACATGTATTGTTTTAAATACTTCTTTATACAATGGAGGGAAATTAGAAGTATCATATGGAGCATACCTGGGCATACCTGTTTCGTGCGTGCTGTAAAGCAAACTGTCTTTGTATCTCACCACGATATCCATCCTAAGGACATTTCCTTTTGTTACGAGTTTACCTCCTTTGTTCCTGATAATTTTGTATTCTGTGCCATCAGTTTTAGCTTTTTTGAATACACCCCCACCTTCATCTGAACACGCAGTAAACAAAATAACTGATAATAATAATAAGTAAGAAACCTTTGTCATTGTGTAGTTTTATTTTAGAATTGATAAGTACTTAATTGTTTTTTGCTTTCTTTCATTGCTTTCTTAAAATCAGCTACCACTTTTTCCAGTGGTTCTTTGCTTTGACCTCCTGCAGCATTAAAGTGACCGCCTCCTTCAAAATAAGTGCGGGCAAAGGTATTTACGTCAAAGTTTCCTTTGCTTCTGAAAGAACATTTTCTTTCTTCTCCCCTGTCGATAATAATGGCTGCGAGTTTTATTCCTTCAATGCTTAATGGATAATTTACAAGGCCTTCTGTATCTCCTGTTTTAATATCATATTTCACGAGATCCTGTGCAGGTATTGCGATCAATGCAGTATTATACTCGTAAAATATTTCAAGCCTGTTCAATAATACGTTGCCGATAAATCTTAAACGGTTCTCTGAAAAATTATCAAAAAGGGCTTCATGTACCGGGCTATGTTCGAGGCCAATTTCTTTTAATATAGCAATCATTTTATGTACACCTGCTGATGTGGAAGGAAACCTGAAAGAACCTGTGTCGGTCATTACACCTGCATATAAACATTCTGCAACATCAGCATTTATTTTTCCTATGTTCCCCGATTCAACAATGAAATCAAATACCATTTCGGCAGTTGAACTTTTATTTACGTTACTTACACCGTATTCGAATGATACTGTATCCGGCTCCTGGTGATGATCGATCAAAATCCTTTTTCCTTTTACTGCGGTTAATTTCTCGGCCATTCTTTTTGTACGTGCAGGTATATTGAAGTCGAGACAAAATATCCAGTCTGCATTGTCCAATAACAGGTTTGCCTTATCAGTATCTCTTTCATAATCCACTACCGATTTACAACCCGGCATCCAGTTTAAAAATGCAGCCCAGTTTGTTGGCGAGATCACGGTTGCCTCGTGGCCAAACTGTATTAAAAAATGATAAAGGCCAAGCGTGGATCCCATCGCATCTGCATCTGGTTTCTGATGCATGGTAATTACGATATTCTTTTTTTCAGGAAGCTGCTGATATATATGTTCAATTGATTGCATAAAGGCGGCGCAAAAGTAGGTGGAAAATTCCAAAAAGGCTTTATCCCTATTCATCTTATTAAGTATTAATTTATTTTTTAACAAAAAACTAATTCACTTTTCCTGCATTGTGCCGTGTTTTTATGGGATTTACGGGTTAGCTTTGCGCCCAAAAACAGAAAAATGACCAACAGAACATTCACGATGATCAAACCCGATGCAACTGAAAAAGGAAGTACAGGCGGGATTTTACAAATGATAAACGCTGCAGGTTTTCGCATTGTAGCAATGAAGATGACACACCTGAGTAAAGAGAAAGCAGGCCAGTTTTATGAAATACACAAAGAGCGTCCTTTTTATGGCGAATTGGTGGAGTTTATGAGTCGCGGACCGATCACTGCTGCTATTCTTGAAAAAGAAAATGCCGTTGAAGATTTCCGTAAACTGATCGGTGCAACCAACCCGGCAAATGCAGAAGAAGGTACGATCCGTAAAAAATATGCAAGTTCTATTGGTGAGAATGCTGTACACGGCAGTGACAGCGATGAGAATGCTGCAATTGAAGGCGCTTTCTTTTTTAGCAGGCTGGAGCAGTTTTAATAAAGGCAATAAGTTAATAGTGAATGGTGAATAGTGAAAACCTGAATGTTTTTACTATTCACCATTGTCTTTTCTATTTTCAACTACATTCAACTCTTCAACTATATTCTACTTTTCAAGCAGGCTCAACGCTAAAGCGGCTGTCTTTCATTTTTTTAATTGCCAAACCTTTACGATCTTGTAAAAGAACCGGGATAAATTAATTAGATGAAAAATATTAAGCTGATAGAAGTGCCTTCAGAAATCGGAGCCGGAACCCGTGGTGCAAGCCTTGGCGTGGATGCCATTAAAATTGCAGCATTGGATTTTATGAGTAATTTTTTTGTACACTTTCCTTCCGAAAAAATTGAAACACAAAATAATCTTTTATTTGAACCCATACAATCTCCGTATGCAAAACGTATACAGGGGGTGCTTACCATGTATGAGCGTATAAGCAAAGCCGTTTGTGACAGCCTGAAAAATAATTTCTTTCCTGTAATATTAAGTGGTGATCATAGCAGTGCCGGCGGAACGATTGCCGGTATTAAGATGGCCAGGCCCAAGAGCAAACTGGGTGTTATCTGGATCGATGCACATGCCGACCTGCACACACCCTATACTACTCCATCCGGCAATATGCATGGTATGCCCCTTGCAACAGCTATCAATGAGGATAATGAAGACATGCGGGTTCATGACCTGGATGAGAAAACGGTAAAAATGTGGGAACAGTTGAAGAAGATCGGAAAGATTCATCCAAAAGTGTACCCTGAAGACATTGTATTCATTTCCCTGCGTGATTTTGAAAAGGAAGAAAAATACCTGATCGAAAAACACGGAATGAAAGTGATATCGACCAGCGAAGTGAGAAGGAATGGTGCTGAAAATGTTAGCCGTAAGGTATTGCGTTACCTGGGCGATTGTACAGATATCTATGTGAGCTTTGATGTGGATAGCCTGGATTCATCTATATCAAAAGGAACGGGTACGCCTGTAAGTAATGGACTGAGGGAAAGAGAAGCTGAGGATCTTATCAGCAAATTCATGCAAAACCGGAAAGTCTGTTGTTTTGAAATTACCGAAGTAAATCCTACTCTGGATAAAGAAAACCTAATGGCTGAAATTGCTTTCAATATTTTACAACGAAGCGTGAATGTGTTGATGATGAACTAAGTTATTATGATCAGATCATTTTTTCCTTTCAGTATATTCCTGTTTATAACTATTGCGGCCATATCACAGCCGCATTCCTACCAGGACAGTATAGCTGCATTCAGAAAAGATTATATATCCTCGCATGAAGTGGTAAAAGGAGTTGACAAAGATTCTTTTAGATTTTTTAAGGCAGATAAAAAATACAAAGTCCAGGCAAGGTTTGAAAAACTGGTCGATAGTACTGGTTTTATCATGAAAACTTCCGGGCCAAAAAAATCAAAGTATTTCAGGTACGGAAAATTGCATTTCAGGATCAATAAAAAAGAATTGCAGCTTACTATTTACCAAAGTGAGCGCCTGATGACGGATACAACATACAAAAATTATTTATTTGTGCCTTTTACTGATCGTACAAGTGGTGAAGCAAGTTATGGTGGAGGAAGGTACCTTGATTTTTTTATGGATGAGATAAAAAATAATTACCTTACGGTAGATTTTAATAAAGCGTATAATCCTTACTGTGCGTATGCAGCAGGATTTAGTTGCCCGATCCCCCCTTACGAAAACGACTTACCCATACAACTCGAAGCCGGCGAAATGAACTTTGCCAAACATCATTAATCTTTTATTTTTTATTATGCAAGCATCTCATTTATTAATGATCGAGCCGGTCAATTTTACCTTTAATCCCGAAACTGCCGTTAACAATAGTTTTCAAAAAAAGATAAATGGCAAAGCACAGGACTTTGCCTTAAAAGAGTTTTTAGGTTTTGTAAAACTTTTAAAAGAAAATAAAATAGATGTAACTGTTGTAAAAGATACATTGGAACCATCTACGCCGGATTCGATATTCCCTAATAACTGGATATCCTTTCATGAGAACAACAATATTGTGCTTTACCCGATGTTTGCCGTTAACAGGCGTTTTGAACGACAGAAAGACGTATTGGAAACAGTACATTCAAAGTTCAGGACCAACACGATAATTGACCTGACCTATTTTGAAAAAAGCTCATTGTTTTTAGAGGGCACAGGAAGTATGGTACTGGATCATACAAACCGTATTGCGTATGCATCTGTTTCACCAAGAACGAATATTCATGTACTTCATGAATTCTGCAAGATGGGTAATTATACACCTGTATGCTTTTATTCAAATGATAAGAACGGGAATGATATTTACCATACCAATGTAATGATGTGCGTGGGTGATTCATTTGTTGTTATTTGCCTGGATGCAATTCGTGATAAGAATGAAAAAGAAAAGCTTAAACATTTATTTTCTCTCACCAATAAGGATATGATCGATATTTCTTTTAACCAGCTAAACCATTTTGCGGGTAATATGTTGCAATTAAGAAATAAAGATGGGGAACTTTTAATAGTAATGTCAACACAGGCTTACGGATCACTTAATAAAAAGCAGCTGGAAAGATTACAACTTAACAACCGCATTATACACACCTCATTGGATACAATTGAAGCCTGTGGAGGTGGCAGTGCAAGGTGTATGATGGCGGAGGTTTTTAACCAACTGAAATAAGGTTTAAAAGTTTAGGTTAGTTCATATTGGAATGTCAATTTTTAATGTTGTTTAAAATAGTTGAATAGAACTAATCAATATTCAACAACCTTTCACCTTTATTCATTGTTCTTCCAACCTTAAACGATAAAAAAAATGCCGAAAACAAAAGTTTCCGGCGTTGTCCTGTAATCATCAATCGTCAAACAAAACTATTCTTGGGGTTAATAACCTGGCATGTCTTTTTTACGTCTCAGGCTCGCAAGAGACGGATCTATTTCAATAGCCTTATCGCACATCTGCTTGCCACGTTGTTCATCTCCTTTTTTCTGGAAATTCAATCCTGCCTGGTATAAGGCTTTTCCATCCTTGGCGTCTATTTCCATTAATTTCTGGCAGTATGATAATGATTTATCGTATTGTTTTTGCTGGTAAAGCACTTCGGCCATGCTTCTCAGTAAGTCTTTGTCACCGGGTTTTTTTGCGTAAATATCCAGTAATAATTTTTCACCTTTTTCAAATTCACCACTGTATAAGGAAGCAAATCCAAGGTTTTCATTAAAATCACTTGATTGGGTATAACCGTTGTTTGCTGCATTGGTAAAAGAGGTTACCGCTTTTTTATAATCGCTCTGGTTATAATACAGCAAGCCAAGTTCATACATCCATATACTCTTTGCGCCATCCATTTTGCTGGCTGTTTCATACCATGGAATCGACTTGGCATATTGTTCCATATCCAGGTAAGTACGGGCTAATGTATAAGCAGCTTCAGCATCAGCCGGATTTTTTTCGAGAGCGGCTTTAAGTAATTTTTCTGCTTCGGGATAATTTTCGATGCTGTAATTGCTCATTCCTAATACATGGAGGGCATTGTCGCAATCAGTACATTTCCGTGCAAATTCAATTGCCTTTGGATATTGGCGATAATTAAAGTAAAGGTTCATTAATTGCTCGATAGCATCCTTGTTGGACGGGTCCATTTCATTGACCTTGGTAAAACAGGCTTTTGCAGGGTCTGTTTTACGCATTTCCAGGTAAGTGAGGCCAGCCTCTACCAGGATATTTGTATTTGTGGGACTAAATTTAAGGGCCTTCTCAAAAGCCTGGGAAGCAGCCTGGTAACGCTTCTGCGTTTTTTCAATCATCCCTGTCTTATAATAGAATTGGGCACTGTCATTGTTTTGTGCATGTGCGGTGGCACAACATACCCATAAGGGTAAAGTGGTTAAAAGGTGTTTCATATTGGTTGTTTTCAGAGGTATAAGTATTCCTTAACGGAATATCATAGCACTTAACGACGGAATATGAAAGTTTATTTCACAGATTTTCCTTTTTTTATCAAGAACATTTACGGCCAGGTGCTCATTGGTATGCTCACCCGTTCCCCAAAATGCTATATCATTGCTGTTAAACAGCTCTCTCCATACGGTTTTGCCTTTAATGCTGATCTTCCAATCTGTATAATGCTGGTTGGAAAGATTTAATACCACGATCATATCATCGTCCCTGTGCCTGCCCTTTCGCTTGTAAATAAGCACGGCTTCTTTTCTTTTATCAACTTCTATCCATTCAAATCCTTTAGGGTCAAACTGGTATTCATACATCGCCGGCTCGCTCCTGTATATGTGGTTCAGGGTTCTTACACAATGCTGCATTTTGTGATGGGAATCATGTTGTAATAATTCCCAGTCGAGCTCGGATTTATAGTTCCATTCTGTAGTTTGTCCAAATTCATTTCCCATAAAAAGCAGCTTTGCTCCCGGATGCGTGTACATGTAACTGTATAGCAGGCGCAGGTTGGCAAATTTTTCCGCTTCGTATCCCGGCATTTTATAGATCATAGGACTTTTACCATGAACCACTTCATCATGACTAAGCGGCAACATAAATTTTTCATCATAGAAATACATGATGCTGAAAGTAAAAGCATCCTGTGCCAATGATCTTTTTTCATGTGCGATCTTAAAATACCTGAATGTATCATGCATCCAACCCATCATCCATTTCATTCCAAACCCAAACCCATCTTTTTTTACCGGTTTTGTAATGCCGGGCCAGTCAGATGCTTCTTCAGCAATGGTTTGTATATCGGGGAAATCGCGGTAAAGCAGTTGATTCATGTCTTTCAGGAAAGCAATAGCTTCAAGGTTTTCATTTGCACCAACCTCATTTGCCTCCCACTCACCTTCATTCCTTGAAAAATCAAGTCGTATAATAGAATTGACCGCATCTACACGAATGCCATCTGCATGATATTTATTCAACCAAAAATGTGCACTGCTGATAAGAAAGGACCTTACTTCTCCCCTTTTATAATTGAAAATATAACTGTTCCAGTCTTTGTGAAATCCCTTTCGCATATCGGAATATTCGTAGGTATGCGTACCATCGAACATGTAAAGGCCATGTGCATCATGAGGAAAATGTGATGGCACCCAATCCAGAATAACACCAATGTTATTCTGGTGAAGGCATTCAACCAGGTACATGAATTCTTCGGGTATTCCAAAACGTGATGTTGCGGCAAAATAGCCCGCACCCTGGTAACCCCAGCTTCCGTCATAGGGATGTTCCATCACCGGCATAAATTCCACATGTGTAAAACCCATTGCCTTTACATAAGGCACCAGCCTGTCTGCAATCTGCACATAGGTATTAAAAAGACCTTCATTGTTTTTTTCGGGACGCATCCAACTGGCAAGGTGTACTTCATATACAGCCCATGGGGCATTGAGTGCATTGTTTTTTTTCCTGTGTTGCATCCATTCATGGTCATTCCATTCCTTTTCAAAATACCATGTTATGGAAGCAGTATCTGGCCTCAACTCAGCATAGTTTGCAAAAGGATCTGCTTTCTCCGTTTCCTTACCTTCAAAACCTGTGATATGATATTTATAGCGTACTCCTTTTGTCAACCTTGGGATAAAGCCTTCCCAGATACCTGATTTATCCAGGCGTACAAAAAGGGGGTGCAATTGTTTCTTCCATCCATTGAATTCACCGATCACAGAAACAGCTGTTGCATTAGGAGCCCATACAGCAAAATAAAAACCATCGGTATTGAGCACACGCAAATGATGATTGCCGAATTTTTCGTATGCAGTACACAAAACCCCCTTCCTGAATTTTTTTATGTCTTCATCTGTAAAAAAAGAATAATTCCAGACTAATTTTGCGCTGTCGATGAAATGTTCGTCCTCGTAGGCCATTGTAAATATTTTATTGCCGCCCGTGTAAATGTGGTTTAACGTAAATTTAAGAAGAGTTAGATTGCATTACCGGTTTTATATACCAATTTTATTTGATCTATAGCCATCAAAACTCTTACATGAATAAAAAATTACCCATTTTAGTCATCCTGCTTTTTTCTTTAAATTTCTCATTTGCACAGTTATCAAAAGTTTCCGGTAATGTAAAAGATACCGTGGCGAATATTTCAGTGAAAAATGCAGTTGTATTATTGCTCTCTCCCAAGGACTCTATTCTCAAACAATTTACAAGAACAAAAGACGATGGTTCTTATGTTTTTAAAGAGCTACAGCAAGATAAGTATATATTGATGGTGATGCACCCGTTGTTTGGGGATTACGTTGACAATATAGAAATAAAGAACAGCGTGGAAGTAATACCGACTGTTCCATTCACGTCAAAAAGTAAATTGTTGTCGGCTATTATACTTAAAAGTGGTAGCCCGATAAAAATAAAAGGCGATACCACCATTTACACTGCCGATAGTTTTAGAGTGAGTGCCAATGCGAATGTGGAAGAGTTACTCAAAAAATTTCCGGGAATACAGGTTGATAAGAATGGAGAAATAAAAGCGATGGGAGAAAAAGTAGAAAAGGTACTGGTTGATGGCGAAGAATTTTTTGGTGATGATCCTGGTATGGCAGTTAAAAATTTAAGAGCCGATGCGGTAAAGGAAGTACAGGTTTTTGATAAGAAAAGTGAACAGGCAGAATTTACCGGTATTGATGATGGCAAGACACAAAAAACAATTAACCTGAAACTAAAAGAAGACAGGAAGAAAGGATATTTTGGGAAAATAGATCTGGCCGGCGGATTGCAAAAGGATATCGACCACCGTTATAACAATAACCTGATGTACAGTACTTTCAAAGGAAAGAGAAAGCTCTCTGCATTTTTCCTGAATGGTAATACAGGGCAGGATGGATTAAGCTGGCAGGATGCGGATAAATTCGGTGGCGGAAATGATAATGTGAATATGAACATGGACGATGATGGTGGTGTGATGTATATGTGGAACGGTGGTACTTCGGATGATGAACCTTATGTAAATACGGAAAATGGATTTATTAAAAATATAAATGCAGGTGTAAACTATAATAATAAATGGAATGATAAACAAACGCTGAGTTTTACGCCTAAGTACAATGAACAGGATTACAACAATAACACGACTACATTTACGCAACAAAAAATAGCTGATTCAACATATACTACCAACGCAACAGATAATAACCACGTAAACCGTCATAACCTCAAAACAAAATTAGTTTATGATGCGAAGCTTGATTCAAATAATAGTCTTAAGCTGACTGCAAATGCGAATTTTTATCATACTGAATTCGAAACAATCAGTAATTCCTTCACTACAAAAGAAGGAGAAAAAATAAATGACCTTTCAAGTATAACAAGAAACAGGAACGATAAAACTGCATTAACAGCCAATATCATTTTTAAACACAAATTCAAAAAGGCTAGACGTACCTTATCGTTTACCACAGATTGGAATCACCTGAATACAGAGGGGACAAATTTTTTATGGTCACTGAATGAAAGTTTTAACCCGGTATCTGTGCAGGACGTTGACCAGATGAGCGATGTTGATAAATCAACAGATAAGATAACTGCTAAACTTACTTACACAGAGCCATTGGGTAAAAAACATTCTTTAGAAATTGGATATCAGGTCAGTTATAATTATGGCAATAATAACCAGGTTACATTTGCCAAATCAGCACCGGATAAATATGAAACGCCTGTAGACACACTTACCAACCAGTTCAGAACATCAATATGGGTAAATACACCTTCTGCTAAAATTAGTTATTCGCATAAAAAGATCAAGTATAATTTTGGTGCAGGTGTTGGGTTTACCAATTATGATCTTCTTGATAAAACATTTAATAAGGACTATGTCAGGAATTATACAAACTTCTTCCCATCTGCAGGATTTACCTATAACTATAAATCAAATCATAGTTTGAGGATCAACTATAACGGCACCAGTACCCAGCCTACGCTTAACCAGTTGCAGCCATTAAGGAATAATAGTAAAAACTTTGACCAGTATATCGGCAACCCGGATTTAAAACCATCTTTTGCAAACTCATTCAATGTTCAGCACAATGGTTATAATTTCATAAAGGACCTGTGGACATATCAATCGGCAAACATCGTATTCACTAGTAATTCCTTTACGAATAATATTGTTTTTGATCCTGCAACAGGCTCGAAAGTAACACAGCCCTTTAATACAAATGGGAATGTTAATTTCTGGTTATGGGCAGGTATGGGTAAACAAAAAATGAAAAAGCTGTTTAACATAGGTATGATGATCGGCGTGAATGCCAACTACAACCGCTTTTCAAATTATATTAATGGAAAGAAAAGTACATCCAATACTACAGGAGTTGGCATGACCCTGAGCGTCTCAAAATCAAAGGACAAAAAATATGATTTTTCAGTAAACAATGAGCCGGGTTACAATATCAATACCACCACAGAGAGCAGTAACAATAATCACTATTTTACAAACACGTTATCACTTAATGCTACGGTTTATTATAAGAAGGTATGGTCAATCAGTTCAGATTATCAGTATTATGTTCGTGGTAAAGCGAGTGAATCTGATAATGGTATCAACAATTCATTGTGGAGCGCAAAGTTGCAAAAAACATTTAAGAACAATGAATTTACCGCGTATTTCAAAGTAAGAGACATACTGAACCAAAATATTGGTGTTGATCGTACATTTGCCGGTAATACCTATACCGAAATACGTAACGATCGTTTAAAAAGATATTTCCTTCTTGGTTTTGCGTGGGATTTTAAAAATAAAACTGCAGCAAAAAAATAACTGTTCAAAAAGAAATAAGTATGAAGACGAAATTATATTTTATTGTTGTTTTACTTTTTACATGCTCTACCCTGCATGCGCAGGAATTCATCGAGAAAGCCGTTATTGAGTTTGAGGTAAAACAAAGTATTAAAAAAACAATGGGCGGCGGTATGTGGGAAGAGATGATGAAAGAAAATATGTCCAACTTTAAAACGGGTTATTATAAATTCAATTTTGCAAATAATAAAAGTATTTACAAATTTGATCATTGGGATCCATCCACGAAGATGCCCGAATGGTTCAGAAAAGACGACGAGGAAAATGCCTGGTATATGGACCACCAGAACAACAAATTCAGTATGCAGAAAAATATCTTTGGTTCGGCATTTTTTGTGGACGACAGCATTCCTGCTATTCAATGGAGACTTTCGAATGAGAACAGGGTAATTGCAGGTTATAATTGCAGGAAGGCAGTGGGCAGGATCATGGACAGTGTATATGTATTCGTTTTTTATACAGATGAGATCACAATTTCCGGCGGACCTTGTTCAATAAGCGGTTTACCGGGGATGGTCCTTGGGATGACGATCCCAAGGATGTATACATCATGGATCGCAACAAAAGTGGATGTACAAAAAGTGGATGAGAAAATAATTGTGCCAATGACGTCAAAAAATAAATATACAAGCGCTTCACTGAAGACGATGTTGAAAGAACGCACTAAGGATTGGTTCAGCGAGGAGGAACCCGATTCTAAAAAATGGATCGAGCAGTTTTATTGGAGAACGTCGCTATAAAAGAATGTTGAATAATAGTTGAATGTTGTTTGAAATTGTTTAATAGAAGGTGATAAAAAGGTTTATCGCTACAACTTTCAACAATATTCAACTACTTTAAACTATCTTCAACAACATTCAACGCTTTACTTACTCAATTACAAATCCATCAGGAATAATCGCTCCTTTCTTAATCACCACAATTCCATCCTTAACAGCATACAGCGAATGGTCTGAATCCTGCAAATGAGCACCGCCATTAATTTTAACGTTGTTGCCGATGCGACAATCCTTGTCAACAATAACATTTGTTAAATGACAATCATCACCAATGCCAAGTTTAGGAATGCCTCTCGTATAATTATAAGCAATCTCTTCAATGGTTTCATATGAGTCATTACCCATGATGTAACAACTTGTGATCGTGCTGCCGGTACCGATCCTGCTCCTGATACCTACTACTGAATTCTGTATTCTCTGGGCATGAATAATTCCTCCTTCTGCAAGGATGGTTTGTTCAAGTGTTGTACCGCTGATCTTCGAGGGAGGTAGCATCCTTGCTCTTGTATAAACCATATTTGTATTGTCGAACAAATTAAACGGCGGTATATCCAATGTGAGTGCAAGATTTGCTTCGAAGAAAGAATAGATGTTCCCGATGTCGGTCCAGTATCCGTCATATTGGTAACTGATAACTTTTCGTTTGTTTATTGAATCAGGAATGATCTCCTTACCAAAATCAGTTGCTTCTTTTTTCTCAGCTTCCAACAAGTCAAAAAGCAATTCCCTGTTGAAAATATAAATGCCCATGGAAGCCAGGTAGATCCTTCCCATTATTAGCATATCCTGGCCGGTATTGCTTACCCATTGTGGCAGTAATGCCTTGTCCGGCTTCTCAATAAAAGAGGTGATCACACTTTCCTCATTTGATTTTAAGATGCCAAATTCCGGGGCTTCCCTTTCTCCTACCGGTATGGTTGCAATTGAAATATCTGCACCGGTTTTCTGGTGGTTATCTATCATTGCAGCAAAATCCATTTGATATAACTGGTCACCACTCAGGATCAGTACGTAGTCAAAATCATTCTTGTGAATGTGTTTCAATGATTGGCGTACTGCATCAGCCGTTCCCTGGAACCAACCGGGGCTATCGGGTGTTTGCTCAGCAGCAAGTATATCTACAAAACCACTACTGAAACCACTGAACTGGTAAGTATTTTTGATATGCTTGTTCAATGAAGCTGAGTTGTATTGGGTAAGTACAAACATCCTGTTGATATTGCTGTTGATGCAATTTGAAATGGGAATATCAACCAGGCGATACTTTCCTGCAATTGGTACAGCAGGTTTACTTCTTGATGCAGTTAAAGGATATAGCCTGCTGCCGGCACCGCCTCCTAAGATCACTGCTATTACTTGTTTGCTAGTCATAAAAATTATTTATAAATGGATTTATATAGGTCAATGTATTTTGTCGCACTTGTTTCCCAGCTATTGTTGATCTGCATCATTCTTTTTCTTATTTCAGCAAGTTTTGTTTTATCATCAAAAAGTTCAATTCCCCTGCCGATCGAATAAACGATATCATCCACGCTGGCATTGTTAAAACAAATACCGTATCCATCATCTTCCCCATAATCAATAACAGTATCTTTTAATCCGCCAATGCGGCGTACAACCGGCACCGTTCCATAACGCATCGCATACATTTGATTAAGACCACAGGGCTCTACCCTGCTGGGCATTAAAAGAAAGTCCGCACCGGCATACATTTGATGACTGAGTTGTTCATTATACCCGATTTGCGAATTATAGTAACCAAACCACTTTTCCTTTATACTTTCCAGCGCTTTCTCTACCTGCGTGTCGCCGCTTCCTAAAATAAGACAATTAAATTTTCCCTCTAAACTTTCAAGAGCAGTGGTGATTGCCCCGGGTAAAAGGTCCGCAGCTTTTTCACCTACAAGCCGTCCAATGAAAACGAATAATGGGTACTGGATATCGAATCCAAAATCATCACAAAGTTTTTTCTTATTTAAGTTTTTTCCTTCCTCCAAATCTTCCAGGCTAAAATTATCCATGATGTAAGTATCTGTTGCCGGGTCCCATACACTATGATCTATGCCGTTTAATATCCCGGAACATTTTCCTGCTTCATAGTTAAAAAGGGTTTCGAGGCCATTGGCTGCGTACATGAGCTCGCTCATATAACCAGGACTTACAGTTGATACTTTATCAGCACACTTTACACCGCAGGCCAGTGAGTTAATGGTATTGTCCCAGTCAAGTAATCCCCATCTCCAAGTATCCCATGCCGGAAGATAAGTGGCTTTATCCCAGCCCATCCATCCCTGGTATTGTCCATTATGAATAGTAAGCACTGTTGGAATATGCGAAAGGTGCCTGTATGCAAAGCATTGCTGCAGCATAAAAGGTATCAATGCTGCATGATGATCATGAACATGTATTACATCGGGATGGTGTTCCCATGTGCTTAACCATTCGGTAACGGATATCTGAAATGCAACGAATCTTTCGGTATCATCATCATAGCTATAGATCTTTTCACGATCCAGTAATCCATAGATATCCACGCAGTAGAGATCGAAGCCCAGCTTATTGGTTTTTTCTTTGATAATGGTAAATTCAAAATTGGCCTGGCCCATTGTAAAGTTTCCTTTGTGTACGGTTTCCCATTCATTATTATACAGGAATTTTGTACGGTGCATAGGCATCACCACTTTTGCATAATGACCCAATTGTTGCTGGTATTTGGGTAATGCGCCTACAACATCTGCAAGTCCGCCGGCTTTTGCCATTGGATAACATTCAGCACTAACGTGTAAGATTTCCATATTTGATTTTAATCTTGAATGAATTTAAGAAGGATATTCTTAACCACAAATATTACATTTTAAAATAGTCGGCCAACATACATTAAAAACTAATTTTTATACTAATTAAATTTCTTGGTATTTTCAATCATCAAACCACTTACTATGTCTATAAACCAACAAAATGATTCCTCTGTAAATTCCAAATCCTCCTCAATACCTACCAATTATGGCGCATTGAGTACACTTGTTACCGTTTTCTTCTTTTGGGGATTTATTGCAGCAGGTAACAGCGTATTTATCCCTTTTTGTAAACATTTTTTTAATCTCGACCAGTTTCAGAGCCAGTTGATCGATTTTGCATTTTATACTGCTTACTATATTGGCGCCCTGGCCCTGTTTGCATACGGTGCTTTCGGCGGTAAAGACCTGGTGGGAAAATGGGGTTATAAAAAAAGTATTGTTTATGGACTGCTTTTTTCTGCAGTTGGTGCTGCCGCTATGATCATTGCCGTCAACGCAAATACTTTTGCCGGAATGCTGGTAGGTTTGTTTATTGTTGCACTTGGTTTCTCTTTACAACAAACCGCTGCACAACCATTTGCTATTTCATTAGGTGATCCTGCAACCGGTACCAGCCGTGTGAATTTAGGTGGTGGTATCAATTCATTTGGAACCACGATTGGTCCCATCGTTGTTGCTTTTGCGTTATTTGGAACAACAGCGGCGATTACAGATGAAAAGATCGCATCATTAAGCCTGAGTAAAGTAATTACCTTATATACATGTGTAGGTGCATTGTTCATTGGCGCTGCAGCTTTATTTTATTTTTCAAAAAAAGTTCCTGCTGGAATGATGATTGAAAAAGTAGAAAGCGCAAACAAGGCTTTATATACATTATTAATTATGACCGGGCTACTGATTGTTATGTTTGCTCCTGTTTTTAATAGTTATAAAACAGATCTTACCAATGCCACAGATATTGAAAAGCATGAAATGAATGCTTACAGATTGAAATGGTTGTTTGGTGCGCTTGCTGTTGTGGTAATAGGATTACTTGGTTCCAATATGAGTGCAAGAAAAAAACCGGATGGATGGGGTGCAATGAAATATCCCCAACTTGTTTTGGGTATGCTGGCCATATTTGTGTATGTAGGCGTTGAAGTTGCCATTGGCAGCAACCTGAGTGAATTGATGAAGCAGGAAAGTTTTGGAGGATTTCAGTCTTCCGAAGCGGCTCCTTATATTTCCATGTACTGGGGAAGTTTAATGATCGGCAGGTGGACAGGAGCTGTGAATGCATTCAATTTATCAAAGACCAATAAAATAATATTACAGGTAATCGTTCCATTGATTGCATTTGGGGTGATCATCGGCTTGAATAACATTGCGCAATATGACATGAAGCCTTTATATTATTATGTATTGTGTGTATTGGTTCAGATAGCAGCATTTTATTTCAGCCAGAATAAACCGGCAAGAACACTCATGATATTTGGCTTCCTTGGATTAATTGCAATGGTAATAGGCACGCAAACAACCGGGATCGTTGCTACCTATGCATTTTTAAGCGGAGGATTATTCTGTTCGATAATGTGGCCATGCATTTTTAATTTATCCATTGCAGGATTGGGAAAATATACTACAGAAGGTTCTGCATTCCTGATCATGATGATATTGGGTGGAGGCATCATTCCTCCTATCCAGGGTAAGTTGGCAGATTTCCCCAGCATCGGCATTCATCAATCTTATTGGGTAGCTGTGATCTGTTTTGCATACCTTACTTTTTTTGCAATCGCTGTAAAAGGAATATTGAAAAAACAGGGGATTGATTATGATGCTACGGATAGTTCGGGAGGACATTGATTTTGGAACTAAATATGCCTCTCGTATAAACAAAAAGTTGATGCATTCATTGCTGTCTATATAACTATCGGGCACCAGATGTCAGCTGGTACCGTTACAAATGTTGAAGCTATAACTGGTATCGGGTAATTCTCAATACTTATGATCGGAATATTCATCAAGAAGGTAATTTAACAAGAATAGTAATGAACAAGTAGCCCCGGTTATCAGAATCAACTACCAACCACTATTATAAAATCGCTAGCTGACAGCTGATATCTGAAGCTCACGAAGTTGAAAATAAAAAACAGTACTAATTAATTAATTAAAAAAGTTCAATTAACATCCTCAATGAACAAATACGCAATCGGGATTGATATCGGCGGCACTACCACCAAATTTGGCATTGTAGACAGGAATGGAAACATATTGGAACAGGATCGTATTCCCAGCAACCAGCATGAGGCAGTGGAGGATTTTATCGACGATCTTTATAACAAGGTTCTGCCAATGATGAAAAATATTGGCGGAATTACAAACATTGCCGGGATCGGTGTGGGTGCTCCCAATGGAAATTATTATTCCGGAACGATTGAATATGCTCCCAACCTCAAATGGAAAGGAATTATACCACTGGCAGAGCTGATGTATAAAAAATTTAAGTTGAAAACAAGGCTTACCAATGATGCAAATGCGGCGGCAATGGGTGAAATGATGTACGGTTGCACTAAAAATGTAAAACACTTTATTACAATTACACTCGGAACTGGTGTTGGAAGCGGAATTGTTATAGATGGAAAGATCGTTTTGGGGCATGATGGATTTGCCGGCGAGCTTGGCCATACCATTATTCGCCCGGGTGGAAGGCTTCATAAAAGCACCGGTATGCGTGGTAGCCTGGAAGCATATGCTTCGGCTACTGGTGTACGTGATACAGCTATTGAACTACTTACCAAACACCCGGAAGAGACCAGTTTATTAAGAGATTACAGTATCAACGAGCTTACGAGTGAAACGGTTTACCAATGCGCCATGCAGGGTGATAAAGTCGCCAACGAGATATTTGAATTTACAGGACAAATATTGGGCGAATCACTTGCAAATTTTGTAATGTTCTCTTCACCTGAAGTGATCGTGCTTTTTGGCGGACTTACAAAAGCCGGTAACCTGCTTTTAAACCCTACAAGAAAGCATATGGAAGCGAACCTGCTTCCCATATTTCAAAATAAAGTAAAACTGATTTTTAGCGAGCTGAAGGAATCTGACGCCGCGATATTAGGAGCCAGTGCATTGGTGTGGGAGGAAGAATAAAAAATAAGAAATATAAAATAAGGAATAAGAAAGTTTTGAGTTCGTTAAACAAAAAGCCTCTGTGTAATTACAGAGGCTTTTTATAGAGGGTCTTGTATTTCTTAATTTATTTTTAGAACAGGCAATAATTTATAATCACCATTTCCTTCCTGGTGAATGGACAAAGCTGCATCAAAGTCGATCACAACGTTTTCGAGTGTTGCCTGCAATGACCTGTTTAATTTGATTTTTAAACCGGATTCTGAACCACTTGGTATTGTTAATGGATAAACAATACCTCCAACTTTGATGCTGTTATTTATACCTAATACCAGGCGTATCTCTTTAAGAACCTGCGTTGGAAAAACGCCTGTGGCGATCAATGTATCAACACCATTCTGGTAAGCGAGCAGGTTATATATCCCCGAGTGAGTTACCAGTGTATTCCATCCATCATCACCTGGAGCATCCGAAAATTTCACACGTACTTCCTGTATATCTACATTTACTTCATCAAATGCTGCAGGAGCATCGGTTAATCTTACATTCAAAGTTGATGAGCTTTGTTCATTACTATCTTTCTTACAGGAGCTGAAAAGAAGTGTAAAAGAAATTACGGAAATAGCTACGAGATGAATCTTTATTTTTTTCATACATGGTGTTTTTGGTCGATAACATTTACCCGAAAATTGTGCCATAGTGAGGATTTTATAAGTTAACCCATAAAAAAAGCCCCTGTATATTTACAGGGGTTTCACTTTCTTATTAATTATTTTACATTCTTTATTCCTTATTTGCATTTTCTTCCATCCATTTATTCCTTCCCCAACCTGGTATCACGTGTTTTTCACTATGATAAGATGAACGCACGAGTGGGCCACTTTCCACATAATCAAAACCCATCTGGTAGCCAATTTCGCGGTATTCGGCAAATTCATCGGGATGAATAAAACGATCTACGGTTAAATGATTTTTTGTTGGCTGAAGGTATTGGCCAATTGTAATCACATCTACCCCGCTATTATAAAGATCCTGCAGGGTTTTTACTACCTCTTCTTTTTCTTCACCAAGTCCGAGCATAATACCGCTCTTTGTGCGCATACCACCAGCTTTTAAGATTTTCAGGGTTTCCATACTTTGCCAGTATTTAGCCTGTATGCGTACCTGTCTTGTCAACCGCTCTGTGGTTTCTATATTATGGCTTACTACATCCGGTGCAGCATCGATGACCCTTTGAATATTCTCTTTTTCTGCTTTAAAATCCGGGATGAGTGTTTCGAGTGTGGTGTCCGGGTTAAGTGCATACACTGCTTTTATAGTATTTTGCCAAATGATGCTTCCACCATCTTTAAGCTCATCCCTGTCCACAGAGGTAATAACAGCATGTTTTACCTTCATTAAATGTATTGCTTCGGCTACACGTTGTGGTTCATCCCAATCAACAGCATCAGGCCTCCCGGTTGCCACTGCACAAAAACCACAGCTCCGGGTACAGATATTGCCAAGTATCATAAAAGTAGCTGTTCCTGCACCCCAACATTCGCCCATATTCGGACAATTACCGCTTTCACAGATCGTATGTAGCTTATGTGTGTCGACAAGATTCCTGACGTGTTTATATTCTTCTCCAATGGGAAGTTTTACCCTTAACCAGTTGGGCTTTTTAATTGCGGGGAGCTGTTCTTCTGTTGTGCCACAGGCCATATGTGAGTTTTTACTAGAATGCAAAGATAAAATGTAAATAGGGGATCACAAAACGAGTGCTGGTTGACTAGTTGATAAGTTAACTGGTTAACCGGTCAACTTATCAACCATAATGAGGCGCTACTTCCGCTTACCAAACATTATAGTGATGTATGCATTAAAGAAAACATCTTTCCGGCCATTCCATATCATCTGTGCGACCTTTTTGAAATAATACTCTTCGCTTATTCCAATTTCAATAGCACTCAACATTTCATTGTATTTTCCAAAATCAAAACGCACACCGATTTTGGCATATAATCCCGGGTTAAGTTTTAATTTATCCCAGCCGGTGCCGAAACTTGGTCCGCCGAGAGGTATACTGTGCGAAGCGATATTGTCTGTGCTATCCGGATTATAATAGTGTTCATATTGTCTTACGCCGTTTGCATCTACTTCAACAAGGTATGGACGCAATATTGCTGCAGCAAAACCACCACCGGCATTGGCAGTAATGCCTACACCACTTCTATTACCTTTATTACCTAATAAAAATTGCTGCTGTACACCCAGTTTTACCGGGTAAACGAAATTTTGTTTACCCTGGATCAGCGGATTACTTGTACCATAAATATCCTCTATTCTTGATACTTTCTCCTCCTTCTTGTGTTTACGTTCTGCAATATCGAGTTGAAAAAGCAATGCACGTTTTACAGACTGGGCCCGTGCTACTTCAACAAAAGCCCCGTAACCATCTGTTGTAAGCTTTATTCCAAACGCAGTATGTTTTTTGTATTTTATAACGCCCTCTTCCTCTTGCTTGGCAATGGCACTGATGCGTAACTTTCTTTGTTCTCTCCTGGATCGTTTATCTTCTTTTGTATCCTGGCACATAACGGGTGATACAAAAGCTATAGTGATGATCAGCAACAATAATTTCTTCATGTATCCTGTTTTCAAAAGTAAATTTATGTAAAAATACCGTGTTATGCTTAACTTAGATTGAAATATAAATCGAACTGCTGCACAGTTCCCTGTTAATATTAAAAATTTGAGTTATGACGGCATCCGTGGTTTATAAAGGAGACCTTCGCTGTGAATGTACACACCTGCGAAGTGGTACCGAAATTGAAACTGATGCACCAGTAGATAACCGGGGCAAGGGAGAGCGGTTCAGTCCAACAGATACACTTTGTATTTCACTTGCCACTTGTATGATAACAACTATGGGCATACGGGCTGGTGATATGAATATTGATTTGAAAGGAACGAAAATAGATGTTGTGAAACACATGCTTAGTGATCCGCGACGCGTGGGTAAAATAGAGGTTACCTTACACCTTCCTGCAATAGCCGAAGAAAAAGACAGGATACTTTTACAAAAGATCGGTGATGGATGCCCTGTGATGAGGAGTATTCATCCGGACCTGGAAGTGGTGGCGGAATATAGGTGGGGAAATTAATGCTGCTGCGATGTGGTTAAAGCCGGTCAAATTGTGTTTTACTACAGTTGGCTGAAGCCAACTTCAATATTTAATTCTTTCAAAAGTTTCAGAGCTATTTTTCAACACATGTTTCTGTAAATAATTCTGTAATTATTACTTAAATGTTATTCATCCTGATAAAATACTTATCATCCTAACTATTATTATTTCAGCATGCTTTGGCCAACTGATCAATTTTTTTCAAAAGGGCCTTAGCCCCATTATTCATTACTTTTATTTAGATCTTTCAATATACTATTCCCTACAGCACATTGCAGGCAACGCTTATGATCACAATACAGCTTTTTCAGCTGTATCAGGGACTGCGAATCAAAAGCCGATTTATTTTCGATACCCAATGATTCGTATCCTTTGGTAATGTTATTCTTTTCTGCAGCCAGTTGCTCCATCCACAACAATGATTTACTTTTAAATTTTTCATTGTTGTTAAAATAACCGTACGTATATAACATAGGAATAACAGTGTTGATAAGAATATTGTGTATCATCTCTTTTCCAACAGTTTTTTTCTTAAATGACCCAACCTCATCAAATACATAATGATAGTGCCAGTAGTCATTGGCAGTTACATCGAATAATTTTTCTACTTCTTTTACAGATGTTGCATCTTTAACTGCATCAAACAAATGATGTGCGTGGTGTATCATCATTGCAAGCTGTGCCAGCCTGATTGTTGGAAAATTAGCAGGACGCATCCTTAGAAAATACAACGCATGATTGGAAGGTTTTAATTGATATTTTCTTTGAAGAAAGTAGTACTCTTTTTGCAGCATTACAGGATAGTCTTCCCCGAAGATTTTATTCAGCATACCCGCCTGCCCCATTAATAAAGACTCCAGCTGGATCAACTGGTTTTTATGCTTTGCAATGATTTTTACAGGGATGCTCTGAGCAATTTTTTCAAATGCATCGCTATTAACTTTTGTGCCGAAATTGCGGGCCAGCATCCACCAGAAAGTTTCCTCCCAATGCTGGTTATTTTTTTTCAACAGGCTTTCAATATAGATTGTTCTTTGCTGCAGGCGTTCAATCAACAGACTTTCTTTCCATTTTACAAGAACAATTTTGTTAATACCTGCAATGTGATTTTCACACGGAATAAAATGCTGTTGCTCCATCAGCTCTGTATATTTTGTCAGCAACAGTTTTGAAACCCTGCTTTTAAGTTCCAGTGTAGGAAATGATACATCCAGGTCAACATCATCATTCCATACTACATGAAGAATTACATTATTATAATTTTTATCACTGCTGTGATTATGCAGTTTCCAGTCGGATGAGTTGATATGCAATTCAACATTGCCGGCCCATGTAGTCTTTTCAATTCTTATTTTGGCATTTAAAAAATCCGGTCCCTGGTTGGTATTGTAATTTCCTGCAAAGATGATCTGCAGGGATTGCAATTGA
Organism: uncultured Chitinophagaceae bacterium; assembly: GCA_963829345.1. Classification (GTDB taxonomy): domain Bacteria; phylum Bacteroidota; class Bacteroidia; order Chitinophagales; family Chitinophagaceae; genus Ferruginibacter. Next base: position 1,456,991 of record CAWHHP010000003.1, read on the forward strand.
GTTGTTTGAAGAGCAACAGCGTTCAGGTATTGAAACTGCCAGATGTATTGAAGTAAACGTTCGGTCATAGGGAAACGTTTAATTGTTTGTGGCCTTGAAAGTACAGAAGCTGTTCTTGTTTAAGAGGGGAAAATAAACAGAAAAGTGGAAGTTTTTTACCTGAAAAAAAGGAGAAAATAAACAGGGGTTAACTTTTTTATTTTAGATTTTACATTCTACATTTCTCTGTTTCCAGTAATGTAAAATCTAAAATATTGAATGTAAAATGTAAAATGTAAAAGTTTTAGAGGTTCTTAAGGTGCTGCACCACCCTGCTCACCGGCAATCCCATTACATTATAAAAATCGCCATGAATCGATTTTATTCCAACTACCCCTATCCATTCCTGTATGGCATATGCCCCGGCTTTATCATAAGGTTTGTATTTGTCCACATAAAAAATGATCTCCTTATCCGTAAGGGGATGAAATTCAACGGTGGTGGTATCTGAAAAAGCAATCTCCTTTTTATTTGCCAATATCACAACAGCAGTGATCACTTTGTGTGTATTACCCGATAACAATTTTAATATACGGATAGCATCTTCTCTGTCTGCGGGCTTGCCCAATATTTGCTGATCACAAACCACGATCGTATCTGCAGCCAGGATCGGTAAAGACGTTTCGGCTTTACCTGAAACTGCAAGCGCCTTATTGCGGGCAATGTGAATGGCGGCGTCTTCAAAATTTAATGCTGCAGGAAAGCTTTCATCTGAATCGCTTACGATCACGTCGAAATCAATTTCAGCCCATTCCAGTAATTGTTTACGCCTTGGTGATTGCGACGCAAGAATTATTTTTTGCATATGCGTGTCAGTAAAATATAAAAAATACCATCGATAAAATTCCACCAAGCATCACCAGTTTAACCATGCTGCTGATACTGTGATAATCGGCTGGTGTAGTTGCCTTATATAATTTCTTCAATATTAAAATGAGCGGAAGAATAATTGCAATGATGCAATAAACAGAGATGATCCACCAGCCCGATTGCCATGCATACAATTGTAAGATTGCCAGTGTTGCTATACAAACAACAATCCATACAGCAGTAAATACTTTCGTAGCCGGGATACCCCATTCTACCGGCATGGTTTTGCAATCATATTTTGCATCACCTTCCATATCTTCCATGTCTTTCACCACTTCTCTTATCAAAGAAACAATGAAAGCAAAGCCCGCATACAGGATAGTGAACTTGTAGAATTTCTTTATATCGAACGGATAGTTGCTGATGTGCCAGCCTTTATAACTGATGATGCTTGCGCCGGAAAAAAAATATACCACCACAATTACCCAGGCTGTAAGTGCCGAGATGATAATATTTCCTGATAATAATTTTCTTTTGAAAATGGTTGAATAAAACCATAATAACATTACGCAGGAGGTATTGGCCACCAGGATAACCCATTTGTGTGTTTTATAACTGATGAATAAACTGATAAGAATTCCAAGAAAAGAAAGAATGAGGTGCCACATGATGGCCCACCTTCTTTTAACAACACGGTCTACTACCACCCGTTCGGGTTTATTGATCACATCAATTTGCAGGTCAAAATAATCATTAATGATATAACCTGCGGCTGCTATCAGAACGGATGCAGCAATTAATAAATAAAAAAGATAATTGAGTTGTGGATTGGGTGATAAACCGGTTCCGTTTTTATAAACTGAATTCAGCACGCAGAAATAAAAAAGCCATTGCGTAAGTGCAATAAATAAAAGATTTGGCCAGCGGACCAGCTTTAAAAATGCGTCGAATAATTTCATGAATTATTTTCTGGCTTCAAATTTAGTTCAAAACAGCGGGGCAGAAATAATTACCTGGATGCGATCGATTCATCAACAGACCAATGATCATTTAATTTGAGGACTTTTTCAATTACGTCTCTTACACAGCCATTTCCGCCACTTATAGGGGAAATATAATGGGAAATCGTTTTGATCTCGGGAACGGCATCTGCAGGGCAACAAGGTAAGCCTGCCAATTGCATGGCTTCCAAATCAGGTATATCATCTCCCATATATAGTACCTGTTCTTTTGTGAAACCATGTTTTATAACGTATTCTATCAGTTTATCTTTTTTATCTGTTACCCCCATGAAAATTTCATTCAGCCCGAGCTTTTGCAAACGCAATTTCACCGCATCAGAACTTCCCCCTGAAATAACTAAAATGCGATAACCTTTTTTTATCGCAAGCTGTAATGCATAACCATCCTTGATATTCATTTTACGCATCATCTGCCCATCGTCTAACAGCAACAGTGAGCCATCGGTGAGAACGCCGTCAACGTCGAGGACAAAGGCTCTTATGTTTTTAAAATTTGAGAGAACGTTCATGGATGTTAATTTGGAAATTTGGAAATGTGACAATTTGGAAATGAAGTGTTTCAGAAATTTGAAAAGCTCCCGTATTATAGAGCAATCATCTCCAAATTTACAAATTGATTAATTTCCAAATTATTTCTGATTGTCCCGCCACTCGTATACCCAGCTGCTTTGTATCATTTCCAGGTGACCTTCATTGCTTTCATTCGCCTTACCCGCAAAGCCCGGTATCTCCATCACCCATTTATGGAGATCAGTAAAACGCAGACGGTATATTTTACCTTCATCAAAGTCATTGCCAAACCGCTCGTACAGTTTCATAGCAATATCCTCGTAATCTTTCCAGTGAATGGGTAATTCGAAACTCATGTTGATAATTTGATAATTTGATAATTTGACAATTTGGAAATGATGGCTTGGTAACATGTGAGGCTTTTCAAATTTCATAAACCCTCCTCATCAAATTACCAAATCATCAAATTATCAAATTGAATTTATTCTCCTAAGAATTGTGTCTGGTCCGGCAATCTCACTATAACTTCCCCATCCCCATCCTGCAACACGCACTGGCAACCCAATCTTGAATTTAACCGTGGATTGATGGCCCTGTCGATAAAATCCTCTTCTTTATCACTAAGCTCTTCAAGTACACCTTCGCCCTGCTCTACATAAAGGTGACAGGTGCTACATGCGCATACCCCACCGCAATTATGATGAAGATCTATATCATTTTTTAATGCAACTTCAAGTATAGACTGGTCAGCTTCTACATTTTCAATTGTAACCGGATCCAGGCCCTTCTGCTCAAACTTAAACGTAATCTTATACATACCACAAATTTCAGATTGCAAACCTACTAGGAATTTGCCAATTAAGGAAAATATGTATTGAAACATATTTTGATTATTTTGCCGGTTATTAAAACCATTTATTCATAAAATTAAATGACTTGATACCGCCTTCGACAAGCTCAGGCTGACAGCTATTTGTCATGTTGAGCTTGTCGAAACATAGACAGAATAGCGGTTTTTGTAAAGGTTTTTATTTTCAACCTAAGATATCTGATATGAATTATAGGAAAGGCTGGTTATTTATTGCATTTACTTTTACATTGTTTATCGGAATGCTGTCCTGTGGAGGCGATGATAAAAAAGACAAACCAAAGGCGGAACCACCTGTAATTTTCAGAAAAGATACGGCGACTCAAAAAAAAGCGGAGCCGCTGAAAAGCGCCCCGATCATTAATATAGTAGATACAGTTGCACTTAAGGCATATATTATTTATATAAAAGACAGTGCTAAAACAAGTATTAGACTTAGCCAGAAGCTTGCACAGATCTATGGCACAAAGCTTACAGCGGTAATAAAACAGAATAAACTGAAAATGATGGGCGCTCCTATTGCATGGTATCGTACGCAAAAGCCTCCCTTTTTTTTCGAAGCAGGTTTGATCGTCGATAAAAAGCCTGCCAAACTTCCCAAAAATGTATTGTTTAAAACGATTTCCAACGATAGTGTTGTGGTGGCTCATTTTTACGGACCATATGAGCAAACATCCCAGGCTTATGAGGTATTAAATGACTGGATGAAAGAACGTAAAAAGAAATTAAGAGCTCCTTCTTATGAAATATATGTAGGTGATCCGATTGATAAGACTGGTAAACCGGTGGATCCTTATAGGGTGCAGACAGATATTGTTTTTCCACACTGATAGACACGCGGATAACACGGATTAAACGGATATTCTCTGATTTTCTTTGATCAAATTATAAGTAAGTAAATACTGAGATAATAAATCCGCGGTGATCAGCACAATCAGCGTCATCCGCGTATCTATTTATGGATTCATAATACTATCCGTCAATCTCAAATACGTAGTCCTCAGCTTCGGGTGATGGGTAAGTATCCTTAAATGTTTGTCCAGTGTTTGAATGTCTTTCCTTACTGCCGGGCCGGTTTGCAATAATGAAGGGGAAGTATGTTCGATGCGATGTGCAGTTTCAAATATGAGTGGTTTCAGCATATCAAAATCAACATTTTCTTTCTTACAGAAATCTTCTGCTATGGCAAAAAGATGATTGGTGAAATTACTTACGATCACTGCAGCGGCATGCAACTTCAGCCGGTTCTCATCATTTACACGTTGCACTATGGGTGACAGCGTTTTTGCAAAATCCTCTATAAATTGTATTACGCCGTCGCTGTTGCCATCTATAAGAAAAGGGATGTCGGGAATAACAGCCCTATCCTTTACCAGGCTTTGCAGCGGGTATAATACACCATAATTAACGGAAAGTCCTTTCAGCAGATCTTTTGAAACAGATCCTGCTGTATGTACGATGAGTTTGTTATTAAAATGAAGATGAGGTAATCCCTCCATCACAACAAAATCCGAAACGGCAAGTATGATCATATCAGCAGATTCATCCGGCTGGCCATTGAGGTCTGAATAATTTACATCCAGTTCATTGGCCAGTATCCTGGCATGATCGATGCTCCTGCTCATAACCTGGATAATCGTGTGGCCTTTTTTTACTAAAAGCCTGCACATTACCGTGGCAACATTACCTGATCCGATGATTACAATCTTCATATGGGTTAACTTTGAAGCGATGAATGTACAAAAAAACTTAGCAATTCGCTTTATCCGTACCAAATTGAACGGTTTAAGTATTATCAGCAAACGAAAAGCCGGTGAAGAGGCTTTCAGGGTTTTTTGCACACCGCTTCGTAAAACATTCGATGCTGCAGAAGTTGAACGGGCACATAAGCTTAAAACCAGGGGAGAACAACTGGAGTTCGAATTTAATGGTAAAATGATAAGGGGTTTTCGCCATAACCATCCTGCTGCAAACAAAGTATTGCTGCTTCACGGTTTTTCTTCCAACTGTCACAACCTGGATCATTATGTAAACCCGCTTGTGGACAAAGGTTTTGAAGTACTTGCTTTTGATGCACCCGCCCATGGTAAAAGCGACGGTAAAACAGTGAACACACTTGACTACAGCGGCATGATAAAAAAAGTAGTAGAATTATATGGACCAATAAAAAATTTTATTGCACATTCCTTCGGAGGATTGTCGGTAAGTCTTGCTTTGGAATCACTTCCTCATGATGCAACTACAAAAGTTGCACTGATGGCACCGGCTACAGAAACAACCACCGCTATTGAAACTGCATTCAGGCTCGTTGGACTAAAAAATAAAAAGATAAAAAAATCATTGTATGAAATTATTATGGAAACAAGTGGCAAAAAAGCATCCTGGTTTTCTATCCGGCGTGCAATGCATCATATCAGCGCTTCTATACTTTGGATCCATGATACCGATGATGACATTACACCGTTAGCCGATGCAATGAAGGTGAAGGAAGACGGTCATTCTAATATTGTGTTCCACATTACCAGTGGCCTTGGACACCGTAAAATATACCACGATTCCAAAGTAAAAAATATGATTACAAACTTTATATAACCTGTTTGCCATATCCCGGTTTTATCGAAGAAATATTTTGATATTTCAATTTTCCATTAATATTGCACTCGGCAGGCATGACCCTGAACAGGTTTTTTGCGTATAGATATAAAATATTTTTGCAATGACTTGTTCGGGAAATAGTGGCCAGGCAAGGGGTTTAAAAGCGCTTTCAGCAAAATAAAGACTTGTAATATCCGTTGAAACTGAGGCTGAAAGCGTGGTTGGCGGAGTAAAAATGACAATATCCTTAAAAAGTGGAGAATAAATTATGGCAAAGAACTTATTGATTGTAGAGTCGCCTGCGAAAGCTAAAACGATTGAGGGTATCCTTGGAAAGGACTTCGAGGTGAAGAGTTGCTATGGCCATATCCGCGACCTGGAGAAGAATGATATGGGAATTGATATCAACAATAATTTCACACCTAAATATATTGTACCGGCCGATAAGGTCCGTGTTGTTACAGAACTTAAAAACATTGCAAAAAAAGCGAAAGAGGTTTGGCTGGCATCGGATGAGGATCGTGAAGGAGAAAGTATCAGCTGGCACCTGGCCGAAGTATTGAGCCTCGATCCAAAAACAACCAAGCGTATCGTTTTTCATGAGATCACCAAACCTGCTATTCAAAAAGCAGTTCAGAATCCCAGGACGATTAATATGGATCTTGTGAATGCACAACAGGCCCGCAGGATACTCGACAGGATCGTAGGTTTTGAATTAAGTCCCGTATTATGGCGCAAGATCGGCCAACAGGGAGGGTTAAGCGCAGGAAGGGTTCAGAGTGTTGCAGTGAAACTAATCGTAGAAAAAGAAAGAGAAATAAACCAGTTCACCGCTGTCAGCAGTTTTAAATTAGATGCATCACTTGCGGCAACAGATCTCAATAATAAAACAGTTGCTTTTAAAGCAGAAGGAAATAAATACAAGGACGAAGCTTCAGCATTGGCTTTTCTTAAAAGTTGTATTGGTGCAAAGTATACCGTAAAAGATATACAGGTAAGGCCAGGCAAACGTACGCCGGCAGCACCTTTTACAACATCCACTTTGCAGCAGGAAGCGAGCCGGAAACTTGGTTATGGAGTAAGTAAGACCATGTTGCTTGCACAAAGATTGTATGAAAGTGGTAAGATCACTTACATGCGTACCGACAGTGTGAACCTGAGCGAAACAGCCATGGATGCCATTACTGCCGAGATCAAAAATAGTTTTGGCGCTAATTATGTACAGGTTCGCAAATACAAAAACAAAAGTGAATCTGCACAGGAAGCGCATGAAGCCATACGTCCTACTTACATGGAAAATTCGAGCGTAAGTGATCCTGACCTGAATCGCCTGTATGAATTGATATGGAAGCGTACCATTGCAAGCCAGATGAGTGATGCAGAACTGGAAAAAACAACTGCGAAGATCAATATCAGTACCAATAATGAGGATCTAACTGCAACTGGTGAAGTAATAAAATTTGACGGGTTTTTAAAAGTATACCTGGAAAGTACCGACGATGATGATGCTGAAAATAATGAGGATGAAAGCAGGTTACCTAATTTAAGAGTTGGACAGGAACTTGAATTCAGGCAAATGCAGGCAACAGAAAGATTTACAAAACATGCAGCACGTTATACAGAAGCGTCTCTGGTAAAAAAGATGGAAGAACTCGGAATAGGAAGACCGAGTACCTACGCCCCTACCATATCTACTATCATTAAACGTAATTATGTTGAGAAGAAAGACAAGGAGGGTGTAAAAAGGGCTTACCGGCTTTTAAAACTGAAAGAAAATAAAATAGAAGAACTTACTGAATACGAAAACACCGGCGCCGAAAAATCAAAACTATTCCCGACAGATCTTGGCCTTGTTGTTACCGATTTCTTAAACCTGCATTTTGACCAGGTAATGGACTATTCGTTCACGGCAAATATCGAAAAAGAGTTTGATGAAATTGCCGATGGCAAAATGGTATGGAATAAAATGGTTGCGGATTTTTATAAACCGTTTCACAGCGGCGTTGAACATACACTGGAAACTGCAGAACGTGCAGTTGGTGAAAGAGCATTGGGAATTGATGAAGTATCAGGTAAACCCGTTATTGCCAGGATGGGTCGTTATGGGCCGATGGTACAACTCGGTGCACAAAATGACGAGGAGAAACCCAAATTCGCAAAATTAAAAGCTTCCCAAAGCATTGAAACAATTTCAATGGAAGAAGCACTTGAATTATTCAAGCTTCCTTTAATATTGGGAGAACATGAAGGACTGGAAGTATCGGTAAACATTGGCCGCTTTGGTCCGTATGTAAAATTTGGTGAGCAGTACATTTCTATTCCAAGAGGTGAAGAACCTACTGAAGTGGATCTAAAGCGTGCCGTAGAGATCATTACAGCAAAACAAATTGAAGACGCTCCTGTAGGTCATTATGATGATAAACCAATTACAAAAGGTAAAGGTCGTTTTGGTCCGTTCATAAAATGGAATGACCTTTTTATAAATGTGCCGCGTGCTTATAATTTTGATGATCTTTCACAGAAAGACCTCAATGAACTCGTAGAAAAGAAAATAGAAAAAGAAGCCAATCGTTTTATCCAGCAATGGCCTGCAGAAAAAATTGCCATAGAAAACGGTCGTTGGGGACCATTTATTCGCTTTGGTAAAAAAATGCTGAAGTTAATTGGTGGTGGTGCCAATGGAAAATATACAAAAGAAGAACTTGCGGTGATCGATCTTGAGGAAATAAAAAAGATGATCCTTATACAGGAACCGAAAGCGTTTGATAAAAAAGGCGCAAAAAAGAATGCTGCCACAAAGAAAGCAGGCACGGTAAAAGCGGCTGCTAAAAAGGCTCCGGCGAAAAAGGCTGCACCAAAAAAGAAATAGTTAACACGAATTAAAGAGACGAATTGCCCGAATTACACGAATTGTTCTAAAAGCTAAATAATTCGTGTAATTAGTATAATTCGTATAATTAGTGTTCTAAATTCGTGGTTCAAAATAAGTTTCCATGTTATCTTTCAGATATTCCTTAACCAAAGAAGATTACATCAATTACTACACGTATGTAGCATGGGATTCGCCGTCAAATAAAAAGAAGAGGATTGCTTACTATTTAAGGCAAACCATTCCCTTGCTCCTGTTCCTGGTTGCATTTTATTATACGGGTTTATTTGAAAGGTCAGAGAATTTTATTCTTATTACAGGAGCAGTCTTACTTGCAATAATGTTCCTTTCGTTTATCAATGTGCGCAGCAATACAAAACGTGCTGCCGAACGGGTTGCAGATCTCCCGGATAACAGCTCCATATTTAATGAATCTACCGTTACGTTTTCTGAGACCGGGATAATAGTAAAAGATGAATTAAAAGAAATAAAGTATCAATGGAAAGCCATTTTGAAAAAATCGGAAAGCCAGAACTATTATTTACTCTTTCTTAATGCCGTCCAGGCGATCATAATTCCTAAGCGGGTTTTTAAATCTGCTGATGAAAAAAAAGAGTTTGAAAAAATACTTTCACAATACCTGAGTTTTGAAGCGGAAGTTTCTCATTTGCTGAAAAGCTGATCGCAAACTGAGGGATTTAACTGGTTTAAAAGTATGGCCATAAGCTATTAGCTAATAGCTTATAGCAAAAAAAGGTATTGAAGTAATCATTAGCTAATAATTTATCGTTAATATAATAGAATTAAGAAGTTAATCACCCCTGTGGAAAGTTTTTACATTTTTTTATATCATTTCTTACCGAAATTGACGTTTATATTATAAAACCAGCTTACCCGTTTGAAAGAAAATAAAGAAATAGCAGCCCTTTTACATCTTATTGATGACCCTGACGAAGAAGTTTACAATACCATCAGTGACAAGATTGTATCATTTGGGAAAGAGATCATCCCCCACCTGGAGAACTTATGGGAAACCATCAACAATGAAGAAACACAGGAGCGGATCGAATTGCTGATTCACCGTTTGCACTTCAGCGACCTTACTGCTGAATTTATAAAATGGAAAGATGGTGAAGCAGATCTGTTGCAGGGGGCCATCATTGTTTCCAAATATCATTATCCTGATATGAATCCTGTAGTGGTGATGCAGGAACTTGAAAAGCTGCGGCGTAATATCTGGCTTGAGCTTAACAGTTACCTCACGCCAATGGAAAAAGTAAATGTACTCAACAGTATTTTTTATAACTATTATAAACAAACAGGTGTTGAGATCAGTTATGAAAGCCCCGATACTTTCTTAATAAATAAAACACTTGAAAGCAAGAAAGGGAATTCCATCAGCAATGGTATTATTTACCTGATACTTTGTGAATTGTTAGACCTGCCGGTTAAAGCGATCAATATTCCACGCCAGTTCATACTCGGTTATTTTGATCAGCAATATGAAGCGTTGAATCCGGCCGGGCATTCATCTGAAAAAATAAAATTTTACATCGATCCTTTAACAGGACAGATGTATTCGCATAAGGATATTGAGAATTATTTTAAACGACTTTCAGTTCCACCGGTAAACTCGTATTTCAGACCGATGAGCAACAGGCGTATCATCCAGTTTTTATTGGAAGAGATGAGTAAATGCTTTGATAATACGAATAACCATTATAAAATGGACGAACTTTTATCATTGGCTAATATGCTTGAATAATGATCTACCACGTAACCAGGAAAAACGATTGGGCAAAAGCCCTGTCAAATGGTTTTTATGAAGCTCCTTCACTTAAACTGGAAGGATATATTCACACGAGTTCCGTTGCACAAATTACAGGAGTGCTGGAAAGATATTTTGCAAAAGAGAAAGAGTTGCTTCTTTTGCACATCGATGAAGAAAAATTAACCTCACCGGTAAAATACCAGCTTGCCGAATCAATTGATGAGATCTTTCCTCATATTTTCGGAACCATTAACCTTGAAGCAGTTGTTAAAACAGAAGAATTATGATTAGCTGGGCCGATTTTGAGAAAATAGATATCAGGGTTGGAACCATCATTGAAGCAACGGATTTTGAAAAAGCAAAAAAGCCTTCCTACAAATTAAAGATTGATTTTGGCGCATTGGGAATTAAAAATTCTTCTGCGCAAATAACAGCTCTTTATTCAAAGGATGAATTGGCCGGCCGGCAGATCATAGCTATAGTGAATTTTCCACCAAAACAAATAGCCAATTTTTTTAGTGAATGCCTCGTGCTTGGTGTGTATAATAAAAATAATGAAGTAGTGTTGCTGCAACCTTCTAAAACTGTGGAGAATGCTGATAAGATCGGTTAACCACCGGAGAACTGCTCGAAATAACTTCCCAGCTTTTTAAAATTGTTTTTATTCAGGGAAAAATAATTATTGCGCCCCTCCTTCCTGCATTCAATCAATTCGCTTTCTGCCAGTAATTTTATATGATGTGAACAGGTTGGTTGTGATAAGCCTGTAAGTGACACCATATCACAACAACGTATTGATCCCTTTTGCAGCATTTCCTGTAAAATGCTCATCCGGTAAGGATCTGCTACTGCCGCGATCGCTTTTTCAAAAAATATATTATCGGTGTCTTTTGTGGATGTCATAACCGTTGCAAATATAGTGGAGATAGTTTTAACTTGCAGACCTAACAACCTGACAGGTCTTAAACACCTGTTAGGTTGTTAGGTCCGCAAGAATATGAATGAAATTATTTATTATAAAAGCCCCATTGGCTGGTTGCGCATCAAAAACGATGGCAAAGCTATTGCCGAAGTTGCATTCGCAGATAAGGAAGGAAATGCAGATATGAAAGCCATTAATAATCAAATACCCACCACTACCATTCTTAAAAAATGCATTAAGCAACTGGATGAATACTTTGCAGGAAAAAGATTTCAGTTTGATCTTGTGCTGGCACAACCGGGTACGGAATTTCAACAATCGGTATGGACCGGACTTTTAGAAATAAACTATGGCAAAACACTTAGCTATTTATCATTCAGTAAAAAGTTAGGCAATGCAAAAGCGATACGGGCTGTAGGTACTGCCAATGGTAAAAATAATATCGCCATCATCGTTCCCTGTCATCGTGTTATTGGAAGCAATGGTACATTAATAGGTTATGGAGGCGAGCTCTGGAGAAAGAAATGGTTATTGGAGCATGAAGCGAAATATGGGAATGGAGTGCAGACGCTTTTTTAGCACACGAATTGCACGAATTATTCGAATTACACGAATGGTTCGGATAAATGTTAACATCACACATAAATTTGTCGTATGCTATTACTCAGTTATGTTTTTAAATCAATGATTCCCCTGTTCATGTTGGTATTGAATATGGGTTTTGTTTCCTGCAATGATTCAACACAAAAAAATAAGGTTGTCGCTATCAGCAATAATGATAGTGATGCTTTGTTTAAAAAATACCAGTTGGATAAAATAAAATTACCAAAGGGATTTTCAATCAGTGTATATGCAGAGGCTCGTGGTGCAAGAAGTATGACAGCTTCACCCTCAGGAATTTTGTATGTTGGATCAAGAGGCGAAGGAAAAGTGTATGCCATAAAGGATGAAAATAAAGATGGTAAAGCCGATAAAGTTTATACAATTGCATCAGGATTGCATGTTCCCAATGGCGTTGCATTTAAAGATGGCAGTTTATACATTGCTACCATCTCTTCTATTTATAAGATGGACAATATTGAGGCGAACCTGGATGCACCGCCGAAACCTGTATTAGTCTATGACAAATACCCGGATGCAGAACATCATGGATGGAAGTTTATTGCATTTGGGCCGGATGGTAAATTATACGTTCCGGTTGGTGCACCATGTAATAGTTGTAACAGGCAGGATCCTGTATATGCAAGTATCACCCGTATCAATTCCGATGGAACGGGAATGGAAGTGTTCGCAAGAGGTATAAGAAATACGGTTGGATTTAGCTGGCATCCTGTTACACAACAACTCTGGTTTACAGACAATGGAAGAGATAACCTTGGTGATAATATTCCGGGTGATGAACTGAATGTTGCCACGAAAGCAGGAATGCATTTTGGATATCCCTATTGTCACCAGGACAATTTGCCCGATCCCGAATATGGCAAGGATAAAAACTGCAGCGATTATACAGCACCGGTACAGGTACTGGCACCGCATGTGGCTGCATTAGGAATTCGATTTTACACCGGTAATCAATTTCCTCCTGAGTATCATAACCAGGCTTTTATTGCTGAGCATGGGAGCTGGAATCGCAGCGAGCCTATTGGTTACAGGGTAACATTTGTAAAATCAGATCCCAATGGTAAAATAATTTCCTATTCAAATTTTGCAGAAGGATGGTTACAGCCTGGAGGCGATGTGATCGGCCGGCCGGTTGATGTACAGGTGATGCTTGATGGAAGTGTACTGGTAAGCGATGATTATTCGGGGGTGATTTATAGGATTGTGTATAAGGGATAGTTTAATGATAGTTTAATGTTGTTGAATAGTAGTTGACAATAGTTGTTTAATAATAGTCTAATGTTGTTGAATAGTAGTTGAAAAATAGTTGAATGCTGCTTAACGGTAATTGAATAATAGTTTAAAAAGTTAAGTGTTGCAGAAAAATTTAGAAGATAAAAAGTTAACACACTCCCTTTAAACAATCATTCAACAATATTCAACCTATAGCAGATCTTCCCCACCAAACGAGAGCGGCAATAACTGACTTGCCCTTTCTACAACATACACTTCCCCGCTCATTCCACTTAATATAAGCCTGATTGGTTGACTGGTACGTGCTTCATATTCGGAGATATACTGCCTGCACATGCCACACGGAGAAACGGGTTTACTGCTGTCACCATTGATATTATGATAGGCGATGGCCATCGTTTGAATAGGAACATCGGTATGTAACATGGAGGCTGATGCAAGCAATACCCTTTCTGCGCATATGCCTACAGGATAGGACGCATTTTCCTGGTTGGTTCCTGATATGGTTTCGCCGGTGTTTAATTTTGCAACTGCTCCTACTAAAAAATTGCTATAAGGTGCATATGCTTTTACAGTTATGGCTCTTGCTCCTTTAAGAAGTTCCTGGTCTTGTTTTTCCAGGGCATCAATAGATTCGTATACATCATATCCAAAACGAACTTCCTCTTTTTTCATATACAATGTTTAAGATAAAAAATCCTCCCGACCTTAATGTAGAGAGGAACTAATGATACCTGAAATTAATGATTTATGTGCTTAAAATAAAATAAAAGACCTCGCGGGTTTTCAAAACCGGCGAGGTCTTTTATTTTATTTAATAGAACTGAAAATTCGTTTCCAGCGTGGACCACCTTCCCAGCTAAACCATATCAATGATGCTTTACCTACTACATGGTCTTCCGGTACAAATCCCCAATAGCGACTGTCCAAGGAATTGTGCCTGTTGTCACCCATCATCCAATAATAATCCATTTTAAAAGTATAGCTGGTTGCTTCTTTGTCATTGATCATTATTTTCCCGCCGTTGTTCTCAAATTTATTTGCCTCATATACTTCTATGCAACGCTGGTAACGAATAAGGTTATCAGGAGTGAGTGCTATTGTTATCCCTTTTTTTGGAACAACCACGGGGCCGTAATTGTCAACGGTCCAGGTATTATTTGCATGGTAATAGGGAAAAAGTTGTTTAGCCGGGTATTCCTGGCTACTGGAGTCGGGAAAAAAATCAGTAAGATGATAATCTCCATTCGGAAGTTTCAACGAGGCTTTTTGTTCATTTGTAATGTTTACAAGCGCCATATTTGATGTTCCGGTAATTTGTCTTACATCACCGATATTGGGCCCTTCGTGAATATTTATTCCAAGTTCCTTCAACTTCTCATTGTCAAGATATACATCTTTGGGGGTTTCAAGTATATAATAACGTTGCGATTGCGGAAAGGTTTCCGATTGTTTACCATTAATAAAAACAATACCATTTACAACTTTAATTTCATCTCCCCCTACTGCAACACACCGTTTAATAAAATTCTCCCGTTTATCTACAGGTCTCGTAATAATGATATCGCCATAATCTTCCCAAACCTTATCTCTTCCAAGTTCTCTTACAGCTTCGTAGTAAGTTATTTTACTGCCAAAACGTTCTTCATCATTGATAAGCGTATCGTTGACCGGGAAATTAAATACAACTACATCATTCCTTTTTACAGGACTTGCAAACCATCTTGTATAAGGGATCTTTATCCATTCAACATAAGATTTGGAAGTAGAGCCTGGCAGTGTATTGTGCACAAAAGGCATCGCAATGGGTGTGTTGGGAATACGTGGCCCATAACTGAACTTACTTACAAAAAGGAAATCATTTACCAAAAGTGTCTTCTCCATTGAAGGTGTGGGAATAGTATATGCTTCAAAAACAAAAGTGCGGATAAGGGTTGCCGCTACTATAGCAAAAACGGCAGCATCAATCCATTCACGTGCTCCCGATTTTTTATAATTGTTTACAACAGCTGTTCCTGCATACCTTTCGCTTTTTGAGAAACCCAGGTATGGGAAATAGATAAACGGAACGATCACCGTTGCCGCATGGTGCCAGAAACCAAAGCGACCAAAATGCTCAACAAATTTTATACAGATCCAGATTGTGATGAACTGGCCGCCAATAGGAATAAGCTGGAGAAAAAACCAAACTTTATTCAGCTTCATTTTATCTACCATTAACCAGGTGTTATAAAGCGGAATAAAAGCCTTCCAGCCTTCAATACCTGCTTTTTTAAACATTCCATACAGGCCAATAAGAGAGGCAAGCAGCATTATAAGGAAAACGATCCATCCGGTCATAAGTCAATTTTTTTCGGGCCAAAAGTAAGATTGTATAATTTAATAATGGCTAATTTGTCTAAAAATCAGCCAGATAGAGACGGCTTTTACAATATTCTTAACTAATACAGATATTTGGTGTTTGGTGTTCGGCGTTAACAGTAAATTTTCCTGCAACCCTAACTCCAAACCCTAAACACCAAACCGGAATTCTATTTTCTCGGTAATACAAAATTCTCCACATCTTCCTTAGTGATCGTTTTGCCTGATAAAATGATCAGCCTTTCCACCACGTTTCTCAATTCACGGATATTTCCTGTCCAGTCATGTTGCAACAATGCATCCATAGCATTTTTTTCGATGGCTTTTTTCGGTTGCCCGTACTCGATAGCAATCATATCCAGGAAATAATTCACCAGTGGGGGAATATCATCTCTTCTTTCGTTAAGAGAGGGCACATGAATGATGATCACACCCAGGCGATGATAAAGATCCAGCCGGAAAGTTTTTTCATCTACTTCTTTTAAAAGATCCTTGTTGGTAGCCGCTATTACCCTAACATCCACGTTGATATCTTTATCTGCACCAACCCTTGTTATTTTGCCTTCCTGCAGGGCACGCAACACTTTTGCCTGTGCATTCAGGCTCATGTCGCCAATTTCATCTAAAAACAAAGTGCCACCATTGGCTTGTTCAAATTTGCCGATCCGTTGTTTTATCGCAGAAGTAAAAGAGCCTTTTTCATGGCCGAATAGTTCACTTTCTATTAATTCGCCCGGAATAGCAGCACAGTTTACTTCAACCATCGGCCCGTTATTGCGGTTGCTTTTTTCATGAATCCATCTTGCCACCAATTCCTTTCCTACTCCATTTTCGCCTGTGATAAGCACCCGGGCATCTGTAGGCGCAACTTTTTCAATGGTATTTTTGATTTTGTCAATAGAACCGCTTTCTCCTACCATTTCCTGCACCTTACTTACTTTGCGTTTCAGCACTTTTGTTTCAGAAACAAGATTTTGTCTCTCCACTGCATTTCTTAATGTAATAAGAAGCCTGTTCAGATCGGGTGGTTTGCTTACATAATCAAAAGCGCCTTTTTTAACGGCTTCCACGGCAGTGTCGATATTGCCGTGCCCGCTGATCATGATAATGGGAACATCATCATTGATACCCTTTGCTTTTTCCAAAAATTCAATGCCATCAAGCTTGGGCATTTTTATATCGCATAGTACAACATCGTAGGTCTTCTCGCTAAATTTTTTCAATCCTTCCTCTCCATCTGCCGCCTCATCAATTTTATAACCTTCAAAACTCAGGATTTCGGATAAGGTTTTACGGATTGCTTTTTCATCGTCGATAATTAAAATATTCGTCATTCAGTTTTAAGATTTTATAAACAAAAGGTTTGCAATCTTGCATTCGCATCCCTGTATCAAAAATAGACATTTATGTACTCTAAAACACTTCTCGCCGCCTTCGTTTCTATTACAATATCGTGTAAAAATAGTAATTCCCAGTTGCGTGATTATAGTTCTGCATCAAATAAGCGGGATACAGCAGCTAACATTAATCCATATACAACTATTTCAGACATACCGGCTCCCAATGGTTTCAGGCGAATAACAGACAAGGAAAATTCATTTTCCGGGTGGTTGAAGAACATTCGTTTAAAAAAGAGTAAGACAGTGCATTTATTTGACGGTACTGAAAAGCGCAATCAATCTGCCCAGTTTGCAGTGCTCGATATTCCTGTTGGAAAAAAGGACCTTCAGCAATGTGCCGATGCTGTTATGCGATTAAGGGCTTCTTATCTGTTCGATAACGAACAATACAATTCAATTATTTTTTTCGACAATGATGGAAAGGAGTATAAGTTTACCGTTCCTTATAACGAAGTAAATCTTAATAATTATTTGCAACGTGTTTTTGCAATGTGTGGCACCGCATCCTTGTCCAGGCAATTAAAAAAAGTTGATTATGAAGAGATACAAGCTGGCGACGTTTTCATCAGGGGAGGTTTTCCGGGACATGCAGTAATTGTAACCGATATCGTTGTTAACAAAGAAGGACAGAAAAAATATATGCTGGCCCAAAGTTATATGCCTGCACAGGAAATTCATATTTTATTGAATCCGCAGGAAACCACTTCACCGTGGTACGACCTGGCCGATGATGAAGAAATAGAAACACCTGAATACAGGTTTTATTCATTTGAATTGAAACGATGGTAGAGTTTTTAAGAATAAACCATTTGCCTTACATTTGCAATCCGGAAATTACGGGATGTAGCGCAGCCCGGTAGCGCACACGTCTGGGGGGCGTGGGGTCGCAAGTTCGAATCTTGTCATCCCGACTAATGTCAATTATGAATTATGAATTGTTCTAAATATTTGATCGTTATCTGAATATCTAACAATTCATAATTTAGAATTCATAATTCATAATTTTTGTAGTTCCTGCAAAATCACATTCGCCTGCGTAACTCCCGACACACGCCAAATTACATTTCCATTTTTAAATATCATCAGTGTAGGCACCGACATCACGCTATATTGCTGAGCATAAGAAGGATTTTTATCAATATCCATTTTAATGATAGTAGCATTGTCTCCTATTTTTCTTTTTAATTCAGATAATATTGGAGGCATCATTTTACATGGCCCGCACCATTCTGCAGAAAAATCAACCACAACAGGTTTATCACCGCTTATTAGTTTTTCAAAATTATTCATGTCCTGTTTGTTTAAATGTAATTAGAATATTACAACAATTATTCCTGTAATAAAAAACAGTATCGGGTACTTGTTCGCATGGCAAAATCTTTTTATATTTATTTGTCTTCTTGTTATTCCTCATTAATTACATAAAGCTAAAAAACCTAAAAATGAAAAAGACAATCTATTTACTTCTTTCCATGACTACTATTATAGCAATTGTAATTGTATCCTGTGAACAAAAGGAAACAAAATCTGATGCGAAAACTGATACTACTGCCAGGACGATAAGTGATGACAGTCTTGTTAAACGTGGCGGATACATTGTTTCTTTTTCTGGTTGCGATGATTGCCATACACCTAAGAAAATGGGACCAAATGGGCCGGAACCGGATATGGACAGGCGTCTTTCCGGGCATCCTGCCAACGAGCCATTGCCACCTATTGACACTAATCATATAAGGAAAGGATGGGCAAGTACCAACATGGGACTTACAGGATGGGTTGGTCCATGGGGAGCAAGTTTTTCGGCTAATATTACCAGTGATGAAACAGGTATTGGCAGCTGGACGGAAGAACAATTCAAAAAAGCATTTACACAGGGCAAATGGAAAGGAATGGACAATGGCAGAATGTTATTGCCACCCATGCCATGGTGGGAATTTGCAAATCTTACTGATGAAGACGTAAGAGCCGTGTTTTTATTCCTTAAATCTACCAAACCAATTAGTAATATTACACCACCCGTAAGAGCTTTTGCTGATCTGAAGTAATAATGAACAAGTCGTAAAAGACCTCACAGGTTTTAAAAAACTGTGAGGTCTTTTACGACAATTCATCCCTCCTTTTCTACAATTCAGTCTCCTTCCCCCTTCCTGATCCCTCGCTTACCTATACGTTTGCATCATAATTAAATTTATGATGAAACAAACCATACTTGCGCTAGTAATCTTAAGCATCGCTCCCCTTGCATCACATGCACAATTTGGCAAACTTGCCAATAAAGTAAAAAACAAAGTTGATCAGCGTGTTGACAATAAAGTTGACCGTACCATTGATAAAACACTGGATAAAGCAGAAGGAAAAGAAACTGCGGCCAGTACAAAAAGCACAACTGCAAATACCACAACAGAACCGGAACAAAACACTTCGTCAACAACTGTTGCAGAAACAGGTGTAAAAAGTTTTTCGAAGTATGATTTTATTCCGGGTGAACAGATCATCTACTACGATAATTTCGAACAGGAAGTGATTGCAGAATTACCTGTCAACTGGAATACAAATGGGTCGGGTGAAGTGGTAACCCTTAACAATATGCCTGGAAAATGGTTACGCATGCACAAACCGTTTGTGTATTTAACAAGCAATCAAAAAGAATTTGGTGAAAATTATACCGTGGAGTTCGACGTGATCATGCAATTAAAAAATACCGGCTGGATGTTCCCGGAATTTTCCCTGAACCTGTTAAGTACTAACGGTGAACCTTCAACGTCTAATAATTTTCTAAGAGAAAATAAAAAATATGCATCCGTGATTGCGAATATTGCTCCCGGGGAAGGCACTTCAAGGGCGAAGGTTAATTCTTTTGCAGATAATAAAGAATGGTTTCGATCGGAAGCAAAGACATTGAATACGCTTCACAAAAATTGGGGGAAACCAATTCATGTCGCGTTACAGGTACAAAAAGAAAGACTGAGGATATGGATCAACGAAGAAAAAGCGTTTGATATACCCAAGGGAGTTCCGCTTGCCTATAAAATGAACCAGTTGCTTTTCCAGGTTGGGTATACTAATTACCCCGAAGAACAATATGGAATATATGTAAGCAATATTAAAGTAGCTACCGGCAAGGCAGATACAAGACATAAGCTGATCGACGAAGGAAAATTCAGCACAACTGCCATCCTGTTTGATGTGAATGAAGCGACGATCAGGCCCGAATCAGCCGGTGTTATAAAAGAGATCGCTACTGTGTTATCAGAGCACAAAGACATTAAAGTAAAAATAATCGGCCATACCGATAATGATGGTACTGATGCCTCCAATCTTACACTTTCGCAAAAAAGAGCCGCAGCTGTAAAGGAAGCTCTGGTAAATGATCATGGTATCAACGCATCATCCATTGAAACAGGTGGTAAAGGAGAATCAATTCCTGTGGCAGATAATAAGACAAAAGAAGGAAAAGCAGCTAATCGCAGGGTTGAATTTATAAAACTATAACAATGGAAATAAACATCATCCTGTTCATAAATGTATTGCTGTATGCAATTGTTACCAGTCAATCTTTTGCATATATCATTGCGTTATCGAATGTGCAAAAGAACCTGCAGGCAAACGCTTATATCGAGGTAAGAAAATTGCTGGATAAAAATTTCATGAAGAAATATATAAAGATCGTTTACATGGCATTGCTGAGCACTACCCTGCTCACAGTTCTTACAAGTGTTCAACCTGATTGTATTTTGTTTATTACTTCAGTGATTGCCTGGGTTGCATTGATCATAGATGTTGTATTTGCCAAAAAAGGAAATATGCCAATCAATAAAACGATCAACAACTGGAACAATGATGACTATCCTGTTAACTGGCATGAGTACAGGTCGAAATGGTTCAATATCTATAACAAAAGACAGGTTGTGAATATTATTGGATTTCTCTGTTTATTACTGGGAATTATATTCGGATAAAAATTAAAATCAAATCATAAAAAAATAAACCATGAAATTTTTAACCAGGCAAACATGTTTGTTGACGCTGGGATTGACCACAGCATTAACTACAATGGCACAGCAAAAATCAAATGCTTCCTTTCAGAAAACACTTGATGAATCAAATAAGAGCCTGATCACTGTTAAGAACAAGCAGGATCAAAAGGAACTTAAAAAAGTAACAGACAGGATTGCTCCTTTGTTTCAACGGTCGACAGACGAGATGGCTGCTGCAACAATAAAGCAATTAACAAAAGATGCAGCGGAGACAGAAAAAAATATGAAGGCAATGGAACTGCAGTATCCACTAAAGAAAACTGACTTTGATATGCCGGCAGATATCAATTTAGCTCCCTTCCCCATTACCGATTTGGTACTTGCAGGGAAAACAAATGTTGAAGCAGTTTACGAGTCTTATTTCAGCAAACTTGAACTCAGGAAAAAACAACTAACTGAACTTGCAAAAAAGAATGATAAGTACCAGGAGGTTTATGACAAAGAAGGCAAAGCAGGTCTTGAAAAAAGAGCGGCTGCAGAAGCTGACAGGAATGCGCTAATTCAACAAATGGGCGGTGTAGAAAAATTAAAGAACATGACAGATGCAGAACGAAAAGCCGCAGCTGAACAAATGAAAGCAAAAATTCAACAGGACCCTACAATTGTTTCAGGCGGTTCACGTGATGCAGGAATGAAAACCATGCAACAGAAATTGATGGCTGATCCTGAATATGCAAAGCGCTTCAATAAAATGAGTGAAGATGAAAAACAGGCGGAGATAAGAAAATACATGACGATAAAACCTGCGGAACGAAAACCAGGTGTTGAATATACCAGCAATCCACAAACGAAGAATACAGACGTGGAAAAATCAATTGAAATTTCCCAGTTGCAAATGCGTTCTCAAAAGCGTATGGAAGAAGTAGTTACTACCTATAACCGCATGACAACCGAAATGAATAACACAATTGAAGCAATGAAATCACAATTAAACGAATGGGCTTCAAAAACGGTAAAAGATATCCCGGTTGTGGAATTAGGAGAATATGGACATGATAAAGATCCGGAGTTGATGCATGCAATGGAGATAACAAGGAAGTATGCCTGGTATTATATCACGATGCAGGAAGTAAAAATGAGAACCATCTGCTGGCAACAATATAAAACCGGAACCAGGGCTGCAATGATGGAATTCAACAGCTATGCTGCCGACTATAAATGGGGACAGGGTAAAGAGAGCCAGCTATTCAATGGTACATTGAATGACCCAAAGATCGCAGGAAGCATCGCAGGTTATTATGGTACCATGGAAGATCTTGCAAACTTATCGAAGGACATTACAAACGATTCCAAAAATGCGCAGAAGGAATTGGAGAAAGCGTTATAGAAGTACTAATGGAAGAAAGAGCCCGCATCGAAAATGCGGGTTTTCTATTTGCAGAAGATAAAGTGAATGGTTAATAGTGAATAGTGAAAGCTTGTTAGTATTTAAGTAAATAGTTGATATCTATAAGTCGTTACTATAAGAGGTAAAGACCTCATATTTTCACTATTCACTATTGACCATGCACCATTTCATCCACCATTTTTCCCAACTCACTCACAACCCAATTGCCCCTGCATGCCAAACAAGCTAGCTTGCTTTCGAATTAAAAAAGTATAGCCATGAAACAAAAAATTAAGATCATCAGCTTCGTCGCTTTTTGCGTCGTGTTAATTGTGACAGCTTTATATGCAGGACGTGGGTCATATAAAAACTGTGATAAATGTCATTTTTATTCAGATAAAACCAAATAAACAAAACGATAAAATGAAACGAATAATCACTTTAATTTCAACAGCAACGCTGGTTGTTACAGTTGCAATCATTTCCTGTAATATGAATAAAAAAGCTGGAAGCGGTGACACAGTCAGTAAAGACAGTCTTATAAAACGCGGCGAATACCTGGTAACCATTACCGGTTGTGATGATTGCCATACACCAAAAAAGATGGGGGCAATGGGGCCTGAATTCGATATGGATAAACGTCTTTCAGGATATCGTATGGATGTGCCATTTCCATCTGTTGACACCAATGTAATTAAACAGGGATGGACGCTCACTAATATGGAACTCACAGGATGGGCTGGTCCATGGGGAGCGAGCTTTACGGCTAATATTACCAGTGACGAAACAGGTATCGGCAACTGGAACGAAGCGCAATTCAAAAAAGCATTCCAGGAAGGCAAATGGAAAGGAATGGATGGTAACAGGAGCCTGTTGCCGCCGATGCCATGGCAAAATTATAGCCATATGAAGGAGGAGGATGTGAAAGCAATCTTTGCATTTCTTAAATCAACAAAACCAGTTAAGAATGTGGAGCCGGCGGTAAAGGTCTTCACTGATTTAAAATGATAGCTACGCGGATGATGCGGATATATAATATTTTAAAATCAGTGTATATCCGCACAATCAGCGTCATTCGCGTATCTGTCACATACAATTCATACCTGGTTTTACTCAATTCATACAAACGCAACTGCGATACATTTGAGCCGGGGCGATTTAATTGTTAAAACTTAGTAATTTGTATTAGGTATGAGATTGAAACTGCCACAATATACAAGCAAGGATAATTATGTGATGCTGCTGGTGATGCCGCCATTGATAATCCTGTTGAACAGCATTCTTTTTGGTAGTCTCTATTTCAGTAATATCAGTCTTTTTATCCTCGCAACACTTATAACCGGAGTTGCAGCATCTGTTGATTTTATTATTTGTGGTTATATCGGGATGGCATTGCGTAACAGGTTTCCTTTAGAGAGCCAGGTTACAAAAAGGTTGACGCTGATGATCATTACTTTTATTGTGCTTACCGAACTGTTCCTGTTTTCATTGTTTCGTGGATATGATGCCGTCCATTTTTACGGGTATCATTTTAATGAGGCCGGTTTAGTATGGAGTTGTATAGCGATGAACCTGCTGAACATTTTTATTACACTTGTAATGGAAGGCATTGCCCGTTATGAAAAGTGGAAGTTGAATTTAAAAGAAACAGATGCATTAAAAACAGCATTTCGACAAAGCCGGTTACAGGGATTAAAGAGCCAGGTAAATCCACACTTTTTATTTAACAGCCTGAATTCTTTGTCAAGCCTGATTAGTGAAGATGAAGCAGAAGCAGAAAAATTCCTGAATGAAATGTCGAAAGTGTACAGGTATATGCTACGCAACGATGAAGATCAGCTTGTAACATTGCAAACGGAATTAAGTTTCATCGATTCGTACCTGTATCTTTTAAAATCGAGATATGGAGAAGGTTTGAATGTAAGTATACAGGTGGAGGAAAGTCAGCGTAAAAAACTGATCCCTCCTCTCACTTTACAGATGATCATTGAAAACGCGATCCAGCAAAATGCAATTACCAAAAGCAAACCCCTTGAAATAAGTATCAATACAGAAGGAAGCGAGGATCTTATTGTTAAGAATAATATTCAACCCAAGATCTCTGCTGAAACTTCCGATCCGGAAGCCGGTATCGATAATCTTATCAATAAGTATAAATTATTAAATGCATCGGATGTTATTATTACAGAAAATAAGAATTACAGGATAATAAAATTGCAATTGGTCACTAAAAACGTGGAGGTTTTATCATGAGATTTTCAAGACCTACCAAATTGCAATTGTATTCGTTCATTGCCTCCATGCCCCTGATAGATGTACTGCTGAATTATATCATGTATGATCAGCGGTTATTCAGGGATATCAATATCTGGCTGATTTCTTTTCCGTTGATCTATGCTATCGGGATCGTATCGTGGAGAACGCATATTTTTATCGGTAATGGAGCAAGACAAAGATACCCGGATCTAAAGCAGACAAAGAAAAGGTTATTGATCACCGCATTTTGTATCATTCCCTTCATGTCTTTTTCAGTGACAGTTATATTTTTTCTTTATGATAAACTGGGGATACTGGGTTATCAATTCAATACAGAGGATTTTAAAGCAGGATTGCTTGTTGGATTTTGTGTCAACCTGATCTTTGAGACATTGTATGAAGCGGATTATATGATGGAGAAGTATAAAGAGAGTGTGGAAGAAAAAGAAACTTTCAAGGAATTATCTATTGCACAGGAATTTGATGCATTGAAGAACCAGGTAAACCCACATTTTTTATTCAACTGTTTCAATACATTGTCCTCGCTCATTAGTGAAGACAGGCAAAGAGCTGAAACATTTTTAAATGAGTTGAGTAAAGTATACCGATACCTGTTACGAAGCAATGAAGACGGGCTAAGCTCGGTTGAAAACGAAATTAAGTTCATACAATCATACTATAAACTTTTAGTTACACGGTATGGCGAAGCGGTAAAACTGAATATCCAGATCGACAAACGTTATGACAGTTACCTGCTACCCTCCTTGTCGTTGCAGTTGCTGGTAGAAAATGTAGTGAAGCACAATGTGCTTTCAAAAAGCAATCCGCTGATGATCGATATTTTTACGGTAGCCGGGAATAAACTCGTTGTGAATAACAATCTTTGCCGGAGAACTGTGAAAGCACCGAGTAACAAAGTGGGATTGGAAAATATAAAATCGAAGTACGTGTTGTTGCGCCAACAGGGTTTCCAGGTGATGGAAGATGAAATGAATTTTACCGTTGTGCTACCGTTGATATGGAACAATGTAAATCCCAATAGCGATAATCAACGTGATCAAAGAACGGGAATTCTTAATTCCAGGTGATGATCTTTATAAAATTTAAAAATAAAAATTAAGCATATGACAATTCTTATAGTTGAAGACGAAGAACTAGCTGTCAAAAAACTGCAAAAAACATTGGCGTTAGTTGATGAATCAGCGAAAGTAATCGGCGTAACAGACAGTATAAAAAGTACGGTAGAATGGCTGGGCGACAATACGGCACCGGACCTTATTTTAATGGATATTGAGCTTGCTGATGGACAGAGTTTTGAAATATTCAATCTTACTGAAGTAAAAAGTCCTGTGATCTTTACAACTTCATATGATGAATATGCTTTAAAGGCATTCAAAGTAAATAGCGTGGACTACCTGCTTAAGCCGATCCAAAAAGAAGAATTGCAGGCTGCATTGAATAAATTCAGCCAGGTGAAATCCGCTTATGCAGCAACAGAGAGTAAAACGGCGATCAGCGTTGATAGTCTTGTAAAAGAGCTGCAACAAAAGCTGCAGCCAAAAGAATTCAGGAAGCGTTTTCTTGTAAAGCATGCACAAAAGCTTGTGAGTATAGAAATAGATGATATTTCCTATTTCTATAGTGATGGCCGGCTTAACTTTTTTAAATCGAAAGACAATAAAAAATTTGTTGTCGATTATACGATGGACGAGTTGGAAGACATGCTTGATCCCGAAAAATATTTTCGCATCAGCCGTTCTTTTTATGTTTCAATTGACAGCATAGACCAGATACACGATTATTTTGGAAATCGGTTGATTCTTACTTTAAAGCCTGCGGTAGATAAAGAAGCATTGGTGAGCAGGGAAAAGGTTACGGATTTTAAAAAGTGGATGGGTAAATAAATCCAGCAGTTCTATGCGGTCAGACCGGTTGCCAGCTACCGGTCTGACCGCATGCCGTTAAAAACTATAAAATCCCTCTTTAGGAAAATATTCTGAGCCTCCGTTTCCCGGATAAACTGATACGACTCCCATAAAAAAATATTTTTATTGTAACCAATCAATTTTTCTGCTAATAAAATATCACAAATACTCTTATTTACAGAACCAGCATAATCATTAAATGAAGAATATGGCCAATCCTCTATCTTAGAAACCAGGCCGGCATTAATTGGATTTTGATGAATATATTGAAAAGCAGTAAACAAGTAATTTTCATCCCCATCATCTATATTTTTTGCCTTGGCTTTCTGCCTAAATAAAGATCCGCTTCTTTTATATTTCTTATTAATATATTGAGCATATGCACTTTGTAAAATGCGAAAAGCATTACTTAATTCCGATGATTCAACTTTTCCAATCTGTTTGTATTTCGCAGAAATTTCTGTAGCCTGAACCAAAAAATGAAAATGATTTGGCATAATACAGTATGCTAATATTTTCGAAACAGGATAAACAAGTTTTTTTAACATCGTCAGGAATTGATCATAATCTGCATTGTCAAAAAATAGGGTTGCTTTATTGTTCCCCTGGTTATAAATATGATAAATATGAGCTGGCTCGATCTTCATTGTACTAAAGTAAAAAGCTACTGATTCTTAATAAAGAGGTTTAAACAGGAATTTAATGTTTTTATACCCGGTCAGACCGGTTGTTGGTAACCGGTCTGACGGCCACATAAAATCACAACAATTCATCCCTTCTCTTTCTCAATTGAAGCATATACCTGTTTTCCTTCAATCAAATCATCTTTAATCTTGCAATAAATATTAAAAGTATAGTCATGCAAAACAACAACACCCAACTAAAAGAAATCTTTCGCCTGATCGGGGAAGGGAATTCTAAAAAGATCCTTTTCGCCTGTGTACCTGGAGACGGACATTTCAATCCCTTAACCGGGATTGCAAAATATCTTCAATCACTCGGCTATGATATTCGCTGGTACACTTCCGCAGCATACTCAAAAAAACTGGAGAAACTGCAGATACCGCATTATCCATTTAAAAGAGCATTGGAAGTAACAGGAGAAACAGCGGATACTGTATTCCCTGAAAGAAAGGAACTGAAGAACCCCGTTAAAAAGCTTAATTACGACATCATTAACTTTTTTATTAAACGTGGTCCTGAATATTATGTCGATATGCTTGATATCTATAAATCATTCTCATTTGATCTTGTTATCGCTGATGTAGCATTTTCAGCCATTCCTTTTATTACCGACAAAATGAATATTCCTGTATTATCGATCGGGGTATTTCCACTTACAGAAACATCAAAGGATCTTGCACCTGCCGGATTGGGTATAACACCATCAAAAACATTTTTTGGAAGACGCAGGCAGGATATCAGCAGGTTTATCGCCGGCAAAATACTTTTCAGAAAATCAAATATCGTAATGAAAAAAGTAATGGGCGAATATTCTATCAGCACAGACAACGCGAATATTTTTGATCTGCTTGTAAAGAAATCAACATTTGTGTTACAAAGCGGTACACCGGGTTTTGAATACTTCAGAAGTGATCTTGGAAAGAATATAAGGTTTATCGGGCCATTGCTTCCTTATAAAAAGCCAGGAAATAAAGACGTATGGTTCGACGGACGTCTTATCTCTTATAAAAAAATAATTGTTGTAACACAGGGAACAGTAGAAAGAGATGTGGAAAAAATAATGGTTCCTACGCTGGAAGCATTTAAGAACACCGATATACTTGTTGTAGCAACAACAGGCGGTTCACAAACTGCAGCATTGCGGGAAAGATTTCCTGAATCAAACATTATTATCGAGGACTTTATTCCTTTTGAAGATATTATGCCTTATGCAAACGTATATATAACGAACGGTGGTTATGGTGGTGTAATGCTTGGGATTGAGAATGAATTGCCATTGGTTGTTGCTGGTGTACATGAAGGGAAGAATGAGATCAATGCAAGAATCGGCTATTTTAATCTTGGTATCAATTTAAAAACAGAAACACCTTCAGTTCTGCAAATGCGTAGTGCGGTTGATGAAGTAATAAAAAATAGTATTTATAAAAAGAATGTAGTAAAGCTTTCAAAAGAATTTAAAAATTATGATCCCAATATCTTAATTACAAAATGTGTAAAAGAAGTTTTGGAAAGGCCAAAGCGTAACATGGCGGCTAAAGCAACGGCAACATTGTATAATTAAGTTTGCTGGTTATGGTTTGAATATAAATGGCCCGGGTTTTCCGGGCTGTTTGTTTTGCATGCGGAATTCTAGATGCTGGATACTGGATATTGGATCGGCTTAATTAAGATACAGAATTACATCGTTAAGTGTAATTCTTATCAAGTATCCAGTATCAAGTATCTGGTTCCACCAGTAATATGTATTTTGCATTATGTCGCAGTTACATTCATTAGAACAATTTATAAAGACGGTGCATCCGCTTCCTGGAAAAGACCTGGAAGATTTTTTATCAATATGGGATCCATTTTCTGCAAAAAGAAAAACCATGCTTACCCGTACCGGAGACACCGAACGCAATCTTTATTTTGTTACCGAGGGCATCCAAAGAGTTTTTTATTATGACGAACTGGGAAGAGAAGCAACCATTGTGTTCAGCTATCCTCCATCATTTGCCGGTGTTGCAGATAGTTTTCTCATGCAAATACCGTCCAGGTTCTTTTGTGAAACACTTACCGCTTCTTCATTTCTAAAAACAAGTTTTTACCAACTGGATGAATTAACGAAACGATCTCATCCCATAGAAAGAATGATAAGAGTAATGACGAATGCAGCGTTGTCGGGAGTTTTAGAAAGAATGATCGAGATACAATGTTTTACAGCAGAAGAAAAATTCAAAACACTTTTTAAAAGAAGTCCTCATTTACTGAATCTTATTCCGCATAAATATATTGCCAATTACCTTGGTATCGATGCAACAAACTTCAGTAAGCTATTGGCCAAAGTAAAAATCTAATATAATTCTGTGCAGTGTCTGAGTTTAAAAATTACAGTTAAGATATTGCTGTCAGGGTGAGCCTGTCGAACCCGGATTAGTAGGTATTAAACCGCCTTCGACAAGCTCAGGCTGACAAAAAATTCAAATTGATACACTACTAAAATCCGAAATCTTGGTATTTACCATCTTTTTAATAAAACCGATCATGCAATTTTACATGGTAAATAAAACACAATGAAATACTCATCAAATCTTTTACTCGAAGATCTTTATAATCAGTCGGAACAGGTGATCAATAAAGCAATTTCAGAATGGCAGCAAATGCCCAATATCCGGCTTTTGGCACAACCGGCGCCAGGTAGCTGGAGCGCAATACAATGCCTCGAACATCTTAATAGCTATGGACGTTATTATTTACCGGCAATTGAAAAAGCTATCGATAAAGCCTCGCATACCAAACCAGCGATTCTTTTCAAAAGCAGCCTGCTTGGCAATTACTTTTATAAATCCATGTTACCAGGTAGTAGTGGAAAACCCAGTAATAAAATGAAATCTCCCAAAGATCATGTTCCCGCCGTGCAATTGGATGCTGCAAAAGTATTAGCGGAATTTATAAGTCAGCTGGAATTGCTGGGAAGGCTTTTAACAAGAGCAGGTTTAATCGATATTAATAAAGCCCGTGTACCTATTTCAATCGCAAAATTCATAAAACTGAAATTGGGAGATACATTTTTATTTTACATCGCACATATCAACCGGCATGTATTACAGGTAGAAAGATCATTACATGCAGAAAGCTTTTCAATACCGGGCCATAATTTATCTTCAAATCTATGTTGAATACTGCCGGGGATGTATTGCCATCGAGGAGATTTAATGAGATCCAGGACGGGTTAACAGAAGGAGCATTCATTTACTAAAAAATATCTTGAACAAGTATGGCCGGTTTTTATAACCGGCTTTTTTATTTAATTGATAGCAGACAATTCATCCCATTATACGATCAATTCATTCATTTATGCCAAAACAACCATGCCGCCTGTAAGTAATTTTGCATCACAATAAAAATAAAACAAAATGAAAAAATTAAAATTTGGGATTCAGGTAGGTGTTTTAGCACTGGCCTTTCCATTGTTATTTGTTGTTGGCATTACGCATGTTGGCAGCAGTAGCATCCCGGAAGTAAAAACAGATCAACATCCCGTGGCCGAAAAACAGGCAGGTAGCAGTGCGTTTGTTTATAACAGTCGCCTCGCACACCCCATCATGTTTTAAAATTTTATAACAATTAAATTATTAAAAATGAAATTTCAATCCTTACATATACTGATCAATTGCCTGCGGGTTTGCATTGTTGCTTTGGTAACGGTGATGCTGACTTTCCTGGTGACGGTGTTTTCGTAGATACGATGCCAGGTCCTTGATATTGGATAGTTCTAATCGGTATCCGATTTATAATTATTGACCACAATCTTATCCGGCATCTGGTATCTAGTATCAAGCATCCAGCTCCTACCTTATTATTGGGCATAACCGACATTTTTCCGATATTTGCGCAATTCTTATAAATAATGACGGTTTTAATTAAGAAAGCTCACATCATCTGCACCGCCTCTCCCTTTCACGGGCAAATAAAAGACATCCTGGTTATTGACGGACAAATCGGGAAAATTGCTGAAAATATTACCGAAAATGCCAGTGAGATCATCTCAAGCGATAACCTGCATGTGAGCATCGGGTGGATGGATAGCTTCGCTCATTTTGCCGATCCGGGCTATGAACAGAAGGAAACACTCGAAACAGGTGCTGCTGCTGCTGCTGCCGGGGGATTTACAGATATTATGGTAGTCCCCAATACCAACCCAACCATCTCTTCAAAGGCACAGGTGGAATATATCATTCAAAAATCAACATCATTCCCTGTCAATATTTACCCGATTGCTGCCGCTACAAAGAATACAGAAGGTAAAGAACTTGCAGAAATGTACGACATGCATGCCAGCGGAGCAATTGGCTTCGGTGATGGCATACAATCCATACAAAGTCCCGGCGTAATGTTGAAGGCATTGCAATATGTACTTTCCATAGACGGCGTGATCATCCAGGTACCCAATGATAAATCTATCTCTTCACATGGATTGATGAATGAAGGCATTGTAAGTACCAGGCTTGGACTGCCGGGTAAGCCGGCCATTGCTGAAGAATTAATGATTGCAAGGGATATTGAATTATTGAAATACACAGGATCCAGGTTACATATAACAGGATTGTCTACCCGAAAAGGAATCGAACTTGTCGAAAATGCAAAAAAGGCAGGACTCAGGCTAACGGCTTCGGTTACGGCTTATCATTGTTTCTTTTGTGATGCAGACCTGGAAAGTTATGATACGAATTTAAAGGTGAATCCGCCACTTCGCACAAAAGAGGATATGATGGCGGTAAGGGATGCGGTGAAAAAAGGGATTGTTGATTGTTTCGCATCTCATCATTTACCACAGCATTGGGATGATAAGACATGTGAATTTGAATATGCTAAGAATGGTATGACCGGGTTAGAGAGTTTTTTCGGGATAGTGAATGGTTTTGAAAACGACTTGTCAAAACTTGTTGAAAAACTCACTGTAATTCCAAGGCAGCTATTCAATTTACCGTTACCGGAAATTAAAGAGGGAAGTGCTGCCTGTCTTACACTGTTCAACCCCGATCAGAAATATACATTTGAAAAAAGCATGATCCGGTCGAGGTCATATAATAATCCTTTTATTGGAAAACAATTAAAAGGAAAGGTAATCGGGATTATTAATAAAAATAAAGTAGTGATCAACTAAGATGATAAACCTGAGTGCTACTATTAAGGGACTGATAACAGCTGTAGCAATGATCTTGTTATCATTAGCAATTTATTATGGAACTAATTTTGACAACAATTTACAGCTGACCGTGTATTTAGTATATGCTGCCGGAATTGTGTGGACCTTGTTTTCACATAAAAGATCAGTAACAGAGGGAAACAAAACTTTCAAATCATATTTCTCACAAGGATTTAAATGTTTTATTGTAGTAACCTTGCTGATGGTTTTATTTACATGGATATTTTTAAAGATGAACCCGTCATTGCAGGAAGAAATGGCTAAAAATTACAGGGCAGATCTTATAAAGAATGGCAACCTGATGCCGGCAGAAATTGATAAAATGGTTTTAGGAGCGAAACAATTTTTTGCAGTCAGTCTTGCCTCCCTGGCCGTGTTCAGGTATATTATAGTCGGGGCGCTGGTTACTGCAATTGCAGCAGTATTTTTTAGCCGCTCCGAAAAAAAATAGTAATTATGTACTCAGGTACAAAAAACAACAAAATGGATATCTCGATTGTTATACCACTTTTGAATGAAGAAGAATCATTGCCCGAGCTGGCTGCGTGGATACAACGCGTAGTGCTTGCCAATAATTTAAGTTACGAGATCATCATGGTAGATGATGGCAGTACAGATGGATCCTGGAATGTAATTCAGCAATTACGCAATGACAATGGGAATATAAAGGGAATAAAATTTCAGCGCAATTATGGTAAAAGCGCTGCATTGAATGAGGGCTTCAAAGCAGCACAGGGCGATGTAGTGATCACAATGGATGCTGATATGCAGGATAGTCCCGATGAGATCCCCGGATTACGTAACATGGTCATCAATGATGGTTTTGATCTTGTAAGCGGTTGGAAGAAAAAAAGGTATGACAATGCACTAACAAAAAATATTCCGAGTAAATTATTCAATGCCGCTGCAAGAAGAATGAGCAAAATACAATTGCATGATTTCAATTGCGGTTTAAAAGCGTACAGTAAAAAAGTAGTAAAAAGTATTGAAGTGTATGGTGAAATGCATCGCTATGTACCCGTATTAGCCAAGTGGTCAGGATTCAGGAAGATCGGTGAAAAAGTTGTGGAACACAGGGCAAGAAAATATGGTGTCACAAAATTCGGATGGACACGTTTTATAAATGGATTTCTCGATTTAATGACGATTTTCTTTGTCGGCAAATTCGGTAAAAGACCCATGCACTTTTTTGGTTTATGGGGAACTTTATTTTTTTTATTCGGATTCGGGGTGTTCATCTTTCTCACCATTTCAAAATTCTTCTTTGATAAAACAGGAATGACACAACGACCTTTGTTTTTCTTTGCCATTCTTGCAATGATCATCGGTACACAATTGTTCCTTGCAGGATTTATAGGAGAACTGATATCGAGAAATGCTGTTGATAGAAATCATTATTTAATTGAAACCAGGCTTGGGGTATAGATACGCGGATGACGCGGATTTTTGCGGATGACCACGGATTTCATGTTTTAAAAACAGATATACCTGGGTTAATCAACAAGGTTTTGAAATGGAGGCATAGCATATTTGATTAAAAAATGTTGCTGTTTCAAGATCAAACTGAAATAATAATAAAATGCTTTTATAGAGTTTATAATGCACTTGGTTTCGGATTTTTAGAAAAGGTATATGAAAATGCAATGCTTATTGAACTTACAAACGAAGGTTTAAGTTGTTTATCACAAGTTCCTGTAAAAGTGTATTACAAAAAGGAACCTGTAGGATTTTATTACACGGATATTTTAGTAGAGGATAAGATTATACTCGAACTAAAAGCAGGGGAAGGCGATATAATAAAGGCCCATGAATCACAATTACTCAATTATCTTAAAGCAACAGAATACGAGCTTGGAATGATCCTGCATTTTGGGGAAAAGCCAGGTTTTAAAAGGAAAATATTAATGAATAAAACGAAATAATCAGCGTAAGTCCGGATAATCAGCGTTATCCGCGTATCTATAAAATCTCAAAAGTGTCATCCGCGTTTCTATCCAAAAATATCATCATTATCGGTCCCGCTCATCCACTAAGAGGCGGACTAGCTTCTTTCAATGAACGCCTTGCCCTGCAGTTTCAAAATAATGGACATAAAGTAAGCATCTACAGTTTTTCGTTACAATATCCCGGTTTCCTTTTTCCGGGCAGCACACAATTTTCATCTGAACCGGCACCGGCGAATATAAAGATCAATACAGTCATTAATTCTGTCAATCCATTTAACTGGATAAAAATTGGAAAGCGTATTAAAAAAGAAAAGCCTGATATTATATTGGTCCGTTACTGGCTTCCTTTTATGGGACCATGCCTCGGAACTATTTTACGAATCGTAAAAAAAAATAAGCATACCAGGGTTGTTTGCATGGCAGATAATGTTATACCACATGAAAAACGTTTCGGCGACAAGGTATTTACAAAGTATTTTGTAAAACCCGTAGATGCATTCATTACAATGAGTGAAAAAGTATTGGAAGACCTGAAGTCGTTTGCTCCATCAAAGCCAGCCAAATATGTAGCCCATCCCTTGTATGATAATTTTGGCGAAAAAATAAGTAAGGAACAAGCAAGGAAACAATTGAGAATTGACAATGAACAACGGATAATGCTGTTCTTTGGATTTATAAGAAAATATAAAGGCTTGGATATTCTTTTTGATGCAATGAAAATCCTGAAGGAAACCAACCCTCAACAGCAAACACCAAATATTAAACTGCTCGTTGCGGGTGAATTTTATGAAGACCGAAAACCTTACGATGAACAAATAAATAAGTTGGGCATTGAAAACGATCTTATCCTTCATACAACATTTATACCTGACAGTGAGGTTAAAAATTATTTATGTGCCGCGGATATAGTAGTACAACCTTATCGCAATGCAACACAAAGCGGGGTAACTCCGCTCGCCTATCATTTTGAGATACCCATGATCGTAACCAATGTTGGAGCGTTGCCAGCTATGGTACCTGATAATAGAGCAGGTTTGGTTGCAGAACCCAATGCCGAATCAATTGCGGAAAAGATCAGGGAGTATTTTCAAAAAGGAGAAGACCATTTTTTACCTTACTTAAAAGAAGAGAAAAAGAAATACAGCTGGGATGTTATGACCAACGAAATTGTTAAAAGTTCAGAGTTGTGATCAGATTTAAAGTTGAGGGTTGTGAGTGTAGAGTTGGAAATCCTCGTATTCGAAATTGTATAAATGGGTAACTTTTAGCTAAAATCTATAATACAATTCTTAAAAAACCCGTTTATCTTTACTACCCCAAAAACTCATAATTCATAATTCATAATTCATAATTCATAATTCATAATTCATAACTCATAATTCATAAATGATCTACAGAAGCAAAGCCCCTCTTCGTATAGGCCTCGCCGGTGGCGGTACAGATGTTAGTCCTTACAGCGATCTGCATGGCGGTGCCATCCTGAATGCAACCATTTCCCTTTCTGCCTATGCCAGCATTGAACCTTTGAATGAAATGGAGATCATTGTTGAAGCGCTTGACCGGAACGAGCAACAGCATTTTCCCTGGTTAAAAGAATTACCGGTAGATGGTACATTGGATCTTTTAAAAGGAGTTTATAACCGTATACAAAGGGAATTTCAAATGCCTGCAACAGGCTTTCGCCTTTCTACTTTTGTAGATGCACCTGCGGGTTCGGGACTTGGTACATCCTCTACACTCGTGGTGGCTATTATCGGTGCATTTGCGGAAATGCTGAAACTTCCGCTGGGTGATTATGATATTGCGCATATGGCTTTCGAAATTGAAAGAAATGAATTGAAACTTGCCGGTGGAAGACAGGATCAATATGCAGCCACTTTTGGTGGAGTTAATTATATGGAGTTTTATGCAAATGACAGGGTGATCGTAAATCCTTTACGCATACGCCCGCAATACATGCATGAACTTGAAAATAACCTGGTACTTTATTTTACCGCAACTTCAAGAGAAAGTGCAGCGATCATAAAAGAACAGGTGAAGAATGTAAACAGCAATAATGAGAAAAGTATTGAAGCCATGCATCACCTGAAAGAACAGGCTCATATGATGAAAGAAGCTTTATTAAAAGGACGGCTGCACGAATTTGGAGAGATACTCGATTTCGGTTTTCAGCAAAAGCGAAAAATGGCAGCTAATATCAGCAATAGCAGTATTGAAGAAATTTATGAAGCTGCAAAAAAAGCCGGTGCAACCGGCGGCAAAATAAGTGGTGCTGGTGGCGGTGGATTTATGATCTTCTATTGCCCGGGCAATACCAATTATGCAGTGAAGGAAGCTTTGTTGAAATTTGGCGGCGAGGTAAAAAAATATTCCTTTATTAAATACGGGCTGACCAGCTGGACTTCTTAGAAGATTTCACGCAAAGGTCGCAAAGACGCAATGACGCAAAGAACTCTTAGCGAACTTAGCTCCTTTGCGATCTTTGCGTGAAATATAGGTTATACAAATTTGAATTTTAATGTCTTTGTGACAAGATAACCTTACCATTTCACCATAAAAGTTTTAATCAGTATTTTTGCGGCATGACAGATAAAATCAAAAATCTAATACAGGCCTCTATTGATGTAAAGCAACAGGTACTGGCCAATACTGCCTTGCAGCAAACTTTGTATGAATGTGTAGATAAGGTCACCAAAGCTTTCCAGGATGGAAATAAAGTGTTGTTTTGCGGGAATGGTGGCAGTGCCGCAGATGCACAACATCTTGCAGCCGAATTCAGCGGCCGTTTTTATACTGACCGCGAAGCGCTTCCTGCAGAAGCATTGCATGTAAATACATCTTATATCACTGCTGTAGCAAATGATTACAGCTACGATGTGGTTTATTCAAGAATGATACAGGGCATTGGAAAAAAAGGCGACGTTGTAGTTGGCCTGAGCACGTCCGGCAATAGCGGAAATATTTTAAAAGCTTTTGAAACTGCCCGTGATAAAGGAATGATCACAATCGGTTTTACCGGCGCTACCGGTGGTAAGATGAAAGACCTCAGTGATTATCTTATCAATGTACCTTCTACAGATACACCACGCATACAGGAAAGTCATATATTACTTGGGCATATCCTTTGTCAATTGGTTGAAGAACGCATTTTTCCTGGGCCTTAAATCCTCTGAATGAAAATTATTATTTCTACTCCTACTTAAAGATTTTTTAAATGAATGTAGCCGGCGAAAATAGTGAACCTCAAGGCTTCTCCTTTAGGGGACGGGAGGGGTTTACAGCAATTATTTTAGCTGGAGGTTTAGGAACCCGCTTGCGCAGTGCCGTTCCCGATCTGCCCAAATGCATGGCCCCTGTTGCAGGAAAACCGTTTCTTCATTACGTGATCGCATGGCTGCAGCAGCAGGGAGTTACAAGCTTTATCTTTTCATTGGGTTATATGCACGAAATCATTGAGGATTTTATCAATAACAATTATCCCGGCATGGATGTTCAGTATTCTATTGAAGACGAACCGTTGGGAACCGGGGGTGCAATAAAGCTCGCATGCGCAAAAGCAACAGAAGAAAATGTGCTGGTGCTGAATGGTGATACTATGTACAAGATCAATGTAGGAACACTTTTAGCATTTCATGAAAAGCACCAGGCAGCCTGTACGCTTGCACTTAAACCAATGAACAACTTTGACCGGTATGGTGTGGTAGAAATCAATTTTGAAAATCATATCCAGTCGTTTAGGGAAAAACAATTTTATGAACACGGCCTTATCAACGGTGGCGTGTATGCCATAAATGTGATGTCATTCCTGCAGACGGACTTGCCGGTTAAATTCTCATTTGAAAAAGACTATCTTGAAAAATATTTTACAATAAAAAAAATGATGGGTCTGGTAGAGGATGAATATTTTATTGATATTGGTATACCGGAAGATTTTCAAAAAGCAAATGCAGAATTTGGAAATTAGCCAATTTGGAGATGTGCCAATAAAATACATTTAAAATGAAGATGATTTTTATAATTCGACACTTGCTTTAAAAAAGCCATTTCCAAATCATCAAATTTCCAAATTAAAATGATTCCATTTAAGCAAATCGATAACTCCTGGACACTTTTCCTAGACCGCGACGGTGTGATCAATCACGAAAAGCATAAAGATTATGTGCATACCTGGGATGAGTTTATGTTTTATGATGGGGTTAAAGATGCAATGAAAATATTTGCTTCAATCTTTCATCGCATCATTGTAATAACCAACCAAAGAGGTGTTGGTAAGGGACTTACAAAACTGGATGAGTTGCATACCATTCATGCCAATATGCAGCATGAAATTGAAACAGGCGGCGGACGATTGGATGCAATCTTCTATTGTCCCGACCTGGAAGATAGCAATCCCTATCGTAAACCGAATCCAGGAATGGGATTGCAGGCGGCAAAACAATTCCCGGATATCGACCTGAAAAAAGCAATCATGGTTGGTAATACGATCAGTGATATGGAATTTGGAAGAAACCTTGGTGTGTACACTGTTTTTTTGCCAACTACCCGTCCTGAAGTAGATTTGAAGGATACAAAGATTGATGCAGTTTGTGACAGTTTACTGGCATTTGCAGCGCTGTTGACAACAGCAGTTTCAAAATAAATATTTCCTTTTTTACCGCAGAGACGCGAAGGCGCAGGGGAAAATATTACTTTGTGTCTCTGTGCCGCTGCAGTTATTATATATGATATAGGTAATAAGCTTTAGTTAAATTTAATGAATCGGTTCAATCTAAATTTTCTATTGCAAAATGTTTCTATAAATTTATCTGATGAAAAACTTACATGCCTTTATTTTCTTTCTCTTATTGAGTACAACGCTATTTGCACAATCACTTACCAGGCAGGATTATGATATGTTAAGGGCTGAGGAAAGCTCAATGAAATTACAGGCAACTAAAATAATCGCGGAAACCAGGCTGACAGAAAGATTTAAGGCAGACAGCATATTTACCCGTTCGCTGGTCCGCAGTTTAAAAGTAAAAAATTCTTTTTCTTATCCTTTCGATTCACTGATCACGATCTCGCAACTATACGCTCCCGATAGTGCATTCAGGATATTTACCTGGCAACTGGTCATAAACGAGAACCTTGTACGCCAGCATGGTGCCATACAAATCCGGACAAAAGACGGCTCATTGAAATTATTTCCTCTTATCGACAAATCAGATGTGACGATAAACATAGCCGATACAATTGGAAATAACTATGGCTGGATGGGTGCAGTATACTATAAGATCATTTCTACAAAATACCTCGATCATACCTATTACACTTTGCTGGGATTCGACGGTAATAGTATTCGCAGCGACAGGAAATTTATTGAAGTACTCAGTTTTGTAAATGAAGAACCAGTATTCGGAGGCCACTACTTTAGTATTCCAAATGGACAGTTAAAAGCAAAGAATCCGGCACGGTATATAATGGAATTTAAAAAAATGGCTGGTCCACGTTTGAATTATGACGAAGAGCTGAAGATGATTGTTATGGAACACCTCGTTGCAGAATCAGGAGATCCTTCAAAAAAATACAACCTTGTCGGCGATGGAGATTATGAAGGATTTAAATGGACAAATGGTAAATGGGTGTATGTAAGCAAATTATTTAGCCAGGTTACGCCGGAAGAACAGCTTCCTGTTCCTGATCCTGTACAAAAAGGAAAACAACAGGATCCTGCAAGGTTTGATCAGCCCACTAGTACTCCAAAGAAAAAAGGGTAAACCAGTTGACAGTTATAAGTTGTGAGTAGGTTCCTATGATTTGGAAATCTACAATTACTAAGAACTGACTCTCAACTCTAAACTATCTTTCCTAATCATTCAATTTAAGAACTGCCAAAAACGCTTCCTGCGGCACTTCCACATTTCCAATCTGCTTCATTCGCTTCTTTCCTTCTTTTTGTTTTTCCAGAAGTTTACGTTTACGGCTGATATCACCACCATAACATTTTGCAGTAACATCTTTACGCATGGCGCTGATATTTTCCCGGGCAACAACTTTCGCTCCGATGGCTGCCTGTATGGCGATCTGGAATTGCTGGCGGGGTAAAAGTTCTTTCAGTTTTTCGCAAAGCTTGCGGCCAAATTCGTGTGCACGTCCCCGGTGGATCAATGCACTCAATGCATCTACTTTTTCGCCGTTCAATAAAATATCCATTTTCACAATATCGCTTGGACGGTATCCGATCGGGTGATAATCAAAAGATGCATAACCCCGTGTCATGCTTTTTAGCTTATCATAAAAATCAAATACGATTTCGGTTAATGGCATATCAAAAGTAAGTTCCACACGTGTTGGTGTAAGATAACCCTGGTTGATCAGAATGCCACGTTTGCTGATACAAAGCGTCATGATATTGCCGATGTATTCCGGCTTGGTGATGATTTGTGCCTTGATAAAAGGTTCTTCAATATGATCGATCCTTGTAGGATCCGGCATTTCTGTAGGGTTGTTGACGATGATCATTCTCACCCTTAGCTGTAGTGGCAATAAAACTTACGTTCGGTACAGTGGTGATCACGGTTTGGTTAAATTCCCTTTCCAGCCGTTCCTGTATGATCTCCATATGCAGCATGCCAAGGAAACCGCAACGGAATCCAAAACCCAAGTGCCTGGGATGTTTCCAGTTCAAAGGTGAGCGAGGCATCATTCAACTGCAGTTTTTCCATGCAATCACGCAGTTCTTCAAAAGCATCTGTTTCTACTGGGAAGATACCCGCAAATACCATTGGCTTCACATCTTCAAAACCTTTGATCGCTTCTAGAGCCGGGTTAACCGTAGTCGTGATGGTATCTCCTACTTTTACTTCTTTGGCATTTTTAATACCGGTAATAATATAACCCACATCCCCTGCCCTCACTTCAGTTCTGGGCTACATTCCCATTTTCAAAATCCCCACTTCATCTGCGCCATATTCAAGTCCTGTATTACTGAATTTGATCTTATCATTCTTCTTCAATGTGCCGTTAAAAATCCGGTAGTACACAATGATACCGCGGAAATGAATTATACACACTGTCAAATATCAGTGCCTGCAAGGGTGCATTCCGGATCGCCTTTTGGAGCAGGGATACGTTCAATGATGGCAGCAAGTATTTCTTCGATACCAATCCCGCTTTTACCACTTGCCAGCAGGATATCTTCCTGTTTGCAGCCGATCAGTTCAACGATCTGGTCGGTCACTTCCGGTATCATGGCGCCATCCATATCGATCTTATTGATCACCGGGATGATCTCAAGATTATTATCAATAGCAAGGTATAAGATTACTGATGGTTTGCGCCTGTATGCCCTGTGATGCATCTACCAAAAGCA
The DNA here is from genome assembly GCA_963829345.1 of uncultured Chitinophagaceae bacterium. Lineage (GTDB taxonomy): Bacteria > Bacteroidota > Bacteroidia > Chitinophagales > Chitinophagaceae > Ferruginibacter. Next base: position 1,498,726 of record CAWHHP010000003.1, read on the forward strand.
GTGCGCCTTCGCAGGCGGCCAGGGCACGGCTCACTTCATAACTAAAATCCACGTGGCCGGGAGTATCGATAAGGTTGAGTATATATTCTTCTCCTTTATATGGATAATTGATCTGTATGGCATGGCTCTTAATGGTAATGCCTTTTTCCCTTTCCAGGTCCATATCATCCAGTACCTGCGCCTGCATATCCCGTTCGCCAATGGTATGGGTAAATTGCAAAAGCCGGTCGGCCAGGGTACTTTTCCCGTGATCAATATGGGCAATGATGCAAAAATTTCTGATGTTCTTCATGTACTACGATACTCTTTTTGAGGGTGCAAAAGTAGTGCTTTTTTGGGTGAAAACGGGCATAAGTAAGTGGAAAGATAGAAACGCTGATGACGCTGATGTAAAGGATTTTCACGGATTTGAGAAAAGGGTGTTTTCACGGTGTTGGGTGTGGGGCACTATTGATAAATTTAAAGGCCTAACTGCAGTATGGATGAGAAAGTATCTTGTAATTGCCTGTTTGCTGATCGGAGCATCTTCAGCAGGACAAACTGTTTTTAAAACACCATCCGGAGCAAAATATCACCTTGCTTCCTGCAGGATGGTGAAAAACGTTTCAGAAGAAATTTCCGTGGCCACAGCTAAAGAACTTGGTTTGATGCCGTGTAAGATCTGCAAACCTGCGAATATTTATACAGCTAGTGAATCCGTTGTTCATAAAGCAAAGGGACAGGATAAAACGGTTCAATGCAAGGGCCTAACGAAAAGCGGTACACGCTGTAAGCATAAAACGAGGATTGGAAATGGGTATTGTTTTCAGCATCAACCGAAATGATTCTTTTCAATAATATTGCGGTAATGCAAGAATTAGCTGCAAGCGTTATTAACTTCACGACATAAAATTGGCAAAACAAAGAAAAACCTAACTTTATAAGAATAGATATATAGTAAATGGGAAAATTCATAACAATTCGAGGACTTAAACTTGATATTGAAAAAGCTATAAAAAGAATAAAACTTGATATTAAGGATGATTGGTTTCAAGATCCATTGAAATATGAGGATATTCTTAGCATAGAATATGTTTTCGAGAAAATTAAAAAGTATGATGGAAAAACGGTAGATTATCAAGCAGGAAAAGCCATTCATATAGACATACCTAAACCAAATTTTACGAGTAGATATTCTACAGAAATTGATATCATTGATAGAGTACTTTATCAAGCATTAGTTGATGTACTTGCGGATGAATTAGATAAACTTCACAGCAATCATATTTATTCGCATAGAATTAATACGCAACGAAGTGATGATAAATATTTTTTTCGCTATGCAGTTGAAGAGTGGCGTAAGTTCATTGTAGACACATCGTTAGAATTAGAAAAAGAAAATAATGTTCTCCTCCTAACAGATATAAGCAATTTTTATGAAAATATTGGAATTCGGGACTTGAAAAATGTATTGGATTTGTTCTTGCCAAAGGGAGAAAAAGAAAAGGACTGCAAGATTGCAGTCGATATGCTTAAGATACTTTTAGATCAATGGTGCGAGAAAAATACATCAAGAGGCATTCCCCAAAATAGAGATGCTTCATCCTTTCTTGCAAATATCTATTTACACCCTGTAGACGATAGTATGCAAAAATCCGGGTATAAATATTTTAGATATATGGATGATATAAGAATAGTATGTAAAAATAAATTTGAAGCTAGAAAAGCTTTAAAAGATTTGATACTTGAACTTAGAAAGAAGGGCCTAAATGTTAATTCAAAAAAAACAAAAATTCTTGATTATGATAATTCAGAGCAAAGGGAAGAAATAAACAAAAGCCTTTCAAATGCTGACCCTCGAATTAATCAAATAGAAGCTTTGCTTAAATCAAGAAATTCACGAGATATACGTTCTGCTATCCCAATTTTGCAGACTAAGGTTTTAAGTTTAATTGAAAATGATAATACTTTGGATAGGGAGTTTCGATATTGTATCAATAGGCTGGAAAGGATAGCACGAAATGAGAACTTATCTGTAAAAATTAATTTTAAGCCAATAACAGACAGAATACTTACCGAGTTAGTTGATCAGCCTTGGAGTAGTGACGCTTTTACTAGATATCTGGGCAGCGTAAAATTAGATCAAGACGAAATACAAAAAATTAGAGAATTTTTGTTAGATAAAAATAAAAATATTTATGAATGGCAAAGTTTTTATCTATGGAATTTACTAACAAGACATCAAATCAAAGATGAGGAATTAGTACAAACAGCTAGAAGGAATATTGAGAATAGAGTCGATATTCCTAGCGTTGCTGCATCATGCCTTTACCTAGGCGCAAATGGAGATATGAACGACAAAAAGTTTGTTGCTGAAAATTTTAATAAATTTAATGACCACATTACCCAAAGATTTGCACTGATAGCTGTTAAGGATTTATCATATCCTTCTATAATTAGACCTCATGTGCAAGGTAATTTATTAGAGAATTATAAAGACTCTTATAGAATTCTTTCAGAAAATTATAAAGACAAATATCAATTGCCTATTGAAATCCTAAAAGACGACGAAATTTATGAAGAGTTGCCAGACGATATTTCAGGATAAATTATGAAAGTGTATTTTACTTCAACTATAGATATCTGGGAAGTTAATTGTTTCCCTACAATTTTTATTTGGGATGGCAATTCTGAACCGCAGGAATTTAAGCCTACAAAAGATAGTTTGAAAGATGCGGAAATAATAGTTTTCAATTCATCGATGGTGATTGATTATTTGAGACGGAATGAGATACTACTTCCTAAGAAAATTACCGATATTTTCCAGATTTTTAAACAGCTAAAAGGAATTCCAGTTAAGTATCATAAATATTCTGAAGCAAAAATCACTTGGACTGTTTATAATGAAATAATTGATAATAAGCAAGAGCTTAAAGAGACCATTCAGGCTCTAAATTCGACACAAAATGAAATTAAAAAAAATAATTGGGAGAATAGAGTCAAACGGTCTGTGTTTTACTTAAAAGCAGCATTTGACAAATTCAATTTGGGATTAGAAAAAAGTAACGAATTAGAAAGATATGATGCAATTGAAAACCCTTTTAATTATTTATTATGCAAAAGGCAATACGAAGGAGTTAATATAGACTCAAATATTCTCCATAAGAAGATCGATGAGATCGGGACAGAACTGAATATTTTAAATAAAAAACTCAGGTATGAATATAATGTTTTTAATCCCCAAAATACAAACGAAGTTAGATCGGCATTGATAAATAATAACTTCAAGTACCTGTCTAGAATGACAAAATCTATTAATAAAAGTTCATTTTGGAATTTTATAAAAACTGGTTCAGAGGAAAATGAATTTTTAGCTCTTGTATATAATGCCTATAGGATTTCTTATGATAAGAATAGTCTACAAAAAATCCTTTTAGAAGACGAAAATAAAGTATACCCAAATTTTGATTGTTGCGGCACTATAACAGGGAGATCGCTTGTTAGAAGTCCACATCTTCAGCAACTTAAACGAACATCAAGAGATATTGTTACTGCTAAGCCCGGTTTTTCTTTGCTTTATGCAGATTATTGTCAATTTGAACCTGGCGTATTGGCAAGTATTTCAAATGACCAAGCATTAATTGAGTGTTATAATAATCAAGATCTTTATTCTTCTTTAAGCAATGAACTTTTTGGCAATGCAAATTCAAGATCATTTTGCAAAATTATTTTTCTTTCATTTATGTACGGTATGTCTGCTATTGGGTTACAAAATTTAATAGACGATTTTTTTGGTAATGGCGAGATTGGAAATAAAGATCGATTAGAGAGATTCTTTACTAAGTTTACTGGTTTATTACCTTATAAGGTTGAATTAGAAAAAGACGCGTTGTCAAATAAAAGAATTTGCAGTTGTTTAGGAAACTATAGGTATATACAAAGTAAATCGAGTAAGTTTTTGGCTAATAAGGAAAGGAGATGGATATTAAGTCAAAAAATTCAAGGTACCGCATCATTGATACTCAAAACTGCAATTTTAAATTGTTGCAAAAATGTTGGCATAGAATTTCTAATTCCAATGCACGATGCCGCATTATTTCAGGTTCAATCTGAGCTAATAGAATCTAAAAGGGAAGCAATTTTAAAAGAATTTGAAAATGCAATGCTCAAGTACTGCCCTAATATAACACCAAAAATTATTTTTAAACAATTCACAGCATAAACAGGGCCTGCAGCTAACATACGGTCTCTGCATTATTTTTTTTTTAGCTTCAGTTAAATGGCTTGACCGTTATTAATCCGCTGCGACATTTTGTCTCGGTTCAGCCGAGATGCCGCAGCTTCATTATAGTTAAATAAAATTTTCGTTTCTTTATTGCATCTTCACCCGGCGGACAATTTGTATTTAAGGGAGAAATTAAACTTTATAATATGAAAATACTTGCAATAGAAAATGAAATTGAAGGCGTAGAATGGGACAATTTAGAAGACTTATTAAAGGAGGAAGCTCAGCATGTTTATAATTTATATCTTTCAGATTCATTAAGAGAAATATATTTTACAGAAAACAAAAATGCAATTTTGGTGATGGAAACGGAGGATAAGAAAACAGCCATAAAACTACTTGATACATTGCCATTGGTAAAGTCCGGAAAGATTAAATTTGAGGTTATGGAGTTAAGGCCATATACCGGATATGAAAGAATAATGAAATAATAAATGTGGCTCCGACTAATTCCTTCCCGTCGATGGAGGAACAAAACCGACGACATAAGCTGTAACTCACTGAAACTTTCTAATTATGGAAGAAAAAGAATACTCAGAATCCGGTGACCCTATTTACCGCTACGATAATGCAGAGCGTAAAGAATTTACTCCGGCCACCGGGACGGAGAATATAGAAGCTATTTCAGATCATATCGAACAACACATCGGAAAAATTGATAGTGTTTTTCATGAAATTGTTTCTGATATAGTTCATATAGATGTGCACTGGGTACAGCCAACCGATAAATTTCCATTTCATACTTTAGTCACTTCGGGCATGAGTGATAAACCAATGAATGTTCCGGAAGGATTAGAACAGCACAAATATGCTGAACTATGTATTTTATTGCCAGCTAACTGGGCTGTCGATGGAACAAATTACCAGTTAATGGAAGAAGCATTCAAGGATGAACGAAATTATTGGCCCGTTCGTTGGCTAAAAACAATTGCTCGTTTTCCTCATGAAAATGATACCTGGATGAGCAATGGCCACACCATTCCAAATGGTGAAAATGCAGACTCATATGCTGACAATACCAAATTGGGATGCATGGTATTATTCCCAAGCCTGTCGTTAGGAAAGAATTTCTTTGAATTGAAAATTGATGAAGAAAAAACGATTAAATTTTATTGCTTATACCCGCTCTACAAAGAGGAAATGGAATATAAATTGAAAAAAGGGTCCGATTCATTAATCGACAAATTTGAAAAATTTAATGTTATTGATGTGGTAGACATTAATCGTCCAAACACATGTCTGAAAAAGGGATTATTCGGTCTATGGTAAACTACGACCTTATGGGTAATACACGTTGAACTTCAAATTATTTCCTTAATCATCTAAAAGTGGCCGGGGATCGAATATCGCTTTTATCGAGTCTATTTTTCTATCGGAATTTAAATGATACTATCGCACCTGGCGCCAGTGTTCCGCAGGATCACTGGTGACTATTTAAGTTTGCAGGTCTCCGACCGGTATTTTATTATAAAAGCGAATATTATTTCTTGATTTATAGCTGAGTTTAAAAATTATTTTCTTAAACATCTAAAAGCGGTCGGGGATCAAATATCGCTTTTATTGAGTCTATTTTTTTATCGGAATTTAAGTGATACCATCCGCATCCAAAAATCTCCTTGCCCGAAATTTGTAAATTATACAACAGGCAAACATCCGTTTCATCAAACAGCAGCTTTTGAATTTTGTATTTCAATTTCATTTTCTCCATATCCGAAAAATAGTTTTCTGCACCATGCCGCGATCCTAACACACCTGAAAAAACCATGTTGTCCGTTACATAACCCCTTGCCACCGATAGATCAAGGTTATTTAAACTGTTTATAAAATTTAATACCACATCTTTCGAACTTATAGCTGGAAAGTCTTTTACAATATCTAATGTCATAAGTATGTGATTTTATATAGTAATGGCAGGAATTATCATGCCAAATACAACCCGTCCCTTCCCTATGCCGTAAAACCGCTGTCGATTATTCCTATTACAGAGCAGTCTTCACATTAACAAAAGGTTACGTCAATTTCTTTTCATTTAATTATTTACAACGAATGTTAATGCTGCTGATCATCTCAACAAAGGTTTTTTCATATCTTGTAGTAATAATTTTGTAGCAAATTTAAATGCTACATATTTTATGCTACAAACCATCATATGAAAAGAAACAAAACAAACGCTACCATACGCGAAAAGCCTTCGCTTACACAACAGGCTTTGCCGATTACCTCGGTATAACCCGCAGTTTATTAAGCCTCTACGAAAAACGCCTCCGCTCCCTACCCCGGCATTGTTAAAACCGGGTGAGCTGGAATACAAGCAGCTACAACAAAAGCAAATCAGGCACCCGGATGTGGAAGAACATAACAACCGAATAAAAAGAACGATGCAGCTGCATGCCGAAACATGCAAGTATAAAAAAATAATGCTGGCCCGGGAAATAGAAAGATGACGGCAGCGTATGGAAAAGCGAAGATGTTATTGAGTTTGCTTGCTGCAGGTTTACCGGTAAAACGGCAAGGGAAAAACAAAACCATGGATAAGCGCTGGATTGAACAGCAGCAGCAAGCGGCAAAAAAAAATGGTCCGTTATGGCGGGGTTTCACAAGCGAAGCTACAGGTGAAGTCAGAGGTATTGCAGGCAGAGGAAAATACATTCAGGAAATGGGTGGAAGCAATTGTTTAGATTTTTTTTGCCACTAAGACATGAAGGTTCAAAATTGTATTAAGCCTTTGTGTTCCTTTGTGTCCTAGGGCCTTCATGGCCCGCCAGAAAGCCAAACAAAAGGTCAGGATACAAAATCTTCGCATCTTTAGCGTCCCGTTTACCGACAGTCAGGCTTACAGCCTGCATCAAAATCTACGTGCAACGCTGTGACACACTCCTTTAACCCTGTGGTTAATACCCCCTCGACTTTTCGAAATAATTTCTTCTCATCTTCTTAACTTTTTCCAATTTCCAACGTCTGTAGTTTTGCTAATCGCCAATCTATTATTTATATAACGATTTTAACTTATGAACCGCATTAAAATACTCTCGTTTGTTTTTATTGTAAGTCTCGCTTCCTGCAGCACCTCCAAATCTTATTTCACCGTTGATACAAGGAATAAAGTGGAGCAAAAATCCATTGCAGTAGAACAATTACAATTCTATATTGATAAAGATGTGGAACTGAGAAGAGAACTTTCTTCTTCGGACGCCAAAGTAAGTTCGGGCAAAGTGATCATGGAGAATGGAAAATATATAAACATCATTTTATTAAAAGCGGGTACACTGGGTGTTTGCACAGAAGCACAGGAACATTCTCTTAATATTGCTTTTGAAAATGGAGATAATAAGAATATTAATTTTTCTGTTCCCGGCAATGCACGTTCAAGCGCCATTTATAGTTTGTCTGCAGAAAAATGGATGAATACTTATAAATCACCCGAGATTGGTAAAGTGACTTATGATGGCCAGGTTTATTTTATGCGATTTGATGGATCCAGGCCGAAGCTCATGATCAAAAAAGCTTCCAATGATAAATATGAAGTGAATAAAAGGGTGATGAGTGGAAGGAAAGTGAGTTAAGAATTACGATTTATGAATTATGAATGTTGTTTAGGAACTATTCCTTTCTGCTTCCATCCGCATATACTTCCATTAATGATCGCATACTGTCTTTAAGAGAACCGGATGCTTCATCAAACAAGATATCCTTGCTCCTTTTCAATGTTTTGTTGTCATTGGATTTTTTAACAAGCGATTTTATTGAATCAATCTCATCAAAATAAACTGCCGTATTTTTTTCATACCAGGAATTCTCGGCCTCAATGTTTTTTAATAAAGCTTCGTATTCTGTGAGTATACTGTAAATTTCTTTTACATTATCTGCCGTATGTCTTCTTGGTATTTTGTTGAATAAAATATTAAGTGCTGAGGTAGTAGAATTCATTATAATAAAAAATGTTGGGAAACAAATGTACAGCAATAGAATGTAAACCTATCCGCATGCAGGTATCATTGTATATTAATTAGCCTACTGCAGCTTGAACCAGATCATCCCAATAGCCTGGCCGATTAATTTAAGTAACTTATTTATCTCTTAAATAGCCATTAACGATATACCGGCCCGGCGAGGTACAGTTCGCACCCGATACACTTAATGTAGAACCGGCATCAATGATAGTATTCGTCAAATAAGAGTTGTTCTGGTCTATCACAGTGCCATTAAGTGTAGCCTCACATCCTCCTGTAGGTAAATCTTCATTCTGACAAACAATGACAAATAATTTCCCAGCTGGCACTATAAGGGGAGTATGTTGTATGTCGAGTGTTTTCCATTCAACGATCTTGTCAACAAGGAATGCCATTCCTGTAAATTTTACAACAGTGCCTTCGCTCGCCCCCAGGAAATTATACATTTTTGCTCCGGGTGTTAGTACCCAATCTATCAATCCAAAAGTATCGATAGTTGCACTGCCCCGGGTCATGTAAAGATTTTTGCCTGCAGGAACTGTATATGGAACAGTGCGATCTAATAAAACAGGCGTAATATTTTCCAATCCATCCGGATGTTGAAACGAACTTGTTACAGGATTTGTCTTGTTTGCATATAACGCATAGGACACGCTCATAAATTGTGAACTTCCAATCAATACATAATTCGTTCCTCCATTAATATCTATTTCAGTTTTTAACCATTTGCTTCCACTACCCCATTTAATGTTACTAAAAGTTCCCGATACAACGCTGCCATTTCCAATCACAATTGAAAACAATCCTGTGATATCAGTTGAAGGACTTTGTGTTTCCTGGTACACAAGTGTTCCGGTTGCTCCACCGTCGAGTATGCTTAATCGTACGCCGACAGGCAGGCTTGCCACCGGGTTGCCTGAACCATCCAATGCAACCGCCTGGTAATTGATACCCTGCGGAGCCTGCGAGCTTGCATTAAAACCAAATGCCAAAAGTGTAAGAATAATAATGTAAAGGCTCTTCATAATTTATTTTTTAATGATTTTAGAAACCTGGATCTGCTCTTTGGAGGCGTTGAACAATCTTGCGACATATATGCCCGAAGGAAGTTGTGCAATACTGATTGCTGTACCGGTTAGTTTTAGATCGACCAGCACCTCTCCTGCAATATTACTTAACTGGATGCGATCTGCCTGCAACAGGTTGTCTTTTATGAATAAAAATTCACTCGTGGGATTGGGATATAAGATCAATGAATTGCTAACAGGAGCTGTATTGTTTACTACAGGTTTTGCTTTTAATGATCCTGCAAGAAATCCCTGTGAAACAGATGCGCCAGCTTGTACAAGTTTACCCGTAATGGATTCTCCAACTGAAATTCTTAAAGCCACATATGAATTGCCACAGGAATTGAACAGTTTTTTTTCTATTTGTTGTGACCGTGCTGTTAAAACAAATAAGCAGTAAAATCCGGTAAATAAGATTGCCTTCACTGACCTGGTTTTTGATATAACTACAAGATCGTAAGAAATGGTTGGGTTCAATGCAAAATTTACCGGTCAGACCGGTTGCCGGCAACCGGTCTGACCGGGTATAAAATTCCCCCAAAGCACCAATTAACAGAATTATAATAAAAAATACAGGCTAAATTTTGAATATTATTCTGTATGTGCCTAAATTCGCAGAATAATAATTGGAATTAATATGGAAAACGAAATTATCCTGGATAAAATTGACTTCGGCATATTAAATCTTATGCAGGAAAACGCACGTATCAGCAACGCTGATCTTGCCAGGGAACTGGAAATGGCTCCCTCTGCTATTCTCGAAAGAGTAAAAAAACTGGAGCAGAAAAAAGTGATACTACAATACACCACCCGGCTAAACCCGGCACCACTACAGCAGAAGCTGCTGGCATTCGTTTTTATGAAAGCAGCAGATGGACTCGGTTGCAGCACCACGGCAAAAGCACTTGCAAAAATCCCGGAAGTACAGGAAGTGCATCATATTGCCGGCGATGATTGTTACCTGGTGAAAATACGAACCGCTGATTCAGCTTCATTAATGGATTTGATGCGCAACAAATTCGGCAAGATCCAGAACATTCTTTCAACCCGGACTACAATTGTTTTGGAAACTGTAAAAGAAGAACAACAATTGATCATCCCGGAAAAATAATAATTGTATGAACAACACAATCAAAAATAACGCCTCTCCTTTTATGGTAATACTTGCTTTTGCAACCGTATATATCGTATGGGGCTCTACATATTTTTTTATACAAAAAGCAATTGTGGGCTTTCCTACCTTTTTATTGGGAGCCATTCGCTTTTTAATTGCGGGAGCACTGATGCTGGCATGGAGTGCTTTCAGGGGGAAAAAATATTTGTAAAAAAAGAGATCATGCACGCAAGTGTGAGTGGTTTACTGATGCTGTTTGTAGGAACAGGCGCAGTGATATGGGTTGAACAATATTTACCAAGCGCTATGGTTGCCATCATTGTATCTGGTGCACCACTCTGGTTTGTGTTGTTTGATAAACCCAACTGGTCGCTGAATTTAAAAAATAAAATGACGATCGGTGGGTTGATCATTGGATTTGCCGGAATATTTTTACTGTTCAGCGAGAAAATATTTGGTACTTCCTCTACACCGGGCAACTCACATGAATTAGCAGCGGTAGTTGTATTGCTCATTGGTTCTATCGCATGGACGATTGGTTCATTATATTCAAAACACCACTCAACCGGTGGTTCAGTTTCAGTAAACACAGCATGGCAAATGATGGCAGCAGGAATTGCATTTGTACCAGGAACTTTTTTACGGGGTGAAGTACAAAACATGCAATGGAATGCTGTTACAGCGGATGCATGGTTCTCTGTATGGTATTTAATTCTGTTTGGATCCATTGCTGCGTTTAGCGCATATGTATGGCTGTTACAGGTAAGACCGGCAACACAGGTAAGCACCTATGCTTATGTAAACCCGGTTGTAGCGGTTATACTTGGTGTATTCCTTGCAAACGAACACATTTCATTCATTCAGTTGCTTGGGCTGCTGGTCATTCTGGCAAGTGTGCTTATGATCAACATGGCAAAATACAGGAAGCAACAAAAAGCAACTGTAGCAGGAACGAATGTTTTGAAAGAACCTGTAAAAGCATTCCCAACTGTATTGGGAGAACGAATTAAAGATGTTTGAGTCAGCGGTTTAGTATTTTTCAAAAGCATATATTAAATGTTCAATACTCAATATTCAACATTCAATTTTCAAGTAAAAAGCTGTAGGTTAATCGAATGGCGTAATAGGACTTTCTTGAGCATTGAATGTTGAGTATTGAGTATTGAATAGTTACAAAAGTCAAATAGAATCTCATTGAAATTTAAATACTCCATATTCAACACTCAATTTTCAAGTATTACCTGTTAATCAGGGGATTCTCGCAATGTCAACACTTTGTTTTATTTTTATTATAAACCAAAACTTTCTATATGAACTTCTTCGATCGCCTGAGTAGCGGGTGGACCATCACTATGAATAGTTTTTCTATTCTTAAAAAAAATAAACAACTGATCATATTCCCGGTATTATCCGGAATATCACTCTTATTGGTCATTGGTATTTTTATTACCGGAATGTTTGCAGCTGCGGGTTGGGACATTGATTCGATCTATACCGATGAACCCATTGTGAACTATGCCCTTGTTTTTGGATTTTATGTTGTGAATTATTTTGTGATCGTATTTTTTAATATGGCGCTTATTCATTGCAGCAAATTGTATTTCCAGGGAGAAGAAGTGAGTGTGAGTGCAGGATTAAAATTCAGTATGAGTCGCATCGGTGCAATTTTATCGTGGGCACTTTTTGCAGCAACAGTAGGCACTATTTTGAAAGCCATACAGGAGAATACCGGTATTGTTGGAAAGATCATTACAGGTTTTCTCGGTATAGTTTGGGGTGTTACCACTTTTTTTGCGGTGCCGGTTATTGCATATGAGAACCTTGGACCTATGGCTGCGTTTAAGCGATCAACACAAATGATGAAAGAAAAATGGGGAGAAAGTTTATCAGCAACATTTAGCCTTGGATTAATAAAATTTATCGCATTCCTGATACTCGCAGTTCCGATATATCTAATAACTGTACAATTGAGTGTAATCGTTGGTATAAGCCTGGCTGTTATCGCAGGATTTCTTGTCTTTTCAATATTCAGTGCTGCAGAAACAATTTTTATCAGCTCAGTTTATCATAACATTACTGGTAACATCGATGATCATTTTGACCAGCAATTGGTAGATAGCCTTTTTGTTCAAAAAAAATAAAACGTTCTTTAAAAATTTAAAAGTCCCGGCCAAAACCCGGGACTTTTTTAACATGAAACATTGGTTGCCGCACATTTTTAATAAAAAGCTTTTCCTTATTTTTATTCGATGAAAGAAATCTCAAAAAATCCCCCTGATTTTACTGTTAGGAATTCCGTTGTTGTATTGGTCATTATCGGGATCGTTCTTTTGTGTATGCTTGCCACTGTGTTTAAATACAATACCGACCTGGGTGATACGGGTTTCTATATTGTGGCAGCCCTTGCCCCCTTTTTTGCCTTTTTTATCAGGAAAAAAGTAAAGACCGCCATCATAAGAATTAATCGCAAGGGGATAATTTATGAAGGTAAACTCATTACCGACTGGAAACATTTCAGGACTGCAAAAACTGACCAGGAAACATTGGACCTGCTCGATCCAAGAGATAAAGTTGTGTTGAAGATCTATTTTTTCAGGGATGAATCCAACCAGCTTTATGAATATAAACTCAGGCTTCACAATACTTATAATAAATCCGAAGAACAGATACTTGCAGCGATAGAATTGTTCAGGAATTTAAAGTAGTAATATTTTATTCCTTAAATTGTACTTACCCAGCCAGCCAAGCTTGCCCAATAAAAATAGATAGTGTTTGGTTTTTCGAAAAATTTCTTCGCCAACAAATTAATCAGTGAATATAATGCTCAGCAGGACTGGTGATTTGCAATGCAGTATTGAAAAATGAGATAGTCCCCTATTTTTAAATTAGCTCGCTATTATTAACCGCAGCGTAAAGGAGAAGCAGCGTTCACATAGAGATTCTCAGCGAGATCTCCCCTAGTCTAATTCTCTGCGGTTAAAAATTCAAATTGCATTACTACCAAAATTAAGTAGCCATTTTAAATACGCATCAATATTGTTATATTAGCAGTACAAAACAATTTAAATATGAGTACAGACTTTCAAGACAATTTAACCGGGCATTATGAAGGTGATCCTTATGCCAATACACCTTTAATACATTTAACTGCATCTTCTGTCATAGGAGATAAAGTGCTGGACAAAGATGGCAAGCACATGGGATCAATAAAAGATATCATGCTCGACATCAGGGTAGGAAAAATTGAATACTATGTTATTGAATTTGGCGGGTTCCTTGGTATTGGTGAGAAATATTTCGCTATTCCCTTCAACCGCCTGAACGTAGATCCTGAACACAAACTTTTCAGGTTTAATGAATCAAAGGAATTGCTTGCAAAAGCTCCCGGGTTTGATAAGCATCACTGGCCCGAAACTAATGAACATAAAACGGAATACAGCACCTTAAGCTATAGTTACTGGGATAATCCCTAGGCGCTGCAATACCACGAAGACGCAAAGACATTGAGTAGCACTAAGTATTCTTTGTGTTTCTTTGAGTCTTCATGTTTTTGTGACAGGAAAAAATTGCTTGTAAGACTAGTTCGGAGTTTTAATAAAAAATATTGTTATCAAAATAAAAAGCTAACATGAAAAAAATAAAACTAACATTAGCTCTGCAAGCAATTTTATTGTGCCTGCTGATTGTAACTGTAACAGGTTGCGTAAAAGAGGAACATGACAATGATAATAACAACAACGATACAGGCACAGTTACGGATATTGATGGGAATGTTTATACAACGGTAAAGATTGGTACACAAACATGGATGGCTGCTGACCTGAAGACATCAAAGTATCGGGATGGCTCAGCAATTCCTAACGTTACTGATGCTACAGACTGGTCTTATCTTACAACCGGTGCTTATTGCTATTATGAAAATGATCCCGCATATAATACAGTTTACGGAAAACTATATAACTGGCATGCGGTAAATACAGGCCTGCTTGCGCCAACAGGCTGGCATGTTCCAACGGATGCAGAATGGACAGTAATGGAAAACTACCTGGGAAATGATAATTACGTAGGTGCTAAATTAAAAGAAACAGGTTTGGCACATTGGTACGATCCCAATGAAGGAGCAACCAATGCAACAGGTTTTACAGCACTGCCCGGTGGTTCCCGTTTCAGTACCGGTTCTTTTTATAATTTAACTTATAACGGTTACTGGTGGACGGCCACAACAGGCACTGATGTAAGCTATGCAATATACCGTTATGCAAGTTTCAGCTTAACCGCTTTGTACAACAGTGAAGATTATAAAACTGATGGAATTTCTGTGAGGTGTGTGAAGGATTGAATCATTATTTTGCTGTTGAAATTAATTTCTCATTCGGGAAGAAATATCTTTATAAGTTAAATCTAAGTCGGATAAAGGTTTATCGGCTACCCGTTACCCGGGATGTAAATGGAATGGTTGAATATTTGCTGTATGAATCAGATCTACCAACTAAACCGGGGATTATGAATATCGGACATTTCTTCCTGTTACTAACAGTATTATCAGAAACCGCGGCAGTCATTTTTATGAAATTATCATCCGGGTTTCAAAATAAATTGACTTTGTTGATAGCAGTGATTTGTTATGCATTGAGTTTTGTATTTCTTACTTTATCATTAAAATATTTGCCTGCGGGTATAGCAAATGCAATATGGGCGGGAGCAAGCGCATTGCTTGTCGCAGTATTGGGTCTATTTATTTTTAATGAACGTTTATCAACTATACAGTTTTTATCTTTGGTATTGATTGTAGTTGGTTTAATCGGGTTGAACATTTCAGTTAAATAAATAGATTTTTTTAACCGCAGAGAAAAAGAAAGGCGGAGTTTACGCAGAGAGATTCTCTGCGCAAACTCTTTTAACTCCTGTTCGCAGCGGTTAAATTTCAATTAGTAAAAAAATAGTAAATTGGTTGTTCAAAATAGAAGATTAAGTCTATTTTCTTAAACACAATACACATGAGAAGCATTAACAAAACACTGAGCTATTTATTGATGATTATGGTGAGCCTTGTAATTATTTGTTCAACAAGTTGTAAGAAGGATGACGACCCGCAGCCAACTAATACCGTAACCGATGTAGATGGAAATGTGTACAATATTATAACGATTGGTACACAAACATGGATGGCAAGCAATCTTAGAGTGACAAAGTATAATGATGGCAATGCCATTCCAAATGTTGTAGATGATGCCCAATGGCAGGGCCTTACAGCAGGCGCCTATTGTAATTATAACAATACTACCGCAAGTGCCAATTCGTATGGAAGGCTGTATAATTGGTATGCGGTCAATTCAGGGAAACTTTGCCCGGCAGGCTGGCATGTGCCATCTGATGCAGAATGGCAAACACTCATAAACAACCTGGGTGGAGCTGCCGTTGCGGGTGGAAAACTTAAAGAAGCTGGTCTTGCTCATTGGATGTCTCCCAATGAAGGAGCGAGTAATTCGTCCGCATGGACCGGGCTTCCCGGGGGTTTCAGGTCTGAAGATGGACTTTATTTTTCCGCTACAACTAACGGTTTCTGGTGGACCTCCACTCCCAGCAATGATCCTGGTTATCCGTTGTATTATTTGCTCGACTTCAACTCAGCTGCTATTGCCAGTGGCAATGATGGTTTGCAATCAGCCGGGAATGCTGTTCGTTGTATAAAAGACTAATTAAGAATTATGAGTTATGAGTTATGAATGCCGAATTATGAATGACAAGAAAAAAAATAATTTTAATTTGTAATTCGGTATTCATAATTCGTAACTCAGTTTACATATGAAACTCTTCCGAGATCACTTTTCCATCTTTCACATTATAAACACAAAGTTCCGACATATTCATTCTCCCCTTTCCCTTCATCGTAACATCCATTCCCATAATTACTGCAAAAGAATTTGCAGCAACAATTGGTTCTCCTGCATTAAAACTATGCATGGTTTCAACCATTTCTTCAAATTGCTTTCCTTTAATTAGAATGTTGTCAAGTCCTTTTGTTTCTTTTGAAAAGCCATCTGCTGCATAAGGTTCGATACTTACGGCATCATTGGAGAATAATTCTTTTTGTGCAGTTTCAAAATCCCCTTTCCTGCAAAGCTCAACAAGGCGTGTTGCGATTTCTTTTGTTGTCATGATAAAGATATTTTTATATTATTTTGGTATGAAAGTTTCAACCTGAAATTTAATGAAAATTTTGTCTGCTGTATTTCAAAATATTACTAACGGCAGATTTTTATCATTAACCTTTATCTTACAAGTGAAAATAAGGCATTGAAATTGTTGCAAATCAAAAAATTATTTATTATGCGTATTGTAGAAGAAAGATATGCCTGAAGTAAAAAAGTGTTACACGTGTTGATAAGGAGGAATAAGCAAAGGATTGCCACTGAATTCACTGATTTTGATTTAAGGATTAAAAAATATTTCGTTTAACTAAATATTATTCGTACCTAAATGCACAATTGATAAATTATGTTTGTGAAAAACAATATTAATTGGCCTACATAAATAATTTCTACGATCTATCTTCAGAAACATCCTCTATTATTGGAATTGCAATGGAAATCCACAAAATTCTTGGTAAAGGATTTGCGGAGATTGTATACAAAGATGCCCTTGAGTACGAAATGCAGCTCCGTTGTATTAATTTCGAACGGGAAAAAGAATTTCTTATTGAGTATAAAAAAGTAATCCTGCCTCATAAATTCTATGCGGATTTTGTTGTTAACCATAAATTGATTGTAGAAGTTAAGGCAAAACGTGGGGTAGTAGAAGAACATTATGCACAGACTATCAATTACCTAGCAGCTTCTAAATGTAAAGTGGGCTTAATCTTAAACTTTGGGGAGTCTTCCCTTATTTATAAAAGAGTAATTCTTTAAAAAATAATCAGTGAATCAGTGGCAAGATAATTATAAACAATTTCATTTCGTAACAACAAAATACTTTTCAATTCCATGATTTTTTTTAATTCCTTTCTTTCTACAGTTGCAAAAAACCAACAATACAATGTTGTTTATCCCGATAAATAACTAACTTATAAAAAATTACATTCATGAAACATTTAAAAAGGCTGATCTTATGTTTTCTTTTTATTCCGGCAATCGTACATGCACAAACAGAGAAGATAGACCAGGACATGATGAATAAAATAAGAAAGGAAGGTTTGGAGAATTCTAAAATAATGGACATTGCTTTTCATCTCACAGATGCAAGCGGACCAAGACTTACAGGCTCGCCGGGTTTTATGAAAGCAGCCAATTATGCAAAAGAGCAACTTACACAATGGGGACTTGTAAACTCAATGCTTGATCCATGGGGAGATTTTGGCAAGAGCTGGGAACTGCAAAAATCATATATCGCTATTACTGCACCATGGTATAAATCACTGGAGGCGTATCCAAAAACCTGGACCGCAGGAACAAATGGATTAAAAAATGCAGAGTTATTGCTGATCACTGCGAAAGATTCTGTAGGTCTTGATGCTTATCGCGGTAAGCTTGCAGGGAAGATTTTAATTGTTGACAGAACCGAATCTTATAAACTTAGTTTTAAACCCGATGCAACAAGGTTGACGGATGCGGAACTGGATTCAATGGCGAATATAAAACTACAGCCGGAGGATACCACTGCTCAAAGAAGAAGAAGGGAACAGAACCGAAACCAGAACCGTGCCCAACAGGCATTGATGAATACTTTAAAATCGATTGCAGCTACTGAAGGTGCTATTGCAATTTTTTCTACCAGTGTGCGCAATCATGACGGAACAATTTTTGTTCAGCAGGCAGGCCCATATAAGATCACTGATCCTGCTAATTTCCTTGATATTGCTTTGCAATGGGAAGATTATATGAGCATGGTGAGGCTTCTTAAAAATAATATTCCTGTTAAACTGGACGTTGACGTGCAAACGAAATTTTTCAGTGATGATACAAAGGCTTACAATGTGATCGCAGAAATAAAAGGGACGGATAAGAATTTAAAAGATGAAGTGGTGATGTTGGGCGGTCATCTTGATTCATGGCATGGAGGTACGGGTGCAACAGACAATGCAGCAGGCTCGGCCATCATGATGGAGGCAGTAAGAATTTTAAAAGCAACAGGTGTTCAGCCAAGGAGAACGATCCGCATTGCATTATGGAGCGGCGAAGAACAGGGATTACTTGGATCAAGGGGTTATGTGAAAAAAACTTTTGCCGATCCGGAAGACATGAAACTATTACCTGCACATGAAAAATTCTCTGCTTATTTTAATGTTGATAATGGCACCGGTAAGATCCGTGGTATTTATTTACAAAAGAATGAAGCGGCAGGCCCGATTTTCCAGCAATGGCTGGCTCCTTTCAATGATCTTGGTGCAAAAACGGTTACAATAAGTAATACAGGCGGAACAGATCACCAGGCATTTGATGCAGTGGGTTTGCCCGGCTTCCAGTTTATCCAGGACCCGATCGAATACGATACAAGAAATCATCACAGCAATATGGATGTGTACGACCATTTGCAGGAAGAAGATCTTAAACAGGCAGCTACCATCGTTGCTGCATTTGTGTATGATGCTGCGATGAGAGATGCAAAAATTCCGAGAAAGGAATTACCGAAGGCGAAACCAGGAAGATAATGATGAATGTTGAATTGTGAATTCTGATTAGTTAATACCAATTCAGAATTTATAATTTATAATTCAGAATTTTAAAAAAGAAACTGTCCTTTAAAGCTTACACGACGAACGGAATAACCGCTTTCCTGTTTTTCGGATAACCTTTGAATCTTTCTTTATACCATTTATGATGCGCTATGGCGCGGGGAATAAGGTTGGCTGCTGTCCATATAAAAAAACAAAGCCCCGGAAGGTTCCAGCACAATATGGCAAATCCCAACCATTCTATCAGCTCCCCAAAATAGTTTGGACAACTGATGTATTCAAACAACCATGTTCTCGGAATTACATAATGTGTATCCTTTGGCCGGCGCAGGTTGATGAGCATATCATCTGCTTTCCAGTTAATAAACATTCCAACAAAAAATAAAAGTATTCCTCCCATGAAACGAAAATCACTGAACCAAATTGATTTGTAACTAGCAAAATGCGTAAAGTAATAACCAATCAATGATCCATTTACAAGATTAAACAACACTGCAGATGCAACGATCAGCAACGGTATTGTTTTACCCCTTGTATGCAGTCTCAAGGGATAAAGAAAAACGCGGTTGAAATAATGGAAGCAAAACAAACCTAAAATGATCAGCGTTGCATTGTCGATAAAACGCCTGTAGGGGAATATGATCATTATTAAAACAAGCAGCACGGGCATTTCCATTATCATCCACCCTATTCGATTGTTTATAGCAGGGCCCCATTTATTGGTGGTATGTCTTCCATAAGGAGCTGCAACAAATAATAACACAAAAAAGACGAGTACAGCCAATGCAATCCATATATAGGAAAGCAATCGATAGGTTGGCCATGAGATAAAAATATTCATCTAACCAAAATTTAGTTTTCTTAGAATTCGACGAACTTATTCGGCGCAAACTTGCGTATCCGTTAAACAGACAGCTATAATACGGAAAAAAATCATATAAAGTTTTTTTTTAATCAAAGTAAAAGATATATTTGATAATAACCTACGCAACAGCTCCCTTCTTTATCAGGATCGCATTTTCTTTTAACGGCTTTTCTAGAATTGTTTTTCTTATAAATAATTTATTTATGAGTGATAACAATAGCCTCAAAACTATTTCCCGGATAACCCGGGAAGAAAATAATTTTATTTCATGTATCCTGTGCCGAAAGCTTAAAAAAAATTGTTAATCAAATTAAATCAGTTTTATGGGAACAAAAATTCAATCGAAGGTCGTTAAAGTAAAAAATGCAAATTTTAAACTGGGAAGGCCATTAAGCCTGGAGGTAAAAATAGATTATGGCGGTACCGTACAAAAATTTGAAAATGCAACTTTTTATTATCACTCCGTGATGAAAGATGCCTGTTTTTTACATGGAGACATCAGGACAAGATATTTACAATTAGGAGGACCAGGCCCAGAACCGAGGCTACATAAAAGACTACTTGGTTTTCCATTATCGGACGTGAAATACACCGAAGACGGACGCTGCGAATTTGTTGAATTTGAATGGGGCCGGATATATGACATCTATGACACGGTGTATTTGTGCGGCCCTGTGTATGATCATTGGAAAAGAAGTGGTGCAGAGAGCGGGCCATTGGGATATCCCGTCTCAAACCAGATACACCTTGCGGGTGGTGAAGTGGTGTATTTCGAATTTGGTGCATTGTATTGCGGGGTATTGAGTGAAAATAAAATCGTCCAGGTAAATTATCGCTTCCCTTCTCTCGGCAAACCAATGATATTAAAAGAAACAGAACTGGATGATCATAAGTGTTTAACAATGATATCATATAATGCCGGTTTGGATAAAAATGAGGCTACACAACTATTCAACACTTTATTTAGCGGATTTTTCCTGCAGGCTGTCCAAAACAGGAAAGCAGTAAACCTATTGCCTGCAACAGAAAAAATGATCAGTACTACCACGAGCATAAACCACGTGGATTTTAAAGGCTACTCGATACCGTTACGTTTTGCATTAAATCAAAAAGTGGAGGAAAAAACTCTGTATGATATATGCATTGCGTTACCAAATGGAGGAATGCAGATACTCTCCCCCCACTCTATATACATACGCAATGGATGGAAAGATTTTAAATTTATTCATGCAACAGATCTCCATCTTAGCAGGCGGAATGATAAACTCAGAGCAATTTTAAAA
Source organism: uncultured Chitinophagaceae bacterium (assembly GCA_963829345.1). GTDB lineage: Bacteria > Bacteroidota > Bacteroidia > Chitinophagales > Chitinophagaceae > Ferruginibacter. The sequence continues at coordinate 1,519,940 of CAWHHP010000003.1, forward strand.
GCCAAAAAAATTGATGCAACTCCCCTTGTTAACTTCAACGATTCATTCAGGAGGCTTATTAAATATGCCAACACACTTTACCGGAAGGGTGAACTTGACTTTATTATGGCAACAGGTGACCTCGTTGATTATGTGTTTGATCATCCTACTGAAAAAACCTATAATTATAACAACTTCGTTTTGTTTGAACAGCTTGTTACCGGAACTGCAGGAATCGGTGATGAGCTAACCGGTGAAAGATTACTCGTACCCATATTTACTTCACTCGGGAATCATGATTACAGAACTGTTCCTTACAATTTTGTAAATAGCGTATTGGTAGATGACAGTATTAAAGACCAGTTTAAAAAATGGGCGGATGATATAAAAAACGGGATACCTGGCCCTGTTGATAATTTAATTATTGGCGCTGCAGGAGCAGTTGTCGGAACCGTCTGGGATGGTTTAGTGAGTGGAGTTAAACTCATCGGCAGCATATTTGGAGCTGACGAAGATACCTGGGCTATTGATCTTGATCAATTTGATAGCTTTAATCTTGAGAAACGCGAAGCAGAAGCATTAATGGGCAGTAAGGAACAAACAATTACTGCAGCGGAAGCAAGAGCAATGGTCACGCCGGATGAAAGAAATGCAAAAGGAAATCTTGATTATTATGTCAAATATATTAATCCCCGTTTTTCTTATAATGTGCAATTAGGAAAACATCAACTGGTAATGATCGATGGTAAATGGGATATTGATGTTAAGGCTTATATGGCCGGGGCTTTATTAGCAAAAGCTTCTGCTGGCTCGGAAACGGCCCAGGATTTTGTATCAGGTTCCCCGGATTCTTTTGGCTTTACGAAAAAGGAAAATGATATGATGAAGGATTTGCTGCATAATGACGGCCTGGTGATCGTAGGTGTTCACGCACCGGTGTTAAATCCTATTGCAGAAGATTACCCGTATTTTTTACGTGAATCACTAAGAAATTTGTCTAAGCGTGCATTTACAAATGAAATGAGGCGTTATTTATATAACAGGAGTGCTTCGCAATTTTTAATAAAAGGACCCAATGGCATTCCGTATGCAGACCTTAGAAAAAATGTGCTTAAAAGCTGGATGAGGGATAAAACACCTTATTTCAATTTTGGAGATGGACAGGAACTAATGGATTACGCAACTATGAGAGGAGAAAAAGCAGAGTTCTTAAAAATCTGTGCCGGAGCATATGGTCAGCGTCCTGTAGATCTTGTTTTATCAGGCCATGTTCATGTTAATTGGGAAGTAAGGGTTGAATGGGATAAAAGTTCTGGTAAATTTAAATTCTACACTGACTTCTATACAGAGAATCCAAACAGATTTTACAATTTCAAAGTTAACAGCATTTCAACTGATAAGCTGGTAGTTGCCAGCTCCAATAAAACTGCTATTGCAAAAGTATATATTGATAAAAAAGGGAGTGCCGATCCTAAAGTAATAAAAGCTACCAATGGCGCGCTTTCATTGACAACAATTCCAAATCCCGGGGCACTGGAACATGTAAAACCACAGGATGCAAAAAAATGGTGGGAAAACAAACGGCCTTTATTTATTCAGACTTCGGCAGTTGGGCCAATTAAAACTCAAAGAGGTGGGAATTCTGCTCCCGACTTCAGGGGTTGTCGCTATATACAGGTAAAAGATGATGTAATAACAAGGATCAGTTATGTGATGCAGGATGAAATAAACAAATCAGCTCCAAACATAATTGTTCATGATCATCGCACGCCTTCAACAACGGCCGTGGGTACACGAACACAACCAACGGCTACAACAGGGCCTACAACAATAGTGAAGGTTGTTGATCATCGCACACCTACAACCGGAACAGGCACAAGAGGTGCACGTCCCGTTCCTGTAAGGAAGCCGGTTACAGTAAAAAGATCAGGAATTAAAAAAGCAGGAGTTAAAAAGGGAGCAGTTGTCAGGAAGGTTAGCAGTCCTCTCCGGTTTCGCTAAAAGATTAGAGATAAAAACCTAAAGTCAAATCACAGCTGGTGTTTATTAATTAATGTTAATCCACATTAAAAAATAAACACCAGTTTTTTTTATCCGGTTAATGAAAAATTCTCTTTGTTTTAATTGGCGTACAGTGTTCGGATAAAATTTTCACCTGGTTGTCTTTTTTTACAATTGTAATACTGCAACGTTGTTCCTCATCAAATGCATCACCACGGTAAACACCCTTCCCTCTCCACTTTGTACTTACAATGGCTGTATTATCATACAGTGTAATTTCAAGATCAGAACGTTCCATTTTTTCGAGACTGTAATAAGGCTGGCCTGCTGTGACAACAACACTGTCCCTGCTGAAAATGCCCCCGCTTTGCGTGAAATAAGTGTACCCGGTAGCAAGCGCAGAATCAACTGCCTGCATATTCTTGCTTTCCCAACCTTTGTCAAACTGATTGATCACAGCGATCACTTCTTCTTTTGTAAGTGGAGTTTGCTGGTGTTTGCAGGAGTATAAAGCTGCAACTGTAAACAACGTTATTATCATAACTTTTCTTGCCATAATACAATTTCTTCATTAATTAATTTACAATGACAAATTTAATGATCAGTTAATAAAGTTGAGAAGGTTAAACACGAAGCTTATGTTGCGGAGAGCTGCGGGGAGCTAGTATCCAAAATAAAGATCCGGCCCGTTACAAAATCTTCCTTTTTATTTTGTACATTCAGGTATAAAATTTATGATCATGAAAAAATATTTACTTCCCGTACTATTCACTTGCGGCATCTTCTCTTTACAGTCATGCCTCAAGCCGGTTCCTGAAACCAAACATGTAACTTTGGATGAAAATATTAAATCAGGAACAACTTATTCACTGGATTTAAGTGCATATGGTAATTCACGTTCAGAAAATACTATTACAACCCAGGCGAAAAATTATACCATTAGCCAGATAGATTGCGATGCTGCATCAGGAAAAAAAGTTTTTCATTTTTCTACTGATGTGAAGACCGCTGAAAAAGAAACGGTTGTTATTAATGTAAAAGATAATAGAAGCAGCCATTGCAACAATGATGATCAGAAGACGGAGATCAAAATTAATTTAGTTATCAGTCAATAACTACAATTTAAAAACCCCGCTTCTAGCGGGGTTTTTAATATTTATATTGAATTACTTCTTATCGTAAAAGCAATACACTACCCTTCTGTGCTAATATTTTCCCCTTGTAATCCAATGCACGTGCATAAAATACATAGCTGCCCGGGTCTAACCTGCTTCCCCTGTACGTTCCATCCCATCCTTTAGAGAGATCAGTTGTGTAAAACAGTTGTGTACCAAAGCGATTGTATACTGCAAAAGAATAGAATGTTTTTATTCCTACAGCAAATACTTTTAATACATCATTGTTATGGTCTCCATTGGGAGTAAACGCATTTGGAATGTAGAGTGTTGGTCCTTTATATCTCCTGATAAAAACCTTGCTATGGGCATCACAACCGTAAACCGACATCGTATTCAGCTGGTATAACTGATCCTGGTCGTGTATAGCAATTGGATTCATGACATGATTATTATTTAAACCCGTAGCCGGGATCCAATTGTAAGTGGTAATATCCGTTCCTCCTGCATTTAACTGCACCGGTTGATCGATAGCAACAATCGTATCGTTACCAGCGTATGCATGGTTTTCATAAATATTAAAATGCCTGTTGACCGTGTCCTTACAACCCTGCGAGGATTTTGCAACCAGGTTAATCGGTAAATAGCCCTCATATGAAAATCGCTTTATGAGATTTGGAACATCCGGGTAAAAACCATTGCCAAAATTCCAGTGCCAGCTGCTTACAACAGTAGGTCCCAAACTGATTGCTGAAAAAAGTATGTCGCGGTTTGCACAGGAATCATTGATCGTTAACCGGATCTCTGGTTTATGGTATACAGTAAATACGCTGTCAACCGGTGCAGATTTGCAACCAATGTTTGTTTCTGCTATTAAAGAAATATGATGAATACCGGCGGCCAGGTGGATAATCGGGTGGTGTTGTGTGCTGCTGATGGTATTATCGATAAGCCAGTTCCATGCAGTTATATAGTCAGGTGCAGCTGCAGCTGGTAATGTTGAAAGGTCAGTTAATTGTATTGTTTCATTGTCACATAATAGCGGCCCATAATTGAACCTTGTCTTGGGACTGTAATGTATTTGTAAAGTGGTAGAAAAAGTATCTGACCTGCATCCTTCAGTGGTAGCAACATACAATTGTATTGGTAATGGCCCGCCATTAGCCTGGAATGGAATTGGATTTTGTGAAGTAACTACCGATGTTCCAATGATCCAATGCCATTGATTGATAACGCCTGAATTGCCGGGTACAGTTGAAAGATCGTTCAACACAATACCTGTTTGATGCTCGCAGACAACTTGTGGCCAGGAAAACGAAGCCGATGGTGCTGCAACCACGTTAACTGTTCTTGTTATTTCATGGAAACAATTGGGTGGATTTGTTACACGCAATTTTACAGTATAGCTTCCATAATTCGTATAACTATGACTGGCAGTTGCGGTGTTGGCATAGTTACCATCTCCAAAGTCCCAGCTATATTCCGAATTCGCGGAGGTATTGCCGGATGTACTTGTAAAAACAAAATTATTTGTATTCAGGCATTGCCTGTCATTGTTGATATTGAAAGATGTAATGGGAGTTGGAGAAATGGTTACAATAATGTCCTTACGCACACTCTCACAGCCAAAGAGTACCTTTTGTGTAACATAATAATGAAACACGCCGGCAGCGGCTGTTGAAGGAAGCAGTGCCGTAGAACTGCCCACACCACCTGTAGCAGTTGTGTACCACAAAAGTGTATTTGGGTTTGTAGGTGTTGCAGTGAGTAGCTGTGGCGAGGCGTTCTGGCAATAATAATAGTATGTCGTGGCCACAGGTGTATCGGGTACAGGCAGTGAAGTCACCAAAGCATCAGCAGTATCCCGGCATCCAAACCCGGGATATGGTACCATATCTACATGGAACATTGTATTGGGCGGTGGCGGGGGTGTTAAAGTAACATTTTGCTGGTTTCCTACAGCTATTGTATAATTTGAATTATACCATGTATATGATTGAAATCCATAGGGTGCATTCAAAGCAACAGAATTGGAAGATCCGCATAATGCAGCAACGGTGATCACACCTCCGCAACCGGTTCCTACATCCACATAGGCATACCCGAAATGCGCTCCTTTTGTACAATCAGCAGTTTTGAATTCGAGACGTACTGTTTGGCCCGCTAACCCGGAAAAATCAATGGAAGCGGGTGTCCAATTCTTATACAACACACCCGGATCAACTGTTGATACCTGGAAACCCGGAATAGCAGCAGTTGATATATAGTTATAAGATGCGCAGTTGATAAGATTACCGGTGGCCACATCGTATGCTGTTACAAAAAATCGTGGCTGCTCTACTGGTAAATGACCCGGGTCTTCAAAAACTACAGCATAAAAATAGGTAAGGCTGAAGGTATCAGCTGACGCCGGAATTTGAAAAGTATATGAAAGTCCTTCTGCCTCACTGCCCGAAGAATTGTTACCGAGTTTTACAGAATAACCCCCGCCATAGGGACAAAGTGTAGGAAAATTACCATACTGATCCATACCAGCAGTTGCTGTAGTTATAATTTGATGCCGGTTGGCAGTTGGGCCTGATGGGGTTAGATTGATAACATTCTGGTTGGCCGCCACATAGGTATTCCCTGTAAAACACTGCCAGTTACTTAAGTCACCGATTTCAAAATCAATATTGGGAGGACAGGTTTGAGAGATACAGGCAAGGCTGCATCCGAATAATAGTAAGGTTACAATTAGTTTCATGCTGGTACGATTAATTTGCTTGAATTTATTAGGGACGCCGTAGGAACTGGACAATTAAAGATAAATGTTTATGCAATCATTTTCACATATCAGTGATTTTTTTTGCATCTGGGGGACATAAATTCATCCAGGTTGTGGACAGTATCGGATTCGAACCAATGACCCCTGCGATGTCAACACAGTACTCTAACCAACTGAGCTAACTGTCCGGAAAATGGGCAAATATGCGTTTTTTTATCAACAAAATAATCAGAGGTAAAAAAAACAAAAACGCAGCTTGTAAATGAATTGTTGCTCAAAAATGAAATGATCAAAAGAAGAGCGGCAAAAGACTCGAACCCTCGGCCCTTAGCTTGGGAAGCTAATGCTCTACCAACTGAGCTACTGCCGCTTGAAAGTTTTAAATAACATAGCTAATTTAATTATTTTTTTAGTACCACGATTGCAAATGTATGATCCAAGATTTAAGGGCTATGATAAAGGTTTCCTGTCTCCAAATCTTACATCAGACATCATACATCCCTAAGTTGTATATTTACTATACGATCATCCGTTATTTACCATCTAAATTCGCACCTATGTCTTTCAATTTTACCAAATCAATAGTCGTCCTCGTTTTTATTGCATGTATTCCTGCAATATCATTTGCCCAAAAGCTAACTGTTTATGATCAGCTGGTAGCTGTAAACAGTGAATGGAAAAATCAACCCGACGTTGACCCTGTTCTTAAAAACAAACCTGCAACAGTGTTTTCTGAAAACGAACTCGTGCGTTTACATTTAGAAGAAACAGAAAAATTATTAAGGGCACGTGATATTGTTCATTTAACTGCAGAACAAAGAAAGAACAGGTTATCCAATCTCAATACATTACATCGTTACTGGAAAGCATCTCTTTTTCCTGTCAATTACATTTATGAAAACAGGCAACCGGTATTCATTGACCAGTTTAATACTTATTGTGCCGTTGGTTTTCTTATGAAAGAAAGTGGTGCCGACGACGTTGCAAGAGCAATTCAACAAAAACAGAATTATAGTTACCTGGCAGATATTGATCATCCCAAATTAATGCAGTGGGTTAATCAATCAGGATTGGATTTTGGCGAACTATCGTTAATACAACCTGAATATTGGTATATGTGGCCGTGTGCCATTACCGAAATGCACTATAATAATACAGGCCCGGATGTAAATGAATATATAGAAGTGCATAACGCAGGATTTCCGTGCACGGGGGCCTGCGGGGGACTTCCTCAATTCACAGAAATTCATTTTTACAATAGCGCCAATGTGTTATACAAAACCCTGTCAGTGCTAAACATGTCGTGGATCATTCATGATCCTTTCAATATTTATCTTTACTACCAATTTCCACCGGGCGAAAATTTTGCAGATACAGGTAAAGTTGTATTAATTGAAACATTGATCAACGATACCGTTTTAGTTATAAGTTATGATGCATCGGGTATTACACTCAAAGATTATAACCCGGCAAATCCTTTTACCACACATTATGCCCCGAAAGAAGACGAAACAACTCCTGTAGGAACTTCCATTACATTCTGTGGTTTATATCCAACAAGTTTAAACCCGGGAACCTGGTTTGCAGATAATAAACCCGCTACTATTGGTACAGTTGATTCCTGTACTATTGATCATGTACCTGTTGCATTGACTGATTTTAAATATACAATCAATAGTAAAGTAATTGATCTCATATGGCAGACAGCTACAGAAAACAACACTTCTTATTTTGATATTGAAAGAAGCGCTGATGGTATCCGATATGCTTCAATTGGAAGAGTAGCCGCAGCAGGCAATAGCAATAGTTTAAGAAATTATCGTTTTACAGATAGCAAACCTCTTTATATTAATCATTATCGTTTAAAGCAGGTTGACAACGATGGAAAATCTTCTTATTCAAAAATTTTGTTTGCAAAGATCCCATCTGCCAGCAGTTTGATCTTGCTTGGGAATTTAGTACAAAATAATCTTAACATCCAGGTTAATACGGAACAGGCTGCTGCAGCAACAATTATTATTTATGATTTCACAGGCCGGCAGGTTAGAAAACTTTCTACCAAAAATGGAAATCAAACCATCAATGTGTCGGCATTGGATTGTGGAAAATACATCATTCGCCTGCATACCAATGATGGAAAAGTATACAGCCAGCAGTTTGTAAAAGGTTCATAATAAAATTGAAATAAATATTCATGTTATATAAAATAAAACCGGGACCTATCAGCCCCGGTTTTTTATATTCACTTTTTGCTTAATTAATTCTTCGCATATCCTTCAACTTCACTTATCCATTGCGCTTCTGTATCATTTGGATTGTTATGTGATTTGCGTGCTTTTTCAAGTTTCTTTTCCTTCGATTTTCCCAGTAGACTTTTGAGTCTGCCCCTTCTTTCATCATTGAGTTTTGCCAATTGTTGCTTTTTCTGTTCATCCTGTAAGGATGAATCCTTTTTGATTCCCTGCGCTTTTACATAAAAAGATTGAAGAATATAATTTACCTGCTGTTTTTGATAGTCGTTCAGTTTTGCAGCCCGGCTGATCTCATTTCTCTGATCCTGTAAAGCCGTCCAGCGCTTTTGTTCTACAACAATTGCTTTTGCGTGTTCACCATTTAGGCTATCGATTTCACGGTCTTTAGCGGCTTTCCAGGCAAGTCTCTCCTGCTGTAATTTTTCTTCAGCGATCCTGTCATTTTCCTTTCTTACTGAATCAGTTTTTAATTGAAAAGCGATGGTTGAATCAATTCGTTGCTGGCGCTGCGCCTGCATACTATCCATTCTTGCCTGCAATAGTGCTTCCCTGCTGACCTTTGTCTTTTTTGATTTCTTATTTTTTTTCGTGGTCTGTGCTTCCGAGGCCAAAAAGGAGATTAAAATACCGAACAACAAAAGTGCTTTTTTCATGTGATTAACGATTTGCCGATCAATGTCAATTTTTATGCCACCAGTTTATTTTATCTTAAATAAATGGTAATAAAACAATGATTGTGGAAATCTCATGCACCATTGTCATGCCACGGTTTAATTATCCACAGTGATATTAGATTTTACTTTGCTACAAACCTTTCTACTGCCAATTAAAAAGGCTGTCCGATCAGGAACCCGATTCCATTCTTAGACATAAGGGCAAAGAAAGAGTAATTTTTGACTGGCTGCCAGTTGACAGCCATTCACCTGTTGTACTGATGAACCTGGCGTATACAAATGATCTTTTACCAATCAGCAGATGGAAAATTATTGAAACCGGTATTTTTTCCACGAATTACACGAATTTGCATTTCCTAAGTACATAATTCATAATTCATAATTCATAATTCATAATTCATAATTCATAATTCATAATTCATAATTCATAATTCATAATTCATAATTCATAATTCATAATTCATTTATGAAAACCCACCCGGTTAAAATAAGATCATTGTTACAGTTGTTTGAAAAACTTCCGGAAAACGAGCGGCTAATCGTTGACGTATTGAGACAGATCATCCAGGAAAATCTTCCCTCCAATTGTAAGGAAAAAATATCTTTTAACGTGCCTTACTTTTATGGTAAAAAAGGCATTTGTATTGTGTGGCCTTCAGCCATTCCGCGTGGAGGAATTAAAGAAGGTGTTTTGCTGGGCTTCTGGTATGGCAACCGGCTGAATGATGCAGATCATTACCTTACGCATGGCACCAATAAGCAGATCTTTTATAAAATTTACAAAACAGCAGAAGAGATTGATGAAGCTGCTATTGTTAAGTTATTAAAGGAAGCTATACGGATCAATGACAGTTGGTAGCTGTTAGTTATTAGCTACAAGCTATTAGTCAAAATAATCTAAGTAGTTTGATATTTTAGTTTTGACTTTTTTAAAATACTTCATATTGTAGGTAAAACTAACAGCTAAAGGCTAACAGCTTACAGCTGATTCAGAAAAACCTCATTGTTATCTTCATTCTCTTTTTTATCTTTCAGTATGATGAACCAATTAAAAAGTCTGAGAATCCTTTCGATTATATACTTTCTTCTTCTTATTGGCACTACAACAAAAGCGCAGGATGCAACACCAGATACTGTAAAAACGGGGATCTATGTGACCAGTATTCACGATATTGATTTCCGCCAGAAGGAATACATGATCACTTTCTGGTTATGGCTAAAGTATAAGAACAAGGATTTTGATTTTGCTCAAAACCTGGAAATACCATCTGCCAAAACTTTTACCAAATCATTTTCAACTATTGATACCAGTGATGGTAAAGTTTATCTCTTAATGAAAATGCAATGCCTGATGAAGGATTCCTGGAAGATTGAAAATTTCCCGTTCGACCGTCAACGACTTTTTCTCTCTCTTGAAAATTCACAGTTCGATTCAAAGTCATTGGTTTTTGTTCCCGATACTTTGGGTAAACATTTTGATCCGAGATTTACATTAAGAGGCTGGAAAATTGACAGTTTTAATATGAAGATCGGAAAGAGGGCATATGAAACCACTTTTGGTGATGAGAGTATAGATAAACCGCATGTTGAATATAGCACCTTCAGAACAAGTATTGTGATCACCCGCGATGGGATGGGAATTTTCTGGAAAATATTCCTTGGCATGTATGTTTCTTTCCTGATCGCTTATGTATGCTTTTATATTCATGCAGACAATATTGACTCCCGTTTCGGATTAAGCGTGGGTTCTTTATTTGCCGTGATAGGAAATAAATATATTATCGATTCCTCACTCCCGGAGACAACCACTTTTACGCTGGTGGATACTTTACATGGAATAACCTTACTATTTATCTTTTCTGTGATCACCTGTACTGCCATTTCAATACAACTCGCTAAGAAGAGGGGTCTCCAGAAAGCGAATCAATTTGATATGATCATGGCGCAAACCTTACTGTTTATTTATTTACTTTTAAATTGGTGGTTCATCGCCGATGCAACCGGGTAATCAATCCGGTGTGGTAATAAAAAAACAGTCTGAAGATTTTAAAATCAGGCAATATCCACAATACCATTCTTGATTGCATAAATTACCAACCCTACCCGTGTTTTTACATGAAGTTTTTCGAACAAAGTATCACGGTAGCCATCCACAGTGCGTGGGCTTACAAACATTTTATCAGCAATGTCTTTGTAAGTAAGTTCTGTGCAGGTATATTTTAAAAAAGTGGTTTCCCTTTCATTTAACTTGATCACATTGGTAATTCCGTCCTCATCCATTTTGTTAATGGCATTAATGAGTTTACCGCTTACTAATTCCGAATAATAGTATCCTTTATCCGTTAGTGCCTCAATGGCCGCCTGCAATTCAGCAGGATCGCTATCCTTCAGGATATAGCCTTTTGCACCACTTTTCAGCATACGGATAATGGCACTTTCGCTATCATACATACTTAGTGCAAGCACTTTTACTTCGGGGTGATTTGCTTTCAGCCATTGGGTAGTTTCATAGCCATCTTTTTCAGGCATATTGATATCCATCAATACAATCTGGGGCAACGAGCGGGGTTTTAATTTTTCAATAAAATCATCACCGTTACTGGCTTCAAACAATACGGTATGTCCAAGATTTTTTACAAGGCCGGCAAGGCCGTTACGGAGCAATACATGATCATCAACTAATACTAGGTTTGCCATTCAGTTCAGAAGTTTTGGTTATTTAGGGGTTGTAAAATACCTAAATTTCGGTATCAATAGACGTCGCTTTGGGTATTTTTACGATAATGGTTGTGCCATTATTAATAGATGAATATATGGAAAATTCTCCACCTATTAAAGAAGCCCTGTTTTTCATACTTTGTAAACCGATCCCGGCTTTTGATGGCTGGATTTCGGTTACATTAAAACCAACTCCATCATCTTTTAATGATAATGAAAATAATGGATCCTCGTAACTGAAATGAATAAATATGTTTTTTGCTTTGGAATGTTTGATCTCGTTGTGAAGGGCTTCCTGGAAGATTCGGAAGAGTACCATTTGTGTTTGTGGTTTTAACCGGTAAGGTTCCCCGCTAAAGGTTAAATGGGTTTGGAATTTTCCGGTATTTTGTAACACTTTCAGCTCATTATCCACGGCATTTTGCAAACCAATTTCTGCTATTTTATCCCCGTGCATGCTCCTGCTTAGGTCACGAAGGTCATTGATCGCTTTACCTATAAGGTCTTTTGTTTCTGAAAGTTTTGATAAATTATCATCTGCCACAGAGGTTATAGCAGTGTTCAGGTTCAATTTTGCAAGACTTAATACCTGCCCTACATTATCATGTATCTCTTCGCTCACATTTTTCAATGTTTGCTCCTGTATTTCTACCTGTGTTTGAAGAAGTGCGTCATTAAGAATCTTTATTTTTTTCCGTTGTGCTTTTTGTCTTTGTTTGAAAATAAAATAAAAAAGCAATAGGAAAATACCTACTGCCAATAATATAGTTGTGAACGTATAAATCAGGATAGAGATGTCTAGGTCATTGCCTTTTTCCATTGTAAGTAATAATCGATTGAAATTAATGAATAAAGCATAATACTCAATGATTTTGTGATTATAATTCTATTGGCAATAATAGAAGGATAATGTTTTAGCATGAAGTTAAAAGTCCCTAAAAAAGGCAAGCATCCAAGGAAATAAAGAAAAAGACCAACCGTAGTTATGAAAAATGTGAAATCAAAAGGATTAATTATTTCTTCGGACCTCAATGAGCGGTAAAAAAATATCAGGCAATTAATGATTACAAAAAGAATTCCTGTCAACAGGTAGATATTGTGCAGTTCTTTGTTCAGTCCTTTATAAAGGTATATGCAAAGAAAAAAGAACGGAACGGAAATAATATAAAATGTATTTATAAAAAGGTTGATAGATTTGGTTTTTTTACCGAAGATTTTATGAAATATTAATCCAATTACAGGGAACCGGAAATAGTAATAAATATTGTAGAAAATAAAAGTAGGCAGGTGGGATTTCAGAAAATAACACATCACCTCATTGCAAAACGTAACTATCAAAAAAACCAGGAGTATTTTATAAGCAATGTGGCTTGATCTTTTTGTGAAGACCAAGCCACATATAATGGATAGACCAATTAAAGAGATATAAATAAAATCTAGCAAATTTTCAATTTTTACCAATCAAGTAATCCTAAATCTGAGATAGCTCCCGGTGGTGGTGGTGGTGGTGCCATTTGACCATCATTGAATAATGGATTCGCACCTGTAGTGGGCCCTTTTGGATAACTGGGTTGCGTTTTTGCCCCGGGTACAGGTTCATTGATAACATCCAGGAAAGCAGTTTCTGGTACGCCATTCCTGCTAATTTCCATACTTGCTGTTCCGGTTTGAACCATTACCAATGTAAGCTTATTCTGGTTAAATTCATTCTGTGGATAGCCTGCTTCAGTTGTATAAGAACCAAAGTAAAACCTTAAGCCTGTTACGCCAGCATTGGCACTGGCGTCATTGTCAACCATTCCTAAGGCTCGCAAAATAATATCCTTGGAAAACCACACAGATTGTGTGTCATCTGTTCGGATTTTCCCCGCAGCGCGCTTGTCGTCTCGAAAATTTTTTACCAGCTGCCTGGCATAATCTAAATCAATTTGTTGTCCGGTTGTGGGAATTGGAATTGGCATGGGTTTAAATTTTAAGGGTGAATAAATACACTTCCAATATAATACTAAAATAGTATTCCGAAAGATCAGATATGAAATTAGGGGGAAATAATTTCTATTTCGGGTGTTTTCACCGTTAGTAAGATAATCTTACTTTAATCGGGAGTATATTCCTGGATGAGAAATACCTGTATCTTATCATCTGCATCTAATCCAATAAGCATTTGCAATGGCGGAGTAGTATCAATCCTGTATTTATTGATCGTTTCTTTTGTACTTATATATTTTATTCGCTCAAAATTGTTTAACGGAAAGATTTTATCTTTCATGATTGCACCAAAATTTTCAGCTGTGATCTTTTCCCTGAAAGTTTTTCCTGTCATCGCATAAATGCTGTCAGCCTGCTTGTTTTTCAGGTAATGGATCACTTTTGCACTTATCGAATCTGCCTTTTTAGAGCTTATCTCCTGTGCCAAAGCAGGGGTCAAAAAGAACAGAGCAGCTACATATAGAATAAAAGATTTCATAGAATTTTCATTTACCCCTAAACCCGCAAAAACCAGGCCCCGGCTGCGCTGATTATTACATGCAAATAACTTTTAATGAGAATAAAGTTTTGTAACTTTAAAATGGAAAAGATTGATCAAAATCTTAAAAAATTACAATTATGGAAACAACATTTAAAGACAATTTCACAGGAGTAAATGAAGAGCCACCAAATGTAAACCGTCCGTTAAGATTTTTAACTGCATCCTCCATTATCGGTGATAAAGTGATCAATAATGAAGGTGAAAACATGGGCTCAATAAAAGACGTAATGCTTGACATCAGGAACGGGAGGATTGAATATTATATCATTGAATTCGGAGGCTTCTTAGGCATCGGCGAGAAATATTTTGCCATCCCTTTTAATCTTCTTGTAGTTGATCCGGACCACAAGGTTTTCCGGTTTAATGAAAAGCAGGAAACACTGAGGAAAGCACCTGGCTTTGACAAAGAACACTGGCCTGAAACTAATTATCATTCAAATTATGTTACAGACAGCTGGAACTTTTGGGGCTAGCTCCGATTTTTAATTGTCATGTTAAAAAGACTATTTTAATAAATAAGGCCGGTATTTAGCCGGCCTTATTTATTAAATAGAAATTATTATTTTTTAATAACCTTAAAACTTCCAAGGGTTATTCCTTTATCAGTCCTGTATTGCAAAATATATACTCCACCGGTAAGTGTTTTCAGGTCCACAATAGTGTTATTAATACCTTCATTAAGTGAAATTGTATTTTGCGTTAATTGTTTGCCCATCATGTCATAAATAGCCAGGTTTACTTTTTGCTTTTTATCCGACTGCACATCAACATTTACAAATTCATTTGCAGGATTCGGATATAACTGGATAACAGCTATTTGTTTTTTTATTGTTTCCAGTTTGATAATATCAGAATAAGCAAAACTACCATCACGATCAACCATCTTAAGCCGGTAAAAATTTACTCCGGCATAAGGATAAGCATCAATAATTGTATAAGAAGCGCCGTTACCATTGGTTGCTTTTGATCTCACTTCTGTTATTGTTTTGAAATTTGCTGCGTCAATACTTCTTTCTATCTCGAAGTGATCAAAATTTTCTTCTGACGCAGTATTCCAGTACAGGTTTGGCTTATTCTCTATTACATTACCATTAAAACTTAACAGTTTTACCGGGGTTACCCCACAGGAAGGATAAGGAAAGCAGGAACGACGTTTTGTAACGCCGGTCATATTTGTATAGTTGATTACAAAATTTTGTCCTCCCAGGCAAATGTCTTTCAAATAGTAATCAAGAAAAGGGATAACCAGTGAAGTAGTCTTGGCCAGCACACTTTGTGTACTTACAGACGGTATTCCACAACCGGAAATTAATTGAGCCGCAACGCAAATAAGATTGTTGTTTGCAAACTGGCAATGAAGCGCATCATTAATATTTACATAAGTTTTACATGCGAGGAAAATATTGTTATACATAGCTTCCTGTACCGAATCAGGAGCAACGCAATCCCCGCTTCCACTAAAAATTAATGTCGGCTTAAAATCAAGTAACGCTGCCGCTGATGCTGGCGGCGTTGTTTCTGCTGCGGCAAAATTAAATACTGCCCTGATGGCCGAATTCTGTGTTGCAGTAGCTAAAAAACTTGCACCACCACCCATTGAATGCCCTGCCACCGCTGCTCTTTTAATTATACGCTGGTATAAAAAGGAGGAAGATGAATCATTCAATGAAGTAACACGACTGCATAAAAATGAAAGATCAAGTCCAAAGTCAAGATGTGAAGGAATAAGACCATCTTCCGTTGCAGGAAAAGCAACTACATAGCCATTTTTCACGAGTGAGTCAGCAAGCCATTTGTATGCGGAAGTGCTTATTAAAAATCCATGACCAAATACTACCACAGGGAATTTCGCTGTGCCTGTGGCAAGCGGAACGTCGTTGCCGGCATTAGTTGCCGGGTAGTAAATATCGGTTGGTATTGGCCGGCTACTCCTTGAATTATCGATAAAAGTAACAGATCGTTTACCCGTAGCATACGGTTGCGTGAAGCCTTGAAAACCGAGAATAAGAATAAAACTGAGCGTAAAGATTTTTTTCATAAAAATCGTTTAGGTTAAAAAAATGAAAATAAAATGCTTTACATGGGATATGGTCACAGAGAGATTACAGAGGATAAATGGCAGTATTACAACGTTAAATTATTGGGGGAAATAATAATGCTAAAGTAATATTTTCCAGGTAAAAAAGCAAGAAAAAGCTAAACAAACATGGGTACCAGCCTCCACATTTTTGAAAATGCTTCATAGGCTGTCTTTAAAACCTCCTGGCGTCTCCACAAAATCAGAAGCCCCTGTTTAAACAGGGGCTTTCCATATAACTATTAAACCGCACTTAAATATTAGTTTCCACCCTTAATCCTCTTAGACTCACTTTCTAAACCTGTTTGTCTTTGACGTGAACTCTTCACCTGGCTGTTCCCAAAGCGCCAGCTGAAACTTGCACGGAATGTCTGGCTTTCCCATGCACCACCACCCCTGATATACAATCCGCCAAAATCATTGGTTGCTTTCCAGGGTGCGGTATGGAATATATCTGTAGCTGAAATTTTAATACTTGCTTTCTTTTGAAGTATTTGTTTTTGTAAACCAATGTCTACTGCTCCCTGTGATTTGGTTTTCCAGGTACCACCCCATACACTTGGACCATTGAACCAGCCACTCACTTCTGCGGTATAATCATGACCTAAAGAAAAACTTTGTTGCAGGTAAGCTCCGTAAGATGATATATTCTCATGAACTTTATTATCCCCGATCGATCCCCTGAACATCTGGTAATTGTACCAGATATTTACATAGCCATTCCACCATTTCCTTATAGGTAAGGATGATCCCATATTAAAATTGATTATCTGTTGCTGTGCCAGGTTCTTTTGCTGAACAAAGGTTGCATTATTGATTGTATCGGTAGCTTGTGTCGCATAGTCCTTTACGTGACTATAGCCAACTGTTGTATTGATCATGCCCATAAAAGTATGGGTCAGTTCAACATTATCTGTATACTGCGGCTGAAGGAATGCATTCCCTTTTTCATAGGTAAGCTCATCCAGCTTATTCTCAAATGGGTTCAGATCCTGGTAAGTAGGACGGTCAATTCTCCTGCTATAAGTAAGGTTAAGTGAGTGTTTTTGATTTATATTCCAGGTAAGAGCACCACTTGGGAAAAGATCCCAGTAATTTCTTTTAACGGTGTTATCAGCCTGCACAACTCCATCTGCTCTTGTCAATACTCCCTTACTGTTGGTTTGCTCCATCCTTAATCCCAGCTGAAGACTCCATTTGCTGTTTAATTGTCTCAGGTAATTAACGTATGCTGCATTTACGTTCTCAGTATATTCAAATGCATTACTTCTTTCCAGGATTTTCACAGGATCTCCATTTACATTATCATTGAAGAAATCAAAAGTATTCTTAGTTGTTACGTAAGAAAATTTAGCGCCATATCCAAGTTTGGCCTTACCTAATCGTTGTTCAAAATCTACTTTTGCCGTATAGATATCGATGTCCGTAGGTGTATAGTTCCTGTTGGTAACTGTATACAATAAAATATTGTTGTTTGTGTAATAATAATTAGGCTGGAAACTTCTTCCAACACCGCGGAACAAACCATAATCCGCATCAAAATTTATTTCTCTGCCACTTGTATCCACATAACGGTAATTCAAATTGAAATTTGCATTGGTGCGATGGCCAGGTACTTCATTGTGTGCTTCCAGTTTTTTAATGAATTCACCGGTTTTATTATCATATACATCGGTAGTACCATTGCTCACCCACTTTGATGGTGAAAAATTAGTTGTGGCAAGGATACCGATCGTATTCTTACTGTTAATGAAATAATCCGCACCGGCTTTTATATTTATGCTTTTATCATAACTATGCATTTTTGTGTGCTGATCATATAGAGTATCTTTTTGTATGCGGTACAGGTCCAATGGGTTTTCATATCTTCCTATATTTGCCCCCACATTACCGAAAAGATTGATCTTTTTATCACGGTAATTCAATGCTACAGAGCCATTACCCTTCAGCGTTATTCCCTGTACAAAACCCAGGTTAACACTACCATTTGTTCCGAACTTCTTATTTTTTTTGAGACGGATATTGACAATCCCGGCATTTCCACTTGCATCATATTTCGCACTTGGATTGCTGATCATTTCAATTGCTTCGATATCATTGCTACTGATACTTTTTAAATAAGCTGCAAGATCTTTGGTATCCAGCTGCATCATTTTTCCGTCTACATATACTTTCACACCAGTCTTGCCTTTCATGCTGATATTATCGTTATTATCAACCTGTATACCCGGGCTCTTTTGCAAAAGCTCCAGTGCATTGCTTCCTGTTGCATTAATACTTGCTTCTACATTAAAAACTGTTTTATCTGCCTTCACTTCGATCATTGGCTTTTTTGACGTTACCGTTACGCCCTGCAATTTTAAAGCAGATGCTGCAAGTGTTGCAGTGGTTGCCGCAAAGGTTTGTCCTTCGCCCACTTCAAATACAACTGAATATTTCTTCTCATACCCAACCAATGAATAGCTGAGCAGGTAACTGCCGGCTTTCATAACAGGGATTTCGAATTTTCCGGAAGCATCGCTGATATCGGCTTTCACCATGCTGCTGTCGGCTGAACTCAGCAACGTAACTGTTACGGCTGCAAGACCTTTATCTTTATTATCGGTTACATTACCCGTTACTTTACCGGTACTCTGTGCGATCGTCTGCGAAGACGTAAGTAGCAGGAAAGCTATTATAGGTAAAAAAAACTTTTTCATTTGATGTATGTTTACGTGTATTGATTTTATTGATACGCAAAGGAAACATGAAATGTTACAGTTATAGAAAGAAAATGGACGAACTGTAGGTTTCGTTGCACGAATGGCATATGAGCTCACATGAACATGTGATGAATGGGCCGTAAAGAGTATAAATGACTTGTTTTCCGCAAAGTAAATCCATTCAACCTGGAGGAATTCCCCGATGTTTTTTTACAATTTCTTATCGATCTATGAACTTTATTAGTAATAAGACCTGACAAATTAGGAGCGGAAGGACATTATCAATAAATTTGCCCGATATATTTACCAAACTGCTTCGGCAATAAAATCTGTAACTGTTTATGAAGTATTTATTATTAGGCGCAATCAGCCTTTTTTCTACCCTTTCTTATGGACAAAGTAAGAAATTCACCTTTAAACTTGGGGCAGAATATGAGTTACCCAAGAAAACGGAGGACCTGTCTTTTTTCGGAAACGATAAAGATGGTATTGTAAATCTATCTTTAAAAAAAGAAGATCTTACTATTTTGAGATTTGATCCTAAAACGCTTGCCCAAAGCTCTGATAAGGTGATCGAATTAAGTGATGCTACCAGGAATCTTAATAGCGAAACAGTAATCGATTTCGGAACAAATTACTACTGGCTTCACAGCGACTGGAATAAAAGTGAAGGAAAAGAAATACTCACTTATGATAAGATCGATGTTGCTTCCGGTAAAATAGCTGAATCAGGTAAAAAATTACTTGAATGCACAAAGATCGCCGGCGTACAAATTAACAGGGGGTTCTATAATATTAAAACGGAAGACAAATATTCTTACAATTTCGACGCCGATAATAAAAAAGTATTGGTGACATACAGGTTATGGCCGGAAGAGAAGAACGATAAAAATAACTATGATAAGATTGGCTTTTATGTTTTTGATGAAAACATGAATAAGATCTGGGGCAATGAGTTTACTATGCCCTATACCGAACAAATTATGGACAATGCTGATTTCGCTATTGATCAACAGGGAAATGCCTATATGCTTGCAAAAGTGTATGATTCGGAAAAAAGAAAAGAAATAGATAAGGAAACAGGGATGCCTGCATATCATTTTGAAGTGTTGAAATTTACAAAAGACAGCAAGAAGATCATCAGTGCAACTATTTCATCTGACAGTTATTTTTTCAAAGAAACCAGTCTCATCGAAAGTACCACGCATGATATTATCATCGCCTGCACTTACAGTAAAAAAGCAAAAAGAGGCGGAACAGATGGCGTATTCCTTGCCCAACTTGATGCCGCAGGTAAAGTAGTAAAATACAAAAACGGATATTATGAATTCCCTTTGGAAGAACTAACAAAGTTTGAATCAGCAAGAAGCAGGAGAAGAATGGAAAAGAAAGATGATTATGAAGCAGCAAACATTACTGTGAGAAATATTAATATCGGCACTGATGGAAGTGTGTTCATGGCATGTGAAGAATTTTATGTTACCCAGATTTATCATAGCAGAAGCTACGGTTCCGGTTACTATACTTATGTTTTCAATTATGAAGATATACTTGCAGCTAAGATTGCTCCAGACGGAAAATTTGAATGGCTGAGAAAAATTCCGAAGAAACAAAGAAGCCCGGAACAATCCAGTTACCTGAGAGCACATCCCTACCAGGGTACACTAGGTTTCAAATTAATCAGCGATGCTACCGGTTATTATTTCTTATACCTGGATAATAAAAAGAACGTAGATATTGCAGAAGATGAAGCACCAAAGTATCACCTTGATGGTTATGGCGGGCAGGTAATGGTAACAAAACTTGATCCCAACGGAGTAATGAGTAAGGAATTACTTTTTGATACAAGAGAAGAAGACGTAATGATATTTCCAGGCAAGTTTTCAAGGATCAATAACAACCAGTTTATCGGGAGAGCCAGGCTTAGCAGAACAAAGTTTAAACCTTTGCTGATAACGGCGAATTAATAAAAAAATTAAGGCGCAATAAATTATGGCCCCGGTTATTGATCCGGGGCCTTATTATTATAACTTGTTTACCAATAAACGTTCTTGTCTTTTCCGGGAACTATAATCATATTCCGCCGGGCCTCCAATTTTCATTGCCAGTTTTATACCGCTAAAAAAATAACTGTCATTCTTTGTCGAATTCCCTCTCTTCTCTCCTTCTTCAAGGAATGGAACATTTCGCCTGTATGACAATTCCCTTGCCTTAAGCCCGTTCCCTTCTTCCAATGCCTTTAAATTCACATAGGTTTTACTTACATCATCCAGGTAATCTGTTACAAGAATGCGGTATCCAAATTCAAAACCCAGTTCCCAATTGTCTCTTACTTTTAATTTAAAACCTCCTCCTATTGGAAAACAAGGTTGGTACAGGGAGTATTTTTTTCGCTTAGGATATCCCGTTAGTCCCTGTCCTTCTGTTCCCAGCGGCTGCAAAAAGGTTTTATGATTTTCATTATCAAATGTGTAAGGATTAAAATGAAAAACGCCAATACCGCCAAAAATATAAGGGTAGGCATAATAGATCTGGGGATCAAGTATTGTTACTTCAGCACAAAAATTCAATTCAATAACATTGGTCTTAAAATTAAGATTGCGGCTTTTTAAGCCCGCATCATGGTTGTTTTTATCATTAGCGCCGAACTTTCCGTATGAAATGCCTACACGGAAGTTCACAAAATCACCGGTGTTGTATTTTAGATTAAAACTGGCGGCTGTCCCGATACGTTTAACAGAAAATTCTTTCTCCGTAAGATCTCCATTGTAAGCGGAGGCGCCTACCATGATCTCGGCAACCCATTCCTGTGCTTTACAGGTAATGTTCAAAAAAAACAAAAAAGCAAAAAGGTAAAACTTCATCTAATTTATCCGGTTAATGAAATGTTTGTTTAATCGTGGCTTTTATTATGAGTTGATCAAAGAAGTAATAAACACAGGATTGAAGGGTTAAAATTAATTATTTTTGCAATAATACATTTCAATTTTCTGATAAAATACAGCAAATGAAAAAAATAACGCTTCTTTTTCTTTTCCCTGTGCTTTTTGTAAGCTGTAATACAGGCAAAAAAGAGAATTCCAAACCAGGAACCCCGGTTTCAGACAATAAGGAGCTGGTAACAATGATTCAACAATATTATGATGAACGTATGGCGTTGTTTCCCCTGGAAGCAACAGCGAATGGTACACCGGGGTATAATAATCTTTTACCTGCCGATTTTACAGATAGCTACCGAGCACGGCTAAAAGATTTTTTTCATCATTATGATGCATTGCTCAATAAGTTTAAGAGGGATGGGTTAAATGGCAATGATAAAAAAAGTTATGATATCCTCCAGTATGAAGTAAAAACAGCTATGGAAGGATTGGACCTTGGGTTTATGGCCAGCAGTGCTTTAAATGACAACATGTATTTTCCTTTTGATCAGTTCAATGGCCTACCCCTTCAACTTGGCCAAATGGGTAGTGGAACCGGCAACCAGTCTTTTAAAACAGTAGCGGATTATGATGCCTGGCTTCAGCGGGTGAGTGCTTTTCCGGCCTGGACAGATAGTGCGATTGTTTATTTCAAAAAAGGAATGGCAAACAATTATACCCTGCCAAAAGCGATCGTTATTAAAATGATCCCTCAAATGCAGGCATTGGTTACCGATAGTGCAACTAAAAGCTTATTTTATGAACCTGTAAAATTATTTCCTTCGGATTTCAACGATACAGATAAGAAGCGACTTACCATTGCTTTTATCGAAATGATCAACAAACAGGTTGTTCCCTCTTATAAAAAATTTGCGGTTTTTTTGGAGAATGAATATTTACCAAAGGCAAGAACCTCGACAGGAGTAAATGCTTTGCCTGGCGGAGATAAGTACTATAATTATATGGTGAGATATTGGACCACCACGCAAACAACCCCTGAAGAAATATATCAAACAGGGCTTTCAGAAGTAAAGCGCATTCATGAGGAAATGGAAAAAATAAAAGAGCAGGTTCATTTTAAAGGAGACCTGAAGGCTTTTTTTGAATTCATGAACACAGATAAGCAATTTATGCCTTATAGATCTGCTGATGAAGTATTAACGGCCATCAGGAATATTCAAAAGAAGATTGATCCTAATGTAAAAAAATTATTCAACGTACTACCAAAAACAAAATTTGAGGTCAGGGAAACCGAAGCTTTCCGCGAAGCCAGTGCCAGCGCAGAATACTTTCCCGGACTGCCTGATGGTTCAAGACCCGGCATCTATTATGTACCAATCATTGATCCTGCCAAATTCAATGTTACAGGAGGAATGGAAAGCACGTTCCTTCATGAAGCGATCCCTGGTCATCATTTCCAGATGTCATTACAATCAGAAAACAATAAGCTTCCTTCATTTCGACGTTTTATATGGTATGGAGCTTACGGCGAAGGATATGCTCTTTATTGTGAAAGTTTAGGTAAAGAATTAGGATTGTATACAGATCCTTATCAACATATGGGTGCGCTTGGAGACGAAATATTAAGGGCCATCCGGCTGGTGGTAGATGTAGGTATGCATACCGGGAAAATGAACCGGGAAGAGGCCATTAAATACATGACCGATAACCAGGCAATAAGCAATGAGGGGGCGATAGCAGAAATTGAGCGATACATGGTATTCCCTGGCCAGGCATTGAGTTATAAAACCGGCGCATTGAAGATAAGAGCCCTGAGGGATAAGTACAGCAAATCGTTGGGAAATAAATTCAGTCTTGCGGCCTTTCACGATGAATTTTTAAAAGATGGTTGTATGCCTTTGGAAGTAATCGAAAAATCATTGGATGAATGGGCGAAGTAAGTTGAGAGTTAAAAGTTTAGAGTTGGTAATGCTGGTTTAATTCTCAACTATAAATTTTTAACTCTAAACTTAATAAAGCTTCAGCAATTAATTTATTCAATTCTCCCGCCCTGCTCATTATCATAACATGGCTCCCATCTTTTATTACATGTGTTGGTTTTGTATAACGAATAGGTAATATTTTATCTTTTGTTCCGTGTATGTGCAGGAGTGGCCGTGGAAGGGTTTGGTTTTTCCAATGTAAAATCGCAGGTATTGCCCAACGGATAAAATTGGGATCACTGTCTTTTATTACCTGCGTTAAAATTGCTTTATCCGCAGAACTATCTGTAGTAAAAAAACGTTTGAGGATAGATGCAGATTTTAATAACCCTGCAGGCATCAGTTTATAGATTTTAAAAAATCTTGCAAGTTTAAAATGCACTGGCAGGTAGTTATTACCCGGAATACTGGATATTAATATTGTTATCGATGGTTTTATTTTTTCATTCTCATTAAATTGTTTTGCTATTTCGCTGGCAATCATTCCTCCCATAGACAGGCCCAATAACGCAAACGGTTCACCGGGGACTATTTTCTCCGATAGCCTCGATGAATAGCTTTCCAAAGATTCATTTTTTACAGGGCTGATCCAATCGAGATGAACCATTTCAAAACACTCAGGCAGCACAATATGTTTAAAAACCCTTCTGTCTGCTGCCAGCCCACTGATGAAATAAACTTTCATAAATTCGGTTTCTATACATTTAAAAGTACAATTTTTGACTTTGCCGATTTTCGATAAAAAGGTTAAATAAGGAGAATTTAGAAAAATCGGGCAGCATAAGCAGATTACCAGGCCTCTGAAATCGAAGATTCATTCCTTAAAATAAGCATTCAACAGGGTTTTTTCGGATGTTTTCAGCAGCATATTTTACAGGCGGTAGGCATAGCCGCAGTTGCTGTGAATAAAAAAAAATTGAATTTGCCTGATTTTTTTTGTATTTTAAAGTCAAATTAATAACCTAAAACCAACTTTACTATGAGCTTGCTTCACCAGTCATACCAAACAGGAGAAAATGTTCCAAAATGGGTTTTTATCTTAAGAATTGTTGTAGGATTAGCCCTTATTTTAAAAGCCTATACCTTTTTTAATAATCCTACTATTTTAAACAATGCATTTGCAAATTCGGGTATTTTGAAATCGACTAATTTTCTTATTCCGTTGGTTCCCTGGGTCAATCTTATAGGAGGTATCCTGCTCACTGTGGGTTTGTTCACCCGGCTGGCAGCATTGGTACAAATCCCTCTCATGTTTGGCGCCGTACTGTTTGTAAACTTAAAAGATACAGCTACTGCAGATTTGCCATTTTCCTTTTTAATACTTGTATTGGTTGTGGTATTTTCTTTTATCGGCGGAGGTTATTTCTCCCTTGATGACGCTTACAGAAAACCCCTGGCTAAAGAATAAACATATTATCATATAAAAAAAGGTGGCGCTCGTATTTAAAACCGGCGCCACTTTTTATTTGGTACCTGTTCCACTCTCCTTTTCTTTTTTCGACAGGTCGCCTGCAGTTTTCACAAGTGTAATAAATTCTTTGCGATATCCCTCTTTATCATTTCCTGGTGATGTATTACAGTATTGAAGCACATTATTATAACTACTGGTTCCTTTAAACCTGCTGTTCCTTAACAGCATTCCAAAACTGGCAACAGAAACTGCCCAATGGAAGTTATCAGATGTTTGATCGAAAGAAATATTATTTTCATTCACGGGATGTACGATCAACTCGCTTTTCTTGCTATCAGGATTTTTGTACCGGAATTTAACAGTCAGTATTTCATTTGTTGAACCGGCTGTTGTATTAGTAGTATGCTGTTGCTGGTATTTGAGCGGATCAACAGGTGTGAGGAATTCAGACTTTACCCCGGCCGGAATAATTTCATACAATGCCGTTACCGTATGCCCGCTTCCTAATTCACCGGCATCTTTTTTATCGTCGTTAAAATCTTCCTTATTCAACAGCCGGTTTTCGTAGCCGATTAGCCTGTAACCAGCCACTTTAGCCGGATTAAATTCAACCTGCAGTTTTACATCTTTTGCAATTGTAAATAAAGTGGCTCCAAATTCATTTACCAATACCTTTTTTGCTTCATTTATTCCATCAATGTAGGCGTGATTGCCATTTCCTTTATCAGCCAATAGTTGCATTTTATTATCCTGGTAGTTTCCTGTTCCATAACCCAGTACAGTAAGATATATTCCACTTTCTCTTTCCTTTTCAATAAGTACCATATCATCATCACTGCTTGTACCAACGTTAAAATCGCCATCAGTGCAAAGTATAACTCGGTTATTCCCTTTTGAGACCATATTTTCGGCAGCAATCTTATACGCCAACTTTATTCCTGCACCGCCGGCAGTTGAACCTCCTGCTTCCAGGTTATTTATAGCATCTTTAATTTTTTGTTTTTGAAAACCATTTGTGGCTGGTAATACAAGTCCGGCATTGCCAGCATATACCACAATTGATATTTTATCTTTTTCCCGTAATTGATCCGTAAGCATTTCCAGTGATGATTTTATCAATGGCAATTTGTTTTCCTGGTTCATTGATCCGGAAACATCAATTAAAAAAACGAGGTTACTGGCAGGCAATCCCTGTACCGGTATTTCTTTTCCCTGCAAACCGATCATTACAAGTTTATTGTCTTTATTCCACGGGCAATTACTTAATTCTGTTGTTATAGAAAATGGATCTTTACCTGTAGGGAATGGATAGTTGTATCTAAAATAATTGATCATTTCTTCAGTTCTTACAGCACCTGCAGGCGGTAGTTGCCTATCGTTAAGATAACGACGCACATTGCTGTAAGAAGCACCATCCACATCAATTGAAAAAGTGGAAAGCGGATCGTCTGTTACTTTACGAAAATCATTTTCTACAATATTTGAATAACCTTCCCGATCATTCCCATCATCATTTAAATTCTCATAGCCTGAAGGAGGCCAACCGTTCAATACGCTTTCATCAACAGCTGCGTCACGTCTGACTTCACTTTTTGTTCTTCTCACCATTAATCCCGGAGCTATCCCCTGTGCAATACCGGTAACTACAACTTCATTTAATTGCGAAACCTTTGCATTTAGTACTGCATGAATCAGCTTTTGTTTATTGATTTTTATTTCTTTTGCATCATATCCAACAATGGCAAATACCAGCGTTCCATTCTCATCATTCACAACGATGGAATAATTTCCTTTATCATCTGCTGCAACCCCGGTTTTGGTTCCTTTTAGTATAACAGTTGCAAATGGTATGGGATTACCTTTTGAGTCCTTTATTGTTCCGGAAACTGTAAAATTTTGATTGCTGATGAATGAAAGCATCATAACAGGGAGCAGGATCATTGCCATGAAAAGCTTTTTCATATACTTTTTCTTTCCAGATGCAACAATTTTATGAATTACACAACCTTTAATAAATAAATATTTGAATATCTTAGAGCGTTGACCTTCTTAAAAAATATACCGTCTTCTTTGCCCGACCATGAATTGATTGCTCAATACAAGGAGTCCGGCAATATGGATATACTGGCTGACCTATACCAGCGCTATATGGATCTTGTATACGGGGTTTGTCTTAAATACATGAAGGAGCCTGAAAATGCAAAAGACTGTGTAATAAATATTTTTGAAGAGTTAATATTAAAACTCAAAAAATACGAAGTCGGCCATTTCAAACCATGGCTTTACCAGTTATCAAAAAATCACTGCCTGATGAAATTGCGGAGCAAAAAAAATCTGCCCAGGCATGTTGATCATGAACTTGTGCATTTAGAAGAAAATGTACATCTTAACGATGTGCTTGAAAAAGAAGAACATTTTAACAGGATGGGACAGTGTATGGAACAACTTGTGACAGAACAACGACAGGTGATAGAATTATTTTATTTAAAAGAAAAAAGCTACCAGAGCATTACCGAAATAACAGGGCTTGATCTTAATAAAGTAAGAAGCTTTATTCAAAACGGGAGAAGAAATTTAAAAATCTGCATGGAAAAGAAAGCTTTGGAAAATATATAATATGCAGGAAGAAAGAAAAAATATGAATTATACAGCAGCTGATTTTCACCGGTATCATTCAGGGTCAATGAATGAAGCGGAAAGACATGCGTTGGAAAAAGCTGCGCTCGAAGATCCGTTTCTTGCAGATGCGCTGGATGGTTATGTACATACACAAACAGCAGAAAAAGATATTAACCAGCTAAAAGAAAGACTTTTAAAAAAAGATGAGAACAAGAAAATAATTGCATTTGGTTCACAGCGAAAGATATGGTGGCGTGTGGCTGCTATACTTGTTGTGGGATTAGGGATTACTTACCTGGCTTTACAAATCAATGGAAGCAAGACTCAAATCCCGTTGGCAAAAAATGAAAAAGATCCAGGGGCAGGTAAAACCAAAGAAAATTCCTTGCCTCAAAAAACTACCGATACTGTTGTTGCTAACGAAAGTTATAACGTAACTGCAACAGCACCCGCCGGCTCTAAATCTGCAGAAGTGAAGGATGAGAGTGGTATAAACGAGGTTGAAGAATTACTAAAACCAATTAAAGAATCGCAGCGACGTGATGCAGCAGTTGATGAAACAGTACTTAAAGACAAAACCCCATTGAAATTGGAGAAATCTTCCCCTGTTTTTGATGATTCAAACGACAGTAACAGGATTGCTATGAATGATGGCATTCCCGACAAAAAAAACCAGTATAAAAGTTACAATTGGGAAGTGAGAACCGATAGCAATCTTACTTATTCATTTAACGGCAAAGTCGTTGATAACAATGGTAACCCTGTGGCTTATGCCACTATAATTGAAAGGAACAGGAATAAAGGATTTGCAACAGATGACAGTGGCCGGTTTTCAATTACCGGTATGGATAGTACTATACCCGTAACATTCGCTGCAGTAGGTTATGATAAGCTTGACAGACAACTTACCCCAAATGTTGATCAAACAATTGTTTTACCAGAAAACAAGCGGGCACTTTCTGAAGTTGTTGTAACCGGGGTTGGGACAAAAAAAGAAAGAACAGGAAAAAAGTCCTTTGCTAAATCATTAGAAGGACGGGCTCCGGGATTAATGGTAACTCCACAACCAGTTACCGGAACAGATAATTACAATTACTACCTGCGAGATAGCATCAAAAGGCCCACCTTTGCAAACGGCAATGTTTATAAAGGTGCGGTAACACTTTCTTTTAAAATAAAAAAGAACGGGGAACCTTATAAGATCACGGTGGAAAAATCGCTCTGTAAAACCTGCGACGAAGAAGCGATCAGGTTACTGCGCACCGGTCCTAAATGGAAATATGTAGACAATAAACGCGTAACCCAGGTGATAATTTTTTAATAACTTTCCTGCATGAAAGAAACAGAAAGGATCAGTAAACTTTTCAGGGATGCTTATAACGGAAGTCCATGGATCGACGTTAATTTATTGAATGTATTGAGTAACGTAACCGCTTCCCAGGCATCCAACCGCGTTTTACCGGAATGGAATACAATATGGGAAATCGTAAACCATATGATCTACTGGCGCATGAATGTTATAAAACGTGTACAGGGAGAAGTGATAAAGACACCCATTGACAATTATTTTTTTACAGTTAAAAATACTTCAGCAAGGCAATGGGCCAGTACACTTAAGAAACTTGAAAAATCACAACAGCAATGGATATCGTTTCTTGAAAAATTCAAAGAAAAGAATTTTGAAAACGTATATCCTAATAATGATCTTACTTATTACGAACATATGCATGGCATACTTCAACATGATTGTTATCACCTGGGTCAAATAGTTATGCTAACTAAAGCAATGTAAACTTGGACATTGAACATTGAGTATTGAACATTCAAAGCAAGCTTTATAAAATGAAAGAAGCCGTTCAATTGAACAGCTTCCTTCATTTCAAATTTCTTTTATTATAAGAATATCAGTTTTTGCTGAATCTTTTCCCTTGTATCTTCATCAGTGATGCGTAAAATATAAACACCTTCCTGCAACGTTGCTGGTCTTGGTATCTCCAATTTGGTTTTGCCATCGGTAGTGAATGACATTTCTTTTACGAGCTGGTTCAATGATGAATACAAGCTGATGGTATACCTGTGTTCTTTTGTCGCACCAAAATCAATTGTTAGTTTATCCAGTACAGGGTTAGGATAAACATTAATAGCAATTCCACCGCCCTGGTTGTTCAATGAAATAATATTGCTATAACTGTATGACCTGTCAATCTTTTCCATTTTAAGGCGATACGTATTCTCTGCTCTTTCAGGATACAGATCGTAGAATTTGTAAAGCTGGTTTGTTGCTGAATTACCTGCAGCATCCACCCTTCCTATTTCCACGAAATTACTTCCATTGATTTTTCTTTCTATAATAAACCTGTGAAGATTTTCTTCCATGGACGTTTTCCATGTTAAGAGGTTTTTATCATTAACTACCTGTCCTTTGAATTCTTCCAGTTTTACAGGTAATACAATCCAGCATTGGCCGCCCAGGTGAAATGTAAATGTGCGGTTAATGCAACCCGAATTTACAGACACATAACATACATAAATGCCGGTATCCGACGGTGCTACTGCAGGAATGAAATAGGTTGTTCCGTTACCTACCAATACACTATCTGTGCTATTCAAATCTGTTTTTTTATACCAGGTATAGGTTGAATTGAACAGCGAATCAACTGATAAGGTAGTAGGTTGCGACAAACAATCCGTTGAACTGATCGCCCCATTCATTGCCAATGGCAGGATGCTCGCATCACCAAGCGTTGCATTTCCGCATGCATCCAGCGCTCTCAGCCTGATCAGGGAATAGTTTGCCCCGTTATTGATAGTAAAGATCGGGCTGCTTTGTGGTGCTGTTGTGATGTCAGGCGTGGTAGGCTGGCTTCCTATAATCTCGTAGGTAAATGGTCCTACTCCATTTGTTGCAACTGCACTTACGCTAAAACCATTCACGTCACATTGATAAGCAGAAGACCTGTCAAGGTTCGGGTACTCGTAATTGTTAATAACAATCGTATCATAAATTTTCTTGTTGCAATAATTTTCACTCATACTGATAATATAAGTTCCCGGGCCCAGATCAATAAAGCTATATACTCCTGCCGAAACTGTATTTGGAGTAAGGGATGGGAAATATGTTACACCATTCTTTTTAATGACCTTGACTGTAAGTGACCCCATATTTGTTTGAACAGTTGTCCTGATGTCTCCTGATCCATTCGTCCAAATTGCACTTGGACATTTCGGAACCACTGTTGGAGTATGATTGAAATAGCTTGCTGCACTTCCAATTGAAACAGAATCTTTGTTTCCACATTGATCGGTTGCAACTACTGTATAATGTTGTCCTGAAGCTACTCCCGGTATGTTATCAATAAATACAGCATTTGAATTATAATTCGCCTGTGAAAATAAAGTTCCATCAGGGTTGTATATCCTGATGTTCACGGGGAGGTATCCGCTACCACTCCCCATGTTCAAACTAAATTGTGCCCATCCATATGAACATGATTTACCGGAATTCCCGGAAAGGGATACCCTTGGAGCTGCCTGGGAAAAACATCTTGTAATAGTTGTATCATAGCAACCATCTGTTATTTTTATACAGTAATCACCATAAGGTAAGTTTTCAAATACACCCCTTGTATTACATTCGAGTAATGTTCCCCTGTCATCATAAATGCAATAAGTTGGATTGGTCAGGTTCTCTTCCCTGGATGTTTGTGCAGAAAAAGTGCTGCAGGTAAAATCGCCCACACCTATGGATGCTGAAAGGGAAGGCAGGGAAGGATATTCGGTAAAGCAGCTTATCAATATGGTATCAGGACAAGCAGCATGTGCTTTGATGCAGTAAGATCCATAAGGAACGTTGATAAATATTCCCGATGAATCACATGCTACCAGTGAATCAATGCTATTATATAAACAATATTCAGTTGCGCCGAGATTCATGCTGCTAACGGTTACAGTAATATCAGAACAGGTTTTATCTCTTACAGAAATCACCATGTCATTGCTGATTGTAGGTTCGAGGACACTTACACAACGGGTAATGGTTGTATCATAACAATCATCATGTACCGTTATACAATAATTGCCCAATGGAATGCTGTCAAATACTCCTGTGTTATTACATATGATCAATGCTCCGCTGCTGTCATACAAACAATAAAGTGGCGTTGTTAAACTATCGCCTCCTGTATTGATTCCAAAATTGGTACAGGTAATATACATTGGAACAATAACATCTGGTACAACCGGTGTTGGTGGTGAGGGATTAAAACATCTTGTAATAGTAGTATCCCGGCAACCATCCGTTGTTGTAATACAGTAAGGCTGGTACTCCAGGCCTGTAAAAACGCCGGTTGAATTGCAGCTTATCAGGATTGCCGCGGAATCATAAAGGCAGTATTGGGGATTTGTAAGGCCAACCTGCCCGGTAATCTCAGCGGTAAAGCTGGTACAGGTTTTATCTATAATAAGTACATTATTGTCAACAAATACCGGTGGCGCATCTACCCTGAAACACCTGGTAATTGTTGTATCTGTACATGCATCATGCGCCTTGATACAATAGCTTCCATATGGGATGGCAGTAAATACTCCTGTTGCATTGCAACTTACCAGCACATCTGCACTATCATACAAACAAAAATCAGGATTTAAAAAATTCGTGCCTGCAGATAAAGAAGCAGAAAAGAAATTACATAAATAATTAAACGTATTCACATTTGCAGCTACAGTTGGTACAAGTGATACACTGGTATTTGCCTTTTTAATGATACCGCAATTGTCTTTTGCGACCACATCAAAATGATCATGGCCCATCAATAAAAAAGTAAAGGTTGGATTTGATGACCAGATCGTATCACCGGGCGATCTCACAATCCCATACATGAAACCTGGAATTCCCCCAACTGTACTGATATTTCCCCTGCTATCTACAACTTTTATATATCCACTCGCCTCATCGCAATTTATTTTTGTAAATGCATAAGCATCTATCCACCACGTATAATTCACGATAGTGACCTGGCGGGTTTGAATACCACCACAGGAATCTGTCATCCTGATACTATAATCACCAGCCATTAATCCCGGAAAATTTCCTGTACTATTACTTGTGCCAACACCCATCGGCGATGGTGCTACAATGCTAAAAACAAACGGGGGGCGACCAAAAGAATAAGAATCTACGCTGATGCTGCCATTACTGGCATTATCACAACTAACATCAATTTTTGTAAGCGTAAATCTCGGATCCTGGTAAGTACCGGCTACAACAACATTTGCCTGTACGAATGTACAATTGGTAGAAATGTCGTTTACAGTAACCGTATAAACACCTGCCGATAACCCAGTGATGGAATCACTGGTTGTAAAATTCGTATTTACGGGTCCGGTTGTTTTGTATTTGTAATTTCCCGATCCACCTGTGGCAAAAACCTTGATGGCACCTGTTGCTGCACATCTTGATTCATAACTTGTACAGGTTGCATCAAGTAATGCACATTGGCTTTTTGACATCGCGGGAAAAAGAATACAAAAACAAATAATCATCTGCAAAACGGTGTAAAATTTTTTCATAGGATGTTTTTGATTTCATGATGATATTATTTTCATGTTGCACATGTAGTTAAAATTTTGATGCGCATGAAGCTTATCAATCATGAAGGTTAGCACAAAAATCGTATGGCAGATCGAGGTGAGTCAATTAAACAACGTGGTAAAAAATGCTTTATTGCTGATTGAAAAAAGAATTTACAAAGAGCGGTTTTTCACGGAAACTGTACTAAGAAAAACTACCTGTTTATTGCAGTTGTGTAACTATTATACTACATAAAAAAAACAAAAAAAAGCTTGACATTTCCTTCCATTTTTAATTAGAGAAAGAAATATATATCAGCAAACCTGCATAAGAAAAATAATTGGCACAATTATGTATGGATATATTTTATCATCAATCATCACCTATTAAATTAATTATATGACTACCGTAAAAAAGATGCTAATAAGTTTTACCGCTGGTGCAATTTTGGGAATTTTATATGCCCCGGCACGGGGAGCAAAAACCAGGAAAAAAATAGCTGGTCTTGGAAATGATATAAAAGATGGATGGAATAGTATACTGGATCGGGTAACAGATCGTATTGACCGGGCTAAAGAAAGCGTGGATCACTTTGCAGATAATACAATTGAGAAGATAGAAAGCGCTCAATTTACTGTTAATGATAAAGCAGGATATTTATAAACAGTAACGCGATATATAGTACCTACCGGAATCATCAGCAATTTTGTAAAACGGGCTGTACTTAATGCCAATTTACACAAGAAATAAAAAGGCCGCCTCAAAGGGCGGCCTCGGTTTAATATTGATTTTTCTATAGTTTAACAAGTTTCACAATCTTGTGTTTATCTCCCTGGATAAGCTCGCCAATGTAAATACCTTTCATGTAGTTTGCTCCTATAGTTATTGTTGTACCCGGATTAATTCCGGATCTTACTTCAATCACTTTATTACTGATGTCTAAAAGACGTAAATGAACTGGTGTCTTCTTATCATTACTTGTAACCACCAGTCTGAAATCATTATAAGTAGGATTTGGCAACACTTTTACTTCAAGTCCTTCTGGCAATGTTTCTGGTTGCGTAACAGTATTTTTCGCAATACCATCGCCAGATCTTAGACCAAGACAAAGCGGAAGATTAATATTAAATGATCTTGTTGATACACTGTTTCCGCAATTATTGGTTCCAACTACGCTTACAAGTCCAATAACTGAAAGTATTGGATAGTCAACAGTAATTGACGTAGTACCCTGTCCATCCACAATACTGGCACCTAATAATGTTGGGACTGTCCATGTAACCGATGTTGCATTCGCAGGTAATGCAGCAATTGAATAGCTGTAACGGCGATTCGGGCATGACTGTAGTTGTGTTGCAGTGATGGCACCTGGTGTTGAAGGAAGTTTTCTTACAAGTGCAAGCGTTCTTGTTGAAGTGCTTCCACAATTTGCATCCGCCCTGGCTGTAATGCTACCCGAGATAAATGCAGAAGTATATTGTACAATGATGATTGTATCGTTTACACCCGGTCCATTAGGATGTGTAGCGGTTGCGCCAATCAGCGGAACTGTCCACGTATAACCTGTTGCATTTGTTATTTTATTGATGGTATAAGTTGCACCTGGTGTTCCGATCCACGGGCATGGATCTGTAGGGCCATGAATGGTTGGTGTTGTTGTTGGTACAAGTGTTTTTACAGAAAGTGTCCTGGCTGCACTGCTGCCACAACCATTTACAGCATTCACTGAAATGATTCCCTGAGTAAAGCCTACAATATATGTTACGGAAATAACTGTGTCATTACTTCCTGATCCATTCGGATGTAATGCTATCGCTCCTACCGGTAATACCCAATTATAAGAAGAAGCATCCGCTACCTTGTTAACGGTATAAATAGCCTGTGTAAGCGTACCAACGAATGGACATGAGTTTGTAGGACCGGTAATAGTGCCTGGTGTTGAAGGAGCACCGGCCTTTGTTATGGTTAAACTTCTTGCCGCACTTGGCACACAACCTGAAGATTGCACTGATATAGGTGTTCCGGATACAAAGCTATTATTGTACGATACAGTAATGATCGTATCATTTACACCGGTACCACCAGGATGCGATGCAATTGATGCACCCGCTGGTACAGTCCAGATATATGATAATGCATTCGCTACTTTACGTATTGTATAAGTTGCCACAGTTGAAGTACCGATGAATCCGCAGGCATTTGTAGGTCCTGTGATTGCTCCCGGTGTTGAACTTGTAGTAGTGGTAATGCTGAATGATCTGTCTCCACTGCTTGCACAATTAGCATTTGCTTTTACTTTAAGTGTTGAGCCAACAAAAGCAGCTCCGAAAGTAACTGTAATGCTTGTTGTTCCCTGGCCATTTACCAGGTTCATATTTGCCGGCAAAGTCCATGTATATGAAGTTGCATTTGCAACGGCTGCAATTGAATAAACAACCTGTGTGCTTGTTCCGATATAAGGACATGCGCTTGCAGGACCTGATATAGAAGCAGGTGCTATCGGCAAAGTCCTTGAAACAGTTAATGATCTTGGAGCCCTGCTTCCGCAATTTGCATTTGCAGTAACTTTTATACTTCCGTTAATGAATGAACTGTTATAGCTTACCTGGATACTTGTTGTTCCCTGGCCACTTACAATGTTTGCTCCAATCGGAACAGTCCATGTATATGATGTAGCACCAGGCACAGCCACAATTGAATAAACTGCATTGTTTGGCTGGTTAACAAATGGACAAGCATCTGTAGGTCCGCTTATCGCACCTGGAATAGCAGGAAGTATTTTTGATATTGTTAGTTTAGTCGGAGCACTGTTGGTACAAGGGCCGCCAATAACACGAATGGTATCAGTTGTTCCAAAAGTATTGTCGAAATGTACAGAAATACTCGTTGTTCCCTGTCCGCTGGCAATGGTTGCACCTGAAGGTACAGTCCACGTATAGGTTGTAGCATTTGCCAAAGGCGCAATTGAATAAACAGCATTATTAGCGTTATCGATAAAAGGACATACATCAGTTGGTCCGGAAATATTTCCTGCTTTTGGTACAATTGGAAGTACCTGTGCTGTAATATTATTAGATGTTGCAGTTGTACCTTGTACACAGCCTGTATTTGAAGTAAGGAAACAGCTTATTACATCGTTGTTAAGTAAAAGTGTGGTAGTATAAGTAGATGAAGTTGCTCCATTGATATTCACACCGTTTTTCTTCCACTGGTAAGTTGGTCCTGTTCCTGCGTTTGTTGTAGCAGCAGTGAATGTTACAGCATAACCTGAACAACTTGGTCCGGCAGGGTTAGAAGTGATCACGATATGTGGTGTACAATCTACCGGAGGAGTAATGATCTTAATATCAATAAGAGATATGTAACCAAATGCATCCCCGTCTCTCACCTTAACATCAAATGTCATTTCTGTTTTATTGGTAAAGGTGAAAACAGCAGCATTGTTGTAATCAGTATTATTTGATCCGTCATATTGCTGGTAATTTGCCTCATCAGCACGCTTAATCTGGATGTAACGTTGATCAGCAGCTGATCTTGCACCCCAGAATTTAATAGTATACTGTTTTGTAGGATCCAGGTCTGATAATTTCCATTGACCATTTGTTGCACTAGGGTGTGCAAACGCAAAGTCAGTAGTTGCTTCCGCAGGATAATCGCCTACAGCACCAATAGTATTACCGGTATTTGTTCCCGGACCAGCAACATTAAAGGTTCCATCAATACGATTAATAATGGTAAGATCTACGGTTGTAGCCACATTTCCGGTTGCAATAGCATTCGTAACTTTTATTCCGGCTAAACCATCAGCTACATTGTTCCAGTATTTACCACCGCCATCAGGCGAAGTAGTTGTAGTTGGACCGAAATCAATCAATATCCTGGTATTAACGGTAACCGTTACATCAGTTGAAGCAGTAGCAGAACTATCGTCAGTTACAACTAAATGGAATTTATAAACACCTTCAATGAGGTTATTAATTACTGAACTGATAGATGTTGGAGAAACGATTTGTGCAGTAGAGGGGCCGCTTAACTGCGCCCATGAATAGGCTGTTATGCTACCATCATCATCATACGACGGGCTTGCATCCAGTACGCCGCTTGTATTCGGCAATGATACTGTTACCTCATTTGCAAGAGCATTAGGCAAAAGATTGGGTGCATTTGCCGGCGTTGTTCTTATGATATCTATAAGACAAATATGACCGAAGGAATAACCGGCTTTTACACGTATATCAAATGTCATCTGCGTTTTTCCAAAGAATGTAAAAATTGCAGAAGTGTTATAGTTGATATTACCTGTAGCATTGTATTCCTGCCATACTGATTGATCAGCACGTTTTATTTGTATGATACGATCGTCGGCAACAGATCTTGATCCCCAAAATTTAATAGTGTATTGCTTTGATGCTTCAAGACCAGTTAGCTTCCATTGGCCATTGGTTGCACTTGCTTCTGCAAATGAGAAATCGCTGGTAACAGTAGATGGATAATCACCTAATGCACCAGTTGTATTACCGGTATTAGTGCCCGGACCTGCTGCATTAAATGTGCCATCGATCCTGTTCACCACCTGGAAGCCTATTGCAGTTGCGACATTCCCTGAAGTAATTGCATTCGTTATTTTAATACCATTTTGTGTTTCGGTAACAGTATTCCAGTAATGGCCATTTACGTCAGGAGCTGAAGTAACATCCGGACCGAAATCAATTAAAATCCTTGTACTCACAACAACATTAACAGTATCGGATTTTGTATTAGGAGCGTTATCCGTAGCCGTTAATCTAAAAGAATACCGGCCTTCAACGAGGTTATTTACATTGGTAATTGCTGTAGTAGGTGAAACAATCTGTGGGCTTGAGCCCTGTGGACTTGATATTAATGTCCATGAATAGCTGGTGACAATTCCTCCATGGGTAGATGTTGTTCCTGAGCCGTCCAAAGTAGTTGTGGAGGTAGGTAATGTAACAGCAATGTCGTTGCCCGCTTTCACTACCAGGGTTTGCGTAATGCGGTTACACAATGAGTCAAGGATA
This sequence comes from uncultured Chitinophagaceae bacterium, assembly GCA_963829345.1. Lineage (GTDB taxonomy): Bacteria > Bacteroidota > Bacteroidia > Chitinophagales > Chitinophagaceae > Ferruginibacter. The sequence continues at coordinate 1,558,251 of CAWHHP010000003.1, forward strand.
GTTTCCTCTTGTACTCTTCTATAGAAAAGCTCATGGCCCGCATTATTAACGTGGGCGTAATCGTAGTCATAAAAAGCTGCTATTGAACCATCACCATTTGCAACAGTTGTCCAGAAATCCACTGCCTTATCAGCAAATCTGCTTAAAATCCAATCTCTCATCAGCGTTTGGGTATTCATTTGAGTTGCATTCAGGTTATTTCTCGGTTGCACTGTCGTTACCCACACCGGTACATTAGCTGCATTTGCCAGTTGTATTGCAGCTTCAAAGTTCGCCTGTTGCTCTGCCAATGTATAATCGTTGATTGCATCATTTGAAGGCAGGTTAATGATGATCGCATCCGGATTAAGCGCCAGTGCGGCTGTGATATTGAACGAGCTGTTAGGTGCAGGCCGGTTAGCTGGAGGAGTATATCCTGTCGGTCGTAAATTTTGGTAACTGGTGTATCCGGGAATGCCGAAATTATACACAATGTTCTGGCTGTTTTTTCTCAGCATATATGCTGTGTATTTTCCCACCCAGGAACTATCGTATACAGTTGCCCCCGTACCGAATGAAGTTGATGAACCAAGTACAACTACAGTCCAGGCATGATTACAGTTTACAATATCAGAATCATTAGCCGAAGCTTTTGCAGCAAAAAGAAAGAAAAACGAAACGATGAGTGTAAATCTGGTAAAAAGGTTAAGCATGTTTAACAATTTTCTCTGTTTGAAATATTAGTTAGTGTATAATAGACCTATGCGATTTAAAAAATCCAGAAGGATTTTACAATCAATAGCATGGATAATTGCTTTGGATCACAAGTGGATTGGAAAATATTGATTTATAACAGGATACTTAGGGGGTAAGCTGTGTAGCTTTTTAACGTCTTTCAGTCTACAAACATAGTAAATATTTGCATAATTTTTTTTATTTTTTCCCAAAGGCAGCTGCCAGTTTATATACGGAATTTTGGTTTGAACTGGTTGCAAAATGCAACGAAAAGACGGATTTATCTAACTTATTGATTATGATTAAAAAAAGGGCGATTTTTTGTTTTATTTACTACCGGCAATAGCTTTGAAATATCTACCCAAAAATAAAAGGCAAATAAACCCGATCTGCCCAAAAGGAGCGATATCCATTAGCAGCCAGTTCATAAAGTGAAAAATCAACAATAAAATGGCCAGCAATCGATCAAACCTTTTCGTGAAAAATCCAACTAAAGCGCTCAATTCGATTATAAAAGAAACGATATATAAACAATAACTGGCTGTAGTATGATGTATAAGATAGAGATTCAGATCTGTTCTAAAGCCTGTGTTCGCTTCCAGAAAATAAGGTGCAAACTGGGAACTCAACATATGACTAAAATGTGCAGGATCTGATAGAGATCCATTGAATAATTTCAAATATGCAGCAGAAACATAAAAAAGCAATATGAAATAACGGGTAGCCTCATACGCAAAAAACCTGCTGTCCTCTTTCTTAAAAAGAAAAGGAATGAAAATCATGAAAAATCCAGCCTGGTAATTTCTATGAGTGAGATAATTCATGAGTGTGATGTAAAACAATAACAACAGGAAAAACAAAACCAATGCAATCCTGTTATTTAAAGGATTGCGAATAAAGAATAGCAAGAGTATTATTATCAACGAGTCGAGTAATAATCCGATCCAATGATGTGTAACAATGAATTGGGGGAGCTTCAATCCAAAAATGATCCATGATGCAGGATCTGCTTCGAGGCTAAAAAAAGAATTTCCGTATAAAAATGAAAAACTTACTCCCGAAAAAACAAACAGCAGGTATTCAAATAACACAATACAGAATAGTATCCGAAGCTGTGGAATAAACTGTTTATGTTGAGTTATGCTTGTCATTTAAAAAGCGCTGGTTTTATAAACACTGGCCGAATCTTTTAAAATTGCGACATTACTTTCGTAAATAATTTCATACTGTACCAACTCGATCATTGACTTTGCGTGGACAGGATACCCGGCAAATTTTATATACCAGGGCAACCATTGATTCGGCCCTGCTTTGCCAGGAGTCAATCGTTCCAAAAGAAATGCCCGATCCCTCTTATTACTGATTTTTGAATACAGGTAATTCTCTACAAACCCTGTATCATTATTTTTCTTGTATTTGCAATAATTAATAAGAGATTCCTCAAGAAAATCTTTTTTCCAATAAGGCTGATGTGTTATTTTAACAGGTGTGCCGTCTATTTTAACCGCGTAAACAACAGTACGATGGTTTTTATTGAAATCAATGGTGAACATACTGTTGTATGGAAAGAAGGTTGTATCTATTTTTTTAGAGAAAAAAACAACATAACACAAAATGAACATTAACACGAATGCAAATCCGGTTTTGGAATATTTAAAAAGCTTATGTAAAAAAAGGGTTCGCATCAGATTTCAATAATAGTGGAAGTTTTTGGAGGAAGGATAAATTGTTTTTTAAAGCTTGCCATGAGGAATACAAATAGCAAAATATAAGCAACCGAACTTATAATAGCAGCCGCATAAGCTCCATATCCGGGAACAAGCCAGGCGTCGAATCCGGCTATCAGTATAAGCCCGCTTATGTCGCCTATGAAAATTTTTTTGATATTCCCTTTTCCGATATATACCGCATTCATCAATGTAAGTATTCCTAAACATACAAAACCCGGTAGCAGGATAAGCAATAATGGATATATTTCAGTGAAATCTTTTCCAAGCAATAAAGGAAATAATTGTTTACCAAACGCTGCGATCAGCAATGCTCCACAACAAAGAAGTAAAATATATGGCCGCATCATTTTTTTCCATTCTGAAAAAGAGCTGCCAACAGTTTCTGAAGAAATAAATGGCAGCAATGTGGAACTGATCACCGAGGAAAAGTAGAGGAAGTACTGCCCTATCTTGCCACACTGAACATAATTACCTAAGGTAACCGGGTCCGAATATTTTTGCACAAAGAAATTATCTATTCTTAAAAAAGCAAAATATACAAGTGATGAAAGCATAATATAAATTCCCGACCTGATAAAAACGTTCCAGCTAACTGAAACATTTACCTGTTTAAATTTATTGAAACTAAATCCCCACATCAGCAATCCCTGTAACATGAATAATAAGGCGTAAGCGTTTTCAATTCCTTCAGCTTCATTCATTTGTATACCTGCAGTTGGCTTCTGGTTGAGAAAAAAAACCAGGTATATTAAAAAAGCAAGGTTCGTTACACATAGAATGAGATTCTGCCTGTTAAATTTTTTTGCAGCGGATAAAATGCCCTGGTAAAATACCAGTAAAAGATTCCCGATGCTAAATAAAACAATTGCAATAGCCGGTTGTTTAAAATAATCATTTGACCGGGGCATTATCGCAAAAACATATAAAAGCATAATTGCCGCAAATAATAATATTACGCGGAACAGCATTTTGTGGATGGCTCCCATCAATCTTGGTTCCTGCGACACCAGCGCAATGGCAGCATAATCCAGGCCCGCACTGAAAATAAAAACTATAAAATTTAAAACATAGAGTTCATTAAAGTAAGATCCGCTTGCAGAGGCGCCCAGGTATCTTGCAATAAAAATATTAATCACGAAAACAACGACATGATTGAGCAGTTTGCCAATTACGTTGTGTTTTAAAATTGTAGCAATACTTATCATTAAGCTGATGGCCTTCGAGGGGCATTAGGTTTACTCAAAAATATTTGAATGTAGAAAGTTAAATCAATTTCAGGAAGAGGTGGTATGAAATAATAGGGTAAACATTGTGTGTTTACCCTATTGATCATTCTAAAAATTCGCTTTTATTTTTTAAGGCTGTTGATAATCGTTGCAAATTCTGTGGCAATAAGGCTTGCCCCTCCTACCAGGCCTCCATCCACATCTGGCTTGGAAAATATATCTGCAGCATTAGCCCCCTTTACACTTCCTCCATACAATATAGAAACTGAATTTGCTATATCATTTCCGAATTTTCCTGCAATAACATTTCGAATATGTGCATGCATTTCCTGCGCCTGGTCGCTGCTGGCCGTTTTACCTGTGCCAATTGCCCAAATCGGTTCGTATGCAATGATAAAATCTTTCATTTGTTCTTTGGTTAAATGAAACAGGCTTTCTTTTAATTGGGTTTCAACATAACTGTTTTGTGTACCAGCTTCCCGTATTTGTAAAGGTTCACCGCAGCAAAAAACAGGATTTATATTGCTTTCAAATGCACGGTTTACTTTTTCAGCAAGAATGCTATTGGTTTCATTATAATATTCGCGGCGTTCGCTATGCCCGATAATGGCATACCTGATACCAATGTTTTCCAGCATTTCCGTACTCACTTCGCCCGTGAACGCACCATTTTTTGTTGCTGCGCAATTTTGTGCTGCAACATACACATTCGATTTACCCTTTAATTTGTCCTGTACTTTTAGGAGGTAAGGAAAAGGCACCGCAAAAATCGCAATTTGATCCCTGGCGAGGGAATGGTCGGTAGCAAGCAGATCATCTGTAAGTTGTTCAGCTTGTTTAAGTGTTAAATTCATTTTCCAGTTAGCAGCAGCTATTTGTTTACGCATAAGAATCAGTTTGATAAATAAAGTTGATGTAGAATTTCGGTTTCTTTTTCCGTTAATTTTTGTTGCTTCATCTTTTTCCAGTTCTCTATATCTTTTAAAGCTTTTTCAAAGATATACCGTTCATTTCCCCACGAAAAATTTTCAATATACTTTGAAAGAAATTGCTGCCCGAATATGTTGCAGCATACTCCTACTACTGTTCCTGTATTAAAAGAAGTATTGATCGCAGCACGGCTATAGTCGCCCATTAATAACCCGGCTTTATTGCCAGCTATCAATGCTTTCATATTTTTATTCAGGAAATATTTTACGTTACTCCCGGTGTTTTTTACATTGCTGTTACTCGATCCTGCACCAATATTGCACCATGCTCCTATTACACTATCTCCGAGGTAACCATCATGTGCTTTATTACTGTATTCAAAGATGACCGAATTCTTTATTTCCCCTCCTGCTACACAATATGGGCCAATGGATGTAGCGCCATACATTTTACCTCCCATTTTCAAAGTGCTGTTATCACCTAAAGCAAAAGGCCCCCGGATAAAATTCCCCTCCATGATAACCGCATTTTTTCCAACATAAATAGGACCTGTAGACGCATTTAAGATACTATGCTCCACGCTGGCGCCTTCTTCGATAAAAATCTCTGCTTCATTTGAACACCGGTTTGTTGCCGAAATAGTTTGTGATTTTTTATTTTCTGTCAGCAATTCAAAATCATGCCTGATAGCCCAATCATTGTATTGAAATATCTGCCAGGGATGATGCAATATCTTAACATCGCTGTTGTCAAGTAATGATATTTTATCGTTGGCTGCACGTAAAATACCCTGGATGTTTTTTAAAGTCGGGATAATATCGGCATGAATATGAAGTTCATTGCCTTTAAGGTTTTCCGGGTCAGTAATTATCTCTTTACCGGTGAGTAATTGCCATTTTTCTTTGATTGTAAGAATCCCAACCCTGATATCTGATACATGCCTTGTTTGCGTAAAAGGAAAAAGGTTCTCCCTGCATTTTCTATCATCGAGGAATATATTCATGTGGAATAAAAGTACTAAGAGGTTTTAAATAATAACGAACAAGGAACAGGGAATTTTGAATGACGAAGTACGGTACAAATTTTATCATTCGGAATCTCCTGTTCCTTGCTCATCATCCTTATAAAAATCCCCCCGGAAAAACCGAAGGGACTTAAAGTATAGCCATGAAAAACAAACTTTAAATAAAGGGCTGTGCTATTCCTTTACCAATTATTTTGCCTTTTTTTCGTAACGTTTTTTGAATTTATCGATACGTCCCGCAGTATCAACCAATACATTTTTCCCTGTATAAAAAGGATGCGAAGTATTGGAAATTTCAAGTTTAACAACCGGGTACTCTTTACCATCTTCCCACATGATTGTTTCAGAACTGTGTGCGGTAGAACGGCTTAAAAAGGTAGTCCCATTACTCATATCCTTGAAAACTACTTTTTTGTAATTCGCCGGATGAATGCCTTGTTTCATAATATTTTAATGTTTTTGTATACGGATTTTGCCGTATAATTTTTAGAAATGCAAATTTAATAAAAAATGGTCAATTAATGGCCGAAAATTGTCAATTTTCCAGCCAACATAGTGTTTTTTAATAATAAGGACCACTAATCATCCGGAATTGCTGCCTCTTGATTATCAATTGTAACCGGGTTAACCCTTCATATTTACGTATTGAAGTGCAATTCCCAGGCTCCAGGTCTTACTCAATTGAATAACTTCCTGGAGATCGTCGATCTTTTTGCCTGTGATCCGTATAATATCGTCCATAATGGCAACCTGTACTTTTAAACCGCATCCTTGATCAGTTTTACAATCTTTTTTGCGTCTTCCTGTTTTATTCCATTACGAACAGGTACCTCTTTCTTTGTTATTTTTCCACTCGGATGAGCTTCTTTGCTTAGATCATATACTTCAGCTGCAAGTCCCTGTTTCATACTCCTGCTGATCAGCACATCAACAATCTGGTTAATTTTCATTTCACTGTCAGCTTCCAGGTTTACTTTAAAATCTTTTTTATTCAGATCAATTACAACATGCGAACCTTTAAAATCAAAACGATTTGTAATTTCTTTATTTACTACGTTTATTGCATTGTCGAGTGTTTGCAGATCAACTTTACTAACCATATCAAATGAGGCCATAAAATAATTTTGTACAAATATAAAAAACGCAACCGATAAGGCTGCGCTTTTTCCTGGAGTCAATCTGTTTAATTCCCCGATTTGATCCTGTTTTGAACATCCCCCGCACCGCCTGTCTTTCTTTTTTGTAAACCTTTGATTGGTTTTCCAAAGCGATAATTAAAACTGATTGTTGCCACCCTGTTATCACCATATTGTCTGAAGTCTGCTTCTGTATTCTGGAAATTAATATTTCCTCTTGCCTGCCTCGGACCATAAATATCTCTTACAGATAATTTAAGTGATCCTTTGTTTTTAAGTATGTCCTTTTTTATACCCAGGTCTACCTGGCTCATTGAACGAATGACCATTTGTGCATCCCTGCCCTTTGACCTGAAAAAACCTGATACCTCTGCACTCCATCCCTTTTTAAAAGCAAACTGGTTATTGATATTTGCAGAGAACCTGGTTCCTTTTATAAACAAATTTTCTCCATTAAAGGTTCCTTTAAAATCCTGGTAATTGCCTTCTGCATATAACATAACATTCCACCATTTAACGATCTTAAACTGTGCATTCATCGATAACGAAAGATTGTTGGAAAGACCGTAGTTTCCCCGTGACACAATGGTTGATATACTGTCATCTGGTTCATTGTTTTGCCTGAAGGTTTCATTAAAGAGATCTGTTGTGCGATTATAGTTAAACGTTGTAGTAAGAAATTGATTGTACGTATGTGAAAGCTCAAAAACATCTGAATACATCGGTCTTAAGAATGGATTGCCTTCTTCATAAGTATACTTATCAAGAAAAGATAAGAATGGATTCAAATCTTCATAGTCCGGTCTTTCGATACGACGGCCATAAGAAAATCCAAACTGGTGTTTTGTACTTGCGTTGTAACTTACATAAACTGTTGGGAATGCCTTTGTGTATGAATTACTGAAAGTAGAATCCATATCTGTCCTGAATTCATTGCCAAACTGATGACCATCGTAACTGGTATTTTCTACGCGTAACCCTGCCTGTAAGCCCCATTTCTTTATTGTTTTGCTGAAGTTGATATAAGCTGCATTGATATTTTCTTTATACTGAAAACGGTTTGTTCTTTTGACATCAACATATTTTTCCCCGTTAATCACATTAAAATAACCGGCAGTATTATCAGTAGTTACATAACTGAATTTTAATCCGGCATCCATCTTTATTCCCTTTTTGAGATTTTGGGTGTAATCAGTTTTTGCGGAATATACTTTTATGTCAGAAGGAAGATCACCAATAAGCCTATCGCTATATCGCTCTGTTCCATCAGGGTTGAAAATCGAATTGTCAAATACCTGGTCAAGGCCGGAACGATATTGCAGGAAATCGATATCTGCTGTTATCTGGCGACCTGTTGAATCAAAATTGTGTTGGAAGTTCAGGTTTACGGCACCATTTTTCCAAACGCCATCTTCAGACCTTAAAGCGGTAACAATAGAATCTAAAACACCTGTATTGCTTTTCGGGTAGCTATAACTGTGACCAATTTCATTGTTTGGTATATAATAGCCACTCAGTACAATTCCAAAAGTTGTTTTTTTAGTTGCATAGAAATCAAGGCCTACCTTTGAATTCAGGTTGTATACTTCTTTTGTTTTGAAAGTATTTTGTGAAAAAATTGCCTTCAGTGTTTTATCTTCATTTGTATACCTGCGGTTAATATCAAGTTGTTGAAAATTCTTCCTGTAATTCACACCGAAAGTGCTGAAGAAATTTATTTTTCCGGTCTTATAATTTAAATTGATGCTGTTATTTGTTTTTGAATAGACTCCTTGTCCGTACGCCAGGCTTGCAGAACCATTAAATCCTTTTTGTTTATTCTTCTTTGTCTTGATATTGATTACCCCCGAATTTCCCGACGCATCATACTTTGCGGGAGGATTCGTCATTACCTCTATAAGTTCTAAATTAGAAGCTGGTAAACTGCGGAGAAAATTTGCCAGGTTGTCGCCGCTAAGGTAGCTGGGCTTTCCATCTAACATAATGATTACACCTTGTTTTCCTTTAAGACTAATGTTACCATCTTTGTCTACAGAAACCCCGGGTGCTTTTTCAAGTACTTCCATTGCAGAGCTGCCTGTGTTTGTAATAAGTGCATCAGGATTAATGATGGTTCTGTCGATCCGGCGCTCAATAAATTGTTTTTTTGAGTTAACCACAACTTCAGCGAGATTTTTATTGACAGGAATAAGCTGAAGTGTTTGAGTGGTTGCTGTTGTGTTTATTGAATCAATACTCAATGGCTGGCTATATACTTTGCTATGACCAATAGAACTTGCCAGCACGATGTAATGGCCGGCCTTTACATTTTCAAATGAAAAATTTCCTTCCTTATCGGCAAGAGATGTTCTTACGAGTGAAGAATCGCTTGCCTTTAATAAGGAAATGGTTGCGGCATCAATTACTTTTTGATCGTCGCCGTCTTTGATGTTACCGGATATTTTGCCCCCGGTTTGGGCAAATCCGCATAGACCTGTAATGGCCAGTAATACGGTGGTTAAAAATTTTTTCATGACTATACTTTTGGTTTTGGATGGCTATGTAGTTGTATACTTTATTAACTACTTCACAAAAGTAGGTACTTTGTTTAGCATAGTACATTGTTTTAAACTGAACGGTAATATTAATTGATGATTGGTAGGTTTTAATATTTTAGGGATAAAGAAAGGAATAGAGCCTATAAATACAAAAGCGGCCATAAGCCGCTTATTGACAGACATATTCCAAGTTATTTAGGCTGCGTTCTTCCTGCTTAGTTTTGCTATTAAGATTAATATAATTCCACACAATACAAGAAGGCAGGCAATAATTTCTGCCTGCGATGCATGAAGGCCCATGATCACATAGGTCTTGTTCACTCTTATTAATTCAACAAAAAAGCGTTCTGTGCCATTTAAAACCAGGTAAAGCCCAAACATGACCAGGGGTGTGCTGATTGATTTTCTTATTAGCCAAAGAAACAAAAACAGCAAGCTGCAAATAATTGTCTCGTACAAAGGAGTTGGGAAAACGGGCAATGGCAATACCCTGTTATGTTCATCTTCAATGGCCGGCATTAAGATTCCGTCCTTATTTACATTTTGAGGATACGAGTAAGCAAAAAACCAATTCGGTAAAAATGATGGTCCTTTAAAACTTTTGTGTGGCACCTGTTCAAGGCTGCTGTAAGTCCGGTCAGTAACATACAATTCCCTGTTATTCTCGATCACTTTTCCTTCTAAAAAATAGGGTGCATATGTTTGCATTCGCGTCTGAAAATCGCCTGGTTGCGCCATTGTAATTTTGCCGGCATTATCGCTGGTGTAAGCGCTGTTATAAATACCCCAGTCCCCATCGCCGGAAACCTGGCAGCCGATTCGTCCAACAGCATATGCAATCATTATTGCCGGTGCTGCTGAATCAACTAAATGTTTAAGTTTTATTCCTTTTTTTAATGCATACCAACAAATTGCAATCGTTGCTAAAATAAGTCCTCCATAAAAAGTAAGCCCGCTTTGAGAGAAAAGACGTTCAATCGGGTGTGCAATAAAATCATCCCAGTTTTCAAAATTGTCGAAAAGTTTTGAACCTATAATACCAAAGATCAGCCCGAGGATAATAATGTCTCCCACTCTATCGTGCGGCCAGATCCTGACAGTACGATTTTCCGGCTCCTTTAATTTCTGCTTGTTCTTGTCCCGCCATTTCAGGCCAATCAATAAAACTGCTATAAAAATGCCCCCTGCTATGCTACCATCTTTTGAAAAAATGTATTCCTGTGCATTTACATTTTCAGGTTTATTGAAAAACAATCCCAGCAATTTATAGCCAAATAAAAAACCTATGATGCCATTAAGAATCAATTCAACTGCACTTGCAGGTTTGCCTACAGTGATCATTTCTTCTCTTGGTAAAAGCAAACCTTGTTTTTCTTTTCTTTTTAATTCTGACGATAAAACCAATGCTGCTGCAACAAATGCCAGCGCAACGAAGAGTCCAAATGTATTTAAAAGACCAAGCGCATGCCATTCAACGCCAAACCAATCTTTGAATACATAATATAAGTTGGGATACATTATATGTGTTTAATGTGGGTATAAGAGTTTGCAATATATCTCATACTTATGGCAATAAAAAATCCTCCTGTGCATTGATGTTACAGGAGGATTACTATTTTTAATTATCAGTTGCAATGCATTTCAAATGCGCTGATAAGATTATCAGCGATCATTTTTGCACTCCTTCCTTCGATATTGTGACGCTCGATCATGTGAACGAGTTTACCATCTTTAAATAAAGCAATTGCCGGAGATGATGGAGGATAAGGGAGCATATGTTCTCTCACTTTATTGACTGCTTCAATATCAAAACCAGCAAAACTGGTAGTAATATGATCAGGTTTTTTATTACCGTTATGTACAGCCATTATAACTCCCGGTCTCGCTGTACCTGCACTGCACCCGCATACAGAATTGATCATAACAAGTGTGGTGCCTTTCTCATTTAAAGCTTTTTCTACGTCGGCAGCAGATAGTAATTCAATAAAACCATTTTCGGTTAACTCTTCCTTCATCGGAATAACAATTTCTTGGGGATACATATTTGATAGTTTATTTGTTTTTACAAGCGCAAAATTACAATCTTATTGGTTATTATGCATCGAAATTTTTCGATATAAAAGTTAAATGATTCGGAAATTTTGTCTTTAATCTACTCGGCCTGGTGACATACTGGCTTGCATTTTATCACAAACTTGAAAGTTTGGCGTTGTCAAAGTCCATGGAATGCAATTTGAACAAAGCAGATCAAACAATAATTTTTAAAACTTAAAATGATAAATGCCATGACACTCGTAAAAGTAAACAATCCGCTTTCCAGGTCTTTTGATGGTTTAATGAATGATTTCTTCAATGACTTTCCAACAAGTTTTGGTAAAACAATAAGGGAAGACGTATTACATTTTCCACCGGTGAATATTCATGAGACTACCGGATCTTATCAACTTGAGATTGCAGCTCCTGGTTTTGACAAAGCTGATTTTAATGTTAAACTGGAAAACAACATGCTTACTATCAGCACGGAGAAGAAAGAAGAAAAAAATGAATCAACAGGCAAAGTGGTGAGAAAAGAATTCAGTTACAAATCATTCAAACGCAACTTCACCATCGATGAAAAGATTGATGGCAGCAATATCAGTGCTAAGTATGAAAATGGAATTTTAAAACTTGAATTACCGAAAAAAGAAACAGCGAAAGTAATCGCGAAAGAAATTAATATCCAATAAGGATAACTTTCATACAGTTGGTAAGCTTTTTAAAAAAGCTGGCCTCCTCATTCCTGGGGAGGCTTTTTTTATAAAAGCCGTTTGTTGTGAAACTATTTAGCAAGTGACAAAACTTTGGTCAAATTATTGTTTATAGCAGACAAATTGCAAGGATGAAAAATATCACACATTTAATTGTTATTTGTTTTCTGTCAGTAATAATCTTTAGCTGTCACAGGAAAACTGTTCCACACAATTCAGCTACAGTGTCTAAAGTAACAGTTTCAACAAAAAAAACAGATGAAACAAAAGTAGTTGACCCTGCAGAAAAAAAAGCGGCTGCATCGAAAGTAAAAACGCCATCAGTGATCATTGTAAACGATAGTGCAGCTCAAAAAACAGTTGATGGAAGATATTATTATGACCTGAACGGGAAACGTTACTGGCGTAATAATAAAGATGGCAAATATTATCTTTTTAACAAGTCGATGTACAATAATCCTGATTTTAAGCCTGCGGGGAAAAGCTAAGTTTAGAAGTTGAAAAGTTTAGTGGTTTAGAAGTATCGAAGCTCCTGATAGTTATTCAAATTATAAACGGCAAAACTTCTAAACGTATAAGGGTTTAAAATTGCCTCATCATTTATATCCGAGAATCTTTAGCATACTCTGTGCAGTTTGTTCTTTAGCATATACCCAATCGGTAAGTTTACCGTTCTTATCATGCCCGATGATAATATGCTGTGGAGATGGGATCATACAATGTTTAATTCCACCATAACCACTTATTTGATCCTGGTAAGCTCCTGTATGAAAGAACCCGATATACAATGGTTCCCCGTTCTCTATTTTTGGAAGGAATACTTCGTTAATATGTTCCTCTGAATCATAATAATCATGGCTATCGCATGTTATACCGCCAAGCACTACCCGCTGATATTCATTCTGCCATTTGTTGATGGGAAGCATAAGGAATTTTTCTCCGATACCCCATGTATCAGGCAATGTGGTGATAAAAGAAGAATCGATCATGTACCATGTTTCTTTATCATTTTGACGCTTCTCTCCTATGATCCCGTAAATATGGGCCATACTTTCTCCAACAGTATAACTTCCAAATTCAGTAAAAATATTCGGCATGGGTACTTTATTCCTTGTACATGCTGATTTGATATTACGCACAATTTCATTGATCATAAACTGGTAATCGTATTCAAAAGCAAGTGAATGCTTTATTGGAAAACCGCCACCAATATTGATCGAATCCAGTTCCGGGCAAATCTTCTTTAACTGGCAATAGATATTGATCACTTTATTCAATTCACTCCAGTAATAAATATCATCTTTAATACCTTTGTTTAAAAAGATATGAAGCATTTTAAGCTGGAAGCGGTGTTCATTTCCCTCGATCTTATCAACATAAAATTCAAGTATATCTTTTGCACGTATGCCTAAGCGGGAGGTATAAAAAGGGAAATTTGGTTCCTCATCAGCTGCAACACGAATACCGAGGCTAAAAGGTACTTTCACCGCTTTCACATAGGAGCGTAACTCTTCCACATTATCCAATATAGGTATTACGTTTTTAAATCCACTGTTCAATAAGGCTGCTATACGTTGCGTATAAGGCTTTTGTTTGTAGCCATTGCAGACGATAAAAGTATCTTTTGTGATTTTTTTCTTTTCGTACAGTTTTTTTACAATATCAATATCATAAGCATAGGAAGTTTCCAGGTGAATATCGCTTTTCAGTGCTTCCTCTATGATAAAAGAAAAATGTGAACTTTTTGTACAATAACAATAATTATACTTACCGGTATACTTGTGTTTTTTAAAAGCGGCAGCAAACATCGTTTTTGCTTTATTGATCTGCTTTCCAATTTTAGGCAGGTATGTTATTTTAAGTGGAGTGCCATATTTATCGATTAGGGCTTTTATATCCTGCCCATTGTATTGAAGATAACCATCAACTAATTTAAAATCTTCCTGCGGGAAATTAAAGGTCTGATCAACAAGATCAGAATAAGTGTTGTTCATTCCTATTCCTATATTTTCGGCATTCCGCATTTTATGAGCAATTAATGGTTAGTAATTTTTAAAAAGGAAACAAAGATATAATTTAAGGATATATTCAGGATAAAAGTTTTGAGCCGTGGATTAGTCTGAAATTTGTTGTTATTGCAATTTCACCGGAGAAGGAAGTCTTTGCGTAAACTTCTTTTACTCTCATTCTCTGCGGTAAAAAATTTCGGTACAGGCCCAAAAAAATCCGGGCACCAATAAAGTACCCGGATATATAAAGTTGTAATGATAATAATTACTTACTTAACAGAAGCAACTAACTTTTTAAAAGTTTCCGGCTCATTCATAGCCAGGTCAGCCAGCACCTTACGGTTAAGATCGATCTTCTTTTCGGTTAGCTTATTTATAAAAACACTATAAGTCATTCCTTCTGCTCTTACGGCTGCATTAATACGTGCAATCCATAATGTACGGTATTCGCGTTTCTTAATTTTACGGCCAACATAACTATATGTTAACCCTTTTTCCATTACGTTTTTCGCAACGGTATATACATTCTTACGTTTACCGTAATATCCTTTTGCTGCTTTTAAAATTCTTTTGCGGCGTGCCCTGCTGGCTACTGCATTTACTGAACGTGGCATATTTTAATTTTTTTAAAGTTATTAGTTTGATTGAATTACTTTCCTGACTATTTCATAGTCAACAAGCGTTTTACATGTGAAAGATTAGCGTCAGCCACAACTCCATCCATACGCATAGCACGCTTGCGTTTGGTTGATTTTTTTGTAAGAATGTGACGTTTAAAAGCTTTTTGGAAGGTAATTTTACCGGAACCGGTAACTTTAAAGCGCTTCTTTGCGCTACTGTTGGTTTTAGCCTTTGGCATTATATAACTATTTTTAAGTTACTCCCTGCTGGCGTTCCTGCAATTGCAGGACTCTTATGGGGCCTTACGGGAAATGAATAAATTGAAAGATCTCTCTTTCGGGCGGCAAAGGTAAGGAAATCTTTTCAAAAGGAAGGCAAGTAAGGGGATATTTTACCTCACAATGGTAAGATATTACTGTTGCAGCTTTTTGGGGCGTAATTTGTTAGTTCTTAATGGTTTTAAGAAAAGAGCATATTTAATTGAAGAAATTCCGCAAATACCTGGTCCGAACTATTTTCCTGTTACTCGGGCTCATACTGGTATTAATGATTACTGTTTTTACATATATATCCCTCAATAAACAAAAAATAATAAAGCAGGTTACCGCCGAATTAAGTAAACGAATAAATGGCCAGGTAACTATCGGCAATGTTGAGCTGAGCTTTCTAAAAAACTTCCCAAAAGTATCCGTATTGCTTCATGACATCAAAGTCACAGATTCTATGTATGCCCAACACCACCACCCTTTCCTGGAAGCAAAAGAGGTTTTCGCTTTGTTGAGTATAAAAAAACTTGTGAAGAAACAATCTCCCCTTAATGGGATAAGAATAGATCACGGAACTGTGTACATTTTTACTGATACAACCGGTTACACCAATGGCTATTTGTTGAAGCAAAAAAAAGACCCGGAACAAACAACAAAGCCTTCCAATAAAAAAAGTGCGTTACAGTATATCAAACTGAATGATTTCAGGATTGTTATTGATGACAAGAAAAAAGAAAAGCTGCATGACCTGCTTGTAAATAAAATCGATGCTGAACTGGATGATAAGGATGACCAATCATTTTTATTTGCTATTGATGCAGATATACTCGTACACAGCATGGCATTTAACCTGGGGCGTGGCAGTTACCTTAAAGAAAAAAAATTCAAAGCAGATTTTGATATGCGTTTTGATAAACGATTGCAACAACTTCAATTGGACAGTATTGAGGTAAGGCTGGAAAATCATGCATTTAATATGACTGCTAGATTTGATCTTTCGGGTGTTTCACCACAATTCAACCTGAGGCTGCATACGCGGAATATCGTTTATGATAAGGTAAAATCATTATTGCCGGAACGAATTGCAAGATCCATTTCGCTGGTTGAGGTGAATAATCCTGTTGATGCGTCTGCATCCGTAACCGGCCCTTTAAAAGGAGGCGACCCGCTCGTTTATATTACCTGGTCTTCTAAAGAATCCCGTATAATGTCACCTTTTCTGGATTTTGATGAAGCTGCATTTACAGGCTATTTCACGAATGAAGTTGTACCGGGAATGCCCAGGAAAGACCCGAATTCAAAAATAGTACTCAATAATTTTTCTGCAAACTGGCACGGGTTACCGGTTCATTCAAATAACATCGAGGTACTTGATTTATCAGATCCCGTTATTAGCTGTGATCTTCAATCGTCGTTTGAACTAACGAGATTGAATGAGATAATCGGAACCAATTCATTGCAGTTCTCTTCGGGCGAAGCCGTGGTTGATATGACCTATAAAGGTCCCCTGCAAAAAAATGACAATGCCAATTCATTTATAAACGGATCAGTAACTTTTAAAAATGGGACGGCAATGTATGTTCCAAGAAATGTGGAACTTCAGCAGCTTAATGCCAAAATGCTGTTTAGAAATTCGGATGTATTTATTGATAGCCTTCAAACAACAGTTTTAAATAACAGGTTCATGATGAATGTTGCCGCGAAAAACCTTCTGACGCTCATCAATACCGGCCCGAATAATATTAACATTGACTGGAATATTTATTCTCCTTTATTAAACCTGAATTCATTTACTTATTTATTGCAATCAAGAAAGAAGGTATCCAAAACGAATAATAATAAAAAAGTGATCGCCAAAGCAGCTTCGACGATTGATGAAATACTTGACCAGGGAAAACTGAATGTTCAATTAAAAACAGATAAAATAATTTATAGAAAATTTGAAGCACAAAATGTTTTGGCTAATCTTCTGCTGTTATCAGACAGGTATATTATCAATAACGCATCAATGAATCATGCAGGAGGCAAACTTAACATGGATGGTTCGCTGCAGCCCGGACAGCAATACAACACAGCTAAATTAAATATGAGCATGAATAACGTTGATGTACATCGCTTATTCAAAGCATTTGAGAATTTTGGTCAGGATGGAATTACAGAACAGAACCTCGAAGGACAATTAACTGCAAAAGCAACCGCATCATTTCAGCTTGATCAGAATGGTAAAGTAAAATCGGAGAGTATTGTTAGCGCTGTTGATTTTTCGCTGAAGAACGGGATGCTTAATAAGTTTGAACCAATAAAAAAATTGCAACGGCTTGTATTTAAAAAAAGAGACTTTGATAGTATTCGTTTTGCAGAACTAAAGAACCGTCTCGATATTGCCGAGCGTGAAATAAAGATTAACAGGATGGAAATACAATCAAGTGTGATGAGCATGTTTGTTGAAGGGATTTATAGTCAGAAAGGAAATACAGATATCAGTATACAGGTTCCACTTAGTAATCTTAAAAAAAGAGATTCAACCTATATTCCTGAAAACGCAGGCGTGGACAAAAAAGGCGGGAAAAGTATTTTTTTAAGAGGAAGACCGGGGCCTGACGGCAATATCAAATTTAATATCGATCTCTTTAAAAAATATGAGAAAGCAAAAAAGAACAGGTAATGTTTGTGCTGTATTTTTTAACTTCTGTTTCAGGCGGAAAAGTTGTACCTTATTAGTCTAAAATTTACGGTTATGAAAAACTTTCATTTAATATCCCGTATTTCCATTTATTTACTTGCTGTTATTCTTTTTTGTTTTGGAGTATTTCATTTTTTACACCCCCACGATTTGGTCAACTATGTACCGCAGTTTTTACCTGGAGGCATTTTATGGGTAAAGCTGGTAGGCATTGCATTTATATTAGTTGCCATTTCCTTTATCACAAACCGTCTTGTAAAAGTTGCTGCATATTTCCTTGCACTTTTATTAATTACTTTTATTCTAAGCATTCATTTACCCAATTACATGCATGCTGCCGATAAAGAGATGAAAATGGTTGCTTTGATAAATTTACTTAAGGATGCAGCCATTGCATGTTTTGCTTTACATATTGCAGCAGGTGCTCATCACCAGAAATTACACCTGGAAGAAGCTGACTAATAATGCTGAATTATGAATTTTAAATGCTGAATGTCTATGTACGATCCGTCAATTTATTTAATTCTTTGTAATACCTCAAATTCACAACTCAGAATTCATAACTCAGAACTCGTAATTAATCCCAGACTGCAAACAGAGTGTTAATTAAATTCAGTGGTTATAATTAATGTAGGAAAGGCTTCGTAGTTGTTGTTAAGATATATATCTTTTCAGTCTAAAAACTATAGCCATGAAAGAATTACATTTAGTTTCCCGCTTTTCCATTTATTTATTGTCGATTGTACTACTTTGTTTCGGGGTGTTCCATTATTTATATCCCCATGATCTTTTAGTGTATGTACCACAATTTTTACCCGGCGGCATTGCGTGGGTGTATCTTGTAGGTACGGCTTTTATTCTTGGATCAGTTGCTTTTATTACTAACAACTGGGTAAAGGTTGCCGGTTATCTGCTTGCAGGGTTGCTTTTGGTGTTCATTCTCTTTGTTCATCTTCCTAATTACCTTCATTCGGGTGATAAGGATATGCGGCAAATGGCATTGATCAGTTTATTAAAAGATGCTGCAATAGCATGCTTTGCCTTGCATATTGCTGCAGGAGCACATCATCAAAAGCTACATTTAGAGGAAGCAGACTAATTATTATGAATTATGAATGCTGAATTATGAATGTGTTCTAAAGATTAGGGAATGTATTTCGGAATTTTAATTATAAATGAATTCACTTGAATTAAAAATAGCCAGATTGTAAAAAGTAATTCATAACTCATAATTCAGCATTCATTCTCCCATCCCATCTCCATCCGCAGTTTTACTGCTGTGTTGAAGCATTTCATTGAGTGAATTGATTTCGGGTTGGGAAAAATAACGCCATTTGCCTGGCGGAATACCACTCAGGGTAATGTTCATAATGCGTATTCTTTTCAGGGAAGTAACCCGGTAACCGAGTACTTCACACATTCTGCGTATCTGGCGGTTAAGGCCCTGCGTTAGTATAATGCGGAAACGGTTATCACCCTCCTGTTTTACAAAACATTTATTTGTAAGTGTTCCCAGTATTCTTACACCGCTTCGCATGCTGTTTATAAATCCAATATCTATAGCTTTATCAACAGTAACAATGTATTCTTTTTCATGACCATTACCTGCACGTAATATTTTATTTACGACATCCCCGTCATTTGTGAGAAAGATCAGCCCCTCTGAAAGTTTATCCAGCCTGCCCACAGGAAAGATGCGGGTTTTATAATTTACAAAATCAACAATATTGGTTTTATCCTTCTGATCTGTTGTACACGTTACTCCTTTCGGTTTATTAAGCATCAAATAAACGGAGGCTTTCTTTTTTTTCAAGGGCTCACCATCTATTTCAACAACATCACCTTCTTTAACCCGGTTTCCTTTATGCGCATCCTTACCGTTAATGGTTACCCTGCAATCGTCGATATATTTATCAGCTTCCCTGCGGCTGCAAAAACCGGTATCACTTATGTATTTGTTTAGGCTGGTATCCATTTTTTATTTTGAACGGCGATAATAAAGAAGCAAAGATATTACGTAAATGCAAAGTGGCTGAATAAAGCTTTATGGAAAAAGTTGGATTTTGAATCTCCTGACCTTATTTATAAAATGTGAAAGCCTATATAATTCTCTTAACAGTTATTATTTTTTATAGTTGCCGGCAGCCTGATCGGCAAATTTCTAATAATCCGGCTTTAGTTCGAAATAATACTAAGCCGACTAGAACATATACCGAGATCAGGCATGACATTGAAGAAAAAAGAAAATTATATTCGAAAATAAATTTAAAGGCTGATACAAGTAAAGCCTATCTCGATATCCGTGATTTCTGGGTAAACATGATTGGTACTGATCTTTATGAAAAATGGAAAGGAACTCCATGGGATTTTAATGGTATTACCAATACACCACAGGAAGGCAGTATCGCTTGCGGCTATTTTGTTAGCAGCATACTAATGGACATGAATGTAAAGATTAATAGAATTAGGATGTCAACCTGTCCTTCACTGCAAATGATGAAAAGTCTTTCTATAGATCAAAAAGTGATCAATCTAAGCTATTTGAATTACCCACAGTTTAATGATTATATTAAACGGAATGGAAAAGCGGTATACATTATCGGCCTGGATTTTCATACAGGGATAATTGTAAATGACGGCACTGAAAACTGGTTCATTCATTCAAATTATATAAGGAGACAAGGTGTGATTAAAGAAACCGTGTTGAGTTCTGCCGCATTAATGCATTCAAAAACGAGATGGATGACTTCATTAACAGGAAGCAAGGACTTTATAGCCAGGTGGATGAAAGGAAATTAAGAAGTTTTCTTTATCTCACATACGGCACAAAAAAATCTGCCACCTCTCGATGACAGATTTCCGGTTCTATTAGTGAGTTTTTTTATTCCGGTGCTTTTATCTCTTCCTGCGAAGGAGCTGCTGCACTTGGTTCTTTTTCTTTGATCAGCTTTCCAAGTTCCTGCCCTTTTTTCTTTGGCTGCCCGGTTCTTGGTGCAAACATAACAAGCATCCTTTTTCCTTCCATCTTTGGCATTGTTTCAAGTGCGCCTACATCTTTTAGCCTGTCTGCAAATTTTAATAAGAGCAGTTCACCTCTTTCTTTGAACATGATCGCACGTCCTTTAAACTGCACATGCGCTTTTACTTTATCGCCGTCTTTTAAAAATTTTTCAGCGTGCTTTACTTTAAATTCAAAGTCGTGATCGTCGGTATTGGGAGTGAAACGAATTTCCTTCACCTCGCTGGTTTTGGATTTCGCTTTCATCTCTTTCTTCTTCTTCTTCTCTTCGTATAAGAATTTGTTGTAGTCGATGACCTTGCATACAGGAGGATTTGCACCCGGTGAAATTTCTACCAGGTCAAGTTGTTGTGCGTTGGCCATTCGTTGAGCCTCTACTGTGGAATAAATACCAGGTTCAATGTTTTCACCTACCAGCCGCACTTCGGGCGCTTTAATCATATGATTGGTACGGTGTTCCTGTTGTTGTTCTTTCTTAAACCGGGGATTAAACGTTCCCCTGGGGGGTCTTGGTGGAAATGCCATTTACTTGCTTTAATTAATAATCTTGTTATTTGGGCTATTAGCTATAAGCTGTTAGCCATTAGTTGTTTTTATTACCAGAGCTTTTACAACTTTGCTGAGCATCGTTGTGTCACTCACTTATACTGTTTGTTCTTTATTCGTCGTGAAGAAAGTTATTAGTTATTGGTTGTTAGGTATTAGTTTACCGGCTTTCAACTTTTAAACCAATTTCAACAACATTCAACGCGAAGCTTTAAACCTTTTCAACTTCCTCAACTCTTTCAGCTCTTCTCTCCTTGATCTCTTCAACTATATCATATATAAATTCATCCAGCGGTTTTGATCCTGCATCACCTTTACCCTGGCGACGAATAGAAACTTTACCTTCATTCATTTCTTTTTCACCAATCACCAACATGTAAGGCACTCTTGCTAATTCGGTGTCCCTGATCTTCTTTCCAATCTTCTCGTGACGCTCATCTATTTCAACACGAATATCCGCTTTTTTCAGCGTTTGCAAAATTGTATTTGCATAATCCATAAACTTATCACTGATGGGTAGTATTTTCACCTGTAACGGTGCAAGCCAGGTAGGAAATTTTCCGGCGTAATGTTCCAATAAAAATCCAATGAATCGTTCATGGGTACCCAATGGAGCCCTGTGAATGATCAGGGGAACTTCAGGTTCATTGTTCTGGTTGGTAAAACTGAGTTTGAAACTTCTTCCCTGTGCGAAATCCACCTGGTTAGTAGCCAATGTAAATTCACGCCCGATAGCACTCCATATTTGCACATCTATTTTTGGTCCGTAAAATGCGCCTTCTCCTTTTACTTCAACAAAAGGCACGCCTGTTTCAATTAAAACTTTTCTTACAAGTTCTTCTGTCTCTATCCAAAGTTCTGGTTCATTCACATATTTCTGTCCAAGTTTCGCAGGATCATGCAATGACAAACGCATCACGTATTTATCGATACCAAAAATTTTAAAATATTTCTGGTACATATCATTCACAGCTTTGAACTCTGTGGCAAATTGCTCTTTCGTACAATAAATATGTGCATCATTCATGTGCAGGCAACGTACCCGCATTAATCCAAACAATTCCCCGCTTTGTTCATAACGGTAACAGGTACCGTATTCTGCCAGCCGGTATGGAAGATCCTTATAACTTTTTTGCTCCGCATCAAATATTTTATGGTGATGCGGACAGTTCATTGCTTTCAGGTAATATTTTGTTCCATCCATTTCCATTGGAGGGAACATACTATCAGCATAGTATGGAAGATGACCACTGGTGATATACATACTCTCCTTGGCAATATGTGGTGTAACTACACGCTTGTATCCTCCCGCTGATTCTGTCTCTTTTGCAAGTCTTTCCAACTCTTCAATAATGATTGTTCCATTGGGCATCCATAGAGCCAGGCCCTGTCCAACATCATCATCCATTGTAAAAATTCCTAATTCCTTTCCCAGTTTACGATGATCCCTTTTCTTTGCTTCCTCAAGCATTGCTATGTATTCATCCAACTCTTTCTGGTTAGGAAAACTAACGCCGTAAATACGTGTTAGCTGTTTATTTTTTTCATCTCCTTTCCAGTAAGCTCCTGCAATACTGGTAAGTTTGATTGCTTTAATAAAACCAGTGTTTGGAATATGTGGTCCACGGCACAGGTCGGTAAATTCACCCTGGGTATAAAAAGTGATCTCGCCGTCCTTCAGGTTACCGAGCAGGTCAAGTTTATATTCGTCTCCTTTTTCAGTAAAGTATTTAACCGCCTCAGCCTTTGACATTTCCTTGCGCAAATAAGCATTGTTCTTTTTTGAGAGCTCGGCCATTTTCTTTTCCAGTTGCAGCAGGTCTTCTTCAGTCATTTTGGTATCACCGAGGTCGATATCGTAATAAAAACCTTTATCGATTGCCGGCCCAACCCAGAACTTAGCCTCAGGAAATTTATCCTGAACCGCTTCCGCCATCAAATGAGCTGAAGAATGCCAGAAAGTGGATTTACCACCTGCATCATCCCAGGTAAGTAATTTCAGGGAAGAGTCTTCATTGATCGGGCGACTTGTATCCCAAATCTCTCCATTTACAGCCGCAGCCAGCACCTTTCTTGCCAGCCCCTCGCTGATCGATTTCGCAATATCCATCGCTGTTGTTCCCTTTGCATATTCCCTTACAGAACCATCGGGTAATGTTATTTTTATCATGTTCTTTCTGAATTCTAATCCTTTGGAACTGCAAATTTAACGAACTCTTAGCCTAATACAAGCTTCCTTTGCATTTTTTGAGGCTTATTTCATTTTATTTTGCGTGTGAATTCTATGTGGATGAAAAAAAATATTCTACTCTTTGGATTGCTGATTTTATTCTTTACCTCTTACGCCCAGGACTTTTCAGGTCAATGGAAGGGCATTTTTACCGACAAAAGCATTACTTCAATTGGCGGAACAGAATGCGATTATGTTCTGGAACTGGAATGCAAAGGCAATTCGGTAAAAGGATCTTCCTATACTTATTCCTCGGACGGCACTAAAACTTATTATTCTATCTGCTCGGTGGTGGGGTTTATCAACAGGAAGCAAAAATATATCGAGGTAAAAGAAACGGAGCGTACAAAAACGAATTGGCCAATCAATGTTGGAAATTGCCTCCAGGTACATAGACTCACTTATTACAAGCAAGGCGATAGTGCGATCCTTAAGGGAGATTGGGAGCCTGCACCGGACCAGGGTAATTGCGGGTATGGAATGACTGTACTCAACAGGCGGGAGCTAAAACAAAGTTTCCCCAATTTAAATGCTGCGGCAAAAAAACCTTTCAAACAAAACACAGCGCCGTCAGCAGAGAAAAAAAGTATTGCAAAGAAAATAGAAAAGATAAAGCCTCCTGTTGCTAAACAAACAACTCCCGTTGCTCCTAAAAAGATCGTGGTAAAACCCAGGATCAAACGTGCCGATGAAAGCAAAACGGAAACAGCAACGATTCAATCCAAAAAGAGTACAATTCCAAAAGAGGATTTGATTTCCACAGAGCCTGTTCCTTCCAAAGATGGGCCCGAAGTTATTCTTTCTCCAAAAGTAAAATTTGAAAAAAGAAACAATACTGTCCTGGAAACCATCTCAGTAAAGAACAAATGCGTTAAAGTGGATCTCTATGATAATGGAGAAGTTGATGGAGACAGCATTTCACTTTTTTATAATGGAAAACTTTTAATGTCCAGCAAACGCCTTTCAGAGAAACCCATTTCATTAACGATCAATGTTGAAGATGATACCGTAAATGAACTGGTAATGTATGCTGAAAATCTCGGAACTATCCCTCCCAACACAGCTTTAATGGTAGTAACGGACGGGCCCAGACGATACGAAGTTCGCATTACTTCTGATCTTCAAAAAAGCGGCGTGATTGATTTTATTCACAAGGCCGAGGATGAGAAATAAGGAATAAGGAATAAGAAAGGTAGCATTAGTATTCAAGAAAAATCGGTGTATTGATTCGTGTAATTCGTGCCTGAAATTCGTGTTTAAGATATTAAAATTTAAAATTCCACGTCACAGCAGGAATGATTGGAAAAATAGAAACCTGTTTAGCCTGAACTTTCAAACTTCCATCAGTTGCACTTCCTTCCTGGTCAAAATAAATAAAATAAGGATTCTGCCGGCTGTATGCATTGTAAATACTAAATACCCATTCTGATTTCCATTTACGGCCTTCATTTTTCTTTGGAGTAAGTATTGCAGCAAGATCAAGCCGGTGATAAGAAGGTAACCGGTATTCATTAATGCGGCTATACTCCTGCGTTAGTATTCCTCCTGCTATATAAAAACGTTGCGGGTAAAGTGGCGGCATTCCCGCTTCCATAAACAAAGATTGCAGATAATTTCCATTTTTTACTAAGCTCATACATCGCTACAATATTCAGATCATGCCTGCGGTCGTATTTTGCAGCATACTTTTCACCGAAATTAAGCCCGGGAAATTTCCTCCAGGTCCAGCTCAACGTATAACCAATCCAACCGGTAAATCTTCCTTTTACTTTATTAATAAACAATTCAGATCCATAACTCCATCCTTTTCCAAACGCGAATGAATTTTCAGTATCATCAAGGGTATTCGGTGTATAACCTTCTTCATATTCGATCTGGTTTTCCATATCCTTGTAATACAGCTCCAGGGATGTTTCATACATGTTGTTACTTAAAGTTTTTAAAAAGGCCGGCAGCAT
The DNA here is from genome assembly GCA_963829345.1 of uncultured Chitinophagaceae bacterium. GTDB lineage: Bacteria > Bacteroidota > Bacteroidia > Chitinophagales > Chitinophagaceae > Ferruginibacter. The sequence goes on from CAWHHP010000003.1 coordinate 1,583,627, forward strand.
ACAACCAGCTTATCTGCGGTTTTACCTTATAAGTACTCGGTACCCAAAGATCTGTTGGAAGTGTTGTACCTGAGTTGCTTACAAGGTGAATGTATTGAAGGTTGCGGGTAACAGATGCTTTCACGGATGTTTCTTCGTTTAGTGAATAACCGTAAGGTTAAGCGTGGCTCAAATCCACCATATGTTTTAACAGGTTTGCCCTTTGCATATACCATGCTGTCCGTCCTGGTTCCATTCTCATCGCTTGTATATATTTTATTGGGGCCTATTTGCTGGAAACCACTGTACCGAAGTCCTGCATGCACCTGTAACCAATTTGTCACTGATTCCCATTCATCCTGTAAATAAACCGCAGCTTCATGTGCATATTTTACCTGTGCATTCAATGGATTGAATACAACAGTATCCTGTTGACCGCTTACTACAGATGGAGTAAACCTGTGATAGGTATATAAAACACCGAACTTTATTTTTTGTTTTGAGTACGGATAAAGATCAAAATCCTGTTTAAAACTAATATCACGAATTCCCGACGTTAATTTAATAGTGAAATTATTTTGCGCTCCTTTAAATGAAAATTTATAATCATTGTAAACAAGTGTAGTATTGGCAAATAGTTTTTTATTAAAAACATGGTTCCAGCGAAGTGTCCCGGTTGCATTTCCCCATGGAATATTAATATCAAGGCTTTGCTGGCCATTTACAAAATCAAAAACATCCCGGCCAAAATAACCACTGAGGTAAAGACGGTCTTTATCAGTGAACCTGTAATTAACTTTCGCATTGAGGTCATAAAAATAATAGCCGGAGCCATGAAACTCGCTGCTTTTTTTTACAAAAGGCTTTGTAATTGCATCCACATAAGTTCTTCTTGCAGAAACAATAAATGATGCTTTATCTTTTTTGATGGGCCCTTGTATGGAAAGCCTTGATGCGATTAACCCAATACCACCTTCTACCTGGTATTTTTGGTTGTTCCCTTCTTTCATTGATATATCAAGTACACTGGATAAGCGCCCGCCATATTGTGCAGGCATCCCTCCTTTTATCAGCGATACATTTTTGATTGCATCAGAATTAAAGATGGAGAAGAAACCGAATAAATGTCCTGTATTGTATACAACTGCATCATCGAGTAAGATAAGATTCTGATCGGGACCGCCTCCTCTTACATAGATACCCGCAGTTCCTTCACCTGCATTGCGCACACCAGGTAATAATTGTACTACTTTCAATAGATCTACTTCACCCATGAACGCAGGCACAGATTTTATTTGCTCAATGGGTAAACTGATTTTCCCCATCTGGGCGTTCTTTACATTATTATCACGTTTTTTAGAAGTAAGTACTACTTCCTGTGAAATGTGATGCCGGTTTTAAGATCTATGTTAAGAAGGGTATCAGCCTGTAAACTGATCTCGTATGCCTTTGAAACATATCCTACGTACGAAGCCACGAGTACATAATTTCCCTCGGTCAAGCGTAATGGAATAAAAGCCATATTGATTGCTGTTAATTCCTTTTGTATTTGCTTTAAGAGCGATGCTGGCATTAATAAGTGTCTCACCGGTTGCTGCATCTTTTACGTACCCGCTTATTGTGTATTTTTTTTGCGCCTGTAACGCAAAACTAAAAAATAACATTAAGAGAGATGAAATGATTGCTTTCATGTGATCGGGTTCCGGTAAACTGTATTATTTTTTTGCAACCATACTATCTTTTACCGAACCACAGTGAAGCATAGTTGCTTTATATTTAGGATCATGTTTACCAAGGTATGGATTAATTATCTCGCTGCTGTTACTGATCCAGTTTGCCGGCATTTCATCTCCAAAAGCCATTGGGCAGTTTTGCAGTAAATATTCGGACCTTCATAATTGATCACTTTAAAGAAGGAAGGATACATCATTTCTGTTATCGTACTGAAATCATGTCTCATTTCTGTAATATCCGTTTGCTTTAATAAAGATTCCGTATTTGATTTAATATCAGCAATATTGGATTTTGCTGTTTCAAATATCCCTGCTGTATCTTTTTTCAACTCATCCAATGGAATGCTGTCTAGCAGGCTTATAAAAGATTGTGCATGTTGCTTTGCCGTTGCAGTATCAGATTCCACAAATGCATTTTTAATATTAAAGTAAGCTGTTACCATTTTATCAACACTGTTACTAAAAACATCGGAGTGCTTCTTTAATGCAATGGGTGCCATTTTGGGTGCTTTGTCTTCAGAAGGTTTCGACCTGAGCAGGAACCACCATGCTGCAAATCCAATGGCTAACACAAATAAGATCAACACGATTTTTTTCATATGTGAAAAATTTTGCCAAAGTTAGGATAAGAGCAGGAATCGGCAATCGGGAATTGTAAAACCAGCTCATTTAAATTCGAATAACCCCACGTGCATTAATTATTAACTGTTAATTGTTACTTGTTAACTATTAAAGTATTTTTGCAAAATCATATTAAAAAATATTATAGAAGATGTTGTTAGGATTACAAAATGTGACCTTTGAATTTGGCGCAAGGACAATTGTGGAAGATGCCACCTGGCATATACAACCCAACGAGCGTATAGGCCTGATCGGTTATAACGGTACAGGAAAATCTACATTATTAAAAGTGTTAACCGGTCAATACTCTCCTGCGAAAGGTACTGTTGAGAAAGGAAGAGAAACCACCATTGGTTTTTTACACCAGGATCTATTGGGTTTTGACACAGAGGATTCTATTCTTGAAGTGGCATTGGGTGCTTTTGAAAGAGTGAAACAATTGGAAAAAGAAATTGAAGAACTGGGAGAAGAACTCGCTAAAACCGGTGACGAGCAACTGGCACATGACTATTCAGAATTATTGCACGAAATGGACGTGCTGGATGGTTATAGCATTCATCACAGGACGGAAGAAATATTACAGGGATTGGGTTTTAGTAATGCAGATCTTCAAAAACCCTATAAAAATTTCAGCGGAGGCTGGCGCATGCGTGTGTTATTGGCCAAGATGATCCTGCAGCATCCGGATGTTCTATTAATGGATGAGCCTACCAATCACCTCGATCTTCCCAGTATTGAATGGCTAGAAAAATATTTGCAGCATTACCAGGGTGCCGTAGTAATTGTTTCACATGATCGTTTTTTTCTTGACAGAATGGTTACAAAAATTGTGGAATTGTACCAGCAGGAACTCCATTTTTATACGGGTAATTATTCCTACTACGAAACGGAAAAAGCTTTGCGCATAGATATGCAAAAGAAAGCTTACGAAAATCAGCAGGATTATATACGTCAACAGGAAAGATTTGTTGAACGCTTTAAAGCCAAAGCGAGTAAAGCTGCACAAGCTCAGAGTATTGTTAAACGGCTCGATAAAATAGAACGCATAGAAGATGTAGAAATAGAAAGACCTAATATGAAAATAAATTTTGCCGTGGAGAAACAGCCTGGTAAAATTATCTGTACACTAAAACATGTAACCAAAAGTTTTAAAGATGTTCATATTGTAGAAGATACCGGGGCGGAAATTGATCGTGGAGATAAGATCGCACTGATTGGTGCTAACGGAAAGGGTAAATCGACCTTATTGCGTATCATCGCCGGAACAGAATCATTTGAAGGAGAAAGAGAATGGGGATATAATGTAGTGGAATCATTTTATGCACAGCACCAGTTGGAAGCCCTCAATATGAACAATGATGTACTGGAAGAATTAAAGGAAGCCAGGAGCGGAAAAAATGATCTTGAATTAAGAAGTTTACTCGGTGCATTTTTATTCAGTGGCGATTCAGTAGAAAAAAAGATCAAAGTATTGAGTGGTGGAGAGAAAGCAAGGGTTGCGCTTGCCAAAACAATCGCCAGCAAAGCGAATTTCCTTATGCTGGATGAGCCCACGAACCATCTTGATATTCATTCTGTAGACCTGCTTGTAGAATCATTGAATAAGTATGAGGGCAGCCTGATACTGGTTAGCCACGACCGGTATTTTATCAGCCGTCTCGCAAACAAGATCTGGGAAATCGATGACCGGAAGATCAGGGAATTTAAAGGAACCTATGCAGAGTGGGAAGACTGGAAGGAACGCAGGACAAAAGCTGAAGCTGAAGCAAAAAAAAATGTGAAGGCAGAACAACCTGAAATAAAAGTCGAAGTAAAAAAAGCCGAACCGGTACCTGAAAATAAGGATAAGAAAAAAGAATTACAGAAGGTAAAAAATAGGTTCAAACAACTGGAAGAAAAGCTTGCAGTATTAAATACGAAGAAGACCGAACTGGAGAATGCATTGGCTCTCCCGGAAATTTATAGTGACAAGAAAAAATTCGTACAGGCAGAAACAGATTATAACAACGCTGTAAAAGAGCTGCAGGTGGCAAATGTTGAATATGAAAAAGTGTTTGAGCAGATGATGGAGATGGAATAAGTGAATAGTCAATAGTGAATGGTGAAAACTTGTTATGTCGCAATTGATTTGCTTCTTTAAAAACAGACCATAAGGTAAGATGTCACAAGCTTTCATTATTGACTATTCACCATTCACTACTTATTATCATTTGAAGTAATTTGTTACAATAAAGTAAAATATTTTTCTCCCACTAAACATCTTGTTCTTTTTCCGTCAAAGCCGTGGAAGTTTTATTAAATTTAAAAAAACAATCATGGCAAATCTTATTACCACCAGAACAAAAAGCTTTTTTCTTGTAGTTTTTTGTGCTTTTTCATTCTTTACATCTAATGCACAGCGAAGAGAAGAGCGGCATCGCCAGAATAGAAATGAGGATGCCCGGTCTGCGAATCGTAATCCGCGTTTCCATCAACAACCTCCTGCCAGGAATCATCACAGTCAACCCTCTGTTCGTATAAGAGAACAGAATCATGACCGTTATGCACGTGGCCGGAATTCCAGCGTTGACCGCAGGAGGAATGAACATTTTTATGCAGGCAGGTATCACTATAATAACAGGCGGCCGGTTTATAATTCGCATAACCCAAGCTGGCGTTACAGGTATTTGCCGGCGAGACGTAGTATTATAACAAGTTTCCCTTTTAGTTACCAGACCATTAACTATGGAGGTTGTGGATACCGTTACTATAATGGCGCATATTATAAACCATATAACAGTTCATTCATCGTGGTGGCACCACCGGTAGGGATTTCCATTCATGTTCTTCCGTTTGGTTACAGGAGGGTTTATGTAAACAATTATCCCTACTATTATTATAATGGAACTTTCTACGATCAATACGAAGAAGATTATCGCGTTGTAGCTCCGCCGGTTGGCGCTGTAGTGGAAAGCCTGCCACAAGGTTATGAAACAGTCACAATCGATGGTGAAACCTATTATAGAGTGGATGGCATTCAATATAAACCCGTAGTGCAGGAGAATGGGGAAATCTGGTACGAGGTGATAAAGGTTGACTGATAAAGCCTGATAAAAAACGAAAAAGCCGGTTCCTTGAGCATTGAGTATTGAACATTTGAAATGCCAGATGAAAACGAATGTTCAATACTTAATATTCAATATTCAAGTTAAATGGTATCGAAACAAGAATTTTACATCCTTTCCCTGGCGAGCTCTCAATACAAACCTCCCCGTTAAATGCATTTGCCCTGTTGATCATATTTGAAATACCTATGCCTTTTCTTTTTTTATTTGTATTGAATCCAACGCCATCATCCACTATTAAAACATCTATTTTCTTTTTATCTGCAAGTACAGAAATATTTACATGCTTTGCTTTTGCATATTTCGTGATATTGTTTACCTGCTCCTGTACAATCCGGAAAATATTCAGCTTAAGATCGTCACTCAGTTTCTGGCTTCCTATATTATAAACGAATTTGGTTTTGATGTTTATATTCTTTTGCCAGTTAAGCAATAATGTATCTAACAGGTTTTTTAAGCGGATATTTTTTAGAGGTGTAACCTGCCTGCTGCTCAATTGCCGGATCTCATGAATACAACTGTCAATGAGTTGCATAGGATATTTCACCAGTTTTTTCACAGTATTATTATCCTGGGCCGCCGCTTTCATATACAGTTTTGTTCCTGCGAGCAACTGGCTTACATTATCGTGCAATTCCTGACCGAGATAATTTCTTTCTCTCTCCTGCGCTTTAATAATGGCCCTGCTGATCTTTTTTTGCTCCTGCACTGTTTGTTTCAATATTTTTTGTTCCAGCAATTTCTTTTCAGTTATGTCAAGTACAGCTACGATCAGGCCAAATACTTCTCCACTTTCCCCTTCAATGTTCAATATTCTTGTGTCATACCATTTTGATGAACCGTCTCGTTGAGGATAAGTTACTTCGTAATCGATATTTTCTCCTGCCAGTGCTTTTTTCATATTCTTTGAAAAAAAACTACGTCTTTCGGCGGGAATATAGTTGGTGATCGGCTTATTTAATTCAATGGCCAGGTCCATTTCCCTGGATGCAAATGCTGCAGCAGGTTTATTATATGATATGATCCGGAATTTTTTATCAAGCAAAACATACAGCGTATCTGTTGCATCAAAAATCGTATGCAGGTTTGCCTCTGATTTTTTCAATGCTTCTGATTCTTCTTTTCGTGTTAAATATATCCTGAACATTTCTGCAAGCATGTTGATCAGGTTCCTTTCTTCTGCAAGAAAAGGTCCTTCCGCTGCTGAAGGCTTTTTCTCCAGGTAAATTACTTCAATGATTACTTTCGTGCCGTCAGGTGTACAAAAAGACACCTGTTGTTTATACGGACTGGAATTAAAATTAGGGGTTTTGAATTCAGTTTTCCCATATACGATCCTTGCCGCCGTGATCCCAGGATACTGCCATCCGGCAGGTAGAATTGCTACCAGTTCTTTCAGCAGTTCTTTTATTGATAATTCACTTCCCTGTAACAATTGGTCAAATCGGTACAGTGTGGTCAGTTCCTTTACTCGTTCATTCAGCATGTAACGGATGCGATCTTTCCCTTCTGTCTCCCGCATCCGTTCGGTGATATCTTCAATCTGTGAAATAAAGTAAAGCGGGTTCTTATTACTGTCTCTCACCAAAGTTGTATTAAGCTTTATCCATACCACTGAACCATTTTTGTGATGATACCTTTTTTCTACCCTGTAGGTATCTGTTTTTCCGGCAATGCAAAGTTGTAAATGATGAATGTCATTTGCAACGTCATCCGGATGGGTAATGTCTTTGAAATTAGTACCAAGCATTTCCTTTTCTGTATATCCTGTTATATTACACAGCTGCCTGTTAACCCGCAACCAGTTTCCCCTGGGAGACACGAGTCCCATTCCTATAGGACAATTTTCAAATGCACCGCGAAATGTTGATTCACTTACTTCTACCTGTTTTTGTATTTTATGTAATTCCGTAACATCTCTTGCAATTGCCATCACTAAATTCTCTCCGAACTTCTTTACGTTTGCTTCTACATAAATGATCGTCCCGTTTTTATGGATCATTTTCCTGTTGCTGAAAATATGATCCCCGTCTGCCAGCAGATCAAACCTGATGGGAGAAGTTTTCAAATCCTCTTCTTCTATCATTTTTGAAACATTCATCTGCAATAATTCGGCTTTCGTGTAGCCGAACAGGTTACACATAGTTGTATTTACGTCGATAAAATTTCCTTTGAAATCAGTGATCATTATAGGATCTGATGCCTGTTCAAAAAGCCGGCGATATTTTTTTTCACTGCCTGAAGAATGTACCTGAAGTGCGGGAAGTTCCATGTTGTCAGTTTTCGGGAACCATTTATGTCCCTTGTTAAATGCAGGTAATAATAGCTGCTTTGGTTTGTTCCGTTAAGTTACAAAATAAGCGAATCACAATAGACTTTGAGCGATATTATATAGCAGGTTACCGGATTTAGTTAATGATGTTTAATCTTAATTGTTGCCTGGAATATATTTACCGCAGAGGCGCAAAGTCGCAGAGCTTATACCCTGCGTCTCTGCGCCTCTGCGGTGAAAGATCAGACAGATCATTGTCGAATTTTACATTGCAGGCAGAGATTGTTGTTCCGGCAGTAGAAAAATTCAGTTTATTTTGTTATTTTCATACCTGCTGAAGGCGAGAATTATGCTCAAAAATCTATACTGCTTTATTGTGATTTTGGCCATGTGTTGTTCCAAACTCATGGCACAGGAAAGAATAAGTCCTGGTGGTACCGGTTGTGGCTTTGATGAAGTAAGAAGGATGCTTAATGCTCAACCAGGCTTGCACCTGGAAGAATATCAACGGCAAATCGATCAGAAATTAAACAGTTATCTCGCCCGTAATATCGGAAAGACTTCAAGGCAGCAAAGATATTTCCCCAATGGCCCCGAATATATTATCCCTGTAGTAGTACATGTTGTGCATAATGGCGAAGCCGTTGGAAGTGGAACCAATATCAGTTATGCCCAGGTACAAAGCCAGCTCGACGCACTAAACGCCGGGTTTAGTAATTATGATGGAACAGCCAATTATTACGAAAATGCTGCCGCCGCTCAATATGCTGCTATGCCACAGGGTGCACATGGAGTTGACACCAGGATCAGGTTTTGCCTTGCAACAATTCCATCCCCGGGAGCTAGCTGGACATCAGCAGCTGAGCCAGGTGTAATGAGGTATAAGAACACAAATGCTTCAAGGCATGAATACAGTTTACCCGGCCAAACAGAACTGGCCAATATTACACAGCCGGGCAATTTTTTTCCATCTACTTCCTTTCTGAATATCTGGGTGGTTACTGCTATCAGGTTTGGAGGTGCTGCAAATTCCGGTGATTGCCCAGGTATACAGGGTTATGCAAGTATTGCAGGTTATAATGGCCCTGAAGCAAGACTAATTGAAGGAGTAGTCATACGCAGTGATGTATTTGGAGATAACTCTGTAAACGGGAATAATTTCCCGCTTCAACCGATTGCTAACCCTGCCTGCCCCGGCGGAACCAGTTCCAACTTTGCTAACCGTGGTAAAATTGCAGTACATGAAGTGGGGCATTTTCTCGGACTTTATCATACGTTCGAGGATTGCATCAACAGTTCATCGCAATGTAGCTTCACAGGTGATTTTATTTGTGATGTAAATCCATGTGATCAACCAAATGTGAACGTTGTTTGTGGTCTTACGGACATGCCCGAAAATTTCATGTATTACAGTGATGATAATATACTGAATACTTTTACCGGTGATCAAAAGGCAAGAATGCATGCCATGCTGAATACTGTAAGGGCTTCACTCGCGGCAGAGGCCAATGTATTAGCCGCAGGAGTATTAGGTGCGGACGGTTGTTTTGCCGCAACTGTAATGGCAGACTTTACCATGCCCAACATTTTTTGCATAAATACACCCGCCGGATTTGCCAATATAAACAATGGTTCGGGAAGTAATCTTGCAAATCAATGGCAATGGTCTGTTAGCCCCGCTGCAAATATTGCTTCGCCAAACGCTGCCAGCACTAATATCACGTTTACGGGCAGTGGTACTTATACCGTTCAACTTACGGCAAGCAATTCCGGTAGCCAGGTAACAACATCGCAGCAAACTGTAAATGTGATCGCATGCGAGATCAATTCCTGTCGTAAAAACCAGGTTCGCTGGAAATTTGGATGGGGACACCTTGGAGTTAATTTTCTGAATGGTGTGCCGAATGCTGAGGCTAGCCCGGCAATACAAATGACAAGTGATGGTAACCAGGAATCTTATATTACAGAAACAGATCCTAACACAGGAGCACTCTTATTTTATACGAATGGATTCCATGTATATAATGCTGCGGGTAACAGGATCAACTCGGCTCCGCTACATCCTTTAAGCGGCGGAACAGGTAATTCCAATGGGCAGATTGTTTCTGTTCCTTTCCCCGGCCATCCAAATCAATATCTTTTAATAATTCCAAACAGGGGTTGGGAAAATCCTCCAGTGTTAAATGTAGCTACGAACTACCCTCCTGCTTTGGTTTTTCTTATTGATATGAATGGAAATGGTTCAGTTGCTCCATTTAGCTGTACACTGGATGTTACCGCACCTCCCGGTGAAACATTTGATTACAATCTTTGGGCTTATACAGAAGATATTACAGCAGTGCCCCATGCTAACGGCAAGGATTACTGGATTGTATTTTCTGCAAGAAGTACAAGCAACAGAACATACCTGGTTTCTTTTTTACTGAATACAGTTGGGTTATCTCAAAAATCTGTTGACCTCATGGCAAGCAATAGTTTTATTTTGCCATACGGGTGCGGAATTGTTGCCAATAAAGATCATAACCGGATCGCATTTAAATACACCGTTAACAACCAGGTTTATTTATGTGCCGCAACTTTTGATAACAGGATGGGTAATTTCGGGTTGACGGGCAATTACAATATTGAGCCATATAATATTCCCTATGCAGGTGGTATTGTTTTTTATGATAACAACCACATTTACCTGAGCAGGACTACCGGTTCACAGGGCGGACTTGTAGACATGGATATATTAACCGGCAATGCAGTTTCTTTTTCTGTGGGCAATGATTTTGGACGATTGGAAATTGGCCCGGATGGAAATATTTATGTATTGGAACGGCTTTTTTTTGGCGGTCCGGGTAGTATAACACTATGCAGGGTCGATCGTTTTACAGGTGTACCTACTGTGACTACTGTACTTACAGGGAACCAGCTTTCCCCTAATCTCGTAAACCCGATTGGTGCTAATTTCTGGAATCTGCCGAATAGCATACACTGTCCACCGGCAGAAACAATGCTGGATTTCACAATAACCCGTACCAATTGCAATACATTCCGTTTTGATATAACAGACAGTATTAACTGGCGTGATTATGTTGCCACATGGGATTTTGGTGATGGAAGTACACCTGTTACCGCAAACCCGGGGCAACCACCATTGCATACTTATGCAACGCCGGGCAATTATACTGTTATGCTTCAGCTGCAAGTAACATTGTCTGGTTGCGCAGGCATTAAAGTAATTCCTGTTGGACCTGTTAAGCACCCTGTCAATCCCGTTAGTACAATTCCACCAATAGTAATCAGTGGACCAACAAACATTTGCATAGGAAGTAATCTGCATGAAGTTGAATATGAGGTCTTTTATAGTGGTACTGCGGTTTATAACTGGACAATTACCGGTGGAGGAAGTATACTTGCACCCGGGTCGGGAACAGGTGTGAACCATATCAAAGTCAGTTTTGCTAATATAGCTGGTCCAAGAATAATTAGTGTAACCATCACCGATGGTGGCTGCCAGACAAACGGAAGTATTAATGTTGAACTGCATTTGCCCGGGCCAACCAATGCCGGTATTGATGGAGCCGTTACAATTTGCGGAAATCAAAACGCCCCTATTAATTTATTTGCATTGATTACAGGAGAACAAAACGGTGGTGTATGGAGCAGGTTTAGCGGTACCGGCGGAATTTTTAATGCAGGTGCAGGAATTTTTATTCCCGATGCGAATACCGGCAACAGTGTTTTCAAATACATTATTGCAGCAACTGCCGGATGTAGCGAACCTGATACCAGTATTGCAGCCATCACTATCAATAGCATAAGCCAATTAGGAGATACCAGCCTCGTTGTTTGTAATGGTAAGAGCATAAACTTATTCTCAGTATACGATACAACAGGGTTACATATCATTAGCAACTGGAGCATGAACGGAATTCCTGTTCCTGCACCTGGTAGTATTTCTAATCCGGGTATTTATCAATTGATCATTGGTAATGGCAGCGGTTGTGAGGATACGGTAAATGCAACGGTTAGCATACGGCAACCTGTAGCCGCATTTGCACATGCAGAAGATACGGTTGCCGTAAATGGTGTACCATTCCAGCTTTATGCATCTGGCGGAACTATTTATAACTGGACCTGGACGCCTTCAAATGCAATCGTATCCAATCCAACTATCCCTGATCCGGTTGTCATTATGACAAACTGGGAATATCATTTCTATCTTGATGTAACAGATAATGCCGGGTGTAAAGGTTATGATACAATCGACATAAAAGTTTATAACGGACCCGCTTATTATTTACCTACAGCTTTTACTCCCAATGGCGATGGTGTAAATGAGTATTTTACTCCAATTGAAGCCGGCATTGTTTCCACTACTTTCTTCCGGGTATTTAACCGGTTAGGCCAGGTAATATTCAATGCAACAAACCGTCATACAGGATGGAATGGAACTTTTAAGGGCAAGCCACAGGATACCGGTACTTATACCTGGGTGATCAAAGGTGTTGGGTATAATGGAAAAATAATTGAGAAAAAGGGAACAGTAGTGTTGATAAGATAATAAAGTTCACAAATAAGTAAGCGACCATAAATAGTTGATCTTCTCCTGTTTTATATTTTACCGGCATGCTGGTACATTTTCAATAACAATATAACTGCACTATCAAAAAAAAACAGGTTCGCTATATATTAATATCATGATAAGATGAGGAAATGAAGTTTGTGGGAACAGGCAGTTTGCAGATCCCAAAGCGATTGATATTATGAAAGATAAAAAAAGAGCAACCAATTTGAGGTTGCTCTTTTAAAGATATAACCATACTTACCGTGCGATCGTGATCATCTTATTAATTTTTTGCCCATTGGCTTCAATACGAAGCAAATAAACCCCGGCAGTTAATTTACTCACGTCTAACCGGATAAACTTTGTTGCTGTTGACTTACCTGTTGTAATTAAATTACCATCTATACTAAATATACTTATCATACTCTTTGTATTTGCTAATTCATCCGGTAATACAATATTAATAACGTCATTGGCCGGTGTAGGATAAATATTTATTTGTTTATCTGTTGGTGTTGGCGGAATAACCAATGGCTTCATGCCGCCATTTTTCTCAACCGGGTTAATTCTGTCATGGCAGGATGGAACCTGGAAAACAATTTGAGATTTATATATACCGCCGGAAAACGGAGGCCCTACGGAGAAAAAACCGCCGGCCCATCCTGTTTGTGCATCATAGAATCTTGCTACTGCTTTGTGGACGGTATTGTCAATTGCTATCCAGGTGGCTCCGTTGTCATATGACACAGCAGAGCCCGGATCGGATAGAACAACAGAAGTAGATACCAAAGCATTGGTACCAGGTACGGCTGTGATGCGACTGCTCTTCCAGTTTGCAGGCTGACCCAGGTTTGTCCAGGTCACACCTCCATCAGCAGTTGAGAATAAAAATGTTCCTGCATTCGACCTCATGTGTGTTACGCCATGCAACTTGTCATCGTTAAATGCAATTTCGTATATAGCATTACCTGCAGGATCTACAGTATTGACTGTCCAGTCTTTTCCAAAATTCGTAGATTTATACATCCTGCCAGAGGTAGTTCCAAACCAAATGGTATTTCCCAGTGCCGCGTAGCCGCTGATCCAGCCATATTCGTTAGGAAGCATGGCTGGTATATGGGAAGCTGTAACCCTATGCCAATTGTTTCCGCCATTGTTTGTTGTATATATTTCAAAGTATCCATTGTTGGGATCACCTACTGCGATACCCTTATTTTTATTTTTAAAATGTACAAAATCAGGAAATGAGTTAGCGTCAAAGATCTGTCCCGCATTTGATTGTGTCCAGGTTACCCCACCATTCTTTGTATGATACAATCCTCCTCCAGTTATACCATTTAGTTTGTGCATGGCCACCCAGGCTTCCTTTTCACTGATGGCGCTGATGTTGGAAAACTGGAGGCTGCTGTCATTGCCCATTTTACCCGGTATCCAGGTATTACCGCCGTTTTTGGTACGTGTAAAATCCAGTATCGTACGATTGCTGAATAAACCGTTTACTCCGTCATAACAAATTGCCCAGGCGGTGTGCCTGTTTACAATTGACATTTCATAAAATCCAAGGGGGTTGGCAGAAAAACCCGCATTCTGCTCAAGCCATTGTGCGTTTGTGCAAATAGTTAAAAAAAATGCTACTGCAAATAATAAATGTTTTTTCATATTTTTTAATTTTTTAGTTGCTGTAATTTATAACATGGAGAAATTGCATTTTTTATAAAGGGACAAAGAAATAATTTGTTGTACAAACACTGCTTTTCGTGGATCAAAAAAAAGATTTATCCAAAATTGTGAGGAATAGATTTCTCTTCTTCATCCTAAGATTCAAAGACTGAAACTAATCCGGGAAAAGATTTTGCCTAACAGGGTTAAGTAGAGATATCAATAAAACAATAAGAAGCGGAAGCTATACGATGAGGAAATCTATTTGTTATCTTTCATTCCAATTTCTTTAAAAAAACGTTCTTTAAACTGAATCCCGATGGGAATTTCGAATTTATTTACGGTTACCAGGCTTGGAGTGATGGCAGTGATATGCACTTTGGAGATTAAAAAAGAACGATGCACACGTATGAAAGCACCGCCGGCTTCCGTTAAAAGCGTTTCAAATTTTGAAAGCGGAACAAGCGGCATTAATTTCTGATCATTTTTTAAAACAACCCTCGTATAATTTTTCATCGCTTCACAATATAAAATATCATCGAGGCAAACAGGATAATTTTTTCCATCGGATTTAATATAAAAAGCCGGTTTCGCTTCGCCGGTAATTTCAACTGCCTTCTTGTTTGCGTGGTTGATATAGTCTATCGCTTTAAAAATAGCTTTTGTAAATCGTTCAAATGAAAACGGTTTCAGCAAATAGTCAACAGCATTCAATTCATAACTTTCCACGGCGTACTCTGAATAGGCAGTCGTAAAAATAACCGGCTGATGGGGTTGTACAATTTTCAATAATTGTAAGCCAGAAAGATTAGGCATATTAATATCCAAAAAAATGATATCAACACTGCTATGAGCCCTTAAATAATTGATTGCATTTAGTGCATTTATGCTTTCTGCTGCCAGGTTTAGTACAGGCATTTGATTAATATAATTAATGATGATCCTCCGTGCAATAGGTTCATCATCCACTACTATGCAATTATATTTAACCGCTTCCATTTTTTTGAATTGATTAAATTATTTTCTCCAGTTGCAACCGAAGGTTAATTGTGTAATAAAGCTCATCTTTCGTTGTGGTCAACTGGTGTTGCTGGTTTGGATAAAGCACTTCCAGCCTCCGTGTTACATTCGTTAAACCAATGCCATAAGCGGAGCCTGCTCTTTCAATATTATAATTATTTTTGATTGTTAGTTCGAACCAGTTATTTTCAAGTGATGTCTTGATGTAAATATTAACCCCACCTGATTTAACGAACTTAGCATGTTTAAAAGCATTTTCCATGAATACAATTAAAATTAAAGGAGCGATTTGATAGGGCGCTTCAGCAGAAACTGTATTATCGAATGTTAATTTTAAATCCCGTTCAAGGCGAATACTTTCCAGTTCCATATAGCTTTTCAATACATTTATTTCATCTTTAATTGCTACCAGGGGTTTTTGGGTTTCATACAGGGAATGCCGGAGCAGATCGGACAGCCGTAACATCAAACCAGGCAATTTATCTGATTTATCCACCGCAAGTCCATACAGGTTATTTAATGTGTTAAACAAAAAATGTGGAGCGATCTGCGATTTTAAATTATGTATCTCAGCTACCAATTGTTGTTGTTTTTTCTCTGCTTCAAATTGTTGCGTGATATATCCATCCTTAAAATACTTACAGGCAGTAATAAATAAAAAACAGACCAATGTCATTGTTATGTTGCTTAGGAATATATCAACAAAACTACTTCCTTTGAAGCCCGGATCATTTTTCAGGTAATACATTTGAAAAACAGTCCTGCCATACAGGTAAGCCATCCAACCCCCCGTTCCGAGCAAAAAATAAAGCATGTATCTTTTGAAACCGAAGAAACGCCTGTAGAGCCATATGGTGAAATAGACAATAACCACAAACAGGATTTCTGTAAGCAGCATGTAGTCCAGGTAAATCCGGGGATAATATTTAATAGTGAGCGAGTAAGGCCAGGCCCTGAATAATGCATATCCTATCCAAAACATTAAATGCCATGGCCATCGTTTGTACAGTAATAAATTATTTAATTTCCAACTGTTAGGTAAACCTAAACCTGGCATTTTTCATATTTTATTCAAATATAGCCGTTAAATATTTTTATCAGAAAATTTGCTTACCGGAGTACACATTATATGTCCTTAAAAACTTCATTTCGTCCCTTTGTATGATGATGGTTTTAATTTTCATTTTTAAAAAAGGAAAGGATGCGTGTGCAGTTGCACATATTTGGAATAATGTACTTGCTTATTAGTCCTGAAAAAACAGTGTTGGTACTGTTAAACAGTTATTTGTCCTTTTATGATTAAATTAATTAAATGCCTTAATATCTTACAGAAGTTGAAAGAGATGGCACTTTAATACCACTCTCCTGCTTTATCTCATCATAAAAACATGTCGTGGAAATATGAAACAATTTTTAATTTGCTTTACAATCATTTTGTACAGCAGCCGAAGCCTGGCACAAATTCCGTACAATGCAGCAAGCCCCAATGGTTACACAAAAAAAGCCATTGTTTCTGAACAGGTAGGGTTAACACAAATTTCGATTACCTATCACCGTCCTGCGGTACATAACCGGGCGGGAAAGATATGGGGCGAAGTTGTGCACAAAGGCTTTATTGACCAGGGCTTCGGAAACAGGAAGCCCACGCCCTGGCGGGCCGGGGCAAACGAAAACACGATCATTGAATTCGACAATGATGTAAAAATTGAAGGACACACATTACCAAAAGGGAAATATGGTTTTTTCATTGCGTATGATCAGCTGGAAAGTATACTTATTTTTTCAAAAAAATCGGATGCATGGGGTTCATTTTTTTATGATGAAACTGAAGACGCTTTACGTGTAAAAGTTAAGCCTGTTCCGTTAGAGAAAGCTGTAGAATATCTCGAATACAAATTTTCAGATCAAACGATGAACGCTGCGGCAATATCATTATCCTGGGAAAAACTCTCCATTCCTTTTAAGGTTGAAGTAGATTACCTGAAACAGCAATTCGATGCTTTCAAAACCGAATCACAAAACCCTTCAGGCTTTACATCACAGGGATTAAACGTTGCTGCTAGCTGGTGTCTTCAAAACAATTACCAATTGGAAACAGCATTAGCCTGGTCAACATTATCAAGTTCTACAGATTTCCCCGGTGACCCAACTTCGTTTTCTGCACTTTCAATCAAAGCTGCCATTCTTGAAAAACTCGGTAAATCTTCACAGGCAGCAACTGTGCTGCAAAATGCTTTGCCCTTTGGCAGCGTCAACCAACTTCAGCAACTTGGCAAGCAACTTTTATCTGCGAAAAAAGAAAAAGCCGCATTGGAAGTATTCCGTTTCAATTACACAAAAAATCCTGACCAGTTTATAACGCTTGCGGGTATGGTACGGGGTTTATCTGCAAATCATGACTATGGAAAAGCATTGGAGTTTGCACAAAAAGCATTATTGTTCGCACCTAATGATGTAAACAAACAGGCGGTACAGGCGATGATTGAAAAGTTGAAAGCAAATCAGGATGTCAATTAAGTTTTGGAGAGATAGCATACGTGATACATACAACACATGAGCCTGGATACAACCATCGGCCTGGCGTCAGTGTTTCGCAGGATGATTGGTAACTCAACAAGCAGGCAGGTTTACCGTTTTAACAAGTCATTTTCCCGAAGACTTGGGCCGATTTGAGTAAGAATAAAAATCGCAGCTATTTACAATTCGATTCAAACAACCTCATCCTCCTACGCCTCAG
Source organism: uncultured Chitinophagaceae bacterium (assembly GCA_963829345.1). GTDB lineage: Bacteria > Bacteroidota > Bacteroidia > Chitinophagales > Chitinophagaceae > Ferruginibacter. The sequence continues at coordinate 1,601,307 of CAWHHP010000003.1, forward strand.
TTCGTGCCTCACGAACCTTTTTTGTAATTTTGTGTAGCAATAAAATGCAATAAAAATTCTACTTATAAATAGTTTCGGCTCGTGAGGCATCAACCGGGGCTGGTGAACTAACAATAAATCAATATGCTGTTAAAAAAACTTTGTTGAAAATTTCTTATTTCTTGTTGTTATAACCTGCTATGCACCTACAGCATAGGCAAAAACACTATTTTTTACATTCAACGAAGAAATTAAATACTGAAGAATGATATGATAAACTACAACAATAAAATTTTCAAGCCTATAACGAATACTGAAAACGGAGAGACTTCACCGGAAACAATTTTTGTTTATAAACAGGAAGATAATATCCTGACTTCAACGTCTTCAGGAGGAAAGATAAAAACAGGGCACCTGATCGGGTTAGTGGATAGTAACGGTAAAATAGAAATGCGTTACCACCAGGTAAATGATAAAAATGAATTGATGACGGGCATTTGTATATCAAAGCCGGAAATATTGGCTAACGGTAAAATAAGATTACATGAAAGCTGGAAGTGGACGTCCGGGGATTGTAGCGTTGGAAACTCAATTATTGAAGAACAATAAATCTGCCCCTGCTCCCACTTTCACAAGTTTGGGAAATTAATTATGACTTACAAGGTTGCAATTGTGTGGCCGGATCAATGATGCAAATCAAATTAAATAAACTTTAATTTTCTTTCTATAGCGGCAATGCAAAATGAGATTTGTGATTATTGTGTACCATTCTGGCGCAGTCTCTGGGCCTGACACCGGCCATCACTTATCACAAGATGAGTTCAACCCATTATCTCCATTCATTTCGAAGTGATTGCGTAAATTCGAAGGTTAGCTACAATTTTTTAAAAGCATTTTTTTCTTAATTTGAAATTTTTATGCCATTAATTAAACTTCCTTACTTTGGGCAAATTGATCCTACCTCTCTGGAAGAGTATTACAATGTTGGTATTCCTTTTCAGGATAAAGAAATACAAATTGATCTCAATTTTGATAACAAGACCATCGACCCAAAACGACTTGATCTTGTAAAACATTTCATTGAAAATATCAGAATTTACGATTTAAATAATAAAGGATATATCAGTAACGATTATAACAATGAAGAAGGCGACACAGTAAAGTCATATTTAGAACATCATTTAGAAGAACTCGGCCAGGAAGAATTGTCAAAGCTGATTGATCTTAATAGCAAAACTTCTGACCACAAAAACCAATTATTAAAGAGGCTACATTTAATTCGGGTAGGTATATATCCTGACAATGCAACTTTATTTGCAACTTTTGATTATTCAATTGGTCAGGAAATGACAAATGAACTGGTTGCAATTTTTACCGATGAGAATGGGAATTTTGACGGCATGGCAATAGAAAGCTAACGTAAAAAAACCGGAGTTAACAAGTGGGTTTTTGCGCAATCGACCAGACAGAATAAATTTCCGCAGTAAATCATTTTTCATCTTTAATTAACTTGACCGTTTATTAATCTGCTGCGGTATTTTGTCCGATATAACCGGGATGCCGCAGCTGCATTGCGGTTAAATAAAAATTTCGTTTCTTTATTAGGTTTATGGGCCCGACAGAAACTGTCTGCGACAGCCTGGTTGCGTTTGTGTAAAGCCAGGACGATAGACAATACAATGCTCTCTACAAGGAAAAAATTTGAAACAGTTATTTATAAAAACGTAAAGCCATGGAAAGGATAACTATAATACTATTGTTTATTTTAGCAACCTCTTTTGTTTTCGTCAATGATGAAGCTATTAATTTAGATGGCAAGATCAGTAAAACTGAGTGGGCTGGCGCTAAAGAATACGATTTATCATCAGGAGGAAAACTATATATTCTACGCAAAGAGGAAACTTTATATTTCGGCATAGTAGGAAATTCTCCTGGCTGGTCTCACATTTATCTTTATTGGAAAGATTCCGTGAAAGTCCTTCATGCTTCTGCAGCATTAGGAGATCAGCTTTATGCAAATGAAAAGGGCAGTTGGAAACTTCAAAAAAAATTTACCTGGGAACTTCGTGAGTTTGAATATGATGAAAAGCTTATACAAAAGCAGGCTTCCTACTACACAAAAAATGGATGGTGTGCAAATAACAACAACACAGGGAATAAAATCACACTGGAATACAAGATTGATTTAAAAAGGTTCGGTAACGCAGAAGTAAAATTTGCAGCATTATTCACTTCTGACGCCAAAGCTTTATCATATTATCCAACGGAACTAAATGACAATACGCTTCTCGAAAAACTTGTCTCGGGCAACAATCCAGATAGTCTTCATTTTAAGCCGGAGACGTGGACAAAGATTAAATAGTAAGAACTACGTCATGTGTTACTAATCAATTTTATAATTTATTGTTGAAATCAAAATATTAATTTATTAATAGTTCCGGTTCCTGAGGCACAAGGTGTGGGGTTCAAAAGTTAAGAGAATTCAACATTTAAACCTTATGAACCCTTGCAACTTTATTTCATTGCTCATTCAACCCGCAAACATTTTACAGGATTTGCAATTGCGGCTCTTATTGCCTGGTAAGAAACGGTAAACAAAGCGATGAGCCCTGCTGCCAATCCTGCAACAACAAAAATCCACGCCTGCAAATTAATGTGATAGGCATATTCCTGCAGCCATTTGTTTGTTGCCCACCATGCTACCGGGAAAGCAATGCCGTTTGCTATAAAAACCAGTTTAAGAAAATCTTTTGATAACAATGAAGTAAGGTTGAATAACAGTGGCTCCCAATACTTTTCTTACTCCTATTTCTTTTATTCTTTGCTCAGCAGAATAAGTAGCTAATCCAAACAAACCCAGACACGCAATAAAAATAGTTGCCAAGGCCACCCATATAAGAATCGTTTGACGGCGCTCGTCTTCAACATAGAACAATGCAAGCTGTTCATCCAGGAAATGATACTCAAACGGATCGTTTTTATCATTGTTTACCATTATGCTTTTAAGCTTATCCAATGTTGCCCTGTATATTCACTCGCTGCTATTCTTAGCCGAATAATAATCTATAACCTGAATTGGATTATTGTTATAAGCAAGTACAAGTGGTTCGATTTTATCACGCAACGATTGAAAATGAAAATCTTTTACAATGCCGATCACTCTTGGTTTGAACGGAGTATTGTCGGCGTTTACGGGCTGGTAAGCACCGCCCCGTGAAAATAGCAGGGATGTCAACTATTTGTCCGGAAGCGTCCGTGATACCAAGCAATCTGGCTGCTGTTTCATTAAGAATAACAGCATTGGAATCCGATGCATTGTCAAAGTTTCTTCCGTTTAACAAATGCATTTCAAAAGTCTTCATAAAATCTTTATCGGCACCAAACATGTAAGCCGTTTTTTCACCAGGGGGGGCTGCCTTATTTTTTATTTTAATGGTCTGGTAAGATTTCCATTCACCCGGCACTCTTGATGTAACCGACACATTTTTTACTGCAGGCAACTTTGCCATCTCAGTTTTTACTGATTCAAAATTTGCTCTTGCTTTACCTGTGTTTACATCGATCACTACCAACAAGTCTTTATTAAAACCTAAATTAGTATTGTTCAGATATCGTACCTGCATGAAAAGAACGATAGTTGCAATGATCATCACAACAGAAATAGTGAATTGAAAAACAACCAATCCTTTTCTTAACGAAAGATCGGCCCTGTTACCTATTCTCAGCTTTTTCAATAATGCAACAGGTTTGAATCGGGAAAGCATTAATGCAGGATAGCTTCCGGATAAAAGACCGGTGATAAGTGCAAAGACAATGGCGTATAAGCCAGATACGATAGTCGGTTGAAAAACCAAAAGAAAGTTGTTTATTGGCAAAATGGTTAAATGGAGGGACAAAAGATTCACCACCAGTAAAGACAAAAGAAAAGAAATGAATGTTACAAACAATGATTCAAACAAAAACTGCCTGATCAAATTGCCTTTCAATGCGCCAACAGTTTTACGAATGCCAATTTCTTTCAATCGACCGGAAGCCCTGCGGTGGTAAGGTTCATATAATTGATACCGGCGATCACCAACACAAACAAAGCGATAAAAGAAAATATTTTTATATAAAAAGGACTTCCCCTGTGGCATTGCTCCACATTAGAATTTCTTGCGCCATCAACAATGTTTTCAGAATTGAGGTGAATATCTTTCAAGGGTTGCAGGCTAAAAGAAAAACTGGTTCCGGCAGGTGCCGTATAATTATCATGAACCAGTTTTGACATTTTTTCAGAAACAGATTTTTCGTTGGTCCCCTGCTTTCAACAGCATGTACACAGAAAAATTATTGGATAACCAATCGCCTGCCTGCATGTCTTTAAAAAAATCACCGTTACGGATAGATGACTCCGAAATAACCGAACTGAAATCAAAACTGGAATTGCGTGGATGATTTTTTAGAACAGCAGTAATTTTCAATGGCGTTTCCATGTGGCTAAATTGCAGGGTTTTTCCCAGGACATCTGTTTTATTAAACAACCGCATGGCAAGATCTTCATTAATAATAATGGAATTGGGTTCATGTTAACGCTGTACTCTTGTCTCCTGCGACCAATGGAAAATCAAAAATTTGCAAAAGATTTTCATCAGCAACCGTTACCGTTTCCTGGAAAAAATCAGAAGGATTTTCGGGATTGAGAATATTTGCCCTGCCTACTCTTTGAAGCCGGGTTGTATTTTCTACTCCGGCAATCTGTTTTTTGGATTCTTCAGCCAATTTGTATCCCGCTGCCGCAATGGTGGTTGCTTCGCCGTTCACATTTTTATTTTCAATTACCCTGTAAATGCTGATTGGCCCTGCTGTGTTGCTCATCAAAAGTAAGTTCATCAAAAACATAAAGTCCAATCAGTATAAAACAGCTCAACCCAAAAGTAAGCCCAGCTACATTCAGCGTTGTATATAACTTGTTTCTTCCAAGTGTTCTGAGGGCAGTTTTGAAATAATTTCTAAACATATAAATTATTTGAATCAATATTTATTGTGGAGATTGAGAGCATCTGCCAAATATCACTCCGGATTTTTAATTTATTGATAGTGTGCAACATATTGATTTGAATAGAAGAAGCCGTGTCCGGAAATGATACAAAAAATGTGCGGAAGCGGGCAGTTTTTTTTAATGGTTAAACTTACTCACCATTATATTCTTATCGGGCGATAAAGAAAGGAGTAGAACCCAGGGCAACCTGGCTGTATATAATTATCATTTAAAATTCCTTGCCTCTGGAAATATCCTTTTTTGTACAAGTTCTCTTTTTTGTACTCTTACATCCTGAGATGGAGGTATAGATTTTTCATCAGCACGGGCAAGTGTTAACACAGGTAGATTTTCATTTTCCGATGCAGTAAGTTGCCGTAATAACTTTGAAAAGTTATAACATCGTTTTACAATAACATGAATCACCTCTCCTTCTATTTGCAATTTGCCTTCCACCATTATAAGACGTGATTGCAAAATCTCTTTCCGAAATTTTTCAAACAGATTTTCAAAAACTACCAGGTTAGCACATCCTGTTTCATCTTCAATTGTCATAAAACAAATGCCTCTGGCAGTTCCCGGTCTTTGCCTTACCAATACAAGCCCGGCAACTTTTACGAAATCGCCATCTTTAAGCATTGATCAATTCTTTTGCTAGGAATAATATGGAGTTGGTCGAGTTTTTCTCTTATAAAACTTACGGGATGTGCTTTTAAAGAAAGTGAAGTTGCGGCATAATCATGCACAACATGTTCAGATTCGGTCATTTCTGGTAAGTGATACATTTTCTTCTTTTGCATCTGCAGATGGCTGGCCTGCAAAAATTCCAATGGGCCGATCTTTTGTTGATACTTCCCATAATGCTTGCACGGCGATCAAGGCCAATAGATCTGAATGCATCTGCATCTGCTAATTTTTCCAATGCAGCTTCAGGCAATCCTATATCACGTAAGTTCATTAATCGTATTATAATTTCTTTCCTGTTTGATAACAAGTATTTCTATATCTTCTTCCCTTAAACCTTTTACCTGCCGGAAACCAAGCCGCAATGCACAATATTTACCAGATATTTCTTCTAGTTTATTATCCCACATAGAATAAGTTAATATCAACTGGCTCTTACTTCTACACCATGTTTTTTTGCATCACTGATGATTTGTGCAGGTTGATAAAATCCCATTGGCATACTATTCAATAATGCGCATGCAAAAACATCAGGATAATAACATTTGATCCAGCATGAAACATATACAAGCAATGCAAAACTTGCTGCATGGCTTTCCGGAAAACCATAACTGCCAAATCCTTCCAGTTGCTTGAAAACACGTTGCGCATATTCTAATGTATACCCGTTTTGCATCATGCCCTTGATTAGTTTTTCCTCAAACTTAGTAACCATACCCTGCGCTTTAAATGTAGCCATGCTGCGACGTAATTCATCAGCTTCGGCCGGTGTAAATCCTGCTGCAACAATCGCAATCTTCATTGCCTGCTCCTGGAACAGTGGAACACCTAATGTGCGTTTTAATATTTCTTCCAGTTCCTTTGAAGGATATTCAACAGGTTCTTCACCATTGCGCCTGCGTAAATAAGGATGCACCATATCTCCCTGTATTGGCCCGGGACGAACAATTGCTACTTCAATAACAAGATCATAAAAACTACGTGGCTTTAGCCTTGGCAACATGGATATCTGTGCACGGCTTTCAATCTGAAAAACACCGATCGTATCTGCATGACAGATCATTTCATACACTGCAGCGATCATCCTGTGGAATATTCGCTAACGTTAGATCTAGATTATAATGTTCTTTTGCAAGATCAAAAGCTTTCCGGATACAGGTAAGCATACCAAGTGCCAATACATCTATTTTCATAAAGCCCAATGCATCAATATCATCTTTATTCCATTCCATACAGGTTCTGTCTTCCATGCGTGCATTCAGGATCGGACACAGATCGATAATTTCCCACGTGTAATTACAAAGCCACCTGTATGTTGTCCCAACTGCCGGGGAAAACCCATAAATTGTTTTGTAAGCTGCAACACTTTACGTAAATGTTTATCACCGGGATTTAAACCCTGCTCAGTAAATCGTTTTCCTTCGAACCATTCATCGGTGAAATTCCCAGATAGAACCTGGATAAACGGTTGATAGTATCCACAGATAAGTCCCATTGCTTTACCAACATCTCTTATTGCTCCTTTTTGATGCTGCTGTGTAACAGTGGCAACAATTGCTGCACGGTCACGCCCATATTTTTGATAGATGTATTGAATCACTTCCTCCCTCCGTTCATGTTCAAAATCCACATCAATATCAGGAGGTTCATTCCGGGCAGAAGAAATAAACCGCTCAAACAATAAATCAAATTTTGTTGGATCAACAGAAGTAATACCAAGACAATAACAAACAGTAGAATTTGCGGCTGAGCCCCTACCCTGGCAAAGAATCTTTTGCTGTCTGGCAAACCGTACGATATCATGCACTGTTAAGAAAATAAGCAGCATAGTTCATTTCTTCAATGAATTTCAATTCATGATTAATTGCATCGATGGCTTTTTCCGGAACATCTTCTCCATAACGTTCTTTTGCTCCCTGTCTTGCCAAAAATGTTAATTCTTCCTGTGGCGTTCTTCCTTCGGTTGTAATTTCTTCGGGGTATTCATATTTCAATTCGTTCAATGAAAACCGGCAGGCTTCTTTGATTTCCTGCGTCCGGATGATGGCATCGGGGTATTGCCGGAACAAACGGATCATTTCTTCAGATGGCTTGAGAAATCTTTCTGCGTTGGGATGCAAACGAAAGCCGGCAGTGTAGATGGTACATTTTTCCCGGATGCAGGTTACAATATCCTGTAGCTGGCGCCGGCCCGGTTCATGATAATGCACATCGTTTGTTGCAACCAGTGGAATTTGTAATTGGGAGGACAATTGTGCAAGGCGGTATAAATATTTACTATCATCACCTGCATATTGCCGGGACGCACCGATGTAAAGATCAGTACCGAAAACTTCTTTGTATTCTTTTAATTGACTTGTAAATGATGGATCAAAATCAAATTGTTCGTTTAATTTATCCGGGGGCAATAATATTAATTTAAACCCCCTGGCATATTGGTAAACATCAACCTTATATAGATGACATGTTCCTTTTTCTGCCCTCCTGTTACCAAGTGTTAACAAATTACAAAGCTGCGAATAAGCGATCTTGTTAGTTGGATAAACCAGCAGGCTTAAACCATCCAACAGATCAAGGCGACATCCAACAATTATACGGATGCCGGTTTTTTTTGCGGCTGCATGAGCACGAACAATTCCTGCGAGGCTATTGCGGTCTGTGATGGCAATTTCCTTATATCCTAATGCTTTTGCTTGCTCTACCAATTCTTCGGGGTGCGATGCTCCGCGGAGGAATGAGAAGTTTGTTGTTATTTGGAGTTCGCTGTAGTTCATAAATATTTTCTTTCTTCTTTTCTTTTTTGGACAAGCAAAAAAGAACAACCAAGAGTTAAGACTTTCGCTGAATCATTTAAGCATCATTCATTTTTTCCGATACTTAATTTTGTTCTTGATCCCATTTTTTAACGATTACTCTAAAATTTAGGACTGCATTTCCATTGGTTCATATGAATTTTTTAATGCTCAGTCACTTTGCACAACCGTTGAACAGCGCTGTGCCCACCATCGGGGCTGTATATCGATGGTGGGTGTCTTTTTTTAGTTCTTTTTTGGACAAGCAAAAAAGAACAACCAAGAGTTAAGACTTTCAATATCATTTTAGTGGCGCATTCATAATCATATTTTTATCACTACAATTTGCTTACGCAAAAAATCCATGAATAAACCATTTATACGATTTAGCAACATCATAATGTCCCAAACGAAATAACCAATAACGATTGCCATCCTCATCTTCCACGCAATAGTAATCCCTGTGTTGACCTTCCTGTAGCCACCACTCCTGTTCGATCCGTTCGGGACCATCAGCTTTTATTATTTTATGTAGTTTTCCTTTATAACGAAACATCATTGGCGGGTAATCGGGAATGGGTGCTGTTACTTCAATTGGATCAGGTTTGCATAAGATTTGCAAAGGTCTTGGTCTGTCAATTTTCCAGGCTGTTTGTAGTTTTTCATTTATACCAGTTGCAAGTTTATAAGAACGCTCGGGCCAGTAATGTTCATCGGGTAGATAACGATGAATGCTATTAGTACCTATCTTTCCTTGTATTCTATCTAACAATTCAGACAGCTCATTATTATCCAGGGCGCCAATGTTTTCCCATAATTTTTCCTGTTGTGATACCAGCTCTTCTACTTTTAAAGCATCCAATGTAAACAGTTCAATTCCCAGTGCAGGTTCAATTGTGCCTGTTTTAATTTCAAAAAGTTTGAAAAGATGATTGCTGTTACAGGAAGGACGATTTGTACCGATTTCAATCTTTTCAATTTTACCATCCATACGATAACCTTTAAAGATGGCAACACGAAGCCCTTTTTGTTCATGTTGCAAACGTTTGCAAACTGTATCAAGCAATTGCTTTAAAGCTATTTCAATACCAGTTGCAGTTACAATAGGTTCTATGCAAGGCAATCGTTCGTGGTATGGTTCAACCGGGTGAACAGGAATGATCATTTCTTCTTTGTTTCCCGTTGCTTCATCTATACGTTGAAGTAATGATGGACCAAAACGGCGGCGTAATGCAGTTCGTGGCATATTGATGAAATCAGCTACCTGGCGAAGACCTAATTTTTCCAGTCTCTCAATAATTCCTTGTTCAAGGCGAAGTGATGCAGGCGGCAATGTTAATAATGCAGCTGCATGCCCGCCGCTTTCGATAATTGAAGTATCCTGTCCGAAACGGGCTACTGCCCATGCACAGCCAATAGTATCAGCCATTGCCATGCTAGCATCGTAGCCAAATTGTTTTAAGCGTTTATATATATCCGTTAAGTATTGCTTTTCGCCGCCCCAGAGATGGGCACAACCCGTAACATCGAGCAATAGACCAGCAGGCAGATCCGTTGCCACAGTAGGTGTAAAACGAATGCACCATTCAGCAAGACCATTGAGTAGTTTGATATTGATCGCGGGATCATCATTCAATACCTGCAAACCGTAAAGGATTGCCCTTGCATCGGCGACGGCAATACCTGTATCTATTCCCTGGCTTTGTGCAAGATTGTTTGCGGCTGTCACCAGCATTTTGCCATGATCAGGGGAAGCCAACACAAAAGGGATATCGCGTAATTCCGGTTGGCGACGGATAAACCAATCCGTTTTGAGATGACGGAACCATATAGAAATAAACCTTTTTTGCATATCATCCTGCTTTCCTTTTTTGTTCCAATACAATTGCATTAATCCTGGAAATATGCCTGAACCGGCCGGCAACAAATTCGATCTGCCATGCATCCGGCTTGCCATTCCTGACTTTCAATAATTCAACATTCCATCGGGGATAACCCACACCCGGCATATCAGGCGGTAATTCACTTGTTAATGAAGTTATTTTCCAGCGTGTAACGCATGCCGTTGTATGTATGTTTTTGGGATTGCGCCGAAGTATAAACCCGGTTACCTTGCTTTGCTCAACGGCTAATTGTAAACGCCTGGATGCAGTGAAATTTAATTCCTGTATTTCTCCAATAACTGCGGAGAGCCCATTGCATTTTAAAGCTTCTTCCATTGCCCATAATATTTCCTTTTCTTTTTCCAGGTCAATAAAAATAATTTTATCGGGAGCAATACCAAATAATTTTAATGCAGGAGGAAAAATATTCCTGGAAGCACTGATCCATAAAGTGGCACCGTTATTTCTCATTATAAATGAGAGCAATCCAGCAATGAATCCTCCTGTTGCTGCGGTTGCTTCAGGACCGGCAGCAATAAATTCATGGATTGCTCCTAAAGGAAAGGATGCATTTGGGAAAGCATTTTTTATAGGCCCAAGCATTGCATCAACAATATTATTCTTTGATGTTGCTTTGAATTCCTGCAAACTCAAAATATCCTTTTGCAAATGTGCAATGATGTCTGCTTTTGTGCCTGTCATTTAAAAATTATGTTCATTTGAACTGGCAAAATACTAAATTATTTAGTATTATTGTGAAGTAATTACAGGGATGGCTTGTTGCTAACCCTTACTTAAAACAATAATTCCTGATAATCAATGAACACACTTTTTGATGTAACCCCCGTATTGCCTGAAGGTTTTAGTTATCATACCAATTTCATATCAGAAACAGAGGAAATACAACTTGTTAAACTCATTCAACAATTCGACTTACAACCAATGAAATTTCATGAATACGAAGCAAAAAGAAAAATAATAAGTTTTGGTAATGGCTGGAGTTTTACTGAACAAAAATTGAAAGAAGGAAATCCGATTCCCGCTGAATTTGATTTCCTGATAGAGAAAATTGCAAACCACCGATCCATTGGCAAAGAATCCATCGCCCAGTTTTTAATAACGCAATACCCGGTTGGTGCTATTATTAACTGGCACCGGGATGCGCCGCCTTTTGCATCTATTGCAGGTGTTTCATTACTGTCAGATTGCATTTTTAAATTGCGACCACAAGACGTATCAAAACAAACGCGGTCTGCAACAATATCATTACCGGTCCAAAGGAGATCTCTTTATATTATGCAGGGGATTTCAAAAATTGAATGGCAGCATAGTACGGCACCGTGTGACAGGGTTAGGTATTCTTTGACATTCAGGACGTTGAAGTAAATAATAAAATTCATTCGTGAGGGCACGAATGAAGGCTTTGGACGTTGGTGAAATACAAATTATCATATCCTGAGTTAGAAACTCAAGACAGCCGGATCTGCAACAATTCAGTTTCCAATTTTTTATTGGTGGTTCTCTTGATTCATGTTTAATATAAATAACCTTATTAAAGAGATTAATTAAATTGTATTTGTTAATATGAGATAGAAACTTCTGATCCTGATTTTGCAGATAAGTAAGATGCGTTAACTTTAGAACAATTAGTAACGGCGTTATGAATAAATTATTATTAACCTGTTTTATTTCAGGGATTTCTATTACCAGTTTTGCTCAACCATTACAGGAAAGCAATATTGCATTTGCTTACGATACGTTGAAACTGTCAATATACAGTGATACTTTCATTTATAAAAAAGGGAATGAATTGAATGCTGAAGTAGGATATATTTCCTCTGGCTATAAAACTATAGTAATTATAGAGAATGGTTATATTAAGAAGAAAACTAAATTTTACCCGGATGGTAAAAAGTTTAATGAATATAATTTTAGTTTACGAAAACTAAATGGTGCGTATTACAGGTGGAACGTAAATCAAAAATTAAGGGAAAAAGGATTTTATAAAAACGATCTTGAAGATAGCACCTGGACTTATTATTATGACAATGGATTAAAAGAAACTGAGGGCAATTATCTTGCAGATAGTTCAGCTTTGACAAAAGATTTTGAGATTTGGAGTCACAGCTGGATACCAAGCCAGCACATTTTAGGTAGTAAAACGAACCATTCTCCTCCGCATGGAACATGGGTTTTTTACGATGAAAAAGGAAATACTGCAAAACAACTTGTATTTGATAAAGGAACGCTCATTTTACTGAATGTTGGAGAGCACTTTGAGGAATAAAATAAAACGTGATTTTCCAGTTATTTGTTTCATCGATTGTGCAAACCATCTAAATAAAAATAAATTGCCGGTAAAAATAAATTTACCGGCAATTTGTTTATTCAAAAACCAGCGGGATGGTTAGCCTGATGTACGGGCTGGCAGAATTATCTTAGCCTCAACACGGGTTCTTTGATTTTCCGAGGCTCTTGGATTACCCGTATTTTTTGGATCAGTAGATCCCACGCCTCTGGAATCAATCTTATTCTCTGGCAAACCTTTTTTTATCAAATATTCCTTTGCTTTTTTTGCTCTGTCTTCAGATAATACTTGATTATTTTCAGCCTTTACTTCTTTGTTGGGATCTTTATAGCTTGTAGGCCTGCTGCTTGTGTGCCCCTTTACTGTAACATTGCTCACCACGTTATTTTTAGTCAATGTCGCAATTTTATCAAGTTTTTTTACCTGGCCTTCATCTAATTTTTCTTCGAAATTAATATCATCAGCATCATATTGAACTTCAACGAAATATATTTCTGCTGTATAATTAAATGTATTATCAGGCAAAGCCGGAGCATAGTCCTGTTCAACACTTGTCATTTCTGACTCATCTATTAATGGGGGTCTATTAGTTGCGTATGCATTTTTTATTTTATCCCAAGAGGCCGTACCTTTTCCAAAATCAAAGTGTTTTGAATTATCATTGTTAACAGTTATTACCCACGCTTTGTGGGGATCTAGCTTATATTTTGCTATGTCGCTCTCGCTAATTTTATATGTCATCGATTTATAATGAATACCATCTACATAATATCTTACGATAATATACTTCTCCATACCGTCGAGGTCAATTGCACATATTGGGGTATTGCTTGCAAACTGGTATGGTGTTAACTCCGGATATTCATTAGTAATAGGATCAATACTCAGGAACCTGCCTAATCTCGTATCATATATTCTTTTGCCATAATCCTGCTCATTACCATCTCCAAGCGCTTCATCATCTTCCTCTTTTCCATTAAACCCGTACCTGTAGCCAAAATCAGGTCGGTATTCCCTGCCGGGCATTTTCATCCCGAAGGGATAATAGTCGGTTGCACTTACTACGTTGGCAAGCCAGTATGAGGCCGACAATGTTTCTACCCAGGTTTTAGCATCCGTGATAACAGATACAACATTGCCAAGATGATTGGTTAATTCATACAACCTGCTTCCATATTCAGTTGATCCATATTCAGGAGGAATTTCTCCCGTCAAGTCCATCCTGGGACGCCACATACCCAGCCTGCTTATTCCATACAGATGTTGCTCATCCCACTTCCACTTCGAACTTACTTCACTATATACTGCCAATACATTTGATGTTGCATCGCGATAATAATAAGTGTATTTAGGAACCGGATGCTCGAGCGATGATTTGGTTGTTGTTTTTGCTATCCTGTTTCCTGCAGGATCATAATCATATTGTATCAGCGTGCCATCAACTTTTAATATACTCCTGATCTTTCCGTATACAGTCCATTTTATTGTCTTTATATTGTTCTGAGCGTCTGCAACGATGTTCCCGATCTTATCGTAAGTATAATTATCCGTAGATTGGCTTTTTTCGTCCTCGCTATAATTAGAAGGACTGCCATGGTCGAGTACATAGTTCAATCTATTGGTAAGCCTTGCATCATCTGAAATAGTGTTCAGTAAATCAGGGTCCCATGAATATGTATTCCTGGAAATTCCTTCATAATAATCGTACGAATATCTCATGTCGTCCATTGATGTACCCCGTACTCCATATGCAGCGTTTCTTAAATAAGACAAAATGTTTCCATTGGGATCATATGTGATACTTTCCCTGTAATCTTCATTAGCGTCCGTATTGGACCATTCCCATCGCTCGCCCTTGTAAAAATCATCATGCTTACGCATTTCCACGAGGCGATTTAACTGATCGTACTGGTAACTATATCCTGTAGTGTAAAGTGAATTACCAAGCCACCTGTTTGCATGCGTTGTATAAGCAATATTACCATTGAATAACTGGTATCCTGTTGCAGGATTTCCGGGCGAATTGAATCCGAATCCCTGCATTGAAATCGGGTGATTATCCGGCTCAAAAATAGCCTTGTAATCATTTTCGTAATACCCAAGCGAATAACTGTACACATCAGCCGGTATATTTTCACGATCGGATGAGCCCATGCCGTCATGTCCCATATCCAGGGGTCGGTTAGAATAGCCGTACTCGTTCATAAATAAACCGTTTATACCTTTAATCCATCCCTGTAACGTATAGGCATAGTCGATACCTTGCACCATATTTTTACTAAGTTCAATTCTGGCCAAAGGTCCGTGGAGGTAATAATAATATGTTGCATCCTGTGTAACTGTCGATGGAGTCCTGTTAGAAGATGCTGCAATTACCCTGTTATCGGCATCGTATTCATATTTGTATGCATATTGATCCTCTTCTCCTTTTTGATAAAGCAATGCATTCACTTTACCGCTTACCAGGTCAAATTCATAATCCATTCGTTTTGTTTTATTGACCACATGCCCATTGACCAGCTTTTTATTTTCCTGGTAAAGTGTTTTTACATTTCCTGTAATATCATAAACATAATGTGTTGCAAAATTAAAATTGTCTGGTTCTTCTCTTTGTTCTCTATAAACAGTGGTAGTTATTCGTTTTCGACTATTATTATGCCGTATCTGCTGTAAAATAATATCCGTATTTGTAGTTACTGTTGGATCGGGATTATCATAAATGGTTTGGTTAATCTGTTTATCTGTTCCTCCAGCCATCCAACTGGCAAGTCTTGAATCATCACGTGCCAGGTCCTCCGTCATTATATCAACATCCGATTTTTCTCCAACTTCAATGGTGCGCCCCTGGTCATCATATTTAGTATAACTATACCTGTTGATACGTGTTTGTTCCTCGGACTCAAGATTATATTGCTCAGCATTTTGTGATACTACCAGCCTTCCTATCCTGTCGTACCAAAAATCAACCTTACCTCCATCAGGTGTTTCCTGGTGAATAATTTTGTTGAGCGAATTATATGCATAGTAGGTTGGCATTTTATGATGCGGGTATTGAGGAATAGGTGCTTCCGGCCATATTGCATTTACAAAAACATTGTTGCCGGAAACATTGTCACGGCTATCCATCCCGTTATGTTTATTTAACGGTAACCATAAAACGAGGTTTTGTCGCACCGATGGTATAAAGCAATCATCAAAAGAGCCGCGGCGAATATCAGCTGCTTCAGGTGCTGAGTTGTATATGCGCAATTGTTTAATAAGTCCTTTTACACCATCATAATTAGTTCCTAATACAGCCCTGCTCCTGGAGCCTGCAACAAATTGCGTTGCAGACGCTGTTGTAAACGGAACGGCTACAGATTCCAGTTCATAGGTATATTCATCCAGTGAAGGTATTGGTAGATATGGCTGGTTGTCATAACCATCATTATCAAAATCATACTTATAGCCAAGATCAGTATCTGTCCAGTTCAATGTTAATAAAGCGCCATTTACATACACCTTAATTGGATGCTCATCTTCAGGATTACCACTGTACTGGAATACTACATGATAGAATCCATTGTTGGTAGTTGGTTGTAATGACGAAACAAGGTTTTCTGTTCTGCATTTTGCCACAAAATTTCTCCGGCGTTCAATACTTCCGGGGGTGCCCACAAGTTCATAATAATGCGCTGTCACGCCAGGTAACAATGAAGGATAGAGGAATGTTAATTGTTTTTTTGTCCAGTTTTCTGTAGAGCGTCCATAAACAGAAAAATACAGCTGGTTATTTTTCATGTATGCATAATACCCGGCTTTCCTTGGTGGCGAATTAACAGTACCAGCATCTTCATCCGCCTGGTCAAAGATGAGTTGTGTTCCATCCATATGATCGAACCTGATCCAGCTCTCAATAGTAACAGGACCGTCATTGTGCAAAGGATAGAAATCCTGTGCCACTTTGATTACATGATCATCATTACTGAATGTAGGTGCAATCGCAAATTGGTAGCAGGAACCGTTATCTTCATCCCTGTATCGTATACTTTGAGACAACTGCTCAGGGTTAAGATATTTTACTCCTGCAGGAGGAACTGTTTTCACGAGGTTGCCTCCCTGGTCATAATAATACAATGTATAATTGTATTCCATTTGTTTTCCCTCCATTACAAGCGAAGGGGTGGTTCCCATGCATTTTGCAAAATATGCTTCCCTGTAATCACGCATAAATTCTTTTACGTACTCATTATATGCATGGTCTGCATTACCTAATGCTGCTGTGATGCTTCCTTTTAAACACTCATCCGGATCACTTTGGTGCAATGGTGTCAGCGGCTGCGAACAAAGTGCACTTGCATGAGTAGTATCCAATGATTCATAAATGCTCCAGCAACTATTTGCACCTGGAAGATTATTTGTAAAGGTTAGGTTCCAGCGTGGTGTGCATGATCCACTTGGACATGATGGTACTACTGAGGGAATGACATGACTAAAATAATTTACAAGCGTTGAATAGCCCGACGTGTATGAAATATGAGGTAAATTGGTTGGTACACAATGCATATAGCTGCGTACCTGGAAAAAGAAAGCAAGTAATCTTGGATTTATAGGTCCATAAATCTGGAGATACTGTATAAAATGTTCAAACGGCGGATAACTACCGGAACAACAGTTCATCACTGTTGGAACACCTGAACAGCTGCAATTTGACGTAAACAAAGGCATACAATTAGGTTCATCGTACATCCCTTCAAGACAAGCACCGGGACCAAAATAATGTTCGTAATAGTAATCGAACGAATAGTTCCATCCAAAACACAGGTTGAGCCACGTAGTTATATGTTGACGATAAATATTTAATACATCCTGTGGATCGGCACCTTCGCAATATACCTTATCACAATATTCATCTACAGGTGTTCCAGCATAGAAAACCTGTAGCGCTCTTTGAACTGTAAATAGATTTTCAACCTGTGCCTGACATTGTACTTCTGTACATCCCTCGTCAAGATGATAATCATTATTCAGTACACAATTGTTTATTGCAGTGTATACAGCTGTTGGTGCAACATTCATTTGATAAGTTGTATTGATAAAGGCTGCGAATAATTCATAATAGTTAGCAGGTAATGGATTGGTATGATACTCGGGATGCGAAAGTTCGAAAGCATGCTTAATAACATATAGCTGTCTGCAGGTTAAACAAGCGGGATATGCCGGATCATCACAATGTGTAAGAATTCCTGGTATACGTATTGGTCGTTTCAATGGACAACCTGTTTGGAAACTCGTAAGCAATTCGCTGATCTGTACAGGAGTTAAGAAGAAATTAGGGTCATAAATGGCTCTTATATAATCCGGAAGTGTAGCATAACCGGAAGAAATTGATCCTCCCAATGCCTGCCATTCACCATTCCATTGTACAAGTAAATCGTATCCGCACTGGGTTAATTCATTTACAATTTCTTCATTCAATAATGTAAGATCGTTGTACGGTACAGGAAAATCGATCAGGAATTCATTACAAACAGCCGTTAGTTGAGCCGGGTATATAGCATGCTCAATTGCTTCCCTGAAAGAATGGTCTCCCATACTGGAAACTATGTTAGGTGGCGTGGTTGATGATCCGTATGGATGCAATTGATCACTGCCTGCCTGGCAAACTGCAATAAGCCTTGCCTTAAGATTATCTCTTTGCGTGGGAGTTAAATTACAGCCCGTAAGTTTTGCCAACCAACCTTCAGCCAGGTCAATACAGTTTTGATCATATTCAGCCTCGGGGTTTGTTATTGGACTATCACCAGTACCATCATTAGCCTGGTCGAGAACAGTTTGGATATCATCAACAGAGCTGCTTTGATAAAAGCGGCGGATCTTTTGGAAATAAAGCGGCCATTTTGTATCTGAGATACATGAAGCTGCTGTGCCGATACATAGATCGCCTGTGAGCTCAAGAAGTTCAAGATGACAATCATCATGGTGATCCCTGAATTGTTTTGGCCCGGTTTCAAATGGGTCAAATGTTACGTGATACATTTCCGGATCATTATCATTGCACCCGGTTAATATTCCTCCATGCCATGTTCCTATTTTTATATGAAGCGTTACCTTGTTTAACAAAGGATAACTTCCATTATACTGTACGAATAATGGGCCATCGTCCCAACCTGTTATCTCAAAATCTTCCAGCTTAGGACAGTTTGATGGGTCAGTCGGATCAAACTGGTGATTGTAATTATTCTGTACTCTTTCTATATAATAAAGCTGGATATCATTTGGGTCTCCTCCAAACAGTAACGGTGTGAATGATGTAGGAAATCCTTCAATGAAGAACGCGGGATTAACAAGCGTAGGCGTTCCTCCCGATGGATCTGCCCTATAAACAAATACAGCACAAGTATTATTAATTGGTGTAGGACTGTTATAACGTAAAACTACATTCGAAGGGTTGGTTTGATCAATTTCAACTGTAAAATCATTTATCCTTGGATAATTTTGGGGGTTTGCCTCTGGATTATACATCGAACTGAATGCATTCACTCCTATATAGCAATTACCACAACCGGAATTTACTTTGCATTCCGGATCACGATAAGCTTCTTCCATAATAGCAACAAAGAAATTCCTGAATACCCTCCATTCTTCAAGCGGTTTAGGACAGGTTGGACTTACAGGTATGCAGGTAAGATCAATATATGGGAACTGGTGTGTTATCGGATCTTCAGGTGGTTTATTTTCGCAATAAACAAGGAATTTAATAAAATCTTTCAGGCTGATACTGTTATCTGCCGTTTCGACTACACCTGGCTGGTAGTCGTGGAAGCCGGTTGAATTAAGTACAGGCGCTTTAATAAATGTGGTAAATTTGGCATCGATATTATCGATAATGCATTGTTTGAAGAATGGTCCGGAAGCCGGAATAAGGCTATACTCGCCGGTCAGGAATGCTGTATAACTGTTAGGACTCCATCCAAATAAATTAAGAGCCTGTCCATCGTCGTCAATATTAAGCATATTTTTTTCCCTGTTCTTCAGGTTTGACTGATCGTTACACTCAAGTAACAGGCAATGTTCTGGATGTTTAGGTAACAACAGGTATGCCCACTCCGGTTTCCAGTATGTGATCACTTCGCTTTCATGCAACGAAGCAAGCGGTACAATCTCGTCAGTACCGTTCCTGTTAATGAGTACATTATCACTACCTCCTTCAAGAACATATTTTACAAATATATTAGTCTCTCTTTCCCTGAATAAAAGCAAGTAGTCATCGTACAGCATGTACTGGCCACCGGGAGTACAGTCTTTGAGCATTAACTTACGGTAATCGGCACATGCGTCAGTGAGCGTACAGTTCTGTCTCAAATATTCACTGCATTTTCTCAGTGTTTCGTTATACAGGGTTGTGATCCATTCAATATCGTCGGTATCAACATCTATACCCTGCTGTTCAAGAAGGTCTAAGATATGAGCTGTAAATCCCTCCAGGCCACCCAACTGTTTTTCACAATCTTTACATTCATTGAAACAACCTAATAAATCAACATTTTCCATGTATTCCTTAATAAAATCATAGGGCGTCAACATAACGTGAAGCTGCTTGATGTACTCCATATAATAATCAAGCGCTTTTCCACTCATTGTCATGCGATAATTTACTTTGTATTCACCCGCCTTTACAAAATTAGCCAGTATTTGTCCCAATACGGGATCCTCCCTGTCTGCATCGCAATCTGTATTGGGGTCTGCATTAATAGCTCCGTTATAATTAAAACTTGCCGGTACAAGTACATAGGGACCGTCACTACCATTATACGTAAGCGTTACCGGGTTACCGCAATCATCCGAAATGCTGAGGTATACATCATAATAACAATCAACACATACTTCTGTTGAAGGATTCCAGCCAAATATCAGTTCAAGTGTCCTTGTATTAAATTCATAATCAAATTTGTAGGTAGCTGCTGAAGTTACCAGTATGGTTGAATTAAAGCTGATGGTTTTATTATCGGCATCACGAACAAGTGCTTCCGGTGTTATTAATTCATCCCTTATTGTATTAGCTTCACCTGGTAATGTTTCAAGTGCTTTTACATTTCCGGGTGACTGACCAGCCAATGCAGTCGCAACAGTTTTTCCTGCAATATCTACATACGAAACAGACGCCTGTCCATTGGCATCCACTTCCATATTTTTTGTATAATGAGACGCATTGCCTGCTTCAGATCCAAATACCCTGTCCAGTTCAGACTGTTGTGGTTTACCATAGTAATAAGAAGTTCCGTGCAATTCACTAAGTCCTAACTGGAATTTTTCGCCCACGCCTCCTTGTCTTCTTATACGCCCGGTGAGATCGTTGGTGTATTCTGTAATAGCAAACGGATAACCAAAAGCATCCGGAATATTTTTAACGATCTCTGATGCCTTCGGATATGAGCCGTTATTCACAAAAGCATTGTTAGGGCTATAATAGTTAGCTGCACCAAAATGATCGGGTTGATCACTCATCATTGGACTCGGATTACTTACGCAGCTCAAACTGGGATCAAAATCTGCATAACTGTATTGTGCCCCACCTCCATTTTGATTGAATGCAGGGTAAAAATGTAGCGTATTATCTGTCGTAGGAGCAGGTAATATTCCTACAGCGGGACGATTCAATTTATCATAAATTGTTTCCTGCACGACACTTACTTTATCAGAATTATTTAACGTAACTAATTGTCGTGATTTGAAGGTGCCATCAAAATAACTAACTATTTCTTTCTTCTTTCCATCTTCTGCAAAATCAGCTTTGTATTGCCAGTTCAGGTTGGCTTCATGCTCGTTTACAGGGTACACCGCATATACTTCCCCACTAACTCCTTCCAAGCCGTTATCTGCCAGGTAATGCCAGCCAAATTCTGTTCTGTCTTTCTCCCCATCCACGTCGTCATATTTGTATGCCCGCACCCTGATAAATAAAAGACCTTTAGGATATACAAGATTCAACACATATTCAGGTTGATCCACAGTAACTCTTGTTCCATTATTTTTAAATGCTTCATCCAGCAGTGCAACATCGATTACAGGAGAAGTGGCGCTAAGAATATTCCTGGCAAGCACACTGTTATAATCATAAAAAGTATACTCCATATCAAACCTGTCTGTTTCAAACTCAATCGGATCCCATGTGACCAAGATCTGATGATCCGAAACGATGTCAGTTACTTCGGTACGTTGCAATGGTCCTCCATTTACCCCGTTTGCCAGGTCAGATCCTTTTTTATCACGTGCATGAATAGCTGCTTTTGGATTACCGGGTCGTAATTTATATTCCCGGTCGATTAGAATTTTATTTTCTACTCTCAGAAAACTTGCTTTGGCCACATCAATTTCTTTACTGGTTATCTTTTTTACCACAACTTTTACTTCATGGCCTCCCTTGAAACTATAATAAGCAGAACCTTTATACGATTTTCCCTTTGTTGAGTCATATTCTATATTTAATACTACATCTTTAATCGTTTTTTCCCTCATGGCGCTGTCCTTATAGCTGATATCAGCAACAAGCTCACATTTAAAAGGTTTAGTAAAAAAATTAACGGCAGTATCCATCCTGACCTCAAACACGATATAATTCTCCACTATTATATTTTTTTGTATAGTGGTCCACAGTTTCGGATCCGAAAACTTCTCATCCACTACAACACATACATCTTTCGGCTTTATTACACCTGAAAGTGTCTGAATGTATGATTCAGTTTGCGCTACAAGGTTTTTGATACCAAATAAGCTTACCATTGCAATTGTTGCAAGGATTTTCCGGGTATGTAGTCTCTTTATCATAAACAGGACTATTAAAGTTTTGTATAGTTTTGATATGCGGAAGTATATGTGTAATGTCCTTTCTTTTTCGCTTCCAGGTATTTTGTTTCAGAAAAGACAGCAGGATTTACAACTGATTTCTCAGTTTTTACCGGGTTGTAAATAATTTCCAGCCTAAGCTTTTCATCATCTGCACCCGTCTGTTTGATTGCAGCTTCTATCTTCTCAATTCTTCCTTCGGATGAAGAGGTAATGTCTACTGTTGAAAAACGGGAATTACTCAATCCGCTGAGGGATATTTTTACGTTCGATTTTTCTCTTACCATTGTTACTTTAGCATCCTTTGTTGAAAGCAGGTTTTTCAATTGCTCCGCATCAAAAAAACCTGGGGCCGGTTTTTGTTTAAGATCTTTCAGCTTACGGGCAAAAATGGATTTGTTGTTATGATTCACCATTATATACACAGCATTATTGTTTAGTATTTCTATGTATTTCATTTTGGTAAAAATCTGTTTGCCTTTCAACCAATATTCAAAGTCTACCTTATCTACCTCTTTCCCTGTATTAGTCTCTTTCAAGAACATATGGCCGGTTACATGTTTCAGATCGTCATTCGAATAGAAGATTTTTATCTTTTGCATTTCTGCCATCGCATCCTGCGATTGTGCATGACTGTTATGAACAAACAAGCCCAGGCATGTAAGAATGACTGATACAAATATTTTTTTCATTTTAATCTGCATTTTCTTGTTAAGGATTAATTGTTACATGAACAGGTTTTACAGTAAAGCATCCCAAACTGTTTGTTGCTTTTATATAATAAGTAGTGGTACCGGCCGGACCGTCGATAGTTGCCGGATATGGATGACCGATAGTTGCTGCTTCATTGAAGTAATAAGAGAAGGTGAGACCAGATTCAGAGCCGGCTGTTATCGCTGCATCTGTAAGGTTAACAGTTGCAGGAACTGTTACCGGTGCAGGGTCATTGATCAACAAAAGCGGTCTGCAACTCTTTACACGGTTTCTTATTTCATTTAAAGTAACAATTCCTTTATCCGTTTCTTTTTTAGTACGTGTCAACTGCCCTTCATCATTATACTCATAATAGGTGGCATAATTATTTTCATCCAAGTCAGCCATTAGACGTGATGTCCTGTAATCATAAGCGTAGGATTTCAAATTTGCATCAAAAGGATGTATCCTGATATCATCAAAATATGCAGTTTCATCTCCGCAATAGAGTTTTACAGTAATAGTCATTGTTTCTCCCGGCGGAGCTTCTGGTATTTCAAAAGTTGTCATCACCCTGGTCCATCCATCTTCTTTCGGACCGGCTTTAACAGCGAGTGCCTGTGATGCAATGCTGGACGTGGTTACGTTATATCCTTGCACAAATATTTTGGCTTTATGCGGATCATCAGGTTCGGACGACCAGGCAACATTTCCTTTTATCCAGCCACTCAATACATATTTTTTTGCCGTTTTTGGCTCAAAGCCTTTAAGAATACCACCTTCTTTCAGTATCATTTCTCCCGGAGTATTAAAATCATATTTATCCTCATCAGCTAATGAATTGGTTGTTCTCCTGTTGGTTGTGACCATATCAGTAATGTATGTACCTGGTGTTAATTGTATAGAATAATTACCAGTATGTGATTCCTTATTGGTTAAATGGAAATAAGTTTCGTCTCCATAAATAGATAAAGCCCGTTTAAAATTAAAGTGGCCATCCATATTACATTGACCATTATCGAAACCGATTAAATGCTGCAGGTTCACATTGTAGTCTTCAAAACCATCGTACGCTATTTCATTATTACGTGCATTATTACTGAGCGCCGTAACAAGGAGATTATTAAATCCAAATTGTGCGGAATTGTATTTACCAAGTGGATTTACGTTTTCCACATCCTGACCCTTATTGTTAACTTTTGTAAGCGATCCTGTTGATTGCCACCTTAGATCAGGAGCAGGAAACAAACCTCCTGTTGGTATAATCGAATTCACGAAAATGTTATTACGCAAAACATAGAATGAACTAAAAGAATTATATACTCCGCCCTTACGAAGATTTGTTGGCAATTGTGCACTATTATATGCATCAAGCTTAATATCCCTCGCAACTGTATAAACATAATTGTCTTTTGCTCTCCAGTTGCCTTTTAAACCAATAGTATAGGGGTTTATCTTGTGATCTATCAGTTCAGGACAACAATGTTTACCACAGGTCATCTGTTCAAGGAAAAATTCACCTTGTTCCCCCGGACACGGATCCTCAAAACAAGCCGAGGCCTGAATATAACCGCCAGACCATGCATAAGGTGTCAATACAATTCCAAATGGTACATATTGATCTCCACATTTATAAGATAAGTCGAAATACACCGCATTGCCATATTCGAAATCCAGCGGGTTACACCTATATTTTATATTAACCATTTTTGTATTGGTGCCCCAGCAATACGGTGAATTTGTATACTCGGTGAATAAATAAGAACTTAAGTCAGAACATTTGTCGCCACAATTAGGAGAATTATAAGTATGCGGTAGCCTGTTAGTAGTTTCAGTTTCGAAAAGCACAGTTGCTTTTTTAACAAGCTCTGTAATGTTCTTCCTGTTAGGATTATTATTTCTTGAATATATTACTGTATCCTTACAGGGAATGGCCATTGGTTCTGCTGTCCATTCATCGGCGAAGATATTGGCATTGGTGTTGACTATTTCTGTAGAAGCATCAATATCGATCTTGCTGCTTATTATAGGACTTTTCAGGCTGACAACATTATAACCTTCTGTGACTATTAGGTTTCTCCTTCCTGAGCGAAGCAGTATAAGAGTGGTCGTTCCATTATAAAGTGATCCATCTTTGGTAATCATACGTATTCCCCTATTATCATCCAGTTCCATTGCCCAAATGCGATTACCTTCAGCAACTACTCCGAATTCATCTCCAGGAACTACAAAATTCAATATGGACGGGTTGGATATTACACCATTTGATATAGGTACATCTTTAAAAACAAGCCCGGTATTATGGTATGCCGCTCCCATTCCTTTCTCATATGCGCCAACCATATAAGCAGGAAGCTTGAATGAATAAATAGGGTCATCGAAACCATTTCGCGTTTTGGTAAGCAATACCTCTCCCGTTAATGGATCCCACATCATATTTTCATTTGTTACAGTGCTTCCATTATCGATAGTTGTTACCTTATCAGCAATCGCGTAACGATTAACCACTTTTATAGTTGATGCAGCTTCATATCCTGAATGGGTACTCTGAACAATAGGAATAACTGTAGGAAAAGGAATTGTGATGAATGCAAACATCAGTACATCAAGATTCAGATTAAGATTAACACCAACATTTTCAGTAACCTGTTCCCGCATATCCGTATACATTTCGTATTCTATCCCCACATTTTCAGTTTTAATACTTCCATCCGGTTGTAAAGTGAGCGCTGTATTATCCAGCTCAAGCTGTTCTGTACCTGAAGATTTGTAATGAAAGTATGAGCCTGATAACATTTTATTTGTACCATCAAAAGTTTCATCAGAAAGTGGTTTACCGGACATATCATTATTTTCGACATAAAAGCCCTGCGACAATACCACGCTGTTACCATTGTCAATGTTGAATATGCCGAAAATAGAGCGTTGATTGTATTTACTCTTCGATAGATCAGTTCGTTTTACCTTGGTTGGAAAATCTTTTGCTGTATAGAATTTCTTGACAGTATATCCATTACCTACGATCTCACCTGTCGCATCTAAATTCTTTATCGTAACCTGGCTGTATACAACAGAAGGTGCAGGGAAGTAAGATTCACCCAAAGGTTCTTCTACTGTGTATATACTACTGGTTAAATGAGCTTTTTGCTGGTAGGTAATAGGCTGTTTAAACGGGTTTTCCTCACTGCCTGCCATTGGCTCATAGGTTGCTACTCCTGTTGACATTTCAAAATGATTTTCCGAATAAGGTGATGCTACCTGTTTAGTATAGTCGAACTTCATACCACTCGTAGATGTAAAACCAGTACCCTGCGACATACTTTCCCAACTATCCAGCATCATTAATTTTGAAACCCTTAAACCTCCGCCCAGTTTCTTAAAACCTGTTCCTATCCTGGCAAAACACTTATCATCATCCACGTGCTTTGCAAAATTTTGACGCATTGCCTGCTCTTCAAATGGTGTTACGAGTTCTGCAACACTCCTTATTGCACCTAAAAGGGCTTTTACGAACGCCAGCGGCCCAAGACCATCACTTACAGAATATGGATACGCATATTTAGGAAGATTGGAACGTAAAAATTGCCATGATGCGGCAGCCACGGGATGATAAGCACCTCTTTTTTCAACGGTTATTGCTGCAATATCTGTGGGATTACCAGCTCCATCCCTAAGAAAATCAACTCCAGTCACTTTTGCATAACCACTAACAAGCTCCTTGTGGTTTTTGTTATCCAGGTCAACCATACATTTAAAATATAGTTGGTTGATATTGTCGAAATATTGCCATGCACCTTCGTCTCTGTTAGCAGGTGCTGACGGCAGTTGTATATAAATCTTATCAGAACGTTCATAGTCATTAAAAACAGGAACCCCGGCATCTAATGTAAAACCCACGATCTTGGCCATTTGATTGGCCCGCTGATTTTGCACGTATGCGTAATCGTCACTTTCATATTCTACCCTTATTTTTCCTCCTGAGGGTAATGATATCTCGCTCAACTGCCACTTGGAAACATATTGATCCTGCATTATTTTATCCTGGAGCGTATAAGGAAAATCATTGTTATCCAGGTTTGCTACAATACCATTTGCTAAAGCCGGTTTGTATGTACCCCATCGGTCGTATTGCTGGTATTCAAATCCGTCGTTTGAGTTATAATTAAAGAAATACCTGTTTTCTTCTCCGCTTCTGCTTCCTGCATAAGTGAAATAAACTGATTTTAAAGTAAGTTTGCCTTCTCCCCGTATATTATTGGGAACACCGCGATACAATGAATAATCATATTCAAAATGTACTGTCTTAACAGGTACAGGATTACCAGGATTTGTCAGCAATTCCTGTTTTGTGTACAAATCGATCTGTTCTAGTTTTTTCTGTTTGGAATTGTTATCAATTGAACCATCAGGGTTATAACCGTATGCATCATCCCTGTCTCCTAACCTGAAAACTGCCACCATGGTTTTTGATTCGACGGAATACGGAAACCATAGTTCTTTAGAACCGTATGAAAAGGAAGCCTTATTATCTTCAGTAATGCTTTTATTCCCCTGGCTGAAATTGGCATAGTTGCTACCTGAAGCTGCATTGGGCGAACGCCATTGATAATGGTCATTAACTCTTGAGTAATTGAACTTGACCGCAGTTCCAATATCATCATCACTGATACCGTTACCTGTAATATCTACAAAATCCGGTGAACAAACGCCGCTGATTAAAAAGCTTGTTGCATATGCCGGCGTGGTTTCTTTAGAATAATAATAATCAATCCCTGCATGATTGGATATAGAATTCTCACCGCCGGTATAATTAACAAAATTATTGCTTGGGTCTGCAGGAAACTGATCTGTATTAAACGTAACATCAGTTTGTTCATTATTGTATACTGGTATACCATAAACGAGGCGCATACCATCGTTCTTTGTTACCGTAATTTCGGAAAGATGATGGTCGCGACGTTTTGAATCAGTCCTGCCTATAAAAGTATAATTTCCATAGTTGCCGTTATTCTGATTGATAGTAGAATTGATACCCAGTGGTGTAAAACTTTTAATACTTCTATCCAAAGCGAATGTTTGAGCATCACCGGCTAACAGTGCACGGAAAAATTCCCCTCTTGGTTCTCTTTTAGCTCTTTCAATCTTCGAAACAACCGGGTAGCTATGGGTCCGGTTCTCCAATACCGACAATGCTTTTGCCTGATCATCAACATTAGCTGTTTTAACTTTTACAGGATCTGTTCCCGCAATCTTTGAGAAAAAAGTATTGTTTATACTTGATTTTTCTCCAACAAGTTTAAAATAAACATCTTCTCCATCAACTTGTGTTGCATCCGTAAAATCTCCGAAATTGAGGTAATCGTTATTGGCATTCCATTTTTTTGTTACAGTGGATGATCCATTATAACTGAAATCTCCGCCTCCTTTTATACCTCCTCCTGCGCCAAACTCAATTCCTAATGACAAGGCATCGCTTGTATTTTCACTATAACTGTCGAAGAGTACTCCCGAACTATTTGAAAACGGTTTGAACTGACTGGTACCAAACTGGCTGGTTGCTGTAAACAAATCGGGGGTTACATATGGAACCGAAAGCGTAGGGGTACTTTCCATGTAAGGAACATCTTTTTCCCTGTTAAAATCCAATACCGCATCTTTGTCCGACCTGCCTTTGTTCATGTGTAAAAAACCATATGCCGGAGAGCTTTTATGATTAAAGGCTAATTGTTGTTTTGCATAGTGAGCGGTTGCCTGCACAGGTATTTGCAATCCCCATAATTCCACTCCTATTTGTGGTGATAAACTATATGACTGATTTTTCATTGGCATTGTAATAGTAGGATTGAATGCCATTCCATAGTTAGAAGTAGCTGAACCAAGAGAAGTACTTCCACTACTGCTTCCCGCTGGTTTGAATTCTTTTTTGGCTTTTGTTGCCTCTTCTTTTCTTTTTGATGCATGATCGTCACTTTCACTTTTACTGGTATTAAACGACGCTCCCAGTGTAGTGGACTTCATACCGGCCCTGGAATTAAGACTTCCACCAAAGCGAAGGCCGAGCGAGCCGGATGCGTTTTCCTTGTCCTTTAAGCTGATGCCCATGTTGGCGCCAAAATTAAAATCAGCACCTGTTTGCGAATTGGATGTAATACCAAGATTTGCACCCGCTGATAACCCTGCAGTATATTCACCGGACACGTGTTTTGCTGTACTAAGCGTAGCCGAAATTCCGGCACCAATTTCCACGCCCAATCCACGTTGATTATTGTAAAAGACATCCATTGATGCATTCGCACCGAGAAAATCAAGACCGAAGATTTCAAGACTTACATTAAATGCAATTCCACCGGTAATATCCGGTCTGATGTTATAATCTTTTTCTATCTTATCTGTTCCGTTAAAATCATCCGGCAATCCTTTCATTACCCTTGTAAGCGCTCCGGAATTGATATTCCAGCCAAAGCCGGTCCAGCCCGCTTCATCATCCATGCCGCCACCGCTGCTATAAGCAATATTTATCGGGTATCCGTCAACGTCTATCAGGGGTATGCTATAACTGAAATCTCCCGTACTGGGATCTACAAGATTGGTGATTGACGTCTGTTGGAACTGGCTTGCCTCCGGAGCTGTTGGCCCGCTGGTAAGAGCATACGAAACTCCTGGATAAAAAACCGATACAGCATGTATCAGCAGGAGAAGGAAGGCGGCTGGTTTAAGTTGTTTTCTCATAATTGTCCGGGCTTATTTTAATGAAACATTAATTTTGTTGAAGTCAAGTATTGAATCATCAATGATGACTCGTTTTTCTTTTTTTATATCCGAAGCTGTAAGTATGTATTTACAATCCACTTCTTTTTCTGTTTCTCTTATCAATGGAACATAATAAAACAGCCCCGGTAAAATTGTGTCGCTCCCGATTACCAGTTTTATTTTTTTTCCCAACTGGTACTGGAAGTAATTACTGGTCTCATCATCAATTTTTTTGTCATCAACCGTGTACCTTGTAACAAGTGACAACTCATATCCTTCCGGTATTTCCTTCTGCTTATGATAAAATTGGATTGTACCAAGTTCAAATTTTGCAGAAACCGGCTGGCCTTTTTTGGAATCACTATTACAACCATTCATTATGCAGATCATTGACATCATCACACAATAATTCAAACATATTCTCATCATAAAGTTTAATCCTCTTTAATTATAAAATTCAGGTAGTAAACAGCTGACCCCAGATTATATATTTCCATTTTATACTGTTCATTTTTATTTAATCCTTTGATATCTTCTACATTGAGAGAAACTTTATTAAGACCTGTAGTCATCTTAACCGGAGGGAGATTGGATAATTTTTTTTGCGTAGAAAGGCTGGTAATAGAATAAGAAAGATTTTTTATAGCGTACCTGTTTTCAAAAGAAAAATTTACAGATGAAGTGAAATAATATTTTTTACCGGTATAATAAGATTTTACATCCGCAAAGCTTTCTACAGTTGTTTCCGTGGTTTCTTTACATCCTACATTAAACATGTTTACTTCAGAATTATTTAAAACGCTGTTGCCGGCAACTTCAATTACCTGCCATGCATATTTTTTTCCTTCTTTTAAAGCTGCTGTACCTGCAGGATATGCCATTTGATTTACCTGGCTGTATTGAAGAATATTAAATAATGGCGGATTGCTTTGTAAAGCCTCTTCAGGTGATTGTTTGTCTTTAATCTCTGCACATACTATTCTGAACGCAACCCCCTGCCCGGCTGTTTTTCTTCCAAGCCATATAAAAGGAGGCCTGTAATTACAAATACTATCTATTGGTTCAATGAGCGACAAAGGAGACCGGGGCATGATCGTATTAAAAAAGCAACGTTCTTTATCTATTATTGTCAAATCCTTGTCAGAGGGATTGAATATGCAACAGATCGAATAAGTGCCCGGGGGAAATGAACCATTGCTTTTAACGAGAGCACTCTGTGCATTATCGTAAAATGTCCTGTTTACCTGTGAACGGAATTTACTTAGTCCATTAATTCCGGGGCTTACAATTATATTTGAAAAGATTACTGTTAGAATTGGGATGTCGGCATTATCTTCCTTTACGGTCACTATTATTTCACCGGCCATTGGTTTGTTATAACTACTGATGGCATTGATGCTTAAAAGGGCATCAGCATTTCTCCCAATGCTTACCGGATTTCCTGAAAAATTTACCTGGGAAAATGCACATGAAATTCCGAATGTACATAGTAGTACGGGGAGTAAGATTTTTTTACTTTTCATGACCTTTTATATTATAAGTTAATTTCGTGTTGAATAAATTATTTGCATAGATATCGGTAGTTGGGGAAGAAAGCGGCAAATTCAAACTTCCCCCGATCGATATCTTTTTGAAAAGCTTCCACTCAAGATTTGCCATTATAAAGAATTGATTCTTGACCTTGTCGAATTTTTTATATAGCATACCCGCCTGGAATAAATTACCCTTCTCCGTTGTATAAATAAGAGAGCCGTCAAGATTAAAGCTCGATGAAAGGATCAGTGCTGAACTGTCTGATAAAAAAACCTCCGTGTTCGTAGTACTGAATTTGTCCATGTTAACATCCAGCGAAAGCGCTTTGTAGTTTATGTTTGTATTTACAAAAAAGGAAATATTCTTTGTGTTATTAAAAAAATCCTGTTTTGTTATTCCGTATCCTATTCCATCGCTAATACTCCAGAAAAATTTCCCAAACCGTCTACTTGTTTGAGTTGTCCCAAGCAGGTCAAATGATTTTGTTTTATAAATACTCTTTGGATCTTTTTGAATCTGGTTAGCATAACTTCCATAAAATAACAACCCTAACCGTATTTGCTTGATCTTATAAGATACATTTATCTTTTCACGAATAGATTTCACGGATGCAGTATTCCCATATTTAAAGGAATAATAACCTGCCTGGTTAGATAACTTTATTCTTTTACCAATCTTTTTTTCAAACTTATCATTGAACTGGAAACCCGGCCTGAGTATACCTCCATTTAACCCGGGATTATTATACAGGTCGCTGCTGTAAAAAATATCTGCTTTATGCTTGGATTGTGTATACTTATTTTGGGTTTGATATTTAACAGCTAACCCGATTGATTTAAAGAAAGGCGTATTATCGTCAGAAACATGATTACCGGTTGTTTTATTTTCCTGCTTAACAATGCTTTTCGACAATTCATAATCGAGCTTTGTTCCATTAAGCGATAGTTTATTTCCTGCCGTTATAACAGTTACATTTTTACTTACAAGTGCAGGATATTGCGGATTGTCGATCTTTTTAAAATTCATAAGGCTTACCTGCTGAAAATAACGGTCTTTATTTCCATTGCCGAGGCTTACTCCCGTAAGCATGTACCTTGAATTATATTGATAATATTCATTCACTCCTGTCTGGGTATTGGCTGAGTTCTGGAAAAAAGATCCCGGGTCATCAATCTTTTTCTGGGAACCTTTCGTAAGCAGAATATAATTTTTTTCTGTTTCGTATTCAAGCGTAACACCATTTTGAATATAATTCTGCAATACGATATTGCCCGTTGTTATTGTATGCTGGCCGATACTTAATCCCTTCACCTTTGTCATTAATTTCTGGATACCACTTATATCCTTATTTCCTTTTACTACACCGGAAACAACATCATAAGCATCAATCACCTGCTTTACTTTTTCTTCGTAAGTTTTTCGGAGTTCCTGTACTTTCTTCGTAATGTTATCAACTGCTGTTTTTAATTTGATAACATTTGCATATAGTTCAGAACTGGTTTTAAGTTTCGTTATATTGCTATCAGCCATTTGTTGTTTGGATCGAACAAGAGCACTCACACTGTCTTTTGAATGCGCAACATAATCATCATAATAAGTTTTCAACTTAACAGCATCCGCCATTTTCGACTTAAGACTATCCTGGCTATACAGTTTTGAAAACTCATCCATAGGCATTTCAGCCAGATCACGCCAGTTGCATCCGCTTGATGTAAGCAGATCATTTACAGATGGGATACCTGAGAATGCATCACTGACTACCTGCTGATAATTAATTTGCTTATCAAAATCGAGTTTTTCAGCAAGCTGGCTCTTTATATCAGCTTTGTCGATCTTTAAATTATCCAGCAAGCCATCACGTGTGTAATTTAATTTATAGATGATCCTTTCAGCTTTCTGACTGTTCAGGTAGTTGGTATTAACGATCACACCCGCCGATACGGGTATGCCGATTATATTAGCGTCGGTTGAAACTATTTTCTGCAGGTATAAATTATTATTACTCCCTTCCTCCCAGTCATT
Organism: uncultured Chitinophagaceae bacterium; assembly: GCA_963829345.1. Lineage (GTDB taxonomy): Bacteria > Bacteroidota > Bacteroidia > Chitinophagales > Chitinophagaceae > Ferruginibacter. The sequence goes on from CAWHHP010000003.1 coordinate 1,634,796, forward strand.
TGCCTCTGCACTTAGTAAAGAGTTATATACCTGGAACTTTTTTAGTTTTTTAATCGCACCCTTGTCAATTTTTGGTAAAAGAGATTTTGTATTGAGGTTTTTGCGAAGACCACTTATAGAACTATTGACAGAAGCTGTTATACTATTGACAACTTTAGACGATATGGATTGAAATTGGCTGTTTAATGTCGAATCTATATCAGGCACTTTAGGTGTAGCTATCTTATTAATACTATTGACTGGGTTCAGAGATCTAATTCCCGCTTTTAAAATTGAATCTGCATTTGGAATTGTTGGTGCTTGAAGTCTAATACCGGATTTTACCGATTTAAGCTGGCTTTTGAGAATTGAATCGGTATTAAGATCCGGAGCAAGTGACGGTGTTTTAAAAACAGAATCAGTCCCTTTAATTGACGGAGCACTTATTTTAATACCGGACGTTATTAGCTGAAGTTTATTTTTTAGAGTTGAATCCGTTGTATTTAAAACAGAAGAATCAACTACCGGAACTTGTGCAACAGAAGAAAAATTACAAAAAACAAGAAAAAGAATTAAGCAGGAAAATAATTTTGAAATCTTTGCAATCCTTACCTGTAAAGGAATTGAAGCTTCCGTCGGGCGGATTAAGATATCAATATTTACAGGATAGCAGTTCAAGAAAATGCGAATTAATTTTGGTATGTCAAAACAATTTCAATTTCCTTCTTTTCAAAATCTCGTAATGAAAGTAATCTCTTTAATAATACCCCGTTCACTTTTCCCGGTTAACTTAACAACAACTTAATATTCGTGATAAGAATTTAAATAAGCGTGTCCTAATTACGAATAGCTGTGTGAGCGATGTGGAAATTACTGTCCATTTTTATTTCACAAACTAAAATTATACTCAACCAGATAAAACTAATTTTTATTTACACATAAAGTTTGGGTGAAAACACCCTTTTTTTGTGTTGAAAATTTTTTTTATTAAAAAGATAATTATCGGTAAATTAAGCGAGACGGTTTTTACAAAGGTTTTGCACACACTGAAGCGCTACTTAAACTAACGTTAAGTCATAACGCTTTTATACATTCTCAATACTTAACAATTTATTATTCGAAATCACACGGGGCACTATGAATGTAAATTGTGTTAATAAAAAAAGCATCCCGAAAGATGCTCCAATGATTTTGATAAAAGAAAATTCAGCAATTATTCAAACAAGTCTCCCTGGCCACCAGGCTTTTCCTTAACATCCCATTCCATTTCAACCGACTTTGCAAAATCTACCAGCTTTGCCCCCACTGCTCTCCATCCCATTACCTCAACAAGTTTATCTACTTTAAATTTAGCTTTATTGATTTGCTGTCCCCGCCCTGTTTGAACTTTCAATACAGGAGCCTGGTCTGTCGTTACCATTTCCAGCCTGTTTTCTTTTCCTTCTTTTATAAAAAAGAATTTACTTCCAAGCGTAGTGGTTTCAATTTTAAAACGTTTGACATTGTACTGCAGTTTCTCGTTATCAAGATAAACAGCAGTAATAATTTTTTCAGGATCAAATTTTTCAATCAGCAGCATCTTATCCGCATCAAAGCGTTGCGTAAGTTCCTGGTCGGTATCTCATAATTGCCATCATTATAAATTACCAGTATCCTGTCTTCTGCTTCAAAATTTCCAAGATACTCCCCTTTTTCTTCAGTATTCAGCCTCCCAAATTTACTATCAAACCAAAGACTTGCTTGGCATCCAGTGTTGACTTGCCTGCTTCTTTGAACTTCACAGATTTAATAGGGTATTTCGTAACCTGGTTACCAATACTGCCACGGTTTTTAATTTCCAGTTCTTCAAAATAAAAATCAAATTCTTTTTTCCTTGCAGCACAACCGGGCTGAATACAATTCTTACTACTTCAGCTTCGCCATTTGGGTTAGCAGTAAAATAATGCACTTTGCTTTTTTCAGATCCCTTTGTAAGATCATATTCCTTATCCTTGTAATACCGGTAACATTAAAACGCTTGGCATAACTCATCTTGGATTTTCCATCCGTATAGATCATGTTATAAGTGGTGCGTTCATCATTCTTTCTGAAATACAGCCACATGCAAAATATCTTTCCCGATAAAAATTTTATCCGCAACTTTTACCACTTTCATGATACCGCCTTTTGTAAATGCGATGATATCATCAAGATCAGAAACATTCACCAATCAATTCATCTTTCTTCAAACCTGTTCCAATAAATCCATCTGCCCTGTTCACATAAATCTTGGTATTGGCAATGGCAACAGCTTTTGCCTGGATGTACTCAAATAGTTTTATCTCTGTTTTACGTTCCCTGCCCTTGCCATATTTTTTCAGAAGGTTTTCATAATAAGCAACTGCATAATCCGTCAGATTTGCAAGATCATGTTTTACTTGTTTGATATCTGCTTCCAGGCTTTTGATCTGCTCATTCAATTCATCAATATCCAGTTTATAAATACGGCGTACAGGTTTTTCAGTGAGCTTTAATAATATCTTCCCTTGTTATGTCTCGTTTAAGTTGTTTTTTAAAAGGAGTAAATGCTTTGTCAATTGCTTCCAATACTTTTTCCCAGGTTTCATGTTTCTTCTCCAGTTCCTTATATATCTTTTCTTCAAAGAATATTTTTTCAAGAGAAGTATAATGCCATTTTTCCTGCAGCTCCGCAAGTTTAATTTCAAGTTCTTTTTTCAACAGTTCTTTTGTATTGATCAGCCGAAATTTTCAAGTAATTCATGAACGCCGACAGGAACTGTGGCTTCTTATCAACGATCACACATGCATTGGGAGAAATGCATACTTCACAATCGGTAAAAGCATACAATGCATCAATAGTAATATCAGGCGAAATACCCGGTGCAAGCTCAATAATGATCTCAACTTCTGCAGCAGTATTATCGGTTACTTTTTTTATTTTGATCTTTCCCTGGTCATTTGCTTTTACAATGACTGTCCATCAACTGCGTAGTGGTAACACCATAAGGAACATTTCTAATAACCAGTGTTTTTTTATCCAGCTCTTCAATTGTGGCACGTACCCTTATCTTTCCCCCGCGTTTTCCTTCATTATAATTGGTAACATCCATCATTCCGCCAGTTTGAAAATCGGGAAGTAATTCAAATTTTTTACCACGCAGATATTTTATAGAAGCTTCAATGAATTCACAAAAATTATGAGGAAGAATTTTCGTTGCAAGTCCAACCGCAATTCCTTCTGCTCCCTGTGCAAGCAACAAAGGAAATTTCATTGGCAGTGTAACCGGTTCATTTTTTCTTCCATCATAACTCAATTGCCATTCTGTAGTTTTTGCATTGAATGCAACTTCCAGTGCAAATTTGCTTAGTCTTGCTTCAATATATCTCGCTGCTGCAGCTTCATCACCTGTTCTTACATCGCCCCAGTTTCCCTGCGTTTCAATTAACAACATCTTTTTGTCCCATGTTCACCAATGCATCGCCAATACTTGCATCACCATGTGGATGATATTGCATGCTTTGCCCGATGATATTGGCCACTTTATTAAAACGGCCATCATCCATTTCCTTCATTGCATGCAGAATGCGGCGCTGTACGGGTTTTAATCCATCTTCAACAGCAGGCACAGCACGTTCCAGTATCACATAACTGGCATAATCCAGAAACCATGTTTTATATTGCCCGCTTACGCCGGTATCGCTGTGAGTATATTCTTCTTTTATTTTTTTTGCCATTTCCTAAGTTGAAAATTGAAAGTTGAGAGTTTCTTTAATTCTAAACTCATAACTCTAACTTCTAAATTGTATCTGCTGCTTTTCGCTTTATTTCAAAATCCTTCATATTCCCCACTTTCCCCTGCACATCAAACATATCCTGTGCAATCATTATTTTTAATCGCCATAACAGATATGCATCGCCGGTAGTATTCTTTGCTTTACTTAAAAAATTATGAATGATCTTATTTCCTTTTTGCCAGTCGGCTGTAATGAATTTTTTCAGGTCAGTATCATAAAAATCATAATCTGCCTGTATCATTTTCTTACCACCTTCCAATAAACGCACACCTTTATTTTCAGAACATAATTTTATCCATTCATCAGGATCAACTTCAAATTCACTCAATGTAATTTCCCTGGCTAGTTTTTTTGCTTTTAAAAATTCTTTGGCGGGAATTTCAATTAACCAGTTAGGATAAAAGATATTTCCCTTTTCGTTAATGAAAGGAAGGTTATTAAGGTATAAAATAAAAATTCTTCCCTGGAATTCTTTCATATGATTCATCAGCCAGTAATACCCGGATACATCATGTTTATTCTGTGCGGCCCAGATCCATATCACTTCGTTCTCATTATTGCGCAATGCTTCCTTCAGTTCATCAATTGTTTTATCATCATCTACCTCACCATCATCCACATTACCATCATAATCACCGCCGGCCAATACATCCCGCCACCATTGTTTACGTGTTTCCTTCCCTTCTTCAGAATAAATATTATCTATAGGCCCTACAGCAAAATCATCTTTGATCTGTACAACTTTTCCTGCAAGGCTTTCATCCATTGCTATTGCGTCTTCCAGGATTTTTACATCTGCTTCATTAAAAACAATATGAATCATAAATCAATTAACAATTAAAAATTAACAATCGACAATTGGGCTTTTCACCCACTTGCATAATTTCAAAAAACCAGTTAGTATGATAAAGAATTATTAAAAATTAATTCTTCATTTTTCACTTGTTGTTGCCGTTTCAGTGATAAGATCTACTTCCACTTTCAAATTATCAATAATAAAATCCTGCCGTTGCGGGGTATTTTTGCCCATATAGTATTCCAGTAATTGCTGAATATGTTCACCTGTTTCCATCATCACCGGCTGCAAGTTTCATTTCCGGTCCGATAAACCGTGCAAACTCATCGGGACTGATCTCACCCAATCCTTTAAACCTTGTAATCTCGGGTTTACTGCCAAGCTTTTTTACCGCCTCTTGTTTTCTCTTTCATCATAACAATAAATTGTTTCCTGTTTATTTCTTACACGGAACAAAGGTGTTTCCAAAATATAGACATGAGCCATTTTAACAAGATCAGGAAAGAACTGGAGAAAGAATGTCATCAGCAACAACCGGATATGCATGCCATCCACATCGGCATCAGTGGCAATTACAATATTGTTATAGCGCAGTCCTTCATAACCTTCTTCAATATTCAATGCATGTTGCAGCAAATTGAACTCTTCATTTTCATACACCACTTTTTTGGTAAGTCCGAAACAATTCAATGGTTTACCACGTAAACTGAACACAGCCTGCGTATCTACCATTCTTGATTTGGTAATAGATCCGCTTGCACTATCTCCTTCCGTAATAAAAATGGTGCTCTCCTTTTGCTTTTCAATGATCTTATCTTTATCTTTCCCCGTAGGCTCATCATTGTAATGAAACTTGCAATCTCGCAGTTTTTTATTATGAAGATTTGCTTTTTTTGCTCTTTCATTGGCCAGTTTTTTTATTCCTGCCAGTATCTTTTCTTTCCCTTTCATTTTGCTCGATGCGTTTTTTCAATGCATCAGCAGTAGAAGGATTGCGATGAAGAAAATTATCCAGTTCCTTCACGAAGAAAATCACCAATAAAATTTTTCATGCTCGGCCCGTTCTCATATACATTCTGTGAACCAAGTTTTGTTTTTGTCTGGCTTTCAAATACAGGCTCCTGCACCCGTACAGAAATAGCCGCACAAATACTTCCTCGTATATCAGCAGCATCATAATCTTTTTTAAAAAAATCACGGATCGTTTTTACATACCCTTCCCTGAATGCGGCGAGATGTGTACCTCCCTGTGTAGTAAACTGCCCGTTCACAAAACTATAATAATCTTCACCATAATGAGTTGTCATGTGTAATGGCAACTTCAATATCCTCTCCTTTAAGATGAATGATGGGATACCGTGATCTCATCTTCATTCGTTTTACGTTGCAACAAATCAAGCAAACCATTTTTGCTTACATACTTCTTATCATTCAGGTTCATGACCAGCCCGGCATTCAGGTAACAATAATTCCAGAACTGGTTATCCAAATATTCCTGTACAAAATGAAAATTTTTAAAAATGGTTTCATCGGGAATAAAAGTTACCAGCGTACCATTCTCTTCTTTGGTAGTTGATTTCTTTATGCTCTTTTATTAATTTTCCTTTTTCAAATTCGGCGGTTTTTTCCTTTCCCTCCCGAAAAGCCGAAACCTTAAAATAATTGCTCAAGGCATTTACAGCTTTTGTACCAACGCCATTCAATCCCACACTTTTTTGAAAAGCCTTGCTGTCATACTTTGCGCCGGTATTTATCTTACTCACCACATCCACCACTTTACCCAGCGGAATACCACGGCCATAATCTCTTACCGTAATCGATTTATTTTCAATGGTAACATCAACGTGTTTGCCATATCCCATGGTATGTTCATCAATGCAGTTATCAATCACTTCTTTCAGCAAAACATAAATACCATCATCCGGGCTGCTGCCATCACCCAGTTTACCAATATACATTCCCGGTCGTAGTCGAATATGTTCCTGCCAGTCAAGGCTCCTGATATTGGCTTCCGTATAATCAAATAAATTTTTTTCTGCCATATTTTTTGAAAGCTTCAAGCTGTCAGCTATTAGCCGTTAGTTTTTTGGTTATTAGTAGATGAATTTCATCACGTTGCTGTACATTGTTGTGTCACTCACTTGTACCATATACCGCTATTCAGCAACAAGCCCGCAAAGGTACTAACAATTTTAGTAAATCACGATTGCGGCAAATATAATTAAATGGATATAGAGGAGTTAGGGGTGTTTTGAACAGGATGTTGATAAGTCGGCAAACGTGAATCGGGAATCGGGAATCGGGAATAAGTTTTCAGGAGTTGATGTTGTTTACTATTTCTTATTGCCGATTCCCGATTGCCGACTAATTTAGCGCTCAAACTAATAATTATGGATCTCGACCTTTCCGATAAAATCGCCATTGTATGCGGCAGCACACAAGGACTTGGATACGCATCCGCAGTGGAACTCGCTTTGCTCGGTGCAAACGTGGTGCTTGTTGCACGCAATGAAGAAAAATTGCAATCTGTTGTTAAAACGCTGGATGTTTCCAAAAAGCAGGAACATCATTATCTCGTTGCTGATTTTGCTGACGTCAATAATGTTATTGAAGCTATTAATAAATTTATTGATGCGGGAAAGACTGCCCACATTCTTGTAAATAATACCGGTGGCCCTGGGGGCGGTTCAGCCTTAACTGCTACTGTAGAAGAAATGTTGCAGGCATTCAACAATCATCTTTTATGCAATCATGTTTTGGTAAAAGCGCTTGTGCCGGGAATGAAAGCTGCGGGTTTTGGAAGGATCATCAATATCATTTCCACTTCTGTAAAACAGCCTATTCCAAATCTTGCTGTGAGTAATACCATTCGTGGGGCCGTAGCCAGCTGGAGTAAAACTTTTGCAACCGAACTGGCTCCATTTGGAATTACGGTAAATAATGTATTACCTGGTTTTACCAAAACAGTGAGAGCTGACTATGTAGTAAAAAAACGGTCTGCCGATACTGGTAAATCAGAAGAACAGGTATTAAAAGAACTTGAAGCAGAAATTCCTGTTGGAAGAATTGGTAAACCGGAAGAGTTTGGTGCTGCGGTAGCGTTTTTATGTTCACCTGCAGCGGCATATATAACGGGGATTAATTTGCCGGTAGATGGAGGACGGTTGGCATGTTTATAGAGGGAATCGGGAATCGGGAATAAAGTTTGTAAAGCCCGATACTTTTTAAAAAAGTAGTTATTGACGATTGCCGATTCCCGATTGCCGTTCTCAGTTCGAAAAACTTGCACTCAGGTATTCATGCTTGCCGATATTAATCCCTGAATGTGCTTTTATAAAATCTGAAACAAGATAGCTGATCAATTTCCCTGTTGTATCATCCTTCCTGCCATCAGCTAACTGGCACGCACCCTCGCTGATATGCAGGTATGCAACTTTCGAATCTGTTGCCGTAAAATTCATGTATTGTCTTGCACGAAGCGTAGTGATCCCGCAAGGTGTGCATGCACTGCTCAGCACATGTTCAATACAATCAAGATCCAGTTCAATTCCGGTCATCGTATCTTCTGTAAAACCGGTTGCATGTGCAATTGCCTGGATGAAATTTTTCTTTTCATGAATAAAAATATCCTCGTAAGTAACGTATTGAATGAATGGGTTGCTATGAATTTCGGCTAAAACATTTTGCGGGATATAATTTTCGTGTAACCCTATAATACAATATTTCCCAAGGAAACCATCTGCTTCAGCGTATTTAAAAGCATTACCGCTATGCCTTCCTTCCATTGGGCGGAAGTCGGATTGTGCATCCATATTGATACAATTGATCTGTGCAAGCTGAATTACTTCCGCCTTATACAATCCTTTTGATACTCCTTTTATGATCGGGTATGCATTATTGTGCCCGCCACCGATAACGACTGGTATTTTTTTAGCTGCAGCGATCAGTTTCATCATACGTTCCACTTCCTCATCAACGATATTTACTGCATGACGATATGCATCAATTAATTCATCCTGGTTATACGCATTATTATCGATCAGGTATTTCAAATCACCAAAATCAAAATGCCCCAATAATAAAATGTCATCTCCGGGAAACAGATCATTGCTTTGTATGTTCAGGAAAGAAGTTAAAAAAGGTAGCCAGGCAGTATCTGCTCCTCCTTTACCATGATTCGCACGTACGCCTATATCTTCGGGAATCCCCACCATTACATACTTCGCGTTTGATTGTTGCAGTATTTCGGGCCATTCTGCACCCGGCTGCAAATGTTGAATCCTTTCGCCAAGTTTTGTTTCAAACCGGCGCACTTTTGTTAAGGATAAAATATCTTCTTTGGAATAAAACTTGAAATGTTTCATTGATGGAAGGTAGGAAAAAGCGGCAATCGGCAATCGTAAATCGGGAATAAAGTTTGTAAATCGCGAATCTTATAAAAAAACCGGTCATTGCCGATTCCCGTTTGCCGACTAAAAACGATCAAAAACATAAGCAGTTCTCATCATATAACAGTAGAGTACTAAAAAAATCTTGGACACCTCACCATATCCACCGAGCTATTCCTGTTACGCGTAAACCCTTTATAAGAGAGCGTGAGCTCAAAGCCTCCTTTTGATTGTGAAGCTGTTTTTAATTTGCTGCTGTTCACATCATAGGTCATTCCCAGGCTTACCTGGTAATAATCTACTTTTATAACAGGGATAAAGGCATCTTTCAGCCGATAAAATAAACCGGCAGAAATGGCCACTTTCTGATCATCTTCTCTTTGATATACTTCACGGGAAAACAATAATCCACCCTGTCCTATACGACTTCCTCCCTGCATAAAATAATCTCCATAAAATACCAGTTTGGCGAGGCTATTCAATGGTGCGGAAAAGCCCGCATTTAAAACATACTTTGTATTGAGGGCGATATCATTCTTTTCCTGGAATGCAACTTTTGGTTTTGTAAAATGATAAAGACCGAGCCCAATATAATAACTTGTCTGCTCCCCGGCAATACCACTGTAACACAGTCCTACAGCAGGATCCCAATAAGTTAGTTTTGTATTATCAAAGGTCTGGCGTGTTGGATTGTTATGACTATAAGTTCCACCCACAAACTGGTCATCGAAAGTGAGTTTTGACGGATCAAATCGCTGCATCACCGGCCCGAACATAAAAGCAGCAGATAAGTAAGTGGTTTTTTCCGAACTCAGTGATTTGTGATAGTTCAAAACGGGCAAAACCTGTGTTCTGCTAAGCCTTGAATCCCCGGCCATATCGTTGGTAAATTGTACACCGTATGTCAAAAAATCTCCGGCCTGTCCTATTTGCCTTTTTAATTCTATTCCCAAAGCAATGGTACGATAGGGTGTTGTTACACTCTCCCATTGATTCCTGTATGCAGAAGTTAGCCTGATATCTCCTGTAAAAATTCCAGCCAGCGCCGGGTTTCTCAAAAGCGGGATATCATAGAACTGTGAAAAATTTATGTCCTGGCAAAAACTGAATTTTGCGAGCAGCATAAAAATCGTGAGCAGTAAGGATATTTTCAGGCTTTTCATAATAAGTTATTTAAGGATCGTAGTATTGCCTTTATACGTGTATACTGAACCGTTATCACAAACCACCTCAGCTGTATAAACATATACGTCAGGATGCGCTGCAACTCCCCTTACTTTTCCATCCCAGGCATTTCGTGGATCATTTGCTGGGAAATTCTTTCTTTCAAATATCATTTCGCCCCAACGGTTGAAGATGCGGAAAGATTTTACACTTATGCCACTTCCTCTCACCATCAGGATATCATTGATACCATCTCCATCCGGGGTAAATGCATTGGGAACAAACACTTCTGATTTTTGACAGAAGGCAGTAATATAAATGCTGTCCACCGCTGAACACCCATACCTGTTTTCTACCGTAAGCGTATACATCATGTTATTATGTATCGTAGCAGTGGGTGTTTCACAATCGCTGCAGCTAAGTTCTGATGCAGGCGTCCAGGAATAATGAGTGATCGGGCCATTTTGAATAACCGGCTGGAATGTGATCGGGCTTCCATTGATCATGGCCTGGCTCGAACCTATATCCACGGTTGGTTGTGGTCCAACTTCAATCGTTACATAACCTGTATCAGTGAAACAATGATAAGCATCATAACCTACCACCTGGTACTGCGTTGTCGTAGCAGGCGTTGCGGTTGGGTTTGCAATGCTTGTATTATTAAGGCCGTTTGCAGGCGACCATGCATAGGTATTTGCATTAAGTGCATTCAGGTTTACCGATCTGCCGGCACAAATGGTATCATTTGGAGGCATCAGCATATCAAATGGTCTTCTAACGGAAAGTGTTACGGAATCATGACCATCACAACCAAGGCTACTGGTTCCCGTTACTGTGTACACAATGGAATCTGTTGGGGTTACAGTTGGATCAGGACAATTTGCACAGCTTAAACCTGTAGCAGGAGCCCATGAATATTGTACAGCACCATTTGCCTGCAATTGTATTGAATTGCCGAGACAAACATTCGAATTGTTAGTAGCCTGTACCTGTGCAGACGGGTTAACAGTGATCGTAAGTGTATCCAGCACTTGTCCGCAACTATTTGATGTTCCGAATATGAGAATTGTTGCTATAACAGGAGCATTGGTATTGTTGATTGAAGTAAAGGAAGGAATATCGCCATTGCCTATAGCTGACAATCCAATAGATGGTCTATCATTTTTCCAGCTGAATGCTGTGCCACTAACCGGTCCCGTAAGATGTATCGCAGTAGTTGCAACACCGTTACAAACCACCTGGTCATCCGGGGCATCAACTGCCGGCGAAGGATTAACGGTGATCGTAAATATTTTTACTATACTGCCACAACTATTTGCCGAACCCGTCACCTGTATAATTGCTGTTACGGGATAATGCGTGCTGTTTGTAGCTGTAAAAGAAGGTATATCACCGGTACCATTAGCCGCAAGGCCAATTGAGCCAACACTGTTTATCCAGCTATAAGTGGTACCACTTACAGTTCCGGTAAAGGCTGTTGCAGTAACCGTTTCGCCATTACAAATCGTTTGATTGGCAGGTTGTGCAATATCCGGTGTTGGATCGACAGAGATATAAAATGTTCTTGGTATGCCCTGGCAATCATTTGTAGAAGGCGTTACAGTAATAGCCGCTGTTATAGTTGCATTAGTTGGATTATTTGTAACAAACGCAGGGATCATTCCTGCTCCGCTTGCCGGTAGTCCAACAGAAGGTAAACTGTTTGTCCAGGTAAAGGTTGTTCCGGCAACAGGACTCGTGAATGATACAGCACCTGTAGTTTCCCCATTACATTGAAATTGATTCAATGGTTGTATCATGCCGGGGGTTGGGAAAATAGTTATGTTGAAAGTTTTTGGAGTTCCCGGGCAACCATTTGCACCTGGGGTAACCGTAAGCGTTGCAACAAGATTTGTATTGCTTGTATTATTTGGATTAAAAGAAAGTATATCTCCTGTCCCGCTTGCAGGCAAACCAATTGGAGGAACATTGTTGGTCCATGTATATGTTGTTCCGCCTACTGAACCCGTGAAACCAACAACTGTTGTCGGACTCCCTGTACATACAGATTGACTGGCCGGCTGGTTTACGTCGGGTGTTGGATTGACTAAGATTGAAAAGAATGCAGGATCTCCCTGGCATCCGAATGCCTCAGCATTAACGGTAACATGTGCTGTAACCGGTGCTGATGTATTATTAATTCCGTTAAATGAAGTAATACTATCCGCTCCATTTGCAGCAAGGCCAATAGAAGGAAGATCATTCGTCCATGTATAAACGCTGTTGTTTGCTGAGCTTTGGAAAGTAACTGCAGCCGTTGTTGCTCCGTTACAAACAACCTGGCTGGCTGGCGGCACCACATCGGGTGTTGGATTAACTGTTACCAGGAAAGTAACAGGTGCACCCTGGCAACCATTATTTGAATGCGTTATTGTTATTGTTGCTGTAACAGGATTTGCGCCATTATTGATAGCGGTGAAAGCAGGAATATTTCCCGAACCACTTGTGGCCAACCCTATAGAAGGAAGATCATTTGTCCAGTTATAAATATTTGCCGTTATTGCAGCTGGACGGCTACCAAATAATACAGCCTCTGTTAATCCCCTGTTACAAACAATTTGATCTGCAGGCTGTGACACAGATGGAAGTGGATTTACAATGATCATAAAAATTGCAGGCGCACCGGCACAACCGTTTAAGAACGGCGTAACCGTTATTGTATCTATTAATACAAATGTTGTATTGTTTACCGCTGTGAATGAAAGGATATCTCCGGTGCCATTTGCAGCAAGTCCAATGGAAGGATTTGTACCTGTCCAATTAAAACTTGTACCGCTCATTGAGCCTGTAAATATTATTGGGGATACTGTTGATCCATCACAAACAACAATATTATTTTGTGGTGCTACATCCGGCAATGGTTTAATCGTGATAACATGTGTTGCTGTGTCACGGCATCCGTTGATCGTTTCTGCAATAAGCTGGATGGTGTAAGTTCCCGTTTGAGCAAAATTGATCGTAATAGCATTGCCTAATCCGCTACTTCCATTTGAAGCATACCATTCCAAAGACGCAATCGGGTCAGAACTTTGTGTTGTGCTTGTAAAACTAACGGGTACACCGAAACACTCGCTTGCCGGACCATCAATTGATGCAGCAAGATTACTGATCGCAACGTTCATCTGTTGGGTAACCGTATCCATACAACCCGTTACACCGGTTATGATCAATTGAACTGTGTAGGTTCCTGCGGCTGAATAAGTATGGCTAACTGTATTTCCTGTACCGGTATAACCATCTCCAAAATCCCAGGCATAATTTGTAATACCAAAATAAGAATGAGATGTGTCTGTGAAATTAATGGTGGTACTTCCACAGGCTCCCTGTTGATTGTATTTGAACCCTGGAACCAGTTCTTCTATTCTTACAGTATCAGCTCCAGGCAAAAACACACTACAACCCTGGTTGGATATTAATGTTATACCTGGAATATAAACACCTGGTAGTGAGTACGTGTGACTAATATTTGTTTGAGCAGTAATAATTGATGTGCCGTCTCCAAAATCCCATTTAATGCTATCTGCATTTGACATACTTGCAGTGAAGTTAATAGCTGTGCTGCCGCAAAAATTTCCACCTGTATAATCAAAAGAACCCGATGGCTGAAGGATCGTTACAATATCCTGGAAGGTCCCGTTACAACCGCTTGGCAAAGTAACAGTCAGGGTTACCGTATAGATGCCCGGGAGTGCATACGTATGTGTAACAGTATCGCCTGTTCCAAAGTTTCCATCACCAAAATCCCATGTGGCAGACAATGAAGGAATATCCCTGTTATAAAATGTAAAGCTGTGAGGAGCACAAATAGCGACTCTTTGCGATACATCAAAATGAGGAGTGAATGTATTCGTAATAGTAACAGGCATACTGTCCCTGCAACCAAAATCATTGAATGGGATCATTTCAAGCCATATAGTGCTATTGGCAGGTGGCGCCGGATTTAAAGTAACATTCTGACCACTTGCCAGTATGGTTGTATAATCCTGGTTCCACCAGTTATAAGTCTGGAATCCGGGTGGCGCATCCAGTGAAGCAATACCTGTTCCGCAATCATAGTTCATATCAACTGAATGACTGCAAATATTTTCAACATCAACATAGGCATAACCCCAGTGGCCACGCCTTACGCAATCTGCTGTTGTAAACTCGAGGTATAATGTCTGGCCTGCATGACCTCTTAAACTTATATAAACAGTAGCCCATGGTTTATATATAACTGAAGTATCTACAGTAGAAGTTGCAAAGCCTGGCAAACTTGAAGTGGATATATATTCAAAAGACGCACAATCAATGTAGGAATTTGCAGCAGAATCATACAATTTTGCATTGAACCTTGGCTGTGTCCAGGCTGTATGGCCGGGATCCTGGAACACTACAGCGTAATCATATCTTATAGAAAAATTGCTGTCATTTGCGGGTATTCGTAAAACATATTGAATTCTTTCTGCTTCTGCACCAATCCTTGTGTTACCAAGTTTTACTGCAAAATTACTTCCGTCGGGCGGGTTGGTTGGAAACAACCCATAGGCATCAATTCCGGAAGGAAGCGTGCGGTTAATAATTCTATGGCGGCTGACAACAGGCGGTGAAGGAGCTACTGTAATCACGTTTGTTGTGCCTACCGAATCAACAGATCCGGTAAAACAATTCCAGTTATTGAAGTTGCCATTCTCAAAATCGATATTGTCGGGGCACTGAACAGCTGCATTGCTAACCGGAACCGCTGTTGTCCTGCGTACAACCGGCTCTGTGAGTTTACCGGTATAATTAATTTTACCGGAAATATTCATCATCCCGGTTCTGCCATTTTTAATGATGCCTGCTTTACCGTTTTCAAAACCATAACAAACATCAATATCCGGTGATTGCGTAATTGTTCCTTTTGTATCAATCAGTAACCATTTATTATTTGAAAAAACGGCAGTGACCATTTCCTTAAAATCATATACAATATCATATTGAAATGGAATGACGATTTTGCCTGTTTCATTAATGAATCCCCATTTTGAATCTTTTTTTACAGCAGCAAGTTTGTTTACGAAATTCCTTGCATCTTCAAACTGCAAAGGACTAATAAGGTTATTAGCCTGGTTAATGAAGGAAAATTTTCCATTGCTCAATACTCTTGCGAAGCCGTTTACATATGCTTCCTTTTCTTCCCAATTATTATTTGTTGAAGAAAGGATTGTTTGTGAATGGAGAGGTTGATGGCTGATCTTTGAACCGGGCGTAGCCTTTAGTGAACGTTGAGCTGAGGCAGCAACGCTGATAAGTAAGGTTAGGGTAAGTAAAATTCGGTTCATAGACATTGGATATAAACCGGGTTAGGACCGGCTAGTTTTGTCTCGCTACATCTGATAACGACACTATATCCAAATTATTTCTATGAGAGGGAAGTTAGGGTGTTAGTACTTGCTGAAAACGTATGGTTACTTCGTAAAACTACGTTCATGAACTTGCGTGTTGAGCATTGAGTATTGAATATTGAACATTTTTTATTTAAAGAGCTTTTGAAATACTCAATATTCAATACTCAATGTTCAATTTTCAAGGGGAATTTGATTTAATTAATAGGCAAACATGTATGAAAAACCATAAATTATGGTACCATTTAGGATGGCATAACTAAAAAAGCTCCTTTGCAGGAGCTTTTAAAATATTAATTATTTAATCCAAATATTAGTTTGCCTTTTTTGCTGCAGTTTTGGTAGTTCTTTTTACCGGAGCCTGGCTTGCAGCTGATGGGTTTTGCTCTGTATATTTTTGATATGCCTCTTTAGTCATTGAACTTTGTAAAGCCGATGTTCTTTCAGCTTCAAGACCAGCCAGTGCCTGGTTCTTTTCGTCAGCAGTTAATTTTGTATTGGCGTTGATAGAAGCTTTTTTCTTATCAAACTGGGTCATCGTTCCGGTAAGTGCAGTAGCCTGCTCGTCAGTCAATCCGGCTTTTTTGTAATTAGCAGCCTGTTTGCTTGATGTAACAGTTTTCGCGGGGTTTGCTTTTCCTTCGGTGGCATTCATTTTTGTTTTTGCATCTCTGTCACGTTCTGCCTGGGACGGTGCCGGCGTTATTTTCGCAGCTTCCTGTGCAACACTCAATTGTGAAAAGCCTACAATAGCAATCGCAATAAAAAGTATTTTCTTCATTTTTTTAAAAATTTAGACAATAAAAATAAGCATCTAACCTGATATTTAAGGAACTTTTTTTACCCGGTCAGACCATTTACCGGAGAGCGGTCAGACCGCTTTTTGCCCCCTTTTCCCACCCGGTCAGACCGCATTATACTAACTTTAAATAATCACTTTCTTAAAATGGCAGCAGAAAACAATTTATATGGTTTAATCGCCTGTGGCGGAAAGAGCAGCCGCATGGGCCAGGATAAAAGCATGCTTTTGTATTATGATATGCCACAATGCTATCAACTTTATGAAATGCTTGTCCCTTTTTGCGAAAAAGTATTTATTTCCTGCAATGAAACGCAGGCTGCTAAAACGGAACCTGGTTATCCATTGATCATTGATCTTCCCTCCTACAAAAATACCGGCCCTATGGCGGCATTGCTGTCTGCATTTGCACTTTACCCCAAAAATGATTTTTTATTGATTGGCTGTGATTATCCGTTTTTGACGAAAAAAGAGATAAGTGATTTCCTTCATACCTTCCAAAGAAATGAAATGGCTGCAGCTTTTTTTAATCCTGCATCATCAATGTATGAGCCTTTGCTTGGATATTATAACCAACGTTCGGCTATTGATCTGTTGGAAATGGAGGCCAATAATGAATATTCTCTGCAACATTTTCTCAGGAAAATAAATGCAGCAAAATTTTTTCCTTCAAATATTCAAGTTATTCAGAGTGTAGATACAATCGACGAATTTAATAAGGTAAAAAAAATCATATCTGTGATTTAAAATTTTCGCTAATAAAATACAGCTCACAAAGCAACACAAAGAGATTGGTCTTACTTCAACGTTGTGCAGCTTGGGGTCTTAGCATCTACATAGCAACAAAGATTTCAACCAGATAACGTAATTTTAATAGATGGAAAACAACCAGGTAGAACAGATCAACATTCAGAAGATCAGCGGTGCATCCATTTTGGAAGCTACAGATAAAGTCGCTGTAGAAGAACCACTTGAAATACAACTTGACTATAGTACGTCAACCGGGCGCATACAAAAAAACATTTCTGTTACCATGCGTACTCCTGGAAATGATAAAGAACTCGCATCAGGATTTTTATTTACTGAAGGCATCATAAAAAAACAGGAATCAATAAAAAATATTCAGCATTTATCGTCGGATCAAAACAGGATAGTTGTTACCCTTCATGAAAATGAAATTCCCACAATCAACAGAACAGAGCGTAATTTCTACAGTACTTCCAGTTGTGGCATTTGTGGTAAAGCAAGTATAGATGCGATACGCAGCTCTTCTGCTTATCAAAATGAAAAAGATACCATCAATATTAAAGCATCACTGTTGTATAGCCTGCAGGATAAACTCAGGGAACAGCAGGAAGTTTTTGAAAATACCGGTGGTATTCATGCCAGCGCCATTTTTAACCTTGAGGGTGCATTCATTTTGCTCCATGAAGATGTGGGAAGACACAATGCATTGGATAAATTGATTGGCGCTGCATTATTAAATAAGTTATTACCGCTGAACAACTGTATTCTTTTATTGAGCGGGCGGGCCAGTTTTGAACTTATACAAAAAGCTGCAATGGCAGGAATAAAAATTGTTGCTGCAGTAGGTGCACCATCAAGCCTGGCCGTTGAAATGGCAAACGAATCCGGCATTACACTTATTGGTTTCTTACGCGATGCACGGTTTAATATATATGCAGGATTTCAAAGAGTGCAGTTGTAGACCTTGGCAGAGTTTACACTTTTAATAAGGTGTAAACTGCCAAGGTCGCTTCGGACACACAAAAAAATTAATTTATAATTTACTATTAAAATGAAAATACGCATCAAGGGAAATTCAGTCAGGCTCAGGTTATCAAAATCAGAAGTGGCAAAACTGGATAATATCGGTTACCTGGAAGAACAAACCTCGTTTGGAGATAACAAATTTGAATATGCATTGCAAAGAACAAATGAAGGCGACGATTTAACAGCAAAATTTGATGCGGGTAAAATCTCCATCTTTATTCCTGCAAAATTTGTAAAAGACTGGCCGGCGAATGATACGATCGGGTTTGAATCGAGGATGCCTCTAACTGGTACGGATAGCCTTTATATTTTGGTTGAAAAAGATTTTATCTGCCTGGATGAGACCACGGAAGATCAGAGTGACAATTACGAAAACCCTAATAAAACCTGTTAGGCATGAGTGAAGAAAAAAACAGTATCCCCGCAGCAGAGAATCCCGAAAAATTCACAGGATTAAAACTCGGCCCTTTAAAGACCAAAGCTGCCGGTGTACCTGCGGTTTTCATCAGTCTTAAACATGTATTTGGCGAAGCAGGAATTCTGAGAGGATTAAAAGCGCTCAATAAACTTAACCAGAAAGATGGATTTGATTGTCCAAGTTGTGCATGGCCCGATCCTGATGATGAGAGAAGCGGCATTGCAGAGTATTGTGAAAACGGCGCTAAAGCGGTGGCGGATGAAGCTACTTCCAAACAATTAAAAGCAGATTTCTTTGCTGCAAATTCAGTTGCAGCCCTTGCAGGTTTATCCGATTATGAAATTGGAAAAAAAGGACGCATTGCTGAGCCTGTGTACCTGCCTAAAAATGGCACACATTATCAACCGATTTCCTGGGAAAATGCATTTACTAAGATTGCAGCAGCATTGAATGCATTATCATCACCTGATGAGGCCGTTTTTTATACTTCAGGCCGGACAAGTAATGAGGCTGCATTTCTATACCAGTTATTTGTACGAGAATATGGAACAAATAATTTACCCGATTGCAGCAATATGTGTCATGAAAGCAGTGGCGTAGCATTGGGAGAATCTTTGGGTATTGGCAAAGGGTCGGTAAAACTGGAAGACATATATGAAGCGGAGGTGATTATGATACTGGGACAAAACCCAGGTACCAATCACCCCCGAATGCTTACTGCTTTACAAAAAGCAAAAGCTAATGGCGCAATCATCATATCCATCAATCCATTGCCTGAAACGGGTTTAATGGGTTTCGATAACCCGCAAACTGTAAAAGGCATATTGGGTATCGACAGCGCTCTTACTGATATTTTCTTACAGGTAAGATTAAACGGTGATATGGCTTTATTACAAGCCATTGAAATATTACTCATCGAAGAAGAGCTGAAAAAGCCGGGAACGGTGTTCGATCATAATTTTATAGAACATAGTACAGAAGGGTTTGCAGAACTTGTAAAACATTTGCATGAACAGGATCTTCATGCTCTTGTTCAATCTACCGGCCTCGATTTTACGCAGGTAGAGGAAACTGCCAATATATTGAAAAACAAAAAGAAGATCATTGCGTGTTGGGCAATGGGGCTTACTCAACATAAAAATGCTGTTGATACCATCAAAGAAATAGTCAACCTGCTGTTATTAAAAGGAAGTATCGGAAAACCCGGCGCAGGCACCTGCCCGGTTCGTGGACACAGTAATGTACAGGGCGACCGTACCATGGGAATTTTTGAAAAACCATCTCTACAATTATTGAAATCAATAGAACAGAATTTTAATTTTATTCCGCCTCAGCAACATGGATATGATGTAGTAGAAAGCATTAAAGCTATGTATAACGGCAAGGTAAAGCTGTTTTTTGCTATGGGAGGAAATTTTCTTTCTGCAACACCGGATACATTGTACACCGCAGCAGCATTACGCAAAACAACACTTACGGTCCATGTATCAACCAAACTCAACCGCAGTCACCTTGTACATGGCGAAGAAGCTTTGATACTCCCCTGCCTTGGCCGAAGTGATAAAGATGTACTCAACGGAAAGGAGCAATTTGTTTCCTGCGAAAATTCAATGGGTGTTGTGCAACAATCGAAAGGAAATTTAAACCCCGTATCCGATAAACTCTTAAGCGAACCCGCTATTGTTTGCAGGCTTGCAAAGGCAACGATCGGTAATAAAAGTAAAGTTAACTGGGACCAATACCTTGAACACTATGATCGCATCCGGGACGATATTGAAAGAACAATTCCGGGTTTTGAAAATTACAATCAGCGTGTGCGCCTGCCCGGTGGTTTTTATTTACCCAACTGTAACAGGGACGGATATTTTGACACAGAAACAAAAAAAGCCGGGTTCAATATTGCAGTGTTCCAGGCGCCTGTTATAACAAAAGATGAGCTGATGATGATGACAATAAGAAGTCATGACCAATTTAATACTACTATTTATGGCCTGGATGACCGCTACCGCGGCATTTACAATGAGCGAAGAGTGATCATGATGAACCAGGCTGATATGAATGAAAGAAATTTACAGAAGGGAGATGTAGTTGATCTTATTAATGACCAGGATGATGTTGAAAGAGTTGCACATAAATTCATCGTAGTGCCCTACCCGATTCCCAAAGGTTGTACTGCGACTTATTTTCCTGAAACAAATGTACTGGTGTCGATAAATAGTGTTGCTGAGAAGAGTAATACGCCGGTTTCGAAATTGGTGATTATAAAACTGAGGAAAGCTGCAGGCTATTAGCTATAAGCCGTTAGCTATAAACTATTAGTTGTTTGTGAGAAAAGAGACGCTCAAGCAAATAGGTAACACTTTATTTAAAATGGTTAAAACCTTCAATCAGTAACACCGATTTAAAATCAAACTATTTATTAGAAGAAAAGACTAACAGCTTGTAGCTAATAGCTAGCAGCCTGTTCTATTGTGGGGACCTATCCTTGATCATAAGTAAACAATACACAAGAAGTATTATCGACAATAGTGATATTACAAAGGCTAACATAACAATTAATTAAAATGTTGAATTTGCATAAACACATATGGATTCACGGAAAATGCCTTTTCTCCTCTTTCTTTAAAATCTCCAAACAACAGGTCAAGAAATGAATCAGCTTCGTTGATTGCCCAAAGTGTCAGCGATCCGTTGCTTGACCATTCGCAGATCTCCGGTAAAGTCTCCCATATCAAACCATTCCAACAGGCCTCTTCCAATAATTCTCTTTCAGTTAATTTTCTTTCGTTACCGGACTCGTCTTTTTTATCCAGGTGCCTGGATGAAAAGCGTGTTTTGATAAATAGTAAAATTTCCTGCTGTACAGAATTTGTTTTCATATATAGGGTATTCGCCTCTTCGTGCATTTACATACGTAAAAGCCTGCCGATAGTTTCTAAAAAAGTGTTAAGCAAACTCCTCAATTGTATGTAGAAAACGATGATATATAGAATAATATTGCATTTGTGAGTTTTTTCAAGCGCTTTTTTAGGGTAAAATGATAGTCAGCCTTTACACAGGTAGTACTGGGAATCCAGGCGGAAAATCAGTATATTTAAAAAGTGAAAAAAGCTGGTATTCATATGATAATAAGCTTTGCACGCAAAATAATCCTCTTGCTGTTGTTTTTTTTCTCTGTTAAAGTAATTAATGCACAAACATTAATTAATTTATTAAATTTCAGCGATATAGACAGTTTTGTTTTGAAGGTAAAATTTCAGAATGATTATATAAAGCTTGCCCACGACCTGGCTGATCCCTACCCCGGGGATGTTTATAAAGTAAGGGCAATTTTCAAATGGATCACAAATAATATTTCTTACGATTACCGGTTCATTAATAGCGGCAAAGAACTGAACGTTCCTGATTGCGCCGATCAATTTGATTGTGCTGAAATAATGCGGTCATGGGAGAATGATTATATAAAAAAAATATTACGAACCAGGAAAGCAATTGCTGATGGATATGCAAAGCTTTTTCAAAAGTTATGTGAGATCAATCATGTGCAATCAGAAGTGATCCTGGGTTATGCAAGAACGAAACCTTACCAGATCGGCAATAAAATGAGCGCCAATCATTCATGGAATGCAGTATTCATAGATTCAGCATGGTTCTTTTTAGATGTAACATGGGCTTCGGGTTATACTGTAGAAAACGATGATGGCAGGATCATAAAATATGTAAAGGATTTTGAAAATTATTATTGGCTCACACCGTTTGAACTCATGGCACGTAATCATTATCCTAAAAATCCTCATTGGGGAAATCTATACCACTTAACCCTGGATGATTTTTATAACAGGCCCCATTATTATTCTATAGACATACTGGAGAATATTTCAAATGAAAATCCTTCAACGGGTATGCTTACTATAAAAAAGGACGACACCCTGCATTTTTGTTTTGAATATAAAAAAGACATCCGTTACATACAGGTCAATTCCAATAATTACCGCAATCCATCTTTATGGACAACAGTGGCGATCTCAAAGAAAAAAACAAAAGTTGTAAGAGACACGTGGGCTGAAAAAAAACAGGTCTATATTCCGTTTAAGAAGCAAGGACGTACTTATAGTTTTGATTATGTAGTTAAGGATAACTCGCTATATTATATTGAACTGATGTTTGATTATAAGAGAGCAATGAGGTATAAGGTGAATGTGACTAAATGAATGCCTAAAACACGAATGCAGGCACGAATTAAGACCGTACTATAGTTTAATGTAGTTGAAAAATAGTTTAAATGTTGAAAATCTATATTCAACTATTTTAAACAACATTCAACTTATTTCTTTGAAGCGAGCATCTTATCAATTAATGCCTGTTTAGACTGGTGTATACAAAAAACATTACCGTAAAATGCTTTGATATCTGTTACAATTGTACAGGTTTCATCTACCACTACATATCCTTTTTGTTTTAATAAATCAAATAATGCCTGGTGATTTTCTGACACTTCTACCATCATGGCGGATTTCAGGTTTTCCAGTATCGAATGCATCCCTTGTATTGCCATGTATTCCGCACCCTCAATGTCAATCTTTATAAAATCGATCCTGGTGATGTTTTTTTGTTTTACAAAATCATCAAGCCGTATCGTTTCAACTTCCACTGCATTTTTTTCGAGACCGACAAATGTTTTAGCTTCGATCTTTTTTGTAACGCGATAATCCTTTACGAGAGAATTGCTTTGCCCGGTTATGTTTTCGAGATAAAAAGAAGCAGTACCGTTAGTGTCGGAAACTGCTTTTTCAATAAGCTCCGTGTTTTTGAATGTTGCATTGTTTATATTAAATCTTGTATAAGCAAGATTATTTGCACCCGGTTCAAAAACATACACTTTACCATTCGGTCCAACCAACTGTGAATAATATAAACTGATATAACCAATATGAGCGCCCAGTTCAAAAACAGTATCTCCTTCTTTTATAAAAGTTCTGAAGTGATCCATCAACACTTTTTCCCTGTTTTTGCCATGGTACCAATATCCTTTATGTACAAATGCGTCAACCTTGAATTTTGTCCCTGTGTAATGGTGTTTGATAACAAGATTTCCGAGGTTAAGCTTTTTAAGTATTGGAATAACAAATTTTCTTAACTTTTTGTTTCTGTATAGTTTCATTTTAATTTGATTCGGCGTTAAAAAACACGCTCATTAAAAAGCAGCGGCTGTTTTATTTTTTCAGGTTGCAAATATAGCAGAATTGAGTGAGTTTACGACTGCATTTTATTGAGCAGACCGGGAATTAAAGTAGCATAAGGCTAAATATACCTGATGACAGATAACGGATACCAGATGCGTGATAGAACGATCTAGTATCCGGTACCTGGTTATCTAGCTTATAGTATCCAATATTCTTAAAAATCTTTTTTCATCACTCTAATAATCCAGCCATTTTACCACTCATACGAAAGCCCTTTTTTTTATTTCAAAAAAAACTACCTTCCGCATCCAAAAAAATATGGTTATATGAGTAAACAACTTCTTTCAATCCTGTCAATCGCATTGCTTACAGCATGCAACAGTAATAACAAAGATGCCGAATCGACGGCAGCATTAAAACCAATTGAAGTAAAATATCCTGTGACAAAAAAAGATAGTTCTGTAAAGGACAATTATTTTGGTATGGATGTTTCCGATCCTTACCGCTGGCTTGAAAATGATACCAGTGCCGAAACAGGCCAATGGGTTAAAAATGAAAATAATGTTACTCAGAAATTCCTTGAACAAATTCCTTTCAGGGAAGACATTCGCAAAAGGTATACCTCCCTGTTCAACTACGAAAAATTTTCAGCACCTTCCAGGGAAGGAAAATATAATTACTATAATAAGAACTCAGGGCTTCAGAACCAATCTGTAATATATCGTGAACTTATAACTGGTTCTGCACCGGAAGTTTTCCTGGATCCAAATACTTTTTCAAAAGATGGCACAACATCTCTCTCTGGAATCAACTTTTCACACGACGGTTCTTTTGCAGCATATAATATTTCTGAAGGCGGTAGTGACTGGCAAAAGATCATTGTGATGGATGCCATAGCAAAAAAACAACTGGGTGATACCATGATGGATATCAAATTCAGTGGCTCAAGCTGGAAAGGCAATGAAGGTTTTTATTACAGCACCTACGACAGGCCGAAAGAAGGTAGTTTTTTACAGGGAAAAACGGAAAGACATAAATTATACTACCATCAATTAGGCACCACTCAAAAAGAAGACAAACTGATTTACGGTGGTGACGGCCCGGCCATCCGCTATATTGGAGCCGGCGTTAGTGAAGATCAAAAATGGCTTTTCATTTATGCATCAACAGCAACTTATGGAAATGCATTGTATGTGCAGGACCTTACCAAACCAAATGCACCTATCGTTACCATGGTTGGAGATATGAAAAACCAGCATGGCGTAATTGATACGGATGATGCTAATTTTTATATTCAAACCGACAGGGATGCGCCAAACAGTAAGATCATGGTAGTACCCTTTTCAAATCCTGCAGAATCAAACTGGAAAGTATTGGTTGATTCCAAACCGGAAGTACTTAATACAAGTGCTGCAGGCGGATATATTTATTGCTCTTATTTGAAAGACGCAGTTTCAAAAGTGTACCAGTATGACAGAACGGGGAAACAGATCCGAGAAATTAATTTGCCCGGTCCCGGTACAGCAGGTGGTTTTTTTGGTAAACGTGATGAGAAGGATGTTTTCTTTTATTTCGCTTCTTATGTTAATCCAACTACTATTTACAAATTGAATATCGAATCAGGTAAATCAGATATATACAAACAACCAAAGGTAGAATTCAAGCCTGAAGAATACGAATCAAAACAGGTTTTCTATACATCAAAAGACGGCACAAAGATCCCCATGATCATAACCTATAAAAAAGGACTTGAAATGAATGGAAAAAATCCATGTCTTTTATATGCATATGGTGGATTCAGTGTAAGTATCACTCCCTATTTCAGTACATCAGCAATCATATTGTTGGAAAATGGAGGTATCTATGCTGTACCGAATATTCGTGGTGGTGGTGAATATGGTGAAGCATGGCACCAGGGGGGAATAAAAACAAAAAAGCAAAATGTATTTGATGATTTTGCAGCTGCTGCAAATTATCTTGTAGAAAATAAATACACGTCACACGATAAGCTTGCTATTGAAGGCGGAAGTAATGGAGGCCTATTGGTGGGCGCAACCATTACCCAGCATCCGGATATCTGTAAGGTTGCATTTCCTGCAGTAGGCGTATTGGATATGTTACGTTATCATAAATTCACTTCCGGGGCAGGATGGGCTTATGATTATGGCACGTCAGAAGACAGTAAAGAAATGTTTGATTACCTGCACAAGTATTCCCCGGTTCATAATGCAAAACCTGCTTCCTATCCTGCAACGATGGTCACCACTGCAGATCATGATGACCGCGTAGTTCCTGCGCACTCGTTTAAGTTTGCAGCAGCCATGCAGGAAAATCAAAAAGGCCCGAACCCGGTTCTTATCCGCATTGAAACAAAGGCTGGTCATGGTGCAGGAAAAAGCACTCAACAAATAATTGATGAACAAACAGACAAATGGAGTTTCATGTTTTATAATATGGGTGTCTCGCCCAAATATGAAAAAAAGAAGTTGGATTAAGATTCCAGGAATATGACAAGATGGTTTTAATAATTCAGATAACTGCCGCAAATGCGGCAGTTGTTTTTTTATATAATTTATCGCCGAGGCATCCGGGAAGCATGTTTATACGTTAGTAATAACAGGAAAAACAATTCCTAACCCCTTCAAAAACAAGCCGTTTTTTAAAAGCGTCAATAAAAAAACTTTACACTTTGCCATAAAGGAACTAAATTCATAATTGCTTAAATCCCATCCCTTTGTTATAACCACCATTTTAAAACAAAAGCAAACGGTTATGATCAAAAAATTACTTAAACAGCGTCCTCGTTTTATTTACACAAGAAACATGTTATTGCTGGCAATCAGCAGTTTTATTTCCGCCAGTTCATGGGCAAATAACTGGTATGTGAATGACAATTCCCTCACCGGTGATGTATTTACTACTGCTATTGGCAGTGATGCCAATGCAGGAACCCCGGCAGCACCTTTTGCCACTATTCAATTTGCAATTAATGCCGCCGCTACTGGTGACACGATCTATGTTGATGCCGGTACGTATGCTTCCGCAGATATTAATATTACCACTTCTGTTGTTTTGCGTGGAGCTAAGTTTGGTATCCCCGCAGGCCCTTCTCCTATCCCGGCAAACCGGGGAACAGATGAAACAATTGTACAGGCAGGGGTTTATTATGGACAATCGAGGGACAATATCGCAATGGATGGTTTTACAATCGATGCAGGAACACTTATACGGGCAATTGAAGCAAGGGGCCTCAATAGTGTGATCATCAACAATATTGTTACCGGAACTGTTACGCCATTTGTACAGCAGGCTGGTATATCTACCCGCGCCAATGCACCCAACAGGACACATAGTTACCTTATTGCAAATAACAATGTACAGGGATTCCGCTATGGTATTTATATGGATGGAAATACCGAACTCGCATCTGATATTGTTGATAATTATGTAAGTGGTTGTTTTAGTGCAGGGTTTGTACTTACAGCAAGTGAAGGACATCGTTTGAGAAGGAATATATCAGTAAATAATTCAACAGGCTTACTGTGTCTCAGGGGAAATAACCTGATTACCGAAAATACATTTACGGGCAATATACTTAACGGAATTCGCCTGGTCGGTAATGCCACAGACTTCGGCAATTCTATCCTGAATAATTTTATTACCGGGAATAACAATGGTATCAACCTTACCGAAGACAATCCTTCAGCCATTAATAATTCAGCCAATTACAATTTTCTTGCATTGAATGTTACAAATATTCAAAACGATCATTCGGCACAATTTAATGCCACCTGTAATTGGTTTGGAAGTACAAATGCCGGCGTGATCGCTACGCAGATCGTTGGAAGTGTTCTCTTCAATCCGTTTTTAGGAGACGGAATTGATACAGATCTTGCTGCGGATGGTTTTCAACCGCTCACAACCTGTATCGTTACACCCGTTGTGTTAACCTCGTTCACTGCGGTTGCAAAGAACTATGATGTGTTGCTCGACTGGCAAACAGCCTCTGAAGTAAACAGCAGTCATTTTAATATTGAGAGAAGCCTGGATGGACAACGTTATACGACCATCGGCCGTGTTGAAGCAAGTGGCTTTAGCAACGTAAAAGTGAATTATCATTTCACAGATAATAAACCAGCGAATTTTGATAAGCCTACTTATTTCAGAATTGCGATGGTTGACCGTGATGGAACATTAAAGTATACAAAGGTGATCGCGGTTACATTAAAAGCAACCGGGTCGTATGTACAACAGGTCTATCCAAATCCTGTAAAAGCAGGGGCAGTATTGTACACTGATTTTATTTCCGGCAGTTCACAAAAAGTAAGCATATCATTTGTGAATTCAACCGGGCAGGTTTTGTACAATTATGAATTCCAGGCTTTCAAAGGAACAAATAAATTTAATATCCCGGTTCCCGCTGTTGCGGCTTCGGGCGTGAATTTCTTATTGATAAAATCAGGTAGTAATGTAAAACAGGTGCCTGTTTATATACATTGATAAGTTTAATCTTATAATTTTAATCCCCGGTAAATTTACCGGGGATTTTGATTTTATGGCATCGCTACAATGACACCAGGAAACTTTGTGTTATTTTGTACCGATGTTTTAGTGGCAAAAAAAATAAACTTTCAACTTCATTTGCAAAACATGAAATCCAAAAAATTTCTTCGCTCAGGTCCTCACCTGCCGGTTAAAAACTTAAAACAAACGCTCGATTATTACCGCGACACACTTGGTTTTTATGAAGAGTGGATATGGGAAGAAAAAGATGGAGGCATTCGCAGGGACGACATGAGAATGCTTTTTGCTGAAGATCCATCATTTACAGAAACAATTAATAATAATAACCATCGCCTGCCACTAATGTGGTTTGTTGACAACATTGACGAGATCTATGCTGAGTTCAAAGAAAGAAAAATTGAACTTGCAGATGAATTAAAAACACACCCGTATGGATTGAGGGAGTTTGCTTTTATAGATATCAATGGATATTATATCAGGGTGGTGGAAGGAACAGAATGACTGTTGTAACCTTAAAACAAAAAGGGACGATATTTTAAAAATATCATCCCTTAACCAAGACAATACTGCTCTATTTCATCAGCACCAATTTGATATTCTTTTTGATTCCCATACCATGTATTCTCAACACATATATTCCATTTCTGCAAGTTGTTGGCAGCGATAAATTTAATTGATTGATCCCTACGTTAATAATTTTGGTTTGGGACATGATCTTCTTTCCTGAAAGATCATTCAATACAAAAATAAGTTCCCCGGTTTCCTGCATATTGGTTTGTAGTTGAATGGTATTACCGGTAACAGGGTTTTGCATCAACCGTATTTCTTTTAAGTTCATATTAACGGATTTCAACAAAACAACATTGCTATATAAAATATTTCCGGAAATACTATTCACTTTAATACGATAATACAATGCACTTCCTGCAATATTATCTTCATAATTATAATGATTGTTATAACCAGGATTGCCGGTAACAGAGCCAATCTTTTCAAAATTCATTCCATCTGTACTTCTTTCTATTTCATATACATCGCAAGCCTGTTCATTAGCAGTGGTCCATCGTAATTTTGATAGATTTCGGTCACGTGTACCTGAGAAGTTCATAATACTTACTGCAACAGGCCCCGACACTGATCCAACCTTTAACCCATTTCCAAAGCTTGTTACCCACATTTCCGCAGGATTAAATGGATTAAAGAAAACCCGTTCAGGCTGGCGAAAATCATAATTACTCACCAGCGACCATGTGGGCGTTGCAGCATTCATATTATTGCTAATCCACAAACCCTGTGTTTCTGTTGTAAGATATGCCTGGGTTAATTGCAATGGATTAAAAGTAACAGAAGTCACCCGATCGAATTGTGTACCCGTAAGTTTTGTCCATGATCCACCCCGGTTGGTTGTTTTAAACAATCCTCCTTTTCCATTGGGAGCACCACCCCATCCACTGAACACGCATACATACCAGGTATTTTGTGTTGGGTCGGATGGATCGATCACAATATCTTTTGTCCAGTATTGCATATCTGCATGCGAAACATCTGCTCCATGAATTACCAACGGGATCGTATAAGAACACACCGGAACTTGCAGTGAATGCGCCAGCTGAAGTTCTTCTTCCCGAATAAGTACAAACCATTTTGCCATCATTCAATACAACAATGGTTGCAGGATGTCCTTGTGTACGCGGAGGGTTTGGCAGTTGGGTCCATATAGAGGATCCAAGCAAATTGATGTTATTGCTCATCCATATACCTCCCTGTCCGGTTCCGGAGCCATAATGAATTACACTTGCATACATCCTGTTTGTGTTGTTAGGGTCTGTTGCTACCCAGAACACGGGATGATTGAACTGGTGTAACAGCTGCCATGCAGCACCGTTATTTGTGGAATAAATGATTTTTCCTCCTGCATCATTTGCATCAAGTATCGCATCCTGTAACCTGGTGCTCTGGTACATATCATGAATGCCGGAAGTAGCCGCAAACATGGTGGAGGCCGTTGCATGTTTTGCAATACGGTACATACTATTCACGGAATGACCTGTATAATCAAAGCTCCAGGTAACACCGCCATCGGTACTTCTCGTTCCATTGATATCAGAATAACATCCAAACATATTATTTGCATCCTGCCAGTAAACCTGCCACACCGTTGTATTTTCCATACCAATGCTATGATAATATTGTTTGGGTGGTGTGGTCGCATTCGGCCGGGTGCTCATCAGTGGTGGCCACATAAGCCTGCTTCCAGGTTGCACCGCCATCACTTGTTTTATGTACAAATCCAAAATCACCAAATAAAACTTTATTGCTGTTATTTGGCGCTACTGTTATTCCAAAACAAGTTTCACCATAACCCCAGCTACGGTCACCGCCCTGTCCCGACCAGCCCGTGCGTATATTCTGGTTATTTGCTGTAAGAAAAACTTTTGTCCAGTTTGTTCCTGCATTGCTGGTTTTCATCACAAGGTTTCCACCCGAGGTCGCATCACTACCGCCGAGATAAACAGTATTGATATCATTCTTTGCCATACCAACATACATTACAAAATCATTGTCAACATCAATGCCGTTCATTTTTAGTGCCCATGTATTGGTGCCAACATCCAGTGAATATATTTTTTTTGCAAAGCCGTAATAATCCCAGGGAACAATCCCATTATATATATCAGCCGCATTGGCTGCAATACAAAAGAAACGCGTAACAGATCCAACTTTGGCCGCCGCAAATGAAAAAATAGCTTCTGTAGCAGGCATGCCTGTTGTACCAAGAAATGAAAAACCTATCCCGCCATTGGATGAAACCAATACACCTTCATTGGTTCCGATATAAATATTATTTCCATCAAAAAACACACCCGCCACCGTTATACCTGCACCTGAATTGGCTGCATTCCTTACAAGCGTAAAACTTGTTCCGCCGTTGTTGGAAATATAAATAGCACCGTAGTAACCTATGATGATACGATTTGGATTTGAATAATCAGCTTTAAATGCATAAACATCCTCACCATCGAGGGGGTTTCCGGAAACCGGGTTCCATGTATTTCCGCCATCGGTCGTTTTCACTGCATAATTGATATTGCCATCATTGGCAATGCAATAAGCGATGTTATTGTTATTGGTGAATTCGTAAGTGGATACATTGCCAACCTGTAATTTTGTAAATGGCACCTGGCTGTAATTCAATCCAAAATCTGTACTGTGAAAAAGCTGGCTCATATCGCAGGCAATATAAAACTCATTGTCATTTGCCGGGTTGATCGTGGGATAGAATAAACTCCCGCCTCCGCCTGGACCACGGGTTTGCCATGATGAAGGTTGCGCTGTTGCGAAAAATAAATGAAGAGCAAAAAAGATAGATAGGAAATTGCGTCTGATTAAGAGGTTTTTTTTCATAAGTGGTCAGGTGGTTTTTTGATAAAATATTGCGGTTAAACAGCAGCAATAATTTTGCCATCCTGTTAGTTATGAGAGAAAAACATTAGCGCTTGCGGAAAATTACTAACTACAAAACGTAAACTTCCGAAACATATTAAAGTTCTTAATAGTTCATCTATTTAAATACATGATACATGCAAAATATTCTATAGAAAATTATGTTCGTAACATACTTCTTTTTATGAGAGTTTGAAGAAGAAAACTGAATAAAGCTGTTTCTCTTATTTTGAGAATAGATCGCCCCAAATTAATTTTAATGTATGTTCTTTTTGCTTCGCCAAAAAGAACCAAAAAGGCGACCTGAAATCGATTACACCCCGATTTCAGGACACAGCTCTATTCGACTTTTGTATTACTGTAGCTTCGACAGCAGTAATTCTACTCTCGGCTATGAATCTACTTAATTTATCGTGACTTTCTGCTAAGCGTTACACCAAGAATTAAACACTTCAAATTTTTAATGCTGAGTTTACTTTGCACAACTGTTGAACATAGCTGCCGACCAAACGGGTTGTATATCTTTTGGTCTTGATTTTTTGCTTCTTTTTGATCAAGCAAAAAGAAGAAGCAAATATTTGTGAAGTCGCCTGACATTTCTATTGTAACAACCCCCACGCAAATTACAGAACAAGAAATTTATGAAAAAAATATTCTGAGGCTACAATTATTGAGTTATTTCAACTCAGTTTTTTAATTATCTTTTCTACACGCTTCCGCTTTGTATCCTTTTCAATGTCATCCAGCCGCGAACGAAGAGTTTTAATAAAAACTGCTTTATTCTTGTCATTAATTACCGGTAATGCATTCTCCGCATACATGGGTAATTGATTTGTGGGACTGAATTTTAATTGTTCGATGAATAATAAAAAAGCGTCTGCTGCATACTGTTTAAAAGAACAAAGTTTTATAAGAACGCTTACAGCTCTGTCCCGCGTGATCACTGAACCCATTTCTGCTGCAGACATAATTTTTGATAATACCGCATACACTTCAGAAGGGCTTTCAGTGGTGATCGCATCGATAGCCGCCATTGCGCCCCATTGAAGCCTGTTATTTTTACTAACAAGTAAATCCAGGAAAGTTTTAAGGTAACCAGCAATGAGCGTTGGTTTTTGTTCCCCGATTTCATAAAGCACTTTAATACAATCATGCTGAATGTCCTTACTTTTATGATGAAGAAGTTCGATTAGTTCTGCAACGGCCTTCTTATCATTTTTTGATGCAATTTGTTTTGCAAGTTCCTGGTTGGGAACTTCGTCTCTCCGGTTAAGTGAGGTTGCCAGCTTATCAATGATTGTCATTTGCCGTTTTTTAAATTGATGAATATTTCATGTAACGAATATTTACAATATGCAAAATTACAGCAAACACGCCGCGACATGGGTTTACACAAATGCCGCCCGGTCGCAATTGATTAATTGCAACTCGAAAAGCTTATAATATAAAAAACTAACCTGGGAATTTATTCAAAATACTTGCCGCTTGAATTCCAGCAACGTTGCAAAACAGCCCGGTTGGTATTTACAACCTGTTGGGCAATATTTTTAAGTCGTAAGGCAATGGGATGAAGTTGTTCTCTTGCTTTTTCATCCTTACCCCACTGTGAAATATTAACAAACGCAGGCATGGCGAGGGTTAAAATGGTGCCATCATCGCTTGGTATAGCACAAACATTTTCAATTTCAAATTCTTTACCGGACTGGCTGTCGTTAGTGGAATCTTTAATGAGTTTACCTGCAAATGTTTCCTCCAACATAAGCAAAGCACTATTGATCTTCGTTAATTCGGCATCCGAAAACTCGATTGTATACGGGTAGGTATTTGCCACGGCAATTAGTTTTAATGATAAAAAATAAAATGATTGCGTTTTTAATTGGAGGATGGAAAATTACCTATCTGGGATAGACACACAAGATAATACACAGATCTTTTAATTCCAATAGCCGGGGTTGAAATTTTAAAAAAAATACACTTAAATCCGGAACAAACAGGATGGCCCGGTTTGGCTAAAATCCACTTCCTGCCTGTATTTTAACGTAACAACTTATATATGGTTACCGATTGCAAACTCATACGACCGTTTGCAAAATTGCAGTAAAAGAAAAGCTTTTCAATTAGTTAAAATGATATTAGCGCTAAAAAATTGAATTAATTTTAGGTCACCATGATTCGAAATATCGTTTTACTGATTTTGATTTTATTTTCTACCCTGCAGTTGTATGCACAAAACCTTACGGGGACATGGGAAGGTATTTTGGACAATGATGAAAAACTGCGGGTAAACATTCAGATGAAGAAAAACGATCTGTGTGGTTATACTTCTGATTATGTGATCAGGCGGCCCTCTTCCTATTGCAGGGCAAATTTCAGGGGATGGTATGATGATGATGAAGAAGTATGGGTATTGGTGGGTACATCTTTTATTGAAAACAGCGGTGATCATATCCTTATGATATTGCGGCTTTGGCATGAACCAGGTGACCCCCCTGATGTGATGCGGGGAACAGAAGAACCAAAATACCGCTCCTCGTCCCTGTTTGACAGATCCGAAAGAGGTACATTGAGAATAAGAAAAATTTCTTCCGAAGTACCTTCAGGTATGCCTGACTGTTTCCCAAAAGTTATCAGGCCTGATAAACCCCTTCGACACAGGGAGGTAACGGTAAAACCCCGTACCAGGCCCGTTGATAAAGAGAAAAAAGTAGTTATTGTACCAAAGACTCCGGAAAAAAAGATCCCGGTAAAACCACCCACAAAACCCATTGTAAAAGCGAAACCGGTTATAAAGGAAAAATCACTCCCTGTAACCAAAACCCCTGTACCCGTTATAAAACCAGATACAACAAAAAAAACTGAGAAAGTTATCATCATTCCAACAATACCTGTAAAGGTTGATCCTGAACTTAAGAGGAAATTGCTGGAAAGAAAAAATACCGAATTCAGTCATCTTGTTGTAAATGACAAGAGCATTACATTGAATGTTTATGATAACGGCATCGTGGATAACGACAGCGTAAGTATTTTTTACAACGGGAAATTATTGGTTGGTAAAAAAAGACTTTCTGAAAAACCAATTACGATCCACCTTCAACTCGATGAAAATGCATCTCTGCATGAAATAGTAATGTTTGCTGAAAATCTTGGAAGCATCCCACCAAATACTGCTCTTATCGTAGTGAACGCCGGTAATAAACGTTATGAACTACATTCAAGTGCAAGCCTTACAGAAAACGCTGTGCTGACGTTTGAGTATAAACCAAAATAGGTAAAGGAATTATATGCAGGTCAGGAATGACTGATCTTTCTTTTCAAAGAGAAGGAAATGATCTTTGCAGTATACGGATTCATCTTAATTGTTTCAGGAGCAAGTTTATTGCCGTTAAAAATATTATCAACATGATTAAGGCAGGCATTACAAATCGTGTCAAGCGAACCAAATGCATGTAAAAGAGAAGATACTTCCGTGCCCCTGTAAGAAATAGATTCAATTTCAAAACTGTAATTATCTTTAATATTGTCAAGAACCCTGTGATCATTTGCGTAAGCCACACCTGTTACAACAAGATCTGTAAGATGCTCAAAGCTGATTCCGCTTCTACGCTGCTTATCCTTGTGCTGCTGCACTACTGGAAATATGAATGAAAATTTTTTACGCATACTAACGTATAAACCAAAGCCGTGCCAAAGAAATATCCCGTTCAATATAGCGGTTGATATTAAATTGCTGTGTAAAACTAAGTTTGCAGCTGTGTTAAAATTTAGTTCCGGGGATATGCTTTGTACTATTAAGTGTAATCAATGAATGAATGGCAATAACCTTGATCGCCATTGAATCACTGATCAGTTTTTTTTAATGGAAATTTCTTAAAATTAACACGCTGTCTAAAAACATGTATTAATCATTTAAAAAAATGAAAATGAAAATCGTTATTGCCGGAGATCATGCAGGACTTGCCTATAAAAACATCCTGCTGAAAGCTATTTTCGAAAAAGGTTATGATGTGACAGACCTTGGCACTTTTAATGAAACAGCCAGTGATTACCCGGACCATGCGGCAGATATTGCAAATTCAATGTTAGATGGTAATGCTGAACGAGCAATTCTTATTTGTGGCAGTGGTGTCGGGGTAAGTGTTGCTGCAAATAAATTCAAAGGTATCCGGGCAGGGGTTTGCCACGACGTATATTCGGCACATCAGTCGGTGGAGCACGATGATATGAATGTATTATGCCTGGGCGAAAGAGTGATCGGCATTGAACTGGCAAAGGAAATTGTCTTTACTTTTCTCAAAGCCCGGTTTTCATATGAGCCCCGACATGAACGCAGGCTGGATAAAATAAAATTGATAGAAAACAAAAACATGAAATAACTTTAACATGCCGGCAATTACCAATATATGCACAAACAACCCATCACTACCCTGTTCCTCGATATAGGAGGCGTGTTGTTAACAAATGCCTGGGGAAGAACATCACGTGCACTCGCAGCACAGAAATTTAAACTGGATTTTACTGAAATGAATGAGCGCCACCGGCTTTGTTTCGATACATATGAAATGGGAAAGCTCAACATGGATGATTATTTAAAGCAGGTGGTATTTTATGAAAAAAGAAATTTCACTGTCCAGGAATTCAAAGATTTTATTTATGAGCAATCACAGCCTTATGATGAAAGCATTGCTTTTTTTAAAGAATTAAAAACAAGGCACCAGCTAAAAGTATTTGCGGTAAACAATGAGGCGAAAGAAATGAATGAATACCGCATTCAAAAATTTAAATTACACCAGTTGTTTGATGCATTCGTTTCTTCCTGCTACGTGGGTTTGCGTAAGCCTGATAAAGATATTTTCCACTTTGCCTGTGAACTGGCTCAGGCTTCCCCCCAACAATCTCTTTTTATAGATGATAGGTCAATGTTTGTTGAAGTTGCCACAACTGTTGGCATCAACACCATATTATTCGACAAACTTGATTATGTAAAAGAAAAAATAAAACCGCTCCAGTTCGCATACGGCACGCTCAGGAATATAAATGAACGACCCCGTTTCTGAGAAAAGTGGTATATTGCTAATGGCTAATCTACCAGCAGCCTTCTCTATTATACCAATCAAAACTAATTTTTAATGAAAACAAAGCTGCTTCTACCCTGCTGTATGCTGGTATTTTTATTTTCCAAAATATCTGCACAAACTTTTAGCAATAACAGTGCTTCGGCAATTCCCGATCTGAATGCTGCAATCAGCATCCCGGTTACGGTGAGTGGTTTGCCTTCCGGCATTAATTCATCTTTCGGTCTCACTAATGTATGCCTGAATCTTACGCATGGTTATATCGGGCAATTAACCATTGTATTAAAGGCACCAACCGGATCAGATTCTGTAAGATTACTCTGGCACGACGGAGGTAATACGGCTATTGGTTCGTCGATATGTATAACTGAAGCAGCCAATCAATATATTGCTGCATACCCGGTTAGCGGCGTTACAAGTTATTTTGGTAAGGAGAGCAATAATATTATGAACAATGGCCGTGATCCCAATGGAACATGGACAATACGCATTACAGATGTGGTTCCCGGTGTTGCAGGATCTTTTACAAGTGCATCGATCAGTTTTGCTAATAATCCTCCACCTACCCATTCGCGTATATTCGGCTGCTCTGCCATCACACCATGGGGTTGTACCTGCCCCGACGGAACAACTGATTGCGACCTGCTGCCTGATATGACAAATGCACAACTTGCATTGCAGGACAATTATGAGTCAGGTGGCGAAATACGTTTTTCAGTTGCCACGCCCAACCTTGGCGCCGGGCCACTTGAAATGCTGGGTTCTCCAACGGAATGTTTTTGCGATGATACGCCTGTGACATGCGGCACCCCTTGTCCTGCCGGGCAGGAGATGAAACACAATGTTTATCAAACAATCTATCATCGTTCAGGAAACACGATGACCACTACTTCGAGACTTGCCGGGCAAATGGAATATCACCCTTCGCACAATCATATACACCTGGATCACTGGACAAACAATACACTTCGTATTAAGTCTCCCGATCCCAATCCAACACATTGGCCAATCATCGGCACTTCTTATAAAATAAGTTTTTGCCTGATCAACCTTGGAACCTGTGATAGCTATAATGGATTCTGCGTAGACAATTCAGGCAATGTGCTTCATAATTCCGATTTTCCAAATTATGGTTTTGGTTCTGTAACCGGCTGTTCACTTGGACAAGGGATTTATCCAGGCAATGTAGATGAATACAGTGCAGCATTGGATGGACAATCTATTGCATTGGATAATATTTGTAATGGCACTTATTATCTTGTCTCAATTACCGATCCTGATAACAATGTAACTGAGTATGATGATAGTAATAACTGGGCATATGCCCCTGTTCATATCACGCAGCAGCCGGGTAATTGTTGCAGGGCTGGTTTTTATGCTGATACACTTCATGGAATGGATTCGCTTGTAGTGCGTTTCATTGATTCGACTGTTGCTATCCCCAATCAATGGCATTGGGATTTTGGTGATGGATTTACATCTACCGAACAATTCCCGGTGCACCATTATCAACAACCGGGAACTTACACTGTAAAACTTGCCACTCAGTCTGACACAGGTTGCAGGGATACTTTGGTAAGAACAAATTATGTTTTTGTAGATAGAACAACTACGCCTGAAAATCCAATTACTTCAATTAATGTAACGGTAGCGCCTAATCCTTTTACTGATAAGGTAATTGTCAGGTTCTCTGTTCCTGAAGCGATGCTGACTTCGCTGGCGGTGTATGATGCGATCGGGAAAAAATTATACTCAGCACAGGTAGATATTCCTGCAGGTATTTCTTCTATAGACCTTTCCTCTCCGAAGATCGGGGCTGCTGCAGGTGTATATTTTATAAAAGTAAAAGCAGGCAGTTTTTCAAAAGTATTTAGTGTATTAAAAAGATAAAACTGTGTCTTTGCGTCTCTGCGGACTATAACCGCAGAGCGCAAAGAAAATTAATTCATAGCAGGAATACGTTTCAGTGTTTCTAATAAAAATCCCCAGAATTTATTTACAGAACTTATCTGTACTTTCTCATCAGGAGAATGAGCACCCTGTATGTTTGGACCAAATGAGATCATTTGCATGCCGGGATAATTGCTGCCCAATATTCCGCACTCCAATCCTGCGTGAACAGCATCCACATTTGCAGGTTCATTGTACATTTCTTTATATAATCCCGACATTAATTGTACAATCGGCGCATCCGGTCTTGGTTCCCAGCCGGGATAGCCACTTGCAAAACTCATAGTGGCACCTGTCAATTCAAATGCACAGGTGATAGCAGCTGCCAGGTCTGTTTTTTCGGTATCTACGGCACTTCTTGTAAGACATTGAATGCTGAAATTGCCATCCTTAACCAATACTCTTGCAATATTATTGGAGCTTTGCACCAGTCCTTGTATTCCCGGGCTCATTCTATAAATTCCATTCGGGCAGGCATAAATACTTCTTAACAGGGTATACTGGAATTTTTCATCGAGTACCATAGATCGTTTATCTATTGATTCCATCGTGATGGCCAGTGCCGGGTCGGTAAAATGATATTCAGCTCTGAAAGTATCGTTAAGTGCTGCGATCGATTGTCTTAGTAGATCGACATGTTCCTCTCCTATTGCGAACTCTGCAAGCGATTCACGTGGAATAGCATTTCTTAAACTACCACCATTAATAGACGCAATATTGATTTTTAGTTCATTGGAAAGTTTCAATAAGATCCGGTTCATTAATTTATTTGAATTGGCCCTTCCTTTATAAATGTCCATACCGGAATGGCCACCTGTTAATCCTTTTATTGAAATACGGAATGCCTGTTGCTTATTTGCTTGTTGTTGAATGTATGTACCGGATGCAGTAACATCTACACCTCCTGCACATCCAATCGTTAACTCATTATCTTCTTCCGTGTCCAGATTAAGTAATATTCTGCCATCCAGCAATCCTCCTTTTAATGCAAGTGCGCCGGTCATACCAGTTTCTTCATCAATGGTAAAAAGCGCTTCTATAGCCGGGTGTGGTATATCAGTTGAGGAAAGTAACGCCATGATCGTTGCGACACCGATACCGTTATCAGCGCCAAGTGTGGTTCCATTAGCTTTTACCCAGTCTCCGTCAACCAGCATTTCTATACCCTGTTTATCAAAATCAAAATTGCTGTCGCTGTTCTTTTGGTGCACCATATCCAGGTGGCTTTGTAAAACAATCGGCATCCTGTTTTCCATTCCCTTGCTTGCGGGCTTTTTGATAATAACATTCCCCGCTTCATCCACCTGCGTTTTTAAACCAAGCTTTTCTCCAAAGCTTTTTATGAATTCGATAACCCTGGTTTCTTTTTTTGACGGCCTTGGAACTGCATTAAGATCGGTGAAGTACTTCCACAATGGTTGTGGCGATAATGCTCTTACCTGTTCATTCATAATAATTGTTTTTATATCCCGAAAGTAGGGAAATAATCAGCTGGATTTTTATAAAAAAAATATCCGCTCATACAATATTGAAAAAAGACAGGCGTTATATTTCCGGTAGCTTATTATGAGTGAGCTATTGCCAACCCTCAAAACTAGTTGGCTTAAAAATAAAAGCCCCAAATACCGGGGCTTATTTTTTTATAGCAACAATTTAAAGTAGTTCATAGATTTCGCTCATTAACGATTAACAGCAAACCCCAAACCCAAACAAATAAATACCCACTTATAAATAACATTTATTATTGCTCATCCACAAATAATTCATTCCTTAGTTTTCCATTTTCAGACAATCTCACAATGTATACGATCTTGTTGTTTGAAACAATTCTTGCTGCTTTAATATCATACACTACATCTCCGTATTTTGTTTTTACTTTATTGATGATTTCCTGCGGTACATAATTTCCAGTGATAGGTGTATAGGCTGGTATTTGTTTACCGATATTGTCCGTCATCACTATTGTAGTTGTTTTTTCAGGACTTGAACTTGTTAATGTACTTGTTGAATTAATTGTTTCTATATTATTATTTACAGCTGTTGGCGGATTTAAAGTTGCTGATGTTGCAGTTTGTACAGGAGCAGGTTGAACAGGCTTGCTTTCAACTACAGCAACAGGTGCAGCCACCGGAGCTGCTTGTATATTTGGATTATTCACGCCCGGTATCCTCATAACCGTACCCTGTGGACTGCTGGTTAAAAAAGTGCCTGGCTCTATGTTTGGATTCGGTTCAGTTTTGGTATTGATCGAATTACTGTTTCCTGAATAGCTGATAATAGTACCCGGATTACCAGCGGGATTTACTCCTGAATTACTTCCTAATGTGCCATGGCTGGGTAATGTATTGTTACTCTTAGGAGCAGCCTTTTCCACTACAGGTGCATTCTGGGCCATTATATTATAAGATGCGATTATTATGCTTATAAAACTGATGATCTTTTTCATGATTGTAAGTTTAAATACGAAATACAACTCATGAAAGACAATTCTTATGCCGCATTGAGATTGCATGCCGGCATTTTAACATTGCATGAAAATTTGGGGAAAGTATTGCTCAATAAATCCAACAGCGCTGAAGAAAATGAGACTTTCGTTTCTACTGGTTTATTAACTGCAAATAATAAATAAACTATTTTACTTCTGTATATCCATCGAGGCTAAAATAACGATCTACGTTTTCAATTTTCCGGATGTCATAGGCAGATGTTGTAGATTTCCGGCCATCATTCTGGTCTTCTTCGAAATCCATGACGATCCTGTTATCAACGATCAAAGGCTGAACTCCTAAAAAAGAATAATTTCTTATAGTTGAATTTCTGAAGTTAATACCACCAAGGCATTGCGCACCTACAATGGAAGCCTTACCACTTTTTTTCACATCGGCTTTATACCTGATACAAAGTTCATTGTTTATTGCCGCACCTACACTATTGGAGTTGAGAAAAACGTAAGTAGTTATTTTTTTTAAAGTATCTGCCTGGTAAGTATGCGTTGCAGCATCGATCCGGTAACTTTTATTTTGTTTAAAGTCATCAACAAAAATCTTCTCCGAAACTTTTTGTTCACTATCGGGAATATATAATATCACCATGATACGTGCCTTGTCAAAAACAACCGACATAGAATCTGTGTTATTAACCGTGCTGCCGGTAACTGCTAATTTATACTTTATAACCCCGGTAAAGTCCTGTGCAAAGCCTGCCTGGCAGATCAGCAGGAAGAAGATATAGATAAGTGTTTTTTTCATTTGATTCCGGGTTTATGCTCTAAGCCATCAATTATTTTACAAATGTAAATTATTGACAGCATTTTAAGGCAATAAACATCAATATAACCGTTTATCAAATTTACATAGCATTCCCGTGTTTAATAGTTTAGATTGACAGATAAACTTATAACTATGAACCGCAAATTATCACTCTATACACTATTATTTTTTTCCCTTTCTGCAACAGCCCAATTTAAAAATGACCAGGTGGCTTATACTACAATAAGCCCGGATGATCTTTGTACTTCATTGCAAAACAACAAGGGTTATCTTTTGCTCGATGTCAGGTCCCCCGGAGAACATAATGATACTTCCCAATATGCAGGTTTAAACATCGGGCATTTAAATGGAGCAGTAAATATCAATATTCGTGAACTAGGATCAAGACTTTCTGAAATAAATGCATATAAAGATCAGCCGGTATATATTTATTGCTCGCATAGCCAGCGTAGCCGGAGGGCCGGTAAAATGCTTGCAGACAGCGGTTTCAAAAAGGTCTACAATGTGAATGGTGGCCTGACTTCTTTTTATTATACCAACGCAAGAGAAAAAGGTTGTCTTCAATCATTGCTGGTAAGCAACAATAAATACAAGATCATTTCAGCAACTGATCTTTGCAATAAGCTGTCTTCAAAAAATAATAATTTATTTATTCTCGATGTAAGGTATGATTCTGCGTACAGGCATATCAGTACTGATATGCAGGATAACGCTTATGGAACGATCAAAGGCACGGTCAGTATTCCATGGGAAGATCTTCCAAATAAATATCAGTCTATTCCAAAAAATAAAGAGATCATTATTACGGACCTGGATGGAACTGATGCAGCAAAAGCAGCAAAGTTTTTAACAGAGAAAGGGTACGACAAAGTATCTTTTTTAATTGAAGGAATGGACAGGCTCCTTTCAACCGACAGGAATGAAGTTCCCTGCAAAAATGAATGGTATGTAGCGGCACCCGAAACATATAATATAATCAGCACAAAAGAGTTTGGAAGAGCTGCAAACAATGAACAGCTTCTTCTTGATATCAGGGAAGCCAGCGAGTTTAATAATACGCATAAAAATGAGTTCAGAAATATTGGGCATCTTAAAAACGCTGTAAACATCCCATTGGTTGAAATTAATAGCAGGCTTTCTGAAATTGAAAAATATAAAAACAAAGAAGTGATTGTTTATGGATTTGGTGGCAGCAGGGAAAGTTATGAAGCTGCACATATGCTTAC
The DNA here is from genome assembly GCA_963829345.1 of uncultured Chitinophagaceae bacterium. GTDB lineage: Bacteria > Bacteroidota > Bacteroidia > Chitinophagales > Chitinophagaceae > Ferruginibacter. The sequence continues at coordinate 1,677,981 of CAWHHP010000003.1, forward strand.
CAAAAATGGTTTTACAAAAATATCAGTTTTAAGCAGCGGCATATTTGGTGTGAGATGGGCGGCGTTTAATGTAAAGGGACAGGAACAGTTAAGAAACCTGGTTACCGACGTACCGGAAGTAAACAGGTAATATATAGAGTATTTTATTTTTAGATACTTGTATTTTTCTATATGACATCGAAAATTTGTGTATTTTTAAATACCAACACGTACATGTATGAAAAAAATCTACCTGCCCATCCTGTTTTTCTTGTTGTTTTTTTCACTTGCTACCTCAGCCCAAATTACAGTAAATCTTTCCATAACAAATTGCACTTGTAATGGTATCAATAATGGTTCGATGATAGTAACTGCTACTGGCGGTATCCCTCCCTATACATATTCGATTGATATGAGTAGCTGGTTTGTTTCAAATGTGTTCACTGGTTTATGGGGAGGTGTGCATAACATTTCTGTTCGTGATGCTTCTTCAGCGGTAGTTGATACCAGCTTTACCATAGGTGAAACATCACCGCTATCGCCGGCGTACAGCACTACTCCTACAGTGTGTAATGGAGGAAATGGAGGTACGGTTACTGTAACTGCATCAGGAGGAACTGCTCCATATAAATACATGCTTACCGGTTATCAAAATGATACAATCACCGGATCACAGGCAATTTTTACACAAATGATCTATGCAGCAAGTTACCCAATTGAAATTGTTGATGCAAATGGTTGTTACGGATATGTGTTTGCAGATGTTCCCAATGGTGATTCTTTAAGAGGTACTGCAGCGGTAATATCGCCTTCATGTTCATCAGCTGATGATGGTATGATACAGATTAATTTTAATAACGGATTTCCCCCGTATGACCTTTATGAACCTGCCTGGAGTCTTGGAATGAATGGTGTTTACAATGATGGTACCAGTAGTTGGTCAGGCGGCTTTGCATCCGGTAACTACTCATGGCAAGTAATGGATTCTATTGGCTGCATCGGGGTATTGAACATGGTTATTCCTGTTAGTCCGCCCGCTGTTACACACGCCGGTACTGATACTCTTATTTGTTCAGGAAGCAGTGTTCATTTATCAGGAGCAGGCAATGGTGCTATGATAAGCCTGGGTTTTCATTGGTCGCCGGCTACCGGGCTAAGTAATACTGAAATTAATAACCCTATAGCAACAGCAGCCACAACTACCAGCTATATTTTAACAACATCAGCTTATTCAAGCCCTACCGGGTCTTACTGCATTTCCAGCGATACAATCACAATCACTGTAAATGATATAGCAACACCACTTGTTGAATACAACACACCGGTATTATCCGTTACAAACATTCAACCAGGAGTAACATATACCTGGCAGGAATTAAATGGAACTGTATGGACAGATGTTGGCACAGGAAACAGTTATACGGTTCAGAACAATAATGATTACAGGGTTAGAGCATCAGGTGGTGGATGTGAGCAATATTCAAATTCACTTACAGTAGCAAGACCAGCATCAGGAAATCCATTTGCAATTGCGATGTATCCTAACCCGGCAACAAACGTTTTAATGTTGAATGATCTTAAACTGACCGATCAATGGCAAACACTTGAAATAATAAATTACCAGGGACAAAGAGCGATTCCGCTTAAAGATATCAGGAATCAAACAAGTGTTGCTGTAAATGTATTGGCATTGACCAGTGGTATCTATATTGCAAAACTTACAAAGGGTGACGGGAGAACAGTTCAGTTAAGATTTTTAAAACAATAATTTTTTTGTCGGGTTGAGTATTGTTGAATATCGTTTAAGGTAGTTGAATGATGGTGTCTTTTATTCAAATCAACGATCAGTTTTTCAACTATATTCAACAATATTAAACTTTTTGATTACAATACAAATCAGGTAAACACAATTTCAACATCTCCTCCAACTGGAAATCCCTGGCAGGTAAGCACTCTCCCCTTTTCTATTTCATCATCCATCAGTACTTCATTGTAAGCCATCCATATTTTCCCTTTTGTGCAGGTGGCTACACAGCTTCCACATCTCCCGGCTTCACAACTGTAGGGCAGCGTTAGTTTATTCATTTTAGCTGCAGCAAGGATCGAAACAGGATACTGAACTTTTAATGTATGCACTTCATTATTTATATGCAATGTAACAATATGCATGTCCGTATCCGGGGGTCTTGGTATAACTAACCTGGGAAGTGTAATAAAACTTTCTTTAAAAATGTTCTTTGCAACTGTATGTTCGAGCAATACTATATTGATCATTCGCATGTATTCAAATGGACCGCACATATAGAATAATGTGTTGTCAATTGTATTACCGATATATTCCTGAAGTAACTGTTCCAGCAGCCATTTGCTCAGCCTGCTTCGGTATACATCCAATATATTGCTGAATAAAAAGTTTACAATAAATCTGTGTGCATAATGTTCCTGCAGTTTTTTGAGTTGTTTATAAAAAATACAATCGGTTTCATTCCTGTTACTGTACACCAGTATGATTTTTTGGTCAGAGGTTGCAAGAATTGTTTTGATCATTGACATGCAGGGAGTAATGCCGCTTCCCGCTGCAAGAAAGAAATAAGTATTTACTACTGAAAGATTTTCAGGAAGCAAAAAGAACCCGCTTATACCTGTTGTAAAAAGTATATCCCCAACTTTTGCGTGAGAAATTAATAACCTTGAAAATTCGCCGTTATCAACCTTTTTAACTGTAAAAGAAAAAGGCTCATTCATTGCTGCAGCAGAAGAGATAGAATAAGACCTGCGTTTTTCTCCATGTTTGGTATAAAATACTAGGGTGATGAATTGGCCGGGTCTATATTCTGGATCCCAGCCATCTAAAAATTCGACGACATAAGTTTTTGCACTAAGAGTTTCGGCAATGATGTCGATTACCCTAATCCGTTTTATAATGGAAGTATCCTTACTCATGATTAAACCAAAGTTGATGAAGTTGAAAAGTTAATAACCTATCAACTTTATCAACCTGTCAACTTTATCAACACTAATATTTGAAAGTTATATCCCGATCTTATCATTCACGATCTTCAATATTTCTACCTCAAGCGCTATTGCCGCGTTCTCAATTTGTCGTCCCCTTGCAATAACATCCGCCACAAAAGCTTTATCATCATAATCAGCAGTATTGATACGAACATTCATAAACGCACCCATCACGGCAGAGCGTGCACACAATGCACCTACACCAGCATCCGAAACAGAATTAGGATTACCAATTTCTGCCATTGCTTTGATCACTTCCATACTGCTGTATGCAAGTTGCATTACTTTGAAGGGAACTTCAATCGCGTTTTTTGTAGCGTCCTGTATTGCTTTCTTGCGTAATAATTTTTCATCGTCGCTGAATTTTGGCAAACCAAACGCCTGTAATATCTGGTTAAACGCACGTGTATCTGCATCTACGAAGTTTAATAATTCATTTTTGTACTGTTCTCCTTTGTCTGCCCAGTTGCTAAACTCTTCCCAGCGTTCATCCCATCCTTTTTTATGCGAAGAAAGATTGGCTACCATGGTTGCAAGCGAAACACCCAATGAACCAATATAAGCAGCAATAGAGCCGCCGCCAGGTGCAGGGCTTTCGCTCGCTGTTTCATCCGCAAAATCAGCAAGCGTCATCCTGATCAGTTTGGTATCAGCTTTATTCGCAAGCATGTATTCAATGATCCTTTCTCCTGGTTTAAATGGGCCCAGTTCATCCAGTCCCATCGACTTAACAGCGATCTTTATTAATTCTTTTTCACTTACACCAGTTGAACGTTTTTGTTTTCTTAAAAAATATTTGCCTGCATCGGTCATTGCTTTTAATGGTATCAACCCAACGAGTTCACTACCGGTTACCCTTATGCCACGGGCATCCGCTTTTTTGCATACTTCATCAAAAGCAATATGCACAGGTGTAATATTGATATTGGTAAGATTGATGGATATCTGTGCAATACCATATTCTTCGATAAACCAGCCGATTGCTTTTACAGATTTTAAACTTCCCGGTATCGTTACTGGTTTACCGTCTTTATCCGACCGTTTTACCATTTTCTTTCTTTGCTCTCCCTGCTTCCCGCACATCAAAAGCAATTGCATTGGCACGGCGGGTAGACGTTGTATTTAGATTTACATTGTAAGCCACCAAAAAATCCCGGGCACCGATAACTGTAGCTCCACGTTTTGCATCAAATACCGCCGGACCAAAATCAGGCTTCCATTCCGGTTGTAAAATCTTTTTTGCAAATCCTTCATACTCTCCCGCACGTATCACAGATAAATTGCTGCGTTCCTTATTGGGTTGTGCTGCTTCATATAAATAAACAGGAAGGTTAAGTTCTTCTCCTACTTTCTTTGCAAGTTTTTGTGCATACTTAGCTGTTTCCTCCATGGTAATATTTGCAATAGGAATCAGCGGACAAACATCGGTTGCTCCCATGCGTGGATGCTCGCCTTTGTGTTTGCTCATATCGATCAATTCTCCCGCTTTTTTAATTGCACTAAATGCAGCTTCAATTACCTGTTCCGGTGCTCCCACCATTGTAACAACAGTACGATTGGTTGCTTTTCCCGGATCAACATTTAATAAACGTACTCCTTCAACAGATTCAATCTCGTCAGTTATTTGTTTAATGATATTAAGGTCATTTCCTTCAGAAAAATTGGGAACACATTCAATTAATTTCATACGGTCTTGCTCTTTTAATTATGAATTGGTTTATTTTTTTATTCTTCTTACAGTGCCTTTTAATTTGAGACTGTCTGCCATGCCTTTACAACCACATGTGAATTCGTATTCATCAGGGTTTACTGCTTTTGTAATGATAGTTGTACGTATTTCATGATTTGTATTTTCGTTGCGATTTACTATTGGATCCAACCTGGTAAAGCTGGTATTCACAATCAGAAACCCATTTTATTCTCGATTGAACCCATACATCTCTCAATTCATCGTAATCAATTTGGGAATGTTTTTTTCTCTTTATCGTATACAAGGTGCCGGTTGAATCTGTAAAGGAAAAGGTTCCCCTGTGATAAGCTGCACAACCCGTATCCGTTTTAGATTGTGCATGCGTTAACTCAGCACCAAACAATAAAAGCAGGTAACAATTAAATATTTCATAAGGTTTTAATTAACTAACAAAATTTCCATTGATCATAACCTTATCAATAAGATTCGTTCCAAAAGAATAAGGAAGATATGCTAGTGAAGGAATGGGTTTGGTAAAAATAAGATTTGCTTTTTTGCCGATAGTAATGCTTCCCACTTCATCCTGCAATTCCATTGCATAAGCCCCATTGATCGTTGCAGCATTGATGGCTTCTTCGGGTAGCATCTTCATCTGAATACAACTTAATGCCATCACAAAATTCATATTACCGCTAGGTGATGAACCGGGATTATAATCGGTGGCCAAGCGCAATAGCAGCGCCTGCATCTATTAATTGTCTTGCCGGTTGATAGGGCATGCGTAAAAAGAAAGCCGCTGTTGGCAACAATGTTCCGATGGTATTTGATAAAGCAATATGTTTTATGTCATTCATCCGTCATTGTTTCCAGATGATCGACTGAAATAGCATTCAACTTTATTCCAGTCTCAATTCCACCAATACTGTTCAGTTGGTTCACATGCAATTTCGGTTTCAATCCATGGAAAGCATCCGGCTTTACAAATGGTTTCCATTTCTTCCGGGGAAAAAAACCCTGTCTCACAGAAAACATCGATATAATCAGCCAGTTTTTCTCCAGCAATAACAGGTAACATTTCATCGATGATCACTATCGATATATCCCTGGTGATTTTCTTTATATTCCGCAGGATAGGTATGCGCACCCAGAAAAGTAGCTTTGATGATAACGAAGACCTTTCTTTTAATTTTTTAATCACCCGCAGCATTTTCAATTCACCTTCTACCGTAATCCATAGCCGCTTTTTATTTCAATAGCGCCTGTTCCCAGTTTGCTTAACTTCTTCTATCGTTTCCATGCACTTTGAAAAAGATCATCTTCAGCTCGCTTCATTTAATTTTGCTGCAGAATTGAGAATGCCGCCTCCCTTCGCTGCGATTTCTGCATAGCTCATTCCATTTATCTTATCAATGAATTCTTCTTCACGGCTTTTTGCAAAAACAAGATGGGTATGGCTATCGCACCAGGCCGGCAGAATAAATTGATCACTTGCATCAATAATATACTTCGGTAATTGCGGAACTTTTAGTTCAGTTCATACATGTGGCCATAGTCTGCAATGACCCCATCTTCAATAAGAAGAAAAGCACTTTCAATACATGGAAGATCTGCCAGCTCTTTTTCCTGAGCAGGGTTGAAGTTTCACGAACATTGATAAGTTGATGAATATTTATGATGAGTTGGGTCATGTTTTATTTCCAGTTGATCTTGATCTTATATCGTTGCAATTCTGTTGTGAGGTTATGATTAATGTCCTGTTTGAGAAAAGAAAAAAAGATACAGAGGAGATTTCACATCAGCTATTGGAAATTCTTTACCGGCAGTATAATCATAAAACTGCTTAACGGATTTGGTGCCGGTAACATTTTTATCTGTATCAATGTATATGTCTTTGTCAAAGCGGTGCCAGTCTTCCTTGGGGTCGTAAAACCAGTAAGCCCAGCCTTCATCATTCATAATTAATTCCTGGTTGGGGTTAAATGAATTTTCTGCCATAACCATAGCTGGTAGCTGATCGAATCCTGGTATGGTTTCATTATTGCTGATCTTGTAAATGCTGTCTTTAAATGCAGCAAATAAATAAACCCCTTCCAGTTTGGTAAGCTTAACCTGTATTTTAAACGGAGCTTTGCTTAATACCACTTCGTTTGTAAAACCCGGTGTTATTGCGTTACCATCCTGGATGATGCTGATCTCGAATTTTTTTTGTGCATGGCAAAAAAACATTGAGCCAAAAACAACTATTGCGAGAAGGTTAAATTTTAGTTTCATTTTTTATTCTTTTTTTGGTAGTGTATCGGTTTAAAAATTTGTCAGCCTGAGCTTGTCGAAGCCGGCTTTATTTTTTTATTTAACCGCCTTCGACAAGCTCTGGCTGACAAATAGTAATAAATAAACTCAGACTTAGATGCGCTAATTTTTTCATAAATGGATTTTCCAAAAGATTCCAATCCGGATCCTTGCTCCCATTAACAATAGCACACAATCATTATTTAAATGTGGTCTTACCGTATCAAAAAAATCATTCCTGTTCTCAATAAAAAAAGCATTTTTACCCAATGCTTTTATTCCATGATAAGATCATTGGCAGGAAATATCTTTTACTGCGGTTCCTCCGGCATAAAAGATCTCACTCATCCATATTTCATCCTGCGGCCTAAGTACAGCTGCAATTTCTTTTACAAAATCATTTCTTAAAAAACGCGTTGGTCCATAACCATGGGGCTGAAACCAGGCAATCACTTTAGGTGCAATAGGCTGACAGGCATCGATAGATGCTGCACATTTTACGGGATTGTGTGCATAGTCATCGATCACCCAAACACCATGTTATTACCCAAGCACCTGGTGCCGGCGATAAATTCCTTCATATTTTTTTAAGGCATGCTGCACAGGTTTTAAGATCAACACCAAGCTGGTTGGCAACAGCTACTGCGGCCAATGCATTTTCCATATTGTGCCTGCCAACACGTATTAAGTTGAAAATCAACATCCATTGTATCATGAAATGAATGGTAAAACCCATTCTGTGAAAATTCTGACGCTATATACCCGGCATCAGATTTTCAGCCGACAGTTAAAAATCATCTTCAATTTACCGATAGTTGTTTTGCCAATGCATTGGAATGGTTTACAATAAACAATTCTTCTGTATGATTTTTAAACATGGTAAAAATATTCATCAATTCATCAATCTCCTGGTGATCTTTATCAACATTCAGTAGCAAGCCCAACTTCAGGGTGATATTGCACAATAGATCCATCACTTTCATCTGCTTCAATCACCAGCCACTCCCCTGCTCCAACTTTGCATTGCCGATTTTTCCTTCTTTAATAATACTTATCAAGCCTGCACCGCTGATAATGCTTGGTTGCAGTCCTGCTGATTCAATATATCAAACAACATGGCACTGGTAGTGCTTTTCCCGGAAGTGCCACCAACCGCAATGGTCTTTTTACTCTTTGCAATCAACGCCAGCAATTCACATCGTTTGATGATGGGAATATTGACAATGTTTTGCTTTCTGTACTTCAGCAACAGTATCTTCTATAGCAGTGGAAACAACGACGAGATCAGTATTGCTCTGTAATGCCTTCCCCGTTTTGTAAAAAACATTGTATCCCTGCAGCTTCCAGTTTTTCTTTTGTTTCATTGTGTTCGCCTGGCTTTAAAATAACGGTCGCTGCCACTTACTTTTTTACCGGTGCCTGCAAGATATTGCGCAATGGCACTCATGCCCGTGCCGGCTACGCCTATAAAAAAAACATTCTTAAAATCCCTTACTGATTCAATCATTTTTTAGTTTCTATTTTAAATGGGTGTGCTTCTGTATTAAAAACAACTTTCGACAGGTCGACTGCTGAAACCGGTGCAAAAACCAGCTATGCATATTTCAATGTTTCAGCAAAGAAAAAGCTTTCCATTGAATTTGCCTGTTCAAATGTTTTTACATTTTTTATTGATGCAAATGCAGTGGTCTGTTCTGCAATGTTCAATGATATCTTCCAGCATTGTTTTTGCATGCCAGAGATATTCATAATGTTCGGTAGCCCTGTATAAATAAAAACAGCTTTCAATATTTTCAGGACGTAAAATATAATATGCACTGTATATCGAATCCGTTTTATAATTAAATTCTTCCGGCTCCATATTGAAATGAACCCACATGTATGCATTTGCATCCTGTATATGTTTTGCGGTTTCCACATCACCGGCGTAGGCACAAAGACCGGCGTAAAATGCGTCGAGCGCTCCGTATGTGGTACTGGTTTCTTTTCCCGTATTCATATCGGCATGACGAAGAAACCAGCCATTTGCTGTTTTATCTAAAAGCCATTTTTTTATAGCTGTATTGTGTTTGTCAAATGCGATCTTAAAATCCTCATCGCCAAAAAGCAACCAGCTTTTATAGAGGTATTCATAATAAGAATCAATATAGCCGCTTATATGCGTTTGTGTGCTCGTCCATTCGCCTGTAACAACATTTATTTGCTCTCCTACAAGATCCAGTTTACTGCGTTTATTATACACAGTCATGATGGCTTTTTTTGCAGCCTCATAATATTTTACATTACCGGTTAATTTTGAAAGTTTACCAAACTCCATCATCAATGAACCAATCTCTGCAGGATTATTGATTGAATCGCTGATCTTACCTGTTTGCAAATGGATATACCGGTACGGCATACCTGTTGGAGTTTTAAAGGCAGGCATCATCCTGTCTGCAAGATCTATGGCCAGTTCAAGAAATTTTTTGTCACCATCCATTTCATATGCAGTGATCAATCCTGCCAGTATCCTTATTGTAACTTCAAATACCTGTATATTATTATCTGCATTAAAATTGAGTTTAGCAAGAATAGTCTCTTTAGCCTCTTTGGCTTCCTCCGTTAATCCAAGCATAATAAAGGTATCATATGCATCCACCGGCGTCATCAACATGGATTGTTTATACCACAGTTTAGGCTTTTGAGTAAGTGGTTTGAGGTCATCGGCCTCCCAGGCATATTTTTTATACCCCTCCCAGGCATGTTTTGCCGCAGCTTTTACGGAATCACATAGGGCAGCCTTCATTTGATCGGTGAATTTTGCGGCTTTCCCTTGTGCAAAGAGGGTTGAATGACCAGTCAACAGACAAATAGCTGTGAACAAATGGCGTAATTTCATGTTTATGATTGAGATGCTAATTTACATGGAAAATGATTGGGATTGCATATGCATTTCTGTCAATTGGCTATGCTTCGACAGGCTCAGCATGACATCCCGATCAACTGTCAGCCTGAGCTTGTCGAAGGCGGCTTAAGGAAGTGGAAAATCATCTTTCGTATTGTTTAACATTTAATAAAAAACCTGCGGTATTAAAATTGCGTTTATGGCTGTACTTAAAACACAAAACATGAAATCTGTCTTTTTTACACTCGCCTCAATGATTTTTTTTGTATCGTGTGCACAAACGCAATCGAGTAAACCTACAATTCCCGTTGGCTCAAAACAAGCCAGTTCAAATGAAGCTGTAGCGACCTTTGCAGAAGGCTGTTTCTGGCATTCTGAAATCGTATTTCAAAGCCTGGTGGGTGTAAGGGATGCAGTTTCGGGCTATGCAGGCGGTACTGCTACGAATCCAACTTATGAAGACGTTTCCGGCGGAACGACAGGCCATGCAGAATCCGTGAATGTTTATTACGACCCCTCTAAAATTTCATATGAAACCCTTGTAGCGGCTTTTTTTGCGAGCATGGATCCCACATCGCTCAACAGGCAGGGAAATGATGCCGGCACGGAATACCGCTCCATTGCATTTTACAGGAATGATAAGGAAAGGAAAATTGTACAGGCAGAGATCGATCGCATCAATACATCCAAAAAATATAAATCAAAGGTTGTAACCGAGGTAATACCATTTACAAAATTTTACCCCGCAGAAGTATATCACCAGGAGTATATTGTTAATCACCCGGATAATCCTTATGTACAGCATGTATCGATTCCGGATTTTATTGAATTTAAGAGGGTGTTTAAGGGGCCGTTTAAGCAGTGAGTTGAACGAGGATCAAGAGGTTCAATAAGTTTAAAATGTTCTTAACCTCTTGATCCTTTTGATCCTTTTGACCCTCATTATCCTTTCAAATTTTCTCCAGCTTTACCAGTTCTCTCTTATAATCATACTGCAGGTCCTCATGCATTGTTTCAATTGCTGCTTTTATTTTTTTTAATTGAGAAGCATAGATATTCATTAGTAGCTGGCTTTTCTTAATCTCCAATCCCGACTCATCGATCTTTGAGAGATAAAACATCAATAGTGTCACTTCTGTTGTTTTCTGGCCGCTGTACTTAATATACCTGTTGATCGCCCGCAGGATTTTACGGAGATTTTTCTTGGCGATATAAATACTTTTAATATTCAATTCCAGGAAAGCAATATCAACCTGCGCTTTAACACTTTCTATGTAGCCGGTTTCATTACTTTCCTCAAAAAGTAAATACGTCAGCAGCTCTTTGTTCTCTTTTTTAAACTTTGCGAGCCTCAGGCATAATTCCAGCAAACGTTGTTCTGGTTGTATTTCAAGTTCTGTTTTGATCTCTTTTACTGACGCTGCTCTCATTAATTTAATTTAAATCCTTATTAAATTTTATTGCTGGTATTTTGTAGTGTTGCAGGCAGAATACCTATAACAGTCAAAAGTAAAATAAAAGCTGAACTCCGGAGAGTGGGGAATAAAAAAACCTTCTCATAAAGAAGGCTTTTCATAGCGAGTGTTAAAAAATAAAAGTAACGGTTTTTTCTTTTCTGGATTCTAATTTTTCTTTTCTGGATTCTAAAGCGGGATTCGTTTTTAAAAGCACTCTAAGTTAGGCATTCATGGAAGGGATTTTTGTAGTTTCATTTGCCAATTGCTTGTAGTAAAACTATGATTGGGTATAAAAGAAAAAACCTTCGTTAGGTTCGAAGGTCTCTCACAGATGTAGTCTTTTCCAGGATAATGGGACAATACGGTTTTCCAGAATTTGCTTTTCAATAATACCGGATAACGTTGGTTTCTTTCAGGATTAATTTTTCAACAATAATTGGATATAAATTGGTTTTTCGGAACGCAATTTTTCATTGATAATTGGATAAGGGTGATTCAAGGAATTCAGCTATTCAGAGGTATTGGAGGATGACAGTACAAAGATAAAAATGATATCCCCGCTTTTTGTAGCGAGTGGTTTGAATAGTTTGTAGTAGTTATTCGACTTATTATAAAACGCGGTAATTATATAGTAAAATGATAGTAGAGTTACTTAGTAAATCAAGCAGTTAGGGCGATATTTCCAGGGGAGGAACTCCAACGAAAAACGAGGTAAAATATTATGTGATCGCAGAAAAAATTTTAATGATCTGCATCCGGCAATTGTTAATTAATGAATCAGCTTTGTTTCTAATTTATTTAAAACCGTTTCTGTAATATTTGCTGCAACCGTAACTATTTTGATATCCCTGATATCCTGCTCGGAAATGGTATCGTTAATATCGGTAAGGTGACGATGAATCTTTATGTGCGTCTTTTCATCCCTGTGAGATCTGAAGGGATTCCAATTGATGAGTGAATTCAAATCATTCTTATGATGTTCCATCGTTGGTAATTTTTTAATTGCGTAATATTAGTGAATCCAAATCAGCGTACCTACAGGAAATAAAAAAATAATGTAATGGTAACATTGGCCTACCTATTCGCATTATTCTTAGATTTGGCTCAGTTTCATCTTACTAAATTATAATTTCCCGTTATGAAAAAAGGCTTCCTGCTCTCTCTAAATATCCTCATTCTGGTAACAGTTTATGCACAACCCCTCAGTTCTCAACAAATTGATTCTGTAGCAGAGAAAACCCTCAAGACCTTTGATGTGCCGGGAATTGCCGTTGCGGTGATAAAAGATGGGAAACTGATCCATGCCAAAGGTTACGGTGTACGATCACTTAATACCGGTAAAAAGGTAGATGAAAACACGCTTTTCGGCATAGCCTCCAACAGTAAGGCTTTTACCGTAGCTGCTTTAGGCATGCTCATAGATGAGGGTAGATTAAAATGGGATGACCGGGTTACCGATTTTGTACCTGAATTTAAATTATACAATCCTTATGTAACTGATGCATTTACAATACGTGATCTTTTAACTCATCGTAGCGGACTGGGATTGGGTGCCGGTGATTTAATGTTCTTTCCCGATTCAAATACTTTTACTTTGAAGGAGATCATTCATAACCTGCGGTATTTAAAGTCTGTATCTGATTTCAGGACAAAATACGATTACGACAATCTCCTTTATATGGTGGCCGGGGAAGTCGTGACCAGGATTTCGGGAATGAGTTGGGAGGATTTTATTGAGACACGTATCATGCAACCATTGGATATGAAAAGCAGCGCTTCCTGCTTCAGGAGATTAAAAGATAAAACCAATGTAGTGGATCCACATGCACCTGTTGATGGGAAAGTAAAAGCAATACGCCGCGACTGGAGCAATAATGCCAATGCTGCCGGCGGCATATACAGTAATCTTACTGATATGAGTCATTGGGTGATCATGCAAATGGAGAACGGGAAATATGGCGACAGTCTTAAAAAGAAATTATTCAGTGAAGATGTACACGAGGAAATGTGGACACCACAAACAATTATACCGGTACACGGCACCAACTCATACAGCACACATTTTGCCAGCTATGGTCTCGGTTGGTTTTTGGCAGACGTAAAAGGATATAAACAATGTTCGCATACAGGCGGACTTGCAGGTATTGTAACGCAGGTAACGCTTCTGCCTGAATTAAAACTCGGTATTATAGTATTCACCAATCAGCAATCGGGTGCAGCCTTTACTGCAATTACGAATACGATTAAAGACGGTTATTTTGGAATGAAAGGATTTGACAGGATCAAAGAGCAGCATGATCGCGTTGTAAAGAATGAAATCAATGCGAAAAAAATTAAAGATGAACTTGATAAGGATATTGAAAACCAGATTAAAAGCACCGAATCAAAAATAAATAAAGAGCTCTTTACAGGCACGTACACCGATCCATGGATGGGTGATATTGTGATATCAATCAGGAATGGCAAATTATGGTTTGATTCTAAGAAATCCATGCTGTTGACCGGGGAGATCTTTCCATACAAGGGCAATACACTTATTGTAAAATGGGACGACCGCAGTATGGATGCAGATGCTTTCTTAAAATTTGAATTAGATAATAATGGCAAAGCCTCTGGCATAAAAATGGAGGCCATCTCACCGTTAACCGATTTTAGTTTCGATTTCCAGGACCTGGATTTCAAAAGAAAAAAATAAAATGAAAAAGGTTATTCGGATAGCTGCGATTGCATTCCTGTTTGTTTTTTCAATAGGATGTTTTTCGTGCGTTGCACAGGAAACGGATCGTTATAAAATTATTTCAGACAAAGTTGCTAATAAGGATTTTATTTTCAGCGCAACTTCCCTATCTCCCATGAATGGAAAAACCAGGACACTAACAGATCCATACGAGGTTCGTGTAAAAAAAGATAGTGTCATTAGTTATCTCCCTTATTTTGGCAGGGTGCAAACGGCTCCTGTAAATCCTGATGATGCAGGTGTAAACTTTACTTCCACAAGATTTGACTACAAAGTAAACGCCGGTAAAAAAAGCAGCTGGGAGGTTAATATAAAATTCAAAGACCAAATGAATACGCAGGAATTCAATTTTACCATTTATGATGATGGCAGTGCATTGCTGAATGTATCAAGTCTGCTACGGGACCCGATTTCTTATAGAGGAGACATTAAGTTGAAATGAGATTGAATGTTGTTGAAGATTATTTAATATGGTTGAATGCTGTTTAAAATAGTTGAATAGTACTATCTATATTCAACAACATTCAACTAATATTCAACCCTATTGATACTGTATGTAAATCGGTTTCGGCGTAAATTTCAATAATTCTTCCGGCGAGTACATGCCGCTGTTACTTCGCTTCACATCATTTTTATAGAATAATTTAAAGCCGGTAAACTGAACGGGTTCTTTATAGATATAACGTGTCCAGGTCGACTTCTTTAAGATCTTGCTGCCCCATCCGTCCATATCAATCACAACCTGCACTTCCGGGGTCAGTTTTATTTTATCATAACCTGTAACCATTCCCTGTGTAAACCTGTGAATCACAAGTACTTTTGGAGGGAGATTGTATTTTTTTACGAGGTCACTTAGGTAGTTAATGGTATAGTTGATATCTTCCTCATTGAATGTTCCGATCCTGGTTCCGGGAGTTTCTCCATTCTTCAAAGAAAATTCTGGGTCGATGCCAAAATGAACATTGGGCAATTTTAAATATTTTTCAAGTGTAGGTACCTCATTTTTCAGAGAACTGTTTCCTACCTGGATATCAAGGAACATCTGTCCATTGATCTCATTTGTCCAGCTCAATACGGTATCAATCTGTTTGGAAGGCATGCGCAACCTGTGTTTACCGTCGGCGCCGGGGTATCCCTGTGCAGTGATGGCGATATAATGCAGGCAGGGTATAACGGGCATGCTGCTATCGGCAGCCTTCCACTTCTCCACTTCACCCATTAATTTTTCAAGCATTTGTTTTTTTGGCAATTCACCCAGGATCCCCATCCTTTTGGAATAAAGATTTCCGTAATATGCTATTAACCTGTTATAGGGAAGCAATGCTCCAGTTAACGGGTACGGGCCTTTTACAGGCCATTTTCCCTTTATATCATTATTACTCAGTTCCAGCATTCTTTTATCATAATCAGCAGCATCAACGGTGGTACCGGTAGACTGCCGACTGACTGAATCCTTTTCTATGATCGTGTCCGATTTTGCTTCAGCCTTGTTTTCTTCCGCAGGCTTTTCTATTGGCCTTGCAATTATATTGGCATTCTGGTTAGATTCAGAACGGGATTCATTGCAAGATGTGCCAATGGCAGATATTAAAACAATAAATAATAATGAATTAGAAAGTGGTTTCTTCATCATGGATGAGGTTTGAGGTATGTGAGGTAAACGTTTTTTTAAGCGAAATATTTTTGGGTAAGGGAAGTGAATGATCAATAGTGAAAATATGTAATCTTAACAACCAACTCAACCTCCACCACTCTTAACTCTTAACTCCTGACTCTTAACTATATCAAAGTCCGTGTCGTTTTTCCAATAAGGCTTCCGTTATAATACAATTGCATTACGTAAGTACCTTTTTGAAATTTATCTGCATTCATTGAAAAGCTTAATCGCTTGTTCTCGCCCTTGGTGTATTCAAATTTTACTTTACAGGAGTAAACCTTCATCCCCTCTCTTGTTTCAAATCTTCCCGTTTCCCATGCAGATACCTGCATCACTTTATTATCAGGCTGCAAGATCACAACTACAATTTCTGTGCTATTAAACTGGGCAAGATTATTTTTTACACTGAATGAACCCAGGAATTTATCAGCCTGTAATGCCTGGTTTGTTTCCTGTTCTTTATCAGCATCCATCATTAAGGCTGTAAGGCGCATATCGGTAGTTGCAAAACTTGAAACCGGGAAAGTTGCTGGAGATGGAATATTTGCAGGTGCTGTATTGGTATAGGTTGCGGGTTGTTTAACATCAAAAGAAACCGGCTTAACAGCCTGTGTATTTTCTTTTGAATTCTCTGTGAGTTGTTGCAATGCTGCGAGTAGTTTTTTGTTTTCTGTTTCTACATCCTCCGCCATCGTACGCAACTGGGTATTTTTTTTCTGCAGTTCACTGATCTTTTGTTTAGCGAGATCAAGGTCTTCTTTTTTTACCGGGTTCTTTAAAATAACGGCAATTTCATTCCTGAGTTTATAGAAATCGCTTAGTCTCAGATCAAGACTGTCTTTAAGCGAATCCGCATTAGATAAAGTTGAATCGAATTTGCTGATATTGGAAATGGTTGCTTCATAGATCTTTTTCAGCGAATCACGGGTAGCGTTAGTAGCAGTAGTAGAATCTTTAACAACAAACACCGTACTGGCAGTTTGTTTGTCTTTTGCAAAATTACCGAAATTAAACCCCCAGGTCCACAGCAATGCACATGATACGAGTATCAACAGTACGGATACAACAAGTAAGAGGAGTGATTTAGAGTCTTTCATGAATTTTGGCAAATAATATCAGCACATTTCAACATCATTTCGAAACGCTTTGATTAACATAGGCACTTATCCAACCGACCTGGCCGTTCTTAACAAGGAAAAATTGCTTTTTCTCATAAACACCTTCAAACTGGCGCATTATTTTTAACAGCAATCCTGTACCTGCTATCAATGAACGCTGGTCGAATACTTTGTTTACTTTTTTTACTTCAGCAGCAACAGCAACTTTATCTACTGATGGATCAGTAATTGTTTTTAAAATTGCTTCATCCGAAAGCGATGCATAATCTTTGTTTAACTTCTCGCTGAATTTAAAAACTTCATCATAAGTAACAAGTACAACAGGATTGTCGGCCATTTCCGGTAACATCAGGTTTGCTACCGACCACGCAATACCACCGCTAAAAGCAATATTGTCACTCATGTTATAGGCACCACTAAGATTTACTTCATATACGATCTGGTCGTTTGCTTCTCCTGCAAGCACCCTGAACAATTGCCTGTCGAAGTTTGTCGTGCTTTTATCATCCCCCACTCTTTTTTCTGTTGCATTGGCAACACTTTTCGTTCCCCATGACAACTCGAATAATTTTATTTTATTGGTGTTGGTTGTTGGAAAATAACCACCTTTTGTGTTTCCACTGCCAATATCGATAAGGAAAGTGGTAAACCTCCTCGATTCAGGAACAATACCCAAATGAGAAAGGCGGGCTTCTTCCGACACATCAACGATAGCGAGTACACGCTGCGGATCGCTGATCTTTATTTTAAAGGAATCAGCCAGGTTTTTAATCCAGCTCATTTTATCATTCTTTTCTGCGATCACTTTTACGCCACTGCTTACAACTGTAAAAATTCTGTCCGAAGGAACATTATAATCCTTCATGGCCGTAGTATACAAACCATACAATCCAAGTAATGTTGCATGAAATGTTGGCTGGGTGAATGAAATAAAATCCGTGTTAACAGAGGTATCTTTTAAAATATTAAAATTCCCGTTTTTCTGCAGGTTCTTACCTACTTCCAGCAAACTCATTTTAACACCTTTGGAACCGACTTCAATTCCGGCGTAAATAGTTGAGTTACTAAATTTTGGTTTTAGGTTATTTTGAGCGAATGCCAGGGATAAAAGAAAAAGCTGGGCGAATCCGGTTAACAGCGCCCGCTTTAAATTAGCAACTAATATCATTATAGGTTTTTTGGTGTTTAAAATTACTAAATAAGGCAGCGCTGCCGGGGGCAGATGTGTATATGTGGGAAAGTTGTCTGGAACTCGGAATGAAGGAATCTCACAGCAGCGTCGCAGAGACGCAAAAATATCTGACGCTGCGACGCTGCGGTAAACATTAAATCAAAACCACTTTTTCCATAATATCTCCTGCACGGATATCATCGATCACATCAATTCCTTCTGTGATCTTTCCAAAACAGGTATGAACTCCGTCAAGGTGTTGAACGCCCTGGCGATTATGGCAAATAAAGAATTGTGAACCTCCGGTATTAGGCCCGCGGTGCGCCATGGATAGCACACCCCTGTCGTGGTATTGCTTGGGAGCCTTTGTTTCACAGTTAATGGTATAACCCGGTCCCCCGGCGCCATTGCCTGTTGGGCAACCGCCCTGTATCATAAAATTGGGAATCACGCGGTGAAAACTAAGCCCGTTATAAAATCCCTTGCTGATCAGTTTCTTAAAATTTTCTACCGCAATGGGGGTTGCGTCGTCGTATAATTCAAAAGTCATTATGCCTTTATTGGTGTGGATCTGGCCTTTGGTTAGTTCGCTCATGATAATCTTTTTTAAAAATGAAGCGCAAAACTAGGGAATATCGAACAAGGAACAAGGAATGTCGAATTTCGAAGTAGTATGCTTATTTTTAAAAATAATTATCATTCATGAATAAAGGAAGACTAGAAGCATTCAGCGATGGCGTGATCGCCATTATCATTACGATTAGTGTTTTGGAAATGAAAGTGCCTCATGATGCCAGCCTGGAATCACTCAGGCCCGTGCTGCCGGTGTTTATCAGTTATGCACTCAGCTTCATCTATGTTGGTATTTACTGGAACAATCATCATCACATGTTACATGCAACAAGCCGCGTAAATGGTTCAGTGTTGTGGGCGAATGTGAATTTGCTTTTCTGGTTATCACTAATGCCTTTCTTAACCGGATGGATGGGAGAAAATCATTTTGCAAAATGGCCCGTGATATTTTATGGTATTAACCTGTTGATGTGTGCTATCTCCTACACAATTCTTTCAATACAACTTGTAAAACTTCATGGAACTGAATCAACGCTGGCAAAGGCTTTGGGAAAAGATAATAAGGGAAAACTCTCTATTGTAATTTATGTTGTTGGCGTGGCTTCGGCTTTTATTAATTCATGGATCTCTTTTGCATGTTACATTTTTGTAGCGTGTATGTGGCTGGTTCCTGATAAAAGAATTGAACGAAAGTTAACTGAAGAACACCAGGATGAAAAATAACAAAGGAAAGATTATGGAGGGTGAAAAGATTAAAATTGTTGAATATGGTTTAATGTAGTTTAACATAGAATGGTTCTATTCAACAACATTCAACTATCATTCAACATTTCTCACTACTTCACATAAAACTTAATTCCATTCACATATTGCAATGTCTGCCCGGTCTTCCTTCCTCCCCGGTATTCAGGCCTGTCATAAGAAGAATAATAGGTATAGGAATAGCTGCCAACAGTCTTTACTTTTCCCGCAAAAGCTTTGTCATCAAAAGAAGTATAATAAACAATATTAGTTACGCCTGCAGTTCTTAATTTTCCACGGTTGGCTTCATTGTCAAATGAAGAATAATAACCAAGCTCTACGCCGCCTATTTTCCTGATCTTACCGGTAAAGGATTTATCTTCAAACTTCATGTAGTAACCGATCATGCTACTTCCAATACTTTTAATTTTTCCTTTTAAAGATTCTTCGTCGTATGAAGCATAATAAGTGATGGGAGTTTTACCAATGTATTTCACTTTTCCCCGAAAGGCTTCATTATCGTTTTGTGAATAGTATTCGATCCTTCCTGTGTATGGATCGAGGCGGTCGGTATAATCTCCATATCCTTCTGTCCTGATGTTATAAGGCTCGGTTCCGAACTTACTAATCGTTCCGTCATCGGCTAAATTAATCATTACGCCATCATCAGCTGCAATTGTAAAATATTCAAGCTTGCCTTCTCTTGATAAAGTGATCTTTGCAATTTGTGAAAAACCACTTACCAATAAAAGGCTCAATCCTATTGATAAAATTATTTTTTTCATTTTTTAAAGATTAGGTGTTACTGGTAATTTTACAGCACTCTTAATTAAGACGTCGTCGCTGAAGTTATGACTAAAAAACGGGATTTTATTCTTTCATATGCCAATAATTCTTCATCAGGTCGCCGGTCCAGGCAGGTTGCCTTATTTCGCCGGCAGGTTCAAACTCTTTGAATACGGGCTTTATGTCAATTACCATCGTTCTATCAATGGCGTCAAGATTTTTCACCTTGATTTTCCGTCCTGCGTGTTCGATCAATTCAACTGTGCAAAGACCGATCCTGTTGGGCCTGTCTTTTTTACGTTGTGCAAAAATACCGGTTACAGGATATGCAGGATTTCCTCTTGGTCTTCCTGCAAAAACAATATCTGCCTCATCTACTTTATCAAAATAAAAAATGATCTCAAGATGAGAGAAGTCTTCAATATTATTAAATGCTTCAGAAGGTATGTCTTCCAGCAATTCAATTTCTGAAATGATCTCAGCCCAATTATCATCTATTGGCTTTGTGCGTGTATTGATTACCGTGGCAATTGGTTTAAGAAGAATATTCATGGTCAGGTCAGTAATTAATTTGACTCCAGTTTTTTACGATGCTTTTTTTTGAGCGTAAAATTATTCGATGGATTATTACAATAGTCGAGCACCATTTTTACTGAACTTGTTTCAATGAGCTTTAAATTTGATCCAAGTGTTTTATTCTCGAGACAAAATTTTGTCATTGCTGCTAAAAGTAATTGCATAAGATCTTTTTCTTCTACCACTTCAAGGATCACTCCCGTGATATTAAAATTATAGTCCTTGTCTCCTGCTGTCCATTTTATTAAAAATTCAAAAGCCTGTTCCCTGTCGTGATCTTTTTTCTTAAAAGGCGTGGTAAGTAAAAAATTTGCTGCCGACATTGCGAATGGCTCAGCAGCTTTGTAGTCGGAAGGTTTATCCAGTCTTACTTCCTGGTAAGGATAAACAGCCTGCGAAAATGAACAATTTACACAAAGCAAAAAAGCAATTATAGCAATCATCCTTTTCATAACATGTTTATTTAAGCTCCGATTCCCTGCAGTTGCCGATATAAAATTGAATAAAATAATTTTCATTTCCCCCAGGCCTGTCAAGACTTGTTAAAGTTTGACCGCGGTTTATGATAACACTTCCAAATTTATCAGGAAACCTGTCAACATAAGTAAGAAAAATCGTATCTCTTGATAATTTATATGTACCAAAATACCAGTCATCTGTCCCAGCTTCTACTGTCCATTTAATTTCAAAACTATCATTTGCCCTCAAACGAATACGGGCCTGGTTGTTCCCGCTTTCATAACAGCCTTGCAGGACAACTTTGCTTTCAAATTTTTCTGAATCGATCTTTACAGGGCTAATGGTATAAAGTATCGGGATGATAAGGATTATTGCAGGTACATAGTAAACAAATCGCAATTTGATCCTTCCCCGTGAGCGTTTTCTTCTATTGAATATTTTATATATCTGTCTTCCAAACAACATTAATACAAATAGAAATGCGATTGTTGTTACAATAGAAAAACTTACTCCCTGGAAAAACCGGTCAAGGTGGTAATGAAATATTTTCAATAACAGGTATGTCAGACTGAAAACAGCAGCAATCGTTGTCTCTCTTCTTATTTTAGAACCCTTCATATTAAGTTATGTACGGTGCAGTTGTGGCAAACCGCGAATCTATATTAAAAAAATGAAATTGATAGAAAATGTGGAGGAAAAAACGAAGGGAAACACGAATTTTTAGCACGAATTACATGAATTGAGAAATAAACAAACACGAATTTTTGACACGAATTGCACGAATTAAGAAAAGGACTACACGAATTAAGAAAGAATCGAACACGAATGTGTCTTATAATTTTTCGGGAATTATTTTACTAATACGAGATATGACCATGGTTGCAATGACATCTCATCATTTGCTTTTAGTTCATATTTTGTTCCGGTAAAAAGCTCTGTATATTTTCCGGTATGATATTTTGAATTCAATATTACGGTTACCGGCTGACTGCTAAAATTGATAATGGATATCACTTTATCTCCATCTTTTTCCCTGCTAAAAGAAATTACCTGGCTGGGTTTGTCATTGAATATACGTACCATTTCCCCACCCCATGCACCATTCCATAAAGCTTTGTTTTGATGTTTTAAGGCAAATAGTTTTTTGTAGATATCGAAGAAAGGATGTTGCTTCCATACAATTGTGTCTTTATCAAAGAATGCAAGTGACCTGTCGAGGCCCGCTTCCTGGCCGCTGTATACCAGTGGCATTCCATTTACAGTGGCTGCCATCACCATACAGGCAGGCAAAGCTTCGCCAAAATTCGAATATTGATTGCCTTCCCATGAATTTTTATCGTGGTTATCGGTAAATGTCATCCTGTATCCATCTTTTGGAAATGTACTTACATCATGTGCCATGTATTCAACAAGACCGGAAATAGATTTTTTACCCACCGTTGCATCATGCATTTTATCCCAAAGGCTCCATGAATAAGTCATGTCGAAAGCTTTTTTATGCAGGTCCCTTGATTCCCATTCTGCCAGCATAAAAACTGGTTTTATCTTATCCAGTTCTTCCCGCACATTTTCCCAGAAATCAACAGGTATAAATCCTGCAACATCACAACGGTATCCATCAATATCGATTTCTCGAATCCAGTATTTTAATACATCGGTCATGTATTTTCTAAGGCCCGGCCGGTCGTAATCAAAATCAATAATATCTTCCCAGTCGTACCAGGGTGTTGGCTGAAAATTTCCTTCCGGGGTTTTGGTATACCATTCAGGATGCTGTGTAACAAGTGCGTTGTCCCATGCAGAATGATTGGCTACCCAGTCGATGATAACATGCATTCCCATTGCATGAATTTGCTTTACAAGGTTCTTAAGATCTGCCTTTGTTCCCAGTTCTTCATTGATCCCGTAATAATCCTTCACAGAATAATAGCTGCCCATTTTACCTTTCCTGTTCTTTACTCCAATAGTATTGACAGGCATTAACCAGATGATATCAATACCCATTTCTTTTAAACGTGGAAGATGTTTTGCAAATGCATTGAATGTTCCTTCGGATGTGTATTGCCGTAAGTTCACTTCATAGATGGTTGCATTCTTACTCCAGTCAGGGTGTTTTAATTCAACATATTTCTTAGGCTGGTAGTTTATTTGTTTGCTTTGTGCATAGGTTGCCGGGGAAAGAAACAACAATAATAACACGACAGGAAATTTTTGTAACATCAGCACGTCTTTGCAATGATTAATAAAAAAATTTGAAGGGAACAAAAAATAAAGCCGCAGTATTATTGCCCGATAACATCAAAAGAAACCCGCACTTTAATTTCTGAGCCCGATCTGCAAAAATATGAATAATGATATTGCTTCACATGCAATTCCGGGTCGTTCCGTCCTTCAGATAAAGTGACGTACCTGTTGGATATTTTCATGGTATAATTATCGCCCACCTTTTTAATGTCACTGGCTCCTGTTGTAGCATCAAAACGTATCCAGCCCTGCTTTTTTAAATAAACTTCCGACCATGCATGCAGAGGATTTTCACCTATATGATTCACTATGATACCAAATACAGATTTGGCGGGTATTTTATTTGCACGCAGCAGTGCCACAAAGAGATCACTAAAATCCATGCATTTGCCCACTCCGGTTTCCAATACTTTTTCTGCACCAATTGCAGGCTTTAATTCATATTTCACGTGATCCTGTACAAATTCGTAGGTTTTCATCACGGTTTCGATATCTGTTTTTTGTTTAAGGGAGGCTGCTGCCGAAACAATGGCCGGGCTGTCACTTTCAATAGCGTGTTCTGCAATCAAAAATTTGGATAAGTCAATTGCCTGCGCATCATTCTTTTCATTGATAACGCGATAGATCGTCATATTGCAATTCATAACGATCTTAAAACTTTTTTCTACATCATAGAATTTAAACAAAGCGTAAGTGTTTGAATTCACTTTGTAAATACTATCCGGCTCAACAGACCAGGAAAGTTTATTGATGGTTTGCCGGTCTTTAATATCATCGGGAACAATCATTTTCAGCCTCATACTTTTGAGGTAGCCGTTTATTGATACCTTATAAACAATCTTTGCCCTCACCTCCCTTTCGCCCAAAGGTTTGTTGTTAAAATAATGGGGAGCATTAAAAGAAACAATGATAAAAAAGCAGGGAATGAAGGCAAAAACTTTAAGCCGTTTTAATTTCGTCATCATGCAGGTAGGTTTTAGTTTAAACCAGGGTATTCATTTTAACGCTTAAGATAAATAAATTTATGACAGCAGAAATAAATCTAAGCATTTGGTAGTAGGTTATTTGAAAATTAAACCGCAGAGAACGTGAGTAATGGAGTTCACGCAGAAAATATCTGCGGAAACCCTGCATCTCTTTTCTCTGCTGTAAATAAAATGTTGCTTATTTTAATACTGACCCGCTACTAAGTATTTTATAAAATAAAAAAGGGGCCAGGATAAAAATCCAGCCCCGCTTTAAAATCCAATATCCTATGAAAAACCGGTGTAAAAATAATGGTTATTCTTATAAGAATGTATACAATTACCGGCTACCGTCTAAAAAAAGTGAAAAAAGGGTGAAAACACCCGGTTGATGCGTAGTTCCCGCAATATGTTTAATGCAACTAACGGTTAGAGATAGCGAAATCGATTATTTTTTACCCTTATTTTTCGATGGTATAACATTACTAACGGTGGCAACCTGGGGTTGCTGTTTGGCTCCAATCTTTGATGCAATGCCTTTTATGGAGGTTATGTTCAATGGAAATTCGAGCAGCACATGAAAGAAACTTAAAAAGAGCAATGCAATAAAACCGGTTTTATAATCATACCAGTATAAAAAGATCGCAGCAAACCAGATAACGAGAATAACAACAAGTTTTCCTTTGGAAATATTTTTACTCCAGCCGATCACCGTGGTTTTAGAAAACCAGTTGAGGTAATGGTAGGTATAGCAGAATGCAATAAATATCTGGATCTTAATGCCGGCAGCCGACAATGCAAAGAATTGCCCGTCTTCATTTGCTCCAATAAAATCAGCAATCTTTTGTGAAAGGCCCACAAAGCCGCTGGCAGAATAAATATTCCGGGTTGATTCTGATGGCAAATAAGTTTCGGGCTCAATATTGCTGATCGCAATGATCAACGGCGCAAGTATTAAAAAAATAATTGCGGTTACCCCGGCAGAGCTTTTATTATTCATCGTTCCAAAGATCATGAACAACAGCGTGAAGATATAAACGTGTATGATCGTTGGAATGAAAATTCCAACCAGGACAAAAGAAACGGGTACATATAATAATATAACTGCGCTTACTCCTATCGTTCCCAGCAGGAATAAAAATAAATGCAGCCCTTTTTTAAAATAAACAAGACCTATCGCAAAAATCAAAGACACAAGGATCATTAAGTTTGTGATAAAGTTTGAGGAGGTTAAAAAGGTTTTAACAGGAACGGTCGATCTCAAACTACTCAATGCCGGTAATCTTAGTATTGGTGGAATTGCAATTACAGCAGCAAAGACTGCAAATATCCACATCCATCTTCTTTCTTTTACAAAATAATTTTTCCCTTTCAGCCAGTTGATCTCGGTGACATAATGCAATGGACCTAATACTGCATAGGAAAACAAAAACAATTCAAATGGAAGTTTGAAAGCAACAACCAATGATATGGCTATCAGCAATACGTTCAACAGGTCTACATTCTTTGACTTCATAAAATTATTTGAATAACCATCGTATTTATGCATTAAATATACATAATTCAGGCAGACCATGAATTGATTTGAACCTGAAACAGATCAAGTGCATTTAACGGTTTAAATGCGGCGGGATTTTATATAAAATTTATTGATTATACCGGTACAGTATTTTGAAATACCAGGTAGTAGTTGTTGGAGATCCTATATCGGCCCAACTTACTGTTGCCCTTCCAATCGTGGGATAGCCATCATTTCTGAATTCGTAATTGTAATTTACCTGCGTAGTATGCCATCCCTGGGAAGTCCCGCTGTCATTCCATGACTGCGAATTTGCTGTAGTAGAAGATAACAAATGCTGAGGTTCGTAAGTACCACCATACATATAGTCTTCGTCATGATAATAAGGATTGAATACAGGTAATGCTACTTTGTACATAGGATTGGGATTTGACAGGTGATTAAAAGTCCATTCAAACCTGTCATAATGATTATCAGTCGGCCCGGTTAAATTGTGAAAAGTAAATGTATCAAGCTGGTAAGCAATATCATTATTGCTAAAAGTTTGAAAAACATTCGACCAATTTTGAGTACTGTGTTGCTGGTAAGGATACCAGGTATCGCCGGTAATTAACAACATCCCGGAATTGTGTGTATACCTGTGTACTTCACGCCGATACCCGGATTGCAGGGTGGAATCAGAAACGTGCTGACCGTTTGAAAATATGAAATAAGTTGTATCATGATAAATAGCCGTGCTGGTGGGAGGAAGCTGGAAATATTCTTTGTAGCGAATGATACGATTTGCAAATGTATCGTTACCATTATATGCATATTCAGTAGACAGATAAGTAGTGCTGTCACCCGTTGCCCGATCTCTTTCAAGACTGGTTAATAAAACCAGCCTGTTACTGGCATCGTAGCTCATAGTAAATTTGTAAAGCGTATCGCCTGGTGCAGACAAAGTTGTATCCACGTAATACATACTCTTTAATAAAAGTGGCGTGCCCGTTACAGGATTATTATGTGTTGTATCAGTTGTATCTGTAGGATCAGGTACAATACTATTCGCAGCATCTTTTTTACAGGATACATTCGTTAGTATCAGCACAGTAAAGAATAAGGTGATTGCTACCAGAGATTTCATAGTAGTAGGTTGTTATTGGTAAATGTAGATTGTCTTATAAGTTTGTAAAGGCATTCCATATACCAATCTTCCCTCAACCGGATATCCATCTGCACGAAAAGTATATGTACAATGACTTGAACCTACGTTTGTACTCACTCCCCCTCCTGTTTGCCAGTAAGATTGACTATAGCTGACATCAGATATAAGATTGCGTGTTACATATTTTCCAAAAGGCAACCAGTCACCATTATCATAGAATTCACTTTTTACAGGTGCTGTAATTTTATAAAAAGGATCGGGATTATTGAAATATGAAATGGAATATTCCTCTCGCAGGTAAGTATAATTTGTAGCACTGCCCGGGGAAACATGTCTTACTAATGTATCCAACTGGTAAGTAAGATTCCCATTTACTTTGGTCTGGTATATCCTCGAATTTCCGGTTGTTGTATAAGCCGGCGAAAAAGTTGTTTGATATAAATCTCTATGGATATAACCTGTGAAAAAAGAATAATTGTTTCTTTGATAATGACCATCTCCTGCTAATGAATCCCAATCACAAATTCCATTATTAAAATGATAATAAAATGTATCTTCCGAAACAGAAATCGTTGTCTGGAATTCCCGGGTATATTCAATAGTCCTGTATGCAAAAGTATCATTCCCATTGTATTCATAATTTACATGCCAGTAAAAGTTACTGTCACCATTAGGTTTAAAGTCTGTATAGACAATAGTTGAGGGACGATGGTTTGTGTCGTAAGAAAAACTCATCCTGCAAATGGTATCAAGTGGCGCAGTCAATGTTGTATCAATAGAAAACCACTTAGCCAGGTAAACAGAATCGTTGCTGTTATTGTTATTGTTGTTGTTGTTGTTATTGCTGTTACTTACAGCTGAATCTTTTTTACAGGAGAATTGAAAAACCAGGAGTACGGCAACAACCAGTGTGGAAAATCTTGTTTTCATTAATTAAAAATAAGGGTTTTTCTCTAATCACGATGTATATAAGTATCAAAAAGGCGAGAGAAATCTTTAGCTATTATATGCCGGGTTAAACCATGCCATCGGCACATCTGCTTCAAACCTATTATTGCCGAGATAAATTCTTTTTTCAAATTTGCCTTCAACACTAAATCCTAACTTCCTATAAAATGCAATCGCCTTTTCATTTGATTCCTGGGCAATCAATTCCACTCTCATAATATCGGGGCGATTTGCTTTAATATACTCAAGCAGTTGTGTAAAGATCATTTTACCAAGCCCACTACCCTGGTATTCGGGATGCACTACTATGGTAAGCTCTCCTAAAACATGTCTGAAAGTTTTGGGACCGGGTTTATAACAATGTATCTCGGCAACAAGTTCCCCTGCATTATCCGGGTTTTCAATAACAAATTCAATCCCGGATTCAGCAGCATTCAACATGAAGTTCTTAATGTATGCTTCCGTTATTTCTTCTTCAGAGCGTGCGATCCCAACAGCTGCAGCAGCAACTTTTTTATACAACTTATAAATTTTCTCAAGCTCATTTAATTGCGCTGGTCTTACATTAAACATGTTGTAATATTTAAAACAATAAAAATATTATTTTCTTTCCCATGAAATTTTTACGGCAGACATTTTTTCTGATTCAAATCTTATTTCCGGGTGTACAATAAAATCATTTTTTATATAAAATGCCAACGGTGATTTATATGGTTCCCCATTTTGTTTAATTGCGTTATCCTGGTCGATCACCCAGCCGTTTAATCTTGCCTCCTTTTCCTTCAACACATTTAGTAAAAAAGTTCCATTGCCTTTTCCCTGTACCCGGCTGTTTAATATTACTGCAAACCACCTGTCGTCATCCCTTTTAAATGTAATGGCCCATCCTTCGATATTTCCTGTATCATTTTTTAACAGGTAATGAGTTGTCTCAGAGAGATTACCAAGGTAATTATCCAGGTCGTCTATATTATTGTGATGCAGTTTCTCTGGGTATTCCTGGTTCCAGAGTGCAATAACAATTTCTTTTTCTACAGAAGTTAGGTATGAAGCTTCTACCAGGTTCATATTTTATTTCGAATTTATTCTCTAAAATAAAGTGAATGTGTGAGAATGTCATAAAATGCTATCAACCCATATTCTTTCTTGTACCAGGAAGTGTGAAATGGATAATCCAGGATGCGTGGATTGTTAACAGGCCTTACGGTTACTTTCAAAGTAAAGAAACAAATTACGACCACAAAAGGCGAGCAACTTCTTTTACTTTTTTTTCAGTTTCACTGTTTCCATGTTTTCTTTTATCCTGTATTTTACTATTTTTTTTACAAGTGCAACGGGTATTGTCCGGTCAAGTGGAAATTGTATAGCACCTTTTGAAGTTTTATACTCCTTTAATTCATCTTTAAATATTATGATAGGGC
This sequence comes from uncultured Chitinophagaceae bacterium, assembly GCA_963829345.1. Taxonomy (GTDB): domain Bacteria; phylum Bacteroidota; class Bacteroidia; order Chitinophagales; family Chitinophagaceae; genus Ferruginibacter. The sequence goes on from CAWHHP010000003.1 coordinate 1,707,357, forward strand.
CGGATTTTGGATAAAGTCCAATATGCTTTTTATAGCCGGCATACCATATAAGCATACCATTCAATTTGAACGCAGGCATATTGTAACTGATCACTTCTTCAGCAGCGGGAGCAGCTTCCTTAATTATCTTCCGGAAATTATTTAATATTTTTTTTGTTTCCGCAGGCTGTGCAGCAAAATATTCTTTAACAGTTTTAAATTTTGTTGTTTCCATTTTGTATTAGTTTAAATAAAATTACTAATACCAGGTCTTGTTAAAGACCTGTAAATGCGGCAAATAAAAGGAGTTTTGCGACAAGGGAAAATTATGAGTTTGCTACAAGTCTTTTTCTCTCGGAAACGAGGTACAGTATCCCGCTGATTAAAGTCAGCACAAGAAAGCCAAACGTCCACATCGTCTTTTGTTTTTTATCAATATACTCCGAACTGTTCACATCAACTATAGCCATGATGATAAAGGGAAGTGCAGCGAATTGTGCAAGATAAATATAGAATGGGTTCATATGACCGGTAACAGGAAATGCATTCAGTTTCCAAACCATCCATACGATAAATGCCTGGGCACAGATCATAAACAGGAAGCTGATAAGAAGACGGGTATTTGTTTTCATTTTATAGGTTTATTTAAATAAAGATAGCTTTTTTTTATAAAATGCTTTTTAGCATGCAGACACTATTTTCAACATTTTCGTATTGCCCGTAATTTTTAATAATATCATAGCCTGCTTTTTGATAAAGACTGATTGCTTCAGGTTGTTTTTTGCCTGTTTCCAAAATACATTCAGCATAGTTTAATTCTGCAGCCCATAATTCCAGTTCGTTTAAAATTTTGAGGCCGATGCCGTGACCGCGATATGCCGGCTGAACAAACATTCGTTTTATTTCTACTTTGTCTTTATTATATTGTTTAAATGCACCGCAACCAATCGCGATTGCATCCATATAACAGACAATCACATTTTTGATCATATCAATTTTATTGAACTGATCATAAAATCCATGTTCATCCCCATCCCTTATTTTAAGATCTGCATCCAGTAGCAAGACAAGCGCTATAAAGTCGGTATTGGTTGAGTCAGTCCTGGTGAAAGTAGTCATGCGGTGATTTATTTATAATGCCTGATTTCATGATGTCTGATGTGCGATATTAAGGAATACATTATTAAATCAGACATCAACAAATCAGACATTTCATTTATACAGGTCTCCATTCAGGTATTTCAATCCTGAATCAATAATAACAGTTACGATCTTTTTCCCGGGACCGATCAATCTTGCTCTTTGAATTGCAGCCCAAACATTTGCCCCTGATGTTGTACCGCCCCACACTCCTTCCAGCTTGGCCAGTTTTCTTGCCGTTTCATATGCATCTTCATCTGATACAGCTATTATGTCATCAGCAAGGTCCAACCTGCAAATTGACGGCACAAAGCCTGCACCAATGCCTTCCAGCTTATGCTTTCCCGATATATCACCGCCGGAAAGCGCACGCACATTCTTTGGTTCAATGGCAATACAACGAATACCCGGTATTGTTTCTTTAAAAATTTCTGCATTTCCTGAAAAACATCCACCTGTTCCAACTGCTGTTATGAATTCATCAATTCCAGTTCCAAGCACATCCATTATTTCTTTCGCCATATGATGATAAGCATTGCGATTGTCAACATTGTTGAACTGGTCAGTCCAGAATGTATTGGGCTCTTTACTTAATTCCTTAGCTCTTGCTACCAGCAAGTCGATGAGTTTTGCAGTGATTCTGCCATCCCCACTCGGTATAATTTCAAGTGTTGCTCCAAAAGTTTTCATTGTACGCAATTTCTCTTCTGCAAATGCATCTGATGTAACGAAGTGTGTATGATAGCCCCTGGTTGCACATACCATCGCCAATGAACTTCCTGTACTACCTCCTGTATATTCTACTACAGTTCCACGTGTTTTGAGTTGTCCCCTTCTTTCTGCTCCTTCGATCATTGAAAGTGCCATCCGGTCTTTCATACTTCCTGTTGGATTGGCGCCTTCATACTTCACAAATATCTCGGCACAGCCGGGTTCGGATAATCGTTCCAGTTTTATTAGTGGGGTTTTGCCAATAGCCTTCATTATGAATTATGAATTATGAACTATGAATTATGAATTATGAATTATGAATTATGAATTATGAATTATGAATTATGAATTATGAATTATGAATTATGAATATGAGATACACATTGATTAAGGAATGCTGCATCCAGGGAATTATTCAGATGTTTTTATACCATCTTCCCGGCCTGAGATAGATCGCACCTTGTTTTGTATGGAATCTTGGCAGGATCTCTTTTCCGCTCGCATCGATTACCTGGAAATGTAAATGAGGGAATGCTGTGTATCCTGTATTTCCGGAAGCACCGATCACCTGTCCCTGCTTTACCTGTTCGCCGGGTTTTACATACGCTCCTTCTTTTTCCAGGTGCCAGTATTGTGCAATGCTTCCGTCAGTATGTTGGATGATGATATGGTTTCCATCCGAAAGATATTCATCCTTTAAACCTCCGCGATCGCTGTCAGCTTTTGTTTGTAATACAACACCATCTCTTGCTGCGCATATTTTACTTCCTTTTTTCATTTTAAAATCAAATGCAAGTTCTTCCTTGTGACTGAACTTGCTGTTTGCTCCCTGTACAAATAAAAACTTTGATCTCTTTTGATAAGGCAATGAATAGACATAACTGGTATCTTCTTTTACACGGCCAGTTTTCAAATCATGGATCGCACGATCAGGAAGCTGGCAATAACTATTCACCGGGATGAACAGGAATAGAAATACATAAAGCGTTTTCATTGGCAGTGATTTATTGTTTTACAACTGTTCCTGTAAAAACAGTTCTTTCATCAGAAACAAACTTATAATAATACACACCAACCGATAAACCGGACAGTCGAATTTGTGTAGTTCCATCTTTTATTGTAACATTCTTCATTACTGTCTGTCCAAGCACATTGTATAAACGCATGGTCACTTTGCATTTTGTTGGTTTTTTATCTACCAGTAAAATATTACCCGTCGGATTGGGATAGAGTCTTGTTTTAATGCTGAGGTTACAGGATGAATCTATTGTTTCTATAACAGGAGGTGCTGTTGGATTAACAGAAGTTGTATCGCAGGGAATACGGTTATGATATTTGTATCCTGCGATAAAAGCGGGAAATGCATAACCATTCACTGCAGGCGATATGTCAACTGCGACAGGATTAAAATCAGCTCCTGTTCCAAGGACATCAGGAAAATTAATACAACCCTGGAAAGCGCCCGGCTGTGTAATATAAATTTTATTGTCGGGCCCAATTTGTAAGCCTGTTGCGTGAATTGTATTGGATGGAAGCAGGATGACGCGTGATGCAACAATTGCATCACAGCCACCTGCCGCAAGGTTAAACTGGTTCATACTGGGATTGCCCGCTCCCCCGGAAAGTCCCGCATACAACTTTGACCCATCGGGAGAAAATTCAATTCCGTAAGCTCGCTTTCCGACAAAATGAAAATCAATACTGTCAAGGCTGAAATGGCAAAGATTGCTTAACACGCCGGTACTATTATTAAAATCAAATATTTCAAATACCGCCGGATCATAATTTCCCATCGCAAAAGCAAGTTTTGTCCCCTGTGGATTGAATTTCATTTGCCCCTGTGCAGAACCGCTGTTAAAATTGTTGGTGGCGAGATGCCAGCCGTGCAACATTCCTATATCACTGATCACCGTATTGGTAATACCGGCAGAAGTTAAATGCCATGCATAAAATTTATGCGATAACATGGTATGTCCCATTATCCAATACCCGTTGCCGTTAATATCTTCGCATGCAGCCAGTTTTTCTGTTGAACTATCAACCAGTAAGATATTTTTTTTATCAATCAACACATCACCTCTTCCGCTATCAAGACACATATCAACAACACTATAACGATATCCATTTTGTATATGTGGTGAACTGTAATTTTGAAACTCATCAGAAGTAAAAACATAAAATAAATTATCCGAACCCGGCAGTGGGACAATGATGCTGGATTGAGTGGAAGAAGGTCCACCAAGAAGTCCTGTTCCATTTGGCATCGGGTTATGTTCTTTATTCCAGATTGTTCTTCCACCGGTGTAAAATAAAAGATTGCCCGCACTATCAGAGATACATGCCGTTCCTTCCTGGTTGTCACCTGGCGTAAGATCTGTTGCTGTTTTACCATCATGAATTGCAACAGGGCTGCCGGTAGAAAAATGAAGCCCGGCACTGTTTCCAAAATACCAATAATCACCTTGCTTTTGCGCTATTGACCAAAATGAGATGAGCGATAATACGATGAGGAAAAAAATTTTCATAATAGTACAAACGGTTAGGAATTAATGATTCGGAAAGAATAAATCGTAATTAAAGTAACGATTTTTATTCGTTACAGCAAGGTTTTCGGTGCACAGCAGTTTCAAAAATTACCAATAAACATAGTAATCTGTTAATCAGTGGCGATAAATTTAGACTGCCACTGATCCACTGATTTATTTTGAAATTGTTAGACTTCTTTCTATTTCAGAGATATTTGAATAACCCGATAACCAGTTTGTTTGGGTCTTCAAATTTAAATGAACGGTGCCCGTAGGATGCATCAGTTAATGGCTGGATAATGTTGATATTGTTTTTAATTGCTTTCTGGTACCACGCATCAACATCATCCACTTGTATATAAAGCCCTCCATGCAATATTGGTATTTCTGGTCCCTCTTCAATCTCGATAAACCCTTTACCATTTGGTGAATGAAAAATGGTGCCGCGGTTCAATTCACCACGATCCCACGAACGCATAATTTCAAGTTGCAGCATATTTTCGTAGAACGAAACTGTTTCACGATAACGGATGGTGAAGTAGTAGAATCTAAACTCAGGAGTATTGTGCATTTTCATATGATTAATCGCTAAGGAAATGAAAGAGAAGTTAACTGGTTGAATAATTGATAAAGTTAATGCGGTGGATTAACTTATCAACCTTTCAACCTATCAACTTGTTAACTTTACTTCGGCATTTGTTTTACCAATGCTTTGATTATCTTCTGCAGCTCTTTTTTCTTCGCATTCACTTCTTCCATGCTATAAAACAGGGCAAGGCGCCTTCCGTCTGCATAATCACCTTCCAATAAACCTGATGTATCTTTTACAGATGCACCCTGCAAAAAAATAAGCCTGATACAATCTTTCTTAAAAAAATTAAATACTACAAGATGTCGTTTGTATTCTTTTGGCTTGAAAGGTTTCATTTTTCCTGTAAAGAAGAAACAAGGCGCATTCCAGGATATTTCTTCCGCCACTTTTTTATCTGTAGCAAGAATGAGCTGCCTTAGATTTTCTGCAGTTGTTTTAAGCGGATGTTTGAGTTTGGACATGAATGCATCGACTAATTCGGGCTGGGATGGTTTTGTTATAAGCGCTTCCTTAATTACTAATGTTGGCATTGGATATCTTTATAAATGAATATAAATTTAAAAGACAACGAAAAACAAATATAAGCTGCAGACTTTATCTAAACAGGGATTGTATTGAGTTTACCGGTTTAATCAGTGAATCAGTGGCAATAATTTTAATCGCCACTGATTCACTAATTGGTTTGCTCAATAGATTTTTTCAAACTAATAGCTAACCACATTAAATCGGTACAAACTGATTTAATAACGGACGTAAAACCAAATAATCAGGAAACACGATTCAGTTCATTCTGTAATAATGAAAAGTTTTCTTCATCAAAACATACAAAAATCACTTCTTCAATTTTACTTTTAGCTGAAAGAAACTCCACAACAGTTTTAAACGCTATTTCCGCTGCAAGCGTTTTGGGAAACCTGTAAACCCCTGTACTGATATTGGGAAAAGCAATGCTCTTACAATTATTACCTGCAGCAAGCCGCAAACAATTTTTATAACAAGCGGAAAGTTTTACCGCCTCGTCTTTATTCCCTCCATTCCATACAGGTCCAACGGTGTGAATGACGAATGTAGCAGCGAGATCTCCTGCTGTTGTTATAACAGCCTCGCCTGTTGCACAACCACCCTGCTTTGCCACAATTTTTTTGCATGCTTCCAGTATTGCCGGTCCGCCGGCACGGTGAATTGCTCCGTCAACACCGCCGCCACCCATTAATGAACTGTTTGCAGCATTTACAATTGCATCACATTTTATTTTTGTGATATCTCCTTTGATTATCCTGATATGTGAAATAATACCGGATTGCATTTAATTTTTGTTTGTCCAAAAAACAATGAAAAAGATAACAGTCAAATATATCCACAACAATGAAAAAAGCAGGTGAATAACTGTTTCCATTTTCCTTCCTTTCCACAGCTTTGCTGAATATCCAAAAAACTGTATATAAAGCCTGGTTGCCCAGAAAACAAAAAGACCAAAGGCTAATTTGCGACCCAGGCTGGTTTCGATTAATTCGCTGGCAGAGCTGATACACAATAATCCCATTAACAAAACTACCAGCCCGATGAAAAATGTGTGGATGTACATCATCTGGCGGTTAATGAGGCTTATTCCGCTACATTCTTCTTTCCAGTTAAAGTATTTTGGAAAAGCTATATGAATTAAAGAAAGTACTACCAACAGGAAACCGATTAGTTTAAGATGAAGCTGCATTTTTTTTCAATATAAATGTTGTGATAAATGCCGTAATTCTTATTTCATTACTGATTTGCAAATTTGCATTTTTAAAATTATTCTTCCATGTAGCCCGTGAATGAAAATGTAAGAAACCGATATTATATGCCAGGAAATTTGGAACGTTACGCAGGTGCTCTGTTATAATAATACATCCCGAATCCCTTGTCACACGATTCAATTCTTTAAAAAAAACAGTTCGTTCAGCGTCGTTCCTGATCTCATGCGCAGCAAAGATGACGAAAACATTATCTGCAAAACCATCCTGCAATGGCAGCGACGATGTTTTAACGTGAATGATGCCCTGCTGAGGCGGGTATGCTTTTCTGGCTCTTTTAATAGAAATTTCGGTATGTTTTATGGGATCATAAAAATCAAACGCTGTCAATTGGGTCCCGGGATATTTATATTTCAACAACATACTTGTTTCATCAAAACCTGCATTGATATTTACCATTTTACTTCCTGCAACAACTCCTGCTTTATCCAACCAGTTGAGTGTATACAAACCGGATAAGTCATACACAACAAAAGAAACAATTAGTGAAACCAATGTAGTTGCAATAATTATTACGCAAAACAATTCAGCTAAAAGTTGATATCGCTGATCAGCATAATTCCGAAAAAAGAATATTACTAAAACCACTAACATAGAAAAAAAATAAAAATGCCAGTTAAAGCGGACGATATTTCGTATCCCCTGGAACGGCTTTCTTATTTTTTCCATTTTTCTATTTTTCCTTTTTTCCAATAATACGGAATGTTTTGAACAACAAAAGCATTTGCCAATTGAAAATCTTCCAGGTTTAATGTCCTTAAAAATGAAACATCCCAATGAATGACTTTTACCGGTGAAGGATCCCAGTTTTGTCTTACACCCTCAATGATCAATACCTCGTTTGTTTTATCATTGAAAGTAAAAGTAAATGGCAAAGGACCAGCAAATCTCCTTGCCTCTTTCCAGGTGCTGAATGGTGAACCAGCAGGCAACTCTATCGATTCATCGCCTTGTTGAACTTGAATTTCAAAAGCTGATTTGATTGAATTTATTTTTTCAATATCATTGACCCTTGTTTGTGTAATGTCGGTAGTGGTATAATTATAATGTGTAAAAATATTTCCAAAAAATTCCATTCGCTTTTTATTGGTTTCCGATTTTATAATGTACAATCCTCTTAGGTTTTTACCGGCCTTTGTAGTATATCTTACAAAAATGCGGTAACCAATCAAAAAGAAATCATTTCCAAAAAACGCAGGAAAACCTTTTGGTCTTAATCCTTTGGTTTGCACCATTGCTATTGCAACAAATGCCCATTTGTGATTGAAAGTATCCAGTCCGAGACAGGCAGGAATGAATGATTGCAATTCTTCTTTTGCAACTGCGAAAGTGAGTACCAGTGAGCTTTCAAAAAAAGCTTCCACAGCAAAGGGATGATTTTTTAAAAATGATAACATACTAGATCAGCGTGCCGGATTTTTGTTAAGTACAAATTCATTATAAACAATTACAGTAATAAAAAACAAAGCTACTATTGCATTCATTTTTCCGAATAATAATAAACCGGGACAAACACAGTATTCAATAATATTCATGGTCGCTACAACGATGACCTGCACAATAGCGCAAAACCGGGACCGGATTGAACTTAGTATCCAGGCTGCCATTAATATTTCTGCTATACCTATAAGTTTTGAAAACAGGAATGAATATTCTTCTCCTGCTATTTCTGATACAATTAACTGGTGACGCGGAACAAAATTCAACAATTTGCAAAAAAGCCCATTTACAATCCAAACGCATGCAATCAAATAATTCAATACCCGGTGAATTGTCTTTTTACCTCCCATCTTTTTATACCTCTTTTGATTCAATTAATTCGATCACTCTTGTTTTTGGATTGGCCATTACTGCGCCCTGCACCTTATTCCATAAATTTTGTAGTGACTGGAGCGTGGATTGAAGGTCTTCGATATTATAAAAATCAAGTTCTACAATAACTGCATTCTTATTATCTATGAGTGTATATACCCGGTAACTTTTTACTCCCGATTTTTTACGATCGATCGGATCGCTGTCAAAAGCTTTTTTCCATCCATCGTAACTCTGAATTTCATGTTCTATCTGAAGTGTAGGCATAAAAAAGGATTTAATCGAACTAAAGATATATAAAAAGAAGCTGAGTTCTATGCAGGTATTATACCGGTGTGTTCAACTGTTTTTGTTGTTTTATCAGCAACCAGGTTATCAATAAAACACTCATCAGCGGGAGAAATGTTACGATAAAAGAAATAAAGTAAGAACCAGTTCGGAAATCGTCATTGTTCACAGGTACAAATATGCCATTCCCGATTGGTCCCTGCGAAAAAATAAATATCTGCGTAAAGTTCCATCCAAAATGAATGGCAATCGGTACATACAATGAAAAGGTTTTTGAATAAGCGTATGCCAATACCAAACCCATTGTTCCTGTAATAACAAAAAAGATCAGCATTGGCAGCCACTGCCCGATTATGCCAAATGAGAACCAATGATAAATACCAAACCCGATGGCCGAGATGATGATTGCTTTTGTTGATCCGATCCTCCTGATAAGCATATAAAGAATTACTCCGCGGAAGATCAGTTCTTCAAAGAGTACTGATTTGAGATTCCACCATATTCCTTTTAAAATAAGATCGACAGATAACACAGGATTGAGTTGCCATTCCTGTTTTCCAAAATACATTTTCATGATAAACCCTGAAGAACAACAGGCAGTAGCTATAAAAAAATAAAGGAAAAAATGTAATGCCCGTTGTTTTGAAGGCGTGAATCCTAATACCGATAAATTTTTCTTTTCAAAAAACCATACCAATAACCATGAAATTGCGAGTTGAATTATTATCCCGATCATCCAGCTTATTTGATTTAAAATGCTTACAAGTTTCTACTTAATAAATACTAAAATTAATCAAACTCAGTTAGCGAATAGAAACAATAATTGACAATGTGGCTGAAGCCACATATAGCTGTATTTTTTTGCCGTCGGCTTAAGCCGGTGGCAATCACTTTAATTAATCCAGGCTTTAGCCACATACTCTTTCAGGTTAATGAGCAGATATTTGAATAACAGGATCTCAATAGCTAGTATTGTTTTATTTTTCTTATCTGCCGTATCATCTTTTGATAATTCACCGAATCACGACCATCATGAAAGCATTGAAATGTTTTATTAAGATCAACCAGCTTATTTTTTTTATTGATCCTGTAAAAAGAATAACGGTCTGTTCCCGACACAACAAAACTCGTAATTACATTTTCTTTCGGATTCAATTCCGGGTTCTTCACGTCTTCAAAACCTTTAACACGAATCAATCGCTTTGATTTCTGATCTACTACATATAAATAATACATAACGTTGCTTCTTACGTCGTACATATTAAAGATCAATACGTCCCTTACACGATCATTATTAAAATCTTTGAATTGAATATCCGGCTTTTTACAATAAAGTGAATCAACAAATATTATTTTGGCCACCGAAGACAGCTTTTGCGTAACGGTAAGTATTGCATTGTAAGTTTCATTTTCGAGAGAGTCGATCACCTGCAGGTGTAACTGGTAGCCGGGATCATTAAAGAGTGTGACTGTTGTATCAGAGTTTTGGTTACCAGTTCTGAAGCCGGCGGTTGCTTTTGTAAACAAAAAACACTGGGAAACTAAAAGGAGTAATATAATGAGTAATTTATTCATTGAACAAGGATGAATTCGATCTTATCTTCATAAAGATAGAATATCCTTGAATATCTAACAAGGAACAAGGAATCATGAATGACGAAGTTAACGGGCATTTTACTTCTGAATTCGACATTCCTTGTTCGATATTTATTTTGTTTTACTGTTTTAAAAATCTTCCCGCCAACAATACTCTTCCTTCAGAAATAAATTTGTAATAGTAAACCCCTGTAGCGAAATTTGACAAAGGAATTTCGTTATAACCATCATTGACTATTATATTTTTCAACATTAGTTGCCCGGCCATATTGTACACATTCATTGAAACTTTGCAAGAGGTTACTTTTTTATCAACCACCAATACATGCCCGGCCGCTTTGGAATAAACTTTTGTCTGAATATCCATTCTGCAGCTTGAATCAACCGGGGTTATAATTACCGGTGGTATTACAGGAGGAGGTGGTGGTGGCGGTACAACTGTATTGGCCTCCCATAGCAAGGCATACATTTGTCCCGATTGATTATCATGACGGAAAAAAATAAGGTTATCCGCTCCTATCCCACCTGATGCAGGTACATGAGCCTGGTTCATAACATTCCCGTTAAGCACATTTATTGAATACAGGAATATTCCGGGAACATTGAATTCTTTGCCGGCAAAATAATACACATGATCATTTTCATTAAACGCCTGGTGATCACTTGCAACAATGCCTTCAATAGTTGGAAGGTCAGCTATATCTGCATGTGTTCCGGTTGTTGGATCAATCGTACATATACTTATGATCGTAAATCCAGGTGAAGCGCCCGGCCTTCCTGCCAATCCATAGATTTTATGTGAAACGTTATCATAAACAAGACTAAATACCTGCGGCGCTGAAACGTGTGACACAATACTACCCGTATTTAAACTGATGGTAATAATGCCAATGTTGGGATTGTTATCAATGGCCCTCACATACAAAAGTTGGTCGGACTCCGCTATTACAAGATCTGCCACCGCATAAATTCCTGGTATATCTGTAATGGTTGAATAAGTTCCGGCTGTTTGATCTACCAATACCAAAGAAAAAATATTATTGATATAAACTATTCCATAGATCTTCCCCGTTGTTCGTGAACATTTCAGTTGAACAAATTTATTCGCATCCTGTAATACGGGTGCAGATATAATGTGCCCGGATATAACATCCATTGTGTAAAGCTTATGGGATTGCAAGGGGTCAGAGGTACCAATTACAGCGTATTGTTTTAGTGTTTCATTGTAGGTACCGGTAGAAATCAGCAGGTATCTTACCCCGGGAATGCTATCTATTTTGTTGATCGCACCGTCGGCTGCATTTACTTTTACAATGTATTCTGTCTGGGCTTTTGTGTAAAGAAAATTGAGCAAAAGTACTGTTACAAAAAAGATAGATTTAAAGATACGGTTCATTACAAATGAATTATTATTTTAAAAGTACATCTATTGAATATCGAACAAGGAACAAGGAATCATGAATGACGAAGTAACGGGCATTTTACTTCTGAATTCGACATTCCTTGTTCCTTGTTCGATATTCATTTTAGTGTTATTGTTTTAAAAATCTCCCTGCTAATAATACTTTTCCTTCAGCAATAAATTTGTAATAATAAATCCCTGTCGAAAAATTTGACAAAGGAATTTCGTTATAACCATCATTGACGATTATATTTTTCAGCATCAGTTGCCCGGCCATATTATAAACAGTCATTGCAACTTTACAGGTTGTAACTTTTTTATCAACCACCAATACGTGACCCGAAGCTTTGGAATATACTTTTGTCTGAACATCCATTCTGCAGCTTGAATCAACGGGTATTACTATTACAGGAGGTGGAGGTGGCGGATCAACAGTATGCGCTTCCCAGAACATTGCATACATTTTATGGGAATTATTATCATAGTTAAATAATACCAGGTTGTCATAATCAATAACACCTGAGGTGGGAATAACAGGGTTACTCGCCAGGTTGCCTGTATTTACATTAACAGAATAAAGCAATGTGCCTGGATTTTGTTCTCTTGCACCGAAATAATATAAATGATCCTGTTCATTAAAAGTTTCATATGGTGCTGAAAAAAGTCCTTCAATAGCAGGAAACCCTGTAAGCATGGTTGTATTGCCTGTTGCAGGATCAACACTACAGGTGTTGGCTACAAAAGATCCGGGTGTGGGGCCGTTTACAATCGCTACACCATATAGTGTTTGAGAACCATTATCAAAACATATGCTTGATATATTTTGTATTGCTACATTGTGAATGATATTTCCTGTAATAAGATCAATCGACAATAGCTTGTGATTTCCATCTGCCGCCAACAGCATGCGATGATTTACTTCGTCCATCGTAGCACTGTTTATTCCTGATATCCCTGCAATTCCACTGATGATGGTATAATTTCCCGTGAATTTATCTATTGAAGCAAGATAAGCCACATTATTTTCCTGTACGATCCCATATAAAATCCCCATTGAACTGGAGTGCTTAATGATTAAAAAAGTATTAGGATTACTTATCGACGGGTTTAGCATTACCGTACCCGATACTGCATCAATGGTGATCAAAAACCATGGCGATTGTTGCTGATCATGAGAACCAATGATTGTAAACTCTTTTGTTGTTTGATTATAAGTACCCTGCTTCAGATACCGGATGCCGGGTATACTATCAATTTTTGTAATGGCTACTGTTACGGGATCCACTGTTGCTATCCATTGTCTTTGTGCTTTTGTTGAAAGCACAATGAAGGAAAGTAAGATAATAAAGAAGATACGATTCACGATGTTAAGTTTCTGTTTTAAAAATATATTTATTAAATATCGAACAAGGAACAAGGAATTATGAATGACGAAGTTAACGGGCATTTTACTTCTGAATTCGACATTCATGATTTCTTGTTCGATATTTGTTTTGTTTTACTGTTTTAAAAATCTTCCCGACAACAACATTCTTCCCTCCGAAATGAATTTGTAATAATAGATCCCTGTGGCAAAATTTGATAAAGGAATTTCATTATAACCGTCATTAACGTTTACATTTTTCAACATCACTTGCCCGGCCATATTGTATACATTCATTGACACTTTACATGTCGTTACTTTTTTATCAACCACCAACACATGTCCCAAAGCTTTTGAATACAGCTTGGTTTGAATGTCCATCCTGCAGGTTGAATCAATAGGATTTATTACTACCGGTGGTATTATGGGAGGAGGAACAACTGGTGTATCAACTGTATGCGCTTCCCAGAACATTGCATACATTTTATTTACATTGTTATCGTAACGAATAGCGGCCAGGTTATCCTTATCTGCTACATTGTATTGCGGCACCACTACCTTATGCAATACATTGCCATTGTTGATATCGAGTGTATAAAGATAATTTGACGTGTCACCCCAGGCAGGTGATGTAAAAAAGTATCTCCCGCTGTTCTCATCCAGTGTTTCACTTCCCCATGTTATGTTGAAAACTTCGGGTATGGCCGCAAGATTTGTTATCGCACCTGTGACGGGGTTAACAGTACACAGGCTATAGATCGCATGGGGCTGGGCATCTGCATTAGCCAAAGCATAAAATGTATTGGTAGTATAATTATACTGAAGATTGGTTATTTGCGGCGTTGCAACCTGTGATAAAACTGTTCCACTCGACAATTCAATTGTCAAAAGAGAAAGTCCTGACTGGACCGGTACTGCCAATACATATAAACGATTATTAGCTTCATCGGGAATCAGTCTCATGATATTTACAGCAGCGGGGAAATCATACAGTATTGTATAAACTGCTGTTACCGGATCAATCGTAGCCAATGAATACGGCGATTGGGGAGTTGGATTTACTGTTGTATATAAAACATTCCCTGTCTTGGCATACTGAAAATTTATGAAATCTCCATGTGGTGGTGTAAACAATAATGGATTATTCACGGTATGTCCAGTTGCAGCGTCTGTTGTAAATAAGTAAAACGGGTCACTTAAAGACAAACCCCCTCCTATTGTAAACCGTCTGCTGTATTCGCTATAAGCAGGCCAATAGCCACCCAAATAAATTCTAACGCCGGCTATGCTGTCCATCTTTGATATAGTTCCGCTAACAGGATCAACCGTAGCTAACCATTGACGTTGTGCTTTTGTTACAAGTGAGCATGAAAGTATAAGGAGGAATAAGAACAGTTTTTTTGAAAAATAATTTTGCATAGGCAGGTCGTTTAATAATACATGAGTAAACTATAAAATTTAATCGCTGTATCCGGATAAAAGGGAGTAATATTCACCAGTAGCGGGCCGGCTTATACAATAAAGTAACGAAATTTTTGTGTAACTGCAAAGCTGTTATTATGTTGAACAGTTCCTGGGTTCGAAAAAAATACCCAGGCGAGTAAACTAATCAGTGAATCAGTGGCAACCAAAAACGATTGCCACTGATTTATGTCGAACAAATAGGTAGCTATTTACAAAAGTTTATGCCTAAATTTCAAAAATGATAAACTTCTAATGTTTTTAAAGGAAAGCTATGTTATTATTTTACTATTGTCATGATCGCCAAAAGTCCTTTCTTTAATCCTTCAAAATAATGTTGCTTTTTAAATTCCGGAAAAATTTTCTCGTCGATTATTTTTTTAGTTTCTGCATCGGTAAGTTTTGCTTCGATACCATAACCATTACTGATACGTATTCTCCTGTATCCCGAACTTACACCAATGATAACACCATTGTCCTTACCTTGCTTCCCCACTCCCCAGGAATTTCCGAGGCTGGTTATAAGTGTATCAAAATTTTCTTTGGTAACATAAGAAGTGTCGAGTGTAACAATTGCAATCTCAATACTGGTTTGTTTTTCGAAATTGCTGATCATTGAATCCAGTATTATGATCTGGGCCTTTGATAGAATTTTTTCATAATCATTTACCCACCCGGATGGTTTTAAATTGTATGGAACTTTTATACCAGGAACAGCAGCAGTATCAAATGAAGTACGCGGCTCTTGTTGAGCGTGAACAGTTTTAAAAGAAAAAAGTATGAGTATTAATACAATTTGTATCCGGATCATTGGGCCTGCTTATTTCACGCAAGGTCGCAAAGTTTTATTAAGAATAATGTGTTTTGAATAACTTTTAATTTGCCGTAACACGCATTCCAAATCCCAATTGAAGAAATGAATGTGTATATGATCCTATTTCAGGTATTTTCTGAAAATTAAGGCCTCCTCTTAGTTCGGAAAAGAAGTGAACTTTACTTAAAAACTTTCTCCTGCGCCCCAAACCAAGGTCAATACCCAATGGTATATAGCCGGAATAGCAAAGCTCATTTTTGTTCCTGATCTTTTCTTTTACATTGTTTTCGTCACGGCTTGAATAAGTAGAATGATAATTACCATAGCTATCATCGGGATAACGGATGTAAGTATATGGATTGAATGTATAGTCGATGTTTGTTTTTGTATTGACAGTATACCCAACTGTAAAACCAATACCCGCATACATGGACAAAATGGATACAAGTTTTGCCCTGAAAATTAGTGAAGCATCAAATCTCATACTTTCCGTGAAATACTTCATGGTGTAATTGTGATAGATAGAAGAATCCAGGTAAAGCGTTTGCCCTGTTTGTACAGATACCAATGTATCAAAAGTATGTTGTTCCGTATTATTCAACTCATGCACTAATGAATTGCCTGCCCAATAACTAACTCCCAATCGTAATACAGGACTTGCTTTTTCATTAAACCGAAATCCTACTAATATTGTCCCTGCCCCGATAACCGGCGCATTCGATCCTCTTTGTTTATACGCCGAGAAATCATTGTTCAATAACGTTGATTGAGGATTCAATTTCCTGAAATCTTCAATTGTACCGCTGGTATTGGTTTGAAATACAAATCCCGCCATTGCAGAAACATCATGAACAGCAAATCCTGTTGACCCGGTTTTATTTTGAGCGAAAAGAAAAGATGGAATAAAAATGAGAATGGATAATAATTGAATTGTTTTCATTGTTACGTTTTTATAGCTTACCATCCAAGACGTTTAAATACAAAAATTTGCTGCTTTCAATTAACGCAAAATAGTAAGATTGCCTTTGAATGTTTGTTTATTTCCGTATACAGACATTGCATTAATGATATAGTAATAAGTCGCATCAGGAACAGGTTTTGATTTAAACGTTCCCTCCCAGTCATCATGGTAACCAGCTTTTTTATAAACAAGGCTGCCATACCGGTTATAAATGTATATATCTAATTGTTTAAAACAATTGTTTGCTGATTTGGAAATGATCCATGCGTCATTGATACCATCGCCGTTTGGTGTAATAACATTTGGAATGGTAAGCGAACAATTAATTCCAGGCTTTATAATGAGATGCAAGCTGCGAATGCTGTCACACCCGTTTGCATCACTAAATGTAATTGAATAATCACCACTGCTGGTATAGGTTTGACCTTCCCATGTATAACTGTTGTATGCAGTATCGTATACATGCACAACAGCAGCAGCATTGCAACTTTTTATTTTTAAAACAAAGGGATCTCTGCCATCTGTAATGCAGGTGAGTAAGGTAGTCCCGGGACCAGGATCAAAATCAACAGTCCCGGTAAAAGATCCTGTGATATATAAATTCCGTGTTGGATCCAGGCATAAATCCTGGTCGCCCCACGCAACCTCGGTATGATATGTCCATAAGAGATTTGCATTGTTATCATATTTTGCTGCAGCCAGGCCCAGTTGGGTGATAATAGCAGTTGCAGGACCGGGATCCAGATCGGCTTGACCCGTGGCACGACAATATAAATAAATATTACCGGTGGCATCGAGCGTTGCCCTGGGGTTTTCACCTCCTATTTGCTTTGACCACATGAAGTTTCCCGAATTGTTCAGCTTAACAATATAGCAGTTGAGCTCACTCGGTATGGTTGACATTATATTTACAGCAGCACCGGGATCAAAATCAATTTGTCCTGCGAATGTGCCACAAACAATAAGATCCGAGGATGGGTCTACATTTATTGAACCCGCAAACACACCCGAATGAATATTAGTTACTTCAAATTGTTTTGCCCATACAAAATCTCCATTAACATCCAGCTTTGACATAAACATTCCTTCATCATTTGAACCCGGGTTAAAATTTAATGCGTATACTCCGGGTCCCGGATCCAGGTCAATAGTTTGGTCATAATCTCCGATCGTATATACATTACTCATTGCATCAACAGTTATTCCAGAGGTTAATACGGTATTAGGACTATTAAACACTTTTGCCCATACATAATTGCCGTTGGCGTCAAGTTTTGAGACGAAACAATTCCATGTAAGCGGTGCCGTTGTTATTATCGCAACGCCCGGGCCGGGATCCATATCAGCATCCTCTGAAACAACACCGGTACTGTATATGTTGGCGTCGGCATCCAAGGTCATGAACCGGGGCCAGGTATAATTATTGGGATCATCTGTTCCCAATTGCTTTACCCATTGAAAATTTCCGTTCGCATCCAGTTTACAGATAAAGCCTAGTCCGCAGACAGGATTTGTTACTGTAAGCGTATATATTCCCGGACCGGGATCAAAATCTGTAGGACCGGAGAAGAAAGTGCCTCCGATAAAAATATTTCCTGCTGCATCTGATTTGATAACATTCAGTATAACGTTGCTTCCAAATGTTTTTGCCCATGCAAAATTTCCATTTGCATCAAGCTTTGAAATATATGGATCCTGTAAAATAAAAATCCCCGGGCCGGGATCAAGATCCGTGGGGGTTTCCAGGTATCCGATACTATAAACATTTCCTGCCGGGTCGGCAGTTATACTAATTCCGGTGTGAGGGGAGGTAAAAATCACTGGTTGAGTTGAAAATTGTTTTGCCCATACAAGATTTTGTGCAGTTGTTGTATGCATTAACAATAAGACAATGATCGTAAGTATGATTTTCATATGCAGGTTGAAGTAGTTGACTTTATAGTAAGCCTGCAACAGCGTTTGATAAAATTAATGAAAAATAGTGAAGGGGAAATCAGGGTTGCAGTGATGGATAGTGTATCAGTTTGAAAGTTTATTATATAAACAGATTGTCAGGCTGAGCTTGTCGAAGGCGGTTAATTCTAAAACCTGAACCGGCTTCGACAAGCTCAGCCTGACAGTTTTTTTAAACTGATACACTACCCAGTGATGTGAATAGTGAATAGTGAAAATATGAAGTGTGCACGGTAATTGTGAGTTTGCAATGGCTGAAGTCGATTGCAGGTAACTGAGCTATACATCAATACCAATAACATTGTATTATCTTTAAAAACAAAACCAAGTGATGTTTTCGCCTGCAGCAAGAAATAAAATATTCAATGCGTTTGCATTGTTGATGTTAATAGCAGCAATATTTCACCTGGTTGCTTTATTTTATAAATTAAATGATTCTCCTCTATGGCGGCATGCACTTTTCGCCGTTATCAACATCATCTTTGTATCTCTTTTTTTAAGAAGACCAAAATATTTTTTACCGTTATTTATTATTTTTTTTATACAGCAGTATTACAGTCATGGAAGCTTTATGATAAAGCAATGGACAGAGCAGCATACTATTCATTGGATAAGCCTGATTGAATTGCTGATCTTACCGATAGCATTGATTTGCATGGTGGAAGATTATAAGGGCAAAAAAACAAGGTAATACAAAATCATTAGCCCATCATCGTAATGCTGCCGGATCATTCAGCAGCGAACTTATCAAGGATCATAATCGCTTTTTCCGCGTCTTTTTTATCAACGAATATATGATCATGATAAAATGCGGCGATAACATTACAACTGATCCCCTCCTTCGAAAGTGCAGTAGCAACGGCTGCGGTTAGACCTACAGCCTGCAAAGATGAATGAACCGTTAAACTGATCCACGCCGCTACAAATGAATATTCTACGTTTAACCTGTCGGCAAGCTCTTTTTTAATAATTATTGTATACCCCTCTGCTTCTTTGAACACTGCAATCAAATCCACGAAGCGGAATTGGGACAGGTCATTCACGCAACAAAAAACAAAATCGCCGGGATTGTGTTTTGGTTTTAGTGTTGTGAGTAAAATCCTTAAATCTTTTTCGCCTGGCATGTTTGCTTCAATTTACTCTGTGCCAACCTCTGGAATGCTGTGCTTAAACCCTCACGATAATAACCACAGCGTAATACAGCGTTTTTTTTCACAGACGATGTAAACTTAATAGATTATTACAAACTTCAGCCTTAAATGATGCTGTCTCAGCATTTGTCCCCGTTTTGTCCCCTAAAAAAAAACTCCCGAGGCTGCGTTTTTAATAACTTCAAAATCCTGTAAATATATCTGAAACCCCAGGTACTATTAGCAAAATAATTATAACTTTCGCCCGCAAACCCCAATCCCTTTTAAAACTACGCTATCCGGCACCTGAATATTGTTTTAGCTTTTTGTTATAACCTAACTACTAATAACTAAACCCTGCTTATTTATGCAAACGCTTCCAGGAACAATTATGGGAAATAAAAGCTCCCGTTTTTCCAGCCGGGCAATACAAAAAGGGATGGTCTTAATCCCCGTCTTTGTTTTTTGCCTTTTTATTTCAAAAAATGTAAAAGCTCAATTTTCAGATGTACCTGTTACAGGATTCAATGCTGATGTAGTTGCCGAAGGCGGCACCAACCCCGATGCTTCTACTACCACCACTGCCGATGTTGATGGGGTAAACTGGCTTTTTACAGCTGCAGATTATTATCCTTCTGCTGCCGGCGCTCCCTGTAATGCAACAAATTCTTTTCCTACACCCAGTATTACAAGTACCAATACCACCAATAATACCGGCATCACCTATACCATTCAGCCGACAAATGCAAACAATGTACTTCGCGTGCTTCCGGCTGCTTCTGCCGATCTAACTTTAGTAACACCAGCAAATGCTGCAAAACTTTACCTCGTTTGCCTTGGTGGAAGCGGTGCTACCAATTTTTCTGCACAGGTAAATTTTTCTGATGGAACAAATGAAGTAGTTACTTCTACAGCCCCTGACTGGTGTAATGGTGCTGCAACTTACAGGCTTACAGCGACACGTTATTACCGGATATTAAGAACTGCCACTGGTTGTACCGGTGCACTTTGTCCATACCTGTACGAGATCCCTATTTCTATCAGCCAGGCAAATTTTGCAAAGATCATCAACTCGATCTCTTTAACCAATACAAGCACTACAACTGCTATTCTAAATGTACTTGCTGTTGGAAGAAGGGATGGTTTTAACCCCGGCCAGCAATACTCGGTGAATGGCGATGCAAGTCAGGATGATTGCCATACTTATACACTTACAAATCCATTATCGGGACAAAGCGGTTCTGTATGGAATAATAATCAAATCAACCTGAACAACTCATTTACATTCTTGTTTGATGTTTACCTTGGTTCAATAGATGCAAACGGTGCAGATGGAATGGCATTCGTTCTTCAACCGATCAGTACCAGCATCGGTGGTACAGGTAGCGGGCTGGGTTTCCAGGGTATTTCTCCATCGATAGGTGTAACCATGGATACTTATCAAAACAGTATGCCCGATAGCGATCCCGTTGCTGATCATATTGCAATTCAGAAAAACGGTGACCTCGATCATGTTACTGCAAATAATCTTGCAGGGCCGGTCCAGATCATTAATGGTGTTGATGATGCAGAAGATGGTCAATGGCATAAGCTTAAAATAGTTTGGGATGTTACAACACATACACTCGAAGCATACATCGATGGTGTTTTAAGAGTAAGTCATTCAGAGGATTTTGTAACCACTACTTTTTCCGGTAATTCATCGGTATTCTGGGGCTTTACTGCTTCAACCGGACTTTACTTTAATTTACAGCGTTTCAAAACAACACTTGAACCTCATTGGCATTTCGGCCCGGCCCAAACATTGTGTGTTGGCCAGCCAATCACATTTTTGGATTCAACAATCGCTTTTTCAACAATTGCACAAATGACCTGGGATTTTGGTGATGGCAGTCCGCTGAATACTACTGATTTAAATCCTTCACATTCATATACTACTTCCGGCACTTATACTGTTACACAAACAGTGCAGGGTGCTGACGGCTGCATAGAAACCAATACACAAACAGTAATTGTTGGAGCTGGTACTATCGTAACACCAAACATTAATGATGCAACCTGTTCTACACAGGGAACAGCTACTTTACCATTGTCAGCTCCCGGTCCTTATACAGTAACCTGGAATACAACTCCCGTACAAAATGGGGTTACAATTACGGCTGACCCGGGTACTTATATTGCCACTGTAATTGACGGCACCGGCTGCACTTCAACAATTCCCGCAACAATAGGAGTAATAAATTCTATCACCCTTTCTGTGCATGCTGATACTACCATTTGTAACGGCGATTCTTTTATTGCCAATACACAAAGCAATGCAACAGCGTTTACCTGGACGCCGGCTGCCGGTGTGAGTGATCCCAACATTGCAAACCCGGTATTATCACCAACAGTTACTACAACTTATATACTACTGTCCAGCCTGCAATTATGTGATTCAAGCAGGTCGTTTACCGTTACGGTACCTGTTGTAACAGCCAATGCTGGTACGGACCAAACGATCACTGCAGGACAATCCATACAACTTCAAACCCAGGGAAGTCCCGGAACTTATTTATGGACACCTGCAACCGGTTTAAGTTCTGCTACTGCATTAAGCCCTCTTGCAAACCCGGCAGAAACAACTACCTATACATTTACTGTTACCACACCGGAAGGCTGTACCAGTTCGGATGTAATGACTATCACCGTAAAACCAAATGTTGATTGTGCCGAACCGATGATAGCGATCACCCCTAATGGTGATGGCATCAATGATCGCTGGCTTGTTGGAATTGAAGGATGTTACGAAAATGCGTCAGTGCATGTTTACAACAGGTATGGTAGCCAGGTGTATGAAAATGATCGTTATAAAAATGACTGGCAGGGAACTTATAAAGGAAAGGCTGTTCCGGATGCAACCTATTATTTCGTTGTTGATTTTAAAATGAACAATGGAGTAAAGAGGACGGTAAAAGGAAGCCTGACCATCCTGAGATAAAATAGATATGTGACCCCATAAAAAATCGCTCCGGTAAAACGGGGCGATTTTTATTTTGCAGAAATAACTTTCGTGCGAATCCGCTGCACTCATAAATTAAGTCCTATGAATAAACTAATCAGCGAATCAGTGGCAGGCAAAAATTATAGCCACTGATTCACTGATTTATGTCGAACGATGTAATGCTTATCAATACCTGTTTAAAATTTTAAAATGATACACGACCATCTGCGATTCCTGGTACATCATTAGTTTATAAACCGAAACACCAGCAAGAGGATAATGACCACGATTCCTAAAAGTGAAATAAGGAATAAGTAATCCGCAACGGTTTCTAATTGTCTTTCTCTTCCGGGGTTGCTTGTTCTGATCGACAGGAATGAAAAGATGCAGGAGATCGTCAGCAACAAAGCGATTATGGATGTAAACTCATCAATGATGCTTGATGCAGATACATTTGATATATGCAGCGAGGTAATTACAAAAAGACAAAAGCCCAAAAGATTTGCTGAAGTACTTAATATATGCTGGGAGGTGTTGTTCGCCATAAAAATTAAGCGAAAGTAATTAGTGTTTATAAACCAGAAAGTTAAAATTACAAGGCTTACAATATATGTGGCTAAAGCCACTCGTGGATTTATTTTTTTGCCGCTGGCTTAAGCCAACGGTAATTTGCTGCTGCTGTTTTAGGGTTTTAGCCGCATCTTATTTGAAGTAATAACAATAAATAAATTTTAATCATCCCAACTCCATATCAAATATTTTCTGCTCTTTTATTTCTTTGAATCCAATGTTCCTGTAAAACTCATGTGTTTCTTTGCGGATGGTATTGGACCGAACCCTGATCCTGGTAATATTTTTCATTGCGGCCCATTCGATTACTTTCCTGATCAACATTTTACCAAGGCCTTTTTTCCGATAATGTTTCTCAATCACCAAACCACCAATTTCTATAAAAGGATCCGATTCGATCCTGATACAATAAAAAGCGTGTATCCACCCAACTACGATTGCCCGGTTGCAAACAACAAAAACACAATGGTGGGGATCTTCTAAAAGTACATCCATTCGTTTCCTGATCTTTTCATGCGTGGTTTTATAGCCCAGTTGATCAGATAACTCCGTTATAAATTCAGCGTCTGCTGTATGTGCCGTCCTGGTAAGAAATTCCATTTGTAAATTTAGTGCTGGTTAAGTATCAAAATTGCAGCCAATTATTTCTTCTTTGTCAGAATTTTGTACACTACCGGGAACAATGCCATCCACAATACAGAAAGCGACTTTAGTTTGGGATCCGGAATGAGAAAGTAAGTAATTGTTATCAATACACCTGCAACAGAAAAACCAATCAAAGATATTTTTCTCTTCTTCAATTCAGTTACATGTTCGCTCATATCAGTATTCACGCGGAGTTGCGGACGTTTCATTACGATATAATTATGAAGAATGAATTGTGCTACGATACACAAAAAAATGATCCCAAGGTAAAGGAAGAACGGCAGCATTTGCCCTTTTGCCCTTGTCATAAGTGATGCACAAAAAGGAAATAACCCTATAAAAAACAACAACAGCAGGTTGCGAACTACAAGGCCTTTATCATAATCCTTAAGCAGGCTGAATATTTTAAGATGCTGGTACCAGACAGCCCCTATGAAAATAAAGCTTACACAATAAGCAAATAATACAGGCAACAAGTGAAACAATGCTTTTAGCAAAGTAGCGCTAGTTAACTTAACTTCAGATTCAGGAATTTTTATTTCAATTGCCATCAGTGTGATAACGATAGCAAATACTGCGTCACTAAACAATATCATTCGCTCCAGCTGAAATTCTTTTTTTATTTCGTCGCGTGTGATCTCCCCGGTCTCAAAATTTTCCATTATCCTTGCTTTATTTACCTGGTTATTTTTTTACCCGAAGCTTTGCGTACAGTTGATTTCGGGGAAGTGGTTCTAACTTTCATTTGCTTAGGTCTTGCATGCCTTGGCTGATAAACACTTAATTTACCTCCACCCGGTAACGTTAGCTGGCTCAGCAAGCCCCAGCCATGATCTTTAACGGCGCTGCAGTTTATTTTTTGTTTGCCCATTTCCTTTGTGAAGGACTCAATGTCATCGCACATTAAATAAAATTCGTGCAGGTTGTTTTTAGAGGAAGGATGTACAGCGACTTCGGACGGCGGAAGGCCAAAGATCAGCCATCCCCCACCCACATCCACACTGGGTAATTTTAAAACATTCAGAAGAAAATCACGGTCTTTGTCTGGTTTTTTACTATAAATGATCGAATGGGCTCCGGTAATCATGCAGTTTAAGATTTTGCATCTAAAGAAACGAAAGTTTTATGTAAGCACAAAGTCGTTCTTCAAGCAAATCCGTGGCTATCCGTTGAATAGCGTCATCAGTGTATCTATAATGCTACGGGGAGAATGGATACGCGGATGAACACTGAAATAAGAATAGAAAAAAATAACGGAAGAAAATCAAATAGAATTTCATTCAGTCTCTCCATCATACACCGGCTCTTCATATTCACTATCAGAAGGCAGTTCGCCGCTGTTGAATTTACCAATCAGGTCCCGTATGCACTTCTTCACACTGTTTTCAGTCATGTCGATACAAAGTACTTTATCTATATCAGATTCGGTATCGGCAATGGAAGGATTGGCAATACTTGTTGCATACCAAAAGCCTTCGGAAAAATTTGTATGGAATGTGAGCGCAGGCTCCCCTGCTTTATCCTCCAGTTCATCCAGTTCCTGTTCTCTTTGCATTTTTCTCAATTCCAATTCTTCAGCAAAGGATTCGTATGTATTCAATGCAAGCTGCCCCGCGTTACAAATACAGGAAGCATTCCTGTCAAGACATTTTACTGCAACATCAGCGATAAGCGATGCATCTCCATTGTCTGCAATTATAAAAGCGATCCACTTATCCCCGGGCAATTTTGTAAACCAGTTCTGTTCTGTCCTTACATTGAAATAAAATATTTTTTTGAAACTTATGTGGCCTAAGATTTCCATTGTAGAATAGTTGTTTTGGTGATAAGGTTAGGGTGTAATAGCCTGATTAAAGAAACAAATTTTTATTCTATAACAACGTGCATTTCTTTCCACATACCTGCATATTTAATCGATCACCCCGACCGTATTCTATTTGTGATCGCCTGTTAGCTTCAAAACAAATCATAACAAATCCTTCACTTATCAAGTATTATTTTTAAGAAACCATTCCCAACCATTAATACTTTAACAATGAAATCCCTCATTCTTCTCCCCTTACTCAGTGTTTGTGTATTAGAAGCCGACAGTCGGTTTTCTTACATTAAAAATCCAACCGCACCGGTAACACAATCATCCGCTGTTGAAAGAACGGATGAAGTTCTTGGATTAGGCAACCAGCAAAATGAAGGCCCTGGAAAAATGTCTGCCACGGTATTTAAATACCAGCAATATTGCCGTGCTGAACTAAAGGATTTTGCATTTGATGCGCATTTCAGCGTTACGGGTGCGACTGTATATTTCTCAGGTGCAAATTTTAAAGGCGTGGAAAAAGGCGTTATTACCGGTCCCAGCCTGAAACCAATTGAAAGTCTTATGATGCGTTGCATCCCCGGATCAATTGTTGTTTTTGATGACGTGAAAGTTATTGGGCCGGATAATGAAAAACGTACAATTCCCGGTGTTACCTATATCTTATTTTAGCAACCAGCACAAATTACCTGGTTAATCCGGAACCAATTCGTACTATTCAACCCAGATCAGTAAATCTGTGGCAATAAAATTTTGTCACAGATTTGCTGGTTAGCTTATCCGCTATATTTTTAAGTTAGATATGCCAGCTACTCTTTAATCAGTTTTTTCTTTTCAGGATAATCGTATTATTATCTTTTTCATTGGTAAATGTTTCAGGCCTTTTTCCATCATCGAATATTTGCCATTTTAATGTGCTTTCGCTCGTCAATTTTAAAAGCCCCTTCATTGTAAGAATATTATTACCATCCTTAATAGTTATATCGAACCACATAGGGTTTTTTGTTGTATCAATTGTATAAGTTCCTTTTGGTAATGGCTGACCAGGTATGGTTACGATAATATTTTTGGAATCGATAAAGTTTAAGCTACCTGTGACACCATCTCCATCCTTCGCCTCCCATTTTCCTATTAATTTGTCTGTTATGTTATTCTGTGCAATGGCAGAAGAAAAACTTAAAAGAACCATTAAGGCTGCAATAAAAAATTTCAATTTCATATTTATAATGTTTATGAATTACGCTTTATCAATGCTTATCTTCCTGTACAAGTTTTTTTATGATAACAACCTGGCCAAGGTGGTAATGCGTATGTTCTATAATTCCAAGCAGGTTGCGATACCAGGTACCGTATTTTTCTTCGCAGAAGATCTCCCCAAGTTTACTATCGGGCAACTGCTCAACAAGGCTGGCAAAGTTTTCCGCATCATCCAATGTTTTGTTCACTAAATTTTCCCAGTCATGCTGTGACCCGACAGGCGGAACATCGAAACTAAATCTATCATGTGCATTCAATGGTTCTCCCTGCAATACCTTTAATACGGCACGTACAAAATAATTTGTATGGTATACAAGTGCTGCAATGGTATTAAGAGAATTGATCTGCGTGGTAGCCTGCTGCCATGTCACCCCTTCAAGGTTATCTTTAAAATTGGACCAGGTCCAGTTTCCCCCGAAATAAACTTCCCTGAAGTGTTTAGCGATCTGTGTTGTTGAATTCATCAATTAGTATTTTAACCCGCAATCCGGAGCTGTTTGAATTTTACTTCTCCTCTTGCAGAAACCGAAAAATCATAAATGGTATTACTTTCTACGGAATCAATTGTACCGTCGTCGTTTTTAACGGGAGTTGTAAGCGCAAGATTAAGTCTCAACAAACCATCTGCCTTTTCAAATGTTGCATACATTTTATAAATCGTATTCCCGGTTTTGAATTCGGGCGTTTCCGTACTTCCTGATTTTAATAAAGCCTCCGATTTTATTTTTAAAATGGATGATATAAAAGCTTTTGAAAAGATCTTATCGTAGTACTTATCAAGATCCTTTTCCGTAAATGGCTTTGCTTTGCCCGTAAGCAATTCAAGTGCTTTTTCATTATTCCCGTGAACAAAGTACCATATATCGTTTGTTTCTGTTATGATTGGGAAATCAAAAAATTCTTTCAACTTTACCTTGTTATTATGGTACACAGCATCCCTGAAATCCCTGAAATTGTCTATCCATGTTAAAGTGTCTTGCATTAAATTACCCGGGGTTAAAATAACAGTTCCGGCATCTTTCTCTTTCCATGAAAGAACAGTCAGCGTAAACAATAATATTATGAGATGTTTCATTCGTATTATTTTTTGAATCTATCTCTGAGCCTATGGGCATATGCAATCAATCCTTGTCCCTCAATTGTATTTGTCCCGGTGGTAAGATCCACTTCTTTTTTGTTGTTATCCAACCAAAGAATCAGTTTTCCATTATAGAAATAATACCTGTCTTCGGTAATAACAGTCTTCCTATAATCGAATACTGCTGTATCACCGGTTTCCCGGGCATGGTTTTTATCCCAATATATCGGCCTGTTATATTCATGATTTTTATCAACAACAAATAACAGCTGCTCTTTATCAAAATAACATTTAAGTTCTTCTTTGCCGGTCTCGCCAAAGTACACAACTTTAATTAGTAAAAGTTTTTTCCCCAGGCTGTAGGCTGTCGCCTGTCCTCCTTCAGTTGATGCTGTATCCAGGTTAATTACAGCTCTACTGCAATTGTTAAGGTTGTTGCGAATGAATTGATATTTTTTTTTAACAGTATCAATCATAGCATCCCGTGACTGTGCAAAAGATACACACAGCCAGCAGGTTAAAATCATTAATACAAAAATTTGCTTTTTAATCATCTGATTATTTTATTTTACCTGGTTGTCGATTCCCGTAACTCTATCGTATCATTTTGTTTATTCACGGGGATCAGTTTAAGTTCTTTACTACTGCGTGAATAAATTACGTAATCAACAGCCCTGAGCCGAATCGTGTCAGATCGCATCGACCATTTATTTGGCGCAGAGCCATCTCCATGATCAATATATCTTTTAAATGATCCGTCCGGTGATTTTTTAAGTGAATACAAATAGCAATCACCATACACTCCACAAAAGTATGAATAAGAAGAATCCTTCAAAACCTTGCCATTAACTTTATAAACATCCCAATAGGTGCCCTTGCCTGTAGCAACCCGGTCCTTGTATTTTTCATAGTTACATGAAAGAAAACCCGGTAAGATCAAAATAAATAAGGCTGAACGCATCTTAATTGGGTTTGCTATTGTTACATCATTGAAATAGGTCTTCTCCGGTAATAAATCCTGTCGGTTACTTTTACAAAATAGTATTCGCTTTTAGGATTACCATTCTTTGTAAAATGTCTTTTATTAATTGCAAAATCATATATAATTTCAGATTCTCCATAGAACAAACCTGAATTTCTAAATGTAACAATACTGTCCCTGATTTCGCGTTCACCGCCGTTATTATAGGTAACGTTAACGCTGTAACACAACATGGCCATCTTATTTCGGTTTTTTTTATCTTTTATGTCGGTTATACTAAAAACATTTTTATTTTTAGCCTGCGCAAATAAAATAGAAAACGCAGCACACTCTTTTATAAATTCCTGGTTATCCCGGATGAACCTGATTCTTGAATCGGACCTGGAGCTCCTTATTACATAGCAATTGCAAAAAAATAGCACGACCAGTAAAAATGCTGACAATATTTTTATTCTTTGGATCAATATGGTTTGTTATTTAGAATGTTTCTTTATTAAACACCCGATCCGTTCTGTTATGGTATACCGGTTGGGCTTTATCAAATCTTCATAATAAAGTTTATCAACGCAGCAAACAAAACGATCTGATTCGAGGAAATAATTTAATATCCTTGGTCCTTTCATCCAGTTTCCCCTGCCGGAATTAACTTTTACAAATTTTAATTGCAATAATTTGCTGACCAGTTTAGAACGGTCATTTTGTGGAATCACTGTAGATACAGGATAAATATTGATAAATTCAACAGCAAGACTGTCAGAAAGATTTTTAAGAACGCTATCCATGTTACCGGAAGCAACCGCTTTAGCATTCCAGATAAAATCAAAATTATATTCCTGCTCCTGCTTTTGATTTTTATCCTGCGAAAAAGCAGTTGTAGCAGTAGAAAGTAAAACTATTATAAAAAAACAAATTTTCATATTCATTGTTGTTGTATGGCTGTGGCAATAACCTCTTTTTCGGCATCAGTAAATTTTTGCCAACGCCTCGCCCCTTCATTCCACGAAAAAGTTTCTCTTTCTATCTGGTTTTTATATTCATCATGTAAGGCTTTGCTTATTTTTTGAATTGTATTGCCTAAAACGGAAACAGCCTTTGCAACATACAATACTTTGTTTCCTTTTTTATTTTTAAACACCAGCCCATCAGAAAGATTTTCACTGCAGAACTGCGCATCTCTTAAAGTAATAATATACTGTTTGGTTGGAGAATATTTTAAGACTGCCTTTTCATCTGTATCGGAATTGATTATTTCAGCAAGTAATTCCTGTATACTATTGTCATCGATATTAAAACTGGGATCGAGTAATTTTTTAGCTCCAAGCATAAAAGGAATTGTGAGTCCGTCGATAATAATATCGCTTTTCCTGGCTCGTTCAATTAAGTTGTACCAAAAATGCCTGTTACTCATTAGAAAGAAGTTGTTTTAAAAACAGGGATAATATGTTCCCACGTCATAAGACCGGCTAATTAAAGAAACGAAATTTTCCTATTACTGCAAAGAGATGGTAATATCCGCTAGATGCTGTTGATCAGCGTTTCTATCGAGAATAGATACGCGGATAAAACGGATTATGCGGATTAACGTTGAGCAGCAAAATTATGG
Organism: uncultured Chitinophagaceae bacterium; assembly: GCA_963829345.1. Taxonomy (GTDB): domain Bacteria; phylum Bacteroidota; class Bacteroidia; order Chitinophagales; family Chitinophagaceae; genus Ferruginibacter. Next base: position 1,737,805 of record CAWHHP010000003.1, read on the forward strand.
AGTGGTTGAAAATGATAACAAATGCCTGGGGAATCGTGTCTCGTCAGTGAATTAGTTAGAAACGGAAATTAATTGCCACTGATTCACTGATCAGATTGTGCAGGAAGAAGCTTTTCAAACTAATTGCTGCCAAAGCCGGATCAAAAAAAAATAGTTGCGCCACATAATCACCAGTCAGACCAATTTTAAGCAATTTATCATTTTACAGCATTTATTTATTGTTATTCGATAAATATTTATTTATATTTGCATTGTCATTAAAAAACATATATTTTATATGAGAACAAAAACTCAAACAATCCTGGCCGTGATGCATGTGGTAACATGGATCACTTTTATAGGGCTGATGATCAAGGCAGGAGCAATTTTGACTTCTTATGTCGTAAGCGTTTTTAATCCTGCAGCAACTAAAAACCTGTATATAAATTTGAATTTATCTAACCTCCATGCATTCGATTTTTTGCATTATACTGCAACCGTTTCATTTATGGTTGCGGTATTGATCATGGAAGCGTACATCGCATTCCTTGTAATCAAAATATTTTTAAAAATCAAAATGTCGAATCCATTTACTATGGAAGTCTCTGACATTATTGAGCGCATTAGTTATTTCCTTTTCGCAACATGGGTTATTACTGTGTTTCAGAATGCACATACAAGCTGGTTGCATAAAAAAGTTGAAAGCTTACAGTTAAGCCATGTTTCCAACGAATTTATATTCCTTGCAGGAGTAGTGTTCGTTATATCGCAGGTATTTAAAAAGGGAGTTGAACTCCAATCTGAAAACGAATTAATCGTATAACCCATGCCAATAATTGTAAACCTCGACGTGATGATGGCCAAACGAAAAATGTCATTGAACGAACTTTCTGAAAAAGTTGACCTGACATTGGCAAATCTTTCCATCCTGAAAACCGGTAAAGCAAAAGCTATTCGTTTCAGTACACTGGAAGCTATTTGTAAGGCATTGAATTGTCAGCCCGGCGATATTTTAGAATTTGCAGAGAACGAACAGGATGCAAGACTTTAGTGTGTATAGCAATCAAATTTTTTAAATGAAGCACACGAAAGGATTATTTTTTTGAAATTAAATGCACATCTTGAAACGACATATTGTTTTAATTGGATTATTTATTGGGAAAATACAGCGGGACCATGGGCAATTGTTGCTGTGCTTTTCCTCAACCTGAGTTTTGGTATTTCTTTTATAAGGTTAATGAGCAATACTAATATTTCTTCTTCTTTTTTAAATTCCAAATAAAAGCAGCGCAGTTTTTATAACGGCAATGATGCCAAGGAAGATCCATGCGGGAATAAAAAATAAATACAGTTTTACTTTCGAAAACCACATAATTAAATTCCACAATGGCAATAATAAAAGCATTGCTTTGGTAAATCCTATGTCATTGCTTAGTGCTGGTATGCTTGATTGAGCCGTAAAAGAAAGTAATGCAGGAGGAACAAACATAAAGGCAATCAGGAACAAATGCCCGGCGAGGGGAATGTCAGCAGTTTCTCTTATCCATCCAATATTTGTTTCAACTTTTATTACGACCATATAAAGAAATTGAATATTGAACAAGGAACAAGGAATTTCGAATTCCGAAGTAAAATTCCCGTCAACTTCAACATTCGAAATTCCTTGTTCCTTGTTCGTTATTAAAAAAAGTTATTTGCTTTTAATAAACATGATAGTTGTTTTATAAAGAAGGATGTATAAATATATGAAAAATGTCCCGGGGAAACCAGCCGATTTCCATTGAAGGGAATAAGGCACAAAGATCCACCGGGCTTCTTTCATTGTGGCTTTGTGTCTTAGGGGCAAAAAATCTATTTTTGTTTTCAATATGCTCAAAGATATAATCGTTCATGGTATTGTTTTAAAAATGAACCATCTGCTTGTATCAAAAGAAAAACCAACCATTATTTTCTTACACGATTCTTTAGGATGCATTGACCTATGGCGTGATTTTCCAGCTGAACTAGGTAAAGCAACTAATTGCAACGTGCTTGTTTACGACAGGCAGGGATACGGTCAATCAAGTGATTTTGACAACATTGAAAGAGACAACGATTATCTTGAATCAGAAGCAAGTGTATTGAATGCTATCATAGAACAAATCAATAGTAAGCATGTGATCTTATTTGGTCATAGTGACGGCGGTTCTATATCATTGATAGCTGCTGCAAAATACCCTGAACGAATTTCAGCTATCATTACTGAAGGTGCACATATATTTGTTGAAGATATCACGTTGAAGGGAATTGAAGATGCGGTAAAGGCCTATGATAAAACTGATTTGAAAAGCAAACTCGAAAAATACCATGGCAAGAAAACAGGCGCATTGTTCCAGGCATGGACAAAAACCTGGTTAAGTAACAAATACAGGTCCTGGAATATTGAATCGTTCTTACCGAAAATAACATGTCCTGTTTTGGTGATACAGGGAGAAAATGATGAATTTGGCAGCATTGAACAAGTGAATGGTATTATCAACCAGGTTGCTGGAGAAGTAAGTAAGTTAGTAATTCCCTCTGTCGGTCATAATCCTCATAAAGAAGCAAAGAAAATTGTTTTACAACGGTCCGGCTTATTCATTGAACGTGCAATAAAGGATTGTGTTTCATAATTGTATTCGCTACACTTGTGCCGGAAATGAAAATGAAGCAAGTGCAATATTTATATTGACTTTTCGTTATACATTAGTTTTAAGCAAATAAAATCCAAATTCATGAAAACAATTACTTCTTTTATAGCACTGCTATTGATGCTGAATCATGTGTCGGCACAACAAACTTACCAGATATGTACAAACGAAAATTTTAGCGGCCAAACATCGGGTTGGACATATTCACAGGGAGCACATATAGGCGATTATACAAACCCTACACAAGCTTGTGCTGATGATCGTGGAATTATTACACCAGGTGTTGGCGGAAATAATCCCTGTAATATCCAGACGCCGTTATTCACTTCAACAGGCGCAGCCATGATTGATCTATCATTTGATATTATTGTTTTGAATGCTAACCTGAAATGTAATACATGGAAAAACTATGCATGTGAAACTTCTATTGATGTATTTTATTATATTGGGACAACAAAGTATACGGGCATTACTGATTTTGTATTGCCACCCAATGGCCCTACTAATCCAACCAAAGTATCATTGAGTTTCAATGCCGGTAATAACCTTCCTGAAGGCACTGTGTATAAAATTGAAATGTGCTTTAAGCCAAAAAGTGGCACAGGAAATTGCATTCAACAAAACACCAAGTATGTTTTCGATAATTTCAGGAATTGTGAAACACCCAGCAGGGAAATATCTGAAAGGCAATCGACTACTGAAACAAAAGAAATGGATTTTTCTATTTTCCCCAATCCAACTAAAGGAGCAACAAAAATTACTGTAAATACTGAACCGGGTACAACCAGGATCAGCCTGATGGATAAAGTGGGAAATACGCTTCGTACGACAACGGGTACAAGCTTTATAATGTTTGATATCAAAGACTTTCCTACAGGAAAATACTTTATAGAATTTGAAAAAGCAAATGGAATGATAATCAAAAAGCCATTTACTATAAATTAATAACAACAGGATATTTTAAAAAAGCTGTTCATGATGAACAGCTTTTTTAATTTACATTGATAAGTTTCGCAACTTTTAAAAACAGCTTCCCGCCAATTTCCTTTTTCAAATCCTTATCACCCCATAATAGTTCTAATTGCTGTAAGATTTCGATTGTTGGATCAACCGCATGTTGTTCCATATATTCTGTGTTGCTGTCCATGTGTCTTGAAAAAATATGTTTAAAGCTTATCCTATGCTTTATTCAAAATACACTGCAGTAAAGTCATTAATGATTTGCCTGGCTAAGATTATTTCTTTTGCTTCAAATACAATGTAGTCAGCGTTCTTGCCCAATACCTCGGAACATTGTGTTCGTGCTGTAAATGGGCAACCACATCATTTGATTTCATTTCGGCTGCTTTCATTTTGCCGAGTAATGTTATCCATTCAGTTATTTTCTTTCCTGTTTTCTCCACCACCTGTTCATTGCTTACATCCCAGTATTCTTTTTTCATTTTGTTTTATTTTTTGTTAACGATGCCGGGATCATGAAATATATTTTCTATAAATATTCGGTTCATTTCTGATTTTTAAACATAACTATTCAAAGGAGATTTATCACCTACCAGCCAGATATGACCAAATGGATCCACAAATCCTCCCTGCCTGTGAATTCCCCACGGAGCTTCATGATCCTTTATTTTATCCAAACTTCCATTTGCACCTGCTGCAACAGCCTTTGAGATAAATGTATCGGGATCGTTACAGAATACCTCGATACGGGTCGACGTAGAACCCAGCTTTCGCGGACTTTCCCATCCATTATTCGCGGGCTCTCCTACAAAAAAAACTGCCCCGGCAATTTGTAGTCCGGCTACAGCACCAAGATTCCACAGTTCACTGGCACCAAGTGCTTTTTTATACCAGTCAACAGCTGCTGGCGCATCAGGCACTGCAAGCATTACTGAAATAATAATCTCCTGCATTATAAAAATAATTTTATTTGTGACATTGACATTTCAGCCGGGTTTGGTTTCCATTTTATTGATTCGCCAACCTTGTTTTTTTATCTAAAGCGATGTTATTGAAATTTCTCCGGCATTCAATAATCCTTCACCCTAACAACTCCTCTTTTAAAACTTATAACAACATGCTTTGTTCTTATTCCCCTCTTTCTCCAATCCCCGGAAACAGCACTGAAATTGTTATCGAAATTCAGGTAGATGTCCGGGATATTGTCCCTGTTAAAATCTTTCACTACAAATTGTACAGCAGGATTTCTTTTTAATTTCTCCAGTGACACGGTATCCGGCAAATACGGTATGTCAATTTTAGCAGACATAAAATCCTTTTGCAAATTATTTGAGCTAAGTATTATCCTTAAATAAAAATAAGTATGAGCACCATCGTTCCCTAGAAAATATACAGAATCCTTTTGATCGTCACCATCCAGGTCCCAAATGTTTGAGTAATTATAAGAAAGGTTTTTACTTTTTGTTTGCCGGTTATAAATATAAGCTTCATACCTGGCATAAGGATTAGGAACTACGGTACTATCTGCAGCCTGCTGTCCTGCTGCATTGCCGGGACGGAAAAAAACCATCAGTATCAGGATAAAAAATTTCATTGCATGCTTGCTGCGAACAAGGAATTATTTTTTGGGTGTAAGCTGGCTCTTATCTATAACAATAAAAATCGTATCGATGATGTGGCCTTGCCGGCCTGGTTGCTCACTTTGATCATTCATAGGATTTCTTGATAAAACCTGTATTCCTTTTACAAAATAATCAGTTTCACCACGATTGTGAAACCAGTTTTTCCCAAAAGTTTCATGGTAAGTCAACTTTACTTTCCAGCCATTGGTTACTGCTGAATCAATCATTGCGATCAGTTTTTTGTCTTCCCTGTCATTATCAATAGAAAATTCAAACAAAGAACTGGTGTTCATTCCCGTTTGCGTCAAATTCAATTCTCCCTCCCAGGATTTCCAAAATCTTCCCTTTTTAGAGAATTTCGTTAAGAAGCCGATTCTTTCACCTTCAGAATAATTTTCGGTTGAAAACGCTATTACCAACAAAATGATCAACACTATTAAAAACAGGATGGATGAGCAGCCAATTTTAGCGCCGCGTTTAGAAAGGTTTAAAGATTTTTGTTCTGTGTACATGCCGGTTTTATTTTTTAAGATTGTTCTTCCAATTTACGCCAATGATGATAGTCTTGATGAAATGGAATATTTTATTCTTGTCTCCTTTTCTTTCAGACAACCATTTACTCAATAATATATTTTCTTCACAATCGTCTCGCCTTTCAATTGAACTTTTAGCACTAAAATACCATGTGCAATATTATCAAGCGGAATGCTGACAAAGCTTTCGGTTGCTTTTTGCTGTTTCAATAACTTACCATCAATTGTGTACAAGGCTATACCCTCCACTTCACCGGGCATATAAACATTCAATTTATTTTGAATTACCTGCACACTGATACTATTGCCAGGCTTGCCGCTCAATCGAATAACAGGAGAATATGATACGCTGCCACTAAGTGAAATGGTTTTCAGCCGGTAGTATGTTTCAGGAGCATTTCCCCCAGGCAGCTGTGCATAGTAAGTGCGGCTAATGCTAGCCGATGTACTTGCAGTTGTATAAACATTTACAAACGGCTCGTTCATATCTGTTCTTTTTTCGATGATATACCTATCGCCTGTTTCCTCATTTGCTATTTGCCATTGAAGTTTGTGAAATGCGTTTAAAACGTTTCCTTTAAAATAAATGATGTGAAGCGGCACTACAATTGAACAGAAATCGAATGCTATTTTAAAAAGCCCCTGGTTGCAATCCGATGATCCGACTGTGGAACTCCATGAATTTGGAGTAGTAGGAAAAAGAGAACCGGCAGGATCGCAATGACAGGCCGCCTGGTATAACACAGCATTTTTATCGAAGCTGCTGGTGCCTCCATCTATATGATCGCCTAAACCACCGCTTGCACCAAAGAAAGTGGCGTATAAAACAGAAGCCGCATTTTTTTCTAAAACAAAAACATAAAAGTCTTTATCGTCAGTGGTCGTTTGAATGGCACCCGGAGTTGTGAAAAGTCCATTCGTGCCATTGGTCATGTAACCCGTGGTTACGTTCAGACCTCCTCCCCATCCTGAAACATACACATTCTCGCATGCATCAACAAAAAAAGCCGTTGCAGCAATGTTTGGTGCAAAACCACCCGTTCCGAATACAGTAGAATAAACAAACTGTGAAAGATCGGGCATAAGTTTACATATGAATTGACCGCTGTTGGGTTGGACGAACGGAGCATTAATTACAGGCCAGGAGCCAGTAGTCGTACCTGTTAGATAAGGAAAGCCCAGGGTATCCATCTCGATATTATACAGCATATCAAAACCGGCAGTTCCTACATAAGTTGTACTTATCAAACTGCTGCCATTGCTGTTAACAATTGAAACAAACCCATCTGTATTTCCCTGCAAAAGTGGTTGAAAAACACCTGTCCTGTTACCGGGAATGTTGATGCTTTCGGTACTGCCGGCAATGTATAGATTATTGGTAACGGGGCTGATGGCGACATCAAATATCGCATCCCGGGCACTGCCACCGAAGAAACTACTAAAGAGAATAGTACTAACGTCGGGGCTTGTTTTAATAATTACCCCATCCTGTGATCCGGGACCGGCAAAAAAAGTTTGAAAAGCTCCGGGGGTTGTCGGGAATCCAGTAGACATTGTTTGAGATACAACAACAATATTTTCTGCAGTATCTAATATAACCATGCTCCTGCTGTCATCACCCCATGCTCTGCGAATACCATCTGGTCCCTGCGGAGCAGCATTGTTCAATCTTATATTTACGCCGTCCGAAAAAAAACCTCCTATCTTACGGGAACCGATCAAACCATTGCCCGCTGCATTTAACTTAGTAATAGCTATATCATACCCCCCGCCGGTACCAAAAATTGCGGAGGTTGTTGGATAATTAGCCGAAGCGGTTCTTGCAGCCACTATTAAATTTCCTGCAGCATCTGAAATAAGGCTCATAGGAGATTCATTGTTGCTTCCGCCAATATAAGTTGCATACATTCTACTGCTGCCGTTCGGACTGAACCGGATTATACCGATATCGTAGCCTGCAAAGCTATTTTCTGTAACACCACCCTGGAAAACCGTTTGAAAAGCTCCTGGACTTGCAGGATAGCCATTGTCAAATACAACCCCGGCAGCAAAAGCACTACCATCCGGTGCGTAGGTAGCCGCATGACCCCAATTTTCGGCTATGCTTCCCGTTAGCGTTGAAAAAACAAGTGTTGGATCGATAACAAGGGTGGTTTGTATATTGTAACTGCCGGTTTCAAATTTTACTTTATTGCCGTCAATTTTAAATTTACATTCCACTTGCCTGTTGCTTCCCTTTTCATATGCATAAGGAGCCATTTCTTTTACGTCAGCAACAGAAGTTTTAATGACCAGCTCCTCATTAATTATTTTCAAAGCATCCACAGCTTCATATTTCAATTGAATGTTTGAAACATCAGCCCCCGGGTGAACGATAAGATCATACTTGAGCTGTCCGTTATTTGTGTAATACGATACATCTATACCAGGATAAATATTTTTGTATGTTACTGCCTCGTAAATTTTGCAATTGCCAGCCCATTTTGAAGGGTCGTTGCCAATAAAATAATTATTATAATTGCTAAGTATCTTGTCGGGCGAAATTGTTGGGACAAGCGCATTCGCAAATGTTACTTTGTAAGCGTGTGAATGAAGTGTGATTTTTTTTTGATCATCAAATTCTTTAACAGGTAACTCTCCCTGGAAATATGCAGAAAATTCCTTCAGATCTTTAGTATTATGTTGCAATACAGTAAAGCCATTGGAAGTAAGAAAAAATGCACCGCTGCTTAGATCCTGTTTGAATTTTACGTCATCAACCCATTGACCTTTATTTTCTACAAACTGAATTTGAGCGTTTAAACAGCCCGGGATAAAAAACAGCAGTTGGAATAAGAAAGCTGAAAGCAGTGTTTTCATTTGATTCGATTATGAGTGCATAATTTACTAAAAAATTAAGTCAGTTCTCAATATTTTTTAAAAAAACAGCCCATCGGTTATTGAGATAAAGTCCAAACTCTTTAAGAACTTTTTTTTGCTGATCGGAACAATTTAAACAGCGGCTATTTATTTCATCAAGGTAATTTTTCGCCCATGGTTTACCGTAATCATCTTCTGCTATGATCGAAAATTCGAGCATCACAATATCAGCCCATACTTGCAGGTCTTTATCGGTAAAAGCATCCTGCCCAATAAAATAATTTGAAAATTCACCTGGATGAGCTTTAATGTATTCATACCCCGCATTCCCCAATGCTTCAGAATAAGCGCCATCAGACTGTTTGTAAGAGTTAGTGATCACCCGGAAATAGAAAGGCCTTGCGTCAATGTCCTGCCCATGCAGCTTTTCTAAAAATGCGGAGGGGTCGTCCTCTTTCAATTTCCAATGATCATTAAATATGTTTTTTGCTGACTGTGGTATTGCAGGATCGCCAAGATATTTTTTGAAATGCCAGCGATCACTATCAGCAATAAAAGTATTTTTCCGGATGAATGACGAATCGTTTACCGGTTTTTTTTCGCCAATGGTTGTATGCCCCGTATGCTGTCCACAGGAAGTTAAAATAGTACAAATTAATACAGCTACAGGAAATCTCATGATGCATAGTTACAGCTTCAATCCAACAAAAGCTTTAATAATAAAAGTTTGATCGGTTACTGTGTTATGAAGGGTATTGTATTTTTTATCAAGCAATTTATTAAATGAAGGCAAATAAGAAGCCTCCACACCAAATTCGTTTTGCAGAATTTTAATCATACAGCCAACCCCTGCAATACCACCGATATTAATTCTTTTAAATGCCGATTCATCCAGGTCATTATTGGTTGACATCAGGTAACCAACATAAATGCCGGCTGTGGCGTATGGCCTTGTCTTTGCGCCACGAAGTTTCAACCTAACGGCATTGCTGAGATTTACATACCTAAGTTTCGCTGTTACTTCTTTCTTACCCATAGAATTGCCATTGGCATCTGTAAATTCAATTTCATCCTTTCCTCCTTTTTGTAAATAATTAACGGATGTGGTAAGATCAAATAATTTATGATCCAGGTATGTCAGCCCCATCCCGCCCGCAACTAATAAAACAGGATCATTGTATATATCAACAATTTTCCAGTTGAGTTTTGAAATGGAAGTTCCCAGGTTCAAATGAAATTTCTGGGAATATGAATTAAGCGAAAAGAGTAAACAAATAAGGGCCAGATTTTTTTTCATAGCAGGTTTAAGTTTTTACAAGATTAAATAATTACAGTTAAAAGAAAAAATGTTTTTAAAATTTTGCACAGTAAAGTTCATGGCGATCAATTTGTTACCTGGCTATTTAATTTTATGAAATATACAGGAGAGGTAAACTCAATTCTTCCTTTAATCTTCTCATGCCAACCGTTTATTAATTAACTTTTATTGTGTTGATTTATCGTCGCAACTTTACCCAAAACTTTTTCATGCAATTCAAATACTTTGATCGTCCCGATCTATTCGGAAATTTTACTGATATTCCTGTTACTTGTAATTTTTGTAATGAACAAACAATTTGTTTTGATGGGTCTGTTTTTTTTGGAGAAAATGAAGTGAAAGCTATTTGTCCTGCCTGCCTTGCCGCGGGTAGATTGGCAGAAAAAAAGATAACCACCTGTAATGCCGATTCCGGCCAGTTGAAGCGACAACTAAAAAAAATAAATAGGGATTTATTGCCACTGGAAATTGATAAAATAATTTTACAAAAAACAAATGAGCTGGAATACACGACTCCTGCAATTACCAGCTGGCAGGATTGGGACTGGCCGTGTGCAGAAGGAGATTATTGCAGGTTTATGGGCTATGGTTCCATCCCAATGTATAAAAAACTTGCCGGTAAAAAAGATCCGGTGCAGTTTTTTATAAAGTCAATTTATTATAATCAAAAAGATGAAGATGATGCGGAAACACTTTGGGAAAAATCAATGCCGGAAAAAGAAATAAACAATCATAGTGAAAGCAATCAGTATGGTACTTTATTTTATGTTTTTAAAAGCCTTCACAGTAATAAGATTATTACTGTGTGGGACAGCGAGTAATATTATTTCTTTACACTACATTATTTTAATCCCGGTACTTTACAAATATCGAGTAAGCATACGAGCTGGTATTCTCATCCGTTAAAAATCCTGAAAGAATACCGTTTTTCCAGATTTTTGTAGCAGCTGTACCTGTATTAATTGCATAGCAATTATCTGCAACATATATATCGGAGCCGAATAAAAAAACAGACCTGGCATTTCCTCCATTCGACCCATCAGCAAAGTAAGACCCAACACCATTCTTCCAGAGTGTTGCATAAGGTGTATGTGTAGGATCAGGTGAATAGCCAGCCACGTATACATCAGAACCTGATACCCATATTGAATGTGGTTCAGCCTGGTAGGCATTATCCAAAGGTATTGATACCCCATTTTTCCAGAGCATGGCAGTTTGCTGTAGTGATGCAGCATGTATAGAACATGTAACATATACATCCGAACCGGAAACAGAAATACTTGGATAAGCACGTTCATAAGTATGAGCAATCGTGGTAGAAACTCCGTTCTTCCATACTTTTACATAACTATCATTGAAGCCGGTATCTTCCTCGTATCCCGCAGCATAGACATCATTTCCCAAAATAAAAACTGAATTTACCCTTGCAGTGTGTGTGCCATCTGTTAAAGGTATTCCTACCCCGTTTTTCCAGATCATTGCAACAAGAACATGATTAGCATTAGTTTCAAAACCTCCTACATAAACATCATTTCCTGAAACAACAACAGAAAGTGCCCAGGCCTGGTGTGCACCATCCGTTAAATGTGTTGCAACACCATTTTTCCAAACTGCAGCAAGCTCGCTAGGTCCGATATTAGCCAAACTCCCCGCCACATACACATCATTACCCGAAACATAAATTGAATGTGGAAATGCAATAACAGAACTGGTTCCCAAACTAATGGGATTGCCATTTTTCCAAAATACGCCGTTTCCATCTCTTTCCCCAGCCGCATAAATATCTACCTGGCGTAACGTGGTAACAGTAATTTGATTGCCGTAAGCTGTTCCAACACTATTGGTAGCATAGGCTCTTAAATAATAAGTAGTATTTCCTTCCAGGATCGTCAGGTTACTTGTAAATGTTCCTGTTCCATGTCCGTCGGAAGTATGATGATCATTAACATCAGGATCAGGCAAAGTATCCCAGCAAACACCACGTGCGGTAACATCTGCATCTCCATCGCTGCTGATATTTCCACCACTAATTAAAGCTGTACTTGTTATAGATGTTGCATCAGTTGTGGTAAGCGTTGGTAAAGTTGGGATTGTATTAGAAGAATTATTTTCTTTTTTGCAACTAAAAGCAACAATAAGGAGAATAGCAACTACGATTAGATTTTTTTTCATAAAGCCGATTTTCCTGGTATACGTTGAAGGATTGATTGAAGTGAAGATAAAGGATTTTAATAATTGGTCAATAGAAATCAACTTATTTTCTATTGAGAAGCTTGTTGTCTTTTTTTTCTAAGCATAAAAATAATCCCCCCTAATACCATTGAAAAAATAATCATGGCAATTATATGTCCATCAAAAAAGTTCATAAAACTCCCTGCAAGTTTGGTCCCGTTAATGCCACTATCCATAGCCGAAACATCCATATTGGGCCTTAACGTGTGCTCACTTCCAAGAACTGCACATTTGTTATGAAGCAACACACTGCTTGTTGTCTCCGGGTCAGGACGATAATTTTCAACTTCCCATGTACCGAATACATGAATCCCATAGAAAGATAACATAGACAGGAGAACACCCATTGCTATGGAACGTGTAAGATTGCGTGAAGTAGATTCATTTTTTGTTTTCATATATTAAATATAAAGTTTTAGATGCGTGTAACTATACAACTTTTATTGTTGCCAAAGTTAACAGTGATATTTTCATTTATCCCAGAGATTAAGCATTGCGGTTAAATCACTATACTCTTCTGAAAAAGCCCCATCAAGGTTTCCAAATTTTGTACTGAATTCTTTAAAATATTCCCTTGCTTTTAAGTTACCTGATATGGCCGCAATGAAAAGCCTGTTTGCCAACTCCATCTTTTCTTCACTTAACCCGGCTTTTGCCGTTTCAAATTCCTGTATTGTTTGTGCAATATCTTTTTGATCATACTTCGGAATATTCCTGTTTACAGCATACACTTTAGTGATCACAGGTCCTTTAAAGAATATTTTTTCCCTTGCCCAAATGGTTAGTTCATAAATCCTGTTTTTCCCGGTCGGAAGATTTACAAGGTTGTCAATAAGAAGTGTATCTTTTTTTGTTCTTAAATAACAGGTCTGTGTCCCATCCCAAAAGTCAATCACTTTATCTTCACCACAAACAGCCAATACAAATTCAGAATAGTTCACCGGTTTGCTGCCGGGATTTTTATAGCCACACAAGCTGATTTTCTTTCCATTTGTTAAATAAAAAATAGTGTCTGCTTCCGTTCCGGTATAGTTATTTTTTGGGCAGGAACATGATTTCGTTGTTGCCTGTCCATAAGTGAATATGGAAAAAGAAATTGCCAATATGGTTATTGTAAATTGTCGTGTCATAAACCGGTATCTAAACTTTAAAGATCGCTTTGCCCGCAGGTAAGCAAATTATTATCCGGATCATGGATAGAAAATTCCTTTTGACCCCATGGTTTATTTTCCAAAGCCGTTACATCAACATTTTGTCGTTTGGCAAACTGATACCACCCGTCAATATTGTCTGTTCGTATATAAACCTGACCATAATTTTCTTTGGGATCAAGTTCTTTAAATTCAAAAAAGTGAATTTGTATATTATCTTTTTGAACCATTAAGTATCCATCATAATCCGCGTTACCGAATTCGATGAAGCCCAATTTATCCAGGTAAAAATCTTTTGTGATAGCTTTATTGCGCATGGGCAACTTTGGGTTGACATCATTAAGAGTATGCGTTGGATCATTTTTTTTGACTGGTTTTTTTTCTCCTTTGGATTTCACGAACATCATAGATGCCTCCTTTGGAAATGCAAATACCATAAATAAAATGCTAAACATACAGATCGCAATGCTGACTGATATAAAACAAACCCCAAAAGCCAACAGGGTATAAAAAATACTGTATTTATATAGCGAAACAAACTTTTTAAATAATACCCTATCGCTGTTATCTATTAACATTTTCCGGTAAACATAAGCGCTGATACAATATGCTGCTACGGACATTCCGACATAATTGAATCCAAAAAAAGCCATAGCTAAATGTCTTTCTGACTCGAAATATTCTGCAAGTATCGCAGTTGGAAATGGGGTGAAAGCCACCATAAATAAAACTAAAGCATTCACCCACATGATCCGGCTATCAACTCTCTTTATATAGGTAAATACCAGGTGATGATTGATCCAGCAAATTAGTATTGTAAGGAACCCAATCCCAAATGCAAAAAAAGATTGCCAGTTATGAAGAAGTAACTTGATTAATTTCTCATCGTGTTGTGAATGTAAAACCTGTACCAGTTCGATTATCAGCAAAGTAATTGCGATGGAAAAAATCCCATCACTGAAAGCCTCCAGGCGTGAGGTTTCTTTCAATTGCATTTTCGATTCTTCCGAATTACTTTCCATGTCCTTTAAGTATTTGTGTGGCATCGACTTTGCCGAAGTATAGAAATTGTGGCTTTGTGACGGGCTATAGATCCTTCTGCATGGCCGGTCGCAATATAATAAAGGAACGAATTTTTAATGTGACCGTAAAACATTTTAAAACAATTATTGATGAATTTTTCTCCATTCAACGATACCGTCATCCGTTAATTTAACTACCAATGTTTTAGTGCCAACAGGGAAAAAGCCTACACGTCTCTGCGCTATCAGATAAAAGAGATGCCCATTATCAATCCTGTCCGGCTCGCCGAGCTGCGCTATCAATTCCTCTTTGCTTAATCCTTTCAGCTTTTGATTATCAATTAGGTCTTTAAGCATTCCATTTCTGTAAGGGTAATTCTCGCCATCTTTTATCTTCCATTTAACCTCGTTAAATTGTTCTGTTTTACCAGTCTTTACGGCAGGCGTATAAACAGCCCACGCAAAAATGCTTGCAATAATTACAATGAGAACAACAGCTATTGTTATGGATGTTTTTCGTTTCATTAAAATACTTTAACTCCTGGATACAATCAATTTGGAAAAGATTATGACGATCCAAAGAATGCTTATGCCCGTAATTATTTGCCCATGCAACCGATCGTTTTTTGAATGAATGTAAACTTTCCTTCCATCAGGTAAAATATTCCTGTTATTTACGATCAACAGTCCCATTATTAATCCACCAGCCGGAAAAACAATGGCAAGTAAATAGCCAACTACTATTTTATAAAGGGGAACCCGAATTATTTTAGAAAGTTCGGCCAGTTTTTCTTCCTTCTTTGCCTGGATGAAATCGTCACTGTACTCAATTCCTTTCTCCCTAAGTATTTTTTTTGCCAGCTGAAAATCAAATACTCCCCAATCATAAGGATTCAACAGGATATTTTTAAGTTCGTCATCATTAAATTCAAACAGGTAATAATCCTTATCCACGTTCGCAATGTCGTCTGAATAATAATCTTCTAAAATTTTATCAGCCTTATTAAAATCTTCACTTTTTATATTCACTGTTATTCCATATTCCAACTGGGCAGGACCATAAACTTTCACATATTGGTGTTGATCATCCTGCAGGTGGCATTCAATTCCATTTTGCCGCAAACGATCCACAACTTCTGCAGCGGATTCTATATCAGTAAATTTTCTATAGGCCACAAATTCTGAGGACATATGATTTTATTTAAGTTAGACAGAAGACCACTAATTGGGAAATAAAATTTCAATAATTGTGACCTACATTTCCAAATCATCAAATTTCCAAATTTCCAAATTATCAAATTTTCTACTTAGGTAATTTATGACTAAAATATCCGTACACCCAGGTACCTGCGATAGCACTTAGCAGAGCGACTACAACAACAGTGGCGCCAATACCAATCTGTGCAAATAACGGTCCCGGGCAGGCGCCCGTCATTGCCCATCCAAATCCAAACAGGAGACCACCATATACCTGGCCCTTATTGAATTTCTTTGGATGGAATTCGATTGGCTTGCCTTCGATCGTTTTTATTTTAAACTTTTTGATCAGCCATACAGAGATAACAGCAACTACTACAGCTGTTCCAATAACACCATACATGTGAAAACTTTGCAGCCTGAACATTTCCTGGATACGAAACCATGAAATCACTTCTCCTTTCACAAACACAACGCCAAATACAAGTCCGACGATTGCGTACTTTATATTGGAATACCATTTACCGGTTGAGGGATCAAGCTCTTCATTTTCCTCCACCGATGCGATTTCAAGATCAGTATTTGATTTCATGATCACCGGTTCTGTATTTTTTATTTCGTTCATTGATGTTGACATAAATTAATTATAAGCGCATGATAAAAGGAAGAAACAGGTTGGCCATAATGAAACCGCCCGCCATAAAACAAATCGTAGCGATAAGTGAAGGTAATTGCAGGTTACCCAATCCCATTATTGAATGACCGGAAGTACAACCACCTGCATAGCGTGTTCCGAATCCTACTAAAAAACCACCCACAACGATCATTATAAATCCACGTAATGTGAATAAGGATGCAAAACTGAAAATTTCAGGAGGTAACTGGCTTGTATAAGTATCCACTTTATAACTATGTAATTCCGCAACCAACGCAGGATTTACTTTTATTGGCTCTGGGTCGGTTAAAAATTGCGCAGCGAATACAGCGCCTAAAAGTATGCCGGCGACAAAAAATAAATTCCAGGCTTCTTTCTTCCAGTCATATTTAAAAAAAGAGATACCGGCAGGAAAGCATGCAGCACATATATGACGGAGGTTTGCAGATATCCCAAAATGCTTTCCTCCCAATATAAGTAAGGCAGGTACAATTAAACCAATAAGTGCCCCGGCTACATACCAGGACCAGGGTTGTTTTAAGACGTCTAACATTTATTTTTATTAAAGTTTATTTATTAAAATCAGTCAGCAAAGATATTCTGGAATCGGCAATCGGGAATCGGTAGTTATTACAGGTTGTTATTGTAATACAAACAGAAAATATTTTAGTGTTAATTGATTAATTTAGTTTGTTATTTTTATCGAGTCCCGATTCCCGATTGACTTTCCGAAATACATCCATATTGCTATGTAAAAGTGTAGTCCACTCCACTCACCTGTGTCAACAATGTCTTTGGCGCATCCAGGATAATCGCATTCGATTCCGGTACAGGTGATACGGGCGAGTGTGATGCCAAATAATCTTTCAACACATCGTGTAACGCATATGGTGAGTTTTTCGCATCCTTTACATTCGTCATCCTGCACAACATATTTGGCGGATCGCCTTCCCTTTCACATGCGCAGATGGTATAAGTTGCTGACCTATCCAAAGGGGCATCTGC
The DNA here is from genome assembly GCA_963829345.1 of uncultured Chitinophagaceae bacterium. GTDB lineage: Bacteria > Bacteroidota > Bacteroidia > Chitinophagales > Chitinophagaceae > Ferruginibacter. The sequence goes on from CAWHHP010000003.1 coordinate 1,755,007, forward strand.
TATCATCACTGATTTTACTCTTTTGCCGTCTTCATCAAAAGCCCGGAATGTTACTTTCATTCCTTTGAATTTCACCACCCACCCACCCAATCGTTCAGCAGCATCAGTAGCAAACACATTTTTCAATTCCTTCTCCAGCCATTCCATGATCTGTGCGCCAGTCGCCATACCGGTACGAACCTGTGAATTCACCGGCAGCATGTCATACAGGTATCCTTGTGTTATTGGTATATTGCCTGTATGGTCGGGCTGTTTATTGGGTGGACAAAACCTAAAACCATTTGAGAAAACAATATCTGTCCCGATCTTCCATTTCAATGCATCAATAATAAGTGTATCGATCGTGTTCTCAACAACAAAATACCTGTACAATGGAATTTTACTATAGCCGATTACTTTATTAATACCTGCATTAAAAGGTTCCTCTACATTTTTTATTACGGATAATACTTTTGCATCCGGTTTATATTTTGTTTCATCTACTTCAATGAGTGCATAATTGGTCTTAATGATCTTACCGTTTTCCACTACGAGATCAAGCCTGCCAACAAATGAACCGAAAGCGCCCGGCTCAACTACTTTTGAATATTTACACTCGATCGGCTTGCGTACTCTTTCATGTGTGTCACCGCCGAATATATAGTCAACATGTTTGCATGCTTCATTATTTGCCAGTGATATCTGTTGGGATAAACCAAGATGCGAAAGCAGGATCACAAAACTGCATTGTTCCTGTTCTTTCAGCACTTTTATATAGTGTTCTAAATTTTCTTCAGGTTTCGTGTAAACAATTCCTTTACTGTATGCAGGTGATTGTCTTATCGGCACTAACGGATCGGTATAGCCTACAAACCCGATCTTAATACCTGCAACACTCCATGTATAATAAGGGGGAAAGATCATTTCTCCTTTTTTCCCCTCCCCGGCATCGTGGTACATATTTGCGCAGATCTTTGGTGCTTCCAGGCCGCCTAACAAACGCTGCATGGCTTCCTTATAATAAATTACTTCCCAGTTCCCCGGCAGGAATAAATTATAACCCATCGAATTTAAAACAGGCTGCAAAGCTTTACCGGTTGTTTCCACACTTAGCTGGCTTCCCTGGAACATATCCCCGGTATCGATGATGAAAGTATTTTTATTTTTTGCTCTGATCTCTTTAAAAAGTGTTGCAAGATTTGCATACCCGCCTGTCTTGCGAAAAACAATTTGTTCATTTTCCCAGAACAGTTCATCATGAGGATAAACCTGGCAATGCACATCCGTTGTCTGGAGTATGGTAACCAGTTGCTGACCTTCCGGCAACGTTTCCGCTTCAATTGCATTTGTTGTATTTCCCGAAAAAATATTTGCAAACCCTGAAAGCGGGTTAAGACTCAGGCCTAAGCCGGAAAGTGTAGAAAAGCGAAGAAAGTTTCTTCTTGAATTGCTCATGTTAATCTATTGCTTTTTTGCAACCGCAGTGTTCTGGTCTTTATTTTTATAAAATGCTTCAATTGGTCCAAAAGGACCGTATTTGTGTTGTTCTTCTGAAAAATGATCTGCATAAGGTCCGAAAGGTTCATCGATTGCTTTCCGTGCTACAATTTCCCAATCATTAGTTTGATCCAGGTGCGGGCGTGATTGCGAATTTACAAAAGCTGCAACATCCCAGGCCTGCTCATTTGTCAACACAGGGTTGCTATGGGTCGCCTGGTCAAATGGCATATTGTTTTTTACGAATGAAGCAAAGCGTGTGATCCGGTAAAGGCCGGCGCCATCGGTATAACTGTTATTCCCCCACAGTGGCGGATATAAATAAGAACTCTCTGCTTTTAAAAGGCCTTCGCCATTATTTCCGTGACATCGCTGGCAGGTATTCACATACACTATTTTTCCATTTTCAACATTTGCCGGCCTGGCCATAAAAGGATTTGGAGGCAGACCGGAACTATGCGGTTTTTTATTCCGCGGAACATTTTGACCCAACCATTTCATGTACGCATACATGCTTTTCATTTCGTACGAATTTGTATCAAGTGCTTTCCCATTCAGGCTGCGTTCAAAACAATCATTGATCCTTTTATAAATATTTTCAACACTGTTACTCCTGCCCCTGTATTTAGGATAGGTAGAATAAACGGCTCCATAATTATTGCCCCAGGGTAATGTACCTGCTTCAAGGTGACAGTTCTGGCAGTTCATACCATTTGAAATAGGTGCAACGGTTCCATTAGGGCCGAGGTATTTCGAAGTATTTGCAACAAGTTGTTCGCCATACATGACCATTTGCCTTTCTCTCCCTTTTGTAGTTACGTCGAGGAATAAACTTGGAGCTGACCATGTACTGTCATTGGCAGATGTAACCGGGATATCTTTATGAAGGAAGTTGCTGTTTAAGCATTGGTATGTGATGAATATAAAAATGATGCTGAAAAGAACAAAGAGGAACCAGTTTGATTTTAGCATGTTCTTCATGATGGACAAATGGCTGATAAACCTGTCACAAATTAAAATAAGTATCTCACTATAGAAATTCTTTTTTCTCGCTGTCCACCTACGTTATCTTGGTACTTTTTGATATTCGAAATGCACCCATTCAAAAGAAGCAGCTCCTCTTATACAAGCTGTTACCAGGCTATCTGAATTATACGTATAGCTGAGATCTGCACTATTTATAGAAGTGCATAAATAGGGACTTGCCGTTAAATAGTCATTGTAAGCATATGGAAAAAAATAATAAGGAATGGAAGTGGGATATGTCCAGAAATTGTCAACACCTACCTGGTAGAATTTTTTAAATAACGAGTAGTATGGATTTACCTTGTCGTTATATGAATTAAAGCTGACCGTTTCCGTTAGGTCAAAAGTGCCGGCAGCATTGGCAGTGTATGTTTCTATTTTGCTTACCAGGCTATCATTCAATGCTGAATAACTGATTAATTTGTACGAAGTATAGACACCTTCGGTAAGTGGCGCTCCTGTAGCATTGTTATAATTAAAATTATAAACAGCATTCACCCGGTTAAGACCATCGTAGGTAAGCGAATCGTAACTCACTATTTCATATACAAAATCCAATGGCATACTAAGCGAGGTTAAATAACTATAGCTCAGGTTGGTTGAATAATTCGTTTTGTGATATACTTTAACAACCCGGCCCTGCCCGTCGTATATAAAAATATTCGGAATAACAGTAAAAGGTGAACTGATAGTTGAATTTCTTCTTACTGTAGAAAGTACTTTTCCTGCAGCATCATAGTAAACGATCGTAGAATCGTAATAGGTCGTGTAAGTTTTTGCCCAGCTCCTTAGTCTTTTATTTGAATTGTCATATTCAAAACGCAATGTCAAACCTCCTGCATCCGTAACTTTTGATAAAACAAAAGTTGAATCATTCGGGCCAGGTGTATATGCGGGAATAATGAAATTTGATGTTGCAGAATCCGTTGACGAAATATAAGCCACTACTTTTCCGGAATAGGATTGACTGCCCGTTAAATTAGTCATGGTAAAATTTGTTACAGAAAGATTATCCTGCAGCAGGTTGTTTGAAAGATAAATTTTATAATGTAACACAGAACCCGAAGGCACAGTTGGAGTGGCCCAGTTAATTGTTACCTGGTCAGGTTGCCTTGGCGATACCTGCACATTAAAATTACCAACAGAACCGATTGCTGTATTAGCATCAGGTCCGCTTGATTTGCTGCAAGAAGAAAACAGCAGTAAGGATACCAGGCATGCTATTAAGAGTACGGATAATTTAGACATATTTATTTTGCTGTATATTTAAAAAAGTGGCCCGCTTAGGTTTATTAAATTAGCGGTTAACAAACGCTGTATTGCCGTCAGCAAAATTATGCAATTAAATTTTTATTCCAAAATTACTCCACAGCAGTTGTTTGATTTGCTCTTCACCATCAAATACCTTTTCACTTGTCTCACCATTCTCCGTAACTTTTAATTTGTTTCCTGTTAAAGTGATCCTGCCGGTTTTTGTTGGCAAAGAACAAATTGTTTTTTGCATGAAATGAGAGGCAGGGTTTGTTTGATGATAATCGCACATCCCGTAAAACTCTTCCAACTGTCTTTCTTTCTCAGAAAATAAATATTCAGGAATAAATTTACGATCGTCTCCTCTCTTCTCAACTACGAGGCAAACATCATCCACATTATTAATTCTGAATATTCCCCTCGGATCATTCACTTCCTTATCAATTATTAAACTGATCGGGTTAAACGCAAACTCACCAAATCCCACATCAACAAGATATCTCTCATTTACTAACTGAACAAGCAATGCCATGTGATCATACTCCGGGCTATACGTTCCTTCACTGTAAACTCTTGCGGAAATTATTTTTACGTCAAACCCGATTTTTTTTAGCAGGTCACAAAAAAGTTTATTCAGCTCATAACAGAAGCCTCCTCTTTTCCGAACAACAATTTTATCGAACAAATTGTCAAGATCGATCCTTGTATTATTGTGAATATCCAGGTTCTCGAAAGGAACATTTAGTAAATGTTGTTGCTGTAGTTTTACCAGGCATTCAAATGTTGGTGATACTGTTCCCGTACAGTTAATTCTTTTTAAGTATTGCTCAACATCCATAACACAAGATTTTGTTATCACGAATTTCAATTATTAGATTTCCCACAGATGTACGCAGAAATGAAGAGACACAGATCATCGCAGAAATTCAATGATCAATATTAACGCCCCGGACGGGCAAATTATTTATTAGTTGCGGAATTTTTAAACCCGTGGGGAAACATGATGGTTAAAAGAACGAAGATCAATACAAAATTAAATTCCACTCCATTTCGGCCGGCGCCTACAACGTACCAGCCTTCCCTGAAATGAACTAAAATAATTCCCATGATAAGTATTAAGATGGTGATGATTGATGCAAGCTTCGTATATTTATTCAGCAGTAAGCAAACAGCGCAAATGATATGTGACAGTTTAATTGCCCAGGCAATCGGGATCCCCAGTGGAGAAAATCCAATTTCGTTAAGGTAAAATTTACCAAATTCATTTATTCCATTGTTAAATATTCCCGGAACACTGTGTACTAATAATACAATTGAAACTACCAGGCGAAGCAGGAAAGTGTTGTTGAATAAATTCATATTAAATGATTTAAAATTGCTTACTATAAAAGAAAGATTAATTCCCTGACACTTTTAGATCATTGGTGAAAATAATTGGCACGATCATTCCGCCCGGTACTTGTTCTGTATCCTTAAATTCGGTTTTCCCACTCATTTCCTGTTCTATTGTTCCGTCTATGATCCAGCCGGTTTCTTTTGATATCTTAAGATTAGTTATCATCAAACCCGTAAGGTCGTACTTAACCGGCATACCATTTACCTGTATATATGCATCTTTATCGATCGTTTTCATTGTTGATGTACCGCGGACCTGGTAATATTTGTCTTCAATACCGATAAGCTCATAAGTTGTTTCAAGATCTGCAGCCAAAGCAACTTCCATTTTCGTTTTTATAACCCATTTTTCTCCTTTACTTATCTTTTTGGAAGGATACATCGCTGTTATCATATTAAAATTTCCCATGAAAGCCTTTTCTCCATATGCCTTTAAAAGTTGAGTCAGCATTTGTTGTTTTTGTTCTTCGTTTAAGTCGGTGCGGATGTTTATCATACTTTTAAAAATAGAATCAATATTCCCAACCTTTATCAACTCTCCCCGTTTCGACATTTCAACAGAAAAAGGGATATCGATCAATTGTGTCAATACTTTTGAAAGCTGGTCGCTGTTTTCAGTTGCGTCAGAATTGAATTGAAGAGTTTTGCCCTGTACCTTTAGTATCATTTTCAATTTCTTGTATCTTACTTTAGCTACATATACTGTATCAATGGTATCCAAAATTTCGTATGAAACTGTTCCCTGCAAACCAAAGTCGATGTTTATTTCTTTTCCATCGATTGTCTGTGTAATTTTTGAATCACCGTTTATTGTATGAAAGTAAGTATTCCCCTTTGCAAGGTTCAATTGTAAATTTACTTTTTGGGCAGAGGAATGAGCTGTAAAAAACAGTAAAAAGAAAAAGGAAACCAACATTTTCATAAGCATAAGTTTTAGTTAATGCGTTAACAATCTAATGAATGGACGACAGGTTGCACGTATTTTTTATTTAGTTCTTGCCCCCGGAAATTTATCATAAACAATATCAACTGGTTCCCACAATTCAATTTTGTTTCCATCATTGTCCATAATATGAAGAAACTTACCATAATCGAAGCTTTGAACAGTATCTACAATTGTCACTCCTTCTTTCTTTAATTTTTCAACAAGATCATTCATGTTCTCCACCCTGTAATTGATCATGAAATCCTTTGTTGATGGCAGGAAGTATTTTGTAGTTTCCACAAATGGGCTCCACTGCGTAAAACCTTTTTGGGATGAATCAGTTGCCTGGCGCCATTCAAAAGTTGTTCCGTATTTATCAATACTCAAACCCAAATGAGTTTTGTACCACTCCTTAGTCGCAGCCGGATTTTTACATTTAAAAAAGATCCCGCCAATACCCGTTACCCGCTTTATTTCATTATTCGTTTTAGCTTGATTTACTAAGATGGATTTAAAAGTAAAACCGAAAGTAAATGAAGCAACAACTAACAAAAACAGGAAGATATTTTTTTTCATGTTAAAATTTTGAAGTTATACAATGCTGGTTTTGGGCTGGCGGTCAATACAATCTACCTACCGCCAGGCAGGTAAAGAACGGATTTTTTTATGTGACCGTAAAATGATTTTAAATAGTATCCCAGGCTGAAAATTGCCGTTCGATCAAACCAATAATAATAGATTAAAATGTCGCCACAGAGGCAGAGCATTGAGTAGAATATTTTTTAATAGTTGCGTTGATACGCATTGCCTTCGCTTAACAGAACAGCATCATCGCCATTATTGATCTTAAATTTTGTTTCAAGGGTGTTGCGCTTGTCAAATCCTCCTATATAACACACGAAATGAAGATGAGGACCACTTGTCCAACCAACATTACCACTCAAAGCTATAACATCTCCACGTTTTATTGTATCCCCGATCTTGAATTTGGCACCATTGTATTTTATATGAGCATAAGTTGCAAATGTTCCGTCAGCATGCATTATCGTTATATAGTTATTGTATTTTTTACATTCTTCTTTTGGGCATGACTCTGTATTATTTTGTATAAGCTGTACAACTATCCCCTCTCTCGCAGTTAGTATCTCAGTGCCTTCAGGCATCGTAAAATCCAAAGAATTTTCATGTTGGTGAGAAAATGCACCGTTATATCCCTGGTGTACTTTGTAACTTTTACTTTTTTGAAACGGCAGATCATAAAGTGTAGATTTATCATGAGTAGTATTCAAAACGTCACCAACGGCTGATTTATACATGTAACTGAATTTATACTTTGCTCCTGCTTCTGCTACTGTTAGTTCCCCAATTTTATACTTTTCAGTTTTCGGTGAGATCACGAATACTTTTTTTTCTCCTTCAGAAAAATTAAGATTTGTTATTTTCAATTCCAGCGAAACTGAAACCGGGTACAATTCGGGATTGGTTGCATAAAGGATATAACCCTGCTCTTTGTTTTCATAAAAAAGCTTAATATCCTGGGCATGTGCAATAGAAGATACTACAAGGAAAACCAGCATGCTAAAAATTTGTTTCATAGTACTGTATTAAATTATCGATAACGACCGCGACTTTGCGTAAACAAGCTAACCCGTGCCGTTATGGCTTTGTTACTGTATTATTTCTGCGTTGCATTTGACATGATTGAAAGCCCTTTTGTATCCATAACTTTCCATTCAGATGCGATCTCATCATATATCAGGTTGCATATCTCAACCCAATTATCCTTTTTATTTTTGTATTTCTCACTATACATGTACGAGATAGTGTAGATAATTGAGCCGCCCTGGTAATCAAGTGTTTCTTTATTTACTTCTACCAGTTTAAAACCGGTATGATCTGCATAATACTTTCCGAAATCTTTTTTTATTTCAATAAGAAGCAAGCTGTCATTTGAATACTTACTATCTATTTTGCTGTAAATCCGGATGGCCTCACTTAGCATCGTAGTTCCCCACATCTTTAAACCGTTCATATCTTTTTCAACGTACATTTTTTGCAAATAATGCTTTGCCCTGGATTGCAACATATTTAAACTGTCCTGGTGGGCCTGGGCTTTTCCCGAATGTATCAATGCCGATAAAAGGATTGTGAATAGAATTCTCATACTGGTATAAAATTGCGATTGCTATTGACAGCTTCATGCAGTCAGGGAACGATAAAGAAACGAATTTTATTTGAAATAAAATTTAAAATTAGAAAGTGGTGTGCATCGGTTTAAAAAACTGTCAGGCTGAGCATGTCGAAGCCGGTGTAGGTTTTAGAATTAATTCGCCTTCGACAAGCTCAGGCTGACGCTGTTTTAGTACATAGATTTTCAAACTGATACACTACCTCGAAAACAACTACTTCGCTGATATAAAAATTTAAACTCTCAGCAAACCACGAAATCCCCTGGCAGCATAGTAAGATTCCGCACCGTTGTGATACACGAAGACATGGTCGTAGCGGCGATCACAAAAGAGGGCACCGCCGAGTTTTCTGATATCAGCAGGTGTTTTCACCCAGCTCGATGTTTTCATATCGAAATTTCCAAGTTGCTGCAATTCCCGGTATTGTTCTTCCGTTAAAAGCTCAATGCCCATGTCAGCTGCCATATCAATAGCGCTATTTTTCGGTTTATGTTCTTTCCTTGACTCCAGCGCTTCACGGTCGTAACAAATACTTCTGCGGCCTTTAGGACTTTCCGCTGAACAATCATAAAAAATGTATTCGCCCGTCTTTTTATCATGACCAACAACATCCGGTTCACCGCCGGTTATTTCCATTTCATCGAGCGACCACAGTTTTTCAGGATTAGCTTCCAGCTTTGCTTGTACTTTAGCCCATTCAAGACCTTTATGGCGGTTCATGTTTTTCTCAAAACGGGCTTTCAATGTTTTGAGTAGTTCTTCACGTTGTTCTGCATGACAACTTTTTTTTATTGCTTATTCATGTTGTTCATATTTTATATTATCTCTGTTGAATAATTAATCAATACTAATCATCTAATCCCTTTCCCTTGAGAATTTGCTTCATATATTTTTCAACCCTTGACTCCCGGGTTTTGGATTGTTTGGCTGCAGAAAAATAAAGAATGTATGCTCTTTGCCGTCCCGGCGTCAATGCATCAAAAGCAGTTTTCAAGGCAGGGGTTTTATCTAATTTATTTTGAAATTCTTCAGGAATTTTAAATTCTGAAGTCTTTTTCAAATTCACTTTCAAACCGGCTTTTTCCACTTCAATGGCTTCATAAATATAGGCTTTCAGGATAGTTTTCCATCTTAACTATTTCCCGAACATTGGTGAACCGAATCTGGCGCGCCGCCTGCACATTCTTCGTTTGTTGAATCAGAATACCATTGGCATCATTTAACAAGGCACCTTTGAAAAACAAAAACGCACAGTATTCTTTAAATCACATGTATTAAAACAATATTACTTTTCTCAAACGTGTAACAAGGACAACCCCATTTCAATTCTTCGGTCAGTCCACAGTCAAGAACGATCATTCTCAATTTCTCAAATTCTTTCTGCCATTTTTTGTCTTTACTAAAATAAAAATCAACCTTAGGATTCATGTCTATTCATTTATTGATTAACTAGAAATGATTTTTCTATCCGCAGGTCTGAAATACCAGGATACCACAGTCAGGATCAGTAATAATAGCGGGCCGAAATATTTCTTTCACAGCATCACCCAATGCAATATGTGAAAATACTGCTCCCGACATGGCAAAGAAAAAACCTGCATAAGCCCATTCTTTTAGTAAAGGAAATTTAGGAATAAGCACTGCTACAACTCCCAAAATTTTCCAAACACCCAGTATTGTCAGAAAATAGACAGGATAGCCCAAATGTGTAATCATATCTACTTCCTCTTTCACTTTTAATAACTGTACTATTCCGGTTGATAGCATTCCTAATGCAAGCCAGATAGTAGCAATCCAATAGATAATTTTATTTCTCTTTGTCATAATGTGTTATTTTAATTTGCTTACGATATCTTGTAACCGGTTATGTGCCATATTTATGCCCTGGGCAAAGGGTAACTGCAGCATTTGATCTCTGAGTGCAACTGATCTGTATACTATATGCATATTGAGTTTGCTGGTGTCGTCAGTAAGTTTTTCAAATTCCAGGAACTCAAGCTGAACACCAAAAGGCGTATTCTCCATTTCAAATGTCCGGGTGATCTTCTGGTTCGGAACAAACTCATGAATTACCCCATTGAACCCGTGTTTGTTTCCTTTAGGATCAGTTGTTTCAAATTGGCAACTGCCGTGTTTTTTATTTTCAAGTTTCAGCACTTTCGTTCCCATCCATTGCTCAACAATTTCGGGCTCTACATAGGCTTTAAAAAGTAATTCCAATGGCAAATCAAATTCTCTTGTAATCATTAATTCCTGTTTGCCGTCTTCGGCATTGATTTTTGTTTTTCGTTCCATATTATTCTATTTTTTTGATTTATATTTTTTCATGATGGTTTCCAGTTTATTAAACCTGTCATCCCACATTTTGCGGAATGGTTCAATAAAGTCGGCTATTTCTTTCATTTTTTTTGCATTAAAGTGATAATAAATTTCCCTGCCGTTTTGCTCTTGTTTAAGCAATTCGCATTCGGTGAGTATTTGCAGGTGTTTTGAAACGGTCGGTCTTGCTGTGTCAAAGTTTGCGGCTATTGCGCCTGCTGTCATGGATTGCGAGGCAACCAACAGCAGTATCGCCCTTCTTGTCGGGTCTGCTATGGCCTGAAATACGTCTCTTCTTAAATTCATTGCGTAGCTATTTGACTACAAATATATGTGTAGTTATTTAACTACGCAAATTTTTTTCTGATTTTTTTTAACGAACGCTGAGATTATTTTTTAAGTCGTTTCCAGTCCCTGTCGTACAAAGCCTTTAAGCGGTTCTTAAAATCATTTGCAAATACCTGTTTAGCAGTTATGTCTTTTCCTATATCCATTTGAAACGTAGCAATCTCGTCTGAGTAGTCGAATTCTTTATCCTTATCACTATCCTTTCTTACTGTCATTAATACTTTGTTCGACGATTTGATAAATTCCCAGTTTACCAACGAAGCCTCGTCCGGGGAAATTTGCCTGAAGTTATTTCCCGCCCTGTCGGAAATAAATAAATATTCAGGATCCGCTTCAGTTAAAAGCTTATCCTTATTATAATCGAAAGAAGTTGCTACATAAAAAATGTATGGGTAGGACGATTCTTCATCATTTTTTTCCAGGTCATAACTTCTTATTAATATTTTTTTATCTGTAAGCAGGTGGCATTCGTCGGTATTGCTATTGAAAAAAATAATGTTCCAATTAAGATAGTTTGGAATTTCTTTGTATGAAGAGCTTCCTCCATCTCTTTTCGTCTCTCCCATTGACAGGGGGAACATCATCACCCCTGATGTATCCACTTGTGTGAATGAAGAAGTTTGAATATTGAGGTTATCTATTGGATTTGTGTCAGTGTTATTTGCAACCGGTTCATTTCCTTGCCCCTTTTTTTTATTGCAGGAAAATAAAAATACAATCGCTACAATTAAAAATGAATTTTTTGACATGAATGTTGGTTTATTGCTGGTTAAAGAATGCACCACTTGTTGAAAGCCTTTCAACCAAGACCTGAAACGAATTTTGGGTAGTGGCTTCATTTGAATTTAGAGTTGCGAATGTTAACCGCAGAGAAAGGGAGGAGCGGAGATTTCGCAGCGATTCTCCGCGAAACCTCTTTTTACCCTCATTCTCTGCGGTTGAAAATTCAAACTGTATCCCTGCAAATTTTTAAATTAATATGCAGGCAATTTACAAAAGCTTAAAGGACCTTATCACTTTTAAAAGATCAGTTTTGATAGCTTCCCATTTATTCTTATCAGTATTAATGGTTAACAGATACAGATCTGATTTTTTCCTGACAACCATTGTAATCCATTTTTGTTTTTCGACAATACATTCATAATAAAATTCAACGATCTCTCCTTTTTTGGTCATCTTAACATCCTCCCGTTTAGCTTTTACTTTGTATAAATTTAGTATGATATCCTTTGTTTCTTCCAGCGAAAGATCAACCCCTGATTGAGTAGATAAAGTGACGGCAACATAATTCTCTTTTGGGAAAAAATTCAATATTCCATCCTTATCTGTCATTTGCCATCCCGCTGGATATTCAATTGAAAACCTGTCAGTTTTATAAATAGCCGGTTTTTGCGGTTGCATTACTGCAGGAGCTATCATTAAAAAGGTTAAGAGTAATTTTGAAATAACAGGAAACATTTATCTAAATTTTTATTTTTTTGTGATGTGGAATTCCGCTCACGAATTTGTTACCAGGTTCCACTATATACTAACAGCTCTTTGGGAAGTCTTCTTTTCAAAAATACTCTTTTAAAATTTGCTTTATTTTCACTTACAAATAATGTGTCAGCTTTAAATTCCAAATATTCAGTCAGCTTCCCGATTGTGCCGGTACCGCTGATTTGTGTGATCAGATCAGTTTTAATCCTGTTATTTTTATCATAATAATAAACCCCTCTCCAACCTGTTCTCCCCGGGTCAATCATTTCTTTAGTAAGCCTTTCCTCGTTTGGTTTAATTATAAAAAGATTAAAACATCCATTATTATAAAATTTATAGGCTGAAATGAATGTGTTACCCCGGTATGAAAGGAATGAATATTTAGCTTTTTTTGAACCGAAAAAGGAACTATCTAAAAAAATTATGGTGCAACACTCCTGGTAAATTACAGCAGTATCAATCAAGCCAAGCATTGATCCTTTAAATTTTGATTTATTGGAATAAACTTTTGGATTAGCTGCAACCTTAGTAATCCCATCACTCAATTTGAAAATTTTATAGGTACAGCTTGCCACAGTAAGGAGAATAAAATATAATTGATATTTTTTCAGAAATATTTTTTTATAAGGTAATTATTATCGCCAGTACTAAAAGAAAAAACTTAACAATTATAGTTAACAGCACTATACTTTTGAATCATGCTTCTTTAAAAATAGTTTGAATCTTTCATAAATAGTATACTTCGCTACAGCAGCATACCAAATCGAAAAAGCCGGGCCGGTAATTACCATTGCAATACCTGCGATCAAATAGGAAACATTGGCTCCATTTGCTGTAAACTTTACGAGGTATAAAATTCCACAGAGTACCGTAAACAAAAAAACAGCAAATAAAGCAAAGCTTGTCCTGGTTATTGCTTCAATGATAGTGTTTCCATCCTTTTCAGAAAGCTTACCATTTAATATAGAAGAAAACCTAATTCCATTTGCAAACATTCCGGAAGATTTTAAACCAATGGAAAATTCGGAATCACCAATATATAAACCTTCAAAATCTGAATTCACTAAATAATTTGATTTTTCATCCAGAAGGGATTCAAGTACTTTTTTAAAAGCCATGTTTGAGCCTGCAAAATGATAAGTTCGTGTTTGTGGTCCAAAAAACTCCGCTATGGATTGATAAAATTTTGACAAATATTAAATTATTTATTTTATTATTTATTTTAAGAAAGTTATCTCAGTTTCGTATCATAAGCAAATTGGAAAATAGTAAAAATATGATGTGCTTCATCTTTAATTCTGCAGGAAATTATTTTCCACCATTAGTTTTTTTTACATTTAAAATCTAACCAAAGCTGGTTAAGATTTACCCAGTTATTATGTGTAAAGGGTTTTGGAGATAATTCGTAGAATAAAATGGTCTTGTTATTTTCCGGGCAGGTTTTCAGGTGAACGATACAATTAAGCATGATAGGTTTTCGTTGCATATAATCGACCATTTCAATTGTGCCGGTATAAGTTTCCAGGTCAGCTTTACTTGTTTTTGTCTTTTCGAACGACGTACTTACCGGTGCAAATTTTTCTGTAACAGCCTTAGTACTATCAGTATTGGCATTAATTAACCCGGTATAATAAGCTTTTAAATTTTCCGCAATTATTCTTGCATCTGTTTTTGGTGAATCATCTAAATACCATAAAAAGGCATAGGTCCAGTATTCATCAGTTTTTACATTTGCCCAGCCTGGCGCAAAACGAATATCTTCTACTCCTTTATAAGAAATTTTCGGGGCAAAGCTAATAGGAATAAGGAATCGTTCAATTGTCCAACCCTTTGGTACTGGCAGATCATATGGAGCTTGCCACTTATGTCCGTTAAAATCAGTTTTAATTTCTTGTCCACAAACGCTTAAACATGTGAGGCAAAGTATTAAAATTATTATGTTTTTCATCCTTCCAATTTAATGTGGTAGAATTTCTATGTGTGGAGCCGGAATATATTTTGTGTCTTCTAATCGGCCGGCAACAATTACTTCATTGTGGTTTTGACTGTTTTTCTTTGGCTGATCTTTTATTCCTTTTATTATGTCCACTTTGCCGGTCACCTTCAACATTTTCCCGTGTAGTTTTTTTGCTTGCTTAGCGCTTATGTTCATAACATAATCACTAAAATAATATCCTTCTTTTGTCGCTTTATATTTATCAAATTTTGCCGTAGTAATAACAGTAGGCCTTGGATCAAAAACAGCTGCATTTGCTGTGTCTGCTTGCTGACCATATATAAAATTGCTGGTAAGTAAAAGCATTAATATCAACAAAACTCTGTTCATATTTTACATTGCAGCGTTATTTTGCCAGGATTTTTTCAAGTATTAATTCTTTACCCTTGCCAAGTTCAAGTATAAGATCTTTTTCTGTAACACTAATAATAGTGATCTTATTTTCACCCTTCTCACTTATAAGCGTTAAAATTTTTTGGCTATCATCATAGTTCCATGTCCCTTCTTCTTTATTAAAAAAAACAGCTGTGTATTGTTTATCAGCTTTTAAATTTAATTCCAGGTTACCAAATACTTTTCTCAAAGTTGCCCGCTTGGCTGAATCAAGGGTTTCAGCGTTGTTAATATCCTTAAACTTCCAATTGCCAGGAAGAAGATTTGAAGTTTGCGCTTTTACTGAAACAGAGAAAAGTACAAGGAAAAATAAAAAGATCTTATTCATATGTTTATCATTTTGATAATATTACTAATCTTCGAAAATATAAAATTTTTACCAGCTTCAGGGATCGGGATTTAATTGTTTTTACTAAGATCTTCGGGCAGGCGCCTTTTTACACCTTCAATAGTTGCAATATAATTTTTTTACCTTGCCAAAGTCTGATTATTGGTCTCAAGTTTCGGTCTAAGTCCATTGAGTAAAACGAATACTATTGCTGTCCATGTCTTTGATATACATTTCCCTGTTTCTCCAACTCTGATCAGTTGGAACCAAATCAATTTGCACGTCTTTCGCTACAAATTCATTGTAAAGGCTATCTACGTTGTCAACAATTAAAACGACTGCATTTCCGGCTTTGCCGTCTTCGGGAAAAGATGATAAATGTATAATCACATCATCACGGGTCAATCCCAAATAAGAAGGCCCCGTTTCACCAAAGGGTTGATAAATAAATGTTCTTTTAAATCCAAGCTGGCTGCAATAAAAATTCTCTGCTAAAGTTGCATTTGAAATATGTAAAAGTGGAATCGCGAGCTTTATCATACCAGTTTTATAAAATTTCATTGAATGATATACAACAACATGCATTGAGGTGGACATTTGTTCCGCTGGCTGCAAGGTTGTAATGTTAATAAAGGAACAAAAAATTTATGAAAACACCATGTTAAGACTAAGCTTTTAACCAACCAGTAATACTCATTCTCGGCTTATTGGTTATTAATACTTCATGCTCCAGTTCATCGCTCTTAAAAAAAACACTTTTCCCATTGAGCGGCGATATGTTTATAGATTTGTCATCAGGGTATACACACAGCTCTCCCCCATCGTTTATTTCCCAGTCTTCATTCAGGTACATAACCATCGAGTATTTCCTGCTATCATTATTCCGGAATTGGTCTAAGTGTCTTTTATAAAAACTTCCTTTTTCATACAAGGTATAATGAAACTCATAATTGGTTATGCCGGTATAACATGTTTCATTTAAATGCCTGATAAAATTATCCATCAGGTCGAAAAAATTATTTTCATGCAGGTTGTTATGTTTGCGATCCAGCCAGTAAATGATATCACTTCTGAATAATTTGTCGTGTTCGACATTTGCGGTATTTCCTGTACCGGCGGACAGCAGTAATTTGTCTTTATAAAGATTTATTAAATTCCGCTTTAAGTTAAATGCTATGGATTCACTTAGAAAATCATTGGCAATGCCAATCTTATTTTCGATAAAACTGTTTATGAGTGTGTTGAAGATCTCTTGCAATAAAAACGTTTAACTGTATAGTGAGTAAAGAATGGTGAATATAACCTTTATACCTGGTTTTGGTTTACGAGCCTGTAGACTTTAGCCGGAAAATAATATCTAATTGAACCGAAGATCCAAATGGCAATTGAGCAACACCTGTTGCAGTTCTTGCGTGGCGCCCGTTTTCTCCCAATAGATCTATTAATAGATCAGAAGCACCATCCAACACTGTTGGTTGTTCAGTAAACCCTGTTGAAGAGCGTACGAATCCTGTCAGCTTAATAACTCCCACAATTTGATCCAGGTCTGTAATGTCCTGTTTGACGATGGCTAAAATAACCAACACAGTTTTCCTGGCAGCTTCCTTAGCTTTTTCTGTTGAAACTTCCGTTCCAACTTCTCCTGTGCAATCACTTACCCGCCCTGAAGCAAAAAGTAATTCTCCCATTCGTTTACTTCCCAAATAATTACCAACAGGTGGTTTAGGATTTTCTAAACTAAGTCCAAGTTCTTTTAATCTTTTTTCAATTAAACTCATATAACAGCATTTATTTTTAATAATGCCAGCGACTTACAAGATTGGAATTTAGAACAGCCGGAATAAAGTTATACAAATTACAACCAGCAAAACAGAAGCATAGATCACCCGGTTGTATTTTGCCAGCCAGATAGGAAGATATACATCAAAATTTGCTTTTTTTGAATTCGAGTACCTGCGTGCAACGATCGTTATCGGGCAGCTCAACTTAAAGTAAAGCAGTGTAATTATTTCTATTAAGATCAGGATGTAACCACTCCAAAGCCATTTATCAATTTTATTAACCAGTACAGCATATAGCATGTAAGAGATCACGATGTTGAAAAATAACCAGATCAGTGTATGGAGAATTTTAACCCGGGCTAATTTTGTTTTATTGCTCATCATGTTTCAGGGTAAAGAAACGATTTTTTTATGTAACTGTAACTTTCAATTTTAACCAATCGCCTGTTAACTGCAATACTGTTTATTTGTGGAGTGCGGCTATCCTGGCCAAAACGCTTCTAAATTGATAAAAACTTATTATCAACATTACTAAATGAGATAAAACAATAAAGACAAAGAAAAAATCCAGCGTACTGTTTCCTTCATACTTAGATGAGAAAGTAGATGAAGATTCTGTGAACCTGTAAAATGAATATGCCAATAGCGAGAAAGGTAAAAACATCCACACCAAAATGCTAAATGCAAAATGGTCAGAGATTATTTTATACGAGTTTAAAAATAGTGCAGATGAAAGCAGGCATGTAACCATCGACAACAGTATGTATAAAAAAACAGTCTGTCCAAATCCATCATCTCTAAAATACTCACTAACGTAATTTGGGTCCGGCTTATGGGAAGCACTCAGAAACAGACCGATTACCAGTGCCAGGGAAAATGGTAAAGTAGCGCCGAGATTATAATACCTGATTAAGCTGATATGATTTTTTTTAGACATCGCTAAGTTTTGGCATTCATGACAGCATCTTGCCTCTGGCGTTGGCAGCATAGTGAAACTGTAAAAATTTCATCGTCAGCCTGCGTTCAACATATTAAAGAAACGAAATTTTTAGTTAACTGCAACACAGAAATGGTTTACAACTCAATTACCCGGAGAAACAGGTGGAGCGGATTCAATAGCCGGTAGATATGTATTTTTCTTATGTTGAAAAAGAATTTTGCCAGGTAGATCTGCTGGTATTAAGTTACCAGGTGCAATTTCAGTTTTTGGTTGTCTATAAATTATATACATTAATTTATCCATCACATGATCAAAATCCTTGCTCATGTATAAGCCTACGTAACATAATTCATCTTTTTTTCCATTTGTTAATGTATAACCAATATAATTATAAGTACCTGCAAAGTGGTTCCCATCTTTCAATGTGCTTTCAACCATATAATGCTGCAACAAATGCCCGCCATTAAAAATCTGATTGAGGCCATTTATTATACTATCACTAAGTTGATAAGCATAATATCTGATCTCACCATTATAACGTTTAAATAGTACTTTCAGATTGCCTTTTTCGTCAAGAGAGGCATATGTATAGATCTCGACTTTGTCTTTTTGTTGTATACGGGGAGAATTCACATCATATTCTGCAAATTCTATCGTTTTAAATTTAACGCTGCTACTGTCCTGGCCGTTGGATTGAAAAACATTTAAAACCAACATCCATAACATGAAAGTTTTAAACCTCATATTTATGTTTTTTTTTGATGATTAAAAAATATTACAGCCGATGTTGAAACACGAGAAAGATTTTTTTTCAGAATTCCTGCTACTACACTTACCACAATATTTATTGCCTAATCCCTCTCCCATTTTCTTTTAGAAGAGCCATCTTGTTTTACAATTGTCCAGTTATTTTCTATTGCTTTTTTGAAAAGTCGCTTTCGCAATTTCTTTGGATAAAATATTTGCCTGTGTGTTTTTTTTGTTGAATAACACGGTAAGATATCCAGTTGCCCAAGAATTTCATAGGTAGCTGCACCGCAACGCATCCCAAAAAAAGCATAGTCATATGGCGTTTGCTTTAAGTATGCAAGGTTTAAACTATCAAATAGTTGTTTTTGCCTTTTCGTTACAGGTACATAAACAATTGCTTTTTTTACGCTATCTGACTTTCCACCCAAAATCTCATAAAAACTTTTTGAACTATGCTCTGCATACATACTATGTCGATCCTTGCTCTTTGAAAATATATGAAATGTACCGCTGTGAATGAAATTTAAAATCCTGCCACTGTCGCCTTCAATTCCAACGTGCCCGCCTAAAACACCACCAAACCATTTTTGTTCCGTTTTTTTAAAATTTTTCTGAGGTTTTGATCCATATAAGAAATGAACTTTTATAAAAGTTGTGTCTTGCGAAAGGGCAGAAAAAATAAAAAAGAAAAATATGGTTGTAAAAAATAATTTCATTTTGGAAAAACTATGAAGCCCATTAAATGTTTCAGGTAACGTTGGTGCGTTGATTCAACACGATAAAGAAACGAAATTTTTATGGATTGGTACTGCTCTCTACAGAAATTGACAAGACTATAACGGTTGGCTGTTGTTTGACACAGACAGAGAAGTACAGTAAAAATTTGCCACCTGACTTGATACTTTGTTCTCCTTTTCTAAAGCGCCTGATCAATCCCTCAGGACTTATGAAGTGATAATTAAGTAACAGCAGTCCGGGTCAGAACCTGCTGTTACTGACTACATTCATCAAAGTTTAGTAGTAATAAATTCTATGAGTTTTTCATCGCTCATTTTATTAGAAGTAGATTCTGCCGTTTTACTATTTTTAAATTGCGGTGTAGCTGCCAGGTAGTGAATAAATTTTTCCTGTGCCTGGCCCGTGCCTGTAACATGTACATGAGTGGCATTTACCATATGAGATGCTATTTCTTTAAAAAACTTTCCCTGCGCAGTTTTCTCATGATTATTAGAAGTTTTTTCATTGGAATTTGGGGAAATTACTTCCCCTTTCACGTGAGCAAGTACAATTAGTGGTCCTTCTGTACTTTCACTACCTACTACTGCTGCGTTGTGGTTATCCATCCAAACGCCAAATTGTTTTTGATTGTTCATAATTTTATTTTAATGTAATGCTAATGAACCAATAACCGTACCGCATACAGGAAAGGGATAAAATCAGAACAACCGGGGACAAAATTTGCATACCTGTTGTTGTACCCGCCAAATTCTCTTTATTTCCTTAAAATCTTCTCCATTGCTTTTCCCTTTGCCAGTTCATCAACCAACTTATCCAAATAACGAACTTTTTGCATTAGTTTGTCTTCGATCTCTTCGACACGATATCCGCAAATTACGCCTGTGATCTTTGAAACATTTGAATTCATTTGTGGTGCCTGGGCGAAAAAAGTTTCAAAATCATTCTTCTTGTCGATCTGTTGTTTTAATGTTTGTTCATTATACCCTGTCAGCCAAAAAATAATGGTATCCAATTCTGCTTTTGTGTGTCCTTTTCTTTCCACTTTTTTTATATATAACGGATAGACACTTGCAAAAGACATTCTATATACTCTTGTATTATCCATTGTATTTGTTGATATTTATTAAAGATATTTCTTGTACGAGTTGTAAGTTAATAATTATGCTTCAATGCTATACTGGCAGTTAATAAAGAAATGATTTTTTTTGTAACTGTTACGGGTCATCCTGCCTGCCGGCAGGCAGGTTTAAAAATAATCACGAGAAGAAATCCTGCCTGAATGCGTCACACTTATTAAGGATTTGACGGTGGGGCTACATTGCCTCCGGAACTTTGCTATCGGGCTGGAGTAAAACCGGTTGTTAGCGGCCGGTAATTTGAAAATGAATGTTGTTAGATGTCTTTCAGAAAAATTTTAATTTCGGTACCCATATCTAATTGGCTTTCCAATAATATTTTTCCGCCAGCATTGGTTACAATTTCTTTCACCAG
Source organism: uncultured Chitinophagaceae bacterium (assembly GCA_963829345.1). Lineage (GTDB taxonomy): Bacteria > Bacteroidota > Bacteroidia > Chitinophagales > Chitinophagaceae > Ferruginibacter. Next base: position 1,775,832 of record CAWHHP010000003.1, read on the forward strand.
GTACAATCCAATACCAGATCCTTCCACACCATTGTCTAAACGGTAGTATTTTAAAAAAATAGCATCCTGCCTGGTAATGTCTATGCCAATGCCATTGTCTTTTATTGAAAGAACTACATATCCTTTTTCCCTGGTTGTTTTAATAAATATCTCAGGAATTCTTAAGGGCGATCTATATTTGATTGCGTTGCTTAAAAGGTTATAAATAATGCTTCTCAATTTTCGCCTGGAAAATGTTATCTCAGAAACTTCAATGTTGCTTCGAATAATCGCCTGAGACGATTTAATATCATCACTAAGTGTAAGACGCACATCTTCTAAAATGTGTTCTAAATTTAATAATTCCACATGCGCTTTATACTTATGTTCATGCTCACGTGTTTCTGTTAATTCATGAATAAGATTTTGCATTTTTAGTAAGGCCCTTTCTACGATATCTAAAAGACTTTGAAATTGATCCTGGTCCGTAAGCTCCATAGCTTTAAATTGATCAATTGCAAGTACCAGATTAGTAAGGGGATTTTTAATATCATGCGATAGCGTATCTAACAAAATCTCATGATCAGAAACCAGTTTTTCCTGTTCTTTCAGGTCTTTTATGCGAAAAGTGATTTCAACAAATGTGATGATCACTCCATCTGTTTTATTATTCTTTCGTACTACATAAGGAATAATATTCATCTGGTACCACCGCATATCAGTAGTTTGAATTTCCTTTTCAAGGATTTCATTAGAATCAATTACATTTTGAATATTTTCTACTATTGATGGAAAGCGAAAATTATCTTTGATCTGTTCTATCGATCTGCCTACATCACCAGTAGACAAACTGAATTGTTTCATTGCAGGTGGAGTAAATTTTCTAAGGATAAGGTTCGAATCAACAAATAATTGTGGAATTATTGTATTTCTAAAATAGTTTTCCAATTCATCATTGTGTTCAATAAGATCTTGTATTAATTCCTTATCAGTTGGCATATTTATCAATTGTCTAAAATTGAAAGGTAATCTTATTAACGCGTATTGAAAATATATAATTCCGGTATGATTTAACCCTTTAAAAGAAAGATGACTTATTAACTTGCACCTAACTTCCGCTAACTGGCGAGTCTGTGAAATTTACTATTCTTACAGGCAGGAAGAATTGTAAAGATTTGTCGCGTTGCGGAACCAAATTATTTATTGACTGCAATTGTTTCTTTGTCAACGTTTGTAAAATGCTGTGGTTTGGTTCAGGAAATAATCACTTAATCCATCATTAGTATCAATTTGTATAAAATCTATGATATCAGCTGGTTTTGAGAGCTGTTGCGCAGTGAAGCCAGCTTCATTTGTAATAGTTTGTTTTTCTCCTTCGATATCAAGTGCAAAAATTAAATGTGGTGGTTCGCCTGCTGTTGGATTATAGATCCAACCCAGGTATGCGGCTTTAACAGCAGGCCTTTCAATAAACAATTTTTTTAATGAGTTTACTATATCGGTTGGGTAATTAGCCGGTTGTCCAATTTGAACCTGGGTATCCTCCTGAACAGTGATTTGTTTATGTTGATCAGTCAGGATCGTATCATTGAGTAAACTTTTTATTTCATCCGGAAGCAATTCCTTACCATAATCTGAATATGGATTTAATATAAATGTTGCGCCGGTGGCAAGTTTAAAAAGATCCTCTCCTTTCATTTCTAAAAAAGAAACCTGTTCTTTAATGATCCCTTTATCAAAAATTTTAGAAGTAGATGTAAATACCGGTATCCTTCCATCTTCCAGTGTCGCTATATCAACATTTGTGTCCTCTTTTAATGTATGCTCTCCCGCAGGGATAGACGTTTTAGAAGTTAAGACAACTAATTTTTCTGTAAGCAGTTTTTTATAAAATTCAACTCTGTAAGCTGGCTCGGTTGCAGCTTTTCGCAAAGATCTTTCAAGATCACTTTCATTGAAGAAAACGTCCCCGCTATCTTTTTTCTTAAACAGATCGAATAATCCCATTGTTGAGTGTTTGTATGATCCGGTTAGTGACGACTCTAATTATTCAGAAACAACAAAAGTAATTGGTTGCTTTCTGTAAGTATTCACGTTTTTTCCATTTTGGGTAGCCGGTTGCCACTTGGGACCTGCTTTGATCACACGAATTACTTCTTCTTCCATTCCATATCCAAAAGCTGTTTCAGGAACCAAATTCGAAATTGTTCCATCTTTGGAAACTATAAACCTTACGATTACCTTGTATCTGCCATTCTTTGCCTTATTTTTTACCGGCACTTCAGCATTCAAATAATTCTGTAAATATTTCATCCAGCCTGCTTCTCCGCCGGGAAATTGTGCCTCCACCTGCACTTTCTGAAATATTAAGGAGTCCGCTGCTATAAGCAGAGGTCTGCTTGTGTCCTGAGCATATGAATATGATGAATACAATAAGATAAAAATTGATAAAAGATTTTTTCTAACACACATAAGTTTTTGGGTTAAAGTTTCCTCCTTTAAAATGATAAAGAAACGAATTTTTTATGTAACTGTAATGGATTTACACATTGGTCGCAGAGAAGAGAGTAGCAGACATAACGCAGAGAAAAGTATACCCGCAATTTTTCATTGCTTTCATTTTGCTGTCATGTCAAATACTATTGCCCGGTTCAATTTTTTCCGCTCTTCATTTGCTGAACTGCCTTTTCACCTTCTTCTGTCATACCCATTACCTCCGTAAAAACACCGATATCTTTGGTTGTGTCGAAAAAAACAATTTTAGCAATCGGGTGATCAACGCTGGTTATTACCGGCATTCCTTTATTAGCCATTTCGGAAATAACCTTTTCAAGATCAGCAACGGGTAAGCTATAAGCGATATGGTGCACCCCACCGGCGGGATTTTTATCAATATAATCCTGGAATATACTGCGTCCTGAAAGTGGTTGAATCAATTCAATGAATGTTCCACCTGAATAAGCCATGGAAACGAGACTTTCCCCATCACATGGCGCTCCATAATATGTACTGCCAAATTCTTTTAGGCGAATAACTTCAGCTTTACTAAAATTACTAATGCCCATTGCTTCTTTGAAAAAATTTACTGCGACTGTTATATCTTTTACTACCCACGCAATTTGGGTAAAACTTGAAACAAACGAAGTTTTTGTCGCTGTTGTATCCATAAAATTAATTTTTGATTTTCAAAAGTAGTAAGCAAATAAAATTTTGATGAGGTTGTTTGCGGCATTGTTGAGGTCGTTTGCGCCAGCTTTTTATTAGAATTCGTGCCGTTCAAAATCCGTAATGCTATTCACTGGCATCAGGAAATACTTCCCTGGTTCTTTTTTCCATCTCGGCAGCAATTACCTGTCCGGCTTCACCTTGTTCTTTGAGTCGTTCTTTTATGTTGTCGTAGCTTTTAGCATCCCTGTCCTGGCTTAGTTTGAAAACAGTATCCATTTCTTTTACTTCAATTTCAAAAGCCACAATTGCCTTCATTAATTTTTGAGTGTATTCTGAAGGAAGGTTATCATAAATGGTAGTGGACTGTTGATCATAGTTTTCAAAATGAAGTGTGGTCATCCGGAGTGCATCTATTAATGCTGCGTCATCAAGAAACCTGATATGCTGCCTTTTGCATGAACGCTCATATAATTCCAGGTAGAAGGCGTATGAGGATTGCTGTACCATGTACCGCTTACATAGATATGATGCCCGGTAAAAACTACAAGCACATTTTCATTATGCATGAAAGCTTTATGATGATCAGTATTTTTCATGATGTGTCCCCTTAAAATTTTCCTGCCATCTTTTTCTTCAATAAAAACCGGTACCTGTGTAGCAACAGGTTTATTTTCTGCATCGCATCCCGATAAAAAAGCAAATGGATACTTTGCAATAAACTCTTTAATTACCTGTTCATTTTTTTCTTTGTGATAGGGAAGATCGTACATGATGATAAGTTTAATTCTAATCAATATTAATTAAAGAAGAATGGAGAATAAATGTTTGGTATACTTCCGTTAGCCTACCGCTTGTTAGCTGCTGCCAGTATTATCTTCCATAAATATTTTGTCAACATTTGCAAGTATGTAATTCAGGCTAATTTTAAAATCTGATTTTATGTTTGGAGTTAAATAATTTATCCATTCCGGATTGTCTTCTTTTCTGTAAAAGGAAGACAAGGCTAAAGCATATCCCCATTCTCTTTGCTTTAAATATCCAATGCTGTTATGTCCATAACTATCATATGATCTGTGTTCTTTGAATGAAGCATTGGCATTAAAAATCCCTAAACCAAAAAGTACAGGCGTGAGGTCTGTTAAGGATTCATCATTCACTTCAATCCTTTTCTCTCCTAAAAGTTTAATATGTGCAAATTCATGTGCCAGGGTTGCCACTAAACTTGCCGGGTCAGCCAGGTTATCTTTCTCAATAAACACATCATACTTGTCTTCCTCATTTTTGCCGAAGTACAAACCTGATGACATTGTTTGATCACTTGTTTTATCAACTTCTGTCCATATTCTATAACCAAGGTCACCACTAAACTCCTGGATGCTTTGTTGATAGATGTCTAAGTTTACCTCTTTAATATCAATGTCCATTTGCAGCGCAACAATTTCCGCAGTTTTTATTAAACTTTCCATTGAACCGTCATAGTGAATGGGAAAATGTTCGGGAGTCGGAAGTAAAATGGGTTTCGTCTCAATGTTTCCCTGGCCAAATTGTCCGGCTAACCATAAAAATGCCTGTTCCATCCAGAGACGTGTTTCCATATCTATGGGACATTCATTATTTTGTTTCCTTGAAAAAAGTCCAAACATAAAAATGTGTACTAATCTTTAGGTTCCCACAATTGAATTTTATTTCCTTCAATATCTACAATATGTATAAATTTTCCGTAATCATATGTTTCAATATTGTCTACGATCGTTACGTTTTCCTTTCTTAATTCTTCAACCAATGCTTCTAAATTCTCTACCCTATAGTTTATCATGAAATCCTTTGTTGAAGGTTCATACAATTTTGCTGTTTCGGTATTCAAATTCCATTGTGTGAGTCCTTTTTTTGAAGGGTCGTCGGCTTCACGCCATTCAAAACTTGCTCCGTATGGACCAGCGTTCAAACCAAGATGTGTGTTATACCACTCTTTCATTTTGTTGGGATCTTTACATTTGAAGAAAATACCGCCAATACCTGTTACTTTTTTCATTTTATCTGTTTTAGTTGTCGTATTACAAATTGTAAGAACTGTTAGCTGAATCGAAGATTAGTGTGTTATTGAGCTAATTATTTTTCAAGAATATTTTTCAAAGTTGACAAGCTGGTATCCATATCCTTCGGGAATTTTTTTTCTACCATTGGTATCATTATGTTCAAAGGATAGTTTAATTTACCAGCATTGCTCAGGCTTACTTTAGTTTGATTGCCGGGTAAAGATTCTGTCTCCATGATCACATAAGCAGATGTTCGGATTGGCTTTACAAAACGAATTTCTGTTTCAATTCTTTTCCCTTCAACAATGTTCATAATTTCCTTTTCGCCTACACCGGCACTTTTATCACCACTCCAGGCAAAAATATATCCAACGGTTCCGTCGGTTCCTTTGGTTTCTTCTTTCCTGTTGCTGTCAACCTTTGCCCATTTGTTGAATTGCTCCTGGTTTTTAAGCAGTTTTAAAAAATCAAATACTTTTTGCCGTGGCGCATTGATGATAATTTCACGCTTCGCATAATGTTCCTTCTTCATGAAAAGCCCCATGATCAACAATAAGGCTATAATGCCCGCCACTACAAGTAGAATTATTAATATGATATTCATTTTATTGTTTTTTAAATTACAGTTCCCTTCTTTTTTATTTCTCTTACTTTTCCTATGATCCTTTAATTTTTTACACTTGCGTTACAGCAGGCAGGGTTTTTCTTTTTAAAATTAATGAACTGATAAGCGTTACAATCAAGCCTACTGGTAAAATTTCCACGTAAGTCATCATTGCATTAAAAAATGGATTTTTATACATCCTCGCAAAATCGGCCATTTCTTTTGCTTCCTTATCTATTTTTACCTGGTTTGCCCCACTTGCTTTCAGTTCGCCGATCATCTGTGCCGTATATTTTTCCATGAAATCGGGTACGAAATAAAAGTAGGCAATCAGCCAGGCTACAACATAAATGGTGGAAGCAATTAAAACAATCATACCCCCTATTTTAAATGCTTTACCAAAACTGATCAATCCTCCATTGTATTTATCCCTGTAATTGCGAATGCCAACAAATACAAGCGAAAGGGAGATGACCATAGAAGCATACCCGATGAGCATGCTTGTGCCATAATCAACGTTGCCTTCACAATGACTTATGTAGTTGGTGGTAAACAGCATCAGGGTAGAAACAATAGTTCCTGCTATGAGCCCGTAGATGATAATATTCTTTTTCATTTTTATAATTTTGGTTACTGCAAATATGACCATTGCACTGCTTTTACCGGTCATACTTTCGGCCATTTCTCTGCTGTATCACTCATTTTCATACTAAAGGATGAGATTTTATGGTATAAGATTTAACCTCTTTGCCTTTTCAACTGCCTGTATCCGCCTTTTCACATCCAACTTTTCAAAAAGATTTTGGAGATGTGTTTTGACGGTGCTCAATGAAACGAAAAGCTCTGTGGCAATTTCCTGGTTGCTGTGTCCCTGCGCCAATAAATTTAATATTTCCAATTCCCGTTTGCTTAGCTCAAGTTGGGAGATGAGTGCTGTATCCTGGACAAAGTTTTCATTCCTGTTTACATACACTTCTTTTTCCACCACTACGGTTTCAATTTTGGGTTTTGAAAGTTTCAGGGCAAGCCATAAGCCTAATGCAGTAAAGATGACAGCAATAAACCCGATGTAGATCTCAAAAGAATGGTCAAATATTATAAAACGAAGTTCTAACCATTTAAGAAGAAAGAGCAGAAATGCCAGACTGATACTATAAATTATAGTTGCTTTATTCCTTAGGAATAAGTTTTTATTATCTGCCATAGTATTAATGTCCATGTTTTGCAGTTACTTTCAACCTGACAGTATTGCCCAAACATGAGCGCAAAATACAATAAAGATTTGTTGCTGAGCACGGGCGAATGACCACCCTGCCGACGGCAGGACAAATCGCCTATAGGTGTACGGTACCAGGATTATGCATCCGGAATTTCAGGTTCTACTAATTTTATCAATTTTTCCAATGATTCCTGCCATCCCAAATAACACATTTCAACCGGGATAACAGTGGGGATACCTTCCTGGATGATCTTTAGATCAGTGCCGCAGGAAACTTTTTTCAACCAGATCGAAGTAATCATTTCGCCGGGTAAATTCGGATCATCAAATCTATCTGTATGTTTTATAAATTCATTTACCTTGATCTCAAGATATTCGCCACCAAAAGAATGGCCGTTACCTGTAGAAAAATTTGTAAACGACATTTTGTAACTCCCCCCTGTTCTTGCATCGATACTATGAACGGTAGCTAAAAATCCATATGGAGGAAGCCAGGCTGCAAGCGCATTAGCTTCTGTAAAAGCACGAAAGATCTTTTCGGGATTTGCTTTAATTACCCTGTGTAGTGTAACGCTGTTGTTCGACATTATTTTTTGTTTTAATTCGCTTATTTATTTTTAAGAATGTTGACAACTATCTGCCCGGTTTATCAACCTAATAAAGGAACGAAATTTTTACTTAACTACAAGAGGCTGCTAATTATAGTTTTTAAAAGACTCCGCATTTTGGGGATCAAATTTTTTCTTGTATTCGTATAATGTAATGGTATTATCAAACTTTACATTCATACCCCAGTTTGGATCTAAATTCATAAATAGTCATATCCTTATACTTAGAACTGATTTCATTTTTTTTATTTAAACTCCACAATCGCTTGCTCTTGCACGAATGCTTAAGTTTTTATAAATTATTTAAATTCATCTTCAAGAATGGCGTAAATATAGTTGTCAACCCATTTGTCGCGTATTGGTAAAATTCCCCTCTTTCTTCCCTCTTTTGTCATTCCTGCTTTTTCCAATACACGAATGGAAGCTACATTATCCACGGCGCAGCCCGCTTCAATTCTATGAAGTTTTAATTTTAAAAAACCAAATTTTAAAATTTCCAACAGGGCTTCAGTTGTATATCCGTTCTTCCAATAACGGGGATTTGTTTTATACCAGGCTTCTGCAATCCTGTAATTGAGTTTACCGATCTTTAATCCGATTAATCCAATAAACTCATTCGTTTCAATTAATTTAATACAAAAAACATATAACATTCTTGGTTCAGCTTCCTGCTGTTCTAACCATTCTAACACTAAATTTTTAGTAGTTTGAATAGATTCCGGGATACCAAGCGTATTAAATTCGTCAATTTCAGGTAATGAATGTAGCTCATGAATTTCGTTTAAATAACTTATTGATAAGTCACAAACCAGTAAACGTTCTGTTCGTAGTTTCATAAATGCCGTTTTGCATGGTATACATTATTTAGCTGGCTCATAGTAAAGAGTTACTGCACCACAGCCAAATGTTTTTGTTTTTAAGAGTTTAAGAATCATTCTATCCTGATGTTTTTAAATAATGGTAAGCCGCTTCCTACAATAATTGGCTGAACACTGAGTTGGTATTCATCAATTAAATTAAGTTTCATCAAGGCTACTATTAAACTCGGGCTGCCAACTAAAATGTTTTTACTCCCGCCACTGCGGGATTGTTTGAGTTCTAAAATTTCTTCTTTAATGACTTCTTTTTTCAATTTTGTATTTTTCCAATCAACATTTTTAAGCGTGCGGGAAAAAACAATCTTTGGAATATTGTCTATTAATACTGCAAATTCATCCATTGGTTTGTTACCAGTAGGATTTTTTACTACAGATGGCCAATAACTTTCCATAAGCTGATATGTTATCCTTCCGTATATAAGCGTGTCTGCATTACTTAATAGCTCATTATAATGTTGATGTATTTCATCATCTGCAATCATTGCCGTGTGGTCGCAAAACCCGTCAAGTGTCATATTGATTGCTGCAATTAGTTTTCTCATGTTATTTTGTTTAAATCAATTGAAATTTTTCCACGGGCCTTATTAAAACAATTATTTTTCTCGTTTAATTTTTCTTTAAGTTCCGACATTACCTGTCTTAACTTTTCCGGCCCGCTTATAATTGGCAATAATTACTCCGGTTGATGTAACGAATTTTCTATTAATGTAAATGCTGCCGGAATCGTTCCATTGTTAAAAAGTTTTTTTCCCTTACCTAAAGTCAGGGGATGAATTTTGAGCCTAAGTTCGTCCACAAGATCATTCTTAAGTAAAAGCTGAATAAGCTTACTGCTGCCCCAAACCTGGATGTCAGAACCTTTTGATTTTTTCAGCTTTTTGATATCTGCAACGTTTTTGATGAAAACCGAGTTTTTCCAATCTGACTTTTTCCTGGTCTTAGACATGACGTATTTTGCACCATCATTTATACCTGGCCAGTAGTCTGCATGCTTAGGCCAATAGTTCTCCCAAATCTCAAATGTTTTTCTGCCCAAAAGATAATCTGCAGGTTGTTGCAGTTCTTTTTGCACAGCCTTGCCATAATCTTCGTCACCATAGGGTGCAGTCCAGCCTCCATATTTAAAACCTTCCGATTTGTCTTCCTTAGTTCCCCCTGGTGCCTGCATGACCCCATCTAATGTGATCATTGAAAAAACGATTATGTTTCTCATAATATTTCATGATTTATTTAAAAACAAATTTCAATTAAAATATGCTGTAAAATGCACTGTGTTTGCGACAATTATTGGGTTATATGCGACAACTATCGAAATATTAACGCCTGTTGTAAGCTGTACTTCTACAATTGAAACAACATCCTCATTTTTTGCACAACGCAATTATCCCCGATGTTTTGCTGTTAATCTAAAAGCTCACAATTAAACCCATAGTCCTTGATGAGTATCATTATCCTTAACGCCTCTACATCGTCTCCTTTAACTCTAAGCACCTTATCACAATCTGAAAGATCAAAATTAATTTTAAACAATGGAAATGCTTCAGACAAAATACAAAGCAGCATTTTACTTTGTGCAATTTTTTGAACATTTGTTTTAAAAACTTCAACCATTTCTTTATAAATTACTATTGTTTGGCGCCATGCAATTCCGTGCTGCCAATAAAACTTCTTTGGTTAGTTTTGCCCGTTATTTTTTGAGTCAAATTCCACAATCCATTCAATCCCATATTTATCTCTAAAACAACCAAAATATGAACCCCAGCCACTATCACCAATAGGACCTTCTATGTCACCCCCTACTGAAAGCCCATTAAATAATTTGTCTGCTTCTTCTTTACTTTCTGCGCTTATAACAATTTTACTTCTATTCTCATTTTCGTTTGTTTTTCCCATAATTTCCGGAACATCATTTGCCATCAGCATACTGCCTTTACCGATAGGCAAAGCGATATGCATAATTTTATTTTCTTCTTTTTTTTCTATTGGGAATTCAGGACCTGCAAGATCTTTGAAACGAATGATCTTTGCAAACTCCCCGCCAAATACTGATTTGTAAAAGATAAATGCTTCTTCGGCATTTCCATTGAAGTTAATGTGAGGGTTGATAAGTGCCATGATTTTTATTTTTTAGATTATTAAATTGTTTAGTTCTTAAAATTTTGAAAGATGTGTTGAATATTAAAATTATTTTTTCGATAAAGTTGCCAATAATTCATCCAGGTAATTCAATGTCATTGTAAATCCTTCTTTGAACCCCATTTCAATCTGCTTCTCCATGCGTTCAAGGGATTCATTGTAAATGGTCACACTGACTTTTGTTGTTCCGTTTTGTTCGCTGAAAGTATGATCCCATTCAGAACCCGGCAATTCCGGGTTTTCATTTTCGTCTGCAAAAGCATTAAAAAATTTGAAATTGGTCTTTGGACTAATGGAAGTATATTTTTGGATTACCCAGCGTTCTTGTCCTTCCGGGCTTACCATAGCATAAAATCTTCGCCCACCAACTTCAAAATTCATAAATTTTGTTTTTGAGGCATAAGGTTTAGGTGCCCACCATTGGTCGAGAATTTCCTTCCTGGTAAACGCATCCCATACCAACGAAAGTTCAGCATCAAACTCCCGGGTTATGGATACCGTTTTTGTTGCTTTGTCTACGGTAAAATCAAATAATAAGTTGTTCATCTTTTCTGTTTTTTAATTGTTGATAATACTTTGTCAAGTTGATTAAACCTGGTCTCCCAAATTTTCCTGAATTGTTCAATCCATTTGTCAATCTCTTTCATTTTTTCAATTTCAAGTGAGTAGTAAATTTCCCTGCCTTGTTGTTCCTGTTTTACCAGTTTGCATTCTGTAAGTATGCGCAGGTGTTTGGAAACCGATTGCCGGGTAGTATGAAAGTTATCAGCAATGGCGTTCGGTGTCATTGCCTGCAATGCAATTAAGGTAATAATTGCCCTCCTTGTCGGGTCGGCTATTGCCTGGAAAATGTCTCTTCTCATTTTGTTTAAATTTTTGCTTCCGCAGCTATTCGGTTGCAAATATATGCGCAGCTGTTTGGTTTCGCAAATTTTTTTTCAAAAAATTTTTTAAAAGACAAAATGTGGGGTGAGCCTGAGGTTGCAGGCTGCAACATATAAAGGATGGTTTTTTTATGTAACCATTACGCACTAAATAGAAATTGCCGGGCCAATAACTGTAGTGCAGTAAAGATGAGCGTGGTAATTTTTCGTATACCACCCTGCTAACGGCGGGACCAATCCTGTTGTTGGCTGCCTGTTTCACAAAACTTTCCTTTCACGCTGAATTCTATTTGTAGCCCACAACCAAACTACACATATTAAAATAAAAAAGATAAAGGAGTTTTGTAACAAGGCATGTTTAGTATCATAATTATTAAGGTTTTCATAAACCGATTGGCTATCGATTAAAAATGCAACTATGGCAATTGCCACAGCTAATAACAACGTTGTTGAAGCGGCAAACAAGCCAGCTATAATATAATGCTTTGTGTTTTTAATGATAATAAAAACAGCAGCCTGCCTACCCAGGAAAAACATCAGTCCAAAATAAGTTAATGAAAAAAGAATGAAATAAATATTGGCCTGGGCATCCAAAAAAAATAAAATCCCGTTAGCGAAATCTCCGCGGGTCTCTATATACAACATTAGAATTTCAAACAGCAAAAACAGGAATGCCGCGGCTTTTAAAAGTTGCTTTCCGCCGATACTTTTGGCTTGTTGAATTGTCATTTTAAATTGCTGTTAACGTTGGCGGTCGAGACGAAGTTTTTTTACTTATTCCGCCTGGCTGAACAACACATTAAAGAAACAAATTTTTTATGTAATTGTGATGTGTCATTTATAAATTTTCAAGACAGTAACTGTAATGCCGCAACCAAACAGATCATAGTGTCACATGAATTACAACAGCCAATGGAAAATTCTGCACATCATCAGCACCATCATCAAACAAAATAGGTGCATAAGCTATCTTTATAGAAAGATCAAAAACACGGATAAGAACGCCTATGTCACCTAATACTCTATTATAATTATTTTTTGGGCGTGCGTTGTAAGGATCACCTAACAGAATTTTAGAATAGCTAACGCCTACGTTTGGCCTGAGTAACCCCTTTCCATATACAATATAACTACCCAGGTTTAAATGCAGAAATCTTGGTACTGAATTCGCTGTATCTTCCCGTGAAGCGGGTACGTAACCAATTGCAGGTCCAATCAGCCATTCAATTTTTTCGTTTTTAAAAATTGTTCTATTGTAGCCAATTGCCACAAAGCCCTTATTGCCCAGGAGTTGAATATCCAGGCTGTTTTTTGAATCAAAATCTTTTGATTGGGAATATGAATTTTCAGTACAATGCAGCGCAATACATAAAAATATCATTGCCAATTTCATAATCTGGAGCTTATTTTGGTTGCGTATAGGGTGGCGACTTTACCAGGTTAATTATTTTTTGGATAAATGCAAGTCACCTCCAATCGATTGTTATCCGGATCTAATGTTTCAAACTCATAATAGCCATCCCCTGTTTTTCTTGGTCCACTTAATATTTTATAGCCGTCCATTTCTAATTGCTTTGCTTTTTCATCAACTTGTTCTATTGTCCCTACACCAAAAGCCAAATGTATTATTCCTTTATGTTGTCTTACTACCCGGTCATTAACATTGTCTGGTATATCCGGCATTGACATAATTTCGAGTCTTGCTCCCGATTGAAATGTGATAAAATAACTATGAAACTGGTTCGTTTCATTGGTATATTTTGAATTTGGAAGCCCGTCAAAATACTTTACATAATAATCTTTTAGTTCTTCGAGTTTGTCTGTCCAGATTGCAACATGTTCTAAGGTCATTATTTTAAATTTTAAAAGCCACGACTCGCTGAGATGCAGGTTAATAATATTTATACTTATACTTCCAGTTTAAGGTACACTCAGCTCCTTTTTTTTCTTTTAGAAGTCCATTACCATAATAACTGAAATTTCTTACTGATGAACATTCCGGACATTTGAATATCGATTTAATTAACTGACCAATTGAGTTATATTCATTGTCATAACTGCTTATCTCGCTCTTTATTAAAGTACCGGCTACATCATATTTTTTAAATTCGGACTGATAAATATACCTGCCCTTTTCAAAATAATCCAATCTTTCGCTGCTAATGACAAATAAAAAAATCTATTATTTCGCCAACAGAAATTATTTACAAAGTTGGAATGCCAAAAAGCTAAATTTATAAAAACTGGTTAATATCTCCATTGAGCTGAGAAGAACTGATCCTACATAAATCCTGTATCAAATAAGTATATAATTGGTGAAACGTAAAATCCCTTGTCAGCTGTGCTACAAAAAATAGATCTAATGTTTTTTCAACAATTCCTTTTTTTGCCTTTCGAATTCTTGTTTAGTGATTGCACTGTCTTTATACAATTGATAAAGGTCATTGATCTGTGCGCTTAGACTTCCCTTAGGCGAATTTCGAAATTCTTCCGGCACTACTAATTCACTTGCAAGGCCCGGAAAGCTTTCTATTGCCCGATCAAAGGCCATATTAAATTTAATTTTTCCTTTGGTGCCGTCTTTAAACGTAATATTCCCGTGGACGACGATATAAGCGTTTCCCAATCCCGTAATATTGTAGTGACTTAATTTGTTAACAAAAACTGAGTTGTCTGAAAGGATCAGTTTCTCATTTGATGCACCGATAAACCTGATGAATCTAAAAGATCCATCTTTACTCGAACCTTTCGCAAAATTTAAAGTTTGTCCTTTGTAGATGGTATATCCACACGCTGTATAAAGCGTATCATTCTCAAACCTGGGAAGAAGTTTTTGTGCATTGGAAGCGATAGGGATCAATAAGATTAAAAATACCAGTATTCTCATAATAAAAATTAATAACCGGTAATATACAAAAAGTCAGTAAATGTTTTTATTAATATATCCTTTGGGTAGTGTATCAGTTTGCATGTTTATTATATAAACAGATTGTCAGCCTGAGCTTGTCGAGGGCGGGTTAATTCTAGAACCTGAACCGGCTTCGACAAGCTCAGCCTGGCAGTTTTTTAAAACTGATACACTACCCTCATTTACCAATTGAGTAGTACGGCTAACGTTTCGGTTCGTTGTTTTATTCAGCTGTTAATAATTGTTCAAAGAAAGCGCCTATTTTATTTTTTCTATCTACAAAATGTAGTTCCAACATCCAATGTCTTTTCTTTCCATGTTTATCTGGTTGAAGTATATCAGTATGATTGTCGGGATGTACATCTAAACATAAATCATTGGGGTCATCGGGTTGCTCGTGTGGAAACTTCCCTATAATGTGCCCGGCAATGGCGTTTCCAAATTCGTAGCCATAGCGTTTTGCAAGGTTTGCAGCGTAATTAAAAAATTCTGCCCCTGTAAGTTTATTTTGTTTAAAGTACCAGGCGTTGCCTTCGTACCAGGCCGCTTCAATATCTTTCTTTATCTTTTGTTTTAAAGGGTCTTTTCCTAAAACATATGTTCTTCCAAGGTCTGTTTCCCAACCCTCAAAAACCGGGTGAAAATCGAAAAAAAGTATATCCCCATCCTGGATAACAAGGTCTGGTGGATCTGAAGCATAGGGTTGCAAAGTATTAATACCGGTTCTTACAATTTTTTTGCCCCAATGATCTTCTGTACCAAAATCTTCTTTGGCAATTTTCAAAATTTCATCGCAGAGTTCTTTCTCTGATTTCCCGGAAACGATCAACCCTCTTTGCTCTACTGTATAAAACAATTCTTTTGCTTTCTGTTCAGCAAGAAATAGTTTTTGTTTTACTTCGTTCATAATTTCTTTTTAAACTTAATGCCATTAATTAATGATCTCTGCAACTGATTTAATTATAAAATTTACCTTTTTTTAAATCTATAGCCAAGTATTTTCATTCCCTGGCATCTAAAAAGGACAAAGTATCATTTACCACAGATATATTTCTTAACACGGCTTTTGAATTGGGTCGGTCGATTACAAAGTTATTGTCAATAATGATATAAGAATAAGCCTTTGATTCCTGGAAATAATAGATTGAATCGTTTTGAATTTCCCAAACCGGTGTTGTTTCACTTAAATTTCCCCATTGTCCGAGCAGTTTAAGTTTTAAGGCTTTCTCATTTTTAAATTTTTTGCCAAGCTTATCATTGTCAGGATTACTATCATCGCAGCTAATCGTAAAAATTAAAAAAAACAGCAGCAGGTTTTTCATGCTTTCTATCTAATTGTTTGGTTAAAATGCAGCAATACTTTATTTGTTTACTTTAATAAACCTTGCCAAATAATTGTTTCTACCATTGAAAGATAAAATAAAAGCGCCTTCGGGCAGTGAGCTTGTATTAACAGGAATGATATTCTTACCCTTCATTATAGTTGTATTCTTTTGATATAACTTTTTACCTGTGTGATCAATTATGCATATCACTGCTTCCTCATTACCCGGAGCTGTAAAATCAATAGTTAATACATCAACCACCGGGTTTGGATAAATATTTATTGCTGAGGAAGATCTTAATTTTACTTTAACTGTATTACTATACTTAAAACTTCTATCTACATCCACCACCTTTAAACGGTAATATAAATAATCAACGGTAGCAAGCATTGCATTTGGGTCAATAAAATTGTATCGGAGAGGCGATGAACTATTTCCTGCTGCTGCAATGGTTCCCACCTGTATAAAATGTGATGCATCATTACTGCGTTCAATTATAAAATGGTGGCTGTTTTGTTCCTGCTGTGTTTGCCAGGTGCATGCAACATCTTTTTCTTTGACCGCTGCATCAAAAGCAGTTAATGTGACCGGCACTACATCTGTAACAAGCTTTACAACCCAAACATCGTTTGAGACAGTGCCATTGTGGTTAGGACCAACATCGCCGGTGCTGTTGGATATGGTGTATCCGGAAACGAGATAACCGCCATCGTTTGATTGACACAAACCAAATGATTGTTCATTACTGCTTCCTCCAAGTGTTTTTTGCCATAACAAAGTTCCTGTAGCAGAAAGTTTAACCACCCAATAATCCTGGTTACCATGATTTCCGGTAACATCTCCATCATTGGAGATCGTAAATCCGGTAACAATGATATTGCCGTCCGTTGCCTGGATAATGTTTCGTCCTTCGTCCAGCGATGAACCACCCAGTGATTTTTGCCAAACGGGATTGCCCAGGTTATCAAGTTTGATTACAAAGAAATCACTAAGCCCATGATTACCCGTATTAAAATAACTGGTGCTCACTACTGCATATCCCCCATCAATAGTTTGACAAATGCCGTACAAGAGATCACTCGCATTGCTTCCATAAATCTTTTGCCACTCAATATTCCCATTGCTGTCCAGTTTTACGTTCCACTTTTTCCAGTATTTGCCGGATCCACATCACCATCATTTGATGTTGCGCTACCGCCAACAATATACCCGCCGTCAAATGTTTGGACACTCGTACGTCCATAGTCGTGATTACTTCCTCCGAATGATTTTTGCCAAATAAGGTTACCGGTATTGCCGAGTTTTAATATCCAATAGTCATAGCCACCATGCCCTGCCGTTATATCACCGTTTAAGGAGTTTGACTCACCGGATACGATGTAACCGGCATCTGTTGTTTGATGTATAGAATAAGCTAAATCAGTACCTGTTCCACCATAAGTTTTTTGCCAGCTAATAGCTCCCGTGTTTGTGAGCTTAACGATCCAGTAATCAGCAAGGCCATGATTGCTGCCAACATCACCGGAATTATCGGAGCGTGTATCTCCGGCAAGAATATAACCACCATCGGATGTTTGTTCTATGCTGAACGCCCGATCAGCGGCATTACCCCCGAGACATTTTTCCCACATGATAGTTCCTGCAGCATCCAGTTTTATTACCCAGCAGTCTTCGGCGCCGTGAGGAGAACCTACATCACCCCCAGCCATCATTGCGTTGGTGGAACCGCAGACTATAGATCCACCATCACTTGTTTTTCCTATGCCGAAAGAACTTTCATCAGAAATCCCCCCATAACATTTTTGCCATTCAATTGAAGGCGCCTGTGAATAAGTCCCATTTATAAAAAAAAACGTTACTATTATAACTTTGAGAATTTTACCAGGCATACATCGGGCTTTAATATTGAATATACAAAATAGTTAGCTCTTATTGGCCTGAGTCAGTTGCAGAATGAACGTTAAGAAAAGAATAGTTCCTTTTATATGAATATAGTTTTTGTTTAGGATTTTTTTAATAAAGCATAACGGCTCACGGCCTGGCACAGGAAGGCATGTGAATGTAAAGTTTAATTATTTATCTGCTCAGCTTTTTCATTTTGATGCCTCAACTCCATAGCGTATTGCCGCAAGAAGAATATCAGTGTTTATATCCTTCAGCGTTTTGAACTTAATGCAGTACCCGGTCACGCTTGCCTTGCCAAGTTTTTTTCCATACGTATTGGCTAAGTATTTTTTATCCGCGATACCAAGGATGTATACGGAGATCCCGGTTGTGTTTGCACTCAAACCAATTTGATAAAAATCCCTGGTGGTTCCATCAGCATATTTTATGGTTTGAAGTCCATATCCTATATTAGGATTAGAAACAGTTTTATTTTCACTGTTTTTACCATCCAGGAACCATGTTTTACATGCTGGCATTGCTTCCAGGATGATGCGGTGCAACGCTTGCATGTCGCTGCGTTTGGGTTCAGGTTGACTGTTAATGTATTCTTTGATTTGTCCTTGTACGTTCATATAAAGTATAAATTAAGGGTTGATTACTTTGCCTGTTTGTTTTGACATCTATTTTGAAAAAGAGCATCATTTTTTCGATAAAATATCCAATAATTCATCCAGGATATTCAATGTCATTGTAAGTCCTTCCCTGAAGCGGTCGTTAGCCATCATTTCCAGCGTGGCAAGATCTTTATATTTTATATTCATCCTGAACGTTGTAACTCCGTTTGTTTCATTAAAGTCCAGGTTATTTTCTGAACCGTACAATTCGGGGTTGATATTTTGATCTTTATCACTAAAGCCGGAAATAAATTTAAAATTTGTCTCCGGGGAAATCGAAGTATAGTCCTGGACTGAAAAATATTCCTGCCCTTCGGGACTTATCATTTTATAAAATCTTCGTCCTCCAACTTTAAAGTCCATAGAAATTGTTTGTGTTGTCCATGGTGCAGGTGCACCCCATTGGTCAAGAATTTCCGGTTTGGTAAAAGCATCCCAAACCAAAGAAAGTCCGGCTGCAAATTCCCTGGTTACGAAAATCGTGTTTGTTGCTTTGTCAACAGTAAAATCAAATAGTAAATTATTTTTCATTTTTTATTTTTTTGAATTGTTAATAATACTTTGTCCAATTGATTAAATTGAGTTTCCCAGCTTTTTCGGAATTGGTTTAACCAATTGTCGATTTCCTGCATTTTCTTTGGGTTAAAGTGATAATAAATTTCTCTGCCAGCCTGTTCAGGTTTAATCAATTTGCATTCCTGTAATACTTTAATATGTTTTGATACTGCTTGCCGGCTCATATCAAATTTTTCCGCCATTGCATTTGGTGTTAATGCCTGGATAGCAATCAAGGCTAAAATAGCCCTGCGTGTTGGATCAGCTATGGCTTGAAATATGTCTCGTTTCATTTTTTAAGCATTTAATTACGCAACCTTCAAGTTGCAAATATATACGCAACTTTTGAGTTGCGCAAATTTGTTGCAATTATTTTTGTCGAATTAAAATGTGGGAAAGTTTTAGTAGTTGCCTGAGGCCGATAACATATTGGATTTAACTGGAATTCTGTCTATAAAACAATTGATAATGTTTTGTTCACAATTCTCCAGCCATTATTTAATTTAAGAAGTGAGATATGGTCGCAGGAAGTATCAAATTCTACTCTTATACTCGCCGAAACCCCGGTGATATCAAGTGTTGTGATAGCGCATTTTCTTATTTTGGGATTTGGAATGCGTGAAACTCTCGACCACCATTCGTTTAAAGACATTATTTTCAGCTCTCCATTTTTATTTACTGAAAGGAGCTTTGCATCAGGATGAAAAGATGCCAATATTGCTGTTGAATCTTTGCTGTCTGTTACAGAAAGATACAATTTAATCACTTTCAAAATTTCCGCTTCGTCTTTGCTTTTATCTTGTCCCTTCGCTGATGTTACGGCAAAAAATATTATGAGCAGGAATGAGTCTTTAAAGCATTTTATCATCGTTATATATTTTTAGAAAGCATTCTGCAATATTGCAAAACTATCCGTACAAAAATGTACGGGTTCCCGGCAATTTTAGAAACAGGAATTCTTTAAAGCGTGGGATTTCCATCCTGGGCCGGTAGAATATTGCTGTAATCCGTTAACGGGATTTTTGAAAGGCAGATCTGTTTTTCAGTAAACCAAACCCTGGGAATACCTGCTATCAAATAAACGATCTAATCTGTTAAAACCGAATTCCATTTGAAATCAAAGTTGATTTATCCGTGATGCCGGTTCCGGTTGGGAAAGCCATCGGGTTTTGTTGCATAAGGAAAAATGATTTCCCGTATAATGAACAGTCAGGGCAATTAACTGAAGATGAAAAATATTTTACTGCTGGGATTCATTCAGCCTGTTCTCCACCCTAGCAGAACGTAAAAGCGTTTGTTAGCAGCGGACATTTTATACTAATGCAAACTTATCACCCTGAAAAGCTGCCACCTATTGTTATTCAAGTGCCAGATATGAATGAATTTTGAGAAGTGAGTTTTTTCCGGCTGCTGTTCCTGGTTATTGTGAAATCCATGAAATCCAATTTCGATTGCACCAAAATTTTTAATCTCATAAACTTCAATACTACCTTTCAATAGTTCCCTGGTAACCTTTCCACAAATATTTTTTTTGACAGCTTCTATCGTTTCTTTTTTTGAATTTGAAAATCCACCTTTATCATGATAAAATTCCAGGTTTTCCGATATGAGCGAATCCATTACAACAATATTACACCTATTGTATGCGTCAAAGAAAAGGCTGTCTAAATAAACTATATTATTATAAAACTCTTTCGAAACATTCATCTCATACTTTGGCATGGTAGCCTGCGATTTGCCAGGCATTGAATAAACACACACGAAAAAAATTGTTGATATAATTGCAGAACATATTTTATTGATCTTCTTCATTGTGTAAAATTTATAAATGATACTGGTTAATGTCTGCTGCTGATCTCGCAGCTTTGCGCAAGCGGCCCGGCTCGTCAACTCAATAAAGGAACGAAATTTTCATTTAACCACAATGAAGTTGCTGCATCCCGAGTATATTGGGACAAAATGCGCCAGCGGATTAAGAAACGGTCAATCCATTTCATAAAAGATAAAAATGATCTACTGCTAAGCGTCACTCGCCACGATTGCACAAAACCGCTTTTTATACGGGTTTTACGCAAACGGCGAATTAGAATAGTGAAGCACACTAAACAATAAATGAAAAATGTGTTACCGGTTAAGGAATTTACTTTAGTTAACCCGGGTTAATGTAAATGTTCCTGTATTATTAGTGCTACTAGATGGAGTATTCCAAATTCCAGAACTTAGATTTCCAGAAGCATCGAATGTAGCGGTAGCTGTTTGAGCAACGCCAACCTGGGAAGGAGGTGCCGACGAATAAATATTTGTAAAAGCACAACTAAAGGAATTGCCGGTTAACGTCCATGTACCTTCTCCTAAGTATTTAACTGTATTACCCTTAGATTCGACAAACAAAGTTCCATCTGGTTTTATTATAAAACTATAATATTGTGCCCCTGCTGAAGGAAGATCATCCACTGTATAAGTTCCGATAAATAAGCCTTTAATATTTGGTGGGCACTGATATACTGTATCTGTGTTTGTAACCTGAGTTATTGTTTCTTTTTTACAACTTGTTTGAGAACTAAAAATTAAAATAGTTAATGCAAACAGGAGAATAAAACTTAATAATATTTTTTTCATTACCATTTTTGATTTAAGAGTTGAAAATACCAAATATTTATAAAGAAGGTAATGTTTTTTGCTAGTTTTTGTATAAATTTTCGAAATAGCAGAAGTTCTGCAGATGGCATAAATGCCGTGGTTTTACGCAAACGGGGAATTAGAATTTCCGTCTACCCGGCCTCCACCCGATATAGAAATGAAATTTTTATTTAACCACAATGAAGCTGCGGCATCCTGATTATATCGGAACCAAAGAATGCAGGCGATTAATGAACGATCAAGCCAGAAACAAAGATTGGTAGAGATAAAATGATGAGAATATATTCGTCTGCCCCGGCTTTGCAAATGCACTTGTTGTACGCCGCTGCTTCTCTTTTGTCTGCACTCAGTTATTGCTAATCTGTTTTGATATATTTTACTTTTTAAATCTAAGATAAAAAGACGAGCAAGTAAAAATGTCGACCACTTGTCGATGCCGAAGAATGTGCCGCCTGAAGAATAATTCCATCTTAAAATTGCGGCTATACATATTATTTCTGACCAGCTGCACTTTTAAAGTCCGTGATGGTCTTTCCATCATAACGATACACACCAGCACCAGAGCCAAACCAAATATTTCCTTTCGCATCTTCTAAAATTCCCAAAAGCATTCCTGATTGTGACTTTATTTCGATTACGATGGGCTCTTTATTGTACAAGGACTTTTGATCATAACGGGAAAGTGCCCAGCCGTTTCCGTTAGGAAAATTTACGTTGCCTGTAGTCCAGATGTTTCCATTTTTATCTTCGATTATAGCATAAGCACCCTTCTGCGATACCTGAGTATAGGTACTGCCGTCATAGCGCCAAAGACCCTGTGAAACGAACGACGTATCGCCTCTTTTATCTTCTATTATCGTCGCACCGAACCAAATATTCCCTTTTCTATCTTCGGTAATTCCCCAAACGTTCTTAAAGGTTTTACCGTCTTTGTTTTTTAAAACGGTAAATGTTTTTC
This sequence comes from uncultured Chitinophagaceae bacterium, assembly GCA_963829345.1. Lineage (GTDB taxonomy): Bacteria > Bacteroidota > Bacteroidia > Chitinophagales > Chitinophagaceae > Ferruginibacter. The sequence continues at coordinate 1,798,291 of CAWHHP010000003.1, forward strand.
CCTGGCCAATTTCGCCATTCAGGCGGGCATCATAAACGAACATATTTTCTCCTTGTGCACCAAACCAAAGCTTGCCGGTTTTGTCTTCAAGGAGTAAACGAATACTGTTACTGGGAAATCCATCTTTTGTGGTAAAATTTCGAAAAGATTTTCCATCGTAACGGCTTGCTCCGAACCAAATATTACCGGCTCTATCTTCATAAATATGCAGCGCCATATTAGTGGCAAGCCCATCCTTTGTTGTAAAATGCTGAAAGGATTTTCCATTGTAATAATAAACACCTGAATCTTTGGAAGCGAACCAAAGATTTCCTTTTCGATCTTCCAAAACATCCCAGAAGCTGGAGAAGCGGGGCGAAATTATTTTACTTGTTAGATTGGTAAAAGATGTTCCATCGTATCGGAACACGCCCAGGTAAGAAGCAATCAAAATGTCTCCGTTCCTGGCTTGCTTTACATTCCTAACCATACTCATAGGCACCCTGGACGTGTCCGCCTCTTTAAGTTGAGACTCAGAGTATCCTGCTTTGTTGAACTTTATATTATCTTGTGGTGAGTTTGTTTGGTTTTGCCCACAGGAAGTGTAAAAAACTGTCATTAAGAACAGAACAAATAATATTACGAGTTTTTTCATTTCTATTTATGTTTTACTATCTGGCATGTTTACATATAAAAAACTAAGTCCGGTTGTCAATGCCGAAAAACTATTGTCTTAGTTAAAGTGCACCGCTGCAAAAAACCTAAACCCTATCCGCCACTTGAGGTAATTTTAAACAACGGATGAATGTTAACCTGAGTTTTTCAACTTCCTACATTTCCTGGTATGGCAGCTTACCTTTTATAGAAAGAAAACGTTGCTACATTAATCCCTAAATCGATCATTAATCTTTTTCAAAAACAGTTCATAGTAGTCCGACTCAATTTTTAAACCATTAAATTTTGCTGAAGCTAATTCTGTCTTAGCCTTTGACAATTCCCTTTTCAATTTCTTGGAAAGTTTCTTATTCACTTCACCATTATCACGCATTTGCAATAAAGTTTTATTACAAAAATCCCGCATAGCCACCAAATAAGTAAACTCATGCGAAACGTTGTGATAAGGCGATGTAAAGTTATAAATCGTTCCATCCTCGATTGCTTTGGCAAGTCCGGCTTTGGTTGGGCCGTTAGGTTCACGCTCGATAACAACTTCAGCTTTTACCGAATCCAAAGTTCCTGTATAAACGGAATCTGTACTGCTTTGCCCGGGCAAAAAAATCCTATTGTCACCAACGTCAATATCATTATACTTTTCTTCATTTTTTTTATTTTTTTTCAGCTTGTGCACCAGGAATCATATCTGCCACCCGCGGTAATTTTAAACAATGCATGATTGTTAACCTGAATTTTTAGCATCCTCCACTTCGTGGTATAGCATAAATCACTTTGCCTGAAACAGATAAATTGAAGACCTTACCGTCTATGGAAGGAAGTAATAGTTTCCATGTTTTTCCCTTGTCTGATGATCGAAAATGCCGTTAGGATGACCACAAAAGAAGTTTTCACCAACCTGGATAATTGAGGCAATGGAGAGTTGCGCCGGAAGGCCGGCATCAATGGGCTGCCAGGTTTTACCACCGTCGTAGGATGTTCGCACTCTCCTGGTATTCGACGCTGAACTATAAGTGATAGCAGCGAATCCACCATTGATCTGTTCTACATCGATGCCAACACCGCCTTCACTGATCACCCAATCCCAGGTTTCACCATCATCGGTCGATCTTATTATTCCCCGTCCGCCGGTAGTAAGGAGTACACCGTTTGACTCGACTATTTTCATTCCCAGGCCTCCGGCAGGGATAAGTTTCCAGGTTTTTCCACTGTTAGTGGATTTAAAAAGGCCCTTGTCGGAGCCGATGAAAATTGTGCCTCCGGCAGTTTCAAAAACGGTCCGTACCCGTTTGTCCTTAAAATCTGTGAATATCGGTGACCAGACACTCGTTCCATTTGTTTTTTGTAAAATTCCTCTCAAGTAATTGTAGGCAAAAATCCCGTTCTTCCCGCGGGTAATGCTGCTACGATCGTCAGGTAAAATCTCTTTGTTCCAAAAAGGAGCTGTGGAATTTGGTTTACTGTGATATATCCCATTGCCGGCAGTTAAATAGAGCCCATTATCATCTGCAAAAAAAACATTTCTGCCACCATAATTATCCTGCACAGGTTCGGGCAGCCCTTTGCTAATGTCCTGCCATGTTTGTCCGCCATCAGTAGATCTAAAAACGATGTTTGCAGCCCCCGGCTTATTTTTATTTAGTTTTTGCTGACTATCCGTGATTGGAAATACAAAGGGGAATTGAAAAAGGAGCCCCGAAATAATCGGGATGTACCACAAAAAAGCAAGGCTATAGATTTTCATGACTATAATTGATTTGGTGAAACAATAAAGTAAAGCTATCGGTTGTCAATTAGCCTGCAGCTTTTTAATAGTAAAAAGTTGTAAAGGATCTGTAAAACGTTTGTAAAACCACCGAAAACCGGGGTTTAATAGATTATTTTTGCACACATGAAGCCATTTGTTCTGTTCGGATCTTCAATCATGATAATTGTTATTTTGATCTCTGCTGTTGCATTTATCAATAAAAAGAATGAAATTCCTGAGAAGCATGTAGAAGTTGTATTACGTGATCTGGGACATCAACTTTTGCTTACAGCTAAAGATTCTTCATCCCGGGTGTATGCCGGTTAAGAAATTAAAGGAAAATACGTACCAGGTATCCTTTAAAAATGACTTTGGTTTTATTTCAGACACACTCATCAATTTAGTTCAACGAACATTTCAAAAAAATGCACTGGCAAACGATTATATAGTGAATTTGAGGAATTGTAAACAAAATGAAACTGTCTTTGCATTCGAAATAAATAGCCAAACAGGCGATTTATCACCTTGCAGGGGTCGTACGCTGGAGGTTGGTTGTTATGTTATTGAAATTGAATTTTTGAAGAAAAATAAGTTTAATTTCTTTTGGTTATTGCTGTTGATCATTCCTTTGAGTTTTCTTGGTTTTTATGTGAAAGATAAGTTTCGGAGAAAAGAAGAGACAGCATCAATCCTCGATAATAATGATTATATACAATTAGGGAACTTTAGATTTTATACAGAGAATAATGTTCTTAAAAGTGAGAATAAAAGTATTGTGCTTTCGGAAAAAGAAACAAAAGCACTAAAAATATTTGCAGAAAATATAAATCAGATCGTAGAAAGGGAAAAACTAATGAAAGAAATTTGGGAAGATGAAGGTGTAGTTGTGATCAGTAGAAATGTTGATGTATTGGTGTCTAAATTACGTAAGAAATTAAGCGACGATAACTCTTTAAAATTTATTAACGTACATGGCAGGGGTTACAAATTTATTATTGAGTAGATACCAGGTAAAGATCAGGTAAAGTCAAAAACAAATTAGACGTGTGATCAATACTTTATCAATTACCATGCGTTGCCTGATTTAGATTTACACGATTTCGTTTCAACCTATTTCAGGACGTTAGAAGCTCATAGCTTGCGCTCAACGGTTTGTGGACTGTCTGTTCATTTGAGTTCTGAAAGTATCAATTTTTTCTGCTTTAATGTGTTCTTCATTGCTTTTTCCCTTACTATTGGGTCATCGCTATGTATTAATTCAAAATATTCAGTTGGTACAACTTGCCATGATAATCCATATTTATCTTTACACCATCCACAAGAGCCTTCCTCACCACCATTTTTAGTAAGAGCTTCCCAATAATAATCCGTTTCAGCCTGGTCTTTTGTATTGATAACAAAAGAAACTGCTTCATTAAATTTGAATAGTGGGCCTGCTGCTAATATACTAAACTCCATTCCTGCTATTTCAATTACAGCTGTTTCTATGCCTGCATCATTTCCACTTTCGTCACTATCGAACTTGCGAAAATCTTTCAGCTTACCGTCTTTAAAAATGGATAAGTAGTAATCTGCTACAGCTTTGGCATCTTTCTCTACCCACAAATAGGGTGTAATTTTTTGAGTAATCATATTTTTATTTTTAATGTTTTTACTGGAGTCATTTGCAATTTCGATTTGATTGATTGCGTTATCAGAGTTATCCCGGGCTGATTTGGATTTGATCCTGGTGCTAATCTTAACATACCAAAAAGAAAAGGCAACAAAAATAGTATCGCAAAAAATCTCATTTAATGTAGGTGTTGCTCATAAAAAATTGCGTATAACGTCGGGGCTTTGCGAAAAGGGAAATTAGAATTCCCCGTCCGAACGGTGTTCATCCGGGCGGGCGTCTGCCCAACCCGTCAACGCAATAAAGAAACGAAATTTTTATTTAAAACGGTCAAGACAATTTACTGAAGTTGAAAAACGCTTTGAAGTTGATATCCATTTTGTCTGCTCCGATTGCGCAAAACTGCTTGTTGTATGAAATATTTTTTACGAATTCCACGAGAAAATATTTTATTTTAATATCGTGACATTATTTTTAAACTCATAAGCATGTCCGTCAAAAAGCATTATTTTGCAAACATAATAATATGTGCCATCAGGTAATATATTATTGTGGTATTTTCCGTCCCAGTCATTCTTATAATCATCAGAATGATATACTGGACTGCCATAACGATTATATACGCTTATTTTCATTTTCTTAAAACAAGCGTATTTATATAGTATCCAGAAATCATTGATCCCATCACCATTAGGTGTAAATGCATTTGTGAGAACCAGGCAATCATTAAGGGGTTTTCGAAGGATCAATTTGATGTTAATTATACTATCACATCCGTTACTATTTTGTAAAACACTTTGATATATACCTGGACTACTCACGGTTTGCCCTGACGGCAACATATATTGTTGACCATAGTAAATTGAATCCAATTGATTTGAGAATGAAGTATCGTTTACAGATAGATTGATTATAATAATAATACTATCACAGGAATTTAAACTTCTAATGGTGTCAGCATAAATTCCTGGAGTACTTACAACTGTTCCTGATGGTAACTGATAAGTTTTATTCAAACAGATAGTTACGTTGTTACTGACAATTGAAACTGGTATGCAAGGAACAGTAACGGGATAATGAATATTATTTGGCAATCCTGAAGTGCAATAGGTACCGGGAGCTAATAAAATACCTTGTGTTACATAATTACATGCTGTACCGGCAAGGTTTGGCTGAGTAATAACGGCGAGGCTTGAAAAACCAACATGACTAACATAAATTTTATCGTCAGGGCCAAGCATTATTGTAGTAGCGTATCCTGGTGGAATGGGAGGAAAACCGATATTCTCGTGTTCAATTTCTACGCCTGAATTTTGAATGGCAATTGGAGAACCTGCCGCCAGGTCATACTGTACAATGGTAGTGTATGCCTGGGCAAAATAACTATTATATTGCGTAGTGTACAATTTACTGTTATCGGGAGAAAATTCAACGCCATAGTGCACAAAGTTTGGCATACTTAAATCTATCGGATTTGAAACAATGCCTGTGTTATTATCAAAATCAAATAACTCGCAGGCGTGGATCTGTGTAAAAGCCACGCATAACTTGGAACCATTGGGGGATATTCTTGCACAACCTGCTTCATAAATGGCCACAGATATCCCTGCATGAGAAATAACCGGAGTAGAGTTAACCCCGGCAGCAGTTAACGAGTAAGAGATAAATGCATCACTGCCAAGTTCCTTAACCACGATCCAGTAACCCGTACCATCAGCTTTAGTAGTTGCTGTTAATTGTTCCCCCACATTCTGATAGAGTATGACATTTTTTGTGGTAACATCGCCCAACCCAGTATTCAGTGTCATATCAACAATTGAATAGGCTGCCGGATCATTTCCCAAATTTGTTTCGGGGGTAGTAAAAATAAAATAAATAGTACTGCTTCCTGGCATGGGTAATATTAAAGAAGATTGACTTGACGATAGTCCTCCAAGAAGTCCGGCGCCGTTAGGCATTATAGAGTGATTTCGATCCCTTACAGATGCTCCGTCGGTATAGAATAACAGATTCCCGTTAGCATTGTCGCACATAGTTGCACAGCCTTCTTCCTGCGACATATTTGAATTGTTGGAGGTTGTTGGCGGGATGTTATTAAAATCAACCCCCGCATATTCTCCAAAATGCCAAACCATATTTCGATTCTGCGAAAATGAGCTAACAAAAGAAAGAATACTAATAAAAAAAAGTAACAAATATTTCATAGCACAAAAATACCGTTATAGTTAAAAATGCCGTTAAATATTTGATATAACGTCGAGCATTGGCGTCAGCTGGGATATTTGTAGCTGTGTCCGCCGAGTTGTTACTGTTACTAAGTTACTGCTTTTGAAGAAACCAGAACTGTAGCCGGAGCACTGGGAGCCCGGCAAAATGCGACGGCAAATTAATAAACGGTCAGGCCGGGAACAAAAGATTGGGAGAAAGATAAAGCCGATGATACAATTGTCCGCCCCAGTTGCGCCAATGCGTTGTTAGCAGCAGGCTTTTATTTAGAAGTCATCTTGATTGTATGCAAATATCTTGTTACTAAGTTTTCCCAATCTGCAATTGGAAGTTTATCCCAGTTTGGATTGTCAAGTGCTGTCTTATTTAGTCCAAAGGCATGTCCTCCTTCGGCATAAATGTGGTACTCGGTAGGAACACCCGCTTTTTTTAAGGCAATGTAGTATACTAACGAGTTTTGAATGGTGTCAACGGGATCATTTCCTGCTTGCAAAATAAACATGGGTGGAGTATTGCTATCAACAGGAAGTATTATTTAAATCATACGGGTGTTTAGCATGAACAGTCATATGACCTGGAAAAAAAGATAATCCAAAATCAGGTCGGCAATTTGTTTTGTCAATTTCATCTGTCAATTTATACGCCCTTTTTCTATAATTTGTGCTTACATCAGCAACTAAATGTCCGCCAGCAGAAAATCCCATAACACCTATTCTGTTTGAGTCTATATTCCATTCTTTGGCGTGATAGCGAACCATACCAACTGCTCTTTGTGCATCTTGCAGGGCAAGTGGTTTTATTGGGTCTTTTCCACAGCCACAATCTTTGTCATAATGATGTCCCGAAGCAGGTACACGATATTTTAGTAGTATACCAGTAACGCCTATTGAAGAAAGCCATTCGCATATTTCAGAACCTTCAAGCTCAATAGCAAGCTTGTTGTAACCTCCTCCAGGAAAAACAATTATTGCTACTCCTGTATTATTTTTTTGGGGGTTGTAGATGGTTATTGTTGGTTTAGAGACATTAAATACCATGCCATCGTCATAAGTTTCTCTTCCTTTAACCAATTCCGAATCTGGAATTGATGTTGTCCAAATTGGTAATTGTTTTTGCTCACGCCACCGTTTAGATTTTTCCGCTATTTGAGAGTGTCCTTGTTCGTTCTTTTGTTGTTTTTTCTGAATGCAAGAAATAATTAGTAAGCCTATTATCGAAATAGAGAAAAGTAGCTTAAATGGTATAGTTTCTTTTATTTGTTTCATTTTTGCAGAATGGTTGGTCTAAGCTTGCTGCTAACGTTGCGGCTTAACTGAAGACGAAAAATGATTTGATGCTGAGATTCATTCCGTCTGCCCCCAATTGCGCAAAACCGTTTGTTGGCGGCAGTTTTTATTGAACTCTGACTAATTCTCGTACAACTTTCATTTCAGGTTGGGTCATTGTATATCTTTCAACTTTATTATCTTTAATAATAAATTCATAAAATACATCTGGTTCAACTCTCATCATTTGAAATTTAGTTTTTGAAATGGCTTTAAGTTCAAATTTTTCTCCTTCATCGGTTACTCTATAAAGTATTCCATTTTTATAAATCAGTTTTACTACCTTTCCTTTGCTATTTTTATATTCTCCTGCAAATTTTTCGGTTTCCTCTAGTTTAAGCTCAATAAACTTTATAGGTTTAATATTATAAAGCATTTTTCGTAAATCAGTTATTGGAATGTAAGTGTTGTCATTTATATAATTTAATAGCACAATTATAGTTTTGTCATTTTGCGTATGTCTTTCAATTAAAGTTCTATACCCAGGCCAACCGCCTGCATGTTTTACCAAATTACCATAAACTCCATTGCCTTCTATAAACCAACCAAAACCATAATCTGTTTTTGTTTTATCATTTAATGTAGATGAATCGAAAATTTATTTTTTACTTGCTTTTGAAATTAATTTATCCGCGTATAAAGCTCTGTCCCATTTTATTAAATCAATTACTGTTGAGTTTACAGACCCGTCTCCAACAATACCATCAAGCCATACAACCCTTTTTGTTTCCGCTAAATCATCAGGCAATAAATATTTTTGTAAACTGTCAGAATAGACATACCCATAAGCGTAATTGGCTACTTTTTTGGGTGCAAACCTTCTTTTGTAAACAAATGTATTTGTCATTTTAAGAGGCATGAAAATGGTTTCAAGTAAATAGTCGCCATAAGACATTCCAGATACTTTTTCAATTATCGAAGCCAATAAAGCATACCCGGTATTACTATATTCCCATTTGGTATTTGGTTCAAACAATACTTGCGGCTTTTGTTTCGCAAATGTTGAAATAACATCTTTATTGGTAGCAATTTTGGTTTTGTCAAATGTGCTATCCATTATTTCCATGTACTCAGGCAATCCGCCAGTATGGTTTAACAAGTTTCTAATTGTAATATTTGGGTAATCAGATAATTCAGGAATATATTTTGAAATATTTTCATCATAGTTCAATTTCCCTTTTTCTTCAAGTATTACAATTGCCATTGCTGTAAATTGTTTTGACACTGATGCCAATTCAAAAATGGAATTTTCATTTAATTTTTCTTTTGTGGTTTCATTTGAAAAGCCAAAAGACTTTTTATAAATTATTTTCCCTTTTTCAGCAATTAATACATTTCCGTTCATGTTTCCGCTATTATAAATGGAAGTCAAAAAGCTATCAATTTTTTGAACATTGTCTTGTCCAAATGTAATTTGTCCAATAAACAGAAGTGTGAATATGGTTATTAATTTCATTTTATTTCTTCTTACAAATGTGAAATGCCCCGGTAAAATTGCGCCCAACGTCGCGGCTTGCCGCAGGTGGGGAAATAGAATTCCGTCTGCCTGGCCGATCAACACAATAAAGAAACGAAATTTTTATTTAACCACAATGAAAGCTTGCACACTAAGTGCGTAGCAAAATGCGCAAACAATTTAGAATCAGTCAAGCTGATTTACTGAAGTACAAAAAAGATTTGTGCTTCTGTGAATTTTGATTTTTTCATGTGCAATTATTCTTTTTTTAAGTTATAAATAATTGCCCGTTTTCTCTAATTTAATCTTTAGCGGTTTTTGGGGAGGACCTCACATAAAGCTCAATTTATTTAACGATGAATTGAATTATTCTTCGTTCGTACGACTCTATATTTTTTCCATTTGGTTTCGCAGGAATCCAGTTTGGACTAGCTTTCATTACCCGGATAGCTTCTTTTTCCATTCCAAATCCAAATTTAGTTTCGGTTTTTATATCAGTCACCTCTCCTCCTTCATTAACTTTAAAATGAACAATAACTTTATACGTTCCTTTCGCAGTCTTATTTTTATAAGGGATTTCAGAGTTTACATTTTTCTTTAGAAAATTTAACCAACCTTCACTATCTCCTGGAAATATCGCTTCAGATGGTCCTTTTCCAATTTTGTATTCAGTTGGCAATGGTGGTACGGCTACATCTTGACTAAAGCCATTATAGCCACAAAGTAAAAATATCAAAACTAAAATATTTGTTTTCATAAAAAGATTGAGGTTTGAATGATGATAAATAAGTTTCTGCTAACGTCGCGGCTTTGCGCAAACGGGGAATTAGAATTCCGTCTGCCCAGCCAGTCAACCCAATAAAGAAACGAAATTTTTATTTAACCACAATGAGGCTGGGCACTAAGAGCGTAGCAAAATGCCCGCAACGGTTAAGAACCGATGTCAGCCAATTAACTGATGCTCGGTAATGATTTAAAGTTGAGATTCATTCCGTCTGCCCCCAATTGCGCACAACCGTTTGTTAGCTGCAGACTTTATTTTTCTGCGGTAACTTGTTGTTGGTTTTTCCACCTATCTAAACGTTTCATTCCTCTGGTGAATAACCAGGATGTCAATTTGGAATGTCCACCTTCTATCATTTTCTTTTTGCAAAACTCTTGAAATTCATCCACATTCACGCCCTTATAAATAAATTCGCCTTGCTCATAACAGTAGGAGCAATACATTTTGCTTTTACTTCCGTCAGCATTTGTGCCTCCGCCATTTTCGTCCCGCTTCAATGGCATTCCACAGGATTGGCAATTTTTGTACGAAGTTTCCATTGTTTCTGTTTAGTTGTTTTGTGTGCTGTTGAAATATTAGGTTTTTTTCTGCCGAAGCGAAAGTAAATTAAATTGTTTGAAGCTGCAATTCAGAGTCGTCTTGAGTTTTATGCGTTTGGCTGTCGATAGGTCAGCCGAAGTCCTACGAGCGAAAAGTTTTAAATTTATCCAATTGATTGTCGCTAACATCGGAAATGTCAACCGAAATAGAAGGATTAGGAACTAAAAACTTGGTGTGAGCGTTCAAAAGTGTCAGCCGCAAAAAGCACTGAAATTACCGATTAAAATTTGCAGCTAACGTTCAGGGCTTACCGAAGTGGGGGAAATAGAATTCCGTCCGCCCGGCTAACTTATAAATGAAAGTTGATGATTTGCACATAGCCAAATTAATAACGTCCTGCTGGATATGAAGCCAAATTGAAAAACAAAAGTTGAAACACGGCTTCCGTCCGCCCCCATTTTGGCAGACCCCATGTTAGCGGTTCGTTGCTTTTTCAGTCAGATAGTTTTCGCATTATAGTTTCAATTGGTCCATTTCTAAATTTTTTACTCCAAAAATGACTAAATGCAACACTCAACAAGAAAAATGCTGTCGCATAAATAAAAATATAAACTGGTTGTGTTGGTATATCTTTTGTCAAAAGTCCTGTGTATTTTTTGTTTGTCAATTTAGCAAGAATAATCATACCAATTGTCAAGTGTATAACATAATGCGATAATGTCATTCTACCTGTTTTAACTAACAAACTCAATATTGAATTAGTTGAAAATTTGTCGCCTAAAAACATACAAATTGATATTACCATTAAAGCAAATCCTGTCGTAATCATAATGTAGGGAATGTACGCAGGGAAATAGTCACTCATAACATAATCCCAATATTGTGTATAGTTTCCATTCTTTACTAATTGTCTAAGTCCTTCAAAAATTAGAAAAATAATAAGCCCAACTAAGAATGTATTTTTTTTAACTTTTTTATTTTTCCAATCCTGTCTGCCAAGCCACATACCCAACATAAAATAACATAACCAAGGAAAAATAGAATTCCAACCATTGTAAAAAGTGTTTCTTAAAAATCCAATTGGTGTCCAAAAGTCAGCATACTTAAAGGTTGTAAAGTCCCAACTTGTATTTATGGGGATTACGAAAAGTAATAAATGAAAAATAATAATAGCGAATAAAGCTGTCCATAGGTAATAACGTTTTGGAACAAAAAGTAAAAAAGCTGCAATGTGCATATAGCCGCCATAAAAATGTAAAATATCTCCTGGCCACCAATTGTAAAGTAATAATCCAAGTGCAAAAAGAAACCAAGAACGTTTTAAAATTATTGATTTCAATTTTTTCTTTTCTTCATTGGTGTAGTCAGTTCTATTTGTCATTAATGAAACTCCCATTCCTGCAAGTATAATGAAGATAGATGTTGAGTTCCCAACAAAAAGGTTTAGAAAATGTCCAAGAGGTCTTTTGTCTTGAAAGTCGCCAAAGCAAAAAACAAAGTTCACTATAAACATTCCAAAAATTGCATATGCTCTTGCTAAGTCAAATCCAATAATTCTATTATTCATTTAGTCTGTCTGAAGTTTTTTGGTGTCGCTCTGCAATGACCGCTAACGTTGGCGCTTGGCAAAGGTGGGGAATTAGAATTCCTTCTGCCCGGCCCGTCTGCCCGTAAAGAAACGGAATTTTTATGTAACCACAATGCAAGCCGCAGCACTAAGAGCGTAGCAAAATGCTGCGGCGATAAATAAGCGTTCTGCCCGTTAACTGAAGATTAGAAAAGATTTAATGATGAAGTTCAATTGTCCGCCCCACTTTTGCCAAGCGCTTTGTTATGTGCAGCTTTTTTCGTGATTTAACGGTAATAAATTAATTCTTGATAAATTTCAGATTGGATTTAATTATTCCATTATGTATTACTTGCACTACATATATTCCGGACGCTAATTCGTGAATATCGAATTTATTGTTACTGTCTGAATTATAAGCTAAAACAATTTTGCCAAGCATATCAAAAACAATTATTTTGTCACTACGTTCAAGTCCTGTAATTTCAATTGAACTGCTCGCTGGATTGGGCAATATTTGATAAGTCTTAGTGCTGCAATCTGGTTTTATGCTTAGGGTATTGCTGTACTCATAATATCCGTCAAGGTCATTAATCTTTAATCTGAAATAAGCGTCCGTAAAATTTGTTGTTATGAATGAATAATGACTGCCGCTTCCCATTGGGATAATTTCACCAATTTTATAAAATGATCTTCCATCATTGCTTTTTTCTATCTCAATGTTTTTGACATTCTGTTCTGTTCCTGTTTTCCAGTTCAAAAGAATTTTACATTCTCTACCTATTCCTGTAAAATTTTCTAGTTTTAATGGAACTACATCGGAGCAATCAAATGGATTTGAAAAAACAGTTCCGAGGCCATCATTTGTAGATACACTTACACTGGTAGCATTCACGCCATTTATAATTATTCTCCCCTGTCCATTACCAGAAGCGCCAGTCCCTGTAATATATCCATCTGTAGTTACGGTCATAATAGAAAAAGATCCAGTACAAGTAGACCCTGGCATGAAATCGAAAAAGTTTGCATTTGTCAAATGAAAAAATATTCCATTCACCGCTATTTGTATCGTTGCGCATTGACCAACACCATCAAAGCCATTAAAATCAATTTCAAATCCACTCACAGGATTAGTAAATATAAATGTATTAGTTTCTGTACCAGTGTAAATTGGATTAACGGGACAACCTGCAGGCATGCCAGAATTTTGCCAACCAATCCATTGCCCCACTACACATTGTTGTGGTAGAGGACGCTGAAGAGTCCAAACGCCACTACAAAGCTGCGCTTCCGCAATGCCAGTAATTGCCAACAATATAAATCCTACATAAAATAGCAGTTTCATAAAATATATTTAGAAATTGTATCGCCAATTAAAAGTTGCACATAACGTCGCGGCTTTGCGCAAACGGGGAATTAGAATTCCGTCTGCCTGGCCCGTCAACCCAATAAAGAAACGAAATTTTTATTTAACCACAATGAAGCTGCGGCACTAAGTGCGTAGCAAAATGCCGCAGCGGATAAAAGAACGGTCAAGCCAATTAACTGAAGTTGAAAAAGATTTAATGCTGAAAGTTTTTCCGTCTGCCCCACTTGCGGCAAACCGCGACGTTGTACGCAAAAAAATTAATTCTTCTTTCTAGGTGTTCCATACCCAAGTGAAAGTGTCAAAAAATAATTGAAATTTTTGTGAAGAGTTCCGGCAACAAATTCTGCTCCTTCATGTTTCCATTTTCCACTCGTCATTGCTATATTTACCCCAACATTTAAGTCAATCTGGTTTAGATAGCTTTGCATTACCGGTGGCGTGAAAAAATGTAAAAGTCCAAACCCTGTTGCAAACCCATACTTTGATTTATCGGCATTTAGATCATCACCCAAATAGGATTTACCTGATACTGAATATTCCAGAATTTTTAAACCAAAGAATGGATAAGCGAATGTTCTAACTGACTTTGGCAGTAAATCATATCCGTAATTTATTAACATTCCATGAGTCGTCATGCTTACCTTTCTGGAAGAATGGCTTGCTAAATGCCAACCAACTTCAGCTTGAAGTTTTACAATATTTCTCTTCCAAACTAAACTAAATGCAAAACCCAAATCAAATTGATGTTTTCCTATGGGTCCAAAATTATTTGCAGTAAGCTTTGCACTCAAATCGTCCGTCTCCGGAATGGTTACATATCCTGTCAATAACTGAATACTTAAACATCCATTATCTTTTATTTCGGATTGAGCTTTAGCCATTATAACCCAAAAGACTAACATAAAAATGATAAATAGTTTGGGCATGCTGATTTTTTTTGCGTACAACGTCGCGGCTTGCCGCAGGTGGGGAATTAGTATTCCTTCTGCCCGGCCCGTCAACCCATTAAAGAAACGAAATTTTTATTACATCACAATGAAAGCCGCAGCACTAAGTGCGTAGCGAAATGCTGCGGCGATTTAATAAACGGTCAAGTCAATTAACTGAAGATGAAAAATGATTTGCTGCTGAGATTACTTCTGTCCGCCCCACTTGCGGCAAACCGCTTGTTAGCGGTTAATTATTTGAACAATTCTTGTATAGTACTTTTTAATACAGTTGTGACACTAACTTGTACACCCTCAAGACTTAATTTTTTAAAATATTCTTTAATCTTATTTTTTGTTTCGGATGAATTATTTTTCTTTTCTTCTTTTTTCCTAATCGAGGTTTCAGCATCATCTAGTACTTTACTTGCAAAATCTATAGCTTCATGTTCAAGCTCTATATCTTTTCTTATATTTTTATTTCTATCACGTAAATTCCCCTTATGGTTCAGCTTTATAATTATATTATCGTTGGGAAAACTATTAGCAATATTTTCTAATAGAGCGGATGAATCTATTATAGACCTTTGATCTAATATTATACTAACTTTTCTTTTTGCTTTCATATTAGAACCTCCTTTGAGACATTAGCGAGCATCTCAATTTTTATATCATTGATTTTTAAACCATGCCCTCCATCACTTCTATGCTTCTCATCAGCTAAAAGAGCAATTTTTGCCACTATTTGTTTAACTTCTGCATTTGATAAATTTTCTGGTAATTCAATATCAATGACAAGAGATTTTTCTAAATTGCTCTTCATGAGAAAAATAGCAGTCCAAACTGAGTCAATTGCAATTTGTTCAATGGCGTCATAGCCATTTTCATCAATAATATCCCAGTGGGTACTTGTATTCAGATCTGACACAATTTTAGAAGTTATCTTGGGATAAGCTATCCATAATTTAGCATCAGGGCGTAAAGTCGGTAAAACATCTTTTAAAATTTCCCTTAACTGATTTCGGCTTACGGCAAATATTAAAGCAAAATCAATTTTCTTAATTTTGATTAAAGGTGTCACGGCCCTGGCAAAAGATAACTTAGCGAATTGCTTCTCTATAGTTGATGGTGCTCCCATAATCAGTAGACTAACTTCATCCTTTAAATGAAGTCGTTCAAAAAGCGAAGGTTGAATATTTTCCATTATGAACTATAATTTTAATTAATAATTACCGCTAACGTCGCGGCTTTGCGCAAACGGGGAATTAGAATTCCGTCTGCCCGGCCCGTCAACCCAATAAAGAAACGAAATTTTTATTTAACCACAATGAAGCTGCGGCACTAAGTGCGTAGCAAAATGCCGCAGCGGATAAATATGTGGTCAAGCTGATTAACTGAAGTTGAAAAGATATTTGCTGCTGAATTCGTTCCGTCTGCCCCCAATTGCGCAAAACCGTTTGTTAGCAGCAATCCCTTACTCTGATGTAATTAAACTATTGTAAAATAAATCAAACTTGCTAAGATTCTTATGATAAGTACCTGGAGTAGCTGTAAAGTTACAATGTAGCCAACTTTACTTTTATACAAAAAATAGCTTTTGGATTTATATTTAAGCCCTTCGATGGTTGTATAAAAAACATAAGAAATAGCTGAATCTTGTAATTTTTCTTTCGAAACTAAAACATCTGCTATTCTTGAAAATTCATAATCTACAAGGTTCTCTAAATCTTTAATTGTGTCCTTATTTAAACACGTTATAGAAACTGCATTAGAAATTCGAGCATTTTCAAGTACTGAATATATTTTTGGCAATGTCCACTGTACTATAAACACTTCTGAAGAAATATCCTCAAACTCTCTTAGCAAATTCCAGTTTTTGGGAATCTGGGCAACAAGCTTATGTTTAGAATTTTCATACTTTATTTCGGTACTATCAGAAACGTTTTGGCAAGTACTTCTCTTATTAAAAATAACTAACAAAAGCACTGCAGTGAATATTTTATAACTCATGTGATTTTATTTAGGATTTTGATGATCATAGGGATTTCTGCTAACGTCGCGGCTTTGCGCAAACGGGGAATTAGAATTCCGTCTGCCCGGCCCGTCAACCCACTAAAGAAACGAAATTTTTATTTAACCACAATGAAGCTGCGGCACTAAGTGCGTAGCAAAATGCCGCAGCGGTTTAATGAACGGTCAAACCAATTAACTGAAGATGAAAAATGGTTTAATGCTGGGATTCATTCCGTCTGCCCCGATTGCGCAAAACCGCTTGTTAGCTGCGGTACAATTACTCTATTTCTTTAAATTCTTTTATATCAAATTCGCTATAATCTTTCAGCCTCCCAAATGCGATTATTTTTTTTCTGTCCAGGAGTTTAAGTTTTGGATTTTTTTTAATTCTGTAAAACCGGCTAAATGAAATTTCAGGAATGAAGTCTATATCGTTGTCTTGCATAAGAATAGTTCCAGCTTCGTAGATATCATAAGTATAGTTATAAAAAAATCTACTCGTCTCTATAAATACTTTGTCAGAACATTCCCTAATTTTTTCCGGTCCTTTTGGTTTATCCCATGGGTCGATAAACATGTTTCTTTGAGTTTCCGTTGTATCAGCAATAAAATTATTACCGTAATTAAAAAGACATTTACTTCCAGTATAAACAGGAGACCAAAATATTAAATAATCCGTCGAAATATCTGCAAAAAGACTTACATAATTATTTGAATCGATTACCACAAGGACACGATCTCCTTGTTTAGGTAAACTCCCACTAGTTATTTTTCCTTTAAAAGACTTGTCAAAAACTCTCAGTCTGGCTGTTAGTTCTTTTCTCATATCATACCCGTCAGCTGCGCTACTATCTGGTCTCAGTTTAAACGCAATAGCAGTCATGCTAAATGCGATCGAAGTATCAGTGTAGGAATCAATAGTAACATAGCCAATAAATTTTGCAGCTTTAATCTCTTTTTCGACATTAACAATTCTTGGTTTAGCAATAACTATTGAGTTATAAATTATAGTTAGAATTGATAGTAATATGAGTTTATTAATTCGCTTCATTCTATATTGTCAAAAGTCTATAAAAACAATAATGCTATTTTGTATTGCAGCTAACGTCGCGGCTTGCCGCAGGTGGGGAATTAGTATTCCTTCTGCCCGGCCCGTCAACCCGATAAAGGAACGAAAATTTTATGACACAACAATGAAGCCTGCGCACTAAGTGCGTAGCAAAATGCGCAGGCGACTTAGAAAATGTCAAGCCGATTTAAAAATGATTAAAAAGAAATTTTATTGCTAAAGGCTTTCCTTCTGCCCCACTTGCGGCAAACCGTTTGTTATACGCAATCATTAAAAACTTCAATTATTGAGTGTCTTAATAGTATTACTTTTTACAGTGGAAATGATCTTAGCCCATCGTGGGTCAGATCTTAATGGAAGAAATGCTAAGTCATTTTCAAGTATTTGATATTTTGTAAACTTTCCGCCATTCGCAATTTTGTCCAATTGAAAAAAAGCGCTGTCTTTGTTATCTAACACAGTCCAACATTTAGCATCGCTATAACGATCGCGTACCCTGCCTAAATTATTATTTGTCATAAAAGCTTGGTTATAATATATAGTTGCCTGTAAAAACTGTTTACTCTCCAAACACGAATCCGCTTTAGCAATATTGTTTAGGTAAGCATCAGGAATTATTTGCCCAAAAACCGTAGATGCAATTAAAATGCTTAGACATGTTACAACTATATACCTCATAATATTAAATCTTTAATTTTTGAACTAACCATTTTCAAACTACACCAGCATAGAGATTCTGCGAATTGCGTATAACGTCGCGGCTTTGCGCAAACGGGGAATTAGAATTCCTTCTGCCCGGCCCGTCAACCCAATAAAGAAACGAAATTTTTATTTAACCACAATGAAGCTGCGGCACTAAGTGCGTAGCAAAATGCCGCAGCGGATTAATAAACGGTCAAGCCGATTAACTGAAGATGAAAATAATTTAAAGCTGAGATTCATTCCGTCTGCCCCGATTGCGCAAAACCGCTTGTTAGCAGAAATAATTTTCAGTTGATGGTTTAGGTCATTTCAAATCAAAGTGGAGTCCCGCTGTATCAGAAACCTTAAATGAATCTATTAATTGAGGCAAAATCTTTTTGTATTCAGAAAGATTGAATTCTCCATTAAGTAAATTCATGTATTTCTTTAAATCAGGCATTTCTGGATGAAGTATTTTCCTTCGTATATCAGCACTGTCTACTTTGTAAATCGGATAAAAAGTAGGTTTTCCACGGTAATAAATTACTTGCGAACCATAATATTGATATCTACCCCTTCTCATGTTAATCCTATCTTCTAACATTGCTACAGTTTCAAACAAAAGTGAATCTTTTTTGTAAACTTTGATTAAGCTAGGATAATATTTTTCTTGTACTTTCAATGGCGAATGCTGTATTACCATATTAACAGCCCTTTGCCCAAACAAACCAATATCTGTTACTGCAGGCCATTCATGCTCATCAAGAAATTTTATCACTATTTGCAAATTTTGTGAATCTAATTTGCTTTGTTTCTTCCAATCATCAGGTGTCATTCCATATCCAACAATCCTGTATTTCTGGTCATCAGTATAAACTTTTTTTAAAATGGGAATCCAAGACTTCATTGAATCATTAACCTGATTTTCAAACGGGCCTGGAAAATCTTTAATTACATTCATCCTTCTTTCATGCTCTTCTTTAACATTTAAATATGTCTTATACTTTTGAGATTTACAGCAAACTAAAAGCGTTACAATAATAAGTAATCTGAAAAATTTCATTTTAAAAATTAATGTCGTTAATTATTTCTGCTAACGTCGCGGCTTTGCGCAAACGGGGAATTAGAATTCCGTCTGCCCCGCCCGTCAAGCCAATAAAGAAACGGAATTTTTATTTAACCACAATGGAGCTGCGGCACTAAGTGCGTAGCAAAATGCCGCAGCGGTATGAGGAACGGTCAAGCCGATTAACTGAAGATGAAAAATGATTTGCTGTTGAGATTACTTCCTTCTGCCCCACTTGCGGCAAACCGCTTGTTAGGCGTCAGGTTGGTAAACTTGTTATCGATTGATAGCGTTGTTAATTATATAAAAAATACCAGTTGTCTTCGATTTTCACTACATTCTCTTTAAAATCAGTTTCATAAAATCCTTTTCGCAACTTATTAGTTGTATAAACTAAAACAGGATTTTTTCGAAATGGTCTTTGAGCGGTGTCAAGAAAGAAAAGATACGAACTACTTTCTTCTTTATTTGCATCATCAAGTATTAGTACTTTTTGATTACATGGGTATTCAAGTTTGATATTACCAGGTATTATATAATACATTCCTTCGGGAGTTAGTTGAAGTTGTTTTGCATTTATGAGGCTAATAACTTTCTTAAAATCTTTTTCATGTTTCCCCCACTCCAATTTCCATTCATCGGATTTCTGCGAACAAGAAAAAAGAAATAAACTAAAAGAAATGATTAAAAAAAATTTCATTAGAATCAAAATTTTGAAACCAACTTGCGCCTAACGTCGCGGCTTTGCGCAAACGGGGAATTAGAATTCCTTCTGCCCGGCCCGTCAACCCAGTAAAGAAACGAAATTTTTATTTAACCGCAATGAAGCTGCGGTACTAAGTGCGTAGCAAAATGCCGCAGCGGATTAAGGAACGGTCAAGCCGATTAGCTGAAGTTGAAAAATGATTTAATGCTGAGATTCATTCCGTCTGCCCCGATTGCGCAAAACCGCTTGTTAGCAGCTGTAGCATAGACTACAAATTAATTATCCTTAAATGCTAAGCTGTCAATTGTAGCCCAAGGATCATAAAAAGAAAAATTCATTCTTTTAGTTAATAATTCAATAAAATTTTTAATGTAAACAGACTCTTTATCTTTATTTGATTCAAAACAATTATCGTTTAGTAACATACTTCTGATAGATTTCCCTGATTTTATTTGAATGAAGTACATATAACCTTTATCAATGTATTGAACTGTATCTTCAATCATACAGTTTTTAAACGCCGGAAGTGTATCAAATTTTGGTATTTCACTAATATCATATTTACCACTAGCAATTACAGAACTTTGGATTTTCATAAACATAGAGTCATTTTTGTGCTGGGTTTCGCATTTATATACTTCAACTATTAATGAATCATTTTGATATTTTTCTATAAAAAATATTTCATGCCACACACTTGCGAAGTATATTCTTATTTCTTTATCTGCGGTCGATTGCTTAAGCGGAACTAAAGAAAATGCTTTACCCATATCTAAAGACATTTGATTAATGTAGTTAGCGCCTTCAAATTTATTATCTGTTGCATAAAATGCTTCTTGATTAATTGAACTCTTTTCCCTGGTTAACTTATTCTTATTTGTCAAACAACCAATAAATAATAGAGTTAAAAACAATAGTAACAACGATTTCATGCAACAATTTTTAAGAAGTTTCGGAAACAGATGCTAACGTGACGACTTGCCGCAGGTGGGGTTTAGAATTTGTCCTGCCCATTCCGTCAACCCAATAAAGGAACGAAAATTTTGTGACACCACAATGAAGCCTGCGCACTAAGTGCGTAGCAAAATGCGCAGGCGACTTAGAACAATGTCAAGCCAATTTAGAAATGACTAAGAATAATTCTATTGCCAAAGGTTTTCTTTCAACCCCCACTTGCGGCAAACCGTATGTTATACGCAGCCAGAGTTTGCAATGTTGATTTGAAGCTGAAGTATGATTTGAAGTTGAATAGTGCTGAGAATATGAAATAACCACTCGTGCAAAACCAAAAAATAAAGCAACTTTTTTTGAATGAAATTAAAAAACTATGAAGTTCAAACTGGTTGCGTATAACGTCGCGGCTTTGCGCAAACGGGGAATTAGAATTCCGTCTGCCCGGCCCGTCAACCCGATAAAGAAACGAAATTTTTACTTAACCACAATGCAGCTGCGGCACTAAGTGCGTAGCAAAATGCCGCAGCGGATTAGTGAACGGTCAAGCCCGTTAACTGAAGATGAAAAATGAGTGGAAGTTGAGATTCATTCCGTCTGCCCCGATTGAGCAAAACCGCTTGTTATACGCAGTTAGTTTTCCGAATTCTCATAGATTTTCCAATTTTTCAGAAGTATGCTGCCACTTGCAGTTTGAAATTGTGTCTTTAAAAAAGAGTTCATATTATAGTTTAAAACTCTTTTCACTGAAAAATGAAGATGAGGTCTTAAAACAAAACCCGTTGAGCCACTTAGTGCAATTAATTGCCCCTTTTTGACATAACCAGATTTTACAAGTACACCATCTTTTTTTAAATGCCAGTAACAGCCAAAACTTCCGTCATTGTGCTTTATTATTAAATAGTTTGCCTTCCTTTTATACTTTGGTAAAACCCCACCTTCATTACTATCATTTTTATAAGAATAAATAATTCCATCTCTTGCTGCGAATACTTCTGTTCCTATCGGCATTTCAAAATCAATTGCAGCTATATGAGTATGAGAAAAAATCCCTCCGTATCCTTGAACAACTCGATGCCGAGTACCTTTTTTAAAAGGTAATGCATAAATATAAGCGTCCAAATTTTCAGTAACCTTTGTTGTCCAGGAAAATAAAATGATAATGCTAAAAAATATAATTAAAACAACCACGCATAAGATTTTAAAGATACTTTTCTTGTGAAACTTCATGATGCCAAATTAGAAAATAATGCCAATAACTAATTGCGTATAACGTCGCGGCTTTGCGCAAACGGGGAATTAGAATTCCGTCTGCCTGGCCCGTCAACCCAATAAAGAAACGAAATTTTTACTTAACCGCAATGAAGCTGCGGCACTAAGAGCGTAGCAAAATGCCGCAGCGGTTTAAAGAACGGTCAAGCCGATTAACTGAAGTTGAAAAGTGATTTAGTGCTGAGATTCCTTCCGTCTGCCCCGATTGCGCAAAACCGCTTGTTAGCTGTCAATAATTTTACCCAAACCACAAATATTTTAATAAGCCTACTTCATCTTTTAGTTCTTTCTCGCTTATTTCAAACTCGTCTTTTGGATTTTTCGCATAAGAATCACACCCTGTGAATATCCGATCGATTATTCTTTGAAATTTATCATCATGAATTACATTAGCGTCTCTGTCACTCTTCCATTCAAACATAAATTTATCAATGAATTTATCCACATCATATTTCTTTGATAAATAATCTTCTAGTAAAATCTTGTATTTAAGCTCATTCATAACTTGATGCTATTAAATTATTGCAGCTAACGTCGCGGCTTTGCGCAAACGGGGAATTAGAATTCCGTCTGCCCGGCCCGTCAACCCAATAAAGAAACGAAATTTTTACTTAACCACAATGAAGCTGCGGCACTAAGTGCGTAGCAAAATGCCGCAGCGACTTAATTAACGGTCAAGCCATTTAACTGAAGTTTAAAAATGATTTAATGCTGAGATTCGTTCCTTCTGCCCCGATTGCGCAAAAACCGCTTGTTAGCAGCGGTAATGATTACTTTAAGATGATTGGTAACTCAAATTCCACGATTTTTACTCCATCTTCTACTTCTCTTCCTTTTAAACTCATATAAGTTTTACCACTTTTTTCAAGCTTTCCTATAGTTAATTTGTATTCCTTCATTTTTATACTTTCCAGATCTTTCAGCGCTTCTAGAGAAAGTTCTTTTGGGTCGGTAAATTTCCATACATAGCCTTTCCATTTACTTTTAAGGCCATTTTTATCATCGGTTATATTTGAAGTATCTGAAAACAGAAGCTTGTATTCCTTATATGATGCAATATTATTTTTTAGATCGATAGTTAATGAGTCGAAATTAGAAAGTTTTCCTCCTGCTTTAAAATAAATAATTTCATTTTTTATCTTAATCACGATATTCTCTGTACCGGAAGAAATAAGTTCTGTATTATTTAGATAGTCCATCAATTCAGTGTATTCACTTTCAGTTAAACCAAATTTCGAATTAAAAGGCATAGGTTCTCCGTCTGGAACTGTTTTCATATAGTCGACAAACCAGTCATAATTTTCTTTAATGCCATTTTGAAATTTTGTCATTAACTCAATTTGTCTTGGAGTTTGTAAACCAAGACCCATTATATCAGCTGTCATAACTCCAACAGGGAGAAGACGTTTTATATCCATACTTATATCTCCCGTCAGTTCTTTGGAAGTATTTGTTTTTTTTGATTCATTACAACTTGTGAATGAAAAAAAAGCCATTAATATGTAAAATAGTCGTTTCATTATTGCTGCTAACGTCGCGGCTTTGCGCAAACGGGGAATTAGAATTCCGTCTGCCCGGCCCGTCAACCCAATAAAGAAACGAAATTTTTATTTAACCACAATGAAGCTGCGGCACTAAGTGCGTAGCAAAATGCCGCAGCGGATTAAGGAACGGTCAAGCCGTTTAACTGAAGATGAAAAATGATTTAATGCTGAGATTCATTCCGTCAACCCCCGATTGCGCAAAACCGCTTGTTAGCTGCATACCAATTAACGTATTAATAGCGCACCGTTTCTGAAACTATGTTTATTCATTTTTAAATTTAATTCGAATTACCTCATTAAGTAACTCTACTTGATCTCGCTTAAATAAAATTTTCGGACAATCTTTTATTTCTATTAAAACTGTATTGTTATCCTTCCAATTTGCCTTAATGTTTAAATCACTTCCAAATGCATCATATACACATGCTCCCCCACCTTTTGAATTAATCATTATTGTAGTAACTGGATAAATTTCACTGCCGCTTTCAAAAATAACAATTCCGAAATTTTCATTCGGAGACTTAATTTCTGAAAGCCATTTTGGAACATTCTCCTTTTTGATTTGTTTCATGTTTGACAATTTAATGTCTCAAACTTTATGCTTTTAAATTAAAATACTGCTGAAAATTGGTTGCAGCTAACGTCGCGGCTTTGCGCAGTTGGGGAATTAAAATTCCGTCTGCCTGGCCCGTCAACCCAATAAAGAAACGAAATTTTAATTTAACCGCAATGAAGCTGCGGCACTAAGAGCGTAGCAAAATGCCGCAGCGGATTAATGAACGGTCAAGCCAATAACTGAAGTTGAGAAATGATCTGCTGCTGAAATTCCTTCCGTCAGCCCCAATTGCGCAAAACCGTTTGTTGGGCGCAGTTATCGGATAGACACCCTTTTCCAGTTTTTATTGATATTCTCAACATATTTTATACTATTTCCATGAAAGTTAAACCAGATTGAATCCATTTTTGTTTCTCTTGAACAATACATAAAACCCCAAGCATTATCAAGAAGGCCATCGACTGTAAAGAGTATTGAATCACCTGATCGATAGAAATCTCTAAGTTTTGTGTCTTCAAGTTGGATTCTTAAATGAGAAACAACTTTTGGCTCTAAGCTTAAAGAGTCTTCAACTATGTTTAGGAATTGTGCATTTTGGTTTTCATCTTTTTCCGATAGCTTAATAGCTATTTCATTTATTGACTTATGATACCTTGAAAAATCATCCATTGCATATATCTTTTTCTCAAGTAAAATATATTTAGCCAAGGAATCAAAAGTTTTATGATCATAATTTAAAGAATGGGCTTCGGGAATATTAACACCACAAGAGTATAGAAAGTTTATCACAACAAGTAAAATTACCGATGTATATATTTGTTTCATAAGTCTTGAAATTAATTATTACTTCAACTCGTACGAAGTAACTGAAAATTGCGCCCAACGTCACGGCTTTGCGCAGTTGGGGAATTAGAATTCCGTCTGCTGGCCGGTCAACACATTAAAGGAACGAAATTTTTACTTAACCACAATGCAGCTGCGGCACTAAGAGCGTAGCAAAATGCCGCAGCGGTTTAATGAACGGTCAAGCCGATTAACTGAAGTTTGGAAATGATTTACAGCTGAGATTCCTTCCTTCTGCCCCAATTGCGCAAAACCGTTTGTTAGCTGCAATGTTCGCTTCGGTAAAAATTCGCTTAAAAAGAAGACACAATAATTATTAGCGGCAAAGCTAAAAGCAAAAGAACTAATAGTATTTTCCTTTGAATTACCGCATATGAAGATTTAATTATTTTTAAAAAAATAAAGGCAATTAAGTTAATTACAATTAGAAGTGGGTAGCAAAAAAGAACTATAATCGGAGATTTGTCTGAATCTGTCTTAACAACAAGATAAATAATAGCAATAATCGCTATTATATTTATAGCAAAAGAAATCGTTCTGTATAGAATAAACTTCAAAGTCATGGAGTGTTCGGTCATTGCAGCTAACGTGACGGCTTGCCGCAGGTGGGGTTTAGAATCACTTCTGCCCATTCCGTCAACCCGATAAAGGAACGAAAATTTTATGACACCGCAATGAAGCCTGCGCACTAAGTGCGTAGCAAAAATGCGCAGGCGACTTAGAAAATGTCAAGCCAATTTGCAAATGACCAAAAAGTAATTTTATTGACAAAGGCTTTCCTTCTGCCCCACTTGCGGCAAACCGTTTGTTATACGCAGCCAGAGTTTGCAATGTTGGTTTGAAGTTGAATGGTGCTGAGAATATGAAATAACAACTCGTGCAAAACCCAAAAAATAAAGCAACTTTTATCGAATGAGATTAAAAACTTAGGAAGTTCAAACTGATTGCGTATAACGTCGCGGCTTTGCGCAAACGGGGAATTAGAATTCCGTCTGCCCGGCCCGTCAACCCAATAAAGAAACGAAATTTTTACTTAACCACAATGAAGCTGCGGCACTAAGTGCGTAGCAAAATGCCGCAGCGGATTAATAAACGGTCAAGCCAATTAACTGAAGATGAAAAATGATTTACTGCTGAGATTCCTTCCTTCTGCCCCGATTGCGCAAAACCGCTTGTTGTACGCCGTTGCTTAGAGACTTGAACCTAGAGATAGTATTTTTATTTTTGTATAGTTAAATGAAATTTGTTCCTTCTGCCCCACGTCTGCCAAATCCTTGTTGCATGCCGTGCTAGAGTTGATTCCATTTGAAAATAATAATTTCTTCGCTGCTTTCTTTTTGACGAATTTCCTCGTCGGGTTCATCAGATAAGTAAAACCCATTCTTCGAACTAAAAATTACCGGCTCATTATTCGACAAAATCGCATTCAGTAATTGCGACATTGCATTCAATTCTTCAATCGGTTCTTTTGCTCCAAATAGACTCATGTGTGTATGCCATGTGGACTTATTTTCGGGATCTTTAAAACCCAATGTGATTTCCGTATCGGATGTTGTAACCCAAATAATCAATAGATCTTTATTACTCGTAATCTCGCAATCAAAAGAATCATCTTCTTTATAAATTATATTGTTCAAAAGAGCCGGATATTCCTCGATGATATATTTTTTCGCTATTGCAGAAAATTCAGCTTGTGTCATTGGAAAGTTTCGATTAATGGCGTACAACGTCGCGGCTTTGCGCAAACGGGGAATTAGAACTACGTCTGTCCGGCCGGTCAACCCAATAAAGAAACGAAATTTTTATTTAACCACAATGAAGTTGCGGCACTAAGTGCGTAGCAAAATGCCGCAGCGGATAAAAGAACGGTCAAGCCAATTAACTGAAGTTGAAAAATGATTTACAGCTGAGATTCATTCCGTCTGCCCCGATTGCGCAAAACCGCTTGTTAGCTGATGTTTTTGACTGTGTGAGATACTAGCCATTTAGTGACATTGTCAATATCGGTTTTGCCTGAAGCAATATTTATAATGAAATCATACTTTTCATCTTGAGAAGCTTCTATGTCAAAGCCATTTGAGATTAAGAATAATCGAGTAAGAACATAACCAGTTCTCTTATTCCCGTCAATAAATGGATGATTAACTAAAATACTTTCTAGCAATGCTGCTGCTTTCTGAATAACTGAGGGATACAATTCTTCACTTCCAAATGTTTGAAATGGTCGAGCCAAGGCAGATTCCAGACCGTTTAAATCACGAATTCCATGCGACCCACCAAAATGTTCTATGAGAGTTGTATGAATATCTTCAGCTTCTTTTATTGAAATCATTGTGCAAGTTTTGCCAGCAATTCTTTATCTTCTTGTAGAATTTTATTAAGTGAAGATTTCGAGTAAATGTCACCAGACTTTGAATTAAGTTCTTTTAAAAATCTTAATAGTTCATTCAAAGCTTTGTCAGAAAAACTGTCTAAAACTTTCCCTATTTCATGTTTTAATTCCTCTTTTGACATATTCAAATATTTGGGCTATAAAATTACAATTAATAAACGAAATCCTGAACAAAAACTTCAGCTAACGTCGCGGCTTTGCGCAAACGGGGAATTAGAATTCCATCTGCCTGGCCCGTCAACCCAATAAAGAAACGAAATTTTTATTTAACCACAATGAAGCTGCGGCACTAAGTGCGTAGCAAAATGCCGCAGCGGATTAATAAACGGTCAAGCCAATAACTGAAGTTTGGTAATGATTTAATGCTAAAAATCCTTCCGTCTGCCCCGATTGCGCAAAACCGCTTGTTGTGCGCCGTTTTTGTAGCGCTGAAGTTGTTACATGTGAATTATCGTTCGATGATTTGATAACAACCGTCCATTTCTATGTAATCTTCGTAATTAGTTAATGGTTCAATTTTTTCAATAGTATCATTTTGAACAAGAATGTCAAACTCATTGTCGTTATTAGCCTCACCACAGGCATTGCATATGTCATTTTCCAAGATACCGAAAACTTTTGCTTTCTGAACATTCGGGATACCGATATTATTTGCTCCCCATTTAATTTTTTGGCCAATTAGATATTCGTGTTGCCAACATTCTCCATACTTAAATTGGAGTATTGCCGAATATTTCTTTTGACAACTAGAACACAAACACTCTGCTCGTAAAATATTAAATGCGCTCATTTATTAAATTAAAGGTGTTTTTAAAACTAAATTTCACTTACTTCTATTCTTAGAGACGTTGAATAATGGCGCACAACGTCACGGCTTTGCGTCAGTTGGGGTATTAGAATTCCTTCTGCCCAGCCGGTCATCACAATAAAGAAACGAAATTTTTACTTAACCACAATGTTAGCTGCGGCACTACAAGCGTAGCATAATGCCGCAGCTGTTTATAAAACGGTCAAGCCAATAACTGAAGTTTGGTAATGATATACAGCTGAGATTCCTTCCGTCTACCCCAATTGCGCAAAACCGTTTGTTAGCTGAAGTAAAAATTGAGTATGACTATATCTCCATTGATTATAGAATTCATTATCTTTTACAAGCATTAAGAAAAGCATATCCTAACTCAGTTAAGGAATAGTCTTCAGGCTGTAACTCTTCGATTTTATCCCCGTCATACAAACTAAAATTCCCAACCTCTCTAATAAGTCCAAGTCGAGCTAAATTTCCCATTTCTTCTAGAGAATATTTATCTGGAAAGTCTCTTGTTTCAGGGTACCACGGATTTTTCATGATACCTCCTTTATTTTCACTCATAAAAATAATCATCTTTACTTCGTTTGAAGATAGATGTTTAAGTATATCAGGAAACACGGTCATCGTAAGGTTTTTATCTGAGTCGACATAATTTACAAACATATTAGCCCACATGTCCTGCAAATTTTCATCTTCTTCTAAAGCCGCACCTTCCAAATAAGGAAATAATGCTTTAAGATTTATTTGTTTGACACTCACATTTTGATCTGCTGCAATTTTCTTGGCTTTTTCTAAATTGTTGAGCTGAATCTTAAAACGTCGCATCCTCAAGTTGTCAGACAAGCCCTGGCCAAATTCTTCTACAGTAGGTCCAATTGCTTTTTCCAGAAAATCTTTTACAAGATCTAACCCTTTTTCTATTGTCGTTGATTTAATATTGAATTCTCCCATTAGACAAAATTAAATATTTCTATTTTAGAGTTTGACAAAACGTTTTTAATTTAGAATCTATACACCCGTTTTTTTATTTCAGCTAACGTTGCGGCTTGCCGCAGGTGGGGAATTAGAATTCCTTCTGCCAGGCCGGTCAACACGATAAAGGAACGAAAATTTTATGACACCACAATGTAAGCCGTGGCACTAAGAGCGTAGCAAATTGCCAGGGCGGATTAATAAACGGTCAAGCCGTTAACTGAAGATGAAAAATGATTTGATGTTGAAAGTTTTTCCTTCTGCCCCACTTGCGGCAAACCGTTTGTTAGCTGAATTTTGCTTACATGAACTTATTTACTTCGTTTATCGTGGGAGATAACAATTTAGGAAGAGTTCCATTTTCAAGTTTTGAATAGTCAATTATAGTTGAACTTAACATATCAACGGCAATACAATACTTTGGTATTAATTGATACTTTTCAGAATAATTAAGTTTAAGAAATCTGTATAACATGTCACAAAACATACCTACTTCTTCAACGCGGTAACCATTGACTTTTGCTGTAAACCAAATGCCCCCTATCTTTTCTTCTCCTTTGTTTCCAAATGTAAAAATATAACTAGGTTTTGTTTCAATTTGTATCCCCTTAATATTTAATATCGAATCACTATTAGATTTTTTAAGAAATGATAAACCTTGCAGTGGTCTCAGTTTTTTTAAATCCAGACTTTTATAATTTTGAAGAATATCAATATTTCTTTGGTACATATTCTTGCTTGCTGTACGCTTTGTATTTTTTATCTTCTCTACTAAATCTCCTTACTCAACAAGCAATCGTAAAGCCAATCCCCTTTGTGATAGATGATAATATTTTTAATATTTGGAAAAATATTGAAATTGGCCTCTTACATCAATTTACTATAAAATATTTAACTCATAAGTCAGAACTTAGATCCTTAATTTATAATGCAATTCAAAATTTTTCAAAAGCAATAGCTAATCATGATTTACACGAACGCATAACACAAGTGTTTACAGTTTTAGAATCATTGCTTTTACCAAATGATGAAAGTGCAATTATAGAATCTGTATGTAAATACTTACCAAAATTGATTTCTAAAGATATAACTGAAAGAGAGAAAATAGTTGGCGTAGTTAAAGAAATGTATAAGGTGCGAAGTGCAATGATTCATCATGCTAAAAGAAAAGAATTTGAGATGAGTAATTTATCTTTTTTACAAGTCTGCACCCAGTGTTTAATTTTACAACTAATAGCATTAACTGATCATAAACTAACAAAAAAAGAAATTCTAAAAGATATTGATGATTTAATCAATAGAGCTTGAAAGTTTTAGAGAGTTCGAAAGTTGCGCCTAACGTCGCGGCTTTGCGCAAACGGGGAATTAGAATTCCGTCTGCCTAGCCCGTCAACCCAATAAAGAAACGAAATTTTTACTTAACCGCAATGAAGCTGCGGCACTAAGTGCGTAGCAAAATGCCGCAGCGGATTAATGAAAGGTCAAGCCAGTTAACTGAAGTTGAAAAGTGATTTGCTGCTGAGATTCCTTCCGTCTGCCCCGATTGCGCAAAACCGCTTGTTGTGCGATACCTTACGCATGCCTAACGAAGTAAAATAGATTTATGCAATGTTTTTAGCGATTTTCCATCGTCATCTTTCACTTTACATTTTTCGAATGTAATTACGCTTCCAATAGTACATTTATCAAACAATGAAGACAATGCCATCCCAGACGTTTTGGTTAATGAAGACGATATAACGTTTGGAAAACCTTTACCAGAAAAGTATACAGTTCCTGATACAAATTCCAGGCTTTCCAATTGATTAAATAACTCAGATTTACTTTGAAAAAAAACCGAATCAGTTTTATTAGAAAAATTACTATAGGGTTTATGAATAATTAGACTCGAATCTTTAGTTTGCGAAAAACAGGGTACAGAAATGAGAATAATCATAACAGCTATCAAACTCAATTTTGCCATCTTGTAGTAGTTCATCTCGAATGTTTAAATTTAGAAATAATGCTCTTTTAAGGTTTGCACAACGTCACGGCTTTGCGTCAGTTGGGGAATTAGAATTCCTTCTGCCTGGCCGGTAAACACAATAAAGAAACGAAATTTTTATTTAACCACAAATGTTAGCTGCGGCACTAAGAGCGCAGCGTATTGCCGTAGCGGTTTAATAAACGGTCAAGCCAATAACTGAAGATGAGAAATGATTTAATGCTGAAATTCCTTCCGTCAGCCCCAATTGCGCAAAACCGTTTGTTAGCAGAAGTGCTTATGAACTAGAAATTATTCATCAAATTCTACATAATGAATAACTGAATCAATTATTTTATCTAAATCTAACGCTGGCTTTTCTCCTTCTAAGTCGTATACGAGATTATTCAAAATATTGGCTTGCAGAAAATATTCAAACCCAGGACATTTCAGTTTTATAGTTTCCGAAATTGACATATCCATTTCCTCTTCGGTTAACTCTAATATTGATACTTCAGAAAGTTTATCAAATTTTCCATCAATCTTTTTCGCATAAATAACATCGCTATCATTGAACAACGAAGTGTCCGCAATAATATCTTGTATAGTAAAGTTCATTTAGTTATTATTTAAAACTTCAAACATTATAAAGTAGCAAAAACTTCTGCTAACGTCACGGCTTTGCGTCAGTTGGGGTATTAGAATTCCTTCTGCCTGGCCGGTCAACACAATAAAGAAACGAAATTTTTACTTAACCACAAATGTTAGCTGCGGCACTAAGAGCGTAGCAGAATGCCGCAGCGGTTTAAGAAACGGTCAAGCCAATAACTGGAGTTGAAAAATGATCTAATGCTGAGATTCCTTCCGTCCGCCCCAATTGCGCAAAACCGTTTGTTGTACGAATTAGTTTGCTATGATTTGTAATTTAGGTCGTAATAATCTTGCTGATCTTCCCATAATTTATTTTCAAGCCATTCTTCAAAAGTGTTGTAGACAGCTATAAAAGGAAATCCATCAATTTCTTGGTATTGTCTAGTGTAAGTTAAATGAACTAAATAATGAATTCCGGTTTTCTTGTTTGCAAATAGAACATCATCATTTCTGCCCGTATTCCAAACTGTTTCCAAATCACCTAATTGAGAAAACAAAATGTGTTTGGTTCTGTCACCAATTTCTCTCTTTAATTCTTTTAAAAAATAATCTTTTCGAGAATCTTCTTCTTTGTACCACGGTTCAAAGGATAAATATTTTGCTGGAATATTCGAAGTAAGCCAAACATTTTCACCAGTGTGATAAAAAGTCCATCCATCTTTTATTAATTGAGCTGCGTCTATTTCTATAACAAAGGGCTTACCATGTCTTTTTCCAATTGATATTGCTTGTTCAATTGTCTCGGATAAGTGAACAAAGTTTCTGTCCATTTTTAAAAGCCCTGCATCTAGAATACTATTTAGGTTAATTATTGCAGTTCCGTGATAAAGTACTTCAGGTGGTGTACTAGTTTTATCTTCAAGTAAAACTTGGATTGAATGTCCATGTGTTGCTCTTATTCTATTTAGTGAAACATCAATTTCCCAACGAACTTTATCAAAACTATTATTTAAATTAATTATTTGTTGGAGATCAAAAGGCGTATTTTTCGAATTAAGAGCAATCAAAAGTTGGTCGATATTAATCCATCCAAATTCATCGGCATGAAGATTTACTTCTCCAGGATTGTGTCTTAACCAGTAGCTGATTTGTTTGCTGATATTTTCGTTCGAGATGCTCATAAACTATTTCGTACAACGTGACGGCTTGCCGCAGGTGGGGTTGAGAATTTGTCCTGCCCATTCCGTCAAGCCAATAAAGGAACGAAAATTTTATGACACCACAATGAAGCCTGCGCACTAAGTGCGTAGCAAAATGCGCAGGCGACTGAGAAATTGTCAAGCCGATTTGCAAATGACTAAAAGTAATTTTATTGACAAAGGCTTTCCTTCTGCCCCACTTGCGGCAAACCGTATGTTATACGCAGCCAGAGTTTGCAATGTTGATGTCAAGTTGAAGTATGATTTGAAGTTGAATAGTGCTGAGAATATGAAATAACCACTCATGCAAAACCAAAAAAGTAAAGCAACATTTCTCGGATGAAATTAAAAACTTATGAAGTTCAAACTGGTTGCGTATAACGTCGCGGCTTTGCGCAAACGGGGAATTAGAATTCCGTCTGCCCAACCCGTCAACCCAATAAAGAAACGAAATTTTTATTTAACCGCAATGAAGCTGCGGCACTAAGTGCGTAGCAAAATGCCGCAGCGGTTTAAGGAACTGTCAAGCTGATTAACTGAAGGTGAAAAATGATTTAATGCTGAGATTACTTCCGTCTGCCCCGATTGCGCAAAACCGCTTGTTAGCTGCAGCTTGCGGAATTTATAGGTACATAATTCCGTATTTATAGTAACGCCATACAAATTGATTGCTCTTCCTGTAATACTCCAGCCTAACAAATGAATATTTTCTATCTACTTGGAATACTTTGAGCTTTTGATTATTAAAATAGACAATAATTGTATTTTTTAAATGTGCCTTCGGAATTCTTAATGTATTTTCTAATGTTTCATCTAAACTATTAGAAATTTTAGGCTTCATATAAAAAGTATCCTCACCAACATGATTCCATAAAGTGTTAAGTTCATTGGCCTTAAAAACAGTATCAGAGCATTTAATTGTAATATTATCATTATCAAATCCATTCCCAAATTCTATTGTCAAAGTATCACTTTCTTCCATTTCAATTAAGCCATGTCTATTGGGCATTTTGACAAATCCATTAGGTGTTTCTTGCCAATAGAACGATGGCTGTAGTTTTTCTAATTCTCTTTTAAAAGAAAATATAGTTTTACTTGCTTTTGTCTGAGCATAAGTGTTATTTAATAACAACAGCAGGAAAAACGAGAATATTAAGGTTAAACGAATATTCATATAAGTTGCAGCTAACGTCGCGGCTTTGCGCAAACGGGGAATTAGAATTCCGTCTGCCTGGCCCGTCAACCCAATAAAGAAACGAAATTTTTATTTAACCACAATGAAGCTGCGGCACTAAGTGCGTAGCAAAATGCCGCAGCGGATTAGAACCGATGTCAGCCCATTAACTGAAGATTAAAAGTGATTTAATGCTGAGATCCATTCCGTCTGCCCCGATTGCGCAAAACCGCTTGTTATACGCAGTTAAATTCCTAGTCACTTTTGTACAATATCTCTATACTCTTGGAAGATTCATCTCTTTCAACCTTAGTTAGTGAGCTCGGCTCTATTTTATAAATCATTGCTGATGTGCCTATACCTAGTTTTGGCCAAGTCTCGTTCAAACTATCTATCCTATATGTGTTTGTTGAAGCAGTTAACCAAACTTCGTCATCTACCCGCTTCCATGTTCCAGTCATAACATTTCCGCAAGTTGTATAATGAAAAGTGGAATTTTGATTAAGGTAGAGTTCTGAACCGGAAATATAACAGGTAATACCTCGAAATAAATTTTTTATTCTCTCGCCCGTACTAACTGAATGTGTTTTGTAGTGATTAAATAACTGAGGCTGCTCAGATGAGCTACAACTCAAAATGAGTACTGATGCAAAAGCAAAAAAATAATATTTCTTCATGCTCTTCGAGTTAATGCCTTTAATACCGAAATGCATTTTTTAATTGCGTATAACGTGACGGCTTGCTGCAGGTGGGGTTTAGAATTTGTCCTGCCTATTCCGTCAACCCGATAAAGGAACGAAAATTTTGTGACACCACAATGAAGCCTGCGCACTAAGTGCGTAGCAAAATGCGCAGGCGACTTAGAAAATGTCAAGCCGATTTACAAATGAATAAAAGTAATTTTATTGACAAAGGCTTTCCTTCTGCCCCACTTGCGGCAAACCGTTTGTTATACGCAGCCAGAGTGCGCAATGTTGATTTGAAGTTGAAGTATGATTTGAAGTTGAATAGTGCTGAGAATATGAAATAACCTCTCGTGCAAAACCAAAAAAGTAAAGCAACATTTCTCGGATGAAATTAAAAACCTATAAAGTTCAAACTGGTTGCGTATAACGTCGCGGCTTTGCGCAAACGGGGAATTAGAATTCCGTCTGCCCGGGCCGTCAACCCAATAAAGAAACGAAATTTTTACTTAACTACAATGAAGCTGCGGCACTAAGTGCGTAGCAAAATGCCGCAGCGGATTAAGGGACGGTCAAGCCAATTAACTGAAGATGAAAAATGATTTAATGATGATATCCATTCCGTCTGCCCCGATTGCGCAAAACCGCTTGTTAGTTGTCAGTTTTTTTTATTTCTCCCTTAAGTTGAGATAAACTAATTGTGCTTACAGCTTCCTTATTTCCTTGAATGTCACCATTCACCGTTAAATTCTCAAAGTTAACATTCAACCAATACGTTCCGCAAATACTAATCGAATAATCATTTTTATTTTCACTAGCGGAAGAAAAAGCAATTACATAATATTGTCCTTCTTTGAATTTACTAAGATATGGTCTGCATAAATTTCCAGGATCTCCCCATACCTTAAAAGTTTTCCTTTCTTCTTTTCCCTTATAAGTGTCAATTAGCTCAACTTCCATTGACATTGGTGTTTTTTCTCCATAAATATCTTTAAAAGTTAAATACTTTGATACCTTGATGAGAGCTATAAATGAAGTCTCCTTAGAAACTTTTAAAAACGATCCCTGATACTCACACGAACAAGCAAATGTTTTAGACAGCAACAGCAAATTAATTACAATAAATATTTTAAACTTCTTCATAATAAAAGTTTTTTAGAAATTGGATGCCAATAAAAAATTGCAACTAACGTCGCGGCTTTGCGCAAACGGGGAATTAGAATTCCGTCTGCCCGGCCCGTCAACCCAATAAAGAAACGAAATTTTTATTTAACCACAATGAAGCTGCGGCACTAAGTGCGTAGCAAAATGCCGCAGCGGATTAAGGAACGGTCAAGCCGTTTAACTGAAGATGAAAAATGATTTAATGCTGAGATTCATTCCGTCAACCCCCGATTGCGCAAAACCGCTTGTTAGCTGCATACCAATTAACGTATTAATAGCGCACCGTTTCTGAAACTATGTTTATTCATTTTTAAATTTAATTCGAATTACCTCATTAAGTAACTCTACTTGATCTCGCTTAAATAAAATTTTCGGACAATCTTTTATTTCTATTAAAACTGTATTGTTATCCTTCCAATTTGCCTTAATGTTTAAATCACTTCCAAATGCATCATATACACATGCTCCCCCACCTTTTGAATTAATCATTATTGTAGTAACTGGATAAATTTCACTGCCGCTTTCAAAAATAACAATTCCGAAATTTTCATTCGGAGACTTAATTTCTGAAAGCCATTTTGGAACATTCTCCTTTTTGATTTGTTTCATGTTTGACAATTTAATGTCTCAAACTTTATGCTTTTAAATTAAAATACTGCTGAAAATTGGTTGCAGCTAACGTCGCGGCTTTGCGCAAACGGGGAATTAGAATTCCGTCTGCCTGGCCCGTCAACCCAATAAAGAAACGAAATTTTTGCATAACCACAATGAAGCTGCGGCACTAAGTGCGTAGCAAAATGCCGCAGCGGATTAAGGAACGGTCAAGTCGATTAACTGAAGTTGAAGATTGATTTAATGCTGATGTTACAATGTCAAGCCCCGATTGCGCAAAACCGCTTGTTATACGCAGTACCCTTACTTTATCCATAGCAGAAAATTTAAAATATTAAGTTTTTCTCTTTGAGCCACATCAATGTCACCTTTAAACATTCCTATCTGGTGAGGATATTCATTTTTTTTGGTTTCCAAAGCTTTTGAATACGAATCGGCCTTGGTATACAAATCGCTTGGTATAGATAATAACAGTTTACTGACTAATTTTTCGATTGTTTCTAATTCACTTAACTCTGTTTTAGGGTTAAGTTCTAAATGAATCGGATTTAATAATATCGCATTAATATCTGGATAGAAATTAAAAATTTCTAGACTCATTAGGCTGGATAGATATGCATTAGGCTGAATAAATTTTTGATTTCTGTACATGTCTTTTTTTATAGCAGAAAGTTTAGAATCTAAAGTAGAATCATAAATTTTTCTTAAGCTTGCTAAATCTAACTCCAGCTGTGCCGATATAGTTATTTTTTTTCGTTTTATACGAAATTCTGGGAATATCTTTTTTTGCAAAAAAGTTATATAGTCTGACACAATTAATAAATCCTTTTCCCATAGAGAATCTGCAACACATTTCTCATACTCTTCTTCACTCAATATACTTTTGTCACATGAATATGAAGTCAATTTTTGCGCAGATGCCTGTTGACAAAAAAAGAATGCAAAAAATGCTATTAGTAATTTTATGCT
Source organism: uncultured Chitinophagaceae bacterium (assembly GCA_963829345.1). Taxonomy (GTDB): domain Bacteria; phylum Bacteroidota; class Bacteroidia; order Chitinophagales; family Chitinophagaceae; genus Ferruginibacter. The sequence goes on from CAWHHP010000003.1 coordinate 1,835,722, forward strand.
CATGGGTATTGCGTATAACGTCGCGGCTTTGCGCAAACGGGGAATTAGAATTCCGTCTGCCCGGCCCGTCAACCCAATAAAGAAACGAAATTTTTATTTAACCACCATGAAGCTGCGGCACTAAGTGCGTAGCAAAATGCCGCAGCGGTTTAAGGAACGGTCAAGCCGATTAACTGAAGATGAAAAATGATTTGCAGCTGAGATTCATTCCGTCTGCCCCGATTGCGCAAAACCGCTTGTTAGCTGCGGCTCTAATTCTTTGAATCAAGCTCGATCCAATTCTTCGCTTCCTTAATTTGTTTGCTCTCCTCCGAGGATTCTCTTTTAAAGTTGGCATTATAGTATTGATTAATCCAGTCGGTCTCGGCTTTATCGAATGTTCCATTGAGTATTTCGATGTCAAAATAGAATTTCACTTTGACTTTTCCTTCCTCTAAGTGACAAAATAAATTACAGTAAAAAATCTTAGACTCTCCTGGCTTTAAGTTTTTAAATTCATCTGGAATCAAATAATTTGCATCTACTCTACTTTCGACTTCATTTTGGTCAATAGTATCAGTACGGCACTTATCAATATAAATAGCTTTTCCATAAGGATGAGAAAAACGCCCTGATAACAAAATTGAAGTATCGCTATTGTTAGTAAGTTTTATTTTGACGAGCGAGGTTACAATATTTACTATTGTGTCATGAAAAGATATAATCTTTAGATCAACTAATCTCTTTTTAGTTTGGCAAAGTGCCAAACTAGAATTTAAACAAAGCAGTCCAATTAAAAGCCAATTTTTAATCATGATGCTGATTTAGAGTTGCAGCTAACGTCGCGGCTTTGCGCAAACGGGGAATTAGAATTCCTTCTGCCCGGCCCGTCAACCCGATAAAGGAACGAAATTTTTACTTAACCGCAATGTAGCTGCGGCACTAAGTGCGTAGCAAAATGCCGCAGCGGTTTAATAAACGGTCAAACCAATTAACTGAAGTTGGGAAATGATTTGCTGCTGAGATTCATTCCGTCTGCCCCGATTGCGCAAAACCGCTTGTTAGCAGATAGTATTTGACTAATAGTTTTTATACAAAAGAATATCTCCTTCAACTGCTTAGATCCATAGCATATTAGTTTGTAACAAAAATTGATAATGCAAACGCAGAAAGTACACCATCAGTCAAGTCTGTAGCTACTCCATTTTTCCAAATTTTTGCTATCTCAACTCCTGCGCTATTTTCTTCTACTCCCGTTACATAAACATTTTGCGACAATGTACAAATAGAGTACGCAAAAGCCCCATGTGTGCCATCAGACAAACTTGTTGCCACACCATTTTTCCAAACCTTTGCGACTGCTAGAGTACCATTTTGTTGCTCATATCCTGCAACATAAATATCAGCGCCACTCACATAAACACATTGTGCATAGCCGCTCTGAGAACCGTCAGTTAACGAAGTTGCGGCACCATTTATCCAAACTTTTGCGATTGAGGGGGTTGTGCCAATTTGTTCAAATCCCGCGACATAAACATTAGCACCTGAAACAAAAATCGATTCACCACTATTCGCAGAACCATTTCCACTTGTCAATAAGGTTTGTATTCCATTTCTCCACATGATTGCCACATTTTGATTTGGAGTGGAGGTGGCAGCATATCCTACAACATTCACATCTGTACTTGATACAAAAATAGAAAGGGGATATGCCGACATAGAGCCAGCAGGCAAATTAGTGGCTATCCCATTTTTCCAAACCTTTGCGACAGTTACAGTCCCATTTCTTTCCCATCCAGCAACATACACATCCGCACCTAAAACAAAAATGGATTCTGCGGATGAACTATTAGTACCATCAGTTAAAGCTGTCGCCACACCATTTTTCCAAATTTTCGCAGTGGATATTGCCCCGCTATTTTCATATCCCGAAACGTATACATCTGTACCCGACACAAAAACAGAAGACGCATAGCTATAATTAGTACCGTCAGTTAGCGCTGTCGCCACACCATTTTTCCAAATTGTTGCTACTGTCACACTTCCATTAGACTTCCATCCGGCTACATAAACATTTTCTGTTGGCAATGTTGAAAACCTTACTTCATTGCCGTACGAAGTTCCGATTGAATTTGTTGCATAAGCTCTAACATAATAAGTTGTAATTGGATTAAGTCCAGTCAGATTACTTGTATAAGATCCGATCCCAATTCCATCAGTTGTATGACTGTCAGAAAGAGTTGGATTTTGAGAAATACTCCAACAAACACCTCGAGCTGTTACTGGTTCGTCGCCATAAATTGAGACTGTGCCACCACAAATCGCTGTTGAGCTTGTTACAGCATTAACAACATTTGTATTTACAACAGGCAAATCTGAGTTTGAATTTGAAGAAGCATTATCCTTTTTGCAATTGAATGATCCACCAGATATAATTATCGAAAATAATAAAATTACATACCGAGATTTTTTCTTTTTGCCGATAATTTGCAAATGGTCCAAAATATACATTAATTCAATTTTTCGCTAAAATAAAGTTTTTTTTATACCGAAATGACGATAAATACTTTCTGCTAACGTCACGGCTTTGCGCAGTTGGGGAATAAGAATTCCTTCTGCCTGGCCCGTCAACCCAATAAAGAAACGAAATTTTTATTTAACCACAATGAAGCTGCGGCACTAAGAGCGTAGCAAAATGCCGCAGCGGCTAAGAACCGATGTCAGTCCATTAACTGAAGCTTGGTAATGATTTAATGCTGAGATTCATTCCGTCTGCCCCGATTGCGCAAAACCGCTTGTTGGGCGTTAATTTACTTTTTCCCTTGTTTAACCTGTTCTTGCAATTGCATTACGATTTTGGCCCTTTCAGCTCTGATTGCAGGGATAACATATACATCATACAATACTGCTTTCAGAGCTTCAGTAATTACTTTTAAAGCACCTGAATTCCATTTATCCCAAGATTGCTCATGCACCTTATCACTCGTCATATCTTTAATGTGGGCCAAAATATCGAATAAGGCGGGATCAGTATCTTTGTATTTAGTTTTTAATTCTTTAATCTTATCATCATAATTTACTCCTGTACATTTTTCTATAATAAGCAATTCATAAATACTTTTTCTGATACAAGCTGATGCTCCAGTTAAAAAATTCATTTTTAAAGCTCCTTCGGCCTCAGTAATTAATTCCCGCAAAATTTTGGGTATTCGATCGTCTAAAACAAAAAATGAAGTCGGAACAGAGTAAAAAATGTAATTATCAATATCTATATTATCTAAAAATTCAAGTTTAAAATTATAGTCGTACTCGTGAATACTATCATAACTCAAATGCATAGATATTTTTGAACAAGAATTACATGTTACTAAATATATGTAACAATTCTTATCATTTGACCAGTTAAATTGATCTGCCTTTGTAAGAGTATAGCTTACATTCCTCCTATTACAAAGAGGACAATTATATACTCGTTTATCTACAAAATATTTTTTATCTAAATGTGAAAAATCTGACATAGCAATTTGTTTAGTTTTTGGTAATATCGTCAAAGTTACAAAAAGCTACTAACTGAGTTAAAGAAATCAAATAAGAGAATGATAACGGCGTGAAGGATTATCAATAAATTACGCCCAACGTCGCGGCTTTGCGCAAACGGGGAATTAGAATTCCGTCTGCCCAGCCCGTCAACCTGATAAAGAAACGAAATTTTTACTTAACCACAATGAAGCTGCGGCACTAAGTGCGTAGCAAAATGCCGCAGCGGATTAAGGAACTGTCAAGCCAATTAACTGAATATGAAAAATGATTTACAGCTGAGATTCATTCCGTCTGCCCCGATTGCGCAAAACCGCTTGTTAGCTGCGGGTGTATTCCGTTATTTTCGATTATCAATAACTTTCGTCTCCACCATACTCGGTAGATTTCGTATTTGAGTCCAGTATTCTACTCTTACATCTTCATCAATATAAATCGGCACTCTTTCTCCATATAATCGATCAGCTCCATCCTTCTTACAACCAGATATCCAATATTCTTCTTTGCTTTCAACATCAAAATAATTTGTCTTGAATCCTCGCCCAATTAAGGTCGGAAAAGTTTTCCCACTATAATGAATAGATTTTTTTGTTTTGGAAAAAGTTACTCTTCCAATTCTTGCTTCTCCAATAATATCATCCCCTTTATATTCGATATACATTATCCTCTCCATGTTTTGCTAATTTTTTATCTGATTGCCAAAAATACACTTGCAGCTAACGTCGCGGCTTTGCGCAAACGGGGAATTAGAATTCCCTCTGCCCGGCCCGTCAACCCAATAAAGAAACGAAATTTTTATTTAACCACAATGAAGCTGCGGCACTAAGTGCGTAGCAAAATGCCGCAGCGAATTAAGAAAACGGTCAAGCCCGTTAACTGAAGATGAATAATGATTTAATGCTGAGATTCATTCCGTCTGCCCCGATTGCGCAAAACCGCTTGTTAGCGGTTCTTTGTAAAGATGCCCATTTCATAATTTTTCAGCAACTTGCTTTAATGCATTAAGTGCAACATCCCAACCAATTAAAGCATCTTTATATTCTTCGTCATTAATTTCACGAAATAAATCTTCGTGTGCTTTCAAAGTTGTTGTTGCGTCACTACCCCTTAATTCATATGTTATTATTGATATTACTCGAGTGCTATCTTTTAAATCTAAAAGAGAATGTTGTAATAAACTTTCATGTTTAAGTTTTAAAATAACACCATTCGTGTAGACAACCCCATTAGTACCTTTCCATCCAAAAGAACTTCCTATTTGCCAATTTGAAACATACTCTCCTCCCATAAGCTTAGTGATACTAGGATCAGTAAAAACGCGCCATACTTTATCTGGCGAAACATTTATCTCTATTGTTTTGTCTATAAAAGTTTTTATATCACTTTGCTGCATTACGAATTTTTTAATTTACCTAAAATGCCAAATTACAATGACCGCTAACGTCGCGGCTTTGCGCAAACGGGGTATTAGAATTCCGTCTGCCCGGCCCGTCAACCCGATAAAGAAACGAAATTTTTATTTAACCGCAATGCAGCTTCGGCACTAAGAGCGTAGCAAAATGCCGTAGCGGATTAAGGAACGGTCAAGCCGGTTGGCTGAAGATGAAAAATGATTTGAAGCCGAGATTCGTTCCGTCTGCCCCGATTGCGCAAAACCGCTTGTTGGGCGCAGTATTATTTCTTGTTGCAAATTTTCATAAATTTTATTCCGGATGGGGTGAAAACAAACCTATCTTGATTGAGTACTTTGACTTTTAATTCAATGTCATCATCAACAATTAAGTCCTTGTCTTTAAATGCTGAAACTTGAACATTTGTTTCCCATTTTATTAAACCAAATGTTATAAGATTTGTTAAGTAGAGTTCCATCTCAGTTTCGTCAGTCTTTAAGTTTCGATTTATTGCTGATACTTTCAAAGGAAATAAGCTAGGAGACAATTCATCATGTTTTTTTGGTAAAGATCTATTCGAAACAGGATTTTTGGATAAATTTTTGAGATATGCATTTAGTTCAGATGTATTTCTTTGCAACCTTTTTTTATTGAATAGTTCATAGATGCTATCAAGAAGAGTAGCGTCCGCCGATGACATTTTATTTAATATTGACATACAGTTCTGTTGAAAGATGAGATCTGAATTATCAGTAAGAATATGAGCTGTGAGATTTGCCCATTTTTCCTGAATATTTACATCTTCTTCATAAGAACTTAAATCCAAAAGTGGTGCTAGGACTTTTAAAGAAACTTTTTTGGGAGATATATTTTGTTCTTGCAATATCTTCTGAGCCTGAGTAAAAATTTTCAATTGGTTTTTAAACCTCCTAATCCTTACTTGATCAGCGATTGCTTGACCAATTTCGTCAAAGGACGGACCGAATAATTTACCCAGTACTTTTTCAGTTTTATCGAGAATTTGTTTTGGTAAGTTCAAGCTATTAATGATTTCTGCAGATTTTGACATAGAATGCTGTTTTAATATTGCGCCCAACGTCGCGGCTTTGCGCAAACGGGGAATTAGAATTCCGTCTGCCCGGCCCGTCAACCCAATAAAGAAACGAAATTTTTACTTAACCACAATGAAGCTGCGGCACTAAGAGCGTAGCAAAATGCCGCCGCGGATTAATAAGCAGTCAAGCCCGTTAACTGAAGATGAGAAAAGATTTACTGCTGAGATTCATTCCGTCTGCCCCGATTGCGCAAAACCGCTTGTTAGCTGAAGTGCGTATTACGATATGATAGGTATTCTGATAAAGTCTGTATTGTTGTTTTTCCAAATTTCTTAAGCTCAAGTAGATCCCTATCTCCTGTTATCATGTGGGAAGCTTTACCGTCTTTAGCAAGAGCAAGCAAAAAATTATCTTTGGCATCTCTACAAACAGAAACTTTTGAATTAACATCAATAAAAAGAGCTCTATTTTTAATTGCAATTAATATAGTTTCAATCTCTTTCGGAGAAAAGTACTTCTTGAATTTACTTCGCTTGGTAACACTTATGAATTCATCAATTAATTCTTGACTAAACAGCAAAATAATTTGAGCATTACTGATTAGGTTATCGAATTGGGAAGTTCGTTTAATGAGTAGGAAACTAATTAAGACATTAGTATCAATTATAATTCTATCATTTTGTTCTGGCATATCGGCTAGCTCTTACAGTTTCTACTTCTTTTGTTATTTCTTCCATTGAAATAGGATTTTTCTTAGCCTTTGCTCGTATTTTTTTCAAAGTTTTTAAAAACCCGTCATTAGAGCTATCCCTTATAGAAATTAAGTTCATATCAGCCAAATCCTTTAAAAGTTTTTTAGCCTTCGGATTTAAAATATCTATTTGTATTGTATTCATATCCAAATATAAGAATTTTAAAAGAAACTATGCTGCCCTTTACGCATTTCAGCTAACGTCGCGGCTTGGCGAGGCTGGGATATTTCATGTTCCAACTGTTGGGCCACGAGCGTTTATTAAAGAAACGACTTTTTATACTACCCACAAAGATTTTTAGAATCGAAGATCAGTTCATTACTGAAGTTCAGCAGAGATAAAATGATGACCAAATCTATTCGTCTGCCCCAGCTTTGCCAAACCGTTTGTTATACGCAGGCCAAAAAAAGGACAAATAGAAACTTACTGCAAAATAGCCGTACACAACTTAAAGCATTACAAACTTTAAAGACAGCTACGAAGTGTTCGGGAAATTGTTGCCTTCTCCCCGATGCCTGCAAACGAATGACAAAAGAATTTACAAACTAGCATTTATTAAAACTGAAACCGGTTTACCATTTTGAGAAATACAAAAGCCAATGATTGTTTTGTAGAAAAGTTTATTAACAATATTAAAAGATGGAGAGCTTAATGGCAACAATTTACCAGGAGAAAGAAACTTCGGCTAACGAAATGACAAATAAAAGAGCTCGCTTAGATCTTCACAAAACAGTGTGCTTCGATCTTCTCCTCGGAAAACTTAGAATGATGCTGCTCATTTTTTGGCTTGCGGATAACGTCGCGGCTTTGCGCAGTTGGGGTATTAGAATTCCGTCTGCCCGGCCCGTCAACCCAATAAAGAAACGAAATTTTTACTTAACCACAATGAAGCTGCGGCACTAAGTGCGTAGCAAAATGCCGCAGCGGTTTAATGAACGGTCAAGCCGATTAACTAAAGAAGAAAAATGATTTGCTGCTGAGATTACTTCTGTCTGCCCCGATTGCGCAAAACCGCTTGTTATACGCAGTTATTTACCTTTAATAAGCTCCTCCCAGTCTAATCTGCACGCTGTTGCCTACGTCACTAGGAATTATTTCCCTGACATTAGTGCCATCAATATTGCAAGCATAAATGGCATTAAAGTTTGTTGCAACTGTAGCGTTATATCCAGAAAAGAATATGGTATTCCCATCCGGGGATAATCTAACCGAGTGGGTATACAATTCACCTGCAATATGAATATCGGTAGGTAGAGCAACAGGAATAAGGGTCGCGTTTGTCCCATCATAATTTGCAGTCCATATTTGTGGCTCACCTGAAACCGTATTCTTAGTAAAAAGAATTTTATTAAGCTGTGCCAATCCGGCTTGATTATTAGAATTTGTTTGTGCTTCTGTTTTTGAGCAACTAATTTGCACAAGACTTATTGCTATCGCAAAACATGTGAGAAGGATAGCGCCACGAAATAAATTTTTCATAAAGTATAATTTTAGCTCATTAATAATTGAAATGCCGATAAATAATTGCGTATAACGTCGCGGCTTTGCGCAAACGGGGAATTAGAATTCCGTCTGCCCGGCCCATCAACCCAATAAAGAAACGAAATTTTTACTTAACCACAATGAAGCTGCGGCACTAAGTGCGTAGCAAAATGCCGCAGCGGATTAAGAAACGGTCAAGTCGGTTACTGATGATGAAAAATGATTTGCTGCCGAGATTCATTCCGTCTGCCCCGATTGCGCAAAACCGCTTGTTAGCTGCATATACTTTTCCGAGATTACTTTGAGAGATCGGCTACCATAATTTCCACCAAGGTTTGGTATTTGATTTTTTATCCGAAATTTTATTATTAGTTTCTTGATTAACTTCTTTTTCCAAAACTGGCTTTACTTGCTTATGCCGGTAAGCTTTTGCGCTTAAGTCTAACGTATCAATGTTATCACCAGATACTTCCTGCATCAGCATTGAAATAAGTTCAGTCATATCTTCCACACCAGAAAACTCTACTCCTAGTGATTTACCACTTTCTTCAATTCTCTGATCCTCTATAGTCACAATAGAACGTATTAGCTCGCCATTTTCATAATACTCAAAAGCAAATGCCATAGATGTTTCACCTATTGAAAATTTTAAAGCTTTGCCATTTTTAGAAATACTAGAAAGTGATAAATCAAAAATCGAATCAATATCCCCCATTGTTATAATAGAACCATTCGTGGTGGGTATTAAAAAAATATCGTCTTCATCGATGAAACTTGAAATAGATTTTTCAAACGAAGATAATTCGAATTCGTTTGTTACTTGAATTCCCAATTCGTTTGTAATATCTGAAAGTACGTTGCATTTTTTACTAACAGCTATTCCTTGAATATTAAATCCCATTTAGTCTTTTTTGTTATGTCAATAAATATACTTGAACCCGCTTAAGTATTGCAGCTAACGTCTACGGCTTGGCGAGATTGGGGAATTAGAATTCCGTCTGCTGGGCCCGTCAACACATTAAAGGAACGAAAATTTTACGACACCACAATGCAGCCGCAGCAACTACTAGCGTAGCAAAAAGCTGCGGCGGTGTTAGAAAATGTCAAGCCAATTTACTGAAGAAGAAAAATGAACTGATGCTGAGAGTTTTTCCGTCTGCCCCAATTTTGCCAAACCGTTTGTTAGCTGCAGGCAAAATTCATTTGATTTAAGAGAAAGCTACAAATCCATTTTGTAAAGCCAATATCTTTTACCTAATCTTGAGTCTATTTCTTTCACAATTTCAAATCCCAAACTTTGATAAAGATGTCTTGCATTGAGCATAAGTTCGGATGTATGTAATGCTATTGTCGTTTCCTTGTTTGTTATTGCAACTTCTATACATTTCATAGTGAGTTGTCTACCTACTCCTCTTCCTTGAAAATCGGGACTGACTGTAACAAATCTTATATAAGACCAATTCTCTTCAAAAATTTCTGTAGGATTTCCTCTTGGCACAAGAAATGCCATACCAATTAATAAGTTATTTTCATTCTCACAAATTACGCTGGTTGATTTATCAAGTAATTCTAAATAAGTTTCATCACTATTTAATCTTTCAAACAGTTTAATCCAATTATCTTCTGTCAAGTAAGTTTTGAACTTACTCCAGGATTTAATCGCTAATTGTTTCAAAGCACTTAAATCAGAAATATTCGCTTCTCTAAAGATCATTTTGTTATGGATGCTATTTTTTGCTTGCAGCTAACGTCACGGCTTGCCGCAGGTGGGAAATTAAAACTTCTTCTGCCCATTCCGTCAACCCGATAAAGAAACGAAATTTTTATTACACCACAATGAAGCCGCAGCACTAAATGCGTAGCAAAATGCTGCGGCGGTTTAATAAACGGTCAAGCCAATTACAAATGATTATAAAAAACTAAAGAACATAAAATTACCTGTCAAGCCCCACTTGCGGCAAACCGTTTGTTATGCGAAACCCTATTAATTATTTTATACTAAATATTATTTACCAGAATTTATTAGACTTTCAATTTCCTGTTTAAGATCCATTCCATTTTTACTATTTGGATCTAATTCCATTGCGGCATTTATATCAAGTAAAGCTTGGTTTAAATTTTTAAGCTTCATATTCGCAAAGGCTCGATGCCTGTAGGAATATGGATATTTTGAATTTAATTTAATTGCACTATCAGAATCCAAAATTGCATTTTCAAATTGCTCCAATTGATTCTTTGCAGCAGCTCTGCCAGCATAAGATATTTCATCTTCCTTAATTAGTATTGCTTTATCGTAATCTGCAATAGCTTCCTCATATTTATTAAGAAAATATTTCGCATGCCCACGATTTCTATAAAATGTTTCGATATTGGAATTTTTGTCAATAGCTTGTGTATAAAAGAAACTAGCTTGTTCATAATTTTTTAAATTTGCCTGCTCTACCCCTTTTATGTTCCAATCCCATTCTGAAAATGATTTTTCTTCTTTTATTTCATCGAGAACTTTAGAAAATTCTTTAAATTTTTCTTTATCTTCTTGAGATGATTGTTTATTATCAATACCTTTTTGTTTATTAGCAAGTTCTTCAAATAGCTGATCATATTCTGCTTTTCTATCCTTAATCTGATTTAAAAGTTTCTCTATAATTGGTTTGCCCAATTGAGTAATTTTTGAATCTATTATTTCATTTGAAATTTTTAACTGAAGATACGCATCGACCTGTTGTTTCATCCATTTTTCGGTTGAATCCTTTCCAAAATACCTAAGTAAGCCGCCGACAAAAGCCAGTAAAGCAAGGAAAATTCCTATATATAAAGTCAGTTTATCATTTATCGAAGTATTTTTTTCGTCTATATTTTTTTCAATCTGTTTTCTATATTCCGTTTGATTTTCCTTAAAATTTTTTTCTTTTTCAATTAATTGCTTATCAAGATTATCCACTTTTTGCTCCAGTAATTTTATCTGAACATGTTCTTCAATAGACAAAGAATCGCCGAAAGTATTTGGGGTGATAACAAAAATAAAAAAAGTAAAAAATAAAACTTTATATCGCATATTACGAGGATTTATTACAAACATACTTATAAAAAAAATCAAGTAAACTTTATCTTCTATAAAACATATTGGTTAATTAAGAACTGCCAAATTCAAACAAAAATGCCATTTAGGGTTTTGCATAACGTGACGGCTTGCCGCAGGTGGGGAATTAGAATTTCTTCTGCCCAGTCCGTCAAGCCAATAAAGAAACGGAATTTTTATGACACCACAATGAAAGCCGCAGCACTAAGTGCGTAGCAAAATGCTGCGGCGGTTTAGAAAATGTCAAGCCGATAAACTGAAGAACAAAAATGATTTGAAGCTGAGATTACTTACTTCTGCCCCACTTGCGGCAAACCGTTTGTTAGCTGTCAACCGTTGTGTGCCGATAAAAAAGTAACAGAAGGGAATAAACTTCAACTTTTAAAAAGATGCCTGCCGATTATTTGTACAATTTCGATAACTGGATATTCCAAGAATCGTAATTGTCTCGCAACAACAATGAAAGGTTTGCAATAACAAAAGCCGTAAGAACTTCTCTACTCTACTTGATCACAAATTTAAGCTTCGCATAATTTCGCATTCACTCGCTCAAATAGAAACGATCGAATAATATTTTTTATAAGAAAGAGAATGAAATTGGAAAACCGATTTAAAAGTGGAAAGTTTATTTCGCTAAAATCATTTATAAACTGTCAAGCGACATTTTGTGGGCGGTTGCAGCTAACGTCACGGCTTTGCGCAGTTGGGGAATTAGAATTCCTTCTGCCTGGCCCGTCAACCCAATAAAGAAACGAAATTTTTACTTAACCACAATGAAGCTGCGGCACTGAGTGCGTAGCAAAAATGCCGCAGCGGCTAAGAACCGATGTCAGCCCGTAACTGAAGCTTGATAATGATTTATAGCTGAGATTCCTTCCGTCTGGCCCCAATTGCGCAAAACCGTTTGTTAGCTGTAGTAATGACACCGGATTTTTTTAAAACCAGCTAATCGAGTAAATGCCATACCTTAATGAAATCAAACAACATAGTTAACTTAAATTGCAGGACATGAAAAAACTTATAATCATAACTTGTTTATTCTTTTGTGGATACAATCTATTTGCTCAAGATAAAGCCATAGAAACTGAAATCCGAGCTCTTGAACAAAATGAAGTCCAGGCCGTACTAAATAAGGATACAGTTACTTTGAGAAAATTATGGGACAAAGATTATATAGTAAACAATCCCGAGAATAAGATAGTTTTAGCTAAGGCAAATCCAGTTGATAGACCTATTATGCATAACCAAAGAAATTCCTTTACTCGTGAAGTCGACAAAATTTTGGTAAATGGTGACATTGTAATTTCAATGGGTAAGGAAACCGTTACATCAATGAAAGAATCATCGCAAACTAAGCAAATTGTCGAAAGACGCTATACGAATATTTGGATGAAAAAGGATGGTTTATGGAAATTAGTGGCTCGGCATGCAAATAAAATATGCCAATAGTAAAACTTAATGCCAATGGAATTATTACAGCTAACGTGACGGCTTGCCGCAGGTGGGGTTTAGAATTTGTCCTGCCCATTCCGTCAAGCCAATAAAGGAACGAAAATTTTATGACACCACAATGAAGCCTGCGCACTAAGTGCGTAGCAAAATGCGCAGGCGACTTAGGACAATGTCAAGCCAACTTATAAATGACTAAAAGTAATTTTAAAGCTAAGGTTTTCCGTCAACCCCCACTTGCGGCAAACCGTATGTAATACGCAGGCCACGTTTATAATGCATGAGAAATTACTGCAACCTATTAATTGAAAGGTAACATGAGCTGCCATTTATGATTAATGTAAAAAAATAGAAAGAGCCATAACTCGGTTTCCAGGACAATTGGAGTACGAAAGTTTTCCTTGCTTCAACGTTCAAATCCTGACAAACACGAAAGCAAATTCAAAATGCGGTTTTGGTTGAAGATAATTCGGTGAAACAAAAGTTCCCACACTTTGATCAAGTCCGCTCTCCTACTTTTAAGAACTGCAAAGACGGAGCAATCATTTTAAAACAATGATTTAATTAAGAATAACAGCAGCGAAATAATTACAAGAACTAAAACACAAAATGCCGTAGAAATAAAAAAGTGTGGGAATTTAAAAATTACAAAGCCAAATCTCGTAAAACAAAAAGGACATCAAAAGCAAGGAAATAATTTTACACTCAGGCAAAGGTTTCGCTTCAAGCTTCTCCACTGAAAGCATTATAGAAAATGCAAGTTCAATGTGGCTTGCGTATTACGTCGCGGCTTCGCGCAAACGGGGAATTAGAATTCCGTCTGCCTGGCCCGTCAACCCAATAAAGAAACGAAATTTTTGCATAACCACAATGAAGCTGCGGCACTAAGTGCGTAGCAAAATGCCGCAGCGGTTTAAGGAACGGTCAAGACAATTAACTGAAGTTGAATAAAGATTTAATGCTGAAAGTTTTTCCGTCAACCCCCGATTGCGCAAAACCGCTTGTTGTACGCAGTTTGCGTTCAGCCAAATTTATTTTTTCCAGTATATAGTCAATCGGACTCTATATGTCATTGATTCAAATATCATATTAAGTTCAGCATGAAAATCTTCCGTATCCCATATAGTTTCACGTGTGAAATATTTGCCTCTATCAGAACTTTCTTCTTTAGCTTTTGTATCAGTAGAAATTGGGGTTCCTAACTCAGTTATTGAAATAGCTTTGATTCTTTCGTACTCTTTATTATAAGAATCGAATTTTTTGCTTTCAGCTTTCCACATTTTAGGCTTGTCAAAATAATTACCATAACGATCTTTTTCCCAATCATATGAAACTAAACGCAAAATAGAATCTTCGGGTGTATAAAAATAACCGGCATAAACTGGCAAATATTCAACCGCTTCTCTTTGAACAATTATAGGGTTAGTCACTTGATATTTATCCGCTAAAGGATAAAAGTCTTTTGACAGAGATTCATTTTGTTCTAAGAATTTAGGCTTGGGATTGATTTCTTTCTCAAAAGCAATCACTGACGAAACTTTTGTCTGCTTTGTCCAAATGCGCTCCTGTCCGAATACAGTAACAAAATTGAAAATAGCTACAGCTATAAACACGAATTTTGAAGTCATAAATATGTTATTTTAAATTGCGTACAACGTCGCGGCTTTGCGCAGTTGGGGAATTAGAATTCCGTCAGCCTGACCCGTCAACCCAATAAAGAAACGAAATTTTTACTTAACCACAATGAAGCTGCGGCACTAAGTGCGTAGCAAAATGCCGCAGCGGATTAGAATCCGTCAAGCCGATTGATTGAAGCCTGGGAAATGACGTACAGCCAGATTTTTCCCGTCTGCCCCCAATTGCGCAAAACCGTTTGTTGTACGCAGTTTTATTGTAGTCTTTTGTTCCAAATTATTTCTAATAAAATTTTCGTTTTAGGGCTTAAATAAAATGCTTTAATTCTTTTAAGATTTTTAGAATCAATTTCTCCGCTTAAATACTCACCTGTTTCAATTGAAAATTTAGCGTCAACATTTCTCTCCTTTGTTCTAACGTGAAAGTGCGGTGGATTATGGTCATTTGTATAAATAATTATTTCTAAATCGTCAACTTGGGTTACTCGTTCCTTTTTTACTAGGTTTGGTTCAATCAACAACTCGTCTATTATATCGTCATCATAATTAAAGTAAATTTGAAGTACATTGAGTAATGCGTTTAAGATAATATCTTTTGCCATCATTGATAAAATTACTAGTTTGGTTGAGTAAAATTAATGTTTGCAAACTTTGCTAACTCTTTAAACTCATCTGAAGTCAGCTTTTTCGGCGTTCTTGTGTTAATTTTCTTTTTAAATATTCTAAAAATATCTTGGTCAGTAAAAATTGGCGGATCAGACAAGTTAATATAAATGGGTTTAGTAATTATAAAAGTTCCCCATTTTTTTGATTTCTCCAGATATTCCCTATCCCAATGTTTTATAATTCTTTCTCCTATGATTTTTTGCTTCTCTAATGAATATCCTAAAAATTTATAAATGTCTTTTTGGTTCTCATATTGTCCTGCTGTTTCATGAAATGGATGTGGTAAGTTATCATCAACCATACAGTTTGATGGAATTGATAACCCCTTATTTGTATACCACGATTTTGCTTGAATATGTGAATCTGTTCTGTGTATAACTTCAAGGATTGCTATTACTCGATAGTGTTCAAAGTCTGTAAACCATTTTCCTTTTACTGTCATGTAAACAACTATATCATTTGGATAAAGTTGAGGTGCAAACTTTTCCTGCCTGCATAAAGCTGTAATAGAAGGAAAAGGATTTTCAAGGTCTGGCTCACGTCTACAAGAAGCGTCAATGAACGGTGGAAAGTTGAAATTGATAATTGCATTTCGTCCTATGTCGTTTTCACATAATGGATGAAAAGAGTTTAGTCTAATTGTCTTTATATACTTTTTGATATAATCTCTCATTAATATCGAAAGGCTTTTTAAAATTGCGTACAACGTTGCGGCTTGCCGCAGGTGGGGATTTAGAATTCCTTCTGCCCATTCCGTCAACTCAATAAAGGAACGAAAATTTTATGACACGACAATGAAGCCTGCGCACTAAGTGCGTAGCAAAATGCGCAGGCGAATTAGAACAAGGTCAAGCCAATTACCGATGACCAATAGAATTGTAATGCTAAAGTTTAATTGTCAACCCCCACTTGCGGCAAACCGTTTGTTAGCGGTAGTTGCTATCCTCAAGTTTTTTTAACCGATCACAAAGTAATTCCCGCATTTGAATATCAAAATTATTTACTTTTCCAAATTGTATGGCCGCAATTTCTTTATGTTTATTTACGATTGCTATGAGTTCTTCATTGAGATGATACCTTATTTTACCTTGCTCACTTGGCTTATCACTTTCTATAATTAAACTTGATTCTGCTTTTGAAAATGATCCGTAAAGATCATATGTAGTATTAGAGATTATTTTGTCTAATTCGATCACTTCATTAATCAGTTTGTCCTTTAATTCTATAAATTCATTATCGTGCATAAATAAGACTAAATGCGCTACAGCTAAATCATATTCATATTGTCTTTTCTGATTGTCTAAAACGGTCAAGCTAATTTCTTTATAATTTTCCAAATGATATTTGTAAAAAGAGAACCTATATAACGAATATATCCAAGCAGATTTTTGTTTATTGAAATCTAAAATTGCCTCTCTTTCAGCAGACTTTATATCGAGTTTATGTTGATTAGCTAATGAAAGTTGAGCTTTTAAAAGTTCATTTTGCTGCAATAAATCGGATTTGACATTTTCTATGATTTTAGTAATCTCACCGACATCTTCTTTTGTAGCTTGGTTTGTCGCTTTAGCTTCGAAATATTTTGGCCAAAAATTTTTGATGATGTAAAAAATAAATAAAGCTAAAATGATTATAAAAAAATCAACAATATAATATTGAAACTCTTTCATTAGTTCATTATTTACAAAAATGCCGATTAGCAATTACCGCTAACGTCGCGGCTTTGCGCAAACGGGGAATTAGAATTCCGTCTGCCCGGCCCGTCAAGCCAATAAAGAAACGAAATTTTTATTTAACCGCAATGAAGCTGCGGCACTAAGTGCGTAGCAAAATGCCGCAGCGGTTAAGAACCGATGTCAGCCAATTAACTGAAGATGAAAAATGATTTGCTGCCGAGATTCATTCCGTCTGCCCCGATTGCGCAAAACCGCTTGTTAGCTGAGATGGTAATACTCGAGAGTTTCTTACCGAAAAACGGCTCTATTAAATTTGGAGTAAAAGAAAATAAAGCAACCTATCATTATCATTAGTAGACCGTTTAAAGCGAAAGCCCATATCCAATTGCCAAAAACATAATAAGGTATAATCAAAAAAGGGCGAAGTGGATATATTATTTTTAATCCAAAAAAATAAATCCCATAACCTATAATAAGCACTAAAATCGAATTCACCCAATACGAACGCCTTCTAATTGAAATAAATAATGAAATTAAAAATGCAACTAATAAGCCTGCCACTGGAATCATACCAGTCCAGGCAATTAACCATGGAAAATTTGTCCAATGCTTTTCAATCAAATCTTTAGAAGTCATGTCATTCCTACCTAAATAATCATTCATAAATGGAATATCACAGAAATAAGAAAAGATATTTGCAGCTAGCATAAAAAATACTCCGGCACAAACATGCAAGAGTACTACGCGAAAGTTTATTTTTTTTATTAATGAATGTAATGCCATTTTACCATTTCTGCTAACGTCGCGGCTTGGCGAGGCTGGGATAATTCATGTTCCAACTGTTGGGCCACGAGCGTTTTTTAAAGGAACGACTTTTTATATTAACCGCAAAGATTTTTAGAATCGAAGATCAGTTCATAACTGAAGTTCAGCAGAGATAAAATGATGACAAAATCTATTCGTCTGCCCCAGCTTTGCCAAACCGCTTGTTATACGCCGGCCAAAAAAAGGACAAATAGAAGCTTGCTGCCAAATAGCTGCAAAGGATTTAAAGTATTAAAAACTTCAAGGACAATTACAGAGTGTTCGGAAAATTGTTGCCTTCTCCCCGATGCCACAAACGATTGACAAAATAATTTTACAACGTAACATTTATTAAGCTGTAACCGGTTTACCATTTTGAGAAATACAAAAGCCAATGATTGTTTTGTAGAAAAGTTTATTAACAATACTAAAGATGGAGAGCTTAATGGCAACAATTTACCAGGAGAAAGAAACTTCGCCTAACGAAATGACAAATAAAGGAGCTCGCTTAGATCTTCACAAAACAGTGTGCTTCGATCTTCTCCTCGATAAACTTAGAATGAAGCTGCTCATTTTTTGGCTTGCGGATAACGTGGCGGCTTGCCGCAGGTGGGATTTAGAATTCCTTCTGCTGATGCCGTCAGGCCAATAAAGAAACGGAATTTTTATGAGACCACCATGAAAGCCGCAGCACTAAGTGCGTAGCAAAATGCTGCAGCGGGTTAAAAAATGTCAAGCCGATTTACTGAAGAACAAAAAATAAACTAATGCTGAGAATCTATCCTTCTGCCCCACTTGCGGCAAACCGTATGTAATACGCAGGCCACGTTTATAATGCACGAGAAACTCCAGCAACCTATTAATTGAAAGGCAACATGAACTGCCATTTAGGAATAAATGTAAAAAAATAAAGAGAACCACAACTCGATTTCCCAGGACAATTGCGAATACGAAAGTTTTCCTTGCTTCAACGTTCAAATCCTAACAAACACGAAAGCAAATTCAAAATGCGGTTTTGGTTGAAGATAATTCGGTGAAACGAGGATTCCCACACTTTACCTAAACCAACAATCCTACTTTTAAGACCTGCAAACAAGGAACGATCATTTAAAACAATGATATAATTACAAATAACAGCAACGAAATAATACAAGAACCAAAATCAAAATGCAATTGAAATAATAAAGTGTGGGATGTTAAAAATTGCAAAGCCAAACTTCATAAACCAAATAGAACAACCAAAAGCAAGGAAATAATTTTATAGCGTGGAAAAGGTTTCGCTTCAAGCATCTCCACTGAAAGCATTACAGAAAATGTATGTTCAATGTGGCTTGCGTATTACGTTGCGGCTTGCCGTCAGGTGGGGAATTAGAATTCCGTCTGCCCATTCCGTCAACCCAATAAAGGAACGAAAATTTTACGACACCACAATGAAGCCGTGGCACTAAGAGCGTAGCAAAATGCCACGGCGACTTAGAACAATGTCAAGCCAATTACAGATGACTAATAGAATTGTAATGCTAAAGTTTAATTGTCAACCCCCACTTGCGGCAAACCGTTTGTTAGCAGAAGCTTTATTCTTTAATGATTATGTGATTGAGTAATGAATTCATAAATTTTCCGAGTAAGTTCTAATGCCTCATTACTAAAATCCTCTACGGTTTTAATTTGTAATAAGGCTGCTCTACAAAAATCAAGTTTACAAAATACTGTCCCGCTGTCGGCACAATATTTTCGACTCAAATTTTGAAAATTTATTTGAATATATTTTCCTAATGGTTTTTCAAGATAACTTTTTTGAGTAATTTTATTTTCTTCAAATTTTAGTTTTACTGAGTTATTTTTCTCAAGCGATTTGATAGTATTAATTAGAATAGAAGGTTTTAAAATATTTTCAATTTCTCTTCCAGGAACTACTTGAAAATTATCATTCAATATCGTTTTTAATAAATTTAATCGCTTTGCCTTTTCAGAAGATACCTTTATAGATGTCGAGTCTTTATCTGCTATCAAATATATTTTTGAACTTATTCTATTGGTTTTAATTTTTTCCCAATTAGACTCATCCCCAAATGCCCAATGCGTAATATTATTGCCGCCATATTCAATGAATGAATAATTAAAATCTTCCTTATATCGACTTTTGTCTTGAGGCAAAGAAGATTGATAAATTTCGAGGTATTTTTTTATATAAAATCTATCAGTGATGCCTTCAACCCAAATAGTACAATTACTAAGAAGAACTGAGGAATTACGAGCCCCAATCAAATCTAATACATTTGAATTTTCATTTGAAGCATTCACAATACTATAAATTGTGTCTTGAGCCGAACTAGTTTGCACTTTAGCAAAACTATAAACTGAAATTTTATTCAGATCTAATGTAATATCTAAAAAGTGATTTGAATGAGTCGTTATAAAATACTGAAACGACTTAAACGAATTTTGCATTATTGTTTCTAAAAACAGCCTCTGCAGGCCAGGGTGCATTGAGTTTTCAGGCTCTTCAATAAATACCATCATCTTTTTTCCTTGATTAAAGAATAAAGGATAGAGAAGAATAATTATTGACTGTATTCCATCACCAAGTTTATAAATTGGCCACTCTTCTGAACCTATAGAAACATGTATAGAATCATCTTCAATATTCGGAATTAGAGAAAATGGTTCATTATTAAAAAAAGTTTTACTTAAGAAATTTTCAAATTTTTTAATTTTATCTCTTTCTTCTTGTTTCCCAAGAAGCATTTTTTTTGTATCATTATAGAGTCTCAAACCTGTAAAAATTTCCTCATCTTTAACCTGAACTTCTTTAAAATAGTCCCTAATAGTTCGTTTTAAATAATTATCATGTAATTCATCAAATTTAAAGTTATCATTATATTGTATTGGACGAAGTCCTCGTAAAATTGGAATGTAAACACGATCATTGGAATAATTAAAAGAATCTGGAATTAATGTATTTAATACGTCCGTATATTTCGACACTATACGATTAACAATACCAGTTGGCCTTTCTAAAGAACCGCCAACAGAAATACGGTTTACTTTATGGGAAGCGCCAGTGGCCTTGAAAATTTTAAGCCAACTCCAAAATGGAATTATAGTATTAACAACATCATTTATATCCCTTAAACTTAGTGCGTTAAGTTTGTCAATATTTCTTTTAAGGTCCGCTTTTAAACTAGCAATATTAGGGCTGCCCAATTCGTCGTATCCGATATCTCCAATTTCTTTATCAACTTCATTTAAAATATTTTCAAAAATGATAGAAATCTTCTGGGAGTTAAATTCTGAAACGGCAAATCTAAATTCTTTATCAACAAACAGCGATCTCAAAAACCTACTTTTTCCAGTATTATTGGCACCAATAAAAATATTTAATTGATTTAAATTATCTAGATACTCAAGATTATGCTCTGTCTTATAATATTTGTTCAAGTTTTGGTCTAAAAAAATTCTTTTAATCATCGTATGCTGTTATAAAGTTTCTGCTAACGTCGCGGCTTTGCGCAAACGGGGAATTAGAATTCCTTCTGCCCGGCCCGTCAACCCAATAAAGAAACGAAATTTTTATTTAACCACAATGAAGCTGCGGCACTAAGTGCGTAGCAAAATGCCGCAGCGGATTAATAAACGGTCAAGCCGATTAACTGAAGATGAAAATAATTTAAAGCTGAGATTCATTCCGTCTGCCCCGATTGCGCAAAACCGCTTGTTAGCAGAAATAATTTTCAGTTGATGGTTTAGGTCATTTCAAATCAAAGTGGAGTCCCGCTGTATCAGAAACCTTAAATGAATCTATTAATTGAGGCAAAATCTTTTTGTATTCAGAAAGATTGAATTCTCCATTAAGTAAATTCATGTATTTCTTTAAATCAGGCATTTCTGGATGAAGTATTTTCCTTCGTATATCAGCACTGTCTACTTTGTAAATCGGATAAAAAGTAGGTTTTCCACGGTAATAAATTACTTGCGAACCATAATATTGATATCTACCCCTTCTCATGTTAATCCTATCTTCTAACATTGCTACAGTTTCAAACAAAAGTGAATCTTTTTTGTAAACTTTGATTAAGCTAGGATAATATTTTTCTTGTACTTTCAATGGCGAATGCTGTATTACCATATTAACAGCCCTTTGCCCAAACAAACCAATATCTGTTACTGCAGGCCATTCATGCTCATCAAGAAATTTTATCACTATTTGCAAATTTTGTGAATCTAATTTGCTTTGTTTCTTCCAATCATCAGGTGTCATTCCATATCCAACAATCCTGTATTTCTGGTCATCAGTATAAACTTTTTTTAAAATGGGAATCCAAGACTTCATTGAATCATTAACCTGATTTTCAAACGGGCCTGGAAAATCTTTAATTACATTCATCCTTCTTTCATGCTCTTCTTTAACATTTAAATATGTCTTATACTTTTGAGATTTACAGCAAACTAAAAGCGTTACAATAATAAGTAATCTGAAAAATTTCATTTTAAAAATTAATGTCGTTAATTATTTCTGCTAACGTCGCGGCTTTGCGCAAACGGGGAATTAGAATTCCGTCTGCCTGGCCCGTCAACCCAATAAAGAAACGAAATTTTTATTTAACCACAATGAAGCTGCGGCACTAAGTGCGTAGCAAAATGCCGCAGCGGTTTAAGGAACGGTCAAGCCGGTTAACTGAAGTTTGGTAATGATTTGCTGCTGAGATTCATTCCGTCTGCCCCGATTGCGCAAAACCGTTTGTTAGCGGTTAATGCACGGGCATCCCCTTACATTCCAAGCTATTGTTTCAGCACATATTGCAGTAATTATAGAATTTGTAAACTTTACTAAAATACGTTCGTCAAAGTTTTCGCAATCACGAAAAAGAGCTTTATCATTAGTGGTATAAAAAGAGTAATTGTAATTATATTCTTTGCATATTTTCACAAAAGTATTAATGTCCACTCCTACTTTAATACCTGAAGTCGTTTCCACAATTTTAGAATTTCCAAGTGGTAATATCGTGGATAGTGTGCTACTCGGTGAAAAACATAAATCAAAATCGACATCTTTATAAGAGCATTTATACCATACATTAAATTTCTCATCTTTTCTATATGAAGAAACAAATTTTTTACTTTCCGGCATCAAGTTATAAAGTGTATCCGGTTCCAATTTAGTTCCAATTAATTTTTCAACATCCCATTTCCACATTCCTATTCTTAGCGAGTCTACTCCGCATTGGGTGATTTTAAGATTTTCACATTGACTATATGTTTTTGTTATTTGGAAAATAAGTAAACATAAAAACAGTCTTTTCATATGCTTAAATTTACAAAGATGCATTTTTGCATTACCGCTAACGTCGCGGCTTTGCGCAAACGGGGAATTAGAATTCCGTCTGCCCGGCCCGTCAACCCAATAAAGAAACGAAATTTTTATTTAACCACAATGAAGCTGCGGCACTAAGAGCGTAGCAAAATGCCGCAGCGGATTAGGAAACGGTCAAGCCGGTTAACTGAAGATGAAAAAAGATTTAATGCTGAGATTCATTCCGTCTGCCCCGATTGCGCAAAACCGCTTGTTGTGCGAAGTCATTTACCGAAATCTTCTTTAAATTGTTTCATAAGCACTAGTATTCTGTCAATTTGATTAGCCTTCCAATCATATTGCTTCAGTTCACTTTCCAAGAACTCGCACCAATGTCCAAACTTATTGGCATTAGAAGAAAGAATTTTCCAAAGATTACTTTTATATGTTAAAGTTATATTGACAACAAGATCATGAACCTTATCTTTCAATTCGTCTCCCAAAAAATACTTAGAATGAAATGGGGTGTTAAAATACGAAAAAGACCAATTAAAGTACACATGGCCATATTTAGTTTGTACTTCGATAAAAGCATTATCGGGATTGGAAGCATTAATATTAGTTATGAAAGGCGCATAAATTTTGCCTCTTTCAACATGCCAACCCTTTAAAATGAAATTATTTTTAATCGAACTTGGCAAAGAATCATCTCCCAGAAAGGATGTTTCGTTTTTATTTTCAAATTTCCAGTGATCAAGTATCTTAGATACAATTGATGCCTGTATACTTTGATTTAAAAACTTATTAAAATCGCCGCCAAAAAAGTTGCCCCAACTATCCCCTACCGAAAGATGTTTTTTACCATCTTTATCAAGCTTATCAAAATTGACCCGTGTTTGCACACTAAGGAAATTGAATGGTAAATCAATAAATCTTAATTCCTCTTTAGAAAAGGTGATTGGCGCAGAAATGCTTACTTTATTATATCCAACATTAGAAAGAAGTAATAAATATAAAAACCCAATTGTTATAAGGAGAATAAACACGAAAACAATCACTATTCTACCGAAAAATACGCTTTCATGCAAATAATCATATACATACGTTGTCAAGAAATTTATTAAAAAAGATATCAATACTGCAGAAATAACAAATACTATAAGTTCTACTCTTTTAGCCTTTATATTTTGGTTCATACTTCACAAATATTAACTCAAATGCTGATAAATGATTTCGCACAACGTCGCGGCTTGCCGCAGGTGGGGTTTAGAATTCCTTCTGCTGATGCCGTCACGCCAATAAAGAAACGGAATTTTTATGACACCACAATGAAAGCCGCAGCACTAAGTGCGTAGCAAAATGCTGCGGCGGTTTAAAAAATGTCAAGGCAATTTATTGAAGAACAAAAAATGAACTAATGCTGAGAATCTTTCCTTCTGCCCCACTTGCGGCAAACCGTATGTAATACGCAGGCCACGTTTATAATGCATGAGAAACTCCTGCAACCTATTAATTGAAAGGTAACATGTCCTGCCATTTAGGATTAATGTAAAAAAATAGAAAGAGCCATAACTCGATTTCCAGGACAATTTGGAGTACGAAAGTCTTCCTTGCTTCAACGTTCAAATCCTGACAAACACGAAAGCAAATTCAAAATGCGGTTTTGGTTGAAGATAATTCGGTGAAACAAAAGTTCCCACACTTTAATCAAATCAGCTCTCCTATTTTTAAGAACTGCGAACACGGAACAATCATTTTAAAACAATGATTTAATTAAGAATAACAGCAGCGAAATAATTACAAGAACTAAAACACAAAATGCCGTAGAAATAAAAAAGTGTGGGAATTTAAAAATTACAAAGCCAAATCTCGTAAAACAAAAAGGACATCAAAAAGCAAGGAAATAATTTTATTCCCAGATTAAGGTTTCGCTTCAAGCTTCTCCACTAAAGCATTATAGAAAATGTAAGTTCAATGTGGCTTGCGTATTACGTCGCGGCTTTGCGCAAACGGGGAATTAGATCCCGTCTGCCCGGCCCGTCAACCCAATAAAGAAACGAAATTTTTATTTAACCACAATGAAGCTGCGGCACTAAGTGCGTAGCAAAATGCCGCAGCGGATTAATGAACGGTCAAGCCATTTAACTGAAGTTGAAAAATGATTTACTGCTGATGTTACAATGTCAAGCCCCGATTGCGCAAAACCGCTTGTTATACGCAGGGCTTGGCTATAAAGCAAAAGCTACTTTCTGAAACGGTTACAAATAAGTGTATTAATTACGCCTGGAATTACAGAAAGTGAAAGAAATAAAATTAATTCCATTTTCATGTACTCCATCTGATTGGGATTTAATGGCTTGTGAAACAAAATTAGATAAGCAGAGTAAAGGCCAGAAAGTATTATAATATAGCCAGCTGTATGAATCAAAAAAGAAAGGAATCGATTTCCAAACGACACTTTTCTGGCAATAAGGTGGTACAACAAAATAAATAAGACAGAAATAGAAATTGAAGTAGCCGCATATTCTAAATTTTTAAACCCAGACATTAACATTTCTAATTTACTCGGCATGTGCCCACCATCATAAAATGCATACCATTCATATGTTGTTTGGTCAAAATAATTTGAATAGAATATAAAATAGCAAGAAAACAATCCTGGAAATAAAAAAAGAAAAATACAACTAGAAAAAAAAGTTATTACTATTTGCCGATCAAAGAATTTCATTTTTAGTACTATAGTTTTTAAGCCTTGCGTATAACGTGACGGCTTGCCGCAGTTCGGGTATTAGCATTCCCCCTGCTGGGTCCGTCAACACAATAAAGGAACGAAAATATAATGACACCGCAAGGCAGCCGCAACAACTACAAGCGTAGCAAAAAGTTGCGGCGGCATTAGTACCGATGACAGGCCTGTTTACTGAAGTATGGAAATGATCTACTGCTGAACTCACTTCCGTCACCCCGAATTGCGGCAAACCGTTTGTTAGTTGCAGTTCCCGACCGTCGTTTCTAGCGAAGTATAAACTCGCCGCCCGTGCAAAGGCTCATAACCGTAGACTCCCTTAGAGAATCCACTTAATATTCTTTAGTATAACGAACTTACATTAGTCCAAAATCAAAAAGTTCTCGAGCAAAACGGGTAGCTTTATGCAAGCCTTTTAAGCTTCACCGCATTGAAAACAAGCTTTCAGCGCTTCCGCTTAAAAGGCTTGCAGTAAATGCTGAAAGTTTGCTTCCCAAACTTTTTTTGATTTCTACGCTTCGATTAAAATTTTCTAGAAGAACAAGATGCTAAACGGGAATTGCAACTAACGTCGCGGCTTTGCGCAAACGGGGAATTAGAATTCCGTCTGCCTGGCCCGTCAACCCAATAAAGAAACGAAATTTTTATTTAACCACAATGAAGCTGCGGCACTAAGAGCGTAGCAAAATGCCGCAGCGGATTAATGAACGGTCAAGCCAATTAACTGAAGATGAAAAATGATTTGAAGCTGAAATTCATTCCGTCTGCCCCGATTGCGCAAAACCGCTTGTTGGCTGTCATATGCCATTACACGATTGAAGAGTCTCGCAATGTGATAAAAAGTCTACAACTGAAGAATTTCACCTTGGGAATAACTGGAATATTTTTAAAAATATCATCAGTATTATCTAAAAGTTGATTATCCATTAAAAACTCTCTCGTTGAAATTTCATTTTCATATTGACTATAGTAAGCCCGAAACCAATGAAGTCTATTTGTCAATTTTTGCGATTTTATTGCTTTTTCAACAGAATCAAAAAACTCAGAAGGAATATAAACTTTATCATGTTGACTAGAATAGATTTTAGGTATTAAATTTCCAATATAAACCTTCCAAACTTTTCCATTGATTTCCCATTCTTCAAAAGTTATTTGTTCATAAGTATGTGGATCAAAACAGTCTAAAGCTGCAAGCATTGGATGCAAACTACTATCGCAAAAATTTTGAAAATTACTTTCAATCGCTTTTTCAACAGAATCAGCAATATCGCCACATGATTCAACTATTTCTTCGCCCCTATTTGTCACAGCCGTTACATCCAGTCTTGAATTTATATTAGCATCAACTTCTGTATAAACTGATCTTGCTTTAAATTTTACTTTATCTGGTAGATTTGTTTCAATAAACTCTTCAGTAAGATGAACATTTATTCCATGTCGAGCTAATAAGTTAGCTAGCTCAATATTTAGGTTTACTTCTTTCACATTAATTTTATCAAGATGCTCAATATGGCATTGCAGCCAACGTCACGGCTTGCCGCAGGTGGGAAATTAAAACTTCTTCTGCTCATTCCGTCAACCCAATAAAGAAACGAAATTTTTATTACACCACAATGAAGCCGCAGCACTAAATGCGTAGCAAAATGCTGCGGCGATTTAATGAACGGTCAAGCCGATTACAAATGATTATAAAAAACTAAAGAACATAAAATCACCCGTCATGCCCCACTTGCGGCAAACCGTTTGTTGGCTGTCAATATCGTTATACCGGAAATATAGTATTCAGTAAGTCTTCATCAATGAATCGAAGATTTCTCATATCCTTATTATTAAGCAATTTCGAAATCCCTTTTATAATCATTACAGCGACAATAGTTTTTACGTTCCAATAAACATCTTGTGCTAAAATTTCTTTCCCACTCAATCTGACTTTATCGTAGGGGTCGTAAGAGCGTTCTCCGTGAGCAATATCATTTCTAATCCTATAAGCTAAATCGAGTAAATCTTTTGTTTCCTTGGCATCTTTCTTAGAAGTACAAATGCTTGTAATACAAAACATTTTTATAAAATCCGAGGAAGCATTTTTATCAAATAGCCCTTCCAAAGCATACAATAAATCAAGCAAATGATCCATAGATATTTGATCAGATTCAACTGCTGTTAAATATCTTTTGAGTGGCCAAAGATTATAATGCCAAACTTTAGCAAGCCCATCAAGATTAATTTTTACGTTTGATTCAAGTTTGCTTGTTTCTATTAAAATCTCGTGCATAAATGCATTTGTCATAACCTTTGTTGCATAGACCTTTTTGTTTGATTTAATATAAAAAAAACCGTCCGAAAGCGGTGTGTCGCTACGCATTATTGTAGAACTTGTCGGGAAACTCAAATGTAATCCAGCAAGAAAAAAAGCTGCTAACTCTTTCAAAACTGCCAAGTGCCTATGATAAGCTTCAATGAATTCTCTTTCAAAATGTGGAATCATATCACCAGTTAAATCGCTTCTAGTCGGTATATTTTCCAGTTTTCCTTCATACTCAGTTTCTACTATTGCAAAACCAATATTGTGAGACCAATCCTTGTAACTTTTTACTTTTAAATACGCCGGTATTTTGCCACAATGTTTTTCAATATATTGGGGTATTCGTTTCTCATTTACATAACCAGAAAAAAATCTAGGATAAATAATGACATTAGCACGTTTTATCTGATCCTTGTTTGTATTTTTTAGCGCAGTTTCAAAACCATAGCTAAATTTCCTATTCCATACTTCATTAGAAAGTATAATTTTTAAATGTTCCGTCAAATCGAATTTAATTGGTTCAACTCCAAATTTTTCTTCAGTAAAATAACAAGGAACTACCCATCTTGAAATTGTAT
The DNA here is from genome assembly GCA_963829345.1 of uncultured Chitinophagaceae bacterium. Lineage (GTDB taxonomy): Bacteria > Bacteroidota > Bacteroidia > Chitinophagales > Chitinophagaceae > Ferruginibacter. The sequence continues at coordinate 1,864,145 of CAWHHP010000003.1, forward strand.
TCTTCGCTTTCATATGGCAAATTTACCACTATGCCGGATATATTGCAGCCAACGTGCCGGCTTGCCGCAGGTGGGGTTTAGAATTCCTTCTGCTGATGCCGTCACGCCAATAAAGAAACGGAATTTTTATGACACCACAATGAAAGCCGCAGCACTAAGTGCGTAGCAAAATGCTGCGGCGGTTTAAAAAATGTCAAGGCAATTTACTGAAGAACAAAAAATGAACTAATGCTGAGAATCTTTCCTTCTGCCCCACTTGCGGCAAACCGTATGTAATACGCAGGCCGCGTTTATAATGCATGAGAAACTCCTGCAACCTATTAATTGAAAGGTAACATGTCCTGCCATTTAGGATTAATGTAAAAAAATAGAAAGAGCCATAACTCGATTTCCAGGACAATTTGGAATACGAAAGTCTTCCTTGCTTCAACGTGCAAATCCTAACAAACACGAAAGCAAATTCAAAATACGGTTTTGGTTGAAGATAATTCGGTGAAACAAAAGTTCCCACACTTTGATCAAGTCAACTCTCCTACTTTTAAGAACTGCGAACACGGAACAATCATTTTAAAACAATGATTTAATTAAGAATAACAGCAGCGAAATAATTACAAGAACTAAAACACAAAATGCCGTAGAAATAAAAAAGTGTGGAAATTTAAAAATTACAAAGCCAAATCTCGTAAAACAAAAAGGACATCAAAAAGCAAGGAAATAATTTTATTTTCAGATTAAGGCTTCGCTTCAAGCTTCTCCACTAAAGCATTATAGAAAATGTAAGTTCAATGTGGCTTGCGTATTACGTCGCGGCTTTGCGCAAACGGGGAATTAGATCCCGTCTGCCCGGCCCGTCAACCCAATAAAGAAACGAAATTCTTATTTAACCACAATGAAGCTGCGGCACTAAGTGCGTAGCAAAATGCCGCAGCGGATTAATGAACGGTCAAGCCATTTAACTGAAGTTGAAAAATGATTTACTGCTGATGTTACAATGTCAAGCCCCGATTGCGCAAAACCGCTTGTTATACGCAGGGCTTGGCTATAAAGCAAAAGCTACTTTCTGAAACGGTTACAAATAAGTGTATTAATTACGCCTGGAATTACAGAAAGTGAAAGAAATAAAATTAATTCCATTTTCATGTACTCCATCTGATTGGGATTTAATGGCTTGTGAAACAAAATTAGATAAGCAGAGTAAAGGCCAGAAAGTATTATAATATAGCCAGCTGTATGAATCAAAAAAGAAAGGAATCGATTTCCAAACGACACTTTTCTGGCAATAAGGTGGTACAACAAAATAAATAAGACAGAAATAGAAATTGAAGTAGCCGCATATTCTAAATTTTTAAACCCAGACATTAACATTTCTAATTTACTCGGCATGTGCCCACCATCATAAAATGCATACCATTCATATGTTGTTTGGTCAAAATAATTTGAATAGAATATAAAATAGCAAGAAAACAATCCTGGAAATAAAAAAAGAAAAATACAACTAGAAAAAAAAGTTATTACTATTTGCCGATCAAAGAATTTCATTTTTAGTACTATAGTTTTTAAGCCTTGCGTATAACGTTCCGGCTTTGCGTCAGTTGGGATATTTGAAAAACTTCAGCTGGACCGGTCAACACGATAAAGAAACGAAATTTTGATGTGAACAAGAAACATTTTTAGAATAGGTCAAGCTAAGAACAAAAGATTGGTAAAGAAAGAATGCCGATTGCACTTCCTTCTGCCCCAATTGCGCAAAACCGGTTGTTATGCGCAGGCCAAAAAAAGGACAAATAAAAAAACTGTTTTGTCAATTTGCAGTGAAACATTTAAAGCATTACAAACTTTAAAGACAGTTACGGAGTGTTCGGAAAATTGTTGCCTTACCCCTATGCAAAAAACGAAAGATTAAAAGAATTTTACAAACTAACATTTATTTACAGCAACCGGTTTTCCTTTTTGAGGAATACAAAAGCCATTTATCGTTTTGCAGAAAAGCTTAATAACAGCACTGAAAAATACGAATGATTTGATGGCAACAACTTTTCCAGGAAATAGAAACTTCGGCGAACGAAATGATAAATAGAAAGAACTTGCTTAGATCTTCGCAGAACAGTGTGCTTCGATCTTCTCTTCAATAAACTTAGAAACCTTCTGCTTAATTTTTGGCTTGCGTATAACGTCGCGGCTTTGCGCAAACGGGGAATTAGAATTCCGTCTGCCCCGCCCGTCAAGCCAATAAAGAAACGGAATTTTTATTTAACCACAATGGAGCTGCGGCACTAAGTGCGTAGCAAAATGCCGCAGCGGTATGAGGAACGGTCAAGCCGATTAACTGAAGATGAAAAATGATTTGCTGTTGAGATTACTTCCGTCTGCCCCGATTGCGCAAAACCGCTTGTTAGGCGCAGTAGCATTACACAATGCTATATTTTGCTAATCTTTTTGTCCCTAGCAATTTAATTTTTCCCTCCGTGACCGCTCGCTTAAGATCTCTACTTGCTGTTGCAGTTGAGATCACCTTAAATACTTTCATGTAGTCCGATCTAGTAAATTCTTTGACCCCCTTAGACAAAAAATATTCAATCCTTTCCTCCTCAGATAAAGTTTTTCTTCTAATATTTAAAAGATCAGAAAGAGCCAAATCAATTGTTTGTAGCATAAATTCTATGAAAGCGGTAGATGAGCCAGCCTTGTCGCTTATAGAAAGTGCATTGTAATATTCCGCTTGGTTTTTACTAATGATAGTTTCAAAAGGTAAAAACTCAAAAATGGGATATTCTTTCATCAAAATTGAAGTTTGCCAAAGACGTCCCATTCTTCCATTTCCATCCAGGAATGGATGAATAAATTCCATTTCATAATGAAAGACACAACTCTTTATTAAAATTAAGTCCTTACTATTTTTCAAATACTTAAATAAATTTTTCATTAACTCCTTTACTCGACTTGCAGGTGGTGCTAAATGAGTTAATTTTTCACCTTTAGTTATGCCCACTGACTTTGTTCTATAATTCCCAGGTTTTGCAATCAGTCCTTGCATCAATACTTTGTGAGCCAAGAGGAATGATTGTTCACTATTACAATCAAAACTAGAAAGACGTTTGTATGTTTGAACAGCATTTTTTACTTCGATAATCTCACGTTCATCTCCAATGACCCTTTTATTTTCAATCAATGCCGTGACCTGATCGATAGATAATGTATTTCCCTCAATTTGTAAAGATGCCTGAATAGTCTTGATGCGGTTTTCCTTTCTGAGTTGGGGAGATGATTTTTCTAAATGAGTAGCATGAGCTTCACCAAGTTTAAGTGATATTTCATTAGTTTCTTTAAGAATTGTCTGTGTTATCTCAAATGAAGGTTTGGGCATATAGTATCAAATGATACTATCAAAGATAAGGCTTTTTGCTATTGCGCCTAACGTCGCGGCTTTGCGCAAATGGGGAATTAGAATTCCCTCTGCCCGGCCCGTCAACCCAATAAAGAAACGAAATTTTTATTTAACCACAATCAAGCTGCGGCACTAAGTGCGTAGCAAAATGCCGCAGCGTATTAAGGAACGGTCTAGCCCTTTAACTGAAGATGAAAAATGATTTACTGTTGAGATTCATTCCGTCTGCCCCGATTGCGCAAAACCGCTTGTTATGTGAAATCGTTAGAAGCCTCATATTTTTCGCTTAAAAATCCTTTGGATGTCTTTATTAAGACTGAAAGCTTCAGTTCGGCAATTAATTAAATCTTTTAAAAACACCACGTGTGATTTTCTTCGGAAAAAATCTAAACTAAACTTCTTGTCATAAGATAAAAATAAAGCCGATATCTTAAATGAAAAAGGTTTGTCTTTTTGGGGATGCTCTCCAAAACTTTCTGCTATTATTTTTTCAACTTCCTTTCTAAAGCTTGTTGCCTGTTTTGTGTCTTGAGAAATTTCATAAATCTTACTTCGGATTTTTTTTATCGTCCCATCTGTTTTAAGCTGCATAATTACAGTTAACAGATCGTTTGTATTGGAAGCTTTAGAAAAAACATAATGAGTGAGTGTTGGTATTTTAAAATTATGTTCAATTCCAATTTTGACTTCATTAAACCAAGACTCGTCTTTTTTGCTTTTTATTTCTGTGTCAATTTTTTCTAAAGTTCTGCAAAAAGCGGAATCCACCATAGGCGCACCATGATCAATTATTTTTTTTGATCTTTCTGGACTTATGTACAAGTCTGATTTAAAATATTGAGAAGTTAAAAGATAGTTTCTAATTCCTTGATCAGAATAACTTGCCTCACTATTCCAATCGATTCCTAAAGCCTTAGGATTAATTGGATTTAAAATCAATTTTGTATTTTTCTCAAACCAAGGAAATTTTGTCCAGTTCTCTATAAACCCATTATCTAAATAAGATGAATCATCATAAAAGAGTATTGCATTAATGTAATTTGATAAACCGCCTAGACAATCTTCAAACTTCTGGACAGTTAGTTCAGAATAATCTATTGTTTGATCCAGCAGAGTTCCTGCATGCTGTAAAGACCAGTTATCAATAATGCTTTGTTTTCTTTCCTCCATCTTTTAGGTAGTTTCAATAAATTTCACATAACGTTGCGGCTTGCCGCAGGTGGGGTTTAGAATTTGTCCTGCTCATTCCATCAACTCAATAAAGGAACGAAAATTTTATGACACCACAATGAAGCCTGCGCACTAAGTGCGTAGCAAAATGCGTAGGCGACATAGAACATGTCAAGCCGATTTACAAATGACTAAAAAGTAATTTTATTGCTAAAGGCTTCTCTTCTGCCCCACTTGCGGCAAACCGTATGTTATACGCAGTTTTTTGACATGAACTAGGTTTTATGGGTTCGAAAACTGTCGGGATATAGCTTGAATAAAATAAACAATATTACAAAATTCGCATAAAACAGAATAATCGCAATGTTTGCAATTTTGCAAGCGATTTTATGCTGCTTATTTTTGCAACTCATTGGTAAGAAATGAAAGATATTTATATTCCACTGGAATAGGACATCTATAAAAGTCAGACCAGACTCTTTGTCGATATTTGTTTGGATAATAAGTTTAGTAAAGATCAGTACTACTTGAATCACAACAAACCAACCTATGAATGTCATCTACTTTTCAAATTTTAATTTATAACAATAATGCCCAATAAAAATTGCGTATAACGTCACGGCTTTGCGTCAGTTGGGGTATTAGAATTCCTTCTGCCCGGCCGGTCAACACAATAAAGAAACGAAATTTTTACTTAACCACAATGATAGCCTGCGCACTAAATGCGTAGCAAAATGCGCAGGCGAATAAATAAACGGTCGAGCCAATTAACTGAAGATGAAAAATGACTTAAAGTTGAGATTCATTCCGTCTGCCCCAATTGCGCAAAACCGTTTGTAATACGTCAAGCCACTAAACTTGATATGAGATTAAGAAACGTGCCTATTTTGAAAACTATCACTAACAGAACCTTCGCTTTACTTTAAAGAGCGAAAGAAGCAAACCTAACAAAACATTTTCTTTGCTTGCCGATGGTTTATAATTAATCGCTTTGGTGATTAGCTTAAGCAAAACATTTTCTAAAAAATGTTCTAACTAAACCAGCTTCGTTATTTTCCGCTCAAACTTTCGCGTTATTCACAAAACATAGATATAAGGCAAGCAAAAATGTAAGTGTCGGTTTGCTTTTGTTATAAAATGTTCGTCGCAGTATGATAAATGAAAAACGAATGCTGAAAGTGGCTTGCGTATTACGTCGTGGCTTTGCGAGATTGGGGAATTAGTATTCCTTCTGCTGGGCCCGTCAACCCGATAAAGAAACGAATTTTTTATGACACCACAATGAAAGCCGCAGCACTAAGAGCGTAGCAAAATGCAGCGGCGATTTAATGAACGGTCCAGCCAATTAACTAAAGATGAAAAATGATTTGCTGCTGAGAGTTTTTCCGTCTGCCCCAATTTTGCAAAACCACTTGTTAGCTGTCAACCGTTGTGTGCCGATAAAAAATACAATGCCGATCCTCGTATTTTCCAAAAAAAAAGTTTTTGTTCCGCAACCACAACGAAAGGTTTGCAACACGGAATATTTTAAGAACTTATTTTACTCTACTTAATTTCATTAATGTGTTCTTCGAATCACTTCGCACAAATTCGCACACTTCGCTTTGGTAATAAATGTAGAAAACTTCGCTTAGAAACAAAAATGCTTTTGCAAACCGTTTTAAAAGTAAAATGCATATTTCGCTAAAGACATTTAAAGACTTCGCCAGCAAATTTGGGCGGTTGCAGCTAACGTGACGGCTTTGCGCAAACGGGGAATTAGAATTCCGTCTGCCTGGCCCGTCAACCCGATAAAGAAACGAAATTTTTATTTAACCACAATGAAGCTGCGGCACTAAGTGCGTAGCAAAATGCCGCAGCGGATTAAGGAACGGTCAAGCCATTAACTGAAGATGAGAAAAGATTTACTGTTGAGATTCATTCCGTCTGCCCCGATTGCGCAAAACCGATTGTTAGCTGATATTTGATTAACTAGTTACTTCTTTTCATTTGCCTGTTTTGCCTCTTCCAATTTCTTGACATACTTTTTTAAAAGATTTTTCCAACTATTACTTCCATAGTCAAAACCATAAGTTTTACTTGTTTCTCTATCTAGCAAAACGTATGAATATTCATAAGTTGCAGGTATCCTGGAATTTCCCATCCCGGTTGCTTCAATAAGTTTAATATTAGTCATAAAACAATAGTGATACTTTTTCATATCGCTATAATTTTTGTTCTTAAAATCTTCCATAGAAATTAACTGAATAGTACCAGTATAACTTTTTTCGAAAGCACTTTCAATTGCTTTGTTAACATTGTTTCTTGGCGTTTCAAGTACAAGTATTGTGGTTGGCTCTTTTCCAAAATCAGGAGGGACTACATCGTCAGGTGATTTGATTGTGAAACCAAAATTTGTTGAAAGCAAAAGAAATATGGTTGATAAGAATAAAATACGTTTCATTAATATGAATTTAGTTTTTATAAATATTTTTAAATATAACATTTATTGATCTTCTCTTTTCAAGCCAAATTGAAACAAATTTCCGTATCAAATTTCAGCTAACGTTACGGCTTTGCGCAAACGGGGAATTAGAATTCGGTCTGCCCGGCCCGTCAACCCAATAAAGAAACGAAATTTTTATTTAACCACAATGAAGCTGCGGCACTAAGTGCGTAGCAAAATGCCGCAGCGTATTAATGAGCGGTCAAGCCAATTAACTGAAGATAATAATGATTTGAAGCTGAAATTCATTCCGTCCGCCCCGATTGCGCAAAACCGCTTGTTAGCTGCAGCTTAGTGCTTTTGATTTCGTTCTTCATAATTTTTTATGGCTTCGAAATATTTGTTGGTACCGAAATAATATGAAATAATAAATTCTATTAGTTTTTCTTCATTTAAAAATTCTTCTGCAAAATCTCCGGGGCCAGGTCCAGGAACAAAATTCTGACATGTCAAAATAAAATGGGTTTCTCTGAACCAAAGCAATATAACTGGACAATCAGAAATTACTTCAACTCCATACTTCTCAGTTAGCCCAAGTATTGGTAGCGATTTATAGTTTAGAATGCTATTTCCAGAGATATTAGGTTTCTTGATTATAAAGCATCGGTCTTCTCTCCCGTAGATAATAAGTCCCATATTTTCAAGTCGTGCTTTATTTGTTATGCTTAATTTCATCAGGATGTTTATACTAAGTTGCAGCTAACGTGACGGCTTGCCGCAGGTGGGGTTTAGAATTCCTTCTGCCCATTCCGTCAACCCAATAAAGGAACGAAAATTTTGTGACACCACAATGAAGCCTGCGCACTAAGTGCGTAGCAAAATGCGCAGGCGACTTAGAACAAGGTCAAGCCAATTACCGATGACAAATGGAATTGTAATGATAAAGTTTAATTGTCAACCCCCACTTGCGGCAAACCGCTTGTTAGCTGAAGCTATTTTTCTGTATGATTATTTTGGAGATAATACCAAAGCCTTTAAATAAAAATTATGCCCATCTTCAGTAAATTTATAAATATAATTTGCATTCCCAATTTCTAAAACCAGCTTATATAAAGCTAGCTTATCTAAAATTTTACGCTCAACAGTATCTGGATCATAAAACCCAATAGAAAGTTTGTCACCAATAGATAATAAATATTCGAATAAGTTTTTGTTTTCGTTAAAATTATCAATAGACTCGCGCTTTAATAGCTCTTCCAGTTGTGCAAAAGTCAAGGTGGAGTATTGTGCAATAGAATTTCCTTCGGAAACTAATACCTTATTTCTCAGTTCAGAGTTTTCCTTAGTAAGCCGTGCTATCTCTTCTGCTAGAAATCCAGTATTAATTGAATTATCCCCTCTTATCCATCCTATTAGATCTTTTCTATAACTAAAATCGGACAAAGTTTCATGAATTGCTAGTTTAACATCTTTTTTATCTTCCCAAAACTTCACAAGAGCGTTTAAAACATCAGCTCGAAATCTATTCAATTCTTTTGGATTTTCTTGTTCAATAGCTAAGCGCCCTACAGATTTTATTTTTGCATCAAGAGCAGTTTGAGAAATTACCACGGCAAACAAAGGTTTACCTTTTTGTAATGCGTATTCATACTCTAATTGAGTATAGCTTTTGCCGGTTTTTTTATCTACACTTCCGTACCTCCCACCAAGTATTAATAAATACACATCTGACTCGTCAATCCATCTTTCAATAACTGTCATTTGTGACTCATCCCCAGCTGAAAACAATTCCATTCCAGCAGGAATATTACCAGAAGATAATATAGCTTCTACAGCAGCTTGTCTTTCCTCTATCAAATCGGTATAGGTCGAAGAAACAAAAACTTGCAATTTTTTATCTTTCATTATTTAGTATTTAAAATGCCGTTAATAGTTTCAGCTAACGTCGCGGCTTTGCGCAAACGGGGAATTAGAATTCCGTCTGCCTGGCCCGTCAACCCAATAAAGAAACGAAATTTTTACTTAACCACAATGAAGCTGCGGCACTAAGTGCGTAGCAAAATGCCGCAGCGGATTAATGAACGGTCAAGCCAATTTACTGAAGATGAAAAATGATTTGAAGTTGAAAGTCATTCCGTCTGCCCCGATTGCGCAAAACCGCTTGTTATACGCAGGTTTTATTCCTTGACAACGATCGTTTTGGCAATCATGTCTCCTATTCTTTGGACTTTACTATTACTTGATGCAATGATAATACCCAATAATCCAAACATTGGTATAAAATCAATAACATCAAATATTCTTCGAATAAAAGAGCGTAGAATAGTGTTTTTAGAAAAATCATCTTTTAATACTCTCAATCTAAAAAGTCTTTTGCCCAAAGTTTGGCCCGAAACACCTTCAATAATTGGAAAGTAAATAAGCCACACAAATAAGTATATCCAGATAAGAGTTGTGTTTTGATGAGTGCGTGAATAAAACATATTTATTGTACACGTTATAAGAAAATAATCAAAAGCTGCTGCCAAATATCTAATTCCAGGCTTTGCTTTTTCCGGATTTATTTTAATATCTAATAAGTCTTGCATGAAAAGCTTTATTGAAGTAGTATGCTGTTTAAAACTTGCGTATAACGTCGCGGCTTTGCGCAAACGGGGAATTAGAATTCCGTCTGCCTGGCCCGTCAACCCAATAAAGAAACGAAATTTTTATTTAACCACAATGAAGCTGCGGCACTAAGAGCGTAGCAAAATGCCGCAGCGGATTAAGGAACGGTCAAGCCGATTAACTGAAGTTGGAAAATGATTTGCTGCTGAGATTCATTCCGTCTGCCCCGATTGCGCAAAACCGCTTGTTAGCGGCAGCACTTATTTACTTTCCTTTAATAAGGTTTTAAGTAAGTATCCTAAACCTAAGTCAAGAGAGTGTATTTGCCCAGTAGTGAATAAAACTCCAACTGTATTATTAGGCAGAAGACCTATTCCATTGAATCCAAAACCTGTTAGGCTTAGAAAGATATCTTGCCTAGTTTCCTTAAATTGATAAAAAGCTTTCATTCCCGTAATACCGCCTTTACTTACTTTTACCTTTTCACCTTGTTTTGCAACATATTTATAATAGGTGCCTGGTAGAAGTTCTTTAAGATCATTATTGATTTTGAAAGTAACACTGTTGTGTTTTTTTGGGCCATGGTTTGAAAAAACATAAATACAATTTTTTTCGAGGTTATTTAAATTGATTTCTCTTATAGAATCATTGCAGAGATACGTGTCCAGTATCAATGTAATTTCATTAAGAGAGTCATTTTGCGAATAAGAATTTATTTTAAAGGAATTTGCACCATCATATTTTGCCTTATTCGCAATTTTAAAAAACACAAGGTCAAGACTAGCACTATCATTTTTTCCTACACATTTATATGAAGCTATGTTACTATACTGAAGTGAATCAGTTTTTACATCAATAAAATCGAAATAATCCGATGAAGACAATTTTGTCGTTTCCACTGTTCTTAGAACTTCTACAATTTGTGACGAACAAATTTGCGCACTAAAACTGCACATGATATAAATTAAAATAGTTCTCATTTTTAGCTACATTTATTATAGAGTAACTGTTAGTTGCCGCTAACGTTGCGCATTGCCGCGGCTGGGATATTTGATGCTATGTCTGCCTGGTGGTAATGCCTAATAAAGAAACAACTTTTTTACCACAACGCAATGCAGCTGCGCCACTAAATGCGTAGCAAATGGCGCAAGCGGATAAAGAAACGGTCAAGCCCATTTACTGAAGGATTGGTAGCGATATAATGATGAGAATATAACTGTCAGCCCCAGTTGCGGCAATGCGTTTGTTGTACGCAATCGTATAGATCACAAACATTAAGAAAAAGGAAATTTATAAACTTCGATAGTAGCATATTCAATAAGACTTGACTTCACTCCTAAAATATTTTGGTCTAATGAAAATGTTTCTGCATTTTTATTGTTAACGGAATCGAGAAATTCTTCTATTGTAAATTTCTTTTCTTCCAGGTCTGTTTTCAATTGTGAAAAGTAAGGATCGAATACATTAATATAATAAACTAATTCGTTCTCTTTAAAAACTAACCATTCCCCGTAAACAAAATCAGAAAGTTTAATAATTTCTTTTCGTCCCCGTAAGGTAAATACTGATACTATTTCAATACCAATTTCAACCTTTTCAAAAACCTTTTCCATTCGCTAAATATTTAAAACTTCAAGCAGAATAAAGTTACAAGGAATTGCGTACAACGTCACGGCTTTGCGTCAGTTGGGGAATTAGAACTCCTTCTGCCCAGCCGGTCAACACAATAAAGAAACGAAATTTTTACTTAATCACAATGAAGCCGCAGCACTAAGTGCGTAGCAAAATGCTGCGGCGATTTAGAACATGTCAAGCCATTTAACCGAAGTTCGGTAATGATTTACAGCTGAGATTCCTTCCTTCTGCCCCAATTGCGCAAAACCGTTTGTTAGCTGCAATGTTCGCTTCGATAAAATTCGCTTAAAAAGAAGACACAATAATTATTAGCGGCAAAGCTAAAAGCAAAAGAACTAATAGTATTTTCCTTTGAATTACCGCATATGAAGATTTAATTATTTTTAAAAAAATAAAAGCAATTAAGTTAATTACAATTAGAAGTGGGTAGCAAAAAAGAACTATAATCGGAGATTTGTCTGAATCTGTCTTAACAACAAGATAAATAATAGCAATAATTGCTATTATATTTATAGCAAAAGAAATCGTTCTGTATAGAATAAACTTCAAAGTCATGGAGTGTTCGGTCATTGCAGCTAACGTTGCGCATTGCCGCAGCTGGGATATTTGATGCTATGTCAGCCTGGTTGCAATACTTAATAAAGAAACAACTTTTTTAGCTAACCGCAATGCAGCCTGCGCACTAGGTGCGTAGCAAGATGCGCAGGCGGATAAATAAATGGTCAAGCCAGTTTACTAAAGATTGGTAGCGATATAATGATGAGAATATAACTGTCAGCCCCAGTTGCGGCAATGCGTTTGTTAGGCGTCAAGTGTGTTAAATTGACCTAGATCAAATTTGTCGACAATATTCCATTTCCCTCCTTTTACTTGTTCGACTAAACTTATTTCATTGAAATATATTGTTTCAGGAAACAGATGTCTTTTTATAATCCTAAATATTTCATCATTACACTTTGAATTTCTTGGGTGCATTAAAGTTATATGTGGATGAAGTTCTTTTGGTTCAGAAATTATATTCTTCAAAATCGCTTTCCGTAATCCTTCAAACGCTGAAACGTCGCCAAAGGAAGCTAGCATAACACCGTCACCATTTGAAAATCTCGTAACATTTCCAAAAGCTAATTCGATTGGAAGATAATTTAAATCTTGAAGGTTTTTAAGCACCGATACAATTTCATCAAGCTCTTCATCTCTGCAAAGAGTTACGTGACTTTTAATTAATGAATATTGTATTGGATTAAATTGTTTTCGAATTTTTTCTATTTCGAAAGAATATTTATAATCGAGAAAAAGTGTAAGCTGTCTTCTAATTTCGCTCATATAAAAAATTCTATTATTTTCAGGATGCTGCTACACACTTGCGCCTAACGTGGCGCATTTGCGAGGCTGGGATATTTGTTGCTGGGTCAGCCCGGTGTTAATGCTAATTAAAGAAACAACTTTTTTACTTAACCGCAATGCAGCTGCGCCACTAAATGCGTAGCAAAAATGGCGCAAGCGGATTAGAAGATGTCAACCCAAGAACAAAAGATTGGTAGAGATGAAAAGATGAGAATATTTCCGTCCGCCCCAGCTTTGCAAATGCGTTTGTTGGAAGCGAGCATAGAGTTCGGAAAATAAATAAAGCAACTTTTCTAATAAAGCCTTTAATACTGCAGTCGATAAAAGTTGAGATAAGATTTGTTGTTGAAGTTCTGTTCTTACACCTAAAAATTAAAGTAGAGTAAGCGCTGCCAACGTTGCGGCTTTGCGCAGTTGGGGAATTAGAATTCCTTCTGCCCGGTCCGTTAACCCATTAAAGAAACGAAATTTTTATTTAACCACAATGAAGCTGCGGCACTAAGTGCGTAGCAAAATGCCGCAGCGGATTAAGAAACGGTCAAGACAGTTAACTGAAGATGAAAAATGATTTGCAGCTGAAATCCATTCCGTCTGCCCCGATTGCGCAAAACCGCTTGTTAGCTGCAGACTTAATTACTCAATCGTTCTTTCAATCGTCAACTTTAAGATTTTCTTTTTAAGAAGACTTACTAGATCATCAGTAGTTTGAAAATTCACAATATCATCTCTTTTAATCACAAGAATCCTTATACCATCCCTAACAAGAGCATTAATAATCTCACTGTGGGCATTATTGACACCGTCTGCTTCTCCAGTTATGCCACTTAATGAAATCAGAATACCAGTTGATACACCTCGATCCTGCAATTTTCTGACAAACCAGCCTACTTCAGCGCTACTAATTCGTGCGGCAGTATTTTTGCATTCAGTAATAATTGTGAAATCAAGAAAATACAATTCTGAATTTCTTACGTCATTAGTAAAGATTACATCTAATTCATGTGCTCTGACTCCATCAAGAACGTTTGCAGCGTAAAAAGACACTTTTGGAATTTTTGAAAAAAGATACCTTACCAATTCTTCCAATTTAGCTCCTTTAATGTCAACATTTGCCGCATTATCAGATTCATTTAATAATCTAGTTATCGTATTTTGGGAATAGTTCGCCATTACTGTTTGCCATGAGCGATTTTATTCCTTTGATTCAAGATTATAGTCTCAAAAGAAGAGTTAATTAATTCATTTGTAAAATCTTCAATATCGTAAGCTAATATTATCGGGCTCAGAGTTGATTTTATTTTGTATCGTTGATTGGTCTTATCCAAATACAGTAAAATACCAACCTTTGCATCCGTTTTATAAGAATATGATTTTAGTTGTTCTTCGGCAGACTTAAAAATTTGACCATTCAAATTCCCATATTTTACTTCAACAATTATGGGATTACCGACAATCTTTCCAAGTTGATCGTTCCATATTGCAAAATCGACTCCTTTATCAAGGCTTTTACTATTTTCAACATAGTTTGATTTGATCGTTTTAAAGATTTCTTCAACTATATATTCTACTTCTCTTGCGTGCCCAAAATTTCGTAAATCTCTTATTTGAGGTAAATATGATCTCAAATTCTCTTTAATTTCTTCATTATAAACAATTTTTTGCTTTTGTTCTTCCTTTTGAGTCGTTGTAGGTTTTATGTTTTTTCCTTTGACATCCTTAAGTATTTTTTCAATCGTCAATTTTAGAAATTCTCTATCACTCAGGTTTGCTCTAATAAATAATTTATTTTCAATATAAAAGGGAATTCTAAAATCTTTTTCTAACAGTATAAAATGCTGTTTTCCCAAACCTTCACACACTCCCATTTCGTAAAGTACATTTGGATTATCCGATGACAGAACGAAAATTGCAAAATCTGCCTGGCGAATTTTCCGTTTTAAAATCTGTTGAATGGATTCGCCAATTGAAAAATCATAGATATCATAAAAATCCACCTCGTTTTCAGCGAGAACATTTTTTAAGACTGTAGTATCTGCCTCGTAAGGAGCAGAAATAAAGCACTTCAAATTGTTGTTCATTTTAATCGTAATCTCATTTTAAGTTTGCAGCTAACGTCGCGGCTTGCCGCAGGTGGGGAATTAGAATTCCTTCTGCCCGGCCCGTCAACACATTAAAGGAACGAAAATTTTATGACACCACAATGATAGCCGCAGCACTAAGTGCGTAGCAAAATGCTGCGGCGGTTTAGTGAACGGTCAAGCCAATTAACTGAAGATGAAAAAAGGTTTATTGATGAAAGTTTTTCCTTCTGCCCCACTTGCGGCAAACCGCTTGTTATACGCAGTTTTTTAAAATTTGTTGTGGACTGAAGCTTGCTATTTACTTTTTGTAAAAATAATATCTCCCCTCATTGGACCTCCTCCACCCGCGTCTTCCCATGTACCATATAATTCCTTCACTCCGTCTCTTTCTCTAAATCTAAGAAACATTTTTTGAAATACTGAATTGTCAATTTCATCGTCTTTATACTTTCGTTCTTCTAGTTGAATAGTTTGCTTTCCAATTTTTTTGTATAAAACTTTGCACATTTCTATGGTGTCTTTACCATTCTTATGAAATTTTGTATAACTAAATATTGTGTACGACTTATCTGAATTCCTTTTGATACTTAATCCTATTGAAACTTTTTCAGGAATTTTTAGTATTTCATCATAAGTATAATACCCTTTCCACTCTCCAGTTAAGTCTTGAGAAAAAGCAGAAAAAGAAATAAAAAAACAAAGGAAATAAATAATCAAACTTCGCATTGGTAGAGTTTAATTTGTGACGGATGCCGGTTAAAAATTGCGTATAACGTCGCGGCTTTGCGCAGTTGGGGTATTAGAATTCCGTCTGCCTGGCTCGTCAACCCGATAAAGAAACGAAATTTTTACTACACCGCAATGCAGCTGCGGCACTAAGAGCGTAGCAAAATGCCGCAGCGGTTTAATAAACGGTCAAGCCGATTAACTGAAGCTGAAAAATGGTCTGCAGCTGAATTTCCTTCCGTCTGCCCCCAATTGCGCAAAACCGTTTGTTGTGCGCATACCCACTATATGCTCAATCTCCACATATTTTCTTTATCCCCGAAAATTGTGCTAACAGTAAAAAAGCTCTATACAACCCTGTGTTACGAAATAGCGTCCTTTCTACAGAATTTGATTTTCTTATTTCATTAGTAAAGGTACTTTTTTCGATACCGTCCACCTGTAAATGACTTGGATCAAGTATTTCAACATTCACACGTTGCTTTTGATTCCAAAAATCAGATAAGTTAATAAAACTAATTATCTCTGCCCATTTACTTGAATCCAATCTAATATTAATATTCTCTATTGTTGTTAGAACTATGCTATCAGGGTAATTTCCAGTTATCTTGTATACAATGGCATTCGAATTTATGATGTCAAGATTTTTAGTTAAGGTAAAAACATAGAGGTCACTACAAAAAGGTTCTGAATATTGGAATTGATATGCCTTTTCAACATTCATTAATTTTATGTTGGGAATATATTTATTATTGAATTTTAATCTCTGAATGTTTCCTTTTTTTACTTCTGCAATGGCTCGTAATACCTGCCTTAGGTACAAAGTATCATTTTGAGAATATGCCTTCAATAATCTAAAATCATAATCGTTCGAATCTAGTCCAGGGAAAAAAGGTTCATTTTTAATTATCGAGTCATTAAAATGTAGATGAGCTTTTAGAACTGAATCCCTTAATGAATATTTTGATGAGTCATTGCCTGAGTGATTGCAGCTAATTAAATGAAGCAAACTAAATAATAATATTAATTTAATTGCGGTCACCTTTCTATGAATTTTCTCGATTACTCGAATTTTTAATTGGGTTGCGTACAACGTGACGGCTTGCCGCAGGTGGGGTTTAGAATTCCTTCTGCTCGGGCCGTCAACCCAATAAAGAAACGAAATTTTTACTTAACCACAATGAAAGCCGCAGCACTAAGTGCGTAGCAAGATGCTGCGGCGATTTAATAAACGGTCAAGCCAATTAACTGAAGATGAAAAATGATTTGTTGCTGAGAGTTTTTCCTTCTGCCCCACTTGCGGCAAACCGTTTGTTATACGCAGCTATGTACCTTTGATTTGTTAGATAGATTTCTTAAAAGTAAAACTCATTAATCCAACTTGCTTTTCTACTAGATTTGAAGGGCTAAACTTAGCTTTCAATGCACCAATTTTCGCTTTCTGTATAAGAAGTGAGTCTATAGTTGTTGAACCTCTTTCCGGCCCTTTCACTTGTATTACATTTCCTGAAGTATCAACTGTTATTTTTAAAACAATTCTAGCTGATATATTCGCAACACTATCCTCGAACGGATTATTTAATAATGTTCTCCCTTTTAAATCATACTTTTTATTATAATCCAAAATCTTATCCCTAGAATTTCCATTACCTAAATTTCCTACTCCACCTTTTTTTTGAATCTGAGCAAAAGAAAATTTAGAAAAAATAATAAAGAATATTATCAAAATAAATTTCATAAAGTAATTATTAGTCTACAAATATCCTTTTTATTATCGAAATGCTCAAGCGTAGTTGCGTATAACGTGGCGGCTTGCCGCAGGTGGGGAATTAGAATTCCTTCTGCCTGGCCCGTTAACCCGATAAAGGAACGAAATTTTTATGTAACCGCAATGAAAGCCGCAGCACTAAGTGCGTAGCAAAATGCTGCGGCGATTTAGTGAACGGTCAAGCCGATTAACTGAAGATGAAAAATGATTTGCTGCTGAGATTACTTCCTTCTGCCCCACTTGCGGCAAACCGCTTGTTAGCTGCAGCCTACACGGTGGGTAAAGTTAAATGTATCTCCAAATAGCAAATAAATTACAATCAGCATAGTGCTCGTTTGGATTATTAATAAAGAGAGCCTTTTGAATAGAAACAGCTTTTTGATAACTATCAATTAACCCGAATTGGTTTAAGTCACCAGGCAAAAAGGTTTCATCAAAGCCACCACAATTTGAAAGTGCACTTATATCATATTCGTGATCTAGTAATTCATAGCCCATAAATGTAAAATTCCTTAACGAAATAGAATTACATTCTTCATTCGGTTCTTTGACGACGGCAAGCAAATTAATACTAGTTTTACCCCTTATTTTTTCTATGACAAAGTCTAAATCGTTAAACATATCAGTTACATAATACTCATCTGTGATTAAATAGTCGTATACTTTTCATCCGTTGTATCAATCTCAAAAGCTAAATCACAAAGGCAAGAATCTAAAGAAACTAATTCCTTTAGATGTGTCAGCTTAGACCATTCAATATATTTCTGCCAGCTAAAACCTTCAGAGTTGGTTTCATTAAAACGATTTCGTGCAGTGTACCAGAAAATCATAAACTTCAATATTTGAGACGTAACAATGGTTGCAGCTAACGTCGCGGCTTTGCGCAAACGGGGAATTAGAATTCCCTCTGCCCGGGCCGTCAACCCAATAAAGAAACGAAATTTTTACTTAACCACAATGAAGCCGCAGCACTAAGAGCGTAGCAAAAGGCTGTGGCGAATAAATAAACGGTCAAGCCAATTAACTGAAGTTTGGTAATGATATAAAGTTGAGATTACTTCCGTCTGCCCCGATTGTCGCAAAACCGCTTGTTAGAGGTAATTTTCTTACGTCCTATCTTTTTGATTTACCAAACGCATATCCGAGTGCCAGAGTTATAATTGGAATGATTATACTCCAAGTCGCTTTAATATCATTTGTTAATTCAGGCACCTTTTCATTCTCACGAAAAAACCAATTATTTAAAATTAGTAAACAAGTGATTATTGTTCCAGAAATAAAACTCCATTTAATAACAAGATATATAATTGAATCTTTAGCTACTTCCCCAGTACCAATAGTATTCGTAATTTTTCCATGTGAATCTGGTTGATCAGTAGGGTTCAATTTTGATTTTTTCTTAACCTCTTGTGTGGGTTGTGTTATTTCGAAATTACTCATTAGGAAGGACCTCCTTTCCTAAGTACAGAATATAGTCAAACAGAAAAAAATCACCGAGAATAGTTTCTCCAATGAATTTGAAATAAAAAGTCATGTACCATTCCTTATTTTCAAATTCCCCTATTCTCCATGGCTTAAGAACACCATGTTCCATTGGTTTAGTAAGATTACTGGCTGTTATTTTTAGAATTCCATTATCCACTTTCCATTCTAGATTTCGGTTTTCATTTTTAGAATCCTTTACAATTTGAATTTCCATTAAAAGAGGCGGTTCGTTTGGAATACTCAATTTTAAAGTATCGTCTAAGCTCATGTAAGCTTTCCCCGAAAACATTATTTCCAAGCCATTGAATTCACTTTTAACATTTGCCATACTACATATTTTTTTAAAGATACTTTTTTTATACAGCTTCTAAATGAAAAAAAGTCCTATACTATTAAGACCAAAATGCTGATGAAAATTACCGCTAACGTCGCGGCTTTGCGCAAACGGGGAATTAGTATTCCCTCTGCCCGGCCCGTCAACCCAATAAAGAAACGAAATTTTTACTTAACCACAATGAAGCTGCGGCACTAAGTGCGTAGCAAAATGCCGCAGCGGTTTAATGAACGGTCAAGCTGGTTAATTGAAGATGAAAAATGATTTGCTGCTGATGTTACAATGTCAAACCCCGATTGCGCAAAACCGCTTGTTATACGCATATAGCACCGATGCCTTTATACTTATTGTTTATCTATACTTTTATTTGGATTAAATCTTTCGGCACAGAAATCAGGATCACAACATAAGTATTTAGGTAAGGTAAACCCAATCTTAAATGAGAAAATTTTATACTCATTTTGCTTGGCCACAAAATATTTAAAATACAAAGTATCTGCTTCTATTTTGAATGGTAGTTGGCCCTCATAGTATAAGTCATACTGAATTTGCTCTGAATCAGCTACATTAACAAATACAATTTGATGGTTTCCGTGATTAGAAGGACTTTTAATTCGATTTGAGCTTGCGCAGATTACATGATAAAGTCGATTGCTGCTATCAAGTTTCATTTTTCCTAAATAATTATACTCGTAAATGGAAAAACTATCTTTCTCGATAATTTTTTTGTTTACAATATTCTTATTGATCAGCTTCAAATAAGAGTTGCCGACTTGAGCAAAAGAGAAAGCATGTATAAACAGTATTATTATCGTTAGTAGAATTTTCATTGCTATTGCGTATAACGTCGCGGCTTTGCGCAAACGGGGAATTAGAATTCCGTCTGCCCGGCCCGTCAACCCGATAAAGAAACGAAATTTTTATTTAACAGCAATGAAGCTGCGGCACTAAGTGCGTAGCAAAATGCCGCAGCGGATTAATAAACGGTCAAGCCAATTAACTGAAGATGAAAAATGATTTGATGTTGAAATTACTTCCGTCTGCCCCCGATTGCGCAAAACCGTTTGTTAGCTGCAGTTTTTTTATCGATTTATTACTGTTGCTCTAAAATTTTTTAATGACAACTGAATAACATTTGGTTCTAAGTTATTAGTATTCAAAAAACGACTAGCTCTTTTCAAGCATTTGAAATAGTAGAAAGATAATTCAGTTGCATTTTCAAAATACTTATGTTGCCTTTCTCTTATTAGTTTTAATTCAGTAATAATTGATTCTAGCACTGAATCATCTGGTAAATTGATAATATTATCTTTCGAAATTATTTCTTTTAATATTTCTAAAAGTTCTTCATCAAGATAAGGTCTAAAATAAATTTCAGTTTGAAAATAATTCGTTAGATCTTGATACTTTTGAGAGACCTTTTCCCAAGATTTTCTGCCTGCTGAAATTACAAATGATGTATTTGAATAATCAGTCGAGGTTAAGGTTTTTAAGAAAAAATCAAAAAAAACACTTTCGTAATTCCTTAAATTATGCACCTCATCTACAAATATTAATCCGCCTTTATTACTTTCAAATCGAGTGCTTAATTGATTTATGAAATCTGATTTATCTAAGCGAAATAGTTCAATTTTAAAAAAGGATTGTATGTTTATTCTATTAATAGCGAAAAGATAATCTGTCATCAAGTCTCTTGCTGCAATTGTTTTCCCTACCCCCTGTTCTCCGAGTAAAACAAAATTAGCTGGTTCATTTTTATTTTTCGCGATATTTTCTAACCCTTTTGAAATCTCTTCCCTTGCATTATTAAAACCAATTTGCAGTTGTAGTTTTTCGCTTACTTTGAAAAGTACATCTTCCTTAACTTCTTTCTTTTTAAGAAGTAATAGTATTCTTTGAAGCAATGTCATACAGTTAATATTTTTTTTGTGAACACTTCAAACATTTTCTTTATTGCACTATAATTGCCGTTAAAAATTGCAGCTAACGTCGCGGCTTTGCGCAAACGGGGAATTAGTATTCCGTCTGCCCGGCCCGTCAACCCAATAAAGAAACGAAATTTTTACCTAACCACAATGCAGCTGCGGCACTAAGTGCGTAGCAAAATGCCGCAGCGATTTAATAAACGGTCAAGCCGGTTAACTGAAGATGAAGAATGATTTACTGTTGAGATTCATTCCGTCTGCCCCGATTGCGCAAAACCGCTTGTTAGCAGCACTATTTTTACCGTTGCTTTAGGTCCTCTAATATTTGCCGTCGCGACTTGTTTATAAAACCCCACATTTCCTGCTTCATTGTAGTATCAGATTCTTGATTATATATTTGCTGCAATATTTCTTTTCCGTCTTTTTCCTTTCCTATATAAATAAGGTTAAAAGCTTTGTTCATTGCCAGAAACTCATAACTGCTATTTGTTTTATGCATTGTGTCAAGGACTTTATCAAAACTTATTGCAGCTTCATTAAAATACTTTTTAGCCGTAATGGAATCGTTATTAAAGAAAATATGCGATATTCCAAGCTGCATTAAATACCATGGATCTTCGGGCCTTAACCGAACTAATGTCTTAAGAGTCTTGAAAATCTTTGTAGTATCATAAGGTCTAATCGTACTAAGATAAACAAGTTTATTTTGATATGCATTAACATAACTACTGTCAATTACTGTAGCTTGATCTAATAAAAAAACTGCTTTTTTATAATCACGTAATTTTATTACGACCCGAGCAGCACTATCATTAAGTTTCTTTGCTTCTTGATTAATGATTTTTCTTGTATTGCTTGCTCGATTACAAGCAAAAACTCCAGTCAGGAAAATTAAAATTAATAAACGCATGCTGATAAAATATTGCTGCTAACGTGGCGGCTTGCCGCAGGTGGGGAATTAGAATTCCTTCTGCCTGGCCCGTCAACCCATTAAAGGAACGAAATTTTTATGTAACCACAATGAAAGCCGCAGCACTAAGTGCGTAGCAAAATGCTGCGGCGGTTTAGTGAACGGTCATGCCTATTAACTGAAGATGAAAAATGAAATACTGTTGAGATTACTTCCTTCTGCCCCACTTGCGGCAAACCGCTTGTTGTACGCAGTAATTTACCTTAGTAGCTCTTTGCTATTGATCACGTCAAAACCAAAAAGTCCACGTGAGTATGACAATTTAACTCTGGAATAATTCTCAATTGTAGATTCATATTCACAATAAAATATTACTTCTTTTTGTTTCCCGTAAAAATCAATTATTGCATATGGCTGGTGGCAACGCCCCCGGCTACTTCCAAGAGTACCAGTTTTAATAATTTGAAATTCTCCCGAAGTAAAATTCTTATCAGAAAATTTTTGATTAATATATAGTAGGCCAAAGTATGATGGCCCGCAACCAATTGCAATACTAGTCACAAAAATCCAAAACTTTGAGTAACTACTTTTTAAAAAAAGAATAATCAAGCTACATGAAATTAAAGCGCCGACAACCATAGTGTAAAACAAAAATCTGGAATCAATTATTGTTAGGCGGTAAATGTTTATTCCCCAAACACACAAACTCATAGAAGTTATAAATAGTACAAATAGAATTATATCCGCTTTGTTTTGAAATACCTTATTAAATGCTGATTTCATTATCTAAATGCTAAAAAATTATTGCGTACAACGTTGCGGCTTGCCGCAGGTGGGGTTTAGAATTTGTCCTGCCCATTCCGTCAAGCCAATAAAGGAACGAAAATTTTACGACACCACAATAAAGCCTGCGCACTAAGTGCGTAGCAAAATGCGCAGACGACTTAGAACATGTCAAGCCAATTTACAAATGGCTAAAAGTAATTCTATTGCTAAAGGTTTTCCGTCAAGCCCCACTTGCGGCAAACCGTTTGTTAGCTGCGGTGCTTCACAGCTTAATTTTTGGATAGGGAAATGGGATTTATTTACGAATGGGAGTAAATTTGGTGAAAGCAAGGTTGATACTTTATTAGATGGTTATGCAATCGAAGAAGACTTTGTAGAATTTCCTCCTGACCCTTTTCATGGAATAAATTGGACAACATTCAATTCTGAGACAAAAAAATGGGAGCAAACTATGATTGACAATCAAGGTCATCATTCATTTTTTATTGGAGAGTTTAACGATAACAAAATGACATTCATAAGAAATTTTAAAAGTAAAAAAGGTGAAAATAGAATACAGCGAACAATCTTTTACAATATTTCAAAAAATAATTTTGATTGGACTTTCGACGCTTCCTCTGATGATGGGAAAACTTGGACTGTCTTCTATAATGTACATTATGTAAGAAAAAAATAAAAGTGAGCAGCTATTCACAAAATCCTCTTTCATATTTAAAGTTGAACAGATTTTCGCTTTTAGAATGCTAAATAAATTACGCACAACGTCGCGGCTTTGCGCAAACGGGGAATTAGAATTCCGTCTGCCCCGCCCGTCAAGCCAATAAAGAAACGGAATTTTTATTTAACCACAATGAAGCTGCGGCACTAAGTGCGTAGCAAAATGCCGCAGCGGTATGAGGAACGGTCAAGCCGATTAACTGAAGATGAAAAATGATTTGCTGTTGAGATTACTTCCGTCTGCCCCGATTGCGCAAAACCGCTTGTTAGGCGCAGTAGCATTACACAATGCTATATTTTGCTAATCTTTTTGTCCCTAGCAATTTAATTTTTCCCTCCGTGACCGCTCGCTTAAGATCTCTACTTGCTGTTGCAGTTGAGATCACCTTAAATACTTTCATGTAGTCCGATCTAGTAAATTCTTTGACCCCCTTAGACAAAAAATATTCAATCCTTTCCTCCTCAGATAAAGTTTTTCTTCTAATATTTAAAAGATCAGAAAGAGCCAAATCAATTGTTTGTAGCATAAATTCTATGAAAGCGGTAGATGAGCCAGCCTTGTCGCTTATAGAAAGTGCATTGTAATATTCCGCTTGGTTTTTACTAATGATAGTTTCAAAAGGTAAAAACTCAAAAATGGGATATTCTTTCATCAAAATTGAAGTTTGCCAAAGACGTCCCATTCTTCCATTTCCATCCAGGAATGGATGAATAAATTCCATTTCATAATGAAAGACACAACTCTTTATTAAAATTAAGTCCTTACTATTTTTCAAATACTTAAATAAATTTTTCATTAACTCCTTTACTCGACTTGCAGGTGGTGCTAAATGAGTTAATTTTTCACCTTTAGTTATGCCCACTGACTTTGTTCTATAATTCCCAGGTTTTGCAATCAGTCCTTGCATCAATACTTTGTGAGCCAAGAGGAATGATTGTTCACTATTACAATCAAAACTAGAAAGACGTTTGTATGTTTGAACAGCATTTTTTACTTCGATAATCTCACGTTCATCTCCAATGACCCTTTTATTTTCAATCAATGCCGTGACCTGATCGATAGATAATGTATTTCCCTCAATTTGTAAAGATGCCTGGATAGTCTTGATGCGGTTTTCCTTTCTGAGTTGGGGAGATGATTTTTCTAAATGAGTAGCATGAGCTTCACCAAGTTTAAGTGATATTTCATTAGTTTCTTTAAGAATTGTCTGTGTTATCTCAAATGGAGGTTTGGGCATATAGTATCAAATGATACTATCAAAGATAAGGCTTTTTGCTATTGCGCCTAACGTCGCGGCTTGGCGAGGCTGGGATATTTCATGTTCCAACCGTTGGGCCACGAGCGTTGATTAAAGGAACGACTTTTTATATTAATCGCAAAGATTTTTAGAATCGAAGATCAGTTCATAACTGAAGTTCAGCAGAGATAAAATGATGACAAAATCTATTCGTCTGCCCCAGCTTTGCCAAACCGCTTGTTATACGCGGGCCAAAAAAAGGACAAATAGAGGCTTGCTGCCAAATAGCCGCAAAGAATTTAAAGTATCAAAAACTTCAAGGACAATTACAGAGTGTTCGGGAAATTGTTGCCTTCTCCCCGATGCCCACAAACGAATGACAAAAGAATTTATAAACGAACATTTATTAAACTGTAACCGGTTTACCATTTTGGGAAATACAAAAGCCAATGATTGTTTTACAGAAAAGTTTATTAACAATACTAAAAGATGGAGAGCTTAATAGCAACAATTTACCAGGAGAAAGAAACTCAGCGAATGAAATGACAAATAAAAGAGGCCGCTAACATCTTCGCAGAACAGTGTGTTTCGATCTTCTCTTCAATAAACTTAGAATGATGCTGCTCATTTTTTGGCTTGCGGATAACGTCGCGGCTTTGCGCAAACGGGGAATTAGAATTCCGTCTGCCTGGCCCGTCAACCCAATAAAGAAACGAAATTTTTATTTAACCACAATGAAGCTGCGGCACTAAGAGCGTAGCAAAATGCCGCAGCGGATTGAGAAACGGTCAAGCCTGTTAACTGAAGATGAAAAATGATTTGCGGCTGAGATTCATTCCGTCTGCCCCGATTGCGCAAAACCGCTTGTTGTACGCATATTGCACGTAATTATTAAAACCGAATACTTCCATAATCAATTTCTGGAACTTTATATCTACAAAAACCTATGGTTAGATTTTCAACTATTGTCACGTTATTCTGAAAATGAGTTAACACAGCCAGACATGCAGCTACGGGAATATCTTTAAAAAATACTTCATCAAAAGATTTAGTTGCTTCACTTTCATGTGATAAATTTAAAGTCAGGTTTATAAGTTCGCCAAGTTTATCTGTAATTTCAGGTTCTACAGCTAAAATTTGTTGTTTAAATTCACTTAACTTTTCTTTTAGCTTTTCTCCAGAATCTTTAGCGATGAATAATTTATAAACTGAATTTATATCATCTTCCCTAAAAGACTCTTTACCATTAACCACTTTTGAACCTGCTAAATCTTTTAATTCCCTCTTAAGTTTATCGATATATTCCGTCACACCTTTAGCCCTCTGATGAATCAACATAGCTCTAGGCTGCCAATATAAAGCCTTTTTTTGTGTTTGAGGATTTGCCAATTTCGCCGCCAGGGATTGTAGAAAATCTCCATTTTCACTGGCAATAACTTTATTAGATCCGTTCAAACTATTCGTCAAGGAACGATAAATTGATAAATTATGCTTTTCATTATGTTGACAACTTAGTAAAAAAGATGTCAACATTACAAGCGTTATAAAAGTCTTATTGTTCATAAAGTTCAATCTTGAAACGATTAATTTTAAACAAATTTCATTTGCAATTGCGTACAACGTCACGGCTTGCCGCAGGTGGGGATTTAGAATTCCGTCAGCCCGGCCCGTCAAGCCAATAAAGGAACGAAAATTTCACGACACCACAATGAAGCCTGCGCACTAAGTGCGTAGCAAAATGCGCAGGTGACTTAGGACAATGTCAAGCCAATTTACAAATGACCAATAGAATTGTAATGCTAAAGTTTAATTGTCAACCCCCACTTGCGGCAAACCGTTTGTTGTAGGCGGCTCGTCTACTGATAATTTGAATTAGAACTTAAAAACCAATTTTTGATTTTTTGAACTTGTCAATATTCTCTAATTCCTTTATATCAGAGAAAAATTGTGAACAGATAGTTATTCTATGTACTTCAATTTGATCGAAGTTAGCAGTTCCCCAATCTCTCAGTTGGGATAACTTTATCATATTCTGACCATTTTTTACTAGATGGTACTCACTCAGAAATTTTAATAAGTCTATACACTTATCATGAATTTCAATCGTAACCCAGAAATTATGTTCATTTAGAACATTCACTAAGTAGGTGCAAAAGTCTCGAATAGGATCTTCTTCATGAAGAGTTTCTGTGAAAATTGTATGAAACGGTTTATTTGTATCAGTATTTATTTTTTTGCTACCAAGTCTAATCAGCAATTTTTCAATATCGTCATATGCTTTTTGTCTTTTGGAAAGAATATGTTTTTTATAATCAAATTTGTAGTCAACTTTTTTCATTGTCTGGCTCACAAATAAGGATATTAGGGTTGAAAGCGCACCACTTCCGATAATACTTAGGGTTATTGTCAACAGCGATGATGGCGAAGATTGATCTGATGCTATTTGAAGAAGTGTCATGTTTTTTATTTGATGCTTTTATAAAAACAGAAAGTCAAATAGGGTTGCCGACAACGTGACGGCTTGCCGCAGGTGGGGATTTATAATTCCGTCTGCCCATTCCGTCAACCCGATAAAGGAACGAAAATTTTACCACACCACAATGAAGCCTGCGCACTGAGAGCGTAGCAAAATGCGCAGGCGACTTAGAACAAGGTCAAGCCAATTTACAAATGACCAATAGAATTGTAATGCTAAAGTTTAATTGTCAACCCCCACTTGCGGCAAACCGCTTGTTAGCAGTAATACTTATTCAATTTTAAGCCCTTGCAAGAAGAATTCCCTGGTATCCCCTACTTTGATAGGCTCCATTAAAATATCAGTCTTATTATTATTTAAACTATCAATTTTTAGGCTAAAGAAAAAATTTGATGTGTTTTTTATTGTGATATACTTTTTCACAATCCTGCCCTTAATTAATAAATCTATACGAGGATCAAATTCCCAACCAACTACATTCGGGCAATCATAGAGTATGGCATTACGATAATTTCCTGAAGTGTCTACAGGCATAAATATAGATATAGTATCTCCTACTTTGAATTTATTGTAGACTGCCTCCGCTACTATCCTTTTTGATTGTACACAATCTCCAATCTTTTCCCAATAGCTTTTACAGTATTGAACTTGAGCTTCTAGATTTATTTGTTTGTTATTAAGTACTCTATGTAATGAAGTAAATACTATTGAGGAAATATCATCTGGCGCATAAACTCCTAAATTGGAAAAGTAATTAGTCAAAAAGGTATCACGTTCGCCCCTAACCCAATTATTCCTTACCCACAACCCCGCTGCAAAATGAACATCAGAACCGGCAGTTTTTTCATCCTTTAATTTAAAATCATTCAGTTGTTGCTTTGTCCAGTTCTGTTGAAAATAAAGAATAGCCTCATCAAGATTTTTTGGTAAGGCAATTTTGTTTGGCTTTGGTTTACATCCGATAAAAACTGTAACAAACAATAATATAAATATTCTGGTCATTTAAAATGCCATTTAGAAATCAAATGTTATTTAAGTATTTCTGCTAACGTCGCGGCTTTGCGCAAACGGGGAATTAGAATTCCGTCTGCCCGGCCTGTCAACTCGATAAAGAAACGAAATTTTTATTTAACCACAATGAAGCTGCGGCACTAAGTGCGTAGCAAAATGCCGCAGCGAATTAATGAACGGTCAAGACAATTAACTGAAGTAGAAAAATGATTTGCTGCTGAGAGCTATTCCGTCTGCCCCGATTGTCGCAAAACCGTTTGTTGGCGGCAGTTTATTTTAGAGTTCCTTTAATTGCTTTTATTGATTCTTTAGTATTAAGTATTGATATTGGCTGACATATTGTTTCATAAAGCTGCCAATATTTATCTTCCCAAAATTCATCCTCTCCTTCTTTTTTTAAAGTAATTCTTATCACATTTTCAGCCTCTAAATAACCTTCGTCATGAATTATTTCATCTTGATATTCAAAATATACTTTGGTTAATATTCCTTTCTCAGCTAAAACCCACATGCATGTAAAAACCCATGGGTCTATAAAAAAATAGTATACTGCCGTATCTAATTTTTTTGAAAGTAATTGTGCAAATCTTTTAGTTTCTTCGAAATCGTTTACATTCCATTGCAAATAAGTCCATTGATTTACCTTATCGAATAAAATAAATCTTTTTTGGGTGTTCCATATTTTTTCGTCGAATAGAAAGTCCCAATCAAATTTATTATCAAGTAAAATCTTTTTACTACGCTTAACTTCTAAAGAGTTGAATACGTCATCAATTGTAGCATCCTTAATGCAAAAATGTTGATTTATTAATGTGTGAACTAAACTAACCGGTTCCATTATCATTTCATTTTAGAGCCAAATTTTAAAATTTCAACCAGTAAAAAGTTTCTACAAATTGCTGCCAACGTGACGGCTTGCCGCAGGTGGGGTTTAGAATCACTTCTGCCCATTCCGTCAACCCAATAAAGGAACGAAAATTTTGTGACACCACAATGAAGCCTGCGCACTACGTGCGTAGCAAAATGCGCAGGCGACTTAGAAAATGTCGAGCCAATTTGCAAATGACTAAAAGTAATTTTATTGATAGAGGCTCCCCTTCTGCCCCACTTGCGGCAAACCGTATGTTATACGCAGCCAGAGTTTGCAATGTTGATTTGAAGTTGAAGTATGATTTGAAGTTGAATAGTGCTGAGAATATAAAATAACCACTCGTGCAAAACCAAAAAAGTAAAGCAACATTTCTCAGATGAAATTAAAAACTTATAAAGTTCAAACTGGTTGCGTATAACAATTAAGTAGCCGCATCTCATTCGTGTCAATCTTTTCAGAAATGGGCTGAAAACAAATTTTTTATGAAATAATTGAAAGCACGAATGATTGCGACAATGAAAATTAGGGAAAATTGTAATGGGTTCAAAAATCAATTTTGCCGGAACGGTAAATGTCATCAAGCGGACTACTGATACTGACAAGCATCTCCCGCTTTACATGCAGGTAACGAGTGGTAGTATGAATACTGAAATGACCCAACAGATCCTTAATATATTTTATATCTACCCCATTTTCCAGCAAATGAGTTGCGAAACTATGACGCAAACTGTGAAAACTCATTTGCTTCATGATGCCAGCCCTCGCCTTGGCCTCTAAAAAAATATTCTGCGCCATCCGGCTGCTCAACGGTTCGCCGGGAACAGTGCCTTCGAATAAATAAGTTTTCGGTTTCGGAGAAGCATTCTTTAAATAATTGCGCAAAATATCCAGCAGCACCGGACTTAACATCACATACCTGTCTTTCTTTCCCTTAGCCCTCTCAACAAAGATCTGCATACGGTCAGAATCAATATCCTTCATTTTTAACTTAACAGTTTCACTTACACGCAAACCCGCACTGTATGCAGTAAACAATATTGCTTTGTGCTTTTTATTTTCAAGCGCTTTAAAAAGACGACCTATCTCCTGCTCGCCAAGTACCTTGGGTAGTATCAAATGCTTTTTTGGTCTTGGTATCTCAACAAATATTTTGTCTTTATGAAGCACCTGCTCATAATAAAATTTCAAAGCATTTAAACGGCTATGGATAGTATTCTCACTTAACCTGAGGATATGTATACAATAAAGAATATAACGCTTCACCTCGGCAGCAGTAAGACTGTCTACCAATCGTGTTTTTAAAAGTTGCAGCAATGCACTGAATTCATTCTTATAAGTACGGATCGTGCTTTCACTGTACCCCTTCAACTCCAGCTTCTCAACAAATTCATTCAATGCCTGCAGGTTGCCGGGCAAAATGCTAAACGCTTGTGCCGGCGCAATTAAATTTCCAAGACCAGGCTTATTTTCGATAACGTTATTTACCACCTGTTTTTTGGAAAAAAAATCCGTCTCAGCTTCCATCGCAGCAGGCATGGTTTTTAAAATTTTATCCTGCTTTACCGATGCGCCTGCAGCACTTGTTTCATTTCTTTCTATCAGCTGCCATTGCGCAGGTAACATCTTTTTTATATCTGCAAAAAAGGTTTTACTGTATGGCAAATGCCAGCAACCCAATGTCCTGCTCCAACGTATACCCGGTATTGTTTTCAAAAATTTGCTGATCGCACTGTCAGGTTCAAACCGAAGACATATCCGTCGTTCGGCACGGTGAACAACCTGGGTAAATTGAATTGTTTTCATAGCAATAAAATTTGCTGCGAAAACTAATACTATTTTCCGTTGGGAAGCTTAATATTTATTTAGTTAAACTAAATTGTTTAAAATAATTTTTATTGCAGCAGCTGCAAACCGCTTGTCAGCTTCATGGGCGTCGCACTCTTGTACAGCGTATCTCAATTGTACCATTAACTATTAGTGTATTTGATTGTATCAGTTAAACCAAACGGCATAACCCTGTCTCCTAAGATCCATGGCAAGTTTTTTTTCCATTAATAATGCTTCCTGCCTGGTCATTGTCCTAAGGTTTATATGATCGTATAAGCTGGGACGCAAATAAGTTCCATATTTCTCAACAATGTTGGCAGACAGTTTATGACCTTTCTTATTTACGTACCCGGTCTTATGTTGCTTTAGTCGCTCAGCAGGAGTCTTACTAGTCATACCAACATACAGGCATTGAAGCACGCCGTTAAATTGTGGATTGGCAAGGCGGAACCGTGTATTTTCAGAAAAAACTTTTTTGGATAGCTCCACAACGTAAACCGAATATTTCATTTTTTAAAACGAAGTTGCTCTTGTATAATATTATTTATAAATAATAAATTTACGAAATCCTGCATGCACGTGAGGAACATTTACAATACGGAAAATGAAACCGGAATTTTTTCTACCGAAGTATCGTTACGTTTCCCTTAAAAGTTTCCATATTACCATTTGGGTATAATAACTTAATAACATAGTAATAGGTACCATCAGGACAAGCTTTGGATTTATACGTTCCCTTCCAATCGTCCCCGTAATTATCTGAATGATAAACGAGGCTTCCATACCTGTTATATACAGATACATTCACCGGTACACCGCAATTGCCCGTTATTATCCATTGATCATTGTTCCCATCTCCATTCGGCGTAAATGCATTGGGCACAGATGGCTTACAATGATTGCAATTTTTAAAATCAACGGCAACCGTATCGGCTTTGTCGCAACCATTTAAACTAAGGTTTACCCAATAAATTCCTTCACTGCTGATATCATGTGTTGAAAGGGATGATCCGTCCTGCCAGATATAAGATGCATTGGGAAAGCTTGCATTCAGCAAAAGTGTTTTACCAATGCAGATAGAAGTATCATTTCCAAGTTGTACTTCCGGTGAAGGCTTAATGCCAAGATTAATTGTTGGTATCGAATCAAATCCATCTGATCCGGTAAGTACAACAGTATAGCTACCGGCTGTTGTATAACTATTTCCATTCCATATATAAGGTAACGCCGAAGAACATACTTCTGTATTTGTTGTACTGTATGTGATACCGGCTTTCAGTTTTACGATCCAGATATCATTTGTATTGGTGCCATGATTGCCGGTAACATCACCGGTATTATTAGAACCCGAATAACCGGAGATGATATATCCCTGGTCTGTTGCCTGGCTAAATGAATAGCCCTGGTCTGTATTTAATCCCCCCATCGTTTTCTGCCATTCAAGTGTGCCTGTTGAAGAAATTTTCGTAACCCAATAATCCGAACCTCCGTGGTGACCTGTCACATCGCCGGTGGTAGATCCCGTCCATCCCATGATTGCATATCCACCTTCTATGGTTTGGACAATACAATATGCTTCATCGTGGTTTTGACCACCATACGATTTTTGCCAGCTAAGATTTCCTGTAGCATCAAGTTTCATCACCCAGTAATCCGAGTATCCATAATTGACCGGGACATCACCGCCACTTCCATAACTCACACTGGTAATCGCATATCCGCCGTCGCTTGTAAGGCAAACACTGTTGGCATTTTGTCCTCCCGACGGGGCTCCGTAAAGTTTTTGCCATTCTATCCCGCCCGATGCATTCAGTTTCAAGATCCATGCACCGCCTGCAGCTCCCGAAGGATTAATAACATCACCATCTGATGACGCTGCATGACCGGCAACAATATAACCGCCATCCGGAGTTTGTTTTATTTCTCTTGCCGATTCGCCACCACTTCCACCATAAGATCTTTGCCACATAATATTTCCTGTGGCACCGGTTTTTATTATCCATGCTTCATACAAACCATGAGAACCGGTTATATCTCCATCTGTGGAATTACTTTCTCCTGCAATAATGTATCCGCCATCAGCAGTTTCACGGATTGAATTAGCCCTGTCGTAACCACTTCCTCCATATGTTTTTTGCCACATGAAATTACCGGCGTTATCCAATGCAACCACCCAATAATCGTAATCGCCATGATTACCGGTTACCATACCATTAGTAGAACTGGTCATCCCTGTAATTATATAGCCATTGGTTTTTGTTTCCTGTATACTTAACGCTATATCATCGCCATTGCCACCCACAACGGTATGCCAGGTTAATGTTCCATTGGCATCCAGCTTTATTATCAACATATCACGTCCACTAAAGGCGCTTGTTATCTGGCCGGCATAAGATTCGGTAAAACCGCATACCACATATCCACCATCACTGGTTTGTTGTATAGCATAAGAAGATTCACCTTGTGTACCGCCATAACATTTCTGCCATTCAATGCCGGGCGCCTGTGCATAGGTTGTATTTGAAAAAAAGACGAGGAGGAAAATAATATTTAAAATTTTCATAAGCATGACGGGACGTTTTGGGTTTGTCGAATGTACGAAATAATTGCCAGCTGTTGAAATTTGATCATACTTGTACTCGTATGCTCCTGCAATAGTTTCACTAGGGGAATTTACCTGATGCATTAATAAAAGAGTGTTACCAGCTATAATAACTTAACTCAGCATCGTTGTGTCACTCTCTTGTACTGCTTCTCTATACTGAACTGATTTTTTTTACCGCAGAGTCGTAAAGCCGCAGAGAAAACTTTGCGACTCAGTGCCGCGGTTTTTAGTTGAATATTGTACATTGAGTGTTAAATATTGAACATTCGTTTTTATCCGGCATCCCGAAATATTCAATACTCAATATTCAACACTCAATGCTCAAGTGAAAAGCATTTTTTGTTTATTTGAATGCCGGGAAAAGAGAATGCCTCCGATTCACAAAATTTATTTTAAAACTATTGAACTAATCAGTGAATCAGTGGCATTTTGTATTATGAGATCACTTAAAGAATATTCAATACTCAATATTCAATACTCAATGTTCAAATGAACGGGCATTTTTGTAGTTATTTAAAATACGTTTAGTCCACCAACACCTCATGCTTCATATGTGCCTCCGTTAATTTTTGCTGCACATCATATGCTACCGGCGAATAAGAATCAAAACGCATATCAAAACGGGCACGTCCGCCGCTTAAACTGCGTAAGGAAGATGAATACTGGTGCATTTGTGCCAGTGGTACCTTCGCCGTTACTTTTTGAAAATGCCCTTCTGCTTCCATTCCTTCGACTACTCCCATCCGTGATTGAAGATCTCCCATTACGGCACCTACCATTTCATCCGGACAAAGTACCTCAACTGTATATATTGGCTCCAGCAATTGCGGGCCGGCTTCCATAAATGCCTGCTTAAATGCATAGAGTCCGGCGAGCTTAAAGGAAATATCATTACTGTCTACATCATGCATCTTTCCATCGTATACACTTACGCGTACATCACGTACATAACAACCTGTAAGCGGACCGTTCTGCATTTTTTCCATTACACCTTTTAATATGGAAGGGAGAAAACGTGTGTCGATCACACCGCCAACAATGCAGTTGCAAAAAACGAGCTTACCACCCCAGTCGAGATTGATCTCTTCTTTATTACGCAGGTTAAGTCCCTCCGGATTCGGCATACCTTCATACCATGGCTCAATACGCATGTATACTTCTGCAAACTGGCCCGCACCTCCGCTCTGTTTTTTGTGACGGTAATTGCTTTCAGCCTTACGACTAATGGTTTCACGATACGGGATCTTTGGCTTATCAAATTTCACTTCCAGTTTGTGTATGTGCTCTATCTTCCATTGGATCATTTTAAGATGCAATTCTCCCTGGCAATGCAACAACGTTTGTTTTATTTCAGGAGATACCTCAAACCGTACGGTTGCATCCTCTTCTTCCAGCGTATGCAATACCTGTGATAGTTTTTCATCATCAGTTTTATTTACAACGCTGATCGCTACGGTAACATTTGGATGAGGAAATTTGATCGGTACCAGTTCTATATTTGCACCTTTGTCATGCAATGTATTGTTCACGTGTGTTGAACGGAGCTTGATAGTAGCACCGATATCACCTGCAACCAGTTCCTGCACGGGCACACGACCATGACCTTCCATTAAAAACAACTGGTTGAATTTCTCCGTAACACCCGTATTCTCATTTATCATTTCGCAACCGGTTTTTATGGAACCACTATACACTTTAAATAAACTCAGTTCGCCGATATGCGGTTCAATGATTGTTTTAAAAACAAAGATGCATGCAGGCCCGTTTACTTTACAGGGAAGTTCACCGCCGGCTTTTGTTTTTTGCGGAGGCATTTCTACCGGTGCCGGGCAAACGTAATCAATAAAGCTCATGATGCGACCAATACCCATATTTTTTTCGGCCGATGCGCAGAATACAGGGAAGATATCATGTTTGATCATGGAACTGTGCAATCCTTCCTTCATTTCTTCTTCGGTAAGTTCTCCTTTATCAAAATATTTTTCCATCAGGCCTTCGTCGTTGGAAGCGATGGATTCGATCAATTCTTTATGCAGCTGATCTGCCTTATCCTTTTCACTACCTGGTATGGGCAACTTTTCAGCCTTACCTCCTTCTGCAGGAAATTTATACATAACCATGTTCAGCACATCAATGATGCAGTTGAAACTGTTGCCCGTTTCTACAGGATATTGTACAGCCGCCACGTTGGCACCAAAATGTGTTTTGGCTTCACGGAGTGTTCTGTCAAAATCTGCATCAGGAAGATCCAGTTTATTTATGATAAAAATGGTAGGCGTTTTAAAACTGTCGGTATATTCCCAGATAATATCTGCACCAACTTCCACGCCCGCAGCGGCATTTAAAACGATCACACCAGTATCTGCAACTCTTAAAGCACTAATCACTTCTCCAACAAAATCATCATAGCCGGGCGTATCGATGATATTGATCTTGTAATCTTTCCAGGGACAATGCAGCAACGAAGCAAAAACGGAACTTTGTCGCGCTGTTTCCAGTTCGTGGTAATCGCTTACCGTATTTTTTGCGGCAATACTGCCGCGGCGTTTGGTAATGCCTGCATCAAAGAGCATGCTTTCGGCTAGCGTGGTTTTACCACAGCCGGCATGTCCCAGCAGGGCGATATTTTTTACATGATTGGAATCGTATGTAGCCATAACGAAAAATTTATTTTGTTTATGATGGCCCATTAATCAACCAGCCAGCCTTATTCAGACTGGCTGGTTGCCCATGGGGTTATTGTTTTATGAAGCTGTGAAATTCGTCTTCCAGTTTATCAAGATCGGTTAAAAGCCCGTCTACTTTTTCCTTTATATAATGGTGTGGTATCCTGTGGCCGAAATTAGGATGTCGTTCTGCCTCTTTGAGATGATATTTTATTTCATGTTTAAGGTCGTGGATGTTGATGAGTTGAACATGGAACTGGTTGTGGAAATGCTCAATGTTGATGGTGACGTCTTGTTCTGTTTTACCGGGAGCGAAATAATATAACTCATTTTTTAACCCGTGTATTTTTTGACGATAGGTTACCAATTCGTCATGCCATTGATGACATTCATCAACAAGCGACAAGTGCTGTGTTTCAGTAAACATCTTGATAAAATTTAGTTGTGTTAAAAATTAAGTAATGATATGTAAGCATTTTCCAGGATATGGATCATAACCAGGGCGAAGCGTTCCTGCGATGGTATGAAGCATGTAGCTTCTTCATTTTCACAGTGTAGAATGAGACCGGATCAATATTCAGAACTACATTAAAGTAACGAAAATTTATTTAAAAAAGAAAAAGATATTATCAAGAATGTATGATCTAAGATCTATGATGTATGATCTAAGATGTGCTCAATGCGGCTATACATTCCTCCCTGATCTGCCACAACTCGCTGAATGATATTGCCAAACCGGGCTGCTTCGGCAGCCATTCCTGCAGGTATGCTTTGTGCAGCGCTACTTTGAAACCAGTAATTTGAGCGGGTTGAATTTCCTGTTCACTGATAAGATCATTCACAAAGTCGCCGGGCCCGGAATTCAGATTAGTGCAATCAATAATTTCATCATCGATCTTTAAATAATTATGTGCTTCGGGAATATGATCCAGGTTGTTCTTTATTAAGAGCGAAATAACTTTTGGCGTATTGAATTTATTCATTTTAAACAGCCCAAGTACCAGTTTTACATTTGGCTGATCATTTTCAACCGCAAGGGTTTTTAAAAGTGCATGCTTGGTACTGCAGGTGCCGCAATTGTCATCGAAAACAGTAAGCAGGTTGTATTTGTTATTATTTCTTCCATATGGCAATTGCCTTGTAAACTGCATGGCTGAATTAAAGTCGGGAATATTTCTTTCAAGAAACGCTGCTGATATGCTTCCCGCGGGTTTTATTTCAAAGTTGAAGTTGTGTTGCATTGTTGGGTTTGATTGGTTAACGAGTTAACAGGTTGACTAAAGACTTCCTTTTTCAACTTTATCAACTCTATCAACTTGATCAACTTTTTTGCATGGTATTATTATTTAAATTCAGCATTCAATTATTTACGCTTTTTAGACGCCTTCGCAATTCTATTATATTCCAAAGCAAGCCTGATCCAATATTCGAGTTTCTTTTTTGTATTCACTGCTTCATTGTCAACAAAAACATAGCCCTTCATTACCTTGCCTGTAAAATCCATCGGCTTACAGCCTTCTTTTTCCATTGCCTCATCATATTTCGCAGGATCAACTCTTACCATGATGCGTGCGGATTCAACACCTACACACATTTTATCATTCACCATAAAACACAAACCGCCAAACATTTTCTTCTCTATTATATTTTTATGAGTTAAGGAAATCATTTCCCGTATCCTGCCAGCTAATTTTTCATTGTATGACATAATTTCCGCATTTTTTATTCGGGGTAGGAACGCTTTCTTTTCACTTTTACAAAAGTATATTCAATAATGAATGCAAGAGAAATAAAAACCTGGCCTATTATCCAAAGCCAATACCCGGTTAAAGGCACCGGACCCTTGAACAACCAGATCAATGCGGACAACAATCCAAACAATGGGATAAAAAGATAAATAGTCTTCGCAGATTTTACAATAAAGATCAGGAGCATTAATAAAACCGATACATTGGAAAAGTTTACAAGTATATACATGATCGTAAACATGGCGGCACTCTCTCCTCTCCTGTCATACCCAAGCATAAGTTTTATTGCATCGTATCCAGTATAATATCCTTCGCTGTCAATGCGGCTTGCAACAGGTACAAAAAATGAAACAGTAAAAAGAACAAGGCCAAAAAATAAAATAAGCCCGGCCCAGTTTTTTTGTTTGCCCACTTGCTTTTAATTTAAGTTTTATGGAGAATAGTAAAATATGGCTTTTAAATTACCAACTTTACTATTGACACCGGGTAATATTCAAGATCACTAGTTTTTTCTTTGCCTGCAATGGTTGTCTTTTCAATAAAGAAACGAAGATTTTATGGAACCGCAAAGCCTATTAATAAACGGGTAATGGCTTAGTTTGAAATTTAAAGACGTTATCATTTACCGCAGAGACGCAGCGTCGCAAAGATATCTCTCCATCTCTGCGTCTCCGCGGTAATATTTTCTGTTTTATCCCGTGATCAAACTTCAAAACTGATCCATTACCAGGTCTTCGATTACTGAATCACTAAAGTATGAAACAGGTAACTACCATTCTCTTGCATAAACCTGAAGTAGTATGTTCCAGGGGTTGCTGATCGGAAAATATAAAAAGCACTTGCAAACCCGTATACCTGTGTGCATTCACAGCCTTCATATTTTACTTTTATACTTATAGTGGTCGTATCAAGATGGGTTGCTGTTTCTATGCTGTCGGATTTTGCACAACCATTATATACAGGATAGTTAAGTACGAAATTAATATCCGTATTTACATTTCCCGATGCCGGTGCTGTATAACTTCCTATGAATGCTGATTTATATTCAACACAAATGGTTTTATCTTTCTTACAAGCCGTTAATAATACCATCAATAAAACAACAATGATTAAAAAATATCTTTGTTGATTCATTTTATTTTTAATTAAGAATGCATGTTGCATTTCTTAAAGAAACGAAGATTTTATGTAACCGCAAAGGCGGGTTATTACATCGCATAATAAGCCTATATTTGTAGAGGCTCAACATAGCTGGTGGAACGAAAAATTTTTATTCTAACGCTACTTGTAATGCTTCCTTTTTTTTAGATTTATAGTTTTTTATATACCGCATACTATACAAAAACTGGGACTATTTATGACAAACGAACAAATCGAAAATTTTCTTCAACAGGTTGATTTAAATACATCCAAAGTTCAGATCAATTTCAGGTCCAGGAATTCGATTGTTGGCATATTTATAAAAACAAATGATTATGCCGAATTAAAGTCAAAAAATTTATGGAGAATTGTAGGCGAAGCTAAGATCGACGAATTCCTGGAGGCAAAGGATACGAGCGTTGCCAGGATATTTAATGGCGTTGAAATAACAAAATTAAGCCTGCAAAAAAACGGGTGATCGTTGTAATGCCGGGGCGATCACATTACCTGATTGTAATTAAAAAATACTTTCGATGTTTTTATTTGGCCGGGCAGTTAATCAACAGCCGGTTCATGAATTAGTTTATTGATCTTCCTGCTGAGCGCTCTTTTCCATTTCCTTTTTTGCAACATAGTTTACCCATTTTTTTGTTGAAGTTGAGATCAGGCTCTCAAACCTGTCAACAAAAAGCGCAAAGGGATCCGCAATATCTTTGTAAGGTCCTGTCTTTGCTAAAAAAAGAAATTTTTCAAGCTTCAATGATTCTGCAACCGTTCTGTATTCAATCCAGTTTTCCTGGAATTTGATCAAAGTAATGATACCACCAATTGCAGCTATCACAATCCCGAGAACACCTACAACAACTTTTAAAGGACTCGTATCACTCGATATGAAAGCAGCAAGGAACGGTATACAGAGTGACAGGCAAATTTCTGTTATCTTCAAACCTAAAAAACGTCTCTTATTATTACCACTTTGTTTATCATACCAGCAAATCTGGTCATACACTCTCATTTTTAAATAATCCTCTTCCGTTCTTGGCAAAAAGCTATTGTACTCTTCCATATAAGCAGTTTATGTGTAGGTAATTTATGAATAACAGTGTGGCAATCAATAAAGGAACGAAAATTTTATCGAAATACAAAGCCTTATCAATCTATCTCCGAAACTCCTGCCTTACAATCCTGTAACTATCTCCCTCTCTTTTTAAATCCAATGACACCTTAATAACCTGGTTGGCTGTCCTGATCTTTTTGATCACAACGCTGACATGCTTCTTGTCTATAAAATCTATTTCAAGAAATTTTACAATGATGTTTTCCAATACACGTGTCCTGCTTTGATCTTTATTTTTTTCAGCAGTGCCGGTAGTATCTTCCAGTGATGCAGGTAAAATAGGATTCTCTCTTTTTAAAAAACTGTCTATTCCCTGTTGGTTCAGGGTCGATATCGCAGTTAGATCCAGTACATAATTCCTGGTATTAAATTCTGAATGTACATTTAATGTTTTATCAACGCAAACTTTTAGTAAATTAAAAGCAAGCGTGCCTGAATTTGAATAATCTTCATCCAGGTTTGTTTGTTTGCAGGCTGCAATTGAAAATATGAGCGCCAGGAAAATTAAAAATCTAAAGACCATTTTTAGTATTTGTACTTATTAAAGAAACGAAAGTTTTAGGTACCCGCAAAGCTTCTTTCATTTTGTTTGCTTTTGCCTGAATACAGCATAACAAATAATAAACCCTGCGACAAGCCCTCCTAAAATATAATATTCAAAACTTGCCCATTCATAAGGATAGGTAACATTAAACCTCGTGCCTTCTGTCATCATTAGCAGGTATCGCTTAATGGACTGGTACCGAATATACACTGCCAGCAAGCCACAACCCGTGATTACAACGATCGATAAAAATTTATAGTTTGATGAAATGATCGGCGAAAATACCCAGGCCGCAGCAATGAAAACAGGAATAAGCGCAACCACAAAACAAAAAGTCAGTAATATTTCCAATTCAATCTCACCATCCGCTTCCTGGTAAATTGCCCTGTCTACCGTAGGTAAAATCGTTGCTAAAATATCATCGTAGAAAGCATAAGTAAGTATGAATAAAATAATTGAAGTAATAATTGCTATTCTTGTCAGGCTCTTGTTTTCGTTCATTGTATTTTGTATTTCACGCAAAGGCCGCAAGGCTGTAGAGACGCAATTGCTTCCTTTGCGTTGTTGCTCTTTTGCGCACATTGCGTGAAACATTTTCTTCCGGCATCATAAAGCAGGATATTTTTTCTTGCAATATTTTATCGAATTTTTTGCCATCTTCAACAATATTCCCTTATCAATGTCGTCTAATTTCTTAATGTGAATACAACCGCCGCTCATTTTGAATTTGCCAAATTTTTTCAGTAGTTCTGCCCGTTGTCCATCATCTGCAAAGTATAATACGATCGAATTTGCTCTTGATGCAAGCGCTGCAAGTGGTGCATCACCTTCACGACCACTTTCATATTTATAATGATAACTGCCAAAACCAACAATACCCGGACCCCACATTTTTGGTTCAATCGAAACATGGTCCGCAATCAGGTCAATGATTGCTGAACAATCTTTGCGCCGTTTTTCATCAGCAATTCTTTTTAAATAAGCGCCGACTGGCTCCTTTGTCTCTACGGTTTGATTTGCTGCCATAAAATTATTTTGTTGTTTGTTTTTTAAATACACAAAGAAAGAACATTGGCTTGCCTTTGGTTTCAAACGCTTCAGGATAACTGTCGCCTTTCAGGTTGTAGCAAATACTCAACTCTTCGTTTTCGTATTTATAAATCGCTGCAAAATGTTTTCCTTCATTTACACCTTCCCTGCCATAAATATCCATTTTATCTGTTCCCGTATATTTTACAACGCCTTTGTCGATACTCTCTGCAATAAATGTATAGGTACTGTCGGCAAGAATGAGTTGTTGTTTTTCAAAAGCCGTCCCAGGCAATAACGTTCCTCCTATTTCTTCCTTAACAGGCGCCCAGTTACCATTTAGCGTATTTGTTTGTGCAATGGCTTTTTGTGTAGCTACACAGCTAAGCCCAAAGATCAGTAACGAGATAAATACGAGTCGCATAAGTTTTATGTTTATAGCGAATAAAAAATGTGTTTACAAATTTAGTAAAATAGTAAAATGTCTGTTGATCGACTTTTTACCAGGAAACAATGTATGTTTATCACTCTGGAAGATGACAACCAAACTTGAATAAACATGGAGTATTGAGCATTTGGTACGAAGTATTCATTTTCCAGCTTTTCGCTTCACAGCAGTAACTTCCTGTTTCCCTTTTATCGAAGTTTTGATCAACCCCTCCAGTATTTTCAAGTCCACGTCCTGCAGTTTATTGATATAAAGACAACCTACACCTGCTTTATGTTTACCCAGTTTTTTTAGTGAATCCGCGTGATCCTGCATATTAAAAATAAGATGCAATGAAAGGTTTGCTTTTCTTGGTGAGAAACCAATCTTAAACCAATCTACTTCCCTGCCAGTAGCCGGGCTCTTAAATCTTTTGTCACCAAAGCCGATCATGGAACTGCCCCACATTTTGGGTTCTTCACCACTGGCTTTTTTCATCATCGCCAGGACAACAAAACTATCCTTCCGCATTTGTTCATCTTTTACACTATTGATAAAGTCTTCTACACTTGCAACTGTGGGCTTTGTTTTAATTTCTGCCAACTTTGTTTTTGCCATATCAACTGATTTTTATTCTTAATAATACAATTCAATAAAGGAACGGATTTTTATTTACTGTACAAATAACCAGTAAATTCAGGTAAGTATAATTCTCATGACGCTCATGGTGAATGCAATGATAAGTATAGAATACAAGTAGAGTGAGCGGAAGTTGAATTTTTCCTTAACCAGCAAAACCAGTGATACAACAGGTAAAATAATTGTCATAGCTATAACCGGTAGCCACGTGATCTCAAATACAGTACCTACAAATGCATTTGAATATACATTGATTGTCCATCCCAGAACCCAGTAAAGAGCCACCGCGACACTCAATAGAAAAACAATTTTACTTGTTTTGGTTATTACAAAAGATGTTAAATGATCATTCATCGCTTAAAATTACTAAGAATTGTACCTATTGCATTTTGACCGGGTTTAGGTTTAAGGCAACCCAATATCTTTAATATGCTCCTCCCAATTGTACATCCAGTGCATTGGGATCACCATCAATGATCCTTACAAAATTCGCCCCGCTTGTATCACATGAATAAATGCCGTACAGCATATTCGCAGTTTCACGACCTTCAAAAAATATTTTTGTTGCATCGGGTGATAAAACCGGGTGCTTGCTGTTTGATGTTACAAATCCTGCCGGAAAAGGAATATTCAGGTGCTGAATTCCTGAACCATCATAGTTTGCAATAGTGTAGCGCAACAATCCCGGTATTGTTTCTGAATAGATTATTTTATTAACCGGGGTCGCTACATTATTTTGGTTATTTGAATTATTTGAGTTGTTTGCATTGTTTGAACCCGGCTGTGCTTCAGATTTTGAGCAACTTAGTTGTACAAGGCTAATTGCAATTGCAAAACAGGAAAGAGAAATAGCTGCCATCAATAATTTTTTCATAGCATTCGGTTTAGTTATTTATAGTAAAATTGTTTAAAAGTAATTTAATTAAAGTTGAGCATTTTTATATGAAAAGCAGCGTATGCTGATAATGAAGTCCACTTAATGGCTTAAAATTTTTTGGATGGATGTAATGTAATCCGGGTTGACAGTGATACCATTATGTCCCTGCCCATTCAGCGTGATCAATGTATCAGCTGGTTTGCACACTGCTCTTAACTTAACAGAAG
Source organism: uncultured Chitinophagaceae bacterium (assembly GCA_963829345.1). Classification (GTDB taxonomy): domain Bacteria; phylum Bacteroidota; class Bacteroidia; order Chitinophagales; family Chitinophagaceae; genus Ferruginibacter. The sequence continues at coordinate 1,907,885 of CAWHHP010000003.1, forward strand.
CATTGTAATAGATCACTTCATCCTGGTTTCCATGAAAAATAATGACCGGCATTTTGCAGGCCTGCACGAATTTATATGTTTCAAATTTATATTTCAGTAAAAAAGTTGGTGCAAAAGGATAACTGTGTTTCATCATGTCAACAAGACTATAATACGGCGCTTGCAGCACCAGCAGCTTTGGTTTGTTTTCCGCAGCAAGTTTTGCTCCGGGACCTGTACCGATTGAATAGGCCATAATGATGATCTTATCTTCCTGGTATCTTTCTTTTATCTTATTGTAAACAACCTGCAGGTCTTCAAATACCTGGCCTTCGCCGTTTATCTTTCCTTCACTTTTTCCATAACCCCTGTAATCTGTCATCAGCACATCATAGCCAAGGTCAGTATAAGTTTTTGCAATTTGTCCCCAGTTATTCACTGACCCTGCGTTACCATGCAGGTAAAATATGAGTCCCTTGGAATTGGCTGCTTTAAACAATATGCCGTTCAATGTTAAGTGATCGTTTGTTTTAAAATTGATCTCTTCAAAGTTTTGATCAAATTGAAATTTAAAATTCTTATCCAGTTTTGAAGGGTGAAATATTATCTTCTCCTGGAAAAAATACAGGAGGCCGCATAAGAGGATGTAGGCAGCGATTAATAATTTTAGTAAGGTTAATAATATTCTTTTCACGAGTGACTGTATTGAAATTGATAGAGTTGATGTAGTTTATAAAGTTAACAAAGGATGCGACTAACTTATTAACAAGTTAACGAAGTTCATTTTGTTAATAAGGTTAAAGGAATGAAACTATCTTATCAACAAGTCGGTCTTTCAACCTCGCCAACTTTTACATTATTGTCCGGGCAGCGGTAACGCTGGTCAACATCCTTGCGTCGCCCTCTTGTACAGTATCACTTTACTCAGCTATTAATGTCGATTCGCTGCCGTTAACCGCAGAGAAAGGGAGAAGCAGAGATTTCGCAGAGATTCTCTGCGAAACCTCTTTTTACTTTTATTCTCTGCGGCTAAAGATTCAAACTGTACCTACCGATGTTCATACACTGTCTTCGTTTTAAAAAAAGCAGTATATTTAGTGCTGTTCATATCCCCTTTTACCAAACAAAAACTAACAACAATGAACTTCCGTTACCTGTTATCCGTCGCATCTATGCTATTGATCAGTGCGCTCCTGTTTTTTTCCTGCAAAAAGGACATAAAAAATGAACCACCGCCAGATGACAGTACAAGTGCATTTCCTATTCCGGCTGCTTCTCCTGTCACAGGCCTGGTAAGCGGGGTTGTGATCGATGAAAATAACCAGCCGGTCAATAATGCAACAGTACGTTTAGGCTCAACCGTTAAATCAACCGATACAGGGGGATCATTCAATTTCGAGGCAACTACATTGGACAAATATATTACGACGGTCAGCGTAACATTACCCGGTTACTATAAAGCATACCGTTCTTTTTCCGCCAATGCAACAAGGAATTATCTTGTTATCAAGCTTATACCAAAAACGCTTGCAGGCACTGTAAACAGCGCCAATGCAGAAACAGTGAGCTTGTCAAATGGCAGCACACTCTCATTCCAGGCAAATAGTGTTGTCATAAAAGCCACCGGCGCTGTTTATAGCGGGATCGTAAATGTGTATGCCTCTTACATTGATCCTACTGTTGATGATATCAGTGCTGTTGTACCGGGTAGTTTTATAGGAAAGGACGCCAATAATTTGTATGCACTTGGGTCTGCAGGGATGATCGCAGTTGAAATGGAATCTGTTTCCGGCGAGGCATTGCAATTAGCCGCCAATAAAGCCGCAACGATGAAAATGCTTATCCCGCCCTCCCTCGTTAGCAATGCCCCGGCAACCATCGATACCTGGAGCCTTAATGATCAGGGTATTTGGGAAAAAGAATCAACTGCTGCCAAATCGGGTAATTTCTATGAGGCACAGGTTTCTCATTTTTCATTCTGGAACTGCGATGTTCCTATGAATGCTATTTACCTGTCGTTGCACGTACAGGATCAGAACAACCAGCCAATAGTGAATTCACTTGTTGAGTTAACCATACAAAATAATACCACTAACTTATGGACAACCGCAGGCGGTTATACCGATGCGCAGGGCAATGTTTCAGGACTGGTACCGGCAGGAATGGGATTGATCTTGAATGTATATGGAGTTGGTTGTTACAACACGATCTTTACACAGAACATCGGGCCTTATTCACAAAGCGCAACAGTTACCATAACAGGTACGGTTCCTGCCTCAAGTTATTTAACCGTAAGCGGTACCGTTATTGATTGCAACAACCAGCCACTAACCGGCGGAACAGCTATTATCCGAACCGGGCCATGGAGTTATTATTATGCTTCTATAGTAAATGGCAATTATTCATTTAGCATTACTCAATGCAGCCCTACTTCCAGCGTGGTAGTCACCGCTATTGATAATACAGGCGGGGGACAAGGTAATTCAGGAACTGTTGCTGTTTCTGCTGGTGTCGCCAATGTGCCGGTAATTACTGCATGTAATATAGTTCCTGCCCTATTCACTTTTGGAAATGCACCGGGTCAATGCCAGCAAGGAATACCGCCAACAGGTATATATGTGGCTGGCACAGCTCTTAATCCAGGCAATACTGTTGCATTAGTAGTGGATGTTGCTGCACCGGGGTCTTATAATATTTCTACCACTACCGTGAATGGCATCAGCTTTTCAGCATCAGGTGTATTTACAACACTGGGGCAACAACCAGTGATACTAACGGGAACGGGCATTCCAACTGTAGCAGGCGTGTACCTGCTTCCAACTTCCGCAACGGGAGTTACTGGTTGTGATCTTGCTATACAGGTAAGCAGCCCGCCCGCTTCATTTGATTTCGCGGGACCGGGAGGATGCTCCTCCTTTACGGTTGCCGGAGTTTATGCGCCGGCTACCACACTCAATACCGGCAACCATGTGAGCTTTACTGTAAATGTTACCGTACCCGGGGCTTATGTTATTTATTCAGATACTCTGAACGGGATATCCTTTGTAGGCTCGGGAATATTTACATCAACCGGCTTGCAAACGGTTACATTATCAGGTAGTGGTACACCGCTTAATGCCGCAACAAATACCTATACACCGCATTCAACCGGGGGCACTAACAATTGCAGCTTTGATATAACGGCCACCAGTGCAGGACTGGCAGTATATGGTTTTGAAAGTGTTTCCGGCGTATGTACCGGCAATGTGCAAGGGACTTTCCAGGCGCAGGTTCCAATAAATGGCGCTGGTTTATCATTGAGTGTGAATGTATTTAGTCCAGGCCCCTATAGCATTCAGGCACAGGGACCAGGATTCTCGTTCTCCATATCGGGAACGTTTATCACGACAGGTATACATAGTCTTTGGGTTCCGGCCAGTGGCACACCACAGGTGCCGGGAAATGTACCAATAGAACCACAGGCAGTTGGAGTTATTCCACCACCAACGGCCTGCCAGATCGTAGTTACAGTGATACCCTGATATCATCCAGGCACGAGGCGTTTTAATTTAATGTGTTGGTAATATTTATTCAGGAAGAGATACAAAATATCGAACAAGGAACAAGGAATGTAGAATTTCGAAGTAGGTCTCCGATCAGCATCCTATGTTCCTTGTTCCTTGTTCATTACTCCTCAAGAGCGTCCCTGCGCTACCTTTGATTTTGAAGTTTGAAAAAGCCCGCTTCTCAGGAAAGAATCTTTCAGAATTTTATTTACGTCCTCAATTCCATTTTTTACAAACACCATGGAAAGACGAACAAGCGAGGCTGCCAGCAACGGGTGTGTGGCTTCAGGGATAGAAAACTCCCTGTCGTTTATTGATTTAATAAGATTTTTTACTGCCATAATGTTCCATTCTTTGCTTTTGGTTCTGTCAAGCGTATCCAGTGCTTCGCAGGCAGGAACAGGAACACTGGTATCAATTGCATTTTGAAGCAATGCAACAATTTCATCCCAGTTGGTTGTATGAAGGATTTTGTTTTTGATCCTGATGATAGCTTTTACAGCTTCTATTTGTTGAGGACTATTCATTACAGGTAAGAATTTAATGTTAGGCTACGAAATTAATGCAGTTATGAATTTTCTTCCCTCCTGTTTTATTCACAACTGTGCTTTTATGTTGACAACTTTTGAATGTATCAGTCTGAAATTAAATGTGAAGTAATCGTACCTGGTATTTGTACGTTGTTCATTGAACATTGAATATGCAATTTACAACCATCTGTATTTTTCAATCAAATGTTCTTTTTGATTGCGGGCCACCGGTATAGTTGCCGCATTACTCATCGTTAGTATGCCTTCATTGCGATTAAATTGTTTTACATGATTGAGGTTGACGATGTATTGCCGGTGTACCCGTAAAAAATGTTCCTCTTCCAATACCTCCTGCACATCCTTCAATGTTTTTGAAATAAGAAAATGGCGACCATCTGTTAATTCCAGTTTTGAATAGTTATTGCTCGCTTCAGCAAACACGATCTCGTTAAGATCAATAAAACTTACTCCATGCTGGCCGGGGATAGCGATTTTAGTTACAGGCTCACCCCTCAATTGCTTTTGCAGCATTGTTAATTGTGATGCGGTAGGTCTTATACGTTTTTCTGCTTTTGTCACCGCTTCTGTTAATTCCGTTGTATCAACAGGCTTTACCAAAAAATCCAATGCATTGAAGCGAAAGGCCTTTAGTGCAAATTGGTTATAGGCAGTCACAAATACGACACTGAAATTCAGGTGCAATATTCTTTCCAGCAATTCAAATCCATTCATTACAGGCATTTCTATGTCCAGGAATAATAAATCAGGCTGAAGTGTTTCAATATCTTTTAATGCTTTTACACTGCTTGTATAAGTTCCAACCAGCTCCACCTGCGGGCAATGCTTCGAAAGTTGTAGCTGCAGCAGTTGAACACTATCGGGTTCATCATCTACTATTATGGTTCTAAGTGTCATTATTCTAAGGGTATTTTTATGGATACCTGCGTACCGGCTGCTTCGCCATTACTACCTGTAAGATCAAAGATACTAACGTTAGCGCCTGTACGGTATACCCGGTTGATCAATGCCAGCCGTTCCGAGGTCAATTTCATTCCATAGGACTTATGCTTTGTAGCGGTTTTACTCATCAATGCAGCAGATTTAGCCCTGCCGATGCCATTATCAATGATGTCGATCACAAGCATGGATTCACCAGCCGGTATACCAACAGCAATATCAATTCGTCCGCCCTCCTCTTTTTGCATTAAACCATGCCAGATAGCATTTTCCACATAGGGTTGCAATAACAACGGGGGTATTTCAATGTAATCCATATCCACATCTTTATCAACGGTGATATTGTACTTTAATTTTTCTTTGAACCGCATTGCTTCCATCTCCATGTATAAGCGCAAGGCATCCAGTTCCGACGCAAGCGTGATCCTGTCGTTGCGTGAATTTTCCAACACCAATCGGATAAGCCTGGAAAATTTTGTAAGGTATTCAGAAGCTGCTATTGTATCGTTTTGTGTTGTGTACAGCTTGATCGAATTAAGACAATTGAAAATAAAATGAGGATTCATTTGTGATCTTAATGCTGATAATGAAACATCACCTAACTGGCGTTGAAATTCGGCTTCCTTTTGCTGCTGTTCTATACGTTCTGTTGCTATTGTACTTTTTAAGCGTACCTGCTGTAAGCGTGCACGGTAAAAAAACACAAAAACAATAAGACCAACCAATACCAGCCCGCAAACAATATATATCCACTGTTGCCGTTGTTTAAATACATTCAATTCTTTCTCCTGGGTAAGGGAATTAACTTTTACCAATTGCAATTGTTTATTCTTTTCTGCAAGGACCAGTTGCTCTTCCTTCCCCTTTTTTTCCAACTGTTCATTTTGCAGGTCAGCCTGGGCTTTCAGGTAAGCTAATTTTTGCAGGTCTTTTTCTTTGTTGCTGATATCAAGTTCTTTATTGCTTATATCAAGTTCTTTTTGATTTAAAGCCAGTTGCTGCTGTTGTTGCTTTGCAATTAATAATTGTTGCTGCAGTTTGCCATCACTTATTTCCTTGTAAAGTTTTAAAGAGTCTTCTTTTTTATCAAATTCATACTGTATCGTTAAGCGTGTGATCTTTTTTTCTTTTTCGGTATTCTGTATAGAATCACGTATAGAAACAAATTTTTTGTAGGTTTCAAATGCCTGCGGATAATTATTTTGTTTTTCATAAGTGATGGTGATATTATGCCATGCATCTCTTTGCCATGCAAGGGATTCAATTTCTTCCGCTATTTTAAGTGCCTTATTAAAATATACTAACGATGCTGCATAACGATTTGCCGGATCTGCCTTTTCCTTAATAAGCATTGAATCCGGTGCATCCCGGTACAGCTCACCCATCTTATTGTTGTTTATAAGAATACCTTCCTGGTTTTTTATTTTTTCATCCAACAGCAATGATCTTTTATAATATTCCAACGCCTTGCTATGATTCTGCTGTAAATGATAATTCATCCCAATATTGAGAAGCGTAGTTCCCATCAAACTTTCACTACCTGTTTGCTGTGCCATATCAAATGCTGCCTGTTCATATTTCAATGCATTTGTATAATCACCCATACTTTGGTAAACACCACCGATACTAAGATTGTCAATGGTAATCCCATGTTTATCATTCAATGCAGTATGAATATTTAATGATTTCTTATGATATTCCAATGCCATGAGTGAATTTGACATTAGATCATAAAGATCTCCCAGTTCGGTGAAACAATCTGCGATGCCAAGTTTAAAATCCATTTCTTCATAGATCTTTAAAGCTCTTTGTGTACTTTCCAGTGCTTTAGGATAATCGCCTAGCCCCCTGTGAGCGATACAGATCCTGACAAGTTCCATTGCTATCTGCCTCTTATTGCCCAATTCTTCACTTATTTTCAACGCTCTTTTGTTATAATCAAGCCCTTTTGGATATTCTGCCATCCAGAGATAAGCATTGCCAATATCACTCAACGCATTTGCCTGTCCTTTTTTATTGTCAATCTCCAGGTTTAAGTTTAAGACGCGTTGAAAGCAATCTATTGCTTTTTGAAATTCAGACAACCGCAGATGAACAAGACCGATATTATTAAGGTCAACCGCCATTCCGGCTTTATCACCCAGTTCTTTGTCTATGTTGAATGCCTGTTCCAGATAATTTTTAGCTTTGGGATAGTCCGTCGCCCGAAGAAAAAGGCCTCCCAGGTCGTTCAGGCAGGAAGCGATATCTGCTTTCTTGTTCAACAGTTGAAATTGGTTTAATGCTTTTTGAAGGAATTCGAATGCCTGGTTATGTGATCCGCCCATCCAGCTTAGACTCCTTCCTTTCAACATGTAAGCATAAGCTTCTTCCCTTTTGTTACCGAGTTTTAAAGCAAGCACCAATGCACTGTCCGCAGTTTCGAGCGCCTTTTTCAGGTTCGTGTAAGTATATGCTTTGGACACATTATTAAGGAGTTTTAGTCTTACTGCATCTTCTTTTTTATGATTGTTCAATTCATTCATTAATGAATCAAGCTTTTGCGCATGTACACTAAAAGAAAATAAAAAAACCTGCAATAAAAGGGTGAGAAAGATTTTGCGCTCCATAAAATTTCTTTACGTTTAAATATAAACAGCAATAACAACTCCTGTTCAACGGCTTAGTGACCAACACTATTCAGCGGGTGAGCGGCACTTTTTTTTAGGCGAGACTTATAAAAATGATCTTGTAGCTCTTAGCAGGATGACGGGTTAAAGAATAAGCTGTGCACTTTATCGGTAAAAGTTTTGTGTGCAGCACGGACAAAGATTTTTCTCCCTCAACAAACCTGCCCTTCCCTAAATATAACTGTTATTCTACCATTCTGGTATAGAATAGAAATGTTTTTGAATATAAGTTTGAGAGTAGTATCACCACTTTAAAAAAGTTTATGAGAAAAAAACTACTCCTGCCATTCCTGGCGATAACGATTGTTACCTACAATTGCGCTGCACAAAACGCTTCCCTTGAATGGGTAAAAACAATCGGCACCGCCGGTACTGACCTTATTCAGTCACAAATATCCCGGGATGCAGCCGGTAACTTTTATATGTATGTACATGCAGAAAATGGTGCCGACCTGGATTTCGGCACCGGTACATTCATTGTAAACGGCAGTGGTTTTTATCTTGTCAAATATGACGCAATCGGAAACTTTACCTGGTATTTTGAAAACCCTCAAAGTTTTACAATTGATAAAAGCGGGAACGTATATATTTCAGGAACCTTTGATAATAGCTATGATTTTGATCCCGGCCTGGGAGTTACTCATATCAATTCGTTATTTCCTGACTTCTGTATTGCAAAATATTCCACTGATAAAGTTTTATTGTGGGTTTCTGATATAAAAGGTGCTGACGTTAGTTCATTTGTAGGCAATTCCGGATTTGTTACAGACAATGATGGTAACTGTTATGTAAACGGATATGTTGAAGGTAGCATAGACTTTGATCCGTCTTCTAATGTTGCTACGCTCCAGGGAGCGTCTAATCAAAACTATTTTGTTGCTGCCTATAACGCAAATGGTGAGTACAAATGGGCTTTTAAAATAAATATTGACAACCCTACTCATGAATCACCGGGTCTTTCATTTGGCAATAACAGCATATACATGTTTGGTACAGTCAGGGTCACCGCAGATCTTGATCCCGGCGCTGGTAACTTCAACGTAACAGGCAATAGCCTTGGCGGCAATTCTTTCATGGCGAGGTATGATAAAAACAATGGAAGTTTTATTTCGGGTTTTGGATTAACAAGTAATGACCATGCTAATTATGCTTTTTGGTTAACAGCAGATTCTTCGAATAACATCGTGATGATGGGATTTAACAATGGCCCAATAGATTTGGATCCGGGTCCCGGCGTGGCAAACATTGCCGCAGGCGGATGGTATATTGCCAAGTACGGGAACAATGGTTCTTATATATGGGGTAACCAGCTAACAGCACCCGGCCTCTATTCCTTTAGTCCTTCTTCAATTGTAATTGATCAACAGAACAATATTCTTCTATCGGGCGCCGACTATAAAGCCGATTCATTTAATGTAGCCGTTGTTAAATTAAATCCAGCGGGTTCACATCTATGGAATTTTAAATTAAATCATTTTGGAGGCCACGATACCGGGCCTGGTTTGGCAATTGATGGTATTGGCAATTTCTATGTCGCAGGTTTTTTCTCCACAACACTTGATTTCGATCCTGGTACTGCAGTGAGTACAACGATAAGTATGGGAATGCAGGATGCTTTTTTTGCAAAATACACAGACAATACCAGTACGGTAGCTGTCAGTTTGCTCGATTTTTCAGGCGAAATACAGGGTAAGCAAAATGTGCTTCAATGGTCAACATCATCCGAAACAACCAATACAGGTTTTGAAATTCAGCGTAGCTGCGATGGAATACATTTCATGAAAATTGACTTTGTAAAAAGCCATGCCATTGATGGTAACAGTTCATTACAATTGGATTATACATATGCTGATATCTGTGACGCATGCACGACTAATTACTACCGGTTAAAGCAAATTGACAAAGATGGTAAATTCATTTATTCGAATATCGTTGTCTTAAAAAACTATTATACAATGGCAGTCATCTCTGCCATATATCCTAACCCTGTTCGCAATAACATGCAGGTAGAAATTATAGCGGTAGATAGCCGTTTATTAACGCTGCAGGTAATCGATATTAACGGTAGAATAATGAATGGTATAACCACTCAGGTTGGCAATGGAAAAAATCTTATTCAGCTCAATGTTGCACAATTGCCGGGAGGCACTTATTTCTTAAAAGTATTTTCTAAACACGAAAAGAAAAGTATGCTCAAAAAATTCATAAAACTATAATAGAATCTCCGGATTTATTTCAACTTAATATTAATAATCACGACGACCATTTTCTGTTCACACTAAAAGTTTTATTATGAAAAAAAATTCCTTAATAATCCTGGTAATGCTATCAGTGTTATCAATTAACGCAACTGCGCAGTTAAATTATTTATTCTCGGCTGCTTCCAAGCCGTATGTTCCTGTAACTGGCGGCACTTCACCTCATTTAGTTGCAAATAATCCTGACTGGGAAGCAGCAGACGAAGGTTCTGCACGCATACCCATTGGCTTTACATTTAAATACGATGGAGAAAATTATACAACTGCAAATGTGCATGTAAATGGGTTTATCACGTTAAAGCCTTTCTTAAACATTGCTGGCTATGCTTATTTCAGGAACAACCTGAAAGCTGCGCCGCTTTACAATGAACGGCCGGTGATCGCTGCATTCTGGGATGATCTGTTGTTAACAGATACCTTAAACCTTGTTTATAAAACAACCGGCAACGCACCATTCAGGGTATTTACGATCGAATGGAAAAAAGTAAAATGGGTTTATGAATCTGTAGCACCGGTTCTTTCTATTGAATTAAAATTATATGAAACCAGCAATATCATTGAATTTCATTATAAGGATGAAGGTTCACTTCCGGATGCAAGGTTTGCATTTGCTTCGATAGGCATTACTTCTGCTGAGGCAAACAGGGAATTCATTTCTTTGTTAAGCACTTCTGCACATCCAAATATCAGCTTATTGAGCTCCAACGATTCTTTAAGTGTAAAACCTGCCAACAACCAGTTGTACAGGTTTATACCTTCTCCTATCGGAATACCTTCCTCTTTGCGAAGCTCGTTGACTTATACTAACAATAAGATATCAATGAAATTAACAGGTGGCGGATTTGGCTATTATGAATACGCACTTACACAATCTGCTATACCACCGGCGAACGGAACAGTTAGTTTTTCCCCGAACATCACGATATCGTCCGTTGCACCATCTACGTCTTATTATATTTACGCACGCTTCAATTTTTTTGGCTTATTAAAAAGTCAATGGACCTGCGACTCTCTCACCACTGCCGTATTACCTGCAGTAGTGCCATGGCAACTAAGCGGCAACGTTACAGGGCCGTCTTATTTACCGGAAGATGTGAGAATACAAAATTTTATGGACACATTCTATCATTTTTATCCCTATAGCGATGCGGACTGGCAGGTGATCACGGATTTTCCCAACTTCGGTGATACTTCCGTATGGGCACTTCATACTTTACATGGATTCAGTGCAAATTCATGGCTTTTTACACCAGGCATGCACATGCTGGCCGGTAAAACATACCAGCTTAAATTTGGTTATCTATCTTATTCCACACAAACATTGGGAGAAATCTCAAGTCTTGAAGTAAAATATGGTAAAGCCACCGGATCAGATGCTATGACATCAGATACTTTATTCAACAGGAATGATATTGTAACAGATTTTGATGAATTTGGGGGAATCAATTTTGTTGATACTACTATTGAGATCAGCCCCACACAATCGGGAGCCTATTATTTTGGATTTCACAATTTAACTCAACTAAACAATGGTCAACCCGGCCCGGTACTAATAATAGGAAATATTTCCCTGGCAGAAAAAACGGTTTCGCCAACTGCGCCCTTTGTTTTGTCGGGTAAGACAATTAATTCGGGCAATGTTTTGAATTGCACAACTCAAGTTGATAAAACAGCAACAGGTTTTGAATTACAATCTAGTGCGGATGGAATTCATTTTACTAAGGCTACTGATATAAATTCTGCGTTTACAGATAAGAAAAAAGAAAATAAAAACTATACAGGTTTTAAAGTTAACCGGAGAACCGGCACGCAAGCTACCGGGTATATTAAAGGCAAACAATTGCCTGTGCTTACCGAAATCAAACCTGTAATTGAATTGAAGAGAGCTGACAAAAAAAATGCAGGAAGTACCATCAGTATGAGTTATACAGATCATAAGACAGAGTCATTGACCTATTACAGGTTGCAAAAAACAAGTAAAAATGGTTTAACATCCTATTCAAATATTGTTATGTTGAAGAAGAACAAGGCTTTGGAAACGATCAGTGTCTATCCAAATCCTGCTGCAGATATGTTGCATATAAAATTACCCGCCGGCATGAATAATGAAATAACCCTACAGGTAACAGATATTTTAGCTAATAAGATCATTAGTAAATCCATGCAGGTAAAGGAAGCCGGAACGTTGGTCCAACTTGACATTTCTCAGCTTTTACCGGGGATTTACTTTTTAAAAATGACCTGCGCAAATGGATTTAAAAGCACGGTAACAAAATTTGTAAAACAATAGGTGTTTTTGTTCTTGTTCTTGAGTATTGAATATTTAAATGCCCGATCATGAATTAAATGTTCAATACTCAATATTCAACACTCAATATTCAACGAAAAAAGCCTTTCGATACTCGAGAGGCTTTTATGTGTCCCCGGGAACTCAATCAAATCTGCCTGATGCTTTGTAATTACGATTAAATGCTGTTCCTTAGTGAATCCGATACTTCATCAAACATGTAAAATGGATAAGCACAAAAAAATAGCAAGGACAGTTTTTATGGTTTTATTGCTTACGATGGTAATGATAGAGATTTATTGTGCGAAACTTTCATATGAAAATTATGGCTGGTGGATGCCGATCTTCTTATACTTCCTGGTTTTTTTAAATTTATTACCAGTTGCTTTATTTTTTAAGAATGCTGAAATACCAGCCATTATTCTTGTTGTATTGCTTGCTGTAGCCATCATACCAAATCAATTGACACTTACACATAAACTCATGTTGGAGAGAGAAGAAGCAGGAAGCATCACAAACTATGTATATCAACAGAAAATTTTGACGGGGAAATTCCCGGCAAATCTCAACAATTATAAATTTAAATATTCAGCATTAAAAGATGACTTCTATTATACACAGGATGGGGAAACAAGTTTTACCATTCATTTTAGCGTTGGAACAACATCAACATCACATTTTTTTATGCATTATACGGGCACAAGATGGGAATATTATGATGATTAGTTCAATCGGTTCGTGAGGCACGAGCCGAGGCGGTAGAAGCAGGAAGCATCACAAACTATGTATATCAACAGAAAATTTTGACGGGGAAATTCCCGGCAAATCTCAACAATTATAAATTTAAATATTCAGCATTAAAAGATGACTTCTATTATACACAGGATGGGGAAACAAGTTTTACCATTCATTTTAGCGTTGGAACAACATCAACATCACATTTTTTTATGCATTATACGGGAACAAGATGGGAATATTATGATGATTAGTTCAATCGGTTCGTGAGGCAAGAACCGAGGCGGTGGACCCGTGCCGACGCAATCATTTTATACCCCCATCAGCGTTTTCCAATACAAACTTTGCCTGTGCATGCATATCAGAGTCAAATTCATCAAGCCATTTGGATAACCTGTTACTTTCTTCCGATTCATTTGCTGCTGTTATGGAAGATAAGGGAGTTATAAATGTTCGCTTTGGGATTGTAACGTTAAGTGGATGTCCATTATGTACGCCTATCAAGCAGGAAATAGTAATCGCAACAGTTTGGTCAGGCTGTTCTTTGATTTCATAATTCTTCAATTCACAGCCATATTTTATTCGATACTTCCATTGAATAAGCAACTTATGCATAAAGAGTAAATCATGGTATGACATAGCTATAAATGGTTTGGTTTTGAACTAGGATTTCAAAAAAGATACCAATGAAGCATCAAATTATTGGTAACTGAAAAAATGACTTTATAGTTACAAAAGAAAATGACAAAATATCCAGTCGACTCGCTTTTGTATTGTCAATATTTCATCGGGGAATTAACCGCACCGGACACAGAACAGCACCATAAGAACCAGGAATATATAAATGATTTTATCATACAATCACTAAAACTTAAACTATTAGATGGTTTGCATAGGTCCGGATAAAAACAAGGCAAGTATCTGTGAGTAGTCCATATAAAACAGAATAAAACGAATAAGACGGTTTCATTAATTCAGCAGTAATAGATCCGGTTAAGGCATTTTTTTATGAGGCTTTTGTACCTGTAAGAACATTAATGTATGGCACTAATTTAACAAAGACAAATTGGGAATCCGGCAACCACGACTATTCAATTCGTTCCAGATTATGTGCAAAAACCTTCAAAGTAAACTTGCAAGGAATTCAGTCAAATCTGCCTGTTGCTTTGTAATTCTGAAAATATATGGCCTTGCTGTCTCTGAGGTTATTTTTGTTTTTTGTAATTTCTGGAAAACCGTAAATTGCATCTCCATTAAAATGACTCCTTAGCTCAGTTGGTTAGAGCTACTGACTCTTAATCAGTAGGTCCAGGGTTCGAGTCCCTGAGGGGTCACAAAAAAGCCTTTCGGTAATCGAAAGGCTTTTTTCGTTAAGCATTGAATGTTGAATATTGAGTGTTGAATATTCCATACTCAATATTCAACACTCAACATTCAAATTCATACGTATGCCAATTAAACCGGTGTTACATCATTACAAGATCCCTCACCTCCACATTTCCACCATCTTCTAAAATGGGACATCCCTTTGCCATTTCTGCAGCTTCTTCAAATGAATCTGCTTTTACAATCGAAAAGCCACCGATCAGCTCCTTGATCTCGGTATAGGGTCCGTCTGTTATAACATTATTGGCCCGCACTACTTTGCCCGCAGAACCAAGCGGGTTTCCCTGGTTGGTAAGCCTGCCCTTTGCAGCTATTCCGCCCAACCAATCCATCCATTTTTTCATGTGCAATTGCCCTTGTTCGGGTGTGGCAGCAGGCACTGATTTATAATCATTCCTGTAAACGAATAAATAATCCTTCATAATAAATATTTTATGGTTAAAAATAAATGACGAATGAGATGGCTAAATCCGGACAAGGATTCACTTTTTTTTATAAGGCAGATATCAGCCCGTACCTTTTCAATAGCTGAAACTGAAAGCTGATATTGTTAGTTTGCAAAATATGACTTACGAATTGCAAACCCCGCCAGCATTACTGAGCCAATAATTTTTTTAACGGTTAAAGCTGACTTCTGAAATCTGATAACTGACAGCTTTTAATTTAGAACCTCGCGTCTTTCACAGTATAATCCGTTTTCACCTAAAATACTTCGCCCAACCGGCCAGCAGTTGTTCCTCTGTCGCCTCAAGCATAGCAAGAATATCCTTCTTCTTATTGAGCTTTAAAAGATCCATCAGCATTTTTCTTCCATAATTCTTGTCTATGTACATCACCATACTACCTGAAACTGCATACCTTGATTTGCCTGTCCAAAAAATATCCAGTGTTTTAGGAAAAGTTCTTGTATCAACGAGCTCTTTCACTTGTGCAAGTGCTATTGAATCGCATTGACCCGAAGCATAACTCGCAAGTCCTTCTACAAACCAATCAATATGTTCTGCATTCGAGAAATCAGGACTGACGTTTTGTTGCCCGTGAAATACATGTACCAATTCATGCGTGATCAGTTTTTGCGTTTTTTCCTTATCTGCATATTTGTGTTCGCAGGAATTGTTGTCCCATGTTTTTGGTGAAATGATATCAATTCTTTTTGCCACACCACTCGCTACCATCCAGCATTCGGATTTGAATTGCGGCATCTTCCAATCAGTTTGCCAGCTGCTATCCAGTGATTGCCTGTTAGGATGAATGAATACTTCGTATTTATTTCTATACGCGGTATCAAAGAATTTTACCACTGCAGCCATTCCTTCAGCAATAAAACGATCGTATTCTTTAATTGAATGTTTATCCTTTGAAGTGAAGTTCAGGTTATAGGATTTACCGGTCTTTTTAATCCAGTTTTCAGTTACGGTTTTGGAGGATGACAGTAAAAAACAACAGGTGATGATGGCAATGCTAAAGCTGTATTTCATCTATGGCAGTTAATTGATGTAAAATTCAATGAACGGTGAAGATAAAAATAAATGAAGGGAATAAAATAACCGGATCACGAAATATTTATCTCAACTGATATTTAAAGAATCGAGTACATTTTTCACTACCCGGTCGCAGCGGGAAAGATGAAATGAATAGACCTGGTCTTTCATATAACTATTGAGATGCTGGCGCAACATTGTTTTGGCACGGTTTAAACGAACTTTTACATTCGAGGTTTCCAGGTCAAGTGCATCGCAGGTTTCTTTTACCGACATTTCTTCTATTTCTCTTAGTACAAAAACCAGCCGGTATTTTTCCGGCAATTGCGAAACCGCATTCTCTAAAATACCGTTCAATTCCTTATTAATTAATATTACAGGTGCTGTATTCATCACGTTAATCTCTACGGGTTGTTTTTCGAAATTACTGAACCGTTGTTTTCTTTTTTTCTGTGCAAGGCTTTCATTGATCATGATGCGTGTTAGCCAGGTACTAAAAGCTGACCTTCCGGCAAACGAAACCATGTGCTCATATGCTTTTATATAAGAAGACTGCATTGCATCTTCTGTTTCTGTATCATTATTAAGAATCGACATACCAATACGAAACAGCCGTTGATTATACCGGCGCATAATAAGTTCGAAGAGTTTTTTCTCTCCGCTCAAAATCCTGCCAATCAACACCTCATCGGTGATTTGTTCTGTTAGTTGGTCCATGGTGCATACTATTAGAGTTAGTCAGGACTGTTTGGTTACAAAAGTTACAAATTATGAATTATGAATTATGAATTATGAAGGGTGAGCCACATATCATAAAAATAACTGCACGCTATTTTGACCAATTCAAAAATTCAGAACTCATAATTCAGCATTCATTTGTAACCTTTTTTCTACCACAAAATCTAATCCATATATCAAATGCAATTTTATGGCAACAATCAAACAACTCAGCAATATTTTAAAATTTACTTACGGTGTGGTACCTATCGTGGCGGGCATTGACAAATTTACCAACCTTCTTACCAATTGGGCGGGCTATTTGAGTGACGGTGTAAGAAACATGCTGCCGGTGGATGCGCTTGTTTTTATGAAAATAGTGGGTGTTATCGAAATCGTCGCCGGACTGATCGTGCTGGCCCGGCCGGTTATTGGCGCATATATTGTGATGATCTGGCTTATATGCATTGCACTTGAATTAATTATTGGCGGTCATTATTTTGATGTAGCAGTAAGGGATCTTGTTATGGCAGTCGGCGCATACACGCTGGCCCAATTATCTAAAATAAATGATGCAACCATTAAATAAAAGATGATTTTTGTATAGCAGTACAGTATTAAAATACGGCAGCGTATCAGTATAAAAAACTGACATGCTGAACTTGTAGAAGCCGGTTCAGGTTATAGAATTAACTCGCCTTCGACAAGCTCAGGCTGACAATCTGTTATATGATAAACTTTCAAACTGGTACACTACCTAGTTATACATGGAACATATCGTAAAAATTTTATCGGTTCACAAGGTTACACATGATGTGAAATCATTTCGCCTGGCTAAACCTGCAGGATTTCAATTCGTTCCCGGGCAGGCAACAGAAGTTTCTGTCAATAAGAAAGGATGGGAAAATGAAAAGCGCCCGTTTACTTTTACAAGTTTGAATGAATGGCCCGAGCTTGAGTTTACTATTAAACGATACGAGGATCACCATGGCGTTACTAACGAGATACATACACTTATTGCCGGCGATGAATTGATGATAAGAGATGTTTGGGGAACGATACAATATAAAGGTGAGGGTTATTTTATTGCAGGTGGTGCTGGTATTACCCCGTTTATTGCCATCCTCCGCCAGTTAAAAAAAGATGGAAATATAAAAGACAATAAATTATACTTTAGTAATAAAACAGTTGCTGATATTATTCTTCATAACGAACTGGATGTTATCCTTGGAAAAAACGTGCACTATATTATTACAAAGGAAAACAACAGCAGCTTTCCGAAAACACATATTGATAAAAACTTCCTTTCAAAGGAGATAAAAGATTTCAGCAAACCATTTTATATCTGTGGACCAGACGCAATGGTGAACGAGTTGAAAAAAATATTAGCAGATTTGGGGGCAGATGCAGAATCGGTTGTATTTGAAAACTGAAACGGAAGCCTGATGTGTTGACGTCTGATTTACTGATGCCCGAAACACATCAGACATCTTTCAAATCAGACATCATGTATGCCTTCTCAGTTTTACCGGGATTACTAATTTCAACCCCGACCACACTTCATCCACTGCACAAACTTTTACATCTACCAATCCATTACTCAATGCAATTTTTCGTATAACATCCTCTGTTATGTTTGTTGGTATTTTTGAAGCTTTCTTTGGCCAGGATACCCATATCATGCCATCCTGCTCAATTTCATTTTTTAAAGAAAAAATATTCTTTAAAAGATCCTTTTCTTCTTTTGTAAAATAATGAATCAAATTTTTTTTGGATCTGCTATCTTTTAAAAAAGAAATATTCGCCGGCATATCATCGAACAAATCAGTATAATGATCCGGGGCATTAATAATACGAACTTTGAATCCGTCTTTTATTCCCAGCTTTTTTGCAAGCGGCGTTCCTGAATAGCCTGTGGTGGTCATAATTGATATTGTCAATAAAACTACTGTTTAATTATCCATGATTTAAAAAAATACTAAAAATTAAAGGCGCAGTTTACGTTTTGAAAAAATGATTGCCACTGATTCACTGATTAGATACAGATTCTAAAAAGTAATCAGTGAATCAGTGGCAATCTCATATCAATAGAATTTCTAAAAAACGATGCTTATTTTAATGCACGCTGATAAAAGACACATTGATTTACGCAGATGGTTTCGTTTTTATATATCTGCGGAAACATCAGTGCAAATCTGCGGTAAAATTCTGGCATGTTTTTCTCCCGATATTTAAAAACCTATGTTATGAAAAAGACTGATATAATTGATCCGAAAAATATAAAACCAGATCTTAAACATGATACAATGGAATATGCCGCACCAGATGAAGCGGACAACTGGGAGGCCATTGAAAAAAACCAGGAGCAGGACGATGAGATCACAGCAAAAGAACTGGAGATGATTGAAGCAGCCAACACTGATGAAGAAGCATCAGCATTAAATAGTGTTGAAACAGACCGGCAGGCAGACAATGATGTGAATTTTGATGCAAATGACCCGGACAATAACGATGAAGCCGATCTTAATGATGATGATTACAACCTGTTAATATCAAATAATCCTTAACATGATACGTAAACTTGCATCGGGTGAATATCGTTTGTATTCCCGCAAAAAAAATCCCGCAACCAATAAGCGGCGTAACCTGGGAACATTTTCCACACTTGCGGCAGCGAAAAAACACGAACAGGAGATACAATATTTTAAAAAGAAAACCGGCTGAAATCAGCCGGTTTTCTTTTTGTATATTCGAAAAATTACTGGTACCTTATTTTTAATACCGGATGCTTAGTTGCATCGGCATGAATACTTGAACAAAACTGCCTGTTGTTATAATACACTTCATTTTGCAGGCTGATCATAAGACCACGGTTAGTTGATGAACGGATATCATTGATAAGGGTTGTCACATCGATGTCAATAAGGTCTAAAAACGGGTCATCGGTATGTGGTATCAATATCTCATTGGCCGTTGTTGTTGCCGGCTGGTTAATCCATGAAGCACCGGCAGGAGCCCAATCATCGGTAATGCGGCGTATGAAAAAAGAATTATCACTACCGAAATTTGCATGAACCAGGTCGCCATCCAACGGATCAGGAGTTGAAAAAAGCGAAAGTTTTGCATCTACAATAGTAGCAGTTGAAGGAATTGACTGCAGGTCAAAACCAAGCGCTCCTCTCACATACATTTCATCCCCACTATAAGTCCAGGTGCCTGCTTCTATTTGCAATGCATGGCCAGATTGATTCAATGTACTGTTTCCCCAAAAATGGAATTCATATTTATCATCCACCTGCAAGGCTACGGAATCCGGCGTAGGGTTGTTATTGTTATTATTATTAATAGGACTGGGCGAGTCCTTTTTACAACTACTGAAAAGGAAAACTGCGATTAAAAGACAGCTTGCGAAACTTGTCATTTGTTTCATAAAGTAGAATTTTGATTAGTATTCAAAGACGCGAAAATATTCATTAATGCTGCCCAACCCAAATTGCAATTGATAAGCGTGCAGAAATTTCCCAAAAACGGGTCGATATTGTTTAATAACGTCTTTTTATCAGTATTATTTTATACATGATCGTACCAGCTATTTCACTGGTATTTGTCATTGGTATTTGTATACTTCACAGGTTTTGTGGTCATTTCCTTTTAACTACGCTTGCAGTTGCGTAACTTTTAAAACTTCATTGTTTTGAACTTAACTATATTTTAGGGCATAACTATTGCGGCAAAACTGATGCTCTTTAACTAGCGGAGTTCCGTGCCTTTTGCAAAACCTGGAAATTCAATCCCATGGCTTATCATTTATCTCTATTTTAAAATTTTTCATTTTAAACCACTTTTATTATGCAAAACATTCACAAAAAAACAAAAGGTTTTGTCTTTACCGCCACATTTTTATTCCTGCTTATGATGGGATGTAATCCGATCCGCGACAGGCTCGATAACCTTCAACAGGTAAACCTTGTTGCAAACAACGGTAGTTATACCGGTGCACGTGTAGATCCAAATTTTTTGGGTGCATGGGGATTTGACTTCTCTCCTTTTGCTCCTGCTTTTATTTCTTCTCATGGAACAGGTACAAGTGTAGTATATGGTACAATTGGCGATGAAAGAAGAACACCGATAACAATTCCAGGTATTGGAGAATTACCGGCAATGGGTCAACCATCGGGAGTGGTATTTAATGGAACCAACAATTTCTTTTTATCAAATTTTGCTCCTGCCCGCTTTATTTATGCCGGCACTGATGGATTGATAACGGCCTGGAATGAAGCCGATGATGCTGAAATTGTTTTGGATAATTCCGCTACTGCTTCTTATACCGGTATTGCCATTGCACAGGATGCCGGTGTGGATCTTTTGTATGTGACTAATTTTAAAGAATCCAAAGTACAGGTATTTGACGCCGCATTTAATGAAGTGAGTAGCACATTTACAGACCCGGGGATCCCATCAGCATACGCTCCTTATAATATACGCAACATTGATGGCAAACTATATGTAACATATGCAAAGAAAGATGCAAGCGGAAACGTGGAAACCGGAAATGGAAAAGGTTATGTCGATATTTATAATACGGACGGCAGCCTGTCAAGACGATTCGCATCTGCAAACAAACTTAATGCCCCATGGGGTGTCGTAAAAGTTTCTCCGCAATTCTGGAGTTTATCAGCTTCTCAACCGAACTCAATCCTTATCGGAAATTATGGAGATGGTCGCCTAAATGCTTATTCAGCGGGCGGATCTTTCCTGGGAACTGCTGCAACACAAACAGGTGTACTGGCGATTGCGGGATTAAGAGCTTTATCATTCGCCCCGGATTCTGCAGTTGCAGACAGGGGAAAATTATTTTTCACAGCTGCAGCTAATGGCGGACAAGACGGATTGTTTGGATATATACAAAATGTGGAGCCGTAACGAATGCTGAATTATTAATTATGAATTACGAATTGTTATGTTAAGTATTTAATTCGTAATTCATAATTCGTTAATTTTTTATGGAGTCTTTTGCGGCTTGTACTCTTTCGGCAGGAGTTGGTGCAGGAATTTTATTTGGAGTTGATGGAATGCCTGTATTAGCATCACCTGGTGCATTGGTGCCGGTTAGTTTGCCATCGTAAACAGGTGTTTTTATTTTTGAATTCTTTAATTTGGAATTGGAAGGATTGAAACCGTTCTCGGGAGGCATCATGATCCTGATCGTATCTTTTTCTGCAGTTGTGTTTATAGCAGGTTTGATATTTTTCTTTTGCACTACATTGGCTTTTGATTTTTTGACAGAAGGTTTTACCTGCGCAATGAGTGCCATTCCCGGAAGGAGCATTATTATAAGAAGTATTATTTTCATAAATATTATTTAGCAACATAAATACTTCAATGATTGTGCCTGCTTTGTTGTTGTTACGCCACCCTTTAATAAAACGGGTTTAGTGCTGTTGGCTTAACTTTTGCGGATAATAAAATGAATAAATGGAATTCTGAAAGGCGTTGCATACCGTATGGGGTAGCAACGCCTTTTTTATTGGATGCGGGATACCATCCAGTATTCCAGATACCCGATACTGGAATACTGTATACGTTCTATTGAAAATAGTGCTAATCGTTTTGCATACTCTTATCCGGCATCCAGTATCCGGCATCTATTCCCTACGCCGACTTTTTCAATACAATACTTCTCTCAGAAAAAACATCAACATGCTGCACGGACCAATATTTTTTCCTGTAAAAAACGTAGGCCGTTATTCCAAGGGCAAGTGGCAACAACATGAATAACCAGGAACCACCAGGAGGACTCACGATAATGATCGAATAAGTTGCGCCTACAAGATCAAATATCAATCCTGCATAGGCCCATTCTTTTATTGTTCTATATCCCGGAATAAGAATAGCAATCACACCCAACGCTTTTGCAACACCGATAAAGGGAACGAAATACACCGGGTAACCAAGTCCACCATGCATACCTTTTACTGCTTCTTCAGCAAGTAAAATATCAGGAATAGCTGAACCAAACATTAAGAAAGCGAAAAGCCCCGTGAATACCCAATAAAGGATCTTTGTTTTTTTGTTTACTGTTTTCATGATGATCTATTTTAAAAGTTTATAAATGATTGCAATATTTATTTGCAATACAAACATACCATGCAGTTATAAATTCAAGCGGTGGTGAATGCGACTATTAAAGGGCTAAATATGACAGAACAATTTCAGGATTTACACTAATCAGGACCGGGAATATTAATTACGCCGTGAAGCTTGTTACTTGAATATTGAGTGTTGAGTATTAAATGTTGAGTATTGAAAAATCATCTTAGAATATACAATACTCGATACGCAACATACAATGGTCAGCACGTTCTAATTAAATTTTATTAGAAGTTGATCAGCATCTGAATTCCTCATCAAACGGCGAGATAGACAATATCATACCTGCACAGCTTAATATGAGGAACTGGAAAAGATATGCGAATAACAACGATTCAGTAACAGTTGTAAAGAATTTCCCGGAAGAAATGACGGTGGGCCGGGATAACGAAAGTGGCAGAAAGCTGCGGATCATATCCTGGATTGGATTTTAAAAAATTAATAATGAATTACGAATTATGAATTGAATCATCACTGATGAAACAATTCATAATTCATAATTCTTAACTCTTAACTCTTTTGTTTCATATCATAATTCACCATCCACTTAATACCAAACTTATCTGTAAAATCACCATACATAGCACCCCAAAACATTTTCTGTAATGGCATTGTTATTTTTCCTCCATCAGAAAGACCATTGAATAGTTTATTTGCTTCATCCTCGCTATCAGGACTAAGGCAGATATACATATTATTTCCCGGCGTTAAATTAAAACCCATCGACGAAGGTGCATCCGTAGCCATCAACACATTGCCCTTTCCTATTGGTAATGAAATATGCATGATCATATTCGCTACATCTGCCGGCATTTTATCTGCGTCCGGGGTATCTTTAAAACGTTGCAGGCCCAGGAATTCACCGCCAAAAACGGATTTATAAAAATTAAATGCATCTTCTGTGTTCCCCGGAAAATTCAAATAGGGATTAATACTAGCCATTGTTATATTTTTTTAAAAATTGAAAAATCATCATTTTTCCTGCAAGGCTTTCAGGTTGTCGAGGCCGGTTTGCAGGTCATTGCCCACATGTTTCTCCATTCCAAAAATCCGCATGATGTTCATCGGGTAAGGCATGTGTCCTGAAAAACACCATTTCACCTTTGTCTGGTTATCACTTACTGCTTCTGTCGACATATACGCCTGTGCAGTTGATTCAAATGGTTTTTTAAAACGGATCTCGTAGTCAATGCGATCTCCCCCCGCTATTTTTTTGATCTCCTGTTCGCCTTTGCCAACATCTTTATTTCCTTCCCATGCAGATACAAATCCTACAGTTGCATCAGTTCCCCTGAATTCCTTTTTCATATTGGGATCCATTTTTGCCCATTTGCTATAGTCATTTTGGTTTTTCAGGTACTTGATGTAATCGTACACCTCTGTTTTCGGTTTGTTGATGGTTACCTCTCTTACAACTGAATAGTCTTTGTTAATAAATAGTGCTGCTACTAATAATATTACTACCAGCACAACTAAAATGATCAGGATGTTCTTTAAGATTCTCATTTGATTTAAGTTTTGTTTCATTCAAGGTAAAGTTTTTTTATTACCCGGAAAAACCATTTATGCAAACTCGTTTGTTGAAAATTGCTGAAAGATGGTTGAAGAGTTGAATGCTGCTTTCAATGTTTCAACAACTATTCAACCACCATTCAACTTTTCATATTTATTGGTCTAGTTTCACAACGTTTTTTATTCGTGAATATATATTTTCTAATTGATGTGTATGCCGGAGCAAATGATACGTTGCAAACCACATCCATTCACGCCCTGTAAGTTGTCCGAATACCGGCAACTCAAACTCAATGCATATCCTGGTGAGATCGTTTGCTTTCATCGCTTCAATGATCGCAAGTTTTCGTTCTTTTATTGCATTCAGTAATAATTCCTTGTCCTGCGGTGTCGTTGTTGGGATGATGAATTCCGGTGCATTTAATTTTGAAGTGAAATCGAGGAACAGTTTTTTTAAACTGTCCTTTTTTTCTTCGGGGTCTCTATCCGCTTGCGTTGTTTTCCCCGTTAATAATTTGGGAAGCCCTGCCTGCGATTTTAAAATATGATCTACTACCTGCGCTGCTGTCCAGCTTCCTTCAAAAGGAATTGAATTGATTTCTTCTTTGCTGAAAACCAAAAATGATTGATAAAATTTATCTGCTGCGGTTTCAAAAGCTGAAATAAGTTCCTGTGCCATGATATAGGTTTTTAAATAATTACAATGCAAACTTACAAATGAGAAATATATTAAAAAGGGTGTAAATACGGCAATCTGGTGGGTTGTTTACGACAACAACTTGTTTTATATTTGTTTCATGAAACACATTTCAATACTTGTACCGCTTGGTCATAGCAGTATTCCAAATATCGACGGTACACACCAGATATTTACAGAAGTTAACAGCCTGCTTGCTGCACAGGGTAAAGAAAAATTATTCAATATCCAGCTGGTAGGTCTTGCAAAAAAAACTTCGCAGCGAAACGGCCAGTATATCATCAACCCTGATGCACTGATCGCGGACATTCAGAAGACGGACCTCATTATCATCCCGGCGATGCATGGCGATCTGCAGGCAGCTATTAAACTTAATAAGGCTTTTCTTCCCTGGATAAAAGAACAATATAAAAATGGAGCTGAAATAGCGAGTTTCTGTATCGGGAGTTTTTTCCTTGCAGAAACCGGGTTGCTTGATGGCAAACGTTGTGCAACTCATTGGAGATTTGCAAATGAGTTCAGGGCTGCATATCCCAATACAAAATTGGTGGACGATAAGATCACTACCGAGGAAGATGGAATTTATACGAGTGGCGGCGCATATTCTTATGTTAACCTTGTGGCATACCTGGTAGAAAAATATGCCGGGCGTGAGGTTGCGATCATTATTTCAAAAGCATTCATGATCGATATCGACAGGGATAGCCAATCGCCGTTCATTATTTTTGAAGGACAAAAAGCACATGAAGATGAACCGGTGAAGAAGGCGCAAATGTTCATTGAAAATAATTACCACGAAAAAATATCTGTAGACCAGCTAACGGGGATGCTTGCACTTAGCAGGAGGAATTTTGAACGGAGGTTTAAAAAAGCAACTGCAAACACTGTTACCGAATATATACAACGTGTGAAAATGGAAGCAGCGAAAAAAAGTTTTGAAACAAACCGCAAAAACATAAACGAAGTGATGTATGATGTTGGCTATTCAGACAATAAAGCATTCAGGACTGTTTTCAGGAATATAACCGGCCTATCACCACTGGAATACAGGAAGAAGTATAATAAAAATGCGGCGGTGTAGTTTGGAATTCAATGTTTGTTGTTTGATGTTTGTTGTTTGATGTTTCTCGTTTCTCGTTTGGTTTATTTAGCCTCGCACTTCATCATTCAACATTCTAGTATCCTGCATCCTTCAACCTATTCCTCGCCTCTTCATTTTTAGGATTTATCTCCATCGCCTTTTTATACCAGCGAACCGCATCTTCTTTTCTTCCCAGCAATTCATATGTTTTACCGAGATTAAATAAAATAAGGTCCCGTTGCGGAAACTCTGCAGCATTATTCTCAAATAAGATCCTTGCATCGTCGTATCTTTTTAATGTGATCAACTGTTCTCCCAGCTGATTCATTGCAAGCCAGTCAATATAATAATGTGCTGTATCAGCCTTCATTCTCTTATACGCTTCTACAGATTTTAATGCGCCGTCAACTGCCATCATTGATTCCATTACTTTATGAGCAGGTTGCTTTATTGCAACCGGTATATCATACAAAACCTTCATCAGGTTGGATGCAATTCCAAAAAAATGTGTGGGCGAACTATTACAGAGGAAAACAACCAAACTATTTGTGGAGGGAATGCGAACCATAAAAGATAAAAATCCTTCGGTCATGCCTAAGTGATAGTTTGTAAAAACACTATCGGTTGCTGTATATCTGAAGTTCTGGTTAAACCATCCAAAACCATACCTCCATGGCCTGATACCCGGCGTAAACATTGCATCGGTAAGTTCCTTATTCAATAAGGTATTGTTACTGAGGGCAAGATGTAATTTAAAAAGATCCTCAACAGTTGAATACAGGTCGCCTGTTCCCATCGTATTTGATTGATCCCTGAAATCGGCACTTGTATAACCGCCCGGAATGTAATCATATCCACTGGCACGTTTGCTTACAACCTGTGTATGATAATAAGAACCGGTGCTATTCATCCCGATTTTATCGAGTATATCGTCCTTCATCAATTGCGAATAAGATTTACCGGTTACTTTTTCCATTATATAACCCAGCGTAAAATATCCCCAGCTGCTGTAATAATAACTGCTGCCTGGTTCAAACAATAAAGCAGAATCCATGTACAACCTAATATATTCTTCCCTCGTAAATTGCCTGCGACTGGTGTTCGGAAAAAAATCTTTTATGATCTCATAGTTAGGTATGCCGGAAGAATGACTTAACAGTTGCCTGATGGTAATGCGGCTGCCGTTTTTACGCGAGAATTCTGGAATATAATCTGAAATGGTTTTGTCAAGATTTATCAAACCCTTTTGCACCTGTATTAACATAAGGATAGATGTAAGTGGTTTGGAAACAGAACCGAGCATGAATTTAGTATCGGTAGTGTTTGGAATCTGCCATTCACGATTTGCCATACCAAAAGCATTCTTATAAATTACTTTACCATTTTCAGCAACCATTACTGCTCCATCAAACATATTATAGTTGTGATAGGTTTTCATGATCTCATCCATTTTTGCCCCCTTGTCCTGTGCAACACATGCTGCACGTAAAATAAAAAAGAAGATGATCAAAGAATATGTTCTCATGATTGGGAATATCAATAGTTTATAGGTGTTAATTAGCCGCAGGTTTTATTTTATCATTCTTTACTGGCGAATAATCTGTTTTTAATTCGCCATTCACCACTAGTTTTTCAAAATAACATTTTACACCCGTTGCAGTTTCCATGTCTTGTGCATCCTGGATATGAAAATGCAGGTGTGGCTCTGAAGAATTTCCTGAGTTACCACATAACCCGAGCAACTCCCCCTGTTTTATTTTTTGTCCGCCTTTTAGTACAATAGAATTTTGTTTGAAATGTGCAAACAAAAGGAATTCACCGTTCTTTGTTTTCAATACCACAGAATTACCTGTAGGGTTTTTAGGATCCATAATACCAGGCTTATTGTCTGCCAAACCATCTGTAACAAAAACAATCACTCCATCGCATGGTGCAATAATTTGTTTTCCAAAAGCATAATAATCTTCGTTTGCTGACCCGTTCTTTTTAAATGAGCCCCCATAACTATTTGTTATCATCATGTCAAATGCATTTTTCTGCGCCTTATAATCAACATGATAATTCAATGCTCTTGTATCTCCTCCCCAAAAAACTGTCCACTCGTCTTTGAATGGCAATATTAATTTGGTTGAATTCCTGGTGGCCGGCAGGTCGGATTCGTATGGAAATGGCCTGACATACATTCCAGCGATCTTTCCATTTTCATTTACACTGATAGCGAGTTTAAATACTACTTTTTCAAAGCTGGCTTTGTAGGAAGCATAACCTTCTTCATATAGTTTAAAATCCAGGTTTCTGATTGAGCCTGCCTGCGATCTCAGCCCCGAAAAGAAGTCAACCGTTTTTTCGAGCGGCAGGAATTTTTGCATCCCATCACTATACATTGCAAATATGCTATCGTATTTTGAAGCATTATAAAATACCTCAAATTTTGAAGAGATCGATTTCAAGATAGCTGTTTCTGTTTGTCCACTCGCCTGTATCCAGCATACCAATGCCGCAATAAGAAATAAATGCTTCATACTGTTATATTTAATTCCCGGTAGAGTAATGAATTTGAAAGTTTATCATATCAACAGGTTGTCAGCCTGAGCTTGTCGAAGGCGGGTTAATCCTAAATCCTGAACCGGCTTCGACAAGCTCAGCCTGACAGTTTTTTAAACTGATACACTACTAATTCGCCTGTTAAAGTAATGATTTTTATTTACCGGGCTAACCAACTCTTCCAACCTGTCAAAATTTTACTGAATAATTTTGAATCAGGGTGAAAACAACACTTGTTTAATAGAAAAATATTTTTACCTTCCCCATTTTAACCAAACTAACTGCCAAACGCTATGAAAGTCCGTTTCATTATCACAGCCTGCTTGTGTTTTATTTCCGTTCAACTGCCTGCACAGGATACAAAGATCAAATTTGGAAAGGTTGATCCACAGGATTTTAAACAAAATACTGCCGACAGCAACGTTCATGCAATCGTTATTGCAGATATCGGATCCTCCCATTTCGAAGGAAACTCCAAAGGATGGTTTTCCCTGGTCCATAAACGATTTAAGAGAATGCAGATCATCACCAAAAATGGCTATGATGCCGCAAATGTAGAAATATCTATTTATACCGATGGCAAAAGCGAGGAAGACCTCACCAGTTTAAAAGCGGTTACCTATAATCTTGAAAATGGTAAAGTAGTAGAAACAAAACTGGAAACAAAATCTGCTGTATTTAAGGATAAGATCAATAAAAAATTGCTGATAAAAAAATTCACTTTTCCCAAT
Source organism: uncultured Chitinophagaceae bacterium (assembly GCA_963829345.1). Classification (GTDB taxonomy): domain Bacteria; phylum Bacteroidota; class Bacteroidia; order Chitinophagales; family Chitinophagaceae; genus Ferruginibacter. The sequence goes on from CAWHHP010000003.1 coordinate 1,937,144, forward strand.
ATCAGGGAAGGATCAATCATAGAATTTAAATATGAAATAACATCCGACTTTCTTTTTAATCTTCAGCCATGGGAATTCCAGGGAGAATTTCCCACACGGTGGAGTGAATACACCGTATCGATACCACAGTTCTTTGACTATAACTTTTTATCGCAGGGTTACCAGTCTTTTCATCTCAACGAAAAAAAGAATTATACTTCCAGCTTTAATATATCCGAAGCCGGGGGTGTAGGTGCTACTGAACGGTACAATTTTAATTCGGGTGTAACGGATTATCGCTGGGCAATAAAGGATGCACCAGCTTTGAAAAACGAAAGTTTTACGTCAACCGTTCGGAATCATATTACCAAAATGCAATTCCAGCTTGCAGGGTATAAAGATCCGCTTAAACCAAGATCATTTCTGACATCATGGCCCGAAGCCTGTGTTGATCTTTTAAAAGACGAAGATTTCGGATATTCATTGAACAGGGACAATGGCTGGCTCAATGATGCAATAAGTGCAACCACTAAAAATACCCAGGATAAACTTCAAAAAGCAAAGAATATTTTTGAATATGTACGGGATAATATGACCTGCACCGATCACAACAGGTTATACATTGATCATCCTTTGAAAAATGTTTTAAAAGACAGGAGCGGTAGCGAAGCAGAGATCAATCTTTTATTAACTGCAATGTTCATTAAAGCAGGTTATACTGCCGACCCGGTTATGCTCAGCACAAGATCACATGGTTATGTTTATACTCCTACTCCTATCCTGGAGAGGTTTAATTACATCATTACAAGGGTGAAAATAGATGATAATTATTATTTCCTGGATGCAAGCGTTCCGGAAATGGGATTTGGAAAACTTGGTTTTGGATGTTATAATGGTAATGCAAAGATCATTAACCCTGAAGAAGCATTCGTGGAATTAAAAGCAGATGAACTTGTGGAACGCAAGCTGAGTTCTGTTGTAATTATTAATGATGATAAAGGAAATATGTCGGGGGCTATGCGACAAACTCCCGGTTATTATGAGTCAACATGGTTTCGCAGCCGGATCAAAGAAAAAGGAAAAGATCAGTTTTTCAGCGATATCAAAAAGGCTTTTAATACCGAAGTTGAGATCAGCAATACGGCAATTGATTCAGTAAAGAATTATGATGTTCCATTATTCATAAGCTATGATTTTGATATCAAACAGGAAAAAGAAGACATCATCTATTTCAACCCGATGTTTGGTGAAGGCTGGAAAGAGAATCCTTTTAAATCCGATAGCCGGGCATACCCTATCGAAATGCCCTACGCAAGGGATGAGACCTATTTATTAAAAATGGATGTACCGGAGGGATACGTGGTGGATGAATTGCCCAAACAATTAAAGATCAGACTAAATGAAACTGAAGATAGCTTTTTTGAATATTTGATCACAGAATCGGAAGGAGTGATTTCATTGCGTACACGCCTGCAGTTAAAAAGAGCCTTGTATTTACCGGATGAATATGAAACACTCAGGGAATTTTTTAATATGATTGTAAAAAAACAAAGCGAACAAATTGTTTTTAAAAAGAAAAAATAACCCATGAGAAAACTAATAACAGTTTCCTGCCTTGTTTTTTTGTTTCAGCAATTTACGCTGGCCGCTGATGGCGAATATGCAGCATCAAAAATTCCGCGGGAACTTTTAAAAAATGCAAATGCCGTTTTAAGATTGGAAGAACAGGTGTTTGAAGTATTCAGCACCAAAGAAACAGTGTTAAGAAATCATTACGTTATTACTATCCTTAATGAAAAAGGAGATCACTGGGGCCAGCTTTCAGAATTTTATGATAAAGACACCGATATAGAAACAATTGAAGGTTTTCTGTACGATGCCGATGGCAAACAATTGAAAAAAATTAAAAAGAAAGATACCCAGGACATGAGTGCTGTAAGTGATGGCTCGCTGATAGATGATGGCAGGGTAAAAGAATATACTTTTTATTACAAAGTTTATCCTTACACGGTTGAATTCACTATTGAAACAAGGAATAAAAGCACATTGTTCTTTCCCAGGTGGGTTCCACAGGGAGGCTCGTCTCTTTCAGTTGAAAGCAGTTCAATGACAGTAGTTTCTCCGATAGATTATGAAGTTCGTTACAAAGCATTTAATTATACAGGCGAACCGGTTATAACACAGAAAAAAGATAATAAGTTCCAGACATGGTCGGTTAAAAATATGCCGGCGATGATAAGAGAACCTTTTTCTCCTCAATGGATGGAATTAACAACTGCCGTTATATTGGGTCCCAGCGATTTTCAAGTGGATGATTACAAGGGCAACATGGTAAGCTGGCAGGATTTCGGCAAATTTGTTTATTCACTTAAAGAAGGAAGAGATCAGTTACCAGCGAATGTGAAGCAATCGATACATTCAATTGCAGACGGTATCAATAATCCGAAAGAAAAAATTGCAAGGTTATATGAGTACATGCAAAAAAATACCCGTTATATCAGTATTCAACTTGGTATTGGCGGCTGGCAGCCTTTCCCTGCCAACGACGTTGCTTCAAAAGGATATGGCGATTGCAAGGCATTGAGTAATTACATGTACAGTATTCTCAAAGAAGCGGGTATCAACTCCTATTATACATTGGTTCGTGCAGGAGAAGGCGCCGGTTATATCAATGCAGATTTTCCTGCACAACAGTTTAACCATGCTATTCTTTGTGTGCCCCTGCAAAATGACACTACCTGGCTTGAATGTACGAGCCAGACAAAACCTGCCGGCTATCTTGGAGGTTTTACATGCGACCGCAATGCATTGTTAATAGATGAAAATGGAGGAAGACTTGTAAGGACACCATTATATAAAATGAACGACAACCAACGTATAAGAAATATAAAAGCCTCGTTACAGGAGGATGGCACATTAAATATTCACGCCAACTCCAGTTACACCGGCCTGGAGCAGGACGATATTCATGAAATGATCAATGCACTGTCAAAAGATAAAGTAAAAGAATGGCTTCATCGTCAATTTGATTTTGCTACATATAATGTAACAAATTTCAATTATAAACAACTTAATACTTCCATACCGGGCATCAATGAAGCGCTGGATATAACGGTAAGTAATTTTGCAACCATTACCGGCAAACGATTGTTTATTATGCCAAATGTTATGAGCAGAGCTTCAGGTAAATTAAGCAGCGATTCTACCAGAAAGTTTGATATTCAAATTGGTTTTGAATTTAAGAATATTGATACCGCAGAAATAGATCTGCCCACAGGATATACACTTGAATCAATGCCACAGCCGGTTACCATTACCAGTAAATTCGGCAGCTATTCCTGCAGTGCGAAACTGATGGATACCAAACTTTATTATTATCGTAAGGTAGAATGGTTAAGCGGGCGTTTCGCTGCGAAAGATTATGCCGAACTTGTGAAATTTTATGAAGGAATCTATAAAGCCGATCACAATAAGGTGGTGTTTGTTAAAAATTAAGATATGACATGATCATACTATAATTTACTTGTGCTACAGTTTTAAGAATTCGTTTCTTGTATTAACTATAAATGTATTGCCACTGATTCACTGATTACTTTGCGCAGTATAAAATAATCAGTGAACCAGTGGCAATTTTACAATCGAGCCGTAATACACAATTAACTTACTTAATCCGGCACAAAATTAAAGATGACAAGATCCCATCTCCCCGTTGCACGTGGATTTCGAATATCTGTATCAAGCAGGTAAGAATACCTTACAGCAAAACTAAATGGAAGTGAATTCCATAGTTTCGTATCAAAAAAAACTTCTGCGCCTATACTACTGTTAATGATATCCGTTAAGTTTCCATTGAGCCGTGCATGCGCACTTGTATAATCATAAAACGCATTGGCTCTTATTCGTTGAAAAAAAATAATATTGCCCACCCCAAGATCGGGATAGATAAGCGGCAGCTGGTAGTTCACAGCTATTTTGTACATACGGCGTGTGCTGAGTGCCTCATATCCCCTTGAATAAGAAAAAGTATTGCTGAAAATATCAGCAAGCGAATCCCTTTTTTGAAATGATCCCTGCAATAGTAAACTGTGATTTGTAAACAGACCGGGAAAATAAAAATTTGAATTTGCAACAAATTTCCTGCTGTTACGAAAATTAAATGCATAACGATAGCTCGTCGAAATGCTCTGTGCCCAACGGGGATTTACATGCTGCCTGGCCCTGCCACTTATATTACTGAATGTTAAATACCCATTTGCATATTTCAGTGATTCATTGTTGAAGATATTTTTACCAATACCATTATAATACAATTGTTCGAGGTTATAACCTCCCCCTATAATAAAAAATTTACTTGTTCTTCCGCCAACAAAATTCAGCGGCAGGTATAAGCCGGCATTTACTTTACTTGAGTTAAATGAAATGGATTTATTGAAAGCGGTATCGAATGTGCGGTTAAAGCTCGCTTCGGCAGAAAGAGAAATTACAGGAAACCAGCCGGCATAAGCTGATTCGATACCAACAGTATGACTTTTTTCATTACGGTTGTAGGTATATGTTAATGTATTGGTGAAATTGCTGAGAACATTATCACTATAAAACCTGTACCCATATTCGGGATCATCAAAAAATGGCCGCCTGCTGTGAAAATCGAAAAGATGAAATCCCTTTTTATAAGCTGTTGTCGATATTTTATTTTCCTTCAAAGTATACAGCGCTCCTGCTCCTTTTGCTTTTAATGCTGCTTCAGTATATAAGCCGGTAACCTTAGTAAATTGATTCTCGTGTATTTCTTTCCAGGTTTCATCATGCACGCTAATTTTGGCAAGCCTGCTTCCTTCAGCTGTGAAGGCTGAAACAATTAATTCTCCTTTATTATTTACAGCAGGATAATAAATACCATTTTTACCTTCTGCTATTTTATATATTTTTTTATCCAGGAGACTCACTGCAAAAACTTTGTCTGTATAACCGTTCATTGCATTGAAGTAAATAGTATCTCCTTTTATAAATGGATAACCGATCACATTAAACCCAAAGGGAGTAATATTTTCAGTCGCCCCTGTATTCAGGTCAACTTTTACGAGGGCCATTTGTCCATCCTTATTTCTAATTGCAGCAACAGCCTCATTTGCACTTATATATTTTGTTTGTGTATAGAAATAATTATTGGGATTCGGAACCTGGCTGATAAGCGCTCCTGTATTTGCATTTATACGATGCAAATAATTGCTGCCATCAGGATTTACCTGTACTGCAATGATCTCTGTTGCATCTTTATTGATATCCGGTGAAAAATATTTCGACTTGCGGGTAAGTTGCTTTTGTTTCCCGCTATTGATGTCCAGTACCTGCAATACGCTATAATCCTTGTTTGTCCAGCGGGGATCAGACTGGTAAGAAGCATATACAATCTTTCCACTACTGTAAGAAAAATAATCATCAATAACACTATTCTTTACCCGGATCTTTTTTTCACGCCCACCGGCCAAAAGATAAAAAGCATTCAGCGAACTGTAAGATTTTTTTGAAACAAGGATACGATCATCATCAATATAATGAGGGAAACTATAATCAATCACATTATTTTTTTCTATAGCAGTAATATAATTAAGATGATCAGTTGCATGGCCAGGGAATGACTGTGACTTAAAAAATGAAAGCGCATCCTTACAAAACTGTTTATAGGTTTTTCCTGAATATCTTTCTATTGCCCTGTTAAAAGGATAAAACAATCCTTTGAATCTAACCGCATCCTGTGTTACCTTTTTCCAGAACTCATCGCCATAAGTTGCATTGCCATAAGCAGTCAACAGGTAACCGAGGGGATAATGATTGGGCGTATAATCCCTGTATGAGCCGCTGCGCAATTTCATCCAGGAATATTTTTTATCAGCCAGCCATAAAGATTTAAAGCCATTATAAAAGTGCGGGAATCTACCTCTTCCCTGTGCGCTTATTAGTGTTTCCTGCCAGACGGCATCGCCTTCAAAAAAATAATCAGGAATTACAAGCCCGTTTGCAAGTAATTGTCCTTCCTGTCCAAGAAAAAAACTGAACAATTTTGTAATTCCTTTGTTGAAATTACTGAGTTGCTGCATGTGCCTGTTTTCATGAATGATAAGGTTATCATCCCAGCGGATACTTCCTTCTGAAAAATTATCCTGCAAAGGAGTCATGTACAGTTCGCTCATCACGGGTGCCATGCGTACAAATGCGTTTCCTATAGTTGTTTGATTGAGTAACACAATATTCCATTTGCGTTGCCTGCCGCCGATGCTGTAGATGGTTGTAGTGTCGAGTAATTGTACAATGTTGTGAATGCGGTTTGCCTGGCTATCGAGGCCTTTTGGAAAAATTATTCTTGAAGCTTTTGTATTGATCTGTTTCCAATGAATGCGGGAAGGATTACCACCAAAATTTTGTGCGTGCAGCCAACAGGGAAACAACACTATTAAAAAGCCGAGCCGGAAATATTTTGTCTTAACCATGAAATTAAAGTTAAGCAAAACCTTGTTTCAGCGACACGAATTTTAAACACGAATTCCACGAACCGGATTAATCTGACGCGGTTGCTAATCTATTCAATTCGTGGAATTCGTGTTTAAAATTCGTGTTTTTATTTCTTTCTCTACGCCCCTACGTTCCACTTCACATTGATCGAATGTTTCTCCGCATACACCTTCCCGATATTTATTAATTTATTATATAGTGCCTCGTATTGTGCCGAATACTTATCCTGTATCAGTCTTGCCTGCGTTTGAATAGCTTCTTTCGATGCATCTTCGTCAAACAACCTTGCCAGCTCTGTGTATTCCGTTTTATATACCGGTAATGCCAATTCATAAATTGCAGCAGCAGTTTGCAGCATTTCTTTTGTTTCAGCTGTTTCTTTCAGCTTTTTTAATTTCCCAAATGATTCTTCTATGTATTTGATCCTGTCTTCAACCATTTCCTTACTTTTCATCGGAACGGCATTTCCATTTGCATCTGCTTTTACTGAAGGGTCTCGCAGCATCCGAAAATCTCCTTCATTTGCAAATCCAACAAGCATATTGGAAGTTAAAACGGCACGATCAAAATATTGTTCCGGCGTGGTTGTATTACAGGCTGTCAATGTTAAAAGCCCAAATAAGAGCATTCCGATATACTGTTTCATTATTTTAAATTTTAAGTAAAACTAATTGCACTTGAACAACCATAAAAATGCAGTTTGCAAACGGCCAAATTCCGTTATTTTCCGGTAAGCCCGAATTGTTTTCATTCAATAAAAGGGTGAAAACACGGTTGAAAATTTAGTAAAAAGCTTTTACTTTTAAATACACATATTAAAAATCAATTCAACCAGCTCTTTTATGCATTATAAAACAAAAAAGAAGCTTGACATTATCCGAACATATATTCAGCGGCATTATAAAAACTGGCACGAAGAATATCCAAATTTAATTGGCGCATACCCGGGAGAAAAATTCACGGAAAAGAAAGCAACAGGAAAATATTCTATTGTATTCCTGGTAACTAAAAAACCAAAAAATATTTCAAAAGAAATTCCGAAACATTTTATTGTATCTATTCCGGGTGAAGGAAAAAAGAAAATACCAACAGACGTTGTTATATCTGAAAAATTTAAAATCAGGAGTGCGGACTTATGCGGAAAAATTAAACGGCCAGCTTTAACCGAATTTGGAACAACAGGGGTTTACCTGACGAAAGACCAGGAAATTTTTGCCTGCACAAATGCACATGTACTTTTGCCAGATATGATTAATGCTGGAAATACCCATTTCTTTAAACCTGTCAATCAACAAACGCAACCGGATGTATTGGTTACAAATATAAATGGGGAAACATTCGATGCATTTTTACAGGAAGGATTTTTTACAGGGGTTGATGCTGCGATAGCGAGGATGAGCAATCCTGCAGATGTAGGAAATGAAATACCTGGTTTAGGCAGGCCTAGTGGAATAAAAGTTGTCGGAACTAATGAATTGGGAATTCCACTACAAATGTCGGGATTGATTTCGGGACCCAGATCTGGTACTGTTAAGCGGGTAGGATTATCAATCGGAACTTCAATTCCGGGTGTGTCTTTAGATAACCTTATTGAGACGTCCATGTTTAGTCAGAAAGGTGATTCAGGGTCGCCCGTTTTTAATGCTGCATTGAGAATAATTGGTATATTATACGGAGGCACTACTACAACATCGCTTATTATTCCTATTAACGACATACTTAATTCCTTTGAATGTGAACTATTAATTTAAACAGCTAAATAAATTTGTATGATAAAGAAATTATCCATTTTAATAATTCTATTTATTCAATCAGTAATTCTATTTGGGCAGGATTTTGATGTAAGTGTAAATACAGTTGCTAATAAAATAAACATAGTAAATAACAGGGCTAATGTTTTTTTTGATACCCCCATTACAAGCTTGTTTATAAAATCAAACCTAACAATTGCTGGTACTACAAAGTTTAATGTATTTGTTGATGATATTTTGTTCGGTTCATTTAAACAGAGTGAGGTTAATAAAGAATTAAAAAAGGCTGGAGTTACCGATTTAAGAGATAAAAAAATAACACTTAAAAAAGATGGAGAGTCAGCTGTACTCCTGAATTTTATCCCGTTTCAAAAAAGGGATTTTAGCATTACGCTTTCCAGTGGCGGACCTTTGCTTTCATTATCGGGCGGAATTTCAACATTAACCACTCACGTTAAGATTCCCAAACTATTCATAAAATGTATAACTCCTATAAATCCTGCCAATTCTTATAAAGTAAAAATAGGAAGCGAAACATGCAGCCCTGATATCAGCGGCAATGGGAATGAAACTGAAATTAGTTGCAGGTTAACCGGCGACCTGGGAAATCAAACTATAAGCATAAACGACGAAACCGGGAAAATACCATTTTTTACATTTTCTATTAATGTACCGGCTGAACCTCCACCACCACCGCCTCCTGCTAAGCTTACATCTGTGGTGACTGAAGTCAAAAGTAAATTTCCAAAACTTGTTGCCACCCCCTATGGCCTGCAAATTCCCGATGGTAATAGAAACACTACCTATACAGGCATCAAGTACATTCATATTTTTCTTGACCAGTTTGGTAATAACATTTTCAGCACAATTCCCCAGGGTGTTGCCAACAGGCAATATATAGTACATGTATTTTATCTTGAAAATGCGAATGACCCTAACCAGGTAGACTATTCTGTAAATCAAACATCAGGTGAATTCCAGGATGTCCTTGTATTTAACAATGCTGGTCAGTTAGGCAATAATCTTGTTGAACCAAGAAGTGGTGAAGATGGGAAAAAAATAGAGTATAAATGGGCTCATAAAGAATTCCTCTTGAGTACTTCAACCACAAACATACAATTTGAGGTAACCCGAACTGCTTTAAAAAGCCAGGATGCGCAAAAACAGGAATTTGAAAATCAGACACTAAAATCCTATACTATAAAGATGTCAAGAGTACTTCATGGATCTTTTGATGTGGGCCTTATTAACTCCACCCTTGAAAATCCTACATTTGAATTATTAACCTCTCCCACAAATTCATCTGAAACTGTAGTAAAAAAGAAAGAAGGACATAACAGGGGTGTGGTAACAGCAATGGCTACCTTTTATGCTTCCCCAATAATTATTTTAGAGGATCTATTTAAAGTAAAAGAAATCCCCAATTATATGTTAACCGGGAGAAATTTCCTGGAAGATCATAAAATTTATGAAAGAATTTATCCTGCAGTTGGAGTTGGATTTACAGACAGGACGCTGAATAACTTATTCTTCGGGTTTAATTGGGAATTTGCACGGGGAGGTTCTGTTTTTGTAGGTTGGCATTATGGCAAAGTAAATACATTCAATGAACCGGATGGGTTTAAATTTGAAGAAACAGCTATGACAACCGATGCTTTCAATTTAAGAAAAGATAACCGGTGGAAAACTAAGTGTGCATTTGGACTTAACCTTGATATCATGATCATCAGAAACTTATTCAGGGCTGGCTCCTCAACTAGTTCTACACCTACAGATAATTAACATTGTCAATTATGAGTAAATATATTATAAGGTTATTGGGCATCATTCTTTTTGTAATGGCTCTTAATATAAATGTATCTGCACAAACCATTAGTTTAAAAACAGTAACGCATCGAAGTGAAATAGAAACACCAGGCGAAATCATTTTTTCCGATGCCATCATAGAATTTAAAAAATCATCAATAAAATGTAAAAAACTCATTATTAAAGGATCTGTACAAAAATTCAAATTAAAAGGTTCTGTAAAAATAACCTGTGACGATATTGAAATGGAATCAGTGGTCGGTTCCGTAAGGGCCGGTATTGAAACCGAAGGCAAAGGATCTATTACGATAGAATATAAAGGCAGTTATACTGAGAATAACAGGAACCTGTTAATAAAGGATGCAAAAAAAGTTAAGTTCTATATAACCAAAATCTGATTATTTATTTACATTAAGAAATTTAAAAAGGATCGCTCACGCGATCCTTCCGTTTTCACAGTGGTAATTTCCCGTAATTACTACTTATCAAACGCAGTTATTTTTATCTTTTTACCCTGCACCTTCAAACTACGGCCATTCTTTTGAAGCATTTTATCCTGTTTTACTTCATCACTTAAAAGATTATCAAGGTATTTTCCCACTTCGGCATCTGTAATTGAAATATCAGCGCCATTGTATACTGCTTCTGATACATAGGAATTGAGAATATTGGAATAATTATCTTTGAATAATTGCGGTGTACCATAAATATCACAGCCAATAATGCGATTACCCGTAACAGCAAGCAGACCTACAATTGTTGGATCTGCAGCAATATTCTTTTTAAATTCTTTCAGGTAATCACTTACTTCATTATTGTGTTTTGGAGATTGTGCAACAGCAAGGTAGGTTCCGGTAGATGGTGCTGTGCCGGCTTTCTGGTTCTTTTCTGCTACTTTTTCCCAAACCTTGCTTTGATCTTTGTCCTGCACAATACTTTTTCTTATCTCGCTGCTTATAGTACTGCTGTAATCACTAAAGGTTGCAGCAGATAGTGTATAATTACTGGTTGCACTTAAACTACTTGCGGCATTGTTATTACTTACACTACCCGCTGCCGGCGTCCACCTGCCATGCTCCACGCAATAAACCGATACAGGGATTGTTTTTCCCGGTGGTATCAATACATCTTTTTCAATCACCCTGTCCTGCTTCCCCCCTTTTACAATTTCTCCCATTCCTACTATGATGGTATCTTTGGAAGTGTTCCTGAAATTAAGTGTGTTTACCGTTCCTCCATCGCCGGTTTCCTGTACTTTGATCTTGGATTCTTTAATGGCTTTTTCCAATGAAGTATATTTTGCCATGTTTTTAAATTCATTCGCCAGGGAAGGTTTGGCCTTGATATAATATAATTTTATTTTTTTATGCTTCGCTGTAAAACCTGCATTTGCAGCATGCGTGGTTTCATTAACGGGCAGGTATAAATTCTTTTTGTCGAGTTGAGCTGAAGCTGTCAATGCAATCGTCGTTGCGGCGAACATGCATGATAAGGTTTTGATCGTTTTCATATTACTGTTTTTTTGAAGTGTGAAAATAGGATGCAGGAAATACCATATTTGCATATACTTGGTGAAACAGGGCTTTCACTTGGTGAACATTTGGGAAGTAGTTTTAAAATGGCGTTATTTTGTAACACTGATTGGTAAATCATTATGAAAAAAGGAATTTTCACAAAGTTGTTCGTTGTGATGCTGTTGTTTTGTTACAGCAGCATGAATAGCATTGTATCAGCCCAGCAGATCCAGTCAACGGATAAATTTAAAAAAGCTTCCCGGAAAGTCGAAAGCAGTATCAGGGATAATAAACAGGATTCACTTGCGCAGGGATATTACGATCTGGGTGAAATTTATTTCCAAAGACGAGAATATGAAAAGAGTGAATCATTTTATCAAAAATCAAAAGACCAGTATGAAAAACTCCATGATGCACAAGGAATCGCTAAAAGCAGTCGTGCACTTGCAAGAGTACAGGAAAAACTAAATAAGACGAAAGATGCTATTGAAAATTATGTAGATGCACAAAAGGAAAGTGATAAGGCAGGAAATAGCAACTCGGCTTATTTTAATAAAAATGATGTTACAAGACTTTCCAACCCGGGGTCAGTTGAGATACAAACAAATTCTCTGAAAAAAAATATGGACCTGGGTAAATTAACAAAAGATACCACGGAAATTTTGCAGAGTTATGATATCCTTTCAAGTAACAGCAACTATACACTTACACTGCCCGATACCGTTGTAGAAGCCTTTAAGAGCGCATACAGTTTTACAAAAAACAATCCTGGACAGGCCCTGAAATACAACCAGCTGATCACAGACGCCTATATAAAAGATAAGGACTTTGATAAAGCAATAAAAACAAAAATCGAAATTCTAAAAGAACCATTTGTACAAAGCTCCTCCCAAACAAAAGCCAGCGAGATGACGTCGCTTGCAAATATTTATATACAAAAGAAAGACGACAGCACCGCAATCAGGTTACTGCATGAATCCTATGCAATATCAATGCAGCATGGGCATACGCTGGAAGCAAGGAGATGCGTGGAAACACTCGACAGCATTTATCAGAAGAGCAACCAAAAGCAAATGAGCTTGTTGCTGTATAAAGATTTTCTTACGCAATTACCTGCTGTGATTGATAAAGACAGTTCCCTGATCGACAACAAGATCATAAGTGAAACAGAGGAAAGAATAAAAATACTTGAATCAGAAAAGGCATTAAAAGATGATCTCATAAAAGAAAAAAATATGATCAATTACTGGCTCATAGGGTCAGTAGTTGTGTTGGTTGCTTTTTTGAGCATCATCCTTTATATACTTAAGAAATTAAAACAAAAAAATAAAAAGATTGCATTGCAATCTTTGCGGCGGGAAATGAATCCTCATTTTATTTTCAACAGTCTTAATAGTATCAACCAGTTTATTGCCAATAACAATGAACTGGAAGCAAATCAATACCTGGCAAAATTCTCCACGCTGATGAGGAATGTGATGGAAAACTCAAAAGAAGATTTTGTACTGTTTCAAAAAGAAATAAAGCTGTTGGAAAATTATCTTGAACTGGAAAAAAGCAGGTTTCCTGATAAATTCGATTTTAAAATATCAATTGATGATTCGCTTTATGCTGATGAGCAACTATATATTCCAGGCATGCTGATACAACCACATCTTGAAAATGCGATCTGGCATGGCTTAAGATACATGGATGAAAAAGGATTTTTGCAACTCAGCTTTACAAAGACCCTTGACAATATGGAGATCATCATTGAAGACAACGGGATTGGCATTGCAGGCAGCAGGATCAACAAAACCAGCAACCAACAACAACATAAAGGCAGGGGCATCAGCAACACTAATGAAAGAATAAAGATCCTGAATGAATTGTATGCACATTATATCAGTTGTATTGTAGAAGACAAACCTGCCCCGGATCATGGCGTTAAAGTAAAGATCACCGTTCCCTTAATAAAAAATTTTCAACATGAAGATTAAGAGCATTATCGTAGATGATGAACTGATTGCAAGAAATGTTTTGGAGAACTACCTCAAAAAGTATTGCCCGGTAATTGAACTCGTGGGACAGGCACAACATATTAAGGAAGCTGTGCCGATGATCAAATCATTGCAACCACAATTGGTTTTTTTAGATGTGGAAATGCCTTTCGGAAATGCATTTGATATACTGGAAGCCTGCGAAGACCAGCAATTTGAAACCATATTCATTACAGCTTATTCTGAATATTCATTAAAAGCATTAAACCGCAGTGCAGCTTATTATATTCTGAAGCCGATCGATATACTTGAGCTTGTTGCTGCAGTAAACAAAGTGCAAATGTCCATTCTTAAAGCAGACGAATTTAACAGGACACAGATCCTTTTACAAAACCTGAAATTAAAACCCGAAAAACAACAGATCATTTTACCTACACTGCAGGGTTTCGATGTAATTAAAGCTGAATCGATCGTCAAATTACAGGCTAATGGAAATTTCACAGATGTATATCTTGAAGACGGTTCAAAAAAAATGATCTGTAAATTTTTAAAACATTTCGATGAACTGCTCGATGCACCATTTACACGAATTCACCGTTCATTCATCGTGAATGTGAATTTTGTAAAATCTTATTCCAAAAGTGCGGGTGGGTTTGTTACTTTAACGGATGGTTCGGAGGTGGAAGTCTCTGCAACATATAAGGACCAACTACTTAAAACGCTGGGTGTTTAGTGATTTTTTCCGTACATCAAATCATTACTCAGCTTCAATGGCGTCGCACTCTTCTACCTTATAACTTTATTCAACAAAGAGTAACCCGCAGAGGCGCAGAGCAAAAAACCCTTTGCGCCTCCCCGCCTCTGCGGTTATATATTATGCTGCTACTTCCACCTTAAAGGCAAGCGTGAAATAAGAAAAAGAATCGCCATTCGGATTGCTGTTTGTAAACTGCCATTCCTTTCCTGTTTTAAAAGCAGGTTGTTTGAAACTTCCACATGCTTCTCCTACACCGATATAGGAATCTTCACTATCCAAACGGAATCCATACGAATGACCCTTTTGCAAATGAGGTCCCGCGATATCAAAACATATCCATTTACCTGCATCTTCGCCATTCAACTCAACGGTTGCAGAGCCTAATACCTGTCCCCACCGCTGGCTTTGTGGATCGAAACTGTGAAGCGTCATTTGTACATTACTGTTTCCGGCTATCATGTTTGGAAAAACTTTTATTGCCTGCAGATCACCTTCTTCATTTGCAACAAATGTTTGTCCTTTTACAACATGCTCGTTATGGCCTGGAAGATGTCCAACCCAACCGGTGGAGTTATTGGCAGTTTGTTCCGCTACTTTATGTAATGGAATCCTGGGGGCTTTGTTCATGGTTAGAAATTTTAATTATAAAACGAAATTGAGGTTTGCCGACATTTAAATAACTACCTCTCAACATCAATTATTGTTCTGAAAAATCTGTTTTTAAAAGTTTAAACACTGCGTTAACATACCGTAATTTTACTTAAGTTGAATTGATAGAGTACCATTGCTCTTTGCAAAGCAACTCCATGTTGCTGTCGCTCAAAATTGTTCATATATAAATTAATTGGCAGACTAAAGTTGAATGTTGTTGAAGATAGTTGAATGGAGGGCTTTCAACATTCAACCACTGTTCAACTTACTTAGCCCATCTTCCACAATGATTCAGCTATTTTTCAACAATATTCAACAACTATTCAACCTTTCCCAAATTAATACCCACCATTTGCACAGTTTCAAATATCTTCGTATCCTATTTCTTTGAATACAGCATAAGTTTATTATTTTTACAAAAAAAGCTCTCATGAAAATTTTTGTTGCGGGACTACCCTATGATCTGGATGATGCAGAATTGATGGAAATTTTTGAAAAATTTGGTACGATCACCTCTGCTAAAGTCGCTATAGATAAAGAAACAGGGAAGAGTAAAGGCTTTGCATTTGTTGACATGCCTAACAGGGAAGAAGCCAAAGATGCAATCGAAAGCCTGAACGATATGTCGCTCGGTAAAAAGCCATTGGTTGTTAAAGAAGCAGAAGAAAGAAGCGGGCCTCCTTCGGGCGGTGGTGGATTTCGCAGACCGAATCCCGGTGGTGGTGGCGGCGGTTTCAACAGGGACAATCGCGGTGGTGGTGGTGACCGTGGTGGTTTCAACAGGGACAGGGACCGCAGCAGGTAATAAATGATATATCTGTTTTAAAAATAAAAAGATCTGCAGGGTAGCCTATCCTGCAGATTTTTTATTTCATGTAATTGGTCCTCTTTTATTGCATTTTGATCTGGTCTTTCGGCTCTATCCATATTACAGAATTGCCGGTTCCAAATTCATTCTGTTCCCATAATTTATTTCCCGGATCAACTAGCCATTTTCCGTCAACAATATACTTATACAAATGTTTTCCTATAGAAAGATGCACGTTGAATACCCATTCCCCTCCTTCTTTTTTCATGACATAATCATGTTCATTAAAATTATTAAAGTCGCCCGCAATTAAAATGGTTTTAGCATCCTGGAAACCCTTTAAACGAAATGTATAATTACCGCCAAGAATAAGTACCGAATTTCTTTTTTTATCAACAGTTCCATAATTCGGAGTATTGGCCGGATCAGTAATTTCAGCCCCGTCTATAATAAACCTGTATTCGTAATTACCAAATCCCAGCGTATAAGGAAGTTCCCAACCCGTGCCGGTCTTTTTCATGAACAGCTCATCCTTACGCCAGCCATTAAACGAACCCGTGAGCAATACCTTACGGGCTTCTGTAAAACCGGAAAGCCGGAATAAGTATGGATAGCCGAGTTTGATCACAGAATTATACTCACCAAATTCGTTGGGCATTTTTTCAGAATTTGCAGGATCGGAAAACCAGTTACCATCAGCAACAAAACGATAGGTATAAGTACCTTCAGCAAGATAAAGCGGCAACTCCCACCCTGTTGAAGTCCGTTGCATTCTTAGTTCACCCCGCTGCCAGTTATTAAAACTTCCGGCAAGAAATACCTTCTTTGCATTGCTATAACCATTAAGATAAAAACGAGTGTTTGTCCTGTAAAAAACAGAGTTGGTATTACCTTCCCCGTCATTCTCACGCAACTGGTTATCTTCATCCACCATCCAGTCTCCATCAACAATAAATTTGTACCAGTATTTCCCGGGCGACAATTTTACATCTGCTATCCAGCCACTGTCTGTTTTGGTCATAGGTAATGCACTGGTAGAAAAACCATTGAAACTACCGGCTAGTATTACCCGCTTTGCGCCTGTATTTTTGCGGAGGAAGAAGCGTACTTTGGAGTCATGTATTTCAAAGGGCTGAATGTTCTTAAACTTATTATATCCAACTATCAACCCGCTTCTTACTGCAGGAAACCTGTCTGCAACAGAAAGTACAAGTTGCTCCGCCAGATTATTAATATCATCTGAACTTACCAGTGGCTTGCTGATCGCAATTACTTCATTGTTATTTTTATTGATCTTCCAGCCATTTTTATAAATTGAATCAGGATCATTTTTCTGTATAAAATTTTTAAGGCCAATTCCGGAAAGATTAAACTGTGATATAAATTTATCAAGATCAACTTCACTTATTTTCTTACTCAATTCAATATACATCTTCCCATCTTTTATTGTATATACCTTCTGCGCAAACGTTCCTTTATGTCCAATTGCAACAATAAAGCACAGGCATACCAGTATGCGCATATACTGCATATACTTTTTTAATTGCTTTGCCGTGATTATTATTTCCATATATACATTTTGCGTTTTACAAAGTTAAATCCTATTTTATGCAATGAAAGAAAATCAAAACCCAGCATTCCATCCAGGCACCGGTCGTAAGCCGTACACATTTTTTCCAGATTTGTTACGATTACAGGTAGCGAACTGATGTTAAGTTTTCCCAGTCTCAAATCCCTGAGATCGCCCGTCAATGCCTCTGTCTTTTTTTCTCCTGTGCCCCTAAGTGTTATACGCCCTGTGACTGTTACATTATTTTCAAATATCTTATTCGGTAACCGGCTGTCAAGTATGTTCGACTCTGCACCGGTATCAATTAAGAAAATAAGCTTTTTGCCACCCATATAAGCCGTGGTTAAAAGCTTATTGTCCACTACGTTTATTGGAAAAACATTATAGGCGCTAGTGTCTTTTAACTGGTCACTTGCATAATTATCGGGATCCTTTTTGGTTACCAGGTGAAGCCAGACAATATTTTTCTCATAATCAATGATCATTTCGAAGCGTTTAAAAAGCTGCAGTCCCAATAAGCCGAGTATGCGTATTCCCTTACTGTTTTCTATATGTCCAAGATTGATCCTGTCGGCATCAACGCGTGAGAATTTTATAGGGCCAAAAGAAAGATCGGTAATCGTTGTTGGATCAGCAATGGTTGTATTGCCTGTAATACCGCCCTGGTCTGTTGTTGCGGAAACTGTAGATGGATAGTCACGAAAATAAGTAAGATTTAATACAAGTCCGGGGGCACCGGTATCAAGAATAAAATTCCCTTCAATTGTATCAGCTTTAGCCTTGATTAAGATCAGGTTACCGGATCTTGTAAATGGGATCATTGCTGTTACCGAATCAGAACTTACGATCGGATCAGGAAAGGCAGCATTGAATAATTTTAAAGGAGAGAGCGAATCGGTAAGTGAGGCACCGTGCGTTGTTGTTTTTTTATATTCATAACTACTAAACGAAACGGCCATAGCTGTTATGGCGATCATTCGTATTAATAATTGTGAAGGGAAAATCATTAATGGGAAAGTTAATAAAGTTGATAAAGTTAATAAAGTTGACTAACTCATCAACCTTATTAACTTTATCAACTCTGTCAACTAATTTATTAACTCTGTCAACTAATCAACTACTTCTTAATAAACTTAATATCCGAAGCAACTCCGTCCGTGCCGATATACCTCAGCATATAAATACCCGAAGCCAGGTGGGCAATATCAATACTGTTTACCGATCTGCCGGCATCAACATTGATAGTACGGCGCATTACCATTGAACCTTTACTATCATAGAAGTGAAGTGTTAAATTACCGCTCACGCTGCTGTTGTATTCAACATTTAATTGACTGCTGGCAGGATTAGGATATAACTGAACCAGGTTGCCATTCTTATCAAATGAAACCGCCGCTATGTTACTTAATATTTTTGCGCCATTTATATCTACTTCCTCTATTCTGTAATAATTCCATTTTGTAAGAGGACTGTTATCTGTGAAACCATAATCTTTAACCGTGGTGCTGTTGCCCGCGGCATTTACACGTCCGAGTGTACTTACAAAATTGGTACCATCGGCCGAACGCAATACATTGAAATGTGAACTGTTTAATTCAGAAGATGTTTTCCAGTTCAAAGCGGCTTTACTGCCTGCTTTATGTGCCGTCAATTCCAGCAAACCAGTCGGAACCGGCGCAGTGATGATCACGGTCACCAAATTCTTACTGAAATTAGCACAGAAGCTTCCGGGATTTGCAAAAACATTCGCTGTCAGTGCGTTTAGGTTTCCACCAACATATGTATTGAGTGTTCCAATGGTATTTGAATAAGATAATCCATATACAGCATATGTTCCTGCAGGATAAGTTGCACTGTTTGTAAGATTTGCTGTGGCGCTTATTCCAACAATATTGCCGGTGGTTGTATTTACAATAACATAAGTGTAATTAAAAGTCGCACCCGGATTCACGTAATTAGAACTTCCGGAATAAATTGTTCCGCCCGCAGGAGTGGAAGCGTAAGATACTGTGTACGCCTGCGGCAGCGTAGGTGTCGTGCCATCGAATGTACCTACTACAAGGGTATAAGTATTGCCAGCTGTAAGCGCATTAGATATATTGGGTAAAAGACTTGGGTTAGGAGCGGTATAACTGATATTTGATTTCAGGAAATTGGTACATGGATTAGCAGGATCGAATGCACCATTATACAAATCAGTAACCACACCGGTTCCGGCACCTGTGCCAAGTGTAAAGCTGTAAGTGCCGGTAACAGATGGCGTGAATGTAAACGCATCATATTTTGTTGGATTTGCAAAATTAATACAACCTGCAGTTGCTGTATTGAATGCCGCCAATGTTGAAGCCGGATCAGTAGATTGTAGTGTACCCGATATAGTTAGTGGAGTAGCATACTGTGGAGCCAACCCTAAATTAAGCGCCGCATTACCTGCAAGTGCTACAACGGTGGCCGCAGGTGCAACAATTGCTCCTTCAGCAGCACATACCGAAGAAATGGTAATGTTACCGGTATTGATATCGAAGAATACATTGCCGATCGACTTAACCATTACCCTGCCCCTGGTTGTTGCCTGTGCCGGTATCACAATATTTTCTGTTCCATCATTTGCTGTGCTGTTTAAAAGCGTGAAGGGAAAAGTAAGTCCCCCATCTGTTGATAATAATATAGAAACATTGGGAGAATTAAACGGAGCTGCAGCAAAGCCTGTTGTCCATGTAATGGTGGCCGTATTGCTGCCATTAGCAACCCAGTTTGTCGCAGCAGGCTGTGAAGTAACATTAAATGGCGTTGCTCCTGACGTAGTTACTTTCATCTGTGCATAACATATACCGCCGCCACCCGCACGATTGTCCCTTGCCGTTAGGCGAAAGTCCACATCCCTTACAATAGCCGGTAATATTTCCCCGATGGTTGTAGTGCCATTGGCGATATCCGACATTCTTGGGAAGGTCCTTGAAGGGGAAAGTGTAGGCTGAAAAGAACGGAACAAAGGTGCAGCAATACCTGTTGGAGCATTCCAGTTGCTGAAAGTTCCCCCTACATCGATCTGCTCCCAGCTATAGGTCAAAAGATCCCCGTTTATATCTGTTGCCGAACCCGTTAAAGTAAAAGGCGTTGAAACCGGGATAACATAATTTGATCCTGCATTTACCACAGGCGGCGTATTGCCTGTCGCAGTTGCCGTACCACAGCCTGATCCACCACCGCTTCTTGAAAAAGTTCCGATCTCATTAAAACTGATCGCATGAAATTGGGGATCACTATGAACCTGCAAATCGTTGGTTGTACAAATCCCTGCATATGCCATAATGGTTGTACCACTACCCGGCTCTGCGTTGGCAGATGCCGAACCATTACCCGAACAATTTCCTGTGGCAGCATTAAAAGTATGATTGCCGCCAAACTGGTGTCCTATTTCATGTGAAACAAAATCGATATCATATGCATCACCTACAGGGTTTGGTAAACCGGTAACTCCCCTTGCTTTTTGAGTAGCATTGCAAACAACCCCCAATCCCGCCAATCCGCCGGCGCCGGTACTGAATGTATGGCCTATATCAAAATTTCCAACGCCGATCCTGGTGGTGATCTGTGCCTGGCTTTCACCGATCAGGGTAGTTGCAACGGCATTGCCGGTAAAAGGGTCGCCTCCAGGCGTTAAAAACTCAACCAGGTTATTCGTTGCAACAAGTGTGAGACGAATCGTTACTTCCGTTTCATAAACACCATTCACCCTGTTCACACTTGTAACGATCGCAGAATGTAATAATGGCGCTGTTGTTCCCCCAACAGCAACTGCATACTCACCTGTATTTGCAACTGCCAGCCTGTAAGTGCGAAGTGTTCCGCCAAGGCAGGGACCTCCTGCAGGTACCGAATTATCAGAAGACGGACGGGCACCCTCAAAAGGCAGTACCCCAATTTCTTTAAATTCCCTGGGCTGAAGATCTTTTTTATAATAAGAAATGTAATCGGTTTTGTTTCCGCGGGCGTATGGATCTATCCATACTGAACCTGTTACCGGCGATAATATCATTGCATGAAAACCGAAACCGGTCCAATCTAATTTTACTGTTGCCGTACGATCTTCAATCCCCTGTCCGCTGTAAGTCCGGATATCAGGAAACTGCGCCTGCAAACCTGGCTCCTGCATACTGTATTCTACGATATTGAAATGATTGACGCTGCCATCGGGCATCGGTAATGCAAGGATCAATGGTGCCTGGCGACTTTGCAGTGAAAATTCTAATGGAGCCGATCTGAGGACACCGAGCATTTGCAAAGTGTCTAAAGAAAGTACTTTGTAATGATCCGGTACAATTGTTCTTTTAAGGTCAGTTGCCTTTACAGCAGATTCAGGTATTTCTTTCCAGAAATTACGCTGTGCATTAAGTTGTGTAAAAAGTAATAGTAAAGGAAAAACCAGGACTAGTTTTGCAGCATTTTTCATGTATATAAATTGAGTCTGCTAAGTTCCCGAAAATTAGCCACAAGATCAAAATATTCATGGAAAATGACTGAACTATGAACAATGGATAATGGATAATGGATAATGGATAATGGATAATGGATAATGGATAATGGATAATGGGGATTCAGAAATTATGATCGCTGCTGCAAATTTATTTAGCACAAATTATAAATTGTCAATTATCCATTGTCAATTCCTCATCCGTGATACACCCTCGATCTCACAATCAGCTGATCTTTTATTTCAAGTATCTCCGCAACCATCATATCATTCTCTCCCTCTACTTTACGCAAATACTCCATCAATAATTGTTCTTCATTGATGACCAGGTTTTGTAACAGGTACTGTAATGAAGGCAATCTTTTAAAAGCATCTTCCCACCATAATCTAAGTGCTGGTTTCCCTTTTATCCATCCATTAGTTTGAGGTTCCCTGGTCTTTAATTTGGGACTGAAATGAACAGCATCTTCTGCATACAGTTCCAATAGTTTTTCAAGATCATGTTTATTGAATGCGTCGATCCAGTTTAATGCAATTTGTTTGTTTTGATCAGCCTTAGTCATGAGATAAGTTTAGTTGAAACACGAATTAGAGGCCAGAATTTCACGAATTAAAGCACTATTAAATTGTATTAATTCGTGCAATTCGTGTTCAAAAATTCGTGTTTGCATTTATTCAGTCTTCATCATCCTCGAAAACGGAAATCCATTGCAACCCTTCCTCGGATTATTCCGATCGGCAGGCGTTGCTGCATTTGCGGTAACATCATCCTTTGCTTTATATACCGTATAACAAAACCCCCATAACCATGGTTGCATATTATTGAATTGCATATAATCAATCCGTGTGTATAACCCTGAATCAGTCGGGTTCTGATCATCATTCCTTGCAATAAAATATTGCTTTTCCCTATCCCATTTCAGGATATGGTATTTAATAACGGGCAGTTGCACCCACAGGCTCTCATTGATACTGTAATGAATACCATAGTCGTCGGTAAAATTGCCAAGTAAAAATGGCACTGAATCACGATCATTTGCCAAAAAAGCAGGCACCCGTTTAGGTTGTGTAGGTGAAAATGAAAACAAAACCAAAAGCAAGGGAAGAATGATTATTTTCATTGATTATCTTTTGATTGTATAGTTATTGAGACCCTGATACAATGATACAAAATTATCATCCAACCAACGTGGTAATAAAAAAAGGGACCAAGATAGAAATCTAGTCCCGTTTTAAATCCAATATCCTTGAAAAACCGGCTAGCTATACTCATGAATCATGCCAGAGAACTTTAGGGGGATAATTTTTTATTCGGTTTATTCTATAACTTTCAAGCTTATTAATTCATTATTAATTATTTGCTTTGTTGATAAAAAAAATTCCAGGTAAAAAATATTTTATGAAAAGTTGTTTTAGTTTTCTGGTGCTGCTTACCGTTACCTGTTCTAATAAGCTTTATAGCCAGCTTCTTATCAAAAACGCCACTGTTTTTGATGTGGAAAATAAAAAAGTACTACAGGGATACAATGTTCTAAGTATCGATGGGAAGATCGTGTACGTGGAAAAGGGAAGAATGGATAAAATACCGGGCGGAACAACCATTGTAGATGGCACAGGAAAATACCTTATTCCCGGCCTAACGGATGCGCATGTTCATTTTTTTCAAAGTGGTGGCCTTTTTGCAAGGCCCGATGCTATAGACCTGCGCAAATACCAGCCTTATTCCAGGGAAATAAAATGGGCACACGATCATATGGATGACTTTCTTCGCAGGTACATGAGCGCAGGCATCACTTCTGTAATCGATGTGGGCGCTACCTATAATTTCCTATCGCAAAGGGATAGTTTCAGCAATAAAAATTACAGTCCGTTCATTTCCATGACTGGTCCATTACTGACAACCTACGTACCCGAGCCATTTAAGGATTTGGGAAATGATGGCCCGTTCATAGAAATGAGATCCGAAGAAAGCGCACGTCAGGCGGTAAAGGACCAGGTCGCTCATAAAGCCGATTTCATCAAGATATGGTATATCGTTCTTGATAAGGATAAAGAAGCCGGGGCAAAAAAAAATCTTGGCTTTGTAAGCGCTGCGATTGATGAAGCTCATAAAAATAACCTGCGGGTAGCCGTTCACGCTACTGAAAGGATAACCGCACAGCTGGCGGTAGAAGCCGGGGCGGATTTCCTTGTGCACAGTGTTGATGATGAGATCATCACTCCAGAATTTGTACAATTGCTGAAGAAAAAGAATACGGTATTGTGTCCCACCATAGTTGTAGCCGGGGGTTACGCTAAAGTGCTTGGTGATAAGTATAATTTTTCTGCTGAAGAACTTTCATTGGCAAACCCGGTAACAATTGGTTCTGTATTGGATTATCCCTGGCCGGATACAACATTGGGAGGGAGATATATAAAAGCAATGACAGGAACAGCACGTGAAGCGATGAGATCGCATGAAGATTCAGTTTTGATGGCGAATTTAAAAAAATTGTATGCAGCCGGTGTAACGATAGCAACCGGAACAGACGCGGGCAATATAGGAACACAACATGCAAGCTCATATTTCATTGAATTGAAAGCAATGCAGGATGCCGGGTTTAAACTATGGGATTTATTGATTGCATCAACTATCAATGGCGCAAAGGCAGTTGGCAAACAAGATCAATGGGGATCGCTTGCTAAAGGCAAAACAGCAAATATGGTTTTATTAAATGCAAACCCATTGGATAGTCTTTCCAATTGGAGAAAAATTGACCTCGTTATTAATAAAGGCAATGCGTTTAAACCGGATTCAATTGTAATTGTTACACCCGAAATGTTGGTACAACAACAATTGAATGCTTATAATGCACATGATGTGGAGGCTTTTGTTGCACCCTATGCTGAAGATGTGGAAGTATATCGTTTTCCCGATAAATTAATATCGAAAGGAAAAGAAAAAATGAGAGCCGATTACCAGTTCATAACAAAAGCACCGGGATTATATTGTAAATTATTAAACAGGATCGTACAGGGAAACATGGTAATTGATCATGAAGAGATTCACGTAACGGGAAGACCGGTTTTTTATGGTATCGCTGTTTATGTGATCGAAAAAGGAAAGATTGCGAGGGTTTATTTTCCAAACATTGAAAATTGAGTGTTGAATTTTGAGTATTTAAATAGCAGGTGAATAACTCAATAGTGAATGGTGAATAGTGAAAATTTGTAGCGCTTTAATAAATATGAAACTCTATACCGTGCAAACTATCCAGTATCTTGTATCAGTATCCAGCATCTGGAGTCTTACTAACCTAATCTAATAATTCATGCGCAACGCCATTCGCATATTTCTTGGAATTTTTCTTGCCTTTATCTTTCTCTCGGGTGCATTATTTATTTTAATGACGTTTGGGAATCCCTCATTTGATACCACTTCTATTACCAATGCAGGCTTTGCTGTTTTTGCAGGCTGTGCATCTGTATGTTTTTCCTGGGCACGTAATACAGAAGATCCAAAGATTGCCGGTAAAATAAAGTTATCAGGCGAACGGTTTTTCTTTTCATCCTTATGCTTCGTGGTGGCGTCGCTGCTAAAATTTATTTCTGTACACAGGGAAGAATTGATCAACTCTAAAATATTAAATATTATACAGTACCTTTTTCCCGTCTTCAATATCGTGGGAGGAATTATTTTTTTAGCTGCCTATGTAACGGCATGGACTTCGATCATAGAGGTGTTGAATAGACTACTGAGGAGAGTGTTTCATTAACGGCAATCGACAAGCGTAAATCGGCAATAGGTGAATAGTCAATGGTGAATAGTGAAAGCTTGTGACCCTTAATTAATATAAAAGTTTATGCCGTGCAAAATTATGCAGTATCCGGTATCATGTATCTGGGCATAATTACAAATGCGCCCTGTTCTTCACTACTGAAAAAAGCACCACAAAGCAGCAACGGATATGTAGTATAATTAACTGCATGATGGATATTTTATTTGTTAATGAAAAATGCCCAATGTTATCACCGGGCATATATTAAGTTTAGTATTTCATGAACTGCTTATTTATTTACAGTTTTTTTGATCTTTCCTGCATTTGCATACGACAATGGCTCCTGTTCTTTCTTGGTTTTCGACGTAGTATATTTTTTATTCATGAAAAAAGCCAACGCTTCATCATCGTCTTTAACAAGCTTGTTCATATTCTCTGTTGTATAAGCTAATATTTGCCCATCTTCGCCTTTTTGAACAAAATATTCATCTACTGCGATTGAACCATTATAATATTTTTTTGCATACACATTTATTTTCCCCTTGGCAATTCTTATTGCAAAACCAGGAAGTGTTTCTTTAGCTACGTATGATTTATGGCCGGAAGTAAAGCAGTTTTGCGAAATGGCATAATGCGCTTTATTCTGGTAAGACTTAATTTCCTTTGCTGTGATCTTTAATTTTCCATCTGCGAGTAAATAAGGAGTTTTAAACATCCCTGTAACAAGTTTCAGCGTTGCAAAATTCCTGATCGTGCCGTCATTCATTTTCACAAAACAGGCGGTAGTAGGTTCTTTTGATTGTTCAATTTCTGATTTACGTTGTGCTACTGTCGATTCCTGTGAAGATTTACAGGAATGCAGTGCGATTGCAGCACATGCAAGAAAGATAGTTGTAGTGAAAAGCTTTTTCATAGTCTGGATTTAATTAATTTAAAACGATGGTGCCGCTGAAATATTGCCGCTATAGTGGTTTATAGAAAAACAACTATACGGATCGTTATTGTTATTTTAATTTAGTTTTACGTTTTTCTCCACGGGCCAGCAACAACTTATCTTCTGATTGCTTATCATCTTCCTTATTGAAATAAGAATCATTATAGATTTTCGCAGTGGCTTTAAGTTCGCGGGTCACTTTAATGTGTTTGCGATGATTGTTGAAGAATTCCAATGCCTCCGGTTCATTTTTTATCAGGGCATCCAACAATTCAGGCGAATAAACCAATATCTGCCCCTTGCCTTCCTGGAAATAATATTCATCTACTATCCTGTCATTCGCCCTGTATTTTTTTACATATACATTCAGGCGACCAGTTGCTATGCGAACTGCAAACCCCGGAAGTGTTTCTGAGGCAATATTGCTCTTATGCCCGCCATAGGAAAAACCAGCAGCGGAAATTGCATAATGCTTCCTGTTCTGGTAAGCAATGATTTCTTCTGGATATATCTTCGTTTTCCCATCTGCAAGCAGGTGCGGAGCTTTGTAAATGCTTGTAACCAGTTGTAAGGTGGAATAGTTTTTAATTGTTCCATCAACCAACTGCACAAAACAATCAAGGGAGATGATCTTAGGTTCGTATGATACATATTCACGGTGAGATGAAGTATTTCTCATACTTGAGCATGAACCAAGCAGCATTGCAAGACATAATGATAGTGTAATAGTGGGTACAGATATTCTCATAAGCGTAGGATTTATACTAATAACGCTTATACATATAAATTATTATCTGAGTCGGTAAAAATCTAGTAACCAAATGGTTAAAATGCACACGATAGCGATGTATGACGTGTGAGTGCTGCTGTATCATTAAAGACATATTAGTCTATAGTATTATTCAAAAGATGTTGAAGACCAAATCATACATCTTATATCATACATCTTATATTTTCAGATTCCGAGTATTGATTTAAGTTTCGCATAGCCGGCTTTGCTAACCGGAAGCCGAGCCCCCGTGGTTAGCAGCAGGGAATAGCTTTCTTTTTCTAAAAGATCGATGCGTGTGATCAACTGTGTATTGATAATGTAAGAACGGTGTACGCGGATGAATTCCTGTTTGGGTAAACTTTCTTCAAAATACTGCATGGTTTTCTTTTTTAGAAAACTGCCATCTGCTGTATGGATCTTTATGTAATCATCTGCAGCTTCAAGATAATGTACCTGCGAAACCGGGATGATCTTTATTTTCCCATTTTCTTTTACAACAATACGGTTGGATAGGGTTGGTGATTGGAGCGCTGTTTCAACAACCGATTGGGCTGTATTATTTTTTTGAACCATCATCTTCTGCATGGCTTTATCAAAACGCTCTTTACTGAAAGGCTTTAATAAGTAATCAGCAGCATGCGCATCAAATGCTTTTATTGCATATTCTTCAAAAGCAGTTGTAAAGATCACCATGGGCGGGTTGTCGATCAGTTCCAGCATTTCAAAACCATTGATCTTTGGCATTTGTATATCGAGAAAAATAAGATCAGGCTGGTGTTGCTGTATTGCTTTCATTCCTTCAAAACCATCACTGCACTCCTGCATTACTGTTATATTCGGGTATGATTGCAGGTATTCTTTTACCATCATTCTTGCAAGCGGTTCATCATCTATTATTATTGCTGTCATGTTATTTGCGGTATACTTAATATGGTGATAAATTGTCCGTCTTCTTTTTTTGTCTGCAACAGGTCGTGGCGGGCAAATAATAAAAACAACCTGCGTTTGATCGACGAGAGGCCAAAGCCCATACCCTTTACGGGCATAGCTGTTGATTCATCAAATGGATTCTGGACTGTTACCTCGAGCATGCCATTTATCTTTTTTGCAACAATTAAAATGGTTACATCCCCGATCGTGTCATATAAACCAAATTTAATGGCATTTTCCACAACAGGCTGTAATAATAAAGAAGGAAGTTTCATTTCCAGCACGATCCCTTCCAATTCAACATTTGTTTGAAGCCGGTATCCAAAACGCACTTTTTCTATATCGAGGTAGAGTTGCACGTTTTGTATCTCTTCTTCTAATGTCGTCCATTGTTGTTCTTCCTTTCGCAATGTTCCTCTTAAAAAATCAGATAATTGCTGGATCATGTGCCTGGCTTTTTCAGGTTGGCTGCCGGTTAATGCACTGATTGAATTCAAACTGTTGAATAAAAAATGTGGTTGTAATTGCTGTCTTAATTTATTCAGTTCAGCTTCACGGGCCAGGCGTTCGGTATCTGCTTTGCGTTGCGCATCTTCCTGTTGTTCTTTCTGTGTATACCACAACAAACCAAACATGGCAGTACAACCCAATATCAGGAAAGCAAATGCGTACCGAAGCACCGATGTTTTTACAAGTGCCTGTATGAATACGGGATCATCGCTGTAAATATTTTTTAAGATCAATCTTACACTTACCAGCCATACAGCACTGAGCGCTGCACTTACGATTACGAGGTATAAATATCGTTCCTTGCCCGGCAGGTAATAGCTCATGTTTTTAATGATGAACATACAGAGGGCCGTCAATAAAGTATTACTTATAAGCGCATCCACTAATCCTTTTGCAGGATCAATTCCCATATCCTGCAATGCCACCCATTGAATAAAAAACCAAAAACACCACCAGATGGAAAAAATGACCAGGTAACCTGCTTTTGATTTCTGTGAGCTCTTTGACAACGTAAATAATTTTAATTTAAGCCGGTAAACTGGTGAAGCCCGTTTTGTAATAATTGTGATGCTCTTTTCTGAATATGGTCGATGTAACGACCGGGTTCATCTTCTTCCATTACTTTAGAATATATTTCTGCTCCATCCGTGAGTTCAGACAATAAATGCAGTTCACTTACATCAATAAATTTCCATTTTACTACTGTTACAATCTCTTCCGCGTTCTCCGAATCTCCTATTAAACGGGCCTTATGGAAAGCATGCAAATCGTCTTCTGCACAAATCAATCTTAACTGTTCATCGAATTGCGGCTTATGATCTCCGTTAGCGCAAATAATGCGGAATACAAGTTTAGCAAGATACCATTTCATTTCAGACAGGTTTTGATAATTTTATCGATCAGTTTAATAACTCTTTATTTCTATTCCTCCAAATACCACCGAACCTTTCAGGATAAGCACTTTATTCGGATCTACCATCACGCCAGGATTATATTTTCTTTTATCTTCCACACTCTGAAAAGCTCCATCTATTTCATTGTGCAGGGTCCAGTTTGATGGGATCAATAGTTTTGCACCGCCAAATACAACATCCATTTTCACCATTACTGTACCGTTAATATCAGCTTGCAAGAGATCGATTTCGGTGCCGCCAAACACGCATGATATACGACCGCCCTGGAAATTTTTGGAGAGTATGGTTTTATTAACGCCGCTAAAAACCGAATCTACTTTAATATAATCACTCTTTTCCGATGAAGTGGGTGCAGAGATTTTGTAATCTTTAAATTCTTTATCGGCGTTTATATGTTGTGAGGCATCATTCCCGGAATTCCACGTGTCACGCTTCCAGTTTTTTTTTCGTGGACGAATGAGAAAAACGATTCCCACACCGATTATAACGGCAGGCCAGAAAGCCGGTTCAAGTCTTATACCCGGATCAATTTTGTTTGCAAGAAAAAAACCTCCAACAGCAATCATAATGATCCATCCTGAATTTGAAAAATTATGTTTTATCCCGCTATATATACCAGCAAGTATGATTATCATTGGCCAGGTAAACAACCAGTATGGCACATCGATGTATCCAAGGTTACGCATTAACAAAGCCGCACCCGCACCTACCAGCATTAAACCCCCCACTACCCTGGCACTATCCCTGTTCTTAAAGTTTGATTTGTCTTCCATTTCATTTATTTTTTACATTACAAACTTATACCAGTAATTAAAAAAATAAAATAGTCATTAGGTTATTGATAGCGAAAAATCGGTAAACGACAGGCCTTCGTCGGTGAGCATGATGAATAGGGAAAAGAAGTTAAGAATTGGGCAATAAAAAAGCATGCTATATGGTAAACCTTACAAGAGTTTACACCTTTAAAAAGGTGTAAACTCTTATAAGGTCTGCCTTTCATGGTCTACTATTTCAAAATATAATTTACGCTATATTATGGATGTGGCGGATGTGGGGGCTTTGGCGGCCTCGGTGGTAACGGTGGATGTGGCGGACGTTTATGATGATGCTTCCTGTGATGTTTATGCCGCTTTTTTTGCTGCCATTCGTTTACTGTTGTATTACTTATATCGACAGCATAAGAAGCACTTCCTGTAAACGCGAATAGGAATAAAATTAAAATGATCTTTTTCATGATTAACAATTTTTATATCCTGTATAATTGCTCTATTACGCGGAATTATGCCAATACCTTGCCAGTTTGCAGTTAACAGGCAAATGGTTAACAGGTAACAATTATTACGTGTTAGCTGTTAATTGTTACTTTTGTTTAAACATTTCTCAATTTGAGCAGCGACGTTTTTTTAATAACGCCTCCATTTACGCAATTGAATACGCCCTACCCGGCTACTGCATATTTAAAGGGCTTTTTAAATACTAAAAATATTCCTGCGTTCCAGGCTGATCTGGGCATTGAAGTAACCATTGCATTATTTTCAAAGGAAGGATTACAGGATTTATTCTCTTCTGCAGATCTTACAAAACAATGGTCTGTTAATGCCATGCGCATCATCACACTGAAGGAAGATTATATAAAAACGATTGATGCGGTTATCCTTTTCCTGCAGGGAAAAAATCCAGTATTGGCTCCATTGATATGTAAAAGGGATTTTTTGCCGGAAGCAGGAAGGTTTTCGCAAACAGATGATCTGAAATGGGCTTTTGGTAGTATGGGTTCGCAAGACAGGGCCAAACATTTTGCAACGATGTACCTCGAAGACCTTTCGGATTTCATCAAGGAATGTGTTGACAGTCATTTTGGCTTTAGCCGTTATGCCGAGCGTCTTGGTCGCAGCGCTAATAGTTTTGATGAATTATATAATGAACTTCAGCAGCCATATACTTATATTGATAAACTGATGATTGATATCCTTGACAACAGGATGAAAACAGTTACTCCAAAGCTGGTATGCCTTTCCGTACCTTTCCCGGGCAACCTGTATACATCATTGCGTTGCGGCCAATGGATAAAAAAATATTACCCGGAGGTAAAAGTTGCAATGGGTGGTGGTTTTGCAAATACTGAATTGCGCTCATTAAGTGACATACGTGTATTTGAATTTTACGATTTCATATCATTGGATGATGGCGAAGCACCGATTGAAAATCTTTATCACTTTATCAATGCTGATAAAAAAATTGATGAACTAAAAAGGACTTTCACCCTGGTAGATGGTAATTTAACCTACATTAATAATGCAGCATGTACAGATTACAGGCAGGGCCAGGTTGGTACACCCGATTACAGTGATTTTTTGCTGGACAAATATATTTCAGCCATTGAAGTTGTAAATCCCATGCACAGTTTGTGGAGTGATGGCAGGTGGAATAAACTAACGATGGCGCATGGTTGTTACTGGGGAAAATGCACTTTTTGTGATATTAGCCTGGATTATATCAAACTGTATGAACCAATTACAGCGGAATTAATTTGCAACCGGATGGAAGAGATCATTGCACAGACAGGCCAGAATGGATTTCATTTTGTTGATGAAGCTGCTCCTCCTGCCCTGATGCGGGCGCTTTCCCTGGAGATCATAAAAAGAAAATTAATTGTAAGCTGGTGGGCGAATATTCGTTTTGAAAAAAGTTTTTCCCGTGACCTTTGCCTGTTACTCAAAGCTGCAGGCTGTATCGCAGTTTCAGGGGGCCTGGAAGTGGCTTCAGATCGTTTACTGGCTCTTATTGAAAAAGGTATAACAGTTGCACAGGTTGCACAGGTGAATAAGCATTTTACAGAAGCGGGTATTATGGTGCACGCCTACCTGATGTATGGATTTCCTACCCAAACTGCACAGGAAACAATTGATTCACTCGAAATGGTAAGACAAATGTTTGAAGCGGGTGTATTGCAATCCGCTTTCTGGCACCAGTTTACCATGACAGCTCATAGCCCGGTAGGTCTTTACCCTGAAAAATATAAAGTAAAGAAACTAACGGAAACCATTGGCAGCTTTGCAAATAATGATATTGCTCATTTAGACCCTGGAGGTACAGACCATGAAACCTTCGGTTTCGGATTAAAAAAATCACTTTTCAATTATATGCATGGCACCTGCTTCGATTATCCCTTACAGAAGTGGTTCGACTTTAAGGTTCCGAAAACAACCGTGCCGCCTGATTATATTGTGAAGGCACTCGAAGACGTTTCTTATAACAGCGCAAAACCAACAGATAAAATTGTATGGCTTGGCAATAAGCCGGCTATCGAGATATTGACCAAATCAAAAAAAGGAAATCACTGGGAAATCTGCTCTCTCACATTCCAATCGAAGAAAGAGACGCTGAATATTAAAACGGATAAAGAACCGGGATTGTGGCTTGCAGGTATATTGGAGAAAATTTCGCTGAACAATGTCAAAATTTATACAATACAGGAATTGAAAGAAAATTATGAAACGGCTGGCCTCGCAGATTTTGAATTATTCTGGGACAATAAACCTGTAAACACATTGTACCAGGTTGGTTTGTTGAAATTATAATCAAAGAAATTATATTCGTACTGTTGACTTTTTCGGGATGTAGCGCAGCCCCATAGCGCACTACGTTCGGGACGTAAGGGCCGCTGGTTCGAATCCAGTCATCCCGACACCGGTATAAATCCTGATCATTAAATTGCAATGCCCTACCCCGATATTTGCTCCCGGAAATGCGATGCCCATGCAGTCTTAATATCTGTAAAATTTCAGAATTTTCATCTCCGGAAAATCCTTTTCCATCGATTTTAACAGGTTAATTTTTAACGCCTTTGAGCTTTTTTTAACCGGAAACAATATATTCGCAAACGCTAAAAACGAGGCAGCAAAAATCGTTTTGACAGCATCTTCCAAAATCACCAATGAAAAACCATGCTTTCAACCTTTAAACATTATCAACCATGCTAAGAAAGAAAATCCCGTTTCCTATTGCCATTCTTATGACTTTTGGCGGCATAATCATCAGCTTTTTTTTGGCATCCTGGTTAGAAAAGAAACCCGGGGATATTGTAGAGCCCATCGTTGATAATACCATCCAGCGTTGCAAATCCGAGCTGGTAAGGTTAAACGGATACCAATTCATACGACCCGTACTTTTTAAGCAGGACGAGTGCGAGGCACAAAACCTGATGCCGGTAAAAGCAGAAATTGCCACTATGATATCTTCCTATGAGAAATCAGGGATCGTTAGCAATGCTTCTGTTTACCTCAGGCAGCTTTCTCAAGGCGATTTTATGTTAATTGGCGAAGAGCAAAAGTATAATCCCGGATCATTATTAAAGGTTCCGGAATTAATAACCTTCATGAAAATGCGTGAAAAGGATCCGGGCCTGCTTGATAAAAAAATCGCTTACACCAGCCCGCTCGTTTTGCCAAAGCAGGCTTACTATCTTTCAAAAAGTATTGAAGTCGGAAAAAGTTATACAATCCGGGAATTACTTTATTATATGATCGCTTATTCGGATAACAATGCCACGATGCTTCTTAACCAGCGGATGGATCTCAATGTTTTCAAAAAAATATTTACTGATCTTGGTATGCAGGATCCGGATATGACCAAAAACGATATCCCTATTTCTGTAAGACAATATTCTTTGTTCATGCGCGTGCTGTACAATGCCAGCTATCTCAGTATCGACGATTCAGAATATTGCACAGAATTATTAAGCCATAGTGATTTCGACAAAGGGCTGATCAATGGTCTTCCAAAAACCGTGAAAGTTGCCCATAAATTTGGTGAGGCAAATGATGGCGTGGACGCACATTTCAGTGAATCAGGCATCGTATATTTAAACAATACTCCTTACCTGCTAACGGTAATGACCAAGGGAAAAAACAATACCCTTTTACCCGGAGTGATCAGTGATATATCTAAGAAAGTATATGAACTTATGAATCAACATTCATAATACTTTAAGCACTAAACCCGTTATTTATCCCCAGTATATTGCCGGTTTTTTACCAGCCATGCGGCTACCTGGTAAAAAGCAATTGCTTTTTGTTCAAGACTATCAATTGGAGAAATTTTTATGGCGCTCCCGGTTTTAAAATCGGGTTTGTATGTATCTACTTTCTTTACCGGGGATTGCACAACAAGATTGTCGTTCATGATCAACCCCAAACCCTGGTAAGTGCTTATGAATGCACGGTTACCAGGATCCATTTTTGAGAGAATATCTTTTCCGAAAAATTTACTCTCATAGTCAAAATGCAGAAGTCCGAGTATTGTTGGCGGAATATCTATCTGGGCTGTCATCAAATCTACTTTTCGTGGGGTCCTTATCGTTGGTGAATAGATCATGAATGGAATATGATAACCGGTTACTGGCAGGAATGCACTACCGGCGCTGGACGCACAATGATCTGCTACGATCACAAATACTGTATTAGCGAACCATGGCTTTGAAGAAGCTTCCTGTATAAATCTTCCAATTGCATAATCGGTATACTTTACTCCTCCTTCCCTGCTGTGATGGCTGGATGGAATATCAATTCGCCCATCGGGATAAGTAAAGGGACGATGATTAGAGACCGTCATGATATGGGAAAAAAACGGTTTTCCTATTTTATAATTATCATCCATCGTTCTTAATGAAAGACTAAAAAGATCCTCATCTGCTACACCCCAGATATTTGAATAATGAATATCTGCTGGTTTTATCGCCGACCGGTCGATCACTTCATAACCATTATGAGAAAAGAAATAGCTCATGTTATCGAAATATCCATATCCGCCATAAATGAATTGCGTGGTATATCCTTTACTCCTGAAAACAGATCCCAGCGAAAAGAGGTTTTCATTATCGGGACGTTTTACAATGCTTTGACCCGGTGTTGGCGGAATAGACAATGATAATGCTTCCAATCCTCTTACCGTACGTGTACCCGAAGCATAAGTATTGGTAAAAAATAAACAATGCTTTGCAAGACTGTCGAGGTATGGAGTAAGATCGTCTTCATTACCAAAAGCTTTCATATAATCGGCACTCAAGCTTTCCACACTTATCAATACAACATTTAACTTTTGTTCGGGTAGTTCGGATGATATTCGCCTTTCGGTATTAAAATGATTTTCACTAAAAACATGATCACTATTGATGTCCAACTCTTTTCTCACAATACGAAAAGCAATTGAATCGGGTATTGTTCTATAATATCTGTAAAAATCAAGCTCATTGTTTTTGAATGCCTGCACAAACTGGTAGATACCATTGCCTGCAAGTTCATTTGCATAATTGTTTGAACTGAAATCTAACCAAGCCGGTTTAACAATAATATTCATCAGTACAGGAACAAGCAAGAAATAAAGTGCATAAATAAATCGTTTTGATCTACTCCAAACAACAATAACAGATGCATTGATATATTTCTTGAAAACGAGGAGCGCAAATACTGCAATCAAAGTCACACTGATCATTATCCCGGAAACAGGATACGATTCCCTGATATTCCCGATCACTTCATGGGTATAGATAAGATAATCAACTGCAATAAAATTATAGCGCCCTGAAAATTCCTGCCAGAAAACAAACTCACTTACTGCATTGAACAATAAAAGAAATAAAGTAACAGAGACAAATATTTTTAATACAGCCGCACGCCACCTGTTTCTGAATTCGGGAGACTTAAAATAAAGAAAAATAAAAATAAAAAATCTTAACCCAACATAAATTTCAACTCCTTTGTACAGATCCTTATTAAAATCCCTCGGAAAACTGTTGGTAAAAAAAAGTAAATAAAGAAGGCCTGAGAAAAAAACAACCGCAACAACGCTGCCTTTTTTGCTGTAAATAAAATTATTGGTAAATGCAACCTGTAATATAAAAGGTACAACAATAAATGAGCTTACAACCACATCATATAAAAGCCCGATAAAGAGGCTGACGACAAAAGAAACAGACAAATGCATATTTGTTCCAAAAACCAGTATTAAAGCAAGCCTCGTAAAAAATGAGATCAGTGTTGCAGCAAGCCCAACGATAAAAACCGGGGCATATTTATTTCGCAATGGCGGTTTTTCAAACATCAGCTGTTATTTACAGCCAATTTTGAACGATAATTTTGAAGGAATTCTGAAGATCGCTAACGGAACGGTGCTAAAAATTATCTAAAATTCTACTGTGAGCTGGTGATGGTTGTTTATATATACATAATTGACCTTGAAGTTATGGAGGTCACAGATCTTTTTGATGATAGAAAGACCAAGTCCAAGTGAATTATCTTTTTCAAAGCCCGTTTTGAACCTTTCAAATAATTGCCCCGGATCCATTGGCGGTTCTTTACCGGTATTTTCAAAAACCAGGTTTTTATTGTTCAATCTTATTTCAATTTCTCCACCTTCTATATTGTGCTTTATTGAATTCGTCATAAGATTACTAATCAGTGTTTCTGCCAGTGTAAGGTTCATAGATATGATGGCGCTATCCTGCTGCAACTTCGTAACAACTTTTATTTTATTTGCATCAATTAATTCCTCGTAATTCGAAAGCTCTTTTGAAATCAATGCAGCAATATCAACAGGCTCCGTTTCACGAAATTGCCGGTTATCGATCCTCGTTAGTAATATCAGTGACCTGTTCAGTCGCGATAACCTGTCAGCAGCCCCTGCAATATGCATAATACCTGACATTTGTTCTTCATTAATGCTTTCATCCTGCATCAGTATTTCCAGTTTGGACTTTATAATGGCCAGCGGTGTTTGTATTTCATGAGAAGTATTTTCAGTAAACCCTTTTAGTGAATCATAATCCCGTATAATTGTTTTTGTCATTGCGTCAACGGATTCATTTAACTCATTAAATTCATCAATATCTGTTTTTTGGGGAGTAAAAGATGCTTTATCCGATAAATTGAACTTCTTGACCTGGCTGAGGGCAGTATTAAATGGTTGCCAAAGCTGCCGGAAAAACAACCTGTTTATAAGAAATAATAAAACAAGCAGTAATATGATTATTCCAAAAGTGTACATGACCACAACGCTTATCAGTGATTCGGTCTCTTCCTGCGATTTCCTCACGGTAAACAGGTAATACCTGCCATTGAGGGTAGCGGAAAATTCAAGTTGCCTGGTCAATTCTTTATCATCCTCTTCACTTAATCTCATATAAATATTACTGTAGCTTTCTTCTGCAGGTGCGCTTGCAGGAATGAAACTAATTTCCTGGTCATGGTACAAAGAAGGTTCTGGCAAGGCTGATTTTTTCTTGATAAAGTCAATCACCTCTTCCTTTTCAATCTGCAGGTCATGATCAAGCTGGTCTCTTAATAAAAAACGGACAATAAAATAAAAACATATCCCGCTCGTAAGAAGTGCGATGATGAGTGTAATAATATTTACACGATTATATTTTGAGATAAGTTTCATCGATCGGTAAATTTATATCCAAGTGCATAAACAGATTTGATATAATCCTCCCCTCCCCCTTCAACTATCTTTTTCCGCAGATTTTTTATATGCGTATAAATAAAATCATAATTAGCTGCCATCTCATCACCCCAAAGGTGATCTGCGAGTGCACTTTTCGAAATTACCTTGCCTTTATTCGTTATAAAATACAACAAAAGATCATACTCTTTCCTTGTGAGCTCGGCGTGGTTTTCATTAATGCTCACAGACCTGGCCGAAGTATCAATGCTGATCTCATTAAATGAAACGATACGCTTTCCATCATAATTTTTACGCCGCAAAACTGCAGAGATGCGGGCATTTAATTCCGCAAGATGAAAAGGCTTGGGGAGATAATCATCTGCACCAAGATCCAACCCGCTGATCTTATCATCCAGGGAACTTCTTGCAGAAATAATAATGACCGAATCCAGCTTGCCCGCTGCTTTAATACGTTTGAGAATATCCAGCCCGCTCCCGCCAGGCAAACCAATATCCAATACGATACAATCATAATCGCTTTCTGCCAACAGGTCAATCGTTGTTTTAAAATCAGGGGAAACAGAACAATTATAATGCTGTCCCTTTAAAAAAAGGCATATGGACTTACCTAATTCCTCCTCATCTTCTACGATCAATAATTTCAATTGTACATTTTTTATAACTAAATTAATATGGTAACCAACATTAAACCGGGATATTGTGAATTAAACCGAAATTTATATTTGAATTTTTACAAACACCAATAAAAATTCGTGGCATTAAATATGTAACTGTTTTTATGTTATGAAAAAATATTTTTTGTTCCTGGCTTTCCTATCAGTATCCTTTACTGCATTTTCACAGGTGCCCAAACAACCTGCTGATACGATCATAAAAAAATTGGACAGCCTCAACAGAAAAGCTGATACTACCGGTATCCCACCTCCTGCTATACAGAAAGAAGCATACAATGAAATTACAAAACTGCGTGCAAGGGATTATTTTATTTTAATGGGTAGCAGTATCAAACAGGAATTTACCAAGCCTTTCCACATGAAAAAAAAGGATTGGATCAATTTTGCAAAATTTACAAGCATTGCAATAAGTGTGGGAGTACTGGATGAGCGCATACAAAAAAATGCCCTCAAACTAAGGAATGAGAGCAATTTTGTACGACAAACGGGAATGTATATCAGCAGGGCAGGCGGGGCAAATGAAGTATTTATACTCGCCGGATTTGGTTTATATGGAATCATTGCAAAAAGCCAGAAAGTAAAGACAACCACATTACTTGCCACACAGGCGGTAATAGGTGCGGCATTGGTAGAAACTGTAGCGAAAATCATTTCAGGCAGAACAAGGCCAAATTTTTATGGCCCTAAGGAAGAAGCTGAGCCAAAATTTACCGGTCCGTTTGGAAATGTTTCAAAAGGAAGTTCGGGTAATAGAACAAACAGTTCTTTTCCTTCAGGCCATACCACCATCGCTTTTGCTGCAGCTACAGTTTTTGCAGTAGAATATAAAAATAAGCCCTATATACCGATTATTGCATACAGCCTTGCTACATTAATGGGCGTAAGCAGGATCACTGAAAATAAACACTGGGCTTCCGATGTTTTTGTGGGTGCGGGTTTAGGATATATAACAGGAAGACAGATTTCTTTTAATTACCATCGTCTTGCAAGGATCAAATACCAGGAAAAAAATAAAGGATCACTTACATTCAATTTGCAATACACTGATTGGGGGAAGATATTGCCGGGGATAGTGTACAAATTCTGAATGCCGAATTACGAATTATGAATTACGAGTGTGTCCTTCATTAATGAACTTAATTTTAAGATAAGTGCTTTTTTACAATTGGTAATTCGGCATTCGTAATTCGTAATTCAAAACTCCCTGCTCTTATAATTATACGGATCAAAGATTGCTATATCGATATCGGCGTCCGCCCTGCAGTCATAATACTTTTCTTTTTGAATTAATTTATCATTTACATAGAAATCGCATGCGGTTTCTGACCATCCGTTTTTTCCAAAACGCTGATGCCCGCTAAAAATCCCTTCTTCCTTTTCCTCGCCGCTGTACTTTATGAATTTCAATACAACCAGTTTTTCTTTATCAATCCACAATTGGTTTGTCTTTTCCGCAGAATTAGCTGCGCCTATTACATACGCCGGCTGTCCCTTCCAGTTATCCTCATAAAATTTAGTAAGATCATATCCCTGTTTTTTCATTTTTATTTTTGCTGAATCGAAAGAATAAGAATACATACCACCTAAGAGAAATGTAAGGTCTTCATCATTAATTGTTTTACGAACCAACTTACCCTTCCTGAAACTATACACAGAATCTCTTAAATAAATTACAGCATTGCTGTCTTTTTTATCGCCAAAATCTATTCTGAATTTATCAGGGAAAACAATTGCCTCATGCCAGGTAGATGTTCTTAGAAGACTATCATTCCGGTATTGCTCCGTCGTTTGATTAAATGTAAAGCTCCTGTACCATTTGCCGGCATAACGTTTATGCATCTGGCGTAAAATATCTTCACCATTCTTTTGGCCGTAAAAAGAAGATAGTATCACAAACAATATTATTGAAGCTGATTTCATTACAGGAAGTTTTTGATTACTTAATGGCCGACAAAATACCACAAGCGCACGACAACCGTGATCATTTTTTACAGGCGAAAAAAATCAGGGTATGAGCGGGTAGAACAATCATCTAACGCATAGTGAGTGAATAGATGAATGAG
The DNA here is from genome assembly GCA_963829345.1 of uncultured Chitinophagaceae bacterium. Classification (GTDB taxonomy): domain Bacteria; phylum Bacteroidota; class Bacteroidia; order Chitinophagales; family Chitinophagaceae; genus Ferruginibacter. The sequence continues at coordinate 1,977,961 of CAWHHP010000003.1, forward strand.
TCAATACGCCAATCCTGGATTGATTCATTTACCCATTCACCCATTCAGCTCCTGAGACTGGCACGATTTTGCCGGCTTTTTGGTTTGCCGGGAATAGTTTATATTCAATAACTCAAATAAATTAATTTATGAAAAACTTGTACGCTTTTTCGAGCAAAGTATGCCTTGTTTTACTAACTGTGTTTTTCTGCTCTCATTCAAATGCTCAGCCACCAAACATAACGTACACTACTGTACTATCTGGTTTTACGGCGCCGACAAATGTCAATAATGCTGGTGATGGGTCCAACAGGCTCTTCATTGTTCAGCAAAATGGAGTGATCATGGTAAAAGACGGCGCAACGCTTACACAATTTGGCGATTTTGGTAATTCCAGCGGCAGCGGGGCAAATATCATATCAATCAGTAATGAGCGGGGTTTATTAAGTATGGAATTTCATCCACAATATAATGGCACAACTAACAGGTATTTCTTTATATACTATACGGATTTAGGTGGCAATATTGCAGTCAGCAGGTTCCAAACACAACTTGCTAATCGTAATCTTGCCGATCTCAGTACCCTTCTTAATATCATTACTATTCCCCATCCGGGTGAAAACAATCACAATGGCGGGCAGATCAGGTTTGGTAGTGATGGCTACCTGTATTTTGCCACAGGAGACGGCGGAGGCGGCAATGATCCCAACAATAATGCACAAAACGGAGACGTGCTGTTGGGGAAAATGCTGAGACTGGATATTGATCAAACAAGCGGGCTTGGCAATTATGCTGTTCCCCCTGGCAATCCATACGTAAATGATCCGGGGAATTTAATTGATGACAGGGTGTTTAATCTCGGTCTCAGAAATCCATACCGCTTTAGTTTTGACAGGCTCACCGGGGATCTTTGGATCGGGGATGTTGGACAGGGTGCATGGGAAGAAATTGATTACAGGCCGGCTGCAAATGCAGGACACAATAATTTCGGATGGCGTTGTTATGAAGGTTATGTTTCCACACCAGGTGTGGCTGATTGTAATCCCGTGGATTATGTACGACCGGTTAGAACTTATCCGAATCCTAATTCCGGATCTTCATCAGTTAATGGTGGTTTTGTTTATAGGGGAACTGAATTTCCAACCTTATACGGGCGTTATATAGCAACGGATGTTTATTCAGGTGATATTTTTATGTTATGGCCAAACGGAAGTGGCGGATTTGATTCATCTGTACAGATTTCTAATCCACTCAATTTTGTTGTTGGTTATGGAGAAGCGGAAGACGGCACGCTCTACGCGGTATCACAAGCTGACAATACCTTATATAAAGTTGTGGCAACAGGTGGTGTAGTTGTTCCGGTAGCATTAAAAAGTTTTAAAGGTCTTGCAAATAATGGATACAATAACCTGCAATGGCAAACTGCTTTCGAACAAAATACAGCGAGGTTCCATATAGAGTACAGCAGGGATGGCTCCCTGTTTACAAGAGCCGGCTCTGTAGCTGCTACAAGAAATGCAAATGGAAGCAGTTATGATTTCAGGCATTATACGGATAACAAAACTGACATTTTTTATCGCCTCGCAATTGAAAATGATAATGGATCTGTTGCTTATTCATCCATCATTAAGTTAAATGGTACCAGGAATAATATACGCATATATCCTACTGTTATCAGCAATAACATACTCAATCTTGATCTGAATAACAAATCGCTTACTGCAATAAAGATCATTAACGGGAATGGAATGCTTGTATTTAAAAAAGACGTAAGCGATGTTTCAAGTACAATGAATATTCCTTTGCCTGCATTGGCAAAAGGGTTATATATAGTAGAACTTAAAGGAGATGGAGTATTACAAAGAGAGAGGATAATTATTCAATAGGATGTTATTTAACTTGAATATTGAACATTGAGTGTTGAATATTGAGCATTTGTTTTTAATTATACATTTTGAAATATTCAATACTCAATACTCAACATGCAATGCTCAAGTGAATTAGCTTTTCGTAATCTTATAATCTACTTCAATAAAAAGGTGGCCCTGGTTAGAAAACCGGGGCCATTTAATTAATAGACCTATAACCCTAATCCGTGTGTTTATATTTTGAAAGATGCTTTTTAAACTTGAATATTGAACATTGAGTGTTGAATATTGAGCATTTGTTTCTATTATACATTTTTAAATATTCAATACTCAATACTCAACACTCAATGCTCAAGGAAATCCGCTTTTCGTGATCTCTATAATCTACTTCAATAAAAAGGTGGCCCCGGTTAGAAAACCGGGGCCATTTAATTAATAGACCTATAACCCTAATCCGTGTGTTTATATTTTGAAAGATGTTTTTTAAACTTGAATATTCAACACTCAATGCTCAAGAAAATCCGCTTTTCGTGATCTCTATAATCTACTTCAATAAAAAAGTGGCCCTGGTAAGAAAACCGGGGCCATTTAACCTAATAGACCCATAAACCTAACCTAAGCAGTAGTATTGGTATTGTGTGAGACCAATAACTGTATTTATTTACATTTTTAAGAACTTAAGTGTTTTTGTTTCTTTACTGTTGCTGATGCGCATAAAGTAAATCCCTTTTGCAAAACCGCTTATATCGATCGCAGGATTTCTTTCACGCCCCTTAATTGTTTTCATTACTGTACCATTGCCTGACAATAACTGTACAGTGTATGATTCTTTTACTTCACCAAGATCTATATTCAATACATCTGTAACAGGGTTAGGATAAATTTTATACGTTGTATTTTTTGTATCTGCCATTAAGTTTATACCATTCCTTGCAGTTGATTGTGCGATCCTGTCCTCTTCTTCAGAAGGGAAGCCGGGACACTCGGATGTAAAAAATACATTACGTTGCAAATTAGTGAGGGAAGAATTTCTTTTTATTACATCAGCAAATCTTGTATTAAAGATCTGCAGCTTTGAGAGTAAAGGAAGATAGGGATCATATATATAAAAGTAATAATCGCCATCCCTGAGACTTTCAAACTGTACTTTTAGCATTTCATGAACCGTTTTTCCAACTGATTTGCCGGGCAAATGATCTTCAGCAAGAATTCCAATCCACAGGTCCAAATTATTTACATTACCGTACAGCATCTGTAATGAATCGGCCAGTGGTTTGTTGGAAGTGATATCAGAAAATTTAACAGCTCCGTTGCCGGTATAATATCTTCTTACTGCATTATAATCCGGTAAACCATGATCCCTTCCTCTTTGAATATTCAGGCTGCCTAGATCAATTCCAAAACGAACCGGGTCATTTGGACTTACAAAAAGAAAATTCCGGAGTATATCATTGATCTTCGTATCAGTTTCGTATTGTGTATGTGAAGCAAGGCCTTTCAGGAATGGATCAACATTATAAGTTGGCACCAGGTCGGGAATCCAGAATGCATCCAGCAGATCCAATACAACCGGTCCAACACCTGTACATTGATTGCTTAGCATCATAATATCATCTGCCACCATGGTATGGCCAAGGCGATATCCTGCAGTAGCAAAAGTATTCCTGATATCCGGCCGTACATTAGAGTTGTATCCAAAGTAAGGACGTAATGTAATTCCGATCGCAGGTAAAAATTCCTGGTAGGTGATCGCCTGTATAAGTGCCCCAACTTCTTTTCTTGCACGTTGGTACATATCTTCATCATTCCTGTAGCCCAGTGCATACAACCTGTCGCAGATCCGGTTGTGTTCTCTTACAAACAAAGTATGTAAAGAAAGTATTCCCGGGTGTTCAGCTGCTCTTACATCGCCCGCTACAAATGTCTTAGTCGTATGCCCGTTATCGTTAGCCATAGTTGGCGAATTGGGATCTATTGCTCCCGACTGTTGCCCGGTTATTGTATTCCATGGTAAAAAATTCCCGGTAGAGGTCTTCATCTTTCCCCTGCTGAAAGTACGCATCCACCTCGCCCTGCTGGTTTCTGATCCATATACTACTGAACCGTCCAGCCACGAGCTGTTCAGATTTGATTGCTGGCGTGCGTTTGTTGTTCCGGTGCCGGCACGTATCTCGCTCCTGTAAAACGGAATTTCCTCCGTAAATACCACTTCATCTCCCGGGAGAGTTATAGGCGCATATTCAGTAGAAGCACTTGGCGTAAGTGTAATATCGTGATCTACAAATTGTCCCCATACATACACAAATGCACTCAATTCACGTTCGCTGAACTGAGTAACGGGTTCGTCAATCACCACATTGGAAATTCTCCTGGCTGAAGGACGTGTTACACCATTCATCGCATTCTTTGGATCGGAGGATGCATATGCTGATGCTATCTCCCTGTACAAAGGAATATTGGCTGAACCATACAACATTTTTTGTGAGCTGCCGATATTATTGTTTGTACCATCATAGGTCCTGTAAGGTGTGTGACTGGCTAAAGCTGTCGTGCTGCTGCTCGCAGGTTCACTCAGGGGTGCCTCTAACCGGATAAAAGGATTGTTTTGAAGCGATCTCGCCTGTTGTGCGTTACCGTTAGCAAATAATAATAAACAAGATCCTGCACATACAGTTGTTTTGAAAATTAAATTTTTAAGCATGAGTAATTTTTTTAAAAAATTTTAATAAAACTTGGGCAATAAATTGCCTGCATTGCTGATAATGGTTGAGGGTTAACCAGGGAAATATATTTGTAGCTGGAAAGAATGGATAATGTGGATCAGTACGGGCAAAGAAAGCGTCCTGAAGCAGTTTTTACTTCTGTTCGAATAAACAAAAGGAATAAATGTTATTTACATTAAACCTTGCAGCAATTTTTAAAAGGTCACGATAGTCCCGAGCTGTACAAAATTGTTCCGATCAGTCTTGATACCCTGTCTGTGAAAGGATCAATATACCCTTGTATATGATAACGGATATTTGAATTATTCCTGTCACGCATAGCCGAAAAAAACAGGTGAAGGATAACCCTGCAAAACTTACTTATCTCATTTGAAAGTGTTCCCGGAAATAATGCAGTAGCAGTTGAGTTTTTCATGGATCATATTTACTTGTAGAACTATGATGCACAAAATTCCGAAAAATATTTTTAAAATAATTATACAGTTAAGAAAAACTGTTATAAAATTTGGGACGGTAAATTACTACAATACAACAGTATGCAATACTACAAGTAAACAAAATGAAATTTATAAATTCTCTGGTGGAGATATCTTTTTGTACTTAATTTTTTTAAACACGGAAGGTGTTAATCCGGTGATCTTTTTGAACTGTGCAGATAAATGTGCGGGACTGCTATAATTCAGTTTCCAGGCTATTTCTGACAAAGTAAGTTCATTGAATAAAAGCAGTTGCTTTACACGTTCAATTTTTTGCGAGATGATAAATCTTTCAATCGTCATCTTTTTTACATTCGAGAAAAACCTGGAAATGTAAGTGTAGTTCATCTTCAGTTTTTCACTGATGTATTCAGAATATTTGGTTGAAGGAAGTTCTTCCTTGTAATAGATCATCTCGATGATAACGGCTTTGATCTTTTCGATGAGAACAATTTCCCTGTCTATCAACAACTCAAAATCATATTGGCTCAATGAATCATTCAATTGCCCAAGCTCATTAAACGAAAGTTGTTTATTGATTTCAATTTGTCCAAGTTCAACAGAGGTGGGATAGAGTCCGAAGTTTTCAAGGATTTTTCTCACTTCATTGATCGAACGCATGCCAATCATATTTTTTATGAAGAGCTTCAATGTGGTTTTTCATTTCTTGTGGTGAAAGAATCAAAGGTTACTCAATAAAAATACAAAAAAACCTTCCAACTTGCAAAATACATCGACGAAATATCAGCGTTGAGCGAAAATTTTTTTATGCAGCGTTTTTTTTATTCATAAAAGAGTATATATGATTTTATTAGGAAATTGTTCAGGATCGTATCGCAGCAAAATATACCCACGCAATAAACAGGAGTTGCAACGGAACTCTAAACCAGAGATAAGATGGCCCGCTTCCGGTGCGATCAGCTTTTTGATAGTCGATGTGCTTAACAGCAGCATTTATATTTGCAGGTAACAGTAAAATAAAAAAACATATCAGTAACCAGCCTGTCAATACCTGCAATTTTGATATAAGTAATCCAATTGCTGCCAGCAGCTCTACTACACCTGTGAAATATACAAATGCTTTCTTATAAGGAATCATTTCGGGTACCATTAACAACATGCCCGCAGTAAAAGCAAAATGCCCGATCATAGTAAATACAAGCATCAGCGACATAGCAATTCGTGCTGCCAGGGCAGTTTCATAATCGCCGTTTAAAATCCTGATAGAAATTAAGGCAATTAAAAATGAAACAAGTAATACAATTAACGGCTTCAATGTTAAGGAGTTTTATTCCAGGCTATCAGTTTACTTTTTCAAAATTATATCTTCCTTTAATAAAACGGTTCAAAAAAACACCCTTGGAAAAAGCCTGTTTCATTTTATTAAAAATTTTTTCAGGAACATTCTTATACTTATATACCATGCCGGATACAAATACAACCACAAGGTCCCGGCTGTTCTTTTCATAATAGAAATATTTCACCACTGAAGAAGGCATATTTTAAAATTTAATCCCCAAAGAGTATAAATTTTAAAAAGAAAAAATAATACCATACCATTTTTTTCAACCAAATAAAGCTAAATGTGGAAATTTAAAAAACCGGCCTGCCTTTTTTTATGTATTTTCACATATCCGCAGATATCATATAAAAAATCCTCAAAAAGAAGCCGTACCGATACTGAACCGTCAATATGAGGAAAATCTTTACTTTAATATATTTGGTTTTTTATTCTCTTTTATCTTTTGCTCAGCATGATGCAAAAGTTGAAGCTGTATATACATTAGCAAAAATCCCTTCCCCCCTTGGTGTTTACAAACATGTTGTGCAGGCCCGTATTATCAATAAGGGTTCTGATTTTCTTACCAACCTCCCCGTCACATTGGATGTAACCGGTGCAAATACTTATTCCAATACTCAAATTACAAACATAGCTCCCGACGATACGGTCTTGATAAGCTTTACACAATTCTCTCCCTGGAACGTAGGGAATAATAACGTTATTGTATCGGTTCCTAATGATGACAACAACTCAAATAACAGCGCCTCATACCCGCAGCAAATAAATACAGATACTTTTAGTTATGCAGATGATAGTGCGCCGCTCTCGTCAATTGGTTATGGAAATGGTGACGGAATGTTGTTAACACGTTATAATGTGAGCGGAAGTGCTGTGGTGAAAAAGGTAAATGTTCACATAAGTAACGATGCTTCTAATATTGGAAATACGGTGTACGGTGTAGTAACCAATTTCGGTGTCATACTGGGTCAGTCTGCACCGCATGTGATTACCGCCGGTGAACTGGATAGATATATCAGTCTCGATATAATTAACCCTCCCGATGTTGATTTTGATTTTTATGCGGGTTTATTGCAAACGGCTAATGCAGGCACTGCTTATTATCCTGTATCCTTTCAATATGAAGGAATACCTACCCGCCCGGATGTTTATTATAGCAGCCTGGCAAATGGTTCAGGCCTTACGTCACTTAATTATTTTGGCAGATTGATGATACAGGCTGTAGTGGAAGTGGGCACTGTTACACCATTCAATTCAAGTATTAACACGCCAAACAAGGTGATTGCAGGATGGGATTTTTCGGGCGTTAATTCACCTGTGTCATTTGCAGCAACCAGCTTTGATACATTGCTTTCGTCATCAAATCTTTTAACGAGAGGACCAGGAGCGTCCGCAAGTAATGGCATACATTCTTTCAGAAGCACAGATTTTCAAAATAATGGTATAGCAGTTACGAATACAGATTATTTCCAGCTAACCCTTGCACCCAAACCTGGTGATACGCTTTCATTGAATGCGATCACCGGCACTTTACACGGAAACAGCAATGATATAGCAAGTTCGCCTGTAAGATCACAATTTGCCTATAGTACAGACGGCGTAAATTTTACACTCATCGGTTCATCTTTTCTAACCAATTCAATAGCGCAAACTTTTTCAGTTTCATTGGCAGGAGTTGCGGCATTACAGAATATTGTGAATGGCACCACTATTACACTTCGATATTATGCCAGTGGTGCCAGTGCTTCTGCGGGATGGGGATTTATTTCATTCGAACCTGGGTTTAATGGATTGGCAGTGTTGGGAAAACTTGCCACTTCTACGACTATTATGACATCGCCGGTTGTTCCCAATGGTGCAATTTTTACAATAAGCGATTGCAGTAGTACTGCGACCGGGTCGATCAGTTTCAGTTCAACAGGTAATTTTTGTCCCGAAAATAAATACCTGGTTCAACTTGGCCAGATCTATCAGCCACACTTCAATACTTTTCGTTTCAGGTTCCCCGTTATAATCGGTGAATTACAAACTCCTGCCAATTCAGGCGTGATCAATTTTACGATCCCGGCTGGCACCACCGCTTATGATCCTTATGCGATCAGGATCATAAGTACACATCCATATACAGAGGGTTCCTGTTCACAACCTTTTATAATAAATGCTGATTATTGTCGTACACAGGCAACTGATAAATTCCGGAGCAGGGCATCGGGCAACTGGAATGACATGAATTCATGGGAATCATTCAATGGAACAAGTTGGATCAATGCAACTACAGTGCCTGATGAGAATTCACCGGGAATAGAAATCAGGATGAATGATACGATCGATATTAATTCGAATGTGCTTGTAACAAATACGGTTGTAAGAGGAACTTTAAGACTATTAAACGGGAATGGGGACAAAGGGATGATCGGTTTCATCAACCCGCCTAATCCAATTCCATCAAGTGTGGCAATGGATATTGATACAAGTGGTGTGTTCATCGTGGTATCCAGTGAAGCTGTATACAACGATGCAATACTTTTTACCGGAGGAAATATTCGCATTCATGGAAAAATCACAATTGGTGATGGTACTGCAAGCATTGCATCAGGATTTGATGGCCTGGCATCTGATGATGCATCATCAGCTATAACCTGGCATGATGGCTCTGTATTTGAATGGAATAGTGTGAATGGTTCAGGCCCTGGATTAAATACTTATTTCCGCAGTGGCAGCGAAGCGGTTACATTCAGGCTTACCAATATTCCTGTAGCAACACTGGGAGATACGGAGAATACAACAGTGAATGGTTTACTCGAAGTAAACACGCCTGTTACCTGGACAGGATCCGGAACAAAAACCTTCCGCGATGGAATAAAAGGAACTTCAATCATTACGCAGGATGCAGGAGCAGGACAATTTTTCGTGACCTCTATTTATGAAGAGATTCCCGCGACAAATAATACGGTAGCTGCATTTAAAGGCATACTTAATGGCACACTTAATATTCACCTTGGCACAAATGGATTGAGACTTGAGGGTGGTGCAACACTTCCGGGCAGTGCTATAATAAACCTGGACGGGCAATGTAGTTCTTTACAGAAGGTTGAACTGGTAAGTACTGCAAAAATGACTTTAAGTCCAGGTTCAATATTAAATATCGAGGATGCAGATCTCGTGAATAAAGGATTGATAGATGGCACCGGCGAGATAAGGTTTACAGGAAACCAACTTTCTGCTTTTTCGTCATCAGGACTTACAGCTGCACCAATTTTAATTTCACATAAGCAATTATTTTTAGGATCAAACAGTAATACCGGGAATATTACACTTGCTGATGAAAGCAACCTGAGACTGGATACTTATAATTTAAATATGACAGGTGTAGCACAGCTTATTGCTGACAGTGCGAATTTCATTGTTACCAATGATACAGGCAGGCTTAACCGTTATGTTGCAGGAACTGATATCCTCTACCCTGTTGGCATAAATAATACGTCCTATTCTCCTGTTACGATCAGCAATGCGGGAACAGAAGACTATGTAAAAGTAAGGGTGGCACAGGGCGTACAAACTACCATCCCGGTTACTGATGGAAATGTAGATCGTACATGGTTTGTTGGCGATACATCGCAAACAGGCATGAGTCTTACCCTCCATATGAGATGGAATGGATTGGATGAGCAGGTAGGCTTTGATCACAACAGTTGTTATGTTTCACATTATACAAGTTGTCCGCCGCCGTTGAATTGCACTACCGGTTATTTTGACGCAACCCTGCCAGGTGCTGCATTGGCAGGAATAAATTCGTACAGCATACAACGAAACGGGCTTACTAATTTCAGATCTCCGGCATTCATTGTTACATCAAAACCGTTTGTATATACATTTACCGGTAGTGGCGATTGGAATGATGCTTCCAACTGGACACCGGCAATTGTTGCCCCGGTTGTTATTCCAACAGGCATTGAAGTGATCATTGATGGTTTTGGGGAATGTGTTTATAATGGCGATATTCTTATACAGGAAGGAGGAAAACTTACTGTGCAGCCCGGTAAACAATTGAAATTAACCGGAAACCTCACTATAGACTAGCTTATTTAATTCTTAAGATGCATAATAAATGCGGTCTTTTACCATTGCAACCTTATAAGAGTTTACACCTCATGTAAGGTGTAAACTCTTATAAGGTCTACCCCCAGGCGCTTAAAATCTAAAAACATATAATACAATTGCCGTTAGCATAAGCCAACGGCAATAAAAAACAAGTATAATGGCGTTACCACATTATTGTTACACCTGCGGATTAATTTGACGATTTACCGCAACTACAGCTCTCTCCGCATACACAAACTGTACAAGTACAATTAACGCTGTTGCATTTTTTTAATGTTGATTTCATGACTGATGTTTTAAATGTTATTAAATTAATTTTCCTGGCTACACTTTTTAATTTCAGGATTTACCGCAATGGCAGCTCTCACCGCATACACAAACCGTACAAGTACAATTAACGCTGTCGCATTTTTTGAGTGTTGATTTCATGACTGTTGTTTTAAATGTTATTAAAATAATTTTCCGGGCTACACTTTTTAATTTCAGGATTTGCCGCAATGGCAGCTCTCACCGCATACACAAACCGTACAAGTACAATTAACGCTCTTGCATTTTTTGAATGTTGATTTCATGACTGTTGTTTTAAATGTTAATAATTAATTACAACACAAAACTAACATGCAATCGACAGGTGTGTGTTATGCTAATGAGGGAAAGAGTTATATAATTTTTGGATCAGATTGAATCGATTGACCTTCGCTTCTGTTCTCCTATTTTTTTAAAATGTGATGCAGTGAGGCCGGTTGTTTTTTTAAACTGTGCGGAAAGATGTGCAACACTGCTGAAACCTGTTTCAAATGCAATTTCAGTTAAAGAAAGTTGTTCATACACCAGCAACTCCTTTACTTTTTCTATTCGCTGCAGAATGAAGAATTGCTCAATTGTAATTCCTTCAACTGATGAAAAGAGGTCGCTTAAATAACTATAATCATAATGGATATGCTTTGTTATGTAAGAAGAAAGTTTCAGTCTTTTTTCGGTTGAAAGATCCGCAATATATGCAAGCACGGATTTTTTGATGTCTTCCACAATTTTATTCACTCTTGTCTCAATTAACTCAAACCCTTCCTTTTTTATTGCCTCATCAAATTCCCGCAACCTGTTTCCTGTTAATGAAACCTGGAGTTCTGCTTCGCCCAGTATCACCTTGGTAAAAGGGATTTTCATTTTTTCCAGCACGCTTTCAATTGCAGAAATACATCTTGGACAAACCATATTTTTTATAAACAATTTATTTTTTTGATCTGCTTTCATAAATTCTTATAAAGATAGAGATGCAATTTATAAATAAACCAGGGCAGATCATTAGGATATTTAGTTCCATCGAAAAAAAATCCCATTACTGTAACAGGTAATGGGATTTCAAAAGATTATTGTTTATTTAATTACTTATCATAAGTTTCTTAACCACTTTTTCTCCACTCACAACACAATTTATTATATACAATCCATTGCTTAATTTTCCGGCCAGTTTCAGATCGATCATTCCTTTGCCTGTTATTGCATTGGTTTGATAAGCTATTTGCCCAAACTGGTTCATGATCTGAATTTTCGCTGTAGTGCCCTGCTGAACGTGTTCAATTGTTATCCTGAAATTTCCATTCGTTGGATTTGGATAGATATTGCTCGCGTTGATTGCATCATCGTCCATTGCAATGGCTGTACGCTCTGCGCTTTGCCTGCATACAACTGAAACAGGTAATGTTGACGTTGATCCTGCAGCACATGCATTAATGCCTTTCACCCTTACGGCACCGTCATGCGTACTATAATTTATCTGCACAGCTGTTGCCGTTGTTGCAAGACTGCTGCCTGTTGATGTAGTAACTCCATCAGTAATATGAGCGCCGGTTGGTGCGTACCATATATAAGATGTTGCATTTGTGACCGGTGCAACCGAATATGCAACTCCCTGTTGTCCCGCGCAAACAGCATTGTTGCCTGTAATAATTCCCGGCGCAGTTGGTTTTGCATTTACAACAAGATTTCTTGGAGAAGATGTTCCGCAACTATTGCTTGCAGTAACAGCTATTCTTCCCGTAATAAAAGCGGTTGTAAAATCGCAGGTGACATCACTTGTTCCCTGGCCGCTAACAATTGAAACGCCCGCCGTATTCCACGACCAGTTATAAGTAATGCCTGCAACAGGTGCTACAGAATAAAGCACATTTGTGGTGTTGCACACACCAATAACGGGACCTGTGATCGCTACCGGCGGTGCCGGTGGCGGCCTGCGGTTGATTTTCACTCCACGTGGCTGGCTACTTCCGCAGCTGGTATTGTTTGCCGTTACTTTCAATGAGTCTCCGGCAATAAATCCTGCATTGTAAGTTATAGTAACATTGGTTGTACCCTGGCCAGCGGTAACATCCGCTCCTACAGGCGCTATCCATGTATAAGCAGTTGCACCAACAACAGGATTGATCATATATGTTTTTACATCACCCGGACAAACCAACGTTGCTCCCCCGGAAGTAGAGATTGATCCCGGGACAGGGGGCGGGTTGCATCCTGAAGGAATAACAGTAACCTGCTGCGTATTTGTATTCGTACATCCATTACCGTTTGTAAATGTATATGTAATGGAATATGGCCCGCCAACACCTGCTATACCCGGACTAAATGTATTACCTGAAATACCGGGTCCGCTAAATGTTCCGCCCACCGGAGAACCCGTAAGTGTAGCAGGCGCAGCCGTAGTTACATAACTTGCTGCAAGGCCTGTGAATGAAACCGTCGGCAATGGATTAACAATAATTGTTACCCAAGATGAATAAGCGAAACAGGTGGCATCGGTTACCTTAACTCTATAAATTGCCGGATTGGTTGCTGTAAATGCCGGGCCTGTACCGGAAACAATATTCACAAAAGTTGCACCGCCGTCAAAACTCATCTGCCACTGATAAAAGAGACCTGCTCCTGTATTGGCATTTAGTACAACGCTTCCACCCTGGCAGAATGTGGTTGGACCTGCCGGTGTAATAGCTGCAGGAGGTGCTGTACATCCCTGTGTTATTGTTACCTGTTGTGTACTGGTATTTGCACATCCATTAGCATTTGTAAACGAATAAGTAATTGCATATGGACCGCCAACTGCTACAATAGCCGGATCAAATATATCGCCTGATATACCTTGCCCGCTGAATGTTCCACCTGCGGGAGATCCAACAAGTGTTACTGCTGCTGCATTTGCAGGGTAACTTAAGGCGAGACCGCTAAATGAAACTATTGGTAATGGATTAACCGTTACATTAATGAAATTTGAAGTGTCTTTACATCCGTTGGCGTTCGTTACAACAACAGTATAAGATGCCCCTGCCTGTGCATGGAAAGTGGGTGCTGATGTTCCCAATTCAAATCCGTTCTGGCACCATTCACCTCCATTATTGCCACTCAGCGTTACCCCAACTCCTGCACAAAATGTAGTCGGCCCATTGGCTATAATTGTTGGCGCAACAGGCACCGGATTTACTGTCATTGTAATTATATTACTGGTTGCTGTTGTTGTGCTTACACAAGTGTTATTGGGATTAACAGTCAATTCACACACTACTACATTCCCGTTTGACAGGTTAGGCAATGTAATTACATTCATTCCCACCTGTGCACCTCCGGATACAGACACACCATTTACTTTCCAGTTAAATGCTGGTGGCGTTCCTCCATTGAATGCAGATGCAGTAAAGGTTACTGGCCTGCCTGCACAGATAGTAGCAGAGGGAGATGCTGCAATAAATATGCTGGGAGAAAGAATGGGTTGTACTGAAACAAAAACTGCTGTTGATGTTGCAGAGCAATTACTTGCGTTGGTAACAACAACTCTATAGTCGCCGGTTGTATTAACTGTTAATGATGAGCTATTCGCCCCCGCAAGCGCAATTGGTCCAAGATGCCATTGATATGTTAATCCTGTACCAATGTTGGCATTCAATACAACACTTCCGCCCTGGCAGAATGTTGTTGGCCCTGCAGATGTAATAATTGCATCCGGTGCAGCACATGTCTGTGTTATCGTTACCTCTTGTATACTTGAACCGATGCAACCAGTTGTGAGATCAAAATACTCATAAAGAATTGTATAAGGCCCCCCCACTCCTGCTGCTGCGGGACTAAATGTATTTCCCGTGATACCCGGCCCGCTGAACGTACCACCTGCAGGTGATCCAACCAGTGTTACAGGTGCTGCATTTGCTGCATAATGGGGTGCCAGCCCGCTAAATGAAACATTTAAAATTGTTTGTGTAATAACAACTGCCGGGGAAGTATAACCAATACAGGAACCAATAAGTGAAAGCGGCACCCATTGATAACTTCCCGGTTCTGTAACCCCTATACCGTTTCCAAAAGTTCCCTGTATCTGGCTTCCATCCCAGAGAAACCATCCATTAGAGGTATTTCCGGTTAAAACTATGCTTCCACCCGGGCATAAATTGGTTCCACTGGCATCAATAGCTCCCTGTTGGGCCGGTATAACCTGGTCTACATCTATTATATTCGATTGTTGTGAACAACCTGCTGCATTGGTAACAATAACAGTATAATCTCCCGGTCCCTGCACTGGCAAGGTTGATGAAGTTGCACCATTTATATTAATACCATTCAGTTGCCATTGATAACTTAATCCAGCACCCGTATTTGCTGCGAGTGGCAGAGACGGCGATTGTCCGCCGACACAATATGCACCATCAAAACTGGGAAAGCCAGCAGCAATGGCATCAGGCAAGAGATTCACGGTTATATTTGATCCATTATCAGATCCTATAACTACGGGCGCTGCACTTACAACACGAATGCGATATCCTGTACCGACTGTCGTAGTAAACGGAATCGTTGCCGAAATAGTTGCCGCATTTATAGAAACTACAGATCCGATGTTGATTGGATTGACAAATGATCCGCTTGCATCTGATAACTGTGCAGTGAAGATATTACCCGGATCCGCATTTACATCGATAGTAAAAGAGACATTTAGGGTTGATCCTACACAAAAACCCGTTTGCCCGATGGGTGATGTAGTAATTGTAGTTAATGCTACCGGCGAACCTGCAAAGCAATTACCAACAATCAATAAAGATAAAAGCACTGTAAAATAATAGTGGGGACGTTTCATAAAAAGGTTTGAATTAATGATCGATTAAAATAAAATGAAAACGGGAAAGCGAAGATTTTTAAAAGGATACGTATTGGCAGATAAAAGTAATCGTTTTTCGATTCACTTTTTTAAATGCATATAAAATAAATATTAACATGCAGTTTGATTCTGTGAATATTTATAACCCAAAAAGAAAGATCCCATTACCAGGTTGATAACGGGATCTTTTTTTAATGAGCTATGTTTAAAATCTATTTACTGATCATTAGTTTTTTTACAACTTTCTCTCCATTGACCATATAACTTACCATATAAATGCCATCCGCTAATTTACCTCCTAGTTTCAAATCAACCATGCCATTACCGGTTGTTGTATTGCTTTGGTAAACTACCTGACCAAACTGGTTCCTGATCTCAATTTTTACTGTAACAGCTTTCTGAATATTCCCAATATGCATCCTGAAATCTCCATTGGTTGGATTAGGATAAATATTACCGTTATTCTCAGCGATCAGTCCGGTTGTTTGTAAATCATTTTCCTTACATGTAAATGCAACGGTCAATGAACCTACTCCTCCTGCTGCACATGTATTCACACCCTTAACCCTTACCTGTCCGGCAGTTGAACCAAAGTTTACTGTAACATTCGTGGCTGTTGTTGTAAGGTTGCTGCTTGCAGAAGTAGTAATACCGTCAGAAATATGAGAACCGCTCGGCCCATACCATATATATGAACTTGCATTCGCAACCGGTGAAATAGAATAAGGTACTCCTGATTGTCCTGAACATACAGCCGTTGCTCCTGTGATCGGCGTAGGAACTGCCGGTCTTGCATAAACTGTCAGGCTTCTTGCAGAAGAGGTTCCACAAGCATTGGTTGCCGTTACAGATAATTTACCTGTTACAAATGCACTTAAGAAATTAGCAGTGATTGCATTTGTACCCTGGCCCGAAGCAATCGTTGCATCTGCCACACTCCACGACCATGCATAAGTTACACCTGCAACCGAAGTAACAGAATATGGTTTTGCACTGAGGTTACAAACTCCGTAAACATCGCCTGTAATTGCACCTGGTGTTGATGCAGCTGCATTACGGTTTATCTTCAATGCTCTTGCCTTACTGCTTCCACAGGTATTATTGGCTGTTACTCTCAATGAATCACCTACTGTAAATCCTGCATTATAAGTAACAGTTGCTGAAGTAGTGCCTTGTCCACCTGTAACCACGCCTCCCGGAGGCGCAGTCCATGTATAAGAAGTAGCGCCGGATACCGCAACAATGGTATAAGTTTTTACATCACCCGGACAAACTTTGGCTGTGCCGCCAACTGTTGTAATAGCGCCTGGTTGAGCAGGAACTGTACAGGATCCTGTTACAGTGGTTTGCTGTGTATTGCTGTTCGTACAGCCGTTTGCGTTGGTATAGGTATAAGTGATCGAATAAGGACCTCCTACTCCCGCAGTTGCAGGAGTAAATGTATTACCTGACATACCAGGACCGCTAAATGTACCTCCAGCCGGCGTACCTGTTAAAACAGCACTTGCAGCATTCCCTGGATAAGAAGTCGCAAGACCGCTGAATGAAACTGTTGGTAATGGATTAACGGTTAGTGTAATAGTATTACTTGTTGCAGGATTATTTGAAGCACAGCTACCAACATTTGATGTGAGTACACACTGAATAGTTGTCCCGTTAACAGGTGAGCTGATCGCAAAAGTATTTCCTGATGCCACCTGGTCAATATTATTCACCTTCCATGCATAGGAAGGGCCAGCTCCTCCATTTGTAGGGGTGGCAGTAAAGGTTATTGAAGTTCCTGAGCAAACGGTATTACCCGGGTTTGCGCTGATACTTACTGATACCGGCACACTTGGTGTAGCAGTTATACTTATATGGTTTGATTGAGCACTTCCACATCCATTGGTGGTGGTCGTAAAATAATCTCCTGTAGTGGTTGCCGTTAGTGTTGCAGTTGTTCCGCCACCAACACTCCATACGCCACCTGTGCTGTTTCCACTTAACAATACGCTTCCACCCTGGCAGAAGGTTGTTGGCCCCCCGGCTGAAATAACTGAAGGCGTTGGTAAAGGACTAACGGTAACTGCAACAGATGATGAAGTATCCTTGCATCCACCCGAACTAGTAACTATTACATTATAGTTCCCGGAAGCAGAAGCGGTATAAGAAGATGACGTTGCTCCACCAATATTGCTGGTTCCTGATCTCCATTGATAGGTCAGCCCGGCGCCAGTGTTAGCATTTATAACAACACTTCCACCCTGGCAGAAAGTTGTTGCACCGACAGCTGTTGCTGTAGCAACGGGTGCGGCATTCACTACCATTGTAATGGCATTGCTGCTCACTGTCTGCGGACTTACACATGATCCTGCATTCGCGTTGGCAGTCATATCACAAACGACCACATTCCCATTCGACAGGTTAGATAATGTAATTGCCGACATTCCCACCTGTGAACCCCCGGATACAGAAACACCATTTACCTTCCAGTTATATGCGGGAGGAGTTCCTCCATTGCTTGGCGTAGCTGTAAATATTACCGAAGTACCGGCGCAAATTGCACCAGCAGGATTGGCATTGATCGTTACAGAAGGAGTAATATTAGGTGTAACAGAAACAGAAATATGATTTGATTGAACGCTTCCGCACCCGGTGGTGGTGGTCGTAAAATAATCTCCTGTAATTGTTGCAGTTAATGTTGACGTTGTTCCTCCGCCAACACTCCATACTCCACCCGTGCTGTTTCCACTGAGCAATACACTTCCGCCCTGGCAGAACGTAGTTGCTCCACCGGCAGAAATTACCGGGGCAGCCGGTGATACGTTCACCATAATATTTGAACCGTTATCAGAACCTGTTACAACAGGATTAGAACTTGCCACGCGTATACGGTAACCGCTACCCGCAGCCGTTCCGGCAGGAACAGTTGCAGCGATTGTTCCTGCTGCAGCAGAAGTTAATGTACCGATTGAAACAGGGCTCGCAAAAGATCCTGCTGCATTCGATAACTGGGCAGTGAATACATTGCCTGCATTGGCAGCTCCGTTGGTTGTAAATGGAACACTTACAGCCGTTCCTGCACAGTAAGTCAAAGGATTGATTGCTGAAGTTGCAATCGTTGTAAAACTACTGCCAGCAGTAATTGTAAAGTTTGCATTAGAAATATCAAAGAAAATATTTCCAATTGCTTCTACTTTTATTCTGGCTGTGGTTGTGGCTGTATTTGGGATGACAAGTGTTTCAGTTCCGTCATTCGGTGTACTTGCAATTAAGACGGTTGGGAAAGTCTGCCCACCGTCGGTAGATAAAGATATTTTTACACTGGTACAACTTACGGGTGCCAATGTTGTACCTGCTATATTCCATGTGATCGCCTGCGAAGAATTGCCAGGCCACGATAGGGCAATGTTTGGCGATGTAACAACAAACGGACCTGAAGTATTTGTAACTGTAACCACCATATCTGTAAAAGCGGTCTGTCCAACTTTAACCGGGGCAGTAGAACTATAAGGGCTATTATCCCTTACTGTTAGCCTGAAGTTTAGTGTTCTCGCAACGGAGCTTAATGCTTCTATGTTTGTACCTGCATCACCACCGCTTATAACCGGGGTTACATTCAGGCCTGCAAGGATCGTTGATAGTTTTGGACAATATCTTACCGGTGATGTCGTAGGACTAAATGATAACCAGTTTGGTCCAGTTGCTTTTGTCGGGCTCGCAATGCTATTTGATCCTGATGTTGTTGCATTGTTATTTTGTTCCCAGCAATAAGTAAGTACATCTCCTGCATTGGCATCCGTAGCAGAACCCGTAAGTGCAAATGGAGTACTGATGGGAATTGTATAATTGCTGACAGCTCCCACCACAGGTGTTGCGTTAGTAGCCGCAATACTTGTAGTAACCGGGCATGATTTACCCGCCATATTATTCTGTATTTGTGCGATAGAAGCCTGGTGAAATATATCAATGGAGTGCGGTGCAACATCCTGGCTGGTAATACCGGCATATCCCATAATGGTGATACCGGAACCTACTTCTTTATTTACACCCGAACCTTCGAGTGAGTGAGAAAAAGTATGGTTGGCTCCCATCTGGTGCCCTACTTCGTGTACTACATAATCGATATCAAAATTATCTCCTTCGGGAATTGCATCTGCCGGCGAGGTGATCCCACTTCCTTTTGATCCATTTGTACAAACACAACCGATACAACCTGCATTTCCACCACCACCTGAAGCGCCAAACATGTGACCGATATCATAATTTGCTTCGCCGATAACCGAGGTTAAAGTTGATTGCAACTGCGAGTTCCAGCTTCCCATTGATGTATAAGGATCTGTTGATGCGTTATAATAAATAACACTGCTTGTATTTGCAATAAGATTGAGGTGTATAGCAAGGTCTTTTTCATAAACGCCGTTACAACGTGTCAGTGTTGCATTAAATGCAGCTAAAACCAATGACACCTGGGCTGCACTTGTTGCACCAAAATAATTAGAGTATTCTGCATTGCACGACTGGGCAAGTCTCATGGTTTTTAATTGTCCCGCAGAACTGGCAGTAGCGTTTGAACTTTCGATTTTTGACGCAATGCCTGTTGCCATTTCCTGGTCTTGTGTAGAACATACCCACGGTAGCTGCCCTGCTGTTCGCTGTGAATTAAAAACTGCGTAAACAGTATGATCCTGTGAATAGGCCTCAATAAATTCATTTTCTTTTTCAGTTCTGAAGACCATTGTTTGAACTCCTTGTGGAGACAGACTCAGTTTTAAAGTTGCGGACTTGTCTGTAATACCCCTGCCCGAGAAAGCCCTTATTTCCGGGAATTGTGCCTGCAGTGCAGCTTCAAAGTTGGAAGCTTCAAATACCTCAAATTCTTCCAGCATACCTATAGCATTCGGCAGAGTGATCGTGGTTGAGTGCCTCATTGCATTATCAACAACCGCAAATAGCTCCTGACTTAGCAGGCCAACGTTTAATTTAAACAACTTAAACTCTTTCGGAAATGAAAGCCTGTTTACGGCTTTATACTTAAGA
Organism: uncultured Chitinophagaceae bacterium; assembly: GCA_963829345.1. Classification (GTDB taxonomy): domain Bacteria; phylum Bacteroidota; class Bacteroidia; order Chitinophagales; family Chitinophagaceae; genus Ferruginibacter. The sequence goes on from CAWHHP010000003.1 coordinate 1,998,558, forward strand.
ATGTTAGCGGGGTTTTCATTGCTGGCCGACCAGTATTTGCCTGACTGTGAAAAGCCTGCGAAAGAAAACAATACAAGTAGCGTTAGCTGTAAAAATTTTTTCATGATGAAAAGTTAATTGGCGTTGGTAATGTGATAATTGGAAATACAACTGCCCGGGGATGGCAACAGTTTTTACATAGATTTTGCTTTAAACTAAAAATAAAGCACTAAATATACTCTGATTTTTCTGATTTTTTAAGAAAATAGACGAAAAGCCAATAAAAACCGGTAAACAAATTTTTTTCATTTCAACCTGGTTATTCTCTCTCCATCCATTCACTATTCACCATTCACTATTCACTATTCATTTGTATATTTATAAAGAGCCCATAAAAATCTCTATGTCATGCAAAAAAACCTGCTGCTGATTTTTTGCTGTTTCCTGTTTTGTTATGCGACCGCCCAGGATGTGGCCCAGGTGCGGGCTTATGAACAAAAGATAACTGCCTCCCGCAATGATGCCGAAAAAATTGATGCAATTTGCGAATTGGCTGAATACTACTCTATTTTTAACCTGCAATCAAAGGCTGACAGTATTTTACAAAAAGCGCTTTTTATTGCTGAAATATCAAGCGATAAAGAACTTGTTCTAAAGATCCTGTTTAATAATACGGTTACCAGCCTTTCTCCCTGGAGCAGCAAAGAAACATTTGAGCACAGCAGGAATTTTATCATTAAAGGATTACAATATGCACAGGACCTCAAAAGAGACGGTTATGTAGCAATCGCTTATACAAGGCTCGCAGGCATATATCGGAAGCGACATGAATTTGATGAAGCTGCGCAACAGGCAACACTGGCCATGACTGCGCTTGGAAATGCAAAAGCTGATTCATTAGCCTGTGCTTTATACATCGAGTTCGGTGATATTTATATTGCAAAGGGTGATGCGGTTCCTGCATTCAAAAATTATAATACTGCATTTGAGATCGCCTATAAGCAAAAAAATATTACGCTCCAGTGTAAAATTTATCACAGGTTTTCAGAATTGTATAATGGGTTTGGTGATACGGTGACTGCCAAAAAATATTTACTGCAAAGTCTACGTTTAAATACTGATAAAAATGATGCGAGCGGCAAATTCCTTGACTGTATCGACCTTGCCCGAATTACCAATGAACGGGATTATATAGATAAGGCCAGGCTGTTGGCGGAAGAGTTGAACAATGAGCGGTATAAGCTTACCGCAAAAAGGTTGCTTTATTACTGGTACATGGTGGCAGGAAAAAACAGTTCACAAACTTTTAATTTTCTCTATAGCAATACAGATCTTGTGCAGTTTTTTAAAAATTCAGGTCCCGCAATCTATGCCCGCGAAATAGGGAACATTTATTACTACTCTTCAAACTATGATTCAGCATTGGTATATCTTATCAAAGCAGAAAATGAAATCAAGAAAACCAATAACCCATCCAGTGAATCGTATATATCAATTACAATTGCAGAGGCTTATTTAAGAAATCACGATACCCTCGAGGCAAAAAATTATTTTGAAAAGGCATTTGTGCTAAGCAAACAACTGAATCGCCTCAAAGATATTGATTCAGTATGTTCACAATTAAAAATACTTTATGCAAAAAACGCAAATTATAAACAGGCATATTATTATTCTTCGCAGGCAGATTCTGTAAATAAGATACTGGAGTCGAATGTTGCAAAAGACAAAGTGGTTTTATTACAGGTTGAACAGGAAAATAAGAAACGTGAAACAGATATCGCTGAAGCTGCCCAGGAAGAACAGCGCAAACACAATCTCCAGATCATGGCTATTACAGTATTGCTTACTGTAATTTTCGTACTGATGCTTTTTGTCGGAACGATGCCCATCTCCAAAACAGCTATTAAACTGATTGGTTATTTCGCATTTATCTCGTTATTCGAGTTCATTATTTTATTGCTTGATCATCCAATCATTAGTTTTACCAATGGCGAACCAATAAAAATATGGGCTATTAAAATATTACTTATCACCATCCTGGTGCCGTGCCAGCATTTCATGGAAAGCAGGCTGATACGTTTCCTGCAAAGCCGCAAACTACTTGAAGTAAGACAAAAATTTTCTTTTAAAAACTGGTGGGCACGCGTAAAAAAAACGCCTACTGTGAACAATGCAGGTATAGAAAAACTGGAAGACGATACGGCTGTTTTATAAGTGAATAGTGAATGGTGAAAAGTGAAAGCTTGAAAGAACATTAGTAAATTGTCACTTTCCATAGTTGGTTCTATTAAAATTCAAAGTTTCATACTTTTACTATTCACCATTGACTATTTGCCGGGCAAATTTCGGTTTAGGTTATTCCTTATTTTTGTTTCGGTCTTTTTCCTCCCTTCTTTATTGCTCCCATATAAGGTATTCCACAGTTGTCCGGAGGTGGACATAATGCAGCGGGGAATATTGATTTTATATCATAATAAGAAGTCCTTCCATCTCTTGTATATGCGATCACCATTGTTATTTCTTTTTTATCGTTTGCAGCGGCAATCAATTTAAATCCTTTCACCTTACATAAAATTTCATACAAAAGTTCCGGATCCAGATCGATCGATTGTATCACTTTATGATAGTCATCCTTAATTGCATCCTCATAGCCCTGGGCCATTTTTGCAACTTCGCTCTGCTCAAGTGATGGATATCTTTTCATATCGTACTCAGTGCAGAAAGAATCTATTTGTTCCCTGGTAAGATGAGCTGTTGGATTTCTGACCGTATCAGTGAGACCACAATCATTTGGCGGCGGGCATAAAGAATATTTTCCAAATATATCCAACACGTCATAATATACTATCACCTGGTTTCCCTCGTCTGCATACTGCATTGTCATGCCCACATCCTGGTCCTGGGCAACACTTATGAATTTCATGATCTTTCCATTGCAGGCAAGATCTTGTAATAATCCCGGGTTCAGGGTAATCTGTTGTGTAGCGTTATGGTAAGATTGAAATACAAGATCACGGTAATAATCTGCCATAATTACTACTTCTTCCTGTCCAAATGTTTTGTACTTGCCCATGTCTTTAGTTCTGCATGCCGGCGTTGTATCAGCAAGCTGTTTGACAGAATCCTTTACTAAATTAGCAGAATCACCGGTAGCCTCCTCTCCTTTGTCTTTACTGTCATTACATCCTATAGCAAACAGTGACAGGATGAATGCAGAAATAATTACTTTTTTCATTTTGCTGGTTTTAAGTTAAAAGAAGATAATTCTTGTACTGCAGGTGTGATCAGGATGAGCGGGTAAAATCTGTAACTAAAATATACATAAAAATCAGAAAAAAGAATAATCCTGCCTGTTGATTGGTTTATTTCTACTTTTTCGTAGAGGAAAATTGATAACTGCCATAAAATAACAACAAGGAACAAGGAGTTATGAATGATGAAGTTTACAGTACTTCGGCATTCGACATTCCTTGTTCCTTGTTCGATATTCAAAAAATGCGTCCGGCTTTTTTAATTGCCCGCCTCAGCTATTTTCCGCTATCAAAATCAAACGCGGGGAATTTTTTTTATTGAATTGATGCAACTCATAATCCCCATAAATACCCAGTAGTCTTAAGCCTGCTTCATCAAACATGCATTGAAAATCATAGAGGCTGAACCTCGCCACCTGTTCAGTATAAACAAGTGGTTTTGCTACCGATGGATCGTCTACAATGATCTCTTTATAAAAATAACGATCGTCCATCCATCTTGTTATATGATAAATGATCCCGTCTATCTCTTTTCTTTCGGCTGCTATCAATTCTTTTTCTGCTTTATATACATTCAGGTAATCGAGCACAAGTATTCCCCCGGGTTTCAAAGCAGTTTTCATATTATCGAGTACCATTTTATGTGTTGCCTCATCTTCAAAATATCCAAAACTGGTAAAAAAATTAAACACATAGTCAAATGTATTCACGGCAAACGGTAAACGCATATCATGATTATAATAAGGAATGATATTGTTTGATAACCGTTTAGCTTCCATAATACTTGCAGGGGCAATATCAATGCCGGTCACCGGGTAATTTTTTGCAAGCTGCCTGCAGTGCCTGCCATTGCCACAACCAACATCCAGCATTTTTGATCCCGGAACGGGTTGCAACAAATTCAGTAATGCGTTTATAAAACCAGCAGCTTCTTCATCACTGCGATGCGCATATAATTTATGGTAATAAGATGCATTGAACCATTCTTTGAACCATGGAACGGTTTGAACCGTTTTATTAATAACTAAATCTTTCATGACTATACTTTATTGATTTTAAAAAATATGAATACCTGTAGTTAATTGATTAAAAATACCAGGCTGGCTTTTTATCCCGAACAATTGCGGTTCACGTACACCTGCTGCCAGCCACGTAACTGTGAGAATTATTGCCGGTACCATCATGTTTCCAAAAATGGCTTCAATGGCCATGGCTCCTCCAAAATAACCGGTTAATAGTAACAACCCCAGCCGCATGGTACGTTTTCCCATGAATAATAAAAGGAATAATAATTCCATGCAGCCTATAAGATTTATATAGTATGCAAGGCCAATCTTCGTAAAATTTTCAACAAAAAATGGCAGGGCTAAAAATTTCATGATCGCACTGCTGCCCAATTGGAGGGAGATCAATAGAGATAGTATCCATCTCAACATGTTTTTCGTCTTCTGTGTCATATAATTTGATTTTTATGAACACAAAAATATTCCCTGCAAAAAGCCCGGCCATTGACTTAAGTCAAGAAATCAGGTTATTTCTTCTTTGAGAGTTGTTTGCGTACACGGCTGAGCGTTTCGGGAGCAATGCCTAGAAAAGATGCAAGCATGTGCTGGGGTATGCGTAAGGAAAGAGAAGGATAAGTAGTAAGAAATTCATTGTATCGTTCTTCAGCGGTGGCGCTTAACGTAGCAACGATCCTTTTATCTTTTGCGGCAGTATGTTTTTGAAGCCCTTTTTGAAAAGCTGCGGCATAAGCAGGAACGTTTTCCAGTATTTTTAAATGAGAAGGAGTATCTATCAATAACAGGTCGGAATCTTCTATTGCATCCATAAAATAATTGCTGGGTGTACCTGAGCGCAGGCTTTCATTATCTGCCAGCCACCAGCTTTCCGGTGCAAATTGTACAATATGTTCTTTGCCTTTTTTGTCTACGATATAACTACGCATGCAGCCTTTTGTAACAAAAGCAGCATATTTTGCCACTGCGCCTTCACGTAATAACAATTCTCCCTTTTTAAAATGTTTGTGTTTGAATTCATTTTTTATGAAATCAAATTCATCATCGGTTACATGAAAGCGTTGCTCTAAAAATTCCCGTAAAACTTCAAACATAGGCTACGAATATAAGAAAGCATTTGCATACGGAAAATAAGGCAGGGTCACAGTTTGAATTTTTAACCGCAGAGAATAAGAGTAAAGGGAGATTTCGCAAAGAACCTCTGCAAAATCTCTGCTCCTCCCTTGATAATTGAACATGCTTTTTTACGCAACATAATGCTGTATAAAAGATCATGATTGTTCCTGCTGAATGAATTGAGGAATAAAGTTTCTGCCTGTGTATTGGAGGTGATGAAATGTTTTACAAACTTTTGCTTTATATAGGTGATCGGCCTAGTCACTTGTCTTAATGAATGTGGCAATGTATTTATTTGTGCCTGCAACAGATAGAAAATATGTGCCTTTGGTCATGCCTGAAATGTTTACAGGAATAGCATTGTAACCTTTCTTTATTACAATACCGGCACTCATTAATTTTCTACCAACATGATCTGTAATTGTCAAAACAGCTTTTTCTGTTACAGTAGAACTGAAACCTGCTGTTAAAAAAGAATGTGCAGGATTAGGAAAGATATTCAGCAATGTTCCTGCTTTCAATTTTACTTTTATAACATTGCTATATTTAAAAGCAGCATCATTGTCTACCATTTTTAAACGATAATATAAATACCGGTCAATGTTTAAAAGAAAAGAAGAATCTGTAAACTGGTAGTGTAAGGGCAATGAGCTATTGCCTGCAGCAGGAACTTTTCCTATAGCGGTAAAATCTTTCCAGTTATCACTTCGTTCGATGATGAAGTGATTGGTATTATTTTCCTGTAGCGTTTGCCATTCGCAATAAACAAATTTATCAGCCGGTATTGCGTTGAATTTACCTAATCTTAACGGTAGTGAAATTCCTTTGCTGAGTTTTACTATCCACACGTCGGAGCTACCATGATTTGCTCCTACATCTGCATCAGAATTAGTATAAGTATACCCTGCTGTAATAAACCCTTCATCGGGTGTTTGGTAGATAGATAAACCTACATCTCCCGAATTACCACCATAACATTTTTCCCATTGAAGTACTCCATATTTTGATAATTTTACAACCCATACATCCGCACCATTATGTTGTCCTGTAACTTCTCCACCACCCCCATTCGAAACACCAATAATTACGCATCCCGAATCAATTGTTATATAGGAATTATTACCAATCTGGTTTGCAGCATTCCCAATTGGCCTTTGCCACAACAGGTTTCCTGTACTACTTAATTTAATAGCCCAGATATCATTTGCCCCATGGCTGCCTGCTACATTTCCACCGTTCATAGTACATGTACCGGTAGCAATATAATTTCCATCAGGCGTTTCATTAATACTGTTCATGTATTCTGTGTTGTTAGTTACACTAAGCCTTGCACCATATGTTTTCTGCCACTGGATATTACCAATACTGTCAAGTTTGAAAATCCATGAAATTCCAAAACTCCATCCATTCGAAACATCGCCATCGATGGATTTAGAATAACATGAAACGATAAATCCAGTATCGGATGTTTGTGAAAGAGTTGTTATTGACTCAGCTTCGGATCCCCCAAAAGATTTTTCCCATAATATATTACCGGAAGAATCAAGTCTTACGATCCAGCAATCGAACCCACCGTGATTTGCTGTTCCATCTCCATCTATCGATTCAGACAGGCCAATAACAACATAACCACTATCTGAAGTTTGCTGTATGCTTCCCCCGGTTTCATCCTCTGTACCTCCGAGCGCTTTTTTCCAGGAGATATTTCCATTGCTGTCCAGTTTCAGCACCCAATAATCATAAGTGCCGTGATTACCGGTTACATCTCCGTCAGTTGAATTAGAAGATCCACCCACTATATATCCACCATCAAAAGTTTGCTGTACAGAGTTTGGATTGTCAGTACCGGTACCGCCAAAACATTTTTGCCAAACTATATTTTCCGTTACGTCGAGTTTTACAACCCAGTAATCCGTTAGGTTCGCTCCATGGTAGCCGCTCACATCACCGTTGTTTGGGGTAATGGTCGAACTCACAAAAATATATCCACCATCGGATGTTCGCTGAATGGATTTAGCAAATTCTGCTCCCGTACCACCATAACATTTTTGCCATTCAATTATTGGTGGTTGTGCGTTGTTTTTAGAAACAAAACCAAAGAAGAACAATACACAGGATAAAATTTTCCAGGACATGCTTTGATAATTTATCCTTTAAGGTAAGGAATATATGCGCACTGATTTCTTTTTTCAATAAATCAAAATCCGGCAAATCTCGTTGCCATCCAATGATCGTTCAGGAATTCTATTTCCTGAAATCATATGACCTCACAATGGTTTCATCAGCAGCAAAATTTTCCGGCGCTACTTTGGCTAATTGTGCCTGTATACATTTCCATTGCCCGTTTTCCCTGATATAAACATCTGTATACATCGACATCCCGGTAATTTCTTTTCCATCCCGTTCAACAATATATTTATTCATCGAATGCACCAATGCTGTATTGCCAAATATTTTTATGTTCTCATCCCTGTAATCCCAGTATTTAAAGCCATCAAACCCATGTGCCCAATCTGCCATGTAGTCCCTCCTGTTAATTTATTGCCCGGTTGATGTGATACAAACGAAATCATTGTGAATGATCTTGCTATGGCTTACGGTATCATTTGTAACAAAATTGTTGATGAAGGTTGCATTCAGGAATTTTAATTCCTGCATGTCTTTCGAAAGGTTGGTTTGCTGTGCTGCTGCCCTGTTCAGACCAATTAAAGAGAGCAGGCCTACGATAATTTTTTTCATAAAAGTTTGTTGTTGTTTAATTCACAACAAAACTACCCTGGCAGCAGAAAAATGACTTTAGAAATCTTGCTTAGTTTTCAAACCGTTCCTGTAAGCTGTAGGCGACAGTCTATATTTCTTTTTAAAGGCAGACGAAAAATAATCTATACTATTAAATCCTGAGGAAAATGCGACATCGGCGACAGGCAGGTTTGTTTTTAATAACAGTTCAGCCTGCTTTAACCGCACCGATTGCAAATAAAGATAGGGGCTGTACCTCGTGAATGATTTAAAGATCCTGCTAAAATGGAAAGGACTCACATTGCAATGTTTTGCAAGATCCATCAGTGAAATGTCTTTGATAAAATTTTCACGGATATATTGCTTGGCAGATTCAATGGTGGATAAATGATTTTTTTTGAACCGCTCTGAAATTTTTTGCTTTGATTCGTTATCTCCGAAACACATCAATACCTGTTGCAACAATTCCATTACCAGTCCATCGGCTTCCAGTTTCGAACAGGCCCCGTTACTGATTGCCTGGAAGCACAGCTCGTGCAAATATTCCGTTTCAGCATTTACTTTAAGCAGCAGCGACTGCATATCCCCATTCCTGAAAAACCATGTTGCATGTTGTGGTAACAGGTCAAGCAGTTGTTCATAAAATGTTTTCTTAAAGGTCAGTACGGTACATTCGTCAGGCATATTCGATTGATGCGTGACATTGTATTCATAATCCGGTTTGCTGATCAATACAGACCCTGTGAAAGTATCCAGTGCATCTTGGTAAGTATGATAATAAAAGTTGCCTGTTCTTATAAAGCAAATGGAAAAATGTTCATTATACTCTCTTTTGGATTTAGTACACTCATTGCACTGGCATTTAAAATTGCATACATCATAATAATCAGATGAAAATAATATGTGTACTACTGCATCCATGGTAATATAAAATTACAATTAGTTATTGTTCTTATAGTATAAGGAAGTTAGTATTTCACGCAAGGCCCGCAAAGATGCAATGGCGCAAAAAGTCCTTAGCTGACTTATCTCCTTTGCGAACTTTGGGTGAAAGAAAAAGCTGAATACAGATTTATTCTATGTGAAGTCAATGATAATGGACAAGGAATTTTGAACGCTGAATTATTGCAAACAAAAGGACCGTCCTAAGACGGTCCCTTGCTTTTGTTAAACCTTAACCCTATGAAACCTTATTATTAAAACGAATTAAATCATTAAAGGTTACTACATCGTTCCCATTTGTTTTAAAAACTTTTCTGAATTCGCTTTGGTAGCAGCATTTGGATTCATGCTCAAAGATTTTTTAAAACTGATGGTTGCATTCTTCTTATCCCCTTTTGTAAAATATGCTTCGCCCAGGCTGTCGAAAGTATTCGGATCCTTTGGATTCTTCTTTGTATTGAGTATAAACACTTCTATAGCTTTATCATGCTGGCCATTGTTGAGTAACTGGTAACCATACGCGTTTAATTCATTGTTGGTTGCAATTGCCATTGCCTCTTCCATTATTTTATCAGCCGCGGCAGTTCTTCCCAGTTCTTTCAGAATATTAGCTTTTGTACTGAGCGTATTAAAACTTGTATTCTGTGTTACTGCTTTTTCACTCCATTCCAATCCCTTTTCAAGATTTGTTTTATTCTGCAGTGCATAATTGGCGGCAGAATTAAACCCGATCCAGTTAAACCCCGTGGCACCTTTTAATTGCTCATCTGCATTGTCCAGTACAATTTTGTCCACATCAAATTCTATCTTAACCGGGAATTGCTTTTTGTCCCAATTCAATACAAGCTCCGCTGAATTTTTGGAGAGATTGATAAAATCATACGTAAGCAGTTCTGTAAATGCATTATCACGGATCTTTATTTTAGAGCGTTGCTGGTCATTTTTTGCGTCGTAGAAAAAACTTCCCCATGACCTGTAATCTTTGGATAAGATCACCTCGCCGGAATTGTCTTCATTAATTACAAAAGTTAACCCATATGTCCCTGCAGGAACGGGTTGCCCTTCCACTTTTGCATTGTGAGAAAAGCTGATGGTTGTATTTTCATTTGCACCCGCACGCCATGGAGCTGAATTCCCCAGGCCAAATCCCTGTACATTCCATCCATAGGGAACAAGTTTACCCCACACTTCCCTTCCTTTTACAGAAGGACGGGAATAGTTGACTGTAATTTTTGAAATTCCGACTGTTTGAGAGATTTCGGAAGCAGGACTCGGCGTCCGTGGTGTGGTAACCTGGTTCCATGCAGTGAAAGATGTAAAAGAAAAAACAAACAACAATAATGTTCTAATGTTGAATTTTTGTATCATAAACCAGTTTTTTAAGTAAGTAATTTTATTGGCATCATAATTTAGTGATAAGATGCAGGGTGACTATTGCTTTTTTGCTAAACACGCAATTAAGAAGGATGAAAGGTTATTGAAGGGGAGCAAACGACAAGGTTTTTAGTTTATGGTTTATAGTTCATAGCAATGAACTCATTAATTATTCATGGCATATGATCTCTATAAAATCTTTTAAAATATTTTTTATTGTGGTAAGCGATCGCATCAGCCCCTGTCTCTTGTTGTTGAATAGTTATTATTTATTAAAAAATCGTCATTAAAAAACATACTATGAAACAAGTAAAATGGATTGCATGTTTATTCGCATTGGTAGCCATAGCGGGTACCGGCTGTTTAAAAGATAAAGGCTTTGATAACCATGAATATGGGATCAATGACCCCGATGGTTCTCCTGCCGGCGTTGGTTTTACACTTGGAACCAAATTCGACAACAACAAAGGCCTGGTAAATGCCGGCCTGGTGTTGTCAAGCGCACCGCAGACACTGGATGGGCAAACTGTATTGATCAGCTTATTGAGTGGTCACCCAGCTTCAGCTGACATCCATATCCAGGTAGCAGTTGATCAGTCTTATGTTACTACTTACAATGCATTGGCAACTACAACTGATCCGCTTACAGAGTTAGATCCTTCAATTTATAGTCTTGGTTCAACAGATGTTGTTATTCCGGCCGGAAGCTTCAATGCTCCGATCGTTATTAATGTACCAACTACCGTTACCCTGGATCCTGACGTTGTGTATGGCCTTGGATTGAAAATAGTAAGTGCTGATGCAGGTTATCTTGTTGCTGATAATGAGAACAGGCTTTTGGTATCTATAGCTATTAAAAATGCATATGATGGTGATTATACCTCTAATGGTTATTTATATCACCCAACTGCTGCACGTAGCATTGATGCCTATCCAAAATCACTTACCACAGTGAATGCAACAACAGTACGTTGTTATTTAGGTGATCTGGGTCCTAATGGTTATATAGCAGATTTTGATGTTGATCCGGCCCCGCCACATCATGTAACTGTTTCTGCAGCTCCGGGAGCTCCTAATGCTCCTTATTCTCAATGGGATTCAGGGCTTCCAACCACTGCTCCAGGTCCTGCTTATACACCGCAATGGCCAGGTTCAGCTGAGTGCAACAACACGTATGATGAGGGTACTGAATCATTTAAGATGAGATACGGTTATGTCGGAGCTTCAGGATTCAGAATATCAGAAGAAATTATAGTCAGGGATTAATGTTTGAAGATATTATTATCGCCATGTGCGTATGCCCTATGACGTGAAAATTGAACATGAGAAGATCAGCCTGCAGTTCCACTAACTGCAGGCATTTTTCAGAGATAACGTATATTCAGTGTTGTAAATAACTGCAGAAAGGCACGGGCAAAGCAAAGATTATTTAAAACGATTTTTTTTGACAGAAACTGAGTTAATACAAGGCTGTATAGATAAAAGGGAAGAATACCAGAAACTTTTATTTGATCGTTATTCAGGAAAAATGATGGCGGTGTGTAACCGTTATACTAATAACAGGCACCTGGCGGAGGATATTTTCCAGGAGGCTTTCATTAAAGTGTTCAATTATATTCAACAGTACCGTTTTGAGGGCAGTTTTGAAGGTTGGATGCGAAGGGTATTTGTGAGTGTGGCGACCAGGGAGATCAGCAAACAGAAAAATATACGCTTTGATGATATAGAACCGGAAGGGGCAACAAACCAGGGAGTTGATCCGGATGTTGTTTCTAAAATGTCGGAAGCCGAGATACATACATTGATCCGCAGTATGCCCGATGGTTACAGAACAGTATTTAACCTGAATGTAATTGAAGGATACAGTCATGAAGAAATCGCGGTGCTGCTTAAAATTAAAGCATCCACTTCCAGGGTGCAATTGGTAAAAGCAAAGAGATACCTGCAGGCACTGCTGGTAAAAAAAAATATAAAAATTGGATATGAGCAATATATATGATCTTATTCAACAGAAGGCAAACAACCATGAAGATCCGGTACCAACGGATGCATGGGAGCAGATCAGGAAGAAAAAGAGGAAGAAACGCCCCGCATTTTTCTGGATGTTTGCCAGCGTGTTGCTTGTTGGTTTATTGATGGGTGGCTATTGGTATTTTAACCAAAATACAGCTATAGACAACAAAGTTTCAATAAGCAAGGAAGATAAATTATATACTCAGCCAGCTGATCCTGCTACCAATATTCAAAACAAAACAAACGAGACAAACAATACAAACGATACAAACGGGTCAGCCGCACCTGTTCAACCCGCAAATCAAAATGCAATTCCCGATAACGAAACAAAAGGTACAAATACAACCATCGCAGGCAACAATGACCGGGATATTCAAAACAACCCATCCGCCAATAAACTGGCTAAGCGTAAAGACGATATACAACAGGTAACCAGCTCAAGGCCAGCTCAGAAAACTAAAACAATTAAAAATAAAGTTGCGGCTACACAAAGCAATTATGGGCCTGTAACCAGTGAAGCGGGCACTGCTCCTTCAACTGCTAACAGGAAAAAAATAGTAAAAAAAGACAGGGCCAAATCATCCATTGATATTTTCCAGGGTGAAACAGATGAGCTGGCAAACAGATCTGAACTTAAAAAAGACAGCCCTGTAACATTGGCTACAGAACCGGGTAATCAACACAATGATGGTCTGGTTAAGAATGAAGAAAAGAAAGAGCCTTTATCGCAACCACTGGCTATAGAAAAAAATATTGTTGCAGAAGATGTTCAAAAGAAAGCCGTTGCAACCCCGGTCAATGAAAATAAAAAACAGGATAAATCAAATAAACAACCCGAAAGTAAACATCCATGGTTTATCGATGTAACGGTTACACCGGTAATCCCTGTTCAACAACATACCGGAGATATCTTTTTCGACCGCAAGCTTGTATTGAATGACAGTAAAGCAGATTTTACAGGAGGACTCGAACGCTCACACATCGATCCTTCCATTGCATATTCGGTCAGCATCGGCAAAGAACTGAATAAAAAGTTCAGTGCAGGCATCGGTTTACAATACCTGCGGTTAAAGGAGCACGTGAGTATTGAAGGAACACAAACGAACACGTATTATAAGTATATCGTTAAACAGGTGATCTTAGACGAAGGCCCCGGTTTTAGAACCGACACCATTAAAATGTCGCAGAAGGGCAACAGGAAGTTCAGTGCTATTAACAGTTATCGCTTTTTGAGTATTCCTGTATATGTACAATATAAGATCATGCAGCAAAAGCCATGGTCAATAGCCGCCACTGCGGGGATCAATATAAATGTATATAGCAGGTATAATAACAACATCAACCTGAACCCTGATGCAGTGTTGACGAATACTTCACAAACGCTTCCCGCTTCTACCAGCATCAGTTATGCTTTGGTTGGGGCGCTGAGGGTAGAAAGAACGCTCCATAAGCAATTTTCAATATTTGCCAGCCCCTCATTTAATTACGTTGTTGGCAAACAGGATATTAAAAACAGTCTTTTTAATACAAAAATCCACCAGTTCGGGGTTGGAATAGGATTGTCGTATAAATTAAAATAGCCCATACAATTTTCAGTTCAAAAATTGATCGTACCATACCTAGCGAGTGGCGATGCATTTTCCCTTTGGCATTTCGTTGTAAGGTAAGTTTACACCTCACCTAAGTTTACAGCTTCCCTGACTTGCCGGGATAATAGGGCCGGCTTTTGAATAAATATCCTTGCTAAAAACTTGTCTGGCAAACGATAGTATCAAATTTTGTATCTTATATACATAAACGATACTGTAATGAAAAAACTCTCGCTATTCGTTCCCATTATAACCCTGGTTCTTGCATTAAGTGCATGCAAAAAAAATTCAGTTGAAGAGCAGTATACTGAAACGATTCACCAGGTGGTGCCCGACCTGAGTACCCAGATAAATGCATCTGTGGATGGATTTATTACAGATGAAAATGGTGTTGGTATAGAAGCTGCTGAAGTAAAGGCAGGATCACTTTCTGCGTTGACAGACCAATACGGCTACTTTAAAATAACAAATGTATCGTTAGCAAAAGATGCAGGGTTTATTAAAGTTAGCAAAGCCGGTTATTTTACAGGCTTCCGCACTTTTTTGCCACAGGCTGGAAAACAAACTTTTGTCCGTTTACAATTAATACCGAAAACGATCACCGGAACGGTTGGCGCCGGAACGGGAGGTATCGTAAGTACCACAGGCGGCGCAAGTGTAACGCTCCCTGTTAATGCCGTTGTGATCGCATCAAATAATACCCCTTATTCCGGTACGGTCAATATCGCCATTCAATGGCTGAACCCCGATGATATGGATGTTACCCAGCTCACGATGCCCGGCGATCTTCGTGGCATTGATCAGTCAGGATACCTGAATACACTCACCACTTATGGAATGCTGGCGGTGGAACTTACCAGTGATGCCGGCGAATTGTTACAGGTTGCAGCAGGACAAATCGCTTCCTTAAACTTTCCCATCCCGGCCTCCCTGCAAGCTGCAGCTCCCGCGTCCATTCCTTTATGGTATTTCAATGAAGCTAATGGGTTATGGCAGGAAGATGGTGCTGCAACGAAAAACGGCGGGACTTATAACGGCACTGTCAGCCATTTTACCTATTGGAATTGCGATATTCCATCATCGACGGTAAACTTTAATGCGCAAATAGTGGACATGTCACTGGCACCAATTGCCAATGTACCTGTATCAATAGCAATTGCAGGTTCTCCGAATTCTGCACGCACGTGTTATACAAATGCAAATGGAGAAGTGTCCGGCGGAATACCTGCAAACAGTAATCTTATTATATATATAGAATCAGTTTGCACATCGGTAGAAGAATTGTATCACCAGGACATAACTACTACCAATAGTGCAGTTGATCTTGGAAGCGTTAAAATAAACCTTAACCAGTATGAGGCTGTTCTTAAAGGTTATGTAAAAAAATGTAATGGCAGCCCGGTAACCGATGGATATGTAATTATCGCAACAGGCCTCTCTAATAAAGTGGTAGAAATTCAGAATGGAGATTTTTATTCAACAACCAATATTTGTCCAAATGCAAATGCATCAGTGATCGCATTTGACAGGGAAACATCCGAGCAAAGTGATGTGCAGAGCTTAGTCGTGGTAACAGGTACAAATGATTTTGACACATTGCACGCATGCGCCGCTGCACCCATTGAAACGATCACTTATACGCTTGATGGAATTCCAACAACACTTACAGTACCATGGCATGACTTTGCGGGCAATTTTGATTTCGGAAATAACCGGACAACCTTCAATGCTGTTGACCTGGTAAATAGTATTACAGTATTCGATTTAACGTGTAACGGACCCGATGCACCGGGCTCCTACCCGGTTACAGGAACTGTTACACTCGACCAGGCTTACCAGTTCAATCCACCGGCAAATATCACTATTACAAGTTACGGCCTTGTTGGTGAATTCATAACAGCTACGATTAGTGGCACATTGGATGACCTTGCTGTTGGAAATTCACACACGTTTAGCTGTACTATTAATATAAAAAGGGATCTATAACAAAACGTATAAGATTAATCAATGAACCAATAAAGCAAACACCCTAATTGACAGAGAGCGAGTTGATACAAGGCTGTATAGATAAAAGGCGGGACTACCAGAAACTTTTATTCGACCGGTATTCAGGTAAAATGATGTCGGTGTGCCTGCGGTATGCCATTGATGAACACGACGCACAGGATATTTTGCAGGAGGGATTTATAAAAGTATTTAAATACCTCGGTCAATACAGGCATGAAGGAAGTTTTGAAGGATGGATGCGAAGGGTGTTTGTAAGTGTGGCCGCCAGGTTATTGAGCAAACAGAAAATACAATTCAGTGATATTGATATTTCTGACACAAAGGACCAGGGCATTGATCCCGTTGTGCTTTCTAAAATTTCAGAAAATGAAATTCACCTGATGATACGCAGCTTGCCCGAGGGTTACAGAACAATATTCAACCTGAATGTAATTGAAGGTTATACGCATGAAGAAATTGCTGTGATGCTGGGAATACAATCGAGTACATCAAGAGGACAATTACTGAAAGCAAGAAAATACTTACAAAACCTGATCTTAAAAAAACACAATTCAACTATTAAGATATGAACAGTTTCGATGATATTATACAACAGAAGGCCAATGACCATAAGGCGCCTGTACCTGCGGATGCATGGGATAATATTGAGAAGAAAGAAAGAAAAAAACGTCGTGTATTTTTTTTCTGGTGGACCAGCGCTGCATTGCTCCTTGGCTTATTGATTATTGGCTATTATAATTATGAAGGGAATAAATCTTCCAAACAAATTGTTTTGAGTAAAACTGAAAGCAAAGCAACCAACAATGAAATTGAAAAGATTGATAATACGGGTAAAGATAAAAGCAATCAGCAGCAGGATGCAGGAAATATAACGGCTAAAAGCAATCAGCAACAAGATGTAGAAAAAACAACAACTGAAAACGCATTAACCAATGCTTCGGTACCGGAGAAGCAGGTAACAGGTGGCAAGCTGGATACAAATACCGGAAAAGGCCTGATAGATAATAAGGTTGATAGAGTTGAACAGCATAAAAAACAAACTACTTCAAAAACAAATGTTCCAGCAAATGCCGGCAACAAACAAAACAAAACAAACAGCAGTGAGAAATGGTTTGGTAAAGACATAAATGGCAATAATGAAAAAGAAGTGCTTGCAGTTCAAAAGAAAACTGTAAAAAAAGATAAAGGAAAAGCAAGTATTAAAACAGAAACAGGTGAAACAGGAATTGCAACAGAATCAAAAAAAGAAAACAATGATGTTGCGGTAAATGATACAAAAGAAAATGAAAAAAATATTCCACAACAAAAACAAATAATTGATGATAAAAAAGAACTAATTGACATTACCAGACCCGAACCCGTTAATACGGAGCTGGTAAAAAAAGAACTAGCTGTTGATTCAACCAAAACTACAATCGCTTCAACAGCACCTGATGAAAACAAAAAACAAACATCCCCCCTCAAAAAAAAGCAAGCGAAGAAACATGCATGGTTTCTTGATGTTGCTGCAACGCCTATCCTACCAGTGCAGCAGTATGACAAAGCGGTTTCGTTTAACCGTACCCTATTTTCCAACAACGTGAAATCAGCATTTGTCGGAAATCTTGTTAAAACGGATATCAATCCTTCAGTTGCATTTTCATTGTCGCTGAGACGATCATTGAGCAAAAAATTCTTTGCTGGCATCGGCGTACAATACCTGCAGCTGAAGGAGGATATCACTATCAAAGGAACTGAAACAAATACCAAATATGAAGTTGTTGACAGGATCGTGAATGGCAATAACGGCCCACAGCTTGTTAGCGACACCATTGAAGTTGTAACGGGTGGAGAAAGAAGTATCAGTGCTACCAATAGCTATCGGTTTATCAGCATCCCGGTGTTTGTTCAATACAATTTTGTGCAAAACCGCTCCTGGTCGCTGGGTATGGTGGCCGGAACATTTATAAATGTGTTCAGTAATTACAGGAATGAAATAGATAAACACAGCAGCGCATCACTGGTGAATATTTCTCAAACAATTGCCGATAAAAACAAAGTAAGCTTTTCGTTGTATGGCGGTTTAAGAGCAGGTAAAATGCTGGGTAGGCGTGTAGAAATTTTTGGTTTACCTTCTATCAACTGGGCTTTGGGAAATCAATCGGTTAAAAACAGCATGATCAATAAAAAAATACAGCATGCAGGCATGAGCGTTGGGATTTCGTATAAACTTAAATAACTGATCTGTTGAACTAACTTTATGAGACATTTATTGACTGCACTCTTTTTGTTCTTTGCATCTTTTGTATCTGCACAAATCGTGAATATACCTGACCCTGTTTTTAAACAGGCCCTGTTGGATTACCAGTTAGGTTTCCTCAATCCCGTAATTGATACAAATGGAGACGGGGAAATACAACTCAGCGAGGCTTTGGCTGTCGATACAATCAATATCTCTGATAACCCCAATCATTTATACATCCGGGATTTTACAGGAATACGCTCATTTGCCAATCTCAGTTATTTTATCGCCACTTCAGTGTATCTCGATTCTCTGGATCTTAGTGGATTAACGAAATTAAAAACGCTTGGAATGTCAAACAGGTCCGATACCACCTCTTTATTCACTTCAATGAACCTTACCGGGTGCAATGACCTTGAAATTATAGAAATCTCCAATTCCAAATTTTCTTCACTTGATTTTAGCCACTTGCAAAACTTAAAGGATATCCGGCTTGTTTTTCAGCAACAGAGTATGTTATCAAAGCTGCATTTTGAAGGGATGCATAGGTTAAAAAGTGTTGTTTTCGCAGGTTGGCAGGCAGAGATTCAACATTTCAGTGTTGTGAATTGTGACAGCCTCTACGGTGTTCAAATAAATGCCGGGATAGATACAATTGATATTAGCAATACAGCCTCCCTTATTTCCTGTTATTTTTTATCTGGCTTACACATTAATAAAGTATTCTGCAGGCAGAGTAACATTCGATCTTTAACGTTTGACACCCAAAACAGTAACCCTCCAAGCCCGACTGAACAAATAGATCTTACAGGAACAAATAAATTAGAGTATATAAATTTTAAGGGATTCCTACCCCGGGTCATCGACTTTAGTACAAGTCCGAATCTGAAAAGGATGTATCTCAATCATGAAGACCTGTCGAATACATTTATAAACCTGAAAAACGGCAGTAAGCTGGATACTCTTGGGTTCCTGGGTTCAGGAAGTATAAACATGTGTGCTGATGATGTTGAAATTAGCAGGTTATATAACTGGGTGATACCATATGCTACCGGTACAGTGAACATCTCTCCTTTTTGCACACTCTTCCCAGGGGGAAATTATAACCTGATCAGGGGAAAAATCAATGTAGATGTTGATAATAATGGTTGTAACGACAATGATCCGCCTGTACCAAATATTCCCGTAAAACTTACCAATAACGGTACCGGGGAAATGATCACCGTTTCAACAAATGCTGAAGGCAGGTATGCACATTATCCTTATGCCGGAAATTTTACCGTAACACCTCACCTCGCCTACCCACATTTTTCTATCACTCCGTTAAATACAAATATTTCCTTCGATACGGCAAATAACCTGATAGATACTGCAGCGTTCTGTGTAATACCAAATGGCGTTCATCAAAATCTTGAAATAAACTTTCTTCCTTTCTCTTCTGCAAATCCAGGGCGTGCGGGACGTTACCTGTTGACATTTAAGAGTCGAAGCACTACTTTAATGTCAGGAGATATTCAATTGAATTTCGAGAACGGTCGAATGATTTTTGGGAATAGCTCTGTCCCGGTAAGTTCCCAAAACATCGGGCAGCTTGCATGGAATTATAATAACCTCCAGCCTTTTGAAACAAGAACCATCGAAGTCAATTTTACTATGTTGGCACCGCCGGCAAATAATATCGGCGATACGATCTATTTCCTGGCACAGATAAACCCGGTTGCAAGTGATGAAACAGTAGCTGATAACATCTTTATCCTGCCGCAAATATTCACCGGCCCTTATGATCCCAATGAAAAGGAATGCCTGCAGGGAAATAAGATCGATATAACAGCTATTGATGATTACCTGCACTACAGTATTCGTTTCCAGAATTTGGGAACAGATACTGCATTTAATGTTGTGATTACAGATACATTGAGTAATAATGCAGATTGGGACAGTTTTGATTTTATGAGCAGCAGTCATCCCGTTGTGTTCAAACAGAAAGGCAATAAGCTCGAATTTGATTTTGAAAATATTAAACTTCCTTACAAAGCTATCAATGAACCGGGCAGCCAGGGATTTGTGGCTTACAAAGTAAAACCAAAGCATACATTGTCTGTTGGGGATTCAGTGAATAATACTGCGTCCATCTATTTTGATTTTAACCCTCCAATCGTAACAAATAAAACAACCACAATTGTAAGTTCGTTTGCACCTACTCCTGTAAGGCTCGAATATTTTTCTTTGAGCAGTAGAGAGCAAAGCAATTTACTTACATGGAAAGTTGCCACAACAGATCTTTCCACAACATTCAGTATCGAAAGAAGTAACGATGGTATTCATTTCAACAACATCGGCAACATAACGGCTACCGCACAACGATGCCTGCTTCCATTCAATTTTACAGATGATAAGACATTAACCGGAAAGAATTATTACCGCATTAAGATCACCGATGCAAACGGCATTTCATTCTACAGCAAAATACTTGTGACAGGAAAAACAAGATCAGGATTTGAGATCACTGCCATTGCAAGTGATCAGAACAATACAACATTGTACATGATTGTATCAAAAGATCAGCAGGTACAAATCAAGATCATTGCTGCAGATGGAAGGATGGTTTATTCACAAAGCAAAACAATTGCTGCCGGAACAATTCAATTGGATCTGCAAACAGGTAATTTGTTAAAAGGAATATATACATTGGTTGTAAATACCAAAGATGGAGAATTGATCACAAAGAGATTTATAAAATAACTATACGCTTAAATACCAGCACATGAAACATTTATTCGTTATTGCATTGTTGTTCATTGCATCTTTTGCTTCAGCGCAAATTCTGAACATCCCTGATGCTGAATTTAAAACCCAGTTACTTAATTATACTAACCCGGTAATTGATGTGAATGGAGATGGAGAAATACAGCAATCCGAGGCGCAGGTAGTGACAAAGTTATATTTGGTTTTTGTGACTGATTTAACCGGCATACAATCATTTACCAGCCTCGACACATTGATTGTTATCTTTTCGGGAACAACAGTTGATCTGTCAGGAATGACTTCACTCAATTATACAGAGATAGAAGGATACCAAACACACGAGGTAAATATTGCCAACTGCAGCAATCTTGAAATTTTATACCTGTCGGTCAGCAACTCAAATGCTGATAGTATTACCAGCTTTAATTTAACCGGGGTGCATAAATTAAGAGAGCTTTATTGCGACAAACTTAACTTGCCCGGTTTAGACCTAAGCGAATGTGATAGCCTTACAAAATTTATTATGGCAGAGGGAGATATCCATGCTGTTTTGGATGTGAGTGGTTTAACAAAACTTGATCGGCTTGAGTTTGAAGGTCATATAGGTACATTAAAAGCTGACAATGATCCTGTATTGAAAAGAATACAGGGATATAGTGCTTACGCCGGAATGTTTATTGACGATATCTCTATAATCAATAGCCCTGCCCTCGAATCGATAAGCGGCTTTAATTATTATGGTACTTACCTTGATCTTGGCAATTGTCCCAACCTATATGCATTTGGCATTGGTGCTCCCAATCTGCGCTACCTGAACATTAAAAACGGAACTCAAATACCGTTGTCGTTAATACCGCAAAATTTTGCAGTGTTTATAGATAACCCAAATCCATTGCCACTGTTTATATGCACAGATGATTTTGAGACGGCTGATATCATCTACGGTTTGAATGCGGTTAATCCTCCCGGGTTACCATTAAATGTAAATTCTTTTTGTACAGCATGGCCCGGCGGTAACAATTATAATACAATGCAAGGTAGAATAAGCCTTGATGCAAATACCAATGGTTGTGATGCTGCAGATCCGGGAATTGCAAATATTGGTATAAAAGTATTTGATGGAACTTATAATACAATTAAGTATACAAATACTTTGGGCAATTACAGGCATGATGATTTTGTTGGAAATTTTACCCTTACCCCTTATTTCCCTTATCCGTATTTCACTATTAGCCCAACGTCTGAAAATATTATTTTCACCACAGCCAATAACATTATTGATACAACGGATTTTTGTATTACGGCAACTGGAATCCACAATCAGGTGGAAGTAATGCTTTTACCTTATGGATATGGAAAAGCAAGGCCGGGTTTCGAGTCAGATTATCAAATCATATTCAGGAACAGGGGTACCACTACGCTTTCGGGAAATGTAAAGCTGAATTTTGATAATAATAAAATGTCTTTTAGTTATGCTAACGTCGCACCATCCGTTCAATTGCCGGCAGAATTAAGCTGGAATTATAATAACCTTATGCCTTTTGAAAGCAGGTCAGTAATTGTTGGTTTCAATATAATTGCTCCCCCGGTAAATAATATCGGTGATACAATTATTTTCCTGGCCACTATAGATCCTCTCGCCGGAGATGAAATACCTGCCAATAATAGTTTTATACTTCCGCAACGGCTTGTAGGCGCCTATGATCCGAATTACAAAGAATGCCTGGAAGGATCTAAAATAGCAATTGATGATCTGGAAAAACCATTGCATTATTTCATCCATTTCCAAAACCTGGGTACAGATACTGCTTTTAATGTAATAGTCACAGATACCTTAACCAATAATGTAGATTGGGAAAGTTTTGATTTTGTCAGCAGCAGTCATTCATGTTATATAAAAAGAAGAGACAATAAACTTGAGTTTTATTTTGAGAATATTAATCTCCCTTATCAATCAATCAACGATGAAGGCAGCAATGGATTTGTGGCATTCCAGGTAAAACCAAAAAATACACTTGTTGTGGGTGACTCCATTAATAATACATCATCTATCTATTTCGATTTTAATTTACCAGTTGTAACAAATAAAACAACAACCATTGTTAGTTTATTTGCACCTGTACCCGTTAAACTCGAATATTTTAATTTAACAAGTAGGAATGAAAGCAATCTACTCACCTGGAAAGTCGCCACAACAGATCTTACAACAACATTCAATATAGAAAGATGCAACGACGGTATTCATTTCAGCAACATCGGTAATATAACGGCTACCGCACAACGCTGCCTGCTTCCATTCAATTTTACTGATGACAAGCCATTGACCGGGAAGAATTATTACCGCATTAAGATCACCGATGCAAACGGTATTTCATTCTACAGTAAAATTCTTGTAACCGGAAAAACAAGATCTGGTTTTGAGATCACTTCCATTGTAAGCAATCAGAACAATACAATATTGTACATGAATGTATCTAAAGATCAGCAAGTACAAATAAAGATCATTGCTTCAGATGGAAGAATGGTTTATTCACAAAGCAAAACAATTGCAGCAGGGACAAATCAACTGAATTTACAAACAGGGAATTTATCAAAAGGAATATACAGCTTAATTGCTTACACGAATAAGGGCGAAATAATAACAAAGAGATTCGTGAAATAAAATACTGGTTATGAAATATATATTTACCGTGATAATTGTGCTATTCACAATTTTTACGAATGCGCAGATCATTAATATACCAGACCCGGTTTTAAAGCAACAATTAACAAGCGGATCCAGCGGGGTGGATACCAATTTCGATGGAGAAATAGATGTGAATGAAGCAGCGGCAGTTACTTCTCTATACATTTCTACATTTACCAGTATAAATGATTTTACCGGACTGGAATCATTTCCAAATCTTCACCAACTTATAGCATCTATTTATAACCAACCGAATATAGATTTTGGTAACCACCTTCCGCAGCTTAAAGTATTGTTGATGGATTTTGTCAATACTACTACATCAGTAGATATTTCCGGATGTGCCAGTCTGGATACGATAGGTTTTTCTCAGCTTAATCCCTCACCCTCAAACCCGGCGACACTTATTGTCGGAAATCTTCATAACATAAAATTTATCGGCATATCAGATTGTCATCTCTCAACACTTGACGTTACGGGCTGCGAGAACCTGAAAACTATCAGGAGTGGTGGAGTCGGAACAAAGATTCATACATTGAATATAAATGGCCTTACTCACCTGGATACTTTAAAAAACATAGCTGTTACAGAGCGTTTGTTTGCAGGAAATTGTACGGCATTAAAATATATTGGGGAAACTCTCCCCAGTATTGAATGGACAAACGAGTTATTTGATGTAACAGGCTGTATAAACCTTGAAACGATTGATATAGGAGGAATAAATACCGCTTTCCTTGATCTCAGCACCTGTACCAGCCTGAAAACACTGAATTGCTCTATGTATGGAGTATTTAACGTGAGAAATATTAATTTGAAAAACGGGACGCAATTGCAAACACTTACATTCGCCCCCGGTGGAATAAATGATACAATTCCATTAAATATTTGTGTGGATGATTTTGAAAGAGATTCTGTTTTCAATATGGCTTACAGAACTTTATTGTACCCGGTAGCAAATTATATCAAGCCATTGAACGTTAACTCCTATTGTAGTTTTATACCTGCGGGAGCTTACAATACCATTCAAGGCGAAGTAAAGATTGATGTCAATACCAATGGATGCGATAACAATGATCCACGCCTTCAAACTTTACCCATTCGCATTACAGACACTTCAGGTAATATGGTAGTAAAATATACCAACAATAACGGCGAGTATTATCATTATCCTTATAAGGGCATTTACACAATCACACCTTATTTTCCATATCAATATTTTAATATTACGCCTAACCCGGCCGTTGTAACTTTTGATACAGCCAACAGCATCATTAACACCGCTGATTTTTGTGTTACTCCATCTGGTGTATACAATGATCTTGCAATTAGTTTTTTACCTGCGGGACCGGCAAGACCTGGTTTTAATACCACGTACCAACTTGCGTGCAAGAACAGGGGAACCACAACACTTTCCGGAACCATGCAAGTGAATTTTGACAATGCAAAGATGACTTTTGTGAGTTCCACCAACCCGGTTAACAATCAAAGTGCGGGACAGCTGGAATGGAATTACAGCAACATCCTCCCTTTTGAAACCAGGCATTTTTATGTAACATTCAATTTATTCGCTCCGCCGGCTAACAATATTGGTGATACACTCATATACCTGGCAAACGTTACCCCGGATAATAATGATGAAACACCCGCTGATAACAGTTTTATTCTTCCCCAAGGGATTACGGGTTCTTACGACCCCAATGACAAACAATGTGCAGAAGGAGGCAAAATTGATATCAGTGCTTTAAACAAAAATCTGCATTATATCATTCGTTTCCAGAACATGGGAACAGATACTGCATTCAATATTGTTGTAGCTGATACTTTAACCGGTAATGTTGACTGGGAATCGTTTGATTTCATAAGCAGCAACCATCCTTGTCATATTACACGCAACAATAACAAACTTGAATTCTATTTTGAAAATATCAATCTCCCGTATAAAGCGATCAATGATGCAGGAAGTAACGGATTTGTTATGTTTGAGGTAAAACCAAAGAATACACTTGTTGTTGGAGATTCGATCAATAACACCGCCTCTATTTATTTTGATTTCAACCCTCCTGTTGTAACAAATAAAACAACGACCATTGTAAGTACACTTGCACCTGTGGCGGTAAAACTGGAATATTTTTCTTTAACCGGTAAAGAACAAAGCAATTTACTTACATGGAAAGTTGCCACAACAGATCTTTCCACCACGTTCAATATTGAAAGAAGCAACGACGACATCCATTTTACAAACATCGGCGATATAACAGCTACCGCACAACGTTGTTTATTACCTTTCAATTTTGCAGATGACAAGCCATTGAACGGAAAAAACTATTACCGTATTAAGATCACAGATGCAAACGGTATTTCTTTCTACAGCAAAATTCTTGTAACAGGAAAAACAAGATCAGGATTTGAGCTCACTGCCATTACAGGTGATCAGAACAACACGACATTGTACATGAGTGTATCAAAAGATCAAACTGTACAAATGAAAATAATTGCTGCAGACGGAAGAATGGTTTATTCGCAGAGCAAAACCATCCTTGCAGGAACAAACCAACTGAATTTACAGACAGGAAATTTTGCTAAAGGAATTTATACATTGATTGTTTATACAAGTGAAGGAGAAATCATCACCCGGAGATTCTTAAGATAACTTTGCGTAATCTCCGCCTCTCCTGTTCTCTGCGGCAAAATGCATGAAACCGCAGAGAACAGGAGCTAAAGAGTTTCGCAGAGGTTATGAAATCTTAATTACACTATCAAAAACAACATTATAACACAGAAATATGAAGCCGATACCATTGAAAAATTATTACCGTATCAGGATTACGGACCAGGGTGGAAGTACAGTTTTTAAAAGAATCATTACTTCCGGATCCTCTAATTCAGGATTTGAAGTAAGGGCCATTACAAACGACAAGGAAGATGTTATACTTCATTTAAATGTATCAAAAGATCAAATGCTGCAAATGAAAATAATTTCTGCGGATGGAATACTGGTTTATTCGCAATCAAAAATTGTTACGGTTGGTACAGACTGGATGCGTTTACAATCAAAATATTTTAAAAGCGGACTTTATACTTTGCAGGTATATACAAACGAAGCCGAAATAATCAGGAAAAAATTTATCCGGTAAATAATTAATATAAATAGTCAAGAAACGGCTTATAAAATAACTTAAAAACTGACAATTAAACCAGCATGAAAAATATATTTACCATAGCACTTTTACTGCTCGCTTCTTTTGCATCGGCGCAAATAGTAAACATACCTGACCCTGCATTCAAAAGTTATTTGCTCGGAAATGCTGATACGAACCACGATGGAGAAGTACAGGTAACTGAAGCGCAGGCTGTAACAAAGTTAATGCATGCAGGTTCGGGCGTAAATGATTTTACGGGGATACGAGCTTTTTCAAACCTGGATTCTTTCGACATATGGAATGGAGCTGGCCACGTTACTAATCTTGATCTGTCAGCCATGAGTGTGTTGCGATGGGTGAAAGCACGCAACATAGCTTATTTAGACTCTGTAAACATTTCTGGTTGCAGTAACCTGAATCACCTTGATTTGTCTTCTTCCTCGTCGGAATCCCCTTTTTCAAATTTTAACTGTTCGGGCGCAGTTAAGCTTGCTTACCTCGACCTGGGTGATGCGGCACTGTCGAATCTTGATCTGCGTTCTTTGATCAACCTTGATACTTTATTATGCGGGCCTAATTTTAATAATCACAATCATATTGATACTTTAAACCTGGAAGGCTTGTCAAAACTTCATGATGTAAGATTGACCACCACAATAGGCTCGCTCTATGCACAAAATTGTTCTGTCCTTAATCGTTTAATGGGTAACCAGGGTGGTTTATCTATAACAGACCTGGCAGATCTATCAAACTGTGTCAATCTGCAAAGACTGGAAATTCTCAATTATTATCCTATTACATTCGACCTGAGTTCATGTATTGCGCTAACCAAATTGTATATGCCGCACGTTTTCAACCTCAGGAACCTAAACCTGAAAAATGGATCCGCACTTACTTCTATGCATGTATACCTTGAACCCGCGTGCCCTCCAATGAATATTTGTGCAGATGATTTTGAAATTGGCACGCTTACCAGTTATTTCCAGACCATGTCCAGTAACGGTCCACAATACACTACGGTTAACATTAGTTCACTTTGCACAAATTTTCCCGGTGGCGTTTATAATCTCATTAAAGGAAAAATAAGGTTGGATGCCAACAGTAATGGTTGCGACAACAATGATGCGGGTATGGCGCATGTGCCAACAAAAATTACCGACGGTAGTGGCATTTCTACAATTGTAATGACAAACCAGGCAGGTTTGTACAAGCAATATAATTATGCAGGTAATTTTAATGTGCGACCTTATTTCCCTTATCCATATTTTAACGTTAATCCTGTTTCAACCAATATAAATTTCCCTTCAATCAATAACCTGGTTGATTCAGCCGATTTTTGCATACTGCCAAATGGAGTACACAACCAGGTAGACATTAGATTTTTGCCAATCAGGAATGCAAGTCCCGGATTTATAACAGGCTATGAATTGCATTATCGCAATCGCGGTACAACAATAATGTCAGGAGACATACAACTGAATTTTGATAACAGCAGGATGAGTTTTACAAATTCATATCCAATGCCTGCCATGCAATTACCTGCTCAATTAACATGGAACTATTCAAACCTTAGTCCTTTTGAAGACAGATCAATATTTGTATACTTAACTATGTTTGCTCCACCGGTAAATAATATTGGTGATACACTCATATATCTTGCAACGATCAATCCTGTAGCGGGAGATGAAGTACCATCCGATAATTCATTTATATTACCACAACTTATCACTTCTTCCTATGATCCCAATCACAAACAATGTCTTGAGAATAGCAAAGTGGATATCAGTCACATAAATGATTACCTGCACTACACAATACAATTCCAGAACCTCGGAACAGATACTGCATACAATATTGCCATAGCAGATACTATGAGCAATAATTACGATTGGGAAAGTTTTGATTTTATTTCGGCCAGCCATCCCTGTAATGTAAAACGCGTAAATAATAAACTCGTGTTTTATTTTGAAAATATCCTCCTTCCCTACCAGGCCATTAATGATGCAGGAAGCAATGGATATATTGCTTTCCAGGTAAAACCCAAAAACACTTTGGCCGTAGGAGATTCACTTAACAATACAGCCTCTATTTATTTTGATTTCAATTATCCCGTAAGAACGAATAAATCGGTTACCATTGTCAGTACTTTCGTTCCTGTTCCTGTAAGAATGGAATATTTTTCTTTGAATAGCAAAGATGAAAGCAATTTACTTACCTGGAAAGTTGCCACGACAGACCTTACAACAATTTTTAACATTGAAAGAAGCAACGACGGCATTCATTTCAGTAACATCGGCAACATTACAGCAACAGCGCAACGTTGCCAATTGCCATTCAATTTTACAGATGACAAACCATTGAATGGAAAAAATTATTACCGCATTAAAATAACAGATGCAAACAACGTTTCTTTTTACAGTAAAATATTAGTTGCGGGAAAAACGAAATCAGGATTTGAAATTATTACTATCACTTCTGATCAGAATAATACAAACCTGTATTTAAATGTATCGAAAGATCAAACAGTAAATATGAAGATGATTGCTGCAGATGGGAAAATGGTTTATTCTCAAAACAAAACAATTGCTGCAGGAACAAATCAATTGAATATACAAACAGGTAATTTAGCAAAAGGAATATATACGTTGATCGTAAATACAATTGATGGAGAATTGATAACAAAAAGATTTATACATTAACAAACAAATGTTCTATGAAACATTTTCTATTTGGATTTGCATTTTTACTTTGTGGAATTTTTGCAACTGCACAAATTGTAAATATTCCCGACCCGGTTCTAAAAGCACATCTGATAGATCCCCAGAATGGTCATGACAGTAATCATGATGGCGAAATACAGGTAACGGAAGCAGAGGCCGTTCAGACACTGGTGATCAATGCAAGTCCTGCTATTGTTACGGATCCGACAGGCATCAGGGCTTTCATAAATTTAAAAAACCTGATGTTGTACAGTACTTTAATTACAAGCCTGGATCTTAATGGCTTTACTCAATTGGAAAGTCTGCAAATGATAGATGATTCTTTACTCACCGATCTAAATATTAATGGCTGTATTAATTTACAAGGAATAGATTTAAGATTTACCAAAGTAACAAACTTAGATCTTCGTAATTTTCCCGCCATGGCAAGTGTGTTCATCCAGGATGACCCAAATTTGATGGAATTCAATGTGGAGGGCTTACAAAACCTTAACACGGTCTGGTTTACTGAAGTGGGCAACCAGCAAACAATAATGAATCTTAAAAACTGCCCTGCATTGACAGAGTTTTTTGCCATGCTTAGCGCAGATACCTTAGACATAAGTGGATCGCAAGGTATAGAGGAAGTACACTGGTTCCGTTACATTGGAACACTGCTGGCAAGAAATTGTACCGGGTTAAAATATATAATATCCGGGCCGGCTTCGGGAACATTGCAAAATTCAGTTGACGTTACGGGTTGCACGAATCTTGAATATTTTTCAATCGCCGGTAACTATGCCGAAACAATCGATCTCAGCGGATGTCCGCGTTTAACAACTGTAAAATTTGTGGTGCTTCATCACAATCCCACATACCTTAACCTGAAAAATGGGGTGGAGACTTTTATGACGCTTAGTGGCATGACCAATCCTGCCAATACCTTAAATATCTGTGCAGATTATTTTGAAGTAGATTCCATTAATACCATACTACGGCATCTTGCGCAACCCCCTACTGCTGCTTATGTGAACGATTATTGCAGTTTTTTCCCGGCCGGTAATTACAATACGATCAAGGGTGCTGCAAGAGTTGATATTAATGCCAATGGTTGCGACAACAATGATTTTGGTGTACAACATGTTCCACTAAGGTTTACGGATAATACAGGTAATTCAGTTGTAAAATTTACCGGGCTGCACGGTAAATTCAATTATTATCCCAATGCAGGCAATTTTACTGTTACACCATATTTCCCCTATCCTTATTTTACGCTTACGCCCGCCACTGCAACCAGCAGTTTTGCTGTGGTTGCCAATCTTGTTGATTCGATTGATTTTTGTATTCATCCATCTGGTGTGCACAATGATGTTGATATTACATTACTTCCTGCGGGTGCTCCTCCAAGGCTTGGCGGCCCCGTTACCTACAAACTAACGTATAGGAACAGGGGCAATACAACGCTTTCAGGAAACATGCATTTGAATTATGATAATAACAGGATGTTATTCTCTAATAGTTCCTATCAACCAGCCTCACAAAATACAGGTGAAATTATTTGGAACTATAGCACGCTGTATCCCCTCGAAACAAGGAGTTTCGATGTCGTCTTCCAGTTGCATGGTTTGCCCGTTAATAATATCGGCGACACATTAATATGGCTGGCTTCTATTGATCCAACAACAAATGATGAAAGCATTTACAATAACAGCTTTGTTTTGCCACAACTAATTGTTGGCTCTTACGATCCTAACGATAAACGATGCCTCCAGGGAAGCAAAATTGATATTGCTGATGCAGGAAAGCCCTTAGACTACGTGATAAATTTTCAAAACCTGGGTACCGATACAGCATTCAATGTTATAATTGCAGATGTGCTGGAAGATAAATTTGACCTGAATACAATTGAGATCACTTCTGCAAGTCACGCATGTGATATTCAACTGGAAGGCGATAACCTTCGTTTTTACTTTAATAATATCAAACTTCCCCAGGCAGCTATTGATGAGCCTGGAAGCCATGGTTTTGTTGCATTTAAAATACAACCAAAAAACAATGTAGCAATCGGCGATTCACTGAAAAACAAAGCTGCTATTTATTTTGATTTCAATGCACCCGTCATTACCAATACTGTAAACACAGTTATAACAACGGCCGGGCCGGTAGCGATAAGGCTGCTGTATTTTTCAATTAGTACTAAAGAAGAAACCAACCTGCTTGTATGGAAAATAGCCGATGCCACTGTTGCAACTGATTTCACCATTCAAAGAAGTAGTGACGGCATTCATTTTAATAACATCGGTAACATAACAGCTACCGCACAACGTTGTTTATTGCCATTTAATTTTACCGATAACAAGCCATTGAATGGAAAGAATTATTATCGTATTAAAATAACAGATGCAAACAGCGTTTCTTTTTACAGTAAAATATTAGTGACTGGAAAAACAAGATCAGGATTTGAAATTGTTGCTATTACTTCTGATCAGAATAATACAATCCTGTATCTAAATGTATCAAAAGATCAACCATTAAATATGAAGATCATTGCTGCAGATGGAAGAATGGTTTATTCTCAAAGCAAAATAATTACTGCAGGAACAAATCAATTGAATATACAAACAGGTAATTTAGCAAAAGGAATATATACACTGCTTGTTTACACAAGGGAGGGCGAATTAATTACAAAACGATTTTTAAAATAGATAACCGCGGAGGCGCAGAGACGCTGAACATTATAAAAGTAATTCTTTGCGTCTCCCCGCCTCCGCGGTTACATATAAAGCCCACTTAATCTTCATTCTGCTCAAAAAAAAGACGGTTCTCTACCCAACCATTTTTCCTATCTTTCCAGTTATGCAAACTGGCTGAGTATACCCTTTCCCCAATCTATCAAACCCTGCATTATGAAATATTTTTTTACCCTCTTATTTGTAACATTTTCATTTTTGGGAAATGCCCAGATTGTGAATATCCCCGACCCGGTTTTTAAACAAGCGCTTCTATTTTCGGGAATAGACACGAACTTTGATTCGGAAATACAGGTAAGCGAGGCGGAAGCCTGTACATCAATCGGGATATCACCTGGTGGCCAGGTGACCGATTTAACCGGAATTGAAGCCTTTATTAACCTTACAGAAATAACGTTAAGCAGTATTTCTATGCAAACATTTGCAATAGACTTACCCCGCCTGAAGAGACTGCGTTTTTGGGGCCCGACAAGTATTGCTGATGTTGATCTAAGGGCCTGTGATAGCTTAACAAATTTGGCGCTCGGCTGGAGTGATTGTCATTATCAAACTGTAAACGTGAGCGGAATGGCACAATTGGATACGATACTCAATACCGGCCTAACCAACGTCCTTCTTGCAAATAATTGCCCCTCTTTAAAAGCGATCCTGGACGACATGGAACTTGAAGCGGTTTACGATATCCTGGATGTAACCAATTGTGTTAATTTAAAAACGATTCATATAGGACAACTGAGTGTTTCCAATCTGGATCTTAGTACCTGTACAAGTGGAGTTGCACTTAGTTTTATTATTGCACCAAACTTAAGCAACCTGAACACAAAGAACAATGCGCACGATAGCTGGTATACAATCGATGCTGCTTTCCACAACCCCGTTATAAATATATGTGCAGATAGTTTTGAATTAAACTCAATTATACAGAACATGGGATATAGTGCGGCTACGACAATCGTTGTTAGTCCATATTGTTCGTATTACCCGGGCGGTTCATACAATACCATTCGTGGGGAATTAAGAATAGATTTAAATAGCAATGGCTGCGACAATGCTGATATCACCATGTCGCATGTACCGATCAACATCAGTGATAATTTTGGGAACAATTTTATCAAATACACAGATGGGTACGGTAAGTATAACTTTTACGGTTTCGTGGGCGATTTCACGCTTACGCCCAGTTTTCCCAGTCCATATTTTACTGTTGCGCCCAATCCTGCTACTGTAAATTTTGCTACTGCAAATAATCTTATTGACACGACAGATTTTTGTGTGAGCCCTGCAGGAATTTACAATGATCTCGAAATCGTTTGTTTACCCTCAGGCCCGGCAAGACCGGGCTTTACAGCAGATTACATGGTACGAATCAAAAACAGGGGCACCACTACACTTTCCGGAAATGTACAACTGAATTTTGATAATGCTGAAATGAGCTTTATTTCATCTGCACCAGTTGTAAGTACGCAAACCGCAGGCCTGCTTACCTGGGATTACACAAACCTGCAGCCATTCCAGGAATTATCTTATTATATAGGATTTAATTTATTTGCGCCGCCGGTAAATAATATTGGCGATACGCTGCATTTCCTTGCAACAGTGAACCCCGTGAGCAGTGATGAAACGCCCATTAATAACAGTGCAGTTTTAAACCAGCAGCTTGTTGGATCTTATGATCCGAATGATAAAGTATGTGCAGAAGGAAATAAAATTGATATCAGTTCTTTAAACAAAAATTTACACTACATTATTCATTTCCAAAACCTGGGAACTGATACAGCATTCAATGTTGTTGTTGCAGATACACTAACCAATAATGCAGATTGGGAATCTTTTGATTTTCTTGGCAGCAGTCATCCTTGTCATGTTACAAGAATAAAAAATAATCTTGAATTTTATTTTGAGAATATTAAGCTTCCGTATCAATCTGTTAACAATGCAGGCAGTAATGGCTATGTAGCATTCCAGGTAAAACCAAAAAATACATTGGTTGTCGGTGATTCAATTAATAATACTGCTTCTATTTATTTTGATTACAACCTGCCGGTTGTTACCAATAAAGCAGTAACCATTGTAAGTCCAACTTCACCGTTAAGTGTGAGGCTTGAGTATTTTTCTTTAACCAGTAAAGAACAAAACAATTTACTCACATGGAAAGTTGCTGCAGACCTTACAACAACATTCAATATTGAAAGAAGCAACGACGGCATTCATTTCAATAACATCGGTAATATAATGGCGACAACTCAACGTTGTCAATTGCCATTCAATTTTACAGATGAGAAACCATTGAATGGGAAAAATTATTACCGGATTAAAATAACAGATGTAAATGGCGTTTCATTCTACAGCAAAATACTTGTTACCGGAAAAACAAGATCAGGATTTGAAATTATTGCTATCACTTCTGATCAGAATAATACGAACCTGTATTTAAATGTATCGAAAGATCAAACAATAAATATGAAGATGATTGCTGCAGATGGAAAAATGGTTTATTCTAAAAGCAAAACAATTGCTGCCGGAACAAATCAATTGAGTTTGCAAACGGGAAATTTATCAAAAGGAATATATACACTGCTTGTTTACACAAGTGAGGGCGAATTGATTACAAAACGATTTTTAAAATAGATAACCGCGGGGCCGCAAAGACGCTGAGTGTTGTAAAATTGTTTCTTTGCACCACACCGTCTCTGCGGTTAATGTTTCACGGCAGAGAACAGGGTTAAAGGAGTTTTCGCAGCGGTTTTGTATCCCGAAACCTGTATGGTTAATCATATCCTTAGAAATACTTAGGCTTCTACCCAACCAATTTCCTTTCTGTGTAAGTTATTAGTTGGAATACCTATACTATTTCAAAAGTTATAATTAAAATCATCCATGAAATACTTATTTACTACGTGCTTTTTATTAGCCTGTTCTTTTATTAATGCACAAACAGTAAATATTCCTGATCTGGCTTTTAAACAAGCGCTTATGCAGTTCGACGGCAATGCTGATGGAGAAATACAGGTTTCAGAAGCACTTACGGTTACAAATATGTACCTCGCTAATGATGCAATGGTAGATCTGACAGGAATCCAGGCCTTTCAAAATCTACAAACACTGCAAATTGACCTTGCCTGGTCATTACGGAATCTTGATGTGAGCAACATGACTTCTTTAAAAAGCTTAAAATGCATGTTTTTTTATGGCATTCCGGGTGGCACAATAAATATTTCAGGTTGTATCAATCTTGAAGGTTTTGATGTAGATGGATCAGTGGAAAATATGATCATGGGAGGCAATACGCACCTCAAGTATTTGCGGCTCCCGAATACGCAAAAGCCATTTCTTGACCTTACTACCTGCGATAGTTTGATCTACCTGTATTTAATAGGAGGTAATTACGGTAAAGTAAATTTCAGCGGACTGACAAAATTAGTACGGGCAGAATGCAGTTTTAGTAATATTGATACATTGATTGCTACCAACTGTAGTTCACTGAAAAGTGTTTTTGTAAATACACAGGATACACATCCCGGGCTTTATAGTGTTGATTTGAATGGCTGCCTGAGCCTTAAGCACCTCCAGCTTTACTGGACGAAATGCAGATCACTTGATCTTAGCTTTGCATCTCAGCTTGATAGTTTATACATCGTCGATACTGACGACGCTCCATTCGAATACCTAAACATAAAAAATGGGAACCAGATTGCGTATATAAGCGTTTATCCACATTCACTCACTGTTCCCTTTCGCATTTGCGCAGATGATTTTGAAATTCCTTTTTTGGTAAATCAATATGGAACCGGAATGTATTCTCCAATAATTGATCCTTATTGCAGCCTTCAACCTGGCGGATCATATAATACTATAACAGGTAAAGTGAGAATGGATATTGATGGAAACGGATGTGACAATAATAACCCAGGTGCGCAATATGTAGCCGTGCCTATCACAGATGGAAATGGCTATTCACTTACAACTTATACCTCATTTCCCGGTGATTATATTCACTATACCAATGCCGGTAATTTTACCGTAAGCGCAAACTTTCCAAATCCCTATTTTATTGTCAACCCTGCATCCGCAAATGTTGTATTTGGGAACAATGGCGGGCAGGCTGATACAATGGATTTCTGTATCAGCCCGAATGGAGTTCACAATGATTTAAATATTACACTGATACCATTGGGAGCGGCAAGACCTGGTTTTAATTGTGTATACCAGCTTTTTTACAAAAATGTTGGCAATACCACACTTTCAGGAAACATCCAGCTGAATTTTGATAACACAAGATTAAATTTTACCTCATCAGTAACGGCGCCGGATGTTGTGTCATCCGGACAATTAACATGGAATTATTCGAATCTGCAACCATTTCAAACAGAATCTAAAGTTATTTATTTTAGTGCCCTGCCGCCGCCTGTGAATAATATAGGTGACACGCTGCAGTTTTTAGCAAGCATACATCCATCAGCAAATGATGAAACGCCTGTTGATAACAGCGCAATTTTATTACAGGAAATGCGGGGATCTTATGATCCAAATGACAAGACCTGCGCAGAGGGTGCAAAGATTGGGATGGCCGATCTGAATAAGCCCTTGCATTATATAGTTCGTTTTCAAAACATGGGTAACGATACTGCATTCAATATTGTAATTACAGATACTTTAACTGCAAAAGTTGACTGGAATTCATTTGAATTTATCAGCAGCAGTCATCCATGCCATATAACAAAGCGAAACAACAAACTTGAATGTTATTTTGAAAACATAAAACTTCCTTACCAGGCAATTAATGACGCGGGCAGTAATGGATTCGTTGCATTCAAAGTAATGCCGAAAAATACGCTGGCTGTGGGAGATTCTATCAATAATACTGCTTCCATCTATTTTGATTTCAATTTACCGGTAAGAACAAATAAAGCAACAACAATTGTTAACCTGCTTTCCCCTCTTCCGGTAAGATTGGAGTATTTTTCTTTAACCAGTAAAGAACAAAACAATTTACTCAGTTGGAAAGTTGCTGCAGACCTTTCAACAACATTCAATATTGAAAGAAGCAATGACGGCATTCATTTCAATAATATCGGTCATATAACGGCCACAACTCAACGTTGTCAATTGCCATTCAATTTTACAGATGAGAAACCATTGAACGGGAAAAATTATTACCGGATTAAAATAACAGATGTAAATGGTGTTTCATTCTACAGCAAAATACTTGTTACCGGAAAAACCAGATCAGGATTTGAGATCAATGCCATTGTAAGCAACCAGGATAACACAACCTTGTATTTAAATGTATCAAAAGATCAAACAGTGCAAATGAAAATAATTGCTGCAGATGGAAGGATGGTTTATTCTCAAAATAAAACAGTTGCTGCGGGAACAAATCAATTGAATTTACAAACTGGAAATCTGGCGAAAGGAATATATACATTGCTTGTTTATACAAGTGAGGGTGAAATTATCTCAAAAAGATTTCTACAATAGATAACTGCGGAGGCGCAAAGGCGCTGGGTGTTGTAAAATTGTTTTTCCGGGTCTCCCCGTCTTTGCGGTTAATATTTTCACCGCAGAGAACAGGAGTTAAAGAGTTTTCGGAAACATTTTAAGAATTTTATACATCTTACACAAATTGAAGACAGCCTTGATTGTGCACAATTGAGAAGTGTGTATTAATAAACTGCAGTGCTGATCAAAACTGTTTACTGCTGTGCGCCCATTCAAAATATTCTTCTTCGGTGAAACAAACGATATTTTCATCCACCGACCTAATGTATTTACACAGGCTTTCCGGGGATATATCAGCTGAATGATTTATCCATTCTGTAAAAGCCTTATCAATACTAAACCCTTTTTGAGGCAAATTATTAATGATCACAAATTTTTGCGGCACTTTATCCAGATGAAACTCGAGTGTATCCACGGTTAGGTCCATATCCAGTGTTTTTATACGAATAGTCGGCGATCAAGAGATAGAGGAACCTCGATAATTAAGGTCGATAGAAGGTGTCTTTGGGGAGACAGAAAGGTTAACTGGCTGCAAGATAATAAATGTTTTTTAAAATCCAAACAAACGGGTATCCCTTAAATCGTTTATTCTTAGCTCATTAAACAATATTTATTAATATTACCTATTCAAATTTCGTCAAATTTCTCTACCTTGATGCCTCAAATCACTACCCCCTGGATACTGCTACCTACTCATTTACGCCAGCCTGTTACCAGCATTTATCATTCACTAAAAATAAAACTATATGAAAAAGTTTCTTTTTGCGCCTGTCGCAGCGCTTTGCCTTTTTTTTACTTCATGTAATGATGCCGGTAAAGGCGGACTTTCGCCCACTGCACAAAAAAACATTGATGCTTTGCACGGGGTGAATAAAGCATTTGACAGCAAAGATTTCAGTAAGATCGGCGACTACATTGCAGATGATTGTGTGGACCATGCGGGCGAAGGAGGAGATATAAAGGGACTTGCAGCTATGAAAGAGCAATTTGAAAAATGGGCTGCCGCCAATGAAAGTAATAAAACCGAAGAAATTAAAGTACTGGCCGATGATGAGTACGTAATGGCATGGCAACGCTATACGGGCAAATTGAAAATGGATCAGCCGGGCATGGGAAAAGCCGGTGATAACTTTAATATGACTGCATTGGAAGTTGTAAAAATGAAAGATGGTAAGGCTATTGAACACTGGACTTTTATGACACCTGCGGATATGATGAAGATGATGCCAGCAATGCCGGCAGGGACTGACCCTCATTCATCCATGCCAATGCCGGGAGATACAACAAAGAAAGATACAACAAGGAAAATGTAACGATCATTTAATATTGAAAAGGTCCGTGTAAAACGGGCCTTTTTTTATTACTGGCAAGCAACATACTATGGATTAGGTTGTCATTTTATAGAACTGCTGTACATTATAACCGTATATCTTGGAAAAACAACCACAGATGTATTAACACATTAAAATATTGTGATCAGATCGTAAAATTAGTATATGAAATCAACACGCCTGCTTATACCATTGTGCCTGCTATTCTCTTTAACAGCATGGGGCCATCCACCAGATACTACTATAGAGAAAAAGAAATATTTCACTCAACGATTAAAAGGAAGCATCACACTTGATGGAATTCCATCTGAAGAGGCATGGAATGCAGTTGAATGGGGTGGCAACTTTACACAAATATCTCCATACGAATTGAATGCACCTTCGCAACCAACCAATTTTAAAATATTATATGACGATAAGTTCCTTTACATAGGATATGACTGCCGTGACGTTGCCCCCGATTCTATCAGTAAACGAATGGGCAGGCGTGATGAATTTCCAGGCGACTGGGTTGAAATAAATATTGACAGTTATCATGATCTCCGGTCAGGATTTTCATTTACGCTATCTGTATCGGGTGTACGAGGTGATGAATTTATTTCAAACAATGGTAATAACTGGGACGGGAACTGGAATCCCATCTGGTTTGCAAAAACACATATCAACAAAACAGGCTGGACAGCGGAAGTAAAAATACCCCTCAGCCAGCTGCGTTATGGAAATGAATCGGAAAAAGTTTGGGGCATACAATTTACCAGGCGTATATTCCGGAAAGAAGAACGATCCCTTTGGCAATACATACCTCAAAGTTCCGGCCAATGGGTAAGCAGCTTTGGTGAACTGCATGGATTAAATAACATACCTACTCATCGCCAGGTTGAATTGGCTCCTTATATCACTGCACAGGGTGATATCTATAAAAAAGAAAAAGGAAATCCATTTGCAGATGGATTTGATGGAAAAGTTAAAGCAGGTTTAGACGGAAGAGTTGCCGTTACCAATGACCTGATCCTGGATTTCACGATCAATCCCGATTTTGGACAGGTGGAAGCCGATCCATCACAGGTACGCATAGACGGCTTCCAGAATTTCTTTGATGAAAAAAGACCATTCTTTATTGAGAGCAGGAATATATTCGAATACCAGCTCACCGGTTCTGAAGCCGGTGGCGATTATGATGCTGACCTCCTGTTCTATTCGCGGCGCATTGGAAGTTCGCCACATGGATTCGTTAGCGCAAATAACAATGAGTATGTAAAATATCCTCAGAATACATCCATTCTCGGCGCTTTAAAATTCAGTGGCAAAACAAAAAAAGGATGGAGTATCGGTATACTCGAAAGTGTTACAAGCAGGGAGAGAGCAACGATAGAAGGCCAGGATGGTAAAAGAAGAAAAGAATTGGTAGAACCCCTGACCAATTATTTCGTTGCAAGACTGCAAAAAGATATTCATGGCGGCAATACGATCATCGGTGGTATTTTCACCGCGGTAAACCGTGAACATGGTCTTGATCCCATACTTCACCGGAGTGCATATTCGGGAGGACTTGATTTTGTTCATTACTGGAATAAAAGAACCTGGTACATTCGTGGCAATGGCGTATTCAGCAATGTAAATGGAACCAAAGAGGCAATATTGAATACACAAACAGCCTTCGAACATCTTTTTCAACGTCCTAATGCAAAAGAGGTATCGGTAGACACCAGCCGCACTTCGCTTAGCGGTAGCAGTGGTACACTCAGGTTTGGAAAGATTGGTGGAAAAACAGGCAAGCTGGGACAGATATTCAAATTTGAAACGGGTGTTACATTCCGTTCTCCCGAACTGGAATTAAATGATATTGGTTTCATGCTTACAGCCAACGAGATCAATCATTTTACATGGGCAGGTTTACAATTTCAAAAAGCATTTTCTATTTTCCGCAATGCAAGGATCAATTACAATCACTGGTTCAGGTGGGATTATGGCGGGCAATTGCTGTATGAACAATTTAATGTGAATGCACATGCAGTTTTTAAAAATAACTGGCAAACAGGTACAGGCGTTACATACAATTCCTACGATGTTTCTAATACTGCATTAAGAGGAGCTGGTTCTTTGCGCCGTCCTGCAGGAATCGGGTGGAGCATTTATGTGAACAGCGATTCCAGGAAAAAAATATCTGTTTATCCTAATTATTTTCATTTCTGGGGATTTGATAATACGCTGGATTTTTCTAACATAGGAATGAGTGTTTATTATGTTCCTATCAATACTTTCAACATCAACCTTAGCGGTGAATATGATACTTATAACCGCAGGCAGGACCAGTTTGTAGACAATGTTTCTTATAATGGCAATACACGTACTATCGTTGGAAAAGTGCAACAGAAAACACTGCGCTTCACAGCAAGGCTCAGTTACAATGTTACACCGGACCTGACCGTACAGTTTTATGCACAACCATTCCTGACCAGGCCATTGTATTCCAACTTCGCGTATGTTTCCAATGGAAAGGCAAAGAAATATGATGACAGGTTTACTCCATTTAGCAGTACACAAATAAGTTTTGATGAGGCCAGCGGTGCTTATGCTGTTGATGAAAATTCCGATGGGATTATGGATTATAGTTTTTCCAAACCCGACTTTAATTTCGTTCAGTTCCGTTCAAACCTCGTGATAAGATGGGAATACAGGGCCGGGTCAGAAATATACCTTGTCTGGTCTGATGGAAATACCTCCGATGCCTTCAATGAATTAGATACGCCGATCTTCAAAAGTCTTTTTAATAATGCTTTTTCGGGACAGCCCAGGAATATCTTTTTAGTAAAATGGACATATCGTTTTTTGAAGTAACAGTTGAGATCGTAGTAATATTTCAATTTTAAATTAAATAAAATAGCGGCGAGCTATTAACAAAGAATGATGTAAATTTTCTTTGAACTTAGATCTTACTTCAAAAAAGGTTCAGGGTAATAAGGTAAAATGGGCGTTTTCTCTTAATACTACAAACTAAATGCTACAGGATTATTTTGTTAATAAAAGATCCCGGAAAGTTATTCCGGGATCTTTGCTTCGTTTACCTATGACAGTAATGAAGTATTTAAAATATGTTAGAATTTGGAATAAGTAAATTTTTGTCCGCCAACAGTGGCTTCATACATCAGTCCTCCTTTTTCCTGTGTAAACACCATTACACCCTCCCTGTATTTCGCATTGGCAGATACACCTGATTTTACCGCAACGGCTGAGGCTTGTGCAGCAAATTCAAACTTATCATTTTTTAGCCTGTCCAGGGTTTCCTTGTTTTCAAAAAATATTACCTCCCTGTATACCTGGCCACCTGCCTGTGC
Source organism: uncultured Chitinophagaceae bacterium (assembly GCA_963829345.1). Classification (GTDB taxonomy): domain Bacteria; phylum Bacteroidota; class Bacteroidia; order Chitinophagales; family Chitinophagaceae; genus Ferruginibacter. The sequence goes on from CAWHHP010000003.1 coordinate 2,040,993, forward strand.
TCCTATTGTAAGCTGGCTCATATTTACTTTACCAACCGGCTTTCCTTTTTCATAAACAATCCCATTTCCCGTAGCTCCACCAATTCCCATTCCGCCTTTACCAATGCTTGGAAAAATTACATACCCGGCTGAATTTTCGAAATGACCTTTCATCGCAGCATCTTCCTTTATTAAAGCATTCTTTGCTTCCATACAGTGATCAAGGTCCTTTTTTTCCTGCGCCATCAAAGAAGCAGGTACCATGAGGCCTGCCAATATGATTACAGGTATTACAAGCCGACGCAAAATATTATTTTTCATATAAAATTTTTTAAGATTAGAAATTAAATGATCTCAGCTTACACTAAAACAAATATTTTGCCAAGACCAAAATGGTACCCTATTGAACGGATTCTCAGTAAGTAAAAAATGAAATGCAGAATATATATTTTGAAATTCAATGTTACACCATGTCATCTAAAAAAATAAAAATTGCAAGGCGTTATCGGCTTGCCTATTTTCATTTATGCATTGCCGGTAGTTTTATCGGCAACAATAAATTTTTTAACCAGATCGATAACCTGTCATGGAATTGAAGCCTGTTCACTGCCATGTGCTCCATCAAAATCACCTGCTAAATTTTGGAACAATGTCGGGTATTGAACAAATAATTCAACGAAATTCATTAGATCCCCTACAATTTCTATAGCAGCACCGGAAGCTTTCCCGGGTATTCCGTGTGGATATATCTTGGTCAAGAAATCGTCAATCAAACTATCTAACCATTATTTTTGGTAAACACCTAATTTTATGTACGCCCTGCTGCCAGGCGCTGAAGAAAAATGTTGGCATAAAAATCCCTTGATGATTTGAATGAAATTACGCCTGGTCTATATAAATATTTACTTGTTTTTATTAACGGCCCCGGCAAACCTCTTTGCTCAGCGATCAGCCATTGATTCGGGTTATATCGGTTTATTTAAATACAATAATGTTATTGAATTGTACCCGGGCATTTATAGTACACACTTTAATTTTACAACTCCAAAAAATCCGAAGGATAATTACAAACTTGCGGTAAACAGCAGTGGCTTTATCGGGATCTACATAGGTTACAAATGGCTTTCCCTAAAATATTCATGGGCAATTCCAGGAACTGAGTTGGCAAAAAATATAAAGCTTCAATCTACTTCCCTGGGTTTTAGCTTTGGGAGAAGAAGATGGAACTTTCGCCCTTTTTTTGATTCATACAGTGGCTTGCTTATTCCTGAACAACCGAGGGAAAGAGAATACAGGGCTTTCCGGGACATAAAATTTACAGATGCAGGCATAGATATTTTTTATTTTTTCAACATAAGAAGGTTTTCATACAGGGCTGCCAATGGTTTTTCGGAACAGCAAATGAGAAGCAAAGGGGCTTTTTTTATAAAGGTTACGCCAATGTGGCAAAAAATAAACTGGGAGCAACCTTCCCATAATGTAATAACAGATTCTACTACTTATACCCTGCTCGCTTATGACCCTGAATGGTTTTCTTTGATAGCAAGGATTGGATACAGTCACAATTTTAGTCTTAGAAAAGGAAGATGGAACATTGCTCCCACGTTGTTGTTAGGTGGAGGAGCTTTGCGTGAGATCAATACAGGCATCAATCACCTGCAACTTGTAACAGATATACAGGCATCGCTTCGTACAGGTTATAACAGTAACCTTTATTATTTTTACCTGGGGGCAAGATGGAACAAGCTGCAGACAAATCTCTTTATAAAAAACCTGCACCAGGTAAACACAAATTTTTCAATTACCGCCGGCTATCGATTTCACAGTCTTAGAAAAAAGATATTCGGAATATTATAGTAATCCTGAAAGCAGCATACTCTTTGCAGGTATATCAGCGAACATTTATCATCAAAATCAAATCATGGAACATAGAAAACATCTTGAATCATTAAACAAACAGGCGCTGGAAAAGCTGGAAGAATACATGAAAGAAAAAAATATGACCGATAAAGAGAAAAATGAAAAAATTGATACAGCGAAAGAGAAATGGCAGGCTGCCTGGAATGAATTCCTGGAAACATTGCTTGTGCTGGAGCGATTAGAAATATAATGGACAGAAAAACATCAGCGCCAATGAGCGGATCTTTTAAACCCCTGGTCTATGATTTGTTTCAGGAAGAAAAGGAGCAGCAATGGTATAAAAAAAACCAGGTTATCCATGAACCAGCTTTTTGTTTCAGATATCCTGCCTAAAACATTCACACCAAATTTTTCCAGGATCGTGGTAGCATTCCCGGTAACAGGCAATTCTGCAGGAATAGATAACAGCACCAGTAAAACCGCCACTATGATCAGCAATGAACAGAAAAAAAAGTAGTTCATCACCGCCCTTCGTTTTTTCTGCTGAAATATCTTCCTGATAATAATATCATTGAAACCAGGTTTTGTGATCAGCATATAGCTGTTACTAACAATATTCTTTGTGATTGAATCGTCTTTAAGATCTTTCATTATAACAAATATTTTAGCTCTGCTTTTAATTTGTTGTCAAGTAGGCTGTACATTTTTTTTCTTGCCCTGTGTAATTTCATTTTTATATTTTCCGCCGGGATACCTGTAATATCCCTTATTTCTTCTATTGACTGTTCGTTGAGATAATACAACACCAGCAAAAGACTATCCTCTATTTCCATTTCTGCCAGCACTTTTTCTATTATCTTTCGCTGTTCTGATTGCTGAAGTCCTTCATAAACCATCTCCGTATTGTCTATTAACATTGTGCTCCCTTCTGCCAGGTCAACGTGAACAACAGGAGATAATTTTTTTCTCGTTTTTGTAAGCGATGTATTCACGACTATTTTATACAGCCATGTAGAAAAACTGGCATCAGCCCTGAAAGATCTTAAGCCATTATAAGCTTTCAAAAAGGCATCCTGTACTATCTCTTCCGCATCTTCCCTGCTCTTTGTAATTCTAAACGCAAGAGTAAAAGCCATATCCTTATACTTATCAATAAAATAAGTATACTGCTCAACATCTCCTTTGAGAATTTTTTTTATATATAATGCCTCTGTCAATCTGTTTATTTACCCTGCCCTTTCTTCCTGATTCCGTAATATACAAGCAATCCCAGGCCACCAAACAGCATTCCCATGGCGTGAACACTAAAATGTTCATTGCCGCCAAAATTTTGTACAATGATATAGCCGATAAAAAGGCCGAGAGAAAATCCTACCAGTAAAAGTCCCCACATCAATGCACCAAACGGAGGTCTTGTAAATTTCTTCGTATCGGCAAGGGAAGGATCCATGCCTTTGTCAATCAATGCAAGCCTTTCTTTATTACAGGCATCTATTAATGCCAGCTTTTCTTCCTTGTCTGCAACAATATTATTGTAAATAGCAAAGATGGCTATTGCAAGAATCCCTATAACGACTGCTACTGCCACAATCGTTCCTAAAACATGATGATCCATTTCCTTAATTTTTGATTAAAATAATTGATTCAGTTATTTGACAACAGCTATGTCGAATTGGTAACACAATTTTCAAAAAAATAATTTAAATGGGAGACTATTTTGAAGCAGTGTGCTGCTGAATATATTTTTTAAAGACTGCCTGCTCATTTTTATCGGTAATACGCTTGTACATCCCGCGTTCATGAGCAATGATAGTAGCACCTTTATCAAAAGGCATTTTTTCATACAATTGTCCCCCGGGGAAATGGCAGGGAGCACATTTTTTTTGAAGGATTGGCTGGATTTGAGTTGTAAAATTGATCGTATCAGCTTTAACTGTTCCGATCTTACCAGGTCCGGCTTTATCGGAAAGATACCAGTAGAAGCCTGTAAGTCCAACTATGAATAGAAATACAATTTTCATGTTATTAGATTACATGGTAAGAAAGTTACGGCAATTCTTACATAATTATTTGCCGCTCAGCAAAATTGGCTGTTCATTTTCATTTACTGGCCACAATTGTCTTTAGCAATTAAATACAGTGTGAATTATATATTTCCTATTATGTGAGAGCGGTGTGACTTTTGATCAGGTACTAAAAAAAATCATGAAAACGTTTCAATCATATTTTATAGCAATAGTATTTCTCCTGGTAATTTCTGCCTGCAATAGCGGGAATGATTCAAAAGTTGCTCCAAATACTGATAGCCTGGTACCAATCAAGGATAATGTGGAACCCAAAATGGATACAGCCATCATAAAGGATTCCCTGGTGTCTAAAGATTCCATTGATAAAAAAATGAAGCGATAGAAAAATAACTCATAACGAATATCGTTGCGCCGGTATCAAATAAAGCGGATGTGGCAGGATTATATGTATTTGATTTAAGTCAAGAGGAAGTTACGGAGATTAGCGAGATGATGCTGCTGTTAAAGACGGGATATTTAGTTCCATGTTATGCGTGCAGGAGTTTGCCGCGGGATAGTTTGAAATAAAAATGTGCACTATTGATACATGTAAACAAATTTTGTTCTTATCGAAGTGGCAGTACTGTAATCAATTACTTCTCTTGCTTCCGCAGGATAACCATCGCTGCGTAAAGTATAAGTCCTTGTTCTCTGCCATGTAGTGTTGCTGGTTTGAACGGAGCCCCACAGTCCTCCATAATAATCTTCCTGTACCAACAACCGTTTCTGATCGTTATATGTGCCGTCAAAATTATAATGTGTAAAACCGCCGTATAAAAAAGGAGAGCCTGTAGTCTTTGCTAATACATACATTGGATCTGGATTATCCTGGTAAATTCTGATAGCAGAATCTTTAGAAAAAAAATGCTGAACCGGTGCAATGAATTCAATGGTATCTAATTGGTAGGTGATGCAATCATTCACCGAAGTTGTATGATAATTCCCGTAAACAGTATAGGGAGTATTAGAGACATCCAGATCAGAACTGGATACATAAGTATATCCAGGGGAATAGGTTATGTGGCGTGCGCTATATCGGCGTAAATGACCATGAAGATAGGTGTACGAGGAATCATAAATAATTTTGTTTCCACTATGCACATAATCAACTGTATCAATTGAGTTGTCGGGAGTTCCCGAAGAAAATGTATAGTGATGCTGTTCAATTGTTCTTGACACCATGGTATCATTGCCATTATAATAGTACCTCATCGAATCATTAACGGTATTTCCGTTACTAAAATGCCTCCAGTCAATCACCAGGTTTACTCGTCCCTGGGCATCATATCTTATTGTCAGTTTTGAAATAGTATCATTTGGTGCGGCCAGTGTTGTGTCGATGCTAATAAGTGAAGTGAATACAGGGGCAGTTGTTGAATTATTATTATTGTTGTTATTGTTGCTATTGTCTACAGTACTGTCTTTTTTGCAAGAAATAAAAAATAAAATGATCAGCACTGAGTAAAATAATCTGTTGTTCATAAATCTAATATAGTTAAATCCAATTAATTTAATACATCGTGGCAGACACGCTCAATCTCTAATCCATCATCATAAAAGTGATCGGTTGACGCCTGTAAGCTTTTATTGGTTGATTGTATTGTATAGCCGGCTCCCATTTAGGACTATCAATGACAATATTTTTAGCGATGTTATCTATCTCTTCTATTCCTGAGGATTGGTCAATAGCAATATCTGTGAGCTTACCTTCTTTTGTCACCGCAAATTTCACAATGGTCATATAAGAACCGGCACGGTTTAGATACTGTTGGTAATCTGATTTCATCATTTTAGAAGCCAGGTAATTTCTCCATGCATCGGTCTTTCCCGGGAAGCGTGCTTCTTTTTCATAAATACATTTTTTTAGCAAGACTCCTGATTCCGAGTAACAGGTATTAAAAATCACCGAATCTTTTTCAAATATTACTTCCATACTTTTTGTCTTGCCGGGCTGGTCATAATAATATTCCCACTGTCCTGTTTTCAAGCCAGCTTTAAAATCTCCTGTATACTTTAAGTTACCTGATTCATACAAACCTAGTCCCTTTCCATCTCCCGCAGCACTTAGATCGGATGAATCTGAAACGTTACCGTTTTCATACCATCCGATATTCAACCCGGTTAAATGATCATCTGTAAAATAATATCTAGCCGAAGGTTTTCCTTCCGTTGTCCAGTATAACCATTCACCCTGCTTCTTGTTATTTTCATACCTGCCTGCCTTAACTGGTTTGCCTTCGAAATAATATACATAATCAGCTTCCCTGATCATACCTTTATTATCCCTGCATGAGCCGCCGCAATATTGTCTTCCATCGGCAGAAGAATACAATTCTCTTCTCCAAAGAATATCTCCGGGCTTTTCCTTGAATACAAACATTTCATAGATAGCATTTTCAAAGTCTGCCGGATCTTCGTCTTCATCAATTTTATAAAACAAAGTGTCCGTTTGTGCAGAAACCGGTTGAGTAAACCAAAGAGCAGTCAGCAGGAATAGAAATCTCATAGAGTGTATGGTTTATAAAACTAAAAAGTAAGGAACAAAAAAATCATGGAATTATTCTTTTTATTCCTTACAACTGTCTTCTTTTTTATTTCAGTCTTTCCCTGATATCAAGGCTGTATTTCCTCGCATAATCCTTCGCCACATCATACCCTGCATCCGCATGCCTTATCACTCCCATCCCCGGATCATTACGAAGTACACGGCTCAGCCTTGCCGCAGCTTCGGCTGTTCCATCTGCTACGATCACCATACCTGCATGAATACTATACCCCATTCCCACTCCGCCACCATGATGCAATGAAACCCAGCTGGCACCGCCGGCTGTATTCACCAATGCATTTAATACCGGCCAATCGGCAACAGCATCGCTGCCATCGAGCATGGCTTCAGTTTCGCGGTTCGGGCTTGCAACAGATCCGGTATCTAAATGATCACGACCAATTACGATCGGTGCCTTTACTTTGCCCGTACGCACCAGTTCATTGAATGCCAGTCCAGCTTTTTCCCTGTCGCCCTGCCCTATCCAGCAAATGCGTGCAGGTAAACCCTGGAATGCAATTTTTTCCTGCGCCATTTTCATCCAGCGAAGCATGCCTGTATTTTCAGGAAAAAGTTCCGTCATAACTTTGTCGGTTACTCGAATATCATCGGGGTCGCCGCTCAGTGCTGCCCATCGAAATGGTCCTTTTCCTTCGCAAAACAATGGGCGAATATATGCAGGCACAAACCCGGGGAAATCAAATGCATTTTTTAAGCCGGCTTCCAATGCACGTGCACGGATATTATTTCCATAATCAAAAGTGATAGCGCCTGTTTTTTGTAATTGCAACATGTAAGCTACGTGCTGCTTCATGGTTTCATAACTATGTTTGATATATTCCTTCGGGTTGGTATCTCTCAATACATTTGCTTCTGCCAGGCTCATATTATAAGGAACATAGCCTATCAACGGATCATGCGCAGATGTCTGATCTGTTAATGTATCAGGAATGATCTTTAAGGCGATCAGTCTTTCCAGTAATGCAACAGCATTACATTCCACACCGATACTTTTTGCAATGCCTTGTTTCTTATATTCAAGTGCTTTTTCGATAGCAAGATCGATACTGGTATATTTTTCATCCAGGTACCTTGTTTCTATTCTTTTGTCTATACGCCATGCTTCCACTTCTGCGATCAATGCTACACCTTCATTCATGGTGATCGCCAAAGGTTGTGCACCACCCATGCCCCCAAGCCCGGCCGTTACATTCAGGGTGCCTTTTAAACTTCCTCCAAAATGCTTGTTGGCAATAGCTGAATAAGTTTCATATGTTCCCTGCACAATTCCCTGCGACCCGATATAGATCCATGAACCAGCCGTCATTTGACCATACATCATTAGTCCTTTTTTTTCAAGTTCATCAAAATGTTCCCAGTTGGCCCATTTTGGTACCAGTTGTGAATTGGATAATAAAACACGGGGAGCGTCTTTATGTGTCTTCAACATAGCAACAGGCTTACCACTTTGTATTAAAAGTGTTTCATCATCTTCCAGGTCTTTTAAAGCTTTTATAATAAGATCCAGCGATTCAATATTACGTGCTGCTTTGCCGCGGCCACCGTATACAATAAGATCCTCAGGACGTTCTGCCACTTCAGGATCTAAATTATTAAGCAGCATTCTTAATGCCGCTTCCTGGATCCAGCCTTTGCAACTTATTTTGCTGCCGGTAGGTGTTTTATATTTTGCGTAATCGTAAAATGTTGTTGTAGTTGACATACTAATTAAATTTCTATTGATACAAATTTACCTTGAAAATTGAAAAATCGGGTAATGAATTTTGAATATTCTTCGAGGGTATTAAAGAGATGTCAACCGGTTGACATCTCAAAAAACGATCACAATTCCCGCTATTTTACCGACACAATTCCATAATAATATCACTGTGTTGAGGATACAAATTGGTCAATGTTTTTTCGTCGCCCATTTCAAAGTCGGCAAAATCAAAACCGGGCGCAACCGTACAGCCCACAAAACTGAATTTACTGCCCGCAGCAGGACGGCTTGCAAACCAGCAATTAGCCGGTACAACGTATTGAAAATGCTGATTGCTGTTCGGGGCATTTCCAAGTTCAGTGACATCTAATGTTCCATCCTGCAACAGGGTATAAATCAAAAGCGGATCCCCGGCATAAAAATGCCAGCACTCATCAGATTTTATTCTATGTAAAGCAGAAAAATCTCCCTGCTCAAGCAGAAAATAGATGGCTGTTGAAAATGCCCTCTCTCCCGTAAATCCCGGCGGCAATGCATGCTGTGGAATGAATTACTGCTTTTATAGGTTTCTTCATACCAGCCGCCTTCAGGATGCTGTTGCAGGGAAAACTGCTGTATTAATTGACTAGAGGTGATCATTATTGAATTCATTTCCTTTTACTTCTCCTGGAAAAATAATGAACAAGGAATGTCGAATAACGAAGTTTAGATTCCGATCATCATTCAATATTCCTTGTTCGCTATTCAAATATACCTATTCTGTTACCTGGTAATTCCTTACGAATCCAATCGCATTAATCATATCATCATGCAACACACGGTCTACTTCATTAAAACTTACAATCTTCCTGAATTCCCTGACAATCTTTTCCAGCGTTGCGGAAGTTTTGAGTGGTTTCCTGAAATCCAAAGCCTGCACCGCAGTCAACAATTCTATCGCTAATACTTTTTCTACATTATCAATCACCCTTTTGCATTTGGTCGCAGCATTCGCACCCATGCTCACATGATCTTCCTGGTTATTGCTGGATGGAATGGAATCAACAGAAGCTGGTGTACACAGTTGTTTATTCTCACTCACAATTCCGGCAGCGGTATATTGCGGTATCATAAATCCTGAATGTAATCCCGGATTTTTTACAAGGAATAACGGTAATCCTCTTTGTCCGCTGATCAACTGGTAGGTTCTTCTTTCAGAAATACTTCCAATTTCACTCATTGCAATAGATAAAAAATCAAGCGTCAACGCCAAAGGTTGGCCATGAAAATTTCCCCCGCTAACAATAAGATCCTCATCAGGAAAAATATTTGGATTATCAGTTACAGAATTGATCTCTTTTATAAAAACACTTTGCACATAATCGACGGTATCTTGTGTTGCGCCATGCACCTGGGGTATACAACGGAAAGAATAAGGATCCTGCACCTGCGCTTTCTTTTGTACGGAAATTTCGCTGCCCTTTAATAGTTTTCTCATTGCAGCGGCTACGCCTACCTGTCCGGTATGTGAACGAACACGGTGAATATTTTCATTGAACGGGTCCAATACACAATCAAATCCATCAAAACTTATTGCAGCAATGATATTCGCCCATTTCAATAAGCGGTCGCATTGTACCAGGCTATGCAATCCATAAGCGCTCATGAACTGTGTACCGTTGATCAGTGCGAGTCCTTCTTTACTTTGTAATGAGATCGGCTGCCAGTTTAATTTCTTAAGGGCATCTGCCGCCGGCATTTTTTTTCCCTCAAAATAAACTTCGCCCAAACCTATCAATGGCAAACATAAATGACTTAATGGTGCAAGATCACCCGATGCGCCCAGGGAACCCTGTGTATAAATTACCGGCAGCATGTTGTTATTGTGCATATCCATCAGCCTGTTTACGGTATCCGCTTGTACGCCCGAATGACCATAACTTAATGATTTAATTTTAAGGGCAATCATGAGTTTCACAATATCATGCGGCACTTCTTCTCCCAATCCGCAGGCATGCGACTTGAGGAGATTTACCTGCAATTCTGTAAGTTGCTTTTTATCAACCTTCACATTTTGCAAAAAACCAAAACCCGTATTGATACCATAGATCAATGCATCGGAGTTCTGCATTTTTTTATCAAGGTATTCACGGCATTTGGTAATGCGCTCATGAGCATCAAAACTTATTGAAACCATTTGATCAAATGCAAGCAGGTTTTTTATTTGTTGAAAATCCGTATGATTTTTGTCGAGGGGTAAATAGTTATAACTCATGCAGCAAGTATTAATTCAGGGCCAAAAGTAAGGCAAAAGCATTGCAGTTTCATAATTCAATTACGGAGAATTTGGAAATTTGATAATTTGAAAATTTGGAAATTGAATACATTAAATTTGGCATTTCTAACTCTCCAAACTACCAAATCATCAAAATCAAAGAATACATGAAAAAACTATTCGCCCTTTCGATACTCGGGTTTCTTTTAAGTAAAGAAATAACAGCCCAAACGGTACAACTCCTTACTTCGGGCACAAAAATATCTCTTCGGGGCCTGAGCGTCGTAAATGATAAAACGGTTTGGGTTAGTGGAAGCAAAGGAACAGTGGCCTTATCTGTTGACAGTGGTAATACCTGGAAATGGATGACCGTAAAAGGTTTTGAACTGAAAGATTTCAGGGATATCGAAGCTTTCGATGAAAAGACAGCGATCATCATGTCGGTGGATACCCCCGGTTATATTTTGAAAACAACAGATGCAGGTGAAAACTGGAAAATTGTTTTTGAAGATCATACAAAAGGAATGTTCCTGGATGCAATGGAATTCTGGAATGAGAAAAGCGGCATCGCAATTGGTGATCCTATTGATGGCCGATTTTTTATTATCCGTACTTTCAACGGCGGAAAAAAATGGCAACGCATTCCTGAAATGAACCGCCCTCTTGCCGACAGTGGTGAAGCTTGTTTTGCAAGCAGCGGCACAAACATACGCAAGCTAAATAAGTCGGAGGCAATTTTTATAAGTGGAGGCATGTCGTCAAATGTGTTCATCAGGGATACAAAAATAAATATACCGATCATTCAGGGAACAGAATCAACCGGTGCCAATTCAATTGCAGTAAAAGACAGTAAAACATTTATGATTGTAGGAGGTGATTTTGCGACAAAAGATTCAAGTATTAAAAACTGTGTGTTTACAAATGATGCCGGTAAAACATGGATGCAGCCAACAATTCCGCCACATGGTTACAGGAGCTGTGTTGAATGGATGGAAAAAAATACCTGGATCAGTTGTGGATTAAATGGTGTGGATTATAGCACAGATGGTGGAAAAACATTTTCATGGATCAGTAAAGATGGATATCATGTGTGCCGCAAAGCAAAGAACGGTAAAGCTGTTTATTTTGCGGGGGGTGAAGGGCGGATTGGAAAGCTTAAATTATAAAAACACGAATTTTTAAACACGAATTTCACGAATTAAAGCCACCACTTGTCATTTTTTCAGTTTGTGTATTCAATTCGTATCAGTGTTATTTCTTAATTCGTGCATATAATTCGTGTTTACTATTTCTTAAACATAAAATACACCGCCCCCAACAACAACACAAAACTCACCAGGTATTTCCAGTGAAAGGGTTCCTTCAAATATAATGTTGCAAACAACGCAAAGACTACCAACGTAATTACTTCCTGTGTAATTTTTAATTGAAATCCCGTCATCCCACTCAGGTATCCTGCCCTGTTAGCCGGCACCATAAAACAATATTCGAAAAAAGCAATGCCCCAGCTGATCAGCACGGCTTTCCAGATAGGCAATGTGGTATTCTTTAAATTGCCATACCAGGCGAAGGTCATGAATGTATTTGAGATGGTAAGTAGTAAGATTGTGCGGAGCATGAATTACGAATTATGAATTACGAATTATGAATTATGAGTTAAAATTAGTTCTTGCTATTAAAAAAAATAAAAAATAGATTAAAAAAAAGCCCGGTAATACCGGGCTTATAAATTATTCTTTGAATTTGTGTAATTAATGAAATTGATTTAATTCGTGCAATTCGTGTTTTAAAATTCGTGTCAGTATTAATTACTCAAACTCCTGAAATCCACCGGCACCAACTTACTTACTCCCGCTTCCTGCATCGTAACACCATAAATCACATCAACAGCACTCATCGTCATTTTATTATGTGTAACAATGATAAACTGCGAATTCTCGCTGAACTGTTTGATCATATTGGTGAACTTCCCTACGTTCGCATCATCCAGTGGTGCATCCACTTCATCCAAAATACAGAAAGGCGCAGGCTTGATAAGATAAATTGCAAACAATAATGCAGTGGCTGTTAAGGTTTTTTCTCCTCCGCTCAGTTGGCCAATGCTACTTGGACGCTTACCTTTTGGCTTTGCAATGATATCAATACCTGTTTCAGCAAGGTTCTCGGGATCAACCAATATCATGTCGGCGGTATCTTCTTCTGTGAACAGCGCTTTAAATACTTTCTGGAAGTTCTCCCGTATTTTATTGAAAGTATCCAGGAATTGCTGGTTTGCAGTAGCTTCTACTTCCTGAATGGTTTGCATGAGGCTATCCTTTGCCGTTACCAGGTCATTTTTTTGTTCGAGGATGAACTCATAACGTTTTTTCATTTCAGTATATGCCTCGATCGCTGTAGGGTTCACTTCGCCCATATTTTCCAGACGTTTCCTCATGCGCTCATTCTTCTCCTGTAGTTCTTCCAAAGGAGTATCTCCTATTCTTGGTTCATCAATAATAGCATCAAGGTCAACTTTAAATTCAACACTTAGCCTTTCTTTCATTCCTGCAAGCTGCAGTTTCAGATCGGTAAGCTTGTCTTTTATTTCATTCAGCAAATGATCAATTCCTTCTTTTGATTTTTGCTTATGACGCAATTCACTTTCTTTTTCTGTAAGTATATTTCGTACGTTATAATATTCCTGGTCTGCTTCGTTCAGTCTTTTTTCTTCCGCTTCTTTGTTATGGAACATATTTACCAGCAATCCTTCAAGTTCCTGCAACAACGATCCTGTTTCATCAATATTCTGTAGTATTTCATTTTGCTGAAGCGTACTGTCTTCAACCTGCACTTTCAGGTCATTCAACTGGTTTGATTTAAATTCCAGTTCCTGCTTAATGGAAGTGATCTTGCTTTGTTGTTTGGTGAATTGGAGGTTGCCTTCATTGTATGCACCCGTAGCTGCATTATATTCCTGTTCAGATGCGGAATAATCCATTTCAACGGCCTGTAACCTGTTCGCTAATTCTTCCATCAGCAGGTTGAATTTTTCCAATTCAGTCCTGGTAGATGCAATGGCTTCGTGATTATGCTTCAACTGGCCCTGCAGTTCTTCTACCCTGTTACCACTTGTAGTTTCAAGATGATGAAGATTTTCTATTTTATTTTGTAAAGAAAAAACCATGTTAGTCAGTTGTTAATATCCTGCTGTGTTTGCCTGATCGTATTTTCCTTCAACTGGTTATTGTAAGTGATCACTTCATTGTGACGTTGTTGTATTTCCGCTTTCAGTGCCGTTACAATTTTATCCTGTGCACTGATCTCCTTTGCCAGTTTCTCAAGATTCTTTGCACGCCCGATCTTCTTTCCTTCAAATAAACCCACACTTCCACCGGTTAGAGAATATTTTCCTTTTACATACTTACCGGTTTTCTCAAGCACGACTGCACCGTTACTATTCTTTAATGCTTCTTCATTTTCTGCAATGAACACATTGCCTAACAAATGCTGCGCAAGTTTTGAATATTGTCCATCTATTTCCACCACGTCCAATGCAGGCAATGTTCCTTCGGGTTGATGAGTCTTTTCTACATCGTTGAATTTATCAAGCAGGAAGAAGTTTGCTTTTCCTTTTTTATTGTCGTCGAGTAAATGAACTGCCTGCAAACCTTCCTGGAGATTATTCACAACATAATAATTCAGGTAAGGCTCCAGTACATTTTCTACAGCTGCACGATACTGCTTCTTTTACATAAATGATATCAGATAACAAGGGTGCTGCGTGGTTCCAGTTAGTGTTTTTATGAAGAAACTTTACACTTTCCGGGTAGCCTTCCATTGAATCAACAAGGCTTTTTATCAGATCGTGTTCATTCTTTTTTGCATCCAGTTTGCGACTTTCTTCTGCAAGGTTGTTGCGAAGGCCTTCCATCATATTCTGTGTTTGCAGTATCTGATCTTTAGTGAACTCATGTTGCTGTTGCAGCTGTTCAAGATCAGTTTGCTTTTGTGAAAGCTCACCTGCTTTTATTTTCTTTTCTTCTTCCAGCTGTTTTAATTGCGATTGGCGTTGGGTCTTTTCCTCGAGTATCTGGCTAATAGTTCTCTGGAGATTTTGTATAGAGGTATCTGCTACCGCTACTTTTTTCTCCGCATCAAACTGGCTGCGTTGTATTGCCTGGTTTTCTTTTCTTAAAAGATCAATGCTGCTCCTTTTATCATCAAACACCCGGCGTTTATCTTCTACAATTTGCTGCAATTCCTGCAACCTGTTTTCTAATTGCTGCAATTTTTGTTCTTCATCACCGATCTGCTTACCAGTGAAACCAATATTTTCTTCCAGCACTTTTAATTGCCCCGCAGCTTTTTGAAGGAAATCGTTCAGGTTTGCCTGGCGTTCTTTTAAATGTTGCAGCCGCTGGGCGCTCAGGCTTTTTTCATTTTCTTTATTGCGCACTTTGTCAAGCATATCATTGTATGCATGCTGCATTTGCTGTAATGCTTTTTCCTTCTCTACAAAATCCAGTTTTTCTTTTTCAAGTGCTGCTTCCTCTTTTGCAATTTCCGTTTCAAGTTCAATACGCTTATCAACTTCCTGTTGTTGTTGCTGATTTAAATCACGATAAGTGATATTAAAACCTTCCAGGGCAGCTTTGGCCAGTTCGATACTTACTTCTTTATAATCTTTTTTGATCTCAAAATATTTCTCCGCTTTTTTTGCCTGGCTTTCAAGACTCTTCAATTGATTATTGATCTCGAACAACAGGTCTTCTATACGGGCAAGATCCTGTTCGGTAGCATCAAGTTTTAATTTTGCTTCCTTTTTTCTTGTCTTGTAAATTGTAATGCCCGCAGCCTGTTCCAGCATTTTGCGGCGGCTGTTCTCCTTATCCTTGATAATATCATCTACCATCCCAAGTTCAATAATAGCATAACTGTCGGTGCTTACACCTGTATCCATGAACAGGTTATGGATATCTTTCAAACGGCAGGCTACATCATTGAGGCGGTATTCACTCTCACCGCTCTTGTAATATTTACGGGTAACCGTAACTGTGTTGAATTCAGTTGGAAGAAGATTTTTGGTATTTTCAAATGTAAGGCTCACTTCTGCAAGCCCGCTGGCACTCCTGCTCTTGCTTCCGTTGAACACGAGGCTTTCCAGGTTCTCGCTACGAAGATTGCTGATCTTATGTTCGCCGATTACCCAACGGATACTATCGATGATATTACTTTTGCCACAGCCATTGGGACCGATGACGCCGGTAATTCCTTCGTCAAAATTCAATACCGTTTTATCAGCAAAACTTTTGAACCCTTTGATTTCTAAACTCTTTAAACGCACTTTTCTATAATTTTAATTAAGGTAGCAAACCTACGTGAAAATGATCGATTTGTTGATTTGAAACTTGGGAAGCCTTCCCATATTCAAGAAAATAGACATGTGTTAGATAATGGATAATGATGACTTTTTAGATAAAGTAAAAATAACTTAATACCGTCGAACATTAGCTTATAATGGGTTTGAGTAAGGTTAAATTATGCACAGTTTTTTCACAGAATCAATCAACACTCAAAGACATTCTATAACTTTAAAAGGGATAAACCATTTCTAACAATCATTAAAATTAACTGGTATGGAAACTTCAATTAAAGAAAAATGGGTAATCGATCCGTCACATACTGAGATCGGATTTAAAATAAAGCACCTCATGATCAGTAATATAAGAGGGAAATTTAATGAGTTTGACGCTAGCATTTATACAACCGGGGATGATTTCATGTCGGCAGAGGTTGATTGCTGGATCGATGTAGCATCCATTGATACCAACGATCCCGAGAGAGATAAACATTTAAAAAGCCCTGATTTCTTTGATGTAGAAAGGTTTCCGCAAATATCATTTGTAAAAAATTCTGTAGAGACTGTTGATAAAGACGGAAGCTATGAACTATGGGGCGACCTCATGATAAAAGGCATTACAAAAAAGATAAAACTGGACGTAGAATTTGGAGGGGTAGTAAAAGATCCGTGGGGAAATGAAAAAGCCGTTTTTACCATAAATGGAAAAGTAAACAGGAAGGATTGGGGATTGAACTGGAATGCAACTTTAGAAGCAGGTGGTATATTGGTGGGAGAAGATGTGAGGATCAGTTGTGAGGTGCAGTTGATGAGAAGTGAATAGCCGTTTGCTATTAGCTGCAAGCGTTTAGCCTGGTTTCAAAGACGTTAAACTTCTAATCAATTTTACTTTTGGGATATAATATTGAAGCAACCTGCTAACTTCGTTTCAGTCATTTAAAATAAACAGCTAACAGCTTGAAGCTAATAGCTTATAGCCAACAAAATCAAATACATGAAACGATATCTCTTAGCATTCTTGACCCTGATCGCATCCACTGCCGCCTTCGCCCAACCCAAACTGTACGATCATGCCATCATCAGTACTACCACAAATATTATTGTACCAGAAGACGAAGAACAAAATAATGCAGGAGGTGGTGGCAATATGTTCAGGAATATGTTTGATGGAGAAATAAAGTTCACTACTTATTTAAAAGGGGATAAAGTGAAAACAACCGTTAAATCGGATGTGATTCGTGCAATGATATTCCGGGATAACAAAGAAAAAATGACCACTACCGTTTTTGAAATGATGGGTAAAAAACAAGGGTTTTATATTTCAGATTCAGAGCAGGTAGAAATGAAGAAAAGAATGGACAGTGTAAGAGAAAGCAGGAGAAAAAATGATTCTGCTGTCACCCCCAAAACCGTGCAACAGGAACAACAGGTAGAAATAGTTCCTTTAACCGACACAAAGAAAATTGCCGGGTACGAATGTAAAAAAGCCTATATCATTACAACAAAATTCCTTGGCATAAAAGATACTGTTGTTGTTTGGTATTCTCCTGATATCAAATTTCAGAATATTTCATTTTCGGGTGGCCTGAGTTTTTTGGGTGGTATGGCAAACATGGGTGCAAACACAAACGGGCTGAGTAAACTTGAGGGATTTGTAATGCGATTCGAAACAAATTTACAACGCAATAGACGAATGGAGGTAGAAGTAACTAAAATTGATACCAATAAAGAAATTGCTGATAAAGAATTTGAAATTCCGAAGGAGTATGAAATAAAACCAATGAAAGAAATGCAGGGAATGTTTGGGGGACGTGGTGGTTTTGGAAGACCTAACTAATGTCTGATATAAAGATGTCTGAGTTTATGATGTCTCATTTCAAAAGATCATAAATCAGACATCATAAAATCGTAACATCAGACATTTATAATTTATCAGCTGCTTTATTCTTCGCCTCGTATTCTGCTACTTTAGCTTTATTATTTTTAGCATTGTACATTTCACTTAAATGATCAAGCATGATCTTATAGTTTGCTCTTTGCATTGGTTTTAAAGCGCCCTGGGCTTCAAAATATTTTACAGCTGTTTCGGCATAACCAATTGTTTCATCCATTTTAGTGGTAGCTCTTGCTTTCAGGTCAGCTTTCTTTTTTACATCCTCAGGTTTTGTTCCTTTAGTAAGATTGGCAGCATTTAAAAGATCTGCAGCAACATTAAATAAATGATTTGCCATTAATACGGTTGCATCAATTCCTTTGTCTGAAGCAATTGCTTTTTTTAACACAGCTGTCAGTTTTTCTGTCAGTGCAATAGTTTCGGGAGATTTGGGATCTTTCTTGATAACATTATTATACAGGTCTACCGCATAACCATAAGCAAGATCGAAATTACCCGGGTCTTTTTCGATCAGCTCATCATATTTTGCATACATGGCTAAAGTATCTCCTTTGTCTGCAAGCGTCTTTATCTCTACACTTACCCAGAATGAATTCGAAGGATATAATTTTTTTGCTTTTTCCAGCAATGCCTGCATTGAAGCCTTGTCATCTTTCTTTGCATAATAATCAACAAGGTATTCATATACATTTTCATAGTCTTTACCGCTAACATTTGCATCTGTCAGTTTTCGGTAAAAGCTAATCCCCTCTTCTATTTTTTTTGCCTGGGTAGCTGCTACTGCTGTATTTAAAACAAGTACTGTATCGAGGGGATGTAAGGTGATCTGTGAATACGTGTATTTTTTACTCAGTGTATAATCTTTTACTTCATTTGCTTTTTTGAAAGCCTGGTATGCTGCTTCAAAATTTTTCGCATTGAATTGTTTTGCGGCAAGATCATAAAATCCTGCATACAGGTTCAGGTAAGATTGAAAAGCCTCCAGGGTAAGCCATATATCTTTGGGATCAAGTGCCTGGGTTTTTTTAAAAGATTCGAAAGACTCATTCTTTAAATTATACGCCTCTGCATCAGGTGTGGTTTTATCTGAAGAAAGTGCATTGTATATTACTCCTTTGTAATATAAAGCTTCGGGGTCATTGGCATTTTTTAAAACATATTTATCAATTCCAGCTTTTGCCTCTGCGAATTTTGATTGATTTGCCAGGTCTTTAATCTTATCAAGATCCTGTGCCTTCAAAATAAAACCATTGCAACCAAGCAAAATCAAAAAACAAATTTTTTTCATATTATATAAATTTAAAAGGGTTCAAAGATATTAGTTTATTAGGACTAAAATTGTGTTTTAACCTCCTTTTTAATAAATGCCTTCTACACGGAATCTCCTGTCTATTTTAATTTTGAAAGTCGTTATTTTGGGCGATATTTAAAAACTTGATCAGTCAGCAATCCATACAACAAATACAAAGCCGCATTGATATTATCGATATTATTGGCTCTTATGTGAAGTTAAAAAAGAGAGGTGCTAATTACCTTGGTCTCTGCCCTTTTCATAACGAAAAAACTCCCTCATTCACCGTTTCACCGGTTAAAGAGATCTACAAGTGTTTCGGTTGCGGAAAAAGCGGGAATACGATTGGATTTTTAATGGACCATGATAAGCTTAGTTATGCTGAAGCTTTGCGTTTTCTTGCCAATAAATATAATATTGAACTGGAAGAAACTGAAACAAGCCCTGAATTTAAACTGCAACAGCAAACAGCCGAAAGTTTATACATCATTAATAATTTTGCAAAAGATTTTTTCATAAATACCCTGTTTAATACTGATGAAGGGAATGATGTAGCAATGAGTTATTTGAAACAACGTGGATTCAGGACAGAGATCATCAAAAAATTTCAGCTGGGTTTTAATCCTTCTTCAAGAGATGATCTTGCGCAGGCTGCAATCACTGCACAATACAGCAAAGAACTTCTTTTAAAAACCGGCCTGGTGGTACAACGTGATGAAAGATTAGCGGATAACTATCGGGGAAGGATCATATTTCCCATTCACAATCAAAGTGGTAAAATATTAGGCTTTGGCGCAAGGCTTATTAAATCAAATGATAAAGCGCCTAAATACATTAATACGCCCGAGAATGAAATTTATGTAAAAAGCAAGATCCTTTATGGTTCTTATTTTGCCAGGATGGCAATTGACCGAGCGGATGAATGTCTTTTGGTAGAAGGATATACAGATGTGGTGAGCCTTCACCAGGCAGGAATTGAAAATGTTGTTGCCAGTGGTGGTACTTCACTTACGATTGAGCAATTGAGGCTTATCAAAAAGTACACAAACAATCTTACGATCATTTATGATGGTGATAGCGCAGGTATCAAAGCTGCATTACGGGGGCTGGATCTTGCGTTGGAAGAAAGTCTCAATGTAAGACTTGTGCTTATCCCGGATAAAGAGGATCCGGACAGTTATGTAAATAAGATCGGACCTGAGGCTTTTACCCGGTTCATCAATACAGAAAAAAAAGATTTCATTTTATTTCAACTGGAGATCGCATTGAAGGAAGCCGGTAATGATAGTACTAAAAAAGCTGCGATCGTAAACCAGGTGGCGGAAACCATTTCAAAAATAAACAAGACAGCAGAATTCACACGCCGGCAGGATTATGTAAAACAGGTTTCTGAAATTTTACGCATTGAAGAATCGGGACTGAATGCTTTGGTAAATAAATTTATCAGGGATAAGGTGAGTAAAGAAGGTTTTGCTGCTGCCAAAGAAATAACAGGTACAGGTTTTCCTGAAATGCCTGTTACAGAAAATGATGAAGCATTCAACCTGTTTCACCAGGATAAAATACAGGAAGAAGCATTTGTAAGAAGCCTTATCGAATTTGGATTGAAAGACTGGAATGAAGATCAAAAAGTAGCTTCCTATTTATTTGAGCAGATCGAGGAAAATGACCTGGACAAAATGATAGATAATAAAATGCTTGTAGACATTATCCAGCTTTATAAAAAATGGTACGAAGAAGGACTCGATCCTACTGCGAAAAGCTTTCTTTATTCAGAGGATCAGCAAATGAATGCCGTGATAATAAACCTTATGGATGTAAATACAGAGATCAGTCCCAACTGGAAAGAACATTATGAAGGCCATATTCCTACAAGAGAAGAACTCTTTAAAGAAGAAGTACTTTCTACACTCAATTATTTAAAGATCAGGAAAATAAAAAGACTGATACATGAAAATGACCAGGACCTTCAAAAGGCAACTGATCCCGAAGAACAATTGATTTTTCTTCAAACACAACTGCATTTAAAAGAAATGGAAAGAGAAATAACGAGGCAGGCGGGAACGGTAATTTATAAGTAGCCGGGAATCGGGAATTAAGGCTCGCTTTGTTGTAAGGTCACAGTTTTTAATTTTTTTAAATAGTCACACTTTTTTAAATTTTTAAATAGTTACACTTTTTTTAAATTTTTCTTTTAGTTTTTTTTGTGACCGTCTTCGTTCGAATAAACATATTTCCATATAAATAAAAAATTCAGAATGTCGAATTCTGAATTTATATAAATAATTATTTGAGCGTTGTGAATCGTGGAATTTCATTTCCAAATCACAAATCCGAAATTATCAAATTACCTCGCTGTGGGACTCTTTTTACCGGTAGAAAGCTTTTCCACAACCGTATCCAGCCTTTTTATCTTTGTTTCTGATTTTTTTGCGCCAATTACCCAATCAACATATTCCCGTTTGTTAATGATAGGAAGGCTATCGAAAAAAACCTCAGCTGGCCTGTTGCTTTTGAAAAGTACTTTCAGTTCCTCCGGTACATCCAGGCTGCGTCCATTATGATCAACAGGAGTTAAAGCAGGTGCTACTGTAAGTTTTGTTTTTTTAACAGCTGTACCCTGGCTTAGCTTTTTAAACCGCACGCCTGTCCATACATTGTCAATTGCAATCTGGCAATCTGCCTCGAAACCAAAATTGTCGATAATTTCCCACTTACAATCACGGTTGAGATCGCTTGCGATCTTAGAAGTGATCTTTGGATAAGCTATCCATAATTTGGAATTAGGCTGTAATACAGGGATCACATCATGGAGAATATCACAAAGCTGTTTTTTACTCACGGCAAATACCAGTGCAAAATCGATTTTTTTGATCTTTAGCAATGGCGTAACGCATTTTGCGAAGGAGAGCTTAATAAACTGCTTTTCTATGGTTGATGGAATTCCTTGTATCAGTAGGTTCTTTTCGTCTTTGAGTTGGAGTTTCTCGAACAATGTTTGATCAGACATAATCTGTAAAAAATTTT
Source organism: uncultured Chitinophagaceae bacterium (assembly GCA_963829345.1). GTDB lineage: Bacteria > Bacteroidota > Bacteroidia > Chitinophagales > Chitinophagaceae > Ferruginibacter. Next base: position 2,062,967 of record CAWHHP010000003.1, read on the forward strand.
AATGAAAAATTCTCATTAAATAAATCAAACTACCGGGTTAAAGGGAAGGATGAATTTATTTTTAAGCAAACGTCTTGGGAATGCAAATTTACCACATTCTTCGCCACTTTCCATATATTTTAAATAAAAAGCTCCGATTTTTATCGGAGCTACAGAATTAAAATTGTGATTTTTAATTAGTTACAGGTTTATAATGACTTAAAGCTTCATCCATATATCCTTCCAGTCTTTTTATCCGGTTTTCATCCGAAGGGTGCGTGGCAAGAAATTCAGGCGGCTTGTTTCCCCCTCCGGCAGCCATTCTTTGCCAAAAAGGAACAGCTTCTTTCGGGTTATAACCAGCCATGGCCGAAAATATTAATCCGTAATGATCAGCTTCGTATTCCTGGTTTCTTGAATTGGGTAGCAAAACGCCTACCTGGGCAGCAGGGGCGAAAACATTATTAAAAATACTATTTGCCTGCTGCTTGTTCTTTGTGAAAAAATCGCCTGCTACCTGTAGTCCCTGTGCAAGGGTTACCTGGCTCATGCGTTCATTTCCATGGTGTGCAACCGCATGCGTTATTTCATGCCCAAGCACAACTGCCAATGCTGCTTCATTCTGCGTAATCGGTAACAGGCCTGTATAAACCACTACCTTGCCGCCTGGCATACACCATGCATTCACTTCTTTATTGTCAACAAGATTAAATTCCCATTTGTAAGTCTTTAATTCAGCGCTTACAGAAGGATTGTTTGCATAATATGAATTAATAGCATTTGCAATCCTGGACCCAACTCTTTTTACCATCTCAGCGTCTTTATTACCCGTTGAAGCAACGACTTTATTCTGGCTTAGGAAAGATTGGTATTGTGACAATGCTTCGGCCTGTAAAGTAGATTCAGGGAAAAGCACCAGTTGTTTCCTTCCTGTTACTGCATTGGTTGTACATCCGAGAAAAGATGCGCTTACAATTAAAACTATCAATAGCTTTTTCATGGTAAAATTTTTTATCACAACTGTTTAAACAATTGCTATACCAGATTTAAAAAATAAAGTTATAACGAAATAAAAAACAGGAATGTTAATCCATACGCCTGCGTGACTTACGCCTGTCGCGGTATTTAAAAATAGGTATACGGTTCTCCACTCCTCTTAATATCCTTCCTATATTCTTCTGGTGAGTAAGGATTACCATGAATGCAACAAGTAATGCAAATACACGGTACATGATCTCGTGTTCATTCCAGATCCATAAAACAGAAATAGGAAGCATGATAGCTCCAAGGATAGAGCTCAGAGAGACATATCTCGTAAGATATAAAACGATGATAAAAACACCTACACAACTTACAGCCACCACGGGTTGCACCGCCAGTATCATCCCGAATAAAGTTGCAACACCTTTACCACCTTTAAAATTTGCAAAGATTGGAAAAACATGTCCGAGTACAGCAGCAAGGCCAAGCCCTATCATGAAGTTGGTTCTATCCGGTTCATTGCTTAAATAATGGGGAAGAAAATAAAAAAGTCCAACCGCAGCCATCCCCTTAAGTATATCAATTACCATTACAATCGTTCCGTATTTTGAACCTAAAACCCTGAAAGTATTTGTAGCGCCCATATTTCCACTACCATAATCCCTGATATCGATACCAAAAAATCTCTTGCTGATAATAAGCGCCGTAGGAATTGAACCCAATAAGTAAGCAACAATGATAAGAATCAATTCTTTCATCTATGTTTCTTTAGTTGTTGAAGTACGCAAAAGTACAAAAAAAACCGATTGATTAGCCTAAAATTAATATTGTGCATAATTGGTTCATTCCCCTATTGTCAATATAACCAACCAATTATCCCTGGTAAAATAGTCTTTTATCAAAAAATTGTGTGCTTTTAAATCAGCAAAGATCTGATCTTTATCTTGCAGCAGGATCCCGCTAAATAACAGGATAGCCGGGGAATTACACGTTTTTCGGATTGCATCCAGGTTTGCAATAATAACATTGAGATTGATGTTTGCAAGTATGATATCGGCCTTAACATTGCTTTCAATAGCCCCTGCATTTACCAGGTCAATTCTTGTACAGTTATTCGCCGCAATATTTTCGAGGGCATTGGTGATACTCCACTCATCATGATCGATCGCTGTTATTTTTGAAGCCCCCATCTTTTCTGCGAGTATGGCCAGTACAGCAGTGCCTGTCCCAAAATCAATCACTTCTTTTCCCTTAAAATCAATTAAACTCATCTGTTGGATCATCAACCAGGTAGTAGCATGATGCCCTGTACCGAAACTCATTTTTGGGGTTATTAAAAGATCGTATAAAACATTATGGGGTGCTTCGTGAAAATTCGCTCTCACGGATGCAAATGGCAAATGTGTTAACGGGTGATTTACCAGGATGGGCTCAAAGCCTGATTCCCACAGCGCATTCCAATTTGTTTCTTTAATTATTGATCTTAAATATATTAATTCATTTTGTTCAATTATTTTATCAAATAGATCTTCCTTAAATCGATCGATTCTTATAAAGGCTTTTAGCTGATTTCCCTCCTCTTCAAACCCATTAAACCCCATATCATCAAGAAGTGCAATGAGCACATCTTTTTTTTCTTCCGGGATTGTTTCAAATATAAATTGATAATGAGCCATAAAAGAAAAGCTGCAGTATTAATGAATTAACCTGCAGCTAGTTTATTTTAAAAATTAAATAGGATTTATTGTTTTGTTTCCTGTTGTTGCTTTTGAGGCGCTTCTGGTTTTTGCATTAATACTTTCCTGCTCAATTTAAATTTACCGGTACGTGGATCAACATCCAGCAGCTTCACTTTTACTTTATCTCCTTCTTTAAACACACCTTCCATTGTTTCAAGACGCTTCCAGCTAATCTCGCTGATATGAAGCAAGCCTTCTTTCTTCGGAAGGAATTCTACAAATGCACCAAATTCTTTAATGCTCTTCACTGTTCCTTCATAAGTTTCACCAACTACTGGTACTGCCACGAGTCCATTTACCCAGGCAACAGCCTTGTCAAGGCTTGTCTTTTCTTTTGCAGAATATGCTCACTTCTCCACGCTTATTCACTTCTTCGATATTAATTGTAGCACCTGTTTCACGTTGTATTTCCTGTATTACTTTACCACCTGGCCCGATCACAGCACCAATAAATTCTTTATCGATAATCAAGTTTCACCATTCTTGGCGCATGAGGCTTCACATCCGGTCTTGCTGCAGGTGTACATGCATACATGGCATCAAGGATGTGTAAACGTCCTTTCTTTGCCTGTGCCAATGCCTGGCGCATTACATCCATGCTAAGTCCATCTACTTTAATATCCATCTGAACACCGCAAATACCATCACGTGTACCGGTAACTTTAAAATCCATATCACCAAGATGATCTTCATCACCAAGAATATCAGTTAATACAGCAAACTTATCGCCCTTAGAAATCAATCCCATTGCCACACCACTTACGTGTTTTGGAACAGGAACGCCTGCATCCATCAGTGCCAGTGAACCAGCACAAACAGTAGCCATAGAAGAAGAACCATTACTTTCCAGAATATCACTTACCACCCTTACGGTGTATGGATATTCGGTACCAGGCATCATCTTCTTTAATGAACGCATTGCAAGGTTACCATGCCCTACTTCACGACGGCCTACACCTCTCATCATTTTTACTTCTCCTGTTGAGAATGGCGGGAAATTATAATGTAAAATAAATTTTGAATAATCAGATTTATGAGCACTTTCGATCAATAATTCATCTAAAGGGGTTCCGAAGGTAACAGTTGTAAGTGATTGTGTTTCACCTCTTGTAAATAATGCAGATCCGTGAGGGGTTGGCAAAGGACTGATCTCCATTTCCAACGGACGGACGTCTTCCGTTCCCCTTCCATCCAAACGCTTTCTATCGTTCAGGATCATATCCCTTACTACATGGTATTGCAATTCACCAAAATAATGTCCGATCAATGCTTTATCTTCATCAGGTAATTCTTCGCCTAAAAATGTTTTAACCTCTTCTTTCAATGCATCTATACGCATCGCTTCTTTCGTGTTTTGCAGATGCAGCAGAAGAAATAGCATACATTTTATCTTTTGCAAACGCCGTTATCTTTTCATTTAGTTCTTCGTTGCGGTAAGGTTTCGCATATTCTCTTTTAGCAGTATTCCCTAAATGTGTCCCTCAGTTCTTCCTGTGCTTTTACCTGTACCTTGATAGCATCATGCGCCAATTCAATCGCTTTAATAAGATCTTCTTCCTGGCATTCCTTGCTTTCGCCTTCCACCATCATGATATTCTTGTCTGGTAGCAGCAATGATAAATTCAAGATCAGAAGTTGCAAGCTGTGTACGGGTTGGATTAACGATGTATTCGCCATTCACCCTTCCGATACGTACTTCAGAAATAATCTCCTGGATAGGAATATCAGATACAGCCAATGCCGCGGATGCAGCCAGGCACGCAAGAGAATCGGGCATAACTTCCGCATCAGAAGACATCAATGATACCAATACCTGTACCTCACATAAATAATCTTCAGGGAATAACGGACGCAGGGCCCTGTCAATCAAACGTGAAGTCAAAATTTCATAATCGTTTAGTCTTGCTTCTCTCTTGAAAAAAGAGCCGGGAATACGGCCCGCTGAAGCAAATTTTTCCTGGTAATCTACTGAAAGAGGAAAGAAACTCTGTCCTGGCTTTGGGTTCTTTATTGGCTACAACTGTTGCCAAAAGGATACAATCGCCCTGGCGAACTGTAACAGCGCCATCGGCCTGGCGGGCCAATTTGCCGGTTTCGATGGTTACCATACGGCCGCCACCTATATCAAATGTTATTGATTTTGGATTTAATAATGACATGGGTAATTTTTTTTATAAGCCGATACAATCGGCTCAATTAAAGTAGGCATGTATAAAGAAATATTCCCAACGGCACATTACTGTTGGGAATAAATCATATTACATACATTAGAATTTTATTTGCGGAGACCTAATTTTTCGATCAAAGCCCTGTAACCGGTAAGGTCATGCTTGCTCAGGTAGGTCAATAAACGCTTACGCTGACCAACCATCATCATTAATCCTCTCTGGGAAGAGAAATCTTTTGTATTGCCCTTCAGGTGATTGGAAATGTGATTGATACGCTCTGTCAATAGCGCTATCTGGCCCTCAATAGAGCCGGTATTGGCAGCTTTACCACCAAATGTTGTGAAAATACTTGCTTTCGATTCGCTTGTTAAATAAGGCATTTCTTTGTTTTTTAAAACGGTATTGTTTTATTTCTGTTATAATTGGCTGCAAAAGTAAAGGAAATAAATGAATTTCGGGCAGCATTTGGCAAGTTTATGTGAAGATTTGCCCGTTTTTAGCAAATACAGCATCTAACGGAATCGTTGTAAACATCACACTGAATTTATTGGGCTCTAATTACTTAGGTTTTTTATGAGTTACTATGGCTGGATATTTGTTATTGCCTGTCTTTTTAAATAACGCAAATTTGCAGCATGAAACCAGGTTTTGCCATTATCGGTTGTGGAAGAATATCCAAAAGACATGCGGAACAAATAGTTAAGATAGGGAGGCTGGTGGCTGTTTGTGACATTGTTCCTGAAAATGCCATTGAACTGGCCGCTTTATATAATGCAAAAGCATATTTTTCGATAGATGAATTGTTACACAAAGAGCCTTCTGTCGAAATTGTAAGTATCTGCACTCCAAATGGGTTACATGCAAGGCATGCTATTTTATCACTTAAATCCGGCAAACATGTGCTTTGTGAAAAACCACTATGCATTTCCGTTACTGATGCAAAAGAGATGATTGACATTGCCAATATTTTCGACAGGAAATTATTTGTAGTGAAACAAAACCGGTACAACCCACCTGTGCAAAAGGTAAAAGAACTTTTGGAAGAAGATAAACTGGGAAATATATTTTCATTCCAGATAAATTGCTTTTGGAACAGGCCACAGGAATATTATACCGACAGTTGGAAAGGTACCCGTGACATGGATGGGGGAACATTATTCACCCAATTCAGTCATTTTATAGACCTGCTTTATTGGTTACTTGGAGATGTAAAAGAAGTTAAAGCCATTACAAGAAATTATGAACACCCGGTAAATGATATAGAAGACAGCGGCGTTGTTATCATTGAAATGCTTGGTGGAGCAATCGGAACTTTGAATTATACTGTAAACAGTTTTCAAAAGAATATGGAGGGTTCATTTACCATTTTCGGGAAGAATGGTACAGTAAAAATCGGCGGGCAATACCTCAATACAATAGAATACCAGTGTATCGAAGGAATGGAAATAAAAGATCTCGCCCCTGCCAAACCTGCGAACAACTATGGTTTTTACCAGGGAAGTATGAGCAATCATGATAAAGTGTATGAAAATCTTATACAGGCACTGCATGATCCGGGCTTCGAATTTGCCAGTGCATTTGATGGTTTAAAAACCGTTGAAATTATTGAAAAGATCTATGCGCATGCCGGCATAAAATAATTTGTCTTTATTTGCTTTAAAAAATCTGCATTGCCAGTTATATACTTTACCGTAACAACCGATCTCACTTATGACCAGCGTATGATACGCATCTGCACTTCGCTGGCAAAAGCGGGCTATAAGGTTGTTTTGGTTGGGAGAAAGAAAAAAGGTTCCAGGCATTTAAGCGAGCAACCATTTCAACAGAAAAGAATCAATTGCCTGTTTGAAAAAGGAAAACTTTTTTATGCGGAATACAACCTTCGCCTTTTCTTTTACCTGCTTTTTAAAAAAATGGACGGCATTTGTGCCATTGATCTTGACAGCATTATCCCCTGCTATTATATTTCCTCTTTCAAAAAAATAAAACGCATATACGATGCGCATGAGCTTTTTTGTGAAATGAAAGAAATTGTCAGCCGTCCCCGCATCTATAAAATCTGGAAATGGATTGAAAAAAGAACTGTCCCGCATTTTAAATATGGATACACGGTAAATAAACCAATTGCAGCCGAATTCTGGAAAATGTACGGGAGCAATTATGAAGTGATCAGGAGTGTTGCTGTATATGACGAGGAATTGCAGGAGCAAAAAAAAGAAAAATACATACTCTACCAGGGAGCTGTAAACGAAGGTAGAAGTTTTGAAACCTTGATACCTGCTATGCAATTAGTGAATGCCCAATTAATTATTTGTGGTGACGGCAATTTTATGGAACAGGCAAAAAAAATAACGGCTCAGCATGGTTTAAACGAAAAAATAATTTTTAAGGGAATGGTAGAACCTGCAGTTTTAAAAAATTATACCGCTTTTGCTTACATCGGTATTACCTTATTTGAAAAAGACAGTCGCAGCAACTATTATTCATTGGCCAATCGGTTTTTTGATTATATACATGCAGCAACACCACAATTATGTGTAGACTACCCGGTGTACAGGGAGATCAATGATGAATACGATGTTGCAGTTTTAATAAAAGACCTGGATGCTGAAAATATTGCAATGCATCTGAATACTTTATTAAATGATAAAACAAGATGGCAGCGATTAAGGTTTAATTGTATGAAGGCCACTAAAACACTTAACTGGCAAAACGAAGAAATAAAATTACTTTCATTTTATAAAAATATTTTTGGATAAACATTTACATATCGTAACACATGAGATACCATGGCCTGCTGATTATGGCGGCGTGGTAGACCTGTTTTATAAAATAAAAGCTTTTTATAGCCTCGGTGTAAAGATCCACCTGCATTGTTTTACTGCAGAAAAACCGCCACAAAAAATCCTCAACAATTATTGTGCATCTGTTCATTACTATACACGTAAAAAAGGCTTCGCAGGATTTTCGCTCACTACACCCTATATTGTTCAATCCAGAAGTGATGCAGGCTTATTAAAAAATCTTGAACAGGATAATTATCCTATCCTGCTTGAAGGAATTCATTGCACTTATTTCCTGCAAAAGAACAAGTTAATGAACCGGAAAATTTTTGTTCGTCTTCACAATGTTGAATATAAGTATTACCAGCAGCTGGCTAAATATGAAACCAATATTATCAGGCGGGCATATTTTAACATGGAAAGCAGGTTGCTGGAAAAATATGAAGCAAGGCTTGCATCAAAAGCAAGCTTTTGGGCAGTTAGCCGGGAGGATGCATTGTTTTACCAGCAAACATTGCATGCAAAACAGGTTCAGTTTGTACCTGTCTTTCTTCCCTGGGAGGAAGTAACAGGCGCAGCCGGCAAAGGATCCTATTGCCTGTATCATGGAAATTTAGCTATTAATGAAAATGAAAAAGCGGTTGAATGGTTAATGAAAGAGGTTTTCAATGATACTGAAATACAATTGATCATTGCCGGGAAATCTCCATCAGACCGACTGAGAACATTGATAAGATCAAATGAGCAGGTAAGCCTTGTTGCAGATCCTCCTGAAGCAACCATGCAGGAACTTATTCAAAAAGCTCATATAAATATTATACCGTCCTTCAACAATACAGGGATAAAATTAAAATTGTTGAACGCCATGTATAATGGACGCCATTGCATTGCAAACAACGCTGCCGTTGCCGGATCAGGAGTGGAAAAAGAATGTACTATTGCACACTCCGCAGGAGACTTTAAAACAGCCATAAAAACACTTTTTGTGGAGCCTTTCACTGAACAAAAAATGCAACATCGGAATGTTGCATTAAAAGATATTTATAACAGTGAAAAAAATGCGTTGAAACTTATTGCATGGATATACTAACATTGTCCCATACTTTTCCGCTTTCTGTTTTTATGGTTCTTGCCGGAAATTTATTGATCACAATATAATCGTGTGTTGCCATCACAATTGTTGTGTTGAAATCGCGGCAAATATGGAAAAGCAATTGCATGATCTCATCACTTGTTTCGGGATCCAGGTTACCGGTTGGCTCATCAGCAAGTATGAGCTTTGGCGAATTCAAAAGAGCCCTGGCTATATCTACACGTTGTTGTTCACCGCCACTTAGTTCAAACGGCATTTTAAAACCTTTTGTTTTCAATCCCACTTTATCCAGCACATCAGCAATCTTATCATCCATTAACTTTTCATCTTTCCATCCGGTAGCTTTTAAAACAAACTTAAGGTTGTCATTTACATTCCTGTCAGTCAACAATTGAAAGTCCTGGAATACCACGCCAAGATTCCTGCGAAGAAAAGGCACAGATTTCCACGTAAGTTCGCGTAGGTTATGACCTGCAACCCAGCCCTCGCCTTCTTTCAGTTCAAGATCGCCATACATCGTTTTAAGTAAACTGCTTTTACCCGTTCCTGTTTTGCCAACCAGGTATACAAATTCGCCCTTATCTACAGAAATATTTACGTTACTTAAAATGAGACCCCCGCTCTGGTAAATGTTTACATTATTAAGTTCAATAATTGATTGAGACATGTGTGTTTTTTAGTTTAGAAGTTTAGCGGCTTAGAAGTTTATACTCATAAACAACTAACCTTTAACCAGTCGCAAATTTAGATGTTTGAGTATGAGTGATGAAAAGTTTTTTATAAACGTGTGTTAAAAAAAATGACAGGCTGAGATCTAAACCGGTAATCATTTTTGATACAGTAACCAAAAAAAAGAGCCATCCCGGTGAGATGGCTCTTTCTATTAATTTCAACAGTGTTTAAAACCTGATGATCCTGGTGATCCTGGTTTTATTTCCTTGTCTTATTTCAAGAATATAAGCTCCTGGCTTTAGATCGGCCCCAAAGCTTTTACTTTCATAAGGCAAAATTGTCATTGATTTTAAATTTCTGCCCTGGAGGTCTGATACCCTTACATGGATCAGTCCTTTATCCGGCGTGCTGACTTCAAGATTAAAATTATTTACCGCGGGATTTGGAAACACATTTACGGTCATAACTGTTTCTGAAGGAAGTGTTACTGCTGACTTTGAAATCCTTGTTGCATTTTCACGCTCAATAACACAGGAAGGTAATTTTACAGCTATTGATCTTATTGAACTATTACTGCAATTATTCACAGCTTTTACAGTAACCTGTCCATTTACTGCGGAAGCAGGGAAAGATACCGAAATGCCCGTTGTAGTCTGTGATTGTATTGTTGCTCCCACAGGTACCGTCCATTGCAATGATGTGGCATTAGCAGGCAACGCTGAAATTGTAAAACTATACAACCTGTTTGGACAACCATTTAACTGGATCATGTCGATCATTCCCGGAGTTGCAGCATTGAGCTTTGTTACAGTTAATGATCTTGGAGCACCTGTTCCACAGCCATTCGTTGCGCTCACGGATACAGTTCCTGATGTAAACCCATTTGGATAAGTAAAGCTTATGCTGTTTGTTCCCTGGCCGGTTAAACCAATTACATTCAGGGGAACTGTCCAGTTATAGGTATTACCCGGATCATTGTTTACTGAATAGGTTGCAGGTACTCCATTTGGCGCAATAAATTCACATGCGTTCGTTGGACCTGCAATTGGAGATGGCGGAGCCGGAGCATTGGCAGTGATTGGAATGCTTCTCGGGTTGCTGGTTCCACAACCATTCACTGATTGAACTGTAATGTTGCTGTTGGCGAATCCGTTGGCAAAATTAACTGTAACGGTAGTATCATTCACACCTGCTCCATTGGTATGGTTAATTGTTGCGCCGCTTCCTGCTATCCATAAATAAGACGCTGCACCAATTACCGACGTTATTGTATAAGTATAAGTATTTAATGTGCCGATAATCGGGCAAACATTTACGCCGGTAGCCTGTATGGCGGCAGGCGTATTCGGAGCCTGTGCTAACAGGTAATAAATAGCCAGCGGGCTGGTGCCACAGGCATTCGTTGCCGTTAGCCTAAGTTGTTTGTTGGCATTGGCGACAAAGCCATTACTTAGCGTTACAACAATACTGTTGGTTCCCTGCCCACTTACGATGTTTACAGTAGAAGGAACTACCCACGCATAAGTTGAACCCGGAACAGCCGGTACCGAATAAGTAAGTTGGATTCCGGTACCTACATAAACGCAAACATTCACAGTACCACTGAATGGACCTGGTGCAGCAGGTGTGCCCGGATTGACCGAAATTGTTACCTGTGCCTGTGAAGTACAACCATTCACTCCTGTTACAATTACTGTATAAGTTCCTGGCGCATTGAAGCTGTTGGCGGCAGTATTTGGAGTTGATCCTCCATCCCATGAATAGCTTACACCACCCGTTGCCGTTACACTGATTGAAGTAACGCCGCAACCAAGTTGTGTTGTACCGGTATTATTGGTAATACCTGCTGTTGGTGGCGTAATGTTCTGCGTGATCGTGATCTGCGCCTGGGCAGTACAACCACCGGCAGCAGTCACAGTTACTGTATAAGTACCTGGAGAACTAAAGCTGTTTGCCGCCGTATTCGGTGTTGCTCCGCCATCCCATGAATAGCTTATACCACCTGTTGCTGTTACGCTGATTGATGTTAATGAACAGGTTAATACAGTTGATCCACTGTTATTGGTAATACCTGCAGTTGGTGGTGTTACAGATTGTGTAATTGTGATCTGTGCCTGTGAAGTACAACCGTTAGCACCTGTTACCGTTACAGTATAAGTACCCGGTGAATTGAAACTGTTGGCTGCAGTATTAGGTGTTGTGCCACCATTCCATGAATAACTTACACCACCCGTTGCTGTTACACTGATAGATGTAATGGTGCAATCAAGTTGTGTTGTACCGGTATTATTGGTAATGCCTGCTGTTGGCGGAGTGATATTTTGTGTGATCGTAATTTGTGCCTGGGCAGTACAACCACCGGCAGCAGTCACAGTTACCGTATAAGTACCTGGAGAATTAAAGCTGTTTGCCGCCGTATTCGGTGTTGCTCCGCCATCCCATGAATAGCTTATACCACCTGTTGCTGTTACGCTGATTGATGTTAATGAACAGGTTAATACAGTTGATCCACTGTTATTGGTAATACCTGCAGTTGGTGGTGTTACAGATTGTGTAATTGTGATCTGTGCCTGTGAAGTACAACCGTTAGCACCTGTTACCGTTACCGTATAAGTACCCGGAGAATTGAAACTGTTGGCTGCTGTATTTGGCGTTGTTCCTCCATTCCATGAATAACTTATACCACCCGTTGCCGTTACACTGATCGATGTTATTGTGCAATCAAGTTGTGTGGTGCCGGTATTATTGGTAATGCCTGCTGTTGGTGGCGTGATATTTTGTGTGATGGTAATTTGTGCCTGTGCAGTACAACCGCCGGCAGCAGTTACTGTTACTGTATAAGTACCTGGTGAACTGAAGCTGTTGGCTGCCGTATTTGGCGTTGCTCCTCCATTCCATGAATAGCTTACACCACCCGTTGCTGTTACGCTAATGGAGGTTAATGAACAGGTTAAAACAGTTGAACCACTGTTATTGGTAATACCTGCAGTTGGTGGTGTTACAGATTGTGTTATTGTGATCTGTGCCTGTGCGGTACAACCATTGGCACCGGTTACTGTTACCGTATAAGTACCTGGTGAACTGAAACTGTTGGCTGCTGTATTTGGCGTTGCTCCTCCATTCCATGAATAACTTACACCACCCGTTGCCGTTACATTGATCGATGTGATCGTGCAATCCAATTGTGTTGTACCGGTATTATTGGTAATACCTGCTGTTGGGGGCGTAATATTTTGCGTGATGGTGATCTGCGCCTGTGAAGTACAACCATTTGCACCTGTCACCGTTACTGTATAAGTGCCTGGTGAGCTAAAGCTGTTGGCAGCTGTGTTAGGTGTTGATCCACCATTCCAGGAATAACTTACACCGCCGGTTGCAGTTACACTGATTGAAGTGAGTGAACAGGTTAATACTGTTGACCCGCTGTTATTGGTAATGCCAGCTGTTGGTGGCGTGATGTTTTGTGTAATGGTAATTTGTGCCGGCGCATTACAACCGCCCGCACCTGTTACTGTTACATTATATGTTCCCGGCGAGCTAAAACTGTTTGCTGCCGTATTTGGTGTAGCACCTCCATCCCATAAATAAGTTGTGCCGCCTGTTGCTGTTACACTGATGGCGGTAAGTGAACAGGTCAATAGGGTTGAACCACTGTTGTTGGTAATACCAGCAGTAATGGCGGGATTAACTGTAATGGTTGCAGATCCGCTATTGCCACTTCCAACACACGAGTTGGCATCTGTTACAGATGTCAGAGTATAGGTTGTAGTTGTAGTTGGTGATACAGGAATATTAGTTCCACTTACATAACCTGGTACACTAACATTACTTAAGCCATTATTGTATACAACTGTAAAAGGAGAAGCACCTCCTGTGATCGTTACTTTAATATTGCCTGTCTGTCCGTTGCAAATGCTGCTGGCTCCTGATACGGCTATCACAGATGAAGTAGCACAGGCATTCGTAACCGTGAGTAATGCACCCGTTGTATTTATGCTGCTGCAGGTATTAGTTCCCACACAACGGTACAGGTTTCCGCTTTGGCTAAGGTTAGTAACAAATACCAACGGGCTTGAAGTTGCACCGGCAATATTATTATAAACACCGCCACCATTGGTACTCACCTGCCATTGTAAAGTAGGTGTTGGCGAACCGCTGAAAGAAGCAGTAAAGCTTGCATTGCTTCCGGAAGGAACACTTTGATTGGATGGATTACCTGTTACTGCGGGTGGAACATTTACAGTTAGTAAAGCACCTGTTGTATTTGCAGAACCGCAGGTATTTGTTCCTACTGCACGGTATAGTTTTCCATTGTCACCAGCAACGGTTGCAAAAGTTAATGGTGAGGTTGTTGCCCCCACAATATTATTATAGACACCTCCTCCATTCGTACTCACCTGCCATTGTATGGTTGGTGTTGGTGTACCACTGAAAGAAGCAGTAAAATTCGCATTTGCTCCGGTACAAACCGTAGTGTTTGACGGATTGCCTGTTACGGCAGCGCCAGGATTGATGGTAAAGCTCACTTTTGCAGGAGCCACATCATTGTTTGGAATATTGTCTACCACCGCATTTATACTTCCTGCACCGGATGTTCCCCCGGCTGTAAAAGTAGTGGTTGCAGTGCCACCTGCCTGGATGAATGCCTGGGCACCTGCATGAGCACCCAATGTTGGATTCGCAAAACTGATCGGTAAACCAATCAGCTTACTGATGTTAGCAACCGTTACAGCTTCACCTAAATTATTGGAAAGAAAACTTGCCGTTACTGTTGCAGAACCTCCCGTACAAAGAGGGTTTACGTTGATGGTAGTTTTTAATTGCAGCCATTTGGTAGTAGTGATCGTACCTCCGGCAGCAAGCACAACTGTCGCATTTGCATCAGGTCCGCTGTTGACACCCCACCAGTTATTATTCGCAACAGTATTCTGAACAGTGGCACCACCTGCCTGTCCAAGCGTTTGGCCAGCGCCACCGCCAGAAACAGTATTTCCTACAAAACGGCAAAAGGTTAAATTCAATGTGCCATTTGTATTAAAGCAGGCACCACCGGTTTGGGGAGTTGCATTTTGAGATTGGTTATTGGTAAATGTGCAATTCGTAACGTTATAAGTTCCTCCATTGCCCGTTCCGCTGGTAAGCAGCGCTCCGCCGCTTCCTCCGAAAGATGCTCCAACTGTTCCCGTTTTGTTATTGGTGAAATTGCAATTGGTAAAGTTGGCCGTAGAGTTTGTTACAATACTAACGGCACCGCCTCCGCCTCCTGCGGTATTATTATCGAAATCGCAATTGGTAGCGGTAAAATTATTCGTATTTGCGGTACTACAAAGTACCGCACCACCATTGCCTGATTGAATATTAAAATTCGTAATAGCCACATTGGTAAGCGTGGTATTGGCATTTACACCGCCTGCTATGATGGCACCACCTCCTCCACCGATACTTCCAACCGGGCCGATATAAGTAAGTGTAACGTCGTTCAGGTTAAAAGTAACTGCACCTGCACCTGTAAAAAATATACGGTTTACTGTTGACTGCCTGATAGTAAGCACTGCCTTACCACCACCATTGATGGTTATATTATTACCAACGGCTGCACTTCCTATGGTGATTTGTCCAAGCGTAAGCGTTATGGACGTAATGCTGCCGGGTATGGTTATTATATGTGTACCTGCAATCTGTGTTGATGCTTCACACGCCGATCGGAGGGTTATTTGTCCACCTGCATCCAAGGCAGATGTTGTAGGAGTTACAGCATGCGTATCTCCATTAGATGTTACGGTGAAATTTTGTGCCGTAGCGGCAACAGAAAAAATTGAAAAAACAACTAATAAAAGCGCATAGATTTTGGCATTACTTAAAATGCGGTTAGCGACTCTAAGCCGAAAGTCAAGGTGGTACATAAACGTTGGTTTAATAATGAAAGTTGAAAAAAACATAAGTTGTGCTTATCGAGGATAGGATAATTCAAGCAGTGAGAGGGATAACAATGTACGGCGATTAATGATATAATCGCCGTACTTATTAAAATTTAATTTACTGTCTTTGAGGATATACTCCTTCCAGCGCAATACAATAATTCAATGAAAGATAGGGTGATATATTGTTATGAGACTGGTTCCCTCCTATTAAACCCAGTTGCTGGGGATTCATTGCTTTGGGTGTCCCCAAAGCGGAATTGTAGACCAGGTTTCCCCTGCTATCTGTACCGGAAGATGCCAATACTGTATTTGCAGGCACTGAATCTGTTCCCTCCGCATTAAAACAGTTTACATTATGTGTATGCGGCCCGGCCTGGTTAGGCAATAGCGTAACCATTTCAGATCCGCCCGGCTGGCCAATAGTCCATGGCGATAAACCTGGGCCCTGGCCCTGGCCAACGGGTACTTGTCCCTGCAGGTTGGGTAAACCGAAAGTGGTTCTTCCATCTCCACCATACATGGTTCCCAAGATCGAGAATAAAGCTGTGTTGGTTTGAATAGCAAGCAATTGCCCACCACAAAATGCCCAACTCCTTGGGGCAAAATTGCAGGCAAATATTCTTACTTCACCTAAAAATTGATCCATAAAAAAGAATTTTAAATGTTTGAATGAATTAGTTTCTTGATGGGAATATCCCCTGTGTACATATGCAATAGTTCAAAGCGAGGTAGGGTTGTATATTCTGATGTCCCTGTCCTCCCCCTCCTATGGCAATTGTATTGCCTGCCATATTCGCCCCGTTTGATGCATTGCTGAATAAGGCAGCAGTGCCACCGGGTGCCAGCAGGTTTCCGTCGGGATTGGGTAGATCCGCAGCATTGCCACTCCCCTGCATAATATGATTGTGTGCTGGTATTTCAGCGACGCTAAGCGTATGATTTTCTTCACCACCAGGCTGACCGAGATTATAAGTATTTCCTGAAGGCGCTTTACCGGCGGAGTTAGGTGTACGGCTCCTTAGATCGGGCAATCCAAAATTGGTGGTGCCGTTGCCTCCGTACGTGGTGCCTAATAAAGAAAACAAAGGCTGGTTTTGGGCGATGGGTATTATCTGCCCGTTGCATTGCGCCCAGTATTTAGGTGCAAAATTGAATGCGAAAATTTGTATTTCCGATATTAATGAATCTGTTGCCATTTTTAGATTTTTTTAAAGTTGATCAATTACTGTTGTGAAGGGTATATTCCTTCCAGTGCTATGATAAAATTCATGCCTAATGAAGGCATGATGTTACCATGTGCCTGTCCCCCGGGAGAAGGTGCGATCGCACTTCCGTTCATGACGGCATTGGCTTGTGCACCCGGAATATATTCCTGTAACAAAGTTTGCGCTCCAAGAAAATTACTGGTAGGGTCAGCACTGCCAGCTACTCCGGAATTGGATGCCACCGGATGCGAATGTTGCGGCATTGTTTGCGCTGTGATTGAAACGGATTCAACACCAGCTGCCTGGCCAATCACATAAGGTGACAAACCATTTCCCTGGCCGACATGAATAGGAATGCGGCTACGCAGGTCCGGTAGTGCAAAATTCGTCTGCCCATCACCACCGTAAGTAGTACCGATCAGGTTATACAATGCATCATACTGCTGTATGGGAAGAAGGCTGCCATCGCAGGTTGCCCATCCTATCGGGGGAAAATTCCCACCGAACAAAATTATGTTTCCTATGTAAGGAGTTTGCATAAAAAAAGATTAGGGTGATAAAATTTTGTTTAGATATAATAAAAAACTGGTTGTACAATCGCTTTTTTATTGGCTTGCAAAGGGGAAGATTGCTTTGGTAATTTGAGGTAGTGAATCTACATATTAAAGCAACGTAAAGAGGGCCGATTAAGAAAATGGGTGAATTCACCGTCATGAAAAAAGGTGAATTCACGCAATTAAAAAACGCTGCATTAATTAAAGGTTATCAAATCGTAGACCAGGAGTTATTGCAAATGTTCTTAAGCGGCCAGCCATCAAAAATCCTTCATCACAATAAACCATTGTAGCGCAAATGGATCCGTTGTTGCATGTCGCGATGGTTATTCCATTGTCATCAAGAGAAATAATTGTTCCAGGTGAATCATTGCTTAACACAGCTGTACTCACAGCATATGCATCGAGTAAACGAATTACCCGGTTATGGATCATGGTTACCGCACCCTTATTCCATGGATTACATGCGTTGATAAGTGCAATTATATCCGCTGCATTCATCGTGTCCCAGCTAATGGATATTTCTGCAGCAGCCTGCCGTTTGTAATAACAGGCTTTCGAAACATCCTGTGGCCGGGAAGGTATGTCCATATCAAATGCTGCCATCTTCATCAGTGTACCAACCAATGTTGTGGCCAACTCGGAAAGTTTTGTGGCTACTATTCCATAAGTATCTGTAACGGACAAACGAATTTTATCAGCCAGTACGATTGGTCCGCTGTCAAAGCCATCGTCTATTTTATGAATGCTGACAGCAGCATATGGTTCCCTGTTTTTTATTTGCCGGAATATTGGGTCGGGACCGCGGTAGCCCGGCAGAGGTCCCGGGTGTATATTGTAAAAACCTTTTACAGGCATAGCATAAACCGCAGCCGGCAGTTTAAAAGAAAAACCAAAGACAATGCCTATTGCCGGGTTATACATTTTAAAAGCCTGTTGAATTTTACCGGCAAGATTTTCTCTATTTACAATTATTACAGGAATACCGCTATCTTTCAAAAGAAGTTGCACCTGTTCTGTAAATTCAGTGCAATGTTCAGGAATAACAATCGCAGCTATTTGTTTGTAAAAAACCAGGTCCCGCAGAACAGCAATGGCAATCCTGCCCCCGCAAAGTACTATGGCTTTTGTTTCGTTCATTGTTTAGTAGCACAAATAAGTATTCGTCCAGCCCGTAACGGCTCCTTCAGTTAACTTTGAAGTAAAGGATCGCCACTCATTTTCAATTTCTATGTTGTCAGTTATTTCCGGCTTTACAGCACCTGGTTTGATACTAAACCTGGTTACCGGTGCAAGATAAAACTGCGTTTCATTATCCAGGATCATATTGCCACGCGGGCTATGAAGCGTGGTTTGCTTAAGGTGCTCAACGATCGATTCTCCATTCATAGTATCAGCTTTGCAATGCTTCAATGCTTCATCAATGACCATTCCTGTTTCCCATCCAAGTAATGAAAACATTCCGGTAGTTCTGGTACAGTTTTTTTGAAACTGTACGTTGGCTTCATTCTTCAGTTCTTTATACCATGACAAATAACCTTCCACAAAAAATGAAAAGCCTGGTCCGGTATTTTCCATTACATGTTGAAGCATCATAGGAGATGCAAAAAGATGTAATTGGTCTTTTACCTTATAGCTATCGAGACATTTTAAAAAAAGTGCGGCAGGTAATTTATCAAATACACAAAGAAGGTTTTTGCACTGGCTATCGTTTGCCAGGAAGTTTAGAAGATCAGTAATTTCAAATGATTCATTATAGACCTGGCTATTAACATAATTGTACTTTACTTCGCCACCGGATTGTAAGAAATTATTTACCATCGCTGCAGAATGCAGGTAACCACAGTCATAGTAAGTGGTAGCCAGGGCTGCATGGCCATTGCCTGATTTTGCAGCAAGTGCTCCCGTTAGTGAACAAAGAAATGCATGCTGAAGGTTGAGACGGATCACAGTTGGCTGAGCAATCCAGTTAAGAGGATAATTAGCGCCGGGATTCACAATCAGTAATAATTTTCCTGTTGCCTGCACCAATGGATATAGAATTGAAATTATTTTTTCATCTATATAAGCTATTAAAATATCAACATCATCGCTTATTAAAAGCTTCTCTGCTTTTTTATAAACATCTTTTTCCTCTCCGCCAAACCCTACGCCCTCTTTTAAGAATGTAACGGTATCCGAAAGTTGTTTGTATTTGAAATAGGAATTAAGCCCATCCATAAAATCGGGGCCTATCCCGGGATGTGCATTTGATAACGGAAAGAGTATTCCAATTTTCATGCAAACGCGTTTAAGATTTTTATCAGCCATTTATTGTTCATTGAAGCTATACTGGTAAAAATAATTGTTTGCCCCATATAATATCTCTTACCCCATTTATTTAATGTATTTAGGGTGAAATCACAGTATATCGACGGTGTTTTTCCCGTAAACAATGTAAATGTGAATAACTAGTTTTTTAGTTTTAAAACTAATTTTATAGTTTTACGATACAATTATTGAATATGACCAAACCATTAACCAAAGCCGAAGAACAGATCATGCAGGTGATCTGGAAACTTGAAAAGGCATTTTTAAGGGAGATCATTGATGCATTGCCAAGTCCCAAACCTCATAACAATACCGTTGCTACAATAATAAAAATCCTTGTAGAAAAGGAATTTATCGGTATCGAGGTTTTCGGAAGAACACATCAATATTATCCTTTGATCACGAAAGAAGCCTATAGCAAAACTACCATGAAGAATTTTGTAAAAGGATATTTTGAAGGAAGCTTTAGTAATGCGGTTTCTTTTATGGTAAAAGAAAACAACTTAAGCGTTGAAGAGCTGGAGTTACTATTAAAACAATTAAAGAAAAAGTAGGTCAACACACATTTGCTGTCAAAGATCATTTATAAATCAAAATTAGTTTTATGCTTCCATTCGCATACTATATATTGAAAGTGATTACCTGTAGTATAATATTGCACGGTTATTATTTACTTTTTCTTCGAAACAAAGTTTTTCATAGTTACAACCGCTTTTATTTGCTTTCACTTATTGCATTATCAATAACACTACCCTTAGTTACGTTCAATTTGCCGCAGCAAACATCCGAAAACCCCGCAACAGTTGTAAAAATGTTACGGGTTGTAAATACAAGCGATCAATTTATGGATGAAGTGATCATCCAGGCTCGTTACAAAAGCATCAGCGGAGAAACAATTGCTTGGTGGTTATTTGCTGTTGTATGCCTTATCCTGCTTTTTCGTTTTACCAGATCTATCCTGGATATTTATTCATTAAAAAAGAAAAATCCTCATTATTTTTTTGAAGGTATTGGCCTTATCAATACAAATGACAGTCGCACCCCGTTTTCGTTCCTTAGAAATATTTTCTGGAATGATGCAATAGACATCAATACAGAAAATGGCAAGCGAATATTAAAACACGAGGTTGCACATGTGCAGGAAAATCATACTTATGATAAGCTTTTTATGAATATAGTGCTGATCATTTTTTGGTGTAACCCGGTATTTTGGTTGATTCGTAAAGAGCTTAGCATGATCCACGAATTTATTGCCGACAAAAAAGCGATCGATGATGGAAATACCGCTGCATTTGCAGGAATGATACTCCTGGCTGCGTATCCCAATAAACAATTTGAACTGACAAATAACTTTTTTTACTCACCATTAAAAAGACGACTAACTATGATCACAAAAAATAAAACAAGTGTCGGTTATATCAGCCGTTTGCTGGCACTTTTCTTAACAATCATTGTTTTTGCGGCATTTACATTAAAAGCTAAAAAATCATCTTCAATTCATTCCATCAATAAAATAATTACAGTTGTAATTGATGCGGGCCACGGCGGAGCTGATGAAGGCGCTTTTGATGATATCAACATGCTCGAAAAAGACCTTACACTAGCCTATGCTAAAGCAGTTAAATCATACAATAAAGATGAAAAGGTAAAAATTATTCTTACAAGAGAGGCTGATATCAATCAAACGCCACAGGAAAGAAGTGCTTATGCAAATAAAATCAATCCGGACCTGTTTATATCCATTCATTTCAATTCAACCGCCGACAAAAAAAAGGAACCAAACAGTGGCATGTCTGTTCTTGTATCAAGACAAGAATTTGCAAATGCGGCAAAGAGTAAAATATTTGCATCCGCAATTATTAATTCTTTTACAAATAATTACAACCTCCCTGTGCCTGCAAATCCAATGCAACAGAAAGCCGGTATCCGGGTGCTACAGGAGGTAAAATGTCCGGCTGTTTTAATTGAAGCGGGCTATATGTCCAATGAAAAGGACATGCATTATCTGAACTCTGAAAGTGGAAAAGAGCAATTCGCAAAAAACATATTACGGGCCATCATAAATTTTGCTGAGAACATGAACCAGCCGTCAACCACAATTCAAAACAAAGACATTGATAAAACAAATGAACGCTCTCCAGTTTATTTACTTTTTAGGGAAAAACAAATCATTCTCTCAAAAAAAGGAGAAATGGTTATCAATCCGAATAGTTCTGTCAAAGTAGATGATCTAAGCAGTCTTAAAACCTTATTAGAAATGCCTGCAGACAAAGATGGAAATCTACCGCTGTATTTTGTAAATGGAAAAGAGATAGAACAGCACATTGTAAAGACCTTGTCATTGAACAGCATTAATTATGCTGTAATTTTTTTACCAACAGGTGCAATATCCAAACATGGAGTAAAAGGAAAATATGCTGCCATAGAAATCATGCTTAAAGGATCCGGAATTAGTCCCGAGGATGATTGCTAATAATTGATTTCTCCGTTCATTGATTTTATAACAAGCTGCTTTTTTTCAGCAGCTTCTACTCTACCAATAATTTGTGCATCAATATTAAATTTCTTTGCAACATCAATCATTGTTTGCGCATCTTCAGGGGAGCAATAAATTTCCAGTCTGCAACCCATGTTAAACACTTCATACATTTCCTTATCAGCGCTGCCACTGTTTTTCTGAATGATATTAAATATTTCAGGAGGCGTAAATAAATTATCCTTTATTATTTTGAAATTACCAGGGAGATATTTCATGCATTTCGTTTGCCCACCACCGCTACAATGTATCAATCCATGTATCTTATCAAACTGATCCTGCAATAACTCTTTTAATACCGGTGCGTATGTTCTTGTAGGGCTGAGCAACATTTCTCCAATGGTTAAAGGTTCCTGTCCTTCCGGTGTTACCAATGTATCCAGCAATTGATGACTACCCACGTAAACTACATCATCATCAAGGTCATTGTTATAACTCTCCTTGAATTTTTCGGCATATATTTTATTCAACACATCATGTCTTGCTGATGTAAGTCCATTGCTTCCGATACCACTATTGTATTTTGTTTCGTAACTGGCTTTACCAAAACTTGCCAGACCAACAATAACATCCCCTGCCTGAATTTTATCATTGCTGATGACCCGGTTTTTAGGCCACCTGCAGGTCATTGTACCATTTACAGCAATGGTACGGACCACATCTCCCACATCTGCAGTTTCTCCACCCAGGTAATGAATATTTACTCCAAAACCTTTTAACTGGTCAAATAATTCCTGCGATCCATTTATAACATACTCCAGCACTTCACCTGTAATTAATGATTTATTCCTGTCGATCGTGGAATTAAAAACAATATTATCATAAATTCCTACACAAAGCAGGTCATCGAGATTCATCACGATCGCATCCTGTGCAATCCCTTTCCATACAGAAATATCCCCGGTTTCTTTCCAGTATAAATAAGCAAGGATACTTTTTGTTCCTGCTCCATCGGCGTGCATCACATTCACAAACGTTTCATCCCCGCCAAGGTAATCGGGATATATTTTGCAGAAAGCATTCGGGAACAAACCCTGGTCGAGATGTTTGGTAGCTTTATGTACTTCTTCTTTTTGGGCAGACACGCCCCTTTTGCTATATAAACTCATACTAAAACTTGAGCTGCAAAACTATATTTAATTATCACATCAATTAATAAATTATCAATTAGTTTTGCACGGATTTATATGAATGTTTATAAAAATACCAACGAGCTTCCGGCCTTTAAAAATGCGGTTATCACCATTGGCACATTCGACGGTGTTCACCTCGGCCACATGCAGATCATCAGGCAATTAAAAGAAGAGGCCGCAAAAATAGATGGCACGCCTGTGTTGATCACTTTTTATCCGCATCCAAAACAGGTGGTCGCATCAATAAAAAAGCCCATTTTCATACTCAACAGCCCCGAAGAAAAATATGATCTGCTCCATAGGGCGGGAATCGACAATATCGTTGTTGTGCCATTCAATACCGAATTTGCCAACCAGCCGGCCCTTGACTATATCAGTAATTTTCTTGTAGAAAAATTTCACCCCCATACCATCATTATAGGTTACGATCATCGCTTTGGAAAAAACCGGGAAGGTGATTACAAATTGCTTGAAGGGCAGGCTTCAACATTTGGATACATTGTTAAGGAAATTCCTGAACGCATTTTGCAGGATGTTACCATCAGCAGCACAAGGATCCGCGAAGCATTACTTGCCGGCGATATCCAGGCTGCAAATGAATTTTTAGGTTATGCTTATTTCTTCGGTGGAAGAGTTATTGAAGGAAATAAACTCGGAAGAACAATCGGTTACCCGACTGCAAATCTTTTTGTTGAAGATGAAGAAAAATTAATTCCAGGTAATGGAGTATATGCCGTTGATGCAGAAATTGAGAACATTCCCGGCAGATTTAAAGGAATGATGAATATTGGTTTTCGCCCTACAATTGATGGAAGTAAAAAAGTTATTGAAGTAAATATTTTTGATTTT
The DNA here is from genome assembly GCA_963829345.1 of uncultured Chitinophagaceae bacterium. Taxonomy (GTDB): domain Bacteria; phylum Bacteroidota; class Bacteroidia; order Chitinophagales; family Chitinophagaceae; genus Ferruginibacter. The sequence goes on from CAWHHP010000003.1 coordinate 2,086,890, forward strand.
GATAAAAATATTTATGCTAGTAATCTGAAAGTTTATTTGAAGAAGAAATTGAGAGATGAAATTAAATTCAATGGGGTTGAGGAGTTGAAAGCTCAATTGGCGAAGGATAAAATAGAAGCTATGGAAAATTAATTCATTCTATTGTTATCAAAAATGCTTTATAGAAGTTCACTTGAGCATTGAGTGTTGAATATTGAGTATTGAGTGTTTATTTAGCTTTTTTAATGTTCAATACTCAATATTCAACACTCAATGTTCAAGTTATCCGTTACAATTTGGCTTTAGGAATCAATCATCATCTTCACAACCATTTCCTTCATCAATAATGCACCACTTGTTCCTGTATCCCCCACTCCCACTCCTTTGAGGTTATACTGGTGCAATAACAATATTAATTTTTCCATTCCACTGTACCCGTAATTCTTCATCATATCATGTGCCTGCCTTAATGAATTTGGATTGTAATAGAAAAATGGTTTTAATGCATTATCCGATTTGTCATTCATGCCATAAACTGCATACACTTTACTGAAATGAGCGTACAAAGCAGGTAATGCCATTTGTATCGGCACAGCTTTTGGATTGCTCTCAAAATAATTAATGATGCGTATTGCTTTTGATAAATCTTTTTTTGCAATGGCTGCCAACAGCTCAAACACATTATACTCCTTGCTGATGCCAATGTATTTTTCAATATCATCCTCATCAATATTTTTTTTGTCTTTCAGGTTCACCGACAGTTTATCTATTTCATTGGCAATCCTGTTAAGGTCGTTCCCGATGTGTTCTTCCAGCAAACTGATCGATTTAGGGTGAATGGTATAACCTTTTGATTTTACCAGTTCAGCAATCCATTCATGCACCTTTTCTTCCTTGATCTTTGCCGAATTAAATACCTCAGCGTGTTTATTGAGCAGTTTATATAACTTGGTTCGCTTGTCCAGTGTTTTGGATTTGTACCCCACTATAAAAACGGTAGATGACAGGGGCGATTCGATATATGACTCCAGTTTGTCAATATCCTTCATATGCTGGGCCTCCTTAAGCAATACTACCTGCCTTTCAGCAAACATGGGATAACGTTTGCATGCGTTCAAAACAGCGGCCCAGTCCGCGTCCCGCCCGTAAAAAATCGTGAGGTTAAACGAGGCTTCGGATTCCGGAAGGATTTCATGTTCCGCGTAATTCATCAACATATCGATATAATAATCCTCTTCACCCTCAAACCAATACAGCGGTTTAAAGTCCTTTTTTTTCCAACTCCCCAATATTTTTTCTGCACTCATATTATAAAAAAACAGTTTAATTTTGCAATGTAATTTAATTTCGTCTTATAAGTTTACCGGATACTGTATTAAGGACATCTTTGGCACAATTTTGGACAACTTTTACGGATTTTAACTAAAGAATTTCGGAACTTTAAATATCCGGCTAATTTATAAATCAATCAGAAAAACCAATTATCATGGCTTTCGAAAATTTTCCAGAGGCTGAGAACCCTTACAAGGAAATGGCAATTCCACCCAACAATTCAAAAAGCAATATGCGTGGCATACTAACCGTTGCGTTGGTGATTGCACTTTTGGGCACCTGGGGCTATATTATCTGGGATAAGAACAATGTCAAAGAAACATTGAAAGAAAAGGAAACGGTGATCGCCTCAACAACCAATCAACGCGATGAATTGCAAAAAGACCTGGAAGATGCTACGATGCGTTACGATATGTTGAAAACTTCGAATTCAAAAAAAGACAGCACTATTTCTGCTAAGGATCGCGACATTGAAGACAAGAAAGCACGCATCCAGTCTTTGTTATCAAAAGTAAATGCAACTACAGCAGAATTACAGGAAGCTAAGGGACTGATCGCTTCATTAAATGGCGATATTGAAGGTTATAAAACACAAATTGAAACATTACAGGGACAGAAAATACAGCTTGCCCATGAAAAAGTTGTTGTAACCAGGCAACGTGATCAAATACAAAAAGACTTCGATTCTACCATATCGGTTGTAAAAGAAAAAGAAAGTGTTATAGATATCGGTTCAACATTACATGCGTCCAACTTTAATATTATTGGCGTTAATGAAAAAGGTAATGGTAAGGAAAGAGTAACTACAACTGCAAAACGTGTTGATAAATTGAGAATTTCGTTTGATCTTGATGAAAACATGATTACACAATCCGGCCAAAAAGAATTATACATTGTTATTACCGGGCCGGATGGAAAAGCGATCGCATTAGACGACCAGGGATCTGGCAAATTCAGTACAAGGGATGGCGAAGAAAAAATTTATACTCAAAAACTGGATGTCAATTATATTCAGAATAAAAGGCAAACAGTAAGCTTTGACTGGAAACAAAATTCAAATTTTGAAACAGGAAATTATAAAATAGAAGTTTATAATAACGGATTTAAAGTTGGTGAAGGAACCAGGCCATTAAAGAAAGGCGGCTTGTTCAGTTAAGAAATCTCACCGATCATAAATAAAAAACGGCAAATTGATTTGCCGTTTTTTATTTGCTAACAGAGTGAATGTGTGACCAGGTGAATAAGTCAATACAAAATTCAAAAGTTTTTATTCACGTATTTACACATTCGGTGTTCACTATTTTAATTTATTGACACGTTATGATGCAACTGAAACAAAAGATACATGATCATTGCCTTGTACTGGTAAATAAAAAAATTGAATCACTGCAACAGGTTCTCTCCGATCTGAAAGAAAGCGGCTCTAACGAAACCAAGAGTACCGCCGGCGACAAACATGAAACCGCTTTGGCCATGCTCCAGATAGAACAGGCAAATACACGTGCACAACTGCAGGAAGTACTCGAACAAAAAGCTGTTCTGCAAAAAATAAATCCCGCAGTGGTTACTGTTGGCGTTGTAAATGGAAGTCTTGTAAGCACCGACAAAGGATATTTTTTTATAAGCATTGCATTGGGAAAGATGATAGTAGATGGTAATGCGGTCATTGCATTGTCTTCACAATCACCGCTGGGAAAAAAAATTACAGGCTGCCAGGTTGGAGATCAGGTTGAAATAAATAATAACGTTTATGTTATTGAAGGCATAGCCTGAGATGATCAGAATACTGCTCTTACAGATGCCCTGCCAAGATGAATTGTTTTCGATTCGCCGGGCTTTCTGCCTTCATATTGAATGTTGATCTCGATATTACCCGCCAGCCTTTTGGTAAAATCAAGGTTCCATAAATAGTTTTTGCCGGCTACAAGACCGTCCAATAAAATATAGCCCACTGTTGTATTTTCAGCGCCGGTATAGGCTTTGAAACCAATCCTGTTATACGTGAATTTTGCGCTGATGCTGCTGTTTGAAAGAATATTATACTTCATGTCTGCAATAACTGAATTGCTTGTGGAACGTTCCATCGAATCAATACTGTTTTCCTTTTCTGAGAATGTATATCCAACAGTAACGCGAAGATTCGATTTATATACATAGGTCAGGTTGGGTTCGAATGAATGCTGAATAATATTATAATTCCTGTTATTGAATTTTGCTCCACTGGTTGTAAGTGTATTCTTTATGTTCCTGTAAACAAAATTGTATACAAAATTCCTGTTCAGGCTAATACGAAGACGGTTTGTTGAATTGCGGAGGTTCCTGCTTTCAAACCCATAAGCCAATAAGGATTTACCGGAAGATTTGCTGTGCGTTGTTTCGAATCCCCATTTCGTATTTGTCCGGTTAAAATAAAATGTATTGGAAAAAAAAGAACTGAGCGTTACAAGTGTTGTATCCACTAATTCTTTGCTGAACGGATTGAAAAGAAATTTTTTATCTGTTGCAATCACTTTTTTGCCAATCTGCAAAGCAGATGAAGTAGATGACCGGGATAATATCTTTTTAAATCCCCTGGAAGATGTTTTTATAATAACAGAAGGATTGAGATCAATATTATAATTGAACTGTAAATAATTTGCTTTCACATATTCACTTCCCGGTGTATAAACACGAATATATTTTTTTTGATCCTGGAAGATAGCTATCTCAAATTCATTCAGTTCAGGAATACCATTGCCATTATAATCTATCCAGGTATATTCACCCTGCCCTGCGGGAACCTCAACGTATGAAAATTCTCTTTTCTGCTCCTGGCCTGAACCTATCTCGTATAAAAAATTACCTGTTACAAAACCTTTCCATTCATTAATTGAATACTCTGTACGGCCTACCAAACTTTTATCTTCTTTTTGCCTGCTGATCAAAGGATCAATAATGTGAAGCTTCCGGTAAGTAAGACTAAATTTTACCTGGTGCTTTTCATTCGAAAGCAGTTCAGTAGTGAAACTAAAGTTGTTGCTTTTATCCGAACGTTTTAAAGAAGACCGTTGAGGCAAGCGATCATTTCTTGTAAAGTAACTGATCCCCCACTTGTTCAATTTAGCTTCATTCGATTTTATGTATGCCTCGTAAATATCAAAGGCAAAACTTGCAGGGGTAAGTGTATCTGCAACCTTATCATAAAGCCTGTTATGTTCACCGGTATACTTTACGCCGATCTGCAGGAGCTTTAGTTGCTTCAATTCTTTTTTAATATCAATGCCAGGCCTGAAGAAATTTCCTTTTTGAATTTTATTATTAAAATTCACCAGGCTCAGCTTGGTAGATATTTTCCAATCTTTAAAGGTGGTGTACTGGTCTAATGTATTCCTGAATCCATTATATCCATCACCCCTGTTATAATTCATGATTTCGTACCTAACGTTATTACCCCCATTATCTGCAATTTTAAAAGAAAGGTTAGAGATTTTTTCATTTTCGTTTGCTGCATCATATGGAAGACTCCAGTCGCGTAAAAATTCTACGTTCCTCAACCTTTCTATAGGAGTATACTTTTTATCTACAAATTCAAATCCGGCAACTGATTGCAATAGATATGTTTTGGAAAAAAGAAAGAGTTTTTTATCATCATTCTGCAAAGTGAATTTTGCTGCAAATCCTTTATTATCCTGTTTGTCTTTTGATGAAAAAAGGTTAATATCGCGATTGCTCAGGGAAACTTCCGTAGTTAATTTTGTTCCCGGAAAAAAAACATAATCCAGGCCCAGGGAATACAGCTGTAGTTTTTTAGGGGTTACATACAATGTTACCGGCTCCCAATCTCCTCTTTTCTCATTGCCTGGCCCTGGTTGAATCCATTGAAATACTTTTCCATTGGTACCATTTAATAACTGTGAATAGTTTCCTTTACCTGGTCCCAGGTAAGTAAAGGAAAGACCATACAACGTAATTGACGGATCAGTGGATTGAACAAAAACAGAGTCATGTATGGTGCTGTTATAAAGCGTATCGATCTTCTTATATAAAATTTTCCCGGCTGAAAAAGTATCCTTCACTGCATTTGATAAATACGCATTGTTAATACTGTCTCCTAAACCAGCTAAAAATTGCTTTTGTGATGCGTCCAGCGACTGATCGATCGTGGTATTTTTTGCATCCACGTTTGAATATGCTGCCAGATTCAGAAAAAGCTTATTCTTAAATGATGTTTCATTGCTTATATATATTTGTGAATTAAGGTAATTCCTGTCGGAATATTCAAACTCCACCTGTATCCTGCTATCCTTTGTGATAAGTCGTTTAGGCGTAAATGTAAGTTCAGCGGTATTATAATTAATAACATAATCCTGGTCCTCGCCTCTCTGCAACAATTCCCCATCAATGAATACCCGTTCCGTTCCCGCCAGGATCACAAAATACAATTCATTGTTTGCACCCTGTAACCTGTAAGGTCCCTGGTTACCTTCCAGTGCAGTTACTAAATTCCGGGTGAATTTTCCCTTTGCGATCGCACCACTTACCAATAATGAATTATCGGTATTTTTTCCGATCTTATTCTCTGTACTAAATGAAACCCCCTGCAGTCTTTTATAAAAATTCACAAAATAATTTTTACGTTGCTTCAGGTCAATGTCTCCGAAACTTACCTGCCAGGTCTTCTTTCTTACCTGCAAAAAGATACGGTCAAAATCTCGCAGGTCCTGTGTATTTCCATCCGGTTGTATGGGAACTGTATTGTCTGTTATTGCTGCGGTGAGTTCAAGACTATCGCCGATAAACCCGTTTAATTGCAGGTTCATAGTTGAATTCACTACAGCATCCTGGCTATTACCAAAGGAGATGGCACGGCCAATACTTCCTTCTGATTGTAAACCTCCTAAATCAAGCAGCGGATTTGTTTGCTTTGCACCCGTACTGATCGTTGTAGGTTTTTCTGCAAGAAAATTATTCCTGATGCTATCATAGTTATAACGTTGTTGGGCAGCATTTAATTTAAAAGGGAACACCCGGTAAATAATAGCAACACTATCTGTAACCGGCCTTTGTATCCACTCCAATGTTGCATTTATTTCATCAAGTGTATAGGACGATGCCGGTATGTTTAAAATGCTAAAAGTTCCAGGTGCAATACTAACCGAATCAATTTTTTGAATAGTTTGTTTTGTTGAAATGCTCTTCTTCCTGAGATTGGATAAAGGTGCCGGTTTTTTCTGGGCAAACAGCCCATGCATCATCAAGGAGGCAATAAAAAGCAGGTATATCCTTTTTGGGTTCAAATCGTGATTAGAGAAGTTATTTCTTAAAATTAAGATTTATTATGAAGACCCCTTACTTAGCATTGTTGCTGCAATTGTAAAAGATAAGTGTCGCTAATAAAAATACCCTCTCATAACGAGAAGGTATACAATAATATTCTTACGTGTTGTACTTATTTTTCTTCCGTTCCAAGACCCGCACGCAGGTATTCCCTGTTCATCTTTGCAATATTGGAAACAGAAATTCCTTTAGGACATTCGGCCTCACACGCATAAGTATTGGTACAATTTCCAAATCCTTCTTTATCCATCTGGGTAACCATATTCAATACCCTTGATTCTCTTTCGGGATCACCTTGTGGCAATAATGCAAGCTGAGAAATCTTTGCACCAACAAATAACATGGCGCTACCATTTTTACAGGTAGCAACACAAGCACCACAACCAATACATGCTGCTGCCATAAAAGCTTCGTCTGCTTTTTTCTTATCGATAGGAATCGCATTTGCATCAACAGCATTCCCGGTATTTACACTGATATATAACCTCCGGCCTGTATGATCCTGATCAAATGCAGTTCGGTCAACCACAAGATCTTTAATAACCGGGAAGGCTTTACTGCGCCATGGTTCTACAACAATCGTATCACCATCTTTAAATGCACGCATATGCAACTGGCAGGTTGTATTTTGCTGCCATGGACCATGAGCCTGCCCGTTAATATACATGCTGCATGCACCGCAAATTCCTTCACGGCAATCATGATCAAACGCGATCGGATCTTTTCCTTCGCTGATCAATTGTTCATTCAACACATCAAACATTTCAAGGAAAGACATTTCAGAAGAAATATCTTTCACTTTATAAGTTTCAAAACTGCCTTTTGCATTGCTGTTTTTCTGACGCCAGACTTTTAATGTTAGATTCATGTTATAATGTTCCATAATAAAGCTATTAGCTGTTAGCAATTACTAATAGCTCAAAGCTAATAGCTAATTGCCTGTATTTTATTTATAACTTCTTTGCGTTGGTTTTACAATTTCAAAATTCAATGCTTCTTTATGCAATTCCCAATTGCCTTCGCCTTTGTATTCCCATGCAGCTACATAACTGAAGTTGTCATCATCTCTTTTTGCTTCGCCTTCTTCTGTCTGGCATTTCTTCCCTGAAATGCCCGCCACAACTTTCTTTCCGGTTCAATGCATCCATACACATCAGTTCTCCCAGTTCAATAAAATCTGCAACCCTGCCTGCTTTATCAAGTTCAGGATTCATTTCATTTATTTCACCGGGAATTCTTACATCACTCCAGAATTCTTTTTTCAATTGCCTTATTTCTTCAATGGCTTCTCTTCAATCCCTGCTTCATTACTTGCCATGCCGCATTTATCCCACATGATCTTTCCGAGACGTTTATGAAAACTTTCTACAGTTTGATTTCCCTTTATATTCATCAGTTTATTGATCCTGTCACTTACTGTCTTTTCTGTTTCTACAAATGCAGGATGGTCAGTTGGAATAGCAGTCGTACGGATCTCATCAGCAAGGTAATTTCCCAATGTATAAGGAATAACAAAATATCCATCTGCCAGACCCTGCATCAATGCAGAAGCACCCAGCCTGTTTGCTCCATGATCGCTGAAGTTTGCTTCGCCCAATGCATACAAACCCGGAACGGTTGTCATCAATTCATAATCAACCCAAAGTCCGCCCATGGTATAATGCACAGCAGGATAAATCCTCATTGGCAATTCATAAGGATTTTCGCCGGTTATCTTTTCATACATTTCAAAAAGGTTACCATATTTTTCTTCTACCACTTCTTTTCCCAGATCTTATATATTGTTGTCTCATCTGCATTTTCATTCCCTGTTTTTCCAGCTTCAATTTTTCCATAACGTTTTATTGCATCAGCAAAATCAAGGTACACTGCCAGTTTTGTTGTACCTACTCCATAACCTTCATCGCATCTTTCTTTTGCAGCACGTGAAGCAACATCTCGCGGAACAAGGTTACCAAAAGCAGGATATCTTCTTTCAAGATAATAATCTCTTTCATCTTCAGGAATATCTGCTGGCTTTTCGGTTATCACCTTTTTGTTTTGGCACCCATATCCTTCCATCATTACGCAAACTTTCACTCATCAGTGTAAGCTTACTTTGATGATCGCCGCTAACCGGGATACAGGTAGGATGAATTTGTGTAAAACAGGGATTGCCAAAATAAGCTCCTTTTTTATGTGCTTTCCATGCAGCAGTAACATTACTGCCCATTGCATTGGTACTCAGATAAAATACATTTCCATATCCACCGGTACATAACAATACTGCATGGCCGAAATGTCTTTCCAGTTCTCCGGTTACAAGATTTCTTGCAATGATGCCTCTTGCTTTACCATCGATCATTACTACATCAAGCATTTCATGGCGTGAATACATTTTTACATTTCCCAATGCCACCTGTCTTTCCAAAGCACTGTAAGCTCCTAATAATAATTGCTGACCGGTTTGACCGGCAGCATAAAATGTACGCTGCACCTGTGTTCCGCCAAAAGAACGGTTACTTAACAACCCGCCATATTCTCTTGCAAAAGGAACACCTTGTGCCACACATTGATCAATGATAGCAGCACTTACTTCTGCAAGGCGATGAACATTTGCTTCCCTTGCACGATAATCACCACCTTTAACTGTATCATAAAATAGACGGAAAACAGAATCGCCATCATTCTGATAATTTTTTGCTGCATTGATACCGCCTTGCGCTGCAATGCTATGTGCCCGGCGCGGACTATCCTGGAAACAAAATGCTTTTACTTTATAACCCATTTCACCCAAAGAAGCAGCAGCCGATGCACCCGCCAAGCCCGTTCCTATCACTATTACTTCGAGCTTACGTTTGTTGGCAGGGTTCACCAGCTTTACATGACCTTTATAATCCTTCCACTTATCTTTCATTTCGCCTGCAGGAATTTTTGAATCTAAAGCCATAGTATAATTGATATTTATAGATAATTATTTTGTCATTTCAGTTGCGTTACGTTCTAATTTAACCCAATCCATATAAATTGATATGGCATTAATGCAAACAATAAACAAATAACTACTGAATAAAAAACGCCGATCCCTTTAATGATGGGTGTATATTTTTTATGATTGATACCAAATGTTTGAAAGCACTTTGAAAGCCATGCAGCAAGTGCCAGAACAATGAAAATACACCCAGTACATAAACAATCACCACCAATAAATTATTTTGAAACACCTGCTGCATTCCTATATATAAATTATGTGCTTCCTGGTTGGAATAATCATAAAGTGTAGTTGTCTCCAAAGGCTGAACATTTGCCATACCACCAAACCTGGAAGGAGTCCAGAAATGATAAAGATGAAAAACAAGGAACATGCAGGATCAGGGTACCCAGAAAGACCCATACTGCGGCTATACCATTTGCTATTCTTTTCTGCTTTATTTACTGCATATTTTACCGGCCTTGCGGCATTGTTTTGCGTCCAAATATAAATCCCTGTACTAATATGCAAAATCAGGAAAGCAAATAACCCGATTCCATTGTCCGAATAATGAGATTGCTGCCCATAAAATGCGCCCAATGATTAAAGGTTTCTCCACCATCATTAAAAAAGATCATCGCATTGATAAAGCAATGAACAATCAAAAAACTGATAAGAAAAAAACCGGTAAGCCCCATTGTAAATTTTTTACCGATAGAAGAAGTGAAAAAATGTTTCCAGGTCATATAAGGATGATTGAGAATAAATTATTTGCAAAAATACGACACGAACGCCAAAATAACACTTTATTCAAACTTTTTATGGGTTTATATGTTCTGTACACATTCTATTTTATAGAAAGACGTAGAGAGCGGCTATTAAAAAAGATAAACCACGAATTTGGGAAACGAATTGCATGAATTAATTTCAATAGAACAATTTGTGAAATTCGTGTTTTAAAATTCGTGTTTCTTAAACAGAATGCATGTAATTCCTACTTATTTTCTTAAAAAAATGTAAGCCTGTAAGTTTTTAAACCTTTATTTTTTGAAACCGGGAAGGAATTTAATTGTGTTAATCTATTCAAGTCGTTTTGACATTGCATTATCGATGAACTGAATTATTAATTCCGGTTTTAAAGTACGCCATTGCGGAAGTTCCATTAATTCTATATAATTCGTAAGCCTGGCACGTTTAAAATCATACTTACTTTGTTCAGGCATATTTAAAATAGTAACCCAGCCCCGTTCATCTTCCAGTTGCTCTCTCCATTCTTCGTAATAGCTATCATCACTGCTGTGAAAGTTCAGCACATTTTCAGCAATAAGAATGAACCTGATTATACCGTTTTTGAAAAGGTTGTCTGTTACTTCCCTGCGAATGGTCATGATATCATTTTCAATCGCATCATTCCACTCTCCCAATAATTCAATGATTGCAAAACGTTGTTCATAGTCCGTAAAGAGAAGCTTCATGTATAATGTACGTGAACCAAATTCATCCCATTGGGGATGAATGTAATAATTATATAAGGTTTGTGAATATTCAAACTCACTGTAAGTACGCCCGAAAAAAGGTGATTGCGCATCTTCTTCAGCTGTATATAAATGTCGCCAGTTATAAAATGGTTCTATATCCTGCATTCCGCTGTTTTCAATACAAAAGTCTGATAAAAAATTTAAAATAATGCATGAGTTTGATCAAAAAAAGAGGCTACCGTAATGGCAGCCTCTGACTTATTAACCCAAAATATTTTTATTGAACTACTATTCTTTCTTTAATTACCACTGCATTGTTTTCATCCAGCACTTTTACCATGTAAATACCTTTTGCTGAATTTGCATTAAGGTTTACTTTTTGTATTTGATTTCCTTTTGCATTGGTTACAGCTTTTGTCAACAAAGTACGTCCGGCAAGATCAGTAAGTACAATTGTATATTTCCCTTCTTTTTGTCCATCAAACAATACGTTGAAAGATGAATTTGTTACAGGGTTAGGATAAACTTTTGCATCACCAATTGCAATATCAGTTGGCAATTTTGAGTTTTCCATTGAGAACCTGCTCTGGGCATCTTTTTCTTTTTGCAATAATAAATTACCGTTAGCAAAATCAGAAGCATTGTATTTAATATCTGATCCTTCTATCTTAACAGATGCGAGGTCAGTTAATTTCATTTTGAAGTATCCATCAAATTTATTTGCACTCGCTACAATAATATCTCCATCATTGTTTACAGCTGCTGCATTTGTTGTATATCCTGCAGGTAAACCAGTTATAGCTCCTTTGTAAGTAGCAATTCTTGTTGAAGGATCAACAATGAATACATTATGATTGGCAGATATTACATATAATTTTCCAAAGGCATCAGCGATCATATCTCCACCCCAGCTGCTGCATTTATTGTGAATAGATGTTCCATTGTTTGCTTCTGCATCTATCACGTTACCCAGTTCAGTAATTACAGGTTTTTTTCCTGTTGTGAACATGTAAAAATGATTGCCATCGTTACTCATCGCATAACCATTTCCATCTGCGCCAATCACCATACGGGTAATATTGGTTGCTTCGTCGGATGGATTTACTTTCAATGATGTTGAAGGCATTGTATAAAACTGCGGCGTTTCATTTTTAATGTTAAGGTCTAACCAACGCAATTCACCTGATCTCATGGGTGTGAAGAAAAGTTTATTGCTTTTGCCATCATATGCAGCAGCGGCTACATAGGTGCCTGTTGGATAATCAGTAGAAGCAAAGATATTTCCGTTTGCAGTAGTTGATTGATCAACAACTTTTTTGCTGTTGACGTCTGTTAACTGGAAATTTGTTTTGCTACGCTCAAATAAGGTTTTTACAACCTGGCCGGTACCAAGATCAATCTGGCGGATGTTCATCCATACATAATCATTGTTGCCGTCACCTGTAATTGCAAATGCTTTGTTGCTTTGAGCTGTTGAAGTAAAAGAAGCAGCAACGAAAGCGGCAGCGAGTAGAAGTTTGTTGTTCATAAGTCCCGTTTTAATGGTTGGTGATTAATAATTTAGAGATTTAATTAGGAATCTAATTTACTACAAAGAGTTCACGACTCCAAGATTTTTTTATTGCCGGTAATTTAGTAGCATTTTTTTAACACTTCCGTATTCCAGCAGTATTTTTTGGGCCTCGGCATAATCTGTGATCTTCAATTTTTCCATAACCATTTTTACCCCTCTTTCTATTAATTTCTCATTTGTGAGTTGCATATTAACCATCTTATTATCCTCCACCCTCCCAAGCCTGATCATTACAGCGGTGGAGATCATATTAAGAATTAGTTTTTGTGCAGTTCCTGCTTTCATGCGGGTACTACCGGTAACGAATTCAGGACCAGTAACTATTTCTATAGGAAAATCAGCGATTGCACTTACCGGTGAGCCTGGATTACAACTAATGCTTCCTGTTGTAATCCCGTTTTCCCTGCATTTTTCCAATGAGCTTATAACATATGGAGTGGTTCCACTCGCACTCAACCCGATCACGATATCATGATTTTTTATATTATTATCCAAAAGGTCCTTCCACCCCTGCTGTTTATCGTCTTCCGCAAACTCTACAGCCTGGGTTATGGCTTTGCTGCCGCCGGCGATAATCCCGATCACAAGGCCGGGTTCAATTCCATAAGTTGGTACGCATTCGCTGGCATCAACGATCGCAAGTCTTCCACTGGTGCCAGCGCCAATGTAAAATAGTCTTCCACCAGCCAGCATTTTATCGACAATGGTTTGTACCAATAGTTCTATCTGGGGAACTGCCTCAGCAATAATTGCAGGTACTTTTTTGTCTTCTGCATTAATATTCAACAAAAGTTCAGCAATGCTCATGTTTTCGAGGTGATGGTAAGCAGAACTTTGTTCGGTGATCTTTTGAAATGACATATAAAATAAACGGGCTTGTTGTATTTTTTACGCAAAGATGCTAAGATCTATTGCGTATTTCGTGCGGTTTTTGTGTAGGATTTCGGCACCTTTATTACAGGTGAAAATTCACTAATCCTTCCATTGGGTTCTTCATTACTTTACCTAACTGCAATTCATAAGAGTTGCACATTTCTTTCAGCACATCTTTAAATCCATAGGCAATACTGCCTACAAAATGAATGGGAAGTGTCCAGCTTTCCCTGTATTTATAGATATGGTTAAAGAAAAAATCGTTGAAGCTGTCTTCGATGATATTTTCTATCATGAAGTGTCCCCGGTTGTCAACCAGAAAGCCTGCAAAACCGGCAAGATACCTGTTGGGTAAGGGCTTTTTATAAACTGCATCGAGTATCTCGGTAGCATTGGTATTGTATTTTTGGTTGAAGCGATGCATCAGGTCGCCATCAAAAGTGTTGTATAAAAAATACTGGATCACTTTACGGCCAAGATGAGTGCCGCTTCCCTCATCGCCCAAAACATACCCAAGTCCGGGACTGTTTTTAATAATCTTTTTTCCATTATAATAACAGGAATTGGATCCTGTACCAAGTATACAGGCAACTCCTTTTTCGTTTCCACAAAGCGCTTTGGCTGCACCCATCAGGTCATGGTCAACTGATACTTTTGCGTCTTTGAAAATAGCTTGTATTGCCCGGCTTACAATTTTTACATTGCCTGGATTGCTGCAACCTGTACCGTAAAAATATATTTCCGTTGGAAGGTATTTTTTTAGTTTGGGAGCCAGTTCCTTTTCAAGTAATTCTTCAATTTGCTGCTGTGATAAAAAATAGGGACTTATGCCCTGCGTATTGATATATGTCTTTTTTTTTCCATTAACAAGGCACCATTCTGTTTTGGTAGATCCACTATCGGCAATTAATTTAACAGCCATTGGTTATTTTAATTTATTGGTTAAGGTATAACATTCATATCAAAATAGACACAAAAATTAAAAGCTAACAACAAAAAATTAACTTCGCCTCCAAATTAAGTTTCCGGCGTTTGTTTTTGTAGCAATTTTAATAGTATGGAAAAAAAGAAATTACAGGTTTGGTTACCCTTATTGTTTAGTATAACAATGATTGCGGGGATTTTTATTGGGTATAAGATGAAGGAACGCATGCCCGGTAAATCTTTCTTTTATATGGAAAAACAAAGGCCGATACAGGAGATCATGAATCTTATCGAAAACAAATATGTAGATGATGTAAATGTGAACTCACTAACGGATACGGCTATCGAGGCAATGTTGGAGAAACTCGACCCGCATTCTGTATTTATTCCGGCAGATGAACTCGAACAATACAATGAAGAGATAAAAGGAAGTTTTTATGGTATCGGTATAGAATTCAACATTTTTGATGATACGCTTCATGTTACAAATGTGCTGAAAGACGGACCTGGCTATATTGCCGGTGTTAAGGTGGGAGATAAAATTTTAAAAGCTGGTAACATTATTATTGCAGGAAAAAAAATAGATGGTGATTCGATTCGTAAAGTGTTGAGGGGAGATCGCGGCAGTAAAGTGAATGTTGCCATTTTAAGAAATAAAGAACAACTGAATATTGTTATTGAAAGAGATATTATTCCTGTTACAAGTGTAGATGCTTATTATATGATAGACAGTATTACAGGATACATCAGGTTAAATAAATTTTCTACACAAACTTATCGTGAGTTCATGATAAGCCTGGATGCTTTAAAAAAGCAAGGACTTAAGAAACTTTTATTGGACCTGAGGGGAAATGGCGGTGGTGTTTTGGATGAAGCAGTTGAAATAGCCGATGAATTTTTAGACGGGGATAAACTGATCACGTATACTGAAGGAAAGCATTCAGCTAAAAAAGAATACCGTTGTCGCAGAGAAGGACAATTTGAAAAAGGTGAACTGGCTGTACTAACGGATGAGGGTACCGCAAGTGCAAGTGAAGTATTGACAGGCGCATTGCAGGATTGGGACAGGGCGGTGATTGTGGGCCGCAGAACATTCGGGAAAGGCCTTGTGCAGGAACAGTATGACCTTGCAGATAACAGTGCATTGAGATTAACCATTGCCCGTTATTATACACCTTCAGGCAGAAGTATCCAGCGTTCTTATGTTAATGGGGGAAAGGCATATTACGAAGAGATCTCGAAAAGATTTATTGATGGTGAAGTATTGAATGCAGATTCGGTTAAAAATGACAGTAGCAAAATTTTTAAGACGCGTGCCGGTAAAAAAATATATGGCGGTGGAGGTATTTCCCCTGATTATTTTGTAGCAGCCGACACCAGCAGGTTCGGCATTATAACAGCCAGAGCGTATACCAGGGGACTAATAAGTGATTTTGGCTATAAATATTTTTTGATTGATAAATCGCTTGCCGATAAATATAAAAGCCCCGGAGAATTTGCAAAATCTTTTACGCTTACTGAAAACAGCTGGAAGTTCTTTGAACAAATGGCTGAAAAAGATTCTGTGAGTTTAAAAGATCTGAATGAAGCTGAGAAAAGTTATTTATACAAGGCACTAAAAACTTCAATAGCACGCCAGCTTTGGCGGAATGAAGGTTATTTTGAAGTGAGCAATACTGAAGACAAAACAGTAAAAATGGCTTTGCAAATATTAGAAAAATGAATTAACACAGAGATGTCAACCGGTTGACATCTCTAAGCAGGCGCCTATAACTCATTGGACGTCATTAAAATAAAACAGCCCCCGGTTGGAGGCTCTTTTACTTATTAGATTGTATTAAGCAGGACAAAATAGTTTCTCATCCGTCATATTGAATCAATGGAATTCGTGGGATATTATATTAATACAAATGTACTCTGTATTATGAAATGGTTAAGTAGTCCATTAATTCTATGTTATGTAGAATTTTTACTACAAAATATCCACAAGTGTTAATAAATAAACAGTTATGAAGTTATTTTTGAATTTCGCCGTTTAAAAAAGTAATAGAAAGGTACACCTGTAAGCATTAAGACAACCCCGGTAAAGGTTTGCTTCGGCTGAGTATAAACGGTATTAATCAAAAGTGCCAGTGAAAATAAAATAAAGATGATGGGTATTACAGGGTATCCTACTACTTTAGAACGAATAGTTCCTTTTCGCTTCATGATGATCAAGCCAATAGCAAGCAAGGCATAGAATAGAAACCCCGCGAAAATGATCATATCGGTTAAAAGATCGAAACTTCCGCTAAATACAAGGACACAACTTATGATCATTTGATAAACCAGGGCAATATAGGGTGTTCGAAACCGGGGATGAACATTGGCTGCTTTTCTGAAAAAGACTTTCTCTTTTGCCATTTGATAATACAAACGTGCATAAGTGATCAGCATTCCATTGAGGGCACCAAAAGTACTCAACATAATCAGTATCGAAATAAGAACGGTGCCTGGTTTTCCCATAAATGTTTCTGCCATCACAGTAGCTGCAATATCGTTTTCACCCATTGATGCAAGTTTTGGGAGTGAAAGCACTTTCATATAGGCAATATTTACCAGTATGTACAAAAACATAACAAGTAATATTCCTGTCACAATAGCGATGGGCACATTGCGTGTTGGATTTTTTATTTCTCCTGATATGAATGCAACATTCAGCCAGCCATCATAAGCCCAAAATGCACTCAACATAGCTCCGAAAAAAGCACTGGTATCGCCAGTGCCGGTTATAAATTTTCCTGCATCTGCAGTTATACCCACCCGTGAGCCTGTATAAAACAATCCGATAAAAATCAGGATAAATATACCTGCTACTTTGGCATAGGTAACCGCATTATTCAGCCTAGCTCCTTTTTTTGTTCCACGATAATTAATCCAGGTAAGTATAATGATGGTGCCAATTGCAAAGATTTTTACTCCTGACGCTGAAAAAGGATAAATCAAATTGCCAATCGAAATATCCCGTAACGCATATAAAGGATCACGTAAGGGAAATAATTCACTGACTGAGGAGGAAAAGATAACCGCGATAGCAGCAATGGATGCACTCCCTATGATCGTAAAACTCGACCAGCCAAATAAGAAACTTACAAAGTCCCCGAAAATAAGCCGCAGGTATTCATACTCTCCCCCGCATTCAGTAGTCATCGTGGCAAGTCCTGAAACTGTAAACGCACCAAAAATGGTAATGATACCGGCAACAACCCATGCAGCGATGATATAATTTTCATTCAGCCCTGAAGCGGACATGGGTGCTATCTTTTTAAAAACACCCGATCCTATCATAATACCGGCAACTAATAAAATTCCGGATGTTAATCCTATTACCCGGCTTAAAGGGATCTTTGTTTGATCTATCGTATTTGCCGGCTGGGCTGGTTCAATCATTTTCTATGAGTTCTGAATTAAAAATCCCGAATGATGAGTTGCTAATAAAGGCTATTTGATTCCTTAAGCTGATGTAAACTCATCGTTCAGAATTATTACGAAATTTATTTTTTTAACAGGTCATCAGGAGTAATCTCATTGCTTAATAAATCTCCAAACAATTTCCATCGCGTGGCAGGCTCTTTACTGTTATCAGCTTTTGATTCAATATAGTTTTTAACCAATTCCAGTCCATAGTTATAATTGATAACATAGCTGCCATATTTCTTAATGAAGCTGATGGATTTTAAAGCTGTTTCCCTGTTACTAAGTCCGTATTCCATCAGCCATCGCATGCCATCCGTTTCCGACATGCTATTATTGATCAGGCCGCGACCCACCTCATTGCGGACAAGATTCAGTTTTCCTTTTAAGGTAAGTGCTTTAAAATAAAGGTGAATGCCGGTTGTATCCAAACCTGCCAGCGGCAATAAAACATTTTTGGCAAAATCATTCTTTTCATTTCCGGGAAATGCTACATCAATGCCATAATTGGCACTTCCCTCTGCAATCAATGACTGGGGACTGAATAACGGATAAAGCGAGATCTCCTGCCATCCTTTATCATGATACAGGTTTTTTTCCAGGAGCATATTGTAAACATGATGACCGGGATAACTTTCATGCGATGCTACATCAATGGCCCGTTCAATAAAAATGGCTACATCGGTATTGATCTGGATATTGCTTGTATAATTTCCTTTATACCAGTTGTATCCCGACCATGATTTTCCTGTAACATATTCCAGTGTAAAATT
This sequence comes from uncultured Chitinophagaceae bacterium, assembly GCA_963829345.1. Classification (GTDB taxonomy): domain Bacteria; phylum Bacteroidota; class Bacteroidia; order Chitinophagales; family Chitinophagaceae; genus Ferruginibacter. Next base: position 2,105,541 of record CAWHHP010000003.1, read on the forward strand.
TTCGTTTGCCGGTAACTTATAAAATGCGAGTGTACGTTTACGTGATTCAGCAATGGCAGTTTTAAAAACAGTGTCAATTTTATCTTTAGGAATGATGAACCTGTTAGCCATATTTTGAAACCTGTCGGAAATGTTACCTGTCCCGGGTAAAAGTGTATCCAATGCTGCCACCAGGGTTTGAAAATAGCTTTCAGGATGCGAAGGCGCTACTACTCCAAAAAGATCTTTTGATTCCACGTCAAAAGGAGCACGTTCACCGGAAAATATTTTTATCCGGCGCTTAAAAGCAGTCAGTTGTTTACTCATCCAGTTTGCACGTATGGCAAGCGAATCGTTCTTATCTGCATCATCAAAAACGGAAAGCCTGTTCAAAAGCTCATTTGTTTCGGAAAGGAAGATATATTTTGGAAAGCTATCTAATTTAGCCTGGCCGGGTTTTAATGAATCAGGGCCGTAATAAGCATCTACAAAATCAGCATCATACATACCGATTCGAAGGCCAAGTCTTACATAGTCGGCCGCAATCTCATCGAGGTCTTTCGGGTTTTCCTGTTTTTTTGGATTACAGGATAAGGCAAAAAAAAGCGGAATCAAATAAGTGATCTTATTCATAAGCAGTCCTGGAGTTTATATTTAAAGTCTGACAAAATACTGCATTTGGCTAATATATGATGTATGGTTTACACAATCCGGCATAGAACTTAAATCATACATTGTACATCATACATCTTAAATCCTACCGTTTTGTTACCTTTGCGGCAAAATCACCTGCTATGTGGCTTAACAGCATTTTAGAAACGATTGGAAATACTCCCCTTATTAAACTGAATAAGATTACCAAGGACCTGCCTTGTACTGTTTTGGCAAAGGTTGAATATTTTAATCCCGGTAATTCAATTAAGGATCGAATGGCTTTAAAAATGCTGGAAGTTGCGGAAGCTGAAGGAAAAATAAAGCCGGGTGGTACTATTATCGAAGGAACCAGTGGTAATACAGGTATGGGACTGGCACTTGCCGCCTGTGTAAAAGGATATAAATGTATTTTCACAACTACCGATAAACAATCAAAGGAGAAAGCTGATATTTTAAAGGCGGTTGGTGCAGAAGTAATTGTTTGTCCTACCAATGTTGAACCTGAAGATCCCCGCTCCTATTACAGTGTTTCAAAAAGACTTGCGACCGAAGTTCCCAATTCATGGTATGTAAACCAATATGATAATCTTGCAAACAGGCTGGCTCACTACGAACAAACCGGTCCTGAGATCTGGGAACAGACAGAAGGAAAGATTACCCACCTTGTTGTTGCTACCGGAACTGGGGGAACCATCATTGGAATCGGCAAATATTTAAAAGAGAAAAATCCAAACATAAAAGTCTGGGCTATTGACACTTACGGATCCTTACTTCAAAAATATTTTGAGACAGGTGAAATAGATCAAAAAGAAGTATATCCTTATATAAGTGAGGGATTTGGAGAAGACTTTGTTCCCCAGAATTATGATATGCAATATATAGATGCTTTCACTAAGGTAACAGATAAGGACGGAGCTGTAATGGCAAGACGGATCGCCAAAGAAGAAGGTCTTTTTTGTGGTTATAGTGCAGGTAGCTGTTTGAAAGGGATGTTTCAGCTGGGCGAAGCAAATTTCAAAAAAGATGATATAGTAGTTTGCATATTTCATGACCACGGAAGCCGCTATGTTGGAAAGGTGTATAATGATGAATGGATGATGGAAAGAGGGTTCCTGGATGTAAAGACATTCAAAGACATTATCAGTGGCCGCGGGCGCCAGAAATTATTAACCGTAACCGGCGATCAAACGGTTCTCGAAGCGATTGAGCTGATGAAGAAATACGATATAGAGAACATTCCTGTTTTTAAGAATGGTACGAATACAGGCGCTATATCTGAAGGAGGATTGTTTAGCAAGATTCTTCAAAATCCTGATATTAAAGACAATGCTGTAAGTACAGTAATGGAAAAAGCCTATCCTGAAGTAGCTTTTGATACACCCGTTGAGCGATTAAGCTCTTTTATCAATAAAGAAAATGGTGCTGTTTTAAGTAAGGATGAAAGTGGTTCGTATCACATAGTTACGAAATATGACATAATTCAAAGCCTTTCTAAATAAGTTAATCTAACACCTTATTTGATCATAACTAGTTAGCATTATTTAATTTATAATTAAATAATGCTTTTTTATTTTAAATACAGATTCGTAGATTTACGTGGTAAACATTCGAATCATTTTCGCCTGTTTTATTGTTTTTTTACGATGGAGGCGGTAATTACTTCATACCAAAAACAAAGCAATAACGCTCTTGCATAGCTTCTATTTCCGTTGCATCTTTGTACCAGAAGTTGATTGATAGAGAGAAATTAATATCAATCATTATCCAAAGATCCAGAATAAAACCCCAAGCGTTTCCAATATCCAACTAAGAAAGCCGTAAAATTCAATATCAGTCAACTTCTTTTAAATTTTTAAAAACGGTTCTCAATAATATCCAACGTATCCTTTTAAAGCCAGCAAGTATCCAGGTCCGATCCAAGCAATTCGAAAGAGATTATGTACTAAACAAAAGCGGCATCCGACATCCTAAAAAAGACTAACTAATTCCAATTCCGGCCGAGCTGCCAATACAGCGAGGAATGATAAACCAACAAATCCTAATCCTGATGAAAGATTTTATTACCCAATTCCTGGTGCTTCCAATAAGGCACGATGATTAACCAGACTCTGAACCAGATCGATTCCTTTTACTATAAGAGAGATTTCTCTAAGTAAAATTCAAGCCTAAAAAAACCGGCGAGTGAAAGGTTCAAAAAATTAGCCTCCATGTGTAAACGTGGAGGTTTTGTTTTTGGGTGGATGCTGGATGCTGGATGCTGGATGCTGGATGCTGGATGCTGGATGCTGGATGCTGGATGCTGGATGCTGGATGCTGGATGCTGGATAGGTGATTCCTGGTTCAGGATAGGTTGTTGCCCGCTGTTTTGGGATAAGCAGTAAATTTTCCCGCGGAAATATTGTGTTTGAAAAAATGAGCAAATAGATTTTTTCGGGATATATGTATAAAAAACTGTTTAAACTCATTTTTTTCAATAAAAGACATATACCTCTCCTGGAACCCTCTCCAGTACTGCGTTTCAAATCATATCATTGTTCATTGATCACACCTGACTAAACGCCGTAAACGTAGTTTTACGAGTGTAACCCCTCGTATGTATCCGCTTGTTTTTTGAGTTGATATACGATCCCGGCGGTAATTACTTCATACCGAAAACAGAGCAGATATGCTCTTGCATAGCTATTGTTTTCGCCGCATCTTTGTACCAGAAGTTGATTGATATGTTGAAATTAAATATCAATCATATATCCAAAGATCCTAATAAACCAAAAAGAATTTTTCGCCAATATCCAATTAAAAAAACCGTAAAATTCAATATCAGTCAACTTCTTTTAAAATTAAAAAACAGTTCTTTATATAATCGAATTATCCTTGTGAAAACTAAGACCCAAATCCAATCCAGCTGAACTGTAAAAAGGGAAGCGAAAAACAAAAGCAGCATCTAAGATCCTAAAGAAGACCAAAAAAATCCAAACCCTGCCTATGCCTTAAAAAGCGATGATGGCAAAACCACAGAATCTAAATCTTTTACAAGATTTAAAATCCGATGTCCTGCCGAAACGCATAAAAACGTGATGGCGAACCAAAACTCTGAACCCAGGATCAACTTATTTTTACCATAAGAGAGATTTCTCTGAAGTAAAATTCAGTCCTGAAAAACCAACACAAATGGTTCAAAAAATTTAGCCCCCGTCCAATAAACGGGGGCTTTTTATTTTAATGCGGTCTGACGGCTAGCTGATGCCCGGTCTGACCGCTTTTTCAATCCAGTTAAAAACCAACCAAGAATGAATCAGTGCATAACAAAATTACACCCAAAATTTACCCGGTCAGACCGTTTGCCGACAACCGGTCTGACCGGGTTAGATTATAAAATTAATTAGAACGAAGTTTGCTAAATGATTGATGGGTACGATAACCTGGCACGAACCGAATTGATTGCATGGCAGAAAAAAATGCTTCGCAGACCTTCCCTCCTGAATAAACTTTCAAAAAAAATTCAGACAAAGATCAACAGCTGGATCCCTGAAAAAATACATAACGCAATTACTGTTGCTATTAAACATATGATAAGGGCAGTTTTATTTGGAGCAACACATACCACCACTTCCCCATTGTTAGCCGTAACACTGGAAAATCGTGAAGACGCTGTTCAGAAAAAAATAGGTCTCTATAGAAAGACTGCAGCCATTGAAGGTGGTATAACAGGAGCCGGAGGTATTTTACTCGGACTGGCAGATTTCCCCATACTGGTTGGCATTAAATTAAAACTATTGTTTGAAATCGCGGCATTGTATGGTTTTGATGTAGATGATTACAGGGAAAGAATTTATTTGCTGCACATATTTGAACTGGCATTTTCCAGTGATCAGCATCGAAGGGATGTTTACTTAAAAATGGAAAACTGGGACGACAAACGCAAGAGCTTACCTGCAGATATTAACCAGTTTGACTGGAGGAATTTCCAACAGGAATACAGGGATTATATTGACCTTGCAAAAATGGCACAACTTGTCCCGGTTATAGGTGCACCCGTGGGTGTACTGGTAAACTACAGGTTAATAAAAAAACTGGGGGAGACTGCTATGAATGCTTACAGGATGAGAATCATTTAAGCAATCCTGCTTTCTAATACGGTCTGACCGCTTTTATAATCTCAGCGTAGCCAGTACTGCAAAATGATCACTCGCAAATCTTCCCATCCAGCTTTCACTGATCGTTGCGTGTTCAAGCACTTCAATTCCATGATTAAAAAGGATATAATCTATTGGCTGATCACTTTCCTCTTTTTGTTTGAATCCGTTAAATGTTCCGGTCGGACCGTAATGAGCTGTTTGCGATACTGATTTCGTATCGGTAAAATGAAGCTTACCCAAACGATTCATAATTACCTGTATTGGTTCCTCACCGGGATGTGCATTAAAATCTCCCGTAATGATTGCTTTTTGTGAACCCGCTATTGAATCTACCGCATGCAATAACAGCATCGCACTTTGTTTACGGGCAGTTTTACCCTGGTGATCAAAATGCGTATTGAAAACAAAAAATATTTTCCCATTGCGTTTATCCTTAAATGTTGCCCAGGTAACAACCCGGGCACAAACTGCATCCCAGCCTTTTTTACCTGGCACCAAAGGTGTTTCACTTAACCAAAAGGTAGCTGTCTTTAATAAATCAAACCTTGCATTCTTATAAAATATTGCGGAATATTCTCCTGCAGTTTTACCATCATCCCTCCCTACCCCAACATAACTGTAACCCTTAAGCGATTGCTGAAGGTCTGTGATCTGGCCGTTTAAAGCTTCCTGTACTCCCAATACATCGGTTTTATAGAATAAAACCTGTGATGCAACTTTATCTTTTCTATAAGGCCATGCATTTAAACTATCACCTGGATTATTATACCTTATATTAAAGGTCATGATTGTAAAATTATCCTGTGCAATCCCTGCAAAAGACCAGGAAATGCTGATCATTATGCAACAAAATTTTCTCATCGATTTAACTTTAATATAAAAATAATTTGGCTCATTTATTTTATAATTTTCAATGAAACCATTACCAGTAAAGGGTTTCATCAATTGATAACTTCACAATAGCTATTCAAAAATCGTATTTTTACGAATAGTAACATCGTATCTATCCGAATGATTTTCGAGTTATAGTACTCGTGTTGCGGTAATTATTCCATAACTAAAACAGGGCATTAATGCTCTTGTACACTCCTTGTTTTCACCGCATCTTTGTACCAGAAGTTGATTGATATGTTGAAATTAAATATCAATCATTATCCAAAGATCCTTAATAAAACTAGCGTTCCAATATCCAACGCAAAAGACCGTAAAATTCAATATCAGTCAACTTCTTTTACAATTTAAAAACCAGTTCTTTTTATATCTTATTTATCCTTGTGAAAACTAAAAGTCCAAATCCAATCCTGCTTATGCTGTAAAAAGCGATGATAGCAAAAACAAAGTATCCAGTTCCTTGAAGACCAAAACACGATCCAATTCCTGCCTATGCTGCCAAATACAGCGATGATGGCAAACCAGATCCTACATCCTGTGGAAAGATCTAAACCAATTTCCAACCTATGCTTAAAAGCAAGGATGGTGTACCGAAACTCTGAAACCAGGATCAAATTATTTTACTATAAGAGTCTTACCTCTGAAAGTAAATTCAATCCTGAAAAACCGGCGAGTGTGATTAAGTTGGTTAAAAAAATTAGCTCCCGTATTAATTACGGGAGCTTTTATTTTAAAAAAAGAAAGTTATGATATGTAATGACAGCCCCGACGGAAAAGACTTTTTCACCAGAAGATTAGTCATGCTCTTTTATCTTGGGGCATCTTTGCTCCTCATTATGTTTTACCTGATTATTCTTGCCTTGTCATAACCGGGAAAACACTTACTGTGTTTTTGTAATAATGATATTAGCAAAATCTCCCCCTGACGTATCTGCTACATAAAACCCAATCATCCCGCTATTAAGATTAGTAACTTTTTTTACAACAAGGCTTGGTTCTTTACTTCCATTAATATATGTTGACACGATGTTGTCCTTTATAACAATCTTAATCCTGTTCCATGCATTTGGATCGGGTGCAGGAAGAATAGAATGCTCATACTTGCCGGGAGATTTTCCACGAAGATTTTGCCAGGTGAAATCAGGCAATGATATATATTGAATGGCCCGGTTCTGTAAAGTTGTATCTGTGGCCTTAAATTGAAACGGGCGAAGATAAAGCGCATCAAATGTATCATTGTTTTTACCATGAAATGCAATTCCCACAAAACTGTGTTGCTTCACATCCTCTCCTCTTACATCAAATTCAATTATCCCATTCGAAAATTCAATGCCTTTAAACCAGGCTATGCCTTCGCCATAATCCTTGCTCAAACGAATACCCTTATAACCCTTTTCGTTTAGAAGTATGAGTTGCCTGTTATACACTTCAATTTTTTTATTTTTAAACGCACTGTGAAGATCAATCGTGGAAGCATTCTGTGAAAAAGAAGAGATCGCAAAAAGAAATAAAAATCCTGTTGTGGTTAAAAGAAATTTTTTCATACCCGGTTTTTTAGAACAGGAAACTACAAACAAGTATTAATAATTTAGTACCACTTGTCAAATTAATAGGATGCACATTTTATACCAATGCTATACATCCTGAATTCAATTGTGAGAAATGCTGTTTTAAATGTGAAAAGACCGCAGGGAAGCCGAACAAAAATTTGTGTTGAATCGCTATACAATTATTTTCTTCCTTTTCTTTTTATTACAATAAAAAGGATAAAAAACATAGCCAATAGAACCGTCCCCGCAATCATTACAAAAAATGGAAGGTAAGCGTCCATTTCATCATATACTTTGTTACCAGAGGGCGTAAATGCACCCCAGTATCCATAGCTGATAAATGCTATCGCAAGAAGAAGGAGTATTCTGGATGTAGTTTTCATACAAAGAAGTTATGTTGCATATTTGTTTACCAAACTCAGCATTAAATTATTTAAATATTTTCAAATTGCCGGTAACAACTGAATATTTTAAACCAGGACGATCTCTTTAATAATTTCATATATTTAATTTTTAAAAATGCTAATTAAATAACCAATGTTACGTTACTACGCGAGCCTTTATTTATTTATCTTAGTGATACAACTACCTGCAGCTGCACAGGACAGCACCTATCGGGGACGGGAATTCTGGGCTGGTTACGGACATCACCAGTTTATGGAGACCGGGACCAATACACAGGAACTTGTTTTTTATTTAAGCACCCTTCAGGCTCCCGCAACAGTAACCATAACGATAGACAGTGCCGCCACTCCCTGGACAAGGACCTATAATATTCCCGCCAACACAGTGATCACGTCTGATCCGATGCCAAAAAGCGGCGCCTCAGACGCAAGACTATATAGTCTTGATCCGGCCTTTGGCGGATCATGGAGCACGGGCACAATCAGGAAAAGAGGAATTCATATCGAGAGCAATGTGCCCATCGCTGTATATTCTCATATGTACGGCTCATCTTCTTCCGGCGCTTCGCTTATGTTGCCGGTACAAACATGGGGATACACATATCAAAGCCTGAATAGCCGGCAACAATATGCTGCCAATTGTTTTTCCTGGACCTATGTTATTGCAAAGGAAGATAATACCAGTATTGAGATTAGCCCGTTGGTACTTACCAGGGCACAGGATCTTACAGGACTACAGCCCGGGACCAGTACGGTTATCATACTTCAAAAAGGACAGATATACCAGGTGCTGGGAGCTAACCAGGGCGCTGACGCCAATGGAAATGGCGGTACAAGTTCAGATGCGTACGAGCTAACGGGAACCCGTATTCGTTCTTTATCGGCAGGTAACCCTATTGCTGTTTTCTCGGGCAGTAGCCGTACACGTAACCCCGGAACCTGTGTGCCCAGTGGTGGTGACAATGATATGGTACAGTTATTTCCACTTCATGTGTGGGGAAGAAAATACCTGGCAGCGCCAACTGCTCCATCCGGATCTGCTACTGCTATGGCCAGTAATATTTATAAGGTATTGGTAAATGATCCCCTGACCGTGGTTCGAAAAAACGGTGTGGTATTGACCGGGTTGTTGAATAATAGTTATTACCTCTATGAAAGTAATGAACCGGCCCTGATCGAGGCCGATATGCCCATAATGCTTGCCCAGTTCAATAGCGGCCAGTTGTGTAATCCCGGAAGCGGCGACCCGGATATGTATTACCTGAGCCCAATGGATGCAGGCGTGACAAAAGTGAATTGTGTTCGAACTACCACGGAAGCAATTTTTGTCAATTATGTAACATTGATTATACCAACGGCCGGTATAAGCTCCCTGCTCATTGATGGCAGTAATATCTTCAATCATAGTTATGTCCACCCTTCCGTCCCCGGATATTCGGTGGTAGTAAAAAGCTGGACGGCTGCTATCGGCCAGTTTAATATCCAGAGTGATTCCGCTTTTACAGGAGTTAGCTATGGAATGGGAAACGTAGAAAGTTATGGATATAATATAGGCGCCGATTTTAAACACAATAACGGTGCAGATCCAATGGTACCTATGTTGTGGATTGGTAGCATAAGCAGCAACTGGTTCGACGCCCGCAACTGGAGTACAAGACATATACCATTGCTAACAGATCATGTCATTATCCAGGCGGGAACAACATTTTCACCTGCTATCGCCGACGGCCTGATGGCAGAATGTAAAAGTATTTCTGTGGAAACAGGGGCCGCGGTTAATGTAGGTACCAACGCTAACCTAAACGTGGCGGGAAGGCAATAGGCTCACTACCAGCTAACTAAAAATCATATCTGCATTTTACACTCCCTTCGTTTATACTAAACCTGTAGTTCTACGTGATTTTACAACGTATGTCTACGTTCCTTTTCCAGGTTGATCTACGATCAGAACGGTAATTACTTCATTGCGAAATAAGAGCAATAACGCTCTTGTATGGCCGCTGTTTCTGCCGCATCTTTGTATTAGAAATTGAATGATAGGAATTGATAAAACGAATATCACTCAAATATCCAAAAATCCTGATAAAACCAAAACAACCAAATCCTTTAAAAGACCAAAACCAAGATCCAAAAGAAACAACCAAACTGAATCCAATCCTAAAAAAAACTAAAAGACCAAATCCTAAAAAACCGTTTTAAATCCGAATCCTGAAGAAGACCAAAAAAACCAAATCCTTGCCTATGCCTTAAAAAGCGATGATGGCGAAAATGAAAACCAAACCCTGAAACCTCGTAAATTATTTTTACCACAATGGTAAATATGTATTGAAAAGGGCTCCTGAGAAACTATCCAACCAAACAGTTTGCTCAAAAAATTTAACCCCGCAATTTTTGCGGGGTTTTTGTTTTGTTTCACTTTCACGCAAAACCCACAGTAACGCCAAAGCACGTATTTCTACGAATTTATTAAACGTAACTATCCGTTCGTTTTTAAGGTTGATATACGATTGAGGCAGTAATTACTTTATCCCGAAAACAGAGCATTAATGCTCTTGTACCGCAGCCATTTCCGGCGCATCTTTGTATCAGAAATTGAATGATAGGAATTGATAAAACGAATATCACTCAAACATCCAAAAATCCTGATAAAACCAAAACAACCAAATCCTTTAAAAGACCAAAACCAAGATCCAAAAGAAACAACCAAACTGAATCCAATCCTAAAAAAAACTAAAAGACCAAATCCTAAAAAACCGTTTTAAATCCGAATCCTGAAGAAGACCAAAAAAACCAAATCCTTGCCTATGCCTTAAAAAGCGATGATGGCGAAAATGAAAACCAAACCCTGAAACCTCGTAAATTATTTTTACCACAATGGTAAATATGTATTGAAAAGGGCTCCTGAGAAACTATCCAACCAAACAGTTTGCTCAAAAAATTTAACCCCGCAGTTTTTGCGGGGTTTTTGTTTTGTTTCATTTTCACGCAAGGCCCGCAAAGAAGCTAGGTTCGCTAAGAACCTTGCCGGCTTTGCCCCTTTGCGAGCCTTAAGTGGAATAACGCCTACTTAATATTATATTAATTTCTCACAACAAACATCCTGCTACCCTTCACTGTTTGCAGGATATAAGTTCCTGATGCAAGACTTTTAATATTGATCGATTCAACATCGTGTTGCAACAGGAATGTCTGCACAATCAATCCTTGTGTAGTTATGATTTTTGCAGTTGTATTTTTTAACGATGCATCCTGGATAGAAACCATCAATACATCTTTCAAAGGATTACTTTGGAAACTAAATCCAGCATTTTCATTCAATGGCTTTAACATTACTATACCGCTGTAAGCAATCTGTCCATCTATATCAATTATCTTCAAACGGAAATAAATAGTTCCATTACCGCTAATGCTCACTTGCTTTGTGTAATTATTATACATCTCCCCTTTTGCCTGCTGTGTTGCAGCTGCAGCATAATTTCTTCCATCATTGCTTGTTTCAATAATAAAATGGTGCAGGTTGATTTCATTGCTCGTAGTCCAGTAAACATCTGCTGCATCTTTGGATCTCCTTGTTGCATTGAATGAAAGTAACTTCAAAGGAACTGGTCCCGCGGCTTCCATAATTTTGGTTTCTGCAATATTTGTTATCACCGGCACATTAAAATCAAAATAGATAGCGGCTTTATTTGGAATGATCGTATTCAGTGATACGCTGCTTTGCGGCTTAATGCTAAAGCTAACATAACCATGACTCTTGATCTCATTTACATTACTATCAGGTAAGAGCACATTAGCGAATTCGAAATAAACAAGATTTCCTTCCACTCTTACATTGCATGGATGTGAGCTGCCAATCATTTTAAAAGTAGATGCCTGTAACAGATTGCTGAGTGTATCTGCAATGATAATATTAAAGGCAGTATCGGTACCGGTGTTTTGAAAGCGAATAGTATAATTGATCTCATCTCCATTAGCAACCTGTGCTGGTGATAAAACAGGTGTGGCAGCTTTATCATTAGGATCATATGCGCCTCTTATAATCACTTTAGTAGTATCAGTTACAGTAATTGTATTTGCATGAATGGATGCGTTTGCCCTGATAGAATCGCCAATAACAGCCGAAGGATTTACACGGAAGTATGCAATATAGTTCTTACGCTGACCAGTGACAAAACCGGGTTCAGATAAACTGAGATTTATACCGCTATTTATTACGGCCGCATTTGAACACGAGTCATAAATAAGCCGCACATTATCGTAATTGAAAGTTATAACCGGAGAAAGCGTTGTTGTTCCTCCATTTTCATACTCTACCAGGTAGGGATAACCGAATCCCGGCCTCGCTGCTGCATTCAATGGCGTAATTGAAATATTCAAACTATCAACAGCTGTTGTTGCCTGCAATGCAAAATTGTTTGTTACCAGTGTATCATAAGTACTGAAAACATAATTGTACTGTGCAGGAAGAGAAGCAAAATAATTCCCGGGCAAAGCTGTTAAAGTATAATTTCCAAGGCTATCAGCAGGTATTTCATAATAACCATTGTTGTTTGTAAATGTATAAGCTCCATTCGACAAATCAATTTTTATATTGGTACGATAAGGTTCGTTCGCTTCTCTTGTACCATTGTTATTGTTATCATTAAAAACATAACCTGTCATTAATGGATATGCATCACACAATTGAGAATTATTTGTTGGACTACAAATCGGGTAAGGATCTGTATTAGTACCATGACTTTGAAAAGTACCAACCCCTGTAACCGTTAAATACCAGTAGTCAGCAGAGTTTGGCAGGCACGTAACTATACTGTCAATACCAATTGTTTCATAAATGTGCGCTGTTAAAACCGGGAGGCATCTTATATGGTTATTATTGCACAAAATTGTATTGAGCGTGGCAGGAAAGGATGGCAAAAAATATAAATTACAGGAAGAGCAGTCCAACGTGTGCAATGAATCAGGTAATGGCGGCAGATTAGTAGTTAGTGGGTTATTGGAACAATAGAAAGTATACAAATGTTCCGGGAGGGGCGGTATTGTTGTAAGAAAATTATTTGCACAGGACAACATCCCTAAGTTTGCAGGCAGATCGGGCAAAACAGTTAATAGATTGCCATCGCAAAATAAACTTCCAAGTGTTGCAGGAAATGTGGGTAAAACTGAAATCTGGTTACCTGAACAAGTAAGTGTTAATAATCCAGGCGGAAGCGGGGCAGGTATTGCTGTGATAGTTTGATTACCTCCACAATCCAATTGAATTAAAGAGGATGGCAAAGATGGCAGCGGTCCAGTTATACTATTAGCACTTACATCCAATACCTGTAACGATGCCGGTAATGCAGGCAGGCTTGTAATTTGGTTAATGCTCGCTCTTATCCGCTCAAGTTGCGATGGAAAATTCGTAAAACCTGTGATCGCATTATTATCGCAATATAAATAACGTAATGATGCAGGCAATGTGAGTATCCCACTTATAGCATTGTAAGAACACGATATACTTTGTAAAGAAGGTGGCAATGCAGGCAATGACGTTAGCCCACAGTGACTACATTCCAGTTGAGTTAATGATGAGGGCAAAGCAGGAAGAGTTCCTAATGGTATCCCCCCACAATTTAAATATGTAAGTGATGACGGCAAAACGGGCAAGGCACTTGTATTTACGCCGCTGCAATCAAGCGATAACAAGCCATTGGGTAAAGGAGGCAGGGTAACCGGACTGGATACTGAACCCGTAGTAAAATATTTTAGTGTATTCGGAAGAGTGGCAGGGAAAGATGTTTTACTACACCACATAAAGTCTGCTCTTTCCAGGTTTTTAAAATATTGGAACCCGTCCCAGTTAGATATTGTTCCCGATGCCGATGGCGAAAAAATTGTTTGATTAACAATTTCGGAACAGCTTGTATCCATCATGTTCGAGGCATTGAAACAGGAAGGATATGCCATAAGAAGATAATCCCTGAATGCCGGATCGGGAATCGTAACATACTGACATTGGGCTGAGCTGGTTATTGCAAAATAAAGGATGGCTGAAAGTAAAAATTTTCTCATATGACAGATTGTTTTTTAGATTGACGGATAATCTACAATAACAGTAAAATTGCGATAAAGCGTTGGGTATGGTTAATAAATAAAAAAATTGACTTATTTGGCGCTTATACAACTCCAAAATAATAGCAGTAAGCTATTTTATAGTTAAGATACGTATTTATACGAGATACTTAGACGTATGCACCCGCTGCTTCTGATGGTTGAATTACGATTGAAACGGTAATTACTTCATCCCCAAAACAGAGCGTAAATGCTCTTGTACCGGCAGCATTTCATTCGCATCTTTGTATCAGAAACCAACGATCCTGATAAACCAAAACAACCAAATCCTTTAAAAGACCAAAACAACCAAGATCCAAAAGAAACAACCGAACTGAATCCAAATCCTAAAGAAGACCAGAAAAAACCAAATCCTAGCCTATGCCTTAAAAAGCGATGATGGCAAAACCAAGAATTCAGATCCTAAGTGAAAACCAAAAAAAACCAAATCCTGCCTATGCTGCTAATACGGCGATGATGGCAAAATGAAAACCAAACCCTGAAACCTGGATAAAATATTTCTCTACCATAATGGTAACCCCAAAAGAAATTAAAACCCAGTCCTGAGAAACCAACAACCAAACAGTTGGCTCAAAAAATTAACCTCCACTGAATAATGCATAATGCAACGTTTAGTGGAGGTTTTTCTTTTATAGGCTTTTCCGGTTTACGAGATACTTGTGAAACTTGAGTATTGAATATTGAGTGTTGAGCATTGAGCATTTGTTTTTATCGGTCATCTCAAAATGTTCAATACTCAATATTCAATACACAATGTTCAAGTAAACGGGCATGTAGAAATTTCGAATAGCTTATTTACTTTTGTTCAATGATTTTATCTACTCCTGGCGAGTTAGGATACATTCCTAAACGTATCATTTCTCTTGTTCCTTCACAAACTGAACTATTGCATTATCTCGGTCTTGAAGAAGAAACCATTGCTATCACTAAATTCTGTGTGCATCCGGAAACATGGTTCAGGACCAAAACCCGTGTTGGCGGAACAAAATCTCTGCATATAGAAAAAATACAGGAACTCAATCCAGATCTCATCATTGCCAACAACGAAGAGAATGTAAAGGAACAAACAGAATCACTTGCGGCGGGGTTTCCTGTTTGGGTTACAGATGTTCGGGGGCTTGAATCAGCAATTAACATGATTGATGATATCGGAACATTAACAGGCAAACAAACAGAAGCGGGCGATTTGAATACAAAAATCAAAAACGGCTTTGCTCATCTAAGGGAATATGTTACCAAATATAACCCCACTCCCATCCACACTGCATATCTTATCTGGAGAGATCCATATATGAGCATCGGCGGAGATACATTCATCAGTGATATCATGTTTCATTGCGGTTTTCAGAATATTTTTAAGGATTTAAAAAGATATCCTGAAACTACCATTCAACAATTAAAAAAAATGAATTGTGAGCTGGTATTGCTTTCTTCTGAACCTTATCCATTTTCAGAAAAGCATGTTTGCGAATTACAGGAACAATTACCCGGTATAAAAATTCTACTGGTTGATGGAGAAATGTTTAGCTGGTATGGAAGCAGGTTATTAAAATCTCCCTCCTATTTCCAGGAATTACTACAGAACGGTTTTGCATTTAAACTTTAAGTAAAGTTCATTAAAAAACATTTTACCTTACTTTTACAAAATATCAGTCATGAAGCAAATAAAAGAAAGACGGGGAGGATATTTGCATCTAGCTTTTATCGACTTAAATTGCATCGTCCAGAATTTCATTAACCAATAAAATTCTTAATGAAAGAAGAAGAAGATTTCGATGTGAACCTTACAGGTGAAGAAGGTACATCAGAAGAAACAAAGAAGAATTGGTTCAAGCGTATAAAAAAAGGCATTTTAACTTCCACCAAGGATAAAAAAGATGCCCCGGAAGGCTTATGGTCCAAATGTCCGAACTGCAAGTATACCTGCACTATTTCTGAACTATCTGAAAATAAGTTTGTTTGTCCCAAATGTGAATACCATCACAGGATCGGCAGCGAAGAATATTTTGAGATCATTTTTGATGATAACAGGTATGGGGAATTGTTTGGGAATATCCGGTCAAAGGACTATCTCGGGTTCGTAGACCTGAAATCTTATAAAGCCAGGTTGGAAGAGACCTATTCAAAAACGGATATCCACGATTCTATAACGGTTGCTCATGGCCAGGTAAATGGAAATGACCTTGTGATCGCCTGTATGGATTTTGAATTCATCGGGGGTAGCCTGGGGAGTGTTATGGGAGAAAAGATCTGCAGGGCCTGTGACTATTGTATTGAACACAAGGTGCCCTTCATGATCATCAATAAAAGCGGGGGCGCCCGTATGATGGAAAGTGCATTTTCACTGATGCAACTGGCCAAAACCTCCGGGAAACTTACACTTTTAAGCGAAGCAAAGATTCCATATATATCACTTTGTACGGACCCAACCTTTGGTGGTACAACAGCGTCCTTCGCTATGCTGGGAGATGTGATCTGTGGTGAGCCTGGCGCCCTGATTGGATTTGCCGGCCCAAGGGTTATAAAAGAAACCATTAAAAAAGACCTCCCACCGGGCTTTCAAAGAAGCGAATTCCTGTTGGAACACGGGTTTCTCGACTTTATTGTGCATCGGAAAGAGCTTAAAGAAAAGCTTGGAACATTGCTGGTTTTGTTCAAACATTAATACCCGCATTGCACATGATCTTCACATTTTTCGGGAAATAAAAAAATTATTGAAATTTTTTATTGTTATTTCAATTCTTAACATTTAACTTTAACTCAGTTTTCATAGGGTACGGATTAAAAACGACCGGGGTTTTTACCCTGGTTTTTTATTTTAAGCAAATCCTCATTATAAATTTCAGATCAGTTAAGCGTAGACGTTACTAAAGAACTTTTGAGCTTTAGGCTGTTAGCCATAAGCTGCTAGTCAATCCGTACTAAATAAAACAATCCAAAGAAGACGCAAGGCAATGATTAAACTTCCTGAATTTTTAAGAACAGTCTAACGGCTTGTAGCTAATAGCTTACAGCTAATAACTATCTTCGCAAAAAAAACTTGGAACTCAATAACCGCAAGGCATACCATGAATATTTCTTTGAAGCGACTTATATCGCTGGTATGGTGCTGAGTGGTACCGAAATAAAATCTTTACGGGCAGGGAAAGCGAGCTTTGTGGACAGCTATTGCGTTTTTCACAAAGGAGAACTTTTTGTAAAAAGCCTCCACATTTCAGAATATGCCTTCGGCACACATACCAATCATGAACCTTTACAGGAAAGAAAATTGCTTTTAAACAAGCGTGAGTTGCGTAAACTTGAAAACAAAAGCAAAGAAAAAGGCTATAGCATTATTCCCCTAAGGATATTTTTAAGCGAAAGCGGCTATGCAAAAATTGAGATCGGGTTAGGAAAAGGAAAGAAGAGTTATGACAAACGAAATACTATTAAGGAAAGAGAAGCGGATCGGGATGTGAAAAGAAAATATAATCTCTGATTTCAGGATCTCTGATTTACTGATGTCTGATAGATATTTAATATGTTTTAAAAATCAGACATGAACATATCAGACATCATATTTAGCATTCGCTCAAACTCAACGGCACATTCACCGCCAATCCCCCATCAGAAGTTTCTTTGTATTTACTATTCATATCAAGGGCGGTATCCCACATTGTTTTGATAACCCCATCCAGGGTTACTTTAGCAAAATCGGGTGTGCTTTGTAATGCAAGTTGCGATGCGGTGATGGCTTTGATAGCGCCCATTGTATTTCTTTCAATACAAGGAACCTGTACCAGTCCACCGATCGGGTCACAGGTCATTCCGAGATGATGCTCCATTGCAATTTCCGCTGCCATCATTGCCTGGCGTTGTGTACCGCCAAGACTTTCAGTGAGTGCCGCAGCAGCCATTGCACTGCTTACACCAATCTCCGCCTGGCAACCTCCCATCGCCGCAGAAATGGTAGCTCCTTTCTTAAAAATACTGCCGATCTCTGAGGCAGTTAATAAAAACTGGATGATCTTTTCATCGGTATTTCCATCACAGAAGATCATGTAATAAGCCAATACAGCAGGAATTACACCTGCAGCACCGTTTGTTGGAGCAGTTACCACCCTGCCAAAAGACGCATTTTCTTCATTCACCGCAAGCGCAAAGCAACTTACCCAATCAAGAATATAGTTGAACTGCGTTCCTCCTTCTTTTACACATTGAAGCCAGGTATCGAAATTTGTATACGTTTTATTCTTAAGTAATTTTTTATTCAACTGTGAAGCTCTTCTTTTTACCTGCAGTCCACCCGGCAAAAATCCCTCGGTATGGCATCCACGATAAATACATTCCTGCATCACACGCCATATAGCCAAAACGCCTGCTTTTGTTTCGGCTTCTGAACGAAGTGCAAGTTCATTTTCCATAACAATTTCATGAATACTCATTCCTGTAGAACGACACCAGTGTAGTAAATCATTGTTTGTGTTGATTGGAAAAGGTAATGTGATACCCGCATTGCTATCGCGGCTCTCTCCTTCTTTCTCAACAAAACCACCTCCAATTGAATAGTATGTTTCTGCAATCGTTTCCCCATTTCTTAACTCAACAAGAAAAGTAAGAGCGTTTGGATGATAAGGTAAAGATTCGCTGTATAAAAACTCGATGTCATCGGTGGGTGTAAAATCAATTTCATGCCTGCCTGCAAGCAATATTCTATTCATCGATTTGATATCGCTGATCTTTGAATTGATACTGTTGACATCAAATGTAACAGGATCATCGCCGCTCAAACCAAGTTGTATGGCGATATCTGTCCCGTGTCCTACACCGGTTTTTGCCAGTGATCCATATAGCAGGACTTCAATCCTTACTACATCATTTAAAATATTTTTTTGTTGTAGTGAATTGGTAAACAGTTGTGCGGCACGCCATGGACCAAGTGTATGACTACTGCTGGGGCCAACCCCTATCTTAAACATATCAAATACGGATATCGCTTCGTGACTCAACTTGAATTATTTTAAAATAAAAAAAGCTTTGATTCTATATCAAAGCCTAAATTAACTAATTAAAATATTCTTTTACTGAATACTTTGCAGATCTACGTTAAACCTTAAATAAGACCAGGCAGGTATTCTTATATCGCCATCGCCATTTCTTTGAATGGTGCCAGCATAAGCCAGTGTTGGCGGAATATAGATAGTAACTTTACTTCCAGCTTTAACGTTTTCCATTGCTTGTTGCCAGCCGGCTATAAGTTGTCCGAGTTGAAGTACTGCAGTAGTGCCGGGATCCGTTGAATCAACTGCTGCTGTATTTTTTAATAAAAAGCATTTATAGGTTAAGGTCATGTTTGTGCAAAGACCAGGAATCAGCCCTGTGCCAGAACTATCAATCGTGTAAAAAACACCGCTTGCGTCCTGTGTAGCAAGAATGCCCTGGTGGGAAAGATAAGAGGTAAGTGAATCGATCTCTGAAGTTGGCGCAACTGTGGTTGATTCAGTATAAGAACACGAAGTGTCGGAACTTTTTTTACAAGCAAAGAAAACGGGTACACTTAAAAAAAGAAAAAACCATTTTTTCATATCTGTTATTTGTTTTTATTAAAGACTAAAAAAGTTATTTATTCGCTGCTTGCTCCTGCTGTTTCCTGCTTTTTAATTCCTGGTACAACTGTTCATTCATTTCCCATTTAAAATGCATCCTGAAATAAGAAAAGAATATGATAAAAATAAACACCGAAATTAATATGACGGTTGAGGAGCCTGCCGTTGCCTGCGATATCTTTGTGTACCAACCAGGAGACAAAAAATAAACAAGTGCTATTGAAAAAAGAACAGGTAGTCCAAACATGCAGGCCATTGGGAGTCCATGCAACAGTTTGCTGATAAAACTGCTTTCCTTTTCCCTGGCCGATTCCCACTCGTTCAAAAATTTAATCTCCTTTTCTGAAAGCATGGCGCAAAATTACATCATTTGAATTAATCAATTTGCAATAATTATGAATATATTGCATGCCAGACAATACCAAAACGATTCATGAAAATAGAGCATCTAATTGTACAATATCTTTATACGAACAAAAAGGTAACCTTACAGGATATAGGAACATTTTATTTATCATCTGATGTAACAATACCAACAGAACATGATAAGGACGCAGGGCTTCCCGATAACGCCATTACTTTTGAATATAATATAAAAGCAGTGCAGGATGAGGGCCTTATTGATTTTATTGTTCAGCAAACCAGGAAGATAAAACCACTTGCAACTTCTGATCTCGAATCATTTACAATCCTGGGGAGACAATTCATTAATATTGGAAAACCATTGCCCATTGAAGGATTGGGAATTCTTCAAAAAAATCAACATGGTGAATATGAATTCATACAGGGACATACCATGAGCACAAAACATGAGCCCTCGCCCACAGTTTTAAAAGAAAAGAACAGGGAAGAAATTGATTTTAGCACACCGGCAAGAAAACAAAATAGTAAAGCCGGCACATTTGCCGTAGTGATCGTTTTTTTATTACTTGCCGCTTCGGCAGCATTTTATTTTGTGTTTAAAAATAATAAGGACAAAAAAACAGATCAGCTTGTTATTCAAAAAACAGATGAGCCTGTTGCAAAAATTGACAGCTCTCTTAAGACTGCACTAATAAACGACTCGCTTTCAAAAGCTGCACAGAAAACAGACAGCACCGCTTTCAAAGTAGTGATCAGGCAATATACCTCCCAGGCAACATCGGATTATGTTTACCAGAAATTTCTTACCTATGGACATAAAAAGATGATACAGTATGCGCCTGACACATCCCATTTCAGGCTGGCATACGCTTTTAAGAATCCCCTTTCAGATACAACGCGTATCAAAGATTCGCTTCGCGTCCTTTTTGGAAATAAAGGAGGAGTGCCATTCATTGACAGAAATTAACTATTACAATTATGCAATTATTCCTGAGAAAAAATATTTTTTTATTTTTTTGGATGATTGCAGCAGTTGAGATACTATCGCAATTTTCTAATGCAGGTATACTCCATTTTATTTTCAAGCCTTTGTTATTGCCTGTTTTAATTATTGCTGTTTTTTTGTGCAGTAGCCCTTCCGAATACAGGCAACTATTAATCACAGGATTATTTTTTTCTTTTGCCGGGGATGTATTTCTTTTATTTGAAGACTGGAATTCTATCTATTTTATCGTTGGATTGATCTGCTTCCTGCTTACGCATATTTTTTACTGCTGGTATTTTTTAAAAATTAAGAAAACAGGGAAATCATTGCTAAAGCAACAACCACTGCTTATTATTCTTGTGCTGGCATATACCGGTTCATTGGTATGGCTGCTTTTCCCAAAACTGGGTGATCTTACAATACCGGTCATTGTATATGCGGCTATTTTAACTGCTATGTTGCTTTGCAGTTTGCATGCATTTAATTTCATGAATACAGTAGCCCGTAAGTTTATTATTGCAGGCACGCTTAGTTTTGTAATCTCCGACTCACTCCTGGCAATCAATAAATTTTATGCTGCTTTTTCTTATGCAGGTTTTTTCATCATGCTCACCTATTGTATAGCACAATATTTGATTGTGAAAGGATTTATAAAAAACGGCGTTTGATTATTTTCTTAATTAATTTTGAGAAGCGTCAGAGCAAATACCTTTTAATAAAAATTGAATGGAATTTATTGACTACTATAAAGTTTTAGGCGTAGATAAAAAAGCGGATGCAGAATCTATAAAAAAAGCCTATCGCAAACTTGCCAGGAAATACCATCCTGATATTAATCCCAATGATAAAGAAGCGCACAAAAAATTTCAGCAGATCAACGAGGCCAACGAAGTATTAAGTGATCCTGAAAAAAGAAAAAAATATGACCTGTATGGCAAGGATTGGGAACATGGTGCGCAATACCAGGCATACAATAACCAAAGGCAGTCGCAGGGTTTTGGCGGTACACAGGATTTTTCAGGAGATTTTGATACAGGTAGTTTTTCTGATTTCTTTTCTTCCTTATTTGGCGGTGGCAGGAGAAGCCAGGCTAAATACAGGGGACAGGATGTAAATGCCACACTTGAACTTAACCTGGCAGATACATTTAAATCAAAGCAGCAAACATTTACAATTAATGGCAAAAATATCCGCATTACCATTCCCGCAGGAGTAGAAAACAGCCAGGTTATAAAACTTACAGGCCATGGAAATCCCGGTGCAAATGGCGGGCCTAACGGCGACCTGTACCTTACATTTCAAATTCTTAATAATACCCCATTTAAAAGAATGAAAAACGATTTACACCTTTCACAGGAGATCGACCTGTACACTGCTGTATTGGGTGGTGATGTTACCATTGATACGCTTCATGGTAAATTAAAACTGAAAGTAAAACCAGAAACACAAAATAATACCAAAATAAGGGTAAAAGGAAAAGGGTTTCCTGTTTATAAATCAGAAGGGACCTTTGGAGACCTGTATGTTACCTATACTGTAAAGCTCCCTCAGAATCTTACAGATAAACAAAAACAATTGTTTACAGAATTATCTAAACTATAAGGATATGGCCACACAAAAAATGATAGCTGTAAAAGAATTTTGTAAATATCATAATATCAACAGTGATCTTATAGTTACGCTGAATCAAAATGAACTGATCGAATTGATCACTATCAAAAGAACGCATTATATCCCCGGGAAAAACCTTCATGCCCTTGAAAAGATCGTCAGGCTTTACAATGACCTTCACGTTAATATAGAAGGAATTCAAACCATCCTGCACTTGTTATCACAACTTGAAGAAAAAGAAGCGCAAATAGCTGAGATCCGCAACCAGCTTGAATTTTATACCAGCCGCTAAATTTCACCGGTTTAACTTATTCTCCATTTTTATATTTACCCCAGGACCTTAAATACTTTACCCCTTTTGAAGTTTGAAATCTTGTCGCAACCTGTTGCCATCCACTTGCTGTACTTTTCCATACCAGGAAATGAAGATGAGGCAAAACCGCATATCCTGTTTTACCACTCAATGCAATCACTTGTCCTTTTTGCACAGTATCCCCAACATTTACCAGTGCCCCATCTTTTTGCAAATGCCAATACCCGGCCCTTGTACCGTCGGGATGTTGTATCACAATATTATTTCCATAAGGGCGATATTTTCTATTGAGTCCGCCCCGATCGCCATCCTCTTTTACTCTCACCACAATTCCTTCCCGTGCAGCAGTAATATTTGTCCCGCATTTCATGTTAAAATCAAGTGCAGCTCTTTCCTTATGTGAAAAACGACTGAAATAACCCTGGATAATACGAAAAGTTTTTCCACGTTCATAAGGCAATGCATAATATAACTTGTATCATCTTTTATTGCCCCGTTTTGTAATTGCCGAACCTGCTTACGCATGGGATTATTGCTCACTGCACAACTCATGAAAAAAAGAGGAAGAAGAAATATGAAACGATTCATAAACTCAATAATAATGAATAAATATCGAAATTGTTTTAGTGCATCCTGCAAAAAAAATGACAGGCGGCGTCTTCTTTCGCAGTTATAAATTAATTTTAAACTATGAAACTAAAAGCGATTATAACCGGGTCAACCGGTATGGTTGGTGAAGGCGCTTTACATGAATGCCTGCATCACCCGGATGTGGAACAAGTACTCGTGATCAACAGGAAACCATGTGGCGTTACAGATCCGAAACTGAAGGAGATCATACACACTGATTTTTTTGATTTTTCTGCTATCGAGAATCAATTGCAGGGATACAATGCATGTTTCTTCTGTCTTGGAGTTTCTTCTATCGGGATGAAAGAAGCTGAATTTACAAAGTTTACGTACAGCCTTACAATGCATGTGGCAACAATACTTGCAAAATACAATCCCCAAATGATCTTTTGTTATATTTCAGGTGCGGGTACTGATAGCAGTGAGAAAGGCAAACTGATGTGGGCAAGGGTAAAAGGCAAAACAGAAAATGACCTCATGAAACTTCCTTTCAAAAAAGTATATGCATTCAGACCGGGAATTATGAAACCAACAAAAGGTTTAAAAAACACTTTGCCGCTGTACAAATATTTTGGATGGCTTTACCCGATCCTGAAAGTATTAATGCCTGGTCGTGTTTCTACACTTAAGCAAGTGGCAGATGCAATGATCAATGTTGTGTTGAAAGGTTACAACAAACAAGTTATAGAAGTAAAAGACATACACCTGCTAACAAAAATTAATTGATCATAAAGCACGAACAAATCTATGCATCCGCAAATACAACAAATAAGAAAAACCAGGACCTGGTTAGTTGGTTTAATTGAAGGTCTGTCTATGGAAGAATTGAATAAAATCCCTCCCGGGTTTAATAATAATATCATATGGAATGTAGCACACCTTCCAGCTGCACAGCAAAACGTATGTTATGTGCGGGCCGGGTTACACCCTGTGATCGAAGAAAAATATTTTATAAGGTACAAGCCGGAAACAAAACCCGAAGTTCCTGCTGATGAAAATGAGGTCAATGATATCAAACAATTATTATTCTCCAGTCTCGATCAGCTTGAGCTGGATCTTCAAAAAAATATTTTCATCAACTATCCATCCTGGAAAACAAGGTCTGGCGTGGAAATAAATAATATTGAAGACGGATTAAAATTTCTTTCTTTTCACGAGGGAATACATACCGGGTATGTAATGGCATTGAAGAGAATCATAAAATAAAAGAATATCGAACAGGGAAAAAGGAATGTGGAAATAGGATCGGACTGCTGAGAACTTCAGGAATCTACATTCCTTATTCCTTGTTCGCTATTTCCTGGTTGCGCTCAACGCATATACCATCGGGATCTTATTTTCAAAATGAGCGATCCTGAATTTCTTAGGTTCAAATTGAATTGTTTTATTGAAACAGTTGTATGGAGAATAATCGAACTCTTCAAATGAGTTTATTTCTAGTCCATGTTGCAACAGGCTGCTGAGTACTTCAGCAATACTATGATTCCAGGTAATCATTTCAGTAATGATAGGCGCCTCTTTATCGGCATATGTGCCGTGTTCAACTTCTACTATGGGAGCTGATTTAGCATATGTGTATGCTACTTTTTCAAAATCGTTGTCAAACATCCATACTACAGGGTGAAATTCGGCAAAAACAAACCGTCCACCTGGCTTTAAAAACGTGGAGATGATGCTTGCCCATTTGTCAAGATCGGGAAACCAACCAACGGTTCCATAGCTTGTAAAAACGATATCGAATTTTTTATCGAGATGCATGGGCAAATCATAAATATCACAGCAAATAAAATTGGCAGTGACATTTGCTTTTGTTGCAAGCTCTATCGCTTTGTTTATTGCATTATCAGAAAGATCTACGCCGGTAACCTGTGCTCCCATTCGTGCAAGAGAAATACTATCCTGGCCGAAATGGCATTGAAGGTGTAAGATATTTTTCCCGCCAACATCTCCCAAAAGCTTAAGCTCAATATCGTTCAAAGAATTTTGTCCCTTTAAAAAACCTTCTACGTCATAAAAGGCTGAGTTGATATGGTGATCTGTCCTGCTATTCCAGGCTGCTTTATTTTTTTCTTTATAATCGGGAATTGTGTTCATTTTTTTTAGTTTAGTTTTTTTCCTCTGTGAAACTCTGTGAAGAAACTCCTTTAACTCTGTGGTTTACCTACGCTAATATCTTAAACTACAGAGTTGCACAGAGTGAATACGGTGTTTCACAGAGTTGATTTTAAGTATTAAAATATTTTTCAATCATTTTTTTAGGAGCCACATTACGCCATGCTGTCTCGAGTGCTTCTTTCAGTATTTCTTTTTTCACTTTTGAAAGTTCCACGAACGTTGCGCCCTGTCTGCCCCATCCGCCGGGAACAGGGTAGATAATTGTTCTGTCAATATCCGCAAACACTGATTGTTCTACCAGGGATAATCTTACCATCACTCTTTTAGTGTCCGCATGAAGTGTTGAAAAAATTTTATTCACTACCCGGAAAGAAGCTTTATCAAAATGAGGAGCTTCCATCACTTCTGGTAACGACATTGCCATCTTTCTGAAATTTTCAACAGTTACCATATTTTTTTAAATTATTGGTTCACCAAATTGTAATATATAACCATTATTATCATAAATAGCAAACTCCCTCATTACCCACGGAAAATTTTCAATCTCATACACAATGAATGTTTTGTATTTCAGATTTTGCCAGAGCAAATCAACGTCATCAACGTTGATATAAAATGAACCAGTAAAAACAGATTTTTCGAAAGGCATGTGTTCATTGGGTTTTGACAGCATGATTGCTACCCTTTCTTTGTGAACAGATGCCAATCCCCAATTATCATTTTTTTCATCACATACGAATCCAAGTGACTGCGTATAAAAATGGATCGTTTCTTCCAGCTTTTCTGTCCATAATATTGTCCGCATATTTTTAAACATCATTGTATTGTTTTATCTACCCCTATTGTGTATTATCACGCTGTTCATTATTTCATGAACCGAAATTCCCTGGCCCACGAAATTATCTTCTTTTGTTTTGGCCTGAACTTTTGCGGGTATTTGATTATGCACATATAAGAAGAAACCTGGATTTAAAACGAACATTCTGCCTGATCTTATTCGGGCTCTTTTGACCTTATACAAGTATAATTCTCCTGTAAAAAGGTCAATTTTTATTGATACAAAACGGATTCAAAAAAAATTGCAATAAAAATTTTTCATGCCCGTTACAAAATATAAGTGCATATAGCACACACGGATTTATGTTTTTTTATCTACCGAAAAAAGTCTTATGAAAACCTATTTACTTTCCCCTATTTATAAAAAGACCGGCTTTACTTTATTATTTTTTATAATTTCCTTTTATGGTCACGCTCAAACAAAAACAAGGGTGAGCGGTGCTGCTAACTGGAATACGAATTCCACCTGGGTTAAAACTTTATCGGGCGGAGTTACCTGTGTGCTTATATTCAAAACTGTTTTTGGATCCGGAACATCTTTTACGACAGAGCTTGCGCCCGGCGATGTGCTTTCAACAATTGATGGCCAGCAAATTGGCACGGTTGCCACTATCTCAAATAACACGACACTTACACTTGTTTCAAATGCGGCAATACTTCTTTCGTTAGCTACCAGTTATGGCGTGGAAAAAGTTCCAACAGCGGCTGACAATGTTGAAATAGGAAATACATTGATCAGCGCAGGCGTTTCTGTTACATTAAATACTGCATCTGCCACGATAAATTCCTTGACTTTTGTTGCAGACAATGTTAGTCATAGTCTGACACATACCTCCACCAATTCATTGACAGTAAACAATAATGTTTCTATACAACAACCTACCTCTAATTCAAACACTGCTGCATGGAATATCAATGGAGGTACAGCAACAGTAAATGGATTGCTCAGTTTTTCGGGTGCAAATAATACAGCATCACGGGTTGGAAAAATAACCATTACCAGTGGTACACTGAATGCCAACAATGGGATCACATTCAGTGGCTCTACAGCTGCAACGAAAGTAATTGACATGTCTGGTGGTGCCGGTTCCATTAATCTAAAAGGTGCGCTCACTGTTCCTTCCTCCTCTTCAACATTAACTGCAGGTACTTCGGGAAGTATATTTAATTATACAGATGCTGCAGCGCAAACAATCAATTTCTTTCCCTCTGGCAAATACTTTAATCTCCATATCAATAATACTCATGCAAATGGTGCAACCCTGAGTGCAGCAATTACCACTTCAAATGTTGATGGAAGTATATCGGTTGGTAATAATAACAACGGCAGTCTTTTTAAGACCGGAAATTTTGCAGTGGCACTTAATAATGCAAGAACAATGACCATTGCTGCGGCTTCTACAGTCAATGCAGGCACCAGTGTTGTAAGTTTCGGAACAGGAACACCCAACCTGGCAATCAATGGAACTTTTATGACTGCCAATACGAATGGCTTTTCGGGTCTTACTACAACGGCGGTTAATTCAACCAGCCCGCCTACATTTATTCTCGGGTCTGCGTCAACGGTAGAATATAATTCAGCAAGCAATCAAACTGTTACCGGGCGACCGGATTATGCAAACATAACTGTATCGGGGGGAGCAATAAAAACAGCAACCGGAAGCATTACATCGGCTGTGAACCTGAATATCGGGAGCAGCACAACCCTTGATGGCACTTCTTATATTCATTATGTGCAGGGTACATTAACAAGCAGCGGAACATTTACTCCTTCTGCATCAACCATGAATTTTTCCGGATCGGGAGCTCAAACGATCCCTGGCCTGACTTATAATAATCTTGAAACAAGCAACGGCGGAATAAAAACTGCAGCCGCGGGTGTAACAGTGGGTGGCGATTTTACTATTGGAAGCGGGACAAGTTTTGCGGCTTCGTCATATACGCACAATATAGGTGGCGGCCTGATCAATAATGGAACTTTTACTTATGGCACTTCCACCATTAATTTTAACGGGACGGCAAACCAGCAAATAAGCGGACTAGTTCATTTCCATAATGCAACTGTAAATAACGCTCATGAAGTGATACTTGGAAATTCATCGGCCATTCACGGAGTACTAACGATAACCAACGGCCGCTTTAATATAAATGGAAAAACACTTGCCCTCGATGGAGGATTCTCCGGTGATGCCATCAATTCATTAAAAGGATCAACTTCATCCAATCTTACGATCAGCAATGGCTTTTCCGGCGGAGCACTTTATTTTGATCAAACAACAGCAACTCATAACAATTACTTAAGAACGCTCACATTGAATAACAATGCTACCATTGGAAACAACCTGAACATGGCTGCAGGTTTAATCCCCGGCACTGTCAATCTTTCTGGCGGCACTACACTTACAACAAATGATTTTTTCACCTTAAAATCAGATGCATCAAGCACCGCCAGGATTGCGGAATTACCCGTTGACGGCTGGGGTGCAGCCACTGCTTTTATTAATGGTAAAATAATTATTGAAAAATTTATTCCGGCTGCAAGAGGCTGGCGCCTGCTGAGTACTCCTTTAAAAACTACCAATGCTCCAACAATTAATGAAGCATGGCAGGAAGCTGTTACTACCGCTTCTCCAACTCCTGATCCTTATCCTGGTTATGGCGTTAAGATATGCGGAGGAAGTTCTGCCAACGGCTATGATACAAGTGCAACACTCAATACATTTATAAAAACATACAACAGTACTACCAATAGCTTTGTTGCACTACCCTCTTCACCCGGAACAAATATCCCGATAAGCAATTACCCGGCATATTTCTTATACATCCGGGGAGATCGCAGCGTGGATATGTTACAGGGATTAGGCGCTGCAATAACTTCAACCACATTAAGAATAAAGGGCGAAATGGTAACAGGGAAAAAAGATGTAACTGTGAATGCAGGTAATTTCTCCGTGCTGGCCAATCCATATCCGTCAGCAATCGATTTTCATACTTTAACAAGAACTAATGTAGGCGATGCCTTTTATGCATGGGATCCACAGCTTGCAGGAAATTATGGAATTGGTGGTTATGTAACTTTTATCTGGAACAGCAGTACAGGCGATTATGATGCAACAGGTTTTGCAGGCAATATTTCGCAATATATTCAAAGTGGGCATGCTGTATTAGTATCCTCCTCTGATAATATGAATCCCGGAAATATTAGTATAAAAGAATCAGATAAAACACCCAATGGCCAGGGCGCCTCACGTTCAGCCAATAACAGTGCACAAAAATTGAGGGTGAATTTATATCTCGCAGTCAATGACAGCACTTCATCATTGCTTGATGGCGTGTTAACGACCTATGATGATGCCAACTCTAATCTTGTTGATAACAATGATGCAAAGAAATTATATGGAAGTAATCAAAGCATCAATATCAGGCGTGACAATAAAAATATTTCTATTGAAAGAAGAAAAACAGTTACAACAAACGATACTACTTTTCTGAACATGTATCAAATGAAAATACATAACTATAAGCTGGAGGTCGTTGCAGAAAACCTGGAAAACAATGGTATGCAGGCAATTTTAAAGGACAATTATTCCGTTACAACAAATAATTCCCCTTTACAAATGAATGGGATAACAACTATCCCATTCACTGTAACCAGCGATCCTTCGTCGTATGCTGTTGATCGTTTTAAAATTGTATTTGAACCGTTGGCACCCTTACCTGTTACATTCAAAACAGTAAAAGCATACCCATTGCAAAAAAATGTTGTGGTAGAATGGCTTACTGAAAATGAAATAATAATGAATCATTATGAAGTTGAACGCTCGGCTAATAGCAGGGATTTTATAAAACTAAATAACAATAACATTGCAGCAGTTTCGTGTGGAACAGGAAATTACCAGTTCATCGACAGCAAACCAATCAAAGGAACTAATTATTATCGCATCGGTTCGGTTTCATCCACTGGACAAAAGAATTACAGTTCCATTGTAAAAGTGAATATGCCATCCAATAACGAAAAAGCAGAAATAACTATCTATCCAAATCCGGTTACTGGAAATACAATTCATGCTACATACAAGCATATGGAAGCAGGCGATTATAATTTGCAGTTATTTAATACAGAAGGCCAGGTTGTTTTTACCAAAATAGTTAAATATGATGGAAGCGGATCAGGCGCGTTTCGCATTAATGATAAACTTGCTTCAGGGAAATACCAGCTGAAATTAAGCGGAAATGTCATCAATCTTTCTACTCCATTAATAAAAAAATAATCCTTTACATTTGAATTAACCCACCCATATATATACGTTCATAACATCAGCAACCGACAAACAAAAGTCCCCGCTATCCAATTGTAGCGGGGACTGTTTTGAGAGATGTCAACCGGTTGACATCTGGTTGACATCTCTATTTTCCAAACCTGAAACCTCTGTTATTTAATTGTAAATAAAGCTGTTAGCTCGTATACAACTTTTCCATTTTTTAACTGAAATCAAAAAAAACCCGCTACTTATTGTAGCGGGGACTGTTTTATATTTCAAGAATGCGTTTTACTTTAGTATTGAATATTCTTTGATGATTTTTAAATGTTCAATATTCAATATTCAACACTCAATGTTCAAAATACGGTTTCTATTAGCTTAATAGCCCATTCCGCCCATATCAGGAGCACCATGTGCATGCGGCGCTTCTTCTTTAGGCTTATCGGCGATCACACATTCGGTAGTTAATAACATACCTGCAATAGAAGCTGCATTTTCCAAAGCCACACGGCTAACTTTAGTAGGATCGATAACACCAGCTTTAAAAAGGTTTTCATACACTTCAGTTCGTGCATTGAAACCAAAATCAGCTTTACCTTCTTTCACTTTTTGAACTACAATAGAACCATCAATACCAGCATTTGCTGTAAGGATACGAAGTGGTTCTTCCAATGCACGGCGAACGATTGCCATACCTGTTTGTTCATCAGCAATCTGGCCTTTTACTTTTGGATCAAGACTCGCAATGGCGCGGATATAAGCAACACCACCACCCGGAACAATACCTTCTTCAACAGCAGCACGTGTTGCATGTAATGCATCATCCACACGGTCTTTCTTTTCTTTCATTTCAACTTCAGTAGCAGCACCAACATAAAGAACAGCAACACCACCGGCTAATTTAGCAAGACGCTCCTGTAATTTTTCTTTATCGTAATCAGAAGTTGTATTTTCAACCTGTGCTTTGATCTGGTTTACACGTGCTGTAATGTCTTTCTTAGCACCTTTACCACCAACGATCGTCGTATTATCTTTATCGATTGTTACAGATGCAGCTTGTCCTAAATAAGTAAGGTCAGCATTTTCCAGTTTGTAACCTTGTTCTTCACTAACAACAATACCCGCCGTTAATATAGCAATATCAGTCAGCATTTCTTTTCTGCGATCACCAAAGCCCGGCGCTTTTACTGCAGCAACTTTAATAGTACCACGTAATTTATTTACAACCAAGTGTTGCCAATGCTTCTCCTTCAAGATCTTCAGCAATGATCAACAACGGGCGACCGCTTTGTGCAACAGTTTCTCAAGGATATGAAGAATATCTTTCATCGCAGATATTTTCTTATCATAAATAAGAATATAAGGATTCTGCAATTCAGCACTCCATTTTTTCGCTGTTGGTAACAAAGTATGGAGAAATATATCCGCGATCGAATTGCATACCTTCAACAACATCAACAGTTGTATCTGTTCCTTTTGCTTCTTCAACAGTGATTACACCTTCTTTACCAACTTTACCCAAAGCTTCAGCAATCAATTTGCCGATTGTTTCATCGTTGTTTGCAGAAATAGTTGCAACCTGTTCAATTTTTTTACTGTCGTTTCCAACTGCTTGTGATTGTTCTTTTAAATTTTCAACAACAAGACTAACAGCTTTGTCAATACCACGTTTAAGATCCATTGGATTTGCACCCGCAGCAACCATTCTTCAAACCTTCGCTGATAATGCTCTGTGCCAATACAGTTGCAGTAGTAGTTCCATCACCTGCAATATCAGCAGTTTTAGAAGCAACTTCTTTAACCATCTGTGCGCCCATATTTTCAATCGGGTCTTCCAGTTCAATTTCTTTAGCAACCGTAACACCATCTTTGGTTACCTGCGGTGCGCCAAATTTCTTTTCAATAACTACGTTACGGCCTTTTGGCCCAAGGGTTACTTTAACTGCATTTGCTAGCGTATCAACCCCTTTTTTCATTTTATTTCTTGCTTCGATGTCGAAGAAAATCATTTTAGACATTCTTATAGTTTTTTAGAATTTGAGTATTAAATTTTTGATCATGGATCCTTCTATCCGGTATCAAGTATCTAGTATCGGTTTTTAGATTATCGCCAGTATATCGCTTTCACTCATAATCAGGTAGTCAGTTCCTTCATGAGAAATTTCAGTACCCGCATATTTTCCGTAAAGCACAGTGTCGCCAACTTTAACTACTGGAGCATTGCCGTCTTCATCTTTAGGACTTACTGCCATAACGGTCCCCTTCTGAGGTTTTTCTTTTGCAGTATCAGGAATGATAATTCCACCGGCTGTTTTCATTTCAGCAGCGGCTGCTTTCACAATTACCCTGTTCTTAGTTCCTGCAACAGGCGTAATGTTTAAGTTTTTAGCCATAATTCTATGATTTGTTTGATTTAAAATTAGTATGCTCCCAATTTTGGGATTGCGAAGGTAGGTAATTAAAAATCATACCAAAACAGTTATAACAGAATAGTTGACAGGTATTGCCTGGTATGTCAGTTTTATAAAAGTTCAGTAAGACATTTTTTCATTTTACTGATATTTCTGCTCCGGGGTTGCTATAAAAATTTATAATACCTTAATTTTGCGCTCTTAATGTAAAGTTCTTTAGAATGATCAGCAGAAGAAATATCCGGGTAAAAGTGATGCAGACGCTTTATAGCATTGACTCTGTAAGCGGCGATACCAAACCCGGCGAACCAATAGCAATACTTACCAAAAAAATTGAACAAAGCCGTACTTTATATACTTACCTGGTTTATTTTATTACCGAAGTAGCCCGTTTTTCTGAAACAGATGCCCGTCAAAAAGCAAGTAAACACTTACCTACTGCAGGCGACCTTGCGGTAAATACAAAGATCGCAGGCAATGAAATTTTATGGAAAATACTGGAAGACACCAGCTTTAAGGCCACGGTTAAAGAATTCAAATTAGAGCATTTGCTGGATGCCGATCTTTTAAAACGCATTTACCTGGACCTGGTCGTTTCCGAAGAATATATTGAATATATAGAACAGCAATCAAGAGATAAAAAATCAGAGAAAAGGATACTTGATTTTATTTTCAGTAACCTGATGCTTCCCAATGAAAATTTTATCAGTCATGTTGAAGAGAATTTTATTAACTGGGATGATGATGCAGAGATGATGCAAACCCTGGTTTTGAATTATTTTAATAAACCTGCACAATCGGATTTTAGCGATATACTCAGCAAAGAAAAATGGGAATTTGCAAAAAGCCTGCTTACTACAGTATTGGATAAATCGGCTTATTGTCTTGAGCTCATCAAACCAAAGTTGAAAAACTGGGATGCGGATCGTATTGCAGCGCTTGACCTGATTATTCTTCAAATGGGTGTATGTGAATTTTTATTTTTTGAAACCATTCCTACAAAAGTTACCATCAACGAATACATTGACCTCGCAAAAGCATACAGTACGGTACAAAGTGGCCAATTTGTAAATGGATTGCTCGATAATATTCACAAAGAACTTACTGCAGAAAACAAGATCCATAAAAAGAATTTTAAAAACAGCGTATTATAAATTCAAAAGACAGAACCTATGCTCAGAACTATTTTTTTAGCCGCTACCTTCTGTTCGATGCTTGCAGGGTGTGACGTAAGAAAAAAAGACAAACAGGCAAAGCCTTTTATAAAACAGGAAATAAAAGACCCTACTACTGTACAGATCATTGATAGTTTGTATGATTTTGGAAAGACTTCGGAGGGGGAAATTGTCCAATACAGTTTCCGTTTTAAAAATACAGGCGACAAGCCGCTGGTTGTATCAGATGTTCACGCAAGTTGTGGTTGTACCGTTCCCGAAAAACCGGAAAAGCCAATCATGCCTGGTGATATCGGGTTCATCCTTGTAAAATTCAACACTGAACACCGGCCTGGTGAAGCCCATAAAAGCGTTACGGTGAGTTCAAATGCGAATCCGGCTTTTCCTGAATTAGTATTAAAAGGAACTGTATTAGGTAAAGAGAAAAAAGAAGAAAAGCCTGTAGAAAAAAAAGTAGAATAATAATTTAAACTATAACCGGCTGCATCATCAGCCAATAAACAAACAACAATGAATTTATTTAGTATTTTTTTGATGACCCCTGATCCAAGTGGTAAAGGCAGCAGCAGCACAACATTAATCCTGATGGGTGGTATGATCCTGGTGTTTTATTTTTTTATGATCCGTCCACAAGCTAAAAAAGCAAAACAACAGAAGCAGTTTATCAATAACATGCAGAAAGGTGATAAAATAGTTACGATTGCCGGCATTCATGGTAAGATAAACAAGGTGAATGATGACAATACACTTGAAATAGAAACCAGCCCGGGTAGTTATATCAAAATTGAAAAAAGTGCGATCAGTTTAGAATGGACTGCCAATGTAAATAAGGTAGCTACTGAGGTAAAGAAATAAATACAGGATGTCTGATGTGAAGACGTCTGATTTTTAGAAATCATCACATCAGACATTCTACATCAGACATCATATAATTTTATGCTAAGAGTTGGCCTCACCGGTGGTCTTGGCAGTGGTAAAAGCACTGTAGCCAAAATATTTGAAATACTTGGTGTGCCGGTATATTATGCTGATGATGCTGCAAAGCGCCTGATGAATGAAGACGAGCATTTAAAAAAACACATCCGCGAAAATTTTGGAGCAGAAAGTTATTTGAATGAAAAATTAAACAGGACCTACCTTGCTTCTGTTGTGTTTCCTGATCCAAAAAAAGTTTTATTATTAAATTCCCTTGTGCATCCTGTTACGATCGCCGATGCAGAAACATGGATGAACACCCGGAATTTTCCTTACGCGATCAAAGAAGCTGCGCTGATCTTTGAAAGCGATGCTTATCTCCGTCTTGATTATGTTGTCGGTGTTTCCGCACCTTACCAGCTGCGATTGACAAGAGGCATGCAGCGTGATCATTTAAGCAAGGAAGCAATTGAAGAAAGGATGAGTAAACAAATGGATGAAGAAAAAAAAATGGAACGTTGCAATTTTGTGATCAATAATGATGAAACAACATTGCTGATACCGCAGGTATTAAAATTACATGAAGTACTCCTCACAAGAGCTACAATACAATAGTGTACATTGTACTACATTACAAAAGGTAGCCGTTCCTCTACAATACGACCCTACCTCCCTTAATTGTTTAATTGTCAATTACTAAATAACCTAAATTGGCTGTTCGGTTATATTGACATATATTTATATAGAAAATAAATACCAATACTAATGGAAAAGCAACCCTCAACCACCAACAGGATGTTTTTATTTGTACTTACGGGACTTGGATGGTTTGCGCTCATAGCCCAGTTTTATATTAATCTCAATAAAAACACTGCTACGACAGCGGAAACAATTATCCAGTATTTCAGTTATTTTACAATTCTTACAAACCTGATACTAGCTATCTGCACCACAGTACTTTTATTAAAACCAAATAGTATTTTTCACAGGCAAAGCACACTTACAGCACTAACCGTTTATATTTTAATTGTAGGTATTATTTATAATGCTATGCTCAGGTTTTTATGGCATCCAACAGGTTTGCAAATAGTTGTTGATGAATTGCTACATACGGTTATTCCAATTATGTTTGTAATGTATTGGATCATGTTTGTAGAAAAAGATCAATTGAGCAGGAAAGCTGTTTTTCCATGGATGATTTATCCTGTACTTTATACAATATTCATACTATTCAGGGGTTCTGTTACGGGTTTTTATCCCTACCCGTTTATAAATATTGCTGAACTTGGTTTTCAGAAAGTGATGGTAAATGCATTGGGAATTGCAGCAGCATTTGTTGCAGTATCATTATTATTTGTTGGGATTGGAAACTTCAGGAACAACAACACCTATCAAACCAATAATTACTCTAATACATAATTATTTCAACACAGCTACTGCGTCTTTTATTTTCTTCAAACCCTTTTGAAGATTTTCTGTGCTGTTTGCAAAAGAGATGCGTATGCAGTTGCTTTCGCCAAACGCTTTACCGGTAACTACCGATACATGTGCAGTATTTAAAAGATACATGCAAAGATCATCAGCATTGCTGATCACTTCACCTGCAGGTGTAGTCTTTCCAAAAAAGGCTTTCACATTGGGGAATACATAAAAGGCTGCAGGAGGTGCATCACAAATTACTCCCGGGATACCCTTTAATAATTCCATTACCTTATCACGGCGTTGCTTGAATTTTTTTGTCATTTCAGACGTTGGAGCATGATCTCCCAAAAGTGCAGCTATACCTGCCCGTTGTGCAACAGAATTTGCACCACTGGTAAATTGCCCCTGGACTTTGTCACACGCTTTTGCGATATCAACAGGAGCAGCGATATAGCCAAGCCTCCAGCCCGTCATCGCAAAGCCTTTACTAAATCCATTCACAAGAATAACCCTGTCTTTTAAAGAATCAAATTGCGCAATACTTTCGTGCTTCCCGGTGAAGTTGATATGTTCGTAGATCTCATCGCTCATAATGTAAATACCAGGGTGTGCTTCAAATATCCCGGCAAGTGCTTTCAATTCCTCCTTACTGTACAATGCCCCCGTTGGATTGCATGGCGATGAAAACATAAACAATCTTGTTCTGTCTGTGATTGCTGCAGCTAATTGTTCAGGTGTTATCTTGTACCCGTTCTCAAAAGTTGTTTTTACAAGGTTTACCTTACCCCCGGCCAGCTTTACAATTTCACTGTATGTTACCCAGTAAGGAGTTGGTATGATCACTTCATCATCCTTATCAACAACACTTAACACCATGTTGGCAATACTTTGTTTGGCACCGGTGCTTACAATGATCTGTTCCGGCGTATAGTCCAGTCCGTTATCCCTCTTTAATTTTGTACAAATGGCTTGCCTTAATTCAAGAAATCCTGCAACAGGCGGATAGTGACTGAAATTATCATCGATTGCTTTTTTTGCGGCATCTTTTATATGTTGCGGAGTATCAAAATCAGGTTCACCAAGACTAAGATCGGTAAGATCAATTCCTTTCGCCTTCAATTCCCGGCCAAGTTTGGCCATCTTTAAAGTTTCCGGTTCATTGAACCTGGTCAACAGGGAAGATAATTTCATATAGATTGTTTCAATCACCGGGCAAAAATAGTTATTTATCGTAGTTGAAAATCAGGGGTGAAAGATCAGGACTATTATTTCTTTTCCTTTTTAATTCATATTCATAAAGTGCCTCGCCCAGGTTTTTCAAAAAGGGTAAACCGACTGTGTCATAATCATACTTATCATCATTCAGTATTTCGTCCTTATTGCAATAAATCGTGGCAGAAAC
Organism: uncultured Chitinophagaceae bacterium; assembly: GCA_963829345.1. Lineage (GTDB taxonomy): Bacteria > Bacteroidota > Bacteroidia > Chitinophagales > Chitinophagaceae > Ferruginibacter. The sequence continues at coordinate 2,143,295 of CAWHHP010000003.1, forward strand.
CAGGAACTCTATCTTTTTGTCAAAATCTACCACGTATGCAATATCTGTGAGCTGGCCGTATGCATCTCCTTCCTTATTAAATACCCGTACATGTTTTGGAAGACTACCCTTTTCCTTTCCATATAAAATGAGCTTTGCCCACGCATCATTGTAAGAACTATCATAAGAAGGATAAAGAGATTCACCGGGAAACTGGGACATGTATTTGAGTAAAAATCTTCTATCCTCCTCCGTAATATTAAATCGTTGTGCTGGTTTTACTTTTTCGGGAAATACAAGGCTGATAAGAATATTGTGCAGATCCTCCAGGCTCATCCTGTTCTTCTGTGAAAAATCCTTTGGGGAATTTACCAGCACTGTATCTGAATAATAAGCTTTCCCTATAAAATCATTTCGTTTTTCATATTGCGAGCCATTGTTTTGCATAGGTTGGGTAAACAGCGGTCGTTTGATGGTCTTATTATAAAAGCTCACGGGGTTGGTATGCCTGTTTTCATCTTCGTTAAGCACCACATCGAGGCGATGTAATATCCTGGCGCTGGTATATCCTCTTAAAGCAAATTGTTTGTTGATATAATCCTGCCCCAGGAATTCATACAGCCGGTTAAAGGCATTATTATCACTCACCAGCAACACTTCTTTAATATACTGGGCAATGGTGGGCCGCCCATCTGCAGTATTGGGATCATTGTATTGGGCGGTCTGTCCGCTGTAAGCAGCCTCCGTAATCATACTGCTGTTCATATCGATCCCCGGAAATGGCAACTCATGCAATTTTTGCAGGGCCAATATCGCTATAGGCAGTTTTACCGTGGAAGCCGGGTAAAAATAGCGGGCATCTTTTTGATTAAAATAATAGTTTTGAAGAGAAGGAACTCCATTGTTACCCCTGTCAATTCTTGTATAAATGATCTGCACATTCCAGCCAATATGATGAAGGCTAATACTGTCGAATTTCCCCGGATTATTTTTAAAAAAGGTCTCAAAAAACTCCTCTTCCGGCTTTGCAGCATGCTGTGCCTGGCAATTCATCCAAAAAAGTGCACAAAAAATAATATGTAAGATTCTTTTCCATCCCGGCGCCATATTGAATATTTGCCTGCAATTTGGGCTAATTTCTCAAAAAAAACACTATCTCCCTCCAATCGCTTTTTCCCCTATCTTTGCACACTCTAAAAAAATTAACTACTTAGCTACTTAAAAGCACATTAACATGAAACTGAAAGGTTTAGTCTGGTTTTTTACTATTGCTTTAATCCTCATCTCTCTTTGGGAGCTTTCTTATACCTGGGTGGTACGCAATTACGAAAGTTCCGTAAGAACCCAGGCAGAACGCAAGGTAAAATCCAAAACTGCTGGTTTGTCTCCTGATGCAAAAGAGGCAATGATCCAGGCCCAAACTCAACACATTCTCGATAGCACCAAGGATAAGGAGATCTTCCCTATTGTTGGAACTACTTATCAGAAATGTAAAGAAAATGAATTGAACCTTGGCCTCGACCTACAAGGTGGTATCAGTGTAACGATGGATGTAAGCCTGCAGGGTTTATTAAAATCATTGAGTAATAACCCAAAAGATCCCCGTTTATTGAATGCTTTGCAGGCTGCAAATACAGAAAAAAATAATAGCGAAGAGGACTATATCACTTTATTCGGCAAGGCTTTTCAAAGAGCAAATGGGAATGACTCCTTATCGTACTTGTTTGCAAAATCCGGTAAAGACATTAAAATCGGTGATAAGGATGCAGCAGTGATCAGCAAAATTAAAACCATTTCCAAAGACGCCATCAATCAAACATACAAGATCCTTGTTAAGCGTATTGATAAGTTTGGGGTTGCCCAACCAAATATCAACCTCGATGAGAACAAGGGAGTTATCAATGTTGAACTTGCGGGTATTACAGACCGTGAGCGTGTTAAAAAATTCCTTGAGTCATCAGCAAATCTGCAGTTCTGGGAAGTTTATCGTTTGGATGAATTGTATGAACCAATACAGACCGCGGATAAAAATTTACAAAACTATCTTAACGGTATCAGTCTTACTGACACTATTGCTTTGAAGGATACAACAAAGAAGAAACTAAATGAAAATCCATTCACCAAGATTTTAAAAATATACCCGCCGCAACAGGATGCTTCCGGCAAACAATCCTTTGCTTCAGCATTAGGAGTTGTTGCATTAAAGGATACAAGTATTTTCTTCAGCTATATTAATAATGAAATTGTAAGAAATGCTTTACCAGCCAACCTGAAATTCCTTTTTGGTATTGAAGAAAAGGGATCACTTGGACAAGGAAAAGCCACTGAAAGGATGCTGGCTGTTTATGCAATCAAAACACTTCCCGGTTCTGATAAAGCTCCTCTTGAAGGCGATGCAGTGGATGAAGCCAAAGCGGATTTTGATGAGCTTGGCCGTCCGGCAATTAAAATGCAGATGACTCCTACAGGTAGTAGAACATGGGCGAAACTAACTACTAAAAATGTGGGTCGTCCTATCGCAATCTCTTTGGACGATATCGTGTACAGTGCTCCGAATGTGAACGGGCCGATCGAAGGTGGTAATTCTGAGATCGCAGGAAGCTTTACCGTTGATGAAGCACAGGATCTTGCAAACATTCTGAAATCCGGTAAACTCGATGCACCGGCTAAGATCGTTGCAAGTACTGTTGTAGGACCAACACTTGGAGAACAGGCTGTACATGGTGGTGCAATGGCATTTATTATTGCGTTTGTGGTCATCTTTATTTTGATGCTGGTTTATTATAACACCGGCGGATGGGTAGCAAATATTGCATTAATATTAAACCTGTTGTTTACAATTGGTGTACTTACTGCAATGGGCTTTACTTTAACTGCTGCAGGTATTGCAGGTCTTGTACTTACAATTGGTCTTGCGGTGGATACGAACGTAATTATTTTTGAGAGAATAAAAGAAGAACTGACAAAAGGTAAATCTTATCAGCAGGCTGTAAATGATGGTTATCGCCGTTCACTTGCACCTGTTATTGATGCACACGTTACTTCATTATTAACTGCAATCATTCTTGTATATTTTGGTTTGGGTCCGGTATTAGGATTCGCAACAACGCAGATCATCGGTATCATCTTATCATTATTCTGTGGAATCATGGTATCAAGACTGATCACTGATGTGTGGACAAAGAAGAACCGTCACTTCAATTATTTTACCGGGCTTTCAAAACGTATTTTCAAACATGCAAGCTTCAAATTCATTGAATACAGGAAAGTGGCTTATATGATTTCTACAGTTGTATTGCTTGCAGGTGTTGCCGCATTCTTCCACGGTTTCCACCAGGGTGTGGAATTTAAAGGAGGACGCAGTTATACTATTTCCTTTGATAAAAAAGTAGACGCCAATGACGCTTTAAGAAATGAATTAAAAACAGCACTTGCCGGAGATAATATTTCGATGAAAACTGTGGGTAGCGATTCACGTATGCTGAATATCACTACTGCATATCTGAAAGGAACCGACAATGCAGATACGATTGTTGAAGCAAAATTGTTTGAAGGATTAAAGAATGTATTACCGGCAAACCGCACATTTGAAGAGTTCTCTAAAAAGAACATTCAAAGTCGTACTACTGTTCAGCCAAGCATATCTGATGATCTTAAAAGAGGTGCAGTAAGAGCTACGATCTTCGCAATGATCATTATCTTCCTTTATATTTTTATTCGTTTCCGCGACTGGAGATATTCAGCCGGTACGATCCTAACATTATTGCACGACGTACTTGTTACATTGGCAGTATTTTCATTCTTTAAAGACATCGTTCCTTTCCCGCTCGAAATTGACCAGCATTTCATTGCTGCAATTCTTACCGTGATTGGTTTCTCGATGAATGATACGGTGATTGTATTTGACAGGATCCGTGAATACAGCAGGGATATGAAAGGTGCTACAAAAACAAACATTATTAATCGTGCGATCAATGATACACTTAGCCGTACCATTATGACCTCGATGACGGTATTCCTTGTATTATTGATCCTGTTCATCTTCGGTGGTGAAGTAACACGTGGTTTTGCATTTGCAATGTTGATAGGTGTTGTAACCGGTACTTATTCTTCTATTTTCGTTGGAGCACCAATCCTGGTTGATTTCGCAAAAAACAAACCATTGGGTGCTGCTGATGCATTGCCGGAAGTGAAAGCGGTTGTAAAACCAGCAACAGCAAAGACGACTGCATAATTAATAAATCAGAATGTTAAAATAGAAAAAGCCTGTTGTAACTAACAGGCTTTTTTATTTGATGCCAGGTGCTGGATTATCACATCTAGCATCCAGTAACCAATATCCAGTATCAGCTTCTACACCGCGAAACTAGTCCCGCATCCACAGGTAGAACTTGCATTCGGGTTTTTAAAAGTAAACCCCCGTGAATTCAATCCTCCTTCCCAATCTACTTCCATACCAATAAGGTAAATGCCATGCGACTTGTCTATTATATATAAAATATCGCCCACTTCGTACACGTCATCATTTTCTTTTTTATTGTCAAAATCAAGAATATAAGTCATCCCACTGCAGCCCCCTCCTTTTACGCCTACCCTTAACATTAACGTGTTGTCAAAACCGTCTGCGCTCATCAGCCTTTTTACCTCGGTGATTGCTGAATCGGTAAAACTGATTGGTGATTTTAGTGCTGTTTCCATATTAATAAAATTGCTTTTTTATGAGATGTCAACCGGTTGACATCTCATATTTCAATGCAAATTTAACATGAAAATCAAAGCCTTATTTCCCTTGAGTTTTCGAAAGCAGGAATTTGTTGGCGCATCTTGTTTATTTTTGTTATCTAAATCAAAAAAATGGCACTACTTGAAATTAATTTTCAATATGCAGAGATTGCTGTAATGGTTATATATTTTGTGATCATGGGGCTGCTGTTTATTGAATTCAGGGGTATGAAAGAGCTCATAAAAGAAAAACTCGAACTCAATAATGAAGGAATGAAATTAAAACTGCAGGCGCTTGAAAGGCTTACCTTGTTTTCAGAAAGGATCGGGCTTAAGAATTTGATTAGTCGTGTTGATTCTATGCAGACTAGCGCCTCAAGCCTTCACACAAAGCTGGTTGAAATGATTAAAGCCGAATACGAATACAATATCACTCAACAGATCTATGTAAGTCCCGAAGTATGGAACGCAGTCACCAGGTTGAAAGATCAGAACATTTATATCATCAATCAATTAGCAGCACTTCTGCCACATGAAGCTATTGCCATGGATCTCGGCAAACGCATACTTGAATACAGTATGGCAAACAATGCAGAACTGAATATTATCGTGCTCGACGCATTACAATTTGAAGCAAAAAAAGTGTTGGCTTAATATTTTTTAATTACCAGGTTAATATGACTACAAAAATACTCACTACAGACTCTGATATTCCCGTTAAAGAAATCTACACTTCGGAAGATGTAAAAAACGATGACAGTTCGTTACCGGGAGAATTCCCATTTACTCGGGGCGTGCAATCGTCTATGTATCGCGGCAAATTGTGGACAATGAGACAATATGCAGGTTTTTCTACCGCAGAAGAAAGTAATAAACGTTATCATTACTTATTGGCACAAGGCGTAAACGGGCTAAGTGTGGCGTTTGACCTGCCTACACAAATTGGTTACGATAGCGACCATCCGCTTGCAGAGGGTGAAGTTGGCAAAGTAGGTGTTGCAATCGACAGCCTTGAAGACATTGAAAAATTATTTGAAGGAATAAAACTGGAAGATGTCTCCACATCTATGACCATTAATGCAACAGGATTTATCCTGCTTGCTTTTTATGTTGCACTTGCAAAAAAACAGGGCGCAGATCTTAAAAAAATAACGGGAACCATACAAAATGATATTTTAAAAGAATATGCGGCAAGAGGCACTTACATTTTCCCTCCAAAACCATCCATGCGCATCATCACAGATATTTTTGAATGGTGCAGCAGGGAAGTTCCAAAATGGAATACAATTTCCATTTCCGGTTACCATATTCGGGAAGCCGGTAGTACGGCTGTACAGGAGATCGCCTTTACACTTAGCAATGGAAAAGCATATGTAAAAGCAGCATTGGCAAAAGGACTTGATATCAATGTTTTTGGCAAACGTCTCTCCTTCTTCTTCAATGCCCACAATAATTTATTTGAGGAAGTTGCAAAATTCAGGGCTGCGAGAAAGATGTGGGCGACTATCATGAAAGATCTTGGAGCAACAGATGAAAAAGCTATGATGCTGCGCTTCCATACCCAAACCGGCGGGAGCACCCTTACTGCACAACAACCATTGAATAATATCAGCCGCGTTACAATACAGACTTTGTCTGCCGTGCTTGGAGGAACACAATCCCTTCATACTAACGGCTACGACGAGGCGCTCAGTCTTCCTACCGAAGAAGCGGCAAAAATTGCTTTGAGAACGCAGCAGATCGTTGCATTTGAAAGTGGTGCTGCAGATACAGTTGACCCGCTTGCAGGAAGTTATTACGTGGAAAATCTCACTGCAGCGGTAGAACAGGAAGCGTGGAAATTAATTGGTACCATTGATGCCATGGGTGGAAGTGTTGCGGCCATCGAAGAAGGATTTATCCAGGATGAAATTGCAAGGAGCGCATATCAGTACCAGCAAAATATAGAAAACCAATCAAAAATAATTGTTGGTGTAAATAAATTTGTAACGGAAGATATTGACAAAATTCCTGGTTTTAGGATCGACGACAGCATCCGTATAATGCAGACAGACAAGTTAAATGTATTGAGAGAAAAAAGAGACAATGCTGCAGTCTTTAAATGCCTGCAAAAAATTTCTGCTGCTGCGCTCACCAATGAAAACCTTATGCCCCTGGTGCTGGATGCGGTGGAGAAATATTGTACGCTGGGAGAAATTTCGGATGAACTGAGATCGGTGTTTGGGGAGTATAAATAAGCCGTTAGCCATTAGCTACAAGCCCTTAGCCTGGATCAGCAAAATATACACGCTGAAGCTCATAAATAAAACTAACTGAATATTTAAAGTACAAATTAAAAACTCATGGCTTATAGCTAACAGCTAATAGCTTGCATCTCAAAACAAATAAAATGAAAAAGCACATTCTTATCGCATTGCTCTTTACAACTACTATTACACATTCCCAAAACCTCATGACCCCCGAACTATTGTGGAAACTGGGAAGAGTTTCTGCATTGGGAATTTCAAAAGATGCAAAATATGTATTGTATAATGTAAGCACGCCCAATGCCGAAGAAGATAAAAGCGCTTCGAAAAAATATAAGATTTCCATAGAGGATGGCTCTGTAACTGAAATCAGCAATGCGGACAGTTTAATGGAAAACAAAAAACTTTCACCGGATGGAAAATACCTGTTGAATGATGAGGAAATAAAAATAAATAAAGTATATGGAAGTGATTTCTATCCTGAACTAAGCAAGTCAAATGTATATGTTTACGATAACCTTGCTTACAGGCATTGGGATACATGGGAAGATGGAAAATTCAGTCATATAATTCTAACCGACCTTGGCGCTTCAACAAAAAAAGATTTACTTGAAGGAATGGCTTATGATTGTCCGACAAAACCATTTGGCGGTGATGAAGATTATGTATGGAGTGCAGATGGTAAGCAGGTAGTGTACGTAACAAAAAAGAAAACCGGTAAAGATTATGCCATAAGTACCAATACTGATCTTTTTGCTTATGATATTGCAAAGGGTAAAACAACCAACCTTACTGAGCGAATGATGGGATATGATCTTAATCCTTCGTTCAACAAACATAATCAACTTGCATGGATGAGTATGAAGAGAGATGGGTATGAAGCAGATAAACAGGATATCATCACCTGGAATGGTACAACAAAAATAAATCTTACTCAATCACGAGATGATATTCATGTTGAAGCATTTTCATGGAGTGAGGATGGAAAGAAAATTTATTTTACTGCACCCATTAATGGCACCCTTCAATTATTTGTGGTTAATTACCCGGGATTAACAAAAATGCTCCCCCATGTTGAACAAATCACCAAAGGAGATTTTGATATTACAGGTATTATTGGCCAAATTGGAAATACACTGGCGGTAACCCGTACCGATATGAATCATGCAACTGAAATTTATACCGTCGATCTTTCCAAAGGAGAAATGAAACAACTTACTCATGTGAATGATTCAACTTATTCAACAGTGAAAATGAGCAGGACAGAACGCCGTATGGTAAAAACCACAGACGGAAAAAATATGCTGGTCTGGGTAATTTATCCTCCTGACTTTGATGCAACAAAAAAATATCCTGCACTTTTATATTGCCAGGGTGGTCCGCAATCACCGCTTACTCAATTCTATTCTTTCCGTTGGAATTTTCAGCTGATGGCCGCAAATGGTTACATTGTTGTAGCACCTAACCGCCGGGGTATGATGGGACATGGTACAAAATGGAATGAGCAAATAAGCAAAGATTGGGGCGGACAGGTAATAAAAGATTACCTAAGTGCAATTGATAATGTTAGTGCAGAAAAATTTGTTGATAAAAACAAGCTGGGTTGTGTTGGTGCAAGCTACGGTGGTTATTCTTCATTTTATCTTGCAGGCAACCACAATCACAGGTTTAAATCTTTTATTGCACACGATGGCGTGTTTGACCTGAGAAGCATGTATGGCACAACAGAAGAACTATGGTTTGTGAACTGGGATTTTGGCGGGCCGTATTGGGACAAAACAAATCCCGCCGTTCAAAAAGTCATTGGCAAAATTCAATCCCATCAACTTTGTAGACAAATGGAACACGCCTATTCTCATTTTCCAGGGTGGCAAAGATTATCGTGTTCCAATCGAACAGGGCTTACAGGCTTTCCAGGCTGCACAGGTAAGAGGTATAAAAAGTAAATTGGTTTATCTGCCGGATGAAAATCATTGGGTATTGCATGCACAGAATGCGTTGGTATGGCAGCATGAATTCTATAAATGGCTCTCAGAAACACTAAAGTAACCGGAATATTAAATAACAGATGCTGGATACCAGATACTGGATGCAAGATAGAACGATCGGGAATCTGGTATCCAGTATCAAGCACCTGGTTTTTAGTGGGCAAAATCCTCTTCAAAATCTCCCTTGATTCTTTCCATTGACGGATTGAAGTATCCAAATTTAACATGGGGAAATTCTTCATGAATGAGTTCCATGAATTGTTTAACACCCATACATTCACCTGTATCAGCAACATCAATTTTTTCGAGATACCAGTCGGGATCAATATTAAAATTGCGCCACTGGATCATGCACAGATCCGTTTCACGAATTAATTTTCGTAAAGCCTCATATTCTTCGATGCTGTCAGTCATACCCGGAAAAACAAAGTAATTGATGCTGGTCCATGCACCATAACTGCGTGCAACCTTTAAGGTTTCAATAAGATCTCTGAATGTATAATTATTAGGTTTGTAGTAGGGCGTATAAATACGTTCACGTGCTGAATTCGTGCTTACGCGTATGCTGTTCAGCCCGGCTTCACATAAAACTTTCACCGCATCTGGTTTACTTCCATTGGTATTGATATTGATGCTTCCTTTTTTTGTATGCTTTCTTATCTCAATAATAGAATCACGAATGGTTTCCCACATCAGCAATGGCTCCCCTTCGCAGCCCTGTCCATAACTCACTATCGGGAATGCAGCGGTTTCAAGATGCGGTACAGTAAATTCAACGATCTCTTCACTGGTAGGCTTAAACGTTAGACGATCCTGTGTACTAAAGATCGTTTCATCTTCCGGCTGAAAAGAAATGCAGCCAATACAATTTGCATTGCATGCAGGTGATACCGGTATCGGGCATTCCCATCTTCCCAATGCAAGATTTCTTGCAGCCGGACAGGTATAGGTCATGCAACAATTCTCCATTAAATGTTTAACCAGCCTGTTATGAGGATATGCTTTTAGCAGGCGGTCTGTTCCCGTCTCAATCATTGTATCATCATAACCTGCCGCTTCCTGCCTGATATCTTTTTCTATCCTTACAGCTGGAACATAGATATTCTCATCCAGCCAACCCGCTGCGGTATAACAAAACAATGGCAGTGTTGGTGCATCCGGCATTGTTTCATATGCAGCAATATACAATCCTGTATGTGCAGGCGGAATAAATGCAGCAACAGCCCAGCCTTTTTCGCACAAACGCATCTCCCCTGTTTCCACATCAATGCCAATACCTCTACGACCAGGTAACTCGTACAATTGCCCGCCATCAGGTAAACCGATCCATTCGTCTAAAGGAATAGGCAATGCGTCCCAGCCACTGCGGCCGGCTACATACAGGCTGGTATCTTCAAAAATATTTCCGTTGCCATCGGAATACAATAAAAACGGGGATGTGGATGGTGTTTGCACGATGCAAAAGTAATCAATTTGATGATTTGATGATTAAGGAGTAGAATACATACGTTAAAGAAAAAGCTACAATAAACTAACGACCATTACCAAATTATCACATCATCAATTTATCAAATCAGCATTCGTTCTTTACAAAACAAATTGAACTCCCTTTCATTAATTACAGCCGATTCCTTACTGATAACAGACTGTATCAGCTTGTTGTTTTTAAGATCGATCGTAAGCATTCCGTCCTTTAAAACAACATTGGAGACCTCCTTCCACAAAAATGTTTTTTTGGGAAATGAAGGATATATAATTCCTTCTTTTGAAAATATCACTTCAAATTTCCTGCGTGTATAAGTGCCGATAACGGCAAAACAAACAATGGCCAATGCCAGCAGGTATTTATCAATTAAGGACCAGCACACACTAAGAATAATAAATGAAATTTCAACTAGAAAAGGATATGACTTTTTAACAGCCCTGTTTATAAAAAGTATACTTAAAGATAAAAGAGAAATAATAATTCCCCAGAAACTTACATTGGTTACGCTTGTATCAAGCGTATTAAAATAAATAAACGCAAACATGAATAAATTCGTCAGTAAAATAAAAAGCGTGACGTACCCGTATGTTTTTGCCCTGTCATTTGGAAGTATGATGCTGTATTTATCCATGAAAAAGAATTATGAATTATCAGTTTTGAATTATGAATTAAATACGACATACTAATTCAGCATTCATAATTCAAAACTCAGCATTCTATCTATCCGTTACTTGCAATCATCAAATTACAAAGCTTATACAAAACCCTTGCTCCTACATTCTCATCCCATTCATCATTGCTTACACCAACTTCATTCAAATCAAAGCCAATTATTTTTCTTCCGCTCAGCAATAATTTTTTAAACAAATAAAATACCTGGTCGGTTTGTAATCCTCCCTGTACAGGCGTTCCGGTATGCGGGCAAAGTTTTGGATCCAGCCCATCAATATCAAAACTTATAAAAACCTGTTCGGGTAAATGAGCAATGATCTCATCTACAATATGCTTCCAGGTATCGCCTTCAAACTGGCGCTCTTTAATTTTCTGATCAAAATAAATCTCTATACGGCCATTTTTACTATTCTTGTATTCCAGTTCTTCCTCGCAATAATCTCTTATTCCAACCTGCACCAGTTTTTGAAGTTGTGGAATCTGTTCTATCGCATTGTACATAATAGACGCATGCGAATAATTAAATCCTTCATAAGCTTTACGCAAATCGCAATGCGCATCAATCTGTAATATCCCAAAGTCACCATATTTATCTGCTATCGCTTTAAAATATCCGAGGGGTGTACTGTGATCTCCACCCAGCAACCCAACAAGCTTGCCTTTTGCCAGTAATTGCTTGGTTTGTTCATACACCCAGTCGTTTAAAAAAAGGCTTCCCTGGTTGATCTCTTTGAGCGTCTTGCACATGAATCTATTTTCTTCCAGGATCTCGCCTTGTGAAATATAATTGATATACAATTCTGCTTCCTTGCGCAGGTAGTCACTTTTCATCAATATTTTTTTATCCGGCGTGCGCATATAATAACCCTGGCGCCATGCATCTTTAATATCCGGATCAAAAAGATCTACCTGCAAACTTGCTTTGCAAATATGATCCGGTGCCCGCGCAGTTCCGGCATTATAACTCACCGTCACCTCCCATGGAATGGGTAGAATAACGAGTCTTGCTTCTTCTTCTGTTGAGGGGAGACCGAAAATATTAAAATTGGGGTTTCCTACTGAGTTGGGATCAAAATTTGACAGATCTGCCATGATTATGCCTTGATATTTTTTGCAAATATAGTTGAAGATTTCACGCAAAGTCCGCAAAGAAGCAAGGTTCGTGGAGATTGAATTATGAATTCTATGCAGGTAATTGCGCCTTTGCAGCCTTGCAAGCCTTGCGTGAAATCAAAATCAAAAAGTATCCATTAATGGCCTATCTCAGGAGGTTTTGAATTAACTTTGCATTCTATTTTAGTATATGAAAAAGACTCATATTATCATTCTCATCGGAATTGCAGCCCTGATCATCGGTTTGTTAACTTATTCAGTTGATTTTTCCACATATGATACCATTCATTCTGCAAGAGAAAAGAAAGGAAAATTCGTTCATTTAATAGCGAAACTGGATAAAACAGAGCCTGTTATGTATGACCCGATCAATAATCCTAATTTCCTGACTTTTTATGCAGTCGACAGTCTTGGCGATAAAACAAAAGTGGTGTATCACAATAATAAACCTGCCGACCTGGAAAAAAGTGAGCGGATCGTGATCAAAGGAAAAATGACAGATGATCATTTTGAATGCAGTGATATTTTATTAAAATGCCCAAGCAAATACAAAGACGATAAAAAACAGTTGGAAAAAAATATGACGGAACAAACCACTTCCGCACGCAACTGATCCAACTCACAAAATAAATTCCCATAATGAAATTTGAAGGCGAACATTTACTTCCCGGTCAGCTTGGACATTTATTCGTTATTCTCGCTTTTGTTGCTTCTATAATTTCTACTATTTCTTTTTTCAGGTCATCAAGGGAAACAGATATCATTCAAAAAAATAACTGGCTGAGATTTGGACGGTGTGCTTTTTTTATCCAGGTCATAGCTGTACTGGCAACATTTGCCATCATCTATTTTATTTGCTCGCATCACTATTACGAATACATGTATGCTTATAAACATGCATCAAAAGAACTGGAACCAAAATATTTGCTCGCCTGTATCTGGGAAGGCCAGGAAGGGAGTTTTTTATTATGGACGATCTGGCACAGTGTATTGGGAATATTTATCATGGCCACATCAAAGGAATGGGAAGCGCCTGTAATGACAGTTGTTAGTTTTGCCCAGTTCTTTTTGCTGATGATGATATTGGGTATTTATGTTTTTGATGCACGTATCGGTAACAGTCCATTTACACTAACGAGAAATGAAGGCATATTGAATGGGCACCTATATTCATTGACCCGGTAACGAACAGCTTAAGAAAAGATTACCTCGCTTTATTAACTGATGGAATGGGCCTGAATGTTTTACTCCGTAATTACTGGATGGTGATACATCCGCCGGTGTTATTTTTAGGATTCGCATCTACGATCGTTCCATTTGCTTATGCATATGCAGGCATACAAACAAAGCGTTTTGGCGACTGGGTAAACCCTGTGCTTCCCTGGGCATTATTCAGCGCATGTGTGTTGGGGGTTGGTATTATGATGGGAGGAAAATGGGCTTATGAATCATTGAGTTTTGGAGGCTATTGGGCATGGGACCCGGTTGAGAATGCATCGCTTGTTCCCTGGCTGATACTTATTGCGGGTTTACACACCATGGTTATTTACAAATCGACGGGGCATTCTTTAAGAGCAAGCTATCTCTTTACAATCTTATGTTTTGCATTTATCCTTTATTCAACTTTTTTAACGCGTACAGGAATTTTAGGCGATACTTCTGTTCATGCATTTACTGAAGCGGGAAATGTGATCAATATCATGATTGGCACATTTGTACTTGCATTTACATTGCCGATGCTGATTTTATTTTTTAGAAACTATAAAAAAATCCCTGCCATTCACAAGGAAGAAGAAACCAGCTCAAGAGAATTCTGGATGTTCATTGGTTCGCTGGTGATCTTTCTATCAGCTTTATTCATCATTTCTATCACTTCCATCCCGGTTTACAATAAAACACCACTTTTAAAAAACATCATTCAATATTTTCATAAAGGCAACTTAGCAATGCCCGAAGACCCGGAATTTTTATACAACAAAGTAATGGTGCTTGTTGCGTTTATCCTGGGGTTGCTGAGCGCTGCTACACAATATTTCAAATACAAAAGTTCACCTTCTTCTTTTGTAATAAAAAAAATTGCGGCCCCAACTTTAATTGCAGCGTTAATCACTACCCTGCTCATCATTTTTTACCCGCTCAGTTTTCATAAACATGGTCCTGGTTTTCTTGTAGCCATATACATCGCATTTTTTGCAACGATCTATTCAGTGGTGGCAAATGCAATGTATATATGGATCGGTTTAAATGGGAAATTAAGAAGTGCAGGTGGCTCTGTCGCACACCTCGGCTTTGCATTAATGCTTGTTGGAATATTGATCTCAAGCAGCAATAAAGAAGTGATCAGCAGCAGTCTTGTGAATGGGATCAATATGCCTGCAACTATGGATCCTCTAACAAAAAAACAAGATGATCCCAGGGATAATCTTACCCTGTTGCGGGATGTACCTGTAAGGATGGGTGATTATGAAGTAACTTATAAAGGTGATTCGTCCGGGCATGAGGATGGGAGAAAATTTTATGCATTACAGTTTGAAAAAAAAGATCCTGTTAGTAAAAGAATCACAGAATCATTCAAAGTCAGGCCCGATGTTTACATGATGAAGGATAACAACATGAGCAGTAATCCTGATACAAAATCTTACCTGAGCAAAGATATATTTACCTATCTCTCTTATGCATTGAATAATGAGAAAAGTACAGATACTACTCAATTTAAAATTACGGAGCTGGCTGAAGGTGATACTGCTTTTTACAGCAACGGCATCATAACACTTAAACAGGTGGTTAAAAATCCCGTTAATGAAAAATACAATTTCAAATCCACCGATGTTGCATTAATGGCCGACCTGCAGATCACCGACAAAAACAATATGCATTATCATGCAATGCCATTGATACAGGCAGATGAAATGGGTATTATGCAAACAGATGATACGATTTATGCACAAAACCTGTTTGTAAAATTTATTGGTGTAAGTGATAATAAGAAGATAAAGCTCGGCATCAAAGAATCTGATAAACCGATAGACTATATCACAGTGAAGTCATATATCTTTCCCTACATCAACCTTGTTTGGTCAGGATTGATCATTATGGCGATCGGGATCATGATGAGTATGATCAAAAGGGCCGGACTTTCTTCGATAAGTTCAGGCATCATCCTGGTGCTACTTACAGTTGGGTTGTTTTATATGTTTCTTCTTGCAAGTGGTTAAGTTCTGCATCCAATTTAAAGCAGCATCTCCCCCGGTTCTGGCGTCTTTTTTTAAATTTAAGGTTACATTATGCCTTTTGGCGTATTAATCTTCAACATGAAATATGTAAATTTACAGGGATGTTTATTTGGAAATTGAACGATACTCTATTGAAAAGGCTGGTATTATTTACCGGCATTTTGTTGTTTATGGGTTTCCATTCTCACGCTCAGTATGGCAGGTACGATACCATTTTACACGAGGCAATTGTTTACAATGGCGATACAATAGAATCAAAGACCCTGGACAATCTTTATTTCTATGGGTATATGACCAAATCGCAGCTGACTGCAAAACAGGCATATAACCGCTTACGAAATGCAGTGTATGTTACCTATCCTTATGCAAGGCGGGCCGGGGTTGTGATGAATGATATCAATGCCAAGCTGGTAGGCATAACAGATAAAAAAGCAAGAAAAAAATACATTAACTCACGTGAAAAAGAATTGAGGAAAGAATTTACCAAACCCCTGACAGATCTTTCTATTTACCAGGGTAAAATATTAATGAAACTTATCAACCGTGAAACCGGCAATAATTGCTATGAGATCATCAAAGAATACGAGGGTGGCCTTACAGCAAGAGTATACCAGACAGTTGCATTCTTTTTCAGCACCAACTTAAAGCAGCCTTACGATCCTAAGAACGAGGATGTTGCGATCGAGAAGTTTGTTATTGAAGTACAACGGATGTATGGTTACCAGGACATTCGTAAAACCGGTACGCTTTAAGTTGTCCACTTATTGGTTTTCCACAATTCCACATATTGTTTTTTCTTTATCGTTTTGTTGGATTCATTCTGGCTTTTATAATGTACCTTGCGAGCAAAATTTCCCATTCAACATATGAAGATTGATGTACTGGCGTTTGGTGTGCATCCGGATGACGTGGAGCTAAGTTGTTCAGGAGTTTTAATGGTAGAAAAAAATAATGGAAAAACAACCGGTATCATTGATCTGACAGAAGGAGAACTGGGAACACGTGGCACAGCTGATACAAGAAAAGAGGAAGCCGCGGATTCAGCGAAAATTCTTGGAGTTGATATCAGGGAAAATTTAAAGCTGGCGGATGGATTTTTTAAGAATGACGAAGAAAGCCAGTTAGAAATAATAAGGACGATCAGGAAATACAAACCTGAAATTATTATTTGCAATGCCCCTGAAGACAGGCACCCCGATCATGGCAGAAGTGCAGGATTGGTTTCAGATGCCGCTTTTTTATCCGGACTACAAAAGATTGAAACAAATGAAAAGGGTATCAACCAGGAAGCCTGGAGACCGAAATATGTTTTGCATTATATACAGGACAGGTATTTGAAGCCGGATTTTGTGGTAGATATAACAGCGGTGATTGAAAAAAAAATTGAATCCATAAAAGCTTTTAAAACACAGTTTCACAATCCAGGTATTGAAGGTCCGCAAACATATATTTCATCACCGGATTTTTTGGACAGCATTATTTACAGGTCGAAGATGTTTGGAAAGATGATTGGCGTAAAATATGCAGAAGGGTTTATATCGAAAAAAACAATTGGCATCAGCAATTTTGATGCGATCATAAAACAAGACACTTAAACTTATTAAAATAAAATTTCATGGCAACTCCCAAATTTTTAAACATCGATGGTTCTAATTTTCACCAGGAATTAAAAAGAAGGGTAAATAATTACTTCATAGAGAGCAAGAAGCCGAGCACAGGTAATTTTTCATTATATTTTAAAGCAGGTCTATTGTGGACATGTTATATCGCTTTATATGTACATGTTGTTTTCTTTCCTCCTGTTGCATGGATTGGGATTGTTGAGTGTTTGATAATGGGTGGATTAACGGCTGCAATTGGATTTAATGTGATGCATGATGGCGGTCACGGTAGTTTCAGTCCGAGTAAGACATGGAACAAGATAGCTTCGTTTTCAGCAAATGCCCTCGGTGCAAGTGCTATTATGTGGAACAATAAACACAATATTATTCATCATACCTATACCAATATTGATGGCGTGGATGACGATATTGAGATCAAACCTTTATTGAGAATGTGCCCCACACAAAAAAAATATGTAATACATCGCTTTCAGCATATTTATGTCTGGGTGCTATATACTTTATTATTGCTGGTATGGTTATTCGTAAGCGATTATACAAAATATTTCCGCCAGAAGGTTGGTGAAGTCTCCATAAAAAAAATGAGCCCATACGACCATTTTGCTTTTTGGGCTGCTAAAATTGGATATGCGTTTATTATGATTGCTTTACCAATATATTTATTAGGATTTACAACATGGCTTGTAGGCTTTTTGGTAATGGTGCTTTTTGCAGGCTTTGTACTGAGTATTGTATTTCAATTGGCGCACACCGTAGAAGAAACTGCATTTCCTGTTGCTTCTATTGATTCTAACAAAATTGAGAACGAATGGGCTATTCACCAGATCCAGACCACGGCAAATTTTGCAACAAAAAATAAATTGATTTCCTGGTTGGTAGGTGGATTGAATTTCCAGATCGAGCATCACCTGTTTCCAAAAATTTCTCATATTCATTATCCCGCTATCAGTAAGATCATCAAAAAAACATGTGAAGAGTTTAATGTTAAATACATTGAATATAAAAAGATGAGGCATGCTATTGCGTCTCATTCAAGTTATTTGAGAAAAATGGGAAGAGCGTAACGAGTTGAATTGTGAATGCTGAATTATGAATTGATTACAACCTCGTAAATATTTAATAAAAAGCTGCTTTATAATCAGGCAGCTTTTTTTATGCAGGTTTCTGATATTATCTATCTCGGGTATTCAAGTTCAACTTTAAAGCCCATTAATTCACCTCTATCGTATAATTTCTTTTCCTTTTCATAACGTTCACGATTATAGGTAGTGAGTTCTGCAGGATCAAGATCGCTTAGATCAGGCTTGCCGGCATTCACCCATGCCGTATACCAGAAATTGGCTACATCCTGGATAGCATGGCGCAATTGCTTTTCAACCATACCGTTTAGTGCTTTGTGGTAGGCGGTAGCATACTCGTCGCTACGTACCAGCAGGTTAAATTTATTTCTTACACTATCCCCGTTTGCATTAAGCTTGTACATTTTTTCATTGCGAAAACTTTCTCTTATATTTCGTTCTATCAGCAACATGCTGTGGGCGAGATTATTTGAATGCTTTATCAATTCCCAGGTTGCTGAGGGAATATCACCCAGGTAAACCGCTTCATTTATTTTATAGTTATAGTGATCACCAAAATATTCCGGTAATTGTGCCTCGAAAAAAGCATGGATACCTTTTTGGTTGGTCAACTGCCCGTCATGATTAATACAAGTGTGCAGGGGCATATTTGCATCACCCAGGTAATGTGCAAGGTCGCCGGCAAGAAATAATATTTCGGTCTTACGTTTATCTTTAAAAGCTTTTGTAAGTTTTTCCATCATTTCCTGGATATACCACGGAAGGATGCCCATTTTCTGTAAAGTTTTTTCGTCATACCTTTCTTTGGCCTCTTTCATAGTTCTGGGGAGGCTATCAATTGGCATGGTTTCCATCCCTTCGATATTAATGTAATGCCTTGGATTCTCTGCCCTGTCGTTCAGTGTATATTTTCGGAGGTCGGGGATGTTCGCTTCTTCAGTTAGAAAATCAATATGATTATAAAAGAAAAAACGCATTTCAGCCGGCAGGGCGAATACGGCAGCATGATTGATATGCTGGTGGCCATACATTCCCCATCCGAACAGCAGGCTTACGGAACATATAATCAAGATGAAAGGGAACATTATCCTTGCGATTATTTTTTTCATACAAGCGTATTAATATTAGGGTGGTAAAATTAAACGAAAATCATGAACGGTCTGACCAAGTCCAGGCCAGCGGTCTGACGGGGTGCATAAATTCTTAACCTTTAAAGGTAAAAAACAGGAACAGCAGCTGAAAAAAACCAACCGGTCAGACCGGTTGCTGGCAACCGGTCTGACCGGTTTATTAATTCTGAAATCGTAAATTTGCCCCTCAATAATTATTATGACAGAAGAAAAAAGCCTGAATTTCATGGAAGAAATTGTTGAAGCAGACCTTGAAGCCGGTAAATATAAGAGCATTCTTACCCGTTTTCCGCCTGAGCCAAATGGTTATTTGCATATTGGCCATGCAAAAAGTATTTGCCTGAATTTTGGACTGGCTAAAAAATATGGCGGAAAAACCAATCTTCGCTTTGATGATACCAACCCGGTAACAGAAGAAACAGAATATGTTGAAAGCATAAAAGAAGATATCCGCTGGCTTGGGTTTCAATGGGCGAATGAATTATATGCTTCTGATTATTTTGAACAGTTATATGAATTTGCTGTAAAGCTGATTAAAAAAGGACTGGCCTATGTGGATGACAGCAACTGCTGAAGAAATTGCAGCAATTAAAAGGCACACCTACAGAACCGGGAAAAGACAGTCCGATACCGTAACCGGAGCGTTGAAGAAAACCTTCGACTTGTTTGCAGATATGAAAGCAGGAAAATATAAAGATGGAGAAAAAGTGTTGCGTGCAAAGATTGATATGGCTGCACCCAACATGCAGATGCGCGATCCGATCATGTATCGCATCAAACATGCGCATCATCACCGCACAGGCGATAAATGGTGCATTTACCCGATGTATGATTTTGCGCATGGCCAAAGTGATAGCATTGAAAATATCACGCATTCTATCTGCACACTTGGAATTTATTCCGCACCGTGAGTTGTATGATTGGTTTATTGAGAAGCTGGAGATATTTCCTTCGCATCAATATGAATTTGCACGACTCAATATGACTTATACGGTAATGAGCAAACGCAAATTGCTGCAACTGGTAAATGAAAAACATGTAAATGGCTGGGATGATCCGCGCATGCCAACCATCAGCGGTTTCAGGCGAAGAGGATATACACCTGAAAGCATCCGTGAGTTTTGCGACAAGATCGGTGTTGCCAAAAGAGAAAATATTATCGATGTGAGCTTGCTGGAATTTTGTATGCGGGAAGACCTGAATAAAATTGCCAAACGAGTAATGGTGGTGCTTGATCCGGTAAAACTGATCATTACCAATTATGAAGATGGAGTGACAGAAGAATTAATAAGTGAAAACGGACCTGACGAAGATCATGCGGTACAAGAACATTCCTTTCAGCAAAGAATTATGGATAGAACGGGAAGATTTTATGGAAGACCTGCAAAAAAATGGTTCCGTCTTGCTCCCGGTGCAATGGTGCGATTGAAAAGTGCATATATTATCAAATGCGAAAGTTTTAAAAAAGATGAAAATGGAAATGTTACAGAAATTCATTGCACTTATATTCCCGAAAGCAAAAGCGGCAATGATACAAGCGGCATCAATGTAAAAGGAACCATTCATTGGGTAAGTGCAACCACATGCACTGGAAGCCGAAGTAAGATTATACGATCGGTTATTTAAAGTTGAAAATCCGGCAAGCGAAGAAGGAGATTTTAAAGATTATATTAACCCCGATTCGTTACAGGTAATAAGCAAAGCATACATCGAGCCTTCCTTGCAACATGCAACTATTGATGATCGTTACCAGTTTATACGGAAAGGATATTTTTGTCTTGATAAAGATTCAAGTGCAGGCAGACTGGTATTTAACCGCACAGTCACTTTAAAAGATGCGTGGAGTAAGGAGATGAAGAAATAGTGAAGCGGGAATCGGCAGTCGGGAATCGGCAATGAGTGAATGGTGAAAGCCTGGACTTTTCAAATTAATATGCACTATTAAAAGATAAGCTGAACCTGGATCAGGTAATTTCGAGTAATTAGTGAAATTCCTTGCGATGACTCGTGTTTAAGTGTTCTTAACTTCTTTCCCCATTTTTGGAAATACCGCCCCTACCAAAACAAGAAAAGACAAAACAATGATCAGGTAAATGCCTGCCATCTTTTCTACCTCTCCTTCAAAAAGCGCACCTGTAAACAAAATATATGTTCGTATACAATAAGCAAATAAAAGTGCTGCCAGTAACAGGTTCACCTTTTTGCCCATACTTTTGATACCAGCATAAAAATTAAAATAATTGAGCCCATAATTGTAATAACAACACCAGGCTTACCATAATAATTACCCGTCGAAAATTTTGTTACATGGTATCCTGTAAATGTTTCATTGATGCTGTTATAATGCACCCAGGGAATAAAGCAACAAACGATAATGCCAATGCAGGCAATAATCCCGGTATAGTAAGAAATTTTTGAAAACATAAGATAATATACAATCGCCCCGGAAGATTTCCGGGGCGATTTTTGAGGTCCCTAGCGGATTCGAACCGCTGTAGAAGCTTTTGCAGAGCTTTGCCTAGCCACTCGGCCAAAGGACCTTTTTTGAACGCAGCAAAAATAAGGGATTTTTTGATTAGAATTTAATACGAAATTCGGCAATCAAATTTTGCTATATGACCAGCATTGCTGCATCAGAACTTATTATAAATAATCGTGGCGCTATTTATCATGTGAATTGCAGGCCGGAAGAAATTGCAACCACGATCATTACCGTAGGCGATCCTGATAGTGTGAAAGAGGTAAGTAAACATTTCGATAAAATCGAATTTAAAAACAATCACCGTGAGTTTGTAACCCATACCGGATTATATCGGGAAAAAAAGATTATCAGTAACCAGCACCGGCATCGGCCCCGATAATATTGATATCGTTCTTAATGAACTGGATGCATTGGTAAATATTGATCTTGAAACAAGAACCATAAAGGAAAAACTTACCTCATTCAATATTATCCGGGTTGGCACTTCGGGTTCGTTGCAAAAAGAAATCCCGGTCGATAGTTTTGTTGCAAGTACACATGGCCTCGGCCTTGATAACCTCCTTAATTTTTACTTACATAACAACAATGAAGAGGAGAAACAAATACTGCATGCATTCAATACACATACTCAATTGCACCAGGGAATTTCTGCCCCGTATATTAATGGGGCCAGTATGGCTTTACTCAAAGAGTTTGTAAACAATTTTCACCAGGGTATTACCGTTACCTGCCCGGGATTTTATGGCCCACAGGGACGAGTACTCAGAATGGGACTTAAACATCCCCATTTGGTAGGGCTACCAGCTTTAGTTTTGGCCAGCACCATATCAGCAATTTTGAAATGGAAACATCCGCAATTTATGGTATGGGGAAAATACTGGGCCATCATTGTTTATCTTTAAGTGCCATTGTTGCCAACAGCATTTCAAAACAATTCAGCAAAGACGGAAATGCGGCAGTAGAAAATTTAATTAAACAAACGCTATCAATCATTTCATCATCTATTTAAAATGAAAGTAAAATTTTATAAATACCAGGGAACAGGCAATGATTTTGTTATTCTTGATAACCGTACAGGCATGTTTAATTCAATCACTACAGAACAGGTGCAGTTGTTGTGCGACCGCAGGTTTGGTATTGGCGGTGATGGCCTAATGTTACTGAATAACAAGGAAGGCTATGATTTTGAAATGATCTATTATAATTCCGATGGCAGCCATAGCAGCATGTGCGGAAATGGCGGCAGGTGCATGGTGAAATTTGCCTCCCAAATGGGAATCCATAAATATACATACAGGTTCCTGGCCATTGATGGGGCTCATGAAGCAGAAATCGACAACAACAATATCATACGCTTAAAAATGAATGATGTAACGCATGTGGAAGAACATTCTTCTCACGCGATCCTCAATACCGGCTCTCCACATTTTGTAAAGTTTGCAGTTGATATAATGAATATTGATGTGGTAGAAACGGGAAGGGATATACGAAATAGCAAAGCATATGTGAAAGAAGGAATAAATGTAAATTTTGTTGAGAACACCGGCGAAGATTCCATCTATGTACGCACTTATGAACGTGGTGTAGAAGATGAAACACTGAGTTGCGGCACCGGGGTTACTGCAGCAGCCCTTGTTTCTTCCCATAATCCAATCGGTTTTAACAGGGTTGAAGTAAAAACACCTGGCGGACACCTAAGTGTTGAATACACAAAAGTTGATGAGAATAATTATGAAAATATCTGGCTTTGCGGCCCTGCAGAACTGGTATTTTCAGGAGAGACGGAGATCATTTGAGCAAAGCAGCAAAATCTAAACACGCTACACCTACAAACCACTAAACGCCTAAACCTTATTCCTGCATGATTCAATACTTTAAAATCGTTGCCCAGCGAACCGTTGCAGTAGACAAACCTGAAGCAGGCACCTGGGTGAATGTATTGCCTCCTTTAAGGCAGGAAGAATTTTCGGAATTAAGTGCTGCACTGTCAATTCCCATAGATTTTTTAAAAGATTCTCTCGATATTGACGAACGTAGCCGCTATGAAATTGAAGACGATGTTAAACTCATCGTGATAAAAACCCCTACAGAAAATAATTCATTTAATGACAGCGATGCATTTTATATCACCATCCCGATATGTATCATTTTAACCGGCAAACAGATAGTTACTGTTAACTCGTTCGAGAATGAAGCCATAAAAAAATTCCTGAATAGTTTTCAGAACAGGCAGCCGGATAAGCCGAATATGATGGTGCTGAAAATTTTTGAGAAGATCATCATGAATTTCCAGGACTATCTTAAAGAGATCAATCAACGCCGCAATATCCTTGAACAAAAATTATATGCCTCTATCCGCAATGAGGAATTATTGCAGCTGATGCGCATTCAAAAAAGCCTGGTTTATTTTTTAACCGCATTGCGCAGTAATGAATTGCTGATGATGAAACTGGCAAGAACAAATTTTTTACACATGGATGAAAGGGAAAAAGATTTTTTAGATGATCTTGTGATAGAGACCTCGCAGGCGCTTGAAACAGCAAATACCTATACAAATATTCTTAGCAGTACACTCGATGCATTTGCAAGTATTATCAGCAATAACCAGAACGAAGTATTAAAACGTTTAAGCACGATCACCATCTTCCTTAGTATTCCTGTATTGATCGCAAGTATCTATGGAATGAACGTACCTGTGCCTTACCAACATTCTGTTTATGCATTTTGGGTTCCCGTTCTATTATCCATAGTTATTCTTGGATTTGTTGTATTCAATTATTTACGCCGGTACAAAAGATAAATAGTCATGTTCAACATCAGGGTATATGGAATTTTGATCAATGAAAAAAAGCAGGTACTTGTGAGTGATGAATACATCCGCGGTGGTTATTATACAAAATTCTGTGGAGGTGGTTTGGAAAAGGGAGAAGGAACGATCGACTGCCTCAAAAGAGAATTTTTGGAAGAAATGAACCTGGAAGTTGAAGTTACATCCCATCTTTATACAACGGATTTTTACCAGCAAAGCGCATTCAACCCTGCACACCAGATCATATCGATCTATTATTATGTAAAAGCATTGGAAACAATTAAAGTTCCGCTACGCTCTGAACCATTTCAGTTTGATGAAGAGCAATTAAAGACCTACAGGGAAAAGGGAGAAACAGAAACATTCCGTTTTATTGACTGGGATGATTTCTCCGTTGATTCGGTTACTTTACCTATTGATAAAATTGTAGCCAACATTGTAAAACAAAATAATTAAAATGAATACCAATCATTTTTTTGAACAGGAATATATTTTAGAGAATGAGCGATCAAGATTGGAGCCATTGTTGGAAAACCACTACAAAGAATTACTGCCAATCGCAATGGAAAAAGAGATTTGGGAATTTACTACCGCTACTGTAAATAATGAAACCGATTTTCGTCGTTATTTTGAAATTGCACTGGAGGAAAGAAAAAAAGAACTCTCCTATCCTTTTGCGATATACGACAAACAATACAACAGGTATGCAGGTTGTACACGCTATGCAAATATCAGCTTCCTTCATAAAAGAGCAGAGATTGGCTGGACATGGTATGCTCCCGCTCTTCAGCGAACCGGGATAAATAAAGCAACAAAATTTTTATTATTAAGTTTCGGATTTGAAAAACTCGATCTCAACCGCATTGAATTAAAGACCAGTTCTAAAAATCTCAAATCCCAGGGCGCTATGTTAAAGATCGGGGCTGTAAAAGAAGGAACATTCCGCCGTTATATGCTTAATGAAAATGGAACTGTAAGGGATACTGTTTACTTCAGTTTTATAAAAGAAGAATGGCCGATGACCAGGAATACTATCTTTAAGGAATTCGTTTCAGAGTAATTACATCCTGATCTATAGAGTTGATAGAGTTAAAAAAGTTGATAAAGTCTGTTCTATTAATAACGCCCACCAGCACAAACAATTCGTGCAATTCATGCAATTCGTTTTAATTCGTGTTTTTTAAAATTCATAACAAAAAATTCTATCAGCCATAAGCCGGATTCTGTTATCCCGATACAATCGGGATGGCCATCATTTATCTTGCTGTGCTATTACTAACACAATCTTGCTGCCTACCCTTCAGCGTTCCCGTTAGAGATCGGGCGAGCAGCCCTCAACGCTGATATACGTGGCATTACAGCACACAAGGTTTACCCGTAATGATTGTTACCAACCAAAACCGTGAGCTCTTACCTCACATTTTCACCCTCATCCCGATAATCGGGACAGTTATTTTCTGTGGCACTATCTCTCCCCGATATGAGCGGGGGCCGGCAATTAACCGGTGTGTTGCTCTTTGCTGTCCGGACTTTCCTTCCCGATCTGATCGGGACGATAGCCGGCTGATAGAACCGCAAAGATAATTTTTATTTTTTTGCCGGCATTATATCATTGCTCAGCATTGTTGTATCACTCACTTCAACGATAAATCTAAACCGAACTATACATGAGGCTAAAGATAAATTGCATTAGCCTTCCTTTCCCGCCGGCTTAAGCCAGCGGCAAAACAATAAAACCTCTATTGGCTTTAGCCACATAACGACAAAGCAAATTCATAATTCAACATTCATAAATCAGCATTCCCCTTCGTATCTTTAAAACATGACCACGGCAATTGTCTTAACTATTTGCATCCTCTTACTGATTGCATATATCTTTGATCTCACAGCTTCACGCACAAGAATACCTTCTGTAATCCTGTTATTGTGCCTGGGATGGCTTGTCCGTCAATTATCAGAATTATTGAAGATAAATATCCCCGACCTGACTCCTTTTCTTCCAGTGCTGGGAACAATTGGTCTTATTCTTATTGTACTGGAGGGCTCATTGGAACTTGAATATGACACATCAAAAATTCCCCTGATAAAAAAATCTTTCGCAGTTTCATTGATCCCCATCTTTGGCCTTTCATTCCTGCTTGCATGGCTGTTTAATTATTTTGGCGCTTTTGGTTTTATGAACTCATTATTAAACGCCGTTCCGTTTGCCGTAATAAGCAGCTCGGTGGCCATTCCAAGTGTTAAAGGTCAATCACAGGTAACTAAAGAATTTATAATTTACGAGACAAGTTTTTCGGATATCCTGGGAATATTGCTTTTTAATTTTCTTGCTTTTAATACTACAATCAATTTTCTTTCATTCTGTTATTTTGGATTAAACCTTGTAATAATTACGGCGATATCTTTTGTAGCAAGTATCGGCCTTGCATTGTTATTAAGCAAGATAGACCACCACATAAAGTTTGCCCCGATCATTATATTGGTAATATTGATCTATGAATCGGCAAAAATGTACAACCTCCCCTCTTTATTGTTCATACTTATGTTCGGATTGTTACTTGGCAACCTGAATCATTTAAAACAATCCAGGTGGATTAAAAAACTAAAGCCGGATGAACTAAATAAAGAAGTACATAAATTCAAAGAGCTTATTACGGAGGGAACATTTCTTGTAAGGGCGGTGTTTTTCCTTTTATTTGGATATCTTTTAAGAACGGCAGAAATATTAAACAAAGATTCATTCGCATGGGCGCTTATCATCGTAGCAGCGATATTTCTTATTCGTGCAGTTACACTAAAAATATTTAAAATACCTTTATTACCGGTGCTGTTTGTTGCCCCCCGTGGCCTGATCAATATCCTTCTCTTTTTATCTATTGTTCCCGGAAAAGATATTGCACTTGTAAACAGGTCGCTGATGGTGCAGGTGATTATTTTAACTGCATTGATAATGATGTTTGCATTAATGTTTACAAAGAAAAATAAAACGGGAATGCTCAAAGCAACTGACAACAATTAAATAAAAAATTATGGAAGAAAAATATATTGTCCCGGCACAAACTCATATTGGTCATGTTCATTTAAAAGTAGCAGACCTTAAACGTTCAATGGATTTTTATTGCGGGTTGCTTGGTTTCCAGGTTACCACTATGTATGGTACGGATGCAGCCTTCATCTCTGCGGGTGGTTATCATCATCATATCGGTCTTAATACATGGTATAGCAAAAATGGCCCTGCACCGCCACCGGCGGCTACCGGATTATTCCATACAGCCATACTTTATCCAACAAGAAAAGACCTTGCGATTATTTATAAGCGTTTGATTGATGCCGGCTATCCATTCACCGGTTTTGCAGATCATGGTGTTTCCGAAGCATTATACCTCAATGATCCCGATCAAAATGGTGTGGAGCTTTATTATGATCGTCCAAAAGATCAATGGCCAAAAAATGAAGATGGTTCGTTGTTGATGTATACGAAACCGCTTAATCTTGATAATCTGTTAACTGAATTGAAGCAAGCATAAAACTAAGTTTCATTTTGTTTGCTGTTTGGAGTTTGGTGCTACGCAACAGCAAACGCCAAACACCAAACATTTTTTAATCTTTCATCAGCTTCATAAAACAAAAATGCCCCTCATTACTGAGAGGCATTTTTAACAGGTGTTTTCTTGTGATTACATGATTAGCTTACCATCTTTAGCTACTTTCACTGTTTTTGATTCTTTATCCTTCGTAAGTACGAGTTCATAAAATTCCACTTTATCCTTTACCAGGAATGCAGAACTAACTATCCATCCTTTATAATCTTCACCTGCCATTGTTGTTTTAACTGCTTCGGGAAGTGATTCAGGTTTTACAGCAGTTTTTGCAGGCTGAGTTGATGGTGCCTGAGTGTTTGTTGTTTCTGCCTGTGTGTTAGCAACGGCTTCTTTTGTATTAGCAACGGCTTCTTTCTTTTCTACAGGCTGTTGTGCTGCAGTTACAGCTACTTCTTTTTTTTCAGCTACCTGTGCGGTTTGTGCATTAGCGCCGGTAATAGCAGCAAAAAATAAAGCGACGGATGCGATCATTACTTTCTTCATAGAAAATTGTTTTACGTTTTAAAGAACCAACAATAGGAGAAAATAATGCCAGCATTTGTTATAATGCTTTAACCATTTTGTATAATTATTAATAAGTAGAACATAGGCTACAACAAAGCCGGAGGAGATATGATCTTTACTGTAGAAGGAATGTGAATTATGTAAAATTAATTTTTAAGCGCTTCGTCAATACTTTTATAAACAATGTTCCGGATAAAATTCTCCGCTTCCTTTTTATCCGTAGTACCACCCGTATACAATTGTTTGATAGTACCCGTTTTGTCCAATATGATGCTGGTAGGAAATCCATTGTTCTGGTTCAGCCGGTAACATTCCTGGTTAGTTATTGAAAATACCCTGTATTGCATATGGTATTTTTGTTTTAACCGTTTTATCCTTGCCGGGCTTTCGTAAGTAAAAGAGATAAATTCAAAATTTTTATTGGTAGAAAATTTATTGTACAATTTATTTAATGCATTTAATTCTGCTATGCATGGCGGACAAGCCTCAAACCAAAAATTAATGAACACAATTTTCCCTTCCAGGGAATCATTTGTCAATACACGCCCATCTGTTGTAACTGAAAATTGCGGAAATGATTTTCCAATAGATTCCATCGCTTTCTTCCTAAAAAGCGAATCCATACTTACAGGCTGCTGATTAGGATCATTAATACTCTGTGCAATGCTGGAAGAATTCAACAAACTAAGACAAATGAATATGATACCGGATACCAGATATTGGATGCTGGATACCTGTTTAAAGTTACTTCTAAAACCCGGGCGATTCATTTTCGTAATTCGTAATTCAGCATTCATAATTCAGCAATTCAAAATTATTTTCTCAACGCCTTAAACTCCGACCCATCTTTCCACTTCGGCCACTCCCGATCATATGCAAGTCGTTTACCAACCATGAATAACAGTTGAATATCATTGATCGCTCCATCCAGTTTCCAGTTTGAAGGATTATATTCATCTGAAGGACGGTGATAAGTTTTTTGCTTGTATTCATCAGCTTTCATTTTACCATAATCTTTCGCCTGTCCAATTACATCAGATCCATATTTCAGATCCATCGATGGCACACCCACTTTGGCGAAATTGAAATGATCAGAACGGTAATAAGAACCTCCTTCAGGATGCGGATCAAACACAATTACACGATTCAGTTTATCAAGTTCTTCTTTTAAATAATCTTCCAGCTCATTTTGTCCCTGTCCTATTACCACAATATCATTTGTTTTACCAAACCAGTTCAATACATCCATATTTAAATTCGCAACAGTTTTATCAATCGGGTAAACCGGGTTTTGAGCATAATAAGCAGAACCCCATAATCCCTGTTCTTCTGCAGTTACGGATAGAAATATGATAGAGCGTTCAGGTGCTTTTTTAAGACTCTTGAATGCCCTTGCAATTTCAAATAAACCACATGTGCCACTCCCGTTATCCAATGCGCCGTTATAAATAGAATCGCCTCTTTCATCGGGCGCACCAATACCAAGGTGATCCCAATGCGCCGAATAAATGATCGTCTCATCAGGATATTTACTACCTGTTATTTTTCCAATCACGTTATGCGATTTATCATACAGCGATTTTACCTGCATGCTGGTGGAAAGTTTTATATCAAGTGGTTCTGCAACAAATCCACGTTTATCTGCTTTTGCCAGGATCGTAGAATCTTTTCCTGAGGCTTCAAGCATTTTTTTTGCTGCATCAGCCGACACCCACCCAATAATATCACAGAATTTTTGTTCCTTTCCTCTTGTATCCAACCGCAACTTTGATGTATTCCAGTTATTCTGAACAACTTTAAAAGGATAGCTTGCAGCTTCGGTGTTGTGTATAATAAGACAGCCCCTTGCTCCCTGCTTTGCTGCTTCAATATACTTATAGGGCCATCTTCCATACCAGGTCATTGCTTTTCCTTTGAACAGGCTTGTATCTCCTGCATTAAAACCCGGATCGTTCACCAACACCAATACAATCTTTCCCTTTACATCCAAACCAGCATAGTCGTTCCAGTTATATTCAGGGGCAACCACGCCATAACCGGCAAACACTACTTCATTTTTATCGAAAGAAATACTCGTATCGGTTTTATCTGTCCATATCACATAGTCTTCCAATCCCTTCAATTCAAAATCTCCCCGTGCGCCTGACACCTGCATGGAAGGCGCTGCCTTGGTTGTAATATTTACCATCGGCACATCCTGGAAATAACTATTTCCATTTCCCGGTTCAAGGCCAATTGATTTAAATTGGTCGCTGATATAATTGATCGTTTTTATCTCTGCAGCTGTGAATGGTTTTCTTCCCATAAAATCATCTGCTGCAATGGTAGCGATGTGTTTTGAGAGACTGTCCTCGCTGAATGCAGCAAGACCGTCATCATCATCTTTACTATTTGTATTACATGCTGCGATCAGCAAACTCAAGCTGATGATTTTGAAACAAGAAAATTTTAGCTGCATAAGAATTCAATTTTTATTATGATGCAAGATAAATGCAAAAGGCGTGAAGTTGAAAATACTGTTTTTAAACAATATATCAGCTTCACGCCCGGAGCTACAAAAACAAGTTTATTTCTTTTCAAGTAATTTGAAGAACTGATCAAGCTGTGGCAGGATTACAATTCTTGTCCTGCGATTGGTTGATTTGCCTTCAGCCGTACTATTATCCGCAATAGGTTTATACTCGCTTCTTCCGGCGGCAGACATACTCGACGGGTTAATTCCATATTGCGTTTGTAAAATACGAACAATGGTGGTCGATCTTTTTACACTCAGGTCCCAGTTATCCAATAATACTGCATTGCCTTTATAAGGAACATTGTCGGTATGACCTTCAATGATGAACTCCATATCAGGCTGATTTTTCAATACCAAAGCAACTTTACCCAATACTTCCTTAGCCCTGTCCGTCACTTCGTAACTGCCGCTCTTAAATAACATTTTATCGGAGATATCAATATACACAACACCCTTATCTACTTTAATATTGATGTCCTTATCATCCATATTTCCGATAGCTCCTTTCAAATTGGTTACCAATACAAGATTCAGTGAATCTTTTTTATTAAGCGCCGATTGCAGCCCCTGGATATAAGAATCTTTAGCACCGATGTTGTCTAAAGATTTTTTAATGCTTTCCGCCTGCGAAGAACTTATTACAGACAGGTTTTCCAGCTGTTTTAAAGCCTGTGTATTATTTTGATTGAGATAATCAATCTGGCGTTTCAGATCGGCTACCTGCGTTTCATATCCTAAACTGCGTTGGTTTGCCGCTGTAGTTGAATCGTTGCAGTTTTTTAATTGTTCCTGTAATCTTGTATAATCGGTCTGTAACTGAACATATTTTGTTTGCTCACCTTTTAATACTTTTTTACTTACGCATGAACTCATTAACATCAGCAATACCGAACCTGTCATTACTAAATATTTTATTCTCATATATCTTAATTTTTATGTTTCGCAAAAATATCAATTGATGTATACAATGCACGGGCCAGATTGTTAAAGCGATGTTTAAATAATACTTCTCATCATTTATTTATTCCATAGTGGCTTTTTCCCTGAAGGAACAATTGTTCGTTTACCTTTTCGTGGTTCTTTATGTCCATGATAGGGATCTGCCGCTCGCTTATATTTTTCCCCTGGTATCGGGTTTGGTTGTGAAAAAAGATTAAGCTGATCCACGCTTTTTTCATTATCAGCCGGATTATTTTCAGGAATTCCAATATTTGCATCAATCATTCCTATATATTCATCCGCGGTCGGCGCCTGTTGATCAATTAAAACTGCATCTTCAATAGTTTCCCTGGCCTTGATTTTCTCTATCCTGATCTTTGGTGTCTTTACCGTTTGCTTTTGCGGTTTAGTTTTTTTAATTGCAGCCTTTTTTTGTTTTACTTTCTTTGCAATAGTTTTTTTCAAAACTTTCTTTTTTACTGCAGCTTTTTTAGCAACTGCTTTTTTAGCAACTACTTTTTTCTTACTGCTTTTTTTTGCTCCTTTACTTTTTTTAGTAACTGCCGCTTTTACAGGAGATTTACGAGCTGCTTTTTTCGATGTTGCCTTTTTTTTTGTTGTAGGTTTGGATTTCGAATATTTAGCCATAACAGTTGATTTAATGAGTATGAAATGAATTTATTAAAACCAGCATATTTTAACCCAAAAATCATACCATCACATTATTGTGATTGAACTTGTCAATGGCTAAAACATTATGGATTTACAGGCTACAATAGTATTTTATTCTTATTTTTAGTGAAATGAAAAAAAGAAGGATTGATATACTAAGATTTCTTTTTAAAATGCTCACATCGGGCGCCAATAAGACAAGGTATATCAAGTCGAGGAATGTGATTGAATTTAAAGTAGAGTTCAAAAAATTTGGTGCCGATGTTTTCCTGATGAGCGTAGGAATTCTTTCTGCGGGTTTTGGTTTGAAAGGCTTTTTATTACCAAATAAGTTTCTTGACGGAGGCGCAACAGGTATCGCCCTGCTGGCCGCTGAATTAACTCCCATCAAATTGTCAGTATTGCTTGTAATTGTGAACTTCCCTTTTATTCTCATAGGATATCGTATCATCAGCAGGCGTTTTGCCGTCCGAACTGCCATCTGTATTATTGGCCTGGCATTATGCGTAGCCTTTATCAATTATCCCAAAATAACAAACGACAAATTACTGGTTGCCGTTTTTGGTGGCTTTTTCCTGGGAACTGGTACCGGCCTGGCAGTAAGAGGAGGTGCCGTAATAGACGGAACGGAAGTATTGGCAATTTCATTGAGTAAAAGATCGGGCCTTTCTATTGGTGATGTGATCATGCTTGTAAATATCATGATATTCTCACTGGGTGCATGGCTGGCGTCAGTGGAAATTGCACTATATGCAATGCTCACTTATCTTGCTGCATCAAAAACGGTGGATTTTATTATTGAAGGTATTGAAGAGTATACAGGTGTTACGATCATTTCTGTAAAATCAGAAAGAATACGAACCATGATCAGTGAAAAACTTGGCCGTGGTTTTACAGTTTATAATGGTGAACGTGGTTTTGGAAAAAGTGGTGAAAGATTTTATGATCTTAAAATAATTTATACAATCGTTACCCGCCTTGAAGTAAGCAAACTTCAGCTTGAAATAGAAAAAATAGATCCTAATGCATTTGTTGTAATGACAAGAATAAAAGACATGAAGGGCGGAATGATCAAGAAGCGGCCGCATAAAAATTAATGGCAGTAGTTAGTTGATCCATTAAATGATAGTCAGCCTGGGCTTGTCGAAGGCGTACCGCATTAATTTTTCCCCGGTTTCGACAAGCTCAGCCTGACAGAATTCAAATTGCGCCGCTATTAAATCAATCAGCTTCTTAAGTATGACAACATAAGTTGATTAACTTTATAACGCTTAATTATATCGACCTCGAACATGAGAATTACAAGGAATTTCAATGACTTTTTTAATAGTGAAAAAACCGGTGGTTTATTACTGGTGATTTGCAGCCTTATTTCTTTATTCCTTTCAAACAGCAGGTTCCAGTTTGCATATATCCAAACATGGGAAACTTATTGGAACGGGCATTCCATTACCAGTTGGATCAATGATGGCCTGATGACTATTTTCTTTTTGCTTATCGGGCTTGAATTGAAAAGAGAAATTTATCGCGGTGAACTTTCCAATAAAAAAACTGCCATGCTACCGGCTGTTGCAGCGCTGGGTGGCGTACTCGTTCCTGCCGGCATTTATCTTCTTTTTAATTATGGAACAATTACCCAAAAGGGTGCAGGCATTCCCATCGCAACCGATATTGCATTTGCGATCGGCATTTTATCATTGCTTGGAAAAAAAGTTCCTCCATCATTAAAAATATTCCTTACGGCGCTCGCTGTAATTGATGATCTCGTTGCCATATTGGTGATCGCAATTTTTTACACCAGCAGTATTTCTTTTCTCCATCTCATTATTGCGATTGCAATTTTTGTATCAATGGTGATAATCAGCAGGCAAAAAGTAACCAATATTATTCTTTACCTGATTGGAGGTGTTGCCTTGTGGTACTGCCTGCTGCAGGCCCGCATTCATCCAACAATATCAGGTGTACTGGTTGCTTTTACCATTCCATTTGGTAAGGGTGATGAAAATTCTCCTTCTTATATCCTGCAAAAAATGTTGCACAAACCCGTCGCGTTTGCGATACTGCCGCTATTTGCATTGGTAAACACATGTATTATTTTTCCGCCAAACTGGGCTCACTATGTATTTTCAAAAGAAGGCATTGGCATTTATGCAGGACTGGTAGCAGGTAAACCAGCCGGCATTTTATTATTCAGCTGGATTGCAGTAATGATGGGCATATGTACTTTGCCGGAAGACCTGAAATGGAAACATATTTTAGGAGCAGGTTTACTGGCCGGTATTGGATTTACGATGAGCATTTTTATTACATTACTTGCATTTTACAATCCCGGTACAATCGGGATAGCCAAGATCGCTATTATTCTTGCATCAGCTACTGCAGGTTTGCTTGGTTATGTGACATTGAGATTTATATTAAAGAAATAGTGCTTTGCAATTATGCCTAGCCTCTGCGTCTTTGCGCTTCTGCGGTAAAATAACCGCGGAGACGCAGAGACGCAAAAAAATAATTTACAAATCAGGAGGTAGAGCTGAATATCAACGCAGAATTGTAAGATTACCTCGTAACACCTGTTCATCACCATTGATAGAGATCGCCTTAACCACATAATAATAAGTTGCATCAGGAACCGGTTTTGAACGATATGTTCCATTCCAGTTGCTTTGGTAATTCAATTGTTTATATACAAGGCTGCCATACCTGTTGTACACATACACATCAACCTGTTTAAAACAATTTGTATTTGCAATGGGTATAATCCATAGATCATTTATACCATCGCCGTTTGGCGTGAATGCGTTTGGAATGCTAAAATGGCAATCATTGTTTTTAATAACCAGGTGCAGGGTCCGAATACTATCGCAACCTCCCGCACCACTAAAAGTAGCAGTGTAAGTTCCGCTGGTTGTATACGTTTGCCCCTCCCAGTTATAGGGAACGGAAACCGTATCATAAATATTGACCACAGTGCCAGCATTAATTGCCAGGTTTAATGTAAGCACACTATCACAACCAACACTGTTTACTAATGTTTGTGTATAAACTCCACTTGTTGTATAGGTTTGGCTGTTGAGGGTATATGAATTACACTGACTTGCACTTAAATTACCAGCTGTTGGATGATTAATGGTAAGATTGAGTGTTATAATACTGTCGCAACCCACATCATTCACCAATGTTTGCACATAAGTTCCACTTGATGTATAGGTCTGGCTATTGAGTGTATATGAATTGCACTGACTTATATTCAGTATGCTTGTTGTTGGTTGATTAATAGTAAGTGTAAGTGTAATAACACTATCGCAGCCAACACTATTTACCAGCGTTTGCGTATAGGTGCCACTGGCTGTATAAGTTTGCCCGTTGTAAGTATAGGAATTGCAACCAGTAAAAGAAACAACCGAACCAGTAGAATGGTTAATGGTGAGATTAAGTGTAATAACACTGTCACATGCGGCACCGTTCACAAGATGTTGAACATAATTGCCGCTGGCAGTATAGGTTTGTGCATTGAGTGTATAGGAGTCGCAGGCTGTTGCATTTAAAGATGATCCACTGGCAAAACAAACACTTAGCTTAACGAGATAGGGTGCCTGTGTTATACTGGTTAAAGTGGATACTGCTGCAGTCGGATCAAAGTCTGTTGAATTCTTGAAGTAGCCGGCCACATAAATATTTCCCCATGTATCGGGTGCTACACTATATATCCTGTTATCCCTTGGCGGAAAAACGCCGAGGTTAACCGTCTGGTAAGCCCATAAAAAATTACCTCCATTATTGAACCTGATTGCAAAACCTTCCTGGTCCGAAGCATTTAGTATTGTTGTTCCGGCACCGGGATCGGCATCAAATGCTCCTCTAAAACTACCTGACAGGAATATGTTGCCAATATTATCAAGGCTTAGATTCCAGCATACCTGGAAATCCGGTCCGGTCATCGACCTGATCCACATTGTATTTCCGTCTGTATCAAATTTTTCGAGAAATATATCGTTATCGAATGGCGCTGTGTTAACTGTGTATACTGCAGGGCCGGGATCAAGATCCCCGGGACCATTGATATTTCCTCCCAAAATAATATGGTTACCATCGAAGCATAAGCTGCGGCCGGTAGCCTGTGTAAGCGGTTTCACAAAAACAAAATTTCCATCGGGATCAAGTTTTGATAAAAAGGCGCCCGGGCCATTTAAAATAGAAGTTCCCGGGCCTGGATCAAAATCTGCCGAACCTTCAAAACTACCTGAAGAATAAATATTGTTTGCAGCATCTACACATAAGCCTATGCACGATCCTGTAGTAGTACCGGAAATTACAAATTGTTTTGCCCAAATAAGATCACCATTTGCATTTATTTTACAAACGAAAGGATGAGACAGATTGACCCCGGGAGTTACGAGATTAAAAACACCCGGCCCCGGATCAAAATCTGAAGTACCGGCCGCAAAGCCGTTAAATATGATATCGGTATTTCCATCAACTGCGAGCCCCAAAACACTCAGGTAACAACTATTAACTGCTCCAAATACCTTTGCCCAGATAAAATTACCGTTTGCATCCAGTTTACAAATAAAAGCGCTTTGACTAAATCCTGATGGTGATGAAGAAAGTGTAAATACAGCAGGGCCCGGATCAAAATCTGCTTGCCCATCGAAAAGTCCAGCAACAATAATGTTTGCTCCATTTGACGGGCCATCCCGCTTAATCAGAAACGGTATCATATAAGTACCTGCCAATTCTTTCGCCCATATAAGATTGCCATTGGGATCAAGTTTTGTAACATAAACACTTCTATTACCATTTGTGCCAAGTGTAAAAACACCGGGGCCCGGATCAAAATCTGTTATATTTTCCATGTAGCCGGTATTATAAATATTACCAGCTCCATCGGTTACGATGGATTGATTACTATTGTCGGATCCGGTTGAGGACTGCTGCTGGAACTGCTTTGCCCATATTAAATTTTGTGCGGATGAAGGGCACCATAAAAAACATATACAACATAAAAGTATAATTCTCATAAGTAGGGTTTGAAGTTCCTGCAAGGTACAAGCAACCAATCTTTGGGAAAAAAACAGATATCAACAGGAGTGAATATCAATGGAACGGATACTCGAAAGAAAAATCTTCAGGCACTAATTGATTGTCAATATGTAGTTAATGGGAAAAATAAATTTCTGTTGCACCATACCCATACAAATGGTGATACTGGTTAACGAAAGATTTTACATTTGATTTCGATCGCAAACGTTCATGAATCTCGTCTCTCAATCTTCCCTCTCCCACTCCATGTATTACGATCAATTCATTCTGGTGATGCGCAACAGCCAGTTCAAAATATTTTTCAAATGCATTCAATTGTATTGTGAGAATATCAAAATTGGAAAGATGTTTCCAATTATCAGTTAACTTTTCTATATGAAGGTCGACAACAGATCTTGCAGGTGGCAGGTTTTCTCTTACAGAAGACGCATCATAAATACGAAACCCTGCATTGCCTAATTTCGAAATATCCATTTTTTCTTCTTCAACTTTAGCCGGGTAATGAATGAACAAGTCATAAGAAAAAGAAGCTTCATTCTTCGATTTTAATTCTTCGATCCTTTTAAATAACTGTTTTCCTTTTAATTTTAAAGAAGTTTCAAAATAAGGAGCTTTCTTTTTATCCTCATTGGCAAGAGAAAATTCAAATTCAAACCTGGGGCTGTCACTCAGGTCTTCGAAATTTACATCATGCAAATAAAAATCACTCAAGCCCCGTACAGCGTTTTTTAATTCAAAATGACTTTCACCTCCAAATACAAGACTGTAATTAAATTTATACTCTTCCTCATTTTGGTTAATAAGGTAAACTTTTAATTTTTCCACTACATCATCATCAAAAATATCTTTGTCGAATACTGGAATAAAATTCAGCCATACGCCGTCACCTGTTTTCTTTTTAGGAATTGCTTTTTCTTTTTTAAGATTGTCTACATGAATCTTTTTTTTCTCAACAGGCTTTTTTTGAGTAAACATTTTAAAATATGGAAAATCCACCTGGTCGGTGTAAGCTGGAAATTTCACCCCACGCACTTCGATCATCAGCATTTTTTCATTGACAATATCCACCACTGTCCCCTCTTCATCTGTCAGCAACACAATGATCTTGTCTCCTATTTCGTATTTCATGTTTTATTAATTCTGAATTATGAGTTTTGAATTATGAGTTAAGATGTTTATTTTTTAAAAGTTACAACATTAAAATGCTCAATTCAGCATTCAAAATTCATAATTTATAATTCCTTAAAAGCAACGGCACAAAGTTAAAATACTTTGTGCCGTTGTTCAAGACTAAATTTATTTTTAACTAAGTTGTTTTATTCAATTTACTTTTTTTATAGCCATAAAGGAAATAAACCACGAGTCCTAACAACAACCACCCGCCAAACCATTGCCAGTTACTAAGTGTCATGCCCGTCAACAAATAAAGACAGGTGCTTACACCCATCAGCGGAATAAGTGAGTAGTTTTTTAGATATGTTATCACTGCAAGCAATACCAGCACAATCCAGAAAATAATCAACGATACTTTGTTTGTTTTACTTTGAGTAGGGTCATTTGAAGAAACAAAATCTTTTGCCAGTTGAATTTTTTCTGCAGGTGAGGAACTTGCTTTTATGGAGCCGGTTAATTTGATAAAGGATGAATCCGCATCGTTTGTGGTAACAAGGTGCTCCTGAATTGCAGCGGCTGCCTCGTTTACTTCAACAACATGTTTAGGAATAAACACTTCCAACGCTTCTACTTTGTGTTCAAATGAAAAGTCGGCCAGGCCTGAAAAATAATTCTTGTTATTTACTGTTACTAAAGTAATAGCAACAATAACAATTGCAGGAAAAATCAGCCTGGCATTTACGTAAGGAAGATGAAAGCGTCCCGCAATTTTTTCTTTATTTGGGATCAGCAATACACCTCCGCAAACAAGTACAAAAGCAAATAATGTTGCAATACTTGTAAAATCGAGTACAAATGTTTTGTCGGTAAATATAATAGGAACACCTACTACCAGTCCTGTTATAATAGTTGCAAAAGAAGGTGTTTTAAATTTTTTATGGATTTTTTGAAAAACGGGAGGCATCAAACCATCACGGCTCATGGTCATCCACATTCTCGGTTGCCCCATTTGAAAAACAAGCAATACACTTGTCATTGCAATAACAGCACAAATAGCAACCAGTGATTGCATCCATGCGATATTAAGGTTTTGTTTTTCAAAAATGAAAGCAAGCGGGTCACCCACTCCTTCAAACTTTCTATAGTTTACAGCTCCCGTTAAAACAAGTGACAATAAAATATAAATAACAGTGCAGATCACCAGGGAAAGTATCATTCCTCTTGGAAGATCTTTTTGCGGATTTTTACTTTCTTCCGCCAATACGCTTACTGCATCAAATCCTATATACGCAAAAAATACACTGGCAACTGCAGCCATAACACCGCTAAAACCATTTGGCATAAATGATTTCACGCCATCATCATTTGGGGGTGTCCAGTTTACTGTAAGTCCATTCGAAAAAACAAGCCAGCCTCCTACTATAATGATCAGTGCAACAACAGCCATTTTTAAGATCACCATCACATTGCTGAAGTTCCGGCTTTCCTTTATGCCACGGTATACGAGGTAAGTAATAAGCAGGTTTATTACCAGGGCAGGCAGATCGACAATGATCTTTAAGCTTCCTATGAGCGGGGCATTCGTCCATGCGGCCAATTCTTCTGCATTACTGCTACCGTTTTCAAAGGCATGCTTTGCCTCCATATAACTTGTACAAAAGTATTCGGGGATATGAACATGGCATTTTTCGAGAAAAGAAGTAAAATAATCACTCCAGCTATAGGCAACATAAATATTTCCAATAGAATATTCCATGATCAGTGCCCAGCCAATTATCCAGGCAAACAATTCACCAAAGCTGGCATAAGCATAAGTATATGCGCTGCCGGCAACGGGTATACGACTGGCGAATTCTGAATAACACAATGCGGTAAACCCACATGCTATTGCAGTAATGATAAAGAGAACAACCACCCCCGGGCCGCCATGGAACACCGCCGAGCCGAGGCTGCTAAAGCTCCCTGCTCCCAGGATGGCCGCAATGCCAAAGAAAGTAAGATCTTTTACACTTAATACCCTGTGAAGTCCTGAACTGTGAGAATCATCCGGTCCTTCAGCAAGAATGCTGCTGATATTCTTTTTCCTGAATAGAGAATTGCCCATGTTAGAAGTGGTTTATCTGGTAAAATAGGAAAAAAAATTTAAACGGATGCTGGATACCAGATCCTGGTAGTGGTACAGTTTGAATGTTATACTTAGAATATAGCTGTCAGGGTGAGCCTGTCGAACCCGGATATTTAATTATCAATCGCCTTCGACAAGCTCAGGCTGACAGCAAATCAAACTGTACCACTACCCAGATACTGGATACTGGATCGGAATATTCAATTTATCGTTTAACCGGTTAGCTTTTGATTCGTATCCAGCACCTGGCATCATTTATCACGTTGCATCAAAAGTTTAGCGAGCAGTCCCAATTCATTCTTTCGGGCCGATAGTACGGCAACATCCTCTAAATGCTTCATCGCTTCCTTAAAATATTTTTCTTTTAGCTGGTCTGCCCACTGATCTGCTTTACACTCCTTCATTATCTTCAGTACCATATTCACTTTATACTCTTCATCTGCTTTATCAACCCGCTTATGCATTAAATCATTCAAAATATTTTTTTGTTCAGCAGAAGCTACTTCCATTGCATGGATGAATAAAAATGTTTTCTTATTTGCAAGGATATCACCTCCGGGCTGCTTGCCGAATTTTTCAGGATCACCAAATGCATCCAGGTAATCATCCTGCACCTGGAAAGCAATGCCGAGGTTTTTTCCAAACTCATACAAATGCTGCTGGTTACCGAGTCCTGCGCCGCCCAATATGGCGCCCATCTGCAAACTTGCTGCAAGTAAAACAGATGTTTTAAGAGTGATCATATTTACATATTCATCAAAACTTACATCCTCATTGCTTTCAAAATCCATATCCAGTCTGCTGTCCTTCGCAAACTTCTTTTGCAGTTTTATTAAAAATCGCAATGATCTTTTGAAGATGCAATGGCTTTATTTTATTGATATAATCGTATGCAGCTACCAGCATTACATCCCCGGCAAGCAAGGCTGTTGCTTCGCCAAATTTTGTATGAACAGTTGTCATGACCCCGGCGAATAGGCGCCTTGTCCATAATATCATCATGTATCAAACTGAAATTGTGAAAGAGTTCAATGGCAGTTGGCAACTTCATAGGCATCCGGGTTAATTTCATTGAATAATTCATTGCCCATCAATACACAGACCGGCCTTACTCTTTTGCCGCCGATTCCTAAAATATATTGTGATGCATCGTATAAATTCTTTGGCGTTTCGGGGAAATGCCGTTTGAAATTGCTGTTCGAATAAATGCTAGAAAGTTCAGAAAATGAATGCATTTTGCTAATTTATTGATGCCGGATACTTGAAACTGGATGCAGCATGCTGGATTGTTTTATCAGGTACCTGGAATCCTATTGCAACCAGTATCTATTTCTTTAACTTTCTTTTTCTTCTCCACTCCATATCACTCACCCAATGATAATCCAGCTGTCGTTTTGTAAGATTGGCTGCTACTACTTTTATCCTGATCTTATCTCCCATCCTGAATTTTCTGCCGGTCCGCATTCCTACCAGCGCATAATCGGTTTCATCTAACCTGAAATCATCAAATTCAGACAGATCTCTTACAGCTAACAAGTCCTTCACATTTATGCACAACCGTTTCTACCCAAAAACCAAAAGCAGAAACTCCGCTGATCACTACCTTCAAATTCTTCGCCAAGGTATCCTGCATAAATTCTACCTGCTTGTATTTATTTCCCGCCCGTTCTGCTTCCATTGCTGATCTTTCCCTGTCACTGCAATGTTTGCATTTCTCTTCCATCTTTTTATCAATCTTAATATTCTTATCAAGGCATTCCTGCAAAATGCGGTGCACCATCACATCAGGATAACGGCGAATGGGTGAAGTAAAATGACAGTAATTTTCAAAACCCAGCCCATAATGGCCGATATTCTCCGAAGTATAAACAGCTTTGGCCATGGTACGGATACCCAATTGTTCCAGTACATGCTGTTCAGGTTTACCCTTTACATCTTTTAAAAGCTTATTGAAAGATGCTGCAACTTCTTTTTCATTATGCATGTCGAAGCTTATAACCAAACTTTTTTGCAAAAGCAGCAAAAGGTTTTAATTTTTCTTCATCTGGTGTATCATGTATGCGGTATGGAAAGGGAATGGGCTCTTTATTGATCTTTATTTTTGAAACATACTCTGCTACGGTCCTGTTGGCAAGCAACATGAATTCTTCAATCAGCTGATGTGCTTCCTTACTTTCTTTTATAACAATGCCGATGGGCTTTCCTTTTTCATCCAGTTGAAACTTTACTTCCTGTTGATGAAAAATTAATCGCTCCGTTGTCGAATCTTTCGTTTCCTGAATTGTTGTGCAAGATTATTCAACAATAAAATGCGGTTTATAATGCAAGCCATCTTTTGTTTCAATGGTTTGCTGAACTTCTTCATAAGTAAACCGGTGATTGCTGTGGATGATCGTTCGGCCGATCCATTTATGTTTTATTTCTGCCCTGTTGGTAATCTGGAAAATGACAGAGAAAGTATATTTATCTTCATTTGGCCGCAGAGAGCAGAATTCATTGGAGATCTTTTCCGGCAACATCGGGTTTACACTGATCGGGCAGATAAACACTTGTGGCCCTTTCATAAGCAGCTTTGTCAAGAATGCTATCGGGTTTAACAAAATGGCTGACGTCGGCAATATGCACTCCTATCTCATAATATCCATTGTCAAGATTTCTTATTGAAATGGCATCATCAAAATCTTTCGCATCCACCGGGTCAATTGTAAAAGTCAGGATATCCCGGCAATCCTTTCTTTTTGCCATTTCTTCCCGGGTGAT
The DNA here is from genome assembly GCA_963829345.1 of uncultured Chitinophagaceae bacterium. Classification (GTDB taxonomy): domain Bacteria; phylum Bacteroidota; class Bacteroidia; order Chitinophagales; family Chitinophagaceae; genus Ferruginibacter. Next base: position 2,187,126 of record CAWHHP010000003.1, read on the forward strand.
TTTGGCAGATAGTTTATCTGCCTCTTTTAAAACCTCCGCTTCAAATGAAAGCGGGAAACCCGCATCAATCAACATCTCCTTCATGGCCATATCCGATTCATCTTCTGCCTTGATCACTGAAACAATCTCACCCTGGGGCTTTTTATCAGCTTTATCCCATTTTGTAAAACGTGCTACCACTCTTTCCCCATCAGAAGCACCATTTAATTTTTCTATGGGTATATAAAAATCAGGTATTGGCTTGTCGCCACCTGCTATAAAAAAAGCAACATTTTTATTCACCTGCACGTTGCCCATAAATTCGGTTTGCTTTCTTTCGGCAACATCAAGCACCTTACCCTCCACACGTTTCCCCTTTCTATTTTCATTTGCAACCTGCACCCGTACCGTATCCCCATGAAATGCCTTTCCAAAATCATTGGGCCTGATCAATATATCCTGTTCGAGGCCTTCAACGATGACATAGCCCATGCCACTGCGACTTATATCAAGTTTTCCTTTAAAAATTTGTACCTGGGAAGATTTTTTGGAAGCGTTGCCTTTTGGTTTACTCATAGTAATCGAAACTGCTTAGTATGTTTTTATTTGCGGGAACCGTCCGCGTCAAGGTAAATTATTGTTGCAATTTACGCAATCTATTCGTTATTCAATAAATGTGGGTGAATAGTTAGCTGATTAAGTTTACACCCGGGTAGAGCTGTAAACTTTAGCAAGGTCTGCCCTCATCAGCCAGGTTTTTGGTTATAATTTCAATAAATGGGCCCGGTCATATAAAAAAATTACCGAACGTTTTGGATATATTTCATCAATTTAGTTAGCGTACATTTGGTGAACACTTATTCATTTAATACCACAATTATGTATACTTACGATACGGTTGTTGGAGCGATCAACGGTTTACGGCAAAGAGGCTATACAATCGATTTTAATATGGCTTTCGATAAGCTGATCTGCAGCGAAAATAACATCTGCCTGAACCCTGCTGAATTTGAGATCACCGAAGTATATCGTTTCGAGGGCGATACCAATCCTTCTGATGAGGATGTGGTTTATGCGGTTGAGTCAAAAGATGGAAAGATCAAAGGCATACTTACCGGTGCTTTTGGAACATATGCCGACAGTATTTCAAATGAAATGATCCGTAAACTCAGCATGCACACCACATAAAGACCAATGACTATGAATAGAAAAGATTTCTTAAAGCTCAGTTCATTGAGTGTATCTTCTTTTGGACTGAAATCGCTCCCCGGTTTTACCAAAAAACCAATTGTAATTTCTACCTGGGATAGCGGCAAAGAAGTAAATGAAGCCGCCTGGAAAATACTGGCTGCTAACGGTAAAAGCATAGACGCTGTTGAAGCAGGTGCAATTTATATTGAAGACCAGGTAAGTTGTTGTGTTGGATTGGGAGGTTATCCCGACAGGGATGGTATTGTAACACTCGATTCCTGCATTATGGATGAACATGCAAATTGTGGGGCCGTTGCAGGTCTTGAACAGATCAAGCATCCTGTTTCAGTTGCAAGAAAGATAATGGAGAAAACGCCACATGTGCTATTGGTTGGAAATGGTGCGCAACAATTTGCCATTGAAAATGGTTTTACAAAAGAGCCGGCCACGCTTTCACCGGACGCTGAAGAAAATTATAAAAAGTGGCTGAAGAAAAATGAATACAAGCCTGTTATCAATATCGAAAATAAAAAATCAGGGAATGGGCCTTTTGCACCTGAGTTTTTTGATGATGGTTCTGCCAATCATGATACGATGGGATTGATTGCTATGGACCATACAGGAAATTTATCCGGCGCAGTAACAACAAGCGGTATGGCCTATAAAATTCATGGTCGCGTGGGAGATTCACCAATTATTGGCGCTGGTTTATTTGTAGACAATGAAGTAGGCGCTGCTGTCAGTACCGGCGTTGGTGAAGAAGTTATACGGATTTGTGGTACTCATCTCGTAGTGGAATTTATGCGGCAGGGCAACAGCCCCGAACTCGCCTGTAAAAAAGCGGTGCAACGCATTATAAAAAGAGATCCGGCTAAAGCCAGTACCATGCAGGTAGCTTTTATCGCTGTAAATAAAAAGGGAGAACATGGAGCTTACTCTATTATTAAAGGATTTCAATATTGTGTAAAAAGTAATAATGAAACAAAAATGTACGATTCAAAGTTTTTATTGCTATCAAAAGAACAGTAAAACCTAAACCCTCACAGCTCTTAAACCTGTGAGGGTTACTGAAACAATGAACCATAAATTAGAAGTAATAGGTTTCAATATAGAAAGCTGCATCGTTGCACAATCATCCGGGGCTCACCGTATCGAGTTGTGTGATAATCCGGCTGAAGGAGGTACGACAGCCTCTTATGGATTTATTGAGGCTGCAAGAAAAAAACTTTCCATTGAATTATTCCCCATCATTCGCCCACGCGGCGGCGATTTTTTATACAGCGAAGATGAATTTGAGATCATGAAAAAGGATATAGCGCTTTGCAAAAGAACAGGCTGCGATGGAATTGTGACAGGTATTTTAAAAGCAGATGGATCCATTGATAAAGAAAGATGTACACAACTTGTAGAACTCGCCTATCCCCTCGGTATAACATTTCACCGGGCATTCGACAGGAGTAGTGATCCATTTAGTGCAATGGAAGATATCATTGAATGTGGTTGTGAAAGGATTCTTACTTCCGGGCAAAGACAAACTGCAACAGAAGGGATTGAATTGATTGTATCATTGATCCAAAAAGCAGCAGAAAGAATAATTATAATGCCAGGCAGTGGAATCCGTTCGGATAATATAGCCGCTGTGGCAACAAAAACAGGAGCAACAGAATTTCATACATCTGCCCGCATTCCTGTAAAAAGCAATATGGTCTACCAGCATCCAGCGATGAATGAAGCATTAGCACACGTGTCTGTTGACAGAGATGAGATCGAAAAAATAAAAAAGATACTTTCTGAACTTTAATGTTCTGCGATGAAATATATGCTCACATATGTATTCATGCTGTATGCATTCACAGCATTTTCCCAAAAAGCTGAAAACATCATAATCATTACAACTGATGGCCTTCGATGGCAGGAGGTTTTTAAGGGAATGGACAGTAGTATTGCAAACAATCCCAAATTCAACCAAGGTGACAGTGCATTCCTGTTTGAAAAATACTGGTCAAATGATATCATTGAAAGAAGAAAAAAATTAATGCCTTTTTTTTGGAATATTATTAAAGAGAATGGTCAATTGTACGGTAACAGGAATTTGCAAAATAAAGTTGACAACGCAAATCCGCATTGGTTTTCATATCCCGGGTACAACGAAATATTTACGGGTTATCCTGATACTGCAATTAACAGCAATAGCTACCCGGCAAATCCACATACAAATGTGCTGGAATTTTTAAACAGGCAACCAGGGTATGAAAATAAAGTTGCGGCATTTAGTGCATGGGATGCTTTTGATCGTATACTAAATGAAGGCAGAAGTCAGATACCTGTGTTCTCAGCCTTTGATGAAACTGGCGGAGACAATCCAACTGAAACAGAGAAAACGATCAATGCATTGATGAACGATGCATACAAGCCTTTTGGAAAGGAAGAATGCCTTGATGTATTTACACATTATAATGCACTGAATTATTTAAAAACCAACAAGCCAAAAGTCATATACATTTCATATGGCGAAACAGATGAGTGGGCACATAGCGGACAATACAGGGATTATTTGAATGCTGCTTGTATGGTTGATAAATGGATACGCGATATATGGGAGTACGTACAGTACGAACCTTTTTATAAAAATAAAACCGCTTTATTTATTACAACAGATCATGGCAGAGGTGATGCGATCAAAGAAGAATGGCAAAGCCACAATAAAAAAATAAAAGATGCATCCCAGATATGGTTTGCATCGATGGGACCGGGAATCAGTGCCCGCGGTGAAATAAAAACAGCACAGCAATTATACCAGGAACAATTTGCACAAACAATTGCGTCTTTACTCGGTTTTTATTTTAAATGTGAACATACAGTGGCAAACAAAATCGATCTTGAACAATGATAACATTTTTGTCATGTTGAGCTTGTCGAAACATAGACAAAATGAAAACCGAATTATCTTAAACCGCCTTCGACGAGCTCAGGCTGACATTTATTACAATGAATTTAAGAGAAGAATTATTGAAGGAACATTCAAAAGCACAATGCAATAAAATTGTGCAATGGGTGGGCCATGATCAGAAGCGCTTTGATGAATTGTTTGCTTTGTTCCTTACAGATGTTTATCGTGCAAACCAGAGAGCGGCCTGGCCTATTAGCTATTGCGTGATCGATCATCCAAAACTTATCAATAAAAATTGGGGCAAACTAGTAAAGAATCTTTCAAAACCAAATTTGCATGATTCCATAAAACGAAATTCAGTAAGGCTTTTGCAGCATCTTGATATTCCAGAAAAATACCAGGGTGATATAATGAATATTTGTTTCGGCTATGTTGAATCGCCAACAGAAGCCGTAGCTATAAAGGTATTTTCACTTACCGTATTGGGCAATCTCGCCAAACGATATCCTGAAATAATTCCCGAAATAAAAGTGTTGATCGAAAGCCAGGTGGAAAATCAAACGATTGGATTTAAAACCAGGGCGAAGAAGTTGCTGAAACAATTTTGAATGCTGAATTATGAATTATGAATGGATATTTCACGAATAAATAAAAAACTACAAAGTCTTAAATACAGATTCAGAATTCTGCATTCATAATTCAGAATTCTTTACTAACTAATGACTCCCTGTTTTCTTTTATCTTTTCCCCTTTTGTAGCCGTTTCCCTATAAAAAGGTTTAAATATCAAACGCAGGTTTTGATCGTGTGTAAAATATTTATATATCCAGTTGAAGAAAACAGAAACCCTGTTCTTTACGCCCAGCAATAAAAATAAGTGCAGGCCCATCCATATCATCCAGGCAAAAAAACCACGGAAATGTAATTTGGGTTTTGGTATATCTACCACGGCAAGATTTCTTCCTACAGTTGCCATAGTTCCCTTATCAAAATATTTGAACTCTTTTAAAGTGCTGTATTATTTTTTAACTGCTGATCAGGTTCTTTGCGAGCTGGTCTGCCTGCTGTATGGCAACACCTGCCAGTTGCGGATGGCCATGCGGCCACGCAGGTTCTTCCATATATGCAACGTCTCCAATAGCATAAATATCATTTGTACCTGCAACAATGCTATACCTGTTCACCTTTAATCTGTTCCCTTTTACAATAAATTCTTTATTGATCCCTTCCGGTACATTTCCTTTAATACCAGCAGCCCAGATCACCATGGAAGAGTTAATGGTTTTACCATTTTGCAAAACCACCGTTTCCCCATCATAGTCTTTCAGCAAAGTATCTGTCATAACGGTCACTCCTAGCCTCTTGAGGTATTTCCTGGAATCGGCACTGGATTTTTCACTCATGGCACCAAGCGTTTTTGGCCCGCCTTCCAGCAAATAGATATTCATTTTTGCAACATCCAGTTCAGGATAATCTTTTGGTAACTCATAATGTTTGATCTCCGATATAGCACCGCATAATTCCACACCGGTAGGACCACCACCAGCCACTACAACATTCATGAGCCGTTCAAACTTTGCCTTGTCATTTGCATCCTGTGCGATCACCGCTTCTTCAAAATTGGTCATCAACTTATGTCGCAATTGCAAAGCCTCCACCGTACTTTTCATTGGAAATGCATTGTCACTTAATTGCTGGTTACCAAAAAAATTGGTTTCAGCTCCAAGGGCAATAACCAGTTTATCATATTCAAAATCCCCGATATCAGTAATTACTTTTTTTTCAGCAGTAACGATTCTTTCTACCTGTGCCAGGCGGATACGTACGTTTTTCGATCGTTGGAAAAGTTTTCTCAGCGGAAAGGAGATGTTACTTGCATCCAGGCTTGCAGTGGCTACCTGGTAAAACAATGGCTGGAACTGGTGAAAGTTAAACTTGTCGATCAGTGTAATCTCAAAGCCTTTTTTATTATTGAGTTTTCGTGCCAGCTTAAGCCCTCCAAATCCGCCACCTAATATGATGATTTTCATAACCGTTCTTTTATACCTCAAATTTACGGAATTTTCAGTAATTATTGAAAACTCAGTAAACTTATTATGAATTGTGTATGAATTATGAACGTAGCATTATGAATTTGTTCACACTGATTTAAACCTTTATTCTCAATTGAACCAATTCAGAATTCAAAACTCATAATTCAGCATCCTTATCAGTACAACAATCGAACCTTTATTGTTTGCTTAACTTTTTTCAGCAGTTCAACGGCATGTGTACTAAGATGCATATCCACATCAAGCACCACGTAACCTATGTCATCATTTGTTTTAAGATACTGTCCAAGGATATTGATATTGTTTTTACTAAGCGTTGTATTGATCTGGCTCAATACACCCGGGCGATTATTATGAATATGAAGAATACGATGGGCTCCTTCCTGCGGTGGCAGTGCGAGTGCGGGCACCGTATGAGAACCAGTACTAATACCTTTTTCGAGGTAATTAAATAATTTATTGCTTACATCCATGCCAATATTATTTTGTGCTTCCTGCGTGCTTCCGCCAATATGCGGTGTAAGCAATACATTGGACAATCCCTGCAAGGGTGTGGAAAATCTATCGCCATTTTTTTCTGGTTCTACAGGAAAAACATCAACAGCAGCGCCGGCAATTTCGCCTGCAACCAATGCTCTTTTCAATGCATTCAGGTCAACCACTTCTCCCCTTGCATAATTGATAAGAATAGACCCCTTTTTAAAATATTTGATATTCGTTTTGTTAATGAGGTTTTTCGTGGTAGCCAATTCAGGAACATGTAACGTAACAACATCAGCTTGCTTCAATACTTCTTTTAATGATTTGCCATCCTCCGCATTTCCCAAAGGAAGTTTGGTTTCTGCATCATAAAAAATTACTTTCATGCCAAGGGCTTCTGCAAGTACACTCACCTGGCTACCGATATTCCCATACCCGATTATACCCAATGTTTTTCCCCGCAGTTCATGACTTCCCTTTGCATCCTTCATCCATATTCCCTCATGTGCTGCTTTATTTTTATCAGTGATTTTTCTTACCAACATGATTGATGCACCTATCACCAGTTCAGCAACACTTCTTGTATTGCTATAGGGTGCGTTAAAAACAGCAATGCCCGATTTGGTTGCTGCATCCAGGTCAACCTGGTTTACGCCAATACAAAAACATCCGATCGCCTGTAATTTGGTTGCAGCTTTCAATACATTCTCAGAGATACTTGTCTTACTCCTTATACCAAGTATATGTACATTCTTTATCTCTTTTAATAATTCCTCTTCGCTGAACGCCCCGCTTAATTTTTTTATGCTACGATATCCCCCCTTTGAAAATTGTGTCACAGCCACATCACTGATATTCTCCAAAAACAAAATATTTACTTTCTCCTTGGGATAACTCGTTATTTTTTTCTTTGCCATGATAATTAGATCGTAATTTTGCACAAATATATCCTTTCAGTCCTTAATATTTATGATACCAACTGCAAGAACTATGTTCAACCTCTTTAAAACCCGCATGTACAGATGCGAACGTCAGCGACTCCGCTATTATATTCTTACCAGCTTATTTTCCGGAATATTATTGTGTTTTAGTAACTGCGGTTCTACTACTAAAAAAACGCCGCCACCTGCAATTGATTCCATACATATCGCATTACCCGACCCAACCACACTCAATCCCCTGGAAGCAACCAGTCTCAAGGCAGCCTGTGAACGATGGTACGACAGTATCCTGGAAAAAGGTGGCTTCAACGGTGCTGTTTTAGTTGCAAAAGGCGGCAATATTGTCTTTGAAAAATTCAAAGGCATGGGACATGTTGGTTATACAGATTCCATTAAAAACACCACCCCTTTTCACATTGCTTCTGTAAGTAAAACCATCACTGCAATGGCAGTATTAAAATTATGGCAGGATGGCAAACTGAACATTGATGATGAATACAGCAAATATTTTCCGTCTTTCAATTATCCCGGTGTTACTGTAAGAACGCTGCTCAATCATCGCAGCGGGTTGCCGAATTATCTCTATTTTATGGAGGACCTTGGCTGGGATAAAGATGTGTACATTAAAAACCAGGATGTATTTGATTACCTGGTAAATTTTAAAGGCAAATTAGATGTAGGTGCCCCGGACAGACATTTTACTTATTGCAATACAAATTATGCATTGCTTGCATTGCTGATAGAAAAAGTAACAGGCAATACATTTCCGGGTTTTATTCAAAAAGAATTTTTCATCCCGCTGAACATGACGCACAGTTTTGTATTCACCCGGGAAGATTCTGCAAAAGTAAATCCGAGTTACGACTGGCGTGGACAAATGATCCCACTTAATTATCTTGATCTTGTGTATGGAGATAAGAACATATACAGCACTGCAGAAGATCTATTGATATGGGACAGGGCACTCAGGTCTGATAAATTGTTTAACGAGAATACACTTCAGCAAGCGTATGCCCCTTACAGTAATGAAAAGCCTGGTATCAGGAATTACGGGCTTGGCTGGAGAATGAATGTGTATCCCAATGGCAAAAAGATGATCTATCACAATGGATGGTGGCATGGCTACAATGCTTCTTTTATCAGGCTGATAGATGAAGATGCTACGATCATTGTAATGGGCAATCGTTATACAAGAGCTGTTTATAAAGCAAAAAGCCTGTGCCCTATTTTCGGTGCAAATTATGTTGCAGGTGAAGATGAGGAAGGAAGTGATGCAATAAAATCTGATTCAACTGTTTCCCAAAACATAAAAGCAGATTCAACTGCTGTTAAACCAGTAAAAAAGAAAAAGTCTAGCCGAAAAAAAGGTAGGCGAGCAAGATAGAAGTAATGATGCCTGCCAGGTCTGCGAGTAACATTGAACCGATGGCATAACGTGTATTTTTAATGGAGACTGCGCCAAAATAAACTGCGATCACGTAAAATGTTGTATCCGAAGAGCCTTGTAATACACATGCAAGTCTTCCTGCAAAAGAGTCTGCACCATAAGCATTCATCGTATCTACCATCATTCCTCTTGCTGCTCCTCCACTAAAGGGTTTTACCAATGCGGTTGGCAATCCGTCTACAAAGCGTGTATCCGTTCCCATTAGTCCGAAAACACTTTTAATACCATTGATCATTGCATCAAAGCTTCCGCTCGTCCTTAGCAGGCTAATCGCAACCAGCATACCTACCAGGTAAGGTATGATTCTCACTGCAGTTTCAAATCCGCCTTTTGCGCCATCTATAAATGAATTAAAAACATCAATCTTTTTATACAGCCCTCCCAGCACAATCAATATAAAGATCAGCAGGATAATACCACTGCTCAGTGAAGCAGAGAATAATTGAACGGTTTGCGGATCCAATGATTTTATATATGCTACAAGGGCAGCAATCACTGCAGAGATACCCAATATCCATCCCAATATTACGGGTTGCAATAAATTAATCTTTTGCCGGATGCTTACAATTAACAATGCTGCAATAGTCGCAACAAAAGTTGCGATCATACAGGGAATGAAAATATCCATCGGGTTGGCCGATTTTGCCGCCGAACGGAGCGCAATAATGCTAACAGGAATTAATGTGAGGCCTGATGCATGGAGGCATAAGAACATGATTTGTGAATTGGATGCTCTTTCTTTATCAGGATTGATCTCCTGCAGGCTTTCCATTGCCTTTAAACCAAAAGGTGTTGCAGCATTATCCAACCCGAGCAGGTTTGCAGAAAAATTCATGATCATATGTCCCATCGATGGATGTCCCTTGGGTATATCAGGAAATATCTTTGAAAAAAATGGCCCGATGATCCTGGAAAGAAAACGTATGCCACCGGCTTTTTCTGCGATATTTAAAAATCCCATAAAGAGAGCAAGAAAACCAATCAGCCTCAGGCAAAGCGTAACTGCATCCTGGCATGTTTCAACAATACCATTCGCAGATTGTATTTTATAAGTAAGGTATTGCCCTTGCCCATATTTTATTGTTTGCTGTCCGTTGTTTGCATGAACCTTATTCGTATCAAGAGATTTTATAATGGCAGGATCAGTCTTTGAACTATCGTCTGTTCTTATTTTGATGGTATCACCTGTTTTTCCTGTGACCATATTGGCGAATACAGCCTGGTTTCCGGGGAGAAAAAAACATTTTACTATTGCTACAGTGATTGCGATGATGATAAAAGCCGACCATATCCTGCTTAAAGCCATATAATTCTATTATAGGTGGAAATTAATATTATCCGCGGTGATATAGTGAATTTGTTATTTACATTGACTGATAATTGGTGGAAAACGATCGCATAATCATGAGCCATTCGTTTCATTGCCGATTTTCAACTTCCAATCCTTACCTTTGCAGCCGCTTAAAATAAAGATGCAGGGAATGCTAAAATAGCTGGCGCATCTTCACTCATAATTCATCATTCATAATTCGTAATTCATTATGGCATTACAGGCAGGCATCGTAGGATTACCAAATGTGGGAAAATCTACCCTTTTTAACGCAGTAAGCAATAGTGCAAAGGCACAGGCAAGCAATTACCGTTTTTGTACCATTGAACCCAATGTGGGATTGGTGAATGTGCCGGATCCCAGGCTTAATAAACTGGCAGAACTGGTAAAACCCAATCGTATTGTTCCTACACAGATAGAGATCGTTGATATTGCCGGGTTGGTAAGAGGCGCCAGCAAAGGCGAAGGATTGGGTAATAAATTTCTTGCAAATATCCGCGAAGTAGATGCGATCATACAGGTGATCCGTTGTTTTGAAGACGAAAATATTTTAAGAGAGGAAGGGCCGATCAACCCTATTTCGGATAAAGAGATCATTGAAACTGAATTACAGTTAAAGGATCTTGAAAGCGTTGATAAAAAAATTCAGCGCACAGAGAAAATTGCAAAAACGGATGCAAAAGCAAAAACAGAACTGGAGATTTTGACAACGTTGTAAAACGCATCTTGAAAAAGGAAAGAATATCATTACACTTGGATTGACAAAAGAAGAAAAGGTTGCGATTGCTGATCTGTTCTTATTGTCGGATAAACATATTCTATATGTTGCAAACGTTGATGAAGCGAGTATGCATACAGGTAATAAATACAGCGATGCGCTTAAAGAAGCAGTAAAAGGTGAAGGCAATGAAGTGATCGTCATGACCAACGCCATTGAAGCGCAGATCGCAGAATTAGAAAGTCCGGAAGACAAACAGATGTTCATGGAAGAATACAAGATGACAGAACCTGCATTGGACAGGCTGATCCACTCAACCTATAAACTACTAAACCTCTCAACGTATTTCACAGCTGGTGTACAGGAAGTAAGGGCATGGACGATTGGCCAGGGCTGGAAAGCGCCGCAGGCTGCAGGTGTGATACATACTGATTTTGAAAAAGGTTTTATTAAAGCAGAAGTAATCGCTTACGATGATTTTGTAAAATATGAATCAGAAGCTGCTTGCAGGGAAAATGGAAGACTGAGAATTGAAGGAAAGGAATATATCGTGAAGGATGGGGACGTGATGCATTTTAGGTTTAATGTGTAGTGTGAATTTTTTTGAAACACGAATTTTGAACACGAATTGCACGAATTACACGAATTGCGTAATTCCAATTAACCGTCTAAGTGAGAGTGCATATTAATCTTAAAAGCCGCGAGCTTTCACCATTCACTATTGACTATTCATTTATTCACTCATTCCCGATTCACGATTGCCGGTTCCCGAAATAACTAAAACAAAAACAGGCTCCCAATAAAGAGCCTGTTTTTTATTAAGAATATTTTTTTCGTTATTGTGGGAACAACACTTTATCAATGATATGATAAACGCCGTTTACGCAATGCTTATTAATACTCGTTGCATTTGCAGCTGCCCCGCTGAATGGAGGACCGCCTGGAGGAAATGTACCGAAACCGGTGAAGCTAAGTGATGTAGCCATAGGCCCGGTAAAACCCGCCTGCACCATTACTCCCGGGTGAATTGCAACTCCTGCATTTACCAATGTTGTATGAAGTGTTGGAGTTGTTGTGAAATTTTCTGCAAAGCTCCTGATATTTGGTTCGTAATCACCGGTAACAGGATTAGGTGAAGCTAACAAATGATATGCGATGATTCCCTGCACACTTGCTGCTGGAAGAACACCAAATAAAGCAGAATTCTGAAATATTGCCGGTCCTGCGGCTACGGCTAAGGTTGCCTGTTGGCCGGCAATCGTAGCGTCTCCTGTTAACCCGAATACATATTGATACACCAAGCCAAAAATAACAGTTTGAAATGCCGCATCATCCGGTGCAAGTACTGTCATATTTGTTACTGCATAATTTAAAAGTGAATCAAACCTTTTCAAATCAACCTGGCCGCTATCTGCACGCTGTACTGCAGCCATAAAATAAGTAAGATTTGGTTCAGCACTCATTGCAGTTTTTAATACAGCTGTTGGTGGTGATGAAATAAATGCTATATGATGGATCACGCCATTTGACGCTATTGCATCTGTTGCGGTAAGCGGAACATTGTTATAGTAAAACAATCCTGATTCTGGATTCTTTGATGGAAAAGAAGTCATTCTTACCAGGGCATTGGTTGGATCGAGGATAATATCAGTTGGCTCCTGCAGGTTTGGGAACGGGTGCAGGATGTCAGTTGATTTAAGCGTTTGTGGTACCAGGTGATATTTTACAATAGCAGCACAGGTTGCAGCTGGTAAAGCCGTGATCGTTGCATTGGCAGTTATGAGAGATCCGCCAAAAGAAGCAATCACTGCATTATTATCGGGTACAAATAAAGTATGTGTTAATGAAGAATCATTCAGTGTTGCTGTCATTCCTCCTTTAATTGCAAGGCGGTAGAAAAGACTATCATTGGCATTTGCGGCAAGTGTTTGGCCTATCGTCAACCCGGTTGGAGAAGGAATATTTTCAGTAAACTGTTCAAGACCTTTATTGCAGGAAGGCAAGATCAGCATTGCTGAAAGCGACAATAAAAAACTGATCTTGATCATGTTTGATATGTATTTCATATGCACTTTTTTTAATTTTTAATTGAGCGTTGCTGTATTAATAAAGATTGTATCCAAAACTTACATAATACAAACCGCCAATATTTGAATTACCAACGCAGTTATAATAATACTGGTTCAATAAATTGGTTGCACCTATTTTAAATATAGATTTTGTTTTCGGCAATTTTACACTAACCTGCGCATCCAGTGTTTGTACAGCAGGAAGATTTCCGTTTGCGAGATCGCCTTCAAAGTAAAAAGATTGCTGCCACCTGTATGCTAACGTAAAGCCATAACGTTTTGCTTTACCAAACCCTGTGTTGGATATTGCTGCGTTTGCTTTATACTTTGGAGTATTAAAAGAAGCGATCAGTGTGGTTGGCACATCTTTTAAATTATCAGAAGCGAAATTACCTGATAAAACAAAATTGCCCGGCAGGCGGTAATCGAGGCCGATACCATAACCGTAGGTTTTAATCTTAACATCAGAATTAATGGGCACAGAGAAAATATTGGCTGTATCAGCATCTGCCTGTACGATCTGGCTTCCTGTTTTAGATTGAACTACTACCCTACGTGCAAGGAAATCGGTAAACTGTCCGTAATATCCATATACATCTATCAATAATTTACTGTTCAGCAATAAACCTTTATAACCAAGCTCAAAAGAAGAAATTGATTCCGGTTTCAGCTGTGCAAATCCCTGTCTGACCTGTTTACCGTTCGCAAGCGAGTCCCTGTCATATGCGGGATTAGTATCGAAATGGTATAATTGTACAAACCCTTCATTTCCGCCAATCAGTTTATAAGAATTCAGGTCAAGGTTGATCCACTGCATCTGGTTAGACGGGAAACGATATGCTGTTTGGTAAGAGAACCTGATATTATTATTTGTAGCCACTTTATATACTGCAGTTACTCTTGGAGTAAATCTTCCTTTAAAATATTCATTCTTGTCATATCTTCCTGAAGCAGTTAGCTTTAATTTGGAAGTAATGTCACGTGAAATCTGTGCAAAAATCCCAAATTCCTTAATACCGATCGGGTCTGTTGAATCTGCAAATAAAGTGCCTTGCGAATTCAACTTGTAATCTTTAAAATTAGCACCTACAATCAGGTCGGCAAATGATTTGGTGTATTGAGAAAAATTATAATTTCCTTCAACTGCATAAAGATCTGACCTGTCAAGCAGTGCGCCCCCAGCCGGAACCGGTAGTTTGCGTATTTTCTCATAAGTTTCATTAAAGGCAGATGTGCCAATTGCCGGTCGTCCAATATCAGCTACTTTTCTTGAAGCATTGTGTGCAGCTATATCACTCATACCTGTAAGCTTTGCATTGATATAAGCCTGTGCATATTGAATATACCAGTCGGTAGGTTGTGGATCGGGCGTACCATCAGGGAGAACAGTAACAGAAGTTTTCCATGCCTCATTAAAATTTTGAGTGGTAGCAGCAAGGTTATAAGTATTTCCTGCATTTTCCTGCGTGGTATAGGCACGCAACACCCAGTTTTTATTATTCAGTTCAATTTTATATTGTCCCATTTTAAAATCCCTCAGTGAATACCTGGATGCCCCGGTATATACTGTATTGCCAGTACCCCAGTAAGCAGCAATGATCGCTTCCGTTTTTTCTGTCAGCTTATAATGCAACGACCCTGCTATTTTAAAATTGATCGTGTTAGGGTTGATCAATTCCTTTTCGGTATAACCAGTACGTGATACATTCATTGGATTCGTAGCAAGGTTATTGATAAAGGGAGCGAGGAAAGGAGCTTGCCCGGCGATCCCTTTCAGTATTTGAGAAAGATCAACAAATGTTTCATCTCCGTAAACATTCACACCATCATAATTGGGATCTGTTTCTCTTGTTCCTGCTCTTAATTTACTTGCCGACCTGTCATAATCCCTGTAATCCGTACCAATCCAGTCTTTGGCATGGATGAATTCTGATGTGATTTTATAAGCAAACCTATTACTCACTTTTTGTGCCCATCTTAAACTCCAGTTGCTATATAAAGAAGCAGCTCTTTCTTTTGCATCTGCATGCATCAATCCTTCTTTGATATTGAAAGATAGCCCCTGGTATTTAAAAGGATTTTTACTGGTCATCAGCATTGTTCCATTCATACCCCCTGAACCATACAAGGCAGAAGATGCACCGGAAAGTAATTCGATATTATCAACATCCAGCTCATTGATTCCGATGATGGATGCAACAGAAAAATTCAAACCAGGCGCCTGGTTATCCATTCCATCTACGAGTTGATTAAATCTTACATTACCACTTCCGCCAAAACCACGGGTGGTTGGTGTAACAAATGTTATAGATGAAGTGGAAATATCAACGCCCTTTAATGTTTTTACAATGTCATAAAAATTTGCAGTAGGTGCATTGCGAAGGTTTGCAGCACTTACTCTTTCTATAGAAACCGGGGATTCAAGTATCCTTTCAGGAACACGTGATGCAGATACAACGATTTCCTGGCCAAGCGAGCTGGTGGGTTTAAATGAAATGTCGGTTTTCTTTTGTTCAGAGACCGTTATTTCCTGTGGCTCAAATCCTACGGACGAAAAGATAAGTGTAACCGGTAAATTCTTTGATGTGATACTGAAGTTCCCTTTATCATCTGTAAAAGTTCCTGTCGAACTGCCTTTAATGGTAACAGAAACGGCAGATACATTTTCCTGGGTATTGCTGTTTCGTACATTACCGCTGATGGTTACATTTTGTGCAGAGCTGGCAAAATAAAAAATATTGGCCATAAGCAATGTAACCAAATAGCTTGTAACTTTTCTCATAATGGCTTGTTTTGGTTATGAATAGAACCAGCAAAGTAAGGATTGTTATCTTTTATATAAAATTTTATTTTAAACACGTGTTGAAATCTTATGGGAATTAAAAAGGTAATAATTAAACAGTCAATATAACTTTAGCACGTAGGATTTATTTTTATTGAACCCGCCTTCGACAAGCTCAGGCTGACAGCCATGTGTCATGTTGAGCTTGTCGAAACATAGACAAATGGCGCGTCCAAAATTCACTTTAGTTAATATCATTTCAATCTATGTCAATTTACAATTTTCCCGACCAGACAAATTTTTATAAAGGTAAAGTTCGCGATGTATATAGTATTTCGGATAATCTGCTTGTAATGCTTGCAAGTGATCGCATTTCTGCTTTTGATGTTATGTTACCACATCCTATTCCATTTAAAGGACAGGTATTGAACCAGATTGCTGCTTATATGCTCAATGCATGTAAAGACATTTGTCCAAATTGGTTACTCGATACACCCGCACCCAATGTAAGTATCGGAAAAAAATGTATCCCTTACAAAATTGAAATGGTAGTAAGAGGAAATCTTACCGGCCACGCATGGAGAACATATTCATCAGGAAAGAGAATTTTATGTGGGGTATCGATGCCTGAAGGAATGAAGGAAAATGATTTTTTCCCTTCTCCTATCATTACACCATCCACAAAGGCAAGCGAGGGACATGATGAAGATATCAGTAAAGAAGAGATCATAAAACAGGGATTGGCAACTATCCCGGAATGGGAACAGCTTTCCACATATGCCTTACAGTTATTTGAAAGGGGCAAAGAGATCGCAGCAAAGCAACAACTTGTTCTTGCGGATACAAAATATGAATTTGGTAAAATAGGCAACGAAATTTACCTGATGGATGAGATCCATACACCCGATTCTTCCAGGTATTTTTTAAAGGAAGGATTTGAAGAACGACAGCAAAAAGGAGAAAAACAAAAACAATTAAGTAAAGAATTTGTGAGAGAATGGCTGATCGAAAATAATTTCATGGGAAAAGAAGGACAAAAAGTTCCGGAAATGACAACCGAATGGATCAACTCCATCAGTCAACGCTATATTGAATTGTATGAGAAAGTGATTGGGGAGAAGTTTGTTCCGGTCTCATTGACTGATGCGGAGACAGAAAAAAGAATTTTGGAATCACTTAGAAAGATCAGGGTTAATTCTGAATTATAAATCAGGAATATGAATTACAAGTTCCCAATCCCGATGCAAAGTGAAAAACATCATAAACACATTCAGAATTCATAATTCATAATTATTTATCATCCACGATTTCCCCATAATCAATCGACAACTCCTCTCCCGCTTTGATATCTCTCAACGTTTCAAAATCTTCTCCTTCATTTATTGAAACGATATTTGGTTCATCTGTATGATTCAGGTAAATGACAAGATCGATCATTTTAAAACCATATTCAGGTACAAAATAATTTTCACTATCATAAAGGCAGAAATTTTCCACCAGTTCCCTGCTATGTAAAGGCAGTTGTGCAACTTCCTGCCTGCTGATCTTTAGCCATTCACTTTTATCTTTTGAAAACATACCACGCTGACCCTTCTTTATATCAACCAAAGCAAAAACACCGATACCATGCAAGGGGGATGGCTTTAACATTACAAAAGTATTGCGCTGCAATTCGTTCAATAATTCGTTTTTTGTCATGACGCAAAGATATTTTTAAATACCAAAAAACAAACATGTGAATATAATATCTCATGTTGGCATAGCTTTTGAAAAACAATATTGGGATATTTATTAATCACTTTTAAAATTTAAAATCATGAGCGGTTTATTATATACCATTGCCGTAATCCTGGTGATTGCATGGGCTATAGGTTTCCTTGGTTTCCACGCAGGAGGAATTATCCATTTACTGTTAGTTATAGCTGTAATTGCAGTCCTTTTACGTGTAATATCAGGTAAAAATCCAGTTTAAAATCATTACCTCACTTTTAAACACATTACCATGAACAAAAAGAATCTGGTACTTCTGCTGCTGGCCGGTGCTGCATTAGGATTATTATTTGGAACGGATAAGGGAAACAAACTTAGAAAAAAATGGAAGAAGAAAGGAATGGATACCGTTGATAACCTTAAAAGCAGGATGAACAAATATGCAGAAGAAAAAGTTTAGATCATAACCCTCTAAAACGAAAAAAGCATTCTCAAAACTGGGAATGCTTTTTTATTGTAATGACAATTCTTTCTTTTTACCTGGTCAGCATTATCCTCCTTTATCTCCGGGTTTAGGCCTGAGTCTTTTTTTTGATTTATTAAAAATCATGCGCCCCTTATCAATTCCTTTACGCAACGCAGCCTGTTCTTCTTCCGGAAGCCGGATAATGGCATAGCATGCATCGCTACAACATCCCTGGTATTTTTCTGCACATGCTTCACATTGAATAAACAACAAATGGCATCCTTCATTTTTACAATTGGTATGTGTATCTGCAGGCGCCCCACATTGATGACAGTTGGCAATAATTTCATCAGTGATCCGCTCTCCCAGCCTGTCATCAAATACAAAATTCTTCCCATGAAATTTATTGGGGAGGTTCTCCTCTTTTACTTTATTGGAGTAATTGATGATTCCCCCTTCCAGATGAAAAACATTTTTAAACCCGCGGTGTAACATATATGCACTTGCTTTTTCACAACGAATACCACCTGTACAATACATGATTATATTCTTATTCTTATCATTCCCCAGCATTTCTGCAGCCATTGGCAGTTGTTGCCTGAAAGTATCACTGGGTATTTCGATCGCATTTTCGAAATGCCCCACTTCATATTCATAATGATTGCGCATATCAACCACCACAGTATTTGCATCATTGGTGAGTTCGTTAAACTCCGAAGCATTAACATACCTGCCTTTATTCGCCATATCAAATGCAGGATCGGTTATACCATCTGCTACAATCTTATCCCTCACTTTGATCTTAAGTACCCAAAATGATTTCCCATCATTATCCAGTGCGATATTCAACCTGATACCATTCAGTGGTTTAATGCTGTAGAGATATTCGCGGAATGCATCGAACTTACTACCGGGAACACTCAGCTGTGCATTGATACCTTCATGTGCAACATAAATGCGCCCGAATACATTCAGCGCATTCAGCCCTTTATATAATTCATCCCTGAATAAAGCAGGCTGATCAATAAAAAAATAATTGTAAAAGGAAAGCGTGGTACGATGTTCTGTTTCTTCATACAGACGCTTTTTCAGCTCGGCCTGTGAGACCCGGTTGTGTAAAACTGCCATAGATTTTAATTTGATCCCCTGAGGGAAATCTTTTAAGATTGGATGCTTGCAGGGCAAACCAAATTATTGGCAAAGATAATTATAAAAGGCTTCTTTTAAAGTGTTATTGAAAGTTCATTTCTTCCACGCCTGCCTGATGAGCCGCGAACATTAATACTGTTACCAAGCAATCCACCAGCACCTATCTTGAATCCCGTTTGCATGGCCTTCCCTTTTTCAAAAGCAGTAATAAAATCAACGCGGAATAGTTTAAAAATATTTTCAATGCCGGCAAATACTTCAATATAATTGTCGTTGTTATCTATATAAAAAGCATTGGAACCGGCAACGAGGTTCCAGTTAAGTTTTTTAAATAATGGAATTTTATTGGTGAGTAACCCGTTAAAATGATGTTCAATATTGGCAAAAGCATAGAATCCACCTGTATTACTGTGCTCGTAATAGTTCAGCCTTTGAAATGTATTCACATATTCTCCTAAAGCTCCATGAAGTTCATTGCCTCTAAAATGCAGATAATCCTGTATGGGCACACTGTGATCGTTTATAAATCCCCCGACACCAGTCTTGTATTTAAATGTTCCGGCAAGCTTAAGGTTTTTATCATCATGGATAGTAAACTTCCATTTATCAAAATTAACATCACTGCCAAGGATATCCGAAATTCCCTTACTATAGCTTAAAGTAAACGTTGGATATTTTGACCCAAGTGGCACTTTGGTATATGGCAGCTGGATATATTTTTGCCCGGGTTTGAAACTGATATCAAAACTTACAATAACAGCCTGGTGGCGGGAAAACCGGAGTGTATCAAATCCTTTTACATAAGGAAAATTGGGTTTTATCTTATGCCTGTTCTTCTTAACAAGTGTGAAATCGGTTGTGTTTTCCAGCGGCGTTCTATCTTCATACAACGCATTTACAGAAAACCGAAGACCACTTTCATATCTTTTACGGAATCCAATTCTTCCAAAATAATTTTCATAGGTCTTCATGAAATTATTTCCGTAGAAGAAAGTTGTAATGCTATTCTCGAGTGCAGTAATAGGATTTTCATTATTGAATTGTGATACCCTTCTTCCACCAGCGAAGGACCATGTCTCCCGTTTTATTTTTCTATCCCTGCTCCATTCTCTTGAACGAAGTTCTATTTCAAGTGCCGCATTTAAATGTGTATTATTAAATCCATAACGTATGCTCGGAAAAATACCAAGCTGTTTCCCCGGTCCTTTGTGTTTTCGGAATAATGTTTTCTGGTAATAGCCTTCTACATTTAACACAAACCCTTCGGCCGGGTTATACTCAACGTTTTTTATCAGCGCCTCTATTCCCCAATTGAACATGTTTGTTTTACTGAAATGTGTTCTGTGTATTCCATCCCAAAAAATCTTTAGTGGATTTATTTTTCCCTGGCGTTTTTTTAATGAATCAAAGCTCATTCTTGTTCGCATAGAATCCATTTGTACTTTATACGTACTGTCTTTTACCTGGTAGTCCTTTGATTCTTCATTTTCCAATGGCACCGGCCTGATTGTATCCCAATATGCTTTTGATTTTTTGTCTACAGCCGTGTCATATTTGATCACTATGTTGTCAAAAAATTTCTTTGCAAAGACAGGATTTACATTATAGTCAGAATAAACCGTGAGGAAATTACCAATTGCATCAATACCAAATTGTTTAAGATTAAAATGAAGTAGCTGGCTTTTTACACGCCATATATCCTTGCCAACGGGAACATGCTGCTGCGTTATCTGGAGTGTATCTAATATTTCCAGTTGTGATGATTTAGTAAGTGTGAGATCAAAGCTATGTATCCGCCAATCTCCATCAGTTATATTAATTACTCCTGAGAATAAGGGTTCATAAGTTCGTCGTGGAATAACCCTGATCGCATTAATCGCTTTGCCATCTTCCCAAAAAGTTCCCAGGAATTTATATTTATAAAAATTCAATGCACCGTCGGCAATTGGTGACACAAATCCACGGGGATTGAATGTTCCTGAAAAAACAGAAACATTGTTCGTATATAAAGTAATGAAGGAAGGAAACGTAAATCCAAACCCACTGCTGCCACTCACCCTGCTGCTCATTACTTCAAGTTTGAATTTATCCGGACGTTTTGAAGATACTTTTGAAACAGATTCAGATAAATATATAATACCTTTTCCGCTTGAATCAACGCCCATTCCTTTCCTGTCTTCCGTGTCAATTTTTTGGCCGAGTATCCTGGTAGGCAGGCGGCGAAGCTTTATCATATCTTTCCCGTATAGATTACAGGTAAATGCATCTACCTGTGAATGATAATAGGAACGTTTTTTTATAGCCTGCCGTATGATCTCGTATGCGGGATCTTCTGCCCCGCTTTTTACAATTATTTCTTTCAGGACAAGCTTTTGTTCGCTCAGGATAAAGGTTACTTCTGTTTCCTCTTTCAGATCAATTGTTTTTTCCGCAGCAGCATAGCCAACGTGCTGGCATACGAGCGTATAATTGCCCGGTGGAAGTAAAAAAGAAAATTTCGCATTATTATTCGCACTGGCACCTATTGAAGTACCTTTTACCGTAATCGAAGAAAAAGGTAACAGGTCGCCCTTATCGGTATAAATGGTACCATAAACTTTTTGGGCTGATATGTGCTGGCTAAAAAATAAAAGGAGCAGAAGGGTTGTTATTCTCATAAAACTTGTTGGTAGCCGAAATTAGTCTGCTAACTGTTACAGAAAAATTAAATATTCGTGTTTTTACCTGTTCACAGGCTTTGGTCTTAGCAAACTACCGGTTAATGCGGCAAATGAACCAACAAGTGCACCAATAAAACCAGTTGCAATGATTAATAAGTATGGATTATCTGTTTTAAAGAGGAGTAGCGATACTTTATGTGCAAGCAGGTGACCATTATTGTTACTTATCCAGAAACTCAAACCACCCCATAAAAGAAACAATGCAAGGAAGCCTGTTAAAAAAGCAATTAACGGACGTTGGCGGATAAGTGCTGCAACAACAAAACACGCAATTGCAATGCTCCACCATTCAAAATATAAACAGGCGGTAAAACTTAAAAGGGCCATTAACAGGAGGGATATGATAAATTTCATGTAATACAATTTAGAAGTTTGGAGGTTTGGAAGTTTAGGGGTTTAGTATTTTAGGATTTTTTGAAGGTCATTTTCCATTTTATCTTTTTATCATTTTGCTCTTCTTTGGTCATAAGCCATAATGGATAATACTCTCCTGCCGCCCAGCTATCAATAAAATTATCATAGAATTTACTTCCGGGATTACCGTTTTGCCCTCCCGGATAAACACCATATGCTTCTGTTTTTTGTGTAAGATTTACAATCATTCTCCAGCTCGGCCCGTGATCAGATTTGGTAGCATTGATTACATTTTCACCACCGCCAATGGGTACATGCAACCTGCTTAATGGGGGCAGCACTCTTGAAAGATGATTAATATGCGTGTCTTTATATTTTGCCCATTCCAGCTTTCCCTTTGATTCTAATTGCATCAATTCAATAACAGTTGTTTTAAAAGCGACTGTTGCGATATCTGCAAGGGTTTCCTTTTGTGGTGTTGAAATATCATCTATAAATTTATAGGCGGAATCTTTTAATAATGCTTCCAGCACGGTATTCTCAAAAGGCCGTTGAATCGGCATAGGCGCATGGGCATATTCGTCTGCGAAAATGGTATCAGAAAAACACTTCCATGTTAAAACAAATACAGTTGCTCCTTTGGAATCGGTATCATTTCTGAAGTTCCAGTTTTGCAAAAGGTCATAATAAGATTTCTCTTTCGGATTTAGTTTTGTTATATCAATATTCTTTGCAAGTAATGGTGCAGCCATTTCTCCAAAAATATTATAGTTATCCGTTTGCAATGCTTTCATCGAATCAACAGTTATATTTTGCATTGATGTAAGCCGCCTGTTAATGTAAAGGCCACGGTAAACAGGAAAGGATTTCCATCCCAGGTAATAAGGATAGGTTGAATCTGTTGGTTTTTGATTGGCGCTGCTTACGAAACCCCGTTCAGGATTGTATTGAAAAGGTGTTTCATCTTCTGGTATAGTATATTGCCACATATAGCCACTATCCGTTCCCGGCATGATAAAATCGCCCTGACCTTTCCACTTTGCAGGAAATGCTCCTTGTGTACGAATCGCTATATCCCCGGTCTTGCAGGCAAAAACACAGTTCTGGCCAGGCGTACGAAGGTTTGTTACCGCAGCCTGGTAATCGGAGTAGTTTTTAGCACGGTTAAGCTGGTTGAAAATAAGCAATTCATTACTTGGATCGTGTGCAGTCCATCTTACCGCATAATCTTTTCCGGATGGATTTCTATTTACTTTGAATCCTCCAAAACCAGCATCATACATAACGGGGCCGAATAAGGTATAAGCAACGGTATCGATAAAGTCAGGCTGATCTTTTATTTTTATACGCTCATAACGAAAGCTTGTAGGTTGCCATGTATTATTGAACCAATATTCTTTCCTGCTTTCATCCTTAAATTTTATTTCATAATAATCCCTTACATCACGACCTCCATTGGTAAATCCGAAAGCGCAATTATCGTTATACCCAATAATAATACTTGGTGCTCCGGGAAAACTTGCTCCATAGGCATTGAATTCGGGTGTGGAAAGCTGCATCTCCATCCATAAAGAAGGAAGATTAAGTCCGAGATGCGGATCATTACATAAGATTGGTGCACCATCTTTTGTTTTGTTTCCACTTACAGCCCAGTTATTACTTCCGTTGTTGGGATTAGGTTTTGATAATTCCTTTACATGAACGGTGTCTGTTCTCTTGAAATAAAGAGAATCTGCAGAAACCGGAACTTTTAAAGGAGTTTTAGGTGCAGTATATATAGTGCCTCTTGGGATAATGGGATCAAGAGAATCCTCGTTGGAAGGAAATAACAATCGAAAATCTTCGGGCTTGAACCATGTTTTTGCATTCGTCATTTCGAAATCGTTTTCAAAAGCTGCAAGGTCATAAGACATATATTTTAAAAACAATGCAGTTTTAAGATTGCTCCATTTTTCGGGTTTATAGCCAAGCAATTTATATTCGATTGGCAATTTACTTTCAGGAAGATTTTCTATATAAGCATTTACACCCGCTGTATATGCATCGCATTCTTTTTTGATCGCCTCATCTTTTTCCATTTCCGTTAATGAGTTTTCAGCTGCATACCGCATTCCTAGTCTCCTGAATTCCCTGTCGAAATTAATACCGGTAGCGCCGATAATTTCACTCACCCTTCCTGCGGCCGCATGTGTTTGCAGTTCCATCTGCCAAAGCCTGAATTTTGCATGCAGGTATCCCTGTACAAAATAGACATCATTCTCATTTTCTGCGAAAATATGCGGTACTAGTCTTTCGTCGAGGTATACACTTACTTTGCCGGTTAGCTGGCTGAAGTTAAGATCGGCTGAAAAATCTTCGTTCAATGATTCAGCATTTTGCCAAAGGCCATGCTGTGGACTTAAAAATTTCCCAAAAGCCGGGGCTGGTTTACCTCCTATTTTAAAACTTGTGTTCAGGGCAAAAGCTAATGCAATTGTGATTGCAGCGCTTAAAATACAAAGGAATATTCTCATAATATTGAATGTATACTGTAAAGTAAAATAAAAATATGTAAAGCGCCCTGCGTTTTTTAATTTTACGCATGGCAGAAATATTAAGTGAGCATACCCGGAACATCCTGGGTTTACAATTACCTACCGATCCGCGTTGGGTAAACCTTGCGGAAATTCAAATGGAAGATATTCTCACTGATCATGCATATTGTGAACAGAAAGCTGCTACTACTTGCATTTCGTTGATCCAAAAAAATCCGGACAAAGAATTATTAGTGGAAGAGCTGAGCCCGATTGTAACAGAAGAATGGGGACATTTCAGAATGGTATTGGCGGAGTTAAGAAAACGAAACCTGAAACTGGGCAGGCAACGCAAAGATGTTTATGTAAATAAATTGCTGGAGTTCCAGAAAAAAGGTGGTAGTCCTGCGGAACGTTTTCTTGACCAGATGTTGATCATGGCCTTAATTGAAGCGAGGAGTTGCGAACGTTTTAAAAGATTAAGCGAAGGGTTGGACGATGAATATATGAGGAGCTTTTATCGAAAATTTATGGAAAGTGAAGCCGGTCATTATACCTTATTCATTACACTGGCTGAACATTATATTGAAAAGAAGATTGTGCGGCAAAGGTGGGCTGAATGGCTGGAATATGAAAAGGAGTTGATGAATAGCCAGGAAGTGAGGGGGGATAGAATACATTGAGTTTTAACCTGTCACGAGTTATTTGCCAGAGATGTCAACCAGATGTCAACCGGTTGACATCTGGTTGACATCTCAAAAAACATCTTTATTTTAAGAGTAAAATCTTACAACAAACTGGTGATTTTACCCGCACTATTTCTCATTAAGAGATCACTTTTGCTTCAAAATAATCTTCATGAGTATCCCGAAAATTTACAAGGCTCCTTTTTTCGAAAACGGATTCTATCACATATATAACAGGACGAATAATAACGAAAAGCTATTCCTGAATGACAGCGATAAAACCGTTTTCCTCAAAAAATTCACCATTTATACCAACCCCTTTTTAGATATCTTTTCATGGAATCTGCTTCAAAATCATTTTCACTTTTATATACGCGTCAAAAGTATTGATGGCATTATGCCCTATTTAAAGAACATGCATAAAAAAAATTTATGTAAAACTGAAAAGAAGTTTCTGAAAAATGAAAATACACTTCACGATCTGATTGATAATGTATTCAAGCGATTTTTTATTGCCTATTCAACTTTTATCAATATCACTTACGGCAGGAAAGGAAATTTATTTCATCGGCCCTTTAAACACATGATTACTCAAAAGGAAAATCAACTCACGAACACAATAATTTATATAAATGCAAATGCAGTCAAACATAATCTTGTTCCCAGGATAGAAGATTACAAATGGTCATCATATCATAAGATTATTTCGAATGATCCAACAGAAATTCCCAGGGAGGAAATATTAGACTGGTTCGGAGGAAAATCTGAATTCATCAAATTGCACAAGGAAAAAACCGAATATTATCAGTCGTGCGAAAATCTAATTGACGATTATTAACCCGAGATGTCAACCGCCTGACATCTCAGCTTTTCCCCGTAAAAAACGCAATTTCCTTTTCAAAATCTAAATGCGCATATTTTTCCTGCAACTTCGTTGCTTTATCAAAATTAACTTTCAAAAATTTTCTATGTTGTTCCGATTCAGGATTGAAAGGTTTATGATTCCTTGCAGCAACAATAACAGCAACTTCCTTCATCAGCTGTTGTGATTGCTCATCAATACAGGTAGCAATAAATTTTTCCCAAACGTAATTAGTAGCAGCATAATTGGGATGAACCATATCCTCTGCATAAAAACGATAATCCCGCAAATCATCAATCACCAGTTCAAACGCAGGAAAGTAAAAAATACCTTCATTGTCTACAAGTGAATGAACCGCCTGTATCAAGGTAGCTTTGCTGCGATTGTTTTCAATAAACCCTTCCCTGAGATGGCGCACCGGGCTTATCGTGTAAATAAAATTAACAGACGGGTTAATTGCTTTTACTGTTTCCATCATCGATGATAAAACAGTCTTTACTTCTGTTGCATCAAGCAATCTCCTGTAAAATTTATCTGCGGCAACTTTATGACAATTGGCCACAACCATTTTATTCTCCGCATCCGTATTCTCATATACAAAAGCAGAACCCAGTGTAAGCAATATCCAGTCGGCCTCTTTAATATACAACCTTGCTTTTTCCTGCGACTGGTTGATCAGATTCAATGCTTTTGTTTTTTCTACATTTGAAAACCTGGTATGGTGTTGCCAGCTTCCCCACAATTCGTTGTGATAAAAAAGATCTTTTTCCTCGTACACTTTTCCTGCAGCGTAAGAAACAATTGCATTCGCAATGCTTACCGGGTTAAATAAAATACCATTCGGATTTTCCAGTACATTGAATTTATGTGCAGCCAGTTTGCTCCCGATCTGCTCTGTAAAGCAGGAACCTGCCAGCAAAAGTTTATTGCTGTGATCAATCTTTTTTATAAACGCTTTTGGAAAAAATTCTGCGTGAAAATCCATAACACTTTTTTTTCAGACTTGTTATTTTCTAAATAAATATTTCCGAAGCCAGCCTGTTACATACCAGCAATTGTTCAACGTCAATATTAACCGGGAAGCCGGTTTCAATAAAGTGATTGATCATAAATTCTGTATCCATATTACCCACAAGATCGTCGCCTGCCATGGGACAACCGCCAATTCCTTTGATAGCAGCATCGAATCTCCTGCAACCTGCGTCAAGTGCTGCATCCAGCTTTTCCTTACGGTTATGTGGAGCCGAATGAAGATGAACTCCTGTTTCAATGCCCGGCAATGCATCTACAACATATTTTGTAATACGATTCACCTGTTCTTTGGTTGCAAGACCAACGGTATCCGCCAATGAAATAATGCTTATATCGATGCCGGCCATTTTATTTACCCATTCATGAACAATGGACTCATCATAAGGATCACCATAAGGATTTCCAAATCCCATGGAAATATAAACTACGAGTTCTTTTTTATTTTTTATGCAGAGGTTTTGTATCTCGCTAACCGTCTCAAATGATTTTGCAATGGTTGAATTGGTATTGCGTAACTGGAATGTTTCTGAAACGGAAAATGGAAACCCAAGATAACTGATCTCATCATGTACAAGCGCATCCTCCGCACCGCGTTTATTGGCAATAATGGCAAGCAGTTTTGTTTTTGCAGCAGCAAGATCCAATGCCTTCAGCACATCTTTTGTATCTGCCATCTGGGGAATGGCTTTGGGCGATACAAAACTTCCAAAATCAATAGTATCAAAACCTACTTTCAATAATGCATTGATGTATGCTATCTTTTTTTCGGTAGGAATGAAATGAGGCCAACCCTGCATGGCATCACGTGGACATTCAATTAATTTAATGGATTGTGTATTCATGAGTGTACAAAGGTACGCAAGAGTTACTTAAGCAAAACAAGGCGTTCCTGTATCTTATCACGCAGCTGGTTAAAAAAACTTACCCTTTCTTTCTCTCCTATTGTACTGATCATAGTTGATTTTTTAATCAGGTTCTGTATGTTTCCATAAATAGCAGCATTAAAACGTTCATCCCTGGTTGCAACAAAATACAATACACTATGATTAAGAAAAGTAATGCGTTGATTGTCCAATTCAGCCATATAAGTATTATCACCGAGTATCAGTTCATTTACAAAAAGACGATAGGTTCCCGAGTTACTGGTGGGCTCTTGTCCAATATCGAATTTATAACCAAGTTCCGCCTGCTTTTCAAGATGATTGACCAGGTCTTCCAGTTTACCGTACAATACCTTTAGATCCGATTTGTTTTTGAATGCTCCGGCCTCGGCATAAAAATTAAATTGCCGCAACGTACTATTGATATTTTCTATATTCCATATTTCGGTTATGGGTATCCGGTTGTACAATTCAATTATTTTTTTTCCAATAGGATAATAACGCTCGTACATAGGGTCATCAAATGAAAATTTCATTGTCTTCATACTATCATAGTGAAGAATGGATTTCATCCATAGAAAAAATTTGAACGCTGCAAGTTCCGGAATATGAAAGTGAATAAAATGCGGCATATCCTTCAAAAGAATATACATGTGTTTGTTTGCAAAGCTATTCACCAGTTGAAAATTCTGTAACAGGTTTTCAAGATAATCTTCAAATGCATTTGGTGCATTGTTATTAAGCCTGCCCGAAAAAATAAAGCTGTCTGTTTGTAAATGGAGGAACTGGTCCAGGGAAAGTTTATAGTGACTGCACAACTTCTCGATTTCCTCAAAACTGATCGGTTTTTCACCCCTGATGCGACGGTATGCACTGTCGTTGCTGATGCCTAACAATTCCGCTACGTTATCCACCAATGAAAGATGCGGTGGCAGGTTGTTTTTGATGTGCTGGAAGAAAAGCTGCTGTATTCCTGCTGTTGTCATCAGGGTTTTGTTTTTAGTAATTATTGCGGTTGGCTCTTTTCAATTTTAGTAATATCTGCAATGGAAGGTAAACATATTGTGATTTTTTGCAAAATATTCTCTCGCTATCCTTTTACCACAACCAGATAATGAAGTTTTACTTGATCGCTCATTTTCAACAGATTTATCAATTAGGATTTAACATTATAGAATCATAGTTTTAGATTGGATCAATTTTAAACCCAAACAAACTATTATGAAAAAGATGATGAATGTTATGAGATACAACTTATTTCTCCCATGCATAACACTGGTTATAGTGTTTACTTATTGCCAGGGCTGCGGAAAGGCTGGCTTAGGTGGATCGAAAAAAGATAACCCGGATACACTCAAATTCACGAAAAACGCATTCGACTATGTAAACATGCCTTACAGTAAACATTTTATTTATAAAGATTCTGCTACAGCGCAGACAGACTCTGTAGTGGTAACAAAAAATCAGCTCGAAGATTATTTCATGGAAGAGCGGGGAGCCGGGGATTGGTACTTTGGCGGTACTGTACCTTCTTATTATTATGAGCATTTTAATTTAATCCTTACAAAATGCGAAGGAGCAGTAAGAACTGAATGGTTTAATGGAAATGCTGACGCTGGTTCGATAACAGGAATCTGCGACACCGCATCAATGCATCTGCAAAATATATCAACTTTTTTTTCTATCGCTTTTTCATTATCAGAAATGGATTCACCTGCTAATTCAATTGCTGTCGAAGGAATAACTTATAACAATGTAGTTATTACATCCCATAATAACGGCCTGGATCCATTAGATCAGCATTACTACAAAACTACATTTTACTGGGCAAAAGGAGTTGGTTTGATAAAAACACAATTGATTCACACAAATGCCCCTTCTAAAACTTATACTTTACTCAGGCACAATTAATTTAATTAGTCTATAAAATTGTAAAATGAAAAAGAGTTTATTAATTACTGCGTACCTGTTTGCTTTGAGTCTCGGTTTAAAAGCGCAAATAGCTTCTGTTCGAAATAACACGGTCACACAATTACTTTCAGGAAAATCCCCTTCATTAAAATCTTATTTGTTTAATTATTTTGAAGACAGTGTTGTTGTTAAGAACAGGGCATACTATCTCAAAAAAAGCCGTGATCAAAAAACTGCAGCATGGGTTTTATTAAGCGGTGGCTCTACACTAATTGCGGCTGGCCTTTTAATTGGGAACAGGAATAATTCCAGTTTTGAAGAAGCAGCTATAGGTTTCATAATGGGAACGGCGGGAGTTGCCGCAGACATCGGCAGCATCCCGCTTTTTATTTCTGCAAGAAAAAATAAAACAAAAGCCGCATTAACGATCGGCATTCAGCGGGTAACCCCATTTGTAAAAAAACAAGCGGCAGTTATGAGTTTGAATATACCAATACGTTAGTATACACTTTACCAAAATCATAAAAACATTTTTTATGAAATATAGATCTTTCTATTTATACATACTTGCAATAACATCCATTCAACTATTTACCAGCTGTAAAAAAGCATCCCTGCCGGAAAATGAAAAGCCAGAATTCACAGTTGCATTTAGCAGGAATGCACTCGAGTATGTACATCTTACAGAAGGGAAATACCTTATCTATAAAGATTCCGTGACCGGACAGGTTGATTCTGTAATTGTAACAACAAGCAGACTGGAAACAACCTTTTATCAAAAACATGATGGTGCCGATCTATCGTCATGGGGATTGGGTTATATGCCTGCTTCACCCGCATTCAGCAGTGAAGAATTCACCTTAAAACTTACAAAATTTGATGGCACATCGCAAACACGATGGCTGGATGGAGACGCCTATACCCAATTACCCAGTCCATGGGCCAGTTCCGATACAGCTGCATTGAAGTTAAGCGTTTCGGGAAGCTTCCCCTTTACTGATGCATTTTATATGACGGAAAGTATGACACCCGATCATTCCATGATGGTTGAAGGAGTACAATATAACAATGTTGTGATGATCTCTCATGATAATGGCTATGATCCAACAGGCTGGGGTTATAGCAGGGCAACTTACTATTGGGCTAAAGCGGTTGGTTTGATAAAGTACGAATTTATTGATTTTGGTGTCCCGGTGAAAATATACAGCTTACTGAGGCACAATTAATTTATTACAAGTACCTGCGATTATACTATATTAAATTTTTTCCCATCATTCCTAAACATTTAAAACAACTTTTATGAAACGTTTTACTGCGATCGTATCATCATTTCTTCTTTTAACAATTGCATGCACAATACCTGCGTGTAAAAAATCAGATCCGGCCCCGGCTGATCCTGCTAAAATATTGGAAGGAAAAAGCTGGCGAATAACTGCGGTGACAGTAGCGCCCGCCTTTAATGGCCAGACTGATGTTTATGATGCAACATATGATGCATGCGAACAGGATGATCTGTATAAATTCAATGCCGGGGGTATTTTTGTTTTAGACAATGCCGCTATCAAATGCGATGTTTCCGATCCCCAAACAACACCAGGCACATGGGCATATGATAATAATACGAAAATACTCCGTATAACATTTAATCCACCACAGGTATCTTATGACATATTGTATTATCTAAGTGAGATAAATGACAACAGTTTTAAAGGAGAAATATTGATCCCCGATGGTGGAATAGATTACATTTATACCACTGCTTTTCAAAAACAATAAATAGAATCATAAACCGGGAAACGCAATAAAGGCCAGGTAAATAACAGCAACAGGTGACAAAATGAATAAGTTTTTTTCAGGAAAAATTACTTTAGTTTATATACCAGTCATTGTATTGTCTTCTATGCATGTGAAAGGACAACCATTCCTTGATATTATGAACGTAAAGTATAGTATCAGCCCAAATGCATGGTTGGTTGATCAGCATAAGAACAAAGTTATTGTTGAATATTACAATGCCTCAACGAATATTCCTGTTCAGTTCAATCATAAAAAAGATGCTGTTGTATTCAGTCCATTTGTTGAAAAATGGAAGACAAAAATCAACAACAATAACACGCAGGAGTATTATGGCATTGCACTTCCTGTAAGTCTTTTGAAAACAATACCCCACAGCAAATGGAACTTGTTGCTTACTGCAATTGTGAGAATGAATGACAGTGTACTTGATAAAAACGGGAAGATTCAGATCGGGACTGCCTGTATCGGCGTGTTTAAGAAAAATGAAAAGCTTAGCTACAAATTCGGCTTTTATATAAACAATGAATGCTTTGGCCTGTTTGTAGTGCCCTTGCTGGGTATTGACTGGACAATAACCAGTCGTGATAATTTATTTGGTATACTTCCCGGCAGCCTGACCTATGAACATAAACTTAACAGGCATTTTTATTATGGTGCAAATTTCAGGGCAATCACTAACTCTTATTCGGAGCAGAATGGTTATTGGCGTATGGATGAGAACCAGTTGGGAATATATCTTGATACTTACGTCAATAAAAATATAGTTTTTAATATAGAATCAGGTCACTCGTTGTTCAGGAGCATCCATACAGGTATAAAACATGTTGCCAAATACAATGCAGAAGTGAATGATAATTTTTACCTGAGAATATCACTTGCTTACCGGGTACGGCTTAAAAAGTAAGTTAAGATTATCAATTCAAAAAATATTTAAGATGAAAACAGTTTTTTTCAAATGCAGGGAATATTACGAACAGTCAGAATAACAACTTAACTTTAAGAACAAGATTAAAGCACAAATATGAAAACAAAACTTATTTCAGTATTAATACTTACAGGCATTTGTCTTGCATGTTGCAAAAAAGAAAATAAATCTCCGATAGATATTACAAAACAAAAACTTGCCGGCAAATGGTACAACACTACTACCACTTTAATTCACAGCACTTTCGGACTTGGCCTTCCTCCGGATACAACCACCACGATCAGTCAAAACGGGGAATATTATGATTTTATGAATGACGGTAAGCTGGTGATGTACACAACAGGCTTGCTGGATACAATTACTTACCAGGTAGTAAATGACACTTTGATCTCAACGGGACAAAGCAGTTCCTTTATTTACGATCATTATGATATAAAAATATTGACAGACACATCATTACGATTGTACTCAAAAGTCCTGATGCCCGGGCACAATAATTACGAGCCTACGCTTGATTTTAAACGATGATATATTTTGAGAGATCTTTTATCTCAGGCTGTACGTTGCCTGGTCGCTTCATACAAAATAATTCCCGTTGATACGGATACATTCAATGAATCAAAATCACCCGTCATGGGGATCTGGAATTTTTCATCGCATATTTTCATAAGTGCAGGATAAATTCCATGCTCCTCTCCCCCCATCACAATGGCACATGGTTCTGCAAAGATTGCAATCTGATATTTTTTTACCGGCTTTCATTTCGCTTGCAAAAACTTTTATGCCATTCATATGAAGGTCATCCACTGTTTTCATCAGGCTGTTAACCCTGCAAACCGCAATTTGTTCCAATGCACCTGCAGAAGTAAGCATGGCGTCTTCATTCAATGCGCCTACTCCTTTATCAGGAATGATGATGGCATGTACACCAAAGCAAAAAGCACTTCTTGCAATACCACCAATATTCCTGATATCTGTAATGCCATCGAGGATAAGAAACAAAGGAACTTCACCTTTATCTACCACGAATGAAATAACATCCTGCAGGTCCTGGTACTGGATCTTTGATATTTGCGCAACACAACCTTCATGGTTGCTTACATTGAAGTTATTTAGTTTTTCAACTGGTACTTTATTAATAGGAACGAGATGTTCTGCGGCAAGTTTTTTTCAATTCATCAATACAGCGCCATGCACAGTGGCCTGAAGCTAGATTCGCTCAAGCTGTTTATCCGTCTTTCATGGCTTTAATTACAGCTTCTCGGCCAATGATCAAGCGTATTTTTTTTGGGCCGATGATGTTGATGCCTGAAATTTTTCACTGAAACAAATTTAATAAAGTTAAAAAGGTTCAAGAGGGTCCATAAGTTCCAAAGGTAAATCAACATCTGGAACCTTTGGAACTTATTAAACTTTTGGAACTATTATCCTAAAGCTAAAAAAGTTTACACGCTTTAAGGTGTAAACTTTTTCAAAAAAATAATTCGGCATTAAATTATTTCAATCCAAAAACTTTCTTTACTTCTTTAACTGCATCCAGTTTTTCCCAGGTAAAAAGTTCAACTTTTTTCTTAATTGTTTTACCATCAGGTAATGTAAAAATTTTTTCCACTATTTCATTCTTACGTCCCATATGGCCATAAGCAGCAGTTTCACTGTACATCGGGTTACGTAGTTTTAAACGTTGTTCAATAAAGTAAGGACGCATATCAAAACATGGCATTCCATGATCTTTTCTGCAATTTCTCCATCAGTAAGATCAACTTTAGCAGTTCCATAAGTAACTACGTTTATACTGGTTGGTTGTGCAACACCAATTGCATAAGAAACCTGTACCAGTACTTCATCGCACAAACCTGCTGCAACTAAATTCTTGGCAATATGACGTGTTGCATAAGCAGCGCTTCTGTCAACCTTACTTGGATCTTTACCGCTGAAAGCGCCACCACCATGTGCACCTTTACCACCATAAGTATCGACAATGATCTTACGGCCTGTTAAGCCAGTATCGCCATGTGGACCACCAATAACAAATTTTCCTGTTGGGTTAATGTGATACTTGATTTTGTTATTAAAAAGATGAGCATATTTTGGATACTTGCTTTTACTCTTGGTATAAGAATATTGATAATATCTTTTTTGATTTTAGCAAGCATCGCTTATCATCTTCTGCAAAATCATCATGTTGTGTTGAAACAACAATCGCATCAATACGTACCGGTTGGTTATTATCATCATATTCCAAAGTAACCTGGCTTTTTGCATCGGGGCGAAGGTATTTGATCTGCTTTATTTTCTCTGCGTAATGCAGCTAATTCAATTCAAGAATATTATGTGCAAGATCTAAAGCCAATGGCATATAATCTTCTGTTTCGTTGGTTGCATAACCAAACATCATTCCCTGGTCACCTGCACCTTGTTCTTCTTTTTTCTTACGATCAACACCCTGGTTAATATCACCAGATTGTTCATGAATTGCAGATAAGATACCACAAGAGTTTGCCTCAAACATGTATTCACTTTTGGTATATCCAATCTTGCGGATCACTTCTCGTGCAATTTCCTGTACATCAAGATAAGCCTTGCTTTTTACTTCTCCTGCAAGTACTACCTGTCCTGTTGTTACCAATGTTTCACAGGCAACTTTACTGGTGGGATCAAAAGCTAAAAAATTATCAATCAATGCATCACTGATCTGATCTGCAACTTTATCCGGATGTCCTTCACTAACAGATTCAGATGTAAATAAATATGGCATATATTTTTTTTAAGATTGCAAAGATAAGGGTGTGACATTTAAAGACAAAGTCCTTCCACATGATATCGGAAGGACTTTTCAAGTATTTATAAACAAGTTTACTTCAATTTGGAATAAATGATTCGCAAACGCATTCTGTAATCAGGGTTTGGATGATTACCACCTCCCAGTCGTACCCTGCCATACGCAACATTGTTCACATATGGGATCTCCGTGGGAGTAGTTTCATACTGCGGATACAAAACCGTATGTGGTGCAAATACTCTCATATCATAGCTATGCGTTTGATCGGTTACCAATTGCTGCACATACCTGCTGATATTGATGGTATAATATTTTCTCGTTCCGGAAGCATCTGATTTGGTTTTTGGTACAGCACCAAAGTAGGAAAAATCTACTTCACCGTTAAATGGAAAATAATCAAAGTTCCCTGTCTTGGAATCCGGTTGGTAAACAAAAGATGGATTCAGGTCATAGTAAATAGGTTTCCACCTGTATGCAGCGCCGGTATCTACCAGGTCGAGGTATAAATAATTAGGTGCTGTGAAATATGCATCGGAGATCGGGTCGGGAATTTGTTCCATGATGATCTCTGCACGATGAATAATCCTGTTTGTATAACCAGTTAATGCCGGGATACTTAATGTTGCAAATGTACCCGGGGCTGTCTGCAAATAGATTTCGGAATTTCCAGCCGGCACCGGTGTTGGTAATGGTGTTGCGCTGCGATCACGTGTAATTTTATTTGCAACTGCGCCGCGGCGTGGAGCTGCAGACCCGCCAATTCCATTGTTGTAGCTGAATCTTGAATAACTTGTATCAGAAGTAACAGCTCCGTTCTTACGTTTATAATGTATTTCAAGACCTGTCATCAGGTCATTTAATTGGGTATACAACAAAGTATTTCCCTGCGTCATTTTTATGGCAAAGCCATTGTTAAATGCCCTGAACAGGGTATCACGGGTAAAAATTCCTCCCAGTGCGGTATCATTATCTCCCATTCCACTGCGGAAAAGATTTGCGGTGGCATTATTTGCATTCAGGTTAACGCGGATCTGGTTGATCACAGAATCCCTTCCCTTTCCTATTTTTTTATAGTTCTTTACTGAATCAAGGCTGATGGTTATTTCATCGCTCAGCGCCTCGCCAATCTGCGGGCCATAACTAACAGGGCGTAAACTTGGTGTGGTATAGGTTCCCAGTGAATCCCACATGTTCGGTGCAACCTGTAATGGTGCGGGTGAAACTGCAAACACCTGTAACCTGATGGGAGATGCTATGGATGTATCTCCCCACGACCCTTTATATGCAAGACACAGCACAATAGAATCCAGGTGGGTTATTGTATCACCGGGAGAGCCGTAGTAATATGGATAAAATGGTGGCTTTATCTGTAAATAAAGTGTTGCCTCTGTACCTCCGAAAATAGGATCAGTAGTTTTTCCCAGAGCATAATTTTCTGCAGGATTTTTAACTGAGAGTTTAGTACTGTCCTGCAAAATGGAGCCTTCAAATACTCCTTGCGTGGCAATGATGCTGAATGTATCAGCAAATGTATTGATATTATCTACATCAGGTAAAAGATCACTGCCAATATTGGTGGTATCTAATTTAGTGCAGCTCCAGTTGATAAATATGATAACAAGAAAACCGATTAAGGCTGAGGATAAAAGTCTTCTACTCACTCGTGTAAATTTAAAAAATGCGTTGGTTTTTTCTATTTGGAAAGGTCGGTATATAATTGTAAATAGTCTGTTAAATCATTTTCAGGATTGAACTTGATAACTTTCTTTCCTTTCACTTTTGAAAATTCTTCAACAAGTTTTTTATCAACATCTGCTGCGCCGAAACCGATCGCATCTGCATAAGTTGCACCGCCCCTGAACATCGCTGTATTATTGTTGTCCTTAAAT
This sequence comes from uncultured Chitinophagaceae bacterium, assembly GCA_963829345.1. Taxonomy (GTDB): domain Bacteria; phylum Bacteroidota; class Bacteroidia; order Chitinophagales; family Chitinophagaceae; genus Ferruginibacter. The sequence goes on from CAWHHP010000003.1 coordinate 2,224,680, forward strand.
GGCTCTAATTCTTTTTTTGTAATGTGATCATTGATCGTTGCCAGTTTAAGGAAATCCGCTCCAAGCTTTTCTTTAAATGTATTATGACCAATTGTAAACACAACTTTACTATTGCTGAATACAGGTTCTTTTTTATATGCTACCTTGATGAACATTGGTATCAATCCTGTCATCCAGCCACTGCAATGAATAATATCCGGAGGCCATCCAAATTTCTTCACTGTTTCCAATGCTCCTTTACAAAACAACACGGTTCTTAAACCATTATCATCAAACCATTTATCTTTTTCATCGGTAAAAATGGATTTTCTCTTGAAAAAATCCTCATTGTCGAGAAAATATATCTGCAATCTTGCATTTGGAAGAGAGGCTACTTTAATAACCAGGGGATAATCGTCATTATCAATAGATACATTGATACCTGAAAGTCTTACAACTTCATGTAACCGATGCCTTCTCTCATTAATAACACCAAAACGAGGCATAATGCATCTCACTTCCATATTATTATCATTCGATAAAACAGCCAGTTTATTAACAACCTCAGCGAACTCTGTCAACTCCAGGTAAGGCGACATCTCGTTTGCAATGAATAAAATTCTTTTCTTTGTTGACATTTGTGCTTGATTAGATGCAGTAATATTTTTCAAATGGTGCGCAAAGGTACAGATATTTTGGCGAAATTGTTATTCCAGAAGGATTTATAGGTATATTAAACCAATTAAATGATCATTTTCAATACAAAAGAAGGGATATCTGCTTATATAAAAAAAAGTATAGCAGCACAAAAAAACATTGGGTTTGTTCCTACCATGGGCGCACTGCATGAAGGACATATTTCTTTGATCGCTGCTTCCCGTAAAGAAAATGATATTACTGTTTGCAGCATTTTTGTAAATCCTACCCAGTTCAATAACCCCTCAGATTTTGAAAAATACCCTATTACGATAGAACCTGATATTGATAAGCTGGAAGCGGGCGAATGTGATGTGCTCTTCCTACCCCCTGTTACTGAGATATATCCCCCCGGTTTTAAGGCACCTTTTTATGAATTGGGCTATTTGGAAACCATACTGGAAGGCAAGTACAGGCCCGGCCATTACCAGGGTGTTTGCCAGGTGGTAGACCGCCTGCTTAGCATTGTTGATCCGGCTATATTATACCTTGGCCAGAAAGACTACCAGCAATGCATGGTGATCCAAAAGATGATTGACCTAAGGAAATTTAAAACCATCATTCATATTGAAAAAACGATCCGGGAAAAAGATGGGCTCGCCATGAGCAGCAGGAATATGAGATTAAATGAGACCGAAAGAAAACAGGCATTAAAAATTTTTGAAACACTTTCTTTTATGAAAGGAGCATTGAAAACCGGGGATATTGAGAAGATCAAACAAAAAGCAACAGATTTTTTATCCATCAATGGATTCAAAGTGGATTATACCGAGATCGCAAATGCGACTGACCTTCAGCTGGTTCATGATTGGGATGGTAAAACGTCCCTGGTTATTTTAATTGCAGCTTATTTGAATGAAGTGAGGTTGATTGATAATATTGTTGTTGAATAAATCGGGTTGAATAATAGTTTAATATGGTTGAATATAGTAAGGGAGGCATTTGAATTTTAGGAATCCGCCCAATTATATTCAACTATTATTCAACAACTTTCAACTTCCTTTGCTCATTTCCTGCTATTTTAAAATCCCTTTGTAACTTACAGGCGATTATGCATAAACGCTTGTTTTCCATATTACAGTACGTTATTTTTCTTGGCGCGGGTATATTTCTCGTGTGGTGGCAATTCAGCTCAATGTCGGCTGATGAAAAAAACCAGTTCTATAATGCATTCAACCGGGCAAATTACTGGTTACTTATTCCCGTAGTAATTATGAGTTTGCTGAGCCACCTTAGCAGGGCAATGCGGTGGAAATTATTAATGGAGCCACTGGCTTATGATCCCAAATTGAAAAGTGTATTTGCAGTAACATTGGTTGGATATCTTGTCAATGCCGCTGTACCCCGATTGGGCGAAATTATAAAATGCAGTCTGCTGGCCAGGTATGAGAAGCTAAAAGTAGATAAGCTTGTTGGCACCATCATCGTGGAACGCACTTTCGATGTGATATGTTATATCATTTTTATTGCAATCACTGTTCTTATACAGATAAAAATTATCGGGGGTGCTGTTGCCGGTAAATTAAAAGACATTTCCGCATCAAAAGGATTTCCCTTATGGGCAAAACTGGTAATCGCCGTTGCCGTCATTGTATTCATCATATACCTGATCAGTTTCCTGAGAAAGAAGTTTCCTGAAAATAAGGTCATATCAAAAATAAATAGTTTCGAAAAAGGAATATTCGAAGGTTTTAAATCGATCAAAAACCTGAAACACAGAAGAGCTTTTTTATTCCACACCTTTTTTATCTGGACGATGTACCTGTTGCAGATATATATCGGTTTTTATGCAATGGAAGGCACTATGCATTTAAGTCTGAAAGCAGCTTGTTCTGTATTAACACTCGCTACCCTGGCAATGATCGCAACACCCAATGGTATTGGCACCTTTCCCATTTTTGTTATGCAAACATTATTACTTTATAAGATCCCGGCTCCATTGGGACAAGCTTTTGGTTCATTGATCTGGGGCGTTTCCACGAGCATTATACTGATTGCCGGCGGCATTTCTATGATATTATTACCATATTTAAACAGAAAGAAAGATGAAATCAGTTCAGTCACTCCCTGAAAAAATATGCAGTCTCGACGAATTAAAAAAACAAATAAAAAGGTGGAGACTTAAAGGAAGAAAAATTGTTTTTACAAATGGTGTGTTCGATATTCTTCACGAAGGACATATTGCTTCACTTGCTGAAGCTGCAGGTTATGGGGATATACTCGTCGTTGCTGTGAACAGCGACGCATCGGTAAAAAGATTGAAAGGACCATCACGACCTGTTAACAATGAACAATCACGTGCGTTGCTGCTGGCTTCATTGATCATGACAGACGCCATTATCATTTTTGAAGAAGATACACCGTTGGAACTCATCAAAGCATTAATGCCGGATACGTTGGTAAAAGGAGGAGATTATACTGTTGAACAGATTGCAGGTGCAAAAGAAGTACTGGCCAATGGTGGTGAAGTAAAACTTGCACGCATCGTAGAGGGAATTTCAACAACGGCAATTATTGAAAAAATGAAAGCGCATAAATAATGGGAATAATTTCATCATAATTTAATATTGAAAAATATTAATGAAACGCCGGGAAAGTTAATTTTATAATTACTAATTGCTTTGCACAAAAGAAAAACGATCATAAGGGATATAAGCTGGCTTGCTTTTAACAGCCGTGTGTTACAGGAAGCTGCAGACGAAGCCGTGCCTGTTAAAGAACGTATTCGTTTCCTTGGTATCTTTTCCAACAATCTTGATGAATTTTTCCGGGTAAGAGTTGCTGCATTAAAAAAAATGATTGAGCTCGGCACCAAGGCAAAGATGCATCTCGAAGAAGATCCGGAAAGCATACTCCAGGAGATTCAGGAGAAAACAGTTGCACAGCAGATAGAATTTGAGCGGGTATGGGAACAAATACTCGGTGAGCTTAAAAAACAAAAAATAAATATTGTCAATGAAAAGAAATTAAATGTTGCGCAGCAAAAATTTGTTCTCGAGTATTTTAATGAAGAAGTAAGAAGTCATATTGTTCCGTTGATGATTGAAAGTATACACGGCTTCCCGGTATTAAATGATAAATCCATTTACCTGGCTTGTAAGCTTTCAAAAAAAGATGGATCCATCCCTCAGAAATACGCATTGGTGTCTATCCCATCAAGACAATTATCCCGCTTTCTCATACTGCCTTCAAAAAACGACGACCAGCAATATATTATCCTGCTGGATGATGTGATCAGGTATTGCCTTCCACATATCTTTTCGTTCTTTGGTTATGATGAATTCTCTGCACATACTATCAAAGTAACAAGAGATGCAGAGATCGATATTGATAATGATGTATCCACTTCGCTCATACAAAAAATTGAAAAGGGATTAAAGAACAGGAAAAAAGGGAAACCGGTAAGATTTGTATATGACAAAGAAATAGATCCTGAATTTCTTACCTGGCTTATAAAAAGAATGGGGCTTGCACACAAAGACAACCTGATACCTGGTTCACGCATACACAACTTTAAGGATTTTATCAATTTCCCGGAATCAGTGTTTTCGCTAAAAAGCCAGCGAAAAAAATCATTTACACACCCCGCTTTGCGTTTTACCAGTAGTGTAACTAATATTGTTTTGGAAAAAGATGTAATGCTGCATTTTCCTTATCATTCTTTTAATAGCGTAATTGATCTGCTAAGAGAAGCTGCTATCGATCCGGAAGTGGTAAGTATTAAAATTACCTGCTACAGGCTTGCTTCGAAGTCGAAAGTAATTAATGCTATCACAAATGCTGTGAGAAACGGTAAACATGTTACAGTAGTATTGGAAATAAGAGCAAGATTTGATGAAGAAGCAAACCTTGAATGGAAAGCAGAACTGGAAGATGCCGGTGTGAAAGTATTATTAGGCGTACCCGAACTGAAAGTACATGCTAAATTATGCCTCATAAAAAAAAGAGTGAATAATGTAACCACGCATTATGGTTTTGTAAGCACCGGCAACCTGAATGAAAAAACAGCAACCGCATACGGTGATCATTGTCTGCTTACTTCCGACAGGAAGATCATGGCTGATGTGAACCGCATCTTTACTTACCTGGAACTTCCCAAAACAAGAGATCATTATTTAAAAGCATGCAAAACACTTGTGGTAAGCCCGGTATCCATGCGCAAACAAATGATCGCATTGGTGAACAGGGAAATAAAGAATGCACTGCATAAAAAACCGGCTTCTATCATTCTTAAATTAAATTCATTAAGCGATACGCAGTTGATAGAAAAACTGCACTATGCTGCAAGGGCCGGGGTAGAAATAAAAATGATCATAAGAGGTATTTGCTGCATGTACACAGAAAATAAAAAATTTAAAGTTCAGATACAGGCCATTAGTATTATTGATGAATACCTCGAACATGCAAGAGTGATGATATTTCACAACAGTGGTAAAGAGAAAGTATATATCTCTTCTGCCGACTGGATGGTTCGCAACATTGATCACCGGGTGGAGGCAGCGTGCCCCATCCTTGAAAAGAAACTACAGGAGGAAATAAAGGATCTTTTGCAGATACAACTGCAGGATAATGTAAAAGCAAGAATACTCAATAATGACTTAAGCAATCAATATGTAAATCCCCGGAATAAAAGTAAGATCCGCTCACAGGTAGAAACTTATAATTATTTGTACCGGAAATTATCCACACATTTTTTTGAACCACTTTTTAGTGTTCCTGTTTAAGTTAATTAAACGAAATTGCAGCATCATTAACTCATTAGTGGATTAAATCAAACAGATCTATTGAAACTTGCAGCAATCGATATAGGCAGTAATGCCGCCAGGCTACTTATTACTGAAGTGATACAGGAAGGCAATGAAAAACCGGTTTTTAATAAAATGAACCTGATCCGGGTACCGCTCCGGCTTGGCTTCGACGTTTTTGAAAACAAGTTGATCTCTTCTCAAAAAACAGAAATGCTCATTCAGACCCTGAAGGCTTTCAGGCACCTGATCAATGCCTATCATGTGGATGCTATAAAAGCATGTGCTACAAGCGCCATGCGGGATGCAGAAAATGCTGCGGAAATATTGTCGATCGTAAAAAAAGAAACCGGTCTTGATATTGAAGTTATATCCGGTGATGCAGAAGCAAATTTTGTTTATGAAAACCATGTTGCAGAAAATATGGACAAGGATCACAGCTATATGTACATTGATGTAGGTGGTGGCAGTACCGAAACCTCCTTCTTCAGCAATGGTGTGCTTGTCTTTAAAAAATCTTTTAATATCGGCACCATCCGCATATTAAAAAAGCAGGTTACAGAAAGCGACTGGAATGAAATGAAAGAAGAAATTAAAAATGCTACCCGCGGGCATAAAGAAGTTGTTGCGATCGGGAGTGGTGGTAATATCAACAAAGTATTTTCAATGAGCAAAAGGAAAGAAGGCAAACCTTTACCACTTGATCTTTTGCGTGATTATTATAAAGAATTAGATGCAGTTTCTGTTGAAGAAAGAATTGCAAAGTATGGTCTCAGGGAAGATCGTGCAGATGTTATTGTACCGGCATTGCTCATCTATATTAATGTAATGCGCTGGGCTGCTGCTGAAGAGATTTATGTTCCAAAGATCGGTCTCGCCGATGGATTGATACAGCATTTGTGGGAAGAGGTGAAGGAGAAGGCTGTTAGCTATTAGCCCTTAGCTGTTAGTTGGTCGCAATTATTGAATTCTATAATAGATTAAAAGCTTTTTACAGGTAGATTTTATTATCATAAGGTTACAAATAATTTCAATTAAATATCATTTAGCTCAATTTTTCAAAAACTAATAGCTAACAGCTAATAGCTTTTCCCTACATTTACACCCTCAAGCGATAACTGCCGGACTTGTTTTATTCTAATGCAGAGCCATCTCCCCTCCTTCGCTATTAACATTCATTAAACTTATTTATATGTCAGTTAATAAGGAAGTAAAAAAAATTACCACCAATACATTACAAAAAATGAAATCTTCCGGCGTGAAGATCTCCATGATCACTGCTTATGATTATTCATTTGCAAAGATTTTTGATGCCGCCGGTATCGATATCATACTGGTTGGTGACAGTGCGAGCAATGTAATGGCCGGCCATGAAACAACTTTACCCATTACGCTCGACCAGATGATCTATCATGCGCAAAGCGTGGTAAGGGGAATTGAACGCTGCCTCATTGTGGTGGATATTCCCTTTGGTACTTACCAGGGTAATTCAAAAGAAGCATTGATCTCTGCGATCCGGATCATGAAGGAAACTGGCGGCCATACAGTAAAACTGGAAGGTGGTATGAAGTAGTGGAATCAATTAAAAAGATTGTAAGTGCAGGCGTTCCCGTTATGGGGCATCTTGGTTTAACACCACAAAGCATTAATAAATTTGGAACATACACCGTAAGAGCAACAGAAGAAGCAGAAGCCGCAAAATTAAAAACAGATGCTCTTCTTTTGCAGGAAGCAGGTTGCTTTGCGATCGTACTTGAAAAAATACCCGCTTCATTGGCAAAAGAAGTCTCAGAAAGTCTCGATATCCCAACTATTGGTATTGGTGCAGGAGGAAGCTGCGATGGCCAGGTATTGGTGATGCATGATATGCTTGGAATAAATACAGAATTCAAACCACGTTTTCTTCGTCAATACCTGAATATTGCTGAGCAGGTAACAGGTGCAGTTCAGCAATATATAAAAGATGTAAAGAGTAAGGATTTTCCAAATGAGTCGGAATAATATTAGATTGAATTATAAATTATGAATGCTGAATTATGAATAATCTTAAAAATACTTTAAGACTTACAATAATTCAGCATTCATAATTCAGAATTTATAATTCTTTTAATAGCTTTGCTCACCCAACCTAAAGCAACCATGCAAGTAAGAACCAACTGGACACTCGAAGAAATAAAAGAAATCTATAACCGACCTTTACTTGATCTCATTTTTGACGCAGCAACAATTCATCGCAGGAATAAATCTTATGGCGAAGTACAGGTAAGCAGCCTTATTTCTATAAAAACAGGCGGCTGCAAAGAAGATTGTGCTTATTGCCCGCAGGCTGCCCGTTATCATACTGATATTGAAGTACATCCATTAATGACGGTAGAGAAAGTAAAAGAAAGGGCTGCTGTTGCCAAAGCTAATGGCGCCTCCCGGTTATGCATGGGCGCTGCATGGCGTGAGGTAAGGGACAATAAAGATTTCGATCGTATTCTTGAAATGGTTTCAGAAGTAAATGATATGGGCCTGGAAGTATGCTGCACATTGGGCATGCTTACTTACGAACAGGCCGAACGTTTAAAAGAAGCCGGTTGTTTTGCATACAATCATAATATTGATACAAGCAATGAGAATTATGGTAATATCATCACTACCCGTACATTCGATGACCGGATTAATACATTGAACAATGTGCGTAAGGCAAAACTAAGTGTTTGCTGTGGTGGCATTGTGGGACTCGGAGAGACGGATGAAGACAGTATAAAAATGTTGCACACATTGTCCACAATGGAAACACATCCTGATTCTGTACCCATCAATGCCCTGGTGCCTGTACAGGGAACACCATTGCAGCACAATCAGAAAGTAGACATAGATGAAATGTTGCGTATGATCGCCACTGCAAGAATTATTATGCCAGCATCTGTTGTAAGATTATCTGCAGGCAGAAATGAAATGAGTATTGCAGAACAGGCTTTGTGTTTTATGGCCGGCGCGAATTCAATATTTGCGGGAGAAAAATTATTAACAACCCCCAATCCTGATTTTGATACAGACATGCAGATGTTTAAACTACTTGGCCTTACTGCACGCAAACCATTTAAGGATATTGCAGCAGCGAATACAGAATCAGCAATCAATACTTAGTTGTGGATACAAATAAAAACTTCGACGATCATTTACAGCAAAGATTAGATGAAAGAAAATCAGGCGGACTTTTGCGAACCCTGTTATATGCAGATGATAAAATTGATTTCAGCTCCAATGATTATTTCGGATTTTCAAAATCGGCTTCCCTAAAACATATTGAAACAGGAACCTATTCCTCCGGGGCTACAGGCTCCAGGTCGATCACCGGCAATTCAAAAGTTGCGGAAGAAACAGAAAGAATGATCGCAGCATTCCATAACAGCGAAGCTGCCTTGATATTCAATTCAGGTTACATGGCCAACGTTGGATTATTTTCCTGCATTGCAAATAAGGGCGATTGCTTTATCTCTGACGAATACATTCATGCAAGCATTATTGATGGCATGAGATTAAGTCATGCAAACAGGATAAATTCAAACACAACAATATTGCTGATCTTGAAAAAAAATTACAGCAATCAACAGGAAAAAAAATCGTTGCAGTTGAATCAATCTATTCAATGGATGGAGATGAAGCTCCGTTAATTGATATTGCAGCGCTCTGTAAAAAACACAACGCATTACTGATCGTAGATGAAGCACATGCTACAGGTGCTTTTGGAGATAAGGGCGAAGGCCTTGTTTGCAAGTATAAACTTGAACAGGATGTATATGCATGTGTGTATACATTTGGAAAAGCCCTTGGTTTACATGGAGCCGCTGTAGCAGGGAGCCATACATTGCGTAACTATCTTATTAACCATGCCCGTTCTTTTATTTTCACTACCGCTTTACCACCACACACTTATTTACAGGTGCAGAAAGCGTATGAGCAATTACCATTTGCTGACCGCAAAAGATTATTTGAACTGGTAGAATATTTCAGGACCGCCATTCAACAACAAACAAATCTTACGTTTATTAAAAGTCATTCTCCCATACAGGGAATTATGATCGGCGATAGTTTTAAGACAAGGGCATTGTCAGAACATCTTTTTGCAAATGGCATTTTCGTTAAAGCGATCCTTCCTCCTACCGTTCCCGCCGGCACAGAAAGATTGAGGATATGTTTACACACTTTTAATACAGAAGCAGAGATTGATCAACTATTAAAAGAGATCAATAAATTTCAACAATGAGTATAATAATCGCAGGCATACATACAGGTATTGGCAAAACAGTTTGTTCAGCAATTATTTGCCAGGCACTTGGTTATGATTACTGGAAACCGGTGCAGGCGGGAATGGAAGATACTGATAGTAATTTTATTAAAGTACATGTAACCAATCCCGCATGTCAGGTTCATAAAGAAAAATATTGTTTAAAAACGCCTGCATCACCACACTATGCAGCAGCTATGGAAAACGTAACAATTAAAAAAGAAGATATTGTTTTGCCATTGTCATTAAATAATATCGTTGTAGAAACAGCAGGTGGGTTAATGAGTCCCCTGGCGAAAGATTTTTTAAACATCGATCTTACGGCACAGCTACAACTTCCCGTTATTTTAGTTTCCAGTGACTATCTTGGCAGCATTAACCATACATTGCTTTCACATGCAGCACTTGCAGGTAAAAAAATCCCCATAAAAGGAATCGTATTCAGTGGCAATGAAACAAATTCGAGCCGGGAATACATTTTAGATCATACAAAATTGCCCCTATTGTTCAGTATACCTGCGTTTGATAGTATTGATGCGACAACAATTGCTCAATTCGCTAACACCATTGATATAAATCTATAACATGCCGGCTGCAAATACAAACAGGAATTACATATGGCATCCTTTCACCCAAATGAAAACTGCGGATGAGCCGATTGAAATTGTTAGTGCAAAGGATTGTATTTTATTTGGAGCAGATGGGAAAAACTATATCGATGCTATTTCATCCTGGTGGGTAAATATTCACGGTCATACAAATGAATTCATTGCAAACAGCATTGCTTTGCAGGCGAAAAAGCTGGAGCATGTGATCTTTGCCGGTTTTACACATCCTCCAGCAATTGAACTTTCCGAAAAACTGATCCGTATCTTACCTCCTCATTTTTCAAAAATATTTTTTTCGGATGATGGCTCTACGTCAGTGGAAGTAGCCATTAAAATGGCGATACAATGCTGGCATAACAAAGGCAATACAAATAAAACAAAGATCATCGCTTTCGAAAATGCTTATCATGGCGATACGTTCGGAGCAATGAGTGCCGGTGCAAGAAATACTTTTAATGCGGCCTTTAATGATCTCTTATTTGAAGTGCATCACATACCTGTTCCTGCTAAACATAACATTGAATCAGTAAAAAAAACTTTGACTGCTTTACTTGATACAAATACAATCGCTGCTTTCATTTTTGAACCCCTTGTACAAGGCGCTGCAGGCATGAAAATGTATGAAGCAGGTTTTTTAGATGAGCTTTTAAGTATTGCAAAACAAAAAGAATGTTTATGCATAGCCGACGAAGTGATGACAGGTTTTGGCAGAACAGGGAAAATCTTTGCAATCAACCATCTCCGCCATCAGCCTGATCTTATCTGTCTTTCTAAAGGAATTACCGGGGGATTTATGCCGCTGGGTGTAACGGCATGTACACAAAACATATTTGATGCATTTTATTCAGACGAGGCGGCCAAAACTTTTTTCCACGGCCACTCTTATACTGCAAACCCATTGGCATGTGCCGCAGCGAATGCAAGTATTGAATTGCTGTTAAAAGAAAGCTGTGCTGAACAAATAAAAATGATTGCTGAACAACACAAAATTTTTGCTGAATCAGTGAGAAGCAATGGCTTCGTAAACAATATTCGTCAAACAGGAACCATTATTGCATTTGATTTGAATACGGAAGAAAGCACATCCTATTTCAATTCCATAAAAAATGAGGCCTACCGGTTTTACCTGGAGAATGGCGTGCTGCTACGTCCTCTTGGCAATACGATTTATATCATGCCGCCTTATTGTATAACAAAGGAAGAGTTGAATAAAATTTATGAAGTGATCAGCCTCTCTTTAACACATCTTAATCGCAAATCATTTAAATGATAATGTGGCTAAAGCCAGTCACAACTGTATTTCATTGCCCCCGGCTTAAGCCAGGGGCAATTGATGCATGTCCTTTTGCAGGCTTTAGCCGCAGAGTACTGTATGCTAAAGACACAAAAAATTGTAAATACCTCTTACCTTTGCAAAAAATTTCAAGAAATGGATTTCCTCAAAGAATTAAAAATACAGGCCAATAATGATGGCGTATCTACAGGTTTAAACTGGATAAAATCAAAAGGCGAAAAGATTGACTCTTATTCTCCTGTTGATGGAAAACTGATCGGGACGGTAACAGGTGCAGACAGGAAAGCATATGATGCTGCGATAACAAAAGCGCAGGAAGCGTTTACTGAATGGCGTTTATGGCCAGCGCCAAAACGTGGTGAAATTGTGCGACAGGTGGGAATGGAATTAAGAAAATACAAAGCACCGTTAGGAAAGCTGGTTAGCTATGAAATGGGCAAAAGTTTGCAGGAAGGCATGGGTGAAGTACAGGAGATGATCGATATCTGCGACTTTGCGGTTGGTCTATCACGCCAGCTGCACGGCCTTACCATGCACAGTGAACGCCCGGGTCATCGTATGTATGAGCAATATCATCCATTAGGTCTTGTAGGTATTATATCCGCATTCAATTTCCCTGTTGCTGTATGGAGCTGGAATAGTATGCTTGCCTGGGTTTGCGGCGATGTTGCCATCTGGAAACCAAGTGAGAAAACAGCATTGTGTGGGGTAGCTTGTCAGAAGATCATTCAAAGCGTTTTTAAACAAAATAATGTACCCGAAGGCGTTAGTTGCCTCATTGTTGGCGGAAGAGAAGTGGGGGAATGGATGAGCAATGATACCCGTGTTCCGCTCCTTTCTGCAACGGGTAGTACAAGAATGGGTAAAGCGGTTGGGGCTGCTGTTGGACAAAGGCTTGGCCGCAGCTTGTTAGAACTTGGAGGTAACAATGCCATCATTATTTCGCAGGATGCAGATCTTAAGATAGCTATGACTGCTGCTGCTTTCGGAGCAGTGGGTACTGCGGGACAACGTTGCACTACTACCCGTCGCCTGATCATACATTCAAAAATTTACAACAAGATCAAAGACATGCTGGTGAATGCTTATGGCCAGTTGAATATCGGGGATCCGTTGCAGGAAAAAAATCATGTAGGACCGTTGATCGATAAAGATGCGGTGAATATGTACTTATCGGCAATTGAAAAATGCAAAAAAGAAGGCGGAAAATTTATCGTTGAAGGCGGAGTCCTGAAAGGAAAAGGATATGAAAGCGGATGTTATGTAAAACCATGTATTGCCGAAGCAAAGAATAGCTATGAAATAGTGCAGCATGAAACATTTGCTCCTATTCTTTATATTATGAAATATAACACTATGGAAGAAGCGATTGCAATGCAGAACGGCGTACCGCAGGGTTTATCATCTTCCATCATTAGTAATAACTTGCGTGAAACGGAAATGTTCCTTTCGCAGGCTGGAAGTGATTGTGGTATTGCCAATGTAAATATCGGAACATCAGGTGCCGAGATAGGCGGTGCATTCGGAGGTGAAAAAGAAACAGGCGGTGGACGTGAAAGTGGTAGTGATGCATGGAAAGTATACATGCGCCGCCAGACGAATACCATCAACTATACAGATAAGCTGCCATTAGCCCAGGGAATCCGGTTTGACTTGTAAATTTTTCGCTAATAAAATATGAGCGGTAACCGTGATTTTGCACAATAGGTTTATTTTCGCCTATTCAAATTTTAATACATATGACTAAAATTTCAAAGATGCTATTAGTGGCATTTTTTCTAACAGGGAGTGTTTACGCTCAGCAGGCTGATTCAGTAAAAGAAGTTTCCGTACCAAAAAACTGGCATCAACTTGATCCTGCAACTTCAGGTTTCAATGGTGTCAGCCTTGATAAGGCCTATTCACTGATCAAATCAAAAAAGCTCAAAAGCACACGCGTTTTGGTAGCAGTTATTGATAGCGGAATTGATACCCTTCATGAAGACCTGAAACCAATTATGTGGAACAATCCAAAAGAGATTCCCAATAATGGTATTGATGACGATCACAACGGGTACATTGACGATGCTCATGGTTGGAATTTTATCGGAGGTAAGGATGGGCGTAATGTTAAAGAAGATAGTTATGAGGGCGCCCGTGTTTATAATAATTTAAAACCAAAATGGGATGGAAAAGAAGTAGACACAACCACCCTTTCTGCAGAAGATAAAGCTTCTTATAAGACTTATGTAAGGGCAAAAGATAAAATTATTGGCAGTGTAAACAAAGAAGAAGTTGCTTTTATAAAACAATTATTACCTAAATTTCTTGCCGGTGATTCAGTTTTAAAAAAAGAACTCAGCAAAGAAGAATATAGTGGTAAAGACCTGCAGAATTTTACTCCTGTAAGTCCTGATGCAAAAAGGGTTCAGTCACTTATATTGGGCATTTGCAAACAGAACAATAATAATTTCGACATAACCAATACACAATTGCTGGATGATATCAATGGCCAGTTGCGTAAAGCGGATGCTGCTGAAAATGCGCCGAAAGAATACCGTAAAGAAATTGTAGGTGATGATGAAACAAATATCAATGATCGTTTTTATGGCAATAAGGATATCATGGCTTCTACTCCTTTCCATGGAACACATTGTTCGGGTATCATTGCAGCAGCAAGGGGTAATGGAAAAGGTATGGATGGGATTGCCGACAATGTACGTATCATGATGCTGCGTGCTGTACCAGATGGTGATGAACATGATAAAGACATTGCTAATGCGATCCGCTATGCAGTTGATAACGGCGCACGCATTATCAGTATGAGCTTCGGAAAAGATTTCTCCCCGGAAAAACAATGGGTGGATGATGCATTCCGTTATGCAGAAAAGAAAGGGGTATTACTGGTACATGCAGCAGGAAATGATGCGAAGAATGTAGATTCAACAGATAATTTTCCTAATCCCGTATATATAGATGGAAAAGGAAAAGCATCAAATGTAATTACAGTTGGTGCAAGTGGAGATATGAAAAACGGCGGTTTAACTGCATCGTTCAGCAACTATGGCAAAAAGGAAGTAGATGTATTTGCACCAGGTGTAAGTATTTATTCCACTATTCCCGGCGATACTACTTATGGTAATGCAAGTGGTACAAGTATGGCTTGCCCGGTAGTTGCGGGTATTGCAGCACTGATACTGGAACATTATCCAAAGCTTACACCACAGCAGCTTAAATATGTTATTGAAAAGTCTGCAGTAGCGCCTGCTGATAAAGTAAATATCCCGGGTACAGATCAAAAAGTAAATCTTTCTGATCTATCAAAAACAGGTGGGATCGTGAACGCTTATGAAGCGATAAAACTTGCGGGAACAATCAAGACCGGAAAAAAAGAAGTACTTCCAAAATCAACGATAAAGAAATCTAAAGTAGGTTAGGAAGTTTTATTATAAAATAATTCAAACCGTTCCGCTTTATCATGGAACGGTTTATTTTTGCATAAAATATTTTAATTATGACAAGACCAATACAGGGATCCTATCCTGCTTATTTTGATAATTATATCAGCAAAGTTGAAGAGACCGATTTGTTTGAAGCTTTTAAGAATCAACGTACAGTTGTCGATAAATTCTTCGATACGATTTCCGAAGAAAAAGCGGGCTACGCTTATGCCGAGGGTAAATGGACGTTAAAGGAGTTATTACAGCATATCATTGACGCTGAAAGAATATTCGCTTACCGTGCGCTGTCATTTGCAAGGAAGGAGACCACGTCACTTCCAAGCTTTGATGAAAATGCTTATGCTGATAATTCATATGCAAATGAAAGAACCTGGAAGAGCCTCGTAGAAGAACTAAAAGCAGTAAGAAACACTACTGAAATGCTGTTCCGTAGTTTCAACACTGATATGTTAAGCCAGTCAGGTATTGCAAATAATAATCCTGTTACCGTGAATGCGATCGGGTATATTATTGTGGGGCATTTAAAACATCATAAAGGCATTGTTGAGACTAAGTATATTTGAGAATGTATGATGTATGATTTAAGATGTATGATTTGCAACAGGCATTGCCGATTCCCGATTGACGATTTACGGATCTTAATTGTAAAACAAAAGCCGTTCATTTTATTGAACGGCTTTTTAATAAATTATAATTCAATTAATTCTTTATCTCTTTAATATCCACTTTTGAACCATTGTTATTCCTGATCTCTGTTTTTGCCAGGTTATCCTGGGCGATCATTTTGTTCAATACTTTAACAGATTCATCAATATAAATATCAGTGCTGCGTATTTTGATCCACTGTTTATTTTTTTCTATTTTATCTTTTCCCTCGTTGATCGATGCAGTATCAGCCGCCAAATTCTGGAAAGTAAGTGGCTGAGCCAATTTATACAGATCTTCAATTTGCTTATATACGGTCTTTAATTCTTTCTGATCTGCTTTATATTTATTGATATTAAGTGAATATTCCTTGTCGTTATACTTCTCCAGCCACTGAACATTTGTTTTAATTTTTCCAAATGTAGTGCTCTTATTTACTTCATTGTTTGCACTTGTAATAATAGGATCTTCACTTGAAATAGAAGACCATGTTTTATAATCCGCTTTTGTGATCTCATCCCAACTCAGTGAATAAGGATTATCTTTTTCCCTGAATTTTAAATACTCAAGACGATCAGGAAGAACGATATCAGGAGTTACTCCTTTTAATTGCGTGGCACCACCACTGATACGATAGAATTTTTGAAGCGTTAATTTAACTGTGCCCAGGTCTTCTGATTTTTTATTTCCAAAAAGGGAGCTTTCATTTTCAGGATTCAAGGGAATATTCCGTTGCACGGTACCCTTACCGTAAGTTGATGTGCTTCCTATGATCACTCCACGCTTATAATCCTGGATAGCGGCTGCAAAAATTTCTGAGGCAGAAGCACTGGTTTCATCTACCATCACAGCAAATGGGCCGGAATATAAAACGTTCCTGTCTTTATCGCGTAAAATGTTTGCCTTTTCATCACGGCCTTTTACCTGGCATATTGGTCCATCTTCAATAAAAAGACCGGCCATCTGCACCACATCATACAATGAACCACCGCCATTACCGCGAAGATCCAGCACGATCCCATCCACGTTCTCTGCTTTTAATTTTTCTATTTCTTTGGCAACATCCGCTGCACAACGTACTCCATTAGGTTTTTCAAAATCTGCATAAAATTCGGGCAGGTATATATACCCGATCTTATTCTCCCCTTTTATAATAGCAGATTTTGCAAAAGTGTCTTCCAGTTTAATATCATCCCTTAACAATGTTATTACCTTAATTGTTCCATCCATACGCTTAACCGTTAGCTTCACTTCACTTCCTTTTTCAGCGCCTCTTATCAGTTTAACTGCATCGGTTACCGCATAACCTGTTACATCAACGGGTTCCTGGTTACCTTGTGCGACTTTAATGATCTCGTCATTTTCTTTTAACTCACCGCTTTTCCATGCCGGTCCACCGGTAACAAGACTTGATATTTTTATCCTGCCATCATCTTCTTTTAATTGTGCTCCAATACCATAAAAATGGCCGCTCATAGATTCATTAAATGAACGCAGATCTACTGGTGGGAAGTAGCTGCTATGCGGATCCATGATGGTTGTAATAGTGTTTACAAAGGTGCTAAAATTCTCATCTGTATTTTCTCTTGTCTTTTTAGTTGTAAAATACCTGTCCAGTTGCCTACGAACCTGGTCTCTTGCTTCTCTTTCAAGTGTACTGTCCACTTTAACTTTAAAATCTTTTTTGTCTTTATTCTTCTCTCTTTCATCCTGCATATCCACAAATTTTCCTAACACTGCATATTTTAAACGCTTTCTCCATTGATCTTCGAGCTCAGTTTCACTTTTCGCAAATTCAGCCTTATCAGCATCCATTAAAACTCTTTCGTCTTTTGTAAAATCAAAGGGCTTGGAAAGAATGCCATTGTACAATGAAGCTGCTTCATTCAGTCTTTTCAGGTACACATCATTGATGGTAAAGAAAGATTGAATTTCGCTTCCATGAATTTCATCATCGATCCTTGTCTCAAATTTTTTGAAATTTTCGATATCAGATTTCAGGAAAACGGTCTTGTCATTATCAAGGTCTTCAATAAACTTTTTTAAAACCTCTTTACTAAAAGCATCATCAATTTTTCTTGGGCTATAATGACCTTCTTCAAGCAATACTCCTACATTTCTAAGAATTTTAGCGTACCTGGTTCTTGGATTGTCATCATTATCGTTTTTTCCCTGCGATTGAAAGGTAAAAAACAGGCTGGCACCCGTAAGTGCAATAATTACCGGGATGAATTTCTTGCTCATAATGAAATTTGCAATTTTTTGCATTGTGTAAAAATAACGTAAAAACGAAGTTCCACGCCTAAGGTTAACGCTATATCCGCAATAATGTTTTGTTAAACAGCCTGTGTGGAAATATTTTTTGATAGGTGGCAAAAAATGATCTCCCCGGCACTGCCAGGGAGATCATTTTTGGGTGAATGAGGGGGCTCGAACCCCCGACCCCCAGAATCACAATCTGGTGCTCTAACCAACTGAGCTACAATCACCATTTAATTACTGCTGCAAAAATATAAAAAAAGAACGCTCCTTCAAAATTACATTTTGACAAGGCCTTCTTATTCCACTACTTTTGCCCTCAAAAAATAAAGTAATGGGGCCATTACAAGTGATTATTATTGTTTTCTGTTCTGCATTAACAGGATGGCTCATAGCAGGGTTCACACTTCAGTTTTTGTTTGGAGGATCTTCTAAAAATGGCGCACTGAAATCACGTTTGGCTGATAATGCGGGCAAACTATTCCAGCATGAATTTGAATCTTCCACCATTATTGATGAAAAGATATCGGATCCTGCATTACTCCAAAAATTAAAGCCTGAAATTGAAAAACATGTTGATTTCTTTTTGAATGAAAAGCTGGCAGGAATTTTTCCCCTGCTTTATAAATTCATGGGAGAAAAGACTTTATCGCAGTTTAAAACTGCTTTTATGATCGAGATAGACCTTCTTTTCCCGGTTATCATTAAAAGCTACCTATCTTCTTTAAAAAAAGAATTGCGGCTTGATACCATGATCGCTGGCCGTATAAATGCAATCCCGGTAAAAACGATCAAACAGGCGTTTTTGAGAAACGCAAAAAAAGAGATCTTCTTTTTCAGGCTAGCCTGCACGTTTATCGGCCTGGTGATGGGTCTGTTGGCCATCCTGCTGATGATACTTACCAGGTGATTATAAGGAAAGAAAAAGCCATCCCGGTACAGGATGGCCTAAATTTTTTCTCCGAATTCCCGGAGATGCAGGTAGTTATGGTAAAAAGCCGGCATAGAGCACGGATTAACTCTTTATGGCTCAAAGTAACTACAAAAAAGCCTATTTTTTATTTGCTTCAGGCCCTAATTAATAGCCGTGTGAATTCTGGCTATAACTGTGCAAGATCGTAGGAAAATCGTGAGCGCCCTATTTGAACATCGCAAGGAATTCATCCCTCCTCCTGCTGGCAACTTCCAATATGGCCCCATCCTCCATAATCACGGTGCCGCCCCTGCCCTTGCTATATTTTTTTATCCTGTTCAGGTTGATGAGATGCGAATTGTGTATCCTGCAAAAAACAGCGGCAGGTAGCAGTTCTTCATATTCTTTAATGTTCTTGGATGCAGTTATTTTTTCGTTTCGTGTTGAGTAAATATTAGTGTAGGCTCCATTAGCCTCACAACGAATAATTTCTTCTACGTTCATAAAAACAAATCCATCCATGGTTGGAATAGCGATCTTATGAAGGTTATTCTGCGTGTTTTTATAATTGGACAATAGAAGTGCTACCTGCTGATTAATATTTTTACCGGTTATTTTCTGAACGGCTTTATCCGTTGCTGCCTGCAATTCTGTAATATCAACTGGTTTTAAGAGATAATCGAGTGCACTGTATTTAAATGCTTTTAAACTGTAATTATCAAAAGCAGTAATAAAAATAACTTCAAAATCTATTGGCATCAGGCTGTCGAGCAGATCAAATGCATTTCCATAAGGCATCTCAATGTCAAGTATTACCAGGTCGGGTTTAAGTTCGCGGATCACCTGTAGAGCCATTTTTACATCTTCTGCTTCCCCGATTAACTGGATCTGCGGGCAATAATCCTGCAATAATTTTTTAAGGATGCGGAGGTTTTTTGGTTCATCGTCTACTATAACCGTTTTAAACATATCTGGTGTTTTATTTTTTAATCAACATTCTGCAATGGAATTACGATCGTAACTTTTGTTCCGGCTGGCTGGCCATTTATGTCCTTGAGATCTTCTGTTCTAAGAATAATATCTGCATTGTTGTTTTTATTGATCATCATTATTCGCTGCCCTGTTAAAACAGATCCTTTCGACTGGTAACTGATATGCTGCATTCCTTTAAACTCACTGGCAGCAATTCTGCCAATTCCATTATCCGAAACTGAGCATACCAGGTTGCCTTCAGCTAAAGCAAAGTTAACATCTATAATTCCCCTTCCGTTACTCTTGTGCATGATCCCATGCCGTATACAATTCTCAATATAGGGTTGCAGTAACATCGGAGGCAAAGAATCTTCGTCCTGCTTAATGTTCTTGTCAATATAAATGTTATAATCAAATTTTTCTTCAAACCTGCTTTTTTCCAGTTCGAGATAAGAGCGTAGAAAACTTTCTTCCTCTGCAACTGTTATTGCTCGTTTGCCTGAATTATCGAGTGTTTGCCTGATAAGTCTTGAAAACCCCGATATAAATTTATTTGCTCCCTGCACATCCTTATCAATTACATATTGCTGTATTGAATTAAGGCAATTAAAAATAAAATGCGGGTTCATTTGCGCTTTCAATGCCTGCTGTTCCAGTTCTGCAATTTTTTCCGCATTGGCGGTTTTAGCCTTTTGTAAATCTTTAATTTTTTTTATTCTCCGGTTTACTATTAATATTACAATACCAATAGCGAGTAACGCGATAATTGCCAGGAACCATGCCTGCTCAACCATCTTTTTTTCAATTTCAAAACTGATAGTTATTGTTTTGCTCTTAACGCCAAATTTATTCACTGCATACAACTGGAGTTCATATTGGCCTGAAGGCAATGTAGGGTATTGTAAAAAATTTTCCTTGGTGGTTTTCCACTCTGAGTCTATTCCCGAAAGCTTATAATAGTATAAAATTTTTCCTTCCGATTTAAACGAAATGGCAACAAAGTCAAATGTGATATTGTTGTCCCTGTTCTTTAAAAGCAGGTTTGAAGAATCAAACAACATTTCCTTTCCTGAAACAACAATACCTAAAATCCTGAGATCACAATTTGAACTGCTGTGTATTTCCCTGTGATCAAACATACTTAAGCCTTTGGCTGTTCCCACATATACAGTATCATTTTGAACTGTTACTGCGTTGATCATATTACTGGGCAGTCCATCACTGGTGGTATATGTCTGTATTACGTGGTAACCTGTATCTGAAAGATCGACCTGGTTCAATCCATGATCAGTGCCAACCCATAAAAAATTGCTATCAGCATATAAAGTCCGTACAAGATTACCCGTAAGGCCATCTTTTTCTGTAATATTTTTTACAATTTTATCCTTGTATAAACAAATTACACCATGATCATTGGTGCCTACCAAAAGCATGTTTTTTGAAAAAGTAATTTTTGTAATACGGTCTTTGATCATCGGAAATTCCCTGCTTTCAAAAGGTTCTTTTTGCAGGTTAACAAATGTCAATCCTCCCAATGTACCTATATATAATCCTGAATCAACATGGCAAACAGCGGTGTTCCTTTTGTTCATCAGAATTTTGGAAACTTCCTTTTCCATATCGTATGACAAGGCCCAGTAATGCGTACCAAAAAACAGTTCTCCATGATCCCCGATCGCCATGTCTTTAAAAGTCAGGTTTTTAATTGGACCCTTGATAGGAATTTTGACAGGGTTAATCTTATTCATGTCTGATAATACCAACGCCGTTTCACCAAGCATATAAAGTTTGTTTTGCCAGGACATGATCTTAACTATTTTCCTTGTGCCTTCGATGGTTGGTATTTCATATTCCCCTTTCTTATTGCCCGATTTTCCCAGCCAGTATATTTTTGAATGATCGGTGCCAACAATAATTTCCTTATCCGTTGTTAAAACTGCATTCACGGCATGCATACCGGCATTTTCAATAAAAAGAATATTCTTATTCGTCTCAGAATATAACCTGTACACTCCGTTTCCGAGCGTGGTAAACCACAAATTATTTTCATTATCTCTTATAGTACAGGATACATTCTCATTCTCAAGAAACCTCGTACTGTATACACCGGTAACATAATTATATTTCAATACGCCATGACCTGTATTAAAAAAAAATACGCTATCGTTAATGTATGAAATGGTATTGTAAGCAGCTGGAATTTCAATCGTATCTTTTGTTTTCCGTGCATAATTGTTGAGCACAATATCTTTTAATAAAAACTTATCCTTTAAATTATCAACGTATAAATATAGTTCCGAGGTAATAATTGAAAGGGATAATTTATTTCCGTAAAAATATATGGAGTCTGTGCTTTTTTTAAATAGAATATCGTTTTGTTGAATAGTAATTTCATTTAATGAAGAAATCTCTCCGAAAGACATGAACACACAGATCTTATCCAGGCTATTCATATTGCCTCCATAAAATATAAGTGGGGCACCGGGTTTTTCATATTTTCTCAATACATTTTTATTCTTTTGAAGAATAACCAGCTGTTTTTCTTCAAAGAAGTATAAATTCTCTTCATTGTCTTCAACTATTTGTGTTGGATAACCTTTAAATTTCAGGCTTTCCAAAGTGCTATCGTTGTCAGTGCTAAAAATTTTTCCCTTATAATAATAACAGATCTTGTTTTTAAAAGGCAACATCCATACTCTTCCTTTACTATCTACAAATAATTTTAATATTTCATTATCGGGCAACCCGTCTGCTGTTGTAAAGTTTTTAAAACTGGTTCCGTCAAACCTGCTTACACCCGTTTCGGTAGCAAACCATAAAAATCCTTCCTTATCCTCCAGGCATTGGTATACGTTGTTTCCAACAAGCCCGTCCTTGATCTCATAATGTTTATAGGAATACTCCTGGCTGTTAGCAGTAAGTGTCAGCAAACAAAAAAGTACAATTAAATAAGATAAATGATATGTCCTCAAAAGGTATAAGTGTTGATGCACTAATATCGTCAAATTAAAATGATCTGCAAAAAGCCTGCTCCGTTAGTCGGTGTTCTGCAATGGTATTACGATGGTAACTTTTGTTCCACAAGGCTGTCCAATATCATCAAAGAGGTCTTTTGTTTCAAGTATGATGTCTGATGGGTTGTTTTTATTTATCATCATAATTCGCTGACCGGTGAGGTATGTTCCTTTGGATTCGTAATTTAAATGTTCGGTCATTTTAAAAGAACCCGCCGCCACTCTGCCAATGCCGTTGTCAACTATTGAACAAACAAGATTACCTTCTGCCATGTTAAAACTGATATCTATCATCCCTTTGCCATTGCTTTTGTGCATGATACCATGCCTGATACAATTCTCAATATATGGTTGCAATAACATTGGTGGCAAAGAATTGGTTTCTTTATTGATGCCCCCATCAATGGTTATATTATAATCGAATTTATTTTCAAACCTGCTTTTTTCGAGTTCGAGATAAGATCTCAGGAAGCTTTCTTCTTCGGCCACAGTAATACTTTGCTTACCTGAATTATCCAGGGTTTGCCGGATCAGTCTCGAAAACCCTGATATGAATTTATTGGCCCCCTGAACATCTTTATCAATTACATATTGCTGAATTGAATTGAGGCAATTAAAAATAAAATGCGGGTTCATTTGAGCTTTTAATGCCTGTTGTTCCAGTTTCGAAATTTTTTCTGCGTTGATCGCTTTTTCATTTTGAGAACGTTTGATCACCATGATCCTCCAATTGACCAATAGCAATATTATTCCCGCGGCAGCGGATAGCAGTAAAACAATAAACCAGGTTTCTTCAACCAGTTTTTTTTCAATTTCAAAATCGATTGTAATTATCTCACTTTTTGTTCCAAATTTATTCACCGCATATAACTCGAGTTGATAATCGCCGGAGGGCAAAGTCGGGTATTGTAAAAAGTTCTCGCTTGTCGTTTTCCATTCATTGTCAATTCCGGAAAGTTTATAATAATATAAGATTTTTCCTTCCGATTTGAATGAGATCGCAACAAAATCGAACCTTATGTTATTATCCTTGTTTTTTAATAGTATTCTGGAGGAATCAAAAAATCGCTCTTTACCGGAGATAGTAATATTTAATATACGCAGGTCGCAACTTGAATTACTTCTCATTTCCTTGTCATTAAAGTAACTCAATCCCTCTGTAGTTCCTACATATACTATGTCCCCTTCCGTGTATACGGCATTAATTATATCACTTGAAAGCCCATCATTCGTAGTGTATGATTGCAATACTTTGTATGAAGTATCGGTTAGATTGATCCTGGCGAGTCCCCGGTCAGTACCAGCCCACAAATAATTGTTGTCTGCATACAAAACACGTATAAGATTTCCCGGCAAGCCATCTTTAATTGATATATTCTTTACAATTTTTTTTCCATCATAACATACTATCCCTTCATCATTGGTACCTACCCATAAATGGTTTCCGTTTGTTAATAATCTTGTAATCCTTTTTTTCAGCACAGGAAAATCATTTCCAAGATTTGTGATATGCATATCCCAATTAATAAATTTCAATCCTTTGAGTGTTCCGATATACACACCTGAGTCGGTATAACAAATTGCAGTAGATCTTTCTTCTAAAAAAGGAGTAAGTCTTGCATCGTGATACCTGTTATATAAAACCTCGGTAGCAGTAGTGGGCTTTGCATTGATTTTTTCCAGTTGTGATATTGAAAATGCCAGCATATGAGATGCAAAGAAACATTTTCCATTATCACCCATGTCAAAATCCTTATAACTATATGCAAGTTCAGTTGCGTACATAGGCTCAATCTTTGTAAATAAGCTGTCTCCTCTTTGAACGGCTGCGCTTGTGAGGAATAAAAAATGGTCTTTTTCTTTTTTTATTTCTATTATGTTATTTGTACTACCCATTACAGTTTTCAAATTCACTGTTTTTATAGACCCTGATTGTTTATTTACCAGGAAAAGTTTATTATCATCAGAACCTGCAATAATATATGTTGAGGTTGCACTAATACAATCAACCGGTAATTTTCTGCCAATCGTGTCTTTGAAATAAATATTTTTACTTTCCCTGGAGTACAATCGAAATATTCCATTATCGAG
This sequence comes from uncultured Chitinophagaceae bacterium, assembly GCA_963829345.1. Classification (GTDB taxonomy): domain Bacteria; phylum Bacteroidota; class Bacteroidia; order Chitinophagales; family Chitinophagaceae; genus Ferruginibacter. The sequence goes on from CAWHHP010000003.1 coordinate 2,249,612, forward strand.
GGTGGTGAACCACATATTTGAATGCCTGTCTCTCAATGTAAAAGATACATTTTCTTTTTGCAGGTAATTTGCTACCGCTTGCTTTTGTTTAAAATTGTATTGCACAACGCCTTCGCGGGTATTAAAAAAAAAATCATTTTCACTAAAAGAAGAAATGGAATTGTATTTATAGAAAATATTTACTGTATCATTCTTATTATACTCATAAGCATTAATGATCATGCTTTGAGTCATAAATTTATTCTGGTAATTATTTATACCAATGATAATATAAGGAGTAATATATTGAGAAGATAGTCTTACACCCCAAAAACGGACTCCAAAATCTCTTTTTTCTAATTCAATAGACTTGTCTGTTACTTTAGGTTGAAAAAAAATAGAATCCATATAGATTATGAAGTCAGACCGGTTGTCTGTTCCACCTCCAAAAACTCTTATATGATTGCCGGTATAACTGTTCCGTTCTAAAATCTTCCCACTGTTTGTTAAAACAATTATGTTTGATTCTCCAAGAAAAAAAATGTTTCCCCACCTGTCCTCATTGATACCCTGGCAGTAATTTTCAAGCTCAATTTTTTTGAGAATGCTGTCATTGTACTGATTGTATAATTTGCCTTTATAATAATAACATATTTTATTAGAAAATGGCATCATCCACACCCGTCCTTTACTGTCCACGAATAACTTGAGTACTTCATTTTCAGGCAAGCCCTCTGCAGTAGTAAAATTTTTAAATGCAGTACCATCAAACCGGCTTGCGCCAGCTTCTGTAGCAAACCATATAAATCCTTCTTTATCCTGCACAGCATGATAAACATGATTTCCCGCAAGGCCGTCTTTAGTGTCGTAATGTTTATAAGCATACTCCTGCGCCCCGGAATGGAGAAAACAGCAGCATAAGAAAATAATAAGGGGGATGAGATTAACAGGTTTCAATTTGCAGTTATATATTCTTGACACACTAATATCGGCAAATTAAAATAATTAGCATTATTTTGCCTTCACAATATTTAATGATGAAACAATTCAATTTCAGGAAATTATTACCGCATCTTATTGCTATAGCTATTTTTTTGCTTGTTGCAGTTATTTTTTGTAAGCCTGCATTGGAAGCAGATACAATAATGCAACAAAGCGATACTGCCGGCTGGCAGGGCATGAGCCATCAATGTTTTCAATACAAAGAGCAACACGGCCATCTTCCATTATGGGCTACCAATATGTTTTGCGGCATGCCTGCATTCCAGATTGCGATGGAAGGTCCCCTTTCCTTTACTGATTACCTGAGCTCGGCATTTCAGTTATGGCTTCCACAACCGATAAATTTTTTCTTTCTGGCCTGCATATCATTTTATTTTTTATGTATGTGCTTGCGTATAAAACCGTATGCTGCCATTGTGGGCGCATTGGGTTTTGCATATTGCAGTTTTTCACCGATCATTATTAGTGCAGGTCACAACACACAAATGCTTGCACTTGCTTACGCCCCTTCTGTTATCGGGGCTATAATAATGATCTTTGATAAAAAATATATTTCAGGATTTGCACTCGCAGCTTTGCTTACCGGCCTTCAAATTCGACAGGGACACCAGCAGATCAGTTATTATCTTTTTCTTGTGCTTGCTGCAATGACGATTGCTTACATGATCCATTTTATTAAAACTAAAGAGACAACTCATTTCTTAAAAAGTATTGGATTGATGGTTATCGCAGGTATAATTGGACTAGGTATAAATGCGCTTGTTCTAATGACCACTTATGATTATGCCAAAGATTCAAAACGCGGCGGGCAGTTGGTTATAGATAATGCTACCCACAAGAATGAAGCAGTTAAAGATGGAAAGACTGCCGGGCTGTCGAGAGACTATGCTTTTCAATGGAGTTATGGAAAGGGTGAGACGTTCAGTCTTATGTTTCCCGGCGCTAACGGATACGGTACCCACTATGCGCAGAGAGATGGTGAACAGTATATATTTCCAAAACTGGATGAGAACTCTAAAACTGCAAAATTTCTTTCGGAGAAACTGGGTGTTTCCGATGAACAGGCTGTCAATTACGCATTGCAAAAAAGTACTTCTATTTATTGGGGAAGACAACCCTTTACAGGTGGTCCCGTTTACCTGGGCGCTATTATATGTTTTATGTTTTTAGTGGGCATGTTTTACCTGGATAATAAACATAAATGGTGGATACTTGCAGTAAGCATTTTCGGAATTCTCTTATCATGGGGAAGCAATTTGCCAGGTTTCAATTACTTTATGTTTGATCACCTGCCACTATATAATAAATTCAGGGTGCCTACCATGACACTGGTAATACCGCAGTTACTCTTTCCTGTTATTGTAGCATTAACACTCGATAAACTGGGGAGTGATCATAAAGACGCAAATAGCTGGAAAAAATTTAAGCTGGCCGCAATCGGTACAGGACTCATTTTTGCCTGTGTATTACTTTATTATGTGAACAGCGATTTCAGTAAGGAAAACAAAGCAAGAACAACCGCTTACAACAGTGCATATAATCCGCAGGACTCTTCTAACGAAATAAAATTAAGTGCATTAAATGAAAATGCCGATTATTTCCCTGAAACTGATAACAGGATCTATGAAGAAATGATGATGAACATGAAAGGAAGTCCTGATGCACAAAAAACATCCAGGGAGTTTGTATCTGCGATCAGGAAAGACCGGGCAGGTTTTCTTATGTCGGATATTATGCGTTCACTCATATTTGTTTTGATTGGACTGGCTCTTGTAGCACTTTGCGTGAGGCGGAAGATCAATGCAACTATATTGGTTGCAGGTATCGGTATCTTATCCCTCGTAGACCTGTTGGGTTTTGATATGAAATACCTGAATGATAAAAATTTTGAAAACAAGGAAAGTTATGTATCAAATGAGTTTCCAGTATCGGATGCCGACCGGACGATCATGGCAGACAAAGACCCGAATTTCAGGGTATTCAATACATCCAGCCTGGAAGAATCAAAAACATCCTATTATCATAAATCAATCGGTGGTTATCATCCTGCAAAATTGGGCATTTATGATGACCTGATGCAATACCAGCTTAACAGGAGCACTAATATTTCAGTTGTAAATATGCTGAATGCAAAATACATCATGCAGCAGAGAGGGAACAATATGGTTGCGATACAAAACCCGGGAGCTTTGGGAAATGCATGGTTTGTTAAAGCAGTAAAATTTGTAAATGGACCAGTTGAAGAAATGAAAGCGCTTAATGAATTTAGTCCTGCCGATACTGCAATTATTGATAACAAGTATATGCGCATGATTGCAGGTTCAACTGCAGCCGACAGTGCCTCCACGATCAGGATGACTGCTTTTGATAATGATGCGATCACTTATAAAACTTCATCAACCGGCAACCATGTAGCTGTTTTCAGCGAAATATTTTATAAAGACTGGAAAGCCTATATTGATGGAAAGCCTGCGGATCATGCCAAGGCTAATTATGTATTAAGGGCTATGCTGGTTCCTGCAGGTAATCATACCATTGAGTTTAAATTTGAACCGGCAATTTTCAAACGTGGGTGGAATATCACTGTGATCAGTACATGGATATTGGGGCTGCTATTAATTGCATCTGTGTTTTTTGAAATAAGGAAAAGAAGAAAAGCGAATCAAACAACAACGTAATAAGTCAATAAGTGAATGGTCAATAGTGAAAGCCAGGAAGATTTTAATTAAATAGCTACTCTATTATAGTTATTATATTTTTTGTAAATAGTTACATTCTTTCACTATTCACCATTCACTATTCACCAATTCAGCATCTATTGTCCAGGCATACACATATCACGGCACTTGCTCCTTATAAGATCTATCCGGCAAAAATGGGAGGACAGAAAGGAATAGCATTGTTTTACCAGTATTTGTCGGAATTGTTACCCGTTACGATCATTTCTACAAAGAACAACGACGTTCCTTCAAAACTGAATGCTGAATTTTTACCTGTCTTAAGCAACTCCAGGTTACGTTACATCAATCCTTTTCTTTTTTCGCGGATCAAAAAACTGATCAGCAAAAACAATTCAACACATTTTATAATCGAACATCCTTATTATGGATGGCTCGGTATCTTATTAAAAAAATTTACAGGCATCAAACTGGTAGTGCATTCTCACAATATTGAAGCGGTTCGGTTTAAAAGTACGGGGAAATGGTGGTGGCGCATTTTATGGAACTATGAAAAAATGGTTCACCGGAAAGCTGATATTAATTTTTTCATTTCAGACAATGACCGTGCGTTTGCGGTGAAAGAATTTAAGTTAAACCCTGCCTGTTGTTTCACGATTACCTATGGCTGCGAAATCAGCAACTACCCCTCTGCTGAAGAAAAAAAACAGGCAAAACAACAATTGCAGCGTGCTCATGGAATCCGTGAAGATGAACATATTTTATTTTTTAATGGTACGTTGGATTACAAACCCAACCTGGATGCGGTTGACATTATTTTACAGGAGCTGACTCCCCGCCTGATGAAAAATGCTTCATTTCGTTATAAGATCATTATTTGTGGAAAGAATTTACCCGCAGCGTATCAACAACTTGAATCGTGGTCAGGAAAAAATATTTTTTATGCCGGGTTCGTGGATGATATCGGTTTATATTTCAAAGGCGTGGATCTTTTCATCAACCCCGTGACGGATGGCGGTGGCATCAAAACCAAGCTGGTAGAAGCTTTGGGCAATAATGTTTCGTGCATTAGCACTGCAAATGGATCCATCGGCGTATCGCCGGATATTACCGGTAAAAAATTACAAATTGTGCCCGATGGGGATTGGGAGAGGTTTACAAATGCTATATTTGAGGCCAATACAACTGAAAATATCCCCCAGACATTTTTTAATCATTTTTATTGGGGGTATATTGCAAATAAAGCTAGCGAAATTATATCCATATATAATATTGAAACACTAAAATGAGAATTTTAATAACGGGCATTTCGGGGTTTGTGGCGAGACATTTTGTTGAATTGCTTTCAACTTCGGGAAAGCAGGTCCAGGTTGCCGGTATCTACAATAATAATACTCCTCATTTTACAGAAGATCAATTTCCAAACGTAACATGTAATTTTCACAAGATCAACCTGCTGGATAACGGCAAGCTGAGAGATATTTTATCCAGCTTTAATCCTGATTATGTGTTGCACCTCGCTTCCAAAAGCAGCGTGGCTTACAGCTGGAAACATCCCGAAGAAGTAATTAAGCACAACACCGGCATATTTATAGCGCTGATCGAAAATATCCGCCTTCTAAATTTAAAATGTAAAATATTGTCGGTTGGTTCAGCAGAGGAATATGGAAATGTTCAAAGTCATGAACTTCCATTGGTAGAATCACTTTGTCCAAACCCGGCAAGCCCATATGGTACCTCAAGGGTGATGCAACAAAAACTGGTGGAGATCTATTCGAAAAATTATGGGTTGGATATAGTACATACGAGATCGTTCAATCATATCGGCCCCTTCCAGCACTCTAATTTTGTTGTTTCTTCTTTTGCAAAACAAATTGCAGAACAACAAAAGAACGGGAATAAAAATATTGAGATCAAAGTGGGTAATATCAATGTAACAAGAGATTTTACTGATGTAAGAGATGTGGTGAAAGCCTATCACCAGTTGCTGATCAAAGGGCAAAATGGAGGCACCTATAATGTATGTTCCGGGAAAGGAATTATTTTAAAAGACCTCATAGAAATTTTTTCAACCGTAACAGGCAATAAGATCAGCTGCGAAGTAGACCCAAAAATATTCCGGCCTTTTGAAAATATACAACTGATCGGCTCCTATGGAAAAATAAACAGGGAAACTGGGTGGGAGCCTGCCATCCCCATTAAGAAAAGCCTGGAAGATCTTCTTGAATACTGGAGAATAAAAAATTAATGTTGCACCGCTTTTTTAATACAATCGTATAAAAGCGATGCAGTTCGTTCCCAGCTGAACTTATTCTTTTGCAAAAATCCTTTTTCAACAAGCGTGGTTCGCAAAGTTTCGTTGCCATAAATGCGCATCATAGCTGCAGTGATCTCTTCAATTTTAAACGGATCCACCTGTATCGCTGCATCACCTGCTACCTCGGGCATTGAGGTAGTATTGCTGCAGATCACCGGCACCGCCGCCTGGAATGCCTCAACTATGGGCAACCCAAATCCTTCGAATGTAGGTACAAAGCTTAAGCAATGAGCAGCACCCAATACATCTTTCAATTCTTCATCCGAAAGCCTGCCGGTGAAAATAATATCGGCCTTATGTTGTAGTGAATCGATCGTTTGTTTTATGGTGCTATTGTCCCAAAGAATATGTCCGCCAAGGACAAGTTTACAATCATTGCTGGTTTGTTTTTTAAAAGCTTCGAACGCAAGAATGAGTCTTACAATATTCTTGCGGGGATGCATGGAACCAATAAAAAATAAGTATTCGGCTCCGTTAGTATATTTATTTTTAATTGTCGTTTTTTCTTCGTCACTGATTGGTTTGAATTTTTCTTTTATTCCACAGGAAACATTATCAATTTTCAATGCATCGGTTGCGTATTGAACAGTAATGTCTTTTTTGCTATATTCAGAAATAGTAGCGATGCGTGTTGCTTTTTTTGCAAAGCGTTTAAAAAAAGTCCGGTAGTAGATCCTGTTCTGTATTTTATGATCTCCAGGATAATGTTCAAAATTCAGATCATAGATAACGGGCAGTTGTTTGCAGTTGCTACGCAGGCTCAAGAAACCATCCATCGAAAGAAACAGGTCGGGTTTGTGTTTTGAAAGAAATTTTTTCACCACAGTTTCCATGTACCAAACATATAGTACAGGATGTCGAAGTGCCGGGAAAACCGGGTGCAGCGTTACATTGGGGAAATCGAAATAAGTACCGGAAAAATTTTTATCGCATAAAACCTGGAATTCTATTTCGGGATGCGCTTTTATTAAAAGAGGAATTGTTTCTACTGTAAAATTCCCAATACCATCAAGTTGCCTGTTTCTTAATACCCAGCAATTAACTGCTATTTTCATTTCTATTAATTATTGAAAACTCATAAAACACGAATTTAAAGGCGAATTAAACGTATTGCACGAATTGTTCTATTAGGCTTATGTTTTATTTCGTGTAATTCGTATAATTCGGGTTCTAATTCGTGTTTCCGCCCAGTGTTCGTTTGAAAAATTTACGATAGATTTGCAAAATTATTAAAAAACGCTGAAGATTCATGAAGACGGCACTGATAACAGGCATTACAGGACAGGACGGAGCTTATTTGACAGAACTCTTACTGGAGAAGGGATACATTGTACATGGCATTCGCAGAAGAAGTTCGATGCTCAATACGCAAAGGATCGATCATTTAGTATTCGACCCGCAATATAAGGACAGGTTATTTCTTCATTATGGTGATCTTACTGATAGCAGTAATATGCTGCGCATCATCCAGCAAACACAACCCGATGAGATCTATAATCTCGCCGCTCAAAGCCATGTGCAGGTAAGTTTTGAAACACCACAATATACTGCCACAGCTGATGCAACAGGTGTACTGCTTATCCTTGAAGCGATCAGGATATTAAAACTGGAAAGCAAAACAAAATTTTACCAGGCTTCTACTTCTGAGTTATATGGTAAGATCCAGGAGCGTCCTCAAACAGAAAAGACAGCATTTTATCCCCGCTCACCTTATGGTGTTGCAAAATTGTATGGTTACTGGATAACGGTAAACTATCGTGAAGCATATAATATTTTTGGTGTGAATGGTATTTTATTCAACCATGAAAGCCCGTTGCGTGGCGAAGGTTTTGTAACCCGTAAGATCACTATCGGTACCGCACAGGTTGCATTAGGGAAAATAGATAAGATCACTTTGGGTAACCTGGATGCAAAAAGAGATTGGGGACATGCAAAAGATTATGTAGAAGGAATGTGGCGCATGCTGCAACAGGATACAGCAGAGGATTATGTACTTGCAACAGGGATTACAACAAGTGTCAGGGATTTTGCGAGGATGAGCTTTGCAGAGTTGGGTATTGAAATTGAGTTCCGGGGCTCCGGTATTGATGAAAAGGGTTTTGTAAAAAAATGTAACAACCCAACATACATGTTAGCGGAAGGCAAAGAAGTGGTTGCAATAAATCCCCGTTATTTCCGTGCTGCCGAAGTAGAGGAATTGATCGGTGATGCAACAAAGGCGAAAACAAAATTAGGCTGGAAGCCGAAATACGATCTCCGGATGCTTGTTAGTGAAATGATGCAGCAGGAAATGATCAATGAGACGAAGACGAGTTGAGAGTTGAAGGTTGAAAGTTAAGAATTATGAGTTATGAATTATGAATTGCTTAAGCTATTGGGTACTGGGGCCTTGCTTAATTCTGTCTGGTATCCAGTATCTTGTATCCAGCATCGAGCATCGAGTTAACCTGATATTTTTTTGAATAGTAAAAAAGCAGAACGACCTAAATTAGTTCTGTCTAATTTCTCAGCGATATTAATTCTGCGTTTTGATAAGGGTTCAAAACTTTGTCCCGGAATGAACGTTTCAGCAAGGCCTTTACATTTTTCAACAAATTCCCTCACACTGATCTTCCTTAATTTAAACGGTGTTTTTAAAATGCGGTGAGAAAGCGATTCGCAAAAAAACATCAGCCAATCACGGCCATACTGATCAATTACTTTCCTGATCTTTTCATTTTCGTTTCGCAATTTTATAAGAAAACGAACATATTTTTCAAATGCCAGCTGGTACTGTTCGCCATTGGTAAGTTTTGACACATTCGTATCCTGTATCCTGTAATTAAACCATATTCCCGGAGTAGTGGCTTTGTAACTGATCATTGTTAATTCAACCCATAAATGATAATCAGCAAACATAAGATTTGGATAATGCGTCGGAATACCTCCCAATGCATCATAATCTTTACTGCGCATCATATAACCGGTTCCCATACTGTCCATGCTCCGGTTGAATTGGAAGGCCAGGAATTCCTGCGCATCCTGCACTTCATCCATCGGCAAACAATGGCGGATAAATTTACCTGCGCTATCAATAAAATCAAAATGTGCCTGGTATAAACCTGCCTGCGGATGTTTTTCAATCAACCGGTTCATTTCCGTTAGGTAATCAGGCAATAGAATATCATCATGACCAATAATGGTAATAAATTCGTTCTTGTTAATTGTTTTGATCCTCCCCCAGTTTCGTTCCATACTAAGCGAAGTAGCGGAAGGGAAAATAACAATTCGTGGATCACTCAGCGATTGCAGCCACTGTAATGTTCCATCGTTGCTGTTATTATCAAGCACCAATAAATTAAAATCATTGTTTGTTTGCGAAAGAATACTGTTTACACATTCCTTTACATATGCTGCTCCGTTACGAACGGGTAATATGATAGAAAATTTTCCCAATGATCGGTTTATAATTTTTTCTTCAGCTGAATCAAATAAGAAAAAGTTGCAGGGAATTTTGACAGTAAAATATATTTAAGTTTCCATTTACGCAAATACGGAATCCTAAAAACATCGTTTATCGCTTTTTTAAAAGCGTCTGCAGGTAAATTTTTATCTGATATTGATTTTTTAATGAAAAAGCTAAATTCAACAAGTGCCCTTCCTGTATAAGTATACATTTCTTTTTTTAATTGGGGCCAGTCTTTTCTTTTTTTCAGGCGGGATTCGATCCACTTTGTAAAATTATCCGGTATCAACCTGTACTTGTCAAAACTTTTCAGGTTATTGAAACCAAAATTATCTCCGTGTATTGCCTGGTGGCCGAGCGCCCTGTTCACATATACAACACCTGCATAAGAACAATTTACCACTGAATATGCCTGATCTGTAAAAAATTCTGTACCATAATCAGGCATTCCTCCCGTCTCTAATAAAATATCTCTTCTTACAATTCCAACCGACCATAATAATAATGACCCAAGTTTGTTCCTAAAAAAAATATACGGAAACTCTTCTGCACTATATACTTTTTCTTCATTATAATCCAGTTCAGAAGATAAACAGGAATTAATGCCCACTTTAGCTCTTAATACGGTTGCAGTAAATGGTGTATAACAAAGCAATTCGCACCCTCCATGATAAACGCCATATCCCGGGTACTTCAGGTAAAGTTTATGCAATGTTTCCAGCATATCATGATACACCGGATCATCATCTGTTATCATTACAACAAATTCACCTCTTGCTCTTGAAAGACTTTTATTAAAACTTTTAACCATCCCAAGGTTTTCAGGATTTACCTGGTAGTCTATTCTTTTATCATTAAACTGGCTGATCGCTTCCCTGCCGCTTCCTTCAGGATCATTATCAGAAATAACAATTTCAAAATCATTGAAAGTTTGTTGCAATAAGCTACCGATCTGTGTTCTAAGGAAATCAGGTCGTTTATAAGTACTCATGCAAAAACTTACCCATGGCTTGTTGTTCGCAGTTGATTGGGTGAGCTCCATAAATGATTACTTTATCCTTTTTAAATATCCATCGGGTCCAACACTTATCAGCAATTTATTGTCAATGCTTTTATCAATTTCAAATTCAGCATGTGATTTAAGAAATTCCCATACCGCAGTTTTCGGGTTATCTCCCTGTCTCCATGGCCTGCCGGGCATATAATCATTGGGAAGATCCTCAACAATTGTATCGAATGCAACGAGGTAAGAATCTTTTTGTAACAAACGGAGCATACATTTCAAGTTCCTTTAAAACATGTTCGTGTGTATGATTGGAATCAAGACTTACCAGAACTGTTTGTTTATTTTTTGCAAATTGTGCAACCTTATCAACCGTTTCCTGCGACAACAGAAGAACCTTCTATCATTGTTATTCTTTTGAACATCGGGTGCTTTTCAATTTCTGCCTTATTGTGTTTTCTTATATCAATATCAATACCCAATACTTCACCCTTACCAATCAATTCCAAGAATGGATGCATAATAAATGAGAGAACCTCCATGTGCTATACCTGTTTCAATAATAAGATCGGGTTTTAATTCCCAAATGATCTCCTGCATGGCAATCATATCCTGCGGATACTGAATGATAGGCCTGCCCATCCAGGAAAAATTATACGAATATTGCGCTTTATTGGATGCAACATTAAAATCATCAGCAGCCTGTTTTCAGATTTCGTTGTCACCATTGGATTCTATACGTTCTTTACGTTCTTCTATAAATTCTACAATAGGATTACTCATTTCTAAAGTTATATTGTTCATTATTGAATGATAGATTTAAGTTTTGTTTTATCTCCCCAAAATCGCATTGGTTCATAATCAGTGTACTTGTAATAACCGAGGTTGAGTTTTATAAATGCATTTTTTTCTTTCAAATATTCTTCAACAAAATCTTTCACTGTTACAGGCACGCCACTGCAGCAATTGATGATCCCCGTGACATGCTGTTGTGAAGCAATTGCATACAATATATTCGTTGCAATTTTTTCACGGGTAAATAATCTCTTACTTGTTCTCCCCCACTCATATTAAATACCGGCTTTCGTTATCCTCCAGTGCTTTATCCAGCTGCGAAATTAAGGAATTTGGATTTTGTCCCTTTCCATACATATAAAACAACCTGTATCCATTTAAAGTTGAACTGGTTTTCGTTGTTGCAAATTCTTCAATAAACTTTCTCAGATTCATCTTTTGCAATTGCATAAGGATTGGCAGGATCAGCAGGCATATCTTCGATCAAGCATCCTTCCTTCATACCATATTCAAGACAGTACCAGTAACCGTAATATCCTGTCAGTCCATTGGTCATCATATTTTTTAAAAAAGCAAAATGCCGCGGAAGATTTTCTTTTACATGGAAATCCTGCTTTATAATTCGGTAAGTCCTTCCCATGCAAGATGAATCAGCATATCCGGGTTTTCAAAAAAATCAAAATAATTTACCCGGTCATCAAATTTCTTCAGATCAAATTCAATGTAATCAACTTTATTGAACCAGTCGAATGAATTGCGCTTTGCTGTCATTGGAAGAACTTGCAATCACATCAAAACCTTTTGCTAAAAGCTCTTCTATAACATAATTCCCAATAAAACCAGTTGCTCCTGTAACCAAGTACTTTCTTCATCTTAATCAAATGATTTGTAAGTGAAGGAATAGCAACAACAAATTTTCCACCCCAGTCTTTTATATATGCCAGTTGGCTAATTATTTCGTCTTTAAGATTCCAGGGAAAGATAATAACGTAATCGGGTTTTGCTTTGTTTTATGCGATCTTCACTTCAACACGGGATATGACTGGCAGGTAAAAATTTATTTTGCTTATGCGGATTGGCATCACAACAAAATCGATAAGATCATTTTTGATCCCGCAATAATTCAATAAGGTATTTCCTTTTGCTGCGGCACCATAAGCAGCAACTTTTTTTCCTTCTCTTTTTTGTTGTACAAGAAAATCAATGAAATCTAATTTTTACTTTCAACGCTTTTTGTCTGAAAATTATCGTAATAATTCATGATAATCAACCCTTTATCATTTTCCTTTTTCAAAAGCGCTGCTACATTTGCAGAAATTTGCTTTACTTGATCTTCTTTATGCTTTGCATAAATACGCAGTGAGCCTCCATGTGTAGGAATCTCTTCCACATCAAACATTTCAAGCCCGTGTGCATTCAAATATTTCTTAACGGTATGAAAAGAGAGATAAGAAAAATGTTCGTGGTAAATAGTATCGAACTGGTTATTATCCACCAGTTGCATCAGGTGAGGAAATTCCATGGTAACAACGCCCGTGCATCTTTTAAGATTATTTTCATTCCTGCAACAAAATCCACGATATCCGGCACATGTGCCAGTACATTATTCCCCAACAACAAGATCTGCCTTCCTGTTTTCTGCTGCAAGTTTTGTTGCCAGCCTTACTCCAAAAAAATCAACTACGGTTTCAATTCCTTTTTCCATTGCAACTTCTGCTGTATTGGCCGTTGGTTCAATACCCAGTACAGGGATATTTTTCTCTTTAAAATATTGCAACAGGTATCCATCATTAGATGCAATTTCAATCACCTGTGAATGTATCATTAAATTAAACCGATCTGTCATCATACTCCGTATATTCTTTTGCATGCGCCAGCCAGCTTTTACTATAAGAAGAAAAATAAACATAATTGCTATCGAAAATGGCATCAGATTTTTTATATTCATCCACCTGCACTAAAAAACATTTTGACAGGTATATACTTTCAACGGATAAAATACTTCGGGTTCATTCAATTGTTCTTTGGTTAGAAAAGAATTGGATGCCGGCGAATTCACAAGGTCAATAAATACATCTGTCAGTTCTGTTTTACAAAATCTGCATTTCATTATTATAATCCTTTAAATGTTGAATTAAGTATTGAATGATTTTTATCCCTTTCTGATATTTCGGAAACGGGCAATGGCCATTGTATATTCAGCATTGCATCATCATATCTTATTCCTGCTTCTGCACCCGGAGTATAAAATTGCGGAATGATGATAGATCAGTTCGCAATTATCAGTCAGCGTTTGAAAGCCATGTGCAAAACCTTCAGGGATATAAATCATTTTTTTATTTTCGGCAGAAAGTTCTACTCCAAACCATTTTAAAAATGTTGGGGAATCTTTTCTGAGATCTATGATCACATCATAAACAGCTCCTGCAATACAGCGAACCATTTTTATTTCACTGAAAGGCGGTAATCTGATAATGCATTCCCCTCAGTGTCCCTTTTTTTGCCGAGTAAAGAATGATTCAATTGTACCCATTCTTTATCATGCCCTATCTGTTTAAATTCATTTTTACAATAAGTACGTGCAAACCATCCCCTGCTGTCACCCCAAGGAGTCAGTGTCAATAATATAACTTCCTTTTAATGTTGTTTCAGTAAAAATCATAATTTCATATACTCATTTATCTGGTTAAAATGTAAAATCAGCGAGTGTTTGATCTTTGTTTATACCAATCAATTGTCCATTCAATAGCTTTTGCTGCATCCAGTTTTGGTTGCCAGTCGCAAGCATCGTTCATTGCTTTACTGATATCCAGCTTTAGCAATGTTGCTTCATGTGGCTGATCTTTGTCACTGGTATCTTTCCACTCACCGCTTCCCCATGTTTCAATTGCAATTTCAACCAGCTCTTTTACCGTAAGATGATCCTCAGGCAATGGACCAAAATTATAAGCGCCTGAATATTTACCCGCCTCGTTATTCAATAATCCACCCAACAACAAATATCCACCAATGGGTTCAAGCACATGTTGCCATGGTCGAACTGCATCCGGATTTCTTACTTCAATTATTTTTTGCTGGCGTCAATGCTCGCACAATATCAGGAATGATCCTGTCGTCGCTACAATCACCACCACCAATCACATTACCGGCGCGAACAGAAGCAATTGCTTTTTGATGTTTACTGATTGTATCAACATTAAAAAAAGAATTCCTGAAACGAACTAACCACAATCTCTGTACATGCTTTACTGGCACTGTAAGGATCATAACCTCCCAATGCATCTGTTTCATTGTATAAAATATCCTGTTCTTTATTTTCATATACTTTATCTGTAGTAATCACAACAACAGTACATTTTTTTGGCAGTTTATTCACTAGCTTCCAGCAAATTGGCCGTACCAACAACATTTACTTCAAATGTTTCTGCAGGAATTTTATAACTGCGGCGAACCAGTGGTTGTGCTGCAAGATGAAAAATAAAATCAGGTTGAAATGAAACAATCTCTTTTTCCAACTTTTCTTTATTCACGGATATCTGCAATTATATTTTCGAACAAGATTTAATGGCTGCAATTCATTGAACAAGACATTCATCATATTCAGGTGCCAATGCATAGCCTTTTATTATGGCGCCCAGTTGTGAAAGCCATGCCATCAACCATGAACCTTTAAAACCGGTATGGCCGGTTACAAAAACTTTTTTTCCTTGATAATAAGATTGTAAAGTTTTTTGATTTACCAAGTTTTCCATTTTGCCTGGTTCGTTTGCCAGAGTTCTTCTAATTCGATTTTATCTCTAAGTGCATCCATGCATTTCCAAAAACCTTTATGCTTGTATGCCTACAAGTTGTTGTCGTTCGTTAATTTTTCCAATGGTTCGTCTTCCCACATCATATTCGACATATCTCCTTCTAAATATTTAAATACTTCAGGTTTTAAAACAAAAAAGCCTCCATTGATCCATTTGCTTTCATCTTTTGCTTTTTCACGGAAAGAAACCACCTCATCATTTTTCCCAAGATCCATTCCACCAAAACGGGCATCCAATGCAATGGCTGTTACGGTTGCGATTTTACCATGTTTTTTATGAAATGCAACCAGGTCTTTAATATTAATGTCACAAACTCCATCACCATAGGTAAGCATAAAATCTTCATTGCCGATATAAGATTGCACCGCTTTTAATCGGCCTGCTGTTTTTGTATCAAGCCCTGTGTCAACAAGCGTGACTTTGAAATTTTCACTGTTACTTTTATGATACTGAACATTGTTATTTTCAAGATCAATGGTAATATCGGAATTGTGCAGGAAATAATTCATAAAATATTCCTTGATCACATAACCTTTATAGCCAAGGCAAATGATGAACTCATTAAATCCATAAGTACTATATATCTTTCATGATATGCCATAGTATGGGTTTACCACCTATTTCCACCATGGGCTTAGGCCTGGTGTCGGTTTCTTCTGAAATACGGGTTCCAAGTCCTCCGGCAAAAATGACTACTTTCATTAATTATACTATTAAATAGATTTTCAGCTGAATATCAATAATTTCGCAAAAATAGTTTATAATTTATAAATTTTCCCATTCATCAGCTGTTTATGTCGCAAATTAGAAAACGAAGTTTAAAAGCAACTGCCTGGATCTATGTGGGATTCTTTATTGGGGCGATCAACACCTATTTCCTCACGCATAAGAACTGGTTCAGCACGGATCAAAACGGCCTTACCAGGGCCATGATCGAGATCAGCCAGCTGGTATTTGCTTTTTCCACCCTCGGCGTTACTTCCTTTCTCTATAAGTTTTTTCCTTATTACCAGGACAACCTGGAATCGAAGAAAAACGATGTTCTTGGCCTGGCCCTCATTGTTGCAACCATCGGCTTTATTATTACCTGCTCGGGTATTTTCCTGCTTGAGCCAGTGATCGTAAGAAAATTCAGCGCCAATTCAATTTTACTGGTTCACTATTTTTACTGGATCCTCCCAATGGCTTTTTTTGTATTGCTGTACAATATCCTGGAAGCTTATTCCTATGGATTTGAAAAAGGAGTATTGGCCAGTTTATTAAAAGAAACCATACTCCGGTTATATACGGCTATCATAATCATGCTAAAGGTTTTTGATTTCATTGATTTCAAAACATTCATTGTATTATTTTCATTTCAATATGCCATCATCGTTTTAATACTGGCTATTCATCTTGCTATGGAAAAAAAACTCTGGATAAGTTTTCGTCCGAGCCGGGTTACAAAAAAATTCAGGAGAAAGATATTTTCTATACTGGCACTTACCTTCATCGTTATTATTGTAAATACATTAAGACAAAGTATCGACGGTTTGGTACTGGCGGCAAAGCAAAACCTCGGCAAAGTGGGCATTTTCGGTCTTGCAGCATACATGGTATCTGTTTTACAGGCGCCGTTCAGGAGTATTGTTGCGATCACCATTCCCATTCTTTCAAGATCATGGAAAGAGAAGAATTATGACGAGATAACCCGTATATACAAGCGCTCTTCTATCAACCTGCTCAGTTTTTCATTATTCATATTTTTTTGTATCTGGTTAAATTTTACTGATGCAATTAATTTCTTTGGTATCAATCCCGATTATCTCGAAGGAAAATGGGTTTTCTTTATATTGGGAATTGTTACCATTATTGAAATGGGTACAGGTGTAAACGGGCAGATCATCGGTACTTCCACTTACTGGCGGTTTGAATTATGGACAAGCCTTTTACTCACTGCACTGATCATTCCCCTGAGTTATACATTAACGCTCCGCTATGGAATATTCGGACCCGCAATTGCAAACCTCATTTCGTTCAGTGTTTATAATTTCGTACGTTTCTGGTTTCTTTGGAAAAAATTCAATATGCAGCCCTTCACAATTAAAACATTGGAAGTGACCGTTATTGCATTATTTGCATATGGAGTAAGTTATTTTGCCTTTCAAAAATTTGACGGCTTAATTGCGATCGTTTGCAGGTCGGTTTTATTTATTGCTATTTATTCCATGGGGGTATATTTTAGAAAAGTAACTCCGGACCTGATGCCTGTTGTGGCAAATATCAGGCGAAGGATAGGCCTTAAGAACCGGCTATAAGTATATAAAGAACAGCCTGCGGTCTTCTTTATCGTAAAGGGAATGTATTACTGGTACGCTAACACGACCGCATAAAAAAAGTTTGATGAATTATCTCATCAAACTTTTCTTTTAAGACATTTTGTAAAGATCATTATTGCACAGGTCTCTTTATAAATTGCGCCTGGCTGTTTAGCCCTGTATTTCCATCTGTATAATATTCATCAAAATAAAGCTTGCCATTCTTATACCTTATATTTTCGTACGTTACGGAAAATGATGCGGGCGTATTTGTTAAATTCAATACAAGTTTTGTATTATCCGAATTGACAAAATTCCATGTAATGATTCTTTCAGTACCGTCATCCTGGTGATATAAGCCTGTGTTATCAGTATTAAATTTTATAAACTCATTGTCATAACTCTGCGTATTGGAACTACCACCACGCAGGTAATAGAAAATTGAACCACCTCTCACACCTCTTACTTCCTCAATCTGGAGACTATCTGCACAAATGAGTGCTGCAGTGATCGGCGTTTCTGCATAGATGGTATCGGTAACATTTGTAACGTTATTCTGAATAACATTTTCTTTTTTACAGGATGTTAATCCGAAAAAAAAGAAACCAGCTGTAGCAAGTGTACAGAGCAGTAAAATTCTTACCTGTTTCATAAAGTAGTTTTGAGACAAATATATTTAATTTGTGAATCAATAGTTATTCTAAATCTGGCGAATAAACAGGTCAAGCGCTTTCCTTTTATCGTCGTCTAAATGATAGTCAATATTTTTTGTGTAATAACTCAATAGGTCATAATCCGGAGAATCATTTTGCGAAGCGATTTCCGAAAGACGGTTCAGTCCCTTTGCGGTGGCCTGATTAAATGAAGCGATGAAGGATTGTGCCAATGGTTTGTTTGCAACCCATGCAGCAAATACAAATGGAAGCCCTGTCATCTCCTTCCATGCAGCTGCCAGGTCATAAATGTATTTGGATTTTTTTCTTTGTGCAAATGCCCGGTCACCTATTATCAGGCCTGCGGTGTTTCCTCTAATCTTCATTTCATATCCCTCTTCAGCGGCAATCAGATCCGGCTTTACTTTCCAATGCTGTTGTAATAATACTTTTAATAAAGCAACCGAGGTTCTGCTCTGGTAATCCAGGAAAATCGCCGTTATATTTTCAATGGGGACATCACTGAAAAGACAAACACTTGCAACCTCCCCGTTTGCGCCGATACAATAATCAGAAATAATATAATGCTCCTTTAATTTCGGGATCACGGCAACGGGAATAAGCCCGATATCTGCCTCATCATTTAACAGCTTTGCAGCCACTTTTGCCGGGTATTCAAATGATAACTCCACCTGGTCTGCCATTTCCCCGTTTTCGAATCCGTAAGTAAGTGGTTTGGTATTGAGATAACTCACCGCTGCAACCCTTATTTTTCTTTCCAAATGCTTTAGATTAATTTTGCTGCGAAATTAGTTTAATCCCTTTTAATAAAATGCAACTATCATCATTAACTGCAGTTTCTCCCATCGACGGTCGTTATCACAATAGTACCAAACAGCTTTCAGGTTATTTTTCTGAATATGCCCTTATAAAATACAGGCTACATGTAGAGATTGAATATTTTATTATGCTTGCAGAAAAGAAGTTTTTTAAATCCAATCTTAAGCTTAGCAGCCAGCTAAGGTCAGTTATTGATGAGTTCTCGATTGCAGATGCGGAAAAGATCAAGGAAACTGAAAAGGTTACCAATCATGATGTGAAAGCGGTAGAATATTTCCTGAAAACCAAACTCGATGAATTGGGCGCTGCTAATTTAAAAGAATGGGTTCATTTCGGCCTGACTTCACAGGACATCAACAATACAGCCGTACCATTGCTTTGGAAAGATGCAATAGAACTCGAATATTTACCTGCTGTATTGAATTTACAACAACAATTATTTAAGCTGGCAACACAATGGAAAGATATTCCTATGCTGGCACGCACGCACGGACAGCCTGCCTCACCTACCAGGCTGGGTAAAGAGATCATGGTATTTGTTGAAAGACTGGAAAACCAGGTGCAGCTGTTTAGTTATATTCCTTTCAGTGCAAAGTTTGGTGGTGCAACCGGTAACTTCAATGCTCACCATATTGCTTATCCGAAATTTAACTGGGTACAGTTTGCAGATGAATTTGTTGAAACCAAACTTGGATTGCAACGCCAGCAATACACCACACAGATTGAGCATTATGATATCCTTGCTGCGCATTTTGATGCGATCAAACGCATCAATTCCATTTTCATCGACCTGGCAAGAGATGTATGGACCTATATCAGCATGGATTATTTTAAACAGCAAACTAAAAAAGGAGAAATAGGCAGCAGTGCTATGCCGCATAAAGTAAATCCAATCGACTTTGAAAACGGGGAAGGTAATCTTGGAATTGCAAATGCAATATGGGAACATCTTGCAGCCAAGCTTCCTGTTTCAAGATTGCAAAGAGATCTTACAGATAGTACGGTATTGAGAAATATTGGTGTACCAATGGCACATACCATTCTCGCTATCAAATCGATCGAAAAAGGGCTTGGTAAACTGATTTTAAATGAAGACAAATTAAAAAATGACCTTGAGAATAACTGGCCTGTTGTAGCGGAAGCAATACAAACCATTTTAAGAAGGGAAAATTATCCCAATCCTTACGAGGCATTAAAAGACCTTACAAGAGGCAAAACTGCGATTGATAAAAAAGCAATTCATGATTTTATCAATGGGCTAAAAGTTTCTGCCACCATAAAAAAAGAGTTGAAAGCAATCAGCCCTTTTAATTACACAGGCATATAAACATTATATTTGTTTTCTTAAACACAACCCTAAAAGAATTGCCGGGTGTTTCTTAAAACACCATCGTTACCGTATCATTCAATTACCGTAAAACTCCCTTTATGAAAAGAACTTTATTCATTCTTTTATTATTTGTTTCTTATTCCACTTTTTCCCAGAGTCTGACCCTCGGGCTTCGTGCTTATTATCCATTTAGCGGAAATGCAAATGATGCAAGCGGGAATAATAACAATCCAACATTCAACAATGCTACTTTAACTGCCGACCGGCTTGGGAACGCTAACAGCGCTTATCATTTTAATGGTACAAATACATTCATGCAGATCCCAAACAGCGCTTCGTTAAATACAACAAATACCCTTTCTCTATGTGCATGGGTAAGGCCAACAGGATTTTACATGGGGCCTTGCCACGGTAATAGTATTCTTATGAAGGGGGATGCGGATCATTTGCCTGGTAATTATTTACTTCGTTTTGATGACGGCGCTTATCTCAATTATACCAATTGCGCTAATCCTATAGATGTAAATCACCAGAATTTTTATGGTGGTACGGCCTCGGCAGCACCTCCGGGCTATACACCCTATATCCAGTTAAACGAATGGTACAGTATTGTACTTACCAACGATGGTACTACATCAAGTTTGTACATTAATTGTGAATTGAAAGCAAGCATTCCTCAAAGCGTTTCTACTTTTACCAATTCATACAACCTGTTTTTTGGGAGACTGAATCATCCCCAGTATCCATATTGGCTTAATGGTGATCTTGATGAAGTAAGAATTTATGACAGGGCTTTATCGCAGGATGAGGTCAACCTTTATAGTGCTGGTGATTTCGTACTCAATGCAAACCCAAGCGATGTAACGGTATGTGCCGGAACACCTGTTCAGCTCGAGGCAACAGGTGCGGCTATCGCTTACAGTTGGGATCCTCCTGCAGGTTTATCTGATGCTTCTATCTACAATCCCATCGCAACTGTCATTACAGATGCCACCTATATTGTAACAGGAACATTAGGATTCTGCAAAAAAAAGGATACAATAGCTATTCATGTGTATCCTTCTCCTTCTGCTAATGCAGGACCAGACAAAAGCATTGCTGCAGGTCAACAGGTGATGCTGGATGGAAGTGGCAGCAGTGGCGTATCCATTTTATGGACAGCAGCCAGTACATTGACAGGAGCTAACAGCTTTACGCCCATTGCAAGCCCTACAGTTACCACTAATTACACCTTAACAGTAACAGATAATAATAATTGCATCGCTACAGATGATGTAAAAGTTATTGTGAAAGATTCGGTTTGTACTAATCCTCCAAACCCTGTGCATGCCTTTACACCAAATGGTGATGGCATTAACGACAGATGGCTGGCTAATACAGACAATAGTTGTGCTGTACAGGTTTCAGTAGCTGTATTCAACAGGTATGGTGGCAGGGTATACAAAAACGACAATTACCATAATGACTGGCAGGGCACTTATAAAGGAGAGCCTTTGCCTGACGCTACCTATTATTTTGTGAGTTATTATAAACTGTCGAATGGAAGAACAGTTGTAAAAAAAGGAGATGTAACGATTCTCAGGTAGTGAATAGTCAATAGCGAATGGTGAAAGCCCGGGAGAATACAATTAAATAGTTACTTTGTTTTAACCCTAACTATTACGAAAGAGACGACATATTTTCACCATTCACTTACTTATGTATCTCACTGGTAAAATGAAATTGCACTGCAGGATTATTTGTTATCTCCGTATTTAGAAACCATTCACTTTGCGCCAGGTAAACCAAATGCCCGTCTTTATCTTCAGCTATGTTTGCCTGCTTGTATTTAACAAAATCTTCCAGCTTCTTTGGATCTTCACTGGTTAACCAGCAAGCTTTATAAAAAGGAAGACTGTTCATTTGAACAGAGGCACCGTATTCATGCAGCAACCTGTATTGTATAACTTCAAATTGCAGTTCGCCCACGCAACCGATGATCTTTTTATTGCCACCGAATTGTGTAAATAATTGCGCCACGCCTTCATCTGTAAGCTGCAGTAATCCTTTCTCCAATTGTTTTGTTTTCATTGGATCTTTGTTCACCACTTCTTTAAATATCTCGGGCGAAAAACTTGGAATGCCTGTAAAATAAAAATTTTCTCCTTCAGTAATCGTATCACCGATCTTAAAATTACCTGTATCAAATAACCCTACAACATCGCCCGGGTATGCTTCTTCAATCACATCTTTTTGTCGTGCTAAAAAACTATACGGGTTATTGAACCGTACATCTTTATCCTGGCGAACATGATGGTAATAGGTATTGCGTTCAAACCTGCCGCTGCATACTCTCAAAAACGCAATACGATCGCGGTGTTTAGGATCAAGGTTGGCATGTATTTTAAAAACAAAGCCGCTGAATTTATCTTCCTGTGGTTCTATGTCACGGAGCGTGGTATGTCTTGGCCTTGGAGTTGGCGCAATGCGGATAAAAGTATCCAGCATTTCCTTTACACCAAAATTATTTACCGCACTTCCGAAAAATACAGGTGCGGTTTTACCACTGAGATAATCATTAATGTTTAGTTCACCATAAACCCCGTCAATCAGTTCCACATCTTCCCTTAATGTATTCGCATCTTGCCTCTCCTATTTTTGCGTCAAGCATTGCTGTGTTCAGGTCTTTGATCTCAACAACATCTTCATCATTTGCTTTTGTTCCTGCTGTAAATAATACAAGACTTTTCTTATCCAGGTCGTACACACCCTTAAACTCCTTACCACTATTGATCGGAACGGTCATTGGATGCAATTGGATCTTTAATTCATTTTCAATTTCTTCCAACAGGTCGAAACGGTTTTTCCCGTCACGGTCCATTTTATTAATAAAAACGATCACGGGGGTATTGCGCATTGCAATTACTTCCATCAGCCTGCGTGTTTGTGCTTCCACACCATTTACGCTGTCAATTACCAAAACCACACTATCCACTGCTGTTAACGTACGGTAAGTATCCTCAGCAAAATCTTTGTGACCAGGCGTATCCAGCAGGTTGATCAAATGTCCCTGGTATTCAAAGGTCATTACGCTGGTAGCTACACTAATTCCACGCTGTCTTTCAATTTCCATAAAATCACTGGTAGCGTGTTTTTTGATCTTATTGCTTTTTACAGCGCCGGCTGTTTGGATCGCACCTCCAAATAACAGGAATTTTTCTGTGAGTGTTGTTTTACCGGCATCGGGGTGAGAGATGATCGCAAATGTTTTACGCCTATTTATTTCGTCGATATATTTCATAAAGGCCGCAAAGATAGTTGACAATGGACAATTGACAATGAACAATTGAAGGCAGTGATGACTAAATAGAAAGTGTTTTAATTCGTGAAATTCGTGCTATAAATTCGTGTTTTTATAATTCTATCCCAATCTTCTTCATCAATATCGAAGCATTCAAACTCTCACATATTCCAGGTTTAAGTTTATAATCAAAAAATAACTCTTCCTTATTTACCTGTGCATCAAAATGATAATTTAAAATATTGGTGGGAAAATCTTTTTTAATATCTGCAAGGGCCAGGTCATGTGTTGCGATGATGGCAGCCGACCGGTGGTTGATCAATTGCCGGATCAAAGCGACAGAACCCGTATGCCTGTCCATAGAATTAGTGCCGCGAAGTATTTCATCGAGTAAAATAAAAACTTTCTCATCATTATTCACTTTATCTATAATGGCTTTTAATTTTTTTAATTCAGCATAAAAAGTAGAAGTGCTTTCTTCGAGGTTATCTGCTATGCGCATACTACTCAATAATTGAACCGGTGATAAGGTGAATGCAACAGCACAGACCGGTGCACCTGCCATCGCCAGCACAACGTTTACCCCTACGCTACGCAGGTATGTACTTTTGCCAGCCATATTGCTGCCGGTTACAAGCATGATCTCTGCACGGCCGTCTATCTTAATAAAATTATTTACACGTTTATTTATATGGATCAATGGATGTCCTAATTCCTTTGCTTCAATAAAAAAATATTTATCAACGAGAGTTGGAAAACACCATTGCGGGTTATTAAACCGGGCATTTGCAAAACTATTCAGTGCTTCCAGGGTTCCTAATGTTTTAAACCAGTTCTCAACATCTGCTTCATGTTGTTGTTTCCATTTCTCCAGTTCCAACACCTGCTGAAGATTCCAGAGTAAAAGTAAATTTAGTGGTGCAGATACCACTATATTATAACGCATGTCAAGCCTGTCGAGGATTCGCTTTAGTTGCCGGATATACAAGGATGCAGTGGTATTATTCTTTTTATATTTTTCCTGCAACTGCTTCAGTTGTATGGATTCAAAGGATTCCTTTTCAATCAAGGCTACACTTTGTGAGAGTATATCTATTTCATCAACAATTTTTGATAATCTATCATGCAGGGGTGAAACAACTTTATTGATCTGGTAAGCAATAGTTGCAAATATGAACAATGAAAGATATAAAGCATTTAGAGGGATCAATCCCATGATCGTTGCAATTACTGATGCAATACTTATGATGGGCAACACAATTCTCAGCCAGCTCCAGTGTTTAAACCCTGTAAACAAAGCGGGCTCGTGTATCCATTGCTGTAATCTTTTATAAGTAGCATATTTGATGCTGTGCTCTTTTCCATAGGCCTGAAGTTCCTGTCGTAATAATATTTTTTCTGAAAGCTCTTTTACAGCTTCCTGCCTGCCGGGAATATCTTCGGCAGTTGCGGGATATAAAAGAAGATATGCCAGGCTTCCTGCACCAAGTTCAGATGTAGTTCTGTTGAGAAACTGGAAAAGAGATGCATTTCCAAAAATATCAATATCGGCCGCATAAGGATGATCTTTTGGTAAATGCTCCACACCATTGTCAAATTGATAATAGTCCCCCTGCAGGGCCTTTAATTCTGCTTCATTAATAGATATCAAATGACCAAGGTGTGCAATTGCTGCTTTATTGGAAAGGTCATTATAAACAAGCCAGGTAAAAACGAAAAGCCCGATTGCTGATGCAGAAAATACATATATTAACCCGAGCGCCCATACCAGGTAAAATACGGCAATGATGATAACAATTGTCCCAAATCTTAATATACCGAAAACAGATTTTTTTTGCTGGAGCTTTTTTTGTTGCGCTTTTAATTCCTGCAGCCTGTTAATATATGTTGTATTGGGATCCATTTATTATTTTAGTTTGGCAAAAATAAGGCAATGTGCTAATCCATTTCATATACAGCTAAATTGAATCGAACTTGAAACTTGAACTTAGTATTGAATATTGAGTATTTTGCATTTGTTAATGCCAGATTAATGTTCAATGCTCAATATTCAACGTTCAATACTCAAGTCTGGAAGCTACTTATGTTTTCTGTAACTTCGCACTTTGGGGCTGACCGGTTTTGACAGCATAGCTCTTTGTAAGTATAAGCATGTAGTGCGTTGGATAATTAGCACTTAAATCTGAATATTCAAAACTTCAAATGGCAATACTTCGTATGCCATGGCTGCTTAATTATTAATTAAGTAACCATTAGGGCCGCTGAACAGCTCTTCCTGCTAGCAGTTCCGTCGCCGACTTAAAAAAAAGTGGGATGCTGCAACCGAATGAAGTGACGGTTGCCTAAGACTATCCTTCTAAGGAAATGGTTGGTTTGTTGTGTTCCTGCTTTTTCCCGACAATTAATACACAAATAAACATGTAGAAGGCTTATGATGAATATGTTTGGACTCGAGTTCGATTCTCGACAGCTCCACAAAGAATATTGAACAAGGAACAAAGGATGCAGAATGATGAAGGTTAAACTTCGAAATTCTTAATTCTTTGTTCCTTGTTCGTTATTCCATACTTACTTTCATTTTCTCCATCAGCTTTTTCGTTTCTGTAAATATCACAACTGTTTTTTGCAAGGGTGAAATATTAAAAAAATCCTCTCCTTTCTTATTTTCTATTTAGTTCACTCTTACTAAGCTAATTTAAACTGTATAGTACAAATATACCATTGCTCCATTTCCGCAATTAATAGAAGTTTGTCCTAACAAAATACAATGAATTTATACAGTAGAATTCACTACCGGTAGTGTTCATTATTAAATAATCTTTAAAATAATAATTATGAAAATCTTGTTGTTGATCTTGTCTGCCCTGTTTGCTTTCAGTATCGGCGATCCGCTCATTGGCAGGTGGGAAACCAGGCGTTCAGAAAAGGGAAATGTTACAGGTGTAGTATTTAAACAGGGGAATATTATGGAAGGTTATGTCAATAAAAAACCCTTCGTAAGCGGCACGTACAACTTTGCTCCGCAAGACAGTACACTTTCTTTTATTGACAACGGGTGCAATGGTGTCAGAGCCATTTATAAAGTTATGTTTTACAACGATTCAGATTCTTTACGTTTTAATGTGATCAGCGATGAATGCCAGGAACGCAGGGAAGGCATGTTAAGGCTGGTAATGGGGAGAGTAAAATAAATATTTTAATGAGAAAGTATTTCATCGTTATCATATCGGTCTGTTCCCTTTTTTTCATACAGGCAACAGCTTTGAAAAATAATACTGTAAGCAAAGAAGCATTGGGTGAATTATTATTTTCTGATCCCATTCTTTCAAAAGACAATACGATAAGTTGTGCAAGTTGTCATATACCGGCATATGCTTTTGCAGATACTGCTGCAGTAAGTAAAGGTGTAAAAGGAAAGAAAGGCACCAGGAATACCCCCAGCGCTATGAATCTTTCGCTCGGCAAATCATTTTTTTGGGATGGACGTGCAAAAACACTTGAAGAACAGGCATTGGCTCCCATTGAGAATCCGGCTGAAATGAATTTATCAATTGAAGCAGCATTAAACAGGTTAAGGAAAAACAAAAAATACAATGCTTACTTTAAAACAATATTCAACAGTGAGCCAACAAGATCAAACCTTGCAGAAGCGCTTGCAGCATTTGAGCGAACATTAGAGACGAGCAACAGCTCATTTGACAAGTGGAAGTTCTCGGATGACAGTACGGCAGTAAGCGATGCAGTAAAAAGAGGATTTACAATTTTTAATGAAAAGGGTAAATGCGTACAATGCCATTTTGGTGCTGACCTTACTGCAAATGAATTCCGGAACATTGGTTTGTTCAATGGAAAAAATTTAAATGACAGTGGAAGAGCTTCTGTATCAGGAAATGCGGAAGATATAGGGAAATTCAAAACTTCGTCTCTACGTAATATCGCTGTTACAGCTCCTTATATGCATAATGGTATGTTTAAAACGCTGGACCAGGTAATTGAGTTTTACAACGATACAAAAAAGATCATTCCAAATGCGGTCAATAAAGATACGCTGCTTATAAAAGCATTGGACCTTACAAGACAGGAAAAGGCTGATCTGAAAGCGTTTCTAATTTCATTGACAGACGAAAGATTTATACAACCTAAAAAAAGAAAATAAAAGATCAGTAACCAATAAAAATAAAATTCATCATGGATCATTTTATAAAATTAAACTCATTGGAAATAAAAGACAGGCTTCCCGGGGCAACTGCAGCATATTTTCAAACAGCGTATTCTACAGTTGCATATACAGAACCAAAAGCCGGTGCAGAGATCCCAATTCACAATCACGCAAATGAGGCAATAGATATTTTACTGGAAGGTGAATTGGAAATGCAGGTTGGAGATTTTACTGATTTGCTAAGATCCGGCATGATGAGTTTTGTTCCATCCAATACATTTCATAAAGCAAAGGCGTTGAGTGATTGTAAAGTGGTAACAATACTTCATCCAAAAAGAACATAACAAAACAACGTATTAAACAAATTAAAAATGAACGAAAAGATCAGCATATCAGGCTTATTTCTTACAACACTATTAACAGGTTTTTATGCGGGCACTGGTTTCTTTATCCTCATGGGTGGCAACCCGGCCATAGCAAAAATGAGCAGCAATACTTTTGCAGAATACTGGCAGCATACAGATTTTTATATGGCAGCCAGGATGAAAATCTTCGGGCCGGTATTGTTGTTTACTGTGCTTACCACCCTACTGTTACATATCGGTCAATGGAAGACAGCTTCTTTCTGGTTCTTATCAATGGCTTTGTTTATTTTGATTACAGATATGATATACGTTTTCACGGTGCATTTTCCATTAAACCAATTAATACAAAGCTGGGACCTGCATCATCTTCCATCTGATGTGCAGCAAATAAAACAAAAAGTAACAGATGCGTTTAGGATTAGAAGTGTCTGTATGATCGGATCTTTCGTTTGTGTGTTGCTGGCCTTGTTTCTTAAAAAGAAATGATACTGGATGCTGGATATTAGATGCACATATACAATAAACATTTTAGTACATGGGTTATCCAGGATCCAGGATCTGGTATCCAGCGTCACGAAGTCATATTCAACAACTCAACTGTATTGTTCACACTGAATTTTTCAAACAGCTTGCTTTTTATATTACGAACAGTGTTATGGCTAATACTAAGTTGCCATGCAATCTCTTTTGTTGTTAAGCCCTGCTTAATCAGGCGTACCAGGTCATTTTCCCTGTTAGTCAATTTATTTTTTGACGCCGAAGGTTTATACTCCATGATTTTTGTTACCTGGCTTTCATCTTTGTAGACTTCCATTTTTACTCCCGAAAAAATAGCTTCAGCTGGCATGGTTCTGATAAGTGAATAATGAACGATTGCTGCGTCTTCTGTGATTAATGTTGCTTTTTCATCCTGCAGGTAAACGTAGTTTCCATCTGCAGTACGAAAACGATAATGCAAAACAGTCCTGAGCTTATGATAATCTTGAGGCGATTCATTTCCCATAACTGTTTCAAAATTTTTCATACAATCCTGCAAATCGTTCATATCCGCGGAATGCACCTGGGAAAAATAATGTGGAAGGTGCCGGAAATGATCAGCCATGTATTGAGCCTCGTACCCGAAAACAGCTTTGCAGTTTTCACTGATATAAAAGAAGTTACCATGCTGCACAGGACAGGTGATGACCGCATAAGTGGGAGATAATTTATGCATATTGTATAATGCTTTTAAAACATTGTCCTGTCCTTCTACTCCTTCAGGCCGGATCGTATTATTTACATATCCTAAAATTTTAATAACCTGGTTTGCAATGGATGTTCCTGTGGTCATACCAATATAATATTATCAGGAAAGTAAACGGGAATGCTAAACTCTGCTATAATGGCTTTATCCCTGTGCTTTCCGTTTTGGATAAAAAAACAACCGGCAAATTAAATTCAGTGTCATAAAAAATATTTTTAAATTTTCTACCGGTTAATTAGAAACAGCAAGTGGTTATTCACAAACTGCAGAAGGGAATAATGTCATCATATTATTTCTCTCCCTTATAAGTATCTGCACCAGGAGTAATGAGACCTTACATCAATTTCAAATGCAAATTTTTTAATATTTTTTGTTGAAATAAAATAAAATGATATTTTTATGCAATCGATTGCATAAAATGAGCCTTACCGTAACAATTGCCGATATTGCCAAAAAGCTGAATACTACTTCAGGCACAGTTTCGCGTGCATTGAACGATCATCCTGCGATAAGCGCCGAAACAAAGAGAAATGTATTGAAAGCAGCAGCGCAAATGAATTACCGGCGAAATACGATTGCATCTTCTTTAAGGTCTGGCCAAACAGGAATTATCGGTGTAATCATCCCAAGTGCTGAGATCAATTTCTTTGGTTCAGTTGTACATGGAATCGAAACAATGGCTAATCAAAATGGTTATAATGTTCTCATATACCAATCCAATGAATCATGGGAACATGAACAAAAGGGAATTGAAACATTTTTAAATGCAAGGGTGGATGGTATCATAATTTCCATGGCAAAAGAAACAAATGACTATAAACATTTTATTGCAGCGAAAAAAACAAAAACACCGATAGTCTTTTTTGACAGGGCAGATGATTCGATCGATATGGATTCCGTAACAATTGATGATCACAAAGGCGCCTATATTGCCACAACACATTTAATTGAACAAGGATATAGACGTATTGCACATATTTCCGGTCCGCAACGCATTAATATTTTTAAAGCAAGACTGGAAGGTTATAAAGCGGCTTTAAAAGATGCAGGAATAAAATTCGACCGCTCGCTCATTTATAGCGGCGACGTTTCGATTGACGCCGGCCGCCGTGCAATTCTATATTTTCTTTCTCTTGATATCCGGCCGGACGGAATATTTGCAGTAGAAGATTTTACAGCATTAGGAGCGATCAAGGAACTAAAACACCACAATATTGCAATTCCCCGGCAATTTGGAATAATCGGTTTTGCCAATGAAAGTTTTGGCGAACACATCAGCCCCTCCCTGTCAACAATCGATCAGCAAACAGTAAAAATGGGGAAAGAAGCTTTTTCATTGATGCTCGGATTGATCGAAGAAAAAGGAAAAACAAAAAAAAATATTCAAAAAAAGGTATTGGAGCCGATCCCTGTTTTCAGGGATTCATCTATAAGAAAAGGTTTATGATTTAAAATCAGCTATTATGAGACTTATCCATTTTTTTATGCAGTTGTTGATGGTTTTTACATTGGCGGAATGCAAAAAATCAAATAATACAACTGGTACAACGGTTAACCCTACCCCAACAGATACTATTACAAATCCCCCATTCTTTGCAAAAGGTGCTGATGTGAGTTGGGTTACAGAAATGGAATCGGCCGGAATTAAATTTTATAACAACTCAGGTGCACAAACAGAATGCATGCAGTTAATGAAAGACCTTGGTATGAATTCTATTCGTCTTCGTGTTTGGGTAAATCCAGCTAATGGCTGGTGCAATACAGCTGATCTTTTGACAAAAGCACTGCGTGCAAAAAGCCTCGGAATGAAAATACTGCTCGATTTTCATTATAGTGATGTATGGGCCGATCCCGGTCATCAGAATAAACCTGTTGCATGGGCATCATTGAATTTTACTGATCTGAAAGATTCGCTGGCAAGACACACTACCGATGTAATGAACGTTTTAAAAACAAATGGCATTACACCTGAATGGGTACAGGTGGGAAATGAAACGAATGATGGAATGCTATGGCCGGAAGGAAAAGCTTCTACCAATATGGCAAACTTTGCACAGCTGATAAAAACAGGTTATAATGCAGTGAAAGCAGTTAGTCCGACATCAAAAGTTATGGTGCATATTTCCAATGGATATGACAATGCATTGTTCAGGTGGATTTTTGATGGACTAAAAAACAATGGCGCTGATTGGGATGTTATAGGAATGTCGCTATATCCAACTTCAACAACATGGGCAACCATGAACAATCAGTGTCTTACAAATATGAATGATATGATAGTGAGGTATAATAAAGAGATCATGATCTGTGAAGTTGGAATGAGCTGGGACCAGGCTGCAGCATCTAAATCTTTTATAAGCGACATTATCAATAAGACAAAATCACTCAGCAACAATAAAGGCATTGGCGTTTTATATTGGGAACCCGAAGCGTATAATAGCTGGAACGGCTATACACTCGGGGCGTTTGATAATACAGGCAGACCAACGATTGCTTTAGATGCATTTCATTAATAAAAATAAAGGATGACAAGAAAAAAAATATTTTATTTTTTTGCCAGTATAATTTTCTTATACAGCAATAATGTTTTTGCACAGCGTAAGAGAATTGATTTTGATGCTGACTGGAAATTCGCTTTCGGTAACGCAAATGATCCTGCAAAAGATTTTAATTACGGCATCACAACGATTTTTGCAAAGACGGGTGCTGCAAAAAATACTGCGATCGACCCAAAGTTTAATGATAGCGGCTGGCGGTCACTTTCCTTACCGCATGACTGGGCTGTTGAACTTCCTTTTGTTAACTCCACAAATTTTGATGTACAATCCCATGGCTATAAACCCGTAGGAGGAGCGTATCCTGAAACCAGCATCGGCTGGTACAGGAAGCATTTTTTTGTTGCAAGATCAGATTCTGGTCAGCGTTTTCAAATACAATTTGACGGCGTTTTCAGGGATGCAAATTTTTGGGTGAATGGCTTTTATCTCGGTAATAACAAAAGCGGTTATACAGGAGTTTCATATGACATCACTGACTATTTGAACTATGACAAAGAAAATGTAGTTGTTGTAAGAGTGAATGCAACGGAGTATGAAGGCTGGTTTTATGAGGGAGCAGGAATTTACCGCCATGTATGGATGAATCAGTATCATCCTGTTCATTTGCAGGAAAACCCGGTGTTTGTTTATACGAACGTAAAAGGAAATATTGCAACTGTCAATATCGAAACCAGTGTACAAAACAATTCACAGGCATCTTCTAATATTACTGTTTCAGCCATCATAACTGATCGCGATGGGAAACAAATTGGCAAAAGTCCTGAACAACTTCTTTCATTGAAGAAAAATGAAAAGAATACCGTAAAACAAAAACTAACGGTGAATATGCCACGCTTATGGTCATTGGAATCGCCCTACCTCTATCGTGTGATACCAATCGTTAAATTGAATGGGAAGATCATTGATACAGATAAATACAGGTTCGGCATTCGCACCATTGAATTAAATGCAAAGGGATTGTTCCTGAATGGAAAATATGTAAAAATAAAAGGAACCAATAACCACCAGGATCATGCTGGTGTTGGAAGCGCTTTACCGGATTATCTTCAATATTACCGCGTATTCCTGTTAAAACAAATGGGATCCAATGCATACAGGACAAGTCATAACCCTCCCACCCCTGAATTACTGGACGCATGTGACAGTCTTGGATTACTGGTAATGGATGAGAACCGGTTGCTCAACAGCAGCCCGCAATACATGCAGGATTTTGAATGGCTGATAAAACGTGATCGCAGCCGGGCTTCGGTTTTCATGTGGTCTATCGGCAATGAAGAAGGCTGGGTGCAGGCTAACAGTCATGGAAAAAGAATTGCAACAACTTTGCTTGCAAAACAGGTTGAGCTCGATCCTACAAGAGTAAGTACGTATGCAGCCGATATGGCTAATGTGTTTACAGGGATCAATGAAGTAATCCCTGTTCGTAGTTTTAATTACAGGCAGTTTGCAGTTGCAGATTATCATCGCGATCATCCAACACAACCAATAATCGGTACAGAAATGGGAAGTACTGTAACTACCCGTGGCCAGTACACGAAGGATTCACTAAGGGGATATCTTCCCGACCAGGATATTACGGCACCATGGTGGGCAAGTACGGCAGAAACATGGTGGAAACTTGCAGCACCAAACGATTACTGGCTTGGTGGTTTTGTTTGGACCGGTCTTGATTACCGCGGTGAACCTACACCTTTTCAATGGCCCAATATCAATTCACATTTTGGGATCATGGATATATGTGGCTTTCCAAAAAATATTTATTACTATTATCAATCGTGGTGGACCGATAAAGATGTATTGCACATTTCACCACATTGGAATCACAAAAACAACGGTGAGCCGGTTGATGTTTGGGTAAACAGCAATGCCGATAATGTTGAGTTGTTCCTGAATGGAAAAAGCCTGGGTAAAAAAGATATGCCCCGCAATGGACATTTACAATGGTTGGTAAATTATGAACCAGGGACACTGGAAGCGCTCGCTTATAAAAAGGCCCGCCCGGATGACGCGGTCGGACGGGGAAAAAAATTAACCACTAAAATTGAGACAACGGGAAAACCGTTTGAAGTTGTTATCAGTCCATACAAAACAACGATGCTGGCGGATGGAAAAGATGCAACTGTAATCAACATAAGTGTGATTGACATGGAAGGACGTGAAATTCCTGATGCAGACAATCTCATAAAATTTTCTCTGTCAGGTGATGCGAAAATCATCGGTACTGGTAATGGTGATCCAAGCAGTCATGAAAAAGATAAATACAATGATACTATTGCGCAAAGACATTTATTCAATGGAAAATGCCAGGTAATTGTTCAATCCGGGAATACGCAATCAATGATACATTTTGAAGCTGCTGCTGATAGTTTGTATAAAGCTGCCACAGATATCATTACCATTCAGCCGGGAACGGCACATTCTGTTCATGAATCAAAAAATAATTTTCCGGTTATTCCATTTAAACCAGTTCCTGTTGATAAAATGATCGGTGCAGATATTTCATTTTTACCAGAACTGGAAGACAAGGGAATGAAATTTTATGATACAGATGGAAAACAAAAAGATGCAATTGAAATTTTAAAAGAGCACGGACTGAATTATGTGCGTCTCCGCATTTTTAATGATCCTGCACAAGACAGTGGCTATTCTCCTAAAAAAGGATTTTGTGACCTGGAGCATACAAAGCAAATGGCGAAGAGAATAAAAGCAGCAGGAATGAAACTTTTACTCGATTTCCACTACAGCGATTTCTGGGCAGATCCGCAACATGAATACATTCCTGCAGCATGGCGTGGAAAATCCATAACCGAATTAAACAAAGCTGTATATGATTATACAAAAATGGTCACCCAGGCATTAAAAGATCAGAACACAATACCCGATATGGTTCAGATCGGGAATGAGATCAATCATGGAATGATATGGCCGATGGGAGCCATTAATAACCTCGATACACTTGCTCAGCTAATTTATGCAGGCATACAGGGAGTAAAAGCAGTTGCTCCATCTACATCTATTATGATACACATTGCACTCGGCGGACAAAATGATGAAAGCCGTTTCTTTTTCGATAACATGATCAGTCGCGGAATTTCTTTTGATGTGATTGGTTTATCCTATTATCCAAAATGGCACAATACCCTTGCAGATCTTGACTATAATCTTAATGATCTTGCACGCCGGTATGATAAAGATGTAATTGTAGTTGAGTATTCGCCTAAGAAAAAAGAAATACATGAGCTCGCATTCGGAGTAGAAAATGGAAGAGGCAAGGGAACCTGTATCTGGGAACCATTGAATACGTGGGAAAGATTTTTTGATAAGGATGGAAAAGCGAATGCGATGTTATTGATGTATGATGAATTCAAAAAAGAATATTTAAAATAGAAGACAATATATGATGTAAGATGTATGATGTATGATGTACAATTTAAACGACCACGCGGAAAGAACAAATCATACATCATACATCTTACATCATAAATTGACAATTCATAAACAAATGATAGACAAAATAACCAAATCCTTTTTTGAAAGATATTGTATTAGACCCTCCGTTTTCCGTTCTCCGGGAAGAGTAAACATTATTGGCGAGCATACAGATTATAACGAAGGATTTGTATTGCCTGCTGCTATTGATAAAAATATTTATGTCGCTATCAGTAAAAGAGACGATACTACCATAAACTTATATGCAACAGACTTTAACGAAAATTATTCAGCTGACATACAAAACATAAAAAAAACTTCATTACAATGGCCAAATTATATTCTTGGTGTGGTAGACCAGTTTCAAAAGAATGGATGTGAATTGAAAGGTTTCAACATGATGATTGATGGTGACGTTCCTATTGGCGCAGGTCTCTCTTCATCAGCTGCTGTTGAATGTGCAGTAGCTTTTGCATTAAATGAAACTTTTAAATTGGGTCTTGACAAAATTAACATGGTTCACATGGCTCAAAAGGCTGAGCATGTATTCGCCGGTGTGAATTGTGGTATTATGGATCAATTTGCAAGCATGCTTGGAGAAAAGGATCATGTAATAAAACTCGATTGTCGCTCATTGGAATATGAATACATTCCTTTTAAATTAGACGGCTATAAAATAGTATTACTGAATACCAATGTAAAACACAACCTGGCGTCTTCTGAATACAATATCCGCAGGCAACAATGTGAAGAAGCTGTTGCTATCGTAAAAAACTTTCATCCATCAATAAAAAGCCTGAGAGATATAAGCATGGATATGCTGGATAAATATGTTGCGATTTCGCATCCTTTGATTTATCAGCGTTGCAAATATGTTGTAAAAGAAAATAACCGCCTGCTTTCTGCCTGCCAGGATTTAAAGAAAGGAAATATCATAGCGCTGGGTGAAAAAATGTACCAGGCACACAACGGCCTGAGTAAAGAATATGAAGTAAGTTGTAAAGAGCTTGATTTTCTTGTTGATCATGTAAAACAAATACCTGCTGTTGTTGGAGCAAGAATGATGGGCGGCGGTTTTGGCGGCTGTACCATCAACCTGGTGCGGGAAGATGTTATTGATACACTGATAGTATCAACCAGTATTGCTTATGAAGAAGCTATGAAACTTCCACTCACAAGTTATATTACTGAAATAGAAAATGGAACAGGTGAATGCAAACAAAAAACAAATTCATTCAATTAAGGCTTAGTAAAATCAATTGAAATTTATGATTAATAACCGTAAACACCAGGGAACCGAATTTGAGTTTACGGTAATGCAAAAACTTGGTCAGGGTACGCTCCGCCATTGTGATGTAATCCCTGCCCGTCCGGCAGGCGGGAGGCGGTCGCCTTTTTAACTACTTTTTTGTGTTATATCCCGTTCAATCGGGGGCGAGGTAAAAAGTAACAGCAAAATGGCTAGAAGTTTCCTATCCTGAGATTCATTAAATATTTAAATAAATCCTTAATAATATTATTTATTCCTGAAAAAACCATCCAACATTCAACAAAGATTAAAACTACTGTCGTATGAACTCATTACAAAGTAAAGATTACCTGGTGTTTCTTTTTTATTTCCTTGTAGTTGCGGGTTATGGCTATTGGGTTTATATGAAAAAGAAAAAAAACTCAGTATCTGCGTCACATGATTATTTTTTAGCTGAGGGTTCACTCACCTGGTGGGCCATTGGCGCATCATTGATAGCCTCCAATATTTCTGCAGAACAATTCATTGGAATGAGCGGCAGTGGTTTTAAAATGGGACTTGCAATTTCTTCATATGAATGGATGGCAGCATTAACGCTGATCATAGTAGCTGTATTTTTTATGCCGGTGTATTTAAAAAATAAAATTTACACCATGCCGCAATTCCTCAGTCAGCGCTATAATGGAACAGTGGCGATAATAATGGCGGTATTCTGGTTGTTATTGTATGTGGTAGTAAATCTTATGTCGATCCTTTATCTTGGTGCATTGGCAATTCATGGAATATCCGGCCTCGATATCAATTTATGTATTGGCTTACTGGCAGCTTTCGCGATTATTATCACGTTAGGAGGAATGAAAGTGATCGGGTATACGGATGTGATACAGGTTTTCTTCCTGGTACTTGGAGGATTGGTTGCTACATACATTGCATTGAATTTAGTGGCGAAGGATTCGGGACAAACCGGATTACTTAATGGATTTAAACTACTGACAACACAGGCCAGCGATCATTTTCACATGATCTTAAAAAAAGACAATCCCAGTTATATGGATCTGCCCGGTCTCTCTGTATTATTAGGTGGATTGTGGATTGCGAATCTTAATTATTGGGGCTGTAATCAATATATTACCCAACGGGCATTGGGTGCAGATCTTCCAACTGCACGAAAGGGGCTTTTGTTTGCCGCATTCTTAAAACTATTAATGCCGGTGATCGTTGTATTGCCAGGTATTGCTGCATACCTGTTATATCAAAAAGGAATGTTTCATGCAGAAATGCTTGACTCAAAAGGAATTGTTGATGTTAATAAAGCATATCCAAGCCTGTTGAATTTATTGCCAACAGGATTAAAAGGCTTAGCTTTTGCGGCACTAACGGCAGCGATTGTAGCATCTCTTGCCGGAAAGGCAAACAGTATCGCAACTATTTTTTCACTGGATGTTTATAAAAAGGCTATTAATAAAAATGCAGATGATAAAAAGCTTGTAAGCGTAGGAAAAATAACTGTTATTCTTTCCATGATCATAGCCATCCTTATTTCATTATTACTAGGTGAAAAACTAATGGGTGAGGGCAAGCAGGGTTTCCAGTATATACAGGAATATACCGGCTTTGTATCACCGGGAATCTTTGCAATGTTTATCCTCGGATTTTTCTGGAAGAAAACAACCTCAAATGCCGCTTTGTTTGCAATGATCGGGGGTTTTATATTCGCATTGTTCTTTAAATTTTTACCGGGCATGGTAGATCTTTCTTTCCTGGCTGAATCCGGTTTTGCAAAAGCAAATGCTGTTGGAATTTTTGAGATACCTTTTATGGACAGGATGGCTTTTATTTTCCTGCTTTGTATTGCAGGAATGGTAATCATTAGTAAGATTGACAATCGAAAAGGAATAAAACCTCATGGCCTTGAAATAGATAAAACGATGTTTAAAGTAGATACGGCTTTTGCAGTAGGCGCATTGATTGTATGCGGCATACTTGTAGCTTTGTATAGTTTGTTCTGGTAAAAGTTAAAAATGCATTATCGATGATGACCGGCTCTTACATGAACATCATCATATCGATCTTGTCCACGTGTCAGGGAACTAAAGCTGAGTTTACAGTAGTACAAAGTTTAATCAGGGACCCTCCGCCATCGGGTTGTCATCGATGGTGGTCGCCTTTTTGGTTACTTTTTGGCGAAGCAAAAAGTAACAAGCAACCAATTGGAAGGTATATATTCCAGGAAGAAACAATTTAACATGAGCATTGCCATTTCAAGAAAAGAATTTGGAACGTACGAAGGAAAAGATGTTATGGAATACACACTTCGTAATGCCAATGGCATGCAGGTATCTGTTATCAATTATGGGGCAACTATTACAAAGATCATTACGATTGACAAGCTCAATAAATTCGGAAACGTAATTGCAGGATTTGATAATCTTGATGATTATATAAAACATGGAAATTATTATTATGGAAGCATTGTAGGCAGGTATTGCAACAGGATCGCCAATGGAAGTTTTGAACTCGGTGGAGAGAAATACCAGCTTGCAAAAAACAATAACGGTAATAGTTTGCATGGCGGAATAAAAGGTTTTGATAAAGCCTGGTGGGATATTGAAAAACAGGAAGTGAACAATAGTTTAATTCTTACTTATTTCAGCAAAGATGGAGAAGAAGGGTTCCCGGGCAATCTCACTACAACTGTTATCTACAAACTCACAAATGAGAATGAATTAAAAATTGAATATGCTGCCATCACAGATAAAGCAACCCCGGTTAACCTCACGAATCATTGTTATTTTAATTTATCAGCAGAAAAAAAAATGAATATCCTGGATAATAAACTCATGATCCAGGCAGATTATTATACGGGTATAGGAACTGACCTTATCCCTACCGGGGAAATCATAGATCTAAAAGATAGTTATTATGATTTCACATCAGCTAAGATCATAGAAAAAGACATCCAGGCCGCAGGAGGATATGACCATAATTTTATATTGAATAAAGACGAAAACAGTTTTCCTTCACAACCATCTCTTGCAGCTTCCTTATATGATCCTTTGAGCGGAAGATTGATGGAAATGTTTACTACAGAACCTGCGGTGCAACTCTATACGGCAAAAACAACGGATGAAAAAAAGAATACGGAAGTGTATACCGCTATTTGCCTTGAAGCACAACATTATCCCAACAGTCCCAATGAACCATCTTTTCCAAATACCATTTTAAATTCCGGGGAAACGTACCGGCAAACAACCATTTATAAATTTTCGGTTAAAAGATAAGGGCAGTTTTTCAACTGCCCCTGATCTTTATGTTACCAGTGAAAATTATAATTTGATCAGCCTCGTTGTTTTGACCTGGCCAGCTTGTGTGATCGTGGCAATATAGATACCTGTTTTCAATCCGGCACCCAGGTGAATTGTTTGGTAGGGTTGTATTTCTCTTATACTTACCAACTTTCCCTGTGCGTCCATTAATTTAAAACTAATCATTTCCCTACCGGCAGTGAGTACCTGTAATTTAAAATCAGTTGTGGAAGGATTTGGAGATATACTTACTTCCATTGATTGATTTTGCAAAATTAAATTACGTTGTACTGCTGAATTATTATTTCCGGCTTTTCCTCCTGCATTTTTTTCCGGCTGGCATTGAGGAATGAACACGTTGAGCGACCTTGCAGGACCGTTTCCGCAGCCATTATTTCCGGCAACGCTTACTATACCTGTAGTATATCCCGGGTAGGAAACGACAATAGATGATGTTCCCTGCCCGCTCACTATCGTACCAGATGCAGGAACATGCCATTGAGCCGAAATGGCATTGGAAGGCATTCCGGTTATTGAATACCTGTACAATCGTTCCGGGCATGCCTGTATAAATTCCGAGACAATGGTAGAAGGTGTGGCAGGATTGTAGGATACAAGCGTGAGCGTTTTTTCCGTGCTTGTGCCACATCCGTTAGTTGCAGTTACACTTATATCTCCCCCACCATATCCATCCACGAAATTTACTTTAATATAGTCAGCTGTTGCACTTGATCCGTGCAATGCCATATTCACTCCATATGGCAGGGTCCAGTTATAACTAGCCCCTGCTGTTTTAGCAACACTATATGTAGCAGGGGTACCTGACAGGTGGCCAATTGATGGTAAAAACAGGCAGCCATTGGGATTACCGCTTATCATTGCAGGCTTTGAAGGCAGTGTACGGTTCACCGTTATACTGCGGGTATTGCTAACACCACAATCGTTAATCGCATACACACTAATTGCACTCGTCACAAAACCATTGCTAAAACTTACTTTAATATTCGTACCATTATTTTGGGTTATAGTGGCACCGGCAGGAACAGTCCATTGGTACGAAGCAGCTCCGGCAATATCACCGATACTATAAGTAGCTTCTGTTGCATTGCCTAAATAGGGGCATACATCTGCTGGTCCATTGATAGCCTGTATTGACCCCGGTGCCTGGACAACAAGATATTTAATCGTAAACTCACTTGCACCACAATTTGCAACCGCTTTTATGCGAAGCTGTTTATTAACAGAAGATTCAAATCCGGAATTTATTGTAATAGTTAAAATATTTGTGCCCTGGCCGGAAATTATATTCACTGTCGGTGGAACTGTCCAATCATAACGGGTAGCCCCGGGCACTGCAGTGGCAGTATATACAAGCTGGTCGCCTGATCCAATATAATTACATAGGTTGGTTGGACCACTTATTTCTACCGGTGCCGACGGTCCATTTGGATGATCTGTAATGGTAATGCCCGATTCTGAACTATTGCCATTCATATCTGTAATTGTAACAGTATAAGTTCCGGCGGCCGTAATTATTGCATTTGCAGCCGTGCCGAGCCCGTTACTCCAGGAATAATTTATTCCTCCAAAAGCGGTAACATTTATTGCTGAAACTGCGCAACTGAGCTGAGTTGTACCGGTATTGTTCATAATACCAGCTTGCCCATTCGTTTTTAGAAACATTGAACATGATACAATAAGGACAATAAAAGCCTTGATTAAATTGGAGTAAAATTGTTTTTTCATAGGTGTTTTTTTTGGTTAATAATGGGTTGTTAACCATCATCGAAATGATAGTAACAGCTTCTTGCAGTAGATTATGTGAAAGATGGAAATGAAAAAAACGATCGTCGTTGAGAGGGAACGAGCTTTTAGTCTAATAAAGACAACTACATTGTTGCCTGTCTCAAATATAACCCGAAAAACTGAAATTTTATAGCAGAATTACTTTTGTTTTGTACAATAAATACTACAAGAAATACAATAAAAAAAGCCTCCTAAAAGGAGGCCTGCTGATTATCTAATTATAAATAAGATTATTTTCTTAACTGTTCTTCTATTTCACTCATGGATATACCCATATGGCTTTCTTCATAAATACATTCTCCATTTTTAATAAGAAGTACCTGGGGAGATTCATGGTGAACCATAAAATCTGTTTCCACTTTATTTGAAACATCCCTGAACTTTATCAGGTCCAAATAATAAAAGTCAACCTGTTCGGGAGTTTTGGACCTTTCCAGCCGGCTTTTAGCCACACTGCTGGTTGAACAACATGTACTATGCTTGAAAATGACCTGTGGCTTTTGAAGAGAGAGCTGCCTTATTGCATCTAACTGGTGCTCAGTGGTAAGTGGATTCCAATTCATTACGAGTTTGCAGTTTTAACGTGGCCGGCATTTTTTGCAGTAGAAGGACAGCCTAATTTCCTGTTTGCGCCGCAACTTGCAAGTGAGATGATCAACGCTGCAAGCAGACCAGAAACAAATAGTTTTTTCATTGTAATTATTTTTAATATTTATGCAAAGATAATATATGAACGGTAAACGAAAAACCTGTTCAAAAATTACTTTCGTGGCCTCAAAATTACGTCATTTTTCTGCTTACATTTGATAACCCAATTATTTTACATTTTCTTTAAACCCCAATAGCCATGCTAGAATTGAAACGCCCAATCGCATTTATAGATTTAGAAACAACGGGCGTCAGTCTTTCCTCTGACAGAATTGTAGAAATCGCAATCATAAAAATATTACCGGATGGGAGCAGGCAAACTAAAAGAAAACTGATCAACCCACAAATGCCAATTCCTAAATCTTCCACTGATATACACGGAATTACAGACGAAATGGTAAAAGACGCTCCTACTTTTAAACAAGCAGGAAATGAAATAAAACAATACCTGGAAAATTGCGACCTCGGCGGGTATAACAGCAATCGTTTTGACATCCCTATTCTTATGGAAGAATTTTTACGTGCCGGCATGGAAGTGGATCTCAGCAACAGGCGCATGATTGATGTGCAACATATTTTTTATACAATGGAACCACGCACACTCAGTGCTGCATATAAATTTTATTGCAGCAAAGAACTCATCAATGCGCATAGTGCAGAGGCCGACGTTGATGCAACAATTGATGTGTTGATGAGCCAGGTAAAAAGATATGAACAGCTCGGAAATTCTGTAGATACCATCCTTGAGTGTATCGGCGAAGATAAAATTGTTGATTATGCCCGGCGCATGTGCTTTGATGATAAAGGTGTAGAGGTTTTTAATTTTGGAAAATTTAAAGGAAAAGCTGTTACAGAAGTTTTGAAATCAGAACCGCAATATTATGATTGGATGATGAAGGGAGATTTCCCGCTTCACACAAAACAAAAGCTCACAGAAATACTGAATCGTACCTTGTTAAAAATAAACTAAATAGTTTGGCGGCTTTTCGAAAAAAACGCTCACAAAATTTTATATATTAATTTTGATGTTTATCATCACTTCTTGTAGTTGGAAAAACTTGTAATCATACCTACATTCAATGAGAAAGAGAACATTGAATCCATTATTGCTGCTGTGATAGGTTTGCAGCAGCATTACCATGTTCTTATTATTGATGATGGATCCCCGGATGGAACAGCCTCTATTGTAAAATCATTGTTTCCAAAACATCCGGGGCAGCTATTCCTTGAAGAAAGACGTGGTAAATTAGGATTAGGTACAGCATATATACATGGATTTAAGTGGGCACTCAATAAAGGTTATAAGTATATTTTTGAAATGGATGCAGATTTCTCTCATAATCCCGAAGACCTGGAAAAATTGTATAACGCCTGCAGGGATGGCGCAGGACTTGCGATTGGCTCAAGATATGTTCGTGGTGGAAAGATTGAGAACTGGCCAGCCGACAGGATATTTTTATCCAAGGGGGGTGCACTTTATACAAAAATGATCACATGGATGCCTGTTAATGACCCAACCGCGGGATTTGTTTGTTATAAGAGAGAAGTATTGGAAGCTATGAACCTGGATGCCATTAGTTTTGTCGGCTATGCGTTCCAGATAGAAATGAAATTTGCAACATGGAAATTAGGATTTAAGATCAA
Source organism: uncultured Chitinophagaceae bacterium (assembly GCA_963829345.1). Lineage (GTDB taxonomy): Bacteria > Bacteroidota > Bacteroidia > Chitinophagales > Chitinophagaceae > Ferruginibacter. The sequence goes on from CAWHHP010000003.1 coordinate 2,293,449, forward strand.
AGAAGTTCCAATAACATTCAAGGACCGTAAACTTGGCGCCAGCAAAATGAATAAGGGTATCGTTAAAGAAGGTATCTGGGGTGTACTAAAACTTCGCTGGCAAAGCATCTTTAAAAACTATCGCCGGCGTGTGACCAATAAATCGCCGCTGCAAGACCAGGATATACCTGTGTTCCCGTCTAAAGGGGATGTGTTGGTGGAGGGAAAATAGGATAATTTTGAATGATGAATTATGAATTATGAATTTGTCGCTAAGTTCAGGAACTCTGTGCGAAAATAATTTATTCATTATTTGGAATTGGGAATTAGGAGCGTCACCAAAAATCAAAAAACTATCCATTCGTAAAACCTCATTCAGCATTCATAATTCTAAATTCAGCATTACTTAAATGCCGGATGATATTGCTGTAACGTAGTTCTCAGGTATTCACGGTCGAGGTGCGTATAAATTTCAGTAGTAGTGATACTTTCATGACCAAGCATTTCCTGCACGGCCCGCAGATCCGCTCCACCTTCAACAAGATGCGTGGCAAAAGAATGACGAAAAGTATGTGGCGAAATATTTTTCTTAATACCTGCTTTTTTTACAAGCTCCTTTAAGATCAAAAAGATCATTACTCTTGTGAGCCTGCTTCCTCTCCTGTTTAAAAAGAGAATATCATCTTCTCCTGCTGCAATGGCAATATGATTGCGAATATTGTTTTTATAAATATTAATGTGTTTAACTGCGTCTTTTCCAATAGGCACCAGTCTTTCTTTATCTCCCTTCCCTATCACCTTGATAAAACCAACATCAAGATACAGGCAACTGATCTTTAAATTCACTAATTCACTTACCCGTAGCCCGCAACTATACATTGTTTCAAAAATGGCCTTATTACGTCCTCCTTCAGGCTTGCTGAGATCGATGGCAGCAATGATCCTTTCTATTTCTTCAAAAGCAAGCACATCGGGCAAACTCCTTTTTAGCTTCGGTGCTTCGAGCAGCATCGTTGGATCAGCTGTTACTACCTGTTCCATCAGGCAATATTTATAAAAACTTCTAAGCCCCGAGATAAGCCTGGCTTGTGAAGACGCAGTCATTCCCAGTTCGTGTATCCACTGCACGTATCGTTCAAAGTCTTTTAATTGCAGATCACCTGGTTTTCTATACTCATCAGTAAGTTGTAGCCATGAAGTGAGTTTATCTATATCGTGCAGGTAAGACTGCACCGAATTATCGGCAAGTGATTTCTCCAGTTGCAGCCATGATTTATAACCTTTTTTATATACTTCCCACATATTTCCTCAAATCTTAATAAAAAGAAATGCTGTACAATTTAATTAAACATTATTTTCGCGGTGCAAATATTTTTTAAAAGTCAAAGGCGTACATGCTTACTGTAAATTTCAGGTCTTTCAGGAGAAAACTATCCATACACAGAAAATCTTTCAGAAGTTTTTTAAGGAAACTCGAAAATGAAACTCCCAGGGGAATTGATAAACTTATGCCTGCTATTGAAAAAGAAGTATGGAAAGAAATTGATTGTTTGAGTTGCGCCAATTGCTGTAAAACAATGACCCCAACTTTTACAAAACAGGATATCAAAAGAATTTCAGCTCACTTCGATCAAACACCCGACGCCTTTCGCAAGCAATGGCTAAGGAAAGATCGTAATAAAGATCTTATCAACAAAGTAGAGCCTTGCCAGTTTCTTAACCTGGAAGATAATAAGTGCTCTATTTATGAGATAAGGCCTGCTGATTGCAGTGGCTTTCCGCATTTGTCTAAATCAAGACTAAAAGACTATGCGCATGTGCATAAACAGAATATCGATTATTGCCCCGCTACTTTTAATATGGTGCAACGATTAAAAAAAACCGTGGAAGACCATTACGAATTATAAGTCCCGGAAGAATTTCGAATTATGAATTACGAATTGCGAATGTTCAACAAGTAGTTTCAGAATTGATTCGGAATTTACAAATTCACAATTCATAATTCGTAATTCGTAATCACAGGTACACATCCTCAATTAAAAAATATTCCGGTTGCCTGTTTTTCTCTAAACTGATTGAAAGCACATCAAATTGTATCTTTTTCCATTCGGGATTGCAATACAAATACTCTGCAGATGCCTCTATAAGATTCCTGATCTTCTTCCTGCTCACGGCTTCTTCCGGGAAACCATACATAGCTGAAGAACGACATTTTACTTCTATAAAATGAAGCATATTGTTTTTACTTGCAATGATATCAATTTCCCAATGACGATACCGCCAGTTACGGTGAAGGAGTTCATAACCCAGTTCAGTAAAGTAACTCACCGCTAATTGTTCTCCTTCTTTGCCTTTGTCATTATGTGCGGCCATGAAAAATGTATGATGTATGATGTATGATGCCTGATATAAAACTACATTGCTCCTTAGAAAAAATCATACATCTTACATCATACATCTTAAATCTGCCGGAAGTTAGTTTCTATATCTAAAAAATACGTGAGCAAAAAACTCAAAATCCTGGCTGTTTTTCACCTTATTATTGCTTATTTTTGCATTAAATAATTCCACAGATGAAACAAAATAAAACAAACCTGTTACTTGCGGCCATACTGATTCTTTTGGCAGCTGTTTCAAAGGTCGTTACATATCCTTATTCGATCAACCCGATCATTGGCATGGCACTTTTCAGCGGAGCAGTTATCAAGGATAAGAAATTCGCATTTGTAATGCCACTTGTTGCAATGTTCTTATCAGATATAATGATGGAGATGATCTTTGGTACCGGTAAAGGGTTTTACGGGTGGGGACAATTGCTTAATTATGGCGCCCTGGCAATGGTGACTGTAATTGGTTTCGGACTTAAGAAAATAAATATTATACGTGTTACAGGATTTTCACTCATCTCTTCCGTAGCATTCTGGGTATTATCAAACCTGGTATTCTTTTTTGTAGATAATCACACATATCATACGTATACAAATGATTTCGCTGGATTTAAGAATTGTTTTACTGCAGCTTTACCATTTTTAAAATGGCATGTAGACCTGATCTTTAGTGCAATCCTGTTCGGCACTTATTACTTAATAACAACTTACGCAATCAATCGCAGGCAGGTTGCTGCATAAATTAGATAAACTTACTTTTAAAAAGCCATTCGTTAAGGAGTGGCTTTTTTTATTCTAAAGAAATCACCAAATCTCCAAATTATCAAATTTGCATTGCTTCATATCCTTCATCAACAGCGAGACCACCGCCATCAGCTGCCATGGTAGCCAATTCATCGCAGCGGTTATTAAAAGGATTGTCTGCATGTCCCCGCACCCAAATCATTTTTATTTTAAATTTTTGTGAGAGATTGTAATAAACTGTCCAGAGGTCTTTATTTTTTTTACCGCCTTTAAAATCTGTTTTGATCCAGTTCTTCAGCCAGCCTTCTTCTATTGCTTTTACCACATATTGACTATCAGAATAGATAGTAATGGGTAATTCAGGTTTTTTGATCAGTCTCAGCCCTTCAATTACCGCCATCAGTTCCATGCGGTTGTTCGTGGTAAGCCTGAATCCTTTAGAGATTTCTTTACGATGACTGCCATACATTAATATAGTACCGAAGCCTCCGGGGCCCGGGTTTCCACGGGATGCTCCATCTGTATACATAGTAATTATGCTCAATTGAAATGTTTAGAGGTTTAGAAGCTTAGATTCGAATGCTGTTGAAAATAGTTGAATAATTGTTTAAAAGCGCTTTCAACAACATTCAACCCTTTCAACTATTTTCAACTTTACACCTGGAAAACCCCCGTTTTAAATTCAGGAATAATCGGATTGTTATTCGCTGCTTCAAGACCTTCTGATATAACACGACGCGTTTCACCCGGGTCAATGATGGCGTCTACCCATAAACGTGCAGCTGCATAAAACGGCTGGGTTTGGTGCGTGTAATTATCTGTAATTTTTTCAAGGATCGCTTTCTCTTCTCCTGCTGAAACTTCCAATCCTTTTGCCTTCATGCCTGCCACCTGTATCTGCAACATTGTTTTTGCGGCCTGTTCCCCTCCCATTACAGCAATCTTTGCAGTTGGCCATGCATAAATAAAACGTGGATCGTATGCTTTACCACACATCGCATAATTCCCGGCCCCATAAGAATTACCAACAATAATGGTGATCTTTGGAACGACTGAATTTGCTACCGCATTCACCAGTTTTGCTCCGTCTTTAATAATACCTGAATGTTCACTGCGACTACCGACCATAAAACCAGTAACATCCTGTAAAAACACCAACGGAATTTTTTTCTGATTGCAATTCATGATAAATCGTGCAGCTTTATCTGCACTATCATTATAAATAACGCCTCCCAACTGCATTTCACCTTTCTTGCTTTTTACAATCAATCGCTGGTTGGCAACAATGCCCACGGCCCATCCATCTACACGGCCATAGCCACAAATAATTGTTTTACCATAATCTTCTTTAAATTCTTCGAAACTGCCTGCATCAGCAATGCATTCTATTAGATGCATCCATGTCATAAGGCTTGGTATTCTCTTCGCTCATGATACCATATATCTCTCCTTTATCGCTTTTGGAAGGTTGTGACTGTATACTGATTAAAGCCTGCTTTTAGAGGGCTCCAAGTTTACCCATTATTTTTTTAACCTGGTCAAGGCATTCTTCCTCGGTTTTGAATTTATAATCTGCAATGCCCGAGATTTCGGTATGCGTTACTGCTCCGCCTAGCGTTTCACTATCAATATCTTCACCGATAGCCGCTTTTACCAGATAAGGTCCGGCCAAATAAATAGAACCATTTCCTTCTACCATCAATGTTTCATCACTCATGATGGGAAGATAAGCCCCACCTGCAACACATGCGCCCATTACAGCTGCAATTTGTGTAATACCCATAGCACTCATCTTTGCATTGTTCCTGAAAATGCGCCCGAAATGTTCTTTATCCGGAAATATCTCATCCTGCATCGGGAGAAAAACACCTGCACTGTCCACGAGATAAATAATGGGTAAATGATTTTCCATCGCAATTTCCTGCATGCGCAGATTTTTCTTGCCGGTTATCGGAAACCACGCCCCTGCCTTAACTGTTTGATCATTCGCAACAACAACACATTGCCTGCCACTTACATAACCAATGCCACTAACGGTTCCGCCTGCAGGACAACCGCCATGTTCTTCATACATTTCATAACCGGCAAAAGCACCTATTTCTATAAATGGAGCACCATCATCTGTTAAATAACTGATCCTTTCCCTCGCAGTAAGTTTGTTCTTTTCTTTTTGTTTTTTGGCCGATTTAATGCCACCTCCCTCATAAATCTTCTCGAGTTTTCGCTTTACCTGGGCCCATGCCAGTTTCATTGAATCCTCATTCTTATTAAACTCTATATTCGTATTGTTTGGCATATGATAATTATTGGCGGCAAATTACGAAGCCATTTTTAAAAAAAGGGGAATAACAAAGTAATAATGAATTTTGGAAGATAAAATCTTGTTCTACCTGTCTTTTGGAGCTATATTTCCCAAAAGCTTATAAAGTGTCGCATGTTTTTCGAGATCAACAGGTTTAAAAACAGCTTCTGATTTTGGAGGATACTTATCCAGGTATTTTTTTGGCCTGGCAGGACGTGCTGTAAACCCTCCTCCGCAATTCGGGCAAACATTCTTCAATAGTTCATTTGCACAATCAGCACAAAATGTACATTCAAAAGTACAGATCATCGCTTCCGTTGAATTGTATGGCAATGGCTTGTTACAATTTTCGCAGGTGGGACGAAGCTCGAGCATGATTTTTAATTTATGGTAAGACTGTAAAGATAGTGGATGCCAGATGCCGGGTAGTGTATCAGTTTGAAAGTTTATTACATGAACAGATTGTCAGCCTGAGCTTGTCGAAGGCGGGTTAATTCTAAAACCAGAACCGGCTTCGACAAGCTCAGCCTGGCAGTTTTTTTAAACTGATACACTACCAGATACCGGATAATAAATTCATAAAAAATATTGTCTGCCAGGCGTTCAAAAATATCGCCGGAACGTTTTATTCTTTTGTTTAAGAGACGAACACTTTACCGGTAAAAATTTTTGCCCGCAATTAGCTCTATAATTTAAATAACTTTAGGAGGAATGATAAAAGATCTAAACATACCGGCATTTATTAAAAAGTACAAAAGAAAAATTCTGCTTACCATTTTTTTATTCTGGTTCACTTTTGCGCTTGTTATACTTGCAGGAGATGAAATTTCTTCCTATATCATTCATTCCAAAATGGACCCGGTTGATCGTATGCAGTATTGCATTCGCTTTGTAGTATGGACCTTGCTCACCCCACTTATTATTTTTCTTGCAATTAAGTTTCCTATACAAAGAAGAACTTTTATCCGGGATTTCATTATTCACTTTTTATTTGCACTGGTTATATTGGCAATTGAATTCTGGATAGAAATACCGATTGTGAGAGCGCTTACTTTAAACATAAATGGTTTTGTTGAACCCGTAGCAGCTTATGCGAGGGTGTTCTTTTTAAAATTCAGTATCTATCTCCTGTTATACTTCCTGATCGCAGGGATAACTTATCTCGTGTTATACATGGAGAACAATCACAAGGCAACCATACTGGCAAAGGAAGCCGATATAAAAAATCAGCAATTACAAACGCAGCTTGCAGAAGCAAAATTGAATATGTTGAAAATGCAGCTGGATCCGCATTTTCTTTTTAATACGCATCATTCTATTATCAGTTTAATGCTGAACAATGAAAATGACAAAGCGATAAAAATGCTTACCATGCTAAGTGATCTATTGAGATTGAGCCTCGACAGCCATCAACAGGTTGTTACATTAGAACAGGAAATTCATTTTTTAAAATTATACCTCGATATTCAGCAAATAAGATTCGAAGACAGGTTGAAAGTTTCATTCGATACAGATCCTGCAGCAGTTTTACATAAAGTGCCCATATTTATTTTGCAACCGCTTGCCGAAAATGCGATTAAGTATGGAGCCGGCACCTCATCTGTTCCCTGCAATATTTTTGTTGAATCAAAGCTTGAAGGAAAACAGCTTGTTTTGAGTGTAACAAACAATGGCAGCCCTGTTGATTTTAAAAATTTTCATGAAGGCGTGGGTATAACCAATACCCGTGAAAGATTGAAACAATTATACAATGGCTTGTCTTCATTCGAATTAAGAAACCTGGATAACAAAACCGTAGTTGCGTCACTAACATTCCCAATAAGTTAACCAATGGCAAAATCAGTCAATACAATAAAAGCAATTATTGCAGATGATGAATCACTCGCAAGAAACCTGGTAAGAAAATACCTGAGTGCATTTCAACAAATCGAAATAATTGCAGAATGTGCTGACGGGTTAACCGCATTGAACAAGATCAATGAACTAAAACCTGACCTTGTTTTCCTCGATGTCCAAATGCCCGAACTGGATGGGCTGGCGCTGTTAAGAGAATTAACCACAGTCCCGCTCGTGATCTTCACTACTGCATATAACCAGTATGCAATAAAAGCATTTGAGATGAATGCAGTTGATTACCTGTTAAAGCCATTTGATAAAGACAGATTTGCCCAGGCAGTCAACAAGGCTTTGGATCAAAAAAACTATATCAGCTATTTTCAAAAACAAATCAGTCATTTGCAGCAATCGCTTTCAGAATTATTGCATACAGAAAAACAATTTGCTTCACGCATCCTGATAAAAAGTAAAGAAAATTATTTTTTCCTGGATGTGGGCGAAATAACATGGTTTGAGGCATTTAATGATTATGTAAAGATCCACTGCAAAGAAAAAATTTATCTTAAGAACACAAGTTTAAATGAAGTTGAAATAAAATTGAATCCAAAAATCTTTATCCGCATTCATCGCTCTTCTATTGTGAATGTAAATTTCATAAAAGAATTGAAACCCTATTTTAACGGGGAATATTACCTCTATTTATCTACCGGGGAAAAGCTTAAACTAAGCCGCACCTATAAAGACAAGATCAAATTGATCATTGGGGAAAGTATTTGATTATTCCAGAGTGTACAGCCGATCTATTTAACATGCATCAAAAAATGTTGCGTACTGTAATTAATTAATTTCCCGGAAATCGTGAATCGAAAATCGGCAATGAGTTTTAAACTCAGCGTCTTCTCATCATATGCGAAGTTTCGATTGCCGATTCCCGATTGCCGTTTCTCAAACTGCATTACTACCAATCGCCCTGCCGTAACAATAATACAGTTTAAAGAACAAAGCAAACGTTTTAAAGAAAAAGCATTCTCAGCTTACCGCATTTCCCGCACATTTGGGCTTTCCATTAACTTATTCATCCAGGTATGTCGCAAAAAACAGGAAAGTTTCCTCCGGGAATTCCTTATATCATGAGTAATGAAATAGCCGAACGATTCAGCTTTTATGGTATGACGGCGATTTTGACCACTTTCCTTGTAAGGCAGTTTTTTAATCCCACCGCGGATCCCGCACTGAACACCGTGGCAAATGCACGCTCTAACAATCTTGTCCATCTTTTTTTTACACTTGTTTATTTTCTTCCTTTATTGGGAGGTATTATCGCCGATTGGTTCTGGGGTAAATACAGAACGATCATTTATCTTTCATTGGTATACTGCGTGGGACACCTGCTGCTTTCCATTTTTACAACTACACTTGATGGCTTTATGATCGGTTTATTCTGCATTGCATTGGGTGCAGGTGGTATCAAGCCATGTGTATCGGCAAACGTTGGTGACCAGTTTGATGAATCAAATAAGCATCTTATTTCCAAAGCATTTGGGATATTTTATTTTTGCATCAACGTAGGTGCATTTTTATCGCAGCTTTTTATACCATATATTTCAAATCACTTCGGCTATGCGTGGGCTTTTGGCATCCCAGGCATACTAATGGGGATTGCTGCATTCGTTTTTTTTCTTGGCAGGAACAAATACCGCCATGTACCGGCAACAGGAATAAAGAAAGAAAATTTTATCAGCGTAAACATCTATGCTTTTACTCACCAGCGCCAAAGAAAAACAGGAGAATCATTTATTGATGTAGCTAAAAATAAATATGCAGAAAATACAGTAAATGGTGTGAAAGCCGTATGGAGGATCCTGATATTTTTTTCGGCTGTCCCGGTTTTTTACACACTTTATTATCAAAACACTTCTGAATGGATATTACAGGCCACACAAATGGATCTTCATTTCCTGGGTATCAACTGGCTGGCAGAACAAATACAGGCAAGCAACGGCATATTGATATTGGTATTCATTCCTTTCTTTACATACATTTTTTTTCCATGGCTTGAAAGAAAGGGAATAAAAGTTACTCCCCAGAATAAATTCGGGATTGGATTTATCATCACCATCATTTCCTTTCTCATCATATATGGGATCCAGCTGGAAATAGATAAGGGACTTCGGCCAAATGTTGGCTGGCAATTTCTTGCGTATTTCATTCTTACCATTGCAGAGGTACTGATATATCAAACGGGACTTGAATTTGCCTATACACAGGCACCTGAAAATATGAAAAGTTCCATTATGGCATTCTGGTTACTCAATCTTTCACTGGGCAATCTCTTCCTTTCATTGATCAACAGCAGCATCGCATCAAATGGTATTTTTTCTTTTTTAAGCGGGTCGAAATATTATTTTTTCTTCATCATAGTAATGATCGTCACCACGATTTTTTATTTCCTGGTGATAAAAAGATTTTTATCGCGGCAACCGTTACCTGAAAAATGAGTAGTGTATCAGTTTGAATAGAAAAGTTAGAATCAAATGTCAGGCTGAGCTTGCCGAACCCGATTGCCGGAAACTGTATAGCCTTCGACAAGCTCAGGCTGACAGCATTTCAATTGATCTACTGTCGAAATATAAATAAGTTATGAACTATAGAATTTTATTCAGAAAAAAACCCTTGTCGGCTTATGAAGCTGATATGAAGGCCAGCCAGTTGAAAAAAGTATTGGGGAAATGGGAACTTACTGCGATCGGGATCGGTGCTGTAATTGGCGGCGGAATTTTTGTACTTACCGGCATTGCTGCAAACCTCTATGCCGGACCAGCGTTGGCAGTATCATTTATCATTGCCGGGGTTGGTTGTCTTTTTGCTGCTTTATGTTATGCGGAATTTTCATCCATACTTCCGGTAGAAGGTTCAGCATACGCTTACTCTTATGGAACCGTGGGAGAGTTTTTTGCATGGTTCATAGGATGGAATCTCATTCTCGAATATATGATGGGTGCAACAACCGTTGCCGTTAGCTGGTCGAAATATTTTGAAAGACTGTTGCACATGATGGGCATTGACAATATTCCATTATGGCTGATGAATGATCCGGTAACAGCAAAAGAGATCGCAAAAAGCGCAGGTGTTGAAATTCCTGCATTTGCAATTAACCTGCCGGCGGGGCTCATCGTTTGGCTTGTTACCTGGATCCTTGTGAAAGGAATTGAAGAATCTGCCAAAACAAATAATATTATCGTTGCACTAAAAGTTGTTGCTGTGTTATTTGTAATTGTGGTAGGTGCTTTCCATATTAATACGGAGAACTGGACACCTTTTATTCCTGAACAAATAACAACTGGCGGCAAAACTCATTACGGCATACCCGGTATAATAACTGCAGCAGGAATTGTTTTCTTCGCCTTTATTGGTTTCGATGCAGTTTCAACACAGGCACAGGAAGCTATTCGTCCAACCAAAGATGTTCCTTTTGCTATTATCACATCGCTGTTAATCTGCACAGCATTGTACATTCTCGTTTCACTTGTGCTTACAGGAATGGTAAGTTATAAATTAATTGATCGTGGTGCCCCCGTCGCCGCAGCTTTTAGTTCTGTCGGGCTAAAATGGGCTGCATGGTTGATTACAATTGCCGCCGTAATTGGTCTTGTATCCGTGATGTTGGTAATGATGCTTGCACAAACAAGAATATTTCTTGGTATGGCCAGGGATGGATTATTACCAAAAAATATTTTTGCATCCATACATCCAGTTTACAAAACACCCTGGAAAAGTACCGTTACTGTTGGAGCAATCGTTTCAGTGGTAGCAGCATTAACTCCGATAGATAAGGTTTCGCAAATGACAAGTATTGGAACACTGCTTGCATTTTCTATGATCTGTGCTGCTGTCTGGATTTTGAGGAAAAAAGAACCAACCCTGCATCGCCCTTATAAAGTAAAACAGCTTCCTGTAGTTGCTACACTTGGAATATTGTTTAATGTTTGCCTGATGTTTAGTCTTGATTCCAGCACGTGGATGCGATTGCTTGTATGGAGTATCATTGGCATCATCCTTTATTTTACCTATGGAATGAAAAAAAGTAACCTGAATAAATAATTATTTTCCCAATGCTTCTTTGAATGCTTTAAATTTTGCTAATTCAGTCGCCGTTAAAGCTTCTCTTTTACCTTTGAAAGGCATGTATTTCGGATCAGAAGGATCTAACTGCACACGACTGTACATGTCGGTAATATGATCGCTTACCGCAGTAAAATTATCCAATGCAGCTTTAAAACCACCTTTATCAGGAAAATGACAGGGAGCGCATTTAATTTCCAATACCGGTTTGATATCCGAAGCATACATGGATTCAGCTTTTGCCTTATCAACGGAAGAAGTAGTTGTTGCACCGGAAGAAGAATTTGTAACCTTGCGGGAGCATGCAATAAAAACAACCAGGACGGAGAATATTAAGACAATTTTTTTCATAACAATAGTTTGGCAAATGATTTATGTAAACTTACAACTAAGATATTAAAAGCTTGCGGTCCTGTATATTTTTATAGCAATTGTTTTATATTTATCCAATTAAAATCTTAAGTATGCCGGCAACAAAAGAAAGAGCAATCATTACGGATAAACTCGTTGTTGAAAGAACAGGAAAACCCATGGAAGACTGGTTCAACATCCTTGATAAGAAAGGAGCAAAAGAGATGAAACACATCGACATTTTTAACCTCGTTAGTAGTGTTGAAGGATTGAAATCACTTGGCGAATGGAACCAAAACCTGCTTACAACAACTTATGAATGGAACCGCGGGCTTAAGGAAAGAGGTGAAAAAGAAGGCAGTTTTGAAGTAGGCGTAAGTAAAACGATCAATGTTTCCATAAACACGCTTTACAATTCCTGGATAGATGATAAAACAAGGAATAAATGGCTCGCCAAAGAAAAGATAACAATACGTAAAGCCACCTTGAATAAGTCTGCACGGATCACGTGGAGCGATGGTAAGACAAGCTTAAGTGTTGATTTTTATTCCAAAGGAGAAGACAAATCGCAAGTGGTAGTTCAGCACATGAAAATTCCGGATAGCAAAACAGCCACCGCAATGAAAAGTTATTGGGGCAAAATGCTGGAATCACTTAAGGTATTTCTTGAAAAATAACACCTGTAGCCTCAGACTCAACCTCTCCTACTTTTTGATTTATGGGTATCTGACCACTTAACCAGTACAATATCAGCAACAAGCAAAACAACACGAATATGTGATAGAAGTTCACTGAATTCTTCTTAACTTTAAAAAGCCGCTAAGGCATGTTTATTCACTTAAATCGGATGTTATGATAGAAGAAATAATTTCTACAACAACACCGCACGCCAACCTGAAAATACTTTCAGCAGACAAGGAGATCACAGATAAACTTCCGTTTCTTGACAGTAATATATCTTTTCTCCCCTTCATTCATTTCGTAAAGGATAAGCTGGAAACAACAAAAGGCATACGTGCTGATTTTTATCAATACCTCATAAAAAAATTTGAATCCGAGCCGGTATTGCTGCAACAGGTGATAGGGTCGCAGGATTTGTTTGATAATGAAGGCCTGCTGGAATTATTGTCGACAGTGATCTTTCCTGTTGTAAGTGAGAAAAATAATTTCACACTTGCCGCTCCTTATCAATTCAACATTTTTTCTTATTCTGATTCTTTCCGGAAACTATTTGTTGATAAGGAAGGAGAAAAACTGGTATTGCCTTATGAAATATCAGAAGCTTACCTGAAACAGGTTCATTGTTCCATGATATATGATCATATACTGGAAAAATATTATGGCATCAAGTTGAACGATACACCGGAATTGATCTATCCTGTCATAGATGAACAGACGGGCATGAAAAGGTTTTACAGGATGCGTTACGACAGGCGTTTCATCAATCTTAAATTAAAAGGAGAACTTCCTCCTATTAAAGATTGCGCAGTATGCCTGAATACATTCCGTATAATGGATCTCGATCATCAACTACAGAAAATGCCACTTGATCTTTTTGAAGTGGAAGGTTTTGCGGTATGGGTAGCCGAAGACGTTACCAGTTCACATTCACTGGAGCAAATAAAAAAAATATTGTTACGGCAGGACCAGTGTGATACGAATAGCATCAATGAACTAAAGGAAGCTGTATTAGCACTTGTTGGTATAAGTGGTTTACAGGTGGGATTAATGCCCTTTGTAAAGATCAACAATTCATATTTACTAAATGAAGACTGCACCTGTCACAGCCTTGTTGGAAAGTATTGGCGTGAGGATGATGCAGCTTCTCTCGCAGTCTTCAATGGTTTTCTCGAATTCAGGACGAAAATGATTTCACAGGCAATACCGATTTCGAATTTGAGCGAAGAAATGATCAGTTTTGCTCCATTTATGAAACCATTGCATGATGAAGGTATCAGGAGTTATGTAGCTTACCCGATGCAGCATGATGATGGTTTACTGGGTTATCTCGAGCTCGCTTCTGCTGTTCCGGGACAGCTCACACAGGAAATTATTGCAAGGCTTGAACCTGCTATTCCATTATTATCATTGGCAATGATGAAAGCAAGAGATGCATTTGATAATAAAATTGATAAACTTGTAAAGGAAAAATTCACTGCATTGCAACCTTCTGTTGAATGGAAATTTTCTGAAGTGGCGTGGGATTATCTTAAGAGAGATACTGCCGGAATTGAAACAAAAAAAATAGTATTTGAAAATGTTTTCCCTTTGTATGGGGCTGTAGATATCCGCAATTCTTCCCTCGAAAGAAATATGGCGATCCAGAAAGATCTCAAACAATACATAAAACTGGTAGATGATACATTGGAACAACTCCAGTCGATTATCCAGCTTACTTTGCTGGAAGGACTGAAATTCAAGAATAACAATTTCAGGAACATCATAGAGAATCACATGCTTCCCCAGGATGAAATAGGTATTACTGAATTTCGCGAACATGAAGTGGATCCTGTATTCTCTCATTTACAAAAGACCAACGCAAATGCAAAGACGATCATTGAACATTATTTTAATGTTGTAAATGATTGTTCAGGGCAGCTATACCATTTCAGGAATAATTTTGAGGAGACACTCGCTGCTATCAATGCCGAGCTACTGGCATACCTGGAAACGCAGGAAGAAAGTCTTCAGCAATCCTATCCTCATTACTTTGAAAAATTCAGAACGGATGGTATTGAATACAATATTTATATCGGGCAGTCAATGGTACCACAAATACCGTTTGATTTATTGTACCTGAAAAATATCCGTTTGTGGCAATTACAATCAATGGCCGAAACAGCGATCCTCACCAATAAATTGATACCTTCTTTAAAAGTTCCATTACAAACAACGCAGCTTATTCTCGTTCATAGTCAGCCAATTTCTATCAGCTTCAGGAAAGATGAACGGCGCTTCGATGTAGAAGGATCTTATAATATCCGTTACGAGGTAATGAAAAAAAGAATTGATAAGGCAACAATATTAGGAACACAGGAACGATTAACACAACCGGGTAAAATTGCCATTGTTTACAGTAATGATAAAGAAGCAAAAGAGTATGAAGAGTATATCAGCTTCCTGCAAAGCAAAGGATTGTTGAAACCAGGCCACGAGTCTGTTGAATTGGATGAAATGCAGGGATTAAAGGGATTAAAAGCGTTGAGAGTGGAAGTGAATATTGAAATGAGTTAAAAAAGTTTCTTGTTTCCCGTTTCTCGTTTGATCCAATTCGTCATTAACAAGAAACGAGAAACAATGAACACTAAGAATTATTAATCTGCCTACCTTATTTTTATAAAACTGCTTATCTTAGTGACTACCTTTTATGCCATCTTCTAAAAGAACCACTCTAACCCATCGTCTTTTTCAACCGGTTGACAACAGCCCGCTCATTGTTTTCAGGATAATATTCGGTTTTCTTTTATTTTATCATTGCACCTCCATTCTTTTCGACGGAACGCTGTATAACAATTTTATTCAACCAGCTTTCACATTTACTTATATTGGTTTTGAATTTCTGCAACCCCTGCCCGGGAACGGAATGTATTGGTATGTTGGCTTAATGGCTTTGCTGGCAATACTGATCATGCTGGGTGCATGGTACCGGTTTGCAATGGCTGCATTTTCGATATTATGGACGGGTTTATACCTGATGCAAAAATCAGGATACAATAATCATTATTATTTAATGCTCCTGTTATGCTGGATCATGGTATTTCTGCCTGCGAACAGGTATTTTTCCATCGATGTAAAAAGAAAAGCAGTTGCGGAAGCAGATAATTGTTACCGTTACTGTATATGGATATTTATTGCCCAGGTTGCCATTGTTTATTTTTTTGCAGCAATGAGTAAGTTCTCGGCAGATTGGTTTTCAGGGAAATTTATTGCTATACAATTTTCCCGCTTAAGCAGTCACCGTGTTGTGGGGATTATATATTCTCAAAAATGGTTTCAGCTATTGGTCTGTTATGGAGGTTTCCTGGTTGATCTCCTTATTGTACCACTGTTGTTGTGGAGGAGAACAAGGAGATATGCATTCCTGGTAAGCTGCATCTTTCATTTATTTAACTCATTTACTTTCAGGATTGGAATTTTTCCTTATTTATCCATTGCACTCAACCTTTTCTTTTTCCATACAAAACAGATACGTCGCTTTTTTTTCAAACGACGTATTCCGGCATCAAACTGGTCTTTCTCGCAACGGGAACATAGTGGACATACATTAGTATTGTATGTGTTGGGTATCTATTTTTTCTTCCAGTTGATGCTCCCAATGCGTAGCCTGCTTTTCCCTGGCAATGTGTTCTGGACGGAAGAAGGTTACAGGCTAAGCTGGAAAATGATGATGAGAACCAAAAGTGGCTCAGTTTATTTTAAAGTAGTTGATCCTGTTTCGCACAAGGTATGGAAAGAGGATCCTGCCAAAATATTCAACCTTAACCAACTAATGTGGCTTTCCATTTCACCGGATATTATCTGGCAATATGCCCAAAGGCTGAAAAAGGAATACCATAAAAAGGGGATCACTAACGCAGAGGTATATGCGATCGGTGCAGTAAGCCTTAACCGGAACCAACCGATGCCCCTGGTGGATACAACCGCAAACCTGGCGCTGATAAAATGGCAACCATTCAGGCATGCGGAATGGATAACGAAGGGGCCGTAGAATTATGAATTCCGAATTATAATTGTAGTTATGAGTTGTTGTACAATTTAATAATGGGTTCACGTATTGCTGCTGCATCGGGTGTACAATAAAAATAAACAGCATCAGCAACGGCCTCGGGTGTTACCCAGCTTGCAAAATCGGCGTTGGGCATGCTTTTACGGTTTTGCGGCGTATCAATTGTACTTGGGACCAATATACTTGTAACAACATCTGTTCCTTTTGCTTCATCATTCAATAATTCACCAAGGCGAAAGACCAGGGATTTTGAGAGGCCATATGCGATCATTCCTTTACCATCTTTAGCACTGAGACCAGGTCGGGATCCAACTAAAAATATTCTCCCGAATTTTTGCTGCAGCATTTGCAGGAAAACCGGCCGGGCTACATGGTAAGCTGTTTCGAAATTCAATTTAACCTGTTTCAAAATATCTGCAGATCCCGTATCCGCTATCGTACCCATCACAAACCCGCCAACGGTTAATATCGCGGCGTCGATGGTTTTATACTTAGCAGTGATGTCACTGACAAATTTTTCAGCTGCGTCCTCACTCATCAGGTCTGCCACCACTTGTTCAAAATGCTCATCATTGATATCAAGGGGAACAGTATCATTGGGCACAACAGTTCCCACTACATGATATCCGGCCTTTAAAAATTTTCTCACTACGGCTTGGCCCATATTACCTGAGGCTCCCGTTACAATGGCAACTTTTGACATATGCTTAAAATTAACTCCCATAAAATTAAAGAAAATAGTAGTGGTTCAGTTTGGAAACCCACTTAGTAAGCCAATCAGTGAATCAGCGGCCATCAAATCCATTGCTTCTGATTCACTGGTTTAGGTTGAAAAATTATAAACCCCGGCAGGAACTGTGTCTAAATTTCAAAATGACACACTATCTAAAAATTATTCCCTCACTTTTTTCAAATATTATTATATCTTGTTTTATTTTAAATTATATTAGTACAACAAAACAGCTGCGGCGAATGCACGAAAGTGATTTTGAAATAATACAAAAGATTGTTCTTGAGAAAATGAAGGCTTTGGATCCGGCATTAACTTATCATTCTATAGATCATACGGAGGATGTGTTGCAACAGGCAATGAGAATTGCCTCTGATGAAGGAGTGAATAAAAAAGAAATGTTTTTATTAAAAATAGCAGCATTGTATCATGATACCGGCTTCCTGGAGATCTATTTTGGCCATGAAGAAAAAGGCTGCGAGATTTTTTTAAAAGATACAGCAAAGTTTCATTTCACTGAAAGCGACAAAAAAATTATCACCGACCTCATCATGGCTACAAAAATGCCACAGGAGCCAAAAAGCCTTTTACAAAAAATAATCTGCGATGCCGACCTCGACTATCTTGGGCGAACAGATTTCCCCAAAATTTCCGAAACACTTAAAATAGAGTTCTTAAATCATAAGATCGTTTCCCACGAAAAAGAGTGGCATGACCTGCAGTTGAATTTTCTAAAGAACCACCGTTATCATACCAATTCATCAAGGCTATTAAGACAGCCGGGAAAAAATGCAAATATCATAAAGCTTGGAGCGGAGTAATTTTCAGCGATGTGCTATTGACTGAAATTGTATCTTACAAGGCTCATTTATCGGCGGCAATCGGCAATCGGCAATCAATTATCAATTATCATTTGTCAATTGTTCATTCTCTTCATCTCAATCGTAACCCTGTCCTGTTCCCTTAGTCTTTTGCATAAGGTTCTCATGATCCCTTTCAGGATATCGGTGTTAATTGCAACCACATCATAAAAGGTTTCCTGTTCAATTTTCAGAAAGATGCAGTCGGTTAATGTAGTTACACTGGCTGACCTCGTTTCTGAGTCGAGCAGGGAAAGTTCACCAAAGATCTCATTATCAGAAAGTGTAGCTATCTGGTGTTCTCCATCATGGATAGAAACTTTTCCCGCATAAATAAAATACATACAATTCCCCGTTTCACCTTTTGTAAACAGGGTTACATTTTTATCAACCTGGCTTTCCTCACAAATAGACGCAATTTCTATCAGGTCAACTTCACTGCAGTTTTTAAAAATGTCGGAGTTTTTTAACAATAATATTTTTTCAATAATAAGCATAACTCGTTTTTATTTTATTGCGGCCAATACATAGTCTTTTGTTTCTTTAACCAGGAAATGTTCATCGGGCTGCAAATTATCCCTTAATTTTTCAAGGAATGCCGTTTCATTGTTTTTCCAGGACGAATACACACATACTGCTTTTGTCCAGGGATTATATAACAGCGGATGAGTAAAAATAACTTTATCAAAAAATAATTTTACTTCATGCTTTACAAGTATTTTTTTACTGTGATGCGGATCAAGAATGAAGTCGAATAAGGAATTGATGTCTTTTGATATCTTTTTTGGCAATACAAGTTCCAGCATTTCCATTACATTGTACAATTTATCCTGTTTATCAACTTCCATCAATTGCAATATCCGGTTTATTTCTTTTGTTCTGAACAGGATAGCACAGGCTTTAAGCGATATGGCCAGGTCATTCTTAACCTCATTGTAAATAGATCTTTTCACAAGGTCTTTGTCACTATAATCGGGAATTTCATTATAATCCTTTTGTTTATCCAGTCCTTCTTTCAGATAGCAATTGAGCAAAGCTGTAAATTTTTCTTTTTCATCGTTGCCGGAAGGCTCATACTCTTTCATCCAGAGTGAATGGAGAATCATATCTTTCATTGAAGCATTGTCATCATCCAGTTTTGATATAAGGAATGCCGTAGAATGCTTTCCTTTCAGTTTGCCGGCAATCTTAATAAAGTCGGGTAAATATTTGACAGGAATATTCACAGAAAGTACAGTTAAATCTTCAAAGAGATCATCGCCGTATACCTGTAGTCCTTTCAACACAATATTTCTATGCATTGGTTGGTCAAGATGAGCAATAATGGATGGTAACAAAGACTGCATCTTTAGTTTACAGGCTGTCATGATAGCAATTCTTTTAACAGCAATTGCTTCATCATCGATCAGCCTTTCAATTGCATCAGAGAATTGTACATGTTTGAGCTCACTGATAATTTCTACGGCAAGCTCACGTTCTCCTGCGTCCTGCGAATTCAACAAACTGTTGATCTCAGTTCCTGCCCGGAAAAGGTAATCGAATTCATGGTGATTGAGCAGGTTGATGATAATGATCTTCCTTATTGCATACTCATGACTATTGATGTTCTCTGAAATGTTTTTTAAAAACCCGGGATCGTATTTACAAAGCAATGCAATTATTTTTTGTTTCAATTCAGTATCCTGTTCGACGGGCAACAGGCTTTTTAAAACAGAAACATCTACCATTTCCATTGATTCCAGTCTCTCCAACACAAACTTTTTAACAGCCACATCTTTACCTTCAGCCAGCTGGCTTTCGAGCAATTCTTTGAATCCCTTGTAACCCGATTGCTCTAAAACATTGAGCGCATAGATCACTTCAATTTTTTTCCCTGCCTCAATTTTATTTAACAGGATTTCTATCGCTTTTTGATCAGTAATATAAATTTCATCGGTATTAAAGATGCCCTTTTTAATAGAAGCATGTACTGTATCGAGGTATGCACGCCTGATAAAAAAAATGATAACGGCCCATACACATAAATTAATGATCACTATTTTCACCGCAATCATGATCGAAATTTCTATACCTGCGTTATAACAAAATAACAATGACAATCCTACAATGATAAATGCAGGTGGATACATGTATCCTTTGGAAATGATATGCCCTTTTAACCGTAAATTTTCTTTTAAGGGCTGGAAAAGAATGAAAAATACAGGCTCCTGCATTGTTGAACGCAGCACTTCAGTAAGCATGGCCATCAGGCCGAAAATATAAATGTTATAGGTTGGATCACTTCCGAAAACCAGGAAGATAAGGCAAAATAAAAAGAGGGCCGCAGGCGTGATAAATAAACAATATATCACACCAAGCCGTTCGATCAACCTGCTTGTGAAGATCAGTTTAAGCCCAAGAGCAATCAGTCTTCCGGAGGCAAAAAATATCGCAATATAGGTAGCCAGGTCATTTATCTTTTCATAACGAAGTTTTACCTGTGAAATAAAAGTAAAATCAACCAGTACAAATACATTATAACTTAAAATAGATAAAAGTGAAATGGCAAATATCAGTTTGCTTTTAAAAAAAAAGCTGACAAGATCTTTGCTTTTAAAATGTGTTTTTACATGATGATGTGTAGCATGGGTTTTGTTTTTGATTTGATCCCAGGCTTCCTTTTTTGTGAACTTATTAAATAAGTACAGGCCGACAAACAATGAAAAAGCAGCAAGCCAAAGCAAATTATTTAGTCCCAGCAGTGGCACCAGCAAAGGGGCAATAATATAACCGACCAGTTTGGCAGGTATATCACCCGAGCCAACTATAGAAAAAACTCTCCTGCTTTCTCTTACATTAAACAACAAAGAAACCAGGCCCCAAAATGCATACCCGGCAACCATATAAATTAAAACACTTGATACTAGTAATACGAAAATGAAATTGCCTTTATCTATGAAATTAAGGCCTACCCAAAGTATGATCAGCAAAATGGCGGTAAACCCAATAATATACTTTAGTAACTGTACGGGCGAAAACATGTGCTCCAGTTTTTCATATACCAGGTTGAGCACTAACAGCACAGCTGCTATAACGAGGTAAACCTTCGGAAGAGAGCTGATGGGGAAATTATAGACAAAAAGCGTGAAAGCTATGATATTAACCAGTGCGTTTGCCAGGCCAATATAGAACTGGACAGTGATAAGGTCGAAAACCTGTCTTGCTTCAGAATGTTTGATATTAAGCGCCCTGTATAACCGTTCTTTCATGGCCTTAAATATACAACACATCTAAGTACATATGAATTTCCTGGTCACAAAAACAAATACAAAAGGTTGGGAATAATGGTTTTAAATGAGCCGCGGGTGAATACACCTGTCATAGGAAACTTTACACGGTTTCAATTTAAGACAACCTTTTATAGCAAAAAAATACGTAAATTACTCCTCGTTTCATTTCGTATTACCCAATACCCGTCAAAACTGCTGCTGATCTCCGATTAAATATTTATTGACTTGCCTACTCCTTTGATAACTGCTTGAAAAAAGAAGTCATTTGTGACTTTATCTTTTACTCATTCTTTGAAGGGATGTCATATCCCTAAAAGTTCATCCCTAATACATTGTTTAATACAGTTAACATGAAAAGATATTCTGCTATTAATTTCAATTTAATATGTAAGTTATACACGCTGCTTATCGGGATGTTTTTCCTGGTTATAAATGCAGGTGCACAGCAATTAAATATTTCCGATTTCGCCGCATTTGGAGGAAACGGAAATTGTCCATCGGGTTCGGGACAAGCTGCACCACCTTCTCCTGGTTGTGCTGTTCAAATCGGTTCTTCGTCCAATATACAGGGGGGATCAATAGGGAGTTATAATCTTGTAAAATCAACAGGAAACGCCACCATAACAGGGAATATATATAGTGGCAGAACAATTGTACTTGCCAATAGCAATACAGTAACAGGAAAAATCACTGCTGCAAACAGTGGTAATTCATCAGCAACCATACTTACTATCGGATCAAGTGCCAATATTGGCGGCAATATTGATGTAAAAGGAAAAATTACTATTAGCGGGGGAACAGTATCAGGAAGGGTAACCCATCCCGCGGGAACAACTTATACCGGACCAACGCCGGGAGGCGGAAATATAACAGGAACGCCTACCCTGCCAACACTTCCTGCAATGCCGGCAATTGCAAGCTTTTCCGCCTATGGCAGTACTAACATAAGTTCTACTCAAACCATTAACCCCGGATCATTTTGTAATATGACACTGAGTGGCAATAAG
Organism: uncultured Chitinophagaceae bacterium; assembly: GCA_963829345.1. Taxonomy (GTDB): domain Bacteria; phylum Bacteroidota; class Bacteroidia; order Chitinophagales; family Chitinophagaceae; genus Ferruginibacter. Next base: position 2,315,762 of record CAWHHP010000003.1, read on the forward strand.
ACCATTACTTTTGGAGCTCCCGGTACATATACATTTAAATCTATCAAGAATTCAGGAAGCAATAATAGCTTTGTTTTCAATTTTGGAACCAATACTACCGGTACTTTCAAAATATATGTACATGGAGATATAGACCTGAATAAAGTAACTGCAACCATAACCGGGACCGGAAGTGCTTCAAGAATATATACAGAAACTCATGGAACAGGATCTAGCTGTTCAAGCGGAGCGTATTCATTTGTGATTGCAAATGGTTCTTCTTCATCTAATAGTTCGAAATGGCTGGGAACTGTATGGGCACCATATGCCGGCATCAATATAGGTTCGGGTACAGGTAACAGTAATATCACCGGTGCCCTGATTAGTGCAACACAGGTGAATATACAAAGTGGTATTACGCTCATTTACCAGCCATTTGGACAATGCACAACTCCGATTGCCAATGCCGGACCTGATAAAGAACTCACCTGCTCCATTACTTCTGTTCAGTTAAATGGCTCAAACAGTACAGCAGGTTTACAATATCTCTGGACAGCAATTGGAACTGCACATATTGTTTCTGGTGAAACTACTTTAACTCCAACGGTAGATAAAGTAGGAAAGTATGTGTTAACAGTTACAAACCCTAACGGTGGTTGTTCTTCAAAAGATACTGCACAGGTTAGTTTTGTTCAATGCATTTTACCTTACTATCCACCACCGCCAAACGGCAAACTGGAAAGCCTGATTGGCTCAGAATTAAATTCTTTGTATACTTATTTTGGTTTTGTGCAGGATAGTGCGCAGAATATTTTCATTCTAAAACAAGATAGCGTGATGATCGAAGTAATATCACGTATTGGTCAGTATAATACTTTATTGTCATTGTTACAGACCACCCCATATGGTATTACTGAACTTGTAAGTAACGGTCCCAATTCATTAATCATTACCGGTAAATACCCCATCAATCACCTTAAAAAATTAGATAGCCTTCCAACCCTGATCGATTATGTGAGGCCGGTATTTCCACCATTGGGCAATAGCGGTATTGCTCATTCTGTCGGGGATACAGTAATCAAAGCAGACTTTGTACGAAATGGTTATAGCCTTAGTGGCGATAGCGTAAAAGTTGGAGTTATATCAGACAGTTACAATACTATCCCCGGCGACCCTGCTTCTACTGATGTTTTGAATGCTGATCTGCCCGGGCCAGGCAATACAGTAAACTCAAACCCGGTGCATGTTATAAAAGATTATCCGTTCGGGAGGCGCAGCGATGAAGGTCGGGCGATGTTACAGATCGTTCATGATGTTGCGCCGAAAGCAAAACTTGCATTCCGCACAGGATTTATCAGCGCAGGTGATTTTGCACAGGGAATATTGCAATTGGAACAGGATTCCTGTAATGTAATTGTTGATGATGTTACATTTATCACAGAGCCATTCTTCCAGGATGGTGTTGTTGCCAAAGCTGTTGATTCAGTTGTCAGCAAGGGCGTTACTTATTTTTCATCAGCGGGAAATTTCGGAAGCCAGTCTTACCACAGTAGTTTTGTCCCAACTACAGCACCTGCAGGAATTGTTGGCCAGGCTCATAATTTTGGAGCCGGTGATGTTTTCCAGAATATTACGCTTACGCCCGGCACCTACACGGCAGTGTTACAATGGCAGGATGAGATCTATTCACTCGGTCAATCCACTACCGGAACTATGAATGACCTTGATATCTATTTGTCAGATAATAGCGGGAATGTATTGTTCGGATTTAACAGGAATAATATTGGCGGAGATCCTTTGGAAGTATTGCCTTTCACTGTAACACAGAATACCAATACAAATATTCTTATTGTGAGAGCTTCAGGTTCCACGAATATGATCTTCAAATATATTTTCTTCCGTGGTAATTCGATCGTTAGTGAATATACAGCAGGAAATTCAACGATTGTTGGTCAGGCAAATGCGGCCGGTGCAATTGCTGTTGGTGCAGTGTTGTATTCGAATACGCCTGCTTATGGAGTAAATCCTCCAACTGTTGCATCATTTTCTTCACGCGGCGGTACGCCTGTTAACGGTATCACAAGAAACAAACCTGAATTTACTGCGCCTAATGGTGTCAATACAACGGTAGAGCTTGGTGGTCCTAATATTGATGGAGGCCCGCTTCCTAATTTCTTTGGAACATCGGCTGCCGCACCACATGCAGCTGCAGTTGCGGCCTTGCTGATACAAGGCAAGAAAAAATTCTCCAATGAGATCATTTCTCCTTTAGCGTTAAAAACACTTTTGGAAAGTACAGCAATAGATATGGATGCTCCCGGTTTCGATTTCAATACGGGCTTTGGTTTTATACAGGCAAACTCGGCCATGCGTACTTTTGCCACGCCAACTCCCGAGATCGAGGATTTGGAAATTCTTACACCACCGACCACACCAGGACCTGCACCTGTACTTGTAACAGTAAACGGGAATTACCTGGATGGCCAATCCGTGATAACGTTTAGGGGCAACGCATTACCTACAACCGTGGTTGATGCCAATACACTTACAGCTACTGTTCCTGCATTCGTCGGTAATCCCGCTATCCAGGTATATACCCCACCTGTTTCACCCAATGGCACAGACGGCGGACTTTCGAATGCACTGTATTTCTTTACGCCGGTAAAAAAACAAATTGTTATTACGGCAGAAAATAAAGTAAAAAAATATGGGGAGAAACTACCGGCATTTACATCCACCATTACAGTAGATAATGTTCCTTTAGCAAGTTCCGGTCTCACATTATCAGATCTTGGATTAGATAACCTTTATCATTTAACTACTGCAACAAGTATAAGTAATGTAGGTAATTACTCAATAAGGGATTCCATGAGAGTGCTGGACCCACTGGATCCGCTGGATGCCGGAAGACTTGAATTGTACAACTATAGTTTTGTAAACGCTATCTTAACCATACAAAAAATGCCACTTACAGTAACTCCGAAAGATACTGCATTGGTTTATGGTGAAAAGATTGGTAACATTCATTATAATTTCAGTTACCCTGATGCTAATATCGAATCATCTGAAAAAACAATTTTCTTCAATAGCCTGAAACAGGGGTATGAAGCCAACCAGGCAATAGATGCAATTGCGCTCGTAGATTCGCGTGCATTGTCTAACAACGGATCAACATTAACAGCCGCTCAGCTCACGAATCTAAGTGTTATGACCAGCTCACGTGCATTATCAAATTCAAGAGCTTTATCAAATTCGAGAGCCTTATCCAACGGTCTTGTTGTAACTGAAATAACCAATATCATAGATCTTGCGGTACAATCGGTTTTTGATTATCGTGAAGATTCTCTCAGCACCAACCTTGTAAATGCAAGAGCTTTATCTAATTCGAGAGCATTATCTAATGCAAGAGCATTATCAAACGGTACAGCAACGGTGAATTCGCGTGCTTTGTCTAATGGATTTCCATTGATTAACAGCAGTACTGTTGGAACAAATGCTTCGGAGGAAGTTGTAATTATAGATGAAGAAGATGTGAATGCTCCTCCGGGTGATGTATTGACCGATTTCAAATCAATCAGTATGATCACAGGTACAACTGTAGGTAATCATTTAATTGTTCCGGGCGCATTCCTTTCGGAGAATTTTGACATCAGCTATGCATTAGGAAACTTATCGATCACACCTGTAGCTCTTGTTGTAAGTACTGATTCTGCAACGATTAATTATGGAACACAGGCGCCGGCATTTACATCAAAAGTGAAGGGCTATCAATATGAAGATAATATTGATTCTGTTTTTTCATCAGGCTTTATTTATGAGGTGCGCAACAGTAGTAATACAGTGCTCAGTAATATTATAAATATCGGGGCAGGAATATACCGCATGTATCCTTCAGCGACCGTTAAACAACCTTCCAATTATATCATTCAATATATAAACGGACTGCTCACAGTTAATAAAGCATCGCTTACTGCAAAGGCTGCCGATACCAGCAGAAAGTATGGGGATCCGAATCCTGTTTTCCGTATCATATACACAGGACTCAAATATAATGACGGCCCTGCAAGTATCACTACTCCACCTACAGCCGCTACAACTGCAACTGTTGCATCCAACCCCGGAACATACCCAATAACGTTGTCAGGGGGCTCCACGGCAAATTATACGTTTACTACATATACAGCAGGAACACTAACGGTAACGTGCAGGCCACTTATCGTTACTGCAGATCTTAAATATATAAATAAAGGAGATAATCTCCCAACCTATACTTCAACGTATTCAGGTTTCGTTAACAATGATCAAACCAGTATTACAACTGTACCTAAATATACCATAAGCCCAACCTGTACTGGCGCAGCCGGGGTTTACACTATTACTCCTTATGGTCTTAAATTAAATTCTGCTTGTACACCAAAATACTGTGTAAGCTATGTATCCAATAAGTTGTATATTAATCCCAAAGGATCAGGCGCAAAAAATATCCAGGCAAAACTGGCTTGTGTTGCTGCACTCACAAACGATCCTTCCGGATATGCCTATGTGGCAAGGTTCTATTATATAAACCAAAATTCTACTCCGGTTTATATTCCTGCCGGAGCAGATAATAGCATTACTGCATCCAGCGGATCTTACAGCGGCACTCAACCATTGGTATTCCAACCTGGCACCAGTGGTACATTTAATATCTATTTCAATGGATCTAACTTAACCTGGACCGTCAAATCTTATAACAGCAGTACCAAAACCAGTTCTTCAGTTACAGCAAATTCGTCATCAACTGTATGTAGCGGTACATATTCAAAGGGCGGACAAATTCCCGGAACCAAACCAACTACAACGGTTAAAAGCAGCATAACTAATGATGCTTTGCCTGCTAATATTATTGCCTATCCCAACCCCTTCTCAAACAAGGTAACGATACAAACAGGTCAGCATATAATTTCAGAAAAGGATGTTATAATAATTGATATTACCGGGAAAATATACAAAGATGTTAGTGCCAGGAAAACCGGGACTTATAGCATAGAATTAAATATGTCACATTTAAACAGTGGCATCTATTTTATAAAATTTAAGAATGGTACTCAATATTCGGAGTTAAAGGTTATCAAACTGTAAGCTGGTATCATTTAAAACTATTTTAAGTTAAGGGAAACAATTATTTCCCTTAACTTAAATATTTACCGCTGAAAGAATATCTTTGAATAGAGATGAAAAAAATTTTTGTCACACTGCTTCTTTCTTGTCCCTTCATAACTGCATTTGCACAGCAGAAAACGATCGATAGTTTAAAAACCCTGCTAAGTTTAACCAAATTTGACTCCGTAAAGGTTGATGTTTTATTGGCTTTGAACCGTGAATACCTGGCAGATAACCCCGCAGAAGCCATCCGTTATGCAACAGAAGCAAGAACCCTTGCTGAAAAAAATAATTATTTGAAAGGATTGGCGTATGCATATAAAGGCTTGGGTATGGTTTATAATATCCAGGGAAAGGCTACTGAATCAATAGAGAATTATGACCACTCACTTGCTATTTTCGATTCTCTCGGAGATAAGCGTGGCCAGGCAAACATTTTGAATAATGAAGGTGCAGTGTATTTTTCACAAGCTAATACAGAAAAAGCGTTAGAGCTGTATTTAAAAGGCCTACAAATTGCCGAACAAACTACAGATTCACTCAGGATAGCTACCATACTGGTAAACATTGGCGGTGTTTACAGCAACGATTCATCAACCTATGATAAGGCCCTTGATTATTATTTTAAAGCTTTGCCAATTGCCAGGTCGCTTGATGACAAAGCACTTCTTGGAACACTGAACGTAAATATTGGTGAAATTTATTTTTTTAGAAATGATCTCGAAAAAGCATTAAAATATTTCCAGGAGTCACGTGTAGATTATGAAGGAACCGAGAATTACCCTTACGCCGTTAATTATATTGGAAAAGTATACCAGGGCAGAAAAGAATATGAAACTGCGATCCGTTACCATAACCAGGCTTTAGAGTACGCAAAAAAATTAGATGCAAGTTTAGACATTGCACAATCTTTCCTTGGCCTCGGTGACACCTACAGAAGCAAGGGTAATTTTGTTGAAGCTATTAATTCTTACGATAAAGCTGAAACAATTGCTTTAAGTATAAAAGATGACGATGACTTAAAGAATATTTATAGCGGACTGTCTGATGCTTATGCTTCACGGGGTGATTTCAACAATGCATATAAATACCAATCCAAACTCACTGCAATTAATAATACGCTTTATAGTAGCGCAAAAGATAAAAAACTTTTGCGTATGGAATTTAATTTCAACATGCAAAAAAAGGAAGCCCAGGTTGACCTGCTTACAAAAGACAAAGCCTTGCAGGATGTTAACCTGAAAAGACAAAGATTAACAAGGAATGCACTTATTGGCGGACTTGCACTTGTTTTTATCATTACAGTAATTATTTACAGGAACTACCGGAATAAGATAAAAACGAATGAGATACTTGATAGTCAGAAGACAGAAATTGAAAACCTTTTATTAAATATTCTCCCGGCAGATGTGGCACAGGAATTACAAAAGCACGGTGTGGCAACAGCCCGTTATTATGAAAAGGCATCTGTTTTATTTACAGATATAAAAAGCTTTTCAAAACTTGCTGACGAACTTTCTCCACAGGAAGTAGTTACAGAACTAAACGAGTGTTTTGTTGCATTCGATGATATTATTGGAAAGTACAATCTTGAAAAAATAAAAACCATTGGTGATTCTTACATGTGTGCAGGTGGAATTCCACGCCAGGATGATTCACACATTATTAATATAATAAAGGCCAGTCTTGAAATACAGGAATTCATTAAAGAAAGAAATACCAGGAGAGTTGAACAAAATTTGCCACCCTGGGATATACGAATTGGAATTAATACAGGACCGCTGGTAGCCGGCGTGGTTGGAAAAAAGAAATATGCATACGATATATGGGGTGGAACTGTAAATGTTGCAAGCCGTATGGAAAGCAATGGTGAGCCGGGCCGTGTAAATATTTCAGAAGCTACTTATGAACTTATAAAACATAAATACGCCTGTACCCATCGTGGTAAAATCTTTGCAAAAAACATCGGGGATATTGATATGTACTTTGTAGACGGGGAGCTCAATTAGCAGTTAACAAGTAACAGTTAATAGTTAACAATTGTTACTTGTTAACTGTTACTTGTTAATTGTTTTCTGTTTTTATACATCTGCTTGTTAATGAATCCCCATCTCTGCATCCTGTGCAGGAAACTTACTTTCAATACTCCCATCCCATATACAATACTGTCTGAAAGATTGATAGAAGAGGCTTCTTCAAAATATTTCGTAGGGCATGTTATTTCTGCAATCGGGAACCTGTGAAATACAATTTGTGAAAGCACCTCGTTATCAAAAATAAAATTATCAGAGTTCGCCGGGTAGTTGATTGTTTGCAATACTTCTCTTGAATATGCCCTGTAACCAGTATGGTATTCTGAAAGTTTTTCATTGAGCATAATGTTCTCAATAAGCGTCAGTATCCTGTTAAAAATAAACTTATGCCAGGGCATCCCTCCTCTCAATGCGCCCTTTCCAAGTATCCTTGAACCAAGAACCACTGGATATAAGCCACTGCTGATAAGCGTTGCCATCGCCGGGATCAGTTTTGGCGTGTACTGGTAATCGGGATGAAGCATGATAACAATGTCAGCTCCCAGTTCAAGCGCTTTATCATAACATGTTTTTTGATTGCCTCCATAGCCTTTGTTCTTTTCATGACGAATAAGGTGTTTTATTCCAAGCTTATTCCCCAGTTCAAGTGTACGATCGCTGCTCGCATCATCCACCAGCACAACTTCATCCACGATGTCGTGCGGTATTTCATTGTAAGTACGTTCCAATGTTAATTCAGCATTATATGCCGGGAGTACTACCACTATTTTTTTGTTCTGAAACATTGTTTCAAAGATAATCCTTTGATGATAGCAGATTAATTTTTAAGGTATGGAGCGCCGGAAATTCTGTCAAGCCACGATTTGATGGTGGTATTGCCGGGGTCAAGCGCCAGTGCTTTTGTCCAGCACTCCCTTGCTTTCTGAAGGTTTTGTGTATTTATATAATATCCTCCCAGGTTATACAATAACCTTGCATTCTGCGGGAAACATTCCAGAGATGCGTTGGCTGCAAGGATCGCTGCAACAACATTTTGTTGGTTGTATTGTTTTGTTGCCTCCACCTCGTAACATTGGGCCAGGTATTTAAGGTTTGTTATCAAAGCCGGCACTTCAGGATGAATTGATCTTGCTTTCATCAGGCTTTCTTTTGCCAGTTGCAATTTTCCCTGTTGCGCATAGATATTGCCCAGGTTGATATTCGGATCTGCATATTCAGCATCGATCTGGAGTGATCTTTTAAAATAAGGTATTGCCTTTTCAAAGAGTATATTTTTTTGAATGGAGTCTTTCACGTTTTCTGACTGTCGCAAATAACTAACACCAGCAAAGTTGGTTGTCTTGGCACTATTGGGTGCATGTATTGCATCAGTAATAAACAGTGTATCATTATTTTTCCACTCGGGATTTCGCAGAATAGTTTTTACAGCTCCTGCAATAACAAAGCTGGCAAATAAAAAAACAGCAATGCCCTTGAGTGCCATATTATCTTTCTTAATCGTTCCGAGAGAAGTTAATAAATAGCCCACTGCAATTGCAAACCCGAGAGAGGGTTGAAATAAAAAACGATCATTAAAGGGAGATCCTACATCAAAAACAAAATTTGAAACAATAGAAAGCGTAATGTAATAGAAAAGAATTGCAAAGGAGAGAATATGTCTTTGTTTAAAAAGCCTGAAAGCAATAAATACCAAGACTGCATTTACAAGTAAGGAAAACAGGCATTTCCAATCAGTAAAATGCACGTATGCTACCTGGTTATAAGAATAATCGTATGAAAGCGGGTGAGGAAACACGAGCATCAACAGACCTTTTCCAAGTACCATGATCTTAGTAGCGAATGCCTGCTCCCCTGTTGCAAGCAAAAACGGGGCATTCATTACTTCATCTGTAGATCCGGATGGAAGTCCCGTTATTTTTATCCTTATCAACAAATAGAAAACAAAAGTAAAAATGAACGGAAAGACAGCAAGTATTGATTCTTTTAGTTTTTTATCCCTGAAAAAATACAATAGTAATGGGATTATTGCAAGGAATGTAATACCATTTTCTTTTGCAAGCAAGGAGAGAAAATAACAGGCCAGTGATCCTGCCAGCAAACGTTTCTTCTTTGTGAGCGAATATTGCATATACAAGATCATGCATGGCATCAACAATAACAACGATAATATTTCATCGCGACCTTTGATATTTGAAACAACATCTGTGTGAAGGGGATGCACTGCAAAGATGAGAGAAGCGACCAGTGCAGCAGGAATGTTATTCTTAAAAACAAATTGTTGCAGAAAGTAAAAGATCAATACACATAATAAGCCATACAACAGTGCGTTTACCAGGTGGCTGATAGCTGGATTAGCACCAAAAATGCCATACTCCATTGCAAATGTTACCACCGAAAGCGGACGGTAACGGCCTCCTGAAAGATCAGCGTTCAATCCTCCGACGCCGGAAAATGTTTCGTTGGATAAAATATCGGAAATACCTGAAAAGCCTTTTTTAGTGAATTCACTATCAGTAATAACGATCCCGTCATCCAAAGCATATTCATTGTAGATCGTATTTGCATATATTCCAAATGAAACGGCAAAAACAATAATTGCCATCCATTTAAAACTCAATGAAGGAAAGAGTTGGGGAACTTCCTGTGGTATTTCTTGATGAACCTGTACTGTTGCTGTGGTTAGTTTCTTTTTTTGCGCCATGCTTGATTCTCTGGATTGGAATCAAATGTATGAATAAATTTTTCACTATTATACATACCTGGCGTTGCGAAATAAACTTCTTATCTTATAACTAAACTTCTCCTGCGCCTTTGGATATTCCACATATCAGCCGAGCTGAAAATTTTACGTGGCGCATTCGTAATTTCCTTTACAAAAGCCTCGTCTGCAATATTTGTAAGATGTACGATCACGGGCTTTAGTATTTGTTTAAAAAATATTCTGTCTTGCATTTTCATAACCTGAGTTTTTAAAAAATTTTAATAATTACCTGATAACAAAATTTTTTTTCTGGCGATGGATATTCCATAGATCAGCAGAACTAAATGTTCTCATTTGGTTGTTTCCTGTTTCTTTTGAAAGTCTTTCTTCAGTCTGTGTAGAATGATTTTCTCCTGTTTTACTTACCTGGTTAAATAAGATTTGTGTGTTCTTTTTCATGACTATATTTTTATGATTTTTAATAATTTAATTACCTGATGGTGGTTGATTTTCTCTGGCGAAGGATATTCCACATATCTACCGAACCAAAGGTTTTTTGCTGTCCGTTGCCATATCCTTTTACAGGTGTTTCAGCAGCCTGGCCAGTTGTTTTGTTTACCTGGTTAAATTGTGTTTGTGTTTGCGTTTTCATGATCTTTATTTTTATTAGTTTTTAAAATTTGTTTTTAAGTACCGGGGTTTTATCCTTTCCTTCTTTGATAACACAAAGCTAAAACAAATTTTAGTACTATGCAAAACAAAGTACCTTTTATTTAAAGGTAATATTTACTATTTAGTAGTATTCATCTTAATAAAGAACTGATTATAAGCAATTTATATAATTCATTCCTGGAGGAAGCCAAAAAGCAGAATTAGATGAGCGGATTTTGAGAGGGATGGGTGGCGAGCTAGATGATTATTAATTATAATATAAAGGATAAAAGATGCCTTATAAAACAAAATGGTTATCAATTTCCTAAGCGAATGGGCTGTGCTGTATGTTTTATTGACCTGGTATTTAGAGTGTTTGCCTGGGAAGCGTAAAATAAAAAGTACTTCCCTCCCCCGGTTCTGATTCCACCCATATCTTTCCGCGGTGTAATTCAGCGATCTTTTTGCAATGCGCAAGGCCTATACCCGTACCCGGGTATTCAATGCCAGGGTGTAGTTGCTGGAAGATGTTGAATATCTTTTCGTGGTGTTTCTTTTCAATGCCTATCCCATTATCGCTTACCAGGAACAACCACTCATTGCCTTTATCCTTCACTGATATATTTATAACCGGGTTTATTGCTGTCTTTCTATACTTAATAGCATTAAAGATGAGATTCTGGAACAGGTACTGCAACTCAACAAAGCCATATACTACCGGCAAAGGCGACACATTAATTTCTGCATTGTTTTCAGCTATATTAATGGCCATGCCTTTCAATACATTTTGCACTTCCCTGTTGAGATCTATTTTGATCAGTTTCTTATCATTCCCTATCATCGAATAGTCAAAGAAGTCTTTCACCAGTAATTGCATCCTGAGTGTTGCTTCGCTTATATAAATAAGATATTCATCTGCGTTCTCATCCAGTTGCCCGATATATTTCTTTTGAAACAAGGCAACAAAGTTTGCAATTGTTCTTAGCGGCACCTGCAGGTCGTGCGATGCGATATAAGCCACCTGCGCCAGTTCTTTATTGGAATGTACAAGTTGTTCCGTCATTTGATTCACTTCTGCTGCGACCTGCCCCATCTCATTTTTAGAAAATACCGTAGCTCTTGCAGAAAGATCGCCCTTAGTAATTTTATTTGTAGCCTGGTTAATCTCATTTAGTTGTTTTGTAATGGCTCGTGTAACCAATACAGTGAGTAATAGTCCTGTAATTTCTACAGTCAATGCCACGCTGAGTAATATTTTAAGTATCAGGTTTTCCATCCACCTCGAACCTTCACCCAATGTATAAGAAAAATCATCTTCCAATATGGTAAGCTGCTGGTTGATCTGGTCGATCTGCAACATCAATCCATCCAGTTTTTCCTGCGAAGGTTGCCGGCTTTTTATTTCCGAATGAAATGCATCTGCAATTGGAATCAATTTTAAAATAACAGAATCACCCTTTGACCATATTCCTATTGCCTTACCGATATAATAGTTGTTATGAAAGCGCCGGAATAATTTTATCATGCCATCAATATCTTCAGCATGCACCCTTCCCTTCAAAAATCCTTCACGTGCAATCTTCATATCAGGGTTCTCCTTCAATAATTCAAGTCGCGTAACATGATCGCCCAGGGGTACCTGCATGAATTTTATAAAATCCTGGTAATCGCTCTCGTTTTTTGTCAGGTTATATTTTTGTAAATGATAGACCGCATCCTTTTGTGCTTTCGACCACAATCCCTCTGCTCCTACAAATGCTCTTACCGAAGAAAGTGTATGAATAGCAAACCAAAGGCTCCCCAGCTCAACAATGATCAGTATTGCCATTGCCCCCACAATAAAGTAGAGCTTTTTTGCAATGGAAATATCTTTAAGCCTTTTCAAAAAAAAGTGGTTTAGGTTGATGATATAAATAGATTTGGATGTTTATTACAACCCACAGAGCAACAAAATAATAATGAAACGTAACTGCGTTTTCTTTCCATGAGATTTTCCGTGGGAATCACTGTTGATCCGGTAGTAGTTTTAGGGTAAAGCAGGGTTCTCATGCGGAAATAAATACCATTGTTTTGAACTACAACGGCAAAAGGGTGTTTTTGTTATTTTTTATGATGGAATTGCTTCGAAAAATGATGTTTTGGACTTTTTTGGGAGACGGTTAACGAGCCGGCTTTATTGGTGATCCCGACCTTACGTAAAGCTGACAGCAATAAATTTCACTGACGCCGCCGGTATGAAGTTGTACAAATCTGTTACTCAAACCAGTGTTACCAGGTCGCATTCCTTGCTGTCTATTGCAGGTCCCAACTTGTTTTTTATACAACACAACAATGGGTTGGAAAAGACCTTGATAATTAATTGCTGAGGACTACTTGGTACGAATTGGAATTTATTTTTCTTTCCCCGGTCTCAACTTGTCCGGCGCAGTTTTGGGGAATTGATCGCAATAAAAAAGCTCCGGTTTTTACCAGAGCTTGTGCCCACGAAAGGAATCGAACCTTCACGCCCTTGCGAACGGCAGATTTTGAGTCTGCTGCGTCTACCAATTCCGCCACATGGGCTTTTTTTAAAAGGATCAAGAGGGTCAAAAGGATCAAAAGGTTGAGCACCTTTGAAACCTCTGGAACACCTGGAACCTTTTGAACATTCAAGGGTTGCAATATTACATCAATCGCCCAACCTGTCCAAAATGCGATTTAAATATTTTTTCTTGTAATAATATTCCTTCAATAGCTCAAGATCTTTTTGCTTGGCAGCCGCGGCCTGGTAATTTTCTATGAGTGGTTTTATCTCATCATAGAGCGATTCGTCATAATCTGCAACACGTTTTGCTGTAGCTTCCGGTTCTTCTGCCAGTGATTCATTGATCTCCATCATCTCCATCAAAAAATCAGGGGGCAGGTTATATTTTTCGTCGTCAGTGATGGCTCCGGCAGTTTGCAGAAAATATTCAATTGTCCGTTGTTCGTTTTGAAATATGGTAAACGCTTTGTTGATATCAGCAGATTGTTTTAATGCATCTTCCTGTTCCGTTTCTGTTGCCTGTGAAAAAAAATCGGGATGGCTTTTTCTTTGCAGTGCAAAATATTTTTCTGCAAGCAATGCTTTGTCAACAGCAGGTGCAACAGGCAATCCAAACAATTCAAAATAATTCATGTTGCAAATGTAGGTTGCCCGGCTTCAAATGTAAAATGTAAAATGTAACTTGCGGCCCAAAAGAATTCAGGATGTTGAAAATAGGGTTAATAAGAGAAGGAAAAACACCGGCAGACAACCGTGTGGCACTAACGCCGGCTCACTGCAGGTGGATGCACATGAATCAGCCAGGCATTAAAATTATTGTACAGGCAAGCGAAACCCGCTGTTTCAGCGACAAAGAATATATCCTTGCCGGGGTGGAGGTAAAAGAAGATCTCTCTGAATGTGATATTTTATTAGGCATTAAGGAAGTTCCGGTAAAAATGCTGATACCCGGAAAAACATACCTGTTCTTTTCTCACACTAAAAAATTACAACCATACAATCAAAAGCTTTTAAAAGAGATCATTGCAAAAAAGATCACGCTGATAGACTATGAGTGCCTGGAACACGAGGATGGAAAAAGAATTATTGGTTTTGGTTTTTTTGCAGGGATTGTGGGCGCCCATAACGGTATGATGGCATATGGAAAAAGAACGGGTAAATATAAACTTGATAAAATAAACGGGAGCAAGAATTTTCAACAGCTGATCCACACTTATTTCGGTTTAAAACTTCCAAACATAAGAATAGCGGTAACGGGTAGTGGCAGAGTGGCTCATGGCGTATTGGAAGTAATGAATCTTTTCGAAATACATGAAGCTGAGCCGGATGAATACCTGGAAAAATCTTTCCCCTACCCTGTATATGTTCACCTGAAAGGAGCCAATCTCTATTCACATAAACTTACAGGAAATTACTCAAGAGAACATTTTCATAATAATCCAACCGAATATAACTGCATTTTTAAAAAGTACATTCCCCACACAGATATCTTAATGAATGGTATTTATTGGGAAAAGTCAATACCCCGCCTTTTTGAAATGCAGGATATTCAAACAGAAAATTTCAGGACGAATACCATTGCCGACATTACAGATGATATGAATGGTTCGGTCCCCTGCAATATCGGTGATTCTACTATCGAGGAACCTGTGTATGGAGTTGACAGGAATTCGTTTTTAAAAACAGCGCCTTACCTTCCCGGCTCTGTAGATATAATGGCAGTAGGAAACCTTCCAAATGAATTACCAAAAGATGCAAGCCGTTATTTTGGAGAACAACTGATAAAACATGTTCTAAAAGATCTTGTCGATGGCAATAGTAAAGTGATTGATAAGGCCACCATTGTAAAAAATGGGGAGCTGACTGAAGAATATGCATATATGAAGGAATATGCTTACGGGAATGCCCATTTGGAAATGTGACAATTTGGAAATTTAAAGATGAAGCTTCATTGTAAAATTTCTCTCCCGGTTACTAAACAGGCACGATCATCAGCTTACAGAATCCCTTTAACAGAGGAATTTTTAATTTTAAGTTAATGCGTTATTTTAAGTTGTTTGCCCCATTTCCAAATTGTCTCATTTCCAAATTTCCAAATTAACTCATTTCCAAATTCTATTTTTGTGTCGAACGATTATTTTAGTTTCAAGCAATTTACAATTTATCAAAACAGGTGTGCCATGAAGGTTTGCACAGATGCCTGCATATTAGGTGCATGGTCGGCTGAAAAGGTATTAAAGCTATATCCTGGCGTAACTAAAATTTTAGATATTGGTTGTGGAACAGGCTTGTTAAGCTTAATGCTTGCTCAAAAAACAACTGCGTTCATTGATGCTATTGAAATGGATGCGGCAGCCGCGGAACAGGCAAAAGAAAACATATTGCAATCAGCATGGAAAGAAAAGGTGCAGGTGGCAAACATTGCGTTGCAGGAATTCAAACCTGATACCCAATATGATTTCATTATTTGTAATCCTCCTTTTTTTGAAGATGATCTGAAATCACCTGATGAAACAAAAAATGCTTCCAAACACGGTACAACACTTACATTTGATCATCTTGTCTCCTTCATAAAAGAAAATTTAACGAAGGATGGCTTTGCATCTGTACTTATTCCTTACCATCGAACAGATTATTTTTCATCTCTTTTAAAAAAGAATGAGCTATTCATTACAGAATCGTTGTTCATAAAACAATCACCTGCTCATCCTTATTTTCGTTCTATATTATTATTTTCACATACAATTGTACAACCAATAGAAAGTAATGAACTAACAATACATGATAAAGAGAGAATATATACCGATGCGTTTAAAGAATTATTGAAAGATTATTACCTGAAGTTATAGCTATCAGATATCGGATGTCAGCCTATACCTTTATTATTTTGTTAGCTCATTTACACTTAGCCATTTCTTTATTGCCGATTGACGTTTGCCGCTTTCACCACTCCGCTTTTGCCGATGGCACTACCCCAAGATCAACAAAATCTTTTTGAAGGAATTTATAATATCCCGTTATAGCGATCATCGCGGCATTATCTGTACAATATTCAAAAGCCGGGATAAAAGTATTCCAGCCAAGTTTATCCCCCAATGATTTAAGTCCATTACGTAAACCGCTGTTGGCACTTACTCCTCCGGCAATACAAATATCTTTGATACCGGTTTGTTCTGCCGCTTTTTTCAATTTGTTCAACAGGATGCTTACTATACGTTCCTGTACAGATGCACAGATATCAGTAAGATGCTCCTCTATAAACTCTTTTCGTTGCTGTTCAGTTGCTGTAAATACTTCTTTAAAGAGCAGGCTGGTTCCGGCATTTTGTAAAAAATAAAGTATGGATGTTTTGAGCCCGGAAAAACTAAAATCAAGACCAGGAATATTGGGTTCGGGAAATTTAAATGCTTTTGAATTACCAACCTTAGCATACTGATCAATAAGCGGGCCGCCGGGATATGGAAGCCCTAATATTTTTGCGGTCTTATCAAAAGCTTCTCCTGCTGCATCGTCAATCGTTTGCCCTATTACTTTCATATCTGATGGCGAATTGCATAAAACAATCTGCGTGTGTCCGCCACTGACAGTGAGGCATAAAAAAGGAAATGATGGTCTCGGATCTTCTATCAGGTTTGCCATTACATGTGCCTGCATATGATGCACGGCAATCAATGGTTTATTCAATGCCAGTGCAAGTGATTTTGCAAATTGTGCACCTACCAGCAATGCGCCGATCAATCCCGGCGCTTGTGTGAAAGCAATTGCATCCATATCCTCTACCCTGCAATTGGCTTGTTTGATTGCGGCGTCCACTACAGGAACAATATGTTGCATATGTGCCCTGCTCGCCAGTTCGGGAACTACACCGCCGTATTGAGCATGTATCTTTTGAGAAGCAATGATGTTTGAAACGATTTTACCATCGATGCAAACGGAAGCAGCTGTTTCGTCGCAGGAAGATTCTATGGCGAGGATTATAGACAAGTATGAATTGTGAATTATAAATTATGAATTAAAAGAGAAAGCACAAAGTTATAACATCATTCAGAATTCAAAATCAAAATTCAGAATTCAATCTAGCTTCTTATTGCTACTACCGGATCCATCTTCGCAGCTTTGGAAGCAGGAAAAATGCCGGCAAGAATACCTACTGTTACACAAACTACTATTGCAACGATCAGCATAGGTATAGAAATATAGATCGGGAAATCCAATAAGGAGGAAGAGATAACAGTGCCCAGCCATACAAAGAATAATCCGAAAGAACCACCCAATAAACAAAGAATGATCGCTTCCATTAAAAATTCAAAAAGGATAGATCTTTTTTTTGCGCCAATGGCTTTCTTTAAACCAATAACCGGTGTTCTTTCTTTCACTGTTACAAACATGATATTTGCAATGCCGAATAAACCAACGATGAGGCTTATGCCGCCAATGATACTGCCGACAATATTGAGTACTGAAAAGAAACCAGTGATTGCCTGGCTAAAAGCTTCTACACTGTTTAAAGAGAAGTTATCTTCATCCTTAGGTCCAAGTTTTCTTATTTGACGCATGATACCTCTTAATTCATCACTTAATGCAGCAGTAGTAACATCTTTCTTTCCATTTGCGATCAGTATAGGATTTGCATTTTCTTCTTTAAAAAGTTGTTTACAAAATTTATAAGGAAGCATCACGCAATTATCATAATCCCAGCCGATAAAATTTGCTCCTTCTTTTTTAATTACACCCACAATGGTAGCTTTCTTACCCCTGATCTCTATTTGTTTTCCTACTGCTCTTTCTGTAGTACCAAAGAGGCTTTCAGCGTTTGCAAAGCCAATCAGGCAAACATTGGTTCCCGCATCAAATTCATTTGTTGAGAAAAAACGTCCTACATCAAATTTGATCGGTTGAATATTCATCTGTGCTTCTGTGACACCATATACTCCTGCATTTTGTATAAGATCATCTTTGTGAGAAATGCTACCACCCGTTTGCATCAGGAATGAAACATCATATAGTAATGTTGAACGCTGTTTTAATAAACCAGCTTCTTCATATTTCATCACTGGCCTGGCCCTGAATTTCCAGAATGGCTGATCGGGACCACCGCTATAATCCCATTTATCAATATAAATTGTATTGTCTCCAAGGTTTTTTACTTCCGACTGTATATTTCTTTCGAGACTATTTACTGCAGCCAATACTCCAATGATGCAAAATATACCAAAAGCAATACCTGTAAGGCTAAGTGCACTCCGGAGTTTATTCGCCCTCAGCTCCTGGAATGTTAGCCTTAATGAACTGGCAATAATGGTGAGCGTTTTGCGCATGATTCAAATGTACGTTAAGCCTTTGGATTGGGAGATAAAAAATGGTGAATGGGGACGGGAATCGTCAATCGGGAATCGGGAATGAATGATTGATGAATGAGTGAATAGTCAATGGTGAATAGTGAAGGCTTGTGGCGATACAATATCTTGCAAAGCCCCATTATAGTTGTTCCTTGTTCCTTGTTCCTTGTTCCTTGTTCCTTGTTCCTTGTTCCTTGTTCCTTGTCAATTGTCAATTACTTCCCTCTTCCCCACCCGATCCAATCATTTCCATTTGCGTACAGCATCAATGCAAGCAGGATGACCATTCCGGCAATCTGGGCATATTCGAGGAATTTTTCGTTTGGCTTACGCCCGGTGATCATTTCAATGAGCGTGAATAATACATGGCCGCCATCCAATGCCGGAATAGGCAATAAATTCATAAATGCAAGTATAATAGAAAAGAATGCGGTAATACTCCAGAAATGTTGCCAGTCCCAGCCGTGCCCCGGAAAAATATTAGCCATTCCTTTAAACCCACCTACGCCTTTATAAGCGCCGGTTTCAGGCGAAAGAATCAACTTAAACTGATCTATATAATCTTTTAAAGAATTGATTGCTAAATTAAATCCTGCAGGGAATGCCGCAAAGAAACCATAATCGGTATGCTGGATCTTATAAACACCTAAACTGTCGTATTGCTTTCCTTTTAAAACAGTTGGACTCATTCTTCCATCTTCATCCAGGTGCAGTGGTAAAGTAATGGTTGACCCTTTTCTTTCAACTGTCAGCATTACCTGTTGATTTTTGTGTTTACCGAAATAAGCTGCTGCTTCATCCAGGTAGTTCACATTCACAGAATCTACTTTTACTATTTTATCCCAATACTGCAATCCCGCTTTTTTTGCTCTTGATGTATCGTCTTTATCGAAATCACCAATAATTGCGGGGATACGTGGAATGATCAATCCTCCTTTGGATCTTTTTCGCTCCACAAGTTGTCCTATAACGCTTACGGGTATCTGAATTGTTTTGGATTGGCCATCTCTTTCAACCTGTATTTGCCCGCCGCCACTGAAAAGAATTTTTTTGGGTGCATCTTCAAAATGTACAACTGTGTCATTGTTCACCGAAATAATTTTGTCTCCATCTCTTAATCCTATGTCATACATCAGTGAATCAGTTACCCATATCCCGTTTTTTACAGACTGGTTGGGAATCTTATCTTCTCCCCATGCCATTAATATTCCGGCATAGATCACAAATGCGAGTAATACATTTACGGTTACACCCGCAATCATAATGATGAGGCGCTGCCAGGCCGGTTTGCTCCTGAATTCCCATGGCTGTGGTGGAAGTTTCATTTGTTCCTTATCCATGCTCTCATCGATCATTCCGGCGATCTTGACATAACCTCCCAATGGTAACCAGCCGATGCCATATACTGTATCCCCGATTTTCTTTTTGAAAATGGAAAACCATGGATCAAAAAATAAATAGAATTTTTCTACACGGCACTTGAACCACTTTGCAGTAATGTAATGTCCGAATTCATGCAATAAAACAAGAATAGAAAGAGATAATAATAATTGCGCCGCTTTTAATCCTACGCTCGACCAGTCGATTGCTAATAACGTCATATAGTTTTAAACCTTATCGGTGTTTTTTTGTTTTGTTGAATGTTGTTGAGGAGTTGAATGTTGTTGAATATTGTTTAAGAGAAGTCTATAACTGGCACCAATCTTAAATTACTTTAAACTATATTAAACTATTTTCAACCATATTCAACTATTCTTCATCTGGCTGTTTACAGTTTCATCAGCGAAGCCGCAAAGGTACGAGCCTCTCCATCGCTGTCAAAATATTCCTGTAATGTTGGCTTGTTGATATAATCAATTTTCTGAATAGTTTTTTCCACTACTGCAGTAATGTCAAGAAAGCCTATCCGGTTTTTAAGGAAAGCCCATACTGCAATTTCATTTGCGGCATTGAGTACGCAGGCTGTGTTACCACCTTTTTGCAATGCTTCAATTGCCAATCCAAGATTTCTGAAAGTTTTAAAATCAGGCTCTTCAAAATTCAATGAAGGATATTTCCTGAAATTGAGCCGGGGAAAATCGTTTTTTACACGCTGCGGAAAACCTAGCGCATACTGTATTGGTAATTTCATATCGGGTAAGCCCATTTGCGCTTTAATACTTCCATCCTCGAATTGCACCATACTATGAATAATACTTTGAGGATGGATCACCACTTCAATTTGTTCTGATTTTAAATTGAATAACCATTTAGCTTCGATCATCTCCAATCCTTTATTCATCAATGTTGCCGAGTCGATCGTAATTTTTGCACCCATCGTCCAGTTAGGATGTTGCAATGCATGGTCGCGTTTTACATTGACAAGAAAATTGGGCTTTTTACCGAGGAAAGGACCACCGCTGGCGGTTAAAATAATTCTTTCAATAGGATTTCTTGCTTCACCTACAAGGCATTGAAATATTGCGGAATGCTCGCTGTCGATTGGAATGATTGGTGCTCTTTTTTCCAATGCCATTTTCATAACAATATCACCTGCAACCACCAATGTTTCTTTATTTGCAAGTGCAACTACTTTTCCTTTTGAAACTGCTTTTAATGTTGGTTTCAGGCCTGCGAAACCAACAATTGCTGCGATCATTACTTCATAAGTATCAAAATCTGCCACTTCTTCCAAAGCAGTTTCACCGGCAAATACTTTTATAGCTGTAGATCCAAGTGCAGCTTTCACTTTTTCATATTTCTTTTCATCACCAATTACAACTGCATTGGGTTTGAATTCCAATGCCTGTGTTATCAGCAATTCATCATTTGTTTGTGCTGTTAATATTTCTACTTCAAATATATCGGAGTTGGTACGTATTACCTCCAGCGCTTGTGTACCGATTGAACCTGTAGAACCAAATATCGCTATGCGTTTTTTAGCATCAGCTCCAGCCATATCAAGGATTTTATTTTGAATTATCTATATATGAGGAGCAATATAGTATAATATCTCTTGAAAAGCAGCAATCGGATTGCTAAAATGATGGCTTTGGTGTATTTGAGGGTTCATTAAGCTTATAAGTTGTAAACTTGGGCCAGGTGTAAACTCAGGTA
The DNA here is from genome assembly GCA_963829345.1 of uncultured Chitinophagaceae bacterium. Lineage (GTDB taxonomy): Bacteria > Bacteroidota > Bacteroidia > Chitinophagales > Chitinophagaceae > Ferruginibacter. Next base: position 2,337,227 of record CAWHHP010000003.1, read on the forward strand.
AAGTGTAAACTCGGGTAAGGTGTAAACTTTTAAAGCATAACGACCTGTTTGCTAAGCTGCGATTTTTGAACTGCCTCAATGATAAGCATTACATTCAGGCCTTCTTCTGCCGTCACAGGGAGCTTTTTATCCCTCGTGATCGCATCATATAACTCATTGTAAAACTCCATATAATTTCCCTGTTCCGAAGGGATTTTCTCCCGGATGGCTTCCCCTTCCTTTAAAATATTCAGGATTCCGGCAGCCCCGGGCGGCTCTGTACCCCAACCACTCATGCCCGGCCTGTCGCCTTTTTTTAAAATATCTTCCTGCACATCTGCACGTTCTTTTACGAAAGACCCGTGGGTGCCGTGCAGGCTATAGGCTGCCGGCGGTTCTTTTATTACCAGGCTGGCTTTCAAACGCACCGTGAAGGAGGGATAAAAAAGAAGTATATCGAAATAATCATTTACCAGGGATAAGGGGCGAAGCACCCGCACACAACCAAAAACAGATTGCGGCATTCCGAACAAATGAAGCGCCTGGTCTATAATATGAGGCCCAAGATCATGCAAAAGTCCTGCGCCGGGATTGGTTGTCTCTTTATGTTGTTTGACACTTAAATTGAGATTAAAACGATCGAAATGAATTTCTGCTTCAACGATCCTGCCGAGTAAGCCTTCATCAGCAATTTTTTTTACTGTTTTAAAATCACTGTCATAGCGACGGTTCTGAAATACACAAAGATGCCTTTTCTTTTTTTTCGCAATTGCAACGAGCTCCTCTGCCTCACTAACGGTAACAGTAAACGATTTTTCAACCAGCACATGCTTTCCCGCAACCAATGCTTTTTTTGCAAATTCGTAATGCGTATAATTGGGTGTATTTACTACTACAAGTTCTATAGCAGCATCTGCAAGCATGCTTTCCAGCGTATGGAAAGATCTTACAGAGGGATATTCAGCAGCAGCTTTCTTTTTTGATCTTTCCCATACTGCATATAAATTAAAACCCGGATGTGCATGAATGAATGGTGCATGGAATATTTCACCACTCATACCAAAGGAACAAAGTGCAACGTTGACGATTCGCATGATAGAAATGAACAATTAACAATGGATAATTGACAATGAAAGTAATTTATTAGAGAAACTTCGCTTTTAGTATTGATTTATTCAGCTATTCGCTCATTCACGTACTGACCCATTCATTTGTCCTGGTTGACGTTTCTCGTTTCTAGTATCTCGCTACCGATTCCCGATTCACGATTCCCGATTCACGATTGCCGCTATTCACTTATTGCCGATTCACGATTGCCGATTGTAAACGGCTTCAATGCATCCGCAATCTTACGGTCATTTCCCAGTCTCGCAACTTTATTTTGACCACCCAGCTTACCGACACTCTTCATATAATTTACAAAACCGTTTTTTTGAATCAATGTAATTTTAAGTGGTTGAAGGATATGGCCGCTGATAAGGTCATCGTAATAAACATTTTTTTTACGGAGACTATCATCCAGCTTCTGTGCGAACTTACCCAGGTCGGCAGGCATGTTCTCGAATTCGATGAACCATTCATGATAACTTTTACCTTCGTCGGTACTGATATGAGGCGCAACTGTAAATTCCCTCAGGTGAATATTTTCGTCACTGGAAGCGCTTAGCATAGCTGATTCCACTTCTTCTACAATAACGTGCTCACCAAATGCAGATATATAATGCTTGGTACGGCCACTTACCACAAGCCTGTATGGGTCCGTTGACAGGAACTTGACCGTATCCCCGATATTGTATGCCCACAGTCCGGCGTTGTTGCTGATGATGAGTGCATAATTCTCTCCCATTTTTACATCTTTCAGCATCAGCCTTGTCGGGTTTTCATTGTGGATCTCTGCTACGGGAATAAATTCATAAAATATACCACTATCGGTATTCAGTAACATTCCCGGTTCCTGTTGAGAATCCTGGAAAGCAAAAAAACCTTCACTGGCCGGGAATAATTCAATCGTATCAATATTGCGGCCAATGCTTTCCGTTAGCTTCGGTTTGTATGGCTCAAAATTTACACCTCCTTGCACCATCAGGCTGAAGTTCGGGAACAATTCCCCGATCTTTTTTCCTGATTTTTCAACCAGCCTGTCAAAATACATTTGCATCCATGGTGGAATACCACTGATAAGTGTCATGTTTTCATTGATCGTTTCTTCCACGATCTTTTCCAGTTTCTGTTCCCAGTCCTCGATGCAATTCGTTTCATAGGAAGGCAATTGATTTGCACGCAGGTATTTGGGCACATGATGATTTACAATGCCACTCAGCCTGCCTGTTGGAATTCCCCCGATACGTTCTAATATAGGCGAGCCACTGAGGAAAATCATTTTACCATCTGCAAATTTTGTGTTTCCTGTTTCCGCCATATAACACAGCAGTGCATTGCGTGCGGTAATAATGTGGTTGGGAATAGAATCTTTTGTGATCGGGATATATTTTGCGCCGCTCGTGGTTCCGCTTGTTTTAGCAAAATAAATGGGCACTCCTTTCCATAAAACATTGTGACGGCCTTCTTTTATTTTTTCTATATAAGGTTTAAAAGCTTCATAATCCCGGAGAGGAACCTGCTTTACAAAATCTTCATAAGATTTGATGGAAGCATAATTATGATCCTTTCCAAACTGCGTTTTCTGGGCGGCTTTAATAAGATAGTTAAAGGTCTTCACCTGATCAGACACCGCAGTTGTCATTCCTTTTTTTATCTGCTTATATATGTAGTTGGCAAATGGTTTTGCCAGGAAAGATTTAATCTTCATTTATAACACTATTATCGGGCAACACTCAAAATTATTATAATTATTAAAGAAATACAAGTACCCATCAATTAGGTAGTTTGTATCAGTTTGAAAGTTTATTATATTAACAGATTCTCAGCCTGAGCTTGTCAAAGGCGAGTCAATTCTAAAACCTAAACCGGCTTCGACAAGCTCAGCCTGGCAGCTTTTAACTATTACACTATCATCACTTACAATTACATGGCCATTCTTTGTCAAGATCAATTACTGTTACTACAATAAGTTCATTTGAATGAGGCGCAATAACAATCCGCACATGTTGTCTGTCGTGTGTGATCCCTTCCAAAGGATAGGTTTTGCCTCTTTCATCCTCTTCTATTTTATTATAGTTTATTACGCCTTCTTTTAATATCTCTTTTACTTCTGATTCATCAATATGCCTGCAATCCATCCTGCAACGTGCGTGTTTACTAAAAGCGATCGTTGTAGAACTTCTGTCAAAAGGTTCATCGGTTGAAGTGGATGTAGAAGTACCGGTTGCAGGTGCATCTACTGTTACAGGAATATATTTTGAAGACCCACGTTGATGCGTTTTGACCCAATAAAATAAAATTGCAGCTGCAATTAAACATATAAATGGTAAGTATTTCCTGATCACATTGCAATGTAAGGGGTAAAAATGATAAATTTAAAAATAAGCTGTTGAGTGGTTCGCATAAATTTTTCCAGAATTAATAGTTAGTATTAGCAATATATGAACTTGAAATAAATATCATTATTTTTTTACCGCAATTAAACCTGTTCATTATAGCACATAGCAGTTTTGCCTGTATCGAAAATATCATTTAGATTTGGCGTTTGCCTTAAAATAAAACAGTATGTTAAAAGGTACCATTAAGACATTGGGTTATGGAATGTCGATCATGAAATGGGGAGTTGGGTTCAGGAGCAAAAAAATATTATTCCTTACCGATGTACTCAATCATATTGGATATGCAAGAAAAAAAATAAGAGACCGGATCGCCGGCTGGCTTGCCAAATCGGCGGTGGATAATGAACTAAAAGTAAAAGTAAGGGCAAAGAATCACGATTCCTATTATATCAAGTATCGTGTAAATGACCTGAGTGATTACCAGAGCCTCGGTGAATGTCTGGGTGGTAATATGTACACATTACCGGATTATTCTATCAAATATTTTATTGATGCAGGCGCAAATGTTGGATTTTTTAGTGTTAACATGTTTGGAAGATATGCAATCGACGAAGCCATTTCAATAGAACCCAACCCGTTGAATGTTGATCTGCTAAAATATAATTTATCTACTTTTCACAATTGCAAAGTACTTCCTATTGCAGTAAGCGGGCAGGATGGCAACGTGGTATTTGAATTACACACTTCAAATACCGGCCACATTAAAGGCTACGCCGGCAACTATGATAGCAATGACTCCGTTTCTGTTGTTTCAAAAAAAATATCTTCATTGATCCCTTCGCATTGGGCAATGGAAAATACATTGGTAAAAATCGACATTGAAGGTGCAGAATATGAAGTGATACCAGAGATGTTCTCAAAAAATATATTTCCGAAAGTGATTGCGCTGGAAATACATGATTTTTTACGATGCGGGGGTGCACAACTTGCACAAATGATTGCAGATAAAGGATACAAAGTTGATATTGAGGGATCCGGCGATTCAGGAAATGTTTGCAGGCAGTTAATTTGTTTAAGAGAAAAATAGTTTACATCATTCAACGTGCAGTCAGGGCGAACTTGTCGAACCCGGGAATTAAATATTCAATCGCCTTCGACAAGCTCAGGCTGGCATACAAGTTCTGGCTGACAAAAAAAATAACCTGAACATTACTGAAAAATAATTTTTATCACTTACTCCAATCAATTTCATGTTCGAAGGTAAAATCAGGACGCTGCGTGAAAGCCGGGCTATTATGAAGTGGGGAGTTGGTTTTAAAAATAAAAAATTATTAGTACTCACCAACCTCTTGAATAATTTTGGCTTTGCAAGAAAAAAATTAAGAAATAGAATTGCAGCACAGCTTTCGAAAGCAAGCATTAATAAAGAGATCATCCTACAAATTAAAGTGAAAGATCATGATCCCTTTAATATCAAATATCGCCTGGATGATTATAGTGATTATATGGGATTGGGCGAATGTCTTGCAGAACATGTTTATAAATTACCAGGCAAAAGGATCACGCATTTTATTGACGCCGGTGCCAACATTGGATTTTTCAGCGTATTGATGTTTGGAAAATTTCCTATTGAACAAGCCATCGCTATAGAACCAAACCCGGCAAACCTTGATATTTTAAAGTATAATTTATCTTCCTTTTCAAATTGCAGCATATTACCTGCAGCAGTAAGCGGGGAGGAAGGCAACGTGGTTTTTGAACTGCTTACTACAAATACGGGTCATATAAAAAATGCAGTGGGAAGCATTAAGAGTGATTCAACTGTAACAGTTGCTTCTAAAAAATTATCGAAACTTATTCCAGGTGACTGGAACATGGAATGTACTCTGGTGAAATTAGATATCGAAGGTTCCGAATATGAAGTGATACCGGATATGTTCTCCAATAATTTATTTCCAAAGATCATCACCGGCGAGATACACGATTACTTACAGCATGATGGTGAAGGGCTGGTGCAATTGTTACAATCCAAAGGGTATGCTGTACAGGTTGATGGTTATGGTAATACAGGTAATGTGTGCAGGCAGATACTTGCGGTAAAGCGATAGATATGCGCCAGATAGATACGCGGATGACGCGGATAAAATGGATTCTCACGGATTTTTCTATAAAACTTCAATACGTCCATATTTCTGCGATAGCTTTCTTTAAATAAAATTCGCGGAAATCTGGTAAATCCGTGTCATCCGCGTATCTATCAATTGCTTAATTTTGCCGCGATGAATAAAACCGTTGCTTTACATACTTTGGGCTGCAAGCTTAACTTCAGCGAAACCACTTCTCTTGGGCGGCTGCTGGAGAATGACGGTTTTATTAAAAAAGACTTTGACGACGTGGCCGATGTATATGTAATAAATACCTGCTCCGTTACTGATAATGCTGATAAGGAATGCCGCTACCTTGTTCGCCGTATACAGCATAAAGCACCCGAAGCAATGATCGTAATTACGGGTTGCTATGCACAGTTAAAACCACAGGAAATAGCTTCTATCCCCGGCGTAAACCTGGTACTGGGTGCTGCAGAAAAATTCAATATTGCAGCACACCTTAAAGAACTTGATAAAAATGATCCTGCAAAGATCTGCAGTTGCGATATTGAAGATGTAAATAGTTTTACCGCTTCGTATTCGTTAAAAGAAAGAACAAGAACATTTTTAAAAGTGCAGGATGGCTGTGATTATAATTGCAGCTTCTGCACCATACCAATGGCAAGGGGAAAAAGCAGGAGTGACAGTATTGAAAATGTATTGAAAGAAGTAGAAGCTATTGGAGAGGCGGGCACAAAAGAAATTGTTTTAACCGGCATTAATCTGGGCGATTTTGGCAAGGGTGATACAGGCGGGAAAAAATACGAGGAGAATTTCTTTGACCTGGTGAAAGCATTGGAGGAAAAATCGTTGGTTGAACGATTCAGGATATCTTCCATCGAACCCAATCTTTTAAGCAATGAGATGATCGAATTTGTGAGCAACAGCAAAAAGTTCATGCCGCATTTTCATATTCCTTTGCAAAGTGGAAGCAATAAGATATTGGCGAATATGCGCCGCCGGTATAAAAGGGAATTGTATGCAGAAAAAGTTCAGTTAATTAAACTACTCATGCCGCATGCATGTATCGGCGCTGACGTGATCGTAGGTTTCCCCGGGGAAACAGACGAAGATTTTAATGAAACAGTTAACTTTCTTGAAAGCCTTGATATCGCTTACCTGCACGTTTTTACTTATTCGGAAAGAGACGATACACATGCGCTTACATTGAAGCCTGTTGTTCCGATACACATACGCAACCAGCGCAATAAAATTTTACGCAACCTGAGCTATACGAAAACACAGTCGTTCACAGAAAAACATATTGGCCAGACAAGAAAAGTATTGTTTGAAAGAACTGCGAAGAATGGAATGATGGAGGGGTATACGGACAATTATATAAAAATTACAGCGCCGTATAAATCAGCGTGGGAAAATGGGATTGTGGATTGGGTGATATAAGGACAAAATTTGTATGCAAAAAATCGGGAGAATATTTCAAACAGGCCCTACTACGGACTTGCAATACTAAAACTGCTACTAGATGATACTGAAAATACTGAGTAAAATATCCCTGAAGATTTCAAAAATATTCAGGAATAATCGCGGAAGTAAGTTTGCAGATGGGATTGAAACAATTACTGACAGGTTTCACCGAAGTATTAATAATGTGAATTTTGATATGAATACGAATGGGGAAATGAGAGTATTAAAAATTGTATCATCACCCCCCCCAAATTGTATTTTTGATGTAGGTGCGAATGTAGGGGAATGGAGCCGTATCGTTTCTACCATGAACCAAAATTGCACAATCCATGCATTTGAATTGGTTCCATCTACTTATGATATCTATTTGAATAATACAAAAGACCTCAATCATATAATTAAAAATAATTTCGGACTTTCAGATAAAGAAGAAACCATTTCAATTAATATGGGCCCCGACTCCGACACTGCTACTGCATTTAAGATTGAAGGAATGCAAGGTCACGATGAATACTATAAGGAAAAAATACTTTGTAAAGTGAAGAAAGCTGCAGATTATGTAAGAGAAAAAAATATAAGATCGATTGACTTCTTAAAAATAGACGTCGAGGGAATGGACCTGAGAGTTATTAAAGGATTTGAAAATGAACTTTCAAAGTACGTGTACTACAGTTTGAATATGGCATCTTTAATATTTCTTCGCATGACCTTTTAGCGGATTTTTGTTCCTACTTAAAAAAGAATGGTTTTGTTGTTGGTAAGATATTTCCCAGGCATGTTGTTTTCTTCGACTATAGTTTTGATATGGAGAATTTTCACGGGTCTAATTTCATTGCAGTTAAAAAAGAAGAAAAGGAACTAATGGAAAGGCTTTCATGATACTTTCGTACAGTAATTATATATAGTAACAATTGTTTGTTCACGATCAACGACGAAATAAATTTTTTACATACGCTGATTTTTTTATTTTGAATTTTATTGCATTAAAGATAATCTGAAATTTTTTATGAGGAGAAAATGAAACCGCAGAGAAGACGAGAAGCAGAGATTACGCCTGCAAATAAAAAATAAATACTATTAGATCGGGAGAAAAGAAGATGAGAGAGAAAGAGAGGGTATTAGAATTGATTCCAGTCCCTGTGAGATAAAGCCTTATTAAATATTTCCCTGTTCTTTTTATCTGATAATGCCCTCAGGTGCCGTTCATGATGCATATCAGTTCCTATATAAGAAACAAGATCGTTCTTTAAAAGATATTGTGCAACACGTGCAGCTTCCTTTCCATAATAACCGGTGAGCGAGAGTAAATTAACCTGTAATAAAAATCCAAGGTCGGCAAGCCGATGGTACATTTTATAATTACCGTAGTAATATGGATAACGTTCGGGATGAGCAAGAATGGGAGAATAGCCTTCCATGATAATAGCAAAAGATATTTTATTCAGATCTTCCGGCATGGATGCATAAGAGAATTCAGTAAGAAGAATATTATCCTGTATGGTAAGCAGTTTCGTTTTTGCATCCACTAGTTCGAAGAAATAACTGTCAATCATATACTCCGCTGCGGCACTTACTTTAAAATCAAGCTGTTGTTTTTTAAGTTCATCCTGCAAAGTTTTTAAAGCAGTATGGATCGTATCAGTATTGTTGCGGTATAGATCGCCAATCACATGCGGCGTGGCGATAGACTCCTTTACACCAAGCTCCATTAATCCTTTTATCAGCATAATGGAGGTCTCTATATCGGGAGAGCCGTCATCAATACCGGGAATAATATGAGAGTGCATATCCGTCTTAATGGGAAAATACGTACTATCAGGTGAAGATGATTTTTTTTTGAAGAAGGAGAACATAACTTAAACACGAATTAGAGGCACGAATTTCACGAATTCCTCCCGGTTTTTACAATACAATTAATTTATAGCTTCTTATTACTTGAACAATTATAAATTTTTATTAAACACAAATTAAGAACACTAATTAAACGAATTGCCCGAATTCTACAGGTATTTACAATCCAATTAATTTGGACCTTCTTTTTAATTAAACAATCTCAAGCTTTCACCATTCACTATTCACTATTCACTATTCACCTATCACGGATTCACGTTTCCCGATTGCCGCCGCTACTTCTTATAATACTGATGCAATTTCCCCAACGGCTTCAATATCGAAACAAAAAATGCAAAAGGAATTTTATTCTTTTTCATTGCAAGGTAGTCTCTCCTGTTTGCCCGCAACCTGGTTTTTAAACTACTGTTACTTTGTCCACCCCTTCTCATTTTTATTATCAGCTTTGGAATATAATAAGAACTAAGGTGATGTTTATAAAGATAACGGGCCATAAATTCGTAATCTGCTGCACTATAGTAATGGCTTTCATATCCTCCATACTTTTCAACCAATTCTCTTTTTATATAGAATGTGGGGTGAGCAGGCATCCATCCACTTCTGAAAAGACTACGCTTATATGGCTTACCCTTCCATATACGGTGGATCTTATTCATATTTTCCGGATCTACATATTCAAGATCACCATACACGCTATCCACCTTTTGTTCAATGAATGTTTTAGCGATACATGATATTACATCCGGTGAAGCAAGCACATCATCACTATGAATAACACCAATCACATCGCCGGTAGCCATATTCATGCCTTTATTGATCGCATCATACATACCACGGTCTGTTTCCGAGATCCATTTTGAAAAATGTGATTCATATTTTTTAATGATCGACAATGTGCCGTCGGATGATTTGCCATCCACTACAATGTGCTCAATATTGGGATAATCCTGTGATATGACAGATTTGATGGAATGTTCCAGGTATTTTTCAGAGTTATATGTTGCAGTAATTAATGTGACTTTCATATCCCGGTATGCTATGCAAGGAATTTAATGCAATACTACTTCCTTTTTATCAATATATTTTCGATTGCAAGCATATCCATTTCTGTACGCAGGAAGCATGCTAATGCCTCCTCCGGCGTATTAACGATGGGTTCATTTTCATTAAAAGATGTATTAAGCAGGATGGGTACCCCGGTTTTTTTTCTAAAAGTTTCAATAAGCTCATAGTATTTGGGCGAAATGAGCCTGTCAACCGATTGCAACCTGCCCGTACCATCAACATGTGTAACTGCAGGGATCTGTTGCTGCTTTTCCGGTTTTATAGGGAAAACCTTTTCCATAAATGGCACAGGTTCATCAATTTCAAAATACTCACCTACATATTCTTTTAAAATAGATGGAGCAAATGGCCTGAAGCTTTCGCGGCGTTTAATCTTTGCGTTAAGGATATCCTTTGCATCGATCCTTCTCGGATCTGCAAGTATTGATCTTCCTCCCAAAGCACGTGGTCCAAATTCTGCACGGCCATTCATCCAGCCCACCACTCCACCTCCAATGAGACAATTTGTAACTGCATCATACAGGTCATAGTCTGGCAACTGAACATATTGTATTCCTTTTGCATCCAGTATTTTTTTAACAGCATCATTACTAAAATGACTGCCTGTATATGCAGAAAATATCGCTTCCTTTCTATCCATTTTAAGCTGCTGGTGCTGCACATACAATGCTGCGCCCATTGAAATTCCGGCATCATGGCCCGCTGACGGGATATATACATTTTTAAACGGTGTATTCCTTGTTATCTTACCATTGGCAACACTGTTTTGCGCCACACCACCGGCAATACAAACATTTTTTTGTCCCGTTGTTTTTGCCAGGTGATTAAGAATATGAAAGATCACAATTTCGGTCATCCTTTGAACAGAAGCTGCAAGGTCTTTATGGTATTGTGTAAGCGGCTCGTCAATGCGCCTTGGGTTGCCAAATTTGCCGATCATGTACTCACTGAATAATTCCAATACCACCGGGATATTATCTTTACCATAAGATATTACTCCTGCTGTTGCTTTCCTGAAATATTTTAAATTAAGCCTGAACAATCCATCATTTGTAAGATGTACCACATCTTCCAGTTCTTTTACATACTTAGGTTCACCATAAGGAGCCATGCCCATTACTTTATATTCATCGCCATAATGAGGAAATCCAAGTAATTGCGTAAAGGCAGTATAAAAAATACCTATGGAATGAGGAAAGTCAACAGAATTCAACACTTTAAACTGGTTGCCCTTTCCAATTGCTGTCATAGTAGTAGTAAAATCTCCTGATCCGTCAATGGAAAGGCAGACAGCTTCATCAAATGGCGATGCGAAAAATGCCGATGCAATATGACTGCGATGATGTTCAACATTTTTTACTTTTTTTACAAAACCCGATTTGGGTAAACCAGACAAACGTGATAATTCGTTTTCTACCCATGCAACTTCGCGGCTGTTCTTAAACCTGTCTCTTACCGAAGCAAAAATACTTCCCGATGGATTTGAAAGCAGGTACAACAATTTTTTAAACAATTTTGCTTTAGGGTCTCTGCCTATTGCAAAATAATCTACCTGCTCATAACCAATACCTGCTTCCTTTAAACAAAACTCGATAGCCTGTTCGGGGAAACCAGCCAGGTGTTTTATTCGCTTAAAGCGTTCCTCCTCTATGGCCGCAACCATTTTGCCATCAACAAAGATGGCTGCTGATGCATCGGCATGATGTGAATTAATCCCTAAGATGATCATTTTTTAATTTTCTAAGAATAAATAGAATAATGAATTTTTACCGGTATGGCCGGCAGTTATGTACACAGGATATAATAATATGTTTATTTTTTATCAGCATAAGCACTGTTCTTTGATCCTCCGCTCTTTTTTTCAAAAAAATAAATCATGATTATTATAGCGATGTATGCAATCATATTAAACCAGGTATGGTGATCCCATCCGAATGGGATCGCCCAGTTTTTATTGGTTGCTACCAATAAAAGACTAAGCCTGGATACATTCAAGAGCCAGAATATAAGTATTCCCGATGCCCACCAAAAAAATTTTCTTTTGAAAGCACCGGATGAGGCCACAATAAAAGCTGTCCAGAAGCTCATTATACCATATCCAACGCATTCATATACGATTATGATACCGCGGCCATTTACCATTCTTAAATTATATTGACTGGCGAGGTATGTTTGTACCCCGAACAAACCAAGGACGAATTTTGAACCATATAAAAGTGATTCTCTTATCCAGCTTACATAATCGAGATAATTACTTATGAATGCGCTATAATATCCGCCTTCTTTTGCTGTAAGACCGATCACTGCCAGGGTTCCATAATAGCATAACAGGAATACCAGGATAAATTTACCCAGGAAGAGCAGGAAGTTTTTATTTGCAAGAAAGGCTAACAATGATTGGTAGTTAATCCTGTTTATTATTAAATAATTTTTTATAGTCCATGATATCAAAGCCCTCGTTAAAATATTCATTTGCCAAAACGTGTGCACCTTTGCAAAACTCATTGAATTCAACAGGCCCCATTGCCGCAGCTTTTTCAAGCGTTAGCAGGATATCCTGGATATTATCTATATCCACATTCCACCCGGCTTTTTTTGCTTCAAGATTATCCCATGGTGTAAAAAAACTGGTTACGATCGGCCGGCCTGCACTCAGGCTTTCATATAAGGCGTGTCCGAAATTTTCTGCTTTTGTAAGAAAAAAACCTGCATCATAAGAACTAAAAGTAGTTTGCACCAGTTGAGGAATAACCGGGCCTTTATAAGCAATTCTTCCGGAGCTGCGTTTCATTGCATGTTCACATTTTTCCCAGTAGCTCACATCTTTTACAGGACCATATATGTGCAATGAAATATTTTCTTTTGATGCGTTGATCGATTCAATTGCCTGTAATAAATTTTTCTTCGCAGTAATAAGCGATAAATAAATAAGCCTGAGTTCACCAGGTTTTTTATCAGCGGATGTGATATTGGGAACAGGAACTCTTGGTATGTTCCATGCAACTACTACTTTCGAGTTTTGCCCGAATAATTTTTTTGCGTCGGCTTCCTCCACTTCTGTAGTAGCATGCCACCATACTTTATTAATAAGTCCCGACCATTTAAGAATAGATAAATAGATCTTCTTTTTTAAATATTTTCCCGCAAGCGCTCCTTCCTGTATCATTCCCCTTGGGCAAATAACAATCTTAATATTTTTGATAAGTATCAATGGCAACATCACAAACCTGAATGAGAACATTCCGTTGATATAAACAACATCTGGTTTAAAATCCCTGATCGTGTCCTTAATTGTTGTTCTTACTCCTTTATGAATATCTGCATACCATACCTGGATAGTTTTATCAGAACCCGGAAGCATTACTGTATTCCATTCATGAACACGGATATTGTCCATTGGTTTAGATGCATGAAGATCGTATGCGCTGGTGATAACAGATATCTCATAGTATTCATTCAAATGAATGATCAGGTTTACCAATGATTGAATTGGTCCACCCGCCTGGTAAGCAGGATAAAAGAAATCATTAAAAATGAGTAATCTTGGCCTCACATTGTTATTCATACTACAATTTTTTTTAGCTGAGCTATAACATTTGAATAGCTAAACTGATCAATTTTATCGAGGGATGCCCTTTCATATTCAATTCTTTTGGGTACCGGCATTTCCAGGAATTCAGTCAACAACCCGGCAAGCTGGGTGATATTACCTGTTTCAAATACAGCGCCGTTTTTCCCGTTTTCAACGAGATCTGTTGCACATCCACAGGTATCCGATACAATTACAGGTAATGCAAAATTCATTGCTTCATTTACTGATAAACCCCATGTTTCACCAACGCCCGAACACATTACGAACACATCTGCGGCGCGGTAATACAAAGGTATTTCACTTTGATTGATAAACCCTGTTAGCACTACATCAGCAGCGAGCCTGTGTTCATCAATAAATTGTTGCATCTGTGCACGTAATTCTCCATCACCAACAAATATAAGCTGCGCATGTTGATGATTTGCCTGCTGGAATGCTTTTAATAAATCCATAGGTCTTTTTTTACTGATATACTTGCCGGAATACAGTATTATTCTTTTTGAAGCAGCTATATTCAACTGAGCTCTCGCCTGTTCTTTGCTTGTAGAAAGATAAAGTTTATGAAAGCGGTCGTTGTCCACGCAATAACGGATTGGGAATAATTTACTTTCATTTATTCCCAGTGATTCATAAAATTTTTTGTTTTGCGTACCTATGTACAGGAATTTGTTGACGAATGAAAACAGCAATCGTAAATATAGATGTTTAACCGAAGTAATGAAACGTGGCTTTAGCAATTCCTGGTTGTAAGGTGTTTCACCACGGAAGCAAACCTGGTGACCAAATAATCTTCCAAAAATGATCGCCATTACGTTGGTGGCATAATTCCACCCGTGTATTACCACAACAGATTTTGGTTGCCTGTATAATTTTTTTATTACGCCGAAATTAATAAGTCCCATAAATCCCTTGCTAATGGATTTTTTCCAGGAATAGTTTTTTAAGAACTCATATCGATATCCTTCCAGCAATGGGATATCCCATTTTACTTTTTTACCAAAACCTTTGTCCATTTCTCCCCTGATACTTTCGTCGGAACAATACCATACGGTAAGATTGATATCTGTTGTAGCGGCGATATCTTTATACAATGGTGCGAAATATTGTATAGGGTGAGAATTTAAGAAAACGAGGTTCCTCATAATTTAACATCAGGCCTCATTCTCGGATCCATGAAGCTTTTCAGGGTTTTATTCACAAAAAACATTACTAAAAAATAAATCAGTACAAATCCCAATGCTTTGGCGGTATCCGCTCCATAAATATTTATCAGTAGAAAAAATGGACTGGTAAATATCATTCCCCACAAACCGGGCTTATACAGGTATTTAAAAAAGGAACCGATCAGGAAGCCGAACAAAAATATCGGGACAACCATAAAAATAGGGCCGAAATCAATATAAGCATCCGCATAACTTCCAAGGCTAAACGAAGATGCCCGGCTTTTACCGCTCACATTTAATCCCGTATATTTATTGGTGTGCTTACTGTCATCGAGTTCAGCTTTATCAGGATTTATAAACCTCGGCACAAGGTAATGGGCCATTGCTGTGAGGTAAACTTTACCATCTTCAAATGGCATTTTTGCAGGAACAAATCTCACAGCCGCAGAAAAATACTGAACATATCCTACCCTGTTCACCAGGTCTTCCAATGCACCTTTGTATGTTTCCTTATCTACCTTCACTACAAGTTCAAGCAATTTTGACCTGGCTTGATCCTTTGATACTTTAACGGTCTGCACATTATCTCCCTGGCTAACAAAGCTCCGGTAATTCCCTTTTGCTGCAGTCCACAGTACCGCCATATGAAAAAGCAAACCTCCAAATACAACAAAAAGAATTCCCTTGGCAAATGATATTTTTTTTGATACTGCAGAAAATCCAATCAGTCCATACATTAATATATAGGAGAAACTGCTTGCGAAGAATGATGAAAGTCCCAATAGGAATTCAACAAAAATTACCAGCAACAAAAATATTTTAAGGTAGGGCGCTCTTTTAAATATTGCAAGAAATGTGACTAAAAAAAATCCCCATTTTACATAAAAGAAAAAATAAAAATATTGAACGAGCGTGGGGAAGTTCCAGATCGCCGCCTGGTAAACATTTATGAAAACACTTACCAATACATATACCTGCAGCATTTTTTTAGGATCATAGCGATCCCATATTGTTTCAGGCAGGGCCACTTTTACTTTTTTTACGGCCAGGAAAACACCAAAACAAAATACATACATCCCTATAATAGAAAGAAACGTTGTAAATTCTATTAGCTCGGAGGGGAATATTGTTTGAAAAAACAAACTATTCAGCGTGACACCTGAAACGGTTGCATACATAACGTGAGCTGATACATTCAGCCATTGATACATTAACCCCCAGAACATCACGTTTGTATCTCCCTTTAAAAAAAACAACCTGTATATAAAAGGTATATACAATAGCAATGGTATCATTACCAGGATATTTGGCGACACTATCAATGTAACCACCAATGCAGCAATGATTACCATCCAAAGCGTTTGCGGTATTTGAGCCTTACCGTACATTACTTGCTAATGCTGTATTCAGGAGTTTTTAAGTGCATAAAAAAAATCTACCATAGCGAGCGCCTGCTTTTCAATATCAAATTTATTTTCCAGCCTTGTTCTTGCAGCTTGTACCATGGCATCACGGGCAGCAGGATTAACAGATAGCTGGTATAAACGATCGCTCATTTGTACCGGGTTCGCTTTATCAACTATATAACCGCCCACTTCATCTTCTACTAATTCAACCACGCCGCCGCTTTTGGTAACAACAACCGGAACATATGCAACTATTGCTTCGGCCACCACCATTCCAAAACCCTCTTCATGCCTGGATGCAAGTACATATGCATTGATATTGCGGAAGAAAAAAGCAACATCGGGTAACCATCCCGGAAAGTAAACCAGTTGCTCTAAACCCCATTCTTTTATTTTTTGTTGAAGCTCTTCATAAAAAGGTCCTCCAGGTTTGCCGCCAATTACAAGTCTTGCAGCATTGTTTTTGCCGTAAAGTAACCTGAATGCTTCAAGCACATCCATTACACCTTTTGTAAAAGTCATCTGACCCGTAATACCTACAATAAATGAATCGACAGGCCAGCCGGTTTTTTCGCAAAAATAATTTTGTCGTTCTTTTCTTTCTTCAGCAGGGATCCTTGTTCCCATACTGATCGTTTGTATTTTTTCAGGCTTGCATCCTAAAGCTATCGTCCGCTGTCTTACACTTTCAGTGATTGCCATAAATTTATCGACTACTGAACCATAGAATTTAAAAGTCGCCTTTTGAAAAGGAATGGCAGGTGAAGGATCATGCATATGGCAAACAATCTTTCTCCTGGTAAACAACAATACGGGGTATAATAAAATCAATTCATGATGATTTGCAAAAAAAAGAATATCAGGTTTTTTTTTGCGCAGCAATTTTATATAATCATAATATAGCTTTGGCAACTTGATCAATGCATGTAATGACATTTTTAAGTTGTACCAATCCATTTTACGGCTAAACATTCCCAACCAGCTATGACTTGAAGGGATATTATACTTGTTCAGCATTTTTTCAAGTTCACCGTCAGTCCATTTTGTAATCAGGAAATGACTTTCTACATTGGGAGGAAATCTCCTGAAAAATTCAACTGTACTGATCTGAACGCCGTAACAAAATCCACTTGGGATCGTTGCGAGTATTTTTAATTTCTCATTTGTCATTTAAAAAAAAACTCGAAGGCCATTTTCCTTCCTGTATATTTTTTGGAAGATCTTTCGTGGGAACAATCACCTGTTCAAAATTATCTACAGAATCTGCTTCTGCATTATGGGTATAGGTATGACTTGATTTCAAAAATTTACTGGCAAGTCTTGTATTATCGCCAAGCCAGCAACCATGATGAAATACTCCAACAGATTCGGGGCATACCATAAATCCGAATACCTTGCCGGAAATGTCTGGGAGGTGCAATATTTTACATAATTTTTTTAACCTCTTTTCATTCCAGTTGATCGTGCGATGTTGCTCAAGCAGGATACCTGCTTTGATAAATCCAAAATGGGTAAAATCAACAACGGACCTGGGTACACGCTGGTTCCAGGTGCGCACATAATTATACCCTGTTACCCGCAACCCCCGTGGTCTTTTCTTATCGAGGTAGTCAAGTATTGACGGAATAGTTGCAACATCATATATCTCGTCGGCATCCACGTACCAGAAGTAATCAGGCGGATTGTGAAAGTGCGCAATTACTTCAGGCGGAGATCCATGCGGAATAGTATTTTTATATGCTTTCTTATTAAAGCTGAGCATCTCCATATTAACGCCGGATGTTTCATCCGGGAACTTACGAATGCTGATATATATTTTTCCCTCGGGATCCGGGTAGTCTAATACCAGGGAAACTGTTTTATCCGGTTTTACCATTTTGCCATACCAATCCCGGTCATACTGGGTCATTATTGAAATCTTGTCACAGAATGGATATAGCGTATTTAGCTGGTTGATGATAAAGTTCTCTTCATTCAACGCCTTAACGATCGCATGTATCTTTAAATTACTCATCAGGCGAGGTGATTTTTCAGAGAAACAAAATTTGAATACGCAAAATATTCCATGTAGTTATTTACATCAAAATCTGTGAGGCCGTTTTTTTTCAGGCAATATGTTTTGTATCCAAGTTTTTCGAGAAAAGAAAATGCAAACGATAATGTAGAACCATTTTGTCTCCAGGTTTTATTGTATTCAAATTGTATTACATCAATCAAACCTCTTTCAAGTGTTCGTTGCGCTCCTTTCAATACATGCAGATCAAACCCTTCTACATCAATCTTTAAATAATCGATGTGTTGCAAATTATTTTTTTCAACGATCTCGTCAACGGTTGTGACCACTACTTCGATTTTTCTTGCTCCAATCGTGCCTGCATCAGACAGGGAGGAAGTTTCACCACCACCCTGCTCTGCAAAAAATACTGTCTTACCGGGTCTGTCAGAACAGGCAGCCTCCATCAGTTCAATATTTTTATTGTTCCTGAATTTCGAAACAAGTGTATCAATGCAATCCGGGTTCGGTTCCATCAGTATACCACGGGCCGCAGGATTTAATTTAAGCATTTCTTCTGTCCATTCACCCATATTTGCACCTATATCAAAGAACAATTTTATTTTTCCCTCCCTGCTCTTTAACATGGTTGCTTCTCCTGTAGCTTCAAACACATGATCCGGCGCCAGGCTCAATCCAATAATAATATTACACTGGTTTCTCAGTTTAATTATTGGTTTTAATATCCAATTTCTTTTTGCCAGGAAATGCTGGAGTTTATGTACAAGCCCCCTCATAAAATATTATTTGGTTTGAAGGTTTTTTAATCTCACAATTAATCTGTGATGCAGGAGTTTGCTGCGCAGCCACCGGCTTACATAAACATCATAGTAGTTTGTAATGAGCCATGCAAGAAAAATACAGACTACTGTGGGAACAATTACCATTACCGGGTGATAATATCCTGCTGCTTTAAATTGATTTAATATGATCCAGCCAATGTAAAAATGTATAAGGTACAGGGCATAAGATATATTACCTAAAAAAAAGAAAAGCTTATTTTTTAAAAAAGGTAACAAGTCATACATAGCAAGATAAAAAATACTGTAAACGATGGTAACACCTATAAAACTACCACCCTTATCTCCCATTACTGCAAGCGTAGTTAAATAGCTTGCTATTACCATAAAATGATTAAAAAAATTATTTTCCTTGAGTGCCTTGATCCTATAAAATGAAATACCTGCAATAAAAAGCATTGCATAATGAAGGCCTAATAAAAGGCCCGCATAAGGAAGTTTAAACACAAAGTTGTAATGAATGATCCATGCCAGCCAGATAACCAATACCCAGTTTATGTATCGCTGCAGTTTGGTAATAAAAAGAAAAGCAACAAAAAAGTAAAAATAAAGCTCCACCTGCAAAGACCAATAACAACCATCTACATGTCTCGTATGAAAGACATCTGCCATCATAGTGAGATTGATCAACGCATCCCTCCAGGTAGTGTCTCTCGTAGGAGAAACACCGAAATAGCTTACAGCCAAAAATGTAATAATAAGACAAAGCCAGTAAGAAGGAAATAACCTGATAAATCGCTTGACCAGGAAATCAATCACATCATGGTTATTCGAGATGGAAAAGTAAATCACAAATCCACTTATGATAAAGAATAAGTGTACGCCAAAATAACCATACTGAAGACCAACAATAGCTGAATCAGTATATCCAAATTCCATCGGGTATGCAAACAGGTAATGATACAACATTACTGATACTGCTGCGATGCCCCTTAAACTATCTAAAATTTCTAACCGGTTATGTTGTTTATCCATCCTCCAGGTCTCTATGTATATACCGCTGCCGGTTTTTTAGAAGTAGCATTCTCAATAATTTTTTCCCAGTTGTTGCCGTATGTTTCCCAACTAAGTTTTTCTGCTTTAGCTCTTGCGGAAACGCCCATTTTCACCAGCTTGTCTTTTTGATTGATGAATGTTTCAATCGCATTGATAAGCGCCCCTTCATCGCCGGGCTCAATGATATATCCTTCCTCCCCGTTCCCGATAATGTCAGGACCGCAGGTTGCAACGGTAGTAATAACAGGTAATCCGCAAGCCATTGCTTCGGGAATTACCAACCCATAGCCTTCAAAAAAACTTGGAAAGATCATAACATCAAAATGCGGGAAAGCCGCAGTTAATTCTTTATGAGAAAGCCGGCCTTTGATAATAACAGAAGGATGATCTTTACTGATAATCTTTTGTGTTGTTTCGTTTATCGGTCCAATAATAGTTAGCGTACTGCCATTGAGCTTACATTTTCTCCATGCATCCAGTAAAAATGGAACTCCCTTTCTTGCATCAACTAATCCTACAAACACAAAATGAACCGGGTCACTTGTATCTTTTTGCTTCGCAACTGGTTTTAATGATACTGTATTAACCCCGTAAGGATTTACACTTATTTTTTTTTCCTGTACTCCATGCTCAGTATACGTTAAAAGTGTAAACCTGCTTGCAACAACAATATGATCCGACAATTTCATTTCTTCTTCTTCAATTTTAATTTGTGCTGCAGGTTTTTGTTTCACAGTAAATTGCCATTCCGGGTATAATTTCAACAGGTTCTTATACACGGTATCTTTTGAAGCAGGATGACCGATACTTGCATCTAAAATAAAATACGTATCCAGCTTTTTACATCTTTGAATCAATACCAGGCTGGAAGTATCAAACCCAATTACCACATCGCTTGCTGCAATACTTTTTGAAGGAATGCTTTTTTGAAATTTATTATTCCGGTGAAATAATGTTTTCTCTTCATCTGCACCCATTTTGATCCGCATCAATGCTTTCAATTCATTTACAACATGCCTGCGTACAAACCTGTCGGGCACATGATCGATAAAACGGTTACTTATTTTATTAAACAATGAAGCAGGTAATCTGGAACATAATTTATATGTCCAGTGATCTTTTCCATAACCAATACCGGTATGGAATTCGAAAAGCATGTTATGCTCATACAACTGCTTTGCAAGTTGGCGGGAATGTTGTGTACCGGGATGTGCCAGAAGGACTTTCACAAGTATTCTTATTGCTTATTTAATTGCTTCAAAACATAAAGCATTGTAATCAAACCGGCTTGTTGCTTCGGCAGCATTGAAATAGGTATCTCTTGATCCATGATATTGGCTTTTGTATACCTGCGAAAAACCTGCATTGTTCAATTCTACCTGTATGGAATCAAAATCCCACATCCAGAAATGATGATGGCCGCTCAATCGCCATTTTATGATATCTTTTAAAGATGTTGGACGTTTCTCGTAACCGAGGAAAGTATAATTCATAAAATCAAATGCGGCCTGTTTGTTTCCTTTAGACTTTTCCCGTTTATAATTATCGATCGCTTCTTCAAGGTTTGGCAACACTGACCGGAAAATCCCTCCCGGTTGCAGGTATTGATAACAGTTGCGTATGGCGATCCTGAACTCTTCTAAAGACAAATGCTCCAATATATGTGAAGAAAAAATTCCTTTTAATGAATTTTCTTTTACCGGCAAACCTTTTGCGATGTTTGCATAGTGTGCATTTGCAGGAAATTTGGTGGAAGACATTTTTTGAACCAGTTTCCCAATCAAAACATTCCTTTGCATACGCAAATTGAACGACCCATCATAATTTGTAAATTCTTCCGGACAAGAAACACCGCATCCAAAATTTACATAAAGTGATTTCATGATTATTACTTAAATTTTTACATTAACGCTTTGAGGGTTCAGCAAAAAGCCAACGGTTATGAGGCAATGGGCGTTGTTCAGGTACGATGGCCCTCCATTTGCCGTTATTGATAATAGTTACTTTATAATGCTGTTTTTCCAGGAAATCAATGCAACTATCTTCTAATTCCTTACTATGTGTTTCAATCAGCCAGGTTGCCGAGTTATGATCGAATGCAGGTCCGCATGAATTCAATAATTCATATTCACCGCCATCTATATCAATCAATAAAAAAAAGGAACCGCTGCAACCTTTTGTCAATTCTTCTATGCTTACATATTCAGCTGTTTTTCCCGAACCTACCAACCTTCTCTCTACGATAAAATTTTCGGATGGAAAATGACCATTGAGTGCTGCATTTGCAATCAGTTCTTCAGCAATATAACCAGGCTCGCAGGCAATTACTTTTTTCCCGGATTTCAAAAATGCCATTACATAATATCCGTCATTCGCTCCCACATCGATCAACAGATCTGATTTGCTGATTCCTTTCATGAGATAAGGATATATTTCTCTTTCGTATAATCCAAGCAGGTGTTGAAAACGATGATTGGTATTATATTTAACAAACATTCCTTTAGCCGGACCAGATAAGATCTTCTGTTTGGAATTGTTTGGGAAAAATAAAGATTTAATAATCTTTTTCATATTCAGTTCATTTAAAGAAGTGCCAGGAATAATTTCTATTTTTTAACACTCTCTTCGAAGTCAGGGAACTATTGTTGAAGCTACAGTTCAATTTTCGGTAGTGGTACAGTTTGAATTGCTGTCAGCCTGAGCTTGTCGAAGGCGATTGATAGTTTAAATATCCGGGTTCGACAAGCTCACCCTGACAGCTATATTCTAGGTATAACATTTAAACTATACCACTACTCAATTTCCAGGGCACAGCATTTAACTATACTGTTTTTATAATCTTTGCCGGCACACCTGCAATAACACTACCGGCAGGAAAACTTTTTGTTACAACTGCTCCTGCGGCCACAACACAATGATCTCCCAATTCAACATCTTTAAGTATGATTGCTTTAGCACCTATCCAGCAGTAATTTCCAATTTTCACTTTACCTTTTTGCATGGGCTCATTGGATGGCGTTATTCCCGTTCCAAAACGGTGATTTGAATCAGTGATATAAATATCCGGACCAAACATATTAAAGCTGCCTATTTCGATATACCCACAGGCATCGATCATCATATTTCGATTAAAGTAATTCTTATCCCCGATCTTGATACGGATACCATCATACGGTGCGTCTTCCGGCCACAACATGATACCTTCAGTAAACGCATTGTTACTTCCAATCATGATCTGCTTCAATCTCCTGCACCTGCTTTTCTCCATGCGGTTACGCTTTCCTGTTTTAAGGCCCAGTAACCTGTAAAATGCAAGGCGAAACCTGCTTGCAATACCTCGTGGCACACGCAAAAAAAGAAATTCAATTTTGGAAAACATATTTATTTATTAAAGCTTAAATATTTTTTAAAAGCTCTTTTAGAAACAGGTTGTCTTTTAATTTTTCCGGTCACTACCGCTTTTACAAAATCAAAAAAGCCCCTGAAAAATGCGGTATACAAAGAGAGCTTCTTATACTTTATTGGGAAAATAAAATGAACGTATATCTTCATAAATACAGAGGGAAAAAGATAAAGCAGCGGCGTTCTTCTCCACATAAAAACAAAATCATTGCAAACCCCCGACCTGTGCTGGCGCCATTCATTCCGGGCAATATTCGTTTTATCATGCCATACCCTAACGCCAAATAATTTTATGATCCTGTAACCTGCATCAATAAATCTTATACAGAGATCTTTTTCCTCGCCGCCATAAGTACCCGGCGTGGCTGAATACATTCCCACCTGTTTTGTTGCACTGATCCTAAGCACGTGGCCGCAGCCGATATAATTATTTGTTTCAACATCCCTGATCGCATCATTGTCCCGTTTATGGTTATCAGGACTTAATATTTCAAATGCAATCGCGGCAACATCAGGATGTTTATCGAGGTAATCTATCGCAATACCAACTGCGTTATCATTCAGAAACCAGGCATCATCATCAAGACTACAAAAATATTCCGCGTCTGAAATACCGAGAAAATAATTTCTCGCATACATTAAACCCCTCGGTTCCTTTGATAATGTCCATTGCACCCATGGAAAATCTTTTTCCAATGTTGCAGTATTATCAGAGGATGCGTCATCAAAAACAGCAATGGCTTTATTTGTGTAGTGTTGCTCTCCTGCCGATCTGATTGCCTTGGGTAAAATGGAAGCCCGGTTTTTTGAGGTAATCCCTATAAGAACTTTTCGCATCAGGATTACTTCTTTTTAAACAGGAGTGAAAAGGATGCAGCCAACTTTCCAAATAGCACCGGGAGGAAATTCTTGATTCCACTCATACTCCTAAGCATTGTAACCATGCCCCACATTTCAAATACAATCAACTTTAAATGATACGAAAAACTTTTTCGTCCAAGAATGCCGGTCATAATAAAATGCCTGTTGAACAATTCCATTTTCGAAATTTTAAAAGCAGAGCTCTTATGAGTTCCGGGCTGACTGTCATGAAATATTTTAGCTGTAATAACATTATACAATTTTCCTGCTTTTGCAACTTTAAGTGAAAGTGCCAGGTCTTCCATTAATGAATATCCTTTGAATTGGTCCGGGAATGCAGGAACAGGCAATACAATTTTTTTATACAAGGTACAACCGAGGTTCATCCATTCAATTTCATTGTATTCAGGTTCTTTATCCTGGGGAAGTAAATTCCATGCCGGCCCGATACACTTGCCTGCATAGCTATCCAGTTTTTTTCCGTGCATTAGCCGATACATAATGCGTGTCGCTTTTCCAGGGTCATGATAACGTTGATTGGTGATCATTGCATTTGCACCAACAATTTTTTCGTTCCGGTTCATGCACTTCCATAAATTTTCGATACAAGCAGGCTCAAGTAAAATATCATCATCCATAAATAAAATAAAATCCTGGCCAGATCTTTCTATTCCCTGGTTACGCTGTACAGCAGCACCTTTCACAGTAGCATCCAGGTATACAATTTTGGAATTAAGTTGTTCAATTGGATCATTACACACATCAAATGTTTCATTGTTTTCTGAGGCATCAATGATAATGATCTCTTTTGGCTGAACATTTTGTAATGCAATACTCTCTAATGTTCGCTTGAGCATTGCAGGCCGGTTAGCCGTTGGAATAACTGCAGATGCGGGTATGATCGTATGTATAATTTGTTCCAGGAATTAAACGTGGTTCAGTTTTTTTAAAATCAATTTATAGAAAAGGCCTTGTTGTATATTTCCAGGTATTGAAGTGCGATTGTATTAAAATCATTCTTCAAAACCTCATCAAATTTAAAATGCAAAGTATCTTTTTCAATTGCCATGATCTTCTCAACAAGATCATCCGCAGAAGCATATTTAAAAATCAATCCTGAATGATATTGATTGATCAATTCAACAGAACCCGGCACATCTGACGCTATTACAGGCACCTTTAATTTATTTGCTTCGGGAATTATCAATGGTGCCATTTCGGAAACAAGTGAAGGCAATAACACAGCTTTATATTGTGCAATAACAGGCATCACTTCTTCCGGTGCCAATACTTTTTTATAATGAATATTTTCATATTGCTCCACTTCCTTTATAAAATCATTTGCATATTTATTTTCCGGAGCTACGGGGCCAAAAATATCAATGAACGTTCCCGGAACTTTTTCATGCAATAATTTTGCTGCCTGAATCAGGAGCTCAATTCCTTTTTCTTTATTGATACGCCCGATAAAAACATAGCCATTTCTTTTTTTTTGTTCATCCCGTGGAATAAAGGGCATGTCCGGTATAGCCTGGGGAATGTATTTGATTTTACCTGCAGGAATTTCATTTGCGATCAAAATTTCCCTGAACCATTTTGTAATTGAAACAATGGTATCTGCATTTTCTCTCAAAGATTGTATAAAAGGAAGTTTTGCTTTAAAATTATTCATTGTACGCTTCACCTGCGGCAATACATAAAAATTTGTTTTGTAAATAAGGTCGAATATTTTTTTGAAAGAAGCGGTTAATGTATAGTTCAGGTTGCGGGAGCCACTAAAGTCGGAAAAAATATTACAGGCTCCGCAACGCGAAGGAATTACCTTTCCATCACAGGAAAGTTTACTTCCATACCTTAATGTGCCGGTGCGGCATATATAATCTGCAACGTGTAATGTTACAATTGTTCTTATCCCTGATTGTTTGGCTTCACGCAACAGGTCACCACTTATTCCTTCGAATCCGCCGAACTCATTAAAATGCGCAACAGTAATATTTCTTTCATTCATTTCCTTAACAAAGGATCTTGAAACAAACGCAGCATCCGGTTTCATCCCTTTGTCTATAGCAGCAAAGCGGATGATCTTTAAACCGTTTTCATATGTAGACGTGATAGTAGTATCATTATTAAAATTGGGAACGATCCAATATACTTCATGCCCCATCGACAATAATGCAGCGGCCAACTGGTAACAATACAATTCAGTTCCTCCCAATGCTTCGGGATACAGGAAGTTTGTTACAATTGCTATTTTCATTTCACCTCGTTAATGATCCCCTTTGAGAACAATTTTAGAACATGCTCCATTTTCTTTCTCACAGATAGATCTTTCAGCAATTGCATATAAAGTTTGAAGGCAAATTGCCGGAGGTTATTGTTCACCAGGCAAGTGCTTAAAAATTTTTCACAAAGTAATTTTGAAAAAGTATGTTCATCAAAAACGTGATGATCTTTATTACCAGTCACAAGATTCTTAATAAACCCGGTTATAGCTGCCAGGTTTTGCCTGCCTTTCACTGCATTTGAATTTTTGAGCCATTTTTTTTCCAGGTCAGTGCAGGAATAGCCGGGTAGAATTTTATGGAGAACAGCCTGGCGTATCAAATCACTCTTTAGATCCTGCTCATCACTATTTTGAAAACAAACCGACTGGCTGGAGGTCCTGTATTTCAATAAAACCTTTGGTATATTGGCAAACCTGCATTGATCCATCAGTCGCACCCACAATTCATAATCTTCAACATGTTTCCATTTTTCATCATAACGGAACAGGCCCTTATCAATTAGCTCCCGGTGAAAAAAAATAGCAGGATGAACCATTGGATTATTAAACAGCATGTGAATTTTTATCTCGGCATCGCTGTGTGGGAATTTTGCAGTGCCTTTTATTGTTCCAAAACGTTCAATATCGCAACCAATGATGTCTGCCTGGCTGGAAAGAAAAAAAGAGAGTTGTGATTCAATCCGGTTTGGTCTACAAATATCATCAGCATCAAATCTTGCAATGTATTCTCCTTTTGCATACTGCAAACCTTTATTTAAAGAATAGATCAGTCCCTGATTTTTATTATTCAGTAATAATTTTATCCGCACATCACTAAAGCTTTGTAAAACAGCGAGTGTATTATCAACAGAACCATCTTCAACAACAATGATCTCGAGATTGCTGTATGTTTGATTCAAGACGGAATCAATAGCATCTTTTATAAAACGGGAAGCATTGTACGCCGCTATAACTACAGAAACCAAAGGTTTTTTCTCAGCCGCCATTAACCGGGTATATTCGTCCAGAGTGTATAACTTTCACCTTCTTCACAAACAGAACCAAATTTATCTTTCTTTTCTGCGATCTTCCTGAAATTATTGATTCCCATATATGCGTTGAGAACACGTTCGTCATTCAATTCAACGGGTTCAGTGATCGTTTTATAATGGTAATGCAGGTGAAACAAAAGTATTCCGCCGGGTTTTAAAATTCGTTTCAGTTCATTCGCAGCTTTTTCAAAATCATCCACGTGATCCAATGCATTTACCGAGATGATGGCATCAAAAAATCCATCTTCAACTGGAATATCTTCAGCCTTGCTTTGAATAAATTTTGTATCTCCATAGTAATGAATCGGGAAACCAATATCAATATATTTTGACAATAACGGCTCCAGGCAGTATAAGCTAACATTATTAAAACAAGTAGCACTCGGCATTGGCCCTGAACCTACATCAAGAATTCTTTTACCAGAAAAAAAATCAGGTTTTACCTGCAGGTCACTTAAATATTTTTTTTCCTGGTGAAGTTTGTGCCAGGTAAGTATGGCTGAATCTTTAAGATTGCTTACATGAATTTTTTCAGCTTCGGTTGGCGAAGCAGTGCCATAGCTTGTTTTTAATTTGCCGTTATACCAGTTTTTATAATTTTCAATCTCTCCTATCCAGAAGGCAACTTCTGCATTGTATTTTTTTTCTGCATCGGTAGATAACTTCGTGAGTATCTTCCTGGTAATTTTTTCCTTAATGCTCATGTTAATTAAAATTTTGTCCAGTTTCCCGGTACAAGGTAAGCTGCTGTTTTATTTTTTTCAGGATCTGCAAACCATTTTGCAGGAGCTATTACAATTTTATCCGTGGAAGGATTCAGCCACGCACCCCACCAGCTAAATGTGCTGTTTGCAATGATATGATGTTTGCAATTTTGCATCAGGCGTAAATCCTCATAATCATGTTTGGCATCATTGATATCGACAAAAACAAATGAATAATTTCCTTTAAGGTTTTCTTTTGCCCATGAAATATCGTCTGAAAAAACATAAAATACGGGATTGGATACACGCTTTGAAATATGCTCCATCCCCCTGGCATAATATTCAAGAGAACAGGTACCCAGTATGCTGTTAAAAAGGGGAACAGTAACATAGTTGCCTCTCCTGATATGCAAACTCACCGCATTCGATTTTCCTATCTCTTCAAGAATAACAGCATTTGCCGGGGAAGGCGGTATATTTATCTGGAGATCTCTTCGTAAAACATCAGTATAATCCCTGAAATACCTTTCGCATTGCCAGTAACCATGCAGGTAGGCGGGATCAGTAATTTTTTTATACGCAGCATTATACAAGATGCTTTTTTCTTTTACAAAAACATGTCCTTTATTGATCGTGTTTCTTAACACTTTATTGGCTATACTGTTGTGCCTCTTTTTTAATGCTTCGCACTGCTCCTTTGTTGCTATAGCAGCTTTTATATTAAATGGTTCCAGGCTGTATTCATGCCATTCATAATTCTCGAAAAAAGAAAGATCAATTCTGAACCTTGCTTTATTTTTCAATGAAATACTTCTACCCATTGCATATTGGAAAAGCTGGTTGCCTAATCCCCCCATTAATTCAACAATGATCATGATCCTGTTTAATATTTATACAAACAACTACTGATTGTTTCCAAATCTGATTCCGTAAGTTCAGGATAATTCCCGCAATAAAATCCATTGCCGTGCAAAAAATCCGTACCAGGTAATTCATACAATTCTTTTACATATTTCGTATAAAACGGTTGGCGTTGAATATTCCCTGCAATCATTGGCCTGATCTCTATACCGGCACCGCTGAAACGTGAGAGATAATATTCTCTTAATTCTGCGGTTCTGCAAACAAGCGGAAACGCAAACGTAGAGAGGCGTGTGATATGGTCATGCTTTAATAAAACAAGGTCATCATTCTGTGTCATTATTTTTTCAAGCTGCAAATAGTTTTCTTCCCGTTTATCAATATTACTTTCAAGAAACTGCAATTGATATTGCCCCAGGAAGCCGGTTATCTCTGTAGGCCTGAAGTTAAAACCCAGGTCATAAAATGTATACTTCGCCTCAAATTCAGATGCAATATTGAATTTTTTTCTCCATTTGAATTGCTGCTTTGCAGTAAGGTTCCTGTCCCATCCATTGGCCCTTACAATGCGTAACATTTCTGCCAGGTCCTCATCATCTGTACATACCATACCGCCTTCGATCGTACTCATGTGATGGGCTACAAAAAAAGAAAAACTTGAACAAAGGCCAAAATTACCGGCTTTACCATCCGGTGTTTCGGTACCAAGCGATTCGCAATTGTCTTCAATGAAAATAATTTTTTTCTTTTCGCAAATGGAGCGGATTTTGTCAATATCTCCCACAAAGCCTAATACATTTGTTATAAAAAAAGCTTTTAAATCCGTTGCCAATAAAGTTGCTTCCAGGTTATACGACATCACATTCAGGTATTCCGGGTCACAATCAATTGCTACCGGTATCAATCCCATTTGAATGATCGGCATTGTGTTGGTGCTCCATGTTAATGCAGAAAAACCAACTTTGTCATTATCTTTCAACTGGCCCAGGTTTTTCAGCGCCTGGAGCATCGCCAGGTTTGCACTTCCCCCACTGTTGAACAGCACAGCTTCTTTCCGTCCCTGGTATTCTGCAAACCTTCTTTCAAAAGCTGCACATTCTTTGTCCATACTTAATTTGTCGGCCTGCAGTATAAAATCAGCCAATGCTTTTTTTGTTTCGTGCTCATTTAAAAAAGCATTCTTCATTAAAGGTATCATGCAGTTGGTTTTATTTGTTGATATATACTGATCATTTGCTCCACTCCCTCTTCAAGACTTATTTGCGGTGTGAAACCGAGTGCTTTCATACGACTCACATCCATACACTTCTTCAACATGCCATCAGGTTTGCCGGTATCCCACTTAATCGTTCCCCGGTAACCGGTTTTACCGGCAATCATTTCTGCCAGTTCTTTAATAGAAACATCATAGCCGGAACCGATATTGATAAATTCGGGGCTATCATAATTTTCCATCATGAAAAAGATTGCTGCGGCCACATCATCTACATGCATAAATTCTCTTCTTGCAATACCACTACCCCATAGTGTTAGTTCCGGCGAATTGCTATTTTTTGCATCTGAAAATCTTTTAACGAGGGCCGACAAGACGTGGGAATGTTTCAGGTCGAAGGAATCATTAGGACCATAGAGGTTGCATGGCATCAGGCTGATACTCTTAAAACCAAACTGGTTATACAGTCCTTCCAATAATTTAACACCCGCTATCTTAGCGATTGCATATCCTTCATTCGTTGGCTCCAGTTTTCCAGTCAATAAATATTCTTCTTTCATGGGCTGTGCACATTCCCGCGGATAGATACAGGAACTTCCAAGGAAAATAAATTTTTCTACGCCATGTTCCAGCGACTCCTGCATCACATTATTTTGTATCTGCAGGTTATCAATTAAAAATGTAGCGGGATTATCAATATTTGCCTGGATACCTCCTACCTTCGCCGCTGCAAGTATTACAATAGCTGGTTTTTCTTTTTTAAAGAAATCACGAACAGCAGATTGGTTTGTTAGATTTAACTCGCTACTTGTTGCGGTAACAATATTCTTAAAATCTTTTTCCTGAAAATAACGAAGCGTAGCAGAACCTACCATTCCCCTATGACCGGCAATATATATTTTTGAATCCTTATTCATCTATTTCAAATCTTCCTGAGGCAGATAATTCAGCAAGGATCTTTTTTGCAGTTTCTAAATCTTTCATCCACCATTGTGATGCAATGATCAATCCAATGGATTCATCATCGAGTCGTTTCCTGATAAAACGGGCAGGCGAACCTGCAACCACGGCATAAGGTTCAACATCTGCGTTTACAAATGAATTGGCGCCGATCACCGCTCCATCTCCAATGCTAATACCCCTACGTATCACAGCATTCGATCCTATCCACACATCATTGCCGATCCTGCATTCTTTTTCAGTGATCGTTTCGTAAGGCGTTTTATAAAATAAAGTGCTTGTTGAAATTCTTTTCAATTTGTGTTCTCCCAACCCAATGCTGACATTGTTACCGATGGAACAGTATCTACCAACAATAGAACGCGTTAAAACACAATTGTACCCGATGTAAGTATAATCTCCGATTACGTTATCAGATTCAACGATCGAGCCACGCATAATTCCGATAGTGTCATTGAAATGACGGTATTGCTTTATTTTTTTTCCAAGAAATTTAAATATGATTTTTTTAAGAGCTTGTTTCATATACTATTTCATCATTGTAAACCTTTTTACAGCTTTTAAATCTTCTTCCATGCTGGTGTAAAAAAGAAAAGGCCATGTGAGCGTGGCAAAATTCTGGATGTAAATTTTCCGCCATCAATTATTTCAAATGAAATACAATCCTCGATATAATCATATATTTCTGTACTCGACATATCACCTGAATATAAACTCAGGATATAGGTATCAGGATATAATCTTACATCTTTTATCAACACTTCATAATGCAGGGTATCGCCATTATTACCTTCTACCTGGAAACCTGAATCAACATCAATCATATTTGCAATTCTGAAACCATCCGCTGTTTTAAGTTCGATAGAAGTTTTTACAGACCTTTCATTGCTGTTTTTGATCTGCATTGAAAAGTTGATCTGTATATCATCGCCTACAGAAAATTCCCTGTTGTAATGTGTATCTCCTGCCTTTTTTATTGAAGCATTTAAAAAAACCGCTTTTTTATTTCCCCTTCTAAGGATGGGTGATGCATTAAAATCAATGTAAGCATCTTTACTGCCATCAGCATTCAGGTATGCTGATACTACCTTACCAGCTTCACCAACTTGTGATATCATGCCGTTTCTCAGTGAAATAGCATTACCGCATAATTGGGTAATGGCACCCATGTTATGACTAACAAATAAAATAGTCCTTCCCTCGGTCTTGCTGATATCACCCATTTTACCGAGACATTTTTTTTGAAACTCTGCATCGCCCACTGCTAATACTTCATCAACAACAAGGATCTCGCTTTCAAGATAAGCTGCTACTGCAAATGCAAGCCGCACATACATTCCCGAAGAATATCTTTTCACAGGCGTGTCGATATACTTTTCAACACCTGCAAAATCCACGATCGCATCAAACTTTCGCGTTATTTCCTTTTTCCGCATCCCGAGTATTGCTCCATTGAGATAAATATTCTCTTTCCCTGTTAATTCAGGATGAAACCCTGTACCTACTTCAAGCAGGCTGGCAATACGTCCTCTTAGCTTAGCCGTTCCCGTTGTGGGAGATGTAACACGGCTAAGTATTTTTAATAAAGTACTTTTTCCTGCCCCGTTCCTTCCTATGATCCCAACTGCGTCTCCCTGGTTGATCTCAAAATTCAGATCTTTTAAACTCCACACTATGCCGGATCCTCCCTTGACTGTACGGTCATTGGATTCTCCTATTTTTAAATAAGGATCTTCTTTCCCTCTTTGTTTTGCCCACCAACGTTCAAGATCACGCGATATGGTACCTGTACCAATCTCGCCCAATTGATAGGCTTTTGATAAATTTTCTACTTTTATTGCAACGGGCATCTTCTTATTACAGTGATTATACTGTATCTACAAAATTCTTTTCTACTTTATTAAATACAATTATTCCTGCAAAGAGCAATACCATTGTAACTCCGCAGGAATATCCCAATGACGTCCAGTTGAAACTTCCCTTTCCCAAAAATCCATAGCGGAAAGTTTCTATGATCCCCGTCATTGGATTTAATTCTATCAACCATTTATATTTTTGTGGCGCTGCCGACAATGGATAAATAACAGTTGTTGCATACATCAGTAACTGTACACCAAAAGTTACAAGGAATGCAAGGTCACGGTATTTGGTTGTCATCGCTGAAATGATCATTCCCGCACCAAGTCCAAGTGCCGCCATTAAAATAATAAGCAATGGGAATAAACTAACGGCCCAGCTTAAATGAATACCGTTTTCTTTAAATACTACATAATAAATCAGTGCTAAAAAGAATAAAATAAGTTGTACTCCAAATCGCACCAGGTTTGAAACAATGATACTTAAAGGCATGATCAGTCTTGGAAAATAAACTTTTCCAAAAATATTTGCATTGTCTTTAAATACCGTGGAAGTTTTAGTAAGACAATCCGCAAAATAATTCCAGCAGGTAATACCTGCAAGATAAAAAAGGGGCTGAGGCAAATCATCTGTTGAGATACCCGCAAGCCTGCCAAAAATGAAAGTAAATATGATGGTTGTAAGCAATGGCTGCAAAAAAAACCAAATCGGGCCGAGCACTGTTTGCTTGTAAAAAGAAACAAAATCACGTTTCACCAATAACAATAAAAGATCACGGTAATGCCATACGTCTTTTAGTTTAAGATCAAAGAGATGGCCTTGTGGTTCAATTACAAGATCCCAATGTTCTTCATCATGCTTATTGATATGCTGTTCCTGCTGACCGGTCATTTATGATCGTGTTTGTATATTCCTGTCCCTTTCCCTTTGGTCCGATACAAAGTTGTTGTTATCGTCCCTGATCTCAATATGCCTCGCAAGCAAGGCATTCATCTTTATCTTGTAAGAATTATAACTAAAATTTTCCAGTAATAATCTTTCATCTGGTTTATAGTGTTCCAGGTTTGAAAGCATGTTTTTAATTACATCACGGATCCCTTTTACATCAAAAGGATCAACTAACAAACCAAGTTGACCGTTACGAAGTGCATCAACGGAGCCATCCTTATCCCCTGCTATTACGGGCAGGCCATAATACATTGCTTCAATAAATACAATTCCAAATCCTTCTTTTACGCTTGGCATAACATAACAATCTGCCATGGTAAAATGTGCTGCCACTTCATCTTCCGGAATAAAGCCAGCTAATACAACTCTTCCCTCAAGGCGAAGAGAAATGATAAGATGATCGATGTATTGTTTTTCTTCTTTATCATAGCTGCCGGCAATGAGATATTTTACATTTTTATTATCAAGTTGCACGAGGGCTTCCATCACTTTGTCATATCCTTTATAACGCTCCTTTGCCGAAAGCCTTGTTAATGTAAAAAGTATTTTATCTGATTCAGAAAACCCATACCTTTTTTTTAATGCCGCAATACCTGTTACATTTTTAGGCAATGTAAGAAAAGGATCGAGGCAATTATTCAGCACTGTGCATTTTACAGGATCTGCCTGTTGCACATCTATCAGTTTACTCCGTGTATACTCACTAACAGAAATGATCTCATCACAACAAGACAACATTTTTCTTTTTGTTTTACTCATCCTGTCCCATATTTCTATTCCATGAGCTATTAAAACAATCTTTATAGACGGCTTTATTTTCTTAATCAGCCATCCAACTAATAATAAATTAACATGGCTGAGAATAATGACTTTGCTGGTACGTCCCTGTATCAACGCCTTTCTCATAAATCGCCATTTATTTACATTGAATCCTGTAAAAATTTCAGTTGGGAAATAAAGGTTATCCATTGCCGATACCTGGCTATCGTGCATACTGTAAATCTTCAGCCGTTGATTATACCTTGTACAATTCTCATACATTGCTTTGCCTGCTATACGACAAACCCGTTCAATTCCTCCTGTAGAAGAGAAAATCTTAAGTGTAAGAAACATTACTCCGATATGCATGCTCCCGGGTTTTTATAATGATAAGTGACATCAGCTGCGACCAATGCAGGTCACCTTTCAAAAAGAGGTTATAATTTGCTGCAGAATTTTTATTATCATTTTCCATCAGTTCTCTTACATAAGTGCTTTTGCGTAACCAGTCGGCAAACGGAAAACTGAAACCCATTTTAGGACGATTCCAGATAGGTTCCGGTAATTCATTCTTATACGCATCAATTAACAACGGCTTTATCTTGTTTGTCTTGTACTTTATAGAAGGAGCAATAGAAATGGCCAGTCTTATAAAATCATCATCAAGGAATGGAACCCTGATCTCTACACCGTTGGCCATGCCCATTACATCTGAATCGCGAAGTAACTGGTTTTGCATATAAATATTCCATTCCATCCAACTTGCCCGTTCTTTGAGAGGCAGGTTAGGCAGGTCCTGGAAAACAGGTTCATCATTTAGTATATTCCATATTTCCTCTTCTGACGCACCCAATTGCTTGGCAATTTCAACAGGAGTAAAATGTCCTCTTAAAAAAAGATAGATCCCTTTAATTCCATCCATATTCAGGTATGACAAGCGGTGTAATTGTTTGATACTGCTTTTTCTTACACCATTCATTGTAAAGGAAGGTAAATTGTGAAGCAATGACGCAATACCGATCCTGTTAAAGGAAGGATAACCGCCAAATAATTCATCGCCGCCAATTCCTGATAACACGGCTTTT
This sequence comes from uncultured Chitinophagaceae bacterium, assembly GCA_963829345.1. GTDB lineage: Bacteria > Bacteroidota > Bacteroidia > Chitinophagales > Chitinophagaceae > Ferruginibacter. The sequence continues at coordinate 2,373,109 of CAWHHP010000003.1, forward strand.
AATCCCTGCTGCTTTGCATACTTGCTGATAAACCATGTATTGATGCCATCAGCACAAGGCATATCCATCGCCTGCAAAATATCAGGAAAGTGCTGGTGGAACTCTGATTCTTTTAAAAGATATTGCTGGTTTTTACAACCAAGTTTCTTTATAAGTATGTCCTGGTATTTTTTTTCTGAATACGACTGATCTTCAAAATAAAGAGAAAGCGTATTCAACTGGCTGGGTTGTTGTCTTGATGCCAATAACGAAAGAATACCGGAATCAACCCCGCCGCTTAAAAAGATTCCAATTGGTGCATCTGAAAGTAAATGCCGTTTTACTGATGCATCCAGTGTTTCACGGATCTGATCTATTGCAACCTGTTCGTCATTTATTTTTGGATTGTAGCTATAATGCTTAAAACTTTGTAACAGGAAGTTTTTTCTTGGAATACTGTATTTTAAAAAATACCCTTTGGGTAAAGGGTAAACATTTTTAAGTGTAGTAACGGGTTCGGGTACATGGCCGTATGCCATCAGGTAAACCGGCCAGTTGTCATTTTTCTCCCTGAACGAAGGCAATACCTTCAATGCCCTTATTTCTGAGGCAAATGCAATCCCGTTTTCTTCACGTGTATAATAAAGTGGTTTAATACCCGCAGCATCTCTTACCAAAACCAGCTCTTTTTCCTGTTCATCCCAAAGAGCAAAAGCAAACATGCCTTTCAATAGCGAAAAACTATGTACTCCCCATCGGCTATATGCAGCCAGGATCACTTCGGTATCTGAATGTGTATGAAACTGATGACCGAGCTGTTTGAGGGTTTCTTTCAGTTCAGGGAAATTATACAATTCTCCATTGTAGGATATCCAATAACGGCCTTCGTAGCGCATGGGCTGATGTCCCGCAGAACTAAGATCAAGCAATGAAAGACGCCGGTGTCCCAATACCAGGTTATCAGCCTTTGAGGAATAAATGCCGCTATCATCAGGACCACCGTGCTGCTGCAGGTCGCACATTTTTTTTACCATTGCCTCAATAGCCTCAATGGAACTCCCTGAATTTATGATGCCGCTGATCCTACACATGAATCAAACAGGTAAAAGATATTTTCAAAAATGAAAAAATAAAAAGATAAAATAAGGATAATAAAAACGGGCAGGCGTATGGGTAATAACTCCTTTTTAGAAAAGAAGCATCAATAATTTTTATACATGTTCTACTTCGTACCTTCTATCTTTATGGTTGATGTAATAAAGATAATTATGCTGGAAATTATTGTACGTATTTCTTAAACCATCTTCCAGTTCAATTGTTGCCTTCCAACCAAGAGCATTTAATTTAGATACATCCAGCAGTTTCCTCATTGTTCCATCGGGTTTGCTTTCATCAAATATAAGATCACCCTGGAAACCAGTGATCTTCTTCAACATGATCGCCATTTCTTTAATGGTATGATCTTCTCCGCTTCCGATATTCACAATCTCGGGAGACTCATATTTTTGCATCAGGTAATAACAAGCCATCGCAGCATCATCCACATGAAGAAATTCTCTTCTTGGGCTGCCTGTTCCCCAAATAACCACAGACGGATCGTTATTCAGTTTTGCTTCGTGAAACTTGCGTATCAAAGCAGGCAGTACATGCGCATTCTGCAAATGATAATTATCGCCGGGACCATATAAATTAGTAGGCATCACGCTGATAAAACGACAACCAAATTGATTATGATACGCCTGGCACATTCTTATACCAGCAATTTTAGCAACTGCATATGCTTCATTGGTAGGTTCAAGAAAACCCGTCATCAGGTAATCTTCCTTTATTGGTTGCGGAGCTTGTTTGGGATAAATGCAGCTGCTTCCAAGAAAAAGCAATTTCTCCACTCCTGATAAATAGGCAGCATGAATAATATTATTTTGAATAGCCAGGTTGTCAAAAATAAAATCGGCAGGATAGGTTTTGTTAGCCATGATGCCACCAACTTTTGCGGCAGCCAGGAAAACATAATTCGGCTTTTCTTCATCAAAAAAGCTTCTTACAGCAGCCTGGTCTCTTAAATCAAGCTCTTCTGAAGTACGCTTTAGAATGTTGCGGTAGCCCTTTCTTATAAGCAGTCTTTCTATTGCACCTCCCACAAGCCCGGAATGCCCGGCAATGTAGATCTTGTCTGTAAGTTTCATCATAATAGTAAAGTATTAACGAAATCCTGGTTCAGTGGGTTTTTTATAGTGCTTATAAACTTATTATAGGACGCAACAAATTTATACTGGGGTATAAATTTACAACTTTTATTCAAACCGGGTAAAGGTTTTTCTTATCAAATATTGCACTTAATTCTAACCCCATACTGTCGATATTAACCGTCGCCTTGTTACCCTTTATTTCCACAATTATTCCGCGATAATTCATCAGAATCCCTTGTTTTACAAGCACTTTTGTATTAATATCCAGCCTTTTTTCAGTTACCTCCACACCTGTAAACTCCTGTAGGAATTTCTTGATTGTAACAATTTCCTCTTCCTTAACCAGGGCCGGCTTTCCCAGCCAAAATACGAAGTTGATAATGCCATCGACCCCCTTGATATCCCATTTTACAGCCTCATCCAGCTTCACAAATATGTATCCTTTAAAAAGGGGTTCAAGTACTATTTTTTTCCTGTCACTCCATTGTTTTAATACTTTATTGAGTGGACAATAATGTTCAATTCCTTTCGCCAGTAAAACAGATGCTATCTTTTTTTCCCAGCGTGGTCGGGTATAAACTACATACCATTTCTTTTCTTCGTTCATTCTGGCCAAAGCTTCGCTGTTCCTCAGTCACAGTGGTTTTGTAACGATGAGGATTCTTGCATTCTTAATCTTTGTTTGGCCGCAGCCAATATAAAATTCAGTCCAGGCAATAGTTTACCTTTTTCTGAATAATTTTTTTACATAGCCTACAAATCCGAATAAATTCTTAAAGCCGGGATGTTCACCGTCGGCAGTATAGTATCCGCTGGCATTGCTTCCATAACCATAACCATAACCATAGCCATAACCGTAGCCATAACCGTAGCCATTTCCATAGCCTCCGAAACCATAGTTAAACAATGATACTCCTCTCGGTTTTATACCATTAAATACCACACACATATTCTTAAACTTATTTTCCTTTTTAAGGCTTTCAATAAACTTGAGGAAAAAAGCAGGTGTTACAGCATGTCTTACGACAAAAATGGTAATGGCCGAATATTGCGTGAGTAATTGAGCATCTGTTACCGGTCCTATCGGCGCCGAGTCAATAATAACATAATCAAAAGTTTCTTTTAGCCTGGCGATCATTTCGCCAAAAGCAGGCAGTTGAATTAATTCTGTAGGATTGGGCGGTATTGGACCTGCCGTTACCAGGAATAAATTAGGATAAGCTGTTGGCTTTACAATTTCTTCTATCTCTGCTTTGCCGATAAGGTAACTTGAAATACCCGGATCTCTTTTGATCCCGAGTTCCTTACTGAGTTTCGGTTTACGAAGGTCCATCTCCAGTAATGCCACTTTCTTTCCCGTTAGTGTTATACTAAGTGCAAGATTGGTGGCAATAAAGCTTTTGCCTTCCCCGGAAATGGTGGATGTAACAAGAATGGAATTATTCTCGGCATTAAGTCCCATGAATCCAAGATTCGTTCTAAGTGATCGGAATTGCTCTGCAATAACGGTACGCTTACCTTCACTGATCGCAATGGTACTTTTCAAACTTGCCTGCAGAATTTCTGCCACCACGGGGACCTGTGTTTTATCTTCCACCTGCGCCCGGAATAAAATTTTATTATTGAATTGCTCCTGTATCTGTACATACAGTAAAAAGATAAGAAGGCCAATAATAAATCCAACGAGGTAATAATTTTTTGCAATAGGACGTATAGGGCCGTATGAAAAACCATTCTCCAATACTCTTAAATCTGCTGAAGTTGAGGCCGATGACAATGCTGTTTCCTCTCTCTTTTGAAGCAGGTACGAATAGATATTATTCTTTACTTCTCTTTGCCGGCTTATATCCAATAGCCCGCGCTCTTTTTGAGGAATCTGGCTTAAAAGTCCATTGTTTTTTGCAATACTGCTGGCAATACTTGCTTCCTGTACAACAAAATTTGCCCGGATATTTTTGATATTCTCAGCCAAATCAGCTTTTATCCTCGTTACTTTTTGTTCCGCAACTACAACAGGTTCACTTTTTTCACCGGCAGACGACCTTATCGAATTCAGTTCAAATTCCGCAGTATACAACTGGGTTAAAAGTGATGACAATACAGGATCGTTTACCAGTAACAGTGAGGGAACTGTTCCGGGCCTTTCCCCTTTATTTGTTACATACTTTTCTATCTCATTAAGACCATCGATCTGCAGGTCGACTTCCGCTTTTTGTTTATCAAGCTCTTTTACGTTTGCAAAATACAACGAGGCCTGTGTGCCCATATCCGTTATGGCTTCAGTCGATTTATACGACTGGATATTTCTTTCCACGGTATCAAGCTGGCCGATCACCGTTCTAAGCCGGTCGTCGATGAAGCGCAATGTCTTGGTTGCTATTTGATTTTTATCCTCAATTCCTTCAATATTGTAAACCTCAAATAACTTGTTAAGAATATTGATGCCCTTTAAAGGAACCGGTGTTTCAATACCAAGATCGATAACGGTTGAATTATAAGAAAGCGGGTTTGCCTTTAAACTGCCGATAATTGCATTTGCTGCACCCGAAACACTATTGAATATTACAAAGTAATTTTTCCCTTTTAAAAATTTAGTATAGGTAGGATTTATTTTAACCCTGTAAAGTGTATTTGCTATACTTACCACTCCGTCAAACGGAACAATTTGCCCGGCGATTTTCAAGGTGTTGGTGCCCCAATCAATCGAAAACGGGAATTTTCCCCCTGCTACAATACTATCTTTCTGAAGTGCTTCAAAAACAACAGGGCTGCTTCCCCCGTACAACTCTTCCGTTTGAACATTTCCCTGGTTATAAACAGTGGCATAAAGATCGAGTTGCTTTACAACCTGCTGCATAATGGATGTAGAGCGCAATACAATGATCTCGTTTTCTACAATTTTCTTTTCGCTGAAAATATTCAGTGCATCCAGCACCTTACTGTCTCCACCGTTTTTTTGAGGATCTTTTAGCAGTACTTTGGCTGAAGCAACATATATCTTGGTTTGAGAGCGAAAATATATATATGCAAGTAAAAGGGAAACGGTTGTGCAGAATACAAATATTGGCCAGAATGGCAAATACCTGTGTACAATCTGCGCCAGAATATTAACCGAAGGTTTCTCTTCTAAAATTTGTTCTTCGTTCATATTTTATTAAGTGAATTACCTTAAAATAACGTTCAAAATTATTACGATAAGGGAAGTAAAAGAAGCTACAAGTGATAGTGTTGTCTGGAGCTTTCTCCGTTTTTCTTCTTTTACATATTTTTCAGAATCAGGTAAAACGTATACAATATCATTAGGCTTGACATAATACCATGACGATTGGAATATTGAATGATCTTCAAGATTTAAATGCTTTATTTGTTTGCCATCTTTTTCATCTCGTATGATCATAATATTGCGCCTGCTTGCATTTTCCTTTACATCCCCGCTTAAAACAATTACATCAATAAGCGTCAGTTGTTCCTCGGGCATACTCAAAACCTGCGGTTTTACGACTTCTCCCAATACAGTGATTTTATGATTGAGATACTGAACATTTGCAATCGGTTCTTTCATATATGGCAACAAAGCCTTTTCCAATTGCAGTTTCAACTCGTGCCTGGTTAATCCTTCCGCTTTAAATTCTCCTAAAAAGTGGATATTTATAAGACCACGTTCATTTACCGGGTATCCTGCTGTAATAGTACCAGACGCAGATTGAACCGAGCTGCCAATAGTGCTTCCTGCATTAAATGTTGCATCAATTTCCTTGTTCAGGCTGCTTACTGTTATATTGAGTACATCTTTTTTCTGGATCTTTGAATCTAAGTCACTGGTTACAAGCCCTGTAATAGTGGTGTCCTTCTTAAGCGTTTTGAAATAGGCACTATTTTTTGTTCCGACACAGGAGGTAAACATGCCCGTTCCAGCTAACATTATTAAGAGAAGATATAATAACCGGGATGTTTTTATGGAAGAAGGTAACAAGAAATATTGTTGCATGTTTTTTGAAAAATTACATCAATTTTTGCCCTGCGAATTGACTTGTAAAGTTGCCAAAATTCGTTAAAATAAATTACTTGGCCAATTTTAAGTAATGCTGAAGAACTGATATAAATTAATAAAACCTGTTACTGGCTGGGGATTATTGCAATGAAGTTTCAGGCATAAAAAAAGAGATGGTTTTTAACCATCTCTTTGATAAAATAAGAATAAGATTATATCTTTTTCTGTGCTTCTTTCTTTTTTAGATCATAGGCTCTTTTTGCACCGATACCAATGCCTGCAGCGATCAATAAACTCACTCCTCCATCTATGGGACAAGCTGGATCTAATGGATCACAACCAGGATCAGCAGGTTGAGCACTCATTTTCAAAGGGTTAAACAGGGTTATCATCATTGCGAACCCTATCGCTAAAATATATTTTCTATACTTATTCATGGATCACCAAACTTTTTACAAAAATAATACTTTAGGTTTATTAATACACAATTTTAATGGTTGTTTTAACTTTATTTCCTTCCGCAACCTGTAACATATAATTACCATGTGCAATAGATGAACCTTTTAATTCAAATTCATATACGGAATTTCCGCCGTCATGGTTTATAGTGCGTGTTAATACAACCTGTCCCTTCGCATTCAAAAGGTTAACCTGGTAAACGCCTTTTGGTTCATTGGTCAGGCTAAGCCTTATGATTCCATCTTCCTTAACCGGGTTAGGATAAGCGCTGATCATTGGAGGATCTCCCGCAATGTTCACTTTTACAACCTGGCTGTATTTAACAGCACCGCCAATAGCAATGCTCCTGATGCGATAGAAATTATTACCTGTTAATGGATGTTCATCCAGCCAGTTGTATTGAAGTGTTACGCCTGAACCATTTCCTCTTGCCGGCTGGGTTCCCAGTTTGCGGAAGCTCATGCCATCTGCTGATCCTTCTACTTCATAAGTAGCAATGTTCAACTCATTGTCTACTTTCCAGCTTACCATGATATTTCTATCCTGGCGATATGCTGTTACACTGGTAAAGCTCAATGGAACAGGGCCAAGTTGTTTGAACACTAACCTGAAACGATCAGTTGCTTTCGATGCTGCATCGGCAGTTACAGTGAAGTTAACTGTGCTTACTGCACTTAAGTCTACCGGTGTGCTTGTATGCAGGTAATTATCTTCAAGCCATGCTGATAAGCCTGCTGTTGCTATATTCTCTGGAACAAATTCCAGTTGATACTGCTGTTGTCTGAACTGGCCTAACTGGTAGAAGATCGTATCAGTAGACACAACTTCTGTGCGGCGTTCTACTGACATCGCAATACCATCACGCACAATTCCTATATTCTCTCCAAAGTTGGTCATCTTACGGGCATCATTGTCATCAACAGTATTTGAATAGCTGTTATCAAAGTCTACACGATTACCATCATATGGTAACAGGTTACCACCCGATACCAGGTATAATCTTGTGCTCAGTTGTTTTTCAACTGCACTTGATCTTGCCACCTGTACATTGCTCAGTGATTTACTGTTCTCACCTATCGTTATTGAGTGAGGGGTTACGCTTGCATTGGCAACAACGAAGAATGCCTGGCCCGATTCAATGGCTTTATTAACTGTATAACTTCCCGTATTAGGAACAGGGTTGTACGCCGGGCCGGCAAAGGTTACATATGCTCCGTATGTACTCAGTTTTGGATCCCAGATATAGTATACATCCTGCAATGCTGTTTTAACGGTAGCAGGCGACTGGAAGCTGATCGCACATGGATAGGGATTACCTACTGATATAAACTGGTTAACATTAGCAGGAGCTGTGCTCACCACAACGTTACCTGTCTTTATCGGGCCGGCCATGCGAAGTGTGGTGGCAGATGTTTCCCCGAAATCATTGGCACCACGATCGCCGCGGATAAAGGCCATATAACCTTCTGCAGTACTGATAGGTGTTGCATTGGTATTTGGAACTGATATCCATGTATTGGTTGCAGGTACAAAGGTCTTCAGTGAGGACAACGTGTTGTTGATATCAAATCCAAGTGGCGTTCCGCCAGGACCAACGATCTGCATGCCATAACCATTTGCTGTATAAGCCGGCGCCACTTCTCCATTCTGCCATGCCTGGTTGATGGTTTGTGCTCCTGTTATTGGTGCTGCAAGGAATCTCCATCCTGTACGGGTGGTTGGAGGACCGGTTGAAACATATCTTTCCACAACGAACTTGGCATTTGCTCCGCCATATACAAAGGATGCTCCGGCTTTCACGGTATCTACCGCTGCTGTTCCACTCAGGTCGGAATGAAGTGTGATCGTATCATTATTATTGATAGTGATCGCTCCAAGGTTTGGCCTCAGAATACCCGTTAACGTTAGATTCTTATCAACAGTAGCTCCACCAGGATTGTTCACAGTGAAGTTTGTCATTTGTGCAACCGTTCCGGTACTTGCTGCATTCGGGAAAGCCTGGTTAGTGGTACCATTCAATTCTATTGTACCACTATTGGTCAATGTTCCATTGATCAGCCATGTTCCTTTATTGGCCAATTGACCACCGGTATTAATAGTAACAGATCCATATTGATTGATCTGCATATTTCTTGCAACAGCAGCTTCACCATTTAATATGATCGGGTAATTACCGCTGAAACGTTTTGGTATGATCACATCTGTGGTAACAGTTGGTACAACACCACACCAGTTCCTTGGATCAAACCAGTTAGTATTTACTCCCTTCCACAATCCTGAACCACCGGTTCCATCAAACTCATCAAAACCTATATCAGGTGCAGTCAGATCTCTTACATTTACTGCATCGATATCATCATTATAAGTTGCAATTGGTTGCGCCATACCATCGATGCCACAATTACCTCCAGGTGCCAAATGAAGATCATTCAACGCTGTACTTACAAATACAGGAAGATCACCTATAGATAATGAATCACGTGGTATTACAGCAGCCTGGAATGCCGCAAGTGTATTAGAAGCGGCAGCAATGTTAAGATAGATAGGCGTAGTTGCAGTTTGTGTTGTATACCATAGGTTGTTGTTAGAAGTAGCCGCATAAATCGGGTTCACAAATACCTTTCTTAACCCTGCTGAAAATCCTGGCGTTACTCCGCCCGGAGTCATCACGTTAACAACAAGGTTATTTCTTAAATCAATAGTACAAGCTGTTCCTGACGGACCTGTTCCGGAAATTGCTATACCGCTCGAGCCAAATGCAGTTCCACTTCCTCCACCTGCAAGCCTGACGGTATTATAGTAAACGTTAAATATAGCATTACCTGATGTAGGAGAAACCTCCATACCGGCAACTGCTGTATTACCTGTCAATACATTGTTTCCTGCCGGTGCAAATGCCTGGGTAAGATCAAGTGAGACCATATTATTATATGCTTTCACTGTACTGGTACCGGTTGATGCCAGTGTAATACCTTTTGCAAATGCTCCTGCTGTTGCACTCTGACCAGGGAAAAGACTGTGAACTTTATTATTGGCAACAGTAACGGTACCGCCTACCTGGCTGAATATACCCTGGATAGCAGCACTTGAAGCTGAATTTGAATAAAGGCTATCCACCTGGTTTCTCTGGTAAGTTCTTACGGTTGCCGCTACACTATTATTGAAAAGTCCGCGGATCACATGGAGTGATGTCGAGGTTCCGGTTACAAACAACTTCCTGATCACGTTATCAGTAAGTGTTTCATTCACAATGCTTGCATTTGTGATAAATCCATATATAGTTCCAAGACCAGGCGTTGTCATACCTGTAATTGAATTATTATAAACCGTGTTACCGTCGAAAACATGCGTTCCTGAACCTGAAACCAAAACACAATTCATAGTGCAGGCAGCAGCACCTCCGGTAATAGTATTGCCCGAGATTACATTGGTGGCAATATTTGCAACGGCCTGTGCTACCGGTGCTGTAGCTGCAGCTACGGCAAGAGAAATACCGCTAAAAATACCTGTGCTTGTTTTTGTATTGTTCTGGATGTTATTATTATTAACATTCAGATTTGGGAAAGCCCCTGCAGGAGATGCATTTCCGGTATTGCTGATACCGATAAATGTACCTGGCCCGGCAAAGCTGATATTATGGATGTAGTTTCCACTGATTGTAACAGTAGTAGCTGTAGAAGAAGTCGCAATACCTGTGAAGGTTGCTGTACCATTATTTGCAAGCGTGTTACCTCCCGTTATATCATTGTCATTGATCAACACAGTATTGGAAGCAGCAGTTGAACCTATCCCGTTATCAATTCCAATCGTAGCAGAACCGGTCGCGTTACTGTTAAGTACAATCGTGTTACCAGTGATAGTAGCATTTGCACTTGTGCCTGATTGCGGATATAGTCCACGCAATACGTTGGTTGTATTGGTTCCTGAACCGTTGTTATTATTTACAGAATTATAAGAAATATTTACGCCCCATTGTAACAATGCACGCACACCAACCGCAGCAGTTGCATCCCCGGCATTACCAAAGTTCTGTATGGTATTACCGGTAGTAGTAGAAGATCCACCTACATCATTATTGCTATCACCCAAAGTAAAAGGTGAGGCTGCATTATAACCACTCAGTCCTATTCCTGTATGACAACCAATAATAGTATTTGAATAGAATTTATTGTTTGAATTGGTACCGGCAGCAATTGTAGGTGTTACAGCAGCGGTCGCGTTTGAAACCACTGAATTAACAACAAGAATTCCCGTAGCTCCATCCATCATCGGACCCGCTCCTCCTGTAGAATTTGCATTGCTTAGGGTGATATTACAGCCCTGGATGATATTATATTGAGCACCATCGGTAGCACTTAATTTGAATAAGCCTATTCCATATTCCATCAGCGTGTTTACTGCACCGTTAATTGGGTTCTCAGCAATATCTATCTGTAAAATACTTACATTATCCACTCCATTTAAACTCCATATCCCATCCGGGGCAGCAATAGCCGGAGTACCGGCGCCACCTGTATATGCCATGAGCTTGGGATTCGCACCACTTCCTGATTTAAGGAAGGAAATAGTGAAACCAGAAGGCCCTGCGGTAGATGCATTCAACAATACACTACCGAGTTTTAACCCAAGTGCAGGCACTGTTTCTACATAACCTCCCGCAACACTAAATCTACAGATTCCACTGATACCACGTGTATTAAGATCGTTGATCGCACGCGCAAATGAAACATAATTCGTACAGGTTGGTAATCCTGCGCCAATGGTATAGTTACCAATCAGCGGGCTATTGTCCATCGCAAGGGTTACTGTGCCTGAATTTGCAGAAACGCAACCATGCGAGTCTGTTCCCGTTGCATAATAAGTACCTGCTGAAGACGCCTGGAGTACAGAAGTGGTTGGACCCAGCAATGTTGAAGGAGACAGGTACCATGCATAACCGTTAGGATCCATAACACCACTGCCGCCTGTTCCCGAAGCATTAATATCCACTGATGCATCCGTACAAATTGGTCCTGTACCCGAAATAGTAACAATCGGAGATGTAAAATTATTTACAGTTACAGCATCTGAGGCTGTACAACCATTACTGGCTGTAACGGTTACACTATAATTTCCCGTTTGTCCTGCTAAAACAAGTAATGAATCATTATTGGTTCCGATAGGCCCCACGTGAGTCCATGCAAAAGTTGTTATTGTTACAGGACCACTTGTAGCACTTGTATCCGCTACTAACCATGTGGTGGTAGCGCCTGATGTACAAAGCCCGATCTGACCTGTGATATTAACAACAGGAGCCGGTCTTATCGTAAGCGTCAATGATGAAGATGACGCAATACAAGGCGCCACCGGGATATTTGTTGTTAATGTAAGAATTACACTACCATTTGTACTATCAATCTGCGATGGTGTGTAGGATGTTGCAACTCCAAACGCATTGCCTGAATTAAATGTACCTGTACCGGATGTTGTCCACGTACCGGAAGTGGCACTTCCTCCTATTGTTGCACCTACTATTGTATAATTCTGGTTTGAACATATGCTGGCATCCGGTCCTGTAGTAGAAGTAGCAGGGGTTGCACAACCGGCAATAAAGAATGTTGCGCTGATGGTACTATCACCTGTCACATTAACAAAGGTATAAGTACCTACCGGTCCTACAGAAACACCATTTACCAATACATCCTGGATATTATATCCGGCATTCGGTGTAATTGTAAAGGCCTGATTTTGTCCGCACGGTACGGAAACTGCACCACCTGGAGTAATGTTTCCGTTAGGCCCGGCAGTAGCAGTGATCGTATAGTTAGCTTGTGTTACTACAAAATTAGCTGAGGTATCCTTACAGCCTGCCGCTGTAGCACCTGAAACAGTATATGTTCCAGGTCCGGTGGCAGAATAAGTACTACTGTTTCCACCAACAGGTGATCCGTTGAGGTACCATTGATAAGTAGTGATCGTTCCTGTAATATTTGCAGTTAATAAGTTAGGAGCACCGGTACATACTGTTGTTCCTGTGCCACCTGTAATATTATTTGCTGTGGGTGTGGGATTGACGAGACCTGTATAATCAATCGCATTACTCGTTACAACGGTAGGACCGGATACACAACCTCCCGGACTTGCAGATAAAGTACAGGTAACAACATCCCCTGGATTTAGATTACATAGCGTAAATGAACTTAATCCTACCTGTGAGCCACCTGAGACGCTTATAGTATTCACTTTCCAATTATACCCTGGCCCTGCACCCCCATTTACCGGGGTAGCAGTAAATGTAACACAGGTGCCGCTGCATATTGCCCCGGAAGGATTAGCTGCAATGGTAACGCTTACAATATTAGCTGTACTGGCACACACAGTACTGGTGGCTGTAGCTGTACAACTTACTCCCGCAGTAGCCGTAGCTGTATAAGTTTGGCATGCAGTAGTGGCATTTACCCAATAATATACACTGGGTGCATCTGTTCCCACTGTATACGGGACCGTATGTAAAGAATTCATCCATAAATTGGTTACAGGTGACCAGGTAATCGGAGCCTGCCCGGTACCGGTCACTTTGATATTATCGATTAACCATCCATAATACTGTATGCTGATATCAGTAGTAAGATGGAACCTGATCTTGAAATTTGCAACGCCGGCCCAGCTGTTTAGATTAATCGTTTCAAGTTTCCACAAAGTGTTATTTGGCAGGGATGCTCCTGATGAGAAAGCTCCATCCCAATCTGAATAACTTGTATTATCGAATCCTACAACACTATTTACGAGTGTTCCGCTACCGGAATAGGTACTCGTAGGGAACGCCGTCCATATTGTACCGCCATCTGTAGAATATTCAACATATCCCACATCATAGTGGAAAGTACCGCTTGCTTCCAAACCTGCGATATGATAGAACGACAGGCTGGGGTTTGTAAAGTTTGTAAGATTGATCGGGTTGACGGTTGCAACAGCACCATTTGCATTATCCTGGCCCGCATAACCGATCAGCATACTACCAGTACCCGACTGCGTATAAGTGGTATTCTGTGTGAGCGTATATGTTCCTGCTGTATTTGAAAGCGCCCATTGACTGAAAGGAAAAATATCACAGGTTTCTGTAAAAATTGATTGCCCTGGTATCAAACCTCCGGTGCTTGTTAATTGTGTAGCTGTATTGGGGCACACTGACACACTTGTAGGATTCACGGTAAGTGTGGTCGGAGTAGAATTTACAGTGATGGTTACCGTCTGGTCCCGGCGGCAACCTCCGGGAATATCCCCGGTTATAGTGTAAGTTGTAGTGGTTGCAGGCGTCACTATAGTTCCATTAGGCAAAGCGCCCGGATTCCATGTATAAGTAGTGTACCCTCCACCTGTAGCGTTCAATGTTACCGAAGAACCACCACAAATTGTTGAACTGGGTGTTACAGTTGTAAATACAGGTGGTGTTGTTACAGTTGCAAGAACCGGTGTTCTCGTACTTTCACAACCGCTTGTTATGTGCCAGTCGTAGAAGAAATAATAAGTAGCGATGTTACCCGATATCCATCCAGTAGTGATCGTGCCGGCGCTGCAAAGTGCATATGGGAAACTGTGACCGGTAAAATCTCTCCAGATTGCAATATTGCTGGTATTGCTGGCAACTACAATACGATAACCTGTTCCGATAGGAACTGTAAAACTTACAGGAACGTATACCCCTGTTGAAGTAGCTCCGGTAAAATTCTGTGTATAACTTCCAAGTGTTGTACCCGCACTATTGCGCAATTCAATTATTACCTGTCCTGCAGCCTGAGGATACATTTTTACAGAGTCAATTGTAAATTGCTGTGTTACATCAAATACAAGTCCGGCATCTATGCCCGTATATCCGCCGTCGCTTCCACCGGTACTTGTTTTTCCTCCAACACAAGGAGTGGCTCCGCTTGTTGAACTGACATAAAAAGTAGTAGTAGTATTGATAACGGGAGTAACAAATGGAGACCCGGTTCCAATGGGGCTTCCTCCATTAGCAGCAGTGTACCATTTTAACGTAGGACCTACAGCCGCAAGTGTTACTGTACCAACACCGCATCTTATTCCCGGTGTGGTACCACCAACAGCCGGATTGTTCACACTAACTGTAACATTAACTGAATAACCAGCTGCGCCACCACTGCAGGTAACTTTCAAACGATACATATGTGTAGTAGAAATAGTTCCCGTATTTCCGGCTGCTGGATTTGTCTGGCCGGCGAGTGCGAACCAGTTACTACCGCCATCTGTGGAATACTCCCATTGGTATTGAATACCCACTCCATAAGAATAGCCTGAGGCAGACAAAATTGCAGACCCTGATGCACATATATTTATGACAGAAGCTGATGCAGGAAAAAGATTATTAACCGGGTTAGTACAATTTGGTGGTGTGAATTCATCAGCACCAATATCAGGGGTGCTCGCATTCCTTGTATCGCCATCTATATCTGTAGTAATTCCCGCGATCGGAGTTCCGATTCCATCCAAAGGTGAATTGAAAAATAAATGAAGATCACTAACAGAGAAAAACGAAGGGTTTATCGCAACAGAACTTGCATCCTGGCCGGAAGCCGTTTGCCAGTTGGCAAGGGAAGTTTGTACCGAGCCAAGGAAACCTACTGATTGAAGCGAATAATAATCATTATAATTTAAGCCGCCTCCTGCAAAAACTGTTGCAGCAGAATTGGAAAAAATTGAATACCTGCTTGAGGTAGTTTCCCTGTTTGAAAATATATTATCCTTAACTGTGGTAAGTGCTCCCGCAGGTAATGCAAAAGAAACGCCGCCAATCCAAAGCGCAGCGGTATGTCCACCGGCCGGCTGATTGGTTGACATATCGATGGTATTGTATTTAATTTCATAACCACTACCCCTGTTAACAGCAATACCACAACCATTATCATCTACTGTATTGAATTCAACAGTATAACCACCTGCAGATACATCCCAAATAAAATTATTTGACACTACAAGGCCGATTCCTGTACTGGATGATTCGAGCTGTATACCATTACATCCCCAGAAACCTGTTATTCTTATATTGCTTATTTTATTTTTTTCTATTAATCCGCCGGCCACCATAGTACCACCAATAAAGATCCCTGACGCCTGGAAAGAAAGGCCACCCTGGGTGCCACCGTCAACGCCCAAAATAGTATTTCCGCTTACCAAAACGTTCTTTTGCTGAGCAACAAAAATTCCAGCATGACCGTGTTTGGAACCGGCGACTGTTGAACCAATTGTATTCCCTGAAACGATTGTACCCGGATCCTCATTTCCATTTACTCCCACCAGCCCTATTCCATATTCAGAAGCAGTTACAGCGTTGTTGATATAGTTATTTCCGGAATTAGCTGTTTCTGCAATTCCACCTAATGTAACACCGCTCGACTGAACTATACACAATAATGTGGTAGTAGGTGCATTACCGGTAACAATACAGTTCCTGATTATATTATTATTAGCCCCATCAGCTCCCGAAGCACTCGCCAACCAAACAACTCCTGTCGTATTGGAAGCGCTGCTATTGCTAATAGTCAGGTCGCGTGTGCTTCCCCCGGGCGTAAGTGATCCATCTATCGTTACACTATCTGCACCATTCAGTTTGATAACTGAAGGGGAAAGATTACCCGTGATGACTCGGGCACCCCCACTTGGCCTGATATGCACTGCAGTATAAAGAGAAGGTGGCGCACTGGTATTTAAAATAGCAGTGGCGGTCTCCGTTGTATTACCGGTAACACTGATAGTAATAACTCCCTGGTGGGTACCTGCATTGATCGCATCAAAGGCAGCCTTTAAAGTTGTATAGGCTGTTGGACCAAGGGTAGCTGCAGTGGCGGTTACCGATATCTGCGCTTTCACTGTTCCAAATGCTCCCATAATAATCAGGAGAACAACAAAAAGTTTTTTGGATAGATTTTTAGTTAACAGGCTGGTAACACTGTAAAATAGGCTCATAAAGCGAGTGCTTAAAATGATTAATTAAATATTATTAAATCTACGTATAACCCGCTGCGTTAGCAAACGAGCGCTGCTTTTTTGATTCAATAAATAGTTGATTTTTATTAAATCGAAAAAACGTGCATACCAGTTCATCAATTTGTTTGAAAACAAAAAAGGAATGATTAATGGGTGCTTTTCAAAAGGATATCGTTTTGCTAAAAGATGGTCCTTTTAGAAGCTATGAAAATACTCCAAATTTATCGAATTGTTAAATCTTTTTTTAAACTTCTCTCTCGTTCAGCGAGTTATTGTGGAGCCTGTGTTAATAACTCTGTTTCAATAAATTTCACTTAACAAAAAAGCGCTATTACTATCACAACTTTATAACAGAAAAATGGTCTTTGATTAAAACCGCTGAGATGCAAACCACTTGCGAATATACATGCTGATCATTTATTCCTATAGTAACAAAAATGTTGGTTATCAGGTATTTCAGTACAACGAAAATTAATCTATCACTACCTTATAAACACGCTTCTTGCCTTTTCCTTTGGGGAAAATAATTTCCAGGTTATAGACACCCTTAGCAATTCCCGCTTCAACGGGGATCTTTTTGCGCTGGCTTCCTCCCGGATGAGTCATACGTTCCTGCAGTACGAGCTGGCCGCTCAGATTAAATAATCTTATATCATAATCGCCCTGCGGTAAATTATTAAAACTTATTCCAATCATATGATCCCTTACAGGATTCGGATATATAGTAATCATCCATGGCTCTGCCTCCATACTGACTTTTACAATTTCACTATACTTGATATCATTTCCGATACCCACACTTTTTATCCTGTAAAAATTATCTCCGGTTACCGGGTTAACATCAACCCATTGATATAAGGCCGTGCCGTTTCCATTGTTTCCGGTTGCCACATGGGCTCCCATTTTGATGAAATTGTCGCCTTTAACCGAACGCTCTATTTCATAATGATCAATATTCAACTCATTTTCTACTTTCCAGTCAACCACGATATTTTTATCCTGACGATATCCGGTGATGCTCGTGAAAGTTACAGGCACAGGCCCAAGTAATTTGAATACTAACCTGAAGCGGTCAGAAGCTTTTGAAGCAGGATCTGCGTTTACAACAAAATCAATTATTGAAGTAGTGCCAAGATTTATGACCGTTGTTGTATGCAGATAAGAATCTTCCAGGTAAGCCGTTAAACCCGGGGCAGCCAGATCCTGGGCAATGAATTCTAATTGATACCCAGTTTGCCTTAATTGTCCCAATTGATAGAAAATAGTATCTGTATCTACGATTTCCGCCCTCCGTTCCACTGTTATAGATTTCCCTGAATTGAGTATACAAATATTTTCACCAAAATTAGAAAGTTTAGGTGCATCCATGTCATCTACCGCATTAGAATTAGCCACATCAAATTCAGCAAGTGTTCCATCAGTTAAACTGGTAACACCATTCGATACTGAATATAATTGAGTGCGTAATTGTTTTCCCATGCTTGCAAATCGCTGAACTTGGTAACTGCCCGCGACCTTAGCAGATTCAGTAAAACTTATATTATGAGGTTCAGCTAAGGAAGTAGCCACTACAAAAAATGCCTGGCCGGATTCAATAGAGGTATTACCACTTATAAAACTACCGTTGCCAGGTGTTACTGAATAACCCGGATTATTAAATGTAAAAGTCTGGTAACCTCCATAAGTTCCAAGTTGTGGATCCCATACATAATATGTATTCTGTAAACCATTCCTGGTTGTTGCAGCAAAGTCGATTGCAGATGGATAAGGATTTCCTACAGAAATAAAACCATTTGCTGTCGGTGTGCTTATCGGCGCAGTGGTTCCGGTATTAATTGGCCCGGCCATGCGCAGGGTTGTTGCTGATGCAGATCCAAAAGTATTGGACCCCCTGTCACCACGAATAAATGTCATATATCCTTCAGTCCTGGCTATTGGAATATTTGTGCCAGGTACTGTTACCCACATATTGGTAGCGGGAGCATATGTCTTTAATGATGTAATGCCATTGTTTATATCAAACCCTACAGCAGTTCCACCCGGTCCTACTATCTGCATTCCGTATCCTGTAGATGTATATGTTGGGAAAAGCTGGCCTTCCTGCCATGCCTGGTTAATGGTTTGTGTAGCATCGCTGCGGAGTGGCGCAGAAAGAAATCTCCATCCAACATCTGTAACTGTTGCAGTAGATATATAGCGCTCAATGCGGAACTTACCGGTACCATTATACGTAAATCCGGCACTTGCACCCAATGCACTTACGCTTGCTGTTGCGCTTGCATCCGAGTGAAGCGTTATTGTATCATTACTTAATATAATAGTTCCTGCAGTAGGTTTAAGCGTGTTCCAGATGGTGAATGATCTATTAAATGTTACACCAGCTGTATTATTTACCTCAATATCTTCCATTGCTGTGATCGTTCCTGATGTACCACTAGGAAAGGATTGTGCAGTAGTACCATTTAAAACAATGGTTCCGTTATTGATAATTCCACCGTTATTTATAAAGTTTCCTTTAAATGATAATTTTCCGCCGCTATTAATCGTGAGCGTAGCCCCTGCAGATAAATCTATATCATCAGCAACAGCAGTCGCCACAGTAATCACGGGTGAATTAGGCGTTACGGGAATGAATACATCCTTTGTTGAAGTGGGCACACCACCACACCAGTTTGCCGGATCAGACCAATCAGTGGAAATTCCACGCCAGACAGAATTAGTAGGTGTACTTACAGTTATTATTTGAGATGGAAGACCCGATGTTGTGGTACAAAACGCATCACTCAATGAGGTTATTGAATAAGTCGTTGTCGTAACCGGGCTAACAGTAAATGTAAAAGGTGATGTTGCGATATTATTAACAGTAACCGGAGTACCATTACTGTATGTAAGGTCCCATGGACCGGTACCATCTAAGGTAACCGAAATAACTGATGGGTCTCCCGTACAGGTTGCAGAGGGTGATGCCGACATCGTTGCGCTGAGTGGTCTCACTGTGACGTCAATAGTCTGCGATGTTGCACAGGCATTGACAGGTGTTGCTGTTGCGGTATATGTTGTGGTAATTGCAGGGTTTGCATAAACAGTTGCAGCAGGGCCGCCGAGATAGGCATTGTTTCCTGCCGCATCTGTAAATAATCCAGCGATAGGCACCCACGTGATGGGTGCGCCGCTATTGCTACCCGTTATGCTAACATTATCAAGCGCCCACCAATAATCATCGGTACCATAATTCCTGAACCGGATATAATTGGTCGCCATTCCCACGTATGCGTTTAGTGGAATATTGGTATTCGCCCAGTTAATACCGGAAGAACCAACTCCAAAATGTCTGCTGTAAATATTTGTCCATGTAGTTCCGTTCTGTGAAATTTCAACACATATAGAATCTGTTAAATCGCCGGAAGATGCAAAAAACTGCCAGATATTCAATGTAGCTGAAGTATATCCCACGAGACTAAATGCCGGTGATATCAAAGCTGTTCTCGTAACACCGGAATTAGCATCGCTGTTACTGAGGTAAAATTGTGAAAGATCATTGCTTCTGAATGTATTTCCAGCCCAGGAATAATTATTTGGTCGAAGAGTCCACGCACTATTGGCTACCGTTCCAGTAGAATTAGACGGAGTAGGCGTTGTCCAGTTGGTTACAGAAGTCCAGCCCGAAGGGATGGCTGCACCATTAAAACCTTCAGTTAAAATAGGAATACCTATAATATCTCCACCTACAGCAGATAATAATTGTGGAATATCAGAAGGACATCTGACTACAGAAGAAGGGGCAATATTAACGCTGCTGGAAGAAGGATTAACCGTTACCGTTACCGTTGATGTAGCTGTACAGGTGCCATCAGTTGCATTAACAGTGTATGTAGTTGTTGTGGATGGCGAGACTGTTTGACTTGCTCCCACCAAAGGCCCGGGAGTCCAGGTATATACATATGAAGTGTTGGGGCTTGTAACACCTAATGTTGTACTGTTTCCTGCGCAGATTGCAGCAGGGGTCGCAGTCACGTTTATTGCAGAAGAAGCGCCAATGGTTGCCGTAACACCGGTTCTTGGTGAAGATGAGCATCCATTACTGAATCTCCAGTTATAGTAACACATGAAAAAAGTCTGATCAAAACCATTACCTGTTATAACAATATCAGTGGAATTATAGGGATAAACAGCGTTTGATATATTTCTCGTTAACCCTGTAAGTGGTATACCGGCTGTTGCATATAAAGAATAGCCATTACCAATTGGCAGGGAAACATCCATCGAAAGTGTCTGAACAGTTGCTCCTCCTGATACAGTTGTAGTGAAAGGTCCCCGAGTTGCAATAACCGATCCTGCAGAATTATATACGTCAATTGTAAAATTCTCTCCCGTTGCAAGCGGGTAAATATCAATTGTCAATAGTTTGGTTGCCTGTATAACGTTGAAGGTTACATCCCATGATGTGAGCTGTGTGCTGATAGTACCGCCTTGTGCTGTTGGTGATACAGGTCCTACTGAACCGCTGCTACCCAGGTAAACCGACTCTGCATAATAAGTTGTTGTCGTGGAAATAGACGGGGTGGTAAATGGACTCCCCGTGTACACCGGCGCTCCTCCTGTTATTGCTGTGTACCATTGGATCGCAGTGGTAGGCGTTCCTGTAGCTGCAAGGTCTACTGTGCCCGGACCGCATCTTGATCCTGGTGTTGTTGTTAATATATGTGGGTCGTAGACTGTTATTTTTACTGCATTTGAATAGCCGGGTACGCCCCCAATCAATGTGCAGATCACTCTTAATCTATACCACGTTGTAGCCGTAATAACGGGAGGATTTGCACTAGTAGGGTTCGTTTCTGATGTCAGATCGACAACATTGCTCGCAAAATTATCAGTAGATGATTGCCAGAGATAAAGTATGCCCAACCCATATGAAAAACCAGAAGCCGAAAGCTGTACAGATCCAGAACTACATACTGTAATAAAATCTGAAGTGGCAGTTCCTCCATTGTTTCCTGTACAATTAGGAGGAGTAAATTCATCAGCGCCAATATCGGTTGCGGTAACACTACGCGTCGCATTATCAATATCTGTTGTTACCGCTGCTATCACCTGGCCTTGATCATTCAAGGGGGATATAGGGTTCAAATGCAAATCTGTTGCACTTACAAATATTGGGTTTACTGTTGTAGAATTACCATCGAACCCTGTAGCTACTTGCCAGGCAGCAATATTTGCCCTATTCGATCCCAGGAAACCAACGAATGAAGTAGCGAAGTAGTCATTATAATTAATATTACTAAAAACAATGTTCGGTACACTACAATAAATGGCATACTGAGTACCATTAGTTCTCCTGTTTGAAAAAATATTATCTCTTATATCCAATGATGCTGTTCCCGTAATACTGGCCCCGATAAAAATAGAAGCTGAAATACCTCCCAAAGCCTGATTTACGGTGAGGTTTACTGAATTATAATAAATGCCATATCCACCTCCCGTTAATACGCCTATCCCACATCCATTATAACCGGGGGTTGTAGGATTACCTTTCGCAACAATACCATGTATCATATTGTTGTAGATCTTGAGATTAGCTGCCGGGGATGTTGAAAGAAGAGCGATCCCATATGCAGGCCATCCTCCTGCATTCGTATTTTGTATGTCGTTAATGGTATTTGAGGTCACACTTCCACCTGATATAATGCCTCCTACAGCAATACCACTGGTAGGATCTGTATCAGACCCAAGGCCCAGGCTGCTATTTATTCCATAAACAGTATTAGAGTCAACAGACATATTTGTTTCGTTCGATATCCAAAGCCCTCTATACCCTAGTTTTTTTGTAGATAGCGTATTACCAATAATATTGCTCTTTATAATGGTATTACTTTCATTAGCAGCAGGCCCCATTACGATCATTCCATAATAAGAAGTATGTATTGAATTGTTGCGGTAAGTATTATTGCTATTCGCTGCTTCTGCAGCCTGCCCCGCTATAACACCGCTCGATTGTATAATACCGGCATAGGTAGTAGTAGCGCTATGTCCTGCAATAATGCAATTTTTTATAGTATTGCTGGTCGCTGCATTGGATACCGATGCACTTCCTACCCAAATAACCGCAGAAGTTAAATTGGTACTTGTATTCTCAATAGTAAGGTTCTTGGTAATTCCACCAAATATATTCGAACCATCAATGGTGATAAAATCTGCTCCGTTCAATTTAAAGATTGCATCAGGTGATGAACCCTGGATGATCGGGCTGATCCCTGTATCTGCTTTTATAGTTAAGGTGTTGGTAGCATTCGCCTGCGGGTTATTGATAGTGATCGGGAAAACTTCGGATGTACTATACGATCCATCCGATAAGTGAAAAATGATAGCCCCACTTAAACAGGAATTGTTATAGGCATTAACCGCATCCGTTATAGTAAGAAAAGGTTTACCAACACCCACCTCATACGTGCCTGCAGTCAGTGTTGTTTGAATTACATAGAAATCCGGTGTGGTTGGATCTGTTGCTGCTTTAGGAGGGCTGGTAGTATAACCACCCGCACCTGCAGAAGGTTTTGCAATAACATTGCCTGCATTATCCTGCGCTACGATGTAGTAAGAAACAAGGTTTCCAGGTACAGCCCCAATGCCAAAGGTGAAATTATAAACATTACCACCACCCCATGAAGCTGGTGCCGGCGTAAAAGCACCGGAATTGATCTGCCAGTAAAGAACAGGAAGACCGGCACCTGAAGTAGGTACACCATCCGCAGCATCTGTGATCGTAGCAGTTAGTGTACGGTTCCCCGTTGCACAGGTACTTGTTAAAGGAGTATAAGTGATCACAGGTGGGCTGGCATCTAATGCCTCGCTTTCATTTATATCAAAAGGCCCTTTGTGTGAATAACTTAGTGCTGAATGTTTTGCGTAGGGAGCTGACTGCCCATAGCTATGTACAGAATATGCAGAAACTATTAATAAAAACAAGGTGATTTTAGTAAGTAGATTTTCCGCCTTTTGAAAAACAGCTATGTAGTTTTTATTCATAACTTTTTAAATACACTTTTAACGTGAGCAGTTTTTCCCGTAATTGTATAACGAATTGATTTATTGGGTATACAAAATTACTGCTTCAGCATATCGGCGGCGTTCGGAAGGAATTTTTGGAACCCTTTTTTGAATATTAAAAATATGCCATTTATTTCAAAAAAGGAAACTTTTGAGTAAAAATACTATCCACAATGGCTCTGAAAAAGGCCATTTCCAGACAGTATGCACTAATAAGAATATTACGCATTGATTCTCAACAAATTATCCTAGCATGTACTCTCCAAGCATTCTCTATTTTATCATTACCTGCTGTTTAAAACTGCCCCTTATAGAACTTATATCTAATAGATACAATCCTGCTGTAGTTTCGTTGTCCAGCTTCAAAGATTTTATAGTATTTTCCTCATCCACCTGGATCACCGTTTTATACAGCACCTGACCGAGTGGATTAGTAAGGCGAATTGTATATTGGCCTTGTGGCTGGTTGATAAATGACAGGTTCATTATTTTATCAACTACCGGGTTCGGGTAAATGCCGATCGCCGGTATTTGCCCTGCATCATCTACCTTAACGATCGCACTGTATTGGGTGCTCCCATCAATACTTGTTGCTTCAATACGGTAAAAATTAGAACCTTTCAAAGTCCTCGTATCAAGATAACCATAAGAAGGGCTTCCTCCATTATTTGCAGATGCCATCGTTGTTCCTACAACACTAAAAGTACGTCCATCGCCACTTCTCTCAATTTCATAGTGTTTAATATTCATTTCGTTCCCTACGCTCCAGCTTATATTGATGTTTTTATCAGCATTACGGCTTGCTGATATATCAATAAAGTGAACCGGAACAGGTGCTGTTGGTCTGAATACAATATAAAATCTATCGGCAGCTTTTGATGCCGGATCTGTGGTTACGTCAAAATTAATAGTTGTGCTGTCGGTAAGACTAACGGGTCTTGTTACTCCAAGAAACTTATCAACCAGGAAGGCTGTTAAACCACCTGCGTCCATATTCTCTGGTGCAAATCGAAGTTGATACGAATGAATTCCAAGATTTCCCAGGCTATAAAAGATAGTATCACTATTTATTACGGGCTCACGGGCTTCCAATGCCAGTGTTTTGTTATTACTTGTAATACCAAAACTTTCTGTAGAGGACTCTAATTTCAAAGCATCATCAGCATCAAAACTATTATTGAATACCTGGTCAAATACTACCACATTACCATCCACCATGGTACCATTTGCAGCATGAATCCAGCCTCCCAAAAATTGTCTGCCGGTGTTCATCCTGTAAACCAGGCTGCTTCCATCAAGTTTGTTTGATTCCGCAAAGCTAACTGTACCTCCCCCGGTTGAGTAAACAAAGAAAGCCTGGCCCGACTGTATCTTCGTATATGCCACGCCGGTAGGGTAATTGGTGGTGCCTCCCGGTACCGGCTTCCAGAGATTAGAACTGCTCAATAGCTGGTATCCGCCATAACCATTGGTTCCCGCCAATAATGGATCCCACACATAATATTTTGCATCAAGACCGCCAGATGTTGTCTGTAGATTTAAAAAATCAACCACAGACGCATAAGGATTGCCCGCTGTTTCAAACTTTCCCGCTGCAACCGCAGTTGAAGGCGGCGCATCGGTGCCGGGAGAGAAAAGTTTACCGGAAGTACGAAGCGTTGTTATGTTAGCCGGGGTGGACGAAGCCTGGATACTCCTGTCTCCTCTTACAAAGATCATGTATCCCTTCTTGTTAGCAATAGGTAAAGCTGAAGTACTTGTTGAACCATCGTCAATACCTACCCATGCATTGGTTACTGAGTTATATGTTTTAATCGATGGTGCTACTGACGTATAAAAATCATAACCCCTGCCGACTGCTCCTGCTTTTTCACTGGTGATTGTAGTTCCATATCCCGGTGTACTATTTGCGAGCGGAGCATTGCCTTCCTGCCAGGAAGCCATCACGGATTGTACCCCGCTAACAGGGACGGATAATAGCTGCCATGTTTTACCATGGGACACACCTGTAGGAATATAACGTTCTACTATAAACTGCCCCGTTCCATAGGTAATACTGTTATTTGTATTGATCACTGCAACATTAGCAGTATTGGAAGCATTTGATTTAAGCGTTGTATTAAAGTTTGCGAGTGCAAATTTTGTATTGGTTGCCAATGTAAGTGTTGCTTCAACACTTATATCGCCTGACAATGTTTTTGTAAATGCACCGCCGGAAACTGTTATATTATAATACGTAAATCCTGCTACCGGCTGGGCAGCGGTTTTATTAAAATCCACTGTACTGTTAATGATCGTATACGCATTATTGGGAAGGTTGGGAGTAAACACATTTGAAACGCCGATGATACCGGTTGGACTTAAGATACGATCACCGTTGACTGTGGAAGTAAGATTAAAATAATTGACCGGTCTTACTGTCTGCGCATCTGTTCCAACACCTACTCCTGCAAATGTTACCGTTCCGCCTGTTAGGTTATATACGCCCGTTAGTCCGGGTAATGTAGCCGTATTTTGCTCAAGATTTAAGTTTCCACCCGTCATTGTTGTATTTGCATTGCCATTCAATACAAACTGGTTATCAGACAATGTTCCCGCAGAAATAAAAAGTGTAGTAGATATATTTAATGGTCCCTGCAACACAGAACCAACCGTATTTGATACCGTAAGGGCTTTCAATTGTGTAACTACTGCAGGAATATTTACTCCCGCAGCAGTTCCTGCAATTACAATAGAAGAAGTATTGTTCGCAGAGAAATTAGTTAATGTACCTGTAATTGGGTTGTTCAGTGTAAGCGTGTATGCCCCTACTGTAAATGTGCCTGCTGCCAGGTTAAGTGTACCGCCAATATTGAGAGAGTTATTCAGGTTAACGCCAAAGACATTATTGATAGTAAGATTGTTCATAGCACTGACTGTTGCAGCTGTTCCCGGGAAAGACTGTAGTGCAGTTCCCTGCAATTTGATCGTTCCGTTATTAATGATGTTACAGGTTGCTGCATTGTACGTTCCTGTAATTGTCAGCGTTACTCCTGCATCTACTTTTAGTGTGCCACCTGTAGCAAGTGTAATATCTTTTAATGTTTGATCGGTGCTGATTTGCAAGGTGCCGGTACCATTCACTACTACTGAATTGGCTGAAGGATAAGTAAGCCCTCCCGTATGAGCCAAAGCCAGCGTACCATTATTTACCGTTGTTAGCCCTGTTAAAGTATTAACACCACGAAGTGTAAGGCTACCCACTCCGTTTTTAACGAGCGTAAGGGTTCCCGTACTTCCATCTTTTAAAGCTCCCTGGAAAATATATGCACTTGAATTATTAACGGTAAGTGTCGCTGAGGCATTACCGTTATCTACAATGTTTGAGTTACCGGCAGTTCCCGCAGAAGTCAATCCACCGATTGTAACAGAATTACCATTTAGTCTTAATACACCAACATTTGCTGCACTGCTTCCAAGTGTTATCACGTTTGGCGAAACTGCACTGAACGCTCCTGTATTACCAACAATTAAAGTACCGTTGGCAACAATGATCGCTCCTGAAAAAGTATTTACTGCTGCAGCACCCGAAGGAGTAAGACCAAAGCTGCCGCTTCCTGTAAGTGTGAGCGTTTGTGTTCCGGTTAAAAGTGTATTTATATTGATGGTTCTTCCGGCACCTGCAACCATTGAACCGGCCGCCGCCAGATTTAAAGTAAAATTTTGATTCCCTGATCCAATACCGTTTCGTATTTCAAGTGTATTTGTACCAGTCATATAATTCGCTATAAGTAAACTTGCATGATTGTTACCAGCGATACCTCCTACATTATTTAAAAGTGCTCCATACAGGCTTAATATTCCCGAGGCAGAAGTTGAACTGTTACCAATCGGAGCAATGCCGCCTGTATGTACGCCTGCATATGTATCCGCAAAGTAAATTGTACCAACGCTGTAATCACCACCAACACTATTCATATTAATGCCACATCCGCCGGTAGCACTGGTATTTAAACTGGCCTGGTTCGTAAATGAAGCCACATGCTGATTCAGTCCAACAAGAGAACCTCCGGGTGCTGTTCCACCAACCCAATTAGCACCATTAAGCCATGCCGAACCTCCGCCCGTACCCCATACAAACGTACTTGGACCTGTATAAGCAATCACGTTAAAAGTAAAAGTTGCACTTGTGCCAAGTGAGACCATTCCTGATGTTGCAGTTGCCGTCATTCCAACACCCACTTCCGGTACATCATAAAAAGATCCTGCAATTGTAATAGAGTTCGCACCGGCAGGAATAGTGCCTGCAGGAACTGAAGGGAAACTAAGGATATTCACCCCGGCTACCTGAGCTAGGGTGATATCTGTATTCGAAGTTACATTAGTAGGATTCATTCCAACCAGGTCATCCACCGCTGTAATGGTAATGCTAAATGGTGTAAGTGCTGTAGGTGATGCAGGAAATATAGATGTGATCACCAGTTTTGTTGGGGAAGTTGCCGTAAGAAAACTGTTGATCGTTCCATAACCGGTACCACCTGCAGTTGTCGCATATGCGTAATAGTAATAAGTAGTATTTGGATTTAGCGTCGACAATGTAACAGAAAAAGATCCGCCGCTTAGATTGGATGCAGGTACCTGTGTTCCGGTGCCGGGAGTAAATGCCGGAGTGATGCTATACTCTATCCCATAACCTAATAATACACCACATCCTGGTGTAACAATTGTGCCTGGCAGTATTGCTCCGGATGTTGTAATAAAGATTGCGTTACCCGTTGTTAATGTCGGGATATCATTGATACCCGCTCCGCTTGCCGCAACACTGATTGCCGTAGCACCGCCCCCACTCACCGGTACATTTCCATTATAAGACTGAACCAACGTAGGAAGAAACTGAACGTAAACGGTAGCTGCTAAAGTTCCTGCGCTGTAAGTATAGGGACTTCCTCCATTAACAAGTGTAAGCGTATTATTAAAAGGACCGCCTGCTGAAGTTGAAAACTTATACCCGCTTAATGGCCCGATAACAACATTGGATCCATTAAGTACACTACCTGAAAGTGTGAATTGATCTGTAGCAATGGTATTGATACAAACATTTCCAAAAGCGTTCAGTGAACCTGCCCCTGAAGGGGGAACTGTTAGTGTTGGAACTGTATTTAAAAGTGTAAATGATCCTTCTGCACCGTATGTAGTTCCTCCGGCATTAGTAGCATATGTATGAAAATAAAAGGTCTGACCCGGAGGCGCAAGTCCAATAAGATTTGATGTAAAGTTGCCCACACTTAATGCCCCGCCTGCTACAGCTGTACCCGTTCCATTGGCGAAGCTTGCTGTTGTACTATATTCAACTCCATAGCCCGACAAAGCGCTACATCCATTGCTGCTGATAGTTGCATTCACATTGGCGCTATTGGTAGTAACGCCACTCACTGTACCATTATCAATAGTCGGTGGGGTATTTACACCACTTCCTGTAGCAGCAACATTAATAGAAGGTGCACCACCACCACCCACAGCTATATTTCCATTATAGGATTGTACCAGCAAAGGCGAAAATCTCACATAAATATTTTTAGACGCCATTGTTCCCGCAGCCTGTGCAAAATTTAGTGTAGGCGTGAAAGTTATATTGTCTGTTGAATAGGTAAATCCTGCCAATGCCCCCACAGTAATGTTAGCACCTGTTAACGAACTACCGGATATTGTAAAAATATTTACACCTGGAACGGTGCCGATACAAACATTCCCAAAACCTGTTAATGCACCTGAAGAAAGACTCGGACCCGGAATACAGGTCCCATTAAAAGTAAAATCATTTATACTATAGGTAGTTCCTGTTCCGGCAAAATTGTAGCCATAAAAACGAAATGTTATCGAAGAAGAAATATTCTGGTAAGCACCCGCCGCCAGGCTGATCGTAGTGCCTGCAGTAGTAGGTGTTCCAATATCAGCTGTAAAACCATCCACACTTGATCTGAATTTAAATGTAGGAGTTCCTGAAGAAACCTGGCCTGAATAAACAAAACTGGTAAAATTAATAAGAAACCCTGCATTAGGAATAAGTGTAAACTCAAAATAATCGTTCAGATCAATTCCCGTTGTGCTCCAATTGGCTGCATTATACCTATTAGACCCGGCATTCCCGGTAATACCACTTCCCCTTCCAATTCCGGAAACAGTAATATTAGCATTCACTGTTTGCCCTGTTGTAAAAGGATTAGATGAAAACGGTGACGCATCCGTAATCGGGTTTGTAAAAATCTGCGCAGAACTTACATTGAGTGTTAAAAGAAGTACGGAAAAGAAAGTAAATCTCCTCAAAAAAAATGTCCTGCTCCCAGCCTGTTTTATCTTAAAATTGTATAAATGCTTCATGACAGATATAATAGATCTTAAATCATTTTTAATAAGTACGTAAAAAAAGCCGGCGGGTCAGGTTTACACAGGGAAAAAATCAGGCGCAAATGTAAATTTTAATTGCCGGATCCGGTGTTTTCTCCAGGTTAATTAATTATCAAATTACTAACAATCCTAACCTTTAAAGCAGTTTTTGTAAAATCAGGACAAAAAACTGCTTTTTTTGCAGGATTTCTGCTAAAAATTTACCTGCAGTTAGGAGGAGCCAGGCTGGAAAAGTGCTGCTTTCAATAGATATTAAGTAATGGTTAATAGTTGTTGATCAGGCGGCTTCTTATATTGATATTTATTCAATAACAATTTGTTTTATTTCCATTGTACCATCTTCTGAAATGATCATTAGCCTGTAATTTCCTGCCGCTGTTTGCGAACTAAGGGAAATTGATTTTATATCGTTATTGCCATTGAAGTTCAATTTATTGCTATATATATTTTGACCGGATTGATTGATAACCTGGACCTGGTAATTACCGGCCGGCTTGTTATTAAAAACCAGGGAAAATTGCTTAGCAGGCACCGGGTTTGGATAAATATTAAATGAAGCGTTTACTTTTATTGAAGTAACTTTTACGACCTGGCTATAAATGACCTGTCCACTTATGCCTGTAGCTTTAACGCGGTAAAAATTGTCACCCTGAACCGGATGGTCATCGACAATGGTATAAGTTATATTACTTCCATTATTGTTCGCCGGAAGGATTGAATTTATTCCGGCAAAGGCGTGCCCATCTTCGCCATGCTGCAATTCATAATTTTTTACACCGGTTTCATTTTCTATGATCCAATTCACAGAAATATCGTTTTCACTGAGACGCGTAGCCGAAATATTTTTAAATCTTAAAGGCAACACCTGTAACTGTTGAAATATTATGTAAAAGCGATCTGTTGCTGCAGAAGCCGGGTCATCATTTACATTGAAGTTGATGGCTGTATTTCCTGAAAGACCAACCGGTGTTGATATTTGCAAGAACCTGTCTACAAGAAAAGCATTGTAACCAACCGGGATCTCCCGTGCTATAAACCTGAACTGGTATCCCTGTTTACGCAGGTTAGTAAGGGAATAAAAAACAGTATCATTGGCAGACGGGTTATTCCTTGCTTCAACTGCTAATAGCCTGCCGCTACTGAATATGCCAAAATTGGCGCTACCATTTACAAACTTTAATGCATCGTCCCCATTATACTCATTCGTATAATCGCTGCTGAACGCTATGATATTTCCATCTGCTATGCCTGCTGTGCTATCAGTTCCGTTATATAAAGTTGCATAGAGGGCCGAAATGTTAATGGCATCTCCTGCCCGGAATGACATTTTACTGCCGCTAACCTTTGCTGCTTCAGAAAATGAAACTGTACCTGCACCGCCCGTAGCATGTACAAAGAATGCCTGCCCGGATTGTATACTACTAACGGCAACGCCTGATGGATAGTTGGAAGTTCCGCCGGGGCTAGGCAACCAACCAGCCACAGCACTGATCGTTTGATAAGCACCATAACCCGAGCCGGGCAATAGCGGATCCCATACATAGTAAGTATTATCAACTCCGGGAGATTTCGTCAAAGCTAAAAAATCAATTGATGAAGCATATGGATTACCGATCGATTCAAATTTATCTGCTGCAACATTGGATGATGGCGGAAGATCGGTACCGGTTGTATACAATTTTCCCGTAGCCCTGAGGATCGTTGGCACAGCCGTTTGATTATAACCTGTAACACTTCTGTCACCACGCACAAAAATCATATATCCTTTTTGATTGGAAATGGGAAGGCTGTTTGTATTGGCTATACCGGTATATAAGCCGGTGGCCGAATTGTACACTTTCATAGAGGGAGTTCCGCTGCTTGCATCAAAACCAAGACTTGTTGCACCCGGCACATCACCGCTGATCTGCGTTCCATATCCGCTGTTTGGATTGGCCGTTGCCGTAGCAGCACCTTCCTGCCACGCAGCATTTACTGTCTGCGTACCGCTAACCGGGACGGATAATAGCTGCCAGGATTTTCCATGAGAACCTGGCCCGGCATTCGTTGCGGGTAAATAACGTTCTACCGTTGCATTACCAACAATTGTTTTCCCGGTAACATCTCCTAACGATGCCGTTTCTATTGCTGTGGATTTAAAAACAAGGTAATCGTTTGTTGTAAGTTTTAAGCCGGAAGCAGAAAACCCTAGCGATTTATAAATATCCAACGTACCGGCAAGTGTTACCCCGGTAGTTGCGTTACTATTGCCAATGATAAGCTGCCGAAGTTTATTACCTGCAAAAAGAGATGCAGGAATTGTTTGAGCAGCAGTTCCGTTCATTTCAACCGTACCATTCGCTCCATCAATCCATCCACCTGTTCTTGTAATTGCACCATTTATTTGCAGGTCGCCGTTGTTGATGGTTAATACAGGTGCTGCTCCGGGCGCACTCATGAAAAGTCCTTTTATCGCCTGTGTTGAAGTAACAGAAGGCATATAAGTATAGCCGCCCGATATATAAACATCTGTTGCTCCACCAGGAATGGTATTGGTTTCCCAGTTAGAAGCAACCTGCCAATCGGTAGATGTTTTTCCTACCCAATAACATGTATTCGGCGCAAGAAATTCATCACATCCAATATCCGGTAAAAGTCCATTCCGGGTTGTATTGTCAAAGTCGGTTGTATTGCTGCTGATAAAAGTTCCTGCATTGTTTAACCCTGTATTACTTGCTGCCGGAGATAAGTGAAGATCTGTGGCCGTGGCAAAAACAGGTACAACGGATAGAGAGTGACCATCTCCTCCATTTGCCGAAGCCCATGTAGGTAAACTGGTATTATCATAAGCGGTAAGATTGATCTGGCCAAACAATTTTAAACCTGATCCTGTCGGGCTTACAACGTAATCATTATAATCAATTGAGGTTAGCTGGGTGCTATTCGTTGAAACAAGTATGGCAATTGAACCATATCCTGTTGTTCCGCTGCCCGCTCTTCCTAATTTATTAACCAGGATATTATTTTTTATTTCTGCATTACTCCCGGTGTACAACCTGATACATGCTGATATTGCTTTTGTCCTGTTTAATGTATTTGTAAAACCTGTCGTTCCCAGGTTGATGGAATTGTGATAGATCTTAATGCCCGTTTGTGTACTGGTCAATAAAATTCCTGTCGGATTATCCAACCCTGCACCTGCGTTGGTATAATCAAAACCGTCGCCCGTGATATTGGCGATCATGTTATTTGCAACTGTAATGTTTGCGCCTGTAACTGCACTGCTTATCCTGATACCATGAGCACCATACCCTGATCCACCGGTATAATTCAGGTTGAGTACTTTATTATTAAATACACTTGTATTCTTAACACCGGATGATACATATATGCCTACGTCATCGCCGGGATCGATTCCCGTAAAGTTGCCAACAACATTATCCTTCACCATAGCGCCATCAATATCCTGCAGGTATATTCCGCAATAATAGATAGCATTTGTTAATGTTGAAGAAAGATCATTTGACAATACCGACAGGTTTAAACCATTGTTGCTGGCATTCACTCCAATACAATGAATTCCCCTGTTTGATTTTTTGATCAAGTTGTTTTCAATACCGATATTGTTGAAGTATCCTGCAGTATTAATTGTAGTCCCGTCGCAAACTGTAATTGCTGCTGTGTTGGCTACTGATGCAGACCCATTTGTAATTATACAATTTTTTATTCCCGAAAAAGCAACCGGCAACCCGGCTGATGAACCAAGCCAAACTACATACGGAGTAATGGTGGCTGTATTAGTAATAGAAAGGTTACGGGTAGACGCACCATTGGTTATACCATTGTTTGATCCGTCGATCGTTATATAATTTCCAAGTATTTTTATTAAGGCTGCGCCGGATAAAGAACCGGAGATAGCCGGGCTCACCCCAGAAGCAGGTCTTATGGTGAGTGTATTGATTGAACTTGCATTCGGGTTCCTGTTGACAACGATCGGGAAGCTTTCCCCGGCATTATAATTCGCATCAGTCAAAGAGAAAATCACTGCTCCTCCAAGTGTTGCTGAATTGTAATCATTAATAGCTGAAGTTAGTGTCAGGTAATCACCTCCCGAACCAACGGTATATGTGCCAGCCATGGTTATTGATGGGGTTGTTGAACCAGCGGGCTCAGCATTTCCAGCCCGGGCATCGTTTATTAAGAACAATACTCCCAATACGCACAGGCATAATGAATATGTCCGACGATTTACACCGAATAAATCAGCGAAAGCAGGTTTCGAAAAAAGAGGTAATGTTCGTTTCATATTCCTGTTAATATCCTTCCCTGGCTGCGGTAATTATTATTACCATTTACCAGATTGGATAAAATTTAAACGTTCTCTGTTTGAAAAAATAACGGGATAATCGAGGAATAGAGGTATTAATGAGTACGGAAATTCGGAAAGATGGGTGGATCAGGGGTTATAAGCAATACAAAGATAATAAGTTATACGAATTTTGCAAGCTTTTGGGCTAATTAGACAAAACAATGTTCGACAACTAATACAGTGCTTTTGCGTTCAAACTCTTCCACATTAAACTTGTTTTTACTAAACGGAAATGATAATTTATTAAAAAAAGTGCCCATTTTGCCGCGTAAACCTGTAAAATTTACTTAAAATCAACAAAATCCCTTTATTATGTGCAATTTTTCTTGTTACCTTTTTGCCCGGCTGGCAAAAAAATGTAACAACCCTGGAGCCACGACAGCTGCTGTTACAAAAAACGCAAGTAGGTGGAAAAATGTAACAAAGAAAAAAGCAGGATAAAGGGTCATTTTAGGGAAAAAAATATCAAAAACTAGGTAAAAAGCATTAAAAAAAGACGAATCCGGGGAAAATATAGCATAACATTTAGCAAAAACCTGAGCAATATTAAAACATTTGCCATGCCTTTTGTAAAAAACCCTCAACTGGTAATTCAACCTTCATCAGCATACTGTACTTAACTTTTTTGCGTTATTAACTGGTCCTCCTTATATAAAGTGTTTATCCACGCTGTATATAATGAAATCATTTATCCATAAATCCAATTATCTTGAAACAAGCTTTACGATTCCTGTTGGCCTTAATTTTTTGTACCTGTACGGTGAGCAGCATCGCAGGAAATAAAAAACCAGCTGGAGCTCCCTCCTCACTCAAACCCATCACCACTATTAAAATGCTCAGTACTTTCCTGTTTGCGGCTAATGGAAATATCGCCGATGGCAACAGGGTAGTATTTGATGCTCAATATTCAAATGCTATAGATGGCAATGATGCCATTAAATTACTTAACCCGGGAGAAAATTTTGGTTTGAACAGGGATAACAGGATACTGGCGGTTGAAGCAAGGCAACCTATCAGTAACGGCGACACGATTTTTTACAACATGTCTAATCTTGTTGCCCAGGTATACCGTTTGGAAATAGCTCCTGAAAACCTTTCTTCAACAACAAATATCCATTGCAGTCTTATCGACAGGTATTTAAATACGGTTCAAAACATAAGTCTTACCGATAGTAATCATCTAACGCTCCTTATTACCAATGATGCTGCAAGCAGGGCCAGCAACAGGCTGATCATAGTTTTCAGCGATGCTTCCACAGTGCCGGCTTTCTCATTCGCCAATATTTCTGCCACCAATGATGACAACAGGTCGGTTATCATTAACTGGGAAGTGAACAATGAAATGAATGTATCATACTACGAAATTGAACGGAGTGCTGATAACATGAACTTTGAAAAGCTCTCTACCAAATTACCTTATCATACTGGTGATAATACCATTTATAAATTCAATGACAGTAAGCCAATAAATAAAGACAATTACTACAGGATAAGATCTGTTAAACAAAATGGCGAATCAGTTTACAGCGATAAAGCGAAAGTAACCATTGAGGATATGAGAACGGGGATGAATATTTATCCGAACCCGGTTACAGACCATCATTTTCAATTACGTTTACAAAAAATAAGACCGGGTAAATATTACATGAGATTAATAAACAGTTTTGGCCAGCAAGTGTATACAGTACCGTTGAATATCAATAACAATAATTTTATGCAGGTAATTTATCTTGATCCGAATATCGGTAAGGGTAATTATTGCGTGAGTTTGTGGAATGAAGAAGGGATTGTTTGTACACAGAAATTACTTGTTACTGAATGATGAATTTTGAATACTGAAATATGAAATACGCGTTACGAATCTGTAAATCTGCTTAAATAACAGCATTGATAATTAAAATGCCAGCATATAGTAAATATGGCTGGCATTTTCGTTTTGATTCCCGAAAAATGACTACAAAATCAAAAAAAGTTTTTCAATGGAACAAGAGTACCCAAAAAACATTACTTTTAGCTGCCGGGTTTTAAACCAGGAAAATCAAATAAAACTTAAACCAGAAAGTAATGAAGCGTACGTTTACCTATCTGCTTATTGCATGTGCAACATCATTCATGCTTTTAATTTCATCCTGTAAAAAAGATCATACAGGAACAAGTCTTCCAACGATAACAATCCCGGGGTCAGGTACTATTTACGATTTTGGAACTGTGGTGGTGGGACAAACATCCACTCCAAAAAACTTCCAGCTAAGTGGAACTAATTTGACAGGACCTGTAACTGTGACTTCAAGCACAGACTATACAATTTCATTGGATAATACGAGTTTTTCTACAAGCCTCAGCATTCCTGCATCAGAAGTTGCATCGGGCAAAACCCTGTATGTTCGCTTCTCCCCTTCTACATATGGAGTTAATAACGGCACCGTTACATTTGAAAGTGCTGGTGCAAATACGCTTAACCTTGATGTTACGGGAACCGGCGGTATTCAACAAACCTATACAAGTTTTAGTAGCGAGCGACTGGCATTTGGAACAGGATTATCACAATCTGCAGAACATCAATATACGCTTCCCCCGGATGTGAGCCATGTAAATAAAATAAACATGTATGTAAAGCTAAGGTGTCCTTCTAATAATTGTGGTGACTGGGACGTATATGCGCATATTCAGATAAAAGATCCAAGTTCAGGTGAATGGTATGAGATGGGAAGGTATATTACGCCCTATGGAATAGACAATCATACAACCGGGAGGGGTTTTGAAATAGATGTGACTGATTTCAAATCATTGCTGCAGGGAACGGTAACATTAAGAGCATTTATTGAAGTGTGGACATCAGATGGATGGTTACTGTCTGTTGATTTTGATTACCTGGAAGGGACACCCGATTATCCGTATTATGCTATTTCAAAAGTATTACAGTATAACCAAAATTCATTGGAAGGAGTTATTTATGGAGAGAATGCATCAGCATTCGATCTTACCAAAACGATCTCTATTCCTGCTAATGCAGAAGCTACTTCGCTGCGCACCATTATTACAGGATGGGGTGAAGCAACACCTTATGATGCGGGCAACAGGCCTTGTGCTGAATGGTGTTTCCGTACCCATAATATACTGATCAATGGTGCAAATACTTTTTCCCATTACATGGGTCCTATTGGATGCGCCAGCAATGTTGTAGCCAACCAGGGTGGTAACTGGACTCCCGATCGTGCAGGCTGGTGTCCTGGCATGGCAGTGCCGGTAAGAGAAAATCAGTTTGCAACCAGTATGGCGGGCCAATCATTTACATTTGAATACAGCTTTCAGCCATGGGTAAACGATCTGATGTCGCCGAATCCCAATCCGCATGCTTACTATGCTATCTCCACGTACGTTGTAGCAAAAAGTAATACGCCGATCGTAAAACCAACGGTTATTGATTAAGTTATAAGTTTGATAAAAAGTGTTTTTGTCAGCCCTAATGATCAAGAGCTCGACAGGCAATTGACTTTAAGAGCTAAAAAAGGCCAATATGGAATTATCGTTCTTTCTTCTGCAACAGCCCCCTATTTACAGTTGGAAAAAAAATATGAACTAACAAGAAAAGCACTTTTTGCAATTGCCAAACACAGGTTTCCCGTTCACATCATTACAAAATCAGATTTGGTTGAAAGGGATTTTGATGTTTTGCAACAGATCAATGAACATGTAATTTTACCGGAAGGTTTAGCAGAATTAAAAAAGGGTGTAATTATCTCTTTTTCCTTTTCCACATTGGATGATGCTGTTGCCGCAATTTTTGAACCCGGTACCACAGCTCCCTCTGAAAGATTAAAGGCCCTGGATAAATGCCTGAAACAATCTTTTCTTGCAGGTGTAAGCCTGATGCCGCTACTTCCTTTTATATCTGGTACCACCGCACAGCTTAATCTAATGTTCTCTGCTTTTAAATCAATGAAAGCAGATTATGTGATGCCGGCCGGCATTACTTTATTTGGCAGTGGTAAAGCAGACAGCAAAACACTTTTGCTAAATGCAATAAAAAAACACTACCCCGAACCTGAAAGCAGGTATTTGACTTATTTTTCCAACTCATCCGAAATACCTTCGTATTACAGAAATGCATTTGGAAAAAAAATGAAGGAGTTGTGCAGTGAATATGGTATCGCTAATAGTATACTGAAAGCAGCAGAAGCCAAGCAATTGACAATGGATAAAGCTAGTTGAACATTGATAGCGAAAATGAAATAACTTTAATAAATAAAATTTGCAATGAGTTTAGAAAATTTTGAAGTATCGAGGACAGAGCCGGTAATTATCAATTCGCTTCCTCAAATATATCCCGATGGATTAGGATGCGCATTCAGGTTTGACCTTGCTAAACCATTGGATGGAAAGAATATTGAACTTGCAATCACCCCTGAATTTATTCTTTTCGATAAAAAGGTAGCCAATGTAAAACATGTTTTCTCGGCCAGGTCGGTTTTTACAATTCATTCCAAACACACACAAGAGGAAAACTATCATATATTTTATGAATGCATTAGGGTTGCTATTGAAGATGTATTTCAGCCGGCTTTTAATGATCTTGGATTGATTGATTACTCAAATCCCGATATTTTCCATCCGCCTGCTTTCGCAGATGTGTTGCAGGACTTGAGAGAGCTTTTTGAAGCGAATGCTGCACGGGATAAACGTTCTTTCTCATAAATAATATCAAAGGGAACATCAATGAGAAATAGAATTGCCACTGATTCGCTGATTTAATCAGTGAATCAGTGGCAATTCTATTCATTATCTATAAATCGGTAATTAATTTATCATCACCTGCTGGGAAATCTTCTTTCCATTGCCTGTAGTAATTACAAGCTGGTAATTCCCGGTCGCAAGATCATTATCAAGCTGTATGGATTCAATACTGTTATTGCTGTTTACAAACACTCTTTTAGTCAGCATTACCTGGCCAAGCTGGTTGCTTAACTGAATGTTGTATGTTCCTGCTTCCTGGTTTACAAACGAAACCGCCAGGTTTTTATTTACTACCGGGTTGGGATAAGCGCCAATAAACGATTCGCCTTTTACTTTTCCAACCTTTACAATACTGCTATATTGCACTTCCCCGCTACGGCCGATCGCTTTGATACGATAGAAATTATCAAACGCAAGTGGCTCCTGGTCAGGGTAAACATAACCGGAGCTTTTCCCATTATTTAATTTTGGTTCAGCAATATTAATTTTGTTGAAATTGCGTCCATCACCGCTTCTTTCAATCTCATAATTTTCTATACCTGCTTCATTTTCCACGCTCCAGTTAACATTTATTTCCTTTTCATCGCTGCGGTTAGCAGCAATATGAGTGATGATAACAGGCAATACTCTTGTCTTTTTGAATACCAGGTAAAAACGATCAGCAGCATAAGAACCTGCGTCTGCAGTGATACTAAAATCAATAGTAGTACTATCACTCAGGCTTACCGGCGTCATGGTATTGAGGAATTTGTCAACTAGCCATGCACTCATCATTAATGATGACATGTTCTCAGGTCCAAATCTTAACTGGTATGCATCAAGGCGAAGGTTGCTGATATTATAGAAAATGGTATCATTATTCTTTACAGGTTTCCTTGCTTCAATTGTCAACTGTCTCTCATTGCTGAATATGCCTATGTTCTCATCAGCATTGTTCATTTTCAATGCAT
Source organism: uncultured Chitinophagaceae bacterium (assembly GCA_963829345.1). Taxonomy (GTDB): domain Bacteria; phylum Bacteroidota; class Bacteroidia; order Chitinophagales; family Chitinophagaceae; genus Ferruginibacter. The sequence goes on from CAWHHP010000003.1 coordinate 2,413,168, forward strand.
CCTGCCCATTATAATTGTTGGAGAAACTCTTATCAAATGCAACCGCATTTCCATCCACAGGTCCGAGGTGTATTCTTGAAACCCTGTACATGTTCACACGCAGGAACTGCCTGTTTGTTACATCGGCATCTGGTCCTGGTCGCATTACCAACTGGCTTGATTGCACTTTAGCTGCCTCTGTAAATGCGACGGTACCATTTGAAACGGTTGCATGAGCAAAGAATGCCTGGCCTGATTGTATCCTTGAATATGCAACAACAGCAGAATAGTTTAAACTGCCGGGTGTAGGCAACCAACCGGTAACAGCGCTGAAGGTTTGCCATCCTCCGAGGGAATTGCTTCCTGCAAGCAATGGATCCCATAAATAAAATGCATTGTCAAGTCCACCACCCTTTGTAAGTGTGGTAAAGTCTATTGCAGAGATATATGGATTACCAATCGATTCAAATTTATTTGCAGTTACAGTTTGGGTTGGTGGTGTATTGCCTGGCGTTGCTGTATAAATACTACCACTCAATCTTAAAACTGTTGGAGTAGCTGTAGCGGATGAACTTTGTACACTCCTGTCACCTCTTACCAATAACATATATCCTTTTGGATTAAAAATATTTACAGCATTTGTGTTTGCAATCCCATTATCTACACCTGCATAGGTATTGGTTGCAGAAACATAAGTTTTTAATGAAGGCCCGGGTGCTGTATAAAAATCATATCCTCTTCCCGTAGCCCCGGCCACTTCACTCGAGATAGTTGTTCCGAATCCCGCTGTTCCGTTTACCAGGGAGTTGTTATTCTCCATCCAGTTTTGTTTTAAGAACAAGCCTCCACGGATCGGTACAGATAATAACTGCCATGATTTGCCGTGGTTAATTCCAGTTGGAATATATCGTTCTACTTTTGCTGTACCTACCCATGTTTTTCCTGTCATAACGCCCAGCCATGCAGTTTCTGTTGCTGTTGATTTGAATGTTATGTTACTGTTAGTAGTAAGCGCAATGCCAGCAGCACCAAAAGTTACAGACCGGTAAATATCCAATGGTCCATTTATTGAAACTCCCGGAGAAGCAGCACTATTATTAATAACAAGATTTTTAAGACTGTTGTTAAGAAACAGGCCAGCTGGAATTGGCTGGGCAGAAATAGAGCTATCCATTTCAAGTGTACCGTTGGCACCATCAATGCTTCCTGCTGTACGCACCATTGTTCCATATACCTGCAGTGTACCTGCGTTCAACGTGAGTACGGGTATATTGGAAGGAACAGGCGCAGCAAGATTAAGTCCTCTTATTGCCTGCGTTGTAACAACGGTAGGCATAAAGGTATAGCCGCCATTGATCGTAACATCTATGCTTCTGTCAGGAATTTTATTTGTTTCCCAGTTGGTATTTACCAGCCAGTCGATGGATGTTTTACCAACCCATGAACCGGTGTTCGGCATTAACCATTCATCAGCACCAAGATCTGGATTAAGTCCGTTACGGGTTGTAACATCATAATCGGTCGTTATCCCTGTAATGGTAGTTCCAAGATTGGTATACAAGCTGTTTCCTGCAATAGATTGCACATGATAATCAGTTGCGCTCACAAATGTTGGTCCTGCTGCCGCTGTGGTGGAATTTGCATTGCCACTAATATTTGCCTGTATTTGTGCAAGTGTTGTCCATTGGGTAGCATTTGAACCCTGGCATGCCAAATTTCCACTTCCATTTGAGTAATAACCATTGAAATTAATATTTGCATATACTGTATTTGCAGCGGTTGAAAGTAAAGCGTAACGACTGTTGGCACCACCAAACGTTTGTCTATTGTCAAAAATATTATTTCTAAGATCGATACCTGAAGCCGCAGTTACCCCACTTGTTACTAACATAGCTGCAGAGCGATGATTTGCTGTTGATGTTGTTGTTGGATTCGTATTTAAAACAACTGTATTAAAATAGATCTTATAACCACCGCCTGCATCTGCAGTAATTCCATATCCATTATCAGCAGATGTAACGTTGTTAAAGCCACCCGCAGCCACATCATAAATAAAATTATTCTGTATCGTCAGGTTACATGCGGCGTTTGAAGGACCGAGGTAAATTCCATGAGCACCATAGAAACCGGTATGCTTTACATCACTGATACTATTCTCGCTGATCATACCGGTAAGAATATTTAAATAAATACCGATACCGTAAGCATTAAAGCCTGCTGAACCCAATGTTACACCGGCGATGATATTGCTTGTTATAGTAAAGTTCTGCGAGTTCACTATCGCCATTCCACGGAAACCCAGTTTATCTGCAATAACTACAGAACCGATATTATTTTGTGTTACCGTCCAGTTAAGGTCTGGCGAAGAAACATTCCCACGCTGATAAACAGCGTTTTGAGCCCGGTATAAAAGATTATTCTGAATAGTATTGTTATTATTGGCGAATTCTGCATCAGCTCCAGCTGTAAGATAACTACCGGTAAGAATTGATGCAATGGTTCCTGAACTGGATGCACCGTACACGTTGCAGTTCTTAATGGTATTGTTATTCGCACCATCAGATACGCTTGAACTTGTAAGCCAGATTACGGCATTTGAAGTGGCTGCTGTATTGGTAAAGCTAAGATTGCGTGTAGTGCCGCTTGCAGTATTAGAACCATCAATGGTTACATAATCTGCTCCTCTAAGCTGCAGCAATATGGTTGCCGATGAACCGGTAATCAAAGGTGTTTTGGTCGCTGCCGGTTTTATGGTAAGTGTATTTACGCTGCTGGCATTCGCATTATTGTTGATGATGATCGGGAATGTTTCACCCGGGTATGTATTATCAATAAGCGAAAATATCACCGGTCCTCCAAGGCAACTGGTATTATAAGCATTCACAGCCGCAGTTAAAGTAGTATAGTTGCCGCCAACACCTACGGTATAGGTTCCGCTAAGGCCGCTTCCTCCTGCGGAAATGGTAACATTTGCTGTGCCTGAGCATCCGGTGGAAGTATTGGTTACAGTAACCGTATACGTCACAGTTGAAGCAAGATTGGTAACAACAGGGTTTGCAATAGTGGTACTGCTTAATGCTGTACCGGGACTCCATGAATAGGTATAGGTATTGGAAGCCGGTGTAAATGACCACGCTTCATTAGTAGTATTCCATACAACATTATTACGGCCCGGTGGAGTGGTTGCCAATGTACCTGTGCTATTTTCTATACCCATCGTTTTCGGCCATGCATCTCCGTCATCATTTACTGTTCCCGCGGCGATTTCAATATGGCTATCGCTTTCATATAACCTGATCTGTCCTGTAACGTTTTGTGCACCGGAACCAACAAGAAAACGAAGATTAATATAATCGACTATCAATATCCTGTTGGGTGCCACACCGTTTACAAAATAACGTACACTTGACCCGGGATTGGTAGAAGGATCAACTATAAGATCTGCCCATGCAAGTGCAATAATATTATTTGGAATGGTTGCATTGGGCAAGGTCTGTGGTGTCCATTCCACAGCTGTTCCCGTCTGCAATTGAACATAACCTTCCGTTGACACAATAAAATTTGTTATAGGGGATCCATAATAATTAAATGTGAATGGCATCGCAATAGCTCCTGAAATATTATCCAGCTGGTACGTATTCCAAAGTATTGTTGATCCTGCTGATGGGGTTAAGCTTGTATATGCTATGCTTGCCAATGTATAATTTGAAACAGGAATGGTTGCCTGTAGTTGTGCACTGTTTGGAACAGAACACAGGTTTGCAGGTGTTGCAGTTGCCGTTACAACAGGACCAGCATTGATCGTAATGTTTTTTGTGACAGTTGCCGAGCAGCCACTCACGAATGTATAGGTAACAACATAGTTTCCTGCTGCACTGGTAGAAGGAGTTATCTGTCCTGTTGAAGCATTGATAGTTAGCCCGGATGGCGAAACAGTAAAAGTTCCTCCCAACGTTCCGGTGATAGTTGGTGTTACCGGAGCTGCGCTTGTACAATAAGAAGCAGCAGAATAAGTGACTGTTGCGGTGGGCAATCCGTTCATAGAAATAACGATGGACGAAGAAACACCATTTCCGCAAAGATTACCGGGTGTAACAGTTAAAGTTCCGCCGGTTGCCAAAGTAGAAAAATCAAGTGTGTTCAATGGCAATGTAGTAGTGCCTGAATAAGTTGTATTGGTACCGGTATAGGTCCATGTATAATAAATAGCTCCGGGAACTCCCGTTATCGAGTAGTCGACAATCGTACCAGGACATACACTGGTTGAGCCGCTGATAGCTCCTGCATTAGAGGGAACAGCAAGGCATGCCGGCGACCAGGTATAGGTAAGCCCGCTATTGGGAAAAACCGAACTGGTCAATGAACAGGTGGATGAATTAAGCGGCGCCGCTGTTGTTGCTGACCAATTTGTGGTAGTAGTACGTGCATTAAAATCTGCACTGGTTGCCCCTCTTAAACCCACTTGTGCATTTTGTGCAGTAGCGCTGGTTGCTTTACAGGTTCCGTAAACTACCTGTAATGTTTGGTAGGTTGCATTTCCTCCTCCTTCATTTAATACCAGCTGGAAACTAAAATCATCTCCGCTGCTTGCACCTGAATACCTTGCTGCTCTTGTCCACTGGATCACAAACTGGCGATAAGGAGCAACGCCACGCGTAAATGCGTATATGCTTGTACGTGGTGTTATTGCTACCGCAGTTCCCGTAGCAGTTGCTACTGCACTGGTGGTAATGCTGGTTGTGAGGAGATTTATTTTAGTAACTACGGTACCATCGGTAATGCCGGTACCGGAAAGTCTTGTTCCTACTCTCAGGTCACTGAAATCAGATATATTGGTGATGATGTTTGACCCGTTGGTTGTATTACCGGTAATACTTGTCCAGGTCTGGTCTTGCAGGTCGCTGTTGAACCCGCAAAAACCATCATTATTAGCTGTACCGGTCAGGTAAACGCCCGTATGATCCAATATAGAAACCCAGGAACCGCCGCCGGTTGTGCCCGTCATGGTAATGGCTCCCGTGGTAAATGCAACCCAGCCATCAGTATCCACACCGATGGTTCCTATGCCTGCCGTATAGGTTGTTCCTTTATAATTAAAATTGAAAGGAAATTTATACCCGGTATAAGTATTATCATCCCACGAAGTGATGAAAACATTCGCAGGTACAGTTGAGGTAGTAGATGTATCCGATTTATATGTTTGATCTGATTGACTCCAGACATAATAAGTGGAAACCTGGGCCCTTGCCTCATAAGAATGAAGCAGGCAGGTAAATAACAACAGGCAGAAAACCCGCCTGATTAGTTTGTTTGAAATAAAAGTTCCGGGTACGGTTATCCCAGCCTTTGATACAAATTTTATCATGGTCGAAATCTTAGATTATGAGCGCTGATCGTAATGAGGGTTAAAACCTAAAAGCCTAAATACCTGATTGTCTTCAATTGATGCCTTGAATGATTCTATGATTCTTTTTATAATGCTACAGTTGCCTGGCTAAAAAACTTATCCATTACTGGATATTTTGGAGTAAAAGAGGTAGGAAATTCAAAAATATTGGATAAACGGGGTCGAAATCTGCATTTTTTACATAAAACCGATCTGTAAATATAACAAGAAAATACCGTATTTGAGCTGAAAACTTTTCCCACATATGCACCGTAATCTTGGTCTCGGTCTTTTGTTTACAAAATTACATAATAGTACACTCCTTGAGTATTGAACATTGAGTATTGAATATTGAATATTTACTGAGGCAAATAGAACCTCAGGTGATAAATCAAATGCTCAATACTCAATATTCAACACTCAATTTTCAAGTAAATAAGCATTTCGTTCAATGGAAAGGCATAATAGAAAAAAGGCGCCTTGGGGGCGCCTTGGGGTTTGGGTTTCTGCGGTGCAGAGGTATATAGGGTACTATTGTATAACCACCTGTTTAATGATGGATAAACCATCAGGTGATTTTATCTTCAATTGATAATTTCCGGCGGCAATCAATCCTTCGAGGTAAAGTTTTTCCGTTGCGGTATTGCTGTTCAACCGGATTGTTTTCCTGTAAACTGTTTCACCAAGTTGGCTGATGAGTTCCAATTGGTAGGTTCCCTCAGCGTGGTTGATGAATTGCAGGTTAATGATCCTGTTAACAACAGGATTAGGGAAAATATTTACTTCGGTTGTGGTGGTTTCGTTAGCAACGGCCTTTTCGGTGATCGTATTTTTTCCGGTGATAGGTTGATTCTTTCCAGGTACTACTTTTACAACAGCGCTGTAAACAAAACTATTGTTGGTTTTCGATCCTTTCACACGATAGTAATTGGTACCACGAAGCGGGTTTGCATCATACACAAGGTATGCATGGGTTCCGCCATCATTTGCAGAAGGATTCATTGCAGCTATCGTATTATAGATAGCTCCGTCACCACTTCTCTCCAATTCATACATTTGTACTCCTGCTTCATTTTGCACTGTATAGTTTATTGCAACCTGGCCATTTGTTGTATTACGTTCAGCCGTAATCGCAGTAATAGCAACAGCAGGCGCCTGTTTAAATACCAGGTACAAACGATCCAATGCCCATGATCCGGCGTCGTAGTTAATTACAAAATTGTATGATGATGTATCGGTCATGCTTATGGCCGTTGTGGTATTCGTATATTTATCCACCAGTTTTGCTGTTAGACCCGGAGCCATATTTTCAGGATTAAATCTTAACTGGTAATTTGTTCTGCGTACGTTACCGAATGAATAGAATACGGTATCCTCGGATACTACCGGGCTTCTTGCTTCCAGCGCAAGGAGTCTTCCTCCTCTAAGGATACCAAGATTTTCTCCTGAATTATTCGCTTTTATCGCATCGTTTGCATCATAATCATTGCTGAAGTCGCTGTCGAATGCCACCACATTACCATCAGAAAGCATAGAAGACGCATTGTATAAATACAATCTAAGGAACTGCCTGTCTGCGATTGCATTTGTTGAAACTGTTCTGTTCGCCATTGAATACTGGTTCACTTTATTTGCTTCTGAGAATGACATCGTACCTCCCGCGCCGGTGGCATGCACCATGAATGCCTGTCCTGATTGAATGTAAGGATAAGCTGTATTCGCGTCATAATTTGTTGTACCTCCCGGAATAGGCTTCCATCCGTTGGCTGCACTGATTGTTTGATAACCACCCAAACCAAAATAATTATTGGTAAGTAATGGATCCCATATATAGAAGGCATCGTCCACATCGGGTGCCGCAGGTTTGTTAACTGTTGTGAAATCTATAGCTGATGCATAAGGATTACCAATTGATTCCATTTTACCTGCCAATATAGTTGTCGAAGCCGGCGCATCTGCTCCTATTGTAAATAATTTACCCGTAGTACGTAATGTTGTTGCGGTTGCAGGAGCTGAAGAAGTTGTTACACTACGATCTCCTCTCACGAAGAACATGTATCCTTTCTTATTTGATATCTGCATAGATGTACTTGCTACGCCTGCCCACGTATTTGTAACAGCATTATAAGTTTTCATTGATGGACCTGTTGGCGTATAAATATCAAACCCGTTTGCAACAGCACCAGACATTTCGCCTGTGATGATTGTTCCATATCCCGGGCGTGTATTCCCTAACGTTGTGTTTCCTTCCTGCCATGCATTGTTGATAGATTGTCCGCTTGTAGGAGTAGACAGGAACTGCCATGCTTTCGGGTGGGTTGGAATGTAACGTTCTACCGTAGCATTACCAATGATATTTGCGCCACTAATGGTTCCTCCATTGGTAAGATCGCCAACACTTGCAGTACCTGCAGCATTGGATACGAGTGTAAGATTATTATTTGTATTCAGTACTGCATTGTTTGCCCCGAAACTCAATACTCCGGTTATACTCATAGTATCATTTGTATTGGCAAAGCTTACACCATTACTATTACTGATAACCATGGCCATAATTGTATGCGTGCTAAAAGTACTGCCTGCAATTGTTTGAGCGGAAGAACTGCCATTCAATTCAAGCGTACCACCGGTGATATCAAGTGTACCATTGTTGGTTATTGTTCCTGCAACCTGCAAAATTGCATTCGAAACAATCATGGTTGCGCTGGGATGTATAACAAGATTATTAATTGTTGCAGTACCTGAGGTAAGCTGCGGATATACATTTGGTCCGGACAAAACAGGAATAGTTACATCAGGACAAGAAGTTGTCGGTGTCATACCATCTGACCAGTTCGATCCCGTATTCCAATCCGCACTTGTTTGTCCCGTCCATAAATTATGTATACCAACCTTTGCTGTATTTGAATACACTGTTGCAGCACATGCACCACTTTGCACCCGCGCCCTGTACCAGGTAGTTTGCGTTACTGCGGTGAATGACTGTGTTGTTGTTGTATTTGAAATATTGGTCCATGTTGATCCGTCCGTAGATGTTTCCCATCTTGTAACAGATCCCACATTGCCGATTAAACTAAGGTTCCCGTTATCTGCATAGCAAACAGCTATATCAGCAATTGTTCCTCCAACCGGCACCGGGCTAACAGATAGGGTTCCGGTTGCTGTTGCTCCGGTACATGCACCACCGGTTGTAGTAACAGTATAAGTATAAGTACCAGCCACTGTTGGTGTTCCGGTTATTGTGTATACTCCGGCACTAAATGAACCACTCACCCCGGCAGGCAATCCACTTACACCGGCTCCTGTTGCAGAACCGCCTATTACATAAGTTATGTTTGTGATTGCGGTGTTTATACAAACTGTCTGTGCATCTGTTCCTGCTACTGATGACAATGTTGCTGTATTTAGTACATGAACTATTATTGTTCCTGTTGCACTTACTGTTCCGCAACCACCTGTTAATGCAATACTATAGTTAAAGGTTCCCGATGCTGCTGGTGTTCCACTAATGGTGATCGTATTAGATGCCCATGTTGCTGACACACCTGCCGGTAAACCATTTGCTCCCGACACACCACTATTGGATATACCTGTTGCACCTGTTGTTGTATGTGTGATCGCTGTAAGAGCCGTGTTGACACATAATGTAGGTGTAGACGATGCAGCACCTGCTGTTTTATTTGCTGTAACTGTTATTGTTCCGGTTGCATTTACTGTTCCGCAACCGCCGGTCAATGCAATACTATAATTAAATGTTCCTGATGCGGTTGGCGTTCCGCTTATGGTAATCGTATTAGATGCCCATGTTGCTGACACACCTGCCGGTAAACCATTTGCTCCCGATACTCCACTGTTAGAAATACCTGTAGCACCGGTTGTTGTATGCGTAATTGCAGTTAATGCTGTACTGATACATAACGTAGGTGTAGAAGATGCTGCGCCTGCTGTGTTAGCTGCTGTAACAGTAATTGTTCCAGTTGCATTTACTGATCCGCAACCACCTGTTAATGCAATACTATAATTAAATGTTCCTGATGCAGTTGGTGTTCCACTTATAGTAATCGTATTAGATGCCCATGTTGCACTAACTCCCGCTGGTAAACCATTTGCTCCCGATACACCACTGTTGGCTATACCTGTTGCACCTGTTGTTGTATGTGTAATTGCTGTTAATGCAGTATTGATACACAATGTTGGTGTAGACGATGCAGCAGCTGCTGTTTTATTTGCAGTAACAGTGATCGTTCCGGTTGCACTCACTGTTCCGCAACCGCCGGTCAATGCAATACTATAATTAAATGTTCCTGATGCAGTTGGTGTTCCGCTTATAGTAATTGTATTAGATGCCCATGTTGCAGATACACCTGCCGGTAAACCATTTGCTCCCGATACAGCACTGTTGGATATACCTGTTGCACCGGTTGTTGTATGTGTGATCGCTGTAAGAGCCGTGTTGATACATAATGTAGGTGTAGACGATGCAGCACTTGCTGTATTATTTGCTGTAACTGTTATTGTCCCTGTTGCATTTACTGTTCCGCAACCACCTGTTAATGCAATACTATAATTAAAGGTTCCTGATGCAGTTGGCGTTCCACTAATGGTAATCGTATTAGATGCCCATGTTGCTGACACACCTGCCGGTAAACCATTTGCTCCCGATACACCACTGTTAGAAATACCGGTAGCACCGGCTGTTGTATGTGTGATCGCTGTAAGGGCCGTGTTGATACATAATGTAGGTGTAGACGATGCAGCACCTGCTGTTTTATTTGCAGTAACTGTTATTGTTCCTGTTGCATTTACTGTTCCGCATCCACCCGTTAATGCTATGCTATAATTAAATGTTCCCGATGCGGTTGGTGTTCCGCTGATCGTAATCGTATTAGATGCCCAGGTTGCACTAACTCCCGCTGGTAAACCATTCACTCCTGATACTCCACTGTTTGATATACCTGTAGCTCCGGTTGTTGTATGTGTGATTGCTGTCAATGCTGTACTGATACACAATGTAGGTGTAGATGATGCCGCTCCTGCCGTATTAGCTGCAGTAACAGTAATTGTTCCGGTTGCACTCACTGTTCCGCATCCACCCGTTAATGCTATGCTATAGTTAAAGGTTCCCGATGCTGCTGGTGTTCCACTAATGGTGATCGTATTAGATGCCCATGTTGCTGACACACCTGCCGGTAAACCATTTGCTCCCGACACACCACTATTGGATATACCTGTTGCACCTGTTGTTGTATGTGTGATCGCTGTAAGAGCCGTGTTGACACATAATGTAGGTGTAGACGATGCAGCACCTGCTGTTTTATTTGCTGTAACTGTTATTGTTCCGGTTGCATTTACTGTTCCGCAACCGCCGGTCAATGCAATACTATAATTAAATGTTCCTGATGCGGTTGGCGTTCCGCTTATGGTAATCGTATTAGATGCCCATGTTGCTGACACACCTGCCGGTAAACCATTTGCTCCCGATACTCCACTGTTAGAAATACCTGTAGCACCGGTTGTTGTATGCGTAATTGCAGTTAATGCTGTACTGATACATAACGTAGGTGTAGAAGATGCTGCGCCTGCTGTGTTAGCTGCTGTAACAGTAATTGTTCCAGTTGCATTTACTGATCCGCAACCACCTGTTAATGCAATACTATAATTAAATGTTCCTGATGCAGTTGGTGTTCCACTAATGGTGATCGTATTAGATGCCCATGTTGCACTAACGCCGGTTGGTAACCCGTTCGCTCCTGATACTCCACTGTTTGATATACCTGTAGCTCCGGTTGTTGTATGTGTAATTGCTGTCAATGCAGTATTGATACACAACGTAGGTGTAGACGATGCAGCACCTGCTGTTTTGTTTGCAGTAACAGTGATCGTTCCGGTTGCACTCACTGTTCCGCAACCACCCGTTAACGGAATACTATAATTAAATGTTCCTGATGCGGTTGGCGTTCCACTAATGGTGATGGTATTAGATGCCCATGTTGCTGACACACCTGCCGGTAACCCATTTGCTCCCGATACAGCACTGTTGGATATACCTGTAGCTCCGGTTGTTGTATGTGTAATTGCTGTCAATGCTGTACTGATACACAATGTAGGTGTAGATGATGCCGCTCCTGCCGTATTAGCTGCAGTAACAGTAATTGTTCCGGTTGCACTCACTGTTCCGCATCCACCCGTTAATGCTATGCTATAATTAAATGTTCCCGATGCGGTTGGCGTTCCACTGATGGTAATCGTATTAGATGCCCATGTTGCACTAACTCCCGCTGGTAAACTATTTGCTCCCGATACGCCACTGTTGGATATACCTGTTGCACCTGTTGTTGTATGTGTAATTGCTGTTAATGCAGTATTGATACACAATGTTGGTGTAGATGATGCTACTCCCACTGTATTAGCTGCTGTAACAGTTATTGTTCCGGTTGCATTTGCTGATCCGCAACCGCCGGTTAATGCAATACTATAATTAAATGTTCCTGATGCAGTTGGCGTACCACTGATCGTAATCAGATTAGAACCCCATGTTGCACTTACTCCTGCCGGTAAACCATTGGCTCCCGATACGCCACTGTTGGATATACCTGTTGCACCTGTTGTTGTATGTGTAATTGCTGTTAATGCAGTATTGATACACAATGTTGGTGTAGATGATGCTACTCCAACTGTATTATTTGCCGAAACAGTTATTGTACCGTTTGCTGTAGTTGTTCCGCAACTTCCACCTGACGTTGTTATTGTATACGAGGATGTTCCTGTTGCTGTTGGTGTTCCACTTATCGTAAATACACCGGTATTATATGATCCGGTCACGCCCGCAGGTAATCCACTGATACCTGCTCCCGTTGCTGTACCGGCAATTGTATAAGTGATATTGGTTATCGCAGTATTTACACAAACAGTTTGTGCATCTGTACCAACAGCGGAGCTAAGGTTAGCCGTTGGACCATTCACCGTAATTGTACCGTTTGCATTCACTGAATTACATGGCCCCGTAGTTGTTACCTGGTAGCTGTAAACACCGGGCGGTGCAGTTGGCGTACCACTTATAGTGAATACACTTGTTCCTGAATTGTATGTTCCGGTTACACCGGTTGGTAAACCGGTTACACCTGCACCTGTGGCAACACCACCAATAGCATAAGTAATATTTGTAATTGCTGTATTTATACAAATTGATTGTACGTTCGTACCTGCAGCTGAGGTTCTGCTGATAATCTGTCTTCTTACATATATCGTCCCAGTAGCAGATACTGGTGAGCAACTACCCGTTGTAGTTACAGTATATGTGTAAGTACTCGCTGTTGTAGGTGTACCGGTTATTGTCAATACACCGGAGCTGAAAGAAGAGGTAACTCCCGGGGGAAGACCTGTTACAGTCGCTCCTGTTGCAGATGTTCCTACACTATATGTAATATTTGTGATCGCTGTACCCAAACATCCTGATTGTGCATTTGTTCCTGCAGCTGATGTGAGTGTAAGTGTATCTTCGATTACAGTGATTTGACCGTATTTTGTAATTGGATTACAACTACTGTTGGTAACAGTAAAGTCATACACACCCAGTGCTGTAGGTGTACCGCTGATCGTCAATGTTACTCCATTGAATGAATAAGAAACGCCAGGAGGAAGCCCTGTTACCGAAGGACCGGTTGCACCGGCACCCACTGAATAAGTGATACTCGTCATAGGAACATTTTTACATGTTCTTACTGTATCACTGCCTGCTCCTGATGTAAGTGAAACAAATGTTGATAATGTACCGAATGAGATATCATCTATTGCAAAATCGTTACCTCCTAATGCGATCTGGAGATCTTTGATAGTTACAGTAGCAGAAGTTACACCGGCTCCTGATGTCCAGCTACCATAAAACTGCTGCCATACAGATGGTGTACTGGTATTGTTAGGACCTGCCGGTAATACTGCCGTTGTTCCGATACCGCTTCCATTAATATCAAACTGTAGTTGTGCATAAGGTGGTACGTCGTTCACGCTCACCGCCCATGCCGAGAAATAATAAGTTGTATTTGGTTGTACTGTGAAAGTTTCCTGCCATACAGTAGAAAGTAAATTACTGCCGTTTACAATCAGCATGTTTCCGCTACCGGTAGTATGATCATTTCCGAAAAAATAACCATGATCGGTATGCGGATCGGTGTTAACTGTATAAGTAGCTTCCGGGTACATATTATTACCGCCCGGAGTTACATATGTATATGCAGAGGTAAATCCTGAATTGCCGGAGGTAAATGCCCCGTTCACTACAAGTTCCTGGGCGATGCTTGCTGCGGTACTCGCAACACAACCCGCTCCTGTTGTAGCAGTAACAGTATAGTTTCCTGCAAGGTTTACAAGAATACTGGATGATGTTGCACCCGTACTCCACAACCATGATGTGGCTGCCGGTGTAGAACTTGCCTGGAGTTGTATATAACCGCCTCCATAGCAATAATCAGGTGTAATTGTTATTACAGGTCCTGCAGTGATTGCAGCAGTTGCAGTTGTAGTACAACTTGCGCCGTTAGTAGCCGTGGCAGTATAAGTTGTTGTTCCAACTGCAGGTAATTTGCAATATACCGTTCCGGTCTGTGTACCTGCTGTATAAGCAGTAGTTGCTGCAGCATTTGTATATAAATTAGTTATTGGCGACCATGTAATAGGATTCGCTGACCATTCGATTGAAATAGACCAGGAAGTAAGTGTTCCTGTGTTAGACGCCGCTGCGTCTCTTGCTATCAATGTCCAGTTGCCACTTGCTGTACCTGTAAGAGATGAAAAGCTTGTAACATTTGATAAATATCCTGTAGCACCTACGCCACTTGCTCCATCAGCCGAGAATGTACCAGTGAAAGGTGCCGATCCGGAACTAAGTGCTGATGTACCCAACATACTTACAACAGTATTAGTAAAGTTATTACCATTACCATTTGTAGGCCTGTTTGCAAGATTCAGGATATTTCCGTTTGGTGCCCTGAGATTCATATAAAGATCCGATACTTCGCCATGGGCGACATTAAAAGTAACAGATACATTATATATAGTTGCACCAGCAGGTATACCTGCAATAGCCAATGCGCTTGTTACACCTGTTGCACTGTTATTGGGTATTCCAAGACTCACTGTACCCGAGGATTGGGTGGTGGTTGTGGTTGCCGATATCGATTGTATACCGTTAATACATGTATTTGCACTTGAGGGTGTAAGTGTAAAAGACGATGGCGATGCTGATACAACCTGCGTTTTTTGTGCAGTTGCTGTTCCGCATGGACCACCTGAAGTAGTTAGTGTAAGCGTTGCCGTTCCTGAAAATGCACCCGGCGGTGTCCAAATCGCATTCAGATCAGTAGCACTCGGGGAGAATGTACCACCTGATGGAGTTGACCATGTTCCCCCTGTTGCCGAACCACCTACGGAACCACCCAATGGTGCAGATGACCCTGATCCTCCGCAAATGGGGGCAAGGGCCGAACCTGCATTGGCTGTTGGCGCAGCTGTTAAAGTCATTAACCCGTCGAATGAAGTAACATTTCCTCTTGAATTCGTAAATATTGCACGATAAGAATACTGATCCATAGCAGGAACAGTAGGATTGATTGTAAGTGTTGATGTAGTAACACCAGACGCCGAGTTTGTGACAACGGAGTATGGACTCGCGATGGTAAGTGTTGAAAAAGTTGATCCCCCATCCGTACTGATCTCCCATACAACTGTTGAAGTTGGTTTACTATTGGCTGCAGCAACATACGACATACTTCCACCGCTACATGCACTCTGGTCGACAGGTTGTGTAGCCATTGCAGGAACAGCGGCACCGCCTTCACCACAAGCATAACTACCAAAAGAACTCATGGTTCCTGTAATATTGGTTGCATTTTTTGCACCCAATGATGGATATGCCCATGAACTGGTACGTCTTCCAATTATAAAGTTTGAAAAAGTTGCGCCGGCATCCATATCAGCTGCCACCCAGTTGAAAGTTGCTGTATAGCTGGTTTCAACAACGCCGCTGTTCGACATGGTCCAGTAACGATTCACATCCGCAGTTTCATCGATTGTTGATGTAAGAATACTCGGATGCTCTCCACCGGTAGTATATGCTGTAACATTGCCAGCAACAGTAACACTATTAAAGATTACTGAAATTGGCGCATAAACAGATGCGTCTCCAATTTCAAATACCCTTGCAGGGCTGCCAGTTGCTACACCTAATTGAAGGTTTCCATATACATATTTGCCCGTACCGGCACCTGAAATTGTTCCTGAAGAAAGCATTGCAACTTTATGTGTGCCAGTTGTTATTTTACCATTTGTAAAAGTAAGTGCAGCCGCTCCCCCGTTGATATTAACATCTACAGTACTTAGTGTAAGTCCATTTGTATTATTAAGCGTTACATTATAGAAATCAGTGATTGTTGTTCCGCTAATGTTTTGAGCAGGTGTTCCATTAAAAGTTACCCTACCCGTACCTGGTATAAAAGAGGTACCACTATTCGACCAGTTTCCGGCAATATTTATATTAGCCGCAGTTCCGGCATCTAATATTCCGGCAGTTAAGGTCATATTTCCATTAAGCGTTAGCGTTGTGGTGGATCCGGTAATATCCATTACCTGTCCGGCTTTATTAATAGTGATATTATTAAATGTTTGAGTTGCGGCGGTTCCACGAATGCTTTGCCCTGCTGTTGTACTTGTAAAATTTACCGTTCCGGTTCCGGGAGTAAATGTGGCGCCGTTATTAATCCAGTCATCACCAGTCATATTAATATTGGCAGCAGTACCTGCAGCAAATGTTCCGGCAGTAAGTGTCATTGTTCCACCAACATTTAAAGTAGCTGTTGAGCCCGCTACATTTAGTTGCTGACCTGATTTATTAACAGTAACGTTATTGAATGTTTGAGTTGCAGCTGTACCATTGATATTTTGAGTTGCTGTAGTGCTATTAAATGTTACCGTTCCTGTACCGGGAGTAAAAGTTGCTCCATTGTTCGTCCAGTTTCCTGCAATATTTATATTCGCAGCTGTACCTGCAGCAAATGTTCCTGCAGTCAATAACATATTTCCATTTAAATTTAAAGTAGCGGTAGAGCCTGCTACATTTAATTGCTGACCTGATTTATTAACAGTAATGTTATTGAATGTTTGAGTTGCAGCTGTACCGGTAATATTTTGAGCAACTGAAGTACTATTAAATACAATGGTGCCCGAACCTGGTGTAAATGTTGCGCCGTTATTGATCCAGTCGCCACCCGTCATGTTGATAGTTGTAGCTGTACCTGCAACAAATGTTCCCGCATTAAGTGTAACCGAACCAGATGCATTTAATGTAGTAGTTGAACCGGCTACATTTAATTGTTGACCTGCTTTGTTTACAACAATGTTATTAAAGCTTTGGGTAGCTGCTGTTCCATTTATGTTTTGAGTTGCAGTTGTACTATTAAAAGCTACTGTTCCTGTACCAGGTGTAAATGTTGCACCATTGTTCGTCCAGTTTCCTGCAATGTTTATATCTGCCGCTGTTCCTGCAACAAGTGTTCCCGCAGTCAACAAAATATTACCAGTTAGATTCAACGTATTGGTAGATCCACCGACGGTAAGCTGGCGACCAGTTTTGTTCATGGTAATATTATTGAAACCCTGCGTTACTGCACTACCATTTATGTTTTGATTAACCGTAGTACTATTGAATGTTACAGTTCCTGAACCTGGCGTAAACGTAGCGCCATTGTTTGTCCAGTCACCACCGGTCATGTTTATAGCCGTAGCAGTACCTGCTGCAAAAGTTCCGGCAGTAAGTAACATGGTACCGCTCAAATTTAAAGTGGTAGTTGAACCGGCAACATTTAGTTGCTGGGCCAGTTTGTTCATGCTGATATTATTAAAAGACTGGGTAGCTGCTGTTCCCTGGATATTTTGCGCCCCTGTTGTACCTGTGAAATTTACTGTACCTGTTCCGGGTGTAAATGTTGCACCGTTGTTTATCCAGTTACCTGATGTCATATTAATATTGGCAGCAGTACCTGCGGCAAAAACACCCGAGGAAAGAGTTGTATTTGCAGCAATATTTAAAGTAGTTGTTGAACCAGCCACACTTAATGTTTGTGCTGTTTTAGCTACTGTGAGATTATAAAACGATTGAGTTGTAGCTGTACCATTGATAGCCTGTGCACCAGTAGTGTTATTGAATACAACATTTCCCAGGCCGGGTGTAAATGATCCACCGGCATTGGTCGTCCAATCTCCACCTATGGTTAAACTTCTTGTTGTAGCTGCATAATCAACTGTATTGATCAAAGTACCATTCGCTCCAATAACAAGGTCGTCAGTTATAGCAAAATTTGCATCAGTTGCTGTAAACGACGCAGTACCAGTTGTTACATTCATATCATCCGTTACAGTAATGGCAGTAGTAGTAAAGGCCACCGTATTGGCAGCCGCAGTTTTTGTAATATTCAGATCATAAAATGTATACCCGGTAGGAACACTTAATGCATTTGAACCTCCGGATATGGTTTGAGCAGCGGCGCCGGTACAATTGACAGTACTGGTACCACAGGTGAATCCTCCTCCACTCATATTACCACCCAGGTTCATGGTTCCGCCGGCTGTAAAGCTGATCATGTTTTTATCACTTGTACCACCCATAGTAATATTTCCTGAAACTGTGATTGTACCACCGGCTGATGTAACCAAGCAATCAGCAGTAGTAAGTAATGTATTTGCCATGGTTATACTTCCACAAGAAAGTGAAGCGGTAGCTCCTACGGCTATCTGTTTTGTACCAGCAGCTGTTGGAGCATTAATGGTAATACCGTTTGTAACAGTTAAACTATTGGTACCACTAATTGTAATGGTATTGGAGCCTATCCCGTTGTTAATAACAAAGCTGGCACATACTGCAGCTGTATTAACGGTAACATTTCTGTTATTGGGAATTACAACGTTATCTGTTGCAAGTGGTACACGGGCTACGGCTGCAGGCGCTGTGATTGTCCAGTTAGCAGCAGTATTCCAGTTTCCACCAGTGGCGCCTGAGTAGGTTGCAGTTTGAGCATATGCTTTTTGTCCAATTGCAAAAATGATCAGCAGGAATACAAAGACAAGAAA
Source organism: uncultured Chitinophagaceae bacterium (assembly GCA_963829345.1). GTDB lineage: Bacteria > Bacteroidota > Bacteroidia > Chitinophagales > Chitinophagaceae > Ferruginibacter. Next base: position 2,431,649 of record CAWHHP010000003.1, read on the forward strand.
TTTTAATCTTGGGGAATTGGTATTGATCGGATTCTTGTGAGTACTGTTACCATTAGGGGATAACAATTGAATAGAACCGAATGTCAAATACGTTAGTAAATGATTTTTCATGATTGTTTAGGATATTGGTGTAAGTTACTAACCTAGTAAAACGCATTCGTAATGACATTATTATACATTCAATTGAAAAAACACCCAAAAAGGTTTATCATTAATAAATTAAAGTTCAATTAACTTATATATCGCTTTGATTATCAAATAATTTATTTTATACATCATTTTTATAGTTAGTATGTTGATTTTTATAAAATTTTCCTCCAGAGTTCTTTATCAGGCATCTTACTGATACCTTTTTTTTATATTATGAACTTATTGGAGCAAATAGAAAAGCGCCTTTCGGCGCTCTTTGATTCGTGTATACGTCAGGGAATTAGGGTCTTATATTGAAGAACTGTTTAGGTTATAAAAAACATTATTATCAGAATAACAAACCAGTTCCGGATCGAACTCTTCAACAGTTTCTTCTGAAGAACTTTCGCTGGCTGTATTTGCATTGGTAACCACAAACTCGTTCGTTACTGCAAATGTGAGCGCACCAGACCTGGCCATTAATTTTTTTACACCTGTTGCATTCACTTTTAAATCGGAAAAACTTACTACTCCATTACCGCCTGTTGTTCCGATGTTAAGTACAGCAGTTCCCGATAAAGTTCCTGTCCCGGCCGAAAGAGATATTTTCACGTTTTGAACTTCTGCAAGACCGTTTATTGTTGCATTCCCAAATTGATCCTGGGTGAAGATTACGGGCTGCTTTTCGAAAGCGATACCAGCAATTGATGAATCAGGCCTGGTTGCAAAAGCAAGCGTTATTGCATTGCCGGTTGTTTGCGACATGATACCAAAGTTTGTTGCGCTTTGTCCGTCTGTATTTTTTGTCATCTTTAGACCCGGCAATTTTGCAGTACCGGGGTTTGTAGCCGAAACATAAATTTGTCCAAGGCAAGGAACCATCGCACCATCAGTTGCTTTTATCTCAATTCCTGAAATAGTCATTATATCTATGCTGGTTGTTCCTTTAACAATGAAACTCACGATGATCGTTTTATCATTTACTTTCATCGATACAGATCTGAAATCATGTAAACTGTTCATTGCAACTGTACCGGAAGCAGTATTAAAGATCCAACCTGCAGGTGCTGTAAGTATAAAGGTTTTTGACTGACCAGCTGTATTTGCAAACTCATTTGCTTTTGACTCCATAACTATTATATCATTCAACGAAGTGAATTCAGGACTCGTAGCATTGGCCGCTTTATCAGCGGAAATATTCAGGGTTGTTGAAGCTGGTGTAACAATAATGCCGGCAAAAGAACCTGTTACCAAGAAGAAAGCAATTAAAACTGAGATTAGTTTTTTAGCGCTGAAGTTTACTGTGGTAATTTGTGATTTCATATCCTAAAATTTAAGTAATTAGCGTTTTTGATAATTAAATTAAATTCTATGTGCAGGGCGCATAGGATAAAACCGACCGTGAGATCATCTAGAGGATTAAGTACTGTTGCGAAAGAAGTTTAGGGTTTCATCAGCTACAGGGTACTTCAGAGATAATTGGTGTGAGATTTTTACAGAGAATAGAGGAGGTAAATGATGTAGTATTAATACTACAGCACAAATATTGACAAAATAATCCGGATATGCAAGCTTTTAGAAGAGTATTTTGAAAAATGGACTTTTCCGGCATTTTTGACATTTCATAATTATCTGACATTAAGTTATTTATAATATTCACCTGCAATGAATAACCAATGTTGTTTGGCTACACCTGCGGTGCGATTTCGGTGTCACTAATCAATTTTCATCTCCAGGTTATTTTTAAATCCAGTCACAGGTTTGTACCAATTGCAGTTGTACCAATTCAACTTTGATTCAAGTGTCGTCGGTACAAATCATGGAGCCTATACCAATTCATAATATCAGTTTGTTTCAGAATTGTTCGAAAGAATACCATAGTCCTTGTATGTGTATACCCCCTTTCAGGCCCATGCTAAAATCCTACCTATCAAGTTATTGTTGCCTGTTTGTAAATACAGTACGAAGAGTTGGTAACAACAATAAATATCAAACCAGTTAATACTTTTTTCTGTAAATATTTTGCAGAAAATATTTTCCCCTTATCTTTGCCGTCCGAAAAACAAGGGAGTTTAGCTCAGTTGGTTTAGAGCATCTGCCTTACAAGCAGAGGGTCGGCGGTTCGACCCCGTCAACTCCCACTCAAGCTGGATAAGGGTTTCAAGAGATTGAAACCCTTTTTCTTTTTAGCGATTTGCATACAATTTGCATACAAGAGCTTTTGAGAACTCCGAAGATTCGGGAAAAGTACCCCTATTTTTTGGGGTAAGAGTAAAAATAGTTTCGTCCTACGGATTGGATATTGGAACGCTAGATATTCCTTGAATGAAAAGCTAATTATATAATAGTTCACGCTGAGAATTCCTCGACGAAAGGATATTCCATTTGCAAAATTCCATTTCAGATAGGCCAATGAAAAAATTTAATTATTAGTCTTAAAAAATAATTGAACTTTAGTATTTAGGCACACTTAATAAATATCAAAAATGGGAATGTCAAAAGTAAATACAAGCCTTATCACAGATCGGGAACCTATATTTCAACTTGTAAATAAAAAAGATTGGCCAAAACTTGTCGACATTTTTAAGAATAATGATAATTTTAATTTCATTTCTAACGACTCTGTACTGAAACCATTAATCGATCAATATTTTATTGACGAATTATTGAGTAATTCTTCAATGGATAATGATCCTGCATTTAAGTATTATTTACAAAACTTCTATCTACTACATCAAGGGGCTAAGTACACGTTTAAATTAAGTGATAAAAATTTTAGAAAACTTATTCTCAAGATTGTTGAAGTTGAATCTGAATTAGCAAGAGCGTATGATTATGCTCTTTTATTTCCAGAAGAAACAGTATGTAAACAAATAATTGTAAAATTTAAGGAGCAACAACCAAAATTTGTTTCACATTCTCAAGAAAAAGACATAATAATTACTGAGAATAAAGACATATCTGAAATAGATAGTTCTATTAGCATGTTTAAATCTATTCAAGAGTATCAATTCTATAAAGCTGTTCGAGAGGTTTTTCAGATGTTTTTAGTTTTTCCGAATGTTGCTTTAAGTGCCATAATTGATTATAATAAAATTCAGGATAAATTATCAAAAGAAGAAAGGTCTTATTTTTTTCGAGCTTTAATAGATTGTGTAATTATCGATGCCGAGGATAATTATAAACCCAAAAAAATTATTGAACTTGATAGCCCCTATCATGATAGCGACATCCAAAAACAGAAGGACAACATGAAAAATAAAATTTTAGCTTTAGCCGGTCAAAAACTAATTAGAATTAGACGAGTGACATATCAAGAAGACGAGAAAGACTTTATTCGCCTTATACGGGAAACGATGCGTTAGCAATCAGGATCACTCCATCAAAATATTTTTTCAAAGCAAAGCGACGAATTCATAAACACTAAAACAATCAATAAAGGTCGATAATTATCGATCTTAAATATTTTAATACCTGTGCTGACTTTAATCGGGACTTCTTAATCATTTTAGCTCTACGTTAATTTTCTCTGCTCGTTACCATAAAAATATCAAATTAAAGTTTTATATCATTTAAAAAAATCGTTTCTTTAAATAGTTATCCTTACAGGCCGGAACAAAATTTTATTGATCTGTCAAGTTAGGTAAAGTCATTAGTAAAAAGATTGTGTAGGACAACAATAAAACCCAAAACTATTATGCAACTAAAAGACCTTTGCCTACTTCTAGTTAAATGTGAAACAGAAGATGAAGTAATAGACCTCTTAAAAAAAGAAAAGTATTGGGATAGACAAGAAAATTGGCAACTTTTTGGTTCTGATGAGAACAATTATTCAATTATTGGTAATCAACAAAGCAAGCCTGAATCCGCTATCGTAGAAAAAATAATTAATTCAGTGGACGCCATGTTGATGGGAGAATGCTTTCGCCGTGACATCTCTCCTGAAGGTGAAAATGCTCCCCAAAGCATTAGAGAAGCCTTGATTGAATATTTTCAAATTTTAGATGGAAAATTAACCAATATATCTTCAAGGGAACGTAGCAAGTTGGCAGAAAATATTGGCCTTATAGCAACAGGACAGAAGACAAATCCTAATTACGCAATTTTTGATAAGGGTGAAGGACAATCTCCAGCAAGATTACATGAGACAATTCTATCTATTCGTAAATCAAACAAACTTAGAATTCCATTTGTACAGGGTAAATTCAATATGGGTGGTACTGGAGTGTTTCGTTTTTGTGGTGAAAGAAACATTCAATTAGTAATTTCTAAAAGACACCCCGGTATTGCAGAACATGAGAGCGACCCAATGAAAGATTTTTGGGGATTTACTGTTATTCGCCGCGATGATCCAAGTCAGGGGGCCAGAAGTTCAAATTATAAATATTTAGCCCCTAGCAATCATATTTTATTTTTCCCTTCTGATGATCTAGCTATACTTCCTTCCGAATATCCTGAAGCATATGGGCAAACCATGCAATGGGGTACTTACATTAAATTTTTTGAATACAAAATTGGCCCAGGTTTAAGAACTAATATCCTATTTGACTTGTATAACAAGCTTTCCGTTCTTATGCCTTATATAGCTTTACCCATAAAGTTATTTGAAAGACGGAAAAATTATCAAGGCAATTCTTTTGAAACTGTCTTATCTGGCTTATCAGTTCGAGTTGATGAAGATCGGTCTAACAATATAGAAGAGAATTTTCCTTCTTCAGGTTCAATGACCGTAGATGGCCAGAAAATGACCTATTCCATATATGTTTTCAAAAAAGGAAAACATGAAAAGTTCACAAAAGATGAAGGAATAGTATTTACAATTAATGGCCAAACTCATGGCTACCTTTCGAAAGCTTTTTTTAATAGAAAAGGAGTAGGGTTAAATTATTTAGCGGAATCAATATTAGTAATAATAGATTGTACAGAGATTGACCCACGAGCCAGAGAAGATTTATTTATGAATAGTCGAGACAGGTTAAGTACATGCCCATTAAAAACCGATATTGAGAATGAATTAGAAGAGGTATTAAAAAAACATCCGGGACTAGGAATTTTAAAGGATAAACGCCGAAGAGAAGAAATTGAATCAAAATTATCCGACCAACAGCCATTGACAGAAATTTTACAAGAAATTCTGAAAAAATCTCCAACGCTATCAAGGTTATTTGTACAAGGTCTTAAATTGACCAATCCATTTAATATGAATGGTTCTACAAATGCTTTAGAATATCATGGTAAAGAATTTCCAACAATTTTCACTCTGTCTAAAAAATTCACTCATGACAATCCTAAGCCAGCGCATTTAAATAGTAAATTCAGAATCGAGTATATACAGACGTAACAAATGATTATTTTGACAGGAGCAAAAATCCGGGAACATTCAGACTTTTTGTAAATGGTAACGAATCTGAAAATAAGGATATCAATTTATGGAATGGACACGCGTACTTAAATGTATTAATAAATAATTCGAAAGTTGGAGATTTGATTCACTTTAGAAGTGAAGTAAATGATATTAATCTTATACAACCACTAACAGAAGAGTTTTATATAAGTGTTATTGATCCATTAAAAAAGAAAACCTCTAACGGAGGGACAAGAAAACCTCCCGCGTCTGACCAACCAGGGAATGATTCCAAAAAACCTGACGGTTTTGCTTTGCCTAATATTATCGAAGTATCAAGGGATGGAAGAACAGATCATAGTTGGGAACAACAAGGTTTTAATGATGAATCTGCTTTAAAAGTAAAGGGCAGTGAAGAAGATGGTTATGATTTTTTCGTTAATATTGATAACATACATTTAATGTCAGAGATTAAGCCTACAAAAAGCTCAGAAATACAAGTAATTCAGGCTAAATATAAATTTGGACTAGTGCTTATAGGTTTGGCACTCCTAAATGAAAATACTAAAAAACAAAAAACTGATGAGCAAGATGAAAGCGAGAATATTTTCGCTTCAATTGAAAAAATATCGAGTGCAATTTCACCGATATTGATCCCAATGATTGACACTTTAGGTGCAATGCAAACTCAAGATATTATTTCATCAATGCCAGAAGAGATTTAATTTAGAATAGTTTCTATTTAACAGGATTTCAGAAATAGTTAACATCATTACAAACTAGCTAATTATTTGCAATTGAAACTTTATGAAAATTAAATTACTCAAAAAATTTGCTGATAGAAATATTGATGAATTTATTAATAAAATTTACCTAAATCACAAAACAAACCCCACAGATAGTTATCAATTTGATTTAACCGAAGTTGAATTTATCGGCAACCAAGAATTATTAGTCCTTTCGGCACTATTAAAGTCATTTAAGCAATCTAATATTGACTTTGAAGTTATTTTTTTTAAAAAAGGAATATTTCCAAGTCAAATAAACTTGAGAGTAAAAAGACAAATAATCCAATTTTGGGAAGTCTGGAAAATCTGGAAAATAGTTCCGGATGATGAATGCATAAAATATTTTGGAATAGACGGCAATTCAGTTGGAAGACTTCAGCAAGAGTTAAATTATTTTCCAAAATTATCTGAAATTTATTCTAGGCATGGGGTTACGCCATTTGTAAGTCTGGACTTTATTAATAATTATGATGAAACGGAAGTGCAAAAGTTAATAAGTCCAATTTATAAACTCAATTCTATAGTAGAAGATTTATTAAAAAAGAACAAATGCTATCACCCCTTTACGAGTAATTCATTAAGCACAATAATTACAGAAGAATTATATCTAAATTTCTTAGATCATTCTTTATCATCATCCTTTTCAAATTTAAAAAGATTTGCTTTCATGAGTATTTCCTTTCGCCCGAAATTGGAAGAAGCAAAACTTTTAGAGGAAGAAATTCAAAATATTAAAGCATTAAATTTTGAAACAGAATGTTTAGATGAAACAATAAATTTTTTTTATGACTCTAAGGCAAAAAAGTTCAAAAATACTCCGTACATAGAGTTTTCATTCCTAGATTTTGGACAAGGAATCGTAAATACGCTTCAGGAACAATATAAAACTCAAGACCTCAACAATGCATCTGACAATTTGGACTCAGATGTGTTGTTTTATTCTTTTAATCATAACTCATCTAGACACCCACTCTTTAACAATAAAAACAAACTTGAGCAATTTATTCCTCGAGGTTTATTTGATGTATTAACGATTGTGAGAAGGTATAAAGGATTGTTAGTTGTAAGAAGCAATTACGGAAAAATACTATTCGATTTTTCAAACAATTCGGATGCAGCAAAAGCCCATTCTTATTTTGGAGATAAGTCTTATTATTTCCCAGGAACCCTAATAAGTCTTTACATACCTGCTATAGAAGATGCCTCAAATTTAAATATCTCATCTATCAAGCCGGAAATCAGTTTTTCAGTAATTAAACCTCTCAACAAGAAGTACGTTAATATTAGCTCAATTGTTGAAAGATTAAACGTGGGAAAGGTATTGTTGTACAGCACTTTGCTTGGGGAATTAAAAAAAGCAATTTGCAATAATGTTGATAATTCTTTAGTGTTTATTAGTTTTAAAGGTTTCGAAATTGAAAAAAGAATTATTAAAAAAACTATTTATTTCCTTTTATCCGATTATGACATTAATCATCGAAATAACGTTGTAGTATTAAACTCCCCTCCGCTCAATATTATAGATGAAATTGCATCTGAAATATTAATGCTAAATGATGCCATTAAAAATTACAAATTGCACCCGTTACCTATTATAGATTTCGAAATCGGGTCAGAAAATATTAATATCAAATGGCTTGGAATATACGACGATTCTGACAAGGATAAACTTAAAGACCTTCTTTATGAACAATATTCAATTGTTAAATCTGATTTCAACGATCCTGGAAATATCTCAGGCCACTTAAGCGAATTTGATAGCTACGGCAACCTTATTTCCAATTTTCCTAATAGAAGCGAAATTTTAGGCTTTTATAGAAAAGAAAACGAAATTCTTGCATCAAAAGAAATTGAAAGACTTTTATTAAAACACAATTGTATTAAGAAAGACACTGGAACAAGTTTATATTTATGTAATGGTAATTATTACCAAAAAGAATATATAGAATTAAACAATCTAGTAAATGACAAACATGATTGCAAAGAAATTACTCAAATCTTATTTGAAAGAATCAAATCCACAATTTCTGTTTCTGAAGATTATAAATTTATTGGGGTAACAGCAACAAGCCAAAAAATATTAAAGTCAATTCAGGCCCAAGGTTTAATAAGCTCTTCGGACTTCATTTCACTAGATAACTACCATACTTTTGAAAATGACCTAAATACTGATCTAATCGATATTTCTAAAAAATACATTTTAGTTTGCGATGTAATTTCAACCGGTCATTTAACAAATAAGATATCTAATAAGTTAATTCAACTTGGTACAACCATAGAATATATTGCAGTAGTTGCATCTACACTAGATATAAAGTTTGAAAGCACTAAAAGTTTTCAGGATGAATTTGACAAAAAAATAATCTATCTATATGAATACCCCATTTCAAAATTTAAAAGAAAGGATATTAAAAAAGAAATTATTGCTAAAGACATTATTCGGATAAATCCACATACCAATATTCCTATCACTTTAAGTATCAACCAAACTAATTTTAATGATTCTATTATCTTTCATTCCACTATTGACTATCACGAAGAAAACAACGAAATAGTAATTGAGAATGAATTTCTTAACTCCATTAAATCTGAATTGATTAATGTTGGGTTCTATAAATTTAACAACGTTATTCACCCTTATTTTTTTAATACCGATTTAATTTTAAGAGAAATAAATGAGGAAACGCTTAAAAAGATTTTCAGTAAAATAAACAAGGAGAATCTCAAAAAAGAAAAACTACAAATATTTTATCCGCGAAAATCCGGAATAGAGTCATTCAATTTTAGCTTATTAAAGAAAGTATTAAACAATCATTTATTGGAAGAAATAGAAATTGAGAGATTTGGAACCACAGAGGGTTGGCGTTTCCCACATAATACTGATTATTTAAGTGCGAAAATCGAGAACAATATTTGTTTTATTCTTGACGACGGGTCTTGCTCTGGTGATTCTCTAATACAAATGATCGATGAAATTTCCTTTTATGAAGCGAAGGAAATTATCCTTTTATCTTTTATAGGCAGAGTAAATGATCATAAAAGAGAATTTTTTTCAAGATTAACAGGTATTAAGGTAAAGGATAATAAATCAATTCCTCTGGCTATTTATTTCGCTTGCCATTGGCATATACCCACATATTATATTGATGAAAATCCTACAACAAAAGAGATCACATGGCTTCAGGATTTGACCAGGCTACAAAACATTCCTCAAAGTATTAAAAAGATTGTTACTGTTGTCTCAAATGAGATCACCCCAAAGACATCGACAAATTTTATTGACTATAAATATCTTCCTAAATTTCATGATAGTAGATTAATACCTAAAAAAGATTTATTATTAATTCGGGAGGAATTAGGAAAAGCTATCGGATACCGATTATATAAAGAGAGTTTTAAATTTTTTGATTGTTTTATAAAAAAATATGAAAAAAGGATCGATAGTAAGGATAGGTATAAAGAAATAGAGCTTTTATGTGCGACTTTTATTTATGAGCCCTATTTATATGAAAAAATGATTGGCGTACTTCCTGACGTAGTTGAAAAAATAGAAGAATTTGTCAGAGTATTGATTTTTTCGGATCAAGTAATTTACGAATCATTAACATATAAATGGGATAAGAAAGATATTGTTCATTTATTTTTTATTGTTTTCAAAAATGAAAAGCTTCTTAAAGAGCTTGATCAGCCAAATTTCAGAAAACTTATCACATTTACGGAACCAAAGGAATCGGCTCTTAATTATGTTTTATATAAATTACTCAATTATTTCCCTATTAAAGATATTCAATTGAAAGAGAAGAAATTTGATACTTCTATCAAAGAACTCTTAGTCAAATTAAAAAGTGAGAATTCAAACTTTAGTAAGGAGATCAGGAAATACTATAATTTCATTTCAACGCTTCCTTCGCGTGAAGATTTCAATTCACAATTAAGTGTTCTAATGGATAATTACAATAAGCAAAAAGAACCTGAATTTCATATTGACAAAATATCATTTGGTCACAATATATCATTAATTGTAGCCTTAATAAGAGAAAGTATAAGTAATATAGAAGAAGGAAAATTGATCGAAAAGGAAAAAATAGAAAAAATAATTGATCGGTGGTTCGAAATACTAAATTTCATCAATCCAATTTTAAGCTTTTCACTTACATTCAAGAACTTTCTTCTGCCATTTCCCTATTTACGATTACTGAATAAAGTAGAAAGTGGTAACTCTTCGTTAAGAGGAATGGTAGGATTTAATGAGGACATTATTTTTGCACTAAAAGAAACATTTAATGACGTCGATAAATTAAAACAATTAGTAAGGAACATTTTATTAATCCAATCTGATTTTAAAGTAGATTCAGATTTTTATAATCTTATTAGCGAACCAACTAGTAGTTTAAGAAATTTAATTGATGGACTTTACAAAGGAATAAAGTCATTATCTAAGGGAATAGAACCCAAAGATTTAAACTTAATTGACATTAAATACTATGTAAATATTCCCAAAGTTTATTCGGAAATTCTGATAAAAAATGAAATACTTACAAATTTAAAAAACCATGCTCAAAAGGGCAAAGAAGAACAAGTGATTTTTGAATGTTCAAAACCAAGTGCGACTGTTATTGAATTAAAGATGACAAATCTTATATCTGATTTAGCTTTTAACAATAGCAACGGGGAAGGAATTAAATGTTTAATGTTACTTTCAGATGACAATTTATTTGGATTCAATTATAAATCAAAAACAGAAGGGAAAAAATTTATTCAAACGTTAACATTCAAAATAAAAGAATATGGATACTAAGCAAATAAATTTATTTGTCTACGATTCTAAAGAGAATTTCGAAAAATCAAAACAGTTTATAGGTGGAGTATTCAAAAGATTAATCTGCATTGAAAATATTACTGATCTCAATAAATCGTTCGACACAGACATTTTAGATGATAATGAATATGTATTGATGGTAATTCACGTTTTTGCCACAAACCAGATAAGCGGCATTAAAAAATTCTTGACTTCCGGCATCCTGGAAAATTTTCCAGATTTACCAAAGATGTATATTTCCGATGGTGTAGAAACAGAAATAAAACATTTGATGGTAGATGCAAAAATCCCACATGCACCAGTTTACCAATATCACGAAGTATATTCTAAACTACAAGAAGACAGTATTAAAGTAGTTACAAAAAAACAGGCCCTTGAACATTCAGCTAATGCCAATACGATAAATAAATTGGAAACGAGCTACTTAACTAGGTCGAATTATCCTCAATGCGATTATGCAATTATTACCGCTCTAGAAGAAGATGAAATGGAAAAGGTTTTACCAATGATAGTTAAGACCGGCAAAACAGATAATAAAAAGCATCTGATTGAATATGGGCATTTAGCGCAAAATGTTAATAAGAAAATTGTTTATGCTTCACAACAATCAACAGGAATGATTGATGCTGCAATCCTGGCTGCTGAGTTATTAGTTTGTTTTCAACCTAAGTTTTTAATCATGACTGGTGTTTTGGGTGGAAAACCAAATGATGTGAATATAGGAGATGTAGTAGTAGCAACAAAAGTCTTTACAATAGATAAAGGAAAAGTTTCCGAATATGGATTTCAAAAAGAAACAGAATCAAGCAATACAGAAAGTTCTTTTATAACAAAATTTAAGCGAGAAAAAGCAAATATTGTTGAATTCATAAATAAAAGTGATCAAACCAGAAAAAAAAATATCGAAGTTCATTTTGGAGCAATTGCCTGTGTCAGACAGGTCATTGACCTTGAAGGTTTTTTTGAAAATAATATTACTCCAATAGATAGAAAAGCTTTAGCGTTAGAAATGGAAAGCTATGGGGTTTCGCGTGCTTGTGATCTCGTAAATGATGGTACTACTACCTGTTTAATAATAAAATCTGCTATGGATAATACAATTGAAAAAGTGGATGATGCCAAAACTTTTGCAGCTTGGACAAGTGCAACGTTTGTTAAATACATTTTAGAAAATGATTTAATTTAAAGAGATTCCCAAATAAAAATAAGCTAAAGTTGAAATAATAATAAATCCCCAAACTAATGTTCAAATTAATTTCGCTTAAAATAAAAGATCATTTCCGCTTTAAAGATTTAAATATTGACTTTATCAAAACCAAAGAATTACAAAATGGCCCCTACACAAGTTTAATCATTGGGCCAAACGGAACTGGTAAGAGTCATGTTCTTAGTATAGTAATTGAAATATTTAATGTTTTAGCAGCGTCACAAAAAAGAACGTCCTTAGTACAACAATTTAAGTACGATTTTGAGCTAACGTATTATCTAAACAACTCAAATTATTTTGTTTCATACCACCAAAAGGTATTAAATATTCAAATAAATAATTCTCCATCGAATTTATCCGAACTTTTGTTGCCAAGTAAGATTATAGCATCTTCAATAAGCTTGCATGATCGATATCCCACGATTAGTACTAGGAGTAAAATATACAACGATAAATATGAATATTTAGGAATAAGATCAACTACCAATGCTGCATATATATCAAATCATTCTAAAAGTATCATTAATAGTTTAAGTGTCGCTTCGCAGAAACTAAATGGTTTGCAGAACTTAAAGGTACTATTTGATAGATTAGATTTATATCCAGTAGTTGATATTATTTACAAGCCAGGCAAAAGGTTCGCGTTTGCAGTTAAAGGCGAAAGCTTCCAGGATATAATAAAAGACAAGAAACATTTTTACTCATACTTTGAAAAATTTATTGAGAGAAAAAAGAAAAATTTATCTGAAGAAAGACGCGTAAGCAAGTACGAGAAAATTTTAAGGGATGGAAATAGAATTGACAGCCTTTTAGAATACCTAACTGCAAATAATAAAATATTCGAAAAACGGTATCGATACCAAATAAAAATCAATTATACACTAGATTTTACTAACTCTGAGTCATTAGGAAAATTTATTAAAGAAATTGAAGTCATAAAAACCTTACTTGACCTGGAGTTATTTAGCATTGATAAAATAAAATTAAAGAAAAATAAAGACACATTTTTTATTGAACAAGCAAGTTCAGGTGAATACCATTTATTAACATCCTTCTTGAGTATTGCATCCAAAATTGAAGAAAATAGTATTATCCTCATTGATGAACCAGAAATAAGTCTACACCCCAATTGGCAAATGCAATACATGGACTTACTAAATAAAATATTTGAAAACTACCAAAGCTGTCATTTTATCATAGCTTCCCATTCCCATTTTATAGTTTCCGATTTAAAGGACTCTCTCTCAAACATAATTTCAATGAAGATTGAAAAAGGTACTGGGGAAATTTATAGCAATGTTATATCGAATAATACCTATTCGAAATCCGCAGAAGAAATTCTACTCGAAATATTCGAAACACCAACAACAAGAAATTACTATGTTGCTGAATTAGTAGGAGAAATATTGCAACTAATGGCAGACCCGAGTTCAGAGAATTCTATTATAAAGGAAAAAATACAAAAACTTAAGGAATTAAACCTTGAAAATTTGAGTATTAATGACCCTTTGAAAGACATCGTTGAAAAATTATTTGAAAAAGTAAGTTAAGTATGAAAATAAATCCTTTACTTGGAAAAATAGATATCCCTTATAGATGGAAACTGGTAGATAAGAGAGTTATTGACGCTTATCCATTAACAACTCATACGGATTGGGACACAAAGAATTATCGGTATAAAGAAATTAAAGATAGAATAAAAGATCATTATTCAATAGAACAGAATGACCATTGTGTATTTTGTCGAAGGGATATTAATTATAAAGGATGGGATGAACCAATAGAACATATTATTCATAAAAAATTTCGCTATATATGGATGTTTGAACCATTAAATTTAGCACTTTCTTGTAGACATTGCAATACAAAGAAAAGTATTAAACATGCTTTAAAAAAACCATTTAGAAATATTTTAGTGTTTTCAACTAACTCTAATGATTACAGGATTGTTCATCCTCATTTCGATAATTTTGAAAATTTTATTTATATTGAAGACAACTTATTTTACCGTTCTATCAATAGAGATAAGGGACTTCTCCATATTAGTTTTTTTCAATTAAACGGAGAAATTATGTTAATGAATAGAGCAAAAGACGAAAAAATTTCAAGGCTTGATTATTATAAAAAACTTACGCACAAGATTTCGGACAATAATATTTCCAGATTAGAAAAGAAAACATATAGAAAAGTACTTAAAGATATTATTAATAGAAGGGCTCTAAATTGAGATTACTTAATTTATAAATGCTTACCTTTTTCTAATTTGTGTTCTTCCATTTCACCAAGTATGTCTAATATAGAAATCATCATTTGGGGATGGGATTTCTGGGTATAGTTGAGCATCGTTTTGAGATAAAATGAATGAGTTTCCATCAAAAATTAATCGTGAAAGATAATGATCATTATTTTTAGCTTTTACGTTTTTTTTAAAATCTTCCCTGGAAATTATGATTACACAAAAAGATGATTTAATCAAATCTTTTCAGGCATTTAGAGAAAAGCATGCAATTGTTTTTTCAGATAACAAACAACAAATGCTATTAGCAGTCGACCAATCTTTGACTGATAGTTACTCAAATCAAAACAAAAAGAAAAAGCTAACAAAAAAATCTTCGCATAAGCAATTGGTCGAGGAAATATTAAGGATGTAGCTAAGCCTTCTTCCGATGTTACCCTTCAGGAATAAAAAATTACTAAATTCCAATTTTGAGTTGAGAAAAATAAAGTCTCAATTTAACAGTAACTATGGGGGCTAGCCTATGACTAAATCTTTTGAGCATGCCTTCTTTTTCCAAATCTGATAATTTGCCCATTGGCTAAAATCTAATGGTATTTCCATCCAAGGATATTCATTAACTTTATATTTCCTTCGTCTTTCCCATAGCTCACAAATAACTTCTTCGGAATATTTTAAATATTCACCTATCACAAAGGAGTTTTGTTTTTCGTAATGAACTACAACTGAATTTAATTCCGGCATGTCAGGAGTAAATTTGAGACCATGCAAGGTTAAAAACTCATCGTCTTCATCATTCATAAGCAGTATTTTAGCCATCTCCAAATTTACGAAAGCTAATTAGTTAGACCCAATTTTTTAATTTTTGTAATTGTATTTATATGAACACCGGTAAGTTTGGAGACTTCCACAGCTTTAAATCCTTTCTTTAAATATTCCAGAGCTTTCTTATTTTTTACCTTACCAAGAAACTTTAAACAGTCTTCTTTGCTACCTTCAGCCCTTCCCTTGTAAACACCTTTGAGTTTTGCAATTTTAATACCTTCTATTTGTCGTTCTCTGATTTGGGTTCTTTCCATTTCTCCAACTATTCCTAAAATTGAAATCATCATCTTTGCAATTGGGTTTTCTCTTTCATCGCTGTCGAGGGTTGAAAGTCCTTGAGATATAAAATGAATAGCAATTTTATTTTCCGTAAAAAAGTGAATTGTATTTATTATGTCCCTCAAATCACGGCCTAACCGGTCAATAGTCAAAACAGATAGTGAAAACTTAACGCCCTTATCAATAAGCTTTTTTATTTCTTTACCACCGTCCCTTTCAAAAAAAGGAACTGCCCCGCTACATTTATCTTCAATTACTATTTTAAAATTCTTTTCGTCGATTCGTTGCCTGTCCGTTTTCTGATCGAGGGTACTTACCCGACAATAAAGCACTTTCATAATTCACATATTTAGGTTAGTAATTACTATATCCTAAAAATATGAATTTAATTAAATAAAACAAGTAAAAAACAACAAAAGCACCCAAAAAAAAATTCACAACTAAGGGTATGCCCCAAAATTGTGAATCTTTCTCGCATTGAGTTAATGTATTTCAAAAGCTACTTGTCATACTTTCCGTTTATTATATCAAACTCAGTAATTCCTTTTGCAGCTTCAATTTGTCGTAGGCACTTTGAATATTGCCTAGTTGGTTTGCCGCGGTAATGTTTTTTGAAATATCTTTTACTAATAAGTTTGTCAGCGTCTATAGCTCTTTGTTTTAACACTAGCACCCGGTTAAGCTTCGATTCCGAATACCATAAGGGCTTATTTAATCTTGCGAAGTTGTTGATTTCAGTTCTATGAACATATAGACCGTTTTTAAGGTAAAGTCTTAGGCAAGGCTTACCACTAACTGGACATATAAAATACCAAACTATACCCTTCGCTTTACCCTTTAATAATCGATATTTCATTTCTATTCGTTGCGTATCGTTGATATATAGAAAACAGCGTTTACCTGGAGGCGGTAATTTAAATCCGTTTTCACGACTTATTTTTGATGCTATTAACATTTTTTTTAATGTACCCCTTTTAGAATAGTGTTAAACGATTGAGATGCTTTTAATTAATTTCTCCAGGTTTTAGGTTCATATATCACTTTTCTTTCTCCTAGGCCAAACATTTCTATATTATTAATCTTACGACTATACGGGGCACTGACCCATATATAGTCAGAATATTCACAACTTGCTTTAATGGCAGTTATTTCATCTTCTACTATAACTATTGTTTTCTCTGGAAATTGGTTTAAAAGGTGTTCCCCGAATAAATAGCTTTCTGAAGAAAACATCTCCATGCGTAAAGTACTACTAACATAATTTCTTCCTTTTCCTTCACCAGTATCTTTATCAATCATAATAGTCCTTCCTTCCCGAATTTTATCGTTTCTATCTTTATACCAGAAAACAGTTCCTCCTGGATATTTATTGTCGCTGCAAGTTCCTACGATATACATGTTCATTGCCAAATTTGCTTTTGCCTCTCCGTATGAGTTTTTGAGATATAAATACAAATTGTTTTTATAATTCTTTGAAAAAGATTTTTCAACATATTCGCCAGCATCAAAAGGAAGTAGTTTATAATAGTCGTCAGCAGAAAAATGATAATTGCAACCATTTTCAGATTCACATTTTCCTACATGTTCAGGAAGTGTTCTTCTCCAAAATGAACACATATACCTTCGATAATTTCTACTGTAACAATTTGAGCATATGGAATAAATTGGTGCGCCTCTGTAATTTTCTAATACATAATTTCCAAACATAAAATTTGCTTTTTTAATTTGTTTATATTTAAATTATATAGGTAAATCGCTTTAAAGTCCTTTAAACTTATTCTTAATCACTTAATCACTTTAGCCCCCTATATATAGGGGCTATAAAGGGATTCTATTAAGTGATTGATTCATGGAGTGAGTATTGATTTCCTGATCTTCCCTTTCCGCCCGTATCCTTAACCATATTATTTATCCTATAATAAGAAATGAATTCTACTACTTGAACACTGTTAAGTCTGATTGAGTATTTCTGAAAAATTACCTTCAGATCGGCTTCTAAATCCTTATATTTTTTTTGAGGAGTAGCGAAGAACATTTCTTTGAGAATTTTGATATGCGTTTCCCTGGCCACTTCGTAAGGACCAAATTTTTGCTTGGTAATTTTCTTGTTAGCTTCCTTCCAGTCATCAAAAATATACGGTAACCCTCTTTCATCTACGGCGAAAGCAAAAGGTTCAAAATCTTTGCCTCTTACAAATTCGGGTCTTACAATGCTTATATTATTATCTTTCTCTACAGAAATAACAGTTTCAGCCTTATTAGTTAGCTCAGCGCCGATATGGCCTCTCGCATTATTATCTCCCTTGTTTTGATGTAATACAGTTATGATGTGTATGTTTCCCTCTTCAGTCCACTTTAACAGCTTAGAAGCAATATGCGTTGATTCCTCGGGACTATTTATATCGTTTATTAAGTCTCTAATTCCGTCAATGACGACTAAACCAATATCATCGCTATTGTTTAAGAACTGATCAATTACAAACTCCCTATCTTTTGGCTCTAGACTTCTTAATCCGAAAGCATCAAAATTTATAGGTTTTATTATGTCCGCACCCGCGAGAATTCTTTTTACTACTCGCCAGACATCATAGTTAGATTGCTCGGTATCAAAGTAAACTACACGTTCTTTGCCAATAGGCAAACTGGCTCTTATATTAAAAAGGTCTTTCTTTATTGCTGCACTTAATAAAGTCGAAATGAGGAAGGTTTTTCGGCTTTTAGCCTTACCAATTACCAAAGAAAAATTACCAAGAGAAGCAAACCTAGACAATCCGTCTTTACCATTAAACTCAATACAAATAGGTGGCTCCTTATAATGTTGTTCAGGGTGAATTTTAAGAGACTGTAAAACCTCTTTCCAGTTGTGCTGATTTGGTTTAGGCTGTCTGTTAGTTATTGTTTCGGGATATTGAATTGCATTAAAATTCATTCGCATTATTGCACCGTCTTTCATAATTGCTTGCTCCTTTTTTTGTGGTTGATTAAATAATTGTCTGCTTCGCGGTTCGCTTCTGCAATAGTTTGCTTTTTACCTGATTTTATCCACGCTGTTAATTCCTGCTTAGAAAAATATAAGCGTTTGCCTTTTTTCATGGAAGGGATTTTCTGTTTAGAGTTAAGCGCGTAAATTGTCTGAACGGACAGATTTAAAAAATTCGCGGCTTGTTTAATAGTCAGTAGTTCTTCGCTGTTATTTGCTTGGGTGGGAATCATTTTTAATAGAAGCTGTTCTATGTTTTCCAGCTTATTAAATAATTGATTTGCGGCGGCGGGTAGTTGCTCAATGGTTACAAACATTGCTTACCTCCTTTGTTTTTTGCAATTGCGTTAACTACGTCTTTTAAATGGTAGCGGGGTCTACCATTAATAATACAAAAGGGCTTAACAATACCTTTCTTTTCCCAATTGTGAACAGTTTCATGCGTTACCCCAAAGAAGGCGGCAACTTGTTTTCTGGATACTAATTCTAAACTCATAGTGGATTATTTACTACAAGTGTCAAAGTGGGCTTAATTGTTCTGGCTTTTCGATAAATTTCACTAAAAAAGCCCCCTAAAAGGTAGAAGGCTTCAACATAAAACGCAATGTGGGTAAAGGTTTGAGCTATTATTATTTTTTATTGATTGGATGCAAATCGTGCGTACATGATCGAACCAGATCGAACCAAATCGAACAAAATCGTATTTCTTACATTGGGATAGCTAAATAATAAAGTTTCCCCCAGTCATTTGCTTTGCCAGCTTTAAATCTCTTTTGATTTCTTTTATAAATTTCTAAGTGCTTTATTATCCATTTCATTTGATCGTCAATATTTTCTTTCAAGAATATATTAATCTTTGCTTTTCTAAGTGAAACATTGGATGCCTTCGGGTCAAGATATTTTATTTCCAATTTAATCCGGGGTTTTGAACGTTCTAGTATTGCAAGTTGTTTTGGGGAATATTTCTTTCGTCTGCCTGTACGCTTAGCCGGTTTGTATAGTGTTCTTAATTCCTTTAGGTCAACCATTGTAAGTCGTCCGTCTTTATATGAAGGAATTTGATATTTATTTATAGCTCTCCGAATTGTGCAACGATCCTTTGAGAATAGTATACATGCTTTTTTTACGCTTATATACTTCTTGTTTTCTTTATTTCTTTCCTGTTCCCGTCCGCCCATATTTAACCCCAATTAAATTTAATAAATCCCCTTATTAGGCTGGATTCTCATTTGTTTCCATCGAATGAAATGCGGTTAATGCTCTTAATACTTCTTTCCTGCTATCATCTTCAAATCCGGCTAAATAGTTTTGAGTAGTTCTTACATTACTATGTCCTAAAGCTTGGGTTATAAATTGAGTAGGTGCACCACTACGTTGAAGAACAGTAGCGAAGCTATGCCGGGCTGCATAAGTTGTACAGTCTGAATTTATTTTTAAAGCTTTTGCGATAGCTTTCATGTGATCATTTATAACGCCCGTTAATTGTTGTATCAATTGCCTTTGCCTTTCAGGGGTCAAACCATCCTCCAAAACAGGGAAGATAAAAGTCTTGTCAGATTTGCGTTCGTTGCCCCATTTTTGAACTATAGTTTTTAATTGATCAATAAATAGTATTCGAATCGCCTCTACATTTCGCTTTGTTCGTGCAGTTTTTGCTCTTTCGAATACAATATTTCCATCTTTTATATTCTCATACCTTAATAAACACATATCCTTTACATTAATACCATTTCCATAATACATAAATAACCAATATTCTTTTGCACGTTCAGTCATGCTGCCCGGTTCCGCCTTGTAATTGTAAATACTGCTTAGGTCTTTCATAGAAAGAGCTTTTTTAGTATTAGTTGAGGTTGGTATTTCATAGCGCCTCTTTCCGAATGGATAATACTCCTTAGTTATTAGCCCCTCATCAATTGCATTATTTAAGATTGTACGTAGACATCGTAAGTACATGCTTATAGTCGTTACACTTCTTCCTTTTAAAAGCATCCATTGTTCATATTGACGTAAGAAAGCGGGCGTAATATCTGCAAACTTTAATCCTTCTCTGAAGGTGTTTAGGCTCTTTTGAGCGCACTCATAGTTGACGGCTGTACCAATTTGACCCGCACTTCGAAGTTGTGTCGAACGCTCTGTAAATGCGGAATCGACGCTATCTTTTGCCCCGCGGTTAGAAAGGTAATTTTTTTCAAAACTATGCCAGCTAAAAAAGGGGAGGTCTTTTACTATATCAACGGCCTTATTTTCGAATGCAGAGATTTGCAGTTTCAGTTTTTTATCAGCTTCGTTAAGTTTTTTACTAAACATTACCCGTTCAAAATCTTCGCTAGTTAGTGAGTGTGGAGTTGGGTAATACTGTTGTTTTCTTTCAAAGGTTACTCTTAATTTAATCGGATAAGTGTTATCGTTTTTGACCTTTCGTGTATCTAAAATGATCGTTGTTTTTGCTATTGACATTTTAATTATAAGTTAGTTATTTGCATACAATTTGCATACAAAACTAATAAATAATCAAATATTATTGAAAAGTAAAAAGGTAGATTTTTTCCACAATTATATTAATACCAGTAAGTTATCTTATTCTTATTTATTGTTGTTATTTCTTTATTTACACTGTTTTTATGACTTACAAGCAGAGGGTCGGCGGTTCGACCCCGTCAACTCCCACTCAAGCTGGATAAGGGTTTCAT
Organism: uncultured Chitinophagaceae bacterium; assembly: GCA_963829345.1. Lineage (GTDB taxonomy): Bacteria > Bacteroidota > Bacteroidia > Chitinophagales > Chitinophagaceae > Ferruginibacter. Next base: position 2,452,949 of record CAWHHP010000003.1, read on the forward strand.
GAAAATGGAACCCTTATCATTTTTAGCCACTTCAACACAATTTCAACAAAAAAGTGTCTCATTAGACCTTATTTATCTTCCTCTTCCCTTACGGTGGTGTAACCTTTTTGGTTGTGAAAGTTCATGGAAAACTTATGGCCGTTTTCACAGCTAAATGATAGCGTTACATTCTTTCGCTCATCTTGACCAGAGTATTCCCTAACATTCTCCAGATGAGTGTATTCAAACTGGCATACCGGGCAATGCAAAGTGGAGTTTTGGTTTCGTATGGAGTTGTTCTTAGATCCATAATTATGAGTTTTGGCCGAAAGTATATAACGCCTACAATTTCCAGGCAAGCTATGTATAAACATGTGCTGTATAGCACTTATAAGGGGTAAGATTGCTTAATAGTTGTTCCAATCAATGAGACAAGATGTACTAAAGCAAAAAAAAATAAGAGTCAAAATCTAAATGAAGATCATAATGCACATAATTAACGTTTTAATATTACAAAATAATATTTGAGTAATTCAGGGGTGCAACACCATAGGTATATTATACATCATATTTTAATTTTAAAAAAAGTAGCCATATTTATTAAATTAATAGTAACAATATTTATTAAAATTAAAAACAAAGGGAGGGCACAAGGAATATGCGGCTTATGAATAATTCATTAAAATTATATTTCTTACATTAAAATATTCAAATAATGACGTCAATTAATAAAGCCTGGTACGTTCTTTCTCTAATTGCCATAGTGTTGATTATTTTTCTTCCTACAATATTGGGCCATGCAGTTGGCTTTCCAATGTTATGCTTTATGTTAGGTGTCTCAACTACTATTGTTGGAGTGTTAATATTCAATTCTATTAGGCAAAAAGCCTTCACTAATACTAAAATGGTTTCAATTTTAGTTTTTTTAATTATTGGATTACTATTTTATTTTTTAGTCAAGAATAGTATAATTTAGGATATTTTAAAATATTTGAGGACTTAAAAAAGGCAATCTCCTTTTTAAGCCCTCAAATATAAAATCTATTTTTTCGTTAGCACAATCTGCTCGTTATAAAAAGCCTTCAATTTTTCTATATCCTTATTCCACTGTTCAAATTTGCTTTTTGACAAACGGGGATTCTTTATAACAATGGTCTTATTGTAAGTAAGTTTATTCGCCAGGTTTGTAATCGTTGCGGTGAATTCATAATCGTCATTTTTAACCAACAGGTTGGGTGGTAAAGCTGTTACGGTATAGTCTGCCGGTACATTTAACTGTACTTCCATTTCCGTATTCATTTTATAACTAAACCAGTAATCATGTTTTCTTTCGCTTAGATCAAAAATAAAATTTCCCAGGTCTTTTCTGAAATCGATATCTACATATAGGTCATTGCCAAATGACGAAACAGCGTTGACATGTTTCATTTTATATTTAATGCTGAGTGCCTTATCATAATCACCAAGATTAGATGTTACGAAATCAGTAATGTTATAGTTCTTATTATCATTACTTAAATATTTAATGAATGCATCTTTACTTTTTTCTTTTTTAATACTATTTAGTTCAGAGAATATGTATTCCTTTTCCTCTCCTTTCCATTCTCTTGAAACATTGCCTTCAACGTCTGTTCCGCTAACTGACATGACTGTTTTTTCCAAATCTGTATTTTGCATATGATCTGCAACAGGAACTTTTGAAGAAATATATTTATCTCCATCCTCTATCAATACCTGCCTCCCCTGGATACGTTCAGCATATTCATTAAAACCAATATAATTTTCTGTTGCATCCAGGAAATAAGTCTTGCCCTGGAAAAGCAATGCACATATCATGTGATTGTCCACTGCAATAGAGGGTGTGGAATAATCATATGCAATATGGTTGGTGCCGATCCAGCAAAGCCTTGCATCAAACCCAAGTGATCTCAACAATTCTTTCGTAAGATTGGCCATCCCCTTGCAATCGCCATATTTCCTTCTTAATACTTCATCTGCTTTCTCCGGTTTAAATCCGGCAATCCCATCTTCAAAAGCTATATAGCGGATGTTATCATGCATCCAGTAAAAGATCTTTTTAATTTTATCAACATCATTGGAAACACCTGTCGTAATTTCTGATGCCTTTGTTTTTATGATCCCGCTACTGTTTCCCAAATCCTTTGTCAGTGATCTATACCATGCATACTGATCATCCAAGGTATTAAAGTAAGTTATTTTACCCCCGGGCGCATCGGCATATTTGCACAACACCAATAAATGTGGCTCTGTGTAAGAAGGTCCCGGACCATGATTCTCCGTTTGCCTTGCAGCAATATTCCTGATAGTATACGTGATAATGTCCGCATCCAGTTTACTATCATACTCGGAAGTTCTCTTAATATCATTTCCCGCAAAATTCAATTCTTTCAATTCTACCTTAAAATTCTTCGGGATCGTAATGGAAACAGTTTTGCTTGTTACTTCATATGCATCACTAAAATAAACAGATGTGAAATATCTTGGGTCTGTTATTGTCTTTTCGAAATATGTTTCACCGGTGCTTCCCCTTCTTTCAAGCGGAAGATTAAAATAACAAACACGTGCATCTGAATAAAATATATTATCAATAGTATAGTAATCATATTTAGGAATGATAAACTTTGCTTTATTACCATCCAAGTAGGTCTTCACTTCATCAATAGTTGTCTTATCGTCGTAAGATTCAACGATCGGAACCATTGCACGGTTATCAACGGTTTGATAAGTAGTAGACAGTTCTTCTTTAATTTTTACGGTGTTATCTTTTTTATCGTATTGAAAGCTGTACAATTCTTTTGCCTTTGAAATAACAATATTGCTATCTCTGTCAGCAGCGTGAAGGTTACACAATAAACTTAAACTGAAGACCAGGGCAACCAGATTCTTTTTCATTGGTAAATTTTGCAGTTAGTTGTATAATGTAAAAATAAGAAAATAGAGGGAAACTGGTGCCAAAGAGGGTTTAGAGTAGCAGTAAAGTTTGAATGTTTAATTTCAGTATTGCTGTCAGGGTAAGCTTGTCGAACCCGGGCATTTAGTCATCAATCGTCTTCGACAAGCCCAGGCTGACAGAAAATTCAAACTGTACCAATTTTGAGTTTGCTAAGTAAAAAAAATGACGAGATAGTTTACAAAAAAATTGCGGATGTATCATTGTTATAATCAACTACATTTTGTGATCTCAGCACTGTCCTTTTAATTAAACTATCTTTATCTAAACAATTGTAATGCATTCAAATGATCCTCTTCATGGCAAAACGCTTGAGACGATACTTACCGAACTGGTTCATCATTTTGGATGGGAGGACCTTGGCAAGTTGATAAAGATCAATTGTTTCCTTAGCAACTGCAGCATCAACTCTTCATTAAAATTTTTGCGAAAAACCCCATGGGCAAGAAAGAAAGTAGAAGAACTTTATCTTAAATCCCTTACTCAAAAATAACATCATGTTTCCTGATAAGGCAATTATTATTGCACAAACAAAAAAATGGATCACAGATGTGGTAGCGGGATGCGGATTTTGCCCCTTTGTTTCAAAAGAAATAAAACGGAGTTCTATCTATTATGAAGTATTAGATGAAGCAACGTCAATATCTGCTTTACAAACAATGTTGTCTATGCTGCATCAGTTGGATACTGATAAAAAAATAGAAACTTCTTTGCTTATTCTTTCCAATAGCTTTGAGTCTTTTGATACCTATCTTGATTTAATTGAATTGGCCGAAACCCTGATTAAAAAAGAAAACTATGAAGGCATTTACCAGGTTGCCAGTTTTCATCCACGGTATTTATTTGCAGGAAGTAGTGAACAGGATGCTGCCAATTACACAAATCGTTCTCCATATCCCATGCTTCATTTTTTAAGAGAAGAAAGTATAAGCAAAGCTGTTGATGGTTACCCGGATATCGATGAGGTACCCTATCGGAATATCCGGTTTGCAAACGAAAAGGGTTATAATTATATGAAAGCGTTATTAATTGCATGTATGAATACTGCGCAATGATTAATATGTCATTATGATCTTCCTATATATCAAATAAGAGAGTGACCCATAATTTTTATCAAACATGCCTCCTGAAGTCTTTTATTTTATTATTTTTGTAATGAACAATGTCAATACTTCCGTCATACAATCCATCTGTAAAACCTGGGGAATCCCTGGACGCTCTTGTAATGGAAGAGCATTGTTACAGCCTTATTGTATGGAATGATGAAGTAAATACTTTTGAATGGGTGATAGAAACATTGATCGAGGTTTGTAATCATAGCCCGGAACAGGCAGAGCAATGTGCTTTTCTTGTTCATACCAAAGGAAAGTATGCAGTAAAAAATGGCTCATATGAAATGCTGAAACCCCAGTGTGATGCGATCACTGAAAGAGCCATTGGAGCAACTTTAGAAGTATTGGCGTGATGGGATACTAAATGCTGAATGAGCTCAGGCTGGTAAAATCAATTTTTTTTCTGGATTCGCTGCAGCAAAGGAATAAAGACTATTCCTGATAAAATCATTATCGGCATAGGGCTGCAACTTTTCTTTAAGTTCATACCATGTTTGTACTTTTTGGGAAGCAGGTAAATAGCCCATACCCCAAAAGCTTCCCCGCTCTATCAACAAATACAGCTTCTCTTCCTTCTGGATCCCTTCATCCATTATCGCAAATGTAGGTAGTTGTTCTTCCAATGCACTTAGCGCTGTCTTAACTTTCCCGTTGTAGTATAATGGCGATTCCAAAAATTCGAGATCCCTTTCTGTTAATGGAGTTTTGTCCAGGTAACACAATTTATAACTCAGTCCAAATTCTTCTATCATTTTTTTAAGCAACACCAATCCTTCGTGCAATAAATTGAAATGATACAATGCCGGAAGATTCTTTTTCTTTTTATCAATAGCCAGTCTTAAGTAACCGCCATTATCTTCAAAGCAATAAAGCCCGTATTTCTGCGATGGTTGTTTCTGGCTGTAATTGTATTTTGGCCACAATCGTTTGATCTCTGTGCTTTCCAGTACAAGTGCCTGTAATTCGCTGGCACAGGCTGTAAAAGTGATCCTGCATACATGGCGTAAAAAATGCTGGCGTTTTTTTTCTGCATCATTATGCGTAAAATGACTGCTAACCCTTTTTTTAATATTAATAGCTTTGCCTACATAGATTATTTTTCCCTTTGCGTCATGAAAATAATATACACCAGGGGAAGCAGGTAATTGCTCAATTTGATTTTTATCAAGTTGTATAGGAAGCCACTGCTCAGCCGAGGATTTTTTCAGCATTGCATTAATATATGTTTCCCCTCCCTGCTGCAGTATTTTATCGAATAGCAATGTAGTTGCTTTTGCATCGCCGTCTGCCCTGTGCCGGTTCTCTATTTTAATTCCAAGGTTGCGGCATACGTTCCCGAGACTATAGGAAGGAAATCCTTTAAACACTTTTCGGCTAAGCCTTACCGTACAAAGCTTTTTTACATTAAGATCGTATCCATGCTGTTTTAAATGATGTTTTACAAAAGAGAAATCAAAATTCACATTATGTGCTACAAAAACATTATCCTGGAGTATGGCAAATACATCAGGAGCCACTTCCCCGAAAAAAGGTGCGGTTGCTACCATCTCGTTTGTGATACCTGTTAATGCAGTAATATATAATGGAATTTTTCTTCCAGGATTGATCAGCGTTTTAAAATGCCTCGTCACCCGTTGTCCATCATGAACATGAATGGCAATCTCTGTTATTGCATGGCCGGATGCATGGCCGCCGGTGGTTTCTATGTCTACGATTGCGTACAAGGTGCAATTTGATGATTTGGTGATTTGATGATGGAGGAGCAAATTACTAATTAATTTAGTTAAAAAGAAATATTTACCCGGAGACGTGGAGGCGCAGAATACTTTCTTGGCGTCTCTGCGTCTCCGCGGTTATAATATCGCCCTTCATTTTGTACTTTTGCAAACCTGAAAAGAGGATAGATCAATATGGAATTGAGTAAAAATTTTGAACCGCAATCAGTAGAAAATAAATGGTACCAGCATTGGCTGGATAAGCAATATTTTAAAAGTGTACCCGATGAACGGGAGCCTTATACCATTGTAATGCCTCCTCCAAATGTGACCGGGGTATTGCATATGGGGCATTGCTTAAATAACAGCATCCAGGATATCCTGGTCCGCAGGGCAAGAATGCAGGGTAAAAATGCCTGTTGGGTTCCGGGAACGGATCATGCTTCTATTGCCACAGAAGCAAAAGTGGTGGCCATGCTAAGGGAAAAAGGCATTACAAAATCATCCTTATCACGAGAGGAGTTTTTACAATATGCATGGGAATGGAAAGAAAAATATGGCGGTATTATCCTGCAGCAATTAAAAAAACTTGGCTTTAGCCTGGATTGGGATCGCACTACGTTTACCATGGACAAGGATTATTATGAATCTGTGATAAAAGTGTTTGTTGAGTTGTATAAAAAAGGAGTGATCTATCGTGGCAAAAGAATGATCAACTGGGATGTAAAAGCACTTACCGCTCTCAGTGATGAAGAGGTGATCAGGAAGGAAACGAAACAGAAGTTGTATCATTTGAGGTACCGGATTGACGGCGGCAATCGGGAATCGGGAATCGGGAATGAGGAGGAATATATTGTTATTGCCACTGTGCGGCCTGAAACGATCATGGGAGATACGGCGATTGCTGTACATCCGGATGATGAGAGATACAAACATCTTCATGGAAAATTTGCTTTTGTGCCGTTGATCAACAGGCGCATCCCTATCATTACCGATGATTATGTTACAATGGAATTTGGTACCGGTGCATTAAAAGTTACACCGGCACATGACATGAATGACAACCAGCTTGGCCAGAAGCATAACCTTGAAGTGGTTGATATTTTTAATGATGATGGTACGTTAAACAATGAAGCGCAGTTATACATTGGGCTGGATCGTTTTGATGCAAGAAAAAAGATTGCTGTTGAACTGGAGGAAAAAGGGTTCTTATTAAAAACAGAAGATTATACAAGTGAAGTAGGCTATAGCGAACGCACAAACGCAGTTGTAGAACCACGCTTAAGCATGCAATGGTGGGTAAGTATGAAGTCGCTGGCAACACCTGCACTGAAAACAGTGATGGAGGAAGAGATCAAATTTTATCCGCCTAAATTCAGGAATCTTTATCGCCACTGGATGGAAAATATCAAGGATTGGTGTATCAGCAGGCAGCTTTGGTGGGGGCATCGCATCCCGGCATGGTATGACAGAGAAGGTAGATTTGTTGTTGCAGAGAATGAAACGAGTGCGAAGGAAATGTTCAATACTCAATATTCAATATCCAATGCTCAACTGAAACAAGATGAGGATTGTCTTGATACCTGGTTTTCATCCTGGCTATGGCCATTTGAAGTATTTAAAGGATATTCTAATCCCGGGAATAAAGAAATTAAATATTACTACCCCACCGACACGTTGGTTACTGCACCTGAAATTATTTTTTTCTGGGTTGCACGTATGATCATGGCTGGATTTGAATTTATGGATGGGAAAACAGAACAGAAAAAACCGTTCCACTCGGTTTATTTTACGGGAATTGTGAGGGATAAACAGGGAAGAAAGATGAGTAAGAGCTTGGGCAATTCGCCTGATCTTTTAGGATTGATTGATCAATACGGTGCAGACGCGACACGTTTTGGTATCATGATAGCATCGCCTGCTGGTAATGACATCTTATTTGATGAAAGTGCTTTAGAGCAAGGAAGAAATTTTAATAATAAGATGTGGAATGCATTGAAGCTGGTAAAAAGTGTTTGGAAGATAGGTGTTACTCTTGACGTCAGACGTGTTAGTGAAAATGAAAGCAAAAAAGCAAAAGGAATTTCTCCAGATCAATTGGCTCTGGTTACCGATACACAATATTTTGCAGTAGACTGGTTTGAAAACAGACTGAATGAAGTGAGTGCTGAAGTAGATGCATTAATGAACCAATTTAAATTAAGCGAAGCGTTGAAAGTGACCTACTCATTAATATGGGATGATTTCTGCAGTTGGTATTTGGAATGGATAAAGCCAGATTTTGGAGAACCGATTGACGCCGGAATTTATAAAAAAACGATTGATTTTTTTACTGAATTAATGCAATTATTACATCCATTTATGCCATTCGTGACAGAGGAAATATATCATTTGCTTGAGGACAGAAATGATGATCTCTGTGTGAAACAATTTAGAAAAAATATTGCCACTGATTCACTGATTTTGGAAAAGGGAAGGTTTTTGAAGGAATTAATAACAGGATTGCGGGATGTTAGAAATAAACAACAGATAAAACCCAAAGAAAAAATAGAATTATTTATTGATACTACTAATAGAGTCAATTACGATAGTATAGAAAATATTTTACAGAAGCAGGTTAACGCAGCGCCCATTTCGTTCACGGATGCCACTGTTGCTGATGCGATCTCCTGTGTAATTGGCAAGGATAAATTTTACGTAAAAACAGAACAGCCTATCAATAAAGGCAACCAACGTGATGATCTTGAAAAAGAATTAAATCACCTCAAAGGATTTTTAGTAACAGTAGAAAAGAAACTGGGCAATGAAAAATTTGTAAGTAATGCAAAACCGGAAGTGCTTGCGTTGGAACAAAAGAAAAAAGCGGATGCTGAAACTAAGATCAGGGTGATAGAGGAAAGTCTTGCGGCGTTATAACACAAATAATTTTTGAACACGAATTATTGTGAATTACCCAAATTACACAAATTAAAGACCTTCCTATTGAGCAGTGGTTTTAATTTGTGCAATTCGTGTAATTCGTGTTTAAAAACGAGACTGTTAAAATCATCCCGTTAAAATTTTTCTTTTGTAGATTCGTACTCAAATAACCTCCATTTACCATGCGCTTATTCAAAGTATTTTTATTTATAATTACCCTCCTTTTTACAAACCAGTTCATTTATGCACAGGCAAAACCTGTTCAAAAACCGGTAGTCACTGCGTTGCCAAAAATGAAGCCTCCCAAATTGCAGACCTTTCTCGATAGTTATAAAGATTCTGTGGGTATTTCTGCAAGTGAGGCGTCAAGAATCATTGGACTTCCCCTGAAAATATATGACGCTAAAAAAAACGTGTACTCTGTTTCTTCTTACCAGTTCCTGTATAAGAAAAAAGGTGTATTGGAAGATGAACCAAAGGCCAATGCTGATGGTCAATATGATCCAAAACCAACACAACAAACCACAACAATTTCGTCCGACAGGTTTAAAGTTAGCCCCCTGCCCGATCTATGGGTAAATCTTATACGCGAACAGATAAAACCTGGAGAAGAGTTTTATTTTTTTGATGTAATCGCAAAAGATGCACAGGGAAGAGTAATGTATGCATCCAGTTTAAAAATCACCATACAGTAATTAATGCCGGAAATAAAAAAAGCAACGGAGAAAGATATTAAGCCAATAAAAGAACTTGCACACAGGATCTGGCCGGGAGCCTATGGAAATCTTCTTTCACCGGAACAGTTAGCTTACATGCTCGATCTGATCTATAGTGAAACTGCATTACTCAACCAGCTACAAAATCTTCAACACCAGTTTATCATTGCATGGGAAAATAAGGAAGCAGTGGGATTTGCTTCCTATTCTCCAAAACAAACAGGCAAACTTGATTGTTATCGCTTACATAAATTATATGTATTGCCTGACCACCAGGGAAAAGGAACAGGTAAATTGCTGATCAATTATATTATTGATGAAATAAAACGATCAGGCGCCGCAACACTTGAATTGAACGTTAAACGTGATAATCCCGCACTTCATTTTTATAAGAAATTGGGATTTACAATTGAAAGGGAGGAAGATATTGATATTGGGGAAGGATATTTTATGAGGGACTATGTGATGGGACTACAATTTTCAAATCATTAATCCCGAATGATCATTGCATTTTTAAATTTGTACTGCTATCTTCTATAATGAATCAATCCCGGAAAAAATTTATTAAACAAATAGGTATTACAGGTATTGCTTTGCTGACGCAAAGGCTGGAATCATTCAGCAAAAGTATTCCGTATAACTTTATTTCAATCAATGATGAAAACGTAGTCTATTATAAAAAAGAAAATACAGAATATGAAACTTTAAGAAAAGGATTCAATAAACGAATTGACAATTACCCGGGAGTAATTGCAGTTTGTAAAAATACTAAGGGCGTTGCGGAAGCTTTACAATATGCAAAAACAAATGACCTGAAAGTTTCAGTAAAAAGTGGTGGACATTGCATGGAAGGATTTAGCAGTATGAATGATGGCATGGTGATCAATTTGTCTTTATTGGATAAAATTGAATGGATCGATAAAAATACTATAACAGTTGAACCAGCCTGCACCCTTAAAACAATTTATGAAAACATAATACCTCAAGGAAAATATTTACCAGGCGGCAGTTGCCAGACTGTTGCTATCGGCGGCCTAACCCTTGGCGGTGGTTATGGATTAATGAGCAGAAATTTTGGATTGACCTGTGATAGTTTACTGGAAGCGACGGTTGTTACCGGGGATGGAAGAATTATCAACACCAAAGATGATCCTGAATTATTATGGGCATTGAAAGGCGGCGGTAATGGTAATTTTGGGGTAGTTACACAAATGAAGTTTAGCCTCACGCCTGCGCCCAAAACCATGCAGAGCTATAAATTCAGAAATAAATTGACTGATATTGCAACAGCAAAAAAAACATGCAATCAATGGTTTTTACTTTCCAAAACATTACCAAACAGTTGTTTTTCTGCATTTATTTTTAATGGAAGAACTACTTATATTCTTTTAACCAACATTGAAAAAAATAACAGTGATGTTGATGAATTTATAAAAACATTTAAAGCAGGCTCAACAAAATTCACCCAGGGCAACGCGATCCCACTTAGCCAGGCATTAAAAGCTTATTATGCAGAAGCAAATCCCTTAACTTTTAAAAATGCAAGTGCAGGACTATATAAAAGTTTTAATGACATAGAACCGGTGATTGAACAGGTATTTACACTGATAAAACAGCGACCGGGCATTTTATACCAGGTAAATACATTGGGGGGTAATATACAATCAGGTCTGCTTGAACAAAATTCTTCCTTTGCACATCGTGATTGTTTCTATTTTTCGGAATTACAATCTTATTGGGAAAATCCAATTGCAACCAACAAGTTTCTTAAACAGTTTGAATTGATCCAGCAGCAATTTGCAAATGCAGGTGTTAAAGCTCAATACAGGAATTATCCTGATATAAATTTTAAGAACTGGGCAGAACTATACTATGGAAAAAACCTGGGAAGACTCCTCGCAGTTAAAAACAAATATGATCCGGGTAATGTTTTTAGCGGGGTGCAAACGTTGGGGAAACCTTCTTCGTAAATATAAATGTTGAATTATGAATTATGAATATGTACTTGCAAATTTGAAGCTTTGTCAGTTATAAGATATTATAAAGTATTATAACCCCATTCAGAATTCATAATTCATAATTTTTACCAAATTAACTGGTGTGTTTGTTTTATCACCCCCATCACAAACACACTCTGCACGTTTCCAACATTCTCGATCTGGCTAAGGCGGTTTACATGAAAATCATAATAACTGTCCATATTCTCTTCTACTACTTTCAGCATAAAGTCAAACTGGCCCGAAATATTATAACATTCTATTACTTCATTTAATGAATTGATCGTTTTAATGAATTTCACGCCGGCATTTTTACTATGTTCTTTCAAACTCACGTAACAGATCACCATCAATCCTTTTTTTACTTTCGAATGATCTACCAATGTTGCATATTGTTTAATAACGCCCGTTTCTTCCAGCCATTTAATACGTTCATGAACCGGCGTGGTACTCAGGTGTATTTTCGCTGATATTTCTTTCACCGTTATCCTTGCATTTTCCTGCAACAATTTCAATATCGCAAGGTCCATTTTATCCAGTACCGGATGCGCAATAGCTGTTTGTTCTTTTTGAAGCGTTTTTTTCATACTAAACAGTTGTTTTATTCTACAAAATAGCGAATTAATGACATTTTATCCCAAATTTTTAATTGTACACAGAATTTAATACTATAAAAGCTAGTTTTGTAGTCTAAAAACAAATAAAATGTCAACAATATCAGAAAAAGCAATTGATTTCAGCCTTGCCTACAAGGTGAAAGATATGAGCCTCGCTGAATGGGGCCGTAAAGAAATTAGGTTAGCCGAAGCAGAAATGCCGGGCTTAATGGCAATCCGGAAAGAATATGGCTGCAACCCAGCCATTGAAAGGTGCACGCATCGCAGGTTGTCTTCACATGACCATCCAGACTGCTGTATTGATCGAAACATTAACTGCACTTGGTGCTGAAGTTAAATGGAGCTCCTGTAATATTTTCTCTACACAAGACCAGGCTGCTGCTGCTATTGCTGCTGCAGGTATTGGTGTTTATGCATGGAAAGGACAAACACAGGAAGAAGCTGACTGGTGCATTGAACAAACTTTGTTCTTCGGCGCCGCTGATCGTCCTTTGAATATGATCCTTGATGATGGTGGTGATCTTACCAACATGGTATTTGATAAATATCCTGAGATTGATCGCAAACATCAAAGGATTAAGCGAAGAAACAACAACAGGTGTTCACCGTTTATACGAGCGTATGGAAAAAGGAACTTTGCCTATTCCCGCAATCAACGTAAACGATTCAGTTACAAAATCAAAATTCGATAACAAATATGGTTGCAAAGAATCATTGGTTGATTCTATCCGCCGTGCTACTGATGTGATGATGGCTGGTAAAGTTGCAGTTGTTGGTGGTTATGGTGATGTGGGTAAAGGTTCTGCTGCTTCATTACAAGGTGCAGGTTGTCGTGTAATCGTTACCGAAATTGATCCTATCTGTGCATTACAGGCTGCAATGGATGGTTTTGAAGTTAAGAAAATGATCGACGCAGTTAAAGAAGCTGATATCATCGTTACAGCTAGCTGGTTGCCGTGATTTGATCACTGATGAACATTTCAAGTCGATGAAAGATAAAGCGATCGTTTGTAACATCGGTCACTTTGATATTGAAATTGATATGGCATGGTTGAATGGAAACTATGGCAATACAAAAAATACCATTAAGCCACAGGTTGACCTGTATACAATCGATGGTAAAGATGTGATTATTTTGGCCGAAGGCCGCCTGGTGAACCTGGGTTGTGCTACCGGTCACCCAACTTTTGTAATGAGTAATTCATTCACCAATCAAACACTTGCGCAGATCGAACTTTGGATCAAACAGTAAGAACTACGAAAACAAAGTATACGTTTTACCAAAGCACCTTGATGAAAAAGTTGCACGTTTGCACCTTGCAAAGATTGGTGTAGAATTAGAAGAATTAACGACTGCACAATCTGAATACTTAGGTATCGGCAAGGAAGGTCCGTTTAAGAATGATATGTACCGTTATTAATATAGCTATTAGCTGTAAGCTGTAAGCTATTAGCCAAAGCCCACTTTTATAAGTGGGCTTTTTTATTTTTTGCCCCAACTATATTTCTTTGCTCAGCTTCATTGGCGTCGCACTCTTGTGCATTTTATATATGCCCGGCGAATACTTTTACCGCAGAGACGCAAAGGCGCTAAGGAAAATATCTCTGTGCCTTTGCGTCTCTGCGGTAAGAATTCAGCCTTCATTTGTACCAGGATCTCCATTTTTTTCATTCAATAGTTTATCTTAGTTTCAATATTTCAATCATATTTTTCATTTGTAAAATCATATACCATGTTATCAAAAGCAATGCAGGAAGCATTAAACAACCAGGTAAAACTGGAAGCATCGTCATCACAAGCCTATCTTGCTATGGCCAGCTGGAGTGAAATTCAACCAGGTCTTGATGGCGTGGCAGAATTCTTTTTTTTGCAAAGCGAAGAAGAAAGAGTACATATGCTTAAACTAATGCGCTTTATCAATGAAAGAGGCGGCTATGCAATTGTTCCAACACTGGAACAACCCATTATCACCTACAAAGGCATTAAAAGTATGTTTGAAGAATTCCTGGCTCATGAGTTATTGGTTTCTGACAGTATTAATGACCTTGTTGATCTTGCATTAAAAGAAAGGGATTATGCAACACACAATTTCCTGCAGTGGTATGTGAGCGAACAAATTGAAGAAGAAAAAAGTGCCCGCACACTGAACGACAAACTCGAACTGATTGGGTCTGATAAAGGCGGGCTGTATTTATTTGACAGGGATATCATGTCGACAAGGCAGGACGGCAGTAAGAAAAGATAAAGTATTCCCTACTACTAGAATCAACAAAAAGATCTGCTGTAAAAAAAGCAGATCTTTTTGTTTTACCATAAAATCAGGTGAAAACACGGTTGTATAAAACTGGCAATCGTGTTACATTACAGTATATCAACAATATCATAAAACAATAAAGCAATACAAATTATCATGGCCACAAATGCAGCACCAACTCTTGCCGGGCGTATGCTTTGCGCAAGTGTACTTAGCTATTCAATTCCGTTTGTTTATCCTCCTCCACCGCCCATTCCACAAACCCAACCCTATTATAATGGGGCTGGCTATTTAACAGTTCCGACTATGATTGCAAGCGATGATCATAATGCAAATGCAGCCTGCACTGTTGGCCTTACAAATGATGGAATTGTTGTTGCATTCAGGGGCACGGTTTATAATTCTATTGGTGACTGGATGAATGATCTGCTGTTGGAACTTGTAAAAAAAGACGGGATACCCGGTAAAATACATGAGGGTTTTACAAATGCAGTAGCTGCAATATTTAATCCATTGTTAGCCCGGTTAAAAATATTGATAGCGGCTAATCCCCGTGCATTGATTTTTTTAACAGGCCATAGTAAGGGAGCAGGTATGGCGCCGATTGCTGCTTATTATCTTTATACAAATGGCATCAATGCAAAAGCATTGTATTTATTTGCACCTCCGCTTCCCGGCGATGCTGCTTTTGCCAATGCTTACAATGCCATTTTCCCTTATACTTATTTATATGAAAATTATATGGACATTGTTCCGCTCCTGCCACCGTCTCCATCTACAGCAGGAGGACTGGATTATTATCTCACAGATGCTATCATTCAAGGTAAAATAAGTGAAGACTGGTTAGTATTGGTCGCAGCAATTTTCGTTTTTGGTCTCAAAGGCTACTCGCCCGTAAGTTCTGTTGGAAGAACTTTTTATATTCCACCACCGGTGAATAACATTTATAAAGCGGTGCCAATGACAAATGTACTCGTGCAACAGCAACTAAGAGCCATTGCAACAGGAATTATTGCCGGTGATTTTGCTGCGTTTGCAAATGCGCATAATTCAAGGTGCGGTCATGGTCATGGATATATGAATGCGTTGGGTGGCGGCATTTGTTAATGCTTCTTGATTTTCATTAGATTTACGCTCATACCTTGCACAGGTGTGCGTGCAATCAATTTGTGTTTATCTGCGGAAATATTTACAAGCTGTAGCTTAGTACTCTTCCTCAAAATATATCTTGTAAAATTTTTTTCCTGATTTAAAATGAAAGCTGTACGATTTTATTGACAAAGGTTAAAAAACAGGCTTTATAATTTTCTTAACGATCACCCTCCTACATTTGATCAACCAAAAATTATTATATGTTACAAAAACCATCAAATGCTTTTATTGCAGCTTCATGGATAGCACTTGGAGCGGGCATGATCGGGTTTATTGTTGGGCTTTGGAATGCAGAAATGGAACTGAATGTAAAAGGATATTTTTTTACCGTATTAATGTTTGGATTGTTTGCAGTTGTTTCCGTACAAAAATCTGTGAGGGATCGTTTGGAAGGATTACCGGTTACTGATACGTACTATGGAATTTGCTGGTTCGCTACCGTTTTATCTATTGTATTATTGGTTGTGGGATTATGGAACACATCTATGCTTCCGAGCGAAAAAGGTTTTTATGCATTTTCATTTTTACTTGGCTTATTCGGCGCAATTGCTGTTCAAAAAAATACGAGAGACCTTACTGATCCTATTGAAATTCATTTGAAAGAATAAAAGATTTACCCGTGAAGACTGAATTGAAAGGACAGCTATTCATTGGCTGTCTTTTTTATGCGAAGTATTCAAAGGAGCAACGAAAAATACATAAGCAGTAAAGATCTTTGCGGCGTAGACCTCTACCAGGTTTACACCTCAAGCGAGGTGTAAACTTAGCGTATTCATAAAGTTCTTTGCAGCCTTGCCAACTCTTTGCATCTTTGCGTGAAATAACCGCCATGACAAAACTCTCTGTCAACATAAATAAACTCGCCACGCTTAGAAATTCACGTGGTGGCAATAACCCGGATCTTATAAAAGCTGCAAAAAACATTGAGCGTTTCGGAGCAGATGGTATAACGGTTCATCCACGTCCTGATGAACGACATATCCGTTACCAGGATGTTTTTGACCTGAAAAAGATTGTAACAACCGAATTCAATATTGAAGGTAATCCAACAGAAAAAAAATTTGTGGAGCTGGTACTTGCGAATAAACCAACACAGGTAACATTAGTTCCCGATGCATTGGGACAATTAACAAGTAATCATGGTTGGGATACCATGCAACATGCGGCTTACCTGAAAGATATTATAAGTGTTTTTAAAAATGCCGGGATAAGAGTTTCCATTTTTGTAGACCCCGTTGTGGAAATGATAGAAGGCGCAAAAGCTACAGGCACTGATAGGATTGAGCTGTATACGGAAGGATATGCTAAAGAGGCGGGAATCGGGAATCGGGAATCGGGGATTGCTTCTTACATAAAAGCTGCACTAAAAGCAAATGAACTTGGGATTGGTATCAATGCTGGTCATGACCTGGATCTTCATAACCTTTCTTATTTTGCGCAAAATATTCCGGGATTACTGGAAGTATCAATTGGGCATGCGCTTATCTGTGATGCTGTGTACCTGGGGTTGGAGAACGCGGTACAGTTGTATAAGAGATGCCTGAAGTGATGCTGGATTGTTCTAACTGGTATTATGCAAACTCCATAAACTCGTTATATACTTCAAGTCTTCACTATTCACCATTCACTATTCACCTGTCTACTTATTGACGATTGCCGATTGCCGATTCGCTATTTCAACAAACTCTCCAGCTTATCATCCAAGGCAGCGCCACGAAGATTTTTACCTATTACAATTCCTGAAGGATCAATTAAAAAATTCTGAGGTATACTTTGTATCTGGAATTGTTGTGCAACACTATTACCCCATCCTTTAAGATCACTCACATGCGTCCAGGTCAATCCATCAGCTTGTATAGCGTCTAACCAAGGCTGTTTGGTTTTATCGAGTGATACGCCTAATACAGTGAAATTTTTATCCTTATATTTTTTGTAAGCATTTAACACATTGGGATTTTCCATCCGGCAAGGTCCGCACCAGCTTGCCCAAAAATCAACCAGCACATATTTACCTTTCAACGATGAAAGCTTTACCATATGTCCCTCTGTATCTGCCTGCTCAAAATCAGGTAATGGTTTTCCTACCGGGTTTTTCTTTGCTTCCCCGATCAGCTGCGCAATATAATTTCCTATTGGAGAAGTACGTACTTCAACAACAAGATTATTATACAAGTCTTCCATTAATTCAGTATTGGAATTCAACAGGTTTGTTCGGTAGATCGCCAATGGTGCTACATAAGAATTATTTTTCTTTCTTGCAAAATTTTCAAGTTCTCCAGCCGCTTTTTTAACCATTGCCTGGTCTGCACCACCTTCTGGTGTAAATAATTTTTCATATGGTTTTATAAGTGCATTAAAAGCAATGAAATCATCATTGGTAGGTGAGCCTTTAACAACCGCATGCTCAAGATCATCTTTCCTGGCGGTGATCGTTACAACACTATTATCAATGAATAAGGTGATATATGGCTGTGTTTTATTAAATGAGATGAGCTTAAAATCCGGGTACTGCAATGCTGCGCTAAAAGTAAATTTCCCGTTTACAAGAGACGTAGTTGATTCCGGTTGCCCATTCTGACCATTTAATAAATCAACAGTAGTACCATCCGGGAAGCCGGCTATACTGCCATTGATCTGGAAAGTACCTGGAGCTGCTTTGGTTGACTGCTCTTCCGGCGCTTTTACAACCTTCTTTTTTGACTTGGATTGTTGTGCATGGCCAAACACTGGCAGTAAGAATAAAAAGAGGAAGAACTTCTTCATTATAATATTTTTTAATACCCGAAAAGAGTATTGCAATTTACCTTGTTTTAGGGTTTTTACCTAACCGTTTAACGAAAAATAAAGCTATGGCTCTTACCTGGGGTTTAATTTCAAATTATGCATAAACTGCAGTATGAGCGACATATCTGGTATCCCCGGCTGTTTTTCAAAATGGCTATTCAGGTCTATTCCATAAAAATCGGGATGCTCATATTTTTTAATTAAAACGGCATCCTCCAGCCCGATGCCACCACAAAGAAAAAAGGGTTTTTCAATTTTAGATTCGCTGATCTTTTTCCAGTCAAATTTTTTCCCTTCATTTCCCACTCCCTTTTTCGAGGCCCTGTCAAACATATAATAATCGCATACCTCATCATATTCACTGATCAGCTTTTCCACTGATTTGGTTTGCTCATCATCAATCTTAAAACTTTTGATCACTTCAACTTCTGAAGAAATGCTTTCACATAGCTCAGGTGTTTCATCTCCATCCAGCTGAACGAGGTCGAGTTCATATTCATCAATCATTTTCATGATATAGTCATAGTCTGCATTTACAAATGAGCCTACTGTTTTGATGTCCAGGTCTGCTTTCTTTATTTCTCCTTTTGAAAATTTATCCCCTGCATACCTGGGCGAAGGTTTAAAAAATACCAGTCCCGCAAAATCAACATTTAATCCATCAAGCTGTTGCAATTGCTTCATGCTGGTAATGCCACTTACTTTAATATTCATGTTGGTTGTTTTATCTTTTATAAAGCCGGTACAATAATTTGTATGCTGAATTTACAGAAAGATTTTATGTTTTCAACCAATTCCTTATAATGGTTTCACCACAGGGCGTGAGCACACTTTCCGGATGGAATTGAACCCCTTGCAGATCAAATGTTTTATGCTTCAATCCCATGACGTAATTATTGCTGTCAGTTGCAGTGATTTTCAATTCGTCGGGAAAATTTTTTGCCGAAACGATCCAGCTATGGTACCTGCCCACCCATTCTTCAGGAGAAAGACCGCTAAAAAGCGGAGCATTTTTATCGATTATTTTTACCGGGGTTGCAATCCCATGATATACTGTTTCGAGATTGATCAGCTCGGCGCCAAAAGCTTCTCCAATTGCCTGGTGCCCGAGGCATACTCCCAGGATTGATTTTCGCGACGCATATTCTTTTATTAAGGGTACCAATAATCCAGCTTCTGCCGGTATTCCCGGGCCGGGCGATAAAATGATCTTATCATATTTATTTACTTCATCCATCTCAATTTTATCGTTCAGAAATACGTCTATTTTGCTGTGCGTGATCTTTTCAACCATGTGCACCAGGTTGTAAGTAAATGAATCGTAGTTATCAAATACAAGAATATTAATCAACTTTTTACAGCTTTATTCTCTGTGCAACTCCGTGTTACCTCCTCTAACTCTGCGGTTAAGTATCTTCGCGTAAATAAACCACAGAGTTAAAAGAGTTTGTTCACAAAGTTTCACAGAGTGTTTTGTTGCGAATGCACAAAACTAACCTTTATGAAATAATAATTTTGTAGATTCAATAAAAATGAATTTATGCTTATTCAAAATTCGGAAACCGGTAAAGATGGTTTGTTCTTTATTGAAGTTGAAAATGAAAAGCTGGCAGAAATGGATTATTCTCTTTCACCAGGCATTTTAACCATCATCCATACAGAAGTAGATGAAAAGCTAAAAGGAAAAAATGTGGGTTACCAACTGGTGAACCATGCGGCTGATTATGCAAGAGAAAAAAATTTGAAGATCATTCCACTTTGCCCTTTTGCAAAAGCTGTTTTTGAAAAAAGAAAAGATGAATTTAGTGATGTACTCATGAAATGAATGCAGGATTTTAAGAGCATATTAACTATAAAAAATATAATTAATTTCATCTTTGTTGGTATGGATAAACGAATCGTCATTATAGTTGCGATAATATGCTCCTGTCATATTTTAAAAGCTCAAAAGGTTGATAGTATTTATGTACACCTTTATACGGATAGCTTAAAGAAGGGGACGTATAATTATATCAATATTGACGGGCTTTTATCCAATGGAAAATACATGCCGCTCGATAGTACGCATATCAGTTTCAGTTGTTCGCACGGAAAATTTTATGGCAATAGCTTATGGATTGAACCGGATTGTAAAGAGGAAAAAATAATGATCCAGGCCGAGCTGAAAAAAAACAAGGCATTGCGAAAAGAGTTTGTGATGTATGTTAAGAAGAAACCTGATGATGGCCCGTTAAAAACTCAACAGGAAATAATGGATGAGATTAAAGGAAGTAAAAAAAAGAAGGGTTGAAAAAGTTGAAAAGTTGAAAAGTTGACCGTAGAATCTTACTCAACCTTTAAACTTTTAACCTTTTAAACTTTATTACGCCGATTTCTTTGCGTCTTCCAAAAATTTAGCAAGCCCGATATCAGTTAACGGATGTTTTAACAAGCCAAGAATTGAATCTAACGGGCAGGTACAAACGTCCGCTCCTGCTTCAGCACATTTAATAATATGATTTGGATTGCGGATAGAAGCGGCCAGTATTTCTGTTTTATATCCCTGTATGGTAAATATCTGTCTCAACTGGTGGATCAGTTCCATTCCATCCCAACCGCTATCATCAATACGGCCAATAAAAGGAGAAACATAAGCAGCGCCTGCTTTTGCGGCAAGTATTGCCTGGCCTGCTGAAAATACCAACGTGCAATTCGTTCTGATACCGTTTTCAGTAAACCATTTGATAGCTTTCACTCCATCTTTTATCATTGGAACTTTTACCACAATATTCTTATGAATCGCTGCAAGTTTTTTTCCTTCTGCAACAATACCATCAAAATCTGTTGAAATAACTTCTGCACTGATATCGCCATCCACCATTTCACAAATGGTTTTGTAATGCTGCATAATTGCATCCTGGCCTTTTATTCCTTCTTTAGCCATTAACGAAGGATTGGTGGTAACGCCATCCAGTATTCCCAAGATCATTGAGCTTCCTTAATTTGTGCAAGATTCGCTGTATCTATAAAAAATTTCATGTTGTTATAATTTCCCGCAAAAATAGCTCAATTGAGGTCCTGTTTCAAAATTTTTATCCAGCATATAAGTGGAAAACTTACTCTAACTAAAATCTTTGCAAAACGTTGGGAAAAGGGCATAAAAAAATGGCAAGTTACTTACATCGCACCGCTCAACCATTTACCCTTGCTACCTTCCGGTCCTGGGGGAGTTCAACAGGAGCTGGTCGTATAAGACTTGCCGGCCGCAAATATAGTCCAATATTGTTGAATGTGGTTTAATGTTGTTGAAAATAGTTGAAAAAATATCAACAGCTTTCAACTATTATTCAACTATGTTCAACAAATATTAAAAACTAAAGCCAGGCTTATCGGATCTTGAATCAATGGTTGCCACACCTATCAGCTGATCACTGCGATCAGTAAAAGCTTTGTAGTAAACAAGAATAGTATAGGAGTTTTCGGTTTCCCAGTAATTACCTTCCAATTCAGTTCGCTGCGTTGGATCATTTTTATCAACCATCATATAAGTATAATTATAATACCCCTGTTTTAAAAAGGCATTGCATTCATATTTCAAGGATCCGGGATTATAAATCATTTTCCATTTATCGCTTAGTTCATACCCGGTAAATCCTCCTGCGAGATAAATATCTTTATTCGGGTATTCGGTACCGTCAGCCCTTGCCATGTAAAAATGAACTGTTGCATAATCTGCCTGCCAGAAAGGATTGATAGATTCGTAAGTAACAATATTGTACATGCCGTTCAGGTCTGCATAATAGACATATTTATACCCCGACCTGTCAATATCTGTTTTTAAATAAATATCGGTAAAGGTTTTTGCATAATCTGCACGCTCTACCCTGTCGCTTTGAAGCCTGAAGCTCCTCAGGTCCAGCCAACGCCATTCTTTTCCCGCAGGAAAGATCCCGATATTTTCTGCAGTGTAATCCAGCATATTTCCTCTGACAAACGTGGGCACAATATCTCTTTGAGCAATATCCCATCGGTTGTTCTGCAGGATGACAACTTTCACCTGTTGTGCTGCACTGAAACTATTTATTCCTGTAGCATTTACAGCTAACCGAATTTTCTGGTGCGTATTGAATTTATCCGGGGTAAAGGGCTGCACTACTGCCGCATTGATGGTAGCTTTCTGGTCCACTACCAGCATCTGTTTTGTAAATGCCAGTTTGGAAGTGTCTCCATCAAGAAAAACTTTTAAAAGATAATTACCCGATTTGGTTGGCACCGCATTCCTGTCGGGCAAAAATGCCTGGTAATGTGTATAACGGGTAAGTGCAATAGAAGAATAGCGGTAGGTAGTGATCCGGTTTTGCGTGAATCCTTTTATATAATCAAACGGGCTTACATCAACTGGCTTCCAGTTATAATCGCAAAGAACAAAGCTGTAATAATAACTTTTCACGCTGCCATCCATATCATCAAACTCCAATTCCATCCTGTCGCCGCTATTGAGTGCATATATTGGTAAGGCCTGCTGATTTCCGGACCGGAACAATTGAGCTGTTTGAATATTTGGCATATAAACCCGTTCTACATTCTGAGCCGATAGATTCAAGGTTAATATACATAAGAAAGAAAAAATAAAATAGCGGCAGCGCTGATCGAAGTTCATTTAATAGCTGAATTAATTTACTTTTGAAAGATAGCAAATTTATAGCGATTGGATATATCATTATTTATAGCAAAGCGTATTGCTTCTGTAAACCAGAAAACTTTCTCCCGCTTTATCATAAGGTTGGCTATCGGCGCCACGGCACTAAGCGTTGCAGTGATGATTGTCGCATTAAGTTTTGTAAATGGATTTCAAACTGTGATCAGTAACAAGGTTTTCAGTTTTTGGGGACATATACGTGTTCAGCAAAACCTGGATAACCGGGTGAATATTGCAGAAGAAATTCCTATTTACCGCAATGATACTGTTGAAAGGTATTTACAATCTTTACCCGAGGCCGTTTCAATTGAAAGATATGCCACCAAATCAGCCATATTAAAATTTGAAACAGGCATTGAAAGCGTTTTATTAAAAGGCGTTGACAGCAGTTTTAATTTTTCACGCCTGCAATCTTTTTTAAAAGACGGTAAATGGATATCATTTAAAGACAGCGGCTATAGTAAACAAATCAACATCAGCAGTTATACTGCAAAACAACTGAACATTAAAACAGGGGACAGCCTGATCGTTTTTTTTCCGAGAGCGGATAAAAGTTATACTGCCAGGCGTTTGACCGTGGCCGGTATATTCAGAACTTCCATCGAAGAATATGATAAAAATTTTGCCTTATGTGATATTAATCTTGTGCGCAGGCTGAACAACTGGGAACCCAACCAGATCGGTGGTTACGAGATCTTTTTAAATGATTACAGGCTTACAGACAGTCTTGCAAACAAGATCTACAATGAACTGCCGCAAACATGGTATAGCAAAAGCATAAAAGAAATATATCCTAATATTTTTGACTGGCTGAACCTGCAGGGACAATTGAAAAATATATTGTTGGTTATTATGATGATCGTTGCAGTTGTAAACCTGGTAACCTGCCTGATCATCCTGGTATTGGAAAGAACAACGATGACCGGTATATTAAAAGCTGTAGGTGCATCTGATTGGAAAGTGCAAAAAATATTTCTGTACAATACTTCCCTGATTGCCGTAACAGGAATTATCATGGGAACTTTATTTGGACTCGTTATATGCTGGCTACAGCAGGAAACCGGCTTCATTAAATTAAATGAAGATGCTTACTATATGAGTACGGCAAGTGCTGAGATCATCTGGTGGCAGGTTGTATTGATAGATCTTATTACCCTGGCCGTTTGTTTTGCAACACTGATCATCCCCAGCCTGCTGATAAAAAAAGTGAACCCGGTAAAGGCGATACAGTTTCGATGAGGGCGAATTATGAATTATGAATTATGAATTATGAATTATGAATTATGAATTATGAATTATGAATTATGAATTAACAGGATTCGAGAAAACGAATTGCTGTTACTTTTCTTATAAACATTTTCAACTACAGCAACCTTTCAACTATTTTTCGACTTTTCAAGTACTTTCAACTTTTAAACTACATTCAACCTTTAAAAGCATACAAAATAATTCCTGTCGCCACCGCGGCATTCAGCGATTCGGCCGATCCGAATTGGGGAATAGTAATTTTTTCATCCGCAAGTTCCATAATATCAGCACTTATTCCTTTTGATTCGTTGCCGATAATGACGATCGCTTCTTTTGCTATTTTTATTTCTTTTATAGGTCTGCCGTGAAGTGAGGCTGCGAATTTATGTATGCCGGTTGTTGTATTCAGCCACTGCTTCAGATCTGTATAAAATACATTTACTTTCCCAAGGCTGGCCATGGTGCTTTGAACAACCTTTGAATTATACATATCTGCGGTATTCTTTGAACATACGATATTTTCTATCCCGAACCAGTCGGCGATTCTTATAATTGTACCAAGATTACCGGGATCCTGTATCTCATCGAGTACCAATGTTAACTTCTCCTTCACAGAAATCTTTTCGTTTGCTAACGGTTTTTCAAAAACAGCAACCACCTTATTTGCTGTTGAATAATGAGCTATTTTTTCAAGTTCAAAATCTTTAATGACCTCTGTACGTCCTTTCAATGACTGCATCCCGTTCGCATTGGCAATCATCCAATCTTCCACAGCATATATTGCCTTACATGAAAATGTATCGGACAAAAGCAGCTCTGTTACTACTTTAGGTCCTTCCGCAACAAATACATTGTATTCATCTCTGAATTTTTTGTGCTGTAAACTTTGGATATATTTGATGGTGGATTTGCTAAACATTGCCCGATTATTTATGCCCCGTATGTTTTTGAGTGATACTAAGTATTTTATTCTTGTTTGTAATATCCTGCTTTGTCTGTTAATATTTTCTTCCTGTCAAAGAATGTATTGGGAAAATGGTAAGATCGTTACTGTTCGTAAACCTCCACCTAAAACAACACCCTTCTTAGCAGGAAATAAGATCGAAGTTAAGGGAGGAAAGTTTACAAAAGCAGAGAAAACAACCTTAAAACAGCGATTAAATGACCAGGTAGACGATAGTTCTTATTTAAGAACAAAAGAGAAATTTATTTTTCTTGGATACCTTGTTAAGCCCCCTGTTTATGACAGTAACGCTGCCAATCTCTCAGCAAAAAATATGGAGGCTTCCATGTTCCATATCGGTTATTATAATTCCAGCATTACTTATACTACTGATACAGTAAAGAAAAAAGGATATACAAGGATCTATGTTACTTACAATGTAGAAGCCCGCGAACCAACAAGAATAGATACAGTAAGGTATGTACTCAGGCAACCGGAGCTTCAGCAAATAATACTTGATTCAAAAAAAGAATCATTTTTAAAAGAAACCCAGATCGTCACCAAGGTAAATGTTTTATCAGAGGTGAACAGGATTGTAGACAGTTTAAGAAACAACGGCTATTATAAATTTACAGCTGCAGAACTGAGAGTAAGGGGCGATACCACGATCGAAGCCCTTACTTCGGTAACAGATGATCCTATCGAACAGCTTCGGCTACTCGCAGAAGCCCAATTACAAAGAGATTCGCCAAAAATAAAACTTGCGATCGTATTAAATCCTCCGTCAGACTCTTCGAAGCTGCATAAATTCTATGTAAACAAAATTTACATGCTCACAGATTACAGGCAGGATGATAATTTTTATGATACTGTAACAATACAGGAACGGAAAGGCCGTAGTTTTATTGAAAGATACCACAGTCGTTTATACCGCACAGGATTTCTAAACCGAATGCTTGCTTTAAAACCCGGTGATCTCTTCAGGCAAAATGCATACTATACAACACTCACTAATCTCTCCAGGGTTGGCGTGTGGCAAAGCGTAAACATCCAGTTAATAGAAATTCCCGGTGATACCAATAAAGTGGATATGGTAATTGAACTGACGCCAAATAAGAGATACGGATTCCAGGCTGCACTTGAAGCAAGCTATTCAGCTTCTACTACAGCATCCAATGTTGTATCGGGTAATCTTTTCGGAATATCGGGCAATCTTTCCTTACTCGACAGGAACCTTGGGAAAGAGGGTATCCGCATGACACATAATATACGGGCGGGTATTGAACTGAATAATAACAGCCGCGGTTCAAGTTCACAACTTATCAATTCAAATGAATTGGGTTATGCCAATACATTGAGTGTACCAAAAGTGGTATATCCCAACTTAAAAAATCTTTTTAAAAAGAAAGAGGATAAAAAAAGAGGCAAACAAATTCCCGGTGAATCGTTCGTAAATCTTGACCTGGCCTATAATAACCGCCTTAATCTTTTCAATCTGCAAACTTTTAATTTCAATGCCGGGTATAGCAAGCCATGGAAAAAAAACTGGAACATAACAGTAAGACCATTCTTTTTGGGCTTCAGTAACCTGTTCAATCAAACCGATAGTTTTAAAACTATTTTAGCTGAAAATCCTTTTCTTCAATATTCTTACAACACTGCTTTTGTAACAGGAACCGGGGCTGGTGTATCGCATGTTTATTATAATCCAAAACATCCGCACAGTGTATCAAAAGAAAGAAGTATAAGGATGAATGTCGAAGAATCAGGCCTGACATGGGGATGGATCCCGGTTTTAAATAAATACAAAAGAAGGTATATTAAAGTAGATGTAGAATACAAGTACAAAATTAATTATAAAAAAACAACACTTGCTTTCCGTGCATTCGTGGGCATGGGTATCCCGTTACTTGGTACAGATACAAACAGGACGCTTCCATTTTTCAAGCAATATTTTGGCGGAGGAAGTAATAGTATGCGTGGCTGGCCTGTTCGGGGGATCGGTCCCGGCGGAAAAGCACTTCCCGCTTTCAACTCAAACAAAACCATTTTTAATGATCGCACCGGTGATATGCAGCTGGATCTGAATATGGAATATCGTTATGATATTGCCCGTATCATACCTAATGCGCTTACGTTGAGGGGTGCTCTTTTTATAGATGCGGGAAATATATGGAATGTACGGAGCACAAAATTTGACGGTGCTATTGACAGTGCACAATTCATCTTCAATAAAAATGCTTTTAAACAGCTTTACGAACAATTAGGCGTTTCTGCAGGCACTGGTTTCAGGCTTGATTTTAATTATCTCATTTTGCGCTTTGACCTTGGATTCCGTTTTAAAAGACCTGAACTTTATTATATCAATGATGGATGGAAAGCTCCCCCGATCAGTTTCAATGATGTGTTTAAAAAAATGTTCAGCCGCGGAGCCGATTCCCAATACAGGAAATGGCGATATGAGAATTTTAATTTTACGATCGGGATCGGGTATTCGTTCTAGACAGCTGACACCCGATTCGTGATGCAGGTTAGCTGAACATTGAGTATTGAATATTGAATATTGAGCATTTATTTCTTGTCAAGATTATCAATAAATTCAGCGGGCGTTTTTGCATCTTCCACCTTAAATTCTCCAATCCTCGTCCGTCTTAATTCACTCAGGTAACCACCACAGCCGAGTGCTGCACCAAAATCATTTGCGATACTACGTATATACGTTCCTGTGGAACATACAATTCTGAATTGCAGCATGGGAAGATCGATCGCAGTTATTTCAAATGATTTTATAAAAACAGGTCTTGGCTGAAGATCTATTGCTTCTCCCCTTCTCGCCAGTTCATACAATGGAGTTCCCTTCTTTTTAATAGCAGAATACATTGGTGGTATTTGTTGTATTGCTCCTGTAAACAGCGGGATTGTGCCGCTTATTTCGTCATTGGTAACAGCAGTAATATCCTTATGTTGTTCCGGGTTGCTTTCCAGGTCATAAGTAGGCGTTACAGCTCCTAATGTAATGGTTCCTGTATACTCCTTTTCCTGTGCCATATATTCATTGATCTTTTTCGTGAATTTACCCGTGCATACAATTAAGAGACCTGTAGCAAGCGGATCCAATGTACCGGCATGTCCCACTTTTTTTATATGAATACTGTTTCTTATTTTCCTTACAATATCAAAAGAGGTCCAGTGAAGCGGTTTATCAATAAGAATAACTTCTCCTGCTTCAAACCTTTGTTTTACGATATCACTAACAGGCACAATAGTTTTCTTTATTTCACCTGTTTCCCTATCACCGTGGATCTTTTCTTTATGCTTTCTCCAATACGAGTCTTTATTTGCCAAGATTATTTTTTTGCGAAAGTACTGATTCGCCGGCAACTGGATTAAATCGCCTGCCTTGCTTTCAGTTCGAGGTATTTATTTACAGTATTTACACTCAGGTTTTCGGGTGATGTGAGTATGGAAAGTATTCCATAGTTAAGCAATTCTTTTACGATCAGCTTTTTTTCAAAAACAAACTTATCTGCAATTGTTTTTACATATACATCTTCAATATTCAATGCGTCTGAATGAGACAACCTGCTTAATTCTGTATTTTCAAAAAAGACCACAAGTAATAAATGGTGCTTTGCTATTAACCGCAGGTAACTGATCTGCCTGCGAAGACCGTTCACTGATTCAAAATTTGTATACAATATCAGCAAACTGCGTTGCTTGATTTTATGCCGTACCTGCATGTATAACAATTCAAAATCACTTTCCAAAAAAGCCGTTTGCTGTTTATACAATACCTGTAATATATTTTCCCGTTGAACAGGTTTCCGATCTGCAGGAATGATTGCTCCCATTTTATCAGCAAATGTTACCAACCCGATCTTGTCCTGTTTCTGAAGACAAACATTACTTAATACAAGTGTGCTGTTGATGGCATAATCAAGCAGTGTAAGACCATTGAATGGCATTTTCATTAATCTTCCTTTGTCTATAATGCAATAAACCTGCTGTGATTTTTCATCTGTAAATTTATTGACCATTAGCATCCCTTTCCTGGCTGTTGCTTTCCAGTTCACACTACGTACATCGTCTCCTGTTATGTATTCTTTGATCTGTTCAAACTCCATACTTTGACCTATTTTTCTCACCCGCCTGCTGCCAGCTTCCGCTAACGCTGCATTACTCAGCAACTGGTATTTGCGTAATTGCATATAAGATGGAAAAACAGCAACAGCCTGGTTTGCGTTAATTATGAATCTTCTTACAACGAAGCCCAGGCCGGACTTCACATAAAGGATCATACTTCCAAACTCGTATACCCCACGTTCCGTAGGTTTGATTACATAGGTCATGTTTTTTTCCTCTCTTGCAGCAAAAGATCTTTGCAACGCAAAATCTCTTGTTTGCAATTGTTCGGGCAACTCATCGATGATCTCCATTTTTACAGGAAAGATCATCCGGTTATGTATCTTAAGTGTGATATTATTTTCGTCGCCATTACTTAAACGCTCGCTCATGATCCGCTGCGCCTTTGGCGACCTTCCGATAAAGAATAACAAAATATAATCGGCTGCAACTAAAAAAACGCATCCCCATAAAATGATCTTTACAAAAGGATATAAAGGATCAACAAAAAAAGAGATTACAAACAGCAGTACACATGCCGCAGCCATAAGATAAAATCTTAATGGTATAAAAAGATCCCCGATATATTTTTTAACCGGATTCAAATTTGCTTTTTACGAATGTTCAGAACTGTTGTTAAACATCTATTATCTTGGAATTTCTACCGACTTTAATATAACATCAATCAATTCGTCCGGGCTTACACCTTCCATTTCCTTTTCAGGCGTGAGCATGATGCGATGCCTTAGTACATGGGGCGCCATTTCAAGGATATCTTCCGGAATAACAAAATCACGTCCCTTTATTGCTGCCGCTGCTTTGGCAGATCTTAACAATGCCAGCGAAGCCCGTGGAGAAGCGCCTAAAAACAATGAAGGTGTGTTTCTTGTTTCATTTATGATATGTGCGATATATTCAACAAGTTTGGTTTCGATCCTTACCTGTTGCAGTAGTTGCCTGTAATACCTGATCGAGTCAGCGTTAAGTACTTTATTCACTTCCTGCAACATTTCATTCTGTGTTTTGCCTTGCTGGTTCTGGAGGATAGCAACCTCTTCCTGGAGCGTGGGATAATTTACTTCTACCTTAAAAATAAACCGATCCAGTTGTGCTTCAGGTAGTCGATAAGTACCTTCCTGTTCAACAGGATTTTGCGTTGCAAGTACAATGAATGGAAATTCCATCATGTGCGTATATCCGTCAACGGTAACCTGGCGCTCTTCCATTACTTCAAAAAGAGCGGCCTGTGTTTTTGCAGGGGCCCTGTTGATTTCATCGATCAGGATAATATTGCTGAAAACAGGACCCGCTTTAAATGTAAAACTGCCCTGGCTGGGATTGAATACAGCAGTACCAATCACATCACTTGGCATCATATCCGGTGTGAACTGCAGGCGTGAGAATTTTACATCAATGATCTTAGCCATTAGTTTTGCCGCAAGTGTTTTTGCCACACCGGGTACACCCTCGATCAGGATATGACCGTCGCATAAAAGACCGATCAGCAATAATTCTACCAGTTGATGCTGTCCTACTATCACTTTAGATATCTCTGAACGAACCGCACTCAGTGCTTCGTTCAACCGGGCGATATTTGAGTTACCTTCAAATAGATTGTCTTCCATTATTTTCTTTTTTTATAAAATTGCTGAATTTGTTCATTTAAGGATAACAGTTGATAGTCGTCGAGCTTTTCATTTTGGCTGGCATGATTAATTGCCCGGTAAAGTGAAACAGTTTTATCTAAAGATACACCACTCTTCCTGCTGAGTGCCTGTATAAAATCGTCGCTGCCCGGGTTGGCATGCAGGAAATAATTACTTCTTATATATTCATTAAAGTAAGTAATCATCTTTTCAGCGATATTCTTGTTGTCATTTTGCTGCAGGTAAAGCCTCGCAATGGTTTCAGTAAAAGCTACCGAACTATTTTGATTAGGCGTGATCTCTTTAATGATACGTTGCTTTCGTTTCATCCCGAATAAAATATATAACAGTAGTATTAATAATGATATCCAGAATGCAGCTACGAGTGGCGGATGTTTCATGATTTCGCTAAGCGTTGAAAATGATCTGCCGGAATTCCTGTCATTCCCGGAATGTCCATAAAAATCATCCCAGTAAACATGCTGCGGTGCTTCATCCATCAATTGCAGCAGGTTTATCATATACAGGTAATTATTATCCTTTAATAAAAAATAATTACTGAAAGCACGGGGATCTGTATGAAGAAACATTTTTCCCTTTCCCCAAAAAAATACAATGCAATTTGGTTGGTCATTGCTGTTATATCCCATTATACGGCTATAATCCTCATTCAATTCAGGAAAATAACCCGTGAATGGCCGATAAAAATAACTAAACACGTTTATGGAATCACTGACACCTTCCACGAGCCGCAGCGACGATCGCCTGAAATACGGAGGAATATAATTATCGCCGGGCGATGTTGCTTTGCAATATAATTTTTTAAGAAAAACACTATCAATATTTGAAGAAGCAAGAAAGAATGTATTCCCTTTATATACATAGTCCAGTATACTTTCTGCTTCTGCAGAATTTGTATGAAAATTTTTGGTGAGACAAAAATAAATAGATGAAGTATCCGGCGAGCCCAGGGCAATGTCTTCAAATGGTTGTTTTTTAACCTGTACATAATTCTCCGGGAAACAGTTTTCAAGGATATGAAATGCAATATTGCCTCCAAAAGGCCTGGTGTCTTTTGCTGAATAAGATTCCCGGAGATCGGGTAAAGCAATTTTCTTCTTACACCCACCGATCAGTAGTATAAAACAAAAAAGCAACCCGTATCGTGGATATTTATAAAGCACTAAATTTTACTATTAAAAGAAGTGAATTTTTTTTCTACCTGTGTATACTGGTCTGGTACGATCTTAAGATTTCCGTACCATATGTATTCATAATTCAAAACAAGATTTGCAAAATCATTTTTCTTTTCAGGAACCATTTCCTGTACATACTGAAAATTTGTTTTGTCAGTGGAATGCTGAAGCAGTTGTTTATCTGCAAGCAGCCGTAGTGTTTTCAGGAAAAGATATCTTACTGCCATCCGGTAATCTTCAAGTTTATAAGATTGACGAATGAGTGCATCATAGTCCGATGCATTGTCTATATCATGTGCTTCTTCTATTTCCCTTGCGGCAGAAGAGGAAGAAGAATTTTTCCTGAAAATAAAATTTCCTTTACTGAGAACCAGTTTGTATAAAATGAAGATAACAATGCCAATTGCAATCATCCAGAAAAGCGTTTGTATAAATCCTGACGACAAAAACCTTTGCAGGAAGGACGGGGATGAGTTGCCCGAAGACGGTTGATATGCTGCCATTGTTTCCTCGTCCTTTAATTTTAAAAGAGTGTCCATGTTTTTTACATACGCAAATTTCTTATCATTCTTCCACGAATCAAGACTATCTTTTGGAATGGTTATCAAACGCTGGTAAAGAATGGTATCTGTTATATCATCCTGGCCATCTGAACTGGCTGCAGCTTCGGTATTATTCCGGAGAATAGTTGTATCAGCATATTCGAAGCCCGTTTGCGCATTCACTTTCGCGATGCTGCAACATACAATAAGACAAAGTATATAAAATGATCTAGGCATTTGTTTCATTTAGGCGACTTACAATACCATCATGTTTAATAAAAAATCCACGCCTGTTTAGCTTTATGGGTAATATTACAAAATACCAGATTATCAACAACAGCGACGCAGTAAGTATGAGTATGCTTACCCATACAGGCATACCACCCTGCTGGCCTTTTTCATAAGTGCGGCTCATCAGCCTTGTAATATAACTTTCAAAAAAGGCAGCTGTTATAAAAAAAGGAATAAGACTTATAAGAATTTTTGCAGCATCTTTTGCTCCTCTTTTAAAAGAAGCCATCCTGGTGTACGTACCGGGGAACAATATTCCATTAGCAAGTACAAAGCCTGCGGTACCGGCAATGATTATAGACGAGATTTCAATTGTACCATGTATCCATATCACCAGCACTGATTGCCACCCAAGCCCGTTTGAAAAAAACAAATACTGAAAACTTCCCAGCATGATACCATTTCCCCACATGTTGTATAAAGTAAACAGTCCGAGCGTAAACCCACCAATAAAAGTTATGAATGCAACCCTGATATTATTAAAAGTAATCCAGATAAACATGCTGAAGGGATTTTCCCCGTTATTGCTGTAAATACCAAAAGGATCGCCATTCGCAATACGTTCCTCCGTTGTGCTTACATAATCATCTCCCAACACACCTCTTACAAAAGATGAATCATGCATTGATGAAAAATAACCAATAACAACGAATAAAATAAAAATAGAGGAAGTGAATAAAAAAACGCGGTGATGTTTTTTAAACAGCAATGGCAATTCAAACTTCCAGAACTGAAAAATGCGGCTGTATTTTTCTTTTTTGTTCCTGTAAATACTTTGATATATCTGGGCAGCGATACCATTGATCCACCTCGTTACTTTGCTTTTGGGATAAAAAGTCTTGGCATACGACAGGTCATCGATCAGTGTTGTGAAACGTTCTGCTGTTTCATCAGGGTTTTTTGTTTCCTGGTGTTGGTACGTTTTCCATTTCTCAGCATTCTTTTTTATAAACATTGCCTCCCGCATACTCTGGGTTTAAATTTTTGTTGCTTCTTGCTATTAGCTGTCAGACATCAGCTATCGGCTTTTCACATTTTCATTATTGTTTATTGTTTCCCGATTACCGATTGCCGCCTTACAATTTGCTGCATTTTTCATAAATAAAAAAATATCCTTTAAAACTATCCAATTTGTAAATTGCGTATCATGTCGATCATCAGGATACCTACCGCTTTTAATATTGATCTTGAATTTGAGATTGCACTCTTTCATAAAAGACTGTTTGCATATATTATAGATTTTGTTATTCTTATAATTTACCTGGTTAGTATGAAATCGCTTCTGTACAATGCTTTTTCTATTGATATGGAATACAATCTGGGACTTGATATGCTCGTTATTTCCTTCCCGATGCTATTGTATTCATTGATCACGGAGTTGTTAATGAATGGACAAACGATAGGAAAAAAGCTAATGTCTATCAGGGTCATCAGTCTTGATGGTGGCGAGCCCACTTTTGGTCAATTTCTTCTCCGCTGGATAACTAAATTTTTTGAATGGCCTTTCCTGTTTGGCTATGTTGTATTTTCTGAAAGAGCCCTATATACCTACATTATTATTACCGGTTTTTTTGGAATGGCCGTTGTGATCCTGATCGCAGCAACAAAGCGAAGCCAGCGCCTCGGCGATCTTGCTGCCGGCACAGTGATCATAGATACAAAATCATCATTAAGTGTGGCAGATACTGTTTTTATGGATGTTAAAAATGAGAACTACAAAGTATCGTTTCCTGAAGTGATGCGTTTAAGCGACAGTGATATCAATACAATCAAAACTGTGATCACACAGGCAAGAAAAAGGAACAATGATGACATGAGTTATCGAGTTGAGGCCAAAGTAAAACAAGTGCTTTCGATACAATCAGAACTCGCTCCCACAGATTTCCTGGAAAAACTTTTAGAAGATTATAATTACCTCGCTACGAAAGAATAGATTTTAAATCATTTTCTACCTGCTCGTTCCCACCATCATTAATATAAGCATGGCGAATACAAAGATCACTAATAAGATGATCATTAAAATACCGAGTATTTTAAAATATCCTGACAGCTTTGAGATACCTGCGGCAAAATAGCCCTGGTCGGAATTTGCTATTCCTTTTTTTAATGCATTGGCGGCACCGAGCAGGGTGATATTGAGCAATAAGGAAATGGCCACTGTAATTATTGTCCCCAAAAATGCTCCGCCCGAATAAGCCGAACGGTATTCGCTGCCGCCCAACCTGCTTACACTTGAGGCTGTCATTATTGTACTCAATACAGATACTCCCAGAGCGATAAATCCAACTATTGCATTTATAAAAGCCCATTGTGCGATCGCTGTAAGATTGGATCTTCCCTCTTCATTAAGGTGAACCTCGAACAGGTCTTTTTCCAAAAGATTTTCCATAAAGCAGTATTAGGTATTATGTAAATAATTCGTATAGTGAATTGATCAAAGTAAGTATCGCAAAAACAGTAGTGATGATAAAAAAAGTTTTAAGAGAAGACAATCCTTTATTAAAAGTTTCAACGTTTTCGTTTTGCAGTGCTGATTTTATTTTTACTGCGTAATTATATAAGAAATAATTTATAAACGCCATGACAAGCACAAAAAATACAACAATAAGGATAAGCAGCTTTCCGGAGAGTTTGAACAAAAAGCCAGTGCTGCCGGCAGATGCCTTGTCGAACAGGCTTACAATTGTTGACCCACCAAGTATTCCACCGATTAACATGATGCCGCAGAATATAAAAACAGTGATGGAAATAAATCTCGTCCACTTGGCAGAATTATTAAAATGACCTTTTACTTCCTGGTCTACCTGGAGGTTCATGTCCCCCAAATAGTTTTGCTCATTTTGCTCCATAGTTAGTTTTTAGTTCTACGAATTTGATGAACTTTTTTAATAATACAAAGAATAGTTCAAAATCTGTAATGGTACAGTTTGATTTTTGTCAGCCTGAACTTGTCGAAGGCGATTTAATGATGAGCTATGAAGGTTCGACAAGCTCACCCTGACACCAGCACCTCAATAAATATTAAAACTGTACCATTACTTTGAACTCAATAAGCCCTTGCAAATAATACCCTTTGTGTGCTTGGATTCCCTGTAAGAATACATTTGCCGGTTTCTTTCTTATTGTTGAGCGGTATACATCGGATAGTTGCTTTGGTTTGTTCTTTTATTTTTTCCTCTGTTTCCCCTGTTCCATCCCAATGTGCAGATATGAAGCCTCCTTTTTCATCCAGCATTTTTACAAACTCATCCCATTCATTTACTTCGCGTATATTTTCGTTGCGAAAGGCAAGTGCTTTATCGTAGATGTTTTGTTGAATCTCGTCGAGGAGTGCTTTCACTGTTGTTGTCAATCCATCAAATGAAACCGATTTTTTTTCTTTGGTATCTCTTCTTGCCATTTCCACTACATTGTTTTCTATATCACGAAGACCCATTGCTATTCTTACCGGAACTCCTTTCAATTCGTATTCTGCAAATTTCCATCCTGGCCTTGTGTTGTCATTGTTATCATATTTTGCCCGGATACCCAGCGCTTTTAGTTCTTTTAAAAGTGCTTCTGCTTTTGCATCGATGACGGGTTTACTTTCTTCACCCTTATAGATCGCTACAATTACAACCTGTAATGGAGCAATCCTTGGCGGCATGATCAATCCCTGGTCATCGCTGTGTGCCATGATCAGCGCACCGATCAATCTTGTTGATACACCCCAGCTTGTTGCCCAAACATATTCCTGTTTGTTTTCCCTGTTCAGGAATTGTACATCAAAAGCCTTTGCAAAATTCTGTCCCAGGAAATGGGATGTACCAGCCTGTAATGCTTTTCCGTCCTGCATCAATGCTTCGATACAATAAGTATCTTCAGCCCCGGCAAAACGTTCATTGGCCGTTTTAATCCCTTTGATAACAGGTACGGCCATATATTGCTCCACGAAATCTGCATATACATCCAGCATCTGCTCTGTTTCGGCTATGGCTTCCTGTTTGGTTGCATGTGCTGTATGTCCTTCCTGCCATAAAAATTCAGCGGTTCTTAAGAACAATCTTGTGCGCATTTCCCATCTTACTACATTGGCCCATTGGTTTACCAATATAGGGAGATCGCGGTAAGATTGAATCCAGCCTTTATATGTATTCCATATAATTGCTTCACTGGTTGGGCGGACAATGAGCTCTTCCTCCAGTTTTGCTTCCGGATCAACAATAAGTTTTCCTTTATTTGCAGGATCTGTTTTTAAACGGTAATGCGTAACAATAGCACATTCCTTTGCAAATCCCTCTGCATTTTTTTCTTCTGCCT
The DNA here is from genome assembly GCA_963829345.1 of uncultured Chitinophagaceae bacterium. Classification (GTDB taxonomy): domain Bacteria; phylum Bacteroidota; class Bacteroidia; order Chitinophagales; family Chitinophagaceae; genus Ferruginibacter. Next base: position 2,490,131 of record CAWHHP010000003.1, read on the forward strand.
CAAATAAACTTTTGGGAATGAACAAAGGAAAATAGGCGTTTACATGCCCGGTTTCCTTGAACATTTTATCCAGTTGATCACGCATGTTTTCCCAAAGTGCATATCCATAGGGTTTAATCACCATGCATCCACGAACAGCAGAATAGTCTGCAAGCCCGCCTTTAATCACCAGGTCATTGTACCATTGGGAATAGTCTGCCGCTCTTGTTGTAAGTTCTTTGCTCATATTGTATCGTTGCTCGGTTTATTAAAATTGTAAATGTGTGAATAGTCAATAGTGAAAGCCTGGGGTTTGTATGAATTATGAAACGTTTCAATCACTGAAAGTAGCATCATATTTTCACTATTCACCATTCACTATTCACTTCTTTATCTTTTACACATTTTTAACAGCAGATTGACTCTATTTTCTGTCCTCTAAACGTTAGATTTGTAATGCCATATCCTGCTGAAATTGTGCGCTATCCTTTATCTTAAAAACTGCACAAAAGTAGTAACTTCATCTTATAATCTTTTTAATCGTTGCATCATGAATTTTAAAATTTTACTTTTCATCTTTTCTGCAGCGGCGATAAGCAGTTGTAGCACTACCTATAAAAGCGGTCAAACACCCGATGATGTGTATTATTCGCCGGCACGGGAAATTGAAACGACTCAAAAAGAAGAGCAAAAACAGGAAAGGCCAATTGTAAGAAATGAGTACAGGGACAGGCAGCTTGTTATGAGTATTTATGATCGTCGCTGGCGCAATTTTGATGATGATTATGATGCTTATTACGATCCTTATCGCTATGGCTATAATTGCGGGTATTATTATAATCCATATTATTATCCCTGCCCGGTATACATTTCCGGGGCAACATTTATTAATCCCAAGAATACTGTGCCCCGAATGACAAACCTGGGCAGCTATAATTATTCCAACATGGTTGTTATAAATCCTAAAGTGGGAAGCAGTGCTTTAATCAGGTCAACCAGGCCATATAATAACAGTAATTCAGATCAGCATTATATAAGGAGAGTTATTACACCAACATATAATCCTTCAACTAATAATACTTACCAGCCGGCTGAGAATAACACAAGAACCTATAGTCCCTCGACAAACACCAGCTCGAGTTCCAGTTCTTCATCAGGCAGCAGTTCGGGAACACCGGTGGCAAGGCCACGCCGTGGAGGATAAGGTGCTCTCAAACAAATTATTTTTACCCTTCCTTAGCAGGACAGGAAAATGCTTTGCATGAAAAAAAATATACTATTCTTTTTTTTATTGTTCAGTGCGTGCGCTTTTGCCCAGGTTCCGGAAGATGCGATCCGTTATAGCTGGTATCCGCATAATGGTACAGCCCGATATATGGCCATTGGAGGTGCGATGGGATCATTGGGAGGAGACATTACTACAGTATATGTAAATCCTGCCGGCCTGGGACTATATAAGACACGGGAGTTTGTTTTAACACCTGGCTTTCTATTAAATAATAATAAAGCGAATTTCAGGCAGGCGGAGACGTTAGAAAAGAAGAATGCGTTTATGTTGGGTACAACCGGGCTCATAATCGGAAGTCCCTTTAGATCGAGCGAAGACAAAAGCAATGCGCTCTGTATTGCAGTTAACCAGGTTGCAAATTTTAATAATATTCTCCACTACAAATCATTGAATAATTACAGTTCTTTCGCTGAACAATTTGCTGAAGAACTTGTAAAAAGCGGGCAGCCTATTGAAAATTTTCTCTATACCAATTCAAGCGCTCCTTATACTATTGCGCCGGCCTGGAATGCTTACCTTATAGATACGGTAAATATTAATGGAGTGTTACAGGTAAGGGCTGCGCCGGAAAATATGCTCGATTCGGGACAGGCAATTCAACAGGAACTTATAAGAAAAACAGGTGGAGGAATATATGAAATGGCATTTTCATTTGCAGAGAACCGTAAGAATAAGCTGATGTGGGGAATGACTATTGGCATTCCATATATTCACTATACAAGTAATAGCACTTTTACTGAAAATGACACCTCATCGAATAACTTGAATGGTTTCAAATCCTTTTCATACAATGATCAATTTAAAACAAGTGGCATTGGTATAAATTTGAAACTGGGTATTATTTACAGACCAAGGGATTATATACGTTTGGGCCTGGCCATCCATACTCCTTCCTTCATCTCGCTCAGGGATACCCGCACTGTTACCATCGATACGCAACTGGAATCTGATTCAGGAACAGCAGAACATTATTCAGAAGTTTCCACAACATACACAAACGGCAAACCGGGGCAACCTATGTATTACCAATCATCGCCATGGAAATTCCTGGTGAGTGCTGCGTATGTTTTTCGTGAAGTAGCGGATGTAACAAAACAGCGTGGTTTTATTACAGCAGATATTGAGTATATCAATCACAGGGGAAGCAGGTTCAGCAGCAACAACGAAGATCCAACCCCGGAAGAAACTACTTATTACAAAGCGCTGAACAAAGTTGTAAAACACGAATTCAAAGGAACTTTCAATTTCAGGGTTGGAGGAGAAATTAAATTCAATATTATTATGGGAAGGCTGGGGTTTGCTTATTATGGAAATCCTTATAAGGATAAGGCTTTAAAAGGAACTCATATGTTGTTAAGCGGGGGATTGGGGTATCGTAATAAAGGTTTTTTTATAGACCTTACTTATGTATATGATGTTTTCAAAGACATTCACCTTCCGTATCGTTTAGAAGACAGGGCAAATACTTTTGCATCTATAAAAAATCAGCGGGGGAATATTATTGCGAGTGTTGGATTTAAATTTTAATAACACGAATTTTTTAAACATGAATTACCCGAATTGCACGAATTAAGAATATGATTTGCTGTTTTTAAACCTTGCTCCTAATTAGTATTTTTAATGTAATAAACTCTTTGCAATCTTTGCTCCTTTGCGAGCCTTGCGTGAAATAAAATATCAAAGATTCATATTATTCTGTATTACTGTAAGCAACGCTTCTTTTTCCGGTTTACTCCACACTATTTCTTCATCTTTCTTAAACCATGTCATCTGCCGCTTGGCATAATGACGTGTATTTTGCTTTATTAATTCAATTGCTTTTGGCAGGCTGATCTTATCTTCAAAATAATCGAACAATTCTCTATAGCCAACTGTTTGTAATGCATTCAATTCTTTATAGGGAAGCAGGTTTTTTACTTCTTCTATTAACCCGTTGCTGATCATCTGGTCAACGCGTTTATTGATTCTTTCATATAAAATCTCACGTGGTAATTCAAGCCCGATCTTTATAATATTAAAATTGCGTTGTTTTTTTTGTTTTGAGCGAAAGCTGGTGATAGACCTGCCGGTTGACATTTGCACTTCCAATGCCCTTATCATTCGTTGCGGATTTTTTATCTCGCCGGTTGAAAAAAATACCGGGTCTGATTTTTTTAATTCACTTTGTAAAAAATCCATCCCATGCAACTCATATTTTTGTATGATTTCGTTTCTTATCTTTTCATCAATTGCAGGTATTTCATCCAACCCTTCACAAAATGCTTTTATATATAATCCCGTCCCGCCGGTCATAACAGCAATATCGCTTTCAACGAAAATCTCATTCACAGCGTTTAAGGCATATGCTTCAAAATCTGCTGCAGAAAGATTGTCCCTGATGGAGTGACTGTCAATAAAATAATGATGAACTTTTTCAAGTTCGTTGAGAGAAGGTTTTGCAACACCAATATTCAATTCCTTATAACATTGGCGGCTATCTGCTGAAATGATTTTCGTTGAAAAATGGCTGGCAATTTCGATAGAGCGTGCTGTCTTTCCTATGGCCGTAGGCCCGGCGATAATAATGCAGTTTTTTTTCAATGGACAATTGACAATGGAAAATTAACAATGAGAACCCCGTAGTTAATAAGCTATTTATATATTCAATGAGGATACAATTGTCAATTATCAATTGTGCATTGTCAATTGTTTAAAATCCGTCATTGGATTCATCCGCAACTACATCATCTTCCCCGGTTTCAGCTTCTTCGCCTCCTTCGCCTCCCTCACCTTCTTCACCATAACCTTCTTTCATTGCATCCGGTTGAAGATCATATTTTTCTTCCATTTCTGCAAGACGACTGTCTATCAAACCTTTTGTACCATATTGTGAAGGGGCAATACCTTCCGTACGTACACAGCTTGGGTAGGTAACCTTTTTATTTTCTTCCTTGTCAACATTAATAAGTTCCACCATGAAATGCCAGTTCTTATTAAAGTCGTATTCGTATACAAATTTCTGGTTGGGATCGCCGATCTCGCTGCCAATATTCACTTCACTCATCAGGAGTGGCGCTACTTTATATGTTTTATCGTATTGCTCAAGTGTTATTTCACGACCACGCTGCCAGCTATCGTTGCTGCGGTAAAAAGTAGCTTTATGCTTGTTGTCAAATTCATAACTTTTTAAGATCGCATGATGCAGATCCAGAAAAGTCTGGTTATGCCTTATAACAACATCACGGTAAATGCTTTCATCATCTTCCCAGTAAATCCTGAATTTTAATATTGCCATGAGGTAAAAATAAGCATTTTTAGGAAAATGAGGACACAGGGGGTGAATAGTCAATAGCGAATGGTGAAAATATGAGGCTATTTATGAGTAATGTAAGTATTTACTAAATGATTTTACACGACAGGAGACTACAATATTATAAAGTACCAATTGACTTCATCAGCTACAAGCTTTCACTATTCACCATTCACTATTTCACCAGCCCAAGTTCCCTCGCCTTCTCCATCATAAATGCATGCGCTGCATCATATTCATTGGGTATTACTCCATCAAGTATTGCTTCCCGGATTGCATTTTTTAAATCTCCCACCATTTTACCGGGCGCCAGGTTAAACTGCTCCATGATCATTTCTCCCGTGATCGGTGGTTGCCAGTTGCGGATATGATCCTTCTCCTCTACCTCGGCGCAACGCTTCAGCACCAGTTCAAAATTTTCCAGGAAACGTTTTACCTTTTGCTTGTTTTTAGAAGTAATATCTGCACGGCATAAAGTACATCAATGACTCGAGATCCTCCCCTGCATCAAAGATCAATCTTCGTATAGCAGAATCCGTTATATTTTCTTTTGTAAGACTGATCGGCCGTAAATGCATTTCCACCATCTTCCTTACAAACTTCATTTTTTCGTTCTGCGGCAATTTGAATTGTCGAAAATATTTCAGGCACCATCCTTCCGCCGATCACTTCATGTCCATGAAACGTCCAGCCATGACCTTCTTCGAATTTCTTTGTTGCCGGTTTTGCGATATCATGTAATACCGCTGCCCACCGAAGCCAAAGATCATTGGTGTTTTCTGCAATATTATCGATCACCTGCAGCGTATGATAAAAATTATCCTTATGCCCTTTCCCATCAATGTATTCTGCTCCTGCAAGCAATACCATTTGAGGAAAAATAATTTTGAGTAGTCCTGTCTTATAGAGCAGGTCAAAACCTATTGACGGTTTTTTACTCAATAAAATTTTATTTAATTCATCTGCGATGCGTTCGCCACTTACAATTTTTATTCTTTCTGCATTTTGAGTGATTGCCAAAGCTGTTTTTTCTTCAATAATAAAACCGAGCTGCGTAGCAAACCTGATCGCACGCATCATGCGAAGCGGATCATCACTGAATGTTTCCGCAGGTGCTAATGGCGTTTTAATGATCTTATCCTGCAGGTCTTTTATCCCGTTAAACGGATCTACCAGTGAGCCATAATCGCTTTTATTGAGACTGATCGCAAGTGCGTTGATGGTAAAATCCCTGCGGTTTTGATCGTCTTCCAAGGTGCCGGTCTCCACAGCAGGTTTACGGCTGTTATAGTTATAACTTTCTTTACGGGCACCAACAAATTCGATCTCTATAGCCCCATCCCAACCCTTGCCCGAAGGGGAAGGAACCGAAGTATCAAAGCCTCCTGCTGTTTGTGAACTTTCTTCTTGCGGAAGTACAAGCCTGATTTGCGCCGTACCAAAAGTCTTGAAAAAATTCACCTGTGGTACAATGTCAAATTGTTTTGCCGATTCATGGGCAAGTGCAATCCCATCGCCAATACAAACAATATCGATGTCTTTTGTAGCTCTCCCCAATATTTTATCTCTCACAAATCCTCCAATTACATAGCAATTGATCCGGAGATTTTCTGCTGCATGAGCGATCCTCCTGAGAATATACAATTCCTGTTCTGTGCAATTGATGTACATGATGGGCAAAATTAAGGTTGATGAGCTGAAAGCGGTTGAATGTTGTTGAATAATGTTTAACCTTGTTTAAACCATCTTCAACCTTACAGATTCATTTCGGCATTATAGTTGACTATAGAAACATCCACTAAAAAATCCGGATTAACTGACTAATTTTGTCAAACTGACTTTCTAACGATCACACATGAGTAAAAACATTTATTTGCAGGGCACGGAAGAGGAAATGGAGTTTATGCCAATTATCCCGCTTAACGAGGAAGATGAAGCAAATGCTGATGCACAGCCCATTCCAGCGGAGCTACCAATTTTACCATTGAGAAATACCGTACTTTTTCCAGGTGTTGTTATTCCTATTACAGTAGGACGGGATAAGAGTATCAAAGCTGTTGCTGATGCATACAAGGCTGACAAATTGGTAGGTGTAGTGGCACAAAAAGACAGCAATGTAGAAGAACCAACTGTCAGCGATCTTGAAGATATCGGCACTGTGGCCAAAATAGTGAAGATGATCAAAATGCCTGACGGTGGAACAACTATTATCATCCAGGGGCGCAAAAGGTTTAAGATCGAAGAAATAACAACCGACGATCCTTATTTCAAAGCAATCATTAAAACACTTGAAGAAGATAACCTTAAAGGTGATCCTGATTTTGATGCAATGGTGGGAAGCATTAAGGACCTGGCAGGCCAAATCGTAGGGCTATCCCCCAATCTTCCGAGTGAAGCTGCGATCATTTTAAAGAACATTGAAAACCCTTCTTTCCTTATACATTTTGTAAGCAGTAACCTCAACAGCGACATCAAACAAAAACAAAAGCTACTTGAAATAAGCAATTTAAAAGCAAGGGCGGAATTACTGATGAACCTGATGCACACTGAACTTCAGTATGCAGAATTAAAAAATAAGGTTACTAATAAAACAAGGGCTGAACTTGATAAACAGCAGCGTGATTATTTTTTACAACAGCAGATGAAGGCCATCAAAGATGAACTGGGTGGTGATAATGTTGCGGAAGTAAAAGAAATGCAGAAAAAAGCCGATTCAAAAAAATGGCCTGCCGCTGCAAAGGAGATGTTTACAAAAGGTGCGGAGAAACTTGAGCGTATGCACCCATCCACACCGGATTATTCGGTAGTATATAATCATCTTGACCTGTTACTGGATCTGCCGTGGGAAGATTACACTGAAGATTCTTATGATCTCAAAAAAGCAAAGAAGATACTGGACAATGACCATTATGGAATGAACAGGATAAAAGAACGTATTCTCGAATACCTTGCTGTTTTGAAATTAAAAGGAGATATGAAGAGCCCGATACTTTGTTTTATCGGCCCGCCGGGAATTGGAAAAACAAGTCTTGGTAAAAGCATTGCCTCTGCAATAAGCAGGAAATATGTAAGAGTGAGTTTGGGTGGCCTCCATGATGAAAGTGAGATACGCGGCCATCGTAAAACATATATCGGCGCCATGCCTGGCAGGATCATTCAATCGATACGGAAAGTAAAATCAAGTAACCCGGTGATGATATTGGATGAGATCGATAAGGTTGGAAATGATCACCGCGGTGATCCATCTTCTGCTTTACTGGAAGTACTGGACCCTGAACAGAATAATTCATTTTATGATAATTACCTCGAGCTTGAATACGATCTAAGCAAAGTTTTGTTCATAGCAACTGCGAATAACCTTAGCAGTATACAACCGGCTTTAAGGGATAGACTTGAAATTATTGATCTTAGCGGTTATGCAATCGAAGAAAAAATTGAGATCGCTAAACGACACCTTATTCCCAAACAAAAAGACATGCATGGGCTGAAACCAGCCAGCTTCAAAATGAGTGATATCGTTCTTGAAAAAATAATTGCAGATTATACAAGAGAAAGTGGTGTAAGGGAACTGGACAGGCAACTGGCGAGTATTATGAGGTACCAGGCCAAGGAATTGGTGATGAAAGACAAATTAAAACCAACCATCACCGGCAATGATGTAGAAAAGATACTTGGTAAACCACGTTATAGCAACGAGCTCTATAAAATGGCCAATATGCCCGGCGTGGCTGTTGGACTGGCCTGGACCTATGTCGGGGGTGACATTCTTTTTATAGAAACACAGCTCAGTGAAGGCAAGGGCGAATTAAAACTAACAGGCAATCTTGGAAATGTAATGAAAGAGAGCGCCAGTACGGCTTTTACCTGGCTCGAGGCAAACGGTAAGAAACTGGGTATTCCTTCAGAAGACTTCAATAAAAAGGATGCACATATACATATACCTGAAGGCGCTACACCCAAAGATGGGCCCAGTGCAGGTGTTACCATGATGACGGCACTTGCAAGCGCTTTTACAGCGAGAAAAATAAAATCTTACCTGGCTATGACCGGTGAAATTACCCTGCGTGGACAAGTGCTGCCTGTGGGAGGAATAAAAGAGAAAGTGCTGGCAGCAAAGCGCTCAGGCATAAAAGAGATCATCATGTGCTGGCAAAATGAGAAGGATGTATCGGAGATAAATCCCCAGTTTATCACAGGGATCAAATTCCATTATGTGAAAACGATGCAGCAGGTGCTGGAAATTGCGTTGACGTAGTTGACAGGTTGACTTGCTGATCAGGTTGACAGGTTCGTTCTCTTTATCAACTTTATCAACTTTTTTTCAACTTTCTATAAACTTTTTTCATAAACTGAAAACCTTTTACCCATCCTTTACGTACTTAATAAACACAACTAATTTCATGTTGGTTGTTTTAAGGGTTAAAGAAAATTTCCCCTGATTCCTCAGGGGAAATTTTTTTGTATAAATAGTCCATTGTTTTAAAGCGATAATATTATTGTAATCCACGATCCATCCAGTCTTTCTCTTTTTCTGCGGACAATGCCTGCATCACTCCAACAAAAAAAATGATACCGATATTGATCGAAAGGAACAATAGATTATACGTGCTGTAACGATCGATGGTAGTATAAAAATGCCTGAAGAACAATACCAGGTCGGAGATAAAAAAATACGCCCATGCACATAATGCCAGGCTGAAGATGGAATAAGAAAGAAACCTGATGGTTTTAGAAGGATGTTTTTTTGTGCGGATAAAATAAATAATATACGCTGTTACAAATATACTTGCCGGGAACATGATGATCAAAACCATATACAGGTAGGTGAACCAGGATATATAATTCAGCATGCCAAAAACGAACCTGAGGCCCAACATTAATAATATGAATGCAACTATAAACGCGATGAAAGTAAAAAAAATGCTGCCGAATAGCCGGAGGTATTTACCGAAAGAATCTTCCATGGAGCAAAGGTAATAGTTAACAGGTTAACAGGTTGACGAAGTTAATAATGCAGACCTGGTTCATTCCTTCGTTAACCTTATCAACTTCATCAACTTTATAAACCAGCTAGAAATAACTAAGATTCGTTTTTGCTGAAAGGGCTATTACAGACTGGTATATTAATTTAATCGTATTCTCGATATCATCTTTATGAATCATCTCCACGGTGGTATGCATATAGCGAAGTGGAATAGAAATTAATACTGAAGGGCACCCGTCATTAGCATATGCGAAAGATTCTGTATCGGTACCGGTGCTGCGGCTTACTGCACGAAGCTGAACAGGTATTTTATTTTTCGATGCTATATCCTGTACAAATGCTAAAAGTTTATTGTGCACAGCAGGTCCATAGCAAAGTGCCGGTCCTTTTGTACATGAGCACTCCCCTTCAATAAATTTATTGATCATTGGTGTGCTGCTGTCGTGCGTTACATCTGTAATAATAGCGATATCAGGTTTTATCCTGCGTGCAATCATTTCTGCGCCGCGAAGACCAATTTCTTCCTGCACCGCGTTAACAATGTATAACCCGAACGGGAGTTTTTTGTTGTTTGCTTTAAGCAGCCTTGCTACTTCCGCAATCATGAAGCCTCCTATCCTGTTATCAAATGCACGGCCGATGAGGAAATCGTGTGCCAGTTCATCATAACCTTCTTCATAAGTTGCAACTGCACCAATATGGATGCCTAATGCTTCAACCTCCTTTTTGTTGCGTGCGCCGCAATCAAGAAATAAATTTTCCACTTTGGGTGTTGGTTCTTTTGCATCAGCGCTGCTCATACGTGTGTGAATAGCCGGCCAGCCAAATACGGCTTTAACGATCCCCTTTTTTCCCTGTATCAAAACACGTTTTGATGGAGCGATCTGGTGGTCCACACCCCCATTGCGTTTAAGATAGATCAATCCTTCAGGAGAAATATAATTCACAAACCAGCTTATCTCATCCGCATGCGCTTCTATAACCACTTTGAAAGGATGTTTAGGATTTATTACGCCTACAGCCGTGCCATATGGGTCAGTAAAGGTTTCGTCAACGTATGGTCGCAGATGGTTGAGCCATAATTTTTGTCCGCTACTTTCAAAACCCGTAGGGGAGGAATTATTGATGTAGTCCTTTAAAAAGGTATACGATGCATCCGGAATTGTACGCTTTGTTTTAACAGCTTTTGCCATAGTTGATCTTTTAAAAAAACAAATTAACTAAATAGTTGCCACAAAACTTGCAACCGCGGAAAATAGCATCAGGCCGTCTACAAGAAAATAATAAAAAAAGTAGCCCTGTTTTCTCAATGACATAGTGTATACGAGTAAGGTAATGCCCCCGGTTACTAAAAAGGCAATAATCTGTGGTATATCATCGAAGTAATAACGAAGGAAAAGCCCGCATATAAGGTATAAGGAAAAAACGACCAGCATGATCATTTTAAGTGCGCCCCGGCTTACGTCTGTTGCTAAACTGCGCAGTGAATGAATTTTATCGACCAGTATATCTCTTGAATCAAAAATAATGCAGAGCATCAGCATAAATAAAAAGCGTGCTGAAAATAATAAGGTTACTGATACATTACTAATGAACAGCGATTGCTGAACAGGAATGATCACCGTTACATAGGTCCATGTAAATGCTAATAGCACCGTTTTGAGAAAACCGGCTTTGCGTGTAAATGCAAGCGCTTTAACAGGCCAAAGAGGTACACTGTATAATAGCGTGAGCACTACAGCGACAAGAATATGTGGAATAATGTTGGGTTGCTTTACAATACAATAAATAAGTCCGAAATCCGCAAACATAAAAAGTAACAGGTTGGAGAAATTCCTTTTTAGAAAAAGCAACACCGCTATATCATGATTAAAATAATATTTGCTGATGAGCCAATAAAAATTATAACTGCTTAATGTTGCAAAAAATATAAGCCCGTAGATATAATTATTGAAGGGCGCATGAAGTAAAAGAAAGGTCTGGTAACATAGTGCAACTGCGCAAAGTGAAATAAAAATTGAATGCGACAGGATAAATTGCAACCATTTCATTATGGTGTTATATAGTAAATAGGATCAGTGGTTGTAATTACATTACTTTTATTTTTTGCGAAATCCTGTACATAGATCTCAAAGAACAACGTATCTATTTTCTCTGTTGTGCCGGTATTGGTTGTTGCAAGTGCCGAACTGATATCTGCAGTAATCTCTGCATCCATACTTCCATCAGTTTTTAAAGATAGGTCAGGAAATTTCACCGAATCAAGCGTTGTGCCCGGGATTGAAACCGCTCTTACATATACATAAGAGCTATCTTCTCCTTTGAAACCAAAATCGCCGTCTTTATCCGTTAATTGAAAAGTAACGAAAAGCTTTAAACCAGGAAGATTACGCATCACAGTAGGACCAATAGATTTAAATTTTATCTGCGGCTCCGTCGTAAACTTATCTTTTTTACATCCGAAAAAAAACAGGCTTATAAGTAACAGTGGAATTATTAGTCTCATCATTAAAAATTGTACTCAAATTTAATGATAGAATCTTAAATAACAATCTTAAATAAAAGCAGCTAATTTGTGGCTTATTATGTCCCCGGTGCCAAATGATATTAAAATAAGGAAAGATATCTTCAGCGTAAATGCTGCCCGTTTTGATAGTTTGGCACTGGAGGTTTTTCACTTCCAGTACAATAACAATGAAGTGTACAGGCAATACTGCGATATAGTCAAAACCAACCCAAAAACCATAAACAGCCTGGACAAGATCCCTTTTTTGCCGATACAGTTTTTTAAAACAAAAGAAATTGTTTCGGGTTCATTTGAACCGGCAATGATTTTTGAAAGCAGCGGTACAACCGATTCCGTTAACAGCAAACATTTTGTAAAAGACAGCGGTCTCTATGAAGAAAGTTTTTTAAAAGCATTCAACATGTTTTACGGTGACCTAAAAGGTCGTTGTATCCTGGGGCTGCTTCCCTCCTACCTTGAGCGAAAGCATTCCTCGCTTGTATATATGATAAATGAACTCATAAAACAAAGCGGGCATTCCGAAAGTGGTTTTTATTTATACGATACTGATAAATTATACAGGACTTTAGTGGAAAATGAAAACAACAAACAACAAACTTTACTGATAGGAGTAACTTATGCCTTGCTTGATTTTGCCGATATGTATCCAATAAGATTAAGGCATACAATTATAATGGAAACCGGCGGTATGAAGGGAAGAAGACAGGAACTTACCCGGGAGGAAGTGCATATGCAATTAAAGCAACAGTTTGGAGAAACCGAAGTTCATTCTGAATATGGGATGACGGAATTATTGTCGCAGGCATATTCCCCCGGAAAAGGAATTTTCAATTGCCCTCCATGGATGCGTGTGGTATTACGGTCGGAAGACGATCCTTTTAATATCGTATTGCCGCATGCAGTTAAAACACAGTACATGGCCGGCGCTGTAAATATTATTGATCTTGCAAACCTTTACAGTTGTTCATTCATTGCAACGGATGATGTGGGAAGACTGTACAGCGATGGAAGTTTTGAAATATTGGGAAGAATGGATAACAGTGATATAAGGGGCTGTGGGTTGATGGTGATTTAGTAGTTGAATATTGTTTAAGATAGTTGAATAATAGTTTAAGATGGTTGAATAATAGTTTAAGATGGTTGAATAATAGTTCAATAGAAGTTTTAAAAGTTGGACCTTGTGTTTAAACTTTGATCAACAACTTTCAACAACTTTCACATTTTCCTCCAGATCATTAAATGCCGTTTTTTACAAAAGAGAAAGAGAAAACAAATTATTTATACAATGATCGTCAGTATATCACTATCCGGCACAATGGTATTCGGCTCGTCAATCAATACAGCTTCTGCAAGTCTTCTTCTTCTTAACCCTTCCGTATCGGGCCATAGCCTTGCCATAGATCTTATGAGATCTGCCATTGTTTTTTCTTCATCATTTTTTATTGCCGTAACCAATTGTTTCATTTCTCTTCTCCTGTCACCGTCAAGGCTTGCCCCGCGGTTGTAAACCAATCCAACTATTACAGATTGTTCTACAGGATTTAATTTAAAAAGATCAGGATAAATTGCTGCCGCCTTTTTTGCAAATTCAAAAATAGTTGTGTGATAAAATACCAGCAATGCGGCTTCTATAGGTACATCCACAACACTCAAAGAAGGAAGGCTGTTGACAGCTGTTCGTTTTTTAAACCCTGCAACCGCCGTTAATGCATTTACCATATGCAATGGTAATACGGATTGCCAGTCGAGTTTTATCTTATTTGCAGAATACTGTCCGCAATCATAACCAATACCAATAGTTACACCACTACTTGTTTTATCCGGATCGGGTACAACAGGTTTCCTGTATTTCCTGTTATACACTGCGAATCCCGACTGGGGCGACCAGCTAACTTCAAAAGCCATGATTGCTTTGTTGATTGCGTCTTTGCTGAGTTTGAGTTCCATTGTGATGTATTTTTAGGGTTATTATACGTTAATTATTTAAGAAGATCTTTCCCGAATTCCCAGTTAATAGAAATAACCGGTTTTAAATTCTTGAATTTAAAGTCTTCATTATAATTAGTTCTTAAACCAAATTCAATAATTTTTTTTGAACCAATCTTATATGAACCGCCATAAGCAATCGTTTGTGTTTTTACAGAACTCTCCCTGGAAAAAGTGTATTCAATAAATAAATTGATTGCAGAACTTCCGTACCGTATATTTCCTCCATAGAATTCTTCCTTTTCTTTCTCCACTTCTATATGTTTATAGATGCCGGTAAGCAGTACTTTATTATTTTTTGCTTTATTTACATTTTTCGATCTTGGGATAAACCCGATACTACCATTGAGCCAGATACCTATCCCGTTTTTCTTTAAATCAATGGAAGGTACAGACGGATCAGTATAGGTGTCAACTTTCCCGATCCCAATATCCAACTTCGGCTTATACCAATTGCTTTCGATATAATCTTTTGCGTAATTCCTGACTTTTTTTTCCAAGCTTATATTAATGGTACTATCAAGTTCTGTTAACTGAATATACATAGCGACCAGGTTTGCTTCCTTCATTGCTATCGAATCTCGTAATGCATCCCGTTTGCCGGAATCGGTTGTAGTATCCAGCGAGGTTTCAAGCCTTTTGATTTCGTTTTTCAGACGCCTTCTTTTTACTGTGATTTGTATGTCAGTTCCCTCCCGCTCTATTCTACTTTCTGAAAGTAGTTTATCCATACCATTTATGTATGAAGTATCCATCATTGGATCATGCCAAAAAGAAAACCTTATGGAATAGGCAAATTTATTTACATCATCGTTGACTTGTATTGTTCCGAGTGATACCGAACTTGTGCTTAGAAAGCGTAGTACCGGGGAGGTTTTCTGATAATCTACGAGTGATTTGTTTTTAAAGCCAAACAACCAGAAAGGTTGACATTCAAATGCGAGGTTTGGTCTGAGTGAAAATTCATTAAAAAAGTAATCCAGCTGGATATCTTTTGTAAATCCAGGAGTATTAACAGCAGATGGGGTATTCCCTAAAAGTGTAAATGCTCCTGATTGTGGAATTGAGAATTCGGTAGCCTGTATAGTATCTAGTTTTGTTTGCGCCTTTAGCAAAAGATTTGTAATACTTAAGAAACAAACAAGTAAATATCTCATAAGTTAAATAGATTCAAATGTAAAATCGTGATGGGTCGATAATGCTGCCTTTTTTTCTCTTATTTGTTCAGGATCATCTGTTGCCTGAGCCTGCTGAATGAAATTATAATCTACACTTATTTGGTTATGCCCGAATGCTGGCGCATAACTTCCAATGACTATTAGCGTCCAATCTTCCAGCTTATCAGGAGGAATACTAATCAAATAAATATCAGGCACATTATCTCCAAATTTCCCTTCACCAAGCTTTCTTGTTTCATCACCATTGGTAATATGTACACTAAATGATCCGAGGTTTACAAATCCTGAATTCTTTATTTCAATAGATACATGGCCCTTATTTTTATTATACTTAATTTCTCTCTCTTTAAACATAAAATATTTTTTCACCTACTCTATTCCGTTTTCAGCTTTCCGGTGCTTACTAATTTATGGCAGTTCAGCAGAATACCTTTTTATTATTTGATAATTATTTTTTTGTACTGTCATCCGGTTTCTTTCCTGCACCCCGAATATTAGATACTTTATTCAATACATCAAACCAAAACGGTGCACCCATCATAATAGCAAGTACCGTTAGTGCCATACCTACCAATTTAGAAAGGCCGTAAGCAAACCATGCCGGGCCAGACCGCTTCTTCTCAAATTCCGTAGCATTCCACCCCAATGGCAACGATTCAGTTAAAGCTGCTTTTGCGGTATTGAATGCTTTCATTTTATCTGCAAGTGTATCCTTAAATTGTTCAAGGGTAAGTTCTGCTTCTTTAGTTGTATCAATTGCTTTCATTTGCGCAATCTTGCTTTTGATCGAGTCATTTTTTGTTGCATCTATAGCAGCTGCAGCAAGTTTTGCTCTCGCTTCAGGATTGCTGTAAAGATATTTGCTTATCTGTATGCTATCAGCATTTATCAAAAGGGTAACGACAACCGCCGCAATGCATGTAAACTTTCTTGTGTAATTGGTTTTAAGTACGCCAATAAGATTATTCTGGTTACTATCGTACCAGTTCTCCAGTTTATTCTTAAACATCTCAATTGCACCCGAAGTTTTTACCGAAAGAGAAGTATAAGTATCCTTTGCTTCAGTTGCAAACATTAAAAAAGTATTTTTCAGCTCACCTGAAACAGCAGTAGTACTTTGAAGCGACTTGATCATCTCATCTATAGAAGTTGGGCTTACTACTGCTGAAAATGCATGAACCTTATCTAAAAGTGCTGAAGTAAAATTTTTTGCATCAATATAAGAGGGTGGCCTACCAGTGTCCGACAATGCAGTGGTTGCGCAATGATCCATGATAGCTTGTCCAAGAGCCATTGGGTTTCCTGAAACAGTTATTGGCGTGTCGAAAATTCTCAAAAGCCATTGACCGAGTACTTTTGCCCTGATACGATTATAAGTTAAAATTATTTCAATAATGGAGCTGCATACAATACTTAGCAGGAAATATATAAATATCATACCTACTACAAGATCGAGGATCGGAAAATTACCCATAACAGTTGTTTTATGTATTTTTTTAATTTTTTCGGCTACCCGGTATATTTATATTACAAAAGCGATTCTATTGAAAAAACATCAAGTTTCGATGCCGTAAAACTCCTCACTCTTTTATACACGGCATTTCCATTGGAAGAACCTCCCTCATTGGTATTACCTTCAATGGTCTCAAAAGTTTCTGCTCCAACGGAAATAATTATGCCGGTATGTACCCAGTCGTTAGGCGTTTTCTGCAATAAAAAAATATCCCCCGGCTTTACAATTGACGGATCATTCCGAACGGCCGTATAACGTGATAGTATACCTTTATTGATGCCGGTAGTTCCTACTGTATCGCAACTGTAAGTTAGTGGCATCAGTGTTTTGAAATCTTTGTTTAATGCAGATGCAGCCTGGTCGATCACAGCCTGGACAAACCCCATACACCAGAACCAATCAGTACCTTCTTTTCCATCCATATAACTGCGAACCCAGGGACCGCTATTGCTTTGCTGGTTAATAACCAATTCAAAAGGAAAATTATTCAGGTGATTTTTTGCAACATTCACTACCAATTGCCTCAATCCATTGCCGGTAACATTTCCTTCAAATGCTTTTTTTAATGGATTGCATAAAGTATCAAAAAGGGATTGATCAACAGTTCCTGTTTGCGGCACTTTGATAAATTTCTGATAGTTCTTCACCGCCTGGTCAGTGGCCGAACCAAAATCGCCATCAATACCCGTTAGTGTACCTGCTCCCGGGTTTGTCATTTCAAATAAAGAAAGCCATGCTTGAATTTTAAGGACGTCTTTTTTAGCATTGGCATTGCCATCTTTTTTTTGAGTTGCTGAAATACTCAGCTCTTTCTGATAACTATTCTTGATCATGGGAATTTATTTAGGTGAAATAATAACCGTGAAGTTTTCGAAAAAAATTGATCTTATCAACAGCCTTTTCCCCGAAAACATAGGGTGTTTTCACTGTTTTATAAAATCACTTCAATTTAAAACCAGCCATAAATAAAAAAGCTGCTTCATTTCTGAAACAGCTTTGATCATAGTAATGTGTTGATTGTTTATTTCAATTTTTTCTGCAACGCCTCGTTCAATTTTACATAATCGTCATTTTTGTCTGCGGCAGCAAGGTCCATTGATTTTTTTGAACTTTCCAGTGCACCTGCTTTATCTCCCATTTCCTGCTGAATCTTTGCTTTGTATAACCATATCCAGTAGGCTTTGGGATTATCAACGAGCGCTTTTGTTGCATTGTCCAATGCCTTGGTTGAATTTTTTTCCCACTCATTATAAAATTGTGCCGCCTGCCAATAAGGTTTTTTGTCGGTAAGCATTGCTGCTTCAATAGATTTTTTTAACCTGTCCTGGATATTACATTCAATTGGAATAGCAATCATTGTTTTGTCCCACATGATATTCAGGTTACAGCTTGTTGGTTTTATATCATCAAACTGCATGGTGAGGTTTTCAATTTTTTCTTTTGCATGTTGTACGTCTACATAAAATCTTGCAACATCCTCCGACTCCTTATATCCATCAATACCCCAGTTGCTGAGTCCCTTATTCAATACTATCTCCCAGCTGTCGGCATTAGGAATAGTGTACAGTACATAACTGCCTGTATCGATTTTTTTTCCTTTTATTTCAACAGGCTCAGAAAATCTGATCATTGTTGCTGCATTGGCGCCTGTTCGCCATAGTTTATTAAAAGGCACCAGTTCGCCAAAGATCTTTCTTCCTTTTGTACTTGGTCTGGAATAAGTGAGTTCAATACTCCCTATACCAAAATCCTGTTTCAACACCTGTGTTGGAGAAGGTGCCGGCATTTTTACCTGTGCGAAAATGCACGAACAAATAAAAGCGCTGATACCTGTCAAAATTAATTTCTTCATGTCGTAGAGTTTTAAGTGCAAATTAGTGGATGTTTTTGGAAGAATGGTGCCAGATGCAGGATACTTGATGTCAGATATTCGATATTGGATATTGGATACTACTTAATATGAGTGACGAACTATTTCTTAAGGAGCTTCATATTTTCACTATTCACCATTCACTTCTCTTATTGAAAATGCACCTTCACCGTCTGGTAAAACAACCGGTTATTGATAAACTGCTGTTGTTGAGCAAGCTGGTTTTGTTTTTCAGAAAATCCCTGCAGGCCAAACAACCCTGCGGCATTCCCCTTATTGATGGCTATCTCCAGGTATCCTGCTGAATTGAATAGCGCCAGTTTTTCGCCTTCCGATACATCTGCATAGGTTTCGCTGATCTTATCAATTACCTCATCTCTTTTAAAAACAATGGTAAAGCTGCGGCCCTTTCGTTGCTCTTCAAATTCTTCTTTGTTGATGTTGACAATTACATTTTCAAAATTGTCGATAAAAATGATCTGTCCTTCGATCCAGTTATTTCCCAAAAGTGGTTTTAGTGGATTTTTTACCCTGATTGATACAGATGGATCACCGGTTTCTTCCAGGCTCTTTCCGCTAATGATCTCGTTAAAAGCTTTTCCAAAAACACTGATGCAGTACAATGTATTTTTCTGATCTACTTTCCCGAGTGGAAGTGCTACTACTTTTTGTGGAGCTTCTTCAAGCACCATTGTGAGTAAACCATTGTCGGCACAACCTATATAATGACCATTATGCTGTGCAAGTAAAAGGTGTTCGGGTTTTTCATCAAACATATTCACCAATATCAGGTGAAAAGTTCCCTCTGAAAAATTCCTGATCGCATTCCTGCAAACGTATGCTGCCTGCGGATAATTGAATGGTGATAAGGAGTGGGTAATATCAACGATGTTGAAATTGCTATTGGACTGAAGTAACTGACCCTTCATAGCGCCTGCTAAAAAATCCTGTTCACCAATATCACTTGTGAGGGTTAGTATGGGCATTAACGAATGCTATTTAGAATGCTTTTAAAATGTTGTTTAATATTATTGATCCGGAATATGAATTACAGATACTTGATACCCGATACCCGATGCTGGATGCCAGATCGTTCTATCTGGTATCCGGCATCATTTGATCAGCTTCCCGTCTTTATAAAAAAACTTTCGTGTAAGCTTATCCGCCCATGAAGGAAAAAATTTATTTACCAAAATCGTTTGTTTTCCTTTATAAGTTAGAATAAGTGTTCTTTTTCTTTTTTCAATTGCGTGAATGATATGCGTGGCACATTCCTCCGGGCTCATTAATTCTGCTTCGTCAATCGGGCTTTCTCCCTGTGCCTGTGCTTTGTCATTGAGTGCAGCATTGCGAATATTGCTGCGTGTATATCCCGGACAAACCCACATTACATTTACACCGTCATCCAATAATTCTGTCCTGATAGATTCCAGCCATCCATTCAATGCAAATTTACTTGCCGAATAACCGCTCCTGCCCGGGAGTCCGCGAAACCCTGCAATGGATGAGACCCCAACAATGGTACCTTTTCTTTCAATAAGAGAATCAAGTGCCAGTTTGGTACAATAGACAGTTCCAAAATAATTAATGTCCATTACTTTTTTAAAAACATCAATATCGGCATCCTTTAATAAACTTCTCATTGAAATACCTGCATTATTGATCAATATATCAATGCCGCCGAACTGTTTAATGGTGGAATCAATGAATAACTTGCAATCATTATAATTGCTGACATCTGCCACCACGCAATGAAGTGGTTCTGTAGAATGACTTACCTGCAGGTCATATAATTTTCCCTGGTTGCGTGCGCAGGTAGCGATTTTGGCACCCAATGGCAGCAATTGTTCTATCAACGCCTTACCTATGCCGCTGCTGCCCCCGGTTATAGCAATCACTTTATCCTTAAAAAAATCGGTCATATTAAAAAATAATGGCAAAAATAAGTCAGTTCAGTGGCTGTTTACAAAGAAATGTTGTGTGATTTTAAATATTAGCAGGTAAACTTTTTCAAAAAAATTTGACGCAATACGTTTTTACCTTATTTTTGCACTCCTTTTTAAAAGGAAAGGAGATTTGGTAGCTCAGTTGGTAGAGCAATACACTTTTAATGTATGGGTCCTGGGTTCGAGTCCCAGCCAGATCACAAGCCGTTTCATTTCTGAAACGGCTTTTTTATTTATACCGGGTTTACTGAATATCGAACATGGAACCAGGCATGTCGAATTTTGCAGTGAGGTTCCGATCATTATTCAACTTTTTTTGTTCCTTGTTCAGTATTTAAAAAATCTTGAAATAAACTAAGCAATTTTTTCTTTTTTGAGGAACGGCTGTATCAGTGCGCTTAAAATAATTACCAGCAATGCCCCAATCACATTCAACCACAAAAATGAAATGATATCCTGGTTATAAATATAAATGATCAATGCTTCTGAAATGATCGCTGCAATGAATACCGCATTTCCACCAATCTTTTTTATCCAGAATGCAACGAGGAAAATGCCCAGTATAACACCGTAGAATATTGATCCAAGTATGTTCACTGCTTCAATTAAACTATTACCAATGTTTTCTGCAAACATGGCAATGATGATACAGAAAATTCCCCACCCTAATGTGTACCATTGTGATAATGTATAATCCTGCAGGGCTGTTTCTTTTTTCATAAAGAACTTTTTATGGAAATCTACCATCGTACACGCAGCCAGTGAATTCAATGCAGCTGCAATACTTCCCCATGCTGCCAAAAAAATAATGGCGAATATTAATCCTATCAATCCAACAGGCAAATTATCCTTTACAAAATGAAGAAAAATGTAGTTGTTATCGTTCGTATCTTCTCCGGGCAATGCTTTTTTCAGGATAGCTTTATAATCGTTTCTTGCAACGGCAGCAGTGGAATCATCATTGATTATAAGTGCAGCATCATACTTCTTTTCAAAATGTACAAGGGAATCCCTGTATGATGTCTGCTCTGCCCTTGCAATCTTTCCATCATCAAAATAAACAGGAGCCTTATTGTATTGATAAAATGAAAAAATAAGAATGCCCAACAGGAGAATGAAGAATTGCATTGGCACTTTTACGAGTCCATTCAGTAATAAACCGGTACGGCTCTCATTCGTATTCTTTGCTGTAAGATAACGGCCAACCTGGCTGTGGTCTGTTCCAAAATAGCTCAAAGCAAGAAAAAAACCTCCAATGAGCCCACTCCAGATATTGTATTTGTCTTTCCAGTCAAATCCATGAGATGTTTGCCCGGAAGTAATAATATTCATCTTACCCTTTTTGCCTGCTCCGGTAAGTGCATCTGTAAAGCCAATATCTCCGGGCAATAATTTCACGGCAAGGTATCCTACCAAAAACAATGATATGAACACAATCACCATTTGCAACATCTGTGTATGTGCCACCGCTTTGGCTCCCCCGCTCATTGTGTAAATGATCAGCAATCCTCCCATTACCAGGTTGGTATAATAAATATTCCATCCCATGATCGAACTCAGCACTAACGACGGTGCGTAAATGCTGATACCTGTACTTAATCCTCTTGAAACCAGGAAAAGTGCTGATGTGAGTGTCCTTGTTTTCAGATCGAATCTTTGTTCAAGAAATTCGTAGGCAGTAAGTACTTTTAAACGACTGAATACCGGTACAAAAAATATACTGATCACGATCATTGCCAGGGGCAATCCAAAATAATACTGAACAAACCTCATCCCATCACTATATGCCTGCCCCGGGCCCGTTAAAAAAGTAATGGCACTGGCCTGTGTACCCATAATACTGAGTAACACGAGAAACCAGGGCATAGACCGGTTGCTTAAAAAGTAACCCTCCAGGTTTTTTGTAGTATGGCTTTTATAAATACCATACACAATGATACCACCCAAACTAACAATCAATATGATCCAGTCGATAATACTCATACAAATTGTCTGCTAATGAAATAATAAATAATGATCTGCAGTATTAAGAATAGCAATACTCCGAAGTACCATTTGTTCCAGTATGATGATTTTTTTTCCATATTCTAAACTGCGATTAGAAATTGAGCATTGGGTTATACTTCGACCATTTTTGCTGTCAGATGCCAGAGATCGAATATCAGCTTGCAGCTTTCTCTACATTCAAAATTTCTATCCCGAACACAAACTATCAAATAAAAAAATACACATTATTATAACCTGCATTAAAATATTAAATCAAAAAAAATACAGCGGACGTAGTTGATAGCTGAGGGCTGACAGCTATCTCCCCGGCAACGCAATCAAATTCGCCATTAACCTGTATGCCCCCGGAATTCCTGCCGGCATTTGCCTGAAAAACACCAGTCCCGCATAAACGAAATTTCCTTTGCCGTAAGAAGTAATTGCAAGACTGCCATTTGATTCTTTTTCGCCTTTATCATTCATGCCCAGTGGTGTTTCATAATGACTATCTAACTGCACCGCCTGGTAAGTGCTTCGTTCCTGTACCCAATCTTTAAAATCATCCTGTGAAATCTTATTTGGATAATTCAATGCCGGGTGCTGGGGAAGTAAGAAATTAACGGAAGCATCTTCTTCCGTTACCCTTGAAGAAGGATCAACCTGGAAGGGATATGGTCCTGCCTTTACTTTCTTTTGCCCCACATTATTGCTCTTGATGTACTGTACAATCATATTTCCACCATTTTCTACATAACGCATCAGTACATCATTGCGATTGCTTAAATACTCAGAAGTGTTATAAGCTCTTATCCCGGTTATGATAGCGTCGAATTGTTTGAGGTTTTCATCTGTAAGATCGGCTTCAGTAAGAAATTTTACTTCATAACCCATCGCTTCCAATGCCTGCGGCACTTTATCTCCTGCGCCGATAATATAACCAATACGCTTACCCTTGATTTTCAGATCCATTTTAATGATCCTTGGCTTATCATAAAAATTATAATACAGGTCGGGAATATGATCATAACTGATCTTTCTTAAAGAAAAATACTGGTGTTCATATAATGAAGGCACTATCAATTCGCCTCCCACTGAAGCCATACTATTTGACTTAAGCGAATCACTATTAATACTGAGTGCAAAACTCCTTGTAATGCCTTTTGAAAAATTCATTGCAGTATCAAATATCATTGCTTCTTTATGATCGTATACAGCTTTGAACTGCATTTTTTCATTAATATCTTTATTGGACTGTATCGAAAAATATAATGTCTTTTTCTGATTCTTTGCTTCATTGGGGAAAATAACAATCGATGGGTTGCAATTAATAAACACCGGGTTTACCATTTGAATGGGTTCATATAATTCCCCTTTTACCGGGTCAGTATATTTATATAATATCCGTTTCTGGTAAAAATAAACCTGCTCATTTATATATACTTTGAAAATAGCACGATACCCGTCATTTTCGGCTTTTCCAATATCCTCCTGGCTCTTCACATCATAAGCCCCACCTTTAATTACACGTTCCAGCCAATAGGGTTGTGTTGCGGGTTCTTTTTTCGATATATACAGCGTAACCGGGCGAAGAATATTCTCATTTGCGGCAGGTTTTTCAAAATCCTGCAGCTTGTTATTCGAAAACAAGACCTCGATCTTATCAACTGCAATGCCTAGCCGATTATTTATGTTAATGGTAACTTTGATACTATCGCCGATTACATTCAACTGGTTTTGCGCAACCACTTCCATCAGGATGCCGCTGCAAGCTTCTACAAGTTCCATTACATCGTCCATTTTCTTAGTCCGCCAGCTACTTTTAGGTAGCAATTTTATTTTATTGTATATGTCGAGTAATGCAGGTACAGACAATGAAGGTATATCAGTTTTAAAACCGGCAATAGCACGATTGATCATTGTTTCTATTTCGGCTCCTTCCGGTATCCTCGACCAACTGATATTAATTCCATCCATCAGTGTATTTTTCGCTGGTTCGCCACCGGTAGTCGTAAAATATTCAAAAAGCTGGCCCCGGCGTCTTGGTCGTCCTTCCCCCTGGCTTTTGTGCATTGTCCTGGCTTCGGCACCAATCTCTCCATAACTTTTTCCAACAAAAGGATTAAATCCGCCAATATCTATTTTTAATTGATCCTCGCTTGTTGTATTCGTTGACCCGAAGTTGAAAGTATTCCATAAAATGCGTTTTGCCTGCCATGGTGTTACTCCGTACTTAAATTGTTCGGGAAATCGATCCGGGTCGGCAGCTGCAACAAATGCTTCATCAGCCAGTATCGCAGAAGCCGCATGGTGCCCGTGTCCCGCTCTTGAATCCGGGGGAAATCTTTTGATTATGATATCCGGCTGGTATTGTCTTATTACCCAAACTGCGTCGGCCAATATTTTTTCTTTATCCCAGATACGCAATGCTTCTTCTGAACTTTTACTGAATCCAAATTCATATGCCCTGCTGAAATATTGTTCTCCGCCATCAATTTTTCTTGCGGCGATCAACTCCTGTGTACGTATCAAACCAAGATCAATCCCTTGTTCGTCGCCAATCAGGTTTTGTCCTCCATCCCCTCTTGTCAGGCTCAAATAAGCTGTACGGTATAATTTTTCTTTTGCCAGGTAAGGAAGCAATGTATTGTTCTCGTCATCCGGGTGTGCAGCAAAATACAATACTGAACCGAGCACATTTAATTTTTTCAGCTGCAGTAATATTTCTGCTGAATTATATGTTTTGGGAGTTTGTGAAAAGGCTGAAAAAGAGATTGCCGAAAAAAGAAGAACAAAGTTCAATGACCGCATAGAATTGGTTTATGGTACTAAATTACAGGATTGGCGATAGGAATGGTTGCCGATTGTCAAAAAGATGTAGGGTAAACGATACAGCAAACCAGAAACGAGAAACGAAAGACAGGAAAGCGGGAAGTTAGCTTTTTTGTTTCTCGTTACTCGTATCTTGTCTCGGCATCCAGCACCTATTCTTAAACTTTACCCAATATTCCACTATTTCTATCAACGAATTTGCCTATCCATCCTGATTGGTTATTTTTACAAATAATTCACTTATCTGCGAAAATTTTTAAAAATATCTGGAAGGATCCTGCTGACATTGATACTGTTGGTATTGCTTTTATATGGCCTTCTGCATCTTTCTCCCGTACAAACATGGGTTGTAAAAAAAATAGCCAATAGTTTATGCAAAAAATTAAAGACAAAAGTTACCATAAAGTCGGTTGATTTTTCTTTTTTTAATAAACTGGATGTAAAGGGTGTGATGATCGAAGATCGGTCAAAAGACACTTTGCTTTATGCCGGTTCTGCAAAAGTGAGGATCACCGACTGGTTCTTTATTAAAGATCATGTTACACTTAGTTATCTCGGATTGGAGGATGCCGTAGTAAATATGAAACGCAGTGATTCAATATGGAACTACCAGTTCATTATGGATTATTTCAGCAGCCCATCTAATACCAGCGATACCACAGGCGGCGTTGAATTCGATTTTAAGGAAGCACATTTTAAAAATATCAGGTTTAATAAAATGGACGGATGGATCGGGCAGAACATGATCGCTTCGATGAAACAACTGGATGTTGAGATTGACAATGTAAATCTTTCAAAAAAACGGGTTGCCATTAAAGAAATAAAGCTCGAAGAACCGCATTTTACTTTATCTGATTATCGCGGCAGGCGGTCCAAACGTGCAGACCTGACCGATATCATCCAAAAGATCCCCATTTTATCTGCCTATCAATGGAACAAAGACGGGTGGGCGCTGGACATAAAAAAAATAACGCTTAATAACGGAAGTTTCGCAAGCGAACAGGAAACAGAACGTAAACCATATACAGATCGGTTCGACGGACAGCATCTTTTTATTTCTTCTATTTCGGGCAGCCTCAGCAATATGTCATTTACAAATGATACACTTACAGCTGAAGTAAATCTTTCTGCAAGAGAACGCAGCGGATTTGAAATAAAAAAACTGCAATCGGTTATGAAATTCACTCCTGTAATGATGGAGTTCAACAATCTCGATCTGTATACAAACAAAAGTCACCTGCAAAATTATTATGCTATGAAGTATGATGATTTTAATGCAGACATGCAGGGTTTTATTCATAGTGTTACACTTGAAGGAAGGTTTATCAACAGTGAATTGAATAGTGATGATCTTGCTTTTTTTGCACCCCAGCTGGCTTCATGGAAAAGAATTTTTTATTTTGATGGTAAGGCAAAAGGGACGATTGATAATTTATCTGCAAAAGATCTGAAAATAAGAAGCGGGAATACTTTTATTGATGGCGATATCGCGTTAAGAGGTCTTCCTGATATCAACACAACATTTATTGATTTTAAGGGAAATAATTTTCAAACAAATTATAATGAACTTATTGCAATTGTCCCTTCATTAAAAAACGTTACACAACCTCAATTAAGCAGGCTTGGGAATATTTACTATAAAGGAAATTTCACAGGTTTCATAAACGATTTCGTGGCATACGGCACCATCATTTCCAATCTTGGAACAGCCACCACTGATATCAACATGAAAATTCCTGAGAACGGTATTCCGCAATATTCAGGGAAGATCAATACACAGAATTTTAAACTGGGACAATTCATGAACAGCAGCCAGCTTGGAAATATTTCGTTGAACGGAAAGATAAATGGAAGTGGTTTTTCTTTAAAAGAATTGAATGCAAACTTTGATGGTACGGTTAAGCAAATCGAATTCAATGGCTATAATTTCCAAAACATTGTTTTGAATGGTGATTTTGAAAAAAGTCTTTTCAAAGGACATTTAACGATCGATGATCCGAATATTAAAATAAAAACGCTGGACGGAACGCTGGATCTTGCTGTAAAAAAGGAATATACATTTAACCTGATGGCAGATCTTGAATATGTAAATCTTAAGAATATACATTTTGCAAAAGAGGATCTCTCACTATCAGGTTTATTCAGCCTGAATTTTACGGGGAGCAATATTGATAATTTTTTGGGGACTGCAAGGGTATATGATGCACAACTAAAACACGATAGCAGTTTGTTATCGTTTGACTCATTAACGCTCAGCTCTTTTATCAGGAACGACAAAAAATACCTCTCTCTCCAATCCAATCAGTTGGATGCTGAATTAAATGGAAAATTTAAAATACTTGAACTCCCGGATGCGTTTAAGGTTTTCCTCAACAGGTATTATCCCGCATATATAAAAAAACCTGCTCACCAGGTAAGTGACCAGGACTTCAGTTTTGATATAACCACGAGGCAGGTAGATGAGTATATAAAATTATTTGACAAAAGGCTTGGTGGATTTAATAATTCAACCCTTAACGGCCATTTAAATCTTTCCCGTTCTGAGCTGAATATAAATGCTTCCGTTCCTGAATTTGCATTTGATGGTAAAACTTTTACCAATACGAAATTAAAGGGAAACGGGAACGGGGACACGCTGAAAGCTGATGTCGCCATAGCTGATATAGCTTTATCCGGTAGCCTTCATTTTCCAGGTACAAACCTTCAGCTTATAGCTAATAATGACATATCTGAGATTCACTTAAAAACCAGTGCTGATAAAACGCTCAATGAAGCAGAGTTAAATGCTACTGTGCAAACATTTTCGGATGGTGTGAAAATTCACTTCTCGCCTTCTTCTTTCATTATTAATGATAAAAAATGGCTGCTTGAAAAAGACGGGGAGTTGATTGTAAGAAATAATTATATCGGGGCGAGTGAGATAAAATTCACTCATGGTAGTCAACAGATCGCTATTTCTACTGAACCCGATGATGTAACCAATCAAACGCATATTGTTGCAAAACTAAAAGAGATAAATGTAGAAGACTTTATACCATTTGCATTTAAGGATCCATCATTGAAAGGATTGCTTACGGGCACAGCAATGGTACGGGATCCTTTTGGAAAGCCAACTATTGAGTTTAATGGAAAGGCCGACAGCTTTGCCCTGAACGGGAAGTATATAGGAAAAGTAAACATGGATGCCAATGCAAATACCGTTAGCGGGCTGGTAAAATTCAAAGCCTCCGCCAATGACAGTACATATGTTTTTGATGTTGATGGAAGTTATAATTACAAAGATTCTACAGGTAATGCATTGAATCTTGATTTCATGGGCAAACGCATTAATATAAATATCCTGGAACCTTATTTGGGATCCATTTTCAGTACCATGAACGGATGGGCACAAACCAACCTGAAAATTTATAGCCGCAACAATCATCGGTATATTACCGGCGATGCGCTTTTATTAAATGATACTATCACCATCGACTATACGAAATGTCCATATGTAATAACGAACCAGGCAATTCATTTTGCAGAGGATGTGATTGACCTGGGCAAATTGCAATTGAGAGATAGAGATACATCAAGAAGAAGTATGCCCGGAACGGGAACATTGAGTGGAAAGATCTCCCATAACTTCTTTGCAAATCTTGATTTCCGTAATGTACATCTTGAAACAGATAAACTGCTTTTACTCAATACAACCAAACTGGATAACACGGAATTTTATGGAAGGGTGATTGGCAGGGCTACCCTGAATATCAACGGCCCCACTACCAACCTTATTATGGATATTTTTGGTGAACCCAATATTTTAGACAGCAGCCATATCTTTTTACCCACCGGCACACGTAAAGAAGCAAATACGGTTGATTATATTGAATTCATCCAGTTTGGATCAAAGATCGAAGATGTTAAAAGTTCAGCAACAACAAATATTATTGTTAACCTCGACCTACAGGCTAATCCTGCATGTAAAATTGATGTTATTCTTGATGAGGAAACAGAAGACATTATTAAAGGGCAGGGAACCGGGCGTATCAATATCAGGGCAGGCAACAAGGAACCACTTAGTATCCGGGGTCAATATGAATTAACAAAGGGAGAATATACTTTTAACTTCCAGACCTTTTTAAAAAAACCTTTTACACTCAACCATGGAACTATTACATGGAATGGTGATCCTTACCAGGCTGTTATTGATATAGAAGCAGAATACCTTGCAAAGAATGTAGATATAAGCCCGCTCACATCTACAGGCAAACTCGTACAGAAAGAAGATATCACCATTGTTGCACGCATAACTGGTTTTCTACAAAAACCCAATGAACCTGATTTTGAATTCAGGTTGCCAGACCAAAGTGAAGCGGGAAGAGATCTATTTGTTGTGAAAAGCCTTGCAAATTACAGGAGCGATAAAAACGAAATGTATAAACAGGTGGCAAGCCTCCTGCTTTTTAATTCATTCATTACAAATGAGCAGAATTTCCTCTCTGCCGGCAATACACTTGGTCTTGCTACCAACACCATTGGCGGGGTGATCAGCAGCTGGCTTACAACATTATTTAACAAACAACTTGAAAAAGCGACGAATGGTATTCTTTCAACTTATATTGATATCAATCCTACACTTGGATTGCAAAAAAATGCCAGCCAGTTGCAGGCTAATGTAAAAGCAGGATTAAGATTGCTTTTAAGCAGCAGGCTTGTATTATTAATCGGCGGAAGCCTTGATTATAACAACTCCACCTATACCCAACAGTTAGATAAAAAGGGATTGCTTAGTCCTGATATCAGTATCGAATGGCTATTGAATAAAGAAGGATCAATAAGGGTTATTGGATTTAACCGTAGCAGTATTGATTTTACCCTGAACCAGCGAAACAGGTCCGGTATACAGCTCTCGTACCGGAAAGATATCAATAAGCTGGGAGATGTTTTTAAGAGTAAGAAGAGGATCGCTGCAGAAGACGCAAAGAAAAAAAGAACTCCGCCTGCGCCTCCGGCAAAAATGCCGTGAAGAATGCTGAATTATGAGTTTTGAATTAGTCTTTAAGTATTGATACTTTAACGGTTATTTGAGTTTTTAATTCTAATGCAGCATTCTTAAAGTCCATTCAAAATTTCATGTCCCAGTTTATCCCGCTTTGTAAATAAGTATTTTTCATTATGCGGGTTGGGTTCCATTTCTATTTGTACAGTTTCAGTTACTTCTAATCCATAACCAAGCAATCCAGCTCTTTTCTTGGGGTTGTTGGTCATTAATTTCATTTTTGTTATTCCAAGTTCACGCAATATCTGTGCACCTACCCCATAATCTCTTTCATCCATTCCAAAGCCGAGGTGAAGATTTGCTTCCACCGTATCCATGCCCTGCTCCTGTAGTTGATATGCTTTCAATTTATTGATCAAACCAATTCCTCGTCCTTCCTGGTTCATATACAACACCAACCCCTTGCCTGCTGCTTCAATGTGTTCGAGTGAATGGTGCAATTGTTCGCCGCAATCACAACGCAGTGAACCCAAAATATCTCCTGTCATACAACTGCTATGCACTCTCACCAATACGGCTTCATCTTTTTGCCAGGAACCTTTTTTTAATGCCAGGTGTACTTCTCCTGAATTCAATTGCCTGAAAGCAATCAGTTCAAAGCGCCCAAATTTTGTTGGCATTTCTACCCTGGCTTCTTCCCTGATCAGTGTTTCTTTTTTCAGCCTGTATTCAATAAGATCTTTTATGGAAATAATTTTAAGATCGAATTTTTTTGCAATCTCAAATAATTCAGGAAGTCTTGCCATACTACCGTCTTCATTCATGATTTCTACCAAAACACCGGCGGGTGCGAAGCCAGCCAGCCGGGCAAGGTCTGTGGTCGCTTCCGTATGCCCCGCCCTTCTTAAAACGCCTCCATTCTTTGCACGCAAAGGAAATATATGGCCTGGCCTGCCGAGATCAGCACCCTTTGTTTCGGGGTTTATTAATGCCTGTACTGTTTTTGCACGGTCGTGTGCAGAAATTCCCGTGGTACATTCATGACCCAGCAGGTCGATACTCACGGTAAATGCCGTTTCATGCAAAGCCGTATTATCAACCACCATTGGCTGAAGATTAAGCTCCACGCAGCGGTCTTCCAATATCGGCGCACAAATAAGCCCGCGACCATGGGTACTCATAAAATTAATTACTTCGGGAGTTACGTTTTGCGCAGCAGTAATGAAATCACCTTCATTTTCACGGTCTTCATCATCCACTACAATCACTAATTTGCCTTTTTTTATGTCTTCAATAGCATCATCAATACGGTCCAGCATACATCAAAATTATTTTACAAAGTTAAACAGGATTCGTTTTTAAAAAATCATCTTTTCGCTTTTCGAAAACTTAAGTTGCCACTGATTCACTGATTAATACAATTTTTCTTAAAAACTAATCGGTGAATCAATGGCGATCACTTTTTATAAAAGTACAAACGCATTATAAGATCAAAAGGTTGAAATATGTAGCCAGTTATTGAATTTTTAAAATATTAGCTGGAAATCAGCGGATTTAAAATTGTGAATTTTCAATACAAAAACATTCGCTAACAATTTAGTAATATTGCTCTTACATTCTAATAAGCAACTATTTAAGTATGCACATTGCCTATACATTTGTTAATAAAAGTTAGGTACATTTTAGCGATTATTCACTTTCTTTGAACCATAAAACGGAACCATATGCATATGAGAAAAATTCTGCCGCTTATCCTGGCCATACTGGCCATGCCTTTTTTTATGAAGGCGCAGGTAACAACAAGTAGTATTTCCGGTTTTGTAAAAAGTAAAACAGGAGATATACTCCAGGGAAGTACCATTGAAGTTACCCATGTCCCTACCGGTACAAAATATAAAACTGCGAGTCGCAAAGACGGAAGATTTGACCTGGTAAACCTCATACCGGGTGGACCATATACGATCGATATTTCATTTGTGGGATACAAACCACTTAATGAAACCGGCATTACTTTAGGATTGGGTGAAAATACACGTTATGATGCAACGCTTGAAAGCAGTTCAACTGTGCTGAGTACAATTGTGGTATCGGCAGCCGGTGGACAAAGTACCAGAAGGAAGACCGGTGCAGCTACAAGTATCAGCAGGGCACAGATCAATGCTTTGCCAACGCTTTCAAGAAGCCTGCAGGATTATACAAGACTAACGCCCCAGGCTAATGGAAATTCCTTTGGAGGAATGAGTAACAAATTCAATAATATTACGATTGATGGTGCGGTTAACAATGATGTATTTGGTCTTGCAGCATCAGGTACACCGGGCGGGCAGGCAGCTACCACTCCTATCTCTCTTGATGCAATACAGGAAATACAGGTAGTGCTGGCGCCCTATGATGTTTCATATGGTAATTTTACCGGTGGTGGCGTAAATGCAATTACCCGTTCCGGTACAAATAAATTTGAAGGTTCTGTTTATTATTTCATGCGTAATGAAAGTATAACGGGAAAAGATCCCATAACAAAAATAAAAACAACTGCGTTTGATGATAAACAATATGGCATCCGCATTGGCGGCCCGATCATAAAAAATAAATTGTTCTTTTTCCTTAGCGGTGAAATGGCAAGAAAAGAATCTCCTACTATTTTTAATGCCGGAGACAGTAGTGCAGTGCTCACAAAAGCGGAAGCTGTTACACTGGATAGTTTCCTGAGGGCAAAATACAATTATGATGCAGGGACTTATGATGCATTCCCTGCAGAAACGCAAAGCGATAAGATCTTTGCACGCCTGGACTGGAACATTGGTTCAGGAAGCCATCTTACTTTACGCCACAATTATATCAAGGCTTTTGATGATAATATCACAAGATCAACTACGCTGTTCCGTTTGGGAAACAATACGTATCGTTTCAATAACAAACAAAACATAACTGTAGCTGAGTTACGTACTGCTTTCAGCAAATCTGTTTCAAATAATCTTATTGTTGGGCGGCATGAAATACGTGATTTCCGTACCACGCTTGGCGGCTTATTCCCTTCTGTAGAAATATTCAAAGGACCCGCAACTATTCAGTTGGGTTCTGAAAGAAGTTCTGTTGCAAATGAACTTGACCAGGATATTTTTGAAATAACTGATAACCTGAAAATCTTCAAAGGAAAAAATACGTTCACGATTGGGACACACAATGAATTCTTCAAATTCCGCAACCTGTTTATAAATAATTACAATGGAAGATGGAGATTCAATAGCCTGACTGATTTTTACAATAACAATCCCCGCAATTTTGATGTAACTTATTCTGCTGATAAAACAACTGATCCGCTTCCCGCTGCTTCATTCAAAGCTTCGCAGCTTGGATTTTATGTACAGGATGAAATACAGGTGGATCCAAAGTTGAGAATAACTGTTGGTTTAAGGGTTGACATGCCTATTGTTGATTCAAAACCTGCATACAATTATGTAGTTGATTCAACTTTTGACGGAAAATACAGTACCGACATCATTCCAAACAAACAATTGTTATGGGCACCAAGACTTGGGTTCAATTATGATGCTGAAGGCGACAGATCGACTGTGTTACGGGGAGGTGTAGGTGTATTTACCGGTAGGGTTCCGTTCGTATGGATATCTAACCAGTTTGTAAGCACAGGGCTTTTATTAAAGGCAACAAGCCAGTCCGATGTTACGGCTACGCCTGCAAATGAAGTTAATGGTGGCAATGGGTTTAATCCTGATGCTGCAGCACAAAGCGGTATAGGAACCGGCGCTTCTACTTATGAAGTAAATGTCATTGATAAGAAGTTTAAAATTCCACAGGTATTAAGGTTCAATTTTGCTGTTGACAAGAAATTACCGGGCGGTGTAAACATTACTGTAGAAACAATACTGTCAAAAACACTGAACAATATTTATTACCAGAATGTGAACTTAAAAGATCCTATTGGTAAAGTTGATCCTTCCTATAATAACGGAGCAGATACAAGAGATGCATTCGGAACAACTCCTGCAACAAGAGTAATCAATCCAACTTTTACCCGTGTTATACTGATCAGCAATACAAGTAAAGGATATTCTTTTAATGCAGGAATGACCATTAATAAAACATGGAAACATTTCTTTGCACAGGCAGCCTATAATTATAACTCTGCTACAGATGTAAACAGTGGTGCAAGTTCAACTGCATTATCAAACTGGGAATTTGTACAGGTGGTTGGTAATTCAAACAGGCAAGGCCTTTCAGTTTCAAACTATGAATTAAAGCACAGGTTTACCGGTATTGGCAGTTTGAGTTTTAACTGGCTAAAACACTGCAAAACCAGCATCGCATTATTTTATGAGGGTAATTCCGGCAAACCATTTACTTATGTTGTAAACGGTGATCTTAATAATGATACGCAATTAGGAAATGACCTCGTGTATGTTCCAAGAGATCCCGGTGAAATAAAGTTTGTTGACAGGAGGAGCGGAAGCACGGTGCTGGCTACTGCTGCACAACAGGCGATCGACTTTGAAGCATTTATAAACAATGATAAATATCTTTCAAAAAGAAGAGGTGATTATACAGAAAGGAATGGTCGCAATACTCCATGGGAGCATGTTATTGATGCACGCATTTCCCAGGATTTTTATATTACTACCGGTGGAAGAAAACACGATGTACAAATTGTATTTGACATATTCAATCTTACCAACCTGATCAACAAAGATTGGGGACGCAGGTATTCAGTGAGCAACCAGGCTTATAATCTTCTTCAAACTGTAACAGTGAGTGGTGTAAAAGGATACAATTTTGTAGCGAACCAAAAACCCTGGGGTGTTGATTTCGGTTCAAGGTGGCAGGGACAGATTGGATTTAGGTATACTTTTGATTAACGAAATTTTGTTAGTAAGTTCAAAAAAATGTCACGGTGTAAGCTGTGACATTTTTGTTTTAGTAGTTATGAGTGATGAATACTGAGTGATGTG
This sequence comes from uncultured Chitinophagaceae bacterium, assembly GCA_963829345.1. Classification (GTDB taxonomy): domain Bacteria; phylum Bacteroidota; class Bacteroidia; order Chitinophagales; family Chitinophagaceae; genus Ferruginibacter. The sequence goes on from CAWHHP010000003.1 coordinate 2,525,451, forward strand.
TGATGCGTTGTTGAAAAAATCATAAAAAAATGCTGATTTCACCTGTATTATAATACATAAGAACAATATTTTTAAAACTATTGAATTGTTTCACGCAAGGCACGCAAAGGAGCAAAGAACGCAATTGCAGTTTACTTATATGAAATGTGGAATGAAAATGAAATATCCAAAGTGGTTTTTGATATATGCGTTCGTGTGCATAAAAAATATGGACCTGGTTTGTTTGAAAGTGTGTATGAAGAATTGCTGTGTTTTGAATTAGATAAACAAAAAATTCCATTCCGAAGACAACAAGCTGTTCCGTTAATACATGAAGAAATAAAAATGAAAGTTGGTTTCAGGGCCGATATAATAGTAGCAGATAAAGTAATTATCGAAATAAAATCTGTGGAAGTACTTGCCGAAGTACATTATAAACAAGTGCTAACTTATTTAAAACTTGCAAACATAAAACTGGGAATGCTCATCAACTTTAACGTACTCCTGATTAAGGATGGTATTCACAGAATAGTAAACCGATTGTGACTTTGCGTCTTTGCCCCTTTGCGGGCCTTGCGTGAAACAGGTTATGCTTAATGGTTACGTTTCCCCCACCCCCAAATTAAAAACTCCGGGAACGCCCGTGCCCAGGTAGGCACGTCATGCTTTCCATCTTTCAATTCAAGATAATGTATATCTTCTGGTTCCTGGTAACCCTTTTGTTTTAATTCCGAAATCAGGCTCCTGGTATCATCAATAGAATCAATAATTCCATTTTTATTCCTATCGGCTATTTCGTCTAAAGTACCTACTTCAAAAAAGAATTTAAGCCATGGAAAATACTTACTTTCTTTTACCTGCCGGTGCATGATACGGTCCTTTTCTTCATTAAAATCTTTATCATCCTGGCTTTTATCCCGCCACCACATTGACCCGCTGAATGAAGCAGCCATTGAAAATTCTTCAGCGTTGTTCAAAACAATATCGAGTGCGCTTAATGCTCCCAGTGAAAAACCCGCAAATGATTTCTCTTTAAAGGAAAGTATATGATATGTCTTACGTATATACGGCAAAAGCTCTTCCATTACAAAACGTGTATACAGGGCCGCTTTGGCACCACGTCCTTTATAATCAAGGGTCTTCGCAGTTCCATATTCATTTTTCCTGTCTGAAGAACAGTGAATTCCCACACAAAAAACGGGCACTATCAGGTTATCGGTAAGTAATTCATCCAGGATGTCCTCGAAATGCATAGTCCGGAGGTCCTGGCCGTCATTGATCAACAATAAATGAAGGAAAGACAGGTTAGCAATGTCAGCGGGCAAATAACAATCAATTTTAACTTCCCGCTTTAAGTGTACCGATTTAAGAAGGTGTTCCTCAACCGTTACACAGTTAGTTTTGTTGTTTCGAAGCATGACATCAAAAATAACGAAAACGCCGAGATTTTCGTGTGTGAAATACACATTTATGTTAAGCTGTTAGCCGCAAGCTATTAGCTGTTAGTCATACACTTTAAAGATTAGGTACGAATTATAGCTTGCAGCTTAAAGCTCATGGCTACAAAAACATAATTTGTTTTATTCCCCCGTTAAAAATATATTTGATAACATTTAATATAACCTTTTCCTAAAACAAGTCGCATGAAAAAGATTGGAGTATTGCACGGTAAAGAAAGAAGCTTTCCGGAAGCATTAGTTGCAAGAATAAACAGCAAAAAGATTGATGGTATTGTTGCCGAACCTGTACGCATAGATAAAGTGATGCAGGGAGAACCCAGTGGTTATGCGGTGATCTTTGACCGTATTTCGCAGGATGTTCCTTTTTACAGGGCTTATTTAAAAAACGCTGCACTTTGTGGTACAGCTGTGATCAACAATCCATTCTGGTGGAGTGCAGATGAGAAATTTTTTAATAATTGCCTTGCAACTAAAATAGATGTCCCGGTTCCCAAAACGGTGATTCTTCCATCAAGAGAATTACCTGCTGATACTTCAGCAGAATCTTTTGCAAACCTTGCTTATCCGATGGACTGGGAGGTATATTTAAATACATCGGTTTTCCTGCTTACATGAAACCATTTGCCGGGGGCGGATGGAAAAGTGTATACAAGTTGAATAGCATGGAAGAGTTTTTTGAAAAACATGCAGAGACCGAACAGTTGGTAATGATGTTGCAGGAAGAAATAAAATTTGATGAATATTACCGTTGTTATTGTATTGGCGGAAAATATGTACGTATCATGCCTTATGAGCCACGCAATCCGCATCACCTGCGTTATGTAGCAGATTTCAAACCTTCTGCGGAAAGATACAAGCTGATGGAGGATATCGTGTTACGCATTTGTCATTATCTTGGTTATGATTTCAATACAGTTGAACTTGCTGTACGTGACGGTGTACCTTATGCGATAGATTTCTGCAATCCTGCTCCCGATGCAGAAGTGAGCAGTGTTGGCCAGGAAAATTTTGACTGGGTTGTTGAAACCGCCGCGAACTATGCAATAGAAAGAGCAATGGAAAATAAACCAGGACAGGATAATTTAACCTGGGGAGAATACATCAAAAGGAGCTCTGCAAAAAAAGAACTTTATTAAAATATAAGGTGTATGATGTATGATGTATTCTAAACATCATTGCCATTTTACATCTTAAATCTTACATCTTAAATTTTACATTTCGATATGGGTAATCTATCGTATAAACATTTTACCATTGGTGTAGAAGAAGAATACATGGTGATCGATCCGCTGACAAGGGAATTGAAAAGCCATGAGCAAAAAATCGTTCATGAAGGCCAAAAAGTGATTAAGGATAAAGTAAAGGCCGAAATGCACCAGGCTGTTGTAGAAGTAGGAACAGATATATGTGCAGATGTTGACGAAGCATTTATGGATGTTGGAACACTTCGTAAAACCATCAGCGGCATTGCAGATGAACTTGGATTGTGGGTTGGGCGCCAGCGGCACGCATCCTTTCAGCCATTGGGAAAGACAACTGATCACCGATCATGTTCGTTATAACGAAATTGTAAATGAACTGCAGGAAGCTGCAAGAAGCAACCTTATTTTTGGCCTGCATGTTCATGTTGGTATGGAAACAAGGGAAATGGCCATTCATATTGCCAACTCCGCCCGGTATTTTCTTCCGCATATTTATGCACTGAGCACCAATTCTCCTTTCTGGGAAGGAAGAACAACTGGTTATAAATCTTTCCGTACAAAAGTATTCGATAAGTTCCCACGTACAGGCATACCCGATTATTTTGAAAGTATTGAAGCTTATGATAATTATATTAAGCTATTGGTAAAAACAAACTGTATCGACAATGCAAAAAAAATATGGTGGGATCTCCGGGTACATCCTTTCTTTAATACAGTTGAGTTCCGCATTTGCGATATCCCGCTGACGGTGCAGGAAACGATTGCCATTACCGGCTTATTCCAGGCCATCTGTGCCAAACTGTATAAACTGAGAAGCCAGAATTTGAATTTTATGATGTACAGTCGTGCATTATTAAATGAAAATAAATGGCGTGCAGGCCGTTATGGTATTGAAGGCAGCATGATCGATTTTGGTAAAGAAACGGAAGTAAATACAAGGGTACTTATATATGAGTTGCTTGATTTTGTAGATGATGTTGTACCGCATCTGGGAAGTCGACATGCTATTAGTCATGTTCACAAAATGCTGGATGAGGGCACCGGCGCCGACAGGCAATTAAAGGTTTTTGAGGAATCAAAAAGCCTGGAAAAAGTGGTGGATTATATACATACGAGTTTTTTGCATGGCCTCTAAAACCCTGTCGGCGTCGAAGACCCGGCAGCGGTTAAATAAGAATAGAATTTCGGGTTAAAATGCCTTTATTTTAATATACGAAACGAAAACAGGTTTGCAGAAAACCGATAAATCCTTATATTTGCCGTCCAATAAAATAATGGCTGCGTAGCTCAACTGAATAGAGCATCTGACTACGGATCAGAAGGTTTTAGGTTTGAATCCTAACGCGGTCACACTTACACACAAAGGTTCCAATTGATGGAGCCTTTTTTTTATAGATAGCCTGATAAAAGAAACCCGTAACTAAAATGATTGAGCATCCCGCTTACAAGCGGGAAGGTTTTAGGTTTGAATCCTAACGCGGTCACACTTACACACAAAGGTTCCAATTGATGGAGCCTTTTTTTATAGATAGCCCGATAAAAGAAACCCGTAGCTAAAATGATGAGCATCCCGCTTACAAGCGGGAAGGTTTTAGGTTTGAATCCTAACGCGGTCACACTTACACACAAAGGTTCCAATTGATGGAGCCTTTTTTTATAGATAGCCTGATAAAAGAAACCCATAGCTAAAATGATTGAGCATCCCGCTTACAAGCGGGAAGGCATTAGGTTTTGAATCCTGACGCGGTCAAAACAATTCGTTTTCAGTTAATTTTTGATTAGATTGTATTTCAATGATATTCCCATGCCCTTCCAATTGATCCCGGAACTTTATTCTGTAAGAGGCAGACCTTGCTCTTTTTAAATGTCGTTAAACAGGCATTATAAACGCTTAATCCATTTTCATAATTTTCAATTAATAATCAAAATGAAAAGAATAATAATTTTTCAACTCGTAATTATTTTGATTGCTTTTAATACCAGTAATTGCGATGGACAGGCATTTACGATCGGAGTAGGAACTACAGGTGCAAATTCCCCTGTTCCGATTACTGTTGATGGAAGTGCCACTACAGGAATCTATCTTGGCAAGGGAACAGGTACTACTACAGGCATCACAGCCCGTTCAACAGCAGTAGGCATTGGAGCATTAGCAGCGAATGTGGGCGGACATGATAATACAGCTGCAGGATATTTTAGTTTAAATGCAAATACAGGCTCAAGCTTCAATACTGCTTTTGGAACTTATGCCCTTCGTTTATTGAATTCAGGTGGTGACAATAACACAGCCGTTGGTTATAATTCTTTAGCTGCAGTCACAAGTGCCCAAAATAATGTGGCACTTGGCGGCTATGCTTTACAGTCATCAACCACCAGCAGCAGTACAGCCGTGGGCGCTTATGCATTAGCTTCTATTGGCGCCAATGGTTCTTCAAATTCTGCTCACGGATATGCATCCTTGTCTTCTCTTACAATTGGCAGTGGTAATGCTGCATTCGGCGTGTTAAGCATGCGTACCTGGGGAACCGGTGACAACAATACAGCTATTGGCGGAAATGCCTTGTACAGTGCCGGCACGGGTAACGAAAACACTGCTGTCGGTTATTGGTCTTTAAACCTGTTAACAAGCGGGAATAACAATACCGTACTTGGCGGTTATGGGCTCAAGCTTCTCACAAGTGGCAGCGGTAATGTTGCGATCGGCCATAATGCACTTTCCAATCTTACGAGTGGCAGTAATAATATTGCGATTGGCACATCCGCAGTAGTACCCGGTCCGGTTTTAAGTAACCAGCTTTCGATTCAGAATGTGATCTATGGTGCCAATATGGGAAGCGCTACTACGGCCAATGTTGGTATAGGTATAGTACCATCAGGAACGCTGGCAAGGTTAGAAGTAGGAGGAAAATTAAGAATCAATGATGTCCCGTCTTCTACCGCAATATCTACTACAAAATTTTTGTTGAGGAACAGCAGCACTAATATTGTTGAAGAAGCTTTGCTGCCTGCTTCGGCTACTTCTAATGATTGGACTATAACCGGGAATGCCGGTACATCAGATCTTAGTAATTTCATTGGCACAAATGACGCTACGCCGGTAGCGTTTAACATAAGGGTTGGCCTTAATAAAAGAGCAGGTAGGATTGATTACACTTATCATACTACTTATTATGGGTCATTATCAGGCACCAGCAGCCTGACAAGTACAACTACAGACAATACAGCATTTGGATATATGGCGCTTACAGCCAATAGTAGTGGTATAGAAAATACGACTGTCGGTAGCGGCTCCCTGATGGCAAATTTATCAGGACATGGTAATTGTGCACTGGGATTTAATTCGCTCGCAACAAACACTAATGGTAATAGTAATGTAGGGGTTGGAGAAAGTGCGCTTTATCACAATCAAACCGCATCAGGAAATACAGCCATTGGAGATGCAGCATTAAAAGGAAGTGGAACTGATATGGGAAATGCAAATACAGCTGTAGGACAATTCGCTCTTAACGCAAATACAGGAACGTCCAATACCGCTGTAGGAAAATCCTCCCTTGCGAGCAATAATGCCGGTGAAGGCAATACTGCCGTTGGTTATTTTTCGCTATTAAATAACCAAAGTGGCAATTACAACGTCGCTTTGGGATACCAGGCAGATGTTGCAACAGATGGTTTAACGAATGCAACCGCTATTGGCCTGAATGCAAAAGTAAGTACAGACTATACGATACAATTGGGCGCTTCGGATAATGTTGATTATATACACCAGGTAACAATAGGGGATGCAATTGTAGCTGGTGCGTCATCACTCAGTAATTTAAGTACAGGTACTTTCGAAGTACGAAATTCACCGCAACTGTACTGGGTACTTACCTGTACAGATGCTTCCACAGGAAAAGCGGAGTGGAGACAAACAAATTGTGATTGCGTAACTCCTTTTGTAAAACAACTGGAAGAATTGCAACAACAAAACGAACTGTTGAAAAAAGAAATGAATGAATTAAAAAACATGATCAAAGCCAATCAATCTTCAACAATCCAGGGTTCAATAAAGCTTACCGAAACAAACAGCGATGCAAAGCTATTTCAAAATACCCCCAACCCGTTTAACAAATCAACTTTTATTAAATATTCAATACCTGTCAACGCTAAAAAAGCCGTACTCACTATCACTTCCATAAGCGGAGTCAGGATAAGTGAATTTGATCTTACAAATAAAATAAATCAGGTAGAGATCAGCGGTGGACAATTAGCTGCGGGCACTTATATTTATTCATTAATTATTGATGATACATTTATCGATGCAAAACAAATGATTTTAACACGCTAAGCTTTAATTACGGGCTTTAAAAAAAAGAAAACCGGACTTACCCGGTTTTCTTTTATGTATTGAATGTGAGTCACAAGATCGACCATAGCCTGGAGCGGCCACAAGGGATAGTGAAAGTCATTGGTATCAGGTATTATCAAATTCATAATTCAGACCGTGTAATTCATAATTAATTTGTGGAATAATGTCCAATTTAATCAAAGTCGTTTGTTATTAATATACATAACATTCAATAACAATTAAAATTTTTATCAAATGGATGAGTTCATGTTAATTTTCAGGCACGAAGATGGCCACAAAGTTGCATCGCCTGAGCAAATACAGGTTTGGATGAAACAAACAATGGATTGGATCGGTACCATTGCTGCTCAGAATAAATTCGTTGGCGGCAATGGCTTACCTTTTGAAGATTGCAGGGTGGTACATCACGGCAATATTGTTACTAATGGTCCTTTCGGCGATATCAAAGAAACGATCGGCGGGTACATCACCGTAAAAGCAGCTTCAGTTGATGAAGCGGTTGAATTTGCAAAAGGCTGCCCGGTACTGCAGGGAGAAGGTAATACAGTGGAGGTAAGAAAGATTGCTAAAAAGGATGGCATGCATTAATTGTTGAACATTTTGAATTACACAAAAACAGGAATTACCATCACGAATTTCACGAATTAAGGCAAGAAGGGAAATTGTATTTAATTCGTGAAATTCGTGTTTAAAAATTCGTGTTTCTTTAAAGTGCATTGAATATTCAACTATGGAAGAACAGCAACTACTCCCCAATTTATTCCGGACAGAATTTACCAAAATAACTTCTGTGCTTTGTAAACTTTTCGGGATTGAACACATTGAAGTTGCAGAAGATATTGCCAGCGATACATTTTTATCCGCATTTGAAACGTGGAGTTATAAAGGTTTACCTGCAAATCCAACAGCATGGTTGTACGCTGTTGCAAAAAATAAAGCAACAAATTATTGCAAACGAAATGCATTGTTTGATAAAAAAGTTGCAGCACAGCTTAGTAATTCAGCAATAATATCAGAAGAAATTGAAATTGATCTTTCTGCCAAAAACATTACTGATAGCCAGTTGCAGATGTTGTTTGTTATTTGCCATCCTTCTATTCCCCCTGAGGCGCAGGTTGGTTTGGCATTACGCATTCTTTGCGGGTTTGGAATAGATGAGATCGCCAATGCCTTCCTGTCAAATAAAGAAACAATCAATAAACGTCTTTCGAGGGCACGGGAAAAATTACGTATTGAAAAAGTAAATATTGAATTCCCTTCGTCAAATGAAATTAATAACCGGCTTCAACCAGTACTGACAACTCTGTATTTACTTTTCAGCGAAGGTTATTATTCTGAAAGCAAGGATAGTGTTTTACGCAAAGAGCTTTGCCTGGAAGCAATGCGGTTAAATTATTTGTTAGTGAAGAATGAACAAACCGATCTTCCACACGTTAATGCATTACTCGCTCTGATGTGTTTTCATGCATCACGTTTTGAAGCAAGAAAAAATGAAAACAACCAGGTCATTTTATATGATGATCAGGACGAGTCATTATGGAATGAAGAATTGATTGCCCAGGGCGCTTATTTTTTTTACAAAGCATCACAAGGCGATACAATTTCCAAATACCACCTGGAAGCCGGTATTGCATACTGGCACACGAATAAAGCAGATACAAAAGAAAAATGGCAGAATATTTTACAGCTATATAATCAATTGTTGGAAATTGAATATTCACCTATTGCAGCGCTTAACAGAACATATGCATTATCAAAAGCAAATAGCAGGGAAGACGCGATTTACGAAGCGGAAAAATTAAATTTAACGGGCAATCATTATTATTTTACATTATTGGGCACACTCTACAAGGATACCAATAATACCAAAGCGAAGATAAATTTACAAAAAGCGCTGGCTCTTGCAATAACAACCGCGGATAAGAAGACAATCGTCGATAAGCTGGGCAGTTTATAAATATACAGGCCATTAATCTTTCTCATACCAAAACACGCAAACATGCAGCTGCCTGTTTTTTTATGGCTCCTACTGTTGTTTTTCAAATTCTTTTTACTACTTTGTTTAAGTTACATACTGCATTTAATACCAAAACACTCATTAACATTTTTCCGGTACCTGTTTTCATAAAACGATCCCTCATCTTACACTAAAAAAATTATGAAAAAAAATTTCATCGCCCTATTTTGTATTTTGTTATCAGTTAATTTTTCAGCTGTTGCCCAAACTACCTCTTCTGAAAAGAAAAGCTCGTCAGGCAGTAATTCAGCATCTGCTGGATTACCTTACGACAAGGGTAACTGGCAGTTCTTTATAGCCAGGCAAAACATGGGCTATAGTAATCAAAAGGTTAAGTCAGGGGGCAAGAAACTTGGAAATCAAAGCAACCTTTCTTTAAACGTGGGGATAAACTGCTTTTTAATTAAAAGTGTTGCTGTAGGTTTTGAATCAAATGTGGAATCCTATACATCCAAAAGCGATGCTTCGAAAAATGTCAATACCTATTCCATGGTCTTTGCAAATTTTACTTATCAAACACAACTTGCCCGGAATTTTAATTTTTTCGCAAGAGCGGGTGTAGGTTATGGCGGAACAACATATAAATATACTTCGTATCAAACACCTACAACTGATAAAGAAAAATCAAAAAATTTTGGTTATAAAGTACAGCTGGGTTTCCCTATCAGCTTTGATCACGGTGGCCATACTTATTTAACTCCAACATTGGGTTATTTTTTTACAAAATATAAATACGATGCTGTGACGGATAAAGATGATCGGTTTGTTGTTGGGTTAAGCCTTGAATCATATCTCGGCTCCGATTAGATAAAATGCAATTCAAATGCAGCCAATAGTTTGTATAATCGCGGACACAGCTATTTAGGTATACTTACCGAAGGATTGCTTGCATTTGGAAGCTTGAAAAGAGAATTTAAGGATAATTACCCGGATAGTAAACAAACCTATTCACAGGAAAATTTTTCAGTACAATACATGTACTATATATTAAACAATGTAGCTTTTGGTGTTGACCTTGGTTTGCATTTTGCAACATATAAATACCCGGGATACCTGAATATGGAACACAAACAAAGTCTGCGTAATTTTAGTGTTGCGCCAATGCTTGAGTTGAATATGCCTGTTAAAAATCCTGCTTTACGTAATTTCTCCATGAGAGCTGGTTTTGGTTATGGCACTCAACGTTCAGAAATAAAAGAAGGAAACATTACAACCAAGCTGGATAAATACACCCTCACAGGATTTCATTTTGGAGGAAATTATAATTTTATCTTTACTCCAAAACTTGCTCTGAGGCTTGGGCTGGAATACAACATAGACAATATTAAATACATGCCTTCCGACGAGAAAGAAGATTATAGTGGTCCAAGAGCTTTACTGGGAATTATAAAGTTTTTTTAATTTTCTAAAGACAGGTATAAAACTATTTTGACGCGAATGATTAATATAAGAATCATTCGCATTTTTTTTAATTCCAGCGTAAATTAATTACTCTACCATTACTTATTCTATATACAAATCCCCGCGACTATAACTTTTAATGTATCTCTATAATATTCGTTGGTCTTGCTGCAAAATAAATAAGGTCCCCCCTTTTAAGTGTATCTGTGTCAAATACAAATTCCTTATTTAATCCTTCGAATTTTACAACTGATTTACCATTATAGTTTTTTGCCGACTCAACCCTGTAAGTACCGTTTTGAAGTTTTGTTGCTTTGCATGCTACCAAAAACAGCAGCGCAATTATTATAAGTGCTTTCATGTTTTAAGATTTAGATTTTACATAGAACCACCTTTGTAATTCATTAAATTCTATGCCTTAGTTTGTTAAAACCAGGGAAATTTCTGCACCGGTCTTGTTTTTTCCTGCTGTAAAATTATTAATCTGTCGCATTTGGCCCCTAGATTGCCGCTTTTGCACAGCATTCATCAGAACTATTGATGTTATGTTTGCATTATCAATCAAAAGCAATCAAAAAAAAATAAAATTAAAATGGAAACGACAACAACAACCATCACCGTTACAACATCTGTAAATGTACCAGTACAAAAAGTATGGGATTATTGGAGCAAACCCGAACACATCACTAAGTGGTGCCAGGCATCAGATGACTGGCATGCCCCTTTTGCTGAAAACGACCTGAAGACCGGCGGAAAATTTAAGACCACCATGGCTGCCAAAGACGGAAGTTTTTCTTTCGATTTTGGAGGCATATACACCAATGTGCAGGAACACAAACATATTGAATACAAAATGGATGATGGAAGAGGTGTAGAGGTAACATTTGCGGCTAAAGGTAATACAACTGAAATAACAGAAACCTTTGATCCTGAAAACATGAATTCGCTTGAAATGCAAAAAAGCGGTTGGCAGGCAATTTTGGATAATTTTAAAAAGTATACAGAACAGAATTAAAATTCTAATTCTGTAATATTATAAAAATGCATCACTTTGGTGATGCATTTTTATAATATGCCTTCTGTCATTAAAATCTTTGCCACTGGTGTAAAAATTCGTTTCTTTAACTCTTCCTTTAATAGCAATGAGATGAATTTTACACCAAAAGACGCCAACTACATCAATAAAGTTCAAACCAGTTTTGAAAGGCAACAGTTTATGAAATTCATAAATGCTACGCTCTTCAAAATTGAACCGGGTTATTCTGAAATACATGTGCCTTATGATAAAAATATCACGCAGCAACATGGCTTTTATCATGCGGGAATTGTTGGTACAGTTGCCGATAATGCGGCCGGCTACGCCGCTTTTTCTTTGATGGATAAAAATGCTTCAATTTTAACGGTGGAATTTAAACTCAACTTAATCGCTCCTGCAGACGGCGAATTATTGATCGGAAGATCAAACGTACTTAAAAACGGCAAAACACTTACCATTTGTCGTTCTGATGTATTTATTGTAAAAAATGGGAAAGAAAAATTATGTGCTGCATCCCAATCAACTTTGATTGAACTGGAAAATAAAAATGATTTTTAAATTACCGCAGAGAACATGAGTGAAAGAGATTTCCTGAAGTTTCTCTGCGTAATCTCTGCCGTCTCCTTTCCCTCTGCGGTAATTGCCTCTCGAAATTTCAAACTACCTTACTATCAATTTAACGGTAAGCTACATTTACCAAAAAAGCTCTACCTTGTTATTCCTCTTTCGTCTGTCCCTGTAAAGACATCCTGCAACCTGTTTAAGCACGTCATTATTCATCCATCAAAACAAAAACAATGAAACGAATTTCAGCAATTGCCACAGCTGTTACTATTTTGTTTTTTTCTTCCTGCAATGACAGCTCAACAGACAAAGAAAAGGAAGATGTTACAACAAAGGATACGCTAACAGCTATGCCCCCCACTCCTGCTCCGCCGGCAATAGAGCCGGTATTTACTCCATTCAAAACAGTTGTGGTAATGCATAAAGTAAAAGATTTTGCCAAATGGAGAGAAGCATATATGGGACATGATTCGGTTCGGCAGTTGTATGGCGTTTCTCATTACCGGTTAGCCAGAGGAATAGAAGATTCCAATATGGTAATGGTAGTTGATAAAATGGCTGATGTAAAAAAAGCCGAAGAATTTGGCAACTCTGCTGCACTTAAAGATGCTATGCAAAAAGCAGGAGTTATGGGTAAGCCGCGAATTGTAATGAATGAAGTTATTCGTAACGATGATTCTCATCCCGAATACAAAGATCGTGTTACTACGATACATAAAGTAAAAGACTTCGCTACATGGCTTAAAGTATACGATTCTGTTGGAAAAGCAAAAAGGGCAGAACACGGCCTTATGGACAAATCCCTCAGCCGTAATTTAGATGACTCCAATTTAGTACGGGTTACATTTATAGTTACCGATATGGTGAAAGCAAAAGCAAGACTTGCTTCAGATGATGTTAAAAAAGTAATGAAAGACGGAGGTGTAGAAGGAAAGACAGAAGTGTTCTGGTACCGCGTGGTTGAATAACTTCATCGAAATAACCAGCTATAAAGGGATGTTTATAAAAACATCCCTTTATTTTAAGCCTGAATCCAAAATCAGACTGCTTTTAAATCGTGCACCTGACATAATATCCGGTTAATAATGTGGACACAAATTTGCGGATCATTAAATATGCAAAAATATCCATTGTCCTTAATGCGTCAAACCCTTCTCGAGTGGAAATATCAGAAACAGTATGCTAATGAATTAAAGTCTCACGACATTCATGAAAAAATTACCGGCGAACTGGAGATACAACTAATGAATAAAATACAAATTGTAAACAAGGGGGGATCAGTTTCTCTTAATATTGAACCTGTAAAATTTTTTACCACCAAATCACTAATGGCTTCTTTTGACGAAGAACTGGAAAATCAAAGACTTAAAGATTTCCTGAGTGATTTTGATACTTCGGTGTATATAAAGGCACGGGACGCAGAAAGTAATACAACACACCGTACTAATTTTTTTGAAAGATGAATTGAGTTGAGAGTTTTGAATTATGAGTTCTGAGTTATACCTGGTGCAAATTGAAATGCCATAAGAAACAAACTCATAATTCAGCATTCATAACTACTACGAGGTTTTTTTATAATTCACCACAGCCCATCCATTCAATACTACTGCAAATAAAGCAACTATACCCAAGTGTGGTAAAACATCCTTTAATCCACTTCCTTTAAGAATAACCATCCTCATGACATCTATCAGATAACTCAGCGGATTTAACTTTGTTATAAATTTTGCCCAGTCAGGCATACTGTCAATAGAAGTAAACAATCCGCCCATCAGGATAAATATCATCATAAAGAAGAACATGATGAACATGGCTTGTTGCTGGCGTTTCACAAAAAGTAGAGATCAATAATCCAAATCCCAAAACAGCAAGCAGATAAACAGCAATAAAACCATACAACAACAATAAACTTCCGGCTGGAACAATTCCATAAACCAGCCATGAAACAATAAGACCAATTGTAAACACAACATTTCCCAATACCCAGAAAGGAATGAGTTTGCCTAAAATAAAATGATGTTTTTTTATTGGTGTTACATTGATCTGTTCGATGGTTCCTACTTCTTTTTCCTTTACAATATTCAATGCAGAAAGAAATCCACCGACCATGGTTACCAGGATAGCCAGGATACCGGGCACCATAAAAAACCGATAGTTCATCAATGGGTTGAACCAGTTGGAAGAAACGATCTCAATGGTCGGCTGCTTATTCAAACCTGCCGGGCTGAATCAATTCCAGCCTGATATCCTTATTAAAATTTTTAATGATGCTGCTTAAATAAGCTCCACCCAGATTTGCCTTTGTTCCATTGATCGCATTGACGGCAATAAATAATTTCTGTTCATCTTCACGAACAAGATTTTTTTCAAAGCCTTGCGGGTATTTCCAGAACCAGATCTGCTTTATCTGCTTCAATCAGTTGCAAAGCTTCTTTAAATGAACTATTGTAGCCCGTAAGTTTGAAATATCCTGAAGCAGTAATCGTGGTGATCAGTTTTTGTGAATATGCTGAATGATCATTATCAACAACAGCAAGATTGATATTCTTTACTTCGTAATTTGCTGCAAGCGGAAGTATCAACAGTTGCACTACAGGCATTACCACCATCATCGCAAGGATTGACTTTGTTGCGGAATATTTGCCTGAATTCTTTTTGTAATAAAAATCTGTATTGTTCTCATGCCAGTCGTGATTTTAAAACTTTTCAAACTAACTGATCAATAAAAAAATTGTGATACCGGTTAGGATCAGTGTTTCTTTCCAGATAGCCGAGAACCCAAGTCCTTTGATCATGATTGATTTGACAATGATATAAAACCATTTGGCAGGAACTACATTGGAAAATACCTGCAGTGGCACAGGCATATTTTCGATAGGGAACATAAACCCGCTGAACAACATCGTTGGCAACAACATTCCCATCAGTGAAATAAGCATGGCTACCTGTTGCGAATTTGTTTTTACAGAAATCAAAATACCAAGGGTAAGACAGGTAATGATAAACAAAGTGCTTTCAGCAAATAATAAAATCATACTTCCATTAACAGGCAAGATCAAGCACAAACACACTCAATAATAATATGGAAGTAACATTCACCAATGAAATAACGAGATAAGGAACTGCTTTGGAAAGAATAACCAGTAAAGGTTTAAAGGGCGACACCAGTAGGATTTCCATGGTGCCTGTTTCTTTTTCCTTTACAATTGAAATGCTGTCATCATTACACAAACCAGCATCAGCACCAGTGCCATCACACCAGGAACAAAATTGTGTGCTCCTTTAATTGTGGATTGTACAACATTCTTGTTTCGGTACTGATCCGGTAAGGGATAGCTGCTTGTTTCATTTAGTGTTGCCTGATAATCCTGAAATGATAGCAGAAACATAATTGGTAAGTGTGGTAGCGTTATTCGGATCAGAAGCATCAGCAATTATCTGCATTTGGCTTTATTCTGATGCAAAAGATCATCATTGAAATTCACGGGAAATAATACTGCCAATTTTGATCTTCCCTTCTTTAAAAGCCGCTTCAATTTCGCTTCTGTATCTATCACTGATCTTTCGTATTTCAAAATATTTGCTGGCTTCAATTTTAGAAATGATTTGTTGCGAAGCATATCTTTTGCATGATCGACAATAATGATCTTTGAATTTTTTACTTCATTGGTAAGCGCAAAACCAAATATCAAAATCTGCATCGATAGGCATACCAAAAAGATCAGCAATGTTTTCCTGTCACGCAGTACATGTGCAAATTCTTTTTTTACAAATACGATAAATTGTTTCATTTTAATAATTTTCTTTTCTTGTTAAACCTCGCAGGTTTAAAAACCTGTGATCCTAATTCCTATTCTCCTCGTTTCGCTCCTCTTGCCAAATCGATAAAATACTTCGTCCATGGAATCGAGCTTAAAATTGTTGTTTCAAATTACCCGGTGTATCCAATGCTTCGATTCTTCCATCCACCATGATGGAAATCCGATTGCAATATTCAGCTTCATCCATATAATGCGTTGTGACAAAAATGGTAACGCCTCTGTCTGCTGCTTCATAGATCAGATCCCAGAATTGCCGGCGTGTAACAGGATCAACACCGCCGGTAGGTTCATCAAGGAAAACAATTTTAGGTTGATGCAATAACAGCACTGAAAAAGATAATTTTTGTTTCCATCCCAACGGAAGCGAAGCAACCAATTTTTTTGCTTCATTTTGCAAGCCCAATCTGCTTATCAATTCTTCACTTTTTGTTTTATCTGCCTTATCACTTAAGCCATAAATACCGCCAAAGAAATTAATATTTTCCAAAACGGTAAGGTCTTCATACAAAGAAAATTTCTGGCTCATATAGCCGATATTTTTTTTGATCTGTTCGGTTTGTTTATATACATCAAATCCTGCAATGGTGCATTGCCGGAAGATGGGATCGAAAGACCGCACAGCATGCGCATGGCAGTGGTTTTACCTGCACCATTGGCTCCAAGGAAACCAAATATTTCTCCTTTATACACTTCAAATGATATTTCATTGACGGCAATAAAATCTCCAAAGCGTTTGGTCAGCTTTTCTGTTTTTATAACTGTTTCCATCATGTTACTTCTTTAATAATTTTATAAAACAATCTTCGATCGTTGGTGCTGCATCCTGCATCATTCATATTTGTAAAGCCCTGTTCGTTTAAATAATGCATTACTTCTTCTCTTGCTGATCCTATCATTTTTAAAGGACACATGCAGATATTCGCCAAAAGCATAACTATCAATTGTATCCTTCATAATTACTCAAGTGCTTTAAGCAACGCATACATATTATCTGACTTTATCGCATATAAGTTTTCACGGGTAAGATGCTTATAATATTTTCCGGTGTATCAATGGATAAAATTTTTCCTTTTTGCATCAATGCGATCCTGTCGCACAAGTCTGCTTCATCCATATAAGGTGTAGAAACAACAATGGTAATATCCTGTTCCTTCAATCGTTTCAGCATTTCCCAGAATTCTTTTCTTGAAACAGGATCAACACCCGTTGTTGGTTCATCCAGAAACAACACGGTGGGTTTATGAATCAAGTGCACAGCACAATGCCAGTTTTTGTTTCATCCCTCCCGATAATTTTCCCGCCCTGCGGTTTTTGAAAGGTTCAATCTGAACATAGATATCTTTTATCAGATCATAATTTTCTTCAATAGTTGTACCAAAAACAGTGGCAAAAAAATTAAGATTTTCTTCAATGCTCAGATCCTGGTACAGGGAAAATTTTCCCGGCATATAGCCAACTGTATTACGGATCTGTTTATAATCTTTTACAACATCAAAACCATCTACTGTTGCAGTTCCCCCATCGGGCAACAGTAAAGTAGTGAGCATTCGGAAAATACTTGTCTTGCCTGCGCCATCGGGCCCAATCAATCCAAACAATTCACCCTTATTTACGGAGAAAGAAACATCATCTACTGCCACTTTTTTTTCTTTTCCGTAAAGCTTTCTTAATATTATTTACTGTAACTGCTTGCATAATTAAAATTTTACTTCTCCGTACATTCCTATCTTCAGATAGCCATCATTTTTTACCTTGATCTTTACAGCATACACAAGGTTGGCTCGTCTCATCTTTGTCTGAATCGTTTTGGGAGTGAATTCTGCTTTATTACTGATCCATTCCATGTTACCGTTATATTCTTTGTATTTTCCTTTGCCATCATCCACCAATACTTTAATAGTTTGTCCAAGTTTAACTTTTGCAAACTGGTCGCCGGTAATATATGCTCTTAATATGATCGTAGAAAGGTCTGCAATTTTGTAAAGCGGTTTACCCGATGATGCCATTTCGTTTACTTCCGCATATTTTGTAAGCACAGTTCCATTCACCTCATTCACGATCCTTGATTTGGCAAGCTGATCATTCAATTGTTCCATCTGTACATTGTAAGGAATGGCCTCTTCAGTAATGCTTGAAGAAGTAATCCCAAGCGATGTTTGTTTTGCTTCGATCTCTTTTTTGATAATAGTGATCTCCGCATTTGCATCGTCCAGTTGTTTTGGAGTAGCAGCATCTGCTTTTACAAGGTTGCTGATGCGTTGTTGTTCATGTTCTGCATGCTTTAATTCTTCCCGAAATGCTGCGAGCTGCGAGTGAATATCCGGCCTTTTACTCAGTACCGCTTTCGATTGTGCCAGTAGTTGCTTCTTTTTTAAATACAACTGGGTAGTATCAATATAACCGATCACCTGGCCGGCTGTAAGTGAATCACCTTCCCTAATTTTCAGTTCTTTTATAACACCTGTTGCTTCTGCAGAAACAATCGTTTCTACAGCTTCAAATGTTCCTGATGCATCATATGCGTTTTTCTTTTCACTGCATGCATTCAAAAAAATAATAGTAATAATTACCGCTGCTGTTCTTTTCATTGTTTTTAATTTATTAGTTGCCTGTTGTTGTTTTATTATTATACTGCACCATTAATAATTGTATATCGTGCAATATTTTATCCTGTCTTGCCTGGTCTTCTGCATTTACTTCCCGCAGGTAATCACTCGTTGTGATCACACCATTTTCCAATTGAGCGAAAGATGCATTTTTAATGCTCATCCTGAGCTCAATAATACTATTGTCCGTTAATAAAAGTTTTTCAAATTTTGCAATTTCCGCATCCTGCTGTTTTATTACTACCCTTGTATTCAATAAAAATGTTTCTTTTAAAAGATCAATGTTCCTGCGATTATTATTAATAAGTGCTTTTTCATTTTTTACTGTGTAAGACCCGGTAATCGGCCAGCTCATTTTTATTCCGCCTATATAATACGGATCAAGTTTATTGCTTAGCATGTTCAGTGCAGGTTTTCCTACTCCACCCTGTAAGAACAAACTAAGCTTCGGAAGATTCTTTGCCCTGATCATACTGTTTTGTATATCGAGTGTTTTATACTGGTATTCGTATAGTTTTAATTCAGGACGGTTGATCTCCGTTGAAACAGGTTGGTAAACAGGTTTAATGAATACGGTATTTTCTTCCAGTGTACGATTAATAAATAATGAAAGCATATCAATATATCCATTGCGTGTTGATTGCATTTCAATGATATGCTGCTCTATTTTGAGTAATTCAGCTTTCAAAACATTTGCTGAGCTTCTCAATGCAGTGCCATTGGCAATAGCAGCTTCTGTTCTGGTTAACCCTGATTGAATGTCTTTTTTCAAAAGTTCGTTTTGCTTCAACCGCTCGTCAATAATTAAAACAGAGAAGAATAACTGGTTAATGCGTTCTTTTAAGTTGTACAATTCAATTTCTATCTTTTGCTTTTCCGCATTACCGTTAGCCTGTAGTGATTGCTTTTGCAATTTGGTGATGCCGCCATCATAAACTGCCTGGCTTATATCTGCATATAACTTATACTGATCCTTATCAACTCCCGGCAGGCTTATACCGGGTATTTTTAATGGCACTTCAGTTACGTCCGACTGGTAAGTTGCCTGGCCGTTAATACTTACCTGTGGCAAAAAACCCTTCGCTGCATTTTCAACAGAATAAGCGATAACCTTATCTACCAACTCGAGTTGCTTAATAAGAGGATAATTTTGTCTTGCCAGCGAATAACATTCTTCGATCTTTATCTCCCTTGCAGACTGCCCTTTTGCAAAGGCGGTGCACAATATTATCTGCATACATATAATTATATATCTCATCTCCTACGTTTTATTGTTTAAAATTTTGTTTTAATCGTTTGTTTAAAAACTCGACAAAAAAAATCAACTTGTTTCGAGCATTGCGTTTACCCATGTAGGTATTAGCTGTTTTCTTTGTTGCATTAGTTCATTAAATGCTTTTGGGTCTAAAGAACCTATTGCTTGTAATAATGGCTTTCCAATAAATGGAAATACTGTCATTCCCATTATATTCATAAAAAATTGTATTGGGTGAATTCCCGGCGCCCTTTCTTTCAATTGCTTAATAAAAGAAGAATTACTAATAACAGTTGCAAGCTGAAAATTTGCAGCAAACTTTTCAGGGTTATTCTTTATCTCGCTTAAAACAAAAATTGGCAGATCCTGGTTATCCAGCAGCATATCAATATAATTTGAAACAATCAGTTTCACTTTTTCATCAAGGTCAATCGTTTCATTCGTTAAAACCGGGACAAGAATGCCAAACAACTTCTGCATTTTTTCCATCATTACTATTTCAAATAACTTTTCCTTACTCCGGAAATAATAGTTCAGCAATGCAAGATTGATCCCCGCTTCTTCAGCGATATCCCTTGTCCTGGTTGCGGAGTATCCCTTCTTCATAAACACTTTTCTTGCCGCATCCTTTATTTTTTCTTCCGTGGTTTTATCTACCTGAACTGTTTCTTTTTTTGGCATCTTCTTTTTAATTCAATGCAAATATATAATCGATTCTTTGATTTAACCAAATATTTTAATCAAATGATTAAAATATTTTTATGAACGGCAAATCCGCCATGGTACCCGGTCTTAAAATAAAAAAACTCTTTAAATGTTTTGATTTCCTGATTTAAATAGTATTTTTACCGTCAAGTTACCTCTTAATAGAACCCTGAACCCCCAATCCACAAATCTCTTGTAATTCCTTCTTATAATCCCATTGTCTTATAAACCAACGTTTTAGGCACGTTTTTTCTTTTATAACAGCCTGATAATACCCCAAAATCCCTTGATCGATCAGCGATCCATTTCACATCTTCAGAGAAACTAACTGTACTTTTTAAGCAATAGCTCAACATATTCATCCCCCAATCCTTTGTAATAACCTCAGCTTATTTCAAACATTTTAATTTATTTGTATGAGGAATTTTTACTTAGTGACGAAAGGTGCTTTCACGAGGAAAAAACTTGTAAAAACAGGAATTGTAATTCCCGTTTTATTGTTTGCATTTCTTTTCAATGCAAATAATTCGTTTGCTCAGATAGCACTGAGGGGTACCGCTACTACTGCAACTTCCACCTCCACCACTTTAACGATTAATAAGCCTACCGGTGTAGTGGCTGGAGATGTGATGATTGTAAATATTGTACAGTCAGATAACGACAATAATAACCTGGCCAATGCAAGCCGTACAGGATGGATTATTGTTGATGGAAGAGAAATTTTCAGCAGCGGGTTTGACAGCTGGTGGGGCACCGTTTTATATAGGGTTGCCGATGGCACGGAAGGTGCCAATTTTGCTTTTACATTGGATAATGATGCAAATGATGCTAATATTGGTTCTATAATCGCTTATTCCGGCGTGAATGTTACGGGTGGTGTCACAGCTACCGGGGCAGCAGGCGGACCATTTGATGTGGATCCGGGAAATATCAGCCTGGCAGGTAGTGCTAATACAACGGTTACTGCACCAGGACTTACAACGGTTACTGCCAACGCTGCAGTAATAATGCTTGCCCACTTAGCTGACGACAGATCTATTTCGGGATGGAATACTACCTCTCCTGGTGCATTAGCGGAGTTATACGATAATCCTTTTAATTCAACACTGGATTTAAATGCTGGTTCAGGATGGGCAATTAAACCAACTACAGGAGCAACCGGCAATGGTACTGCTACGCTTTCAGGAACATCAAGATGGGGTGGTTTGCTTATGGCCCTGAAACCATGTACACCTCCAACTATAACAGGTACACTTACAGTTTGCGTTGGATCAACAACTCAATTAACCGGTGCAGGCACACCAGCAGCTTCCAATCCATGGGTCTCTGCTACTCCATCTGTTGCTACAGTAAGTAATACAGGTTTGGTAACAGGTGTTGCTGCAGGAACAAGTGTAATTACTTATACAAACAGTAATGGTTGTACGAATACAGCTACAGTTACTGTAAATGCAAGACCAACCGTGGGCGGTCCAACAAGTGTATGTATTGGAAACAATATAACGATGACACCCACCACTGGTGGTACATGGGTAAGCAGCAATAACGGAATCGCTACTATTACAAATGCGGGTGTAGTAACCGGCGTTGCAGCTGGAACTGTAACCTTTACATTTACACAAACATCAACTGGTTGTAGCAATACAACTGCCTCCGTTACCGTACTGGGCAACTCAACAATAACTTTAACTTCTGCCGCCGGAACAACAAATCAAACAATTTGTGTTAACACCGCAATCACCAATATTACTTATGCAATCGGTGGTACAGGTACCGGAGCGAATGTTTCAGGTTTACCTGCAGGTGTAAATGGTTCTTATAGCGCTGGCGTATTCACAATTAGCGGTACAGCAACTGCAGCAGGAACTCATAATTATACAGTTACAACAACGGGACCTTGCGGCAACGCATCACTGGGTGGAACAATAACTGTTACGGGCAATGGCACTATAGCATTGTCATCAGCAGCAGGAACAAATATCCAGGCAATTTGTCTTGCTAACCCTATTACAGACATTACTTACAATATTGGTGGAACATCTACCGGTGCTTCAATTACTGCAGGCGCATTACCCCCGGGAGTTAACGGATCCTTTAGTGCAGGAGTTTTTACTATCAGCGGTACAGCTTCTGCAAGTGGCGTGTATAATTATACAGTTGGGGCTTCAGGTTCATCCTGTATCAATCCAACAGCAACGGGAACAATAACTGTAAATGAAGATGCAACAATTTCTTTATCTTCTGCAGCAGGAACAGATGCACAGGTACTTTGTGCACTTGCGCCTCTTACTGACATTACTTATTCAATTGGTGGTTTCGGAACCACAGGTGCAAACGTAACGGGATTACCAGCAGGAGTTAACGGTTCTTATAGCGTCGGAGTATTTACAATCAGTGGTGCACCAACAGCTACAGGTACATTCAGCTATACCGTTACAACAACTGGCCCATGTACAAATGCATCATTAAATGGAACCGTTGATGTTAACACAAATGGTACTGTAACATTATCATCTGCTGCAGGTACCGACGCCCAGTCTGTTTGCGTAAACAATGCTATTGCAGATATTACTTACGCTATCGGTGGAGATGCAACAAGTGCCTCTATCACTGCAGGCTCATTACCTGCAGGTGTAACAGGTTCTTTTTCTGCCGGCGTGTTTACCATTACCGGTACACCCACTGTAACCGGTACTTATACTTATACAGTAGAAGCAGCAGGTTCTGCCTGTGCTAACTTAACTGCAAATGGCTCAATTATGGTAAATGAAGATGCAACGATCTCTTTATCTTCTGCAGCAGGAACTGATGCACAAACACTTTGTATCAACACAGCAATAACAGGTATCACCTATGCAATCGGCGGGGCGGGAGTGACTGGTGCAACTGTTTCAGGCTTACCTGCCGGCGTAACTGGTGGTTACAGCGCTGGTGTATACACGATTAGTGGAACAGCTACTGCTTCAGGAATATTTAATTATACAGTTACTACAACCGGTCCATGTGCTACCCCTTCCTTAGGAGGAACAATAACAGTACAGGCAAATTCTACCATAACACTTACATCAGGAACTGCGAACCAGACAATATGTATCAATACTGCATTGGCTACTATTGCTTATACAATTGGTGGAGATGCCACAAATGCTTCACTGAGTGCCGGTTCATTCCCTGCAGGTGTAACAGGATCTTTCAGTGCGGGTGTATTCACGATCAGCGGTACACCAACAGCTGCCGGTGTGTTCCCGTATTCAATTACAACTTCCGGACCATGCATAAATCCAACTGTGAGCGGAACAATCACTGTGAATGATGATGCTACGATCGTATTATCATCGGCTGCAGGCACGAATAACCAGACATTATGTATCAATACTACAATCATCAATATTACTTATGCAATAGGTGGCGGTGGAACAGGTGCAACGGTATCAGGTTTACCTGCCGGCGTAACGGGATCGTATAGTGGCGGTGTTTACACGATCAGTGGTACAGCTACTGCTTCAGGTACATTTAACTATACGGTTACCACAACAGGACCTTGCGTTAAGCCAGCTGCAACAGGAACGATCGTTGTACAGGCAAATTCAACATTAACAAGAACATCGGCTGCGGCAACCACCACTCAGACTGTTTGTATCAATACTGCAATTACAAATATTACTTACTCGATCGGTGGTGGTGGAACTGGTGCTTCATTAAGTGCTGGTTCATTCCCTGCAGGTGTGACAGGATCATTCAGTGCCGGTGTATACACGATCAGTGGTACTCCAACAGTTGCAGGCGTATTTAACTATACCATTACAACTTCTGGTCCTTGTGTGAATCCATCATTAAGCGGAACTATCACGATAAATGATGACGCAACGATAACATTAACATCAGCAGGTGCAACTACAAACCAGACATTGTGTATCAACACTGCACTGACAGCAATTACATATTCAATTGGTGGAGGTGGAACAGGTGCAACTGTATCTGGTTTACCGGCTGGTGTAACAGGAAGCTATAATTCAGGAACGCATGTTTATACAATAAGTGGTTCACCAACTGCAGCAGGAACGTTTAATTATACTGTAACTACAACAGGCCCTTGTATTAAACCAAATGCAACAGGAACAATTATTGTACAGGCGAATTCTACAATTACCAGGACATCTGCAGCAGGTACAGATAACCAGACAAAATGTATCAATACTGCACTAACTCCAATTACATATTCAGTTGGTGGCGGTGGAACAAATATCTCACTTACTGCAGGTTCACTACCAGCTGGTGTAACAGGTACATTCAGTGCAGGTGTTTTCACTATCAGTGGTACCGCAACTGCTGCCGGTACATTCAATTATACTGTTACAGCAACAGGGCCTTGTGCCAATGCATCTTTAAGCGGAACAATAATCGTAAATGATGACGCAACCATTACATTGACATCAGTGGGTTCTACTACAAACCAAACTGTTTGTATCAATACGGCTGTTACTGCTATTACATATTTAATCGGCGGTGGCGGTACCGGTGCTACAATAACCGGTTTACCAGCTGGTGTAACAGGAAGCTACAATGCCGGAACACATGTTTATACGATAAGTGGTTCACCAACTGCATCAGGAACATTTAACTACACGGTAACTACAACAGGTCCTTGTATTAAACCAAATGCAACAGGAACAATTATAGTAACGCCGAATGCAGGATTAACAAGAACATCGGCTGCAGCAACTACTAACCAAACTGTTTGTATCAATAATGCTATTACAAATATTACCTATTCTGTAACAGGATCAGGAACAGGTGCAACTGTTACCGGTTTACCTGCCGGTGTAAACGGAAACTTCAGCGCTGGCGTTTTCACTATCAGTGGTACACCAACTGCACCCGGTGTATTCAATTATACCGTAACAACAACAGGCCCTTGTGCTAATCCTTCATTGGGTGGAACAATCACTGTAAACAATGATGCAACGATTGCATTAACTTCCGCCGCTGCAACTACAAGTCAAACAGTTTGTATTAATACAGCAATAACAAACATTACGTATTTGATTGGCGGTGGTGGTACTGGAGCTACAATTACCGGCTTACCTGCAGGGGTAAGCGGAAGTTATAATTCAGGAACACATATTTATACGATCAGCGGTTCACCAACTGCATCAGGAACGTTTAATTATACAGTTACTTCATCAGGTCCATGTATCAAACCAGCATTAGGCGGAACAATTACAGTTACGCCGAATGCAACGATAGCATTGACTTCAGGTGCAGGATCAAATATTCAGACAGTTTGTAGAAATGCAGCTATTGCAAACATTACCTATTCAATCGGCGGGTCAGGAACAGGCGCAACAGTTTCTGGTTTACCTGCAGGTTTAACAGGGAACTATAGCGCCGGTGTATTTACGATCAGTGGCGCTCCTACTGCTGTTGGAACATTTGGATATACAGTTACAACAACAGGTCCGTGCTCAAACCCTTCTGCAACAGGAACAATAACTGTAAATGCAATTCCTACAGGAACACTTACTGCAACAGAAAGTTCAGTAACAGCAAATGACAATATTATTTGCGCCGGATCGAATGTTACATTTACCGCAACTTCAGGATATGGTTCATATATCTTTAAAGTAAATGGAACAACAACTCAAAGTGGTATATCGAATGTTTACAATACTTCTACTTTGACAAATGGTCAATCAGTAACGGTTGATGCTGCCAATGGATTTAATTGTGGTGCTACATTCGGACCAATTGTTATAACAGTAAATGCATTACCGACTCCAACACTTAGCGCAGACAGAACTTCTATTTGTCCGGGTGATGCAGTAACCTTTACAGCAGGTGGCGGAACAAGTTATACTTTCAAAGTAAATGGTTCACCTGTTCAGAGTGGCGCATCAAATATCTATACTACTACAACACTTACAAATGGTCAGTCAGTTACCGTAACGACTACCAATGCAAGCGGATGTAGCGCAACATCTTCAGCAATTGTGATCACAGTAAACGCATTACCTACCGGTACATTGAATGCCTCTGCTACTTCAATCTGTACAGGCGACAATGTAACTTTTACTGCAACTGCTGGCTATACAAACTATAATTTTAAAGTAAATGGAATAAGTGTTCAAAACGGAAGTTCAAATACTTACAGCAGTACAACGCTCACTAATCCTTCTGCTGTTGCAGTGGATGTAACAAATGCTGCAGGTTGCCAGGCTACGTTCGGCCCGGTTGTTATCACTGTAAATTTATTGCCTTCAGGTACTTTAAGTGCAACTGAAAATTCCGGAACACCGGATGATAACAGCATCTGCTCTGGTTCAAGTGTGACATTTACAGCAACCGCTGGTTTTGGAAATTATGATTTTAAAGTAAATGGCATTTCGCAACAAAGCAGTGCATCAAATACATTTACTACTTCAACACTTGCAAACAATGATGCAGTTACAGTTACCGCAACCAATGGCAGCAACTGTTCTGCAACTTTCAATACGATCACGATCACAGTTATCCCTTCACCTGCCGGTACATTGACTGCAACTCCTAACCCTATATGTACAGGCGATAACGTAACATTAACTGCAACTGCAGGTTTCGATAATTATGATTTCAAGGTAAATGGCTCAACTGTTCAAAACGGTTCAGCAAACACCTATAGCTCTACAACATTTGCAAACGGAGATGTTGTGACGGTTGAAGTTAGCAGCGCTAATGCGTGTATTACAACATTCAATTCAGTTACAATTACCGTAAATGCATTACCATCAGGAACACTGGTTCCTGTAGAAAATTCAGGAAACACTGCTGACGACGGAATTATTTGTACAGGTACATCGGTTGTATTTACCGCACCTGCAGGATTTACAAATTATAACTTCCTGCTGAATGCTATTTCGATACAAAATGGTCCATCGAATACTTATACAAATGCAACCCTTGCAAACGGAGATATGGTTGCAGTTGCAATCACCAATGCCAGTGGATGTATCGCGTTATTGAATACAGTCACCGTAAGCGTAAACAGTTACCCTGTTGTACAGCCAATTACCGGAACAACTACTATCTGCGTGAATGAAACCACAGCACTTTCAAATACAACGCCCGCAGGTGTATGGAGTACAAGCAATGCAACACATGCTACAGTAGATGCTGCTGGTATAGTAACCGGAATTGGTACAGGAACGGCTGTGATTTCTTACACAGTAACAAACGCAGCTGGTTGCAGTACTACAGAAAATATATTGGTTACCGTAAATGGCTTACCATTTGTGTCCCCTATTTCAGGAACGACAGATGTTTGTATAGGCAATACAACTCAATTAACCAGCAGTACAACAGGCGGCACATGGAGCAGCGATAACACAGCTATTGCAACAGTAGACAATACCGGTCTTGTTACAGGTATTGCTGATGGCACTGCTATTATTACTTATTCAGTTACAAACGCTAATGGCTGTACGAGAATAAGAACTGTTACTGTAACAGTTAACCCTCTGCCCGTATTGAATCCAATCACCGGTGACCTGAGCATTTGTCTTGGTAACACAAGCCTGCTTGCAAACGATACAGATGGTGGCGTTTGGAGCAGTGATAATACATCTGTTGCAACTGTAAATTCATCAACAGGTCTTGTAACAAGTGTTGCAGCAGGAACAGCTAACATCAGTTATACAGTAACAGACGGTAACGGCTGTTCTGCAACTGAAACTGCAGTTGTTACCATTCTTGCATTACCGGTTCCAACTTTAACAGGTCCAAACCCTATCTGTCCTAATTCGACCGGTATTTATACAACAGAACCAGGACAATCAAACTACACATGGTCATTCACAGGTGGTACACTCATCGCGGGTGGCACCAGTACAGATAATACAATTACTATTACATGGGATCAACCAGGACCAAAAACGATCACTGTAAACTATACCAATGCCGATGGTTGCTTCGGTGCAGCTTCTGCAACAGTAACTACCAGCACAGGTATCGTTCCATTCCTTTCCGGTTCGAATGATGTTTGTTTAAACAGTTCTGAAGTTTATACAACAGATCCCGGTCAGTCAAATTATACTTGGTCGGTAACAAGTGGTACGATCACATCAGGTGGTACAACTACAGATAATACTGCAACCATCACCTGGATAACTCCTGGTACTGGTTCAGTAAGCATTAATTACGATGATGTGAATGGTTGTACTGTAATTTCTCCAACAGTTCTACCGGTAACAATTCACCCGCTTCCGAATGCAACTATAAACGGAACGACTTCTGTTTGTCAAAATGCAGCTTCACCAAATATTACATTTACAGGTTCTGCTGGTACGGCACCATATACATTTACTTATAACATCAACGGTGGTGGCGACCTTACAGTAACAACTGTTTCCGGTAATTCAGTTACAGTTGCTGTTCCTACTTCAACAACCGGTGTTTTTATTTATAATTTAACTGCTGTATCAGACAATAATAACTGTTCAAGAGTAAAAGCAGTATCTGCAACTGTAACTGTAAACGAATTACCAACTGCAACAATTGATGGTACAGCGACTGTATGCCAAAACAATACTTCGCCGGTAATTACTTTTACAGGTACAACAGGAACAGCTCCGTTTACATTCTCATATAATATTAACGGCTTAGGTACACAAACTATTACAACCATTTCTGGTAACACAGTTACCATTGCAGCGCCTACATCAGTAACAGGCACTTTTATTTATAATTTGTTGAGTGTTCAGGATGATAATGGATGTTCGCAGGCACAAACAGGATCTGCAACTATTACTGTCAGCCAGTCACCAACTGCAACAATCAGCGGAACAGTTTCAGTTTGCCAGAACGGAACATCACCAGTAATAACATTTACCGGTGCTGATGGCACAGCTCCATACATATTTACTTACAATATTAATGGTGCAGGTAGCTTAACAGTTGCTTCAGTTGGAAATACTGCAACTGTTATTGTTCCAACTACAACAGCAGGTGTATTCAATTACAATTTATTGAGTGTAGAAGATGTAACCCTGTGTTCACAATCACAAACAGGAACCGCAACAGTAACTGTTAACCCTACTACCGTAGGCGGTACGGTTGGAGCAAGCACAATTGTATGTAGTGGTACAAACAGTGGCACCTTAAACTTAACAGGAAATACAGGTAATGTTACAGGATGGGAATTCTCTACTGATGCTGGTGCAACATGGACTCCGATAGTAAATACAACTACTTCCCAGGCTTATACCAACTTGACGCAAACAACCATTTATCATGCGATTGTTCAAAGTGGTGTTTGTTCACCGGCAACCTCTGGCAATGCAACCATTACAGTTAACCCGGTTTCTGTTGGTGGTACTGTTACCAGCAATGCAACTGTTTGTTCCGGAGCAAACAGCGGAACACTTACGCTTTCCGGTCATACAGGAACGATTGTAAGATGGGAATTCTCTATAAACGGTGGTGGTTTATGGACACCGATTGTAAATACTACAACAACACAAAATTATACTAACCTAACCCAGACAACTTTATACAGGGCAGTTGTGGCAAATGGCGTTTGTTCGTCAGTAAATTCTGCTGCTGCAACAATAACTGTAAATGCATTGCCAACAGCAACGATCAGCGGAACAGTAACAGTTTGTCAGAATGCCGCTTCACCTGTTATAACATTTACAGGGGCAAACGGAACTGCACCTTATACATTTACTTATAAGATCAATGCAGGCGGTAACCTTACAGTTGTATCTGTAGGAAGTACTGCAACAGTAAATGCACCAACAGCGGTTATAGGTACATTTGCTTACACGTTAGTAAGTGTACAGAGTTCAGGAATTCCTGCCTGTTCACAAACACAAACAGGTTCTGCAACAATAACTGTTACTGGTCCTCCAGCAGCATTTACCATTACACCTGCAAGTGCATCTATCTGCCAGGGCTCTGTTCAACCATTGTCAGCTGGCGGTGGTTCATCAAGTACCGGTTCGCTTACATTCTCGTCAGGTAATATTAACCAGGCAATACCTGATGAAGGTAATAGGGCCAGCACGGTGGCTGTAGCTGGTATTCCTGCGGGAGCTGTTATTAATAGTGTTAGCGTAAACTTTAGTATTACACATACATATGATGGTGACCTAAGGCTGAATTTAACTGCACCAAACGGAAACACTTTAAATCTTGTGAACAGAAGAGGTGGTAGCGGAGATAATTTTGTGAACACAGTTATCAGCAGTACAAGTGTGAATCCAGTCAATGCAGGCACTGCACCATTTACCAATACTTATTCAGCAGATGCCACAAACAATACCGGTACACCTAACTCAAATGTTACAGCATTCTCTTCATTGTATTCAGCAGCAAATGGTAACTGGACATTCAATGCAAATGATGTGATAGGTTGCCATGGTTTTGAAATTTTTGGAATTTGTATTGGAAGTTTCGAGACAGGAACTTTAAACTCATGGTCAATTACATTTAACTATACCATACCAAGCTCACCACAAAACGTGGTATGGTCACCGATAACAGGCTTATACACTGATGCGGGCGCAACAACTGCTTATGCAAGCCAGAGCCTTTCAACTGTATATGCCAAACCAAATACAACTACAACTTATACAGCTACTGCGACAAACGCAGCTGGTTGCAATAGAACACAAACTGTTGTTGTTGCCGTTAACCCAACTCCTGTTGTAACAATTACTGCAGATTATTGTGCAGTACCTGGAAAGGTTCGTTTAACAGCTACTTCAGTACCTGCCGCAACAAGTTATATCTGGAGCAATGGTGCAACCACATCATTTATTGATGTGGATGTTGCCGGAAGTTTTGATGTTACTGTATTTGCCGGCGGAACCTGCCCGGGTACAGCGTCTATCAATGTTGCACAGGAACTGGTGGTAAATGGGGATTTTGAATCAGGAAATGTTGGTTTTATAACACCGCCTCTTGGTCCAAATCAATATATATACCAGGCAGACATCGCAGGAAATAATGAACTGGTGCCTGAAGGATTATATGGAATTGGTCCTGATGCCCATACTTATCACAATGGTTTCTGGGGCCATGATCACACAACAGGTTCCGGTAATTTCATGATCATAAATGGTTTCCCTAACGGTAACCCGCAGCCGATCGTATGGCAGGAAACTGTAAATGTACTTCCGAGTACAACTTATTACTTTGCTGCATGGGGAATGAGCGTTAACGCTGCCGGTCCATTCGCACAATTACAATTCAATGTAAATGGTGCACAGGTGGGAACAGTAGCTACACTACCTGCAGGTGTAAACAATAACGGTAATAATGGCTGGACAAGGTTCTACGGAACATGGACTTCAGGCCCAACAACTACCAGTGCAATCATATCTATCACTGACCTGCAAAATGCAGCTGGTGGTAATGATTTCGGATTGGATGATATTTCTTTTGCAACACTTTCAACCTTCATCACACTGGAATCTGCTCCTGGTACAGATGCACAAACAGTTTGTGTAAATACTCCAATTACCAATATTATTTATAGCGTAGGAAATGGTAATCCGACCGGACCGAATGTTACCGGATTACCTGCAGGTGTTACTTCTTCATTCCTGGGGAATATTCTTACAATAACAGGTACACCAACTGTTCCTGGCAACTATACTTATAATATTACAACTACCGGCGGCTGCTTGCCAACAAGTGCGAGTGGCACTATCACTGTACAATCACAGGCTATTACACTTTCTTCGGGAAGTTCAACAACAACAACCTGTACCAATTCAGCAGTGAACATCGGTTACACATTATCAGGAACCGCAACAGGCGCAACCACAACAGGATTACCTGCAGGAGTAACCGGATCAGTTGCGGGTACAACTTATACTATTAGCGGAACACCTACTGTTGCCGGTACATACCCTTATACGATCACTACTTCAGGGACATGTACAGCAGCTACCATTAATGGTACCATCATCGTTCAGGCTCAAACCATCACACTTAACTCCGGTAACAACAACCAGACAGTTTGTATCAATACAGCAATTGCAAATATTCAATACACAGTTGCTGGAACAGGTACAGGTGTTAACATCACAGGATTACCAGCAGGAGTAACTTACTCTTACACTGCCGGACTTGTATTTATCAATGGTACACCTACTGTTTCAGGAACATTTACTTATACAGCCACTACAACCGGTACATGTACGCCCGCTACTGCAACAGGAACGATTACAGTAACAGCTGCTGCAAATCTTGTATTAACATCAGCAGCAGGAACAAATAACCAGAACGTGTGCAGGAACGTTGCGATCAGCAACATTACATATATGGTGAATGGTGCTACAGGTGCAACTGTAACAGGTTTACCGGCAGGCGTAACAGGATCTTATAGTGCGGGAACTTATACCATCAGCGGTATACCAACAGTAAACGGAACATTCAATTATACTGTTACTACGAGCGGTGGTTGCGGAACAGGAACTGCAACAGGAACGATCATCGTTCAATCACAAACTATTACTTTAACGTCGGGCAGTGCTTCCCCTACACTTTGTGCCAACACTACAATGACAAATATTGTTTACACATTTGGTGGTTCAGCTACAACTGCAACTGTAACCGGGCTACCCGCTGGCGTTAGTTTTGCAATAGCAGGTAATATATTAACGATAAGTGGTACGCCTACAGCAAACGGATCTTATCCTTATACTGTAACAACATCAGGAATGTGCGCAGCAGCTACAGCTAATGGAACAATTACTGTACAACCAGGTGCGGTTGGAGGAACAGTTGCTTCAGTAACGATTTGCAGCGGCGGTAGCGGAACACTTACTGTTACAGGCCAGTCTGGAACAATTGTTCGCTGGGAATATTCAGTTGATGGAGGTACTACATGGATTCCAATTACAAATACGACCATTACTCAAACTTATAATAATATCCTTGACCCAACCAAATACAGGGCAGTGATCACCAATGGATGTGGCAATGCTTTCTCAACAACAGCAGATATCGCTATTCATAATTACTGGTCAGGTGTAACCAATACCGATTGGCATACTGCAACAAACTGGTCAGATAACCTGGTGCCTACTTCATTCTGTGCCGATGTGCATATTAAAGGAGGAAAACCAAATCAACCAACTTTAGGTTCAGGTGTGGCACAGGTTGAAAACATACATATTTATACCGGTGCGATCCTGACAGTTGATAACGCAACCCTTAAGGTATCTGGTATCATTGATAATACAGGTACTTTCATTGCCTCAAATGGTTCGCTCGAAATGAATGGTACTGTTGCCCAGACTATACCTGCAGGTGCATTACAAACTAATGCACTTAAGAACCTGATAGTAAGTAATTCAAGTATACAGGGTGTAACAATCGGCGGACCGCTGGATGTTTACCGTTCGCTTACTTATACAGGAACAGGCAGAAAATTAAATACAGGAGGTTTCCTTACTTTGAAATCAACTGCTACGGAAACTGCATGGATCGGTGATCTTACGGGTAATGTAATTACAGGTGAGGCTACGGTTGAACGTTATATCGGCACCGGTGCTATCGCGGGTCATCATGCCAAATCATGGCAATTGCTGGCGACTCCAACTACCGGTCAAACCATTAAACAGGCATGGCAGGAAGGTGCAGTTACAAATAATGGTAACCCTAACCCGGGATTCGGAACAATGCTTACGAGCAATGTACCGAATGCAGCTACACAACCAAATCCTGGTTTCGACGTATTCACTGCTCCTGGTCCATCTATTAAAACATACAATTCTGCAACGAATACTTACGTAGGACCTGCAAGTACAGGCGATCCTATCTATAACCAGAAAGGTTACTTTATACTTGTAAGAGGTGACAGGTCAGTGATCACATCCAGTGGACCTGCAATACCAACTGTATTGCGTACAAAAGGAACCTTGTTTACACCTTCAAACCCTGCTCCTGTAACGAATGTTACTGCAGGAACTTTTGAATCGGTTGGTAACCCGTATGCTTCAGCGATAGATGTACGCAATATCACAAGAACAGGTGGTGTTGATGAATTCTTCTACGTATGGGATCCAAGATTAAATGGAACCAACGGACTTGGTGGTTACCAGACTATCTTTAAAGTTGGAACTAACTACTTTGCAATGCCTGGAGCCGGAAGCTATGGTTCAGGAGTGAATAATTTCATCCAGAGTGGACAGGCATTCCTTGTACAGGCAACCGGAACTAATGGAACCGTGAGCTTTACAGAAGGGGCAAAAGCAAGTGGTAGCACACTTCTTTTAAGAGATAACCAGTCGAACATCGTATCACAAAAAATGCTGAAAACAAATTTATATATAGTGAATGCCAGCGGAAATACACTTGCTGATGGTACACTTAATATCTTCGGCGATAACTATAGCAATGATGTGGATGGACTGGATGCAAAGAAACCTGGAAACACTGCTGAAAATGTTTCAGTAAAAACGAATGACAGGCTTTTAGCAATAGAAAGGAAGCATACTATAGTTGATACAGATACCATTCACCTCAATCTTACAGGTACAAGAGTTCAAAATTATAGTTTTGAATTTACTGCAGAAGATTTAGACCATGATAACCTTGAAGGATTTGTTGAAGACAGCTATTTGCAGACAAGCACAGCACTGAACCTTAGCGGAACTACGGTTGTTAATTTCAATATTGCAAACATTCCCGGATCGTATGCTGCTGATCGTTTCAGGATCGTGTTTAAAAAGCTGGCGATTGTACCGGTTACCTTTACTTCGGTTAAGGCTTATCGTAAATCTGCTACAGATAAAAAAGTAAATGTAGAATGGACAGTTAACAACGAGCTTAACATTAAACACTACGAGGTAGAGAAATCTGCAAACGGAATACAGTTCACAACATTTACAGTAACAAATCCACTTGCAAACAATGGTGGTACTGCACGTTACATTGTTGTAGACGATCGCCCTGTAGATGGATACAATTACTATCGCATTCGCAGCGTGGATCTTGATGGAAAAACACTGTATACAACCGTAGTGAGAGTATTCATTGAAGTTGCTAAGCCAGACATTACGATCTATCCTAACCCGATCACAAACGGTATTGTAAACCTCCAGCTTATCAATCAGCCTGCGGGAGACTACGGTATAAGATTGTACAATAATGGCGGGCAGGTATTAATGTCGAAACAGGTAAATCATGCGGAAGGAACAAGCACTGAAAAGATCAATTGGAATTATAATCTTGCTCACGGCACTTACTACCTCGAAGTAGTTTTACCGGGCGGCAATAAAAAAGTAATTAAGGTCCTATATTAAACTAAACACATGAATTGCAATTGAAAAAAAGCCTGGCGAGTGCCGGGCTTTTTTTGTGATTGCCTGTTTGGGACGACCAGGAAATAAATTCATCATTCTACATTCCCTGTTCATAATTCTTCCCTATAGTTCTTTAAACCGATTTACATCCATTGTATTTATGATGTAATAATATCGAACAGGGAACAAGGAA
The DNA here is from genome assembly GCA_963829345.1 of uncultured Chitinophagaceae bacterium. Lineage (GTDB taxonomy): Bacteria > Bacteroidota > Bacteroidia > Chitinophagales > Chitinophagaceae > Ferruginibacter. Next base: position 2,561,331 of record CAWHHP010000003.1, read on the forward strand.
TTATGAATCACGAGGTTTGTTCTTAAAAAAGGAAATTTTATTATATGAAATCAAGGTCGTATAGACATAAAAAATAGCCCCCGCTGGGGGCTATTGCAATTAATCGTACACTAAACTAAAAATTATGCTGCGTTTATAACGCCTGGTTGTTGAGTTTAGTATATATCTGCCGGATTTTTTTTGAAATAAAAAAAACCGCTCAATCAGAGCGGTTCTTTGAATGGTTCTTATTTTTAATTATCCCAGAAAATCAATGGTGCAAATAAGGTAGTGTTTGGAGGAACATTCGAAGCATTTAATGAATATTCGTTTTGAGGATATAAAAACCTTCTCGGTATTCCATTTGACCCTGCAATAGGCGTAAGATCAGGCTTGTTTGTCCTGCGCCAAAGCGTCCATGCTTCAGGATTTAAATACAATGTTACATATTGCTCTGTCGCAACGGCGGCAATCGCATCATCAACCGTTGTTAGCGGCAGCGTACCGTGTACCGCCAAATATGCTGTTGCATCTACATCCGGAACTCCCAGTTTTGCCATATTCGCTGCAATCGCCTGCTGGTAAAACAATTCTGCAGTAGCGATATCACCGGTGGACCGTAAAGTTGCTTCTGCCTGTACAAACAGCATTTCATCATAAGTAACAAATTCAACATGGCCATTGATCGCTCCATAATAATCGCCGATACCTACTCCACTTACATCAGAATAATCCGGCGTAGTCAGAACGGTAAGACGTGGATCTGAATTTGCAATCATCATATCTACAAGTGTACCTGCACCATAATCAATATCTGCCCTTTGCTGATTAAACTGGTACACGGGATTACCTGCTGTTTCTGCAGTACCAAAAACAAACTGTGCATTATCATCATTGCTACTAAAGGAAAGCGCTGCTTCAGTCAATGCATTTGCTGCCATTGCAGGATCATTTTTGCTTTGATGTATATACAACCTTGCAAGTATCGCATGCGCAAATTTTTCCCATTTAGAAATATCACCCCCATATAAAAGATCCTCATTAGTGGGTGTCTGTCCTCCGGGCTGAGGATCGTTTATTTGCGTTATTGCTGTTGTCAACAGGTTTTTAATGGTATCATACAATGCCCTGTCATCATCAAAAACAGGGTGCGTATTTGCAGAACCCTTCAATGCCTGTGAATAAGGAATTTTTCCCCATTCATCAACAAGCACCTGCAGCGAATACGCCATCAATATTCTTGCAATACCGCTGTATTGTTTATAACCGGCAGCATCTGCTTTTTCTAATAAATCAGTGTTATTACCAAGTACGGAAGTATACATGTTTCCCCAGGGCGTATCAAAATCCGTAGAAGTCAGTACATAAGTATAAAAAGCCTGTGACTGCCTGGAAAATCCTACATTTTGTTGCATGAATAAAGAAGTAAATCTTGCCAGGTCTCCCCCTTGCGTATAAGCAAGATTCGTTATCACTCCCGGTAATATATTTCCCGGAACAACAGTTTCAGGTGCGTTAGGATTTATGTTTGCTTTGGTGAATGCATCTTTCTGGCAGGAAGAGTGAATCAGCATCATCCCCGTGAATACTATTATCAATATTTTTTTATGTAAATATTTCATAACGTTTTTTTTATAGTTTTATAATCCAACGTTTAGGCGTACCCCAAAACTTTTTGCAGCGGGGTTGTTAAAATAATCAAGTCCCTGGCCATTTGACGGACCAGCCAGGCTCGTTTCAGGATCAACACCATGGTATTTTGTCCAGAGAATAATATTATTGGCAAAGAATGTAAGGCTGAGATTATTAAATGCTTTTCCAATAAGGGATTTGGGGAAATTATACCCAAGACTGATTTGCCTTAGCTTAACGAATGACCCATCTTCAACTGAAGATTCTGACGGGCCAATAAAGCTACTCCCGATATTTTGCCAATAAAATTGATCCAGTATAGTTGAAACAGTATTATTACCGCCCGGACCGGGAATTTCAGTTACACCATCTGTATCAAAGTGTACAACATTTCCGCTTCCATCAAGATGCCCGGCCATACCACTGAATACAGTTGTTGAACCGCGGTTCTCTGTTTCCTTTGATGTGCCGAAATAAGAAAGTGCTCCGCGTGTACCGTTCCATATATCACCTTTATGGCGGATATCAATCTGGAAACCCAGGCTGATATTTTTATACGTGATATTATTTGTGAAAGAGCCTATCCATTTAGGATTTATATCTCCTAAAATTGCATTTTGAGTTGCTACCTGTGGCTTTCCGTAACCAGGATCAGCAGGATTATCATTGATAAGCAGCACATCGGTTCCGTTTGCAACTTTTACATCACCTGTTCCGGCATTTGCACGAACAAATACACTTCCATAGATCTGTCCAAAGGGCTGTCCTGCGAATGCATCTATTTCACCATTCTGGAAACCTGCTATCAGTATCTTATTTACACCGTTATATAATTTTGCTACATTATTACTGTTGTGTGACCAATTAAGATTGATATCCCATTTTAAATTTCGGTTATTTACCGGCGTTGCATTCACAGATAACTCAATGCCTTTATTTACAATCTCTCCTGCATTTAAAAGACTGGAAGCATACCCGGTGCTATAGGCGTATGGTACTGTAAAAATCGCATCGGTTGTTTTGGAATGATAATAAGTAGCGCTAAAATTTATTTTATTTCTCAAAAATCCAATATCCAATCCTGCTTCATAAGAGCTTGTTTTTTCAGGTTTTAATTCCGAGTTACCAATTACAGAAGTTGTAGAAGTTACCTGGTATGAACCTACAGGCGTTGGAACACCATTTACCAAAACCACGATCGGGAATTGAATACCCGGGGTAAATCCATCGGCTATATTTGTGGCTGCATAAGGAGTTCCCAATCCCTGGATGGGTGCATCTTTACCAACCTGTGCATATGAAAGCCTGAGTTTTCCAAATGAAAGTACGGACATTCCTTTTAATGGAGTCAATTCCGTGAATACAAATCCTGCACCTGCTGAAGGATAAAAGAAATTCCTGTTGCTCTTAGGCAGTGAAGAAGATGTTTCTGTTCTCCCGGTCAGGTTCAAAAAAAGCATGTTCCTGTAATTAGCCTGTGCTTCTGCATAAAATGCATTTGTTCTTTTTATACCATCTGCTTCCTGTGCAGAATAGGATAATGCATTTTGAATATCAAAAAATTTCGGAGCAATCAATCCATCTCCAAGTGTTGTCCGGGAATGAGCGCTATTATAAAAATAGTTATGGCCCACCAACAAATTCCCTTTCACCTGGTTGAATGTTCTCTCCATATTAACAGTAAGATCAGAATTGTACTGGTTATTAAAATATTCACTTATAATAGCTTTTCCAGCAGGAAATGCATTTGAATTAATATCATAAAAGTTTTTTGAATCCTGTGCGTATGCATCACCTCCTACACGATATACAACAGATATCCACTTGGCAAATTCATATGTTGCCTGGATATTACCATAGGCACGATTTAAATTTTCTTTAAATGGATTGCGGTTCACAGTCCAGTAAGGATTATCATAACCTGCCCCGCCACGGTAATTTCTTTGTCCTCCTGTAGCTGCTACCACATATGCATCTTCATTTTCCTGGGCATGAGCAAGTCCAAATGAATTATCAAAAGTTGGCGGGGTCCGTAACAATCCCAGCATGATGCCGGAAGTATTGGATCCTTGTTGCACTTTATCATTTGCTGAAACAATATAATTCAGGCTTCCCACAACCGTTAGTTTACTGTTCAGCTTTGCCTGGCCACTTATACCTGCACTCGTTTTATTGTATCTTGTTTTTGGAATTATTCCATTCTGCCTTGTATTTCCAAGCGATATCCGGAAGCTTGTATTGTCAGATCCGCCGGAGAGTGCAATATTATTATTCAATGTAAAGCCCGTTTTGAAAAATTCATAGCGATCGTAAGGAGTAACCTTTTTTCCTGCAAGCGGATCTGATTGCCCGACTATATTTCCATTCGGGTCCCATATATTGGCATCACCGTCAAAGTATAACGTATCAATAGCCGGTCCCCAGGTCAATCTTCGGTTAGCGTTTCCCGTTGGACCGGCATAAATACCATCCGACCCTTGTGCAAATTTATCCTGCAGATCAGGCAGCCTGTTCGCTTTGTCGATAGTAGCCGAAGAGTTAAGGCTGATCTTAATCTTTTGTGCACCATAATTCCCTTTTTTTGTAGTAATGATCAAAGCACCGCTGGCTGCTTTGATGCCATACAAAGCAGTAGCAGCCGGGCCTTTTAATACTGTTATTGATTCAATATCACTTGGATTAATATCTATTCCCCTGTTTGTAGGAATTGTACCACCGGTAAGATTCCCGCTTGCACCTCCAACATTGTTTGGTGTAGCAGATGTGGGATCATAGTTATTAATGGAATTATCAATGGGAATACCATCTACAACAATCAAAGGCTGGTTGTCGCCGGTAATGGAAGTAACGCCCCGCAGCCGTATGTAAGTACCTCCTCCCGGATCTCCCGTGCTATTGATCACTGTAAGCCCTGATGCTTTTCCCTCAAGTTCGCTCAATGGATTTCCGGTTCCCGACTTATTCAACTGGTCTGTATTGATCGTTTCAGTTGCATAAGTTAAAGAACGTTTCTCCCTGCGTATGTTCAATGCAGTTACTATCACTTCACTTAAACTCCTGGAATTGGATTCAAGTGAAACAGAGATATTCTCTCCGGGCCGGGCATTGTATACTATCCTGTTGGAATAACCAATGTTGGTAACCACAAGGATTGCCGGCGATGAAGATTCCAAACTGAATGTGCCGTCGGTTTTAGTAGTGGCACCGGTTTTAGTTCCCTGAATGTAAACAGAAGCTCCTGCGATAGGTGCCCGTGTATTGGAATCTAAAACTACTCCTGAGATTTGATTTTGTGAAATACAAACAGTACTAATCATCAGCACCGTAAGAAGAAATACAAATGCTTTCATGACAATAGATTTAGTTATGAAGAACTATAAGAAGTAAATAAATTGGCAAGTTTTTTTCTTATACTGCTGCATTGGAGTACCCGTTAAAACATGTATTAAAGCGCCAACTATGAATATGTAAATGCAGGGTATGAAAAACAACAGTTAAACTTTAAAAAAATAATTCTTAACTTCCTGCTGAATCATTAAATACGTTTATTTAAATAAAAAAAATACAACTTAAACTACGTGAGAAAAAAAACATTTGTACTTTTTATTTTTATACTTATTAAGTTTTTAATGCAGTTCTATCTTATCAGTCCTGAATATGATCTGCAAAGAGATGAATATCTTCACCTTGATCAGGCACATCATCTTGCATGGGGTTATGAATCAGTTCCACCGTTTACATCATGGATCTCCTATATCATTTTTGCATTAGGCAATTCAGTTTTCTGGATAAAATTCTTCCCGGCCCTGTTCGGAGCTTTAACCATTGTAGTTGTTTGGAAAACGATAGAAATATTGAACGGGAATCTTTTTGCGTTGGTACTTGGAGCTATCGCAGTCTCTTTTTCTGTACTGCCACGCATCAATATTTTATACCAGCCCAATTCTTTTGATATATTATGCTGGACTGCTGTTTACTATACTTTCGTCCGCTATATCAAATCGCAACACAACAAATGGCTTTATTTTACGGCTGTAATATTTGGCCTGGGTTTTTTGAATAAATATAATATTGCCTTTTTAGTAATCGGAATTGTTCCTGCCATCCTGGTTACCGATACCCGCAGGATTTTTTTAAACAAACATGTATACTTTGCTGCAGCAATTTCGCTCTTAATTATTTCACCAAATATTTTATGGCAATTTCAGAATGATTTTCCTGTCATTCACCACATGAGAGAACTGGCCGAAACACAACTTATAAATGTGCAGCGAAGTGATTTTTTAAAAGAACAACTGCTTTTTTTCTTCGGATCAATATTTGTAACAATTGCTGCTTTATTATCTTTTTTTCTTTTCCCTGGATTTAAAAAATACCGTTTTTTCTTCTGGTCGTTTTGCTTCACCTTATTGGTATTTATTTACTTAAAGGCAAAAGGATATTATGCAATTGGACTTTACCCGGTGTTGCTGGCTTTTGGTGCTGTATACATTGAATGGCTTACACGCAATGGTTGGAAAAAATGGTTAAGGCCTTTTGCAATAGCTATACCCTTACTTATATTTATTCCTTTCATCAAAAAGGTATTTCCGGTTGAGGGTCCTGAACAAATTGTACAAAATTCAAATGGTAAAACACATCGATGGGAAGATGGAAGAGATTATCCCCTTCCACAGGATTTTGCTGATATGCTTGGCTGGAGAGAATTAGCAATAAAAACAGATAGCGCATGGAATAGCGTCAGCGATAAGGAGCATATGCTTGTATTGTGCGACAACTACGGACAGGCGGGTGCTATCAATTATTATTCAAAACAAAATATTCATGCTGTGTCGCTGAATGCAGATTATATCAACTGGTTTAATTTTGACAAAAGCATACTAACTGTTATCCGGGTAAAGGATAATGCAGATGATCTTAGTCGCGAAAAAATACTGTTTGATACGATCGTTTTATCTGGCAGGGTTGAAAATAAATATGCAAGGGAAAGAGGTACAGTCATTTTTATTTTAGATGGCCCGAAGACGGACATCAACAAATTATTGAAAGAAGAGATCAGGAAAAGAAAAGATCATTAATTTCCACATTCCCAAAAAACATAATAATGTCAATGAAAAAAAATATTTCTTTATTGTCTTCTAAAATTTATAAAATAAAAAGAGCCGTTTTCATGCTATTACTTACACTGCCCCTTACTGCTAGATCGCAGTGTACCGAATGCACTTCTTTAACTGAAGCTTTAAAAAAACCTGAAATAGTAATAAGCTTAAAGATCAATGGCTGGCAAGCTGGCGCCAGGCTGGATAGCTTACCTCAGAGCATTGGTTTATTGGTGAATGCAAAAATATTGTATATATCAGATCATAGAATTAAAACCATACCAAAGGAAATAGGAAATCTTAAAAACCTAAAAGAGCTAAGCTTTGCTGCCTGTTTGCTTGAAAATTTACCAGAAGAGATTTTTACATTGACCAATCTAAAAGAATTAATTCTGCTGGACAATCAATTTTCAGATGAAACAAAAACTAATCTAAAAATTAAATTCAAAAAGCTTTTACCTGGTACAAAAGTTTTCCTATAGCAAAAAACTGAAACTAAACAGTAATAGATAAACAATTTTATTTTCTTAAGCAACACAAATAGTGAAACCAGGAGGGTTTCACTATTTTTATTTTATAATTATTTAGTTTCCTTATTTATCCTGCTTTCTTGAAAACTCCCTTTTCCATACTTTCCCTTAACATCGGCATTGCCATTTTCCAGATTGTAGCAGAACCATCTTTGATTGCTAACTGTGTTTTATATACTTTAGAATAGTCGACATTATATTCTCTCCATGTTCCACCATCATTAGAAACATTTTGTAAAAACGGTTCAAAACGGTCCATTGATTTTGCAAATTTTGCTTCTTCTGTCTCTCCGGCTTCAAACTCTTCCCAGAGTGCTATCAGCTCTTCTGCCTGGTCTTTTGGCAACAAACCAAAAATTCTTTGTGCAGCGATGCGTTCTGCATCTGTATTGGAGTGATTTTTCTTGGTATCGTAAATAAAAACATCGCCGGCATCTATTTCCACTATATCATGGATCAATACCATTTTCAACACTTTTAAAACGTCCACTTTAACATTGGAATGTTCTGCAAGTACAATCGTCATCATAGCAAGATGCCAGCTATGTTCTGCATCATTCTCCGACCTGTCGCTATGGAAGAGCTTTGTTTTTCGCTGTATGTATTTAATCTTGTCAATTTCATGAATAAAAGCCAGCTGGCTTAACAATCTTTCATTAATCATCATCATATCAATGTGTTTAATTAGGGTTTGACCTTATTTAGGCAAGGTCTTGAATTTAAAAAACATAAAAAGTTAATATTTATTGTGCTGCTGGCTGTGATTTTAGCCCTTACAGTATAGTTATCAATAAAATAATTTACTAAAATCACATATTTCTTACATTCACAATGCTGAATGGGTGCATGAGTGATCTGAAACTTGACAGGTATTGACTTTTACTAATTCACACATTCACTTATTCACCATTTTCATTCAGCAGGACCAACATTCATCGCCAACTTACCTGAATGAAAAAATCATTTAAAATATACACACATGGCTTATAAAGCAAATAAAGCCCGTTACAATAAAATGGAATACCGGAGATGCGGGAATAGTGGAATTACATTACCTGCGATCTCGCTTGGTTTGTGGCATAATTTCGGAAAGCCGGATTCATTGGAGAATTGCCGGGACATGTTGAGAACAGCTTTTGACAATGGTATTACTCATTTCGATCTTGCCAATAACTATGGTCCCCCACCCGGTGCAGCTGAAAAAAACTTTGGGAAAATATTTAAAGATGATTTTAAAGCATACCGCGATGAGCTGATCATTTCTTCAAAAGCGGGATGGAAAATGTGGGAAGGACCTTATGGAGATCTTGGATCAAAAAAATATTTAGTCGCAAGCATTGATCAGAGTTTAAAAAGAATGGGGATCGACTATGTAGATATTTTTTATCACCATCGGCCCGATCCCGCTACAAACCTGGAAGAAACAATGCGTACGCTGGATCTTTTCGTACGCCAGGGAAAAGCTTTGTACATCGGCATTTCAAGTTACCAGCCTGCCGAAGCTGCAAAAGCATTCAAAATATTAAATGATCTTGGAACGCCTTGTCTTATTCACCAGCCAAAATACTCTATGCTTAACCGTTGGGTTGAAGATGGATTAATGGATTTACTTGAAAAAGAAAATGTGGGCTGTATCGCATTCTCTGCTTTAGCACAGGGATTACTTACAAACAAATATTTAAAGGGTATTCCCCCTGATTCAAGAGCAGGAAGACATTTGGAAAATGGAGCTATTACTGAAGAAGCCGTTACACCTGAACTTATCAAAAAGATGCAGCGATTAAATAATGTCGCAATTTCAAGAAATCAAACACTTGCACAAATGGCAATTGCATGGATATTGAAAGATACACGTGTCACATCTGTTATACTCGGCGCAAGTAAGCCAGAACAAATAACTGATTCGCTAAAGGCTCTTGATAATTACAAATTTTCAAGAGAAGAACTTGACAATATTGAAAACATTTTAAAGTAGAGAAGTTCCTGCTATCAGCCATTACCAATTCACGCTGGGGTGTTATTTAAGAATTTTTAATGCTTAATGCTTTCAGAATAAGATTTGATTAACTCCCATGTTGTAGTATCACTATTAAATACTGCATTCAAGCCTTGTTCTTCCATCGGCGGATCCCCGATGTATTCATCCCCTTCTTTCCAATGTGTATGAACAGGTTTTACAATTCCTCCATAACTCCAGAAATTCACGCCTCCCAATAAACCATTATTGCTTTTACTCTTTTGCAATTCGTTGAAAATACTTTGATAATATTTATCACGGTAGAGGGTGGTTGAACTTAATTCAAATGAATGTCCGTCCCTGGGCAGGCCGAATTCCTCAATCACCAGTGGCTTATCAAGTTTTCCTGCTATCTCCAAATGTCGTGCGATGTAATTCATTGTTTTTAATTCAACACTATCCATTCCTGCTGCAATATCTTTTCCTTTAAACCATTCCCAGTTTTTTGGCCATATATGTATCGTGAGATAATCAATGTTCTTATTGGCGTGAATGGCTTCATATACTTCTATATTCTCCGTGCCAATATAACCTTCGGTACCAATGGTTATAAGGTGGTTTTTATCTTTTGACCTGATAAAACCACTCACATTATCTATCCAGTCCTTGTAAGCATTTACAGCTGCAGGACGCATTGGTCTTGGTTCATTGGCAATTTCCCAGCTCATAATAGCAGGATCATCGCTGTACTTTTTATGCGTAATGCTGTTGACGCGGCTAATGATATAATCAACCTGTTTTAAGTAATCCTGCTTACATGGGTCACAGCTATAGAACCTGCTTACATAATCCCTTGTATCATCCCAACTTAATTTTCCACGAAAAACTGAATCAGTAATCAGATCATTCCATCTCAGGTATTGTAAAAATCCTCCGCTCCACTCCCAATTATTACTTAAAAAAATAACAGCCTTCATATTTCGTTTACCCATTTCAGAAAGTAATATATCCAGGCCCGTTAAAAAATTATCATCAAAAACAGCTTTCGCTGTTTGTAGTGCTGGTTTAACACGATCCACGCCAATAACAATTCCCGTTCCTTCAGGCCCGGCTAATACACGAAGATTTGTAACTCCTTTGCTTTTTAAAAAATCGAGTTCGGCAGAGAGCCGTGCGATTCCTTTGGATTTATCCTTCTGCAAACCCAGCAGGCCTCCATACCAGTAATTGGTGCCAATGTAATACAACGGATTTCCCGAAATAAAGAACTGATGTTTGTTTGCCAACACATAGTTATTATTCTGTGCATTGGTTGCACCGAAAATTAAAAGTATCCACCCTGTTATAATAAGTTTTAAGGGATAATTTGTTTTCAAGATTTTTATTTTAAAAATACGTCATAATCACATTTTATTTAATAATTAAATATATACCGGTTTATAATTTACTGGTTAAGAAATAGGTTTATAGTAATATTTACTATACTTTTACATCGGTTTTTCATAGGATATTGGATTTTAAAGCGGGGCTGGATTTTTATCCTGGCCCCTTTTTTATTTACGGGATTGTCATATACTGTTTACATTTGGTTTTCTCAAAGCTGTTATGCTTGTTTATATAAAATAAATACCTTTATTATATCAAACAGCAACTCTTATTTTTCACAAATAAATTTTAAGCTATGCAATGGCTAGGAAGAAGAGAAAGCGATAATGTTGAAGATCGCCGTGGTATGTCAGGCGGAGGAAAAGCACTGGCAGGTGGCGGCATAATCGGGGTAATCGTATTAGTGGTAAATATGTTATTGAATGGAAACAGCGATCAGCCCATACAGTTACCAAACCCTCAACAGCAGGCACAGTCATCGCAATTGTCGCCACAGGAACAGGCTGCAGATGATGAAAGAGCAAGGTTTGTAAAAGTGGTATTGGCCGATACAGAAGATGTATGGTCAAAAGTATTTTCAGAAAATGGTGAACAATATGCCAAACCAATCCTTGTATTATTCCGGGATGGAGTGGAATCTGCCTGTGGAAATGCAAGTGCTGCAACAGGTCCTTTTTACTGTCCCGGTGATGAAAAGCTATATATTGATTTATCATTTTACCAGGATCTGCAGGATCGTTTCCAATCTCCCGGAGATTTTGCAATGGCCTATGTAGTAGCTCATGAAGTGGGCCATCACATTCAAAAATTAATGGGTACCTCTGATAAAATGCATAGGCTAAGAGGTCAATTGAGTGAAGAAGAATACAACAAATATTCAGTGAAGCTGGAATTACAGGCTGATTTTTATGCAGGAGTATGGGCAAAACATGCATCGCAAATTAAAACTAAAGAAGGCAAAAGTATTATCGACCCGGGTGATATCGATGAAGCACTTACTGCTGCCAATGCTATTGGAGACGATCAGCTTCAAAAACAGGCACAGGGGTATGTTGTTCCGGAATCATTTACACATGGGAGCTCTGCACAAAGAATGCACTGGTTCAAAAAAGGCTTTCAAACGGGGGATATTTCCCAGGGGGATACCTTCAACGATTCTTCCTTACAATAGAGTTTATAGGGTTAATCGTTTATAGGTTTAGTTGTTGAGAAGTTGTGATCATATAAGAAAGGAAGTATTTAGAACTGCTAAATCAGAAAAACTGAAAAAGCTGTCCCATGAGAACAGCTTTTTGAAATCGTTGATCCTGCTTTTTATTTTATATTACTTTACTTCAAAACTAACCTGTATATCTCCCCAAAAAAGATTTACTGTTCCGGCCTTATCAATAGTAAAAGTCATCTTTTCTGAAAAGCTTGCAGCCTTACCGGGCTTAACTTTTACCCTCAATGCATCGTCCGCTTCTTTATAATCATAAGCACCCCACTGTTTCCAGGTTTTATTAAAAATAATTGTCCATTCATCTTTCCCGGAAATTGTAAAAAATCCATATTTACCTGCAGGAAGTACCTGGCCATTAATCTTCACATCTTTATCTGTTTCAAAAATCGTTGCCTCATTTGCGCCAGTGCGCCATACATTGCCATCTTTAGGTTCCAGGTCTTTACCTATAACTCTTCCTTTTACTGATGGCTGGCTATAATCTATAAGAATAACAGCACCCGATGCTATTGTTTGCGTTACGGTTGCTGGCGGGCTTGGTCGTTTACTTTTATCTTTATTGTCCTGTGCACATGCTGTAAGTGAAGAAAATAAAAAAGCGGCGATGGCTGTAATTGAAAATATTTTTTTCATAATTGTTATTTAGATGAAACAACAATTTACAGCGATCCATAAACATTAAAAAATGAAAGTATACCTGCGGCAATATTATTATTTCGCAGGGTTAGTGAACTATTTTTTTGGTTAGAACGATATCCGCGGGTTTCAGGTCAATAACTTTAGCTTGAGGAACTGCAGCATGGATTTCATCCAATAATTGTTTTTTAATCCTTGAGTCGTCAAGCCCGGCAATAGTGCAGGCCTTATCAAAATCTGTATGCATTCCGTACCCTTCCATTGCGTCTGCAACGCCCTCATACTCGGGAAAGCTGAGGTATTTTTTTACAAAATAATACGACTTATTCTCAATCTGCTTTGTATATGCCTTGTAAAAAGTTTCCATAACTACGCGGTTTTGTAAGCTAATTCAAATATTATAAAAAATTAATACCAACGGTTTTTATCGAATTCACTAAAGCCATGGTTGATGGAGGATAATGGAAGGCTATAAATTCTTATGGAATTATTATGCCAGAATCAGCAATTCAAAGGATGACATGGAATGGTTAAAATAAGTAACAAGAAGATTATTCAGAGGAATTGTGAGTAGTTGTAAGCGTTAATAAAAATACTACTTATAGACAATAAAAGCAAGCAAAACAGCATAATTCATGTATTAAAATCTAAAATGAATGCTAAAAATCAGTGATATATTATCTGTGTTTAGAAAAAATATTATTATTTTAATATATTGATTTTTAAACAATTACGACCTTGCTTGGCCTGTAAAATGGCATGGCGTCAACGGTAAGATTTAATTTATGGCATGGTTTTGGAATTTTGAGGGTCGAATTAAAATTCAAAAAAACTAAATCCACCAACTGAACAAAACCATTAACCATTTAAAAATCTATTATCATGAGCACATCAAACACCCCTTTGGCTACTATAGAAAATCAGCCAAAAAATAAGAGTTACAAAAACGCTATTATAGGCGTATTATCTGTAGCATTGGTTGCTACAGCAGGTTTTTTAGCATATGACAGAAGTAATAAAACTGCTAAAATTGACCAGCAGCAGGTTCAGATAGCTACAGTAACTACTGAAAAAAGCAATCTTCAATCAAGTTTTGATGCTTCTTTAGCCCGTTTAGATTCAATGGGTACAGTTACTAACAACCTGAACAATGAATTGACAGCTAAGAATTCAGAGATCACTAAAGCAAAAGAAGAAATCCGCAGTATTTTAAATAAAAAGAATGCTACTGCAGCTGAACTAGGCAGGGCAAAGAAGCTGATCGCATCATTAAATGATAAGATCACTACAATGGAACAGGAAATAGCTAAACTTACTGAGGACAACAAAACCCTTACAGAAGAAAAAGCTACTTTAACTTCTGAAAAGGAAAAATTAACCCAGGACCTTACAACAACAACTGGTATTAAAGAAGAGCTTGAAAAGAAAGTGGATGTAGCTTCTACCTTGAATGCATCCAACATCGTGATCACTCCGGTTAATGTTAAGCGTAATGGAAGAGAAAAAGTTTCTACTGTTGCAAAACGTGTAGATAAAATGGTTGTAAGCTTCGATGTTGCAAACCGTATCATCCAGCCAGGTAGCACAGATCTTTATGTATTAGTTATTGGACCAGATGGACAACCTATTACTACAGGACCAGCTACAGGATTATTTACAACCCGTGAGGATGGTGATAAGACCTATACAGCTAAAGTACCGGTTGATCTTGAAACAGCTAAGACTAAAAATGTAGCTTTCTCTTTCCAACCAGGTGCTAGTTTCCAAACAGGAAGCTATAAAATCCAAATCTATCAAAATGGATTCCTGATAGGACAAGGAACAAAAGAATTGAAAAAAGGTGGCTTATTTAGTTAAGCAATAAAGTAACATAATTCAAAATATCCTCTCGAAATATTCAAGCTACCTGGTAATTCCAGGTAGCTTTTTTTATTGGTGTGCCAGGTTGAGTTATATTTAAAAAACAGGTTTTACATTTAACTAAATAAAAAAGCTCCGGTAAAAACCGGAACTTAACAACAACCCCAATTGCTATAATAAAAACTAGATATTTCCCGGTAATACTGAATAGCCTTTTTCAACTGAGAAAAAATCCTTAATTGATTGTAATACACTTTTCATAAAAAATATTTTTAAGAGTTATCAAATGTACTATTCAGACTATACCGGATCTTTGAGATTAAAAACCGGGTTAATAAAATTCTGTTAAAGGAAGTTTTATACAAAGCCCACAGAGAAGCAAGGGTGCAAAGATATTTTACTCAACAAAGCTTAATTTGAGCACTGATGATAGAGACAAAAGCAATTAGTGAAAAATATGCTTCTATGCCAGACAGTGAGTTGATTCAACTTGCTACTGAGGAAGGACATTTATTAACAATGGAAGGCCTTAATCTTTTAAAAATCGAATTCAATAAAAGAAACTTAAACCACGATGCTTTTTCAACGACTGAGATAAAAAGAACAGCATCATTGGACATCAAAAAAGAAAAAGAAGCTGAACAATATCAAAACAGCAACACTTCATTAATATATGCATTTGATCAAAAGGAGAATGGAAGAAGTAATGAAGAGATCATTGCAGGCCTCATGGAAACAGGAATAGAAGAATCGACAGCAGCTGAAATTATATATGGAATGGAACCGAACGCAAGGCTACAATTAAAAAAAGCTGAACATGAAAAGCTGATCGGCGCTACTTTTTTCATTTGTGGATTAGCCTTTACTTTCTTGCCGCATTCAATAACTTCAAACAGATTAATTTATATCATAGGCTGGTCTGCAATCATTTTTGGTTCATTGAAATATATTAAGGGAATGTATTCCAAAAGCAGGTTCAGAAAGATCTTATTAAATATCAGCACGGAAAAATTTCGCAGGGACTTTAATGATACATGTTGAATCAGGAACTACATTGATCGTTGTGATAAGATAATAAATGATTTTGTTTCATTTGTTTCGCAAAGATTAGTTGTTGAAGTATGTCTTATTGTCTCCTAATTCTTCACTATATAAGTAGTGGCTACAACCCCGGCAGGATGACAATTATTACCACTCGAATCGCAGCTATGTTTTTTTACCCGGGCAACACTGCCTACAAACACAGTTGCCTGGTCAACACCCTCAGGCCATTTTGGTACCAGGTAACCCTGGTAATTATATTGCCATCCTTGTGTACCTAATGTCGAATCACCGATGCCTTCCAGGAAATAACAAAGCGTAGTATCATTGTAAAAATATTTACCCGTTAAATTGAGACCGTTGAGTTGCCCTGTTGAGTCACCCGGCCAAAGTATTTGTCCTTTTAAAGAATCCGTCCCGGTATTCGCCAGTTGTATTGTTGCTCCTGCAAATTCAAGACTATCAAAATCTGCATTTACATCTGTGCTGTTTAATAAACTCCGGTAGGTCCATTTACCGGTAAACAGCGTTCCATCATTAGTTGGTTTTGTATGCCCGTTACCGGTACATGATGCTATTGCTATTATAATTAAAATACAAGCTGGTAATTTATATTTCATAAATTGATTTTAGGAGTTTTGGGATAAAAAATATGTTATTCATTAATAAGCTGCATTACAAAGCTCTTCATGTGTGCATTATAATCTACCATTTCGGCCAGTGCTTTTTTAGTAATTTCCGGGGGAGCCTGTGAAGGATCGCCCGATTGATTGGGTGGTGCGGGAGCATATTGAATATATAGTTGGGCAGTCTGGGATGCTTTATTATCTACTATTCGTTTCACCAATTCAAGCGCAAGATCAATAGAGGAGGAAATACCGCCGCCACTAAAACGCTTTTTATCTGCATCAATTAAATAACGGGGATAGTTAACTGTATTTACAGTAATGGCGTATTTATCTTTCAAAAGCGAAAAAATTTCCAGCAGGCTCCAGTAGGTGGTGGCTTTGCAGTTATTAAATCCACCTGCAGCAGCAAGAATAAATGCACCGGTACATACAGATCCCGTCCATTCCGCACGAGCCGAAATTTCCTGGATAAAATCCCTATAACGTATATCAAACATAGATGGTCCCACCCCTTTATAATTTCCACCCGGAATAAAAAGTACCTCGATATCTCCTGGTGCATCTTTAAAAGTTCCAGTTGGCAATACCTGCATCTTTTCAGAAGTAGTGATAGGATCCAGTGTTGGCGCCAACCAGTGAATTACAAATCCGGGAACGTTATTGAATACTTCTGTAGCCCCGATAAAATCAACCAGTGTAACATAATCGTATAGTACAAACACTATATTTTTTGTAGGAGTGGCTTGTTGCTGCATGCTTATTTTTTAAGGGATAAAATTTCTCCCCGCCGGGCGGGGAGAAATAAGGAACAAGAATTATTTTTTTCGTTCCCAGTATGGAATACTATCAGTTATCAATACTTGCTGGATAGACCAGGCAAAATCCAGCGATACCTGGTTTTGAAAGTATTTTCCGGCGAGGTCAATTGTTTGATCTGTTGTGTAAACAGGGGGATTTATTGACGGTATTGCCAATGCATGACAACTCATACAGTTTGATCGTACACCAT
Organism: uncultured Chitinophagaceae bacterium; assembly: GCA_963829345.1. Taxonomy (GTDB): domain Bacteria; phylum Bacteroidota; class Bacteroidia; order Chitinophagales; family Chitinophagaceae; genus Ferruginibacter. The sequence continues at coordinate 2,578,311 of CAWHHP010000003.1, forward strand.
ATTTATAAGACGTGTCGTATTTGTTTTTAAAAGTAAACGTGGTAGGTCCAAAACCACCTTCCAGGTAAGGATTGTATCCAAACATGGGACCTGTAGCCAGGTTATTCGGAGCGTTGTTGGGCGTAAGCATTACATAAGCTGCAACGCAGGCATAATTTGCTGCTGCGCCTGTGATCTGTGAAGGGCGCAGGCTTGCCGCCAGGTCTGAACTTGGGGAACCAGGATGAGCAGGATTAGGTGACCAGTAATAGGATTGCCAGGTCCAGTTACTAATTTCTTTCGTAGTAACGTGCATGGCTACAAGCAAAGCGAGTTGCCCCTTTATTGCAGCTCCATTCCCACTCATTCCCTGTGCACTGTCTTGCTGGTTCATGAAATTGGCCATATCCTGGTCTACCTTGAAATATATAAAATTGTCCAGGTTAATGGTAGCAGCAGCTATTTTTGCGGCATTCGTTTCTGCGCTATCTACTGGTACTGCAACCTTTCCTGCCGGCTGCTTATTTGTGCGGTCGATAAAAACATAACTATTACAGCTGCCAAAAAAACTTGAGTCGGTAGGGCCCTGCGCTGTAATCCAGACAGGCATCTTAAGAACAGCATTGGTATCCTTATAAACAAGATAAGTAGGCTTAATAGTGACTGATTTTTTGGGGAAGGCCGGGATAGCTCCCATTCCACCCGCCTTGTAACATTTATTAATAACTGATTGTTTGAATACCTGGTTTTGCGTTGCATAACAGGCAGCATCCGGGCTATAAGAAACCGTAACCCAGAATCCGGCAAAATTTTCAAAAAGAGGCTTACTGCCCAGTTTGTTGAAAGCCGTAAAACTTGTTCCTGCTAATCTTGCCGCATGTTCGAATTGCCTGGGCCTGCTAAGCTGCACCCTGCCTTTACGTTTATATGCTGTACCCTCGCAACCTCCGTTGAGATTGTTAGCTAATACAAGTTGTTGTATTTCGCTTAAACCAAGCCATGTTTGATAAACAGGCATGTTGTCACCCTGGTACGTTTGCCCCGAAGGAGCCGTTAGGCCAGCCCATACACCCCACGCATGTTTGTAAATACTCGCAGAATCATATCTATTAGTAAAAGCCGGATCGTTGATCCATTTATATATTAGAGTTGAATCCTCCGGGAAATTAAAACCGGGAACAATGTTAGTAGGAAGTTTTGCCGGTGTAACAATGTTTAATACGGAATCGCCAGTGCCTGCTACGGCACTGCTATCATTGCTATTTGATTCATCCTTTCCCCCATTGCATTGCACGAGTGCAAATACCATCAGCAGCATACCCGACAAAATAATTAAGGTCACCTTTTTCATGATAAAGTTGTTTTGGTTTTATTTAAAAGACAGTTCTGTGTCAAAGTATACCTTTTAAATGAAAGGGGATACCGTGAAATCACCCATTTAAATCCTGCATAGGCAAGTCTTGTAAAAGTTCAGACAGTGAATCAATAAAAACAAATAGTTCTGTGCAATAGAATAAGAAATGAAGGTAATACCGTAGAAGTATAAACGAAGTTTAGGATTAACTACATTTTAAGATACATCAGAAAAATCACTCTGACGGCAGGAGTTATTTACAAAGATTAGTGCATACAATCAAAATCACTTTGACTATACCCGCATCACCCCTATTTTCTTTCCATCCCAATCGGGGAATAAAACATGATCATCTTTTATTTTTAAATGCTGGTCGGCTACCTCACTGAATACAGATCTGAAATCTGTTGTTACAGTAAGGTCTCGCCCATCTTCAAGATTTTCAATTGCAAGTGGTTTTACTGAGCCGTGTACAATGCCCCCATTCACATCATTGCCAAGTATAAAATTGCAGGACGCCCGTCCATGATCTGTTCCCCCACTTCCATTTTGTTTAACAGTACGCCCAAATTCTGTCATGGTCATTAGGGTAATATCATCCTGGTAAGACTGAAGATCCGTCCAGAAAGCAGCTATGCTATTGCTAATATCTATTGCATTGCGTCCGAATGAGCCAAGTTCTGTTCCCTGGTTATAATGTGTATCCCATCCCCCGGATTCGGCAAAACCAATTTCAAGTCCAACATCCATTTTAATGAGCTGTGCAATTTGTTTCAAAGCATTTCCCAGTGGAGATGCAGGGTATACAGCACCGTTAGCAGGTTGATAATTTTTGGTATCAAGTTTATCCAGCATTTTCACGGCGTCAAAAGTTTCTTTGCCGGTTTCCTTGAGTAGCCCTGTAGAAGCCTGGTCATACAAATCTTCAAAACTCTTTGCAGTTATATTTGCAGCCATTGGATTTCCTTTCATCTGTAAAGCAAAATCCTGCAGGTTGCTGATTGCGATCGAAGGATTATAGCCATAAAAAGAGCGGGGCATCGAATTGGTAAGGCTCACTGCCCTGAACGGACTGCCTTCATGCCCAAGCAATCCGCAGGCCCTATTTAACCAGCCTGTACCGGTGCCCTTACTAAAAGGCGTTCCTGATTCCATATAATCCTGCGCATCAAAATGTGATCTTGTATTATTGGGTGATCCAATTCCATGTACAATTGCAAGTTGCTTATTCCTGAAAAGCGGTTCAAAAGATTTCATACCGGGATGAAGACCAAACCTGCCGTCAAGATCGATCAAGGGCGTGGTACGGCTGTCTTTTGCTGCAGACATAAATAAGCCCGGTCTCGCAGCTTTCAGGTATTCATCTGTGAATGGAGTTACGGCCATCAATCCATCCATTGCTCCTCTTTGAAAAATACATACAAGTATTTTATTTTTCTTATACAGCCTTATCAATTTATTTGTATTAGCTGCCCTTGCAATAAATGCAGGCACACCGCCAATACTTATTCCAAAAACAGCCAATGCTCCGGATTTTAAAAATCCTCTTCGTGCTGACATAGAATTATTTTTTACGCCAATAATTTATTTTCTTTGAAATTCGGGTGAGCCAATGATAATACCGACCACCTGGGCCAGCATATTATCAGGATCATTCCCGCTTTTCCTGTTTTCACGCACCTGTTTTTCATTCATCTCATTTTCTTTCATGTCGTCTTCAATTAATTCTTCCTCATTGTTTGTTTCCGGTTTAGGTTTATTCGCCGTATTTGTACCGGTAGCGGCTTCCAGTTTTTTTTCCAGGCCGGGTTGTGTTAGTAAAGGAGTAAGTCGTTTAATCGTTGCAGAGAGGTCTCTTTCCGGCATAAGCAATTTTCCATAAACTGATAATGCAGCAGTGGAACTTTCTGGCTCGTGATAATTATTGAGGCTTAATAGATCTGTTTTTACAGCCTTCATTTGATGCGAAGCTATTGCTAAACCAAAATTCATCCGATTCAATAATGCTCCTGTATTGATCCAGTATTGTGCCTTATCAGGAAATCCTGTCGGTGCCTGGTAATAATATATCTTCTGGCCCATTTTATCTAACCACGTAAATAAAACATATGGTTGTTGAATATCTGAATTAAGTGCACGTACAGCGCTAATGGCAAGTTCAAAAGGTGATTTGGTTTTATTGCGCACAGCATCTTTATTCCAAAACTCCGGTGAAGATGCCAGTGAGATCAGCACTTCCTTTATATCACCATCTTTTTCCTGCCATGTTTTCAGCATTTGATCCAGCAGGCTTTTGGACGGATCATCGCTCACAAAACGAACTGCAAGTTTCTTACAAATAAATGCTGCCGTCGACTTATGATGCGCAAGCATTTTTAATAACGCCACACCTTCCTCGTAACCACCATTGGCCGGGAAATGTTTTCCCAGCACCGTTTTCTCTTTTGTATCGTGCCTGTTCATAAGAAATAAGAAATCACCGTCATGAACAAAACCATTTTCCGCCAGTTTATCTTCTCCCAACCTGTCGATGATTTTTCTTGTAGCGCCGCTGCCATATCCATTTTCAAAAGGGTACAATGTCCAGCCGGTTAATATTCTTGCAGCCTGCGTTACATCCTGCTGTGTATACCCACCATCCACGCCCATCGTGTGCAACTCCATTACCTCACGTGCATAATTTTCATTCAATCCCTGGCTCTTTCTTCTTTGAATTCTTTTTTTCATTTCTTCCGTGGCCTCATCACCGTTGCTTTTATTCAGCTTTTCCATCCTTCGTTTCATTCTTTGGTTTTCACCAATTGACATTTCATCATTTGTTCCTGTGCTGTTGAAATTATCCAGGTATACCAACATCGCAGGAGATTTTGCTGTAGCCAGCAAAAGTTTTTCGAATTTGCCTGTTATATTCGGTTTTATAACATCCCGCTCATAGGAGGGAATAAACATCGCACAATCTCTTTTGGTAAATGAAACATTAAAATGATTGAACCAAAAATCTGTCAGTACTTCCTGCAGTTGGTTATTTGAATAGGCAGCCCTTACTATTTTATAATTAATAAACTGGCGGAAAAGCTCCGATTGCCTTCGAAACCCGTGTTGTTTGGAATATAACGCAAGTTCTTTTTTATATTTCTTCCTGTCGTCATCTGTTACAGTATCTTTTACTGTTGGTATCACTCCTGCTTCCCTGGCCATTCTCAGTACATGTACCGGCCTGGGGAATACTGCATTCACTTCTTTGTTGGTCATCTTTATCGCATCATAACCGGCAATGCGTGCATTGAGTGAGTCATCGGGTATACCGGCATTCAATTGCTCCATGAACCATTTTTCCAATCCGGTTTTTACAACCTCATCCACCTGGCCCGGTGTAGCTCCGAATGAAAACCGGTTCAGCATATGTGCGGCCGCCTGCCGATCAGTTAAACCGGCTTCTTTGTAGGGAAATCTGAAACTCAAAGGAGGATTGTTGGTTGCCGGTTTCTTTAAAAAAGAATAAAAAACAAAACAGGTTATAATTAATAAAGCAGATCTTGAAAATAAAAGCAGGCGGCGTTTCATGATGTATATTTATAAAGGATAATACAAAAGATAAGTTAAGACTTTTTCCGCCACAGGGAGTTTAAACAGGATAGAAATTATCTTGTTTGATAGTTATGTTTTCCGTAGATCAACGCAGATCTTTTATGGTCATAAAACAAAAAGCTGTCTTTTCAAAGACAGCTTTTTTCAATTGCGGGGACATTTTTAGTCTACAACTATTTCACGTTTCACACGCTCTTTGCCGGGTACCAGTGGAAGGCTTACCTGCAACACCCCATCAACATATTTTGCTGAGATCCTGGTGCTGTCCACACTTTCATCCAATGTAAATAATCTTTCAAATCCACCACGACTGTATTCCCTCAATATCCAATCGGGCCTTGCAAAGCCTTCGGGTGGTAAATAAGAAATACTTAATTGATTCCCCTTTACATCAATGTGAAAATGCTCCTTAATTCTGCCAGGTGCAAATACCAGCATCTCGTAGGTTTCATCTGTTTTAAAAATGTTTACAGATGCCCGTTGCATAGATCGGTTAAGCAGGTGCCGGTTCCTGCTTCCGTAATCGCCTTTTGCGGCGCATGTCTGATTGTAGTACATGTTTTGTTTTTTTTAAAGTGAAAAATATTTGTACTACTATAGACGATTGGCAAACGCAAATATTTTAATCTATGATAGAAGGTCAAATTAAAAGTGCATATCCAATACCTTTAATAAAAAGATCCGGCTTACCCGGATCTTTATTGAATTCAATTAAACATTTTTTATGCTGGCTATTTAGGAAGTACCGGGCCATATCGAAGATTATCTTCATTTTTGAATTTATTCGGAAAAAGTACATCATGGGCTGTTTCATATCCTTCATCAGCAACCTTTGATGACATAACATCACCATTGTTATTACGGCTTCTTTTTTTGGATATCAAGATTCCTGCAACTGCTGCTGCTGTTATTGCTGTAACTCCTAAAAGTATCTTTGTGCTTGTTTTCATTTTACTTTTTTAATGTAATAAATACAAATAGTATACCGTTTCAAAATGTAGAAATTAAATAATAGATACCCTCCCTTTGCATTACCGCGGCATCAGCAATGTAGTCCCTTTTTTAAAGTGGGTCTTTCCATCTATGTCAACCGCCTCCAGTATCCATACCACCGTTTGTGGTTCCTGCGGTATTTTATTTACACCGCCATCCCAACCAGGAATATCTGATTTTGTTTCAAACAGGAGTTTTCCCCAGCGATCATATATCCTGAAATATTTTAGTTTATCAAATCCAAGTAACAATGGTTTCAGGAAATCATTCACACCATCGCCATCCGGTGTAAATACAGAAGGCACATAAATCGCAATTTCCTTATGTGTTTTTACAAGCTGCGTATCCACTGTTAAACAACCATAAATATCTCTTATCAGAACGTTATACAATCGTGGATTCATGCTCCGGAAATAAGGCGTATAACTGGTATTATCATCCAGGCTGATATCAGGTGTCCATAAAACACTGTTACTAAAATTCCTCGCCTGTAATTTTATGGGGAAATTAAAGGCCACATCTACAAGGGGATAATTAATACCTGTTGCAGGGGTATCAATCATAATATAAATACTTCTTGTCTTCAACGGATCTACGCAAATATCGCTCAACAATGAAGCATAATAACTTCCGGATGATGTAACGGTATAGGTTAACTGATTTGCACCGGTGACAGGCAAATCATTTTTATACCACTGAATGTTATTTACCGGCATCACTTTTAATACCGGGTCAGGCCCTTCCCCATAACAATTAATTGAATCACCTGTCAGCTGCAATGAATTATCGATATTTCTCACAAATACTCTTACCGTATCGCTGCTTACACAACCTCCTCCCCGGCTTCGTATATTAAGTATATAGGTGGTATCTGTTGCGGGCAGTGCTCTTGGGTTAGAAATATTGGGGTCACTCAACCCGTACGCCGGACTCCAGCTATATATCATTTCACCCATTGGCGGAACACCTAATTGTACCGGTCGGAAATTACATGACGCTACATCCGCTCCTGCGTTTGCAGTTGCTGTAAGTGTATCCTGTAACTCCACTGAAAGCGTGTCTTTGCAACCATATCCGGGAAAGGGCGTCAATTCTACTGCAAGCGTGGTACCAGCCGGGGGCGGAGGTTGAATCCGGAGGCGCTGCTCTGTTCCTAACAACTGGGTATAGGTATTATTAAACCATTTATACGATTGATAACCATAAGGTGCATTTATTTCAACTGCCGTATCCTGCGCACAATATGTCTCTCCCACAAAACTGTTATCGCATGCTGAACTTACATCCAGGTATGCATAGCCAAAATGAATGGCATAGGTACAATCCGATGTCCGCATATATAGCCCCATGGTTTTGCCCTGGTACCCGTTCAGGTAAATCGTATTTGTTGTCCAGTCTTTATACAAAACGGGTGTACGATGAGGTTGATAAACCGATTCATGAAAACCCGGCAGTGATCCATCTGCTATATATGAAAACGAAAAACAGTCCAATGTTTCTTCATCAGTTATATTTTTTACTTCAATCTCCAGCCTCGGCTGTTTCTGCGGTTCATGGCCGGGATCTTCAAACACAACTGCGTAATGATAAGTAAGGGTAAACTTGTTTGAATTCGGTGGAATTACAAATTGGTAAAGTAATCCTTCTGCCTGTCCGCCGGCCAGGTCGTTGCCTAATTTTATTGAATGTCCGCTGCCATTGGGGCAATTCTTTGGAAATCCGCCATACTCATCCAGGCCATCTCCGGGAAATGAGGAAAGCATGGTATGCTGCCCGGTTACCGGGCCTGGCTGGGGGTAAAGCGTTATAACATTTTCACCCGCATCATCCACCACATTTCCTGTAAAACAAACCCAACCATTAAAATTTCCGGCTTCGAAGTCAATATTTTGGGGACACTGGGAAAGGGATGGAAAATACAGGAGTAACAGTAAAAAAAACACGAGTCCTTTCCTGAGAATAGGGGCAGGTAGTTTTAATCCGACTGCGTGTATAGCTTTCATCACAGGTCCTTTCAGTTAAAGATAACAATAATACCAGACTGTATTATGAAGATCATTGCTGCACGTAAAAGCTGCTGGTATAAATTTATTTTGGCAAGGATTTTCGGAGTGCTGTAAGAAGTTAATTTTGACATCATTGTACAGGCATAGCTAAAATTCAGGTGAATGGAAACCAATAAATTATTTATGCTGCTATTGGGATGCAAACCGGCAGGAAGACTTACCGAGCAGCATGACATTTTCTTTACCATAGGAACTTCTTTGAAATCTGTTATACCCGACCTGCTGGCGTTTTGGCCGGATGCGGGACGCATTCATATTGATGCATGGCGGGAAGTAACGGCCGTTGACGGTTTCCAGGTCAATGTAACAGAAAGAGATGCGGCTGATTGCACTGATGATACTGCCGGGCAATTATTCTTTCTGAATCTTGGTGGATACAAACCCGGCGAATTCGAGGAATATCATTACAAAGTATTGCTGGTATCGAAAGAAAAAAGTGAAGCAATTGCAATATCAAAACAAACTGCTTTTTATAAACACACCGGCTTCAAAGGTGCTGAATCACATATTGACGATAAATATGGAATAGATGTAGATGATGTATATGAAATTGGAGAAATTCTTCCGCAACCCATTAAAGAAAAATTCCGGTTAGTAATAAGCCCCGTAGAGAATCTGCAAGAGGATGAATGGCATTTGGGTTATACGGTACTTAGTAAGATAAATGATTGAATTGGGGGAAGTGAATGGTGAATGGTGAAAGCCCGGGATTTTTTTCATTTAGGTTGCGTTGTTATTATTTAATGACGAAGAAAAGCAATGCGTCGCAAATTCGTGTAATTCATGTTTCAACATTCTTTACCGTCAATTCTCTAAATTGATCCTGTTAAACTATTCGCCTTCTGTTTTCTCATAATGTAAAAGCCTGCCCCGGGCATCAAAACCTTCAATAACAATATTTATTTTTTTGGAGACATCATTGTTGAAAAAACTAAATTTTATGCTTTGTGCATCATTGCCCGGTTTCAGATCCGGATTCCAGTAAAGTGTTGCCCGGTTATCAGGATCGCTGTGTTGCCTGGCAGGGCGTGAATAATCCGGGTGGTAGAATTCCTGTGTAACTGAATAACCGTTTACAGAAACGAATTTTTCACTCTCATTTACCGCCTGTTGCCCGAAATCAGTATCTTTTTTAAGGTATACTGCAACGGCCCCACCCGGTCCATTTGATCCTACTCCAATAAAACCCGCTTCATAAAATTTTATCATCGCCACCTGGCTCATATTTATACTTCGGATATTGGTTACTGTTGATGAAGATTCGTCAAGCAACAGTTCAACTTTCCACTTTTGCCCGGACTGCAGGCTGAAATTTTTCTTATTTACCAATATATTTGTCGCGGGATCCATTTCCACTCCCCTGATATTTGTAATAATATAATCCATCACATTCAATGATCCATTATTATACGGAGTATTAATATTATCCAATACCAATCTTCCGCTGGAGTTAAAAACGGAACTCGCATATTTTTCATTCACTTTATCCGAAGGGCGTTTTGTTTTCGCCTTAACTGCAATAGCCGATAACAATTTATATTTCCCTTCAAAAAACTGGTTGGGCATTAAAGCAATTTGATCATAAAAACTTGTGTCAATCTTTTCATCGGTTGCATCCCAGGATTCCCTGTTTGCAAAAATCGAAAAAATATCATCGTCATTTGTCTTGTCTAATTGCAGTATTACCGGTACTGTATTGCCATTGTTGGCAGTATAATTAAAATACAATTTTGAGTTCCCATAAAAAAGTAGTGAATCCTGTTTAAATGTGCCATTCTTGTCAACAGTTACATCAAATGACTGCACGCTTGAATCTTCACTTACGATCTGCAAATTAAGTGTACCCTCATGAACCCGCTGCCTGTTCTTCAGATCAATTGCATTTCCTGAAATGCCGATCAGGTAATGATCTGCATTTTTAAGTGTAATGCTATCTGTAGTTTTTTTCTTCCAGTTGTAACGTGTCCATCCATGCGTAAGCATCAGGTTATCTAATGCAAGCTGTGTTGCAGCGTTGTCTTTCTCAAAATAAAACCCGGGATTATAAACGTCCCCTTTTAAATCAGATGTAAGCAAGAGTCTTGAATAAAGATTTTCTTTATCAGGAAAGTCACTTGCATCAATATCGGTAACGGCAATAGAAAAACTTCGTTGAACACTGTCTTTAAACCTAATCTCAAAACTATTTGCACCACGTTTACTGCTATCTCTTTTTAAACTTACCAGCTCTGTTGGCAAAATATATTCCCTGTTGTTTACAAATGCTAAACGTTCTGCCATGGGAACACCGTTCTTATTCAGTACAATAAAATGCAAAATGCCTGAAGGTATTCTTTTCGTTTTCAACATCCCTGAAAGCGACTTATCAAAACCAAAAGGAATAACATTTTCATACACGGTATCATTATTCATTTTCACAACAAGTTTTACCGTGTCAAAAAAATCTTTATCGGTTTTACTTCTTGTTATCTCGAAAACTTTTCCTGAATCTGTTGCTGATATTTTCAGGTAAACTCCGGCTGGTTGAACTTTCGGTAATGGAAAAACATATTTTTTACCTTCCAGGTCAACCTCAGCAATAAAAACAGATGAAAAATGTGGCGTAAATGACAACCTGCCTATTCCATCGTGATAAGTTCTAAAAGCCGTGATCAAAGTCCCGCTATCTGATTTTATTATACCATTTAATTCCAGAGGGTTTCCCCGTTCATCTGTTGCTTTAAATGCGACCTGTGTTTTTATCCTGTCGATTAAATTACCGCTTTCAGGAAAAAACTGTAGTGATATTTTCTTTGTTAGAATACTGTCTTTTTTAGGTTGTGAAGCATTATAAACAAAAATGTTTTTCGTATACATAAACCCGGGATCATCCATTGCAACCGTTCTTGTTATTGCTTTCATTTTATAATACCCTTCCGGAATGGATTCATCCAGATTGATCGCTCCACTTGCTGAAGCTCCTGATACGGCGTATTTATTTCTCGTAATAATCTTTCCTTTTTGATTTTCCAGCTGTATGTATAGCTCTATACTTTGTACGGCAGGCAACCCGGTGCTGTTGTACAGGTATGCTTTAAACCAGATTGTTTCTCCCGCTGTATAATATGGCTTGTCAAAATGTATATATATCTTTTCATGAACAGCTACAACCACTGCAGGCGGATTGTTTTGCGCCAAAATATTTGTTACCAGGCCGAAGCATAGGATCAGCGGCCCAATAATTCTTTTAGCGTCTATCTTTATCATAATACTTTATATTACCCGTAAATTTAATTATTCTTATGGCTGTTTGTTTGCCGGTTGTCATAAGAATACAAAAAAACAATTTTATTATACACAAATGACATAATACATGAAACTTCAATTCTGGACAATCGGAAAGGTACATGAAGCTTATGTAAAGGAAGGTATTGAAATTTTTACGAAACGTATTTCAAACTATTATCCTGTTCAATGGAATATCATTGCTGGTCCAAAAAATGCAGGCAGCATGACCGAAGCTGAACTAAAAATAAAAGAAGGAGAAATTGTAACTGGACAATTGAAAAAGGAAGATTACCTGGTTGTATTAGATGAGAGGGGAAAACAAATAAGCAGTGAAGGATTCGCTGCCTTCCTGCAGCAACGTGCAAATGAAAGTGAAAAAAACATCGTTTTCCTAATAGGTGGTGCATATGGTGTAAGCAATGATGTATTGCAAAGAGCTAATTATAGATGGAGTTTATCCCGGTTGGTTTTTCCACACCAGCTGGTAAGATTAATTTTAGCAGAACAGGTTTACAGGGCATGTAGCATTCTGAGAAATGAGAAGTATCATCATTCTTGAATAGTTGATAAGGTTGAGAGAGTTGATAAAGTTGACTAGCAGGTTTATCAATCTATCAACCAATCAACCAATCAACTTTGTTAACCAGTTAACTACGCAACTTCATTAACTTTGATAAAAACACAAGCATGGATTTTTCTCAATCCCCAATAACAATATTACTCATTGCCGCCAATGCAATATTTTCTTTTATCGGTTTTTCCAATCAAACACTTGTAAATAAAACTATCCTGTGGCCCTATTACATAAAAAGGCAGAACCAGTATTACCGTTTTATCAGCTCTGGTTTTTTACATGCAGACTGGATGCACCTGATCTTTAACATGTTTACACTTTATTTTTTCGGAAAAAATATTGAAGCAATTCTATCCACAGGCAAATTGGGCGGTTCTCTTTCTTATTTGCTATTGTATTTTGGAGGGATGATTGTTGCCAGTCTTCCATCCTATTTCAGGCACAAGGATGATTATAATTACAGAGGACTGGGGGCTTCAGGCGCTGTATCTGCAGTAGTTTTTGCGATGCTCTTATTTGCTCCCTGGGGTCGTGTATATATATATGGAGCTTTTGGAATCTCTTTTGCCTTATACGCTGTGCTGTATCTTTTCTATTGTGTTTCCATGGACAAAAGGAACGCTGATAATGTAAATCATAATGCCCATTTGTGGGGTTCCATATTCGGACTTGCATTTTCCCTGGTATTAGTGGGTATTTTACGTAGCGATATCTATCCTTATATCGTAACCGACCTTAAAAATTTCAGCCTGATGGGGAAGGATGAGGCTGGCGCAGTTTTAAGATATATATTTCGTTAGAACCTGGCTTTATTTTAAACCTGTTGTCTATCCTTTGGCCTACTACCCAGATAATTTTCTTCCCGGATTCAATCACCCAGCAATTTTCTTTTTCGAAAAGAGATAATTTCTGATCAACAAAAAAACGACTTAATTTTTTCTTTTTCTGCATACCTAACGGGTAGAAATAATCGCCTTGCTTCCATTTACGCAACAGGAGCGGGAATTTAATATCGCTTGCATCAAGTTGGGCAACCATTGGATCAGTATCAATGTTGCCAGGCTTATTTTTTTTCTCTATCGAAAGAATATGCCCGGAAAAAGCAACCTGGTTATCATTTTTTTCAATGATAAAATGCGAGTGATCAATAGCTCCTTTTTTTGAAAGTATAAGCCATTTCCTGTTCCTGAGCATGCGATGAGTGGTTGACTCAACATATCTACCCGATTCACTGTTGAGCAATTGAATAATATCTGTCAATTGGCCCGGGCTGAAGTTGTATTGCTTTGTTATTTCAAACAATACTGTTTGTACAGCCGGAGTTTTTAAAAGTTTCAGCACCGGTAAATGAAGTTCATTTTTCTTTTCAACCACCAGTTTTTTTGTCAGTGATGAAATTGCCAGTTGATAAAGGGTATTTGCTTCATTGAGCCTTTTGATATTATCCAGCAGGTTGTCTTCCACCTGTGGGTATATTTCTTTTAAGATGGGTATTACCTGGTTACGAACGTAATTCCTTGTGTACTCATCACTGTTATTGGATGAATCTTCCCTGAAAGCAAGCTTATGTTTTTTTGCATATGATAAAAGGTCTTCCTTTTTTGCAAACAACAATGGCCTTATGATTTCATTTGCTGATCCGCTTTTTGGTAAAATTCCCTGCAAGCCTGCAATACCTGTTCCTTTGAAAAAATTGATCAGCAGGGTTTCAATATTATCATTGGCGTGGTGGGCAGTGAGTAAAACGTTTAGAGGTTTAGAAGTTGAGGAGTTGAGGAGTTGAGTAAACCATTCATATCGCAATTCCCTGGCTGCAACCTGGATACTTATTTTTTTTTCTTTTGCATAAGTTTCTGTTTCAAATCTTTTTACAAATACTTCAGCATTATACTTTTTTCCAAGATCTTTTACGAATGTTTCGTCGTCGTCGCTTTCTTTCCCCCTTAACTGAAAATTACAATGTGCAATTGCAAAGTTAAATCCCGATTGTTTGCACAGGTCACATAATACAACTGAATCCACACCCCCACTAACGGCAAGCAGTAGTTTGTCTGTTGATTGAAAGAGATTTTGGTTCTTAATATATTGTTGAAAAAGCCCCATAACCCCCTGTCCCCCTGAAAGGGGAACCTGATTAGTTACTTTATTATTTTTTTCTTGCTTCATTACTTAAGCCCCTGTGAACCTGAAGGGGGAACTTCGATTGTTACTTTACTATTATTTCGATGTTTGTGATATGTTGTTATTTAAAAAGCTCAACATGATTTGCAGCTGAAGTGAGTGACACAACAATGTTGAATAATGAGTAACTGTTAGTCAAACAAAACTTACAATTTAAAGAACTTTCATTTTTCTAATAGCTACCCATCCTAAGTTCCCCCTTCAGAGGGATCAGGGGGTCACTCCTCTATATCCTCCAACGCCCCCTGTAATTCATTATAACTATGCTGGTCGCCCGCTTTTTTTGCCTCCTCCATTCCTCTTTTATAGATTCGGATGGCCTTGTCAAAGTCTGCTACCCTTTCCAATAATTTGCCCAAATGATAATAAGAACCGATATAAGTGGGCTCTCTCAATAAAATTTCATTAAAAAGTTTACGGGCCTCTTCATCGTTGCCTGTTTTGATGTATTCCAGTGCCAGCGCATGTTGTAGAAAACTGTCGGGGCCTGATGTTTTCATGAATTCAAGTAATTTTTCAATCCTGCTCATTCAACATTGTTTTTAAACTCTTAAAATTTATCTTTGCAGCATATATTTGCACTTAGTTGCATAAACAACCTTTATTTCCTCACCCCTTTCCGGCCGTTGGTAGAAAGGTAAACGAACAATTAATGAAGATATTAGTTTGCATCAGTAAAACACCTGATACTACGGCAAAAATAGCCTTCGCAGATAATAATACGAAATTTGCAGCCGATGGTGTTCAATGGATCATCAATCCATATGACGAATGGTATGCTCTTGTAAGAGCAATTGAATTAAAAGAGGCCGATCCTTCCACCGTATTACACCTTTTAAATGTTGGCACTGCAGACAGTGAGCCGATCATACGCAAAGCTTTGGCCCTTGGTGGTGATGAAGCATTCAGGGTAAATACAGACAATGCCGATAGCTTTTATATAGCATCACAGATTGCTGACATTGCAAGACAAGGTGCCTATGATCTCATCTTTACCGGTAAAGAAACAATTGATTACAACGGATCCTCTATTGGCGGCATGGTAGCTGAATTACTCGACCTGCCTTATATTTCGCATGCAATCAAATTCGATCTTGAAGCAGGCAAAGCAGTGGTTATACGTGAAATTGAAGGCGGTGAGGAAACAGATAAAGTTGCACTACCGGCTGTGGTTAGCTGCCAAAAAGGAATGGCTGAACAAAGGATCCCGAATATGAAAGGTATCATGGGAGCACGTACAAAACCATTAAAAGTAAGTGAACCCGTAGCCGCAGATTCATACACAGTTATTGCATCATTTGATCTTCCTCCTGCAAAAGCCGGTGTAAAACTTGTTTCACCCGAAACACCGGAGGAATTGGTGAGGTTGCTTCATGAGGAAGCAAGGGTGATATAGCCAGATACAAGATACCGGATACTGGATACTGGATAACAACATTTGACAAACGGAAATAAAAATATTTTATGAGCGTATTAGTTTTCTTGGACCAGGCAGATGGTCACATAAAAAAATCATCTTTTGAAGCTGCGAATTATGCCGCAAAGATTGCAGAGCAAACGGGTACTACCGCAGAAGCGATCGTGCTGGGATCAGTAAATGATGATCTTGCTGCTATAGGAAATTATGGAATTAAAAAAGTGCATACGGTTGCTGATGCATCATTGAATAACCTCGATGCGCAGGTATATGCAAAAGTAATTGCACAGGCTGCTGAAGCAACAGGTGCAGACATCATCGTGTTTTCAAATAATACAGCAGGCAAAGCGGTAGCACCAAGGCTAAGCGTAAGATTGAAAGCAGGATTGGTTTCAGGTGCCGTTGCGTTACCGGATACAAGTAATGGCTTCACTGTTAAAAAGACTGTTTTCAGCGGAAAGGCTTTTGCAAACATTGCTGTAAAAACTGCTAAAAAAATAATCGCACTCAATCCCAATTCATACAGTATTATAGTTACAGGCGGAACTGCGGAAGTAGCTCCTTTTAATGCAACTATTGATGCTGCAAAAGTGGAGGTTACAGGCGTAAATAAAGTTGTTGGTGAAGTACCATTAAGTGAAGCAGAGGTTGTAGTAAGCGGAGGCCGTGGATTAAAAGGCCCCGAGAACTGGGGAATGGTTACAGAACTTGCTCATTTACTCGGCGCTGCTACAGCCTGCAGCCGGCCAGTAGCTGATATACACTGGAGGCCGCATCATGAGCATGTTGGACAAACAGGATTGGCCATTGCACCCAATTTGTATTTTGCAATAGGGATTTCAGGCGCCATTCAACATCTTGCCGGTGTGAATCGCAGTAAAACAATTGTTGTGATCAATAAAGATCCTGAAGCCCCATTCTTTAAAGCTGCGGATTATGGTATTGTTGGCGATGCTTTTGAAGTAATGCCAAAGATCATTGCTGCTGTAAAAAAGATAAAAGGAGTACAATAATTTTTTATCCCGGCGCTTATAGCTGTGGAAAGAGAATTTATAAAAAAGCTTGATTTTAAAAGCCTTTCAATTAAATTTGAAAGGCTTTAACTTTTATCTTTGTAAAAAAGTAATATTCAATTCTTCAATAGCCCGGCATGAAAAAAATTGAACTGGAAATAGTCGCATTATCTCATAGTATTACACAAACCCACTCCTATGCTGTCGTATTGGGTGAGATCAATGGACTTCGCCGTCTTCCCATTGTAATTGGTGGCTTTGAAGCACAGGCTATCGCAGTTGCACTGGAAAGAATGAACCCCAGTCGCCCGCTGACACATGACCTGATGAAAAATTTTATGATGGCTTTTAATGTAGAGTTGCACGAGATCGTTATCAATGATTTACAGGAGGGTATTTTTTACTCAAAATTAGTTTGCAGTTCTGCCAACGATACGGTAGAAATTGATTCAAGGACTTCTGACGCACTGGCACTGGCTGTACGATTCGGTTGCCCCATTTATACATATGATACTATCCTCGACCAGGCAGGCGTATTAATGGAAGATGACAATAAAAAAGCAACTGCATCAGTTACCACAGAAACCGGCGGCAAGGATGATCTTCGCTCCATGAGCCTCGAAGAATTAAACAGCCTGCTTACAGATGTACTGGAACATGAAGATTATATCAAAGCAATCGCTATTCGTGATGAAATAAAAAGCCGTAAAGGCAAGTAACAATGTACAATTGACAATGGATAATTGGCAATGTATAATTGACAATTAAATTCCAGGTTTTTATTAGAACAATTGTCAATTATTAATTATCAATTGTCAATTGAATGATTTCATTTCCCAATTGTAAAATAAATATCGGTTTACAGATCATTGGTAAAAGACCAGATGGTTTTCATAATCTTCAAACGATTTTTCACCCCGTTGCAATAAAAGATGCGCTCGAAATAATTGATTCCCCTTCCATCAACTCCATTGAATTTTCAACATCAGGAATAACAATCGACGGAAATACAGAAAATAATCTTTGCGTTAAAGCTTTTCAATTATTAAAAAAAGATTTCCCTCAAATACCCGGATTGAAAATGCACTTGCATAAAACAATACCAATGGGTGCAGGACTTGGCGGTGGTTCGGCTGATGCTGCTATTGCGTTGGAATTGATCGATAAAAAATATTCACTTGATCTCAGTTCCCAACAACTCACCAACTATGCATTGGAACTCGGTAGTGATTGCCCGTTTTTTCTTATCAATAAGCCATGTTTTGCAAGCGGCCGTGGCGAATTACTGGAAGCAATTGAAGTTAACCTGTCTGCCTATAAAATATTGATCGTTCATCCCGGCATCCATATAAATACAGGATGGGCATTTGCTGCTTTGGAAAAAATGGGAAATATTATTGACCTGAAAGGCAGCATTGGAAAACCCGTGGAAGACTGGAAAGGACTTATCAGCAATGATTTTGAAGCCCCTGTATTTAAATCGCATCCTGAAATCAGGGACATCAAAGAAAAACTTTATTCATACGGCGCTCTATATGCATCAATGAGTGGAAGTGGCAGCAGCGTATATGGTATTTTCAAAGAAGAAGCTTCATTGGACTTAAATTTTCCGGCTCATTACTTTTACAAATGGGTATAATTGTTTATCTTTGGATTATCAAAAAGACCACTTCAATAAAATTCCTGGGCAGCAATCTTGACCTGCTAAATCATCGAAGATAAACCCCTGGCCCCTGAAGGGGAACAGCCTATCCGGGTTCCTGTTTCTTTTAAATCTTATCGTTTACTTATTACACATTTAATTTTATGCATACAACTATTCAATTAACAGCAAATACACAGCACTATCTTGATCTTGAAGAAAAATATGGTGCACATAACTATCATCCATTACCAGTAGTATTAAGTAAAGGTTCCGGCGTTCATGTATGGGATGTGGATGGCAAACAGTATTATGATTTCCTCAGCGGTTATTCTGCCGTTAACCAGGGCCATTGCCATCCAAAGATCATTGCTGCATTAATGGAGCAGGCTCAAACACTCACTTTAACATCACGTGCTTTTTATAACAGCCTGTTGGGTGAATACGAAAAGTTTATTACACAATATTTTGGATATGATAAAGTATTACCGGTAAACAGCGGCGTGGAAGCTGTTGAAACTGCGATCAAACTTAGCCGTAAGTGGGGATATGAAGTAAAGGGAATACCTGAAGGACAGGCGAAGATCATTGTATGTTCTTCGAATTTTCATGGCAGAACAATAGGTATTATTTCATTCAGTACAGATCCAACTTCTACCAAAAACTTTGGGCCTTTTGTAAATGGATTCGAAGTGATCCCGTATAATGATCTTGCCGCTTTGGAAAAAGCGTTGCAGGATCAAAATGTAGCTGCATTTCTTTTTGAGCCAATACAGGGTGAAGCAGGAGTTGTGGTACCTGATGAAGGTTATTATGCCGGCGTGAGAGCATTATGTACTGAATATAAAGTACTGATGGTTGCTGATGAAATACAAACAGGGCTTTGCAGAACAGGATATATGCTTGCATGCGATCATGAAAATGTGAGGCCGGATATGATCATACTCGGAAAAGCGTTAAGTGGTGGTGTGATGCCAGTGAGTGCTGTACTTGCTGATGACGAAATAATGCTTACTATTAAACCCGGCGAACACGGAAGTACCTATGGTGGAAATCCATTGGCATGTAAAGTAGCCATTGCTGCATTAAAAGTATTGAAAGATGAAAATATGGCTGCCAATGCCGCAACGCTGGGCGAACTTTTCAGAACAGCATTACAAAAATTGAATTCACCACATATAGCAATCATCAGGGGTCGTGGTTTATTAAATGCTATTGTTATAAAACATACCAATCCCGAAGCTGCCTGGGATCTTTGCCTGCAGCTCAAAGAAAATGGGTTACTGGCAAAACCAACCCATGGTGATAAGATCAGGTTTGCACCACCACTTGTAATTACAAAAGAACAAATACTGGATTGTGTAAACATCATTAAGAATAGTTTACAATCGCTTAATTAAATCCGCATTTTAAAATTACATTCGCTGTAAACAGCAATATGGAAGCACATATTCATCCTCACGAGGAAGCACATTTAAAAAGTTCTGACTTTTTAAAAGATGTCGTGATTGGCATGAGTGATGGACTTACTGTTCCTTTTGCACTTGCTGCAGGATTGAGTGGTGCTGTTAACAGCAGTACCATTGTAGTGATCGCAGGAATTGCCGAGATTGCTGCGGGTAGTATTGCAATGGGACTTGGAGGTTATCTTTCCGGCAAAACAGAACAGGATCATTACCGAAGTGAAGTCAAACGCGAACATCACGAAGTAGAACACCTGCGTGATCGTGAGATAGAAGAGACAAAAGAATTTTTTGCGAATATTGGTCTTAGTGAAGAAATACAGGAGAAAGCAACGGAGGAAATAGCCCGCGACAAAGATCGTTGGGTTGATTTTATGATGAAATATGAACTTGGATTGGATAAACCTGATCCAAAAAGAGCAACGAAAGCCGCTTTGAACATCGGGGTATCTTACATTGTTGGTGGAATCATACCACTTAGCCCATACTTTTTTATCGCTACACCTTCAGATGCATTGATCTACTCTGTTATTGCAACATTAATATGTCTTTTTATTTTTGGATACTTTAAAAGTAAGGTTACGGGTGTGAATGCCATGTGGGGAGCCATCCGCGTAACATTGATTGGGGCAGTAGCAGCTGCTGCTGCGTTTGGTGTGGCGAAGGTTTTTTCTCAATAGCTTAAAAAGACTCTGTGGAACTCCGTGAAAAACCTCTGCGTACCTCTGTGGTTTATTTTCGCGAAAACTTAACCACAGAGGTAAAGCAGGTAACACAAAGTTTCACAGAGTTAAAGAATATTATTTTTTTAGGATAACAAACAGTTCATTCCCTTTTCTTTTCTCAATTGAGTTATAACACATTTCCATCTTTTGTATTTGAAACATTTCTGAAAATAATTTTTCATATTCTGCTTTGCTACCACCGAAAGGAGGACTTTCTTCAAACGAACGATTAAAAAGTACGCCAACCAATTTACCACCAACATTCAAAAGGTCATACATTTTATCCGTATACCGCTTTCTGAGTTCCGGATCCAATGCACAGAAAAATGTTTGTTCAAGGATCAGATCAAATTGCTGATACAGTTCAAAGAAATCTCCGCAAATGATCTGCAACTGTTCATCATTGTACTTCTTCAACTTCTGTTGAATATTTTTTACAAGTGCTGGTGAAATATCAATCAACGTAATATTCTTAAACCCTTTTTCAATCAGGTATATTGCCTCGTATGCATTACCGCAACCCGGAATTAAAATACGAACAGTTTTATCGGTTAACTGATCGATGTATTCCTTCAAGGGAGTAGAAACTTCCCCCACATCCCATACTGCAGTTTGGTTTGTATATCTTTCATTCCAGTATGTTTCATCCAGGTTATTTTTCATGATCAGCTTTGAATAGTATGTTTATGATTTGTAGAAATATTTTCCATTGTCCATTGAATTTTTCTTTCAAAAGGATGTTCCCGTACTTTACATTCAAATTTATCGCAAATAGGACAGGAAAAATTCCTGCACCCGTCCGAA
The DNA here is from genome assembly GCA_963829345.1 of uncultured Chitinophagaceae bacterium. Classification (GTDB taxonomy): domain Bacteria; phylum Bacteroidota; class Bacteroidia; order Chitinophagales; family Chitinophagaceae; genus Ferruginibacter. The sequence goes on from CAWHHP010000003.1 coordinate 2,599,377, forward strand.
TGAACAAACAATTCAACAGACTCTCCATATTCTTTACGTACAAGGTTTGAAAGTGTATCAATTTCATGATGTGCTTCATTCACATTAAAATACCAGGGAACCGTAAGATGGCAATCAAGGTGAAGTGTAGGGCCGTATTTGATCAACCTCAGGTTATGCAGATCTATCCAGTTCACATTCCTGTTCTTATTGAGGGTTTCAACCATATTTTTTAGAAGATCAATATCAGCTTCATCCATTATGCCAGCAACAGAAGTACGAACAATCTTATATCCTGTTACGAGAATGATCAATGCAAAAATGATCGCCACAGCACTATCTATCCAGCCAATCCCGGTAAAATAAAGCAGCAATAAACCTGCAATAATGCCTATTGTTGTATAGGTATCTGCCCTCAGATGTTTTCCTCCCGCAATCAATGCAAGTGAATTGCTTTTTTTACCGGCATTGATACATATGTTGCCTGCCACATAATTTATAATTGCAGTTGCTGCAACAAGGTAAATACCAAAATCAAGTTTTCTTACCACATGTTCATAACGAAGATTATTGATAGCTTCAACAATGATGATCAAACCTGCAACACCAATCAAGGTTCCTTCTATGGCCGAAGAGATAAATTCCACCTTACCGTGACCGTAAGGATGATCAACATCTTTTGGTTTTGCAGACACGTAGAGACTATAAACACCAATAAGCCCCGCAATTACATTAACAACACTCTCCAATGCATCTGTAAGAATGGCAACAGAACCGGTAATATACCATGCAATGATCTTAACCAGGAATAATACAATTGAAATAATTGCAATGATCTTTTGTATCCTCAGATTTTGTATAGCTGTATTCAACAGGCGAAATTGATGTGTAAATATATAAAAGAATAAAAGCTGTTTTTAACTACGGTTGAATAAAAAACATAGAAAGATTAAAGATATATGTACAGGTCATTTTTCATTCCAAAGCGTTGGTATGCTATTTGTAAATGCGTTTATATGAAAAGAAAGAAAATTATTCCCGCTATTTTATCTTTATTAATAGTAGCCGTTGCTATTACGGCTGATGCTCAAACCAGGAAAGGGACAATAACTCCTTTTAAAAAGGGAAGTACTACATTAAACCTTGGACTTGGTTTTGGAACAGATTATAAAAATGATTTTCGTGGCAATTCTACATTTGGAACAAAGGCCGCAATTGAATTTGGGATATGGCCTGCTGGTCCGGGCACAGTTTCCCTTGGTCCTGAAATTGGTTTAACAACAGCCAATGATGACAGGTATTATCGTGATGATTTCAGGGCACGAACATTTGTAGCTGCTGCCAGGTCTGCATGGCATTATGGATGGAAAGTGCCGGGATTGGATACATATGCCGGTGTTTCTGCCGGCGCTGGTTTTTATCACTACGAATATGATGATAATCACAAGCGGTTTGATTATAATGATGTATTTCCTGTTGTAGGTGGATTTGTAGGTGTTTCTTATTTCTTTACGCCGGGATTTGGTGTAAATGCCGAAGCAGGTTTTGATATTACTTCTATACAGGGAGGATTGGTCTTTAAACTAAGATAATCTCCATCGACTGAGGTTCAGTTCCTTTGGCAGTACAATCCATATCCTGCCAAAGGCATTTTTATTTTGTAACAACTTGTTTCAAAACAAAAAAAAGGAATCAGAAACTTCAAACTTAGCCTGCAAAGCTTATTTTTGCAGCACTTTAAAAAAAAGACTTATGCAGTTTCAACTTTCCGAAGAGCACCTGATGATACAAAAAGCAGCACGTGATTTTGCCATTAATGAGTGCCTGCCGGGAGTAATTGAAAGAGACGAACTCCAGAAATTTCCAAAAGAACAGATCGAAAAATTAGCAGACCTCGGCTTTATGGGTATGATGGTAAAGCCTGAATATGGTGGCAGTGGAATGGATACCATCAGCTATGTACTTGCTATGGAAGAGATCAGTAAGATAGATGCGAGTACAAGTGTTGTTGTAAGTGTAAACAATAGTCTTGTTTGTTATGGCTTGCAGGAATACGGGAACGAAGAACAAAAGAAAAACTATTTAACTCCCCTGGCCCACGGAAAAAAGAATGGGGAATTATACATCGGTGCATTTTTGTTAAGTGAACCGGAAGCAGGGAGCGATGCTACTTCACAAAGAACAACCGCCGAAGATAAAGGCGATCATTATTTATTGAATGGTACCAAGAACTGGATCACCAATGGTAATAGTGCAAGTGTTTATCTTGTAATTGCTCAAACAGATGTTAGCAAAGGAAGTCGTGGTATTAATGCCCTTATAGTAGAAAAAAACTGGCCTGGTGTTGTTGTTGGAGCGAAGGAAAATAAATTGGGCATCAGGGGAAGTGATACACACACTATTTTATTCAACGATGTAAAAGTTCCAAAAGAAAACCGCATTGGCGAAGACGGTTTTGGTTTTAAGTTTGCCATGAAAACATTGGCCGGGGGCCGAATTGGTATTGCATCGCAGGCGCTTGGTATTGCAAGCGGCGCTTATGAACTCGCATTAAAATACAGCAAACAAAGAAAGGCATTTGGTACAGAGATCATGAACCACCAGGCAATCCAGTTCAAACTTGCGGATATGGCTACACGGATTGAATCTGCAAGATTATTGTGTTTGAAAGCAGCCTGGGAAAAAGATCAGCATATGGATTATACGCTCAGTGGGTCTATGGCAAAAGTATTCAGCAGTGAAACGGCCATGTGGACTGCCACCGAAGCAGTGCAGATCCACGGAGGTTATGGATTTGTAAAAGAATACCACGTAGAACGAATGATGAGAGATGCAAAGATCACGCAGATCTATGAGGGCACGAGCGAAGTACAGCGAATCGTTATCAGCAGGTCGATTCTTAAGTAGGATACCTGGTGTACTGGATATGAGATAAATCGAATTAATTTTTTTTAAAAATGTGCAGATGTAATTTTCATTTGCACATTTTTTTTGTATTAATGTAATTTTGCAACATGGCATTTCTTAAAGAAAAATATCAAAAGATCAATGATCAGCTTGCTCAGAAAAACGTAACACTTGTTGCTGTTTCAAAAACAAAAACAAAGGAAGATATCCTGGAAGCTTACAATAGCGGGATCCGTGATTTCGGAGAGAACTATGTGCAGGAACTGGTTGAAAAATATGAAACATTACCAAAAGATATTCAATGGCATTTTATTGGCCACCTTCAAACAAATAAGGTAAAATATATATCACCGTTTGTTCATCTCATCCACGGTGTTGACAGCGAAAAATTATTATCGGAGATCAATAAGCAGGGAAAAAAAATAAACCGCGTTATCCCCTGCCTCTTACAGGTATATATATCAAAAGATGAAACAAAGTTTGGATTTGATGAGGGAGAATTAAATCAGCTTTTAACAAAAATACAATCCAATAAAGAATTATTTAGCCATGTTAGTATAAAAGGCCTGATGGGAATGGCAACATTTACAGAAGACAATGGATTGATCATTTCTGAATTCAAAAAGCTGAAAAAAATATTTGATCAATTGAATATTCAATTGTCAATTGACAATTATCAATTATCAATTTTAAGTATGGGAATGAGTGCGGACTATATGATGGCAATTGAAGCAGGAAGTACCATGGTTCGTATCGGCAGCCTTTTATTTGGTGAAAGAAATTACAAAGCCTGAGATGCAGAAAAAAGTAATTATCATTGGCGCTACTTCCGGTATCGGGAGAACACTTGCACAATTGTATGTGAACGATGGTTATCTTGTTGGTATAAGTGGAAGGAGAAAAGAATTGCTTGATTCTTTTCAAACTGAATTTCCTGCTGTTATTACAGCATGCTTTGATGTTACAGGGAATGATAATATCAAACACCTCCAATCAATGATCACTCAACTTGGCGGACTTGACATTTTGATTTACAACAGTGGTTATGGCGAACCTTCCAAAAAATTAATGTGGGAAATTGAAAAACAAACAACACTTACCAATGTAAATGGCTTTGTTGAAATAGCAAATTTTGTTTTCAATTATTTTGTAACACAAGGTCAAGGGCAAATTGCAGGAATATCTTCTATTGCTTCCAATCGTGGAAACAGCTGGGCACCGGCATATAGTGCCAGTAAAGCTTACATGAGTAATTACCTTGAAGGACTGCATATGAAAGCCGCCAAACTTAAACTTGATATCTCAGCAACAGATATTCAACCTGGCTTTGTAAAAACAAAAATGGCCAAAGGAAATAAACAGTTTTGGGTATCATCACCAGGTAAAGCTGCTTTACAAATATATAAAGCCATTGAAGCGAAGAAACGAAGAGCGTATATCACAAAGCGTTGGTGGGTCGTTGCAAGGGCGATGAGATTATTACCTTATTGGATCTATAAACGAATTGCGTAATTGGGATCAGGAGTTTTAATTGCTACCGCAGAGAAAAGGAGAAACAAAGTTTATGCAGAGGTCTCCACGAAAACTCTTTTACGCTTGTTCTCTGCGGTAAATATCAGCAACAATAGATTAAAACTTATGCAACAGTTGGTTTATCAGAGGATAAATGTTAAAATTTTGTTGCGCAAAATGGAATTAAGGCAATTCAATTGTCTATTCAACTATAAACAAATAACTTTAATTATATAATATTCTTATGTCAGCAACCTTTGAATCAGAAAAAAACAGGAAGGCCTTTATTTATACCAGTATCATTTGCATTTGCCTGTTACTGTTGTTCATTTTGATAAGCTGGAAAGTACTTCCTCCTACTCCTCCCGTTGCTCAGGACCTGATAGAGATCAATCTTGGAAATAATGAAGAAGGTTTTGGTAAAGAACAACCATTGAGAAAGGGAAACAGAACTCCTTCCTTGGAAAATATTCCTGTGCCTAAAATAGCAGCTGCAAAACCGGTAGCAGAAGAAAAAGTTGATCCGGATGATAATGCGGAAGAAAATGCAGCGCCCGTAAATAAGCCGGTAAAAAATACGCCGAAACCAAAAATAGAAAGATCCGAAACACCGGTAATTGCACCAGTACCTAAACCGCAGAAACCAAAGGTTACCTATAATGGTCCGGGTAGCGGTACTCCTGGAAATAATCCTACACAGGATAATGGTTACACTTACCAGGGAAATAAACCCGGAGGAAAAGGTGATAATGGTGATCCAAATGGAAATAAGGATTCTTATGGCAATACACCGGGGGGAAAAATTGGTGGCCCGCAAGTTACCAAGGGAAACAGGCAACTCATTTATCGCTCTTATAATTTTACGGACGAATTAGAAAAGGCAACCATTTTTGCAATTGTAAAAGTAAATGCTGGTGGAAAAGGTACTTTTATTGGATTTGATAAAGGCACAACCAACCGTGGTTCGCAATATGCTAGTGCAATTCGCAAATACCTGCAAAAAATGGAATTTAATAAAGCTGATGAGGAAACGACTGTAACAGTCCGCTTTAATTTCAATATTAATTAATCTCGCTATTTTTAATAATAGAAAAATGGGGCTAAAGCCCCTTTATTTTTTGTAGTAATCCGTCGGTTGAAGCCGACGGCAATTGATAAATTCCTGAGTAGTTTTATCATTCCCAATTCCCAATTTCCGATTCCCAATTTCCGATTCCCGTTTGCCGATTGCCCATTGCCGATTGCCGCATATTTTAGCCTTTTAAAATCATTACAAACCCTCAGCTTTTCACTATTCACTTTTCACAATTCACTACATTTGTCCCATGACGTACGAAGAAACCATAAGCTACATGTATGAGCAGCTTCCTATGTTCAGCCGCATAGGCATTGCTGCATATAAAAAAGACCTGCACAATATTATTGAGCTGTGTGAGGCATTAAACAATCCACAAAATAAATTCAAAGCAATACATGTTGCAGGCACCAATGGAAAAGGAAGCACCTGCAATATGCTGGCAGCAATCCTGGAAGAAGCGGGTTATAAAACGGGTCTATATACATCACCCCATTTAAAAGATTTCAGGGAAAGGATAAGAGTGAATGGAAAAATGATCAACAAGGATTTTATAGTTGATTTCGTTGATCGTACCATGCATATTTCAACAAAGATCCAACCTTCTTTTTTTGAGCTTACCGTTGCAATGGCGTTTGAATATTTTGCAAGTGAAGGAGTAGATATCGCTGTAATTGAAACCGGTGTTGGTGGCAGACTCGATAGTACCAATATTATCTCACCTTTAATTTCAGTGATTACAAATATTGGTTATGATCATGTGCAATTATTGGGGAATACATTGCCGGAAATTGCATTTGAAAAAGCCGGCATCATAAAACAACATACCCCTGTAGTAATCGGCGAAACTTTACCAGCAACACTTCCTGTATTTATCAAAAAAGCAGAAGAGATGCAAACAGATATACATTTTGCATCAAAAGAATTCATTACAGAATACATTGATTCATCAGGAGACCTTTTATTATGTAATATCCGAAATACATCTACCAATGTTGTTGAAAAATTGAGACTTGATCTTACAGGTTTATACCAGGCAAAAAATGTGTGTACAGTATTAAGTTGTGTACAATTGTTGAATGAACTTGGTGTGGTGATTTCGGAATCAAATATCCATCATGCCCTGGAAAATGTTTGCCGCATTACAGGTCTTAGGGGCAGGTGGCAGGTGATGGAAACGAAACCTGCATTGATCCTGGATGTTGCACACAATGAAGACGGTATTAAACAAATACTTGCACAACTTAAAAGAAATTATCCTACTGCTGTTTATCATTTTATTTTAGGATTCGTAAATGATAAAGACATTAGTAATGTTTTATCGCTTTTCTCTCCTGCGTCCAAATATTATTTTACCAATGCACATATACCGAGAGCATTGCCTAAAGAAGAATTAAAAAAAATTGCTGCAGAATACCTATTGAATGGAGATTGTTTCGATGATGTGAATGATGCTATTAAAAAAGCAAAGCTGCATGCAACTGCTCATGATGTAATAATGATATGCGGCAGCTTTTTTATTATTGCAGAGATAGAGCAGGATCAGCTAAGCTTATTGGCTTTCAGGAATTCAAACGCATAAAATATGCAGACTGCGTGAAGGCTTTGTTTTATCTCGTTGCGCATCAGCATGGATCTTAACTCCTCCAAAGGTGTGAGAACAATATCAATTTCCTCATTAGGATCAAGTTGCTGTGCAGCTGTTTTTATACCGCCTAATGCCAAAAATATATGTGTAAAATTATCCAGCACACCGGGGTTCGCAGCAGTTACTCCCAATGGATGCACTGATGTAAATGAATATCCGGTTTCTTCCAACAGTTCTCTCCTCACCGCATCTAAAGGCAATTCACCCGCATCGATAAATCCACCCGGTAACTCAAGTAATACGTCGTTTACCGGATACCGGTATTGCCTTATCATGATCACTTCATTATTTTCCGTAATGGCCATCGCAGCAACACTGGTAGGTAATTCAACAACATAGTAAGGATCTACAATTTTGCCGGCAGGCGTTTGATAACTGTCTTTTCTGGCAGTAAAATAAGGATGCCTGTTTATGTATTCTGAAGAAAGCTTTTTAAAAGACATGGAGGCGGGGGTTTGATGCTGGATACTTAATACCTGATGCTTGATACCGGATACTGGATAAACTACCAGTCCATTCTCTCTCTTAATGAAGTTATATGAGCAACATGATGCCTGCTATGCCATGCGTACATGCCTAGCAGGTACCAGAGCGTCATTTCTTTTTCATGTTCGGGGTGGAACACTTTCCTGTACCATTGCTCTGCCGAAATATGTCTTAATATTTCCATCCAACGGGCATGTACCGCATACAGGAGTGTAATTGAAATATTAACAGGGAGATTTTTTGTGTCAATCATTTCTGCCCAAAGATCTTCACGATAGGGTTTAATAGACGGTTTGTCTTCGGTGAGGCCCAGCTTAAAACGTATATATGCGTTCATATGACTATCTGCAACATGATGCACAACCTGTTTTACAGTCCATCCACCTTCGCGGTAAGGCGTATCCAGCTGGTGATGGTCAAGATTTGTAATGGCATACTCTATCTGTTGTGGCAATGTTTGTATATCAAGCAACCATTCTCTTTGCTGTGTTTCAGAAAATGGTTGCTCAACATACTTCCCAATTGGATATTTTAAATCTTCCATTATCGTGTCACCGCTGGCTTTATATCGTGTAAAGTAATTTCAAAAATAAGTGTTGATCCACCTGGTATACCTTCACCGGCACCCCTGTCACCATAAGCAAGTTCGCTTGGTATATACACTTTCCATTTTGCACCTTTTGTCATTAACTGGAGAATCTCGGTCCATCCCCTGATTACTCCACCAACAGGAAATGTTGCAGGTCCCCTGCCTGTTGATGCATCAAACTGTTGTCCATTTATAAGCGTACCTACGTAGTCCACTACTACTGTATCCTGCGCTGTAGGTTTCATCCCTCCCTGCTCGCCGGCCTGCAGTATCTCGTATTGCAATCCATCCTGCAGTGTAGTTACTTCTTTACGTGTTTTATTCGTTGCCAAAAAAGCCTGGCCGTTTGCTTTTTCAACTTCTGCAATTTTTTTCTTCTGCTCATCTTTTGCCTTATTGAAGATGGCCATCTGGCTTTGCAATACTGTATTACATTGCTCAGGTGAAAGTGCCGTGGGCTTATTTTTGAAAACATCATCGATGGCCTTCAATAATAAATCTGAATTCAGATAGCTAATTCCCTGGTCTTTCATATTTCCGGCAATATTTACACCCGCAGCATAGCTAAAACTATCAATAAGATTTCTCATCGCTGCCTTTGTAGCCGGAGCCGGCTTTGCTTTAACAGGTTTTGCCGGCGTGGTTTTTACCTGTGCGTTTACAAAACTGATCATTGATACCAATGTCCATAAACAAACAACTAACTTCTTCATTAAAATGTATTTTTTGTTTTAAATTAAATGCAAATAAAAACAAGTTTATTCATCCCGCATCTCTCTTCCTGTCAAATGTATAAAAACATCTTCAAGATTGGCGGCCTTCACCTGTTTGGGTCTTTCAAACCCGCTTTCCACCAGCTCGTCAATCATCTTATCCGGTGAATCCAGTTTGATGATTTTTCCCTCATTCATAATAGCAATACGATCACAAAGCTGTTCTGCCTCATCCATGTAATGAGTGGTAAGAATAACAGTGGTGCCATTATCCCGTATCTCCCTGATCAAATCCCATAAATTCCTCCTCGCCTGTGGATCAAGCCCGGTGGTGGGCTCATCAAGAAACACGATCCTTGGATTATTGATAAGTGTTGTGGCAATAGAAAAGCGTTGTCTTTGTCCACCGCTTAATTCTTTGCTTTTATTTTTTGCCTTGTCGGCCAGGTTTACTTTTTTCAGCAACTCCATGGGATTTACCGGCCTGTTGTATAATCCGCCAAAAAGCCTAATCAGCTCAATAAGATTCAGTCCCGGGTAAAAGCCGGAAGTTTGTAATTGTACCCCAATAATCTTTTTGATTCCGCCAGGGTTCTTGTCAAGATCAATACCATCTACCATCACCTCTCCTGCGGTTTTATCTCTCAGTGTTTCTATGATCTCAAGTGTTGTTGATTTTCCTGCTCCATTTGGGCCAAGTAAACCAAATATCTCTCCTTCATATACGTCAAATGAAATGGATTTCACTGCCTGGAAATCACCATAATTCTTTGTGAGATTTTTTACTGAGATTATTTTGTTCGGCATAATATACAATGTATGATGTACGATTTAAGATGTATGATTTGCGTTCTTAACGCATATTAGAACAAATCTTACATCATCATCTTAAATCATAAATATTTTATTAAGCATTCAGATAGCTTTCTAATTCTTCCATCATTAGCTTACTTCCGATAAACAATGGTGTTCGCTGATGAACCTCCGTGGGTTGTATATCCAGGATACGTTGCTTACCATCTGTAGCTTTTCCACCTGCCTTTTCAATTATAAATGCAAATGGATTGCATTCGTATAAAAGCCTCAGCTTTCCTTTGGGTTTATCAGTTGTACCGGGGTACATAAATATTCCTCCTTTGATCAGGTTGCGGTGAACATCTGCTACCATGCTCCCAATGTATCGCTGCGTGTATGGGCCCCCGGTAGATTTATCTTTATTCTGGCATGCATTGATGTATTTTCTTACAGGCTCTTCATACTGGAAAAAATTACCATGGTTCACAGAATAGATCTTTCCTTTTTCCGGGCATTTGATATCAGGGTTACTCAAAGTGAATTCCCCTATCGACTGGTCAAGTGTAAATCCATTTACTCCACGCCTTGTTGCATATACCATCATCGTAGAAGATCCATAGACCATATATCCTGCAGCCACCTGCTTATTTCCTGGTTGCAGGAAATCGGCCTGGGTAGCGGGTTTACCTATTTCACTCACCCTGCGGTAAACACTAAAAATGGTTCCGATAGAAACATTCACGTCAATATTGCTGCTTCCGTCTAACGGATCAAAAAGACAAACGTATTTAGACTGGTTGGATATCTCGTCATCAAATACAACGATCTCATCGAGTTCTTCACTTCCGATACCGGCACAACTGATACCATGCTGTAAAACACCCATGAACTGGTTATTGGCAAACACATCCAGTTTCTTTACTTCTTCTCCCTGTACATTCATCGTGCCCGCATCCCCAAGGATATCTACCAGCCCGGCTTTATTCACTTCAACATGAACCCTTTTGGCTGCAAGTCCCATATCGCGTAAAAGACCCGACAATTCACCTGTAGCCTGTGGAAAATCTCTCATTTGCTGGATGGTAAATTCATCCAGCGTCTGTATTTTTCTATTAATTGCCATAAAACAATTTCCGGTTTACAATTTACGAAGTTAGATTTGCGGCTCAAATGTAACAATATTAAAATAAGGTTTTGCGATAACAGGTAATTTTAATGGCCTAAAAAGGGAAGAAATGAAAGTATACAAATTTGGAGGGGCAAGTATCAATAATATCGAAAGAATAAAAAATACAGCTAATATCATTCAACAGGGGGCACCCGAAAAATTACTGGTAGTGATCTCGGCTATGGGAAAGACTACCAATGCGCTTGAAAAAGTTGTAGATGCCTTTTTTGAAGGAAGACAGGAAGACGCATTAAAATTGTTTGAGCAGGTAAAAGAAAGTCATTTGAATACGCTGAAATACCTCACTGTTGTAAACTGGCAGCAAGCAGAAAATCAGCTTAAAGAATTTTTTACAGAGGTTGAATGGTTGCTGCATGACAAACCAGTTAGGAATTATGATTACTATTATGACCAGGTAGTATGTTGCGGTGAATTATTGAGTACGGCTATGATGAGTCATTTTTTATCTGAACAAAAGATTAAAAACAAATGGATCGATGTACGGGATATCCTGAGGACCGATAGCAATTTCCGGGATGCTTCCATCGACTGGGTATATACCGGGAAAAAGATACAATCTGACATCATTCCATTATTCAAAGAATATGATATTGTAATAACGCAGGGATTTATCGGTGCAACTGATGAAAATGAAAGCACCACGCTTGGCCGTGAGGGAAGTGATTTTACTGCAGCCATATTTGCCAACCTGCTGGTTGCAGAATCAGTTACAATATGGAAAGATGTGGACGCTGTAATGAGCGGCGATCCGCGTACCTATAAAAATGCAACGATCATTCCTTCATTAAGTTTTACTGAAGTAATTGAAATGGCCTATTATGGCGCCCAGGTCATCCATCCAAAAACGATCAAGCCTTTGCAGAATAAAAATATACCCCTTTATGTAAAGAGTTTTCTTGATCCATCCTTACCAGGTACGTCCATCACAAAAAAATTATCAAGGAATCTTCCTCCCATTATCGTGTATAAAGAAAAACAGGCGTTACTACAATTTAAATCAAAAGATTTTTCATTTGTAGAAGACAAACCTGTTCACCAGTTACATGAATTATTCGACCAGGTAAAAATAAAACCTAATCTTTCACAGAATACCGCCATCTCTTTATTGTGTTGTTTTGATGATCGTGTTGACAAGATTGAAAAACTTGCCGCCGATGCTTCATTGATATTTGATGTAGAAGTGGAAAAAAATCTCACGCTGCTTACGATCAGGCATTATGACGAAGAAACAATAAATATACTTACTATAGACAAACAAATTGTGCTGGAACAAAAAACACCGGAGACAATACAGGTACTGATGAGAGACGGTAATCGTCAATCGTGAATCGGTAATAATTTTAAAGTTGTAATTAATATAAAATAAAAAGTGGCTCTGTTATGGAGCCACTTTTTATTTTATAGTTCTATTGCCGATTGACGATTGATGTTCTAATTGAGCACATACTCTCCCTTCTTATTCACCATTATCACCGGCAGCTGTTTCTTTATTTCGAAGTATTCATAAACCTCTTTTATATTCTTATTGAATTGTTGCAGGTAAGTATTATCCTTGATGGTACTGTTCAGGTATTCCATAGATTTTTTTACACTGTACTTTACTGGAAACACATGAACAGGAATAAATTCCTGTCCTTTTGCTTTTACATTGCTGGCAAGTGCATATACTTCTTCGATCGGTTCATCACTAATGGCTATGCAGCCGGTTGAAACGCAATTGCCATGTATATAAATGGATCCTCCTGGGCGCTGAGGATCGCTCAATATCCTATCAGACGCATTTGGATAATTTAAACCCAGTGATAAATGATAATTACTATTCGGATTAAAATCAGTTATTTGGTAAAAGCCTTCCGGTATCTGGTAATCGCCTTCCACACGCTTAGGCCCCATGGTACCGCTTTGCATGCATATCTTATAAGTTTTGAATAATTTATAAGATTCTTTGTTGCTGTTTTTTACCCATATTTCAAGCTGGCGATCATACTTAAATGAACGGATATACAGGGCCTCCGGTGGCCATGTTAAATGTTGTTTCTCGAATTGCTTTTTTAAAGTGTCTTCAACCCGATTTATGATACCGGGTACTTTGTATGAAGCCTTTTGAATAGCATTTACCGCATTTTGCGATAAGGCCACAAAAGAAAAACATGCGATCCCGATGAACAAACAAATTATATTACGAATCCAATTCATTTAAAATGTCAATTGCGTTTATAGTTGACAGCGAGTGAAAATAGCAAAATATTATTTTTACCAGTGTTAAAAATACATTTTTGTACGATTTCCTGGTAGTCAAATGCGGGAATTACGGATAAATTGCGAAGTTTTACAATAAACCATTTTCCCATATTATCAATTTCGGTAACCTATTTATAAATTTCCCCTTGCGTCCTGTTCTCTTTCCAATGCTTCAAATAAGGCTTTGAAATTCCCTTTGCCAAAACTCTTTGCGCCTTTTCTTTGAATGATCTCAAAGAATAATGTAGGCCTGTCCTGTAGAGGTTTGCTGAAAATTTGCAGCAGGTAACCTTCTTCATCACGATCTATTAGAATACCAAGTTTACTCAATGGCTCAAGGTCCTCATCTATTTTTCCAACCCTGTCAAGTACATCTGCATAATAGCTTTCGGGTATTTTTAAGAATTCAACTCCCCTGCTTTGAAGATCTGTTACCGTTTCAACAATATTATTAGTAGCGATAGCAACATGCTGTACGCCTTCGCCGTTGTAAAAATCAAGGTATTCTTCCACCTGGCTTTTCTTTTTACCTTCTGCCGGCTCATTGATCGGGAATTTTACATATCCATTACCGTTACTCATCACTTTACTCATCAAAGCAGAATATTCCGTAGAGATATCTTTATCATCGAAGGTGAGGATATTTTTAAATCCCATCACATCTTCATAAAATTTAACCCAGGGATTCATTTGGTTCCATCCTACATTACCAACACAATGATCTACATATAAAAGTCCTGTAGATTCAGGATTGTATAGAGATTTCCATTCCTTAAATCCCGGCATAAAAACGCCATTATAATTTTTTCTTTCAATGAACAGATGAACAGTTTCACCATAAGTATGAATACCGCTCATTACCAACTCACCGTCCTTGTCTTTCATTGTTACCGGCTCCATATAACTTTTGCCGCCACGCATGGTGGTTTGCTTCCAGGCATCGGTAGCATCATCTACTTTCAGCGCAAGGAATTTTACGCCGTCTCCATGCCTGGTTACATGATCTGCAATGTCATTGCTTAATCTTAACGCCGTAGTTAATACAAACGTGAGTTTATTCTGGCGGATCACATAGCTCACCTTATTCATTACACCCGTTTCCGGCCCGGCATAAGCGAGTGATTGAAATCCGAAAGCTGTTTTATAAAAGTGAGCTGCCTGCTTCGCATTGCCCACATAGAATTCTACATAATCTGTTCCGTGCAATGGAAGAAAATCTGTAGCAGCCTTTGATATATTTTCTGTTGTTGCAATTGTTGTTGACATAAAAATGATTTTATAAATCAATAATTCAGGAACCTGTCCCGGTTTTATCCAATGTATTTAAAAAATTTAATTTGGGGGAGATATGTTTCGGTCTTATTTCGAATCCATTGCCAATGTTACCATTAGCAACGTATAGGTTATGCGTTTGTCGCCAAAGATCTTATGTGGATAATCCGGCATCATGGTGGTCAAAGATAATAAAAACTTGTGGGGAAAGCAAGGGGCAGATGAATGGTCAATAGTGAATAGTGAAAACTTGTAATTTCTTAATTAGATTGTAATTATCAAAAGCACTCCTATTACGGTGCCACAATCTTTCACTATGCACCATTCACTATTTACCTATTCACCCATTCATTATATTTGCCTCATGAAAAAAACAGGTATTTTGGGTGGAGGCCAATTGGGCCGGATGTTGCTGCAGGCGGCTGCAAATTACCCGGTTGAAACATATGTGCTTGAAAACGATCCTAAATGTCCTGCTGCACATTTATGCCATCATTTTGTGAAAGGGAATATTGCCAATTTTGATGATGTATATAATTTCGGAAAAAAGCTCGATGCAATTACTATTGAAATTGAAAGTGTAAACCTGGAAGCACTTGAAAGGCTGGAAGCAGAAGGCGTTGCTGTTTATCCAAGAACTGCTGCATTAAAAACGATCAAAAATAAAATAGCTCAAAAAGAATTTTATAAAAAACACCAGATCCCCACAAGCGAATTTGTAGTTACACAAAACTTAAAAGAGTTAGCAGAACAACTACCCTTTTTACCGGCTGTACATAAACTGGCCGAAGGTGGCTATGATGGAAAAGGTGTGGAAGTTCTTAAAAACAAAGAAGATATTGATAAAGGTTTTGATGCGCCGGCAGTTCTTGAAAAGAAGGTTTCGATTAAAAAAGAAATTTCGTTAATACTTGCCGTTAGTTCAACCGGGGATACGCGATATTATGCACCTGTAGATATGGTGTTCAACCAACGCCTCAATTTATTGAGTCACCAGTTGAGTCCCGCTGAACTGCCGGAAAAAATTTTATGGAAAGCAGAGGCCATTGCAATGAAACTTGTAAAGGAATTAATGAGCCCTGGTATTTTTGCCATTGAACTTTTTGTGGATGAAGATGACAATGTACTTGTAAATGAAACGGCAGCACGTGTTCATAACAGCGGGCATCACAGCATTGAAGCATGTTATAGCAGCCAGTTTGATATGCTTTGGCGAATTATGCTGCAATACCCACTGGGAAATACAGATAATATACTTCCTGCTGCAATTGTAAATCTTATTGGGGAAAATGATTGCACCGGGCCGGCACATTATGAAGGATTGGAAGAAGTATTAAAGATGGATAATGTGTTCGTGCATATTTATGGTAAGGCTGAAACAAAACCAGGACGCAAAATGGGACATGTAACGATACTTAGTAGTGAAAAGCAGGAATTGGTTCATAAGGTTAACCAGATTAAACATTTGTTGAAGGTGGTTAGCAAAAGTTAAGAACACGAATTTTAAAACACGAATTTCACGAATTAATAAAAGAATACCTTCTTCATCTATAAGTGCTTCCCGTCCTGAAGACAAATTCATAACTCCGCATTTATAATTCAGAATTTTATAGACTTAAGCTATTCGCCAAACGTTTCAGCTCAATTTCCGCCGACTTAGCCGCAAAGTTTAAATTCGTTACACGAAAACCGGATTCTTCGAAACTTTGCTGTGCATTTTTTACTTCAACAAGTGTAGCTTGTTTTAGCTGGAAGCGCAACAATGTTAATTCAAGCAATTTAGAGGATAAGGTATAATTCGCCTTTGCTGTATCCAGCTGGCTGATGGTATTGGTATATGCCTGGTATTGCTTTACTGCCTGCGCACTATAATCTCTCAATAAAATTTGCTTTTCGATGTTAGCATTGCGCACATCAATTGTGGCTACCTGTTGCTGCCGCCTGTAAATGGAGCCATTGAATATGGGAATGGTAAGTGAAACACCTACTGTTGGTCCGTAATTTTGATTCAACAATAAATTGCCTGCCGCTGCCTGGTTCCTGCTAAATGCATAACCTGCTGTTGCCCGAACGGAGGGATATCGTTGTGCTGCAGTTTCTTTTACGATCTGTTCATTTATTTTCACCTGGCTTTCTGCTGCTTTTATATCTGCATTTTTAGTAAGGCTGTTTAAGATGCTGTCCAGCTTTATATTTTTATCAACCAGGATTGTATCTTTTATCACAATTGCTGAATCGGCATTCATTGTAAGCAATCTTAAAAGTTCTGACCCCGCCTGGTCTATTACAAGTTGCTGCGCAAGTTTTGATTGCTGTAGAACATTCAGGTCAATTTGTGCCTGGAAAAGATCTGCATTATTTGCAAGGCCGGCCTTTTGGCGAACTTTTACAATATCCAGCTGCTGGTTAGAAGCTTCTATAGAACGATCGATGGTCTTCATGTAATCCTGCTGGCGAACGATATCATAATAGGCAACCATTACTGAAGCCATAATATTCTGCACCTGTGCATTTAATTGTTCCTTGCTTTGTATCTCCAGCTGTGCCAGTCTTTTTTTTGTTGCTATTATCCTTCCGCCATTATACAATAAAATACTCCCGGTAATATTTGTTGTTAGATTATTGGCTGCTGCATTGCTCCGCTGAATGGTATTGCCGGTGTTTAATTTTTGATTTACAGTTGTTACCTGTTCATTATCGGCAGCACCGGCAGTTACAAGTGGCCAACCCCCGGCGTAACCATAATTATTATAAATCTTTGCAGCCTCGATCCTGTTATTTGCCAGTTGAATATCCAAACTATTTTTTAAAGCGGCATTAACGGCATCGGGTAGCTGCAATACATTTTGCGCCATCGATGCCAATGAGAAAAACAATAACAGGCTGATTATAAAAAATACTCGCTTCATCAATCATTTATTTTTTCGACTGGATTAACATTTTGCTTTTCTTCTGCCTTATGTTCTTTCTCCGGCGCAAGGAAAGAATACATCGCCGGTATAACAAACAATGTAAGTATTAAAGAGAAGATCAAACCGCCTACCACTACGATACCCAACGGCACCCTGCTGGAAGATGCTGCACCCAGGCTCAATGCAATTGGTAAAGCGCCGAATGAAGTGGCAAGACTTGTCATTAAGATCGGTCGCAATCGTTGTTGGGCTGCATGCAATACTGCTTCTCTTTTCGACATTCCCTGTTCCCTTTTCTGATTTGCAAATTCAACGATCAATATTCCGTTTTTCGTCACAAGCCCAATCAACATGATCATACCAATTTCTGAAAAGATATTAAGTGTTTGACCAAACATCCATAAACTCAACAATGCACCTGCCAGGGCAAGCGGCACCGTGAGCATGATAATAAAAGGATCAACAAAACTTTCAAATTGTGCTGCAAATACCAGGTAGATCAGTATCAGGGCAAATCCAAATGCAAAGGCAATATTGGAAGAACTTTCAGCATAATCTCTTGCAGGACCGGTTAAAGCTGTCTGGTAACTTTCATCCAATAATTTTTTTGAAATTGCCTGCATCGCGTCAATGCCATCCCCGATGGTATATCCTTCTGCAAGAGAAGCTGAAATCGTTGCAGCTTTATACCGGTTATAGTGATACAATGTTGGCGGACTGCTGCTTTCTTCCAATTTCACAACGGCACTCAAAGGAATGCTTTGTCCCTTATCATTGCGCACATATAATTTAGAGATATCGTCGGGCTTGTCTCTTTCATTTCTTTCAACCTGTGCAATTACAGAATACTGGTGTCCTCCTCTTAGAAAATAAGCAAGTCTACCTCCACTGAATGCAGATTGTATCGCAGCCACAACATCCTGTGATGACAATCCAAGGTCTTTTACTTTCATCCTGTCAAGGGTAAGTTGTACTTCAGGTTTATTGAACTTAAGATTTACATCAACATTGGAAAAAGTTTTATCTTTTTTTGCTTCATCCAAAAATTTCGGAATAATTTCTTTTAGTTTTTCAAGATCCTGGTTTTGTAAAATAAATTGTACGGGAAGACTTCCTCTTGACCCTGCACCAACAGCAATGGTTTGTTCCTGTATCGCAAAAACCCTGGCGTCATTAAAACGTGCCAGTTTCCTGTTAAGTTCATTGGCAATATCATTCTGGGATTTATCTCTCTCCTTTTGTGATACAAGTCCTAATCTTGGCTGAGAACTGTTAATGGCACCGGCAGGTGTACGTGCAAAAACAAAATCTCTTTCAGGAACTGAATCATATAAATAATTAGAAATATCATCGGATATTTTTTGCATTTTACTATAGCTCGTTCCTTCCTGTGCAGTAACGGTAAAGCGTATGCTGCTCCTGTCTTCCAATGGAGCAATCTCGCTTTTCAATAAACCCATGATCAGCCAGATCATCCCTCCACAAACAGCAATGATGATCCATGCAATCAAACGCACCTTCAAAAATTTTGTCAATAGATTTTTATATCCATTCTCCATTCCCTTGAAGAATGGCTCGGTTTTCATATAAAATTTACCATGTCCCTGGTTTTTCCTCGTCAGCACCACATTCAGAACTGGTGTAATAGTAAGTGAAACAAATGCAGAAATCAAAACGGCTGCCGCGAGCGTAACACCGAATTCCGGAACAACCTTCCAATAAATCCTTCAAGGAATATCACAGGCAGAAATACGATGGCAGAGTGTAATGGAAGTAGATATAACTGCAAAGAAGATTTCCTTGCTTCCCTCTACTGCCGCCTGTTTGATGGGCATACCGCTCTTCCAGCTTCCTGAAAATATTTTCAGTAACAACGATACCATCATCTACCACGAGTCCTGTTGCAAGCACAATACCAAGAAGTGTAAGAATATTAATAGAAAATCCCGCCAGGTACATCATAAAAAAAGTTGCAATCAACGAAATGGGAATATCAATCAGCGGTCGAATTGCAATCAGCCAGTTCCGAAAGAAAAAAAAGATCACCAACACAACGAAACCAAATGCAATAACAAGAGTTTCCTCCACTTCACTGATCGATTTGCGGATATTCTTTGTATTATCCAGCAATACATTCATTTCAATATCCGACTTATTATTTTTTTTGATCGCTTCCAGTTTTTTATTAAAATCATTTGCGATCTCGATATTATTGGCCCCAGGTTGTGGTATGATTGCAAGCCCCACTGCATTCACACCATTGTATTTCCAGCTTTGTTCAAGGTCTTCGGGACCAATCTCAACCCTTGCTACATCATTCAAACGGACAATACCGGCACTGTCTTCTTTAATAATCAGGTCCTGGAATTCTTTTTCCGAAGTAAGTCTTCCTAACGTTTTAATAGTAAGCTCCGTATTATTACCATAGATCTTACCGGGGGGAAGATCGATATTTTCATTATTCAGCGAAGTCCTTATATCTGTAAAAGAAACATTGAACGCATCCATTTTATCAGGATTCAGCCATATCCGCATTGCATAACGTTTCTGTCCAAAAATATTTACCGCACTCACCTGGTTGATCGTTTGAAATTGTTGCTGCAAAACATTTTCTGCATAATCACTTAATTCAAGCAAACCTTTTGTACGGCTTTGTACGGCTAGTATCAGAATAAAATCGCTGTTTGCATCTGCCTTGGTAACTATCGGCGGGGCATCAATGTCCTGGGGCAAACCCCTGCTTGCCTGGCCCACCTTATCCCTTACATCACTGGCTGCGGCTTCCAGGTCAACGCCTAATTCAAACTCAACAGAAATATTGCTGCTTCCAAGTGAGCTGGATGAAGTAATGGTCTTAATGCCGGGAATCCCATTGATCTGTTTTTCCAATGGTTCGGTGATCTGGCTTTCTATAATATCGGGGTTTGCGCCTGTATAGGAAGTACGTATACTTATTACTGCCGGATCGATTGCAGGATAATCACGAATAGCCAGGAAAGTAAACCCTACTATGCCAAACAGGATGATCATCAGGTTCATCACGGTAGCGAATACGGGCCGCTTTAATGAAAATTCGGAAATATTCATATATCCGTTCTATTATAATTTGTGTCGTGTTTTATAAAACAGCAACCGGGGATTTAAAATTATTTTTTATTTATTACTACTGATTCACTGATTAAAAAGTCTTGAGCAGAAAATCTCGTTCGATAACAATTGTCTTTTCAAAAAAATTAACCGGTATAAAAAAATAATCGGTGAATCAGTGGCATTTTTATTCTACCTGAATTAATAACTATCCTGTGTTGAATCTTTTCCTGCCAGCTCCGATATATTTTTTACTGACCTTACTTTTAATTTACTTTTTGGCCTGGCAAATAAAACACCGGTTACTACAACCGAATCCCCTGCATTTAAACCTGAGAGTATCTCGATCGTATTGGCCAGCCTGTTACCTGTTTGCACGTTAACAAAATTTGCTGTTCCTTTTTTTACCACGATCACCTGGTTGTTTTTATCATCAGGGATAATTGCATTGGTAGGAACCAATATCGAGGACCTGTTCTTCCCCTCATCTATATATACTTTTACAAAAGCTCCCGGGTTAACAGTTATTTTTTGTAACATCGCCCTCACTTTAATATTACGTGTATCCGTATTGGCGCCCGGTTCTGTTGCGATGATGAGTGCTTTTTCTTTTTTTGATCCGTCTGCATCAAATGCAACATCTATCATTGCCCCGTTTTTAATAATATTTCCATATGCCTCGGGAAGCGTGAAATCGATCTTTACCTGGCTGACCTGCTGAAGGGTAGCTATCACACTTCCAGGTGTTACATAAGCGCCAGGGCTCACCTGCCTCAATCCCACTACTCCTGTAAAAGGGGCCCGGATCACTGTTTTGTCGATAAGCGATTGTGTATATGCTATATCAGCTTTGTAACCATTTACCTGGTTTACTGCAATATCATAGTCACTTTGATTAATACCATTTACATCCAGTAATTGTTTATAACGGCCAACGGTAGTTTCGGCAAGATCAAGCTGAACACGGGATTTATTGAGTTGGGCACGGAGATCGGCATCATTTATCTTAGCCAAAACAGTTCCCTGCGACACATTCATTCCTTCTGCTACTTTTAAATAAGTGAGTCGTCCACTCACTTCAGGATGTAATTCTACATATTCGTTTGCAACCACGGTACCATTTGCTTCAATGATATTACTTACCTGTTGAGGTTGTGCGATCAGTACATCCACGATCGCGGGAGGATTTTCCCTGGGGCCTTTGGGAGATTTTTCTTTACTCTTACAACTATAAACGCCTAAAAAAAGAATACATGTAAAAGATACAACTGATATACGCTTAGGAGACAATTCCATTATATTCATTTATACAGGGAAATAGTTACAAATTTACACGCAAATAGGGTTTTAAAATTTTCAATTTGTATAAGTGGCATATTTGGTGCCAATAATAGGTACCAACAGATTTATTAATTTCAATATCTAACAGAACCCTTTGTCGTTCTATATTTGCTTAAATATTAGAATATATGAATCCACTTGCAGGTATCATTATGGGCAGCGAAAGTGACATGATTGTTATGGAAGCGGCCGCAGAAATGTTGAAATATTTCAGCATTCCTTATGAACTCACCATTGTATCTGCGCATCGAACTCCTGAACGAATGAGAGATTATGCCATGAATGCAGCCTCCCGTGGTTTGAAAGTGGTCATTGCAGGTGCCGGTGGAGCGGCTCATTTACCAGGCATGGTCGCTTCTTATACAAGTTTACCGGTGATCGGCGTACCCGTAAAATCATCCAATTCCATTGATGGCTGGGATTCTGTTCTTTCCATTTTACAAATGCCATCCGGGGTACCCGTTGCAACGGTAGCATTGAACGGAGCAAAAAACGCCGGTATCCTGGCAGCACAAATACTTTCCGTAGCTGATGAGGCACTTGCTGAAAAAATAACCGCTTATAAGAAAACGCTGGAGGCACAGGTTATGGAGATGGTGGATAAAGTGAAATCGAAGTAAAGTACCACTATCAAATGTGGCTAAGGCCATTCGAAAATTAGTTTTTGCCGCCGGTTTAAGCCGGCGGCAATTTTATCGAAGTTTAGTGGCTTTAGCCACATCCCGGAAGTTAATGTTTGATTCTATGTCCAAATAGTCACGGTAAAGTAAATTTCTACCGAAAATTCTGGCCTTAAATTCAGTTAAAACGATAATTTCGCCGCTTATCGAATAAGTTTCGTATTTCCCTTGCAAAGCCATTTTTGTAATTATTTTTGCACCCAAACTCAAATTTTATGCTTAAACAAAAACTCGTTCTTTTCTTAATGTTCGGAGCTATTGCGGCGAATGCACAGAAGGTGTCGTTTACCGAATATGATCTCAAAAACGGACTGCATGTTGTATTGCACCAGGATAAAACTGCTCCTGTAGTAGCCGTTTCCGTAATGTATCATGTGGGAAGTAAAGATGAACTGACCAACCGCACTGGTTTTGCCCATTTCTTTGAGCACCTGCTTTTTGAAGGGTCAGAAAATATTAAAAGGGGCGAGTTCATGAAAATCGTAAGTAAGAATGGCGGCCAGAATAATGCAAATACCACGCAGGACCGTACTTTTTATTATGAAGTATTTCCTTCTAACCAACTGGAAACAGGTATTTGGCTGGAAAGTGAAAGAATGATGCACCCCGTTATCAACGAGATCGGCGTAAAAACACAGAATGAAGTTGTAAAGGAAGAAAAGCGTTTAAGAGTAGATAACCAACCTTATGGCAATTTCCTTGCAGAGATCATGAAACGCCTGTTTACAAAACATCCCTACAATTGGGTTACCATTGGAAGTATGGCCGATCTTGATTCTGCAAAATTGAGCGAATTCATCGATTTCAATAAGAAATATTATGTACCAAACAATGCAGTATTGGTGATCGCAGGCGATATTGATATCAATAAAACAAAAGCACTGGTAGAAGGCTATTTTGGCGAGATCCCAATGGGCGCTCCTATCACCAGGAACCCTGCACGTGAAGATGAGATTACAACACAGGTAACAGATACTGCTTATGACAATAATATACAGATCCCTGCAATCATGACTGCATATCGTTGTCCTGGACTGACCA
The DNA here is from genome assembly GCA_963829345.1 of uncultured Chitinophagaceae bacterium. Classification (GTDB taxonomy): domain Bacteria; phylum Bacteroidota; class Bacteroidia; order Chitinophagales; family Chitinophagaceae; genus Ferruginibacter. The sequence continues at coordinate 2,622,844 of CAWHHP010000003.1, forward strand.
GCAAAGAATCACTTGCATTACAACTTGCTTCTGATGTATTAAGCAACGGACAAAGCAGCCGCATGTATAAAAAAATGGTGGATGATAAAAAGAATTCATTGCAGGTAGGTGCATTCAACTACGCATTGGAAGATTATGGTGCGTATATCGTTTATGCATTACCGAACGGGGACACCAAACTCGATACGCTTTTAAAAGATGTAAATGACGAAATTGTAAAATTGCAGAACGAACTTATCAGTGAAACTGAATTCACCAAAATAATGAACCAATACGAAAACAATTATATTGGTACGAATGCTAAAATGCTGGGTGTTGCAGAAAACCTTGCTGATGGTTATACCTTTTATAACAAGAATACAAATCATATCAATGAAGACCTGGAGGAGATGCGTAAGATAACAAGACAGGATATTCAAAACGTTGCAAAAAAATATCTCAATCCCAATCAACGTGTGGTATTGTATTACCTGCCAAAGACTGACAAAAAGAATGAAAACAAAAATTAGTACTAAAAAAATTCTGTTTAAACCTTATACAATGAACAAAATATTATATACACTGTTTTTTTCTGCAGCTGCATTTACAGCCACAGCACAAAAGGTTGACCGTAGTAAGCAACCAAAACCAGGCCCTGCCCCGGTTATCGAATTTGCTAATCCGGCAACTTTCACTTTGCCAAACGGCATGACAGTATTGGTTGTTGAAAATCATAAACTGCCAAGGGTATCTGCAACATTAAGCATCGACCAGGGACCTATTAAAGAAGCGGAGAAAGCCGGTGTATTGCAATTAATGGGAGGAATGCTTGGCGAAGGAACCAAAACAATGCCTAAAGCGAAATTTGATGAATCTATTGACCTGCTCGGCGCTGATGTAAATTTATTCGCAAGTGGTGGCGCAACTTCTGCATTAACACGCTACTTCAACCAGGCATTTATGTTAATGGCTAATGCACTAAAAGAACCGGCATTTCCACAGGAATCATTCGAAAAACTTCAAAAACAAACCATCACTGGTTTAAAATCCGGTGAAAGAAGTGCTTCTACTATTTCAGGAAGAGTAGTTGGTGCGCTGGCTTATGGTAAGAAAACTGCTATGGGTGAATTTGTAACAGAAGAGTCTATCAAAAACCTTAAACTGGAAGATATAAAAGAAGCATATAAAAATTATATCACTCCTTCACGCAGCTACCTGGTGTTTGTTGGAGATATAACAGAAGGTAAAGCAAAGGAACTTGCTACACGTGCATTTGGATCATGGACAGGAAGAAAATTATCAATGCCACAAATTCCTGACGCACCCAATGTTGAAAAAACTGAAATTGATTTCGTGGATGTTCCTACTGCTGTACAAGGTGAATTGAGCGTAACAAATCTTATCAATAACCCAATGAACAGTGCTGATTACCACACTTTGCTTTTGGCTAACCAGATCCTTGGTGGTGGCGCTGAAAGTAAACTGTTCATGAACCTCAGGGAAAAACATGGATTTACTTATGGAAGTTATTCCAATACAGGTAGCGGGCGTTTCCAGGCACAATTTAAAACAAGTGCACAGGTACGTAGTGAAAAAGCTGACAGCGCTATTGTTGAAATGATAAAAGAAATAGACAATATGCGTAATGGTAATATCACGGAAGAAGAACTTGCTATTGCGAAAGCAAAGTACAATGGTTCATTTGCATTAAAAATGGAAGACCCGGCAAATACCGCTACGTATGCAACCAATATCCTGATCAATAATCTTCCAAAAGATTTTTACCGCACTTTTCTTCAAAAAATAAATGCAGTTACAATTGCAGATATTCAAAAAACATCAAAGAAATATTTTGATACACAGAAAGGCCGTATTGTGGTGGTTGGTAATGGTTCTAAAATATTGCCAAATCTTGAAAAGTTAGGCTATCCTATCAAACTGTATGATAAATATGCAGAGCCAATTGCAAATAAGAAAGATGAGAAGAATGTAAAAGAATCTGACAAGAATACCGATGCAGTAACAGCATTCTCTATCATCAATGATTACCTGAAAGCTATTGGCGGAAAAGAAGAAGCTGCCAAACTTACTTCTCAGAAAACCACTTTATCAATGGACATGATGGGAAGAACAATAGATGGTACCGAATACAAAATGGCTCCTAATAAGCGTAAAACACAAATGAAGATGGGCGAAATGGTTGTATTTGAAAGTGTTTTTGATGGCACAAAAGGATACCAGGGACAAATGGGTCAGAAGAAAGATATGGATACAACCGACATTAAAGAAGCTATGGATGATAAAGCGATCGTTCCACAGGTTTATTATATAACAAATGAATACAAAACTTCTTACCTCGGTGTTGGAAAAGCAAATGGCGAAGATGTTTATAAAATAAAAATAACCAAGCCAAGTGGTAAAGTAAGCACTGAATATTATTCAATGAAAACAAGCTTACTGATTCGCGAAGAAAGTTCAGAAACTGCTCCTGATGGTTCAGAAACAGCAGTTAGCATTGATTATGCTGATTACAAAAAAGTGGGCAACCTGATGTTCCCTTATTCGATTACTCAAACACAGGGCGAAATGCAATTTGTAATGACCGTTAAAGAGATTAAAAATAACGAAGGAGTAACAGAAGCAGATTTTAAATAGTAAACACGATAGATATTTTAAAAGGCCTCCTGATTGGAGGCCTTTTTCGTATAGTTAAATAAAGAAAGATTGCCACTGATTCACTGGTTAGTTTAAAACATAAGAAGGTAATCAATGAATCAGTGGCAATGCAAACTATTGCTCTGTAAGAATACAAAACTCCTGCTCAGTTGTTGCTGAACTTTTATAAAGTACTTCAATAAATGTTGATCCCCACAATGCATAAAAAGGCATCAGGTTATCAACACGCTCCTGTAATACTCCTGCGGGAAATAAATTGCCTTTTATTTTACTGACCTGGCGTTGTGCAGCTTCAAATTTTTTCTTTTCAGCTTTTAACATCTTTTTCTCCAACGCATCTATGCGTTTTAATGCCTGCACTGCCAATGCATCTACATGAGCATTCAAAGTTGCATCTACGGCCATTGCCGCAGATCGCATTTTATTGTAGAGTGAACGAAGATTTGATTTTTCTTTATCCAGTTTTAATTGCAAACCACTTTCATTTTTAACGAATGCTTCAATCAATTCTTTTTCTGAATTAAAAAAATCAGCAGTTTTAAATTTCAGTTTTTCGATACTTCCTGCTACTTTCTTATTAACAATCATAAAAGAATTACGAAGCACGAGTACAGGGAAAAAAACTTTTACTGCTTCGAATACCTTTTTAAGTTCCAGCCAGTATGCAAGTTCCCCTCCACCGCCAATGAAAATAATATTAGGTAATATCATTTCCTGGAAAACAGGGCGCAATATAACGTTGGGGCTAAAACGTTCGGGGTATTGTTTTAATTCCGCCAAAATCTCTTCCCTGGTAAACCGGATAGATGTATTTGCAACTGCAAAGCCATTTTTAAAAGATTCAATCCTTTCTCTTATATCATCCTTCAGGTAAAACAGGTTGATCTCCCTTCCCGCAGCCTGCACTTTATATTTTGCGGGAAAAGAAGCGAGGGTTTCTGTCACAGCTTTATGCGAAAACTGTTCTGTAAGTTCTTTTTTATTTATATCGTATGATTCCGCTTTTAGAACGGCATTATCAGGAAGGAAAATAACAAGCCCCTTATCCTCAAACAATTTATTTACCAATTCAAATGTTGCCTGTTCAATTGTTTTACCTGCAGTGTAATATCTTTTTATAAGTTCAATAATTTCGGTCCCATATGCTTCAACTGACAACTGGCCTTCTATTTCATTCATCAGTTCAATGAATGACTTATCAATTTTCATTCTGCCAACAGCCCCTTTTTGCGCAGTTTTCCATTGATATTTTTTTCCATTGATCGTAACTTCTCCCAATTCTTCAAGGTCTGCGTCTTCACTGCCCATATAATACACCGGTACAAAATGACAACCTTTGATCTTTTCATTTAGTTTATCAGCAAATTTTATTGCATGAAGTATCTTATAGATAAAATATAAATGCCCGGTAAAAATATTTGGCTGGTGTGCAGTACAGATAGTAAAAGTATTTTCCTTTAGAAGCGCATCAATATTGGTCTTTACTTTTTTACTTACTTCAACGTTTTCATATTGTTTATGCAATTCTTTTGTAAGCAGTACCCTGTTGTATTTATTTTTTTTTCTTTCTTTAATTGCTTTTTTTATCCCGGCGAGATCGGGCTTGTGTTGGAAGAATGGTTTTAATCCCGGCTCGGCATCCAGATAATCCGCAATGATCTTTGAGAACGCTCCTGTTTTGTGATATGGGATGTATTGGGGTTTGAATTTCATCAGTGAATAGTCAATAGTGAATAGTGAATACCAGTACTACCTTAATTAATATGTTACTTTTCATAATTCGGTTCCGAACATTGAGATGTCACGAGCTTTCACTATTCACCATTCACTATTCACTGCTCTACACCACCTCCCCTTCCAAATCAAAATCATACGCCTTAGTGATCTTTACATTCACAAATTCTCCTATTGCTAATTTTTTGTTGCTGTTAATGATCACTTCATTGTCTACTTCCACACTGTCAAATTCTGTACGTCCTAAATACCTGCCTGCTTCACTTTTATCGATCATCACTTTAAAAGTTTTGCCAACCTTCTCTGCATTTTTTTCAAGAGAAATCTCCTGTTGCACCTCCATGATCTCCTGCGCTCTTTCTTCTTTTTCCGCCGCAGGAACATCATCAACAAGTTCAAATGCGCTGGTACCTTCTTCATGGCTGTATGTAAAGGTACCAACACGATCGAATCGCATTTTTTGTAAAAAGGTTTTTAATTCTTCCACATCATCCCTCGTCTCACCCGGAAATCCTGCTATCAATGTTGTTCGCAAGCAAATACCAGGGATCTTATTCCTTATTTCGCCAACAAGGTCTTCCATTTCCTCTCTTGTGATCTGCCGTTTCATAGCCTGCAACATATTATTGCTGGCATGCTGTAATGGCATGTCAAGATAATTGCAAATATTTTCACGCTCTTTAATAGCATCAATGATCTCTAACGGAAATTTTGAAGGATATGCATAGTGCAATCTTATCCATTCAAGTCCCTTTACATCAGCCAATGCATGAAGCAATTTCGGCAATTCTCTTTTTTTATAAATATCCAGTCCGTAATAAGTAAGTTCCTGTGCGATCAGCATCACTTCCTTTACACCACGCTGAACCAACTGCTTTGCTTCATCCACCAAACTTTCAATACTGCGACTTACATGTTTGCCCCTCATCAATGGTATAGCACAAAAAGAACAGGTGCGGTTACAACCCTCACTGATCTTCATATAAGCATAATGCTGAGGTGTACTTAACAATCGCTCTCCCACCAATTCTCCTTTATAATCTGCTTCAAATCTTTTAAGTATCAGCGGCAATTCCATCGTTCCGAAATATGCATCTACTTCCGGAATTTCCTTTTCAAGATTTGCTTTATAACGTTCACTGAGGCATCCTGTCACATATACTTTATCCAGTTTGCCTCTTTTTTTAAGTTCTACATTATCAAGAATGGTATTGATACTTTCTTCCTTGGCCTTTTCAATAAAACCACAGGTATTAATAATAACTATATTATGATCTCTTTTTGCATTTTCATGAACCGTATCAATATCATTTGCCAGCAGCTGGCCACTCAATACCTCGCTATCGACCATATTCTTACTACAGCCAAGTGTGATGATGTTTACCTTATCTCTCTTTATACTTTTTGTTTTCATAATTCGCCGGCAAAGTTAACAAATCTATATCTCGAAAGATGCTGCTGAATGTTAGTGAGTTATTAATATAAAATATAACAGGCTAAAATTCGTTAATACTTAGTGTAATTTTTACGCAAATCAATTTTAAAAAATGGTTATTTTTGTATAATGAAGAGACCTGTTAACAATAAGGTTAAAATAGCTATCCTGGATCTTTATGAGGGTGTAGCCAACCAGGGCATGCGCTGCATCAGGGAGATCCTGAACCAGTTTGCAGAGATGCGAAGCCTTGATATGCAGGTAGATGAGTTTGAGGTAAGGATTGAAAAAAAAGTGCCGGGAATGGATTACGATATTTATATTTCCAGCGGCGGTCCGGGCAGCCCCATAGATACCGAGGGTACTGACTGGGAAAAGGCATATTTCAAATGGTTGGATAAAATTGAGAAATTTAATGAAAATGAGGCAAACCTGCAGAAAAAACAGGTATTTTTTATATGTCACTCCTTCCAATTGGTTTGCAGGCATTATAAGCTGGCCGAAGTAACGAGGCGAAAAAGCACCGCTTTTGGGGTTTTCCCGATCCACTCACTGGATGCTGCAGATACCGAACCCATATTCCAGGGTCTCAACGACCCGTTTTATGTGGTGGACAGCAGGGATTACCAGGTGATTCAACCACGGCAGCGTACATTGAAAAAAATGGGCGCAAGTATTCTCGCCATTGAAAAAGCCAGGCCGCATGTGGCGCTGGAAAGAGCGGTAATGGCCATCCGGTTCAATGAAAATATGATTGGCACGCAATTTCACCCTGAAGCTGATGCAATTGGTATGGCACTTTACCTTCAAACCGATGACAAGAAAAAAACCGTGATCGAGAACCATGGGGAAGAAAAATGGAAATCTATGATCACGCACCTCAACGACCCCGACAAGATCATGAGCACTTATACTCATGTACTCCCTAATTTTTTAGATACGGCAATTTCAAGGTTACAATAGTTCTATTTGTAATTTGTTTTCAAATTTTATATTGAGATTTTATAAAAAAGATACCGGATACAGGATGCTGGATTGTCCTATCCGATATCCAGTATCCAGCATCCGGTATCCAGCCTCTCATTCCCCTTGCTTTTTATAAAATAAGGATTATTTTTATCTCCCATCTTTCGCATAATAACAAACATCAACACAATGGTAAAAGCATTAAGAGAGAAGTTCAACAAAAGTTTTACAGAGGAAAAATACAATGCTTACATGAAGCAGATCGAAGATCTTCATCCCGGGGCATTGGATTTCAGGAATGCTGAAACACCTGTTTTTATACCGAAGGATTTCAAAAATAAAATGCTTCAGTCATGCGAAGACATTATTGATGTAATTGTTTCTCCCAATTTTAAACAGCTTACAGAAAGGAGTATTCCAAAAGACCTGCTCGTGCCAAATGAAAATGATCATACACAATTTGTTGTTTTTGATTTTGGCGTTTGCGAAAATGCCGCTGGTGAAATTGAACCACAGCTGATCGAAATGCAGGGCTTTCCTACGTTGCATGCCTTCCAGGCATTTCAAACGGATCTTACACGGGAATATGCGGATGTTCCGGATAATTATACGTCTTACCTGAATGGCTATAACAGGGAATCTTATGTGCAGTTGTTAAAAGAGATCATTGTTGGCGATCTTAATCCTGAAAATGTGATACTGCTGGAGATCTTTCCTGAAAAACAAAAAACACGCATCGATTTTTATTGCACACAGCAATTGCTTGGAGTAAAGCCGGTTTGTCTTACTGAATTAACTGCTGAAGGCAAATCACTTTATTATAACAACAATGGCAAAAAAACACTTGTAAAAAGAATATACAATCGTCTTATATTCGATGATCTTCAGCAACAGGATATCCCTGGAGATACCATTGATCTTACCAAAGAATATGATGTGGAATGGGTTCCTCATCCAAACTGGTTTTATCGAATCAGCAAGTTTACTTTGCCTTTTATTGACAACCCTTATGTTCCTGAAACTTATTTCCTGAATGAAATTACACAACCTGTAAACTTAAATGAATATGTATTGAAACCACTTTTCTCATTTGCCGGCATGGGTGTTGTGATTGATGTAACGCAGGAAGATATCGACCAAATAAAAGATCCCGAGAACTGGATATTACAACGGAAGGTTCATTATGCTCCTGTTATTGAAACAATGGACGAACCCGCTAAAGCAGAGATACGTCTTTTTTATTTTTGGAAAGACGGATGGGAAAGACCAATTGCTGTTCACAATCTTGCCCGGTTAAGTAAAGGCAAAATGATCGGAACACGCTATAATAAAGAAAAAACATGGGTGGGTGGATCGGTTGCTTATTTTGAGAATGATTAAAATATTTTGTTTGGAGTTTGGTGTGAAGTCAACACCAAACTCCAAACAAAATTGTAGCGCTATAAAAACATTAATACCCGATGAGCAGTACAAATGGTTTTACAAGATTCGAATTTTATCTTGATAAGCTGGATGCATTATTTCAACAAGCGTCCAATGAAAAAAATCCGGCCTTATGGCTTTATACCAATAGTGCCCGTACTCCGCTTTTTATGCTGGAAGGCCTGGCCAAATTATATGCAAACATTCACAACAAAAAAAAATTTGAAAAACTCAAGGAACAGCTTAAGCTTTTGGAAGATACACTGGGAGCAATTGATTATTATGATAGCTTAGCAAAAGAGTTTGCTGGTGATGCAGCTATTCCTGCAATACTAACAGATTATTTGCAGGGACAGGCAAGAGAAAAAATACAAAGACTAAATGACCTGCTGGTATCGGAGAAATGGATTGCTGCAAAATCAAACCGTATTAAAAAAGTAAGAAAAAAGTTAGCTGCTGCAGATTGGAAAGAACCGAAAGAAGAACTAAAAGAAATTTTTAATTTTTATAAACGATCCATCAAAGAAATTAAAGAATTCATGTACGCCACCGGGGATGGTTTTACTGAAATAGAATCACAGGTGCATGCGATAAGGAGAAAATTACGCTGGCTTAGTATTTATCCGCAGGCGTTGCAGGGTATAATCCAGTTCAATGATAGTAATATCATCAACGAGAAAGTAAAAAAATACCTCATCCCTGAAATTGTAGATTCTCCCTTTAATAAAATGCCGGAAACGGGTAGCAACACTTATTTCCTGCTGCTCGAAAAACACTATTTTCTTGCACTAAGCTGGATGATCGCAGAATTAGGAAGATTAAAGGACAGCGGTTTAAAAATACTCGCTATCACCGAAGCTTTTCAGCAAACACAGGGCATTAACCAGGATGACGCACTCGACAGGGCTTACGAGGTATTGGGGATTAACAAAAATGCTTTGCAAAATATCCTGGCCGATGCAACCGCTGTTTGTAAAATTTATTTCTCAGAAGGCAATCTTGATAAATTGATCTACGGAATTAGTTCAGCCAAAAAGGAAAAAAACTGATATCATTTACAACAATCTTTTTCCCTGTTAAAAATAACCTTCAACATTTTTATAATTATACCTTTTATTGATTTAATGATCATTTTTAAAAAATTAACGAGTTTACATTACGCAAAGTTTTCAGCTACCATATTTCAGTTTACATCTTCACATGCTCCGCTTCTTTTTTAATTATAAAGTAACTGTTATATAAAGGTGCAGGCTGATACCCGATTTCTGATAGCGGGCATTTATAGCTCCAAAAATTAGTAACCTCGAAAGATCTCAACCCGCCAAAATTATAATTGTGTTTAGTATTACTTTCACCTCTATTTATACGCATTAAATATATTGTACTCCAATCTCAGCAAAAAAATATTGGTAGATATTCTTTTAAGGTCTTTGATCAATGCAAAACGATAACCTGCATCAATGCGCATTCTACTCAGCAGAATAAATTGAACCGTAGGTGCAAGGTCAAGATAAGTTTTTCCTGCTGCAGGATTTGCCTGTCCCAATAATTCCAGCATCAGGTTCATATTGGTCTGGTTATAACTTTTATATTCTTTGGGCAACATTAACTTGCCAAAAGATAAGTTGTATGAAACTGCGTTACGCATGTCGTCATCAAACGGAAAAATTTTTTCTTTTGTATTGTCAGTTGCATGTAAAAAGCCTGCGCCGGCCGAAATCGCAACTTTATTTATAAGCTTTGTTGCAATAAGTCCCGCTTCATAGCCACTATTCTCTCCATTAAGATTTATTGCAGGATGATGGACATACATATTATTGGCCGCAGCTTTTACATAGGTTGCCATCCTGAAATGACTATGAACATCATCTTCACTTAAAAACCTGTATTTAAAATAAAGTGCAGCACCTCTTGCCCTAAATGCTGCATTATAATTATCAAGAAACCCTTCCACATGAATCATGATCTTTCCTGAAATACCCCACATGATCTCGGGCAACAACTGGTATTCATTTTTAGCTGGCGATTTCCTGGTCATTAATAAATTAGTTGCACGAAAACCAAAGCTTTTTGCAGCCATATTACTTGCCGGCTCGGACCAGGTGAATAATTCCTGTGCCTGTAATTGAGAAAAAAAAAGGAATGACGATATCGCTAAAATAGATCTCATATAGCTTTTAAATTTTCAATACTGTCAGTCTGAGCTTGTCGAAGACGTTTAATATCGGGTTCGACAAGCTCACCCTGACAGGTGTGAAGTGAAAGTGACCCTGGATCTAATTCATCTAAATAGTTACATGAAAAATACGTGAACCTGCAGTCATCCCATGCCTGGTGCAGCAGCTGCCCGCGACACCGGTTTTATAACAATCCATTTTTGTGTACAGCTCATTCTTTTTAAATTCTTTTGCTGAAACAAATCCTTTATCAATTACCTGGATTGTTTTTTCACCGTTGAGTGTTTGTTGCTTAACATTCAAAAAATGAAGCATCATGCCATTTACTTTTACATGCGAGTCAGCATCTACCTGCTGATTGTCGAAACGTATATTGGCGGTAAGTTTCGCAACATGAAATCCTGCGCCCTCAACTTTTTTCTTCAGCTGATCAAAATCAACTTTTGTATTGGGTTTAAAAGAAATCTCGAAACTTGAATTTTTTATATTGGCTACAACATTATCAACATAATCCAGGGATTTTAAAGCTTTGTTGATAGAATTACTGCACATGCTGCAGGTTAAACCGCTTGCCTGCAGGCTTGCGCTTGTTACCTGGGCAAAGCCATTTACTGAAAAGAAAACTGCTATAATTAAAAGATATTTTTTCATTGAATGATCTATTAAAAGTTAATAAGTTGATGAAGTTAATGAAGTTGATAAAGGGTTCACATTATCAACTTTGTTAACTAATAAACATTGTCAACCTAAACATCATATCCTGAAAACACAATTCCTGATAAACACAGGTAAATCCTGACCGGGTGGAGCACCCTTTTGTAAAATATTAATTTCAACAGGCGAAACAAACTTACCAGGAAATAATACAGAATTATTAATTACGATGGATGGGAATATAAAAGCATGATACTCGTTAAAAACGTTTTTATGCTCATTGGCCAGTTTATAAAATTTATGTTCATCGCTACAGCACCCCCCCTTCTTTTCCTTCATTCCGCAGCGGCTGCATTTATCCTTTTCAGTCTTGTAAAAATCAACGCCCGCCCTTTGTCCCATGCAATAATGTATCTCCATCGCAACGCCCGAAGACACTGTCATGTAGATGATTGTTAATATGGAAAGGAGGAGCTTTTTCACTGGGCAAAGGTACTTAGAATTTCGGGAACCGGCAATAAGTGAATGGTGAATAGTGAATAGTGAAAATATGAGCTTTATAAACTTTATGTAACTTCTTTCCGATTAGGTTTTGATATGGGTTTAAACTTCAAAGATTTCACTATTCACCATTCACTAATTCACATACCACCACTGTATCCCAAACCTCAACATAAAACCCTGTGTAGGATAACCTGGAGCAGCAAAATTATTGTTAACAAAACCAAAACCGTTTTTAAAACTAGCGGTATTTAAATTTTCAACACGGAGATAACCCGTAAATCCCCGGATGCGAAAATGTACAAACAAACTTATATCGGGTAGATTTTTAATTGTCACCGTATCCTGTGGAACAAATTGTCCCATTACAGGGGAAAATGTATTTGCCTTATAAGCTGTGTAATACCTGCCTTCTATACCCGTGCTCAGTTTTAAATTCTTAAAAATTTTCCCTTCGAAAGCAAACCTGCTCCTCGTATACAATAGTGGAACTTTTACCGGGTTGGCACCATCCGTTTGTTGCAATACAGCATCAATGTAATAATACCATGCTTTAGTAACTTTTATTCTTTTGGAAACAAACACCTGCAAGAGGCTGATTGGTTTTGAATATTGTTTGGTATGATAATAATCAGAAAAATAACTGTAGTTTGTTATCAGGTAATTTCTAAATCCAAGAGTAAAAAAAGGATTAGCTGCAGTGGCACCAATTAAAGTAATATTCTCTTTATTAAAATTATTGCTGTTGCCAAGATTGAAAGAAGAACGGTTGTCGAAAATAAAAGATGGGGTGCGGCTTACATTATTAAAGTACAGGATAATATCTCCTAAACTTTTATTAAGATACCTTCCCAGGCTCGCTTCAACACTATAATCTCCCCCATTAAATCCATTAAGATAAAATTCTCCTTTTAATAAAACATCCCATTTCTTATTTCTTGTCCTGTTCCTGTATTCCCCGTGCAGGATAATATTATTATTAGTTATATCGCCTGTATGCAATTTGCCACTGATCGTTTGCATAGTAATACCGGCCATGAAAAACTGTGCCTGGTTTTTTGTATCGGGAAACTGAACAAGAGAGAAATCATTATTCAACACTTTCCATGTTTCACGTCTCGAAAAAGTATCATTTTTACCGTCGATAAGAAGGTTATACCAGTTCCTGTAAATAGTTGAATCAGGCCATGAATCTTTAAAAAAATATTTATAGGAGCTGCTTGTAAGACTGTATTGCAAACGAAGTTTCGGATAAAATAAATATTCTGTAGTGGAATCATTGATCGCAACAGAGTCCTTTTTTCCAAGGTCATAGCTTTGCCTGAAAAAAAAAGTGAAGTCTTTGTAAGTGTTGCCCGTATTTACGGTTGTTACGAACGGGTTGGTATTGAATTTTTCATTATCCCCCATATTCACGGGAACGTTGAAACGCTCTTTAAAATTTTCGTTCAGTAAAAAAGTATCACTTTGTATCCCGCCATTCTGTGAAGCCCGGATGGTATTCCCAACCAATACAAAGTAAGCGTTGTATCTTTTTCGCTTTCCCTGGTAACTGCCAAACAGCCTGTAATTATTATGATTTGTTTTTTGTGCGGTGAAAAATCCCGGCGCATTGATCAGCCTGTAATCGAATCCAACATTTATGTTTTGTCTCGGATTTTGTGTATGCGAAGCTTTTAACATTTGCTCCTTACCCGATGCAATCTGGTAGCTTAATGAAGAAAACGGTTTCGTTGTTTTATACAGTTTCGTCCCTTCGAGTGTGAACCTGTATATGTCAAAGGCATGAAAACCTGCGTCCCATCCCGGCTCCATGTAAGCCTGGAAGATAAGCGGGAAAGCAGCAGCACCAGTATTTCCAAGCTGCTGCCAGGAAGTTGGAACTGGAAAATACCTATCGAAATCATTCACTCCCGAATCAAGCGGCACCCGCCTGGTAGAATCTATATAACGATAACTGATCTGGATGGAATCCTTTGCATCATAATCTGCCCTTCTTTCAAGACTTAAAGAATCTTTCCTGGGACCTGTATTCTTTATAGCATTGGGATTATTTATGTCTGTACCCTGGGTAGTTGTGGTAGTTGTCGTAGGTCTCCTTCTTCGACCACCATCAATCTGTGCAAACGAATGAGTCAATATCAAAAGAAACAATATTGTAAAAGCTGTTCTTTTCATTTAGTAATGGCAGCATTATAACCCTGCAATCAATTCTTTAAAGATATGTGTAAGCTTTGGCTCTGCATGTTTTGCTGCTTCAAGCACTTCTTCATGTGTAATAATATTATCCTCATCCCTGATCCCTACATCTGTAATCACACTCATCGCAAAACAAGGTAATTTCATATGATTGGCAATAATTACTTCCTGTACTGTGCTCATCCCAACTGCATCAGCTCCCAACACATGAACCATCCTGTATTCTGCATGGGTTTCAAATGTTGGCCCGGTAACAGCGAGGTATACTCCTTCTTTTACATCAATATTTTTTGCAGCAGCAATCTCTTTTGCTTTTTTTATCAGCTCTTTTTTGTATGGTTCACTCATATCCGGAAAACGTGGACCAAACTCCTTTTCATTTTTCCCAATCAAGGGGTTGGGAGTAAACTGGCTGATATGATCTTTGATGATCATGATATCGCCCACTTTATAATCAGTATTAACCCCACCGGCCGCATTACTCAGGAACAGTGTTTTTATTCCGAGGTATTTCATCACTCTAATCGGGAAAACAATTTGCTGTGCAGCATAACCTTCATAATAATGAAAACGCCCTGCCATTGCTACTATTTTCTTGCCACTCAATTCTCCCAGGATCAATTTCCCGCTATGACCCTCCACCGTACTTACGGGGAAATGCGGAATTTCACTATACGGTATTTCTTTTTCAACTTTTATTTCGCCGGCAAAATTCCCCAACCCGCTACCTAATACTACTCCCACCTCAGGCTGCCCGCTGTATTTTGATTGTATAAATGCAACAGCTTCATTAATTTTTGAAATCATAAGCAAATTTTAGTTTAAAGCGCCAAAGGTACGGGAAGAATCTGTTAGAAGGATGATAAAGCTAATGTAAATGGCTTTGCTTCCCGGTTTAAACTGGTTAACAAAGTTGATAAAGTTGACGAGGTTGACAAAGTAACTAAAATTTATTTAGTAGTACATTTCAAAAAATCTTTATTTCTTTAAAATATGGTATACAAAAATTTTGAAGAATTGGAAGTCTGGAAAAAAGCCAGGGCATTAAAAAATGAAATTTTTGAATTGGTTAAAACATTTCCCAAAGAAGAGAAATTCAGATTATCCGATCAAATTACACGAAGCTCCCGATCAATTGGAATTCAAATTGCTGAAGGTCATGGCCGAAAAACTTTCCCTGATAAAACCAGGTTTTGTATAATATCCCGGGGCTCATTGAGTGAAACGCTCAGTCATTTGATAGATGCTTTTGATTGCAACTATATTGATCAGGATACGCTGCAATATTCAGAAAAAAGGTTGAAGAAATCGAAAGATTATTAAATGGATATATAAATTATCTTGAAAGAAATACAGTCGTAAAATGATTAGGAGCTAATCATAAACAGGCTCGGCTTTTGCCCTGTCAACCTTATCAACCCTGTTAACTTTATCAACTTTCTCCTATCAACTTTTCACCCTATCTTCGCCAAAATTTTTACAAATATGAACCTACACGAATACCAGGCAAAACAATTACTCAAGAAATTTAATGTTCCGGTACAGGAAGGAATTGCATGCAGCACGGCTACAGAGGCCGAAGAGGCATATCGCCAGATACATACTCAGTATGGAAGCAAGTTTGCGGTTGTAAAGGCACAGATACACGCAGGTGGACGTGGTAAGGGGACTATTAAAGGTAAAGATCAGCGTGGCGTGGCTGTTGGTAAAACGGCAGAAGACGTTGTAAATATTGCACGTAACATACTAGGTGGAACATTGGTTACCATTCAAACCGGCCCTGAAGGTAAGCTTGTAAATAAAGTTTTGGTGGCGCAGGATGTTTATTATGAAGGACCAAATCCTGTAAAAGAATTTTATTTATCCATCCTGCTTGACCGTACAAAAGGCGAGAATGTAATTATGTATAGCACCGAAGGAGGAATGAATATTGAAGATGTTGCACATGATACTCCTGAAAAAATATTTAAAGAATGGGTTAACCCGGGTGGTTTATTACAGGGCTTCCAGGCAAGAAAAATTGCTTTCAATCTTGGATTAAGTGGGGAGGCTTTTAAGAACTGTGTAAAGTTTGTAACCAACCTGTACAACGCATATGTTGATCTGGATTGTGGTATGCTTGAAATAAATCCTCTTTTTAAAACAAGTGATGAAAAGATCATAGCTGTTGATTGCAAAATGAATGTGGATGACAATGCGCTGATGCGCCATGCTGACGTTGCTTCCTTAAGAGATATCAGTGAGGAAGATCCTACAGAAGTAGAAGCGGGTAAATTCAATCTTAATTTTGTAAAGCTTGACGGGAATGTGGGTTGCATGGTAAATGGTGCCGGCCTGGCCATGGCAACGATGGATATGATCAAACTGAGTGGCGGAGAACCTGCTAACTTCCTCGATGTGGGTGGTTCAGCAAATGCACAAACAGTTGAGGCAGGATTCAGGATCATTTTAAAAGACCCTAAAGTAAAAGCAATCCTTATTAATATTTTTGGTGGTATCGTACGTTGTGATCGTGTAGCCCAGGGCGTTATTGATGCTTATAAAAGCATTGGTACGATCTCCATACCTATCATCGTTCGTTTACAGGGAACCAATGCCGACGTTGCAAAAAAACTGATCGATGAAAGTGGATTGAAAGTACAAAGCGCTATTTTACTGAGCGAAGCAGCTGCGTTGGTGAACAAGGCTGTTGCATAAGTTATTTAATAAAAAAAGGAGTAACCTTTCTAAAAGGTTACTCCTTTTTTTATTGTCCGGGCAGCAGATCTTTACTCAGCTTCATTGGCGTCGCACTCTTGTGCTCCACCACTTTATGCAACAGGTTTCACACAAGGCTTGCAGAGGAGCAAAGACGCTATTGACATATCCCTGTTGCAGCTTTGCAGCCTTGCGTGCTTTGCGTAAAAAGAAAATTTTGTTCGCACCAACCATCCTGTTTTTAATATAAATTGCAATAACAAATTACATTATGCATTTCCGCGACGCAACCATTGAAGACCTTCCAATAATTGTTGCCATATACAATTCAACAATTCCAGGCCGCATGGTAACTGCAGATACAACACCGGTTGCAGTGGCAGACAAAGTTCAATGGTTTAATCAGCATAACAGGAACAGCAGGCCTTTATGGGTTGCGGAAAATGAAGATAAAAAAATCATTGGCTGGGTAAGTTTCCAGGATTTTTATGGGCGCCCGGCATACAATGGCACTGCCGAGATCAGTATTTATCTTGACGAGAATGAAAGAGGAAAGGGTTTTGGTAAAGGGATGCTTGAATATGCAATTGAAAAATGCCCTTCTCTTGGCATACATACTTTGCTGGGCTTTATTTTCGCACAGAATATAACAAGCTTGCAACTTTTTGAAAAACTCGGATTTAACGAATGGGCAAACCTGGAAAATATTGCCATGCTGGATGACAAAGAATGCAGTCTTAAAATTTTGGGTAAACGAATTAATCACAGTTAATAATGAACAGTTAATAGTTAACAATGAAAATGCCTGGTGTTAATCAACTTAGATAATCCTTAATTTTGATCCCTTGTTACTTATTACTTGTTAACTGCTAATTAAAATGCTTTCTATAAACTTCTCCCCTTTTCCTGTTTTAGAAACAGAAAGATTATTGTTAAGATGCATGACCCTTGCAGATGCGCCACAACTATTCCTGCTCCGGGCTGATAAAAAAATTATGGAGTGGCTCGACAGGGAGCCTTTTAAATCAATAGAAGAAACCGTTGCTTTTATAAATGAAAAAATATTGGACAGCCTGCAAAAAAATGAAGGCATTCTTTGGGTGGTCGAACTACAATCACAGCCGGGCAAACTTATTGGCACAACAGGTTTCTGGCGAATTGATAAAAATCATTATCGGGCTGAGATCGGCTATATGCTTCATTCCGATTACTGGCAAAAAGGGATTATGAAAGAGGCTGTGAAAATTAGTCTCGACTGGGCATTTTCAAAAACCGATATCCACAGTATTGAAGCAAATATAAATCCCGGCAATGAACCCTCTGCTGCATTATTAAGAAGCCTGGGATTTGTGCAGGAAGCATATTTTAAAGAGAATTATTATTTTAATGGGGTCTTCAAGGATTCTATTATATACTCCCTGGTGAAGGAAACGCTTTAGTTGAATATTGAGCATTGAGTTTTGAGCATTATTCATGTGATTCCAATTTTCTACTCAATCATCATCTTAAATTTTCAATACTCAATATTCAAGTGTGAAAAATTTAACCGTATCTAATATTGAAAATCTTCATTTTAATTTTTATCTTGTTTGAGTCATACAGTTTCTGCTCCCTATGCTACAGTTATAATATTCTTCACTCAAAATTATTTTTATGAATCAGCTGGAACAAAGGGTAACACATTTAGAAAAAAGCCTGAAATATTACAGGATCTTTTTTGCTGCAATCATTTCAACCATACTCATCATTGCATTAATGTCTGCAGGAAAAAACAACGTCCCCGAAGTTATACAGGCAAAATCCTTCGAGGTTGTAGATGACAATGGCAAAAAAATCGCAGAGCTGTGTAAAGAAAAAGAAAAAGGCAATGGTCGCCTTGCCACTTATTCGGCAAGTACCGGCAAAATGCTGGTAGACCTGTTTACAACCAATGGAGGCACAGGTGGTATTAATACATTTGATTCAGATGGAGATGTTATTTTTAAAGTAACCAATACATCCGGCGGTGGTGGTTATATGGCATTATTTAATGCGAGCCTGAAGGAAGTTGCAGAATTTGGTGTTACAACCAGCCAGGGTGGTTACATAAACACGAATGATAAATACGGTGATAAGATCGTACGCATGACAAATACAGAAAACGGAGGTGGTTACCTTGCTTTATTAAATAATAACCTGGAAGTAATCAGGTTTTCCACTCCATATGTGGGTGGGCGTATTGGGGTTTCAAATAAAAATAACAAGCGGGTTATTTATATCGGAACACAGGAAAACCAGGAGGGCAACATTACCATTTATGATGATAAGGAAAAAATTATAGGAAGTCTTCCTAAATAAAGGTTACACCTTTATTTAGGTGTAACCTTTAGCAAGGTCAACGCTTCTTCGTTATCCCTCCACAATCATAATCTAATAATAAAAGGGTTTACATCGATGTAAACCCTTTTAATTTAAACTCAAACATAAAACCAACACCGCTTAACCTTTTGGCATCAATACATGGTCAACAACGTGTATCATACCATTACTTTGATTTACATCTTTAATGGTAACATATGACATGCCTCCCTTTTCATCTTTCAACACAATTTTACTTCCCTTCATCATTGCTGTAAGCGTACCACCAGCTACTGTTTTTAATGTTGCCGATCCATTCCCTTCCCTGATCATTTTAGCAAGATCAGCAGAAGAAATTTTTCCAGCTACAACGTGATAGGTCAATATACCTGTAAGTGTTTTTTTATTTTCCGGTTTCACCAGGTTATCAACCGTTCCTGCAGGCAATAAATTGAATGCTTCATTGGTTGGAGCAAATACAGTAAACGGGCCAGGACTTTGCAATGTTTCAACAAGACCGGCAGCCTTTACTGCTGCCACAAGCGTTGTATGATCTTTACTGTTAACTGCATTTGAAACAATATCTTTCGAAGGATACATAGCAGCTCCACCTACCATTACAGTTTTTTCCATTTGCGCAAATGACGCATTTCCCAACAACGCGAACGTTGCCACAAGAAATAAATTTTTAATCTTTTTCATAATCTTTTAATTGGTTATATTTTAATGTTGCTATCATGTACGGTAGCAGGATGATTATGGATTTTTTAAAAAGATTTTTTTTAAAATTATTTTTTGAAGCAATAAAAAAAGCGGCAAAGCCGCTTAATGTTTTTATAAAATGATTTAATAATCGTTACTCTTCGGTTTAGGCTTGTCTGGATTTTTTTTATTTGCTGTATCTGTTTTATTTCCTGGCTCATTAATAAATTCATCTGCTGCACCATTTCCATTAGTTGTTTGATCAAGGCTGTCAGCTTTTGTAACAATCTGATCCCAGTTCATATAAACAGGATCATTTTGCGCTTCAGCCGGTTTATAAAATTCTTTTATCTTTCCATAATCAAGTTTCTTGTCATCATATACTTTACTCATAAAGATGCCCCATCTTGGTGCACTCATCTCCGCACCTCCACTGTTATTCTGGTAAATAGGAAGAAAAGGGTCCTCACAGCCAACCCATGTTCCTGCGAGTAATTCAGGAGTAAATCCAATAAACCATCCGTCTGTATAATCATTGGTGGTCCCGGTTTTTCCCGCTTTTTCAACAGGTATATTATAACTGTTGATCCTTCTTCCCGTACCAAATTGTATAACCCCCTGCATCATCTTCACCATGGTATAATCGTCTGCTTCACCAATGATCTGTTTACTCTGCGAAATAGGAAATTCCTGCAATAAATTACCGTTCTTATCTTCTATCCTTGTTAAAAAAATCGGTGTGGTATTATACCCCTTATTCGGAAACATCGAATACGCCTGTAACATTTCAAGCATTGGTATTTCGGCAGAGCCCAATGCAATAGAAGGATAAGGAGGTATCTTAACTTTTATACCGCATTGCTGCGCAAATTCAACTGTTCTTTTTACACCAATCACTGCCATGAGTGACCATGCAGCTCCATTTAATGATTTAGCAAGACAAACAGCCATCGGCCCCCCGGCAGTCGTGATTGTTTTCCCGGATAATGTAGTCGGCCCGCCTGATACATATGTTTCAGGAGTATAACCGGCATCCGTAACCGCTAATGTATATAACAGAGGTTTAAAGGTAGACCCTACCTGCCTGTTAGCTGTAACGTGGTCATACTTGAACCATTTAAAATTGATTCCGCCTACCCAGCATTTTATTTCTCCTGTCCTGGGATCCATTGCGGCAAAAGAAGTTTGCAACAATTGTTTATGATACTTTATCGAATCATAAGGAGTCATCACGGTATCCATCTCATGCTTCTCATTTCCCCGCCAGCTGAAAATTTTCATCTTTACAGGTACATGAAAAGATTTTTTTATTTCTTCGGGCTTTATTCCTTCTTCATCCATTGCCTTCCAACGTTCCGTAAAT
This sequence comes from uncultured Chitinophagaceae bacterium, assembly GCA_963829345.1. GTDB lineage: Bacteria > Bacteroidota > Bacteroidia > Chitinophagales > Chitinophagaceae > Ferruginibacter. The sequence continues at coordinate 2,643,686 of CAWHHP010000003.1, forward strand.
TTCATTGCAGCTTCAATGATATTATCATGCCCAACCCATAATTTAGGCTTTTGTTTAAACAGGTTATCAAGCTTGGCCTGTATAACGGGCATATGTTGTTCAACAGCCATCTCTGCATATTGCTGCATGCGGGAATCTATGGTTGTATATATTCTTAAGCCATCACGGAAAAGATCATAAGATTCTCCTGTTTTTGGATTTTTGTGCGTCTTACACCAATCTTTTAAAACATCAATCAGTACCGACCTGTAATAAGGCGCTATACCTACATTCTCATCTATTTTACGATAATTCGTTACAAGTGGTTTGGATTTAAGTTTATCAGCTTCCGGTTGAGTAAGATAATGTTGCTTTGTGTCAACCATACGATCAATTACAGTATTACGCCTGTTGATAGAAGCCTTCGGATGACGGATGGGCTCGTATATAAATCCTTTAAGCATGCCTACCAGCACAGCTGCTTCTTCGATATTTAATTGTATCGGCTCTTTTTGAAAATAAGTACGGGAAGCATTCCTGATGCCATAAACATTTCCCCATGGTGCCCTGTTGAGGTAAAGTGTAATGATCTCTTCCTTTGTAAAATTGCGTTCCAGTTTTACTGCAACGATCCACTCTTTTAACTTATCAACTCCTCTCTTCAAAAAATTTCCCCTGCCCTGGCCAAGCATCATCTTGGCAAGCTGTTGTGTAATCGGACTACCTCCACCATCTGTTCCCAGTTTAATAATTGCTCTTGCAACAGCCTTGGCATCTATCCCGGAATGGTCATAAAAATACTGGTCCTCTGTTGCTATAAGTGCATGAATAATGTTGGGAGAAATTTCATTGTACTTTACTTCGCTCCTGTTTTCAGCATAATACTTACCCATTAATTTCCCGTCGCTGCTGATTATTTCACTGGCAAGATCGGCTTCAGGATTTTCAAGTTGCTGCACAGATGGCATTTTACCAAAGATGCCAAAATTGATCAGCAACAAAAACAATATCACAAATGCAAAGCCGCCAAAAAAAATACGCCATAATATTTTTACAGAACGCGTCATAGAATATATCCGGTTTTAAATATGTCGCTGGAGTTAATTAAAATTTTCCAGGGTATTGATTGCTAAGAAGCACTTTATAAACATCAACATCCTTGTTTGTTTTTAACAGTTGCAGGTTATTATAAGAGATCACTAAAAAAGAATACTTATTCTGTTGCAGCCATGAAACCTCTGCCGGCGCTGCTTTTTTTACCTTGTCGAAATAACTAACTGCAGCTTCTGCGTTTTCGAAAGAAGTAAATACCAGCAATGCCCTGTCTGCATCCAGTTGATCTTTATTGATTGCAATATTCTTTGATGAGAAATTTTCTTTATTATACCTCGTGAATGCATTCTTTGCTTCATTGATATAAACCGGATCAACTTTATTTAGGATCATAATAACGGTATGTGGCCTGCCCGATTGCCAAGTATATACCCCACTGATCATTGATGGTGGAGTTTTTATAAGAGAATCGGTGCGTAACTGCGGGTTCTTTATAGTTTCAATTTGTTTAGGTTGCTGGAGCGTAACATCTGTTTTTTGCTGCGGCGCCTGCACGCCTTTTTCATCCGGCATAATTACCCTGTCTTCTTCCGTTGCTCTTGTAACCTGCAACTTACTCAGGTACGATTCAATCTCTGCCCTCCTGCCGAGCACATCAATCATTGTAGCAGCTTTTTCTTTTAAAGCAGAAGTTGGATACAAACTAATAATATCATTGAGCACTTTAATAGCAACACTGTCATTCCGGTCCCTGATATAACTGATGGCTTCTATGTAAAGCAGTTGTGGCGTCCAGTAATTTTTGCCATACACACTGTCTGCCTGCTTTTTTTCTGCAACTGCATTTGCAAAATCTCCTTCGATGAACTTATTATAAATGCGTTCATACCTTTGCGTTACTTCAGGATTTTTCTTACTTGGATCTACAGCGGAAGGATTATTGATCATATTTGCTGCCTTACTACCTGCAAACCCTGTTAACAAAAGATTTTTATAATAAGCAGCTTTTGATTCATTACCGAGTTTGGAATAGCAATAATATAACCCAAGATAAACTTCGCCATCTGCGAGCCTGTCAGGAAATCTTTTTAAATAGTCTTCATATGTATTGATCGCCTGCTGGTAATCCCCCAGTTCAAACTGGAATCCTTTTGCAAGTTTCAGGTAAGCTTTCGCTATACTGTTGTTGCTGCTGTCTCTTTGTTCCTTCGTAAGCGGTACGTTGCTCATTAAACCGTCATAACTGTTTTCAAGCGGCTTTGAGCCATCAAGGCCGTTCATAGCCGAGCTATCGAGCGGCTGATCGATATCAATGTTGCCATTATAACTTTTTGCGGCAGCTTCCATTGCAGCCTTGCGTCTCCAGTTATCAACATTTTCTCTTTTCCCCCATTTTGATTTGAACTCACCAAAACCTTTGGATTTTGATGATGCATTATAAAAATACCAGTCTCCTTTAGCCGGTTCAAAAAGATCTTTTGCTTCGCCATTTTTACTGGTGAAACTGATCGGGCTACCGGAGCCAGATCCATCATCGTCTTTTTGTCCTTCCAGCTTACGGAATTTCTTTGCAAGTTTTTTTATGAACGCATCCCTGTCTGCAGGTGACATACCTGCGATCATTTGCAGGCTGTCTTCTCTTTCAATAATTGTTATTTGTTTTACAATACTCCTTAGCGAATTTCGTCTTTCTTCAATTCCGCTGAATTCATCGGCATTGGTAGTATCAGGAAGCGCAAGACTATCGTAATAATTCAATGCCATCCTGTATTTACGATCACTATAGGCAAGGTTACCCAATTGAAGGAATGCTTTGTTTTTAAAAGATGGGTTGCTCTCGTTGTATTTGATGCTCTTCTTAAAATAAATGATTGCATTGGCGGTATCATGCACCTGCATACTTAATTGCCCCGAAGAATAATAAACGATATCCCGATAGGATTCAAACTTATCTTTCTTTCCCATCTTCACTAAATTGGAAATACTGCTTTTAAGTTCCTTATCATTTCCCGTAGTTCTGAACATTTTTGCATCATTTAGTCGTGCATAAATATCCATGATCGGGTCTGTGGTATGCTTGGCTGCTTTCTTATAGTATGTAGAAGCCTTATCAAAATCGCCGGAGATTTCGAACAACTGTCCTAATAAGAACTCCCATCTTGCTTTATCTGCTTTATTCTCTGCCGTTGATAATCCTCTTTCAAGGTGGATGGCGGCGCTGTCATAAGTTTTTTGTTTGTAAAACCAGTATGCAGTCACTTCTTCCAGGTCATTACGTAATCTCTTGGGCAGGTTAGGATCGTTTTGCAGGATATTGATCAAACCTGCGGCGTCCCCCAACTGATCCTTTTCGGTAAGCGTGCGTGTGAGCCATATCAGTGCATCATTGCGGCTAGGCGGTAACGTGAATGCTTTTTGTACAATATTTCGTTTTTCTTTATTGGCAATTGTTATCACATTGTATTGTTCAGAATTATTTGTTCCGATCAGCCTGCCGTCATCTTCATTTTTTTTCCTCGGGAAAAGATTGTAGTTGATGAACTGGAATGTCATATTCGCAGAATCAAGTTCTTTCCTGAAAAAATATGCTTTTCCCACAAGCATATACATATTATCAACCCAGTCACTTCTTAAATCATGTAACAGGATACCTGCGGTGCATTTGTAAATAACAGAATCGAGTTCTGTTTTTTGTGAAGCGGTGTTGGAAAGTGTATAAGGATAAAAACCGATAAGCCTGGAATAATCATCTTTTTGAGCAATCTTAGCTCTTTCCAGCACCAGGTTTAATTTGGCATTGGCGTTGAAATAGAAATTATAATGCGATACATTATTCTGGATAAAGTGGCGAACAGGGCCAAATTTCTTTGTAGCTGTCTTTTCTGATCCGAGTGTTTTTTCCTCATACTTATCTGGTTTCTTCTCAGTCCCAAACGGATCAAGGGTCCAAGTGGGTTGTGCAAAGGATTTATTGGAAAAGAGGCAAAACAACAGGAAGATGGAGATAAAATAATTCGTTCTTCTTTCCATGGATAAAATAGGTTATATAATACGGCTAAATATCGGCTTTTTTGTCGATTAATTCATCAAAGTTAAGGCTTATTAAATAGTTAAAAGGGATCGAGTACCAGGTGCCGGATACCAGATACTGGTTCCCGGATTGCATCCTAAAGAGAACACCGTTATTTTTATCAACCTTCATCTATCCAACATCCAGAATCAACCATCCAGTATCCGGCATCATTTCATAACTTTATCTCAAATTATTTTCCCATGGCAAAAATGGATGCCAATAATACCTTAAAACGGCTTCGTAATCATTATCGCCTGGTAGTAATGAACGAGGATACTTACGAAGAAGTGGTAAAATTCAAACTCACACGTTTGAGTGTATATATTATCATGAGCACCGTATTCGTACTGATGGTGGCGCTTACTGCCTCCCTTATTATTTTTACCCCATTGAAATATTATTTACCGGGAGTGGGTTATGGAAATGCAAAGCAGGCAAAGGAATACAGGATGCTTAAAATAAGAACCGATTCAATGGAACAGGCATTGCAAAAACAGCATAAATATTACGACGATATTCAAAAGGTTTTACAAGGCAATTTTGTAAAACTTGATACCAATCAACTCAAACTTCCGAAGCTGGAAAACAGCGATGACTAAAATAAAATGTTAATAATTACGTTGTAAAAAAGAATCAACCTTAAACATATTCTCTTACTAAATAAAAAAATGACATATGTTTAATTCAAAATCCAGGTCCTCCAATGAAACAGCTCTTGGAACAGTAAGTATTATTAGCGCCGGGACCGTAATAACAGGCAATATAGAAAGCAAGGGAGATATCAGAATTGACGGCACGCTCAAAGGGAATATTTTTGGGAAAGCCAAGATATTAATTGGCTCTGAGGGAGTTGTGGAGGGAGACATCACAGGTGAGCAAGCTGATATATTGGGAACCGTTCATGGAAGGATAAAAATGAATGGTTTATTACACCTGCACGGAAAAGCAATTATAGAAGGAGATATTCATGCTTCTAAATTGCAAATTGAGCCAACAGTGAGCTTCAATGGCCAATGTCATATGGGAGCAAATGTAGTTGAGCTTAATCCCGAGCTGGCAGCAGCAGTAAATGAATAAACCTGATAATAAGAACTTATTATGGAAATCCGCAGGCCTTGCCACCCAGTTCATGGTAGGCATAGGCCTTTTTGTTTGGCTTGGAATGAAAGTGGATAAATGGCTGAAATTTACTACGCCAATCGCTGTTTGGGTTTTACCTTTGCTGTTGATCACCGGTGTCATTATCAAGATCATTAAAGACACAGGTCAAAAAAATTAATTGCATGCAGTCTTCCCTTCGTTTCCTGTTTCCCATATTGATTGTTTTCCTTATTTTTTTAATTTTGCCCCTTACACTATCGGGCACGCTTCAGCGCTATAATATAGATAAGAATGTTATCCTTTGGGCAAACATGCTGTTTTTCGTTATCAGCATTCTATCTTTTTTTATACAAAAACGCGGTATACAAAATAAAAACCCCCATGCTTTTGTAAGGGCTGTTACAGGAGGTATGATGATCAAAATGCTTTTTTGTGTTGCAGCAGTTATCTTCTACATCTATTATAGCGGTACCGGTTTCAATAAAAAAGCTGTATTCATTTCCCTTTTCTTATATCTTATCTACTTATTTACTGAAGTAATGGCAGTAATGAAGATGAATAAAAAACAGCATGCCTAAGCAGGAAGTTCCCTTATTACAACTCAGGCAATTCATTCCTGAAAAAAGTTTCGAGGATGTACTGTATTATATCCGGCATTATAAAGTACAGCTCACTATTACCAAACAGCGCCAAAGCATACTGGGAGATTATCGCCATGCACACAATGGAAGCAATCATCGCATAAGCGTAAATGGTAACCTGAATCAATACAGCTTCCTCATTACATTGTTGCATGAATTGGCGCATCTCTTCACTTATGAACGTTACGGCCATAGGGTACAGTCACATGGCAAAGAGTGGAAAGAAGAATTTTCAAAGATCCTTTCTAAATTTTTACTGAATAAAATTTTTCCGTCCGACATAGAAACAGCTTTACTGAAAACCCTTAAAAGTCCAGCCGCAAGCAGCTGCGGAGATGAGAATCTTTTACGTATCCTGAGGAATTATGATCCAAAAAAAGAGGGACATTATTTTGTTGAACAATTAAAAGAAGGAGAACTGTTTAAAATAAAAGGAGGACGTGTGTTCAGGAGAGGAGAAAAAGTAAGAACGAGGTATAAATGTATTGAGGTTGCTACGAAGCGGTTGTATTTGTTTAGCGGGGTGTATGAAGTGGAAGTTATTAGTCAATAGTTGTTAGTTATGGTTTTAGCATTTTACTAATAACCAACAACCTAAAACCAATAACTTCAAAAGATAGATCGTGCGTAAAGCTTTTCATCTTAAAATCAATTCCCAAAAACGTCATGTTAGGGTTTCTCGGCAAATAGCAATTCATGCCCATTATTATCCGTAATCCGGAATGTTTTCAGGTTGCCCGGTTTTACTTCCAGCATTCCCCCGGCCTCCAGCATTCCCATCGAAGAAAATTTTGCATACATGTCTTCAATATTACTTACAAAAATGAAACACGAGTAGCGCTCATAGTTATGCCTGTCCTCAAAAAAATATACCTGGATATGGCCTTTTGTTGCAACCATGTAATTGCCGAGCCATGAAATTTCAAAATCCAGTTTGTCCCTGTAAAATAATGCGGTGATCTGGATATTAAGTGCAGGAAATATGGGAGCTATTGTTTGGAACATATTTATATAAATATCCTTTATTAACTTTATATACAAAAATCACTTATTTTCGGGATAATAATTGTTTAACCGTTTGGGAGAAATCAAGAAATATACTGAGGAGGAATTGGTTGCGCTTTTACGTAACCAGGATCAACAGGCATTTTCTTATCTCTATGATAATTATTCAGCTGCGCTCAACGGTATCATTTGCCGCATGGTGGATGAGACACAACTTTCAGAAGATATTTTACAGGAAGCTTTTGTGAAGATCTGGAACAATTTCGTTCATTACGATAGTTCCAAGGGTCGCCTGTTTACGTGGATGATCAACATCACACGAAATTTAACTATCGACACATTACGCAGCAAAGGTTATAAGAAATCCCGCCAAATCTCAAGGGATGAAAATTCCGTAAGTAATTACCAGGATAAGAATTCGGCTCTAGATAAGTTAGACACCATCGGCTTACGCAAACAGGTTGACAATTTAAAGCCTGAGCAAAAAAGTATTATCGACCTCGCATACTTCAGCGGATACACCCAGGAAGAAATTTCAAAAGAAATAGGAATTCCTTTAGGCACTGTAAAGACTAGGATGCGGTCGGCTATATTAGAATTAAGAAAAATGTTGGAATATCATAAATAGTGGAACCAAACGAGATCATATCATCCGGCTTGCTTGAACTGTATGTTCTTGGCATGACTAACGAGCAGGAAACTGCGCAGGTGTTAGCCATGGCAAAACAATACACGGAAGTAAGAGCTGAACTGGATTCGATTGAAGCCTGTATGGAACATTATGCCCGTATACATTGTGTAAATCCTTCTGTGAAACTTAAAGAGAAAGTATACACAGCAATCAGCGAAGGACATACAAACAGAACGGTTTCAACACCCGTTGCAACTGGAGCAAAGGTTGTGGCTGGTTCGTCATTCTGGAAATATGTTGCAGCTGCATCTGTTATTTTACTGATCGGTAGTATTGTTATGAACTATAATTACTACACGAAGTATGAAACTGCGGAAAAAGAAAAAATAGCGCTTAGCAATCAGAAGATATCAATAGAACAACAACTGGCCGCTTCGCAGCAGTCAAATGATGATATGAAGAACGACCTGAATATTGTTCAAAGCAAATACAGTGAGCCGCATTCACTGAATGGTTTGCCGGATGCACCTGATGCCAAAGCAAAAATATTCTGGATGAAGAATACCGGTGAAGTATACATTGATCCAAGTAATTTACCTGATGCGCCTGATGGAATGCAATACCAGTTCTGGGGAATTGTTGATGGAAAACCTGTAGATGGAGGTTTGATCATCACAACGAGGAAAGAGGATAAATACCGCATACAAAAAATGAAATCGTTCGGAAAAGCAGATGCCTTTGCAGTAACGTTGGAAACAATGGGTGGAAATCCGCAACCAAAAGGTAAGATGTATGTGATGGGTAAGATGTGATTTTAATTAACTATGAATAATTGACAATGAACAATTAAAAGCCCTGGATTTTTCCGGGGCTTTTAAATTTATGGAAATCACGAAACATGTTTCAGGAATTTTCTCACCATATTTTTTTACTCATAAATCAGGTATTAAAAAACGCAAATAAACCGTTGAATTACTCTGCAATTTCTTTTTTGTGAAAATTACTTTTACTCAAATATTTTTTCACAAAAAAAACTGTGTGTATGAAAACGAATGATCTGGTTAGAATCCCGTGTTACTTATTTGTATTAATGCTTATCAGCATTTTCTCATTTTATTCCTGCAATAAAATTGATACAGGAAACGATAACGAAGATGTAATTGAAAGGTTTTTCGAGCTACCCGAAAATGCAACGCCGGCATTAAAAAGAATTGTTGCTGACCTAAAAACAAAAAATGAAAAATATCCCTTTGTTGAGCAGTTTGTAAAAAAAGAAGGCTATCCTTTATGGAAGTATGCAGAATTTCCTGCAACCAAAAATTCGCCAACATTAAATACAAATGCAGAAGAAGGCTCCGACACACTTATTAATGTGCCTGTAGTGCCACAAAATGCCAAATATGTAAAAGATGTTTTAAGTATTAAATTAGACGCCGACATTCTTTACAAATTATTTAATGGAGATGACTATGCTTCATATGGATTTGATAAGGACCCTGGTCGCAGCAGCCCGAATGCAGATGATGTTGTTGCAAAGATTATGAATTTTGAAAAGAATATCTGGTCGCAGGAAACATTCCAGGTAACTGATAACCGTTTATTCGACTACTGGGGACCAGGTGTTATAAAGCCAAATAGCTTTTATGTAGGCGCACGTTTTATAACTTATGTCATAGTTATTTCACAGGTTTGTGATTATACTACAGGTGGCCAGTTGGAATCATGCCCTCCGGGAGTAGATCATTGTTTTGAACTCGTGCCTGTTTATTGTACATATAGTTGGATGGTATCTACATGGGAAGAAGATGCGGACGGTACAGGATGGAATAATATTCCAGCGGGAGGTGGCAGTTCCGGTGGCTCAGGTAGCAGTACCGAACCAGGCAATCCTCAAAATCCAAGCTCCTGTGATAATGGAAGAGGTTGGGTAAGGATTACGATGGATAATACTGGTCAATGGAAAAATCCTTGCACAGGGGAACCGGTGCCGCAGAATCCAAATCCATGTAATATGACAGTTGCACAAGCACAAAATTTGTTAAGTGATTGCAGTGGGGAGGCATTAACTAATTTGCATTTTACGAATGGTCCTATAACAACGGATGCTAACGGTGTAGAAAGAATAGCTCGTGAAGTCGATTGGGAATATTATAAATATACTTTTTTTACTGGTTACACAGTTGTTTGGCATGTGTATTACACAGGCATAATTTACAGGAATAATCCAACAGATCCCTGGAAATGGGAATCAATCCAGAAGAGCCGTGAAGGACGAACAGGTATATTTCCTACATGTTTTGATATGACGATGTCTCCAATCGTGGGAATACCTGTTATATCAGCTGACCGACAAAACGCAACATTATCTCTTAGCGCAACCGGGATAGTAAGTCTTTCATGTTTAAATGGTCACGAAATAACAACGATTTCAATTACACCCCCATTGGTTATGACTGCTAATGCCGCACCATAAATTGTTTTACGTTTAAAATGAAAATAATGAGACGCTCTGCCGTATTCTCAATAATATTAATTAGTGTATCTATTTACTCATGTAGTAATTCCCAAAAAATAACCTCTCAAAAAATACAATTGATAAGAGGTTGCAGAATAAAACATATAATGCCATTTATTGGAAACGATGGCAAACTTATACAATATGACACCAGTTATACAGATATATATTACTTCGGTTCGCAAATCTTGTATCATATTCCAATATTGATGTTTAAGTTGGATTCGTCCATGCAAAGCCTGATGCCATATGATACCGGGTATGGAGATCTCGTTCTTTCCGATGGAAATAAATCAGGATGGTACATCGACAGGATAAATGCCACCGAAAAGATAGTATCAAATGATTCATTATTCCAAACGATTCCAATTTATATGAATAGCATTAATGAGGTGCTGTTTAAAAATAAAATAAATTTAATTACAAAAAAAGATAAAGGGCGTTCTCTGGTGGAAGAAACTTATTCAGCTATTAATCTTGATGATACCAGTAAAAAATCCATGATAACTGTGGACTATTCAAAAAAAGTTCATTTCGACAAATACAGCTTAAGTTCAAAAATGGATAGCATTAAAGGAATGAAAATGGTTAAAATACATATGCTTCATTATCCACGCTTTTTTAAAGAAGCAGGTATATACATTGACGGGGCGGAAGTAGAATACGAACTCAGCCTCATTGATGAAATAAACGAAGCGGAATTACTTCCTCTTTTTAAAAAAGAAAAAGAAATGAATTTAAAATAACAATTAGTGCTAAAAATCAAAAGCCGATCATATGATCGGCTTTTTTGTACTCGGGATGGGAGTTGAACCCACACTTGCATTGCTGCAAATCCCGATTTAATCGGGACGTGTCTACCAGTTCCACCACACATTAAAAATTTACTTTCTTATTAGCTATTAAAGATTCTATATATTTCCTGCTCTTCATTTTTTTGATTTGATTTTCACGTTTTACCGCATCTGACCTGGAAGAAAATTGCTCGGTATGCACTACAACCCATGTAATATATTTTTTCGTCGAAGCAACCATTTTACTATTATGCCTATACAACCTTAATTCAACATTTTCTGTTGAACCTACATAATACCTATCGAAAGATTTTGAATATAAGATGTAAATAAAATACATAAAAAAACCGATCATAAAGATCGGCTAAAGTACTCGGGATGGGAGTTGAACTCACACTTGCATTGCTGCAAATCCCGATTTAATCGGGACCTGTCTACCAGTTCCACCACACTTCAAAAATTTACTTTCTTATTAGCTATTAAAGATTCTATATATTTCCTGCTCTTCATTTTTTTGATTTGATTTTCACGTTTTACCGCATCTGACCTGGAAGAAAATTGCTCGGTATGCACTACAACCCATGTAATATATTTTTTCGTCGAAGCAACCATTTTACTATTATGCCTATACAACCTTAATTCAACATTTTCTGTTGAACCTACATAATACCTATCGAAAGATTTTGAATATAAGATGTAAATAAAATACATAAAAAAACCGATCATAAAGATCGGCTAAAGTACTCGGGATGGGAGTTGAACCCACACTTGCATTGCTGCAAATCCCGATTTAATCGGGACGTGTCTACCAGTTCCACCACACATTAAAAATTTACTTTCTTATTAGCTATTAAAGATTCTGTATATTTCCTGCTCTTCATTTTTTTGATTTGATTTTCACGTTTTACCGCATCTGACCTGGAAGAAAATTGCTCGGTATGCACTACAACCCATGTAATATATTTTTTCGTCGAAGCAACCATTTTACTATTATGCCTATACAACCTTAATTCAACATTTTCTGTTGAACCTACATAATACCTATCGAAAGATTTTGAATATAAGATGTAAATAAAATACATAAAAAAACCGATCATAAGGATCGGCTAAAGTACTCGGGATGGGAGTTGAACCCACACTTGCATTGCTGCAAACAGGATTTTAAGTCCTGCGTGTCTACCAGTTCCACCACCCGAGTGACACTATTTTTTACTAAGAACTAATTTTTCTACTGAACCCACAATCGCTTTGCTGCAGATCCCGATTATAATCGGGACGTGTCTACCAGTTCCACCACCCGAGTGACACTATTTTTTACTAAGAACTAATTTTTCTACTGAACCCACAATCGCATTGCTGCAGATCTCGATTATAATCGGGACGTGTCTACCAGTTCCACCACCCGAGTGACACTATTTTTTACTAAGAACTAATTTTTCTACTGAACCCACAATCGCATTGCTGCAGATCCCGATTATAATCGGGACGTGTCTACCAGTTCCACCACCCGAGTGACACTATTTTTTACTAAGAACTAATTTTTCTACTGAACCCACAATCGCATTGCTGCAGATCCCGATTATAATCGGGACGTGTCTACCAGTTCCACCACCCGAGTGACACTATTTTCGAAAAAAAATCCCGACAAGTCGGGATCAATATCGAGCGGAAGACCGGGCTCGAACCGGCCACCCCGACCTTGGCAAGGTCGTGCTCTACCAAATGAGCTACTTCCGCTAATAAACGTCCAGGGGTTTAAGACGTTTAAGCTATAAAACATTAAACTCTAAACTTCTAAACTCATAAACCACTAAACTTTGATAAAGAACTATTCCTTTTTTTGGGACTGCAAAAATAAGGGATGTTGGCTTAAAAAAACAAACTTTTATTTGTATTTCGGGTCGTATAAAGTGTTATCCGGCACCTTCACTTCCGGGTGTCCTTTATAACGGTGTGCATATAAACTATAACACCCGCCTAATACAAAAGCGACAATTAAGAAAACCTGGCAAAACCAGATAAAACGGGATGATGACACCCAATTATGAGCAAAATCTTTACCTTGATTCTCTAGTGTTTCCTGCTGCATATTTTATTAATTTTCGAGGCAAAAATAAGACCTTCCGGTTAAAAAAAATTATTTGCTTCCAACAATTTCCAAAAAGATCTTTTTCCTTTTTATGTAATAATCCCAAACTATACAGCCATTATATATCCCAAAAATCTTCTTATCGTTTTGCGTGGCAACAGCTGTGGTATGTTTTACAAAAAATATCCATTTAATAAAATGAAGGTGTGCTCTTACAATTGCAAGAAAATACCCGGGGTCGCCGCTCAATAAAGCTTTCCAACCTGCCACCACATCCAGTAAAATTCTTACAGGAATTTTCCACCACGCTTGCCGAGATCCCAGGTTTTTATAGAGCATAATGAGGTTATTCCTGAAATTCAAAAACACTTTCCTGCTATTGCCTTTTGGCAAAGTACCTCCACCAACATGATACACGATTGAAGCGGGTTGTACAAACACTTTATACCCTGCCAGCTGCAATCTCCAGCAAAAGTCAATTTCCTCCTGGTGGGCAAAAAAATATTCATCCAAGCCACCCATCCTATGATATATGTCTGCTTTTACAAACAAAGCAGCGCCTGTGGCCCAAAAACAGGGACCTGCCGATTCATACTGGCCAGTATCCTTTTCACAGGTATCAAATATCCTTCCTCTCGCAAACGGGTAGCCGAATTTATCTATCCACCCACCCGAAGCTCCTGCATATTCAAACATTGTTTTATTATTATACGCAAGCAGTTTTGGCTGGCAGGCTGCAATTAACGCATCAGATTCCATTAATTCAATAACAGGCTCTATCCAGTTTTCTTTTACTTCAACATCACTGTTAAGCAACACATAGTAGTCAGCTTTTATTTTTTTAAGTGCAACATTATATCCTTTTGGGAAACCATAGTTCTGTTCGTTCCTGATGATTTCAACCAACGGGAAGTTTTTTTCAAGAAAAACGATTGAATCATCTGAAGAAGCATTATCCGCAATAATTATACGCTTATTCACATAGGAGGAGTTGAGCACAGAAGGAATGAATTTTTCCAAAAACATTTTGCCATTCCAGTTTAAAATTACGACCGCAACAGAAGGAGCTATTTTGGAACCGGCAATATTACTCATTTGCAGTTATTGATTAGCTGCAAACTTAATTCATCTTTTTTATTTCACGGTCTTTCACGCAAGGCTCGCGATGGAGTAAAGTTCGCTAAGGTATTTTTTGCTTCATTGCCCCTTTGCGAGCCTTGCGTGAACCCATTCGCTGCTATTCCTTATTTTTACTCATGTTTGCTCAACTCTTCAACTGGCGTAGTGCACTTGCTTTAATAGCGATCGCTATCGTAACAGGCACCATTTTTTATTCGCAATACCTCGCCAATAAGATCGCTGCCGATGAAAGAAAAAAAGTACACGTATGGGTGCAGTCTTTAAAAACAAGGGCCAGTACTACAGATGAATCTGCATTAATGCTTACCAATATCATCACTTCCGAAAATAAAGACATCCCTATTATAGAAACAGATGAAAATGATAATCCTTCGGGCGCCGGACTTAATCTTGATACAATGATGATCAAAAAAGACACAAATTATCTCAGGAAAAAAGTTGCAGAATTTAAAACACAAAACGACGCCATCTCTGTTGAAATAAATAAAGATCCACTCATCATCAATAAATATTATTATGGCGATTCAGATCTTCTAAAAGAAGTTCGCTATTACCCCCTTATCCAGCTTTTCATTGTTACATTGTTTATCATTATCACTTTAATTACCATTTCTACCCGGAACAAGTCTACCCAAAACCAGGTATGGGCCGGTATGGCAAAGGAAACGGCACACCAATTGGGCACGCCGCTTTCTTCATTACAAGGTTGGGTGGAAATGTTGAAGGAAACACATGGAAATGAAAAGATCGCAACAGAAATGAGCAAGGATGTAGAACGGCTGAAATTAGTCAGCGATCGTTTTGGAAAAATCGGAAGCACACCGCAACTAGAAGAACATGATATCGTACAACAGGTAAACAGTATGGTTGGCTATATTAAAAAGCGATCAACGGATAAAGTTAGTTTCAGCGTGCTTAATCCCGGCAACCAGGAGATCTCGGCTTTGATCAATGCGCCCTTATTTGATTGGGTTATTGAAAACCTTTTAAAAAATGCATTGGATGCAATGGATGGACACGGGAGAATAAGTGTGGCTTTAAAAAATGAAGCGACACAACTGATTATCGATGTTTCTGATACGGGCAAAGGCATCAGCAAGAAAAATATTCCCAATGTGTTCAAGCCAGGCTTTACTACAAAAAAACGTGGCTGGGGCCTGGGGCTTTCACTTAGCAAACGTATTATTGAACAATACCATAAGGGAGAACTATTCGTAAAACATAGCGAGCTTGGAAAGGGCACTACTTTCAGAATTGTATTAAAGAGATAGTTAAATAGTTGACTGGTTAACAGGTTGATAAAGTTAAACAGGTAAGTAACCTTTATCAACTGTATCAACTATATCAACTTATCAACTAAAGTCCTAAATTTGCCTTCTCAAAAAAATGCGGCGATGGCGAAATTGGTAGACGCACTACTTTGAGGTGGTAGCGCCCGAAAGGGTGTGGGAGTTCGAATCTCCTTTGCCGCACAAGCGATGACCGGTAGTTTAAACTGGTTGTCGCTTTTTTTTTGCGGCCTTCGGCCTAACCTATAAGCAATCAGATATCAGCAATTTACCTTCGCAAACTTTTTAGTCGATCGATTAATTTGCGCTTCTTAATTTCATTCCCGATTCCCGATTCCCGATTCCCGATTCCCGATTCCCGATTCCCGATTCCCGATTGTCAATTGAAAACGCCGTTGGTTTTTCCAGAGCCACCATACACTAGTTGCATCCTTCCCCTCAGCAATGCATTTCGTTTCTTCGATCTGCAATTAATTAAGCAGTTCAAATTTTTCGTATGCAAAAGATTTTATTTTCAAGAAAACTAACAAAACAGGATCACTGGAAAATCCTTAAATCATTACTGATCTTTACAAATACAACCGCATTCCTATTGTATGCGTTTTTAAGAGCGTTATTTATTAGTACACCCATAGACGTAACTGATGACCTGGTAGGACTTTTGAAAACATTGATGGTTGGTTCGTTCTGTGCATTGGCTATTTACAGCATACTACTGGCAATTGAAGTGGTGGACCATATTATCACCCAAAAAAGATTAAAAGCTATTCCTGTTTTAAAATATATGACAGTTGCTGTTTTTACTTTATTGGTGTTTTATTTATCAGGCTGTAATTCATCTACCCATGTGGGTATTCACAAAGATGGAAACACGGGTATGACAACAAAGTATAAAAATCTTGAACCAGGCAGCAGTCTTCTTGTGATGAACAACGAAGTATTGAATCATACTGATATTCCGCTCGGGGAAAACTTTATTCTCATCAATGATGGTGTAAAAGGATTAACTGTAAAAAATGGCAAAGTATCGGCTGGTTGTGAATTAACCATAAAAGATAAAAAAGGGACCAATATTTTTCATGAAGCAGATCTTTTTAAAAACGAGGATGTATTCCTGAAAGAAAAAGCTGAATGCCTTAAATGCACCATCTCAACCGGTAAACCAATGAACTGGGACGAAAATTATGATGTAGCTGTAACTTTCTGGGATAAATATGGAGATGGTAAGATTGAAAACGAGTTTTCGATAAGGATGATAGATATACCGTAGGGAGAGATTCTGGATATTGGATTCTCGATACTGGATTGCGGGATATAAATAAAGCAAATAGCTAATATTTATATCCCGCATTTTTTTTACCTGTATCCGATATCTGACATCAGGTATCCGGCATCCAGCTTTTATTGTTTAATTTGTAAAAAAATAGAACAGTAAATGGCAAACGACATAAAATGCCCAAACTGCGGACATCATTTTGAACCCAATGAGGCAATAAGAGAAGAGGTAGAAAAAGAACTACGCTTAAAAGTGCAGGATTGGCAAAAGAAAAAGGATGAAGAGTTTGCTGCAAAGCTGGAAGAAGAGAAAAAAACATTTAAAACATCCATGGAAGAGAATATCCGTAAATCAATTGCTGCGGATTTTCAAAACCAGTTACAATTATTAAAGACAACGAATGCTGACAATGAAGACAAATTAAAAAATGCGAGGCAAAAGGAACTGGAATTTTTAAAAAAAGTACAGGAACTAAAAAATAAAGAAGAAGAACTGGAACTCGAGGTTCAAAAAAAATTACAGCAGGAAAGAATACAGATAACGGAACAAATACGCAAGCAGGAAGCAGAACGCAATTCATTAAAAGAAAATGAGCATTCCCTTAAAGTAAAGGAGCTGGAAAAACAACTGGAGGATCAAAAAAAGCTTGCGGATGAAATGAGACGGAAAGCAGAGCAGGGTTCTATGCAATTACAGGGAGAAGTGCAGGAGCTGGCTCTTGAAGAATTGTTACAGGTCAATTTTCCTTTTGATATCATCAGCGAGGTAGGCAAAGGAGTACGTGGTGCTGATTGCATACAAACCGTCAGGAATAGCAACGGACAGGAATGCGGCAAGATCATATTTGAAAGTAAACGCACAGAACATTTTTCTGCCGACTGGATAGATAAATTAAAGGCTGATATGCTCTCCCAGGGCGCCGACATAGCCGTTATCGTTACCAAAGCCATGCCCAAGGATATGAGCCAGTTTGGAGAGAGGAATGGCGTGTACATCTGTAATTTTAAAGAAGTAAAAAGTCTTGCTACTGTTTTAAGAAACGCGATACTTAAGATCAGCGAATCCCGCAAAAGCCAGGAAAACAAAGGCGAAAAGATGGTGGCATTGTATCATTATCTTACCAGCCATGAATTTATTGGTAACTGGAATGCAATGAGAGAAGGATTCAGGAACCTGCGAAACATGCTTCAGAAAGAAAGAGAAGATTTTGAAAAGAACTGGAAGAAAAAAGAAAAACAGGTTGAGCTGATCATCCAGAACTCCCTGCATATTTCCGGTTCAATTGAAGGTATTGCCGGACAGGATTCGATTGATATGCATCTACAGGACAACGAAAACGATCACCTGATTGAAAATTAAATTAGTCTATGCCCGGGGATACCATATGGCTGAATGATCAGAAGACCCAATATGTACTTATGTCGGATATGGAGGGAAGCCCTGATACCGTATACACGAGATATGTATCTACACAAAAAGATAATTTCAAAGCTAAAAGCGATTTTTATTCCGGCCTTGCATTCCCCGCCAGCATTCTTTTGCTTGCATTGATCTGGATCATCATAAGAATCCGGTTTGGAAAATCAAAAGGATGGGTAGAGATAGGAACCCGTGGCAGGAACTTATACGATGACAACAACGAAGTTATAGCAACAGCTGTACAGCAGGAAGCACCAGCCGCTACTTACCTCTGCTACGAAGGAGATGAATTAAATTTTTCAAATGCAGAACTAATTGAAATCTTAAATAAACGATCCGCTTATTATACCACGCTCAATCCTTTTGAAAAAGAAAAATTTACCAGGAGACTTAAACTTTTTATTTCACGCAAAACTTTCAATATTCATGACAACAGCGGGTTTAAAGAGATGCCGGTATTGCTGAGTGCTGCAGCGATACAATTGAGCTTTGGACTGGAAAATTATTTGTTGCAGGACTTCCCTGTTATCAATATTTATCCGGAGGAATTTTTATTCGTGCATCCTACTATCCGCTTTCTCGAGGGGAATGTATCCAACAGCAGCATCAATATCTCGTGGAAACATTTTTTAAACGGCTTTCAAATACCCAATGATGGCCAGAATGTTGGACTGCATGAAATGGCCCATGCTTATTATTATCAAAATCTCCAGTGCGGTGATTGTGAAGACATACAATTCCGACATACTTATTATACATTTGAACAAAGCGGTAACAAAGTATTTGAACAGGAAAAACAACCGGGCTATGACCTTTATTCAGAATATGCCATGAAAAACTTCCAGGAGTTTTGGGCTGAAAGCGTTGAGATCTTTTTTGAAAAACCAGTAATTTTACAAGCCAGCTATCCCGATCTGTATGATGCCATCCATACCCTCCTGAACCAGGATCCTGCTGGCCGGCATTCGGCTTAAATTACGTTGATAAATTTTCACAATACATAGCAAAATGATATAGTTTGCATTATTTTATTAAATTCACGTAGCGTTTCGAATAGTCTTACTTAACCAAAACAACCTTAATCATGAGAAAATTACTTCTCTTATCAGGCTTGCTATTTTGCTGCAGCCTGGTTTTTTCCCAACAAACCTATACTGTAAAAGTTACGGATTCAAAAACGGGCAATGCAATTGCAAATGCGTCCGCTACAGTAAAATCCACCAGGAAAGGAGCAACTACCGGCACTGATGGCACCTGTAAAGTTGTTGCCAAAGAAAATGATGTTTTGGAAGTCACTAGCATTGGATATGCCCCTCAACTGGTAACGCTCACTGCAAGCACAAATGTTTCAGTATCCCTGCAGGCAAGCTCTGTTGACCTGGGAGATATTGTTCTTGTAGGTTCAAGAAGTGGTGGCAGGGCCAAAACAGAAACGGCAGTACCCGTTGACGTTATCAGGGTGAATGAAGTGGGATTACCGTCTGCTAAAACTGACCTCACTACTGTATTGAATTATTCAGCTCCGTCTTTTAATTATAATAAGCAAAGCGGCGCTGATGGAGCCGATCACATAGATCTTGGTACATTAAGGGGGCTTGGACCTGATCAGACACTTGTTATGATCAATGGTAAACGTCGCCATCAAACTGCTTTTGTTGCTCTATTTGGAACAAGAGGCAGGGGCAATTCCGGTACAGACCTCAATGGATTTCCACAGAATTCTGTAGACAGGATTGAAATTTTGAGAGACGGCGCTTCTGCACAATACGGTTCGGATGCAATAGCGGGTGTTATCAACGTTATTCTTAGAAAAAATGTGAACCAGTGGTCAATAAATGCAGGATGGGCAGGTTATTACGATACAAAATTCAACGCTGAAAAATTCAATGAAGGCGGCCAATATTATTCAGGTAATAAATTAGATGGAAATGCATTTACTATTTCAGCAAATAACGGTTTTAGACTTGGTAAGAATGGTGGCTTTGTAAATATCTCTCTTGATTTCCGTGGCCAGGGTAAAACATATCGCCAGGCAGATACAACCGATTGGCAAAATAACAAAGATGCTTTGCCAGGTATCAATACACTCAGGAGAGCATTTGGTGATGGTTCAGTAAATACTTTCGGTGCTTTCTACAATATGGAAATCCCGACTACTGCAAGTGGCAAAACAACATTTTATTCTTTCGGAGGTTATAATTACAAGTCATCTGACGCCTTCGCATACACGAGAAATCTAAGTGCAAGACCAGAACGTTTTCCACATCATGCAGATGGTTCGGTAATCTTTGTTCCGGGAATTATGAAAGTAACAAGTGATCTTGCAGATACATTTTATAACCCGCATATTCAAACACATATCTCGGATCTTTCCAATGCAATGGGCGTAAAAGGAAATGCCGGTAAAGGCTGGAGCTGGGACCTCAGCAATACTATTGGCTGGAACGATTTTCATTATTATGGTGATAAAACATTCAATGCATCTATAACCGGCAGTACAATACCAAACCATTTTGATGATGGTGGATTTAGTTTTTTACAAAACACCGCCAACCTGGATTTCAGTAAAAATATAAACACAGTTGCATCAGGTTTGAACCTTGCATTTGGTGCTGAGTGCAGGATCGAGAATTACAGGATCTATGAAGGAGAACGCCTTTCCTGGGCTATTGAAGACCAGACTGAGATTTATTTCCCACAGGTAGATGAAGTGCGTGCAGGTGCAGCAGGATCACAGGGCTTTCCCGGGTTCAGTCGCAGCGATAAAATTAACAGCAGTCGCACCAATTTTGGTTTTTATGTCGACGCTGAATTAAACGCAACAAGGGCATGGTTGCTGGATGGTGCTGTAAGAGTTGAAAATTATTCTGATTTTGGTTTTGTCAGCACTTATAAATTAGCTACAAGAATCAAAGTAGCATCTAATTTCAATATAAGAGGATCAGTAAGCACAGGATTCAGAGCACCTTCTTTGCAGCAGATCAATTTCAGCAATACACTTACTTCATTTGTAAACGGAGACCTTGTTCAGTCACGTATATTCAATAACAAAGACGAGGTAACAAGACTTGCAGGAATTCCTGAATTGAAGGAAGAAACTTCATTGAATGGAAGCCTTGGTTTTTCATGGAAACCTGTGACAGGTTTGGTATTTACCCTGGATGGTTATATGGTTAAAATAAAAGACCGTGTAGTATTATCAGGTTTGTTCAGTGCATTTGACGACAATCTTTCCCAGGAATTCAGGGACAAACTTAATCAGCTTCATGTGGAAACCGGGCAGTTCTTTGACAATGCCGTGAATACAACCAATTATGGTATTGATATCATCCTTGACTACACGAAGAAAATAGGTAAAGGTACTTTCAAAGGATTGATCGCAGGAAACTTCCAGAGCCTGACAATTGATAAAATAAAAGTGCCGGAGGCATTGAGTGCAACCCAGCTGGGAAGGAAAACATTCTTTAGCGACAGGGAAGAAGCATTCCTTACATCATCTGCTCCAAAACAAAAATTCACACTGAACCTTGATTACAACATGAAAAAATTTGGTATCGGTGTTCACCTCACTTATTTTGGAAAAGTATTGTTGAAAGGTTTTGGGGACGCTACAGACGAAAACCCGAATTATACCGGTATCAATCCGCAAGTACCGTCTGATGCTGATGGAACACTGGTTCCCGAAAATTTCAATTTCAAAGGAAAGATCACGACTGATGTATATGTTTCTTATAAGTTTTGTAAAAACGTGAGCTTATTCCTTGGCGCAGACAACCTGTTGAATGTACATCCCAATTTGGGTGTAAATCCTTTGGCTAAAGGTTATTTCGGCGATAATGAATCAGGTGGTCCATGGGATTCTGTACAAATGGGATTTAATGGTCGCAGGTTATTTGCGAAACTTGCATTTAATTTCTAAGTTTAAAAAGGTTTAAAAAGATCAAAACGTTTCAGAGGTTCAAAAGGTTTAAGAAGTTATCGTAACTTTTTAAACCTTTTGAACCTTTGATCTTTATAAACCTTTTTAACTTTGTCAACTGTTATAAATATATTCAGCATGAAAAAAAATACACTGCGGTCAGTCTTTATTGTTTTATTGTTTGTTATCAAAACATTCGCTTTTGGTCAGAATAAAATTGTTGTGTTCCAATCCGACTTTGGATTGAAGGACGGAGCTGTATCTGCAATGAAAGGCGTTGCAATGGGAGTAGATTCCAGCCTTAAATTGTTTGATCTCACGCATGAGATACCGGCATATAATATTTGGGAAGCAGCTTACCGTCTCGAACAGACAGTTCCCTATTGGCCCGCAGGAACTGTGATTGTTTCTGTGGTTGACCCCGGCGTTGGAACTGATCGTAAATCTGTTGTATTGAAAACAAATGCAGGACATTTCATTGTTACACCTGACAACGGAACACTAACATTGATTGCGCAATCAGAAGGTATTGCTGCGGTCAGGGAAATTGATGAAGCGGTAAATCGCCGGCATGGTTCAGAAAAATCGTATACTTTTCATGGAAGAGATGTATATGCTTATACTGCTGCAAGAATTGCATCAGGTACTATCAGCTTTGAACAGGTTGGAAAATTATTACCAAATGAAGTAGTAAATATTCCTTATCAAAAAGCAAGTATAGAAAATATGAAGGTAAAAGGTACGATTGCGATTCTCGACATTCAGTATGGAAATATATGGACCAATATTCCTTCAGAACTTTTTAAACAGCTGGATGCAAAAGTGGGTGAAATACTCCATGTGATCATTTATCACAATAAAATAAAATCCTATGAAGGAGATATGCCCTATGCAGAAACATTTGGTGCTGTTGCAAAAGGCAAACCGCTTCTTTACCTCAATAGTTTATTGCAGGTATCGTTTGCATTGAACATGGGAAGTTTTTCGGCTGTGCATCATGTATATAGTGGAAGTGAGTGGACCGTGGAAATAAGGAAACGATAATTTGAGTATTGAATGCTTTTTTGTTTAATGAAATACTCAATACGCAACACTCAATGTTCAAATGACAAGCATCCATCAATAACATCAACTCAATACCCACGCCAACACATTATTATTAAACAACAATCCATGAACTTTTAATTGCACAGGTCTCTCTTTAAGAAAACTACAATCTGCCATAAATTCATTTGCGTTAACTGCTATTTTATTAATCTGCATATGTTCCCTGAAATCTACTTTACCCAATCCATACCATTTGAATATTGCTTCCTTTATGCTCCATGCAGCCGTAAGTTGAGTATTCAGCATTGAGTATTGAGCATTGAATATTCCCTGCATCATCTTTTGCTCCCCCGCAGATAAAAATTTATCCTTAATTCTTTCCACTTTCTGTGATATGACTTCAATGTCTGCTCCCACCCTGTTCACTGAACTAACAATCACTCCGGCATACTCCCCGCAATGCGATATGGAAAAATGATAGGCCTCATTTTCTAAAAATGGCTTTTTTGTATCTGCTATTTTTATCAGCTCCAATGGAAAATCATCAAACAGTTCTCTAAGTAAATAGCGGCCTGCAAGGTGTTGTAGCCTTTTATGCGGATGCGTAATCTCTTTCTGAAGCGGAACATGTTGCAGAAAAAAATCTTCTTCCTCTGCAATATGCCAAACCCCTAATTTTGTGGCCGCGTTGATATTTTGTTGATAAACCAAAGGCATAGAATAATCAAAAAAGCAAAATTAAAAATTCAAAAATTTACTTTTACAAATAAACGAATAACGCCATTACAAATGATACTAAGTGATAAACGAATTTTGGAAGAAATAGAAAAAGGAACTATTAAAATCGAGCCATATGACCGTGATTGCCTGGGAAGTAACAGTTATGATGTTCACCTCGGAAAATTCCTTGCTACATATGAGCATGCAGAACTCGATGCAAAAAAACACAATACCATAAAACATTTTGAGATTCCCGAAGATGGGATTTTATTACTGCCGCACCTGTTTTATCTTGGAGTGACGCATGAATACACGGAAACACATGCACATGTTCCGTTCCTGGAAGGGAAATCATCTACCGGCAGGCTGGGCATCGATATACATGCTACTGCCGGTAAAGGCGATGTTGGCTTCTGCGGAAACTGGACACTTGAAATATCTGTAAAACAACCTGTACGTGTATATAGCGGGATGCCGATTGGCCAGCTCATTTATTTTCCTGTTGAAGGTGATATACTGGTAAAATACAACCAGAAGAAAAATGCAAAATACAGCGGCCAGCCCAATAAACCGGTGGAGAGTATGATGTGGAAGAATAGTTTTTAGAATAGAAATAAATGTGGCTAAAGCCATGAATATTCAATATAAAATTGCCCCTGGCTTAAGCCAGGGCAATAAAAAAATTCTAATAGGCTTTAGCCACAATGATAACTTGATAAGTCCTCATAAACATTTTATCTTTTTTTACAAACGGTATTAATCTCCAACAAAAAAACACTTTCTTTTGATTGATCAATTAATCTAATCAAAAGTTATGATAAAGCTCGCTCCTATTTTATCTTTCTTATTTATTTCATTCAATGTAATTGCACAAACAGCATCCACTATCAACAATGGCGATTCAAAAATTTTCTACAGAACATTTGGCGCAGGCAAACCAATACTGATTATCAATGGCGGCCCCGGCATGAACAGCGAAGGATTTATTAGTATTGCAAAATCATTATCACTTCACAATCAAACCATCATTTACGATCAGCGTGGAACAGGAAGATCGACCTTGGATAAAACAGATGCTTCCACTATCACGATGAAATTAATGGCAGAAGACATTGAAATCCTAAGAAAGTACCTGGATATAAAAACATGGATCGTAATGGGCCATTCTTTTGGCGGTATGCTTGCTTCTTATTATGCAACATTATATCCTCAATATATCGATGGAATAATACTTTCTTCTTCCGGCGGTATTGATCTCGAATTGCTATCTTATGTACAACAAAGTATCAATTCGGGATTGACAAAAGAAGAAACACAAACTGTTGTTTACTGGACAAATAAAATAAACGAAGGCGATACCAGTTATGCAGCAAGATTAAAAAGAGGGATAGCACTTGCTCCTGCATATTTGTACGATAAAAAAAATGTTTCCCTGGTTGCCGAAAGACTTACACAAGGCAATGGCGAATTAAATGGTCTTATCTGGTCCGACATGCGAAAAATAAATTTTGATTGTGCTCCTAAACTTTCATCCTTTACAAAACCTGTTCTGATCATACAAGGCAAACAGGATGTGATCCTGGAAAAAACTGCAATGAAGGCTCATAAGGTTTTAACGAACTCCAAAATTGTTTTAATAGATAAATGCAGTCACTATGGCTGGCTTGATGCCCCCGATGAATATTTTAAAGAAGTAAAAACCTTTCTTTCCGGGATAAAATAGATGAAGATTGCTAACATGGTAGTTAATAGGTTAAATTGGTATCCTAAAAACAACTTTATGGATAAGCAATGGATCAAAACAGCGAATGAAGATTTAAGGGCAATGTATTTGGATCTTAACCAGGTCGCACTGGGGCAACAAACACCCGGGAATTATAGCGGAACAACCATTACAATGAAAAGTGGTGTCGTTTTAAAGATCAGCCTGCCCTTTCATGAGTTTGCAACTTTAATTGGGATGGAAAAGAAAGAGTTTGGGCCAAACAAACTTTAATTACCATATTGCGAATTGCCGATTGCCGATTGTCATATCTTTCCAAACTTTTTATAGTAAGAAATAATAAATGCTGTTACTTCATCATAGCTTAAAAGCCCCTGTGGCTGACTGTTACTCTCAAGATATTTTCCATACACCCATCTTATAACCGGTTCAACCGGGTTCTGATGAGCCATATTAAATTTGATCCATTCTTTAATATCAACAATTACTGCAGTATCCAGTTCCTTCCTGCACAATTTTGCGGCAGTAGAATCCATAAAAAATAAATTCCGGTTTGCATAAGTGAACATATCAAGATATACGGAATAATGAAACAACTCATCTGACGAAGCTGTAGCAGCCAGGAATCCTACAAAATTCGCCTCCATCTCTTTTGCATAACCGAGTTGGTGTGCTACTTCATGGCATGCAATAAAAGGATGCAAAAATTTTGGTACAGAGGTATTTAATTGAGCTTCGCCGGTGAAGGGATTATAATAACCGGTAAACCCGGTATAATTTCCAAGCCAGCCCCACATGGACGATTTTATAGACGCTGGTGAGTAATTTAAAAAGGAATATTTATCAGTAACATTTTTATAAGCTTCATTCACCATCGAATATAATTTTCCACCGGGCGGATATCCCGTTTTATGTTCGATCAGCGCTTTTTTGGATGAATTGATCTTATCAACCAACATACAATTCATTTCTTCCAGGTCCTGTTTTGTATATTTTTTCATTTCCAGCCCCAGTTGCCAGGCAATACCCTTTCTGTCATAATTGATCCCCCAGAAAATATTAAAAACAATATACATGCAGCAGCAAAAGACAAAAATCTTGAAACAGCTGTTTAAAAAATACTGCTTCCTTGAAGGAACTTTTCCTTTTTTAAACATTTTAAGGCAAAATCTTATAAGTCCCACGATTAACCAGGCCACTAATAATCCATACAAAATATCTCCGATACTAATAGGGATTTTGCCAAGGCAGATCCGTAAAAAACGGGAAAAAGCTGGTGAAAATGAGGCACTATAGCCGTTTTCTACCCTGTTTTCACTACTGCTGTACCAGCGTATCACGAAACAGGCCATCAATAAAAAAGCGGCAAAAATGGCCTTCTTGTGTACCTTCATAGCGCTAAAATTAATTAATGATGGGTAAATGCAGGCTATTTCGGAAAAAAGCCTTCATTCATACCTTTTAATTGATATTTTTCATCTACCTTTGCACTCCTTTAAACTGAACGAGATGGCTAACAGAAGGGCATTTGAGATTGCTTTTGTTGGGTTGAAACCGGGGATGCACGAGTTTAGCTATGACGTTGACAGTAAGTTCTTTAAAGAAAAAGGTGCAGAAGATTTTTCAAACGCAACCGCCAATGTAAAGCTGACGCTGGAAAAAAATACCGGTTTCATGCTTTTGAAATTTGAAATTGGTGGAAAAACCGAAGTTACCTGCGACCGTTGTGGCAATCCTCTAAAGCTCGACCTCTGGGATGAATTCAAAATGCTGGTAAAGCTTGTTGAAAATCCTGAAGAGATGAATGAGCAGGAAGAGGACGCGGATGTGTTTTACATCTCCAGGAATGAAAGCCATATCAACGTAAGCGACTGGATCTATGAATTTGTGATGCTGAGTGTGCCGATGCAAAAAATGTGTAGTAAAGATGAGATGGGTGGCCCGCAATGCAACAAGGAAGTACTTGAAAAATTGAAAGCAATGGAAGCAAGGCAAACAGAAAATAATGCCAATGCTTTATGGAAAGGATTGGAAAAATTCAGGGATAATTAAGATTACCCGGAGTAATAAATAAGAATTAAAAATCAAGATTAAAAATTATCAGTCATGCCAAATCCCAAAAGGCGCCATTCGCAACAACGCAGTGCAAAAAGAAGAACGCATTATAAAGCAACAGCAACTACTTTAAGCACCGATTCGACTACAGGCGAAACACACGTACGTCACCGTGCACACGTAAGCGAAGGAAAATTATACTATAAAGGAAAATTGGTAGCTGAAAAAGCTCCACTTAAAGCATAATTATTTTTTCAAAAAATTTTAATTCCAAAACCGGAATGAGTAACTTCATTCAAGGTTTTGGAATTTTTAATTTAAATCTCCTTTGATGATCAAAATAGGGCTTGATATGATGGGCGGTGATTTTGCACCCCTTGAAGCCGTAAAAGGCGCATCCGCTTTTATGGCATATACAAAAGAAGATGTTCATCTTGTATTGATCGGTGATGAAGAAAAAATAAAACTCCACCTGGATGGTAATAGCATGAAAACGGGCCAGTATAGTATTGTACATGCACCGGAAGTAATTGAAATGCACGAACATCCTACCAAAGCGCTCAAAGAAAAAAAGCAATCCTCTATTGCCATTGGTTTCCATTTACTGGCTTCAGGTAAAACCGATGCTTTCATAAGCGCAGGAAATACCGGTGCCATGATGGTGGGTGCCCTGTTCAGCATTAAAGCAATCGAAGGTGTTTTACGTCCTACCATTGGCGCATACATGCCAAGAGAAGACGGGTCACTTGGTTTGCTGGTGGATGTTGGATTGAATGCAGATTGCAAACCCGAAAACCTGAATCAGTTCGCTGTATTGGGATCTTTGTTTTCCGAACATATTTTAAAGATTGATAATCCCCGTGTCGGACTCGTAAATCTTGGTGAAGAAGAAGGCAAGGGAAATATACTGGCACAGGCAACTTATCCGCTGCTGAAGGATAATAACCTCATCAATTTTATTGGCAATATAGAAGGTCGTGATATACTCCTCAATAGTTCAGATGTAATGGTATGCGAAGGATTTACCGGCAACGTTGTTTTAAAACTTGCCGAAAGTATTTACGATATTGTAAAACGCCGCGATATTCACGACGAACATTTTGATCGTTTCAATTTTGAAGCATATGGTGGTGTACCGGTTCTTGGGGTATCCAGGCCCGTTATTATTGGTCATGGCATTTCACATGCAACTGCATTTAAGAATATGATCAATATTGCATGCAGGATGATGGAAACAGATCTTGCAGGAAAGATAAGGGAGAGTTTTGCTGTCCCGGCGTAAAACCCAATTTGGAAATTTTAAAATGTGCCAATTTGAAAATGTGAAGCACATTAATTTAACAGCATTTCATTTCCAAATTTCCAAATCATCAAATCTCCGAATTATTTGTTGCTTTCAGCGAGAGAAATTGTTCCAGCACTTTTACAGTCTTATCCAGGTCTTTATAATCCAATGCATTATTCAGAAACCAACTCTCATATGCAGATGGCGGCAGATAAATTCCATTGTCAAGCATATAATGAAATAATTTATTGAACAACGGAATATCCGCTTTAGATGCACTTTCAAAATCAGTAATGGGCTGCCCGCTAAAATGAAGGCTGATCATTGAACCGAATTGATTGATAACATAAGGTTTACCCCATGCGTCCAATAGCTTTCTCATTTCATTACGCAGGTAAATTGTTTTACCATCAAGTTCTTTATAAATATCAGGGTTATCTTTAAGTTCTTTCAACAAAGTATAGCCGGCGATCATTGCAATAGGGTTACCGCTAAGTGTTCCGGCCTGGTAAACATTTCCAAGCGGTGCAATATGTTCCATAATTTTCCTTCTTCCGCCAAATGCGCCAACAGGCATACCGCCACCAATCACTTTTCCATAAGTAACAAGATCTGCATTTATCCCAAATGTTTCCTGTGCACCCCCGGCACATAAACGGAATCCTGTCATCACTTCATCAAAGATCAATACAATATTTTCTTCATCACAAATTTTTCTTAATCCTTCCAGGAAACCCGGCTTAGGCAAAATACATCCCATATTGCCCGCAACAGGTTCAATAATGATCGCAGCAATTTCTCCTTTATTTTCTGCAACTAATTCTCTTTACGGCTTCAAGATCATTGTAGGCAGCCGTTAGTGTATCATTGCTCACACCGGCGGTAACTCCCGGAACAGTTTGAATATTAAATGTAGCAACACCACTTCCTGCTTTTACTAAAAAAGAGTCGGCATGCCCGTGATAACACCCTTCAAATTTTATGATCTTATTTTTTCCTGTATATCCACTTGCCAGGCGAATAGCACTCATACATGCTTCTGTGCCACTGCTCACCATCCTGATCAAGATCAACATTAGGAACCATTGACTGATGATCAGTTCTGCCATTTCAATTTCCAGCTCTGTAGGTGCACCATAAGAAGTTGAATATTCAGCATATTTCCTGAATTGCTTTTACAACAGGTTCATATGCATGGCCTAATATCATTGGTCCCCAGGACGCGATATAATCAATGTATTTATTACCATCTGCATCATACAGATAAGCGCCTTTTGCTTTTCTTATAAACAAGGGTGTACCACCTACGCTTTTAAATGCACGTACGGGTGAGTTTACTCCACCCGGAATTGATTTTTGTGCACGGTTCAAAGAGCTTTTTACTTTTTGATGTATTCATATAGTGAATAATGAATGGTGAATAGCGAAAATGCAAACTCACCAATGCTTTTGAAAGTTATAAATATTTGAAGCTTCTAAATTTTATTTAGTTACCCAAGCATAAAAAGTTACTTAATCAATTCAGAGCCTCAGCTTTCACGCTTCACCATTCACTCAACCTAATAGCATCACTGCGTCTTTCGCAAAATAAGTTGCTATCAGATCTGCCGCCTGCTCTTTTAATTGAAGTAAGTGTTTCAATAATTGCTTTATTCTCATCGATCCAGCCCATTTTCGCTGCGGCTTTTATCATTGCATATTCACCACTGATATTATACACACTAACCGGAACATCTACTGCATTTTTTACTTCACGAACAATATCAAGATAAGGAAGCCCTGGTTTTACCATCACAATATCTGCACCTTCTTCCACATCCATCAATGCTTCTTTTACTGCTTCCATCCTGTTGGCATAATCCATCTGGTAAGTTTTTTTATCACCAAATCCCGGGGCGCTATCCAATGCATCCCTGAACGGCCCATAAAAACAGGAAGCATATTTTGCACTGTAAGCCATGATACCTGTTTTTGTAAAATTATTTTCTTCCAAGTCCTTCCCGGATTGCGCCAATGCGGCCATCCATCATATCACTTGGCGCAACAAAATCTGCGCCTGCTGCTGCATGACTGACACTCATTTTTACCAATGCTTCCACCGTTGCATCATTTACAATTTCACCATCTTCTACAATACCATCATGTCCATAAGAAGAATACGGATCAAGCGCAACATCTGTCATTACATACATTTCCGGCACTGCATCTTTAATTGCTTTGATACTTCTTTGCATCAAGCCATCTTTATTCCAGGCTTCTTTGCCTGTATTATCTTTTAATTCATCTTTGCATTTTATAAAAAGTAAAACACTTTTAATCCCAAGCTCCATAATTCTTTTACTTCTTTTACAGTAAGATCAATGCTGCTCCGATAATAATTGGGCATTGAAGCAATTTCAGTAGCTAATATTTTCGCCTTCATCAATAAATAACGGCGCAATAAAATCTGCAGGAGTTAAAATTGTTTCAGCAACCATACTCCTGATAGCAGGTGTTGCTCTTAAAATTCTGTTTCTTCTTTGTAAATACATGAGATCTTGATTTTTTAATGTCTGATTTTTTGATATCATTCATCATTGATTCTATTCCTATTTGCTTTCGCAGTTTTATCATTAGCCGCAAAGATGGCGGTTAATTCATTGGCTTCAGCTATTAATCTATCAACCTCTTCCCCATTTTTATCCCTGCACTTTTTACCACTTCCAGCCAATAAAGGCTTTCGTCTGCTTCTTCCAACACGATTTCTATTTTATAAATAAAATCTTTACCGGATTTTGCTCTTTTTGTCGCTCTGTAATTTGCTCCAACTGAACCGGCAGATCTTATTACCTGCTTTGCAGTTTCGAAACCCGCTGCATTAAGCGGGAATTGCTCACATAATTCGATAATATCCACACGAAATTGTTTTGTTCTCTCTTTCAAGATCCCTCTATTGATAAAAGAATTTTATAAAAAATAATCTTTTAGACAAGTATATTCAAGGTCAAAGGACCGTTTAATTCAAATAAAATCCACACATCAGAGATCTTTACATCAGACATTTTTCCGATTTAGCCACTCTTTTGGCTGCAAACAAACCTGCAACAATTTATCCTCCTCACTTCCCGGCTCGGGTTGATAATTATATTCAAATCTCACTGTCGGAGGAAGGCTCATTAAAATACTTTCTGTTCTTCCATTTGTTTTTATGCCGAAGATGGTACCACGATCATGCAATAAATTAAATTCAACATACCTTCCACGTCGTATCTCCTGCCAGTATTTATTTTGTGCATTATAAACTGTATCTTTTCTTTTCTTAGTAATGGGAATATATGCGTCCATAAAACAATTCCCATTTGCCTGTTGAAAATTAAAGAGCTTTTCTACATCAAAATTGTCGGTCGGACGTAAATGATCATAAAATATTCCGCCAACGCCTCTCATTTCCTTATTGCGGTGATGATTGACAAAATATTCATCGCAACTTTTTTTATATTCCGGATATAATTCTTTTCCAAAAGGATCATTTGCATTTTTTAATGTTTGGTGAAAATGAATTACATCGTCTTCAAACAAATAATAGGGTGTCAGATCTGTACCTCCGCCAAACCAACGATCCACAACATTATCCTGCTCATCATATAATTCGAAATAGCGCCAGTTGGCATGAACAGTTGGTACAAATGGATTCAATGGATGAATTACAAGCGACAATCCTGCAGCAAACCATTTCGCCGCATCCTGTTGCAATAAATCCTTCATCTTCTTCGTAACTTTTCCATACACCACTGAAGTATTCACACCCCCCTTTTCAATCACATTACCATTGGAGATCGTTCTTGTAAACCCCCCGCCGCCTTTTCCTTCTGCACGTTCCCATTCGTCCTGCACAAATACTGATTTTCCATCTACAACTTCCAGAGCATTACAAATTGTATTCTGGAGTTTATAAATGTATTCGATCCACCTGTTCCGGAATTCCTGTGTTGCTGTTTTATGCATGTTGCTAATTAGCCTGTTATTTAGAATTAAACATGTTAGAACTATTTATTTTGCTGCCAGATATCAAAATCAGCCGTCAGCCATTCCCGTTTCCTGTTTCTTGTTCTCTCGTTTGCCGATTTACGATTGCCTGATCAATAAAGTTCAGACATCAGCAGACAGCCTCATCTTTTCACCATTCACTATTGACTATTCACTTTTTGTCGTTTCTTGTCCCTCGTTTGTCGATCCCGTTTGCACTAACAACTCATAATTCAGCACTCCAAACTTTTAACTCATTCTATATTCCTTCACCGCATCCACAAAAGCTCTTGCATGATCAACCGGAACATTGGGCATAATACCATGGCCCAGGTTTGCAATGTAGCGCTGTGTTCCAAACTCATCAATCATTTTCTTAACTGCATTTTTTATTTCCGGTATGGGTGCTAACAATTTCGCAGGATCAAAATTTCCCTGCAAAGTAATATTGTTATTTGTGAACTGCCTTGCCGTTTTGGGATCTATTGTCCAATCAATCCCGATACCCGCAGCACCGCACCTACTTAACTCATCCAGTGCATACCATGTTCCTTTCGGAAATAATATAACGGGTACATCATCTTTTAATGCATCTGCAATTTTTATTAAATAAGGTTGTGCATAGGTTTTAAAGTCGGCCGGGCTAAGTGAACCAGCCCAGCTGTCAAATACCTGTACTACATCAGCACCAGCTTTAGCCTGTGCTTTTAAATATGCTATTGTTATATCCGTGATCTTTTCTAAAAGATCTTTTGCCACTAGCGGCTGTGTATATGCGAATTGTTTTGCTTTATCCCATGTTTTACTTCCCTTTCCTTCAACCATGTAGCAAAGGATTGTCCACGGTGCACCTGCAAAACCAATTAACGGCACACGTCCATTCAGTTCCTTTTTTGTAAGAGCCAAAGCATCCATTACATATTTCAGCCTATCGTCAACGTTATTTGTGCTCAATGCATCAACATCAGACTGGGTTTTGATAACAGTTGGCAATAAAGGTCCTTTACCTTCTTCCATTAAAACTTCCATACCCATCGCCTGTGGTATAACAAGAATATCGGAAAAAATAATCGCTGCGTCCACTCCTACCTGGTCAACAGGCTGTAGGGTTATAGCAGTTGCCAGTTCCGGCGTTTGAACCCGGGTAAAAAAATCATACTTCGCTTTCAGCTTCATATAATCCGGTAAATATCTTCCTGCCTGGCGCATCATCCATACGGGAACTCTTTCTGTCTGTTCTCCTTTTAAAGCTTTAAGTAATAAATCGTTTTTTAGCATTTTTTATTTTTTGATGCTGACAGATATCGGCTGCCGGCTATAACCTGTTTAATTATTTAATCTATGTACTTTAATAGAACTATTCGCTGTACTTTGTTGTCGTTTCTCGTTTCTCGTTTGCCGATTCACGATTTCCGATTGTCGTTCACGTAAAATATTCCAGCATCTTCTCAAACAAATTTTCCTTTCCAGGCTCATCAGCAACGATGATTTTATTGTTAGTATGCTTTCTTATCGTTGCAGCAGTAGTACTACCAATAGCAAACAAAACTGTCTTGTCAGTTAATTTATTTTTAGTAAAAAAACTATCTGCCGCACTGGGACTAAAAAATAAAATGCCGTGATAATTCTTTTCTATTTTTTGTGGTAATAATATTGTCTGGTATACTACAATTTCAGCTACCTCAATATTATTCCTGCGTAGCAAGGACGGCAATTCATCCCTCCGTAAATCACCACAAAAAAAGATCACTTCTTCCGGCGACTCTTCTACGATCAATTCTGCAAGATCAGCGGCATTACCGGCAATACCTGCAATCACAGATAAAGGAAAATATTGTTTTATCAATAGCCTGGTTGTATTCCCTATGCAATACACATTCCATTCCGGTTGCTCATCGATCATGTTTTCTGCAACGGCTTCTACTGCATTCATGCTTGTGAACACTACAGTTGCCGATGCATTCAAAACCGATTCAATTTCCTGTTGTGTTTCTACTGATTCAATAGGTTCCGTTTCAATAAAGGAGAATACATCAATATCAATTCCTTTTTCATCAGCTTCTATGACAAGCTGTTCATCCAGTGGACGTGTACATAATATCTGAACCTTATTTTCCATTCCTTATTGAATCTGCAATTTGCTGCCCGCCATTTTTTAAAAGTTCGATTGCCATTTGTTTTCCCAATGCATGGCTGTCTTCCTTTTTTATCGATCGCTCAATTTCAGTTTTATGTTTGCCATCAATTGAAAGAATATTTCCTTTAAAATGAATGGTATTATTTTCCAATTGAGCCAATGCACTGATGGGTGTTGAACAACCTCCAAGTAATTCTCTTAAAAAATCTCTTTCGATTTTTGTACATATTGCGGTGGCTTCATCATTTAATTCAGAAGAAGCATTAAAGGAATCATTATCTGTTTCCCTGCAAACAACTACAATGGCGCCCTGTGCGGGTGCAGGAAGCATCCAGTCAAGTTCAATCGAATTGTCGGGACGAAGGTTAATCCGTTCAAGACCTGCAGCGGCAAAGATGGCACCGTTCCAATTACTTTCTGAAAGTTTTTTTAAACGTGTATTTACATTGCCTCGAAGATTCTCCATTACACTATTTGGATAACGGTGAAGCCATTGGGCTTTGCGGCGGATGCTGGAGGTGGCGACCACGGGTGAATAGTCAATGGTGAATGGTGAAATCTTGTTGCTCAGCAGCGAATCATAGAAAGTATCTAATTCCAGGGAGGGCTTCGGGCTTTCACTATTCACTATTAACCATTCACTTTTACCGACAAATAAATCCTTATAATTTCCTCTTTTTAATACTGCTGCCTCCATGATACCCAATGGCAATTGCGTCGGCACATCCTTCATTGAATGCACAGCAATATCAACCTGGTTATTTAATAATGCTATATCAAGACTTCTTGTAAAAATTCCCTGTACACCCATTTCATACAAGGGTGTTTTAAGATCAATATCTCCATCACTTTTAATATAAACTAACGTGGAAGAATAGCCTTTATCGGACAGCATATTTTTTACAAGTGTCGCCTGCCATACAGCAAGTTCACTTTCTCTTGTTCCTATCCTAAACGTGGGATTCATCTTACTGACCGGGTGTGGTTGAAATAAAATCATTAATAGCCTCTATATAATGGCAACCCCGTTGATTTTGTGTGCGCATTTTTACGGCCATACCATTAATTACCTTCTGGATCTTGTCTTCAGTAGTTTTATTGCATGGGGCATATGGCATAGCAACCAGTGGATCAAATATGCTATCAGACTGTATGGTAAGTAATTTATTCTTCACATCTTTTAACACAGGTACATGCCTGCGCATTTCGTGCCATTTAAGAAACTCCTCAAGATGTTCTGCGATGATCGTCTTTACTTTGGGGATCTCGGCTGTTCTTTTTAAAAGTGTTTCATCCTTTATTTTACTAAGCTCATCCACATTTACCAGTAAAATATTGCACAACTCTTTTACACCTGCATCAACATTGCATGGCACAGAAAGATCTATGATCAGTTTCTCCCTATCATTCGTAAAATCTTTTGCAAAAATGATTGGTTCATTAGAATTGGTTGCTACCAGGATTATATCACAATCATTGATACAATCATTCATCTTTTCAATGGGTTCAGATTTTAGATTAAACTCCGTGGCCAGCTTTTCCGCTTTTTCAAAAGTGCGGTTCACCAATATAACGGGGACAGACGGTAAATAATCGGTAAGATTTTTACAGGTATTGCTTCCAATCTTTCCTGTTCCCAATAAAAGTATTTTTTTATTACTGAGATCAATATATTTTTCCCTGATATATTGTATAGCCGCGAATGAAACGGATACAGTACCCGTACTCATTGCAGTATTTGTCCTGATCTTTTTAGATGCCTGTAATACCTCATTTACCATTCTTTCGAGATAAGATCCTAAACAATTCCTTTCTTTTGAAAATTTTGCAGATTGTTTTATCTGGCCAATGATCTCGTAATCACCGAGTATCTGTGAATCGAGGCCGGCCGCTACATTAAAAAGATGCTCAATAGCTTCTTCGCCTGATCTGGTATAACAGATCTCTCTAAATTCTTCCAGCTCACCTCCTGTTTGTGTGCAAAGCAGCGTCAAAAGATCATTTTCATCTGCTGCAAACCCATATATCTCGGTACGGTTGCAGGTTGATAAAACAAAAAATTCTTTAATACCAAAAGAAGAAGCTGCGGCAATCAATTGTTCATACTGGTCATTGCTGATGGCAAACTGGCCCCTGATATATGCATCTGTTTTTTTATAATTAATACCAGCTGAAAAAAATGAAGAAATATTTATGGTTTCCTGTCGATGCATACTTGCTTAAATACGTCTTTACAAACTACGTGCAAAATTAACTGTACAGGCTTTTGTGAACTAATATAAATGTCATTAGACTGTCATTTCTTATAGTGATTTTATCATTTTCACATATGAATTGCGATTCCATATTTTTCGTTACTATTATTGCTGACTGTAAAAAAACGAGTTGCTACATTTGCAAACTATGAGTGATAAAAAACGTGGAATTGTATTAATGAATCTTGGTTCACCCGATAGCACTTCCAACAGTGACCTGAGAAAATACCTCAACCAGTTTTTAATGGACGAAAGGGTAATTGATATGCCTTACCTTTCAAGGCTGTTACTGGTAAAAGGAATTATTGTTCCATTTCGTGCTCCGAAATCCGCAGAAGCTTATAAATCGATCTGGACAGATAAAGGCTCTCCACTTATTGAATACACCCGCCAGCTTCAACATGCATTACAACAACTCATTCCTGAACCGGTTGAAATTGCTATGCGTTATGGCAATCCGACAGCAAAAGATGGTTTTGATAATTTATTAAAACGTGAACCAGGTCTTGAAGAAGTAATTGCTGTTCCTTTATATCCGCATTATGCAATGTCATCGTACGAAACCGCCGTTGAACATGCAAAGGAGATTCATAAAAAAAACAAATATCCCTTCACGCTTGAATTTATAAAACCTTATTATAACAATGCAGATTATATCAATGCATTGAGTGAAAGGATGCGTCCTTACACAAGCAAACCATTCGATCATATATTATTCAGTTATCACGGTGTACCGCAAAGGCATATCCGCAAAAGCGATATTACAGGTTCACATTGTTTAGCTACAAGAAATTGCTGTGAAGTTGATTCACCGGCTCACCGGTTTTGTTACCGCCATCAATGTTTTACCACAACAAAACTTGTGACAGAAAAACTCGGCATTCCGGCTGATAAATTCAGCATCTCTTTTCAATCCCGATTGGGGAAAGGATGGCTGGAGCCATTTACCGATATCCGGCTTGAAGAAATGCCTAAAGAGGGAATTAAAAACCTGCTCATCATTTGTCCCGCATTTGTGAGTGATTGTTTGGAGACATTGGAGGAGATAGCGATGCGTGGAAGGGAAACGTTTTTAGAATCGGGGGGCGTCGAATATGAGATGATCTCGTGTTTGAATGTGCATCCGTTGTGGGTTGAGGCATTGAAAAATATGGTGAATAGTGAATAGTGAATAGTGAAAATGCAGAGTTTTAAATTAAAAAAAAGGTTTAAATAGTTGTGGTGATTTATACAGTTTTATAGAAGGAAAATACATTATTTGGCTGCCCACTTATCATTGATTAATGATTCAAAAAAGCGTTTCTTACCTGTTCTCTTAATATTGGTACATGTATTTAACACTTAATCACCAAAAACTTGAAGTTTATACCGCTTCTAAAGAATTGGTAACAGAATGCTATCGCTTTTCACAGCATTTACCTGCTGAAGAAAAATTTGGAATGATATCTCAAATAAGAAGAGCTGCTTTATCTGTTCACCTAAATATTGCTGAAGGGAGTTCAAGAAGATCACTGGCTGAACGAAAACGATATTTTGAAATATCAAGAGGATCACTAATCGAAATTGACGCTGCCCTTGACATAGCAAGCAACTTAAATTATTGTATCAATTACTCAAAAGATAATTTATCTTTTACAATGATAAGATGTTTCAAATTATTAACCGGGTTAATAACATCAAATAAAACCTAATTTCAAATATTGAAAGCTCCGACTTTATTAAAAAAATCAAGCTTTCACTATTCACCATTCACCATTCACCATTCACCCATGTATTCTTACATCAAAGCCCTCCACATCATCTTCATCGTAACCTGGTTCAGCGGTATGTTTTATATTCCCAGACTGTTTATTTATAATACGGAAGCACACGAAAAGAGTGAGCCGGAAAAAAGTATTTTGCAAAAACAGTTTGGTATTATGATCCGGAGATTGTGGCTGGGCATTACCTGGCCGTCGGCGATCCTTACGCTTATCTTCGGAACGTGGATGGGATATTTGTATACATATGGAAGTATTGCGGAATGGCTATGGATAAAACTGGGATTTGTAGCAGGCCTTTATATTTATCATTTTACACTACAGAAAATTTATTCAGAACAAATGAAAGGTGTTTTCCGCTTCAGTTCCCAGCAGTTGAGAATATGGAATGAAGTGGCTACCATTTTTTTAGTGGCGATCGTAATGATGGCTTCTGTAAAACAAGGAATGAGTATCGTGTGGGGAATTGCAGGATTGCTGTTGTTCGTGATCATCCTGATGAGTGCGATCAGGATCTATAAATTGCTAAGAAAGGGTTAACTATTAATATTTGAAGCGGGTATTTAATATCCAGTCATTTTCATCTCCAATGAACTGGCCGCTATTGGCTGCTGATCTTAATTTTGCACCCGTTTCCTTTAGAGGCTTTACAGGACAGGCATTTATGCAGGTATTTTTTGAATCTACTGTCATAGAGACCAACAAAAGCAGGATCAATTTGGTAATCTTTTTCATATCCCGAAGCTAATTATTTTAACAATATATTGAACCACATAAATATGTGAAAGTTTTGCTAAACGATCTTGTCTTTAAATGCCTTTGCCACCGCTTCACTTTTACTGTTCACATGCAGTTTCTCATAGATTTTCTTGATATGGCTCCTCACCGTATCAATAGCTATGAACATTTCGCCGGCGATCATTTTATAACTATAACCCTCCACCAGTAACAGGAGCACCTGTTTTTCCCTTTCGGATAAATTATAATCCTCTCCTTTTTCATTGTTCATGGAAGAGAACATTTTTAAAACCTGTGTTGCAACGGAAGCCGTCATGGGTGCTCCACCTGTTTGAGCTTCAGCAATATATTCCAGTAAACGGGCCGGTGGGGTTTTCTTTAAAATATATCCGTTGGCACCATTGCTGATGGCCTGGAAGATATTTTTATTATCGTCAAAAACCGTAAGCATTAATATCTTAACATCTGTATTTACTTCGCGGATCTTTTTTAAGCCTTCAAGGCCATTTACTCCAGGCATATCAATATCCATTAATATCACATCAGGATTAAAAGCCTCTACTTCCTGTACCACATTGTCGCAGTTTTTAAATGCTGATAACACTTCAAATCCATCAGACCCGCTGATGAGCATTGTTAACCCTTCGCGTAATTGGGGATTGTCTTCGTACAATAATATTTTTATCATCTTGAATTTTTTTAGATCAGCATTATAAATCCTTACCCTTTCTTCAAAGATAGTCAAGATAAATCCCCGCCGCAACCACATAAAGATGTTAGGTTCTAGATGCCCCTACCCCCGGTAGCAAGCCTGTAAAATTTAGGTACCACGGCCTTAAGTAAAGCACCTACGGCAATACAAAACAACAGGATCAAGACCGGTATCAATATAAATGTTATGAGGCGGTAATATGGAATATTATGAAAGTACAACGTAGAAAGATTGATCACATAATTCAATAAAGGCACATGTAATCCAAAAACAATAAATGCAAAAGATGCAGCCCAGGTAAACCATTTTTTATTCATGCACCATCTCACAACAGGATCGCCTGTATACCATACCGCAGCGATACCGGCAAGTATTGCACAATAATGCAGTACTGTCATTGCCCAATAAGTTACCGTATTGTGTGATTCAAATTCGAAAGCCATAAAGGTTTTGATAAACACGAGTCCGGCAAAGATGATCCAATACAAAGTGCCACTAAACCAGGCCGGCTTTCTGTCGATCGGATAATTTGTCTTTTGTATCCATATGCCAAGTGTAAAAAAGAACATGCCTTGTCCGTCAATAACATGAAACTGGAAAATGATCAGCATTAAATAAAACATCAGTATGAACCATGGTAAGGGATATTTTTTTATGATCCATTTAAAAACCGGATATAAAAGATTGTATGCAAAAAGATTTCTTATGAACCATAATTGGTAAGAGGGTGGTGCAAACAGCCAGCGTTTGATCACTTCCAGCCAGCCGAGTTCTGCATAAGGCCTGTTTACACCAAGCTGATCAACTTTTGCATTTTGTACAGCCAGTGCAGTAATGGGCCATTGTTGCCACAAAAATGTTATTGCCAATCCGATAGCACTCCATATCAAGAATGGCACAATCAACGTTACCAGCCGCTTCTTTATTCTTTGCCAGTAAGGGTTGTTATCCTGTAATGCAAAAATATAACCTGATATCATAAACAGCAGGGGTATCCGAAAACGGAGTATTCCATTAGAAACAAAATATTCAAAAAAACCGGTGAACGTGATGGGTTCATCCACCAGGCTTGCGGGTATGAGATAAGTAGTCTTAAGGTTGTACCCATGCACGAACAACAGCAATGAAATACATATGAATGAATAAAAACGAAATTTCTGGCTTATAAAACGATTCATGTTATACAATTGACAATTGACAATGAACAATGAACAATAAATATGATTAGTGACCTATAAGTAATTGATGTCGCATTCCGCTTTTAATTTTGATTGTTAACTGTTAATTATTATCTTTTATGCTATAGGAATTTTAAGAGTAACAGTTGTCCCCCGCCCTGCTTCAGATTCAAACTTCAATGTGCCCCGCATTGATTCTGCACGCTTGCGCATGTTGCCCAGGCCATTGCCACTATCCGCTTTTGCTGCGTCGAAACCGATCCCATCATCTTTTACAGTGAGCAATAAATTTTTCGACTGCGAGGTAATATGAACAATGATGTTGCATGCTTTTGAATATTTCGCTGCATTGTTGATCGCTTCTTTAAACACCAGGAAAAAATCCCTTCTTGCTTCCATATCAAGTTTGATATCGAATATTTTTTCTTCTACATTAAACTGCACATCTATTTCTTTTGCTTCCAGCACATTTGTTGCAAATTCACGCATGCGTGCTGTTATCTTATTCATACTGTCATTGGAAGGCTTGATACTCCACACGATGTCATCCATGGCTTCCATCATTCGTTGGCTGTTGTCACTTATCTTTCCCAGATACTCGGTTGTTTTAACCACATCACTGTTCATTTTTGTTTTAGCCATCGAGGTGAGGATATTGATAGTACTTAATGTACTTCCCATATCATCATGCAGATCTCTTGCAACTTTGGTCCTTAGTTTTTCTACGGCGAGCAATCGTTTTACTCTTGAATTATGCAGGTCATATATCACCAATGCCATTAAGAACAGGATACTTGACCTGAACCACCATGTTCTCCAGAAGGGCGGTTTTATACTGATGCTGATCGAAGTGGTATTCAAAGAGCGGATACCTTCAAGGTTTTCGCAATATACTTTGAAAGTATATTTACCGGGAGGGAGAACCGAATAGCTTATATAATAACCACGGTCGGCTTTTATCCAGTCTTTATCAAGACCTTCCATTTTATAGTAGTAAGTAAGTTTATCGCGTTGCATATAACTAAGCGATGCGAAATAAATAGTAAAGGAATTCTGATCATGTTGCAATTTTACTACAGGTGATTGCAGGAGCGAATCAACAGGAATATATTTACTGAACAACTGGAAATCGGTAAGTGTAACATCAGGTGGTGGCTGGTTGTTTAAAAAAGCCGAAGGGTCGAACATGATCACCGCATTGCTTCCTCCAAAAACAAGATCGCCTTTTTCGCATGCATAATCTGCAACATTGGTTTGTTCGGCCAGTAAAACTCCATCCTTTCGTCCATAAGGGGTGATGCGATTGTTATTCGGGTTGTACCTGCACAATCCATTGCTGGTAACGATCCACAAAAAGCCGGCTTTATCCATCCTTAGTCTCGATACCGTGTTCGACGGTAATCCATCTTCATACTTCAGTAAACGGACAGTCTTTGTTTTTTTATTTATAAAGTTCAACACGCCTCCTCCATAAATAATAATACTATCATTTAATTGCTCGATATCACTTGCTGTATTACTATAAACCGCTGCACCCGGAGTTTCTGTATTGTAATGCTGTATAATTTTAGAAGTGGAGGGATCTATTGCATATACTCCTCTTTCGTGAGTGGCAAGCCATACCCAGCCCTGACTATCAATAAGTATTTTATAAATGGCAGTTTCCATATCCTGTACTACACTAAAAACCCCGTTACTGTATTTAATAAGTCTGCCCGCCTGTGTACCCAACCAGATATTCCCTGCATTGTCTTCAGTAATATACCGTATGGTGCGTTTATTGCATTCCGGTAGTTGCAAATATTGGGTGGTTTTCTTTGCGGGATCATGAATCATCAAAAACCCTTCGTTACAACCAACCCAGATATTTCCATTAGATGATTGCCTGCAAAGCGCCCAGGTAAGTTTGGTTGAGCCCTTCATTAATTCTGTCCAGTCTTTTGGATAAGGTTGTTTAAAAAGATCATTTGTTACCGGCTGAAAGTATTTATTAACGGATCGTACTCCTTCATTCCATGAAGCAAACCAAAAATCCCCGTTAGGCAACTCAAGAATATCGGTTATGCTGGCTGTACTTTTATCATTACTGAAAATAAGGTTCACTACATTTAACGCATCATTGCCGGATGGGGTAAAATACAACCCCCTGTCGGTAGCAAGCCATAAATTGCGATCCTTATCCTGTATGATCTCGTAAACCGTTTCATAATTAATGCCGATATCATCATTATGCATATTGCTTTTGTTGAACACAAATCGCTGCAGGTCTTTATCCCAGTTAAAAAGCACGGCGTTCCCATATATCC
This sequence comes from uncultured Chitinophagaceae bacterium, assembly GCA_963829345.1. GTDB lineage: Bacteria > Bacteroidota > Bacteroidia > Chitinophagales > Chitinophagaceae > Ferruginibacter. The sequence continues at coordinate 2,687,531 of CAWHHP010000003.1, forward strand.
AGAATCCTGATTTCTGTGGCTCAAAAAAATGGCCAATCTCGTAATAGCCGGGCACGCCGGTATGAAGTCCCACAGTATCTTTCGTTAACAGTGTTGTTCCTGTACTATCAAAACAGTATAAGTACTGGCCGTTTTTCGACCAGCCAAGTGTCCATAACCTTCGTTGCCTGTCGAAATAAAATTTTAACGGGTGATCATGCAATAACTTATTATTAAGTGCCGGGATATTGCGGGGATTGCTTTTTTCTGTCCATAAACTTTTTGTCCTCTTATCATAAATACAAAAACCGCTATCTGCGGCTATCCAATACTGTTGCTTAATACTGTCTTCATATATTCCCTGTAAAGGTATTGTCCAGCCCCTTGGCAGATGAAACGGATCCTGTTCAGTAAAAGCATTTTGTTTTTTATCATAGCCTAAAATTCCATAGCTGGAAATAACGAGGTAAATGCTGCCGTCAGAAAGCCGGGTCAGCCTGTATTGCGAGCGTGCCGGCACAGGGCGTGAAAATTTAAGCGGTATTTTCTTATATATAAATGTAGAAGGATCGAATATTCCGAATTCACGCATATCCACCATCGCAAGCATCAGGCGGCCGCTATCAGCGGGAATGATCTGCGTAATAACTGATTGTGGTAATTTATCAACCCCTGATTTAGCTACATTAAAACTCACAAACTTACTTCCGTCAAATCTTTGAAGCCCGTTTGCAGTGCCCACCCAGATAAACCCTTTGTGATCCTGGTAGATACTGCGTACCAGGTTACTCGCCAGGCCAGTACCATCTTCTGTAGATATATGTGTAAAGGAAGATCCTTGCTGTGCAAGTCCGGCAAAGCTGAAAAAACATAATGTTATAATGAAAATGCTTCTCATCGATGTCGCAAAACTAAGATTTGCTTTTGCATATTTACTATTTCAAATCGAGATACACATATTTATGTGATGCCATCATATGCAAAGTATGGCATTTCCTGCTGATAAGCGGTTTTAAAAACGGATAAAAATAAAGTGTGCGCTATCGAACATTTTTTCGGGGGCTTTTGTCCGCAGGCGAACAGTTTTTTTTCATTTTAAAAAATTATTTCACACCGATATGCGATTGTGCAGGGCATTTTTCCGGGCCATATTTGCATTGTAATTAAAAATTAAACAAAACCAAAAAAAGTATAGTCATGAAAAATTTAATCACAGCAACACTCTTCAGCGTAATAAGCCTGGGTGCTTTCGCAGGAGAAAATCCCGCTGATGTAAAAGCAAAAAGTTACAGGTCACAACATTTCAATTATGGATTATCATTCACAAAGATTGTTGTTGAAGACGACATCGACCTGGTGATCTATGAAAATGCATCCACCAATCTCCAATTTGATGGAAAGAAAGAAGACATTGCTAAAATAGAATGGAAAGTGAAGAACGGAACATTGTACTTAAGGAGCAAGGGTGGTTCAATGAAGAATAAAGTGATTGCAACAATTGATGTAGCTGCTTTAACTGAGATCGCACTGCAAGGTGAATCAAGCGTAAGAACACTTGGTGAACTTAGCTCTCCTAAGTTGAATGTATATCTGAAAGGAGGATGCTTTATTTCTATCAAGAACTATGGTGAAGTAAACATCATCAATACTGAAGATGTTGAGATGAATGTAACACAGCGTTCGGGCAATGTAAGCATCAGCTAAAAAATTACAACAATCACTAAACTATAAACCAGGTTAACATGGAACAGAAATTATGGAACATAATGGATCGTTTTTTTGAACTCTTATTAATGGTATCAGGTGAAAAAGATAAAGACGAAGTAAGCATCAATCATATTTTATAAACCGGTGAGTTGTCAGGGAAGGAATAAGAAGTAATAATAGGCCTGGAGGAATCAATAGCAATAATTGGAAATAACGGGGTGAATACAGAGGCAACCGGTAGTAGAAGCGAAAGGATGAAGAAACAATAAATTAAGTATAGCAGGTAGGTTTTTTTATTTTGGTAGTTTTGGTACGGTTTAAGACAATTCTTTCTAGAATTGTCTTTTTTTATTTTATCTACTCTGTGAAACTCTGTGTTACCTCCTTTAACTCTGTGGTTTATCTACGCGAAAGTTTAACCACGGAGTAACACACAGCGTTTTTCTATTGAGTTTCACAGAGTTTTTTCAATAAAAAAGCAGGTAAATAAATACCTGCTCTATCATTTAAATAATTCATTTGAAATTATGCGATGGTAATCTTCTTATCAAGATACACATCCTGTATCGCATTCAACAATTCAACACCCTCTTTCATTGGTTTCTGGAATGCTTTTCTTCCTGATATAAGCCCGGTACCACCAGCTCTTTTATTAATTACAGCAGTAAGCACCGCTTCTTTCAGATCGGAAGCCCCTTCAGATGCACCACCGGAGTTGATCAAACCTGCACGCCCATTATAGCAACTTAACACCTGGTAACGGCAAAGGTCAATCGGGTTATCGGTAGTAAGTTTTGTATAGATACGCTTATCACTTTTACCATAATTTCCTTTTTCCATATTCAGTGCATTGTATCCGCCATTATTGGTAGGCAGTTTCTGTTTGATGATATCAGCCTGTATGGTTACACCAAGATAGTTTGCCTGGCCGGTAAGATCAGCTGCAGCATGATAATCTGCTTCTTTGGTTTTAAAAGAAGGATTGCGCAGGTAACACCAAAGGATCGTTGCCATTCCCAAAGAATGTGCTTCTTCAAAAGCAGCAGCTACTTCTTTTATCTGCCTGCCCGATTCATCAGAACCAAAATAAATAGTAGCGCCAACTGCAGCAGCTCCCAGGTTCCAGGAATCTTTAACCGATCCAAACATTAGCTGGTCAAATTTATTGGGATAAGTAAGTAATTCATTATGATTTAGCTTAACGACAAAAGGGATCCGGTGTGCATATTTTCTTGAAAGCATTGCTAGTCCGCCAATGGTAGATGCAACTGCATTACAACCACCTTCGATTGCCAGCTTAATAATATTTTCCGGGTCGAAATAAATGGGATTTGGTGCAAAAGAGGCGCCTGCACTATGTTCTACACCCTGGTCCACAGGCAGAATGGACATATAACCTGTTCCTGCAAGCCTGCCGGTATTATACATAGAAGCAAGACTCCTTAAAGTTTGCGGACTCCTGTTGGAGATAGAAAAAACCCTGTCAATAAAATCAGGTGAGGGAAGATGCAGATCCTTTTTTGAAACGGTCTCACAGGTATGAGTCAAGAGCGCTTCATTTTCTTTTCCGATCAGTTCAGCAATTTCATTGTACTTCATATATGTAGCAATTTTTTGGTTTAAAATCGGCTGCAATATAATAGATAAACCTGATTGGTAGGTAGGGTGGGGAAATTTTTGCGAACGGATTGGGATTATAAGGTATAAAAGGCTTAAAGAAGGGGTCAAAAATAGCTTTTCAGTGGAAGGCTGTTATGGCAAACCGTTCTGCCGTTTTAAAACATATACAATGCATTTGGTTGAAATTATCAGATATTCGTAATGAGGCAATTTTCTGTTGTGAAGCATGTATCTGCCTTCAAACGTATGTGCATTGTCTGACCGTCCTACATGATTCAAGAATCAACAACACCAAAAAAATAACCAAAGTGCATTTAACACGAAAAAAAACAATCCTATGGATACTTGCAATCATTTGCAATTATTCCGCCCATGCTCAACCGGACAGTATTGATGTTTTTATTAAAAATGAAATGCAGCAGAAAAAAATCCCGGGATTACAATTGGCAATCGCAAGGAATAACAAAATTGTAAAGCTCGGAAATTATGGTTTGGCAAATGTGCAGGATTCAATTCCTGTAAATGAAAATACTGTTTTCAGCATCAATTCTATTAGCAAAGCATTCACCGGTGTTGCCATCATGCAATTAGTGGAAGAAGGAAAAATTAATTTAGACAGCAGCATTGCAGGCTACCTGGACAGCATACCTGTTTCATGGAAAAACATCACCGTTAAACAACTTCTTGGTCATACCTCCGGAATTCCCAATATTATGGCTGATGCAAAATTGATTTTACCGGAAGATGATGAAGCCTCGTGGAGAAAAGTACAAATTTTACCATTGGATTTTAAAGCGGGTGATGAATTCCGTTATAATCAAACAAATTATCTTTTGCTTGGTAAGATCATTGACAAATACAGTGCTGTCCCCTTCTCTGAATTCATTATTAAAAATCAATTGCAGAAAGCCGGAATGATTTATACCCGTTTTGGAGATGCTCATGACATCATACCAAATTCGTCAAGAGGATATACTCATTTTAGAAATGGTAAGTTGACAAATATTTTCGAGGAGTTTCCTTCCTTTTTACGTACTGCCGCAGGAATGAATTCGACTGCAAAAGAACTGGCGAATTGGGTAATAGCGTTACAAAACGATCAATTGCTAACACATCCGGGTAGTGTTTCAATATTATGGACGCCTATAAAACTTAACAATGGCCAAACGGGTGGCTTTAGCGAATTCCTGAATGGATATGCCTTAGGCTGGCCCATTGTTGCCAGGTCAGAACATCCGGCAATTGCTGCTGTTGGAGGTGGGCGTTCTGCATTATTTATATACCCCAAAGACAATATGTCGATTATCATATTAACCAACCTGCAAGGAGCTTCGCCTGAATCCTTCATTGATGAGGTGGCTGGCTTTTATGTTCCTGAGATGAAAGAAGCCAATGGTTTCGGATTTTCGGCTTCTGTTAAATTGCTAAAAACCAGTCTTGATAAAATAGGATATAAATATGCAGTTGAACAAGCAAAGAAATTTAAAGTCAGCAATGCTTCCTTTCAATTGACAGAAAATGAAATAAACAGTTGGGGTTATAAACTTATGAGCCAGGATAGAAAACCAGACGCAATAGAAATATTCAAGCTGAACGTGAACCTCTATCCAAATAGTACCAATACATATGATAGCCTGGGTGAGAGTTATGCAGCGATTGGTGAGACAGCCCTCGCAATTAAAAATTATGAAACAGCTTTTAAATTAGATCCTAAAAATATCAATGCATCGGAACAGGTACGAAAATTAAAATCACTCCGGTAGTTTGGTAATCAAACCGTATACAACGAATAATTTTGCGAAACCGGAGAAATAATTGACAATAAGACTTTGTTTAGCTTTTACATAATTTGTACATTAAAATAAAAAATTCGTTTCTTTAATGTGTCGTCAGCTTTTTTATTTCAATTGTAATCCTGCCGCTAATGAAAAAAATCTTAACGCTACTTTTAATTGCAATGCAAACAATTTGTACTGCACAAAACCTGGTTCCAAATCCCGGTTTTGAAAATTACAATTCGCTTCCCTGTGATTTTATTATTACTTCAGCTGAATTTGAAAGCAGGATTCAAAACTGGACTGTACCAAATTTTACAACGCCTGATTTGTGCAGCCCGCTTATCCCTGCAACCTGTCGCTATGGAAACCCACTTTCACCGGAAAGTGCAGGATCGCAAATACCGAGGACCGGGAATGTAATGATTGGAATGGCTTGCGAGAACGCGGGGTACAATGAATATCTTCAAGTGAGGTTAACAAGTCCTTTAACGATTGGGAATTTTTACCAGGTTAAGATGTTTGTTTCATTGGCTGGTCGTTCTGATTTTGCAAATAATGATATTGGTGTCAGCTTTTCTGAAACTATTATAAGAGACAGCAATTATAACAGCGCCAACTTTTATCCACAACTTCTTGATTCAACTGTAATTGCTGATACAGCCAACTGGATCCTGATCTCAAATTGCTTCCAGGCAACCCGTGCATGGCAATATTTGATCATTGGAAATTTTCCTTCACCATGCATGCGGGGAATTTTTCTTGGTGGAGGCTGGCCCATGGCATATTATTTTTTTGACGACATATCGGTAGAACAGGTTGCTGACTGCAGTATTACAAAATTTAATTGTTCCACTCAACCTCATGACAGCTTGCCTAAAAAATTAAAAATATATCCTAATCCATTCATTGATCATCTTATAATAGAAAACGGCGCAATTGGAGCGTCTGTTGAAATTTGGGATGTGTTGGGCAGAAAACTTTTAGCACAAAAAGTTACGTCTACAAAAATGAAATTAGATTTACCGTCATTGCCCGGTGCGCAATATATTTTAAGATACAGGGAAGACAGGCAGCAGCAAACATTTAAACTCGTAAAATTGTAACCATCAAAAGCCGGTAATAATTGATTAGAAGCCAGGTTTTTATTTCTCCCAACAATTTTCAGATGGTTAGAAAAGCCTGGAAAGATAATGCGAACCTGCTTTGGGGAACTGAATCATTCACAATAATAACAAAGCTGGATAATCAAGACGGTAAAATTCTTGAAGCCACGATGACGAATACACTTGATCTACCCAACCTGCAAACCTTTACTATGGAAATGCCTTTTAAAATTTTACGCAAATTAACACTGACGCTGATCGCATCTCCACACTGATAAATTTTGAAGTATTTTTTTTACCGCAGAGAATAGGAGAATCAGAGTTTACGCAGAGATACTCCGCGTAAAACTCAATTTACCCAGGTTCCCTGCGGTTTAATCTTCAACTCAGGTTACTTTCAATAATATTCTGATCAATATTATCTTCCCGTTCTTTTTCCATATTTAACCGTTTCAGTTTTTTCCCGTAAGTGAATTTTGTTATCAGTACAAACAATACGGGCACAACGAATATGGCCAGCGTTGTTGCGGCCAGCATTCCACCAAAAACCGTCCAGCCAATTGTTTTTCGTGATTCTGCAGCGGCGCCTGTTGCAAAAGCAAGTGGCAATACACCAAAAATAAATGCCAGTGACGTCATAACAATGGGGCGTAAACGCAATTGCACTGCCTGTAAAGTGGCAGCTACCACCTCCACTCCCCTATCCACCCTTTCTTTGGCGAATTCAACGATAAGAATTGCATTTTTAGCGGCAAGCCCGATCAGCGTGATCAACCCGATCTGTGCATATATATTATTACTGATCTTTGGCAGCAATGTTAATGTGAGTATAGAACCAAATGCACCAATTGGCACGGCGAACAACACAGAAAATGGTACTGACCAACTTTCATACAATGCTGCCAGGAAAAGAAATACAAACACAATTGAGATGGCAAAGATGAGTGAGGTACTGCTACCTGCCTTTATTTCTTCCCTGCTCAGTCCCGAAAACTCGTAACCGTAACCTGCAGGCAGGTTTTGTGCAACTTCTTTTAATGCTTCAATCGCCTGTCCACTGCTATAACCAGGCTTGGGCGATCCGTTTATTTCGATGGAGCGGTAAATATTGTAGTGAGAAATCACAACAGGATTTTCTGTCACCTTTGTTGTAACAAGTGTGCTGAGCGGAACCATGCCTCCCTGCGCGTTGCGGACATAATATTTTCCAAGTTCAGTTATAGATGAACGATAGCTGCTGTCAGCCTGTGCCATCACCCTGAAATTCCTTCCATAAAGATTAAAATCATTTACATAACTACTTCCAAGCAATGTAGAAAGCGTGCTATATATTTCAGCAATATTTACACCAAGCATTTTTGCTTTTTCCTTATCAACATTCACCTGGTAACTTGGAGTATGCGTGCTAAAGAATGAATATGCCAACCCAATTTCCGGTCGTTGGTTCAATTCGCCGAGAAATTTTCTTGCTACGGCTTCAAATTGCTGGATACTATCGGTGCTGGTTGTTTGTTGTAATTCGAAAGTAAAGCCGGCAGTTGCTCCAAGTCCAGGTATAGCAGGTGGACCGATGGCAAGTATCCTGGCTTCCTTGATATCTGCTGTATTTTTTTGTACTGCGGCAATTATGCTTTGAAGCTGTCGTTCCTTATCCTCACGTTTATCCCATGGCTCCAGCAATACAAACATGGTTCCTGCATTTGATTTGTTGGCAAATGTTACAATGTTGAAACCTGCGAGGCCGCCAACAGTTTTTACACCGGGAATATTTCTTACACGTTTCATTATTTCCAAAAGCAGGGTTTTACTCCTTGTACTGGAAGCTGCTTCCGGCATTTCGTAAGTAACATACAAACGTCCTTCATCTTCGGTTGGAATAAACCCGGTTGGTTTATTTTTGAACAGGAAAAAAAGCCCAACAAATAAACAAAGCAGCATGATGATCACCAGCGGGGTTGCTTTTATCCATTTTCCTACTCCTCTTGTATAGGCAAGATTCATTTTTCCAAAACCTTTATTGAACCATGCAAAGAATTTTTCGATAAAATTCTTTCTTGCTGTTACATCTTTAGAAGGTTTCAGCATAATAGAACATAGTGCAGGTGTAAGTGACAGCGCAACAAATGCAGAAATAATTACCGATACAGCAATGGTGATGGCAAACTGCTGGTAAAGCCGGCCAACAATGCCAGGTATGAATCCAACAGGAACAAATACCGCTGCAAGGATCAATGCAATTGCTATAACGGGACTGGATATATCCTGCATCGCTTTTTTAGTGGCTTCTTTTGCCGATATTTTTTCATAATCCATATAATGCTGTACTGCTTCCACCACAACAATGGCATCATCTACCACAATACCAATTGCAAGCACAAATGCAAACAGCGTTAGTGTATTGATCGTAAAGCCGAATGGAATAAAAAAAATAAAGGTTCCTATAAGTGAAACCGGGATTGCCAATACTGGTATCAGCGTTGCTCTCCAGTTCTGCAGGAAGAGAAACACTACCAGCACTACGAGCCCCAATGCTTCCAGCAATGTATACACAACTTCTTTAATAGAAACTTTAACAACAGTTACCGTTTCCAGCGGCATCAGGTAATCAATATCTTTTGGAAAAGATGCTTTCAGTTCTTTCAAAGCCTTGTTGATACCATCAAAAGTTTCTATAGCATTTGCGCCAGGGGCCTGGTAGATCAATACAAATGCAGCAGGTTTACCATTAACAAATGCATTGGTGCCATAATCAAATTTTCCAAGTTCTACCCTTGCCACATCTTTTAGATAAACGATCGTATTGGTTGCAGGCACCGTGCGTACAATAATATCTTCAAACTGTTCTTTGGTATTGATACGGCTATTGGTCAATACACTGTATTCAAAACTCTGTACATTGGGCTGGGGGTTGCCACCGATCGTTCCTGCAGCAACCTGGAGATTTTGTTCTGTTAACGCAGCAAGCACTTCGCTTGTGGTCATACTGAGATTAGCAAGTTTTTCGGGATTTAGCCAGATGCGCATACCAAATTCATCAGCACGGGAAACAATATCGCCAACACCCTTTACTCTTTGCAATGCATCCTTTACATAAATATTGGCATAATTTCCAATAAATGTTGCATCATGAGTGCCATTCGGGGAATAGAATGCCAGCGCTACCATGATACTGGGATTTCGTTTACGAACTGTAAGGCCTAAACGCTTTACAGCATCAGGCAAAGTAGGTTGCGCTACACTTACCCTGTTTTGTACATCAAGTGCTGCAATATTTACATCTGTGCCAATTTCGAAATTCACATTGATACTGCTTTGCCCGCTACTGGTACTGTTACTGGATAAATAAGTCATTCCCGGTGTTCCGTTCACCTGTGTTTCAATTGCAGTAGTGGTAGTCTGCTCTACTGTTTGGGCATCAGCACCGGTAAAATTGCCGGCAATGGTTACAGCCGGCGGGGTTATGTCAGGATATTGAGCAATAGGCAACATGTTCATTGCGATCAGGCCTACCAATACGATCACGATGGAAATTACAATTGCTGTTACCGGTCTTTTTATGAATGTATTTGCGATCATGCTGTTGAATTACGAATTATGAATTACGAATTACGAATCCCTCAACTCATAATTCGTAATTCGCATCCGGCATTATTATATTATTTTGGTTTCGTTCCCTGTGGTGTCGGTGGCTTTGTAGTTATTTTCGAGCCCTCTTTGAGATTTTGCACGCCCTGCACCACAATTTGTTCTCCTTCTTTTACTCCATCTTTTATAATCACATTTGTTCCTAACTGTTTTCCTATTAAAACCTTTCGTTGAGAAACTTTATCACTATCCCCGGGTACATAAACAAAGAATTCACCGAGTTGCTCTGTTATGGCTTTATAAGGAATAATGACGGAACTGGCCGAGTCATTGCTCTTAACCCTTACCGTTCCATTCATTCCTGCAATCAATAAATTTTTATTGTTGGCAAAGATCAGTCTGGCTTTAATGGTTCCTGTCTGCGGGTTAACTGCCCTGTCAAGCAATGCAAGTTTACCGGGATCAGGATATACATCGGGTCCAAACGCCAGCCTGAAAGTTGAATCATCTTTTTTATTTGTTTCACTCAAAAGTCTTGAAAAGCGAAAGATCTCCTTTTGATCAAGATTAAAATCAACAGCCAGTTCTTTATCAGAAGAAATGCTGTTCAACAATGTTTGTCCTGCAGTAACGGGAGCTCCGGCTTTTACTGCAGAGATACCAATGATCCCATCGAAAGGAGCATATATTTTTGTATATTTTACATTGGTTTGTACTGCCTGGATAGCAGCTCTTGAAGCATCGGCCTGTTTTTTTGCAACCTCCAGTGCAGCATCTGCATTGTCGACAAGTTGCTTGGCCACTGCGTCATTTTTTTCCAGCTCATGATACCTGTTTGCATCTTTTTGCGCTTTATCTAGATTTGCTTTCTGCACATTTAAATTCGCCACAGCCTGCTGGTAATTTGCTGCATACAATTGTTCATCGATCGCATACAGCAGTTGACCTTTCTTCACCCGGGCTCCATCCTTAAAATAAATTCCTGTAACGAAGCCATTTACCTGCGGACGAAGATCCACCTGGTTTAAAGCAGTAACCGTTGCAGGATATTCATCATAATAAACTGCATCCGTTGTTTTAACCGTATCAATCGTTACAGCAACGGGTGGTGCTGTTTTTGGGGCGTCAGGTTTCTTTTCATTGCATGCGGAGATTAGTATGACCGATGCAACTCCCGTGTAAATCATCATTCTTTTTAGAAACATAAGTATTTTTTTTATCAGCTGAGATTTGGGAAATCAGATTTCAGCTTGTCCCTTTATAAATCATTTTACCGTATCTCGTATCTCATAATCTCGTATCTCGTATCTCGTAATTAGTAATTAGTAATTAATAATTAATTTGTCCTAACTGCTTCTGCACGTCCAGCTTACTTGCCAATAACTGGTAAATAGCTGTGAAATAATTTATCTGTGCTGTTCTCAGGTCTGTTTCAGAGGTGATCACTTCCAGGTAGGTTTTAATACCGGACCGATATTGCAACTGGATCACATCATATACTTCCTTTGCCAGCCCTACATTTTCTTTTAATGCAAGAAAGTTTGCAAGATTCGATTTATAAGCTGCTAACGCCTGTGCATAGCCGGCATTCACTGCATTTTTTAAACTAACGATCCCCAGGTCATTTCTTTTTATTTCCAATTGTGCTTCACGAATATTTTCCTTACGTTTCCCTCCCTGGAAAATTGGAAAGCCAAGTGTAAGTGCGGCAAATGAATTGGGATAATTGGTATTGTATAATTTACCGAAATCATTGTTTTGAAAATTAAAATCATAAGCCCCGTTAGCAGATAATGCAGGCAGGTAACTCCATTTATTATATTTCAGGTTAGCCTGTAATAACTTACCCTGCGTTTCAAGTATTTTATATTCTATTCTTGCTTTATAGTCCGGTGATTGCAATGTATCCAGGATAATCTCCCGTTCCATTTGCAGGCTATCATAAACAATTTCCAGGCTATCATTCTCCGGGTAATTCATCAATGCTTTCAGGTAATCATTTTTTGCTTTTAATAAAGCCTCGTTACTGTGCAGTGTTGCTTTTGTATTATTCAATGCAATGGTTGCACGTTTATAATCAGTTTTGTCAGCCACGCCCGCTGTATATTGATTGTAAGCATCCTTCAAACTTCTCTGTATCCTCGTTATATTTTCTTTTGAGACTTTGATTTGCTGTGCTGTGGACAGGATATCATAATAAGCTTTTGTCACATTCACTACCAGGTCTATTTTATCACTATAAGTTGCCTGTTTGGCCTGTGTACGCACATCGCCCCTGGTACGCTTTGCCAATAAAAGATCCCTGTTAAAAATATATTGTGAAGCTGTGAACTGGAGAGAAGATGTATTCTCCTGTCCAAGACTGACGAGATTACCACCGATCAGCGTTTTTTGCAAAACGAAATTGTGCTGGTAATTATAATTAAAATTCAGCTGGGGATACCACTCAGATAATTTGCTTTTTATTTTTGCCTCAGTAATTTGTTCATCAATCAGTGATTGTTGTATTAAGGGCTGATGTTTGAGTGCATAGTCGACCGCATTTTTTAATGTAACTTCTTTTAATAAACTGTCCGGCTGTTGTGCAAAAGCAAACCGGGGTATTAAAAAAAAGAGGATGATTACGATGAATTCCCATCTCCTGTTTCTTTCTTGATTATTCTGACTCATTTAACTACTATTCTTTTTATTATTGTCCCTGTTTTTTTTCGAGGTTGCTTAAAATTGTTGAAAGCTCTTTTTTTAGTGACTTAAGTTGTGAATTGGTAAGTGACAATTCGGAAAAGATATGATCCGGTATGCCTACCGCTTTTTTCTGAAGTTGTCTTCCTTCTTTTGTGAGGCAGATGTTTACTACTCTCTCATCTTCGATGCACCTGTCTCTTATAATCAATCCTCTTTCTTCCATACGCTTTAACAATGGTGTAAGTGTTCCGCTATCAAGCCATAATTCACAACCGATTTTTTTTACCGATAAACTTTCATGTTCCCATAAAAGCAGCATCACCAGGTATTGGGGGTAAGTAAGATCCAGCTTTTCCAGGTAGGGTCTGTATAAAGCCGTCATCTGCCTGCTTAAAGCGTATAGCGGAAAACAAAGCTGGTTTTGAAGATGAAGTTGATCCATAAGCCAAATTAATTGCGCAAAATTAGATTGTGCACAATTAAACACAAAGTTAATTTTTTACGAAATTGGAAATTATTTCAATTTGAAAATTTGATGATTTAGAAATTTGGAAATGTGGTCATGTGTGAACAACTGTTTTATACTAAATAAAAACGCCCCAGTTGAATTGAGGCGTTTATGATTATTAATCTAATGTTATTGGCAACTTGCAATTTTTTATTTATCCTTTGCTTTATCATTTTCCTCTGCCTTTGCAATCGGCCTGTGAACAGATTTAATTGCAGCAAATTTTACTTTCAATCCTGCAATTTTTAAATTGTCTTTTGTTGCCAGGTCCTTTTCCACTTCATTTTTCCTGTTATCAAGTGCTTCATACAATAATTTGATCTCGTCCCAATCCTCACGTGTATAATCATTTTTATGATCTTCAACTGTATTCACAAATTTTTCATACACGTCTTTGATATTATCAGCAGTAACCCAACTGAATTTCATATCGGCCCCGATCTTGTTTTCACCAAAAAGATTATTTCTTAACACAACCCTGTAATCAGGTTTTTTTGCTTCTTCAATCTTTGCTTTGTATTTCACTTCCAATGCATCATATTTAGCCTTGCTTGCTTCAACCGTTGCTTTATCTTCAGCTTGTAAAAGCGATTTGTTTTTTTCAATTTCCTGGGTCCTGTCATGGTACCCGGATTCAATGCTTTTCCAATTTGCCTCAGTATAAACTGGTTCAATTTTATCTACAGAATCTACATATTGGGATAAATTTTCAACATCCTTTTTCACAGTATCGGAACTGTTACATGCTGTAAATGCGCTTGCTACTATTACAGCACTGATCATTAAATGAATCTTTTTCATATGTTATTGTTTGTTTGCTGGGATAAGGCAAGGAACATGCCATGCATGGCAATAACACATAAACGTAACCTTACGTGAATTACTTTTTTAATTTCATGCTCCTGTATATATAATAACCTGTTGGCAATAACAAGGCGAGGATCAATACCGGTACAAACCACCAATCAAGAATAGAACCTGGCTGTTTGCTATCGTGTATCACTTTCACTGTGATATAAGAGAATGCAACAACTACTATAAGATTGATAACGCGAATCAACCTGGTGGAAAGCCTGTATTGCTTTTCAGCATTTTCAACTGTTATTACAGAAGGGTAATTAAATTTATGAGGATACCCGCACAAAAAATAAAGTCCGGCAAAAATAATTGTTACAATGAATGGCAATAAAAAGATCATGAACTTATTATCATACCTGTCGGGTTTTCCGCTAAAATCAAAATGAACCGGTATTACCTGTGGTAATGATCTATAAGAAACAATCACATTGATCCACATACAAATCAGGATCAAAAATGTAAGTCTTTCAACCAGGAGATCAGTTCCTGTTTTTTGCAATGCTAATTTTGGTCTGTCGGCTTTCATGATCAGGGTATTTTTAGCGGCCTTGGACTTAAAAGTCCTTTCTTCCGGTTTCTCATCATCCAGTCAATTGCTTCGAGGTATACTTCTACCAGGTGATTCTTATGATCTTTATCTGTGAAGCTATGATTGTACCCCTGGTATTCTTTTAAATATAGATTGGTCTTTTTCTTATCGATAAAATCCTGTTGCAATTTCTTTGCCGAAGCCGGTAATGCCATCAGGTCTTCGGTTCCCTGCCCTACAAAAATGGGAATAGTAAGATCAATGAGTGAATTTGAAAGTCGCAGATCTGTAGAAGATGCCCACCATGCTAATGTATTATCGTCGCCACTATAGGACTGCGAAAAATTTGCATGTACTCTTGCATATTCAATGCTATCTTTTGCCAACGCCTCTTCCTTTTTTATTGCGGCATTATTTCCTCCCTGTTCTTTTTTTTGCAAGCCTAAAGAAGCGGGCCAGCTTTCGCCAAATTTCATTCCACCTCCATAACATAAAATAGCAAGGCCTCTTGTATCAGGATAAAAAGAAGCAAGCATTCCCGCAAGCAATCCTCCTTCCGAGCCTCCAATAATAAATATACTTCCACTCCACCAGGTCACATTTGCTTTCAAATACTGAAGTACACGTAAGTAATCATATAACCTGTTATAAACAGTATTGTGTTCTTTATACTCTTTCGTTATCTTATCGCCCCTGTCGCCATATTTTACTCCCTGTTTTTCAATAACAAGTCCAACTACCTGGTCACTGAATTCTGCTGCCAGTCCCAAAAAACCTTTTGTATTCGAATCATAGCCACTGCCCTGGCAAAAGATAAGGATCGGCATTCTTTTATCCGGGTGTTTAATGTGAACATACACATCGATATAGGAATCGTTGAGGCGTTGCACTTGTATATGATGAACGCTATCGGGAAGTTGATCCTGGGCGTGGAGATGGTTTAATAGAAATAACAATGTAAGAATAGAGATAGATCTTTTCATGCAATTTTGAGTTATAAATGCCGAATTATTAATTAATTGGCTCTATAAGGTAAGAATTTTTTTATGCTTATAACTTGTTGCATATAAACTAATCACCGGAAATTCGTTTTCATTCTTCAATTATCGAATAACCCCATTATTTTACAATAATCAAAATAATACAGCTCTCCATCAATTAATTAGGGTACCTTTCTGATTAATCTTATTCATTTCAAATGCTGCAGCCAAACTCTTTGTCACTTCCCAATGATGCGGCAAGGATTGATAAGTTATACCAGTATGATATCCTGGATACCAATGCAGAAGATACTTTTGATCGTATCGCAAAACTTGCGGCTTCTATTTTTAATGCATCCAATGCTATAATAAATTTTGTAGATGCTGAAAGAGTTTATTTTAAGGCCAATCTAAGTGCACAATATGCAATTGAAGTACCGCGGAAAAACAGCCTTTTTTTGTTGCCAATTCTTGAAGATGGACCGGTAGTAATTGAAGATACTCATGAACATGTTCAATTACTGGAAAGTCCATTGGTTGGCGGACCACATGGCATCCGTTTCTACGCAGCTGCGCCATTGATTACACCGGAAGGATATAAAGTAGGCAGTATCTGTGTTGTTGACAGCAAGCCCGGCAAGGCAACAGATGACCAGGTAAAATTCCTTAAGGAACTTTCTATAATAATTATTGAAAGACTTGAATCCCGTGCGGCAGCAAAAAAAGCAATGAAGATACAGGTTGAGTATATGAATAGGACCATTCACGATATTAGAAATTCATTGACATCAATTTTGATGGCATCAGAATTTCTTAAAACCACTAAAGACCTTGCAACTACTTCAGAATTCAATGACATTATACATTCAAGTTCATTAAGCATCAGGGACAGATTGAATGTTGTGCTCGACATATCAAGAATAGAAGATGAAAATATTTTTTTAACGCTCGAAGCCGTTAGCCTGAATACGGTATTAGATAAAGTACTTCAGACCTTCCAGCTATCATTAAAAAAGAAACATCAAAGCGTACTTACAGAATATTCAAATGATATTGTCCTTCCTGTTGATGTAAAAAAGATTACCGAAGTTTTTGAAAACTTAATCAGCAATGCCATAAAGTTTTCATTTCATAATACCGTTATAAGGATCTCCACCCTGGTAAAAGAGAAAGATGTTGAAATTGGATTCCATGATTCGGGCCAGGGACTTAATGAAAACGACATGAAGAATCTTTTCATCAAATATGCAAAAATGAGTTCATTACCTACAGACAAAGAAAGATCAAATGGCCTTGGACTTTCAATATCAAAAATGCTTATTGCTTTGCATAATGGAAATATTTATGCGGTAAGCGAAGGGAAAAATAAAGGCAGTTCTTTTTATGTGTCGCTTCCTTTACAGGTCAACCATTGACATAAGTGCCAGGATAATGGCGGTTCACTTTTATTTAATTACCTGTTGCTTCAATCCATAACATAGATTCGAATTATTCATCCCATATCTCCTCCCGTCTTTCATCACGAAATTCATATACAATTTGCCAGACTCACGCCAACCTTTGCCATATAATTCTTTTCCGTCTTTATACATTACTTCCTGTATCATTTTACCACTTTGATACCATTCCGTAAACAACCCATCATACACTCCAATTTTAAAATGGTATTCATATTTTTTATTGCCGTTTTCCCACCAGCCGGTATGCACACTGTCTTTCTCTCCATTAGTATACCAGCGTATTGATTCCCGCTGCCCACCAGGATAAAATGTTTCTGTAAGTCCCTGCTGTTTGCCGTTAGTGATACGCTGAATACTTTTTAGATGATCATTCGGCCATAATTCTTTTATTTCACCACTGAAGGGATGCTGATTTCTATAAAAAAAAGTTCCATTAATGAGATGGAGAGCAGTATCGGAAGCAAGGAGGGAGAAAGTTTGCCTGCCTGTATTTGTTTTATCCGTCTTTTCTTTGCAGGAAAATGAGAACAGTATTAAACCGCAGATCAGTATAAAATTGGTTTTGATCATATGCACAATGTAGTGATGCCTGATGTAGGATGTCTCATGTAGGAATGTCAGATATTCGGGTGTATTAAAAATCAGACATCCACCCATCAGACATTTGTTATTTTTCTTCTTTGAGCAAACGAATATCATTTATAATGTTCTGCATCTCGGCCGGAGACGTTCCCTTATAAATCCCCCGTATCCTCCTGTGTTTATCAATCAGCAGCATATTTTCTGTATGCAAAAAATCACTGGTATCTTTTTTCATACCAAGATCTTCATCTGCAAAATAACCATTGCGGGCAATTGAATAAATGGAATCTTTATTGCCAGTAAGCAGGAACCATTTATTATCCATTACACCATAATTACCAGCATACTTTTTTAAAACCTCCGGCACATCATTGAGCGGAGTAACGGAATGTGATAATAAAATAATTTCGGGATCATTTTGAAACGTATCCTGTACTATTTTTAGATTTTTTGTAAGCTTTGGACAAATACCCGGGCATGCTGTAAAAAAAAAATCGGCAACATATATTTTTCCTGCAATATTTTTTTCTGTAATGCTATCGCCATCCTGGTCAATGAATGAAAATGAGGGAATGCTGTGAAAGTTACCAGGCACCTGCGTTGCACCATTGAACCAAACAGGTGTAAAGTCGGGCCCGTTATAATAAGGCAGGTTTTGTTTTTGTTCTGAAACAATTTGGGCCGGCTGTTGTTGATGACATGCCGACCCAAAAATAAAATACAGGCCGATAAAAAATATTTTTTTCATTTATTGAGTTACGGTTCCTTTTGTTCCATAAAAACCACTCCCATTTATATAAGGAGCATCTGCAGTAATATGGTAATGATAGATGCCGGCTGGATAATCTGCCGTAACACCCGTATGTCCATGATAAGTATCAAGATCTGCATTAGTGATCGTTACGCCGTTTTCTTTCGGGCCATACACAGGAAAACCATCCAGCAGGAAACCGATCAGCGCATCGTTTCCCTTACTTGCTGTTATATACAAAGGCTCCACGTGGTAATGATATTGCCCTGTCTGTTGTGGATGACCGTTATACTGATCAAAAGAATTGATCTCGTTGGTAAGAGGTTGCGATGGCCCGGCATACTGGTTGAATAACGGTATACCATTTACAGAAATGCCGATCGGTCCAAGTGGTGTGGCATCATGTGTTGAAGCCACAGCAGGATTGATAGGAATTTTAAAAGTAAGATTCTGCTCTGAAATCCTGTTTGGATTAAGATTGAAGGCAGGATTGCTGCCATTATATGCTTCGTACATGGTGGACTCCCACTGTGTTCCCAAAAAATACGGGCTTTTGTGATCAGGAAGCGCATTGCTTTTCAGCACCACATAATCTCCATCGACAGAAATAGTGACTGTTGAAGTAAAATGGGAAAACACGGCCGGGACCTGGGTGTTATTATTATTGCTGCTGGTGGAGCTTTTTTTGCAAGAGAAGAAAAATGCTCCCGAAAAGAGCATTACGATGGTCGGTACAATAGCTTTACGCATATATTTTTTGGAATTAGACGTTGCAAGATATAAAATCCTTCTTTCGGGTTTAATTATTTTCTCTTCCTGTAATTCCTCAAATCAATCCTTCCTGTATTGCGATTTTTACCAAACCAGCTGTATTTTTCACTTTGAATTTCTGCAATAAATGATTACGATGATTTTCAACTGTACGTAAACTCAGGAAAAGTTTATCAGCAATCTCTTTGTTGGTATATTCCCCAACGATCAGCTGTAATATTTCTTTTTCCCGCCTTGTGATCACCTGTCCCGAAGCAGGATCATAAATTCCCTTTACAAGTTTTGTTTGTATTTCCTTTTGTATATACATCTCACCGTTGTACACCGTTTTGATTGCAGTAACGATGATATCAGGATCTACATCTTTTAAAAGATAACCCTGGCAGCCCTGTTGCAGCATTTTTTTAATTTGTGCCGGCACGTCATAATTGGTAAGCGCAATTATTTTTATTGCCGGGTATTTTTTTGTGACAATGCCTGCAAGTTCAATCCCGCTTTTGCCCGGCATTTGTATATCAAGTAAAAGCACATCAGGCTGCATTGTTTCCAGGCCTGATAATAATTCATCCCCATTAAAAAATGTGCCTGTGATCTTAATGCCAGGTTTATCAGATAATATTTTTTGCAACCCGTTTATGATGATGGATTGATCATCGGTGATGGCGACATTGATCATGCTACTTCAATATTTTCGTTATGAAATTCGATGTAAAAACCTGTGCCTTTACCAGCTGAACTTTGAATATCTACTTTTCCGCCCAGTTCCTTTATCCTGTCTTTTATATTTTTCAATCCCATTCCTTTACTGTTGAGTAATGAAGCATCCGGTATACCTGCGCCATCGTCTTCCACTGTAATGCTCATATCTCCATCATCGAGGAAGTTGATCTGCACGAGTGCTGTTTTTGCTCTCGCATGTTTTACAATATTATGAATCAATTCCTGTAATATCCTATAAACTGCAAGATCTGTTACCTGGCCGATATTTTTTTGCACTCCAAAAGACTGGAAAGTGATACGGGTATTGCTTTTGCTGGCTATTCGTTCGCAAAAGGCTGCTACTGCCTCGGCCAAACCCTCTTCGAGCAGGATGCCCGGCATAAGATTGTTGGCAACCTGCCTTAATTCACTTCCTGCTATTTCAAGCAATTCAACACCGTCTGCAAAATCCGGCTTATTTTCTGCCGGTATTTTATTTTTCAAAATTTCAAAATTCATTTTCGCTGCAGACAAAAGATTGCCGATACCATCGTGTAACTCCCTGGCCATTCTTGTTCTTTCTTTTTCTTCGCCGGAAATACTTGCATGCAGACCTTCTATTTTGATCTTTTGTTGCAGGTTATTGATGCTTTGCTGTTGCAGTTTTTGTTTGGCAATATTCCTGTTTCTCCATAAGGCAAAGACGAGGACGCCTATTAAGGAAAATAAAAGTATTCCAATGATCCAGAAATTCTTATACCGCACTTTGCTTTCAATGTCCGATAACGTCAGCTTTTGAATTGCAAGCTCCCTGTCTTTTTCGGATATCCTGTACCGTATTTCCAGCCTCGTGATCATATCCACCTTATCTTTTTTAGTAAGACTATCATACATGGTAAGATATAGATTCTTGTATTCAAGTGCCTTTTCATACGCATGCAGTGCTTCATAAGATTCTGCAAGTATCTTATAAGATTCCACAACTTCAACCCTGAAATGATTTCCTGTTTTCTTTAATTCTTCCTGTGTTGTACTTAATAGTGCGATCGCTTCACCGTATTGTTTTTGCTGAAACAATGCCTTTCCTGTAAGAAAATCAATCAGCTTCAGGAAAAAAGCAAGGAACTGTGTATTCTGCGGGTCTTTTCCAATCTCTTTGATCTTGTTGATATATTCCATTGCATCAGCAGGATTATTTTCCTGCAGGTAGGTATCAGCAATATTAAAAAGAGTGGAAATCTTTCTTGTGATGCGTAATTTATTCAGCCGTTCTCTTGCGGTAATATAATTGAGGTAATAGTAACGTGCGCTGTCAAATTTTCTTGTTCCCTGGTAAAATGCTCCCTGTATAAAATATACGCTGGAATTTGCATCGGCAGTATCTTTGATCTGTTTTGATACAAGCTTTGCTTTCTCCACCAATCGTTCAGTAGTTTTTACATATTCTTTATTCGGCGTACCATTGTCAATATTCATCCAGAAAATAGCAAGCTTGGTAAAGATGGCTATTGCAAAATTCGGATCGGTTATATTGCCGGCATCCATCTCGTCACTCAGCAGGTAATAGAAATAAGCAGAAGAATCAGTCTGGCCACTTTCATCGTATGATTCTGCAAGGAGCAGGTGTACTTCTGCTATATTCTCTACAGTTCTCCATTGACTGTTTTCATAACTATTCAATGCCTGCCTTCCCAGGCCAATCGCTTTACCTATATCATTTCCGAAATACCATTTACCCAGTTTTGCAGAAGAAAGCGCAATGCCCTTTGGATAATTTAACTCCCTGCTTTTTCCTAATGCTTCATTAAGATAACCAAGCGCTTCATTTGGCAATTTATCTGTTAAGGAAGAACCCGTATTAATAAGATTAAGGATCGTATTTGTATCTGCAATAGTAGTTTCATTATTCAGTTCATTTGGCTGTGCAAGCGTGAACAATGGAATATTTACAATCAAAAAGATCGCTACAGCAATAAAAAAACGTTGCAACAAAAATGTATGATACAATTCTTTAAAAATTTATGTGCATGATATTAGATACTTGGCAAACCACATCTTCCTTTATTTTGATCACCACTGGTAAAAATACAAAATCAAAATGGAGAAGACAATGAAGTGGTTTCACGTAAGCCGCCGTTTCTTTGCGGCCTTTGCGGGAAACCAATTACAGGAAACAAAAAACCGTAATCCTTACGAATTACGGCCATAACCAAAACCTGCATTTTTAGTTAATAAAATTATACCTGAGTATGAATTCGTGCCCGTATGAGCCTCCATCGAATGTACTTACAGGCTTTACGTAATCGCTGAATGCATAGCCAACGGTAATTTTTTTCCGGATATTCACACCTGCTGATAATACATAACTCTGTTTAGATCTGTAACCAATCCCCCACCACAATGTTTTATTATGCTCCACTTTTGCTCCAAGCTGGTAACCCGTTGGGGCATTGGGCAACCATATAAGAAGAAAGTTGGGTGTAATGCTGGTGACGTGATCTACATTCCAGTTATAACTTCCATGAAAATAATAGTGCCTGTAAAAACGTGCTTCCTCCGTTCTTGTTACATTTCCTTTATAGTAATCCAGTTTTGATTGCATCAATTGTGAAACAGAAGCGCCCAACTGGAATCTTTTATCCGTATAAGAAATTCCAAACCCCGCATCGAATTTAAATTTGTTATCAACATTGCCTAATGCATTATCATCACCCAGTGTTTCACCCAATTTGGCCCGGTCGATATAATATTGGAGGAAGTTTGCTCCCAACCCCAATGATAATTTTGCGCCATTCTTCATCCCGATATGTTTTGCAAGTGATATTTGTAAACCATTCCTGCTGGTGGGGCCGGTCTTATCATTGTACACGTAGCCCCCGATGCCGATCTTTTGTTTTGGTAAATCGAATGATCCAAATACAGTGGTTGTTTTTGGTGCCCCGCTGATTCCCCTCCATTGTGTTTTATAAGTTACACCGACTGTATTATATTCCTGTACACCTGCCATGGACGGATTGTGTATCATACCCTGCATATCATATAAAGAAGATGTTTGCAATTGCTGCGCAAATGATTTTGCAAGTACAACAATGAGTGCCATTAATAGTAATATCTTTTTCATTTTATTTTTTTAGATAATTATCGAAGGATCGTTACATCTCCTTTTTTAACTATGGTTTTTCCATTATTTAATTTGTATGTGACCTGGTAATAATAGGTAGCATCCGGCAGCGGTTTACTTTTATATGTACCGGTCCAGTCATTCTGGTAGTTGTCATTTTTATAAACAGGATCTCCATAGCGGTTAAACACGGCAACAGCAACCTGTTTCGTACAACCATTACCGCTGGTTGCAAACCATTTGTCGTTCTTTCCATCACCATTGGGCGTGAAGGCATTCATAGGGTTTGTGCAATTCCCTTCTACGATTACTTTTGTTTCATCTGTAGAGATACAATTGTTATTATCTTTCACCGTTAAAGTATAAGTAGTGGTTTCTGAAGGGTTAGCCAACGGCGTATATGTATTTCCTCCTGATAATGTATTCTCTGGTGTCCAGGTGATGGATGCAGCATTCGTGCCGTTCCCTTCCAGCATTACCTGGCCCCCGGTTGTTATTGTTTTGTCGGGGCCTGCATCTGCCAACGGGTTAGGATGGATATGAATATTGATTGTTGTATCAGTTATGCAGGTTCCCAATGTAGCTGTGACTGTATATATTGCATCAGTATTTGCCAATAATACCGGGTTACTAATAGAAGGATCCGATAGATCAGTTGCGGGTAACCAACTGTAAGCTGTAGCTGCACTTGTTGCAATAAGCTGTAATGAAGTTCCGGAACATACACTTGTATCTGTTGTGTTCGTTGTTACAACAAGGTCATTTGTGAGGCCTATGGTAACAGATTTTGTTATCGCTCCACATTGTGCATCCCTGATATCAATGGTTTGTACACCTTCAGTTAAACCGGTAAATAGATTTGATGACTGGAATGTGCCGCCATTAATACTATAGCTATAAGGTGGAATACCACCAGTTGCATTTACAGTGATAGCGCCTCCATTTGCCTGTGTGCAGGTTGTATTAGCAATAATATCATTTGAAGAAACATCTGTGAAAGCAGGATTCCCGTATTCCATTATATGGCCACCGGGTGTAGAGCCAAATCCAAAAGTAAGTGCACCAATGAACAGTTTCCTGTTTTCAAAAGGCGTACCGGCAGGCACTGTTCTGTTTGCAAACACTGCACAGTTAAATGCTGAGGATGGTGCGTGATCAGCTCTCCAGCTTATTCCTCCGTCGTTGGTAATTAGTACCATGCCCCCCATTAAAAGATAGCCGTTGTTTACATCATGCATTACAATAGATGAATAATAAGTCATGAACATATTGGTTATAACCGGGCTTATATCAATCCAGTTAGCTCCACCATCTGTTGTTTTATATACTACCTGTCTCGGGTAGCCGTTACCGGTTACAAATACGGTGTTGTTGTCAAGTACAGAGATGCCTGTATAGGAGATCATATCATTCAATACCGGGAATGGGCTGATATCCACCCAGTTTGTTCCCCCGTTTATGGTTTTATATACTCTTCCTTTATCACCTGCTGCATAACCAATATCCTGGCTTGGAAATTTTAATTTTGTTATTGCCGCTGCCTGGTCTCCCAAAGGAAAAGTTGTAATGGTATCCCATGTTGCACCTGCATCAAAGGAGCGAAAGTGTACGGTTCTCTCGATTACACCGGGCGTCCACGCACCTCTCATACCAAAGGCCCAAATTCTGTCACCACCGAAAGTTGCCAGCCCGGTTATTTGTCCATTGCCTGAAGAAAAATCAAAATAAGGGTCAGCAAAAACCGGGTCCAGTGTTGTACCCTGGTCAGGAGAATTATAAATAGTTCCTGCAGAAGTTCCGATTACAAGTTTTGTTGCAGTTGCATACGACATGCCATTGATATAAATATAATTGTCAACAAAATCCTGTCTTACTTTATCGATCCATGTATCACCTCCATCAGTAGTAACAGTAATTTGTCCGCCACCTGTTGCAACGCCATGATTGCAGTCAAGGAAATCTATATCAACATAACTTGCATTTAAGGTAACGCATTCATATGAGCTGCTGTTTGTCCATGATGATCCGCCTGTTGAATCAACCACAACCCCATTTGCACCCAACGCAAATACTTTACCGTTTGGAGTAATATCTAATGCGAAAATATCGTTGTAGCTATAATTAAATCCGCCTGGTATTGCACGCTGCATTGCCCACGTAGCTCCACTATCTCTTGATATTGCGATCTGGCCTTGCCCGTTCGTCATCAATACTGACTGATCTGCTGCTTTTCTCACATTCCAGATATTTGAAGGGAGTAATGTTTGTACAGCAGGAATGGATGGCGCACCCAATGGCGGATACGGATAATTTAGCATTTCGTACCTGCCCCTGTCGTAGGTGCCGGGCACTGCAATATTTTCTGTACTATCATTAACGCCTGTTCGAATTCTAACAACAATTGCATTATTGAATGAAGCTAGTACGACAACAGAGTCGCTGATGGGTTGTACCGCTTTAATTGTTTGTTGTGCCGGATCAAGTGGGTTATATGTTGATGACGGATCTACCGGCAACCAGGCAATTCCTTCATAACCGGTTCTCTCCTTGCTGATAGAATAATCTGTAAGTACACCGTTCTTAAATTTCCATACAAGACATGCTGAAACCGCATAGCTATCGGATATTCCGCCCCACTCATCTGCATAAGGTGCGGAACTCCATCCACTGCCCGTTATATATCCAATGGAATCATTTACGAAAACAATTTTATGTATCTCCTTGTCTTTTGCATTTACATTTACGATCTGTGGAGGAAAAGACGGATTAGCGATATAACCAATCTTTGTCTTAGGACCAAGCGGCGCTGCTATTGAATCCCAGGTATTACCACCATTTTTTGTAAAATATAATTTCGGCATTCCATCAGCAACATTATTTGGCTGGCCGCCGATATATCCTGTGTCTTTATTAATAAAGTGCAGGCCGTATATAAACTTATCATTCGGGAAAAGTGGGTTATTAAAGGCCGTCCAGTTGATGCCCCCATCTGTACTCTTTGCAAATAAACCATGATCACCCACAGCATAAGCAAGTGATGCGTTTACAAATTGTACTCCATTAAAATTTGGCTTTTGTATCACACCGGATGCATCAGTAAATGTAAATGCAGCATACTTCCAGTTAACACCGCCATTGGTGGTTTTGGCAATACCGCCCGAATTTCCGACTGCAATGCCATTGTTATCATCAACAAAAGAAACATCCACTACTGTAAAACCAAATTGTTTGGGATTGCTGAATTTCCATTTCGAAGAAGCAAGCTGGGACCTGGATTCAAAGCTCAAAGCGAGGATAAAGCATAAAAAAAGGCAGATGCTTTTCCCTGTTAGTTTTTCTGTCATTGGTGCTTAATTGTTTGGTAATAAATTAATCTGTTGGAATTTCAAAAGATCATGGATAAGTGAATTTTAAAACGGGAAATCATTATTTTTCTCCAATGGGCGAAATTAGTTCAGTATATATATTATATTATAGGTATAAACACCTCATTTTAAAATTGAGTGTTTCTGCTCATTTTTGCCGGAAACGACAGAAATCTTGCTGGGCCTACATTTCAGTTGGTATTTATCCCATATTTTGCGCTGAAATGTTGAGTTGACATATACCGAGATATCAACGCAACAGATGTCAACTCAAAAATTAATGAGCCGGATTCTAACTTTACTTACGTTTATTATTTTCTCCTCACAATTAATAGCACAGGACAAATCGAACCGGGGCAGGGAATTCTGGCTCGGATACGGCAACAATTATAATTTTACCAACGAGATACCTGCGAATAGCCAGACACTCGCTATTTATATCAGTGCGGAAGACGCTGCTGTTGTTACAGTGTCTGTGAATAATACAGGTTTTACCCAAACACTCAATATTCCTGCTAACAGTGTTGATTACTCGATCACCATTCCAAAATCCGGCGCTGATGATGCACGTCTTTTAGCAGAAGGTTTATCAACACATGGTATTCATATCGTCAGCGATGTACCTGTTGTTGTGTATGCACACCAGTACCGGGCCGAGTTATCCGGTGCAACAATGCTTATGCCGGTAGAAACTTATGGTTACTCTTACTATTCTCTTAACTATACGCAAACTGCTTCCAATGTGCAGGATTGGTATTCATGGTTTTTTGTAGTCGCATCAGAAGACAACACAAGACTGGAGATTACCCCTTCGGATACAACCCAGGGAGGCTGGTTAAAAGGACAGACTTATATTGTTAACCTGAACCGGGGGGAGATATACAATGTGTTTGGTAAAGCGGTTTTTGATGGAACAGCACAAGGCGCAAGCAAAGATATGACCGGGAGCAAGATCGTTTCTGTTACTGGTGCAGATGGAAATTGTCATCCTGTCGCCGTATTTTCCGGATCAAGTGGTGTAAGGTTATGCACTGGTGATGGCGGAGAATTTGTACAACAGCAGGTTTTCCCTGCAAATGCGTGGGGTACGCGCTACATCACGTATCATACTTTAAATAACACGAACACGAATGTAACGCAGCCTAATTTAAATTTTTACCGCATCGCCGTACAGGATCCTACTACCATTGTAAAAAGAAATGGTATTGTATTAACGGGTTTGACGGATAATTTTTATTATGGATTTTCAGGTACTTCAGGTGATTATATCGAATCAGACAAACCCATATTGGTTGCACAATACATGGTGAACAAGAATCAATGTGTTGGAACCAGCATGGGTACTTACGGTGACCCTGAAATGTTTTATATAAGCCCGATCGAACAAGGCGTGAAACAAGCGAGGTTTTATAATTCAAGGCACTATGGAATTGATTACACTTATGTGAATATACTTTTACCAAATGCAGGATTAAATTCCTTACTCGTTGACGGAGCTGCCCTACCCCCTGCGAATATTGTTACACACCCGGCAAATGCAAATTATACTGTTGCCGTTGCAAGGCTTACCGGTGCCGGTGCACAACATACGATCACAAGCGATTCTTCCTTTACAGCAACCGTTTACGGCCTCGGAATATTTGAAAGCTATGGCTATAACGTGGGTTGCATGGTAAATAACCTGAATGCATACACGAGTATTCAAAACACCTATAACAGTTCCGGCAATATTGACAGTTTTACCTGTCCACGTACACAGGTGAAATTTTTTATTAAAACAGCTTATCTCCTCAATAATATTCACTGGAAATTAAGCCAAACCGGTGGCGGCCTTTTGCCAAATACCGATTCAGTGATCAGCAATCCAACATACCTTTCAACAGAGTTAATAAATGGGAGAAGGTATTATACTTATTCGTTGCAACAGGATTTTACGTTTGCATTGCCAGGTATTTATTTTATCCCCGTTACTTATGAATCGCCGGGAATTGATAACTGTTCACACACAGAAAATATATCAATAAGGGTTGTTGTAAAACCCGGCCCGGCTGCCGACTTCTCTTACCCGGCACAAACATGTATCAGTGATAGTATTCATTTCACAGGGATAGCCACGGCATCAGGTTTTAATATTTTCAGTTACAGGTGGGATTTTGATGACAACAGCAGCATAACCACACAAAATGCAGTAAAACATTTTTTAACTCCCGGCAACCAGAACGTACGTTATCGCATATTCGCAGATAACGGATGCACGGGCGATACGACCAGGCTGGTGTATATCAATGATAAACCATCTGCATTATTTAGCATTGCGGGGAACCCGTGCACTGGGACTACTCAACAGTTCACATCTTCTACTGCCTATAATAGTAGTGTGCAATCGGATTGGTATTGGGATTTTGGTGATGGACAAACAATAAATATCCTGGCGAACAACGCTGCAACACATGCTTATTCAAATGCAGTGACTTCCATTATTGTAAGACATGCAGTATCGGTGGCAGGTTGCCGCAGCGATACGACGAATAACATCATTCCTGTTATTCATTCCAATCCAATAGCAGATTTCACGATAGACTCAGATACGCTTTGCGAACAAAGGCCGCTGCTTTTTTCCGCAACTGCAAATACTGGAATTATTTCATGGCAATGGGATTTTGGCAATGGAAGCGCTACCATTACCCCACCATTTAGTCATACATATGACAATGCAGGTACGTACAATGTAAAATTAGTTGTACAGTCCGCCGTGGGTTGTAATTCAACAGCAGTGATTCATCCCATAACCATTCATCCAACACCGGATGTAGATGCAGGACCAACATTATTTGTAAAAGCAGGAGCAACAAAAACCATACAGGCTACAATCACAAATCCTTCTCAACACAGTTTTTTATGGACCCCGGGCATTTTCCTCAGTAATAATACTATACTGGCGCCCATCACAAAACCTGAAAACCCGGTTGTATACACCATCACTGCAACCAACAATATCACTCATTGCATTGGTTATGATACGGTGGCCGTGAAAATCTTTTCTGATATTTATATTCCCAACGCATTTACACCAAATGCTGATTACCTGAATGATACATGGGAAATACCTGCGCTTGAAGGATATCCCGGCGCAGAAGTAACAATTTACAATCGTTATGGCCAGCTGATATTTCATTCAATAGGTTATGCAAGAGCATGGGATGGTATGTATAAAGGAATGCAGCAATCACCGGGTTCTTATATTTATATTATAAAGACCGGCGATAAAAAAATCGGGCTTTTAAAAGGAACTGTGACAATATTAAAATGATCTCTTTTTATGTGAGTTCCGCTAAAACTATCATATCCCGCCTGTTATATTAATCATAATCCGTTTTTCAGTTATTAAATTTTGCTATCTTCGCCGAAATGAAAAAAAGAGGCGCCCATATTATTTTATTCCTGCTTATAGCATTTTCATTTTCCCTATTCAGCCTCGTAACAACATCCAACAGCTCCCCTGTTTTTGTTGTTGAAACACCGGTTACAAATCTTGATAAAAACATCAATTCACCGGATGCGGAGATTGAATATTGTACAAATGGTACAAATAATTTTCTTCACGTACAGAAGAAATTTCAAAAAGGAACAGAATGTACGCAACAGTATGAAAGATCCATTATATTACCTACACTTAGCGCTTCAACAGGCAACGTCGCTTACGTAGAATTATATTCGAACAATTACCTCAGGCATAACTATCCCATGCATAATTTCTGGTAATACTTATTATCAGCTTTATCTAAAATATCCATCATTTATGTAATGACGGGTGTTCATACTATTTAACGAACATAGAAACGCAGAAAAGATTGTTGCAAATGATTTGCTAAGAAACTACCTGCAAGTAATTGTTTTTTAGCAATGTGGGTTCTGCGTTTTTATCTTTTCATCTTTAAAAAATAAATTATGGAAACTGCATTAGTTGCAATAGGATTATTGGGTTTTATAGCATTGGTTGTTATAATACTCATGATGGTTCATAAAAGAGATCAGAAAAAAGATGCCGCTAAAAATCTTCATTTAAAGAAAGATAGCTGGCTTCAATAGATACATTCAATCGTATTAGTGCAGGTAAACTATTTATATGTTTTTAAAACCCGAAAATATTTTATTGATCGGATCAGTTCTTTTACTGGTTAGCATTATAGCAGGCAAAACGACAAATAAACTGGGGGTGCCTACACTAATCTTTTTCCTGCTGGTGGGAGTACTGGCAGGTTCTGAAGGAATTGGCGGGATACATTTCGACAATGCATCTATTACACAATTCATCGGAATAACGGCATTGAATTTTATCCTTTTCTCCGGAGGACTTGATACACACTGGAAAAGCATTAAACCGGTTATGTGGAAAGGATTTACACTATCCACATTGGGTGTTTTTCTTACAACTATTTCTGTAGGTGTTTTTGTGTATTATTTTTTTGGTTTTTCAATCTGGGAGGGACTACTGCTTGGCGCTATTGTTTCGGCAACAGATGCCACGGCAGTGTTCTCCATTTTACGTAACCAGGGTGTTGCATTGAAAGGTCATCTGAGGCCTATGCTGGAACTTGAAAGTGGCAGCAATGACCCGATGGCATATTTTCTCACGATTACTTTAACCGGCATAGTAGTTACGGGAAATGCCGCTGCCGGTGATCTTGTTATATCGTTTTTAAAAGAATTTATTATTGGCGGCGCTATCGGGTATGCAATGGGGAAAGCAAGTGTATGGCTGATCAATAGTATTAATCTTGAAAGCAAAGGTTTATACCCGGTTCTTACGCTTGGTTTGGCAATATTTACTTATTCGGCTACACACGCCATTGGAGGAAATGGGTTTCTTGCAATTTATATATGTGCCATCGTTATGGGCAACAGCAATATGATCCATAAAAGAAGCCTCATTAAATTTTATGACGGGCAGGCATGGCTGATGCAGATCATCCTCTTTCTTACATTGGGATTACTCGTTTTCCCGTCGCAGATATTACCGTTAATAGGAACCGGGCTTTTGATTTCCGCTTTTTTAATGTTTGTTGCACGGCCGCTTGCTGTATTTATATCGCTTTCATTCTTTAAAACAAATACAAGAAGTAAAATTTTCCTTTCCTGGGTTGGACTCAGGGGAAGTGTTCCTATTGTGTTTGCTACTTATCCATTACTGGCCGGTATACCAAAAGCTGAACTGATTTTTAATCTTGTCTTTTTTATATCGATTACTTCTGTGCTTTTACAAGGCACCACTTTATCTTTTGTAGCAAAGCTGTTACACGTTACTGTTCCACCAAAAGCAAAAAGAAGAATGGATATGGATTTTGAACCGGACGATAGAATTAAATCTGAAATGAAAGAAATAATTCTTGATGAAAATGCAAAAGCCATAGGCAAAAAAATTGTTGATCTATCAATTTCTTCCAGCGTACACATTGTTTCCATTAAGAGAGCCGGCATTTTTATGGTACCCACAGGGTCCACGCATTTATTCGCAAACGATGTACTTCATGTTCTTGCTGAAGACAAAGATTCACTGGAAAAATTCGAAAGTACGTTGGGTTTGTATGAAAATGGGTTTACTTAAGTTTCATACCAAATTCTACGCAAAGCACGCAAGGGAGCAAAGGCGCAAAATATAGTATCCCTTAGCGTCGTTGTATACGTGCTTTTGCTTTCTTTATCTAAATAACATCACACTCCCCTGCATTTGTACAACACGGTCATACCTGTTTAAAGCTTGTAGTATCCAAACATAATTACCGGCTGGCTGAGGTTTTCCTTTGTAAGTTCCATCCCAGCTTTTCAAAATATCATTTGATTGAAAAACAAGTTTACCATAACGATCAAAGATCTTTATGTAGTCCAGTCTCGAAATTCCCGCTGCCGTAAGAGTGAAAAGATCATTCACATGATCCCCATTCGGTGTAAAGCTGTTCGGAACATAAATAGCTGGCCCGGCATACACTTTAAAATTAACTGTATCAAAACCGGTGCACCCTGCTATATCTTTCACCTGTAAATAAAAACTGCTGTGTTCAGTTAATACAGCCAGCGGATTGGACAGTTGCGGGTTATCAAGTGCAAAGTCCGGTGACCACAAATATTCCGATCCGCCGCTACCGGATAAATGGAATGGCATATTATATTCTACGATACTGTCATTCCCTGCAAATGCATGAACAGGTGGCTGAAGGATCAATGACGCAATTGATGTGTCTGCGCAGCCGTTAGCAGCAATGGCAACCAGCTGGTATGATCCTTCTGTGAACACTGCGGAAGGATCTGGTACAACCGTACCATTTATTGTCCAGCTGTAATTATAACCGGTAACATTATACAATCCCGGTAAATTTACAGCTGTATAGGTATCACAAACTCGTATTTCTTTATCCGGGCCGAGCGAAGGTGCGCTGTAGACTTCAACAGCTATCACCGCACGCGGGCCTTCGCAATTGCTAATCTCCTGGCTCACATGATAATTTGTAATTCCTGCGCTTGCAGTAGATGGTATGGGTGCCGACAAAGAACCTGCTCCTCCTGAAGCCGAAGTATACCAATGTAAAATGCCAGTTCCCGTTGCCGTTAGTTGCACTGCATTTGTATGCTGGCAATAATTGATGGTGGATATTACAGAAGGTGCAGGCACCTGTGCCACTGCAAGATTGAGTGTAATAACAGAGTCACATCCATTTACACTATTGTAAGAAACTGTATAAATTCCTGCTGTTGAGTAATCATGCCCCTGCCAATGATAGGGTAATTGATCCGGGCAAACAGTAATATTATCCGTAAAGCTGACCACCAGCAAACCCGGGCAGGAAGCAAAATCATTGGGCAAAAAAGCCGAACTCCCGAATGGGTAATTGATAGCCGTTACATTCACTATGTTCCCGGTTATAACTCCATGCCAGTATGCTGTATCTGAATAATAAATATTATTGCCCATAATGGCAAGTCCTGCGCCTATTCCGATTGTTGCACCTCCTACAAGATCCCATGCATTTAAAAAAGCCCCATTCGAATTATATTTTTTTAATTGCCTGGGTGGAATGTTTCGCAACACATAAAAATTATCCATACAGTCTGCTGCAAGATCAAAAACGGATCCAAGCATATTGATATTTGTAATTACGACCGAATTACCGGTTCCATCATAACGATAAATATTTCCCGTAAGAATATCTACATTAAATATATACCTGCTTCCGCTTGCAGGATTTATAGCATTACCACTCCCGGAACTATGTCCTGTATTAACCCAGCTGCTCCCATTATAATACAGGTAATTACCATTTTCAATAGTATAAAAAGTAGTAGAAGGAGTAGGTGCATTCAGGTTAGGTCCCGCAGCTAATCCCACACAAGCAAATGGAACTGTAATTGAATTTTGTGAAGGATTTGTTGCACTCATTGGCAACGCCGGGTTATAATTGAAAATACCATTGGCAGTATACCAATTAGATAAATAAACCGGGCCACTGGTTGAACACACAGGTGGTTGCGCTATCGATAAGCAAGGTGATAGTAATACAGCTGCTAACAGGAAAAGAAATATTTTATTCAGCATTGTATTCATTGGTGTACGAAATGAGAAACAATATTGATCAAATAGTTATGTTTTGAATTGTCATTAATTAATGACCTAAGTTAGCAGGTATAAAATTAAGCTTATCCTAATAGAAAATCGTGCAATATTTTAGGAATGTCTCCCGATCTGGCGCAATTCAGCATATTCTTTCAATTGTGTATTCCATGAACCGGAAAAAGAAAATAACACGCACAATTTTTGTTGATTAACTTACATCTTATCCATATTCATAAAATTGATCTATGAGAATTTGTTTGATTTTTATTGCCTTGTCTGTAACACTTGTTCTTTCATGCAAAAAGAATAACAGCCTGGATGAACCCACTGATCCCACCGCAACCATATCTGCTTTGGATTGCAGCAACAACACGGTAAGTTCAGCACTCATTGCCGGCACGGCGTATAATGGTACTGTTTCGGTTCCCTATACCGGCGGGAATGGCGCAACTTATAATTCGGGTTCAGCGATCGCATCAACAGGAGTTACCGGATTGATCGCTACCTTACAGGGAGGAGTACTCGCAGAAGGCACAGGAAACCTTACGTTCCGGTTAACCGGTACAGCTTCAACTGCCGGTACAGCTTCTTTTGCTGTTTCATTTAATGGGCAGTCTTGCAGTATTGCACTTACGGTAACTGACGAGCCCCTTGTACAATACGGCGTTCCTTTTGCAAATGTTCCTCAAAGGGAGGATGCGATTATTTACCAGGTAAATACCAGGGCTTTCAGTACGCAAGGCAATTTCCAGGGAGTGATCGCAAGACTTGATTCTATTAAAGCTTTGGGCGTAAATGTTATTTACCTGATGCCTATAAATCCTGTCGGTTCTGTAAACTCGGTTAATTCGCCTTACTGTGTAAGAGATTACAAAAATGTGAATCCTGAATTTGGCAGTTTGACTGAACTGCGTGCAATTGTTGATGGTGCGCATAGCAGGAACATGAGTGTTATCCTGGATTGGGTTGCCAATCATACATCATGGGATAATGAATGGATCTCTGTTCACAGGAACTGGTACCTGCAGGATGCATCAGGAAATATATTAAGTCCACCGGGCACAGGCTGGAACGATGTAGCACAACTTAATTTCAGCAATACAGCCATGCGACTTGAAATGATTAAGAATATGAAATACTGGGTGTATACTGCCAACATAGATGGCTTTCGTTGTGATTATGCAGACGGCCCACCAGCAGATTTTTGGGCACAGGCTATTGATACACTTAGAAATATTACAACACACCAATTGTTGATAATGGCAGAAGGCAGCAGGTCTGCAAATTTTACTGCAGGATTTGATTACAATTTTGGATTTGGTTTTTACAGCCAGTTAAAAACGATATACAGCAGCAACAATTCTGCAATGCTGATCGATGGCTTGAACAACACTGAGTATACAAGTGCAACAAATGATCAGCAGGTGGTTCGTTATATTACAAATCATGATGTGAATTCATCTGATGGCACGCCGCTTGATTTGTTTGGTGGAGCAGAAGGTTCCATGTCAGCTTTTGTTGTTACCGCCTATATGAAAGCTGTTCCCATGATATACAATGGACAGGAAGTAGGCACACCTTTCAGGATAACATTTCCATTTACCTCAACGCCGATAAACTGGACACTCAACCCGGAT
Source organism: uncultured Chitinophagaceae bacterium (assembly GCA_963829345.1). Classification (GTDB taxonomy): domain Bacteria; phylum Bacteroidota; class Bacteroidia; order Chitinophagales; family Chitinophagaceae; genus Ferruginibacter. The sequence continues at coordinate 2,722,855 of CAWHHP010000003.1, forward strand.
ATGAAGGCTGAATATAAAAAGCTGGTTGCTGTCAGGAATGCAAGTGCGGCTATCCGACATGGTACACTTACATCTTATAGCAGTACGAATGTGTGTGCTTTTACAAAAGAAGTTCCGGGAGAAAAAGTACTGGTATTTTCCAATCTCAGGAACAGTGCTATTAATTTCACCATACCTGCTGCATTGGTAAGTACTTCCTGGACAAATGCAATGGACAATAGCAATATTACATTAGCGGCACAACTTAATTTACAGCCTTACGAATATCTTATTTTGAAACAATAAGCTAACTGGCTAAATCCTGATTTTCCAAAAAAATAAAAAATACCCAACCCTTTTGCTGCTTTGTGTAGTTATGCCTACATTGTACTTACATTTTACCAAACTTTAGCAAACAAAACGACTGCCCATGAATGCCAGATACTTACTCGCAACTATTTGCTTATTCAGTGTATTGTTTTCCTGTAAAAAGGATATAAATCAAAACCCAGCCCAACCTAACGAACCAACATTCAATATTCCTGCTCCTTCTCCCATTGCCGGAAGAGTTACCGGGATAGTTGTTGATGAAAACAATACACCCGTGCAAAACGCAGAAGTAGTTCTTTCAGGAGCAACTTATATGACGGATGCAAATGGATTTTTCAATATCGAAAATGCCTCACTAGATAAATATGTAAGCACCGTTGTAGTAAATAAAGCAGGTTATTTTAAAGCGGTTCGTTCCTGGTCGGCTACAGCAAGCAGGAATTATCTTTCCATTAAACTTATACCAAAAACGCTTATAGGAAATGTGGATGCTGCAGGTGGCGGATCAGTAAGTTTATCCAATGGTACAGCGATCACATTTCAATCAAACAGTATTGTAGTAAAAGCTACCGGTGCTGCTTATACAGGTACAGTAAAGCTGTATGCCACTTATATTGATCCTACTGCAAGTGATATAGCTGCAACTGTTCCGGGCAGCATGATGGCACAGGATGCAAACAAGATGTTTATCCTTCAGTCTGCAGGCATGATTGCAGTAGAACTTGAATCAGATGCAGGACAACCATTGCAAATAGCAATTGGAAGAACAGCGGCAATAAAACTTCCAATTCCTTCTTCGATATTAAGTAAGGTTCCCGCAACAATTGACACATGGAGTTTGAATGACCAGGGCATTTGGATAAAAGAAGGCACGGCTACTAAAAATGGCAATTTCTATGAAATGCAGGTTAGTCATTTTTCTTTCTGGAATTGTGACTATTCAATAGATCCGACTTTTATTACTATACACATACATGATCAAAATGGCAACCCTTTGCCAAATGTAACCGTCCAGCTTTCTATCGTGAATAATCCCAGCTGGTGGGGAACTACATACGGCATCACAGACAGCAGCGGTACGGTTGCAGGACTTGTGCCTGTGGGCCAGGATTTGTTAATGTCACTATTTCCCGATGTTTACAATTGTGTATCATTAATCAGTTCTCAGAATATTGGTCCTTTTACAAATGATACAACACTGAATATTACAGTAAACCTGTCGCAAAGTAATACATCATTTACTGTTGTTAATGGTACATTGGTGGATTGTAGTAATAATCCTTTGCTAAATGGCGTGGTTGGAATATCTGATGGTATGTATCATTATTATTCCGTTCCTGTTTCGAATGGTTCGTATACACTCACACTTCCTTACTGCGGTACAACAAGTATTACTGTAGTAGCATCTGATAATACCGGCGGCAGTGCAAGTTCCGGATCTATACCTGTTACAGGTAATACTGTCACAGTTCCTGCAATGACTGTTTGCAACTTGAATCCAAATGCTGTATATAATATTGTGAGCTGCCAGTCGAATGGAACTTATACCGAGGGTATACTACAGGATTCAACGAATTATATAATGGCAATAGTTGAAGTATTGTCTACAGGCCCTTATGATTTTCAAATTGGTTTTAGTGGTGGTCCAAACCTGTTTTTCCAGGCATTAGGTACTTTCACACATACCGGCTTAGATACGATGTATTTGTATTCACTTACAACACCTGTTCTTGCAGGAACCTATCCCATACAGATGTATAGCAATGGCACCACCTGTAATTGCAGCGTTGTTGTAAATCCATTATTGGCCATTTTTGGCTGCTTAACATATAACATCACCTTCGGTTATTATGCAGGTGTAACATTGAGTGGACAAGCCGAAACCCTTACAGTTGATGTAGCTTCAGTAGGTTCATATAATGTAACTACCAATACAGTAAATGGGATTAGTTTTAGCGGAAGCGGTTATTTTAGCAGCATCGGTCAGCATCCGCTTATATTAACCGGAAGTGGAACACCAATAAGTGCCGGAACATTTACATATACTCCCACCGGTGTACCTGCAGGAGGATGTGGTTTCCCGATTACGGTGAATTGATTTGATGCAAAGAATTTTCATGCAAAGCACACGATGCTGCAAAGGCGCTAAGATTTGTTTTCTTCCTTTGCTTTGCTTTTTTGCGCACCTGGCGTGAAACAATCGCTTAAAATACAAATGCCCCTCACTTTCATGAAAGGCATTGTGCCCAAATGCAACAGAATTTCACGCAAAGCACGCGATGCTGCAAAGGCGCTAAGATTTGTTTTCTTCCTTTGCGGCTTTACTCCTTTGCGCTCCTTGCGTGAAACAATCGCTTAAAATACAAATGTCCCTCACTTTCATGAAAGGCATTGTGCCCAAATGCAACAGAATTTCACACAAAGCACGCGATGCTGCAAAGGCGCTAAGATTTGTTTTCTTCCTTTGCGGCTTTGCTCCTTTGCGCTCCTTGCGTGAAACAATCTCTTAAAATACAAATGCCCCTCATTTTCATGAAAGGCATTGTGCCCAGGACTGGATTCGAACCAGCACATCCTTGCGAACGCTGCGACCTGAACACAGTGCGTCTACCAATTTCGCCACCTGGGCTTTTTTTAAGTTCCAAAGGTTCAAAAGGTTCAAAGGTGGAAAAAGTTGCAGAAGTTACATCAATCAACTTCAGAAACCTATGGAACTCCTGGAACTTTTTGAACTTTTTAAAACATTTCAGAACGGCAAATGTAAAATCAAATTTCGTCTTAAAAAAATCCTGCCCAACCGTAATCAAATTCTTTTCAACTATTTTCAACCATATTCAACTATTATTCAACGTTCCCTACACCGCCACATTAAAATCCCGCAATGCATCATTCAGGCTCGTCTTCAAATCTGTACTCTCCTTTCTTTTCCCGATGATGAGTGCGCATCCGACGCCAAATTCCCCGGCAGGGAATTTTTTGGTATACGTGCCCGGTATTACCACGCTGCGTGCCGGAACAGTTCCTTTCATTTCTACCGGCGTTGCACCACTTACATCAATGATCTTGGTTGATTGCGTGAGCACCACATTTGCTCCCAGCACAGCTTCTTTTTGTACCCTCACTCCTTCCACTACTATACTGCGACTCCCGATAAAGCAACCATCTTCAATGATCACCGGGCTGGCCTGCAACGGTTCCAGCACACCGCCGATACCAACGCCGCCGCTTAGGTGAACATTTTTACCAACCTGGGCACAGCTTCCAACCGTGGCCCAGGTGTCTACCATCGTTCCTTCATCTACATAAGCGCCTATGTTTACATAAGACGGCATCAACACTACATTTTTTGCAAGAAAAGCTCCATACCTGGCTACAGCATGAGGTACGGCTCTCACTCCAAGTTCCTTGTAATTACTCTTCAATTTCATCTTATCATAAAACTCGAAAGGTGGTAAGGTGTAAGTCTGCATCGCCTGGATACCGAAATACAAAAGAATAGCCTGTTTTACCCACTCATTCACCTGCCAGTTAAGCGTATTCCCATCAATAACTGGTTCGGCTGTACGCAATCTTCCTTTATCAATTTCTTCAATTACTGAGCGCACTGCTTCCCTGTGCAGTTCTTCCTTTACCAGCTCCCTGTTAACCCAGGCCTCCTGTATTAATTGTTTTAAGTCCATAATGGTTGTTTGTGCGAATTTACTTTACAATGAACAATAGACAATGAACAATTAATAGTGAACAATTAACAATGCCGCTACCAGGCTTAAGCTTTTTAGTAACAAGTATCCTGAATTTTACAACCTGGGCATTGAATATTAAGTTTGAATATTGAATATTTTCTTTATAAAGCCCCGATTTGAAGAAACGACTCAATAACTTTGCCCCATGCAAAGGTTCCTTATCATTCAAACCGCGTTTATCGGCGATGTTGTGCTTGCCACTTCATTGGTGGAAAAATTGCATTTTTATTTTCCGGACGCTGCTATCGATTTTCTTGTGCGCAAAGGGAATGAATCACTCTTAGCAAATAATCTACATATACATGAAGTGATCACCTGGGATAAGAAAAAAGACAAGATGAAAAACCTACTGCGTATTTTAAAACAGATTCGTAAAAACAAATACGATAAGGTAATTAACCTGCAACGCTATTTCTCTACGGGTTTCCTGACCGCCCTTTCCGGCGCAGCCGAAACAATTGGCTTTGATAAGAATCCAATGAGTTTTCGTTTTAGTAAAAAGATTGCTCACGTATTCGATACAAAAAACCCGAGGCATGAAATAGAAAAGAACAATGATCTTATAAAACATTTTACAGGTGACAGGATCTTTAAGCCTGTATTATATCCTTCTGTGGCAGATTTTGAAAAAATAAAAAAATATACTGTTGATCCTTATGTTACGATGACGCCTTCGAGTGTGTGGTTTACCAAAAAATACCCTATTGAAAAATGGATAGAGCTTATCGATCGTTTTGACCGATCTATAAAAATTTATTTACTGGGTGGAAAAGATAATTTTACCGAGTGTGAAATGTTACTGTCAAAAACCAGCAATAAAAATGTAACCATACTGGCCGGTGAGCTGAGTTTTTTACAATCAGCTGCATTGATGAAATCTGCCCGGATGAATTATGTGAACGACAGCGCCCCGCTTCATTTCGCTTCGGCAATGAATGCTCCTGTAACGGCGATCTTTTGCTCCACCATACCGGCATTTGGATATACGCCTTTGTCAGATATTTCTTTTATTGTAGAAACTAAAGAATATTTGCAATGTCGTCCATGCGGAATTCATGGAAGAAAAGCCTGTCCCTTAGGTCATTTTAAATGTGCTTACGGAATTGAAACTGATCAATTACTTGAAACGCTTACATAGCATAGTTTAATATTATGCAAATAAAAAATGCTTTCACGCAAGGCCAGCAAAGGAGCTAAGTTCGCTAAGAGGTATTTTGCGCCCTTTGCAGCTCTGCGAGCCTTGCGTGAAATGGTAACCTAAAAAGAATTGAGTTTAAGCAATGAAAATGAAAAACGATATTGCAGCCTGCCTTAAAGTACTGAAAGAAGGCGGTATCATTTTATATCCAACCGATACCGTGTGGGGTATTGGCTGCGATGCAACAAATGAAAAAGCCGTCGCGAAGATATATGCACTGAAAAACAGGAATGAAGAAAAAAGCATGATCATACTGGTTGCAGACGAAAGCGAAATATTGAATTATACAGACCAGGAACAATTAAAGATCTATGATTACCTGAAAGGTGTTGTAAAACCGGTGACGGTGATTTATAATAAGGCCAAAAATCTCGCAAAGAATATTATAAATAAGGATGGCAGCGTCGGTATAAGGATCGTAAAAGATGAATTTTGCAGGCAGCTAATAGAATCATTTGGAAAACCGATCGTATCCACTTCTTCAAATGTATCCGGCTACCCACCACCACTTTTCTTTAATGATATAGATAATAAAATAAAAGACGGGGTAGATTATGTTGTACAGCATCGACAGGATGATGAGATTCCGGGAGTGCCCAGTACAGTAATTAAGATGAATGAGGATGATACGTTCGTAGTGATTAGGCTTTAAAGTTCGACGCAAAGACGCTAAGATCATTGAAAGACACAAAGACCATTTTGAGGCTTTTATGATCTTAGCGTCCCTGTCCGCCGTGACAGGCAAGTTTGCATGAACTAAGTTCTCACAAGGTATTTTTTCCCTTTTTAATGTTGAGCAACCCCAAAACCTGTCTACGTAGACGGAGACCGATCTCAAAATTGCCCCTGGATATACCTCTATAACTACGGCTGGCCCAAAAAGGGTTGGGTAAATTGAAAAATTTTTCTTGAGATTTTTTTGGATTAGAATTAAATCCATGCTCATTCTAAATAGTGAACAAGGAGCTGTGAATTATGAAGCGTTAGCACTTCAACATGCTGCATTCCTTATTCGTTATTTTAAAAAACATTCTAAAAAGCTGAAATCTATATACATACCTCCCTGGAATAATCTTTTATTTTAACCAGGTTGCAGATTAGCTAAGACCTAATATGCTCCACCAAATTTTATATATTCTGTTGTGCTGCTGATGACGGCCTGTACATTGCTTCCATCGATGTTGCAGGAATACAATGAAGTAGGATACGGTGTAACGGAAACATCATATCCCATAAAAAATATTTTTTGCCCGTCAGGTGATAACCGTATTGCAAAAGAATTCAGATCATTTGCGATACGTACTGTAGGTATAGAAAGTGTTACCTGCGTCTGTCCTGTTCCATCATAATTTGCCACCCACATATTGGGATCTCCGCCCGAAACATATTTTACATAGATCACTTTATTAAGTTGAGCAGCATTGTTTTGATTATTATTCTCGCTGTTTTGATTGTTCTGGCTATTCTGTGTTGGTTGCGCATCAGATTTTGAACAACTCATTTCAATGATTGCGATTGAAATTGCAAAACATATAACCAGGATTGTTCCTTTAAATAGATTTTTCATAATTGATCAATTTAGTTTACAGCAATATACTCATACTAAACTCATCTTTGTGGCAAAATACCTGGATGAGTTCAACTTATTTGTCGAAAAATAAGTAGTGGATCACTTTGAATTTTTTACAGTTATTGATTGTCAGCCTGAGCTTGTCGAAGGCGGATTTCAGGTAAAAAATTGGGTCGACTTCGACAAACTCAGCCTGACAACTTTTCAAATTGTACCACTACCAAAAAGTAAATTAAAAAGTTGCATGTGCATTATACCAGCCGGTATGCGGAAAGCTTATTTGAGGATAAAAAAAGATCAACCATTTTTTCACTTTAAAAAACGGAAATAGTTTTAATCTATTTGTCTTTCAAATAACCATTTACTGCTATCCTGAATCCCGGATCACTGCAACCTGCCGAGGTAAGTACATCTCCTTCATCAAGAATAGAATCCTTTTTTGATACCTGTTGATGGTAGTGGGCTATTTTGAAATTTCACCGCAGAGAACAAGAGCAAAAAGAGTTTACGCAGAGATTCTCCGCGTAAACTCAACCTCTCCGGTTCTCTGCGATGAAAAAATGTTGCCATATCTTTAACTAACATCATACCTTTTTTATAAGTTGTAATTAGCACTTATCTTAATATTGTTATGTTCCCCTTCATCAGCTTTTCTAATTTACTTGCATAAATTGCTTTAATGACGTAGTAATATGTTCCGTCGGGGCATGCAGCGGATTTAAAAGTTCCATTCCAGTTATTTTGATAATCATCCGCATGATAAATTAATGATCCATACCTGTTATAAATGTATACAGCTGTTTTTAGAATACAGGTTGTATGTGAAATCTTCCAAAGATCATTTATCCCATCTCCATTAGGCGTAATAACATTAGGGATCACTAATTCACAATAGCATTCGCCGGAGCCGGGAGGTTCAACAAAAAGATGGAGCGTAATAATTGAATCGCATCCGGCGCTATTGGTAAAATGGTCTGTGTATTCTCCTGTGCTATTATATGCCTGCCCATTCCATAAATAAGGAAGCTGATCATTACACACTGTCGCTTCTACTTTAGAAGGAGGGGTATTGTTAGCAATTGTGAGATGAAGCGTAACAGTTGAATCGCAGCCGGTACTGTTAATAAAATGCTGAGTGTAATCTCCGGTACTATCATAAGCCTGGCCATTCCATAGGTAAGGAAGCTGATCGTTACACACTGACGCTTCTATTATAGAAGGCTGGCTAATGTTACCAACTATGATCGTAATTGAATTGGAAGTCGCGGTTGTGGCAGCATAGCAGGCAGTGGCCGGCAGAGCAATTATACATGAGATTATATCCCCGTTTAAAAGAGAAGTACTTGTAAAACTATTTGCAAAACCACTTTGTACATTATTGCCATTTACCATAAAATCATAACGCGGAGGAATACCAGCAGTATCCTGTGCCTGTGCAACAAATGTTACTGTATTACCGGGACAAATGTTAATTCCGGGGTGGGAAGAAAGCGTAACAGCAGGTGAAGGTGCTGACACAATTATATTTATGTTAGTATTCGTAATTGTGCCATAGTTGCATCCGTTGAAGGATTGAACAGTAATGGTTCCTGAAGTTGCCGTTCCAAAATTAACAGTGATGGTGGTATCACCTTGTCCGCTGATAATGGTAGCTCCGGAAGGAACTGTCCATTGATAATAAATGCTGCCAGGCGCCGGTGAAATATGATATATAACATTTGTTGCGCCCAGGCAAACCGGCGAAGGCCCCACAATAGAATCCGGGTTTTGCAAAGGAGGTAGTTGTGAAAATATCCAACCTGAGTTACCACCCTGATCAACGGAGTTATAGGCATTAAAAACAGCCCCGCCGGTACAGGCTATATCTTTTATATGTATGTTATAACCTGCTACCGAACCGGAAGGTTTAGTAACTGTAGCCACCTGGCCCGTAACAGAAGATTTTAATACAATGTAGGAAACGCAGGATCCCTGTATCCACCAGTTGTTATTAACTGTTTGGGTTGATCCCGAAGAAAGGGTGTAGGTATAGCCGGCAGTAAAAATAAGATCATCATATGAATTATTTTTCTCTACCCCTCCGTTCTTCTTAAAAGTTGCACTGTGAAAAGTGTTGGAGTCACGAATGTAAGCCTTATCATAAAAAACAACATTGTGAAACCTGTTATTCCCTGTGATAAAACCAAGTGAATTAGGACCCACCCCGGTAAAATTTACATCATAATAAGTAAGATCATTTCCATGAAAGTCGGTACCTGCACCGCTAAGTGTACAATTAATAACAGAAGTGCCGCAATTTAAAGTGATCCCGGTTCCTGAAATTGCCCACCACTGATTAATATTAAAAATAGAAGACCCCATATTTAATGTGCGTGCAAAAGAACCATTTGAAAAAAAGTCAGCAGTATTTACCGTTTGATTATTGCTGTTGAGTGTCCCGGCATTTAAGAAAAGTATGGCGGGATTAAATGTATCCTGTAATGTCCATCCTCCTCCGATGCCATTAAAAATAACATTATAATTAAATGACTGGCCGGCCATCGTAATCGTTTTACCTGTTGTAGTGGCTTCAAAACTTACATTACAAAAAAGCGATGTCGTCATAGCAGTTGAAAATGTTACTGAACCATATATTTTAAAACGACTGTTAGTAGGAGCTGTAAAAGAAGGATGGTTTGTTACACCCGACCATGTGATATCACGGCAGTATACATTAGGGGTGCTTATTGCAACTGCCTGGCCGGCTAATGAAAAAGAATTTGCATCAAAGAAAACATTGTCCAACGGTGTTGGTGAACAACCCGATGGAGCACCGCCACTTGTAAAGGACCAGTGATTACCATCATTCCAGTCGCCATTGTTACCTACCCAATAAAGGTTGTGTGCCACAGGAGATGTAAAAGTCCAGCCGGTATTGTTGCTGATATCAATAGAATTGCTTGCCGTATAAGTTGCTCCGCCTGTAGCGAGCACATCTTTTAATATAGCAAATGAAATATTTACTGCACCTGCAGGATGGTTGATGGTGAACTGGCTACCTTGAGTATCTGAGCTGATATTAATATAGCCACCACAGTTACCAATAGCATTGATGGTTCCGCTAACAGTCTGTATCATTCCTGCTAAAAAACTATAACTATAACCCGGTGCAAAAGTTATGTTAGTATAAGTATTGGCGTTTCCTACTGTTGCATCCTTCTTAAATGTTGCACTGTAAAAAGTATTGGAGTTTTGAATTAATGCCTTATCATAAAAAACAACATTGTGAAACCTGTTATTACCATCGATAGAACCAAGTGAATTAGTACCCACACCGGTAAAATTTACATCGTAATATGTAAGGCTATTTCCTTTGAAGTCGGCAGATTGTCCAACTGCCGTGCAATTAATAACCGAAGTGCCACAATTTAATGTAATACCACTTCCTTGAATTACCCATGCCTGCCCGACATTAAAAATGGAAGTGCCCATATTTAATGTGCGTACAAAAGAGCTATTGGAAGTAAAGACAGCAGTATTTACCGTTTGATTATTGGTAGTAAGTGTTCCTGCATTTAAACCAAGTAAAGCAGCATTAAATGTATCCTGCAATGTCCATGCCCCACCAATACCATTAAAATCAACAGTATAATTAAATGACTGACCAGCCATCGTAATCGTTTTACCAGCTGCAGTGGCTTCAAAATTTATATCACAATAAAGCGATGTTGTCATAGCCGGTGAAAATCTTACAGAACCATATATTTTAAAACCGCTGGTGGTAGGGGCTGTAAAAGACGGATTGTTTGTTACAGCAGACCATGTAATATCACGGCAGTATACATTAGGTGTATTTATTGTAACAACCTGGCCGGGTAATGAAAAAGAATTTGCATCAAAAAAAACATTGTCAAGTGGTGTAGGTGCACAACCCGATGGAGCACCGCCACTGGTGAACGACCAGTGATTACCGTCATCCCAGTTACCGTTGTTACCTATCCAGTAAAGATTGTTTGACGCAGGGAGCGTGAAAGTCCAGCCTGTATTATTGCCGTTATTAACAGCATTGCTTGCTGTAAAATTTGCCCCACCCGTAGCCTGTACATCTTTTAGTATAACATATGAAACATTTACAGCCCCGGCAGGATGACTGATTGTACACTGGCTACCCTGTGTATTTGAACTGATATTAATAAAACTACCACAGTTGCCGGTAGCATTGATGATCCCGCTAACAGCCTGTATTGTTCCCGCATAAAAAAGATGATTATAACCCGGCGCAAAAGTTATGTTAGTATAGTTGTTATTGTTGTTTACTTCTGCATCTTTCTTAAAGATTGTACTGTAAAAAGTGTTGGAACCATCAATTAATGCCTTATCATTAAACACAACATTGTGAAACCTGTTATTACCTTTAATATAACCGAGCGCATAAGTACCAATGCCGGTAAAATTTACATCATAATAAGTAAGACTATTTCCCCAGAAGTCGGCAGTTGAACTGTTAAGTGTACAATTAATAACAGAAGTACCACAATTTAATGTAATCCCGGTTCCTGAAATTGCCCACCACTGACCGATATTAAAAACGGAAGAACCCATATTTAATGTGCGTGCAAAAGAACCATTTGAAAAAAAGTCAGCAGTATTTATAGTTTGACTATTGCTGTTGAGTGTACCGGCGTTTAAGTTAAGGAAGGTAGGATTAAATGTATCCTGCAATGTCCATCCTCCACCTATACCATTAAAATCAGCATTAAAGTTAAGTGAATGGCCAGCCATCGTGATCGTTTTACCAGTGGTAATGGCTTCAAAACTTACCGAACAAAGAAATTGCGTGGTTATCATTGCCGGCGAAAATTTCAAGGATCCATATATTTTTAAAAGGCTGCTATTAGCCGCTGCAAGTGACGGCATATTGGTTACGCCTGTAAAGTCCAGGTTATTGCAAAGAATGGTTAACGGATTCAATGTAACGGTCTGCCCCGCTGCGTTAAAAGAATGTGCGTCAAAAAAAACATCATCAACAGCCGTTGGTATATAGTTATGCAATACAGTTCCACCCGGTGTGGTGGCCCAATGATTAAGATCATTCCAGTTGCCTGTTCCTCCAATCCAATAATAATTAAGTGCATTAATTTTATTAGCAGATAAAACAAGGAATAGTGCAGCAAAACAGATGGAACAAATTAATTTTCTCACGGACAGTTTTTTTGTATTTTGTAAGTATTATTTTCAGGGCTTTTTCTGAGAAAACCATTTAAATCGAAAAATGAACAGCCATACAATTAAAATTGAGTGTATAATATTTGTTCTTATTGCCTGATTTTTAATCTCCCGTAATTGATATTAACTTATTTGTCTTTCAGGTATCCATTCAATACCATACTGATTGAAGCACTTGTACAATTAATAGTTGAAATTGTCATATTCTCATCCAAAACTGAATTCATGAGATTGCCGATATTGTAAGGAATACCATCTATTGTCATTGAACATCCTGGAGGTACAGGAAAAACAAGATAATCATGCACAAGTGCTGAATAATTCACAATTACGAATTGCTTATTGGCTGGAACGGTATATGGACCGGCAACCAAATCAAAAGTTTTCCAGTCAACTACTTTATCTACCAGGAAACATAGCCTCGTAATGCGGGCACCCCATACAACATCATTTTCACTTACGCCCACAAAAGTTTTGGAATCGGCCCAGGGAGACGATACAGTTGTATGCAATGTATCTCCATTAATTGCAAGATTCCCCATTGATGTTGGTATATATAAATTTTTTCCGGATGGAACTGTATAATTTATACTATCCTCTATAATAACCGGCGTCATACCATTAAATCCGTCGGGATTAGTAAATGAGGGAGAGCCTAAGCCTCCCACAGCTGCAGTGCCGGCAGTATTCGCATACAATGCATATGGCACACTCATAAACTGCGATGTACCCATCACAACATAATTTGTTCCTCCCGTAATATCAATTTCTGTTTTCAACCATTTGGAACCATTGCCCCAATTGATCGTACTGAAAGTTCCGGAAACAACTGTTCCGTTTCCAATTACAATAGAAAATAAACCGGTATTATCTGTTGTAGGATTTTGCGTTTCCTGGTAAACAAGTGTGCCTGTTGCCGAACCATCCAGGATACTTAACCGAACGCCCAGCAATTGATTGGTTACTGCAACGCCACTTGCATTATAAGCAACTGCCTGGTAATTTAAACCCTGCGGAGCCTGTGCAAATACGGATAGTGAAAACAATTTCACTATTAGAATAAGGATTAAATATTTTTTCATTTTAAGCACTGATCAATTTATTTATTTGTCTTTCAAATATCCATTTACGATGAAATTAAATCCAGGCGCTGTACAACCTGTTGAAGAAAGAACAGTTCCTTCATCGAGTATTGAATTCATTAACATTATTCCATTTATTGGTGAATAAGGAGTTCCGTTTAATGTAATACTACAACCTGCTGGTATAGGAGTTCCCGGCGGTAAGGGATTTGTATAAAGAAGACTTGAATTAACAATAACGAACTTTTTGTTTGCAGGTACGGTAAACGTGGTATTTGCTATATTCATTGTTTTCCAGTCAACTAGTTTATCTACAAGGAAACAAACCCTTGCGTAATAACCTCCCCACACAACGCTTCCTTCACTGGCGCCAACAAAATTTTTAGGATCGGCTGATGGAGAAAAAACGAAGGTTGTAATCGTATCGCCATCAATTACAAATAATCCCATCGCAGTGGGTATGTATAAATTTTTCCCGGCAGGTACTGTATAATTGATACTATCAGGTAAAACCAACATTGTACTGTGAACAAAACCATCAGGAACACTAAAAGTAGCAGTACCAACGCCAGCAGCATTTGCATACAATGAATACGGCACACTCATAAACTGCGATGTCCCTATCACAACATAATTCGTTCCTCCTGTAATATCTATTTCTGTTTTCAACCATTTGGAACCATTTCCCCAGTTAATGGTATTGAAAGCCCCTGATACAACAGTTCCGTTTCCGATTACAATAGAAAACAAACCGGTATTATCTGTCGTTGGGTTTTGTGTTTCCTGGTATACTAACGTACCCGTAGCCGAACCATCCAAAATACTTAAACGTACTCCTAATAATTGATTGGTTACAGCAACACCACTTGCATTATAAGCTACAGCCTGGTAATTTAATCCTTGTGGGGCCTGTGCATATATTAATACTGAACAGGATAATAGTAGAATAATAAGGATTAGGATTTTTCTCATTACTGTTTAATTTATTTATCTTTTAAATATCCATTGATAGCAGCCCTGAAAGTAGGGCCGGCACAGCCAGAAGTAGAAATTGTTGTGCCTTCATCCAAAATGGTATTTTGCAGTACTGTTCTATAAAAAGGAAATAATGTGCCATTGATATTTATTTCGCAGCCCGGCGGAGGATTATTGGTTATTGCATCGCGGGAATCATTGGTAACAATTACAAACTGTTTGTTCGCAGGTACTGTAAATGGACTGTTGGAAAAATCGATACTTATCCATGCTACTTTTTTATCTACTAAAAAACCAACCATATTTTCGAATTCAAACCACACAATGCTATTTTCACCTGCTACCAGAAATGTCATTGGAATAGCAATAGAATTTAATCCTGTCTTAAAAAGTATATTGTCAATTTTTACACCATGTTTTGGTGATGGTAAATACAAATTTTTCCCTGCGGGCACTGTATAATTTACACTATCAGGAATAACAACAGTAGTTACGTTATTAAACCCATCTGGATTTGTAAAAGAAGAAGAGCCCGCCCCGGATGCATTCGCATACAATGCGTATGGCACACTCATAAACTGCGAGGTACCCATTACCACATAATTCGTTCCCCCTGTAATATCAATTTCTGTTTTCAGCCATTTGGAACCATTGCCCCAATTGATCGTGCTAAAAGTACCGGAAACAACTGTTCCGTTTCCAATTACAATAGAAAACAAACCGGTGTTATCTGTTGTTGGGTTTTGTGTTTCCTGGTAAACAAGTGTTCCTGTTGCAGAACCATCTAAAATACTTAAACGTACACCCAATAATTGATTAGTAACAGGAACACCTGAACCGTTATATGCTACCGCCTGGTAATTCAATCCCTGCGGCGCCTGTGCGAATAAAAAAAAGGGGAGAATTAATATTAAAAAAGAGATTACATATTTTTTCATTTCCTATTTATTTATCTTTCAAATACCCATTGATAGCGTAATATATAAACAGGTGACTTGCACAATTTGTGATATCAATAACTGTGTTTTCATCTATGATACTGTTGGTTAAATTAATCCGGTAAGGTAGCGCTACTGAATTTAAGGTAACTACGCAGGATTGTATCGCAGGATCATTCGGAATGTTTGAATTAGCAAGGTTCATATAATTTACTATCACCAGTTGTTTGTTCGCAGGCACGGTAAATGAACCATTGCGCAGGTTGATGGTTTTCCAATCTACTTTTTTATCGACAAGAAATCCTGCGACACCCAGGATATCGGTTTTAATAATACTATTTTCACTGACACCAATCCTGCTTCTTGCTTCTATCCATGGAGTCCAATATCCATTACGCAAAGTATCACCATCAACAATAAGTGTTTCCGAGATATTAGAAATATAAAGGTTTTTACCAGCAGGAACTGTATAAGAAGTAGCGCCAGGAACGATAATGGGTGTAACATTATTAAATCCTTCAGGCAGTTCGAAAGAGCCCGAGGTAAAAGCTGCCTGGTTTGCATACAACGCATAAGGCACGCTCATAAATTGCGATGTACCCATCACTAGATAATTTGTTCCACCTGTAATATCAATTTCTGTTTTCAACCATTTGGAACCATTGCCCCAATTGATGGTACTAAAAGTTCCTGAAACAACTGTTCCATTTCCAATTACAATGGAGAACAAACCTGTATTATCTGATGTTGGATTTTGTGTTTCCTGGTACACAAGCGTTCCGGTTGCGGAGCCATCCAGGATACTTAGTCTAAGGCCCAGCAATTGATTGGTTACTGGAACAGCACTTGCATTATAAGCAACCGCCTGGTAATTCAATCCCTGCGGCGCCTGGGCCAAAATAGTTGCGTTACTCAATAGCAATGCAGTTGTAATAAGTAAAATAATTCTCATTATTTTAATTTTATTATCTTAAAAACTTTGATTGCTTCGTTTGCTTTATTGATCAATTCAGCAATATAAAAACCGGAAGGAAGATTTTGAACCTGGATGATACCAGTTAAATTTATTTGTTGCTTAAAGATCCTATGACCAGCGAGGTCATACAATTGTACTTCCTTTAAAAGTTCGACATGCCCTCTTACAAAAAAGAAATTATTTACAGGATTGGGATATATGCTAAACTCATCGGGAATGGGTTGCACAGGAGTTGGCGGATCGGTTACAACCGGCCTGTTGATTTTTGTAAAGCCGGTAAAAAATCCCTGGGATAAAATGGTAACAGAATCGTTCATTAGTTGTCCAACAATGGGTTCGCCCACAGATGTTTGCAAAACAATGCCGCTTGCATTATATGTTTTACCAAGTGTATTAATGATCTGCCTTTCCAAATGTTGTGCATGAACAGTAATCCCAAAAAGACAAAGCAGGAAAGAGTAAGTAATTTTCATATAGAAAAAATTATGGAGTTACCCAATATACAATATATAACTTACCCCGGAAGCAAAAGCGTTGGGTGAAACTCATTTATTTTTTCTGTATACATGCCTGATCAGAAAGTTGCATGTGTATCATGCCAGCCGGTGTGTGGAAACCTGATTTTTAGCGCAAATCGCAGGCTGTTGAGGTACCTGTGTTTTAAAATGAATTTTTTGAGCTGGCTGCTTTCCCCCCAATATTTATACCTGCGGAAAACTTTTTTATATATTTTGATTGCTTCGTCTGCAGCTATCCATTCACCCGGCAGATCATCTCCAAATGGTCCGGAACAATCCCAGTCGAAATGAAATGTCTTTTGTTCTCCGTTTTCCATGTTATAGGAAAAAGATTGTTCATTCATCTTTGACTGGTCAATCACTTTAAATTTTGTATATCCCAGGTTTTTAAAAATTTCAAATTCTTCCAATAATTTATCCCAGGAATGTTTTTCCGATTCTATTGAAATAAATTTCGCTTTTTTTGTTGCGTTTTTAAGTGACTGCAGGGCAAGCTGGTCGGCACCTTCTATGTCTATCTTGATGTATTCAATTTCTTTATCGGCTGCAATGTGCCCGTTTATCAATGTATCAAGACGGATGGTTTTAACCATCTTTATTTCAGAACCCGATCCAAGCTTTTTATTTCTTGTATTCCATTCCTCAGAAATAGTACTCCACGCGGCAACGGTATTTTCATAAAACGGGATCAGCTCATTATCCTTTTCTGTAATTGCATAGTTGAGCAGCGTAAAATTTTCTTTGTACGGATGGTCTTTAAATTTCTCTGTAATGAACTCACATAGTTTTTCAGAAGCTTCCACGCCAATAACTTTATATCCTCTTTGAAGATAAAAATCACTGTCCTCTCCCTTATGCACTCCTACATCAATGATTATTTTTTGACCCATGCGGTAAAGTTAAATACAAAAGCCGCAAACAATTCTTTGCGGCTTTTTGTTAAATAATTTCAGTATGAGATTTCTCGCAAGAAGCGCAAAGTTGCAATGGCGCAAAGATTCATAACGAACTTAACTTCTTTGCGGGCTTTGCGTGAAATGAATTACAGGAATGAATATCCCAATCCCAAATGAACAGACTGGCTCTTCCATTTTTCATTAGAAATGTCATTAGGAATATCATTTCGGTTATTCAATCCAACAATATACCTTCCAAAAATAATAAATTTCAATACTTTAACCTGCAATCCTCCAACAAGACTAAAGTCTCCTTTTTTAAACGCATCTTCTCCGTTAGAAATAATGCTGTTACTTTCATTCATCACGATTCCAAACTGTGGCCCCGCCTGTAAGGCAACGTTCTTATTAAAATAAATATTTGCCAGGATCGGAATGTTCAGGTAGCTGAATTTAAGTTTTGCATCCACACCATTTAAGACCGCACCGGAATTAGTTCCTGTTTTTGTGTTAGTACTTACCTGGCTGAAATAAACTTCCGGTTGAATACCTATTTTCTTCACTTTAATTTCTGCAAATGCGCCTACATGGTATCCGAATTTAAATTCTTCATCGAAGGATTTACCGGTAACCTTATGCAGATCTGTTCCTGCTTTTATTCCAACATTTACCTTTTGGCAAAATGTTACAGTAGAAAATACTGTCAATAGAATTACTGTCGCTGCTAATTTAATTTTCATACATACTTAATTTATCGAAACACTTGTTTCAGTTAGGTAATAGACACAAAAATAAAGCATTAAAATGCATAACTTATCATAAAAGAATAGATTGCAGAGAACCTATTACTATCTGTTTCATGTAAATAATAATCAAGATATATCTGTGGGTCAATGATAAATCTTCCTTTTCCATAACTGAGGTCCAAAGAACATGCCAGCGACTGAAGAGAAAATTTTTGTTTCGTTGTTCCATCACCATAAGCTATCTTAAGTAATTTCTGAACAATGGGTCGCCTGTTGCCGAGGTTGCGTGAATGTTTAATATCTAACCGCAGGTTACTGCCATTTACAAGTACAGATGGTTGTAAATTGAGTTCATCATTTTTAAAAAGTACTTTTTCAAAGGTCCATATATGCGAGATAGAAAAGTTAATCGAGAAAGAACTCAATGTTGTTGTAATGGTATCACGGATTGTTAGGGTTCGGGGTGGTTGCGCAAAGCTGATCACGGAATCAAAATATTCTTTTTCTCTCCCGATCGAAAAGCCCGTTCCGATCGCTGGCCTTAGCCATAGTTTTTTTAGCACAAAGTTTCCATAAAAATCATTTTTATATGGATTTATATCAAAACTTGTTGAAGCCCCTCTTATATACCTTGTGTAGGAAATACCCCAGTCTATTTTTTTAGAATAATAACTATAAGAAGGGCTCAATGCATATTGAAAGAACTTCAATTGCCCGTTATCGGTGGCCAGGTAACCGGTTGCACTTATACCAAAACCGCTTTTATGAAAATAAGAAAGAGCAGGAGTATAAAATATCTTTTTTGTTATAGCCTGCTCAGCATTGAGTGAATTATTCTTCACACTAAAGACCCCATTACTAATCCCAGCACTTATCATTACATAACTGGTATCTCTTTTCTCTTCAAGCATACTCAAAAAAGCATCGTTTTTAAACATGGAGTCCAGCATTGCTTTTTCCTCCGCGGTAAGCACAATGGTAGTGTCCTGGGCCATTAAAGTATTTATATAAAAAAGGAAGAGGAGGGAAAGGAAGAATTTTATCATCAGCGCTGGTTTTTGCGCCGCTTCGACCTTGCCTAATGTTATTTGTTTAAGTCGCATCGCTGTATTTGTTTGCTTACCCAAAAGCACGCAATTCTTTATTCATCTCCGCGTAAACTCAGCGCTCTCTTGTGCTCCGCGGTTTAATTTTTACCGCTGAGAACGAGAGTAAAAGAGGTTATGCAGAGAATCTCTACCTGAGGTCCCAAAACTTTGAATATTATGCGAATATCAAAAATAAAAGCCGTACATTTGCGCCGATAATTACAAACTGAGAATTACATGACATGCTCAGTTGCTGTTGATAACAGGTATTAGGTATCTTTTCTATTAAGGATCGCTCTCTCCAACGGCCAGAAGCATTACATGTGACCATCAAAAACCATTTTTTGACCACGTGTGGCTTGCTTTTCGGCAATCTAAGGGTCTTATTTTAAAAAAACATATATAATGACAAATGCATTTGAAGCATTAGGGCTTAAACCGAACATTGTTCGGTCGGTAACTGATCTTGGTTTTGAAACGCCCACACCTATCCAGGAACAAGCAATCCCGGTATTGATTATCAGGAACCACGGATTTTGTAGGGCTTGCACAAACAGGAACAGGTAAAACTGCAGCTTTTGGACTTCCTTTATTACAATTGATCGATGCTGCAGAAAAATATCCGCAGGCATTGATCGTTTGCCCAACCCGGGAACTTTGTTTGCAGATCACCAATGACCTGCAGGATTTCATAAAACATATTAAAGGAGTAAATACGGAAGCGGTATATGGTGGTGCATCCATCAGCATGCAGATAAGGAACCTGAGAAAAGGCGTACAAATAGTAGTGGCAACCCCGGGCAGGTTGATTGACCTGATCGAACGAAAAGCCATCGACCTGCAAAAAGTAAAATATGTAGTGTTGGATGAAGCGGATGAAATGCTGAACATGGGTTTCAGGGATGATATTGATTTTGTTTTGAAGAATACTATCAACAGTGAAAGTATCTGGTTATTCAGTGCTACCATGCCACCGGAAGTAAGGGCTATCTCGAAAAATTTTATGAAAAATCCGAAGGAGATCACCGTGGGTAAAAAGAACACGGCTAATGTAAATATCGATCACCAGTATTTTGTTACCCCTGCCAATCACCGTTATGAAACATTAAAACGGCTGGTTGATTTTAACCCCGGCATGTATGGAATTATTTTTACACGTACCAAAGCAGATGCACAGGAGATTGCTGAACGTTTGGTAAAAGAAGGTTATGATATTGAAGCATTGCATGGCGATCTTACCCAGCAGCAACGTGATAAAGTAATGGGACGTTTTCGTCAGTAAAAGCATTACAGTTACTGATTGCAACAGATGTTGCTGCAAGAGGTATTGATGTGGATGGCATCACGCATGTTATCAATTATGAATTACCCGATGATATGGAAGTATACACGCACCGCAGCGGACGTACAGCACGTGCCGGCAAAAGTGGTATTTGTATTTCCATCTGCCATAGCAGGGAAACATTTAAGATCAGGCAGCTGGAAAAAATGATCAATGCACAGTTTCATAAACTGGATATTCCAAGTGGCAAAGATGTTTGCCGTAAGCAGTTCTTCCATTTCATGGATAAATTGATGCAGGCAGATATTTCACATGGTGAATATGAAACATATCTTCCGGACCTGATGAAGAAATTTGAAGATGTATCAGTAAAGAAGAAGTGTTGACAAAGAGTTGCTGCATTGGAGTTTAATCATTTCTTAAAATATTATGAGAATGCCGAAGACCTGAATGCAAGAACTGGATTCAAGGAGCAGCGATCAGATCAATAGTAACCGTGATACGGGAAGCAGGAAAGAACGCGGTCTTTAATACAAGAGATAATGGCTATACAAGGTTATTTATTAATCTTGGTACAAAGGATGGTTTTTATAAAGCAAGCTTTCTGCAATTCATTTTAGATGAAAGCAATCTTAAAAAAGAAGTGCTTGGTAAAATAGATATGAGGGAGATGAATACCTGGGTGGAAGTTGACAAAGCAGAAGCAGCAAAGATGATAAAAGCGATTGATGGCAAGCGTTACAATAACCGCACAGTAAGAATGAATGAGGCAGATGGCGGGTTCAAACGACCAACTGATGAAGGAAGAAGAGACTCACGCCAGCCGGCAGATGGACAGCGCAAAAGGAATTATGCGCCGAGGGAACGAAAAAACTTTTAATGAGTTTAGAGTTATGAATTAAGAGTTAAGAGTTGCTTGAAATGGTTCGATGTTTAATTCGATTGGGGCAACTCATAACTCTCAACTTTTAATTTATAACTTTAATAAAGCAGTACCTTGTATCGATATCTCCCTCTGAAGTATTCCCTCATCTTCACCACCTCCCTCGTTTTATCAGCGATCCAGAAAGTTGCCGATGAATTCGGGGCATAATCGATCCGCAACAACCAGCAACTGATCTTCGCTGAACCCGGTAATTCAACCTCTTCTTTTCCTGTTACAGTAAGTTTATAGTAATCTGCTTTGGGTGTACCTGGCTCATAAAAGGCCATCGCAAATTCCTGCCCTGCCTTTTTGAATGGTATCAGGGGCAATAACTCCAGGTCCATAGGAAATTCAAAACCTGCCGGATCAAGCGTTACTTTAAAAGCGCTATCCCTGGCCGTTAGCCGATGTTCGACGGGTATTGTTACCACATTATCGTTGAAGGTGTAGAAAAATTTTCCCCTGTTTTTATATTCTGCATCATGCGAGATCATTTTGAAAGAAGGGAAGTGTCCCATTGCTTTCATATTGCCAATGAGTGTATCTTTTCTCCACCATGTCCAGCCGAATTGAAATGTTTTTTTATCCTTATCCCGGAAACTGATGCTCCTGTCCCATATATCCGCAGATCCAAGACGGTTACCCGCGCTATCTGTAAAATAAACAACATAAGAACGACTGCCTTCTTTAAAGGCCGAAGTATTTAATTTAAGATTATTGGTATTGATGGTATCTACTTGCGCCATTGCTGTAACCGGCAGCAGGATACAGATGTATATTAAGAGGCAAATTGTTCTCATGTGCGTTTTTTTTGCAAAACTATATTACAGTAATGACATGCTTCAGCCATTCATAATAAAAACGGGTTATCCGGTTACCTGAATCTATTTGGATATTGAATATTGAGTATTGAATATTGAACATTAAAAGGCTTTAAAATAGAAACCTGCTGTAGTTTAAACTAGTAGCTCAATAAAGATAAAGTTATGCCGCAGCATTATACAAGCTCTATAACCGTGATCTCCGCCAGTATCCCTACTCTTCCCGGATACCCGATAAACCCAAATCCCCGGTTCACATACAATTTCTGCTTTGCATCTTCATACAATCCGGCCCATTCCTTATAAACATACTGCACAGGGCTCCATCTGAACCCAGGTATTTCCACGCCAAACTGCATTCCATGTGTATGCCCGCTCAACATCAGGTCAATGTCTTTATATTCCGTTTTTACCTGCGCATCCCAATGGCTTGGGTCATGACTCATTAATATTTTAAACGGATATTTTTCTGCACCCGGGTAAGCAAGATCCATTCTTCCATGTTTCGGAAATCTTGCTTTGGCACTCCAATTTTCAATACCGATCAGTGCTATCTGTTCATTGCTTTTTTCCAGCACAACATGTTCATTCATTAACAAACGCCAGCCAAGATTTTTATGTACGGTTTTAAGATCCTCAATATTTTGTTGCCTGCTGATCCCATTGGAAGGCCATTGAACATAATCACCGTAATCATGATTACCCAGTGTTGAATAAACACCCATAGGTGCATTTAATTTATTGAACACTTCCATGTAATCATTCATCTCGGTAGCACGATCATTTACAAGATCGCCGGTGAATAAGATAATATCAGCTTTTTCATGCATGATCTTTTCTACACCATGCATCACTGCTTTTTTATCCATAAAACTCCCGCTATGGATATCGCTGATGTGCAGGATCTTCATCCCTTTAAACGATTGTGGCAAATTGTCGAATTTCAGCTTTAGCCGTCTTACCTCATATTTATATTTATTCCCGTATCCATATACAAGACTTCCAAAAAGTGTAGTGCCCGCAGCAATACCCATCCAGCTCAAAAAAGCAGAGCGACTGATACCATCACTTGCCATTTTTTCTGCTTCGGTATTATTAAAAAATAATTTTCCCGCAAGCCATTGAATACCCCTGCGCAGATCATCTGCAAGAAAAAATACCAGGGCAATCATTTTGGCAAAGAATAAACCAATGATCGTTGCAAAAAGATAAGTACGCACTTTCTTACCTAAAAAATTCGGTTCACTGTAAATGAACATCAGGAAACCAATAAGGGCAACTACGGTAATTATCCAATATCCGGCATATATGAACATTTTCACTTTAGGCGACGCAGATTGTGAAACTGTTTTTATTGCCTGGAAAAAATAAGTATCCAGCAAAAGCATGGAACCGATAAAAATTAAAACCCCCAGGGGTGAACGCATACGATGTCTTTTAAAGATTAAAATTTATATATCAGATGTCTGATTTTTTGATGTCTGATTTTAGGATATCATCCATTATTGCTTTCTCTTGAGCAAGTATATAAAAAGACCAAAACAACACTTAATTGGGGTAAAATCCCCACATCAGGGATCAACAAATCAGACATCAGACATCGCCAAATCACCCATCACCTGCCCTATATTCCAATCTCAAATCCTGAATAATAGCAAATCATTAAAAAAAATCAAATAAAATAAACACATTATCCCCACACCGCAAATTAGTGGCTTTATTGTTTCCAATCTTATAGCGATTGGTTACTTTTGCCAACATGGCATTTTTTGGGGCAGATTTATGCGCCTTGCCAAAAATCAATTTAACCCTTTTGAGGCAGGCCAGCCTATCTAAAAAGACGTTATACAATCAAAAATATTTTAAATAAGAGATTTTAAGTTCAATAAAAGGAGCGAACAAAACTATGGCAATTACAATTGGGATCGCGAATCAAAAGGGTGGCGTAGGAAAAACCACCACTGCTATTAACCTGGCAGCAAGTTTTGCAATACTTGAATACCGGACATTGCTGGTGGATGCAGATCCGCAGGCGAACAGTACTACCGGTGTGGGTTTCGACCTTCATAATATTACCAATAGCTTATATGATTGTATGGTGAATGAAACTGCGGCAAAGGATGTTGTATTAAAAACTGCCATACCTCACCTGGATCTTATTCCCTCGCATATCGATCTTGTAGGAGCTGAAATTGAGATGATCGATTCCCCGAACAGGGAAATGATCCTGAAAAAAATACTTGAGCCGATCAAATCTGATTATGATTTTATCGTGATCGATTGTTCACCTTCCCTTGGTTTGATCACTGTAAATGCACTCACTGCTGCAGATAGCGTGGTAGTACCTGTTCAAACTGAATTCTTCGCATTGGAAGGCCTTGGCAAATTACTTAATACAGTAAAGATCGTGCAGAACCGGTTAAATACAGACCTGCGGATTGAAGGTATCCTGATGACAATGTACGACGGCAGGCTGCGGCTATGCAACCAGGTTGTAAGTGAAGTACGCAGGCATTTTGAAGACATGGTTTTCAGCAGTATTATTCACAGGAATACCAAATTGAGCGAAGCGCCCAGTTTTGGAAAACCAGTGATCCTATACGATTCCGATAGCAAGGGTGCAGTAAACTACCTGAATCTGGCAAAGGAGATACTGCAAAAGAACAATATGACGAGGATAAAACAGGAAGATAAGATCATTAATTAAAGCCGCAAGCTTTTAGCCGTTAGCTATTAGTCTGGTACTAATTGGCTTTGACTAACAGCTTATAGCTAACAGCTAATAGCCAGCAATATGAATACTTCACAAAAAAAAGATGCACTTGGAAAAGGGATAAGAAGCCTTTTACAGAACATAGATGCAGACCTGAAAACAACTTCGGGAAATTTAAAAACAGAGATCGTTGAAAGATCAACGGGTATTTTGCACGTATCGCTGGACCAGATTGAAACAAATCCCCAACAACCAAGAAAGGATTTTGACGAAACAGCACTGAGTGAACTTGCTGCTTCTATAAAAATGCACCAGATCATTCAGCCACTAACGGTATCGCCTATCGGGAATGGTAAATACCGGCTGATTGCCGGGGAACGCAGGTTAAGGGCATCCAAAATTGCCGGATTAAAAGAGGTGCCGGTATTTCTCAGGCATGTTAATGAAGACAACCTGCTTGAACTTGCTCTTTTGGAAAACCTGCAGCGTGAAAATTTAAATGCAATTGAAATTGCACTTAGCTACAAAAGGCTGATGGATGAACTGGAATATACACAGGAACAGGTAGCTGAACGCATGGGTAAGGAAAGAAGTACAGTAACCAACTATATCCGTTTATTGAAGTTGCCACCGGATATCCAGGTTGCAGTAAGAAATGGAGTGATCTCAATGGGACATGCAAGAGCTTTGATCAACGTGGATATGGTAGATAAACAACTTTATATATTTTCAGAAATAAAAACCCGTGGACTTTCTGTGCGACAAACAGAAGACCTTGTAAGAAAAATATACACGCCTGCTACTGTTAAAACATCTGTAAAAACTCCATTGCCACCCACATTTAAAAAGATTGAAGATAATTTAGCATCGCAGTTCAGCACCAGGGTAAAACTAATGCATAATAAAAAAGGTTATGGTAGCATTTCATTCGAGTATTATTCTCTTGAAGAATTGAATGCATTGCTGGACAAAATGAAAATAAATGTAAGTTAGAGGTTGAAGAAGTTAATAGAGTTGATAAAGTTGATAAGGACGTTAACTTTATAAACTTTATAAACTCTATCAACTTAGTCAACAAAAAACATGATGCTTTTTAAAATACAAATTGTCTGTTTTACCTTAATTTGTTTTTTGTGCGGTACTAAATCATTTGCACAAAATGATACCGCTGTCATCACAGCATCAGGCATAACAGTTCCAGGAAAAATGATTAAACTAACCAGGGACACAATAAAAAAATACAATCCCAACAAAGCCGTTATCCGTTCTGCGATCATTCCCGGCTGGGGACAGGCTACCAATAAAAAAATATGGAAGGTTCCATTGGTGTATGCATGTCTTGGTGTGACAGCAGGAATTTTCCTTCATAATATCACGCAATACCGGGACGCAAAAAATGCATATATACTGGCCACTGATGGAAATCCTGCCAACGACAGTCTTATCAAGCAACCTTATTACAGCGTAAAAAATCAACCCGAGCGCATAAGAACATTCCGGAACGAAGTACGCCAGAATGTAGATTACAGTGTATTGGTTTTCCTGATCTTTTGGGGACTAAATGTTGCAGATGCAGCTGTAGACGCACACCTGAAAACATTTGATGTAAGTGATGATCTTGGGTTACAGTTCAAAGCAGGTTATAGTCCAATGGCACGAACGAATGGAATTAGTTTGATTCTTAGTTTTAAGTAGGTTATAGTTTATAGTTATTGGTTATTAGTTCATGGCAATACACTTGGATTATCAGAGTAACATTGATATATAAACTAACTTCGCTGATTACATTTACAACCAACAACCAACAACCAACAACCAACAACCAACAACCAACAACCAACAACCAACAACCAACAACCAACAACCAACAACCAACAACCAACAACCAACAACCAACAACCAACAACTGATAACTCTTGTTAAATTCGCTGATGGAAAAAACTCCCCCACTCAAACTTGCCCTCATCGGTTACGGCAAAATGGGTAAAGCGATTGAAGAAATTGCATTGCAAAACGGTCATATTATTTCATTAAAAATCACTTCATCCAATATTGCAGATCTCACTATTGAAAATTTGCAGGGATGCGATGTTGCCATTGAATTCACGAATCCTCACAGCGTAGTAAAGAATTTGTTTGCCTGTATAGATGCAGGAATACCTGTGATCTGCGGGAGTACCGGCTGGTTACAGCAATGGGATGAGGTAAAACAATACTGCATAACGCGGAATGGCGCTTTAGTGTACGCAAGTAATTTTAGTATTGGTGTAAATATTTTTTTTGAGATCAACCGCAAACTTGCTTCATTAATGGCAGCCCGCAATGAATACGATGTGATGATAGAAGAAATACATCACACCCAAAAAAAAGATGCTCCCAGCGGCACAGCAATTACAATCGCTGAAGATATTATCAATAAATTCCCGCGAAAAACATCATGGAAAAATGTTCTTTCAGAAAATAAACAAGAGCTAACGATCATCAGCAAACGAATAGACCCGGTGCCGGGAACACATACTGTAAAATACTTTTCCGATATAGATGATATTGAGATCATTCATACAGCTCATAACAGGAAAGGGTTTGCCAGCGGTGCTGTACTGGCGGCTGAATTTATTGCGGGCCGCAAAGGGGTGTTCAGCATGAAAGATGTGTTGGATCTATAAAAAAACTGATAGGCTAATAAAACTTCCCAGACTTTTCTGTTCCACTTTATTAAACTATCAGTCTATGATTTTCAAACAATTTTACATTCCCGTAGTTGTAGTTGTAGTTGTTTTTTTAGACGCCCTGTTGCAACCGAACAAATAACCGATTTTCAAATTTACATTATGATTTTTAAGAGATGCATCTTCATTTCCTACATTATTAGGAAGGACATCTACTAACCCCAGTGTAAATCCAAGATTAAAGTAAAGTCCCATTCCTGTTTGATAACCCGCCAGCAAGTTGCCACCAAAGTCAAATCTTTTAAAATGTATATTATCGTCGTCTGGATTTTCATTTCCGTCAAACTTTATATCAGCCGTTGTCTTGTCGCCACTACCGTTATCCGATTTTACTTTACCCGAAAGGCCAAAAGCAAAATTAGGTCCGAGCCCCAGGAAAACTTTACCCGCACCCGCTTCAATGTTATACACTACATTTAAAGGTACTTCCACATAGTTCATCCTGTACTTGGTATTTAGCTTGTAAGTGGTACCCAAAAAGTTTATAGTCTCGTCGTTCGCAAATCCCTTTTGAATAAAATTTATTTCCGGACGGAAACTTAGCGGTCCCATTGGAACATCAGCAACAAAACCAGCAACCAATCCAAATCGTGGGTCGTTGCTTAATTCATCATCTTCGTTGGATTCTGTTTGGGCAAAACTTACGTTACCGCCAAGTTGCACTCCAAATTTAGCCTGGCAAAATGCAGCATTCATAGCAAACAATGTTAGGCACGTAATAATAATTTTTTTCATTTTTTATAGTTTTTAGTCTTAACACCTATTTACAAAAGGAGTGCCTATGGATTCAAGTTGAGAAATCCTAGTGGTTAAAGCTGGGAATGTTGTAAGTGCGTAGAAAAAAATATACAAAACAGGTATAAGAATATCATTTAATAATTCAATATGAGTACCAAAGTGGGGAAATAAAAAAGCCGCTTTAGGAAAAAGCGGCTTAGTAGTGTATTACAAAAAGATTATTATTTACCTCCTAACATATAACCTACACATAAACTAACACCCCTGTTTTTGTACTCAAAATCTTTATAAGGGCTGATATTAGTAAATCCATAGGTAAACCCAACTTTAGCAAAAAATCCCATTGGAAGTTGAATTCCGCCGAGGACATTCGCACCTATATCAATTCTTTTAAAATGTCCGTTACCATCGTTGGCATTTTCCTTACCATCAAATTTGATTTTTATTTTCCCGCTATAACGATCACCATTATCATCATAAGTGCTAAACTTGTCGGTGCCGGAAAGTCCGATTCCAATTGCGGGTCCTAATCCGAAAAATACTTTTCCTGCTCTTCCCACTTTTAAATTATAAACAACATTTAATGGAATTTCCAGGTAGTTCAAAGTGAACTTCTCAATATCATCATCATAAGCGTACCCGTTAACTGAACCAGATTTGCTTCCTTTCTGAACAAAATTCAATTCGGGCCTGAATCCAAGTTTACCAAAATCAATTTCGGCAACTACACCAACAAGAAATCCAATTTTTGGATCGTTGATCGCAGCAGAGGTTTCAAAAACATCATCAACATCATTGGTCTGATGTCCCATTCCAAGGTTAGCACCTATTTGTCCGCCAAAAGAAATTTGCGCCTGCGACGAGATCGAAAAAAATACAATTGCAATTAGTACGATAAATTGTTTCATATAATACGTGTTTGGTTAAAAAAAAAATTAAAAAACGGATCAATTATAATCTTCTCAAATAACCAAGCTGAGAATAAACGAGAAGATTATAAGTGCATCCGTATAAAAATTGCTTCGTCTTTAAAATAATTTGTTGGGTAGATTTATTTCTTCTTTTTACCTCCGCCACCAAACATGTAACCTACACATATACTAACTCCCCGGTTTTTATAAGTACTCCTTTCATCAGGATCTGAATTACCCTTGTTAGGATCTACGTTGGAGAAACCATGTGTATAACCAATTTTTGCAAAAACGCCCATTGGCAATTGATATCCGGCAAGGATATTAAGTCCAACGTCAACTCTTTTTAAATGGCCATTTTCGTCATCTGCATCGCTATCATAATCATCATATTTCAAACCATCAAACTTGATCTTGGTTTTTCCATCAGAATCCTTATCCGTACCCGATAGTCCAATACCGACAGCTGGTCCTAATCCAAAAAATAATTTTCCTGGACCCAGATCCATGTTATAAGTAACATTTAAAGGGACTTCGATGTAATTTAAAGTACGTTTCGATGAATAATCATCATAAAACCCGCCATAAGTAATACCTGATTTACTTCCTTTCTGTACAAAGTTAAGTTCGGGCCTGAATGAAAGTTTACCAAAATCAACTTGGGCTACAACTCCAATCAGAAAACCAACTTTAGGATCATTGGTTAAAGCATAACCTGCGTAATTGAATTTAGCCTGCCCCATTCCGAGGTTGGCACCGACCTGTCCACCGAAAGAACATTGGGCATAAGAAGCGATTGAAAAAACTGCAAAAGCAGCCAGCAACATAATTTTTTTCATAATACGTGTTTTAGTTTATAATCGGGGCTAATGGTTTCGAGGTTTTTGCAGCCCCAGTGTAGATAGCGCAAAAATACAGGCTTTCTCTTGAAAAAACCTACTCAATTTTAGGTATATGCTTCAAAAACGGCTGCTTACGCATTTCAATTATGCAAATGCATTAATGCGCACGAAGCACAAAGAGGTGCATTTTCACAGAAATATGCAAAAAATTACTTAGATTTCCCCTATCCCCTCAATTAATTATCTTCTTTTAGCTTTTGGAAAACAAAATCCAATCTTTGCTCCTATATATGAGTTTTTTGATATATCATGTGCAATTAAGTAATTCCCTACACTGTTATCGTAATATTCATAGCTGGAAAAAGTTTTAGGAACCATATTATATTCAATTGCAATACGCATAAGCCCTATTTCAACACCCGCTCTTAAAAGCCCACCAAATTTAAGTTTGGTAGAAGATCCGTCTTCATCATCAAGATATTCATGCTCAGAAGTTGCAGCAGAAAGGAGAAACAATCCCCCACCAGCACCGATGAAGGGACGAAATTTGGGATTTTTTGTAAAATAAAATTCACTTGTTAAACAAAAAGACTGGTAGACTTTTATTTTAATATTCTCGTCTTTGTTTCCATAACCATCATATGTCTTTACATTTTTGAATAAAATATTGGTTTCAAATCTTCCCCCTACGGCTAACTGATCCAGGATCATATATCTTGGTTCAAGCGCAAAAAGGAACCCGCTTTTAATATCTGAGTTACCAGGAAAATTTGCGTACCCGAGACTTACCTCTCCTTTAAATTTGTGGAATTGTCTTTCTCCGTCCTGGGCGTTGGAATGGAGGGCAAGTGAGCATAATAAAGCAGCTACGAAAAATAGTTTTTTCATGTGTACAGTTAATTTTTGGGTTTAAGAAGCGGCGAAGTTAATTGAAAAACTGAAAATGTAAAATTGTAAAGAAATAATACAATTAAATTTTTAACGCAAAGAACAAGCAGAGAATCTCTACCTAACTTCTAACCTCCCTTTTTTCTGCGATAAATAAAAAAATCTTAAAATTTACCGGAAATGCCTACATGTATAATGGCGCCGCTTACATACCCAAGCTCAGTATACAAACCAATGTTTTTTGAAAAGAAATATTTTAAGCCAACCTGCCCGGAAAAGTCTATTGTGCTTGGAACACTCTCATTAGCTTCCTCTGAAATAATAGTATTTGGATCGAGATTTTTATATTTTGCATTATTAAAACCTATCCCAGCGCCGAAATAAGGATCCAGTTTACGGGTTGTCCAGAAATGATAATTTGCTCTTGCATGCAATGTCCAGAAAGTAATCTGGTCTGAAAGCTGGAACCTCGGTGATTTCCCGTTTACACGTGAGTAGCTTCCAAGAACACCAGCACTAAATCTCCTGCTGATATTGTATTCGACAATCGTTGTGAAAGGACCTGTTGCTTTGACTTTGTATTCCGGTATATCAATTACCTTATCTAAAAAAGTTTTCCAGACATTAATAAATCCATAACCAATACTAATCTCCAACTGCCCTTTGTTATAAGCTTTCGCAGTATTGGGTTGTGCAACAATTTTTATAAACAATGAAGAGAACAAAAAAAGTAGAAACATCTTTTTCATAAAGTAATTTATTAATTACGGACTAACTCATTACCAAATTATCAAATCTCCAAATCTCCAAATTAAACATTCTCGAGCATATCCTTCGTCATCTGCGCCAGATCAAATTCTTCCCTCCACCCCCAGTCATTTCTTGCAACAGTATCATCAATGCTTTGAGGCCAGCTATCGGCTATTGCCTGCCGGTAGTCTTCTTTATAAGTGATAGAAAACCCAGGGATATGTTTTTTAATTTCAGCAGCAATTTCTGTAGGCGAAAAACTCATACCCGAAATATTATAGGAAGTGCGTATGGATATCTTTGACGCATCTGCCTCCATTAGCTCTATCGTTGCACGAATGGCATCCGGCATGTACATCATGGGCAGGTAAGTATCTTTTCGCAGGAAACATTCGTATTTTTTTTCCTCCAGCGCCTCATGAAAGATCTCCACCGCATAATCTGTAGTGCCTCCACCGGGAGCACTTTTGTAACTGATCAGGCCCGGGTAACGCAAACTCCTCACATCAATCCCATAACGATGATTAAAATAATTGCACCAGAATTCTCCTGCATATTTACTTATGCCATACACCGTAACAGGTTCAATGACGGTTTGCTGCGGACAGTTAATTTTTGGAGAAGTTGGTCCGAATACCGCAATGGATGAGGGCCAGTACACTTTATGCAATTTCTCTTCCCGGGCAATATCCAGTACATTCAACAGGCTTTGCATATTAAGGCTCCAGGCAAGATTTGGATTTTTTTCCCCCGTAGCCGATAAGATCGCAGCCAATAAATATATCTGCGTAATGCCCTGGCGGATCACCTGCACATGCAGCATTTCTTTGTTCATTACATCAAGACTAACATATGGGCCGGTCCCTTTTAATAAGGCGTTTTCTTCACGCAGGTCGGAGGCAATTACATTAGAATCGCCATAGATTTTTCTTAATGCAAGGGTAAGTTCTACGCCTATCTGGCCGCTGGCTCCGATAACTAATATTCTTTCTTTTACCATATGATTATATAATGATCATCAAATGTAATGAGAAAAAATCTTTTTATTGGTTGCCTGCTGCTCATTCATTCCTGTGAATGGCTCAATCCGGTTTTAAATGATTTATTGAAAGAAAGAAATTTATAAAAACTTTCATCATGAAATCATTTGTTTTTTTTAACAGCTTAATATTGATAATGCTCTTCTCTGCTGATGGCTTTACCCAAAGTGTTTCCATTAACAATGATGGTTCCCTTCCGAATACAAGTGCAATACTGGATGTAAAAAGTACCACCAAAGGTTTGCTCATCCCAAGGATGTTACTTGCAGAACGTAACCTGATTGCATCACCTGCGGCGGGTTTGCTGATCTATCAAACAGACAATACAGCTGGATATTATTATTACAACGGAACTATATGGACACAATTGGCCAGCGGGGCAGCCAGTAATTACTGGGCAGTTAACGGCAGTAGTATCTTTAATAACAATGCAGGCAATGTGGGCATCGGCACAACTTCTCCTGCTAATAAATTACAAATAGGCAGTTTTTCAGGTTCAATTAATGGAAATGATATTGCTATTGGAAATGGTACACAGGCAATGTCTTTTTTTCAATCAGCAACAAGCTCGGCATGGTATACCACTACCAATTTTGCTTTAATGCCTGGAGTTGCAGGTATAGGAAATGTTGGTATCGGCACTACCACTCCATCTACCAAACTTACCATACATACCCCTAATAATACAGATGGATTTTCGCATGAAAGCGATGGAGGAATAATATTAAAGGATGCAGTAGGCGGAGTTTCGGCTACTTTCGGTACCTATTCTCCACACAGTTTGCGGCTTATGGCAAACAGCATTCCCGTTATTAATATTGATCCGGCAGGTAATGTTGGTGTGGGTATCAGTGACCAGGTTTTTAAAATGGATATTGCAGACAGGATAAGGATACGCAGCGGTTCTGCCACTTCCACTGCGGGCATTTCATTAAATAATCCAAACAATTCATCAGCGATTGCATTTATAGGTGTTGCGGACGATGTTACTGCAGGTATTTATGGCAACAACAGTGGATGGGGATTAGCCATGAATACCAATACCGGAAATGTTGGAATAAAAACCACTTCCCCTGTCAATAAATTACAGGTTGGTTCAATGGGTATAACAGGCTTCAATGGAAACGACCTTGCTATTGGCAATGGCACCAATGCTATTGGTATCAGTCAATCAAACGCTGTCACCCAGTTTGCATCTTCCACCGATATCATTTTACTGCCACGAATTAGCGGTGGCGGAGTTGGCAGGGTGGGTATTAATACCAGTACACCAAGGGCTTCTTTAGAGGTTGCGAATAAAATTAACTTTGCTACTCCTATTAGTGGTTATTCATGGCTCAGTGGTGTAACTGGTTTAAATAACGATGGTATTATTGGTTTTGCGACCAGTAACCCGGTTCCCGATGTATCAATATATGCTTCCGATAGGATTTTGGCATTAGAATTTGATGCCTTCTCAGATACCCGCATAAAAAATATTATCGGCATCAGCAATACTGCAAATGACCTGCAAACCATCAAGGCCCTGCAAATTACCGACTATACTATGAAGGATAAAGTACAACATGGCAATAAACATTTTAAAAAAGTAATTGCACAGGAAGTGGAAAAAGTTTACCCACTGGTAGTTTCAAAGCATACCGATTTTATCCCGAATGTGTACCGGCTTACAAGCAAAGTGAAGAAAACTGCCACTGGTTATCTCATAAGTTTTACGAATAAACATACTATCAGTACTTCGGCTAAAAAATTACGGGTATTGTTAGCCGAAGACGGAAATATGCAGGAAGTGAACATTATTTCTATCCCTTCCGACAACCAGGTAGTGATAGATGCTACTTTTATAAAAGGCGATAGAATATTTGTGTATGGCGAAGAAGTAGATGACTTCCGTACGGTAGATTACGAGGGACTTACAACGCTCAATATTTCTGCTACACAGGAACTGAGTAAACTGGTAGATGCCCAGAATAGAAAAATTGCCGAGCTGACGGAAGAAATAAAAATGCTGAAAGAAAAAAAATTGATAGCACTGGAAACAAAGTAATAACCAGTAGTTATGCAAGATGATTGATTATTTGTCCCGGCGGTTTTCAGTAAAACAAAGAGGAGGATGATCCCGTCCCACTAAAATTTGAATTAGCTTTAATGTATGCGTCGTGGTCGTTATATTATACTGTCCGTTTTCACCCTTGTCCTATCCAATACATTTGCCCAGCAAAACCTGAATTATTTTTTTCGCCACATCGACCAATCGGATGGATTGCTTCACAACCAGGTAGTTTCCATCGTACAGGATGGAAGAGGATTTATATGGGTTGCTACACCCAATGGTTTACAACGTTATGATGGATCCCGCTTTATTTATTACCCGGAAATGCTGAGCGATGCTGCTGAACAACTTACGCATGGTGCCGACCTGTACGCAGATAATAAAAATAACCTGTTGTGGATAATAAAGAATAACATCATTGAAAAAATGTTGCTGGGTAAAAACCGCTTTACTATTTATAACGCTGAACAATTTTTAAAAGACAGCAGTTTTTATTTCAGCACTTATAAGCCTTTCAATAACAACAACTATTCCTGGATATTGGGCAGCAATACTGTTTATCTTCATGACAACGCAACGAAAAAATCCATCCGCCAGGGGAATATTATCTTTCCCGGGATCGGAAAAACTTCTTACATTTTTAAAGACAGTGTAAACGGGCATACATGGGTAGCCGTTATGTCAAAGCTCTTTTTATTCAATGAGAAAACAAAACAGGTTTACTCATGTGACTCCAACCCGATGCAGCATCCTTTGCTCAATTCTTCTTTGTATGGAACAGGCGAACATGCTTCCAGGTTTGTTATGGTAGACAGCAGGAATAATACCTGGGTTACGACATGGGGAGACCGGCTCTATCGTTACGATCCATTGACTAAAAATATCAGCACTTATTTTTTATCGGCAATCAAATCATTACAGTCGGGCAGGAAAGTATCAGGAGCGGGGCTTTTGATCAATTGTATGCTCGAAGATGACCACAACAATATCTGGGTGGCTACTGAAAATGCGGGCTTATTACGTTATAACAGGGAGAAAGATGATTTTGATTACGCTATCGTTGAAGAGAAGAACAGCAAGAGTATTCAGTATAATTATAACATATATAGCCTCTTCCAGGATAAAGAAGAGAATATCTGGATCGGCACAGATAAAGGGGTGAATATTTTTAATCCTTACCGGCAATATTTCAGGTCCCTGCGTCACGAAGAAAATAATCCTTTATCAATCAGCAAAAATGAAATTCAAAGTTTCATACAAATAAGCAACGGTGATTTTTTTATCGGCACATGGGGAGCGGGCATTGCTGTATATGATAGTGATTTTCACTTCAAAAAAAATATACTTTTTAAAGATCCAGACGAAAATAATTTTGTATGGAGCTTTCTGCAACCTGATGATAAAACAATCTGGATAGGATGCCAGCGTGGTTATCTCAGGTTATATAATATAATAGACGGCTCGATACAAAGTCTGCACCCGCCCGAAATAGGAAGGATCTACTATTCGTTGCATGCAGAAAGATAACAAAGGCAATATATGGCTGGGGTTACACAATGGGAAAATAATAAAATGGGATAAGCAACAACAAACATTTTTACCTTTCAGAGATAGTTTAAAAACAAGAGCCCCTGTATTGAATATCTTTATTGATCAGTCCTATCATTTCTGGATAAGCACTGAATTGGGATTTAAGGAATTTGATCCTGAAAAAAGAATATATATCAACACATGGTTACCTGATAAAAATAATGCAAACGGCATTTTTGGAAAAACCTGCCAGGGCATAGAAGCATACAACGACAGCATTTTGATTATAGGGACCATTTATGGCGGGCTGAATTTTTTCAATAAAAGAACAGGCGCATTTTCACATTTTAGTACTGTTGATGGATTGCCCTCCAACACTATTTATGCAATAAAAAAAGATGTTTCAGATTATATATGGTTTACTACGGATTATGGCCTCTACAAATTTAATCCTGTTGAAAAAAAGATCATCCCCTATAGTATGGAACCGGGGGTTATTAATGCTGCCTTCACATCAAATAAATTTTATCCTTTACATGATGGTCAATGGCTCACATTTACATCCACGGAAGCAATTAGCTTTTATCCCGGCAAAGCAGAGTACCAGGATAACAGGCAATTAAAGATAGAGATCACAGGATTTAAACTTTTTGACAAACCACTTTTTATTGATTCTTTACTATCAGAGAATAAACCTGTTTCGTTTTCGTATAAAGAGAATTTTTTTACAATAGAATTTGCTGCACTGAATTTTTCGAGCCTGCAGCAAACCCACTATTATTATCGCCTGGAGGGTATTGATAAAGACTGGGTAAATGGAGGAACGAAACGTTTTGCAAATTATACCGACTTGCAACCCGGTGAATATAGCTTTGATGTGAGGGCGGAAAATGCTGACAGCAGTGGAAAAGTGACCACTTTTAAAATAATCATTACTCCTCCGGTTTGGCAAACCACCTGGTTCAGGCTAATCATTATTTTATTGGTGGTAGTGCTTTCCTATCTTCTTTTCAGGAGAAGGATCAACACAATTCGCCACGAAGCTGAATTAAAACACCGTATCGCAGAAACTGAAATGATGGCACTGCGTGCACAGATGAATCCGCATTTTATTTTTAATTGTATCAACAGCATCGATGCATTGATACAAAGCAATGATAAATACCAGGCCACAGTTTATCTTAATAAATTTGCTAAACTGATTCGCAATATCCTGGACAGCAGTAAACAAAATATAGTTACACTTTCAAAAGACATTGAAAC
Source organism: uncultured Chitinophagaceae bacterium (assembly GCA_963829345.1). GTDB lineage: Bacteria > Bacteroidota > Bacteroidia > Chitinophagales > Chitinophagaceae > Ferruginibacter. Next base: position 2,760,584 of record CAWHHP010000003.1, read on the forward strand.
CTTGCAACTATACATTGATCTTGAAAAATTCAGGAATGAAAATACGTTTACGGTAGAAATCGATGCTGATAAAATGCTTCTGCAGGATGACTATAAAGTACCCCCACTTATCATTCAACCTTATGTAGAAAATGCCATATTGCACGGGTTGAGAAACCGAATGGATAATAATGGCAAACTTTTAATTTCTGTTCAAAGAGAGGACGGGCAGATTAAATTCACCATTGAAGACAATGGTGTCGGCCGTCAAACTACAGCCAATGGCAAACAGGATGGCAAAAGATCCTATGGCATGCAAATGAGCAATGACAGGATAAAACTTTTTAATAAAGAAAATACCGCTTCCGTTTTTATAACCGACCTTGAAAAAGATGGTAAAATAGCCGGCACAAAAGTGGAAGTATTTTTAAACATATAATGATGCTTACAGCAATAATAATTGATGATGAAACGAAAGGGTCGTATTGCATTGAGGCAAAAGTTGCAGGATTATTGCCCGGAAATAAAATTGACAGGTGAAGCTGCTAATGGTGAAGAAGGACTCCTGTTGATTGATAAGCAACAACCTGACGTAGTTTTTCTTGATATTGAAATGCCCATGATGAATGGATTTGAAATGCTCCATCACATTAAAAATAAAAATTTTCACCTCATCTTCACTACAGCTTACGATCAATACGCTATCAAAGCGATCAAATATGCAGCCTTTGATTATTTACTTAAACCCATTGATATTGAAGAATTAAAGCTAACAATATCAAAAGTAAAAGAAAGTGGAAGCAATCAAACCAAAAAGCAGGTTGAATTCCTGTATGACAATATCCGGCATCCGCAAAAAAAATTACATAAACTCGTGATCCCATCATTGGAAGGTCTGGGGTTTTATGATATCAACGATATTATTCATCTTGAAGCCAGCAGCAATTACACCAACATTTTCTTAAAAAATAATATTAAAATAATCGCTTCAAAAACATTAAAAGAATTTGAAGAGCTATTGCCTGAAGATATTTTTTTCCGCCCCCATCATTCCCACCTTATTAACCTGGATTACATAAAACGTTATATAAAAGGCGATGGTGGCCAGATAGAAATGCAAAATGGCAATTATGTGGATGTATCAAGGAGGAAAAAAGAAGAGTTTCTGAAAACTATCGGATATTAGTAATTTTGCAGCATGAATAATAATCTTACAGACCTTTTCTCCAATCAACAGTACGATAAAAACAATTTCTTTCTCATCGCAGGGCCCTGCGTTGTAGAAAACGAAAGCATGCCTTTCGAAATAGCAGAAAAAGTTGCGGGCATTTGCAAAAAATTAAAGATCCCATACATTTTCAAAGCATCTTACCGCAAAGCAAACAGGACTAGTGGTTCTTCTTTTACCGGGATCGGTGATGAAAAAGCTTTAAAGATCATTAAACAGGTTGCAGAAAAATATTCTTTACCAACCACCACTGATATACATACAGCAGAAGAAGCTGCCATTGCAGCAAAATATGTAGACATACTGCAGATACCTGCATTTCTTTGCCGCCAGACAGACCTGTTACATGCCGCAGCCGCCACCGGCAAAATTGTGAACGTAAAAAAAGGGCAATTCGTAAGCGGCCCATCTATGAAATTTGCAGTTGATAAAATAAAACTTTCCGGCAATGATTTTGTTTGGCTAACGGAAAGGGGTAATAGTTTTGGATACACAGACCTTATTGTTGACTACAGGAATATCACCTGGATGAAAGAACATTATGTTCCTGTGATCATGGATTGCACACATTCCCTTCAACAACCCAATCAAACTTCAGGCATAACCGGCGGCAATCCACAATTGATTGAAACTGTTGCCAAAGCTGCCATTGCAACCGGCGCAGACGGGTTGTTTATAGAAACACATCCCAATCCTTCAGAAGCAAAAAGTGATGGAGCCAATATGCTCAGGCTTGATCTGCTTGAACCATTGTTGGAAAAGCTGGTAAAATTGAGAGCGGCGGTTATATAATCCTTTATTACATCAACATCTGTACATAACTCAACATCGTTGTGTCACTCACTTGTACTGTTTTAGCTACATTGAACAAAGAATGTGGCTAAAGCCACTTAACTCCTGACTTTTATTACCGTTGGCTTAAGCCAACGGCAAAGTATTCTATCTTAACTGGCTTTAGCCACATTCTCATTTATTCCTCAAATCAAAACAATAATTATAATCATTCTTATACTTTTGCAAAACAATCCAACCCAATTCATAATTCATAATTCATAATTCATAATTCATAATTCATAATTCCATAATGCAATCAGCCATCTCCTTCAATGAACTTGTAAAAAACAGGCGCTCCACATTTCCCAAACAATTTGTCCCGGGTAAACCGGTAGCAGACGATATCATAAAACAAATCCTGGTCAATGCAACCTGGGCTCCCAATCATGGACAGACCGAGCCATGGCAGTTCGTTGTTTTTTCGGGACAGGGATTGAAAAAATTTGCGGATTACCAGGCTGAATTATATAAAAAAAATGCCGGAGAAAATTTCAAAGAAGAAAAGTGGCTTAAACTGGTAAACATACCTCTCCTCGCCTCCCATATCATTTCTATAGGCATGAAACGCACTACAACTAAAAATATCCCCGAGATTGAAGATATTGAAGCGGTTGCCTGTGCTGTACAGAATATCTATCTCTCTGTTACCGCTTATGGCTTAGGAGGATATTGGACTACAGGGGGTGTAACGTATATGGAAGAAGCGAAATCATTTTTTGGCTTAAATGAAAACGACAAATTGCTGGGTTTTTACTATATCGGCCATATTGCAACGCCTTCCGCACCTGCATTGCGAAAACCGATCGAGGAAAAAGTAAGATGGATTAATAAATAAAAGATCAGTTTTTATAATGTGGCTAAAGCCGTTTAAAACATAACTATTGCCGTCGGCTAAAGCCGCCGGTAATAAAACAAAATTGAACTGGCTTTAGCCTCATTTCAATAATTGATCTGCAGTAAAACTCAAAATATTTAAAAAACTTAAAGATACCTCAATGGATTCCTCCTGGCATTGAGAATGTATCGCTTAATATTCATCCAGAAAGCCACAAAAAAATAAACGATCAATGGCGATCCCATTGTAAGGAAAGAAATATAGATAAAGTATTTACGGATAGTTGCAGTGGCAATGCCCATTTTTTCTCCAATTGCAGTACAAACCCCGAATACATGCCACTCCACAAAATGTTTGAACTTCTTCATGAAAAGTTATTTAAATAAAATTACTTAATTTTTCGGCCAAAACCTTCCTTCATTTTAAGTAATTTTGCACATTGAAAGGAAGTTTAGCAATTTTAATAATCCAAAATACGTTTAACGGCAAAATTTAGTTCATTATTATAAACAGCTTTCCAAATCAGCAAAATTTCAGAAACTCAAACTTATATTATGGCATTTGACATTGAAATGATCAAAAAGGTGTACGCTAATTTTCCTGAGAAAGTACAGGCAGCCCGCAAAATCGTAAGCAAACCACTTACACTTACAGAAAAAATATTATACGCTCATTTATGGGAGAAATGTCCAAAGACAGCTTTTGAAAGAGGAAATCATTATGTTGATTTTGCTCCGGACCGTGTAGCCATGCAGGATGCTACTGCCCAAATGGCTTTATTGCAATTTATGCAGGCGGGCCGAACAAAAGTTGCAGTTCCATCTACTGTTCATTGTGATCATCTGATTGAGGCAAAAGATGAACAGCAAAACCGATCTTGACAGGGCTGTTACATGAAAGCAGTGAAGTATATGATTTCCTTGCTTCTGTTTCCAATAAATATGGTATTGGTTTCTGGAAACCGGGTGCAGGAATTATTCACCAGGTAGTATTGGAAAATTATGCATTCCCGGGTGGAATGATGATTGGAACAGATAGCCATACAGTAAATGCAGGCGGACTTGGGAATGATTGCTATTGGAGTGGGTGGTGCTGATGCCTGCGATGTAATGGCAGGCTTGCCATGGGAATTAAAATTGCCAAAACTGATCGGTGTAAAACTAACGGGAAAACTAAATGGCTGGACAGCTCCAAAAGATGTTATATTAAAAGTTGCCGGTATCCTTACTGTAAAAGGTGGAACAGGTGCTGTTGTTGAATATTTTGGTGAAGGTGCTGCTAACCATGAGTTGTACAGGAAAAGGAACCATTTGTAATATGGGTGCAGAGATTGGCGCAACCACTTCTACTTTTGGTTATGATGAAAGCATGAGCCGTTACCTGAAAGCAACAGGACAGTGAAGAAGTTGCTGAATGGCCGATCAGATTAGCAGAACATCTTAACGGTGATCCGGAAGTGTATGCAAATCCTGAAAAATATTTTGACCAGGTGATTGAAATAAATCTAAGTGAACTTGGAGCCACATTTGAACGGGCCATTCACTCCGGATCTTGCAACGCCGATTTCAAAAATGAAAGAAGCTGCTGCAGCCAATGACTGGCCTACAAAAATTGAAGTGGGATTGATCGGAAGCTGTACCAATTCTTCTTATGAAGATATCAGCCGTGCGGTAAGCCTTGCAAAGCAGGTTATCAGAAAAAGGATTAAAATTAAAATCTGAATTTACCATTACCCCGGGTTCTGAACAGGTTCGATATACAATTGAAAGAGATGGATTTCTAGATACATTTGATAAGATCGGCGCGACAGTATTTGCCAATGCCTGCGGCCCATGTATCGGTATGTGGGCACAGGGTTGGTGCAGAAAAAGCAGAAAAAAATACCATCGTACATTCCTTCAACAGGAACTTTGCAAAACGTGCTGATGGTAATCCAAATACATATGCCTTTGTAGGTTCTCCTGAAATGGTAACGGCAATGGCCATTGCAGGCGATCTTAATTTCAATCCGCTGACTGATACATTAACCAATGATAAAGGCGAGCAGGTAAAACTTGATGCGCCAACGGGTTATGAATTCCTCCAAAAGGTTTTGCTGTGGAAGATGCCGGGTTACCAGGCACCTGCTGAAGATGGAAGCGATGTTCAGGTAATGGTATCACCCGACAGTCAAACGCTTGCAATTACTAGATCCGTTTCCTGCATGGGAAGGTACTGATCTTAAAGGCTTAAGAATTTTGATAAAAGCAAAAGGAAAATGTACTACTGATCATATTTCAATGGCAGGACCATGGTTAAAATTCCGCGGGCATCTTGATAATATCAGTAACAATATGCTGATCGGTGCGGTGAATTTTTTCAATGAAAAAACAGATCTTGTAAAAAATCAATTAACCGGAGAATATGGACCAGTTCCAGATACACAACGAGCTTACAAAGCTGCAGGTATCGGATCCATTGTTGTGGGTGATGAAAATTATGGTGAAGGTTCATCACGAGAACATGCTGCAATGGAGCCACGTCATCTTGGTGTAAGGGCTGTACTTGGTAAAATCATTTGCACGTATCCATGAAACCAATCTTAAAAAACAGGGAATGCTTGCGCTTACATTTGATAATAAAGAAGATTATGATAAGATACAGGAAGATGACACGATCGATATTATTGGACTTACCTCTTTTGCTCCCGATAAAAAGTTAATGCTCGTACTGAACCATAAAGATGGCACTATGGATGAGATCATGGTAAATCATACTTACAACAAGCAGCAAATTGAATGGTTTAAAGCAGGCGGAGCATTGAATATTATCAGGAGGGAGTTTGCGGCGAAAGCAACGGCTTAGAAAATTACGAATTCTGAATTATGAATTAAGTTCGAAATATTTAGATCCCTTTTTTAATTAAAGACACATTCATAATTCAGAATTCATAATTCATAATTAATCTTTAACCTCAAACCACACCCTCTTCTCATCGTCCCAATCCCCATTATAATTAATCGTAAGCTCCTCCCCTTTTTTAATTGCTTTCACTGTTCTTATTAAAATAATATCGTCTTCAAAATCCATGAAGTATTCACAATTGCTTTTATAGCTGTGATTGTAAATAGGAATCAGTCCTAGCGCCATTGCACACTTATCTTTTTCTTTTCCCCATTCAAAAATATAATCGTGTAACAATGTTTTATCAAGATGAATGCGATCCTCTTTTGACATTACAATTACAGGCGCAATTTCAATAACAGTACCCGCTGCAATTTTTTCGTGCGTAAAAACAGCCTTTCCTTTGCCAGCTGTTTTTTCTACATACAAATAAGGTTTGATCATAAATTTATTCAGTTATTCAATTGATCGCTTAAACGAAAATAATACCAATTGGAAATTAAAATTGCAATAATTGAAAAAATTGTCAGACTGCGCTTGTCGAAGCCTGATTAAGGGAAATGCATCGCCTTCGACAAGCTCAGCCTGACAGCATAATATTAATTTGTCGTTGACATAATAAATTACATATGCTCTTCAGTGCGTTGGTAACAATTTTTTAAAATTAAATAAACTAAATTGTGAGCTCTAAAAAATCATTAACGGATGCATTCAGAAATTGATGAAATATCAGTGCAGCAACAGTTTGAAGAGGTAATTGCATCCGAAGACAAACTGGCTATCCAGGATTTTTTAAACAAGCAGAATATCAGTGAAGTTGCCCATTTGATTGACGAGAACCCTGACTATGAAACACAGATCATCTCTCATCTCTCCATACACCGGGCGGCAAGTGTTTTTAAGATCCTTGGACTGGGCGAACAAAAACGCATCATACATAATCTTCCTCCATTTAAATCTGCAGAATTATTGAATGAACTTCCTGCGGATGATCGTGTTGCCTTCCTGGAAGAATTACCCAAAAGCACCGTACGTGACCTTATAAAAACACTTGGCCCGGAAGAAAGAAAGATAACGCTGGAATTATTGGGATACCCGGAGAACAGCGTGGGCAGAATTATGAACCCTGGTTATGTATACGTATATGAAGACATCACAGTAAGCCAGGTATTTGAAACCATTAGAAGATTTGGTAAAGACATAGAAACCATTGATGTGATCTATGTGATCAATCATAATGGAGAATTGCTGGATGATATCCGTATTCGTGATTTTGTACTTGCAACCCCTGAAACAAAAGTGAATGAACTGATGGATGGACGTTATATTTCATTAAATGTAACCGATGACCAGGAAGTTGCACATACAGCTTTTAAGATGAATAATCGTGTAGCCCTTCCTGTAACTGACGAGCAAAATATTCTTTTAGGGATCGTTACCATTGATGATGTGTTGTGGGTACAGGAAGAGGAATTTGGAGAGGATATTCAAAAAATTGGTGGTACAGAAGCATTTGATGAACCCTACCTGGATATCAGCATTATTAAGCTCGTGAAAAAAAGAGCAGGCTGGCTGGTATTGCTTTTTCTTGGCGAAATGCTTACTGCCACGGCGATGCAATATTTTCAAAAAGAAATAGAAGCCGCAACAGTATTGGCTTTATTCATTCCCCTGATCATGAGTAGCGGAGGTAACAGCGGATCACAGGCATCCACACTTATCATCCAGGCTATGGCATTGGGCGAACTTTCATTGGCAGACTGGTGGAGGGTTATGAGACGAGAAATATTTTCGGGACTGGTATTAGGAATTATTTTAGGCAGCATTGGTGTTTTACGAATCGTGATCTGGCAAAATTTTCACGTATTTGATTACGGCGTTTACTGGAGGCTGGTAGCAATGACTATCTTCTTTTCTTTGATTGGCATCGTACTTTGGGGTAGCCTGATGGGATCGATGCTGCCGCTTATATTAAAAAGATTAAAACTCGACCCCGCCGCTTCTTCTGCACCGTTTGTTGCTACACTTGTTGACGTAACAGGAATTGTTATTTATTTCTCGGTTGCGTATTTCTTCCTCAAAGGTATTTTATTATAATTCCTCTGTGAAACTCTGTGGTTTTCACCTCGGCGTAACTCTGTGGTTAAAATCTTCGCGTAGATAAACCACTGAGTTAAAGGAGTTTTTTCACAGAGTTTCACAGAGTATAGGTTCGCCACTAAAACAGAAAAGCACAAAGATGCACAGAAAGTTCACTTATTACTTTCAGTTTTTGCGGTAAAAAAATTATTGACCGGGTTTCATCGGTGCTGAAGTTCCGGAAGCATCACCATATTTTTTATGTTCGAGGAAGGCTTTATTAGACTTGTATTTTACCAGGAATAGATTATCAAACTCCTCGTCGGGCAGGTCATGTAATGCATAATCTTTTATACCAAGCGCTCTTATTATGGGAGGAATTGTATTGGTATGACCGATCACGAGGATTGTTTTCCCAAAATCATTATTTCTTTTTATTTCATTGATGAGGCCTTCACCGGTAGTATCAGCCGTGTAATAAGAGGTATCGATACCTGACCGGATACGAATGGAGTCTGCCGTCATCCAGGAACGCTTATAATTTGTAACGTAAATCCTAGCTATTTGCTTGCCTTTTAATACACGCATCAGGTCTCCCGCTCTTTTTTTGCCGGCCTCGGTCAATAATGGATCCCTGCCGCTATCTTTTTCAGCATGCCGAACGAGGTAAATATTAGTATTATCCGGGAAAGACAGGTCCTGTGTCATTGCTGGATTTTTTAGCGAAAATAAGGCAATGATGAGCAGTATCTTTTTCATACGATGAATTTTGATCAACAAATTAAGTTAAACCGCTGGAAAACCCATACAGTACGCTCATTAAAACATGGCTATATTGGCTACAAATTCAGTAATTTGCGCTACAATATTAAGTAAGGTGAACACGTTTAATGCTCACCTGAAAAACAGTTGTACAAGAGTGCGACGCAACAGGGGCTCCATAGCGATATGCTGCCGGGTCAATAAAAAAATAAAATATTATCATATGTGTGGAATTGTTGGTTATACCGGGCCGCGACAGGCTTACCCCGTTATCATAAAAGGTTTAAAAAGACTTGAATACAGGGGTTATGACAGCAGTGGTGTTGCGCTAATGAACGGAACCGGGCTAAAGGTTTTTAAGAAAAAAGGACGTGTAACCGAATTGGAAGAAGAAGTAATTGGTAAAAATATAGAATCCACTATCGGCATCGGGCATACCCGTTGGGCTACCCATGGCGAGCCAAGTGACCGTAACGCACACCCGCATTCTTCTGCAAGTGGCAAATTGGCTATCATTCACAATGGTATCATTGAGAACTATGCACAGATAAAACAAGAACTTGTAAAAAAAGGCTATACTTTCAATAGCGATACTGACACAGAAGTACTTTTAAATTTCATAGAAGATATAAAAAAGAACAATGCATCCAGCCTGGAAGAAGCATTGCGTATTGCTTTAAAAAGAGTAAGTGGTGCATATTGCATTCTATTGATGGACCAGGATGATCCTACAACGATCGTTGCTGCAAGAAAAGGAAGTCCGTTGGTAATTGGTATTGGTAAGGGAGAACACTTCCTTGCCAGTGATGCTTCACCAATTATAGAATATACAAAGGAAGTGGTGTATGTAAACGATTATGAACTTGCAATTGTAAAACCCGATGAACTTATCTTAAAGAACATCGGCAACGAAAAAGTAACTCCTTACATCACCAAACTGGATATGGAACTGGCTGCTATTGAAAAAGGTGGTTATGACCATTTCATGATCAAAGAAATATTTGAACAACCCAGCACAATATATGATTGCTTACGCGGACGCTTAGATGCGGAAGCCGGTATGATCAGGATGAGCGGAGTTGAAAAAAATATTGAACAGCTTAAGAATGCGAACCGTATCATGATCATTGCATGCGGCACCAGCTGGCATGCAGGGCTTGTGGCAGAGTATATTATTGAAGAATTGTGCCGCATACCTGTGGAGGTTGAATATGCTTCTGAATTCAGGTATCGCAACCCGATCGTGAACAAAGGTGATGTGATCATTGCCATTTCACAAAGCGGTGAAACAGCCGACACACTTGTTGCACTTGAAAAAGCAAAAGAGAATGGTGCTTTCATTTTTGGTATTGTGAATGCAGTGGGATCATCTATTGCACGTATATCACACGCAGGTGCATATACACATGCGGGCCCGGAGATCGGCGTGGCTTCAACAAAAGCTTTTACCGGCCAGCTTGCAGTGCTTGCCATGATGGCATTAAAAATCGCAAAAGAAAAAGGCAGTATCAGTGATGAACGTTATGGCGCCCTTCTTACTGAACTGGCAGATATTCCTGAAAAAGTAGCTTCCATTTTAAAGAATGCTGAAGAGATCAGGAAGATCGCGGATATTTATAAGAATGCTTCAGACTTCCTGTTCCTTGGAAGAGGGTATAATTTCCCTGTGGCTTTGGAAGGCGCATTAAAACTGAAAGAAATTTCTTACATACATGCCGAAGGGTATCCCGCGGCAGAAATGAAACATGGCCCTATTGCATTGGTAGATGAAAATCTTCCTGTTGTGTTTATTGCCACCAAAGACACCTATCATGAAAAGATCGTGAGCAATATGCAGGAGATAAAAGCAAGAAAAGGAAAGATCATTTCGATCGTTACCGAAGGTGATGAAGTAAGCCCTGGATTAAGCGATCATTACTTTTCTATTCCCTCTGCGGATGAACTGATAGCGCCGATCCTCACCGTTATTCCCTTACAATTACTTTCCTATTATGTTGGAACTGCAAAAGGAATTGATGTTGACAAGCCAAGGAACCTGGCAAAAAGCGTTACCGTAGAATAATTAACAGTTAACAATTAACAGTTAATAATTAATAATGCACTAAATTCGATATGCATTATTAATACGGTTTATCCGTTGAATAATAACGATTAGCAATTGTTCACTGTTAACTTTAACTGTTCATTGTTAATTGTCCATTATCCATTATCAATTATCCATTGAATAAATGAATATCATCAAGACACTTCCCGTAAAAGAACTCGGTTATAACTTCATAGATAAAAAATACATCCCAAAAGGAAAAGATGAATACCATCTCCGGAATTTACAAACAAACAGGAAGGTAAAATACCGTGCACTCACTATTACGGAAATAGACATGCTTGTGCACAACAGGAATGAATCCGATAACTGGGGTAAGGTTTTGGTAACTGCCGGATTCAATGCAAGTCTTATAAGAAACTGTAAATTTTTTGGCCTTGTCCGCATTGGCAGCCTGCAACCGCTTTACCGGGAGTTTCATAATTTTCGCATGGCGGTGGGTGTATATAACAGCACCATCATCAGTTGTGATCTTGGCGATAATGTTTGCATCGACAATGTGAATTATATGAGCCATTATGTTATTGCCAACGATGTAATGATTGCAAATGTGAATGAACTTGCTACCACGGATTATTCAAAGTTTGGTAACGGTATCATTAAAGAAGGCGAGGATGAAAAACAACGTGTATGGATAGAGCTGTGTAATGAGAACGGTGGTCGCCCGATCATTCCTTTTAATGGTATGCTTGCAGGGGATGCCTATATGTGGACAAAATACAGGGACGATATGGAGCTGCTGGAAAAATTCAAAGAGTTTACTGAAAAGAAATTTGATAAACAACGTGGTTACTACGGAACTGTTGGGGAACGTACTGTAATAAAAAACTGTGCAATTATTAAAGATGTGTGCATAGGGACAGATGCTTATATAAAAGGTGCGAATAAATTAAAAAACCTGACTATCAATAGTGATGCTGAAAGAACTTCGCAAATCGGGGAAGGATGCGAACTTGTAAATGGTATTGTTGGATATGGTTGTCGTATTTTTTATGGCGTAAAAGCAGTTCGCTTTATTACTGCGTCGCACTCACAATTAAAGTATGGTGCAAGGTTGATCAACTCCTATCTCGGCAATAACTCTACCATCTCTTGCTGTGAAGTATTGAATTCATTGATTTTTCCTTCACATGAACAACATCACAACAATTCTTTTTTATGTGCTTCGCTGGTAATGGGACAGAGCAATATCGCTGCAGGTGCTACTATTGGCAGCAATCATAACAGTCGTAGCGCAGATGGGGAGATCTTAGCAGGCCGCGGTTTTTGGCCAGGCTTATGTGTAAGCCTGAAACATAATTCTAAATTTGCTTCTTTTACTATTATAGCAAAAGGCGATTTTCCGGCAGAACTGAACATACAGATCCCCTTTTGCCTGGTAAGTAATGACGTTACCAATAATAGACTTGTGGTAATGCCGGCTTATTGGTTCATGTATAATATGTATGCATTGGAACGCAATGCATGGAAGTATAAAGACAGGGATAAAAGAGTTTTAAAAACGCAGTACATAGAATACGATTACCTGGCGCCTGATACAATCAATGACATCTTTGATGCATTGGATACCTTAATAAAACTTTCACCAAATGGTAAAGGCGAAGCAATTATCACAGGCTGGGAAAATACACAAAGGGAAACATTGATCCTAAAAGTGCCTCAATCAATAAAAATCTACAAAGAGCTTATACAGTTATACGGTTGTATTCAATTGCTTAATCATATTAGTTCTAATAAATTTGAAAGTTTTGAAGCATTCAGGAAAACGCTTATAACAAAGGTATCGAGGGTAAAATGGAATAATATCGGGGGGCAATTAATTATAGATACCGAAGTTGATCATTTGAAAAGATCTATAAAATCAGGAAAAGTAAAGACCTGGGATGAGGTTCATGGTTTTTATCAAAAGCAGGGAAGCCATTACGAAAATGATAAACTGCAGCATGCCTACAATAGCCTGTTGGAAATGCTGAACATTACTTCCAGGCAATTCACACCCGAACTCTTTAAAAAATTACTGGAGGAAGCGCTTATAACAAAGGAATGGATGACGAAAGGAATTCATGATGCAAGAGCAAAGGATTATACAAACCCATACCGGAAAATGATCTATGAGAACAATGAAGAAATGATCAATGTTATTGGAAGACTCGAGGATAATAGTTTTATACAGGACCAAATGGCGCAACTGGATAAATTGAAGAAAAAAGTAAAAGCGTTGACAAAGAAATGGGAACTATAAAAAATAATTGATTGCCAGTTCATATCCTTTCAATCCCAAACCACTTATAATACCAACCGATTTACCGGATACATGTGATAGTTTCCTGAATTCTTCTCTTCCAAAAATATTGGAGATATGAACCTCCACCACCTTTGTTGTAATTGCTGCAACCGCGTCTCCTATTGCCACTGACGTATGTGTGTAGCCGCCGGGGTTAATGATAATTCCATCATAAGAAAATCCGACCCTTTGGATCTCATCAACCAATTCCCCTTCTATATTGCTTTGAAAAAAAGAGAACTCAACAGTTTTAAATTTATCTTTTAGTTTTTGGAAATAAGCATCGAAAGACTCGCCTCCATATATGTCTGTTTCTCTTTTGCCGATAAGGTTGAGGTTTGGACCGTTAATGATCGAAATTTTCATTTTGTCAATTGAAGTTTAATTATTCCACCTGAAAATTGAATGTTGAGCATTCCTTAATATTCAATACTCAATATTCAACACTCAATGACCAGGTTCATCCGTTAATTATCAATCATGCTGATAAACTCATCAAATAAATACCGGCTATCATGCGGTCCCGGAGTTGCTTCGGGATGGTACTGTACCGAAAATGCTTTTTTATTTTTCACTCTTATACCTTCGATACTGTTGTCATTCAGATTTACATGTGTTATTTCAACATGCTTATTTGCTTTCACTGCTTCCGGATCAACGCCAAAGCCATGGTTCTGCGTAGTGATCTCTGATTTGCCGGTGATAATATTTTTTACAGGATGATTCAACCCCCTGTGTCCATGATGCATTTTGAATGTGGGAATATCATTTGCCAATGCAAGTAACTGGTGTCCTAAACAAATTCCAAAAAGAGGCTTGCCTGAATCGAGTATCTGCTTAACCGTTCTAATGGCATAATCCATTGGAGCCGGGTCGCCGGGGCCATTACTTATGAAATATCCCGATGGATTAAATTTTTCTAATGTTTCAAAACCTGTTTTTGCATTGAACACTTTTACGTGCGCACCTCTTTCAACCAAACAGTTCAGGATATTTTTCTTTACCCCAAAATCAAGTACAGCAATTTTTATTTTACTGCCTGCATCCCCCAATTCATATGTTTCATTTGTGCTTACAACAGAAGCAAGCTCCAGGCCATCCATCGATGGCACTATTTTTAATTGCTTTTTTAATTTTTCAATGTCCGTTTCTTCAGATGAGATGATACAATTCATGGCGCCTTTCGTACGTACATGTGCAACAAGTGCCCTCGTATCCACCCCATCGATGGCAACCACGTGCTGTGCTTCAAAATATTGCTGCATCGAATCATCGGCCATAAAACGGCTGAACTTTTCTTCAAGATTACGGCCAATTACAGCTTTTACTTTAACACCATTGCTTTCAACATCTGCCGACTTTACGCCATAGTTACCAATATGGGCATTGTTCATAATTAATACCTGGCCATAATAGCTGGGATCGGTAAATACTTCCTGGTAACCGGTCATGCCGGTATTAAAACATATTTCGCCTGTAGCAGTGCCAATTTTACCAAAAGCATTTCCGTGAACAATAGTTCCATCGGCTAATATCAGCACAGCAGGTTTATTTGTTTGTTGGTTCATTTATTAGAAAGATTTTGCAAAGAAACTAATTCGGAAACTGATTGGTCAAATAAATTCTTCACATTTTGCATTTGCTATTGTAATATTCTGCTATTTGTAAAAAACTCCATCCACATTTTACCGCCTTAAGTTCAGCAACCAATCCCGGGCAATCATCCGCAAACTTAAGCAGCTTACTTTGCCATGCTTCATAGATCTCTGTATGATAAACTTTTGGCACCGATTTTATATATAATACTTTTACAAGCTCGCTCCATTCCGGCGAGGAAGCTCCATTCCCCAAATTTGCTCCTGGATTAATCCTGTAAATATGGTAAACGTCCATCCGGCCATCTACTACTTTTAATAAAAAATATTTCCCTGACAGGTATCCGTTTTCATCTGAATCGAAATTAAATTGTGTGGAAGATAGAAAAATGGCCCAGGTGCTGTCTGCTGTTCTTATAAGAAACCCTTTCACTTTTTTGGGACGGATCTTTATAGAATTTTGTTTGCCATTTTCTTTAAAGAAAAAATTATTGCTGATATCACTTCCTTTAAAATCGTTCCATTTATATTTTGTATCAATTATGGTTGTACCATAAAGTGTATCATTGTTCAGCATGATCACTTTGGCTTCTGTTTCAAATTCTTTATTGGGTATTGTTTTGCCAGCGTAAGCAGTTTGGCATATTAATACAAGCAAAGAAAAAATATATTTACGCATGTTCATTTAAAAACGGATTTATATGGCAAAGCTACAGAACCAAAAAAAGCCCCGATAAAATATCGGGGCCATATAGAAATTAATTTTTTCAAATTACGCTTCTGTGTTTTCTTCTGTTCCTTCAGTTGCAGCGGTAGTTTTCTTTTTGCTACCAGCCCGACGTGTTTTCTTAGCCGGTTCAGCAGCAGCAGTTGTTCCTTTACCGTAGATCTCATTAAAATCAACCAGCTCAATCATTGCCATTTCTGCATTATCACCAGTACGTGCACCCAATTTGATGATGCGGGTATAACCACCAGGGCGACCAGCAACTTTTGGAGCAACAACTGTAAACAATTCTTTAACCGCATCTTTATCATTCAGGTAACTGAATACAATGCGGTGATTGTGCATGATCACTTCTTTAGAAGAAGTTGCTTTTGTTTTCGTAATGATTGGCTCA
The DNA here is from genome assembly GCA_963829345.1 of uncultured Chitinophagaceae bacterium. GTDB lineage: Bacteria > Bacteroidota > Bacteroidia > Chitinophagales > Chitinophagaceae > Ferruginibacter. The sequence continues at coordinate 2,776,288 of CAWHHP010000003.1, forward strand.
ATGTAAGTACGTAAAGCCTTTGCTTTTGCCACTGTAGTGGTGATCCTTTTGTAAGTGATCAACTGGCAACCGAGGTTCATCAGTAACGCCTTCCTGTGAGAAGCCGTTCTGCTCAGGTTGTTCTTTTTGTTTCCGTGATTCATGACTTGTTTGTTTTAATTCGATCATACCGTGTCAGGATTTATGATCTACTTGTTTTTAAAAAGCCGCAAGCTGTTAGCTGCAAGCTGTTGGTATATTCTATAATTCGTGGAACTCGTGCCACAAATTCGTGTTCTATTTATTCGTCGTCCAATTTCAATTTGCTCAGATCCATTCCGAAACTTAAACCTCTTTCATGCAACACCTGGTCAATTTCACTCAAAGATTTTTGTCCAAAGTTTCTGAACTTCATCAGGTCTTCCTGCTCATACTGAACAAGCTCACTCAATGAATTGATCTTTGCAGCTTTTAAGCAGTTGAATGCACGCACAGAAAGATCCAAATCTTCCAATGGCGTCTTCAACATCTTACGAAGTTGTAAAGTTTGTTCATCAACCAGGTCTTCTTTCTTATCTTCTTTAGTATCGAAAGTGATGTTCTCATCAGTGATGATCATCAGGTGTTGAATCAAAATACGGCTCGCTTGTTTTACTGCTTCTTCAGGATGAATTGTTCCGTCAGTAACAACTTCCATAATTAATTTTTCGAAGTCGGTACGCTGTTCAACCCTCGTGTTCTCAATCAAATACTTTACGTTCTTGATTGGAGTGTAAATAGCATCAACAGCAATATATCCAAAATGTGAACTCTTGTCTTTATGATCTTCCGCAGGCACATAACCACGGCCACGACCAATCGTAATTTCAATGTCCAGTTTTGCACTTGCATCCATTGTGCAGATAAGCAATTCAGGATTCATCACTTCAAAAGCAGGAGAAGCTTCGCCAATCATGCCCGCAGTGAATTCAGTTTTATTTTTGATCGAAAGTGTAACTTTTTCAGTGTTCACTTCATGATCAACTTTCGCTTTAAAGCGAACTTGTTTAAGGTTAAGGATTATTTCTGTTACGTCTTCCGTGATACCTTTTAATGTCGCAAATTCATGATCCGCTCCTGCAATATTAATTCCCACGATTGCATAACCTTCTAACGAGTTAAGCAATACCCTGCGCAAAGCGTTACCAATAGTTACACCATATCCAGGTTCAAGTGGACGAAATTCAAATTGTGCTTCGAAGTCAGTTGCTTTTTGAAGAACAATTTTATCGGGTTTAACAAAATTAAAAATGGCCATTTTTATTTTTTGTGTTTAATTGTTTAAAATTTATTTGACGAGCTTCAGTAACTCCACTCATCATTGTTGTGTCACTCACTTGTACTTTCTCAGCACTTTGCTGCAATTATTAGTGTCTTCGAAGTCCTTTCCTTTAGGAGAGGATTTAGGTGAGGCGCTTACTTAGAGTACAACTCCACGATCAACTGCTCCTTAATATTCTCAGGAACACTTTCTCTTTCAGGATAAGCAACAAAAGTTCCATTCATATTTGCTTCGCTCCAGTCTAACCAGTTGAATTTAGCATTCTTACCACGAAGGTTACCGGTAACGGCAACATTTGCAGCACTCTTGCTTTTCAAACCAATTACATCACCTGGCTGGCAACTATAAGAAGGAATGTTTAAAATTTCACCATTCACGGTAATATGTTTGTGGCTAACCAGCTGGCGTGCACCCTGGCGGCTTGGAGAAATCCCTAACCTGTAAACGGTATTGTCCAAACGTGCTTCAAGCAATTTGATCAGGTTTTCACCTGTAACACCTTTTTTACGTGCAGCTTCATCAAATGTTTTACGGAATTGTTTTTCCAGCAAGCCATAAGTGTATTTTGCTTTCTGCTTTTCTTTTAACTGTACTCCGTACTCGCTAAGTGTTTTACGCTTTTTAGTAGCGCCATGCTGACCCGGAGGGTTGCTGTTTTTTGTTAACCACTTACCGTTGCCTGTGATAGGCTCTCCAAATCTGCGGGAGATCTTTGTTTTGGGCCCTGTATAACGTGCCATAATCTATGTGTGATTTTTTAGTGTCGGTGCATCATTATAAAAATCGTAAAATGAATAATGCACCCGTTAATAATAATGTATGATTTATGATTTGAAGATGTATGATGTGTGGTTCTTTCAAATCATACATCATACGTCTTACATCATATATTCTCTAAACTCTGCGTTTCTTCGGAGGACGACATCCGTTGTGTGGCAAAGGAGTAACATCTTTGATCATTGCTATTTCCAAACCATTTTGAGATAAAGAACGGATAGCTCCTTCACGGCCGCTTCCTGGTCCTTTTACGTATACGTCAACTCTTTTTAAACCTGCATCGAGAGCAACCTTAGCTGCATCCGCACCAGCCATTTGGGCTGCATAGGGAGTATTTTTCTTACTTCCTTTAAAACCCATTTTACCAGCAGATGACCATGAAATAACCTGGCCATTCTTGTTGGTTAAACTGATGATGATGTTGTTGAAACTTGCTACAATGTGAGCGTCTCCGTAACTGTCTACTCTTACTACTCTTTTTTTCGAGGCTGCTTTTGCGCCCGGGGCCTTAGCCTGTGCTTTTGCCATAATTAATTAAAATAGGTAATCGTTTTAAAAAATTTCCCGATAAAATCGGGAGAATCAACCCTCCTGCTGACTTCCGCTATCCGGCGTTGATTCAAAATCAAGTCATATAAAAACTATAAGCTAACAGCTTATAGCAATTAGCTTACTTCTTTGCAACTTTCTTCTTACCGGCAACTGTCTTACGCTTACCTTTTCTTGTACGGCTATTCGTACGGGTACGCTGTCCGCGAACAGGTAATCCTTTACGATGACGAAGGCCACGATAGCAAGCGATATCAAGCAAACGCTTAATGTTCAGCTGGGTTTCGCTACGTAGAGCACCTTCTGTTTTGATTTCGCCGCTGATGATATTACGAATAGCAGTTTGCTCATCATCATTCCACTGGTTTACTTTCTTGTTAAGGTCGATCCCTGCCTTGGTTAAAATGTATTTAGCAGTTGAAAGTCCGATACCGTAGATATAGGTAAGACCAATTTCGCCTCTTTTGTTATTTGGTATATCAATACCGGCAATACGAGCCATATTATTATTTAAGATTTATGATTTTCGATGTATGATTTGTTTGTTGTTATTAACCCTGTTTTTGTTTAAAACGAGGATTCTTTTTGTTAATAACATACAGACGTCCTTTTCTCCTCACAATCTTACAATCTACACTGCGTTTCTTGATTGAAGCTCTAACCTTCATTTTTTTTGATTTTATCTATTTAACTAATAACTATAGCCAACAGCTAACAGTTTTATTATTTATACCTGAAAATGATCCTTCCCCTTGTTAAGTCGTACGGACTCATTTCAACCCCTACTTTGTCGCCTGGCAGGATACGGATATAATGCATGCGCATTTTTCCTGAAATTGTTGCCAGAATCTCGTGCCCATTTTCTAACTTCACCTTGAACATAGCATTACTGAGCGCCTCAACAATAGTTCCGTCCTGTTTAATAAGTGCCTGTTTAGCCATAAATTTGGGAGCGCAAAGATAAGTGGAAATATTTAATTGTAAACAAAAAATACTGATATTACACTATAAAACTAAAATTTAATATGAAAAAGACAATTTTCGTCCTGTTTTCTGTCTGTATGATCGCAATTTCCTGTGGAAAGGATGATCCGGATCCGGTTGCGCCAGCAGATCAGCCCTATGCTAACTCAAATGTGGGAACTAATTGGGTATATGAGACAAAAACGCAGGATCCTACAACCATGGACACTGTTACCAATTTGGATACAAGCCGGGTGATCAGCGGCGATACCGCGATCGGCTCAAAAAGCTATTACAGGGTAGAACATAATGATGGCAGACATAGTTACTATAATCATACTGGGAATGATTATTACCAGTTCCAGAATTTCACTCTTCCATCCATAATAGATACAGCAATTGAAGTACTGTACCTGAAAGATAATCAGTCATCAGGAAGCTGGGATCAAATACTAAATGTTACTGTTGATATAGGAATTCCAATCACTATACCCATTACTTTCACATCCAACATTGCCGGAACAGCCCTTACACAAACCGTAAGCGGAATAACCTATACTGACGTTATTAAAGTTACTACCACGCTTTCTATACCAGCCACTACCGGTATAACGCTGACTCAGAATACGATTGTTAATTATTATGCAAGGAATATTGGTCTTATACAGGGTAATTATGATATCGAATTATCTGCGGGACTTGGAGGAATTCACAACCAAACCTTATTGAAATTTTCAGAGCCACACTAGCTATAATATCTTAAATAAAAAATCCCCTGGTAAAACAGGGGATTTTTTATTTAGTAATGATTTATATCGAGCAAGGAACAAGGAATGTCGAATCCCGAAGGGGGTTTTCGTTCGCCATTCAACATTCCTTGTTCCTTGTTCATTATTCTTTTTAATGGCTAATCAATCTAATTGAGAATTGTCACTTCCGTCCTCCTGTTCTGAGCCCTTCCATCCTCTGTTTTATTATCTGCAATAGGAACTGTCATCCCATACCCTTTGGCTGTAACTCTTAATGGATCGATCCCTTTTGTCAGCAGGTATGCCCTTACCGTATTGGCCCGGTCCTGCGATAAAGTTATATTGGATGCAGCTTTGCCGACATTATCCGTATGCCCGCCCACTTCAATTTTTTCATCCTCCTTTCTAACCAGGTATGCTACCAGTTCATCTAATACAGTATAAGCTTCAGGCTCAAGGGTAGCTTTGCCAGTTTCAAAATTGCAGTTTTCCAATACAAAAGTTTTGGAAGGCTGAAACTGGATATTCACCTTAAATGGCTTTTTGTAATAGGCATTACCTGTAGTTGCAGGAATATCCAATATATTATAGCTGGTTGAATCCTTAAATCCAAGGATAAAAATTTCATACTTGGCTCCGGCAGGCAATCTAACAGAAAACTTCCCGGAATCATTGGTGAGTCCCTGGTACTCCTTTTCATTAACACTACTTCTGAATACAATAATCTCTCCATTGAGCATATTGTTCTTAAAATCCGATACCGTAACATCCACCTGTGCATCCTTTGGAATGGAGGCATTTTGTACCTGGCAAAATGAGAATGCAGGTGCTAAAAAGAAAAGAAATAGAAAAAGAAATTTTTGGTTCATAGAAATAATATTTAAAGAGGGATAAAGATATTACAATTTATAATTTTCACTGTTTGAAATGTTAGCTGATCAAATTTAAATAATGATTATATTTGGGTCAATCAGGATTCCCTATTCCGACTACCCGGTTTCCCATCTTATACAAATAAAAAAAAAGCTGTTATGGCTAATTCTGTAAAACAAATCATTGCCCTGTTTACTTTATTCATTGTAATAAATAAAACCAATGCGCAGGTTGGTATTGGAACCACTAATCCGGATCCCAGTGCAGCATTGCATGTTTATGATACAGCAAGAGGTATGCTGATACCAAGATTGACGTCTTTGCAAAGAAATGCTATTCAAAACCCTGCTGAAGGATTGTTGATATATCAAATTGATGACAATGCAAGGGGCTTCTGGTATTTTACCGTAGGCCAATGGAAAAGTATCGCTTCATCAATTGGTAAAACCGTGCTTGTTTTAGCTGATACCATAACAAATGCCCAGGCTCAGCTAAAAATTGCTACAGAAGTTGGCCCCAATACACAGGAGATACGAATAATACGCTGCAGCAATCTTACATCAGTCGACTTATCAATGATATCCACACTTATCGAAATTTATATATCCGATAACCCCGTTTTACAAAGCGTTGATTTATCAAATCTCAGTTCTGTGGATGGTGGTATGTATGTAAATAATTGTCCTGCACTAACAAACTTACCCATTGGAGCTATAACAAGAGTTGGCCGCACTTACAATGGCTCTACGGGTTTATCAATAATCAATACCCGCATTCCCAACATTAATATGCCTTTATTAAAAATAATCGGGGGAACATTAAGAGTTAGAAACGATTCAACCATTACAGCTGTCAATCTACCCATACTGGCTGATGTGTTAGGCGGTGATGTTGAGATTACGGGTAACCCAGTGTTGAGCACAATTTCCCTTCATGCGCTGAGAAAAACCACCAGTTATCTTACTATAGAAAAAAACCCTGTTCTTACATCACTCAATCTAACGTCGTTGGCATCAACTGCAAGTATTGTAGATATTAATTGCGGAACAGTTACAAATCTTTCATTCCCTGCATTAACTACTACGAGGATGTTTCACTTATCTGGTTCTTCATTAATATCATTATCATTTCCTGTTTTATCAACATCAACGGATGATTTTACATTAGGTGCATATTCTACCGGTGATACGGCAATGAGTTCTCTTACATCGCTTTCATTGCCGGTGTTAACAAGTACAAATAAATTTGTTTTGTATTCCGCTCCGGTTCTTACTACGCTTAGTCTCCCGATGCTGCAATCAACACTACAATCATGGTCTACGATTGGAGGGTTTAATATTGACAGTGTAGGCATTACTACACTATCAGTACCGTTATTACAAAACGGTGATCAGTTTTGGATAAGAAAATGCAATTCACTTACTTCTGTTTCATTACCTGCACTACAAATTTTTTCCGGCTTTAGTATTAGCAACAACGCCTCGCTGACCTCTGTTTCTTTGCCATCATTCACCAATGTTAACGGGTTTACCATTTCTCAAAATCCAAACCTTACATCCCTTTCTATTAATAATATTACATCTGCTCCTACTATTAACCTTAGTGGCAATAAACTTTCATCATCGGATGTAAATACATGGCTTCACAGGTATGCAACGCATATTCCTTTGCCTACAAACAAGACGCTGGATTTCCGTCAGAGCATTCCTGCGCCTCCAACCGGGCAAGGGATAACTGACAAAGCAATATTGGTAGGTGCACCTAATACTGTTAGTACAGATTGATTTTATAGATTACCGGTTATAAGTTTTGCTGAAAGAAATGATACTTACAATTATACTTTTTGCTGAAGACGAATAACCGTCTCATCTTTCCAGCTTTTGAAATCGCCTTTGATAATATGTTCTCTTGCCTGTTTTACGAGCCATAAATAAAATGAAAGATTGTGCACACTGGCAATGGTGAGACCAAGATATTCTTTGCTTTTGAATAAATGCCGCAGATAGGCTTTACTGTAAAAATTACTTACTTCGCAATCGATGCCATCATCAATTACTGAAAAATCCTTTTCCCATTTTTTATTGTCAATATTGATAACGCCTTTTGAAGTAAACAGCATTGCATTGCGACCATTGCGTGTTGGCATTACGCAGTCGAACATGTCTATACCCATGGATATGCATTCAAGGATATTCCATGGTGTACCAACGCCCATCAGGTAACGTGGCTTTTGAAGAGGAAGATGATCGCAACAAAGCTCACATATTTCATACATGGTTTCAATCGGCTCTCCTACACTTAACCCTCCAATTGCATTTCCTGTTGCATTTTTTGAAGCAATGTATTCGCAGGAAAATTTTCTAAGATCATGATGCACGCCACCCTGTACGATGGGAAACAGGTTTTGTGTGTAACCGTATTTATCGGGTGTTGTTGTAAAACGCTCAAAACACCTGTCTAGCCAGCGATGCGTTAACTCCATGGATTTTTTTGCATAACCTAATTCACTTCCTCCCGGGGGACATTCATCAAAGGCCATGATAATATCTCCTCCTATTGCCCGTTGCGTATCCATTACATTTTCCGGGGTGAATAAATGCTTGCTTCCATCAATATGAGATTGGAACATCACTCCTTCTTCATTGATCTTTCTTGTACCGGCCAATGAAAAAACCTGGTACCCGCCACTATCTGTAAGGATTGGTCTATTCCAGCCGTTGAATTTGTGTAAACCTCCAGCAGCTTCCAGTATTTCCAGTCCTGGCCTCAGGAATAAATGATATGTGTTACCAAGAATGATCTGTGCCTGTACATCTTTTATTAATTGCTGCTGCGTAACGGCCTTAACCGTTCCTGCAGTTCCCACGGGCATGAATATCGGCGTCATGATTTCGCCATGATCAGTTGTTATTTTACCAGCCCTTGCTTTTGTAGCTGTATCGGTATTATTTATTTCAAACTGTAATGAAGCCATGCTTAACAAAAATTACTAAACCGGTGCAAATATAGATTTAAAAATATCTTTAATTACCGGGCAACTCGGATATGGTCGTTGGGAACAACCTGCAGTAATTCGTAATTCATAAATCATAATTCATAATTCAATCCTATTTTTGCGGCGATGAACTTATCAAAACTATTGCAGCATTGGCAGCTGATTGTCTTTATTGCATTCTGTGCAGTTACATTTATCCAGGTATTTTATTTTTTATTTTTCTTTAGCCGGCTTGCTTTTTATCGGGCGAGGGCGACTAATATATCACAAACACATCCTGTAAGTGTAGTGATATGTGCGAGAGATGAGGCAAAGAATCTCTCCGAAAATCTACCCGGCATTCTTGAACAGGATTATAAAACAACACATGAAGTGATTGTTGTTGACGATAATTCTTTTGATGATAGTAAATACATACTGGAAGATTTTAAAAAAACGCATAAGCAATTGCAGGTGGTTGGGTTGACACAGGAAGCCAAAGTTCTTCCGGGAAAAAAATTCCCGTTAAGCATTGGAATAAAGTCGGCCAAACACGAAATACTCCTGCTTACCGATTCTGATTGTGTTCCTGCAAGTGAACATTGGATCGAAAGCATGCAAAAGACTTATGACGACAACACCGAGATCGTATTAGGTTATGGAAGTTTTCATAAAAAAAGCGGGCTGTTGAATAAACTTATTCGCTGGGAAACCTTTCATGCTGCATTGCAATATTTCAGCTATGCACTGGCCGGTGTGCCTTATATGGGTGTTGGAAGAAACCTGAGTTATAAGAAAGCGGTTTTTTTCAGGCATAAAGGATTTGCTGCACATAATAATATTCCGGGAGGAGATGATGATCTTTTTGTAAATACTGCTGCAACCAGTCGCAATACAAAAATAAACATTGATAAAAATGCTTTTACATTCAGTAAACCCGCTGTTACCTGGAAGCAATGGAAGACACAAAAAAAGCGGCACTATACAACGGGCAAATATTACAGGTTGTTTCATAAATTTTTGCTTGGATCATATGCATTGTCACATTTTTTATTTTATCCATTATTGATTGCTGCGTGTATTTTTTACAATTGGCAATATGCGCTATTGATTTTTGGCGGAAGGTTGTTGATCCAGGCAATTGTTTACGGCAAATGCCTGAAAAAACTTGGCGAAAAAGATCTTTTTCCATTTTTCTTATTCTTTGACCTGTGGATGTTTTTTTACTATTTCATATTTGCGCCTTCATTGGTTAAAAAGCCGATGCCGACGTGGAAGTGACATGAATTATAAATTGTGAATTACGAATTACGAATTGTAAGTTTTGAGTTTAACTGAAGAGATTCTTATTTTTAAACTGAATGGAAGTTTTAGAAAAATATTTTACCGATTTTACAAAAGAGCAAACAGTTCAACTTGCCGCGTTGAAAGAATTGTATATCGAATGGAATACAAAAATAAATGTGATCAGCAGGAAGGATATGGAGAATTTTTATTTACACCATGTTCTTCATTCCCTAACGATTGCAGCAAAATTTAATTTCGAAAAGAACATGCAGGTGATGGACCTGGGCACAGGTGGGGGCTTTCCGGGTATACCACTTGCAATATTTTTTCCCGACACAGAATTTCTTCTTGTTGACAGCATCAATAAAAAATTGCAGGTTGTAAAAGAAATTGCTGAAGCCACCGGTCTGAAGAATATCAGCATACAACATACCCGTGCAGAGGATATCAAAAACAGGCAGTTCGATACCGTTGTTTCACGTGCTGTTGCACCATTAAAAGAACTTTGGTTCTGGAGCAAACCCCTGATACGAAAAAATAAAAATCTAAAAGAGGGTGTACCGAATGGACTTGTTTGTTTAAAGGGTGGAGATCTTGCAAAAGAAATTTTCGAAAGTGGGTGTAAACCTTTTGTATGGGAAGTAGGTAAGTTTTTCCCGGAAGAATATTTTAAAGAAAAATTTATGTTATACCAACCAAAATAAAAGTTACAGCTTTTAAAAAGCTGTAACCTTTATTTTGGAAATCACCATGTCAGCTCCAGCACATTATCCTTTCGTTCCACATCTGCCATACGTTTTGAAGGGTCGATCTCTGCCTTTTTCAGATCTATCAGTTTATGATTTACTTCAACGATATAAGTTGGATGCGTCCATTTCCATTCTTCATGCTCCGTTCTTTTTTCCAAAAGATTTTCATTTGGCTTATTTCCAAACATCAGGTTGAGCGGTATATAATGCATTTCTGTTGACCCGTCTTTAAAAGTCAACTGCAGGTCTATCGGCATGGGCACCTGCCCGATTCTTTTCAGCCTGATCTTTGAAACCCCGTTTTCTTCCCAAAGACTATCGATGCTATAATTGATTGTTTTAATAGTATTGATCCAGTACTCTTTGTACCAATCGAGCTTCATACCACTCACATTTTCGCATATACGCAAAAAGTCATTTGCATTCGGGTGTTTAAACCGCCACTGTTTATAATATTCCAGCAAAATTTTATCACGAATGGAAGCTCCTGCAATGTATCCCAGTTGTTCCATGAACACCGCCCCTTTCGAATAAGCATCTATACTGTATGCAAAATTGGTATTGTAATGGTCTGCGTGTGTTGTCATTGGTTCTTCCAAGCCACTTTTTACCAAAGCAAAGTACCCTGAATATCCATCTGCATTGTCATCCGGTAATGATGCTACAAGCTGTTTCAGGTTGTCATTGTCCGGTTGCTTTTTCAATGCATCTCTATAATCTTCAATAGATGACCTGTTATCATTATAAAATTTATTTACAAGGTTATCCGCATAACTTGTAAAACCTTCATCCATCCATGCATACATACTTTCATTGGTACCAAGCATCATCTGGTACCAGCTATGCATCCATTCATGAAAAGCTGTTCCAAGCGACGGACCGCTCATAAGAGTAGCCATGGGATACTCCATTCCTCCATCACCTCCGTGAATAAACGAATATTGTGGATATGGATATTTACCAAAATGACTTTCAATGAACGGTAATACTTTAACTGCAGCGTCAGCTACTTTTTCCCATAAACTATCATTCTTTGCATTACCTGGTTTATAGTTATAAATAACATGTAGCACGGGTCCGCCGGCCGGCATCTTCCTGACCAGGTGCTTGTAATCAGGATCTGCGGCCCATACAAAGTCGTGTACATTTTCAGCTTTAAAATGCCATAAGCGTTTAGCCGATGCTGTTGGCTTCAGCTCTGTTCCGGGCTGATCATATCCCCAACCTATTTCACCAGCATTAACAAGTACACCTGTTCCACCAAGTTTATAGGTTTTATCAATATTGATGGTTACGTCAAAATCGCCCCATACTCCATAAAATTCTCTTGCCACATATGGGGTTGGGTGCCAGCCTTCATAATCATACTCGCACAATTTAGGATACCATTGGCTCATACTGTATCTAACACCTGTTCCCGGATTATCCCGCCCGCTTCTGCGAACCTGCAAAGGCACCTGGGTTTCAAACTCCATGTCAAAAACAACTTTTGTTTTTGGAAGGATTGCTTTTGTAAGATTTACTTCTAAGATCGTTTCATGGTATTTGAATGGCTGCGCAACTCCATTCATTTTTAAAGAAATGATTTTTTGATAACCAATCTCATTGTCTTTTAAATTAAGTATCCTGTCTTTTACTCTTCCATCCCACTCAGGCCGGCCATTTACCTGGATCTTACCCAATTCACGACTGCGGGCATCCATATTACTGTTGGGTTGAAATGCATTCCAATAAAGATGATAAAAAACCTTGTCGAGTTTATCATTTGAATTATTACTGTATTCCAGTTTTTGTTTTCCCCTGAACCTGTTTGTTGCTGTATCAACATCTACATTCATTGTATATTTTACTCTTTGCTGCCAGCGATCCGGTTGCGCAAAGGAAATAAGAAATAAAAAATGAGAAATAAGAAATAAGGAAGTCCTTTTGGCATTCATGATACTTAATTTATGTATGGGTAAATTTCGCCTAATAGAAGTTATCAAAAAAACAAAATTTGATGAGAGGGATATGCTATTCCTTTCCTTGTACAACAATCACGATCTCTCCTTTTACCGGTTTTGAATTGAAATGATCATGCACTTCCTGGAATGTTCCTCTTTTGTTTTCTTCAAATTTTTTGGTCAGTTCCCTGCTTACACTGCATTGTCTTTCTGCACCAAAATATGTTATGAAATCATTCAAAGTTTTTACAAGCCTCATGGGGCTTTCATAAAATACCATCGTACGCTCTTCCAATGCCATCCGTTTTAAAAAAGTCTGCCTTCCCTTTTTAAGAGGAAGAAATCCTTCGAAACAAAAACTGTTAATTGGCAAGCCGCTATTAACAAGTGCCGGTACAAATGCAGTTGCCCCGGGTAAGCATTCAACAGTTATGTTATTTTTTATGCATTCTCTTACCAGCAGGTATGCCGGGTCACTGATACCAGGCGTTCCCGCATCCGTTAATAAAGCAATATTTTTTCCGGCGGCCAATTGATCAGCAAGATGTGTTACTATCTTATGTTCGTTGTGCTGGTGATAAGGAGATAAAGGTTTATTTATTTCGTAATGCTTTAATAATATGGAGGAAGTGCGTGTGTCTTCAGCAAGAATCAGGTCAACTGATTTTAATATTTCAATTGCCCGAAAAGTAATATCGGCTAGATTGCCTATGGGTGAAGGAACGATGTAAAGCATTTCAATTTGGAAATTTGAAAATGAATCAATTTGGAAATGAATTAATCCGGGATCAGTTTCTTATGAAATTTGAAATTTTACTTCGTAAAAAAAGATAAGCTCAAATCTTTAAGAAGCAATCATTTCCAAATTTCCAAATCTCCAAATTATTAAATTGTGATCTCGAATACCTCCATCACCGGGTTTGCCAGTAATTTTTTAGCAGCGTCGGATGCTATATTCAATGCATCTTCTTTAGTGGAAGCTTCAATTTGCAGGTCGATATGTTTGCCGACCCTTACGTCTGAAACAGCAGCAACGCCTAAATTTTGCAAACCTCCCAAAACGGCTTTTCCCTGGGGATCCAGTAAATCTTTTAACGGCATTACTTTTATTTGAGCTGTATATATCATCAGGATTTGTTTTTGAATATCAAAGATAAAATAATGTAGGTTATAAATATTACCGGCACGGCAAGCCAGTGTAAAAACAATGCAGCAACAATTGATAATGCAACCAGTATTATTTTTGGCAGATTTTCCTTCAATGAACTGCTCTTAAACTTCATTGCCATCATTGGAACATTACTTACCATTAGCCATGAAAGAAAAAGAATCAATCCATATAAAAACCATTTATTCAGCAAAACATTAATAATTCTTTCATCTTCTGCATGCCAGTAAATTAAAGGCAGCGATGCCATCAATAAACCGATTGCCGGAGTTGGCATTCCTAAAAAACCATATTGCTGCCTGGAATCCAGGTTAAATTTTGCAAGCCTGTATGCTGCCGCTGCTGCAATAATAAATGCCGGCATCAACCAGGCTATTGAAATATCAATACCTGCATCCTCTTTTGCAAAAGCCATCCGCAAAAACTGGTAGGTAATCATTGAAGGGGCGACGCCAAAGCTCACTACATCTGCCAATGAATCGAGTTGCTTACCCATTTCTGAACTGGCATTAAAAAGTCTTGCGATAAACCCATCCAGGAAATCTACCAGGGCGGCAAGACCTATAAACAACGATGCCATCCATATTTTTTCGGGAATATCAACAAACTGTGAACCTTCGGGGCTGTATTGTATGGCGATACCGTTTTGAAGTGTAGCAACGATGGCGAGGCAACCGAATACTAAATTAAGAAGTGTAAATAAATTGGGGATTTGCTTCATGCTGATTTGATGATTTGATGATTTGATGATTTGATGATTTTGCATTCCAAATTATCAAATCACCAAATCATCAAATTACTTTTTATCTTTTCATTAATGCTTCAATATCGTCCGCTTCTATCGGGATATTCTTCATCAGGTCTTTATTACCATTCTTTGTTATCCAGAAATTATTTTCAATACGAATTCCCATTTTCTCTTCTTCAATATAAATTCCCGGCTCAACAGTAAATATCATTCCTGGTTTTATTGGCTCCGTGCGTGTACCCAAATCGTGTACATCTATTCCAAGATGATGTGAAATACCATGATATAAATATTTTCTATACGCCCTGTTTTCAGGATCTTCATTTTTAACGTCAGATTTTTTTAATAATCCGATCTTTTGAAAGACAACCGTTGCTTCTTCTCCAACTTTCTCTGTATAATCAACAATTGAAATCCCGGGTTTTAAAATACTTGCTGCATATCGATGCAAATGAAGGCATGCGTTATAAATTGTTTTTTGCCTGCGGCCAAATTTTCCACTTACCGGAATGGTGCGGGTAAGGTCTGCACAATAATTTCCATACTCCGCTCCAAAATCCATTAATAGCAAATCCCCGTCTTTACATTCACGGTTGTTTTCTATGTAATGCAATATTCTTGCGTTGTCGCCACTTGCAATGATAGAATTGTATGCGGTACCGGTTGCCCTTTGAGATAAAAAAGAATGATATATTTCAGCCTCTATCTCGTATTCCATTACACCAGGCTTTATAAATTTTAATAACCTGCGGAATGTATTGTCTGTAATGTCAATTGCTTTTTGCATTACTTCAACTTCCAATGCAGATTTAATTCCACGCAATTCTTTTAAAATTTTTGCACTGCGTTGATAATTGTGTAAGGGATAGCGGTCTTTCATCGCAGCTGCATAACGATAATCTCTTACCGGAACCAGGTTTGCTTTGCGGTCGTTTTCATTACTATTGAGATAAATAGTATCTGCATTGTGTATCCATGGTTGCAACAACCCATCCAGTGAATCAAGCCACACAATGGTTTGAATGCCTGAAATTGCTCTTGCTTCATTTACACGCAACCGATGACCATCCCATTTTTCTTTGAGTTCGTTAGGCCTTATCAAAACAAGTACTTCCCTGTATTTTGGATCGGTATTACCAGGAAACAGCACCAACATGCTATCCTCCTGCTCAATACCGGTAAGCCATAAAAGATCTGAATTTTGTTTAAATCTATGCTGTCCATCCCCGTTTGTAGGCAATTCGTCATTGCTGTTAAAAATGGCAATTGCATTTTTATCCATTGCCTGTACAAACTTTTTCCTGTTCTGGACAAATATTTCTGCGTTTAAAGGAAGATATTTCATCAAGAAAAATTGTTGTGATTTTAAAGAATTGATTGCAAAGTATTGGGGCACAATATACAGCTTAATAATTTTTCATTCCAGCCGGCCATAAAAGGAAAAATAAAAATGAAAAATGAACAGGATTTAAAATAACTTATGGATTAAGGATTTGCATTCTACAAATGGCTATTCTTTTTGAAAATTTACCAATAATTCAATTATTATTTGAAGAATCATTAATAATGCCAGAGGGACGACAGTTCATTTTAAAGCAATGAAATATTACCTTTGTCCCCTAACTAAAAGATTACTTGCTATGTCAATTACAACGATGACCGAAGCCCCGATCGGAGCTTTGGAAAAGATTGGTTTACATCCTTCCAAACCTGTACATTACCAGCTAACACCTACCGAATTAAGTACACAGGCAGTACAACGCAAAGAAGGCGTTTTGAATGATACAGGCGCACTTCTTATTAATACCGGCGAATTCACCGGTCGTAGTCCAAAAGATAAGTTTACAGTAAAAGATGAATTAACAGCCGATTCTGTTCATTGGAATGATTTCAATATTCCACTTGAACCTAAATATTTTGACCAGATGCATGAAAAGCTGGTTAATTATTTAAACAGCAAAGAAATGTGGGTAAGGGATTGTTATGCATGTGCTGATCCGAAATATCGCCTGAACATCAGGGTGGTCAATGAAAATCCATGGAGTAATTTATTTGCATACAATATGTTTTTAAGGCCAACAGAAGATGAGTTGGATAACTTTACACCTGAATGGCATATTATACAGGCGCCCGGATTCAAAGCTAATCCTGCTACGGATGGAACCAGGCAACACAATTTTGCAATGGTTAGTTTCACAAAGAAAATGATCCTGATCGGCGGTACGGGTTATACAGGTGAAATGAAAAAAGGAATTTTTACTATCCTTAATTATATTTTACCGCATGATAAGAATGTATTGAGCATGCATTGTTCAGCTAATATGGGTAAGGGTGGTGATACCGCTATTTTCTTTGGATTAAGCGGAACAGGTAAAACAACTTTAAGCGCAGATCCAAACAGGAGTTTAATAGGTGATGATGAGCATGGCTGGACCGATAGCGGTGTATTTAATTTTGAAGGAGGTTGCTATGCAAAAACAATTGACCTGAGCGCAGAGAAAGAGCCTGAAATTTACAATGCTATTAAACCGGGTGCATTGGTTGAAAATGTAACCTTTATCGAAGGCACTAATAAAATTGATTTTCATAGTAAGAAAATTACAGAGAATACAAGGGTAAGCTACCCACTTTCATTTATCAGTAATGCACTGGAACCATCTATTGGTAAAATGCCAAAGAATATTTTCTTCCTGACTGCAGATGCATATGGTATTTTACCCCCGGTAAGTAAACTTTCTCCCGGACAGGCAATGTACCAGTTCATCAGCGGATATACTGCAAAGGTTGCAGGTACCGAAGCTGGTGTTACTGAACCAAAATCTACATTCAGTGCATGTTTTGGTGCTCCTTTCCTTCCACTTCATCCAGGTCAATATGCAGAAATGCTTGGAAAGAAAATGACACAACATAACGTAAACGTTTGGATGATCAACACAGGATGGAGTGGCGGACCATACGGTATCGGTCAAAGAATGAAACTACCGTATACAAGAGCAATGATCACTGCGGCGTTGGAAGGTAAACTTGATAATGTTGAGTTTGAAGCGCACCCCGTATTTGGAATGATGATGCCGAAAGAATGCCCGGGAGTTCCAACCGAGGTTTTAAATCCACGTAATACATGGGCTGATAAAGCTGCTTATGATGCAAAAGCAAAAGATTTAGCGCAACAGTTCATTAAGAATTTTGAAAAATATGCAAGTGGGGTAAATGCAGAGATCTTAGCAGCAGCGCCTAAAATATAGTTATTAAGTTAAGCAATAGAATGGGTGATGATGATTTATAATCTTTATCACCCATTTTTTATAAGGGCCATAGCTGTTGTAGCAATTATTTTGTAGCAATTTATTTTGATACAAAATAATTGCTACAAATTGAAAACGTATTGTGTCATTAGCGCAAGCACAGGGCAAGAGCACCCTGCTGGTATGATATTTTCAAGTCAATCGCAATATCTGGTTGATTTTTGGGAGTCGCTGTAACAAAGGAATTAAAACAGCATTTCGGCAATCTCTCCTTCAACAATTAACTTCCCCGCGGTTTTTTGTTTTATTTCGTCGACAGAAACACCTGGTGCTCTTTCCAGTAGTTTAAAAGCGCCATCAGCAATTTCCAGCACAGCAAGTTCTGTAACAATCTTTTTTACACATCGTTTACCGGTAAGCGGCAGTGTGCAGGATGAGAGTAGTTTACTTTCTCCCTTTGGATTGGTGTGCATCATCGCTACAATAATATTCTTTGCGCTGGCAACAAGATCCATAGCGCCACCCATACCTTTTACCATTTTTCCCGGGATCTTCCAGTTTGCAATATCTCCGTTCTCACTTACTTCCATAGCACCTAATACCGTCAGATCAACTTTACCTGAACGTATCATTCCAAAGCTCATTGCACTGTCAAAAAAAGCTGATCCGGGTAGTGTTGTGATCGTTTGTTTTCCTGCATTTATCAGGTCTGCGTCTTCTTCGCCTTCAAAAGGGAAAGGACCCATTCCTAACAATCCATTTTCACTTTGTAATACTACATTAATTCCCTGTGGAATATAATTTGCAACAAGTGTTGGAATGCCAATGCCGAGATTTACATAAAAGCCGTCACTTAATTCTTTTGCAATCCGTTGTGCTATTTGGTATTTGTCTAGTGCCATGTTAAGTTAGATAATTAATGGTTTGTTTAGGGGATTAGTAGTTTGAAGGTTAGCAGGTTAGCAATTTTAAGGTTTGTACTTTCATCTAAACCCCTAAACTTCTCAACCTTCTAAACTTTTTTTCTTACTGTTCTTTGCTCAATTCTTTTTTCATAATTATTTCCCTGGAAAATACGGTGAACATAAATGCCCGGTGTATGAATTTGGTTGGGGTCCAGTACCTGCCGGAACTAATTCTTCCACTTCAGCAATAGTTATTTTCCCTGCCATTGCCATCAAAGGATTGAAATTGCGGGCAGTGTCTTTGTAAATTAAATTCCCCTGCGCATCTCCTTTCCATGCTTTTACAATAGCAAAGTCTGCATCAAAAGCCATTTCCAGCAGGTATTCTTTACCGTTAAAATTTCTTGTTTCTTTTCCGTCAGCCACTTCTGTGCCCACGCCTGCCGGCGTAAATACTGCAGGCATGCCATATCCCGATGCCATACAACGGGTGGCCAATGTTCCCTGGGGAATCAGTTCCACTTCCAGTTCACCACTTAATAGCTGGCGTTCAAATTCTGCATTCTCCCCTACATAAGAGGAGACCATTTTTTTTACCTGCTTTTGCTTCAGCATGAGACCGATTCCAAAGTCATCAACCCCTGCATTATTTGAAATACAGGTAAGGTTTTTTACTCCTTTTTTTACCAATGCTGCTATGCAGTTTTCGGGGATACCGCATAGCCCGAATCCACCAAGCATGATCGTGCTCCCATCGGTGATATCATCTACTGCGTGTTCGCTATTTTTGTAAATCTTATTCATAAATACTCTTTGTTGCATTTTTTTCCGGGCGCCTAAGTTCCTTACTACGCCTGTTTTGTTTAGCCATCATACTATCGATCAATACATTCATCAATTCTGAATGAGCCGTATAATAATTATAACTCCTGTAAAAATCTTCTTTACTAATGTTGTAATGACTGAAAATCTTTTTTTGAAGTTTTATATTCTCGATCGTGTCATTTTTCGAAATATCTTTTTTAAGAATTTCTTTTGCATAAACATCTGCCCTGATATAATCCCAAAAAACAGACTGCATTTGCTGAGGTTCTAATATACCTGCAGGAACGGTTTTCTTCTTACCGCATGACAAAAGAAATAGTAGAATGGATACTGCAAACAGATTCCTCATTTCAGTTGGTCCTGGTATTTATTTGCATTGGTTAAATCGAGTTTCATCAACAGTTCTTTTGCCCTCGATTTATCCTGTGGCAGTGCTTTTGAAAATATATTAATCAATTCGGTAAACTTTCCCTGGAAAAAGAACTGGTTAATCATTGTATTGGGATTATCCTTATTGAAATTATCCAACAGGTTTAAAACATTGAGCATTTCAGTCCGTGCCTTTGCATCATCATCATACAACTTGTCCATTCCCAAACGGTAATAATTATAATACACATCATGCATAATAGTATATCTTGAGTTTGACATATTTTCTACCAGCCAATAACGATCACGTGTATTGTCAAAAGCTTTCCAGCCGGAAATACTTCTTCCATCGGGTGCGTTGTTTACAATATTCTGGGCCTTTTGAAAATAGGCATCGCCGCCATGAGGAGAAAATGAAGCATAATCAAATGCAAGAATCACATATGCATAATAGCCAAAAATTGCTGTAAGGTTTGAAGCCTGTGGATCAGTTCCCGTAACACGGTTTTCATTAAAATCAAGCTGTTGAAATTCTATGTATTTGAATCCAATATCATCATCTTTGAAATTAATGATCGGCGACAGGTAAGAAGTGTTGAATATAGGGCGTGCAGCCTGTATTGTCAGCGACCCTTTATAAACATTTACTTCATCGGTGGATTCAAGGTTCAATAAAAAATTACAATCAATTTTTTCAACTGCTGCATAGGTCTCATTCGTCCATTTGCGGTTATTTAAAAAATTGTTGAGTGCCGTTTGCAAGGTGGTAAATGTATTTTTATTTACATTGTTCCCTACCCTGGTAGCCACTACAGATACCCTTGCATTCAGTTCCTGTGCGGCAACGGATTGGGCTATAACAAGGGAAAATATCAGGAATTTAATTTTACGCATTTGAAAGTTTAATAATCGTGTTTATAATATCTGAAGCAATGGCTGTTTTCGGCTTTGTATCGAATTGATGTTCATTTCCGTGTTTATCAAAAATAACGATTTTGTTAGTGTCGTGCCCGAATCCTGCTCCCGGATCGTTTAAAGAATTTAAAACAATCATATCAGCATTTTTTGCATGCAATTTTTTTAATGCATGTTCCTTTTCATTATTTGTTTCCAGGGCAAAACCTACCAATACCTGGTTGGTCTTTTTGTTTTCCCCCAATGTTTTTAAAATGTCTTTTGTTTTTTGAAGATTCAGTACCAGTGAGTCGCCATTCTTCTTTATTTTTTCTGCAGCAGGATCGGGAATAGTGTAATCTGCAACAGCAGCGCTCATAACGGCAATATCCATCCCGGGAAAAATATCCACGCAGGCATTGTACATCTCTGATGCGGAAGTAACTTTTATAAGATTAATTGCTTTATTTACCTCAGCCGAAACAGGCCCGCAAACCAAGGTCACCTCTGCGCCCCGTCTCTTAAACTCATCTGCCAATGCAATTCCCATTTTACCTGAAGAGTGATTACCAATAAATCTTACCGGGTCTATCGCTTCATATGTAGGACCGGCAGTTACCAGTATTTTTTTTCCTTTAAATTGATCTTTTTTGAAAAAATAATCCTTTAAATACGTAATGATATGTTCTGGTTCAGACATTCTTCCTTCGCCCCTTAAGCCACTTGCGAGTTCGCCATTTTCTACTGGAATTACCATATTACCGAAAGATTCGATCTGCTTTATATTTCTCTTTGTAGATGGATGCAACCACATATCCTCATCCATTGCCGGTGCAGCGATAACAGGGCAAACCGACGAAAGGTAAACAGCCATTAGTAAATTATCACATAATCCTGCTGACATTTTTGCCAGCGTATTACAGCTAAGCGGAGCTATCAGCATTACATCGGCCCAGCGGCCAAGCATAACATGATTTGACCAGGAATTATTTTCTGCAAGTTCAGATAATACTTCATTTTTTGAGAGTGTAGAAAGTGTAAGCGGGGCAATAAAACCAGTAGCTGCAGGAGTCATAACTACTTTAACTTCTGCACCTGCCTTTACCAGGAGTCGTACTAATGTGGCAGATTTATATGCCGCAATACTTCCTGATAATCCTAATAATATCTTTTTGCCTTTTAACATAAAAGTCCCGCTTATTGCGGGACTAAAATTATAACTTCTTAATTAAAGAAGATGTAAAAATTACGACAGATCTTAACTGAACAGATCCTCATCATTCTTGCGGAAATATACTTTATCTTCCAAAAATTCGGTTGTTGCCAATAATGCTGGATTAGGCATGCGCTCATAAGCACGGGAGATTTCAATTTGCTCCTTGTTCTCATGAATCTCTTCCAGGCTATCCGTATGACTAGCAAATTCCTCAAGTTTATTATGCAATTCTTCCTTGATAGTAATATTTATCTGGTTTGCTCTTTTAGCAATAATTGCTATTGATTCATATAGATTACCTGTCCTGTCTTTCAGATCAGATAGTTTTTTTGGCTCTACTGAACTGCTTGTATTAGCGCTTAACTGACGACGAAGTTTGCTCATTTTGTATTTCTTTAATTTTATTTTGACTTAAAATGCTATAGCTTTCTGCATCTTTCAAAAGCTTACTATCAGGGTAACGATCTGCGAAATCCTGGTATTCTGTTACCACTTTTTCAAAACGCTCCAGTTGCTTTTCCGCAATACTCAATTTTGCAAAACGGTAATAAGATTTCACAATCATGAATTTATATTCTTCTCCTTTTGCCGATTCAGGATAACCGTTCAATAATAACCCAAAGGCAATTGCTGAGGCACGATACTGACCAAGGTCATAATATAATTTTGCCCCGCGGTATTCCTTTAATTCTAATTTAGCTCTTGCTTTATCAATGATCTCAGTTGCCTCTTTTACCTTTGGTGATTCGGGGTGTGTATTAATAAAAGTCTGCATCATCCCCATTGCTTTTATTGTATTCACCTGCTCAAGTTCGATCTTAGGCGATTGCTTATAAAAACAATAAGCCCTCATATAATCTACTTCTTCTGCCCTCGGGCTATTCGGAAAAACTTCAATAAATCCTTTAAACAGATTTTCTGCATCCCTGTATTGCTCCAGGTTATAATAACAATATGCCCACTTATAATACAGGTCTTCAAATTTCTGAGTTCCTTTATAAACCGGGAATAATTCTTCATAAAGTTGCTGGGCATTACGGTATTTCTTTTTTGCATAATACTCTTCTGCCTTGGCAAATTTATATTCCGGGTCCTTGCTCTTTTGAACTTTGCTAAACTTACTACACGCTGAAAACCCGAGCAGGATAAAAAGAACCGGAACTACAATTTTTAGTGATCTCATAAAGAAGTGCAAAATTAGTGGATTTTAGCCAAAAATGCCCGTAAAAACAGAAATCTCCAAAAAACAGTTGTTAAGTCTTTTGTAAAGGATCTAAAAGAAAAACCCTCCCAAAAAAGGGAGGGTTTCATCATTGAGCAAAAAGTGGAATTAAAACTTATTTTAGTTTGACTTAATGTCAACTGTATTCTTATCTCCGCCACCAACTTCACAATTGGTAGTAATTCTGTCGGCGCTGATACCTTCTTTTTCAACAAGGTATTTTTTCACTGCATCTATTCTCTTCTGGCATACTGCCTGTGAAGCCTTAGACGCCTCAGGGTAACCATTGATAGTAATATTACAGTTTGGATTTGCCTTCATTTTAGCTGCTACTGTAGCAAGCATTGCCTTGTTATCACTGGTCAATGTAACACTGTTTCCTTTGAAAGAAAGGCTAGGATAATCTGACGGGCAAGGTTTTGCCGCAGTAGAATCAGGCCTGATATTTTTACAGCATTCAGGATCAGGGCACTTACCAACACCATCAGCATCAACTGGTTGACACTCTGTAGGAGTGATCAATTGCTTGTCTTTACAATCTGGTACACCGTCACCATCAGTATCCTGTGTTACACCATGGCTATCAACAGGACAACCTGCTGGTGTGTTTGGTTCACGATCCAACTGATCTACTACACCGTCGCCATCTGCATCATCAAACACTGGTTTTGGAAACTTGATATGTCTTGGATTGTTAAGTTCGCCATAGGCATAATCCAATGGATTAAGCCACCATAATGGTTCAACAGCTTTACCTCCCAGGTTAAAGTTCAAACCAAGTGAAGCGAAGTTATATGAATCCCAATTTCCTGTTTGTGCCGGATCGCCAACCGGATTTTCCTGCCATTGCTGACCATCCAACAAATCATCATGAATAAAAGTGTGACGATTTTCAAGAGCGATATTGATTCTCCTGGAAAGTTTGAATTGTATACCTGCAAGTACAGTAGTTGAAACCCTTAAAGTACTGCTTCCTAATTTTGGTCTGCGTTCACCATTTGTTTGCGCATCAGTTTCATAAGAATCATCCATTCCATCTTTCAATGCTTTCCTTATATCTTTCCTGTTCTTATAAGTTTGAGGATCGCTAAAAACTTTGTCGAACAATTCCTGGTAGTTAGTACCACTGGCATCATTCAATAAGTTCAATTTAGCTTTATAAGCACTAGCCCCTATACCAGCACCGGCATATACAACCCATGCTGATTTATCTTTGTGAAAACGAATATTGTTAAACGTAATGATACCTTGCAGGCTTAGATCCTGTATTTTGGTTTTGTAGTTGTAATACACAGGCCCATTGGTGTAACCAGCACCAATCCATGGGCCATTATTATTGTACCCCTGGGAAGCAAGCCAGTTTTGTCCTTTTGCCTGTCCGAAAATATATTCTGCTCTTAATGAAAAAACATAACCAAATGCTTTACGAACATGTAATCCAAAACCTGGTGTAAAGAATGTTCCATTCACGTCGCCCATAATATTCATTGCGCCGCCTTTAACACCAACTTCCCACATGTTCCTTGGCTTGGAGGGAAAGTTGTAGTTGTGGTTCCAAAATTCGTTTTGCTGTGGTTGTCTTTTAGAAGTAATAACGGTGGAGTCATACACGTCGTAGCCACTTGTGGATTTTCTTTGATCCTGGGCAAGGGCTCCCGTAGCGATAACCAAAAACACCGCTAGTAATAATTTGTACTTTTTGCTTGACATAACTTAATGATTGATAGATTTCTAAATATACGATTGATTAATGGCAAAAATATTGAATGCAACCCAAAAACCAAAATTTTTTAGCATTTATTTAAATTCACGAATTTTCGATTAGCACTGATTTTACCTATGTTCCAGACCTTAACCAGAGCGGATTTGCTGCTTTTATACAAAAACGGGTGAGTATGTTTGTTTTTTAAAATAAGCACCCGAAAAATAAAAATACTTTGCTAAGGCCCCTCGCTGTATTATATTGCCCTTTTTATAATGGATTTTGTAAAAAATATTATCGGGAAGGAGCTGGATACTTTTGAAAGGAAGTTTTCTGATGCAGTGCGTAGCAAAACGCCTATGCTTGACCGGATTATGAAGTTTATTATTAAAAGAAAGGGAAAGCAACTGAGGCCCATGTTTGTTTTTTTGAGCGCCAAACTTCATGGTGAAATAAATGAAAGCACTTACCGGGCAGCGGGACTTGTGGAACTTTTACATACTGCTACGCTTGTTCATGATGACGTTGTGGATGAATCAATGGAAAGACGTGGTTTTTTTTCCATCAATGCAATATGGAAAAATAAGATCGCGGTATTAGTGGGGGATTATCTTTTTGCAAAAGGACTATTATTATCTACCGATAACCATGAATTTCAACAACTTCATATCGTATCAGATGCAGTAAAACAAATGAGTGAAGGCGAATTGCTTCAAATTGAAAAAGCACGTAAGCTTAACCTTGATGAAGAGATCTATTTCGAAATCATAAGAAATAAAACTGCGTCACTCCTCTCTTCTGCGTGTGCCGTGGGTGCTTATAGTACCAGTAAAGACGAGCAGATCACGAACCGTATGAAACTTTTTGGAGAAAAAGTAGGAATCGCTTTCCAGATCAAAGACGACCTTTTTGATTATGGAAACGAGAATATAGGTAAACCTACCGGCAACGATATCAAAGAAAAAAAACTAACACTTCCGTTGATTTATACTTTAAACAATGTTGATAAAAGCACAAGAAGACGTATTATAAACATCGTAAAAAATGAGAACAAGAATCCTGTGAGCATTAAGTTTGTACTTAACACTGTAGAAACGAGCGGCGGCATCAGGTACGCTGAAATAAAAATGAATGAATACAGGGATGAAGCACTTGCTATCCTGCATACATTCCCTGCATCACCGGTAAGAAATGCACTGGAGGAACTTGTTCGTTATACTACAGACAGAAAATACTGATCTTGGAAAAAAAATGGAATATATTATCCGTAGATGAAACTAAAACTGATCTTTTACACAAGTCTCTTGGTATTAATAAAACCATTTGCAGCGTACTCATACAAAGAGGAATTGAAACTTTCGAAGCCGCAAAAAATTATTTCCGTCCTCAATTAAACATGTTGCATAGCCCCTGGCTGATGAAAGATATGCAGAAGGCTGTTGACCGGATCGATGCTGCAATTATCAACAATGAAAAAATTCTCGTCTTTGGTGATTATGATGTTGATGGCACTACATCCGTTGCATCCATGTATCAATTCCTCGCAGGAATCCACAATCCATCAATGCTGGATTATTATATTCCGCACCGGTACCGGGAAGGTTATGGAGTGAGTAAAGCGGGTATTGACCATGCTGCAGAAAATGGATTTACATTGATCATTTGCCTTGATTGCGGAATAAAATCTGTTGAGCTTATCGGCTATGCCAAATCGTTAGGAATTGATTTTATTATTTGTGACCATCATTTACCCGGCAAAGAACTCCCCGGGGCCGTGGCAATTCTAAATCCAAAACAATCCGATTGCAGTTATCCTTATAAAGAACTTTGTGGTTGCGGCGTAGGCTTTAAATTGATGACAGCTCTTGCTGAATATTATTCGATTACTGAAGAGCACTATCTCTGCTATCTTGATCTTGTTGCTATTGCTATTGCAGCTGATATTGTTCCGATGACAGGAGAAAACAGGATACTTGCATATTATGGTTTGCAAAAAATAAATGAAAGTCCGGGTGCGGGCGTGAATGCACTCATTAAGCTTGGAGGCATACAAAAAAAACTCAGTATTAACAATGTCGTTTTCGTAATTGCACCAAGGGTAAATGCAGCCGGCCGGATGGATGATGCAAAAAAAGCAGTACAGCTTTTTATCGAAAAAGATGAAAGTAAAGCAATGGAATTTGCTGAAATGCTTCATTCGGATAACAGCGACCGGAAAGAAGCAGATAGCAATATCACCGAGGAAGCACTGGCGATTATCCGATCGGACAATGATCTTATAAACAGGAAAACTTCTGTTGTTTATCGTGAACACTGGCACAAGGGTGTTGTAGGAATTGTTGCCTCCCGGCTTATAGAACATTATTACCGCCCTACAGTTGTGCTTACTAAAAGCGGGGATATTGTTGCCGGAAGTGCAAGAAGCGTGGCGGGGTTTAATTTATATGAAGCCATTTATGCGTGCAGGGAACATTTGCTTGGTTATGGTGGCCATTTTGCAGCAGCGGGACTTTCCATGTTGCCGGAAAATGTTGAGGCATTCAGTAACAGGTTCAACGAGGTGGTAAATGCAAGTATTGAAGAACGTTTACTCGTTCCCGAGATAACCATTGATGCCGAAATAAGTTTTCCCGAAATCAAACCTGCATTCTATAGTATCGTTACACAAATGGAGCCTTTCGGACCCGAAAATATGCGCCCGGTTTTCATTGCAAAGGAAGTGACAGATACAGGCTATTCAAAAATCGTAAAAGAACTACATGTAAGATTTGTTGTAAAGCAACATGACTATACTCTTACAGGTATTGGATTTAATATGTCGCATAAATTTTATCTTTTACAAATGAATAAACCGCTCGATATTGTTTTCACTGTTGATGAGAATGAATGGAATGGCGAAAAAACATTACAATTGAAAGTAATTGACCTGAGGTTATCCGAATAAAAAAGAGATGATAAATTTTATAAATTATCATCTCTTATATGCAATACTGGTTTTATTCTATGCTTTTTCTTCCATCAGCTCTACACTCCTGCTTATAAAGCTTGTGAGGTTATTTCCTGTTAATAATCCCTGCGACAACAGCGCAAGATCGGCGAGGTTCTTCACCAGCTTTTCCTGTTTATTGCTATCTTTTTCCGCAAGAATATTTTTAAAAATGGGGTGATTGCCGTTCACTGTGAGATTTACTTCATCAGGCATACTTGCATACCATGCTCCCATACCTCCGCCCATGGAAGCCATATCTTTCATGCGACGCATTAATTCAGGCCTGGTAGCTGTTACCGGCGAAGTCGCTTCATTTAATCCTTTCACTTCAACATTCAGGTTAAGTCCTTCCTGTGGTTTTGCAAACAAAGCTTTCAGTTTCTCTGCATCGTCTTTGCTCAATATACTTTCGTTTCCCTCATTTTTATCAACCAGGTTCTCTGCAATATCAGCATCCACCCTTGTAAATTGCGTATCAGCCCATTTCATTTCCACGCTATTAATAAATGCTGCATCTACAAGTGTTTCCATTTTCACAACCGTGTATCCTTTGGTAATTGCCTGTTGGATAAATACATCCTGCTGCACAGGATTTGTGGTGTATAAAATAACCTGCTTCCCCTCTTTATTCTTTTGCAGGGTTTCTGTTGCCATTTTGTATTCTTCCAGTGTATGGAATTTACCCGTTGTATCTTCCATGATGAAAAATTTATTGGCCTTATCCAAAAATTTATCATCGGTCATCATACCGTACTTAACAAACAAACCAAGACTTTCCCATTTTTCTTCAAATGACTTCCTGTCTGAATTAAATATTTCCTCCAGTTTATCAGCAACCTTTTTAGTGATGTGGGCATTGATCTTTTTAACGTTTGGATCTCCCTGTAAATAACTGCGACTAACGTTTAGCGGTATATCCGGGCTGTCTATTACTCCATGAAGTAACATAAGAAATTCAGGTACAATGTCTTTTACTTCATCCGTAACAAACACCTGGTTGCTGTACAACTGGATCTTATCTTTCTGAATTTCATAGCTCTGTTTGATCTTTGGGAAATATAAAATCCCTGTCAGGTTAAAGGGGTAATCCACGTTAAGGTGAATCCAGAATAAAGGTGCTTCACCGAATGGATATAATTCCCTATAAAAGTTCTGGTAATCCTCCGTTGTTAATTCAGATGGCTTTTTTGTCCATGCCGGCGCAACATTGTTGATCTGATTATCTTCAAAAAATATAGATACCGGTAAAAATTTACAGAACTTTTCCAATACGGCCTGTATCCTAGCAGGCTCAAGAAATTCTTCACTTTCTTCATTCAGGTGTAATACGATGGTCGTTCCTCTTTCTTCTTTGTCTGTATCTTCCAAAATGAATTCAGGACTTCCGTCACACTCCCATCTTACGGCTTTGGCATTTTCTTTATAGCTTTTGGTGAATACCTCTACTTTATCACTTACCATGAAGGAGCTATAAAAACCCAATCCAAAATGCCCAATAATATTCGCTTCATTCTGCCCTTTATATTTTTCCAGGAATTCTTCTGCGCCACTGAAAGCCACCTGGTTAAGGTATTTATCAACTTCCTCTGCAGTCATCCCTATTCCCTTATCCGAAATGCTGAGTGTCTTATTTTCCTTATCAATTTTTACATCAATTCTTAATTCACCCAGTTCGCCTTTTGCTTCACCAAGAGAAGAAAGTGTTTTCAACTTTTGAGTGGCGTCTACAGCATTGCTGACAAGTTCACGGATGAATATGTCATGCTCACTATAGAGAAACTTCTTAATTATTGGAAAGATATTCTCCGTTTGTACCCGTATATTACCTTTTTGCATAGAAATTATTTTTTGACTATTGGCAAATTAAATACCAAGACCCGCGCTTCTGCCAGCTTGACATTTTATCCCAGCAGGTCTTTTAAAAATATTAAATATATTAGAAAAAAAAGAAGCCCTTTACCAGGGCTTCTTTTAAAAATTTTACTTCGGATTACTGAACCATAAATGACTTTTGCATCTTAAATCCGTTATAATTCAATACCTGGAGATTGTATACACCAATCGGGAAGTTAGCAGGCAATGTAAAGCTGTTATCCATAAAATCAACCTGCACAATAAAATCTCTCTGCAACATGCGTTGACCTATACCGTCATGAATTACCACTAAATAATGTCCGGCTTTTAATCCTGATACACTAAAATGAAGGCTTTGTCCACGAATGATCGGGGATGAATAAATCACGAGGCCTTGTGGTATGGATGCTGTTGTAAATGAATTTTGAGGTCCATAAGAGGTGCCGCCATTATTGGTTGCATAAGCCCTGTAATAGTAGGTTGTTCCTTTTACAAGCCCGGTTAACCTGGTTGAGAAATCCGGTCCTGTAAGATTGAATGATTCCTTCTTAATTCCTGAGCCATTAACAAAACCATTAATTCCACTGTACTCAAAACCATAAGCGAATACAGAACTGCAACCAAAGTTCGAAATACCGCCAGTAACAGATGCTTCATTTGCAGTAATATCAGTTGCATCACCTGTTACAAGTGCAGGAACAGTATTTTCTCCACTACCCGATACAGGCACAGAAAAACTTGCAACGCCCCCACCCGTTACCGGTATATTTCCATCATACACACCCAATACAGCAGGATTAAACATTACATAAATTGTTTGTGAATAGGTTCCGCCCGATTGTGGAAGGGTAAGGCTGTTTGAATAAGGGCCACCTGATGTGGTTGAAAATGTAAATCCATTCAAAGGTCCTACTACTATATCAGCAGTGGTAAGGTTTATTCCGTTGATATCAAAAGAATTTGGTCCAACAGCTATGGTAACACAGGTTGAGCCAAATGATGAAAGTGCTGTAGCGTCCAGTGATGATGCTGGTGGTGCTGAAGTAATAAAAGACATTTGAGTACCGTATACTGTGCCTCCGGTATTGGTTGCAAAAGCCATATAGTAATAAGTTGTGCCAGGCAATAAAAGACTGATGTCTGCAGAAAAATCTACTCCACTCAGGTTTGATGATGCCGCAACGGTACCTGTTCCCGCGGGGAATCCGGCAGTAACACTATATTCAAATCCATAAGCAGTAACCGGTGAACAACCCTGTAAAGGAATGGTTCCGGCAAGTGTTGCAGATGTTTGTGTAATTGCACTGGGAGATCCTGTTACAACTGTGGCAGTTCCACTGGTTCCGGTGCCGGTAACAACAATGCTTGCGGCTGCGGAAAGTCCACCACCTGTAACAGGAATATTCCCATCATATGAAGCAGCTGTTGTTGGGGTGAACTGAACAAATATATCCTGGTTGAAAGTTCCTCCCGGCTGTGGAAGCGTAAGTGTTGCGGTGTAAGTTCCACCTGAAGTGGTAGAGAATGAATACCCATTTAAGGGTCCTACTACCAGGTCAGCCGTAGTAAGATTTGTACCATTGATCGAAACAATATTCGGACCTGCAATGGTATTGATACATACTGCACCAAATGCTGTTGTAGCTGGACTGGTCGTTACGTTTGCTACTGCAGTAGCAACACAATTACCACTAACCGCAACAGTTACTGCACCGGAAACTCCTCCACCAATAATATTAACATTGCCACTTTTAGGACCTAGCGTCTGCGGACTAAATCTTACATACACCGGGGTAGCAGGAAGTGAAGCTGTTGTATAATGTATTAAAGTGGAAGCTCCCCATGCACTGTTATCATTTGACACCTCGAAATCTACCGAAGGTGCATTTATAGTGATATCACCAGGAGCACCTGTAAGGTTTGATCCTGTTATATTAAAAAACTGGGAGGGAGAATTTGTAGCAATCACAACATTTCCAAAATCAACCACAGTTCCTGCAGTTATAGATGGAGTTGGAGGCCCCCCGCTGCAAATGAATACCGGTGTGGCGCTATTGCGTGGGGCTGCTGCCGTTACTGTAAAATCGGATCCGCTGTTATCAGTATCTGTACATCCGCTGTTGTTTCTCAAACCTGCATCTGTTGGTGTAAGAGCAGCTGTTGCAGCAGCACCTTCAAAACAATTGGCAGTTCCATATCCTACCCCATCAATTACATTTGCAGGAAAAGGACAACCGGTGATTGCAGTAGTACCATTCACAAGAGCAAGCTTTCCGTTCGTTCCGCTTAAAGCTATAGTTGGGTTTGCAAAATAATCCGGTGTAGGTAAGGCAGCTCCATTAGCACCTGCTCCTCCCATTTGTATAAGATAGTATCCGCCTGCGGGAATTGAAACTGCCGGTAAAGCAGAAACGCCCGTCCATGCTCCCGTATTTGTTGCCGATGAATATTGAATGGAATAACCTGATAAGCTGAGTGCCCCAGATGAGACATTGTGCAACTCCACATAATCAGCATTCAATGAAGCTCCTGTATTTCCACCAGCTCCGTAAAACTGGCTTATTACAAGAGTGGTTGACTGTGAAAAACAAGTCAACGAAGTAAGAACCAATAATAACGTAAAAAATTTTCTCATAAAATTATTTTGTATTGCACCATTATTAAATGATAACTGAATAAAGAGCCATCATTCATCATGATGGCTCTTTAAAGATTTGTATCAAATTAATCGCCTACGATTAGAATATTGTCTATTTCCCATGAAGAAGTATGATCATTGGCTGTTCCTGTTTGATCTGATCCTTCATTTTTAAAAGCAATGCGAACTATTCCGTTGATAGCACTTAAATCAATTGATCCGGAAACTGTGTAATCAGTGGGGAATGGTGAACCTGATGTAGTTCCTGGCGATAAAGTATATCCTGTTAGGTCAGTCCATATAACACCCGCAGCAAACGGATCACCGGAACCAGTGTAATTTGTAGAATACATTACCCTCATAGTCGATGCAACGTCTGTTCCTGATCCCGTATAATTAGTCATACGGAAATCCTGCTTGGTAGAAAAGCTAAGTTGTTCATTTGTCGTAGCATCAAGATCTACTGCTTTCGTAACCAGCCAGGTATTGGCTACAGTCAAGGCGCTATTAAAAGCACTAACGTATGCATACTTGTTACCACTAAATATTCTATTAGTGTATATGAAGTTTGGACCTTCCGCTACATTCACCCAATCTGGTATGCTTACATTTACATAGGGTGTTGTAGAACTTGCAGGGTAAGCTTCAAAATCTTCATACAATAATGCATTTGACGGAGCCGCTCCGCAACGCAGGTTATAAAACTTAACGTCGGAAGTATCACGAAGTAATAATTGCTTATCGGAATTGTAAATAGTATAGATAGCTGCAATAGATCCGTTACCTTTTGGCATTTTGAATGCTGCAAAACTTGCATAAGCACTGTTACGAACAAGTATTGAAGAACCGGTACAATTCTCTATAGCCCTGTTTTCCGTATTCTTATATGCTGAAGTATCGGAATAGGTTTTAGATGTATCTGCGGCATCAACTTCAAAATCTTCCAGTTGAATAAATGCATTGATATAACGGTTCTGCATATTTGTTCCGAGATCACCTGTAGTAACTGCAAGTGGTTCAACAGGATTGCCGATAGAACCGCCAATTACGTAATCACCCAGGTTGCTGCCAAGTATTCCCTGTACAGAAGGTATACCGGCCTGGTCGTGAGTAAGCAATCCCATTTGCATTGTTCCATGATAGTCAGTAAGGCAAAGCCCTTTACAACGTATGAATACCCTGCGTCCTACAGGATATGTTCCATATAAGCTGGCTGCTTCGATCATAACCTGCATAGCACCTGTTGTATCCTGTATAAATATTTGCTTATACAGGTTGCCGCTTTTATCATTTGCAGTAACGATACCGGAAATAATTATGTCGGAAGTAATTACATCATAAGCTGCGGAAACAGTATGAAGTGCTTTTAAAGTTGCGATCGAGGTGTTTGCTTCAAGACCTACAGCATCTGTCGGAGCAGGTGGTTGCTCAAAGTTTTTCTTACATGCGCTCAGCGTAACAATGGTTGCCAAAAGCATGATAGCGGCAGATGATTTCAAGATGTTGTTCATAAATGTATATTTAAAAAGTTTGTTTTTTTATTAAAATCTTAATGCTACTGTTGCCTGGAAATTTATTCCGTAAGCATAGAAAAATTTGTCAGAAAATTTCTCAGGATCTTTACCTGCAAAATCATAACGCAATTGTTCAAATCCGCCTGAAATAATATCCGTATTATTAAGAATGTTGTTTACACCGGCACTGAAAACCAGAAATGTTCTTTTACCGAGTGATTTAAAATGTTTGTTCATTAAAATAGACCATCCTACAAAAGCATCCAGTGTGCATTGTCCTTTGAATTTTCTCTGATCAATAATATTGTGCCACTCAGGTGAATCAGGAGCAAGCCCGTCAATAGCAGCCGTGGTTCTGCGAACAGGACTGATCTGGAGATACATCTGGTCAAAATAATTGAAGTTTACGCTTGCCCACCAGTATTTTGGAGAACGGTAATAAAATCCAACGTTGTAAGCCTGCTGTGGCGTTCCTAAATAAAAATTCTTAGCGAACACCGGTACTTCACGTGATACCTCGGAAGAATTGTCTATGGTAAAAACAGCATCCTGGTTTCTATTATAACGATAACGGCCAATAGCTGCAGCAGCATTAATGCTTAACCCTTTATAAACTATTATCTCTGTACCCATTTCAATACCCATATTCTCTTTACCAATATTGCTTACGGCATAGTTTCCAAATGCCCTTGCAAAATCATCATAAAAATTAAGTACATCTGTTCCATACCTTGAACGGGTATAATAACCGGTTGTTCTGAATTTTACTTTAGGTGCAACCAAAACATAGCCGGCTTCAAATGAAGATATCCTTTCATTACGAAGATTATCCTGTACAATATCCCTGGTACGTGGCGACAGGTATGCATTTTCAAAGAAAGGCGCCCGCGTTGCATAAGCTGCATTTGCAAACAAATAATTGTGTGGCGTTACCAGGTAAGTGAGGCCCGCTTTGAATGAATAATTGTAAAAATTCTGTTCGGCTCCTTTTCCAAAAGAATTATCCGGGAATAATCCTGGTTTTACTCTTCCAAACCTGTAAAAGTTAGTATATGAATGCTCTCCGACAAGGAAGAAATTAATTTTACGCAGTTTTACATTCGCCTGTGCCCATACAGATGATTTCCTGATATTGATATCATAATTATATCCAAACCTGTCTCCTGGTTTTAATATCCTGTTCGGGTTATTCAGATCGTTTTGAGCAATGCTGGGAGTTTCAGGAAAATCTCTCTCTGCAAACTGGTTAACGTCTACATAAAAATCACCACCTAAAAGATCATCTACTTTTTTATAATAATGATTTCTTTGAGATTCAAAAGTTAACCCGGCAGAAAGGTCAATATTCTTACTAACCGCCGTATTATACGTTGTATTGAAATTAAAACGATTAGTATGTATCACTCTTTCTTCCACTATATACATAGACCTTCTTCCGTACACATTGTTGCCTGAGTCGCCATTTACATTATAAACTGTTTCATAATTCCCATAATTGGCGTTGTACAGTGCATCCCAGTTGATCTGGCGTTTGTTAACATCGTTCCTTAATTGATCATATACAATGCCCGCCAATTCAGGTGTTAACTGGTAGCTGGGCAGATAACGATAGTAATCCGGTCTTGGGTCTGCTGCATTGTGCCAGTCAAGTGCCGTAGTGCTGCGTGTTCCAGAGGAGAAAGAAACGGCGGTAACCAAATTAGATTTATCATTTACCTTCCACTCGTGCGTTAAAATTCCAACTGGTATGAATGATTTTCCGACGCTTGAGTTTCTCTTTTTCCCGTTCTGGTATCCCCAGTAAGGATTATAATAATGACTACCTGCTATATCCATCATTTCTTTGGTAGAAGCGCCCTGGCGTCCATTTTCTGTAGGGGCTGCAAAAGCTATCAACGAAAGAATATGTTTTGTATTTATACGCTTATCCACTGCGGCATAAAAGGACCAGCCATCATAATAAGAACCATCAGAGTATCCTTCCGTTGCCCACCTGCGTGAACCGGAAATACTGAAAGCCCAGCCTTTTTTATTCCATCCTGTTGATTTTGTAAAAGCGAACCGGTTATTATAATTCCTGTTGGAAATAGAATAGGTAATGCTTGTCTGTTTGCGTTGCCTGAAAGCCCTTGCATCTATTGTAGTGCTTCCACCTAATCCGCCAAAACCGTAATTGATCGATTGCAATCCTGGGGTATATTGTTTGTTGCGGAATACATCGTTCAGACCACCCCATAAGCCAAATGGTGAAAACCCGTTGTCGAGGTTTTGCATTGGAACACCATTAATATATGTGTCAAACATGTCGGAATCATATCCGCGGATACGAAAACGCACCACACTAAAATTGTAGGAAGCAGCATTGATAAATGGATTTCTTCCCGCATTTACCTGCGAAGTAAGGTTTTGTGCACTTCCGTCAATCCCGTCGTTCTCATCCAGTGATACCACAGGAATATTATCCAGTACAGCGTCTTTCGCGTCATCCAATGTAGTATCTGCAGTTGCTGCTGTTCTGGAAGTATCTGTATTGGGCGAAACCTGCGCCAGAGCTGAGTTTGCTGAACCCACCAGGACGATGATGATCGTAGCAAACAACCTCAATTTGTGTTTAAGCATGATTAGAATTGATTAAAAAAAGTGCAATTTAGTGCTTTTATTTCGCTAAAAATTAAAAAATTGTTACTAAAACATCATGTAAATGAAAAATTTGGTAATATCCGATTTATCAAAATTTAACGCACCGCAAAATTCAACTAAATAATAATTAGATTTGCGAAAATTTATTCACATGAAGAGCCGTTTTGCTATGTTCTTTGTTGTATGCCTTTTGATAATTTCCCAGAAATCTTTTGCCTGGGGAGCAAAGGGCCATGAAATGGTTGCAGAAATTGCTTTTCGGTTCCTCGATGATTCTACAAAAACGATCGTAAAAAGTTACCTAGGTGACATGAGTCCCGGGGAGGCAGCCAACTGGATGGATGATGCAAAATCGAATAGTTTTTATAACTATATGAGAACATGGCATTATGTAAATGTTGAAAAGGGAGATACTTATAAGCCTACTTCAGAAAGGGATATCATTACCGTACTTCATACTGCTATCCAGGAACTTAAGAATTATAAAAATCTAAACAAAAAAGATATAAAAAGGGATCTGCTGTTGATATTTCACCTGATAGGAGATCTTCATCAACCTTTGCATTGTGGTTATGGCAGCGACCGTGGGGGTAACAGCGTTGAGATCACTTCGCCGCTTGTTTCAGGAAATCTTCATAGTGTCTGGGATTCGCAGATCATCGATGCCAAAGGGATCGATATTGATTCCTGCCTGGGCATGTATCCAACGCTTACGACAGAAGAAATTAACCAGGCGCAGAAATTAAGTGTGCTTACCTGGATGAATCAATCCCGTTCGTACCTGGACACTGCTTACAGTTTTCAAAATAATTTCCTGTCGCCCGAGTATATAAATAACAATGTAAAGGTGATCGAAAAACAAATATTATTAGGTGGAATCCGGCTTGCGAGTGTTTTAAGGGAGGCATTTAATCCAACTGCGAAACTTGTGTTGCGGTCTCCAAAATCTTAAAAACAGGTTGATAGGTTTACTGGTTGATATTGTTAACAACGGCGTTTGCCTTATCAACCTGTCAACACCTCATTCAACAAACGTAATATCTCCCGGTTCTAACAACGGTATATTCTTAAACCGTAAAATAATATTACCTGTTGTAACAACATCTTTCTGGCAATACACTGCGATTCTTTTTAAATTTTTTTCTTTTTCAGATTCATTGCTGGTCCAATATAATTCTCCTACCATACTTCCGTCAATATCATCTTTTGAGGACGGCACGTTCATAGCAGATGCGAGCAATTTTAAAGAAGTGTAGTTTTTATAATCACCAAAACGCCAGTACTGGAAAGTATCTACAATATTTGTTTCCCATGGTTTCATATTCTGAAAATCCAGATAGCCGGGAAGCGGGATATTATTAATGAGCATCCTGCGGCATATGAACGGAATGTCAAATTCTTTTATATTATGTCCTGCAAAGCACCATTTATTGTTGATAGATTCTATTTTATTGATAGTTGTAATGAAATCAAGGAGTAATTTTTTTTCATCATGCCCATAAAAAGATTTGATGCGCATATGGAGCTTTGTTTCTTTGGTAAAATAGCCGATACTTATACAAATGATCTTTGCAAATTCAGCCATCACCCCTGCACGCATCGGGTAAAATTCTCCTGCAGCAATACCATCAGGTAAACTGCGCAAAACTTTCTCTTCCCATAATTCTTTCCATTCTTCCTTCAATGAATCAAACGACGGATTCTCTGAAGCAGTTTCGATATCAATAACAATCAGGTTTTCGGGACGAATATGTTGCATATAAAACTTTTACTTTCAAAGTACAATTTCTTTTACAAAAAAACCCCGCTAAAAGCGGGGAGTAAATTTTATTTAGTCTGGCTTAAAAAGTTAAACCGATAAAGATCTGTACCGCCTGGTTCTTCCAGGTTTCAGTATTGTTGGTAGCATTAATATTTGTAAGACCAAGTTTATACCTTGCTCCAAGATTTATGAGGGGAAGCTGAAACCATATACCACCCATTACACTCCATTCTCCATTTTTATAAAGGTCTGAAGTTCTTGCGCTATCCACTTTATGTTTCAGCAATCCTCCATATGATGGGCCTGCCTGCAACTTTACTCTTTTACTTGGACCGAGATTAACATTCAGCAGTACAGGTATTTCCAGGTAATTTAATTTTGCTTTATTCTGATCGCCTCCACCAAAAATGTCATCGGATATTTCACTTGCATCTTTGGATATTTCGGAAGACGCCTGTACAAAATTTACTTCGGGCTGTATTCCAAAACGATCACTGAAATTAAATTGCAGGAAAACGCCGGCCTGGAAATTATAACGAAACCCTTTTTTGTACGACTGCCCCTGGAGCTTGTTAATATTTAAACCTCCCTTTGCACCAAACCTGAAAAAGTTTTCATGTTCTTTTTCCACCTTTGAACTTTGAGCAAAACTCACAGAAGAAACCAGCAGGAATAAAGCGATAAGAAATTTTCGCATGCGATAAAGTTGAATTTAGACGAGCATTCGCCAAGATTATGCCAGCATTTAGAATACTTAAAGGTAATTGCTTTAGTTGTGTAAATAAAAAATCCTGCAGCTTTCAACAAACGGTGCAGGATTGTAAACAAATAACATAATTATCTAACCCAACGCCCCGGGATCCATACCCAACCACCTGGTCTTCTCTTCCAATGACCTTCTTTCCAAATCCTGTATCCCCGTGCAGGCTCGGCCCAATAACCATCAACATATACATATCCTCCCCCGCGCAATACATAATCGCCAGCTACCCAAACATGTCTCGGACCAGGAGTTACAGGCCTGACCTTTAATACCGGGCGTGCAGGTCTGACTTTAATAACCACCTGTGCATCCGCTCCCATGAATGAACCAATAGATATTGCAAGCACTGCAATAAATTTTAAAAATATTTTTTTCATACTTTTTTTATTTAGCCGGAATAAGACTTCCCAAAATCATTCCGGTTTAAACTAATTTTAACTTACTTATAAAGTTTGAAATGCACTTTAAAGACAATAGTCTAAACAGTTTATTAATCACAAATCTTATATGAAACAATTTATCTTTTTTATTTTTTGTGTATTCCTGTACATACATGTTTATGCAAGTGCAAATACTGACAGCAATTATATTGAAACTCCCATTACGTTACATACAACAACCGGCGACATTTTCGGAACATTAACCACTCCTGAAAAATTTACTCATATTCCTGTCGCTTTGATCATTGCAGGCTCAGGACCTACCGATCGCGACGGCAATAACAGCATGATGAAAAATGATTGTTTAAAACAACTGGCTTATGGTTTGGCCAACGCCGGTATTGCATCAGTTCGTTTTGATAAAAGAGCAATTGGGAAAAGTGTAGCTGCAGCAAAAAAGGAAACAGATCTGCGATTTGAAAATTATATCGACGATGCAAGTGAGTGGATTAATCTTTTAAAAAAAGATAACCGGTTTAATAAGATCATAGTCATTGGGCACAGCGAAGGTTCATTGATCGGGATGATTGCCGCACAGCATGCTGATAAATATGTTTCTATTGCCGGCCCGGGCCAAGCGGCTGATGTTGTTTTAAAAATTCAATTAGAGCAACAGCCACAGGAGATAAAAGATCTTTGTTTCCCGATATTGGATAGTTTAAAAGCAGGTAAAACAGTTAGTGATGTTAAGCCAATACTTTTTTCCCTCTTCAGGCCAAGCCTGCAACCTTACATGATCAGCTGGTTTAAATACGATCCGCAGGAAGAAATAAAGAAATTAAAAATTCCGGTTTTAATAATCCAGGGTAAAAACGACCTGCAGATAACAGAAGAGGATGCAAACAGGCTTGCAAAAGCAAATACCAATGCAAAATTAATTTTGATTGAAAACATGAATCATGTTTTCAAAATTGTTACCGGTGATAAAGAAGAGAATGTCAAAGCATACAACGATCCTTCTTTACAGATATCTTCCATCCTCACAAAATCAATTGTTGATTTTATTAAATAGACCTAACAGGTTCTTAAAAACTGTCAGGTCTTAATAATCCCCGCTTGCTCCGCCGCCACCGAAACTACCCCCGCCAAATTTTGTTCCTTCATTGCCTTGTTGCTGTGAGAAAGTTTCTGCCAGTATCAATGATTCAACCTGCATGCTGCCGAATAAATTAGCAGTGTTAATTTCCTCAGCGGTAAACCCATATTTTGGCACATGCAGGTAACGCTTGATTGCCCACATAAGCAGGATGAGCAGCAATCCCGCAATTACCATCAGCACTTCAGGTAACAATATCGCATGGTAATACCTAAAAGTAAAAACAGTAGCAGCAATTAATAATAAAGCTGTTCTCAATAAAACTAGGTTTTTTCTCCAGATACCATTAAACAAATACACGAAAGGAATTATGATCGTAAAAATCCAGAATACAAAACCAAATGGAATTGATTGCCCTGGCTTAAGATTAAGATCAAACATATCGTTGCTCAATTCTCTCACCACTAAATAGTTTCCGGCAACATACAGCATTACCAATGAAAGGATTTCAATGATAGTAAAACAACTGCTATACACATTAAATGTTTTCCCGGCATTTATCTTTTTTACAAAAACGTATGAACAAAAAGAAACGAGCATAATAATAAATGGCAGCATTGCTTTCATTATCCCGCCGATACTAATCCCCAAAAAAAATATCATTCCTAAAGCAGCAATAAAACAAACTGCAGCCATCCTGCTGTCGGCATAGCGAATCGTAGCCAATAACGAGATGATAAAAATGATCTGACAATTACCAAGATTACTTAAATCATTTGGCAAAGAAATCCCACAAAACAACATAATAGCAGCCCACCATAACATTGAGTCATCTACACCTGATCTATAATGCCTTTTTATTTTTATAAAATACTCAAGGCAGAAGGACGTAACAATTCCCGAAAAAATGGCCAGGCCTGCAGCTGTATGTTCAATTGATGATAAAAACATTAAAGCCAACAATCCAAAAGAAAAACAAAGAATAATGATTGTAAGAATAATTAAACCGATCCTTATAAAAAAATTGGGTGTATAAAACGGATCAGGATACGCAACCCGGATATTCTTATATTCTTCTTGCATTATCCATTCTTGCTCAAATGCATTTTCAGCTTCCTGTCGAATGAATACATTCTTCAACCATATTTTATTATAGGCGATCATAGTGCTTTTAATTTTTTGTTATTCCGTATTAAGAACGAAACAAGTGCAATTGCTGAAACTATAAAGTAGATAAACCCAAGATAGATCGGGCCAAGACCTGAAAAATCCATTTTATCGAGCAGGCGAACTACAACATAATTCATTCCTATGTAGCTGTAAAGTGTGCTTACTAATAAATAATAAAATGATCTTTCCTTTATTGAGTTTCTATAGAAATAATAAAAAACACACAGCAAACCAATGAACCATGGAAAATAAAACTCAAACTGAAACATTGCCGCAAGTAGTGAAATAAATAAGATGTGAATGCCAAAATTTTTATAAGTAAACTCAAAATGAGCTTTTATATTTTGCCTGGTTGTAGCCAGCCCTGCGATGATTAAAACTATTCCCAGTAAAACACCGGTGATTATAATGTTCTCGTTATCGAAATCATTTGCTTTGAGTATTTGTAATGGAGTAACTGTAATGCCGGCCCATGCGGCCAAATTGGTAATCCCCAGGCTTAAAATACCCAGGTGATCAAAATGATAAGCAATTGTAAATAAAATGACCATGGGGATAAATGTTGCCAAACCATAACGATCTCCAAAAACATTGTACTGGTATTGTAAATATGCAATGAAAATGATGAGCGTTAAGCAGCCAAGTAGCAATACATAATCAAAAAAAGAATTGGGTGCCTTTACTTTTTCAAGGGAAAAAGCAGGTTTCATTTTGAAGCAGTAAATAAAACTTCCTATGCTTACCAGGGCAATGAAAAACAATACTGCCAGGTGCCCGATACTATCAATATTCTTATAAACAAGAATACCCAGCCCGCCCGTGAGCAATAATATTCCCAGGTATAGCAATACACGTATTTCCCAAAAAAGTGAAAATAATTGCTTCCCTTCCTGTGCTTTTATTTTTGCAAAAGATGAATCAGATAATAAACCTTCTGAATGCAGTTTGGAGAATAAGGGTGTGTTCATGTAAATTAAAATTAGCACAAACGGGTTTAATGAGCTTTTTAAAACAATAAGCGGATGATTTGATGCAATAAAAGGTTCAAATCAATGAAGGTAAAAAGGTTGATGGGGTTGACAAAGTTCACTTTATCAACTCTATCAACCCCATCAACATCACTTCCATCTCTAAATCATCTTCAATTTCCACTTCCCCTTTTTAAACATAATATAAGATACAATTGTAATGGCCGTTTCTGCAACCGGTATTGCTATAAAAACACCCAGTGGTCCCATGTTAAAGGTTTTGGATAATAACCAGGCTAATGGTATCTGGAAAAACCAGAAACCAAATAAATTAATTACTGTAGGTGTTTTCGTATCACCGGCACCGTTAAACGCATTGATCATTACCATTCCTATCCCGTAAAATAAATAACCCGCACTTACTATTCTTACCGCATTTACTGCATATTGATGTACTTCGGGATTCTTTTGTGAAGAAAGAGATGATCGGGTCAGCAAACACTACTAATAAAACAGACACTGTTCCCATGAAAATAGCATTGTATTTTGCTGTTCTCATTACAGATAATGCTGCTCTTTCCGGTTGTTTGGCGCCAAGATTTTGTCCAACAAGTGTAGCTGCCGCATTGCTCATTCCCCAAGCCGGCAAAATAAAAAATATTACGATCCTGATAGCGATCTGGTAGCCTGCAGATGCTGCACTGTGACCTGTATTTACGACAAGCGCAGCCAATACGATCCAGCTACCTGAGCCAATCAGGAATTGCAATGTAGCGGGCCAGGCTATATCAACCAGGGAGCGAATGAGTTTCCAATCCGGCAGAAGATGTTTCGTGGTAAACTTAATGATATTCTTTCCATTGAATAAATGATATACCTGGTATAATACTCCTATTCCCCTTCCCAGCGTAGTTGCCATTGCGGCACCCATTACCCCAAAAGCGGGGATGGGGCCAAGCCCGCGAATGAACAAAGGACACAAAATGATGTTACAGATATTTGCGATCCATAAACTTTTCATCGCCATCATTGCATTTCCCGCACCCCTGAAAATACCATTGATGAGAAATAAAAGCATGATGACCATGCTTCCACCAATAACGATCCGCGTATAATTTATTCCAATGGCAATCGCTTCGGGTTCTGCTCCCATTATCCTGAGAATATCCCCGGCATAAATAAAACCCGGTATACTTATAGCCAAAGTGAGTGCAAATGAAACAATAATTGACTGCATACCTGCATTTGTTGCAGCTTCGGGATCTTTTTCCCCTATCCGTCTTGCTACCATGGCAGTTGCAGCCATACTGATCCCGATCGCAAGCGAATAAACAATGGTAATAACTGATTCTGTTAATCCAACAACAGAAGTAGCATGTTTGCCGAGATGACTTACAAAATAAATATCTACTAAAGCAAAAACACTTTCCATGATCATTTCCAGCATCATGGGAATAGCCAGTAAAATGACCGCCCGCCGAATACTACCGGTTGTATAATCCAGTTGTTCTCCTTTTAAAGACTGGCGGATAATTGAGAATATATTTGATAAACGATATGATGACGTTTGGTATGATGACATACGAAAAAATTAAAATTGAAAATAATGAATGAAAAATTAACAGCGATGACGATCGCTGTAAAAACCTGCTGAGCATGTTCCTGTAGTAACAGGAACTATTTAGAAAATCATATAACGGTAATTGAAGACAGCAAAGATTAGGAAAAAACTGGAGACAAAAAAAGTTTTTATCGAACTGTCAGGCAACGGCGGTTTAAGTTTGCCTGAATACTTAACAAACGCAATTCGTGAAATTCACGTAGAAAATTCGTGTTGGCTACGACTTCTTCTTAAAATCTCCCCGCTTCCATGCCTTAATAAACTCTGACCAGGCAAAGGGGTTAAAAATATTTTGTGGAGCAATCTGGCCGGAGTAATATAATTTCTTTTGTGCCTG
This sequence comes from uncultured Chitinophagaceae bacterium, assembly GCA_963829345.1. Taxonomy (GTDB): domain Bacteria; phylum Bacteroidota; class Bacteroidia; order Chitinophagales; family Chitinophagaceae; genus Ferruginibacter. The sequence continues at coordinate 2,820,478 of CAWHHP010000003.1, forward strand.
GCGCATATATTGATTGGTAGCTTCTTTTCCATCAACCGGGAGTGACGACATCAATAAACGTCTTGTGGCGGCATCATTATTACTACGGGCAATAGCGATCTCGTCATCAGGTACTTTTGTGTTGATAAAATCACGTTCAAATTGCTCCCTGCTTGGACGTGGCTTGATGATGGTTGCAGGCAGAAAAATAGTATCATTCACCATTAACTGAATAACACTATGCTGGTTTCCCTTAAGTTCTTTGGGTATTTCTACCATTTTGCTTTTATAGCCGATACTTGAGAACTCAACAAAGTCGCCTTTTAAAACCACTATGCTGAAAACGCCCCGGTCATTGGTAAGTGTACCCCGGTTTTGTCCTTTTACAACAATACTTACAGCCGGAATTGCCTTCAGGCTATCAGCCGTCATAACAACTCCATATAACTGAACCACTGAATCTTTAAAAGTTTCAAACTGGGCAAAAGCAGTTTTTGAGAATATAGTTGATGCAATTAAAAGGAAGAATATGTAGATTTTTTTATTCATGTATTAACTTCTGAAACGACCAGGTCCGTTCACTGATCAGGGCTATTGGTGACGAAAACGTATAAAAAGAACACAACTGGTTCCAAAAATACAACATTTCCTAAATGATAAACAAAGTAAGGGCTTCAATGGTTATTTTTGGGGTTAGAAAATGTTTTTTAACAAATAATTGAACGATGACGAATGATGATATATTGAAAGCGCTTGGTAATGTACAGGAACCTGATCTTGGAAAGGATCTCGTGACATTGAATATGATAAAGGATATTTCGATAAGTGGAAATAAAGTTTCTTTCACTGTAGTACTTACTACTCCTGCATGCCCTTTAAAAGACATGATAAAGAATGCATGCATCAATGCAATTAAAATTCTTGTGAACAAAGATGCTGAAGTAACAGTGAATTTTACGAGCAATACAAGCAGCAGCCGAAAAGATGCCAAAACACTTTTAGGTGCTGTAAAAAATATCATTGCGGTAGTGAGTGGTAAAGGTGGGGTTGGCAAAAGTACAGTTTCAGCTAATCTTGCACTGGCACTTGCTGAAGGTGGTGCAAAGGTAGGCCTTATGGATGCGGATATTTATGGCCCGAGTCAACACATCATGTTTGGCATTCGCGGTGAAAGACCGATGATGAAAGATAACGGCGAAGGTAAGGGGCAAATTGTACCGATAGAAAAATTCGGGATCAAGATAATGAGCATCGGTTTACTTATAGATGAAAAACAGGCTGTGATATGGCGTGGACCAATGGTAAGCAGCGCCATCCGGCAATTTGTAAGTGATGTTGATTGGGGTGAACTTGATTATTTAATCATTGATATGCCACCAGGCACCGGTGATATACATCTTACAATAGTGCAAACAGTACCTGTTACAGGAGTGATCGTTGTAACAACACCACAACTTGTTGCGCTTGCAGATGCAAAGAAGGGTATAGCGATGTTTAGCCAGGCTCAATTAAAAGTGCCTATCATTGGGCTGGTAGAAAATATGAGTTATTTCACTCCTGCAGAATTACCCGATAACAAATATTATATTTTTGGAAAAGACGGTGGCAAGAATCTATGTGAAGAATTTGATCTTCCATTTCTTGGACAGATCCCATTGGTACAGGGTATTCGCGAAGGCGGAGATATTGGCGTACCGGTGATGTTAAGTGATGATACTATTACGAAAAAAGCATTTGAAGAATTTGCAGGAAACGCGGCCCGCGGTATTGCAATGAGAAATGCCGATATGCCGGCAACAGAGATCCAGGAAATACTGGTGTGATGAATTCACACACAGAAAATTTATAAAGATTAAAGCCTGGAAATAAACCTCCAGGTTTTTTTTATTGAATGATTGGGCAAACTGCAACCTATTCTAAAAAATTATCTAATAAACAAGCTAATCAGTGAATCAGTGGCAATCGAATTCATGCCACTGATTCACTGATTTATGTCGAATAATATGAACTTTACCTGATCAACAGAATATCTTAAAATAGTAAGTTATCCCATTTGCGAAAATTTGGTGTCTGCATGAAATAAATCACAGTAAATTAGCCTATGAAAAAAAATTCATTCTTACTTTATTTGTTCTCTTTCTTACTTGCATGCAATACCGGTAAAAAAATGAATACACAAAACAATAAGATCAACAATGTTCCTTTAGATGGCGCAGGAACCCTGGATAAACAAGGTCATAGAGGTTGCCGCGGCTTGATGCCTGAAAACACAATCCCTGCAATGCTGCACGCAATTGAATTGGGAGTTACAACGCTTGAAATGGATGTTGTTATTACAAAAGACGGCAAAGTTGTATTATCCCATGAACCTTTTTTTAATCATGAGATCACAACAAAGCCTGATGGAACCTACATACAGGAACAAGAAGAAAAGAATTTCAATATCTATAAAATGAATTATGCTGAAGTACAACTATTCGATGTTGGATCAAAACCAAATGCACGTTTTCCTGAGCAGCAAAAAATAAAAGTTTCAAAACCCCTCTTAAGCGACCTGCTTGATTCTGTGACTCAATTTATGATGACGAGAAGAAGACCAATGCCTTTGTATAATATTGAAATAAAAACATCGGCTGCGACGGATAATATCTTTCATCCCGGTCCGCAGGAATTTGTAGATAAATTGATGGATGTTATTAATGATAAACATATTGAAGACAGGGTTGTCATCCAGTCATTTGATTTTAGATCCTTGCAATCGCTCCATAAAAAATTCCCTTCTATTAAAACAGCTTTATTAATTGAAGCTGCCGACAATCGTTCTTTCAGGAAACAACTAACAGACCTTGGCTTTATACCAACAATCTACAGCCCGTCTATGGAATTGGTAACCGATATACTAATAAAAAATTGTCATGACCAACATATAAAGATCATTCCATGGACCGTAAATGATAAATCAAAAATTAATGAGTTTATAAAAATGGGTGTTGATGGAATCATTTCGGATTATCCGAATTTGTTTAATGAATAGCCAATCGGCAATCGGCAATCGGCAATCGGCAATGAAGACTCTTTAAATACTAAAAACGTTATTTGTTTTCCGAAGGTAACATTATCAATTGTCAATTATTCATTGTCAATTGAGCAGGGCATCCATACTTCTCCTTATTTCCAAATTTATAAGCTGCGCCAATTGTAAGGCTTGAGTAATGGTCATTCAACCGCGGGTTTGCAGACTGGCTGAATCCATCTACATAATCGGTATGCATCAGCCGGTATGTCCCTTCCAGATTGAGCACAATTCTTTTTGATAAATGATAACGTACACCTGCGCCAACCGGAACTACCGGAACTATTTTCGCAGCCGGTTTTGCAATATCGATTGCAAGTCCGTCACTTACTTCTGATTTTACCCCAAAATAATTCCAGTTTGTCCTGCTGTAATCACTTTTAGTAGTTATCGCTGATACTGCAACGCCGGCAAAAACATAAGGCTCATACTTTACATCATAATAATTTGTGCCCAAAAAATTCCAATGCAATGAAACGCCTAACTCTTTTACAGAAGAGCTAAAAGCAAAATTTCGTTGTTGCCGGTATTCAGGATATTTATAGATAGATTCATTTGCCGCAAGCCTTGCTACAATAAACATTGCTCTTACCGAGAAAGATGTATTCAGTATCCTTGTTCCGAAAATACCTATGCCAGGTTGAATTGTTTCGATACTGCCGATATGATGCGGCGTAAGATCGCCCTGGTAGAGATACATACCAACATTCAATCCCGCTTCATATTTAGGTACAATATCTTTTTGTGAAAATGCATCATAAGAGATCAAAAACGACAGGCCAAAAATAGCTGAACGTGTAATTCCTGCTGTAAACATTGGAAACCGGTTTAATGATAAAATAAAATTCCAATGTAAAATTGTAAATAGTGATTACGCTTTTTAAATAATGAAATGAGGATGGAATGGATATAGTAAGAATGTAAAACCGGGAGGTTTTATTGCGTGCTAACAAATATTTAACGGAAAGCAAATTTGGAAATTATCCAATTTGGAAATTTGGAGATGGCCTGATTAGTAATTTGTTGAATGTTACAATTATTATCAAATTTCCAAATTTCCAAATTTCCAAATCCCCAGCCAATCGCCTGCATTTTTATAATTAAGCTTATCAGTGAGCGATTGTGAAAGATTCATTGACTGGATGAGCTTGCCAGGAATATGTTCACCTAATGGAAACGGGTAATCGCTGCCAAGGCATATTTTATCCTCTCCCATTACTTCAATGATAAACTGCATTGCCCTTTCATCATGCACAAGACTATCGATCCAGAATTTACCCAGGTAATCTCTTGGATTAACGGTATTATCAATTGCAACAAGATCGGGCCTTACATTGAAGCCGTGCTCAATTCTGCCTATAGTGATCGGGAATGATCCTCCTCCATGAGCAAAAGCAATTCTCAGCTTTGGAAATTTTTCCATTACGCCACTAAAGATCATCGAACAAATCGCCCTCGATATTTCTGCAGGCATGCCTACCAGCCATGGTAACCAGTATTTCTGCATTTGTTGTTCACCCATCATTTCCCAGGGATGTACAAATAATGCACAACCTATTTCTTCTGCTCTTTTATAAAAAGGAAAAAACATTTCATCACCAAGGTTTCTTCCATTTATATTACTGCCAATCTCAAGTCCCGGCATTTTCAATTCATTTACACAACGTTCCATTTCAGCAATAGCAAGATCAATATCCTGCAATGGCACCGTACCAATTCCTATAAAATGTTTGGGATCTTTTACAACGGCATCCGCAATATGATCATTGAAGAAACGTGAAGTTTCCAATCCATCCTTTGGTTTGGCCCAGTAGTTAAACAAAACAGGAATGGTGGAGAGTACCTGCATGTCAACTTGCGTATCTTCCATTTCCTTCATCCTTACTGAAACATCAAAGCAATTATCATCCACTTCACGAAAGAGCTTATCACCCTTCATCATGCATGCCTTACAGTTACGATGCTCTAAATGAATAAATTCTCCATACCCGAATTTTTGAACCCAGTTGGGCATTTTGTCGGGCATGATGTGGGTGTGTATGTCGATTTTCATTTATTATTAATTTCCTGGCGTTTCTGGTCCCTTGTTTCTCGTTGTTCGTTTCTCGTTCAGTATAATTTAAAAGTGTATGATGATAATTGAGGTTCAAAGATTGGAGGCCAATAACGAGAGACCAGAAACGAGAAACAAAGTATTTATCCCTTCTTAACCGGTGGCGCCATTACAGACCCGCATTTATCACAAGTCCGTTTATGTTCATCACTATAAAACCCTTCCATTACCGGTGGCAATTGTTTCACAATGTCAGAAACATGCAAATGCTCTTCATATAATTTATTCCCGCATTTTTCACAATACCATAAAAATCCATCTTCTTCTTCCTCCCGCACTTTTTCGATAACAAGACCAACAGTGTTCGGTCCGCGTTGTGGAGAATGAGGTGTCTTTGGTGGCAATAAAAACATATCCCCTTCATTAATATGTATATCACGTGGTACGCCATTATCGATAATCTTTACAACGATATCGCCTTCCACCTGGTAATACAATTCTTCACTTTCGTTATAATGATAATCCTTGCGGGAGTTTGGCCCGCCCACTACCATTACAATAAAATTTTCTGCGTCTTTGTATACACATTGATTGCCAACCGGCGGTTTTAACTGGTCACGGTGTTCATCAATCCATTTTTTCAGGTTGAAAGGAGATGCGATTGCCATGCTGATAAATTTAGAGCTGTAATTTAATCCAATTGTTGAAAATAGCTGAAAATAGTTGAATAGTTAATTGGCGTTTCTAAACTACATTAAACAATTTTCAACTATTTTCAACAACGTTTAAATGTCCATCATTTAGTAGCCACCCACAAAAATTATTTACCTTTAGCCCATGCAACTTGAGATCCCTTACCAGCTTCAGAACTTCATAGGTGGGAAATTTATAAACCCGGTCAATGGACAATATCTTGATAATATAAGCCCCGCTACCGGGGAAACATCAGGAGCTATCCCTGACAGCAATGAAAAAGACATTGAAGCAGCAGTAATAGCGGCGCAAAAAGCATTCCCTTCCTGGTCGGTCACAACAATTGAAAACAGGTTTAAAATATTAAATCGTATTGCCGAACTGATAGATAGCAACCTGGATGAACTTGCATTAGCCGAAACCAACGACAATGGCAAACCATTATGGTTGAGTAAAGAAGTTGATATTCCGAGGGCATCGTCCAACTTTCGTTTTTTTGCAACAGGGATCATGCATTTTGCTGCCGAAAGCCATAGTATGGAAGACAAAGCCATCAATTATACGTTGCGTCAGCCGATAGGAATTGTTGGTTGCATTTCTCCATGGAATTTACCGCTGTATCTGTTTACATGGAAAATTGTTCCTGCATTGGCAGCAGGAAATTGCGTAATTGCAAAACCATCGGAAGTAACTCCTGTTACTGCATTTTTACTTGGAAAAATATGTAAAGAGGCAGGTTTACCTGACGGTGTATTAAATATTGTTCATGGCAACGGCCCGAACTGTGGTGAAGCAATTATCAAACACCCGGATATAAAAGCAATTTCTTTTACAGGAAGTACAAGGGCAGGTGAAAGAATTGCATCTATTGCGGCTCCCATGTTCAAAAAATTATCGCTTGAACTTGGAGGGAAAAATCCAAATCTCATTTTTGCAGACTGCGATTGGGAAAAGATGATGAAGACAACAATGCGATCATCTTTCAGTAACCAGGGACAAATATGCTTATGCGGCAGCAGGATATTAATTGAAGTATCTGTATATGAGAAATTCAAAAACGAATTTATTGAAAGAACCAGGAAATTGAAAGTGGGAGATCCACTTGAGGATGGTTCCCGGCAAGGTGCCATTGTAAGCAAAATGCATTTTGATAAAATAATGAACTGTATTGAAATTGCAAAACAGGAAGGAGGCAGGATACTGAACGGTGGTAATGCAATAAAAGTAAGCGGAAGATGTAAGGATGGCTATTTTATTGAACCAACTATTATTGAAAACCTTGGACCGGATTGCAAAACAAACAAAGAAGAAATTTTCGGGCCGGTTGTTACATTACAACCTTTTAATACAATCGAAGAAGCGCTGCATCTTGCCAATGCAACATCTTACGGACTTGCCTGTACGATATGGACGCAGGATATTTCAAAGGCAAATATTGTTGCTGGTAAAATTGAAAGTGGGATTGTTTGGGTGAATTGTTGGTTGCATCGTGATCTTCGTACTCCTTTTGGCGGAGTCAAGAATAGTGGAGTCGGGAGAGAAGGTGGATGGGAAGCGTTAAGATTTTTCACTGAGGCAAAAAATGTATGTATAGAGTTTTAAAAGCATATTTGTTTGGTGTTTTTCGTTTGGTGCTAAGTTAAGAGAATCGTTTCTTGTGTTTCGTTTCTCGTTTTTATACAATTTGAATTCCGCACCAAATGGCTACTATTAAAAACTTTACGGAACTTGAAGTTTGGCAATTGGCCAATGAGCTGGAAAAAAAAGTTTATACCCAGCTAAATAATGCTTCTTTGGCAAAAGATTTTTCTTTGAAAGATCAAATGAATCGATCAGTCGGATCAATTGCTGATAATATAGCAGAAGGTTTTGGAAGAGGTGGCAGAATAGAATTTATTCAATTCCTTAGTATTGCAAGAGCATCAGCATCAGAATTACAATCACAATTGATTCGATGTCTGAACAGAAATCATTTTAACAAAGAAGTCTATGATGAACTTTATGAGCTAACAGACAAAGCAGGAAGAAAAATTGGCGCTTTTATAAAATATCTGAATGGGTCGAATAAATCAGGCCCAAAATTTCAAAACAGGGTTACAAACGAGAAACAAATGAACGAGAAACCAGAAACCAGAAACGTAGTTAAAACGGATACCGCAGCTAAACCGCTCGGCGCCTACCCCCACGCAAGACGTGTTGGCGATTTACTTTTTCTATCAGGTATCGGATCAAGAAGCGCTAAAGACAATTCTATCCCGGGGCTTGAATTAGACAAAGACGGAAATATTATAAAATACGATATCGAAGCCGAATGTCATTCAGTATTCGCAAATGTAAAAGCTGTGTTAGAAGCAAGTGGAAGCAGCTGGGAAAAAATAATAGATGTAACTGTATTTTTAACTAACATGAAAAAAGATTTCCCGGTTTACAATAAAATTTATGGAGAATACTTTAAAGATGTTGAAGCATGTAGAACCACTGTTGAAGTAAAGAGTTTACCTACTCCTATTTGCATCGAATTAAAAGTGATCGCTACTATTTAAAAAAATATTATGGAGAATAAAGCAGGACTGGGATTAAAATACAAGAACACGTTAGAATACGCAAAATACCTGGATGAAGCAGATCCGTTGAGAAGTTTTCGTGAAAAATTTTATATACCCCTGGTGAATGGGAAGGAATCAATTTACTTTACTGGTAACTCATTGGGACTTCAGCCGAAAAACACACAGGATTATGTTACGAATGAACTGGAAGACTGGGCGAATTATGGAGTGGAAGGGCATTTTCACTCAAGAAATCCATGGGTAAGTTATCATGAAATGTTTCCTGGTTTACTTGCGCCAATCGTTGGCGGATTACCTGAAGAAATTGTAGCAATGAACCAGCTTACTGTGAACCTTCATTTATTAATGATCAGTTTTTACCGGCCAACAAAAAAAAGGTTTAAGATCATTTGCGAAGCAAAAGCTTTTCCTTCTGATCAATATGCCATTAGGTCACAGGTGGAAATGCACGGTTTTGATCCTGGCAAATCTATTATAGAGATTGAACCACGACCAGGGGAACACAGCATTCGTACAAAAGACATTTTAAAAACAATTAAAAAACACGGCAGTAAAACTGCATTGGTTTTATTTGGAGGAGTAAATTATTATAGCGGCCAGGTGATGGACCTGGAAACCATTTGCAAAGCAAGTCATGAAGCCGGGGCATATTGTGGGATTGACCTTGCACATGCTGCAGGTAATGTTGAATTAAAATTACACGACTGGGATATTGATTTTGGTTGCTGGTGCAGTTATAAATATTTAAACAGCGGTCCGGGTGGTGTAGCCGGTGCCTTTATCCATCAACGTCATATTACGAATAAAAAAATGATCCGGATGGCTGGTTGGTGGGGACATGATAAAGTAAACCGCTTTAAAATGGAAAAGGATTTTGACCCGATCCCAACAGCCGAAGGATGGCAATTGAGCAATGCTCCTGTACTTAGTATGGCTGCACACAAAGCTTCCCTGGATGTATTCAAAGAAGCGGGAATGGAGCATCTTTATAAAAAGGGAAGATCATTAAGCAGCTATTTATTGTATATACTGGACGATATCAATAAACAAACTTCAGAAAAAATTGTAGAGATCATTACACCGCGTAAAGAAGAAGAAAGAGGTTGCCAGGTTTCAATGCTAATGCTTAAAAATGGTAAAGAAATCTTCAATGCTTTGAATAAAGCCGGTGTGATTGCAGACTGGAGAGAACCAAATGTAATTCGTATTGCCCCGGTTCCTTTATACAACAGTTTCGAAGAGATTTATAAATTTGGGGAGATTATTTCCACAATGATTAAATAAATTATGAATGCTGAATGGTGAGTTATGAATTTGTTTAAACTTATTGATGCACAACTGTTTTTAAAGTTTAAAGCAAAAAAGCAATTCTTAAAATTCATCATTCAAAATTCATAATTCATAATTCTTAGAACATGTCAAAAAATATAACGATCATCGGCGCGGGACTTGTAGGCTCGTTACTTTCAATTTATTTATCCAAGAGAGGAAATAAAGTTGCTATTTATGAACGCAGACCCGATATGAGAAAAGCAAATATCAGTGCAGGGCGTTCCATTAATCTTGCATTGAGTGATCGTGGCATTAAGGCGCTGGAAGAAGTTGGCATCATGGATGAAATAAGAAAGATTGCAATTCCCATGCATGGTCGCCAAATGCACCTTGCGGGCGGCAATAATGCTTACCAGGCGTATGGAAAAGATGGACAATTCATTAATTCGGTTTCACGGGGTGACCTGAATTGTAAACTAATGGATCTTGCGGAACAGCATGATGTAAAAATTTTCTTCAATGAAAGATGTGATTCTATTGACTGGAAAAGCAATGAGGTTCATTTTACAAATACCGCAGAAGAAAATACAAGCAGTATAAAATCAGATCTCATTTTTGGAAGTGATGGCGCTTATTCGGCTGCAAGACTCACACACCAAATGCAACACGATCGGTTTCAATATGAGCAGTACTTTATTGATTTTGGTTATAAAGAGTTAAACATTCCTGCAGGTAAAGATGGGGCATTCCTGCTTGAGAAAAATGCATTGCATATCTGGCCAAGAGGAAATTATATGATGATAGCATTGCCGAATGTGGATGGAAGTTTTACCTGTACACTGTTTTTTCCATTTGAAGGAGATCCGTCTTTTAAAACACTTGATACAAAAGAAAAAGTACAGGCATTCTTCGAAAAAACTTTTGGTGATGTAACCGGCATGATGCCAACATTACAACAGGATTTTTTCAATAATCCGACCTCTTCTCTTATTACTGTTAAATGTTTTCCATGGATAAGGGAAGACCGGTTTGCGTTGATCGGTGATGCTGCTCATGCGATCGTTCCTTTTTTTGGCCAGGGAATGAATTGCGGTTTTGAAGATTGTTCTGTTTTAAATACATTAATTGATAAACACAGTAGTGATTGGGAAAAGATATTGAATGAATTTCAACAATTACGCAAACCTGATGCGGATGCCATTGCAGATCTTGCTATTAATAACTTTGTTGAGATGAGAGATAAAGTGAGTGATCCGAAATTTTTATTGCAGAAGAAAATTGAAGCAAACGTAAGTAAAAAATATCCGGGCAAATGGATCCCCGCTTATTCGCAGGTTACTTTTAGCCCGCATATCAGGTACAGCGAGGCTTTAAAGAATGGTATACGCCAGGAAAAAATTATGCAGGATGTAATGTCGATGCCGGATATAGAAACAAAATGGGAACATGAAGAGGTTGAAAAAATGATCCTTAAAAAAATTGAAGAGCAAGGTTAAGCAAGTACCAAGACCTCACGGGTTTTAAAAACCTGTGAGGTCTTAGTACCATAAAATAATTATGTATAAACTCCCCTATTTTACAGAAGAAGACCAGGAGAAGGTGATCGGTTTTATGAAAGAAAATTCTTTTGCTGTGGTCACAGGATTCGGCGACGAATATCCTGTTGCCTCTCATCTCCCGCTTGCAGTTGAAATTAAAGGAGACGGAAAAATATTCCTGAGTGGTCACTTAATGAAAAATACAGATCATCACAAAGCATTTGAAAAAAACGAAAATATATTGGTTGTGTTTCATGGTCCGCATACTTATGTAAGTGCAAGCTGGTATACAAAACAAGATGTTGCAAGCACCTGGAATTATATAACTGTTCACGCAAAGGGTAAAATAAAATTTACTGATGAAGCGGGGACATACAAAGCAATTAAAGCTGTAACTGATAAATACGAAGGCACAGGCACGCCGGCGTCTTTTGATAAATTACCAAAGGAATATGTTGACAAGCTGATCAAAGCAATTGTAGGTTTTGAAATTGAAGTGATAAGCTTTGAGAACGTGTTTAAATTAAGCCAGAATCATGGTGAAGAAACAAGAAAGAGCATTATTGATCAGCTTCATCAAAGAGGTGATGAACAATCTGTTCAGATAGCTAAAAAAATGGAAAATAAATAACAATTAACAATGTACAATTAAGAATTAACAAGCATAATTGATTTATACTTCAATTGTTATCTGTTAATTATTAATTCTTAACTGATATAAAAAATGCACCGTAATATATTAATAGAGCAAATCAAAGAGAAAAAATCATATCTGTGTGTAGGATTGGATACGGATATGGAAAAGATCCCAAAACATTTACATGGAAAACAAAATGCAGTTTTTGAATTTAACCGGCAGATCATTGATGCAACCAAAGACCTTTGTGTGGCATATAAGATCAACACTGCTTTTTATGAAGCAATGGGACTGAAAGGCTGGAAAACAATGGAAGAAACACTGAACTACATTCCTTCCACGCATTTAAAAATTGCAGATGCAAAGCGTGCTGATATTGGTAACACTTCTTCCTATTATGCAAAAGCATTTTTTGAAAACCTGCAATTCGATGCGATCACCGTTGCGCCTTATATGGGCGAAGACAGTATCCGCCCGTTTTTAGAATATGAAAACAAATGGACAATCGTATTGGGTTTGACAAGCAACAAGGGTGCTGCGGATTTCGAATTGCAGAAAATGGTTCGTGGGGGCACGAACCATGACGAAATGTTGTATGAAAAAGTTTTAAGAACAGTTGGTAGCTGGGGAAACAAGAACAACCTTATGTTTGTTGTAGGAGCCACACAAACATCTGAGTTAATTAATATCCGCAAAATAATACCTGAGAATTTTTTATTGGTTCCCGGTGTTGGTTTCCAGGGCGGAAGCCTGGAAGATGTTTCGATACATGGAATGAATGAAGATTGCGGTTTATTGGTAAATGCATCCAGGGCGATTATTTATGCAGGAAATAAAGATAACTTCGATGATGAGGCAAGGGCGATTGCTTTACAATACCAGGCAGAAATGAAGGGATTATTAGAATTAAAAATGAACAGGGAACAATGAACAATACTAAGCGCAACTAATAATTAAGATATTTTTTAGAGAACCGTTGTTCATTATTAATTGTTAACTGTTAATTATACTGATAAAATTTACAACTATGAAATTATTGACCTTAACGTTTGTTTTTTTACTTGCAGCAAATTTTCTTAAAGCCCAGGACGGGGATGCAGCAACTGCGGAAAGCATTATGACAGCAGCGTATCAACAGGCTGCCAGGGAAAATAAAAACGTAATCCTGATGTTCCATGCCAGCTGGTGTGGCTGGTGCCGCAAAATGGATGCTGCTATTAATGATAAAAGTTGTAAAAAATTATTTGAAGAGAATTATGTAATCGTTCATCTCACTGTAGAAGAATCAAAAGATAAAAAATACCTTGAAAATCCTGGAGCAGATGTAATCAAGAAGAAATATCATGGAGAAGATGCAGGATTACCTTTTTGGCTTGTATTGGATAAGAATGGTAAACTACTTGGCGATAGTTATATCCGAAAGGCGGGTATTTCAAAAGATGAAGCGGGAGAAAATATTGGTTGCCCTGCAAGCGAAAAAGAAGTCGCTGCATTTATAGAAATACTAAGAAAGAGTTCTTCACTTACAGAAAAGCAATTGGATAAAATCGCTGATCGTTTTAGCAAAAACAAACCTATCCCTCCTGCCGGTCATTGATTAACAAAGACGGCATCAGCAACCAGTTTAGCCCATTTTGCATATTCCCGACCGGAAGGATGTAACCCATCTCCTGTCAGGAAACCAGGTAATGGCCCATCTTGTCGTTGAGATGCAGTAATATCAATATAATGGCAATGGTGACTTTGGGTGATAAGTCTACAGGTTTCATTGTATGAATCAATTTCAGCAGCAATTTTCTGCCGGTCTCTTCCTTCAGCAAAAGGTGTTACGCCCCAATCCGGTATACTTAAAACAATTACACGCTCGTGTTTGTTATCCGCAAATTTTATAGCTGTTTGTAAAAGCTGTTCATATTCCTGTTTATAATTTTCCAATGCATTCCCCCTGTATTGATTGTTCACTCCAATCAATAAGCTTACAAAATCATATTGTTCAAGGAATGTTGTTTTGGAAATACCTGCAATAAGTTCATCGGTTGTCCATCCTGTTTTAGCAGCAATTTCCGGTGCATACAATGTCATCCCTTTTTTACGCAAAAGCTGTACAGCCTGGTAAGGAAAGCTATCGTAGATGGGCACCTGTTCTCCAATTGTGTAACTATCACCTAATGCCAAATATGAATATGTTCTCATTTTGTTTGTTCTAATTTTTTAGTCCAGTGCCTGCAAATCAATAATGGGATGATCCCGAAAAGTCCAAAGCTACAATCTATTAAAATATGAAAGACAGGAATTTGTCGTATGGGGCCTGCAATCAAAGCAAGCGGGAATACGCAAATGCAACATAATATCTGCCATTCAATGATCCAGATATTTTTAACCGGGTTCCTGAGCGGACCAATAAAAGACAATGCAATTACAAAATGTGCAAATGCAAGCCAATCGTATCCATAAGCAAGAAAAGGATATTTATTGTTTGTGTCTTTTAGTGCTATATAACATGTCTGCAGCCAGTCGGCCATGAATTGTGGCATTGCATCTTTGAATTGCATCAACCATGCAAGACCAGTTTCTGCCGGCATTGCTGTAGCTCCGCTTAATATTAATGCGATCATGAAGAATATTATCATGATCCGAATTTTAGTGATCAATTTCATTCTTTTTTCAATTAATCATCTTTGAATATAGAACAATGAACAAGGAATATAGGATGTCGAATTATGAAGTAGTGCAACGTCGACATTCTATATTCCTTGTTCCTTGTTCATTATTTTTTCTCCGGCTTACCATGGACAAAGCTTCCACTCGGCTCACTATACCATGGCACAATATCAACTGCAAATATACCAGCCGCAATCGCCGGATCCATTTGCACATATTTTTCTACTTCCTCTTTTGTCTTACAATCAAAAACAAAAAGCCCCCTCCAGGTCAGGTCATTTTTTCCGAAAGGACCAGCCACTTTTAGTATACCGTCGTAATAAAGTTTTTCGATATTAGCCATATGGCCTTCAAATAATTTTGCTTTCGTAGCGGAATCAAAATCTGATTTCGGCCCGGTTTTAAGAAGTACGAACCAATACTTTTCAATCTTTTCGGCAGGAGATTTCTCCTTCTTTTTTTCATCCTGTGCAAATGCACCGGAAACGCAGCTAAACAGGAATGCGAGGCACAAAAAATTCTTCAGTAGTCTCATAAATTATTATTTAACTAAAAATACAAAAGGCCCGTGATAAACACGAGCCTTTTAAATAATCTCAGGTATTATACTTTCCGCCTTCGGCGGGATTGCTCGACTAAGCCCTTTGCTTCACTTCGTTTTCAAAAGGCAAGTCTCGCAAATAACCGCACGTTACTATTTTTATATTGAAACTGCTTTTTTACGTTTGGTTTTCTCTTTATCCTTATCCTTACCCTTCAATTCATCTTCGCTTGCATCTCCCAGGATGATTGTACTGAAATCACTTTTAATTTTTACAGGTACATTCCCGCTCCCTGACTTACCCGAATATTCATGGTCGAATTTTGGTCCATGATCATCATCATCATCTTCATCAGAAGTAAACTTTACAGAAGTTTTGTTTTTAAATGAACCGAAATTTGTTGACACATTATAAGAAGCGGGGATCTCTCCCATTGGCTTCAGGTTAAGTGTTGAATAGGATGCGTTGATATCGAGACCATCCAGGTTCGTATCAAGGTTCAACACGATCCTGCTGGAAAATTCAATATCCATTTTTATTTTCCCCGATAAACGTGCGATACTGGCTTTTGAATATTTTATACCGATCGTACCACCAGGAATATTTCCAAGCACGGCTTTACCAAATTCAACATCGATCTCTTTCACATTCGACAAATTACCTGTTGTTAATTTTCCGAATTTACTTGTAAGATCAACTTCGCCTTTGAAGTCGGGCAAAGTTGTTTCACCAAACTGGTTATCGATCTGCAATGGATTTGAAGCGGGCATATACACAGTATAGTTTACCTCCATTGTTTGCCGTGTATTCTTACCATCATATTTCTCCCTTCTTTTATCCCTGTCTTCCCTATCCTCGGCGAAAAGTGTTTTGAATTTTATCGTGTTGCCTGATTTACTGTCTTCAACATTGATATCATCTAATACTGATTTTGCCCACGCATCTGTTTGTGCAGTTACTTTAACCTGTACATCTACTTTAATTTCCATTTTGGTCCACACCTGCACATTCACGTCGCCGAATTTATTTTCAATACTCAGTTTTTCGGATGAAGAAACATTGTATGATTTGTTTACAGATTTTGTTTTCTCAAACTCATACTTTTTTTCTTTTTTGTTTTTGTCATGATCCTTATCATCATCATCCTGTGCCTGCAATGAAGATTGCAGTAATAATACCAGTGGCAGGATAAGGCTAAATTGCCGGAAAATTTTTTTCATGGCTATACTCTTTTGATTGTTTAATTTGTTTAATGATGTTTAATTGCTGATTCAATACACTTAGCTGCAGTTCCAGGTTTTGAATCATTGCTTCTACAAGCATTTCTTTATTAGATGTAACACTGAGTTGATCTTTCAAAGCTTTATATGAACTATCCAATTGAATGATATCTTTTGTGAATTTGCTGTAAAGCTCAGGTTGCTCTTTTGAAAGTGCTTTCAATTCTTCCTGCTTTAATACGATCATCTTTGCAAACTCATTTACCTGTGGTATTCCAGGTACGTCTATTTTTTCTGTGCTGGCCGCTTCCACCGGTCTTTCTTCTTTATCCGTGAACTTAAAATAAAACATTGAACCGATCAGGAGCAATGCAGCTGCTGCCATACTCCATTTAATTATAGGAGTAAGGAGAACTATCCTGTCTTTTTTTTTCTTTTGCTTACCGGAGAGTATTGCGTCCACATTTTTCCATACTTTTTCCGGGGGCTCTTTATCATCAAAAGCTTCACGGTTATCAGTTATGAATTTTTCCAGGTTACTCATGATCCTTTTTTTAATAATTGCTGTAATTTTTGTTTTGCTCTCATTAATTGTGAGCGTGTGGTAGATTGCGCCACATTCAGTATTTCTGAAATTTCCTCGTGGTCGTACCCTTCAAACAAATACAAATTCAATACTGTACGATAACCATCCGGTAATTTCATCATTGCCTTCTTCACTGATTCTACTTTTAATGCCACCTCGGTTTCATCATAATAAACTTCTGCAACGTTTTCATATCCCGGTACCTTTTCAATATCCACCCAACTTATCTTTTTTTTCCTGAGCTGGTTAATGGAGCGGTTGATACAAATCGTTTTCAGCCATCCGCCAAAACTGGTGCGATATTCAAAACTGTCCAGGTTCTTAAATGCTTCAATAAAACTTTCCTGTAATACATCCTCTGCTTCGCTTTGATTGTTCAGCATCCGGAGGCAGGTATTGTACATAGCTTTGGAATAACGTTGGTATAACGTCTTATAACCCAATGTATCGCCTGCTTTGCAGCGCTCTACCAATTCGTCGCGGTATACCATGGTTGCCAGTTCCAAATAGATGTATTTATAATGAGAGACAACAACATTTTTCTGATGTTGCATCTGCTGATAAAATCCCCCCGACAGCGGTTGAAAACCCTGTCGGCGGCTTATAAGATAAATTATTTTTTTCTAAAACCGCTGTCGGTGCTGTAGCCGCCGACAGGGTTTTCTAAGTATATTTGCGCTTCCAAAAGCAGCACCAGCAGGTGCCTGGTCTGCCAGATGTTTGATCCTGTTTCAAATGCTTGTAAACCATTAACTATAAACTATTAACTATAAACTCATATATGGCTGCCAAGACAGACAATTTTCAATCCCCCGATTATTTTAACCTGGATGAGTTACTAACCGACGAACATAAGCTGATCAGGGAAAGTGTACGCAATTATGTAAAAAAAGAAATATCCCCGATCATTGAGGATTATGCACAGCGTGCAGAATTTCCGCAACAGATCATAAAACAAATGGGAGATCTTGGTTGCTTTGGTCCAACAGTTCCTGAAAAATATGGTGGCGGGGGACTCGATTATATTTCCTATGGTTTGATGATGCAGGAACTGGAGCGTGGTGATAGTGGTGTTCGTTCAACAGCATCAGTACAGGGAAGCCTGGTGATGTTCCCGATTTATCAATACGGCAGTGAAGAACAACGCAACAAATATTTACCAAAGCTGGCAAGTGGAGAATGGCTCGGATGTTTTGGATTAACTGAACCCAATCATGGAAGTGATCCCGGAGGAATGCTTACGAATTTCAAAGATGCAGGTGATCATGTTATTTTAAATGGTGCGAAAATGTGGATCAGCAATGCACCATTTTCACAGGTTGCTGTTGTATGGGCAAAAGATGAAGCAGGTGAGATCCGTGGACTGGTTGTTGAAAGAGGAATGGAAGGTTTTTCAACGCCGACCACACATGGCAAATGGAGTTTGCGTGCAAGCGCTACCGGTGAGTTAGTGTTCGATAATGTAAAAGTTCCGAAAGCAAATATTTTTCCTAATGTAAAAGGATTGAAAGGTCCGTTAGGTTGTCTTACAAAAGCAAGATACGGTATCGCATGGGGCGCAGTTGGTGCTGCAATGGATTGTTATCATATTGCATTGGAGTATAGCAAAGAACGTGTGCAATTTGGCAAACCGATCGGAGGTTTTCAGCTTCAGCAAAAGAAATTAGCAGAAATGCTTACTGAAATAACAAAAGCACAGTTATTGAACTGGCGTCTTGGTGTATTGATGAATGAAGGAAAGGTTACACCACAGCAGGTGAGCATGGCAAAACGCAATGCATGTGAAATTGCCACAAATATTTGCAGGGATGCACGGCAGATGCTTGGTGGTATGGGTATTACAGGCGAATATCCTGTTATGCGCCATATGATGAACCTGGAAAGTGTGATCACATACGAAGGAACACATGATATACATTTATTGATAACGGGAATGGATGTGACGGGAATTAATGCATTTAAATAAACCCTTTAAAAACATATACCAAAACTAAAATAACATGAAAACTGCTACTGCCTTATTAAAACTTGCCGGCTTATTTGCTTTTATTGTTGTATTAAATTTTTCCTGTAAAAAAGAAGATAAAGCAGATAATACAAATAATAATAACAATAATAATCCCATCGGGCCATTTGCTGTTACGCTTCCGAATCAATCCGTTAACATGTCTGTTTCAGGAAAAGTTGTAGACGAAAACAACAGCCCGGTTGGTGGGGCAACGGTTACGGGTGCTGGCATTACTGTAACTACTGATGCAAATGGTGTTTACCGCATCAGTCATGGAAGCTTTAATGGCAACTATGCAACCATCAGGATAGAAAAAGCTAATTATTTTACATTGGTAAAAACAATCCGTTCAAGATCCGGCAGTACCCAATATATTGTTAGCAAGTTATCTCCCAAAGCATTGATCGGAACAATCTCCGCCGCAGGTGGCAACGTTCAGTTTAGTTCAGGAAATGTAACACTTGAATTTCCTGCTAATGCTTTTACAGATGCTTCGGGTAATGCTGTTACAGGTTCTGTGAATGTTTATGCTACTTATATTGATCCTACAACTTCAGATGCGCCTACGCGTATGCCTGGAAATTTATCAGCGGTTGAAGCTCCATCTACAGAATATTTATTGCAGTCATATGGTATGATGGGTGTGGAATTAAAAGATGCTTCGGGCCAGACCGTAAAATTAGCGTCAGATAAAAAAGCTAATATAACGGCAACAATCCCTTCTTCTTTGGTAGCTACAGCTCCTGACAGTTTACCTCTTTGGTATTTTGATGATATAACAGGTGTTTGGGTAAAAGAAGGAACCGCCACAAAAACAGGCAATACTTATAAAGGAGAAGTTGCGCATTTTACTTTCTGGAATATGGATGTGTATTGCTCCTGGTATCTTTTTGAAGCCCGTTTTTTGAATCGCAACGACAACAGTATTATTGCCTATGGACATTTCTCAATCAATGGTGTTGGCTCTCCTGCCGTTTATCATGAAACTACTGATGCTGACGGCTCTACATTTGGAATGGTTCCACAGAATACAGCTTTACAACTACGTTTTTACGATGCGAATGGAACAGTTGTATTGGATAGCATTATTGGCCCGTACACAAGCTCAGTAAATATTGGCAATATTTTTATTAACTATCCCCTGACTGCCCCAACTATCAGCGGTACAATGGTTAATTGCAATGGGCAGATCGTTAGTCACGGAAGTATGACCGCAATGGTTGATAGCCTCGATTATCATGCTGATGTTAATAATGATGGCACTTTCACTATAACACTGGCTCCCGGTTTGGTAACGAACAGCATAATTACTTTAACAGGTATAGACAGCACAACGAGTACATCAGTTTCAGCATCTGCCATAACTTATACCGGCAATCATAACATGACAACCGGTTTTGTTTTTGCATGTGCAACCGGTGGTCCATCAGAATTTATATCGTATAACCTGGATGGTACAGATCATTTAATGATAAGAAACCAGGACTCAGCTTTTTGCAGGAGAACTTATGCGTACAATCGTACAGAGCTATCCTGCAGGAGAGCAAATGGCAGCCCGACAGTTGAAGGTTTTGTTTCCTTCATAACAGGACCAACATCAGTTGGTGGAACGGATACAAGCAGTATATTAACATTGCACCAGTATTCATCAACAGGTTCACCAGATGCATTACATATCAGTTCTTTTACAGAAAGCTATACAGCTTATCCGCCAGCACAGGGAGTAGAAGGATGGGTAATAGGAACATATACCTGTATATTCACTGATGATGCAAACCTTCCACATACCATTACTGCTAATTTCAGGATGTGGAGAAGAAATTAATTGATTAAAAACAAATATTTAAGATATGATTAAGAATGTTTCAGTAATAGGCGCAGGCACTATGGGAAATGGTATTGCACATGTATTTGCACAAGCAGGATTTCCTGTAAACCTCATAGATGTAAATCCTTCGCAATTACAAAGGGCATTAGATACCATCAATAAAAACCTCGACAGGCAGGTTACAAAAGGAATCATCACTGATGATCAGAAAAAAAACACGCTGGGAAATATCAAGATCATTTCAGATATTCCTACAGGTGTAAAAACTGCAAACCTGGTTGTTGAATGCGCAACTGAAAATATTTCTTTAAAACTTGAAATATTCAAACAGATCGATCTTCACGCACCTGCTGGTTGTATACTTGCAAGCAATACTTCTTCCATCTCCATTACAAAAATTGCATCCATTACAAAGCGTCCTGACCTGGTGATCGGTATGCACTTTATGAACCCGGTTCCGGTAATGAAACTGGTGGAAATCATAAATGGATATGCTACTAAAAAAGAAGTGACAAATACAATTGTTGAATTGAGTAAGCAGCTCGGAAAAATTCCCTGCTCTGTAAACGATTATCCAGGCTTTATTGCAAACCGTATTTTAATGCCAATGATCAACGAAGCAATTTATAGCTTGTACGAGGGTGTTGCAGGTGTTGAAGAAATTGATACGGTAATGAAATTGGGTATGGCGCATCCGATGGGACCACTACAACTGGCAGATTTTATAGGGTTGGATGTTTGTCATAGTATTTTAAAAGTATTGCATGAAGGTTTCGGAAATCCGAAATATGCTCCTTGTCCCTTACTGGTAAATATGGTTACTGCTGAAAAGCTTGGTATAAAAACCGGGGAAGGGTTTTATACTTATACGTCAGGTAGTAAAGAACTGGTGGTAAGCAAAAGTTTTAAATAGTATTTAGTAAACAATACATATCCTTTTACAATCCGCACCTCGTAGCTCCAGGAAAGTTCACTCAAAAAATTAAAATATGAAAACGCTTTTATTATCGCTGTGCTTCTTTTTATTTTTTTCTGATTCGTTTTCTCAATCTGTTGGTATCGGAACAACCAGTCCATCACCCACAGCATTACTGGATCTTTCTTCAAGCAACAAGGGCCTGCTTCCTCCAAGATTGTCAACAACAGAAAGAGATGCTATCCAAACCCCGGTAGCCGGCCTCGTTATTTATAACAGCAGTATAAATAAGCTGCAGTATTTTAATGGCACAACCTGGTCTAATGTAGATGAAGCCGGTACAAGTAATAATGCAAGCGGAGGAATTGCTGTTGTATATGGCGTAGACAACAGCAGCAGCTCTGCACCAGGTTATGCATATGGACTATCATCAAATGATATATGGGTTCCCCAAACACTTACTCATGTAAATCAATATTACAAAGACACCTGTTCAAAAACCCAGGCGGTAATTTATGGCTGGGACAATAGTTTAAGCACTTCTCCCGGTATGCATACGCGTTTGCACAAAATGGAACATGGACTTCGCAAACACTTGCACATATGAACCAGGGTTATAAAGCTACAGCTTCAAAAAACCAGGTAGTAGTGTATGGATGGGATAATTCGTTAAGTACTTCTCCCGCTTATGCATATGGTTTCGGTGTAAATAATAGCTGGGTAACACAGGTATTTCAACATGTTAGTGGTGGCTATAAAGCAGTAGCTTGCAGTAACCAGGTGGTTTTGTATGGCTGGGACAATACGACAAGTACCACGCCGGGATATGCTTACGGATTTGCACAAAACGGAACATGGGTTGCACAAATACTGGCTCACGTAAACCAGGGATATAAAGCAGTCGTATCAAATAACCAGGTTATACTTTATGGCTGGGACAATTCTTTAAGCACTTCCCCGGCTTACGCTTATGCATTCACACAAAGTGGAACATGGGTGCCTGTTACAATGAACCATGTAAACCAGGGTTACATAGGCACAGGAGCAAAAGATTAATAAAATCATTTTTGTTTAGCTGATTACAATAAAAAGGGCGGATACAGTTTAAAATACTGTATCCGCCCTTTTTTTTGGCCTGCGTTATTACTCTTTTACAAATTTTATCGTTCTTGTATAACCATCATCCGAGGTTACAACGATCATATAAATAGCTTTTGACAATTTGTCGAGATTCATTTCAACCTGGCTTGTTCCGGCAATGATACTTTGTGTTTCTTTATACATGATGCTGCCCTTTGTATCAACAATTCTTATTCGAATTGTCCCGGCATCTGCTGAAGTGATATTCAATACTGCCTTATTATTAATAACAGGATTTGGTGCCAGGTTTACAATTTCAAAACCTTGTTTACTATTCAGCAGCTTGATCACTTTACTGTAAACAAACTTTCCATCCGGGTCAGTTATTTTCAACCTGTAATAATTTACAGCTACCGGAGGATTTTCATCTGTAAAATCAAAAGGCTGCATGCAACGTATATCACTGGCTGCTACCGATCCTATCTTTTGATAATCTCTTGCATTAGCACTTCTTTCGATTTCAAAAACAGTAGTTATATTATTACAATTCGATTTCCAATGAAGTATATTCTTATTATGAGCAATACTTCCATTAAAATATTCCATAGTAACGGGCAATATTACTGGCGTAACCACTGTAGTAATTGCATTATGCGTTACAATAGGTAAATTAAAATCAAAATAAATAGAAGCTTTGTTGATAAAGATAGTACCTACAGCAACAGTGCTTGCTGGTTTTACCCTGAATGCAAAATATCCATGGCTGCCGGGTTCATTGGTAGACGTTGGAGGCAACTTTATATTGTTGAAAAATATTTCAATTTTATTAGCGGTTTGTTTGAACAAATACGGAGCACTTGCAGCAATTGGTTCGATCGTATTCCAGTTGTATTTATTTGCAAGCACATCTTTCAATACAACATTAAAGGCTGTATCGTTTCCTGTATTTTGAAAACGGATCACATAATGGAGGTAATCGCCAATCTTTGTTATATCAATATATCTTCCTTCCAAACACACTTTATTATTTGGATCATATGAGCCAACGCATGAATCACGAAATCTAAAACTATTATCAATTGCTGTTTCATCTCCGGCAACAGGGTCTATCGTGGCATTAAAAATCAGCGAATCATTAAGATTATTTGTTGGCGGAGGCAATACATAAAAGTTAACTCCAATAGTTTTGCGTTCAAATGGCAGGAGGTTAGAATAATTCCATGAAAGAGACCCAGCAGACTGTGTACCGGGAGCGATTGTGGCCGAAACAAAATCCAGTCTGCTGTCATTAAAATTCAATTGTACATTTCCTGATAATGCTTCCGTGCCTTTATTATGATAAACCAATTGGTAAGTTGCATTAAAGCCCAGCCGGGGCGGATCACCAGGGATCAACATTACTTCCAGATCCGGATGAACACCATTTGCTGCAATACAAAAATCAGTTGTCTGCAAAGTATTGCTGCTGCTGAGTGCAATGGTAGCACTGGTTGGTGTGGATGAATAATATGGACTGTAAAATTCTGGTGTAAGGGTAAAGTTGCCGTCGTCTAAATAAAACTGGTAGTTGCCGACCGAATTGGTATAGGCTGCACCCTGGTGACTTCCATCGTCTATTTTTACTCTTACAGTTGATGCAGGAACATCAGCAGTTGTACAACCGTTATTATCCATATCCAATCGGAGATTACCATTTAAGGTCCTGTAATCACCGCCCGGGGAAAAGCTACAATAGGAATTGATGCTCACATTAAACCCGCTGTGCTGATCGAAATAATCCTGGATCCCAGGTATATCATTATCGTCGGCACATATATAGCGTAAAGTTGATTGTGTACTATCGACATTAAATGTGGAGTGGTCTATACCATTTTTCAAATTAATATATTTAAGAGGATTGTATCCACAGTTCAGTGCATTCATAGCAGGATTCATGCTGAAGTCGAGCGTATCAAGATTATTGAAATCACACTGAACATAAGCCAACAGTGGATTCATACTAAAATCCAGCTCTGTAAATGAATTTCGTATGCACCTGAGAATATACAATTGTGGATTCATACTCAGATCAAGACTGGTAAGTCCGTTCTGGTGACAATTAAGCTCGCTCAATAGCGGGCTTGAATGCAGGTCAAGACTCATTAGTGGGTTTGCGCTGCACTCCACCCTGAAAATATTGGGAAAATTTGCCAGGGTAAGATGAGTCAAATGACCAGCATAACATTCAAGCCAGGTTACTGCAGGAATATTAATTGCATCCAGGCTCGTCAAAGCAGGCGGTGCATATGCAAAGGTTAGTTTCACCGGCAAGCCAGGTGAAACTCCGGTTCCTGTTCCTGTTCCATTCACACTTGTTATATTGCTGGAATCAAGAAAAATATTCCTCAATTTTGTAAGGCCACTTAGATCAAGGCTGGCAAGTTCATTATAACCGGTAATAGAAATAGTTTCCAGTTGAGGACAAGGGTGCAGGTTAAGATTACTTAACTGGTTGCTTCCGCAGGTCAGGCTTATAAGGGCGTGATTGTTATTTAGATTCAGCGCTGTTATTTGATTATCAGAACAGGCAAGGCTTGTAAGCGTTGTATTGTTGCTCACGTCGATGCTGGTCAGGTGATTTTTATAACAATTAAGCCATCTCAGGCTTGTAAACCCTGAAACATCCAGCGATGTTAAATTATTCCTGGCGCAATCGAAATTCCAAAGCAGGTTATTGAAGGGAATTGAAATAGAAGACAGGTTACATTCGTTTGCATCAAAAGAAGCCAGCACCTGCGAGCTTACTGTAACAGACGTCAGGTTATAGTTTAAATAGCAGCTTAAGTCAGTTAATGAGGGCATTCCCAGGTTTAGTGTAGTAAGTAAATTGCCACCCACATTCAATCTCTCCAGATTCACAAAATTTTCGATGCCTGTAAGATCACTGATATTTTCAAAGGCAACATACAACACCGTACAGGCCGACGCTTCGGACAATGATATTTCGCCATCGCGGTTAAGGTCTACAAGGCTATGCGAAACTGAATCCAGTATGGCAGCTTTGAAATTAGCGTCAGGGAAATTGATGTTTTGTGCCTGCAACAAAAATGATTGCATGCAGATTAGAAAAAACAGTAGATTTTTTTTCATGTCAATTATTTAGGGCCGGAATGATTAAGAGTATATTCCTGGATGTAGCATTTTTTTAAATATTATAAGCACCAATTCAAAAGAATGACAATCCGGGTTTGCACTAAACCAACGGCTATCTTAATAGATACAAAACCCGCCGGTTTTGTTTACCCACGGCCCCTGGTATTGTGTAATAAAAGCAATTTTTGATAAGTGCGGGGATCAAAAAAATACTATTTTCATTTTATAAAAGTACTCATTATGGGAAAGAAAATTAAAGAGATCGATGCCTACATCAGCAAGTCTGCTGACTTTGCAAAACCCATTTTAAAGCATATCCGCGAGTTGGTTCACAAGGCCTGCCCCGATGTTGAAGAAAAAATGAAATGGAGCTTTCCTCATTTTGATTACAAAAACGAAATGATGTGTAGTATGGCTGCATTTAAACAACATGCTGTTATGGGATTCTGGAAAGGGTCGATCATGAAAGATAAAGCGTTGCTTGAAATGGCACGCTCGGAAGAAGCAATGGGGCATCTTGGAAAAATAACCACTTTAAAGGACCTTCCTTCGGATAAAAAATTAACCGCTTATATCAAAGAAGCCATGAAGCTTAATGAGCTTGGTATTAAGCTTCCTTCAAAACCGAAATCAGCAGAAAAAAAAGCAATAGAAGTACCCGACTACTTTAAAAAAGCGCTTGCTAAAAATAAAAATGTACTGCGTGATTTTGAAAATTTTTCTTACTCCTGTAAAAAGGAATATGTGGAATGGATAACAGAAGCAAAAACAGAAGAAACACGAAATAAACGAATAGCAACTGCTGTCGAATGGATTTCAGAAGGTAAAAGCAGGCATTGGCAATACAAGAAATGAATTCCTGAATTCCGAATTATGAATTATGAATTATGAATTGGTTCTAAAATAATAGTAAGTTTCTTACATTGATGAATTATTCATAATTCAGCATTCATAATTCATAATTATTTTTTCTTCCCTTTTACCAGGTGATACGAATCCTTAATCATTTCCAATAGCATTTTACCAGGTAGACTCCCATTTACAACAATAGTATTCCAGTGTTTCTTATTCATATGGTAGCCGGGCAATATTGTTCCAGGATATGATTCTCTTAATTCAATTGCTTTTTCGGGGTCGCACTTAACATTAAACTGTAGCGGGCTAGCGGTAAGCGATAGAAGCAAAAAGATTTTATTATTTACCTTGAAGACAAGTGTATCTTCTCCAAAAGGAAATCCTTCCTCTACTTCTCCAAACTTCAATACCTGTTCCCTGAGTGTTTCTACATTCATGAGTTGGTTTAAATATAGCAGCAAAGATGCAAATGTTTAGAAAGACTGTAAAATTGTTTGGTTTTAATTTCAGAATTTTTATAGAAGATCACTACAGCTCATAAAACAACAAAGCCTCCCAAAAGGAAGGCTTTGCTTATTTTATTATTTGTTTGAAACTTATCTTAAGACTGTAAGATCAGTTTTAACTGTTATCACTTTTCCTGTAAATGCCATTGTATAAGTAACAACTGCGTAGTAAGTTCCATCAGGAACTGCTTTCCCTTCAAAAGTTCCATTCCATTCGTTCTTGTAACTCTTGGAATCGAACACTTTACTTCCGTACCTGTTAAATACGCTTACAGCTACATTTTGGAGGCAGGAGAAATCATCATACACCAGCCAAAAATCATTCTGACCATCGCCATTAGGCGTAAATGCATTTCTAAGATTTCTACATGCAATGTCAGACACAACGTTTACGGTAAGTTCATCTGAGGCAGTACATCCATTCGTATTTGTTACAGTTATATCATATACAGTTGTTCCATTAACAATAACCGGCGTAACAACAGGATTGAGCACATTAGTAGCACTTAATCCTGCAGAAGGTGTCCAAAGAATAGATGACAGGCTCGTATTTGTTCCGGTTACAACTGCAGTTACCTGCTGATTGCTTCCTGCGTTAATTGTAATTGGTCCGCCTGCTTCTACAGTAAGATCATTATCCACATTTACGGTAACCGTACCTGTTGCTGTACATGCTCCCTGAGTTGCTGTAACAGTATAAGTAGTGGCATCTGTTGGAGAGGCTACAGGAGATCCGCTTGTTGGATCGTTTAAGCCAGTTGCCGGTAACCATGCATAAGTGGCAGTAGGAATGCTCGCTGTTGCATTAAGCGTTGTTGACTGATTTAAACATATCGTCGCATTAGATGAAACATTTACTGTAAGATTATTATCAAAGTCGACAATAACAGTCAATGTTGTTTCACAACCTATAGAATCTCTCACTGTAACATCATGTGGTCCGGCATCCGCAACAAAAATATTGGAAGACTGCGGTGCGCCTCCATCCAAAATGTATTCAAGTGCAGCACCGATACCAACAGCGTTTAAAACTGTTATTTCACCCGGCACTGTACAGGTAGCCTGCCCTGTTTGTTGTGCGGTAAAAGTAACCTGGTCTACAACCAATGTTACATAAGCTGTATCAGGACATGTATTCGTACCGGCCCCAATAATCTGGTAAACACCGGAAGTAGCAATGGTTGTAGGATCAGCCACCGGAGTTCCTGCCGGATAGTTATACCATGCAGATGTTACAAGACTTGCAGCACCCACATACACTGTTGTCAGATCTTTTGTAACACCACTACATATATATATCGTTGTATCATTTCCGATGGGCTGTGGTGCCAATACCACCACACTGGTTTGCGCAAAGCAGGTTGTTCCTGTTGGTGGCGGCGTTGTAGCAGTAACTGTATAAATATAAGTTCCTGGTTCACTTGGAACTTGTACACCTGTTGGATTTTGTGTTGTAGAACCTGGTAACTGGTTAAAGCAATTAGGACCGGTCCATTGATATGTAGCACCTACAACAGTTGTAGCAGTAAGGTCTATAAATGAACTCGGACATACGGGACCGCTATTACCAGCTGTTAAATTACAAACGATATTACAATTGGTACCACCTGTACCAGCTGTTTGCTGAAATACAACAGTTCCCGCCTGGTTGGAGAAGTTTGTTATTAATAAAACATATACCTGCCCAACCTGTGCATTGGTCAATACTGCTGTTTCAGTTCCGGAAGTAGAATAACTGCAGCTTACAATATTAGTTGCAGCAAGGTTTCCACAACTTGCAGGAAGATCTGCAAATGGCCCCCACAAAGCAAAGTCAACGTCTACAAGGTTACCTGCAGTATTGGTTTGTTGAATAAGAATACTGATATCACCTGCGGTCTGAACCTGGAAATAATACCATGCCGGGTTAGGTGTACTGCCAAGACAACCATAAATACCACCACCGCCTAATGAAGGCACGTTTTGGCTATTTGGATAAGTGTAAGTATTGCTTGAGCAGAACGATTGAGCACCCAGGCAGTTTCCGCCAACCGGAGGAGGAGGAGGAATGCTTGCGCATATTTTAAAAGTTCCGGGATTATCATTTCCATATTCCCAAACCCTTATGTAGATAGTACTGCCTGGCGTTAAGCTTGAAAGATTTAACATAGGCATCAATGCATCATTAGGACTATCATCATCATCGCATTCGATCAATTGAAGATTGCCACAAACCCCACGATATGCTGCCATACCGCCATCTGTAATCACGCCTTCATCAGTATCTATTGTAATTTTTCCATCGCAAGGCACCGTTACTTTAAACCAAACATCTCCACCCTGGTAATTTGCACATCCCGGTGCAGGAACACCCGAAGTAGAGCTTGCAGATTGCGTTGTATAAGTGTTATAGGTACAAGTATTGCTGGCGCTTAACTGGATAGCATTGCATGGCTCATCATTTGCCGGCGGCGGAGGAGGAATTGAAACGCAAAGTCCAAACGTACCATTATTACCAGGTACATTGCCTTTACCCCATACCCTGATCCATATTGTAGAACCAATGGTTAAATTCGCCTGGATGATCTGTGGCATTAATCCATTAGGACTGGCATCGTCATCACACGCAATTAAAGTAAGGTTATTGCAATCTGGCCCGCTGTATATGGCCATACCGCCATCAGTCATATCGCCATCATCTGTATCAAATTTCAAAACTCCATTGGATGCTGCCGGAACCAGTACAGTAAACCAAACATCATTTCCTGCGTAAGTTGCACAACCAGGAGCGGGTGCTGTTGTTGTAGATGTTGTTGCCGCTGCATTAGAAAAAGTCTGGTATGTGCAAACTGTAGTTGGATCTGGTAAAGCAGTTGCTGTACAAGGCTCATCGTATGAAGGTGGTGGACCAGGATCTGT
Organism: uncultured Chitinophagaceae bacterium; assembly: GCA_963829345.1. GTDB lineage: Bacteria > Bacteroidota > Bacteroidia > Chitinophagales > Chitinophagaceae > Ferruginibacter. The sequence goes on from CAWHHP010000003.1 coordinate 2,850,522, forward strand.
TACACAAATTCCAAAAGTACCGTTACCATTACCACCATATTCCCATACTCTTATCCAAAGAGTTGTTCCTGGTGTTAAACTGGCCAGCGTAATTGAAGGCAAAAGAGCAGGACCATCATCGTCATCACATTCTATTAACTGCAAATTACCACAGGTTCCCCTATATACTGCCATACCACCGTCGGTGATACCGGCTGCCTGCAAATCAAAGTCTAATGTTCCATTGCCTGGCGGAACAACTACCGTAAACCAAACATCCCCTCCCAGGTAGTTGGCACAACCCGGTGCGGGTACACCTGCCGAAGCAGTCGCATCCAGGTTGGTAAACTGTTGAGAATTACAAGTCAGGCCTGAATTTAATGGAATTGCATTGCAAGGTTCGTCATTGACAGGAGGCTGTGCAAAACAATTCATAGCAACTCCCGTTGCAAGTATAAAAAGAAATAAAAATTGCTTCTTAATCCCTTTTAAAAAATGAAAATAATTAGGTTTCTGTAAAATTACCTGCATATTCATTGTATTTTAAAGATTTGAAAATTTTTCAAGACAGTTATTTGCTTTTCTTGAGATCAAACTGCAATCCTAACTCATGAGCACCTGATCCTTCTGAGAATACACTGATTGGACTTGTATAATAATCATATGAATAAGTTGCGCTTATCCTGTGCATTAATTTAAACCCAGCCTGGATACTCCAGAATTGCCTAATCCTGTAATTTACTCCCCACCATATTTTTTCCTGGTAGTCCAGTTTTACACCAAGATCCCATTCACTAGGAGAATGTTCGATCACTCTTGCCATGAAGTTGGGGATAATAGAAATATTATCGGCTGTAGTTATTTTATAATTAGCGGTGAAGTTGTAATGGCGATATAATTTGCCATCTTCCGTTTTATTAGGAACATCAGCGAATTTCAGCTTAGACCCTATTAATTGTTGGGCTGCTGCTCCTACACTTAATTTACTGTTCGTCCAATAAACTCCTGCACCTGCATCAAAAAGGAATTTGTTATCTGATCCAGCCAGGATCGGATCATTACCTAATGAGGCCGTAAGTTTACTTTTATCTATTGAATATTGTATCCCTCTCAGTTCGAGGCCGATACCAAAACGGCTTTTATCATTACGGGCTTTTATATGGTAGGAATATGCAAGAGAAAGACCGGTCCGGCTTGTTGGCCCGGTTTCATCTCGATATACATACCCGGCAAGGCCAGCTTTTAATTTTTTTAACTCGGCATCAGCATATATCATATAGGTTCTTGGATTTCCCGGGAAGGATGACCATTGACTCCTGTAGGATACGCCGATTAAGGTTTTGCCAGCAATACCTGCAGCTGCAGGATTGTACATCGAATTGTGTTGTAAATACTGGCTTGTAAAGTGTAGTTGTTGGGCTTTTGCGATTGTTACCAGATTAAATAGAACAATTGCGAGTAAAAGTTTTCTCATATCAATAATTTCTAATTACGAAGGAAGTAGGTGCTAAAATTATAGAAAAATGTTAACAATAACGGTAAAAATTATTTTTTTTCTTGAATGGTCAGGGACAGCTTTTTTACTTCCACATTGCGAATCTCCTGGAGTCTGAAAATTGCTTCTTCGAGCCTGTTTTTTGGGATGCCGATCTTCATATATGAAAATAATTGTGTTTCCTGCTCTAAAATGCTGCATTTGCATAATCGCACCACCTGCATTACATCATTCATCCTGCTGTAATCAAATTCGAGCGTATACATTTCCTCCACTTGTCGCTGAATAACCGGCAGCGTTTGTAAAACAAGAGAAGTAGCGGTTTTATACGCATTGATAAGCCCGGGAACACCTAATAAGGTTCCTCCAAAATACCTCACAACAACTACAGCTGTATTGGTAAGCTTTTTACTGTCTATTTGCCCAAGAATGGGTTTACCGGCCGTGCCTGAGGGCTCTCCATCATCATTTACGCGAAAATTATCACCGTTTATTCCTAACCGATAGGCAAAACAATGATGAACAGCTTTTGCATGTTCTTTTTTTAACGACTGGAGATATTTCTTAAATGATTCAGTATCCCCAACCGGGCGGGCATAAGCTATAAATTTACTTCCCCTGTCTTTGAATTCTGCTGACGCGATTTTATCAATAGTAAAATAATGATCCATCAATTAACACTTAATTTAAATTTCATTTTTCCTGTAATAACACAATTCATCCGTTCGGATCATTTCTGTTTTGTATAATAGTTCATTCTCCAGCACCGGTGCTGCGATTCCGTCTTTTATATAGAGCTCTTTGTTGGTGATGACGCGTGCTTCATCCCACAAACCAATATTTATAAAAGATTGCAACAGTTTTGCACCTCCTTCAATGATCAATGAATTAATATTCCGCTCATGCAACACACTTATTACAGCGTCTGTAAGTTTTTCGTCGCCGCCGTATTTATTAAAAATATGATGACCAATATGTTCCTGTTTAAGCCTGTTAAGAATAATAGTAGGTGCTGTACTGTTGAATAAATTAAGAGAAGCTGGCAACTTTAAATCATTATCAACTACAACTCTTAATGCATCCGGTCCATTCCATAATCTTGTTGTAAGAGAAGGGTCATCCTGTAATGCCGTATTTGTTCCAACCATAATAGCAGCCTCTTCACTTCGCCATTTGTGCACTAGCCTGTCGGTGATTTCATTGCTGATTTTTACCGGTGTAAAATGTTCACCCGCGATCTTCATATTATTACTTTGAGCCCACTTTAAAATAATATAGGGCCGGTGTTTTTTATGAAAAGTAAAAAAACGCCTGTTTAACCAGCAGGCTTCTTTTTCCAAAACACCGATCACTATTTCAATGCCGGCAGCTTTTAGTTTTTCTATTCCTGTACCATTAACTTTTTCAAATGGATCCTTGCATGCAATTACTACCCGGGGAATTTGTTTTTTTATGATAAGATCAGAACAGGGAGGTGTTTTTCCAAAATGATTGCATGGTTCGAGTGAAACATACAGAGTACTTTCTTTTATGAGTTCCTGTTGATGTACCGGTACAGCATTGATACAATTTACTTCTGCATGCACTTTCCCGTATTTTATATGATATCCTTCCCCGATAATGGTTTCATTATGAACCAACACTGCTCCTACCATCGGGTTTGGCGAAACATATCCTTCACCCATAGCTGCCAGTTGCAGGCAACGTTGCATATATATATTATGTGCGTTCAAGTGAACAAAAATAAGCATTGAAAAATAAACTAAGTTTGCGACGTGACCGTAAATGAATTATACAGATCCTTTTTAAAAGAATTGTCGCAATTTCACAGCAGCCACGAGGCTTCCAATATCACTTCCATCATTTTTGAATATTTCGCAGGAATCGACAAAGCAGCTTTGATCAAAGACCCCGGCAAACAACTGGAGCCTGATATTATATCTGTAATTAATAGAAGTCTTGATGAATTAAAAGAACATAAGCCGGTACAATATATTACCGGTGAAGCATGGTTTTTTAAAATGAAACTGAAAGTTACACCTGATGTACTGATCCCGAGACCTGAAACAGAGGAACTGGTAGAAACGCTATTAAATACAATAAAAGATAAGAAAAGCACAACAATCCTTGATATTGGAACAGGTAGTGGTTGTATAGCAATCGCCATTAAAAAAAATCAACCCTCGGCAATAGTAACGGCAATGGATATTAGCCCGGGTGCGTTGAATATTGCAAAAGAAAATGCGGCGAAGCAATCTGCAGAATTAAAATTCGTGCTTTTAGATTTTCTTTCAGAACTTAACTGGAACCGCCTGGAAAAATATGATGTAATTGTGAGCAATCCACCCTATATACCCCGGGCAGAATCTGAAACAATGAATAAAAATATTACAGCTTACGAGCCGCATACGGCATTGTTTGTGGACAATCACCAGCCGCTGATATTTTATGAGAAAATTGCTTTAGTGGGAAAAGAACATTTGAAAGAAAAAGGAATGATCTTTCTCGAAACGCATGAAGATTTTGCCGGAGAAGTTTGCAAATTATTCAACAATGAATTTTACACAGCTGTTATAAAGAAAGATATTTTTGGAAAGCAAAGAATGGTGATTGCTACTCGTTGCCTGTAACGGTTGCCGAAGTAGTTGCACCCAGTCTCCTCGCAACTTTCATTATCCTCACGATCTCACCCCACTGCGCTATTGAATCGGCATTGATCACCACGGCAGGTTTAATACTATCGCCGTCATTGATATATTTACGTAATACCGCTTCCAGTGAATCCGTGACGATCTTTTTTGATCCAACATACATATTTTTATCCTTGTCTACGCTCACTACTACACTTTGTTTTTGCTTCGTATCACTTTTGGCCCTAGGCACACTCATCTTAATTACATTTGGATTAGCAAGTGTAGATATCATTAAAAAGAACATCAATAATATAAACAGGATATCATTCAGCGGACCTGTATCCACTTCAGAATGATGATCACGGAATTTTGTTTTTCTTAAGCTCATTTTGTGGGCTATCGTTATTACTGTTTGTTAATTAATATCGGGAATCGTCAATCGGGAATTGAAACTTCGTAAATAACTTAGAGAGGTTCCAGGAATAAGACTCACTGCCGATTCACGATTACCGATTGCCGCCGTTATTTTGTCGGTTCCTGTAATATATCTATGAACTCACTACTCGCTGATTCCATTTGATTCGCCGTTCTGTTGATCTGCGTATCAAGGAAACTGTACCCCAAAAACGCAAGCATACCGATGATCAAACCACTGGCGGAAGTAATTAATTTTATATACATAGCATCGGCTATCTGGCTGATCGACGGATTGCTGATGGTAGCAAATTCTTTTAACAGGATCACCAGCCCGATGATGGTACCAACAAATCCAAACAGTGGTGCAATACGGGCAATCACAGAAATAATTCCCAGGTTTTTTTCCATTTTATACATTTCCAGTTTGCCAACATTTTCCATGCTTTTTTCAATGGCATCGATGGGTTTGCCGATACGCTGAAGACCTTTATCGATCATGCGTGCCACGGGTGTGTTGGTATTCTTGCTGAGGTTTCTTGCTGCAGCAACATTACCAGTACTGATATTATCACGAATGATGCGCATAAAGTTCTCATCTACTTTTTGTGCCCTCCGTATTACGATCAGTCTTTCTATAAAAAAGAAAACAACCATAGCAAACAATATCCCCAGGGGGATCATGAGGGGACCACCCTTGGTTAACATACCCCATACGGATTCAACTTTTGCTACTGAACCTGCAGCAGTATTAACACTATCTACCTGTAATAAGATATCAAACATGTGAAAAAATTAATTACTGTTTTAAATGAGCTATCAGCTTTTACCTATTAGTTTGTACTATTAGCTGTAGCGAATTCATCATATTATTACCTTTTTTGTAAACGAACTTAAAGCTAACAGCCAATAGCTTACTGGTCCATTTGCAATACAACGAAACTTATCCAGCAATACAACCTAACAAATTGTTAATGTTATGACGACTCTCTTCCAACTGTTTCCATTGAAAATGCCGGCAAACAAACCGACCAGTATTCGCACGCTTCATTAAAAGGATTATTATAACGTACACGGCTATTCTTTTTTATAAGAATACTTTGCCCGGCATTCACTTCTACACTCTCACCATCCACTTCAAATAATTTTTTGCCCTTACTCACCAAAGTGTATTTATCAAATTGAGGATTTTGAAATGGCTCACTCCAGCCGGCAGGTGCGATCATGTGTGCGATGCTGATGTGTTTGTCGTTCGTAGTTGCCAAACCAAAATGCTCTTCAATCAATTTACCATCTGTGGTGGGGAATACAAAAGGATTGCTTTGCTTTATATAGCTCATTGTAAAAAAGATGATCAGGAAATTCCTTTTTCTTTCAATTGCTGCATTGCCATGATCTGTCTCATGGTTTTCTCCATACCATCACTACTGCCATCCAGGAATATCACGTTTCCTTTACCATACTCAGCAAAGTTCTTAATAGCTTCCACCCACATGCTGAATAAAATTACATTGGTATCAAGGTTCGCCTGCTTCATTTCTGAAGCGGCCTGGCTCATACCCCTTGCAACTTCTTCCCTGAATAATGCAACACCTTGTCCACGTAATTGTGCAGCCTGGCGTTCTGCTTCTGCTGCAATTTTTATAGCATTACCTTCTGCTTCTGCTGCTTTTGTTTTTGTTATCAATAGAGCCTGGCCTTCATTTTCTGCAGCTGCTTTCAGGTTATTACTTGCCACCACTTTACTCATACTTGTAATGATCGCTTCATCAAATGTGATGTCATTGATCTGGAGATCCTGGAGGTGGTATCCCCAACCTTCCAGGGCTACATCAACCTGTTCTTTTACATTTTCTACAATATCACGTCGAACATTCAATACTTCTGCCTGTTTTTTTGTAGATACAAAAGCCCTTATGCTTCCTTCAACTGTACGTATGAGTGCCTGCATGAGGTCTTTATCACTAATAAATTTAAATGCAACTTTCTGGATCGTGTCTTCCTGTTCGTTTTGTACAGAATACAAAAGCATGGATTTAAAATAAACATTTGCCTGGTCAATTGTTACCGCCTGGAATTCCAGTTCTACCGACCTGTTCTGAACACTTACTTTTTTAAATATTTGCTCCAGGAATGGTATCTTGAAATTAAGACCCGGCCGAAGGATACGGCGATATTTTCCAAACATGGTGACTACACCGATAAAACCCTGGTTAACGGTTACAAAACAACCCAAAAAAGCGAGGACAACTATAATTAACCACCAGTAATCTCTTAAAAATTGCATTGATTTTAATTTTGGATGAAGTTAGTGATTTTTAACCGGGCACATTTTAATTGATCTTAACAATATTTCCTCACCGCTCAAGTGTTGCTGTTTCAACAAAAAATCCATTTTCAATTTTAAATTCCTTTTTCCCGATTTTTAAAATCTCACCCTCGTGCATGGAAGTAAGATCATTGATATCCTGTTCTATTAAATGAACAGAGCCCTTTGTTTGTCTTGCAAGGTTAAGATAATCGATATTGATATCGTATGCATTTGTACCACACAAGATGATCCTTACTGGTTTTATAAGTTTATCTGAAAGTATTTTGTCTTTTACAGGCGCCCTGTTATCTGCAATCAATACCTGGAAATCCGTTCCGGGAAATTCCTTCTCTGCCAGTAATAAAGCTTCAATGTCGTTTTCAGGACGATCACCACCACTCCCTTTTTCCATTGCATCTTTTATAATTTTTTTCAGCTCCTCAAACGTTTCACAGCTTTGATGATAAATTCCCCCGGTACTTCCTATCTTTTTTTCCATGTCTGGCATCTCATCCCCATCGTTAAAAAAAACAAAGCTATGGGTAACACTATCCAGCCCGTGGAGTCTTATCCACAATAGAAGTTGTGCAGAATAAGGATACATACTTACAGTAACATCTCCTACCACCGTATAGTTTTTCCACTGCACCCTCGAAAAGATTTTTAACAACGTAGAATCAGGAATGGGAACATATTTAATTTCCTTTAGCGTATCGATTACTGTTAGTACGGCACCTGTTGTTTTCTTCTCATACCTGTTCAGTGAATCTCCTATCCGGCGAAAATAAAGGGTAACCCATGGTGTCCAGCTATAAGCTTTATAAGCAGTTTTGGTTATCAATCCTTTTTTGAGTGCAGATTTTGGGGAGATGACCAATTGGGAATCCAGCGGATTTCTTCTCGTCCGGTCGTACCCGGTTGCAGACATATCCCAGGGCTTTGTTTCATACTTTGCAGGCCCGGTTGGTAATAAACCTCTTTTTAACTTTAAAAGATAAAGAATGCTGTCCCTGTTTTCAACCGGCGGTTTTACTTTTACTTCCCCGATCAAAGTATCTTTTTCAATTGTTATGATCAGTTCCTCCAATGCAGCAATTTCTTTCTCCATTGTATGTGGAGATTGTTTTGGATAATAGCGTATCACAAGCCCGTGAAACATCGTCATTGCTTTTTCCTTTTCAGCACCATCGAGCTGGCGAAACAAATTAACTTTTGCAAAATCCTTTGATATTAAAAAAGGGAATCTTTGTAAAACTGCCATCACCCTTTTTTTATTTAATTGTTTAAGTGAAGCAGTGGAAGGAAAGTCTGTACAAATAACATCCAGAAAAATAGTTCCTGCGTTTTTAAAACCTGTCGTATCTCCCTTAATGCTTACAATATCAGACTTTGCGTAGGGCATTTCTATTACAAGCAGTTTTTCTTCATTTAATCCGGTTGGCAAAACATAATTATCGATCCTGTTTGTTTTTTGGGAAAAACAACATAGCGTGAGGAGCGTGCAGGTAAAAAAGAGAAATGGTCTTCTCATAAAAATATTCCGGACAAAAGATTCGTTGCTTAAATATACCGCAGAGAAATGAGAAAATGGAGTTTTAAGGGAGATTGATTTACAGTGAAACGAAAACCTGGCTCATTGAATTTTTACGGGAGAAGTGGTTGGTAAAGATTTGCGGTTGAAGCGAGTGACACAACGATGTTGAAGTAAGAGCGAATGTTGCTGTCAAAAAGTATATAGAATAGTTGCCTGAAAAAATAACCGCGGAGGCGCAGAGAAAAGCTTTGCGTCTCTGCGCCCCTGCGGTAAAAAAATTAACTCTTTTCTTCCCAGATCACTGATAAGTGCACAATCGTTTCTGCAGCTTTCATCATATCATTCACTCCTATCCATTCAAGTTTGCTATGTATATTCTGCATTCCAGTGAAAATATTCGGGCAGGGCAATCCCATATAACTCAGCCTGCTGCCATCCGTACCGCCACGTATGCTTTCTGTTTTAACGGTAAGGCCTGAACGCTTGATTGCCTCTGCTGCATAACCGGCAACATGCGGATGCTTGTCGAGCACTTCCTTCATATTCCTGTATTGCTCCTGCTGGATATATTCCATCGAAGTACCCGCATACTTTATCACTACCGCGGCTGCGATTTTTTTAAGCCGGTCATGGTGTGCCGTTAAACCTGCTGTTGTAAAATCCCTTACAATAAAATTGACCGTTGCTTTTTCAGCAATACCATTTACAGCAACAGGGTGCACAAACCCCTGCCTGCCTTCAGTTGTTTCGGGACTCCATTCAGTTTTTGGCAATGCATCCAATATTTCACCAGCGATCTTGATAGCATTTACAAGTTTATCTTTTGCATAACCGGGATGTGCTATCACACCATGAATAACAATTGCTGCTCCGTCGGCACTGAAGGTTTCGTCTTCGAGACTTCCGATTTCTCCGCCATCAAGTGTATAACCAAAGTCTGCTCCGAGCTTTTTCATATCGATCTTTGCGGTGCCCTTTCCAACTTCTTCATCGGGGGTAAATACAATCCTGATTACACCATGTTTTACCTGCGGATTATCTATAAGATATTTTGCAGCCTGCATAATAACGGCAACACCACTTTTATCATCTGCACCCAATAAAGTATTGCCGCTTGCTGTAATAATGTTTCCGCCAAATTGTGTTTTCAAATAGACACAATCTTTCACACTCAATACCTGTGTTGTATCATCAGGCAGGATAATATCATCCCCTTTATAATTTTTATGCAGAATGGGTTTCACATTGGTACCACTGCAATCAGGAGCGGTGTCTACGTGAGAACAAAAACAAATGACTGGTATATTTTTCTTGCCTGTTGTGGAAGGAATGGATGCATACACATATCCAAACTCATCCAGTTCAACTTCTTTTAGTCCCATTTTTTTCAGCTCTTCAAACAATATCTTACTAAGGTCTTTTTGTTTTACAGTAGTGGGATAACTTTCAGATGTTGGTTCGCTTTGCGTATCTACCTGTACATATCGCATAAAGCGATCGGTTAATTCCAGTTCATTTATATCTATCATAGTGTTTAAATAAGAAAGTAAAAATAAGGAATGAGGAATAAAAAAGCAGCTTGTTTTACAAACTGCTTTTATATCCAAATCCCGTTTATTGCTATTAATTAATTTACCCGGAATTGGGAATCGGGAAACGGGGAATAGAAACTTCACAAAAAAATTAGAAAGTTGTGATGTTTAAGACTCATTGCCGATTCCCGGTTGCCGATTCCCGTTTATGCTATCTCCACCAGTTCAATATCAAAAACCAGCTCCTGTCCCGCAAGAGAATGATTTGCGTCCAGCATTACCACATCTTCCTTTACTTCTGTAACCACCACAGGTACGGGATATCCGTCCTGGTTGCTCAATGTAAGTGTCATACCTGGTTCAAGTTTCATATCCGGTGGCACATTTTCTTTCGGAAAAGGAATGATCGCTTCATCGGTTCTTTCACCATAAGCATCCTCCGCAGTTATATTCACTGTTTTTTTATCTCCAACCGACATTCCCGGCAATGCTGCATCAAATCCTTTGATCATCTGGCCTGCGCCTACTGTAAACTCCAATGGTTCGCGACCTACAGAAGAATCAAATTGCTCTCCCGATGTTAATCTCCCGGTGTAATGTACTTTCACCATGTCACCTTCTTTAACCTTTTGCATAATTTTTTATTTTTTGTTGTTTAGAAACCGCAAATTGTATCCGGTTTCTTTGTTGCCGGTTTTACCGGTACCAGCCTCTTTTTATGAAGTAAAAAGAATGCCAAATTTAGGAAACGAAGCGAATATTAAAAACTTTAAAGAACTTTGAAAAATGAAGAATATTATTAAATCTTTTTTACCCGTATGCCTGCTCATCAGTTTTTCGGCCTGTGCCCAAACACAGGTAATTACAGGAGCCGAAAGAATGCCTGTTTATCTTCCCTATCTTGAAGGAAAAGCGGTCGGCATATTTGCAAACCAGACAAGTGTTATTAAGAACACCCATCTTGTAGACAGCTTACTGAAAAGAGGCGTGAATGTGGTAAAAATTTTCGGCCCGGAACATGGATTTCGTGGAAATGCAGGTGCCGGGGAAGAAGTAAGCAGCTCTGTTGATAAAAAAACCGGTATCCCTATCACGAGCCTGTATGGTGATCATAAAAAACCAACTGAAGCAGATTTTAAAGGTATAGATGTGCTCGTGTTTGATATCCAGGATGTAGGTGTGCGTTTTTATACTTATATATCTTCCCTGCAGTATTTCATGGAAGCTGCAATTGAACATCACAAGCCTTTGATGATACTTGACCGGCCAAATCCAAATGGTTTTTATGTGGATGGCCCCGTACTTGACATGAAATTTAAAAGCTTTGTCGGAATGCAGCCTGTACCCATTGTATATGGAATGACGATTGGAGAATATGCATTGATGATCGCAGGTGAAAGCTGGTTATCCCCGGAAGCAAACAGGATCAATGCATATAATATCACTACCACCCCAAACAATGATACACCTTTTCATGTAACGGTGATCAAATGCAAAAATTATGATCGCAATACCAAATATGTACTTCCTAAAAATCCTTCTCCGAATTTAAAAGAGATGCAAAGTATTTACCTGTATCCTTCTACCTGTTTTTTTGAAGGAACCGTATTGAGTGAAGGACGGGGAACTGATAAACCTTTCCAGGTTTTTGGCCATCCCGCGCTTCCAAAGAATTTATACAGTTTTACACCAACTCCAAATGAAGGTGCGAAGAAAAGTAAATGTTATAACCAAAAATGTTATGGATGGAATTTATCGGGTAGCAATGAAGAGGTGCTTAGAAAAATTGATGGAAAGATACAGGTCAAATATTTGGTAGAAGCCTATAAATTATTTCCCGGAAAAGACAGCTTCTTCTTAAAGAACAATCATTTCAATTCACTCGCCGGCAATGATATCCTGATGAAACAGATTAAAGATAACGTTCCGGAAGAAGATATAGTTAAAAGCTGGCAGAAGGGCCTGGATGCTTTCAAGGAAATCAGGAAAAAATATTTGCTGTACGATGATTTTACGGAGAGAAAGTGATGTCAGAAATCAGGGATCAGCTCACACCTTTGTAGAGGTCGCGACTGATTGCTGATATCTGATAGCTTGTAAAGGGAAGAATAAAGATAAATTTGTACTCAGTACTTATCGGAATACGAATTCACATTTTAGCATGATCGAAAAACACAAAGAAAAACAATATATCCCCGCTGACACTGCATTTCCTTTTGCTGGTGCAGAAAAAAAACAACTTCGCATCATTTTTATGGGAACGCCTGAATTTGCGGTTGCTTCCCTTGACAGGCTGGTACAGACAGGTTATAATATCATCGGTGTGGTAACGGCGCCTGATAAACCTGCAGGACGTGGCATGGAACTTCAGCAAAGTGCGGTTAAGAAATATGCTGTTGAGAAAAATCTTTTCGTCTTGCAGCCGGAAAAATTAAAAAACCCGGCGTTCCTTTCCGAATTGGAAAAGCTGAAAGCAGATCTGCAGGTGGTCGTTGCATTTAGGATGTTGCCTGAAGTTGTATGGAACATGCCTGCAATGGGGACGATCAATGTACATGGCTCTTTATTACCTCAATACCGCGGTGCAGCGCCCATTAATTGGGCAATCATCAACGGGGAAACAACTACAGGCGTTACTACTTTTAAACTCAAACATGAAATTGACACCGGCGATATTTTATTACAGCAAAGTTTTCCCATCAACGAAGATGATGATGCGGGAACAGTTCATGATAAGATGAAAGAAGTTGGCGCAGGATTGTTAGTAAGAACTATCAGGGGTTTGGAAAATAAAGAAATCGAAGAAATCCCACAATCGTCAATCGGGAATCGGCAAAAAGATGCAGGAACTTCAATTCCCGACTCCCGGTTAACGATTGACGAAATAAAACATGCACCAAAGATATTTACAGAAACATGTAATATAGACTGGAATAAAACAACGCATGATGTTTACAATCTTATAAGAGGCTTGTCACCCTACCCGGCTGCATTCACCAGTTTGAATGATAAAAAATTAAAAATTTTTAAAGCAGGGAAAATCAACATAGCACCAACTATTTCTGCGGGCGAATTTGAAACAGATGGAAAAACATATCTCCGCTTTGCTTGTACCGATGGCTTCATTGATGTGACAGAATTGCAACTTGAAGCGAAGAAAAAAATGAGTATCGAAGATTTCTTAAGAGGATATCGATTTGCATGAAATAAGATTGCCACTGATTCACTGATTAGCTTGTTCTCTTCTTAAGCAATCAGTGAATCAGTGGCAATAAAACTATTTTACTTCAGCTTATCGAGCAATGCTTTACTCAAAGCGGCTTTTGGAATTACCAGGCTGATGGTATTGATCGCAAAATAAGATTCAGATACGTTAATGTAGCCAGCATAAGGGCCGGCTGCAGCGCCCCATGAATTTTTTACAATGAAAAATGTTTTACCGTCCTTTGATTTTTCAAGACCGGTAATATGCATCAGGTGATCATCTTGTGTAACCAGTTCCTCATACAAATTCTGGCGAATAGCAGCATCCCATTTTGCTTCGGGCATATCTGCCGTAACTGAATCACTTGATATTTTAGCTTCTTTGTCAAAATAAAGACCTAAACCTTTCTTGGTGCGAAAACCATTGTTGCTGACATCTGCATCCCACATTACGGAATACCCGTTACCAAGTGCTGTCTTCACCACATCAATGAATTCATTAAGTGGTAGATTATAATAATAACCGTTACTGAAGTTATCCGGAACCTGTATAACGAACGACTGGTAATATGGCTGATGGGTAAAGGAAGTAAGATTTACATAATCATCAGCGTTGAATTTCATTGCTTCTTTCGAGAATTGTATGGGCGTATAAGTTTTACCGTTATAGGTGAAATTTGCCGGTAGTGGTCCCATGTATTCATCCAGTATCTTATTGTAACCTGCCAGCCAATCCTGCGCAATGGCTTTACCTGGTTTCAGTAATGAATCAAGGTAAGAATTCAATTCTTTCGACATTTTTTGATGATTAAGCTGGGCTTCCCCTGATTTCAATCCGCTATAAGCATCATCAGGCATTGCACCATATTTCGAAATGGATCTTATAACATCATGGCCAAGTCCACCTTCACCAAACTGTGCATGGCCCTGTCTTAAAACATAGTTCTTTGCTTTTTCTATATAGATGTTCCTCACGGTAAACATCTCACTCAGGTCAAAACTGCCCAGGTTATTTTTTAAACACTGGCTTTCCAGCAATGAAGTGGTAGAAAAGCTCCAGCATGTGCCGGTCATTGCCTGGTTCTTAACAGGAGTTGCAGGATTGTTTTTGATAACAGTAAATTCAGAACTTGTCACTCCTGTTTTTGCAACGGGGAGACTATTCTGTGCATTTGAAATTGCAGCACTTATGGCTACAATTGAAAATAGAATTATTCTTTTCATATGTTGATTGTTCAATAATTTAATACTGCTTCAAAATTATTTTCGCCTGCGCCGAGTTCATCAGCTGCTGCGTTGCTAAGCCTTACCAGGATGCCGGCATTCTGTTTAAGATCGGGGATCACATCCAGTACTTTTGCGTAAATATACTTCTGGTTGTTTTTGTTGGTGATCTTAATGACTGAACCCGCTGTTGCTGTATTGTGAAGACAATAATATTTACCGTCTTCCCAGCCACTCGTACTTTTAAAAACTGCTGCAGTTCCTGTTTCTTCTTTTTTACCGGCTTCGTTATACATGTTTTTAAAATAACCACCATTTACACTTTTACCGGTTACTTTATTTGCTTCCTGTTTGGATGGTTGCGTACCGGAAGGCAAAACTGGTCTTGAATCAACAGCAATTTCTTTTTGCACTATTACCGGCTTTTCTTCCGGTGGCAATTGTATTACCTGCGGAGTTGATACTGTTTTAGTTTCTGTTTCTTTTGCGGGTTTGGAAGTAATCACTGCCTCCGCTTTTTTCCCTTTTTGATAACCAACGATCAAATCTGTTCCTTCTGTTACAGCATCACCGGCTAAATTATTCCATCGTTTAATATCATCAATGGTAATATGGTATGTCTTGCTGATATGATACAAGGTTTCCTTTTTTTCTACCTTATGGTATACAGGCCCTCCCATTGATTCATTCGCTGCATTGGGATTTTTTGTTACTGGTTCTTTTTTTACGGGAGGCTGAGATGTTAATGGTGGTTGCGTGCCTTTTGCGGGAATTTTTATGACCTGGCCAATAGTTAATCCTGTTTCAACTGAGATATTGTTATAAGCTGCAAGGTCTTTTGGATGAATATTATATTGCCTTGCCACTGAATACAAGGTTTCTTTGGGTGCAACTGTATGCATTTTTTGAGCAGAGGCAAACAAGGGAACAAAAAATAATACGATGATCCATTTTTTCATAAGTAGAAATTGTAGTTGCAAATATGCAAAAATTAGTTGGTTATTGGCTCTATTTACTTGTTAAGAATGCGCCAGTCCTTCGGATAATAATTATTAATCCTGTTAGGTAATATCTTAACCCAGCCAAGCGCCTGTTCATCAAATTCCAAAAGCACCCATCCTTTATGTTCAGTTTTAATATTTATTTCTGCACGACGAAGGTATTGCAATGCTGTTTCTTTATCCACTTTTACAGAAGCAATTGCAGGCGTAAGCAGCCCGCTCAAAGCAAGTTCATGATCCGGCAGCAATTCATTGCGGATGACCGTTCCTGTTTTAACGCCAGCTTTTTTTATATATAGTAAAGATTGCAGGTGAAGCACATCATTCATCAATGAGGCGGGTATTGCAAGTATGGTATCCTGCCATTTCAGGAAAGAAAATGACCCGGCATTTTTTATCATCGGTTGCAACAGCTCTGTTTCTGAGCTGGTGACCGTCGATTTTTTGATGGTTGATTTGCCAATGGCCGATTTTTCAAAATTTGATTTTTTTTTCTTCCGTCTCTGTATCATGCTTTTTTTGAATGCTGCGATAAAAAAACCTTCGCCTTTTAATTTATCAGGATAAAAACGGTAACCAAATGCATGCTGTTTGGCAGAAGTGGTTTCTACAATATTCCATTCATTTTTTATATTGAGACGGATGCCGGATACCGGATGATGGATACCAGATAAAAGCAAGTCGCAAATATCTTCATCTTCTTCTTCAGAATAAGAACAGGTAGAATAAATTAAAATGCCACCCTGTTTTAAGCGAGGACAAAATATCTGCCAGTATCCTTTGCTGGCGCTGGCTGCAAAGCTTCACATTATTTACACTCCATTCCTGCAATGGCATCCGGATCTTTGCGAAACAAGCCGCTGCCGCTGCACGGCGCATCAACAACAATCACATCAAAATAATCCTGGCAGTCGTTGAAAATCTTTTGGATCATTATTGGTAACAACAACATTTGCTGCTCCCCATTTGGTAATATTTTCTGATAAAATATTTACCCTTGTTTTTATCACTTCATTGCTCACCAATAAACTTTCATTTGAAATAAGTGATTGTATCAAGGTAGATTTTCCCCCCGGTGCTGCACAGAGATCCAATACTTTTAAGTTGTTGGAAAGATCAACGTTTGTTTCATGGCTTCTTCCAAAAACATGCTGCTTGCTTCCTGCACATAATAAGCGCCTGCATGAAACAACGGATCAAATGTAAAAGAAGGGCGTTCAGTTAAGATAATATCCATTACTGCTCCATGGAACTCAGCCCTTGAATATTGAGTATTGAATATTGAGTATTGAATATTTTTCGTGGATTAAACCGTATGGAAGTAACCTGTTCACCGCGACTCATGCACTTTTACAAAAGCTTCCTCATCAAAGCCTTTTACCGTTTGTAAAGAAGCGAGAAATGTTGCTGGTAATTGTTGAGACAAGTAGTTATATTTGATTCTTCTTCAAAATTAATATTATCACGAATGAAAAAAATATTATTTCTTTTGTTACTTACCAGTAACATAGTTTTCGCACAAAATTTTCCTGATAGCTGGACAGATGGAAAATATTTTACGGTAAATGGATCAAAATTATATACCGTTACCGTGGGCACAGGTGATCCACTGATCATTATTCCCGGAGGCCCGGGCGGAGCTCATATTCCTTACAGGGGTTTTGATTCTTTATCCCTGAATTCAAATATTCAACTGATTTATATTGATGGTTTCGGTAGAGGAAAATCCGATACGGCCAAAGATGTAAAAGAATACAGCATTGAAAGGGATATTGAAGACATTGAAGGATTGAGGAAAGCGATGCATCTTGATAAGATAAATTTACTGGGGCATTCTTATGGAAGTATTGTTGCGCAGGGATATGCAGTAAAATATGGATCGCATCTTAGCCATTTAATCATTGCCAATGGTTTTCACAGTTATGCTATGTGGCAGGAAAATGATGACAACTGCAACCATGAAATAAAAACAAATTATCCCGAAGTGTGGGATACATTAATGAAGGTAAGAGAGAAAGGTGTTATCTCAAGCGACCAGATTCACCAGGAAATTTATGGCGATGTTCCTTATGGTTTTTTATATGCTTACAATCCCAATAATTTTATTGGCAGCTGGTGGCAAAGCCTTATCCCAATCCGTTTAATTCAAAATTATATTACCAGATGGTTGGTAAGGATGGCGATTTTATTGTTGGAAATGATATTGGCAATTTTGATTTCAGGAAACAATTGAAAGACTTAAGATGCCGGTGCTTGATTATTGCCGGAAGATATGACCGGGTTGCTGTACCCTGGATGCAGGTGAAATATAAAGAATATTGCCCGCAGGCGAAGTTTGTGATGTTTGAAAAGAGTGGGCACAATCCGCAGGTAGAAGAACAGGAGAAAGAGTTTAAGCTTATAAAAGAATTTTTAGGAAAATAAATGATGTGGCTAAAGCCACTTAATAGATCTGCACTATTGCCGTTGGCTTAAGCCGCATATGAGCTGAACAAAGATTTGTGGTACAAGTGAGTGACACAAGTATGTTGAGTAAGGCTGATAAGTTGGTAAAATAAAAATTGCCACTGATTCACTGGTTAGTTTTAAAACTATTGTATTAATCAGTGAATCAGTGGCAATAAAATTTTTGAATTTTACAACGGAATGTTCAATACTCAATATTCAACACTCAATGTTCAAGTTTATAAACACCTAGATAGCCTTTATCTCACTTACCAGGTCCTGCAAAACTTTTTTCGCATCACCAAACAACATAGAAGTTTTTGGCTGAAAGAACAAATCATTTTCAATACCTGCATAGCCGGGTTTCATGCTTCGTTTATTTACAATTACATTTTTAGCAAGTTCAACTTCAAGAATAGGCATGCCATATATTGGTGAAGAAGGATCATTTTTTGCAGCAGGATTTACCACATCATTGGCACCGAGTATCAATACCACATCGCAGGTTTTAAATTCATCATTGGCATCTTCCATTTCCAGTAATTTTCATAACTCACATCGGCTTCTGCCAGCAATACATTCATATGGCCGGGCATACGGCCTGCAACAGGATGAATGGCATATTTTACTTCCACTCCTTTTTCTTCAAGAATTTTTTCCAACTCATGACAGGTATGTTGTGCCTGCGCTACTGCCAGGCCATAACCGGGAACGATCATTACTTTATTGGCATAGCTCATAACCATAGCCGCATCGCTCAGACTGATTTCTTTATAATGGCCGCCCTGTGTTGTAGTACCGCCGGTAACACCGGTTTTATTACCACCGAAAGAACCAATCAGTACATTCAGTAACGAACGGTTCATTGCTTTACACATCAATATGGTAAGCAAGGTACCTGCTGCACCAACAAGGATTCCGCCGGTAAGCATTACTTTATTATCGTATAAAAAACCACCACAAGCCGCAGCAACACCGGTAAATGAATTAAGCAAAGAAATCACAACGGGCATATCTGCGCCGCCGATAGGCATTACAAAAAATATTCCATACACGAGTGATAAACCAAGAATAACATACACTAAAAAACTATTGTTCAGGATGTATTACGAGATAAGCACCGCAGCCCAATGTTATAGCCAGGATAACGAGGTTTAAGATATTCTGCCCTGTAAAGCTAAAATCTTTATACTTGCCATTTAATTTACCCCAGGCAATCATACTTCCTGCAAAAGAAACTGAACCAATGATAAGACCCAACAACGATGATGAGTACTTTGCCCGTATACGCATCAGTAACTCACTGGTTAATCGCTATTTCATGCTGAAAGATGATTGAATTCTACCACTGATATCAATGCAGCACAGGCGCCACCCATTCCATTGAACAGACTTACCATTTCGGGCATGGCCGTCATCTTTACTTTTTTTGCAGCCAGTGTTCCAATGATCCCGCCAATCAACAAGCCCGCCAAATATCCATGCATAGTTATGAAGCTGTGCTCCTGTTTCTTATCACGTATAAAAAGATCGTTCCAAAAATGGCAATGGTCATTCCTGCTGCTGCAACAAGGTTTCCTCTTCTTGCAGTTACAGGATTCGATAACATTTTTAACCCAAGGATAAATGTAACCGAAGCAACCAGGTAACAAAGGGTAAGTATGTATTCTCCCATGTTTCTAAATTCTATTCATTTTTGAAAAACTATAATGTCTGATTTTATGATGTCTGATTTGCAGAACCTAACATCAGCCATCATAAAATCAGACATTCTTCTTCTTTCCTTTAAACATTTCCAGCATCCTGTCTGTCACCACAAATCCACCCACCACATTCAATGTTCCCAGTATCACTGCAAGAAAACCGAGTATCAATGCCAGGTAATTATCCTTCCTCTGCTTTGCCCATTACGATAATGGCACCGATGATCACCACACCATGAATTGCATTTGCACCACTCATCAACGGTGTATGCAATACACTCGGCACCCGGCCAATCACTTCAATTCCAACAAAGATCATCAGGATCACGATGTAGATGATCTGCTGGTTTATGGAAATCCAATTTAAAATGTTTTCCATTATTGTAAATTATAGTCTTAAATAAAATTTCATAAGAATATTCAATACTCAATGTTCAATATTCAAGTGTGATCATAGTAGCGCTCCGTAATATTGATCATTCAGTATTTATTAAACTTCTAACTCTTTCATTTGTAATTTCTCCTTCATGCGCAATACATGTTCCCTTTACCAGGTCATCTTCAAAATTCAAATTCAATTTTCCTTCTTTATCAATGATGAGTTGTAAAAAGTTCAGAATATTTTTTCCATATAATTTACTGGCATCACTCGGCATAGTCTGAAGGCAATGCAGAATTACCAACAATACTTACCCCATTATAAATAACAGTTTCATTGTTTTCAGTGAGTTCGGTATTGCCGCCTGTTGCTGCAGCAAGATCAATGATCACGGAGCCGTTTTTCATTGCGTCGATCATTTCTTCCGTGATCAATACAGGAGCTTTTTTACCGGGTATCTGTGCAGTAGTAATAATGATATCTGCTTTGGCAACACTTTCTGCAATTTTTGCTTTTTGCCGTTGCATAAATTCTTCTGACTGTTCCACCGCATAACCACCGGCTTAGCTGCATCAGCTGCTCCTTCCACTTCGATGAATTTTGCACCCAGGCTCATTACTTCTTCTTTTACTGCAGGTCTTGTATCAAATACTTCCACCACGGCTCCCAACCTTTTTGCAGTAGCAATTGCCTGCAAACCTGCAACACCTGCGCCCAGTATCAACATTTTGCAGGTGGAATACTTCCTGCTGCTGTCATAAACATGGGAAAATATTTCGGAAATATATTGGCAGATTCCAGCACTGCTTTGTAACCTGCAATATTTGCCTGGCTGCTCAGCACATCCATGCTTTGTGCCCTGGTGGTACGTGGCAGCATATCCATACTGAAAACAGTGAACCCTTTTGCTGCCCACTCTTTTATTAATGCTGCATTGAATAAAGACTGGAAAAGCCCGAGCAACAACTTTGCCCGTAGATTATTGATATCAATAGCAGAAATTAGGTTTATCGACAAAACCATGTCTGATTTTTGTAATACTTCCTCGCGACTGGCAATAGTTGCTCCCGCTTCCACGTATTTTTCATCTGAAGCAAATGCTTTTTCCCCGGCAGATTTTTCTACCAGCACGTCGACATGCCATTTTTTTAAAACGGAAATATGTTCTGGTAATAATGATACTCTTGTTTCGGGGGATGGTTCTTTTAACACGCCAATAGTCATAAGCTATAATTGCTTCGAAGATAGGGAAAATTAAAATCTGATTTTAAAGTGTTGTTTTACTTTAAAATCAGGATTTATAAAAACGATGCCAATAAAAAAAAGATCAATAGTAAGGGTTACTGTTTCATGATCGCAGATCGCCGCCCAGGCTGCTTCCATTTCTTCACTCCAGTGAATATCATCGAAGATAAGAATGGTGGATGGATTTGAATGGTTGAGAAGGTTGCGAAAGTATTTGAGTGTGGGTTCTTTTCGATGATTGCCATCTATAAAAGCCAGCCCGATCTCCGGTAACTGATGCAATACATGTGGCAGCGTGAATTCAAAATCGCCTCGCATCAATTTTATATTATTTAAAGATAAGTTGTCAAAATTTTGCTCGGCCAGTTTGGCTATAGAAGAAGCTCCTTCCAGTGTATATACAACTGCATCCCTGTTAGCATTTGCGAGGTATGAAGTGGTAATTCCAAACGAGGTGCCCAGTTCAATGATCGTTGCAGGCTTATAATATTGTACGATCCTGAATAATAGCTGTGAAAGTTTTGCTGATTTCAAAGAAGAAGAGGCGATACTGCTTACCATTCTCCTGTTCGTTTTAATCATTGATGAGCCTGCACCAAAATCCTCCACTTCAATTTCAGTATGATCGTTCAACAGTTTTTTCCGTAGTAATTCTATTTCATGATAACAGGGATTTTTTTTTGTATCATTTAAAACAAATTTTATAAAATCGAATACAAATGGAGAATGTACACCGTGGCCTTTTCCGTTAGACGCAGTGAGGTAATAATGAAGATATTTTTTTGCTAATTGAAATGATGAATACAAGGAATAAGAAATAAGAAAGTAAAAATAAGGAATAAGAAATTGATGTCTGAGGTGAGGATGTCTGATGTGACGTTCTATAAATCAGACGTTAGCGTTTTGTTTCCCAGGTTTGAAATGAATATGCATATTTATGTTTTTCATCAGCAGGGAAATCTGTATTTTTTACAAGCTCCCATTTACTTTCATCGATCTCAGGGAAAAAAGTATCTCCATCCAGCGTTGCATGTACACGTGTCATGTAAATTCTATCTGCACGATCCATACTTTGTTTATATATCTCTCCTCCGCCAATAACAAAAATTTCTTTGCAGTTGGTTGTTTCTGCTTGTTTTAACGCATCATCAAGACTTTTAGCTACCCACACATCCGCAGCTTTCCAACCAGGTTGTGAAGTAATAACGATATTGATTCTTCCGGGCAAAGGTTTGTCAACTGCTTCGTATGTTTTGCGCCCCATAATAACCGTCATTCCCCATGTAGTGTTTTTAAAAAATTTCATATCGTTAGGAAGATTCCAGAGGAGTTGGTTGTTTTTACCAATTGCGTTGTTTGTGGAAGCCGCGACGATGAGTGATATTATCATAATAACAATGCTTTATTAATAGCTCTGCGCCTTCGCGTCTCCGTGGTTATCTAATATTTTTTACCCAGAGACGCAGAATTGAATAAGTTAAACTGCTACCGGCGCCTTAATACCCGGATGCGATTGATAATTTATCAATTCAAAATCCTCAAACTTAAAATCAAAAATATCTTTTACCGCAGGATTGATCTTCATCGTTGGTAATGCAAATGGCGTTCTGCTCAATTGCAGCTTTGCCTGTTCAAAATGATTGTTGTATAAATGCACATCTCCAAATGAATGAACAAAATCGCCTGGCTCCATATCACAAACCTGTGCTATCATCATAGTTAATAAAGCATAGGAGGCAATATTGAATGGCACACCCAAAAACACATCTGCAGAGCGCTGGTACAACTGGCAGCTTAGTTTTCTTTTACCATTTTCCTGTACAGGTGATGTATAAAACTGGAACAAACAATGGCATGGCATCAGTTTCATCTTTGGAAGATCAGCTACATTCCACGCACTGATGATCAATCTCCGGCTATCGGGATTTGTTTTTAATTGTTTGATAAGATCAGCCACCTGGTCTACCTCTACTTTATCTGCAGCTTCCCAGCTTCTCCATTGTTTGCCATACACAGGGCCCAGATTTCC
This sequence comes from uncultured Chitinophagaceae bacterium, assembly GCA_963829345.1. Taxonomy (GTDB): domain Bacteria; phylum Bacteroidota; class Bacteroidia; order Chitinophagales; family Chitinophagaceae; genus Ferruginibacter. The sequence goes on from CAWHHP010000003.1 coordinate 2,873,650, forward strand.
ATCTTCATCTGCCCATTCGTCCCAAATGCGAACATTGTTTTCTTTCAAATAAGCAATATTGGTATCGCCTTTTAAGAACCAGAGCAATTCATAAATAATACTTTTTAAATGTGTCTTTTTGGTTGTCACCATCGGAAATCCTTCATTCAGATCAAACCGCATCTGGTATCCAAAAACACTGCGTGTGCCTGTGCCGGTGCGGTCCCCTTTATCAGCACCGGTTTCTAAAATATGTTTTACAAGATCTAAGTATTGTTGCATGGGCGCAAGTTAAGATGAATCAGGAATCGGCAATCGGGAATCAGGAATAATGAAGGTGAATGTGTAAAAAAAAAATGATCCATATTGACAGGTTTACACCTTGCCCAAGTTTGCAGCTTTACCAAGACGTAAACTTAAAACTCTAATTTTTCCATATATCGACATCCTAAAAGTCGTCCGATTGCCGATTCCCGATTGCCGATTTATTATCTTTGCAGATCAGTTTTCCATATGAGTAAAAAAGGTAAAGTATTAATGGCGATGAGCGGAGGTATCGATAGTACCGTAGCCGCCTTAATGCTTCACAAAGAGGGTTATGAAGTAGTGGGAATTACCATGAAAACATGGGACTATGCTACCAGTGTGGGTAATACCGGCAAAAAGGAAACCGGCTGCTGCAACCTGGATAGTTTTAATGATGCCCGTATGGCCGCAGTGCAGCATGGATTTCCTCATTTTATCCTGGATATCAGGGAAGAATTTGGTGATTTTGTGATTGAAAATTTTGTCGAAGAATATATTGCCGGCCGCACACCCAATCCATGCGTGATGTGCAATACACATATCAAATGGCGTGCATTATTAAAACGTGCAGACGCTATGAACTGCGATTTTATTGCCACCGGCCATTATGCCCAGGTGCATCAACATAACAATGACCGCTATTTTATCAGGAAGGGAATTGACGATACAAAGGATCAGAGCTATGCTTTATGGGGACTTCAACAGGACCTGTTAAGCCGCACTTTGCTTCCTTTGGGAACTTATCGAAAATCTGCTATCCGCCAGATGGCGCATGATTTTGGTTATCCCGAGCTGGCTAAAAAGAATGAGAGCTATGAGATCTGTTTTGTGCCGGATAATGATTACCGTGGATTCCTGAAACGTAGAGTAGAAGGACTGGAAGAAAAAGTAGACGGCGGCAATTTTGTTGATCCGTCAGGTAAAATATTGGGTAAACACAAAGGATATCCTTTTTATACGGTGGGGCAACGCAAGGGACTCGATATTGCCCTTGGAAAGCCGGCATTTGTAACCGAAATCATTCCCGAAACAAATACAGTTGTTTTAGGAAATGAAGAAGACCTGAACAGGTCGGAAATGCAGGTCAAACAACTCAACTGGATGAAATATGATGGCATAACGGAAGGAATGGAAGCCATCACCAAGATCAGGTATAAAGATAAAGGCGCTTTAAGCAACCTGTATACATACGAAAACGGTATAAAAGTTCGTTTTTATGAGCAAGTGAAGGGTGTTGCCCCAGGGCAGAGTGCTGTTTTTTATGATAATGATGATGTAATTGGTGGGGGAATTATCCAGCGGAGCCCAATCATTGAACATTGAGTATGGAATATTGAGTATTGAATATCTTTTTAAAGCAGCGTTATAAACAGAAACTGCTTCTTAAATTTGTTTAGTCGATACAAATCACGCATTTACACAAGAAAATGAAAAAACATTTCCGATTTTTACCCATTGCCATTTTCGTTATTGCATTCTGCGCCTGTAAAAAAGAAAACGGATCTTTTACTTCCGCTAAAATAAGTGATTACTTTCCCCTGGAAACGGGCAAATACATTACCTACCATTTAGATTCAATTGTATATATCAGTTTTGGTACAAGGGATACTACTATCAGCTATGAAGCAAAATATGTTGTTGATTCATTGATCTATGACAATATCGGAAGACCAGGCTATCGTATTTTCAGATTTTTAAGAAAAACTGCTACTGATACATGGGAACCTTCCGGAACATTTATGGCGATCGATACAAAAGCGAGTCTTGAATACATTGAAAACAACATGCGCTTTATAAAAATGGAACTCCCGATCGAAAATAATTACAGCTGGAAAGGAAATGTATATATAGATGCTACTTCTTTGAATTCAGAAGTGAAGTATCTCGACGACTGGGATTATGTGTATGATAGTGTAGCCGTACCTGTTACAGTAGGTACATTTAATTTAGATGATGTGATCACGGTACATGAACGTGATGAAATTGTTGGAATACCATCTGACCCTACCGCTTACAGCGAAGTAAATTACAGCCAGGCAAAATATGCAAGAGGGATTGGTTTGGTGTACCGCAGTTTTTTTCATAATGAACACCAGCCCGATGCAACCGGTGGCCCGGGATATTTTGCAGATGGATCGTATGGGATTACTATGACAATGATAGATCACAACTAGAAGAGTTATGATCTATGAGTTATGAATTGTGAATTAAGGATATTCACATCGTTTCTTGTTTCTCGCCTGTTTAATTAATCATACTTGCCGATTCACGTTTCCCGATTAAGTTAAGAGCCGCAAGCTTTCACCATTCACTATTGACTATTCACCAAATTCACTTACCCGCCATTGCCGTTTCCCGGTTCCCGTTTGCCGCCTTCGACGATTTTCTCCTGTAAAAATTGATCAAATCTGTATTTGGGATTGCGATTACTCCCACCTGCCTGAACAGTGTAATGAGTTGTCCCCTGTGATAAGTTGCATGATTGAATAAATGATGCACTGCTTCTGCAATTGGTTGCTTGAACTGTTCCTTTTTAGTATTCTTATAAATGAATTCATGTTCGAGTGCGGCTTCCGTAGCAGCTTCGATCCATTCTTTCCACATCCTTGATTGCTGCATTAAATTATTTACAAGATCCTGGGTACTGCCGCTAAATTTATCACTGGGCCTTTCTACGATCTCCAAAAGTTTCATTCTTTGCCACCACATCGATTCTGCATCCCACATATGCAGCAGTGTTTTGTGAATAGAAGTAAAACTGCATATGATCTCACGATGCAATTGTTCTTCAGAAAGTGTGAGTATACAATCAGTAACCTGTTGATTGGCCCATACATTATAACCTGCGTAAGGAAGAAGGATCTTTTTCATGCTGATACTGTTTAAACAAAATTAAATCAATTATAAATTACGGATGTTAATTAGTTTTGGAAAATTAACCACAGAGTTCACAGAGGACGTCACAGAGTTCACAGAGTTGCTGTTGTCTTTTTTTTTACTCTGTGAAACTCCTGTTTTAACTCCTTTAACTCTGTGGTAAAAAAAATAAAAATGGATATTACAATTCGACCGGCTGTAAAAGACGATTGCAAAAGAATGATGGAACTTATCCAGGAATTAGCAATTTATGAAAGAGCTCCTGAAGAAGTAACCGTAACTTTTGAGCATTTTGTAGAGAGCGGGTTTGGTGCCAACCCGGTCTGGTATGCATATGTTGCCGAAATGGATGGTAAAGTAGAAGGTTTTGCTTTGTACTATATCCGCTACAGCACCTGGAAAGGACAACGTTTATACCTCGAAGACCTGCTGGTAACAGAAAAACTGAGAGGCCGGGGAATTGGAAAATTATTATTTGATAGACTACTGGAGATTTGCAAAGAAAAAAAATACAGTGGGATGGTATGGCAGGTATTGGACTGGAATGAGCCCGCTATCAATTTTTATAAAAAATATGATGGTGTAAAAATTGATGCGGGTTGGTTGAATTGTAGTATTTGACCATATCATGATCGTGTGCGATACCCATATGTTATTCGGGTGATTTCTTCAAAAACACAATCCAACCAAACCCTTTCGAGCTTATATTGTTACTCCTGTATTGGTTACCAAAACATAAAATATGTCAACCTTTCTGAAAAGTAAAAGGTTTTATGAAATGATCATAAAACCTTTTTTAATTATTATTAAACTGAGTTATTATTGATTTCTTTTTACACGAAATGTACCAGTAAGCGTATGATTGGATCCTGAGGCTTCAAATGGAATGTCAAAATTTCCTTCATAATACTCTCCAAGTTGTGGATAGGTAGTGATTGTTACAGATGCACCCGCTAAAACGATTCCCATATATTGGTTTATAAAAATGCTATCAGTAGTAACAGGGATAATACCGGTACTGCTGCCTGCGAAATTAAAGGATATATGATCTTGTCCCGGCGCCGGGTGATCTAAAGCTGAAATGTAATTATCATTAGGAGTGTAAGAACCTCCATATATCTGGGAAGTACCCGAACCAGTGGGATCAGCAACATTACTGTTCACCCCATCAACAAAATAATTTACGAACTGGTTTACAGATAAAACGCATGCATTCACATTACCCGCATTTACATTGTTTCCCGAAACAGGTACTGAAACAAGGCTTGTTTGTTGCAATGAATTATTATCCTGTATAACCATATTTACCACAGAAGGAGTACTGCACACAGGTAACATTAAATTAAAACTGCCATTGGTAACAGGCACCTGATAGATATTATAAGTTGCAAAAATAAATGCCGTTCCTGAAGCAACAGGTACACCGGAACAATCCAAAGCATTTCCGGAAATATTCAACACCTGGGTTGGCGTGATCGGCATTACAACGTTGATTGATGCAGATGATGAGTATGGGCCGATCGCTTCCGTATGATGACTTCCATAGCAACCGAGTGAAGAGAGATACGAATCAAATTGCAATGTTTCATCACCGGGTACAATGCCGCTTATATTTCCAAGCGCATCTGCAAAATTACCTGCAGTTCCAAATGTAGTTGAACTGGTTAAAATTACCAGTGCACCAGGTACCCCATCGTTGTTCTGATCGCTCACATGTATATTTAAAAAAACCGGGTTTGCAATTCCATATGTACTCCAGAATGAAAAATGACTTACTTCCATTTCATACACATTGCCATTTTTCTGTGCGGTTCCTTCATTGATCCAAACTCCTCTTTCATCAAGGCTGCCCGTTTGAATAACTGAAGGCACTTTGCTTTGTAAAGAATTAGGAATAGATAATTTAATACTAGCTGGCTTACCATTCGCTAACTGCAGTGACTCACCGCTTGCTGACTCAAGCTCAACCGCTATCGTACTCACAGGTTTTATTGCATACATTTTTTCTGCATCTTCAGCAAATGAACCACCTGTTTTGGTCATAAAGTAATCTTCAGCAGAAGGATCGAAATAAGCAGCATACATCTTCACAGTTCCCGAATAGGATGCCCCTGTATTTTTGATATTAATACCGTTGGCCTGGAAAGAAACACTGCTTCCATTTGCTAAAGGCACTTCTCCACCATTGCTTGCTTCAAAAGTTCCGATAAGCGTTTTGGGAGTGATCTTGAAATTCACCTGGTTCATTGTGGCGTTGGCAGCAAAAGACCGGTACAATGTAAAATAGCCCGGAACAGCCACTTTTATCGTAGTAATAAATTTATCAAGACTTATTACCGGTGTTATATAAAATCCAAGACTGTTTGTTAAATATGCATTTGCGCCAATCTTCACTTCGGCATTCGCCACCGGGTTGTTGTTCTCATCTGTAACAATACCAGCCACAGATCCTGTTACCGGCGTCGTTTGTGATTGTTCCCCACCAGTTATTGTATTGGAAGGAGATGAAACATTTTTCTTACAGGAAATAAAAGCAGTTGTAAGAGCAAAAAGCAGTATACATATTTTTTTCATACGGGTAATTTTTAGCGATTCAAGATAGGAAATATTCTGGCTCCTGGTATTTGGATAGAGTCCCCTTCAATTCATAATGTTGTACGTTGCAAAAAATAATTAACCAGGGAATATAAATTTCCTTTTTTTGATCGCTATTTCTTTTTACCTTAAACTCCTGGTAAAGGGATAAGCTTTATTAAAATATTTTATTTCAGGCAGCATGAATAAAGACGCTCCCCTCTTTTATAGGTCCACCCATCGCCAATCTAAAAACTTGAATCATGTTAATCCAACTCAGAAAACAATTGCATATACCGGTAATCATTGCCGCTTTTTTCGTCTTTTTTGTATCCTGTAAAAAGAATATTGATAATACAACGATCGATTCTGTTACAGAAATACCGGATCTCACTTCAAAAGTTAACAGCTCCGTATCCGGTTTTGTTACAGACGAAAATAATGTAGCCGTACAGTTTGCCGAAGTGAAAGCAGGAACCGCAACAGCGGTTTCTACGGATAAATATGGCTATTTTGAAATAAAGGATGTGGAGCTTGTAAAGAATGCCGCATTTGTTACAGTTACAAAGACCGGTTATTTCAAAGCGATCAAAACATGGGCCGTAACAGAGGGTAAATCTGCATTTTTCACGATCAAACTTTTACCTAGGACAAGTGCCGGAACAATTGATGCAACTGCAGGTGGCAATGTTACACTTTCAAGTGCTGTTGTTGTTTCCTTACCGGGAAATGCTGTTGCAGATGCAACAACAAATGCTGCTTATTCAGGAAATATTAATGTCTATGCAACCTGGCTGAATCCCGAAGCAAATGATCTTACTGAAACAATGCCGGGTGATCTTCGTGGCATTGGCAATGACGGAGCGATGAAAGCATTAACTACATTCGGCATGGTTGCAGTAGAACTTGTTGGAGATGCCGGCCAATTACTGCAGATCGCCAATGGTAAAAAAGCTACTATTACATTGCCATTATCTTCCTCACTTTCTGCTGCTGCTCCATCATCTGTTCCATTATGGTATTTTAATGAAAACAATGGATTGTGGAAAGAGGAAGGAAGCGCCACAAAAACCGGTAACACATATGTAGGCGAAGTAAGCCATTTCTCTTATTGGAACTGTGATTTACCAAATGCAACAATACCACTAACATTTACCCTGGTTGATGCTAATGGTCATCCATTAAACAACGTTCATGTAGAGATCGAAATGACCGATAGCTATTCGTGGGCACATACCGGTGGCTTTACAGATGAAACCGGCTATGTTTCAGTATTTGTTACTGCAAACACAAACTATTTACTTACGGTATATGCTTTTTGCGGCAGTGCGCCAGGGTATACCCAAACAATTTCTGCAACTACGAGCCCCATTAATCTTGGAAATGTTGTTGTTCCCGCCGGAATTTTTGCAATAGTTTCCGGAACTATAACGGATTGCCATGACGACCCGGTAACAAGAGGTGCAATTATTTTCTACAATGGTTATTCCTATACGAGAAAAGATGTGGACCATAGTGGTGCTTATTATTTTACAACATTGATATGCAACGGAAATCTTTCAGGCATGCTGATCGCAGAAAACACGGCAACACAACAAGAGAGCTTACCTGTTACCTGTTCTTTAAACCCGGGACTAAATACGATCAGCAATATCAAGGCCTGCGATGTAACATTCCAGGAGTATATCAATTATACATGGGATGGAGTGCCGGGCAACTTCACAAGACCGTTAGATAGTCTTTCAATGGAAATATGGATGCAACCAAATCCCGACATGATCTTATTTTCCGGGAGTCATCTATCGGGGGCACCAGGTGGTATAACATTCGGAGTTTATCAACCCGGTATTTCATCAGGCAGTACACAGGAACTTTCTTATTTCAGTATATACTATGCTCCTAATAATATGTTTTATCAGCCCGTATATGTGAACATTACTGAATACGGAAATGTAGGCGGATATATTTCCGGTTCATTTGCAACCAATATAAAGGATAACGATACAGGTATATGGCACCCGGTTACAGTTGATTTCAGAATTCGCCGAAGTCAGTAACAGTACATAGCCCGATGATAAAAAATACTTTATTAAAAGCTTTCCTTTTCCGGAAAGCTTTTTTAATATCTCCTGCAGGCAGCACGAATAAAACTCATCCCCTCTTTTATAAGTTCGCTAAATTTGCCAATCATAAAAATTTACCCATGTTAATCCAACTCAGAAAACAAGCAATAACTACCATAGCAGCATTGATCTTCATTACGCTATTCTCCTGCAAAAAAGATATTAATAATACGGTCAACAATCCTGTTGATGAGCTCCCCGATCTTACCTCAAAAGTTACTTCTTCTTCGGTAACTGGTTTTGTAATGGATGAGTTTAACAACCCCGTATATTCTGCAGCTGTACAGGTAGGAAATAAATCTGCAGCCACTGACCTGAATGGTTTTTTTGAAATAAAGAATGTCGAAGTTGTAAAAACAGCTGCAACAGTTACTGTGCAGAAAGCAGGATATTTTAAGATCATTAAAACCTATGCAGCTGCTGAAGGTAAGGACGCTTTTTTCAGGATAAAACTTATTCCAAAAATACTTTCCGGAACAATTGATGCAGCTTCGGGTGGTAACGTTGCACTCAGTAATGGCCTTACCATTGCATTGCCTGCAAATGCTGTGGTGCTGGCATCGGGTAGCACTTCCTATACCGGTTCAATAAATGTATATGCACATTGGATAGATCCAACTTCAGACGATAAAAATGAAACAATGCCCGGAGATCTTCGTGCACTGGATAATGATGGAGCTTTAAAAGGACTCACTACTTTTGGTATGACTGTAGTGGAACTAACAAGCGCTTCGGGTGAACCCCTCCAGGTTGCGACAGGGAAAAAAGCCACGCTTTCATTTCCCTTACCAACCGCAATACAAGCAGTGGCACCTGCATCCATTCCGCTCTGGTATTTTAATGAAACAAATGGATTGTGGCAGGAAGATGGCTCCGCTACAAGAACAGGTAATATGTACGTAAGTGAAGTAAGCCATTTTACTTTCTGGAATTGCGATGTTGATAACGCAATTGTTCCACTCAGCTTTACACTTGTTGATGCAAATGGTATTCCGCTTGGGGGGATTTATGTGGAAATCCTGGAGGATGGCTGGGCATATGGGAATGGCCAGCATATTGTTGGATTAACTTCTCTTTCAGGATTCACTTCCACTTTTGTAGCTCCTAATAAACAGTACACTTTAAGTGCACGCACATTTTGCAGTGCTGTTGGCTGGACCAGCCAGGCCTTTACATCGGGCACTACTGCCATTGATTTGGGTAATATTGTTGTTGTCGGAGGCAATACTTCAACTGTAAGTGGTACAGTAACAGATTGCAACAATGCACCTGTAACCAACGGTTATATATTAATGAGATCAACTTATCATCCAACTATACAAGCACTTTCTGCAAATGGTTCATTTAGCTTTTCTACTTTAACCTGTAATCCTGGAGTCGTTGAGTTAATAGGTATTGATATCATTAATGGCCAACAAAGCAGTACGCTGAATTACACACTTGTACCAGGAGCAAATGCAGTTGGCACTTTACAGGCCTGTGGTATTTCTTCGCAGGAATTTCTAAATATCACGATTGATGGCAACAGTGATTCTTATTTTTACCCTGTAGATAGTCTATTTGCCGGCAATGCAGGACCTGCAAATATATATGGGATTGGAGCACATCATATCGGATCTCCAACCAGTAGCTGGACAGCTTTTCAAATAAATAATATAGGTATTGTTGCAGGAAGCACACAGCCTATGACACAATTCGAATCTTATCTTTTACCCATGCAGGTAACAACAGCAATAAATGTAAACATCACCGAATACGGGGCTATAGGAGAATTTGTTGCAGGCAATTTTGCAGGTACAGTTACAGAAACATTGCCACCTAATACATCACACAACGTTTCGTGTAGCTTCAGGACGAAACGATTGAATTAAATTAAAAAATATTACTGTTACAAAAGGTTTCATGATGCATGAGACCTTTTTATTTTACAGGCAACGTTATTTCAATTCATATGATCGGAAAATTATTGTGCATTTCTACGGGTATTTTTTATTATTAAAGACCTCACAGGTTTAAAACCTGTAAGGTCTTTTTCTTTTAAAAATATTTATCTCAGGCAGCAGTAAAAAAACTCATCCCCTCTTATATGAGTTCAACAAATGCCAATCTAAAATTTAAACCATGTTAGTCCAATTAAAAAAACATTTACATCATTTACTGATCGTATTTTCTGCACTCACTATTTTTATCTCCTGCCAAAAGGATGTAAAAAATGAAGTGCCTGCACCGGTTAATGAAACTCCCGATCTCAGCTCAAAAGTAAATTCATCCGTATCCGGTTTTGTCACAGATGAAAACAATGCTGCTGTACAGGGGGCAACAGTAAAAGCCGGTACAATGACCACCTCAACAGATGAGTATGGTTATTTCGAAATAAAAAATGTACAGGTTGTAAAAACCGCCGCAGTTGTTACTGTTACAAAACCTGGATACTTCAATGGTATCAAAACATATGGAGCAACTGCAGATAAAGCTGCATTCTTCCGTATAAAACTTATTCCCAAAACAAATACAGGAACGATCGACGCAGCTGCCGGTGGAAATGTTACACTTTCAAACGGGCTTAGTGTTGCATTGCCTGCAAGCGGAGTTGTTGTTGCTTCAAGCAATGCGGCTTATACAGGGCCCATCAATGTTGCAGCTTTCTGGATCAATCCTGAAGCAAACGATCTCACCGAGATTATGCCCGGCGACCTGAGAGGTCTTGACAACGAAGGTTTATTGAAAGGCCTTACTACTTATGGTATGGCTGCGGTAGAGCTTACGAGCGCATCGGGTGAATTGTTACAAATTGCAAGTGGAAAAAAAGCTACGATAACAATGCCTTTATCCTCATTGCTTTCAGGTGCCGCACCAGCATCTATTCCGTTATGGTATTTTGATGAGAACAATGGATTGTGGAAACAGGATGGCAGCGCCACAAAAACAGGCAATGCATATATTGGTGAAGTAAGTCATTTCTCTTTCTGGAATTGTGATATTCCAAATGCAACTGTGCCACTAACCTTTACCGTTGTTGACCAGAATGGTACCCCGGTTGCAAATGCACATGTTGAAATCCACTCTACAAATTCAAGTAACTGGGGACATGTAGGTGGCTGGACAGACGGAACAGGTTATGTTTCTGTATTTGTTGCAGAGAACGATACTTATGAACTGGAAATTTACAGCAGCTGCAATTACTACGGCGGAACACCTGATCATTCACAAACATTCTCTGTAACAACCACGGCAGTAAATCTTGGTAACGTAACAGTTCCTTCAGCGAATGCTGCAAACGTTAGCGGAACAATTACTAACTGCAGCGGAAATGCTGTAATGCATGGCTACCTGATTGTTCAAAATGGTTATTACTATACAAGATACCCGGTTGATAATACAGGAGCTTTCAATTTCAGTACTACGCTCTGTAACGGAACGATGGCCGTTAACCTTATTGGTGAAGATATGGATGCCGGGCAACAAAGCAGTCCTGTTGCATTTACATTGGTGAACGGGCCAAATACTATTGGGAATATCCAGGCTTGCGGCATTACAACTTCAGAGTTTATACATTACTCAGTTGATGGTGGTACAACTTATACTGATCTTACCGCACCCGGCGATAGTCTCTATCATAGCGGAAACGGAACTACATCTATGTCGTATATAGTTGGAAACAATTTTAGTGTACCAGCCAATAATTATATTTCCTTTTCTTTTGATAACACAGGTATTGCAGCAGGAAGCGCCCAAAACCTGCTTGGCTTCGGTGCTGCCAATATTATGGATCAGACAACTATAACCACTCCTATCCTGGTAAATATTACTGAATTTGGTGCAGTAGGTGGTTATATCGCAGGTAATTTTGCAGGAACTGTTACTGGTTCTGCGCCAGCAAACACACCCTATTCTATAACCTGCTCATTCAGGGTACGACGGAATTTTTAATTTGACATATTCTCTTCAACAGCGCCCTTCGCATCTGCGAAGGGCTTTTTTAATTACAGGTAAGCGAAATGGAATAAACTTGTATCTTTAAAATATTACCATGAATTGACAGATCAAAACAACACTTTATGAAAACAATTTTTTTTACCCGGTTTTTATTAATCGCTGCTCTTTTTATTTTTCCTATTTCATGCAAGAAGAATAATGTAAATAATAATGATACTCCAACTGTATCCAATCATACAGCCGATCTATCCACAAAAGTAAATTCATCTGTATCAGGTTTTGTTACAGATGAAACCAATGCGCCTGTATTTGCAGCATTAGTGAAATTGGGAACTGCCACAACTCACACAAACAAATATGGTCATTTTGAAATAAAAAATGTCCAGGTAATAAAGGAGGCCGCTGTAGTTACTGTTGAACAACCAGGATATTTTAAAGGAATAAAAACTTATATCGCGACCCCAGATAAGGAAGTATTCTTCAGGATAAAACTTTTACCTAAAACCATTGCAGGCACGATTAATGCAAACGCTGGTGGCACAGTGAGCACAGCAACCGGCTTGAATATTGGTTTTCCCGCCAATGCTATCAAAGATGCTTCAACCGGCATTAGTTATACAGGTTCTGTGAATGTTGCTGTACAGTATATTGATCCTACTTCTGATGAACTGAATAAGGTAATGCCCGGCGACCTGAGAGGTATCAATATAAACAATTACATAAAAGTATTGCGCAGTTTTGGAATGACGGCAGTAGAACTCACTGGTTCCGGTGGAGAATTACTGCAAATTGTCGACGGCAAAAAGGCAACACTTACGATGCCTGTCCCTGCCGGCATTGTATCAAATGCTCCTTCAACTATTCCATTATGGTATTTTGATGAAGCAAATGGTCTATGGAGAGAAGATGGAACAGCTACAAGAACAGGGAATAATTATGTAGGAGATGTAAGCCATTTTTCTTTTTGGAATTGTGATTTACCGGCAAGCTATGTTGAGTTTAATTGTACTATTGTTGACCCAGCTGGTCAACCAATCCCCTATACCTGTGTCAGGATTACTGTTCTCAACAGTAATCAAACCGGGCTTAATGGTACTAGTAGACAGGATTACACCAACTACACTGGCTATGTAAGTGGCGTAATTCCTGATAACTCGCAATTGCGTCTTGAGGTGTTCAGTACAACAAATTATTGCGTCGGTAATGCTGTTTATTCCTATGACTTTACCACAACAAATGTCAATGTTTCCTTGGGGGTAATATCAATTACGCTGGGCGTGGCTGCACAGGTAGGTATTAATATCAATGGAACTGTAACAAACTGCAACAATCTTCCTGTGCAAAACGGGTTTATTATTTTGAATGGCTCAGGAAACATTTATAATTACCCCATTATTAACGGAACATATAATATTAATATGCTTACTTGTGCTTCAGATCCAAGTATAACGGTAACATTGATTGCGCAGGACAATGATTCAATGCAACAAAGTGATCCCGTGATAATGCCCGTGAGCGTGGGTACAAATACAATTCCACCCTTGCAGGCATGTGGAGTGCAGATCGAACTTGTTATTTCAAGTGGATATGTATATCATCCTTCAGCTCCTCGTGCCCTTATTAATTTTCAAAAAAACTTTGAATTTATTAGTCCAAATGCTGTTGTATGTGGTATGGGTGATCTTGGAGCTACTGGATATTTTGCAATTCTTGAAACCGAAATATTAACCAATCATATTACCATCTCAGCTATGCCGGGAGCTGCCGGTGGGCCTTACTTTCAATGGGATGCCGGGTTACCAACTTCTTCACCCGGACCAATGTACACGCCGCAATGGAGCAGCTCGGCTCAATGCAACAACACGTATAATCCAACAACAAATACTTATTACCTGCGATACGGCTATATTGGAGGAACAGGGTACAGGGTTGTTGAAGAAATCATACAACGGTTTTAATTAATAATAACATTTAAAAGAAAAGGCTTTTCAAAATTTGAAAAGCCTTTTCTTTTTAAAATACCCAACCATTTACCGGCCTGCCGTAGTTATATAAATACAGTTTATTCATTAGCAGGATCAAACTTAATTATTCATGAAGCGCTATAAAAAATATATTGTCCTTGTTATGATATTTCTTACTGCCCTGGCAAATACTTCAAGGTCACAAACACCTGATCCTGGTTGTGATCCTTTGGATCCTGCCTGTCCCATTGATGGAGGAGTAAGCCTATTGATTGCAACAGGTATTTACATCGGGGCAAGAAGAATTTATTTGCAAAAATCAAAAACGGCCGTTAACAGTAGTACAGAACAAAAATAGTTTTCGTTTTATGCAAAACAGCGGAAGTATTTTAAGCAATACCGGGGAAAACACAGGTGCTTCGGTAACCGGCAGCAATGCATTTCCTGAAACAGTTTCTGAAATCAATCTCGACTTTTCCATAAACGGCCGAAGGTTTATTTGCGGAGATGCGGATAGTTGCTGGGCCGACCTGGATAAACTTCAGGATGATCTGTCGGCAACAAACGTTTACTGGACAACTGTAGAAACGGAAAATTCAACAATAATTCCAGACAGCCACGGCAATCTTCATTTTACATTTTTCAGTTTTGGCGAACCACAAAATAATGCTACGCTGCATTTTATTGTTCATTTGAGACCATTCAATCATGTATTGAATTTTTCTTCGGTAGTGGAACCACTCAGCTTTATAACCAATAACAATTTAAAAGAGGTACCCATTAACATAACCGCATACGGCAATATAGGGGAATTCATTGCTGGGAATTTTTCCGGAAGATTTTATGAAGACATTGATGGTAGCCCCGATATCACCAGGCCCTATGATGTAACATGCAGTTTCAGGATAAAAAGAAATCATTAAATTCAATATAAATAATAAAATGAAAACATTCATCAAACAGGAACCTAACCGTGTTGTAATCTTTTTCCTGATTATTGGTCTCTTTATTTCCTGCAAACATAACGATACACTTGTGCCTGGTAATTCGGGACAAATTATTAATCCAAGCCCGGTACACGCATCTGTAATGGGAAAAGTTGTAGATCAAAATGAACATGCAATTGTGGGTGCCACGGTAAAATCCGGTAGTCATATAACCAGTACCGATAACAAGGGATTTTTCCAATTTGATAATATTGAAATGGATCAATACGCTTCTGTAGTAACTGTAAACACAAATGGCTTTTTTACAGGCATTCGCACATTTTCAGCAGCAGAAGCTTCTTCAAATTTTGTCAGGATAAAACTTATACCAAAAATTTTAACGGGTTCAGTAGATGCTTCGACAGGTGGTGCAACAACACTGGCCAACGGCTCATTGATAACACTGGAAGCAAATAGTGCTGTTATAAAATCTACCGGCCAGTCATACAACGGTAATATAAATATTTATGCAGCAGCTATTGATCCTACGTCGAACGATATTGCTGAAATAATACCAGGAAGCTTCCAGGGTACAGATGAAAATAATTACAGGGTATTATTGAAATCTTACGGAATGCTGGGGGTACAGTTAGAAAGTGAATCAGGAGAACCGCTGCAAATTACAACGGGTAAGAATGCTACACTTCGGTTTGCAATACCGGCATCTTTATTAAATGAAGCTCCTGCAACAATTCCTCTTTGGTCTTTAGATGAAACAAATGGCTTATGGAAACAAGAAGGAAGCGCCACAAAAACAGCCGGTTATTATGAAGGAAACGTTGGTCACTTTTCATTTTGGAATATCGATATGCCCAATGTTAGTGTTAACATTGACGTTTCGATAAATACGCAGCATGGCCCCTTACAAAATGCGCTTGTTAAGATTACTAAAATCAGTAACGGCAGTTTTTCCTATGACTACAGCAATTCAAGCGGGCATGTATCGGGTTTTGTTTTTGCCAATGAACCACTTTTACTCGAAGTCATAAATAGTTGTGATGAAATTGTATACTCGAAGAATCTAGGACCATATACACAAAATACGAACCTTGGCACTATACTGGTTTCTACTTCAGACCTCGTAATAAACGTTACCGGCACCGCAGAAAATTGTAATGCTATGCCTGTATCAGATGGAAAGGCTTTTATTTATTGGGATGGACATCTTGTGATTGCACCAATCACAAACGGAAGCTTTTCAACGACTATTATGAAATGTTCACCAGTTAATTCCCCTGTTGAAATAATTGTTACGGACAATATTACTCACCAGGCGAGTACAACATGGAGCGGAACAAGTATAAATAGCGAGTTACAGGTTGGAGCTTTGACTGCGTGTTCAATTGCAATGGATCAGTATATCAATTATTCAGTTGATGGTATTGATCATGCACTTATCGGCCCTGCTGATAGTATTGACGTAATCAATTATTCTTCCAGTAATTTAATTAAGCTTGTGGGCGTTAGTACAAGCGGCGACTATGTAAATTTCTACCTGCATAGCCAGGGGCTGGCATTGGGAAGTTCGCAGGAACTGGAAACTTTTCACTGTCCTTCAATTGCACCTGCAACACTCGTTACCTTCAATCCATTAATATTTGCATCAATAACTGAATATGGGAATGTTGGTGAGTATATATCAGGAAATTTCGCAGGTACACTGGTTGCAACACAGCCTAATGCAACTCATTCCATATCCTGTTCTTTTAGAGTAAAACGCAGTTTTTAAAATTAAACTGTAGTGAATAAAAAATAATCTACATCATCATAACCTGATAAAATGAAAATAGTCGTCAAACCATTCTGCTTGCGTATTGCAATCATTTTTCTGATAATGGGAATTTTTATTTCCTGAAAAAAAATTTAGTTGATCAAAAAAATAATTACGCCGGCAATAGTACGTTTTATGAATCAGCAATTACAATGAATTTTCTTAGACCCAATAAAACAAACCTTTTTAGTAAAAGTATTCTTACAATAACTTTTACAATTCTTTGTCATGTTTTTTCTGCCAATTGCCAAAATATTCCCGGAACGGGAAATGGAACTACTGGTATTGGCCATCTTTCCACCGGATGGTATAATGCCAATCCAGTTGGAACCCCTGATTTATCAACCTGCGCATTTTGTATTCTTCCCATCTGTCCATGGAATACAAGTCCAACAAATTTTACTACAATTAACCTTCCAACCCCACCAAACGGAGATTCATTATTCGCAGATGTTTTTACACCACCGGTTAACAATCCGAATATTGAAATAATTGGGACAACCATAACAAACCTGGTACCGGGGAACAGTTATACAGTTAGACTCTACTTACTCACCGGTCTTAGTTCTGTTGCGTCAACCAATATCCCCAATTCATTTGCTATATTTTTTCCAACTTCAGTAGAGGTAACTATTGATGGTATTATATCAGTAATTCCACTCGATTCAACTACTCATAATAAATGGAAATTATTCAACTTTCCATTTACGGCAATCTCAAATTCCGCATCATTTAAAATAGGGAATCCCTTACCAATGCCTCTCGGTATGGGTGGTGGTTTTGTCTGTATTTCATTAGCAGTAAATGCGATCAGTTGTTCTAACAATATCTATTTGGGAAATGACCAGGCAATTTGTACAGGTGATACACTTAACTTAAATGCACATGTGCCAAACGCAACATACTTATGGCAGGATGGTTCTGTTAATTCCAATTATCCGGTAACGGCACCGGGTACTTATTTTGTAATTGTATCTCAACCTAATTGCTGGTATACGGATACCATCAACATTTCCTATAAACCTTTACCGGCTGTTCATCTTGGAAATGACACTTCACTTTGTTCTGGAAATACATTGATACTTGATGCAACAACCAATGATGCCCAATATAACTGGCAGGACAATTCAACAGATCCTCATTATACTGTTGATCACAATGGAATTTATTCAGTAGCGGTTACTGTTGATGGCTGTACTGGTACAGATAGCATAGAAATTAATTTTAAGCCTTTACCAATTGTAAATTTAGGAGAAGATGCTACATTATGCAGTGATAAAACATTAAGCCTTGACGTAGCAATTCCCAACAGCTCCTATTTATGGCAGGACAGTTCGGTGAATGCTCAATATACAATTACAAAAAATGGTATTTACTGGATAAAACTAACATCCGATGGCTGTGAAAACAGCGACACAATCAAAGTTGAGTTTACTGATTGTGATTGTATCCTTGCCATTCCAAATGCATTTACCCCAAATGGTGATGGAATAAATGATAAATGGATAATAGCCCGGCAGGATTGCATTGCAAAAATTGCTGTTTCCGTTTATAACAGGTATGGAAGCTTAATATATCATTCAGATGATTACAAAAGCGACTGGCAGGGATTGTATAAGTCCAAAAATTGTCCTGACGCCACTTATTATTATATCATAAACCTGTTCCGCCCTGGTCGCACCGGCCAAACTTTACGGGGAAATGTAACGATCCTTCGTTAAAACATTAATACACCGGGAAAATATTCCCATGGCCGGCAATGATGTTATAATATTCCCGGAATTCCAGGTTTCGCAGAAGTTCTTAGCGAAAAGGGCGTCGAATACCCTTTTAATATTTGTATGCCACCCAACCATTTGGCAACTTTTACAAGTTATTAGTGAAGTGATCATCCTGTATTCATTTCATCTAAAAACAAATCATGAAAGCCTTTTTTCAAAAACAAATAGCATTATTCGTTGTGATTGCCTGTTCATTGCCTTCGATATTTTTTCTTTCCTGCAAAAAAGACATAAAGCAGGATCATGAAACAACAACTATCGCTGAACAAAAACCTGATCTTACAACAAAAGTCAGTTCATCTGTATCAGGTTTTGTAACAGATCATAATAATGCAGCCGTTGTTGGCGCAAATGTAAAAGCCGGTACAGTAACCATGCTAACAGATCGCTATGGATATTTCGAAATAAAGAACGTAGAGGTTATAAAAGAAGCTGCAACTGTAACGGTAACTTATCCCGGGTATTTTAAAGCAACTAAAACATATATGGCGGAAGAAGGAAAATCCGCTTTTTTCAGGATAAAGCTTTTACAAAAAACAATTGTGGGAACAGTTAGTGCAAATGCAGGTGGCGGTGTTTCATTAAGTAATGGAACAAATATTTCTTTCCCGGCAAATGCAGTTAAAGATGTATCATCGGGAACGACGTATAGCGGAACGGTAAGCATTGCTGCACAATACATCGATCCAACTTCAGAGGAACTAATCAACATCATGCCTGGAGATTTAAGAGGGATTAATACTGATGGATACATGAAGGGATTAACAAGTTATGGAATGATTGCTGTTGAATTGCTGGGTGATGCGGGACAATTATTACAAATCGCTGATGGTAAAAAGTCAACACTTATCATGCCGATCCCAATTGATGCATTGGGTACTGCTCCTGCAACAATTCCTTTATGGCATTTTGATGAAAATAATGGCATATGGATAGAAGAAGGAACTGCTACAAAAAGCGGCAATAATTATATTGGGGATGTAGGTCATTTTTCCAGCTGGAATATTGATGTGCCAAATGCAACAATACCTGTAAGCTTTACTGTTACAGATAGCTTAAACAGGCCTCTTACAAATCTACGTGCAGACATAATAGCAATCAGTCCCGGTTCCTGGGGCCATTGCGGGGGATTTGTGAATCCTTCCGGGTATGTATCTGTGCCTGTTACTGCAAATACACAATATAGATTAGAACTGTATTACGGATGCGGTTCGCTCGTTTTTTCAACAATATTTTCTGTAGACAATCAACCTGTTTCATTAGGGAATATCATTGTAAGCAATAACCATCTTGCGTACATAAGTGGAATTGCAACAGATTGCAATAACATCCCATTGGCCGGACGAATTTTTATATCAGGTGATAATAATTATTCAATTACAAACACAAATACGGATGGAAGCTATGGAGTTTACGTGAATGTATGCAGCGATTCTTTGAATCTGGCCCTGTTTGCTGACAACCCCGCGGTTTCTCAACAAGGTGCTCCTCAAAATATAACGCTTGTAGCCGGACAAAATATGAATATCAATCTACAGGCATGCGGTATAATTACTGATAAATATTTTGATTTTGTAATAAACGGGAGACAATTTTCATGGGATGGATCAATAGGAGAAGCAAACGTATCGCAATATTCAGATTCAGCGGAAATATTTATGACGGTTTCTACATTAGAAGTCTTAAACCCACCGTATTCAGGAAACTTTAATATTCATTTTTTTAATATGGGCAGCAATGCAAGTATCAATAATCCTACATATTTACATACGCTTTCAATTAATTGTTTTCCTGACATTCCACCTGATATTCAACCTTTGTCCTGGAATACCGGTCTTTCATCAGTCACAGTTAATCTAACCGAATTGGGATTTTCAGGACAATTTATTACAGGAAGTTTTTTCGGACAATTGTATAATTACCAACATACAGCGGGTGGATACCTGCCTGATCTATCAATGCCATATAATATTTCCTGCAATTTCAGGTTAAGGCGGTGGTGATGTATATAAGAGTTATAAAAATGTATTAACAGGATACAAAAATTATTAAATAATAACTAATGAATAAAATGAAAAATGTTTTTAAAGGCATTGCAGCCTTAATGGCTTTTGCAATATCAATTAGTCTTGTACAGATCAGCTGTTCAAAATCTGATGCACAAACAAATTCAAACAATAACCAGAATGTTGTAACACAGGTAAATAAAATTTTATACACTTCATATGCTGGTGGTATTCATAAACTCTGGATCGCAAATTATGATGGAACAAATGCGACGCAGATCAATATTGCTTTACCAACCGGTGTTCAATTATCTTATGGAGATTCTCGTTTTTCAATATATCTATCTCCTGACGGCCAGAAAATATTTTTCTTCGCAGGCAATACTGTAAGCCCGGGTGCTAATTCACTTTATTCCTGCGATGTAAATGGGAGTAATGTACAAGCTGTGGTAACAAGTTCAACTGAATTACTGCACCTGTATGGAGCGTATTAAGCGTATTGAATTCATGCAAATACGTTTATCGAAAAAACATTTCGAATACATCAATTGTTTTTTTGAAATATATTTGTAATATTCTTTTAATCGTTGAATCAATCCGTATGAACAGATTTTCATTCTCCCTTATAAAATATTTTACAGCTTTGTGTGTATTGTTTGCATGTAGCACTTCCTGTAAAAAAAATGTTGATGCAAATGTTGACAATTCCATTAACAATACAGTACCTGATCTTTCAACAAAGATCAATTCCTCTGTATCGGGTTTTGTTACAGATGAGAACAATACTGCTGTATTAGGTGCAACTGTATATTTCGGTAATGCAAGTTTAACAACGGATCAATATGGTTATTTCAAATTTACCAATGTAGAAACAGTTAAAATGGCTGCAACAGTAATGGTAAAACAACCGGGCTACTTCAATGCCATTAAAACATGGGCTGTTACAGAAAATAGAGCCGCATTCTTCAGAATAAAACTTTTACCAAAAACAATTGCAGGTACGATTAACAGTAATTCAGGTGGTAATGTAACACTGCCCGGTGGTTCCGTGATTGCACTTCCTTC
The DNA here is from genome assembly GCA_963829345.1 of uncultured Chitinophagaceae bacterium. Classification (GTDB taxonomy): domain Bacteria; phylum Bacteroidota; class Bacteroidia; order Chitinophagales; family Chitinophagaceae; genus Ferruginibacter. The sequence continues at coordinate 2,895,018 of CAWHHP010000003.1, forward strand.
AAACGGAGTTGTTGTTGCTTCAAACAATACTGCTTATACCGGTGATATTAATGTTGCTGCAGTATGGATAGATCCTGAAGCAAATAATCTTGACCAAATCATGCCGGGCGATCTTCGTGCTATTAATAAAGATGGTTATTTAAAAGGATTGACCACGTTTGGCATGACTGCTGTTGAACTAACGAACACAAATGGTGAATTACTTCAAATTGCCAATGGAAAAAAAGCTACCATTACACTGCCGTTATCCTCAAATACTGCTGCTGCTGCGCCTTCAACAATTCCTTTATGGTATTTTGACGAAGGCGTTGGCTTATGGAAAGAAGAAGGAACAGCAACAAAATCAGGAGCTACTTATACAGGAGAAGTAAGTCATTTTTCATGGTGGAATTGTGATCTTCCAAATGCAACAGTGCCACTCACATTTACATTAGTAGATCCCAGTGGTAACCCTTTGGCAAATACTCATGTTGAAATTACACCGACTTCCACAAATTCCTGGTCGCATATTGGTGGCTATACTGACGCAACAGGTTATGTGAGTGTATTCGTAACAGCAAACGCACAGTTCTTAATGCAGGTAGTTAATGAGTGCAATGCTTTGGCTTACACAATAAATTTTAATTCGGAAACCATTCCCATTTCATTGGGAAACCTGGCAATTGATGCACAGCATTATTCAACGATTTCCGGGCATGTTACAGATTGCAATAACCAGCCTGTAACGAATGGATATCTTTTGGTTCAAAAAGGCAATGCATTCACGAACATTGATCTTGATAATAATGGTAATTATGATTTTTCGAGCTTGTGGTGTAGCGGATCCGGTAATATAGCAATTGTTGCTATTGATAATTCAACTTCACAGCAAAGCACAGCGCAAAATGTTGCTTTGAATGCAGGAACAAATACAATCAATGATATCCAGTCATGCGGCACTGCTCTCAATGCCTACATTATATGCAATATCGATGGAGTTGTTACAACATATACCGAGCCAACAGATAGTCTTTATTATTATCCATGGGGAACCGTATCATATATATATGCAATCGCCCGGCCTGCTCCCATACCTCCTGTCTATCATGTAGGTTTTTCAATGGATAATCCGGGAATAGGTATTGGATCATCGCAAAATATGTTAGGTTTTATTCATGAAAGTATATCAGAGCAATTGTATTATTCGCCGGGGATCAATATCAACTTTACAGAGTTTGGACCTGTTGGTGGATTTGTTGCAGGCAATTTCTCTGGAGCAATTGGCGGAGCCAGCTCAGGGCATGTGTACCAGGTTTCCTATTCATTCAGGGTGCGGAGAAATCCTTAAAGTATAATATCAAACTATATTATAATCCTGGTGCAGATCAGTTTAAAATAATTATTTTTATTTACGATGCTCCGGTAATTACGGTCGATGCTTGTATTTTTTGTTTCCTGCAAAAAAAAATCATGATGTTAATGATTCATCTCCAAATCCCGTAACAGGCACGGCACCTGATCTTACAACAAAAGTAAATGCTTCCGTATCGGAATTTGTTACAGATAATAATAACGCTGCCGTTAACTGGGCATCCGTAAGCTTCAGGGTAAGGCGGCATTATAAACAATATTTTCTTTATTTGATCGTTTTTAGATTGCCCGTCGATATTTAAATCGGCCGGGCAATCCTGTATCTGTATTTGATCAATTTAAAGTCAAACTATGAAACCTGTTTTTCAAAAACAAACAGCATCATTATTCGTGATTGCATGTTTGCTATTTGCTGCTTTTTTTATTTCTTGTAAAAAAGACATCCGCGAACAAGAAGATACAACTTCACAACAACAACAAATACAACCCGATCTGCAAACAAAAGTTACTTCTTCTGTTTCAGGTTTTGTTACTGATCAAAATAATCAGCCGGTACAAGGGGCTACCGTAAAAGCCGGAACAGGCACTACCACAACGGATGAATTCGGGTATTTTAAAATCGGCAATATACAGGTAGTAAAACTTGCAGCCACGGTAACGGTAACCTATACCGGTTATTTTAACGCAGTTAAAACTTATATGGCAACCGAAGGCAAGGCTGCTTTCTTCCGTATAAAAATGTTGCAAAAAACAATTGCAGGTACAATCAACAGTAGTGCCGGTGGCAGTGTTTCTTTAAGTAACGGAACCAATATCTCTTTTCCTGCAAATGCAATTAAAGATGCATCAACAGGTGCTGCCTATGCAGGCAACGTAAACATTGCGGCTCAATACATCGATCCTGTATCAGGAGCGTTATACAATATTATGCCCGGAGACCTGAGAGGAATTAATACAGGAGGTGGAATGACAGGATTAATAAGTTATGGTATGTTAGCTGTAGAACTTACCGGTTCAGCGGGAGAAATGTTACAAATCGCTGACGGAAAAAAATCGACGCTTACTATGCCGATACCAACTTCACTTACATCATCAGCTCCATCATCTATACCGTTATGGCATTTTGATGAATCAACCGGCTTGTGGAAAGAAGATGGAACCGCAACAAGATCAGGAAATAATTATACAGGCGATGTAAGTCATTTTTCCTATTGGAACTTAGATCTTCCGAATGCAACCGTACCTATAGAATTTACCATCACCGATATCAATGGAACTCCATTACCAAATGTAAATTTTGATATTATCCCTGATGCTAATTCCGGCGTTACCGGGCATGTGTATGGCTATACTGATTCAACAGGATATGTACTGGTTCCTGTGACAGCAAATACTTCCTACACCATACAAATTTTTGCAGGAAACAACTATAGTTCAAGTGTTCCTTTTTCAGTTGTAACTGATCCGGTTTCATTGGGAAATATTATTGTTACCGGTAATTTTGCAACAATCAGTGGAACAACTACAGATTGCAATAATGCTCCTATAACAAATGGACATCTTTATATAAATGATGGCTTTCAATATTCGATGTACTCTTTACCTTACTCCGGACAATTTAATTATACAGTTTTTTTGCCTTCCAATCCATCAACGGTCAGTATAATTGCAGAAGACCTCAATACCCATCAGCAGAGCCATGCAATGAACTACACAATTCAAAATGGACAGAATACAATTGGCAATATCCAGGCCTGTGCAATGAGCACAGATGCATTCTTTAATTATACCATTAACGGAAGGACCTTTATTTGCGGGAATATGGCAAATTCACCTACAGGTTACCAGCCAGCAACACCGGATTCTATACGTACAATACTTTACTGGACAGTAGTAGAAACACAGAACGGTGTTCCGATTCCGGGGAGCATTTCAAATATCTATGTGAATTTCTGGAGTTATGGTAATCCAACAAATGCTGCCACGCAACATTATGTATTTCACAATGCCATATATGTTCAGGGCATCACGCAAATGTCTATCAACATTGATCCCTTATCTTATTTAACCAATAATAATTACAGGGAGATTGAAATGAATATAACTGAATACGGAGCCGTGGGAGAATTTATTGCAGGCAATTTTTCAGGAACATTGTATGAAAGAATAAACACCGGGCAAATCGTTACATCAAATCCTTTCAATGTAAATTGTAATTTCAGGATAAGGAGGACACAATAGCCGGGCTGTTTAAACAAAAAATAACAAGACTGATAAAATGCTTTTATTAAAAGGCTCTCTTATAAGAGAGCCTTTCTGTTTGAAATACCATTGTTTAATCAGGTTCTTTCGCTATTTTTATATGTCATAATACAAATCAATACTATTACTAAACTGTCTTTAATGAAAACCGCTTTTCAAAACAAAACTGCGTTATTATTCCGCTTAACATTTTCATTGATTTTATTGGTATTTATTTCCTGTAAAAAAGATAGTACGCAAACCAATACAGAAAATCCTTCCGATCACACGCCTGATCTTACAACAAAGGTAAATTCATCTGTTTCCGGTTTTGTTACTGATCAGAATAATGCAGCTGTTGCAGGTGCTACGGTAAAAGCCGGTACTACCAGTATTGCAACGGATAGTTATGGATATTTTGAAATAAAAAATGTACAGTTAGTGAAAGAAGCAGCTACGGTAACCGTAACATATCCCGGTTATTTTACCACAGTAAAAACTTTTATAGGAGTTGAAAACAAAGCCGCTTTTTTCAGGATAAAACTTTTACAGAAAACAATTGCCGGAACGGTTAATGCAGTTTCAGGTGGAAATATTTCACTCAGCAATGGAACGAATATTTCTTTTCCTGCCAATGGAATTAAAGAAGCTTCTGGTGGTGCAGCATACAATGGAACCGTAAATATTGCCCTACAATATATCGATCCAACTTCTACGCAGTTAAATATTATTATGCCCGGTGATTTAAGGGGAATTGATGCGAATGGTTATATCAGGGGGTTAACAAGTTATGGAATGCTTGCTGTTGAGCTAACAGGTGATGCAGGACAGTTATTACAAATTGCAGATGGGAAAAAAGCAACACTTACCAGCCCCATACCCGCAAGTGCGTCATCAAATGCCCCGGCTACAATTCCTTTATGGTATTTTAATGAAACAACAGGTTTATGGAAAGAAGAAGGGACTGCAACCAAAACAGGGAGTACATATACCGGTGATGTAAGTCATTTTTCTTTCTGGAATTTTGATGTGCCTTTTGATTATATACAGGTTGATATGACGATAAAAGACGCTTTAAATAATCCTTTGGCAAATACATGGGTTGTTATTTCAGATGCCAATAATCCTATAAATAATACGCAGGGATTTACTGATGCAAACGGGTATCTTATAGTTGCCGTACCAACTAATAAACAATTACAACTGGCAGTGCATGTATTTAATAGTTGTAACACGCCTGTTTATACTCAATCAATTGCTACTGCAACAAGTAATATTTCACTGGGAACAATAACAATATCCATCCCTTCTCCCAACAACGCAGTTATTTCCGGTACTGTAACAGATTGTAGCAATGCTCCTGTAACGAATGGTCATATTATGATGATCGCAAACAATGTCGCATATTATCATGCTTTGTCTGCAACAGGTACATTTAATTTTGTTCAGCTTGTTTGCGGAAGCGAAAATGCTGTTTTTATTGCTTTTGATGATGCCAATTCAGCACATGGCAGCCCGGCTCCTTTCCTGATAAACACCGGCAATAATGTTGTTCCTGATTTACAAATATGCCCTTTGTCAACAAACGAGTTTATCAACCTTACTGTAGATGCTACACATTACACTTTTACACCTCCGTTAGATACGATTTTGAATAGTGGCACACCAGGAGCAACCGGCGTTACGATTGAAACATGGTTACTAAGTGATCATTGGAGTAAAAACATGACCTTTGTTTTTTATACCACTAACCTTACAGTTGGAAGTGTTGTTGAATTTCAAATGTTTCTCTCAAATGATTTTCCACCCGCGTCCTATGTAATTGCAACCCCAACGTATATTCATATTACTGAATGTGGTGCAACAGGCGAATATGTAGCAGGCTATTTTGCGGGAGAAATACTTGATCACGATCCTCCAAACGCCCCTCACCAGATATCCGGCGATTTCAGAGTGAAAAGATTATTCTAAACGTACTATTCGTTGAATGATAATTTATCTTAATGGCCCTCCCGGGCCATTTTTTTCACATTAAAATCACATCAAAAATTGCTGTTTTATAAAGACAGCATGTTGTACTTTTGCAGCACGAAAAAATAAGAAGCGATCTTGGTAGAGTTTACACCCTGCGTAAGGTGTAAACTCTACCAAAGTTAAAATCCAAATTATGGCAGAAAAAATTACAATGGGCAGCAACGGGCAGCTGCAGGTTCCAAACAATCCAACTATTCCCTTTATTGAAGGTGATGGCATCGGCCCCGATATATGGAAAGCAAGCGTACGTGTGTTTGATGCAGCGATACAAAAAGCTTACGGCGGAACCAAAAAAATTGAATGGATGAAAGTGCTTGCCGGCGAAGAAGCATTTAATAAAACCGGCGAATGGATGCCCGAAGCAACCATGGATGCTTTTAAAGAATATTTATTGTCGATAAAAGGACCGCTGACAACACCAGTTGGAGGTGGCATAAGAAGTTTAAATGTTGCATTACGACAGGAACTGGACCTGTATGTATGTCTTCGACCTGTAAAATATTTTGAAGGAATGCCCTCTCCTATGTGGCAGCCGGAAAAAGTGAACATGGTTATTTTCCGTGAGAATACAGAAGATATTTATGCAGGTATTGAATTCATGACAGGCACCCCCGAAGCAAAAAAATTACTGGAATTTTTAGTGAAAGATCTTGGCGTGAAAGCATATTCGTTTCCCTGAAACAACTTCGCTTGGTGTGAAACCGGTGAGTAAAGATGGAAGTGAACGACTGATACGCTCTGCAATTGAATATGCGATCGAACATAAATTGCCTTCGGTAACGCTGGTGCATAAAGGCAATATCATGAAGTTTACTGAAGGTGCATTTAAAAACTGGGGATATGAACTGGCCGAAAGAGAATTTGCAGGACATGTATATACCTGGCGCCAATGGGAAAAAACAAAAAAAGAAAGCGGTGAAGCAGTTGCCAATGAAGAGATGAAGATCAGTGCAATTGGCGGTAAAGTAATTATCAAAGATGCCATTGCAGATAATTTTTTACAACAGGCATTGCTTGCACCACAGGATTATTCTGTTATTGCAACATTGAATTTAAATGGCGATTATATCAGCGATGCGCTTGCTGCACAGGTGGGCGGCATTGGTATTGCTCCCGGTGGAAATATGAATTATAAAACCGGTCATGCTGTATTTGAAGCAACACATGGTACTGCTCCGAGGTTTGCCAATACAAATACCATGAATCCATCTTCTGTTATTTTAAGTGGTGTAATGATGCTGGAATATATGGGATGGAAAGATGCGGCAGAATTAATTACACATTCGGTTGGAAAAACGATTCGCAATAAAACGGTTACGATTGATTTTTATAATTTGATGAAAGATGCGACGTTGTTGAAGACTAGTGAGTTTGGAGATGAGTTAATAAAAAACCTATAACCAATCAAACATACTGTGAAGCTGCCTGTCCACCCAGGCAGCATTTTTATGTAGCCTTGTCTCAAAATAAAATCTGCATTTTACCCAACCTTTTAGCGTATAAATCAGGTTATAGTATTAATCTGTAAGGGAGGCCTTACATGTAATTATATGCATTATATCTTCAACTCAAAAAAAAGATCATGGTAACTGTAAAAAAGATCATCCCGATCCTAATCTTCCCCCTGGCTTGTACCCTACTATTCATTACCTGTAAGAAAAATACAATCAATGAGCCGGTCCCGACTGCTATGGAACAGCCGTATCTTAATACAGAAGTGAAAGCCTCTGTTTCCGGTTTTGTAACAAATGAATCAGGTGCGCCGGTAAACGCTGCCAATGTTCAATACGGCACTTTGACTACTATTACCGATCAATTCGGTTATTTTGAAATCAAAGATGCTACTGTTAAAAAAAATGCGGCTTTTGTAACTGTGAACCAACCGGGTTATTTTAAAGGCATAAAAACTTTTATTACTGAAGATCACAAAATGAATTTTTGCCGGATTAAATTAATTCCGAAAACAAATGCGGGAACCATCAACGCCAGCGTCGGTGGAAATGTCGCTCTTTCAAATGGCATCAATATCACATTGCCTTCCAATGCAGTAGTGGTTGCGTCAGGCAGTACTGCTTATAACGGATCTGTAAATATTGCTGCATCCTGGATCAATCCTGAAGCCAGTGATCTAACCGAGATCATGCCCGGTGACCTAAGGGGGCTGGACAGCGAGGGTTTATTAAAAGGACTTACTACTTATGGTATGGTCGCGGTGGAACTTACCGGCGATGCGGGTCAATTATTACAAATTGCCAATGGTAAAAAAGCAACGATTACAATGCCATTATCGGGAACCCTGTCCGCTGCTGCTCCCCAATCGATTCCATTATGGTATTTTGATGAGAGTAATGGTTTGTGGAAACAGGATGGAACGGCAAATAAAAATGGCAACAACTATGTTGGCGAAGTAAGTCACTTCTCTTTCTGGAACTGTGATCTCCCAAACGCAACAGTGCCACTAACCTTTACCGTTGTTGATGCCGGGGGCAACCCTATTGCCAATACTCATGTGGAGATCGTACCTACAACTGCTAATTTATGGGCACATATTGGCGGATGGACAGATTCAACCGGGTATGTTTCTGTTCTTGTTACAGCAAATACCGGTTATAATCTTTCGATTTACGGCAGCTGCACTTCTTCTAGCGGCACTCCTAATTATTCCCAATCATTTTCCGTAACAACCACGCCCGTTAACCTTGGTAATATTGTTTTGCCTACATCAAATATTTCAACAGTTACCGGAACCATAACAGATTGCAGTGGAAACCCGGTTACAAATGGTGATATTATTGTAGTCAATGGTTATTATTATGCAAGATACCCGGTTGATAACAATGGGAACTATAGTTTCTCTATTGTTATTTGCGACGGCTCAATGGCTGTTAACCTGATTGCAGAAGATATAAACAATTCTCAACAAAACACGCCGGTAGCGTATACACTTGTAACAGGAACAAATACAATCAGCAATATCCAGGCATGCAGCATAAATACAAATACATTTATCCACTGTACTGTAGATGGAATAACTACAAATCTTGCTCCCCCGGTTGATACTTTGTCTCATACAGGAAACGGTGGTACAGCTATTTCATATATCAATGGGTCATCTAACACATGGAACGCAACTTTTGTGGGGCTTGGTTTTAATAATGCAGGTATTGCAGCCGGAAGCCCACAAATGCTTACAAATTTTTCTACATCTGCTATTAACAATGGATTGGAAACGACCGGTTTCGCTATACTGGTTCATATCACCGAATATGGTCCAGTCGGAGAATACATCGCAGGTAATTTTTCGGGAACTGTGTACGATTCTCCATCAGGCCCCCCGATAGCATTGCCTTACCAGGTTGTATGCAGTTTTAGGGTAAGACGAACTTTTTAAACTTCCATATAAGATAAAGGCTCCTTTTATCAAGGAGCCCTTATCTTATATTTCTTATTCGTTTCATTTATCTAAAGATGAACGGGTATAGAATTTATATCAAATTACTCTTAAGTTATTTTAGAGGGTCTCTTTTTGAATGTAAGCATAAGAGGCTTCCTTGATGGCAAAGCGACCTGGATATTAACAATTCAAGCATTTGCTATCGAGCTACGATTTGTTAGTTTGCCCCTTTCATTTTTTCCCGAAAAACAATACCTTCGCCATTCTAAAAAGTTTTTATACACCAAAACAGTAAACTTCCATGGCCAAAATTAAAGTTGCAAATCCCGTTGTAGAACTGGATGGCGATGAGATGACAAGGATCATCTGGAAATTTATTAAAGACAAATTGATTCTTCCTTATCTGGAAGTTCCGATATCAAATATTTTGATCTTGGCATGGAATACCGCGATGAGACCAATGACCAGGTTACCATTGATGCTGCCAATGCGATCAAAGCATATGGCGTGGGTATCAAATGCGCTACTATTACTCCGGATGAAGCAAGGGTAAAAGAATTCAAACTGAAACAAATGTGGAAGAGCCCGAATGGCACCATCCGTAATATCCTGGATGGTACTGTTTTTCGTGAGCCCATTGTGATGCAAAATGTTCCACGGCTGGTTACCAACTGGACAGCCCCGATCATCGTTGGCCGTCATGCATTTGGTGATCAGTACCGTGCAACAGATACCGTTATTAAAGGAAAAGGAAAACTAACCATGACCTTTACACCGGAAGGCGGCGGCGAACCACAAACTTTTGAAGTATATAATTTTAAAGGAGATGGCGTTGCAATGAGCATGTACAATACAGATGAAAGTATCACGGGTTTTGCAAGAAGCTGTTTCAATATGGCGCTCAGCAAAAAATGGCCTTTGTATCTTTCTACAAAAAATACCATTCTTAAAAAATATGATGGCCGCTTCAAAGATATTTTTGAAGAAATCTATCAAAATGAATTCAAAGCAAAATTTGATGCAGCCGGCATTACTTACGAACACCGCCTGATCGATGACATGGTTGCAAGTGCATTAAAATGGAATGGCAATTTTGTTTGGGCCTGTAAAAATTATGATGGTGATGTGCAAAGCGATACGGTTGCACAGGGATTTGGTATCATTGGGTTTAATGACATCAGTTTTAATAACGCCTGATGGAAAAACAATGGAAGCAGAAGCTGCACATGGAACAGTAACACGTCACTACCGTGATCACCAGGCAGGCAAACCAACTTCAACCAATCCTATTGCATCTATTTTTGCATGGACAAGAGGGCTTGCATTCCGCGGAAAATTAGATAACAACCAGCCACTTGATCGATTTTTGTAATGCACTGGAAGCTGTTTGTATTGAAACTGTTGAAAGTGGTAAAATGACCAAGGATCTTGCTGTTTGTATCCATGGCAATAAAGTAAAGCATGGTGAACATTATTTGTATACAGAAGAATTCCTGGATGCAATTGATGCAAACCTTAAAAAGAAAATGGCATAATAAAAAATCATACATTTATTATGAAAAGCGCTTTAAAAGGCGCTTTTTTATTTTTAGCTTATGGTTATACCTACTTAATTTCCTGGTATGAAGAAAACAACTTTAATAATATTATTCTCCGTTCCTTTTTTCTTATTCTTCTCGTGTAATTCTGTAAAAAAATATGATCTGAAAATGGACCTGAAAGAAGGCGATCATTTCGAACACAATATCCAAACAGATGTAAGAATAAACTATGGCGGAGCCGGAAGCGGCAGCAATATGAGAACAAAAATGGACCTGGCCTGTTTTTTTGATGTAATTAAATCAGCCGAAGATCAGAAGCAGGTTAAACTCACTTTCTCGAGATCAAGATTGCATATTGATGCAGGCAATTCGATACGTGCTACCACGACTGACAGTATTATAGATGAAGCAAATGAAATGCTGGTTGGAAAATCAGTCATGCTTTTCTTATCAAAAAATAACTGGATTGAAGATGTAAAAGGAGCCCGAATTTTCAACAGTAGTAATTCAAACCCGGCGATATCTAAGATTTTAAGACAATTGATTTCGAAAGAAAGGATAATAAGTTTGTTTGGAATGAGATTTAATTTTTACCCGGGTAAACCAGTGGCAGCCGGTGAAACATGGACAAGAGAAAATACGCTAAAGCTGGGCGATCTTGAAATGAAAGTAAAAATAAAATACGCCATTACAGGACTGGGATACGGTACTGCAAGGATCAGTGTAACCAGCACTATTTATGAAAAAGGTAAGATGGCGAATAATGATCTGCCGGTAACTGTGAAGGGATCATTGAACGGAGCTATTACCATCAACCTCGAAACAGGTTATTTAAAGGAAGAAAAATATTATACCCGCCTGACTGCCGAGATAGGTGATGGAATACTAAGAATTCCAATGTCAATAGATGAAGACTATACTATTTATGGAAAATAATAAAAAGCAGCCAATGTATAACGTTAGCACATAAAAAAAAGGGAGCGATTGCTTCCTTTTTTTTGGATATAAGATATATAAGGGGGACTTAGTACAATTGAAAACTTACCGGTAATGTAAACCTCGTTTTTACATTCTTCCCTTTTAATTTACCAGGGTTCCATTGAGGCATTGCTTTCACAACACGCAAAGCTTCTTCTTCCAGGCCATAACCAAGTTTATCTCCCATTATATGGGGATTGGTCAGTTTTCCTGTTTCGTCAACAGTAAACATCACATTCACGGTACCCTCTACTCCATCATTAGCAGCATCTGCGGGGTAAGCAAGATTCTTATCAAAATAATCCTGTACTCCTTTATTTCCACCGGGGAAAGAAGGGTATACTTCTACATTGGCATAAACACCTGTGTTGTCTGCTTCCATGGAGCCCGACAGTTTAGGAGATTCCATTACAGTTACTTTTCCTTTCATACCTTTCTTTGCAGGGTTTGGCTTAGCCGTTCCCTTATTCATTGCTGTATCTGTAGATTGGGTAACATTTACCCCGGAATCGTGGTGCATAGTTGTATCTGTTGCCGACATTGCAGCTGTGTCAGATTCAACTGGTGGCGAAGTAGTATCATTATTATTACAGGCAATTGTCAGTATACTTAAAGAAACAATTCCTGCAAACAATAATCTTGTCGAAAAAAAATTATTCCGTTTCATAAATTATCTTTTTTAATTAATTATGCAAACGGAGATTTACAAATACTGTGCCCTTCCCCAATTTAATCCATACTATTCTCAAAAAGAGGGCTATATATATGGCAGTTTTTCGATCCGGAAATTATGATAACTACTTTGTAATGATCTTTCTAACGATTGAAATCAAAATTAATTATTCATCTTTTTTAAATTTCAGTGTAATAAAGATCAGCAGGGCAAATAATATAAAACCGGCAATACTTATTTTTTTGCCAAGGGCCAGGTTTTTCGAATTAAAAGAAAGTACAAGATCATAATTACCGGCATCAAGATAAATACCTGTCATACCATTGCTCAACAGTATTTTATTATACAGTTTATTCTTTTCATCCCGGATTGCCCAGTTATCATCATAAGGAATAGAAAAATAAACAAGTCCCGGGGCAGACAAACTTATGGCTCCATTAATAAGTGTTGGCTTAAAATGCTTCACCTTAAATGAGTTTTGCGAAAGTGTATCAGTTAAATTCCTGATCTTATCCAGGCTTAAGAACTGGATTGCCATGGTATCATTGATACTCAATTTTCGCAATGATTTTATTTCATTCATGTTGCTGTCTGAAACGATTGCTGCACGAAGACTCATAAAATCTTTTTGACCCTGGCTGCATTTTTCAAAATCAGTCAGCGAAAAAATGTTATGATAAGCAAAGCCGATTGGCAGCGAATATTTATGTTTTAATACGGTCACATCTCCAAATTTTGCAAGGGAATCATATAATACTAATGTTGTAGGATCCAATGCTGATTTGGTTAACACATATTTTACACTATTCAGGCCTTCAGGAATAATTCTGCTGGTAAGCCCGGAAGCCCAACGGGTTGCTGCTTCTTCTGTACCCTGTATAACCCCCATTGTTTTAAGATACTGGATATAATACTTCTGGTTAAATGAATTGTAACTGCTGGTGCCGTTATAATCCTGGGCCATGCCATCATTCAAACTTGAATGCATCGCCGGTGTGCTTGCATATCGTTTATCAATTCTATAAAATCCTGCATCTTGTTTTTTTATAAAATTAATAGCCTCATTAGAGTAATCATTATAACCGGTTTTCTGGCCAGCCTCTTCAGAAGTTAAAATATCCCTGTTATTGACAGAAACAGAAGAAAGATAAATGAGCTCGAAAATAAAAAATGCAAGAAAACTAAATTGTATTATTCTATTTAATTTAGGTACAAACAACAACAAGCCTGTGTAAACCAATATTGCTATTACCACAAAATTATTAATGGCCGGAACCTTTACATCCTCTGCTTCAAAATAAGGATAAAAAAGAAGTATCAAAAGCATAATGGCGCTTACGATTAAACCAGCAATATTTATTTTTCCTGTTTTAATAATTTTATCAAGTGCCATTAATGCAATCATGGTAAACACCAGGCCTACATAAAATGAAAAGCTGCGATAATAATCACCTGTAAAAAATGAGAACGCATAACGGAAGTAAGGAAAAATCACGGGAAGGATCCAGGCAGCAAGGAAAACTGCATATACAATTTTCTGTCTTTTACTGCTTCCAAAAAATATTTGAGGTATAAGCAACAGTGCCGGTATGCCGCAATAAAATGCAGGGGCTTCTAAAATGTTTTGATAACCTTTAAAATCAATACCGCTGCCTAAAATGTCGGAAGCAAAACTGCGACACACGGCGGTACCTAATTGCAATTTATCTGATAAAGAAGTTACCGGCGTGGCTTTTAATGCAGCAGCCATGGAGTTGGCACCCGATCCCCTCGGACTATCCAACATGATTTGCAAATGTTCAAGCAGCCAGGGAGCTGCTATCACTACTCCCGCAAACGCAACAAGGGCAGTTTTGCCCAGTATAAATAAATAAGATTTAAAGTTGAATTCATCTTTTTGCAATAACCGAAAGCTGATATAAAAAAATAAAAAGATAGCCAGGGTAGCAAGTACAAATGGCCTCGAGATGGTAATATAAACAATAGGCAATGCCAATAACCAAAAATTATTTTTCTGATAAAGCTTTTCAAAACCCATCAATATAAATGGCATGGTTAAAACTTCCACAGAAAAAATAAACCAACCTGAGCTTACAATCATAAACCCACTGAAGGCATACATCAATGAACCAATAATGCAAACGAATTGATTCATTTTTATTGAACGCAAATAATGATAAAAAACAAAGCCGGCCAATACAAGTTCAAAAACTATTTTATAACCTAATAAATTCCTTGCTGTTTCAAGTCCCAATGGAAAAAGTAAATAATCAATAGGATCGTTCAGGGCAAAAGTGAAGGCATTTTGTCCCATACCAACTTCAAATGACCAGGATGGAAATCCGTATTTTTCAAAGTAATGAACGTTGTGGGACAAAAAAGGATACGACAGGTTAAGCGAGTCACTTCCTATGTCTTTATACAAAAATATTTTTTCAAAAAATAAAAAGTCGTTAAACACAATAACTGCCATCACAACTAAAAGGCCTAAAACAATCCATTGGCATCTATTACCGAGCGTTTCAAAAAAATCAATAACGGGTGTAACAACTTTTGATTGCCTGGGAATTTCTTTTATAATTTTTTTTGCCATTTGCGCAGCTGGTTTTGTAAATTATGCAGCAGTTTAATTTTTCTGTCAGCCTGAGCTTGTCGAAGGCTACCTGACATACAAGTATCAAGGGGTTCGACAAGTTCACCCTTTCAAAATTATTTTATTCATAAATTTCAAACTGATACACTATCTTTTTCTGAATGAACGGGGTGGCGAATCTAAATAAAAAAATTAATCTTTTATTTTACTTCCTTAGACCCTGCATACAACTCATACTCAAAAAGCCTGCAATCAATTTTGCTTGTATAAAATTCAATGCGTCTTTTTGGTTTAAGGCCAATTTTTTTTGCAAGTTCTAAATTACCGGTGAAAATATATCCTGTATAACCCTTACATTTTTGTTTTAAAAAATCACCCATTCTTTTATAGGTTTCCTGTAAAGCCAGCTCCTCTCCCAGCCTGTCGCCATATTCGGGATTAAAATAGATCACACCCGCTTCGCCTTCGGGAATAGTTGTTGTTGCAAAATCACACAATTCAAATTGGATCATTTCTTCCACACCTGCAATGCCGGCATTTACTTTGGAGATATTGATCGCATCATCACTGATATCCGATGCAATAATTATCAGCCCGGCAATTTCTTTTACCTGTTGCTCCAGTTTTTTAATTTCCTGCTGGTAATAATCTTCATCATAACCGATCACGTGCATGAACGAATAATTATTCCTGTATAAACCAGGGCGGCGGTTGGTTGCAAGCAATGCTGCTTCGATGGCAATTGTTCCCGAACCGCACATGGGGTTAATAAATGGAGATTGCCTGTTCCAGTTTGTTGCAAGTAAAGTGGATGCTGCCAGGGATTCCAGCATAGGAGCTTTACCGGGAATTTTCCTGTATCCATGTTTGGATAAAGTTTCACCCGTTGTATCCAAAAAGATTTCTGCAACATCTTCCTTCCAGTATAAGTGAACAACGACCCCATTTAATTCAGAACCTGAATCGGGCCTGCTGCCCGTTTTATTGCGAAACCTGTCGGCAATGGCATCTTTTACTTTTACATTCGCAAACAAATTATTTGTGATCGTTTCGTTGCTTACATTACTGCTGATAGAAAAATAACCAGTTGGAGGAATTAATTTTTCCCATTCAATATCCAATAAAGTTTTATAAAGCGCATCTGCATTGAATGCTTTGAATTCTTTCAGTGAATACAATACCTGGCTTGCGCAACGAAGCTGAAGATTCAGTTTTATGCAATCATTCAGATCACCGGTTAATTCAACACCCGTTTTAAAAATGCGAGTTGGCAGGAACCCGAGTTCTTCTACTTCTTTTTGAAGATAAGAAGACAAACGATTGCTACACGTTACTATTATGCGACTGGAGTTAAGAAGATTCATATAAAGCAAAAATAAGTGATTGGGCATTGCAAATCTGTAAGCTTTAGTTTGCTGTCAGATATCAGATGTCAGCTCGCAGCTCTGTAAATATCGTAGCTAACAGCTGAATGTGTCAGTTCTTAACTCAGAGCAGATAAAACTTCTATTAAACAAGAATGAATAATTGTATACCGAGATTTTCTTCGAACTTAAGAGTCTTTCCCAATTATTAGTCAACAAACTTAAAAAGGTACGAGCTGATATCTGATATCTGACATCCAACACCTTCTCCGAAAATTGATTAGCTTGCACCCCATGGACGACAACAAAGACATCCGCCTCGCCGTATTGATCGACGCAGACAATGTTCCCTACAGCAATATTAAAGGAGTGATGGAAGAGATTGCCAAATACGGCACGCCTACTTTTAAAAGAATTTATGGTGACTGGACAAGGCCAACTGTTTCGGGATGGAAGAATGTGTTGCTTCAGAATGCGATCACTCCTATTCAGCAATATAGTTATACCACGGGAAAGAATTCAAGTGATTCTGCATTGATCATCGATGCGATGGACATTTTGTATTCGGGTAAAGTAGATGGATTTTGTATTGTTTCCAGCGACAGTGATTTTACAAGACTTGCAACGAGGCTCAGGGAAGCGGGTATGAAAGTATTTGGTATCGGTCAAAAGAAAACGCCCAATCCATTTATTGTTGCATGCGATAAGTTCATTTACATGGAGATCATTCCCATGGTAGAAGAACAGGAATCAGCTGAAACGGAAGCAAAAACAACTGTTGCAAAACCTAAAGCAAAAACTTCTGTAGATAAAGTAAGTAAGGGCACGATCAAACTTATTAAAACTACCATTAATGATCTTGCCGATGAAAACGGCTGGGCGTTTTTAGGCGATGTAGGAAACCTCTTATTAAAAAAACAGCCCAATTTCGATCCCAGGAATTACGGGTTCTTAAAACTGACGCCGTTGATCAAATCCTTACCACAATTTGAAATTGATAAACGGGAAACTGATAAGGCTGGAATTAAATTGGTGTTTATCCGAAATAAAGAAAATTGATTTGGAAATGATTCAATTTGGGAATTTGCAAATGAAAGAGTCTTAACGATTCAGCATAATTATATCCTGAATTCCCCATTTCCAAATTATCAAATTTCCAAATTGACAATCCCCTCCATTACAAGAATTTCTAATTCATTTCTCCCGTTCAGTTAGCATTTCTGGTCTTTTTTTCAGGTTTTTTACATTTAATGTAGTAATTTAAATAACCATTGTTACTCTTTTCCGTATATCCATATACAAGACTCCATACATCCAATACTTTAAGAACATTCCGCATATCCTTTTATTAAGTATTCTATAAACTTACAGGATGAATAAGGTTATAACAATCTGCTGCTTATCATTAATAGCAAATCTATTGTCGGCCCCGCAATTACATGCACAGGCTTATATCAGTTTTTCAAAATATGCGGGAGGTACTGACGAGGACAATGTTGCAACTATGCAGGTGATCAATGGGGAGACCTATGTTGCCGGTTATAGCAGCTCCACCGATTTTCCCGTTACAAACGGATCAGCATTCCATGGCAATACAGACCTGGTGATCTCAAAATACGGTAACAACGGAAACCTGCTGTATGCTACTTACCTCGGAAGCCTGGGATATGAAAAGTTGTACGTAATGAAAATCGTAAATGGCGAAGTGTACATACTTGCAACTACAGATTCGAGTGGGTATCCTGTTACAAACGGATCGGTATTTCATGGCAGGAATGATATTGTACTAACCAAATTAAATGTAAATGGCGGTATCGCATTCGCCACTTACCTCGGCGGAAGTAACAGTGAAGCACCACCCGATAATATCAACAATCTTTTCATAAATGGAAACCAGGTTATCGTTGCAGGTTTTACAAATTCATTGGATTTTCCTGTTACTTCGGGTAGCTATAATGGTGGAAATTCTGATGGCTTTATTACCAAATTAAATGGAAACAATGGTTCCATTATCGCCTCCGTTTTTTTTGGCGGCAATATGGATGATAATTTCTTTGCAGCTTTCGAGGAGAATGGATTTATCTATGCCATGGGTAGTACTTTTTCGCCGGATCTTCCTGTAACAATTGGCAATTCGCCTGGGCCGGCAAGAAGTATATTCGCCATTAAGATCAATGCTAATAATTTCAGTACGGTTTATTACCGGTACCTGGGTGGTGCTGCAAGATCAACCGCCTTGGATGCAAAAGTATTGAACGGGGAATTTCATCTTACCGGCTTTACATCGGCAGTCAATTATCCTGTAACAAATGGCAGTACATTTTCAGGAATAGCAAATGATGCACTTGATGGCTTTTATACAAAATTAAATAGTGATGGCGGTATTGGCTTTTCAACATTCCTCGGTACCGAAGGCTTAGATAATTTAACACAGGTTACTTTAGAGAACGGGGAAGTATATATAACCGGGACTGCTTTAAGCAATGCAAATCCTCATCACTGGGATGCATTGGCATTTAAAATAAATTCCAATGGAAGTCTTGCGTATTCAAAAAAGTTCAGTCTTGGCCTTGACTTCCAGTTTGCCCCCTATGTTGTTGCATTAAATGGAGATCTCTACATCAATGGCATTACCAAAGGACCCGATTATCCTGTTACTAACGGCAGCCAGTATTATACCGATGGTACAGGTTATTTCACACATCTTGATGCATCAGGAAATATATTATATTCTACTTTTTTAGGTAAGATGAATTCATTGGTGCCGATGCAATACGATGATGGTAAATTCTACATCCTGGGTACAACCAATATTGCAAGTTATCCTGTTACAGATAGTACCGTTATTAAAGGAAACAATGATAATATTCTCGCTGTTTTGAGAGCTGATGGAACAAATCTTTTCGGTTCTTATATTGGTGGTAGCGGTAATGATGCGGCCATCCAAATGGCAGTAGGCAACAATGATGTTTATTTTAGTGGAAGAACTTCATCCGTTGATTACCCGGTTACAAATAATGTGTTACAACAGGGAATTGGTGACCAGTTTGTAACAAGATTATCATTTTGTCCTGTAATTCCTGCTTATGAAGTTGCGAATGATACACTTTCACCTAAAACACAAACAGTTTGCAAATTCGGTTTAGCGCAGGTGATCACCGGTGAAAAAATAACTGTTCCTTCTACAGGTTTACCGGTGATATTTATAAATGGCATCCCTACACAGCAAGTAGCGTTGGTAGAGGCAAATTATCAATGGCAGGTTGTTAATATAGCAACAGGTCCATGGACAAATATACCGGCTGCAACTTTTAAAGATTACCGGCCGGTGCTTGGAGGTGCAGATCAATATTACAGGCGATTATCTTTTACATTACCTGAATGCGGATCAGCGCTTATCCATACCAGTGACACTGCCGTTGCACTGGTAAGTAATTTGAACGCACCTGTTATCAATGCAGCCGGTCCGTTTACCACCTGCCCCGGCTCTGCTATCACGATCGGCGGTTCGCCAACTGTTAGTGGTGGAAATCCACCATATACATCTTATTCGTGGGATATGGGTGCAGGCCCCGTACCTAATCCAATTGTAAGCCCGGGTAACAATACCATTTATACATTGATCGTAACAGATGCAGCAGGTTGCCAGCAGATTGGACAAACAGCTGTTTTTGTTTATAATGCAGATGCAGGACCTGACAGGAGTAATTGTGCAGGCGAACCTGTAAAAATCGGCTCTGTACAAATACCCGGCAATGGCATTGTATACGAATGGCAACCGGGTGCAACACTTAGCAATAACAGCATTGCGCAACCATTTGCAAATCCTGTATCGGTAACAGATTATGTGCTTACACTTACTGTACCCAAGTCAGGTGGTACTACCTGTTCAACTACTGACACAGTCAGGGTAACACCGGTAGCGGCTCCTGTAACCCCCAATTTTGCAGGCCCCGATCGTGTTATTTGTTTAAAGAGCAGTGCTTCATTAGGAACTGCACCTGAGCCCGGGTTCATTTATACATGGAGTCCCGGCAGTTATCTTACAAGTAATACAACATCTACTACAACTTATTTTGCCGGCAATATTGTAATGCCAACACCAGATCCGGCAATCATTTATCTCACTGCACAAAAGGATGGTTGTTCTTTCTCCGACCAGGTGGTTGTAACAACTATCGAATCAAGAGCAGGTTTTACAGCATGTGGCCCAAGGATTGTTGGTTTACCTGACCGTACTCCAAATGTGAATGAAACTTATACATGGACAAGGATCTCGGGTCCTGGAAATTTTACCGGTGCAACCAATTTACCGCAGGTACCCGTAAGCGCTTCTGTTGGCGGAACTACTGTTTACGGACTTACCGTTTCTTATAATGGTGGAAGTTGTTTCAGCCAGGTAGATGTGCCGGAAATATGTACCGGCTGCAATACATTTATTACTGTAGATGCCCAATACCGGTGTCCCAGCTTTGATGTGAATTTAGGAGATGTTTCATTGATCGCATCCAGCAGCCTTCAAAATCCTGTTTTTACCTGGACACCACAGGTAGGGCTATCCGCTTATACAGGAAGCATTGTACAGTTAACGGATAATGTACCAAGAATATATACCGTGGTAGCAATCGACCTCAATGATACTTCCCAACATTGCTCTTATACTGTATTTGTAAATGATCCGGCTTTTTCATTACCGGTATTTACGGCACCGGACACTACTGTTTGTGCAAATGTTCCAACAATAATAGGTGAATCACCAATAGCAGGATATACTTATGAATGGACGGGACCTGGTTTATCAAATAATCTTATTAGCAATCCAATTGTAACAATTCCATTTGAAACAGTCTATTCAGTTCGGGTAACAGACGGTAATGGTTGTGAAATAATTGATCCTGTTATAGTGAATGTGCAGAATGTACAGGCAGATGCCGGGGATGACTGGCAGGTATGCGGCAATGCAGTGATACAATTAGGAACCCCACCGCAACCAAATACTACTTACTTATGGGAGCCGCAGGCTTCTCCATGGCAAAATGGTACCAACCAGTTCTCGGCACAACCTGAAGTGATGGTTGCTGCAAATATTACTTATACGGTAACTGCTACTACATCGGCAGGTTGCATTTCAACAGATGATGTAAATATTACCATCAATAATATTCCGGCTATCCCGGATGCAGCAGATACAATTGCGTGTTTCAACAGCAATACATTGATTGGTTCACCGGCATTGCCAGGTGTAATTTATCAATGGTCGCCTGCAACAGGTTTAAGTGATCCAAACATTGCACAACCTTTGGCAAATCCAGCTGTTACTACAACTTATACACTTGTTGCTACATTTCCGGGTTCGTGTATCTCTACTGCAACGGATGAGATAACCGTAACAGTTAGTAACCCGGTATTTGATCTGCCCGATATCAGTTTTTGCCCGGATAACGGATCGTTTGCATTGGGAACCGGAACTCCTTTAAATATGTTCTCCTATAACTGGGCCCCAGCAGCATTGGTCAGCGATCCACTGATCGCTAATCCAACGACACTGAACCCGCCGCCGGTTATAACAACTGTCTTTTCTCTTACTGTAGTGAACCAGGATGGATGTGAATACACAGATAATATAAGCATTATCCCGGTTACTGCGGCTCCCAATGCCGGTCCTGATAAAACCATTTGCAAGGGCCAGGCAGCAGCAATTGGAAGTGCTTCAAATCCTATAAGTCCTTTGATCACTTATAACTGGATCCCTGCTGCAAACCTGGATAATCCTGCAAGTCCAAACCCGGTATTTACCGGAACAACGGGCGGCACATTTGCATACGTTCTTATTAAAACAGATAATGCTGTTTCCTGCACTGTAAAAGATACCGTGATCATACATGTAATTGATTCTTTAATACCCGCAATCAATGGGCCTGCTGTATGCCAGAATAGTTGTGTACAGATCGGGACAGCGCCGTTGCCGGGAGTGTTATATCAATGGACTCCGGCTACAGGCCTGTCGAATGCCACAATCGCCAACCCACTGGCATGTGTAGCCGCTGTTACAACAAGCTATACCCTTACTGCAACTGATATCAATGGCTGCACTTCTTCCGCCAATGTGGTAGTTGGAGTAAACGGGTTGGGAGCACCGCAGGTAACCATACCCGATGTTATTGCATGTTTGGGAGAAAATAATGTGGTGTTCAATCCTGTAATAACGCCTGCAGGTTCTTATTCATATTTGTGGAGTCCTGATAACGGCACGCTTAGTAATGTAAATATTCTCACACCGGTAATACAAACATCTGCTACAGGTATTGCTGTATATTCTTTACAGGTAACAGATAATAATACCGGTTGCAGCAATACAGCTATTGGAAATCTTACTATAAATAATTGTCCGCCATCAGCTATTGTTGGAGATTATATGTGGTTTGATACAGATGGAAATGGCTTACAGGATGTGGGCGAACTGGGCGTAAGTGGTATGATCATAAGATTGTACAACAATGTTGATTTTAATATTGCAACAACAGTTACCAATGCTAATGGTTTGTATACTTTTAATAATGTTCCCCCGGGCAATGGATATTACGTAACCTTTAGCTTGCCTGCAGGATTTGTTTATACCGTACAAAACGTAGGCGGTGTTGCTGCCAACAATAACAGCAAGGCAGATGTAAATGGAAGAAGCAATAATTTCGATCTTATAGCCGGTGCAAGCGTATTGAATATCGATGCGGGTGTTGTAGCGGAAGGATGCGGACCTGTTCCCGTTACATTACTCAGCTTTACCGGCACATTACAAAACAGGGAAGTATTATTGAACTGGCAAACAACTGCCGAATACAATAATCATTATTTTGATGTGGAAAGGAGTAACAATGGCAGCAGTAATTTTATTGCAATAGGCAGTGTAAATGGTAGTGGCACCACTTCATTGCCACACAGTTATTCATTGGTTGATCAGCATCCGAATATTGGAATAAATTATTACAGGCTGAAGCAGGTTGATTTTGATAACAATGCAAGTTATTCCAATATCGTTCCTGTTGAATTGAATGCTGATGGGGTTATTACTGTTTATTACAACAACGCAGATAATACGATCCGGGTGATCTTTAATGAAAAACAGGATAATCTTCAGTTAAAACTTTTTGCAAATAATGGACAGTTGATAAGGTCGGTCAGAATAACAAATGATATAACTACCTTTATTTTGCAATTGCCTGCGGTTTCGAAAGGAATTTATTTATTACAAATAAAGAATGGCAGGTTTAATTATTCAAAAAGCCTGTTAATAAATAAATAGTTAAAAGAATATCTGAGTAAGCGTTTTACAATAATCCCGCCTCTTAACTTAAAGCAGGAGATTTTTAACCAATTCGTTTGGGGATTATTATTTATTCTATCTTCCGGTTGTTTAGATAATCCTTTCCCTTTAAACCCGCTTTCACAATTCATATTGTAGAAAAATGAAACAATTTTTTACCCTTCTTTTTTTAATTCTTGTTATCTCCGGCTTGCCTTTAACCAAAATATCCGGCCAGTCTTTTATTGAATTTTCAAAACTCGGCGGTGGTGATAATTTTGATTATGGGAGTTATATCCAGGTTGTAAACGGTGAAACTTATTCGATCAATACTTACTATAACGGTAGCGCTTTTGGCAATAAAATTATCAAATATGGTCTTGCCGGATCCATTATATACTCCACTGATTTTGGCGTAGGAAACTACTATGGCTTTTATTCAATAAAAGTTATTAATGGGGAAGTATACTTGTTGGGAACAGGATCATATAATAAAATACTGGTAATAAAACTGCATACCGATGGCAGTGTTGATTTTATAAAGCTCATAGGAGGAAACAGTGAAATAGTGGGTTTAAGTACCGAAATTCAGATTGTTGGCAATGAGATGTTTATTGCAGGTACTATACTGGGGAATGATTTTCCGGTTACCATGGGCAACATTCCGCCAGCCAGCAATTATTTAAATGGCTTTCTTATTAAAATAAGTACTCTTGATGGGACCGTCATCAGATCGATGTATACTCCTGATATTGTTTCATTCAATTTTTTACAAATAGAAGGCGGAGCCATTTTCATGGCAAGTACATCCAATAATCCCAATTTACCCATTACTATTGGAGGAGCGCCCACTACTACAGCAAGCAACGTTTATATTCAAAAAATAAGAACCAGTGATTTTAGTATTGTATATGCCCGTTACCTTGGAGATGCTCCTGTTACTTATGTAACAGGGTATAAAGTTTTAAATGGTGAATTTCATTTAACGGGCTCTACTACTTCCCCCGGTTTCCCTGTAACAAATAGTACATCCCTTGGCACGGCTACATCTGAACGTGATGGGTTTTATACACGGTTGAATGCTGATGGAAGCATTGGATTTTCTACTTATCTCACTATCCCGGGCTATTATGATAACCCGACCTACCTGAAGATATCAAATGGCAATATTTTTATCATGGGTGATACCAGGAATATCAATAATAGTACAGATGAAGCAGCATTCCTTTATAAATTAAATTCGAACGGATCGGTTAACTACCTTAGAAAATTCAACATTGCACATAATGTATATTTCAGCATACATCAATCATTCGAAATAATAGGTGATGATGTATACCTTGCCGGTGGAGGGGTGGCCCCTGATTTCCCCGTTACAGATGGTAGCCAGTATTCCGGGGGTGAGCGCACTGGTTTCGTTATACATTACGACGCTTTGGGAAATATTGTATTCGCTACTTTTTTATCGGCCGTGCAAAATTATTTTCTTCCTATGAAAATTGATAACGGTAAAATTTATTTGGTATATAACACCAATGATGCGACCTATTCTTCTACTGACAATACAACATTGGCAGGTGAAACAGATAATCTCATTGTTGTATTAAAAACAGATGGTACCAGGGTTTTTAGCCGGTATCTGGGGGGAAGCGATGATGACAGCCCCGAAGACATGGCAATAGACAACGGTAATATCTACCTGAGTGGAACTACACGATCTGTAGATTTCCCGGTCACAGATAACGTATTACACCAGGGATGGAGTGATTGGCATTTAACAAAAATATCATTTTGTTCATCGCATTATTATACAGCAAATGATACGCTCTCACCTCCAACCCAAACAGTTTGCAAATATGGTTTGGCAGAGCCGATCATTGGCCAGCCCATTGTAATTCCGGGAGATAGTTTACCAACTATCTATCTCAATGGTACAGCAACATTCCAACAAACAATGACAGGTATAAGTTATCAATGGCAGGTTGCCAGTGTACTTACCGGGCCATGGAACAATATTCAAGGCGCAACGTTAAAAGACTACCGGGCAGTTATTGGTGGGATTAATCAATATTACAGGAGACTTTGTTTTACACCTGCATCATGTGGAACAGCGCTTATCCATACCAGTGATACTTCTACTGTTTTAGTAAATAGTTTAACAGCACCAACAGTTAATGCAGGTGGCCCGTTTACAACATGTCCTTCATCAGCCATTACCATTGGCGGTGCTCCCACTGCATCCGGTGGAAATCCTCCTTATACTTCTTATAACTGGGATATGGGAGCAGCGGCGGTTACCAATCCAACCGTAAGCCCGTTGAATAATACAATTTATACACTCATTGTTACAGATGCAGCAGGCTGCAAACAAATTGCACAGGCAGTTGTACTTGTGTACAAAGCTGATGCAGGACCTGATAAAAGCAATTGTGCCGGCACACCGGTAAGAATTGGAGCAAATTCAATTGCGGGTTTACCCGGGGTTGTATATGAATGGCTGCCGGCAACGAATTTAAGCAGTGTATCCATTTCACAGCCATTTGCAAACCCACCTGCACAAACAGATTATACACTTACATTAACGATCCCGAAATCCGGTGGCGGAACTTGTGTTACACATGATGCTATGACTGTATCACCAATTGCTGCACCCGCAACAAATAATTTTGCAGGACCTGATATTGTTATGTGCCTTGGAGATAGTGTATCGCTGGGTACTCCTCCCGAACCTGGTTTTAATTATGCATGGAATCCTTCAACCAATCTCGGGAATATTAATCTTTCTACTGCGACTTATTATATCCATAATGATGATATGCCTGTACCAAATCCTGCAACAATAAATCTTATGGCTCACAACAACGGCTGTACTTTTACCGACCAGCTTGTTGTTGCTGTAATTGAAGCGAATGCAGGTGGGAATGGATGCGGCCCGAAAATTATTGGTAAGCCGGATCGTACACCTAACATCAATGAAACATTTTCATGGATAAAGGTTTCGGGACCAGGCAATTTTACCGGCGCAACAAATTTGCCGCAGGTACCGGTAAGTGCCTCTATTGGAGGAATAACAACATATAGACTAACAGTATCGTATAATGGACATAGCTGTTACGACGAAATTATTATCACTGATACCTGTGGCAATTTTGAATGCAGTGCTGCCATAAGAGTAGGTGCCAGGTACGAATGTCCCGGGTACGATGTAAATAATGGGAATGTTACGTTGATTGCATCAAGTAGTATCCCGGATGCTATTTTTACATGGCAACCGCAGCAGGGGCTTTCAGTTTATACCGGCAGTTCGGTAAACCTCACTGATAATATACCAAGGACCTACACTGTTACAGCAACCAGTATCTCTGATACATCTTTTTATGCTACTGCTACCATTTCAACAAATGATCCTGCATATACTGCTCCATTGTTTTCTGCACGTGATACAGTTACATGCCGGGACATCCCGGTTACTATAGGCTCACCACCGGCAATGGGATATACTTATACCTGGAGTGGCGGTTCGCTTTCAAATAATTTTATCAGTAATCCAATTGCATACCTAAGCTCACCAACATATTACTATGTAACTGTAGCAAACGGAACAGGTTGTGCTTTGAAAGACACAGTATTGGTTTTGATTCAATTTGTTTATGCAAATGGCGGTGCCGACTGGACAATATGCAGCAATGGAGTTGCCTCACTCGGTTCACAACCCCAATCAAATGCAACTTATTTCTGGGAACCTCAATCGGCTCCATGGCAAAATGGAACCAACCAGTTTTCTCCTCAACCGCAAGTACTTGCTGCAACAACTGTTACCTATACTTTAACTGTTACTACTTCTGCTGGTTGTATTGCAACAGATACCGTAAAAGTGACTGTCAGCAACAGTCCCACTATACCCAATGCTCCCGACAGGGTATCCTGCGTGGGGGTTGGAACTCCTATCGGCAATCCTTCTTTACCCGGAGTAACTTATCAATGGACACCGGCTACAGGGCTTAATGATCCAACCGATGCACAGCCTTATGCAATTCCTGCTGTTACTACAACTTATACAGTAGTAGCAACTTTCCCGGGGACCTGTGGATTGCCTGCTACTGATATCGTAACCGTCAGTGTTAATGATCCATCATTCAGTATGCCGGATATAAATTTTTGCCCCGGTAATGGACCAATCGCTTTGGGAACAAATGCCCCTGTGGGTATGAACTATTATTACTGGAGACCAACATCATTGGTAACAAATGCAACTATAGCTAATCCAGGTACACATGATCCGCCACCAAACACAATTACAAACTTTACACTAACAATAGGAAACTCATTTGGATGTTATTATACTGATACCATCCGGTTAATTCCATTTACGCAAGCACCTGTTGCAGGGGCTGATCAGAACATTTGCAAAGGTCAGCCAACAATTATTGGAAGCGCCTCCAATCCAACGGGTCCTTCTATTTCATACAGCTGGAACCCGGTTAATTACCTCAATGATGCAGCTAGCCCAAATCCTGTATTTACAGGAACGATGGCAGGAACGTTCCAATATATTCTAACAAAAACAGACAATAGTATTCCGTGTACATCAACAGATACAATAAATATAAATGTTGTTGATCTGCTTCCTGGTATCAGTTCACCAACCATATGCCGCAATACTTGTGTACAGATCGGTACAAATCCAATCAGTGGTATAAATTATCAATGGACACCAGCTACGGGTTTATCAAATGCCGGAATTGCCAATCCAATTGCATGCATAGATAGCACATCTATGAGCTATACCCTTACTGCCAGTGATCAATCGGGCTGCACAACTTCAGCAAACGTTGTGGTAGGAGTAAATGTAGTATCGGGTTTACAGGTATCCGTTCCCGATATAATTGCATGTGTGGGTGACAATGTAACATTCAGTCCTTCTGTTCCTGTTGGCTCTTATTCATACTTATGGAGCCCTGATAATGGAACGCTAAGCAATATTTATACTGCCAATCCTTCCATCTTAACAACAACAGAAGGTGATTTCCAATATGGTTTACAAATAACTGATAATACGACTGGCTGTACAAATATTACAACAGCGAATGTTGAAATAATAAATTGCTCTCCTTATGCAAGCACCGGTAATTTAATGTGGTATGATTCAAATCCAAATGGAATACAGGATAATGGAGAATTAGGCGTAAGTGGCATGACCGTTAAATTATATAACAGCATTGGATTTAATATTGCCACAACAGTAACCGATGCATTCGGAATTTATTATTTTAATAATATTTCTCCAGGTAATGATTATTATATAGTGTTTAATAAACCAGCAGGCTATGCATTCACATTACAATATGTTGGGGGCATAAATGCAACCGATAACAGCAAGACAGACGCTAATGGAAGAACCGCGAACTTTAATCTTATAACCGGTAATGATATCAGTAACCTGGATGCCGGAATAAAATCAGCCGGACCCGTACCTGTAAGCCTGCTTAGCTTCACTGCGACATTAAAAAACAGGGTCGTGTTATTGAACTGGCAAACTACCGCTGAATACAACAATCATTATTTCGATGTTGAGAGAAGTACAGATGGAATTAACTTTATCAAAATAGGAAAGGTACAGGGAAATGGTACCACTCCTTTACCCCACAATTATTCATTAACAGATCAGCATCCTGTGATTGGAATAAATTACTACAGGCTAAAACAAGTTGACTTTGATAACAATGCAACTTATTCAAATATTGTACCCGTAGAGTTAAAAGCCGATACAAATGTTACAGCTTATTACAATAATACAGACAACACGATTCGAATTAATTTTAAAGAAAAGCAACATGATCTCCGAATAAAAATTTTTGCAAACAATGGCCAGTTAATAAAATCTGTAACGCCAACAAATAACACAACTGAATATACAATTCAATTGCCCGTAATTTCCAATGGAATTTACGTTTTGCAAATAACCAATGATAAATGGAATTATTCCAAAAAATTATTTATAACAAAATGACCATTTTGTAAACTTCACCAAAGTTAATAAGCTAACACCATTACAGGCTACTAATAGCTAACAGCTTGTAGCTAACGGCTCGCATTCAGCAGCTTCAAACATTTCTCCAGGCTTTGTTTCCACCCGGGAATGCTGAGATGGAATGTTTCTTTGATTTTCGTCGTATCCAATACAGAATAATGCGGGCGCTTTGCAGGAGTAGGATAATCATTCGTAGTAATGGGGTTCACCATACACTTACTGCCGGAAATATTTTTTATTGCCATTGCAAATTCATACCAGCTGGTAATACCTTCGTTGCAATAATTATAAATACCCGCAGCTGGCCTATTGTTTTCAGAAATTATTTTTAATACTGCTTCGGCAAGATCTGCTGCGTAAGTAGGACAGCCCAGTTGGTCATTCACAACGCCAATACTTTCTTTTTCACTCATCAATTTCAACATTGTTTTCACAAAATTTTTTCCAAAGCTGCTATACACCCATGAAGTGCGGATGATAATTGCCTCGTCATTATTTTTTAAAACAGCATTTTCTCCTTCAAGTTTTGAATATCCGTACACAGCTTGTGGACCAGTTTGATCAGACTCGTTGTATGGAACAGATCCGTTACCATCAAAAACATAATCAGTTGAAAAGTGAATGAATGTTACCTTATTCTTCCTACATACTGCTGCAAGATGAGCTGCCGCAACTGCATTTGTTTCATAAGCAAGTTCCTTTTCTGACTCTGCTTTATCAACAGCTGTATAAGCCGCACAATTGATGCAATGAGTGAGCGCATGCTTTGAAAAATAATTTTCTATCGCTGCTAAATTTGTAATAGGCAGTTCATTCCTGCCTGCGAAAAAAAAATTACAGGCCGGGTATTTCCCTGAGAGTGCTCTTAATTCCATACCAACCTGTCCATTGGCCCCTGTAACTAAAATATTTATTGTATTACTCACTATGAAAGCAGTGATTAGAAGTGAAACTCAAAATTGTTTTTGCTATCAGCAAATAAAGGCTGTTTGCTGTCTTTTTCGGAAATGATCATTTTATCATCCGGTATTTCCCAATTGATATTAAGTTTTGGATCATTAAATGCTATTCCCCCTTCTGCATCTTTGTTATAAAATGAATCACATTTATAAAATACTTCTGCAGTTTCGCTTAATACAGCATAACCATGAGCGAATCCCTGTGGAATAAAAAGTTGTCTTTTATTTTCAGCAGATAACTCAATACTAAATGATTTACCAAAGCTGGGAGAACCTTTCCTGATATCTACAGCAACATCCAGTATGGCACCACTTAATACACGAACAAATTTTGTTTGGGCAACAGGGTTTAACTGGTAGTGTAATCCCCGAACAACACCATAAGAAGATTGGGCCTGGTTATCCTGAACAAATCTTACATTAACATTCGCCTCCATACAGACTTTTTCATTGTAACTCTCAAAAAAATAGCCCCGGCTGTCATTTAGCACAACAGGTTCAAATATCAACAATCCCGGAAGATCAGTTTTAATGAATGGCATTTTTTTGAATTATGAGTTTAAAGTTATGAGTTTAAAGTTATGAATTCAACATTTGCAGTTGCACTCTTAACGCTATACCCCTGACTCTTAACTTATTTGCTTGCTATAAATTTTTTTAAAATACGCTATTGTATCATCTAACCCTTCCTGGAATTTACATACAGGCTCATATCCCAATAATTTTTTGGAAAGAGAAATGTCTGCCAACGAATTGCGGATATCCCCTGCTCTCGGTTCACGATAAGTTGCCTGCCAGTCACTTCCAAGAGCTTCCACACAGGCCTGGTATAAATAATTCACAGAGAAATATTCACCTACTGCTACATTATATACTTTATTAAATGCTTCCTTGTTTTCTGTAAGCATTCCTTTTATATTCACCTGAACTGCATTGTCTACAAATGTAAAATCTCTTGTTTGTCCGCCGTCACCATTAATGTAAACCGGCGTCCTGTTCATAATACCTTTTACAAATAAAGGAATTACTGCAGCATACGGTCCATCGGGATCCTGCCTTGGACCAAAAATATTAAAATACCTAAAGCCCATCAATTTTATGCCGTATACATCTGCGAAAACCTGTGCATACAATTCATTTGTTTTTTTGGTAGCTGCATAAGGGGATAGACAATTCCCGATCCTTTCCTCCACTTTTGGCAAACTTGGCTCATCACCATACACAGAAGAAGAAGACGCATATACAAAGCTCTTTACTTTTTTATCTACAGCAGCCTTCATGATATTAATAAACCCGTTTACATTCACTTCATTAAAATAAATTGGCTCATTGATAGAACGTGGCACTGATCCAAGTGCAGCCTGGTGGCTCACGTAGTCAATACCGTCACATGCGTTCAGGCAGGTTTCCGCATCCCTTATATCTCCTTCCATAAACTCAAAAGCAGGATACGATCTCAGGATCGAAAGATTGGTTTCAAATCCATTTACAAGATTATCTAACACACGAACTTTTTTTGCCCCGTTTTTTAATAGATACGCGGCAATATGGCTGCCGATAAATCCTGCACCACCTGTTATGAGGAAACTGTCTCCTGTTATGTCTTTAGTATGAAAAATGTTGTCCACTACGTAGTTGTTAAAGATGCAAGCTATTAGCTGCTAGCTATTAGATTTAATTTTTTTTGACAAGCGTTTGTAAGTAAATCAGCATCGTTGTGTCACTCACTTCTACAGTATCCCTCTATGCAACAATACTAATGATACTTCTGTAAAATGTAAAAGCCAGTATATTCACGTTTGCCGATTCCCGATTTTTTACAGGCTCCAATACGCCCTGCTTTTTATCTTACCCCTGTAAGTTCCTTTCAGATCTGCAACCAAACCATGCTCTTCTGTTATAGATGCAAAATAAGCCTCATCCAGTTTTTTATAATCATTATGAGGAACTGTTATGATAACTGCGTCGTAATCTTTGCTCAATTCATCAGTTAGCCCAAAACCATACTCATGTTTGAGCTCATCGCTGCTTGCATGCGGATCGGTTACATGCACATTGAGTGAGTATGATTTTAATTCTCTTACAACATCAGCAACCTTACTGTTTCTGATATCACTCACATTCTCTTTGAAAGTAGCGCCCATTATCAGCACTTTTGCTTTCTTTACATTTCCATCACTTTGAATGATATGCCTCAAAACTTTTTTCGCAACATATCCTGCCATTCCATCATTGATATTCCTGCCTGCAAGGATGACCTGGCTATCATAACCAAGTTTTTGAGATTTATAAGTAAGATAATAAGGATCTACACCAATACAATGACCTCCTACTAATCCTGGCTGAAATTTTAAAAAGTTCCACTTGGTTCCAGCTGCTTCCAATACTTCAAAAGTATTGATGTTCATTCTATCGAAAATAATAGAAAGTTCATTCATTAACGCAATGTTAAGGTCGCGTTGTGTGTTTTCGATGATCTTTGCCGCTTCAGCAACTTTTATTGAAGATGCTTTGTGAACGCCGGCTTTTACAACCAGTTCATACACTTTTGCAATAGTATCCAGGCTTTCTGCACAACAACCGCTTACTACTTTGATAATCGTAGTGATCGTATGCTCCTTATCTCCTGGGTTGATCCTCTCTGGTGAATAACCAATTTTATAATCTTCTACCATTTTCAGGGAAGACAATTTTTCGATGATCGGAACACAATCTTCCTCTGTGCAACCCGGGTAAACGGTGCTTTCGAACACAACATAGTCACCTTTCTTAATCACCTTTCCTATTGTTTCACTTGCCCTTTGCACGGGAATAAGATCCGGAACATTGTGCTCATCCACAGGTGTTGGAACAGCAACTATAAAAAAGTTTGCTTTACGCAATTCATCCAGGCTATTTGTAAACACGATGTCGCAATTCTCAAAAGCGGCAGGCTCCAGCTCCTGGCTTGGATCGATCCCGTTGCGCATCATCTCAACCCTCGCGGCATTGATATCAAATCCAATCACTTTTATTTTTTTGGCAAACTCCAACGCAATTGGTAATCCTACATAACCCAAACCAATAACCGCAAGTGTTTTTTTCTTTTCTAATAGATCCTGGTACATTATTATAGTGTTAGTTTTAAGCTGTTAGCTGTGAGCTATTAGCTGTTAGTATTACTTAATTTTGTTAGCCCTTTACATTCATTCGTAATTCAGAATTCTCTAAAGCTTCCTTCTCTCAAACTCTTTCGGCAATTTGCTTAACTCTTCTTTAGGTAAACTTTTAAAATATTCGTACGTGATCTTAAGTCCCTCTGCACGTTTTACTTTCGGTTCCCAGCCAAGAATTTCTTTTGCCTTTTCTATATCCGGCTGGCGCTGTTTTGGATCGTCTACTGGTAAAGGTTTGAACACAATTTTTTGTTTTGTGCCGGTTAACTTAATAATTTCTTCCGCAAAATCCATAAGCGAAATTTCGTCAGGATTTCCAAGGTTCACAGGCATCGCATAATCACTCAGCAACAACCTGTATATGCCTTCAACCAAATCATCCACATAACAGAAACTTCTTGTCTGGCTGCCGTCACCAAAAACCGTTAGATCCTCTCCCCTTAAAGCCTGGCCAATAAAAGCAGGCAATGCTCTTCCATCATTCAATCTCATTCTCGGGCCGTAAGTATTAAATATACGTACGATCCTTGTTTCTAATTTATGAAACGTATGGTATGCCATCGTAATTGCCTCCTGGAAACGCTTTGCCTCATCATACACACCCCGTGGCCCTACAGGATTTACATTACCCCAATACTCTTCATTCTGCGGATGTACCAACGGGTCTCCATATACTTCACTTGTACTTGCCACCAATATCCTGGCATTCTTTGCTAATGCAAGACCAAGACAATGATGTGTTCCTAATGATCCGACCTTTAATGTCTGGATAGGAATTTTTAAATAGTCAATCGGGCTGGCTGGAGATGCAAAATGTAAAATATAATCGAGCTTACCGCTTACGTGAATGAATTTAGAAATATCGTGGTGATAGAATTCGAACTCTTTTAAATTAAAAAGGTGTTCAATATTTTTAAGGTCGCCGGTAATTAAATTATCCATACCAATCACATCAAAACCTTCACGAATGAAGCGGTCACATAAATGCGAACCAAGAAATCCTGCAGCTCCGGTGATTAGTACTTTTTTATTTGCCACTTGTTTTTATTTAGTAGTCGCGTAATTTTTAAACTTTGTTATTCTTCGTCTGCTGTTAGTTATTAATTTATAGTTTTTAGTTTACTATATCATAGTGTTTTTTAACTTTGCCAATTGCTCTTTATATTAACTATTAACTATTAACTATTAACTATTAACTATTGACTATTAATATTAACTTACCTTCCTCCTCCCCACACTCTCATAGTGAAATCCCAATTGCTTTGTTTGTTCAAGATCAAAAAGATTTCTTCCATCGAAAATTGTTTTGGTCTTCAACAAAGTACTGATCTTATCAAAATCAGGGGTGCGGAATTCATTCCATTCTGTTGCAATGATCAATGCATCTGCATCCTGTAATGCTGCATATTGGTTGTCGGCAAAATGAATTTTGTTCCCTAACAATGCTTTTGCATTATTCATAGCTTCAGGATCGAATGCTGTGACGGTTGCGCCTTCGGCAAGTAATGCATCTATCATATAAAAAGCCGGAGCTTCCCTGATATCATCTGTGTTTGGTTTAAAAGCAAGCCCCCACAATGCAAATTTTTTGCCCGCCAGTTTATTATCAAAACGAGCTTTGATTTTTGATATCAAATGAAGTTTTTGTTTATTATTAACCTCCATCACTGCGTTAAGTATCTTAAAATCATAATTAACATCGGCCGACGATTTCACAAGTGCCTGTACATCTTTCGGGAAACAACTTCCACCATAGCCAATGCCGGGAAATAAAAACCTTTTACCAATACGGTCATCACTTCCTATACCACGCCGTATCATATCCACATCTGCGCCCATCTTTTCGCAGAGCTGCGCTATCTCATTCATGAAACTTATCTTAACTGCAAGAAAAGAATTGGCTGCATACTTGGTAAGTTCCGCAGACTTTTCATCCATAAAAATAAGCGGGTTGCCCTGGCGTACAAAAGGAGCATAAAGATCATTCATCACTTTTATTGCCCGTTCAGACCTGGTTCCAATCACTACCCTGTCTGGTTTCATAAAATCATCTACGGCTACCCCTTCGCGTAAAAATTCCGGGTTGCTCACCACGTCAAACTCTACTTTTGAATTTTTCGCAATGGCGGTTCTTACTTTTTCAGCAGTGCCAACCGGCACTGTACTCTTATCAATAATGACTTTGTATCCTTTCAGTATCTTTCCGAGATTATCGGCAACACCTAAGATATATTTCAGGTCTGCACTACCATCCTCACCGGGAGGTGTTGGCAATGCCAGGAAAACAACCTGAGCAGTTTCAACAGCTTCTTCAAGGGAAGTGGTGAAATGCAATCTTCCTTCCTTCTGGTTTCGTAAAAATAATTTTTCAAGCCCTGGTTCATAGATCGTTACCTGGCCCGATAATAATTTATCAATTTTATTTTTATCAATATCAACACAGGTGACGGTATTACCTGTTTCAGCAAAACATGTTCCTGTAACCAACCCTACATACCCGGTACCAATAACTGCAAGTTTCATAAATACTCAACGTTTTCTTTATCTGTTTATAAATTCCAATACATGCGATGCAATGAATTGCTGTTGCTCTTCATCCAGTTCGGTATGAATTGGTAATGATATCACTCTTTCAGTAAGCCAATCTGTTACAGGCAGTTCATAATTGCTTCCGCCAAATGCATCAAACATTTTCTGGCGATGAGCAGGCACAGGATAATAGATCATAGATGGAATTCCTTTATCTGCAAGGAACTGGTGTAGTGCATCCCTGTCTGTATCGTGCAAAATCAATGTATACTGGTGAAAGACATGCTTATTATTTTTATCGCGATAAGGTGTTTCAATTTTTTTATTACCGGCGAAAGCTTTGTCATAATAATCAGCGGCTTTTATTCTTGCAGCTATATATTCATCAAGGTGCCCGAGTTTAATATTTAAAATTGCAGCCTGCACCGCATCGAGCCTTGAATTGCATCCCACCACATCGTGGTAATATCTCTTACTTTGCCCGTGTGATGCGATCATTCTCAGTTGTTGTGCAAGTACATCATCATCGGTAAATATTGCACCGCCATCCCCAAATGCCCCCAGGTTTTTAGAAGGGTAAAAAGAAGTGCAGCCGATATGACCAATACTTCCTGTTTTTTTCATTTTTCCATCACTGAAAGCATAGTCATTACCGATAGCCTGGGCATTGTCTTCAATCACAAATAATTTGTGTTTTGCTGCAATCTGCATAATGGCCTCCATATTTGCAGCATGCCCGTATAAATGTACCGGAACGATGGCTTTGGTTTTAGGAGTGATCGCCTTTTCGATAGCAACCGGGTCAATGCAGAACGTTCTCTTATCAACCTCTACAAATATTGGTTTTATATTAAGTAAAGCGGCGACTTCTACGGTTGCGATATAGGTAAACGAGGGTGTGATCACTTCATCGCCCGGTTTTAATCCCAGGGCCATCATAGCAATCTGCAAGGCGTCGGTGCCATTAGCACATGGAATCACGTGTTTGCTCCCGCTATATTTTGCCAGGTTTTCAGCAAAACTGCTGACCTCTTTACCTCCTATGAATACTGAGCTCTCTATTACTGATAATACGGCCGCATCCACCTCCTTTTTTATATTGAGATACTGTGTTTTTGTATCCACCATTTGTAAGGGCCTCATAATTCCAACATTTTAGGGCGCAAAGATAAGATTTTGAACTACGAAACCAACCATCTTGCTAATGAATTGATTAAACCATCAATACACTGTATTTTTGGAAATAAAACCAACACTTGAGCCTGTTATTTTACAACATCTTCCTTATTATGTTCCGGACGGGAATCCGTGTTGCCGCAATCTGGAATCTAAAAGCCAGGCAATGGAATCGTGGCCGCAAAAAATTCCCCGTAATCCCTTTTAATGAAAAAGTCATCTGGATGCATTGTGCCAGCCTCGGTGAATTTGAACAAGGTCGCCCGGTTTTAGAAGAGACCAGGAAAAATTATCCGGGTTATACGATTGTACTCAGCTTTTTTTCACCAAGTGGCTATGAGATCAGGAAAAATTATACCGGTGCCGACACGGTCATATACCTTCCTATAGATAATATCATTAATGCAAAAAAATTAATCGCTGCTATCAACCCATCACTTGTTATCTGGGTAAAATATGAATACTGGTATTATTATCTCACTGAACTGAAAAAACGAAATATTCCCATTATACTGGTTTCCGGTATATTCAGAGATTCGCAGCCTTTTTTTAAATGGTATGGCGCTATCTGGCAGGAAATGCTGCATTGCTTTCGCCAACTTTTTGTGCAAAACGAATTATCCGCACACCTGGTGAAAAAAATTGGATTAGACAAGAATGTTTCTATTGGCGGCGATACCCGTTTCGACAGGGTGGTTGCCATTGCAGAAAAAGGTCAACCGGTAAATTTCATACAGGAATTCGTACAGGGAAGACAGGTATTCGTAGCCGGTAGTACCTGGGAAGATGATGAAATTGAATTGATCCATTATGTAAAGGCACATCCTGAAATAAAATTTATCATAGCGCCTCATGAAGTTGACCAGGAAAACCTGGAGGATGTAAAAAAGGAATTTCACAACTCAATTTTTTATTCCGAGCTGGAAACAGGCATTATTGTTCCCGGAAATATAAATGTGCTGATCATTGATAATATCGGGATGTTATCAAAATTGTACCAATATGCAGATATAACTTATGTTGGAGGTGGTTTTAATAAAGATGGCATTCATAATATACTGGAAGCTGCTGTATACGGCAAACCAGTATTTTTTGGACCTGTTTATGATAAGTTCGCGGAAGCATGTGACC
Organism: uncultured Chitinophagaceae bacterium; assembly: GCA_963829345.1. Classification (GTDB taxonomy): domain Bacteria; phylum Bacteroidota; class Bacteroidia; order Chitinophagales; family Chitinophagaceae; genus Ferruginibacter. The sequence goes on from CAWHHP010000003.1 coordinate 2,933,467, forward strand.
TGCTTGATCGTGGCGGCGCTTTTACAATCAATAATGCACTGGAGCTGGAAGATATGCTTGATAAGCTATTCAATGATAAAGCAGCGTTGATAAAGGCGGGGATGATTGCCGGTGAATATGTTTACAGCAAGAGAGGAGCTACAAAAAAAGTAATGGATTATGTTACTGAAAACCGTCTTTTAACTAACTGATCAAATTGTTTTACGATAGGCGTTCGGTCATCCCATCCCAATTTTAATTTTAGTTCTCTTTTGATCCAGTATTCTGCTTCCGGGTAGATAGAAAAGCTGTTGATCGTTTTTATACTCCTTTCATACATTACTTCATCTCCGCGAAACAGCTCGCTGATATATAAAAAACGATCGTTGATATTAATGGCTTTTTTCAGGTCTTTGATGGGTACATCCTGCAATGAATCACCCAGTTCAAATTTAGCCTGTTTTAATTTTTCATTAAGTGAATCACCGGGCTTGCCCCCAAGAGTTTCATGTAATTCTTTTTTAGGTTTATCAGCAGGCTTTTGATGAACAAGCGTAGGTGTATCTTCTACGGGATCAAATGTAATGGGTGGTTTATTTTGTGCACTCATTTGATTCTTTGCTTCCGCATTCTTCTTTATCTCTTCCAGTTCAGCTTCTACTTCTGCTTCATCTACCTGTAAAACTTCGAATGTTTTTTCTTCTTCCCGGTCTGGATTTTCTGTTTTTTCTTTGTTTTCGAATGAAACGGGAATATCTATGGCAACAGCGGCCTGTTCTGCCCCGGGAGCAGTTATGGCTTTTAAATGCAATAATTCTGATTGTAACATTTGTACTGTCATCAAAAGCGCATCCGGGGATGCATTCTGTGAAAGTTGTTCCAGGAGCCTGTTACAGAGTGTTTCCACCCTTTCCATACATTAGTTTTTTCTTTTAAAAAATGATTCCGGGCTGCAAATTATGTTTTGTCCTGTGAATAGAATCCATAATCTTTGCACGTATTGGGAATAAAGTTACAAACACATTTTTAAATTATATTTTAATGTTTATTGAACCTAATATGAAGGGAGAGCGACGTGGCTGGATTGAAGTGATCTGCGGCAGTATGTTTAGCGGTAAAACCGAAGAATTAATACGCAGGCTAAAACGTGTAAAAATTGCAAACCTTAAAGTAGAAATATTTAAACCGGCTATTGATACGCGTTATGATGAAACAAAAATCGTGAGCCACGATACCAACGCCATTCTTTCTACACCTGTCGAAAGTTCGCAGGCCATTCTCTTATTGGCAAATGATGTAGATGTTGTGGGAATTGATGAAGCACAGTTTTTTGATGCTGAAATAGCAGTGGTTTGCGAACAACTTGCAGTAAAGGGAATAAGAGTGATTGTTGCCGGGCTGGATATGGATTATCTTGGAAAACCATTTGGTCAAATGCCGAATCTTCTCTCTATTGCTGATTACATTACAAAACTGCATGCGATCTGTGTTAAATGTGGAAATATTGCCAATGTAAGTTATCGCAAGGTAACAGGTGGCGGACAGGTGCTGCTGGGTGAGAAAGATATCTATGAGCCGAGGTGTCGGCACTGTGCTCAGTTAAAAGATCAATAAGATACTAATGCTCATCCGTTGAACATTGAGTGTTGAGTATTGAATATTGAACATTCAAAAAATGCTCAATACTCAATATTCAATGTTCAACACTCAAGTAAGTTTTGATTTAAAAAACAGGTTAATAAAAAAGGGGCCGTTCCTTTGAACGAGCCCCCTTTATTTTCTCAAAAACCATTATTGCTTTATGAACTTCTCTGTTGTTATTTTTCCATCGTTGTTTGCTATTATTAAATAAACACCTTTAGCAAGTCTTGATACATCGATCGTTTGAGGATTGCGTACGAATTGCTGTTGCATTACAACTACCCCTTTTGCATCCCTTACTACAAAATTGCTGTTCTGTGTTACTGCTCCTTTAAGCGCAATATTCAGCACATTGGCAACAGGATTTGGATAAACAGACATGTCTTCTTTAGGTGTAATAGCTGCAATTGCAGGTTTCGATGCAGTTCCCAATTGAACTTTCAATGTATAACAAACCGTTGAGCTGTTTGCGCCATTATAGCCATATGCCTGTGCATAATATGTTCCTGCTGCTGCAGTGTAGTTAATGGTTTCACTTGTTGTACTTCCGTTTTGTGAAATACCAACCTGTGTACCTGCACTGTTGAGCAGTTTGAGGTCATAGTCACCAGGTAATGTTGTCAGCGTAAGTGTAATTGTTCCTCCGGTTGTGATTACAAATTTGTAGTTGTCTACATCAGCGGTAGGACTGATCAGCCCTGTAACATTTGTATTGAATGGAATAGTAGCAGCACCCGCTGTTGTTCCGTTTGTTGAAACATCATAAGAGCTTTGACAACCGGTAACCGTAGTCGCAGTTGCAGTGATTGTGTAACACGTTGCGCTGTTTGCACCATTGTATCCAAACACTTTAATATAATAAGTGCCTGCCACCTGGTTAGATAAAGAAACAGATTCTGTAGCACTGGAAGTTTCACTTGAGCCAAGTTGTGTACCCGAGCTGTTATAAATAAACAGGTCGTAATCCACTCCCGAAGGACCGGCAAGATTGTAAACAATATTGCTGATCGCACTTGTAGTGATCTTATAATAATCTATATCAGTAGATGTGCTGATCGCAGCAGAATTGGCAACACCCGAACTAATTGCAGCCCCGGTAGCCAATGTTTCATTTGGTTCGAACGCTGTTGAACAGGTTGGAACTGCACTTGTAGGGAATTGTGCTGCAGTATAACTGCTTGATCCGCCTGAACAATTTGTTCTTACCCTCCAGTCGTATGTTGATGATGCAGCTAAACCGCTTATTGCAACAGATGTTGAAGCGGTTGCCGTGGCAGCATTGGTCCAGGTTCCGCTGCTTGTTAATTTATAATCTACATCATAGCTAATCGCACCGCTCACTGCAGTCCAGCTAACAGTTGCACCAGAAGTGGTGATTGACGAAGAAGATAAACCTGATGGAACATTACAGGTAATTACAGTAGCAGTAGTGAACTGCGCTGCTGTATAACCACTCGATCCGAATGAACAGTTTGTTCTCACTCTCCAATCATATACAGTTGAAGAAGAGAGACCGCTTATTGCAACAGATGTTGAAGTAGTTGCTGTTGCGGCATTCGTCCAGGTTCCGCTGCTTGTTAATTTATAATCCACATCGTAGTTAATTGCACCGCTAACTGCTGTCCAGCTGACAGTTGCACCTGAAGTTGTAATAGATGAGGAAGCAAGTCCTGTTGGTGCATTACATACAGGTACTGCTGCCGTAGTAAATTGTGCAGCAGTATAACCGCTTGATCCGAATGAACAATTTGTTCTTACCCTCCAGTCATACACAGTTGAGGCAGCAAGGCCGCTTATTGCAACAGATGTTGAAGTAGTTGCAGTTGCAGCGTTGGTCCATGTTCCGCTGCTTGTTAATTTATAGTCTACATCATAACTAATTGCACCGCTTACTGCCGTCCAGCTAACAGTTGCACCTGAAGTAGTGATAGACGAGGAAGCCAGTCCTGTTGGCGCATTGCATACAGGAGCTGCTGATGTAGTGAACTGTGCTGCACTATATGAACTTGATGAGCTGGAACAATTTGTTCTTACTCTCCAATCATATACCGTTGAAGCAGCCAGGCCACTGATCGCTCTCGAAGTTAATGTTGTTGCTGTTACAGCATTGGTCCATGTTCCGCTGCTTGTTAATTTATAATCTACATCATAACTAACAGCACCGCTTACTGCAGTCCAGCTAACAGTTGCACCTGAACTTGTAATAGATGAGGAAGACAACCCGGTGGGTACCCCGCAGGAAGAACCTGCAGTGATGGTAAAGTTTGTATTGGAGATATCAAAGAAAATATTTCCAACTGCTTCTACTTTTATCCTTGCGGTGGTTGTTGGCGTATTTGGAATTACCAGTGCTTCAGTTCCATCATTCGCTGTACTTGCAATCAATACGGTTGGGAAAGTTTGTCCGCCATCAGTTGATAAAGATATTTTTACATTAGCACAACTAACAGGTGATGCGGTTGTGCTTGCAACAGACCAGGTAATGGTTTGGGTTGATCCACCTACATAACTAACTGCTGTGTTTGGTGAGCTAACTGCAAATGGGCCTGAAGCTGAACTAACAGTTACAACCATATCTGCAAATTGAGTTTGTGCAACACTAACAGGAGCAGTAGAACTATAAGGAGCGTTATCTCTTACAGTTAGCCTGAAGTTCAATGTTCTTGCAACAGAACTCAATGCTTCTGTGTTGGCGCCTGCATCACCTCCGGAGAGAGGGCCGCTAATCAATGCTCCTGCAAGTATGGTTGCTAATTTTGGAAAATACCTGGTTGCTGATGTTGTTGGAGCAAATGATATCCAGTTTGGACCGGATGCTTTTGTTGCACTCGCCACACTGCTTGCATTTTGTTGCGATGTAGATGCATTATCATTTTGTTCCCAGCTATAAGTTAATACATCACTTCCATTTGCATCAGTGGCAGAACCGGTAAGTGCAAAAGGAGTACTTTTAGGAATTGTATAATTACTAAGTGCAGCCACAACAGGTGTTGCATTGGTATTGGTTGTTGTAACAGGACATGTTTTTGTTAAAAGGTTTGCCTGTATTTGTGCAATGGAAGCCTGGTGATAATAAGCAATAGAATGAGGTGCAAGGTCCTGGCTGGTTATACCTGCATATCCCATAATAGTAATACCGGAACCAGGTTCTTTATTTACACCTGTACCTTCGTTACTCATTGAAAAAGTATGATTGGCCCCTAATTGATGACCTATCTCATGTACAACATAATCAATATCAAAATTGTCGCCTGCAGGAATTCCATCAGCAGGAGACGTATAGCCCCCACCCTTATATTCAGTTGAACCATCAGCATTGATGGTTGTGTTATTACCACATATACAACCAATGCACCCTGCATTACCCCCGCCACCGCTAGCACCAAAAAGATGCCCGATATCGAAAGCCGCATCACCTATTACATTGTGCAATGTAGTTACAAGTTGAGAAGTCCAATCACCCCCTGCACCAGCTGTTCCGGCAGAATAAGGATCAGAAGAAGCGGTATAATAAAACACACTTGTGGTATTTGCAACCAGGTTTAAATGTAAAGCCAGGTCTTTTTCATAAACTCCGTTGCAACGGGTTAAGGTTGCATTTACAGCAGCAAGCACTAACGCTACCTGCGATGAACTTGTTGCACCAAAATAATTTGAATACTCTGCAGTAACTGATTGTGCAAGGCGCATGGTTTTTAAATTACCGCCTGATCTTGCAACATTTGCATTAGTAACCTGTGTATTTAAACCTTCTGCCATATTCCTGTCGACTGTTGAACACGACCAAGGTAATTGATTAGCCGATTTTTGAGATTTGAAAACAGCATATACAGAATGATCCTGCGAATATGGTTCAATGAACTCATTTTCTTTTTCTATTCTGAATACCATTGTTTGTATCCCCTGTGGTGAAAGACTGAGTTTTAATGTGGCAGACCTGTCGGTAATACCTCTGCCGGAATAAGCCCTGATTTCCGGGAACTGCTCCTGTAAAGCGGGTTCAAAATTAGAAGCTTCAAATATTTCGAACTGCTCAATTTCCCCATCCACATTTGGCAAGGAGATAACAGTTGAATGACTTGAAGCATTTCTTCCGGCAACAGTAAATAACTGCTGTCTTAAAGGTTCAGTATTTAAATTGAATAATTTGAATTCAGTAGGAAACGAAAGTCTGGCTACAGCTTTGTCTGTAGTGATCTTATCTGTGCCAGTATGCATAGACCAGAAATTTTTCTGCGCCTGTGCACTAAGAACAAATAGAAATGCGAATAAAACTGCAAGAAGTTTCTTCATTAGACGTTTGTTTTAGGTTTAAAAAATAAGCTTTGAATTTAACAGTGTTTTTTCATATTAAAAAAAAATTCAGGTGAAACACTGAAAAAAATAGTTGAAAAATGACAGAATTATGAAAAAAATGCAGTTATTAAGGTTTTTGTTTGAAAATGTGGAAAACAGCTCAGGTAACCATTAAAGTCTTTTTTTGTTTCGGTTAAGTTCATTTTCGCTTTTGTGATTTCGGTCTATGTAAATAAAATATAAAATCAGGATTGCAATAAGACCAGCCGTGAAGTATAATTGCAGGAAGGGATCTGTGTTTTTGTAGAATGATTTAAAGTAGGATTCCTCATCATGTGGCCTTTCGAAGCATAGCAGTTCAATAAGCTTGATAAACAAATAAGAGATGAGGCTGGAAACAAACAGTTTTTTGGTAAGTTTCATCAATACAGAAGATTTTTCAAAGTCTTCTATTCTTGGGTCTACGATTGACTTAAAAAAATAATTGCGTAAGGATTTTGTATAGAAAATGTAAAAACCGCAACAGATCAAAAAAGGTAAAAAGGCAACAAAAGTGCGTTCTGCAATTTTAAAAGCATCGATCGGCTTTTCATTGTTTAGCTCGGTTTCAATGGCATTCTTATAAATATCAACCGGCCCCATAATGAATAGGCCGATGATCAATAAATAAAACGTGTAAGTGATCAATAGATCCAACACGGTAGAAACCCAGGGAGATATTTTACTATCTTCAAAAATGGAGAATTTTTCAAGTGCTGATAGTGATATTTTTTCAGCATCTGGTTGTAAAACCTCATTAACAGCAGTGCTTGCCGCTGCGCCGGCTCCTTTATTTTTGATCTTGAATGGTTGAATAATTATTTCTTTAATTTGATTTTCGATCGGTACAGCACTTCTTTTCCTAATATATCCATCGTGTGCTATATCGCCCGTATCCGCATGTGCAGTGATTATTATCTTTTTTATAGCGGGATCAAAATCGTTGTTGAGCAGTTCGATTATGTCCAGTCCGGGTTTTTCCAATGATTGAGGGTCGCCATCGAATCCCAGGTCAATCATTACAATGTCGGGTTTTATTTCCCCGATGTATTGAGCGATTTTTTGTAAAAATTCAGGTTTTCTTTCCGCAATACTCCTTCCATAAATCAATAGCATGCGGGCCAGTTCATCATATTCTTCAAGGGATTTTGGATAGAAATCCACCTCATATTTATCAAAAAATGATTTTACCCTTTTATAATGTGCTTCCAAATCTTCAATGAGAAGGACTTTTTGTTTCTTCATATCGCCAATTATTTAAAAGTTAGTGAAACCCTGTAAATTCCTTCATCATTTACCCCATGCCTGAATCCTATTCCAAGGTTTGTACATAGTTGGTGGCAAACCTGCCGTCCACCATTATGTTTGATCTTTTGAGGATCTGTTGTAAATAGTTGGTCGACGGGATTTTCAATGATGAGTATATTATTTTCAAAATGGATTTTATATTCTTTTTTCCCATCAATTAAATAAGTGTGTTTCCTTATGTTAACAAACAGTTCAGGAATAACGTGATGATATATTGCATTAGGACATTTGAAATTATCCATACGAATATTCAGATCATACTTTCCTTTTCGTATAGGGAATGAGGTAAGGTTTGGTAGTTCCATAATAGTTTCAAAAAGATCGCGGATGTCGCTTTCTGAAAAATCATAGGTCTGGGTATCTATCAGTGGTTTTTCATCTTCATTGACATTATCAATTAATGTATTGATCTGGGTTTCCAGGATCCTGTTCACGAGATCTATAATAATTATTTCATTCCTGGTCATCGTCTCTTTTCCCTCTAAAAATCCCTTCACTGAGTCAAAAAAAGGCATGATCCCATGTTTCATAAGATCAATAAAATCGATCCGGGCCTTGCTTTTCATGAGGTCCCAAAAAGTTTCATTTTCGGATATACTGCTTAAATATTCGAGTAGGTTTTCTTTAATAAGCAATAATAAACGCACTTTTTCATTGCTCATAAAATCACGATATGCAATTGAATCCGCTTCATTTTTGCATGTGATAATCAGAACGGCTTTACCAATCAGCCTGCATTTTCCTGTTTCGAGTTCCGGCAAATCCACTCCCGAGAGCCTGAAAAATAATCCCATGGATGCCTGTGCCAATAAGGGTAACCCCTGGTCATCATAGTTAACTTTACAATCCTTTTTATAAAGGTTATCAAATGTCACATCCCGTAACGTATACTTTTTTTTACCGCCGGTATTTTCTTTAACTGAATATGAGTCATGAAAAGAATAGAATTCATTGCCCGCTTTGACTGCAGCTAAAAGCGATTGCTCCTGAAAGTAATCACTATTATCGTCGTCGGATGGCGTTGTATAAGAGGAAGAGGTGCACATCCCCTGTAGCAGGTTATAGATCAGTCCGTCCCTGTTAATTTTGGAACCATTGCTGGCTTTATCAGAAGAAATCACAAAAATGTTATCAACGGATTCAGACTCGGTGGATTTGTTTGCGTACTTAACACATAAAGCATACTGCAGTTTGCTATCCTTGCTACCGGGAATAATACTTCCGTCTTCAATACCAGGTTGAATAATTCCTACAACCGCCTGCAATATTTTTTCAACCACCACAGTAAAATCCGTCCCTTTGTTTTTATCTGCCAAAAGCGTAATCGATTTAAGCATATTTGCAACAGATAGCCTCACTTGTTCCATCTGGATATTGTGATTGGATACACGGGATTGATTGAGAAATTTTTGTGCACTAAGTATTACAGGATCACTTTTCCAGCTTTTGAAATAAAAATTCAAAATGCTCTCCGTGTCATAAGGATTTAGCCAGTTCGCCATTAATTTATCCTGGTACAACCTGAGCGCAACTTCATTCTCGGTTCCGTTTTTAAAATCCTTCAGGCTATTAAAAAATTTATTAAGCTTCTCTATATGTAACTCCTTTAATGAATTGATAAGATAGATATTCTCAGCCTTGATCATTCCCGTAAGTAAATAATATGGTTCCTGGATCAGTCTTACTAATTCGGCTCCTTCAGTCTTACCACGTGAAATTAATTCGGGTGGATAGCCCCCTGAATTAATTATCTGTTCAAGTTTTACAGATCGATAATGATTTTTAAAAATTGATTCCTTATAACAGGAAAGTAAAAAATCCATAAATGACGATAACTGCTCTATTTTATACCCGAGGTTACGCATCACCACTTTTTCGAGTTCCGACTTATGGCCGGTTGTACTCAGTTCTTCATAACGTTCGAGGTATTGTCTCTTTAATTTTTCCAACGGGCTCAACTGCCCACCAATTTCCTTGAAGAGGATATTCCACGTTCTGATAATTTTCGCCGATATAAGAGCAGACGAATCCAGTTCCATCAAACGTTTAATATAAAATTTGAGGTTCCGGAACATACTAAAATTCCGAAGACCGTTATCATTAATGATCTTACCAACAATATCCTCCAACCTTGTAAGGCAAAATTTAAAAATAGTATTGTCAATTTTGTCATAGTAAGTAAAAGGATGCCGGGCGAGTATTTTAATGACCGTATCATGCAATAAGTTGCGTTCGATATTTTTTTTGCGGTGAATGGATTGAATATCGGAAGTAAAAAAAGCCTCTTCATCCTCCATTTTGATCCACACACTGGTAATGATATGGTCTATCACATGCGTGTCATTCACAAAAATCCGGTTAGCCAGGTATGTATTTATTTCATGGGCAGCGTATAATTTCAATAGATCCAACTTCCTGTTAGTAAGCAAAGTGTGGTAAAGGTTATATACTTCATTAGTAATTTGTTCATCATCATTCTCAAAAGGAAAATACTTGAGTTTATCTGGTCTTGAATTCCCGATTTCATTTTCTTCCGGCAAATCTTTACCGCTTCTTTCAGGAAGATCTTCACCAATCTTCAGCTTCAGGGCATCAAGATGCGATTCCATTATCATTCTTTTGAGGTCGTTCACCTTATCTTCCAGGGGATTACCAAGGTGCGCAGCTGAAAGTACCGGCACATTCAAATGAAAAAAAGAAATAAAAGACTTTTTAGGATGAATATTTTTATTTGAAGTCAGTTTCTTCAGTATTTCCTGTCTTGTATTGAACGGGGTACGATCGATAAGGGAAAAAACGTAGTCGAATCCATGCCGGTTACTGTTAGGACTTGTATCATCGTCCCCGGTATTTTTGTTATACCGGTAGTGTTTAAGATAATTGCTAAGCAACTTAAAAGTTTTGCCCTGTGAAATTACTTCCTCAAAAAAAATCACCATTGTATCATTCTCCTTGTTTTCCAGGAGTTCTTTGTAGTTAGACATGAAATTGTCTATAAATTCATTTTGTGGGTCGAATCGTAAAATGTATATCTCATAGTCCTGTGCTGTCTTATTTTCACCTGTTTTCCTGGTAGCTATTTCATCAAGAAAGGTGGAAGAATGTTTGCTACTCGATGAAATAAAAATTATTTTTTTTGCGGAAGCAATCGACATGATCTCCGACAAAACTTTATTGAAATACTCAAGTATTAATTTCTTGTTCTTAAAAAAAAATGCGTTCCCCCTTACATAACTAAGATAGCTGCTGCTGTTAACCGTATAATGCCCATATAAATGCGGGTTTTTATTATTTTCTTTTGAGAAAAATAATTCAGTGAATCGTAACTTATCAATATTAGCAATATGATCTTTATGCGCCTGGAGTAAATGATCTGTTTTAATATTATATGCGTACTTCGGAAGATCGATCAGGAGGTTAGGTGTTTCAAAATTATCATGCGTAAGAAAGATATTTTTTTCACTTGCCAGGTTTCCATCTAATGGAAAGCAAGAGGTGCATTTTTCGGGCAGAGATAATGTTGAATATAATTTTATGATAGGATAACCTACATATTTGTCTGTTCCATCAGCACTGTTTTTAAAAACTATTAAATCCGGACGAATTTCTTTCCAGTTAAAATCCCAGTACAATTCAGACAATTCTCTCGACAAAAAATCAACTTCAGCCCGCGATTTATCATCTGCAAGATAAACAGGTTCTGTTATGCCCTTGAGTTTTAAGTCCTGGATCAAAAAAATATTTATGAAAATATATCGTACTCTCCATTTTTTGATTTTACTGCTATTGATCAGTTTATGATTTTTATCATCCTCGGCTTTCCATTCTCTTACTACATTTTGCAGATGTTTCCTGATCCTGATGTAAGTAGAACAGGTGCAGGTAACAGGAAGTACCACAACAAAGTTCTCATTGAACTTTGTTTTATCGGGAATGAACTGCCAGGCGAATTTCTTATCCTTTATTTGCTCCAATACCCCATATTCAATCTGCCATTCCGTATTTTTTAAAAGTGATTTCGTCTTATTAAGTAATAAACCGGTATATCCGCGGAACCCGATCAGTGTAGTATTTCTTAAATCTAAGGAGCGAATCTTATTTGCAAGTAATTGAGCGAGTTTATCACAGGTTCCGGATGACTGAAAATAACTTTTCGCAAAATAATATTGATTGCTGTGGAGATAATGACCGTTTTCGAAATGTCCCAATTCTTCGGAATTGTTATCCGGGTATTTGTAAGGACTCTTTTCAAGGTCCGATTGAATTTTGCGAATTAATTCATCCTGTTCAGGCTGGCTTAATACCCAATGATACAATGGAGTAGCACCATCATTTTTGTCATAATCATGAACCATGTTATAATTGCGGCTATTATTTATTTAAAAAAGAACGTTACAGCAAGCAGCGTTGCAAGTCCTGGTGTTATAAAAATATATTATGAAAAGCCCAAATAATATAGTGAAAACACCCTTTTTTAAGAATAAATCCAGGAACCCGGGCAATCAATAACATCATCCTGTAAACTGGCAACTGGTCATTAAATTCATAAATTGCAGCCATGAACTCCCGCATATTTGCATTGCTGAAAAAAGACATACTGCTTGAATTAAGACAGCAACACAGCTTTTATGGCATCCTGCTTTATATAGCTTCTACCATTTTTGTATTATATCTTTCTTTACCGGAATCACCCGACAGCGATGTTTGGAACAGTTTATTCTGGGTAATACAATTATTTGTTTGTGTAACGGCTGTTGCCAAAAGTTTTTTACAGGAAAACCGGGGTCGCATGCTGTATTTTTATTCCATTGTTTCACCTGTTGAGTTTATCGTTTCGAAACTTATATTCAATGTTATACTCATGTTACTGATGAGTATAGTAAGCCTAGCGTTATTTTTTGTTTTTCTCGACAATCCTGTTACAGATAGTCTGCGTTTTATAGGAATTGTATTACTGGGAGGTGCCAGCCTCAGTCTTGTTTTCACTATAATGAGCGCTATTGCTGCAAAGGCACAGCAAAACGCAGCATTGATTGCCATTTTGGGTTTCCCTGTAATTCTTCCGCAATTACTCCTGCTGATGCGCCTGAGTAAGGCCGCTTTCTCAGAAGTGTTCCGGGAAGGTGCTGTTTTACAGCTTGCAGGTAAAGTGGCATTGATAGATATATTGGTAATTGTGCTGGCACTGGTATTGTTCCCGTATTTGTGGAAGGAATAGAATACACGAATTACACGCAAAGCACGAATTAAGAACTTCTAAGTCTCCATCCCATTGATTATGTTTTAGTATACTAAATATGTGACCCCTTTAATTCGTGGAATTCGAGTAATTCGTGTCAAAAAAATTCGTGTTTTTGTGATCTACTTTCCCATAACTTTGCGCCACTTTAAATAAATCCTGTCTGGGTGAATAAAAGCTGGTGGAAAATATTATCATTCGTTTTATTGGTTTATACCGTTGTATGCGGCTTCCTGCTTGATGTTCCCCGGTTACCTATTTTGAATGAAACCATCCGCAACATGTTTTTTCATGTTTGCATGTGGATGGGCATGATGGTATTATTTTCGACGAGCGTTGTATACAGTATCAAATACCTTCTTGGTTTTAATTATCGCAATGATATTTTTGCACACAATTTCGCTTCAGTGGGCTGTCTTTTTGGTATCCTGGGTTATGCCACGGGCATTTTATGGGTATCGGTCACCTGGGTTACCGACCAGGGCCAATCGATGGGAAGTGTTTTAAAAGAACCAAAACTGATCGGCGCCGCTATTGCATTATTAATATATGGTGCTTACTTTGTACTTCGCGGCTCATTTACGGATATTGATAAAAGAGCCAGGGTAAGTGCGGTATATAATATTTTCGCTTTTGCAATGTTATTTCCAAGTATTTGGATAATTCCCAGATTGGTTGGAAGTTTACATCCCGGTTCACCAGGAAGCGACAGCGGTAACCCCGCATTGGATAGAAATGATATGGACGGAGGAATGAGAATGATTTTTTATCCTGCGGTGATTGGATGGACATTACTGGGCGTATGGATGGCGACATTAAAAATCAGGTTTGAATTGTTCAGAGATAAAAAGTTGATTCATGGGTAGAAAGATCATTGCTCGTTGCTTGTTGGTCGTTATAGGACTTTTATCGTGTGTCATTTCTTTTGCACAGGATAAGTCGGTTGAGATGGCTGACACAATGAGAAGTAATGGAAAGATTTATATTGTGGTAGCAGTTTGCTTAACGATTTTGATCGGGATGTTTTTATATATGACTATGCTCGATCGGAAGATTGGTAAGCTGGAAAAGAACAGGAATGCTGAATGAGTTGACAATGCATCAATGTTGTTGAACATAGTTTAACATTGATGAAGCGTTTATAATTTTTGTTGCAGCACCCATTTTCAACAACTATTCAACTACTTTCAACAATATAAAACATATTGAACCAAATAATTGCTTGCAAGGGCCCTGCCCTTTTTAATAAATAAAAAACAAACATATGTCTTCACAACAGCCGTATAGCTTTTTTCAAAGTGTAGAAAAAAGTTTTGACAAAGCAGCAAAATTCACATCATTGGATCCGGGAATCCTGGAACAGATAAAGGCCTGCAACAGTGTATACCAGATGCGATTCCCATTGAAAAGAGATGATGGAAGCGTTGAAGTAATTGAAGCCTATCGTGTGCAGCACAGCCACCACAAAACTCCGTGCAAAGGAGGTATCCGTTTCAGTGATGAGGTAAACCAGGATGAGGTGATGGCGCTTGCATCTTTGATGACCTATAAATGTGCCATCGTAAATGTGCCCTTTGGTGGCGGTAAAGGCGGGATTAAGATCAATCCACGCAATTACAGTGTATATGAACTTGAAAAAATTACACGTCGCTATACAAGCGAACTGGTGAGGAAAAATTTCATCGGTCCTGGTATAGATGTTCCGGCGCCTGACTATGGAACAGGTTCAAGAGAAATGGCGTGGATCGTGGATACATATGCTTCATTAAAGCCAGGAGAGATCGATGCTGCGGGTTGCGTAACCGGTAAGCCGGTAACACAGGGTGGCGTTCGTGGCCGTACAGAAGCAACTGGCCTTGGTGTATTCTTTGGCATTCGTGAAGTTTGTAATATGCCTGATGTAATGAAAAAACTCGGGCTTGAAATGGGTATAGAAGGAAAAAAAGTGGTTGTACAGGGAATTGGGTAACGTGGGTTATCACTGTGCAAAATTCTTCAGGGAAAATGGTGCGAACGTTATCTGTATATGCTGAACATGATGGCGCTGTGTTTAATGAAAAAGGGTTGAATGAAGAAGATCTGATACAACACAGAAATAAGACTGGCACTATTTTAAGTGCGCCGGGAACAACTACCCTCGCTCATACAAATGATGCACTGGAACTGGAATGCGATATCCTTATTCCTGCTGCATTGGAAAATGTGATCAATGGAGATAATGCACCAAGGGTAAAAGCAAAGATCATTGGTGAAGCGGCAAACGGGCCATGTACACCTGAAGCAGATGATGTATTTGCACAAAAAAGGAATTCTTTGTGTGCCTGATATGTACCTGAATGCAGGTGGTGTAACAGTGAGCTATTTTGAGTGGTTAAAAAATCTTAGCCATGTGCGTTATGGCCGTATGGAAAAACGTTTTACAGAAAACCTGAACTCACGTATTCTCGGCCAGATGGAAGACCTTACCGGCAAAAAAGTAGATGAGGTTGAACGTGGACATATCATGCATGGTGCAGATGAGGTAGATCTCGTTCACAGCGGCCTGGAAGAAACAATGATCGCCGCCACAAGGGAGATCATGGATATCTGGAAGAGCAACCCGGATATTCCTGACATGCGTACTGCTGCTTATGTAAATGCAATCAATAAGGTTGCAACAAGCTATTCGGAATTAGGTATTTTCCCATAATAAAAATTTTATCTTTTTATTCAATCCCATTCATTGTTGAATGGGATTTTTTTATGTTCCGGCTTTTTTTAACAGGATACTATACAGATGTAATCATTGAGCGAAACTAACTTCATAACGGATTGAATTTATTTTTTAATCAATTAAAACAATAGCCATGAACTCAAAAAAATTATTTTACCCGGTAAACATCATTTTCATAATGATGATCACCCTTTCTTCTTCCTCCCAGGGAAATAGTAATCACGAATACTATTCCAGCACAAAAACTGTGGCAGACAGTTTCTCATTCTGCTCTTTGAATTTTAAAATCCCTCCCGGTTGTAATCAACAGGAAAAAAACGGGCAACACAGTTTTGTGAATGAGATCCTTAAAGATCTGCCCATGTCCCACAAAGAAATTCTGAGTTGCAATGAAGGAAATCTTTCCTGGAATTATTTAAAAGATATAGGAACAATAGAAACGAATATTGAAAATTTAATGGCGCAACTCGAAAGACAGATGTTAAAGTTTAAAAAGACAGCATTTACATGTACCATCCTTAACCGGGATGCTGCTGCATATAAATTAGAAATGCAACCTGAAAATGAACCTGTCATTCATGAGATCATTGCCTACAGTTATGTTAACGGGCAATATGTATTACTGGAACTTACAAGCTTGAAAGAATTAAAAACCAGCAAAACAATGGAGGGGCCTATAGGTGAAATCATACAATTTTAAACGCCATTGTATGAAATAATATCATCTGTTTCAATAAACTGCTGTGCTGTCTTCCTGAAAGCAACACAATGGCTGCCATTGGTAATAACCAGTTCATCAGCCTGGAGATTTATATTATATCGAAGAATTTGTTGCAACACTTTTTCGGAAAGCGAAACATTCATCTCTTTACATTCAACGATGATGACAGGTTTCGCTTCCTTACTATATACAACGATGTCAAATCGTTTCTTTAATTCTCCAAGATTTAATTGTTTTTCAACAGCAATTAATGAAGCAGGATATTTTAAAACTTCTGTGAGGTAAAGTAAAAAATTCTGTCTCACCCATTCTTCCGGAGTAATTAATATCCAACGTTTACGGACGAGACAAAATATAAGTTCTTTCCCGTCTCCCTGTTTAATCAATGGTTTCTTATCGGGATAATTTATCTTAATCATGATTGCAAATGTCGGGAATCGGCAAACGAGAATCGGCAATTCGTACCTTTTAAATTAAAAAGTTATCATTTAATGACTGAAGTTTTAAACAGTAAAGGAGCCTTATCGATTGATAAGACCCCTTTATTGTATAATTCTTTGCCGATTACCGATTGGCTTTAGTTCGTCGCCGCATCCGCATTTAAATTCCCCCATCCCAATGATGAGCTTTTAGTTGGATACCTTGCACTTGTTTGTATAAGTTTATTCAGCACCTGGTCTCTTGTATATGCCGGGAAACGTGCCCAAACCAATGCCGCTATGCCAGCGGCCTGCGAGGTTGATACGGATGAGCCGCCTACCACGGAAGGATCATTGCCGCTTGCTGCTAACGTTAGCGGGTGATGGCCATTTGAAGCCCGCTCCATTACAATAGTAAAATCAGTCTGGCTACCACTATGGCAATCTGTACAGCTAGTATTAAAATTATTATCCCTTACTCCTGTTACCGCATTCACCTGGCTTAATGTTGCAGGAAAGATCACACCAAACCATCCCGAAGCCCAGCTAAATGAAGTTCCGGCAGCACAAAAGATCAGTTTCCCTTTTCCATAAGCATAGATAATTGCATCGCTCATTTGTGAACTGCTTGTTATCCTTCCCATACTTATACTAATGATTTTTACATCTGCCCTGTTTGCTGCATTCGTAAAAGCATCCGATGCCCCTTTTACTTCACGGCTTGCATCCATGAAAACATCTTCCGATGCACGACAGGTTACAAGATTACAATTGTAAGCAATACCACATGCAGCTCCATCGGTGCCACGTGGTGCTGCACATGCTCCTGCCATGCAGGTTCCATGCCCGCAACCATCATCAGGCGTTTCAACAGGACCGTATGGAATACCAAAAATTGAATTCCGTGGCAGGGTGACAATTTTTTCAACTGTTCTTCCTGACGATTGTCCCTGGTTAAAAGCTGACCCAAGATTATCCTGGTCAAATTCACAACCCGTATCGATCACAAATATTTTTACACCGGCACCGGTGGATTTTGTCCATGCCTGCGCAATATTATGATAGCTATGATTCCATGAAGCCTTACATGCGGGGGCAATCGTGGTATAGTCTGCTCCGTCTGTTAATCCGGTCTCTGCAGGATTGCCATCGCAACCGCTGCTGCTGGCTATTGCATTGTCGGTATTATCCTGCGCAGCTTTTACTGCATCCTGTGGTTCATAGCCCATTGGTTCGGCATAACGTACAAGCTTACTAGCTCTTAACAATTTTACAGTAGCAGGATTTTTTACAACGATATCAATTACAGGCAATACATTTTCTTCCCATTTACTGATTGATTTTAATGTTACCGCTGGATCCAATTCCTGTTCGGATCCAAGGATCATATGCAGTACCTTATCTTTTGCATCCTTCCAGTCGGAACTATTGATATTGATCGTATGCAGGTTCTCCTGTATGTTGGTTGCATCCTGTGGTTTATATCCTACTGACATGATATTATCGCTATGTTGCAATGCACTCCATACCATATCAGCCGAAGCGGTGTTCCATTCAAATTGGCCATGTTCTGAAATTTGTTGTTTAATGAATGCATCTATTTGTTCTGTAGGAATAAGTTCAGCAGTTGTTTGGTCTTCCGGTTGAACCGTAGTCTTTTTACATGAAAAAAGAAAAAGCATAACGAGTGACCAGGATATAATCTTTCTCATAATTAGTTTGTTTTATCCTTTTAAGTTACCGAAAACATTATTTAGATGGAAATATATTTTCGGCAATCGTCAATCGGGAAACGGGAATGAGCACTTAAGAATTAAGGTAACTTTTTTTATGGCGAGGCTTTAAATGTAAAAACCTTTATTGCCGATTCCCGATTGCCGTCTCCGCTATTATTTGTATTTTTATCCGAATAGTAAAAAAGATGAAAACAAAAGAAGAGATCGTAGAAAACTGGCTTCCGAGGTATACCGGTGAGAAATTATCCAACTTTGGACAATACATCCTGCTTACCAATTTCTCTAATTATGTAAAAATGTTTGCTCAATGGAACAATGTTGAGGTTGTTGGCATTGATCGCTCTATGCAATGTGCCACTGCTGATGATATTACAATTATTAATTTCGGTATGGGCAGTCCGGGCGCCGCCACGGTAATGGATTTGCTGACGGCAATAAAACCAAAAGCAGTATTATTCCTGGGAAAATGCGGTGGGTTAAAGAAAAGAAATAAAATCGGTGACCTGATACTACCTATTGCTGCTATCAGGGGAGAAGGTACCAGCAATGACTATTTCCCACCCGAAGTTCCGGCACTACCTGCTTTCGCATTACAAAAAGCTATTTCTACTACCATCAGGGATCATGAAGTGGACTACTGGACGGGTGTTTGTTATACAACCAACCGGCGTGTGTGGGAACACGACAGTGTATTTAAAGAATACCTGCAAAAAGTAAGGGCTTATGCTATTGATATGGAAACCGCCACTATTTTCACTGTAGGGTTTTATAATAAGATACCAACAGGTGCATTGTTACTGGTAAGCGATTCGCCCATGGTGCCGGAAGGCGTGAAAACAGAAGCCAGTGATGTTGTTGTAACTGCCCAGTATGTAGAAACTCATTTGAAGATTGGTATCGCTTCTCTAAAGCAATTAATTAACGATGGATTGACGGTACGACACCTGAAGTTCTGATTTGATGATTTGGTAATTTGATGATTTGATAATGAAATTGTCATTTGAATCTTTCATCATCAAATCACCAAATCATCAAATTTCCAAATTAATGTCTTCTCTCCTCTCAATAAAAAACCTCATTGTTCAATTCACACAGGATGGTCAATCAATAACGGCCGTTAATATCAATTCCTTCCATATTGAAAAAGGAAAAACACTTGCGCTTGTTGGTGAAAGCGGATCAGGAAAATCTGTTACGGCTTTAGCAATACTTAAATTACTTCCTGCCTCAGGAAATGTGCAAGGCGAGATCTTATTGCATCGTGGCGAGAGCAAGGAGACGAACCTTTCGATACTTTCCCATAAAGAAATCAATAAAATACGGGGGAATAAAATTGCCATGATCTTCCAGGAACCAATGACTTCATTAAACCCTGTCCTTACCTGTGGGTGGCAGGTGATGGAAGCGCTTATAACGCACCTGCATTTATCAAAAAAAGAAGCCAGGAAAAAAACAATTGAACTTTTTACAGAGGTTGAACTTCCTGATCCGGCAGCTATGGCAGATCGTTATCCTCACCAGTTAAGCGGTGGTCAAAAACAAAGAGTGATGATTGCGATGGCAATCAGTTGCAATCCCGATCTGCTTATTGCAGATGAACCCACCACGGCTCTTGATGTAAGGGTTCAAAAAAGTATACTTGATCTTATAAAAAAAATCCAGTTGCAGAACAACCTTTCTGTTCTGTTGATCACTCATGATCTTGGCCTTGTCGCTGACGTGGCAGATAACATCGCAGTGATGTATAAGGGAGAAATTGTTGAAGAAGGAACAACCACAAAGATCCTTAACAATCCGCAGCATAATTATACAAAAGCATTATTGGCTTGCCGGCCCACAGCAAATGCAAAAGGAAAGAGATTATCTGTATTAAGCGATTTTTTAGGAGCAGCAAAAAATAAAGATGCTGCTCCCGATTCCCGATTCCCTATTCCCGATGCTACGATCAATAATTCCAGATCCTCAATATTATCTGTACAACATCTTAATGTAGCCTTCCCTTCTTCCAAAAACATTTTCGGCAAACCCACTTCTTATTTTAAAGCGGTCGACGATGTTAGCTTTGATATTATGCAGAATGAGATCGTTGGTCTTGTTGGAGAAAGCGGCTGTGGTAAAACAACACTTGCACGAACAATACTTCAGTTGATAAAACCGGTATCAGGGAAAATTTTATTGAATGGGAAGGATATAAGTAATATGCCGGCACAGCAGCTGAGAATGGCAAGAAAAGACCTTCAAATTGTTTTCCAGGATCCTTATGGTTCGCTCAATCCAAGAATCACTATTGGTGAAGCGATCATGGAACCCATGCAGGTGCATCATCTTTATCAGAACAAAAAAGAACGAAAAGAAAAAATAATATCATTGCTTGAACAGGTGCAATTAAGTGCAGATCATTTTAAACGTTACCCACACCAGTTCAGCGGTGGTCAGCGGCAAAGAATATGTATTGCTCGTGCACTGGCACTTGATCCCTCCTTCCTTCTATTTGATGAAAGTGTTTCGGCCCTTGATGTAAGTGTGCAGGCGCAGGTACTTAACCTTATCAATGACCTGAAGTCATCTTTTAATTTTACTTCTATTTTCATTTCACATGATCTTGCGGTGGTGCATTATATCAGTGACAGGATAATGGTAATGGAAAAAGGAAAGATAGTAGAATCAGGTACTGCCCAACAGGTATACAATGATCCGCAAAATGAATACACAAAGAAATTGATCGCTGCTATTCCTGGGAAGAATTTGCGGGTGGGTCAATGAGTCAATTGGTGAATAAGTGAATGGGATAATTGTGAATAAAAAATGTACGTACATGAAAATACTCAACATTCAATACTCAATGTTCAATGCTCAGGTGAACAGCATTAGTGCAAAATAAATGAGCCATATTAACACTAATAAGGCCCATTTATTTTTACCTGGAAGCTTCATTTCCAAATTATCAAATTTCCAAATCACCAAATTATTTCTTCACCACTACCTTCCGAGCATATTTTTTTCCTTCACTTTCTATATAGAAAAGATACAATCCCGAATTAAGGTCATGGAGCATTATTTGCTGTGTAGAAATATTGCTAAGCAATATCGTTTTAATATTCCTGCCTGCAATATCTGTCACTATAAGCTTACTGTTTTTGAATTCCGGCGAATACTGAACAGTTATATTATTAGTTGCAGGATTGGGATATACAGAGAATGAAAAAGCGGGCGCCTGCTCTTGTGCAACAGGTAGGGTCTTATTATCAGTTGTATTCCGTCCACCAGGATAAGTAATACTCAACTGTGGTTTATTGGTTGCCGATTCTCTTGCAAAAAAAGCGGTTATAGTTGTATTAGTAATATTCTGATTTTTCAAAAGTAGTGACAGGGAAGTAGCGCCGGCATTTCTAAGTGACTTGACATGCTGCGTGATATCCCATTCATAATATTGCATGGTTGTTCCAACAACGGTTGCTGAGGCCAGTACAGTTACATCCCCTGCGGGTTTGTTGTTATAATTAATGGTGGTTTCCTGCCAGGTATTATTGCTTACATTAAATACCTGCACATTTGCTGTAGCAATATTTGTATTATTAAGATAGCCGTATAGCCTGAGTTTAATTGAAGTAGCATTAGTAGCTACGGATGAAATATCAAAACGGATATAAGTTTGATAAGTACTATTAGCCGAAGTAGCATTCTCTGTTTGGAGTTTTTTATTAGTACCATAATTGATTGTTGCGCCAGCCCCTGAACGTACAAATGCATCAGCAACAGGATTTAAAACAGCATTCGTAGTTCCTGAATAAATAATTTTATAAACTGCACCATTCGCCCTGGAAATAAAATAAAGATTACCATCATTCCCTGTAATAATGGATACAGGCGAACCTGCAACAGCAGATGCAAAATTTCCTGCAGTACCCGTGCTGTCAACCAGTTTAAGCGTGTCGATCCAGTTACCGCAAAGATCAACGTAAAAATATTTTCCTATATAAGAGGATGGATAATTGGTAGTTGATGGATTGAAAAAAGTTCCGCCTGTAATTGCACAGCCAAGCCCTGCACCTGATCCATGTCCGTACGCATATACAGGATTTTTATAAGCGGGATTACTGCTAATACCTTCCGCATTGTGCCAGCCGTAATTGCGTCCACCCAATGTAGCATCATTAATTTCTTCCCATGCATTCTGTCCAACATCATTTACAAATAACCTTCCTGTGCCTGGTTGAAATGTTAACGTATAAGGATTTCGCAAACCATAAGCCCAAATCCTTTTACGCGGTTCACTTCCGGTTGTAAATGGATTACCGGCGGGAACCGATCCATCAGCATTGATCCGTAATACTTTTCCAAGATAATTATCGAGGTTTTGTGCATTTGGACCGTTTGCATTCTCACCCACACCAACATATAGTTTACCATCGGGGCCAAACGCTAATGTACCGCCATTGTGATTGGTAGCGCTGCTAAGCGGGCTAAGGTTAAGCACTACCGATTCACTACCAGCTACTGCTACATCACCGTTAGCAGTAAACCGGCTGATACGATTGTTTGCGCCGGATGCAAGTGTATAATAGAGATAAATAAAATGATTCGTATTAAATGCCGGGTCAAAAGCAATACCTAGTAATCCCCTTTCACCTGATGAACTAACACTTAGACTTATAAAAGGAGTTGCAAGCAACGCCCCGTTTTTTATCACCCGCAGCTGACCATTTTGTTGGGCAACAAAGATCCTTCCGTCGGGTGCAAAAGCCATAACGGTAGGATTTGATATGCCTGATGCTACCAGTACCTGGCTGAAATTAGTGGGGTATATTTGTGCGTTTGCGGCAAAGACAAAAGCAAATAAAAGTATATAACGCAATAAGTGCACGCAGAAACTATTCTGCATGGCATCATGAAGGAAAGTTTTATCATAAAAATATTATTTAGGTGCGTGGGATCGCATCAAATATCGGGCTGAAAATTTGCATGTTACTGACAAGGGGAAAAAAACAGTTTGTTGGAATTTCGATCAACGACTGAGGAATAATTTTCTCAAATAAGTTATACCACGAAGCCGGACCGTGGGATGTCCGAAAATATAATATTGCTCCTTATGATACAACCTGGCTATTTTATATTTCTCAATGCCTGCAAAAAATGAATAAAAAAACCTGGTTGCTGTTATTCCGTAAAAATTCGCAGGCCCAATAATTACGGCATAAAAAAAGACAGCGGGGGAAATAAACCGCTGTCTTTTAATTTATAAAATTGTCTCAAAATCGTCCCCCGCGATTGCTGTTCGAATTCCTGTAAAAATTCTTTGCACTCTTATGAAAGGTAAAGAGTATTTTTTTTAATTCTGTGTTCAGTTGATCAGGTACCGGTTCGCTATCTTTCAGGCGGGCGTCAGTTATTTCCGTGAATGCATCATCAGCATCTACTTCATTCTCATTCAAAGGCTGAAGACCTGTAATGCCAATTTTCCATTGACCTTCCTTCTTAATGCGATATTTATAAAAATAAACAAGGCCTGTTTTCCCTTTTACCGAACAGGTTTGTTTTGATAAGAAAACAATAGAATCGAGCTTATTGTAATTAGCTTCTGTTACCAGCAGGCTGCGTGTTATTAAAAGTTGGGTTTTAAACTGCAGCGGGAATTTTTCCGGGTGCTTTGCTTTTACAAGTTCATTTAGCAGGCTGGCCCTGTATTTATCATTTGCTGCAAGTGTTACCAGGATACTGTCGTCAACAGGTATGTTATTCCGGATCATCCGTACCGCAGCATTTAACCGCACTTCCTCATCTCCTGAATTTAAAAGATGAGAGAAAAAGCTCCGTACATTTTTATTCTTTTCATAAAACGGAACCAGTAATATTGAATACTGATCCAATGAACCATCATCATTATTGTAATTGTAAAGCTTCGCAGGCTCATCATCGTCACTCGTTTTATTAGCAAGACTCATTTTATGTTCATCCTTGCTTTGCTGTTTTTTCAAAAAAACTTTTGCATCAATATAAATGCCCGGCAGGTAACTTTTATATGTTTTGGGTTTTGCATAACCGCTGTCGACGATGTTTGAAAAAATGTCAATGATCTTTTCTTTATAATCTTCAAGCGATGAAAGGCTGAGCATTTCAGGAAATAAACCTGCGGTTAAAGCCAATGAGTCTTCGAGATCGTCAAACAGGCTATTGTATTCATACTTATTTTGGAATATGGGTGGATTTTCCAGGATTATATCCTTTAATAATTTATAAGATGCTTTTGTTTTTAATTTTGCAAGTGCTTTTACAACTTCATTCTGGAATAATGCAGTGTCTGCGGTTTGGTCATATATCTTTTTAAGGTTTGTAACAAGAATATCAGAGGAAGAGTCTTTTATATATCCCAGCTCTGTGATCAGTTTGGCTTTTGTATCAAAATATTTTTTATTGGAAACATTCAGCCTGTTAAGTGCATCCATGATCATATGAATTCCCGGTACGCCATAAAACACATTCCCCACCGATTGCTGGGCTTTATTCTGAACTGCACTGTCTTTACTGAAAAGATCACTAAAGAAAAGCTGTAGCCTGCTTTCATATAAATTCCTGGCCGGTTCTTTTTGTTCAGGACTGAAACTATCGAAGAAGGAATTTAAAAAAGTTCCATTGATACTAACGGTATCGACTACGCTTGTAATTGTATAAAGACAATTACCTTTTAGTATCAGTAAATTATTAATAGCGCGTGCCGAGCCGGTATCACGCAATGAAACACGAAAGCCGGTAAAATCTTTGCCGGTAACAGGCTGGGGTTTCCCGGCTACAAACATTTCTTTTTTAACCAAAAGATCATTTATCTCTGTCTTCCAGAATTTTGCTGAATCGCGGATATAATAATAGCCAGGATATTCCTGTACACTTACACTGATCATTTCGCCTGTTGAATCACTTCTGAAAACACCGCGTTTTTCTTTCGGCCAGTAACTGATATAGCCTGAGGCATTGTTCCCATTCGACGCATCGTCCAGCATCTGTTCTGTAAGTTTACGCATTTCAGCATCCATTTCCGGTACAACAGGCGACATGACGGACGATCGCAGGAAAGTATCAACATATAATTGCGGGGATGAATACCGGAATGATTTAAATGAAAATGTATTGAGATAATCGTCATCATACCTGCCTTTACTACCATACCTTACGGCTACAACATACTGGTGTGGGCCATTTATAAAATACCTTGCTTTAATAAGCGAACTATCCTTTAATTTTTCTTTCACCTCCAGCGCCTGCAATCCATCTACGGTAATTTGCCTGCGATCTAATTGTTTATCAAAAAAATCAGGGTTGCGGAAGGATGTTTCAATAAGACCGAGATCAAAACTATCTTCATCAATAAAATGATAATTGTAAACACTCTTCTTCAATATCAGGTATGCGTTACCGGTTGCGGTATCAACTGCTTCATATTCCCAGCGATTTTCTGCACCCCGATCTTCATTCATATAGGCCAATGGCTGCTGTGGTAATTTAATACTGAATCCTCCCTGCGCAGGCTGAAACTCCAATGGAATGTTACTGTTTTCTTTTAATGCAATAGAGGAAAAAAAATGCATTGCTTCATTTCCCTGTACATAATTTTCTTTTCCACTCATTTTAAAAACAATGATCTCGAAAGGGGTTACAAATATCTGGTAGCGCTGCAGATCACCTATTCTTGTCTTGCTACTGATATCAAAACCCTGGTAATTATTTTTGGTAATAGCTTTTTTTACCAGGATCTTTCCCGGGATGTTTTCATATAAAAGACTGTCCACCTTTTTCAGTACTACATCTTCAGGTTGATTAAAAAAAGCGCCATAGGTTCGTACTCTTGTCACAATATAATACGATCCATTGCTCATATCGGCATACTGCCTCCTGTCAAGGTTAAAATAATCCTGCGAAACTTTATAAAGGTCGCCGGGAACCTCTACGCTGTAAAGATGATCGTCGGCGTATTTTCTTTGGAAAACAACGGAAACTTTCAGGCTATCAACAAGATCCCTTTGTAACCCATCTTTATCTATCATTTTCACTGGCCGGAGGTTATAACCTTTTTTGCGAAGCAATTCAATCACGCCACGATTACCCGGCAAGTGTGCTGCACCAACTCCCACAAATAAGGAACTGTTTTTGATAATACTGTCGATCGAATTAGCCTGTATCTCATTTCTTTTGTACAAAAATTTTTCACGGAAGGCATCCGAACGCTCCATCATCAGGTCAAGTGAATCCATCAGGTCAAGATCACCGCGGCGATATGCATTTTGTAATTTTTCACCGATATTATTCATCAACTCATAATCGTAGTCAACATTTTTTTTCTTTTTTTCCTTCGCCATATCTGCATATGCTTCCAATACCAGCTTTTGTGATTCGTAATAATCTTCCACTCCTGCTGCTCTTTTGCCAAGCTTACGGCCGGTTTGAAAAATATAGAGATCAAGAAATGTATCCTCTTCAAAGTCTTCCTTTAATTTATAGGATCTGTAAAGCAGGTTATTTACAATGGGAGGTTCTGATTGTAAGGCTAATTTTAATTCGTCGGTATAATCTTTTATACGAAAGGAATGCTGTGTCACATAATCATTACCTGCAATTTTTACAAAGGCCTGGTAATTTTCCCGGAGCTTATCCATTTTCACCATTTGATCCTGCCACAAATCAGGGTTAAGTTCGAGGGCGACGGCATCGGTGCTTTTGATCGCATTGTAAAAAGAATCGCTTAAATGAAAGGCAAGCTTATTGCTTACATGCATGGTTCCAAAAAGATAAGAAGGTTTTGTTAAGCCATTACCTGTGATCTCCCATAGCAAACTGGGATATTTTTCTGTTTTTGACCGTTGTGCTGAAACAAAGTCGCAAAAAAATAAAAGGCAAAAGCTAATTGTAAGAAACTTTCTGTTCATGGTTACGTTGGGGTTGCTAACGACTGTATAAATAAGAGCGCTGGTTGCTGAGTAAAGATGCAGATAAGCTGAGAAATTATAAAGAACAGCGCAGTTTTTTTTGAAAAATTTACCATTAACCAGGTAAGGAAAGTGCTATATTATTTAAAAGTAATCAGTGAATCAGTGTTAATTGAAGTATTGCCGTTGATTAGTATTTGATTAGCCAATTCGTTTTCAAAGTAGGCCCCTTCTGAACCATGGGTATTTTTATGTATTGGTTTCTAATTATTTTGACTTAACTTCGCAGCCTTTAAAAATCATGCCGTAACATGATAAGTGCCTGGCCTCCTTGGCGGGCTTCCTATCTCCAGCAATGTAGTACCGGCATGTGATAAAGAACTAAAATCTATTTTATTACATGAAATTATCTCAATTCCGATTCGACCTCCCGCTTAACCTGATCGCTCAACACCCTACCAAAAAAAGAGAAGAAAGCCGAATGATGGTCATCAACCGTAAAACCGGTGATATCGAAAATAAACATTTCCGCGACATCATGGAATATTTTGATGATAAGGATGTGTTCGTGGTAAATAATACAAAGGTTTTCCCCGCAAGAATGTATGGCCGTAAAGAAAAGACCGGTGCTAAAATCGAAGTATTTTTATTGCGAGAACTGAATAAACCAAATAAGCTGTGGGACGTAATTGTTGACCCGGCACGTAAGATCCGTGTGGGTAATAAATTATATTTTGGCGAAAGTGATGAGCTTGTTGCAGAAGTGATTGATAATACTACCAGCCGCGGTCGTACTATACGTTTCTTATGGGATGGTACCGACGATGAATTCCGGCAGATGCTGGAGATCATGGGGGAAACACCATTGCCAAAATATATTAAACGTAAACCAGATGAAGAAGATAAAGAACGTTATCAAACAGTTTATGCAAAACATGAGGGAGCTGTTGCAGCACCAACTGCCGGATTACACTTTAGCAAAGAACTTATAAAAAGACTTGAGATAAAAGGCATCCGCTTTGCAGAAGTTACGCTTCATACCGGACTTGGTACTTTTCGCCCGATAGAGGTGGAAGACCTGAGCAAGCATAAAATGGATGCTGAATATTACAGAATAGATGAAATAGCCTGCAATATTGTAAACAAAGCAAAAGAAGGTAACCACAGGATCTGCTCCATCGGAACTACTACCATGAGGGCTATGGAATCATCTTATACTGCTGAAAAATTATTAAAGCCATCAGAAGGCTGGACCAACCATTTCATTCATCCCCCATACAATTTTAATATTGCTGATGCGCTGGTTACCAATTTTCATCTTCCAAAAACAAGCTTACTGATCATGACGTGTGCCTTTGCGGGTTATGATCTCACGATGGAAGCGTATAAAAAAGCGATCAAGGATAAATACCGTTTTTTCAGTTATGGAGATGCGATGCTGATAATTTAAAATCATTTTAAATATGTTGAGAAGGGGCCTTTGAGGTCCCTTTTTTTATCGTTTATGTTTAAAGCGAGAAATGCTCAATACTCAATATTCAATGCTCAATTTTCAAGTTGAAGGGAATCCCGGAAGCAATGTAGAAGTAGGGGCAAAAAAAAGGGGCCATGATGGAAATCGCGGCCCGTATTAATCCAATATCCTATGAAAAACCATAGTATTAACGGAACTATTTAGTTTTTAGTTTGCAAAAGTTAAAAAAAGTCGAAAAAAATTTTAAAAATTGGCTAAACTGGGCTTATAGAAGGGATTTTGGCCCAATTCGGGCAAAGGGTACCGGCAGGGACGTTGGATACTGGATGCTGAATACTAGATAAGTTTGCGGAAATTAACAGGCTCCGCATTTTGACAGAAGTTTCATGTTTTCACTACTCACTATTGACCATTCACTTATTCACGTCTTCCCCATTCTCTAAGTATTCTCAATAAGCTTCACCTCAACCGGGTTGGTTGGATCTGTGATATCATACAACATAATTCCGGTGCTGACATAACAGATCAATAAGTTCCCATACGGTATTACATCTTTAAAATAAGGGCCGGTCACTGTTCGGATTTCTACCGGGTTAGATGGATTGGCTACATTAAAAACCTTTAAACCATCGCTGTTGCAACAAACATATAAGGTTGATCCGAGTAAACCCAATCCCTCAGGATTTGAGAATTGAATTGTTTTTATAAGCGTGGGACTAAATATGTTTCTTATATCATGCACATATAAACCACTCACGGCAGGACCGCAATCAGAAGATCCTTTTAATGTTACAAAAGCAATCGAATCATTTGCAACCACCGGGTCGCAGCTTCTTGCATGGCTTGCTTCCCCCTCGAGTATAGGAGCAGCAGGATTGCTGATGGAATAAATATATAAACCGGTTCTTGTCCCAATAAACAAATGATTTTTATAAGGATAGATCGTCTCGATATCGAAATTCAAATCAGATTGGTTTGTCCGTACAGGATTAGCAAGATCACTAATATCATAAGTAGATAAGTAATGATTGGTTACAGTGTACAGGTAGTTGTCAACAATGGTAAACCTTGACAAAGAGCCATTAGTACCGGTTGCATTATCAGCTGTGCCTGCTGCATTGGAGCTGTTTGTTGATTCCTTTGAACAGGAACAAACGATCAGTGCAAAAAGAAATGGCGTAAGTAATTTTGAATAAGAGAATTTCATTGTTTGTTTTTTAAATCTGCTAATCCTTGTGACAATAATTCCAAACAGAATCTTTCTTCCAGCCAACAACTATGCTGTCGTAGACCGGGCATTCATAATATCCCGGTTCAGTTGGTTGCACCAGGTAATAATTATTAATGCCGTCGGGAAAAGCACCCGGAATACGATTTAATTCACTCACGCTATGAGCTATTGAAATATCAAGCACTACCAGGTCATCAAAGCTGTTGACATATAAATGGCCGTCTTTTACGGTTAACTGCGAGCTGCCGCCAACTGAAATAAAACCAATCCTGTGGGCTTGTGATGGAATACTATTGTCAATTACATGAATGCCCCTGCCCATTTCTACCTGGTATATTTTATCCCCGACTGCACAGATATTACCTGCGGCAACAACCGGCAATGAAGAATCGATATAGGCGATTTGCTTGGCATGGTAAATAGAAGCATAAATTGGTTTATTACCCCATACTTTTTCGGCATCATATCCATGGTGCGGAGTAGGCTTTGTCCAGCAGGAATAAAGACTAAATAAAACAAACAGGGAGATCAGTATCCTCATAGCGGTCGAATTTATTTTTAGATCGAATTATCAAATAAAATGCTGCTTTTATAAAAGATTATTTTTATATAATACTCAGAGAGAATTTTTCTCCAAGTACTTTCAGTTCATCAACCACGCTATCAAACAATTTAATTCCTTCTTTCATTCTTATTGCTTCCATTTCTCTTTCAGGATCACCGGGTATCAGCACCTTTTCTTCGCCCGGTACCGGCGCTGCATTTCTAAAGGCATTGATCCATTTGTCCATATCGGTTTTAAAATCTTCTGCCTTCCTGAATGCATCAATACGCATTGCTCCAAAAAAATGTCCAATCCCTTTTCCGGGCATCTCTGCAGGCATGGGCAAATATGCCGGGAATGGCGGTACCCACGGTCCAAAATTAGCGCCGCTGAGTACGGCTGAAAAAATATCAACAACACTTCCAAGCATATATCCTTTGTGACTTCCGTGTTCACGATCGCCGCCAAGAGGTAATAATGAACCTCCTTCTTTTAATTCATGTGCATTGATACTTGGCAAACCGTCCTTCGTTTGTACCCATCCGTTAGGTGCAGGCTGATCCTTTCGCTGGAGTATTTCCAACTTACCATTTGCAGCAGTAGTAGTAGCAAAATCGGCAACAAATGCAGGTTCCTTTCCGGCCGGTATAGCCACCGCTATGGGATTAGTACCCAGCATCCTGTCTTTGGAAAAAGTAGGTGCAACAAGCGGTGAGGCATTCGTCATCGCAATACCAATCATGTCATTTTCCAATGCCATCATTGCATGATGACCTGCTATACCAAAGTGATTACTGTTTTGCACACTGATCCATCCGCTACCGGCAATCTTTGCTTTATCAATTGCTACCTGCATAGCCGCAGGTGCAACTACTAAACCGAGCCCGGCATCTCCATCAATCACCCCGGTACTCGGTGTTTCATGAATGATCTTAATAGTTGGCCTGGTATTTACCCGCTTCACTTCCCAAAGCCGCACATAACCAACAAGCCTTGCGATACCATGGCTGTCAACACCACGGAGATCAGCACTAAGCAGGGATGTTGCTGCAATTGCAGCATCTGTATCGGAACAGCCTATCGCCTTAAAAATATTTGCAGAGAAATCAAAAAGTTGCTGGTAAGAGAAAGTTTGATGCATTGAACGAAGATAATAAAGGATGAGGGATCGTACAATTGCAGGTAGTGTGACGGATTTTTAGTGCCCCTATAGTAATTAGTCGTAATTAAATTCACAATGACTGTATCGCTTTTTGTCAAACTCCTTAATTAATTTGGCAAACTGATTATTTTTTTTGTCACTTCCAAAACGGCACTCAATATTTTTTATACTAGGGTTTCTCAAAACAGGCAAGAGATTTTCAGGTTCCTGATTTTGTGCAGCTAAATAAATGAAATCCTGAAGATTTGGAACAAATTCCAGCGATGTTAAGTCAGTCAACCCTTTCAAGTTTTCCAAATTAATTCTTTTTAGCTTTTGTAAATTGTCTAATCGGGGAATAATTGTCACTTGTTTCAAAGACTGGATAAATAAGTTTTGTAAAGATCGAATGCCCGATATAAAGGACAAATCACTTAAGCCACTTATTTGCCATAGTTCTAGGTACTTTAAGTTTTGAATATTTGTCAAAGTGTCAAACTGTTTTATACCGCCCAGCTTTATATCAACTGACCAGAGTTTATCAAGCCCATTTAAATAGCTAACATCTTTTGTAGATATGGAACGTAAAACTACCCTTTCCAGATTTTTAAGTACCTGAATTGCTTCAATACCTTTTTGTTGTCCCTCCAAATAAAGATATTGTAGGTTAGAAAACCTCTTTATGATTTCGATTGAAGGCTTCTTTGAAGATGTTTTTCCAATTGAAAGTTCTGTAATACTTGATGATATATCTTTTAGAAAATCAAAATAGTCGAGGTTGTAAATTTCAATGGCAAGTTTATTAAGAGTAGGAAATTTTGTCAAAACCTCAATGTCTGTTGCATTTTGTAAACTATCAACAGAAATATTTTTAGCAGATGGTATTTTTTGTAAAAAAGTCAAATCACAAGTATGGCCATAGTATCCATATACCCTAAGTGTTATGTCAGGACGGTTTGCAAAAACAATTGACTGCAATAACTCAATTTCTTTGTCGCCTAAAGGCTCTGCAAATTGCAATATTTCAGCCTTTGGGTCTTTCGCTACTTTATCTAATTCGTCTTTAGTAACTCCCTGGGATATTTGGTATCTGCCCGGTCTTGTATTTTGAAGAGGCATCTGCTAAATATTATTGTGCACAACACTACAATTTACACCATGTTCCATAAAAAAACGGCAAGGCCTATATCCCGAGGCATTGCCGCAATAACTTAAGTTTTTTTTCTAAAGCTGGTATCAGCCTTTAATAATATTCATAAGATACATTAATCGTAGACGAACCTACAGGTGTACCGTTATAAAAATCAGTCCTTTGCTTGATTGCTGATACAGGATAATTACCTGCATTATAAGTATACGTTCCCGACTTTACCCTTCTAAGACTGTAAAGTCCACTGCTGTTGCTGAATGAAGAATCCTCGAGTACATTATTTGGTCCTGTAACATAATCAGAAATGCCATTGAAATAAGCATATGCAGTATCTGTACTTCTCGTTCCGTATTTTGTTATGTTCAGATCATTGTATGGATTTTTCTTGCCGTCGTAAGTAAATAAATACTTGTCTGTATAATCCGATCCGCTTCCGCTACTAACATTTATCCGCCATTCGGTGAGCTGGTTCTGTGCATTTACCGACAAGGTGTCAATGATATTATACCAGGTTCCCAGGTTATAGCTTTCAATTCTTTGGCCATTTAAATAAGTATACAATTTGGTGTAGACCAGTACTCCGGAAACAAACGATTCTGTTTTAGTCAGCCTGTTTTGCGAATCGTAAGAATAATAACTGGTAATCGTTGTGACAGTGGTTGTACCAGTTGATGCATGAAACAAAGTACGAATGGTAGAATCTTTCACAGGTTTTGCATCGCCGGGATTGTAAGAAAAATGACTGTCATAGATACTATAATTTTGCAACACCGATCCCTGTAATTCTGATGAAGAATCCTTTCTTTGACTAACGGTACTGTCAGCATTGTAAAAAAATGATTCATCAGTTATATACATACCACCATCATCTATATGTACTTTTTTAAGTTTTGGCGTTGCAGGATTATTGACTACCGGATCTGTAGTTGTAGTTGAATCTTTTTTGCATGATACCATGCTAAAGAAAAATAAAGCAGTTGCAGTATAAATAACTGCATGAAGATTTTTTTTCATACGGCGTAAGGCTTTTTTGTAGTTTAATTTTGCGCAATGATACAGTTTTTTGTTTTACCGGCAAGATCTGGAACAGCCCCCTAACAGGACAATGAACCCTTTGTCGAAAATTAAAAAAGCTGGCCCGTGATGACTTGCACATGATAGTTGAATGATTTGGAAAGCTTTGCGAGCTAAAAATGGCACAGTTGGATGAAAAATGACAAATAAAACAGCATTCTCAGAATAAAAAAGCTACTCCAGCTATCTCTTTCTAATTAAAAGATCTTTCCCCTAAATTTGCAGCCTGATAAAATAAATCATCATGGGAAGAATTTTTGAAGTTAGAAAGAGTTCAATGTTTGCCCGCTGGGATAAGATGGCAAAGAACTTTACCCGAATAGGTAAGGAAATTGCCATTGCTGTTAAAGCTGCTGGTCCCGATCCTGATAATAATCCTGCATTGCGCCGTTGTTACCTGAATGCCAAAGCCGTGAACATGCCAAAGGATCGCGTTGAAGCTGCGATCAAAAGGGCCATGGGTAAGGACACCAGTAATTATGAAGAGCTCGTGTATGAAGGCTATGCTCCACATGGTGTTGCGTTGCTGGTTGAAACAGCCACAGATAACCCGACAAGAACCGTTGCAAATGTGCGCATGCACTTCACCAAAAGCGGCGGGTCATTGGGCACCAGTGGTAGTGTGGCATTTACGTTTACACGTATGGGTGAGTTTAAAATAAAAAACCAGGGATTGAACATTGAGGACCTGGAACTTGAACTGATAGATTATGGCCTTGAAGAGATCGGGGAAGACAGTGAAGGTAACATTGTTATCCGTACTCCCTTTACAGAGTTTGGTAATATGGCCAAAGCGCTGGAAGAAAAAAAGATAGAAGTAGTTACTGCAGAGCTTACAAGAATACCGATGAACACAACTGAACTGAGTGAAGAAGATGGACAGGAAGTATTAAAGCTCGTGGACAAACTGGAACAGGATGAGGATGTGCAGAAAGTATACCACAATTTAAAGTAAAGAAGCCTGTTAACCTGAGTATTGAATATTGAGTATTTCGAAAGGAATACTTTTTTTATTTGTCATTTTAAATACTCAATATTCAATACACAATATTCAAGTATAGTTATTCCATACTTATCTTGCGAATAACACCATTAGCTGAATCTGCAATAAAAAGATCACCTTTTGAATCCACCACAATTCCAATCGGGGTGGTAAATAAAGCATCAGTGCCCACGCCATCTACATAACCTCTTAGCCCTACTCTTCCTGCCGGGCCGCCTCCTGCTAATGTGGTAACCATTCCTTCGGGCGAGATCATCCTTACCCTGTCACCATGATTCATCAATTCAATATCATCCGCTTCGGTAACATATAAATTCCCGGCCCTGTCAATTGCTATTGCCTGCAGGTCCCCAAATACCGCTGCGCTGCCATAACCATCCGATCCGCCGGTTCTACCTGGCCTGTTGCCGGCAAGGATAGTTCGGCTACCCGAAGGAGTTACTTTATTAACATAGGTACTTCCGGTAGTGTGTGTAGAAGTAGTTCCCGTGTATCGCGATAGTTCATATTTATTTCCTCTTGTATCCGTTACGGAAGTCATTGGCCTGCTAAATAATGATGCTATTTCTTTTGATGGCTCACTTATCGTGGAAACTTCTCCAAATTTATTGATCATGCGCACACCTCCCCTACCTCTTACATATAGATTATCATACCTGTCGATAACTAAAAATCCGGGGTGATCAAGTTTTGCAGTTTGTCCTGAACCATCTACATTTCCATGGCTATTAAATCTTCCCGCAAAAAGTTGTACCGTAGCCTTCCATTCATAAGTAAAATGTGTAGCTATTGCTGTTTGATCCTTAACCTTAACTGATATAGGTCCGCTGCCTGCTTTCACAGGTATAACAATTTGTATCTGGTCATCTGAAATCCCTCTTACTATCGCAGATTTTCCATTTACTTTTACTTCCACATCTGCAGCATTATTCCCGAATTTATGACCACTGATAATAACCTCAGCTCCCCCCGGTGCTTTTACAGGATTTACACCGGTGATACTATGATCTGCCAGTAATTTACTACTGACCGGTGCCGGGGTATTTGAGCTCGTCCTTACAGTCGAATTCGGTTTTAAGGTTACATTCTTTGCCCTGGTGTTTGCTTTCGGCAATGATGGGTTTGTTTGCACCGGCAACTTTGATTGAGCAATTGCAATCGCACCAATGAAAGAACATACTAGTAAAGCAAGGCCTTTATTTATCAACTGGTAATGTTTCATTTTTGTTTTTTTAATGTCTTGTATAATAAAGTAACTTCAACCGTTTTTTCATAATTCATAATTCATAATTCATAATTCATAATCCCTAGTCCGTTCGTTTATATTTATCTTTCATAAATTCAAAATAAATAAACCCAAAACGCTGGTACCAATCAGGCAAGCCATATTGCATTTCGCAGGTGCCAATACTTTGAAGCGCCCGTTGTAATGAGCCTATCATGTCCACGTATTTATTATCATAGGTATGTTTAAAGCTATTGAACTGCCCAACGATCTCTCCCCTTGCACTCTGCCATGCAGCACCGGTTACTGCATGTATGCCGCTCATATTATCACCGAAAGCAAGCGCACTTTCATTGAAATTTTTTGTGTTGTTATAAATGCAACTTAATCTTCCCAGTTGCCTGCGGATAAAATTCAATTCTCCAACAGCTCTTTCATAACATTCGCTGCAAGCCGCGTTACCTGCACAGGTTGATGGCATCATTGCCGCACCACTTGCAGCAAAATCAGGTGAACATTCATTGGGATCGAAATTCTGCACCGTGTTCCATTCATTCCTCCTTGCTTCCAGCCAATCCATATATTCCTGCAGGTTGCCAATGGCACCATCAATAGCTTCTCTATCCGATGCTTCATTACTTCTTTGTTCTTCATTTCCATTATGCTGAGCTTCGTTACCCTGGATTACAGGATCATTCTGATCCGGCTCCTGGCTCCTCACTGAAAGGCACAACAGCAATACCGATAAAAATAGAATCGCTTTTTTCATTGAATAATTTTTTATTTTTTTAAAACAGAACGTTCATAATCGTCTACGAACTACTTAATCCTTTTTTATTTTTAAGTTTCACAACAAGGAATAATATTATAAGCAATGCAACTCCACCTGTTATAACAAGCGTCCTGTTTTTCTTTAGCCAACCGCCTCCGTTGATGTCTGCCTTGCCAGCTGTTGTAAAAACAGATGGCATTTCTATCTTCATCTCATCTCCTGCCCATACCAACAATACATACTTCACAGGCTTTTTATTTGCAATCACCATAATACCAAAATCCCCTTCTGTTTTAAAATTGCTCTTCCATATTCCACTTCCTCTTACATTACCTGTTCTGTGAGCGGTATGCCAGTTCTCCTTACACAAATTCACTTTGATATCTGCACCAGGATCAGTAGCGTTCAAACTAAAGTATGTTGGCGCATACATACTAAGGCCTTTAATGAAATAATACATCGTATCCTTATCCTGTGTTAAATTATTAAGACTGATCCTTCCCTTTGCCTTATCCTCGCCATCTTTTTTATACTCGGAAAAATTTAATTCTACCGGTTGAACACTTTCTGTAAGATTGAATGGCTGCGCAATTATTTTCTCCTGTACCAGGACCAGTAAAATAAAAAGCAACAGTCTTAAAATTTTTATTCGCATAAAATTAATTTTGATGATCCCCGATTTATTTGAACTGCCCTGATCATTTAATACAGGCAGGATTTTTTTCTTTCCAGGTAATCGTGCCTGCTCCATCATAATTGTTAATCACATAACACAATACAGTGGCACCTCCTCTTAATCTCGCTTTAACAATGATCCCTTTCGAAGAAGCCATGTTGCTATATTCAGCAGCTTCACTTGTGCTGATGTATCCTCCTGTTTCTTCAATATAAACAGCAACAATTTGCTGGATATCCGAAATTGACAAAGCCGGGACAGCAGCCATCGTGGTATAATTTTTTGGTGAGCCTGCGAAAGCCATATAATCACTTTGCCTTATCAGCTTTGCCGCAAAAACATGATTCTCGGTCTTTCCGCCCGGGTGAGGGAAAATGATCGGTTCCGGTGCACAGGCACCATAATAAGAAAAGTTGGCTGCAGTGCTTCCCCATATTGCCCTCAACTCATCTGATTTTGGAACATAAAAACTGGTAAAGGTCACCATACTCGTAGATGTTGTTTGCCAGGAGAAACAATTTTCCGGCATGGCATAACTAGCACTGGGATAGTTCAATGTTGGATGACAATTACGGACACCAGTACCAGCAGTTAAGTTTCTGAAAGATTGAAATAAACTTTGTGAGCAGGCCGTGAGCGTATTTGGATTTGTGCTACAACAGCTACTTTGCCGGCCATGATTTCTTATTTCGGGTGTAACCTTTAATCTTTTTTGTTCTTCAATGGGCCTTACATTCCTGTTAACAGTACTTTTAGTTTTCACCGGCGCCTGCGCCTTCACCTGGAGAATACAAATTCCGGTTACGACAATAATAAGAATAAGCTTTTTCATTTTGTATGTTTTTAAAGAAGTTGAACATCCGGGTTAAGTATTATTTCTTTATTCCTGTTATCTCATGCCTCATTAGCAGTTTATCTCCCATGTGATATTCCATTTTGATGATGGCAACATCAGGAACCAGCCAGAATATCATTCTGGTCTTCCCCATTTGCTTTTGTACTTTATCCATGATCTCTCTTTGTTCTTTATCCATGTCAGAAAAATCCATTTCTGCTTCAACAACAGATGATATTTTATATGATTCAAATGTGCCGGCTGCTGTGCTGATACTTTCTTTTGCTTCTACCTTACGTTCTTTGATATGACTCTTTATAATTCTTTCCTTGCCTCCCATTGAAACCTTAACGCTATAGCTGGCATCAGGAAGTGTATCACCCACTGAAGGATTATAAGGAAAGTCAAGCCCTATAGCTTCTATTTTACTTTTCTGTTTACTATCTGATAAGAAGTTACTGATGTCCACATAGAATTTTTTGCCATCACATTTATAAACAGCCTGCGATATTTTTTCATTGTTACCATTTTCATCGGTGTGTTTCATTTCCATTTCTGAAACAGTAAGGTTTCCTTCATTATAAACTTTTTTAACGATGGACGATTCCTTACCGGTTTCTTTTCCTGTACCATCGTAACTACTGGAAAGTATTACTGTTCCCTGCCGAAACATGAGGAAATTTTCACAACCAGCTTTAGCGGAAGAACCTGTATTATCATTTGTTTTTTTCTCTGCAGTTGCCGTACTATCCTTTGCATTTCCACTTTCTGGTTGATTGCTGCATGCGAGGACCAGGATGGCCAGGATTGCGGGAAACATTTTTTTCATCATGAAAGATTTGGTTTTTGTATAAAAGAGCTTATTCATAAAAGTATTTTTTAGTAAAGTTTTACCTACTACATATTAATGTAGTCATGATCCGCCTATATCTTCTGTTTCAAATTTGCCCTCTGTTATTTTTACTTTATTACCGTCCTTATCTTCCAATACTCCTTCAAATGTGCCGGAAAGTAATTTTAAACTGTACTTATCTTTAACATTGGTGATCTTAATATCGAGGTAATCATCCCCCATCACACTTTTGGTCCAATAAGTTTTTTTGCCAATCGTAAAATTGACTGTGCCTTTACGATCCTTATCAAGACGATAACTGCGCACTGCTTCCTCGTAACCCATCTGCCATGAAATACTCAATCCTTCTCCTTTAGCCATGAGCATTGCCAAAGGAACGCTAGTTGTACTCCAGCATTTAGTGTGACCCGGATCTGTTTGATATAATTGTCCATCCATTTTAAACGAAAGTGAACCTCTGCCTGTACTCTTTTTTTGCATGCCTGTATTTGATGGAGTACTGATTTTTTTTTCTTCTTTACCGGCTGTCACACTGTCCTTGTTTAATGAGTCAGCGCTTGCATTTTTTGATTGCCCCTCGCAGGAAAAGAAAACGATTGCGAGTGCAAGCGGAAGTAAACAGGGAAATACTTTTTTATGGTTCATGATTGATTGGTTTAATGAAACAAATCTAATGTCTGCATACAGTGAAAGAAACTACATCATCATGTAGCGGAAGCTGAAGTTGAAGAAACTGAATTCAGCTATGGCCTTGGCGGGGTGATATAAAAAAATGCAGACGTATTATTTTCTTCATTGAACTCTGTAATAATACGTGTGGGGTCTAAACGTATCACAGCTTGCAGTCTTGCCCTGCCCATGGCAGTAATATCTTTGGCAAAAACATATTCTACTGTTCTTGTTTCACCGGCTGCCATAACATGAATGTTTGCATTTGCTCCTATCTGCGAATAGCCGGTACCGCCTGAAGTGGTGCCATATGTGCTCCTTAGGTCAAGGAAAAAACCCGTCCTGGTTGAAACAGATGCATCGTTTTTTAATGTAATTGACAAAGTTGTCTCAAAAAGATGTCTTGCTGCATCTTCCTTTACTGAAATAACCCTTACACTTATCAATTTCAAATCAGGTTTTAATTCACGTAATGTGGGAGATGGCAAAGGCATTTTACCCGGTTTACCTGTAGGTGTTTTTAGTTTTTGTGCTGTTATATTTATCGAAAGGAGCATCATAGCAATACAATAGATGATTTTTTTCATTTGAATTTTTGTTAAGTGAAATATTATAGATATCGTTTGTTTGAAACTGCTTTAAAAATTAGGATTGGTAACTGCTATAGGAATAGAAAGATTATTGTTTTCATTGCTTTCATTCGTTCTCCTATAATAATCAGCAAGTACACAGAAAAAGAAAGTTCTCCCGGTTCCGGCCAGTTCGGCTTCCATCCAAAACCGGTATGTCCTGCTTGAAACGGAGCCTGCAGCGATCGTTCCTGCTTCTTCCTCCCGGCAAGACCTCCAGTCTCCAATGCTGATCTTACTGTCGTAATAAAATGCAGGTGGAGCAGCTATACTGGTTCTATTTAACGGATTGCTCACAATATAACCTCTCAATGTTACCGGTTGTGAACCCATTTGCCCACTATTGGTAATCGTTACGGTTACGTTGATGTAGGTATAATATTTTCGCTTTCCAAATCCTCCCACTCCAACGGATTCAGTTGATGCGGAGATATCGGAACAGCTGACGGTAAGATCGGGTTGCCTTAATACGGGCATTGCTGATGGCGCTATTCGTGGTGCAGGACGGGATGCCTTTTTAAATCGCTGCGCCTGGCTGCTCAACACAAGGGCCATTGCGAATATGGTTACAATTGTTGTTTTCATGTTCGTGCTTTTATCACATAAAACTATTGCTATGGATGCTTTAAAACACTACATAATGATGTAGCTTAACAACAGGAATTGCCTGTAGTTTTCAGTTTTTCATCCTAAATAAAAAATGGTGAAAAAGAGTTTGATCAAAAAAGCAAGCTGATCAATTTATTCTTTAAAGCTTTTGAGATAGCTTCTGTAGCAGAATGGACATGAAGTTTATCATAGATCTTCTTTATATGGAAGCGAACCCCATCAATGGTTATTTTTAATTCAGCAGCGATCATTTTATAACTATATCCTGTTACCAGGTATTGAAGTATTTCAATTTCCCGTTTTGAAAGATTGCTTTTTTCCTGGTCTTCTGTTTTTGCCTGTGGTACCATTTGCAAAACCTTTCTTGCAACAGATCCGGTCATTGGTGCGCCGCCAGACATCACATTACGGATCGCATTGGCAATCTCTTCAGTCGCATAACGTTTAAGGATATAGCCGGATGCACCGGCACAAATTGCGTTAAAAATATTTTCATTGTCATCAAAAACAGTAAGCATGATAATAGGCAGTCCCATATTCGTTTTGCGTATGCTCCGTACAGCCTGCACGCCATTAACTGTTGGCATATCTATATCCATCAATACAACATCCGGTTTTAGTTCATCAATATCGGTTGCTACTGTTTCCGCATTCGACATTGCAGCAACCAGTTCAAAATCCGGGTCATCCTGGATCAGGGCTTCCATGCTTATCCTTAAAGCTGCATTATCGTCGTATAATAATATCCTCGTTGCCATTAACAACAAAATAAAATGATTAAATACCGTTCCCTGCTACATCATCATGTAGCAGGCATATTAAACTGGATAGTGGTGCCTTTGCCTGGCCCGGAAATGATATCGACTGTTCCATTCATGGAAATTGCTCTTGCACGTATATTCTTCAACCCATTTGACGAAGTAGGTATCGAGGTATCAAAACCTATTCCATCATCTGTAACAGAAAGCAACACATTCCCATTTACATTTTCCAGGTTAATATTCACCAGTGCGGCACTGGAATATTTTACTGCATTATTGATCGCTTCTTTGAAAACCAGGAAAAAATCCCTGCGTTGTTGCATACCAATGCTTTTGGAAAGTACGCTTTCATCTACATTAAAAACTGTTTTGATATTTTTTGATTCCAGTGTATAGCTGATATAT
The DNA here is from genome assembly GCA_963829345.1 of uncultured Chitinophagaceae bacterium. Lineage (GTDB taxonomy): Bacteria > Bacteroidota > Bacteroidia > Chitinophagales > Chitinophagaceae > Ferruginibacter. Next base: position 2,975,524 of record CAWHHP010000003.1, read on the forward strand.
TCCCTCATCCTGGCAACCATGTTTTCAAGTTTATCGTTATCGGGCTTAATGGCCCAAACAATATCACTCATTCCCTGTTGCATTTCCGAAGACTGATCAGTGATCTTTTGCAAAAATGAAAAAGTTTTTTCGCGGTCCTTGTCAAGATTATTTTTAGATACTTCTGAAAGTATTTTTATACTGGTGAGTGTTGAACCGATATCATCATGAAGGTCTTTTGCAATGCTGTTTCTCACTGCAAGCAATTCTTTTTGCTGTTGCAGCTTTTTCTTTAGCTGAAAACGGTTGAAAAGAACAAACCCCAATATGAATGCAACGATGATCGCAGCTACCATAATGTTACGCAATTGTTTTTGGCTTTGTATTTCTTTTCGCTGTAGTTGTTTTGCCTGTTCTGAAAGCTTAAGCTGTTGCTCATTATTCCGGGCAAGTAATAATTGTTTTTCCAGTTCTTCTCCCTGCTGCTTTATCATTACTTCCTGCAACTTTCGTGATTTTGAAAGAAGTGCGATTTCATTTTCCTTTTGTTTTGCTTCCAGTAGATTTCCCGAAATGACAGCTTTTTGTTTTTCGATTTCCAATTGACGGATCTTTTGTTCAGCATTTAATTGAAATATCTCCTGGTCTTTTTTGTCGGTTTCATATTTTGTTTCAATTTCTGCGATATCGGCTTTTGTGTTTTCCGAAATAATACTGTCTTTATAAACATTGAATTTTTTTATATTTTCATAAGCATTGTAAAAATCTTTTCTTTCTTTATAAAAAATTGTTTTGTGCAGGTATACATCCCTGAGCGTATATTTATCGCCCAGTTTTTTTGCAAGGTCAATTCCTTTTTGATAATACACAACCGATGCAGCAGAATCTGTACGCATGTCTGCATAAACTATTGCCACCATTATATACCTGCGTGCAAGTAACCCGTCGCGTATATTATTTTTTTCGAGTAAGTCTATTGTTTTAAATTCATACTCAAGGCTCTCTTTTAATTTCCGTTGCTTGAATGCCATTAAACTTGAAGTAACATAGGAGTGCGCCATTTTTTTTACATCCTGCGAAAGCAATGCATTTTTTACACAAAGCTGCTGATATTTTGAAGCTTCCGATGTATCTGTTTCAGAATATAACTGGCTCAGGTTACAACAAGAAGTGGAAAGAGCGCCATAATCATTTATCTTTTCCCTGATGGCAATTGCCCGTTTTGCATAACTGATTGCTTTCTCTTTTTCTCCCAACTGGTTGAACACACCGGAAAAATTAGACAGCACCATTGCCATTCCCTGTTGATTATCGATTGTTTCATATTTTCGGAGTGCTGTCATATAACAAGCGGCGGCTTTCTGCAAATCTCCTTTGTCGCCATATGTATAGCCCATGTCATTCCATGCAAGCCCCGAATAGGGAGAATTAATTTTATCCAGTTTTATTTTTAAAGCCTTTTCAAAATAGCTGAGCGCCTCATCCGGTTTATCTGTATACATACTGAGTTGAGCGGCATGTAAAAAACTGATTGCAATAACAAGGGAATCTTTTAATTTATTACCGATTTTAAGAACAGCCGCCGGGAGGGATTTCGCAGAATCATAATCCCCTTTTTCAATAAATATATCTGCCGTTTTTATAAGTGAATAAGCCTCCCCTTTAAAATATTTTTTTTCAATACTGGCTGTCATCGCCTGTTTACATGACTGCAATGCGTTTTCATAATCTGACCTGCTGAAAAAATCTTCTGCTTTGACAAGTAAAGAAAATACATGAACAGAATCATCATATGCGGGGCGCTGTGCACTTACAGGCAAGTAACACGAAATAAATAGTGATGAAATGATGAGCAGGCGTTTTGGATCCATACCTCAACCGCTTTTATGTAAAGTACGGTTTTTTATGGATACCTTTTAACGAATATCATCGGGGTAAATAACTATATCTCTATTTCACCTTTCATAAAAAAAACAGCTTCCCCGCTCATTTTCACTCTTTCATTGCTAAGCTGTTCACACCATAATTCTCCCCCACGGGCAGAGAGTTGCAATGCGTGTAATTTTTTCTTATTTAATTTTTCGCTCCAGTAAGGAATCAGTTGTGAATGAGCAGAACCAGTTACCGGGTCTTCATCAATTCCCACACCCGGAGCAAAAAATCTTGAAACGAAATCAGCTTCTTTTCCCGGGGCAGTAATAATAATCTTATCAAAGTGCTTCCGCATTGTTGAAAAATCAGGGCTGCAATTTCTTACCGCATCTTCATCTTTAAGCTCAACCAGCAGATCCCTGTATTTATAAACGTACCTGATCTCAACATTTCCTAAAATATCATGCAATATGGCAGGATAATCATGCTGCGGTTCAGGCTTCCAGCTTGGAAAATCCATGACAATAAGATGATCCTTCTTTGATACTTTTAATATGCCACTCATACAGTGAAATCTTATTTCTGCAGCCGGGAACTTCATTATATCAAATAAAACCGCTGCACATGCCAGTGTTGCGTGACCACATAGGTTAATTTCAGCTGTTGGTGTAAACCATCGTATATAAAAATCAGTATTGCTGTTGGGCGTTGGCACAAAAAAAACTGTTTCAGAAAGATTATTTTCCATAGCAATTTTTTGCATCAGCGTTTCATCGATCCAGTTATTTAAGGGAATTACAGCAGCGGGATTGCCCCCAAATAGTTTATTGGTAAAAGCATCCAATTGGTAAATAGAGAGATTCATTGTTAACGGTTGAGTTTTGTATAGAAAGGAGGTAACGAGATCTTAAAACGAACGGCAATAATGCGAATAAAAAAAATAAGCAATATGCAAATGATGGTAGCAATACCCGGACTCATGTTTATTTTCTTTAAGCCAAAGTAAACCAGTCCGCCAATAATACTTGCAAGTGCATAAATCTCTTTGTGAAAAACGAGCGGCACGTTATTCAGTAACACATCTCTTATCACACCACCAAAACATGCAGTGATCGTTCCGAGCGCTATGCATACCCCGATACTAAAATGCAGTTGAATGGCCATTTCAATGCCAACAAGCGTGAACAACCCAAGTCCAAGCGCATCGAATAAAAATAAAGTGGTAGTAAATTTTTTCAGGTATTTATCAAACAGCATTGAACCAACTGCTGCAATTACGATAACATTGATAGCGGTTACATTTTTAAGCCAGCTTACCGGCAAGTTACCGATCATTACGTCACGCAATGTGCCTCCACCGATTGCAGTAACAAAGGATAAGATCAATACACCAAATGGGTCGAGCTTTTTTTCCATTGCAAAAAATGCCCCCGAAACAGCGAAGGAAAAAGTACCAAGTATCTCAATGAGGTGAAGAAATTTTAATTCCATGCGAAATAAGGAATAAGAAAGTCAGCAATGAGTCAACCTTTAGCTTTTAATAATAAATTTATCTGATAGTTAGGTTTGTAATAAAAATAAATGCTGAAACAAATGATATTCAGTAATCCTGATCATCACTTCCTTATTTCTTATTTTTTGTTTTTTTGTTTCTTATTCCGCTATTCAGCCATCATTTCTTTTACAACTCTTACCACATCTTCTGTATTTGGTTTGCTAAAATAATCCCCATCACTTCCATAAGCCGGCCGGTGAGCTTTGCCGGTAATTGTTCGGGGAGAAACATCCAGAAACTGATACCCTCCTTGTTCTTCCATCACTTTATTGAACATATAGGCTGCTGCGCCGCCCGGTACATCTTCATCAACAAAAACAATACGGTTTGTTTTTTTAAGTGAAGCCGCAATAATGATGATTGATATCAAAAGGCAATAAGGTCTGCACATCAACAATTTCGCAACTGATGCCTGCCTTTTCCAGCGATATCAGCTGCTTCCTGCACGATCCGTAATGTTGATCCATAAGTAACAATAGTTATATCATCGCCTTCTTTTACGATCTCGGGAATACCTAACGGCACCGTATAATCCAATAAATTGGAAGGTAATTTTTCTTTGAGGCGGTAACCATTCAAACATTCGATCATCAGTCCCGGGTCATTTGCATTGTAATAAAGTATTGTACATACCAACTGCCTGTACCATATTACGGGGTACACATACATACATGCCACGAAGTGAATTAATGATCATTCCCATTGGTGAACCGCTGTGCCAGATACCTTCCAGCCGGTGCCCCCTTGTTCGTACGATCAAGTGGCACACTTTGCTGCCCTGCCGTACGGAAATGGGTTGTGCCAGCATCATCACTTAATGGCTGAATCCATATAGCAAATAATCGAGATATTGAATTTCGGCAATAGGCCGAAGTCCACGAAGCGCCAGACCAATCCCCTGTCCCATGATGGTCAGTTCCCGTATGCCTGTATCGAATATCCGCTCATCGCCATATTTTTCCTGCAAGCCACTGAAGCCCTGGTTCACATCACCGATATAACCCAGGTCTTCTCCAAAAGCAACCACTTTATGATTGGTAGAAAATAACTCATCAAAATATTTATTCAGTACTTCAAACCCATTCACAGGTAGCTGCATCTGTCATCATACAATGCCGGCACATGACCGCACTTTCAATGCTGATTTTGGTCCTTCATTATACAAATAAGAATTGTACAGTTTTTCATTCCTGTATGCAGCAGTTCGTTATAATAGTTTCGAATGGCAGGTACTACCGGGTTAGTTCATCCAGCAGATCAAGCGAAATGAACAATGCCTTTAATATATCCCGCCGCATAGGTTCACGCAACGCTGCCAGTTCATTTTGTTATTTTTTCAATAGCTGGATTTGAATCCGCTGCATCTTTTAACAGGTCAACTGTTTCCAGTACCATGTTCTTTCAATGGACGTATATATTTATCCCATGCCTGTTGCTTGCTTTCTTTTACAAATAATACCGCATTCTCTTCTATTGATTTCAATTCTTCTTCATCCGCAAGGGCATTTTCCAGTATCCATTCTTTCATTTGTTTCATACAATCCCATTCTTTTTCCCATGAAAGTCTTTCTGTTGCTTTATATCGTTCGTGACTACCCGAAGTAGAATGACCTTGTGGTTGTGTAATTTCCTCAACATGAAAAAGTGCAGGAGTATGCGTATCCCTGATCTTTTGAATAGCGGGCTCAATGATCTCGCACATGCCGGCATAATCCCATCCTTTTAGTTTATAAATATCAATGCCATTGGTATCTTCCTTTTTTTGCAAACCACTTAATGCTTCTGAAATGGAAGATTTGGTTGTTTGGTATTTTTTAGGAACAGAAATACCATAGCCATCATCCCATACAAAAACAGCCAATGGAACCTGCAGTACACCTGCGGCATTCATTGTTTCCCAAAAATGTCCTTCGCTGGTGGATGCATCCCCGATCGTACAAAAACAAACTTCGTTTCCATTATCACTCAGGTTATCCAACTGGTGTAGCGTTTCTACATTCCTGAAAACTTTTGAAGCAAATGCCAGACCGAGTGCCCTTGGCATTTGCCCGGCAGTTGGTGCAATATCACTTGAAACATTTTTTGTATTTGCAAGAGCGAGCCAGTCCCCGTTTTCATCCACCATTTTTGTTGCAAAATGGGCGTTCATTTGCCTGCCGGCACTAAATGGATCATTTTTTACATCCGGATCTGCATATAATTGGGAAAAAAACTGTTCAACTGTGGCTAAACCGCTCGCAAACATAAAGGTCTGGTCACGGTAATAGCCAGCCCTGAAATCGCCTGGCTTTAAAAAATTTTGCCATTGCAACCTGCGCCACTTCTTTTCCATCGCCAAAAATGCCAAATTTGGCTTTCCCGGTAAGCACTTCTTTTCTTCCCAGAAGGCTTGTTTCCCTGCTTTCGCAACAGATGCGATAATCTTTCAAAACCTCGTTTTTGAAATGATCAAAACTCAACTGATCCTGTATCGAAGCATCATTTATATTTGTTGTATCCATATGCAATATTATATTGCACAAAAATATGACTTTAAAGGGGATTTGTTAATGAGTTGCAAACGGGTCAATAATTTTACCTCTGAATAAAACGTTTTAGTATCTTTATCCCATATTAAAAAATCCGGAATGAAAAGATTATTTTTTCTTACTTTTTTGAGTTGTTTTTCGATGCTTGCCATGGCGCAGCAGGATCAAAAAGCTGTATCAGGAATTGATGTTAAGGTAGCTTCCGAAAATGTTACTGAGCCTAAAAAGACAGAGGAATCATTGACACTCAATGAAGATGTATATGATTTTGGAAAAATACCACAGGGAAAACCTGTAACCCATATTTTTGAAGCAATCAATATTGGAAAAACTGATTTAATGATTGCCAATGTGCAGGCAAGCTGCGGTTGTACTACCCCTGAATGGGAAAAAGACAAGCCGGTTCCTGCAGGAGGAAGGACCAAAATAACGGTTGGTTATAATGCTGCCGCTGAAGGTGTATTTACCAAACTGGTAACTATAGCCTATGGTGACAATCAAAGCAAACAAATTACCATTAAGGGGGAAGTGTGGAAAACACCTGCCTCAAGTGCCCCGGTAAATTCTGGAATAAACGACTTAAAAAATTAATAACAAATCATACTTAAACACAAATTAAATAACACAAAAATGAAGAAACTATTATTTTCTCTGACGGCGCTGGTATTTTCAGCAGGTTTATTTGCTCAAACTGCAACTACTACTCAAAAAAAGACTGCAGCTGACGTAGCAAAATTTGAAACAGAAGCAATTGATTTAGGTAAAGTGAAACAAGATGTGCCTGCAACTGCAATTTTTACAGTTACGAACATCAGCAAAGAACCATTGATCATTGAACAGGCAAATCCGACCTGCGGCTGTACCATCAGTGATTATACTAAAGAGCCCATCGCTCCGGGAAAAACAGGAACGATCAAGGCAACTTATAATGCTAAAAACCCTGGTGCATTCGATAAGCATCTTACAGTAAAATTTGCAGGTATTGATGAGGTAAAGAGTATTGGTATTAAAGGTGAAGTTTTGGCAGGCGAAGCTAAAGCAACTACTACCCCGGCTACCACTACTGACGCAGCAGTTAAAACAGTTCCTGCTCCGGCTACAATAACAACCACTGAAACTAAAACAGCTGCTCCCGCAAAAACAGCCACTAAAAAAACTACAGCTACCAAGAAAACAGCTACTGCTGCTCCTAAAAGCTAATATCTTTTTATATACGCTTAGAATAAGCCTCTCCCTTGAGAGGCTTATTTATTTCCAACTGCTATCTTTTAATATTCTACAACAGTATTGGTTTTTAATGGCTAATTTTATTGCCCGCTTTTACAGACATTTTGTAAAGCACAACAAGTCAATATGGATTCCCCGCAATATGAATTTGGAATGATTGGACTCGGCACTATGGGCCGGAACCTGGTTTTAAACATGATTGATAATGGTTTTTCTGTAGCCGGTTATGACAAAGATCCCGGCCAGGTGGCAGTGCTGAACAATGAAGCCCCGCCAAAAAAATCTCGATCATTTGATATGCTGGAGAATTTTGTTGCTGCATTGAAACAACCGAGGGTGATTCTCCTTCTTGTGCCCGCAGGTCGTATTGTGGATGCGGTTATCAGTGAATTAACGCCCTATTTATCAAAAGACGACCTGGTGATGGATTGTGGCAATTCTCATTTTATTGATACCGTTACCCGGATAAAAACACTGAAAGCAGTTAATATTCATTTTGTAGGCACAGGAATTTCAGGAGGCGAATCGGGTGCCCGGTTTGGTCCCAGTATTATGCCGGGTGGTGATAAAGAGGTATACAACCGTTTATCACCCATGCTTGAAGCCATAGCTGCAAAAGCAAATGGGCAACCCTGCGTGGCATACATGGGTGATGGTGCAGCAGGGCATTATGTAAAGATGGTGCATAACGGAATTGAGTATGCGCTTATGCAGCTGATTGCTGAAAGTTATCACCTGCTGAAAAAGCATGTTGGTCTTTCCAATGATGAATTACATGAACTGTATACAACCTGGAATAAAGGAAAACTGCAGTCTTTTTTAATTGAAATAACTGCCGCTGTTTTTTCACAGGCTGATGACAGCAGTGACGGCAGGCTGATTGATAAGATTGCAGATACCGCACATCAAAAAGGTACGGGTGCGTGGATGAGCCAGGATGCCATGCAGCTACAGGCCCCCATACCCGCCATTGATGCGGCTGTATCGCAAAGAATCATCTCTTCCATGAAGGAAGAAAGAATAAATGCAGGTGGCAATAAAAATGAAAATGGTCAGCTGATCACTACAAACAAAAAAGATTTTATTAACCAGGTAGAAGATGCGATGCATGCCGGATTTATTATAACTTATGCACAGGGACTTGCTATGTTACGGAAAGCTTCCGAAACATATAAGTACAATACAGATATTGCCACTGTTGCTTCTATATGGCGGGGTGGTTGCATCATACGGGCAGCTATGCTCGAAGATATTACGGGAGCATTTAAGATTAACCCATCATTAAAGAATCTGATGATCAGTGAACCATTTACAAGCCAGCTTGGTAAAGAAGTATATTCATTGAAGGCAATATTAAAAACAGCCATCAATAACAGTATTCCTGTTCCCGGCTTTTATGCCTGCAATAGTTATTATGAAAGTTATCATAGTGCATGGCTTCCTGCAAACCTGGTACAGGCGCAGCGGGATTTTTTTGGAGCACACACTTATGAACGAACCGATAAGACCGGGACTTTTCACACAACATGGAATCAAATAATACAATAAAATGGAAGCAGGTACAAAAACGAATCCTACAGTAATTGCCATTTTTGGCGGTACCGGCGATCTTACCTGGCGTAAGCTGATACCCGCTTTGTATAATCTGTACCTCGATAACTGGCTAAACAGCAAATTTACTATTATCTGTATCGGCAGGCAGGATATTGGCAATGCCGCTTTTATTAAACGACTTAAAGAAGGGATCGATAAATTTTCACGAAGGGGAAAAACGAAGCAAAAAGAATGGGCTGCATTTTCTAAAATGATCGAATATAAAAAAGGAGAATTTAACAGCCCTGCACTTTATAACTATGTAAAAAAACAGATTGCTGCTTTTGAAAAACAATCAGCATGCAGTGTAAATAAAATTTTTTATATGGCGGTGCCGCCGCAGTTTTTTGAGCTTATCGCAACAAAGATTGGCGAGGCCGGACTTGCGGCTGATAAAAAATATGCCAGGTTAGTAATAGAAAAGCCTTTTGGCACTGACCTGGAAAGCGCACAAAAATTAAACGCATCCCTCTTAAGAATATTCGACGAACCACAGCTATACCGTATCGATCACTACCTGGGAAAAGAAACCGTACAAAATATTCTTGCATTTCGTTTTGCGAATGCATTGTTTGAACCAATCTGGAACCGGAATTATATTGATCATATACAGATCACCGTTGCGGAAAAAATCGGTATCGAAACACGTGGAAATTATTACGAGATCAATGGCGCACTTCGTGACATGATCCAAAATCACCTGTTACAGCTTTTATGCCTGATCGCTATGGAACCACCCGTATCCTTCAATGCAGATGAAGTAAGAAACCGCAAAGTAGATGTTTTAAGAGCCCTGCGTAAAATACAAAAGGAAGATGTACATGATTTTGCGGTTCGTGGGCAATACGATGCAGGATGGGTTGATGGAAAAAAAGTAAAAGCTTATCGACAGGAAGCGGACGTATCTCCCGAATCTCATACAGAAACTTTTGCTGCAATTAAATTTTTTATTGACAACTGGCGCTGGAGCAATGTTCCTTTTTATTTACGCACCGGTAAACGAATGAGTGAATCTATATCTGTTATTACCATCCAATTCAAGCCGGCGCCGCACCAGACATTTCCCGATGAAGCAACAGAGAACTGGCAACCAAACAGGATGGTATTGAACTTACAACCGGATATGGGTATACGCATTCGCTTCCAGGCAAAAAAACCAGGACTGCAAATGCAACTCAATCCTGTAGATATGCTTTTTAATTACAGCGATACTTATACAAGCGGTACTCCCGAAGGATATGAGACACTATTGCTGGATGTGATTGAAGGTGACGCAACTTTATTTATGCGTGCCGACCAGGTGGAAGCAGCCTGGGAAGTAATAATGCCCATTTTATCTACCTGGAAAGCCAATCCATCTGTTAACTTTCCCAATTACCAGGCAGGCTCTCATGGACCCGAAACAGCTGAGGGTCTTATTGCAAAAGATGGCAATAACTGGATTGTAATGCCATTTGAAAAAAAAGATCATGAATAATCAACAGATTTTCGAAGATGCGGAATTGCTTTATAAAGCAGCCGCAGATTTTATTGTAACAGTCGCAAAAAAAGCCATACAGGAAAAAGGAAAATTCTGCATTGCGCTTTCAGGTGGTACTACACCACGCAAATTGTATGAACTGCTTGCACAACAACCGTATTCAACTTCTCTTGACTGGAAAAATATTTTTATTTTCTGGAGTGATGAGAGATGTGTTCCATTTTCAGACAGGCAGAATAACAGCCATATGGCTTATACTGCTTTGTTAAACAGGATGCGGGTTCCGGCAGAAAATATTTTTCCTGTTCCTACAGAGCTGCAACCCGCGGAAGCCGCAATAGCTTACGAACAAACCCTGCAAAAGTTTTTTAACTCAAAACTCCCTGCATTTGATCTTATATTACTTGGCCTGGGAGAGAATGGTCACACTGCATCTTTATTTCCCTTCACTACTATACTGAAAGAAAAAAAGCACATCGTGAAAGAAGTTTTTGTTGAGGAACTAAAGGTACACAGGATAAGTTTTACAGCTGGCTTAATAAATAATGCTGATCATATTTTATTTCTCGTAGCAGGAAAAGAAAAATCATCTATCATTAAAACTATCTCTTCAGGAAAAAGTGAAGCGGAAAAATATCCTGTTCAACTAATACGTACAAATGCTGACTGGTATCTTGATGATGCCGCAGCTTCACAATTAAAAAAATAAAACAATGTTCATTTCTGCAATAGAGAAAGCAGGGCAATTTACCAGGCCTATACATACGCTCGTGCGGAGTTATGGCGCTAACAAATTGATGCCTGGGGCTGCAACCATTTTTTTTGTAAATGAAAATGGATATGCAATTACATGTAAACACGTAGTAGAGTTGCTGGCTTCTTCTGATAACATCAACCGGCATTACAACAATTTTAAAAAAGAAAGACAGTTAATTGCCCAGGATGGAAAATATAAAACACATTTAAAAGGACTGGAGCTTAAATATAAATATGGCCCGGAAACCACCATTCAAATAAAAAATAATTTCGTAGACAGTGTAGACAAAATGAGTGGCTTTACCTGGCATGCCCATCCTACCCTTGACCTTGCCATTTTAAAATTCAATGACTTTGGAAAGATCCATTATACGGATTGCGCAAGATTTTTAAAAGATGATAACAGTATCAAACAGGGAAAATTCCTGTGCAGGCTCGGGTTCCCCTTTCCGGAGTTTACGAATTTTGCTTATAATGAAGCAACAGATGATATTGAATGGACGAATACCGGCGTGAATGTTTCGCCCAGGTTTCCCATTGAGGGAATGGTTACTCGTTTCCTTGCAGATCAGCAACAGGGTTTATATGGAATTGAAATGAGCACCCCCGGGCTGCGTGGTCAAAGCGGCGGGCCTTTGTTTGATGAAAAAGGAATTGTATATGGTATGCAGTTTTCTACCAAACACTTACACCTTGGTTTTGATATTGTTGACAAAGAAATAATGGTGAACAACAACATCAAAAAAGTTTCAGATTATTCTTTTATACACCTTGGCCAGTGCATACATGTGAATGCGATCAAAGCATTTTTGAGGCTACACAATGTAGATTTTTATGAAGAAGGCAATTAAGAATGGAAAATTGATAATGGATAATTGACAATTAAAGCAGCTGTTTTTGGCTTCATTATCCATTGTCAATTGTCATTTGTCAATTAACTTTGTTCTATGTTAGAAATAAGCAAACGCGGCCATGACATGCCTGCATCTCCGATACGCAAACTGGTTCCTTATGCAGAAGCTGCAAAAAAGAAAGGAACCAAAGTTTATCACCTCAACATTGGTCAGCCTGATATTGAAACACCGAAGCAATGCCTCGATGCTGTCAGGAATTGCAATATCACCGTACTGGAATATAGTCACAGTGCCGGCAATGAGAGCTATCGCAAAAAACTGGTTGAATATTATGCAAAGAACCAGATCGAAATAACACATCATGATATTATTGTAACAACCGGTGGAAGCGAAGCGATCTTATTTGGTTTTATGGCATGCCTGGATGCTGGTGATGAAGTGATTGTTCCTGAACCGTTTTATGCCAATTATAATGGATTTGCTATACAGGCAGACATCGTGGTAAAACCAATCTTAAGCTGTATTGAAACAGGTTTTGCGCTTCCTCCTATCGAAGATTTTGAAAAAGCAATTACAGCAAAAACAAAAGCGATCATCGTTTGTAATCCAAACAACCCAACAGGTTATTTATACAGTGCTTCCGAAATGGAAACTTTAAAACAAATTGTTTTAAAACATGATCTTTTTCTTTTTGCAGATGAAGCTTATCGTGAGTTTTGTTATGACGGCACACATACAAGTGCTATGCATTTAAAAGGTGCTGAACAGAATGTGATCTTAATGGATACCATCAGTAAACGTTATAGTGCCTGTGGTGGTCGTATCGGTGCTTTCATCACAAAAAATAAAGAAGTATTAAATGCAGCAATGAAATTTGCACAGGCAAGGTTGAGTCCGCCATTCTATGCACAGGTATTGGGTGAAGCAGCTGTTGATCTTCCTGATAATTATTTTGACACTACAAAGGCCGAATACAAATTACGTCGTAACACAATTGTGAAAAGACTTAATGCGATGCCTGGCGTATTTTGTCCAAACCCGGGTGGTGCATTTTATGCTATGGCCCGTTTACCGATCGACGATAGTGATGCATTCTGCCAATGGTTACTGGAAAAATTTTCTTACAATAATCAAACCGTGATGCTTGCCCCTGCTACAGGCTTTTATAGTACACCTGGTCTGGGAAAAAATGAAGTGCGACTGGCCTATGTTTTAAATGTTGATGCAATTAACAAAGCAATGGATTGCCTGGAAAGAGCATTGATTGAATACCCGGGCAAAATAAAAAAAACGGAAACAACAAATACCTATAAAGAAAATGCGCCGTTATAAGGCGCATTTTTATTTCAGCATGCACCCTTTTTTGAGTACACTGATTCTTTAATTATTGCCTGGTCCAATTACTTTTTAGTAAATTCTTGTAAACACTAATCTTACAGTTTTGTCCTGGCTATCCAAAGTGATCTTATTCGAATCCATACCGGTAAGTTCCCACATCCCTTCCAATTCTGCTGCACGGGCGGTTTGATCATTTAATTTAAAATCAAGTTCGAAATAACTGGTGGGACCACCTCCGGCTAATAATATCCACCATTGCCCGTCGAATGGAAGAATATCATTTGCTACGGTTACGGTATTATCAGGACAGAAACTAAATGTGTATCCATTGTAGCGATCTGTTTCATTTGCTCCTTTTTGAATAAATTGTTCGATACGCCATGGCAGGCATCCTGAAAAAAAGCCGGCAGCCTTTGCCGTAAGTTCTTTATTGATTGGTTTTGAATTGTCATTTTCATTTGAAGCAGGTGAGTCTTTTTTGCAGGAAATAAAAGTAAAAGCAAAAATTAAAGCGGGAATGATTAGTATTTTTTTCATAGTTTAAGTTTTAGAGATAAAAAATGTTAGCAACTGTTACAACCACACAATTCATTTTTAACAAAATGCATTCCAGCCCGGAATTGATGATTGGAATAAAGAGAGTTGCAGGAAAGCAACTGTATAGGCAAGTTTAAAGGAACCCTGGAGGAAATTGATTAAGAATCTTTCACAATGAATAACTTATTTATTAAAAATAAATAGATGATGGGAAAATATAGAGCCGACACCGGTACCCTATTTATTAAAATATGTTCAAAACTTGTTTAATTGGGGTATTGATAGCAGTTATCTTAAGATGGTGACATTGTTCCTGAATGTGTATTCTTTGCCATCAAATGAAATCACTTTAATTACATAGTAATAGGTACCATCGGGAACAGGCTTGTTTTTATAAGTTCCATTCCAGTCGTTTTTATAATTATTAGAATAATACACCTGGCTGCCATAACGATTGTAAACATTTACTTCTAATTTCTTAAAGCAATTATATTTATATAAAATCCAATAATCATTAATGCCATCCCCATTTGGAGTAAATGCATTGTTAAGTGTTATACATTCAAACAATTTTTTCTTTTCTTTCAATGTTATTGTAACCACACTGTCACAACCAACACTGTTAATCAAAACTGACTGATATGTGCCGGGGCCATTCACTGTTTGTCCCGATGGCAATAAATACGATTCTCCCGCATACACTGAATCAATAATACCAGAAGAAGAAACATTATGTACAAATAATTGCACAGTAGTAACAATGCTATCGCAGGAATTTACACTTCGTATTGTATCCTGGTAAATGCCTGCAGTGTTAACTATTGTTCCTGATGGTAAATGATAGGTTTCATTGGAACATATTTGTATAGAAGTATTAAAATAGTTCACAGGAGAAACTGATAGGTTCACTGTTGTAATTATACTATCACAGGAACTTGTGCTTCTGATCGTATCCTGGTAAACTCCCGCAGCATTTATAATTGTTCCTGATGGTAATTGGTATGTCTGGTTGAAACAAATTTGTACAGCAATATTGAAATGAGTTACAGGAAAAACAGACAAATCAATAGTTGTGATAATACTATCGCAGGAACTTACACTTCTTATGGTATCCTGGTAGATGCCCGTTGTATTTACAATTGTCCCCGAAGGCAATTGATAGGTTTGCCCGGAACAAATTTCTGCAGAAATATTAAAATGAGTTACGGGAAAAACAGATAAGTCCACTGTTGTAATAATGCTGTCACATAAACTTACACTTCTGATTGTATCCTGGTAAATATCTGCATTGCTTACAATTGTTCCGGAAGGCAATTGATAGGTTTGATTGGAACAAATTTCTACAGCAATATTGAAATGAGTTACAGGAAAAACTGATAAGTCCACTGTTGTAATAATACTATCACAGGAATTTACTCCCCGTATTGTATCATTATAAATACCAGCTGTATTCACAATTGTTCCGGAAGGCAATTGATAGGTTTGATTGGAACAGATCATTACACTATTACTAAAATTCTGTGTTGGCGCACAGGGGATATCATTTGCATAGCGAATAAAATTGGGTAACCCAAGACCAGTAAGGTTAAAAGTGGGGGCCAACGGAACAGTAGCGAAAACATAGCCACATGCTGCGCCGGCCAGGTTGGGCTGATTAATAACCGAAAGGAAAGGCCGGTGAAAATAGTTTACATATATTTTATTATCCGGGCCAAGCGCTAATGCTCCACCTACCTGGTTCATTCCTTCGTTGGCAATAATTACAGCAGAATTTTGAATAGCAGCTTGTGAACCGGCCAGCAGATCGTATTGCACGAGTTCAGAAAAATTTCCCTCACCCAGTGTATACAATTTGTTGTTATCAGGAGAAAATTCAAGGCCATACGGAACATTACCCAAAGGAGGTGCGACATGTAAATCTATCGGGTTTGAAACAATTCCTGTAACATTATTAAAATCAAATAACTGGTAGAGCATACTGATTTCATATGCTATACACAATCTTGCTCCATTATGAGATATTCTTCCGTAACCAATATCCTGCAGGATGGTCGATGTATGCCCGGTATGAGAAATTACAGGATTAAGATCAAGGCCTGCGGCAGTCAATGAATAAGCAAGGAATGCATCTGTACCAAATTCTTTTACTACTACCCAATATTCAGTCCCATTGCTTTTAAGTGTTCCCGTTAGTTTTTCCATTACGGGGGTATGAATAGCAACATTTTTTGTTGTTGAAATATCACCTAATCCCCCATTCAGTGTCATATCTACAATCGAATAACTAAAAGGAACAGTTGCTGATTGGGTAGGGACAGTGAAAAGATAATAGAGATTATTGTTTGACGGTATGGGTATAATCAAAGCTGATTGGCTAGAAGAAAATCCACCCAACAGGCCTGTACCATTTGGCATTACCTGGTTATTGCGGTTCCATACTGAAATTCCATCGGTGTAAAATAAAAGCTGTCCGTTATTATTACTTATTGATGCACAACCTTCCAATTGGGTCATCATTGAGCTGCCGAGGGGGGTTGGTGGACTGGTATTAAAATCCATCGCAGCATACTCGCCAAAATACCACATGTTATTCCGGTTTTGGGAAAACGAATGAGTAGATAAAAAAATGATAGTGAGAAATACCAATCGTTTCATAGAAGTAGTTTGGTGCAGTAAGATTTTATTAAAGTTAAATCTTTTCAGCGCAATACCCGGTTATCTTAAAATGCTAACATTATTCTTAAATATGTACTCTTTACCATCAAATGAAATCACTTTAATTACATAGTAGTAAGTACCATCAGGAACCGGCTTGTTCTTATAAGTTCCATTCCAGTCGTTTTTATAATTATTAGAATAATATACCTGGCTGCCATAACGATTGTAAACAGCTACTTCTAATTTCTTAAAGCAATTATATTTATACAATATCCAGTAGTCATTGACCCCATCCCCATTGGGAGAAAATGCATTGTTGAGTGTTATACATTCAAACAATTTTTTCTTTTCTTTCAATGTTATTGTAACCACACTGTCACAACCAACACTGTTAATCAAAACTGACTGATATGCGCCGGGGCCATTCACTGTTTGTCCCGATGGTAATAAATACGATTCTCCCGCATACACTGAATCAATAATACCAGACAAAGAAACATTGTTTACAAATAATTGGATAGTACCAATACTACTATCACAGGAATTTACACTTCTTATCGTATCCTGGTAAATACCAGTACTGCTTGCAATTGCTCCTGATGGTAAATGATAAGTTTCATTCGAGCATATCTGCACAGAAGTATTAAAATAGCTTACGGGAAAAACAGATACGTTCACTGTTGTAATGATACTATCACAGGAACTTATACTTCTGATCGTATCCTCGTAAAAACCAGCATTACTCACAATCGTCCCCGATGGCAATTGATAAGTTTGATTGAAACAAATCTGTACAGCAGTGTTGAAATGATTCACAGGAAAAACAAATAGGTTCACAGTTGTGATAATACTATCACAGCTGCTCACACTTCTTATCGTATCCTCGTAAATTCCTGTTGTATTTACATTTGTTCCGGATGGTAGTTGATATGTTTGACCAAAACATATTTGTGCAGCTGCGTTAAAATGAGTTACAGGAAAAACAGACAAGTCAACAGTTGTAATTATGCTATCGCAGGAACTTACACTTCTTATCGTATCCTGGTAAATACCAGTACTACTTACAATTGTTCCGGATGGCAATTGATAGGTTTGATTGGAACAAATGTCCACAGCAATATTGAAATGAGTTACAGGAAAAACTGATAAGTCAACAGTTGTAATAATACTATCACAGAAATTTACTCCTAGTATTGTATCATTATAAATACCGGCTGTATTCACAATTGTTCCGGATGGCAATTGATAGTTTCCGTTAGTGCAAATCATTACATTGTTACTGGCATTCTGAACCGGCGGACAAGCAGGATAATGCACATAATTTGGTAGTCCCATGCCGGTAAGACTATAATTTAAAAGTGAAATAGGCGATTGCAAATGATAATCACAAGCGGCTCCTGCAAGGTTGGGCTGATTGATCACCGCAACATAGGGCCTGTGATAATAACAAATATATAATTTGCCATCAGGCCCAAGTGTAAGGGCTCCACAAAATTGAGTAAACCCTTCATTAACTACTATTATCGCTGAGTTCTGAATAGCAGCAGGCGAACCTGCAAGCAGATCATACTGCTTTACAATAGCTTCACGTATTTGCCCGATATATAATTTACTGTTATCGGGGGAAAATTCTACACCATAAGGACCATTCTGGGCAAGGGCATAGGTTTCTGCTGGTAAATCTACCGGATTAGATATAATACCAGTGCTCTTATTAAAATCGAACAACTGGCTCAACATGCCTCGAAAATATGTAATGCATAATTTTAACCCATTCGGCGACATTTTTGCATAACCAAGGTCAGAAATACTGGTTGGAGTAAAACCACCGTGCGAAATGACAGGGTTTGCATCAACTCCCGCCGAGGTTACTGAATAAGCGAGGATCGCATCAGAATTAAACTCCTTTGCTATCACCCAATAATCTATACCATTAGTTTTGACTGTCCCTGTTAGTTTTTCCAAAACAGGAACATGAAGCGAAATGTTTTTATTTGTAACGGCACCCAATCCGCCGTCAAGTGTCATATCGATAATTGAATAACTTAAGGGAACAATGCTGCTTTCCTCCGGAACAGTAAAAAGATAATAGATATTATTATCACCCGGTTTCGGTATTATTAAAGCAGATTGCGTGGATGATTCTCCACCAAGTAAACCGGTCCCGTTTGGCATTGCCTGGTGAATACGATTGTATACAACTCTCCCGTCGCTATACAATAGCAGCTGGCCGTTGTTATCGCTGATAGATGCTGTGCCTTCTAAAGTTGTTAATGCGCAGCCAGCGGTATAGCTAACCGGGTTTGTATTAAAAGTAACCGCAGCATATTCTCCAAAGTACCAGTTATTATTTCGTTTTTGGGAAAACGTACAAAGAGAAATTAAAAGTAAGACTAAGAATAAAAGGGTTTTCATTACAGTTATTTGGTTCAGATACACTGCTATTAAAGATACATTTTTTGAGAGAAATGTTTGCTGTCTTACAAATCATTTACCTGCAATAAGGATTTATTATCTCAGGATCGTTACATTTCCTTTATAAATATATTCATTGCCATCAAATGCAAATATCCTGATCATATAATAGTAAGTTGCGTCGGGTAATGCCTTGTTTTTAAAAGTTCCTTTCCAGTCATTTTTATAGCTGGCAGACTGGTATACCAAGGCTCCGTAACGATTGTACACATTGACTTCTAATTTTTTAAAGCAGTTGTACCTATACAATATCCATACATCATTCATTCCATCGCCATTTGGAGTAAATGCATTGTTAAGTATGATACAGTCAAACAATTTTTTCTTTTCTTTCAATGTTACAGTGACCAGGCTATCACAGCCAACACTGTTGATTAAAACCGATTGATATATGCCGGGACCATTCACTGTTTGCCCCGAAGGTAACAGATACGATTCTCCTGCATACACTGAATCAATAATACCAGATGAAGAAACATTGTTTACAAATAATTGTATGGTAGAAATGCTGCTGTCACAGGAATTTACACTTCTGATTGTATCCTGGTAAATGTCGGTAGCGCTAACGATTGTTCCGGATGGCAAATAATAGGTTTCATTTGAACAGATCTGTACAGAAGTATTAAAATAGTTTACGGTAAAAACAGATAGATTCACTGTTGTAATAATACTATCACAGGAACTTATACTCCTGATTGTATCCTCGTAAATTCCAGCAGCACTCACAATTGTTCCGGATGGTAATTGGTATGTTTGGTTGAAACAAATTTGTGAAGCAATATTGAAGTGATTCACAGGAAAAACAAATAGGTTCACAGTTGTGATAATACTATCACAGCTGCTCACACTTCTTATCGTATCCTCGTAAATTCCTGTTGTATTTACAATTGTTCCGGATGGTAGTTGATATGTTTGACCAAAACAAATTTGTGCAGCCGCATTAAAATGATTCACAGGAAAAACAAACAAATCCACCATTGTAATAATGCTGTCACAGGAACTTACACTTCTTATTGTATCCTGGTATATTCCCGTTGTATTTACAATCGTTCCTGATGGCAGTTGATAGGTTTGATTAAAACAGATCTCTACTGAAGTATTGAAATGAGTTACAGGAAAAACAGATAAGCTCACAGTTGTAATAATGCTATCACAGAAATTTATTCCTCTTATTGTATCAAGGTACGTACCGGAAGCATTTACAACAGTTCCGGAAGGTAATTGATACGATCCATTGCTGCAGATCGTTACATTATTACTATTATTCTGAACCGGCGGGCAAACCGGATAATGTACATAATTCGGCAAACCTGCCCCGGCAAGACTAAAGTTCAACAGTGATATTCCAGGCGCCTGGAAGATATAATCGCAGGCAGCTCCAAGAAGATTTGGCTGATTAATAACCCCAAGGAATGGACGATGAAAGTAGTCAATATAAATTTTGTTGTCCGGACCAAGCGCTAAACATGCCCCAAGCTGCGTAGAACTTAAGTCAACTATAATCAGAACAGAGTTCTGAATAGCAGTTGCAGACCCGGCTAGAAGATCATATTGTTTTATGATACAACCAGGTTCGTGCATAATATACAACCTGGCATTATCCGGAGAAAATTCTACGCCATAAGGGCCATAATTGCTGGTAGAGTTTGCATCTAAATCTATTGGAGCAGATGCGGTGCCGGTACTGGTATTAAAATCAAATAACTGGCTAAGTTTACTACGATTGTATGTGATACACAATTTTGACCCATTGGGTGACATTCTTGCATAACCAAGATCATCAACATCCGCCGTTACCATTCCGGAGTGAGATATAACAGGATTGGGATCAACACCTGCAGCCGTTACAGAATAAGTAAGAATAGCGTCAGAATTAAGTTCTTTCGCGATCACCCAGTAATCAAATCCATTGCTTTTTACTGTTCCTGTTAATTTTTCCATGACCGGAAGATGAAGTGCGGTGTTTTTTATTGTAATGGCTCCCAATCCGGTATCCAGGGTCATATCAATAATTGAATAGCTTAATGGAACAGAAGCACTTTGGGCCGGAACAGTAAAAACATAATAAATATTGTTATCACCGGGTTTCGGTATTATCAAAGCGGACTGGCTGGAGGAATAACTTCCCAAAAGCCCGGTTCCGTTAAGCATTGGTTGGTGATTGCGGTTCCATACAGTTACTCCATCTGTATAAAACAAAATCTGGCCGGTATTATTATCGCTGATCGATGCACAACCTTCCAGTTGCGTCATTGCAGAGCCTGGAATATAACTGGGTGGATTTGTATTAAAAGTAACCGCAGCATATTCACCAAAATACCAGTTATTATTTCTTTTTTGAGAAAGGGATTGGGTGGATAAAAAAATGCAGAACAGGAATACCAATCGTTTCATAGCAGTAGTTTGGTGCAGTGATTACTCACTAAAGATAAATCTTTTTGACACACATACCCGGTTATCGCAGGATGGTAACATTGCCTTTAAAATTATAGGCACGATCATCAAATGAAAACAATTGTATGATATAATAGTAAGTTCCGTCGGGAACCGGTTTATTTTTATATGTTCCATTCCAATCGTTCTTGTAATCATCCGCATGATACACCAGGCTTCCATATCGGTTGTAAACACTCACTTCTAATTTTTTAAAGCAGTTATATCTATACAATATCCATACATCATTCATTCCATCGCCATTTGGAGTAAATGCATTGTTGAGTATGATACATTCAAACAATTTTTTCTTTTCTTTCAATGTTACTGTGACCAGGCTGTCACAACCAGCACTGTTGATTAAAACTGCCTGATAAACACCCGGACCATTCACCGTTTGTCCTGATGGCAAAATATATAATTCTCCTGCATACACCGAATCAACAATGCCGGATGAAGAAACATTGTTTACAAATAATTGGATAGTACCAATACTACTATCACAGGAATTTACAGCTCTTACCGTATCCTGGTAAATGCCGGTAGCGCTAACGATTGTTCCGGATGGCAAATGATAGGTTTCATTTGAACAGATCTGTACAGAAGTATTAAAATAGTTTACGGTAAAAACAGATAGATTCACTGTTGTAATAATACTATCACAGGAACTTATACTTCTGATTGTATCCTCGTAAATTCCAGCAGCACTCACAATTGTTCCGGATGGTAATTGGTATGTTTGGTTGAAACAAATCTGTGAAGCAATATTGAAGTGATTCACAGGAAAAACAAATAGGTCCACAGTTGTGATAATACTATCACAGCCGCTCACACTTCTTATCGTATCCTCATAAATTCCTGTTGCATTTACAATTGTTCCGGATGGTAGTTGATATGTTTGACCAAAACAAATTTGTGCAGCCGCATTAAAATGATTGACGGGAAAAACAAATAAATCAACCGTTGTAATAATGCTGTCACAGGAACTTATACTTCTTATTGTATCCTGGTATAATCCCGTAGTATTTACAATCGTTCCGGATGGCAATTGATAGGTTTGATCAGAACAGATCTCTACTGAAGTATTGAAATGAGTTACAGGAAAAACAGATAAGTTGACCGCGGTAATAATGCTATCACAGGAATTTTCTCCCCGTATTGTATCATTATAAATGCCCGCTGTATTCACAATTGTTCCGGATGGTAATTGATAGGTTTGACTGGAACAGATCATAACATTATTACTGACATTCTGAGTTGGTGCGCACGGAACAGCATTTGCATAGCGAATAAAATTGGGTAAGCCGGAACCGGTAAGGTTAAAAGTAGGAGCTAACTGTATTGCCGGTAAAACATAACCGCATGCTGCGC
The DNA here is from genome assembly GCA_963829345.1 of uncultured Chitinophagaceae bacterium. GTDB lineage: Bacteria > Bacteroidota > Bacteroidia > Chitinophagales > Chitinophagaceae > Ferruginibacter. Next base: position 2,998,180 of record CAWHHP010000003.1, read on the forward strand.
CGGCGAGATTGGGCTGATTGATAGCTCCGAGGTAAGGCCTGTGATAGTAGTCCACATATATTTTACCATCAGGGCCAAGTGCCAATGACCCTCCCACCTGGCTCATCCCCTCACTGGCAATTACCACAACTGAATTTTGTATAGCAGTTGCAGAACCAGCCTGCAGATCATATTGCCTGAGCTTACTGCCATAACCGTCTTCCAGCGTATATAGTTTACTGTTATCGGGTGAAAATTCAAGCCCATAAGGACCGCCTGCATAAGTTTCGATCAAATTTATCGGGTTTGAAGCGATTCCTGTACTGTTATTAAAATCAAGTAGCTGGTAGAACCGGCCTCTATAATATGCTATGCACAATTTAGAACCATCATGAGATATTTTTCCATAACCAATATCTGATATATCAATTGGTGTGTAGCCCGAATTAGAAATTACCGGATTAGGATCAAGTCCTGTAGCAGTCAATGAGTAAGCAAGGATTGCATCTGTACCGAATTCTTTTACTACTACCCAGTAATCAGTCCCGTTGCTTTTAAGCGTTCCTGTTAATTTTTCCCCTACCGGAAGATGAACAGCCACATTTTTTGTTGTTGTAACATTGCCTAATCCGCCATCCAGTGTCATATCGATGATTGAATAACTAAAGGGAACCGATGATGAATGAGCAGGAACAGTGAAAAGATAATAAAGATTACTGTGTGAAGGCATGGGTATAATTAAGGCTGATTGGGAAGAAGAAAACCCACCCAAAAGACCTGTACCATTAGGCATTATCTGATTATTACGGTTCCATACTGAAACTCCATCGGTGTAAAATAAAAGCTGGCCATTATTATTACTTATTGATGCACACCCTTCCAATTGGGTCATCATTGAGCTGCCAATTGCAGTAGGTGGGTTGGTATTAAAATCAAGTGCAGCATACTCACCAAAATACCACATCTTATCCCGGTTTTGAGAAAAGGAATGGACGGATAATAAAATAAAGAACAGGAATACCAACCGTTTCATAGCAGTAGTTTGGTGCAGTGATTACTCACTAAAGATAAATCTTTTTGAGATCACAGCCGGTTATCGTAAGATGGTAACATTACCTTTAAAATTATAGACACGATCATCAAATGAAAACAATTGTATCATATAATAATAAGTTCCGTCGGGTACAGGCTTGTTCTTATATGTTCCATTCCAATCGTTCTTATAATCATCAGCATGATATACCAGGCTTCCATACCGGTTGTAAACTTTCAGACCTAATTTTTTAAAACAATTGTACCTGTACAATACCCAGTAATCATTCTTCCCGTCTCCATTGGGAGTAAAAGCATTTTTAAGCGTAAGACATGCTGCAATTGTTTTTTTGAATTTTATAATCGTGGTAATAACACTATCGCATCCAAAGCTATTTATTAAGACACTTTGATAGCTGCCTTCCGAACTAACAACTACACCGGATGGCAGTGTATAATTTTCTCCTTCATAAACCGAATCAACCTGGCTTGTATAGGAAAGATCATCAACCGTTAAATGAATGATATTGATAATGCTATCACAAAAAGCATGACTCCTTAACGTATCAATATAGACCCCTTCAGTATTTACGATCATTCCCGACGGCAACTGGTAGTTTTGATTGGAACAGATGTGCACATCGGTATTCAACAATGAAACCTGATCAACGAATAAATGAATCGTATTAATAATGCTGTCGCAGAATGCCTGGCTTCTTAATGTATCCAGATAAATTCCTTCAATACTTACAATGGTTCCGGATGGCAGCACAAATGTTTGACCAGGACAAATATGCACTTCTGTATTTAGCATGGTAACCTGGTCAACAAAAAGATGAACGGTATTGATAATGCTGTCGCAGAATGCCTGGCTTCTTAATGTATCCAAATAAATTCCTTCAATACTTACAATGGTTCCGGATGGCAAGGTGTAGGATTGACCGGGACAAATATGCGTTTCTGTATTTACCATTGTAACCTGGTCAACAAAAAGATGAATGGTATTGATGATACTGTCGCAGGAAGCCTGGTTGCTTAATGTATCCGAGTAAATTCCTTCTGCATTCACAATCGTTCCCGATGGCAATTGATAGGTTTGATTGGGACAGATATGTACGTCAGTATTTAAGAACGAAACAGTATACACTGATAAATTAATTGTATAAATGATACTGTCACATGTATTTGCATTGTTTCTTATTGTATCCTGGTAAGCTCCCGAACTGTTAACAATAGTGCCGGATGGTAACTGGTAGGTTTGATCTGCGCAGATGTCTATATTATTACTAACATACTGACTTGTGGCACAGGGAACAACTGGGGGATAATAAATATTATTCGGCAATCCATATCTACAGAAACTACCACTACTTAACTGGATAGCCTGCAGCGTGTAATCACATGCAAGTCCTGCAAGGTTTGGCTGATTGATGGCTGCAAGCGAAGGAGAGCCAAGATGAGAAACATATATTTTATCATCCGGCCCGAGTTGCAGTGCACCTATATTTCCTGAATACAGGGAACCGTTATTAACTGGAATGCTTATAATAGGTATTGCTGAATTTAAAATCGCAGCCGTAGACCCTGTGGACAAATCATACTGGATCACAAATGTAGTATCCGGCAGTGTTACACTCTTTCGGCTGATATATAGCTTGGAGTTATCAGGTGAAAATTCTGTGCCATAGGGTTCATACGGAGTTATAGTAAGGTCAACAAAATTTGAAACCTGGCCTGTGTTAATATTAAAATCAAACAATTGTACTGTTCTTTCAATTGAATTTACCAGGCTAAGCCTTGAACCATTCCGTGATATTCTTGCATAGCCGTTATTAATCCAATTTGTTGCGACACCTGCATGAGAAATTACAGGATTCGGATCAACACCTGCTGCCGTTAAAGAGAAAGCAAGAAATGCATCTGATGATGTTTGTTTTGCAACAATCCAAAAATCAACTCCATTACTTTTAACTGTTGCAGTTATTTTTTCAGCTACAGGGGCATATAACGGTACATTTTTTATTGTAACATCACCAAAACCATTGTCAAGTGTCATATCAACAATTGAATAACACATTGGATCAGTAAGATTTATTTCGGGAATGGTAAAAATATAATAAATACTGCTGCTGCCGGGCTTGGGTATTATTACAGATGACTGAGTAGAAGATCCAAATCCACCAAGCAGGTCATTCCCGTTCGTCATGGGATGATGTGTGCGTTTCCATACTGTCCGCCCATCCGTATAAAATAAAAGCGAACCATTGCTTTCTCTACACATAGTTGCACAACCTTCATGCACTAACATGTTTGAATTTGCTGAAGTGGTTGGTGGATTGGTATTAAAATTAACCCCGGCAAATTCACCGAAATGCCAGAACCGGTTTCGGTTGTTTTGCGAAAAAGCAATTGTATAACAGAAAAGAACAAGAGGGAGTAAAAATCGTTTCATAGCAGTGTTAATACAGGGATATATAAATGATGATCCATGTCATTACTAAGGTACCTTTTTTTACCCACTCAATTATGGTCCCTTTTCGATAACTATCTCGAATTTCTAACAAATGCCAGCTTTTCTGTACCTGGCTGGTTTTGCAATAGCAGCTGATTATCGTCCATTGATACGATCACCCACATATCTTCAAGCATATTAACTATACCTCCTTTGGAAGTAGGACTATCGGGGACATCAAAATCCAGCTGCAGGTAACTACTGGTTCCTCCTTTGGCTAACAACAACAACCAGCTTCCGTTATAGGAAAGAACATCATTTGACATCGCTACTGTATGATCAGGACAAAAAGTAAAATTATAACCTTCATAGTTGTTTGTAATATCCGTTGCATTCACCCTGAATGTTGCGAGATGCCATTCACTACAGGTGGTTGAAAAAACGGCTGATGCTTTAGCAGCAATATCATTGTTTGCCTGTACCGTAGCATCATTTTTTTCATTGACTGATGCAACATCTTTTTTACACGAAACAAAAGTGAGAGCGCATAGTAAGATCGGAATCATTAGTGTTTTTTTCATGGTAACAAGTTTTTGAAGTAAACATTCGCTCCATTTATTTTCAAACCCCACAATTTAATTTCCTCAAAATTTATTCCATCATGCTGTAGAAAATCCTCAAAACATTTCCCCCAATCAACCACGAGCCGTATGGAAGACTTTTTGCAATAACCGATAGTAAATGAATAATTTAGCCATTACTGGCAATTAAATATGTTAAACAGCCGTAGCCGGGAATACCTAAAATTTTCCCGCCAAATGTTTAAAATTTATTTTTTGCACGATTCTTGGCTGAATAGATTTAAAATTTGTCAATTATGCAAGCAAATATTTTAAGAGACAAACAAACAAGCCTTATAAGAAATAAAGAAGCGACCCACCCTTATTCCGGCTGGCTAACAATGCTTAGAATTATACTTGGTTTAATTCTCATTGCTAAAGGAATTTCCTTTTTCTATGATCAAACATCGCTGGAAACTATATTTCATGAAAGAGGATGGGATATATTCAGTACCAATGCACAAACATGGGCTTCTATTATTACTTATTTATCGCTGCTTGGTGGTGTATTTATTTCCACAGGTTTTATCACGAGATGGGCATCGCTGGTACAAATTCCCATTCTTATCGGGGCGGTGATCTTTAATATGCAGGAAGGCATTTCGTTCAGCAATACAGAATTACTGCTTTCTGCAGGTACATTAATCTTGCTTATCGTATTTGTGATAAAAGGGAGTGGTGCTATTTCTGCAGATGAGTTTTTCCGCAATTATACTTTTGCTGGACAGGAGAAAGGACATACGAAGAAGTTTTTTCAATAATGGTTAAAAAAGTATTTCTATAAAACATATCACGTTCTATCGTAATTGGGGACCGTTGATGTGTCATTATCAATATAAACCTCTAATTTAGGAAGTGTAAGATTGTCTGTCTTATACACCCATTGCCTGTTAGCAGGATTGAACTGCATTTCTCTTATAGTTATTTTTACTCCCCTGCAAATTTGTTTTTCAGGCTTATTTCCTGACGATGGATAATCTACTTCCACTTTATACGAAAGAACAATTCCGCTTGCTAACACATCCGATTTTGCATGTCGTTCCGCTTTTGACAGCATGTTACGATTTGCCTTTTGTGTTAACGGTGTAAGATTCCATCTTTCGTAACCAGGTCCGTGCAGGTTATGATTAAGTAAGTGACCTTCCACAAAATAATTTGGATATTTTTGTTTCATCTCATCTCCCAGAAGCGAGCCTACTGTTGGTTGACTGCCGGATAGTCCACCGGGATTTAAGCTTAATGGTTCTACTAATAAAATCTTACCCATTTGTTCACGTCCTGATTTAATAGCGGTTTTTACTAAAATTGCTGTTACGGGAGGAGTGACGCCCGCTTCCTGGGCTAATACCTGAGTAATAATATCATAGCAACGCATAATAATTTCACCACGTTCTCTTGTCATTTCTCTTCTGTTGGAATCAATGATTACAACTTGTGCTCTTAGTGTGCCTATACCTGTATCAGATATATCTTTATTTTGCCATTTTTTTGTACTGATAATATTACTTAGCAAGCCTGGGTTTCTGCTCGCGACAATAATATTTGCTGTTGGAGCTTCTCTGTCAAAATATATATCATGATCTTCTCCTGCAACCTTAAAATGTTTTCTCAATCCAAGCCATCCTAAAATTGCAGCGGCTCCCCTCCTGGCCCCACTAACAACAGCAGCAACAAACCTTCTTCCTACACTAACCAGCCATGCAACTACTCTATCCAATGCCCTGTCAATTGGCTGGCGAACACGATTGATAATATTCATCACCGCATCACTTACTCTTCCTAGTCCTGCGATCCTTGCTAAGAAACTTATTACAAGTGTGAGCAATCCTGCCATCGTTTGTTCTACCCTGTTAGCTGCCGTTGCAATCACACCACCAGCAATCGCCGCAATAGAATCGATGAATGATGCGGCAACCTGTGCAATTTGTCTCAATCTTTCAACAAAGAACATAACAGTATTATATATAGCAAGGATTGCCTGTATGAATGCGCCTGCTGGTGTAAGCATGCTCATTAATTTTGTAATGGCAGCTTCCACGATCTTTGATTTTACAAATTCCATTATTCCATCCATCACCATCTGCTGAAGATTGGATATGGCTTCACGTATTTTTTCCCATGCCGCTGCAGGCCCTTGTGTAACCAACGTTTTTACAATATCAAAACCTGTTTCCATTGCTGCAACTGCTGTTTCGCCAATTGCCCGTACTAATTTTACCCGGATGTTTTGCCATGTTAGTCCCAGTACACTCAAAATAAATTTTATGATCTCTCTCAGGTTTAATGCCTGTGGGATATACACACCGGGCAATGCACCGGTGAACCATTGAATCAGGCTATTACGTAAGTGCGTGAGGAAGTTTGTTCCAAACTGCCTGAATCCAAGCATTGCTGCGGCTAAGAGATTACGGATAAAGCCGATCGGATCCTGTAGTATGGTTCGGAATGCCTGCCTGGCTTTTTGTAAATAAGGCATTGCAGCAGGTGCAACTACAGAAAAAATAATTTCAAGTAAATTCCATATTGTATTTCCTGCCCAGCTAATGAACCTTCCAACAAAATCTCCAAACACACCTATAAGTTTTGAAAAAGCCCTTGGCACTAAAATAATATCTGTGATCTCCAATGCCCGAAGTGCATTCATGAATAAGGTGGGGATCTCCCGTAAAAATCCCATTAGGTCATTCAATGCGGTCTGGAACCATGTCCATGCACGCTGAATAGCATTTCCACGTTTGATATTTTCCCATATCTCTTCCTGCCCGATCAGTTTCATAAATCCGCCGATCAATGTTTCAGCATTCCGGGGAACCGGCTCGCCTGTTATCGGGTCTTCACCCAAAATTGCTTTCAGCAAATCATAACCACGTGTATCTTTTGCAAGTGCTGCAAGGGGACGCAGTATGGCATCTTTAATAAATTTGAGGATATCTGTTACAAGACTGCGGATAAACGAAATGATACGCCCGATAGGTTCTGTGAATATTCTTACTGCCCTGTCCCAAACGCTTCCCAGGCTAAAAATATCGCTTGCTCCCAATGAATTTTTAAACCTGTTGAATCCATCCCTGAATGAATTTCCGATTGCCCCGAGCTCTGCGAATTTTTGCATGATCCACTCTGCAACACGATCAATGATGCCATGGTTTTGCAATGCTTCATAAATGAGATTGCCGCCAGGTATCAGCCCGATGATTCCACGGAATAAGTTTGCAGCTGTTCTTGGTACCGGCTGCATATTGATCGGGTTTACTCCCAATATGAAGATCAGCATCGAATATCCCGGAATATTATTTGCCTTGTCTGCAAAAAAATTAAGGATACTATCTAAAAAAGATCGCTGTATTCCTGCGCCTGTTCGTTGGGTAACTGTTGTTGCCTCACTGCGTTGAATAGCCGAACCTTGCTGGATCGTGTGCGTAAGTTCATGTGCAATCAATTCTTTGCCTTCAGTGGTATCAGGTTTAAACTGATCCTTCCCGAAAAAAATATGTTCTCCCACAGTAAAGGCTTTGGCACTGAGTTGCGCACTCATTTGTGCCGATTTTTCAGAAGTATGCACTTTTACTTTACTGAAATTCGCTTTGAAACGCGGTTCCATAAAATTTCGGACTCCTGCGGGAAGGGGTGCTCCTTCTGAAAAACTATTCTGAATGTCGGACTGAAGCTTTGAAGAAACTTTCGGTTGCCCGCTTCCATCACGTAATATCGTGTTCTCCTGTTTTCCCGCATGTGTGCGGAATATTTTTGCGGTGCCCGGATGTATCCCCGCTGCTGTACTAACAGGGGCAGGCATGCGCATTACCTTTTTAGAAATACTTACCGCTTCAAGTTCGGATGAATCCGAAGGAGATGATACCTTCAATGATGGCTGAACAGTGTGTTGTGGACTTTTATTTATCACACGAATAGAGGAAGCCGCAGCCTGTCGCTGCACACCAGGAGTAACAGTAGAGGTTTTGACAGCTTCCATTAAATAAATATTTTTTTGCTACACCCAAAATAGAAGATCAATATGCGACATTCCAGTTTTGAATTTTGTTTATGCAACCACTTTGCCTTCTTTTAAATACTCGCTCTTTATTCCATGCTCAAGGTCATTGAGCCGTATTGTTTTTTCATTTCGCTTTAATGTCATCAGGGATGAATAACGGATAATATTCATTATGGTGCCCCCGGTCAGCTCATATTTTAAAGCAATACTGCTCAGGTTAATATTTTGATCCAGCTTCACGGATTCAGGAAATGCATTGCTCCATAATTGTAACCGTTGTTCTGCAGCAGGTATGGGAAAATAAATCACCGATTGAAACCGTCGCGTAAAAGCTTCATCAATATTTGATTTAAGATTGCTGGCAAGAATAACAACACCATTAAAATCTTCGATACGTTGTAAGAGGTAGGAAACCTCCTGGTTTGCAAACCTGTCGTGGGCATCACTTACACTTGTTCGTTTTCCGAACAAAGCATCCGCTTCATCAAAAAACAATATCCAGTTCCTGTGTTCTGCCATATCAAATATCTTCGAAAGATTCTTTTCTGTTTCACCAATATATTTTGAAACGATCATGCTCAGATCGATGCGGTATACATCCATTTTACATTCTTTACCCAACAGGCACGCGGTTAAGGTTTTGCCGGTACCTGAAGGCCCATAGAACAAACTTTTAAAACCAGGTTTTAATTTTTTGCTCATCCCCCATTCATTCATCAGTGTATCAGAATGCTCCACCCATACTTTAATTTCTTCAATCTGTTCGTGTGTGCGTGCAGGTAATACAAGGTCTTTCCATTCCATTTCAGTTGTAATATGCCTTGCAGGAAAATCAACATTGAAACCGGGACTGCCGGCAATACCAGTTGTAAACTGGTTCACCAGCTCAAATGATAAATTCAATGTGCCACTCAATATGGGTTCATTAAAAGGTGCCGTCGATAGTTTTATAATATTATGGGAAGAAAAAAAATGTTTTTCATGCAGCAGGTGCATAAAAGTAAATCGCTGTTCAAGATCCTGCCCGGCTAACAGGAACATAGCTGTTTCACCTGTGGGAAGAAAACCGCCATGCACAACAGCTCTTATTCCTCCAAATTCAGTAAAGCCACGATCATATTGATTATTTTTTAAAAAGAAGTGATCAAGGAATGATGGTCTTACATGAGCCACCAGTGCCAATGCAAGTAGAATGCGTTCGGGAATATCCATTTCATAGCGATGAATGAATTTTACATAAGCTGCTTCTTTTTCCATATGCAGCGGTGGCACAATATTGAATATGGATTCATACTCAGAATCGTGTCCAAAGTAAATATTCAGTCTTGCAACAATAACCTGTTCAAGCCATTCCAGCTCACGATGCAATACATTGGCATTTGCAATTGCGGTATTGATATCCTGGGAGTTGTTTACCATTCTACATCTATATAAGTGTTCATCCAATCCGATTTTATTGTTTTCCACGACCATGGTACCTGGTCAAGTAAAATGTCGTACCCTTTCCGTTCTACATTGATTAGCCAATGCCCGCTAATAAAAGATAAAATACCGTCCCGCAAAATAAAACTGCCTTGTAAACCCTCAACCGAGCTGTTTTTAATAATGGCCCAGTGTGCTATCATCGAATCAAGTAAATTATTTGCTTCTTCTTTTTCCCTTTCGCTCAATTCCACAGACAAAGGAATTGGTTCTTCGAGGTCAAGCCCGCATAATATTTTATTCAGGTGCAATGTATATTCAGGTGCAGTAGTTTGTCCCGTTGCTAAATAGTGAAGCAGGAAAATTGCCCTGTATTGAAATTCCTTTTCAATAAATTTTCCATTATCCAACCATTCCAGTTCTTTAAAAACGGCCGGTAAAAAAACAGCTGCAAGTATAAGCCCGGAATTTTGAATATAGATTTTCTGTTCTTTTTCCAAATCAATCGTGTTTGAAGAAAGTCGCAACGCTTCCTCCTGGTTGTTTTCCTCCATCACATTTTCCGTCATTGCAAATAAATGCCGGGTCGCTGTACGATCATGTTGCCGAATTAGTTCATCAATTGTTTCAACATGAACCGGTTTTTTAAAAACCAGTTCTATTTTTTCCTTTAATACAACCGGTAACTTTATTTCTATTCCTGCAGGTAAACCAGCCGATACGGTTTCACTGATTAGGTAAATAACTTTTTTTCTTATCCCCTCTATCGAATTATACCCGGTATCCTGCATTAATACTGTTCTTACAAAATCTTCAAGCTGCAGTATTTGTTGAGAAAACGAGATCTGTTGAACCTGCGAATAAAATAATAATTCAATCAACTGTTCATATACTTCGGTATTCAACTGGAAATACAAACGTTCCCTGAATTTTTCATTTGTTATATGCTTCGTTAGCAAAGATCTTACACCACCTGGATGATTTTTGATAAGCGCACTTGTTATTTCACCAACAGAAAAATCCTTTTCCACAGCTGCCCACCAGGGCAAACAACCCGTTGTAAAAAAATATTCGAGTAATGCCTTGTTATCTTTTATCTCATCAGTATAAAAAGATGGTTCGGTATATTTATTTCCTGAAACTAAATTCAGCAACTGCTTCCTGAATTCATTGTAAAAAATACCAGGCAATGTATCGGTCATGGATGCAAAAGAAATCCGCCCAAGATCCAACTCAAGTTTATTGATCCTCATTTTTGTATTCCCATCATCTATTTCATCCAGTACTGCAGTTATTCCCCTGTTAATTTTTTGCTGCAGGCCGCTTTCCATTTCATGTTGCAATGCAAATGCATCACCCGGTTGTTCGCAGCTGAATTCAAACACTTCCCTGTTCACCATATGATTATCACGGTTATGCATGCTCATTTTCTTTACAATGGTCGTCGCAATTTTTTAAACCTTTCACTGCAGCGATAAACGGATTGACATAACAAAGATCAGGTACATCATTACAAGACATTTCAATCATCCAATCTGTATAAGCATCTTCAAAGTCACGCATTTGTTCTATTCCCAACCAATATATTTTTGCCTGGACATGGGCCGGCACTTCTGATTGTATGGTACGTTCCACAAAACTTCTGAATGATTTGTTCCTAAAACGCTTTGGCCAGCAGGGCAATGCAAAAGAAACGCGGAAGGAATACGGGTCTTCGTTATGATCACACTTATCTTCACAACAATAAAAATCCAGTTCGTATGCAAAAAAGGCTTTCAGTGTTTCAATTTCTTTTAAAACATCCTGTGTATCCGACGAATCAACAGGTTCAATTTCATCAGCTCTCTCAAGTTCTTTAACATCTTTTTTCCTGAATTTAGAACGGGTTGTGGTACTGGATCCACCGGTAGCAACAGTTACAAAGTCACTATACATTGTTTCACTTTCAATAACAATATCCCCATCCTCATCAAATATTTTGAAATAGTATTTAAGCGTTACACCCGCATCATCGACTGTTTTATATATTTTGAAGTTGTCTAATTCACTTCCATATTCCCGCAAAATTGAAATGAATTCTGATGCACTTAATTGATCCAGCTTATACCTTGAAGGAACCTTATCCAGTTTTCCATATTTAGTAAAGGTTCGTGTAAAGATGACCTGGTTTCGATCGTCTTCAGGATCGTTCATATTTACGATACGTTTCAGCGTTACTTCCCATTTTTTATTATCGATACATTCTGTTCCTCTTAATAATCTTATATTGAATTTATACCAAACAGGCATACTGTGGCTGTCGCCAACTTTAGGATCACATTCATCCAGGCAAACATCAAGCAATTCATATTGTACCGGATCTGGTTGAGGTGAAGCAGGAATTATTCTGGCATCATTTATTTCTACAGAATTATCTCCTCTTGGCCTCAGTAAAATATGTTCGATCATATGCAAACCCTCATTTTCGCAGATCTTTTTCAAAGCAGCAATCGCCGCTGCTATGGCTATTTCTCTTTCGTCAGCTGTTTTGTAGGATGGACTGGTAGCAATAACTGCTTTATCATCATCAATTAATACAAATCCATAATCACGATGCGAATATTTTTTTCTCCGGATCAATTCTTTTTGTTCGGGAAATCTTATAAAGTTCTTTTCACAACAGCCGCTCTCGATAAAAGAATGCATGATCCCGTCTACACATTCCTGTTCAACAGGATCTGATTCGAGTAATAATTCTTCCCGTTCATCATCTTCATACAGTTTTATCTTACCATTTGTTGCTCCTTCTTTTTCCACGAATAAAAAATTCTGTGGCGTTATTAATTTTCTTTTCCAATCTTTCAACCCGATAAGCCTGCTTACCCGTCTTACTACACCGGGTACATTTTCTGCAATTTTTGTTTCATCATCATGCGTTCCCAAATCATCTTCTCCTTCCTCTTTTAATTTATAATTGTAGCCTTTACCCCTGGTATTGCTGATGGCGGGATAATCAGATAAAAGATTTGTTTTATTTTTTATAATTTTTTCAAGATAGTTTTTAGGATGAATAAATTTCATTAGCGAGCCATACTCATTCATTTCTTCACTGAAACGGGCAAGCAAATGATCCAGCATCCTGTTTCTCCGGACCTCGAAAACATTTTTATGTTCTGTTACCTGTTGCTGATCTTTGATATAACAGTTGTAGTTTAACTCAACTTTTTCCCCTTCTTTTATTTTCTTCAGGTCTTCAATATAACGTTCGCAGTTTATATACAAATCCAGGTAACCAATGATCTCTTCTTCTAATGCAGAGGCATTATTTGCACTTTGATGAACAATAGGTTGTGTGAAGATGGTTTTACTAATCTCTTTGAAAGAAAACAGTTCGTTAATACTACCTAATTGTCCAACAAAATCGAGGAATAGCTGCTCGAATACAGCCAGGTATCCTTTTAACTGGAGTGCCTGCATAAGTCGTGTATTGCCTTCGCTATGCGGCAATCCAAATTCGCCCACCTTGTAAGTTTCAGGAAGTGTGTATTGAACCGGATAAAATTGTTTTATGTTCATGTAAGAACCAACAGGCACCATGAAATCTTTGCTATGGCCCGCCAGCTTTTTATTAAGGTCAAATTTTCTGAGGTCACCCAGCAATTTATTGAACCGGTCTATATTTATTTTAACACGGTCGTTTGTCTTAAAAAGCCTGACAAGTGCTTTTGTTTCATCCTTTTCATTAATAGTTTCTGTAATTGCACTAATGTTCAGCCGGCCTACAAGCCTTTCTCTTTTCATACCGGCGATCCATTCGTCAAAAAATTTTCCGCTACTGCATGCATCATCTTTGTCATCAGTTCCATTAAGCTCGTCATTGATGTTAAAGGATTTCAATGCAACAATATTTTCTATATCCGCCACGCTGTTAATGATATCTGACAAATGCATATCACGGAAAATATCATTTTTCTCAAGCTCTTCATCTAAAATAAATCCATGCTTCAGCAACGGCCCTTCAAAAATATCTTCCGCATGTTTACCTATTTCCAATAATTCTTCCAGTGTATAGAATCTCGTACCAGGAGTAAAATAATTTTCAATGCGGAAACAGGTTTCTGCCAGTAACATTTCCGGATCTGCGTCTTCTGCAATGACTATATCTGTGGAAAGAAAAAAATCACGGTATTCTGCTGCTGTTACAGAAAGATAATCTTCGCAAAGCGGCCTGTGTTTATGTAATTTCTTTAATACTTTTTTTCTTACCCGGTCTTTGTGCTGGCTGTCAATAACATCCTTTTCAAATTCTATAATGATCTTATAAAGTCCATTTAATTCTACGATCTTACCCGGCGGATCATACTTTAATGGAAATCTTATTTTATCCTCTCCTTCACACATGACTGGTTTGGGCTTCACTTTGGGAGTTGCAGTATCTGCCAGGTATTCCTCCATTATTGTTATTTCCGGGGCAGCAGCAGCATAATCAATATAAATGGGTATCTCACAATCATTACTGATCGTTATCCATGCATTGCGTACTCCATTAATATCGATCAGCATTTTCCTGATATCATTGATCGTAACGGGATTGCAGGGCAATATCTCTTTTGCTGTATAAAATAATTGTTTCCACGAATCAGCACTAAGTGTCTCCGGTGCTACCAGGTCTTTCATTTCAAAACCTGTGCGATAGGAAAGATCGGTGATCGCAAAGCACAAGGCTTCCAGCAAAGTAATACCGGGATCATGTGTATTGTAATCCGTCCATATATTCCCCGACATTTTTTCGATATGACTGATCCCTTCCTTTCTCAAAAGATTATAGTCTTCCGCTGGTTTTAAAATATTCGCTTTATTAAGAACATTGATGTCTGCCATAATTATTTTTTTAATCAGGAACAATTACAATTACCTGTGGTTTTAATTTCATTGATCAGCTCAATACAATGTTGCTTTACGGAAGTGAGAATAGAACGTGGTGAAGCAGCTTCTATTTCTGTTTCAAATCTTGCAAGCAATGCATCATTAAGTGCTTTTTTGGCCGCAACTTCTGCCTCAAATAACGCGATCAATGCAGTATTACCAGCTATGGAATCCGGTGGAATAGTATTTAAACTGAGACTTCGCTGTAATTCTGTACAATCTGTGATATCGGGCAAACTATCATCGGCACAACAACCCTCCACAATATGTATCATCCTGAAACAGCTGATATAATCTACATATTCCCGTTCTTCAATAAAATTGATGATCTCGGATGCATATACTTTTCCTCCAAACGATACTTCCTTTGTTGCATCAAATGCCCAGGGTGTAAGAAACTTTACAATATCTTCATTCAGTTGCTTCAGGTATTTCCCTTTTTCTGTACCTGTATGAAATTTTACTTTGAAAGCAGTTTTTATTTCTTCAAACCGGGGATTCTTTGCATGCACATGTACAAAAGGTGAAGTGAGTTTTTTAAGATATTCTTCAATCTGCAGCAGTGTTCTTCTGCCTGTACGTGGTTTCAGAATATCAATGGCAGTTTTATTTCTCAGGTTCGAGATTGGAATGATGAGTACATGTCCCGGAGCTACCTGGCCGCAACAACATTTACTTTCATCATATACAGGTGTTTCCGGAGTTCCTGTATTAGGATGCCTGCAAAGACAGTTGTAATCAGTATGCGTTAAGCATTTTACCTTGTATACCCAGGGAAAATGTTGCAATACAAGATGCTCATAATCCCAAGGAGTAATTGCACGATGCTTATGACGAAGCCGCTCACTGGCACGTGCATAGAATATCGGGCCTTCTTCTCTCATCTTACCGTCAAACGATTCAAAAGGTTGTGTAATGACCTTAACTTCCGGAATTTTTATAACCAGTTTTGAAATACTGCTTTCGGGTAAGGGGTTACGGTAGTGCTCCGGGTCATTTTGCTGATCATTAAAAGTTGCTTTATTAGCCTGTGCAATGATATCAATGATCTTTGGTATCCTGTCTGAATGTTCATCTACGCTGAGACAAAGCCAGTGAAGACCGTTTGTAATAATCGTGTTGTTATTGGTCGCATCTTCGGGAAACTCGATCAATACAATACCGGTAGCCTGCAATTGATAAGTACTGTCGGAAATAAGATTTTCAGCAGGTAATGCATGCCATTGATTATTCACCAGGTATGACCAGTTGATCGTTGGCGGATCAGTATCATTGTCTTCAGCTGTTCCGTCTGCAATTTTAAAAAGCAGTGAAAGGTTTTGTGGCGGCGTTAAATTTTCAATGCCGATGTATAAATGTCCTTGCTGCCAAACCTGAAAACTATATTGATTGAGCGTAAAGAAATTTGTTTGTAGTGTTGCAAGTTCAGTAGTGTTGTTTTTTCCGGGGGTTTTATCAATTCCAAATTTAAATTGAGGCAGCAATGATTGGCTGTTGACAGCATTGTCTTCAATCAAATTATCATCCACGTCGCCTTCAACAAACGGACCCTGCACCTGTACGGTTCCGAAAGGATAAATGTGAAAAAAACGTTCCACCCCTTCCTCATAAGCCTGGACAGAGGAGTAATTAAGAGAAACATTTTTAATAATAAAACTTGTTGGCAACTTAACTTCAGTATTATCATTAATGATAGTTATACCAGAGAAAATATCATCCTTAAGATCGATCTTTAAATAACCGGCCAGCGCATTTTCCTTGGAAGGGAATTTATCATAGTTTACCTCGCGGTCATTGGGTACCGCGATGCCCGATTTTGAATCTAAAACAATCTTTATTGGAAGAGGATTTGTCGTGGCTACTGCAGCCTGGCTGAACGTATAAGGTATGTTCACTGCAGGTGTAGCAGTGTCCTGAACATAATTCCACACCCTGTTCCTTAAAATGGCAGCATTTAAAATTGCCGCCGGATTATGTTGGGTTGGTGCAAGCATACCTGGTGTAGCAGCAACCACTCCTTCTTCAATTATATCAAAAGATAAAGTAAGATCAGTTAATGATTTATAGAAGACCTCTTTGCTTCCAATAAAAAAAGTATTTCCTTTTTTAGGTGTAGGAGTAAATGGATAGAAAGATTTTGAATTCTCTAAAGCCGCGGCATCATTTTCCAGTAGAAGGTTCTTAACGTTTTCTACATCTACTTTTATTGTACAGGAAGCGCTGCATAAATGTTCTTTAAGCTCATCATAGCGCGCCGTGTCCATCAGTTGGAATTTTATAATCGGGTAGATAGCCTCATAACCTTCTCCATGAATTTTTTTATCGTATGAAACGATTGCATCATCTGCTGCGCTAATGTTAATAGTGAAAACAAAGCTATTTGTTATGATAGTACCGGTTGTGGTGCTGGAACCAGTCAGCGATACAAAAGAACATTCAATCCAGTTTTTTTCACCGGTTAAATAGATCCGGAAAAAATTAATGCTGCTGCCCGGTATTGTATTGCTAAAGTTTAAAGTAACAGTAATAGTTCTTGTTCCCTCAGCCAAAAACAATTGTGGTGACGCAATCGCAAATCCGAGTATCGCTTCAGTTCCGATCACGTTAGTAATTCTAGCTGATTCATCATTTTCATAGGCAGGTTGAAAAAAACCTAAAGCCGGCCATGCAGATTCACTGTCTTTAAAAGGAGTACCTCTTCCATCAACTGTTTTTGCATCTGCAACTGCATACACTTTTTTATCTTCATGCTGTGTATTCTTAAAACGATCGAGGAATAAAGTTCTCAGTTCTTTCACCTTTGCTTTATTAATTACAAGCTTATCGGTAGTTTTATAGATCAGTTCTTTTCCAGTCGCATCTTTACCTCCAGTTAAAGATGTCCCGGTTTTCAATTCATATTCTGTTGCTTCTTTTGCCAATTCATAAATAAGGTATACCGAATCAGCGTTTGCTGCACGCTCCTGCAAATGCAAAACATCACGGTAGTAAAATTCAAGATGGCGTTTTGGGATTGTGTTCAATTCTTTTTGTGCATAGCCGAACAATTTTACAAAGGCAATGAATAGTGCCATATGTGGCTGGTGTTCGGGATACAATTCAAGCGCAGCATTCATGTAAAATTCGCTTCTTGCTGTCAGGTCTTTATACACTTTTAAAACGGCAAGAAAAATATCGTCGAGGTAAAGAGCGGCATGCCTGATCCTTTCTTCATTTTTACCAACATATATCGTTGCATCACGTTCTGGATCTTCATATTTACATTCCCAGGGATATTCCCTGAATTCCTCATATTTTTTTTCATTTTTATGGTGCCATGAATGACCATGATCCGGTTGTAAAATGCTTGACCCTTTATCATATGCGATCAGTTGAAGCAAGGCAGGTCTTAATACAGAAAATATTTTTACTTCAAGTTCTTTTTTAAGAGGATGATCATCGATACTACGGCCATACCAGCGTTTGATGCGCTGGAAATGGCTGATGATCGATTGAATCAGTTCATTGTAATTTTTAACCGTTGAATCTTCATCTGTCTCTTTTCGCAAATCATCATATACCTGTTTCAGCTGGTTGATCCTGGATGTGTATTGCATGATAGACGCTATCACAACGGCAATGTCTTTATAGAAAAACTCCTTCCAGGTATATAAATTGTTTGCAGTGTTTTGTGATGACTGGTTGACTGTATCCTCAATATCACAGAATCTTACCAGGTCTGCATAGTGCTTGGTAAAAACAAGTATTTCATTCAGCCCGCGATCATCCAATGGTGTGCTTGCAGGCTCAAGTGCAGGAAGAAAACGATCGTTTTGTCCCGAACCATCTCTTGTTTGCTGATTATCTTTACAATTTGTGGCCATGATTTAACGTGTTAAATTGGTTGCTTCTACCAGGTAATAAGGATAAACATAATTGTACCTTGTATTGGTAGAAATCACTCTAAGGTTAATAATGTCTATTACTACTTTTCCTTCTTCGTTGTCAAATTTGAATTCAACGCCATCAACAATGATCCTGGGTTCGTTCAGCGTTACAGCGTCTTTGATGATCTTTTCCATTGCAGTGGTTGTAGCAATGTTCATTGGTTCGTAAACAAAATCAATGAGGTTGCTTCCATACCTGGGTTGCATTACCCGTTCCATTGGCTTTGTTGAAAATAAAATATCAAGGCTTCGTTTGATATCCTCAAGGTCGGCGGTCATTTCAACACCATAAAATACCCTGCTGAATGTTGGCGGAAAGCTCCAGCCTGTTCCAAGAAAAGTTTGTTTCCTGTTTTCCATTTTTTTATCCTCCTATAATTACGGTCGGGCAACCTGCAACGATAGAACCGCCATGTGCAGTGTGGTCTCCCTGGCGTGCTGCCGGTTTATTGCCGATCATTACTGTTGCCGAACCTTTGATGATAGAATCGGGCGCAGAAGCGCAGGTGCACATATCTCCCAATGTTGCTGCAGGCATACCGCCAATCATTACAGTTACCGTACCTGGTGGCATAACCGGGCCGCCTACATGCGGTTTGGGGCCATCAGATAGCGGGCAAACATGCATATCTCCTACTCTCGCTGCCAATCCCATTTTATTTTTTTAATTGATGTTTACAACTGAACCTTTTAATACCGCCTGGCCCGATGAAGTGAGTTCTATCTTTACTGTTCCCTCTGCTTTCACCTGCCCGGTGGCTTTCAATTTAATATCCTTTGCACTTTCAATACTGATACCCGAACTGTCCATTGTTATTTTATTCTGCAGTTCATCTTTTATGATGATCGATCCGGCACTATCATCTATTATAATGGATTTTTCTTTGGGCGTGATGATGGTAACTGATTTCTTATCGTCATCAAAGAATAATTTCATTTTACTTCTTGTATAAAATCCTTTTTCATTATTCTGATCACTTGCAGTTACCGGGGCTTTGTTTTTTTTGCTATGAAGCATGCCAAGCACCACAGCCTGCCTTGGATCATCGTTAATAAAACCAAGCACAACTTCATCATTCAGTTCAGGCAGGAAAAAAGAACCACGTTCATTCCCCGCATCCAGTGTGGCAACACGAGCCCATGTTCCATCTTCATTCTCATCAATGAGTGGTATTTTAACACGTATCCTGTAATTTCCATCGGGATCCTGTTCGAGTTTGGTCACGATACCGGTATGCAAACCATTGATGCCCGGTACGAGACCGGAAGATGACCTTTCAACGATATCATCATTCTTATAGAACCATTCATTGTTCCAACCGAATTGTGCAATGGTAAACCAGTTGTTTACCGAGAACTGGTGCTGAACACCGGTAATAAAAACATTTCCGTTGAAACGATCTCCAAGTCCATCCAACGCCAGCATCGTACCGGGCTTTATTGCAGCATTACCGATCAGTTTTATTTTGCCGCATACTTTTGCAAGCTTGGCTTTCATGGATCCGGCAGCAGCCCATTGATTCAATTCTTCATCAGTGATATTTCCTGCATGATGGAATGACAACTCTGCCAGGCCAATCACTGCGGAAAGATCATCGTTGCTTATATTCCCATTATTGGTAAATGAAAAGTTACCGTCTTCGGATTGCTCTATTTTCTGATCATCAATATTCCATGAATAGCTTTTAATTGATTTAAACTGGCTTCGTGCATCCATTTCCGTTTCAACTTCGAAAATATTATCACCATAAGTTGCAGTGAGGACAGGACTACCAGATGTATTTGGCTTTTTAACAACAAGTTTGTCGATATCTGTAAAAACCAGCATTCCGTTCGCTTCGGCCCTTTGCACAATAAAATCCCAGTCTGTTACATAATACTGTACCATTTCTTTATTTGTAACAGATGTTGCATCAATGTCAGTTGTGATTGAAACAGCTTTACAGATATCATCAATGATGTCACTGTCCTTTTTATCAAAAAAATATTTGTTCTTTCTGCCAATGGTAAGTTTTACAGCTTTGCTTTTAGCTTCAATAAAAAGAAAAGAAGAACTCTTTTCTTTACACCTCAATGCATGCTTGGTGATAATACCTTTAAACACCGTTTCCACTTCACCATGGTATCCCATTTGAATCTCTATCTCGTTACCGGGTTTGAAACTATCTCCGTTACTCAATACAAACTCTCTTGCAGCAACATCACCATCAAGAAATACAAGGGAAGCAGTAGCAACCTTGTTGTACATTACATTAACAGAGATCGCATTGATCAATGCTTCATTGCTGAGTGCAGTTCCATTGATCAGTACTTTCTGCGAAACAACATCTGTTGCCTTTTTTTCTTCCGGTATGACTGCTGTTATTGCCATTATTTTATCGGTGGTAATATCAATTCGGTGCCCGTAACAAGCTTCCTGAAATTGGTAAGTTTATTTGCACGTGCTACCTGTAAATAATATTTTGGATTGCGGTATGTCTTGTATACAATATTTGCAAGAATATCATTCTTTGCATCCACGGTGATCCTGTGTGTGAGATCAGGTGAAGAAAGCATGCTGGCTGCTGCATTTAACGTTGATTCTTTTCTTGCAATGAATGATGCAGTGATCTTAGCCCTTAGCGGTATTCCTTCTTTTGAAAAAAGCGAGTAGGTAATATTTGCGGTTTCCATTACACAATCCCTGATGAATACTCCCCATTGTATGATCAGGTAGTTGGGCCTGTGAATGGTTCCATTCAAACCCATTGTAACCGTTTTAAAATTTGCCACCTGTTCGGTCACGGATTTTTTTTCTTTTGCAACGCCGGTACCGTCCAGGACAAACTCAAGGCTGAATGCCTCGGGAGCAATATTTTTAAATTTTGGATCCGAAGCTTCACTGCCTTCGGCCTGTTGTGTATCAAAATTTATTTTATTGTTGATTGTATAGGTAGCAGGATTAAACATTACTTCAAAAAAGGATCCGCCGGTTGGTACAGGTGCACCATCAGGCTGCGTAATACCAATTATCTTAAGATTTGTAAGTATATCCGGCATCAGCGTTCATTTTTATTTTTGATTACTTCATCAATCAGTTCGAGGATTTCAATTTTCATATCCTGGCCTTCTTTTCCTTTTTCATCTTTTCCGGCAGGAGCAGCAGCATTTTTCTTATCATCATTTGTAATGATGGCCCTGATGATTATTTCGTTTATCTGTACCGGCATATTATGACCTCCTGAAATATTGATAAGCCAATTCTATTGTATCTATCGCAATTGCGTTTTCTGTTGCTTTAAGATCTGATACGGTCCATTTAACAGGCCACGCATTGATGAATGTCCAGCTAACGATCGGTTCATGTTCACTATCCAGTAATTTCACTATTACATCAGATGTACTGAATTCAAAATTCTCGATTGCATCTTTAAACCATTGTATCAATCCTGAATCAGTAAGCATTGCACGTTTTAGAACCAGGTTGGCGTATTTTGCTCTTAGCGGTAGTTTGTGAACAAACCTGTTTTCGCCTCCTTCAATCAATTCTTCAATACTCATTTCAGCAGTGATACCACTCACATCCTGGAAGCGTACATCATGATCCTTTACTCCTGGCACATCCTGGAATTCAACCTGGAAATGATACACGCGGGGTATTTCATAAATAGGCATAGTTAATCGTTTGCAAGCGTTAGACCCTCGTGTGCAAGCTCGATAGATTCAATTGCGACTTCATTGCCCGTTGCTTTTAATCCCGGCCCTTCTACTTTCACCGGCCATGCCTGCAACACTTTCCATGTTACAACAGGCTCATGATTTTCGTTAAGCAGGTTAATTGTAAGATCCCGTCTTTCGATGGTATTAAGTTTTACTGTATTCAGCCATTTGAAAAAATCATTGTCACCTTTACTTATTCCACGCTTCATTACAATATTTGTAACTTTTCGTAAGCCAGGCATTTTTACAGTGTTATAATCCGGACTTCTACCGTCCCTGTATTCTATAACCTGTATCTCCTGGGTTAAACCGGATACTTCAGAGAATCCTACATTGGCACCACCCCACTCAACAGTGAAGTGAAAAACCGGGATTGGATATTTTGCCATGAAATTATTTTTAGAGTTTTTGATTAATAAATTTTATCAGGAAGTTTGTTGCTTGTGTGTGAATTGCAGGATAATGAATTCTGCCGGTCTTGAAACTGCCATCCCGATCTTCACACGCATGATACCATCGAGTACTTCATCTGAAGACATTGTTTCCGGCAACCCGACCTTTACAAAAAATGCTTCTTCAGGTTTGGATCCGGCCAGTGCACCTTCGATCCATTTGGAAAGCAGGTAGCTTTCAATCATGCTTTTTACTTTTACCCATGTATTTTTGGTGTTAGGTTCAAATACGGCCCATATTGTAGATTTCTGAACAGATTCTTCCACCATATTAAAGAACCTGCGAACATTCACATATCTCCATTCCCTGTCATTTCCATCCATTGTTCTTGCACCCCACACAGTTATTCCCTTACCGGAAAGGGTTCGAATTGCATTAATTGATTTGCCACCAGTGGAATCTATGTTGAGTTGCCCTTGTTGCTCAGCAGAAATTTGTATTACAGTACTTGATACTGATTTCAGCACGACATTTGCCGGCGCCTTCCAAACGCCTCTCTGGTTATCTACGTTTGCATATACACCTGCAATGGTGCTTGAAGGAGGGAGTGGCACTCTTAGTGATTTTTCCAGGCCTGCTTTTACCTGTTGATATAAGTCGTCATTGGTTTCCTTAATTGTGCTTACCAGGCCTTTAAGATCTGTTAATGCATCATTTTGCAGTATTTTAGAATCGATGAAGCTCATGTCATCTATTTTATATAAATACTTAACTGATGTATTTATCCACGGATAATACGCAGCAGCATATCTTAGCTCTTCCTTATTTCCGGAAATGCCTGTCTCAGCATTTCGAAATGCCTCCTGGTCTTTTCCTATATCTGGCTTGCTGTTATAAATAGTATCTATAATTACAAAGCGGTCTTTAAGTTCAACTGCCTGCTTGATCATTAACTGGTAAAAAGCCTTATAATCACCTGCAGATAAAAAAGATGCTTCCGGAGCAACCAGTAAGGTTGGTTCATCAAAATTTCTTATCTGATCCAATCCGTTTTTAAAGTGGTCAACATTAGGTGCATTTCCGAGAGCTTCGCCAATTGAGACAATGTAGCAGGGACCGCCACCATTATCAAAAAACATTTGAACAGCGTAGTATAAAATATTATATGATAAAGGCTTGCCGGCATTCGCCACTTTAGGTACGGCCTCTATTTTATAACCTGTATGGTTCTCATATTTTATCTTGGCAGGATCATCATTTTTTTCCTTTACAACAAGCGGTTCTTCAGAAACTTTCACATCTGCAGCTACGGTTATTTCAGGAGCTTTGCCAAAGTATTTTTCATATTCAATTAATGAAGTTATTCTGAATGGCTCTTTAATCGGTACGCCGTCTTTGATTGCAGATTGTGTATAGCCTATAAAAGCCGGGATGGCGGTTTCTACTTCTGCAACAGAGGGTGCTAATAGTGGAATTTCTTCTATATAAACGCCGGGGGTTGAAAGTTTCATAATTTTATTTTTTAGTTATAGTTAATTAATCGTTGTTAGTTTCGAAATTTATCTGGTATTCTTTTGAAACAACATCATCGTTTGCCGGCAGCACTTTAAAATATATGGCTCCATAAAAAGGATCATCATCATTTCCTTCTTTGGAAAATATCTCTTCATTTTCCAGGCTATTCGGGGGAATACTGTCTTCAGATATCGTATAAACATTTTCACCATGAACAGTAAGATCAATACCCGTTCTTCTTTTGTCTTCATCACTGATCACTTCATTGATAATTTCTGTTCCTTTTGAATTGGTCACCTTTAAATTTACAGGCCTGGCTAAATGGTGAATAACATAATTGAATTTCAAAGGATATACTTTTCTTTTCTCCGGGGTGAGCACCGCATCTAAAGGAGAATTAAAATAGAGCATTTCATCTTTCCCGTTGAGATATGTTTCATTGGTAATAGCATAGAATGACGAATCCTTGATTTTCAGCGTAAATAGAAATTCTTTATTGATGAGTGCTAACGGTGTTGTTGCAAAGGGTCCTTCAGACTGGAAAAATAAATTCCAGGTATTGCCGGTCTTTTTTGAAAACAACCTGAACTCTTTGATCAATACATTTGTTGCTTTATTTGCAATAATTTCAAAATCTTCAAATACTTTATCTGAAAAATAATCGTGCGTAATCTTAAGGGAGAATAATATGTCGTAAGTAACTTTCATTTTGTTCAATAATGGAATTAGTTTATTCGTTTCAGCTCATTGTCGATTCCCCTGATCAGTGATTTGTTTTCTCCCGGTTCATTATCGGCAATAATCACCAGTCGTATTTTGTAAACTACCGACGGAACATATCTTGTACTAAGTGAGGCCCACAACTGGTTTTGCTGTTCAAAGGATAGTGTAACCATCTCTATACTTAACTGGTCGATACCAATCAATTTATCATTGAGCTTTTTTCTGTCGTAGAATGCATTTCCCTGGAAATAGGTCATTGCTCTTGCGAGGTTATTCAATGATGTCTCATAATCCCCGGGAGGTGCTGCCATAACAACCAACAGGTTTAATTTTATTTCCGGGTTTAAAAACTGCACCTGGTCGCCTGTTCTCTTTTCCCTTGGTAACTGTGCTTTCAGTATCCGTTCTTCTTCAACATTCACCAGCATTAATACTATTTTCCCGTCCTGTTTATTTTCATTGGTTAGCTGTGTGATCATCACTTCGGGATCGCCCTGACCGCTTCCAAGCTTTTTCTTGAGTTTCTCCCGTAAATATTCAAGTGTTTGCCCTATCATAAAAATGTGTACAACAAATATGGAAATTTAAAAGCGCGTTTTCACCAGCAGAAATACCGGTTTATAAAAACAGGTGTTTTCACTGTATGCCTGATAGAATTACCAGCGTATCTTTCTGATTCCAAAAAAATTTATTTTGGAATATTGCCTACTACTCCAGGAAAATTCTGCTACAATTGAATGCACATGCCAGGTGCTAAGCCCTAAAGAAATTATTAACCAACACAGCCAGGAAAATGAATATACTTATTGCAGATGATCACCAGCTTTTCAGGAAAGGCCTTGCGGGCGTGTTGAAGAAATTTGAATTTGTTTCTAAAATACACGAAGCCGGCAATGGGAGAGAAGCGGTTGAGGAAATGAAAAAAGAAAAATATGAAGTCGTTTTCATGGACATTGCTATGCCTGTAATGGATGGTGCGGATGCAACAAAAATCATTAAACATGATTTCCCCGAAACAAAAGTGATCGTGCTTACCATGTATGATGACCAGAAACACGTAGCTAAAATGATAGAATATGGAATATCTGGTTATGTAATCAAGAATACGGATACTGCCGAATTAAAAAAAGCAATAGAAACGGTGATGGAAAATAAATTATATTTTTCAAAACAGGTAGAAGAAGGTTTGATCAGGTCAATGGTGTTTAAAACAAAAAATAAAAGAAGTCAGCCCAATGATATTATCAGCCAAAGAGAAAAAGAAGTATTGCATTTAATATGCGAACAGTATTCTTCCAGGGAAATCGCAGCAAGCCTTTATCTTTCCGAGAAGACAGTTGATTGGCATCGTTTGAAATTACTTGAAAAAACACAATCAAAAAACACAGCTGGCCTCGTGTTGTATGCGATGAAAAATGGAATTATTGAAGACCTTGTTTAAAAGCTTGTGATAACATTATTTTTTAGCACAAAAAAAATGGCCACTGACTTACTGATTGCTTTACATCTATGCAAACGAAATCAGTGAATGAGTGGCAACTCTTATTACCAGATGTATTTTATAAAATTTATTTTGCTCCCGGTGGACAGTTGTTCCTTAAAAAATTTGAATACAAAGTTGACAGGTGTTTTGTTGTACCTGGTCCCTCATTAATATTATGTGTACGATTAGGATATTCCATGAACTGGAATTGTTTATTATATTTCACCAACTCGTTTAATAGTGCTTCTGTATTACTGTAATGAACGTTATCATCACCGGATCCATGTATAAGTAAAAGATTTCCTTTAAGTCCTTTTACATGCGAGAGTGGCGATCCACTCACATAAGCCTCCATGTTTTCCTGCGGCAGTCCCATATATCTTTCTGTATAAATATTATCATAAAACAAAAGATTTGTAACCGGTGCTATGGCAATTC
This sequence comes from uncultured Chitinophagaceae bacterium, assembly GCA_963829345.1. Lineage (GTDB taxonomy): Bacteria > Bacteroidota > Bacteroidia > Chitinophagales > Chitinophagaceae > Ferruginibacter. Next base: position 3,024,761 of record CAWHHP010000003.1, read on the forward strand.
CTGTTTTAAAGATATCAGGATACTGGAACATAAGGTTCAGTGTAGAGGTGGCGCCTCCACTCCATCCCCATACTGCAACCCTGTCTTTATCAACAAACGAATTTTCCAGTATTTTTTTTGCTCCCATGGCCATATCCCGGATATTGATGCTTCCATTTTTTTTGTATATGGATTTTCTCCATGCCGCTCCTTTTAAAGCAGGTGTACCACGGTTATCCAGTGCAACCTGTATATATCCGTCGGCACTCATGTCTTTATCATATAAAAAATTATCATGATTACCATAGGTATCATCAATAGTTGTTGAACCCGGTTCTCCATAAACATAAAATACGATCGGGTATTTTTTTGCAGCATTAAAATCTTTTGGCTTGTTCATCCATGCATCAAGTATAATATTATCCTCGGTAATAACCTGCATGTATTCTACATTTATATTCGGATCGGTCTGGATGGTTGTTGCTATACTTTTCGCAGCATTCAATACTTTGTTATCCGGCAACGATACCCATTCATTAACCGGTGCTGTATTGTGATTGCTAAAACTATGTCTTGCAATTTTTGCATTCGGAGAAATATTGTAAGTATGTGTACCCTTAGGCTGTTTATTTGACCCCACCAATTCTGCTTCTTCTTTAAATTGTTTAGCGGGGTTATTGATACGCACCCTATATAGATACAACTGGGCAGCATTGGAAGGTGATGCAGAAAAGTACAGATAATTATTAACGGCATCTATTGCTTTTATTGAACCTATATCATAATTGCCTTTTGTCAACAGTGTGATTGTTTTACCATCGCGACTGATCTTATAAACATGACGCCAGCCATCTTTTTCACTTACCCATAAAAAATCTTCGCCATTATTTATCCAATTCCATCCTGACGGATCTCCCCCTGGATCTTCTGCATTCAGATCCACCCATGCTTCATCATTCTCCGCCCAGAAAGTGCGTGCATTCCCATCCGTTGTATTACAATAGATCAGTTTACTTTCCTGTTGTTTGCGGTCGAGCTGTTGTACGATCAGTTCATTAGCACCGCACCACTCCATCCTTGGTAAATAATTCTGTTGCGGATCTCCTTCAATTTTCATCCATCGAATTACTCCATTCGATAACGTAACAACACCAATCTTCGTGGGCGAAGGCGCATCCCCGGTTTTTGGATACTCAACAGGTATCACTCTCGAGTAAACAGAATCTGTTGTATTAAGCATATAATAATCCCTGATCTTTGTTGCATCTACCTGCCAGAATGCTATTTGTTTACTATCTGGTCCCCAGCGAAATCCATCACGGCAACCAAATTCTTCCTCATATACCCAGTCGAATGTGCCATTGATCAATTTGCGGCTACCGTCGTTCGTTAGCCTGCGTGAAATTCCGGAACTTATATCTTCGGAAAAGATATTATGTTCACTTACATAAGCAACATTTTTGCCATCAGGAGAAAGCTTTGCAAACATCAGCGATTGTGACGGTTGGCTTTTGCCAACCTGGTGCAACTGGTTCGTGGTAAGATCCAGTATCCAGTAATCACCTCTTGTTTTATAACGCCATACTTTGGCTGTATTGGTAAATATTAAAAGTTTTGTATTATCCCTGCTATAATAATAAGATTGCGGAAATAACGCCGAAGACGCTCCCGGTGGTGTAAGTTGTTCTTTTTTGATGAGGATAGTTTCGGCATCTGTTTTTGGATCAACCTTAATGATATTACCCTCCTTCACTTTTGTATAGGCAAGCCCATCGACTGTCCAGTTTAACCCACTCTTTTGTCCAAATCCTGCGTGCAGAAGGCAAACGAATAAAACTACCGGCAAAAATTTAATCCTCCATTTCATAAGCTTAATTTTTTTAATAAAATAAAAATACAGAAATACTGTCTCCCCTCCTTACCATTGCTGTAATTTTGTGGACAGTGGCAATCGTGAATCGGCAATCGGCAATAAAAGTTTATAAAAATATGTAGGTATTTCTAAAAAAGGAACTTTCAAGATTTAGAAAGTTCGATTCCCGATTGACGATTGCCGTCCTCAATTATGCAAAAAGAAAAACTAAGGCTCGACAAATATTTATGGTCAATACGCCTGTTTAAAACCCGCAGCCAGGCCGGGGAAGCGTGTGATAAAGGGAAGGTAAAATATAATGGCGTTGCTGCCAAAGCTGCCAAAGCTGTTTCTGTTGATGATGTATACGAAATAAAAACAGAAAACAGGAAATGGGTAATTAAAGTGACTGGCTTGCTGGATCACCGGGTTCAATATGCTGAAGCTATTAATTATTATATCGATATCACGCCCGAAGAAGAAATAGAACGACTGCAATTCCAGGCTGCTGCATTTCACACGGGCAAACGTATGAGCAAGATCGGGCGGCCTACAAAAAAGAATAAGAGGGATATTGATGATTTTTTGGAGGGGAGCAATGGTGAATAGTCAATAGTGAATGGTGAAAGTTCGAAACTTCTGAATGCATCGGCTGATCTTAACAGATAGTTACAAAAGAAAGTAAACAATTACATATTTTCACTATTCACCATTCACAATAATATTAAGTACCGAATTTAAAAAATAGCTTCCATGCGCATAGACATTATCTCCGTCGTTCCCGATCTCCTCACCTCTCCTATCTCGCATTCAATTATGAAAAGAGCAAGAGACAAAGGTTTGCTGGAAGTAAATGTAATCAACCTGAGAACCTATACAACTTATGCAAGAGCGCAGGTGGATGACTACCAGTTTGGCGGCGGCGCCGGTATGGTGATGATGATAGAGCCGCTTGTAAATGCAATTGAAAGTTTACAGAAAGAAACGAAGTATGATGAAATCATTTTTTTAACCCCCGACGGGGAAAGGTTTAACCAGCAAACAGCCAACAGGCTGTCTTTAAAGAACAATCTATTGCTCATATGCGGCCATTATAAAGGAATTGACCAAAGATTCAGGGATCATTTTGTTACAAAAGAAATCTCGATCGGTGATTATGTCCTGAGTGGCGGCGAACTTGCTGCTGCTGTACTAACGGATGCGGTTGGCCGACTGATACCAGGTGTTTTAAATGATGAAAGTTCGGCCCTTTCCGATTCATTCCAGGATAACCTGCTGGCGCCACCTGTTTATACAAGGCCGGAAATGTTCCGTGGATGGAAAGTGCCTGAGGTGTTATTGAGCGGCAATCATAAACTGATTGATGAATGGAGACATGAACAGGCTATACAACGAACAAAAGAAAGGAGACCGGATCTGCTGAATGATTGAATTATTTCATAAGGATAGCTGATCCTCCTGAATCTGGCAAAGGGACTTTACTAATATTATTTTCCATACAGAATTTCTCTACTGCTTTTCTTGCACCTTTATACCCGTCGTTGTTATAATCATGAATAAAGATGTATCCTCCTTTTTTAAGTCTTGGATAAAAATATTCTAACCCATTATAAATAGGATCAAACAAATCAGTATCTATACTTACAAAAGCGAATTCTTCTTCCAGCCCAGCTGCTGTTGCCGGGAAAAAGCCTTCCCGGATAATACATTTTTCAGGATAAGGCATAACACTCAACACCTGTTTAACGGATGTATTGCTAAAATCCTGTTCGCCGGAAGAGTAAGTGTTTTTAATTTCAGACTTAACATCTTTTTCATCAAAACCTTTAAATGTGTCAAAGAGATAAAGTTTTCTTTGCGGAAAATAGCGATTAATATACCGGGCGAATTTACCTTTATAAACACCCAGTTCGGCTACTGCTCCCGTTATATTGTTGCTATTAATTTCATCGGCAACAAGTTCCAGTGTTGAAAGCCTGATATAGTCCATGTAATTCTTATCAATTTCCCTTTTACGATGCAAATAATTCAACGAATAATTGATATGCGCCTTGTTTTTGTTAAAAACAGATCCAACCAGGAAATTGATGCCCTCAATTATTTTCATGATGCAAAAGTAAATGAATTGATGCTTTTTAACTTCATCTTTTCACAGACGCTGTTGAATTTCACCGGCACGGATACAAAATCCGTTAAAGTAGAAATTGTTGAGGTGAACGGTAAACGATTAATACCGAAACATACCAGTATCACTAATGCAGATCTTGTAAAAATCGACCTGGTGGGATGCAATAAGGATATCTATTTTGTAAAAATATTTTCAGCAACAGAAAATAAAACAATCGTACAGAAACGGTTATTCAATACCAGAAAAAAGTTCAGTAATAAAAAAAGAGCTCTTTTTTTAAGAGCTCTTTTTTATATCAATACCTGAATTAATTCGAATATATCTTTTCGTCGATCGGGATATTGGTTTCTACTTTATCAATAGTCATCGTTCCCTGCATACTACCTATTGAGTACGGGAACCAGTAGCCATCAGCATTTTGTTTATAATCGCCAAATGTTGTTTCTATATCCATTTCCTGGTCCTGCACGGTTGTTTTGCCGGATGTTTTTACAAGCCTTGAAGTTTTGGTGTCAATATAATAATGGTTTTCTTTACCATTCTGCTGAGTTACTTTAAGGTTATATGCATATTTGCCATCAACCTTTTGACTGTCCACTAACTCAATTTTTGTTCCTTTGTCTTTGTAGTTAAATAAAGTCCCCTGTATATCCATCTGGGACACGAATGATTTATACTGATCAGGCTCCATTTCTTTTGCTTCGGTCATTCCCATAACCGGCATAAATGTCCAGCCGGTTTTTGTGTTTGCAATCTGGTAATTGGAAGTACCCATAATTTCCATATCCATACGCATTCCTGTTAAATGAGATTTTGTAATGGTAATAGAAACATCTGTGCCCTGGATACTCATGCTCCCGGTTATTTTAACTGTTTTGAGAGTAGTTAGTTTTTCTTTGCCTCCCATTGCTTCTGTGTGCCTGTTAATAATATCATCAACTGATTGTGCATTTGCATGCGTACCCGCAAACAACAGGGTGGCTGCAATAAATAGTAGTTTAATTTTTTTCATTGTTATTTTTTTAAAAGCTTTTTTTGAATCTTTTAGAATTTTGAGGATGCAAGATAGGAGAAAAAATACCTCTATCCTTTTTTTATACCGAGCAATTCTTCATTTATATTTACAATAAGCAATCCTTATTCGACTAATTTCAAAAATTGAATTCAATGATTATTGAAGGTAATATTGTGGATATCCGGGCTGAAAAAATATTTTGGGGTACCGTAGAGATCAGTAAAAATAAAATAAAAAAAATAACATTTAAAGGCCAGATGCTGCGTAGTGCCCCCTGCATATTGCCAGGGTTTATCGACAGCCATGTGCACGTAGAAAGTTCCATGCTCGTACCTTCCGAATTTGCCAGGCTGGCAGTTGTTCATGGTACTATAGGAACGATCAGTGATCCTCATGAAATTGCAAATGTATGTGGCATAGAAGGAGTTCAGTTCATGATTGATAATGGCAAAACAGTTCCGTTCAAATTTAATTTTGGTGCACCCAGTTGTGTACCCGCCACCGTTTTTGAAACAGCAGGCGACGCACTCACTGCTATTGATGTAGAAAAACTCCTGCAGCAACCGGATATAAGATACCTGAGCGAAATGATGAACTTTCCTGGTGTATTATATAACGATGAAGAAGTGATGAAAAAAATCGCTGCTGCGAAAAAATACAACAAGCCTGTAGATGGCCATGCTCCCGGCCTTAGAGGAGAAATGGCAAAAAAATACATTGATGCAGGCATCACTACCGATCATGAATGTTTTACCGCCGAAGAGGCGTTGGACAAATTACAATACGGCATGAAGATTTTAATACGGGAAGGCAGTGCAGCAAAAAATTTTGAAGCACTGATCGACCTCATGCATGATCATCCCGACCAGATGATGTTCTGCAGTGATGATAAACATCCGGACAGCCTTGCTGTTGGCCATATCAACCAGTTATGTGCCCGGGCAGTAAAAAAAGGCATCGATGTATTTAAAGTATTGCGTGCTGCCTGCATCAATCCCGTTCTTCATTATAAAATGGATGTGGGTTTGCTTGCAGAGGGCGATCCTGCTGATCTGATCGTGATCGGTAACCTGCTTGATTTTAAAGTAATGCAGACATATATTGATGGTGTGCTGGTTGCAGAAAACGGGAAATCGTTAATAAAGACTACTCCATCACCCATCATAAATAAATTTGATTGCAGTGATAAAAAGCCGGCAGATTTTATTGTTGAACATAAAGGAGAAAAGCAAATACCTGTTATAGAAGCTTTGGATGGCCAGCTCATTACCAATAAAATTTTTGTAACACCTAAAACAGATAATGGCAGCATAATCAGTGATACCACAAATGATATTTTAAAAATGGTAGTAGTTAACCGCTACCAGGATGCGGTAATAGCAAAAACGTTTATAAAGAATATCGGAATAAAGAAAGGTGCGCTTGCTTCATCCGTGGCACATGATAGCCATAATATTGTAGCTGTGGGTGTTGATGATGAAAGCCTTTGTAAAGCAGTAAATCTTGTTATTAAACAACGGGGTGGTGTAAGTGCAGTTACCAATGACGAAGAAAAAATACTTGCTCTCCCGGTAGCAGGACTCATGAGCAACCTGGATGGCTATGAAGTGGCAAATGCATATACAGCAATAGATAAGTTTACAAAAGAAAAGATGGGAAGTAATCTCAGTGCCCCGTTTATGACCTTGTCATTTATGGCACTGCTTGTAATTCCACATTTAAAATTAAGTGATAAAGGATTGTTTGATGGAGATGAATTTAAATTTGTTGGGAATGTATGATGTTTTGATGTCTGATGTAAAGTTCTCTAAAACATGCTTAGTACAAATCATATATCAGACATCGTAAAATCAGATTTCTATATGAGGCCTAAAATTTAGCAGAAACAATAACCATTCCGACACTATCCGTTCCCTTTGGTGCAAAATATTTAGATTTGAATCCGACACTTCCTCCCGGGCCGATCGTTTCATATACAACTTCACGATCTTCCTCTAATATCGTTTTGGTTTTACTGTAGAAAGATAATTTTATCTCTACATCTTTATAGTGGACCATCTTTGCATTGTTGAAAATATTTCCTTTTACAACCGTTTGGCCAAGCAGGTTCCTTTTATCAGTCCCGTTTACCGACAGGAATTGAACAGGATTTTTTTTCTCAATTCCTTCTATCGATGATTTCCCTTTTTCATACTGATCTTTACTCTTTATATCGTAGTCACGCTTACTTTTGCAAGCGGCAAACGTGTATCCGGCGAGAATCAGCACAATCAATAAATACTTCATAGAATGAAATTTGGCGTGTCTAAAATTACTATTTTGTAAACAGTTCACTAAAAATACGCTTAGCTCAATGATTTTATTTTAGATTTGTTTGTTAATGTATTTAAAATATATTAATTGATATTGCAGAACGGTTCAAATGCGGGTGAAAACGGGCAATCATCCGGATCGCTTTTCAAAATAAAAACTATGGTAAACAATTTAAGTACAAAGCACTCATTGATCAGTAATTGGGTTTGTGAACTCAGGGATGTGGAGGTACAACAGGATCGTATGCGTTTCAGGCGCAACCTTGAGCGGATCGCAGAAGTGATCGGGTACGAGATCAGCAAACAAATGGAAACCGAGGACAAAGAGATAACCACACCCATGGGTATTGCCACTTGTAAAATGCTTAAACACCAACCTGTACTTGCAACCATACTTCGGGCCGGACTTGCCATGCACAACGGTTTGCTGAATTATTTTGATAAAGCAGACAACGCTTTTCTTAGTGCCTATAGAAAACACCAGCCTGATGGAAGTTTTGAAATAAGCCTTGAATATATGAGTTGTCCCGAGATTGAAGACCGCGTTGTGATCATCAGCGATCCTATGTTGGCTACAGGATCATCTTTGGTCAAATCAATCCAGTACCTGAAGGAAGAAGGAAATATTAAAGAGCTGCATATTGTATGTGCTATAGCATGTTCAGTAGGGATAGAATATGTTATGCGTGCCGAGCCAAAGGCAATTATCTGGTGTGGAGACATTGACGATGAACTTACCGCAAAAGGATATATCGTTCCGGGCCTGGGCGATGCAGGTGACCTGGCCTATGGCTCTAAAATGCAGGGATAAATCCTCTTCTTTGGGGATATGAGTAAAAAAAACGACAAATATCTTCAAGATTACCAGTTATTTAAAATTACGGCGTTTGAAAGGCAAACTTTGCTGTCATAAAATGCAGCATTTTCGCCTAATTCATTATCTTTATGGTTAAGAACATCTTATAATGAGAAAATACTTTGTTTTTATTTTTACCCTCTTGCTAACCTTCGCAGTAAAAGCACAGGATCCGCACTTTTCGCAATTTTTTGCTTCACCACTTACACTCAATCCTTCCTTTACGGGTAAATTTGACGGTCTATGGAGAATCGCTGCAAATCACAGGGATCAATGGCCTTCTATTCCGAAAGCATATGTAACAACGAGTTTTTCTGTTGATTTCCCGATCCTCAAAAAGATGATCCCGGAAAATGATGTATTTGGTGTTGGTGTATCAGGAGTAAGTGATGCAAGTGCAAATAATATTCTTAAATTGAATTATGGTTCTTTATCCTTATCATACCACAAATCGCTGGATGAAAATGGATACAATACAATTGGTGCAGGATTCCAGGGAACATATAGCAGCATGAGCCTCGATGTAAATAAACTCACGTTCGAAAGCATGCTTGGTCAAAATGGTTTTACAAATGAATTAGGAAGAGAAGTTCTGACCAATGGAAGTAACCAGAATTACATCGACCTGGAGGCAGGAGTATTATTTTCAGGTTCTACCAATGGTGAGAACAATTATTATTTAGGCGCATCTATGTATCATATCAACAGACCTAAAGTTAGTTTTAAAGACCGCAACTGGTATTTAACCAATCGTACTACTGTTCATGGTGGAGGATCGTTTCCCGTATCTGATGTTGTTGGGGTGAATATTTCTGCTATTTACCAGGCTCAAAATAAAGCAAGTGAAACTGTTTTGGGAGGCGCATTGTCGCTGAATGCGAATGGCGATAAGCTCAATCCAACAAATGTTTATATTGGTGCATGGATGCGGTTAAACGACGCTATCATCCCTTACCTGGGTCTCGAATTCTTAGGCCTGAGGATTGGCGCAAGCTATGATGTAAATGTCAGCTCATTAAAAGCAGCTACAGGTAACCGTGGGGGATCTGAAATTTCTATTATTTACATTAAAAAGAAAGCAGAATCAAAAGGACTTCCCTGTCCAAGGTTTTAATTTCATTTATTTTACCGGGCTTCCACTTACAAACTTATTTCCTTTAACGTAAAACCGGTAAGGTAAGAGTGCATCCACACCCGCACTTTCAATACCTATTCGTTTACTGGCTCCTATTGCCCCTTCAGCAAGGTTGCTTTTTTCGTCTTCACCAATATAAAGTTCATTTCCCATTAAAATGATGCCTGAATGCTTTTTTGAAATCCCTAACGCTTTGCCAACATTTCCCGGTCCACGTGTAAGCGTTCGATCGAGTGCTGGCTTTCCTGTTCGTTTAAGCATATATTCTACTCCCTTCATGGGTTCTATTGCCCGTATCAAAACAGCATCGGGAATATCCATTTCATTTGTAACCACATTCAGCATCTGGTGCATACCATAACAAATATAAACGTATGTTGTACCTGCTGTTGCATACATATGCTCATTACGGGGTGTCCTCTTTCCTCCAAATGAATGAGAAGCTCTGTCTGTTAAAGCTACGTACGCCTCCGTTTCCACGATCCTTCCACTTGTAAGCTTTCCGTCTATCCTGGAAACAACTACTTTACCCAATAGTTCTTTGGCAATTTGAATAACATCTTTGCGATTATAAAAAGAATGAGGAAGCTTTTTCATGTACTTGATTAGCGAATGGTGAATAGTCAATAGTGAAATTACGATGTTTATACATTTAATAGAAATGTCTCAAAGCCTGGAGGTTTATCAACTTTCGATTGTTATAAATGTTTTATATCTTTAAGCATTATCATGTTTGCCTTATAAGCGATCAAAATATTAAAGTGATAGGTAATATTGAATAGATTTTCTGAAGCCGAAGAAACTTCAAAGATTTCACCATTCGCTATTTACCATTCACTCCTTCACTAACAATGCTCAAAGAGATCATCATATCAATACAGGCTTATTTTGAAGCACACCGGTTTATTTCAAAACATAGACTCTGGAAGTGGATATTGATCCCGGGTTTTATTTACAGTATTCTTTTTTTTATTGGCATTTGGTTTTTCATCGTTTCCAGTAATAATGCCATTGAATTTATTTTATTGAAATCAGGTGTGAAGAGTTGGCTCGATAAATCGCATGATAGTTGGTTAAGCTTCTTCTTTATTGTAGGGCAAATTATTTTATGGCTTGTTTTATTGTTGTTCTATTTCTCCCTGTTCAAATTTTTATTTTTGATCATCGGCTCACCGGTTTTTGCTTATCTGAGTGAAAAAACAGAGAGCATCATAGAGAATAAGGAATTCCCTTTCAGCTTTCAACAATTATTAATTGACAGCGGGAGGGCGATAAAAATCGCCCTCCGGAATATGTTGTGGCAGACCGTATACGTGATCACGATCCTGATCTTATCTTTTATTCCACTCATAGGCTGGGCAGCACCAGTTGTGGCTTTATTGATCGAATGCTACTATTTTGGTTTTTCCATGCTTGATTACAGTAGTGAAAGAAATAAAATGACCGCACAACAAAGCATTGATTTTATTGGAAACCATAAAGGACTTGCAATTGGCAATGGCATTGTATTCTATATGCTGCATATTATACCACTTATCGGGTGGGTACTTGCACCCAGTTATGCCGTTGTTGCTGCAACTTTAAGTTTGCATCATGCTCAGAAAAAACATGTCATTATCCGTTAAACAATGTCAACGATTTATTTAATACCGTGTTTTCTTGCAGAAGATGCTTTGGAAAGCATTCCTCCTTATGTTTTAGATGCTATAAAAAAATGCAATGTAATATTTGCAGAAAATGAAAGATCGGCAAGACGTTATTTAAAGGCACTCGATAAAAATATTGTAATTGATGACTTTGAATGGTTTGCCATTCATAAAGCAGAAGAAGAACAGTTAAATAATTTAAAATCAAAAATAAAAGAGGGGAAGAATGTCGCTATCATTAGTGAAGCTGGTTGCCCCGGTGTTGCAGATCCCGGGCAATCATTGATTGCAGTGGCACAGGAAATGAATTGTATCATCAAACCGCTCGTTGGACCAAGTTCTATCCTCCTGGCATTAATGGCAAGTGGTATGAATGGGCAACAATTTGAATTTACCGGTTACCTGCCAATTGATAGTGTTGCAAGAACAAAAAAAATAAAAGAGCTGGAAACATCATCGGCAAAAAATAATAGTACAAAGATTTTCATAGAAACACCTTACCGTAACAACCAATTGCTGGAGAGCCTGATACAAAGTTGCCAGCCAAATACAAAACTATGCATTGCTGTTAATATAACTGCAGCGGATGAACGCATCCTCACAAAAACGATTGTTCAATGGAAAATAAAAAAACCGGAGCTTCACAAGTTGCCGGTAATCTTTTTATTATACGCAGGTCTATAGCAGTTAACAATGAATAATTAATAAGTAACAATTACAGCTCAACTAATTTTAACCGTTCATTATTAATTGTCAAAGTCCGTATTCACTCACCAGCCAAACAAATGCAGCCATATTTACGGCGCCCAAATGAAGTTCTCTTTTACTAACAGATTCAAAAACGTCTGTAGCAGCATGATGCAGATCAAAATAACGTTGACTATCAGGATACAAGCCTGCTAATGCTGTACCTATTTCTTTTAACGGGCCAATATCGGAGCCGCTTCCCCCGGGAAAAAGATCATATACACCATAAGGGAAAAACAGGCTTTTCCATTGCTGGGCTTTGCTTACCTGCTTACTATCCATCTCGAGGCCAAATGCACGGGGTGTAAACCCACCGCCATCACTTTCAAGAGCAAAAATATGTTTCTCTTTTTTTTGTTTTGCTGCAGCAAGATAAGCTTCAGATCCCTTTCCGCCATTCTCTTCATTCATAAACATAACGGCTCTTATTGTACGCTTTGGTTTAATACCGGCCCTTTTAAATGCTCTTATGATTTCAATGCTTTGCACTATACCTGCGCCGTCATCCTGTGCTCCCTCGGCCAGGTCCCAGCTATCAAGGTGTCCGCCAACTGAAATGATCTCGGCAGGTAATTCGTTACCTCTTATTTCCCCGATCACATTAAATGAGGGTGCATCCGGCAACATTTCACATGTAGTGCGGAAATAAGCGGTCAGTTGCTTTTTTTTCTTCAGCTCGGCACTAAGCCATTCAGCATCTCTTGTGCTGATCGCAACTGCGCCAACCTTCGGAAATGAATCATAGTACTGCATCCATCCTGTATGCGGATAATCATCAATATTAATTGCAAGTGATCGCACCATTGCACCTATTGCTCCATATTTTGCAGCTTCTGTTGCGCCCAATCTCCTGGAAATACCACTTTCACCATAAGCCCTGAAAACATTTATATAAGTTTGATTCATGGGGAAATTAAAAAAAACAATTTTTCCCTTTATAACAGCTTCGCCTAGCCGATCTAATTCTGCAAAACTACTTACTTCCACAACCTCGCTCCGAACTCCGCTTTTCCCGGTGGCTACTGAATTACCAAGCGCACATAAATGTAAATCATGCCTGGTTCCGTCTGGTAGTTCTACATATCCTGTTTCCTTTTCTCCTCTTACCCAATGAGGCACCATGCAGGGCTGTAAATAAACAGTATCAGCCCCGGCTTCTTTCAGCATTTTAGCAGTAGCCTCTACTGCTTTTTGTGCATTTACTGATCCACTCAGCCTTGGCCCGATTTGTTTACAGATATAGTAAAGGTTATCATACGCCTGCCCGTTGATCAATATTTCGTCTGCAATCCTTTTTATTGTAATTGAATCGCGGTTTTGGGAAAAACCTGGCAGGGAGACAAAAAATATAGCTGCAATAATTAAAAGATTTCTCATGTACTTAAATTAATATCAACAAACTTACTCAATTACCGTTAATCAATTAATAATAAAAAGCTTGTTTATTTAATCGGTAAATTGCATTTTCAAATGATAATATAGGTTTATGAATATAGCTATAGTTTGTTATCCCACATTTGGTGGTAGCGGTGTTCTGGCAACAGAATTAGGGAAAGTACTCGCAGAAAAAGGACATAATATTCATTTTATTACCTACCAGCAACCGGTAAGGTTAAGCGGTTTTCACGCAAATATATTTTATCATGAAGTGAGGGTGCCGACTTATCCCTTATTTGATTTTCCTCCTTATGAAACTGCATTGGCAAGCAGCATGGTGGATGTTGTGAATAACAACAACATTGATTTATTGCATGTTCACTATGCGATTCCTCATGCAGCAGCGGCCTATATGGCCAAACAAATCCTTGCAAAACAAAATAAGAAGATACCTGTAATCACTACACTTCATGGAACCGATATCACGCTTGTAGGACGTGATAAAACTTATAGCCCCGTTGTAACTTTTTCGATGGAAGAAAGCGATATTCTTACAGCAGTTTCCTATAATTTAAAAGAAGAGACTTACAGGAATTTTATCATTGATAAGCCCATTGAGGTCATTCACAACTTTGTTGATGTAACCCGTTTTCACAAAAAACCTGTGGACGCATTTAAAAAACTAATCGCTCCATCCAATGAAAAAATAATCGTTCATGCATCCAATTTCAGGAAAGTAAAAAGAGTATATGGATGTAATAAAAACTTTCATCCTCCTGAATAAAAAAATACCTTCTAAATTATTATTGATAGGCGATGGTCCCGAACGCCCCGAAATGGAAGCCTTCGCCCGGGAATGCGAAAACTGTGCAGAAATAAAATTCCTGGGTAAACAGGAGCAAATGGAAGATATCCTGCCAATTGCAGACCTGTTTTTGTTAACCAGCGAATACGAAAGTTTTGGTCTTGCTGCACTCGAAGCAATGGCGGCCGAAGTTCCCGTTATATCTACCAATGCAGGCGGTATACCTGAAATAAATATCAATGGATACTGTGGTTACATGAGCAATGTAGGCGATGTAGAAGATATGAGCAGGAATGCGATCAAAATTTTAGAAGATGAAAAAACGCATGCTCAATTTAAAGCAAATGCACTGGCGCAGGCCAAGAAATTCGATATTCAGCATATCGTTCCTTTATACGAGCAATTATATATGCGGGTAGTGAACTAACGGCGGCGCAACCACGTTTCAGGATCAAAATTATTTGTCTCATTACTAAGGTAAAAATCGATGGCCCCAATACCGTCAAAATTGGCAGCTACTTTTCCTAAAGGCTGACCGGTTTTAACTTCCTGGCCTTTTTGTACCGATACCCCCGAAAGATTGCTATAGGTAGTAAAATATCTTCCGTGCTGGAGGATCACCACCTGCATGTCTTCGATCGTTTGTACAGCACTTACTGTTCCATCAAATACTGCTTTCACTACAGTACCGATATCAGCTGAAATAGTAACAGATGTAACAACAATGTGACTTCCGCTGGGTAATACATTATCACCGTAATGCATGGTAACTACGCCTCTATCAAGCGGCCATGGTAATGAACGCCTGTTTTTTTCAAAGCTTGCATTCAATGCTATACTCTCTGCATCATTTAATAGTACACTCTCTGAAGATTTGGGGGTTGTTTTTTTGGGGGTTGTTACAGATTTTGTAGGAGTTGGAGTTGAACTGGTATTATTTTCATTTGCTTTTTTCAGCGCTTCTTTTTCTGCCGCTTTCCTCTTGCGTTCTTCTTCCGCAGCTTTTGCAAGTGCTTCTTTTCTTGCATCATCCTGTGCCTTCTTAATTGCAGCAGCGATCGCCTTATTTACTTTCTGCATTTGTTTCTGCTTTGCTGCAATCTGGTTATTCAACTGCTTGCCTTGTTTTTTAAGTTCAGACACGATCCTGTCTTTTTCTCTTTTTTGAGTTTCAAGTGCCAGCATTTCCTTGCTCTGTACCTGTAGCGTTGCGCTTTTCTTTTGTTTTACACCAGAGAGATCTGAAATTTTTGTTTTGCGCAATTCCTGTGTACGCAGGATATTTTGCCCCTGCATTTCCCTGTAAGTGCGGTAACTTTTTAAGTAAGAAATTCTTTTGATTGCATCGTTAAAGTTTGCAGAAGAAAAAATAAAATTTAAAAAATCGTAGTTGCTGCGGTTCTTGTATGCATAGACCATGCTCTTTGCATATTCCTGTTTCAATGTGTCGAGTAATTTATCATACCTGCGCACATCTTTCTGCATTGTAACCATGTTATTGTCCAGCATGCGAAGATCCCTGTTAATATTGTCGATAACTCGATCTTGCAGGTTTACTTTCTTCGTAATAAGCGTTAATCCAAGCAGGTTTTCCTTCGTTTGTACTTTGTTATTATTGAGCAATTTTTCTGTCTGTTCTATTTCCCTTTTTAATTCCTGGCGCTGGCGTTCCAGCTCCTCCCTGGTTTGTGGTTGAGCAGCAACAGCAAAAGACAAGCAACAGAAAACAAAACCTGATACAATGAATTTAATCATGAACTGAATTTTTTGGATATTAAATAAATCCAGGATTAATAATTAAAGTGTGATTATTAAAATAACGCCTATTTGCGTTTATAATTTTTTGGGATAGCAAATGCCACTGATAATTCTTTGTTAAACTCATACTGTTTAAAGTTAAGACTAATATCGATTTTGTTTTTTTCAGAAGCACTGATCTGTCGACTTGTAGAAAAGAAAATACCATTTTTGTTTTCGTAGTCATCATAAGTTATATCTGCGGTTCTGTTCCTGGCCATATCTACATCATCCATTTTGCTATGCAATAATAATTTATTATCCCGTGAAAGAGTGATCAGGTTTTTAAAATCCTGGCCAACAGAAGAGATCAATATAAACCTTTCATCCTCCTTATAATAGTTCACACTATCATTATAAAAAACAGGATTGCCTATAAGTAAGTTCTGCAGTGTTTTAAAATCAAAAGGTATTTGTGTTACATCCTGCAAATAGTCCAGCGACCTGTATTGTACTTCCTTTGCCTGTTTATTCAACAAAATAACACTGTCTTTTGTAATCAGCACTCTGTACACTTCAATGTTTAAAAAAGTAGCAGATAGCGACATCCATATTGCACTATCTTTTATTATTCTGATTACCGCAGTGATATCAGGTTGCTTCCCTTTACTATCACTCACTTCTACTTTTATTTTGGCAGAAAAGGTTTTGAAATCGATATAGTGTGAGCGGAAAGCATCAAGTGTTGTATTGATTATCCGAACAGAGTCTGCTGCAGACATGTAAGCCATCACATTGGCAGTATCCTTCGGAGCTATTACCTTATTTATTTGCTTTGTAGTTTTACAACTTATAAATGTTATACTTAAAAGGATAACCGTTATGAAAATTAAATACCTCATTAAAATCTAAATTGAATTTATTTTATTGAAGTCCTGTGTGACCAAATCCACCACTTCCCCTTTGCGTTTCATTTAATTGTTCTACTGTGATCAGTTCTGCTTTGTCAACTTTTGATATAACCATCTGGGCTATGCGATCATTGTTATGGATGATAGCTTCTTCATTGCTCAGGTTAATAAGCAGTACTTTTATTTCACCCCGGTAATCACTGTCGATCGTACCTGGTGTATTAAGGCAGGTGATCCCTTTATTCACTGCCAACCCGCTGCGGGGACGTATTTGTGCTTCATAATTTGCAGGTAATTCTATAAAGAGGCCGGTAGGTATCAATTGCCGCTGCAATGGTTTCAGCAATACGGGAACAGATAGGTCAGCCCTGATATCCATACCTGCCGAACCTTCAGTAGCATAAGAAGGAACAGGGTTTGATGATGTATTTACAATTGGTATTTTGAGGTTCGCCATTTGGCGAAATTAAGTATTATTCTTCTTTAATAACACGGTGGCATATGCAACAAGTCCTTCTTCTCTTCCTGCAAAGCCCATTTTTTCAGTTGTGGTAGCCTTGATAGAAATGTCAGAAATGTGTATTGCCAGGATTGAAGCGATCGCATTTTGCATAGCTGGTATATGCGGAGAAATTTTCGGTGACTCCAGGCAAAGGGTACTGTCAATGTTTACAATGGAATAATCTTTTGCTTTGATAAGTTCAAAGGTATTTTCAAGCAGTATCTTACTGTCGATATCTTTATAAGTATCATTTGTATTGGGAAAATGAATGCCGATATCACCAAGACATAAAGCTCCCAACATGGCATCACAAATTGCATGTAATAAAACATCTGCATCACTATGACCAACTGCACCTTTATGATGAGGTATCTTTATTCCCCCGATCCAAAGTTCTCTTCCTTCAGCAAGCTGGTGAAAATCGATTCCTGATCCTATTCTGTATGACATCTGATTAACAATTATGAGTTATGACTTGATTGCAAGATAATCCATAATAAAAAAGCGCTCCTTTTAAAGGAACGCCTTTTATATTTTTAATTTAAAAATTATTTTTTATCAAGATCAAATAACAAGCTGAAACGAACTGTATTTGATAATGGATTACGGTTTGTACCAGAACCCGATGGCAGAATATAAGATAAGTTAAGACCAAACAGGCTATACTTTAAACCTGCACCTAAAGTGAAATACCTGCGATCTCCTTTTAATTTATTTTCATGGAAATAACCAAGTCTGAAGAAGAACTGATCTTTATAACCATACTCAGCTCCTGCAGCAACAGTTATTTCTTTAATTTCACCATTGTCCTGGTCAGCATCACCAAATGAACTAAACCAGCTGCTAACAACACCTTTTGAGCGGTAATCTTTTAAAGCAGCAGCACTTGTATCATCTAATGGTGGAGTTGGAACCAATAGTTTGTTAAGATCTATTCCTATAATTATTTTATTATCCGCATCAATTGCTTTGTTATAAGTTGCACCAATACCAAAATTAGCAGGGATATAATCTTTCTGGGTTGCATCGCTGGTATAAGAAACTTTAGAACCAAGATTACTTAAAGTAATACCCCATGCAAATCCATTTCCAGCTTCGTTTACTCCGTTATGGAAGAAATGAAGATCTCCTGCAACTGAATTTCCTTTTTTGTAATTAACACCACCTACATTACCACCTGCAAGATCAGAACTAACATAACGGATGGCAACACCAAGACCATCTTTTTTGCCTAGTTTTCTTGAAAATCCAAGGTCAACTGCAAATTCACGTGGGCGGAATTTGCTTAGATCATTTCCGTTTGCATCTGTGAATTGTATACTTCCAAGACTAAAATATCTCAAAGATGCAGAGATAGCCTGCATTTCATCTATTTTATAATAACCAGCAAGATTAAGCAGGTATATATCGTTTAACTTAAGCTCGCTTAACCATGGAGTATAAGTTACACCGATACTGGCTTTACTTTTTGAGAATGGAGTTTTAGCAATGTTCCAGTAATTAGAATAAGCATCAGCGGAAGTTGCAATACCTATATCACCCATTCCGGCACTCCTTGCATCAGGAGAAACCCGTAAGAAAGGAACAGCTGTTGTTACTACATTAAGTTGATTTTCTTTTTCATATACCCCTTGGGCTTTAGTCGCTGTAATTCCAGCTCCCATTAACATAACTAAGGCAGTTAGTTTCAAAGTTACTTGTTTCATGCGTTTTTTTTGTCTTGGTTAGGTAGAGTTACCTCTATAAGCGTTGATTTAAAAGTTTTATTTGTTGTCAAAAATAGCAGATTTCTTTAAAACAGCAATTTATTTATAATTCGTTGTTAAAAAAAGAAATGGGGCCAAATATATTAAAAACATCTTTACTAAAACAAAAAAATATTTTTCCTCGCTGTATTATGATAAGAAAAAACGTAGTTGTATATCAAATTATTGTACAAAGCAATAATCCCGCATCTGTATTTTTACCCTCATACCGGCAAATTTCATATTGAGACACTGATAGTTTTTAAAGAACTTATTGTGTACAACTGTTCATTTTTTTCTAAAAAAAGGGTAAAACCATTTCCATGTGCTGCAAAGTATTTATATTCGCCGATAGTGTAACCTCTATACAATATTAAAGAAAACCTTTCGTTAAACAACTTGCAAAACGAATGCACATGCAAAAATTAATTCCAGGAAAAACCCTGATACTCTTAGTAGTAGCGGCAGTCTCTTTTAGCTCATGCGGTCTATTTTCTAAGAAAAAAGGTAAATCTAGTGTAACAGGCTGGTCCTATGATGATAAAAACATGGGAAATTTCCATGTTGCTAAAGTCAAATACCCAAAAGCCGGCCCAGGGCTCGTTTTTGTACAGGGTGGCTCATTTGTAATGGGCGCCAAGGACGAAGATGTTATGGGTGACTGGAACAATGTTCCGCGGAGAGTCACTATTCCTTCTTTCTTCATCGACGAAACGGAAGTAGCCAATGTTCACTATCGTGAGTACATGTATTGGCTTGAAAACACATTTAGCAATGATACGAATATCATTAACAAAACGCTTCCCGATACACTTGTGTGGAGAGAAGAATTGGCTTACAATGAGCCGTATGTAGAATATTACTTCAGGTATCCTTCATATAACTATTATCCCGTTGTTGGTGTGTCCTGGCAGCAGGCGCATGATTTCTGTATCTGGAGATCAGATCGTGTGAACGAACTTGCCCTTATGAAAAAAGGCTATCTTAAAAAAGATGCGGCCAAAAGGGAAATGAAGGGAGCTGGTGGCGATGGTTCATTTAATACTGAAACATACCTTATGAATCCGGAATTAATTCAGAGCAGGAATAAACCTAAAAAATCTGAATTCAAGGATATTAATAATAAGCCACGCAGTACAGTTAGAATGGAAGACGGTATACTGAACATGTCATACCGCCTCCCAACAGAAGCAGAATGGGAATATGCAGCTTACGGTTTACTTGAACAAAACCCGTCTCCCCGTAAAAAGGAAAAAGGTTCAGGTGAGGAATTGCGTTCTAATCAACAAATATATTCATGGAGTAAAAATCCAAATGGATTAAGAGATAATCGTCGTGGTAGCTGGCAGGGTAAATTCCTCGCTAACTTTAAACGCGGTAGCGGTGATAATATGGGTGTTGCGGGAGGTCTGAATGACCGTGCAGCTATTCCTGGCCCGGTTAAAGCTTTTTATCCAAATGCATTTGGCTTGTATAATATGAGCGGAAACGTATCTGAGTGGGTGGGTGACGTATACAGGGCTGTAACTCCTCTTGATGCCCAGGATTTCAACTATTTCCGTGGTAATAAATTCCAGAAATATTATAAGAACAGCAGTGGTGAATACGAAAGAGATAGCATGGGACGTTTGAAGAAAACGGATATCTCTGACGAAGAAGTTAAAAACAGGTCCAATTATCAGCATAACAATGTTATCGCCTACCTTGATGGTGATTCTGCAAGTAAAGCAAGTTACCAGTACGGAATAACAACACTTGTCAGTGATGAATCGAGGGTTATTAAAGGTGGTAGCTGGAATGACAGGGCTTATTGGTTATCACCGGGAACCCGTCGTTTTATGCAGGAATCGCAAGCTGCGAGTACTGTAGGTTTCAGATGTGCTCAAACTTATTTAGGTCCGCCGGAAGGTCCAGGATTTAAAGAAGGAAACATCTTCGGAAAAAGAAAACAAAACAAGCGTAAGAAAAAATAAAAAAAAATTGAAAACTCCCGGTTCTCCCGGGAGTTTTTTTTAGCGCCTATGGTCAATGAACAACTTCTTATTTTTGTTTTATGGACATATTATTTTTGTACAGTGTTTACACGGCCAATCCTTCTGTTGAAACGGATACACGTAAAATAAAACAGGGCGATATTTTTTTCGCATTAAAAGGCCCTAATTTCAATGGTAATCATTATGCACAGGCGGCATTAGATGCGGGTGCTTCCTATTGTGTTGTTGACGAAGAAACGGGTATAGATGATGACAGGATCGTTAGAGTTGAGGATAGCCTGCATGCCTTGCAACAATTAGCAAAGAAACACAGAAGGCAATTTGATATTCCCGTCTTTGCAATTACAGGCAGTAATGGAAAAACAACTACAAAGGAATTGATACACACAGTACTCTCCTCTTCTTATAAAACTTATACAACTGTTGGCAACCTGAACAATCATATTGGTGTACCGCTTACAATTTTAAAAATAAAGCATGATGCTGAATTTGCTGTAGTGGAAATGGGTGCAAATCATCTCGGGGAAATTGCCAGCTATTGTGAATATGCCATGCCCACGCATGGACTGATCACCAACTGCGGTAAAGCTCACCTTGAAGGTTTTGGAAGTGAAGAAGCTATTAAAAAAGGAAAAGGGGAGTTATTTGACTATTTAAGAACAGACAACGGTAGTGCATTCGTTTTCTGGGATTATGATTACCTGAGAAAAATGAGTAACGGGATATCACATATCATTAAATACGGTACAAAACCAGATGAGGTTGAATATAGCGGCCAGGTTCAAAACCACAGTGAATTTCTTGAAGTAAATATCACAAAGGGAATTGCATTAAAAGAAATTAAAACAAAAATGGTTGGTGGATATAATTTGCCCAATATTCTTGCTGCAGTCGCCATAGGAAAATTTTTCAATGTACCTGATCAAAAAATAAAATCTTCACTGGAAAATTACACCCCATCAAACAGCCGCTCACAATTGATAGAAAGGGATACAAATAAAATAATTCTTGATGCATACAATGCAAATCCATCCAGTATGAAACTCGCAATTGAAAATTTTGCATCGATGAATGGACAGCAGAAAGTATTGATGCTGGGCGGAATGATGGAATTGGGCCAGGATAGCATTAAAGAACACAGCCAGCTGGTTGATCAGATCAAACAAGGCAAATGGCGGCATGTAGTATTGGTTGGACAGGATTTTAAAGACCTGCCACAGGGTTTTATTCATTTCAGTAATGTATCAGAGGCCCGGGAATGGTATCAAAAACAGGATTTTAAAAACACGCAGGTATTAATTAAAGGTTCACGTAGTATGCAGATGGAAAAGGTGCTGGAATAATGTACATTTGCAATCCCAATAAAATTGGAGACGTGTCCGAGTGGTTGAAGGAGCACGCCTGGAAAGTGTGTATACGGGAAACTGTATCGCGAGTTCGAATCTCGCCGTCTCCGCCAAAAATGCTTTTAGAGCCGCCATTGATAGTTCAGGCGGCTTTTTCACTTATACCCCACCTCCGCCGCTCATCAAAATATTCCCATCAAAAATTGGATTAGACGAATATTTTCGTACATTAGTTATAACATCCATAACAGAACTATCATTAAAATTTAAAGCCATGACTAAAAAAATTCTATTCTTATCGGTAATGACTTGTTTCGTTACAGTGCTATATGCACAAAAAAATAAATCAACAAAAGCCTATGCTATTACAACTGTACAAAAGGGCCAAAGCAATTGGAAAGAAATAAGGCAGGTTGATATTAAAACCGGGGAAGCAACGCAGGACGTTTATCTCAACGGACAGGATATAGAAATATTAAATGCCCGGACAGGTAAACCGGTACAAAAGAAAGATAACCTCGCAACCAAACAACAAAACAACAGGGTGCAGGTATTTACTATTAATGAAGATAACCAGGCAAAGCTAATAAGCAATGATGAAGACCTGAAGAAAGCAAAAGAATCCGGTACTAAGATTGTCGTCATCAAAAAGAGCGGTGAATTTTATGGTCAACAACCATATGATAATCCATTTGCCACCAACTCCGCTGCATTGGCCTATGATAAAAAACATGACCGCTTATATTATACCCCGATGGGCATAAATCAATTGAGGTATATTGATCTTAAATCAAAGACGCCTAAAATATACTATTTCGAAAACGAGGAATTTGGAAACGTAAAAAACACGGGTGATGTTGCCAATCAAATTACGAGAATGGTAATTGCGTCTGATGGTAATGGTTATGCACTTCCAAATGAAGCAAACCATTTGATACGTTTTACTACCGGGAAAAAACCAAAAATAACTGACCTCGGCGCTATCACTGATGAAGCTGGCTCAAAACTTTCCATTCATAAAGGTGTTGGTGGTGATATCGTAGCTGATAATTCCGGTAATCTTTATCTTATAACCGCCTACAAGAATGTTTTCAAAATAGATATTGATAAAATGACTTCGATGTGGATGGGCAAATTAAAAGGCATTCCGGAAGGTTACCAAACCAATGGCGCAGTGGTAGATGATGAAAATAAGATCCTTGTATGCAGCAGCATATCTACAGATGGTTATTATCATTTTGATATAAATACATTACAGGCTGAAAAAGTTGCAACAACATCTGAAGTATTCAATTCATCGGATCTTGCAAATGCAAACATCCTTGATAAGAAAGAAGATGAAGAAAAGACCAAAGAAGAGGTTATTGAAGAACCTGTTGTGAAAGACGAAGCAAAAGAAGAAAGCAAAATTGCAAACCAGCTGGGAGAAACGCAGGTGAATAATAACAATGCACTGATCGTTTATCCAAACCCGGTAACAGATGGTATAGCCAAAGTTTCTTTTAATAACCAGCCAATGGGCAGGTATGATCTACAGGTATTGGATATGGCTGGTAAAGTAATACTGAACCAGTACATCACCATAAGCAATAAAAACCAGGTACAGGAAATTAAACTTCCGGAATCGATGGGAAAGGGAGCTTATTTTGTAAAAGTGGTAAGTGAAGACAGTAAAATTAATCTTGCTACTAAATTAACTGTGCAATAATTATATTATAACATCACCTGCAAATGCCATCGATTGTTGAAATCGGTGGCATTTTGGTTTTATACATCGTGCGTATTAAATAATTCAGCAGCATTCCTGGTTGTTATACGGGCAACCTCATCAGCCGAAACATTTTTAATCTCTGCCACTTTAGCCAGCACATATTTTAAATAGCTACTTTCATTTCTTTTACCCCGAAATGGCACAGGCGTAAGATAAGGTGAATCTGTTTCAAGAACCATATAATCAAGGCTAACGTCTTTAAGCACGTCAGCCAAACCGGAACTTTTATAAGTAACCACTCCGCCAATACCAAGTAAAAAACCCAAATCAATAATTTGACCAGCTTCTTCTATACTACCGCCAAAGCAATGAAAAATTCCTTTCAGCCCACGAGCTGAATAATTCCTGATCACATCAATCGTTTCCTGCATTGCATTTCTTGTATGTAATACAATGGGGAGTTTGTATGCTAATGCAAGTTCAGCCTGCATTTCAAGAGAAAAGTATTGTTCCTTCACAAAAGTTTTATCCCAATAAAAGTCAAGCCCGGTTTCACCAATTGCAGCGAAATTTCTTTTTGAAAGCATTTCTTTTACCTTTTCCAATTCCTCTTTATAATTTTCTTTTACAGAACAAGGATGCAGGCCAATCATTGCGTGGCATTTACCGGGATATCTTGTTTCAAGAGATATCATTATATCCATCGTTTCACTGTCAATAGCAGGTAAATAAAACTTATCTACACCATTGGCAACAGCCCGTTCAATAACTATATCCAGGTCTTCTTCAAATTCTTTTGCATAGAGATGGCAATGTGTGTCAATGATCATAGCCAGTATTGATTTAGGCAGTAAAATTACTGTAATAAAATTTTAGTATTGAGTCGTTTATCTTCCCTGGGCAAGTGGATTCATCAATAATGAGACGCAAGGTATGGCAGGTGGAATTTTTTAATCTTTACATTTTGCCCGGTAAAAAAATAATGTTGCAGATTTAAAAACAACTACGTAAATTGGGCACAGTTTTCATAGGGTACGGATTAAAAACGGGCCAGGGTTTCTACCCAGGCCCAACTTTTTTTATAGAACTCCTGTTCTTATTCTTTCAAATTTATATCCCTTTCCTGTAAAATATTTTAATGTTTCCAAAAGTGAAAACTGCATTCTCTCATAAGCTTTTTCGCTATCATGAAATACAATGATTGATCCCGGTGATACATGTTGTTTTACATTTTCCAGGCATTTTTCTTTTGTTATCTTTTGATCAAAGTCCCCACTCAATACTGTCCACATAATTGTTTTTAAATTAAACCGTGGTAAAACAAGTTGCCTTAACTGGAAGAATTTTATTTTACCATAAGGAGGCCGATACAAATTACTGTCGATATATTTTTTTGCCATGGCAATATCATCCAGGTATATTTTGTCATTTGTTTTCCAGCCGTTTAAATGATTGTGGCTATGATTACCTACTGAATGGCCTTCTTCAATGATTCTCTTATAAACTTCGGGATAGGCAATCACATTTTTTCCAATACAAAAAAAACTTGCTTTAGCATTGTACTTTTTTAATTCGTCCAGTATCCATGGCGTGATAGTAGGATGTGGTCCATCATCGAAAGTTAAGTAAATGCACTTATCATTCCGATCAATTGACCAGGTGCATTGTTTATATATCTTTTTAAGCCACCATGGTGTCTTTACCAAATAAAACATACAGCAATTTAACTGATTAATCCTACCCCCGCTCTACTCAAAACAGAACCGTAACCAGTTTCAATTCTTACCAAATAAAAAAGGTTGCCCTGGTAGCGGCAACCCTTTTTAGGTTTGATTCAATATGTTTATTAATTATACGGACGAATGACAACTCTTACATTTCCATTATTGCCTGTCCATACCGCCTTGAAATAAAATGGTCCGGCCGGGCAAGTTGTTACAGGGTTACCAGTTGCATCAAGTCCGAATGTAACCACTACACTTCCCAAACCTCCCGCATGAGCAATCTCTCCACTCACCAACCTGAAATTACAATCCTGGCGTATTGTCATTGGTTGTGTAATTGCAGAAGTAAATGCACTTCCAAAACGATTTGTTCCCCATTCTGAAATATTATCAACTCCATTTTGCGAATGCGTTCCGATCGTTGTTATTACAATTCCATTATTGTAAGTGAATGTTCTCTTTTTTGAAACCTGCCAGGTACGGTGTGTTCCGTTTTCAAAAGCTACATCAATTCCCGGGCTGGCAATGTCGTGGATAATTGTGCCGGTACTTGCAAGATCCCATATTCTTCCACCGGTAACGTTTGTAATAGTTTGAGTGCCGTTGATTGTAATGCTCCTGGTATCACTTATTCTTGTTATAACAAGATTGGTTGTTTCTATTGTAAGAACGGCGTCCTGGTCTGCCCAATGAGAAGTTAAAGGCATTGTTAGGGTCACCACTCCATTACGTGTGCGTGTATTGTTACAATTATTTCCATGATAGGTGATCCTAAGTCTTCTTAAAGTTGCTGTAGAATCCAAAACAATATCGGCATTGCAAGGTAAAAAAAGGTTTGACGCACTTCCTGGTCGGCCATTGAATGCAGGGTTATCATCAATTACATTGTTTGCATCATTAATAACATCATCATCATTTGATGCAAATTCTGATTGGTCTTCAGAATGAGTAGCCAGGTCGGTATTATCCTTAGTATCGTTATCTTTCTTACAACTGGTAAGGGATATTGAAATTGCCAGTATTGCTACCAACATTAAACGGATGTTCTTTTTCATAAAATTTTTTATTTTTTGTTAAAATATGATACATAGATATAAGGAGAAGTTAAAAGTTTAATGTCAAATTGATTTTTTTTGCATCCTCTGCATAATACGCTGGTAATAAATGAATTTTTTCAATTTATATTACTTCGAAACCCGATTCTTAACTTTGCCCGATGAATAAAAAAATAAGGGTAAGATTTGCGCCCAGCCCTACTGGAGGTTTACACCTGGGAGGAGTACGTACCGTGTTGTATAATTACCTGTTTGCAAAAAAGCATGGTGGCGATTTTATTGTAAGAATTGAAGATACAGATCAAACCCGTTTTGTGCCGGGGGCAGAGCAATATATTTTCGATTGTCTTCAATGGTGTGGTTTGCAGCCTGATGAAAGTCCGCTTCACGGTGGAGCATATGGTCCTTATCGCCAAAGCGAAAGAAAAGCCATGTACCGTGATTATGCTGAACAATTAATTTCAAATGGTTTTGCATATTATGCTTTTGATACGCCTGGAGAACTGGAAAAAATGCGTCATGATCTGAGGTCCGTAGAAAACCCTTCCCCGCAATATGATATAAATGCAAGGATGCAAATGAAAAATTCCTTGTCATTACCTGCAGATGAAGTAAAAAAATTGCTGGCGGAAGGCACACGCCACGTGATCAGGATAAAGATGCCAGACAATGAAAAAATAAGTTTCAATGATCTTATTCATGGAGAAGTAAATTTCGAAAGTAACCTTGTTGATGATAAAGTATTGCTGAAAGCAGATGGCATGCCTACTTATCACCTGGCTGTAGTGGTAGATGATTTCTTAATGAAAATAACTCACGCTTTTCGTGGCGAAGAATGGTTAAGCAGTGCGCCTGTACATATATTACTTTGGAAATACTTATTTGGTTTAGAAAACATGCCGCAATGGGCACATTTACCATTGATACTTGGACCAAGTGGAAAATTAAGCAAACGTGATGGAGCTAAATATGGCTTCCCGGTTTTTGCAATGAACTGGACCGATCCCAAAACAAATGAATTAACAGAAGGATTTAAAGAAAAAGGATTTTTACCTGAAGCATTTATTAATTTGTTGCCGTGCTTGGATGGAATGATGGAACAGAGCAGGAAATATTCACTATGGAAGAACTGATAGAAAAATTTTCAATAGACAGGGTTCACAAAGCAGGAGCAAAATTTGATTTTGAAAAAGCGAAATGGTTCAACCATGAATGGATAAAGAAAGTTCCTGGCTCTCGTTTATCGTTGCTCGTTAAGGAAATCTATAGGCAATCAGGTACAGACATAAAGGATGAAGTTTATTTTTCAAAAGTGATAGAACTGGTAAAAGATCGTTGTACTTTGGTAACTGACTTTTTTGAACAGTCAGTGTATTTTTTCAAATCACCTGATCATTTAGATGAAGCAGCTGTAAAGCCAAAATGGAATGTAGATAAGACTGCTTTTTTTATTGAATTCTGCAATAAATTAAATGGCATCACAAACTGGGAATTGGTAAACATAGAAAATGAATTCAAAAATCTTGCAGCGGAAAAAAATATCAAACCCGGAGAATTACAATTACCCATGCGTATTATGCTGGTTGGTGGTAAATACGGACCTGCGGTTTTTGAAATTGCGGCATTGATTGGTAAAGAAGAAACAATATCAAGGATTAAAAAGGCATTAACTATTTTTGAAAAATGAATATGAACAGACCCATTAGAGTTTTAGTTGCAAAAGTTGGATTGGATGGGCATGACCGCGGTGCCAAAGTAATTGCAACAGCCTTGCGTGATGCAGGCATGGAAGTAATTTATACCGGTCTTCGTCAAACACCCGAAATGGTTGTAAATGCCGCATTACAGGAAGATGTTGATGCAATTGGTGTAAGTATCCTGAGTGGTGCACACATGACTGTATTCCCAAAGATCATCGCATTGATGAAAGAAAAAAATATGAAAGATGTATTGCTTACAGGTGGTGGTATTATTCCTGAAGAAGACATTAATGAACTAAATAATTCTGGTGTAGGCAAATTATTTGCACCGGGAACCAGCACTGCGCAAATAGCTGATTATATTAAGGCATGGGTAAAGGAAAACAGGAATTTTTAATATTCCTGTTCCATCGTATTCGCACGTTTTGTTTTATTGAATCCTTTTCACTTTGAATTCCCCTTCAGTTATAAAATGCTTTTCCGAAGCGCCATCAATTTCCTTATAAATAGTTGCGGAAAAATTCCCCCTGATATAGGTATCGTTAATTTCGGTGAAGTTGACCTTTGTATCAGCAATCACTCCAAAGGAAGCAGCATACGGGACTGTTCCAAACAGGTATTTATTTTTTGAATGCTTTCAATTATTTTTTGCTGTCGCATCACGATAATTTGTACAGCCAACTACGATTTATGACTTTGAAATTTCATCTTTGGTTGGCGAATGCTTAATTTCGCATAAAAATTTATGTATTCTACTTTACTCACTTCCCTGGAAGATAATATCCTGGTAATTACCATCAACAGGCCTGATAAACTGAATGCTTTGAATGCTGAAGTATTTAATGATCTTGACAAGGTAGCAGACGAGATATACAATAACCCGGAAATCAGATCGGCCATCATAACAGGTGCTGGCGCCAAAGCTTTTGTTGCAGGTGCAGATATCACAGAATTCAATGGTTTAACTAAAGAACAGGGAATGACCCTTGCTAAAAGAGGCCAGGATGTTTTCTTCAAACTTGAAAACAGCAGGAAGCCCATCATTGCAGCTGTAAATGGTTTCGCATTGGGTGGCGGCTGCGAGCTTGCAATGGCTTGTCATTTCAGGTTATGCAGCGACAACGCAAAATTTGGCCAGCCGGAAGTAAATCTCGGACTGATACCTGGTTATGGCGGAACACAGCGTTTAACCCAGCTAGTTGGTAAAGGAAAAAGCATGGAAATGCACATGACCTCGCTAATGATAGATGCCAATGAAGCATACAGGTTAGGATTGGTGAACCATGTAACAACCCCGGATACCTTGTTGCAAAAAACAAAAGAGATATTGCAAACAGTTCATGCAAAAGCGCCCATTGCTATTGGAAAAGTGATTGAATGTATCAATGTTGCAGTAGTAAGCGACAGTGCATACACAAACGGGAAAAGTGGTTTTGACAAAGAAATTGAATGTTTTGGAGATTGCTTTGATACGAAAGACATGCTGGAAGGCACAACTGCTTTCATTGAAAAACGTAAAGCTAATTTTAAAGGAGAATAATTGTAAACAAGAAACGGGAAACGTAAGTAAGTGAATGAGACAACAAATCAATAAGAGACATTATACAAAATATAAATAATTCAAACAAACGTATATGGAGTACAGGATTGAAAAAGATACAATGGGTGAAGTAAAAGTACCATCCAATGCATATTATGGTGCGCAAACCCAGCGTAGTATTGATAATTTTAAGATTGCACAGGATATCAACAGGATGCCCAAAGAGATCATCAGGGCATTCGCCTATTTGAAAAAAGCTGCAGCACTTACCAATCTTGATGCAGGTATTTTACCAAAAGAAAAATGTGATCTTATCGGGAAAGTTTGTGATGAAATACAGGGGGGAAAACTGGATGATTATTTTCCATTGGTAGTATGGCAAACAGGAAGCGGAACACAAAGTAATATGAATGTGAACGAAGTGATCGCTTACCGCGGCCATGTATTGAACGGCGGGAAACTCGATGACAAGGAAAAGTTCCTTCACCCTAATGATGATATTAATAAATCACAGTCGAGTAACGATACCTTCCCAACCGCAATGCATATTGCTGCATATAAAATATTAATTGAAACAACTATTCCCGGTATTGAAAAACTGAGAGACACTTTAGAAGCAAAGAGCAAACAATTCATGAATGTGGTAAAAATAGGAAGAACACATTTCATGGATGCCACACCTTTAACAGTGGGACAGGAATTCAGCGGCTACGTATCGCAGTTAAACCATGGATTAAAGGCACTTAAAAATACATTGCCTCATTTAAGCGAACTGGCATTAGGTGGTACCGCTGTAGGAACCGGGATCAACACCCCGGCTGGTTATTCAGAAAATGTTGCAAAACATATTGCTTCATTAACCGGTTTACCTTTTATAACGGCTGAGAATAAATTTGAAGCACTGGCTGCACACGATGCAATCGTTGAATCACACGGCGCTTTGAAAATGATCGCAGTAAGTTTAATGAAGATTGCAAATGATATTCGTGTGCTTTCATCAGGCCCGCGCAGTGGTATTGGCGAATTGTTTATCCCCGACAATGAGCCAGGATCTTCCATCATGCCGGGTAAAGTAAATCCAACACAATGCGAAGCATTAACAATGATTGCCGCACAAATAATGGGTAATGATGTTGCGATCAGTATTGGTGGAAGCAATGGACATTTTGAACTGAATGTTTTCAAGCCAGTGATGATCTATAATTTTTTACACAGCGCAAGACTGATCGGCGATGGTTGTGTTTCTTTTAATGATAAATGTGCAGTTGGGATTGAACCGATCGAAGCAAATATTAAAAAACATGTTGACAATTCTTTAATGCTTGTAACATCTTTAAATACAAAGATTGGTTATTATAAAGCCGCAGAGATTGCACAGAAAGCGCACAAGGAAGGAACCACATTAAAAGAAATGGCTGTTAAGCTTGGTTATGTAACGGCAGAAGAATTTGATCAATTGGTAGTGCCTGCAAACATGGTAGGAAAATTAAATTAACCAACTTGCTTTAAACATTATAAAATAAAAAGCCTTCTTAAAATAAGAAGGCTTTTTTATTTAATTATAAATGTCTTTATTGAAGTGGCAAATCAAACACGCCCGCTGTCAACGTTCTTGTTATCGTTCCTGAACCGTTATTATCCCTCAATTCGCCGGAGAATGTTCCTGTTATTCTTGCACCTGGTCCCGTTGTAATGGTTGATATTGTTATGGTAAATACCGGAGCCGGATGTGTAGTTCCATCTAATTGTGAAACATAATCAACACCAGCCGCATCCATATAATCTGCAGCTACAACGGTAGTCGCCTGGGGCATATTCACATCATATGTATTCCCCGCTACTATTGCTGCACCGGTTAAATCCTGGACATTTATATACAACTGTTCACTGCTGGAAATAGAAACCCCTCCAACCAGGTCAAGCTGTGTCGGCGTTGATGTATTATCCAAAATAGCACTCGCAGCAAAAGTGAAATCTGTTGTTGATCCGCCATCAATGCTGCAACTAAAAATATCAGGCACAGCAGGAGAATAAGTTGCATGAATAATACAAGTGCCACTGCTACTGCCACCGAGCAGATCATAATCATACGTACCTGCAGCAGCGGGTAAACCTGTGGCTGTTAAGGTAACCTGGACGGCACCTGAAGTTGTAAATACTCCCGAGCCTGAAAATGTTACGCCATTATTATTGGCAGTTGTAATACTATAAGAACCGGCAACACTAACAGTTACATCAACTGTAACGGTATTAGAAGCATTCATCGGACTACCTTCCTGGTAATTGCCGGTGAAAGCTGTACTGGTACAATCTCCCGGGTTGCCACCAAAAACATATGTTGACGGTGGAGCCATTGGATCAAAAGTTATTGAGAAAGCACAGCTACTGGCACCACCCACTAACGGGAACGTAAAGGGGCCGGCAACAGTTGGTGTACCGCTTGCTGTTAGTACAACAGTTTGCAACCCCAGCGTTATAAATGTACCCGATGCTGAAAAGGTGACCCCATTAACAGCGGTTGTTAACATATTATAATTCCCAAGAGCGGTTACATCTACAGTAACGGTATCCATATTTGATGCATTGGTCGGAATACCTTCCATATATAAACCAGCAGGCGATGAATTTGTACAGGTGGCCCCGGCTCCTGCAAATGTGTAAACAGCATTTACAGATGTTGCCAAAACAACAACATCAACGATGCAGGTGCTGGTGTCGCCATAACGAATAATGAAGGGGTTGGGACTTGTGGCAGGAGCAGGGGCATCAGGAATACCATGCCCGTAAAGTCTTGCAGTATTTAAACCCGGTGTTCCAAAATTACCTTCACCCCTGAAATAGTAACCATTTACTGTATCAGAATAGATGGTATAGTCACCAGTAAAAATCACGTTTACCTGTACATCAATAAAATTGTCCTGTGTAAGAGCAGAATCAACTACATATTGCCCGTTGACGGTACTTGGATAACATTCATGCGTTGCCGTGTCATATTTTAAAGAACCACTTGAAAGACCTGTAACATTCTCAAAGTTTAATTCTTTCTGGCATGAGCTTAAGAAAAAGAAAGCCAGCATAAATACAACCAGTACGTTTACAATTTTCATGATTAGTGTTTGTGTATTAAATATATTGAATTTTAAGATACCTGTGATACATCATCTACAAGTGCTCCTGTTTCCACTGTATGATTTTCTCCGGATACATTTCGTTGCCTGAAAAATCTTTTCTGAAAAACTAATATGGTTATAACACCTGTACTGATCGACGCATCGGCCAAATTAAAGATTGGCCGGAAAAACTGAAAAGGTTCGCCCCCCCAAATGGGAAACCAGGAGGGAAAATGCCCGTCAATAACAGGGAAATACAGCATATCCACCACATTGCCATGTAAAAATGATGTATATCCATTGCCGGAAAAACGGGCAAGTCCCGAATAGCTTACATAATCTTTTATTTGCGGATCAAAGAGCATTCCTTTATCAAAGATCAATCCATAAAAACATGAATCAATCAGGTTTCCCAACGCTCCCGCATAGACAAGTGCTGCACAAATAATAAATCCTTTATGATAACCTTGCTTAATGATCTTTCCAAGATACCATGTTCCGAATATTACCGCTCCCAACCTGAAAATAGTGAGTGCTATTTTACCCCAATTGCCGCCGAACTTCCAGCCATAAGCCATTCCGGGGTTTTCAACAAAATATAACTGGAACCAGTTACCAAAAACAGGACGGGATGTATTTAAATGAAAATTGGTTTTAATGTAAATTTTTAATGCCTGGTCTGCCAATACAATCAGCGCAATAAGGATAACTAAATGTCTAGATTTCATCGAAAAATTAATGTTTTAATGCCTGGGACTAAAAAATGCCGGCAAAGATGTTCTTATGTAACAGGGTACTCGTTTAAATGTTCAATATTTATCATGAAGGGCAAAGATAAGTTTTTAGCGACGAGATAAAACAGCGGTAATTCCAAAATAAAATCCAATTTATTCCTCGAAATACACACGCTTTACACGCTGGGAAATATTGGTAAGTATTTCATAAGGAATGGTTTGCGCCCATTTTGCAACTTCACTTACCGATAGCGCTTCTCCGAATACAACTACCTCATCTCCTTCGGCTGCAGCAATGCCTGTAATATCCAGCATTGTCATATCCATGCATACATTCCCGATCACGGGAGCAAGTTGCCCGTTTACCAGCATTTTCCCGGCACCATTTCCTAATATCCTGGAATAGCCATCTGCATAACCTATCCTCACTGTTGCAATCGTTGAATTTTTATTTACAACTCCTCTCCTGCTATATCCAACACTTTCTCCTTTCTTTATATTTTTTATTTGTGAAATGGTGGTTCTTAGTGTTGTTACATTTTGTAATGTTTGTTTTTCATCCACTCCATACAATCCAATGCCCAATCTTACCATATCAAACTGGAGATCGGGATGGCGATGAATGGCAGCAGTATTACCAATATGCTTCAGGAAAGCATATCCAAGCTGCTTTTCAATTTTTTCAGCCATCTGCAAAAAGGATTGCGCCTGTATATTGGTAAACTCATCGTGTGTCTTATCATCACTTGCTACAAGATGAGAAAAAACAGAACGTACTTTAAAATGATTTGCAGTTGACAGGAAATTGTTGAGCACTCCCATATCCGACGGCAAAAAACCAAGACGATGCATGCCGGTATCCAGTTTAATGTGTACAGGGTAATTGGAAATGGCGTGTTGATGGAGATAAAGATGGAACGATTCCATTATATTGAACGAATACAATTCCGGTTCGAGTTTATACTGAACAAGATTATCAAATCCGCCTGTTTCAGTGTTCATAACCATAATGGGCAAGCGAATTCCGGCTTTTCGTAATTCCACGCCTTCATCCGCATAGGCAACTGCAAGGTAATCGGTGCCGGCATGTTGTAACAGGCTGGCAATTTCATAGCTCCCACTTCCATAACTGAAAGCTTTTACCATCGCCATCAACATCACATCTTTTTTAAGATGTTGTTTATATATTTTTAAATTATTCCTCAATGCATTCAGGTCGATCTCCAAAATGGTTTCATGCATTTTTTGTTCAAGTATCCTGCTTATTTTCTCAAAACGAAAAATGCGTGCGCCTTTTAACAAAATGGTCTCATCATGAAAATGCAAAGAAGGAAGTTGCTGCAGGAATTCTTCTGTAGAGTCAAAGAATTTTTTATCAGCAATTTTATTAAATGCGTGGCGGTTGGATGAAATATTGGGGCCAATTCCTATAAACCGGAATAATTTTTTCTGATCAAGAATGGATGCAATTTTTTTATACAACGCCTCATCTGAAAAACCGGATTGAAGCAAATCACTCAATACCAGGGTACGTTTTTCATGTTGCTGTTGCTGGCTTAAAAAATCAAGGGCTATCTGGAGTGAATTGATATCAGCACTGTAGCTGTCGTTGATAACTGAACAGTTATTGATGCCTTGCTTTAATTCGAGGCGCATTTCAACAGAACGCAGTTCACTCATATTTACCCTTACAGACGAAAGCGATTCATTCATACAAAGCAGTACACAACAACAGGTAATAGCATTATTAACTGATGCGATATCTGTAAATGGGATAAAAAAAGTAAATTCATTCTGCAGGTAAACACAATGCACTACACTACCGTCTACTCTTTGTTCTACATGCTGTACAAAAAGATTTGCAGCATTTTTTTTACTCCATGTAAATAACCCGAGTTCTTTATTTACTTCTTTCTTAAAAGCCTGGACAGATTCATTCAACAATGCATCATCTGCACCATAGATAAGCATTTTACTTTTGGTAAACAGTTTCAACTTCTCGTTTATTTTACCCCCAACATTTTCAAATCCTTCTGCATGGGCATCACCAATAAAAGTGATCACACCAATACCGGGATCAATTATTTTTTGAAGTCTTTCCATTTCATCCGGTTTGGAAATACCTGCTTCAAAAATACCAAGTGTATGTGTTTCGTTCATCTGCCATACACTTAAGGGAACTCCTACCTGCGAATTATAACTCTTTGGGCTTTTTACTACATTATAATTATTGTTCAGCAATTGCGATAACCATTCCTTCACAATTGTTTTGCCATTGCTGCCAGTGATACCAATAACAGCATAATCAAACTTGTGGCGGTGCATTGATGTAATTATTTGCAGGGCATCCAGCACATCATTCACTTTTATAAAATTTGCCTCAGGGAATTCTGCCGGTGAACGCTCATCCAACCTGTTGTCAGATATAAAACAACGCACTCCTTTTTCATACAAAGAAGTTATAAAATCATTTGCATTTACCTGGCGTGTACTTAGCGCAAAGAAAATTGTTTGCTGGGGAAATAATATTTTCCGGCTATCTGTGAGGAGGAATTCTATAATAGGATCACTGCTTTTCTGAAGTGGTTTTACTTTCAGAATAGCTGCAATATCAGAAAAGGTAAATGAATGCATGCTATTATTTTTCTTCTTTTAACGTGTCCCCGTCTGCGTTTTCTTCTTTTAAAGCTTCCACTTCCGGGGTTTCCTGGTCTTTAAAAATAGAATACAACATAGAACTGCCAATACATACCACAATCACCATCAACGATACCCAAACAGGTATATGCAACCATTTTTCGATCAGCATTTTTACACCAATAAATAATAATACAATTGCGATGCCCTGTTGCAGGTAATCAAATTTATTTGCAGCGCCGTTCAACAGGAAGAACAAACTCCTCAATCCAAGTACAGCAAAAATATTGGAAGAATAGATCAGTAATTTATCATTCGGATCCGGGATGATAGAAAAAACAGCAGGTATTGAATCGATTGCAAAAACAATATCAATTAAACCGAGCATCAAAACTACCATGGAAAGTTTAGTGAGGTATGTTTTATTATTGATCTTCATAAAAAATCTTCCCCTCGGTTCCTCTTCAGTTGTACGGAGGTATTTTTTCATGAACTTAAAGGCCCAGTTATCCTGTGGATCAAACTGATGGCCCTCCTTTGCAGTGAATAATTTAAAACCGGTATAAAGTAGAAATGCCCCGAATATATACATGATCCAATCGAACCGGGCAACCAACCCGCTTCCTATTGTAATAAAAATGATCCTGAAAACAATTGCCATCAGGATCCCCATTAACAACACCCTGGAATAATTGTCGGCCGGTACTTTGAAAAAAGAAAAAATGATAATGAAAACAAAAATATTGTCAATAGAAAGCGACCATTCAAGCAGGTAAGCCGATATATATCGTATTGCATCTGCCTTTCCGTTACCACCGTCGTCTTCAATCCAGATGAAAACACAAAAAGCAAGTGAAAGTGAAATCCAGAATAATGTTTGTATCAATGCCATCTTTACTGTAATGACAGCATTCTTCTTGCTCAATAATCCCAGGTCAAATACGAGCGCAAGCAGTATCACTGCACTAAATACAACATAAATAAGCTGGGTGGTAGTCATTTTTATAATTTAGTGTTTGAGTCTTTAAATACTGTATCTGCGCCGCCGAAGCCATTGAAATACGCTGGCAAACAAGATCACTGCAAGTATCGGCGCAGCGATGTTTATTAATTGCCAGTTGTTTTTTTGGCTGTTCACCTTTTTTGTATCCAATAATCTTGCAACATAATCTTTTCCTTTTGCCTCACTGAGATCGTTCGTATTAATAAGATAATCGAGACAATTTTGTAAAAAATCCTTGTTGGCAAAAGGAAAAGCTTTTTGTGAGCCATACGTAAAGCGGTTCATACCCATTGGTATCGGTTGATTTCCTTTTACAACAGCATTTAAAACTATGTCTCCGTCTGCAACAATAATCATTTTGTTATCCGCTATGCATTGTGGTAAAAATGATTCGTTGTATTTATCAAGAGAATCTTTCATTGCAACTGATAACCTGTTTGCATATAATGACGTGAATCTACCTTCCAACAAAACAGCGACAGGAATATTTGCTTTTTTATATTTCTCATCTTCGGGTGCATTGACGTTTTCTTTGCCACTGATAATTGCGGGAGTGCCGATCGTTCTTGAATTAACAGACGAATTGAGCAAGATCGTTTTCTTTATACCCTCTGCTTCTACAGTATCAATAGAATTTACGAATTGACCAGACACAAAACCAAGGTTTTTATTAATAGGATGATTTGATTTTGATTCGAGCACCGGGAAATAATTCCATGGAAGCAATTCATATTGACCATTACCATTTATATCAAAGGGAAGATAATCGCATTGCAGGTCCATTACAAGATCGGCATTAATGCGAATACCATATTTAAAGAACAAGTCATTTAATCCCAATTCCCTATCATAGGCAATTACCTCATTTTTTATTTGCAGGCTGTCCATTTCTGCATTCAACCTGTCAATAAACATCAGTATTTTACCACCGTTCATTACATATTGATCCAGCTTTAATTTCTCTTCATCAGTAAATGGCTGTTCGGGCTTTAGAATGATCAACGTTTTAAATTCTGCGGGTATGATGGGCTGGGTATTGAGATTAAACATGAAAACATTGTAATCTGGTCTTAGCACATTTTCCATAAGATCATAAGTTCTAAAATCACGCACAATGGGTTCACCATTGCCTGTGGCATAGCCAACAGTAGGTTTTTCT
Source organism: uncultured Chitinophagaceae bacterium (assembly GCA_963829345.1). Lineage (GTDB taxonomy): Bacteria > Bacteroidota > Bacteroidia > Chitinophagales > Chitinophagaceae > Ferruginibacter. The sequence goes on from CAWHHP010000003.1 coordinate 3,063,221, forward strand.
TTTTGCGTGATCTTCGAAATTACATTTGCCATATTGTATTCAAGCATGGCTTCAGAACTATTCAATTCCTGGAAATTGATAAGTGGAGTTTTACCTTTATAAATTTCTACAGGCATCAATTGATCCTTATAATGAACCAATGCAACGGGGTAAACAAGTTGTTGCTGCTGTCCTTCCTTTACCTGCGAAGTAAGATTGATCGGGTATAAACCCATTGCAGAAAGTGTATCGCCATATTTTACGCCGGTTCCTTCCACATCATCTTCCGGGGAAATAAAATGGTATTGTAATTTATTACCTGCTATTTCTTTGAATTCTCTTAAAAGATCTTCAGTTGAAGAAGCAAGTTTTTTAAACCCACTCGGATAATTTCCTTTGAGAAAAACATCTATCACAACAGGCTCGTCAATGGTTCTCAATAATTTTTTAGTGGCCTTGCTAAGTGTAAATCTTTTTTCATTGGTAAAATCTATCCTTGTATGCCAAACAGATGCTGCCCAGTTAATAGCAACTAAAATAACCAGCACCAATAACAACCAAGCCCTGCTGTTAATTATTTTTTTAAGCATACTCATTATTTTTTGTGCAGGTTTTTTACCGTTACCAATAAAGAAAGAAAAATGATACTGATGAAATAAATAAGATCACGGCTGTCTAATACGCCCCGGCTGATACTGCGATAATGAAAATCGATTCCCAACATCTCCACATAATAATCGGCGTTACCCTGCAACATGGGTAATTTACTAACAGCATTAAATCCAAAATAGATGACCAGGCAAACAAATGCACTTATCAAAAAAGCAACCACCGCATTATTTGTAAACCCGCTGCAACAAAGACTGATGGCTGCAAATACCGCACTCAATAAAAAGAGGCCAATATAACTTCCGGTGATGCCGCCACTATCAATATTACCGGTAGCACTCAGGTATTTAATTGTAATAATATAAATGAGCGTTGGTAATATTACAAAGATCACGATCACCAATACGGAAAGGTATTTTCCCAATACTATTTGCCAGGCAGTCAACGGCTTTGTCTGCAGGATCTCAAAAGTACCGGCTTTAAACTCATCCGATAGTGATCGCATGGTGAGAGCAGGGATCAGGAACATAAGTACCCATGGAGCCAGCTCAAAAAACTTGTCTAAATTGGCATAACCATACTCAAAAATGCTGCTATCCTGCAGCATGAAAAGGAAGATACCATTTATTAAAAGGAATAAGATAATGGCAATATAGCCCGTGAGGTTGCTGAAAAACTGGTTTAATTCCTTTTTGCAAATGCTGAACATGAGATATAAAATTGCTGCAATTTACTATTTAACAAGGGAATACGGCTTTATTGGCCCAATATGGCCATTAATTTTTTAGGAGAAGCAGCAGAATCTGTTTAGATTGTGTCATGTAAATGTCATCCCTGCGCCGTTTACCAACACCAACTTTTTTTTAATACAATAATTTGAACTTTCCCTGACAAGCGATCGAGTTCAAAATCTAGCGTTACCAAAACCAACAGTTTCCCCCATTTTTTGGGGGATTTTTTTTAACCACAGAGTTAAAGGGGTTTTCGTCACAGAGTTTCGCAGAGAAAATTATTTACTCTGTGAAACTCCGTGCTACGTTCTTTAACTCTGTGGTTTCCAAAATCGCTTTGTAAATTTGAAGACTCAGTAATTCATTCACATGAAAAAAGTCCTTGTAGTTTTTTTAACGCTGTTTTTTTATCAATCGATATATGCCCAGGCAAATTCTACTATCATTTACTATTCGCCGGTTAATATGCCTGCTACTTTAAAAAATAATTACTACGCTCTTTTTGATACAAAATTATTAGCAGAAGATCTTGCCGCCCTGCTTAGTAAATCAACCGGGGAGATTTTCAGCACCGGGGTTTATCAGCCAGGAATGAAGAAAGGAATTTTTTTATTGCTGGATAGCAATGCATCCATTAATGGTAATGAGACGGGGTTAGTAGAATCGGATGGAAAAAATTTTATCCGGGTCACTGCGAGGTACACTACCGGCATTTCTTATGCGATGTATAGCTGGCTGGAAGAAATGGGATTTCATTTTTATTTACCTGGCGAGGAATGGACAATTATTCCTTCAATGAAAACGGTATTCAATAACAAGATCTATAAGAAAACATTCAAACCTTATTTCCACATGAGAATGTTTGGTTCAAGTGGTGGTAGTTCTTATGTAAAAGGACTGGATGAAAAAGGACAAATTACGAATGAATGGAAACAATGGTGTTTGAGAAATCGCATGGGTTGTGATTATTTACGTGTTGATGGTCATATGGGACAATCATTCAATGCTGCCAACCGAAAAGAAATTGAAAGAGATAGCATGATCCTTGCGCCCATACAAGGGAAGAGACAATACAGTGCCGGCGGGAAACTTGATCCTACTTATAAAAAAGGAATGACATTATTCAGTGATTGGATCATTGATCAATATAAAAAAGAACAGGCTTCTCTTCCATCTTTTCTTCCATTCAAAAAATATTATTCTGTAGATCCAGGTGATGGTTACGGTTATTGTCATTCACCGGAATGTGAAAGACAGTTTAAAACTGTTGCTGACCAGGTGATCAGTATTGCAAATGAAACAGCAAAAAAAATCAGGCTCGTTAATCCCGATGCAGGTATCAGCACACTGGCGTATACTGAACACGCAGATACTCCATCAATAAAGATTGAACCAAATGTACATGTGATGATTGTTGCAGGCGCATATCAATCAGTAAGCACAGCTGCGGGGCTTGTACAGGCCTGGAAGCACAAAATGAACAATATCAGTTTGTATGAATTTTTGAATATCGGTGTATGGTCGTATGACAAGCCTTTTTTTAATTTGTATCAATACTATCAATACCTCGAATTTTTAAAAACGATTGGGATAGAAGGCATCATGTTTGAAACTTCTTTTTCAAAATTCGGATCAGGTATTCTACAATATTTTATTTTAAAATATTTATGCGATCCATATACATCCATTGAAGAAACACTGGATGAATTTTGCAAAAATAATTTCGGTAACGCAGCAAACCCTGTAAAAAAACTTTTTAAAGAATGGTATTTCAGTAATGTCCATCTTAGAACAAATTACGACACGCCCTGTTTTTATGAAGATGAGCTGGGCCGTTTTATACAATACATCACAGAAGCAGAAAACTGCCCGGGGCTTTCGGCAGCAACAAAAAAAAGAATTGAAGAACTGAAAGCTTATATCATTTACCTGTGTAAAAATTATGAGCTGTTTTGTGAATTAAAATCGTTGAAAGATTATGCTACAAATCCATCTCACAAAACTGAGAAAATTGAGGAAATACTTACTTATACCTGGAAATTATACTCAACCAAAATATTCCATAGCACACAGCTCAACGAGATGTTGAAGGCCAAACTGGATAATAAATTAAAAGAAAAATGGAATTATAATAAGAGTGATCATTACAATACTCTTGCAAGGGATGCGCCTGCTACTGTAAAAACAGAATTTGAAAAATTGCGCAAAAAATACCGTCCGCTTGCTGCAGCTTTTTATAACATAACAGATGCTTTTTTAGAAGCAAATACAAAATACAGTGCCGACAGCATACGCTTTTGTACAATTGATGAAACAGGGTTTGGCAAATTTATTTATCCAGTGGAATTTTATTGTGCAACTCCTGGCCCGCTGAAAGTTTTCTACCAGGCTGATTCCAGTAAAATAAAGGACAAAAAAGACAAAGTAGCCATGATTGCTGTTGAAAGCAATGATTACAGCTTTATTAATAACAATACAATTATTAAAGAAAACAGCAACGGCACCATTATATTTCAATTACCGGCAAAAGGACACTACAGGTTATATTTATCCCAGTATAATGCAACACATATATGTTATGTTATCTATCCAGGGAAAAATCTTTTTTATCAAAATAAAAAATCGCTCCTGATGAATGGATTGGTGATGCAGGATGCTGACAAAAAACAACCTTACCCTAATAAATACATTGCATTCTATGCACCACCGGTCGACAGTATTTTTTTTAGCAATCTTTATTATTCTGCAACAAACACTTCAGATTTATATACGGAATCGGGTGAGCCAATTCCGGTAACGGAAAACCTCCTCACATTTTACAATTCAGCTGCAGTCCCAAAAAATCAGCAAACTAATTTTATATTTTATGAAAACAGCCTTTTCCGCTGGCCACCGGTTTTAAAGAATGCTGCTCCCTATTATTTTTTTCTAAAGTTTCCGTTGAAAAAATAATGATAGTTTTTATTACATCGATGTTTTGACTCTGATGAATAAGTGAATAGTTCAATATTCAAGTAGATAACCCAGGCCAAGATATTGACCTATTCATTTATTCATCAATTTACTCATTCACCTATCACCCAGAAGTAGAATCATTACTACATTATTATTCTTTTATTTTATGCTTCTGTTTTTATTTCTCAAATTTTGATTGCAGTACCTCTTTAAAAAAATAAAATAATTTTTCGGTTCGATAAAAAAACTTAATTTAAATCCATAACCTTTATCAAAAACAATAAAATTCTTTATTTATGAAAAAAACACTCATCCTCTTTGCAGGCTGTTTAATTTTTGCCCTTGGCTGTAATAAAACTTCTGTTACAGACCAGGAGTCCGAAATCACTGATGATGCTTCTCCTGTTTTAGCTCAACGCCAGTGCGGCGCACAGGAAGTGCTGGAACGCCAGTTAAAGGAAGACCCCACACTTGCACAAAGAATGAATGAGATCGAATATTTTACAGAACGTTTTGCTACGGACCCGTCAGCAGGCAGGTTGGTAAATGGTGTTATTGAAATACCTGTTGTAGTAAACGTTTTGTATAAAACTTCTGCGCAAAATATTTCTGATGCACAGATCAATTCACAAATCACTGTTCTGAATAATGATTACCAGGCATTGAATGCCGATTATAATTCAGTTCCTGCATTATTTCAACCTGTGCGTGCGGGAAATATAGGTGTACGTTTCGTGTTGGATAAGGTTGTCAGGAAGTCGACTTCTAAATCAAGCTGGACCACCAATGATGCAATGAAAAAAGCAGCCAATGGAATTGTTCCTACAAGTCCGACCACTAAATTAAATATGTGGGTTTGTAATTTAAGCGGCGGCATTTTAGGCTATGCACAATTTCCCGGAGGAAATTCGGCTACCGATGGGGTTGTGATTGATGACAATGCTTTTGGCTCAACCGGTACTGTTATTGCGCCATATCATAAAGGAAGAACAGCAACACATGAAGTTGGTCATTGGATGAATCTTCGTCATATCTGGGGAGATTCAAATTGTGGCAACGACCTTGTAGGTGATACGCCACAGGCCAATACTGCAAATTATGGCTGCCCTTCTTATCCTCATAAAAGTACCTGCAGTGGAAAACCTACAGAGATGACCATGAACTATATGGATTATACCGATGACGCCTGTATGTATATGTTTAGTGGCGGACAAAAAACAAGGATGCAGGCAGTATTTGCTGCAGGTGGCCCAAGGAATAGTTTTGCTCAACCATAATAGTAAATATTTTATTTTTCAAATAGCTGCTCTTAGGGCAGCTATTTTGTTTTAATATCGTTTTATATAAATATGACGGAAGAAATGGTTTTTGATCTAATTCATCAGAAGGCATTACATTCGTTTCGATAATACATTAAGCAAATGAATAAGCTTGCTAAAATAAAATTTGTATTCTTTTACTGGCTGATATGGGTATTGGTTTTTGAAATTGGCAGATTCTTGTTCCTGATGTATAACTTCCAATACAGCCGTTCCTTTTCAACGAGCATATTGCTCCGTACTTTTTATCATGGATTGCGTATGGATGCATCTATGGCTGGCTATCTCTTATTCCCGGTTTGCATTTTTTTGATATTTGGTATTTTCCTGAATTTTTTTTCCAAACCCGGCCTGTATAAAATTTATACTGCCATTATCTTGTTACCCGTCCTTATCATCATCTTTTGTGATCTTCCTGTTTACAGAACCTGGGGAAACCGGCTTGATACAACCGCTTTAAAATACCTGTCATCTCCAAAAGAAGCATGGGCATCGGTGAGTAACCTGCCTGTATTCTGGATATTTATTTTTTTTGTGCTGAGCTATTTTTTATTGTACAGGTGGTTCCGGCATTTGATAAAAACCAATGCATATGCATTCAATAATAAAAGCAACAAGGTATTCCAGTTGATAGTACTGATCGTTTTCACAGGAATATTGGTCATACCAATAAGAGGCGGGATACAGCAATCACCCCTCAATCAGAGTGGTGTTTATTTTTCGAAGGAAAATTTTTTGAATCTTGCTGCGATCAACGCACCATGGAATTTCATGTATACAATGAATCAACGTGCCGGGTCTACAAAAAATCCATACAATTACCTTGATACCGCAGAAGCAAAAAAAATAAAAGACAGCCTCCTGGTTCAAAAAGGGACACCTGAAAAAATAATTGACCTGCAAAAAACACCGGCTCCCAATATTATTATTATTGTTTGGGAAAGCTTTATTGAAAAAGGTACACATGCCAGCAAAGGCGGCCATGAAGTCACGCCACGTTTTAATGAGCTTAAGAAAGAAGGTGTGTACTTTTCAAATATTTATTGTTCAGGTGACAGAACGGACAAAGGAATTGTTGCGGTGCTGAGTGGTTATCCCGCTCAACCTATTACATCCATCATTAAGATTCCCCGGAAAGCAGCACAACTACCCAGGTTACCAAAAGAATACTTCAACAAAAAATACAACACTTCATTTTATTATGGTGGAGAACTCGAATTTGCCAATATGAAATCATATTTGCTCGGTTGCGGTTTCCAGGATTTTATAAGCAAGGGTGATTTTGAAGAAAAAGATCAGAATTCAAAATGGGGTGCACATGATCATATAGTAAAGGATATGATACTGAAGGATCTTTCAAAAACACCGGAACCATTTTTTAATACCTGGCTTACTTTGAGCAGTCACGAACCTTTTGAAACCCCTGTACCAAATGTTATTAGCGGCAATGATGATGAATCTCTTTTCTTTAATGCGCTGCATTATACCGACTCTACCATATATGATTTTGTACAGCAATGCAAACAACAGCCCTGGTGGAGTAATACCATTATCATTATTACTGCAGACCACGGTCATCGGCTACCCCTTACCGGCAGGCAGATAGATGATTTTAAAATTCCATTGTTATGGCTTGGAGGTGCATTAAGCCGGAAAGGAATTGAAATAAATAAAACAGGTTCACAGGTGGATATTGCGGCTACCTTGCTCGGGCAAACAGGCATAGCGCAACCTGCATTTTCATGGAGTAAAGACCTGTTGAACCATGAAACAAAGGAATGGGCATATTTTTCGGTTTATAACCTTTTTGGATTTGTACAACCGGGCCGGTATTATATTTTTGATAATATCAGCAAACAGGTGATCGAACAAAGCGGAAATGTAACCCCTGATGATATTAAAGCAGGAAAGGCAGTTGAGCAGGAAAGTTTTTCGGACTATTTATCAAAATGATTTTTAATGTCCTAAAAGATCAAGAGGATCAAAAAGATCAAAAGGTTACAAATGTTGACGAATTTCCTGAACCCTACTACTACCTCTTGATCTTTTGATCCTTTTGAACTTTTTTAAACCGGTAAAGATTTTTTCCAAAAAAAGATTATGGATTTCTTTTGAAGATGTATCTAAAGAAAAAATTTTAGCCATGCAAAAGAAAATCTTATTAATTGTTGTGTGTTTTACGCTCAATGGAGTATATATAAATGCACAAAGTAAAAAGCACTTCCCCACTCCACCCGTACCTCCGCCGCCACCGACCATGCTTGCCATGGATTTTTCTATACCAGCCCCGCCACCACCACCATCGGTGCCGCCTATACCTCCGGCACCGCCAGCAGCACCAGTGCCGCCACTGCCTCCGGTTGAACCAAAGGAATCAGAGATCATTGCTGAACCTGTGAAATTTATAGCTCCTGTTATTATAAATAATAATGGGTACGAATGCCAGGTTAAAAGCGTAAAAGGTAAACCAATGATATATTTAGAAAAAAACTCGGTTACACAAAAAATAAAACTGGTAACCTGGAATACAAAGAGAAAATATTACGAAAAGAAATATGGCCAGTTGCCACAGCTAACAAAACTAAAAGCCGGAAATGTTTAAACAAGCTACCAAAATACCCTAAGATTATATTCAAATAAAAAATCCCGCTCGAAAGCGGGACTTTTTATTTATAAAATATTTTAAACTGCAAAACTTTCACCACATCCACAGCTCCTGCTTGCATTGGGATTGTTGAAGTAAAATCCTTTCCCGTTTAATCCATCACTGAACTCAAGTTCGGTATTTACGAGGTATAAAAAGCTTTTCAGGTCTGTTACGATTTTCAATCCTTTGTCTTCAAATACCTGGTCCATTGGTTTTGTTTCGTTGTCGAAATCAAGTTTATAGCTGAGCCCGCTGCAACCTCCACCTACTACTCCTACCCGAAGAAAGTAAGAAGGATCACTTCCAACTCCGGCATCCTGCATAAGCTGAACCACTTTTGATTTAGCCTTATCACTGATGTATATGCTATTATCTGTTGCTACCATAGTAATTTGAGGATTTGATAATTTGATGATTTGATGATTTTCATTTTCAAATCATCAAATCATCAAATTTCCAAATTAGTTAATGAACTACACTTTCTTCAAACTTGATCTTTTCCATCCCGTTCTTTTCGCGGTAATCATTGATAGCCGCTTTAATTGCATCTTCTGCCAATACAGAGCAATGTATTTTCACAGGAGGCAGGTTAAGTTCTTCAACAATCGATCCATATTGTCAATTGTCAATGCCTCCTCTACTGATTTTCCCTTTAAGCCATTCTGTAGCAAGTGATGAAGAAGCTATCGCAGAGCCGCAACCAAAGGTTTTGAATTTTGCATCTGTGATCATTCCTTTATCGTCTACCTGTATTTGCAAACGCATTACGTCGCCGCATTCTGGTGCACCAACAAGGCCTGTTCCTACATTCTTGCTTGATTTATCCAGTGTACCCACATTTTTGGGGTTCTGGTAGTGATCGATAACTTTTTCTGAGTATGACATTTTCTTTTATTTTAAATTTTGAACGATGAATTTTGAATGACGTGCTAATTCGACATTTAGCATTTAACATTCAAAATAATTAATGAGCTGCCCATTCAATCGAATTCAAATCAATTCCTTCTTTATACATTTCCCAAAGCGGGCTCATCTCTCTTAATTTTATAACAGTATCTGATATTGCTTTTATAGTATAATCGATCTGTTCTTCTGTTGTAAATCTTCCCAAACCAAAACGCAGCGAACTGTGTGCCAGATCATCGCCTAATCCCAATGCTTTTAATACATAGCTTGGTTCCAGCGATGCAGAGGTGCAGGCAGAACCTGAACTCAATGCAATATTTTTATTAAAGCCCATCAATAAACCTTCTCCTTCCACGTGTTTAAAAGAAATATTGCTTACATGTGGCAAACGATGTTCACGGCTTCCGTTTACATAAGATTCTTCCAGTTTGCAATAAAGTTGTTTCCAGTTTATCTCTCAGCTTTGCGATGCGTTTTGTATCCGCTTCCATATCAAGCATACAAAGTTCACATGCTTTTCCAAAGCCTACGATACCGGGTACATTCAATGTTCCACTGCGCATACCACGCTCGTGGCCGCCACCATCCATCTGAGCGGTTACTTTAACCCTTGGATTTTTTCTACGTACATATAATGCACCTACTCCTTTCGGACCATACATTTTATGTCCCGAAAATGCCATCAGGTCGATACCATCTTTATTAACATCAACAGGTATTTTTCCTACAGCCTGCGTTCCGTCTGTAAAAACCAATACACCATGTTTGCGTGCAAGGGTACTTATTTCTTTGATCGGCATTACAGTACCGATCTCATTATTGGCATACATGATTGCTATCAGTATTGTTGTTGGCCTGATCGCTGCTTCCAGTTCTTTAAGATCGATCAATCCATCAGGCTTTACCGTAAGATAAGTTACTTCACCTCCATTTTTCTCAATATGCTTACAGGTATCCAAAACCGCTTTATGTTCTGTGGTAGCTGTAATCATGTGATTTCCTTTGCTGGCATACATTTCAAACACGCCTTTGATAGCGAGATTATCTGCCTCGGTAGCTCCTGAAGTAAAAATGATCTCTTTAGGGTCGGCACCAATCAATTTGGCTACCTGCTCACGGGCATAATCCACTGCTTCTTCCGCTTCCCATCCAAAAGGGTGGTTACGGCTGGCGGCATTACCAAAATGGTCCAAAAAATAGGGGGTCATAGCTTCAAGCACCCTTGGATCCATTTGGGTGGTAGCATTATTATCTAAATAAATCGGCAATTTCAACATATATTCTGCGAGCTTTTTAAATCAGGCCAGCAATGCAAATTTACTGTAAAAGGTCCTAATTTAATAGCCCATAAGGGGTTAATAATTTATTTAACGTATTTCGTAAATGGTTATTTTACAGATTAAAACCGGGGAAAATATATGCAACACATTGACCATATCGGCATAGCAGTAAAGGATTTTGCTGTTTCTGTGCCTCTATTTGAAAAATTAATGAATACGAGCTGTTATAAAACCGAAACGGTTGAGGGTGAGCAGGTAAATACCGCCTTTTTTAAAACCGGGGAAACCAAAATAGAGTTGCTGGAAAGCGCCACCCCGGATGGTGTTATCGCAAAATTTATTGAAAAAAAAGGAGAAGGTATCCACCATATTGCTTTCGAGGTTGCCGATATAGAAGCCGAGATGAAGCGGATGAAATCGGAGGGCTTTATTTTATTGAATGAACACCCAAAAAAAGGTGCCGATAATAAACTTGTTTGTTTTCTTCATCCCAAAAATACCAATGGGGTATTGGTGGAACTTTGTCAAACAGTTAAATAACCAGTTTTCTCTTTCATAAATACCAGGCGTACCCGAAAACAATCCTGATTATAAAATTAATTCTGCGGACATGAAAGAAATATAATTTTTTTCTATATTTTTGATAAGTACGCTGCTCACGTACAATTTACCTCTGTAATATAATTCAACAATTATATTCTTTATTGTCCCTTATCCGTAACCAATTCCTGTTAAGACCGCAGCAACCTAAGATTCATTTATCCCTCCTATTTTTTAATCTAACAAACTACACTTTATGAAAAAGTTTAACCACTTTACTTTCAAAACAATTGTTTTATTTTTTGTTCTCTTAATCTCAGTTTACGTTGCTCATTCGCAGTCGAAACTCGTGGGCCCGGATATTAACAATGATGTCGCAGGCGCTGTATATACCATGACTGCAGGTGCAACCGATTTCTCCGGCCAATATAATTTTCCAGCAAATGAAGGTGAATACCCTTGTGGATCTTTAATTACCGGATCGAATGGCAAATTGTATGGAATGACTGCAGGAGGCGGCAGCTTAGGTTTAGGCGTTATTTTTGAATATGATCATTCAAGTGATACTTACTCCAGGAAAATTGACCTTCAATCCTCAACCGGAGCTCTTCCGGGCGGGTCACTTTTAAAAGCATCAAATAATAAATCTTATGGCCTTACTTCAATAGGAGGAGTAAATAACCTTGGGGTGATCTTTGAATACGATTACATCAATAATATTTATGTAAAGAAAATAGATCTTGCCCTTGCTACAGGATCAAAACCACTTGGCTCGTTAATAGAAGTTTCTAACGGTAAACTGTACGGGTTAACACCCGAAGGAGGCATTAATAATTCAGGTGTGATTTTCGAATATGATTTTAATACAAACACCTACACAAAAAAAATTGATCTTCCCGCTGCTAACGGAAAGCCTGCCAAGAGTTCTCTTTTATTAGCAACAAATGGCAAGTTATATGGAACAACCAACTCGGGTGGAGCAAATAACGGTGGAGTAATATTTGAATATGATTTTGTAAATGATATCTATGCCAAGAAAATAGATCTGCAAACGATCGATGGCATTAATCCTACCGGATCATTAATGCTGGCAACGAATGGAAAAATGTATGGTCTTGCAACAAATGGAGGCGCAAACAACAGGGGAGTATTATTTGAATATGATTTTGTAAATAACATTTATACAAAAAAAATAGATCTTTCTACTGCCACAGGCATCAATCCAGTTGGAACGCTTATGCAGGCATCTAATGGTAATCTTTATGGACTGACAAGCAATTTGTTTGAATATGAAATAACAAGCAATACCTATACTCCAACAGTGACATTGACCCGTGCCACCGGATTTAGCCCAACAACTGGAGCACTGCTACAAGCATCAGATGGGAAATTATATGGCCTTACAATACTTGGTGGTCAGCCGAGAACCAGCTTTGACGCATTCGGAACTTTATTCTCATATAATATTAATGATGCTCTCTTTTCAAAAAAACTTTCGTTCAATATTCCAAAAAACGGGGATCGTCCCCGGGGGAAATTAATATTAGCCTCTAATGGCAAACTGTATGGGACTACAGAATCGGGTGGTCTTAATAACCAGGGAACTATTTTTGAACATGACCATGTTAATAATATCGCAATTAAGAAATACGACCTGTACGACAACACCCCGGACTTTGGTGGGTATATGTCGGTTAGTTCATTGATAGAAGTAAACGGCAAATTATATGGTACTACGGGTTTTGGCGGCGCCATCTCTTTGGGAACAATTTTCGAATATGATTATGTAAATAATATTTATACAAAAAAAATGGATTTCCCCGCAATAGGAGGCCGGCATCCGGAAGGTATTGTACTGGCTTCTAATGGAAAAATTTACGGATTGGCTGCAGGAAACCCGGCATCAATCTTTGAATATGATATTGCTACCAATACCTGTATTAAAAAAGTAGACTGCCCGGGCTTGATCACTGGTGCCTGCGCTCTTATGCAGGCCAATAACGGAAAATTATATTTTCTTACTACGGGAGGAACCAACAATGGCGGACTGCTGGTGGAATATGATTATACAACCAATACAATTTTAACCAAAATAGATCTTGCTACCCAGTATCCTTTACTGGAAGCCACTATTGCAGGAACCCCTATCCAGGCGAGTGATGGGAAAATTTATGGAATGACAACATATGGAGGTGAATTGCCGAGCAACGGTGGTATCATCTATCAGTATGACCCTGCAACAAATATTTTTATAGACAAATTTCATTTTACATCCACTACAGGGCAGGCACCTTCCGGTTCACTTGTACAAACACCTGATGGAAAAATGTATGGCACTACCAACCTTGGAGGCCCTGACAATGCGGGCTCCGTGTTTGAATATGACCCTGTTCTGAACACTGTAACAGTAAAAAAATATCAAACTGATGTGGTAGCCGGAGGTTATAATATGTCATTTATCGTAGTGCCTGATGGCGGACCATGTACGGTAACGGCCGGGATCACAAACAATACAGGAACAACCATTCTCGATTGTAACACTACATCTGTTAGCGTAACGGCTACGGGTGGCCTCACTTATTCATGGGACAATGGATTAGGAAATAATGCGAATGCCCTTATCACCGCACCGGGCACTTATACCGTTACTGTAACAGCTGCCGGCGGTTGTACAGATACAGAAAGTATTACTGTCACACAAGGAATTATAGCTCCTGTTCTTTCTCCTATATCAGGTTTAACCAATGTTTGTCCGTATATAGGAACAGGAACGCAACTTACATACAGTGTAGTCCAGGATCCTAATGCCACAAGCTATCAATGGACAATTCCACCAACAGCATCACTTGTCAGCGGACAGGGAACAAACAGCATTATAGTAACAATCAACAATAATTTCCTCACAAACCTTAACAGGGTAATTAAAGTGCATGCAATTTCTGCATGTGGCAGTACCCCGGAAAATACTATGTACCTGCTGGCACAAACTCCTTCAACACCCGGCCTGGTGAATGCATCATCAACCAATGTATGTGCAGCAATAACCACCAATACTGCTATTACTTATTTTATCCCTAAAGTTACCGCGGCCACTTCTTATAACTGGTTAGCACAGACTGGCACAACTACTATTATACATCCAAACGGTCCGGGTGTAAATGATACAATTGTTACAGTAACTTTTACAAACACATTTACTACAAGTGCTATTTCGGTGCAGGCAGTTAATAATTGTGGAACAAGTGGAGTAAGAAGTTTTATAATAACACGTAATAATCCTGCATCACCTGGTTTGATCAGCGGGCCAACCAATGCGTGTGAATACATAGCACCAAATGGTATAGCTGCCGTTTATTCTGTGGCAAATGTTACCGATAATAGTTATACCTGGACAGTACCTGCCGGGGCTTCATCAATAACCGGCCAGGGAACAAACAGCATCAGTTTTATCTTCCCTGCGGGTTTCACAAACGGAGCCGTTACTGTTTCAGCTACCAATGCATGTGGTACCAGTGCAGTACGCTCATTAAATATCGGCAGACTTAACCCATCAACACCGGGAAATATTGGTTCAACACTAATACAGGATTGCCCGGCCAGGATCTATTCCTATTCAATTCCAACAATGCCCTCGAATGCAACTTCTGTTTTGTGGACAGCACCTGCAGGCGCTACTATATTAACAGGGCAGGGAGGAATTACAATTACTGTTTCATATCCTGTAACAGCAATTGCCGGGGCAGTAACTGCGCAGTCAATCAGCAATTGTGCAAACGGTAATACAAGGTCATACAATGTTTTTTTACCGGTATGTACGCCCGGCTCGCCGAAGATCGTGTCGAAAACTTCGCAGAAAAATTTACCGGTTCCCGGCAAAGAAGAAATCGATATACGGGTATTTCCCAACCCAACGACCAATGACTTTCAATTGCAGGTGATCGCTTCCGAAAGGCAAATTGCATCTGTGAGCATATCAGATGTATTGGGAAAGGAAATTAAAACACTAAATATAATGCCTGGTCAATCGGCTCGTTTGGGTAATGAATTAAAACCCGGACTTTATATGATCCGCGTAAAACAGGGGAATTATGTGAAGACCGAAAAATTAATAAAATTATAAACGAATAGAAAAAAGGCGCATTCGTTTGAATGCGCCTTTTTTAGCTTATTGTAAAAATGGATTGTATTTTTTTTCATCCCCGATATTTGTTGCCGGTCCATGACCACTATAAATTTCGGTTTCAGCAGGCAACACCAGTAACCGCGTTTCAATACTGCTCAAAAGTGTTTGATGGTCTCCCCCGGGAAGATCTGTACGACCAATACTTCTGTAAAATAATACATCACCGCTTATTACAAAACCCTGCTTTTCACAATAAAAACTTACACTCCCGGGGCTATGACCTGGGGTAAATAAAATTTTCAATTGGTCATTTCCCAGGCTGACCATGTCATTCTCCTTTAAAAAGATAAGCTCACCAGTATAGTTGTCAAAAGGCATATTATAGGTAAGTCCGCTAACCGGGGCAAATTCCAGCACCTGTTTTTCGTATTTATGAATGTGGAGCTTCAAATTAAACTTATCTGCAATAAACTTGTTTCCAAAAACGTGATCGAGGTGACAATGCGTATTAAGCAGCATAACAGGTCTTAAATCCATCTCCTGTATAAAGCGGGCCAATTCTTCTTTTTCATCATCGAAATAGCAGCCGGGGTCAATGATAACACATTCGTTAAGTTCATTATAAAGTATATAAGTATTTTCCTGGATAGGGCTAAATTCGAATGATTTTATTGTTAACATGGCCGCTTTAAAATGATTTTAATGATTAAGCTTAATCAATTAATTTTAGTATTCAATATCAATAAGTAAGTATGGCAAAGTTCAGCAGAATATTTTTTATTTGGATGGTTTTAATTTTTAGCTCAATTATCTCTATCGCCCAGGTGAATTCGGTTACTTTCGGAAAGAACAGGGTTCAGTTCAAAAAGTTCAAATGGTGGTTTTATCAAACAAAGAATTTTAATGTTTATTATAATCAAAACGGGAAACATCCTAACCAGAACGGGCAGGAACTTGCAAAATTCGTGGCGCAGGTTGCTGAAACCGAATTACCTAAAATAGAAACGTCTGCAGAATATAGTCTTCAACGCCGGGCAAATATCATTTTATACAATGAGTTTGCAGATATGCAACAAACCAATATTGGCCTTGAATCCGATATATTGAGTACAGGCGGCACTACCAAACTTGTAAACAATAAAATGGTGGTTTATTTTGATGCAAACCATGCAAATTTAAAAAGACAGGTCCGCCAGGGTATTGCAGATATCATCACTAAAAATGTATTGTTCGGAGATGATATCGGGGAAGTGGCCGGAAACCAGACATTACTCGATCTGCCGCCATGGTTAACTGATGGATATGTAGCTTACCTGGAGAGAACTGGAGTACTGACCTTGACGATGAATTAAAAAGTGAAATACTTAGTGGTAATTATAGCAAGTTCTCAAAGTTTGCATTTCAAAAGCCTTTGATCGCTGGTCATGCGTTCTGGTATTTTATTGAAGAAAAATATAAAAAAGAAAATGTTACTTATTTTCTTTACCTGGCCAGGATTTATAAGAACCTGAACAAAGCAAGCCTGCAGATCACAAAAAAGAAATTTAAACCATTACTGCAGGAGTTCATGGAATACCAGGACGACAAATATTCAAAGGACATCAACCGCAGAAGAGCTTTTCCAAAAGGTAATTATATAGAGGGATTTGATATCAGCAAAAGACTTAATTATTATCGTTTCAACGTAAATCCAAATAAAAGAGATAATTCCTATGTAGTAACCCAGTTTAAGAAAGGGGTTGTTCGTGTAATATTGAATTATGATTATGAAGTTAAGACGCTTTTAAAGTATGGCATAAAAGCACGTGAAAGAGAAATGAATCCCAGTTATCCCTTAATGGCGTGGGATCCAAAAGGAACAAGAATCTCGGTTATATTTACCGACCAGGGTAAACTGAAGTTATTTGTGTACGATGTGGTTACAAGGTATAAACAAAACGTAATAGATCTTTCAGATGAATTTGACCAGGTACAGGATGTGAAATACATGCTCGACAGTAAAACATTATTACTCTCCGCAGTTAAGAACGGCCATACAGATATCTATACATACAATATTGAAAAGGAAAAAGCACAACAGATCACCAATGATGTGTTTGATAACCTGGATGCTTCCTTTGTATCATTCCCCAATAAAACAGGAATTATCTTTGCAAGCAACCGACCTTCTGTTGATGCAAGATCTGCGGACACAACTATTCCCAGCAATAACAGGTACAATATATTTTTGATCACAAATTTTGGTGACAAACCTGAATTAAACCAGATCACCCAGCTTACAAATCTTAAATACGGCAATGCCCGTTACCCAACGCAGTACAATGCAAGTCATTTTACTTTTATAAGCGATGAAAATGGTATCGGTAACCGTTATGCAGGATTTTTTACTACAAAGAAAACCGGCCTTGATACATTGGTGCTGATTGGAGATGACATCTTACGAAATCCGTCACAAAAGGAAATAGATAGTACATTACTGGTTTACAAAAAAACAGCGATCGATTCAATCAGCTGTGGTTTCTGTATCTGAAGATTCCGCTTATAGTTTTCCGTTATCTAACTATCCAAGTTCGGTTGCTGAAACAAGGATTGCCGGTGATAATAACCAGGTAAGTGAGGTTACAAGACAAAGCGATGAAAAAACATTGTATAAATTAAAAATTGACGAGATTGCTTTGAATCGTCGCAATATTACTGCCCAGCCTACTGAATATGCAAGAAAGCTGATGAGGGAAAGCAGGCTTACCAATGTTAATGCTGCGCAACAAAATGCTAACGCAAAGGATTCAACAAAAAAGAAGGATGACTTTTTTCAATCAGAATTTCCCCCTGAACAACCTGATAGTACACAAAAAGGCAACCAGGTGATCCAGGCTCCTGTTGAAGATAAAACAGAAACCGTGTTGGCCTCTGCAAAACTATTCAGGTATAAGCCTCCTAAATTTTCATCTGATTTTGCCTCTATCGGGCTTAACGGTAATGTTCTTGTAAACAGGTACCAGCAATACGGAGGAGGTTCCGGCCCGATCATGATCAATAGCAGTACACCATTGAATGGACTGATTACGTTAGGCGTCTCAGATCTTTTAGAAGATATAAAAGTAACAGGTGCATTTAAGATCGGAACCAATTTAAAAGATAATGAATGGCTGGTAAGTTACCAGAATCTAAAACGCAGGATTGATTGGGGTGTTACTTATTACAGGAACGTTACCGGAGGTCCTGATCACGGTCTTGTCTTTGATATTGACAATAACGAGTTAAAATATAAGCCATTGGTTTCGGGTGAGGACTTTGCCAACCTCGTGGCTGGTCCATGGCCAACAAAATTATTTACCAACCTCTACCAGGTAAATGTATCTTATCCATTTGATGTAGCACGAAGCATACGATTAACTACAGGTCTTCGTGCAGAAAACCTTACGACTTTAGGTGTTGATCTTGATGCTGTAGACCTCAATACAATTATAAAAGTATTTGGTATAAATTTTCAACAAAAAAAGAAATATTGGGTAAGTCATCTTGAATATGTGTATGATAATGTAATCAATCCTGCAAAAAATATATGGGATGGAATGCGCTACAAAGCCTATATAGATTACAACAGGCAGGTTGGTAAAAAAAGTGCTTTTGGACCCAATACATTTAATTTTGGTTTTGACGCAAGATATTATTATCCCATTTACAGGAATTTTATCTGGGCTGTAAGAGCAGCGGGAGATTTCAGCTGGGGCAGCCAGAAATTCATTTACTATTTAGGTGGTGCTGATGGCTGGTTAATGTTTGGTCCTAATCAAAAAGAAAAAGATGGGAAAACTGTAGACAGGTATTTCAATACAAATAATCCTCCTTCCCAGGATCAGAATTATGCATTCCAGAGTGTTGCAGTAAATATGAGGGGTTATATCCAGAATGTAGCAAATGGAAACAATGCAGTAGTGATCAACAGTGAATTGAGGGTTCCAATATTATCCACCTTTTTTGATAAGACGATCAATAATCCTTTCCTGAGAGATTTACAGGTTATCCAGTTTTTTGATTTTGGAACTGCATGGAATGGGGCATATAAAGGAATAAAGCGTCCTGAAGTTGTATACGGAAATGGAGGTGACCTTGTACATGTAAAAATTAAAGCAGGTGGCATTGGTCCATTTGCGGGAGGATATGGATTTGGTATACGAAGTTCTTTGCTGGGTTATTTTGTAAAGTTTGACCTGGGCTGGCCAATGAATGGCTTCTTCAAAGGCGGTCCTGTAAAATATTTTGCGCTTGGACTCGATTTTTAAAACAACAAGTAAATTAAAGAAATGCCGGTGTTATTTACCGGCATTTTTATTTTGGTAGAATACATAGGGCAAAATCTTTGAAAACGAGTAAATGATATAAAACAATATGCTCAGCATAATTGTCACTCCCCAGCCCCTGATGTGTTCCTGTGGAAAAATGAAACATTCAACAATATCTTCAGCCAAAGCCAACGGACTATGAATGATATCCCAGCTATTCCATCGTTGAAATCTTCCAAGATAAACACCGAAAGAACTAATGAATATGATCACGGGCATGAGCATTTCAAGTATTTTACGCAAAAATAATTTTGAAAGATATTGCTCTGCATTATGCAATGATCTGAATGCCATTAATAAGCCGATCAATGAACATGTAAATAATAAAATGGCATCGAACCATACAGGCGCAGCTGCTGCTTCCTGGAGATGAATAAGATCGGTTATTATGTATAATGCATTTGGAAAAAAAAGCAGCCAGGTAGAAAATAGAAACAGTTGCTTCCATTTTTGTTTTTTCTCATACAGCTTAAAATAATTACTCGTTACATACGGTATCCATGCGAGGAAAATATTCCATACCAGGAAAACATGGCCAATACTTTTTGTATAAATAACCCTGCTTGAGATCAGTAAACAAATGAAAGTAAATGTAACTGCAAGCAGCCTGTTAAATGAAAGATGTTGTTTCATTATTGAGAAATTGAGTTTATAAATGAAATAAGTTTAGGAAGGAAGATAATGCTGCCGCATATCGC
Organism: uncultured Chitinophagaceae bacterium; assembly: GCA_963829345.1. Lineage (GTDB taxonomy): Bacteria > Bacteroidota > Bacteroidia > Chitinophagales > Chitinophagaceae > Ferruginibacter. The sequence goes on from CAWHHP010000003.1 coordinate 3,083,354, forward strand.
TGCCGCAATTGATAAAACCAGCACTGCAGCTGCAGACATATCTTTTATAAGTTTGATGCCCGGGTGTTGTTCCCTGTGAATTATATTGCACAGTTCTTCAATAGCAGTATTAAATAATTCTGCTGTCAGTACTGACGCTATACAAATTGAAACCACCAGCCATTCACTATTACTGATATTAAAGGCAAATCCATCAACAATTGCTAAAAATGTAAATGTTGCATGAATTTTAAAATGTGCTTCTTTGATATAACATCTTTTGATGCCATTCAAAGCGAATCCTACTGATTTGATAAATGTTGCCATAATTTATATGTTATGCAATTGCAGGAAAAGGAGAAGTGTTCACTTCATCTTTGTTCTTGTTTTTTACTTTTGATAATATAGATTCTAAAATCGGGAGCATCTTGTTCAAGCCCTTCGTCTTTATCATGAAATTCCAAAGCGGTTCAAATTTTTTCCAGCCACCTGCATATGCAAAGTGTTTGATCATGTGCTTAATATTATCATGTTGTATGCTTGCTTTATAAATATTTTGCCAGCTGTAAAATGATCTGTAAGCCCAATCATATCCCTGCTTTAATTCTTTAGCCGTTAATCCAACTGTTTTGTAAACAACCTGCCTTGTATCGTACTGCTCCCAGTTCCTATGCAGTATCCGTCCCTCCTGCTCCATATTTTTGTACAATGCCGTACCGGGATAAGGTGTAAGAATGTGAAACGTACTTGTAGTGAGGCCACTTTCAACAGCCCAGTCAACTGTTCTTTTAAAAACATCCTTTTTATCTTCATCCAATCCAAAAACAAAGCTCCCGTTGATCATGATCCCTAAAGAATGTAAGCGGTTAATTGCTTCCCTGTAATCTTTACCTATATTTTGCTTTTTATTGCTTTGCTCCAGGTTTGAATTACTCAATGTTTCAAATCCAACAAAAACCGAACGCATTCCTGCCGCCGCAGCTTTTTCGATAAGGTTACCACGTAATATGGCATCTATCGTGGAAGCACCCTGGAAAACGCGGTTCATACCTTTCATCCCATCGAACAATGCACCTGCAAATCTTTGATTTCCCAAAAGGTGGTCGTCAAGGAAGTACAAATGCCTTCCGGGTAACCGATCGATTTCTGCCAGCGCTGCGTCTACCCTTTGTGTATAGAAAGACTTTCCTCCTTCAAAAAAAGCATCCTTATAACAGAAGCTGCAATGGTGCGGGCAACCTCTTGAAACTACAATCGAATTTGGCACGAGGTATAGTGAGCGCTTTATCAGGTCACGCCTTATCGGGGGTATGTCTTCAATATCTCTTGTTTTGTTCACATACCTTTTCTTTGCGTTGCCGTTCCTGAAATCGTTTAAAAATTCTGGAAAAGTATCTTCACCGGGGCCAATGAAAATGCTGTCTGCATGCAAAGCAGCTTCTTCGGGCAAAGAAGAAACATGCAATCCGCCCAGTATCACATAAGTGCCTCTTTGCCGGTACATATCAGCCAGTGCATAGGCACGAAATGCATTTGTTATGTACACCTGTATCACTACTAAATCAGGTGCATCGTCTGTTATTAATTCTTCTACATGTTCATCCTGCAATTCAATATCATCAGCAGGTGAACAATATGCAGCGAGGGTAGCAAGGCCAAGTGGTGGAAACAAAGAATATTTTATTGGCCGCCAGTATGGGCTCTTTGCTTCAGTGAGTGCCGGTAATATCATTTTTATTTTCATTGTTAAATTTTTATGACACGAATTTTGATCACGAATTGCACGAATTTGCGTTGTTAAAAAATGAAGCTATCAGCTATCAGCTATCAGCTATCAGCTATCAGCTATCAGCTATCAGCTATCAGCTATCAGCTATCAGCTATCAACTCTTAACTCATTTTTCCCATACCAGTTTATCCTCCTGCTGCCATACATTACAAGTGCTAATACGATAAACAATCCAATGCTGCCAACAAGCAATGCTGTATCTTCTAACCTTATCAGTATAAAAATGAAACCGTATAAAATGCCGAGTGCTAAAACAAAAACACTGGTTGTTTTCCAGCTTTTAAAATGTCCCTGTGCATACAATGCGATGAGTGATACGGTTGCCGTTGCAGCAATGAGGTATGCCAGGTCGAATAATAAATATTCACCTATCGATAAAAGCAATGTATAAAATATTACCAGTGCCAGCCCAACCAATACATATTGCACCGGGTGGAGAGGTTTGCGCTGCATGATTTCAATAATGAAGAAGAGGGCAAATGTAAGTCCAATGAAAAGTATTGCATACTTAACACTTCGCATGGTTTTATCGTATTGATCTGCGGGTTGCACCATGCTTACGCCGAATGCTAAATTTCCTGTTATTTTAACATCATCCTTTATCACTGTTCCGTAAGGCAGGTTGGCCTGGTTGAAATTCCATTTAGCAACAAAACCGGTTGCAGTTACCTGTCTTTCGTTAGGCAAACAATTTCCATCGAAAGAAGGGCTGGGCCATGCGGAACCCAGCGTAAACTTACAATTGGCACCCAATGGCATAAAATGCATTTGCTCACTGCCTTTGAGTTTAACCTGCATCCTGAATGGAATGCCATTATTGATGGTTGTAATATCGAGGCTAACAGGAACGGATAGGCCAACTTCGTCGAATATATTTGTTGGCAGGCCCGGGCTAAAAGATAATTCCTGGTTATTAAAGTTGATATGGATCTCCTCTTCTATTCCTTTAAAATCGCTGATACCAAAACATAATTTTGCATTTGCAAAATCAAGGTTTGTTGTATTAATATCAACCGGCCATTTTGGTTTAAAAGAACCCGAAAGTTTTACATCACTTTTATAAAGCAGTACCTTATAAATGGACCTTGGTCTTTCTTCGGGGAATAGTTTTCCCTCCACATTCAGCTCATTTGCTAAAAGAAAAAGCTGCTTTTTCATAACTATGATTTTACCATCGGTGGTGGCACTCGTATCATTGTAAGGTACCGCAAGGTATGGCCCTGAAATTGTTTGTCTTTCAGCCCATTTACTGCTTACTTCCTTTACTACTTCCTTCTGGCGCTGTTCTCTTTCTTCAATCAGGTTTTTAATGAATAAGGTAGGAACCAGCATCAGCAATATCAATACACCTGTAATAAGGCCTTTGATCAATAACTTGTTTGATTGGCTTTGCTGAACGGGCTGAGGTTGAAATTGGGGTCCTGGTTGTTGTTCATGATCGGTTGTTTCCATTGTAAAATTGTTTTTAGGTATATTTTGTAAAAGCGAATTGAGCACCTGGTTATAGGAGAGAATTTCAGGGATATCAGAAAAATAAGCATGGATAATCTTCAACAAAAGAAATGTTGCTGTCAGCGAACACGCAAATAAGGCGAGGGTGCTTGTGAATGCTGTAAAAATGAAATTAAAGTTTGTGTTGAAAATTATGCCGATGGGGATATCAGCCACTGCAGCAAATAATCCATAGCAGGCAGTGATGCCCAATTGCAGCAGCAATAACTTTAAAAATTTTGATTGCCAGCTTCCGCCGGTATTTTTAATGGTATATGAAAAAGGAAAGAGGAACAGAAAAGAAGGAATACTTCCAACGATCGTTGCAAATAAGATGAATGCCCCGGCAAACAAAAAATCCTTTTCATTGTATAACATGAATACATGAATACCAACTGCTGCAATAAATGCAGTAAGCATCCAGATCCTCCATGCAACTCCTGCTGCTGTATATTCTCTATTCATTTAAAAGTACTTTGTTTTTCAAAGTATACATACAAAAAAATTTAATTCATTGATCTTATCATTTTTTCCAGTGCTGCTATATGAGATTTAAAGGCTTTTTCACCTGGTTTGGTGATGCTATAAGTTGTATTTGTTTTGCGCCCGATAAATCCTTTGTCAACTTTTATGAAATCATTTTCCTCCAGTGCTTTCAGGTGGCTTGCAAGATTACCATCCGTTATGTTTAATAATTCTTTCAATTCATTAAAATTAATTTCATCGTTTACCATGAGGGCGCTCATTATTCCCAGCCGTACACGGCTGTCAAAGAGTTTGTTCAGATTATCGATCGGGTTAGCCATTCAACTTCATTATTGTATAAGTTATCAGTATCAAATTACTGCAGGGAGTTTACCCGTTTCTTTCATACTTCCACCACATATATGCGCCGTAAGCGATGTGCAGTAAACCGAATCCGATCGCCCAAAAATATAAACCGTATCCCACAGATGATAAATTTATTATTCCCAGCAAAAGCTGAAGATAACCAAGATACCTGATTTCACTTAACGTGTACTTGCTTGCATTGATCAATCCCAGTCCATAAAAAATAAGACAGCCCGGTGCAATCAGGCCAAAGGTTCCATAATGCAACAGCTTAAAAAGAAAGATGGCTCCTACAATCAATGGAATGCTGACACTTAACACAAGTCGCTTTGCTGTTTTGCCCCAGATAGGAATTCCTTCCTTTTTACTTTTTATCCATGTGAAAAAAAATGCAGTAATGAGCGCTGCCAAAAAAGTCCCCATAGCAATCCAGAAAAGCCATGTATTAAAAATCATGCTAAGATCAGTGTCTGCATACCCTTTTGCATAAACAGCATCCGTATAGCCGCGTGAATCATATGAGTTCATCCAAAGGTCTTTGGATCCAAACACATATGGTGCGGCCAGCCAGGCTCCTATCAATGCACATATGCCTGCGCTGATTCCACTCAAACCGCTGAGGCTGATAAAACGGCTGCTGCGTTCCATCATTCTTTTTATATCCTGCAGCGTTTCTAATGATTGCTGGTTCTCATTCATAAAAGCACTTTGAGTTACAAAGTAACTATTTAGTTTTTAGAAATGCAAATAAATTTTATTGTATAGGGTGTTAAAATAAAGCGAATGCTAACACGAATTTTACGAATTATACAAATTCATGTCGCACTATTATGGTTTGCTTTTAAATAATTCGGGTAATTAGTGTAATTCGTGTTTAACTTAAGAGAGCTTGTTTAGTACTTCGATTATCTTTTTGCAGGCGATGGTAATTTCTTCTTCGGTAATATTTAGTGGAGGAACAATTCGCATGGCATGTGAAGCAAATAAAAACCAATCAGTAAAAATCCCTTCTTCAATCAGCGCATCAATTACTTTCTTATTGGTTTCAAAATCTTCAAATTCAACAGCCATCATTAAGCCATGACTGTTTATTTCAATAATAAGAGGATGATGCAGCAATGACCTGAACAATTTTTCTTTTTGTGCAACGCCTGCAATAAGGTTTTCCTGCATCAATACTTTAAAACCGGCTAGTCCGGCGGCACAACTTACCGGGTGCCCGCCAAAAGTATTGATATGTCCCAATACCGGGTCATGCGTAAGTGAATCCATTATTTTTTTGTCGGAAATAAATGCGCCGAGTGGCATTCCGCCTCCCAATGCTTTGCCCAGTAATAAAATATCCGGTACGATATCAAATTGTTCAAATGCCCAAAGGCTTCCGTTACGGCCAAAGCCACATTGGATTTCATCCAGCACCAGTACTGTTCCCGTGTCTGTGCACAACTTACGAAGCGCATGCATCCAGTTTACTTCCGGTGAAATTACTCCTGCTTCTGCCTGGATGGTTTCAACTATTACACATGCAGTTTGATCAGAAATATTTTTAAGGTCATTGAAAGAATTATAATTGAGTTGAACTATACCGGGGAGGAGTGGACGAAAAGCCTGCTGCCAGTATTCATTTCCCATAACACTTAAAGCACCTTGCGTACTGCCATGGTATGAATTCTTAAATGAAATGATCTGTGTTCTGCCGGTAAATCGTTTGGCGAGTTTCATTGCTCCTTCTGTGGCCTCGCTCCCACTCGCTGTATAAAAAACCGAATTCAGGGATGCCGGCAGATGATCGGTAAGCATTTTAGCATAAGCAACCTGTGGATTTTCTATCAATTCTCCATATACCATGATGTGCAGGTAATCATCTACCTGTTTTTTTATTGCTTCTACTACGGCGGGATGGCAATGACCAACATTGCATACACTGATCCCCCCGATCAGGTCGATGTATTCCTTTCCCTCAGCGTCCCACATTTTAGACCCTTTTGCTTTTACAATGTTCAGGCAAAGAGGCGCTGCTGATGTTTGGCCTACGTGATTTAAGAAAAGCTGGCGCTGGTTCATATATATGTTTGAAAAATTAATGCGAATTTAGTGGTTTCACGCAGAGCGTTGATTTCACGCAAAGATCGCAAAGAAGCAAAGCCCGCTAAGGGTCTTTGCGCCATTGCACCCTTGCGCACTTTGCGTGAAATAAGTTGAATAAAGATTTACAGCACAAGAGTGCGACGCCTGTGAAGCTGAGCTTTGCACCACTGCTGGGTACAAAAAAATTGATATTATGGCACTAATTCTACCGGTAAAAGGGGTAAGTCCAACCATGGGAAAGAACTGTTTTTTAGCCCCAAATGCCACGGTTGTGGGGGATGTAACGATGGGGGACGACTGCAGTGTATGGTTTAATGCCGTGATTCGGGGGGATGTAAACTCTATAAGCATTGGTAATAAGGTGAATATACAGGATGGGGCTGTAATTCACTGCACTTTTAAGAAAACCAAGACATATATAGGAAATAATGTTAGTATTGGACACAATGCAATCGTACATGGGTGCGTTATAGATAATAATGTGCTGATTGGGATGGGTTCGATTGTGATGGATAATTGCCATATTGGAAGTAATTGCATTATTGCGGCCGGGGCAGTTGTACTCGAAAACACGAAGGTTGAACCGGGCTCTATTTATGCAGGGGTGCCTGCAAAAAAGGTAAAGGATATCAGCCAGGAATTGATAAACGGAGAAATAAACAGGATCGCAAATAATTACCTTGAATACAGTAAATGGTTCAGTGGCGAATAGAAAATTACAAGGTATAAAAACAAGTATTAACTTTATGACATGAAAAAACTTCTACTTGCAATCTTTGCTATCTCCATGTTAAACGGCTGTTTTATTTTTAGAAAAAAAGAAAAGTATGGATGTCCGAATGATGCCAGGAACCTGAGCCAGGATGAAATACTTGCGAGAGACAAGAAAACTAAATATAAAGGAGGCAAGAAATACTAAAATCATTTTCTTAAAAACACCTAATATATTCCTTACCCACTAAAACCATCTCTATGTCTTACGAACTAAGAACCCGTACTGGCGCCACCGAGGCCGTTATCGACGACAATTGTGGCATTTCCAAATTTTATGCGATTGCAAACACCCTTGCAGAACAACTGCAGGTAGTATTTTTAAACCAGGTAGATGACAGTGATACACTGGACTGGGATTTTAAATACAAAAATCAGTTTCTCACTCTTCATTACAACATCTTTAATGGAGTAAGCATTTTCCCACAACAGGTTAACAGTAAAAAAAGTGATAACAAAGCTGTAATGGAGGTAGCGCATTTCCTGGAGCGGGCTACGTTTTAAAATTCTGAATGTTGAATTCTGAATGTTGAATTAGTCAAATTTAAAATTTTACATAATAAAAGCTATTGATTGTATCGATAGCTTTTTTATTTCCACCTCATTCAGAATTCATAATTCAGAACTCATAATTCTCTAATAGCTTTTTTTATTAATTGTATCCTTAATGTTGAGATAGCTGATATATCGTTCCGCATGTATGGTACCGGCATTGACTGCCGCTTTTACTGCGCAACCGGGTTCTTCCATGTGCATACAATTGTTAAACTGGCAATCATTCATAACAGCATGCATCTCGGGAAAATAATGTGCAAGTTCCTGTTTTGAAATATCTACCAATCCCATTTCCCTGATGCCAGGTGTATCAATAACTTTTCCTCCAAAGTCAAGATCAAACATTTCAGCAAAAGTAGTAGTGTGCAAACCCTTTCCGCTCCAGCTACTAACATCCTGTGTTTTAAGATTCATACCCGGAAAAAGATAATTGATAAAAGTTGATTTGCCCACACCTGAATGCCCGCTTAACAGGGTTATCTTATCTTTTAATAATGCTTTTACTTCTTCTACCCCCATATTGGTTTCCAGGCTCATCAGCATTATTTTATAGCCAATGGGTTCATAGATTTCTTTTACGAGTTCAAATTTTTCTTTCTCTTTTTTACCGAAAAGGTCTGATTTATTAAACACAATAATAGCCGGTACGTGGTAGGCTTCGGAAATAACGAGAAACCGATCAATAAAGCCCAGGGAAGTTTTTGGCTCTTTTAAAGTGGCGAATAATAATGATTGATCGAGGTTTGCTGCAACAATATGATGCTGGTTCTTGTTATGAGGCGAAACCCTGTTGATATAATTCCGCCGTTCAAATATTTCTGTAATAATTGTATTCTCATTATCGGCTTCATTTTCTATCCCGACGATATCACCTACAGCAACCGGGTTGGTAGAAGTAATATTATCGATCTTGAATTTTCCTTTTATCCTTGCATTGAACACCTGGCCGTTATGGTTTTTAACGGTGTACCAGCTGCCGGTGGATTTGTAAACGATGGCTTCCATGAGTGATGTATGCTTTTGATGTGGGATATCAGAAATCGGAAATCAGCCGCACCTTTTTTAAAGCTTTGAATACTATTTAAGAGTTTAAAGCTTTCACTTTTGACTATTCACCATTCACTGATTGCCTATTCACTCATTCCCGATTCACGTTTCCCGATTGCCGCTATGGAAACTTTCTAAAAATCGTATAGTTCAAAACAATTTCCAAAAGAAGAAAAAAGATCGCAGCAAAAACAAATGGGAAGAATTTATCCTGGTAATGGATCGTTTTTATAAGTTCAATCCTTGACTTTTCAAGTGCATCAATACTCCTGTAAATGTATGCAAGACCTTCATTGTCTCTTGCCCTGAAATATTTACCTCCTGTTTCGGTTGCTATTTCTGTCAGCAATTTTTCATCTATTGAAATTTTTTCATTTTGAATAATAACTCCAACATCCGTGCTAACAGGCTGCGGGGCATAACCTTCCGATCCCATCCCAATTGTATACACTTTAATGCCAAAAGCTTTTGCAATTTCTTTTGCTGTCTTAGGATCAATCAGGCCTCCATTGTTTACTCCATCTGTTAAAAGCAATACCACTTTTGATTTTGATTTACTGGTACGCAACCTGTCAACACTTGTAGAAAGACCTGAACCAATCGCAGTTCCATCCTCCAGTAACCCATTGTGAATATTTTGCACTGCATGTACTAAAACAGTCCGATCTGTAGTGAGTGGGCATAACGTAAAACTCTCGCCTGAAAAGATCACCACCCCTATCCTGTCCGTGAGTCTTTTATTTATAAAATCTATTGCTACACTTTTTGCAGCTTCAAGCCGGTTAGGCGTAAAATCCTGGGCCGTCATACTTCCACTGACGTCAATGCATAATACAATGTCTATTCCTTGTCCCTCGGCACGTTGTTCCTGATTTTGTGTCTGAGGCTTTGACAGAGCCATTATAATTGCGCTGAGGCAAAGCAATCGTAGAATAAAAGGAAGATGCCTGGATACAGCTTTCCAGGAGTCAATATCTCTCCCGGTTACAGCTGAAACGCGGATAGAAGCTTTGCTGCTGTTATTCCTCAAAATATACCATGCAGTCAATACCGGTAATAAAATAAACAACCAAAAGAACATTGGCTGCGCAAAAGTTATATTATGAAAGTACTCTTTTACCAAAGTAATTTAAGTTGTGTTTTGTTTGTTTGCATCCAATGTTTCTATTGCCTGCTTTATTCTCTCCAGGCAGTTCCCGCTTTCTGAAACAGGTGGAATATATTTTGCAAATTTAACTGCATCTCCCATTCTCAATACTTCTGCAACTGATGCAATTAATGTTGTTGCTTCCTTCTGCTCATTTAAATTTATTAAAAGATCATCGGTTGTTGTATTCAATAAGCTAACCCGGATCTTACGGCTATAATACCTTTTAAATATAAAGCTAAGTTCAGAATGGTACTTTTTTACCTCTGCAGGCAGCTCAAGTTTATACCCCGAAAGAATTTTAAGATCATTCATTGCCTGGTTGTAGGGCGAAAGGCTGGAATGCAGCACAGGTAACGGTTTCCTGGGCTTCCTGAGAAAGTGCATAATTGCTGCTGCGCCTGCAAGTACCAGTAAAAAAGCAGCTATGATGAAATACCAAAAATAATTTTTTGTATTCACTTCCATGATTGGTTTGATATCTCTCAGTGCGTTTGTACTGTCGGGAACTGCATACCCAACATTGATCAGCACTGAATCCGTCATGTATCTTTTAGAGTCGTTATTTTTTTCCAATGTAACAGGAAGGGAAGGAATGTACCATCGTCCCGAATCAAAACTTGTAAAAATAATTTTCCGTCGCAACGACCAGGCATTGCTGTTATTTGATGTATCAAATTTTCCTTTTTCAATTATATCGAAGTGAGTCACAGAATCCGGCAGGTCAAAATACACTTTGTATCCCTGTTCAGGAAGGGACAACAGTAGCTCATATTCTATCCTTTCACCGATCAGTATCTGGTTCTTGTCTGTTCTTGTTCCTACAGTTTGTGCAGTCAATGAAATCGTTGCTGTTAAAAAAAAGACGAGAAGGAAAATATAATATGTGCACTTTTTAATGATCATGAATATAGCAGAAAACGTAATTTTATTTTCGTTTCAAAAAAAACTTCTGAAGCACTTTTACATAATCTTCATCCGTACGCACATGCAACAAATCTGCGCCGGCTTTTAAAAAAAATTTTTTACATGCATCGGTATGCATGAAAAAATTTTGCTGGTAATTGTATCTCGTTAGTTCACTGCTGCTATCCACCCATTTTGTTTTTCCCGTTTCAGCATCTTCAAGTTTTAATAGCCCGGCATCAGGCAATTGCATATCCATCTTATCATATACCTTTAATTCCTATCACATCATGTTTATTTCCTATTACCTTCAGATCATCGTCATAACCTGTATCAAGGAAATCACTCAATAAAAATGCAATACTTTTCTGTCCGGTAGTGTTATTAAAATATTTGATTGCTGCATCCAGGTTGGTTCCCTTTTTCGAGGTTCCATAGTGAGCAATTCACGTACAATATACAATGCATGTTGTCTTCCCTTTTTTGGTGGAATGTATTTTTCAACTTTATTACTAAAAAAAATTACTCCTACTTTATCATTATTGTTGATGGCGCTGAAAGTAAGTACAGCAGCCATTTCTGTTATAAGATCTTTTTTTCTTTTATTGATAGTGCCAAAAAGATACTGTTACTGGTATCTACCAATAACATCATGTTCAATTCTCTTTCTTCCTCAAACAATTTTGTGAAGGGATGAGAAAAGCGTGCACTTACATTCCAATCAATAAACCGGATATCATCTCCTTCCGCATATTCCCTTACTTCCCTGAAACGCATTCCCTTTCCTTTAAAGGCAGAATGATACTCTCCTGTAAAAAGATGGGTAGTGATTTTCTTGCTTTTTATTTCAAGGTCTTTTACTTTTTTGATGATCTCGGCAGTGGTAAGTATGGTGCCGCTGCCATCTAAGGCAGAGCCGGTATCATCTGTGCTATTTTTTTTTCTTTTGAACAAGTAAAATGAAATTTAATGTTTGGTGTTTGGTGTTTGGTGTTTAGAGTGAATCAACTCCAAACCACAAACAGTAAACAAAATGTATTTTATGGAACTTTACTGTTTTTAATATCTCAGTGATCACATCTTCCACATTTATATTCTCTGCCTCGGCTTCATAAGTTAAACCTATACGATGTCGTAAAACATCTTTACTGATATTCTCTTATATCTTCCGGAATTACATATCCTCTTTTATTAAGAAATGCATATGCTTTGGCTGCCAGTGCAAGATTGATACTTGCTCTTGGCGAACCGCCTACACTGATCAATGGTTTTATTTTAGCAAGGTTATACTTCTCCGGATATCTTGTTGCAAATACAATATCAAGGATATAATTTTCAACTTTCTCATCCATGTATACTTGTCTTACCAGTTCTTTGGCAGTAAGAATTTCAGTGGTGGATGCAACAGGGTTCACTACGGGGGTGGCAATTCCAAGTGTGTTTTGGCGGATGATAAGTTGTTCTTCAGATTTTGTGGGATAAGTCACAACAACCTTTAACATAAACCTGTCAACCTGTGCTTCCGGCAAGGGGTAGGTTCCCTCCTGTTCAATGGGGTTTTGTGTCGCCAGCACTAAAAAAGGTTCCTCTAATTTATAGCTTGTATCCCCAATCGTTACCTGGCGCTCCTGCATTGCTTCCAGCAATGCACTTTGCACTTTTGCCGGAGCCCTGTTGATCTCATCTGCTAAAACAAAATTGGCAAAGATGGGGCCCTTGCGCACAAAAAATTCATTCCTGCCCTGGTTATAAATCATCGTTCCTATAACATCGGCTGGTAATAAATCGGGTGTAAACTGTATGCGGCTGAATTGTGCATGTATTGCCTGTGCAAGGGATTTAATAGAAAGGGTTTTTGCCAGGCCGGGTACCCCTTCCAGTAAAATATGACCATTGCTTAACAGGCCTATCAATAAACGCCCGATCATGCTGTGCTGGCCAACGATCACTTTGCTTAATTCATCATTTATTCTTGCAACAAAGCCGGATGCATGACTGATTTTTTCATTTAACAAGCGAATATCTTCTGCGGTTTGTAACATATTTTTTGTTTTTACATTTATCCTTATAGGATCCGGGATCGTTTATATTTAGTTGAAATTGTTGAACTTGAATTCACATCAAAAATAGTTCTAAATTTATTACACTCTCCAACCAACGAACAAATTAGTTACAATCACCAAACAAAAAATTGCAATTATTATGTGTGGGGCAAATCTTTGTTAAAATGAGGCTAACTTTAATGTAAATTATTTCATTCATGATAGACCAGCAATTAATTACCACTTCAGTTTCTCTTGATGGGTACCGGGTGGTTAAGCATCTCGGAATTGTTAGAGGAATTACGGTGAGAAGCAGGAGTCTTTTAGGAAATATCGGGGGAGGTTTTCAGTCTTTATTTGGCGGAAAACTTTCCATATATGTGGAGCTGTGCGAAAAAACGAGAGAAGAAGCTTATCAATATATGATTCAACATGCAAACGAAAGAGGTGCAAATGCCATTATCAGTATGCGTTATGATGCTAACGAAGTGATGTCGGGTATTACAGAAGTGCTGGCATACGGCAGTGCTGTTGTAGTTGAAAAAATATGATCTAGCTTAAATACTTACCGACAATTGGCATTCTCCTGCCTACCCCAAATGCTTTTGGAGATATGCGGATAATAGGACAAAACTGGTTGCTTTTATATTCATTCATGTTTACCATTTTTAATACCCTGTCGACAAGTGCCGGATCAAAGCCCTGCAATTTAATTTCATCCGGGCCTTTTGTTTTTTCAATGTACTGGTATAAAATTTTATCAAGTACATCATATTCGGGCAGGCTATCACTGTCTTTTTGACCGGGTCTTAATTCAGCACTGGGTGCTTTCGTGATAATATTTTGTGGAATTAATATTTCTTCCCTGTTAATATACTTTGCCAATTCATAAATCTGGGTTTTATAACAATCACCGAGCACAGCAAGGCCCCCGGCCATATCGCCGTACAAAGTTCCATAGCCGGTAGCCAGTTCACTTTTATTGGAAGTATTCAACAGGATATACCCAAATTTATTGGCGATTGCCATTAATAAATTCCCTCGTGCACGGCTTTGAATATTTTCTTCTGCAATGCTGAAAGGAAGATCATTGAATATAGGTTTAAGTTCACTTAAAAAACTGTCAAAGATATTTTTGATAGGTACAATATGTTTTAGTGTTTTTAAATTAATACTTAATTGTTCAGCATCGCTCACAGAATGAGCTGTAGAATACTGCGAAGGCATTAATACTGCACTTACATTTTCGCTTCCCAGTGCTTTGCAGGCAAGGGCAAGCGTTACCGCACTATCGATGCCACCACTGCTGCCAAGTATCGCCTTTTTAAAACCCATTTTGGAAAAATAATCCCTGATGCCCAGTACAAGGGCCTGGTAGATATGTTCTGTATTTAAAGCAGGTTCAAGTGATGATGGATTCAGTTCCTCATTGGTGATTTGTGCTGCAGGTTCAATAATATCTCCTTCAATACTGCCATCATCATTCATTACGAATGAACGCACTTCCTCTTCAAAGCTTACCATTTTGCATAAAGGTTCGCATTTTTATCAAATACCAGGGAGGCCCCGTCAAACACAATTTCTGTTTGGCTTCCAATACAATTGCAATAAAACATCGGCAACTTATATTTCAGCACATTTGCTTTAACCGTTGCTTTCCTGTCCTCATCATGTGTATAATCAAAGGGTGAGGCAGAAAGATTGATCATAATATCCGGCTGCTGCTAGATCAGCATATCCATCGGGCAATACCTGTACAATGGATTGTTTCCAAGGTTCCAGATATCTTCGCAGATAGTTACTGCAAGTTTTTTTCCTTTAAAGTTTACAATGTTCCATTGTTTGGCAGGTTCAAAATAACGGTCCTCATCAAAAACATCATAAGTTGGCAGACAGGTTTTATGTATTACCTGTTAATTTCCGTTTCTGCTAAAAAATAAGCTGCATTAAAAAGATTTTTGCCCTCAATTACATCGTTGCGATGAGGAGCCCCGATAAGAACAGCAATGCCATTGGCTTCGCTTTTTATTTCATTGATTGCCTGGTAACATTTATCGATAAAGTCGTTGAAATATAAAAAATCCCGGGGTGGATACCCGCACACACACAATTCGCTGAAAACAACCAGGTCTCCTCCTTCGTCTTTTGCTTTTAGAATAGTATCAATTATCTTTTTTGTATTGCTTCAAAATTACCGATATGATAATTCTGCTGTGCCAAAAATATTTTCATGCTCATCTTGCCTCGTAATTAACTTTATTATTATCAATAAAAGCTTTTCTTTTGCAAAGTTAAATTATTCAATTATGCGTTTGACAATTACTTTATTATTGGTGGCCACGTTCTTTTCATGCAATAATCATAAAACAACACCCGATGTTTCCAATATAAAAATTGAACTATCAACACGCAGGTTTGAAAGAGATTTATTCACGCTGGATAACGGTAAGCTTTCTGATCAACTGACCCTTCTTCAAGCCAAATATCCTTCTTTTGGTGAGAATTTTTTATCAACCATATTAAGTGTAGATCCTTCCTGGCCTGCAGATAGTATCAATGGTTATGTAAATTCTTTTATTACTTCTTACAGGCCGGTTTATGATACTGCTGAAAAAGTATTTGCAGATTTTACAACTTATGAGAATGAAATAAAAAAGGGATTACAGTTTTTGCAATACTATTTCCCAAAGTATAAGGCTCCAAATAAAATCATTACCTATATAGGACCGATGGATGGCTATGGTGATATTATTTCAGATGATGCACTAATTGTAGGTCTGCAGGTGCATCTCGGGAAAAATTATTCTGCATACAAATCTTCATGGATACAGGAAACTTATCCCGAGTATTTAACCAACAGGTTCGAACCATCTTATATTGTTATCAATTGTATGAATAATATTATTGGCGATATGTTTCGTGAAAAAAATGAAGATAAAACCCTGATCGTTCAGATGGTTGAAAAAGGAAAGAGACTTTATATGCTGGGTCAATTACTACCCAACAAAGAAGAATACAAACTTATTGGATATACAGAAAAGCAATTAAAAGATTGTTATAAGCATGAATCCCGGATTTGGGACTTGTTTATACAAAATAATTTTTTGCAGACGACAGATAATAATGTGATTAAAAATTATATAGAAGAGGGACCAAAAACACAGGAACTCGGTGAAGGTTCACCCGGTAAGATCGGTTCCTTTACGGGCTGGCAAATTGTAAAAAAATACATGGAAAAAAATCCGGAGATAAGTCTGCCTCAATTAATGGAAGCGGATCCCGAAATAATTTTTGAGAAAACAAAATACAAACCATGATTAGGCGGCAAGCGCCTCGAAGGTAGCAACCTGTGGTTTTTTGCCGAGCTGCTTCATCACCCTGAAATGAGAAGCTAATGCCCCGATCAGCGTTTTATTATAGTGATATGGAAGGTTAAATTCTTTACATTTCTCCTGCACGATCTTGCTTATGGCTGGATAATGAACATGACTCACTTTAGGAAATAAATGATGCTCTATCTGGTAATTCAATCCACCTACAAACCATGAGATCACTTTACTATCCATAGAAAAGTTTGCTGTTGTCCTGATCTGGAATTCTGCCCATGCTGTTTCAATGTGTTTGGTTTGATCCAGCGGTATATGTTCGAATTCCGTATTTTCTACCACGTGTGCCAATTGAAAAACAAATGAAAGCGTGATACCCATAACCGCATTCGCAATAAAATAGCCAACGAGCCATTGTGCCCATCCCCAAACCATTATAGGAATAACAACAAAGACAGCTATGTAATAAACTTTGGTCATCCAGAAAATAATATGATTCTTGAGGGTTAATTTCCAGGCAGCTGTTCTATATATTTTGCGGCTGAAGTATTTGGTGAAATCCATTATAAAAATCCAGAAAATGGAAGAAAGTGCATACACTAATGTAAGATATAAGTATTGTATTTTATGTGCCGGAACCCATTTCTGAGATTCACAATGGCGTATGATGGGGCTTTTCGCAATATCATCATCAAGACCATCCACATTTGTATAGGTATGATGAATAACATTATGTTTTTGCTTCCAGAAATAAGAACTGGCCCCTAAGCCATTAGCAGCAACAAATCCTAAAAAATCATTTAATTTATGATTTGGGCTATAACTACCATGATTGGCATCATGCATAACACTAAAACCAATGCAGGCACAGGTATATCCAAAAAGCATGCACAATAAAATGGCCGGTAAAATGCTTACACTTGCAAGCATTAAAACAAGGTAAGAGCCCAATGCTGTTCCAATTAAAATAATCGTCTTGCTAAATAGTCTCCAATCACCTGTTTTATTGATTTTATTTTGTTCAAAATAAGCATCAACGCTTGCTTTTAAGCTTTGAAAGAAACGATTATCATTATTATTAAAAGTAACTTTTGCCATATTAAACTATTTATAATGAAGAAAAATAATTTTCATTTTTCTTATTTAAAATTAAAGGCGAAGAACCAAATTGTGTAAAAAAAATCTTATCAAATCGACGCTGTAAAGGTAAGCTAAAATAGGGAGAGCTGATCAATTCATTTTAAACGGAGCCAGCATTTCAAAAGGGGGTATAGTAACATTGAATGTTTTCCTGCTGTTAATATTTTCGAGTAAATATGTGCCTTGCATTTTCCCTATCTCAGAACGAAGATTACAGCCACTGATATATTGGTAAGATGACGCCGGTGCGATCACTGGTTGGATACCAACAACACCCTCCCCATCTACTTCACGAAAACTTCCATTACTATCATAAATATGCCAATGCCTGCGCAGTAGTTTTACCGGGAATTCATTGTTATTCTCGATCGTTATTTTATACGCAAACATAAATTCACTGTTTATAGGATTACTATATTCGGATTGATAGAAAGTTTCGACACTAATCTTAACTCCGCCCGATATTTTGGAATTCATGCTTAAAACATTTTTTTAAATATAGCAATAAAATTATTGTTTTATTGTAAATTAATTATTCTTAACCGTTTTTTATGTCTTTGACTAAACATTTCTACAAAAACGGAGAAATAACAGTGGACTGGTAACCGGATTTATGCAAACATTCCGGTCATTGCTTCCCAGAACGCGGCCCCAGGTGCTTAACCACAGTCCTAAACCCTGGATCGAAATGGATCAATCAGATACCCAAACAATCATGAACCAGGTGGAACACCGTCCCAGTAAGGCTCTCAGCTTCTTTATAAATGAAGAAAAAAAGGAAAGCCTATAATTTTTTTGTATTCTTATAGCCGTTTTTTAAAAGCCACTGAAGTAATTTTTCCCGGTTATCGCCCTGGATAATGATTTCATTGTCCTTCACAGATCCACCTGTGCCGCAAAAGGTTTTTAGTTTTTTTCCGAACTGTTCTTTGTCTGAATCTGTCCCTATAAAACCTTCCACCAGGGTAACTGCCTTACCACCACGATGCTTTGTATCCAATCTTAATTTCAGTTTTTGTTGCCCGGGTTCAATCGTTTGCTGTTGCTGTTCTGTTTCAAATTCTGGTTTGTAATCAGGATTGGTAGAATAAACAATCCCTGAAATGGGAACTTTATTTTTTGACATAATGCAAAATTTAAGATGTATGATCTAAGATGTATGATGTGTGAGTCGGGTCATCGACCAAATACTCGTTTCTGAAAATCATACATCTTATTTCATACATTTTAGATAATTACTGCTTTGAGACTTAAATCCAGGCTCTTAGCCTGGTGAATAATTGCACCACTGGAAATATAATCAACACCCGTTGCAGCATATGATTCCAGGTTTTCATAATTAATTCCGCCGCTTGCTTCGGTTTCATAACGTCCTCCAATAATCGTTAATGCTTCGCTTATTTTTTCCGGCGTAAAATTATCCAGCATAATACGATCAATCTTACCAATGGCCAGAACACGCTCTACATCATCAATGCTTCTTGTTTCTACTTCAATCTTTAATCCTGGTTTATTTTGTTGTACATATGCATAAGCCTTGTTGATTGCATTTTCAATACTCCCGCAATAATCGATATGATTGTCCTTTAACATGATCATATCATAGAGGCCAAACCTGTGGTTAAAGCCTCCCCCGATACGTACTGCTTCTTTTTCAAGTAAACGGAAATTCGGAGTTGTTTTCCGCGTATCGAGCAACATGGTTTTATAATTTTTAAGTTTTGCAGTGTACATGTTGGTTAACGTAGCAATACCACTCATACTTTGCATGCAATTAAGCACCAATCTTTCACATTGCAGAATAGTATGTACATCAGCCTCCACTTCAAAAGCGGTTTCTCCAAAAACCATTGCATCTCCATCTTCTTTAAGTTTTTTAAAGGAAATATTTTTTTGCATAAAGCTGAAAATTTCTTCAGCTACAGCTACTCCTGCTAAAATTCCTTCCTGCTTAATTTTCAGTATTGCTTTGCCTTTTGCATTTTTATCAATACTGCTTAAAGTAGAATGATCTCCATCACCAATATCCTCTGCCAGAGCATTTTTAATAAGTTGATTGAGCTGATCAATATAATTCATAAAAACAAAGCTACGTATTGAAAAGAAAATTCAACATCAAATAAAAAGCTCCCATTCCGGGAGCTTTTTATTTATAATTAATATTCTCAATTGTTATTTACTTTCAAACCTGATCTCCTGTATCATTTGCTTATCAGCTTTCTGCTTCATGAAAACCGTTGTTCGGTAAGACCCATTGGCTGTAACCAGGGTACCAATACAATATTGTGATCCTGAGTTTTCACCCTTATGCAATACATCAAAACTTTTAACCTGTGAATTGCTGAAAAAATCTTTAAGTATCATTTCTCCCTGGCTTTTGCTATAGCTATTGGTTTTATCAGGAAGCGCTATCTCTACTGTATTATCAAAGTATTTTGCTATCTGTGCTGCATTGCCGGTTTTTAAAGCGGCAACTATTTCATCGATACCGCTGAGCGAAGTAAAAGAGGACAAAATAAAGGAAACTGCCAATAGGGTAAAAAAATGTTTCATAATGAAAATTTTTATGGAGACTGTTAGTCTAAAAACGTGCCAACGGGTACAAAATTGCCGTTTTTTATGATTATTTTCTTATCTAAAAGACAATAACCAACAGGTTTAGTTGCAAATATTTAGTTTTACAAGATGAAAAATAAGAAAATAATCTTAATAATAATGGATGGATGGGGACTTGGCAAAATAAAATCAAGTGATGCTATCCAAAATGCCAGTACACCCTTTGTGAGTTCATTATATTCAAAATATCCTAATACGACATTGATTACGTGTGGAGAGGCGGTAGGCTTACCTGATGGACAGATGGGCAACAGCGAAGTAGGGCATCTGAACCTGGGTGCAGGCAGGATTGTTTACCAGGAGCTTGAAAGAATAAATGTTGCCATCAGAACGAATGAATTGCAACAAAACAATACCCTCCTGTCGGCTATTGTATATGCAAAAAATAATAATAAAACGCTGCATCTTATCGGTCTTGTAAGCGATGGAGGAGTGCATTCACATATCAATCATCTAAAAGCAATTTTAACAACCTGCGCAGCAAATCAACTTAAAGATGTACTGGTGCATGCGTTTACTGATGGACGTGACACAGATCCGAAAGCTGGTATTGCTTATATCAAAGATGTGCAGAACCATATGAATAATACAGTTGGAAATATTGCTACCATAACCGGACGTTATTATGCAATGGACAGGGACAAACGCTGGGAAAGGGTGAAAGTTGCTTATGATGCAATGGTACATGGAACAGGAAGTAACACTGCTGATTTAACCGGCTCCATGTTACAATCTTATAATGATAATGTAACGGATGAATTTATAAAACCCTTAATAAACAGTAAGCTTCCTAAATCAACAATAGCAAAGGGCGATGCTGTGATGTGTTTTAATTTCAGAACAGACAGATGCCGGGAAATTACAGAAGCACTTACACAACATGATATACCGGATCATGCAATGCAAAAACTGGATATTGATTATACCACAATGACAACGTACGATCATACATTTAAAAATATACATGTGGTATTTGAAAACGATGATCTTAAAAATACAATCGGGGAAATTTTATCACAACACGGAAAAACGCAAATTCGTATAGCTGAAACAGAAAAATATCCGCACGTAAGTTTTTTCTTTAGCGGCGGCAGGGAAAAGCCCTTTGCAGGTGAAAACAGGATCATGATTCCATCTCCAAAAGTTGCAACCTATGATCTAAAACCCGAAATGAGCGCTTATGAAGTTACTGAAGCTGTTGTTGCAGAGATCAGAAACAACCAACCTGATTTTATTTGCCTCAATTTTGCAAATGCAGATATGGTGGGCCATACAGGAATTTGGGAAGCCGTGATCAAGGCTGTTGAAACAGTAGATACCTGTGTAGAAAAAGTTGTGACCGCTTCACTTGAAAAAGACTACTGTATTTTTTTAACTGCCGATCATGGAAATGCAGATTATGAAATAAATGGAGATGGCACACCCAATACAGCACATACTTTAAATCCTGTTCCTCTTTTTATCATTGATAAAAATTGGAAGGGAAATATCAATGCCGGAAAATTAGGTGATCTTGCCCCCACCATTTTACAAATGATGGATATAAATATCCCACCGGAGATGACAGGTAATATCTTAATATAATTTTTGATGAAGAAATTTATAAAAGTACTCTTAACGGTTATCCTGGTAATTTTTATCTTAATTCAATTTTATCCAAGGCCAAAAAAGAATGAGTCAAACCTTATCAGTTCAAACAACATAAGCTTTGTTCATGCCGTACCAGCTGCCGTTCAGGAAGTTTTAAAAACAAGCTGTTACGATTGCCATAGTAACAGTACTGTTTATCCCTGGTACTTCAAAATTCAACCGGTTGCTATCTGGCTCAACAATCATATTGAAGAAGGAAAAGATGAATTGAATTTTTCCGAGTTTGGCAATTATGATTTAAGGAGACAATACCATAAACTTGAAGAAATAAATGACCAGGTAAAAAGAAATGAGATGCCGCTGAGCTCTTATACAATCATTCACAGGGATGCTATTTTAAGTATTGATCAAAAATTACTCATTGCAAACTGGACCACAGCCTTGCTAGATAGCTTCAGAAAAAACTATCCGTTAGATAGCCTTCAACGAAGAAAAAGGCCATAAGAAAAAAATTACCAGCCTTTTTGGTCCTCCGCCTGTTTTCAAATGTCAAAATTGGGTCTTTTTTAATCCCAAGCAGCATCTGTAACCCAAATTTGTCTATATTTATAAGGTATTAAATCCTTCAATTATGACCGAAGAGCAAATGCTTGCCGGAAGTATTAAAAATAATGCAGCCGCCCAGGAAGCATTGTATAACAGGTTCAGCCCCCGCATGCTGGGAGTTTGCTACCGTTTTGCAAAAAACAGGGAGGATGCAGAGGATATGTTACAGGACGGTTTTATAAAGGTGTTTACCCAGCTCCATCAATATAGAAATGAAGGCGCTTTGGAGGGCTGGATAAGACGGATCATTGTTCATACCTGTATTAATATTTTAAAGAAGAATAAGAAGTTTGCAGATAGTGTAGATATTATTCATGCAAATAGTGTTCATATAAAAGAGGATATGATTCCTTCGATTATGCAGGCTAAGCAGGTGGTTGAATGTATCCGGTTATTGCCATTGGGATATAGGACGGTATTGAACCTTTATGCGATAGAAGGTTATTCTCACAAAGAGATAGCAAAAATGCTGGAAATAGAAGAAAGTACGAGCAGGAGTCAATACACCAGGGCAAAGGCTATGCTGGAAGATGTTTTGGTAAAAAAGAAAATTATACAGAAACCAAAAGCGAGGATATCTTTTGGTGCGGCAATATCGCCACTATAAATTAAAAGTAAGTCAATTTAGTTTTTTGAATTACACCGACTAACTAAAGCTTTTTGTGAAAGATGGAAAAGAAATTTTACACGGATGATTTTGAACAGTTTTTGAAAGAGACAGCGGACGATTTTCGAATGTATCCTTCAAAACGGGTTTGGAATAGCTTATATAATAACCTGCACCCTGGTCGCAAATGGCCTTCACTCTCGGTTTGCCTGTTATTGGTTTCATCTATTATTTTTATCGGCTTGTCTCATAAAAGCGAAATTACCGGGTCAGGTAATATTGTGAAAAGGGATGCAGCACCAACTTTGATCGCTTATCAAAAACAAGATGCAGAAGTAAAACAAACTGCAGATTTATCGCTGAATACATCGTCTCCTGTTGAAAAAGAAAATTTACAAAAAGGCAATAACACTATAGCGCAAAATAGAACTTTTGTTACTTCACCTGTTATAAATGCTGCCGCTGGAAAATCTGCTGATACACGTAGAATTATTTATAATAAAAATCCAATAACAACAAATCATCTGCAGGTACCGGTTAATAACCAGGTTCCTTTGAACGATAGAATAAATGTAGAGGAGCAAAATGATTTGGCATTGAACAGCCCTGTTGAAAATTCTGGTTCAACTAAAAATGCGCTTATCTCTAATCAATCAAGCCTGAGCGTTATTGAGGTTACTGGTGCTACTATTGAAGACGACAACATTACGCTTAAAGGAGATAAGATAGCTGTAGTAAATGATAACAACTCAAACAAACAAATTGACAAAATAAAGAAGCCTCTTTTACCAATTGCAAAGAATAACAGGGCAACTGTAGATAAAGAATGGATTGAAGATTATGCATTTCACAATCAACCTGCGCCTTCTTTAAAATCAAAGCTGTTATATGAGTTATATATAACTCCGTCCATAGGTTACAGGAGTTTTAACAAAAATGTGAGCTATGATTTTCCGGCACGTAATTCAGTTGTTGGGAATACGGAACCTGCACCCAGTTCATTAGATCATCATTCGGCCTTTAATCTCGAAGTTGGTTATAATCTACTTTATCCATATACAAAGTCAGTTCGCTTTAAAGCGGGGGTACAATTTAATTATACGAATTACACTATCAGGGCTTATGAAATAGGGCATACAACTTCAACAAATCTATTATTAAACGATCCATATTCAGGCGGAATAGAATTAAGCCCGCGTTCTAGTCATTTATCAACTATTGCTAATGAATCTGCAAGGAAGTTAAATAATTATACATTCCAGGTTGCATTGCCATTTGGAGCAGATATAAAAATTGCAGGAAGGCATAACTTCCAATGGTTTGTTGGGGCTACGGTTCAACCTAGTTATACGCTATTTGGAAATGCATTCCTTCTTTCTTCAGACCGAAAAAATTATGTATTCGATGCAAATTTCCTGCGTAAGTGGAACATAAATGCAGGTTTAGAAACTTTTGTAAGTTATAAAACAAATAAGGGTATTACATTCAATGCAGGTCCGCAATTCAGGTACCAGTTCTTTTCAACATACAACAAGAAGTATTCCTATGATGAAAAGTTGCACAATGTGGGCTTAAAGATCGGTATGATAAAAAATTTCTGATTATAATAACTTAACAAATTAGCTCGCAACATTAATTTTAATGTTGCGTTTTTGTTTAATGCCCTGCTTAAAAGCCTTTTTGCGTTAACCGGGTTTCCATTTAATTTTGCCAGATGAGATCCATTCACATCCCTTTTGTAATTATAATGCTATTTGTATCGTGCAAATCAAATAATAGCGATGATAATTCAGCCAATTTCGTCGCCGCAGATACTATTACCTTAAAAAAAGAGAAGCCGGTCTTTTTCCCGGTAACCAGTTATATAAAAGGTCAGCTGTATGAAATAAAAAACGGTGACCAGAACCCCTTAAAGTATGTTACTGTCAATAATAAAAAGGATTCAGCATGGATAAAAGTTGAGGATCTTGAAAAAGAAATAATCGATTTTTTATCTCCTGAAATTGATAGTGTTAATTTAATATCGCTTTTTTCAGAAACAAGATTCGTGGATCAGACACTGGATGCAATTACATTAACGTATGATCCGATTAAACCATTACCCGACAGTTTTTCACTACGTCACTGGGATATCTATATTGATCCAAACTCGGAAAAAATAAGGCAGGTATATCTTTTAAAAAAATTATCAGGCAATAAAATACAACAGCTAAGGTGGATAGCTGGTAAAAGTTGCAATATTAAAACCATTGTGGAAAATGCGGATGGAACCCCATCTATTGAAAAAGAGATTACAATAAAATGGAGTTTTTAAATAATTAATGACACAGGAAGAATTTTCAGCGATTGCGGGCACTATACCCATTTTACCGGGTATCTATAAATATTATAACGCTGCCAATGAACTTATTTACGTGGGTAAGGCCAAACATCTCCGCAAAAGAGTAAGTAGTTATTTTTCAAAAACCTTTACCAATTATAAAACGGCTGAACTTGTTCACCGTATTAAAAAAATTGAATTTACAATAGTAAATAGTGAGCAGGATGCTTTTTTGCTCGAGAATTCACTTATAAAAGAATATCAGCCTCTTTTTAATATTAACCTAAAAGATGATAAATCATACCCCTTTATTGTTGTTAAAAATGAACCCTTCCCAAGAGTTTTTTTTACAAGAAAGAAGGTGAAAGATGGTTCGCAATATTTTGGTCCGTATACTTCAGTTGCTAAAGTAAGAGACTTACTTGAGTTCATTAAGCTAAATATCCCTTTGCGAACATGTAAACTAAATCTTACTGAAAATAATATTTCGAAGAAAAAATTTAAAGTATGCCTGGAGTATCATTTAGGGAATTGTAAAGGTCCATGTGAAGGGCTGCAATCGCCGGGAGACTATGACGCAGGAATTGAGAGGTTGAAAAATCTTTTAAAAGGTAATATGACGCCTGTAATGCAGGATCTTAAAAAACAGGTTAAGAGCCACGCTGAAAATATGGAATTTGAAAAGGCAGCATTTTACCAGAATAAAATTGCGCAGCTACAAAATTACCAGGCTAAGTCAACGGTTGTAAATACAAAAACAGGCACTGTGGATGTTTATAGCATTTTGGAAGAAGGTGATACTGCGTATGTGAATTACCTCGCTGTAAATAATGGGACTATTATCCAGACAAAAACCATTATACTTGAAAAAAAATTAGAAGAATCCAAAGAAGAGGTACTCTCTTTTGCAATCGCTCAACTCAGGCAAACCTTTTACAGCGAAGCAAAAGAAATTATTGTACCGTTTCAAATAGAATACCCGGATGATAATGTTATGATTTTTGTTCCTAAGTCTGGTGATAAAAAGAAATTACTTGAGTTATCAGAAAAAAATGTAAACTTTTTTAAAGAGGAACTTCGATCTAAGAAACTTTTGAAATTAGAAGATAAAACCGATTCTGAAAAAGAAGCAGTCTTACTTCAATTACAAGCAGATCTTCAACTGCCACACCTACCCGATCATATCGAATGTTTTGATAACTCAAATCTTCATGGTACAAACGCTGTAGCAGCAATGGTATGTTTTAAAAACGGGCAGCCAAGTAAAGCTGATTACAGGCATTTTAATATAAAAACTGTAACAGGTATTAATGATTTTGCCTCCATGTCGGAGGTTGTACGAAGGAGATACAAAAGAGTGTTAGAAGAGGGCAAAGCCATTCCACAGCTTATCATTATCGATGGCGGTAAAGGGCAATTAAGTGCCGCATTGGAAAGTATTAAAGAGCTTGGATTAACAGGTAAAACTACCCTGGTTGGCCTTGCAAAAAACCAGGAGGAACTTTTTTTTTCCGGAGACACGGCTTCCGTCCAACTGCCTTGGAACAGTGAAAGTCTTAAATTAATAAGAAGAATAAGAGATGAGGTGCATCGTTTTGGTATTGGTTTTCACAGAAATAAAAGAAGTAAAGCGGCAATTCAAAATGAGTTAGAGAATATACCGGGAATCGGTCAGCAAACGGCAGATAATTTATTGAAAGAATTTAAATCGGTTAAAAAGATCAGGGAAATTACACTTACTCAGTTAGAACAAATAATAGGTAAATCAAGAGCAAAGATTGTTTATGAGGCGCTGCATAAAAACGAGGCATAAAAAAAGGGCCAGGATAGAAATCCAGCCCCGCTTTAAAATCCAATATCCTATGAAAAACCGATGTAAAGGTAGGCTGGTCATAAATCATTTACAATACCCTATTTGAAGTATATCACATTTAAAATGTAAGATTTAAGATGTATGATGTAGCATATTATCGTTAGTACATATCATATATCTTAAATCATAAATTGTCGGATACAAACAAAAGCCCTCTCGGTAAGAGAGGGCTTTTTATAAATATTAATACTAATCTTATATTAGTAGCTCCACAGATCCTGTTCATAGTTAAATATCTTTTCCTTGATATTTTCACCTTCAAGAAGCTGAAGTATTGTATTTTCCTGCATACTCGGATAGTTCCTGATTTGGAGATTATATGGGTTATCTATAGAACTTTTAATAATGCGGCCGCTAAACATGCGGCTTTCAAACAAATCATCCCAACTCATACGTGCTCCAAAATTTTTGCCATTATATACTTCATACTTTGAAAATACAGGCCTCATATCAGGATAGTATACCCAAAATAATTCAGTAGGCCCAAGGTCAACACCTTGTGATGTTATAATGTTTTTTACCGGGGCAATACCAAGTATCCTCCAGAATAAACGAGAGCTTTCTTTATCGAAAATCACTTCTTCTTTAATCCTGAATTTATAAAACGAATCCATGTTGATTTCAGGAGTAACTTTTCTGTTTCCGATATTATTTCCAAGTGAATCAAAAATGGGTACATCAATTTGTTCTCCCATTACCTGCTTTGCTACTTCAGCCTTGGTCATGGGCGTCGTGAAACGATCATCAATACTATTAAAAACGGTTACTGCACTGTCCTGGATTGCTTGTAGTAATATTGAAATGAAACGTTGGCTCCCGTTATCTTCTTCCGCGGCATAGTTAAATGGCATATTGATTTTTTCCCTTGTGTCTATTTCACGCCATATTCTATGGCGATAAACGGCATCATCAGCACGAAGGTGCTCATAATCAAGAGGTGTTCTGTCCTTTAAAACAGCTTCATCAACTGCAGCATCACGCCTTAATGATTTTTTTACAGGCCTGATCAAAGTATCCTCCCTGGGTGGCTCAACTGCTGCAACAACTGTAGCTGTATCAGCAGTAGCTACTGTAGGCTCAATCTTTGTATTAGTTTTCGTCTTGGTTGTTCTTTTAGTAGATTTCCGCGTAGTTTTTTTCTTTTGAGCAACCGCTACATCAGAAAATCCGCCGATCAAGACAGCCAGGAAAAGGATTTTTAAAAACGTTTTTTTCATAGTTGTATGTTTTAATATAGGGCGATTGATTTACCATCTATACCCCTGACACCATCCGGACCCTGTACTTTTACGTTATCGAAAGTAACTACAGAACCGGGTTGACATCTGGAGAAAAATGACTGAATCCCTGCCAGGCTGTTCCCGCTTAATGCACTTGTTACAACATTCGGGAAACCAGCGCCTGAAAAATACACAGTTGCACTAACGATCCTAAATTGAAGATCAAAATCAAAATTTTCTAATTCCGCACGACAGAATTGTTGGTTTTTAAATTCTACTGACGGCATCCTCACTTTACCAGTACCAACTTTAAATACCGGATCTGGAATTTTCTTAACACGGAATGCAAAAACACTTGCTTTGCCTTGAGGTGATACTGTGATATTTGCAGGACCTACGGTTGTTACCCGTACGGTTCTTTTAGAACCTGTACCGGAAATAGTACCGCCTGTCATAGATACGTTTGTTTTATCCCAACCTGTTGGAGATCCAATAGTAACAGGATTATCAACACCAATGTAGAATACGTTCATTTTATCAAGCATTACTGCTGCACCACCTGGTGTACCTACTGTATATTCAACATCTTTTTCAAGTTTTTCTGTAGTGCCATCAGGTTTGGTATAGCTGATAGAAATATGAACTTTTTGATTACCACCACCTGATACATTAAATTTCTTTTCCGCAACACCTTTCTCATTTAGCGCAGTCGGTGTTCCACCTATAGAGATTATTGGCTTTGATGCATCATTAAATGCCCCAACACCCGCAGTCACTACAAGCTCTTCCCCCGGCATTAAATAAGTTGAATTCGCGGTTGCAATAGGTTCAAACTTATTAAGTATAAACTTAACTTCTCCTACTTTATTGTGACAAAAAGTAGAAACAAGATTTTCTGAGTTCTTAACGTTGTTCTGAAACTTGCTCAACAGCGTTAAAGCTGCAACAGTAGGTGTCATATGAAAAAATGCTTCAGTAAATGCTTTTGTCTTACCATCCTGCCCTACCTGTGGGGCAATATCAACAGGGAAAGTTTTTTCATATGCTTTTCTAACTTCAGGATCGACATCAAGCATTGCTTTTGTATAATCCTTAAGTCTTTTTTCCAATTCCGGCCCTTGCTTTTGCCCACCGGGCCCATCTCCGAATAAACGGGTAGCAGCTTCCAGGTCATCTTCCTTAAATTGCTCTACTTGCTTTCCATCAAGGTCAACCATTTTAACGCCGGCTTCCTTTTTAAGGTCCGTCTTAAGTTTGTCAATATAAGCACTCATATCTGTTGACAATTTCTTTGCTCTTTCTGCCTTTTCATTCCAGATCGTGGCTTTTTCTCTCGTACCTGGATCTGCTAATTTAGCTTTTAAAGATTCATAAATAGTACCATTTGCTTTGGTAATATTATCGTTTGAGGTCATCAAACTTTTATCAACCACTTTAAATGCATTTAAAATTTCAGATGATACGTTTAATGCAAGCAAGGCAGTTAACACCAGGTACATCAGGTTGATCATCTTTTGCCGGGGCTCTTTAGGTAAAGCCATAACTAATAGATATTATAATGTTTTTTGAATATTGTTTGGATATAAATCAAAGCTTATCTGCCTTGCATTGCACTCAGCATATTACCATATACTGCGTTCAATTTACCAAGGTTTGTAGCCAAAGTACCAGTTTGTTCTTTTACTTTATTAGCATCTTCAACGCTGTTCATCATTGCCTGGCTTGCTTCTGCCATTTTACCATAGAAACCATTCAATGCTTTCAGGTGATTGTTGCTTTCTTTCAATTCCAGTTCATAAATAGTATTCAATGAACCGAGATTTTTTGTAAGCACCTGAACCTGCTCATGGAATCCTTTTGCACTTTCAGATGCATTGTTAAATGAAGCCATGGTATTAGCACTATTGCTGAATGCCGTAGCCATTGTACCAATTGCAGTGGTCGCTTCTTTTGTTTTTGAACTAAAGTCACTTGTATTTTTTACTACCTCACTTACATCAGTAATTCCTGATACTGAAGTTCCTAATTTCTGAAAACCTTCACCTAATCTTTTTAGGTTAGCTGGTGTTATATCAGCTTCCTGGAGCATTTTATCCATCGTTTTTAGCGCAGGATTTTCTACAACAGCAGCTTTAGCTCCGTGTGCTTCAAAATCCTCTTTTACTGGCGGATAAATCAAATAAAGAATACCGTAAAGAAGGAAGATAAGCGCCTCAGTATAAAGACCGATCTTCAACCAAAGATCTGCAATTGGCGTGTGTAGAATTTTCTGTAACGCACCAAAGATTACCGCTGATGCAGCGATAGAAACTGCAACATCCATCCATTTACTAACGTTAGAAGGAATTTTAACTGACATGTTTTTTAAAATTTTAGGTTTTAAGTGGGATTGTTTGTTTGAATTTGAAAGATAAAAATATTTTAGAATAATAACCCGTTCTTAAAAATTTATTAAGAACGGGTCATCATTTCAATAATTATACATTAAAAATTTGCTATATTATTTTCTTTTAGCTGCGGGTGGTAAATCGATTACACAACGAAAACCAATATAAGATTTAGCTGTGTCCTGGTATTCATAGTTACGAGTACTAACTTGTAGCATGTGACCTACATCTTTCCAGCTTCCGCCACGCACCACTTTACGTTTCATACGAGGAGGATCAGAATCTTTTGCATTCCAGCGAATATCCGGGTTCATATCATGTTGGAAACTGTAACCTGCTTCAGAGTATAAAGAAGAAGTCCATTCAGCAACATTACCTGCCATATTATATAAACCAAAGTCATTTGGCCAGTAAGCATCAGCCCTTACAGTATAGAAACCTCCATCTTCAGGATAATTTCCACGACCTGGTTTGAAGTTAGCTAATAAGCATCCTTTTTTGTTTCTCAGGTAAGGGCCTCCCCATGGATACGGTGACTGAGAACGACCGCCTCTTGCAGCATATTCCCATTGTGCCTCATTTGGTAATCTGAAATCAGATTCAGGAGTTCTTTTCTTAGATTCCAGAAATGCAGTAAGATAATGTGTGCGCCATTCGCAAAAAGCCGTCGCCTGCTTCCAGCTAACACCCAAAACCGGGTAGTTGCCATATGCAGGGTGATTATAGTATTTTTTAGCCATTGGCTCGTTGTAAGAATAAGAGAAATCCCTTATCCAGCAAAGAGAATCAGGATATACCGGAATTTTTTGCTTTACGATAAAAGCAGAACGTGGTATAGTTACATCCCTGTTTTGAGCAGCGGCTTTGTAATCAAATATTTCTGATTGATATACAATTTTAGTTGCATCCAACTCTTTTTTACCAAATATGCGGTTATCAGGAGTTACAATAATTGCATCGATTTTTTCTATTGTTGCTTTATCACCCCATTTGATAGTACTGGCCTTTTTCCAGTCAACATATTCATTTCCATCAGCGCCTTGTTTTACATAGCCCATTAATTTTGCAGCAATTGAGTCTCTAACCCAGTTGGTAAACTGACGATACTCATTGTTGGTAATTTCGGTGGCATCCATCCAAAATCCGCTAATTGAAACTTGTTTGTTGCGTGCAGTATAGGCCCAGTTAACATCCTCATCACTTGGCCCCATATGAAAGGTTCCTGGTGGGATATAGACCATTCCCGGGGGTCTTGTTAAGTTCCACCTTGACCCTGGAGCAACTCCATGGAGCTGGCCATCGTTAGGTAGAGACTTACCTTTGCTTTTTGAACTTTTACAGCTGCTAAAAGCAGTTGCGATAGCAATTACGGCTATCAAGTAGAAAAACCGATTGTTCATTTTATTATACTTTGAGGGTAATGGGCAAATGTAATGATTATTTTGATTCATTATCATTTTGGATTTTTATTCCCATAAAATTTTTTACACAAAATTTTACGCCCGATTCTCTTAAACGACTAAATTATCTAAATATTGTGAACCCCAGCATTATTTACCATTAATTTTTAATAGTTCTTTAAACCCGCTGATATCCGCCACAGGAGCGGAACAACTGTAGTTTTTACAAAGAAAAATCAATGGATTTTCACCATATATTTTATTTTTTAATAATGGCAAATCCTTTTCCACATCTGAGCTTTGCAACACCCTCCCCGGGAGATAAATTTTCATGATTTCTTTTAGCAATTCCTCTACATTTTTTCCAGTTAAGGCAATCTCATTTGTACCGCTCCTTTGCTTTATTAATAGATGAGCCCACACAGCAAACGACCCCGGATATTTTAATAGTATGTCGGAAAGCGTAATTAACATCTTGTTTGCAATTGACCACCAGCCAGGATTATCAAATACGATAGATAAGTAAAACAGGTTTTCTGCCATAATACTATTCCCGGATGGAATAGCCGCGTCATAAATTTCAATCTTCCTGACAATTACATCAGCCTGGCTTTTGTGGGTGTAATAAAAAAACCCGGATGCCTCGTCCTGAAAATTTTCGATAACATAATCTGTGATTTCTTTGGCTTTAAGTAAATAATCCTGGTTGCCGGTAATTTCCTGCAACAGGATACAAGATTGAATCAAATAAGCATAGTCATCCAGGCAGGCTGCATGTTTTGCTTCATTGTTTTTATAGCTATGAAAAACTACATTCCCGTTTTTGCTGAATTTTTCAATTAAAAAATTAAAAAGCAAAACAGCCTGGTTCTTGTAATCACCATTTCCCAACACTGCGGCAGCTTTACAAAATGCCGTTAGTAACAAAGCATTCCAGCTTAATAATATTTTATCATCTGTTAAGGGCCTTACTCTTGCATTTCTTTGTGCAAGTAATTCTTTTTCGGCATCACTTAATATTTTTTCTAATTGCGTGATAGTAATACCATGAAATTGTGCCAGTTTTTCTTTAGAAGCGACAATATTTAAAATGTTTTTTTGCTCCCAGTTACCCGTTTCCGTTACCCCATAGTACTCACAAAACACTCCGGTGTTTTTTCCTAAAACATCAGCGATTTCATTTTTCGTCCAAACATAAAATTTACCTTCCACGCCTTCACTATCTGCATCCAATGCGGCATAAAAACCTCCATCAGGATGTTGCATTTCAAAAATGAAAAAATGAAGCGTTTTCTCAATTGCGTTTTTATAAAAATCTTCTCCTGTTACCTGGTATGCATCGCAAAGTACATTTACCAATAATGCGTTGTCGTACAACATTTTCTCAAAATGCGGCACCAGCCATTCTGCATCCGTGCTGTATCTCGCCATGGCCCCCGCAAGATGGTCATAAATACCTCCTTCCAGCATTTTTCGTAAGGAAAATGTTGCATGCTGCAATGCGTTATCGTCCTTAAAATAGTGAGCGTAAGTAAGTAAATACTGAATCGAAAATGTTTGCGGAAATTTGGGAGGATTACCAAATCCGCCGTGGAGGGTATCGGCAGATTTTAAAATATTCTCCGCAATCAACCTACATTGATCTTCTGTAAAATTATAAACAGTTCCGGGTTCATCTATAAGATGATTTTTAGAAACAAAACGGTTAGATGACTTAATATGTTCCAGCAAAGTGTCGGCTTGTTGTTCAATTTCCTGGCGTTTTTTCTTCCAGGCATCAGTAATAAAAACTAATACTTCTTTCCAGGAGGGACGATTAAAAGCTTTTTGCGGCGGAAAATAGGTACCTCCATAAAATGGTTTCGCATCTGTTGTAAGAAAGACATTCAGAGGCCATCCCCCACTCCCTGCAATAGCCTGTACCGCATCCATATAAATATGATCCAGATCAGGTCGTTCCTCTCTATCAATTTTAATATTGATGAAGTGCTCATTCATATAGTTTGCCACTTCTTCATTTTCAAAACTCTCTTTCTCCATTACATGGCACCAATGACAAGCTGCATAACCAATACTAACTAATATGGGTTTATCTGATTTTTTTGCTTTAGCCAAAGCCGCTTCATTCCATGCATGCCAGTGAACAGGATTATGCGCATGCTGTAAAAGATAAGGGCTTGTTTCTTTGATGAGGTCATTTGTATAGGCATATTCCATCCTATAAAATTAAACAAATGAATGTGTAATCTTATTGTAAGGCTATCGACAAAAGGAATAAAGCAGGATTATTTTTTACCTGATTCCAGGATGAATTTTTCCAGGGCGCTTATCATACTTGGGGCCTGTGGTTGGGGAGCTTTAATATCAAGTATGAGGCCCGCATCTTCTGCAGCTTTAAAAGTATTGGCGCCAAATGCCCCGATCTTGGTTCCGTTTTGTTTAAAATGAGGAAAATTTTCCATCAGGCTTTTTACACCACCTGGTGTAAAAAAACAAATCACATCATAATTCCTCGCAATTACATCTTTTACATCGTTACTAACAATCTTGTAAAGCACCGGCGTGGCATACTCGCAGCTGTGATTTTTTAGCCAGTTGGTAATTTCACTATCAAAGGATTCAGAGCATGGATACAAAAACTTTTCGTTGTCTTTATGCTTGTTAATCACATCAAAAAGGCTCTTGTTTACCCCATCTGCACCATAAAAAACCTTTCTTTTACGGTATAAAATAAATTTTTGGAGGTATAATGCGACAGATTCAGTTATACAGAAGTATTTTGTATCCTGTGAAACAGTGACTTTCAATTCATCACAAATACGGAAGAAATGATCGATAGCATTTCTGCTGGTAAAAATAACAGCACTATAAGCAGCAATATCAATCTTTTGTTTGCGAAAATCTTTAGATGGTATGCCTTCCACCACTATAAAAGGATGGAAATCAAGGCTTAAATCATATTTTTTAGCCAAATCAAAGTACGGGGATTTCACACCTTCCGGCCTTGGTTGGGTAATAAGTACTTTTTTAACCGATTTAACAGCAGGCTTTTTTACATCGTTTTTTAACATACTTACATATCCAATGAAAGTGCAAAATTAAAGATTTTTACTGAGAATAAACAAAGCGAATTTATAAATCAATAAAAGTGGTAATAACTCGATTCCTATGATATAAAGAAAGAAATGAAAGCCACTTACTTTTAGTCTTGTCTGTAGTAGTCCATAAGACCTGAAAAAGCGCATGATAAACATCAATACAATAATTACATAAGAGATTATTATAGTTAAATCTACCAGGTAAGGCATCGAAAATGGAATAATAACTACAATGGGTACAAGACAAATTGCAATGATCTTATTGATGAGGAATACAATAAAAATATATGTTTCTGCTTCTTCTTTATAACCGGTGAGCCAGCCAGCAAATTTTAAAGTGATGAACTTAATGATATAAATTAAAGAAAGTCCAACAATGCATATAAGCAATACGTCCCAGTTGTTATAAGATATCTTTCCAAAATAATTCAAAAGAAGATAAATATACACCCCACCTATTGCCAGAAAAAAAAGGTTGAACAACATCGAAGGCAGTTTGGCCTGCAATAACTGATCTGTTAGCTGGCCCTGTCTCAATGAAGTATTGAAAAAAACCCGGATAAGATTATTGAAATACCTTGGCCATACAACTTTTAGCACGCCAAGAAAAAGTAATAACGCGGTTAGGAGGTAAAAAACAAAATCCTTAGAGATAAATTTTCTTGAACTCTGGATGAGTGAAACCGGTACGGTGTTACTATTTAAAAAAATATTTTCCTTAAGAATATCATTTAACCCATAAATCTTTTGTTTTACCGGTGTAGTGGGTACTTTGTCAGCGCTGTCAATGACATTTACGGCGGATACTGAACTATCGCCAATATTTGTATTAGTGAGGCTATCATTTATTAATAAGGAATCCACGTGCTGTGCGTGTACACATAACTGTAGTGAAAGAAAGCAACAACAAAGAATAAACAGTTTTTTCAACATCCTAATCTTTTCTCCTGTAAAAATAACTATTAAGCAATGATCAAAAATAATTGACATATCCAAAATGAATTTTGGAAGACTCTCTCAGGCTAAACTTAACATCATCTCTTTTACCTACAGCATAACTGACGTTGATCAGTCCCAGTTTTGCTTCATATACCAAACCCAGCCCGGCTCCAATAAACTGGTTATTTACATTTACAAGCTGGTACTTATTGTTTGTAACACCATAATCAGCAAAAACAAATAAATAAGAATTTAAGTTGAACAGGTAACGATATTCTGCAGTTGCAACGCCATATCTTGTTGCATAAATACTTTCTTCATCGAAACCACGTAATAACTTATACCCGCCAATTTGAAAAAGTTCATTGCGGAAGATGCTAGGACTTATATAAAATCCGGTATTAACAGCCATTTTAAAAACAGAAGCTTTTCCCAATGGAAAATAGTGCGCTCCTGAAAGTTTTATTCGTAACTGGTAACTTTTGGGTTTTATGGAATCGTATAAAGATGCATAATTAAAATCCGGATCTTTTAAATCGACAATATCATTACTCCTTTTTACCTTCTTTATTCCAACAGTTGTAGCAACATCTATTTCATTGCCCAACCTTGGGTTATACCGGTAATTTGTTTTGATCCATTGATAAATCAACCCCACATTCACTGAACTCACATCAATATTGGGGGGCAGTTTTTTTTGCGCTTTCACCTGGTTGGTATCAACCCCTCCTGATAACAACGTTGTATTTTGCCATTGTATAAATATTTTGCCAGTTTTATACGCAGACAACAAATACTGCACACCAAACTGGGCATTTAGCTGCAAAAAGCTGGAATCTTTTTTAAAAAGATCAAATAAAAAATCAAATCCAAAAGAAGAATTAAATATGTAGGGTTGCGTAAAACCTAAATTGAGCCTTGGAGATTTGGGCTGCAGTTGTTGCCATTTTACTAAAATATTTTCCCCCCCATATAATATGTTTTTCAAATCAAGGTTAACGTCACCGGTAAGTTGCAATTTCCCTGAATTATTGCCGGAAGGCAGGAAACCGATAATAAAATTAACCTGGCTGCTACGCTTTGGCTGAACATATAGGTTTAATACGGCGCCTGAACCGAGCATAGTGAGGTCGGATGGTTGCGAGGTTTTCAAATAAGGCAATTCAAGGATTCGCTTATCAACATCTACCAGTTTTTCTTTATTATACACGCTTCCATTGGGAATATATAAATATCGCTGAAGAAATTTTTTGCTGATCCTGGCCTTACCAACAATTCTTATACTATCAATATGATAAAGCAAACCTTTATCAGCTTTTAACAGGGCGCTTATTTTATCGTCATTGATCCGGATACTGTCTAAATAAACAGATGAAAAGGGATAACCCTGGTTTTCATAATAGTTCAATATACGTTGCTGCAGTAATTGTAATTGCTGAAAATTAATTGGCTTATCAAAAAAGTTTTTATCCCTGAAATCGGTTATATCCAATATTTTTTTTTCAATGTTTGAAGTTGCAAGTTGTACCCAGCTGTATTTTATACCCAGGTAAACATTGACATATGTGGTTGTGGAAACGGTCCAGAAACTATCAACAGATGCAACAGGATAACCTTTGGATACAAGCAAACCAGGCAAGGTATTTATATATTCCATTGTTGCAACTTCGCTATTGAAAGCAGCCTGGAGTTTTAAATCCTGCGACTTAAACGAACTATCTTTGTCAATAAACCTGATACTGAGGAAATAATTATTTTTGGTTGTCTCCTGGGCATGAGCAGAAATGATAAAGCAGCTGCAAACAAATATTGCAAACCATTTATTTAAATAATGCGAACAGGCAATTTTCATGCAGTTAAGGGGTTCCAGTTATTCTAAAGCGTAAATTTACAATCTTTGGCGGGCATTTATATTCATATTCCATTTTGCAAGCAGGCATGTACATATTGTAATTTTCATTTCTCTACGACTATTACACAAAAAAATGAACTGCTTGAATCGCTCATTAAAGAGATTCATCTTTCAGAAGCCTTTATCAGTTCGGGCGAGTTGGTTGATACGATTTATTTTGGTGGCGGCACACCGAGTTTATTAACCAGCACAGAATTGTCGCTTTTACTGGATGCTTTATATAAAAAATTCAATATTGATCAGGATACAGAAATTACACTGGAGGCGAATCCCGATGATATTAATAAAGCCATATTAAGGCAATGGATACATTCGGGAGTTAACAGGCTTAGTTTGGGAGTTCAGTCCTTTAAAGAAGAAGAGCTAACATGGATGAACCGGGCGCACAATGCAAGTGAATCACTTAAAAGCATACACGAAATACAGGATGCAGGTATCAGCAATTTTTCTGTTGACCTGATCTTTGGTTCCCCTCTTTCAACCAATGCTGACCTTGAAAAGAATTTGCAGATAATTTTTGAAAAAAACATCCCGCATATTTCCTGTTATGCGCTCACGGTAGAACCAAAAACAGTATTAAATAAGCTGATCGAACAAAAAAAATCTTTGCCGGTAAACAGTGAAAAACAAGCTGAGCAATTCCTGTTATTAATGGACGCTATGAAGGAAAACAACTATGAACACTATGAAATAAGCAATTTTTCAAAGCCAGGTATGCGTAGTAAACATAATAGCAGCTATTGGCAAGGAAAACCTTATTATGGTTTTGGACCGTCGGCGCATTCTTTTGACGGTACAAATAAAAGGCGATGGAACATTGCTAATAATGCGCTGTATATTCAATCCCTTAAACAAAATAACCTTCCATTCGAAGAAGAGATATTAACCGAAACACAAAAACTGAATGAATATATTATGACCTCATTGAGAACAATTGAGGGAACAGATCTAAAGTTTGTCGGTTTGATGTTTGGCGTTGCTAAGGCCGATAAGCTAAAGCTTTTCGTTCAGAAGTATGCAGATAGCGGGAAAGTAGTAGTTAAAGATGAAAAATTTGTACTAACAAATGAAGGAAAACTATTTGCGGATGGAATTGCTGCCGATCTTTTCTTCTAACGATGTGAATGCTTTCTTTTTGCGTATTTAAAAATCTCCACGATAGTTAACCAAGCTACCATGATTAAAATAACTGATGTGGGAATATTTGAAAATGAAAGTGGCATGTTTAAATTTTCAGTATCAAGTTAATCAAAATTGAAAGAGATTGGTTGTTAATATTGATATGCGGCTAAAGCCTAAAAAACAATATAAGCAATTGCCGTTGGCTTAAGCCCACGGCAATAAAATGGAAGTATGAGTGGCAATAGTCACACTTATATCAGTGATGTTTCTATCTGGCTAAACTCTGCCTGGGCCAACCCATTTTCCCAAAGTATTTTATAAATGGCACCTGCAATTGGCATATCGGCTTTGATATTCTGATTGATGATGTACATGCATTTACTGGCATTGTATCCTTCTGCTACCATACTCATTTCAAGCTGTGCGGCCTTTACTGAATAACCCTTGCCGATCATATTCCCAAAAGTACGGTTACGACTAAAAAGTGAATAACACGTAACCAACAGATCTCCAAGGTAAACAGAAGCGGCATAATTATTATGGGATTGTGAAGAAACGTTTTTATGCTCTATATAACCTACTTCTGCATTTATAATTCCTGCCTTGCGTAGAAAACCAGCCATCTCATCAGCGCTGTTTGCAATAAGCACACTTAAAAAATTATCTCCGTAATCAAGTCCATGTGCAATACCTGCTCCTACGGCATAAATATTTTTTAATACCGCTGCGTATTGAACCCCGTATATATCTTTATTCTGAACAGTATTTAAGTATGTATTTTTAAAATAACCGGCAATTTCACCGGTAGCGTTTTCATCAACACCCGTAAATGTGAGATAGGATAATTTTTCTGCTGCAATTTCTTCAGCATGACAGGGGCCCAACACTGCAAAATAATTTTCTAATAATACATGGAAATGATCTTTCAGATAATCGTTCAGCAAAAGATTTTGTTCGGGTAAAATTCCTTTTATTGCTGAAACAATTCTTTTTCCTTTGAAAATATTTTTATCCATTGCAGACAAAACATCAACTGTATATGCAGATGGAATGGCAATTACAATGGTGTCAGAATTTTTTATTACTTCTTCAGCATTTGAAGTAAGTTTTAATTTACTAATGTCAAAATGAGCCGAAGTAAGATATTGAGGATTGTGATGGCGGTTTTTAAAATGTTTAATTGCATCTTCACTGCGATTCCACCAATGAATTGTTTGTCCGTTGTCGGTTAAGATCTTTGCGAGTGCAGTACCCCAGCTGCCGCTTCCAAGAATGCCAAATTTCATTATTTTATCGTTAACGTAAATTAATTAAAACTTTAGTTCTATTGACCATTTTCGTTTCTCGTATCTGGTTTATCGATGTGCGTTACTCGTTGGTTATTTACGTTTGAACGCTATAAAAATAAATAAACTTTAAATTTGAGGGAACGAGAAACAAAGGAAGAGAAACAAGAAACGATTATAATCCTAATTTTTCAACTGCCAACTGCGCTGCAATTTGACTGGCATCTTTTTTATTATACCCTTTTGCCTGCGACACAATCTCACCATCTACCGTAGCCCCAATGGTAAACAACCTGCGACCATTTTCAAATTTTTCATCCAATGTCGCAAATTCAAGGGCTTTTCCATTTTTATTCGCCCATCCGTACAATTTGTTTTTGATATTGATTTCTACTGTTTCAAGGTCGTCAGTGAATAAGTGAGGGAAAATGATATATTCTTCTACCCATTGATTGGTTTTTTTATAGCCTTTATCAAGGTAAACGGCGCCAATCAATGCTTCCAGTGTATTCCCAAATATCTGCGATATTTTAAGTGCATTATCAAATTTGTTATAAAAAGTGATTTTTTTAAGACCCATTTTTAAAGCAATCTCATTCAGCTTTTGGCGATTTACCAT
This sequence comes from uncultured Chitinophagaceae bacterium, assembly GCA_963829345.1. Classification (GTDB taxonomy): domain Bacteria; phylum Bacteroidota; class Bacteroidia; order Chitinophagales; family Chitinophagaceae; genus Ferruginibacter. The sequence goes on from CAWHHP010000003.1 coordinate 3,124,061, forward strand.
TTTGCTGCGCATCTCGGTTAGAAAACCTTCGCCTTTATATGGATATTTTTTAAAAAGATAATGTGCAATAATAGAACTCAATACAGCATCACCTAAAAATTCAAGGCGTTCATTATTTTCATCTGCCCCTTCCCTTACAGAGCGATGGCTCAATGCCGTTTTATACAAAGAAAGATCCCCCGGAGTAAACCCAAGTATATTATTGAGTTGTTTTTTAAACTCTTTTTTCTTTTTATCGTTCTGAAAAAAATCTATTAGAAATTGCAAAATGAAATTGGATGTTTAGTCGAAATTAATGTTATTAATGGAAAAAAGGAAACAATAGTTGTATTGATGGAGGATAATATAAACGGCAATCGGGAATCGGCAATGTATGGAAATGAATCGTGAATGGTGAATCGTGAAAATTTGAGATACTTAACATCTTTAGAACTTTCTCAACTTCTAAACTTATCAACCTATAAACTTTTTATGGAGACGTTATAAATAATAATAATAATAACTACCCTTTGTATTTCTTTACAATCACACTGGCATTATGACCTCCGAATCCAAAAGTATTGCTAAGTGCGGCATTTATTACTTTTTTCTGCGCTTTATTGAAAGTAAAATTAAGTTTTGGATCGAGTTCGGGATCATCTGTAAAATGATTGATCGTAGGAGGTACGATATCTTTTGAAACTGCCATGATACAAGCCAATGCTTCCAATGCCCCTGCAGCCCCAAGGCAATGGCCAGTCATGCTTTTTGTAGAACTGATATTCAATTTGTATGCATGTTCGCCAAAAACATTTAATATTGCTTTTGTTTCTGCAATATCACCAAGAGGAGTTGACGTTCCATGTACATTTATATAATCAATATCCTCAGGCTTCATTCCTGCATCTTTTAACGTAACAGACATTACATTTTTTGCACCAAGCCCTTCCGGATGCGGTGCTGTAATATGATAAGCATCTGCTGTACCACCACCACCGGCAATTTCGCAATAAATTTTTGCGCCGCGTGCCAGTGCATGTTCAAGACTTTCGAGCACCAATACACCTGCTCCTTCTCCCATTACAAAACCATCCCTGTCTTTATCAAACGGACGGCTTGCAGTTTGAGGAGAATCATTTCTTTCACTCAAAGCTTTCATAGCATTAAAACCACCAACACCCGCAGCATTGATAACCGCTTCACTTCCACCCGTGATAATAATATCAGCTTTGTTCAAACGGATAGCATCAAAAGCATCTATTATGGCATTTGTAGAAGAAGCGCATGCGCTTACTACTGCATAATTAGGCCCGCGAAAACCATGACGCATTGAAATCTGCCCTGCAGCAATATCCAATATCATTTTGGGAATGAAGAAGGGATTGAAACGGGGAGTACCATCGCCTAGGGCAAAATTGATCACTTCTTCCTGGAAGGTGATCAAGCCGCCAATACCACTTGCAAAGATGACTCCAACCCTGTCGGCGTTTACATTTTCCTTTGTAATACCGGCATCCTTTACTGCTTCATCGCTTGCAATTAAAGCAAACTGGCAAACCGATCAATTTTCCGGGCTTCTTTCCGGTCGAGGTAATTGGTAGGTTCAAAGTCTTTAACCTCACAGGCAAACCGGGTTTTAAATTTCGTAGCGTCGAATTGTTTGATAAAATCGCAGCCACTCACACCATTTTCCAAACCATTCCAGTATTCAGCAACGGATTTACCCAATGGAGTAAGGGCACCCAACCCGGTAACTACTACTCTCTTTAAATCCATACAATTTGCCTGTGATAATTAAAAAGATAATTACTTAGCGTGTTCTTCCAAGTAAGATACAGCCTGGCCTACAGTGGTAATGGTTTCGGCCTGCTCATCCGGAATAGAAATATTAAATTCTTTTTCAAATTCCATAATTAATTCAACGGTGTCCAAGCTATCGGCACCTAAATCATTTGTGAAGGAAGCTTCTGGTGTAACCTCCGCTTCATCAACACCTAATTTGTCAACAATGATTTTCTTAACTCTTGTTGCAATGTCTGACATGGTAGTAAAATTTAGTTAATACAGCTGCAAAAATATACTTTTTGATCTAATTACAAAGAAATAGTAGATGAGGCCCAATAATATAATAAATTGATACTGTTGGGCTGACTTATTAATTTTTTAAAAGCTATCAAGTTCAAATTGAAAATTAATGTATATTGTAAGTGCTTTTTATCCTCTTAACAGTCACATAAATGCAATTCAAATGGGTTTAAAACAGATCGATCATGGCACTCCTCAATACAAGCAGATGGTAAAGCTGAGGTACCAGATCCTGCGGCAACCTCTTGGACTTAATTTTACCGATGAAGAGTTGGAAAAGGAAAAGAATGATATCCTGATTGCAGCTTTTGATGACGATGAAATGCTTGGTTGTTGCATGCTTTGCCCTGTTGATAATACAACGCTGCGGGTAAGGCAAATGGCTGTTAATAACAATTTACAGGGTAAAGGAATTGGCGCTTCAATAATGTCATTTGCTGAAAATCTTGCCAGGGACAAAGGATACCATAAACTGATCATGCATGCCCGCAATACCGCCATTGGCTTTTATGAAAAATTCGGGTATAAGGTTGTTGGGGATGAATTTGTTGAGGTAAAAGTACCGCATCATGTAATGGAGAAACGGATCTAGCTGTCGATATCGGAAATCAGCTGTCAGCAGTTTATAATGTCTGAAGAAATTTCAGGAATTCAAAGTTTTTTAAATTCAAGGTTGTACCGATTCACGATTGCCGACCCCTATTTTTAGAAAAACCATTCAATCAGAAACTTTACATTTTCCCTATTGACTATTCACCATTCACTTTTCCGTTTCCCGTTCCTGGTTGCTTGTTTGCCTATTTTACGATCGCCTCAGCTACTTTGGAATTTTCGCCATCAATATCTTCCTCGCCTCATGTACATCATCTCCTTCAAACGCATCTTTTGGGATAATAAAAAAAGAACGGCTGTTGAAATATAAATGAAAAAAATGCGGGCTTTCTATCCATGTGCTGAATTCTTTCCATTCCCAGCTCCTGCTTCCTTTTGCGTTTTCAATTTCGAAATAGGATGCCGATAGCGTTGCTTTCAGTCGGTCTTTAAAAACAAGTGCTCTTTTATAAACGATTCTCGGTAGTAAAAACCAGAATAATATCATCAACGCAAACCAAAGAGCTGAACTTAACAGGAACGCCAGTGGAGAAATGACCTTAAAAAAGAACAATGCGGCTGATAAAATAGCATATACATTCACCAGTATCATCATCACTTTAATTTCTTTCCTGCTGATAAAATGATACCTGAGGGCCTGGATGACCTTTGGTTTATGGTAGGTGAAGAAAGAGGATGTCAAAATGAATTATGAGTTTTGAATTATGAGTGCTTTTGCAAATGTAGCTGCAATAATAATAAAGTTACTCAGAACTCATAATTCAGCACTCAAAACTATTTGATTGAATTTTTTAATTCATTCTCACTAATACTCCATTCGCCCAGTTTTTCAGCTTTGGTCCCAATAAACTCAACTTTCATTGTGCGTTCCTTTGCTTTGCCGGTAAAGCTTATTTTTCCAAAATTCTGTGCTTCTACCAATGTATTATTAATACGGTATGGATTGTTTAATTCCGCACCCCTTACTTTACTTATACCCGATGTATAAGGTGAAATTGTTACATCATAGAGTGTATATAGACCTTCTCTATCCAGCTTTATTACTTCGCTATGATGCCTGTCGCCCGTAAAAAACACTACCCCGTTTATTTTCTGATCTGCAAGGAAATTTATCAATTCATTGTATTCATGACCATAATGATGCATGCATTCCCATTCATTTAAAGGATTTAATACCTGGCTGCCCACTACGATGATTTTAAATGTTGCCGTGCTGAATAACAGTGCATTTTTGAGCCAGTCAATTTGCATAGCACCAAGAAAAGTTTTATCCGCAGAGGGTTTTCCATTAATACTATCCGGAAGTTCAACCTCGCTTCTGAAATAACGATCATCGGTTAAGAAAATATCTACATCGCTGTAGCTGACCTTTGTATAGATACCCTTTCCTTCTTGTCCATAACCCGGGTTAAGAGAGTAATTTTTAAAAATATTCCTGCTTTCTTCTTTCAGGATAAAACTTTTCCCGGCGTCATTGGGCCCGTAATCATGATCATCCCAGATTGCATACTGGGGCATCTTTGCCATAAACTCCTGTAAAACTTTTTGTCCACGATCCCTTGATGCCCTGTAGTTCAATCCCCACGCAGAGTAAAAATCAACTTCTCTTGCATACCAGTTATCACCCATCCAGATATGAAATGCTGCTGGCGTTTTTGCCATTGTTTCAAAAATAGAAGAATCGCCTCCATAAGGCTTACCCGGTCTATCGTAAACTGGTTCATTAAAATAAGCGCAGCTTCCTGCAAGGAAACTAAAATCGGGTGCGGGTTTGCGAAACTGCCAGAGATCTTTTGTTGTAAAGTTTGTAGTGAAAGGTGTAGTGACTGGCTTACCATCAAGGATAAGCTGGTAAACATAAGTTGTATTAAAGTCTAATCCATTTAATTCAATTTTTATGGGATTGAATTCATTTCCAAGTGTTCCTTTATAGGCAACCGTTTTTATAACCTTTGTATTTGTGGCGGGAAAATATTTTATGGATGCTTTCTTTACAGAGGGAGTAAGCTCTGCCCAGATAGTTGCATTGCGTAATTCCACATTTCCTGCCCATGGGCCGCTTTTTAATCCCGTTTGCGAATAAGTAATTGTAAAAATAAGAATGAGTGTGAAGAGAATGGTGATTCGAAGTCTCATGGAATTATGAATTGAGCATTATGAGTTATGAATTGTTCGTCACAAATGTAGCTGCTATTGGTACAGGTACATTCATAATTCTTAATTCATCATTCTAAATTAATTTGTCGTTTTCCTTATGCCTCGTTGCATCACGAATTGATTTCTTTTCAAAGTTTTTCTGAAGTGCTTCTGTAAGATTTATATTTGTTTGATTAGCCAGGCAGATCAATACCCAGAATACATCTGCCATTTCATCTGCGATATCCTTGCCTTTATCAGATTCTTTAAACGATTGTTCACCATAAGTTCTCACCATAAGTCTGCTTAGTTCGCCTACTTCTTCCATGAGGATGCCAAGATTAGTAAGTTCAGAAAAATATTTTACGCCGGTTGTTTTGATCCAGGTGTCTACATTGGATTGGGCTTCTTGTATGGTCATTACGCTAATTTATTTGAACACGAATTAAAGACTAATTTCTCTAATTACACGAACGTCCTATTATTCATTTAAATTAAAGTATAATTCTTTGGAAAACGAAAGAACGTTGGCCAAAATTTACCAGAATTCCTAATTGCAAGTTGGAAGCTTTTAAATAATTTATAGTTTGCGCAATGAACTCAGTTGTGGTTACTGAAGTTGCTTTTACTTCAAGGATAATTTTATCATAAACAACAAAATCAGCAATATAAGAATGATCTAAAGGGTATCCTTTGTATTTAATTTCAAACTTCTTTTCCCTGCTATAATAAATTTCCTGTTTTGCAAATTCAAGCGCATCTTTATACACTGCTTCTCTAAACCCCATGCCTAATTGGCTATGTACTTCCATGCACAATCCAATTATTTTATAAGATTCTTCCGGAAACAATATACCTGCCATAATACGAACTATCTGATGGCACAAAAATTCGTGAAATTCGCTTAATTCGTGTTTAAAAATTCGTGTTTTTTTTCTTTCGAATTAGGTGTATTATTCTCTTTTTTTACTATCTATTAAAATCGTCACCGGCCCCTCATTAACCAACTCCACTTTCATATCTGCACCAAATTCGCCTGTATAAATATTTTTACCGATATCTTTTTGCAATTGTTTTATCAACGCTTCATACAATGGTATTGCAATCTCCGGGTTCGCCGCATTAATATAACTGGGACGGTTACCCTTTTTTGTAAGTGCATGTAAGGTAAACTGGCTTATCAATAAAATATCTCCCCCGGTTTCTTTTACAGAAATATTGGGCACCTTATTTTCATCATCAAAAATTCTCAGGTTAATTATTTTATTAGTTAACCATTCTATATCATTTAAATCATCCTGATCTTCAATTCCAACAAAAACCAACAGGCCCTTTTGGATCCCGGATTTTACTTTATCATCAATCGTTACTGATGCTTTTGATACCCTTTGAATGACCAGCCTCATTTTAACCTGATTTTAAACTAAAGATAGGCCGAACATGCATTAAAAAAGGATACCTTTCCCTATATTACTCTACAACAAAATTCTACTTATAAAAAATTTATTCTTTCCACAAAAAGTGCAAAACTCCTGAAATGCAATAGGAGTTTGACTTGAGGAATTATTCACATATTTTGTCCACAGTTTGGGGATATAAACAACTAGTAAAATTGCCGTGCAGGGAATACTTTCGCTCTCCTGCGGGATTTTAAAAACCTAGACCTTACTAACTTAAATAACTAATAAACTATGGCAAATAAAAAGCAACCTCCGAAAGCTTTGAGCTTTACCCGGCAATTCACAAGAGATGGTGTGAGTCCTTATGATATGTTTGAATACGATTACAGAACCTCGGTAATAAAAAACCCAACCGGTGAAGTAGTTTTTCAAATGGATAATGTTGAGGTGCCCAAACAATGGAGCCAGATCGCAACAGATATCCTGGCCCAGAAATATTTCAGGAAAGCAGGTGTTCCACAAACTGATGGAAGCCTTGGCAGGGAAACAACAGCAAAACAGGTGGCACATCGTATGGCACATTGCTGGAGAGTATGGGGTGAACGTTATAATTATTTTGCTACCACAAATGATGCACAAATTTTTTATGATGAACTGGTATACTCTATCTTAAACCAGGCCTGTGTTCCTAACAGTCCGCAATGGTTTAATACAGGTTTACATGAAGTATATGGCATTACCGGAAAACCACAGGGACATTATTTTGTTGACTCAAAAGATGGGCAACTTAAAAAATCTACTTCTGCTTACGAACGTCCACAACCTCATGCCTGCTTTATATTAAGTGTAGATGATGACCTGGTTAATGAAGGTGGTATCATGGATCTGTGGGTGAGGGAAGCAAGGATATTTAAATATGGCAGTGGTGTCGGAACCAACTTCAGCAGCATCCGCGGTGAAGGAGAAAAATTAAGTGGTGGTGGTACCTCAAGTGGCCTGATGAGCTTTCTTAAAATCGGCGACCGTGCAGCCGGCGCTATTAAAAGTGGCGGCACTACCCGTCGTGCGGCTAAAATGGTTTGCCTGGACCTGGATCATCCTGAAATCGTAAACTTCGTAAACTGGAAAGTAAAAGAAGAAGATAAAGTGGCGGCATTGATCGCTGCCGGATACCCAAGCGACTATGAAGGTGAAGCATATCGCACTGTAAGCGGGCAAAACAGCAATAACTCTGTTCGTATTCCAAATTCATTCTTTAAAGTATTGGATGAAAAAGGGGACTGGGAACTAAAAGGAAGAAGTGATGGCCGCACCATGAAGAGTGTAAAAGCAACAGAACTCTGGGAGCAGATCAACTATGCAGCATGGCGTTGCGCTGATCCGGGAACTCAATATGATACTACCATCAACGAATGGCATACTTGTCCTGAAGGCGGCCCGATCAGGGCATCTAATCCATGCAGTGAGTATATGTTCCTCGACAATACAGCCTGCAACCTGGCAAGTGTGAACCTTCGCCGCTTCTTTAATGAAGCAAACAACATGTTTGATGTACAGGGATTTGAGCATACCTGCCGCTTATGGACAGTTGTATTGGAAATATCTGTATTGATGGCGCAGTTCCCTTCAAAAGAAGTGGCACAATTAAGTTATGATTACAGAACCCTTGGTCTTGGTTATGCAAACCTTGGAAGTATGTTGATGGTAAGCGGTATTGCTTACGACAGCGAAGACGCAAGAGGAATAGCTGGTGCAATTACCGCGATCATGACCGGTATTTCTTATAAAACATCGGCAGAGATGGCTGGCTTCCTTGGTGCATTTGACAGGTATGAAGACAACAAATCTCATATGCTGCGTGTAATGCACAACCATCGTGCTGCCGCATACGATGCAATGGATGCATATGAAGGACTGGAAATAAAACCAAAAGGAATTGATGCAAAATATTGCCCTGACTATTTATTAAAAGCTGCCACCAAAGCATGGGATGATGCGGTACAATTTGGAGAAAAATATGGTTACCGCAATGCACAAACAACTGTAATCGCACCAACAGGAACAATTGGTCTTGTAATGGATTGCGACACGACAGGTGTTGAGCCGGATTTTGCTTTAGTGAAATTCAAAAAATTAAGTGGCGGCGGTTATTTCAAGATCATCAATCAAAGTGTTCCACAGGCCTTGCGTAACCTCAAATACAACGAGCAGGAAATAGAAGAGATTGTAAATTTTGCCAAAGGCCATGCTACTTTAAAAGCTGCGCCTTATATCAATGAAGTTTCATTGGCTGAAAAAGGATTTTTACCTGCAGAGCTCGAAAGATTAAATGCAGCTATGGCAAGCGCTTTTGAAATTGGTTTTGTATTCAATGTCTACACACTTGGTGAAGCATGTTTACAACGCCTGGGTTTCGCTGCAAACCAGTACAATGATTTTGGATGGAGCCTGCTGGAAGCATTAGGATTTACCGACAGTGAAATTGAAGCTGCTAATGTTTATATATGCGGAACAATGACTATTGAAGGCGCTCCATATCTTAAAGAGGAACATTTGTCGGTATTTGATTGCGCAAACAAATGTGGTGCAACCGGTCAGCGTTATATTCACGCTCATGGTCATATCCGCATGATGGCTGCAGCACAACCATTCTTAAGTGGTGCGATCAGCAAAACGATCAATCTTCCGAATGAAGCGAGCATGGAAGACATTGCAGATTCTTATCGCCTTAGCTGGGAACTTGGTTTGAAAGCCTGTGCACTTTACCGTGATGGTTCAAAACTTAGTCAGCCACTCAGTAATAAATCTGATAAGAAGAAAAAAGAAACAGCAGCAAGCGAAGAAGCAGTTGCAGAAACACCGGCACCAGTTGCTGCAGTAAGCAATATCGTTGATATGGGCAAGCTTACGATCGAGGAATTGCTGGAAGAAATGAACAGGCGTGTTCAAAACAGTGCTGACACTTCATTGAAACGCCAGCTTGCAATGATCGTAGAACGCAGGGCACTTCCCGCAAAACGCAGGGGTTTTACACAAAAAGCAAAAATAAATGGCCAGGCATTGTTCCTACGCACGGGTGAATACAATGATGGAACACTGGGAGAAATATTTATTGATATGGCAAAAGAAGGTGCTACCATGCGTAGTATGCTTAACTGCTTTGCAATAGCAATTTCTATCGGTTTACAATATGGTGTTCCGTTGGAAGAATATGTAGAAAAATTTGTGTTCACAAGATTTGAACCAGCCGGAATGGTAGATCATCCGAATATCAAAACAACTACTTCTATCATCGATTTCATGTTCCGTTCATTAGCTTATGAATATTTGGGAAGAAATGATTTAGTTCATGTTCTTGACAAGCCCGAAGTAATGAACATGGGGAATGAAGCTTGGGATATCGAATCACCAACAATTGGTGAACGTAAACCAGACCTGAGTGAAGTAAGAGTTACAGGAAATTCGAATATTCAACCGGAAGGAATAAAGGCACACAGGGCTACTGTTTATGCTGTCGCAAAAACAAATGGCAGTATGGATGCAGTAAGCCAGGCAAACAAATCTATGCAGGGAGATGCTCCTGCTTGTAATACCTGCGGGCATATAACTGTGCGCAGCGGAACATGTTATAAGTGTTTAAACTGCGGAAACAGTTTAGGTTGCAGCTAATCGGTTAGGTAAGTACCAAAGAAAGATAACGCCGCTCATGATTGAGTGGCGTTATCTTTTTGGTGATGGGGATACGTGACCCCGACAGCGGCTGAAAGCCCTGTCGGCGGTTAAAATAAAATCAGTTAAACTAAATTAAGATCACTACATTTTTAATTAACCCGTTAAACAGTTAGATAAATTCGTGAATGCGAATTATTGAATCAATTGAAGAAGGCAATATGTATCACATATACAACCGGGGAATTAATGATACAGATATTTTTAAAGAGAAACGGAACTATTATTTTTTTCTTGATAAATACAAAGCATACTGTTCAGATATACTTGAAACCTATGCGTATGCTTTATTAAAAAACCATTTTCATTTGATGGTAAAAGTAAAAGAAAACATTATTGTTACAAGGAAAGATGGAAAAGGGGAAATAAAATTAAATGCTTCAAAACAACTTTCTCACTTTTTCAATTCATACGCCCAGGCATATAATAAAACTTATAACAGGCATGGAAAATTGTTTGAAGAGCCATTTAGAAGAAAACTAATAGAAAAAGAAACTTACTTCACCGCGATGATAAATTATATTCATTGTAATCCTCAAAAGCACGGATTTGTAAAAGACTTTAGAGATTGGGAATTTACTTCATGGCATTCAATAATTGACAATGAGCCTGCATTTATCTCCAAAGAAAAAGTAATACGCTGGTTTGGAACTATGGAAAATTTTCAAAAAAATCATTTATTAAATACTCATTCCAATGATATCCCCAATCTTATCATTGAATAAACTAGTTATTAAACCGCGGTCGGGGTTTACAACCGCCGACCGGGTTATCGCCAGAAACAGTTCCTGCCTGAGATCGCCTGCCGGCCGGCCGTTTTTCAATTCTTTTTACTGTTTTAATTTTTTCCTCTGAAATCATTGATTTAAATAGTTGCATAAAGATATGCTGTACAAGTGAGTGACACAAGAATGCTGAGAAGAGATAGAATTGCCGGTCAAAAAAAACAAAACTATTATCTTTGCGCCCATGGCAAACGACTTATTAAATAATTTCCAGGAGATCATCTCTCACTGCAAGGAATATGGCTATATTTTTCAATCATCAGAATTATATGATGGACTCAGTGCTGTATATGATTACGGGCAGAATGGGTGCACAGTTGAAAAAAAATATCCGTGACGAATGGTGGAAAAGCATGACGCAACTCAATGAAAACATTGTTGGGATAGATGCAGCAATTTTTATGCATCCGACTGTATGGAAAGCAAGTGGGCACGTAGATAATTTCAGCGACCCGATGATTGATAATAAAGACAGTAATAAAAGATACCGCGTTGATCATTTGATCGAAGCGCATGCAGAAACACTTGATAAAACTGTGGGCGATGCATTGATTGCCGACATGGAAGCATTGCTTGCAAAAGATGATTTTGCAGGTTTAAAAAAACTGATCGACGATAATAAAATTAAATGTGCGATCAGTAAAACTTGCAACTGGACCGATGTACGCCAATTTAATTTAATGTTCTCTACTGAGTTTGGTGCAACTGCTTCTGAAAGTGAAGGTGGTAATATTGTGTACCTGCGTCCTGAAACTGCACAGGGTATTTTTGTAAACTTTTTAAATGTACAGAAAACAGGCAGGATGAAAATTCCTTTTGGTATTGCACAAACGGGAAAAGCTTTCAGGAATGAAATTGTTGCGAGACAATTCATATTTCGCATGCGTGAGTTTGAACAAATGGAAATGCAGTTTTTTGTTCGTCCCGGTACGCAAAAGGAATGGTATAACCATTGGAAAGAAGAAAGAAAAAAATGGCATGAGAGCATTGGTATTCCTTCCGAACAAATTGCGTTTTCATGATCACGTAAAACTTGCGCATTATGCTGATGCTGCATTGGATATAGAATTTGAATTTCCATTTGGATGGAAAGAACTGGAAGGTATTCATAGTCGTACTGATTTTGATCTTAGTCAACATGCAAAATACAGTAAGAAAAAAATTCAGTATTACGACAATGACCTGAATGAAGAAGGCAAGCCATATGGCAACTATACACCTTATGTGGTAGAAACATCGGTTGGGTTAGACAGGCTGTTTCTCACCGTTTTAAGTCTTGCTTATGCAGAAGAAAAATGGACAAAGGAAGATGGCACCGAAGACAGCCGTGTTGTTTTAAGAATTCCACCAAAGATCGCTCCTACCAAACTTGCGATACTGCCATTGATCAAAAAAGATGGCCTCCCGGAAATTGCAAAACAATTATTGAATGAATGCAAAGGTAGTTTTATGTGTTTTTATGAAGAGAAAGATACGATCGGAAAACGTTATCGTCGTATGGATGCAATTGGAACACCATTTTGTGTAACGATCGATCACCAGACAAAAGAAGACAATACTGTTACAATTCGTTACAGGGATGATATGAGGCAGGAAAGGATTAAGTTGGCTGATGTAAAGAAAATGGTGATGGAGAAGATAAGTTGAGTGAATTCCGAATTATGAGTTACGAATTATGAATTGATAGCAACTCAAAGAATGAATAATCGGATTTTTCATTACACAAAATAAATAGTTATAATTTAGAGGAGCTATGAAATGGTTCCTCTTTTTTATTTTTATAAACTTATGTTCCTGTCATGGGAATAATAAAGAATGGCCGGAATATGATTGGGATACTGCTCACTGGAAAGAACCAGATAAACAAATAATTCCTGGTACTACACCTATAACAAAAAGCGATACAGCTGTTTCACATAATGATATTCCATGGTCAAGTGAAAATAGATCAGGATACTATAAGGGCAACCCTCCTGAAAAAATAGATTATCCAGAACCATCGTTTACAGATACTGTTTCTATGCTTGGGAGATTTCTTTGTAAAAATCTGGATAGGAGGGATATCATTTTCCTGAATAAGGAAACCTTATATCAGTCATCTTATATTGATCAAAAGAAAAAAATATGGATTGACACACTAAAGAATGAGGGCGTAACAATTATCTCTATCTATAAATTTGAAGAAAAGAGATCGCAAAAGATTTATATCAATGGCACGCTTGTACAGGATTATAAAGATGTTGGAATTGACACGTTAAAACAGGATATTTTATCATTGTCAGGAAATTCTTTCAGGCGCTTTTTATTTCATGGAAAAGAATATTATTACTTACAGGCTGGCATTGCCGATTGCGGTGGTTCAGGTTGTGTAGCTTCTTATCATCTTCTCTATGATAAGCAAAATAAAGAGCTAAATGAGTTTTTTTCGCTGAGGGTAGATCAACAATATTTTTTTGGTGATATTAATGGAGATAATAATCTCGATTTTTTAGAAATATATAATGATGCGGGTTATGGAATTGGCAATATTAATCATTTTAGGATGACAATATCTTCAGCAACTAAAAAAGGAATGTTTGAGCAATTCAAGGATAAAGATGGTAAAGAGTATTATATTAGTGGCAACTCAGGTGAGGATTATTATGTTGGTGCTCAAATGTATATTGATAAATATTACTGGCCTGTTAAGATAAAACAATAGATTAACCCGCTTTCTCTCCAAAATAAGGAATCTCATCATTACTCACATTTTCCTTCTGTTGCCAATATCCAAGTGTTACTATATGACCATCCGGCGTTTTAAGTAATCTTCCAAAAATTGCATTGGTAGTATTGAATGTATAATCAGTAACACCAACCGTAAAGGTTTTTGGTGCTTCAACCGGTGGCGGTGGAGGAACTGGCGTTTCTCCCTGTCCGACCGGGTCATCCGGGCGGGCTTCAGCAGGCTTTGCTGCAGGTGCTGCTTTTGGTGGAGGAGATGGAACAACAACAACTGTATAATGATTAAACTCGAGCAATTGTTTTAAGAATGATACTCTGTCAGGACTGACATTTTTTTCAACGATGCCACACTTGACGCCGTCCAGTTCTTCGAATTCGTGATTTTTATTAATTGCCAATGCAAATAGTTTAGAGTTATGAGTTTAGAGTTACGAGTTGTTTATCACGAATTTAAAGTTACCAATAAAAAAGTTGTAACTCCAGACTCTTAACGTTAACTCAGGCTTTGTATATGATCATATATCCAGCTCAACAATCCTACTAACACCACACCCGCGCTACAAATTATCAATCCCAGTTTAGTTGCAGGATGAATATTTATTTTTTCAACAGGCTGCTCGTTTTTATCCATGAATACTGCTCTTACAACTATAAGATAATAATACAGCGACACGATCATATTCAACGCAACAAAGCTAATAAACCCATAGTTTGCTTTGTAGGCGCCTGCACTTATTAAAAAAAGTTTACCAAAAAAACCTGCTGTTGGAGGAATACCCGCTAATGAAAATAAGGCCAGCGCCAATACCCAGCTCAAGAATGGATTTGTTTTGTACATTCCTTTATAATCATCAATACTTTCCTTACCCGTTTGGCCTGATATAGCAGCAGCTACTCCAAATGCAGCGAGGTTGGAAAAAACATAAATTAAAATAAAGTAAACAACGGAACTCGTGCCCTGCACAGATCCATTACTGATACCAACCAAAATAAAGCCTACCTGTGCAATAGAAGAAAAAGCAAGAAAGCGTTTTATATTTTTTTGTCTTAACGCAAATAAATTTCCAATCACCATAGTAGCAACAGCCAATAACACCAGCAAATTATACCAGGTAGTAGTCATCGGTTGAAATACTTTATACAATGCGGTCATAAACACGAATGCTATCGATCCTTTTGACACAACAGATAAAAATGAAGTGGTAGCGATCGGTCCTCCTTCATACACATCGGCCGTCCATAAATGAAATGGCACAATAGATAATTTGAATGCAAAGCCGGTGAAAAGGAATACCAGTATTAGTATTTCAAGTGTACTTCCTGTAAGCATGCCGGGAATTGCTGCAAAACTGATCGTACCCGTAACACCATATATTAACGAGATACCAAACAATAAAATGCCGGAAGAAAATGCAGAAGACAAGATCATTTTCATTGCTGCTTCTGATGCTATCTTTTTCTCCAGGTCGAAATTAACCATTGCTGCTACAGGAATGGTAGCCAGTTCCAATGCTAAATAAAACATCAGCAAATTGCCACTGGAGATCATAAAAAACATTCCAAGCAGGGCGGATAACATCAGTATAAAAAACTCGGGCATATGCTCGTGTTTTCTCAGCCAGCCTGCAAATAATAATGAAATGAGGTAAACAGCAAGATTCAGGATATTTTTTTGAAACGCGATCAATTCATTTGTATAAAACATATCGCCAAATAATTCTCCTTCCATGTTACAAAAAAATCCTGCAACAAAATTCGCCAATAACAAAAACTGCAATATTATTAACAGGAGATCGTTCTTCATGCCCTTGCCTATTTTTATAAACAGCAGCAGGAAGATGATGACCGAGATCAACAATTCAGACTTCATTAATGTGCAAAACTCATTCATTCAATCACGTTTATTTTGCAGTAGATATTTTTTGTATAATAATTTCAGATGCAGGGCTTACCAGTTCATTTAAATAAGATGGCGCAATTCCAATGATCAAAATACCGATCAACAAAATAATTGCTGCGGCTTTTTCATTCCATGCAGCATCGCCAAGCTGATTAAATTCCTGTTTTAATGGCCCCATTGCAGTTTGGCCGATCGCTCTCAATATATATACTGCAGTTACAACGATCGACATACACGCTATAATAGTTGCAATACGATGAAATGCATCCGGGTGTTCCCATGATCCCATAAAGATGGTCATCTCAGCAACAAAACCACTCAATCCCGGTAAACCTAATGAACAAAGTCCAGCAATAAATAAAACCGTACTGATAAATGGCATCACTTTCAGCAGTCCTCCCATTTCTTTTACCTGTCGTGTATGTGTACGTTCATACATCATTCCAATCACAGCGAAGAAAAAGCTGTCATTAAGCCGTGAGATACCATTTGCATCACTGCGCCAGTAATGGCTGTTTTTGTCAACATGCCAATTCCAAGCAATACAAATCCGCAATGGCTCACAGATGAATAAGCATTGATATATTTCAGATCCTTTTGCATCATGGTAGCGAAGGCTCCATATAAAATAGCAATAGAAGCAAGTATGATAATGATGTTTGCATATTCCTTTGCTGCTTCAGGCATGATATAAGTGGCTACACGCAGGCAACCATATCCGCCCAGTTTCATTGAAATGCCGGCAAGGAACATTGATCCCGCAGTTGGTGCTGAGGAGTGTCCGTCCGGCACCCATGTATGAAAAGGAAATATTGCTGTAAATACACCAAAGCCAACAAATAACAAGGGGAAAACATATTTTCTGTGTCTCTACAGGTATATTGAGTTGCGATAATTTCAACAGGTCAAATGTATGTGCAGCCATTGGAAAAATACAATCCCAGTAATCCAACTAACACTAAAGCAGAGCCGCCCATCAGCATCAGTGCAAGTTTATTGGCGCTGTATTCTTTTTTTCCGCTTCCCCAGATACCGATCAGTAAATACTTTGGAATTACAGCAATTTCAAGAAAGAAGAAAAGTATGAACAGATCCAGTGAAATGAAGAATCCATATGCACCCAAACTTAACAAAATGAGCAGGAAAAAAAACTCTTTTGTCATTTTTGTTACATTCCACGACACCAATACTCCTGCAACAACAACAAAAGCGGTCAATAGTATCATTGCTACAGAAATACCATCCACACCCAAATGAAAACTAATATTCCATGCAGGGAACCAATTGTATTGTTGTTCAAACAACATTTGTGCTGTCATTACCTGAAACAACTTCATGCCGGTATGCCGCAAATAAGATGAATGATAAAATCAATTGTGCTACCGCTCCCCCAAGTGCAGTTACCTTTACCTGTGTTGCGTTGCGTGACAGCAATACAAGTATCGCGGTAACTAATGGTAATAATATGAGATATACAAGATACATTTAAAAATTATGAGTTATGAATTATGAATTATGAACTGTGAGTTCAGCTAAAGTTTTGAAACCATACTCAGAATTCAGCATTCATAATTCATAATTATTTATCATTTCCATACATAAATAAACAACACTACCAACCCAATCGCCCCTACTAAAAAATATATAGCATAATGCTGCACTTTACCGGATTGAAATCCTTTTATCATTTCAGCCATCCACCTGGTAAGGTTACCAATTGCATTCATTAATCCATCAACTATGTATTTATCCATCCATGCGATCGGTCTGCCTATTAAGTTGAATAATATTTTTTTTGTGATGAACAGGTATAATTCATCAATATAAAATTTATGATAAGATGCCAGGTAAACCGCTTTTATTGAAGCTGCAATTTTATCCGGCTTATCGTTTTGCTTTTTATATAAAAGAATAGCAATTAAAATTCCTGTTATGGCCAGTGCAACAGGTGCAATAGAGAATTGCAAGTGAAAATGCGAATCCAGTCTTGTCCCGTCTGAACTAACAAAATGCCCAAATGGAATAAACCCCGCTGCAGCTGCACCGATAGCCAATAAGATCAATGGCATCATCATCACAAATCCTCCTTCACCATGATGAGCATTATGTCCCTCTCCCTCCGCTCTCTCCTGCAGGGAAGGAGCTTTATTCCAGAAGATATTGAAGTATAAACGGAACATATAAAAAGCTGTGAGACCTGATGTGATCAGTGCAAGCCAATAAATGCCTGTATTGTGATTGTAAGCTGCCAGTAAAATTTCTTCTTTGCTAAAAAAACCAGCGAATGGCGGTATACCTGCAATTGCGAGGCATGCGATCAAAAAAGTAATATGTGTAACGGGCATATATTTTCGCAGGCCACCCATATCTTTCATTTCATTGCTGTGCACATAATGTATTACCGCACCTGCGCCGAGGAACAACAATGCTTTAAACATGGCGTGTGTAAAAAGATGAAACATTGATGCCGTGTAACCCAATCCTTCTTCCCCTCCATATTTTGAAACGCCCAATGCAAACATCATATAACCAATCTGGGACATGGTAGAATATGCCAATACCCGTTTTATATCTGTTTGTGTGCACGCAATGATGGCAGCGATCAATGCCGATACAGCGCCTACATAACCTACTAAACTCAATGCTTCAGGTGCTGATAAAGCAAATACGGGGAATAATCTTGCAACTAAGAAAACTCCGGCAACAACCATTGTTGCTGCATGTATTAATGCTGAAACAGGTGTAGGACCTTCCATTGCATCGGGTAACCATATGTGTAATGGAAACATAGCACTCTTTCCTGCACCACCAATAAACACCAGTACAACACCCCATGTTAAAGCTGACAATCCTAAGAAGGAACCGGCAACTGCATTTTTGAATTCATTTGATTCCGGTGAAGTAAGTCTTCGGATCAGCGTTTCAAAATCGAGTGTTCCCCCGTAATAGGAAAGGATGAGTATACCAATTAAAAAACCAAGGTCCGCAAAACGGGTAACAATAAATGCCTTTTTGCATGCAGCAACTGCACTTGGCTTGTCGTAATAATACCCGATTAAAAGGAAAGATGAAACACCTACCAGTTCCCAGAAAAAATACATCTGGAAAATATTGGAAGAGATCACCAACCCTAACATGGAGAAAGTAAACAATCCGAGGAAAGCATAATAAGTGGGAAAACGCTCTTCTCCTTTCATGTAGCCAAGGCTGTAAATATGCACCATCAATGAAACAAATGTTACTACTACCAGCATCATTACCGAAATAGGATCGAGGATGATTCCCATATCAATTGAAACCCCGGGAGAAAATTCGAGCCAGGTATACTGGTATGGAATTAGTTTTTGATAAATGCCTCCTGATTTTCCATACTCAAAGAAGTAACCATATGCAATGTATAATGCAAGAACGGTAGATATCAATAATAGCAACGTACCAAGAATACCGGAAACAGTTTTAAAATACTTCCTGCCAAATAATCCCAGTAATAAAAATCCTGCCAGTGGCAGTAAAGGGATTAACGCTATGTAAATTACATTGGGCATTTAGTTAGTTCTGAATTATGAGTTCTGAATTATGAGTATGTTCATGAGTATTGAGGCCCTACTCAGCATTCATAACTCACAATTCAAAATTTAGTATTTTAGTTCTTCCGCATTCTCCACATCAATTGATCTATGACTTCTGTACAAATTAATAATGATCGCAATTGCTACAGCAGCTTCAGCAGCTGCTATTGCGATAATGAATATTGTAAAGAACACACCATCCAGTTTATGTTGCCATAAATATTTATTGAATGCAATAAAATTCAGGTTCACGCTGTTCAATATCAGCTCTATGCTCATAAGCATGGTAATAAGGTTTCTCCTGGTGAAAAAACCAAATACGCCTATAAAGAATAGTCCAGCGCTGATAAATAAGATATGATATAAACCTGGTTGCATCATGTTGTTGCCGGCTTTGAACGCATTGCTATTACAATACATCCAACGAGTGCTGCCAATAGCAAAATACTCACTACTTCAAACGGTAAGGCATAGCCTCCTTCACCTGTTCCAAGCATTTGAGTTCCTATATTGACTACTGTTGGTTCTATTGATACATTATTCGCTTTATTAAAACTATGTTGGTAAACCTGCAGCATTGTTAATGCAAAACCACAAAATGCGGCTAATACAGCAAATAGCTGTCGACCTGGTTTTTGAGCGGGCAATAATTCCCCGGCCTGTTGTGTAAGGAAAATAGAAAAAATGATCAATACAGTGATCCCTCCTACATATACAACGATCTGCACTGCCGCAATAAATTCATATTGCATCCAGAAATAAAGTCCGGCAATACCCACAAGTGAGAATAAAAGGAAAATAGCAGCACGAAATATTTGTCTTGTAGTAACAGCCATCACCGCACTCACTAAGGTAAGTGCAGCCAGCATATAAAATATAATTGTAGATCCGCTCATGAATAAGTCAAAAATAAAAAGTCAAAATTCAGAGGCCGCAATCAAATCGGCAGCTAACAAATTGAGATTTTTTATTTTTTATTTTTTATTTTTTATTTTTTAATTTTTAATTTTTATTTTTTAATTCATTATTCAACACCATCCATAATCTTCGAATCCGGGTTATTCAAAACCTTTGTCAATTTATTCCTGTCAAATACGCTATGTTCAAATGTTTGTGCCATCACAATTGCATCCGAAGGGCAGGCTATCACACATAAATTACACATCGTGCACAATTCAAGATGATATACCAATTTGTCGATTGCTTTTTTCTTCTTTCCATCCGGGGTAATATCAAATTTTGTAACCACTTTGATCGTTCCATTCGGGCAAGCCAATTCGCAGGCAGTACACCCGGTGCAACGGTGTTCATTATTTTCATCGTGTGGCATTACTACTTCACCTTTGAAGCGCTCTGGCAAATTCAATGTTTCCCTGTTATCGGGATATTGTTGTGTAATGATCTCTTTGTGGTGCGTAAAATAATAACCCGTACGGCGCATACCGACAAGCAATGATTTTACTGCTTTAAAAATGTCTTTTATGTATTTTACTAAGAACATTAATTATGAGTTTTGAATTATGAATTATGAATTAAGTCGCAAGTATTGAAATCTCATTCATCATTCAGAATTCATAATTTAGAATTTTAAAAATGCCAACTCAAAATCGCCATCGCCGTCACCAATAATATATTAAACATACTGATCGGCAATAAATATTTCCATTCTAAATTTAATAACTGGTCAATTCGCAACCTCGGAAATGTCCACCTGAACCACATGATCAGGAAGATCAGGAAAAAAGTTTTTCCAAAGAACCAGATACTTGAGGGAATATAATCCATCACATGATTAAATCCTTCCCAGTTCCCAATATGCAAAGGCATCCATCCGCCAAGGAACAAAGTTGCACCGATTGCACAAACGATGAATACATTTACATATTCAGCAAGAAAGAAAAGCGCAAATTTCATTCCCGAATATTCTGTATGAAAACCGGCGGTCAATTCTGATTCAGCTTCAGCAAGGTCAAATGGTGCACGGTTAGTTTCTGCCGTTACTGCAATAATAAAGATGATAAATGAAATAATAACAGGAATATGTCCTTTAAATATCCACCAGCCGTCTGACTGTGATTGAATGATATCGTTCAGGTTTAAGCTGCCTGTTAGTACAACAATTGATAATATTGCAGGCCTGCCGATAATTCATAGCTTACAATCTGTGCGCCACTACGCATAGCGCCCAGCAATGAATATTTGTTATTGCTTGCCCATCCGGCCATTAAAATACTGATTACCGAAACAGATGAAACTGCAGATACATACAATACGCCAATATTCATGTCCCACATCTAAAAATCTTTTGCAAAAGCAATCGGGGCCATTAGTAACATGGCGACAATGATGACAATAAAAGGAGCAAGATTAAATAAAAATTTATCCGCACCATCGGGTGTAAACCCTTCTTTCACCAATAACTTTAATGTATCTGCAAATGATTGCAGCATTCCTTTCGGTCCAACCCGGTTTGGACCAAGCCGTATTTGCATCCATGCAGAAACTTTTCTTTCCATCAATACCAATACCAATCCCAATATGGCAAATAAACTGATAACACATACGCCCACGATCACCATCTCAAGGGTGAGTGCAACCGTCGGGTTGAATGTTTGGTTCAACCAGGTATCAATAGTGTTTGTTATGTTTGATAAACTAACATGGTTAAATGCTTAAAATGATTAAATGCTAGAATACTAAATGTTTAGAAAGTTTAATTGATCTCCTGTTTTACAATTATTAACATTCATTATTCTACATTTTGCATTCTTTCTATCTGTCAATATCCGGTATCACCAAATCCAGCGTTCCCATCATCGCCACCAGATCTCCCATCTTACTTCCTCTTGCCATATGATCCAATGCAGAAAGATTCGAAAAACCCGGCGAACGGAATTTAATCCTGTAAGGTGTTGTTGCCTCCTTCACTCACAATATAAACACCAAATTCGCCCCTTGCTGTTTCCACTCTTGAATAAAATTCTCCTTTAGGTAATTTCAAGACAGCTTTTGTTTTTGCCTGGAAATCTCCTTCAGGAATATTATCGATAAGCTGTTCAACAATACGCAATGATTGATCGCATTTCTTTCATACCGAACCATATAGCGGGCAAAACAATCACCGCCGGTTTCAATTATTTCATCAAACTGCAGCTTATCATAAACTTCATAAGGATACAATTTCCTGATATCGCAATTTACACCACTGCCCCTTGCCGTTGGGCCGGTACATCCATAAGAGATAGCATCTTCTTTTGACAACACGCCAACGCCCTTCATCCTGTTTTGAAAAATAATATTTCCAGTCACCAGTTCATCGTACTCATCAATTTTTGTTTTAAAAAAGCTAATAAATTCTTTTACCTGTTTTTGAAAATTGGATGAAGATCTGCCATCACTCCGCCCGGTACCATATAATTCATCGTTAATCTTGCGCCGCATGTTTCTTCCATGATGTCATTGATGCTTTCTCTTTCCCTGAATGCATGAAAGAAAGGAGTGAAAGCTCCGACATCCATTGCCATTGCCCCCCACCAAAATTCATGTGATGCAATCCGCGTCAGTTCATCCATGATCACCCTTATTACCTGTGCTCTTGGCGGCACTTCGATCTGCATTCCCTTTTCAACACATAAAGCACAACCATGATTATTGATATGAGAAGAGAGATAATCCATACGGCTGGTTACATATATAAATTGCCGGTAGGTAAGGCTTTCGCACATTTTTTCTATCGAGCGATGAATATAACCAAGATGAGGTTCAACTTTTTTAATGGTTTCGCCATTTAATGTAATAACCAGGTGCAGCACGCCATGCGTAGCAGGATGCTGTGGTCCTACATTAATTATTAAATCGCCATCAGTCGGTTGTTCCTACTTCTTCTACCATGAGAATTTCGAATAATGAACAAGGAATTTCGAATGTTGATCGGAACTTACACTTCTATATTCGAAATTCCTTGTTCCTTGTTCCTTGTTAATTGTTCATTGTGTTTATAATCTGATCATATTAACCGGGTCCTCAAAATCTTTTAACATCGGGTTCCTTCCCTCCCATCCATCCGGCAATATCAATAACCTCAGGTCGGGATGATTCAAAAAATTAACTCCAAACATTTCATATACTTCCCTTTCATGAAACTCTGCCGTTTTCCAGGCATGGCTCACAGATTCTATTTCAGGATTATTTTTATCGAGGTTTGTTTTCACTACAATATTATGCCTGTGTTTCGTTGAGCTTAAGTGATATACCATTGTAAGATGTGTTTTCCAATCTATACAGGTAATACAAAAAAGATAATCGAAAAACAATTCATCAGTATTCTTAAGCTGCATAGCAAACGGTAACCAATCTTTGAAGTCAATAGAAATATTTATCCATTCTTCTGTTTCGTCGTAAACAGCAGTAGCAAGCAGTTCAGTAAGTTTGGCTTTTATTTCTTCGTTGTTCATGTTATGAGCTATTAGCCACAAGCTGTTAGCTATTAGTGTATCAACTATTTTTAATTTGTTCTCTGGTAAGTCCCATCTTTATTTTTTCCTGTAAACTTATTAGTGCATGCAACAATGCTTCGGGCCTTGGCGGGCAACCAGCAATGTATACATCTACAGGTATTATATGATCAGCTCCTTTTACAACAGAATAAGTGTTATAAAAAAACGGCCCGCCACTAATGGCACATGCTCCCATTGCGATCACATATTTCGGATCAGCCATTTGGTCGTATAATCTTTTTAATACCGGGGCCATTTTGTTTACGATGGTGCCGGCAATGATGATCACATCGGCCTGCCTTGGAGAAGCTCTTGCTACTTCAAACCCGAACCGGGAAAAATCATACTTGGCTGATGCCACCGCCATCATTTCAATACCACAGCAGCTGGTCGCAAACGTTAGTGGCCACAATGAATTGGATCTTGCCCAATTGATAAGGTCATCCAGTTTGCTCAACACAACACCTCCCCCGGTTGTTTCATGTATTTGACCGGGAAAGTCTTTTGATATGTTTGATTGTTCGGCCAAATGATTCGTATAAATTAATTAAGCAACTTTAACTCAATAACTCAGAACTCTACTACACCCATTTCAACGCCCCTTTCCTGTGCGCATATAAAAATCCAAGGAATAAAATAAAAAAGAAAATAATGATCTCTATCAATGCAAACCAGCCTGTAACTTTTGCCACTACAGCCCAGGGATATAGAAATACAAGCTCTACATCAAAAATCAGGAATACTAATGCGAATAAATAATATCCTACATTCAGTTGTATCCATGTTTTACCCTGGGTCGGTATTCCACACTCATAAGGCTCAGCTTTTTGTTTATTGGTTGTTGCTTTGGTGACAAGTTTAGCGACAATAATAGCGATAGCAGAAAAGGCAAGCGCCGCAAGAATAAGCACAATCATCGAAGATGCACCCATAAAGACTACTGTTGATTAGTATATCTGACAAGTTAAGGAAAAAAATACAAAAAAATGTATGATGTCTGATTTAAAGATGTCTGATGTCGAGACCTGTTATCTATATAACTATTCCGTTAAATGACATATGATAAATCAGACATGAATAAATCAGACATCAGCAAATCATCCATATATTTCCAAATGAATATCTTTCTTATCATAGCCCATTGCCAAAATCCTCTCCTTGGCTTCATCAATCATTCCTTTCCATCCACATAAATAGAAGGCAGCTGGCTGTTTATCCATGCATAATTCTTCGTATACAGTGTGCACATAACCCGTTTTTCCTTCCCATTCTTCTCTTGATAAGGTAGGTATATATTTAAACCCGGGCATTGCTTTCTCTAATTCAATAAATTCCTGGTAGTATAGTAAACTTTGCTGCGTTCTGCAGCCGAAAATGAGATTAATGTTTTTATGCGGGATAGATCTATTATGGATATGATGGATCATGCTCCTGAATGGTGCAACGCCTGTACCGGTACAAATCATAAAAATTTCTTTGTCCAGTGGTTCTCTAACTGTAAACACACCCTGGGGTCCACGAAAACTTATTTCGGAACCAATGCCTACTTCATCAAAAAGATAATGTGTGCCTGCTCCCTTTCTGTCAAGTACGATTACAAGTTCAAAAACATTTGTGCCATTGGGATGAGATGAAATTGAATAACTACGCCATCTTTTATTTGCCTTTTCATGTATGGGCAGGTCAAATGTTACAAATTGCCCCGGCTGAAAATCGAAAGAATTCAATTCGGGCACTTCAAACCAAAACCTCCTGGTATCTGCCGTCTCATTTTTTATATCCGTTATTTTTCCAACACGCCAGGGTTGTAAGGCCATAAACATATTTTTTCTTACATGCAAAATTAATAATATCAGCCATAACGGAAATTTTATTATCGTTTATCGAAAAAGGGGACTATATGCTGAGTTATGAATTGTAAGTTATGAGTTGGTTATTCAAATTTTTAAGTTTCCTCTCATAAAGTTACACGTCACAACTCACAATTCTAAACTCATAGTTCAGTATTCTGAACCCGCAGCGTATCTTTGCTTTGTCAAAGGTTGGCAATAACAAAGGAATGAATCTCGATGTGTTGATGAATTTTTATAAGAATGACCCCCGCTGTTTCCAGATAGCGGACAGGATCACTTTGTCTAATCCCACCCACCAACACTTATCCGGCCTTAATGGAAGCGCATCTCAATTTATAATAGCCGCAGTATTTAATCATCCGGCAACAACCCA
Source organism: uncultured Chitinophagaceae bacterium (assembly GCA_963829345.1). Classification (GTDB taxonomy): domain Bacteria; phylum Bacteroidota; class Bacteroidia; order Chitinophagales; family Chitinophagaceae; genus Ferruginibacter. The sequence goes on from CAWHHP010000003.1 coordinate 3,149,702, forward strand.
GTTAAATCATCTTGTAATTTTAAGAGATGCAGAAGAAGCTGCTTATTTTCAAAATACGCTTGAGAATATTACAAATGCTTTGGACATATTTTATTTTCCTTCCTCCTTTAAAAATAAAAAAAACTACCAGCTACTTAACAGCAGCCATGTAATGCTGCGAACAGAAGCATTAACGAAGATTGCTGCCGGGGGAAATAAAAAGATCATCGTTACTCACCCTGAAGCATTGTTTGAAAAAGTGGTGCTTTCAAAAACATTATCTGCAAATATCATCAGCATTAAACAAGCCGATACACTGGATGTGAATGCTATATTGGAAAGATTTGTTCAGCACGGTTTTGTAAGAACTGATTTTGTTTATGAACCCGGGCAATTTGCAATACGTGGTGGCATACTCGACATCTATTCGTTTGGAAATGAAAAACCCTATCGTATTGAACTATTTGGAAATGAAGTGGACAGCATCAGGATATTCGACCCGGAAAACCAGTTGAGCGAAAGAAAATTATTACAGGTAAGTATTATCCCTAATGTAGAAACCCAGTTCGAGAGCGGTGAAAAAGTTTCATTGCCTGAATTCCTCCCGTCAAATACTGTTATATGGATGGAAGACTGGAATTTTATAAAAGAAAAAATTGAACAACAGGAAGAAGATCTCGAATTGTTTTTAGAAACAATCGGAACGAACAACCAGCAACGAACGACAAACGATGAAGATGAAGATATCAATCGGAAAGCTGAAGTAGGCAAAAGCGATTTTGTGAGCGCAGCCAATATTGAAAAACTAATTGGGTTAAAACATATCATTGAAATTGGAAATAAATCACAATTCCCGAATGCTCAACACTCCATACTCAATATTCAATACTCAACTAAAGAACAGCCTTCATTTAATCGCCAGTTTGATTTGCTTATCAAAAACCTCCAGGACCATGAAAATAAGAAGTACAATATTTTCATTTTTGCTGAGAACCCAAAACAACTTGAAAGACTCCATATCATTTTTACTGACCTGAAAGCTGAATTACAAATAACGCCTATACCGGTTTCTATTCATGAAGGATTTATTGATGATGACCTGAAACTGATCTGTTATACCGATCACCAGGTTTTTCAGCGTTATCACAAATACAAAGTGAAACAGGCTTTTAGTAAAAATAAAGCGCTTACTTTAAAAACACTCAGGGAGTTACAACCGGGCGACTATGTATCTCACATTGATCACGGTGTTGGTGTTTACAGTGGTTTGCAAAAGATTGAAGCAAATGGACGCATGCAGGAGGCCGTTAGAATACAATATAAAGATGGCGATTTGCTCTATGTAAATATTTCGTCGCTACATAAAATAAGTAAGTACAGTGGTAAGGAAGGCACGATACCTAAAATGAATAAACTGGGTAGTGATGTATGGAATAAACTCAAGGAAAAAACAAAGAAGCAGGTAAAAGATATTGCAACAGACCTTATAAAACTGTATGCGCAACGGAAGGCGCAACAAGGGTTTTCTCACAGTCCGGATAATTATATGCAAACAGAACTGGAAGCGATTTTTATTTATGAAGACACCCCCGACCAGGCAAAGGCAAGTGAAGATGTAAAACGTGATATGGAAAAGCCTGCGCCAATGGACAGGCTGGTATGCGGCGACGTTGGATTTGGCAAAACAGAGATTGCTATTCGAGCTGCATTTAAATCCTGTGCGGATGGAAAACAGGCTGCAGTTTTGGTACCAACCACCATTCTAGCTTATCAACATTATAAAACTTTTGGTGACAGGTTAAAAGATTTTCCCGTTACAGTTGATTTTTTAAATCGTTTCAAATCCTCAAAAGAAAAAAAAGAGACCCTTAAAAAAGTAGAAGAAGGAAAAATAGATATCATCATCGGTACACACGCACTCCTGAGTAAGGAAGTAAAATTTAAGGATCTTGGCGTGATGATCATTGACGAGGAGCAAAAATTTGGTGTTGCTGCCAAAGAAAAATTAAAGCAACTACGCACTACAGTTGATTCGTTAACACTCACCGCTACTCCTATACCAAGAACATTGCAATTCAGTTTGATGGGTGCACGGGATCTTAGTATTATCAATACACCACCACCAAACCGGCAGCCAATACAAACCGAAGTAATGGTTTTTAATGAGGATGCTATCCGTGATATTATATATTATGAAACAGAAAGAGGCGGACAGGTATTTTTCATCCACAACAGGGTAAAAGGTCTTGCAGAGATGAAAAGTTTTATCCAGGGGCTTTGTCCTGATATCAGTATTGCCTATGCACATGGCCAGATGGAAGGTGATGAACTGGAAGATACCATTCTTGACTTCATGGACCGGAAATATGATGTACTCGTTTGTACCAATATTGTTGAAAGTGGTGTGGACATCCCGAATGTAAATACCATTATTGTTAACAATGCACATCAGTTTGGCTTAAGTGACCTTCACCAGTTGCGTGGACGTGTTGGACGGAGCAATAAAAAAGCATTTTGTTACTTCATGGCTCCCCCTATGAGCACTTTGCCTGCAGACAGCCGTAAACGATTGAGCACATTGGAACAGTACAGCGACCTCGGAAGTGGTTTTCAGATTGCGATGCGTGACCTTGACATACGTGGCGCAGGAAATATGCTGGGCGGGGAACAAAGTGGTTTTATTGCAGAAATAGGATTTGAAATGTACCAGAAGATTCTTGACGAAGCGATCCGTGAATTAAAAAGGAACCAGTTCAAAGAATTATTCAAAGAAGAAATTCAGCAGCAGGATGATTTTGTAAAAGATTGCAGCATCGACACCGACCTTGAAATACTGATTCCTGACAGCTATGTAGAGAGTATAACGGAAAGGCTTAGCCTGTATTCAAGACTGGACAATTGTGAAACGGAACAGGACTTAGCTGAATTCCACAACGAGCTAAATGACAGGTTTGGACCTATACCGCCCGAAGCGGAAGATCTGTTTACAACAGTAAGGTGCAGGAAAATATCTGTGGAGCTGGGTTTTGAAAAGATTTTCCTAAAGAATGAAACACTGAAATGTTTTTTTGTAAGTAATCCTGATTCGCCTTATTTCCAAAGTGAAACTTTTAATGGTATACTTAAATTCTTACAAACAGGAACCAATAAGGGCAAATTAAAACAGGTTGGTAAAAACGGTATCCTTGTAGTAGAAGATATTAAAACGATGACCGAATTGTATGCATTCATTAAACGTATGCTTGATTCCCTGAAATAAATAAACTGATCAATAATTCATTTGTTTGGAGTTAGGAGTTTGGTGTTGAGTAACCCCAAACAGTTTTAATGACTAAAAAAGCCACACCATAATTATGATGCGGCTCTTATTAAATACTTTTAAGAAATATTACCAACCTTGCTTAGCTACTCCGTTTTTAATAGCTTCCAGGGCCTTTGCTTCAGCAAGCATGGTAGTCATTTTATTTCCCTTACCATCATCGCCCTGGGCCATGTATCCGCCACGGGATGTTTTGGTGATTACTGCATTCTGCATGGGAACGTCTTTTTCTTTAGTCTTCATGCAATAAGCCGTTAACATTTTTGACATTTTAGTTTAATTTATAGTTTTAAAATAATGGGTTAAGTCATTTACTAAGGGCACAAGCTACTGAAAATATCAGTTTTGCCAAAAATTGCACCCTTAATTGCTGCTGCAAGAAATCTACATTTGTTGATAACTCTTTAAAAAAAATCGTAATACAGAAAAAAATGGGGCAATTGCCCCATTCAATTATTAATGTTTAATCTTAGTTTCTAATTAATTACGCATCAATTTTTGCATACTTGGCGTGCGATTCAATGAATTCTCTTCTTGGTGGAACTTCATCTCCCATTAACATGCTGAAAATACCATCCGCATTGGTAAGACTTTCGATCGTTACCTGTTTTAAAGTACGGGTTGCAGGATTCATCGTGGTTTCCCATAATTGCTCGGCATTCATTTCTCCCAAACCTTTATAACGCTGGATATTTACGCTATCATCCTTTCCTTGCCCTATTTGTGCAACCAATGCTTTACGCTCCTCATCGTTCCATGCATATTCCTGTTCTTTTCCTTTTTTTACAAGGTATAAAGGAGGTTGGGCTATATAAACATATCCTTGTTCTACCAGTTCCTTCATATAGCGGAAAATAAAAGTAAGTATTAAAGTAGCGATATGACTTCCATCTACATCGGCATCCGTCATAATGATCAGTTTATGATAACGCAGTTTGGAGATATCCAAAGCTTTTATATCTTCTGATGTACCGATCTTCACTCCAAGTGCAGTAAACATATTGCGGATCTCCTCGTTATCGTATATTTTATGCTCCATAGCTTTTTCCACGTTTAATATTTTACCACGCAATGGTAAAATAGCCTGGAAGCTGCGGTCACGCCCTTGTTTGGCTGTACCACCTGCCGAATCTCCTTCCACAAGAAACAACTCACATTTTCCCGGATCCCTGTCTGAACAATCTGCCAGTTTACCCGGTAATCCACCGCCGGTTAAAACGCTTTTGCGTTGCACCATATCACGGGCACGTTTGGCCGCGGCTCTTGCCTGTGCGGCAAGTATTACTTTTTGTATGATTGTCCTGGCATCTTTGGGGTTTTCTTCCAGGTATGCTTCAAGCACACGGCTCAATGTTGTATCCACAATCCCCATCACTTCACTGTTACCCAGTTTTGTTTTTGTTTGTCCCTCAAACTGTGGTTCCGGAACTTTTACAGAAATGATAGCAGATATACCTTCACGGAAGTCATCACCTTCAATAGCAACTTTGGCTTTTTCAAACATTCCCTGCTTGTCGCCATAACTTTTAAATACCCTTGTTATGGAACGGCGGAAACCAGCTACATGCGTACCACCTTCAATTGTATTAATATTATTTACATAGCTGAAAATATGCTCCTGGTAGCTTGCATTATATACCATTGCTACTTCAACAGTAACATTGTTCTTCTCATCAAAACCATCACAATAAATTGTTTTGGGAATAAGCGGCGGGCGGTTGGCATTTTTATCTATAGATTCAACAAATTCAACAATCCCTCCTTCACTATAAAAAGTTTTGGTGTAGGTTGATCCATCCTCTTCTTTTTCTCTCACATCATTCAGAATGATCCTTAATTTTCTATTCAGGAAAGCAAGTTCTCTCAAACGGCCTTCCAGTATTTCTTTATTGTATTCAGTTGTTGTAAAAATAGAACCGTCCGGCCAGAATTGAACGGTAGTTCCGGTAGTATCACTTTTGCCTATTTCCCTTACAGGATATTTGGGTATACCAATACCGTATTCCTGCTCAAATTTCTTACCCTCACGGTTTACCGTTACATGAAGCTTTTTACTAAGCGCATTTACGCAACTCACACCCACACCATGTAAACCTCCTGAAACCTTGTAAGAGCCTTTATCAAACTTGCCCCCCGCATGCAACACTGTCATAACAACTTCCAGTGCACTCCTGTTTTCTTTTGTATGCATACCTGTTGGTATACCACGGCCATCATCCTGAACAGTGATGGAATTATCTTCGTTGATGGTTACTGTAATATTCTTGCAATATCCTGCCAACGCCTCGTCAATAGAGTTATCTACAACCTCATAAACGAGGTGATGAAGACCCTTAACACTGATATCACCAATGTACATTGCCGGACGTTTCCGTACCGCTTCCAATCCTTCTAAAACCTGTATGCTGTCTGCGCCGTAACTATTAGTGGCAAGGGAGGTTAATTCTGCTGTTTCTGTACTCATAAATGCGTCGAAATCTCTTTAAATTTAATAAAACTCACAATGCTGCGAAGTTAAGGAATATCAAGGGTTTTAAGCAATTAAAAAGAGTATATTTTCAATCTATTTTTAAAACTTTTTTTAACGTTATCCTGGTGATAGACCAGGCTAAAAAAGTTTACAATCAGCAACGAATTTTTGTAGTTTTGCGGCCTAGCAAATTTGTTAAAACCGGGGATTATAAAAATTTAATGTTCAAACACTGTAATTGTTGGTTAACCTTTCGTATCTTTACATCGAAATTTTTCAATGGATCATCAAACAGACATATTATCCCTTGCGTACAAACAACCTTTTCTATATAATGAAATGGAGGTTTTGCAGGAAGTTGTAAGAAATGTTCCCGGTTCTGTTCGTTATGCGATTAAGCGTTATAAAAAACAACCTCAATGGAACATGGAAGACACGGGTGTACTGGTGTACAATTATGAAAAAAATAATACCGGTGAAAATTTCCTTGAACTTAAATTTTGTGTAAGTGGTAATGTTTATTGCCGGCAGAAGCAAACGGAATGCGATTATTGTAAATTTAATGCTTCCCGCAGCTGCATAGAAAAAGTAGATAGTGTAGATGTATTGAGCTTCTCTTTTTCACCTTCCTACCTGAACCAGTTTGCAAAAGCGCATAAAACGCCTGTTACACTTACGGATAATGTACTTTCATTCACACACACAACGTCGTTTTCGAAAATCCTTCCTCTTTGTGGCAAGACAAGAATGGCTATTGAGGCATTGCTGAATCATACTTATACAGATACGCTGGAAAATATTTTCATCAATGCACAGACGCAGATATTGCTTTTGTACAGCACTGATTGTATGCTTGGTGACAAGGAAGAAACAAGTTTTAGCTGTAAGTTCTTATCCAATGAAGCCGATCGGGAAAAAATTATAAAGGCACGTGAAATATTATTGCAGCATATTGGTGAACCAATTACAATCAAAGCACTTAGCCGCAAAGTTGCCATCAACGAATGTTATTTAAAGAAAGGCTTCAAAGAGATTTTTGGAACAACCATATTTGATTTTTACCAGGGACAACGTATGGAACACGCCAAATATCTGTTATATGAAAAAGGCCTTAGCGTTACAGAAGTTTCTTTGATACTGGGTTATTCTTCTATTTCTCATTTTAGTACCGCCTTCAAAAAACATACAGGTATCAAACCTTGTGAGTTGTTATTGAGAACAGCTTAATTTCATTGTGGTTCGTCGAACATTTTCATTAAAGCCGCAGTTTTCATTTCATTGTCTGCATATTCGAGCATTTGATATAACCCCTCCAATTCCGATTCACTCAGTATCATATTAATACCCTGGCAACTTGTGGTTAACAATAGAGATTTTATGTGTCGCTGGCTATCCGGCCGTACTGTTGCTGCATTTTTCTCTACGTACCGCCGGAAGTTTTCAAAAGTTTGCTGTCGGAAGGATAATAAAAGATTCCCAAAACATACCTGTATCTTATTACATTGAATGCATTCAATTACATATCCGCTTTTATCATTATGGAACCAGGTGTGGTAATTGCACATTGAAAATTTTTGCGCAAAACTGCATCAGGGAACTTCTATTTGTTTTCAAAATCAGGAAAAGCATTTACCATAACAGAAAACAGTCTTTAATAAAACATCTTTGCCCGCTTTTCCCAATCCGGCAGTTTTTTTACCGATAACGGAAGCTGCTTATTGATGGTACCCCCTTACTTTTGCAAAATGAAAAAACTGGCAGCTATCATTTTATGCTTACTTCCCTTTTATAATTTCATAAAGGCACAGGTTCGCACTCCCGCACAACAATTGATTTTAACCAATGAAGATTCTTTGTATACCGGTACTGCAAAGTCAAAAACCGTAATATCCGGTTACGGCAGCACTTTTTATCAAAGAGATTTTAATGAAAAGACTTCAGGCATCACATTGGAAAGGGCTGTATTATTTCTTGGTCATCAATTCAATTCAAAGATCTCCGTTTTTACAGAACTCGAAGTGGAAAACGCAAAAGTAGAGGGAGATGAAGAAGGTGGAGAAATTGCAATGGAACAGGCATTTGTTAAATTTAACCTCAATCCCCGCCAATATATTACCGCAGGTTTATTTATTCCCCGTATAGGTATATTGAATGAAAATCACCTGCCTGTAAATTTTAATGGTACAGAACGACCAATTGTAGAACAATTGATAATTCCTGCAACATGGCGTGAACTTGGAATTGGTTTTTATGGAAGGTCAAAAAAAATTCCTCTCAATTATAATTTTGCACTCATCAATGGTCTTAACGCTGCAAATTTTGAGCATGGTTCAGGAATAAGAGAAGGACGTTTTGAAGGAAAAAATGCAACCGCAAATAATATTGCATTCCACGCAGCACTTCAATACTATGTGAAAGACTTCTCTTTCCAGGTATCAGGATATGCCGGGGGAACAAATGGATTAAGCAAACGTGCAAGTGACAGTCTTGCGCTTGATTCTGGTCCATTTGCTTTACCGCTTTATCTTGGCGAAGCGAACATACAATGGTCGCACAACGGTATCAATGCAAAAGTATTGGGAGCCTATATCGCCTTACCTGATGCGGAGGAGATTAATCTTGCCTATGCCAACAACGTAAGTAAAACAATGTATGGTGCTTATGCTGAACTTGCTTATAACCTGTTTGAACACAGCAAAAAATTAAAGGGACAGCAATTAAATATTTTCGGTCGCTACGAAACCCTTGATTTAAATGCTGACATTCCCAAAAGTGCTTTATATGACGGCATACAAAAACAACAGCATGTTATATTGGGACTAACCTACTTGCCTATACGCAATGTGGTTGTAAAAGCGGATGTCCGCCTGTTACATACCGGTGAAGAAAATCCGGCGCTTGTTATAAATCCAAGCCCTGTTAAAATTCCATACAAACAAAACAACCAGTTTCTAAACATAGGAGTTGGCTATTCATTTTAAAATTAGGTTGTGCAACGAAGAACTTTTTTAAAAGGTGCCTGTAAAATTTGCCTGCTGGGTGCGGCAAGTGCAGCTGTTGCAGCTGAACTTGCCTCGTGCAGCCCAAAAACAGCGGCAAATACTTTCAAACCCATTGTGAACAACAACGAAGTAGAAGTACCATTATCCCTATTCGATAGTCAGCCTTTCCAGTTGATAAGTCCAAAAAAGTTTGAATATGAAATTGCAGTTGAAAGGAAAAGTGACAATACTTATAAAGCTTTATTGTTAAGATGCACACACCAGGATAATCAACTAGGCACAACCGGTAATGGTTTTAACTGCAGTTTGCATGGAAGCAAATTTGATAAAGAAGGTAACGTAATAAAAGGACCGGCAGAAATGCCTTTACAACAATTAAAAACACGAATAATAAACAATAATCTCTTAATTCACTTATAAAATAAACCAATGAAAAGAATACTGGCGTCTGCGTTATTTGCAATTACTTTTTTTACCGCTTGCAACAAAGATCATAACGACTCCACACAGGATTTTAATACAATCAAAGATGCAGCCATCGGCGATTTTGTAAATAAAATAGCCGTACCGGGTTATGCAGAATTAAAGTCAAAAGCCTCTGTATTGAACACAACTGTTATTGCATTGAATACAAATCCAACGGAACCTAATCTTGATGCTGCAAAAGCTGCATGGAAAGACATGCGTGTTACATGGGAAAGAAGTGAAGGCTTCTTATTCGGGCCTGTTGATCAAAATGAATACGATCCTGAAACTGATACATGGCCTGTAAACTTCAATGATATGGATGCATTGTTAGCTGACATGAGTCATGATCTTAGTGTAAGCGATATTCAGTCATTAAACAGCCGTGCATTAAAAGGATATCACCCGCTCGAATATATTTTATGGGGTGAAGGGGGAACAAGAACAGCTGCTTCACTTGATACACGTCAAAAAACATATATGGTTAGTCTTGCAGCCCTGCTGAAATTAAATGCTGATGCTTTGTACAATGATTGGGATCCTTCGGGCGGAAATTATGCAAATAAATTCCTCACTGCAGGAACCGGGAGCACTGTATTTGTAAAAAAGCAAGATGCATTCCTGGCTATAACAGAGGCTATGATAGGAATTTGTGGTGAAGTAGGTGATGGAAAAATGGTTGAACCTTTTGACCTGTATCCTATTGATCCTGTATTGGCTGTACAAATTGTTGAATCACCTTTCAGTGGAAATTCCGTAACCGATTTTAAAAACAATATTATTGGTGCGTATAATGTATACCTCGGAAAATTTAATGACGATGGCACCGGTGTAGAAGACCTGGTAAAAGCTAAAAACAGCGCATTGGATGTTGAGCTGCAACAAAAATTCAACGCGGCTATTCAGTCTTTTGATAACATTACTGTTACTTATGAGCAGGCCATTGAATCTCAACGTACTCAGTGCCAGGCTACCATGAACGCTATTAATGAACTCGCTACCGCTTTGGATGAAAAGCTGAAGCCATTTATAGTGACTTATATCACAGACTAATTTTTTTAATACGGTTTTTAAATTATTCTTGTCACAAAGAATCGGTTTTATTTCGTCTCTTTGTGCCGGAATTCTCAAATAGAATAATGAAATTCAGGTTTCGCAAAACATATCTTGTTACAGCTATTATTACGCTGCCGGTGATGCTAATCATGTGTCGTAAGGCTGATACTTTTCCTGAATCAGATTATGATCCAAGGCTTTCTGGTGGTTTGGCAACTGTATTTGATGAAACACACAATGCTTTCGGACATGAAATACCTTTTATGAATGAGGCCGACATGGAAGCACATGAATTGGGTGATGGAAGCGTGGAAAAAACATTTGTTACATCACCTGCGCCGGTTAACTATGGTCTCGGTCCTGTATTCAGCAATGTAAGTTGTATCAGTTGTCATCACAATGACGGCAAGGGAACACCTACTGCAGGGTTTGTAAATTCATCTTTATTATTTCGATTAAGCATCCCCGGTAGTGACCTGCATGGGGGGCCGCTCCCTGTTCCGGGATTTGGCGGGCAATTACAGGATATAGCAATTTTTGGCCAGCAACCTGAAGCAAGGGTTGATATCAGCTATACTGAAATCCCTGTTACGCTCCCGGATGGTGAAATAGTAAGATTGAGGAACCCTGCTTATACACTGCTTAATCCTTATATGCCTCTTCCTTCGGATTATATGATGAGTCCACGTGTGGCGCCTCCGTTCTTCGGATTGGGATTGCTGCAGAATATTCCTGATGAAGCAATTTTAGCAAATGCTGATGAAAATGATTCCAATGGTGACGGAATAAGCGGAAGAGCCAACTATATATGGGACGACTACCTTGATAAAAGAATGATTGGCCGGTTTGGTTTAAAAGCAAACACTGCCACCCTTCTTACACAGGTTGCCGCTGCATACAACCAGGATATGGGCGTTACCAGTTATGTATTTCCCAAAGAGAGTTGTTTTGGACAAGCACAAGACGATGGTTATAGTGATGATGTTGAACTTTCGGACAGCCTTTTAAATGGTAGTGTTTTTTATATCAAAACACTTGCTGTTCCTGCAAGAAGAAATGTAACTGATGCAATTGCTTTGCAAGGGGAAAATATATTCAGGCAGATCAACTGCTCTGGCTGTCATACTCCCACTATGCGTACAGCCGTTGACGTTACCTTGAAGGCAATAAGCAATCAACGTATACACCCTTATACCGATCTTTTATTGCATGATATGGGCCCGGGCCTCGCTGATAACCGCCCGGATTTCCTGGCTGATGGTAACGAATGGAAAACGCCTGCTTTGTGGGGTATCGGCCTTTTTGAAAAAACAAACGGCATACCTTTTTATTTACATGATGGCAGGGCAAGAACAATCGAAGAGGCTATTTTATGGCATGGCGGGGAAGCTGAGGCCTCTAAAAATAGTTTTATACAACTCTCCACTTCTGATCGCAAGGCACTGATCAAATTTATTAAGTCGTTATAAGAACCGATTTTACACAAAAAAGAAAAAGGCAACTCATTATTTGATGAGTTGCCTTTTTAGGTGTTTATATTCTCTAATTTTTACTAAACAAAATCTACCGGGTGTTTTATTCAGTTAACGCTTTACTCAAACACGGGATTTTAAAGCGGAGTGTTTTTCATATCAGATCTTTCAAAGAAACGGGAGTAAGACTACTCCCGTTTTACCCTAATAAAACCCTAAACCAGCAAAAATCTTTATTCAGTGATAGTTCCTTCTTCACTGATCAATAATTCCTTTGCAGTGTTGTCTGCGCCAATAATTTTAACTCTATAATAAGGAGCTACCCCTGGCATTTGCATCTTGGCAGCTTCCGTAATTTTTGTATTTGGATATTGCGATAATATTGAGCTGTTTACAACTTCAGGCAGACCTTCCGGTGCATATTCAATTTTAGATTTTACCAGCGCACCTGAATTACTAAACTCAACCGTTTGCTTTAAATGATCACTGTTTGTAAAACTGGCAACATAGTTACCGCTGTAATTCTTATTCCACTGGTTACCATCGGCAACTGCGTACTGGCTCTTAAAAGTAGCATTAACGTTCTCAGGAACATTAACCTGCTTTACAGGGGTTGCTTTCTTTTTTTGAGCTTGTGCTGAAAAACCAACCAGGAGAACCGTACTAAATATGAAAAAAGTGCTTTTCATACATTAACTTTTTGAATTTAACAGGATTTGAAAATATCGTACTGCAGATAACTAATATTATGCCAAGCATTTCAATTGTGGAAAAAACCGGTCAAAATCGGAATATTTTTTTTACTAATACATAGACTGGGGCTGTTTTTCATACGATTTTCAGTGAGGATTTTACTAACTTTGCACACTTATTTTTAAACAACCTTCCTGAAGATATATAAATGTCAGCCAGATATAAAGAATACCAGCAACTTAACTTACCCTCCATCAGCCAGGAAATCCTGGATATATGGCAAAAATCAGGGGCTTTTGAAAAAAGCGTGGAATTGCGGGAAGGCAACCCCTCTTTTGTATTTTATGAAGGTCCGCCAAGTGCCAATGGTATGCCCGGTATTCACCACGTTATTTCCAGAACATTAAAAGACCTTGTTTGCAGGTATAAAACAATGCAGGGATTCCAGGTAAAACGAAAAGGTGGCTGGGATACACATGGGCTTGCCGATAGAATTGGGCGTAGAAAAAGAATTGGGAATCACAAAAGAAGATATTGGTAAAAAAATATCAGTAGAAGATTATAATGAGAAGTGCCGGGAGGTAGTGATGCGATTCAAAGACAAATGGGATGACATTACGCAAAAAATGGGCTATTGGGTTGACCTGAATGATCCTTATGTAACTTTTGAAAACAATTATATTGAAACACTTTGGTGGTGTCCTGAGTGAACTATATAAAAAAGGATACCTGTATGAAAGTGTAAGCATTCAGCCTTATTCCCCTGCTGCCGGAACTGGTCTTAGTCTTCCCATGAATTGAATCAGCCGGGAACTTATAAAGATGTAAAGGATACAAGTGCAGTGGTCATGTTTAAGGCAATTAGATAATGAACAAGTTGACAATCCTGATCAATGCTGAAGCGATGAGAAGTATTTTCCTATGGCATGGACAACCACTCCATGGACATTGCCTTCAAATCTTGGATTAACAGTTGGGCCTAATATTGATTATGTACTTGTGCAAACTTTTAATCCCTATACACTACCTTCCAATAAATGTGATCTTGGCAAAAGCCTTGATTGCAAAATATTTTAAAGCTGAAGCGAGAGAATGCTGATTTTGAAAGTTATAACGGAAGGCGATAAAATTATTCCCTGGAAAATAATTGCAGAATTCAAAGGAAAAGATCTTGAAGGAATTGAATACGAACAACTACTTCCTTTTGAAGCAAATACATTAGAAAAAATACAGGAAATAACACCAGGCGCCAAACCCTTTCAGTGTTATTACAGGTGATTTTGTAACCACAGAAGATGGTACAGGTATCGTTCATACTGCTCCTGCATTTGGTGCAGATGATTTTAAGGTCGGGCAAAAAAATAACCTCGGTATTCTTACACTGGTTGATAAGCAAGGAAAATTTGTTGAAGGCGTTGGTGAATTCAGCGGCCGTTATGTAAAGAATTATAAGGATGAACAGGATTATGTGGATGTAAATGTTGACATCGCTGTAAAACTGAAAAAAGAAAACCGGGCTTTCAAAGTAGAAAAATACGAACACAATTATCCGCATTGCTGGCGAACCGATAAACCAATCATTTATTATCCCTTGGATGCATGGTTCATCAAAACCACAGCAGTAAAAGACAGGATGGTTGAATTGAATAAAACCATCAACTGGAAACCTGCATCAACCGGCACAGGCCGTTTTGGCAACTGGCTGGAGAATATGGTTGACTGGAACCTAAGCCGCAGCCGCTTCTGGGGAACACCCTTACCTATCTGGAAAACAGAAGATGGAGAAGAACAAAAATGTATTGGTTCAATTGAAGAATTGAATAAAGAGATAAAAAAAGCTAGCAGAAGTATTAGGTGGCGAAACAAATAAACATTATTTGCATGAAGGCATTCTTGATCTGCATAAACCTTATGTAGATGATATCATACTGGTAAGTGATGATGGAAAACCGATGAAAAGGGTGCCTGACCTGATAGATGTTTGGTTCGACAGTGGCGCCATGCCTTATGCGCAATGGCATTTCCCTTTTGAGAATAAAGAAACTTTTAAACAGAATTTCCCGGCTGATTTTATTGCTGAAGGTGTTGACCAGACAAGAGGCTGGTTCTATACATTACATGCATTAGGCGTACTTGTTGTTTGACAGCGTGGCTTACAAAACTGTTGTGAGTAATGGGCTTGTACTGGATAAGAATGGCAATAAAATGAGCAAGCGCCTGGGTAATGTGGTTGATCCGTTTGAAACCATCAGAAAATATGGTGCTGATGCAACACGCTGGTACCTCATCACCAATGCATCTCCATGGGATAGCTTAAAATTTGATGAAGAAGGTATTAAAGAAGTACAACGCAAATTCTTTGGTACACTTATACAATACTTACCAGTTCTTTGCTTTGTATGCAAATGTGGATGGATTTGCATTTAAAGAAGAATATATTCCGTTGAAGAAAGACCGGAAATAGACCAATGGATCTTATCTTCTCTGAATACGCCTGATAAAAATGTAACGGCAAGCATGGATGATTACGAACCTACACAGGCGGGCGGGCTGATTGAAGAATTTTGTCGATGAACATTTAAGCAACTGGTATGTACGTCTTTGCCGCCGCCGTTTCTGGAAAGGGGAATATGAACATGATAAGATTGTGCTTACCAAACATTGTATGAATGCCTGGAAACATTAAGCAGCTGATGCCCTGATTGCTCCATTCTTTGCAGATTGGTTGTTCAATAACCTGAATACAGTTACAAAGCGATTTAAAATGAATCGGTTCATCATACTGATTTTCCAAAATCAGAAGAGGCCGTTATTGATACATGCCTGGAAAAAAGGATGCAACTGGCGCAGGATATTTCTTCACTAATACTATCTCTTCGAAAAAAAGTAAATATCAAAGTAAGGCAGCCTTTGCAAAAGGTATTTATCCCTGCACTGGATAGCTGACAATGGCCGAGGATGATCAAATTGGTAGAAGAAATTATCAAAGCCGAAACAAATATCAAGGAAATCGAAATACTGGATGCCGACAATGATTTTATCCGCAAAAAAGCAAAGGCAAATTTTAAAACATTGGGAAAAAAGCTGGTGCCAAAATGAAATGGGCAGCTGCGGAAATCGAAAAATTTGATAATGCCGACTATCGAAATAGTACAGCAAGGCGATTATACACTTAACGCAAAACAGGTTAGCAAACGGAGAAGCCCCGATCATTATTAATGCAGAGGATATAGAGGTGATCACTGATGAAATTCCAGGTTATGAAGTAGCAGCAAAGGGTCACTTACTGTAGCCCTGGACATAACCATTACAGACGCATTAAGAATGAGGGCAATGCCAGGGAATTCGTAAACCGCATTCAAAATATAAGGAAGGATAGCAATTTTGAACTCACTGACCGGATAAATGTTACAGTATCAGGAAATGCTGAACTGCAATCTTCATTAATTGAATTTAAAGACTATATTTGCGCCGAAATTTTGGCGGATTCGCTTGATTTTGTACCCCAAATTAGCAATGGCAGTACCCAAATTGAAGTGAATGATTCCTTTAACCGTAAACATACTTAAAAAAAGAGAGTAGTATGGCAACTAAAAAGAAGGCAGCGAAACCGGCGGCTAAAAAGCCAGCTCCTAAAAAAGCAGCAAAACCTGTAAAAAAAGCGGCGCCGGCTAAAAAAGCGGCGAAGCCAGCTGCAAAAAAGCATGCCCCAGTGGCTAAAAAACCTGCAGCCAAAGCGGCACCTAAAGCACACATAAAACCAACAGCTCATAAAGCTGCACCTGCAAAACATGCAAATAAACCTTTGCCAAAACCAACTGCTAAACCTGTAATATCAACGACAAAAAAACATCCGGTAGTTGTTCAAAAACCGGTACAAACACCAATGACAAAAAAAACCGAAGAAAAGAAAACACCTGCTAAACCAGTTATTAAAGAAACTGTAAAGCCCCATGTTTCACCAAAAGCGAGCGCAGCTAATCCGAAAGATATAAAAGTGATGCCGCCAAAACCGGTAGTGATCCCGAAATTATCTACCAAAAATGCACGTAAATATCATCCTGATTTTACAAAGTCAGTATTGGATCAGCCAAAAAATGATCCGGGTGCACCGATTGTACGTTACAGTGATACAGACCTGATTGAATTCAGGGAATTGATCCAGCGTAAACTGGAAGCTGCAAAAAAAGAATTGAATTATTTGCAGGGATTGATCACCCGTAAAGACGAAATGGGTGGTGATGAAAGCGAAAACCGTTACATGACAATGGAAGACGGAAGTCTTAGTATGGAACGTGAGCAACTAAGCCAGATGGCCAGCCGCCAGATCACTTTTATTGATCATCTTGAAAAAGCGATCATGCGTATTGAAAACAAAACCTATGGTATCTGCCGTGTAACAGGCAAATTGATTGATAAAGCAAGATTAAGAGCAGTACCACATGCTACATTGAGCATTGAGGCGAAGATGGGAATTGTGAAATAAGAAATTTTTAATAAGAATAAAAGAGTTAAAGGGAACGAGAGATCGTTCCCTTTTTTGTAATTACATTTCCCCTAAACTATTCACCTTAGCAAACACAATATAATCATGGCATCATTTGTAATAAATATCCCGTTAAAACACCCGAAAAATCAGGTAAAAAAACGCGAATACCAAAAACTTGAATTTGATTAGTTTGGTTATATTAGCTACCCGTTATACCAAAACAACTGTTCGAAATGAAAAAGATAGTACTCTTTGTTTTTATTTCATTGTTATTCGTCCCTGCATTTTCTCAAACTCCTGAATCATTGCTTGAAAAAGTGCAGCAGAACTATAGTACAGAAAAACTGTACCTGCATTATGATAAGAGCTTTTACCTGGCTGGTGAAACAATATGGTTCAAAGCCTACCTGATGCAAGGCTTTTTTCCCTCCGGCAAAAGCACTGTGCTGGCTATAGAATTATTAAACGATACCGGTAAACTTGTTGAAAGAAAACTATTACCTATAAACGGTAGTACCGCAGTTGGGGAGTTTAGCCTGCCTAAAAATCTCCCACAGGGCAATTATACAGTAAAAGCATTTACAAGATACCTGATGAATTTTGGGTTTGAAGCTTTTTATTATCATTCATTTTACATTTACAATACATCGGCAGGCAACGACCGTAAAGAAAAAGCAACCGATAACCTGGTACATTTTTTTCCCGAAGCTGGTAACATCATTGCTAACATAAGTAATCGGGTGGCTTTTAAATGCACCGACAAATATGGAACACCGCTCGAAATAGAAGGTACAATACTCGATGCAAATAATAAAGAAGTTATGAATTTTAAAAGTACTCATGATGGTATGGGAAGTTTTGAATTAATGCCGTTAGCAGGACAGGTGTACAGGGCGGAATGCCGTATAAATGGTGGAGATAAAACAAATTACCTGCTGCCTGCCGTAGTAGCAGAGGGAGTTGCTTTGAAAATTTCACGGAAAGAAAACAAAACCTATTTTAACCTGGATGCCAGCACAGTACAAAGTGAAAACTTATTGCCTGCCTATATACTGGGTGTGCAGGAAAACTATGTGGCATTTAAAGTTCCTGTGCCTGTGTCGGCTAAAAAACTCAATGGCGAAATTCCTGATGGAGATTTACCTACCGGCATATTGCAGGTGACAGTTTTTAACGCAGAACACAAACCACTTGCAGAACGATTGGTATTTATTAATTCAGGTGATTACATTCCACGAGGATCCTTTAGTAACGACAAAGTAGATTTAAAACCAAGAGCAAAAAATGAATTTTCTTATACCCTCGAAGATACTATAGCAGGAACTTTTTCTGTATCTGTTACTGATGCCGGTTTTGAAAACAAACCTGAACAAACGATTATTACAAGGTTGCTACTAACTTCCGACATCAAAGGGGTTGTATACCGCCCTGCCTATTATTTTGAATCAAATGATGAATTACATCAGCAAAACCTGGATCTTGTAATGCTTACAAACGGCTGGAGAAAATATAGCTGGAATGAATTATTCACCAACCGTTTTCCATCAATGGCTTTTAAGGACCCTGAATATGTAACATTTGAAGGACAGGCTTCAGATCCATCCTCCGGTAAACCTCTTATGAATACGAAGCTTACTATCATTGCAAAAACGAGTGATAAGAAAACAGATTTTTTATCGGTGGAAACTGATTCTTCCGGTAAATTCTATATGAACGGGATGATGTTTGAAGATACTGCACGGTTTATATTTCAGAGTAATCTCACAAAGAATTCACTTGTTAACATAGTCCAACTCAATTCACCTTTAACTACTACATTCTATAAATTAAAAACTTCTTTTCCCAAACAACCTGCCTTTTTTCCTGATGAACCGGTTCTTTCAAAATATAAAGCAATATATGCTCCGGACAAACCTTCAAATTTTAATGGCATAGTACTGCAGGAGATTAAATTGAAAGCGAAAGTAAAAACAGAAAGAGAAGAATATGAAAAGAAATATGTTTCGGGTACACTTGGTAGTATGTCGACAAAAACACTTGATTTTTTGTCTGAACCTACCAACTCATCCCAAAATGTATTTGATTATTTGAAAGCAAGATTGACCGGCGTAAACATTACCGGTGGTGGGTTAAATTATTCAATTGTATACCGCAATGCGATGAGCCTTATGGGTGGCCAGATACAAATGAATGTTTTCCTGGATGAATTCCAGGTTACTCCCTCACAAATAGCAACAATGAAGATATCAGATATTGCAATGGTGAAGGTTTTTGCAGGCGGGCCATTAACTGGCGGCACTGGTGGTGCATTGGCTATTTATACAAAAAAAGGTGGCGGTATTCGCTCGAACGGTGTAGAGCACAAAGAGGTCGTGGTAGAAGGATTTAGCCCTGTTAAAGAATTTTTCTCACCCAATTATGCTGTTGATAGTATACGCGTATTAAATGATGAACGCACCACATTATATTGGAATCCTTACCTGGTCGCAGGAGGGACTAACAAAGCCCTTAAATTTTCATTTTACAATACAGATAAAGCAAAAAAAGTCCGCATTGTTTTACAAGGCATGTTGGAAAACGGGAAGTTATTGCACCTGGATAAGGTTTTAGAATAGAGATCATTTGGTTCCTGGAAAACCAATTTTTTGTAATATTTTTTTGAAGCGGTTATCTTTCCTTAATAAACCAGGCACCCAGGGCTCATACTTAAGCATTACAAGTATCGGGTCATGTTCATCAATTGCATTACTCAAAAGCTCAACCGATTCATCCAGGTTACCAAGATAAGCTGCAGATAATGCTGTAAAAGCCTTTGCAATGTATTCAGATTTTGATCGCTCCTTTAATTCATTCATCAATATTTGTGCATCATTAAAACGATTGTTTACACAGTATGCCCATATCAATGCATTTACAATAAAGTGATGACGATTGGAGATGCTCAGTGCAGCTTCATAAGACTTAATGGCTTCTTCATATTGTTTCAATGCAATTAAATTCATTCCTTTATTTAACAGGCATACAAATGAATATGCATCCAGCTCGATACCCATATTGCAAACCTTTAATGATTCATCAAATTTTCCTGCACAATGCAGCATTAAAGAATGTGTTGCATAACAAATGGAACTAAGCGGCTCAAGTCTTATGGCTTCCTCTCCATGCTTTATTGCTTCCGTAAAATTCCCCTCCACGCAGGTAAGATAATTCCATCCATACCTGAAATGTCCTTCGGCGTATCTTGGATTCAATTCAATTGACCTGAGAAAATTTCTCTTTGCTTCTGCCCAGTTCCATTCGAAGCTGGTATAATAATACCCCAAACAGCAGTAAGGCTGGCAAAGTGAAGGGTCGAGCTCCATTGCTTTTTCTGCTGATTGCTTTGCTTTTATCATTGCCTGTTGCGGATGCATAAGGCCATAGGTTGCAATCAGCAAAATTGCATCTGCATAAGCTGAATGTGCCAGTGCGAAAGCGGGATCGAGTTCAATAGCTTCCTGGAAAAAATGCAGGCTCGTGACAAGCGAGGGGCCCCTACGGGACATATAAAAGCGTCCTTTTAAATACAATTCATAAGCCGCCGTGTTTTGTGTATGGCTTTTTACAATCAGGTTACGGTCATCTTCGTGTATGATTATCCGTAATTTCTCTGTTATGGTCAACGCGATTTCATCCTGTATAGCAAATACATCATCTATTTCCCTGTCATATCTTTCCGACCAAAGATGATAACCATCATCAACGCTGATCAGCTGCACCGTAATTCGGAGCTTATTCGCCTGTTTTCTTACGCTTCCTTCCAATACCGTATTTACATTTAGCTTTTTACCAACCTCACGCAGATCGGTATTTGTGCCTTTGAATTGAAAGGAAGAAGTGCGGCCTGCAACATGAAGGTTCTTCAAATGTACCAGCGAATTGATGATCTCTTCTGCAATCCCATCACCAAAATATTCCTGGTCAGGGTCATTGCTCATATTAACAAAGGGCAATACCGCAATTGATTTAATGATCTTTTGCTGTCCGAACTTACCATTCAATTCATCCCGGCCTGGTAAAGGGGTATCTTTTATTGCAAGCGCAAATATCTCCATCGGTTCATCTACATTCTTAAAATCAAAGCTCCCCAATGAGTGTAGTATAAATCCTGTTTTATTTTTAAGTTGCTTTTGTACATATCCGGAAACCAATACTGCACCCGGTACACCCATGCTTTCAATACGTGATGTAATATTCACACAATCACCGAAAATGTTCCCTTCTTTATAAAGGATATCTCCCAAATGAATTCCTATGCGAACGGGTACGCATGGCTGCAGTTGAAAATCTTCCTGCAGTCCTGTTGCGCAGTTGACTGCATCCGTCGAATTATTGAAAATCACCAGTCCGCCATCTCCAAAATACTGAATGAGCTCTCCATTGAATTCATTGATCCTTTTTTTCAATGCATCTTTGAAAGCATTGAGTTTTATCAATGCCGATGACTCATCCTGCTGCATCATAGCTGTATAACCTACAATATCGGCAAACATAATAACTGCAAGCTGGTGGGATCCCTGGGTCAATGTATAATTTTAAAAGAAAAGTACACTATTTTCTTTAATCGCTGCAAACCGGCAAGAGCCCTCAGCTTTTATACAAAAGGCCACAATAGAAATTGCAGCCTCGTTTAATTAAGATCAATTCCCAATCAAAACTTGTATCTGGTTAAATGTAGAAAGGTTTTTTTTCAAAAAATAAAAAAAGCGATTAAGTGGCAATATGTGCCGATGATCCGATATTTTATGATTAATATTCCGGAACCAGTTATAAACAGGTACACAAAAAACTATGTTTTATTTGCAACCAGCGGGCAACTACGGCATATTTTTCCCGTACTGAATTATAACGCAGTTCCTTAGCAGGAACATTTGCCTATTCTAACTGCAATTATTTCATCACTTAATTCAATAATTATGATATCAATTGCAAAATCTCCTTTCCATGGCAAATTCCGCTTATTAATCTTATCAGCCTGCATTGCACTTTTTTGTATTAGCTGTAAAAAGGACAATGATGATCCACCGGCCAATGTTGAACCAAATCTTCAATTGGTTGCAGAAAATCTTGTCGCACCGCTTTCTGTAATAGAATCCCCTGATGGAACAAACAGGTTGTTTGTAGTAGACCAGGTGGGGAAAATATACATTGTTCCTGCTGGTGGAACAATGCTGGCCACTCCTTTTTTAGATTTATCATCCAGGCTTGTTACATTAACCCCTGCATATGATGAAAGAGGTTTACTGAGCCTGGCTTTTCATCCCGACTATCAAACCAATGGAAAGCTTTATGTCTTTTATAACGCACCACCCAATCCGGGCGGACCGGCCCCTGATGGCTGGAACAGTATTACCCGGGTTTCAGAATTTACAGTTTCCTCCAATGCAAATATTGCAGATATCGGCTCTGAAAGAATTGTATTGGAAGAAGATCACCCGCAATTCAATCATAATGGGGGCACCATTGCGTTTGGACCAGATGGCTATCTGTATATTTCTATTGGTGATGGTGGTGCCGGTGATGATAATGCACCGGGACATTTTCCTGACTGGTACGCCGATAATGCAGGCGGCAATGCGCAAAATATATGGGCCAACCTGATGGGAAAAGTTTTAAGAATAGATGTAAATGCGGGAATACCTTATGGAATTCCAGCCGATAACCCGTATGCAGGCTCTTCTTATGCAAAAAAAGAAATCTATGCATTTGGATTCAGGAATCCATATAGGTTTTCATTTGACCAGGGAGGCTCGCATGGATTATATCTTGGAGATGCCGGGCAATCTTTATGGGAAGAGATTGACCTGGTAACAAAAGGAAATAATTATGGATGGAATGTGAAAGAAGGCCTGATATGTTTTAACACAGATGACAATCTAACAGTAAGGCCTAGCTGCCCTACTACGGATACCGCCGGAATTCCATTGAGCGAACCTGTGCTTGTATTAAAAAATAAAGCGCATCCTGACGGTGATGGACTTGCCACCACCATTATTGGCGGAAATATTTACAGGGGCAATGTATTACCTCAATTAGAAGGACAATATATATTTGGAATTTTTTCGCAGGGAAATGGCAATGCCGCAGACGGGAAATTATATGTTGCCAATCCCGCTTCCTCCGGTATGTGGTCATATCAAACACTCAATCCCCGGGATTACCAGGGAAACCTTGGTTATTTTATAAGAGGGTTTGGACAAGATCTTTCCGGCGAAATGTACATTACTGTTAGCAGCGATGCTGGTTTATCGGGTTCAACCGGGAAAATATTCAAACTCGTTGCGGCACAATAAGATTGGTTTAACTATTGTAACATAAAAGATCCGGGATCACCCGGATCTTTATTTTATTTCTTTTTATCAGCTGTAGCCTGTAATATCAGTAATATGATACATGCCGGTTGGTTGCCGATTGTCTGCACATTGCAGCGGGCAATGAAAAGTTATTATTGTACTTCAATATCGAAATTAAAATATTGACCTATCAATTTAAGCTGATCATTTACTTTATCTCTAAGCACTGAATCCACCACACCTGAATCAAGCCATTTTTGAAAAGTTGCAAAAGACCAGTCAAAGATCAGTTTCTTGTCGTTCACATTTTGTTTTTTCATCAACTCCTTTTGTGCTACCAGTTCGGTATCATAGCTTTTTCCTAAATACATTTTGGCTGTGATTTGTAAGAATTGTGTTACCGCAAGTTGTGAAGCTGGCATCTTATTTTTAAACTTTGGGAAATTATTGGTTAAAAGATTGGAAGCTGCCAATACATTGTTGCTCATTATTGATGCTTCTGCCAGGTTTAAATAGTTCACCCAATCAACTGGGTTTCCATCCAGTACTTTCTGGTAGTAAATAATTGAAGAATCATATCTGCCTGCATGAAAATAAGCCCTCGCTTTAGTGCGGTAAATAGTGGGAGCATCTTTTTTACTTACAATCAGCCACAAATCCAGGTAATGATTTGCTTTTTGCATAGCCAATTTTTTCACTTCATCGCCGGGGAAACTATCAATTCTTGTAATACAAATTCTGGCCTGGTCCTCATACACTGAGGCTGAATCATACAACTGAAGTTTAAGTCCTTGTGCAATAACACTATCAACCGAACCATACTGGTCCAGGAAAGTACAGGCATACCTTGCCCCGTCAAGCGCAAATACTGTAGAATCTATAATGAATGAACGTTGATAACAATCCACGGCTTTAATGAAATCTTTGCGCCCTGAGAGAAAATATCCTTTTTGCAAAAAACATCCACTTAAAGCACTTTTATATTGCGGTTCTATAACGCTTGCTTTTTGAAAATATGCTGCGGCTGAATCATAAAAAAGTTCATTTTTTATTTCATCTTTATTTTTTATTTCAAGGTAATACCGGCCAAGAAGGTTATAAATTTTAGCAGAATCTCTTCCGGATTCGAGCGCCAGTTTTGTTTCGAAAAAGATATAATCGTTTTTTAACTGAAAGTAACAGCGTGCAATTTGCAAATGTATGCCCGGGTATTGTGGGTCTAGAGTTGAGCAAAGATCAAACTGTTCGATCGCATCTTTGTATTGTCCTTTATTTAACATTGCATTTCCCTTTCCCTCGTAGCCCTCAGCATTTTTTTTATTATTGGTAATCGCCTCATCAAAATACGTTATTGCTTCATCGTTGTTGTTTCGTTTTAACTCAATCTTGCCAAGCTGGTTAAAGCCAATCCATGCACTGTCTTTCCTTTGTGTCATTTTATAAGATAAAACCGTAGCCTGGCTTAAATTTCCTTCTACGATTGATTTATTACTCAACTGTAAAAGGGTGGCTATATTCGACAACGACATATTCATTAAGGAAGAATCCCAGCTACCCCCGTCCTCAATAGCATCATCCAAAAAACTCTGTATGTCCCTGGTGACAGCATTAAAAAGATCATTTTTATATATCGAACTTCTTTTTTGTTCTGGCAAATACAAGGTATCTATAACAGATGTCCTGGTATAAATAATGGGTTTCAGCAGTATCCTTCTACTCTTCTTATTATCTTTTGTAATAACACCGGTTACGATAGCATCTGCACGCAGTAAATCAAAAAGATCATTCAAAGGCACCGACATGCTTGCAGTAGTATTTATTTTTTTTCCTGACAGCACATTGAACTTATTCCTTCCTTTCAAATTAACTGCAGCAAATGACGTCATAAAATCAGGCTGCACGTCAAACAATGAAGCTGTTTCCTCATCCAGTTCGTTGTTAAAATAAATTATTGCAACATTTTTTAAATCGTTTGAAGAAACGCCGGCATCATTTAAACTGATAGCCTGTTTTAAAAAACCAGCAGCAGAATCTATTTGTTTATAAATTTCATCCAAAGGTTTATAGTCTGAATCATATGACCTGATTAAATTTCCGGTCCGTACATCTGCCAGGTTGAATGAAATCTTAAAATGTTGGCCTAATTCTGCATAATTACCCGAAATAAAATACCTGATCTTTTTATAGTTCAATGAATCCCACAATGATTTGTAGGTATTATCTTTTACCGGAATAAATCCTTCATCAAGTTTAGAGTTTCTCTTTTTACTATATTGAAAGTTCAGCCCAAGTGATTCCAGCTGCCAATATGTAAAACCAGATTTATTGAAAATACCGGCGCAGATCAATTCGGGAATTCTTTTGCTCATGCTGTCAAAACGTTCACTCACTAGAGTAACGGAAAAAGTTCCCGCAATGATCTTACTGCTATTTTGTGCGGATGATATAAGACTGAAAAAGTTAAAGGCCATCGTAAAGAAAAAAATATACAAGATCTTCATATGGATATTTTTTAATTATTTTTCTTTAAAATTTCTTCCGCGAATGAATTCACCGCAGTTGTTATGTCTTTGTCCATTTGATTCAATGATATTGCTAAAGCCTTAAATGGCTTTGCATTTCGTTGGGATATATTCAACGTAATTTTTCCCTTGGCAGGATCATAATCATCGGCTATATTAATATTAAAATAACGGTCGGTTACTTTTTTTAACGACATATCGAGTGTGATTATATAATTGAGTGTAAAACTGATCCTGGTTTTATCATTTGCTCCAAGCTTACACTTGAGAAATGCCCGGTATAAGTGGTTAGGCAGGTCATTAATCGTTGAAAGCTGATCTTCCTCTACCATTTTTCCAATACAAACTACATTTTTAAAGCTGATAGATTCTTCCCTCAATAACCGTTTGCAGTATTGGGCAATGCTATTCTCAAACCACCATTCAAATCCTTCTTCGCCTTCACTATCCATACTACCGCTGTAAACACCGAGTGGTATCTTTGTTCCTTTAATTAAAGGATCATATTCACCTGCTGCAGTTTCCTTTTGTTTGGTTTCAAGTTCATAACTAACGATTATCCATCCATTATCCATTGGAGTGAATGTTTTCCAAATCCAGAATTTGCATTTTTTTACTTCATTTCTTACCGTAGCATTAATGTCAAGATGTTTTATACTGGATTTGTCTTTATCCATTTTTCTGTTCTGTGGAATATATTTTTCTTCTGTTTTCGAGATCATTTCATTTTCTTCCAGTGGATGTATGAATAACAGCGTAGGATTCTGCGCTGCTGCCCGCGTGTGAAAAAAGAGCATCACCAGAAATATTATTAACAAATGGTTTCCAGCTTTCATCAGTTACATTTTTTTGCCTGGTCAATTAATGATTTAAAACTGTCTTTATAAATGGTTCCGGTAGTCACATATAATTTCGCTTCCTTTTCCAATGAATCTAATTGTTTAGTGATACCAGCATCTTCTTTTGTTAAACAAAGTTGGTTAATAAAATGCAGGTACCAGGTAATTAGCTCAATGACATAGGCTTTGTTCTCGTTAAATTTTTGCACCTTCAAAAAACTTTCTCTTATATTGTCATTAATCTTTGCAAGTATTATCTCTTTCTTACTTTGCGAAAGCCCCAAACCTATTAATAATTTCTGAAAACCTGTTGGACCTTTTAACGATCGCCACATTTTTTTGATCGCCTCCAGGATCTGTTCAGTACTGACCTGAAATTTACCCGTTCTTGAATCATTGTCCGGGTCTACATTGATCTCCTGTAACAAAAATGGTATTACTGTTTCCGGGTCATAAGTTGTAAGCATATTTAATGCCCGGGCTCTTTTTGCTTTCGATGTATCAGCAATATCTTTTACAATACCAATCATCTCACTATTAAAATGCGCTTCTTCATTTTTACCCGCACTTTCAAGATAATTGTATAATGGCTTTCCTAAATATACGATGGCTGCTATCAAACTACCAATTGCTACCAGGCGGCTGGTGATCTTTGCGAGCTTTACCCATCCATTAGATGCGGGAAATGATTTTTCTGAAGTTTCCTTTGCCAGAAGCAATAATTCAGCCTTCATTTTTTTTAGTTCAAGCTTATCCTTGTCATCATTGTCAAGCGGATAAAGCGAATTAATATTTTCTCTGGTAATTTTTGTGATGGATACTTCACCAGCTATGGTGGCTTTTTTTTCCCCTGGAGACTCCGCTTCGCCTACAGGTTCCTTTTTCTTCCTGCCGTTATTCCCATTAAAGATATTTTTTAACCAATCCCAACTCATAATAATAGTTTTGGATTTATGATTGACCCGGCAACAAGAGGTTTATCGTCATTTATATAAATATAGAAAAAACAGTTTTTTTTTCATAGCGTTATAATACGGGAAAATTTTGGGTGATTACACCACATTTATTTGTCCCGGTAGGTTGAAAAATGATTAGTGGCTAAGAAAAATCAACATGCATAAAAAAAGATCCTGTTGAAGAGGATCTTTTATCTCGGTATAGGAATTATCAGTCATCATCTTCTTCTTCATCTTCATCTTCCTCATCGTAGTCCACTACCTGCTTTCCGTCATCTCCACCAAGTCCAGGGCCATTGGATGGAAGTATATCCCATCCCTCATCTTCATTTTCCTGTTCCGGTCTTTCTCTTTCTGATGATGTACCTGCATCTTCTATATCACGTGGATTTATTTCTTCATTTAAATTTTCCTGTATCATAATATAAGTTTTGATAAAGGAAAAACAATATTGGTGCCATCAATTTTGGGGAATGATAAGCCGTATCGCATACAGGGTTTTCAATATGCAATAAGGCCTGCATGATATGTAATTGAGTAAGGTTATCGTATTAGTGTAAATGTCCCTTTTTCAATAATGATCCTTCCGCCCGGGTAATGATAACTGCATATCCAAACATAAGTGCCTACCGGCTGGGCTTTACTACTCCAGTTTCCATTCCAACCTTCACCGATGATCTTTGTAGAAAATATTTTTTGCCCCCAGCGATTAAACACGGTGAAATAATCAAGTACAAAGCCGCCGGGAACGATCGGTGTTAATAGTGGGTTTTGTCCATTAGGCGTGAAAGCATTGGGTACATAAAATCCATCCCCATAAGTTGTTGCTTTTGCATGACCGGGATCGCTGTCACCACAACCCAGTGGCGGACTAAGTGCTATAACACTTATCTCTCCTGTTTGAGAGTTTTCTAATCCGTTTACAATATGGGATAAACCAGTACTTCCGCTACTCGGTGAAATATAAGGTCCTCCGTCTACCGATACAATATATCCTGCAGCACCTGCAACAGGTGGCCAGCTGAATGTAATACTTTCCGAACCGACAATCGTCGCAGATACGCGTGGAGTATCAAGCGGTGGAATAAAATTAACTGGTACGGGTGTACGAATACTATTACATACCCCATCAAAAAGTTCTACGTAATAAGTAGTGGGTGCAGAAACAACAGGTGTTGTATAAGTTGTACCATTTGCCAACGCAGTTCCCCCTGTAGGGCTGGCATACCAGCTATACGAGTAAGCTCCATTGGGATTTTGTATTGTTAGTATTGTTGAATTACCCGGGCAAATTGCAGTACTTGTAGCAGCAGGTGAAGAAACCGGAATTACATTTACTATAACCGGCGTTCGTGCACTTGGACAGGCACTATTCAGCGTCTCCGCATAATAAGTTGTTGTTGTATTTAAAGCAGGTGTTGTAAAAGAAGAACCAGTACCCAAAACAGTACCACCAGTTGCTGTTGCATACCAATTATATGTATAAGATGCATTGGGATTTTGTATGGTAAGTGTTGCTGTACCTGGGCAAATAGTTACTCCATTTACAACCGGGGGAATGATTGATGGACTTATGCTAACTAAAACCGCAGTTCGAAGACTTGGACAACTCCCGCTTAATGATTCAACATAAAATGTTGTGGCAGTTGTAAGCACTGGCGTTGTAAAAGTAGGGCTGGATGCCTGGATCACGCCACCTGTTGCAACATTATACCAGTTATATGTAGTGCCAGCCTGTGGATTCTGAACTACT
The DNA here is from genome assembly GCA_963829345.1 of uncultured Chitinophagaceae bacterium. GTDB lineage: Bacteria > Bacteroidota > Bacteroidia > Chitinophagales > Chitinophagaceae > Ferruginibacter. The sequence goes on from CAWHHP010000003.1 coordinate 3,179,049, forward strand.
AATGTTGCAGTTGTCCCTGTACAAATAGTTACCGGGCTTACAGGCGGTCCCGGTGGTCCGTAAAGGGTAACGAGGACGGGTGTACGAATACTAACACAGCCGCCATCTACAGCCTCAACATAAAATGTTACAGGTCCGGTAATAAGTGGCGTAACAAAAGAAGTCCCAAAATTTTGAATAGTACCTCCCGTTGGGACAAAATACCAGTTATATGTATAGGCAGCATTAGGATTTTGAACTTGCAGTGTTACTGAAAAATTAGGACAAGACTGGACGTTATTAACTACGGGTGCCGGCGGTGATGCCGGTGTATTTAGTGTAACAGGATACGTGCTCTGGCATGTTCCCTGTGTGATCGTTAATGTATATGTTCCGCCGGCAACATTTATAAGATCTTCAGTTACCTGGCCGGAAGGATTCCAGGAATAAGTAAATGGAGGATTGCCGCCCGAAATCGCTGTTAGTACACTTCCACCCGTTAAATTCGAACATAACGGATGGTTTATATTCGTTGCAGCAATTATTGTATCTGTTGCGTAAGTAAAATAATTATCATGATTCAGGATAATGTCAGCATAAAATTTTCCATTAGCAGCGGTAAGTGGATGGATGATCGTTGCTGCTGGCGGAAACGTTGGATCTGTTGATGAAATAATATTTTTTACAGAAGCGGGAACCGCTGCCTGGTCAATAGTATATGTTTGTGTTAGCGAAGGCCCGATCTTACTTACTTTCCATACACGTTGCATTCGTTGACCTTTACCATTAAAAATACACTGATCAAGTGTAATGGGCAGACCGTTATCGCCGATCAAAAGAAAAGACTTATCTGTAGAAAATGTATTTGTATTTGCTGAATTCAACAAAGGAAAATTTCCTGCAGCATAAGTACCATTGTATAATGTAATCAATGCAGCGGTATTGATCGATTTGGATTGTTTTTGCGATAAAGCAGAAGCATCATCTCTTCCGATCCCTGTAATATTGTTTGCATAACCGCTGTTCGTTGCTCTATCCCAAATGATGGTTCCATCGGAGGCGGTATAATTATTTGCATTTGCTGCTGCCTGGTTAAGAGTAAAACCATATTTAACTGCGAGGTAAGATTCAATTTTATTTCTTTCTACCTGTGATAAGGTCCTGGAATAAATAATTACTTCTGCCATATCAACCTGTGCAGGAAGATTAAGGAGGTTTTCATTTCCGATCACAATTTTATCATTCACCAAAGAAAAATCTCCAGGGACCGTCATAACAAGTGTAGTATTATCAGCACCATTTAACCTGTTAACAGAGATAGCTGCATCGGCATAGCAGGTAGACAATGAATGTTGATTGAGTACATTTATATTCCCAACATTTTGTCCGGCTGTAGCAGGAACTGCTTTGGGAAAATCAAACCTTATGTTTCCAGCGGAATTTTCAAAACCCAATCTCCCGGTAGCGCCTACCTGGTCTGTTTCCCATTTCAACCAAACAATTCCGCCCTTTAAATTAAAGACCTGGAACAGGGTTACATTGCTATTTGTTACAAGTGATGTTCCGGGAAATAAATTTATACTCGACAATGAATTTGTAAACCCGTCGAACCTGATATAAGGATTGAAATTGATTCCTGGATCTAACACTGTTGGCCCTGTTTGAGTAGTCACTGTCCCGGTTATTGGCTGAACAGTAAAGTTGCCGGTAATATTTGCGCCTGATACCTCCTGCCACTGAGATACAATGTTTGCAGCACTTGTGACCCCAATATCAGACCTGATCCACATTGTATTATTCGTTGCAATACCACCCGGAGATTGTGCTGAAGAGTTGAGAACAGACAATAAGAGTACCTGGAAAACTAAAAAATATCTCATAAGAAGGCGTTGGTGATGGAAAGATAAAAAAGAAATAGCAATCGACAATATTAGCTTTCAATGGTTGATTATCAATCCTGAATGGGTAGTAACAAAAGGGAGAATGTTTTGAGTCAATCCAGTGATCGGTATGAGGAAATTATGAAGAAAGCTGATGGTACCCAAATCTGTTTAATTATTATTTCATTCTAATATTTTCGTTAAATAAATTTACAAGCACTCGATCAGTCTACCTGCTTCCACTTAAAAAAAATTAAATGGCCATTTTAGAAAATTTGCGCATAAAGTATCGGAATATTTCCAATCACATACGTTACCAGGGATTTTGGAAATTCTTCGTTTCAAAAATCTATGACCGATACCTGGGATTCCGTTTCAAAAAAATAGGCATTTATCATCCAAAACGCAGTGGTGATCTCTCTGTTACTATTTCCCAGTCTATCAATAAAGATGCGCATGAAAACCAGCCTTCTTCCTTTTATGATATAAAAAAAGCACTGAAAAAAACGGGATTAAAATATTCAGAAATATCTATGCTGGATGTTGGTTGCGGCGAAGGAAGGGTACTGAATTTGGGTATGTTGCTGAATTTTAAAAAGGTAATGGGCATTGATCTTGACGAACCGGCATTGTTAAAAGCTGCTGAGAACTGCAGCAAAATGCAGGAACATGGTTTTAATACTTCATTCAATGTAGAACATGCAGATGCTGCTCTTTTTGCTATTCCTGCAGATATTAACCTTGTTTATATGTACAATCCCTTTGGGGAAAAAACAATGGAAAGATTTTTAGCTAATACCATTAACTATAGAACCAACAAGGATCATGAGTTATACTTTATTTATTGCGTTCCTGATTTTGTCGACGTTTTTAATAAATATTCATCCGTAACAAAACTGTATGAATATTATAATAAAAATAAAACGAGTACCCGCATATCTATATTAAAGTTTGACCTGGAGAAAAATAACGTTTCAAAACACGAGAAAGTTACGGAGCAATCAAAGAGTTCTTTCAATTCAAGTGCTTTGATTTCTCTTACCTCCTTAAATCTGCCGAATATTATTTAACTTCCTGCATATCCACCAAACGTTTATAAAATCCGTTTTGTGCAATAAGGCTATCATGTGTTCCTCTTTCTACGATCTCTCCCTTTTGTAATACAACAATTTCATCTGCATGCCTGATGGTACTTAACCTGTGTGCAATAACAATAGACGTACGATTGCTCATCAGGTTATTGATTGCATCCTGTACCAGTCTTTCGCTTTCTGTATCAAGAGAAGAAGTTGCTTCATCCAGTATCAGTATTGGGGGGTTTTTTAATACGGCCCTCGCAATGGTCATGCGCTGGCGTTCTCCACCACTTAGCTTTACGCCGCGATCGCCGACATTGGTTTGGTAACCTTCTTCCTTTGTTTCAATAAACTTTGCTGCATTGGCAATCGTAGCCGCATGTTCTATTTCTGCCTTTCCTGCATTGTCTTTTCCCAATGCAATATTATTTGCAATGGTATCATTGAACAGGATTGCTTCCTGGGTTACAATTCCCATTTGACTGCGAATAGAATGGAGTGTATAATTTTTGATATTGATCCCATCGATCAGCACTTCACCTTCTGCCGCGTCAATAAAACGAGGAATAAGATCTGCCAGTGTGCTTTTACCCGCCCCGCTGCTGCCAACCAATGCAATGGTTTTCCCTTTTTCAATATTGAGATTAATATGTTTTAGTATTACCGTATCCTCATAACTAAAACTCACGTTCCTAAACTCAATGTTACGGGTAAATACTGATAACTCTTTTGCATCGGGCAATTCTTTAATACTTACGTTTTCATTTACAAGCGCTTCGATCCTTTCTATACTTGCCGCACCTTTCTGAACATTGTAGCTGGCGCTCGATAATGCTTTGAGCGGTTGTATGAGTTGTGTAAAAATGGCAATATATGCAAGAAAATCACCGGCATTCAAAGCAAATGATCCGCTGAGAACGAGCCTTCCTCCATACCAGAGAATACACAACACAGCGGTTACGCCCATGGCTTCTGAGAGTGGTGAAGCGAGATCCCGCCTTCGGTTTGCCTTGTTCTTCAAGTGATACATGGCATCATTCTCCTGCTGAAATTTATTTTGCATTTTCTTTTCAGCATTAAATGCTTTGATGATCCTGATACCACCCAATGTTTCTTCGATCGTTGAGAATAAAATGCCAAATTGCAGCAACACTTTTTTATTTTCCTTTTTTAAGGAACGGCCAATGCGGCCAAGAATAAAACCTGCAACAGGTAAAAAGATAACCAGGAATAAAGTGAGTTGCGGGCTGAGAACGATCATGTAAATAAAAAATAAAAAGATCGTGATCGGCTCCCTGAAAATGCTTTCCAATACACTGATCGTAGATACTTCAACATCATTCAGATCATTGGAAAGCTTACTCATGATATCTCCTTTTCGCTGCTCACTGAAATAACCAATCGGCAACTGTAGTATTTTGGAATACATGTTACTCCTCATATCATTCAGTATGTGATTACGGATAGGATTTAATATATAATTGCTCAGGTAAGCAAACAGGTTCTTTAAAAGTATTGCTGCAAATACAACAAGACAGATCACCATTAATGCTTTGATATTCCCCCCGGGTTCATTAATGATTCCATAAACCCACTCTTTAAAATGATTCACCGGGTTGATGCTATTGACAAAACCCGTTTTTGAAACTGCCTTAAATGCATCTCCCTGGTTAAAGATGAGCATTAAAAAAGGGCTGAGCAATCCTAATGAAATAACTCCAAAAATGGCCGAAAGTATATTAAAGCTAAAATAGGTAGCTACCAGGCCGGGATATTTTTTTATATACCTGAAAACCGTTCTTAAACTCTTCATGTAATCTTTAAAATATAAACTGATATAAACGCACAAAGTAAGTACTTTTACAGCTATAAAAGTGAACATATGCTGGAAGGTAAAAGGCAAAAGCAGGTAGCGGCGGTTTTGGAAAAAGAAATGAATGATATATTTCAACGCCTTGGCCTGGCAATGATGGATGGAGGAATGATCTCTATTGCTTCAATAAAAATAACTCCTGATCTTTTTGATGCACGTATATACCTTAGCTTTTTTAAAGTAAAGGATTCGCAGGTTGCATTAAAAACAATCCAGGACAGAGCATGGGGAATAAAAAAAGAACTTACTGTAAGAGTACGGCACCAGTTAAGAAGTATGCCGCAGCTAACTTTCTTTATTGATGACACGCTTGAATATGCAGATAAAATGGAGCAGTTGTTTAAAGACATCAAGGAAAAGGAAGAAAAAAATAAACCAAAAAGCTAAATGAATTATAAGTTTAGAGTGTTGAGTTATGAGTCGCTTTATAATATTTCGAAGTAACTTTAATACCGAGAAACTCATAACTCTAAACTCACAACTCTAAACTCCCGATGTATTTAACTTTCGCATGGCGGTATTTCAGGGCAAAAAAATCCGCCAATGCTATTAATATCATTGCGTGGGTGACTACATGCGTAATTGCTTTCGCTACCTGCTGCCAGGTGTTGGTATTAAGTGTTTTTAATGGCTTCGAAGGCCTGGTTAAATCGCTTTATTCTTCATTTTATTCTGATCTCAAAATTGTGCCGGCAAGTGGTAAAACTGTTATCCTTACAGCCGGCCAGTTCGCACAAATCAACAAACAACCATATGTGCTGCATTCTTCGTTGATAGCAGAAGAGAATGCATTGCTTCAAAATGACGAGAATCAATCATTGCTTCGTTTGAAAGGTGTTGATGAAAATTTTCGTAGTGTAAGTGGACTGCCACGAAAACTGGTAAAAGGAAAATTTGATGTGGGTGATACCGACCATCCCAAAATTATTGTGGGGGCAGGTATAGAATATGCAACGGGTATTGTTCTCAATGAAGCATTTGCTCCCCAGGAAATGACGATCATCTTACCTAAAAAAAATGTGCGCAGCAACGATGTACTCCAGTCATTAAGTGAAGGGAATGTAATTGCCAGTGGCTCATTTGCCATTCAACAGGAATTCGACAATGGATATGCAATCACCAATATTGGATTTGTAAAACAGCAGATGGGATTTTTCGCTGATGAATATAGTTCAGCAGAAATTAAATTAAGAGCAGGCACAGATATTAATGATGCGCAACATGCTTTACAGATCTTACTCGGTAAAAAATACATTGTACAAACAAGGTATGAGCAGAATACAAATCTTTACCAGACCATGAGGATTGAAAAATGGGCCATCTATGCAGTACTCACGCTTATTCTCATCATTGCTGCGTTTAACATGGTAAGCGCACTCACCATGCTGGTACTTGAAAAAAAACAGGATATCGCGATCCTGCAAAGCATGGGAACGAGCCGCAGCCAAATAAGAAAAATATTTTTGAGTGAAGGAATTTTACTCGGGGGACTGGGTGTTGTGTCGGGAATTTTACTGGCAATGCTGATCTGCTTTTTGCAAATCAAATTCAAACTGATTCCACTACGTGGAGGATCTTTCCTGATTGATTATTTTCCTGTAAAATTAATTGCAACAGATTTTTTATTGGTTACCGGAACTGCGATGATGATTGCTTTGATAGCTTCGTGGTTTCCGGCGTTGAAGGCTTCAAGGCAACCATTGGAACTTCGTTAATTTGGAAATTTGATGATTTGGAAATTTGGAAATGAAATTTATTAGAATTGAAATATCATTTTGTTTATTATCTTGAGTTTAACCGGGATATTAAAAACAAGAAAAGAGGCTTTATCCCCTATCTATAAATTTGTTCTATTTAATTATTACCCGCAGTAGAAATCAGAACACAAGAACTGCAAATTGATGGTGAAGGCTTTGAACAAAGGGAAACAACCAGGTCTATAATTAAGCTCAACGCATGCGACCCATTTCAAATTATCAAATTTCCAAATTTCCAAATTAATAATCCCCCAACGTTTCCGGTAATTGCTCAAGCGCTTTCCTAAGTTGTTCGTCATTTGGCGCAATACCATGCCATTCATGACTGCCTTCCATAAAATCGACTCCTTTACCCATCACCGTTTTCATCAATATCACAACAGGCTTACCCTTTCCCAGTTTCTTTTTTGCTTTCTCAAGCCCGGCTATTACCGCATCCATATCATTTCCTTCCATTTCCATCACCTCCCAGCCAAAGGCCTGGAATTTTGCATGAAGGTTTCCAAGTGCCATTACTTTATCCGTGGGGCCGTCAATTTGCTGACCATTCACATCAATGGTAGAAATGAGATTATCTACTTTTTTATGAGCTGCAAACATGATAGCTTCCCAATTCTGGCCTTCATCCAGTTCCCCGTCGCCATGCAATGAATAAACTATATTATCATCATTGTTTAATTTTTTTGCCAAAGCAGCTCCAATTGCAACACTCATTCCCTGGCCAAGCGATCCACTGGCTACCCTTACACCAGGCAAATGTTCGTGGGTAGTGGGATGCCCCTGTAAACGGCTGTTGATTTTCCTGAAAGTATTTAATTCAAGCACCGGGAAATACCCGCTTCTTGCAAGCGAACTATAAAAAACGGGGGAAATATGACCGTTGCTCAGGAAAAAAACGTCTTCGCCTATTCCATCCATTTTAAAATCCGGGTTATGCTTCATTATTTTGAAGTAAAGTGCGGTAAAAAACTCCGTGCAACCCAGGGAACCACCAGGGTGCCCACTTTGAACTGCGTGTACCATCCGAACGATATCCCTGCGTATTTGAGAAGCAATATCTTTAAGCTCAGCCATTGTTGTATCTTTTGTATTTCTAAATTTTGTAATTTGCCTGCAAACCTACTGTAATTCAGGTCATATACAAAGAAAAAAACGCATTGCATTGCCTCCTGATAATAAGTTGTGGATTAAACCGTTATTTTATTAACGAATTCATCAAATCGCCTGCAAACGCTGGTTTTGGCGTAGAACAAATCAGGAGCGAATTACGTATTTGTTTCTTTTTAAATTCTTTATCCAAAACTTAATTGATACTTTTGTATTAACTGGAATAATTAAAATTCGGCATGGAACATATTTTACTTAGTGCAGCTTTATCCTTTATAATCACCTTTTTTGCCATTCCCGTCATTATCCAGGTGGCAAAGGATAAAAAGTTGTTTGATGAGCCGGATGAACGTAAAGTACACAAAGCAGTTATCCCTACTTTAGGAGGTTTAGGCATTTTTGCAGGATTCATTATCGCATCTTTAATGGGTGTTCCGGCCGGCACTCCTGAACTACAGTATTTTGGCGCAGCTGCCATCGTGGTATTCTTCCTTGGAATTAAAGATGATATTCTTATTTTATCTGCCAGCAAAAAATTCATCGGCCAACTTATCGCTGCCGGTATTCTTATAAAATTTGGGGGTATTTCGATAAACAACATGCATGGCTTGTTTGGCGTGTATGAAATTCCTCATTTTGCAAGCATCGCACTTTCGTTGTTTACGATCATTGTTATTACAAATTCTTTCAACCTGATCGACGGTGTGGATGGACTTGCCGGAAGTCTTGGTTTTTTAACCACGATCGTTTTTGGATCTTACTTCCTTTATATCGGCCAGATCACTTACGCTGTAATAGCATTTGCGCTTGCAGGAAGCCTGATCAGCTTTTTGATCTATAATTTTTCTCCGGCAAAAATATTTATGGGCGATACGGGCTCGTTATTATTGGGACTGGTAAATTCCATACTGGTAATTAAATTTATAAATCTTGCGGGCGCATCCAGCGTTTCTTTCCCTATTGAGGCAGCCCCTGCTGTAGGTTTTTCTATTTTAATGATTCCCTTGTTCGATACATTGCGTGTGTTCAGCCTGAGGATATTCGATCGTCGTTCTCCTTTTAGTCCTGACAGGAATCACATTCACCACTTTTTACTCGATCTTGGTTTCTCTCACAGGAAAATAACGCTTACCTGCGTTTTTGTAAACATTGTTTTTATTGCGCTCGCATTCGGTTTGCGTAATCTTGGCACCACCCCGGTGACTATAATATTAATGTTGACCGGTTTCGCTTTTATAGGCGTTGTTTATTACCTGCGCCAGAAGAGCAAATCAATCAGTGTTTCAAAAACTTCGGAAAAAGAACTTATCAAGTCGCACAAAATTCTTACGCTTGTTTCGGATTCGGTAGAGGTCGACTAGAGCGCTGTTAGCTATTAGCTACAAGCTATTAATCCGACTCACTACCGGTGGCTTCATTTTTAAAAAGAACTTTCATAATTTATAACAACTAATAGCTAACAGCTTATAGCTTATAGCTTTTTCGTAGCTTTACAGCCAACTTAATATTTTTATGGCCCCAGATTTAAACTCAATAATGACAGGCACAGATGCTTCTATGAATAAGGCAATTGCGCATCTTGAAGCAGAACTTACAAAAATCCGTGCCGGTAAAGCAAACCCATCTATGTTGGATGGCGTAATGGTAGATTATTATGGTAATCCAACACCCGTTAACCAGGTTGCCAATGTTACTACGCTTGACGCAAGAACTATTTCTGTTCAGCCATGGGAAAAACCGATGCTTGCAGTTATTGAGCGTGGCATCATTGCAGCAAATATTGGTATCAATCCACAAAATGACGGAAATATCATCCGCCTTTTCCTTCCACCACTTACTGAAGAGAGAAGAAAAGAACTCGTGAAAAAATGTAACATCGAAGGAGAACACGCAAAAGTATCTATCAGGAATATGCGCCGCGACGCCATTGAACAAATAAAGAAACTCCAGAAAGAAGGGTTAAGTGAAGATCAATGCAAGGATGCCGAAAAAGAGATACAGGATAAAACAGATAAATTTATAGTTGGTGTAGAAAAGCATCTTGCCGCCAAAGAAAAAGAGATCATGGCTGTATAAGGCGATTTTAAATGAATAACAATGCATTCTTCCCGTGAAGCCTGGTTTTTTATTTTTTCTATCCCTTTATATACAATCGTAATTGGAACAGAAATACTTTTGAGTAACTGGGGCGGAAAAAAATTCTATTCTTTCAAAGATACAATACAGAATATTTTATTCGCTCTTATTAATGCCGGACTTGATCTTGCATTGCGCTGGCTTTTTTACATAACCGTTTTAATGTGGTGTTATCACCAGCAGTTCTTCAAAATAGAAAATGCATTCTTATATTGGTTCATTTTATTTATCCTCGAGGATTTTGCTTTTTATATTGAACATTATGTAGATCATTATTGCAGGCTTTTCTGGGCCGTGCATGTAACACATCATTCGTCCGAAGAATTTAATTTAAGTACAGGTTTCAGGTCATCCGTATTCCAACCCGTATACCGGTTTATTTATTTTATCCCGATCGCATTAATGGGTTATCACCCGCTTGATATTGTGTTCATGTATTCATTTACGCAGACATACGGCATACTGGTACATACACAATACATAAAAAAAATGCCACGCTGGTTTGAAACAATTTTTGTAAGCCCTTCTCATCATCGTGTGCACCATGCAAGCAACACAAGGTATCTTGATAAAAATATGGGAATGGTATTGATCATTTGGGATAAAATGTTTGGAACATTCCAGGAAGAAATTGAAAGCGACCCGATTAAATATGGTTTAACGAAACCAGTCGCCAATGACAAAAACCCTATGAATATGATCTTTCATGAATGGAAAAATATCAGGAAAGATTTTTCTAAAAAGATACCATTCAACACCAAGTTGAAATACCTTTTAAAACCACCTGGGTGGAGTCATGATGGAAGTTCTAAAACGGCTAACGAAATGCGAAAAGAATTAGGCAATCATTAATCAAGATTTGATAATTTGGTGATTTGGTGATTTGGAAATGAGGTTCCCACGTTTTAGACTTAACTATTAACAAGGTTGCTTCTTAATTTTCAAAGCCTTCATCATCAAATTATCAAATCACCAAATTTCCAAATTATTATCTTTGTCGCATGCAAATTTTACCCGTTAATAACGAGGCTACCGCAACTCTCTTTTTAAAAGTCCCGCTTGTAATTTATAAGAATGATCCTAACTGGATAAGGCCACTTGATAAGGATATCAAAGAAGTATTTGATGAAAAAAAGAATAAGGCATTTCGTTTTGGAAAGATACAACGCTGGATATTGAAAGATGATGGAGGAAATTTAACCGGCCGTATTGCAGCTTTTGTAAATACAAAATACAATAATAAAGGGGATGATATGAAAGTAGGCGGGTTAGGTTTTTTTGAATGTATAAATGATAAGACTGCCGCAGAATTGTTGTTTGATAATGCAAAACACTGGCTCCTGCAGGAAGGTATGGAAGCGATGGATGGCCCGATCAATTTTGGCGAAAGAGACAGGTGGTGGGGACTGGTAACAGAGGGTTATTTTGAACCGCTTTATTGTATGAATTATAACCCGCCTTATTATAAAATACTTTTTGAAGATTATGGTTTTAAAGTTTTTTATAACCAGGTGTGCTTTGGAATGCCTGCACAAAAACAATTGGAGAAAAAAGTATGGGAAAGACACGATGCTATTGCTGCTGACAAAGATTACAGCTGGCAACTCATCAAAAAAAATCAGCTCGAAAAATTTTCACAGGATTTCACCACGGTTTATAACAAAGCATGGGCAGGGCATGGCGGAATGAAACAATTAAAGAAAGAACAGGTTTTGACCATGTTCAAAAAAATGAAACCGGTAATGGACGAAAAGCTGGTTTATTTTGCCTATTACAAAGACGCCCCTATTGCCATTTTTGTAAATCTTCCCGATCTCAACCAATGGTTCAAACACCTTAATGGAAAATTTGGATTGCTTCAGAAATTATATTTTTTATTCATAAAGCAATTCAAATCAAATAAGAAATTTGTTGGAGTTGTATTTGGCGTGGTTCCTGAATTCCAGGGCAAGGGAGTAGATTCTTTTATTATCGGAGCTTCGGCCACTACTTTACAGGTCCCAAATCCTCAATACCTTGAATATGAAATGCAATGGATCGGCGATTTTAACCCAAAAATGATCAATATCGCCGAAAACCTGGGGAATGTTGCAAGAAGCCGCAACCTGGCCACTTACCGCTATATTTTTGACAGAACCAAAGAATTCAAACGACACCCGATGTTGCTGTAATGAATGCTGGAAAATATTCTGGTAAACGATTAACTTGCAACCAGGAATTACGAATTACGAATTACGAATTACGAATTACGAATTACGAATTACGAATTACGAATTACGAATTACGAATTACGAATTACGAATTACGAATTTGGTGTTTGGCGTTAAGAGTTCGCATTTTCACTATTCACCATTCACTATTCACTTATTGACGATTATGGATGATAAATTTATAGTTTCCGCCCGTAAATACCGCCCACAGAATTTTAATACCGTGGTGGGGCAATCACATATTACGACCACACTTAAAAATGCTATCAATAATAATCAGCTTGCACATGCATTTTTGTTTTGTGGTCCGCGGGGTGTTGGTAAAACAACCTGCGCACGTATTTTAGCAAAGACCATCAATTGTGAAAAAAGAACAAAGGATGGGGAAGCATGTAATAAATGTAACAGTTGTGTAAGTTTCGACAGCGGCACTTCCTTAAACATACATGAACTGGATGCAGCCAGTAATAATTCTGTTGATGATATAAGAACATTGGTTGAACAGGTTCGTTTTGCTCCCCAGGCTGGCAAATACAAAGTATATATCGTGGACGAGGTTCATATGCTGAGTGCATCTGCGTTCAATGCATTTTTGAAAACACTGGAAGAACCACCCCCCTATGCTATTTTTATTTTAGCCACTACCGAAAAACATAAGATACTTCCAACCATATTAAGCCGTTGCCAGATTTTTGATTTTAAGCGTATTACCATCAACGATACTATTGAACACCTGCAGGAGATCTGTAAAAAAGAAAGTATTAAGGCTGAAAAAGCTGCCCTGCATGTGATCGCACAAAAAAGCGAAGGTTGTATGCGGGATTCGCTGAGTATTCTTGATAAGATCGTAAGCTTTACAAGCGGGCATTTAACTTATTCAAATACATTAGAGCATCTCAACATTCTTGATGAAGATTATTATTTCAAAATGCTTGATCATATGCAACAACAACAGCTGGCAGATGCAATGTTGTTATTCGACGAGATCAACCAGAAAGGATTTGAAGGCGATACCTTATTGGAAGGTTTTTCAGAATTTGTAAGAAACCTACTCGTAAGTAAAGATGCAAAAGCAGCAGTGTTGTTGGAAGTAGCGGATGATTTTAAACAAAAATATTTACAGTTTGCCCAACAGGTTTCTACTGCATGGCTGATAGCTGCTTTAAATATTTTAAACGAAGCCACCATTAATTTTAAACAAGCCCGTAATAAAAGGCTGCATATTGAACTGATCTTAATTAAACTGACCTATTTACAACAGGCTGTTCAGTTAATAAGTAATGAAGAAGGTTTGGATAAAAAAAAAGTAACGGATAATGCAAAAGCAATTGCGTTTAGATCGCTTCCGATTATTGAAGTGAAGGAGTTGGGAATCAGGAATCGTAAATCGGTGGTTGAGAAAAAAGCTACATTAATAATTGAAGAAGAGAAAAAATCTGCGGTGAAACCCGTTACCCCGGCAGCGGTTGCAAACCCTGTTGGTGGTTCAATAGAAAAAACTCCTGCCAAATTCGGATCGCTCGCAAAGATCAGGGAGCAGATGGCTAGTCAGAATAATAAAGCACACCAGGTAAAACCATTAACAGCAGAAGAGCTACAATCGGCCTGGAATATGTTTATTGAAAATCTTGAAGCGAAAAAGAATCATTCTGCGGTTACAAATTTTAAAGCAGCAAAACTGGAGATAGTTGATGAGAATTGTATCGATATCATCACGGAAAGTAACATTCAACAGAAATTTATTGAGTCGGAGCGTTCAACATTGATCATTCATCTGCAAAAGCATTTTAATAATAAGTTCCTCAAATACCAGGTGAAACTGGTTGCTTCTGAAGTTACCGGGGAGCCGGAAGAAAAACCCTTAAACAGGAAACAACAGTACCAGCTGCTGGTTGAGCAGTACCCTCAAATTGAGGAGTTGAGGAAAAAATTGAAATTGGAGCTGGATTAAAAAGCTGTTAGCTATGAGCCATTAGCTATTAGCCGGGCTCAAATTTTAAAGCTTTTTATTTATAAAGAAATCACTTTTGGTTAGTAAACTAATGGCTAAGAGCTAATAGCTTGCAGCTTACCCGATTTTGCTTAATTTCGGAATTCAAAATTTACACTAAAGAAAAAGATTATGGCAGAAGTAATACGAATGCCCCGGTTGAGTGATACGATGGCGGAAGGAAAAATTGTAACATGGAATAAAAAGGTCGGTGATAAAATAAAACCAGGAGATGTATTGGCCGAAGTGGAAACGGATAAGGCTACGATGGAACTGGAAAGTTATAATGAAGGAACATTATTGTATATAGGTGTGGATGCAGGTAAAGCTGCAAAAGTGGATGGCGTGCTCGCAATTGTTGGTAAAGCAGGAGAAGATTACAAAGCTGCACTCAATGCTGCCGGAACTAATGAAACTGCAAAGGCCGAAGAAAAGCCTAAGGAGAATAAGGCATCCGCCAATCAACAAGTCTCACAAAATGAGAAACAAGCAACAGCCAACGAAAAAAAGGAAACACCTAACGAGAAACGGGAAACCGTTAAACTACCCGCCGGTGCAAAAGAAATCCGCATGCCGCTTTTAAGTGATACCATGACTGAAGGAAAGATTGTATCGTGGAATAAAAAAGTTGGCGATAAAGTAAAAGCAGATGATGTACTGGCCGAAGTTGAAACCGATAAGGCAACTATGGAAGTGGTGGGTTATGAAGAAGGAACGCTGTTATATATAGGCGTTGAAGCAGGCAAGGCAGCAAAGATTAATGAGATTATTGCCATTGTTGGTAAACCCGGAACTGATGTAAGCACTTATGTTGCAGCAGAAAAATCGGGAGCAAATGTACCGGCACCTGCAACAGCTGCAGAAACTAAAACCGAAACAGGTGCTGTTGCTGCTTCAAACGAGACAGCTAACGCCGGCCAGCAAACGCCAGTTGAAAATACGGATTCAAGAGTAAAAGCTTCTCCTCTTGCAAAACGACTTGCCGAAGAAAAGGGAATTGATATCTCTAAAATAAATGGAAGCGGTGATGGAGGAAGGGTGACGAAAAAGGATGTGGATGAATATAAAGAGACGGCCGCAATCGGGAATCGGGAATCGGCAATTGAGAACAAATCTGCTGCGGCGGCGAAACCTGCAACACCGGTTATGCCATTCATGAAAACAGGTGAAGAAGGCCATACCGATACTTCCTTAACACAAATGCGTAGTGTAATTGCCAGGAGACTGGGTGAAAGCATGTTTAGTGCGCCACACTTTTATTTAACAATGGAAATAAACATGGATGCCGCCATCACCGCACGCAATGCGATGAATGAAGTAAGCCCTGTTAAGATTTCGTTCAATGATATGTTGATTAAAGCATGTGCAACAGCGCTTCGCCTGCATCCGGTAGTAAACAGCAGCTGGATGGGGGATTTCATACGCCAGAATCATCATATTCATATCGGATCTGCAATAGCATTGCCTGAAGGTTTGATTGTTCCGGTTATAAAATTTGCCGATCAGAAAACTTTGTCGCAAATAGCAGCAGATGCAAAACAACTGTACCAGAAAGCAAAAGATAAAAAATTACAACCCGTTGAATTCAGCGGCAATACCTTTACCATTTCCAATCTTGGTATGATGGATATTGAAGAATTTACAGCGATCATCAATCCACACGACAGTTGTATACTTGCTGTTGGCAGGATAAAAGAAACAGTAGTAAAGAAAGAGAATGGTTTTGATGTCACAAATATTATGAAGGTAACTATGAGCTGCGATCACAGAACGGTAGATGGTGCTGTTGGTGCCGCATTCTTACAAACATTAAAAAAATATATGGAAAACCCGGTTACTATGCTTGTATAATTTTTCCAAAATAAATTTAAAAACGCCGGTACTAACCGGCGTTTTTATTTTCAAAGAATTTTAAAATTAGTTTTCAATATATTTTGAAAGTTCAGAAATAGAGTATAAATTTATGGAGCAAATTAAAAGAATGAAATTAACCGAAGCCAAAAAACAATTCATCAGCAGCTGGGGCGCATTTGGAACTCATTGGGGAATCAACCGCACCATGGCACAGATACACGCATTGCTATTGGTAAGTCCCGATCCAATTACCCAGGATAATATCATGGAGCAATTAAATATCAGCCGTGGTAACGTAAATATGAATATCCGCGACCTGATAAGCTGGAGCCTTGTGGAAAGAGTTATTGTAACAGGTGAACGAAAAGAATATTTCAGTGCTGAAAAAGATATCTGGAAAGTTGCCACACAGATCATCAGGGAAAGAAAAAAGAGAGAACTGGATCCCATGCTTAAATTATTAACCCAACTGGAAAATGTGGATGCTGATAAAAAAGACAGGGAAACAAAACAGTTTGTTGAAATGATCGCCAGTATAAAAAAGCTGGGAATGAGTGCAGATAAAATGCTTGATGCAACGATCAAAGCAGAAGAACACTGGTTTACAGGAAGCATTCTTAAAATGTTTAAATAGATCTTTAATATCCCGCCTGTTGCGGGATTATTTTTAAAAATAACTTTCATTTTTTTCTGAAATTATAAAAACTACAGTTATGAAAAGGTTTAAAGTTGCAGATATATCGGTTAATGTTTTTTTAATTGCTGCATTCATTATTTATGATATTGTTCAACAAAATCTGCGATCCATTTTATGGCAGTACTATGTTATAGGTAGCCTTCAAATGATCAGCATGCTCATTCATTATGTAAATGGTTGGTTTATGAACACAGAAAGTAAACGGGTTGCTTATAGTAAAATAATTGCAGGTATCCTGGCAGTTGCAGCAATTGGATTGTTTTATACACGATTCTTATTTCTCTTCTCATTTGGAATGCTTTTTATAGCGCCCTGCTTTGCCCTATATTATGTATGGATCTGCTATCATGAATTACACTTTAAAATGAAAAGACCGATTAGCTTATTGAAATAAATTATTTATTAATAAACTTAAATACAATTTTATGAACCAGATTATCATCACTTACTTTCTTTATTTAGCAATATCAATTTGTTTGACTGTATGGGTAGCCAAAGCTCTTTTTAAAAACGGGAAAGTATTCCTGGTAGACATTTTTCATGGAAACACGGATCTCGCTGATAGTGTAAACAACCTGTTGCTGGTAGGGTTCTATCTTATTAATATTGGCTATGCTGTTTACACACTACAGATCAGTTACAATGTGCTTTCAGCAAGGGAAATGCTCGAAGTACTCAGTTATAAGATCGGCCTCATTATACTTATACTTGGTTGTATGCATTTTCTGAACCTCTACATTTTCTTTACGCTGCGCAAAAGGGCCATTAATCAAAGCAAGTTAGTGAATGCTGAAGCATAATTAAACCGTTATGAAAACACTCAGGAAAACCATGGTATAAAAAAAGGTTGCCCGCCCCCTTTACTGTTAAAGCGGGTGGTGATCATTGTATCGGAAAGAAGCGCATTGCTGTTACGGCTTGTTATCGAAAATCAATTAATAAGACCATTCTTTATTATAACTGTCATTTTCGATCTACGGAAGTTCTCAAATTATACTTCTGTATAAATATGCTTTGATATAATTTGCGGTAATGTCAAAACAGTCTGTCATATTATTCGACGGTGTTTGCAATTTATGCAACAGGTCGGCACAATACATCGCAAAACACGACCCGGATGGTTATTTCAGGTTTGCGTGGTTGCAAAGTGAAACCGGCAAGCAGTTATTAAAGAAATATGGCCTGGCGGAAAATGAGATGGACTCTTTTATATTGATAGAAGATGATAAAATATTTACCAGATCAACAGCAGGATTAAAGGTTGCCCGGAAATTAAAAGGGATTATTAAATTATTATATGGCTTTATTATTGTACCAGCTTTCATCAGGGATAGTATTTATATGCTTATTTCAAGGAAGCGGTATAAGTGGTTTGGTAAAAAAGAGGAATGTGAGATACCTACCGCATTATTAAAAGAAAGATTTATAAATTAACTGGTATGGCATCAAAAAAAACACTGGTATTAGGCGCTTCAGAAAATCCGGGACGATATAGTTACCTGGCAGTGCAGCGATTGCTTTCACACAACCACCCGGTTGTTGCTATTGGTAAAAAAGAAGGAAGGGTGCATGGGATAGAAATATCGAAGGAAAAGAAAATAGAAAAAGATATTGATACAGTTACTTTATACCTGAACCAGGAAAATCAAAAAAAATACTACGATTATATAATGGAATTGAATCCAAAGCGGATCATTTTTAATCCTGGCGCCGAAAACGAGGAATTGGAAAGGATGGCTGAAAAAAAAGGCATCCAAACATTGGAAGCCTGTACACTTGTAATGCTGAATACAGGCCAGTATTAATGCTAAGTAAAATTACTATTCTCAATCTTTTCTTAAAAAAAACCACCGCATTTTATAATAAGCTGAACAGGTTTTCGTTTTCTATTGCAGAGTTAATCCTAAATACCTCTAAAATCCGAAAACATGAAAACCCTGAAAACACTTTTATTCCTGCTGCTTTGCCTTACCACAACCGCTGGCTTTTCACAAACCAAGGCTGAAAAAGCAAAATTATTCGCAGGCTACCCGGAAACAATCCGGCTTTCAAAAAACATTTTACAGAATACATTAAATGCAAATGAAGGAGAAGAAGTTATTGTAGCATTCTCCAATGATTTTCATTTTAAGGGAACTGTAATAAGCAATATTAAAAAATACGATAACCTTCAATCTGTAATGATAAGATCAACCGTATTTGGAAATGCTGTTTTTCAATTGTCACGAACCATTAATGAAGACAAAAGCATTTCATATACCGGTCGTATCATTAATCCTGATGCAGCTGATGGCTACCAGATAAAAAAAGATAAGGATGATAATTACAGTTTTATAAAATTTGAAACAAAGAAAATTTTACAGGATTGTAGCTTTTAATCCCAAAGAATAAACCCTAATAACAATATCCATTAATTATCGCTGCACATGCGGTATAAAACCTTACCCCAAATGAAAAACTATACCCTCACCCTGGTTTTAATGTTGCTGCTATGCTCGGCTCAGGTATATAGCTTACCTAAGCTGAACAGTTATACTACTGCAACTGCAACTATTTACCTCGATTTCGACGGACAAACTGTGATCAGTGCCGGATGGAATGGCGGTGCTCCTCTTTTTTGCGCAGCTGCTCCTCTTACTGATGCCGAGGTTACCGAGATCTTTAATCGCGTATCAGAAGATTACCGGCCTTTTAATGTTAATATCACAACCGATTCCGCAAAATTTATTGCTGCTCCTATTAATCAAAGGATCAGGGTTATTGTAACACCAACCAGTGCATGGAAGCCTGGTGTTGGCGGTATCTCTTATATTGGTTCTTTTACCTGGGGAGATGATACACCTTGTTTTGTTTTTACCGACAGGCTTGGACCAAATCATCCAAAATATATTGCTGAATGTTGTTCACATGAAAGCGGTCATTCAGTTGGATTATCTCACCAGTCATCTTATGATGCAGGTTGTAATCTTACCGAAACTTATAATTCCGGAGTTGGTGCAGGTGAAACAGGATGGGCACCGGTAATGGGTAATAGCTATTACAGGAACATGACAGGCTGGAATGACGGCCCTACTCCTTATGGTTGTGCCAATACACAGGATAATTTAACCATCATCACATCACAAAATGGTTTCACATACCGAACTGATGATTTTGCTGAAACACTGAATAACGATGCTTATTCATTGAACAGCAGTGGTATGGTGGTAGATGGATTAATTTCTACAACCAACGATAAAGATGCGTTTAAGTTCACAATGACATCAGGTGGGAATTTCCGCCTGGATGCTACACCATATAGTTTAGGAAACAATGATGGCGCAAACCTGGATATAAAAATCTCATTGTACAATGCATCACAACAACTCGTAACAGTATTCGATCCGATGAATAAAATGACTGTGAACATTGATACCACTTTAAGCATTGGTTCTTACTACTTAATAATAGACGGTACAGGCAATGCCAATACAAGCAATTATGGAAGTCTTGGATCATACCGGATAACAGGAATTGCCGGCCCTCTTGCACTTCGCAGCGTTACACTTGCAGGTAATAATGATAAAGAAAAGCATAATCTTAGCTGGACTGTTGATTCAGATGAACCAATGAAAGTACAGGAAATGGAATTCTCAGAAGATGGAATTGATTTCAAACCATTAGCTACCGTAACGTCTACTGCAACTGCATACAGCTATACACCGGATCGTAACTTCAGTGTATTGTATTACAGGATAAAAGTTACCTCTATATTGAACCAGGTAATGTATTCAAATGTAGTATCGATGAGAGTTAACTGGAGAATACGCCTGTTCACTGTTACTACATTAGTGCAGAACCAGATTGCTGTCAATTCAAATGATAACTTCCAATACCTTCTTTGGGATGCAAACGGAAGAATGATCGCAAGAGGTAACGGTACCAAAGGAAGCAATTTAATAGATATCTCTAACCGCTCAGCGGGCTTATACATAATCCAAATGTCCAACAGTACCAATCAGAAACAAATAGAAAGAATTATAAAACAGTAAGGTAGATTCATGTGTAAGTTAGGGGTCAACGTTAGGGGTTGGCCCCTTTTTTTATTTACGAATTTTTTTTCGAACACGAATTAAAAAAAAATTGAACGAATTTCACGAATTAAGTCTATAAGGATTGAATGATAAAAATATTTTAGCAATTTACTTATTGACCTATTTCACTTATTGACTTATTATTATTTCAATATTACTTTAATAAATTTTCATCCTTTTTCTTTTTGTCACAGCGTTGTCATCAGATATCAGCTGACGGCTATTGCCGTTTCACGATTCACGATTTCGCTTATTTTAAAGTAACCCTCTTTATTAAAGACCTTCATATTTTCACTATTCACTATTGACCATTCACTCTTTCACTCATTCACTATTCTCGATTGCCGATTCCCGTTATTCACATTTCCACATCCGCATAATATTCTTTATTTAATAATATGAATCGTCCTTTTTTTTTCGTAACTTTAAAAAACCCACTTTTTTATGCTATGGAGAAAATTTAATGGCGACCCTATCCAGCTTCCCATAAAAGATGCAGTTGAGCAAGCCATCAAAAGAGAAACAAATCTTGGTTATAAATTAAAGGTTTGTATCGGCACCGACAGCCAGGTCAAGGGCCGCGAAACAGAATTTGCCACCGTTATCGTTTTCTTACGCGAAGGTCATGGAGGCTTTATGTTCATTCACAATGAAAAAACAGTTTTAAAGTACAGTATCAAGGAAAGAATGTTGGTAGAAGTTGCCAAAAGCATCGAGATCGCTTATGAGCTTTGTAACTTATTTACAGAATACGATGTAGATATGGAAGTTCATGCAGATATCAATACCAATCCTCATTTTAAAAGTAACGAAGCACTTCGTGAAGCAATGGGTTATATCCTAGGAATGGGATTTGCCTTTAAAGCGAAACCGGAAGCATTTGCAAGTAGCAGTTGTGCAAATAAGGTAGTTAATTAGAAAGCTGTTAGTTATTGGTTGTTAGTCATTAGTCTTTTTGCATTGTTTGATCTGTGATATTTCATTCATTACCTATTCCCTTATTGACCTATACACTCTCCATATTGCCGATTCCCGTTTGCCGATATTGATTCTTGTAAAATAACTTATTCATTGTAACTTTCATCTTTTCACCATTCACTATTGACTGTTCACTTTCTCATCACTGATCCCTGTTTGCCGGTTCCCGATTGCCGCCTTCTCCTTCTTCCCATGCACCTTCGGCGCCAGTACTTCATTCGTTTCATAAATAAAAGTAAGTATTTTATCTCTCCCCTGTTTCTTAACAGCACTTGTTACAAAATGCTGAGGTAAGAATTGCCATGTCTTTCTCATTGCATTTAAAAAATCCTTTACATTTTTACTTACCACACGCTGGGTTTCTTTATCTGCTTTTGTAAATGCCAGGCAGAAAGGAACTTTCCATAACTTCAGTTGCTCTAAAAATTCAAGATCAATTTTTTGAGGTGAATGTCGTGCATCAATTAAAACAAATACCATTGTAAGATTCTCCCGCTTACGTAAATAATTTTCGATCATCTGCTCCCATCTCCTCCTGCTGCTAATGCTCACTTTTGCAAAACCATAGCCTGGCAGATCAACAAGATACCATTTGAATGTGTTGATCTTTTTTTTCCCATCAGATTCATCAAGTCCGCTCACAATTTCAAAATGATTGATCAATTGTGTTTTCCCGGGAGAACCCGAAGTCTTGGCAAGTTTATCGTTATTGCAAAGCATATTAATAAGCGAGGACTTTCCGACATTACTTCTTCCGATAAAAGCATATTCAGGCCTGTCAGGTGCAGGACATTTTTCATAATCCGGGCTGCTTACTATATAGATCGCCTTTTTAATATTCATTCTTAATTATTAATTAATTCACAAAAGTACTCTTTCTGTAAACATTGATTCTGTATTGTTTATTTGCAAAACATCAAACTGCTTATCTTTGCAGCTTTATATGGCAGAGTTTGCGCATGATACAGTTGTTCCATACAAAGATTCTGATCTTGGTAAAAAAGAACAGGTAGCGGAAATGTTTGACGATATTGCAGGCCGTTATGATTTTTTAAACAGGTTTTTGAGTGCCGGGATTGACATCAGGTGGAGGAAAAAAGCGATCAGGCATTTAAAAGATATTAAGCCGGTAACAGTATTAGATGTGGCAACAGGTACCGGGGACCTGGCAATAATGGCAGTTCATTTGCTTAATTCACAAAAGATCACCGGCATTGATATCAGCGAAGGAATGCTGGAAATAGGCCGGAAAAAGGTGAAAAAGCTTGGCCTCGAAGGCAGGATAGAACTGTTAAAGGGCGACAGTGAGGCAATAAATTTTAGTGATAATACGTTTGACGCTGTAACCGTGGCCTTTGGAGTGAGGAATTTTCAGCATTTAGAAAATGGATTGTCAGAAATGCTAAGGGTGCTAAAACCAGGGGGTAAATTAATTATACTCGAGTTTAGCAAACCCACATTGCCTTTTGTAAGATCCTTTTATAAATTCTATATGAAAATTGTTACTCCGAATATGGGAAAACTCTTTTCTAAAAACCGCAGTGCATATAAATATTTAGATGAATCAATAAAAAAATTCCCTGAAGGAAAAAATTTTACAAAAATTCTTGATAACATCGGATTTAAAAAAACATTCAATAAACGGCTGAGTTTAGGAATATGCACTATTTATTGCGGAGTAAAATAATACATAGCATTTTAATTGCTTTATTGTTTCCATCTGTTGCGTTTACGCAGATAGGTGGTGATAATGAAATCAATTTACCGGATCATGATGATAAACGATTTCATTTCGGGATAAATCTTGGTATAAACCGTTCTCATTATCATTTTTCTTTTAACCCGCTTTTCATAAGTTCAGCGAATGACAGCATTCAAACTGTTGAAAGCATCAATAGTATGGGTATTAATCTTGCATGGCTTGTAAACATGCGACTTGGCGAACACTTTGATTTAAGAACATATCCACTCGATCTCATCTTTACTGAAAAAGCATTTGAATACAAATTAAGCAAGCCAGATATTTTCCTGGGTGAGGAACCAATTACCATTAAAAAAATACAGGGTATTACACTCGCACTGCCAATTCAATTAAAATTCACGAGCGATCGCATCAATAATTTTAAAGTATTTATGATGGCAGGTGGAAGAATTGAATATGATTTTGCTGCAAATGCCGGGGATAAAAAAGCGGAACGTTTAATTAAGCTTACCAAACTTGATTACGGTATTGATGCAGGTATTGGCTTTCACTTTTATTTTCCTGTTTTTGTTCTTACGCCCGAATTAAAACTGGGCTGGGGTTTAAAAAATGTTCATAGCAGGGATCCAAACCTGAAATACTCCAACGTGATCGACCAGATCAATGCACGTACACTTACGCTTTCATTAACGGTTGAGTAAAGATGTCAGCCATCAGAAATCAGCTATTAGCTATTCACAGTCGTGGTTATTAAATAACAAAACTCTCTTTATGTTTTCTTTATGAACCTTTGAGTCTTTGCGTCTTAGTGGCGAAGTCTTGCTACAAAGGCTCTAAGTCACAAAGCGACACAAAGAAATTAGTAGTCGTATGTTCTCTTAAACATGTTTATCCGAATTCCGCCGGTTATCATTGTTGAATTTATATCAGCAGCGGGATTGTTTTCATACTTTACATTTCGCTGTTGTACGGTAAGTTCAATAAATAAATTTTGTTTTATTTCATACGAAATATCAAGTGTCGCATTCAACACATTTATTTTTTGTCCGCTGCCCACATCAAAGCCATCTTCCCCCGGTCTTGACCTGTAATCCTTAAAAATATTACCGCCGTAATTAACGCCATTAAGGTCAAGCCCCTTGTAATAATAGATCATTCTTCCATAGATATACCATTTTGGAAATGGCTGGTAACGAACAATACCAATAAATTCCTGGAAATTTGATCCCAATGGATGTGCCAGCGGTTGATTGTAATGTGTATAATTTGCCACTGTATCATTGTGCGAATAAGTAAATGGCCGAACCCTGTTTAATTCTCCCTGCAAATCCAGGTTCTTCACGCCAAACGCATCAATGTATTTAGCGCCCAATTGTATCCCATATTTATTCGCCCAGAAATTGGGATTATTTTTTATTCTCGTTAAGATGAACTCATCTACCAACAGCTGTCCATAAAACTGGAGCCTGTGCGCTACATTTGCTTTAAAATCAAAACCACCAACAGCATTATCAGGACTACCAACTGTTCCTTCAACATGCCTGTAAAAAATAATCGGGTTCAGGTATTGAAAATCGAAATGGTCTGTTCTTCCAAATATCACTCCTTCAAACAAACCAATGTTCAACCATTTTGTGACGTTAATGTTTAGGTGATGCATGGCTGCATATTTTTTTGGAAGCAAACTGTCACCATTCTTTTTAAACTGTGGTGTGAGTTCCATAAAAATATTCTGGTAATTTAATTTCCAGATCTTGGTGTTAAGTTTCAGAAAGAGATAACTATTGCCCCAATCACTGAGGAACAGGCTTCGGTAACCATTCCCGATAAAGTTTTTATCATACCCAAACTGCAGGTCGATATACTTTGCAACATTGAAAGTAATATATCCCCTGGCATCAAAATAATCCTTAGCGGTAAGATTTCCTTTAAACGATTTATAAAAACCAACCCCGGGTACTGCCCGTAAACTATCAACCGTTTTTAACCAATATGATGGTCCACGCTCCTGGTTATCGTAAAAAGTAGACGAGAAGCCTACCTTATGAGCAATCATACCACGAACAGAAACACCCCTGCTGCTTAAGTACAGGGTGTTGTCATTATCCGATTCTTTGCCAGCGCTCAATTGTACCACGGGATTCACAGCAAGAAAAAAATCCTTTGTATTTACTTCATAGAAATTCGGCTTTGTTTTATAGAATGTTTTAACCCAGGGATGTTTGCTGTTAAAATCATCATGCGGTACCGTTACCCATTCACTATTATTCATTAACAGGCTGCGCATGTTATATTCATCAACTTTTGAAAAAGCCGTCCATTTTTTGGATTTTTCACTATTGCCTGCACTGATAAAACCTTTACTTACACTATCAATATACTCGGCGGACTGTACCAGGTATCTCCTGTTATAGGGCCTGAGCGCTGAAAAGTTGAGGTTCGTATTCCTTTGTTGCTTTATTTCGAGACGATCCGCAATATGATACTCTTTTGAGCCCTCGTTCAAATAGGTGGATTGTGCCATTGCGCCTGTGGGTAAAACAAAAGCAATAAGTTTGATAAAGGTTTTGATAATTTGCATCAGGATTGATAATTTAAAGAATCTTATATTCAAGATATGCAAAAATATCTTTTTAAAAACATCCAGGCGGTAAATGAAGGAAAAATAGAATGTGTAGATGTATTGATCAATGGTGAGCGTATTGAAAAAATAGCTGATCATATTGATGTAAAATCCAGGGTAACGGAGATTGATGGCGAAGGCAAACATCTTTTTCCGGGAGTAATAGATGACCAGGTGCATTTCAGGGAACCAGGTCTTACACATAAAGCAAATATTTTTTCAGAAAGCAGGGCCGCAGTTGCGGGAGGAACAACCAGTTTCATGGAAATGCCCAATACCATTCCCAATGCACTTAGCATCGCGTTGCTGGAAGATAAATACAGCATTGCATCTAAGTCATCACTTGCAAATTATTCATTCTTTATGGGTGTGAGTAACGACAATGCGGATGAAGCTTTAAGAGCGAATAAACATAAAGAGAATATCTGCGGCATAAAAATATTCATGGGCAGTAGTACAGGCAATATGCTTGTAGACAATCACTCAACGCTTAACAGGATCTTTAGTGAGAGTGAAATGCTGATTGCAACCCATTGCGAAGATGAAAGGATCATCCGGGCAAATTATGAGCGTATAAAAAAAGAAAAACAAGATCTTGCTGCATCCGATCATCCGTTGATCAGGAATGATGAAGCGTGTTATGAATCTTCTCTCATTGCAATACAGTTTGCGAAAAAACACAACAGTCGTTTACATATACTTCATATCAGCACAGAAAAAGAATTGCAGTTGTTTGGCAACATGCTTCCATTAAAAGATAAACGGATCACCGCAGAAGTATGCGTACACCATCTCCACTTTACTGCAGACGATTATGAACAGCTGGGTTATAAAATAAAATGTAATCCTGCTATAAAAGCAGCAACAAATAAAAAAGCATTGTGGGCTGCCTTACTGGATAACAGGCTGGATGTAATTGCAACTGATCATGCCCCTCACCTGCTGAGTGAAAAAGAACCACCTTATGAACATGCTCATGCCGGTTTGCCATTGGTACAACATGCTTTGTCATTGATGTTCTACTACCATGCTTTCGGTTATATTTCTTTGGAAAAAATTGCAGAGAAAATGAGTCATGCAGTAGCTGACTGTTTTAATATCCAAGACCGGGGATACATTCGTGAAGGATATTATGCCGACCTCGTTGTGGCAGATCTTAATAAAACACAAATGGTAACCAATGAAAACATTTTATATAAATGTGGATGGAGCCCGTTACTGAACTTTAAATTTCCCGCTGTAATTACAAATACAATGATAAATGGAAGCATGGCTTATGAAAACGGGCAGATCATTGAATCTAATAGCGCTAAACGACTTTCATTTAACAGGTAACAGCCATGGAAACAGACAAAACCACGTTGACGGACCTTTCCATCTTCAATCATGAAGAGGAGTTTTCTGTTTTGAATAAAATTAATCTCACTGTTACCAATAATGGCAAAGACCAGCTGCGAAGAAATCTATCCACACCCATGACCACTGTGGAAGCAATACTGGGTATTCAGCAAACATTGCAGCTGATCATCCGCCAGGAAAAGGACTGGCCGGTACAGATCAGCAATGGAACAATTAAAGTAGTAGAGCGTTTTTATGAAACCAATATTGATCCTTTACCGGAAACTGTTTCTTCGTTTGCAGTGTACAGTTATAAATTATTGCATGGGCCTGATTATTCACTGGTAAAATATTCTGCCATACATTGTTTTGATTTTATCAAAGGCATGCAGCAGCTTGTGAAAAAATTTTTGCATGAAGACACGCCGGCACCAATGAAAAAAATATTGATGGAAGCCAGGCAGATCATCGACAAACAAGAATTTAGAATTATTGAGAGTCATAATAAGTCTACCGAGATTTCCATAACAGAAAATTTGCAACTCGCCCGTTTTCTCCGTTTTAATTTCAAAGTGAATATGATGCAATTGCTGCATATACATGCACAACTGGATGCATGGTATGGTATGGCAATGACGGTTAGAAAATACAGGCTGGTGTTTCCGCAATTAGTCGAATCATCTCAACCTTTTATTGAAGCGAAGGGACTTTATCATATTTTATTACAAAACCCGGTAGCATACGATGTGAGTTTGAGCAGGAAAACAAATTTTTTGTTTTTAACCGGTGCAAATATGGCCGGCAAAAGCACCTTTATAAAATCGGTAGGTACAGCTGTCTTTCTTGCACATACAGGTATGGGTGTACCTGCACAAAGTATGGAGCTGAGTATTTTCGATGGCATGCTCAGTAATATCAATGTGATAGACAATATCGTAAAAGGCGAAAGTTATTTTTACAATGAAGTACAAAGAATAAAAGCTACGATACAAAAAGTTAATGATGGCCGCAAATGGCTTATCCTCATTGATGAATTATTTAAAGGAACCAATGTACAGGATGCAATGAAGTGCAGTGTTGCTGTAATTGAGGGTCTACTAAAAATAAAAAACAGCATTTTCATTTTATCAACGCACTTATATGAAGTGGGTGAAACCCTGAAAGATCATCCGAATATTCATTTTAATTATTTTGAAACTGCGGTTATCAATGATCAGTTAAGTTTTAATTACCAGTTACGGGAAGGTATCAGTAATGATAGGTTGGGGTATTTGATTTTGAAGAAAGAGGGGGTGGTAAAAATGCTTGAAAATTTATAGGTCATTACTAATCTGTTTCATCACTTCTCCTGAATCCAATTCTTCTTCGTTGCGTTGATGAAGTGAATAATTTTTTTAAAGTAGCAAAAATTAATAATACATCATCATCATCATGTTTTATTACTTTCTTTTCTAATTGTTCCAGTTTTAATAAAATGTCTTTATTCGTCAAAACTATTTCCCGTAGTTTGATAAATATCCTTACTACCTGGATATTCACCCGTATTGCCCTTGCACTATTCAACACGCTTGAAAGCATTGCTACACCCTGTTCTGTGAAACAAAACGGGGCATACCGCAAACCCATTTTATCTTCAAAATTGGAGGTCACAAATTGTGACCTCCAATTTTGAAATTCCTTAGCATTCATTACAGTGTTGCAAGATCCCGATCAATCATTACTTTTTGTCCACGAATCAAATAAATTCTATTCATGATAGATTCGTCTGCAATGAGTAAAATTTTTGCTCTCATTCTTACAATAAATTATGTCATTAAAGTTATTTTGAATAATTGTTTACTAATTGTTGTTTTACTCTTTTCCCATTGTACAAAACTATTTTTTTAATGAGGCAAACCACACCTTATTGCCATTGATATTCGTTTTCAGCCATATCTCCGCAACAGGATACTTAACAATCGTAATTCACAATACGCAACAATGACTAAAAAGACTAGA
The DNA here is from genome assembly GCA_963829345.1 of uncultured Chitinophagaceae bacterium. GTDB lineage: Bacteria > Bacteroidota > Bacteroidia > Chitinophagales > Chitinophagaceae > Ferruginibacter. The sequence continues at coordinate 3,208,320 of CAWHHP010000003.1, forward strand.
ATGAGCTAATTTGAGGTTTAAACCATTAATAATGTTTGAAAAACCTGGAAAAGTAGTTGCGCCCTTGTCAATGCTGGTCACCATCCTTGGAACGGCGACTATCTGCATCGGTGGAGATAATTAGCATAAGTACTGCACGCTCTTTCCTGTGTTGCATACTTAAGCCAGGGATTTTATTTGCCATTGAAGAAAAAAGGTGAGCTAAAACAAATTTTATTGAGCTTTAAATAAATACTAAACATCCAACAAGAATTTTTTGTTGGATGTTCGGTCCTTTTTCCTCAATAGGTATTAATCTTGTATTCTCAACTTTGTATTTGTTATTCCGGTTTTAGTTTCGATTGCAAGTATGTAATTCCCACCCGGTATACCAGTTAATGGTAACCGGTAGTTGTTGATTCCAGGTCTCTGTGAAACAACCCTGAGTAGTATCACCCTTCCAAATATATCCTGCAATCTCATACTAACAGTTTCAATTGAACCTCCATTCCATTGCAGGTTTACGAATCCGGAAGCAGGATTAGGAAAAATATTTACATCCGTGCCCGAATTGATCTGTATAGTGTTTGCTATTTTTTGGTCAGATCCCCTCGCAGTTACCGGGCAATCACCCAGTACATCTCCATGCGCCAGGTGCGACGCAACATCAGCTGAAGAGATACAAAGCGTATTCTTGCCTTTATGGCAAACTTTTACTTTATTGTTTCCACACCTTACATCTTTTACTGTAATAGTAACATTGTCCGACGCAGCATGGCCATTTTTATCACTTACAGTTATAGTATAGGTGGTTGTTACCGTTGGACTCACTGTAATATTTGCTGTAGGTGCGCCATTTGACCAGGAATAGGTAGCAGCGCCGCAAAAGGTATACACAGGTGTAATTGTTTTGCTGGATGGTCCATAACCAAGATAAATGATTTGGTCTGCTCCCGCATCAACTGCAACAAAGTTTGGAGTAGTAGCCCATGGACTGAATATTACATTTGAACCAACCGGATCACCTGTTCCGGGGCCGGCACCACTGGGGCCGCTGGCACTTCCCCACCAATTACAGGTAGCATTTTGAGGAGAACCCGATTGGGTATTGAAACCAGTTTGATTACCCGTTACAAAATTACTTTGCACAGTTTGTGTAAAGATGCTTCCGGGGGCTGCATTCATAAGAAAACCTGTTTGCCATGTATTTACCGTATTGTTTGTAGCAATAAAATTTGTAGTGGATGATGCGGGAATATTCGCTTGTATGCCGGTGCCAAAACCCGTGTTCACACCTTTTAATGTATTGTTTTGAATTGTTGCAGATGAATTGCCTGCAAGTGGTTCAATAAAAATTCCTCTTGCTGTTATGCCCGTTAGATTTTTAATATTGTTGCCTGAAACTTTTATAATACCTGTGCCATTAAAATGCACACCGTTAACAACAGCACTACTTATTCCCGTTGCAGTAAGGTTTGCTATACTATCATTTGATATAGACACATCTTCGGGCAAACCTTCCACCAGTACAGCGTTTAAGGTTACATTATTACCGGTAGCAGTAATGCTATTAGCTTGTGTGACAGAACCAATGATATTGCCGGCATTGGCAGAAATCCGTTCATTAATTCTAATTCCTGTTACGTTTGCATCGTCGTTCGCGACTGCTGTAAGCGAATTGATATTGTTATTTTCAAGCACGACAGGTTGTGGTGAATCAGGCTCGCAAGGCGGAACTTCATGGTGATCGTCTGAAACGAAGAGATTATTTACAGTAACAGTGCCGGCGCTTTGAATATCTATTTGTTGTATGGTATTACCAGTAATACTAACATTATGAATGACAAATGCTCTTATCCCATTAAAAGTTGAGCTTTCCTGTGAAGAAAGATGTATGTCCTGGATGGTATTTTGGGTAATTGATCCGCCACTGCAATTGTTATATACTATACCGTAAAAGCGTGCATTCCCTATATGTACGGTAGTGGATGTTACATTGGCACTTACATAAATACCCTCATCTCCCCCAATAAAATTTCCTGTGCAATGCACTTTATTGCTGCCGCCGTTGTTGATAACGGCAATGCCAATAAACTCGTCTCTATGACGGGGGTAAGTGCCGGGAGGATCAGGGCCAAGCCATGTTTTCGACATATTTTTTATTACATTATTTCTCACAGAAACTGAATCGCCGCCGTTATACGTGCCACATACAATGGCAAAATGTGTCCCGCCAAATGCAAAACCTTCAGCCAAAGCAGCAGTGCCACCTATATAGTTTCCTTCAATAATGTTGGTACCCGACCTATACCCGGTGTGAAAAATATTAATGGCGTATTCCGGATTGTAAAACGCTGCGAATGATGAATGAAAACTATTGTCTTTAATTATCCATCCTGCGCCAGGCCCATCGGGTTTAATTTCGATACCGGCATAACCGAAGTTCGCTATTTCATTGTTTAAGATCTTATTGTTGATATTCGGACCGCCAGGATTACCATTTGCGTAAATACTATAAAACGGGGAAGAGATAATTACATTAGGCGGGATATTCTCTTCGCCTTCAATAATATTGTGTTCAATCGTATTATCATGTATGCCTCCCAAAACACCTGCTGGAAAAGGGCCTGCCGGGTTAAAGGTTACTACGCCTTTCCTATACAATGGTGCGCCAAATGGGTCTGAATATTTATTGTTGCCCCTGAGATGACAATAAGAAACCGTGTTGTTACTGGCATTATTGCTAAACTGCACAGCGGTGCCTTCATCGGCCCTGCTCCATATAAACAATTGCTGGAAGGTGCCCCCGCCGCCAGGCCTGCCATCAATATTAAAGTAGGAACCATAAATATCAAATATCGGGATGTCGCCTGTGTTAGCAGGTCCGCTACCTAAAAAACCAGTGCCTATATGTATATCTGTTGCACCTATCCGTGGCCGTAATGTAACCGTTGCGTTTGCAGATGTAGGAAAGTTTTCCGGAATAACAATCGGGTAAGTTTCATTTCGATAGTCGTAACCAAATTGCAGTTCCAAAAAAACGTGCCCGGACAACCCGGAGGTTTGAATATCTGCAATGGCTGCACCAATAGTTGGATAACTGCCGGGGATTGACCTGGTGCCGAATACCTGCGCTGATGCCCGGGTATTCGATAGCAATGCGATCATAAATAATGCGATGATTCCTGGCATACTACCTTTCATAACATGAGTTTTAAGTGTTAAAAAAAGCTGTGGGTTCAATGGTAATCTTTGGTCAGTGGTAGTACGGAAAGAGCAGTGATAAAGTACGATTTTTCTTAGTTATTGCAAAATATAATTATGCTGGGTAGTGTACCAGTTTAAAATTTTCCAGTTATAGTTGATTTACAAAAATCAGTGGAAAATTCTTTTTTTAGCAACGTCTCCGGCACGTTGCGTATCCAATCCCTCGTCATTTTCCTCAATTCTTTACAAGTAAAAAACTATAATAAGCCGATGTATTTCACCCGATTTTACCGGATGTATTTCCAATCTTTATCCATGCTCGTAAAAACATTCGGCAGTGCCGTATATGGCGTGGAAGCAATTACTATTACCGTAGAAGTAAATGTAAATAATCTTGGCCAGCATTATTTTATTGTTGGATTACCGGATAATGCAGTAAAAGAAAGTTTGCAAAGAGTGGACAGCGCTATTAAAAGCAACCATCTCTACATGCCACGCACCAAACTCGTGGTGAATCTTGCTCCCGCTGATATAAAAAAAAGCGGGTCGGCATTTGATCTCCCGATTGCAATTGGAATTTTAGGTGCAACCGAACAAATAGAAAATCCGGAACGGTTGGCGGATTATATCATCATGGGTGAACTCAGCCTCGATGGGGTAGTGAAACCAATAAAAGGTGCATTGCCTATCGCTATACAGGCACGCAAAGAAGCATTCGAAGGATTGATCATTCCTGCTGCCAATGCACGTGAGGCTGCAATGGTAAACAATCTTAAAGTTTATGGTGTGGATCATTTGAACGATATCATCAATTTTTTTAGGGATGAAAGTTCATTGCAGCCAACAATTGTAAATACAAGAGAAGAATTTGCCAATGCACAAAGTGATTTTGAAATTGACTTTTGTGATGTAAAAGGACAGGAAAATATCAAAAGAGCATTGGAGATCGCAGCAGCAGGCGGACACAACGCTATCCTGATCGGTCCGCCCGGTGCAGGAAAAACAATGCTTGCAAAAAGATTACCCACCATCCTTCCTCCCCTTACATTGCAGGAAGCACTGGAAACAACAAAGATCCACAGCGTGGCGGGTAAGCTTCCGGAGAATGCAACGTTGGTGAGTAAACGCCCGTTCAGGAGCCCGCACCATACTATTTCAGATGTAGCGCTTGTAGGTGGCGGAGGCAATCCACAGCCGGGAGAAATTTCACTGGCACACAATGGTGTTTTATTTTTAGATGAACTGCCGGAATTCAAACGAACGGTACTGGAAGTAATGCGGCAACCGATGGAAGAAAGAAAAGTAACGATCAGCCGTGCAAAGATCGCGTTGGATTTTCCTGCCAGCTTTATGTTGATCGCAAGTATGAATCCCTGTCCTTGCGGGTATTTTAATCATCCCGAAAGAGAGTGTGTGTGCGGACCTGGTATTGTACAAAAATATTTAAGCAGGATCAGTGGACCATTACTGGATAGAATTGATCTGCATGTAGAAGTAACGCCCGTTGCTTTCAATGAACTTAGTTCAATTCAGCAATATGAAAAAAGTTGCCTGGTAAGAGAACGGGTGATTGCTGCAAGAAACATACAGGCCCAGCGCTACAAAAAAAACGATGGTATATATGCAAATGCACAAATGAGCAGTAAGATGCTTAAAGAGATCTGCATCATTTCCTCCGCCGGGCAAAATCTTTTAAAAGTTGCAATGGAGAAATTAAATCTTTCTGCCCGCGCTTATGATCGTATTTTAAAAGTAAGTCGTACGATCGCTGACCTGGCTTCAAGTGGGGACATTCAGCCAGAACATATAGCCGAGGCGATACAATACAGGAGCCTGGACAGGGAGGGATGGGGAGGATGAAAATTTAAATTTAATTACCAGGAAATCCGGATAGCTGAACAATACCTATTGATTATTCATCAATGAAAATATTTAATCTCCAATACCCAACGTTCGATATTCAGGCACGTGCTAACATTAATCCTTAACGATTTATTTATTCCCTCCAATAAATAAAAATAAAATGTTACTGATTTAAAAATTACAGATAATTCCTACATTCATACCAAATGCACTATAACTTGATTTGGCACTGCTGTTATAGATCGATCTAAACTCATCTGTGCTTTTATCAATCGGTTTGTATTTTTCTGTTTTCGTAAATAAAGGAGCGTACACAACATGTACCCCAACCTTAATAGCTAATTGGCCATTTATATTATTCTGACCTTCCAGGTCAACATTAAACCCAACAGTTGTACGATATAATTTTTTCTTACCGCGATAGTTGCCATTGCTTATAAAATCATAATTTTTACCGGATAACTGGGAAAACACATTTGCAGCACCGGGATCGGTACTTTGATTATTGATCCCTTGGGTAGTAACATACACATTGTAAATGGACACCGGATCAAAAAAAGGATCATACACAATTTTGTTTTCATTGGGATCAACCTGGTATATTCCTCCAATATCAACAATTGCATTATAATCCGACCGGTTATTAAAAAGCATCAGCGATGGGCCCGCTTTAAAATTAACCAGCAGCTTAAATAAACGTCCCCGGTAATTATACATCACGGGAAGATTGATAACACTGTAATCAATTTCTTCGGAGAGATTACTTATTATTATTTGTCTCCGGTAAAAGTCAACACCATCTGATGATTTAAACGTATAATTGATTGGCTCTGTAAGTTCATAGTTTGCCTTAAAGCTGGTATAAGTAAACCCGACCGATAGACCGATTTTCTTTCTTCGTCCAAAATAATAAGTTATATCGCCGCCGCCATACAAGCCTGGTAGCAAACGTGGATTCTTTAATAGCCCTTTCTTTGATTCCAATACCCTTACTGCATCATTCCCTGATTCATCACGATAACCTAAGTTATTCAGTTCAGGCAAATTTATTTTCGCTGAATTCAATTGCAAACCTACAAAACCATCAACTTGTTTCCTGGTACTGAAATAAGAAACAGGACAGCCATGATTCGTTTTTGTTCCATATGTTTCCGGGCACTTATCAATATTATTGGGTACGCCATCCAGATCATAATCGGGCATACCGCTCGCAGTAAAATCACCAAAATTGTTTTTAAGATTATCCTCCTTCGGTGATCTATCTAAGATCGCATCCTCATCAGCGTCATTAAGGGATTTGATTTTGTTAGACAATACCCTGATACTTTTAATTTTTACTATATTTTCCTTTTCGTTGAAAGCCATTTTTATTAAAAGCGTGGAAGTATCAGCAAATTGATAGAGCGCACCGGGGTTATCAGCGATCTTATCTTTCAAATTCGCAGCCATCTCAATTGCATCGCCGGCATTTTGAAACCTGATTTTTTTGGACCTACTGCTTATAATTTTAGCAGCAAATGAACCGGTATCGGGCAAAATAAAGAACCTGGCTTTTTCTATATAAACAACTCTTTTTATTTCGACAGTGATGTTTTGTGCGTCAATAATTTTTATTAAAGCTGTTCCCAATGTATCAATTCTTAATTTGCTTACCTGCAAAGCAATATCATGTGCATAAGTATCAAATGTTTTTTGAGTTGTATCAACAACATAGGTTCCCGAGTTAGTTTTCGGATCAAAAAGATAAAAAACATTAAAATCATCAGCTACAGTTGCGCTTGTATCAAACAGCTCCTTAAATTTATTAAACAGTCTTATATCTACTGTATTGCTATTGCTGTCAACGCCAAGAGTCCATGAATTCTTCAGTTCTGTCAGCGTGTTTTTTATAAGAGAATCCATGCCTGCCTTTGTTTGAGCAAGTGCAAAAACAGGAAACAAAATAATGAATAAAAGAATTTTATATTTCATGACCTTGTTTGATATTATTGAATGATAAAACGTGCAGTTATTTTTTTAAGATCACTGCTCTTAATTACTAAATAATAAAGCCCACCGGATAAATTTCCAACATTGAAATTTTTATTCATCTCTCCTGCTGATTTATTAAAACTATTGCTGAATACAATTTGTCCCATTGCGTTGTAAATTTTTGCATTCATGCTTCCATAAATATCTCCTTTCAAAACAATATCAAAAATTCCGTTGTTGGGGTTTGGAAATACATTCAAATGAACATTAGTATCAACCGGCGGAATATATTGTATGCGTCCGCCTGCATATGGTCCATTATAATAAACCTTGCTATTACACCCGCCTTCATTCAGCAACACCCAATATGCATATTGAATTGTATCAAGTTCATTGTTTATTATAAACCTGTCGGTTGGTATAAAAAACTGGTATACCTGCCCATCCACGTTAACAGGTGGCCCATATGCTGTATCTGGTATGATATGAAGAAGTGAATCATAACCCCATTGATAACTGCTCATCGAGTTATCAGGATATACAAGCAGGTTACCGGGTTGTTTTTTGAAAATTTTACGTTCTTCAATTCCTTCTAAGTTGCTTACTTCCACAAGGTGTTTAACACTATCCTTACAACCTAAGGGATTTATCGCAACAACCTGGATCGCATGGATACCGGAACTAAGGAATGATATCGTTGTATTGGGATCATTGACATCGTGTATAGAAACATTTTGGTTATTCAGCGGTATTGTGTTCCATAAATAGGAAACATCATCAACCGGCGAAATAATATTGAAGTTGATATTCTCTGCACCCAGGCATAAGGCACTAAATCCCCCATTACCAGGCCAGTTAAAATCCGGTGCTGGCGGCGAAGGATTAACAGTAATAAAAAAATCAGTAATCGCCTGCCCGCAATTATTTGAGCTGGCTGTAACAGTAACATGCGCCATAATAGGCAAATCACCATCATTTTGAGCAAAGAAAGAAGAGATATTGCTTGCAGTAACAGGTCCCGTACCGAAACCTATACTGGGATTACAGGTCCAGGTGAAAGTTGTATTAGGTGTTGTACTGGTGAAATTAATCCCGGCTACTGTATCTTCATTACAAAAAGTTTTATTACTGATCAGGTCAATCACCGTTGTGGGATTAACGGTTACAAATAAAGTATCTGTTGTGATACAATTGCTTCCTACCGTTAAAGTATAGTTGTACTTTACTATAATAGGTAATGGGCTATCATTGTGAAGTGTATCCCTGATGATCGCATTTGTTCCGCTTGCACCTACTACCGAAAGACTGGTAATTCCTGGTGGCAGGGGATTTTCCCTTTGCCAGCTGAAACCTGTTGCAGTACTTATTGCAGTATAAATAAAAGTTGAATCGCTGCAAACATTTACAGCATGAGGACTTATTAATAATGCTCCTGGTTCTACAAAGATGGTATCTTTTGTATCTCCTGGTAATGGAGGTTGGGCACTGCACCCGTTGTTATCAATAACATTGATCAATTCGTATACCTGTTGGCCCTGCGTACCTGTTGGAGCATTAATAATAGCTGAATTAGTACCATTAGAGATAAGCAGCAGGGGGCCACCATCGATGGTATAGGAAAAAGTATATGGGCCTGTTCCGCCCGCACCTGCAAATACTATTTGTGGTGAATTACTATTCTGGCAAACAGTGCTGGTGCCGCTAATCGTTGCTGTTGGAAGTGAATTTACAGTAACTGTAAATGCCGGAGATGTTGTACTACATCCGGCACTATTCGTTACCAACACAGTATAATCTCCGGGGGCTGTTGCTGTATAAGTAACATTTGTAGCACCTGGGATATCAATTCCATTTAGCTGCCATTGGTACGAAATAATCGTGCCTGTAGCGGTTGTTGCATTTGAATTGAGAACAGTATTTCCGCTTTGACAAATGGAACCATTACCAGTAATATTTGTAACCGGGGGCGTACTTATTGTTACGGGAAATATTGAAGATGTTCCGGTACAACCATTATCTGTCACCACTACTGTATATGCTCCGGGAACAACTGCAATAAACGTAGAAGCTGTTGCTCCTGCTATATCAATTCCATTTATTTGCCATTGATAGATTTGGTTTCCACTAGGCAATTGAAGATTTGCAGTAAGTGTAGTACTTCCGCCAGGGCAGAATGAGTTATTACCGGTAATACTCACAACCGGTAAACTATTAACAGTAATAGGAGCAGAAACAGCGCTTGTATCGCTAATACATCTCCCTGTAACAACGCAATAGTAATAAAGTGTACCTGCTGTATTCGTTAGCGGTGTATAGGAAGAACCGGTAGCGCCGGTTAAAATAGTACCTGTTGTATTACCGGGAATGGTATTACCATACCATTGATAACTTAATACTGTACTACCGGATCCAATAACCTGTATCGCCGCGGCTTGCTGATTCAGGCAAAGTTGTTGTGTGGCGAGAGGATCCGGATCTGAAACTGTTGGCACTGAAACATCTACTATTACTTGTTTGGTTGCATCTGCAGTACAACCATTGCTTCCTTTACCTGTAACAGTATAAGTAGTAGACTGGGTTGGATTATCCATAACAACCGGGCCTGAAGTACTTATAGGCGATGCCCAGGTATAAGTAGCGGCCCCCGATCCGGTCAGCGTAACAGTTTGTCCGGAACAAACAGTATCAGAATTTGCCTGTATGGAAACATTGGGTGGATTGATATCCTGGGTAATAGTAATTGATACTGAACTTGTACAACCAAGAGCATCTGTAATTGTTACTGTGAATGTGTCTGGATTATCAGCAAAAATCATTTGGGTAATCTCGTTGGTATTCCATAAATAATTTACCAGCCCTGTTGTTCCTGCTTCATTTGCTCTTAACACTATGGTGCTATTGGTGCAATCTAATTGTGTTGTAGCGTTAGGATTTGTTGAAATGGTTACCGAACATTGCGCCAAAATTTTGTTACCTATAAGCAACATGCACGCAAATAATATCGATAAATATAATTTCCTCATTTTTTCAAATTATAAATGTTAGTTGGGTTCAGGTACTTCGTTTCATAATCAGGATCTGTTTTATTTTTCCTGTATTTTTCAAGCGCTTCTTTTGCAAATGGATTCCAGGAATAGATCGTTTCGGTTCCGTTCTTTGTTGACCTCACCTTAATGATCACTTGTTTTGATTGTTCATCAAACTTTGCATTGATTACATCGATAAGATTTTTTTCAGGAAGTGTATTGCCTAAAAGCTTATCATCCGGTTTAGGATTATTATTATCCAGTGTATACACTACTACCTTACCTTTCTTTGCAGCGGCAAGTAAAAAAGTTCTTTGTTCCCCGGAAGAACTGTATTTGAATAAACGGATCGCAGTGACAGGTGAGCCCAGTACATTTTCAAAAACAGGTTGATTCTTTTTGTCTTTGTCATAAACCAAATAACCGATATCCCCGCTTTCTATACCAAAGTAAATAATATCATTTTCGCTATTGTAGTCAAGTGCCGTAACCCTTGCGCCCATAGGAATGCGGCTTTCAAGTACAAACGAATTTTTTGCTGTATTAAAAACATAGAGCCAGTTGTCATCTGTTGAGCAAATCACCAGCTGATCTTTTTTATCTTTTACCAGTTTAGCTATTTTTTTACCTGTCAGTGATTTTGCCTGTCGCAGATCTGTATCACCCGAATCCAGCTCATCTGGAAAACTACCTTTATAATTTTCTACTTTGCTAAAGACAGCTTTTTTTGCATTTGGATCTGTAGTATTTACCAGGCAGGCATATATCTTCTCATACAAATCATTGTTGTAATAAAGTTTATCATGCAGGTTTTTGTATTTAAGGATTGCATCCTTATCGCCGGTATTTTCGATTAAGGGTCCTAAAATTTCAAGATGATCGGCATAAGCCAGGAGTTTGTAATCGAAAGTATCTTTTTTAATTTCCTTCCTGTTAAACGGTCCTTCGCGAATGCGACGTGCATATTCACTTGGCGCATTTTTAAGATTTTGATCTGATACGATCCTTCTTTGACGTTGTGCTTCTGCCGCACTATCCTTTGCGATATCCCGCTGGCGTTGTGCTTCCGCTGCACTGTCTTTCGCCATTTCTTTTTGATGATCTGCTTCAATTCTTGCTTTTGTTGCATCGCCTGCACTTTGTTCAGCTAATTTTCTTTGAACATGAGCGCTGTCTGCATTATTTTCTGCAATATGTCTTAAAGAGTCAGCTTCCAGGCGTGCCTGCACTGCAAATATTTTTTGTCGTTTTGCCTCCCTTGCCTGATCTTCCGCATTTGCTCTTTCAATTTCTGCCTGAGTTTTTAAATGCCTGAAGTAGCAGGTTGAGAACGAAGCAGCAAGCAACAACAAAGTCATTAATGCGAAAATGACATTCTTTAATTTTCTTCTTGCAGCCTGTTTATCTTCAAGGATCTTTTTCGCTGCCACGTCTGCGTCCTCCTTTTTTTCTAAAATATCTTCCTGGCTGCTTGCTTCCAGGTAATCCATTGTTTCCTGGTAATTTGCTTTAAAGCCCTCACTCCATTTAGGTGTGGGCCTGTTTTTTTCTTTCCATCTCAGGGCCAGCTGCAGTTCAGGATCTTTAAGCAATCCTCTTTCTCCTTTTTTATTTAATACCGCAGAAGCTGCCAGTCTTAAATATATATCACCGCTACGTGCTTCATCATCGGCCCATTTTACCAATCGATCCCAAACACGCATAAGACTTTCATGCGAAATATCAACAATTGAATTGTTGGTTAAAGGAATATAAGGCGGAGGCATTAAAAAAGTGCGGCCGGGTTTCCTGAAAATTTCAACCTGCTGACTGATCTGTTCTGCTGTTCCACCAGTGAGCAGGCAAAGATCATCAATGCTTCGTGGCCTGCGAATACCACGAAGATCTGCGGATTTATCAGTTAATGCTTTAAACATTAACTCGCAAATGTGTTGTTCTTTTTCAAATCTCAATTCCTTAAATGCCTCATCTGCGTGAATAGATAAGGCTTCTTTCATTGTTCCTATTTTTTCATAATCTTCAAAATCAATAGGAGTATTAAGCTGGTTCCTTTTATGCCATGCATCCCATGTACGCATCATAGCATGTTGCAATACAGGAAGCTGATCAGTGTCGTTATTAATATCATTCAATAACCTTGTAACCAACCGTTGCGTGATGGTTGCATTGCTAACGGCAACGGGACCTGTAATTGCCTCGCGAATCTCATCACGTGTCATCCTTGGTACCAGGTATTGTCCTTTATTAATGGCTTCAGGCAATCCGCGAAACTCTGCACAATCACCTAAAAAATCGGAACGCATTGTCAGTAATACATAGATCGGGTATTGCTTTTGCTGGACAGCTGTCAGGAGTATTTGTATAAAATGCATGGCATCGCTCTTGCCAAGTTTATTTTCCTTCTCGTATTTGCTAAAGCGAAACAGTTCTTCAAACTGGTCGACAACAATAAGTAAATTTTCGTTGGGAGGTAAATGTGCATCTTCATAAACATGCAATAATCCTTTTTCACTTCTTCTTAAGCGTGATTCAATAACTGATTCGTAGGGTATTTCCCTGGTATTAATATCAGTATACAATGTGCCTTCCTCAGCAAGTTGTTTAGTAAGATAACCAATTGGATTTTCACCTGGCTGCATCAGCGCTACACGCCAGTTGCTGCCTACCGTCATAAAACCACTGTATATAGCAGGCAATAATCCTGATTTTACCAAAGATGATTTACCACTTCCCGACGAACCTATGACTGCGAGAAAACGATTGTCCTTAAATTTTTTTAAAAGATCATTAATCTGCACCCCTCTTCCGAAAAAAAGATAATCTTCGTTTTCTTCAAAAGCCCGTAAACCGACAAAGGGATTAATAAATTGCGTCGCATCACTCATAAAAAAGCTATTTAAGCTTTTGGATAAAATCTATAAACAAATCCGTATTGAAACCATTTAATCCATTGATGATCTCAATATCATTTGCCTTAAATGTTTCTTTGTCTTTATCTGTAGCACCTGCTATAAAAATTGTCCTGGCAGATAAAGGTTTGGTACGACCCAATGCGGGAAGACGCATCAGGTCACTTTTCATACTTCCTGTCCAGCGATAGTTTCCGGCGCCATAATAAATGATGACAGCATCACATACTTTCAGGTTATCGAGATGTGCCTGTCGCAATTGTGCCTGGTTGCCTTCAAATAACGGGAGTAAGATTTCATTCCCATTACTACTTAAAAAATCTTCCAGCGGTCTTGTTTCATCAAGATCACGCTGATCACATATAAGATAAACCATCGCAGGGCCTTGTTTTGGGCTAACGGTAACGACTGGGCCGGAAATAATTTTCTTTGCTTTTTCTTCGGCATTTCTTATTTCATCCTCTTTGGCTTTTTCCTCAGCAGCTATTCGTTTTATACTTTCAAAAATTGCCTGTTTAAATTCTTCAAGAGGACCTTCTACAATATCAGCACCCATTTGGGTTTCGGCATTGGTTTTTAGCTCATTTAAAAATGACTTTTGGTGCTCTATCGCTTTTTCGTTGGTAAGAGCATTCACACCTGAAGGTGGGATCCAGATAAGCCTGTTCAGATTGTTGGTTTTACTTTTTTTTGCTGCAATTTCATTTTGAAGGATCACTGTTGATTTATCAACGCCTTCCGGCTGTACGGAATAATTTGTTGGGCTAACTATATGTAATGATAATATGCTTTGATCGAGGTAGCTTTCTACTTCAGCAGTAAATTTATCTGCAACAAGCGGCAGGTTTTTATCGGGTAATACCATAAAGTTGGCTTCCTGTAATTCACGTGCCAGGTTATCATGATATACCTGCATATCAAAGCTTGTTTCCGCCAGGTAGATCTTTTGCTTAGCAGGATCAGTCTTTGAATTGCTGTTTAATTCTTTGATGAGATTGGCCATGTCCTGCACAACATCATCCAGTTTATTCATATACTCCTGCTTTATGCTATTATTCTCCCAGCTGCTGCGGTTTAACTCTTTGAATTTTCCGGTTCCGGGATCCTGTATATAAAATTTATAATCCAGTATCTCATCAAATATTTTATGTATGCCCTCGGGAAGGTTTTCAATAACATTTTTGTCAACCGGGGTTTTTACTATTTTAAAAATGCGTGATTTGCTTCCCACAGTAACGCCACCGTTGCGGGCTGCGGATTCGTAAAAAGAAACCAGCTCACGTTTGCACCATGGTGAATCAAGATAGCGTGGAGTAATAATGGAAACCAACACTTTTAAGGCAATGAGTTCTGTATCGATCCCCGTAGCAAACTCTTCATTACCTGTAAGCCTTTCATCACGCCACACATTTATATCATACCCGATCGTTTGTTCGAGGCGTGTTTCAAGTAACCTGTGAAAGTCGGTTATCCAACCCTTTGCACCTTCATCAAGAGGCTTATCATCCAAATGAGCATAACTGATAAAAACATCTTTTTCAAATTTCATAACAGATAAAATGAATTAGTTCTGGTAAATGGTGAAGTGTTTCTCAATACAGGAAAGTTTAAAATTGCATGTAAGGATTTTTACAAATTCACTTACAATCCTGTTTCATAGCTTAGCATTTTCTTCCTTAATACAGATCTCTTGTTGTGGATGGTGAGATATAGCGAGCAAGAATCTTATTAAAGATACTCTTATGCTAAAACCATAATAAGAGTGAAAACACCCTTTTTTTGGGGGTTATATACAGCGGCAAATAATTACCAGGAAAAATTTCCATTGCGGTAGTCATCAGATTAAAGCCTGGTATACTTTATAGATCAACTGAATTTCCTGCCTTTCCGTCATTTTTTACGAATTTGCACCATATTTGATACATAGAAATTTTTCGATGTATTTTTGCAATGCGATTGTTGTTGGCATCAACCGCTTATATAAATTCATCTGACTATGGTTTTATTATTCAACAGTTTTGAGAACTGGCTATATTTTATAAAAATATTTAAATGAAGATCTTATTAAATTATTTGAAGCCATACAAATGGCTTGTTGTTTTAACCCTAACGCTGGCTGCTATCAATATGGGCTTTTCATTGGTTGATCCTATTATCCTTGGAAAACTTATCAATTTGGCCAGCAGCCATGCGATTAGTAAAGAGCCATTCAGCCGGGAGAGGTTCTTTAATTCATTTTCCTGGGATCAGCCCGGTGTTTGGTTTTTACTGGTATGTTCTATTTCGGTGGCAATGATCAGCCGTATTGCAAAAAATTTCCAGGATTATTTTTTGAACGTAGTGATACAAAAATTCGGTGCGAAAGTTTTTACAGATGGCTTGCAGCATGCTATGAAACTTCCTTACCAGCAATTCGAAGATCAGCGTAGCGGTGAAACACTTTCTATATTGACCAAGGTGCGAGCTGACGTAGAAAAATTCATGATCAATTTCATCAATATTCTTTTTGGTGTATTAATTGGCGTGGTATTCGTTTTTGTATATGCAGCACTTTATATTCATTGGAGTATCCCGCTGGCTTATATTGTTGGTATCACTGTTTTAACACTCGTCACCAATTTCTTAAGTAAGAAAATAAAGATCATTCAAAAAAATATCGTGGGTGAAACAACTGCACTTGCGGGATCAACAACAGAATCATTAAGAAATATTGAATTGGTGAAAAGTCTTGGCCTTACCAAACAGGAAGTGGGCAGGTTGAATAAAAATACATATAAAATATTAGGACTGGAATTAAAAAAAGTAAAACGCATCAGGAGCATCAGTTTTATGCAGGGAACCATGGTGAACACTTTACGACAGGTAATCCTTTTCATTTTAATGGCCTTATTTTTCATAAGCAAATGGATGCGGGCCAATTGGTAACCATGCAGATATTTTCCTTCTTTGTGTTTGGCCCGTTGCAGGAAATAGGGAATATCCTTCTCTCCTACCGTGAAGCGGAAGCATCACTGAATAATTTTCATACCCTGATGAAAAAAGCACCTGAACTGGAACCAGCACAATCCAAAACCATTAGGACCGATTAAAAAACTTTCATTTAATCACGTTTCATTTCAACACCAGACCGCATCACACAAGGCTATTGATGATATTAGTTTTGATGTGGAAGTGGGCGAAACAATTGCGTTTGTTGGTCCAAGTGGTAGTGGTAAATCGACATTAATGAAATTACTGGTGGGGCTTTACCGGCCCCAGGAGAGGAAAAATTCTTTATAATGGATTGGATGAAACAGCAATTCATTTTGATGATCTGCGTAACCAGATCGGTTTTGTAACACAGGACACCAATCTTTTTAGCGGAACAATCAGGGAAAATTTGATGTTTGTAAATCCAACTGCTACCGATGAACAACTGGATAGTGCTTTGAAAAAAGCATCCTGCACAGGCTTATTACAACGTGCAGAAAAAGGTTTGGATACGATGATCGGTGAAGGAGGATTGAAATTATCAGGCGGAGAAAAGCAACGCATCTCCATCGCAAGAGCATTGTTGCGCAAACCGCATTTACTCATCTTTGATGAAGCAACTTCTGCATTGGATTCAATAACAGAAGAAGAGATCACCAATACCATTAAAGATATTTCTTCACAAAAAGAACAGATTACTATTTTAATTGCACACCGGCTGAGCACAATCATGCATGCCGACAGGATCTATGTGCTTGAAAAAGGCGAAGTGGTTGAAACGGGTAATCATGATTCCCTGGTTGCCGAAAAAGGACTTTATTATGCAATGTGGCGTCAGCAGATCGGGGAAAGAAAAGCGATGGATATGGTGAAAGTTACGGCCTGATATTTTAAAGATCTTCAATAAGTGAATGGTGAATAATCAATAGTGAAAGCTTTCCCTTTAACTGCAATAGCTATACTAACCATATAATTCAGAATTCAGAACTTATAATTCAGAATTCTCTTCTACCTTTGCGCCATGAATAATGAAAAGCGACCCGCGCCTAATTATTTATGGAGTATCCTTTCCATGAAATGTCCCCGTTGCAGAAGAGGATCCATGTTTAAAGACGCTAATCCTTACAGGAAATTCTCACTTAAACATATTTTTGATATGCCCGACCGTTGTGCCGTATGCGGGCAAAAATATGATCTTGAACCAGGTTTCTGGTATGGGACAGGATATGTAAGTTATGCATTGGCGGTAGCCATTTCTTCAACAACATTTGTTGCATGGCTGGTATTGATAGGTGTTTCTACAGAAGATAACAGGATATTCTGGTGGCTCGGGATCAATGCACTCATACTCGTGATCTTACAACCATGGATCATGCGATTGAGTCGTGTGATCTACATGCGTTTCTTTATTCGATACGACGAAGATTATGAATTTAACCGGCCTAAGGAGTTTGAATAAAAAATTGAAATGCTAATTAATTAGTATGATGCGTTAGAGAACAATGATTGAGCATTGAGTGTTGAATATTGAGTATTGAACATTCTAAGATGATTTTAAATACTCAATATTCAACACTCAACACTCAATATTCAAGTAACAAGCTTCATGATGTAATTAATGTTCCCAATCCTAATTAATGTTTTCGATAATTCCGGCGATTCCTTGTCCTCCCCCAACACAAGCCGTAACAATTCCATATTTTTTATTAAGCCTTTTCATATCATTGGTGATTTGAATGGTTAGTTTGCAACCGGTACAGCCGAGCGGATGTCCAAGTGCAATGGCGCCTCCATTGATATTTACAATTGCCGGATTCAATTCCAGTTTCCTGATAACCGCCAATGCCTGTGAAGCAAATGCTTCATTCAATTCTATAAGATCTATTTGAGAAAGATTCATTCCCGCTTGTTTTAAAACTTTTGGAACCGCCTCTACAGGTCCGATACCCATAATACGGGGATGCACACCCGCACTTGCACAGTTCACCAGGCGTGCGATTGGTTTTAATCCAAGTTCATTCACCATGCGTTCACTCATTACAATTACAAATGCACTTCCATCGCTTGTTTGAGAAGAATTTCCGGCAGTAACGCAGCCATTTGCAGCAAATGCCGGTTTTAATTTTGATAAGCCCTCTACGGATGTATCTGCTCTCACACCTTCATCCGTATCCACAGTAAAATCTTTCTTTTGCTTTTTCCCTTTCTGATCAAGGTAGATCTCTTCTACAGTAATTGGAAGAATGCCTGATTTAAAATAACCTTCTTTTATGGCATTGCCTGCCTTCACATGGCTGTTGTAACTAAATTCATCCTGGTCTTCCCTGCTTACATTGTATTCTTTAGCTACAGCTTCTGCCGTTAGTCCCATACTCAAATAATAATCAGGTTCGTCTTTTGCAATTGAATAAGCAGGAACGGGTTTCCATCCTGCGGTAGGAACAAGGCTCATGCTTTCTGTTCCGCCTGCAACAATACATTCTGCCATACCGGTCCTGATTTTTGCTGTTGCCATAGCAATACTTTCAAGACCACTTGCACAATAACGATTGATCGTAATACCGGCTGCATGAAAACCGACAGCCCGTGCAGCAATAATCCTCCCTACCTGCAACCCCTGTTCAGCTTCAGGTACAGCGTTACCTACAATTACATCGTCAATTCTTTTTGGATCAAGCTGTGGTACACTTGCAAGCAATCCTTTTATTACATCAATGGCAAGGTCATCGGGACGGGTAAACCTGAAGCCACCTTTTTTACTTTTTGTAACTGCGGTGCGAAATCCTGCAACGATATAAGCTTCCTGCATGTCTAAAATTTGAATATATTAAATTAGTTGTTTATGCAACTTTATCATTCAAAGTTATAATTAATATTCAAAACAAAAAACTGCAGCGACTATACTAATTTCGCAGCGCTATGTACAAGTTATTGCGTGCTATTCTTTTCATGTTTGATCCTGAGAAGGTCCATTATTTCTCTATGAATTGCCTTCGGTTATTGTGCAGGATAGGGTTTATAAAAAAATTAATTGCACTTTCATTTCGCCCTAAAGGAAATCATCCATGTTCAATATTCAATATTCAATTTCCAAACCGTATTGGTCTTGGAGCCGGCTTTGATAAAAATGCAAAATATCTCAACGAACTAAAAGCCCTTGGTTTCGGATTTGTTGAAATAGGTACTGTAACAGCTCTACCACAGGATGGAAATGATAAACCAAGATTATTTCGTTTGCCAAAAGATAAAGCACTGATCAATAGAATGGGGTTTAATAATGATGGGGTTGAGGTGATTGCTGAAAGATTGAAGACCTGGCAGGAATCGGGAATCGGGAATCGTCAATCCTCTTCTACGTCATCCCGTTTACCGATTGACGATTGCCGTCTTATCATTGGAGGGAATATCGGAAAAAATAAAGCCACTCCTAACGAAAACGCCTGGAAAGACTATGAAGTTTGTTTCATTGCGCTACACGATTATGTCGACTATTTTGTTGTAAATGTTAGTAGTCCCAATACGCCCGGGTTAAGGGCATTGCAGGAAAAAGATTCGCTTTCTAAAATATTGACGAACCTTCAATCTATTAACCGGAAAAAAGAAAATCCAAAACCCATTCTTTTAAAAATAGCACCTGATCTTACCAATGAGCAAATTGATGATGTAATTGATCTTTCACTGGAAATAAATCTTGATGGATTGATCGTTTCCAATACCACCATTAGCAGGGACAACCTGCTTACTCCTGCAGCAGCAATTGTGGCGATTGGTGCAGGTGGCCTGAGCGGGCTGCCGGTAAAGCATAGGAGCACAGAAGTAATTCAATATATCAATAGTAAAACAAAGGGTAAAATAAAAATTATCGGGAGTGGTGGAATCTTTAATGGTGCTGATGCCGCAGAAAAAATACATGCAGGAGCATCTTTAGTACAGGTATGGACAGGCTTTATTTATGAAGGCCCTTCTATCGTAAAAAACATTTCATCCTATATTGCATCCGGAAAGAGTTATGAATTATGAATTATGAATTATGAATTATGAATTATGAATTATGAATTATGAATTAGGAATTATGAATTATGAATTAGGAATTATGAATTATGAATTAGGAGTTATGAGTTATGAGTCGTGAGTGTGATAGCAAGGGAATTTAAAAAGCAATCGGGAAATACAAATTTAAAAAATTAAAAAACAGCTTGCAGCTTACAGCTAACAGCTAATAGCTACTATGGAACATTTATTAACATCAGAAAGTATCATAAGTTTTTTTGTCCTCGTCGTTCTTGAGATCGTTTTGGGCATCGACAATGTGATTTTTGTCAGCATTATCATGAATCGTCTCAAAGAGGCAAAACAGCAAAAAAAAGCAAGATATACCTGGATGGTAACCGGGATAATTTCCAGGAGTTTACTATTGATGGGACTGGGATGGTTGCTTAGCCAGAAAGGCAAAGCGGTATTCACTGTTATTGGAAAAGGATTTGACCTTGCCAGCATCGTAATGCTTGCCGGTGGTATTTTTCTTATTTATAAATCGGTAATGGAGATACATCACAAATTAGAGGGAGAAGATCCGAATGCTGTTTCTGACAAAACAAAAAAACTTTCATTAGGCCAGGCAATAGGGCAAATCATTTTAATTGATGCAGTGTTTTCTTTCGATAGTATCATCACTGCCGGAGGTACGGCGAAGCATGTTGAGATCATGATCGCAGCTGTGGTAATTGCCATGTTCATCATGTTTGTATTTAGTCCGAAAATTTCTGCTTTTATACATAAGCATCCTACACTTAAAATGCTTGCACTTTCATTTCTTGTAATGATTGGTATCAGCCTTATCATGGAAGGCTGGGATTCAGAAGCGGCAGAAAAATTGCACATGAAAAACTATATCTATTTCGGTATGGCATTTTCATTTGGTGTTGAAATGCTGAACATGGTGATGAGAAAAAGAATGTCAAAGAACAGGGTGGTGCATTTGAATGAACCTATGCTGGAGGATAGAAAGGAGGAACATTCTGATAATGCGCATTAGAGAAACAAATTTTCCTGTACACCGAATTTCGTAAGTTGATTTAATTATTTTTTGCCACTGAGGCTCAAAGACTGAAAGCAGCACAAAGAAAAAAGTACAGGAATAAATTATTGTTTTGAGTGAAGTAGAATAAATGCAAAAAATTGTTTTTCTCTTTGTGCAACTTAGTGCCTTAGCTTCTTAGTGGTAAACCCATCGGTTATTACCCGCCCGCCCTGTTGATCTCATCGGCGGCACTTCCCTCAGACCGGTTTACGGCCTTCATTGTTTTACCGAATCGCCAGCTGAAACTCAGGCGCACTACCCTCGAATCCCATTTTAGCCAGAAGGGTTCGTATGCATTCTCGAAATGTAGAAAAGCCGGAATAATTCTGGTAATAAGTAAGATCACGTACATTCAGCTTGACCGATCCTTTATTTTTCAATACCTGTTTGGAAACGCCGAGGTCCAGTTCTCCCTGTGGTTCAAGCCATTCCTGCAGGTCGATCTGGCTTTTTGTTTGATAATACCCGCTTATTTCCAAACCCCACCCTTTGTTGAATTTGAATTGGTTATTGAGACTTACATTCAGTTGATTTACCACAGCTTTGAGCGGTGCCCATACTACTCCTTTTATTATTTTATGATTGTAAACGGCTACCGCAGTAATGTTCCACCATTTAGTAATTGAATGCTGCAAGGTTTCACTGATGCCGAAGTTTTTAAAAGAACCGACATTTCCCCGTGTGTAAATGATGATATTCTTATTTACATTACTGCTGTTGGAATCAATAATAAATATCTGCGAGAAATAATCCCGGAGATCGCTGTAAGAAAATTCTGTTGTAAGCTTTTGCTTATAGGTATGTGCTAACGCAAAGTTCCAGGTGTACTGCGGCTTGATAAAAGGATTGCCTGCTTCATAGGTGTATTTATTCAGCGTGGTAAGAAATGGATTCAGGTTTTGAAACGGTGGCCGGTCAATTCTTCTTCCGGCACGCAGGGTGATCATGTTATTACTGTCTGCATTGTATGAAACAAATGCAGTTGGGAACAGGCTTCCGTAATTTTTTTTAAAAGCCGCATCTTTTACCACCGCATTGCCCAGTTGATGGGCATTGTAGGCAGTGAATTCATAGCGCAGCCCTGCCTGCCAATGCCATTTTCCTTTTTCTGCATCTGCACTTGCATACAAGGCACTGATCTTTTCATCATATAAAAAATGATTGCTGCGGCCAAGGTCGGGAACAAAATTTCCGTTGGCAGCGTAATAGTAATCGGCGAGATTATCCGTTTTATTGATCGCTGTTTTCAATCCCGTTTCCAGTACAAATGCCTTGAAACGTTTGGTATAATCCAGTTTAGCTGTAACGATAGTGAGTTTCGAAGGTATCTCCCCTTTTGTTACCGACACATCGCTGCCGGCTGTAAGCAACTGCGTTTGGTATTGTTGATCATTGGTAATGTCGAATTTCACATAATCAAGATCAGCAGTAATTTCGCTGCCTGCATTGATCTTGTGTTTGCCATTGATGTTCACGCCTCCCCGCTTAAAGTGCAGGTTGTTTTCACCGTGTGTATTAATGGTTGAATCCATGTGGTAGAAGCGATCCATCCAAATGATATCGCTGTTGTTTTTCGAATGCCGTGTAAAAAGGCCACCAGTGAATACAAGACCCAGTGTGGTTTTTTCACTGATAAAATAATCGATACCGGCCTTAAGATTATGTCCCGCTGCCCTGCTTTTATTAAAAGCCGGCTGTTCCAGCAATGCAGAGTCTGCGTTATTGGAATTAAAATATTTGCGAAGTGTATATGCGTCTAAAAACTCTTTATTGGCACGTATTCCATAGTTCAGGTAAAAGTTCACTTTTCCGTTGCGGTAATTGAGGTTGATGCTGTTGCCTGTTTTTGAGTACACGCCCTGCCCGAGGCTGAGGTTAAGGGAACCATTGAAGCCCCTCTGCCGGTTTGCTTTCGTTTTTATATTGATAATTCCTGCATTACCGGCAGCATCATACTTTGCACCGGGGTTTTCAATCAATTCCACCACATCAATCTGCGAAGCGCTTATGCCGGATAAGATAAGCCTGCAGGTCGGCACCGCTTAATTGCGTGGGTTTGCCATCTATCAATACCATTACGGCCGGTTTTCCCTTCATGATGATGGAGCCATCTTTTCCTACCGTGATGCCCGGTGATTTTTCCAGTACGTCCATCACCGTTGCGCCGGCATTGGTAATATTCGCCTCGGGATTGATCACTGTTTTATCGGGCAGGAACTGGATGAATTGTTTTTTGGCTGTCACCGTTACATCTTTTAAAAGACCGCTTTTAGCCGTGAGTATGATCCGGCTGCTAACGTTGTTTTGTTCCAGGTCTATCCATTCGCTGTTACCGTCAATATATCCTGTTTGGCTTGCCCGTAAGCGGTACCTGCCCGCTGGGAGTTGAATAAATTCTACCGTGCCGGTTGTATCGGCAGCTTTGTAAAGGATCGTCGCAGAATCAGCACCGGATAAATACACTGTGGCGCCTGGCAGCGGATGATGACGGTCATCGGTTACCGTTATGTTTATGCTTCCCTGAGCCTTTACCAGGACATCATTGAACACAAGTAGTGAAAACAAGGAAATGAGTATACGCATAACTGATAGCTGAACAATGAAACTATTTAAATTGGACAGTAAAAAACAATATTTTTGGTTCAGCGGTCGTATATAGTTATGTGGGGGCTGTGGTTGATAGGCGGTCACGGAGCAGGTGAAAAGTATTTTGGACTATTTGAATTAAAATCAACTCAAAATATACCGGCACATGATCCGAACTTAATCTCGATTACCCAAATACAAAAAAGTAAACCAGATCAAATTTTGCAGTTTTTGAATTCGCTTTCGTCGACCTTGTGATTCTATTTTACCGTCTTTGCATCCACTTGTCTTCCGCCCTGATTCAGAATTGCTTTTATTACTTTACACGATTCCTCTTTAATAAATTCAGGCTGGGCATCATTAACTTTGAAGAAGAATTTTGTTTATTTTCAGAGATTGGTTATATCGAAAGCCCACGGGCATACATTAAGATCATCACAACAAAAAGTAAGTAAATTTCAAAAACGGGTGCACATGAAATAGAAGGCCTGCTACCTGCAAATCTCTTCAAACGGATCACCGGTCGTACATCATTTCACTTAACAAAATTGAATCGTATACATTGGAAATAGGTTGAGGTAAATGTAGTGCCTGTTCCTGTTGGCAGGGGCCAACCGTCGAAATAGCCGATTTATTCACCAAACTTGGGTTTGTTTTTACCCAAACGATGACTACCATTATTAGATATGATGGCTTTTTTTCCAAAAACCGTCTAAAAACAGCAAAATAACGGTATACGTGTATGGTTTCTTCTTCTTTGGTATTCACTCTTAAATTGAAAATACTGTGAGAAGGGTTGGGGTATAAGGTTGTTGTAAAAGCTTCATTCAAAGGAATAGGGATGGCATCAGCGATTAAATTCTTCGGCCTTGCAACTTCACCCTTTCCTGCAAAAGAAAGCGGGCAGGCCGGTAGTTTAACGCTTATTAGTCTTTCCGAACTGTTCCTGCAATTAGCCGTAGCTGTTACTCCTATGGCGGAATGAACAGAAGTTGAAGGATACGCCACTATAGTGGTACAATAAACGGCGGAGGGTTGATGAAAGTAAATGGAGATTTTGAATGAAGTCTATTCTCATACTTCTCAATCAACAGTACATAATACAGTTGCAGCCACCACGCCTGCTGTTTCTGTTCTTAATCTTGTTTCCCCTAATGCAATGGGTAAAAAATCCTTTTGCAGGGCGGCTGCAATTTCCGGATTTGTAAAATCACCTTCCGGGCCGATAAGAATAATTGAATTGTTGAAAGGCCGAAGCGTTGAAAGCTGAATTTTATTTTTATCTTCTTCGCAGTGAGCAATAAATTTTTGTTGATAGCCGATTTGCTTTATTACTTCAGTGAATTTTTGGGGCTCCTGTAAAACGGGCAACCAGGTTTGTTGCGATTGAAGCATAGCACTTATGAGAATTCCATTCATTCTTTCAAAACGAAAATGTTGTTTTTCTGTCCTTGCGCAGATCAAAGGAATGATTTCATTTACACCGATCTCGGTTGCCTTTTCGAGAAACCATTCAAAGCGACTGGTGTTTTTTACCAGTGAAATTGCAATGGTTACTTTTTTTTCAGAAGCTTTTATGGGTGTAGAAGAAATGATTTTAACTGCAGCTTTCTTTTTATGGTCATCCGTTAATTCAGCAGTAAAAAGATTTCCTTTACCATCGGTAAGTTGCAATTGCCCGCCAATCTTCATGCGCAATACCTGTACAACATGTTTCGATGTTTCTTCATTTAATACATGCTCTTTTGTATCAGTATTAATTTCGTTGCTATAGAAGAATGGTAATGCCATAAATTAAAAGAGAATGAAATAAAAATTCATTCTCCATTATCAATTATAAAATTATCAATTAAAAAGGCGCATCATCATCAAACTCCCCATCATTCATCTTACTTCCTTTCTGAATATAAATTTTGCGTCATCGCTTCCTCCGCCGGCACCACCAACAGGTTTCCAGTTCCCTTCCTTTGGCAATCCTGGCATTAAAATCACTTCCTCCTTCATCCTCTATGAACTTTTGTATATGCAGCAATGCTTTTAATTTAATCGTTTCAAGGCTACCGTTACGATGCTTGGCGATCTTAACATGCGTTTCGCCTTTATTGCTTTCACCAAATTCATTGGCGGTAATATCATAATATTCCGGGCGGTACAGGAACATAACCATATCAGCATCCTGCTCAATAGCACCTGATTCCCTCAAGATCACTCAACTGCGGCATCTTATTTCCTTCTTTTCTTTTTTCCACCTCACGGCTTAACTGGGAAAGTGCAATAATCGGAACCTGCAATTCTTTTGCAAGTCCTTTCAGATCTCTTGATATTCTACTGATCTCCTGTTCACGGTTGCTGTTCCTATCGGCACTTCCACTCATCAACTGCAAGTAATCAATAATGATCAGGCCAACATTGTGTTTATTTTTCAGCCTGCGGCATTTGGCTCTCAGTTCGAAAATATTCAACGCTGCAGAATCATCATATGAAGATAGGAGCTTTGCTAAGCCTTTCAATACCACGTTTGTACAATTGCTTCATTTCATGTTCTTCAAGCTTGCCCCGCGCAATTTTTTCCAGCCATATCTCACTTTCAGCACTCAGGATACGTTGAACCAATTGGGCTGCTACTCATCTCAAGACTGAAAAAACCAACTGCTGTAGGTTTGGTTGGATGCAGGGCCGCACTACGGGCAAGGTTAAGCGCAAAAGCTGTTTTACCAACAGAAGGCCTTGCTGCAAGAATGATCAGGTCGGTTGGCTGCCATCCGTAAGTGATCCTGTCAAGTGATGGAAAACCAGTGGGTACACCGGTAATATCATCCTGGCGGTTACGCATATCTTCAATCCGCTGAATGGTTTTTACCAATACGGTATCAATACTGTCGAAATTCTTGCGAAGGTGATTATTGGTAATTTCGAACAATTTGCTTTCTGCTTCATCCAGCAGATCAAAAACATCGGTACTGTCTTCATAAGCATCACCAATGATCTCCCCGCTGATACGGATCAATTCACGTTGAATAAATTTTTGCAAAACGATCCGTGAGTGTGCTTCAATATTGGCAGAAGAAACAACTGCATTGGTAAGTTTGGAAACATAATAAGGCCCGCCAACAAATTCAGTTCTTCTCTTAATTTCAATTCTTCTACAACAGTTAAGCAGATCAATCGGCAGACTCTTTTGTGCAAGTGACTGCATTGCTTTGTAAATACGCTGGTTGGCCTCTACATAAAAGCATTCTGGTTTTAATATTTCAATAACGGTATCAAAAGCACTTTTTTCAAGCATGATAGCACCAAGTACAGCTTCTTCCAGTTCTTTTGCCTGTGGCGGTACTTTCCAAACACCATATTGCCGAGATCAACGGCCGATTTTGCGCCTTACTTTCCTGTCTTTATTTAGATTAGTAAGTTCCATGTCAAGTTATATTACTGTTGGGTTAGTTATTTCAAATAATCTGCAGCGTTAGCTAACACTTACCTGTAAGCGATATATTCAGCTGTTTGTTTTGGTTTCCCGTTAAACTGAAAACATTATTTTCATTTCCGGGCGGCTAAGGTAAAAGCAAATGGGTAATGATTAATTAACATTCGCCTGTTATCAACTTTGTTCAGCAGATTATCCCCCACCTATTCACAGGCAAATTTAGCTTATTCACAGCTTATTAACAGTACAATTAACATTGAGATATTAACCCTGTGTGCAAAGCATGTATTTTATACACAATTCACAACTTTAAAATTTCTTTTTGTGCACCAGCTTATTAATTTTTTCGGCTTGCAAATCTGGATTTGAATCAGT
Organism: uncultured Chitinophagaceae bacterium; assembly: GCA_963829345.1. Classification (GTDB taxonomy): domain Bacteria; phylum Bacteroidota; class Bacteroidia; order Chitinophagales; family Chitinophagaceae; genus Ferruginibacter. Next base: position 3,235,710 of record CAWHHP010000003.1, read on the forward strand.
ATGCTTTTTTTATGATAAAGGGGCTGTCAAAAAGTATATTGGTTAATATAAAAATCTATTATTATTTACCGCAGAGGACAAGAGAAGGGAGTTTACGCAGAGGATCTCTGCATAAACTCTTTTATCTCCCGTTCTCTGCGGTGAAATCAAAAAACTATCTTTGCAGCGAAATTGAACAATACATGACAATTACTTATAATTGGTTGAATGAATACCTGCCGGAAAAGATTGAACCTGGAAAACTTGAGTAAAATTCTTACATCTATCGGCCTGGAAGTGGAAACATGGAAGAATATGAGGACATCAAAGGCGGCCTTGATGGCCTTATAGTGGGTGAAGTAATTACCTGCGAAAAACATCCTGATGCTGATAAACTTAAAATTACAACGGTATTTACAGGAGATGAAAGCTATTGAATATCGTTTGTGGTGCACCAAATGTTGCAGCAGGACAAAAAGTAATAGTGGCACCAGTTGGAACTACGATTTATCCTATCAACGGAGAGCCCATCAAACTGAAAAAAGCAAAGATCAGGGGTGTTGAAAGTTAAGGAATGATCTGTGCCGAAGATGAGATCGGGTTGGGACGGGACCACAACGGCATAATTGTTTTAGCCGCCGAAACCGTTCCCGGAACAAGCGTTGCGTCAATATTTAAACCTTACCGGGATCATATTTACGAAATTGGTCTTACACCCAACCGCATGGATGCGATGAGCCATCTTGGTGTTGCAAAAGATGTTTGCGCATGGTTATCTCATCATCACAAAAAAGAAGCGATTGTTCAGTTTCCATATCCTTACTGCTTTTAAGGCCGATTCATTCCTCAAAGCAAATAGAAGTTGTTATTGAAAACAAAGATGCCTGTAAGCGTTACAGTGGAATAAGTATAACCGGCATAACGGTTTCGGATAGCCCGGAATGGCTACAGCAAAAATTAAAGTCCATTGGACTCAGCCCAATCAATAATATTGTTGATATCACTAATTTCATACTGCATGAAACCGGTCAGCCACTTCATGCTTTTGATGCAGATAAGATCAAAGGGAAAAAGATAATAGTAAAAAATGTTGCAGAAGGAACTGTTTTAAAACATTGGATGAAAAAGAAAGAAAATTAGCTGCGAAGACCTGATGATCTGCAATGAAACAGAAGGCAATGTGTATTGGCGGGTGTTTATGGCGGGATGAATAGTGGTGTTACAAAAGAAACCAGGAATATTTTTCTCGAAAGTGCATGGTTCAATCCAACACATATCCGCAAAACATCTTTAAGGCATGGGCTGCGAACAGATGCGGCTACCCGGTTTGAAAAAGGTGTGGATATCAGCAATACAGTAAATGTTTTGAAACGTGCCGCTCTACTGATAAAAGAAATTGCCGGCGGGCAAATTGCAGGCGTTATCGTTGATGTGTATCCCGACCCCATTACAAAAAAAGACTGAAGTCGCTGACAAATCATTACCTGAAAAAACTAAGTGGTAAAAATTATCATCCGGATACTGTAAAAAATATCTGACAAAGCCTTGGTTTTGAAATAGTAAAAGAAGGATTGATGATATACGGTAACTGTCCCTTACAGCAAACCCGATATTAGTTTACCTGCCGATATTGTGGAAGAGATCATGCGCATAGATGGATTGGATAATATCGAGATCCCAACAGCCATTACAATTTCACCGGCTGTTGAAACAGCATTATCAGAACTGCAGCAGCGAAAGGAAAAGATTGCCAATTATTTAACAGGACTTGGCTTTAATGAAATATTTACCAACAGTATTACCAACAGCAGCTTATTATAAAGAGGAAATACTGGAGCGACTGTAAAAATGATCAACAGCCTTAGTGCTGAACTGGATATGATGCGCCCAGAAATGATACAGGGCGGTTTGCAAGCGATTGCCCACAACATCAACCGCAAAAATAATGATCTCCGGTTTTTTGAATTTGGCAAAACATATTCGGTGTCGGCAGAAAGAAAATACAACGAGACCAATCATTGGCTTTATATATTTCCGGCAACAGCAATGTGCAAAACTGGAAGGTAAAGCCCGCCAAAACAGACCTTTATTACCTCAAAGGTGTTGTTGAAGCCTGTTACAATTGACGGGAATTGAGAACGTTTTGTTCGAAACAATCAAGGATGATCATTTAACGAACAGTATTGCAATAAAAGCAGGCAAAAAAATGCTTGGTTGTCTCGGGGAAGTAAATGAAAAAACCTTAAAACAGTTTGAATAAAACACCCTGTTTTTTTTGCTGATATCAATTGGGATGAGTTATTTCAGTGAAGAATAAATCAATCGAATACCAGGAAATTTCAAAATTCCCGGCAGTAACAAGAGACCTGGCTTTGGTGGTGGATAAAAATGTTTCATATAATCAGATTGAGGAATAGCTTTATCACGAAAAATTGAAGAACTCAGGTCTGTTCAATTATTCGATATATTTGAAAGCGAAAAATTGGAGCCGGTAAAAAATCAATGGCTGTTAGTTTTACTTTTTTGGATGAACCAAAACCCTTACTGATAAAGAGATCGATACATTTATGAAAAAGATCATTGCTGACTACGAAGAATCGGTTGGCGCAGAAATAAGAAAATAATAGTTTATGCAGGATGCAACAGAAAATATAACCCGTATACAATCAAAGCTCCACGAGTTATTGAAAAAATATGCCGCTTCAGTAAAGGAAGTGGAACTGCAGCAGAAAACAATTGCTACACTTCGTTCGAGCAGGCAACCAGTGAAAAGAAAATAAAATCATTGGAAGAGCAGCAACATATTTTAAAATCGGCTGCAGGAAAAATGAACGGGACGGATAAAAAAGAATTTGAACAGGTACTACAACAATATATACGTGAAGTAGATAAATGCATCGATTTGTTAAGTGAATAACCCCAAACAACATTATGTCAGAAGAACTCATACCCATCAATATTGTTAATTGCCGACAGAACTTACCGTATCCGTACAAGTCCCAAGGATGAAGAAGTAGTTCGCAAAACCTTAAAGATGATCAATGACAAGATCATTGAATTTAAAACCCAGTTTGCCGGAAAGGATATGCAGGATTATATTGCTATGGTCGTGATCTGGTATGCAACCCAGGCCGCTGCAGAGGAAAATAGTGCTGTTAAATCCGAAGAATTGCTCGAAAGCCTGGGTAAAATGGAAGCACAGCTCGATAAAGCCCTCTCTGCCATTTAACTTTCTGTACTACAAATAGTTAATTGCTCCAAAACTTAACCAAAATTCATATCTTCGCCCATTACCAAACTAACTACCATCTACAGGGTAGATGATACAAGATTGTGAACCAGCTAAAAAACATAAACATTCAATGGAACCGAATATACTTTACATCATCATTGGTGCAGCCGCATTGGTCATAGGCGTCATCACTGGGTAAAGTAATTTTTGCAAAAAACACTAAAAAACAAGTAGAAGAAGCGCAGATCACAGGCCAAAAGATCATAGCAGACGCGCAATTACAGGCAGAAACACTTAAAAAAAGAAAAACTGCTGGAGGCAAAGGAAAAATTTGTGCAGCTAAAATCCGATCATGATAAAGAAGTTTTGCAACGTACCCAAAAATTGAATGAATCTGAAAACCGGATAAAGCAAAAAGAACAAACCTTCAACCAGAAAGAAGCCAATCTTGAAAAACAGATGAAAGAAAATGATGCAATAAAAGAAAACCTTAACCGCCAGATCGAAGTGGTAAATATTAAAACGAACTGAACTGGAAAAACACCAGGAAGAACATATCCGCCGCCTTGAAAAAGTAGCAGGCTTACTGCAGAAGAAGCAAAAGCACAATTGATTGAAAGCCTTAAAGCAGGAAGCACATTCAAAGGCGCTGGCTATTCAGCAGGAAATTATTGAAGATGCAAAACTAAGGCAAATAAAGAAGCCCGTAAAATTAGTTATTCAAACCATCCAGCGTACTGCTGCAGAACAGGCAATTGAAAATTCCATTACCGTTTTTAACCTGGAAAGTGATGAAATAAAAGGATCGATCATTGGCCGTGAGGGACGAAATATCCGGGCTATTGAAGCTGCCACAGGCGTTGATCTGATTGTTGATGATACCCCTGAAGCAATCGTTCTTTCTTCTTTTGATCCGCTTGCGCCGTGAAATTGCACGGCTTTCTCTGCAACGTCTGGTTGCCGATGGCCGTATTCATCCTGCCCGTATTGAAGAAGTAGTGGAAAAAACAAAACGCCAGCTGGAAGACCAGGTAATGGAAATCGGCGAGCGTACTGTAATGGAACTGGGTATTCATGGCCTGCATAAAGAACTGGTAAGAATGGTGGGACGAATGCGTTTCCGTTCTTCTTATGGCCAGAATTTATTGATGCATAGCCGTGAAATTGCCAATCTTTGCGGTATCATGGCGGCTGAATTGGGCATGAATCCAAAGCTGGCAAAACGTGCCGGACTTGTTGCATGATATCGGAAAAGTTCCGGATGAAGAAACAGAATTGAGCCATGCCTTACTGGGTGCAAAACTGGCTGAAAAATATGGCGAAAACCCGGCTGTTGTAAATGCGATCGGCGCTCACCATGATGAAATGGAAATGCAATACGTAATCTCCCCTATCGTACAGGCTTGTGATGCCATTAGCGGTGCAAGACCGGGTGCAAGAAGGGAAATAATGCAGCAGTATATTCAGCGTATCAAGGATCTGGAAAACCTTGCATTGGCTTACCAGGGTGTTGAAAAAGCTTATGCTATACAGGCCGGACGTGAATTAAGGGTAATTGTGGAAGCAGATAAGGTAACTGATGAAAGACAGTGATAAATTAAGCTTTGAAATAGCCCAGAAAATCAGACAGAAATGACTTTCCCGGGGCAGATCAAAGTTACGGTGATCAGGGAAAAGAGAGCAGTGAATATTGCCAGATAGAAATAATCAATGCCCAAAGTTCAACGCTCAATACCCAATGAGAAACCCGTTGAAAATTGAACATTGAGTATTGAATATTGAGCATTTTAATTCTTATAAACTTTTTAAATTAATACAAGGTTCTTTAAACTTTTCCCCCTACCTTTGCCGTCCGTAAAAAATAAAGATATGAATGCAATTAATTTTGTTCATGAGCAGTTGACAAAAAAACCAACGCTTCCAGCATTTAAAGCAGGTGATAATATCACTGTTAATTATAAAATTGTAGAAGGTAATAAAGAGCGTATCCAGAGCTTTAAAGGTGATGTGATCAAACGCCAGGGAAACGGTGCTACAGCAACTTTCACAGTTCGTAAAATAAGTGATGGTATAGGTGTTGAGCGTTTATTTCCTACTTCTTCTCCAAATATTGAGAGTGTTGTACTGAATAAAGTAGGTACGTGTAAGCCGTGCAAAACTTTATTTCCTTCGTGAAAGAAGCGGTAAAAGTGCCCGTATCAAAGAAAAAAGAATGGCTGTTGCTTCAAAATAAGCCAATTTATAAGAACCATAACTTACTGATTATAAGCGGAAAATTAAATTTTCCGCTTTTTTATTGGCTTTTGCTTGCATTTGTTCAAGCTGCGTATTATTTTTGAATTCTCAATAACAACATCCTCCCGAAGACTTTCATTTCTCCTCTTCCTGCTAATCTCTATTTTTTTAACCCTAATACCTATTACCATGAGAAAGAGTCTATTGTTATTACTACTCGTTTTTACCTTTATGTGTATTTATTGTATGTCCTGCGCACGGGGAATTTCTACCTACGATGCTGCAAATGGCAGGGCAAAATGCGGAAGACATATCAGGTAATGCAGCTATAAAATCATAAAAAAATAAAATATTTTCTTGATTCCGGCTAATCGACAATTAAGGTTTTGCTATCGACGATTTAAGCCATGGGCTGGATAAAAAATTATATCTTTGCAGCTCAAATCAACGATATGTCATTTAACACTGTTTTTTTACTATCAATGCCGGGAGGCAGCGAATGGATACTCATCCTTTTAGTGGTGTTGCTATTTTTTGGTGGAAGAAAAATTCCTGACCTGATGAGGGGTATAGGCCGTGGTGTACGTGAGTTTAACGATGCCAAGGATAATGTAAAAAATGAGATCGAAAGCGGGATGAAAGAAAAGGATAAGGAAAAAGAAAAGGTAGCTCAATAAATAAAGAGTAAAAGTTATTTCAGCCGAAGTATACAGCATTCCTGTAAAGGATGAAGTGTACTTCGGCTGATTTCATAATCGCCGCCTTGTGCGGGATTGTTCGACTAAGGATTTTGTTTCAATTCGTTCGCAAAACACGGCCTCACTAATAAATACCTGCCCGGATGTTTAATTTCAGGAATATAAAAAAGTATCATGAGCAATTAATGCAGGCAGAAACTGATTGCACAACTGTTGTAAAGTTTTACCTGTCGAATATCAATGCTCAAAAAAACCTGAATGCCTTTGTGGAAGTATATGGATCAGAAGCACTGGAAAGAGCTGCAATGCTTGATAAAAACAGGAAAGACGGGCTCCCTCTAAAAAAATTGCACGGTGTCGTGATTGCTTTAAAAGACGTGATCTGTTACAAAGGCCATAAGGTTACAGCTGGTTCAGCTATTTTAAAAGATTTTACTTCATTATACAATTCCACAGCTGTACAATATTTGTTGAATGAGGATGCAATTATCATTGGCAATTGCAATTGTGATGAATTTGCCATGGGAAGCACTAATGAAAATTCGGTGTATGGAAATGTGTTGAATGCATTGGATAATACGAAGGTTCCTGGCGGTTCTTCCGGTGGCAGTGCTGTAGCGGTACAGGCTGATATGTGCATGCTGAGTCTCGGTACAGATACAGGAGGTTCAGTAAGGCAACCGGCAGATTTTTGTGGCATCATTGGCCTAAAACCGGGGTACGGTCGTATCTCCCGATTTGGCTTAATCGCATATGCTTCTTCTTTTGACCAGGTTGGTATTTTTGGAAAATCACTGGAGGATGTTGCATTGCTCCTCGACATCATGAGTAAACCAGATGAACTTGACAGCACAATGGACAGCACCTATCCTCTTATCCCTTTTACATCTTTTGCTGGACAGCCCGAAAAAAAATACAAGATTGCGTATTTCAGACAGGTCATGAATCATCCTTCACTTGACACAGAAATTGCTGCTGCTATCACAAACGAAATTAAAACCCTTAAAGAAAAAGGATTTCTTGTTGAAGAGATTGAATTTGATTTACTTGATTTTATTGTTCCTGCATATTATATACTTACGACTGCAGAGGCCAGCAGTAACCTTTCCCGTTATGATGGGGTAAGATATGGATACAGAACGCCAACAGCAGTAAAGGATCTTACTGAATTTTATCTATACAACCGGAGTGAAGGTTTTGGAAAAGAAGTGAAAAGAAGAATCATGCTTGGAAGTTTTGTACTTAGCACTGGTTTTTATGATGCCTATTATAATAAAGCACAACAGGTAAGAAAATTATTGATCGATCACATTACATCAACATTTCAAAAATTTGATGCCGTTATTCTGCCAACGAGCCCGGAAACTGCATTTGATATCGGGCAAAAAGATAAGGATCCTGTTGCCATGTACCTGGCAGATATTTTTACAGTTTTTGCAAACCTTACCGGACTTCCTGCTATTTCCATTCCTTTGTTTCAACACAGCAATGGAATGCCATTTGGATTGCAGGTCATGACAAATAAGGCTGATGAATTAACTTTATTACGGATTTCGCAATTGCTCATGCAGCAAAAGGAAGTCTCTATCAACTCTTAAGTTAAATGAAATTATTTTTTCTAATATTATTATGTGGCCTTTCTTTCCCTATTATAAAAGCAGGGTATCATTTGCCAAACACAATAACAGCTCTTCGTACACAAATCCAGGATACCCTCATAGAAAATACAGAGAAGGCAGACAAGATCATTGATGAAATAATAGAAACACCTAAAGCTCCTGGAAAAGACAAGGTCCAGTATATCAGCCAGCTTACAAAATATGGCTTCAAAAATCTTTTTACCAAGTTCGGCTACAATCCTGCGTTACCTTATTCTTCGCAGATCAACCCTCATGCGGAATTGTATATGCAGGACTACTTAAGAAACCATACTAATAGTTTGCTTAAAATGAAAAGCTGGGGTATTCCTTACTTTAATCTTATCGATAATATTTTTACCCAGTATGGTTTGCCCCGGGAATTAAAATACCTTGCTGTAATTGAAAGCAATCTAAACACCAGTGCAACCAGTTGGGTTGGAGCCGGCGGTCCCTGGCAGTTCATGCCATATACAGCACGGGAACTTGGACTTGTAGTAAATAAGAACCTTGATGAGCGTCGTGATTATTTCAAAAGTACACATGCCGCAGCAAGGTACCTGTTACAGTTATACAGGCAAACACATGATTGGTTACTGGTAATAGCGGCTTATAATGGCGGACCGGGAAGAGTGTTTGATGCAATAAAGAAAAGTGGCAGTAAGGATTTCTGGGCACTGCAATATTATCTTCCCGAGGAAAGCCGGAATCATGTAAAGAAATTTATTGCTACTCATTATATCATGGAAACAAATACAAATGGAGTTTCTTACAATTCAAATTTTTTTGTTCCCGGAAGCCAGAAAGATCTGTATAATAATAAAACTGCATTAACTCCCGAAGAACTTTCACAATCACAAACACAAATTATTTCGGGAAAATACAATGCTGCAGTAATAGCCAGGAATATCGATATGAGTATTGACTCATTTCACCGCTATAATCCCGATTTTGATAACAGGCTTTCTGCAAACAGCCAATATGACTTAAAATTACCACAGGATAAAATGCAAATTTTTCTTGCTAATAAATACCAGATACTGAATGAGTGTGTTCAGCTATTGCTCGACGATAGTAATATTCCCAACAGTAAAACAGTTTACCCTCCCGCAAAGCAAACCAAAAAAAAGAAAAAAACTCACTAAGCTGTTTTGATTACCTTTTTCACAAATATTTCTTCATTGGTTTGAAATGAAGTTTATAAGTTCCATTTGCAAACTAAACTGACCAGCAGGATACCAGCGGTAAGATAATATTTAATTTCAGTTTGATTTCTGCCTGCAGAATCACGGGATAATTATTACCTGTCAATATATATATTTTTAGTATCAACAAATTCTTTGCATCTTACCTGCAACATATAAATGCCTTTTGCAAGCACGGGTAGTTGTAATAAATAAGTTGTTGCACTATTTACTAATGCAGTACTTACCAACTGTGCATTTGCAGCATACAAGTTTAGGGTTATATTGTTTTGTTGCTTGTCAAAGCGTATGATAATGCTGTTAGTTTGGCTGTTGTAAAATGCAAACACACTTTGACTGTTATCTATTTGAATAGGTACAATATGGGAAAATGTAAATTGCCCGTCAAAATCAACCTGCTTTAACCTGTAATAATTCATTCCATTTAACGGGTAAGCATCAATCAATGAATAACTGTGCGGCAATGCCGTTGTCCCATTTCCATTTACCCTGCCGATGCGGGTAAAGTTTATTGCATCATTACTTCGTTCCACATCAAAATAATTGTTGTTGTATTCTGCAGTTGTTTGCCAGTTCAGCAATACGGTACGATTGGTTTGTAACGTACCGGTAAAACTCAGTAAGGTAACCGGTGTAGGGCCTATTGGCTTTATCCCTGCATCAATATTCAACACATCAACAGCAACAGGTATATTAAAATTATTACTCCTTCCTGTAAGATCAGCCTTGCTGTTATTAGCTGCAGTAACACCTCCAACATTTTGCGTAGTAAAAGTATAGCCGGCAGGCGTACTAAATATTACATAATAATCATTACCCGGCTGGACCGACCCAAATGAGTAAAAGCCATTGAAACCGGTAATTGTAGTTGCCACATTAAACCCGATACTGTTGTATAATTTTACGATCATATTGCTTACGCCTGGTTCACCATTGTCCTGCAAACCATTGCTGTTAGTATCAAACCACATAAAATCCCCGATCGTTGACAATACGGAACAGGTGCTTGTTATTACAGTTACCTGGGCACTATTGCTACACCCGGTAACGACATCGGTTACCTGGAGTGTATATTGGCTGATACCTGGTCCTCCTATCGTAATATGTGGATCAGGAATATTTACGTTACTCAACATACCATTATCCGGTGTCCATAAATAAGAATAATTACCAGGCGGGTTAACTGTGGGATTAAAAACTATACCCGTATCTCCAACACACGCTGAAACTGTTGGTATGTTTAATTGTGCTGCAGGTAAAGCATTTACGCCTAAGGTTACACTGGCTGTGTCCATACATCCATTCGTATCAGTAGCTATTAATGAATAATTTATTGTTGTAGTATCTACACATGCTACCGGGCCGGCAATAGTAGCGTTTGATAAACCTGTAGCCGGCGTCCATAAATATTGTATTCCTGCAACAGCTGTTGTTCCAATCTGTATACAACTGTTTCGGCAAACTACCGGGCTGTACAATACCGGTAAAAAATCATCAATAACTGTAAGCGTTACAGTATCCTTTGAAACGCATGAAACATTGTTGTCTGTTTTTGTAAGTATATACACGAATACGCCACCGGTACTTCCTGTAAAAACCGGGTTAATGGATGAGGGGTCATTAAGATTTGTAACGGGACTCCAGCTATAAATGATGCCGGAACCGGTTAAGTTTGACGAACTTCCAATAAGTGTTGATGTGTTTTTGCAGATCGTTTTATCCGGCCCAGCTATCGGTGCCAAAATAGATGGAGTTATCCTGATGGTATCCATCGCAGTACATCCTTCCGCATTCATAACTGTTAATGTAAAGTTTGTAACAGTATTTGGCGGCGGAGCCAGGGTGGCTGGGTTAGCGATGCCTGGATCAGTTACCAGTTGCTGTGGTTCCCAATGATAAGATACCATATTTGCAGGTGCGGCTATACCTAATTGAACAGCTCCATTGGAAGGACAATAACTTATATCCGGTATGTTAAAAGAAGCACTGCTAACGTTTACGATTATCTCATCGGTTGCAGGTAATGCACAGGCCCCGGGAAATATAGCCACTAAACTATAGAGCGTTGTATCTGCAGGATTCGCGATGGGTTGCGCAATCGAGGCATCGCTTAAACCTGTGGCAGGTATCCATTGGTAAATAACGCCAGGCAAAGCAGGTGATCCTATCTGTATACTATAGCCGGTACATATTAAAACATCAGGTTGATCGGGTATGGTTGGTGTATTGTTGATCGTAACCTGTACATCATCGCTCGTTATACAACCTGCACTGGTTGTTGCTGTAACAGTAAATGTAATGTCAGTTGCAACCAATACCTGTGGTTGTGCAGAAAATTGATCGGTTCCATTTTGCCACGGAGACGACTGTGGTTCCCAAACATAAGTTGTGAATGGTTGCGCTGCTGTGCCCAATGCCACAACAGCATTATTACAAACCACCCAATCCTCGCCTGCATCTACATGTACATTTTGTACCATCACAGTTACCGTATCAAGTAAAATACATCCATTGCCATCAGATACTTCAACAGGAAATGCTGTTTCTATTGAAACATTAGCTGCAGGATTGCTGATGAAATTATCTGATAAAGATGTTCCTGTCCATTCATATGTATATCCTGCTACAGGCGGTAGCCCAATCGTAACGGAAGAATCTGCGCAAGCAAAAACATCAGGCGCAGGAAAAACAGGTGCTGAATAAGCGGGATCATTGACACTAACTGAATCTGAACAGGTAAACAAGGGATCACTGATGCTGGTAGCAGTTACAATATATGTCCGGGGAACATTGTCAGTAAGATGCACCACAGCCCCGGTATAATTAGATAATCCCACCTGTGGTAACCATGTATAGATCACGTCATTCGGGGGAATACCACTGGTAGCTTCCAATGTAACATCGCCATTGTTCACTCCAAAGCTCGGACATTCGTATTCCGCATGGACATAGATCAATATTCCACAACCATCGCATGTTTCAGGAACGATCACCTCATCATAACAACTACCTCCATTATAAGAAACCAGCAAACCATATACAGAACTGCCACCTACAGATGCACTAACGGGAACCTGTGGCTGATCTGTAGCGCCTGTAAAATTTCCGGGGCCTGAAACAAGTGTCCACTGATAGGTTTCATTCACATTAGGAGTTCTGTCCGGCAAACCAATATACCTCGGTCCACATATCAGATCAATCCCCGCTCTTGCTTCAATTGTAGTAACCTCTACCTGGTCGGAAAAAGAACAGCCATCTTTTTGCGCAGTAAGATTGATAAAAGCTGTATTAGGAGTAGGCATGTAAAGATTGCCGGGAAAATAAGTAGTGGTTGAAACAGTATTATCGATGAGATAACTGCCAGGACTCCAGACATAATTGAACCCTGTTTCAGGAGCAGTACCGATTGTGACATTGTTACCCAGGCAGATTACCTTATCAGGTCCTGCAATATTTGCTGTTAATGGCGCTGCAACAGGAATTATTCTTACTGTATCTTTTGTTGCACAGGTTCCTCCTCCGCTTTTTGGAACCGTAAGTTCAAGAATATAATCAGTTGTTGTAACAGGATTAGCAAAAGGTTGTGCAATGCTGTTGCTGGTAAGGCCTGCAGGGGGTTGCCAATCATACACAATACCTGGTACACCACTAATTGGCAATGCGCCAATTCTTACAGCTGCACCAGCGCAATTACTTTTATCAGGACCTGCAGATGCTTTATAAGTAAATACGATCGACTGGCCGATTTGTTTGCAACCAAGATTATCTGTAACCAACAATGTATAGATCGTACTTGAATTAGGACTAACAACAGGGTTAGCCGCTGTTCCTGCCCCCATATCCCACTGATAGGATGTATAAGGAGGATTTCCTCCTGAAACAGTAGGTGAACCACCAATAGTGATAGCAGAACCGGGACAGGTATTAAACGGACCAGCACCATCTACAACCGGAGCAGTAAGACTATTCACCATAACCGTTGCGGTATCACTTATGTGCACCTGTGCAGAGCCACATGCAGGATGCGCAAAAGCAATTCTCCTGTAATATTGATCTACTGCTCCCATAACCGGTCTGTAATCTTTGAATGTTGCAGAAGGAATAGCTGTCCATGGACCATTGATCGTATTGGCAATCTGCCATTGATATGTTGCTTCAACGCTTCTTTGCGGAGTGGTAAGACCATTCAGAAAAATAGTGGGTAAACTATCGGAAGGAACATTTATTCTTTTACCAATTAACGTTTGGGCAAGTCCATACTTGCAGACCGTTTGTATTTTCGGAGAAAGTGTATCATCGGTTATGGAATAATTTGTTGGACAAAATGATAGCTTGGTAACAAACATATCAGGATCCGACTGGTAAAGCACATTGTTTGTAACAGGATAATTATTCGACATAGTTATTCCGCTAAAAAAAATATCTGTATTCTCTACCTCCATCGATACAGCATCTTCATTCCTGATACCACCGGTATAACCACTGTACACATTTGTGCCATCTGGTTTTAAAATGATCATAATATTATCTTTGCCTCCCGAAAAAGAGCTACTATCCGTTACCGGGTAACTCTGGTTGTTTGTAGTGCCGAGAATATAAAACTGGTTATTGATATACCTTGATCTCACCACATTACTCATCTTCCCTAAAAAAGTAGAATATAAAATGTCCCCCGTTGGTCCCAAATGTATGAAGTAACCTGTGCCGCCATTGTAGTACTGGCTACCGTTGGTTACAGGGAAATAAGGCGACGTGCTGACACCTACCAGGTACACGTCTCCGTTTATTATTTTCATGGTCGATCCATTCAATACATTGTCCCCTGCATCCAGTTTTCTCGTGTAAACAATGTTTCCGTTTAAATCCAGTTTTCGTATCTCTATTGTTTGTGTTACAATGGAGCCGTTGAAATGTGTAGAACTTCCCTGCAGAAATATTTCTCCATTTACAATTTGTATCCCTCCTGAAAAATTAATTTCATTTGAACTGAGGTAAGTTGAAAATCCAATACTGCCATCAGCATTTAACCTTGTATAATATCCATCAAAGTCATTTGGTATTCCTGATGAAGTGGTTCCATTTGTTACAGGAAAATTTGTAGAGATGGTCCATCCTGAAAGATGAACTTCTCCATTTAATACCCGCATACCACCAAAGTCATCGTAAGAATTGCCGCCGAGGTACCGGCTGTAAACAATATTCAAATCACTGGCATTTAGTTTTGCTACAAACAGGTGTTGGTACAGGTCATTGAACGGACTACCGGTTGTTATGGGAAAATTGTTTGAATAGGTACTGCCGGCAATATATACAAATCCATTTTCTATTGCCAGGCCCCTTAGGTAATCTGTATTATTTCCGCCAAAACATTTTGCCTGGTTGATGGCACCTGTGTTCATATTCATTTTAGCGATAAATATATCATTGGATCCAAAAGAAGCTGTTCCACTTGTTACAGGGAAATCAGATGATTGGGTTGTGCCGGAAAGATATATTTCATTCCCCTCAAATAACACCTCTGAATACTCTGCACTATTGAATATAAAAGAATTATAAGAAAGAACATCAGATCCATTGCCGCCGGCATAAGTGGAAAAAGCAATATTTCCGATGCTGTTTAGCTTTGTAACTATAACATCCGTAACACCGCCAAATACTGAACCATTGGTAACCGGGTAATTTGACGATGATGAATTGCCTGCTATATATACTTCGTTATTAATTACAGAAAGCTGGTATAAAAAATCATCGCCGTTTCCTCCAATGTAGGTTGAATATATTACGGCACCAGTGTTGCTGTATTTGGTAAGCACTACATCCAGTCCCCCCATGTATACAGAGCCGTTAGTAACAGGAAAATTGGCAGAAGTAGTGTTTCCTAAAACATAAGTTTCACCATTTACAATTTTCATGATCGTTGCCTTATCCTCCCCTGTTCCACCTGCATACCTTGAAAAATTTATATAGGCCTGTGCATTTGCTTTATTTGAAGTAAACAATAGCGCATAAAGTATCGCTACGATGAAAAGTAGTTTTTTCATTTGATTCTTTTATTAAATCAGAAGATATATTCCAGGGGGATAGTAATAAATTAAATTGCCAGCCAGGCACATGTTAAACCGGTCAGCATGCTTTATACTAACTGTGCGTAACAAATAAATGGTTGGGTAAGAATTGCTATTTTTAAAAAAAACTTTTCGGATGTATCAACTGTTTCGGCCATGCTTACTGTTTAAGCGTTTACCATGAAAGGAATATCAGTCGTTTTTCAGGATATTCATTATTGCCGAGGTTTTTATCATCGATTCTTCGTACTCATCTTCCTCGTTGCTATAGAATGTAATGCCACCACCCGCTTTAAATGAAAGTGTTTTTTTTGCCTGGTTATAAAACAAGCTCCTGATAACAACATTAAAATCGAAATCCCCGGCAGGTGTAATATATCCTATTGAACCTGAAAATAAACCACGGTCAACAATTTCATACCTGTTGATCAATTCCATTACTTTTATTTTAGGGGCGCCCGTCATAGATCCCATAGGAAAGCACATTTTGATAATATCGGTCCAATGCGTGTCATCAGCAACCTTTCCCTCAATGGTACTGATCATCTGGTGTACCTGCGGAAAACTATAGATCCCGAATAATTCCTTTACGAATACAGAACCCTCCAGGCAGATCCTGCTCAAATCATTTCTTACAAGGTCGACAATCATTACGTTTTCACTTTTTTCCTTGCTGCTGTTCTTTAAATAATTTTTACCCGCAAGATCATTTTCAATATTTTCCAGGTCGCGTTTACTCGTTCCTTTAATTGGCTGTGATAATATTGTATTACCACATTTTTTTATGAATCTTTCGGGGCTTGCGCACATACAATACTTATCATCCAGCCTGTAAAATGCGGCAAAAGGATTTGGTGAAAGTTCAGTAAGCCGGGAATAAAGAAATAAAGGATCTACAACAGCATTGTCTGAATAAAAATCCTGGCAAAAATTTATCTCGTAACAATCTCCACGTTGTATATGCTTCCTTAATGATGCTATGATGGCTATATATTCATCTTTTGAATACCGGCTTTTAATTGTTACGCTTGTTGAATTTTTTCTTTTGATTATTGCCGGTTGCTCATTAATAGATCTGAATATTTCAGCCGGGTCAATCGCATTTGATTCAACAATGACTGAACCCTTTTTCAATCTCACTATCATTTCAGGAATAAAAAAAAATCCTGCCGGGAATCCAATTGTATCATTTGCCAAGGGTGTTGCTGCGGGATAATTAAAATGACCAACCAGCCATCCCTTGTTCTTATCAGCAAATTCTTTTAATTCGTTAAATACATTGCCGTAACCAGGTGAAATAGATTTTTCACATCCTGCTGCCAGCATACATTCAAAAGAAGGATCTTCGAAAGCGTAGTTGTTATTATCCAGAAAACAAAAAATGTTGAACCGGCCTGACCAGTTCAACATTTTTATTTTAAATGCGTTTCCATCTGCTATCGGAAACTGTGCAGTATTTTTTTTCACTAATCTGTTTAAAAATCATCTTCTTCATCAAAGCCATCTCCTCCTCCATCATCAAAGAGCCCGAGATCTTTAAAGTCATCATCTTCCTTAAAATCATCCTCTTCCTTTCCCTTCTTCGGGCTGGCACCTGTTTTCTTTGCCCCTTTGGCTTTGGGTACATCGAACTCATCGAAATCGGGATCCCAGTCATCTTCTTCCTCTGGTTTTTCCCAATCATCTTTTACATCAACGTCATCATCGTCGTCATCATCGTCATCACTTTTCTTTTTTGATGCAGACTTGGTGACTTTTGCTCCTTTGGGTGTTTCATCTTCGATATCATCTATATCGTCATCATCATTGTCATCATCTTCTTTCTTAGATGGTTTTTTCCCTGGGGACTTTTTGGGTGCAGCAAATTTATGCACTACAACTTTTTCTTTTTTCTCTGATTTTGATATCATAACTAAAGAGGATTATTATTGTAAAATTTCCACGACTTTTTCAATTAGCCAAATATTTTTTTAACTTTTTTGATATTTATTTTCTCACACTGCTACTATCTGCTCCCTGCCCGGGCCATTGCTGATATATTTCACGGGAATTTTTAGATAATCGTTCATATAATTAATATATGTTTTCATCTTATCGGGCATATTTTTATACGCATCGATCATTGTGACAGGAGTATTCCATCCTGCAAAATTTTTATATACGGGATCTATGTTTATCCTGCTCATTTGAAATGGAACAAAATTTTTCTCTTCTCCATTCACATTATAACCAGTACACACTTTCAGTTCTGCGAGCTCATCTAATACATCTGCCTTAGTCATAACTATTTGCGTAACACCGTTCACCATGCAGGCGAATTGAAGCGCAACCAGGTCAATCCATCCACAGCGTCTCGGTCTTCCAGTAGTACTTCCAAATTCGTTTCCGGCGTTTCGCAAAAAATCACCCGTTTCATCTAATAGTTCTGTTGGGAACGGGCCGCCTCCTACCCTTGTACAATATGCTTTTGTAATACCAATTACTTCCTTTATTTTTTGGGGCGCAACTCCAAGCCCGGAACATACTCCTGCAGAAATGGTGCTGCTGCTGGTGACAAACGGGAAAGTGCCAAAATCCACATCCAGCATACTTCCCTGGGCTCCTTCTGCAAGCACTTTTTTTCCACTGCTTATTTTTTCATTGATAAAATATTCACCGTTCACAATTTTAAACTCTTTTAAAAAGTCTATTGCATCAAAAAATTCTTCTTCCCATTTAGTGATATCTTCCTGGAAATTGAAATTATCAAGTATACGCTGGTGTTTCATACGTAACTTGATATATTGTGTTGTAAAGCTTTTATCCAGTAAATCGCCAACACGTAAACCATTGCGACCTGTTTTATCCATGTATGCGGGACCGATCCCCTTCAAAGTACTACCAATCTTTTCAAGTCCTTTTGAAAGCTCACTTGCTTTATCAAGTGCACGGTGAGTAGGTAAAATAAGATGTGCCCGCTCACTGATAAAAAGATTTTTTTTATAGTCGACCCCGAAAGCTGCCACTGATTCACATTCTTTTTTAAATATTACTGGATCAAGTACAACCCCATTTCCTATCAGGTTTGTTTTATCGTCATGAAAAATACCACTGGGTATTTGATGAAGTACAATCTTTTTATCATTTACATAAAGTGTGTGTCCTGCATTTGGTCCTCCCTGGAACCTCGCAATCACATCATAGTTCTTTGCAAAAAAATCTACTATCTTTCCTTTGCCTTCATCGCCCCATTGTAAACCAAGAATTACGTCAACCATTTTTATGTTAATTATACGTGGGAATAAAAATTCATTTCCCCGCGAAAATAAATTGAAATAGCACAATTACCTAAATCAATTTGGTAATTTGGAAATTTGATAATTTGGAAATGGGGGATCATAGTTCTGGAACAGAATTCAGAATAAAACAGCGTATAAAAATTTGGTGATTGGGAAAGGGAAATTATGTTTTACAAATTAAATCCGTACATAAATATAAAAGGAAATAAAGCGGATGGCAAGTAGAAGATCACCAGGCTTAGAGATTACACATCTCCAAATTTCCAAATCATCAAATTACCAAATTGTGGCGCTTTAAGCTACTTTAAGAAGGCTCAGTTTTGTAATATTGAATTTGCGCTGGGCATAGTCGAATGTTACATCAAAATTTTTCACTTTCTGAGATGGTAATTCGTACATCGCATCTGTAAGTATTCCTTCGCAGATACTGCGTAATCCACGTGCACCCAGTTTATATTCCAAAGCTTTTTCAACCATAAAGTCGAATACAGCGGGCTCAAATTTTAACGCAATTCCCTCTATTTCGAACAACCTGGTGAATTGTTTTATCAGGGAATTTTTTGGCTCCGTAAGAATATTACGCAGTGTTTCTGCATCCAGTGGATTGAGATAGGTGACCACAGGCAATCTTCCTAATAACTCAGGTATCAACCCAAAATGTTTCAGGTCGACTGAATTGACGAATTGCAATAAGTTATTATGCTGGTAATCCTGCAGTTCTTTATTTACATTAAATCCAATTGCATTGGTATTAACCCTGCGGGCAATGATACGATCAATTCCATCAAAAGCGCCGCCGCAAATGAACAGGATATTCTGGGTATTTACTTTTATAAGTTTCTGCTCGGGGTGTTTACGTCCGCCCTGCGGTGGAACCAATACTTCACTGCCTTCGAGCAGTTTTAATAGCCCTTGCTGCACACCCTCACCACTTACGTCTCTTGTAATAGAAGGATTATCGCTCTTACGTGCTATTTTATCAATCTCGTCGATGTATACAATTCCTTTTTCAGCTGCTGCAACATCATAGTTGCACGATTGTAATAAACGAGTAAGCATGCTTTCAACGTCTTCTCCCACATAACCAGCTTCAGTAAATACCGTAGCATCCACAATTGCAAAAGGTACATTCAACATTCTTGCAATTGACTTTGCAAGCAATGTTTTTCCTGTTCCTGTTTCACCTACCATGATGATATTGCTTTTTTCAATTTCAACATCATTCTCCACTTTTTGATTCAGTCTTTTATAATGATTGTAAACAGCAACAGCGAGTATTTTTTTTGCATCATCCTGCCCGATCACGTATTCATCCAGGAACTTCTTTATTTCGATTGGCTTTTTTACAGTGAGTTTATGAGTAGCCGTAGCACTGTGTTTTGTATCAGAATTGTTTGCAAGTTCCTGCACAATGATTTCCTGTGCATGCTCCACACAGTTTTCACAAATATGTCCATCCTGCCCTGCAATAAGGATCTTTACCTCATCACGGCTTCTTCCGCAAAAAGAGCAATGTAATATTTGTTGTTTAGCCATAGTATACGTGTTTTTCCGGAGTAAGCCTGTTATTGTAATTTTCCAAACGTAAAGTTAAGAAAACCAATTGAGTTATTATATTCTATAAAGACGAAAAAAGCAACAATATTGTTGCTTTTTCCTAACCGCTACTATTAATATTTCAGCAAAAAGGCTAAATTTTATCAAATATTCCGTCAACAATGCCATATTCAACAGATTCTTTGGCATCCATCCAGTGATCGCGGTCGAAATCCTTCAGGATCTTTTCTATGGTCTGGCCGCAATTATCGGCCAGTATTTTTGCTCCCAGCATTTTTGCCTTCTGAATTTGTATTGCCATAATTTCCAGGTCGGCACTGGTGCCCCGACCCCCGCCACTTGGCTGATGGATCATTACCTCGCCATGTGGGAAAATAAACCGCTTCCCTTTTTCTCCGCCGCTTAATAATATACTGCCCATACTGGCTGCCATCCCCATACAAACCGTGCTTACCGGGGAAGATATCATCTGCATGGTATCATAAATTACCATCCCACTGGTAACTATACCTCCGGGGCTATTGATAAAAAAAGTGATCTCTTTTCCGGGATCAAGTGCTTCGAGGTACAGGAGCCTGTCAGTTATGTCTTTTGCACTTTTATCATCTACAGCGCCCCACAAAAATACTTTACGTTGTTCAATAAATTTTTTGTCGAACATCCATCCGCTCATCATTTTCTCCATTGGATTTTCCAGTATTTTTTCAGGGCTGTCATCGTCTTCATCCTGGCGTATGTTTCTGCTATAAAGGTTCATATTATTGATTTGAGAGTTTAATTATAATAAATATTTTAAACAGCAACATTGTTGATTGTACATTGTCAACTGTCAATGTTTATTCTTTCTTCTTTGCTTTTTTAGGATTCATCAGGAGCACTTCATCTACCAGGCCATACTCTTTTGCTTCTATTGCGGTGAGCCATTTATCCCTGTCGCAATCAATAGCAACTTTTTCTGTTGATTGCCCGGTATGGTGAGCAATAATATCATATAATTCATTCTTCAGTTTCCTGATCTGGTTGACAGTGATCTCGATATCGGAAGCCTGCCCGCCTGCACCCGCACTTGGCTGATGCATCATAACACGGCTATGTTTTAATGCAGTACGCTTGCCATGTGCACCTGCGCACATTAATACCGCACCCATGCTTGCAGCCATTCCTGTGCAAATTGTTGCAATATCCGGGCTGATGAATTGCATTGTATCATACATGCCCAATCCTGCATGAACACTTCCTCCGGGGCTATTAATATACATCTGGATATCTCTTGTGCGATCGGTGCTTTCCAAAAAAAGTAACTGAGCCGTCACAATATTTGCTACCTCATCACTGATGGGATATCCTAAGAATATAATCCTGTCCATCATTAAACGGCTATATACATCCATTACAGCAATGTTCATTGGCCTTTCTTCAATAATGTTAGGAGTGAGGTTTGTTACATTATGATTGATATAACCATGAAGTGTATTACTGCTAATGCCTTTGTGCCTGACTGCATATTTTTCAAATTCTTTTCCAAAATTCATATTGATGATTTTAAATTGGTTTTACAAATATAGTTGAAGAAGCGAAACGGCAAACGCGAATCACTAATCCGGAAACGGCAATAATCGCTAAAAAATTGTTGTACACAATAAATTAGATGTTAAGCAAATCATTTATAACTCATTTCAATATCGGTGTCCTTCGATTTCCGATTCACGATTACCGATTGTTAATCCCTGCTACGCTGCTGGTAAATCAGGATGTACTGAACCAACATGGCGATGGATGCAAGTGCAGATACAACATAGGTTAGTGCAGCCCATTTCAGGGCGTCTTTCGCTTTATCTTTTTCAGGGGCAGTTGTAATCCTTGCGGTATTCAGCCACGCCAATGCCCTGGCAGAAGCATCAAATTCTACAGGTAACGTAACGAGTGTAAATAAGGTTGTAACGGCAAACAGGATGATGCCAATCAAAAGAACAGTTGGGTCTCCTCCACCAAAACCCATAAATCCAAGGCCTGCAATAATTACCCATTGTGAAAGTGTGCTGCTTAGCTGAACAGCAGGAACCATTTTACTCCTGAACATCAGCATTGAATAAGCAGTTGCATGTTGTACAGCATGACCACATTCATGAGCTGCAATAGCGGCAGCTGCAACTGACCTGCCTTCATATACATCAGCGCTCAGGTTTACTGTTTTATTAACAGGATTATAGTGATCGGTCAGGCTTCCTTCTACTGAAGTTACCTGTACATCATAAATGCCATTGTCTTTTAACATTTTCTGAGCTATTTCTTTTCCGCTAAGCCCGCTGCTGGTTGCAACCTTACTGTATTCCGAAAACTTACTTTTTAAGCGAAACTGAACGGCCATACCAATCAACATGAATACAACCGATATCGCAATAATTCCGAATGTCATTCTATTTAGATTTCCCTTTAAGATGCAAATAGTGTTCCCGTGGAAAAAGACTGACAAAATAGCAAAAGGCGTATAGAAATGTTGAATTATTGTTGAACATAATTGAAAGATAGAAAGATACATTACTCATTTAAATCCATTAAACTATTTTCAACTACATTCAACAACTTTCAACTTTCTCCTAAAAATTATTATAAAAATCTCTCACTTATTTCGTAACTTAAGGGTAGCTCTTTCTATATATCACCTAAAAAATTAAATTATGAACCTCTTGCAACGTATGGAGCAGTGGGGAAATAGCCATCACCCCAAATGGCTCGATATTTTAAGAATGGCTTTAGGAGTATTCCTCTGTTATAAAGGTGTAGATTTTCTTCAAAACATGAGTGTATTGATTGGTATCATGGGCAACAGGGAACAGTTTGGTTCATTGTCGTTTATTATGGTCGGTCACTTTATTGTGTTTGCGCATATTCTCGGCGGTATTTTAATTACCACCGGTTTTTATACCCGTTTAGCATGCGCCATACAAATACCTATTCTTGCCGGAGCTATTTTTTTCATTAGTTCGGGAAGTAGTATGGTAAGACCATATTCTGAATTATTCCTTTCCATTATTACTTTATTATTATTGATCTATTTCCTGATCATTGGTAACGGACAGTGGGCAGTAAAAATTAATGATGAAAAGGAAGGAAAAATAGTAGAGGGAAATTTTTCAACAAAAGCCTAAGCTTAAAATAAGGTATCCGGCAATTTATAACTACAATGGATAAACGCCATTACAATAATTTTCTGGCTTCATGACAAGCAATAAAAAAGGGCCGGTTAATCGGCCCTTTACAATTCTGTCTGCTTTATATTATTTATACTGACCTACTAATCCATTGGCAAGCTCAGTCATCTTTTTGATACCATCTTCAGGAAGATTTCCTTTTTTAAATTCTGCAAGGATCTCCGGGTATTTATTTTCCATTTCCATTAAGAAATGTTCTTCAAATGCTTTCACATTCTTTACAGCAACAGTCCTTAATAAACCTTGTGTACCAAGGTAAATCATGGCAACCTGCTTTTCAACAGTAAAAGGAGAATACTGTGCCTGCTTCAAAATTTCCACGTTGCGTGCACCTTTATCAATTACGTTTTTAGTAGCTGCATCAAGGTCACCACCAAATTTTGAGAAGGCTTCCAGTTCACGATACAAGGCCTGGTCAAGCTTTAAAGTACCTGCCACTTTTTTCATCGATTTAATCTGCGCATTACCACCCACACGACTAACTGAAATACCTACGTTGATCGCCGGACGAATACCTGCGTTGAAGAGGTTACCCTCAAGGAATATCTGCCCGTCAGTAATAGAGATCACATTTGTTGGAATATATGCAGATACGTCACCAGCCTGTGTTTCAATAATTGGAAGTGCAGTTAATGAACCGCCGCCTTTTACAAGATGTTTGATAGATTCAGGCAGGTCATTCATTTGTTGTGCGATCTCATCTTTTGATACCACTTTTGCCGCTCTTTCCAATAAACGGCTATGCAAATAGAATACATCTCCCGGGTATGCTTCACGTCCCGGCGGTCTTCTTAATAACAAAGAAACTTCGCGGTATGCCACAGCCTGTTTTGAAAGATCATCATAAATGATCAATGCAGGTCGTCCGGTATCACGGAAAAATTCACCGATCGCAGCACCTGCAAAAGGAGCATAGAACTGGAGCGGTGCAGGGTCAGAAGCAGAAGCCGCAACAATGGTTGTATAATCCATTGCGCCATGCTCTTCCAGTGTTTTCATGATACCGGCAATCGTTGAAGCTTTTTGCCCGATCGCCACATATATGCAATAAACAGGTTTTCCTGCCGTCGTAAAATTCTTTCTGATTGATGATAGTATCTACTGCAATGGCAGTTTTACCTGTCTGGCGGTCGCCAATGATCAACTCTCGCTGTCCACGACCAATTGGGATCATCGCATCAATAGCTTTGATACCTGTTTGTAGTGGTTCTTTTACGGGCTCCCTGAAAATTACCCCTGGTGCTTTACGCTCCAATGGCATTTCATATAACTCGCCTTTGATCGGGCCTTTACCATCAATTGGTGCACCCAATGTATTAATTACACGACCGCTCATGCCTTCACCTACTTTGATAGATGCGATTTTGCCGGTACGTTTTACTTTATCACCTTCCTTAATTTCACTGCTATCACCCATCAAAACCACACCCACGTTGTCTTCTTCCAGGTTCAATGCGATTGCTTTAACCTCATTCTCAAATTCTACAAGCTCTCCTGAGCGCACATTGTTTAAACCATATACACGGGCAATACCATCACCTACCTGCAATACTGTCCCTACTTCTTCAAGACTTGCCCCTGCATTAAAGTTGCTTAACTGCTGGCGAAGTATCGCCGAAATCTCATCTGGTTTAATTTCTACCATAAAAATTTGAATTTATTGTTTAATCCCGGCTAAAACCCTGTCCAGACTTTGATTTTGTAAAATCATCGTGACTGAAGGGGTATCTTATAGCTATGGGTATCTTTTTTCGGCTGCAAAGGTAGGGGATGACAGGCGGAATGGCAAAAAAATGGGAAAATAAAACTATGATTCTTCCAGGAACATTTTTATTGTCAAAGATGTGCACTTCGCATTGATTTTACTGAAAAAGCTGTAATTTTCGCCCTCGATTTTTTCAGCGTATACCAAACCAAATAATACCAAACTGTTTCAAAACAAGATCAGATAATTTATAGCTGTATTGCATACTGTTTTAGCTATGCATGATATTGTTTTGCACTAAACCAACTAAAACATTATGAAAAAAAATTTACTCCTTTTCATTTGCCTGTCTTTAAGTTTTATTCTCAACGCCCAGAATATTGATAAGGCCACAGCATTAAAGATTGTTACAGGCAATAGTGCAGCTATCGGCTTATCTGCTGAAGACCTGAAAAATGTATTTGTTTCAGATGCTTATATAGATCATACAGCAGCCACTGAAATGATTTACCTGCAACAAAGCTATAAGGGCCTTCCTGTTTTCAACCAACTACAGGTGCTGGCTTTTAAAAATGGAAAGCTTGTTTCAAATGCAGGCGGCAGGATCGCCGGTATTGAAAAAATCACCAGGCATCAAAATACAAATGCTTCCATTACTGCTGAACAGGCGGTAAGAACTGCAATGGCTGCAAAGTATATATCTACCAATCAAAATGTATTTGGTTACCCGGATCAAACCGGAAGGAAATTTAATTTTGGAAAACTTGGTATCGCTTATGAAGATGTTACTGCAGAATTAATGTGGGTTCCTTTAAATGATGGTAAAAAAATTCGCCTTGCATGGCAGGTGTATCTTGTACCAACAACATCTTCTGATTATTGGATGATCCGCGTTGATGCTGCCAGCAATAAAGTAATTGATGAAAATAATCTGACTGTTTATTGCAATTGGGATGACAAGCACGATGGAGCTTATACAAATAACTTCGTTACTTATAAAGAAAATCAACAGGCCACTTCTAAGTTGCCGATAAATAATTTATTTGATTTCAATAGTTCAAATATTGGTCAACAAACATCTGTAAGCCCACTCATTGTAAATTCCGCATCTTACAGGGTTATTCCATATCCTGCAGAAAGTCCCAGGCACGCTGGCGGCACTCCTGCACTACGCACAGATCCGTGGACACTTGCACCCGGCAATGCAACAACTTTAAAATGGCATAGTAACGGAACAAATGATTATACGATTACCCGCAGTAATAATGCATGGGCAAAAGAAGATCATGCATCCAACAACAGTACCTCAGGACAACCGGCAACATCAACAACAACGCCTGATCCGCTGACTTTTGATTTCCCTCCGAATTTTTATGAACAGCCCAATCAAACTACACCTGTTCCAAACAGGCAATTCAATATTACTAATCTTTTTTACTGGTTGAATACTTATCATGATATTTTATACCAGTATGGTTTTGATGAGCCTTCCGGAAATTTTCAGTCAAATAACCAGGGACGTGGCGGCCAGGGCGGCGATTTTGTTTTTGGGGATGCACAGGATGGAAATTTCGGTGCAGGAAACCAAAACAATGCAAATTTTTCTACCCCGGTGGATGGCCAAAGTGGTAGAATGCAGATGTACCTGTGGGATACCGCTGCCATTTGCCTAATTAATAGCCCTGCATCTCTTGCTGGTCCTATTACCGCAATAGAAAGCGGATTCAGTACACAGAATAAATTGATCGACCATGGCCCCATTACAGGAGACGTGGTTTTATATAACGACAACTCAGCAGGCACAACTCATGAAGCATGTGGTGCCCCGGCAAATTCTATTGCAGGAAAGATCGCATTGATCGACAGGGGTACCTGCACTTTTGTGATTAAAGTAAAAAATGCCCAGCTTGCAGGGGCAATAGGAGTGATCGTAACGAATAACGTGGATGGTATGCTTACAATGGCCGGCAATGATAACACCATTACCATTCCTGCAGTTTTTATCAGCCAGGATGATGGTATTTTTATAAAAGCACAATTAGCAGCCGGTGTGAATGTAACGCTTGGAGCTGCAAATGTTGATGGCGATGTTGATAATGGAGTGGTTGTTCATGAGCACAGTCATGGATTAAGTAACCGTTTAACTGGCGGCCCGTCTAATTCAAGCTGTTTGGGAAATGCAGAGCATATGGGTGAAGGATGGAGTGATTATTATAGTTTGATGTTGACACAGAATTGGGCTACATCAAATTTAAATACCGGCTTCAGCACTGCCCGTTCTATCGGTACTTATGTTATCGGGCAGGTTCCGTCAGGAAATGGTATACGCACACTGAAATATTCTACAGATTTTGTGGTTAACAACCTTGTATATGCCGCAAGCATTGATCCTGAATCACACAACAGGGGTGAACTATGGTGCGCTACATTGTGGGATATGACATGGAATATCATTAACCAGGTGGGAATCATTAGCCCGGATTTATATAACGGAACCGCAACAGGTGGAAACGTAATTGCCATGAGGATCGTTACGGAAGGAATGAAACTTCAGCCCTGCGGGCCGGGCTTCATTACCGGAAGAGATGCTATTATACAAGCAGACCAGGTTCTATACAACGGTGCTCACATTTGTGCTATAAAAGAAGCTTTCAGGAGAAGAGGTATGGGAGACAACGCTTCGCAGGGATCTGCTAATAGTGTAACAGACCAGACAGCAGACTTTGCTCCTATCAACTGCGCAAATTGCACCAATGTTGGCGTTACTACACAACCTGCAGCTACTATCGCATGTACAGGTAGCAATGCAAGCTTTACCGTGGTGATTGATGGAACTACACCCACCTATCAATGGCAGGTAAGTACCAATGGCGGAACAACCTACACAGATCTTCCCGGGCAAACTACAGCTATACTTACATTAACAAACGTTGCAGCGGGTATGAATGGTAACCTGTACCAGGTGATAGTTAGTAATGCCTGCCCTTCTACCATAACATCTACCGCAGTTTTATTAACTGTAAATGATCCTGCAAATATTACTGCTCAACCCGCAAATGCCACAACATGTGCAGGAACCAATGCAAACTTTAGTGTAACCGCTACCGGTACTGCCAATAGTTATCAATGGCAGGTGAGTACAGATGGTGGGACAACTTTTACTGATATTGCAGGCGCAACAGCAGCAACACTAGCATTAACAGGAGTTACAGGAGCCATGAATGGTTATCAATATCATGTTGTTATTTCAAGTTGCGGACCTGCAGGAATTACTTCAACAAATGTTACATTAAATGTCAATACACCTGCAACCATTTCTGCTCAGCCGGCAAGCACAAATGCATGCTCCGGTGGCGGGGATGCAACATTTACTGTTACAGCAACAGGTGGAGCAGTAACCTATCAATGGCAGGTAAGTACCAATGGCGGAGGAACTTTTACTGACATTCCAGGTGCAACAACTGCAACACTCACCGTAACTGGTATTACTTCAGCAATGAACAACAACCAGTACCAGGTGATCATTACAAATCCGTGCACGGGTGCAGTTACTTCTTCCCAGGCAACACTCACCGTTAGTGACCCGGCTGCTATTACCACCCAACCTGCTGCTGCTACTATTTGTGCAGGAAGCAATACTTCTTTTACAATTGTTACCGCGGGTACCGGCGTTACTTATCAATGGCAGGTGAGTACGGACGGGGGTACAAGTTTCTCTGATGTTCCGGGTGCAACAGCGGCAACACTCAACCTTGCTGCAGTAACTGTATCCATGAATACTAACCAATACCATGTATTGGTATTCAGTTGCAGTCCTACCGGCCTGAGTTCAACCAATGTAACGTTAACGGTTAATAGCCCTGTATCTATCACAGCCCAGCCACAAAGCGCCAATGCCTGTGTTGGCGGAAGCGCAACATTTACAACAACCGCTGATGGCACTGCCAATACTTATCAATGGCAGGTAAGTACAGACGGCGGCGCTACTTTCACTGATATTCCTGGTGCAACAGCAGCAACACTAACACTTACGGGCGCTACGCTAAGCATGGACAACAATGTTTATCATGTTAATATAAGCAATACCTGTACACCCGCAGGCGTTGCTTCTTCAAATTCAACACTTACCGTAAGCAATGCGGCTTCAATTACGACTCAACCGGTTAATAACACTGTTTGCGAAGGCGCCAATGCAGTAATCACTGCCAATGCTTCGGGAGCTTCTTACCAATGGCAGGTAAGCACAGATGGAGGTACCACTTTCACCGACGTTCCGGGTGCAACCACAACAACCCTTACGCTCACAGGAGTAACATCAGCAATGAATAACAACCAATATCAACTGGTTATTGCAAGCTGCGGCGGCAATTCACTCAATTCTGACCAGGTTACGTTAAGTGTAAATAGCCAGGCAACCATTTCAGATCAGCCATCTAATACAATTGTTTGTACGGGTACTGATGCAACATTTACTGTAAATGCCGGAGGCACTACACCAACAACATATCAATGGCAGGTAAGTACCGACGGGGGTACTACTTATACAAATATTACAGGTGCAACATCAGCAACATTAACATTGACTGCTGTTACTGACATCATGAATAACAATTTGTACCAGGTGATTGTAAGTAATATCTGCACTCCAGGTCTTGCATCTAATGCAGGTACATTAACCGTAAACCCGGCAACATCAATAACAACAGACCCGGCAAATGCAACAGCCTGTGAAGGATCTTCAACATCATTTACTGTACAGGCCGCAAATGCTACAGGAGCTACCTATCAATGGCAGGTGAGTACAGATGGAGGCACAACTTTCTCTGATATTACCGGTGCCAACTCTGCTACATTAAGCATTGCTGCAGTTACCAATACGATGAATAACAACAGTTATCATGTTTTGATCTCTGCATGCGGATCACTTACATCAGCCAACGCAGTATTATTGGTAAATCCATCACCGGTTGTGGCAATAACGGCTTCTCCATACCAGAATATAACTGCCAACCTTACGACTACACTTACAGCTACTTCAACACCGCCTTCTGCCAGCTTTAACTGGTTTAAAGATGGCATGCTGGTTCCTTCTGCAACAACCAATACACTTGTGGTTGCTTATACTGAGCTTGGTGAGTACACTGCTTCAGTTACTGATGCCAATGGATGTACAGGAAATTCAAGTCGTTTGGTAATCGGCGATTCTGTTATTAATCATGCATTCATTTTCCCGAACCCGAACAATGGTCACTTCTGGGTAACATTTGCTGGTACCCAGTATAATGGCAAGCCAAGGTATATTACTATGTATGATGGCAAAGGAGCAAAGGTTTATCAAAAAGCTTTTGTTACTATCCAGTCTTATGATAAGATGGAAGTGAATGTTGAAGGGCTAAGCAAAGGGGTATATGCCCTGATCCTTTCCGATACGGAAGGAGGTATTTTAGGTACCGGCAAAGTGCTTATACAATAAAGTCAAAAAATACTCTTATTAAAAGCTGTTCCTTCACCGGAACAGCTTTTTTATTTATGGGTAATTTTATTGGATCGTTTTAGTTTTTATATTGAAAAAAGCTGTAATTTTCCCCGAAAACTCATATACCAAAATACTTGAATTTCCACTCTTTAATATACGCTCCCGTTTACAAAAAATTGAAACAAAATTTAGCATCCGGATAAGGTAATTCAGACCATTACCTTTCTTTTGCAATTGATTTAAACTATTACAGAAAAATTATGAAAAAAATTTTACTCCTGATTGTTGCCATGCTGGGTATCTTTCTTGTTAAAGCCCAGGAAAATAATACCGCTGATAAACAGGATGCAATTCGCCTGGTTACAAAAAACAGTAACACGATCGGCCTTACAAATGATGAGCTTCGCAATGCTGTTGTAAGTGACACTTATTTTGATAAAATAAGTGGCGCAAGAATGATTTACCTGCAGCAGGCATTTAAAAGTATCCCGGTTTATAACCAGTTGCTGGTACTTGCATTTAAAAATGAGCAGCTTGTTTCAAAAGCCGGCAGTTTTATTTCCAGCATTGAGAAGAAAATAAATATCGGTGCTGCAGTTCCATCTATCACCGCACAGTCTGCTGTGCTCGCGGCTTTGTCAGACAGGAAACTGGCCACTTCTCAAACTCCATCGGTTATAAGTATAACAGACAACGGAAATAAATATGAGTTTGGAGATATGGGCATTTCAAGCCAGCATATTACTGCCCAGTTAGTATGGGTGCCGATTGCTGATGGCAGAAAACTGCAATTAGCCTGGCAGGTGTATATTATACCTGTCACTACTTCAGATTACTGGATGGTAAGAGTAGATGCAGCAGCCGGCAATATATTGGGAATGGATAATTATACGGTTTACTGCAATTGGGATAATCCGGCTACAAAAGATCTTTTTAGCTCTGAGACAAAGAATGGTGCAGCAACTTCGAATTTGTTTGATTTCAGATCTGCCCCACCCGCACCGGCAGTTACACTTTTGAATAGTCCATCACTTGTAAACAATTCCAGCTATCGTGTAATTCCTTATCCGGCGGAAAGTCCTTTGCACCCGGGAGGAGCACACACACTTGTTGCAAATCCATGGTCAATGGCTGCGGGTAATGCTACCAGTTTAAAATGGAACAGCAATGGTGGAACAGATTATACCATTACGCGTGGCAACAATGTGTGGGCACAGGAAGACAGAAATAACAATAACGGAACAGGTGCAGCTCCGGCAGCAACATCATCACCAGATCCACTGATATTTGATTTTACTCCAAACTTCACGGTAACACCAACTCAAACAACACCAACTCCCAATCAACAATTCAACACAGTTAATTTATTTTACTGGAATAACATTGCACATGATCTCACTTACCTGTACGGTCTTGATGAAGCTTCAGGAAATTTCCAGGATAATAACCAGGGAAGAGGTGGTGTCGGTGGTGATTGGGTAAACGCTGATGCACAGGATGGCGGAGGAACCAATAATGCGAATTTCTCTACCCCTCCGGATGGTCAAAGTGGTAGAATGCAAATGTATTTGTGGAATGGCAACCCTCAAAAAGATGGTGATGTGGACAATGGGATAGTAATACATGAATTTGGACATGGTATCAGCAATCGTTTAACCGGTGGACCTTCACAATCCGGTTGCTTAAGTAATGCTGAACAAATGGGTGAAGGTTGGGCCGATTATTATGCTTTAATGTATACACAGAACTGGGCAACCTCCAATTTAAATACGGGTTTTAGTTCTCCGCGTGGTGTAGGAACTTATGCTATCGGGCAAACGCCCGGTGGCTCTGGTATCCGCAACCAGAAGTACTGTACAAATTTCGCCATAAATAACCAGGTATATGCCGCAGCAATATCAGGCGAATCGCACAATCGAGGTGAGGTATGGTGTGCGACATTATGGGATATGACCTGGAACATTATTAACCAGGTAGGTTCAATCAACCCAAACCTTTTTGATCCAACCGGAGCTGGCGGTAATTCAATTGCGCTTAAACTGGTAACAGAAGGAATGAAATTGCAGCCATGCAGTCCGGGTTTTATAGATGGAAGAAATGGAATATTACAGGCCGACCAGCTTTTGTATGGTGGTGCTTATGAATGTGCGATCAGGGAAGCATTCAGGAGAAGAGGCATGGGTGCATTTGCATCACAGGGCTCTTCGGGAAGTGTTACCGACCAGATCGCTGATTATACTGCAGGTGGTGCAACACTTTTACTTACACAGAATGGCATGACTCAGGTTCCCGAAGGTGGCTTCATCACATATACGAATACTATTACAACCACTGCATGTGCTCCGCTTACAAACTTTTTAATAACAGATACATTACCCACCAACGTTACCTGGATTTCGGGGGGTAATTATAATTCAGCCAACAGGGTTGTAAGTTTTCCGGTTAGCGTGCCTGCGGCTCAATCACAGGATTTTGTTTTCACTGTACAGGTGAATGCAGGTGCTTATTTCCCAACTGTTTCATTATTTGAAGACCATGTTACGGGTCCTGGCATTGCTCCCGAATGGACGACCAATTCTTCTACTACTGCAAACTGGGCGGTTTCGAATGCAAGAAGTCATAGTTCACCCAATTCATATTATTCACTTGAGATCGATGTGACATCTGATCAGAAACTATATTCAACAAACACCATTGCTTTAGGACCCACACCTCCGCCATTATCTTTCTGGCATTGGTATAGTACCGAAAGTACCTATGATGGTGGTGTATTGGAGATCAGTACAAATGGTGGTTCGGTATGGAATGATTTAAATACGCATATTATAAAGAATGGCTACATAGGTACCATGGATGGAACGACCATTATACCAGGCAGAAGAGCCTGGACAGGAAGTTCTAATAATAAGTTTATTGAAACGAGGGTAGATCTGTCTACTTACGCAAACCAGAATGTAAAGTTCCGTTTCCGTTTCATATCTGATGTAGGAACAGCGCTTGAAGGATGGTATGTAGATGATATCGCGGTAAAAAGCCAGGCTGTTGTTGAGATGTTGTCCGGTTTGTTTACCTCTGTAGGCATTAAGGTAGCTACCAGCGACACCATTACCATCATCACTCCTCCTGTAACATGTGCCAATGTAGCCGTAAATGCACAACCTGCAAATACAAATGTGTGTGTGGGTGCTAATGCAACCTTTACTGTTGGTGTAGATGGTACCACTCCTTCTATACAATGGCAGGTAAGTACAAATGGTGGTGCTAGCTATACAGATATTCCCGGGCAAACAAATCCAACACTAACCCTGGCAGGAGTTACTGTGGGCATGAATAATAACATGTATCATGTGGTGGTGACCAATAGCTGTCCTTCCAATATCATTTCTGATGGGGCAACGCTTACCGTTAGTGATCCTGCAAGCATCACTACTCAACCAGCCAATGCTACAACATGTGAAGGATCCAACGCCAGTTACAGTGTATCCACTACAGGTAGTGCCAATACATACCAATGGCAGGTAAGTACAGATGGTGGTGCTACTTTCAATGATATTCCAGGGGCAACAAGCGCCACACTTAATATTCCTGCAGTAACAATTGCAATGAATAATAACCAGTATCATGTGGTGGTATCCAGTTGCAGCCCTACAGCTGTTACGTCAGCAAATGTTACACTTACAGTAAATGGCCAGGCCTCTATAACCACCCAGCCCTCAGATGTAACATCCTGCCAGGCTACCGATGCAACTTTTACTGTACAAACAGGCGGGCCAGGAGTTACTTATCAATGGCAGGTAAGTACAGACGGCGGTGCTACTTTTAACGATATTCCCGGAGCAAATGCCAATACCTATACAATAACAGGCGTAACTCCATCACAGAATAACAATCAGTACCATGTTATCATAGCTAACAGTTGCACAGCTTCTGTTACTTCGGCTAACGTAACCCTGGTTGTAAGTAATATCGCATCTATCATTACACAGCCAGGCAGTATCACTGCATGTGATGGCGATGCAACTTCATTTGTTGCTGATGCTTCAGGTACAGGATACCAATGGCAGGTAAGTACAGATGGTGGTGGCAGTTTCACCGATATTCCAGGAGCCACTTCCCCAACACTTAACCTTGGTAACGTTACCCCGGCAATGAGTGGCAATCAATATCACCTGATCGTATTAACATGCGGTCCTGCATCAGTAACATCTAATAATGTAACCCTCACTGTAAATATTCCTGCAAATATTACTTCGCAACCAACCAATTCAAGTGTTTGCGATGGCAGCAGTACAAGCTTTAGTGTAACTGCTACAGGCACATCTCCTGCATACCAATGGGAAGTAAGTACCGATGGAGGTGTTTCTTTCAGCCCTGTTCCGGGAGCTATAGCAGCAACATTAAACCTGCCAGCTGTAACTACTGCAATGAATGGCTATATCTACAGGGTTGTGGTAAGTAATTTCTGTACGGTTAACTTTACTTCAAACGATGCAATACTAAGTGTAAGTGCTATTACGGTAATCGGTAATCAACCTGCAGATCAAACTGTTTGTGCCGGCTCTGATGCTACTTATACTGCAACAGCAACTGGTTCCGGACTTAATTACCAGTGGCAGATAAGCACAGATGGTGGTGCTACGTTCACAGATCTTACAGGCGCAACCAATTCTACATTAACCATTGTTGCCGTAACCGATGCAATGAATAATGACAGGTTCAGGGTGATCATATCAGGATGTAATACGCTTACATCAAACGATGCGGTGTTGCTGGTTAACCCGTTACCAACTGTAACAATTTCTGTTGCTCCTTATGAGAATATAACTCCGGGACAAACAACTACGCTTACTGCTACTTCAACGCCGCCTGCATCAGGTTTTGCATGGTATAAGAATGGAACATTGGTTCCGTCACTTACCACAAGTACCATTACAGTAACATATGCAGATACGGGCATTTACCGGGCATCTGCAACAGATGCAAACGGATGTAGTAATCTTTCCAATGCAATTAAAATCGGGCCGGAGAGTATTGCATTTATCTTCCCCAATCCAAACAACGGATTGTTCTGGGTAACATTCCCGGGAACACAGTATAATGGAAAGCCAAGATACATTACCATGTATGATGGAAAAGGTGCGAAGGTTTACGAGAAAGCATTTGTTACTTCTACTTCATACGAAAGAATGGAAGTACATGCTGAATCTTTAAGTAATGGTGTATATGCATTGGTTCTTTACAATACTGAAGGAACGGTTTTAGGAAAAGGAAAAGTGTTGATCCAGAGATAATCAATTATCAACCTCATAATAAAAAAGCTGTTCTGTAAAAAGAACAGCTTTTTTGTTTAATATGAGCGAAGATTAACCACAGGGTCAAGGGGAGTTAAAAAGAGTTACCCAGAGTTTGTTCGCCACGAAGACTCAAAGTCACAAAGTGACACAAAGGGTTATTAAAAAAAATTCTTTGTGTTACTTTGAGTCTTAGTGCCTTTGTGGCAAAATACAGAAATAAAAAAAGCTTTACAATTACGTAAAGCTTTTTCAATCGTATATAAAAATTTTCTACCTGATCTGCTGAATGTATTCGTTGCTCTTGAATTGTTTCTTCACATCGTTCAAATCCCTCAGCACAGTTGCATCAATAAGTGTTCCGCCAACCTCCAGTTTAAATCCACCGATCAGTTCATCTTCAACCACTGTTTCAAGCTCGATGTTTTGGATGTTGGTGTTTGTTCTGATCTTGTTTAAGATCACCTGCTGCATTTCATCACTCATCGGTACTGCCGTAGTCAATTTTACGCGGTGAATATCTTTTAATTTGTTGTATTGCTCAATAAATGAAGTAATAATCTGGGTAAGGTTTCCCTCTCTTGTTTTTTTAACGAGCAGCTGCATGAATGATGTCGTTAATTTACTTACCCTGTTGTTGATGATCGAGTCAATGATCTTTTCCTTTTTATCGGCATTTATAACAGGGCTGGTAAGTACTGCTGCAAAATCAGGGTTGCCTTTACAAATAGCACGAAGTAATTTCATGTCATTGTACACTGCGTCCAACTGGTTTTGTTCTATCGCCAGGTCCAGTAAACTTTTTGCGTAACGACCTGCTAATCTTGGATTGTTCATGTGCGTAGCTTTTAGCTGTTAGCCGTCAGCTGTTAGTCAAGCACGTTTTACTAATGGCTTGCAGCTAATAGCTAATGGCTTTCTTAATTTAATTTGATCTCTTCTGCTAATTGCTTTATATAGTTTTCCTGTTCAGTTTTACCTGCAAGTTCTTTTCTTAATACTTTTTCACTTACTTCAATTACCATTTTACCCACCTGGTTTTTAATATCTGTAAGAGCAGCCATTTTCTGGTTTTGAATAGAAGCATTTGCATCAGCAATGATCTTTCCGGCCTGTGTCTTAGCTTCCTCTTTTGCATCATTGATCATCCTGTCTTTGATCTCTTTTGCTTCTTTAAGCATAACTGCTCTTTCTTCTCTTGCAGCAACAAGCAAAGCTTCGTTTTCGCTTTTTAACTGCGACATCTCCAGTTTTACTTTTTCTGCAGTTGCAATCGAATTGGCAATATTAGCTTCCCTGTCATTCAGTCCTTTTAAGATTGGTTTCCATGCAAATTTTTTCAGGATGAACAGCACGAGTAAAAATGCCAGAACCGTCCAAACGATGAGGCCTAAATGTGGTAATAAAAGATCCATGTGAATTATGAATTATGAATTATGAATTTCGAATTAAGATCAACAGATTGTTGGTTTTAATTCTTTTTGATTTTTTAAATATTACTGCATCCTCCGTCCTGTACTTCGGATGCAGTAATGAGTTGGTGCATTAGGCTTTCAAAACAGCCAATAAACCTGCGATAACTGCGAAGAGGGCAACACCCTCAACGAATGCAGCAGTCAGGATCATGTTTGCACGAATGTCGTTAGACGCTTCCGGTTGACGTGCGATCGCTTCAACAGCGCCCTTACCGATTTGTCCGATACCAATACCGGCACCGATTGCGGCAAGACCTGCTCCGATCGCCCCACCCATGTGCGAAAAACCAACTTCAGTTAACAAAGTCATCAATGTCATGATACTTGTTTTATAGGTGAAAAATAAAATACTACATTGTTGACACAACCTCATGTTTGTGTCCATCCACATCATCATGTCCTCCTTCAAAAGACTGGCCTATAAATACCGCTGTTAGATTGGTAAATATAAATGCCTGTATAAATGCTACCAGTATTTCGATAAAATATATAAACACGGTGAATAAAATTGATACAGGAGAAAATCCCCATCCTGCACCTTTGTTCATTGCACCAAAAATAAATATCAATGAAATGAAACTTAAAATGATAATATGCCCCGCCACCATGTTGGCAAAAAGACGTATGATAAGTGCAGCTGGCTTGATGATCAAAACACCCGCTACTTCCACCGGGATCAAAATAACTTTTACCAAAAACGGAACGCCCGGAGGCCAGAAGATATGACCCCAGAAATGCGAGTTTGTACTAAAAAGAATCACGATCAGGGAAATGATACCTAATACAGCTGTAAATGCAGTATTACCAGTTACGTTTGCTGACCCGGGAATAAGTCCAAAAAGGTTGTTTACCAGGATAAAGAAGAAAACGGTAAGCAGGTAGGGTAAATATTTATTCCATTTTTTTCCAAGATTTGGCTTGGCAACATCGTCTCTCACAAACGTGATAACAGGCTCCATCACATTCTGCCAGCCTTTTGGCGCAGTGGTAACACCCTGGCCATTTTTGTATTTTTTTGCGATACCTATCATTAATATCACGAAGAGAGTAAGGGCCAATAACATTTGAACTACGTTCTTGGTAAGAGAGAAGTCATAAACAACAGATCCGTCTGTTGCTACGATATTACCATCTTCTTTAAGCTCATAACCCTCATATTCATGCCTGTGTCCTTCATGACCGAAACGGCTGGAAGAAAAACCAGTAAATCCTTTTGTTGGAGAATATAATATTACAGGTAAAGGAATGGTTGCATGAAAATCGCCGGAACTGAAAAAATGGAATTCATGGTTATCCTTTATATGGTCCATGATGATTTTGGCCGGGTCGAGTTTTTCGTGCTCTTCGCCATTTTTTGCGTGCTCATCATGCTGTTCGGTTGTAGGATGCTCTTCAGCTGGATGCTGAGCTTGTGCCGGGGTTAAAAAAACAACCAAAAAAAGGCTGAAAACCGCTACCAGCAATGATTTGATGCACTTTGATACCATATCTGTCCTCAATTTTGCCGCAAAGATAAGGTCGCGGAGGCGAAATTAAAAATTAAGAGAGAACATTTTGGAAACCTGGTATTAGGGTGATTTTGATTTGATAATTTGGAAATTTGGAGATTTGGAAATGGGATTAGTTCTCCGGAATCTTTGATGCCGGGTTGAAATCTTTTACCGTATGAATTGCTTTTTACTTAACTGAAGGGTTTGCTATGAGAATCATTACCAAATCTCCAAATTAGCGGTAGCTACTGCCTTCTTCTAACCCTGAAATCACAGGTTATATTATAAGTTGTATTGTTTGGAGCCGGTCCAACAATTGCCCCGGAGAAATTGCCAGCTATATACTCCCCGATATTGCCATATTCGGTAACAGTTACATAAATCAGGCTTGAGGAAGTGGCTACGTATGGATAGACTTCTGCCTGGGGTACAGCAAAAAGACCAAGCCTGAATGTATTTCCTAACCCATTGGGTCTTTGATAACTAATTCTTGTAAAGTCAGCCGGGTTATTTGGATTCCTGTTCCCCCTGATATCTGCAAAATTTGCAAACGTCATGGATTCTGTTAGCGTGTCAGCCAGGATTTCGTCAAAAGGCCTGTTATAAGAATATTGATTTCCATTTACAGTGTAATGAATATACTCATCAGTAGAAAGTGTAGGAGTTGCTGCTTGTTTGTTGTCTGTATGCTTTTTACAAGACATTAAAGAAACGAATGCAAGAATAAAGAGCAGGCTTGTTTTTTTAAACAGTTTCATAAGATCGTCAATTTTGGTACTCCACTAAGATACGAAGCAATTTGGAAATTTGATGATTTTAGAAATTTGGAATTGGGGTTATTTCTACGGTTATTTTTTAAAAATAAGAAAGTTAATGCTTGTTGTGATTATCGATTATCCCGATGTGTTAATGACGTCATTTCCAAATCACCAAATTTCCAAATCATCAAATTGAAGCATTTAAACAGAAGTATTTATAGTTTACCCCGGTGTATCTATGTGGCCTCATTTCCAAATTTCCAAATTTCCAAATTATCAAATTGTTCCTTCAAATTGCTTTTGGAACTGCATTTTATGAAGTTGATAATAAAATCCCTGCTTTTTAATCAGTTCTTCATGCGAACCTATTTCTTTTATCTCGCCCTTATCCAATACAAGTATTTTATGGGCTTTGCGTATGGTGCTTAGTCTGTGAGCAATTACGATCGATGTACGGCCGGCGATCAACTTATCAATCGCCTTCTGCAACAATGCCTCACTTTCAGAATCGATAGAAGAAGTTGCTTCATCCAGGATAAGGATTGCAGGATCATATAATAATGCACGTACAAACGAAAGCAACTGGCGCTGTCCCATGGATAAAGTAGCACCTCTCTCCATTACATTATAATCATAACCACCCGGCAATTGTTCAATAAAATCGTGAAGGCCGATGAGCTTTGCAGCCCTGACCACATCTT
This sequence comes from uncultured Chitinophagaceae bacterium, assembly GCA_963829345.1. Taxonomy (GTDB): domain Bacteria; phylum Bacteroidota; class Bacteroidia; order Chitinophagales; family Chitinophagaceae; genus Ferruginibacter. The sequence continues at coordinate 3,275,704 of CAWHHP010000003.1, forward strand.
CTTTTTTAATATCCGGGTTACGCAACGTAACATTATCCATCACCGATCCGCTGAATAAGAAAACATCCTGCAGCACTACCCCGATCCTGCCTCTTAAAAAATCAAGACTGTACTCATCGATGTTGGTTCCATCAATCTCAATACTACCTTTTTGAATTTTATATAACCTGTTTATCAAACTTATGATCGAGGTCTTTCCACTACCCGTATGTCCAACGATTGCAATTGTTTTACCCGCATCAATGTCAAAAGAAATATTTTTCAAAACATAATTTTCTTCCGTATAGGCGAACCATACTTTATTGAATGCAATTTTTCCCTGCATTTGAGTTGGAACAATCGTACCCTTGTCTTTTACAAAATCATCATTGTCCAATACTTTAAACACTCTTTCGCTTGCAATCATACCCATCTGCAACACATTGAATTTATCAGCAATGATCCTTAATGGACGGAATAAAAGGTTAAGACATAAAATGAAAGATGTAATAATTCCTGCAACGTTATTTGCTTTCTCAGGAGAAACATATAAAGATTCTTTTGCCGCCCACCAAACCAGCAAACCAATAGAGAAGGCAGAAACCAATTCAACAACAGGAAAAAAAACAGAGTATGCAAAAATGGCTTTGATATTTGCGTTTCGATGTTGCTGGTTGATCTTTTTAAATTTTTCCTGCTCCCTTCCTTCTGCTGCAAATGCCTGTACGAGTGACATCCCGGTTATATGTTCCTGCACAAAAGCATTGAGATTTGCTACAGCATTGCGAACATTAATAAAAGATTTGTTTACACTTTCCTTGAAAAAATAAGTTGCAATAATTAAAAAGGGAAATGGCGCAAGACAAACAAGTGTAAGTGCCCAATCGGCCCAGAACATATACGACAGGATCGCAAAGATAGATAACAAATCAGCAATGATAGGTATCAATCCCTCGCTAAAAATATCATTCACAGATTCTATATCATTGATCGTTCTTGTAGTTAATGTACCAATGGGTGTTTTATCGAATTGGGAAAGATTAAGGTTCAGTATTTTCTGGTAGGTGGTTGTCCGAAGATCTTTTACAACTGATTGTCCTAACGATGCTGTAGTAAAAGTGAAATAAAATCTTGCTGCAGTTTCTATGAGCAACAAAACAATTTGTATGATCGTAATCTCCAGGATAAATCCACCGGGACCATTGATAAACCAGGATGATGCATTTTCTTTTATCCCATGATTGATCGTTAGCTGTATCAACAATGGCCTGAGTGGCGACATCGCTGCAAGCACAACAGAAAGTAAAAGCGAGATATAAAATTTTTTCTTGTAAGGTGATGCAAATGTGAAGACCCTGCGAAGTAATGAGGTGTTGAAAATTTTTTTAGCCGGTGTTCCCTTATCCATACCCAAAATTACGAATGTCTGATTTACTGATGCCTGATTTGTTGATATCTGATATCAGACATCCTTACATCAGACATTCTTATAGGTTTTCAGTTTTTTTGTTGTACGCTTTAATAAAAATGGCGGCAAGATTTTTATAAGGGGGTATATAATCATCCCAGCTATCTCTTTTTTCCCTGCTATCACGGGAAAAAGTTTTGCTAAGTGTTGACCACATATCTTTCCACACAACTTTGGTTCCTGTGATCATTGCCTGGCTAAGATAATTTTGTATGGGCTGCGTGATGGAACCAGTACCAATTTCTTTTGTTGAAATAATATGTGCATCCGGGCAAATATCAAGTATTGTATTCAGGTTTTTATAACCGCCACATGAACCAAGTACAACAATTTTTGCATCACCAGGCATCCGGTCAATTGTTCCCGGTAACCAATAACTGTGTCCGCGATGTATTACTATGGATGGTTGAAGTTCGTTTGCTTCAAGGTATTTATTCAAATGTACCTGCGCACTGTCATCAAGATTTGCATCATTTTCCAGCGGGCGGTTCGCAAAGATCCATACATTCCCTTTTATTGATTTTATTTCATACCATTCTTTCTTTTGTGTTACCCTCCATTCACGGGATGAAAAAGAATTAATGAATGCAGGAAAGTGTTGTTTACCGTCTTCATCGCCATAAAAAAATACCTGTTGTACAATTCTTCCGCTATCATCACGCAGGTTAGTGTTTTGAATTTCGTAGATGGAAGGAATACCAAGGGTTGCTGTGAGATCAATTTTATTAGAACTGTCGGCTGATAAGAATATCTCTTTTAATAACCCGTAGATGATGCTTCCTTTTACATTGTTATTAGCGATACTTTGCTGTTCATTCAGTTTTACATTGTTCAATATATTATTGAGCAGTTTCTTATCAGTAATACTGCTGTATGAATCGGCTACATCGGTTGCATCTTCGAGGTCATTGCCTTTATCAAGATTGTTTACAAACGCCTTCATTAAAGATTCTGAATTCACTGCCGGCATACTTCTTAAAAAAGTATCCAGCTTATTATAATTCGCAGCCATTTTAATGAACTTTTTAAAATAGTCAAAGTTCACATTCAGCAACAGTGAATCTCCTCTTGGATTGGAACCCATTTTCTGAAGCATCCTGTTAAAGCTGTGTTTATAACTGGAAGTATAAATATCATTTTCACCCATTACCATTAAATAATACAATTCTTCGGGAGATAATGGTTCGATCGCTCTCATGCGGATCGCTAAATTATTTTGTTCATGCAATGTATTGATCGGGGTGATAAAATGTTCCAATGCTTTGCCTTTTAAAGTTTCCCTTAAACCATTCGCACCAAACATTGCAATTGCTGTATCACGATGTTGAGATGTCATTCGCCTGTAATACTCAATTTCAGTTTTTACCAACAGCTTAAAATATCCAACACTGTCATAGCCTTTATCGCCATCAACAAATTTTTTTATACTGTCAACCGGCTGTTTCCCTGATAAGATATCATCTAAAAAAGGAAAGTATAAAAGAGCATGGGGTGTCCTGCTGAGTTTTGCTACTGCCATTACAGTACTATCTGTGTTCCTGTGTATGAGTTTTCCTTCAGGTGAATTACTTGATTGTGCGTAAGAATACAATTGCACCGGGTTTCTTTTGCATGCAATAATGATGAGGCTATCTGCAAAAGGCGCATCCACATAAGGCCTGATCGTTTGTAATATTTTATCGGGATAAACTACACAATATTTCAGGTAAAGCACGCCTTGCGATTCTTTGTAACCCACGTTATCAAAGAAAACATCCATATTGATCCTCGCAATATTATACGGAACTTCTGCAATCAATGATGCCATACTCGCAGCTTCGGCCTGCTTTTTCAGGATGGCTTCAAAATTTTCCATCAACACAGTAAACTCAACCGGGTTTATTTCTTTTTTCTTCCAGCTTATCTTGAATTCCTTCAATACATTTTCGATGTAAGTCAGGAACCTGATCTTTTCATTGTTATTTGCGATCTGGTCATTGGATTCTACCCAATCCTGTAGTTCATCCACTTTCCTGTATAAAACATCAGTAAGGCGCAGGTTGATCTCATCATTACCACTTACATGGAATGAATTATCCAGTTTACCATCACCCTTATCACAAAGCTTTTGCTGGTAATCTATCTTGTCATGAAAATACCGCCTTTGTAAGGGTACTCTTACTGTATCGGGTACAGCAAAAGCCTGGAAACCAGCCGCAATAAAAATTAAGAATAGATAAATAAATTTCATATGTGATTTCCTGCTGCAACTGCAAATATGAGGCATTTTCATGGTTTTGGATACACTATATAGATCAATTTATTAGCCAGACCGTTGCATCAGCTTAACAATTTGATAATACTATAACTTTCGGTTAACGGGTACATGCTGCTGCTGAAATACTAATTTTGCAGCATGAATTCAGGTAAAAAAATTTTAATTGCAGATGATGAACCAGATATCCTGGAGATCATCCAGTTCAATTTGCAAACGGAAGGCTATGAAGTGGCGACCGCTAAAAACGGTGATGAAGCTATTGAAAAAGCAAAGAAATTTTCACCCGACCTGGTGATGCTGGATATTATGATGCCGGGTAAAAATGGTATTGAAGTATGTAACGTGCTGAGAAAATTACCCGCTTTTAAAGAAACGCTTATTATTTTTCTTACTGCAATGAGCGATGAGAACACCGAGATCAAAGGATTGGAATCGGGCGCTGATGATTACCTCACAAAACCGATAAGCCCAAAAGTATTGGTGAGTAAGGTAAATGCACTTTTCAGAAGGGTAAGTTCAAACAAACAGGACAGTGGAATTGTAAAAATTGGTGACCTTAAAATAGATCGTGAAAAATATAATGTAAGTTTTAAGGAAGAGGATATTATTCTTGCAAGAAAAGAATTTGAATTGCTTTCGCTGCTTGCTTCCAGGCCTGGTAAAGTTTTTTTACGAAACGAGATCCTCAACCAGATCTGGGGAACAGAGGTGATCGTGGGAGATCGCACCATTGATGTACATATACGGAAGATAAGACAGAAGTTAGATCTTGATTGTATTACAACGGTTAAAGGGGTAGGATATAAATTTGAAATGTGAGGTTAGCTGATAGCTATTAGCTACAAGCTGTTAGCAGTCCCCGATTGTTGAAGCCGATTAAATAGTTGAGTCCTTTTAAAGTTTGCGTTTTAAAAATTCTTTTAAATATAGAATTAAACTAACAGCTAATAGCTTGCAGCTAACAGCTTTCTTATTAGCTTGCAGCTAACAGCTAATAGCTATGGTCTCAAGAAAAAACTTATCACCCCAACAACTTTCCGCCTTAACGGCATTGGTACTTTCTATACCGATCACGCTTGCGATTTTGTTTTTCGAACCTGTGTGGTGGATCGTGCTGCTGACTTTTTTTATTGTTTTCCTTGGAAGTTTTGGACTGATATTATTTACACTGCAGACATTTATTTACAGGAAAATAAAACTGATATACAAACTTATTTATCAAACCAAGGCAAGTAAAAGAGAAGAGTTCTACTATAAAAATATCCTGCCGCAGAAAGGCATTGATGAAGTGCGTGAAGATGTGGAAGCCTGGGCACAACAGCGAAAGATAGAAATTGAAATACTTCAGCAAAATGAAATTTATAGAAAAGAATTCTTACAAAATCTTAGTCATGAATTGAAAACACCTATTTTTTCTATACAGGGTTACGTTGACACTTTATTGAGTGGTGCATTGCATAATGATGAAGTAAATACCAAATTCCTGCAAAGCACTGCACGTAATGTAGATCGTCTTGTAAACCTGGTGGATGACCTGGATGCTATAGCAAAACTGGAAAGTGGAGAACAGGAATTGTATTACCAGAATTTTGTTATCCAGGATCTATTCAAAGACATTTATGATTCTCTCGATATTAAAACAAAAGAAAAAGACATCAGGCTTATTATTAAAAAAGGATGTGAAGTTCCGTTAACCGTATTTGCAGATAAAGAGAAAATAAGGCAGGTGCTTATCAACCTTGTAGATAATGCTATTAAATATGGCAAGAATAATGGCATAGTTGAAGCCAGTTTTTATAATGTAGATGGAAGAAATGTTTTGATAGAGATAAGTGATGATGGTGGCGGTATTGCTGAAGAACATTTGCCAAGAATATTTGAAAGGTTTTATCGTACGGATCTTGCACGCAGCCGCAAAGTGGGTGGCAGCGGATTGGGACTTTCTATTTGTAAACATATCATTGAAGCGCATCATCAGACCATTCATGTAAGAAGTAAAACGGATGTGGGGACCACGTTTGGATTTTCTCTTCCCGCAAAGCGTGATTAATATTTTTATTCTACCTTATAATAAAAGTTTATCAAAGAATAATTTTAATTGACCTGTTTGTTTGGAGTTTGGTGTCATCGTACCTCCAAACTCCAAACTCCAAATTTTTTAAATAAAAAATCCGCTGACTCCTTTCGAAATCAGCGGTTTATTTTGTTTGAGGTCATCTGTTTCATCCCTCAATTTATCCTATAGTTACTGTAAAATCATCAAACCAAATCCGGAACCTTGTACGTCCTGTAGTTCCATCCGAAGGCAAGTCATCACCGGTAGTATCACCAACCATTTCTATTTTATAAACAAAATTATTATAGTATTCATAACCTATACCGTGATAATCAAATAACGGATACCAGCTGAAAGGTTGGTAATTAGTAGAGACAATATTATAGATTGTTTTCCCGGCAGGAGCTGTGTATAAAAGTATTCTGTTAGCACTTAAATTGCCGTCTATAATAGCCCTGGTACTGCCACCCAATTCTCTAAAATCGGCGTCTACAACCCCATATATTTTAGTATTGTTGGAGCCTGTTATTAATCGAACATATCCGTCGATGGCAATTCGTCCTCCAAACTCATTATCTCCCTGGTACCGGAGGGGATATAATTGATAATAATTATCATGATTGACGCTTACATTTATTGTATTTAATATTTTAGTCTGGCAATTAGTTCCTGTAAATCCAGAGGGACAATCACAACCACAGTTTGCAGTTACTGTTCCGCCATTATTACAAGTAACCTGGCAGGAAGGAGTTGGATCCTCTTTTTTACATGAACTGATGAATACGGTTGTTACAGCAATTATTAGCAGAAGCTTTATCTTTTTCATGATGTTTAGTTTTTACTGATTAATTATTTACAGTATAAACTTACACATCCGTTGGGGCTATTCTTGAGTACAAATAGTATACGGCGGAAAATAAAAGTTTACGGCATAAACCAGCCAGTTTATGCGGTAAGGAATACAAATAAGGAAGGGTTTATTTATTAAAGATCATTTTGAGATCAGAAAGCGCTTTTAAAAAATCATCTTTTCTTCGCCTGGAAACATCGGCTTCTTTTTGGTCTGTTAATTCAACAACACCGCCTTCACCGCCTTTTTTATATTTCCTGATATGATTGAGATTAATGAGGTAGGAATCATGTACCCGGAAAAAATTATGCTCCCGCATGAGTTCATCTACCCACTTAAGGGTTTTTGTAGCCGTTATCTTTCTTTTTCCGGTTAAATAAAAATCAGTGCAATTATCTTCCGATTTGCAATAAATAATTTCCGAGACCGTAATAAAATCCAATCCTCCCAAAACCGGTATTCCCACTTTTTGCATGGAAGCATCGGTTTGTTTTACATTGTGCAGTAAGGCATCAATGTTTTTTTTAGAGCCTGTTGCTGCCAGGTTTTTATACCTGGTGATGGCTTCTTTCAGTTCATCAATGCCAAAAGGCTTTTCTATAAAATCAAGTGCGCAAAAACGGAAAGCCTTGGCTGCATATTTATTAAAACTGGTAGTAAATATCACTTCGCAATTCACAGGATGGATTTGTTCGAGCAGATCGAAGCCGGTATAGGAATGGTCAAGCTCTACATCCAAAAAAACCAGGTTTGGTTGCAAAGCAGTTATTTCATTTACTCCTCCTGCAACTGTATCGCATATCTTCAATACTTCCACTTCAGGAAAATGCTTTCCAAGCAAACTAACTAAATAGTCACTTTGTTGCTTCTCATTCTCAACAATAATAGTTTTGATCATCCGGCCAAAGGTAGGGAAAGTTCTACTTTGGTACCTGAAGGTTGGTTGTCTTTTGTGAACAGGTCGATGATCTTAAACTGAGCATTGGTATGCTTCAGCTCATTTAAGATTTTTAAGCGTTCTTCAGTTAATTTCATTCCCAACGATTCCCTTTTCATTAATAATGGGCGGGTATTCTTTTTTGTCATATCCCGACCAACACCATTATCCTGCACTACTGCATAAAGTGAATTATCTCTTTTGCTGATAAAAATATCAATCTGCCCGGACTCTGGTTTGTATTGCAATCCATGCCAGATGGCATTTTCAACAAAGGGTTGTAAGATCAGTGGCGGGATAGTTGCTTCTTCTTCATTGATTGCTTTATCAATATGAAACTTGTAAGTAAAAGGATGAGGAAGCCGGATGCTTTCTAATTGCATATACAATTCCAATGCTTGCATATCTTCTTTTAATGACACTTCACTGTATTGAGAATTCTCTAAGACCAATCGCATCAGTTTGGAAAATTTTAAAAGGTAAGTATTAGCCTCATTCGGTTTATGACTTAATAAAAATGTTTGGATTGATTGCAGGGCATTAAAGATGAAATGTGGATTCATTTGAGAACGAAGCGCTTTCATTTCTGTTTCTGATACCTGTAGGCTTAAAACAGTTTCTTTTTGTTTTTGTATGGCGTCGCGTTTATGTTTATAGAAGAAAAAGGTGAATAGTGAAAACAAAATAATTATTCCTGCCGCACCCGCTATGAAATTACGAATGAGTTTTTGTCTTTCGATCTCTGATTTTGAAATTGAATTTTTCCTTTCTTGTTCTGCTTTAGTTATCACATCCTTTTTTTCTTGTTCATAGATCATTTCATTTCTTGTAATTTCTTTAGTTTTTGTTTGACTAAAAAGGGAGTCTTTCGTAACTATAGATTTTTTATAATGCTCCAAAGCCTGTTTATAATTTCCCTGAACGTTATTTAATATTGACAAATACTCATAGCTTTTTTTAATATTAATGAGACTACCTATTTTTTTTGAAATTAATAATCCTGTATCCAGGTTGTTAAAAGCTTCTTTGTATTTTTTTTCTTTAAGGTAAAGGTCGCCAATACTGAGATATGTTGAGGCGAGTGCCTCCTTTTCCCCTGTTTCACTCCAGATTTTTAGAGATTCCGAAAAGTATTTTATGGCTTCAGGAAAGTTATTCGTTTTTGAATAAACTTCTCCAATACCAACGTTAGCTCTTGCGATTCCTTGTTTATCTTTAATTTCCCTGGAAATTTTTAATGAAATAAAATTGTTTTTTAATGCCTCCGAAAAATTGTTTTGAGAAGCAAAATTATTTCCAATATGGCTATAAGTCTCTGCACTTATAGTTTTATCACCTGTCTCGTTAGATAATTTTAATGAAATAAGATAATGCTTTAGAGCTTTATCAAAGTCACCCTGTGTGTTGTATATTATTCCGATGTTAGTATAAGAATAAGGGCATATATGCTTATCACCAATTTCTTCCAGAATTTTTAAGGCCAGTAAATAGTTCTTAAGCGCATTGGGATAATCTCCTTCTGTGGAAAATGCCAAACCAATATTATTGTAAGATATCCCCGTTAGCCTTTTACTACCTATTCCTATTGCTATTGTCAAAGCTCTTTCATAATACAACCTGGATTGAGTAAAATTTCCTTTCATAGCAGTAACAGCGCCTAAATTGTTACAAGCGCCCCACACTTCTTTTTTAAAACCAACCTGTTCTGCCAATTTTAATGCTTGGTTAGCATAGCTTAATGCACTGTCCGTATCATTATGCCAATAAAGATAAGATAGGTAATTGAACGCCTTAATTTTAATAGTGTCCTCCTTAGTAGTTTTCGCCACTGTTTTCAGTGAATCGATTAATTGCTGGTCCTGGCTAAAGCACGGACAACTGGAAGCGTACAGCACCAGGAGCAAAAAAAGTAATTTTCTCATAATCCATATTTCTGCATTGTGTGAATTGATTATTGAAACAATATCAAATTTTTAATGCAGTGTTTTTGCTAATTATTCTTTTTGTTTAGAATACTCTCAAATTTACTTGTTACAATAGCGCTTCGATTGGAAGAGAAAGGTCAACTCTTGTTCCCGCTGAACTATTTCCATTTGTAAACAAATCAGTAATCTTAAAGTCTGCTTTTATATTTTTTAATTCATTCAATAATTTCAATCGTTCCCCTGTTAATTTCATTCCAAGCGATTCCTTTTTCACGAGTAATGGCTGTACATTCTTTTTAGAAATATCCCTGCCAACGCCATTATCTTCTACAGCTGCATGAAGTATATTGTCTTTTTTGCTGATGTAGATATTAATATGGCCTGGTCCAGGCTTGTTTTGCAAACCATGCCAGATTGCATTTTCCACAAAGGGTTGTAAGATCAGTGGGGGTATGGTTGTTTCTTCCACATCAATTGTATTCTCGATATGAAATTTGTAAGTAAACGGATGAGTAAGACGAATACTTTCCAGTTGCATATACAACTCCAATGCCTGCATGTCTTCTTTCAATGACACTTCACTATATTGGGAATTTTCTAAAACCAACCGCATCAACTTAGAAAATTTCAGCAGATAGGTATTGGCATCATCTGGTTTATGACTCAATAAAAATGTTTGAATGGATTGTAAGGCGTTAAAAATAAAATGTGGATTCATTTGGGAACGGAGCGCTTTCATTTCAGTTTCCGAAACCTGTAGGCTTAGGGCAGTTTCCTTTTGTTTTTGCACTGCGTCGCGTTTGTGTTTATAAAAGAAGAAAATGAGAAGAGAGGACAAAATAATAACGCCTGCTCCGCCAGCTATCGAATTACGCTGAAATTTTTGTTTTTCATTTTCAACTTTTGAATCGGATACTTGCTTTTCAGATTCTGCTTTGATTCTTTTTTTATCCGCTTCAGCAACTTTTCTTTTTTTATCAGCTTCAGCAATGGCAATACTTTTTTCAGCTTCAGATTGAGTAAATTTTTTATCCGCTTCAGCGAGCGCCAGTTGTTTTTCGGTTGAAGCTATCGACAGCTGCCGGTCTGTTTCCAAAAGAGCAAGTTTTCTGCCTGCTTCTGCAAGTTCCCTTTTTTTATTTGCAATAGAAATTCCACTTAATTTTTCTAATTCGGCCAGTGCTATTTGCTTATCATATTCGGCTTTTGCAAGGGCATCTTTTTGCTCTTGAGCTGCTTTTGTTACTACTTCTTTTTTTTCATACTCAAATTGTAACTCTTTCCGGGCGATCTCCTTGGTTTTTTCTTTATTAAAAAGAGAATCTTTTATTTCTATTGCACTTTGATAATAAGTTAATGATTTTTTGTAATCATTAATTTGAGAATACAGATCTGCAAGATTCTGATTGCCTTGCATGATTTCATTTAAGGCACCTATGGATTTATAAATCTCGAGAGATTTAAGCATGTATTTTTCAGCCTCAGTGAATTTTTTTTCTTGGAGGTAAGAATATCCCAAATTACCCAGACTAGCAGCAATTCCATTTTTGACGCCTAATTTTTCAAAAATATTTAAAGCCTTTGTGTAATTTTCTTTAGCAAGGATAAAATTTTTTTGTCTTAAATATATTCCTCCAACCTGACTAGAAATACTTGCCACTCCGTTTAAAGCTCCAATTTGTTCAAATATTTTGCTGGCTTTTGAATAATAAAGAAGTGCTTCATCATAATTTTTATTGAGATACTGAATTAAAGCAATACTATATGTAGCAGCAGCTATTTGATTTTTGTTATTTAGCTTTTCAGAAATTTCCAAGGCTCGTAAGGCGTAATTTAATGCTTTGGAATACTCACCCTGTAATCTATACAGGATCGCTAGGTTCCCGAGCACTTTCCCAAGGTCACTTTGCTGTCCAAGCTCTTCAAATATTTTTAGAGCTTTCAAATAGTAATTCTGACTTTCCGGATAATTTCCTTGCTCGGAATATACGATACCAATATTCATGTAAGACTTTGCAATGTTTTCCTGATTATCAAGATCAATAAAAACCTTTAAACTGGCTGAATAATTTACAAGGGCTTTTGAAAAATCACCTTTTATATCATATATAAGTCCAACACTACTCAATGTTCGAGCTTTTTCCAATTGTACATTTTCTTTTCCTTTTTTTTCTATACTCTCCCAAATTTCTGAAGCTTTGGAATAATATTGAATGCCCTTTTCGTAATCATCTTTGAGATAGTAAGCATATGCCATTTGGTGATACGCGCCACCTATACCTTTATCCCATTTTAATTTTTCAGATAAATGAAGTGCTTCGGTGCTTAAAATTAATGAGGTATCTGGCTTAATCATGGCAAACTCAAATGCCATAGTTTTAAGAATGTTTACTTTGTTAGTATCGTTATCAACAATAGCCAAGATTTTTATTAAAGAATCAATTCTGGCCTGACCTTGTTTTTGTGCGAAACTCTCTAAACAAAAAATACAAAAGACAAACAAAAAAAGACTTCGATTGATACAAAAGAATTTTTTCATAATTCAGGAAGTTTTGCTTCTAAAATATAAAACAATTTTCACCTATACATATTCCTTAATCAAAATTACCGTTGCTATTTTGAGGTGGGTTTAGTACACCCTAAAACTTGTTACATCTTGATAACCCTTTTCACAACCTTCTTACTTTTCTTCTTATCATAAATATCAACAAAATAAATCCCACTTGCAAGTGTTTTTAAATTGAATTCTTTGGAACCGCTGAAATTCTGTTTAGGAAACACTATTATTCCTGTTGCATTTCTTATACACACTTCTAGTTCTCCCGCATCCTTTGATACTAGTTCAATTATCCCCGTTGTTGGATTTGGATAAATACTGAATTGATCATTTAACCAACCACTATCTGTATGGTTTAACCTGGTTATATCTCCTGACTGATTTGTTTTTCCTGTATTAACAGGTGTCATTGTTCCACCCATCTGGCAAAAATTAACGGATTGCGCAATTTTAGTTCTCAATATCAACCCTTCATTGCTATCATCGAATATGTATAGGAGATCTGTTTTTCTATCACCATTTATATCCCCTGCAAAAGTTGGATATTGATGAACACCGGCACCATCTCCCATTCCCTGCCAGCCTTCGCACCAGGTTCCATCTCCCTTCGATATTTTCACTCTTATATTTAGTCCGCAGGAAGTCCAGTTTTGTCCTGTAAAGATCAGGTCCGTTTTGCCATCGCCATTTACATCTCCTGTTAATGTTGGATATTCATGCACGCCTGCGCCATCACCCAATATTTCCTGCACATTTGTATAAGTGCCATCAGCATTTGATAATTTAGTTCTTATTGTTAGTCCACTATTGCCATAATCAAAAACAAAAATCAGGTCTGTTCTTCCATCAGCATTTACATCTCCTGTTAGTGTAGGATATGCATGTACCCCCGCACCATCCCCCATTATTTGCTGAACAGATATATACGTGCCATCACCATTCGAAAATTTAGTTCTTGTTGTTAATCCATTATTACCATGATCAAAAATAAATACCAGGTCTGTTTTTCCATCTCCATTAAAATCACCTGCCAAAGCCGGGTAATCATGCACACCTGCACCATCCCCCATTATTTGCTGAACAGATGTGTAAGTACCATCTCCATTGGACAATTTTGTTCTTGTAGTTAATCCATTGTTACCATGATCAAAAATAAATACCAGGTCCGTTTTACCATCTCCGTTTACATCTCCTGTTAATGCAGGATAATCATGTACCCCTGCTCCATCACCCATTATTTGCTGAACCCCTGTATAAGTGCCATCACCATTCGACAATTTGGTTCTTGTCGTTAATCCACTATTACCATAGTCAAATACAAAGATCAGGTCTGTTCTTCCATCACCATTTACGTCACCCGTTAGCGTTGGATGATCATACACCCCTGGTCCATCTCCCATTATCTGCTGAACAGATGTATAGGTACCGTCACCATTAGATAATTTTGTTCTTGTTGTTAATCCATTGTTTCCATGATCAAAAACAAAAATCAGGTCTTTTGCTCCATCCCCATTTACATCTCCCATTAATGCAGGATGATCATGAACCCCTGCACCATCACCTGAAATAAATTGTTCGCCATCAAAAATATCCTGGCCTTCCGCCAGTTTTCGATAATAGATACCAAACTTTCCATAATTATTGGCATTATAGTCTGTAACACGTACATATATTGGGGTTCCGGTTACAAGATTTGTAAGTGTAATTTTCGCATGCTCACCTTCACCACTGCTATCATCACAAGCAATTTCCTGCAAATGCCCACAACTGCCTGAAAATGCCTGCATCACCAGGTTGGATAATCCGTTAGTAACCTGGAAGGTTTCGACAGAGATAGAAGAAGAAGATGGATTTATTTTAAACCATACATCTTTAACATTACCATTATAACAGGAAAATCCCGGCACTGATGCTGAAGGTTGAGCGCAGTAATTATCTGTAATAAGCTTGTTACAGGCAAACAAAGGCATCGCTGTAGAACATTCATCATGTTTATTTTTTACCGTTACATTTGCCTTGCATGTAACTGTTTCGTTTGCGCTTACACGAACTGAGAAAGTTATGGTTGTTACACCCGGATAAAAAAGAAGTGGTGCATCATTGGTTACTATTCCGCAGTTGACATATAATTCATCTTCGTTTAAAAAATTGGCTATCTGCGAATTTGATTTGGGAACGCCAAAGGGGGTTGTTCCGAAAACAGTGATATCATTGGGACACTCAAAGCTTTTATAATGCTTGAGAGTAACTTTATTAGACGTCCAGAAATTGTGATCATCTAAAAGTACATGCAGTTGTCCCCGCAGGTGCGGAGCACTACCATCATTGAGATCCCATATCGTCAATCCTTCGGGTTCCCTTCCCCAGCAATCTCCATTGTAAAAATCAAATTCAAAACAACCACTCTGATCTCTTGCAGGGTTGGTTGAATGCTGAATCTCTTTAAAGTCCGATGCTCGGAGTACATGTATACCGTCTTCCGGGTATGCACGTGATTCAACACTTACATACGTAATGCATCCTATACAAAATGGAATTGGTACAGGCACAACGATTGTACAGGCCATTGTACCAGATGATATATAAAACATTTTCCCATCTTCTGTAAATTCTCCACCTTGCATATTATGTATTGTTTGCTGCTCGCCATTTTTATCCAGAATAGGATAATGTATATGTATTTTTGTAAGGGTGATAGGAGTATCTGATGTTACCAACGCATGCCAGTCAATGTCATACCTGTCTATTTTATTTGCATCGTCCTTAGATGTATATAAATCTCCCTCAACTTTAGGATTAGCAGCGCACCAACCAATACTTTCCCAGAAATTTTCGAGGTAAGCATAATTAATAAAATGAAGATCACTTGCCCTGAAGAAGGCGATTATCGGTCGTGGTCCACCGGTTAATGGAACAAGCACATATCCTTTTCCGTTATATACACAATAATCTATATCGCCTGCATGGTTATACTGTGATAAAATATTAGGGTGAGAAGAATGTTTCCATTTAGTTACATTGGAATTATTAGTATAATCACGATCCAAAGGTTCCGAAACCGGGATCTTCCATAAAATCCAGTCACTCGCATCTGTTTGGCCAATAAAATTTCTCGACACTGAACTGATATACCAGTATTTTTTATCGTGTGTTATGCCATTCGCAGCCCAATCCTCATCTCCCCAGCTAGGCGTTCCATTATCAGGGTAGTCATTCAGGTGAAAGCAAAACTTATCATCTGCATTACTAATTGTTCTTTCTGAGGAAATCATTGCAACGCTGGAATCATTTTGCTGCGCTCTTGATTCCAGGGTCAATAAAAGTATCATACAAAATAGCAATACTTGTAATACTATATTTCTGATTGAGGTTACCTGTTTTTTCATAAACTTAATTTTTATGAAACAAACATAGTCCAACAAAAACCTGCCTTAAATAACATTTAGGCTATGGCAGCATTTTAAAGTTTATGGCGGAAATGGGGTAGTTTATGCCTTATTAGATTATTTCTATACACCGCTTATTGCTATAAAAAAATCCGCTGACTCCTTTCGAAATCAGAGGATCAATTTTATTACTATTTAGATTAATTCTTAAGTATCTTAAACTCTACCCTGCGGTTTTGTTGTCTTCCGTTGGCTGTCTTATTTGAAGCAATTGGTTTTACTTCACCATAGCCTTTTGAAACAACCCTGTTAGCAGCAATTCCTTTTGAAATAATGTATTCTCTAACAGATCTGGCCCTGTCTTTAGAAAGCGCAAGATTTGCACTATAACCTCCTATATTATCTGTGTGCGCTGATAATTCAATTTCCATTGATGGATTTGCTTTTAATACAGTCACAACTTTATTCAATTCAGTATAGTACTCAGCGTTGATGATTGTTTTTCCAAAATCAAAAAGCACTTTAATTCCTACTATTTGTCCTGCTTCTATTGGCTGTTCTTCAAGTCCTATGCCTTGTGCAAGACTGTCGAGATCTCTGCGTACCTCTGGTTGATTGTTGTTTGCGAAACGACCGCTATCAATTGGATATAAATAAAGGTCCCTGTGTATTTCTTTATAAGCACCTTGTTTAACAAGATCCAAAGTATCTAATACAGAGAAGAAATTGTCAGCTGATGCTCTCAGGCTATATTGTTTACCATAGGGCAGTGTAACTTTATATTTACCATCAGGACTTGAAATTGAATTTCCTTCGCTTGTTTCCCCGGGGATCTTATCATAAAATAATTTTGCATCCATTGGCTGCTTGGTAAGTGCGTTAAACACCTGGCCATACACCAACACAACAGCATTGGGCCTTTGTGCTTCGCTTAATTTAATTTTTGCAAGATCAGTTCCTCCAAGAGAATTTTGAGTAGTTGACAGGTATGCATACTCGCCATTTGCATCCAATGCAAAATAAGCATCCCATTTCATGGTATTGATGGTATCTCCCATGTTTACTGGTTGACTCCAGTTTTTCCAGCTATCATCGAGGCGTTTAGACATATAAATATCATGCTCACCCAAACCACCTGGTTTATCACTTGAAAAATAAAGTGTCACATTATCAGCAGCCAATGATGGAGATATCTCATCAGACTCATCTGTATTAATTGCTGAACCCAGGCTTTCGGGCCTAGTCCATTCGTCATTTTCTGTAAGCCTGCTTACATAGATATCATTTACATAGCTGTTCTTTTCTTCAGAAAAATAAAGCAGCAATGTTTTTCCATCATTGCTTAAAAACGCACCGGAATAAACATCCTGCGACATGTTTTCATAGTCTTTTATTTTTAATTTCTGTGGTTGCGACCAGCCTGATGCTGTTTTTTCAACCATTGAAACTCCCCTGCCTGCATATTTACCGTTTACATAAGCTCCTCTTATCAATAACCTGTTGCCATCCGGTGCAACCCAGAACACTGCATTTTCTCTCTGGTCATTGAGTGGTGCACCTGCGTGTATGGCCTGTCCCCATTTACCATCAGCACCTAATTCAGAATACCATATATCCTGGGCTTTTTTATCCGACTTAGCTTTATTGTTTGCCGGGTTACCTTCCACCACGAAGTATAATATTTTACCGTCTCCGGATATGGTTGGTCTTACTTCATGATAAGTTGTATTAACGAGATTCCCTAAATTTTCTACCGTGGTTTGAGCAAAAGCATTTATTGAAAGAGTCAATATGAAAGCATTGATGAATATTTTCTTCCTCATATTATTTTTGGTGGTTTTATTAAAATTGTACATGGATTGGGATTATTGATTACCAGAAGTTTGTTTTCTTATAAAATCTTACACCGGGAGCAGTGTTTCTTCCATAATATAAAACAATAGCTGCTTCATGACGCTTAGCCGTATACGCAGTATATTTTGATGAATTCAACGGGCATTCATAAGAATACCTGATGTTTACAAACTTGCCAAGGTTAATATTCAAATATGGCATCAAAGTTCTGAATGAACGTGTGTAGAATCCGAAGTTCACGTTGTATGCTGATTTTGGATTGGTTTTAATGAACTCAACACCTGCCCAGAATGCAACAATATTTAAACTGTCTTTTTGAGTACGGCTGCGATAATAGAGTCCTTCCTGCCAGTAAATATTTTTCTGGATCAAACCCCATTTCTGGTTCAGTTTGATACGCAACGCTGAAAATGCAGTTACCCTATGACGAAGTTGTGTTTCATCGTCTTTATCATAAATATCATTTTTCGGGTAAAACAGGTGATACATTGCACCGCCCAATTCGAAACCGACCGCTTCGGTTACCATTCCGTAGTATGCGCCGAGATTGTAGTCGAAATAAGATTTTTTTGAGGTAATAATATCATTGCGGTTTTTTTGCGGATACCTGAAACTTCCTGTGGAGATCTCCTGGTTATAAGGATTACTTCCATCTCCCCTGTCAAGGTCCAGATCTCCTCTCGCATAAGTTGCCTGTGCGCCTATACCAAAATATTTATTCCTGTGAGAGTAAAAATGGCGGGCCACTGATAACGAATAAAAGCTGGCAGCCAATGCCGAATTTTTTTCTCCAACATGATCGTAATTCAGTCCAACACCCCAATAGCCCGTTATCTTCCTTGCTTTGCCGATCTCATCTTTTGCTTCTCTTTTGACTTTACCAGTACCGGATGAGGAAGAATTCGTTTGTTCATCCCCGAAACTGCGGAATTTGCCAATCTTAAAATCGAGTGCAATATTCTGGTAGTTCATTTTGGCTTTCTCAGTGAATTGATCCCTTCCGGTACCAAATACATTCTTTGCTGTTTGAGCACTATACAAACCGGTCAGTCTTATTTTGCCATCGAACCTTCCTACTAATGATGGATTAAGTAACACCTGTGCAGTTCCAATCTGGGAGAAACGTGAATTCTGTGCAACCGCAAGTCCCGAACTCAATAAAAAAATTACAACTAGTAATTTCTGGATTTTCATAAATGATGATTTATAGAACGAAATATTAATTTTGGTAATTGTACTGGTTAATTCTTTTACCAGACCTGAAGTTAACAACTTTTCCATCAGCCATTACAGATTGGTATTCAGGTAAAAGTTCTTTTATAACCATTCTGAAAAGTTCTGGTTCATAAAAATTTTCCAATGCCTGTAGTTTACTAATGATATTTTCAGCTTCAGCAATATTGTGAATGGCTTCTTTACTGATCATGATCTTTTCGTGATGTGTTTCTTTCATTTCTTCTGATTCAGAGAAAAGATCTTCATACAATTTTTCTCCTGGTCTTTCGCCGATGAATTGAATCTGCATATCTACATCAGGCGTATACCCTGCGAGGCGGATCATATTTCTTGCAAGATCAACGATCTTAACCGGCTCTCCCATATCAAACACAAATACTTCGCCTCCTTCGGCCATTACAGAAGCTTCAAGCACTAACTGGCAGGCTTCAGCAATGGTCATGAAATAACGTGTCATTTCCGGGTGTGTAACTGTAACCGGGCCGCCATTCTGTATTTGTTTTTTGAAAAGTGGTACAACAGACCCGTTTGATCCCAATACATTCCCAAATCTTGTTACAACAAACCTGGTACTGTTTAAGGTTGACGAGAAAGACTGAACAATGATCTCTGCAAGTCTTTTTGTTGCACCCATCACGCTTGTTGGATTAACGGCTTTATCAGAAGAGATGAATACAAATTTTTCAGCTTTGAAACGCACCGCCAGTTTTACAAGCTGGTGTGTTCCGAATACATTTGTTTGTACAGCCTGCCATGGAAACTGTTCCATCAACGGAACATGTTTGTATGCCGCAGCGTGGTAAATAAAATGTGGTTTGAATTCTTTGAACAGGTTTTCCATCATCTCTTCATTCCTGATGTCGGCAAGAATGAATTTATAATCTACATCTGTATGTTTTCTTTTTAATTCCTGCTGAAGATCGTATAAAGCGCTTTCCGAAAAATCAACACAAATGATCAGGGATGCATCGTGTTCAGAAAGTTTACGAACGATCTCACTTCCTATTGAACCGGCTGCACCGGTAACCAATAATGTTTTTCCAACAAGGCTTTGTGCCACGTGTTCATCGTATAACTGTATTGCTTCACGATTCATCAGGTCATTGATATCGATTGAAGCAAGTTGTTCTAAATTAAAATTAGCCCTGAATAAAGATTCGATAGACGATATCTCACGAATCCTGATATTAAAGGGAAGTGTGTCCTCCAGGAATTTTGCCTTGCGTGCAGGTGTAAGCATTTTATTCGCAATGATGATGTCTGTTATGCCATGTTTGATAATGCTTGATTTTAATTCTGTGTTTGCATCAATCACTTTAACACCGCCGATATAACGGCCGATCTTATTTTTATCATCATCCAGGAACTCAAATAATTTGAAATTGTTTTCGTAATGTGTACTCAATGACTTTTTCAGGAAAACTCCCAGTTCCCCTGCGCCGTAAATAAGCAGGCGTCGTTGCTCACCTACTTTCTTGGAACGATCGTAGTAGAAATACAGGTAACTGATAATAAGCCTGCTTCCAATTATATAAATAGAAGTAATAAAGAAACTTATTAAAAATATTTCCGGCTTTAACTGTAATTTTTGTGGAAGGATAACTCTTGCCAACCCGCTTACAAGGTGTACCAGGAAAAGAATACCAATAAGATTCAAATAATCTTTGCTGCTGAAAAAGCGGATCACTTTTTTGTAAATCTTAAAAACCGACCATGCTACTATCCCAAGTGCCAAATGAAGAATAACCCTGTAAAAAATTGTTTGAAGCGGAAATTCTTTTATTGATAATAATCTATAGTTAACAAACAGAGCTGATAAAAGGCCGAACATGACCAATAACTGATCCCCGATCAAAACAAACTGGGATGGCCTGAGTGATTTTCTACTAAAAATTTTCATGATAAAAATTTTTTGATTTCGTAAACTACTTTTTCAAGGTTAGCATCAGAGGTATTGGATCCGCTTGGTAAACATAGCCCTCTTGCGAAAAGCTTATCAGCCACACCGCCGTTATAACTTTCACATCCTGCAAATACAGGTTGTTGATGAAGCGGCTTCCACAATGCCCTCGTTTCAATATTATGTTTTTCCAATTCTAATCGTAATGCTTCATTAATGTTTTCTCCCATGCTCCTGTCAAAAACAACTGTTGTAAGCCACCTGTTCGAAAAAAAACCAGCCGGTTCTGCAAGAAAACTGATACCCTCAATACTTCTTAACCGATCCTGGTAAAACTCAAATGTTTCTCTTCTTTTTTTAACGCGACCCGGTAAAACTTCCATCTGTCCTCGACCAATTCCTGCAAGAACATTGCTAAGTCTGTAATTATACCCTATTTCCTTATGCAAATAATAGGGTACCGCTTCTCTCGCCTGTGCTGACAAATTCCTTGCCTTACTTACGATCGCTTCATCATTACTTGTCAAAGCCCCACCCCCACTCGTTGTTATTATCTTGTTGCCATTAAAACTCAATATGCCGATCTTCCCTAAACTACCGCAGGCTTTTCCTTTATAAATGCTGCCCAAGGCTTCTGCCGCATCTTCGATCAATGGTACTTCATATTTTTCCGCTATTGCAATGATCTCATCCATTTTTGCCGGCATTCCATATAAATGAACAACCATAATGGCTGCCGGCTTTTTTCCTTTTTCGATATAGTCTTTTATAGCTGCCTCCAACAAAACCGGATCCATGTTCCAGGTTTCATTTTCACTGTCGATAAAGACAGGCACAGCATCACAGTAGGTAATCGGAAAAGCCGAAGCGGCAAAAGTAAAACTCTGGCATAAAACAATATCTCCGCGTTTTATACCCAGTAGTTTTATGGCAAGATGCAATGCACCTGTACCTGAACTAAGTGAAACAACACCACCCTTAACTTTTAAATATTCGTTCAATTGTTTCTCGAACGCATCTACATTTGGTCCCAACGGTGCTATCCAATTAGTTGCAAACGCTTCCGCCACATATACTTTTTCCATTTCGCCCATATGCGGCGAAGACAACCAAACTCTTTCCACTATAGAATATTAAATGTTTTTTGAGGATTCTTTTTCAGGAAGTAATAGATTAATATTTAATGTGTTAAAGGTAGTATAAAAACTCTGTTTTACGTTAGAAAATATCAACAAATATGCAGCAAATCTGGATAAACTGGTAAAATTGGTACTTAATCCGGAAAATTGTCTATTGCGGGTGAAACTTTACCGGTTTTGCCGGAACGCCTACCGCAGTACATTTAGGCGGCAGTGTTTTAGATACCACCGCACCTGCACCTACAATTGTTTCTTCGCCAATTTCCAATTGGTTAATAATTTTTGCCCCGGTTCCAACATATACTGCCTCGCCGATATTTACTTCTCCGGAGATATTTACAGCAGGCATAAACGAAGAAAAATCCCCGATGATCGTGTCATGGCCAACTGTGCAACAAAGGTTTAATATGATATGTCTCCCGATTTTGATATCAACAGTAATAACATTTCCTGCGCAGATAATAGAACCTTCCCCAATTTCCACATTGCTTTTGCCCATACAAACATTTGGATGTACCAGCACAGGAAAATTGATTGAAGGATTATTGATCTTTTGAAAGATCTTCCTTTTTACAAGTGGGTTGCCAATTGCAAAAACGAGCGAAATGGTTTCTTTCCATCCGTTAACCTCATTGGTTCCTCCAAGAAAGAGAGATGGCTCAATATTTTTTACATGAGAAAAATCATCGTCAAAATACCCAATAAAATCCCAGGTTGGATTAGTTTCATTAATATCATCGATCAGCCATTTAACTTCCCTGCCGAAGCCACCTGCGCCGAAGATTGCTATTTTTTTCATACTCTAAGTAATTTGGAAATTTGATGATTTGGAAATTTGGAAATTAGTTTTGTGAGGTTTGTGAATGTTAAATGTATAGATTGTCTTTCATTTCCAAATCTCCAAATTGGTTAATTTCCAAATTTGTTATTTGTTTTTGTTCCTGTAAATGCTTGCATAGTAGCTTGTCCTTCTTGCGAAATATCCTTTGCTTTTAAAATATTTCCAATGGTCATAAAAAAAATCTTTGCATCAAGTGCAAAGGATTGATGTTGTACATACCAAACGTCATAGTCAAATTTTCGTTCCCATGAAATTGCATTGCGCCCATTTACCTGCGCCCAGCCAGTTATACCCGGCCTTACCAGGTGTCTTTTCTTTTGATCCTCGTTATACAGGAGCAAATATTCCGGCAATAAAGGTCGCGGACCGATGATGCTCATGTCTCCCTTTAAAACATTTACCAGTTGGGGCAATTCATCCAGCGAAGTTTTTCTTAAAAGGGCTCCGAATTTTGTTAGTCTTTTTTCGTCCGGCAATAATTTACCGGTTGCATCCTTTGCTTCTGTCATGCTGCGGAACTTGACCAGGTAAAAGATCTTTTCGTTCCGGCCTGCTCTTTTTTGAACAAAGAAAAAACGTTTGTGCCCTGTGATCAATAAAAGAATGATTATAATGATCATGAAAGGCAATGCAATGATCAGAAAGATCAATGCGGCTATCATGTCTATTACACGCTTCAAAAAATATTTATAAAAATTATTCATTCGTTTAAAAAGCAATTCCTTTTTTTGATAACCAGATATGATATTCCTTTAAAATTAAATTCCATAGATTTTGCTGATCGTAATCCGACCTTATTTTATTTCTTATTGCCTGTGCATATGCCTCTCTTGTTGCAGGGTGTTGGCGAATAAATAACATTGCATTCTTTAAAGCCGTTTCATTTTTAGGGGGAACGAGCAATCCATTTTCTTCATGCTGAACAATTTCATTGCAACCATTGATGTCAGACAATAACAACATGCATCCCATCGAACCCGCCTGCATTGGTACATTTGGGAATCCTTCGCGGTAACTGGGAAAAGCCAATACCTGTGCCGCGGCCAGGTAAGGGCGTATATCCTTTTGAAATCCCCAGCATTGAATAGCAGTATGTGTGTGCAGTATTTTTTTATGATGTTCATCCAGCGGATCCAGTTCCGGCTCTTCGATCCCCAACAGCCATAGTTGATCACCGGGAAATTTTTCGTGGATGTTTTCAAATGCATCCAGCAATTCGCCAATGCCTTTATCTTTTACCAGCCTGCCTACAAATATCCATACCCATGCATTTGGTTGTACATTTTTTTCTTCTCTCAGCCTGGCAGCCTGTGCTGCGATATTTTCATTTACAGAAAAAAAACTGCTGTCGATCCCATTGCTTGATCCCCTTCCCAATACTTTCATCTTTTTTCGTGCAACCCGATGCTTTTCTAAAAACTGCTGCAGCATAAAAGAATTGGGATAGACCTGGCTGGCAGGCATCGCCGTTAGTTTCTCCACAAACCATAACACCATTCTTAATAAACCTTTCGATTCCATCCATGGCAATCCTGCAATCGTATGCAACCTTACAGGCACGTGTGTAATCCATGCGGCCCACATACCAATCAACCCGGCCTTGGGTGTGTGTGTGTGCACAATATCCGGCTTAAGCTCTTTGAATACCCTTACCAGTTTTATTAAACAGCTTAAATCTTTAAATGGACTTATTGTTCTTGTAAATGGAATGGTAATATGAATGCATTGTTCCTGTTCTTCCAATGATTTCACTTCAGCGCCATCACTACTGATCATAGTAACAGTGAACCCATGCTGCTGCATGAACTTCATTTGTCCTTTTAAGAGTACTTGTAAGGAAACTGGTACTGTGGTGATGCGTATTAATTTTGGCATTGATTTTTTGCTAAACTGAAACACGAATTTTTTACACGAATTTCACGAATTAAAATCTCATTAATTCCCGATTCCCGATTCCCGATTGTCGCTTCCTCCCAACAACATCTCCGCCGTCTCTCCCATCGTCATGCTCTTCATACCATATTTTTTATTCAGCACCTGGAAATGCGCAACGATCTGTTTTAGTTCGTCCAGGCATTCCCGTGGGTTATTGCCAAAATTATGAGGATGCCACCACAGGTGACAATACGCTTTCTTCTTTGCAACTTCAGTCATCTCCTTCAATATGCGTCTCATTTTAAGCCTGTTTTGCAAGGGCTGTCCCGGTTTCCATGGCCGGTATAATCTTGTTGCCGGTAAACTCAATGGCAGGCCCGGAATGATCTCAATATCTTTTAGATAAACCATTTTGATAGGCTGAAACTTAAGATAGGCATCACCTGCCCGGAAAAATCTTTTCATAAAGGTGGACCCTGTTGCAGGTGCCCAATACCAGATATCAGGACTTGATCGAATTGAAGTTATACCTGCATCTGCACATATGGAAAGATAAGGCCGGTTGAATTGATTTCGGGGAAATACAAGTGAACGTATGGTTGTTCCATTCGCAGAAGCAACTTTACATGCCATTTCAATATCAGCTTTGAATTGTTCAGGAGTTTGTCCCTCTTCCAAACAAAAATAATGAGCATATGTATGAGTACCTACTTCCTGGTAAGGAGTTGATTGAATAAGTTTGATCAATGCCGGCGCAAAATGAAAAGGATCTTTATCATTATAAAATCCATGACGTTTGATCCACTCATACGCAGAAACATTTGTGTTATTAAATGTTGGCAATAGCCCGGGTTTATTTTTTTCCCATGCTTCTTTGCCCTGCATATATAACATCCCAACGGTTGCCCAGGTAACATGAATTTTATTTTCTGAAAATACTTCCAGCATTTTTGGAATAGCCTCAATCGTATTCCTGAAATACTGTTGCTGTT
This sequence comes from uncultured Chitinophagaceae bacterium, assembly GCA_963829345.1. Taxonomy (GTDB): domain Bacteria; phylum Bacteroidota; class Bacteroidia; order Chitinophagales; family Chitinophagaceae; genus Ferruginibacter. The sequence continues at coordinate 3,300,956 of CAWHHP010000003.1, forward strand.
GTTCATTCAACACCATACTTTCAAAACATCCCCAGTGTAGTTCGAAGTCTAGAGAAATGGTGAAGACGCCTGTGTCGGACATGAAGAATGCTATTTAGAACTGTTCTTAAATTTTAAAATAGGTTTATATAGATACAGATGCTGGATTGTTCTACCTGGTATCAAGAATCCAGTATCCGGCATCATCGTTCATATCTTCACAAATCTTCTCGTTATATGATCCCTGTACTCCGTTGCCTTACAAAATATAATAAAGAAGAAAGGCATTAATTGCGCTTTTTGCCGCATTGCAATTCCGAGGTTACCTGTAACCTGCGCCAATGCAAATGATGCAAACAAGAAGAAAAAAAGACATATCCGGAACCAACCGTTCCACTCGCCCCAATAAAACACCGCTTTCTTAACCACTACATAAAACATATACAGGTATAAAAGATTTTCAAAAGAAACCAGGAAGCCCACAGCTCCTTGTCCATCTAAAAAAAGTGGCCGGAACCAGAAAGTGAACATTTTCATGAATAAACCATAGTTCTGTATGTCCACCCCCGAGCTTGATTTACTCAATTCGGATGCCCTGTGACTTAACGTTGAGGATGATAATATATCAAGGCTTTCTGTATCTGCAAATTTTAAAACTGTGTCGCTTATGTATAAAAAAACAATTCCAGCAACGATAAAAATAAGCCAGCGCACATAATTTTTTATACCGGTGGAAGTAAGCACAATGCCCAACATAACTGCAACGATTACTGTAAAAAGAATATGTGGACGAACCATGAAAGTGATGAACCCGCCAACTACCAGGGAAACTATTCTCCTGTTAAACCTGCTTAGTCCGTAAGTAAACAATGCAAGTCCCAATAGAATGACAGCTCCTTTTCCCAATGAAGAAGACCAGAAATGAAGGTTCGGTAATAAAAAAACAATTTCTACAAGTGTAAAGCGAAGCCAGATCGATTCGAGCCTTATGTTTTCTTTTGCAGTAATATAAAAGAGCAGGGTTGCCAGGTATCCAAAAAAAGAAAAGATGATCATACATGAATAGTATGACAAATTAAACAAGCTTGCAAAAGGCCATCCTAAAAAATAAATGAATGTAGTACCGATACCCCATAGATCAAACCATTGTGAAGAAGCCCCGGCCTTTGCATAGTACGCAATGGAGTCGCTTGTTGTATTGGCTGCATACACTGCATAACCAACAGACATCAATGCATGCATCATAAATAATCCCCAGAGATAACCCTCAGAATGTATCTGGAATTTATTGCTTACACCTTTAATGATGTAAGCCGTGATCAGCAAAATGAGTAATATGATGAGTAGAATGTCCATAATTTAAAAAAGTTCCATCGAACCTAATGATGGTTGCCAGTGATGGAATGCCTCAAAGTTATTGAGATTATTTTTTGCGAGCGGCCTTATCGTAATGATCGGCCCTTTTTTGAATAACCCGAAAAATTTTGTAATGTGTTTTTTCTCTGATAAAAATAAAGGGGATGGCGAACATGAAACCAATGCAGGCTTTATTTTTTTGACGAGTTTCTTAAAAGCTTTTCTTGCCAGCAGATCGGCGGATGTTTTATCCTCGGTCCACAGTTCGCAAATACGCAGTTCCATAAAATATTTCAGTTTTTTAAGCCTGAATATAAAACCAAATTTGCCGGGTTCAATCACAGCTCCATATTGTGCAACAGGACAGTCGCGGTAACGCCAGCTTAAGTAAGCATAACTGACCGGTGTATGCAAAAAAGAACCTTGTGCTGTTAGTGACCAGTTAGTATCCAGTTTCTGTAATGCTGCTTCCACTGAATATTCTTTGTAAAACCCTGTAATTTTTTCTGTTGAAAAAGAGTGGGGCACCAGGCTACCCATACCGATAAAAAGTGGCAATCTTCCTGCAAGCGACCAGCCCATTTTTAAATACCCCTGCATACTGATGGGGTTGGGTGAATTAAAAACCATATCTACCCCTTCCGCATTACATTCGTCAACTGCCTGTAAAGTAAGCTTACGAAAAATTCCTTTACCCTGGAATGCCGGATCGGTGGCTGTATCTACTGCTCTTACTGCAGAAACCTTTTCTTTTTGCGAATGCCAACTCCAATGCATAAACGCACGCATGCCGATGATCTTTCCGTCCTCGACTGCCAGTAATACTTTTGATTTACCAAATGGATTTTTCTCGTGTTTCCATAAAAAATATCCTTCTGTTTTGGGCGTAAGTGTTTCCCCAATACTTGTTTTTAATAAAGTAATGATCTGCGGTAGATCTTCAGGTGTTGATTGACGTATTATCATTTATATGAACACGATTTTTAAACACGAATTTTTCACACCAATTTCACGAATTAAACCCATACTGCTTTTCATTGCCGATTCCCGATTGACGATTTCGCAATTATATAAAGTCACTCTTAAGTTGAAACCTTCATATATTCACTATTCACTCATTCACCATTTCCTCATACACTTCCTCTATCTCCCCCACCATTGCTTTCAAACTAAACGATTCTTCTACTCTTTTTCTTCCTTTTTTACCAAACATTTGTATTTCTTCTGTATGTTCTAATAAATAAGAAAGTGGTTCTTCCAGTTTTTTCCATTCCGCAACAGGCACCATGAAACCATCTGTATTATTGCGGATCACTTCTTTTATGCCACCAGCATCTGTACAAACCACGGCACATTCCATACTCATCGCTTCAAGTAATGCCACAGGTAACCCTTCAAATTCGGAACTCATCATAAATATATCCATCGCCGACAACCAGGGCAAAACATCTGTTTGCAAACCCGGGAAGAGTATCTTTTCTTCCATCTGCTGTTGTTTCAGGTATGCCCGTATTTCTGTATTTAAAATCCCATCACCAACAATGCAGCCACGGATACCGGGAAATTTTTTCTCTACCAGTTTGAATACATCAATCCATTCCTTTAATCTTTTCTGAAAACGAAAAACTGCAATGGTCCCAATTACGATACAATTGGGATCGATATTACATTGCGCTCTTGTTTTTAATCCCTTTTCTTTATCGCGTACAAAATACTCCATATTCACTCCATTCAATATTGTTTGCACAGGTATTTTTGGATGAATGAATTTTTGAATCGATTCCGCCACATCATTAGATACGGCGATCACTTTATTTTGTTTATTGAAAGTAAGTTTATTCAGCTTTTTTGTGATCCAGTGATAGCGTTCCTGTTTATTGTGTTCGGAATAAATAACGGGTATGCCGGTTATCATATGAATAAAACGTCCCACAAATCCGGCCCATGGCAAATGACAATGCAACAGTTGTATTTTATTAGCCCTGATGTATTTAATGATCTTTGTTGTTTGAAAAGCGATCTGGATATTATTTTTTGCCGGGAAATTCGTTACAGTTCCCCCTGCCTGTTGCAAACCTGCTACCATCTGGTTTTTCCAGGGAAGAAAATAAATATAATGGAATTCAAATCTTTCCTTATCATGCTGCTTTAATGTTTCCTGCAATAACATTTCAGCGCCACCACGGCCCAGCGATTTTATAATATGCAATACTTTTATCTTATCCCCCACTTTTATTCTTTTCTTTTAAAATATCCGTGTATAAATTTTCAAACTGTTTTAAGCAATGCTGCAAACTGTAGTGTTCCAGGACAAATTGTTTTGCATTTGCCCCCAGTGTTTTCCTGAGCATTTCATTTTGTATAAGAGAAATAACAGCGTTGCTAAAATTACCGGCATCATGTTTATTTACTAATATCCCTGTCTTATCATTCATTACAACTTCCCCAATACCGCCAACATTTACGGCAACGGTTGGCAATGATTGCATACCAGCTTCCAGTACAACCCCGGGTACACCTTCAATAGTACTTCCTAAAATAAAAAGATCAGCACCAGCCAGTAATTCCTGTACATTTTTACGATAGCCTGTAAAAAAAATATGGTCACTCAGTTTTTTTTGTGCCACTATATCTTTCACTTCCGCGTATTTCTTTCCTTCTCCTACAAATAATAATTTTACTTGTTGCTGTTGCTGCAGCATTTTTTGGAAGCTGTCAATTAAAAAAGCATGATTCTTTTCCGGCGAAAACTGGCCAATATGCATTAATATAAAATCAGTTTGTGCAAAGCCAAATTCTTTTACAATTTGCGCTCTTGCTTTTACCCGATCATAGTTCATCTGCGGAATACCACGACGGATCATTTTTGTTTTTGCTAAGGGATAATCATATGTTTTTACAAAATCGATCATCGCTTCATCTCCCACAGAAGTCACCCTGTCTACTTTTTTAAATAGCAACCGGTTAATTTTTCTTTTAAAAGAAGCCTCGCCTGCCCATGCACTTACGATGCTTATGTTCCTGTAAACAATATTGAGTTTCGGGTAAAATATTTTAGCTATCGCAGTATATTTAAGCGTATCAGATCCGTTTGCCTGTATAATATCAGGTTTTGTTTTTTTTATAAGATTTATTAATCTTGATAATAGTGATGGATCGAATGGACGTTTCTTTCCATTAAGATCAATATTTTGCGCCCCCTTTGCATTGAGTGCATTTTCCTTAACCGGGTATAATCCTACAAATAAAACCTCATGACCATTTTCAGCAAGCATGCCAGTTAGCTCTGCCGCAAAAACCTGGGCACCCCTGTATTGCCGGTCTGTAACTAGTTGAAGGATCCTGATATAGCTTGTTTTTAATTGTTGAAAAAAATAGAGAAGGTGATTGAGTGAAAACTATTTTAAACTTTTCATTCACCTATTGACCCATTCACTGATTCATTCATTCGTCAGCCACTTTTTAAAATTAATCACCCCCTCTTTAAAATTTACTTTTGGCATATAATTAAGCAGGAGTTGTGCTTTAGAAATATCTGCATAGGTTATAGGCACATCACCCATTTGCTCGGGCAGTTGTTGTATCACCGCTTTCTTTTCCATTACATCTTCCAGTGTAGCGATCATTTCAGATAAGGAAACAGTTTGATGATTGCCAAGATTAAATACTTCATATTGAGTGCGGGTATAATGTAATGCATTGTATATTCCCTGCACCGTATCTGCGATATAAGTGTAATCCCGTCTTGTACTACCATCCCCGAAAAAATTAATGGACTCATCGTTCAGTATTTTTTTACTGAATAAATGAATAGCGAGATCGGGGCGCTGGCGGGGACCAAACACTGTGAAAAAACGCAGCGCAATAAACCTGATATTATAAAGATGACAATACACATGCCCCAACAGCTCACCAGAAATTTTTGTACTTGCGTAAGGGCTGATCGGATTTAGTACTGTATCACTTTCTTTCCATGGAAAATTATTATTTATACCATATACGCTACTGGATGATGCGAAAATGAATTGCTTTATATTTTTTTGCTTGGCTAATTCAAGCATATTTTGTGTGCCTTTTACATTTACATCCTGGTATGCTACCGGGTTTTGAATGGACGGACGTACACCTGCTTTTGCCGCAAGGTGAACAATCGCTTCATATTTTCCTGTTAACCGTTCGGTCAACATGTTGCTGTCTAAAATATCTCCTTCAATAAAAGTTACCTGGGGGTTATTAATAAATGAAGCAATGTTTTTCAATTTTGCATCTTTTGAATAAAAAGAATCAAAATTGTCGATCACGGTAACCTTATAATTATTTTCCAATAATTTTTCAACGAAATGGCTGCCGATAAAACCGGCACCACCTGTTACAATTATTTCCATTTTATTTTCTGCCATAACTCTGTTGTTTCACGCAAGGCCTGCAAAGAGGCGAAGCCGCAATGTTATATTCTTATTATAAAACCGGTTTATTATTTACCACGCTGTTTAAAAAGCCTTCATACTGCTTCGAAATTGTTTTTATATCGAAGCGTTCAAATGCTTCCTCCCTGGCACGTTTTCCCATTTCAATCATTGCTGGATAGGAGTTGATCATCATTTCCATTTTAGTCTTTAGTGAAGACGTGTTTTTTACTTCATGTATTAAAGCCGTCTTCTCATTCGTTACTGCTTCCAGGTTCATGGGTATATTGGATGCTATGATCGGAATTCCAGTCATCATTGCTTCGATGAGCGCACCGCTGAATCCTTCATACCATGAAGAAAAAACAAAACAATTCGCTTCATATAATTTTAACCAGGCATTTGGAATAACGCCATGCAATTTCACTGAATCCCCCACCTGGTACTTATCAATGATCTGCTGAAAATTTTTCCTGAATTTTCCTTCGCCGAAAATATCCAGTGAAATATTTGAATGTTTTTTCTTCAATGAAGCAAATGCTTCGATCATTTCTCCAAAACCTTTCCTTTCTATTAACCTGCCAATAGCAGCAAATTTAAATGTTGAATCAACTACCGGAACATTCCATGCGGGGAATTTAGACGAATCTCTTCCCCTGTAGATAACTTTTATTTTATCGATAGGCACGCCCAGGTTCTTTGAATTACTCAACGCAATCGATGACGCATTGGATAACCATAGTTTGGGTATAAAGGCAGTCCATTTATCCAGTAACCAAACAAATTTAAATTTCCAGCCAATGCCTTTTTCTTTTAGTTCTTCCAGCCTTATTGCACCATAACTGTCATTCACAAATGTACCAATGAGTTTGGTGCCGGTTAACCAGCATGCAATTCTTGAAATAATGTTGGCACGGTAAATAGAAGAAACAATGATATCGGGTTTTTCGTTGCGTATCAGCTTTTTTAATATGCTGATACCTTTTAAAAACGAGTCGCCCTTCAGGTCTGCAAATACCAGTGGGATGCCCGCACGTTCATATGCTTCTTTCAGGTCATGCCCTTTATAAAAATAGATAACTTTAATTTCTGTATTTCCTGAAAAGTGTTGTATAATATCCAACGTGCTTTTTTCTGTGCCGGCATTTGCAAGTGTTTCTAATGTAAAAAAAACTTTCATGTTGTCGTTATGCACAGTAGCCGTTATGTTTAATAGTGGTCCTTAAAGATTATTGCCCTTCATATACATTGAGAATATAACCTTCTGTTGCGTTTGCTTTCGGGATGATCTTTGCGGGGTTGCCTAAAACAATCGAATTTGCAGGAACATCCATATTTACAAAACTATTTCCTGCAATAAGCACATTGTCTCCTATAGTAATGTTTCCCATAACAATTGCGTTAGCACCTATCCATACCCGGTTGCCAACAGTTGGCACTCCTTTCTTTGGTCCTCTTTTGGATACACCCACTGCGATATTATGTGAAAAGTAGCAATTGCTTCCAAAGACTGCTTTGGTGTGAACCAGGCAGGTCCCAAAATGGCTTATCTGCAAACCCGGACCTATTTTAGTAAGCCTTGGTATCTGGTACATATATTTAAATGTAAGCTTCTTGTACTTGTAACGTGCAAACCTTCCAAGAATGCTATAACGGCTAAGCTCTGTACTCAATCTTAAATAAATAGTGAAGTGAAAACCCGGGTTCCTGAAAGTCTTTTTAAATGCCTTCCAGCTAAGATCTCCTTCATACCTGTAGAAATCTGCCCTGAGGTTTTTATTGCGAAGCACAACTTTGTATAAGAATCTTCTCATCATAGCAATTAGTTGTTATTACTTATCCATGAAACATTTTTCCTTACACTTTCCTTGTGTTTTGGCAATACGTTTTTAAAGTAATGATCGAAATCAATTTTTTTATTTTCTATTTTATCAATTGCATCCAATATTGCAGCCTGCCATCCCGGGTTCTTCACATTTATTGTTGGTATGGGATATTCAAACTGGTCAAAAAGTTCTGTTGTTTTCCATACAAGTCCCTCAATCGGTATTACGGGAACATTAACAGCGAGTGCCATTACATTTGAATGCAATCTTACTGCAATGAGATAATCAAATTCAGCAAGCTTTTTTGTAAAGTCAAGGTAATCGATACAATTCTCGAGAATAGGAATTTTAAAATCTGTTCTGAATTTTTTTACTGTTGGATTATCACCCAGCGGCTCATTCGTAACATAAACAATTTCCCTGTTGTATTGTTTGAGTTTATCAAGAATGGCTTCGATATCAGGCCATGTAAAATCGATGTACTCATGGATATTAATAGCAACTTTCCCGTTTTTCTTTACAGATTCCCATCCGGGGGGATTTGTTTTAATGGCCGTATCAGGTGCAATGGAAACTTTATCCTTGCTAACACCTGAATCGATAATAACATTACGCGAAGTATTTCCACGCACTACAGCATGTGTCATATTCCCATAGACAAGATTCACTACTTTTTTAAACGCATCATTTCTTACCACGACAGACTGGTTAACTGCTCCCGTTTTTTTACCAAGCTTTTGTGCTACACGTATCTCAAGCATTTGTCTTAAAAAAACATGGTTGTCGCTTACTTCGCCTGCACCGCTATAAATAAAATAATCAGCAGAATTGATGGCGTTGAGTCGTCTTACATATTCATTATTGAATAAAAAGAATTTGTCAATAGAACGTTTAAATGGACGCAGGAATCTTTTAAGCTTTTCATAGCTCAGTGATTTCCTTGATGACAGGCTGAAATTATTTATACGGGATTCAAACACACGGCTTGCCGCTTTTTGGGGAAGGTATTTTTTCATCACGGCGTCGGCCCATGATTCAAATAATTTTGCCGGATCTGAGCTTGATTTAAGTTTGTTGATACTATATCCAAACAATCCAATCGGCCGGCCGGCCACATACAGGTTTTCTTTTCCAACACTCTCTTCAAAAAGTTTTATGAGCTCTATTGACAATGCCTGGTTACCCAGGTTCGTTGTCTTCAACTTTGTTACCAGAAAAACCTTACTCATGAAAAAATTTTTGCAAAGATAGCTATAAAAATATTTTTTTCAGAGGGAGAGATAACAATTTGCAATAAGGGCAGCAGATTTAATATCTGTTTAATATGATGATCAAAAGCCTTGCAGTTCAACCATCTTCTTAAATGAAGTGGAATTCACAAATAATTTCTCAAAACTTCCAACCTGGTCAATCCTCCCCTTGTTCAATAGTATGATCCTGTCTGCATCTTTAATAGTTGAAAGCCTGTGAGCAATTATTATAATAGTATACTTGCCCTTTAGCTTTTCGATGTTTTCCTGGATTTCTTTTTCTGTCTCAGAATCCAGTGCAGAAGTTGCTTCGTCCATAAAAAGGAAATCCACTTCTTTATATAATTCCCTTGCAATAGACAATCGTTGTTTTTGCCCCCCGCTCACATTGATACCATTGCTTCCCAATAAGGCATCGCCTTGTAAAGGCTGGCTCATAACCAGTTCATAGATAGAGGCTTTTTTTAGAGCTTCGATAAAGCGTGCCTTATTTTCTGCAGTAGGTTCATCCCAGAATGTTACATTATTAAAAATTGTATCATTAAAGATCACCGGTTCCTGTGTAATATAACCAAGTCTTTTCTGGAAAGTTTCTTTATTCAGTTCTTCCAGGATTTCTCCATCGATCAATACAGTTCCCTTTGTTGGTGATAACAGCCCGGTTATAATATTAATAAACGTTGTTTTTCCTGAACCACTTTCCCCCACAATTGCAACGGTTTCGTTCTTTTGTATGGAGAGATCAATATCATTAAGTATCATCACCTGGTTGTAAAAGAATGACAGCTGTTTTAATTCCAGTTTATTTTTAAACCCATTGAATGTTTTTGTACCAACCGTTTCTTTACCTGCTTTTAATTCAGCGTTAAACTCTGTCATGTTTTGCAAACTGCCTGAGTAATTCAAAAACTGGTTATAAAAATTCTGAACACCCATTAATGATACAAGCGCACGGTAAAATAACAGTAAACTCAAAATGATGACGCCGATGCTTTGATGAAAAACATTCACCTGTACTAATATTACTCCAAGTACAACCAGGATGATCAGTGGTTCCCTCATCGATCCCAGTGTTGTGGCGATCATTCCCGTTTTGCGTTGTGATTGCTGGATCTTATTGTTCTGCTCGATGAGTTTATCAGCGTACTTATGAATCAGGCCTGTTGATTTCAGGTATTTAAAAAAGCTTACTTTTTGTATCAGCAATCCCTGGAATATATGGTTATCGGCGGTTGCTTTTTTAGAAAGCGTTTTCGTCTTTTTCTGCATTTTGCGGAAAATAAGATTGCTTAATCCGCCGCCGATCACAACAAGCAATGCAAATTTTGGATTGGCGATCACTGCCATCGCGGTATATACCAGCACAAAAATGCCATACTGGATAGAGATAAAATAGAATCGATAAGCTTGTTTTACTCTTTCCACTTCACCGCTGAAAGTATTCTGTATACGTCCTGTATCTGAATTAACGAAAATGTTATAACTAAAGTTGGAAAGACCGATGATGTTGCGCCTGCGGATCATATTTATGAAAAGCTGCTCATAATTGACCCTGAGATAACCTTCAATAAATTTCATCAGGCCTTTAAAAGCGAAGAAAAAGAAAATCACACCAAGTACAACCCCAAGTGTAAGCGATATACCGAAGTAATTAAAGATATCAGCAAGGAAAGAGAGGTTGCCCATGTTTCCGCTATCGGCTTTGGCACTGTCTCCATCTACCATTTGCAGCAGGGGTATAAACATTGCCAGGCCCAATCCATCCATTAGCCCGATCAGGATATTCAGGCACAGGCTTACAAATATCCTATACCTGAGATGAGAATAGAAGTAATAAAAGTATTGGAAATACTTTTTAAATAAATTCTTCAGTGTTTTCAACTTATATATATCTTCTGTCGGCTGCAAGTATAAAAATACCTGTGCCGGTTATAGTAAATTAATCCTTAGCGCTACTATCGGTACCTGAATAATAAGAGTATCCGTATTTATTCTTGTAATAATAATAGCCATATTTATTACCGAAATATCCCTTGTTCTTTACGCCATTGAATATAAGGGCCATGCTTTTGAAAAGATTCCGCTGCTGCCATTCATTGATTTCATAAACCTGCTCTTTTACTGTTTGCTGGAATCGTGTAACGACCAGCGTTACATCTGCCCATTGGCCCAGTATCTGTGCGTCTGCAACAATACCAAACGGAGGTGTATCAATAATGATCACTTCATAGTTTTTATCAAGGTAATCTTTTATACCCTTTACATATGGTCCGCTGATCAGTTCCTGCGGATTGGGAGGTATTGCTCCTGCCGGGAAGAAATCAAGTTTGCCGCCACTCTGGTCTATAGGAACAATGATCTCTGTTATATGTGTTTTTCCTATCAATACACTTGTCAATCCTTGTTTGTCAGTAACAACATTCAATGCCTTTGTTATTTTTGGACGACGCAGGTCAAACTCCAGCAAGGCAACTCTTTTTCCCTGCATCGCATAACTTTTTGCAAGGTTCATCGAAAGAAAAGATTTCCCTTCACCACTCACACTGGAAGTGATCATGACATAATTTGCAGTTTTAGCGACTGAAGTATAGAAATTGATATTTGTCCTGAGCGACCTGATCTGTTCTCCCACCATTGACCTTTGAGATCCATCAATGACAAAGGGCAGGTTGTCTTTATTTTCTGCATGAGCCAGTTCCGCAATTACGGGAATACTCGTCATCGATTGTAATTGTCTCTTTGAAATGATCTTGCGGTTCATCACTTCTTTCAGGATAGCATATATCAATGGTATCAGCAAACCGATCAGCACGGCGGCTATCAGTACTTTTGGTTTGGACGTCTGGAAACTTGCATTCAGTTTTACCGGTGGGTAAAGTAATTTGGTATTTACCGTAACAGATGCTTTTGCAATAGATGCTTCTTCTCTTTTTTGAAGCAGGGTTAAATAAAGTGCTTCTTTAATATTTTGTATACGGGTTTTATCAATGATCTCTTTTTCAGAGACCGGCGTGGTTTTTAAATATGCTTCCGCTTCTGCAACTTTTGATTTGAAAGTAGCTTCAGCAACGGCAAGATTGTTCTTATAGTTTGCCAGCTGCTTACTCATGTTGCTGCGCAGGTCTTCGATATTCTGGTCAACGAGTTTTAATCCGGGATTATTCTCTGTTGCAGTGAGTGCAAGCTTTTCCCGCTGCTGTAATAATATAATATATTGCTGCAACAGGGCCTGTAACGTAGGATTATTCACACCTACAAACGAAAGGTCTGTTTCTTTAAGGTTAGGATTTTTAATAAATGTTTCCAGGTCGTTGATACTTGTTCGCTGGATCATGATATCAGTAAGCTGTTTATCATAATCCGCCATTTTCTGCAGGTACAGCTGACTGGTAGCAGAAACATTGCTCATACCCGAAGTAGTGGATTTAAAATGAGCAAGTGCATTTTCAACAGAATCCAGTTCTTTTGCAAGCGGTGTAAGTCTTTGTTCAATAAAAGTAATGGCCTGCGAATAAGTACGTGACTTATCATTTTCCATTATGTCGATGTTCAACCTGATAAGGGTATTTAAAATATCAATCGCCCGCTCGCTGGATACATCGGGATAACTAATGTTAAGAATATTACTTTCTTTACTGGTTGTAATATTCAGGTTCCTGCTTAAAGCAAATGCGGCGGCAAGCCTGTTGCGGCTATGGCAGTAAATGGGTGTCTGGCTATTAAAATCTTCCAGCTTCAACACCACTACTGTACAACCTTTTACTTTAAACGGTACACCCCAATGTTCTTTTTCTTCTTTTGCATCCGACTTTAAACTAAAACCATCCTGTGAAGGAACAATAGAAAAATTGATCTCGGGTACATCTGCTTTCGCATCATCTTTTACAATATACCATTTGATATTTCCATAAAAGTTTTTGTTCTTGAACCTGCCCTGTGCTTCGGCATTGTATTGCAGTCCCAGCGTATCTACAACATAACTGGCAATGGTAGGTGATTTAAAGAAAGCTATTTTATCATTAAACGGATCACGTGTATTTCCAAACAGTGCCTGGCCAATGGTAACTTCCTGGTCTTCTTCGATACTGATACTTGTTGAAACAATATATATCACGTCTGAATAACGGAGATACAACATACCGCCCAGGTAACCGAACAGTCCGAATAATAATATCCATGGCCAAACAGACATCACCCTCCTGAAATCAATATCTATTGAATTGGTGCGTTGTTTAACGGGCTGCTGTACAGTATTATCCTTATCAGGAGTCATGTTCTTATTTTCCCAAACATTAAAATCGTCTTTGATCATCTCTATAGATTTCTTAAAGCAAAAAATATTGCAAGTACGGCCCCTGTGATCGTCACTATGTTCCTGGCAGGACTGTTTGCGCTGAGGAATGTGCTGTATTTCCCTGGCTGCATGTAGATCAGGTCATTGTTTTGCAAATAGTAATAGGGGGATTGAAATATATCTTTACTGTTCAGGTTAAGCTGGGCATAAGTGCGTTCGCCATTCACTTCCCTTACCAGCCAAACCGCATTCTTTTTATCCCAGGCATCCTGTACACCTGATTGTGTAAGGGCTTCGAATATGGTAAGCCGCTCATTTATCATCGGTATAGGTATTCCCTGTCGACCATTCATAAAGTACACCTGCCCCCGCAGGTTTACATTCACAAAAAGATCTTTATAATAAAACGAAAGTTTGTCTTTTATTAAAGTGGCAGCTTCAATGGTTGTAAGACCTGCAACCTGTATTTGTCCAAGTAAAGGAAATTCTACCTTACCCGAAGGATTAACCAGGTAACCAACACTGTTTGACGTTTGGCTGGAAGTAGAAGTACTTTGAACTGCGAAAGGATTTAAATAAGCCGTAAGTGCGGGATCGGTTGAACTTACTGTAATTTGTAAGCGATCATTTCTCTGGATTCTTTGAATGGATACCTGTACAGCTGTATCAAGTGTATCCTTACCCGGAGTTTTATCGTAAAAATAATACAACTTGTTCGGGGCCACGCAGGAATGAAGGGAAATCATGAACAATACGACCCCTGATAACAGAAATAATTTTCTCATAAACGTCTAGATAAACCAGTTTTGAGTTGTGAATTATGAGTTCTGAGTTGGTTCATAATAATTTTTCCTCAGTCTTTTAACTCAGAATTCAGAACTCATAATTTAGAATTTTTTAAAGAGGCTGCAATATAATCATTAAAAAGCTCTCATCAGCAGGAAAGCACTCAAAATATACAGTAATAACGTCGATTTTAGACGGCTTCGCCGCCCTCACTCACATAACAGGATGACCTTAGTTTTTCTCACAGAAATTTCCCATCACAGCGGTTGGTTTGCAGGGAAACATCTAATTGCTCCGGGTACACTAGTTGTATTTAATTTGAATGCAAAAATCAATATTCTCATCTTAAAATAATGTAGAATTTGTACGATACGGAACGGTATGCTGTTTAAAAGTTGAACATTGTTGAAAATTGTTGAAGAGAAACCTGAAAGTATTTGGAGCTTCCTCTTTTTACAGTGATCTAAACAATGTTCAACTATTTTCAACTATCATTCAACCCACATTATAAAAAAGCCCCCTCCTTTTTACCAGAGCGGGCTTTTTATTCCGAGGGCTTAATGAATTAAACCTATGGTTGATTGCCGGTTAAAATTTCAGCAATTTGGTTGTTTTTGTAACCCTGCCCTGCCTTACTTCCATCATATACGAGCCAGCTTTTAAATCGGATCCTATGTTGGTTGTTTGGTTAGGCAATACAGTGATATTTTTAAACTCGCGACCCTGCATATCCATAATACGTACACGAATTACTTCATTACCCGAAGCTATTACCTGCAACCTGAAGTCGCTCAAACTTGGATTCGGGTAAACATTCACCTGTAAAGTTTGAGCGGGAACTGGAAGATTAACACCGCCTTTCGCTGCCAGGGTTGAACGCTCAGGAGGACATGCAGGTAATTTAACCGCACTTACTCTTATGGTGCTGCTTCCGCAATTATTCAGCGCCTGCACAGTAACGTTACCATTTACGGCTGTATTTGGATAAGAAACTGTGATGCTGGTTGGCAACGGACCTGCCGGTGACTGGCTTACTAATGAAGCTCCGGCAGGAATCGTCCACACCAATGATGTCGCATTAGCTGGAACAGCAGCAATGGTATAAGAATACATCCTGTTTGGACAAGCTGTTAATTGAATTACATCAATGATACCAGGTGTAGCCGGGTTGAGTTTGCTAAGTGATAATGACCTTACCCCGCTTGTACCACAACCATTGCTGGCAGAAACAGTGATGCTTCCACTTGTAAATCCTGCCTGGAATGTTACATTAATAACAGTATCCTGCGGGCCTGCGCCGTTTGGATGTGTAACAATCGCAGTTCCCGGCGTTACATTCCATGTATAAGATGTGGCATTAGGAACTGTGAATATTTTATACACAGCAGCAGTTCCCCCTGGTAATATGTTTTCACACACATTGGTAGGTCCAGAGATCAGGCCTGGTGTAGATGGATTGCTTCTGACGATGCCATAGCTTCTTGCATTACTGGTACCACAACCATTTGTTGCAATTACAGTAATTGAACTGTTTGTAAAGCCGTTGGTGAAGCTAACCGTTACCGTTGTATCGTTTACTCCCGGGCCATTTGGATGGTTGATGGTTGTTGTTCCAGCCTGTGCCGTCCAGGTATAACCTGTTGCACCAAGAACAGAATTAATAGTATAGGTAATGGTTCCCGGCGTTCCGATAACTGCACATACATTAGTACTGCCTGGAACAATTGGTGCCGGTGTGTTCGGCCCTTGTGCTAACAGGTAGTAGATAGTTTGTGGACTGTTTCCGCAAGGAGATAAGGCAGTTACTTTGATCTGTTTGTTAGCCTGTGCAGCAAAACCTGTGATGAAATTAACAGTAATGCTGTTTGCTGTGCTTCCAACCAATGAAACATTTGGAGGAAGTATCCAGCTATAACCTGTAGCCCCTGCAGAATTGAATGTATAGGTAACAGGATCTCCGGTGCCGATGTAAGGACAAACATTTACAACACCCGTAACAACCGGTGCCAGCAATGCAGCATTGATCGCAAAGGTTGCGCTGATCGTATGGTTGGCCGTTACATTGGTAAATGTATAAGAAGTAACAGCTCCAACAGATACAGCGTCAACCAGCACATCCAGTACATGATAACATGCAGCCGGGCTGATTGTATAAGATTGATTTGCGCCGCTGTTTACAATTGTTGCACCATTTGGCGAGATGGATCCATTAGGACCAGCACTCGAAGTAATGGTATAAGTTGCGTTCACTACAAATGTCGCACTGATGGTATGATTCGCCTGTACATTGGTAAATGTATGGCTCGTGATCGCTCCTTGTGATACGCCATCAACAATTACATCCGCAATACCATAACCCGGATCTGCCGTAATGGTGTAGGTAGCATTGTCACCGCAGTTCACTGAACCCGTGCCTGGAGTAATTGACCCGTTTGCACCGGCAGTAACAGTGATAGTATAAGTGATCTGTACAAATGTTGCACTGATAGTATGATTTGCCAGCACATTGGTAAATGTATGGCTCGTGATCGCCCCTTGTGATACGCCATCAACAATTACATCTGCAATTGAATAACATGCGTCAGGGGTGATGGTATAAGTCGCGTTATCACCGCAGTTTACTGAACCTGTACCCGGAGTGATAGATCCATTCGCACCGGCTGTTACTGTTATTGTATAAGTAGTAAGAGCAAAGGTTGCACTGATCGTATGATTGGCCTGTACATTGGTAAATGTATGGCTCGTGATCGCCCCTTGTGATACGCCATCAACTATTACATCTGCAATTGAATAACATGCGTCAGGGGTGATGGTATAAGTCGCGTTATTACCGCAGTTTACTGAACCTGTACCCGGAGTGATTGATCCGTTTGCACCGGCTGTTACTGTGATTGTGAAAGTATTCAGTGTGAATGTTGCGCTGATCGTATGATTAGCCTGCACGTTGGTAAATGTATGGCTCGTGATAGCACCTTGTGATACGCCATCTACTATTACATCTGCAATTGAATAACATGCATCAGGAGTGATGGTATAAGTCGCGTTATCACCGCAGTTTACTGAACCAGTACCCGGAGTAA
This sequence comes from uncultured Chitinophagaceae bacterium, assembly GCA_963829345.1. GTDB lineage: Bacteria > Bacteroidota > Bacteroidia > Chitinophagales > Chitinophagaceae > Ferruginibacter. Next base: position 3,317,933 of record CAWHHP010000003.1, read on the forward strand.
TTGATCCGTTTGCTCCGGCTGTTACTGTGATTGTGAAAGTATTCAGTGTGAATGTTGCGCTGATCGTATGATTGGCCTGTACATTGGTAAATGTATGACTGCTGATTGCACCTTGTGATACACCATCTACCACTACATCTGCAATTGAATAACATGCATCAGGGGTGATGGTATAAGTCGCGTTATCACCGCAGTTTACTGAACCAGTGCCCGGAGTGATTGATCCGTTTGCACCGGCTGTAACTGTGATCGTGTAAGTTGTAAGAGCAAAGGTTGCGCTGATCGTATGATTGGCCTGTACATTGGTAAATGTATGACTGCTGATCGCTCCTTGTGATACCCCATCAACAATTACATCTGCAATTGAATAACATGCATCAGGAGTGATCGTGTACGTAGCATTATCACCGCAGTTTACTGAACCTGTGCCCGGAGTGATTGATCCGTTTGCACCTGCTGTTACTGTTATTGTATAAGTAGTAAGAGCAAAGGATGCACTGATCGTATGGTTAGCCTGTACATTGGTAAATGTATGACTGCTGACCGCTCCTTGTGATACCCCATCTACAATTACATCTGCAATTGAATAACATGCATCAGGAGTGATTGTGTAAGTCGCATTATCACCACAGTTCACTGAACCTGTACCGGGAGTGATTGATCCGTTTGCACCGGCGGTTACTGTGATCGTGTAAGTTGTAAGAGCAAAGGATGCACTGATCGTATGGTTAGCCTGTACATTGGTAAATGTATGACTGCTGATCGCTCCTTGTGATACACCATCTACCACTACATCTGCAATTGAATAACATGCATCTGGAGAGATAGTATAAGTAGCGTTATCACCACAGTTCACTGAACCTGTACCGGGAGTGATTGATCCGTTTGCACCGGCGGTTACTGTGATCGTGTAAGTTGTAAGAGCAAAGGATGCACTGATCGTATGGTTAGCCTGTACATTGGTAAATGTATGACTGCTGATCGCTCCTTGTGATACACCATCTACCACTACATCTGCAATTGAATAACATGCATCTGGAGAGATAGTATAAGTAGCGTTATCACCACAGTTCACTGAACCAGTACCAGGAGTGATTGATCCGTTTGCACCGGCTGTAACTGTAATGGTGTAAGTAGTAAGTGCAAAAGTTGCGCTGATCGTATGGTTCGCAGTAATGTTTGTGAATGTATGTGAACCAATTGCACCTTGTGATACTCCGTCCACAACTACATCTGCAATTGAATAACATGCATCAGGAGTAATTGTATAAGTCTGGTTTGTTCCTGAGCAATGGTTTGTTAACCCATTTGGAGAGATCGATCCATTTGGACCGGCGCTTGCTGTAATTGTATAATTTGGATTAATGGTAAGATCAGATCCGTTATCCGTACCCGTTACAACCGGGTTGCTGCTTACTACACGGATACGATAACCGGCGCCAAAGCTTGTACCCAGTGGAATGGTAGCGCTGATGCTGCCGGGACCTGTAGCAGTTGATGATACAGATCCAATACTAACAGGAGATGCAAAACTTCCTGATGCATCTGAAAGTTCGGCTGTGAAAATATTCCCCGGATCCCATGAAACGGGAGCAATTGCATTATAGTTTACCGTTAAAGCATCACCTGCACAGAATGTTGTACCTGCAACAGATGTAGTAATGCTGCGATTGATTATTTCACAGTTAAAACCCGTGTACCCGGATAAACACTGGCAACCGCAGTTTTGTACATCCAGGATCCCGCCGTTCTGGCAAATAGTGGTACATTCTCCTGCACCAAATTCACTGAAACCGGTAAGACCGGTTACCGTGAAAGTATTGGTACCTGAAGTGAATGGCGGATCAGTAAATGTAGAAGGTGCATCAAATTTATAAGCATGCACAGTAGCTGATGTTGCACCACCAACGAGATCAGCTCCTAAATAATTAAAGCTTGCATCAGCTGAAAATCCGCTTACACCGCTGTTGGTCACTGTCCAGTAACGGTCAACTCTTTTTGTAGGGCTTAACGTTGGAGGATAGTTGCTGCTTGCACCATTTAGTGACACTACAGTAACACTACCTGCTCCCGTTGCACCGCTGAATGCAATACTTGCCGGGGTATAACCTGATGAAGTTCCTATTGCATAATCATATGTATTGGTACCTGTTGCAACTGCACGTTGCAGGTTACCAATCACGTATCCATTTGTTCTTACCACTGAAGCAGTAGCTGAATTGCTTACTGCTAAAACATTAGCGGAAGTAGTGATTATCCCGTCGGTTAATGTAAGTATACCACTGATGGTACGATTACCGCTCAATGTGACATTCGTGCCTGCCGCGATCAATGAAACGTTGGCAGGGCTGCCTGAAGCCGGCCATTCACCTGCTGTTGTAAATGGACCGGCATTGTTATAAGCAAGTGAGCCCGTTGAACTATTATAATTAGGTACTACAGAGCTGGAAGGATTTGTTTGAATATATCCATTAGCGTTGATCTGTATGGTACCATTCACTACAAAATTACCGTAACGGCAAAGGATGCCTCGTGACAATATAAGTGTGCTTCCGTTATTAACACTTACGTTAAAAAATTTCTTTTCGTGATCATCGTTGCTTGTTGCATTACCTGTTAGCGTTGTTTGAGTTCCAGCGATATTAAGCGTAAGGTCATTCCCCGCTCCCTGGTCTGTACCATTTATTGCACCAGCGGTAATATTAATGGTTGATGCAGAACCCGTCATCATCAGGGTTTTTCCAGTTCCACCGGAAATAAGCATAGTTCCACCGCTTACTAATAAAGTATTCTCTACATTAAAATCTGTTGTAATAGAACGTGTACCACCGGAATTGGTAAGATTATAAAAAGTACTTCCTGAATTTAAATTACCAGTACCCGTAAACGCTACAGTACTTGTACTCCTTGTAAAACCGGTAACATTCCATGAACCGGTCATGCTGATGGAAGAAGCACCGGTACAAACAAAAGATACACTTGTTGTGAGCGTACCGGCAACAAGCGAACCTGCGCCCATTGTTATGCTTTGTGCGTTGATGCTTTTGCCGCCATTAACAGTATGAGCACCGATCGCAAATGTTCCTGTAATAGTTTTATCATTATCGAGTGTAACAGTATTTGTGCCGCTAGGCGCTGTGATGGTTACATTTTTTACTCCTGTATTTGGAAATTCATTTGTTGAAGTTGTATAAGAAGTTGTATTATATACAAGGGTTGAAGAAACTCCATAAGTTGGTGTACCAGTCATGAATCCACCTCCATTGATCTGGCCTGTTCCATTCAATGTAAGATTGTTGGCATTTGTAACTCCTGCGGCTGTTTGGAATATACCAGACACAGTTCTTGCCACCGACAAATTAATACCATTTGGAGCAGTGAAATTGTTAGCGACAGTTACATTCGCCGGACTGTTAGTTGCTGGCCAATATGTATGGCTCGCATCAATCGGTCCATAAGTACCAGACGTATGATTAAATATTAATGTAGCTCCGGCTCCATAACTCCAGGTTCCTGTGCTTCCGGAAAATGACCCTTGGTTTATTTGGAATGTTCCATTGACAGTCATAGTTCTTGAAGCCGCAACGATAGAAGTTACCGTAGTATTAGCCAGGGTTTTTCCTGAAGCGATAGACCAGTTTATATTGGTGCTTGTAAAAGTGCCGGAAGATTGAGTAAAAGTTGCACTACTGGCGCCACCAGTAAAGTTTACAGTAGAAACTGCGCTGTTTGTTGTAAATGTTCCGCCTGTCTGTGAGAAATTACCACCAAGATTTAATGTCCCTGCGCCGCTTGAATTTGCAAGGTCGAGCAAAGCGCTCCCACTTATTGAAAGATTTCCTCCTACAGTTAAAGCACAGGTGCCGGCCCCTGATGATAACCAGAAGTTCGTATTTGTTCCTGATAAAGAAAAGTTACCACCAACCGATACTGTTATATTTCCACCTGCAGTTAATGCATGCCTGATTGTGCCAGTGCCTGTTGCAGTAACATTGAAATTACCTTGAATTTGAGAAATTGTTCCACCCCATCCAATAGCCCCTGCATTTGTAGTGGTATTAATTGTTAGATTACCATAACCCGGCGATGTTGGAGCAGATGTACCAGTTGGCGCAGCATTGTAAGTAAAATTACTTGAAGCTCCGAAAACCTCAGTTCCTTGCAAAGTATTAGTTCCCATTGCAGCAGCAACATTCTGGTTATAAGATCCACCATTATCTATCTGAAAAGTGGTCGCAACAGCTAATGTAATTACGCTTGTAGAAGTAAGCGTTCCCCCGCTTTCGATCTGAACTTTTGACCCAGCTCCCGAAACGGACCAGGTAGCGCCGGTGGTCATTACATGACCGTTTTGAATTACAAAAATATCTCCGGAAGTGAAGTTAGCTGGTGAAGTTCCACCTCCTGCTCTAACCGTATTCCAGCTTGCTGTTAAGTTAGGCGCTATACTTCCTTGTGAATAATAGGTTGCGGCAAATCCAGTCAATGATGTCAATAACAACATTAAGACTGCAATAAAAGATTTAAACCTTTTGTTTGTTGTCGCTTCCAGACAACCATTTTTAGTTTTAAATAAGAACAGTGTAGATAGGCTCATATATTAAGCGTTTTAAAATTTAGGCAATGTTAGATGTTATATATTATGTGAGTATTAATTCTGCTGAGGAATGCAAATGAAAAACAGGGCCCCGGCAATGGCTCCCTTAATTGTGTATTTTTTACACATTTGATAAACCCGGAAAAATGATTGTTCATATTAGCAGCCGGAATTACAGTTAAGTATAGTTTGAAGTTTTAAGGTGCTGAGTTTTTGGAGGAACGGATTTGAGGCAACGAATATAGTGTCCTTGTTTGGTTTAAGCAATTTATTTTTTGAACTTTTTTAAATAAATGCTGTGGGAAAACGGCTGAAATATAAATTTTTTATCGGCCAGGAAGTCAGGATGCAAAAAATGCAGAATCCGGGGATTATTTTGACAAGGGGTATAACAGGATTTTTATAAATCTGTTGTTGATAACAGTAATATAATACCAGGACTTTTGTTGCCAATAAAAGTTAAATGATGAACCAGGTTTTCCCGGTTTGGTTACTTTATTCATATTTGGTAACCTTTTCTAACAGTAATAAGATTTGGTTACACTTCCCTTCGCTTTTATTCCACAGCTTCTTATTATTCATCCGTGTTAATTAACACGGATGAATAATAAATAGAGATAATTGCAGCCTATAACTCACCCCATTTCCTACCTGTTTACAGTAAGTGGTTTAGAATTTAGACCGTTAGTGTTAACCGCAGAGAAATGGAGAAGCAGAGATGTCGCAGAGGCTCTTCGCGAAACCTGTTCAAATCTTACTATAACCGTGTTTTTATTTCCTGCCTTATTTCCGACAATCGGGAATAGGCGTTCAATCAGCGTCTTATTACAGCAGTTAATAAGGTTGCATGATTGAAGTGTTTATTACTTTCGGCATGAAAGAGTTCCGCGGCGCCGGTTAAATCTGCAGTTTAAAAATGCTCACTCCCGGTTTAGGAAATATATTGACCAGCATTGTTTGTGGTGGCTCGAATATTTCAATTTATGTTTCCCATTAGTACAATAAGGAGGAAAAATATCTATAATACACCCTTAGATGGATTAATATTTTCCATATATTTAGTTCCCTAAATCTAATTGATGATGAGAATTTACTTTACCATTCTATTAATTGCGGTTTCTCTTTTTACAAATGCTCAAACTTTTTCCTGGTCGGGTTATCATCATATAGATGACCAATCCACTTTTACCATACCCATCAATGTAAGTGGTTTACAAAATACGATCGATAACGCCTTTGGGGCAGCACATATCTGTCTCAACATTACTCACTCCTATGACGCTGATCTCACTATTTCCCTGCAATCACCTGCAGGCACAACGGTGACGCTCTTACAAAACATCGGTGGAGCGGCAGATAATTTTTCCGGTACCTGTCTCGGTATGGATGGCGTTTCATTTTTAAACGGGCAGGCGCCTTATACCGGTTTGTATTTTCCTGTGGGAGAGATCAATAGTTTTAATAATGGGCAAAACCCGAATGGTATTTGGATCCTTACCATTACTGACGTAGCATCACCTGATACCGGTTCGATTCACAATGCCAGCATCGCATTCACCAATAATCCACCGCTGCAACCCGGCGTTCCCGGACTTGGTGCACCTGTTGGTACATATTTATGCGGAACCTGTACCTGCCCCGACGGTGCCCCCGGTTGTGATCTTTTACCTGATATGACCTCTTCTGTAAAAGAGATCCAGGATAATCATACTGAGGAACCCGGCGTAATGTATGTTTCCAATGCTACACCAAATATTGGTTCTGGTCCGCTCGACATTTTTGGAATAGATTCCTGTTTCTGTGCAGACACGCATGTTCCATGTAATACAGTTTGTCCAACAGGCATCCAGCTTTCACATGTTGTAAAGCAGCGTATTTACCAGAAAGTACCGGGAAAGGATACCCTAAGCTATTATGATCGTTTTGCCGGCTCAATGACTTTTCATCCCGGACACAATCACATCCACGTTGATAACTGGGCAAATTATACATTACGTACTGCTACTTCCAATCCCGACGCACGTACATGGCCTATTATTGCAGCGGGCACCAAGCAAAGTTTTTGCCTGGTAAACCTGGGGATCTGCTCCAGCAACCCGGGAGAATGTAAAGATAACAATGGCAATAACGTAATAACGGTTCCCAATAATGGTCTTGGCTGGCATACCGGCTGTAATCTCAACCAGGGTATATACCCGGGTTACTATGATGTGTACAGCGAAAGCCTTAACGATCCAATGCCATTGATCGATGTCTGTAACGGCACCTATTATATAGTTTCTATAACAGACCCTGATAATAAATTTTTGGAAAGCGATCTGACAAATAACTGGGTAGCCGTTCCGGTTATACTGACAGAGCAAAATGTTTCACCTTCCATTTCTGCCTTAGGTTCCACTACTTTCTGCGCAGGAGGTTCTGTGGTGCTTACTTCAACACCTCAACAGAATTATTTATGGTCTAATGGCCAGACAACACAGTCGATCACTGTTACAGAAGCAGGTACGTACAGCCTCACCACTATCTGTGGTGCTGCGGTGATAGGTTCCAACAGCATAACGACGACAGTTATTCCCGCAAATTTATCAGCATCTGTAAATATTGCGATTACAAATGGTAGCAACCCTACCTGTACAGGTTCGATCACACTTTTTACCGCTTCGCCTGCGAATGGCGGTACAGTTCCGTCTTATCAATGGAAAGTAAATGGTGTAAATGTGGGCACTAACAATGCTACTTATTGGTCTGCATTAAATGATGGTGATATTGTTACCTGTACACTAACGTCGAACATTACCTGCCTTACAAATACTACAGCGGTTTCCAATGGAATTACTATGAGTGTTACTCCTTCTGCTGATCCGGCAGTTACGATTGAGCAGGATGGAGGCCCGGGACCCATATGTGCAGGAGCACCTGCAACTTTTAATGCTACTGTTACAGACGGTATTAGTCCTGCTTTTCAATGGAAAGTAGATGGTGCAAATGCCGGAACAAATTCCAGTACGTTTACTGCAAATGGTTTAACGGACGGTCAGCAGGTAAGCTGCGATATTACCGCAAGTGTTACCTGTCCTGCTACAAAAGTCCTGGGAACCGGCACCACAGTAAATGATGATCGCGACAATGCAGGAGCTGCTTATCCTACCTGGTATGGAAACGGAAGACAGCAATTTTTGATAAAAGCTGCGGAGTTAAATGCGTTCGGAGTAGGAGGAAAAATCAGTTCTGTAAGCTTTAATATCATAGCTACATTAGGTATTCCGCTTACACTTAAAGATTATACGATCAAAATAGGACAATCCAGTGTAACCAATTTAACCGGTGCATTTCAATCCCCTGCATTCACCACTGTATTTGGACCGGTTGATTATACCCCGGTTCCAAATTCAGTGAACAGGCATATATTTTCAACAGCATTCGATTGGGACGGAACTTCTAATCTGATCATTGATATTTGTTTTGCCAGCGGCGTTACGGGAAGTGCTGCCTACCAGAATTACCAGTCAGCTACGGCATATGTTTCGAATACTTTTTACCAGGCTGATGGTGTGGTAACGGATGCGTGTACACGAGCAACTGGTCCAAACACCTCAAGCATGCGTCCTAATATGGTATTTACCATTTCCAGTCGTGTTCCGGCAAGCTCCAATACGATCACCATGTATGTGGGACCGATCACAGACACTTATACATTTACCGGCTCTGGCAATTGGGATGTTCCGGCAAACTGGGCGAATGGCATTATACCTCCTTCACCACTTACCGGTTGCAGACAGATCATCGTTGATCCCATTGCGGGACAAGAGTGTATCCTTAATGTGGAACAAACAGTTTCATCAGGTGCAAAAATTACCGTTAAACAGAATAAAAAGTTCAGGATAAACGATAACCTTACGATCGTCCAATAGGTGTAAAATATTAAATGTAAAAGTTGAACGTTCGTTATTGGGCGTTCAACTTTTTTGTTTTGTACTGTATTTTTTTCGCAGATGACATAAATTATAAACCCGCAGATTTTTGTCGGCACCCTTGTAAAACTCTATAGTTAATATCGTTGCGTAAATAAAATCGCAGAGGTAAAGGAGGTAACACGGAGTTTCACAGAAGTGATGTGTTATCATTAATGTACTGTTCGAAAAATATAAGAGTAGAAAAACTATTGAATAATAACCGGTTCAACCAGCTTGGTCCCGTTATCTGCAATCACTTCGAGATGGTAGTGGCCGGCCGGTATTGCTACAACATGTAAAGAAGTTTTAAATGAATTTGATTTAGCCGTAATATCCTGCTGGTAAACAAGCTGACGGTTGTTGTCGAATAGTTGTAATTTGTATTTACCTGGAATTGTATTTGTAAAATAAAGCTGGATATTTCCACCAGATACCGGGTTAGGGTATACGCTTATTTTTCCTGCAGCCTTTGGAATGCCTTCAGTCTTTGGAATGTTTTTGTCATTCATCGAAATTAAACCCCCACCGATATGTCTTGCTTTTTTAAAAACAATATAGAACCTGTCGGACGCACTGGAAGCAGGATCGCTGGTAATTGAAAAATCATAAAAACTGCTATCTGTAATAGTGATAGTGGTATGTGTGCGAAGGAAACGGTCAACCAGGAATGCGGTCATTCCTCCATGTTGCATATTCTCTGAAGAAAACCTGAATTGGTATGATTGCGTATGGAGGTTGGTAAGCCGGAAATAAATGGTATCACTTCTCATCACAGGTTTCCTGGCTTCAACAACCAGCAATTTATCGTTGCTATAAATTCCAAAATTTTCCCCTCCATTTAATATTTTCAAGGCGTCATTTGCTTCGTAGTCATTGCTGAATGAATGCTTGAATGCAACAATGTTTGCATCTGCAATAATTCCTGTTGAAGTGTATAACTCAGATCTGAAAAGAGCCGGATTATTAAAAGCGGTGTTATCAGTATTTGTGTTTATTGTAAAGGTATTTCCATTGGAAGAAGACTGCCTGAATAACGGGCTGCTGCTTGCCATTACTTTTGCTGTTTCAGTAAAGGATACATTTCCTCCTGCTCCTGTAGCATGAACCATAAATGCCTGTCCCGATTGGATCTTCGTGTATGCGCTAAGGCTACTATAATTCGCTGTACCGCCGGGCGTTGGTTTATACCCGGTAATTGCACTAATGGTTTGATAACCACCCAGGCCCCATGTTCCCACCAGTAACGGATCCCATACATAAAATACATCATCCACCGCAGGTGAAGCTGGTTTTGTAATACCTAAGAAATCAATCGTTGCCGCATATGGATTGCCAATAGATTCAAATTTACCTGCCGGAACATTGATAACGGGTGGAGGATTCGATCCGGGTACAAATAATCTTCCTGTGCTGCGCAATGTAGTATTAGTTGCCGGTTGGTTGTAAACCGTTACATTCCTGTCGCCACGCACAAAAAGAAAATATCCATTAGGGTTATGCAAAGCTGTTGAAGTAGTATTGGGAACTCCTGCCCATAGATTTGTAGCCGAATTCCAGTACTTCATTGAAGGACCTGCACCGCCAATTATATCAAAGCCGGCACCTGCAACTGCGCTCGTAATAATAGTACCAAGGCCCGGAGTGCCGATGGTTGGTAATACATTTCCTTCCTGCCAACCGGCATTGATGGTTTGTCCGTCATTATCGGGCACCGCCAGGAACTGCCATGATTTTCCGTGTTCACCTGCACCCGTTCCCGTTGGTAAATACCTTTCAACTATAAATCTTCCTATGCCGGCATAAGCTACATCTCCCGACGCTCCTACCTGGCCGAAATCTGCAGTGCGTGCAGCATCTGATTTTAAAGTGGCATTTTTTGCAGCCAGGTCAAAAGTTCCTGTTGATATTCCAAATTCTTTGCTGATGCTGATATCATCTAATAATGTAAGTGTATTTGCAAGCGCATTCTTTGTAAGATAGAGGTATGGAAAAGGTTGTCCTCCACTGGCTGTAATGGTAGAGTTGCCGCCGCCATTAAAAAATACAGCCCGATCATTCGGTGTAAATATTCCTGTTACCGGGCGATTCCAGTTGCCACCAATATAAATATCTCCACCAATCACAGCAGGTAGTGTAAGTGTTCCATCTAATTGTACATTACCCCCCACTGTTAGTTTATTAGCATAAGTTGCGCCGAGGGCAAGAGAAGAGGCCGATGCAACAGATAAGTTACCTGCCATTGCCCTGTCAGCATTCCCGTTGATCACTGTATTTAAAGTAAGGTTCGTGTTATTCTGCACTGTCACGTTATAAGGATATCCCGGTCCGCTCAATGCACCCCATTCTACATTCCTGTCAAAAGGCCCGCCGGGATTGTAGATAAGGAATGACCCTGTACCGTAAGTAGGTGCAAATCCTGTGACAAAACCATAAGAATTTATCTGCAGTGTTCCATTGATGGTTGTGTAGGTATTGCCGAAATTAATACCGCCCCCGCCCGGACCAACACCGCCGGTTGTCATCCTTACTGTTGAGGCCAGCACCAGCAGTGATGCATTTCCCGACATTCTTGTTATGGTAATATTATGAGTTGCGGCAGTATTATTGTATACGGCAAACACACCCGTACCACCTGTACTTTTGATATTACGGGTAAGGTTACCTGCAGATCCGTCAATACCAAGATTATTCTGGTTGCTGTTGATATAGGAAGCGAAATTGAATGTTTGCTGGTTAAGATCAAGATCGCCACTGATCAGTTGCAATGTATTACCTCCATTGAAGCCATCCACATTCACCGTGGTAGCGTTGGGCGCTCCTGCAAGTACAACAGACTGGCCTGCGCTCTTCTCAATGAGCATGTATGGGAAAGATTCTGTTCCCCCACCCGTACGTGTTACAAATTGATCTCCGCTACTGCCATTAAATTTAACCGCCCTGATATTCGCATTGAAATTTCCGGTAGCTGTACGTACCCAGTTGCCTTTAATATAAAGGTCTCCACCCGAAATGGTGGACAGGGTCAGTGTAGTACCGTTGTTGATGGTCATATCCCCCCTCATTTCGTGAGGAGTATTATGAGCTCCGAAATTTAATGCAGTTCCCATCGCACCCAATGTTACGTGGTGAGGAACACCTGCAGCCGAACCATAAGTATTCGCATACCATTCATTACCGATGCCAAAGACAGCACCTGTATTATAATAAAGTGTGGAAGCCGGTGAAGAAGAATAGGTTGGGGCTGTGCCGCCATTCACAAAGCCATTGGTCGCAATCTCAAAAATACCTTTGATGGTAGTATTTGGTCCGCCCATTACAACCCCATTACTTATCCTCACATTCGTAAGTGATAATGCGGTGCCCGGGTTCACTGTACCCGTTCCAACAAACCAGATTGTTCCTGCGGCAGATGATAAGCCCTGGTTACCACCCGGGGCTACGCTATTAACCGTTCCCGTTGCCGCGATTTGAAGGAATTGTGCTGTGCCCGCTTCAAAAAGGCCGTTAACAAGATTTAAGGTAATGGTGGTAGTGTTATTGGTTGTAAGTGTAACCGTATTATTACCTGAAGCACCCGTATTTGAAATGGTCAATGCTCCCGGCGATACAATATTTGTTGGCAAGCCGCTTCCTGTAACCTGGTTGGCTGCACTGCTGTTATAAAGATATATCCCGCTTGTACTGTAAGAACGTGTAGAACTGACCTGGATATTTCCCACAGCACCTGAAGCAAGTGGTGTAATGCCGTCAACAGATCCGATCCCAAGTATGCCTGCAGAAGAAAGCGTAAACAATGAAGAGCCTCCTATTATATTTGTTGAACATAAAAGCGTGCCATCAACCGTAACAGCGGCACCACTTGAATTGATGGTCTTGTTTGATATAAGTGTTGTTACTGATGATGTGGCAATATTTAATCCGCCACTTGAGAACAAAGAAATTACACCAGTTCCGCCTAATTGTGCTGTTGCACCATCGATTACAAATGGCCCGGAAGAACTTTGTGTGAGAATTGCCGTTCCAATAATTCCATTTCTGAAAACTTTAGTACCATTATTTTGAAAGGTAACGTTGCCGTTTACCTCAAGTAAACCATTAATGGTTGTGGTTGTGCTTGCACCAACTGGAGACATATTTACTGCAATCCTGAAAGTAGCAATATCGGTCGCGAGTGCATTAGGAAAATAAGTAGCAGAAGAAGTTTGAAAAGAAGTTCCCGTATTCCATTCAAATACAGAGCCCGTTGCCCATGATACACTTGCATACCTGGCAAAATCATCACTTGTGTTACTGACCACATTGGCGCTCGCCCTTACAATACCACCGCTGTATACCTGTACAGTTGCACCGGCTTGTATCGTTGCAGCCTTGCCCCAGATAATATATGTTCCGGAAATTTTAAAATCAATATCAGTAGCATCAGGAAAGATATCAAGGTCCCAGCCACCGGATGCTGTATTATTGTAGGTAAGCGTAGCACCAGTAGCTATGTTAAGCAATTTTGCTGTTTCATTACTTGTAATCGTCATGGTATGACCCGTCTGTATCAAAATTCCTTTTGCAGAAGAACCTGGTTTAATCGTAGCGGTTATCCACGGTGTAACACCATTATCGGGAGAGGATTCCCAGCTACTACTATTGTTCCAGATGAAAGGTCCCCCGGTTCTAGATCGGAAATAATCTGTAGGTGAAGTAGCAGAGCCTACTGATGTCATTTGGCTCAGTGAATTTCCCGGCACCATATAACAGGGAACCGTGATATTATATTCGAAAATATAAAAATAATAAGTAGTGGATGGGTTAAGTCCCGTTACAGTAGTTGTTGCGGCTGCACCTGTTCCATTGGCCACACCATTAAAAACCACGAACCCTGTTCCTATGGGGTCGCCGTTGCCGTAATTTGTATTGCTGCCATAAGTAACGCCGCTTATGGGATTAGCACCCAAAACGGCATTCGGGCTCGCAACAATTAATACACCACCTGTTCCATCTCCCCTGGTAAAGTTTACGTCCATCTGTGAAGAGAGCACACTGGAAAAACTATTTACAACTCCCTGTGTAGTTGGTTGTGTACAAGGACCACTATAGGTTGCCGTTATATTAATGTCATCAAGTCCAAGCTCATCACGGCTACCCGTTGCTGTGGAACTGTGGGACCAACGTAGGTAGAAATATTGACCAGGTGCTACGTAAACGCCTGTACTTAGCGTGCCGGATCTTGAAGGAGAACCAGCTACAACTACCCAACCTAAACCATCCGGCCCTGCAATTGAACCATAGTCCATTGATGGCACCAGGTTATCGCTGTTGACAAAATTGTCAGATGAATAAGAAAAATTAAGACTATCTGCCCGTGACTGATCATTCCTCACGAAAATATTATATGAAATAGCAATAGAAGTAATAATTGTTGTCCCATTATTTACAAGTCGAAGTGTAAGTGTCCCAGGATCAAAATCACTACCTCCGCCCTGGAACATTAAGGCAGGATTTGCAACTGAACCAGGAGTTCCTGTATAAGCATAAATTCCTCCCGTCGCTATTCCTACTGCTTGGTTAGCGTGCGCTCCTCTTGCATAGTCGCCCGAGGTATTTGTACCGCCATAATTTAAATCGCCATCACTCCACCCTAAAACTGCCCATGCATTCGAATTCAATCTTCCGGGGGTGGCGTTTGTGGGGTTGGGAGAAAATCCGGCACCAGAAAATGTTGTAGAAGTATTTGTACCAACTGTGGTTGGCATAGTATTCGAAAAATTGATTGTCGCGGATGGTGCCCCGTTAGTTAACGAAAGCTGTGCATATAATTTATTTTGTGCGACAATGCATAAACATGTCATCAGCAAAATGCGTAACCAGATATTTTTCCTAATAAACAGCATGGGGCAAACAATGTTTAACCTGTTATGGCAAGCAATTATTTATTGTATCCAGGAGCTAAAAAGGGTTTATAGATTTTCAATGGATCCGGATACCAAAAATATAATAAATTTTTGGTTATTTATAGCGCTGGATGTGTATTTTTTACACATTTCTGAAATAGGTAATTACCAGGGAGTTGGATAAAAGTGTTCCCTACCGGCGCAGGCAGATTTAAGTGCACGCAGATTTGCGCCCATTTTCATAACTACTGTAACTACTTACCCTGTTTGCGGTAATGAAAAAGGAGCTTAGCGGGTATCTGCGAACAGATCGGCGGAAACAAAAAAACGGAAAAGAAAAAGCCCACCATTTTAACGGTGGGCTTTCTCCATTCTCAAAAACTATCTTGATTAAAACTTCATCAGTTTTACTGTCTTCACTTCATTACCCTGTCTTACTTCCATGAAATAGGCACCGGCTTTCAATTCAGCTCCTATATTGGTTGTTTGATAAGGCAATACCGTGATTTTTTTATACTCACGACCCTGCATATCGAGGATACGTACATTGATCGTTTGTTTTCCTGCACTTAATACCTGCAATTTAAAATCGCTTACCGTTGGATTAGGATAAACATTTACCTGCAGGGTTTGTGCGGGAGTTGTTATTTCCGCTCCTCCTTTAGCAATTGAACGCTCACCAGGACATGAAGGAATTTTAACCGGGGTTGACCTGATAGAACTGCTTCCGCAATTGTTGAAGGCCTGGGCTGTTACCGCACTGTTAAACGATGTAGGTGGATAAGATACCGTGATGCTGGTGGTACCCTGGCCGGATACAAGTGTTGCACCAACAGGAACCGTCCACTGAACAGAAGTTGCATTGGCAGGCATGCTGGCTAACGTGTAGGTGTACACCCTGTTTGGACATGGCTGTGTCTGTATCACATCGATAACACTCGGTGTTGCCGGGTTCAGCTTGCTGATCGACAACGACCTTGTACCACTGCTTCCGCAACCATTCGTTGCAAATACAGTTACTGATCCGCTTACAAATGTATTTGGATAAGTGAACGAGATCGTACTGGTACCCTGGCCGGTTAAGCCGATCGCACCGGAAGGAACGCTCCATGTGTACGTGTTACCTGGTGTGTTTGTTACTGAATAAGTAGCAGGTACACCACCCGGTGCCATATAAGGACATGCATTCGTCGGGCCACTGATCAATCCTGGTGTTGAAGGGTTAGCACGTGTGATCAACAGGCTTCTTGAACCACCCTGGCCACAACCAGCGTTGGATGCAAATACCGTGATATTACTGCTGGTAAAGCCCATTGTGAAGCTAACCGTTACCGTTGTATCGTTTACACCCGGTCCGTTTGGATGGTTGATAGTTGTTGTTCCGCCCTGTGCTGACCAGTTGTAAGTAGATGCGCCTGGCACTGAATTGATCGTATAAGTGATCGTGCCTGGTGTTCCTATAACAGCGCATACATTATTGCTGCTGGCTGTAATTGGTCCCGGTGTATTTGGAACCTGCGCTGCCAGGTAGTAGATCGTCAGCGGGCTGTTGCCGCAAGGAGACAGTGCCGTTACCCTGATCTGTTTGTTTGCCTGTGCCGGATTAAAGAACTGGAAGGTAACCGTAAGAGTTGATGTACCCTGGCCGGATACGATCACAGTATTTGGTGGTACGATCCAGCTGTAACCTGTTGCTCCTGCAGATGATGCAGTATAAACAACAGGATCCAGTGTTCCGATATACTGGCAAATATTAACCGGTCCTGTTACAACAGGAGCTATAAGTGAAGCATTGATAGCAAATGTTGCACTGATGGTATGATTGGCCTGTACATTGGTAAATGTATAAGTAGTTACCGCACCAACAGAAACACCATCTACCAATACATCGAGTACATGGTAACATGCGATCGGTGTGATGTTGTAAGATTGGTTTGCACCACAGGTAACAATAGTCGCACCTAATGGTGTTACAGAACCATTCGGCCCTGAAGTTGCCGTGATGGTATAAGGACCATTCTGCGTAAAGCTTGCAGATATGGTATGGTTAGCCTGCACATTTGTGAAGGTGTATGTACCAATTGCACCCTGCGATACGCCATCAACAATTACATCTGAAATACTGAAGCATGCGTTTGCTGTAATGGTATAGGTCTGGTTGTCGCCCTGGTTTACCAACGTTGCGCCGTTTGGCGAAATAGATCCACCTGCACCCGCACTTGAATTGATGGTGAAAGGACCACCACCGGAAAGCACGAATGTTGCGCTGATCGTATGGTTGGCCTGTACGTTGGTGAATGTATGACTGGTGATCGCACCTTGTGATACACCATCAACAATTACATCTGCAATAGCATAACCCGGATCAGGGGTAATAGTATAAGTAGCGTTAGCTCCGCAGTTCACAGAACCTGTACCCGGAGTGATTGATCCGTTTGCACCGGCCGTAACTGTTATCGTATAAGTGATCTGTACAAATGTTGCGCTGATCGTATGATTCGCCTGTACATTAGTAAATGTATGGCTCGTGATCGCACCTTGTGATACGCCATCAACTATTACATCTGCAATACTGTAACATGCATCAGGAGTAATTGTGTAAGTAGCATTCGCACCGCAATTTACAGAACCTGTACCCGGAGTAATTGATCCGTTTGCACCGGCTGTTACTGTGATAGTATAAGTGATCTGTACAAATGTTGCACTGATCGTATGATTCGCCTGTACATTGGTAAATGTATGACTGGTGATCGCACCTTGCGATACACCATCTACTATTACATCTGCAATACTGTAACATGCGTCAGGAGTGATCGTATATGTTGCATTGTCACCGCAGTTCACTGAACCAGTGCCAGGAGTGATTGATCCGTTTGCACCGGCTGTAACCGTAATGGTGTAAGTAGTAAGCGCAAAGGTGGCGCTGATCGTATGATTGGCCGTTACATTAGTAAATGTATGACTGGTGATCGCACCTTGTGATACGCCATCAACTATTACATCTGCAATGCTATAACATGCATCAGGAGTAATTGTGTAAGTAGCATTCGCACCACAGTTCACAGAACCAGTACCCGGAGTGATTGATCCGTTTGCACCGGCAGTTACTGTGATTGTATACGTATTAAGAACAAATGTTGCGCTGATCGTATGAGCAGCTGTTATGTTTGTAAAAGTGTAAGTTCCCACTGCACCTTGAGAAACACCATCAACCACCACATCAGCAACTGAATAACAATCATCAGGTATCATAGTGAAGGTCTGGTTAGAACCGCAGGACTTCACAATTGATTGTGGATTGATGGAACCGTTTGGTCCATTACTAACAGTAATAGTATAGGTTGCCAATACAAATGTTGCACTGATCGTATGGTTCGCCTGTACATTGGTGAAGGTATACGTGCCGACTGTTCCAGCCGATACTCCGTCAACAACTACTTCATTAATTACATAACATGCATCCGGAGTGATGGTATAAGTTGCATTGTCACCGCAGTTCACCGAACCTGTGCCGGGAGTGATTGATCCGTTTGCACCGGCTGTTACTGTGATCGTGTAAGTTGTAGGAGCAAAGGTTGCACTGATCGTATGATTCGCCTGTACGTTCGTGAATGTATGGCTCGTGATCGCACCTTGTGATACGCCATCAACAATTACATCAACAATTGCATAACATGCATCAGGAGTAATGGTGTACGTAGCGTTATCACCACAGTTTACTGAACCGGTACCCGGCGTGATTGATCCGTTTGCACCAGCTGTAACTGTTATTGTATAAGTATTCAGTGTGAATGTTGCGCTGATCGTATGGTTGGCCTGTACATTGGTAAATGTATGGCTCGTGATCGCACCTTGTGAAACACCATCTACCACTACATCTGCAATTGAATAACATGCATCTGGAGTGATCGTATATGTTGCATTGTCACCACAGTTTACTGAACCCGTACCCGGAGTGATTGATCCGTTTGCACCGGCTGTAACAGTAATGGTATAAGTGATCTGTACAAAGCTTGCACTGATCGTATGATTCGCCTGTACATTAGTAAATGTATGACTCGTGATCGCACCTTGTGAAACGCCATCAACAATTACATCTGCAATTGAATAACATGCATCTGGAGTGATCGTGTAAGTAGCATTAGCACCGCAGTTTACCGTACCGGTACCAGGAGTAATAGATCCATTCGCACCGGCTGTTACTGTAATTGTATAAACTGTTTCAATGAATGTTGCGCTGATCGTATGATTCGCCTGTACATTGGTGAATGTATGACTGGTGATTGCACCTTGTGATACACCATCAACAATTACATCTGCAATTGCAAAACACGCATCAGGACTAATGGTATAAGTTGCATTATCACCGCAGTTCACTGAGCCGGTACCCGGAGTAATTGATCCGTTTGCTCCGGCTGTTACTGTGATTGTGAAAGTATTCAGTGTGAACGTTGCGCTGATCGTATGATTCGCCTGTACATTGGTAAATGTATGGCTGGTGATCGCACCTTGTGATACCCCATCAACCACTACATCTGCAATTGAATAACATGCATTAGGTGTAATTGTGTAAGTAGCATTATCACCGCAGTTTACTGAACCTGTGCCCGGAGTAATTGATCCGTTCGCTCCGGCTGTAACTGTAATGGTATAAGTAGTCAGCACAAATGTTGCGCTGATCGTATGATTCGCCTGTACATTGGTGAAAGTATGACTGGTGATCGCACCTTGTGATACACCATCTACCACTACATCTGCTATTGAATAACATGCATTAGGGGTGATTGTGTAAGTAGCATTATCACCGCAGTTTACTGAACCTGTGCCCGGAGTAATTGATCCGTTCGCTCCGGCTGTTACTGTGATCGTGAAAGTGTTTAATGTGAATGTTGCGCTGATCGTATGATTCGCCTGCACATTGGTGAATGTATGACTGGTGATCGCACCTTGTGATACACCATCTACCACTACATCTGCAATTGAATAACATGCATCAGGAGTGATCGTGTAAGTAGCATTATCGCCGCAGTTCACTGAACCAGTACCCGGAGTGATTGATCCGTTTGCACCCGCTGTAACTGTAATGGTATAAGGACCATTCAGGGAGAAGCTGGCAGCGATCGTATGATTTGCTGTTACATCTGTAAATGTGTGAGAAGTTACTGCGCCAATAGAAACACCGTCAACCAAAACATCCGCTACGCTATAACAAGCGTCAGGAGTGATCGTGTAAGTCTGGTCGCCTGTTCCGTCGCAAGACAATGTTGTAATTCCATTTGGAGAAATACTTCCATTAGGTCCTGCAGAAGCAGTGATGGTATAATTTGGATTAACCGTTACCGTTACTGTATTGGATGATGAACATCCGTTGAGTGTTGAAGTAACAGTATATGTTGTTGTTGATGCAGGTGCTGCACTAACACTTGGGCCTGAATTAGGTGTTAAATCACCATTAGGTGACCAAGTGATCGCTGCCTGGGCAGCGAAGCCAATTTGCATATTGTTGCGTTGTGTGTAGGCTGCGAAACTTGCAGTTGTTTTAGCATCAATTACAGCAGCAGTTTCCGAATCATTCCTGTAGAATAATGTAGAAGCAAAAGCTGTGGTGCTGTATACTGCTGTACTTGTTCCTGTGCCACCGCCATCATTGTTTGAGAAGTTTACTTCAATGATGATATTGCTGGTACCGTTCCAGGTAAAGCTATTGTCAAATGCAATGGTATTCCATCCTGCAGCTACCGAGAAATTAGCAGCATTGCGAACTACCGTTCCTGCAGCTGCAAAGGTTGTACCTGCAAAAGCAGATAAAGCTGTATTTGATACCTTAACCTGTAAGTTTTGCAATGTTCTTCCTGTTTCAGCAACAGCAAGGTTAAATGCAACAGAATTAATAACGCTTCCGTTTACCAGGCCAAGGGTAGTAAGTTCTGAAGCAAGTATGATCATTTGTTGTTTAGCACCTCCATAATAACTCTGTATTGGATTTGGTCCCAATGTAGAAGCTGTAGTGCTGGGGGTTGTTGTAGATGTACCTGCACCCAATGTTGAAATAGCAGGAGTTGTTCCACCTGTTACCACTAAACCAACTGAACCGCCTTCGCAGATTGTTGCAGAAGCTGGTGTGATCACAACAGCAGAAGGTGTTGGATTTACTGTTATTGTTTGTGATGCAGTAGCGTTGCAACCATTAAGTGTTGCCGTTACTGTATAGGTGGTTGTTACTGATGGAGAAACGATGATCGACTGTGTAGTAGCGCCTCCCGGAGCCCAGCTCCATGAAGTGGCAGTTCCACCATTCTCTGTTAATGTTACAGGATTGCCTGAGCAAATTGTTGTAACCGGCGCATTGATGCTGGCCAATGAAGTTGTTACACCTAAAGTTGCACCCGCACTTGTTACCGGGCTTCCGCAGGAAGATGATACCACTACATCATAAGTATCTATATCAGCTGCACTCACGTTTGGCAAGCTTAATGTAGCTGTACCTGCGCTGGCATTTCCGCCGATTGGAATATCAATACCTCCTTTGCGCCATTGGTAAGTTAGGCCCGGGCCTGAAGCTACTACCGTAAAGGTTGCAGTTTCGCCGGCACATTTGGTTGTATTGGAAGGATCTGTTACGATCGCTGCACCTGCAGAGATGGTGACAGTAGCTGTACCTGTAGCAGAACATCCGCCGCTGGTAGCCGTAACCGTAAAGGTTGTTGTTGTAGTTAATGCATTGGTTAAAGTTGATTGACTGGTTGGACTAACTACATCACCTGAAGGTTCCCATGCATAAGTTGCAGCAGGAAGTGTAAACTGCCATCCTTCGATAGTGGAAACTGTCCAGGAAACATTGTTTCTTCCGGTACCGGCAACACCTGCAGTACCTCCAGTGTTTTCAACACCCAGTGTTTTTGTTGCAACTGCAGAAGCAGAAATCACTACGTCAACTGTACCCCCTGCTTCATACAAAACAATTTGGCCAGTGTGTAGAAGGCCGCCTGTGAAAGAAGGAATTGCGTTGAATTCTATCACCATCTGGCGGTTTGGTGTGCTGCCAATGGTATAATATCTAACGTTTCCTGCTGTTCTCATATCCATATCATGCCAGAATGCTGCAACTACATTATTAGGAGCTGTAGCACTTGGAAGAGTCTGCGGCGTTCTTTGGGCCGAAGCACCAACACTTACAGGATTCGTAAAGGTTAAATAACCATTTGTGCTCACCCATAATTGCGTGATGCTACCACCATTGTACCCAAAGCTGAAAGGTATCGTTATGGCTGCTGAATAACTATCGTCTCCTGCAGTACCATTGGTATTAACAGGGAATGAAGCAGCACCTGAAAGTGTTGTTGTTGGTGAAGCACCTGGTGTTAGCAATGCCGGCGAACCGATTGCTGCAACACTGTAAGCTGAGTTTGCGATGGTAGCACTTACGTTTAGTGTAGATGTACCGCCGCTGCAAATAGTAGAAGGTGTAGCTGTTGTGCTGCTGATCGTTACTGCATTTGCAACAGAAATAGCAGATGTTGCAGTATTAACACAACCATTTGCATCTGTACCTGTTACTGTATAAGTAGTAGCTACAGATGGGCTTGCATTAACATTGGCTCCTGTAGTCGGCGTTAATCCCGTTGTAGGTGACCATGTATAAGTTGAAGCACCGCTTGCTGCAAGTGCCACTGCTGTACCCCCCGGAGTACAATATGTTCCGGAAGTTGGACTCACCAACACTGTTGGTAATGCATTTACAACAACTGATTTTTCAGCAGTAGTAAATGTAAGGCCGGTGAAAGAACAGGTTATTTCAGCAATATAATAAGTAGTTGTTGTAAGATTACCAGTAGCCTGTGAAGCTGCTGTTCCTAATGTTGTAGAATAAGGGCCACCTGACACAGTAGCTGATCTCCATTGGTAAGTAATTCCAAGATCAGTATAAACAGTGCTTAATGTAAGCGTTGTACCTGTACCGGTACAAACTGCAGCAGCTCCATTAATGGTAGCAGATGCCGGTGTCCCTGTACAATTTGGAAGGGATGTAAAGTTTCCTGCATCAGCACCGATATCGGTTGGTGTTAAGCCTGAGCGTGTTTGTCCGTCAAAATCGTCTGTAGTAGACACTACAACACCAGCGCCTTCAACAGGTGTTGCAATTGCCGGATTGATATGAAGATCGGGCGTAGCATTTGCAGGATCCTGGTATTGAGGATCTCCTGCTGCACTATTTGCATCCTGGCCAACTGCCGATTTCCATGCAGTAAGGTTAATTACATCTAATGAATTAAAACGGCCAAAAACGCCACCCGTTCCTGGTGCGTTATAAACGTTGTAGTTGATCGTTAATCCTGCAGGATTAGGAGCTGTACCACCAACCTGTACTGCGTAGTTCTTACCTGTTGCCGCACCATTACTTCTTGCATTTACAAAAATATTATTGCGGAAATTCCTTGTATTGGTTGTAACAGTACTGTTAAAAGCAAATGAGTTTCCTGAACCTGCTGTTGGGCTACCGCCAATGTATACACTATTGTGGTAGAAAATATCTGTACCTGATGGTTCATTGATACCATTGATAATATTTGCATTGATAACACCTGTACCCAATGCAATCATATTATTGGCATAGGTTGTTGTACCACCTGCAATACGAATACCATTGATCTCAGCAGTAGAACTTGTACTTGATACTGACAAACCATAAATATTATTACGGGTTACATTATTTGTTCCTGCACTACCTGTATATTGAATACCGGTTACAACACTCGCAGCTGTAGCATTGGTATTTGATAAATTGAAGATCGTGTTCTGAGTTAAGGTATTAGCAGGTGTAGATGAAGTTAAACAAATACCTATCACTGAGGCACCAGTGGTAGTACCAGTTCCAATATTTGTTGTAAGGTTCCTGATAGTATTACTTGTAAAAGAAGCAGGAGCATTTAAAGATTGCAATCCCATTACCTGTGATGAAGTACCTGTTGCAGTTAATTGAATTGAATTGGCAACTGTTCCGCCGATATTATTATTATTAGCTGTCCATGTAACGCCTGTTCCTGTATTAGCCTTCATACCCCATAAAAGGAATGTTCCTGAAGCACCCAGGTTTGTAACTGATATTCCGCCTATATTATTGTTGTTTGAAGTCCAGGTACCAGAGCTAAAATTCTGAATACCGTATACATCACTGCTACTTGTGGTGGTAGTTGAAAACGTTAACGATCCGGTAGCAGACTGGCTTCCAATTGTATTACCATTTGAAACAAACAAACCTTCCTGCAAATTAATTGCCATGAACGGACTGCTGTTGCCTGTTCCAGATCCGGTAACTCCTGTCATACTAACAGAAGCGATCGTATTATTTGAAACTGTAGTTGTTGTTCCTGTTGCAGAACCATTAAAATATATTCCCCAAAAACGGGCACTTGCTCCTGTTCCGGTTAAGGTGTAGATTCCAGTTTGTGTATTTGAAGCATATCCTATTATGTTACCTGTGATAGTAAAGCCTTGGGCCCCACTTGTAGCACTTGTACCGATTATCCAAATGGGATAATGAGAAGCACCAGTAGTCCATGTACGTGTTGCCGTCTGGTAAAATCTATTATTTGTGACAGTCCAGTTGTTACATCCATCGTTACAATATATACCAGCACTACTAACCGCTACACCAAAAATATTTTCGAAATTATTATTGGTGATTATGTTCCCGCTATTACCAATCGCTGTTGTTGTTGTTGAGCCATTTCCATAAACGCCCTTTGAAGGTAAATTAGCACCTGCTGGTCCAATTATATTGTTTGAAATCGTATTGTTGTCATTACCATTTGCAGTATTAGCGTCCGTATGGAAAAAGATATTACCGCCATTAGTACCTACTGCCATTGTTGATGATCCCAACACCGAGCAATTTGTAATAGTATTACCAGTAGCACCACCAAGATATCTGATTGTACTGGTTAACGTTGTTGCAGAAGTACTAAGATTCGATATAATTAGAGCATCACCTCCGGTATTTAGACCATTAATTGTAACATTATCTGCTCCATTAAACGTTAGTAAACCAGCGCCAACTAATGTGCCTGAAATAGTCCGTGTTGCACCACCCGATGGAGATATAGTAATAGTTGTCCATGCACCTGCGTTCAATGAATTAGTACCGGCCTCCGCACAATCGCCGGTAATGGAAACAGTAATAGTTGCACCGGTTTGTGCAACACTATTCAATGCTGCGAAAACACCGCCGCCAGCATTTGGATTAACGCCGGCACCAGTTAACGACGCATAGGTTCCGTCTTTGGAACCAAGTGAGCCACTAACGGTGATCTGTGCACTTGCACCAAATGAAGTCATTAACAACAACATCAAAATCCAACGCATAAAAAGCGCCGGCTTATTGTTTTGTTGTGCAGACTTGTTATTGATTGTTGTTGGCTGGGATACAGCGATGTCCTTCACAGGACTGGTGGATTGGAGATTCATATGCAGTTTGTTATTTTGATACTTGATGATTAACTCTTGTTTTTAAATAAAAAAAATCATACCTGTCACTTCATTCAAAGTGACTGTACTGACTTCTAATCTTATTCGGGTTGAAAGAGTTAAGGTGGTTTCTTGGGATTGGATTGACCGATCAGCAATTTAGACCGCTTTTTCGGTACGAACAATTAATTTTTACTATTTATTTTTTTATGCACATTTTTTTAGAAAAACCTTAATAAAAGAGACGGTTACTATAAATTATGCATTAAAGGGTCGTGTTTTTAAAAAAATTTCATTTGGGGGACGTGCTGATGCGGGTGGTGCCGCAGCGAGTGTTTCCCGCAGATAAACGCCGATTGAGGGCACGCAGATGAACGCAGATGTTGTCTGCGAAAAATCTGCGCTGTATTAAATCTGCGCTTATCTGCGGGGAACGGTTTTCGCTCCAATGTTATATTATAAGAAGTGTTTCCCGCAGATGAACGCAGATGTTTTCTGCTAAAATCTGCACTGTATTAAATCCGCGCTTATCTGCGGGGAACGGTTTTCGCTCCAATGTTATATTATAAGAAGTGTTTCCCGCAGATGAACGCAGATGTTTTCTGCGAAAATCTGCGCTGTATTAAATCTGCACTTATCTGTGGGGAACAACTTCGCTCCCATCAATATTATTTACTTTCCTGAAAATACTTCCAGCTATACCAGTTGTATTAAAGTTAACAAGTAACCCAAGTTTTAAACCCGAAAGCTTCAGGTAAGTAATCAGTTGCATGTGATGAACATCCAATATTGATTCTATAGATTTTAGTTCTATTATTACTTTATTTTCTACAAGTATATCCAGCCGATACCCGATATCAACTTTCACATCTTCGTAGATCATTGGTAGCGGAACCTGGGATCTGCAAATAAGACCCGCTTTCTTTATTTCATAAATCATGGCAGCGGTATATGCAGACTCAAGTAAGCCCGCACCTAAGCTGTTATATACTTTAAAGATGCACCCACGAAGAATATATGAAATTTCATTCTCAGTCATTTTGCAAATTAACAAGCTGTCTATACCAAATGCTGACCAATATCACACAAATACCCAGTGATTTTCTTTATTTTTTTTGGAGGTTTTACAAAAGGAGAGCTAATATGTTTCCCGCAGATGAACGCGGATCCGGGGCACGCAGATGAACGCAGATGTTTTCTGCGAAAATCTGCGCTGTATTAAATCTGCGCTTATCTGCGGGGAACGGTTTCCGCTCCAATGTTATATTATAAGAAGTGTTTCCCGCAGATGAACGCGGATCAAGGGCACGCAGATGAACGCAGATGTTTTCTGCGAAAATCTGCGCTGTATTAAATCTGCGCTTATCTGCGGGGAACAACTTCGCTTGAGTAAATAAAAAAAGCTCACCCTTTTACAGATGAGCTTAAATTCTGAGGAGATTACAATTTATCTAGAATTTTATGATCTTCATAATTTTCACCTGCTGCTGTTGCCTTACTTCTATAATATATGTCCCGGTTTTAAGATCGGAACCTATATTGGCTGTTTGAAAAGGCGTTACCACAAACTTTTTAAACTCACGGCCCTGCATATCAAGGATGCGTACATTAACCGGCTGGTTGCCGGTAGTCAACACCTGCAATTTAAAATCACTTACCGTTGGATTAGGGAAGAGTTTTACCTGCAGGCTTTCGGTTACAGCTGTTATTTCCTGATTTGTTTTTCCACTTTTGCTGTAAATGGCTGGTTTTGATCCGGCGCAGGCAGGTAATTTAACAGTTGAACTTCTTATAGTACTGCTTCCACAATTACTGATTCCCTGTGCTGATACATTGCCGTTTATTACTGTACTTACATAAGATACGGTAATGCTGGTGGTGCCATGACCATTTGTAATGGTTCCTCCGGCAGGCACTACCCATTGTACCGAGGTAGCATTGGATGGCATTACAGCTAGCGAGTATGTATAGATCCTGTTTGGGCAAGAAGCAACCTGTATAACATCTATCAGGCCGGGAGTTGATGGCGTAAGCCTGCCGATTGACAATGATCTTGCATTACCAGTTCCGCAACCACTCGTTGCCGTTACTGACACCGTTCCGCTCACAAAACCATTTGGAAAGGTGAACGATATTGAGGTAGTACCCTGTGGAGATATAGCAATTGCACCTGCAGGTACGGTCCACGTATAAGATGTTGCACCTTGCACAGGAACGATAGAGTATGTAGCTACGGTTCCGCCGGGTGCTATGTAAGGACAAGCATTGGTAGGACCGGTGATCAGACCTGGTTGTGATGGATTTGTTTTAGTAAGTGCGAGGCTTCTTGTACCACTGGTGCCACAGCCCTGGTTTGAAGCTGATACGGTGATAGCACTTCCTGTAAAGCCGCTTGTGAAACTAACGTTTACGGTTGTATCATTAACACCAATACCATTTGGATGCGTGATCGTTGTTGTTCCTGCCTGTGCTACCCAGTTATAAGAAGCTGCGCCAGGTACGGACGAAATGGTATATGAAAGTGTCGCTGTTGTTCCGATAACAGAACACACACTTGTTGTACCAGTGATCTGTGCCGGTGTTGATGGAATTTGCACTGCCAGGTAATAAATAAACAACGGGCTGTTGCCGCAGGGAGAAAGCGCTGTTACCCTAAGCTGTTTATTGGCCTGTGCAGCAAAACCATTCTGGAAGGCTACTGTAAGCGTTGCTGTACCCTGTCCTGATATAACTGTAACATTTGTGGGTGGTATTATCCAGGTGTATCCTGTTGCGCCCGGGGCTGTTGCAGTATAAGTTATCTGGTCGCCGGTTCCGATATAAGGACAAACATTTGTTGGACCTGATACTGTTATTGCCAGTTGTGCATTGATTGCAAATGTTGCGCTGATGGTATGGTTTGCTGTTACGTTTGTAAATGTATAAGAAGTAACGGCACCCACTGAAACGCCATCAACCAATACGTCCAGTACATGATAACATGCAGCAGGAGTCATAGTATAAGTTTGGTTTGCACCACTGTTTACAACAGTTGCGCCGTTCGGCGAGATCGAACCGTTTGCACCTGCACCTGAATTGATCGTGAAGGTTGCATTATTCACAAAAGTTGCGCTGATCGTATGATTGGTAGCAACATTTGTGAATGTAAATGTTCCAACAGCACCTTGTGATACCCCATCAACGATCACATCTGCAATAGCATATCCGCCATCAGGAGTGATGGTGTATGATTGACTTCCCGTTCCATCACATGATAAAGTAGTAATAGCATTTGGAGTGATGCTGCCATTTGATCCTGCAGATGCTGTAATCGTATAATTTGGATTAACAGTTACTGTTACCGGTGCGCTTGATGCATTACATCCGTTTGCTACAGTTAGAACGCTATAAGTGCCACTCGCAGTTACCACGATTGACTGTGTATTTTGACCACCAGGATTCCACTGATAAAAAGTACCGGGGCTTGATGTAAGTGTAACACTGCCGCCAGCACAGAAGCTTAACGGCCCATTTGCAGTAACTGTAGGTACCGGATCTAAGACGGTGGTGGTTAATGTATAAGTAGCACTACCACAGCCATTGGTTGCTGTAAGGGTATGAACCAATACTCCCGGTGTACCTGTACCTCCCAGGGATGCATTGATGCTGGTAGCATTAAAAATTGTTCCGGGGCCTGTCCATAAATAACTTACCGGTGAAGTACCTGTTGCGGCTATTCCGGTGAGGAAAATAGTACTGCCCGCACACGTTGTAGCAGTTCCTGATGTTGGAGAGAAAACAGGTGCGGGGTTTGCTATAAAGCTTGCGCTGATAGTATGATTGGCCGTAACGTTTGTGAAGGTATATGTTCCAACAGCTCCTTGCGATACGCCATCAACAACTACATCTGCAATAGTATAACATGCATCAGCTGTAATTGTATAGGACTGGCTTGCGCCTGAACACAATGTTGTTAAACCATCGGGACTTATAGTTCCGTTTGTGGTTGAACTGGCTGTTATTGTATAGCTTGATGATATGGTAAGAGCGCTTCCATTATCCGTGCCTTCTGAAGCAGGAGCCGTGCTATTTACACGGATCCGGTAATTTGTTCCGGAAGTTGACGCAGGGATAGTGCAGCTAATCGTTCCAGATAGTGCCGCTGTGACAGGGCTGCTACCAATGATCGTGCCAGGGAAATTTCCGTTTGCATCTGAAAGCTCAGCCTGGAAAACATTTGTTTGTCCATCGAATGTTCCGCCTGAAGCTGTATAATCAACCGCTATAACCTGGCCGGCGCAATAAGGCGAAGCCGGAACTGTGCAGGCAATTTGTTGCCCGGTGACAGCAAGAACAAGGCTGTTACTTGTAGCACTGGCTGGTATGAATACACGTGTTACTATAAATGAATTGGGTGCGGATCCCGCAGATGCAGGAGAAGCAGGTGCATAGCTCCATTCTGTACCAGTGAACAAAGCCAGGTCGCAGCGTTGACGGCTGAAGCCAGATGATACCGGGGGTTCATCGGCTGCACGCCATTGAACGGTAACACTTAACTGGCTTGATGTAGGTCTGCTTCCTGCAATAAAAAAGCTTTTTAATACGGACCTCGGCAGGAGAGCTGCACCGGATGGTGTTTCTCCCGTATAAGAAAGTGAAGGAGCTGCATCAGATGCCCTGGCGCCAAACACTACTGGTGGTTCATTTGTTGATAACGTTGTAGATAGAGACAACGACACCGGCGAATAACCGGAAGCTGTTCCTATCGGGTAAACGTATGTATCCGGGGCATTCCCATTATTAGTGATCACATTCTTAAAATAAACGTACCCATTTGTAACAATATAACGATCAGGAGATGCTCCACTAACGGTTCCGGTTGAACTTAGACTCATATCATGATCCGTAAGTGTGAGCTTACCATTTGACAGTAAAACAGTACCATCGCAATACGTATCAATACAACAGGTAGAAACACCAAATGCATTGTCGATTGTTAAATTATGAAAACTTAAGGGAGCAGTCCCGCTGATTGACTGCGCAACACTGCCATTAAATACTACTGTTCCATGATGTGGTATAAATACACCGTTGTTGGTAAAGTCGCCGCCAACTGTAAGTGTAACATCAATTGTTTCATCACATTCCACAATACAACCGGCACTGATACTTACTGCCGCGAGGGCAGTGGTTTTTGCATTGATTGTAATACCACCACTTTTAAATTGTGCTGTACGGGCCTGTATCTCGTGCGTCTGATCTCCTGTGATTTGCACTCCGGCCACAGAGTTATTCTCAAATTCCAGGTCTCCAAAACTACTCGGGGGTGCGCCCACAACCGGGCTATAGGTAAATAATTGTTCCTCATCACCGGTAAATTTGGTTTTACCTGTTGAACCTTGTTTGGCTCCATAGATGACAAAATCCCCTGTGATGGAAAGCTCTGTTAACGGATCAACGCTTACCAGCGCATCGCCATCAACCTGCAGGTTATGGAATGCAAGCGGCTGACCGCTGACGTTATGTGTACCGCTGCCGGAAAATACAAAGCTGCTGGTTTCGGGTACAAGTTCTCCTCCTGTATGAAGCAGGGAACCTGTGCATCTTACTGTTGATGTGCCGAGCAAAAATTCACCGCTGTTCAGCACAAGATCTTCTACCACGAGTTCATCAACCCTGTTGGCGGTTCCTGTTAATGGCTTTGTATTGATCGCTTTACCTAAACTAACAGATGCTGATGTTCCGCCAATGATGGCCGGATCTGAACCTGTAAATGTTACGCTACATGATCCATATGTAAATATTGCACCTGTAGCTACCAGCCAGTCGCCGGTAACGGCAATATCAGTGAATGTGCCTGCATCAAGTGTACCAGAGCTTAAAGAAACAGTGTGTGCCTGCATCCTTGCATTACCTACATTTATATTGCCGGTAACCACACCTCCACCTGTCTTTTGAACAACAACATCATAAAATTTTAATAAACTAACGGTTCCGGTTAGTTCTTTTGAACCACCGCCTTTGAACAACATGGAACCCGTTCCCGGATCAAATGTTCCATCTACCTGCATATGGCCCGACAAACTAATGTCGCAGCTTTCTGCTTTCAGGGTACCGCCAGTTATACTCAGGTCGCCAGTTATTTCAAAATCAGCACTTCCCATATCCAGTTCACCTGAGCTTACTGAAAGCATTAGGCATCTACCCGTTTGCGGGTTACGGCCTGTTCTTGCCTGCCTGCTGTAAACAATTGTTCCATAATCATGGGTAGTGGTACTGCTGCCTGTCCATACCCTGTCTGTTAA
The DNA here is from genome assembly GCA_963829345.1 of uncultured Chitinophagaceae bacterium. Lineage (GTDB taxonomy): Bacteria > Bacteroidota > Bacteroidia > Chitinophagales > Chitinophagaceae > Ferruginibacter. The sequence goes on from CAWHHP010000003.1 coordinate 3,349,113, forward strand.
TGAACTACCTGTAAAATGCAAACTGCCGGCTGCACCACTGAAGCTGCCAAGCAGGCTAAGGTCGCCATCCACACTTAATGATCCTGAAGAAAGTACCGAACCGCTTACTGCGAGGGACATATCACCATGCACCAGTATAGCACCGCCGAATGGCTGAATATGCAATTCGCCACTAACGTCAAGTGCAGCACCTGTTCCACCCGATGCTCCTGTTATATCAAATGTACTCATCACCGTTAGCATGGCATTATCACTGATCGTTAGCGAACTTATCTGTACCGGGTTGTCTGCTATTGGGAAGAAATTTGTGACGGCAGTGATCATTACCGGTGTTGTTGCATCCGGAACTGTTCCGCTGCACCAATTCTGTGGGTTAGACCATTCCGTGCTCACTGCTCCTGTCCATAGACCTGCCGCACAATCCGGTTCTCCAATAAGGAAATCCCCGAAAGCACTGACAGTACATGAAATAGAATTCGTTGTGCGTGCAAGTACGGGTGGAGATGACCAGGTTGAAGGCGCAACAAATTCTGCTACGCGATAAAGTGCAGGAGTACCTGTAGATGCGGATGCAGCCCATTGAAACTGCATTTCACAGCTGCTGAATGCAAGTGATGCATCTGCCAGGGCTGTAAATTTCGTTGAAACACTGCGGGCCAAACTAAGCCCCGACCCGGTGAAAGCCGAAGCAGGTGCTTCCGTTGCACTTAAGGTGAGGCTGCTACCCGCTACCGATACATCATGTAATGTAACAGATGCGGGTGAATATCTTTTAGTAACTCCATCATAAGTTCCTACAGGGAATATTTTACTTACTGTGCCGGCAAGTTCCACACCTGCTTTGAATTTACCATTTATAAATGTTGTTGGGCCACCACCAACTACGGATGCACCTGCCGGGCAGGTACAAACACGGGTAGCGGTTGTAACCAATCCGTTTGTAAGGGTTAGTGTTCCGGAAACCGTGAGGTCATTCGTAAGAGTTATACCAACAGGATTTGCACAGGTAACATCATGAGCCAATACGGCTGAAGTACCGCCCACAGTACATTCCGCACCATCCATGACCAGTTTGCCGCTGCCTGCATCGAAACAGGCAGGGGTACAATCATTGGTTAATGAGTGCAGGATATGAAGTTCGGACGTTCCGCAATGGAAAATGCCGCTTGAAATGGCCAGGTCTGAAACCACCATTTCACCCACGTCACATGTAATATCACGGTTCGGGGCCTTGACAACAGCAACTTTACCAAGGGTTACAGAACTGCTGCTACCGCTAATCGTTACATCTGTGTCGCCTGTAAAAGAAAGTTCGGAGCTGGCTCCGTCGATGCTTCCATCGCATTGGAGGCCGCCGTATAAATATAGTTTTGAACTTGAAAGACTTAATGCACAATATTGATCAACCACTATATCACCATATTTACTCTGGCTTGTCGATAAGCTTTGATCATCCAGCGTACATGGCTGAGGGTTAGAAGACGCTGCTGAAAACTGGAGTGTTGCAAGGGAGAGGTCTACAGATCCCCCTGAAGCTACTGAAATACCAGTGGGTAGCGGTTGGCCTGCCGGAACAGTAACATTTACTTTGAATGCAGATGAAACTGATCCTGTGCTTACTGCCAGCTGGCTGAGTGTAACAGGAGCCGTACAGGTAAGTGTGGATGTTGGTGGCCCATCACATTCTACCCTGCTAAACGCATTGGATAATTCCATATCACCGCTAAGCGTACACGCTCCTGAAGAGCAGGTGAATTTAGTTGTTGGCGGGCAGGTAAATATTCCGACATTGCTGAATGAACCATCGCACCTGAGCAATGGCAACGTGCTTACATCAAGCTGGCCCAATGCTGCTATGGAAAGATCATCACATGAAAATGAAGGGCAGCTACCTGTAGGACAGGTTGAGGAAACGAATTTTCCTTTTGTCAATGTAAGATCATCCATATCCATATCTCCTGAAAAGGAAACAGTTGATGAACTACTGGCACATGCCAATTCTATATTATGGAGCCTGTTAGGGCCCGTAAAATCGCCACTAACGGCACATGTACCCGAAGCACATGTAAGTTCTATTAATTCGGGGGCTTCAAATGAGGCCCCGGTACCAAAACTAATTGCACCAAGACTTGTTAATTTAGGAAGTTTACCTCCTGTACCCAATACCCTTCCTGTAGCTGCAACTGTAAGGTCGCGGCATTCAAGGTATGGGCAGGTTGCAGGCGTACAGGTGGAAAAAGAAAGCCCGCCTTTATCCAAATGCAGGTCGCCATCCAATTGCATAGCACAGGCAACCTGTACGTCTGTGGCTTGTAATGCACAATCTAATTGTAATGAATGTAGTTTGCTCGCACCTGCCAGATCACCACTTAACGTACATGAACCATCTGTACAGGTAACCCTTACAAGAAGTGGTGGCCTTAATGCTCCTGCATTGCTGATGGAACCAGTACAGGTACACTCAGGAAGCGAACTCAGATCGCATTCTGATAATGATGATATGGAAAGATCTCCGCACTTAAATGAAGCACAGCTGCCAGGCGTACATGTTGCGGAAACTAATTTACCTTGTGTTAATGTCAGGTCATCCATATCCATGTCTCCTGAAAAAGAAACGACGGCCGAACTACTGGCACAGGCCAGTTCCACATCATGCAACCTGTTAGGGCCTGTGAAGCTGCCACTAACGGCGCAGGCGCCCGAAGCACATTTTATTTCAATTAATTCCGGGGCTTCAAATACGCATCCGAGCGCAGTGGCAAGTGTTCCTATACTTGTTAGTTTCGGAAGTTTGCCGCCTGTTCCCAATACTCTTGCCGTAGCCGCCACCGTAAGGTCACGACACTCGAGGTACGGACAGGTAGCGGGCGTGCAGGTAGAAAAAGAAAGCCCGCCTTTATCCAAATGCAGGTCGTCATCCAGTTGCATAGCGCATGCAACCTGTACATCTGTGGCTTGTAGTGCACAGTCTACTTGTAATGAATGTAGTTTACTTGTTCCCGCCAGGTCACCACTTAACGTACATGAACCATCTGTACAGGTAACCCTTACTAATAGTGGTGGCCTCAAGGCTCCTGCATTGCTGAGGGAGCCGGTTAATGTACATTCCGGTAGTGAACTCAAATCGCATTCTGCTAATGATGATATGGAAAGGTCATGGCATTTAAATGAAGCGCAGGTAGCCGGTGTACAGGTTGGGGAAACTAATTTTCCCTGGGTTAATGTAAGATTGTCCATATCAATATCTCCTGAAACAGAAATTACTGACGAACTGCTTGCACATTCTACGGAAACATCTTTTAGCCTGCTTGTCCCGGTCATGCCGCCACTAACGGTACATGTACCCGAAGCGCAGGTGAATTTCGTTAATGCAGGGGCACTGAATGTACCTCCACCGGTAATCGATCCGGAGCAGGTAAGCACCGAGCATGCTGACAGATCGAAATGTGTTACTGGAGTTGGAGGGATTGAACAATCACGCATCCAAACAAAACTGCATGTTGGGGTGCAGGTACTGCCTGATGATAATGAAACATCACGACATGTCAGCGAGGCACATTGAAGTGTACAGCTACTTCCGGATAATATGGAAAGATCATTACAGGTTAAAGCGCATGCTGGAGATGACATTTGTAATGCATGTGACACCTGCAGGTCGTATAATGATAAGGAAGGATTAGCGCATGATAATACTGAACTTCCTGAACCCGCAAATTTTAATACACAGGTTCCCGAAACAAATGTTCCGCCACTGCTGATCGTCATATCTCCTGATAAACTCAGAACATGACTGCCCTGAACTTCAAGCCTGCCTCCACCCGCAATAGTTATACTTGTAACAGAAACATCTGTGATTATTACTGGTGTGAACCCTGTGCCTACAGAAGGTATGATTACACTGGTAGCCGGGGTTGGCACAACCCCACCGCACCAGTTTGATGGATCGGTCCATGAACTACTTGTTGTTCCCAACCAGGTGCCCGCAGTACAGGCAGCTGTCTGGCAATTTGTACCTGTATAACCTTGTGGACAATCACATCCACAACTAGTATTCACGGTTCCTCCATTCTGGCAAACGATGCTGTTTACTGTTACTTTAACCGTATTGGATGCGAGCGATTGCGTAGCGGCCGTTTGCGCACATCCGTTATCGGTAGCATAACCTACACAGAAATAATAACGGGTAGTCCCTGCATCTGCAGCACCGGATGACGGTGTATAGGTTTGTGAAGACCCGCCCGGCAAAGGGGTTGCACCGGAAACTATATTGCTGTTTGTTGTATTATAATACCATTGATAAGCGAAAACAGGATTGCCCGATGTGCCGCCTGTGGTTATTGTTGCTGTTAACTGACTTGCAGTACTGACACCCACGCATACGGTTTGGTCAACCACGGGAGTAGCGGCTGTAGAAGCAGGGCACCTTGCTGCAAGTGCAACAGATGCCCAGGTGGTACCTACTTTAATTCCATCCACCCTCACTGTTGCTGAAAACGCAGCGGCACCTTGCCGTAATGCAATTGTACCAAGTGTACTTGCGTCTGCAGTGGCAGCGGTTATGCCCGCAATTGTTGCTGCTGGTTCTATACCACCTATAGTTGGATTAATCCATAAAGCGACTACATCATCTATGTTGGTACCTGTATTAAATGTATATCTTATTACGACAAGAAATGTAGTGTTGAATGCACGGATGCTGGCATCGTAGGTTGGTGCAGCTTCACTGGTTTTTGATGCCCCCAAAACAAAACCGGTGCCACTTGATTTTGCATATAGTCTCCCGGAGAACGCACTCCCGTTCAAAGCAAGAAAATAATCTCCGGTTGCCTGTGCGGCACTGACACTTATCATAGCTGAATAATAAATGCTGCCCGAAGTGATAGCCGTAAAGCCTTTGCCATCATCCTCTCCCATGGTTGTTAGCGAAACAGCATTGCCTACGCCGGAACCCACATAACCAGGGTAGGTTAAACCCGGACTTGTAACAAGTATCGCGTTACTACCCGAAGCTGAAATATTGGTCCAGCCGTTACTCAGTACCGTTGATGCTGCTGTATAATTGAAATCTTCTGTAATAACCTGGCCCCAACTCAGTCGTGGGCATATCACAGTTATTCCTATTAATACAATAAACAGCAAATGTTTTAACAACCCGTTTTTGTTGTTGGATACCATTGCATTTTCATCATTGGCGCGGGGCGCCCCGGTCATTTTTTTCTTCATAAACAATTTTTGTTGGGGATGTAAAGAGTTGTTGGTAAAAAAAACAAAACGCTGTACATTGTCTGAATCTGCATTTTTGTGAATGCTGGTATTCATACCTGTACCTTCCTCATCTATATGCCAAAATACCGGCACCGGCCGGTGATCGTTAGACGCCAAATTAATAACCTTTGAACTTTCTTTCTTCATTATAGTACGTGCATGTTCAGACAATACACGGTTTTTGTTCATGCTACACAACTGTCGCATGAGGAGAATGCTACTCATAAATATTTTTTTGCAATGAATATTTCTGACCGGCCGCAATTAAAACCGGGTTAATTGTTAAACCTTTACAGGTAAATTGAATGAAGGGTACAAGGTGTACAAAAGGAAGCTAACTACAATTCAGGTTATATGCTTACAGCATTAAGCTGCAGTTAATATAAACAGAATAACAGTAAAGTAAAGATTACGATTAAGTGTTGGTGGATATTTAAAGGATAGACTTTAGTTAATTGGATTAATACTTTGCTAAATATATATTCTTTAATTTATATGGGCAAATTTTTATTGAAGATTGAAGAAGTTTAAAGGGTTTGATCATAAATTGTATTTAACCAAACAATAATACCTGTTCTTGCAGAAACAAGCGAGGTCTTTCACGCAAAGCGGCAGAGGATCAAAGGCGCAATCATTTCTTTAATCTTATCTTTTTTTAAATTTCGGCGTTTTTGCGCCGCTGCGGTTATTATCGTTCTACCAACAAATATTGCCACTAATTCACTGATTAGATCCTGGCAATAAAAAGTAATCAGTGAATCAGTGGCAATTATTGCATTATTTAAGATCTAATAATTTACCGTAGCGATAAAACGTTTCACGCAATGACGCAAAGGAGCAAAGGCACAATGATTTCTTTTAAACATCTGTAAGAAAACTCTTTGCGTCTTTGCCCCGTAGCGAACCTTGCGTGAAACCCTTCATAAAACAAAAAAGCTCACCCTTTTAAGGATGAGCTTTTACTATATGAGGGCTTACAAATCGTTTAGAATTTTATGACCTTCACTGTTTTCACAGTATTACCCTGTCTTACTTCCATCATGTATGATCCTGCCCTGAGGTCAGCACCAACATTAATAGTTTGATACGGTGTTGCAAGCAATTGCTTCAACTCACGCCCCTGCATATCCGTAATTCTAACACGGATGGTTTCTTTTCCAGCCGTCATAACTTTTACTTTAAAGTCGTTTACAGTTGGGTTAGGGAACACCGTTACTTCCATTGATGCAACCGGGATGGTTGTTACCGGTGCAGCTTTTGGACCAGGCGGCGGTGGCGGTGGTGGTGGGCCATCAGGGCATGCAGGCAAGTTTACATTCACAGTCCTGGTAACACTTGTTCCGCAATTATTCACTGCTTTTACGGTTACCGTACCCGTTACCGCAGTAATTGGATAGCTAACGGAAATGCTGCTTGGAGTTAAAGCAATGAAGCTTGCTCCAACAGGTACCGTCCATTGTAATGATGTTGCATTTGCAGGCAATGCCGAAACAGAATAAGTAAATGTTCTGCCCGGACAATCTGCTGTCATGATCACATCAATTGCAGATGGTGCGCCCGGATTAAGTTTGGTTACAGACAATGATCTTGTTCCGCTTGGGCCACAACCATTGCTTGCCTGTACCGATATTGAACCTCCCGGATATCCTGCAGGATAAGTGAAGCTAACAGATGCTGTACCCTGGCCGGTAAGATCAGTTACGCCTGCCGGAACTGTCCAGTTATAACTAACACCTGCTGTTGAAGTAACAGAATAAGCAGCCGGGGTTCCTCCCGGTGCGATATTCGCACATACATTCGTTGGTCCAACGATAGGTGAAGGTGTAGAAGGATTTGCTTTAACAAGTGTAAGACTTCTTGTGCCACTTGTTCCGCAGCCATTCGATGCCGTTACTGTTATAGCACTTGTTGTAAAGCCAGCTGTAAAGCTTACCTGCACTGTATAGCCATTCACACCTCCACCATTTGGAAATGTAATGCTGGTTGTTCCGGGTTGTGCCGTCCATGAATAGGATGTTGCACCCGATACCGGCGGAACAGAATAAGTAAGTGTATTTGCTGTGCCGATCACAGAACAAACATTTGCAGATCCGGAAATTGGCTGCGGTGTTCCCGGTGCCTGTGACAGCAGGTAATAAATCACCTGTGGACTGTTACCGCAGGGAGAAAGCGCAGTTACCCTGATCTGTTTATTTGCCTGTGTACCGAAAGGATTATTAAATGTTACCGTGATACTATTTGCAGTTGAGCTTTGGAGCACAACATTTGGCGGCAATACCCAGTTATAACCTGTAGCTCCGGCAGAATTCGCAGTATAAGTAACAGGATCGCCCGTCCCGATATAAGGACAAACATTGGTAAAGCCTGTTACAACCGGCGCTGCTAAAGCAGTATTGAGCGCAAAGGTTGCACTGATGGTATGATCAGCAGTTGTATTTGTAAATGTATAAGACGTAACAGCGCCCACTGAAACACCATCTACCAATACATCATCCACATGGTAACAGGCAGCAGGTGTAATGTTATAAGCATTATCACTGCCACAGTTAACGATAGACGCTCCTGCAGGTGTTACAGTACCATTTGGTCCTGAGCTGGCAGTAATCGTGTTTGTATTCACAATAAAAGTTGCGCTGATCGTGTGGTCAGTCTGAACATTAGTGAAAGTATAGGAAGGCACAGCACCTACCGACACGCCATCTACCAATACATCTTCGATGCTATAACAATCCTCCGCTGTGATCGTATAAGTGGCATCCGTTCCGCAATCAACTGTTCCGGATCCTGGTTGTATATCTCCATAAAGACCCGGAGTTACTACAATAGTGTAAGGTGTCGGAATAAAAGTTACATCGATGGTATGGTTGTCGTTTACATCATTAAATGTATAAGTACTTACTGCGCCTACTGATACGCCGTCTATCAATACATCACCAACACTGAAACATGGGTCTTCAGTAATTGTATATGTTATATCGTCTCCGCAGTTAACCACTGAAATTCCGTCAGGCGTAACTGTACCGCCACCATGATTGGTTGCTTCAACGGTATACGTAACACCTACAAAGGTTGCAGATATGGTATGTGCACCGGCTGTAATATTATCGAATGTATAAGAAGTGATTGGTCCCTGCGAAACACCGTCCACCAATACATCTACGATACTGAAACATACATCGGGTGCAATGTTATACGTTGGGCTGTCACCACAATTGTAATTGGTAATACCGCCTGGTGAAACCGTACCATTCGATCCTGAACTTGCAGTAACTGATGCAGCACATACAGTCGTTACCTCTATCGTATTTGAATTTGCAGAAGTGCTGTTGGCACTGAATGCACGCACCCTGTAATAATAGGTAACGTTTGCGGTGAGCCCGGTTACTGATTGCGTGGTTCCGTTAACTGTAAGATTTTCATAACCCGGAACAAAAGAAGGCGTAAAGCTTGTGAAGCTGTGTGCACCCAAATGTGTTACGTCATCAATCAGGAATACATCCCACTCTGTTGAAAGTGTTGGGAAACCAGCGCCCGGGTTGGTAGTTACCCCACCTGTTACTGAAGCTTTTCTTACAATGGTTTTATCCAGTGTTGAATATCCGCCTGCTGCCGTCCATGCTGTGCCCGGATCTTCACCAATTGTTCCGATGATATCTACATTGGCGGCAGTTGATATTTTGAATAATGCCATTGCATCGTCTCCATTGTAATTCACTGCTGCATTTGTAGTAGCAGCTCCGGCATAAGCAACGGCACTGGCATTTTTATAAACGATCGTACTTCCGTTTGCGAGTATGCCACTCAGCAATACATCCTGTGATGTAGTGACTGAGCCATTAGTATATAACTTGAGCCTGTAATCAGAAAGATCTACAGGAGCGCCTGTTCCATTATATATTTCTACGTATTTATTATTGCTTGATCCTTCTACATATTCAGAGAAGAAAAGATCGGTTGCAACAATGGCTGTACCGAATGTAGGTGAGGTGCTCACATCAAGGCGATAACTGGTTGCTCCTGTAACAGCGTCCCAGTTTGCATCAAAGCTGACATCAGCAACATTTGTTGCTGCTGTTGCATTCGGTGCATCGAGGCCAAGTGTGGTAAAGTTTTGTTCTGAACCATAAGAAGTACCGCCATTATTAGTTGCATAAGCATGATAATAATAAGTAGTATTTGCATCAAGCCCGGTTAGATCTGAAGAGAAGTTGCCAAGACTCAGGTTTATTGAAGGCACCTGGGTTCCGGTTCCATTGGCGAAACCAATGCTTGTGCTGAATTCAACTCCGTAAGCTGAAGCAGCAGAACATCCTTCTGAAGTAATAGTACCATTTAATGTAGCAGACACCTGTGTTACCAGGGAAGCTCCCCCGCTTGTAACTGATGCAGCAGTATTAATACCACTACCCGTTGCCGGTACGTTGGTGTTGGAAGCACCGCCCCCACCAACTACAATGTTTCCATCATAAGACTGAACAAGTGTTGGGCTGAATTTCACATATACCAATTGTGAGAATGCACCCCCGGCTTGTGTAATAGATAATGAAGCTGTATATGTAATATCATCTGTTGAATAACTAAAGCCGTTGAGTGTGGCAACTGTAACGGGATCTGCTGTAAGTGCACTTCCTGTTATGGTGAATGTATTTGGTCCGGCTGTTGTGTTGATACAAACATTACCGAATCCTGTGAGTACTGATCCGTTCAATGTTGGTGAAACAGCCGCTGTTGTTGTACCGCCTGCAGTTGAACCAAATGCGGTTTCGGTATTGGCACCGTTTCTTGCTTTTACCTGGAAAGTATACAACGTAGATGGTGCAAGACCACTAACGGCAATGGTTGCCCATGTTGCAGCAGTTTGCCATACTGCTGAAGCACCTAAAGTTCCCCCGCCCTGTACATATTGGCCACCCGTTTCCTGGATAGCATATTCAGTGGCTGCCGGGTTACCATCACCTGCACCCACTGTAACATCCAGTGAAGATGAGGTTGGATTATTCACTATCGGTGCATTGGGCGTATTGGCCAGTGTATAGAAAGTCGTTCCAGATGCACCCCCATAGCTTGTGCCAATGGCATTGGTTGCATAAGCACGATAACTGTATTGTGTATTTACGGCTAATGAAGTAACAGGAACTGAGAATGTGCCTGTTGTTCCGCCTGTACCTGCATCTGTAACGCCTCCACCACCGATGGCAGGAGTTGCATTGGTGGCGGTTTCAGAATAAACAACGCCTCGTCCTGTAATGACACTGGCGCCATCGCTGGTTACATTACCACCAAGTGTAGCCGTAGTTGTGCCAATGGCAGATGGTGTTGCATCTGTTGTTACGGTTGGTGCAGAAACGCCGATTGCGGCAGGTACTGCATTGTATGTATTAACGTCATCCAGGAAAATATTTGCAACATTTGCCGTGCTGTTGATACCGATAAAAGTACCGGCATTTATGGTTGCATTGGCAGGAAGTGTTGCTTCGCCAAGATCATTTCCGATCAGCGTACTATTTATATAAAGATCAAATTTCTGAACGGCAACCGATTGTGCGGAACCGTTATAGGTATAGTTAATTGTCCCGCTTGTTTTATTATTTCCAACAATTTCCACAGTATATACAACACCGGAACTAAAATTTGTATTGGCAAGCCCGGTAGTAGATGCTGCTGTAGCCAGCCTGTATTGAAGCCCGATAGCACCACCCGCTCCGAAATTAAAAGTAAGCCCGGTAAAAACCTGTGCACTTGCAAACCCGTTATTGTCTGAATACATTACCCCTGCTCCCTGGAAAAAACTCCAGGCCCCGGAAGTGGCAGTGATACCACCGGCTGCATCTCCAAACATTACTTTAAAACTTGTATAAAATTCTGTTCCACCTGTATATGCTACCCAGGGTGACATCTTACAAACAGAACCGGTTGCTGAAGCTACCGCCCGTACATATGCGCCGGTAGTTCCCAAAGGATTTGAAGCAGTTACCAGGTTAATAGGTGCCGCCGGTGCTGTAGCTCCCGCTCTTGCATAAGTTGTTCCTGAAGTAGGTGCAGGAATGAACGAGGTAGAAGCGGTTGCACTCGTATGTGAACCGGTTGCTGCACCAAAATTCTGCACAGAGGTTTGCGACCACGCTGTAAAAACGGTGAACAACATTACCAGTAAAAGCCCTGACGAACGCCATAGGGTTTGCTGGCGATTCTTCAACGCTGTTAACAGAGCATTAATAGAACCCGGAGTAAAGATTTTCATTGTCTTTGTTTTTGGTTTTAATGATAGATTGTGTTTTTCAAAATTCAGTTAGCAAACTTAGTTTCGAAGTGTTTAGAAATTAGAATCACAATGTTATGAAAACATAACTATTAAAAGTATCCGCTGATGAAAAAATATTGAATGGCCCAATATTATTCTTTTAACGGGTTTCCTGGTGGAATGAAAGCTGTCGTATTAAATAAGGTATAGATCAAAACGGACCATGAATATAATGAAAATGTTTCAATTAAGGTTTATCAGTTCAGGAGTTTAGAGGGTTAGGAGGTAAATGTTGAATGTTGTTGAATATTGCCGAAAATGGACCATCTGCTAAATAAGCGCCGTAAAGTACCAGCATTTTTTACCATGCAAAAAACCAATAAACCCGAAACAGCCCCGATGAATATTCCTACAATCACCTCTGCTATTGAATTTTGCGCCAGGTACATGCGTGAAATTCCTAATAAGAATGCTGCCAGTAAAACCGGTAATTGCCAGTGCTTATTTTTTATGACCAACATCAAAACAGTGGCGATCGCAAATGCAAGGGCTGTATGCCCCGAAGGAAAAGAATGCAAATTCACCAGCTCTGATTCGTCGGTGAAAAATAAATACTGGCCCTTTTCAAAGAAAATCCTGGATGCCCCACGGCTGAACAGGTTTTTAATAAGCTGAACAAGACCCTCACAAGTAAGAAACGAAAAAAACAATATCATTCCCGTTTCCTTTTTCTTAAGATAAAGAAAATAGAAAACAGCCAGGCTGATCGCAAATAAGCCGTCTCCCATAAAACTATAATTAATAAAAAAGACATTCAGCCAGGCCGGGTGAGCGGCGCTCAATGGTATATATAATATATCATTGAATAGAAGAGCGACAAAACTTATCAATAATGTCAGAATGAAAAACAAACGGTTTGAACGTACAATCGCTTTAAGGGAATTCATGCAGGTTAATTTGAAACGCAAAGTAGTTAAGGAAGATTATCGACGTATTAATGATGGGTTACGGAATTGTTATGAGCAAGATACCAGATACCAGATGCTGGATACTAGATCCCGGATACTGAATGGCGTTGCCGATACATTAAAGATCCGTTCCTTTATTATAATATTGCAGTGCTAAAAAATGAAAAAACAAATTCTCATAACAGGGCTTCTTTCTGCCACACTCCTATTTCTTATTAAGCTTTTTGAAACGAAATTCATGAGCGGGCAACTTTCAGTAAAACTTTATATTACAATTACAGGTATTATATTCCTGGCGGCAGAAATATGGCAAACGCCGTTTAATGATGGGTATTTTTATTTCACGCAAAGCTCGCAAAGGAGCAATGATTTCTTATACAAATTACATAACTAGCCTTTGCGCCCTTTCTCCTTGACGAGCCTTGCGTGAAACCCTTACAAAAAATGAAATATTAAACCATGAATTTTACATTACCGCAGCCAACACTTGGCACTGTTACAGCAATCACGATCACAACGCCTGACCTGGAGAACTCGTTAAAATACTATCAGCAACTTGGTTTTTCAGAATTTATGCGTGCAGATTTTCCGTTTCCATGGATACAGATCACGGATGGTGCTCTTTTGATCATGCTTCGAAAAGATGACAAACCCTATATCGCTCTCACTTATTATGTGAATGAAATAGACAATGTAATAACTTTTCTAAAAAACAATGCAGTTCCTTTTAAAGAAATGCCCGTGCCGGGTGGCATGTTAAAAAGATTTCTTATCACAACTCCTGATGGCATGAATATATCGCTGGTAGGTATTGCTGAAGGTTTTGTACAACCGCCCGGACCAACCATGCTTACGATGGCTCCGGAAGATTACGGAAACCCGGATAAATATGTAAATAAGGTCAGCGGCATGTTTGGTGAGTTTGCACATCCGGTGAAAGAGCTCGCGGCTTCGATTGCTTTTTGGGAGAAGCTTGGATTTGTTGCTTTGTCAAAATTCACTTCGCCTTATCCCTGGGCGATCATGTCGGATGGACTTGCTGTGGTGGGTTTGCACCAGACAAATCATTTTACTAAGCCTGCCATCACTTATTTCGCAAAGGATATGAAGGAAAAAATTGAAAAATTAAAAGCCGGCGGACTTGAAAATTATACTGAACAGGGTTCATCGAATATTATATTAACTACCCCGGAAAAACAAACGATCAATTTGTTTAACATGGGGATGTGAGCGAAGTTGAAGATTGTTGAAAATGGTTGAATATAGTTGAATGTTGAGGCGCGGAGGCGGAGAGAAAAAAAAATTCAGCGTCTTTGCGGTTCTGCGGTTTGTTTTTAATGATTGCAGATAAGCAATGGAAGTTGTTGAAAATGGTTGAATGTAGTTGAATATTGAGTTTGAGAGATTTTTACCGCAAAGATTAAAACTCAGCGCCTCTACGGTTATTTTTTAATTGCAGGCAAACAAAAACGTAAAGAATAAAAATTATATTGCTGTAAATTTTTAATAATGAAAAGAATCATTTACCTGCTCCTTGTTGCTTCAGTCATTTTTTTGGGTTGTGATACAAAAAAGAAAGATGCCCCGGCAACAGTTAACAGTAACACAGATAAATCGTTTGCAGATTTTGAAAATGTATTTTTAGATGCTTACTGGAAACAATACCCGGCACAGTCTATATTCAATGGCTATGGAAAATATTACGAAAAACTTGTGATCCCCGACAACAATTCAATTGCAGCGAATATTTCTTTTTCCAAACAATGGATCGATTCCCTAAGCAAACTGGATTTCAATGGCCTGGGTGATAATAATAAAATCAGTTTCAACATTATAAAGAACCAATTGGAAAGCGACAATTGGTACCAGTCTGTTTTTAAAAATTATGAATGGGACGCTTCCGTGTACAATCTTGGCGGTGAATGTTATTATCTTCTTAATCAACCCTACGCACCATTGGAGGAACGGCTCAGGATTTTATCAAAGCATTTGGAAAATGCCGGCCAGTATTACCAGGCTGCATTTAAAATTTTGCATCAGCCGGTGAAAGAATTTGTTGAGCATTCCATCAAACAAAACACGGGCAGCATTTCTATTTTTTCAACAGATATCCCTGATTCGGTAAAGGCGTCGCATTTGACTGAACCAGAAAAAACGGTGCTGTTAGAAAATGCAACTAAAACTACTGCTGCAATTAAAACTTTTATTGATTCTTTAAATAGTTTACTGGTTGATAAGAACTATGTTTTCCGGGATTACAGGATCGGCAAAAAGTTATTTACAGAAAAGTTCAAATATGACCTCGCTACTACCCTCACACCGGAAGAGATCTATAATAAAGCAGTCGCCGATAAAAAATTATATTACGATAAAATGTTTGTGAATGCAGACAGTTTATGGAAAAAATATTATGGCAGCCAGGCAAAACCAACCGACACCTTAAGCATTATCCAGGCAATCATTGATAAAATATCATTACAGCATGCAACGGCCGAAAGTTTTTTTGATTCACTTAACAGCCAGGTGTACCAGCTTAAGAAATTTATAATAACAAAAGATCTTTTTGATTTCGATACAACATACCCGATGAAGGTAAGGTACATGCCTGCTTATGCAAGTGGTTTCGCAGCTGCAAGTGCAGAATTCACACCTCCTTATCAAAAACAGGGTGAAACTTATTATAATATTGATGACCTGAAAAAATATACCAAAGAAAAAGCTGAAGGAACGCTCAGGGAATACAATAATTATGCTTCGCAGTTTCTTTCGATTCATGAAGCAGTACCTGGTCATTGCCTGCAGGGAATTTATAACAATAAAAAATCTCCCGATGTATTGCGTTCTGTTTTTACAAATGGAGCAATGATCGAAGGCTGGGCAGTATATACAGAAACCATGATGCTTGAAAACGGATGGGGAGATCATTCTCCTGAACTGGAAATGATGCATGATAAACTTAAACTCCGTGAACTGGCAAATGTGATCATTGACTATGACATACAATGCCTGGGAAAATCAAAAGAAACTATCCTGTACCTGCTGGTAAAGGGCTGTTTTCAAACGGGTGCACAGGCTGAAGAAAAATATCACAGGGCAACACTTTCACAGGCACAGTTGTGTTCTTATTATACCGGGGCTAGTGCTATTTATGCGTTGCGTGAAGAATATAAAAAGAAAATGGGTGGCAAGTATAGTTTAAAAGATTTTCATGAGAAGTTTTTGAGTTTTGGAAGTTCCCCGGTAAAATATATAAGAGAGCGAATGTTGCAATAATTTTTAAGAAATAAAATTGCCACCGATTCACTGACTGATTTTAGTAAATGTATTTAATCAGTGAATCAGTGGCAATATCTTTTGGCTGACTTATTATATAAAACTAAAATCCATTTAATGCCCAAAGCTAAAAAAGTTGCACTAAAAACAAAATCAGTTACAGCAAAACCGGCAGCTATAAAAAAAGTAACGGCAACAGCGGCTATTAATGCCAGTGAGTTCATTAAAAAGTTGCAGAGCTTTCAATCGGATAAAGAACTTGAAAAGATCCAACGCTATTTTAAATCCGGTGAGGGAGAATACGGCCAGGGCGACCAGTTCATGGGCATACGCATGGGCCAGCTGTTTGCAGTAGCAGCGGCATTCACTGAAATGCCAATAAAAGAAATAGAAAAGTTACTGAAAAGCCCGATCCATGAAATGAGAGCCGGGGCCGTAAGTATCATGGATAAAATTTCCCGGAATAAAAAAACAACAGAAGCCCGCAGAAAAGAAATTTTTCAATTGTATATGAAACGACATGATCGTATCAATAACTGGGATCTTGTTGACCTCGGTTGTTTAAATATGACAGGCAGTTGGTTGTACGACAAGCCCCGCGATATTTTATACAAACTTGCCCGTTCAAAAAATATGTGGGAACGACGTACTGCTATTTTGAGCACCTGTTATTTTATAAGGAAGGGACAGGTAGATGATACATTTAAAATTGCTGAAATGCTGGTGAAGGATAAAGAAGATCTTGTTCATAAAGGAGCTGGATGGATGCTTCGTTTTGCGGGAGACAAGGATCCGAAAAGATTACTTGCATTTTTAGATAAATATGCTGCAATAATGCCACGTGTGCTCTTACGCTACTCAATTGAAAAACTGGATAAGAAAAAGAAGGAATATTATATGAAGATGAAATGATCGGCGATGGGTGAATAGTGAATGGTCAATAGTGAAAGTTTGCAGGTCATAACTCATAACTCTCAACTCATAACTTTGCCCGAAGTTTAAACCAGCAACATGATCTACCTGAAAAAAATTCTCAAGTACACACTCCGTTTTATCATTGCA
Source organism: uncultured Chitinophagaceae bacterium (assembly GCA_963829345.1). Taxonomy (GTDB): domain Bacteria; phylum Bacteroidota; class Bacteroidia; order Chitinophagales; family Chitinophagaceae; genus Ferruginibacter. The sequence goes on from CAWHHP010000003.1 coordinate 3,365,922, forward strand.
TTTGCAGCTTTTATACTATTGTACCTGCTAACTGCATTTTGTTTATCAAGAATTACAGTGGACAAAGAATCCAGTTCAACAGCCGATGTTTTGATCTATATAAAAACAAACGGCGTTCATACAGACCTGGTAGTACCGGTAAGAAACAAAGAAATTGACTGGAGTAAAGAAATTAAATTCTCCAATACCGCACTTAAAGACACATTGTCCGATTACCTCGGCATGGGATGGGGAGATAAAGGATTTTACCTGGAAACACCCACCTGGTCGGACCTGAAATTTAAAACCGCATTCAAAGCCGCATTTGCATTAAGCACCACTGCCATTCACGCTACTTATTATAAAAACCCTGCAGAAGATGAATCCTGTAAAAAAATAATGATCAGCCAGGAACAATATGCAAGGCTGGTGAAGTATATTTTAAAAAGTTTTCAGCAGGATGAAAACGGGCATTTGATCAGCATACCGACCAATGCGAATTACAGTAGTGCCGACGCTTTTTATGAAGCAAAAGGAAGTTATAGTTTATTTCAAACCTGTAATACATGGGCAAACAATGCACTCAAATCATGTGGACAGAAATGTTGCGTATGGACTATTTTTGATACCGGCATTTTTTTAAAATATAAATAAGCCAGGCATGGAAATCCGTTACAGGTCACTACAACCTTCTGAAAGAGAAAAATACAGGGCGATCAGGCTTGAATGCTTAAAAAATTTCCCGGATAATTTTGGTACAACCTGGGAAGAAGAATCAAAAGCTGCATCGCTAAAACTCGACAAAGCCTTAACAGCAAATAATACCCATGATTTTATATACGGAGCATTTCACAATGAAACATTGATCGGTATATGCGGATTTCTTCAACAGGAAAGATTAAAAACAAAACATCGCGGCGAGATCATTCAAATGTATGTGATCCCTTCTTTTTCCGGCCAGGGCATTGGCACAGATCTTTTAAAACACAGTATTGAAAAAGCTTTTGAAAATGAAATCATCGAGCAAATTTTACTCGGTGTGGTTTATACAAATGAAAGAGCTGTGGCAACTTATAAAAAACTGGGATTTGTTCAATATGGGATGCTGGAGCATTATTTTAAAATGGATGGACAGTCATGGCCACAATTATTTATGGTATTGGAAAGAAAAAATTATTCTCCTTTATGATCAGCCATTTTATTTTTCTGCCTGGCAAGTAAGCATATTCCTTATTAATTGTATCTTAAAATTGAGTAGCAATCAGTTTAAAAGTCTATTATATCAACAGGTTGTCAGCCTGAGCTTGTCGAAGGCGAGTTAATTCTAAACCGGAACCGGCTTCGATAAGCTCAGCCTGACAGTTTTTTAAACTGATACACTACTTAAAACTACCAGGTCCTGAACTTTGGCCAAATTCAACCCTGTATATTGAAAAGTATTTTCATAAACATAGCTTTATTACTGCTCGTGTGTATAACATGCGGGGATTTGTGTGCGCAAACACGTAATACATATCGTTTTTACAATACCCTTTCCACTACAGAGCCTGATTGCTCCGAAGACCTTATTCCAACGAAGGAATCAAATATTATGTGTGATCCTTCTACTGCTCCTACTCCCGGCAGTTTTATACCAGATGCACTTAATGCTTCCAATATAAACAGGACCGTTTACCATAATAATCTTAACTGGGGGTTGAAATATTTAAATACAACCGGAGTTATCAGCCGTACATATACTGTACAGATGTATATTAAGGTAACCAACTTCAACCAGGTCTACACAAGGATCATTGATTTTTCAAATGGCGTGGAAGATAATGGCATTTATTTTACTAATAACGGTGTATTCCCCGCCACTAATGACCGCTGCCTTAATTTTTATCCAAGTGGGAATTTTGGTATTTGTCCTTTCTTTAATGATACTACTTATTATTTATTGACTTTTACCAGGAATGATCTTACAAAGCAAATTGACATTTATGTGAATGACCAGTTGTTTACTTCGTACAATGATGCTGCTGATTTTTATGTAAGTACAGCCGGAAGGCCGGTACATATTTTCCGCGATGATCCTGTAGGCTTTGCCTGTGAAGATGGAGAAGCAAATTTTGCTTACCTGTCTTTTGCAGATATTTTTTCGAGCCAGGCAGATGTAGCATTGATATACCAGAACATCAACACTATTGCCAGTACTGCCGGATTTTCATTTTCTGCTTCACCCTCCTGCGTAGGTAAAGACATTACTGTTAATTATACAGGAAATATTCCTGCAAGTGCTACACAATATAATTTTAACTGGACCTGGGATGGAGGCGATGTAATTTCCGGTAACGGACGTGGACCATATTTGGTTGAATGGCTTACAACAGGAACTAAAAATATTACACTCACGATCACGGGTGGTGGTTGTGGTGCGGCCATTACAAACGAGCAAGTGATATCAATTCTACCTGCAACATTGTTTGTCAGCAACGTCAGCATTTGTTCGGGCAATTCCTACCAGGGGCATACAACGCCAGGTACGTATTCAACTATTTTTTCCGTACCGGGAGATTGCGATAGCATCAGCAAGGTAAATTTAACAGTTACGCCGGCACTTTCCTCTTCGATTGATACTACCATTTGCCCGGGTGATTCTTATGAAGGATATACTGCAACCGGAAATTATATGCAGCATTATACTACAGTTGACGGTTGCGACAGTAACAGGATCATTAATTTAACCGTTGCATCTTTCATTGAACCCGACCTGGGAAATAAAAATATTTTATGCCTGGGTGACTCCATTGTACTATCGCCCGGCCAATACCAAACGTACCTATGGCAGGATGGATCTGTATTGTCAACCTATACAGTCAAAAGATCGGGGTTATACACAGTTTCCGTAACTGATCAATGCAATACAGGAACTACCCGGTTGCAGATAAAAGACAGCGATTGTGATATTTTCTTCCCAACAGCCTTTACCCCGAACAAGGACGAAAAAAACAGTATTTTCAAAATACTAACCGATGCCACGTTGCACGAATACAATATGGTAATCTACAATCGTTATGGAGAAAAAGTTTTTGAGACTGCTGATCCATTGAATGGCTGGGATGGAAAACTTAAAAACAAGGATCAGCCGGCAGCTGTATACGTCTGGAAATGCACCTACAAAAAGAAAAATAATTACAGGCAACAATTCCTGCAAGGTTCTGTAATTTTAATACGGTAATCATTCTCAATATTTATTTACCGTAAAAAAAATCAAAATGAGAAAAATTGTATTATTCATGCACGTAAGCCTTGATGGTTTTGTTGCCGGCCCGAATGGTGAAATGGACTGGATCCAGGTTGATGATAAAATGTTTGATTATGCGGGCAAACGAACGAAGAAAGCAACTACTGCATTGTATGGCAGAGTTACTTATGAAATGATGAATGCATATTGGCCTAACGCTGCGGATCAGCCAAATGCTACGAAACACGATATTGAGCATTCTACGTGGTACAATAAAGTTCGTAAAGTGGTTGTATCAAAAACAATGGCTGCAGATAAGCTCCCCAAAACTACTGTAATAGGAAATAATTTTTTAGAAGAGATCAACCAATTACGGCAATCGAAAGGAAAAGAGATCATTATGTTTGGCAGCCCTTCTGTTGCGCATTCATTGATACAGGAAAACCTGGTTGATGATTACTGGCTTTTTGTAAACCCGATATTGATCGGCCAGGGGATACCGTTATTTAAGGACCTGAAAAATAAAACCTTTCTTAGTTTAAAAAAGAGCACTACATTCTCATCCGGCGTGGTTTGTTTGCATTATGAGAAAATGGTTGATTAAAATACGAATTACGAGATACGAATTACGAATCCTTTAGTTTAATTCGGAATTCGGAATTCATAATTCATAATTCTTTTAAATGAATTATAAAACATACAGTCCGGACACTGCACTGAGTGCATTTATTAAATGCTACTGGACACTGGACTTTCCAAAAGAGTCAATACCGGAAAAGCAAAGAATTGTTCCCGACGGTTGCATGGAAATGATATTTCATGGCGGCGATCCATACAAACAATATATGGAAGATGAAAGTTACCTTATCCAGCCACAGAGTTTTGTTTTTGGCCAGATCACTCAACCATTGTATATAGAGCCAACAGGTGATTCAGCAATTTTCGCAGTTCGTTTTCACCCGGAAGGATTTATTGCTTTTGCAACAATCCCGGTAAATGAAATGGAAAACAAAGCTATTCCATTGAAGGAATTGTTTAAAGAAGATGGACAGCACCTCGGACAAGCGATATTAAACAGCTCCTCTGCCGAAGAGAAAATAAAGATCGTTGAATCATTCCTGTTAAAAAAATTAAGCACACAGGAAGCGAGCGATCGTATTGTAAGAGCGGGTGTAGAAGTGATCATGCAACTGAATGGACAAATTTCTGTTGGTGAATTATCAGAACAAATGAAGATCAACCGGCGACAGCTTGAAAGAAAATTCTCCTCGGTGATCGGGCTTAGTCCCAAACAACTTTCAAAAATAACAAGGCTGCAATCCACATTAAAAATGCTGGCAACAAAACAATTTACCAGTCTTACAGATGTTGCGTATGAAAACAATTATTATGACCAGGCGCATTTTATTAAAGACTTTAAGGAGTTTACGGGGATGAGCCCTAAAAAATTTTATGCAGGGAATCTGAAGTTAAGTGCGTTGTTTATAAATGATGAATGACTTGGATACGAATTACACCAATTACACGAATTATTCTAATGCCGGGTTTTCATTCGTGCAATTCGTGTAATTCGTGTTCAGAGTGTCGCGATTTTACAATTTTGAGAAAAAGCATTGCTGCAATTTTGAGCAGTATAAATATATCGAAATGAAAAAAAATATCATTCCTTTTTGCTGTGTCTTTATTTTAACTGCGTTCGTTAACATCCAGCCTTCTGACAAAACTTTTAAAAAACTATTCTCACTGCAGGGCAAATGGATCATGAAAACAAAAAGAGGTGCCATCGGCGAAGAATGGAAAAAAATGGATGATCATTATTTACAAAGCCGCGGCTTTTTTATAAAAGGAACTGATACCATCACAACAGAAAGAGTATCGTTAAAAAATACCAAAGAAGGAATTTTTTATACGCCGACTGTGGAAGATCAAAATAATCAACAGCCTGTTGCTTTCAAACTTACTGCAGATAGTAATAATATTTTTGTATTTGAAAATCCACAGCACGATTTTCCAAAAAGAATTGTGTATAAACTTGTTTCCGCAGATTCTATTTATGCTTACATCGATGGCGGACCTTCTCAATTTCATAAGAAGAGTGAATTCTTTTATAAAAGAGTTAATTAAGCTCTTTTACGAAAACAATCAACAGTCAGTACAACTCTGTGTAACTCTGTAAAAACTCATTTGACTCTGTGGTTTTAACTACGCGACTATCTTAACCACAGAGTTAAGACGAGTTAATATCGAGTTTCACAGAGTTTTTATTACGAAATCACAAAAACTACAATTCGCCAACAGTGAATGTTTTGCAGTTCAGTCAAAATTCATCAACTTTAGTATGCAATCAAAACCGAACTTTTTATGAAGAATATCTTTGATCCCAAAGTGAAAGAAGAAATATTTACACGCATAGACAGGCTTTCACCAAATGCAACATCATTGTGGGGTAAAATGAATGTAAATCAAAACCTGCGTCACCTGGCAATGGCGCTTGATATTCCAACCGGTAAACTTGCAGATCCTACCTTAGGAATGAAACCACCCTTTCCTAAATGGCTGATGAAATTTTTTCTACTCAATATGAAAGCCCCAAGGGAAAAGGCAGAAACGTTTAAAGAAATAAATACGGTTGCCAATAATATAAACCCTTCCGATTTTGAATCAGAAAAAGCAATCTTAAAAAAAGCTGTTGAAGATTTTATAAATACCACATCACTTATCCCTGAAAATAAAATAGGAGGGAAATTCAGCAGGGATGATTGGGGGAAATTGACTTATAATCATATGGATCATCATTTGAGGCAGTTTGGAGGGTAACGCCAAGTATGTTAAACACGAATTTTTGACACAAATTTTTCGAATTACACAAATTGCACGAATTTGCATTCCTCGACCTTACATAATAACTAATAACTCTCATCATGAAAACACTCGGCGTAATGCATATGCTTCTTGTACAGGACATGGACAGGGCTATTAATTTTTATGAGACGACTTTTGGTTTTAAGACATTGCAAAAATCTTCGTTCTGGACAAACCTCGATTCTGGAAATGGCAAAATAGCGCTATGTTCTTATGGAAATAAAACGGAGTTAAAAGAAACTACGCTGATCATCGAAGTAGATGACCATAAAGAAGCCGCAGAAAAGATTAAACAAAACGGGGGACAGGTATTAAAAATTGCAGAGCCGTATGAAGGCGCTCCTGTTTATAATGTAATCATGATCGATACAGAAAACAACCAGTTGGTTGCCTCACAAATGGTACATTCGTAATTCCTTTAGTTCACTGATAACCTATTGAACAAATAAAGAATGAGCAAGCCGATCTTAATCAAGCAGGTTGAAATTTACAAATCCCCGATAAAACTCAAAGAGCCTTTTATTACTTCGCTTGGACTTTTAGAATATGCCGAAAACGTGATCGTTGTTATCCGCACCGATAAAGGAATTACCGGTTTCGGTGAATGCAGTCCCTTTATGACGATCAATGGAGAAAGTATTGATACCTGTTTTATCGTTGGCCAGTACCTTGCTCATGCTTTAATGGGAAAAGATGCAACGAATATCGAAGCATGTTCCATTGCAATGGATAAGATGATCTATGCAAATACAAGCATTAAGAGCGCATTCGATATTGCGTTGTATGATATTGCAGCACAAAATGCAAAACAGCCTTTATATGCATTCCTCGGTGGCAATAAAAATAAAACTTTAATAACTGATTATACCGTAAGCATTGATGATCCCAAAAAAATGGCGGCAGATGCATTGAAAATAAAAAACAATGGTTTCCAGGTCATCAAAGTAAAATTAGGAGGAACAAAAGAAACAGATATTGAACGAATCAGGATGATAAGAGAAGCTGTGGGACCGGATTTACCATTGAGGATCGATGCAAACCAGGGATGGAATACAGCAGATGCAATAGAGATCTTATCAGCATTGGCTCCTTACAATATCCAGCATTGTGAAGAGCCAATTCCCCGATGGAATTTTATGGAGTTGATAAAAGTAAAAAAACAAAGCCCCATCCCCATCATGGCAGATGAATCCTGTTGCGATCATCATGATGCAAAACGCCTGATTGAACTTTCTTCCTGTGATCTTTTCAACATTAAGCTTGGAAAATCATCGGGCATTTTTAAAGCCCGCAAAATAATTCAACTCGCAGAACAAGCTAATATCTATATCCAGCTGGGTGGCTTTCTTGAATCAAGACTCGGTTTTACCGCAGCAGCCCATCTTGCATTGACGAGTGATCATATTCTTTATTATGATTTTGATACTCCTCTTATGTTTATCGAAGATCCTGTAGTGGGTGGGCTCAGTTATGATAAAAATGGAGTTATGTCCGTTCCGGATAGGCCAGGATTAGGAGCAATGATTGATGAAAAACATTTACAGCGACTTACGAAAGCGACGATCAATTGATAACAGATAATTGACGATCTATAATGTATCCAGAAAAATCAGGTAGTGCATCAGTTTAAAAAAAGCTGTCAGGCTGAGCTTGTCGAAGCCGGTTCAGGTTTTAGAATTAACCCGTCTTCGACAAGCTCAGCCTGACAATCTGTTTATATAATAAACTTTCAAACTGATACACTACTGAAAATCAATGCTGGTTTTACTTTGATTATAAAGAAAAATACCGTTACTTTAATTAAACATCTTCGCCCTGTGGAAGCACATTGATTCCAGCCAACACATACCTTAATAAAATAAACCCGTTTAATGAAGCACAGGCTACTGGCATACCTGTTATTATTCCTCATTGCATGTGGCGAAGCTAAAGATAATATCAATAAAGCTTATGTCCATTTCCAGGCTGATACTTCCATAAAAAATAAAAAAGAGATCAAACGCGATTTACCGGCTTTTGAAAAAGCGCATGCAAATGCAAAACGCATCATGGCTGATAAATTTTATTTCATCCCTGCCGATCACACCGCACCTTTTGGTAATGATGATGGAGCCGATGCCTATTGTGCTTTTAAAGATTGGAGGCAAACACATAAAACCAATGAGCTTAGAGAATTCCTCTTTAAACAAATTGATCAATGGGGTTATCCGAAATTTGATATTGCTGAAACAAACATTGAAAAATTAAAACCATACCTGCTTCAGCGTGAACTGGGAAGTCGTTTGATGTCGGGAATTGATGCCGCCACAATAGCCATCGCATTCGGGCAATTGTATTTAGAAGGCACGATCGACAAAGATTTTAAAGAGATTGCAAAAACAGCTGTTAAACGCCAGCTTATTCCTGATCTTTTAGCCTATTGGGGCGAACCTGATAAAACTGACAGGGAAGCAAAATTGAAAAAGATGTTGGCAGCGTTGAATCATCTCAATTAAGAAGCAGCTCTTCATCTCCAAATAATAATAATACAATTGTAAAACCCGAATTGTAAGGCACGAATTACACGAATTGTTCTATAAGGAATCTGTATCTATTTAATTCGTGCAATGCGTGTCAAAAATTCGTGTTCACCGGACCGCCCTTCAAAGAGTATTTACAATAAAATTAGGTTGTAACTTCACAAACGAAGCCATTATACTTTTACCAATAAATTATTTATGACAAAGTTCTTTGCTGCATTTTTACTAATTGCATTGTTTTCGTGTGGCCAATCAAAAGATAAAAAAGATAGTATCACAATAACAAAAGATTCTATCCCCGGTTGGAAAACATTTAAAGGAACCAGCTTTTCCATTCAATACCCACCCACCTGGACGTTGAGTGAACCAGGTAATAACAATAACAACTTTGCTGTACTTGCTCCCCTGGAATCGGATCAAGATGTATTCAGGGAAAATGTGAATGTCGTGATCGAAGAACTTGGAAGCCGCAATATTGACCTGGGTGACTATGCTGAATTTTCTGAAAAGCAGATCAAGACCGCTATCACGAATGGAAAAATTATCGAAAGTAAAAAGATAAAGAACGGTTCAGACGAATACCACAGGATTGTGTTTGAAGGCGACTAGAGTATTTATCATCTTAAATTCGAACAATATTATCGTATCAGCAACCACAAAGCATATGTGCTTACATTTACGGCTGAACAACCCCGTTTCAATGCCTATAAAGAGAATGGCGAAAAACTATTGAATTCATTCAGCATTAATAATTAAACAATATACTACAATGAAAAATAAATTATTTAGCCATAAACTTATATTACTGCTTTTACTTTTTGCATCCTGCAATCCTTCAGTAAATGAAAAGCTGATCGTTGGCAACTGGTCTGGTGTTGAATGGTTGTCAGGAGGAAGTCCTTCCAATTTGAACGCCATGGATACTCATTTTAATTTTGATGATAAAGGGAGGTATACCTATGAGTATTCGGGAAAGAAAGAAGAGGGGACTTATAAAATAGAAAACGATATGTTGTTTACAAAACCCACCGGCGAATTGGAGATCATGGTAAAAATAGTAAAGCTAACTACAGATAGCCTGGTTTTTGATATGAGTCGTGGGGGAACTTCCGAAACATTGACATTGATCAAGAAATAATTTATTTAAAAACAGCATCGTGTTTTCTTTCACTGCAACAATTTATAAAACAGGCATTAATCCATGCGTTGATGTTCCACTTGAAATAACCGCAGGCATGACTTCATCCAAAGGTTATATACCAGTTAAAGGAAAGATCAGGACCCATTCATTTACACAAACGCTTGTGCCTGTTAAAAATGCAGCATACCGTTTATATGTGAACGGTCTTATGTTAAAAGGAGCAAATGCAAAATTGGGAGACACTTTAAAATTCAGCATTGAGCAGGATCCTGCGCCACTCACTGCAGACACGATTGAAATGCCCGCTGAGTTAAAAAAGCAATTACTAAAAAATAAGGTTTTTGCAAAATTCAAAGCATTAACGCCTTACCGTCAAAAGGAGATCTTAAGATATTTGAATTACCTGAAAACGGAAGAAGCAGTAATAAGAAATGTAGAGAAAGTAGTAAAGCAATTAAAAAGCAAAACGGATTAGCCTGCCGCAGACCCGGTATTAACGACTAAAAATAAAAAGACCAGCAATAAGAATAAAGCTGGTTCAGGATAATTCATTAAACATCTTACTAACTTAGAGAGAGGCTTTAAACTAATAAATTGCCTTGCCGATGTAAGATGCAATATATTTCTACTCCTGCATCATTTACCGGGTTAAGGAATTATTAAGAATGGAGTTGTGAATGCGGAGTTGTGAATGCGGAGTTGTGAGTTAATTTCCTTCAAGCCCATTTGACTCAGCATCCAGAACTCCTAACCTATAACTTTGTGTAAAAACTATCCGGTGTGAGCGAAATAATATACGATACTATTGGCGCCAATTACAATAATACAAGAACTGCAGATCCATTTCTCGTAAGCCGGCTTCTCCATTTTTTACAACCGGCAAAAGATAATTTATACCTCGACATTGGTTGCGGAACAGGAAACTATACAATAGCCCTTGCGGAAAAAGGATTTAATTTTTCCGGTATCGATCCGTCTGAAAAAATGCTGAAAGAAGCAGCGCTTAAAAATCAGGCCATCACCTGGATGCAGGGAACTGCTGAACAAATTCCTATAAAAGATAAAATGTTCAATGGTGCTATTGCTACGCTTACTGTACATCACTGGAAAGATCTTCAACGATCATGTATAGAATTATACCGGGTGCTGCAAAACAACAGCAGGCTTGTACTTTTTACCTCAGGCCCGGAACAAATGAAAGCTTATTGGCTGAATCATTATTTTCCAAAAATGCTTGCCGCATCTGCCAATAAAATGCCATCACCTGCATCTGTTAGAACAGCCGCACTAAATGCAGGTTTTGAAATGATGAATATGGAAAAATATTTCGTGCAGGATGAGTTGCAGGATCTCTTTTTATATTCCGGTAAAAATAAACCGGCCATTTATTTTAATGAAAATATAAGAGCTGGTATTTCGTCTTTCGCACTTCTTGCCTATAGGGAAGAAGTTGAAAAAGGACTTTTGTCGCTAAAAGCAGATCTCGAAAGCGGTGCATTTACAGCCATACAAAAGCAATATGAAAATGACCTCGGGGATTATTTGTTTATTGGTTTCAAAAAGTAAAATAGGAGAAATACATTTCACGCAAGGTGCGTAAAGGAGCAATGGCGCAAAGACTAGCATTGCGTCTTTGCACCCTTGCGGGCTTTGCGTGAAATATGTAAAATAAAAAGCATTTTGAAGAAAATGAAAACATGTATGATGTTTGATTTCCGGAAACTCATTTATATTCCAGTTCCATAGTATATACTTCGAGGTTACCATCCCTGTTAGATACAAATGCAACAGATTTACCGGAAGGCGATATGGCAAGCGCTGTTTCCCTTGCTTTATTATTGGTCAACCTTTTAATTCCGAAACCAGGTTCCATAATGCAGATCTCTGCTTCATCCATTTCACCAATTACAAATACAAGGTGTTGCCCGTCGGGAGTCCAGTTTATTTCCATTTCAGGAAATTCATTATGCGTTAATTGTTTCAGATCCGACCCATCTGTTTTCATTGTATAAATTTCATAATTGCCGCTCCTGTCGGAACGAAATACTATATATTTTCCATCTGGTGAAAACTGTGGTTCTTCATCATTGGACTTGGTATTAGTAAGTTGTGTTATTGCCGATGTTGCAGGATTGATCATGTAAATATCCCACTGGTCATTTTGCTGCGACATATAAACAATACTTTTCCCGTCCGGTGACCATGAGTGGCCCAGGTCCATAAAATTATTATCAGTGAGTTTTTTTTCGTTGGTTCCATCGGCCTGTATTGTATATATCTCAAAGTCGCCATCACGGTCGGAAATAAACGAAATTTTATTACCATCAGCCGAAATAAAGCCTGCCCCATCAATGCCTTTTGAATTGGTAAGTCTTAAAATATTTGTTCCGTTATCATTCATTGTATACAGATCTTCTTTTGAACCTGGCAACTCAGACTCGAAAAGCATTTTGCTACCAGAGGGAAACCATCTTGGATGATCTCCACCATTGTCCGGCGTTAACCGCGTTGATCCATTGCCATCAGCCCCTACTTTATAAACATCATACCTCCCATTGCGATCAGATTCAAATGCGATGTATTTGCCATCGGGTAACCAGGATGGATGAAAATCATTACCCGGGTCGTTTGTAAGTCTTACTACCTTATAATCCTTCCGTAGCCGTTCAGTTATTTTTGAGCTGCAATTTGCTACAAATAAAAATCCTGCTGAAATGCTAATCGTGAGCAATTGTAAAATTTTCATGGCGTGGTTAAAATTGTTGCTACAAGTTAATATTTCATTGCTGCATCTGGTAAAATCGATTTGCCTTTATTGGACAAATGGCAAACGTTTTTTTACCCACTGTCCATTTTTTACAGACTGACTTCTTTTCCATCAAACAAATCAGACATGCAGCAAAAAGGAAGCGCTATATATCTTACAAAATAATAAGGAGATACTTTATTGACTGATATCAATCCGCCAACCATTTTCGGAACTTTTGCATCAGCTTAGGTGTTCTTTAATTATTAATTCGTAATTTTTAATTCTAAAGTAACGTCTTTTATCAACTCTATAATGAACCTTGGTCGATGAAAAAACATTTTATAATAACAGCAGTTGTTTTTCTTTTTATTGGAATTACGAGCTCAAAAGGTCAAACTTATAGTAAGGAGACCATCCTTATCAGTACTCCATATGGAAATATGAAAGTGAAACTTTTCAATGAAACCCCGCTTCACCGGGATAATTTTATCAAATTGGTGAAGCAAGGCTTTTATGATAGTTTACTTTTTCACAGGGTGATCAATCAATTTATGATACAGGGAGGCGACCCCGATAGTAAGTTTGCAAACGATACTGCATTGCTGGGTAATGGAGATGTTGATTATTGGATCCCTGCGGAATTTAACAAGAAGCTCTATCATAAAAAAGGCATGCTTGCGGCAGCAAGAGAAGATGACGAGGTTGACCCGGATAAAGAATCTTCCGGATCACAATTTTATATTGTTATGGGAAAAACTTTTGATTCAGCAGGTTTACGAAAAGCCGAGCTGCGTGTCAATAAAAATCTCATACAAAAAATCAATTCCAATGTTGCTTTCAGCGGTAAAAGCAAGGAGCTGTGGAAATATTATATGCGACTGACAACAGAAGGAAAAGAGGATAGTTTAAAAAATGCAAGACGACAATTGACAGACCCTGTCTCTATTGAGCGCTATGAAAAAACAGCTCATTTTACTTTTACACCTGAGCAAAGGAAAACCTATGCAACATTAGGCGGAACCCCGCACCTGGATATGAACTATACCATTTTTGGTGAAGTCGTAGAAGGACTTGATGTAATTGATAAGATTGCGGCTGTTAAGACTGATAAGAATGACAGACCTAAAGAAAACGTGAGAATGAAAATGTCGATCATCCGGGAATAGAAATAAAGTTTTTAGTTTTGACAGTTCAGGCAGACCGGTCCTTTTTCATCACCAGGCATTAATTAGTCAAAATGAAACTTTTTATTCTTGCTTTCACTTTTCTAATTTCAAATTTTACAATGGCGCAATCACCTCCTATAACCGAAACCTTTTTGCAATCCTTTGCTGATGCATTCAATGCTCACGACTTAAATGCAATCATGAGTTTAATGACTGATGATTGCGTTTTTCAAGCTTCCGCCGGTCCGGATGTTGATGGTGAAAAATTTACCGGGCAAAAAGAAGTGAGAAAAGCTTTTGAAACTATATTCAACAATTTCCCCGATGCCAGGTGGTTAAATCCACGACATTTTATCACGGCTGACAGGGGTATGTCTGAATGGATATTTACGGGGACAAAATCTGACGGTACGAAAGTTGAGGTTACCGGTTGCGATCTTTTTACTTTCAGGAATGGAAAGATTGCTATTAAAAATTCATACAGAAAAAACAGAACTGCAAAATAACCTGCGTTATTATAACGAATGGTTGGGCGGGTTCTTGTGTAACAAAAGTTTTTATCTTTATTTCCATCCTCCACCGAGGGAACGATACAATTCAACCATAGCACTTAAGCGCTGACGTTGAACAGAAGCAAGGTTCAATTCGGCCTGTAAGAGACTTTCCTGTGCAGTTATTACTTCCAGGTAATTTGCAAGATCAGCACGGAATAAAAGCTGTGCATTAACAACAGCCCGTTGTAATGTATCTGTTTGAGCAGTCGCAATATCTTTTTGTTGTTTTAATTTATCTATTTGCACCAATGCATCACTTACTTCACCTGTAGCCTGGAGTACAGATTGCCTGAAGCGGATAACTGCTTCTTCTCTTCTAAGTTTTGCAACTTCGTATTGCGTTTTCAATTGTCGTCTTTGAAAAACAGGCTGCGCAATTGTTCCGGCGGCAAGACCAAATAAAGAATTAGGAATACTGAACCAATTACTTGCTTTAAATGATTCCAATCCACCTCCAGCTGTTATATTCAGCGCCGGGTACATGTTTGCCTGCGCTATGCCTGCTTGTGCGTTGGCCGCCATTAATGCCATTTCATTAGAACGAACATCAGGACGGCGGCTTACCATGGCAATTGGAAGTCCCGCTGAAAGATCTTCGGCTACCGCAAGATCTTTTAATAATGCGCTGCGTAAAACAGCGCCAGGCAAATGCCCGGTTAATACCTGCAAGGCATTTTCCTGCACGGCAATATTTTGTTCGAGCTGCGGAATTAATAAAGCAGTTGATTGTTGTTGTGATGCGGCTTGCTGAACTGCTAATGTATTTGCAAGTCCTGCATCACGTAATAATTGAGTAGCCCTGAAAAAAGTATCTCTTAATGTAAAGTTTCTCTTTGCAATTTCCAGTTGCCTGTCCAGCATCAGCAGATTGAAGAACCCCTGTGCAATATTTGCTACCACTTGTGTTTGCACTGCTTTTGACGCTTCATAAGTTTGAAGATACTCTGCAAGCACAGATTCTTTTTGATTACGAAGCCTGCCCCAGATATCTGCTTCCCATGAGAGGTTAATAATTGCCTGGTAATTTTCAACATAACTTTTTCCTAAAAAGTTTTTAATGCTAAGCCCATTAAGACTGTTGTCTGAAGGCCGGTTAACCTGTCCTGTAAATTGCAAATTCACTTCCGGCAATTGTAAAAGATTTGCCTGCTTTAATTGCCGTTGTGAAATTTCAATCCGCTTCATTGCCATCAGCAGGTCATGATTGTAAGTAATCCCGTCATTTATTAATTTTTGCAAATCGGGATTGGTAAAAAACTTTTTCCATTCAATATCTGCAATGCTGCTGGTGTCGGCAAAACTTACATTATTAAATTGTGCCGGAACTTCAACCGATGGCCGTTGGTATTCTTTACCAACTTTACATGAACAAATAAAAAAGGCAAGAAAAAAGGGAATTATCAATTGACGAATTGTTTCTTTGCTATTTATCTTACGTATCATAAACGCTGTTGTTTAATCATTACAAATATTTTATTCTGCAAGGCGATCAGAAGTAGTTGCCTGTTTTGGTTTGCCCGTAACTTTTTCCTGTAAGTATTGAAAAATAACAAAGAGCACAGGGATGATAAACACACCCAATAATACGCCGGTAAGCATGCCCCCTAATGCACTTGTACCAATGGAACGATCGCCTAATGCCGAACCGCCTTTTGCCCAGGTTAATGGGAGCAGGCCCACAATAAATGCAAATGATGTCATTAGGATAGGACGCAGTCTTAATTGCGATGCTTCTAATGCAGATTCTACCAAACCCATACCAGCCTTGCGGCGCTGCACTGCATATTGTACGATCAGGATTGCATTTTTTGCCAGCAACCCAACCAGCATGATCAACCCAACCTGGACATAAATATTATTATCAATGTCGTTTAATTTAATAAAAGTAAATACACCAAGTATACCGGTAGGAATAGAAAGAATAACAGCAAATGGCAAAATATAACTTTCATATTGCGCTGCCAGCAGGAAGAAAACAAAGATGAGACTTAAGATAAAAATCAATGTTTGCTGTGAGCCTGCGCCAATTTCTTCTCTTGTTTGTCCTGACCATTCGTAAGAAAAACCTCTTGGTAAAACATTTTGTGTTACTTCCTGTATTGCTTTGATCGCATCACCAGTACTATAACCTGGTTTTGGCATTCCATTAATGGTTACTGAATTAAACAAATTATTTCTCGACACCGTTTCGGGACCGTATACTTTTTGTAAGGATACAACTGCATTTACAGGTACCATCTCGCCTAAATTATTTTTTACAAAGACATTGTTCAAAGTAGCAGGATCTGCACGATCAGGAATATCAGCCTGCACAACGACACGGTAAAATTTCCCGAAGCGATTAAAATCAGATATAAAACTGCTACCGTAATAAATCTGTAAAGTTTGCAGCAGGTCACTGATTGAAATACCTAATTGTTTTGTTCTTTCCTCGTCAATATCGAGCATATATTGAGGATTACCGGTACTAAAAGTTGTGAATGCATAAGCAATTTCTTTTCGTTGCATTAACGCACCAATAAGACCATAAGCAGTTCCGGATAATTTATCAAGCGGACCGCCTGTCCGATCCTGCAGAATAAATTCAACCCCACTTGTATTTCCAAATCCCTGCACAGTAGGAAATTGAAAAAGAAAGATCTGTGCTTCCTTTATTACACTTAGCTTCTGGTTTATCACTCCCATTACATCTTCAATTTTATTTACAGCTCCTCTTTTTCCCGGTGGTTTCATATGAATAAAACCAATTCCATAATTGGATGCAGATGCATTGGCTATAAAGTTCAATCCTGTTACAGCACCTCGTTTTTCAATTGCTTCTACCTGGCTTAACAAGCTATCAACCTTATCCATTACTTTTTGTGTTCTATCTAATGAAGCGCCTGGCGGAAGATTTAATGAATAAAGAATAAAACCCTGGTCCTCGGTAGGAATAAAACCACTGGGTGCATTTTTTATCATCCAAAAAGTGGTAAGACAAATAATAATTAATGCAGCAATGGCAATCCATTTGCGCCGGATAAGAAATTGAACACTTTGTTTATACCTGTTAGTAGTCGCACGAAAACCGGTATTAAACCCTTTGAAAAAACGAGCCCAGAATCCTTGCCTCACAGTGCGTCCTTCTGCATCGGTAGAATGGGATATTTTTAAAAACAGGGCACACAAAGCAGGGCTTAGTGTTAATGCATTCACCGCAGAAATTAAAATAGCTGTTGCCAGTGTAAAAGCAAATTGTTTATAAAACACACCCGCCGGTCCCTGCATAAAACCTACCGGCACAAACACGGCAGCCATTACCAATGTAATAGAAATGATGGCACCGGTTATTTCATTCATGGCTTCTATGGTTGCTTGTTTTGCAGGCAACCCCGTTCGTTCCATTTTTGAGTGTACAGCTTCCACTACCACAATCGCATCATCAACCACAATACCAATAGCCAGTACCAATGCAAATAAAGTAAGCAGGTTAATAGTGAAACCAAACAACTGCATGAAGAAAAATGTTCCGATCAATGCAACAGGAACTGCAATAGCGGGAATTAATGTGGAGCGCAGATCCTGTAAAAAAATAAATACTACAACAAATACCAGCACAAACGCTATTAATAATGTTTCTACCACCTGTGAAATAGATTCGTCCAAAAAATCTTTTGCACTGTACATATTAAAATACTTAACCCCCTTGGGAAAATCTGCTGATGCTTTTTCCATCACTTTTTCCGCCGCAGTAAGAATATCATTGGCATTGGATCCTGCGGTTTGAAAAATACCCATACCTGTGCCCGGCTTTCCTAAAACGGTGAGATTAATGCCATAGGAAAGCGAACCAAACTCAACCCTCGCTACATCTTTTAACCGGATGGTAGAACCACCCGGAGCTGATTTTAAAATAATATTTTCATAATCCAGGTTGTTGGAAAGTTTTCCTTTGTACTTAATAATATATTCGAAGGATTGAGTACTGCTTTCGCCGAACCTGCCAGGCGCTGCTTCAACATTTTGCTCCCTGATCGCATTTGTTACATCCTGTGGTGAAAGATTATTGGCAGTTAAACGATCGGGTTTAAGCCAGATGCGCATGGAATAATCTTTTGCTCCGAATACAAATGCCTGGCCTACACCTGGTATGCGTTGCAATTCGGGAATGATATTGATCTTGACATAGTTCTGTAAGAAGGTTTCGTCATAGGTTGTGTCAACACTATATATCAAAGGCACGAAGATCATACTGTTCTGTTGCTTTTGAGTAGTAATACCCACTTGTATTACTTCCTGTGGCACCTGGCTTACTGCTCTCGACACACGGCTTTGCACATTCACTGCAGCGAGATCGGGATTAGTGCCTACTTTAAAAAAAACATTAATTGTCATCGAGCCATCATTGCTTGAATTTGAAGTCATGTATGTCATGTTCTCAACACCATTGATGGCTTCTTCAAGTGGAGTAGCTACTGCTCTTGCCACTACTTCAGCATTTGCACCGGGGTAGCTCGCCGTTACCTGCACGGTAGGCGGAGCAATGTCAGGAAACAAAGTGATGGGTAAAGAAAATAATGATATCAATCCCAATAAAAGAATAATGATCGATACGACTGTAGATAAAACCGGTCTTTCAATAAATCTCTTTATCATATGATTTGATTTATGCCCTTCTTTAAGAATTTTTTCTTTGAAAGTGGAATTACATTGGTCTTGCTTTCAGCAAACTATCCATCGACATCGGCTGTGGTTGTATTACAGCTCCCTCTCTTAACCGGTCAAGACCTGTAAATACAATTCTTTCTCCCGGGCTTACTCCACCTTGTACTAAATAATAGTTACCGCTTGTTCCTGCGATCACGATTGGTTTACCCGCTACTTTATTGCTATCACCGACAGCAAATACAAATACCTTATCCTGTAATTGAAATGTTGCTTCCTGGGGTATCACAATAGCATTGCCAATATCTCTTGAAATTCTTATTTTGCCTGTATTACCTGAACGAAGTATTCCATTTGCATTGGGAAATGTTGCCCGGAAATTAATAGTGCCTGTTGTTTTATCAAATTGTCCCTGGGCGAGCTCCACCTTTCCTTTTTGTGTATAAATGCTGTCTGAAGCCAGTACTAATTCTACCGGCGGCATCTGTTTAATTTTTTGTTCGATCGTGGTTCCCGGAAACTGATCTTTAAACTGAAGAAAATTTATTTCGCTCATTGAAAAATATGCATGTATATCTCTTGTTTCGGAAAGAACCGTTAGTGGCTCAATGGTGGCCTTGCCTACAAGACTTCCGGTTTTTAAAGGAATTCTTCCTATATAACCACTTGCCGGTGCAGTAACAGAAGTATAACCAACATTGATTCGGGCCGCCTGCACAGCTGCTGTAGCTTGCGATACATTTGCTTTTGCCACATTATAAGCAGCCTGCGCAGATTTTAATTGCACGTCTGATATTACATTATTTTGAACAAGCGGAACAAGTTTGTTTACATTGATCTCTGCATTTTCTAATGAAGCTTTGGCAGCTGCATGCAATGCATTGGCATTATTCAATTGCTCGAGATAAGGCTGGCCATTTATTTTAAATAAAAGCTGCCCTTTATTTACATGTGCACCTTCATCTACATAAATCCGGTCAAGATAACCGTCCACCTGCGCACGTATCTCGATATCCCTGCTTCCCTCAATGGATGCGGTGTATTCCTGGTGAGTGGTAGCAGGCATGCTGCTTATCGTAATTACCGGTAAAGATTCAGGTGGCGGCGGCCCGTATCCCTGGTTATTTGTCGACGAGGATTGGCACGCATATACAATGACTGCAGTAACAATTATAAAAACAGGTAAATAAGATATATGGCTGGTTTGTTTAATTTTTTTTTGCATTGAGATGATATTAGTGATACAATAAATTATTTACAGGGTTTAACAACATTGAGACCATTTATGACCATCCGGTAAAGTAATTCCGGACATTTAATATTAAGTTTCTGTTCATTTTTGTTCGCAATATTGAAAAAGATAATGAACTACAAATTTATATGTATAAAAAAGATTATAGGGGTGCAGATGCGACAATTTATGGGTAAATTTCAACTATCCGGGAATCCGGATAACTTCAATTATGCGGATAAGTCATAGCTGGCACGCGGATCAGACTGATTTTTATACTCTTTAATATGCGTCTCCGGTTGCAATAGTTTAATTTTTTTGAGTTTATTTGAGCATATCTGAAGGCAGAACAAGCGAAAACATTCTGAATCAGGTTCAGCTATGAAATGGTGTTATTATTGTATTGCTGATCCTAAATAAATTTAGCAGCGTGAGAAAAGTAATTTTAAACCTGGCTGTTTCACTTGATGGTTTCATAGAAGGCCCAAATGGAGAGATTGACTGGCTCGTCAGAGATGAGAAGATTGACTTTGCTGATATTCTTAACGAGATACTTAATGATAAGGATATGATCTTTTACGGGCGCATAAGCTATGACAAATGGGGCAATTCAAATCCAGGTAAAAATGCAAGCCGGAAACTAACAGATGCTTACAATTTGATGAACAGTAAAACGAAATACGTCTTTTCCAAAACAAAGACGGGAGATAATACGAATGCAATTTTCATTAATTCCCATATTAAAGACACTGTGTTAAAAATCAAGCAGGAACAAGGAAAAAATATCTGGCTTTATGGCGGAGCAAAAATTGTAACAACTTTTCTGAATTTAGATTTAATTGATGAGTATAGACTTGCTGTCCATCCTGTTATTTTAGGAAAAGGCAAACCGCTTTTTAAAAATATTAAAGACAGGCATAAGTTAACACTAGTTGATGTTAAGGGTTATGAATCGGGCGTTGCATTGATGACGTATGCTAACTTAAAAATTACAAATTGATCATGACGATTTCAAATATCAGTTTAATCTTTACAACGATTTTTGTGGGATTAATGGCAGGGCTTTTTTATTCTTATTCCTGTTCTGTTAGTTTAGGATTGAAAAAACTTTCTGATACAGAATATATCCTCGCAATGCAGTCGATAAACAGGGCAATTCAAAACCCGGTCTTTTTTATAAGTTTTTTTGGCTCCCTGGTTTTACTGCCCGTTTCCACTTACCTGGAATATGGAAATCCAATTGTATCCAGTTTTTGGTTGTTACTCATTGCAGCTGGTTTGTATATTATAGGCACGTTCGGGGTAACTATTTTTGGTAATATTCCTCTGAATAATACCCTGGATAAGTTTGATGTTGCAGGTTCTTCCAAAGAAGCAATTACCCTTCAACGAACAATGTTTGAAACAAGGTGGAATAATCTAAACACAATTCGCACGGCTACTTCAATTTTATCTTTTATCATCTTAATCATAGCATGTATAAACAGTTCAGCAATGAATATTGCTGCCGGCAAATCATAAATGTATATGCTATGCTCCCATTGTTCGCATTTTTTGTTTAAAAAAGGATGAAAATACTTTTAGCTGACCATGGATTAAAATCTCTTAATGATAATTTAATTTCTTCTTCAATTTTATTTGGATTAACTTATGGTCCATTTTTTACAAACAATAAATTATATTTTATGACAACACAAGAAGCCGTAATGACAACACAGGATGTTGCAAATCGCTTTCATGAGCTGGCCCAAACAGGACAATGGGAACTGATACAGTCAGAATTTTTTACAGACAAAACACTAAGCATTGAACCGGAACATGCGCCGGGTATGAAAACTGTTACCGGTTTGGATGCGATCAAAGAAAAGGGAAGACAATTCGGAGAAATGCTGGAAGAAATGCATGGTGGTTATTCCAATCAACCAGTTGTGGCAGGTAATCATTTTGCAGTTGCCATGGGAATGGATGTAACCTTCAAAGGAATGGGACGCATGAAAATGGATGAAATTGCAGTGTACGAGGTAAAAGATGGAAAAATTTTGAAAGAGCAATTCTTCTATTCAACTAACTAGTTTACAAAAATAAAAACTGCCGTGTAAAATATACCACGGCAGTTTTTATTTGATTCAACCAGTTTATTCTGCTACCACCTCTTTCAGCTTTTTAGCAGCTTTCTTTTTAATTATCTTAAAATCATCTGCAATCAGCTTACTTGCTTTTTTAATATTGCGTTTGAATTTCTTTTCACTCATTCCTTCTTTTACCTTTTCAAGAGAACGTTCCAGTGTTTCAATGATATATGCCTGCAATTCTTTTTTGGGGCTGGTTTTTTGTGCTTTTGCCATTTTACTGTTTTTTAGCCGGTAAACTTAACAATAAGATAATATACCCAATATTAAATTTTAATCGGGTTGCCTTTTAGATGATTTACAATATAATAGCAGGATCGGCGGGTTTTTAAGAAATAAGCCATTTTGGGGAAATTGGTTTCTGGTATGCTTTTATATACAAATACCCTGAAACTCAATTTTATGGCAAATTCTTTATTAACGTTATTCCAGGAAAAACTAAAACGTTCCCCGCGGGATGAGCAGACTGCAAAAAAAGTACATGAGCATCTTGTAAATGTGGAAGATAAAATCACGGACGAAGATATCCGTAATGTAAAAACAGATTTTGCAGATGAAAATGTGAATGAAATTACCGAAGTACCTGGCGAAAAAGAAACCGAAGCACTGGCTAAGAATGAAGAAAACCCGGATGATAAAGGCATAAAGGATAATACAGATCCTGGTATTGAATCAGCATGGAATATTTTGGAACCATAACAATATGATGTTGCGAAAAAGCAGTCACTATTGTTAGAGCTGTATCATACGCTTTCATTAATTTTATATTATTGTCCTCTTCTAAAGAGTATTGGCAATGATATAACATGGAAGTATTATGGCAAATAAAAAAAGGTTCAGAAAAAAAGAATTACGCAATCATCTTACCGGCATGCTAATGATCCATCTGAATGTACACCTACTTCCAAAAAACAAAAGCAAAAAACTAAACAGCTACCTGGATAAAAAACTTTCTCCTATTGTTGACTATTATGTAAGGTTACTCAGTAAAAAAAGAGCAAAGAAAATGATCAGGTATATAAAACAAGCGGCCATATCAAAGCTGGAAGAGTAATTTATACCAACTTATTCCATATTTATGCTGACCTATCATACAAAAACCATTGCAGTTAAAATTTAATACCGACACAATCCATTTTTTTACCGCTGAGAATAAGAGTTAGAGGAGTTTACGCAGAGGGCATATCTCCGCGTAAACTCGGTCTCTCCTAGTCGCTGCGGTAAATTTATAATGCTCTAACATCTCAAACCGTACCACTGCTGTAAATTTTATTGTAGAAGCAAATTCCATTACTTAATTTACACATAACAGCAACCCAATGATTTTTGAAGTTCACATACCATCCTTTCCACTCAATCAATTTATTGAGAGCTTTATATATTACCGTGATTATAATCCCGTTCATTCTGTTGACAGGTTTTTGCCCGATGGAAACGTAAACATCGTTATTGATCTCACTGATTATCCCAAATATATTTACGATAATGAAACGCTGAAGGAGATCCAGGCCTGTCGTAATGTTTGGTTTTCCGGTATACGAACAAATTATATCACCATACCTTCAGGCCGGGACAGTGAAATGTTTATAATCAATTTTCATAAAGGCAAGGCTTATCCTTTTGTACAAATGCCCCTGGATGCATTAACCGACAGTGTTGTGGATGGAGAACTGGTATTGACAAACGAAATTATGGATGTAAGAGCAATGATCCTCGAAGCTCCATTTCAAAAGTTTCTTACAGTTGAAAATTATTTGCTGAAAAAATTCAGTAATAAATTAATAGTAAATCCTTTTATTGAATTTGCTGTAAACAAAATCCTTCAGTCGCCCAACCAAATGTCGATAGAACAGATTGCTAACAAAGTAGGTTACTCGCAAAAACACCTGATTAAACTGTTTAAAGAGAATGTTGGGCTTGCTCCTAAAGGTTTCCTGAAAATAATGCGCTTTCAGAAAGCTATAGAAGAAATTGCTGCAGCAAAAAAAGTGGATTGGACAGGCATTGCATTTGAAAGTGGCTATTATGACCAGGCTCATTTTATTAATGACTTTAAATTATTTTCAGGCTTTACCCCCAGCCAGTATATGCAAAAACAATCCGAATACCTTAATTATATTCCCGTTGACTAATGCATGAGTTTGGAATTTCCTGTTGACGAGGTAAATTTTTTCCAATATAATACCCCGGCAGTTTAGTTCTTTTGTCTTAAAAAGATATGGAACTACACATCAATCATTGGGCAGTTATAGTTTGTGCCATTGCAAACCTGGCATTAGGCGCTTTGTGGTATTCGCCCTTAATGTTTTACAATGCATGGAAAAAGGAGAATGGTTTTACGGATGAGCAACTGAAGAAGATCAATCCCTTAAAAGTGTATGGCATAACACTTATCTTGTCGACCATCATTAGTTATAATATGGCTGCTTTCCTGGGTGATGCCAAAACAGACATGGCCTGGGGTACTACTGCAGGACTTCTTACAGGTTTGGGATTTTCTGCTTTCATCTTTACCATTGTAAGCTTGTTTGAAATGCGCTCGTGGAAATACATTTTTATCAATGGCGGATATATAACTATCTATTTTACGCTTATTGGTTTTATTTTAGGAACCTGGAGATAAAAATAAGTAGCATCCCGATTTGAATTATCCTTCATTGTTAAGTTGTCAGCCTGAGCTTGTAAGGTCGTTACCTAAAACATCAACGCGGCTTCGACAAGCTCAGCCTGACATTTTTTTAAACCGGTACTATCAAAAATAATCATATGGCAAAAACATCAGGAGAATTTGAACAGGAGTTTATTCAAACTGCCGCAGAAAAAACGGGACGAACATTGGAGCAATGGTTACCGGTAATTAAAAAAACAGGATTTGGTAAACAAATGGAAATTACCAACTGGTTAAAAGCAGCGCACAGCCTGAATCATTTGCAGGCAACCTTACTTGCCGGACTTTTTTTAAACAATGGCAACCCGGTATATCAGAATGAGAAGGGATTATTGGAAGCACAGTTTGTTAAATGCGAATCGATGCGTGCTGTATTTAATGCGGTTTCTGAAAAAATATTAAGCCTGTTTCCCGGCACACTGCTCATTCCTAAAAAAACATATCTTTCGTTTACCGGTACAAGAGAATTTGCTGCAATCAATATTAAACAAAAAGAAATTCGATTGGGCATGGACCTGGGTGAAATGGATTTTACCGAATCAATACAAAAATCAAAGCTCACCGGGCCAATGCCAAGGATCTCGCATATGGTTGTTATTACAGATGTAAGTCACTTCGACAAGAAGGTTATAGATTGGCTGCAATTATCTTATAACAGAACGCATAAGAAATAAGTTGCTTTACCACGGATGAAGGTGCACGTGTCGCCACAAAGACACGAAGGCGCTAAGCTGCACAAAGTGTTATGCAAAATAGAAACCTCTTTGTGATACTTTGAGTCTTTGTGACTTAGTGGCAAGAAAACTCCGCAAAACGCCGTGCCGGGCTTTTTACCTCATTAATTATAATCTGAAATTCACAGCAACCGTTAGCCGATTTTCCGTTTTTCTAAGATCGGGTTTCCAATTTTCTACAGGAGTATCAGCCCATCCATCAGGAGATGTAGTTCCCTGTTTACCTGTGAAATAAGGTTTATTACTTTGGCGGTAACCGTATTCAAACCTGAATGTTACATAATCGTTGGGCATCATATCAAATGTTGCAGTAGCCTGTAAAATATTTAGTTTTTGTTTAGGATCTGATTCAACAGCATCTGTAAATGCATTAGGTGTTACAGCACTTGGGATGAATGCAAGATATAAACCGGGATTGCTGATGACATCTCCCCTTAACGTACATGCAAATTTATTTTTATTAAACCACAACCGGTTCGCAATCGAAATGCCTGCCATGTAATGATCTTTTGGTTTAATTCCCTCACCGTTTTGAAAGCCATAATGCGTATTTATGCTGAATGCAGCTTGTGATATGCCATTGCTCAAAGGGTTTTTATAGTATCGCTTTACAATGCTATTATCGTGATGGAAACGTATACGGTTGCTGTTCCTGGAATCCTTTCCCAAATAAAAATTTGCAACAAGCTGCAGGTTTTCATTGGGACGGAAATAATTTGAACTTCCCACACCTATACTATTACTCCAGCTATTATAAGTTTGCCATCCATTCAATAACCATAATTCTGTTCTGAATTTTTTTGAAGGATATATTTGCAGCCTTGCGCCTGAAAAATAAAAAGGTGTAAAATCGCATACCATACTCCGTTGGTAATTCCAGTTTTCCTGGGTAACATAACTTTCAAGACCGATATAACTCATGAAAATTCCCAGCTCCACATTAATGCCATACCATTTATTGAAATGATAACCTGCAGCAGCTTCTCTTATGTTTTTAAGATTATTAATAGATGTATTTTTACCTCTTCCCACACTTCCATCCAGTTCCTGTATAATGGAAGCCATTTGCCCATACTGGATCCATAGTCTTCCGATTATGTTCTTGTAATTGGTTTCAATACCAATACTCGCAAGATTCAAGGTAAATTCATTGGTACGTCCAATTGTAGATGAAATGGTTTGTGTATTGTCTTTTGGATGGGCAAAATTATAATTGAAATATCCATCGAGGTATGCTACCCCTGTAACGATTGTATTTTCTTTATTGTCTTTTAATTGCAGCCGGAAATCTTTTTGCCTGTTTTGGCCATTGATCCAGCTGAGATCCATTCCATCAAAAGGAATTTTTGTTATAACGCTATCCTGGCTAAAAACATTCATACTAATTAATAAAAAAATTGAGGTGGTAATTTGTTTCATAATCTTATAGTTTGGTTCCTTGTTAATTCAATCTGTTGTACCGCCTGGTAAATAAGCGGTGTTTGCTCAACGATCACGTCGCTTTTATTAAGTCCAAAAGCACTTTCATCACTTAATCCCATTTCTTTTAAAAGAAAATATGCTTTAAGTAATAAGCCTTCTCCTAGTGCAAATTCATTTTCAACTGAAAGGAATTTTTCAATCACAACAAATTTGAAATCGGGTTCGGCATTGTATTTTGTAGAACCGTCGGGGCGGATATGTAGTTTCAATTCTTTGTTGATCACCAGTTCCCGTACGATCTTTTTAAAATAAAGTTCTGTTTTGGGCTGGATACGAAAACCAAGATTGATCGTGATTTTGATCACTTTATCATCTACCAATTCTGAAACTTCATAATTGCTGGTATAAGGCTCTTCAGTTCGATTAAGATGTACAAACCAATACACATCTGCCCGTTTTGGTTTTTTTGAAAAGATCGAGCGGATGATCTTTTCCTCAACATGATTACGCGTATTTGCTTTTGTGAGATAAATAAGATGCGTAGAAAATTTCGGAATAGCATCGTCTTCACTTAATTCTACTAGTTGTGATGCATATTTGCCCAGGTCAACAAACTTAACAAACTTATTATTCATCTTCCGGGCATAATACCAGATATACATTGTCATAAAAATGAACAACTCAAAGAATAAAAACATCCAGCGTTCTTTTATCTTGGCCACATTGGCTATAAAAAAAGAAATCTCTACTATAGCAAACAGCAATATGATGCCGGCAACCAGCCATCTGTTCCATTTAAGCCGGTACAAAAGAAAATAATTGAGCAGTACCGTCGTCATCATCATTGCAATCGTGATAGAAAAACCATATGCCGCTTCCATATGGGAAGAATTGCGAAAATATAAGATCATCAGTATGCACCCGATCCAAAGAATTGCATTTACACTTGGTATATAGATCTGTCCTTTGATATTACTTGGTTGCCTAACGGTGACGCGTGGCCAGAAGTTCAGGTTCATCGCTTCACTGATGAGTGTGTATGATCCGCTGATCAACGCCTGGGAGGCAATAATAGTTGCAGCTGTAGCAATGATAATACCCGGCAGGAGAAACCAATGCGGCATCATTTCAAAAAAAGGGTTGACACCATTTAATTCAGTTGTTTTTTGGTGCATGATCCAGGCAGCCTGTCCCATGTAATTTGCTACGAGGCTTATCTTTACAGAGATCCAGGTGATGCGGATATTTTTTATGCCGCAATGACCAAGATCGGAATACAACGCTTCCGCACCGGTTGTACAAAGAAATACGGCACCCAGTAACCAAAATCCCTGTGGATAATGAACAAGTAATTTGTAACCGTAATATGGATTCAGTGCTTTTAATACATGCGGGGTGATAGCATGATCTGCATAACACCTATCAGCAGCAGCATAGCAAACCATATTGCCATGATCGGCCCAAAAGCTTTACCGATATTTTGCGTGCCGAATCGCTGGAAGAAAAATAATGCAGAAATAATTGCTACAACAATGCCGATGGTAAGATTATTTCCCGGGACAATAATATGCTCCAATCCTTTTACAGAATTCAATCCTTCAATGGCAGAAGCCACCGAGATCGGTGGCGTAATGATACCATCTGCGAGTAATGTTGTTGCACCCAATATGGTTGGTATCACTAAAAATTTACCATAACGGCGCACCAATGCATACAACGAAAATACACCTCCTTCTCCCTGGTTATCGGCTCTTAGTGTAAGTATGATATATTTAATGGTAGTTTGAAAAACAAGTGTCCAGAAAATCAATGATACACCTCCATACACCAGTACTTCATCAATTTTTCTTTCTCCCACAATTGCTTTTAATACATACAGCGGACTGGTTCCGATATCACCGTAAATAATTCCCAACGCCACCAGCAATGAGGCAAAAGTTACCCTGTTCAAACTTTTTGTGTTCGAATTCATTTTGAAATTTTAATATGGTTCCTGATTATTCTTTGGTTATAAACCTGTAGCCAACGCCGGATTCTGTAGTGATCAATTCCGGACGATTGGGGTCATTTTCAATTTTTTTCCTAAGCTGTGCTATAAAAACCCGCAGGTATTGTGATTGGTTGATGAAGCCTGGCCCCCAGACCTCTCTTAATAAGTATTGATGCGTTAATACTTTTCCTTCATTTCTTGCAAACAAAGACAGTAATGTATATTCCGTAGCCGTAAGTTTTATTGTTTCATTGTTCTTTTTAACAATCCTGTTTTGAAGATCAATCTGCAGGTTTCCGCTTTGTATTACCGGGCTGTTCTCTTCTTTAAGCATTCCTCTTAATGCCGAACGTATCCTCGCCAGCAATTCTCCTGTACGAAATGGTTTAACGAGATAATCATTTGCCCCGTTATCAAGTGCTTTGATAATATCTTCTTCTGATTTTTGTACAGATAAGATCACAATGGGGTTGGTATACCATTGCCTCAGTTCAATTAATAACTCATGTCCACTCATATCGGGTAGTCCAATATCCAGTATGATAAGATCTGGCGGATGGTTTGCGGCCATGATGGAGCCTTCCTTTGCCGAAGCTGCCTGCTTCACATTATAATCATTGCTTTGCAAAGTGATTTCCAAAAGCTTTCTTATCGGAGCTTCATCATCAATTATCAATATCTCCGTCTTATTCATTTTTTAAATTCTTTAAATAATTTGTTTCGGCGCTGATGCGGATGATAAATCTTGCACCACCCCCGGGCTTATTTTTCAGTTCCACGGTTCCGTTCAATGCTTCAGTAAAACCCTTTACGATAGATAATCCAAGTCCTGTTCCGCCGGTCTTGGAATTTTTCAACCGGTAAAATTTATCGAAAACGTTTTTAATCTCGTCTTCCGGGAATCCTTTCCCCCTATCCTCAATGGTTAGTTCCAGTACATCTGCATGGCAAACAGCCATAATATCAATCGTTCCATGCGGTTCGCTGTATTGAGCTGCATTGTTCAATAAGTTATATATTACCTGTTCCAACATTCCTTTATCAAGTTTGAAAAAGGGCAGTTCAGGATTAATGTTGATGTTGATGCGTTGTGTTATATTGTTTTCCTCGATACGCTTCACTGTTTCATAAACGAGTTCATTGATATCACACCAGTCTTTATTCGGTTGAATGAAGCCCGATTCAAGCCTTGACATATTGAGCAAATTCTCCACCTGCTGATTCAAACGGAACGATGCCTTGGATATTTCAGCAATCAATTCATTGCGGTTATGGGGTGTAAGCTTCGAATTATTGGTTTGCAGGTTGTCTGTGGCGCCAATAATTGCAGAAATGGGCGTGCGCAATTCGTGCGATAAAGAGTTAAGCAGTGTATTGTACAATTTTAATGTATGCTCTTTTTCCTCTTTATCCCTTGCAATTTTTTCAACCTGCCTTATTTTAATAGTAAGTGCTGCATTTATCAATGCGATCACAAAATACATGAGTAGCAAAGTAAGGTCGTCTGCAGAATCTACATGAAAAGTAAAATGCGGCGGAATAAAAAAGAAATCCCAAACCAATGCGCTTAACAATGCAGCAAATAATACCGGCAAAATATCAAACAACATTGCCAATAGTGAAACTGCCAGTAATAGAATGAATGCAACCACCCGGTAACCTATAAATGGCGTGAGTGTATAACAAATGATTCCTACCGTTACAACCAACAGCGTGCTGAGCAGGTATTGCCTTCCTTTACTAAACCGGTTTATGAATAATTCAGCCATGATTGCTTTTGATTCCTGTACAAAGGTATATTGCCATTTATAAGTAAAATACAAAAGAACTGTATCGCCATATAAAGATTTTATCAAGAGCCATCCCGGTTTGTTTGACAGCTATGTGACCTGGCACCGTATTTTCACTAGGGCATATTACTATTATTTAAAAAAACAGTTCTTTGTTAACAATTGAAAAGCAGGAATAGAAATTTCATGCACATATCTTAATAACATTCTCACTAACTTTTAAAAATATTTATCGTAAATTACAAATAGCTAAAACTCAGGCAATATTAATATTCCTGAAAAACCTACAAGATTTAATTCCGGTATATTTCTATTCCTCTGTGTTTAGTGTTGAGTATTTATTCTTTCCATCACAAAAACTCATTTATGGAAAGCAGTTGCAAAATCGCTAAGCTTGGCCTCGTTGGAATGTTACATGAAATGAACAATCCCCTTACCAGTATTAAATTGTCCATGGAACTGCTCGAATCCTGTGACGAGGAGCAGAAGGAAGCTTATTTTTCCATCATCAGCAGGAGTATTGAAAGACTTGAAACTTCTATTAAACAAATAGCAGGTTCATTTATCAATGATGGTTATACCGTACAAATTGAAACGAAAGAAGAGGATTATAAAAACACTGAATAATATTCTTTTTGCCGGATGCTGGATAATGGATAACAAATTGTGAATTCCCGATTCCCGTTTGCCGATTCCCGTCCTATTCTTCAGCCTTAGTGACCAACTGCCCATTCTCATCATACTCATCCGTTGAAATATAGTTCCCCTGTTCATCATAATTCTTCCATTTTCCCCAATGAAAACCATTTTTATATTCACCATTACTTTTAATTACTCCTGTTTGATAATAGCTTGTTGACATACCTGTATATCTTCCCATTGTATCAAATTGAAATTTCGCCATGAGTTGACCATTCGCATAATATTGTGCAAAGAACAACCTGGTCTGTTTATCTCTTACAGCAATTACCTGGCGCACATGATCAAATGAATCTTTCATTACCTGGGTAAGAACACTATCTTTTTTACTGAGATAATATTCGGCCTTTACAAATTCATTGTTGCGGTAATCTTTTACCCAGGAAGTATCGCTTGCTTTTTTTATTGAATCCAACCAATGTGCATCCGGTTTGATGATCTGCAATTCAAGATCTTTCTTTTGCGAACAACCGTATACGCAAATACAGAGAATAAAATAAGTGATAATTTTCACGATGTTGATTTATGTGCAAATTTAAAAGAAATATTTCCCCGCAGATTTTCGCAGATCAAATACATTCCGATATTCGGCCAAGACTTCTGCTCAAACGTGCCGGAAACAAAAGAGGCTTCTCATTTTGGAGATAGCCTCTTTTATAAATATTATTCTATGTTTTAATTAAAACTTTGTCCAGTTTCTCCACCAGGTATCGCCGGGGCCGACAGCACCACGATAACCTACAGGTGTAAATCCTGTTAACCTTGTATTTGCAAATGATGCTCCCGTAAGTAGCGGAGAACCTGATTGTGGCGTAAAATCAGGATTGCCGTTTGCATTAAATGCATCAGTTAACATTACATCTGATGCATTCGCCATGATCGCATTATTAAATGATGGCGTATTTACCCAGTTGGCAAGATCTGTGATTGTCCAGCCTGTTGGTGCTGTTGTACTCGCTGCATATTTTAATGGCGTTGCACAACCGGCGATGATATTGTTTTCAAAATTCAGGTTCATT
Organism: uncultured Chitinophagaceae bacterium; assembly: GCA_963829345.1. Taxonomy (GTDB): domain Bacteria; phylum Bacteroidota; class Bacteroidia; order Chitinophagales; family Chitinophagaceae; genus Ferruginibacter. The sequence continues at coordinate 3,398,444 of CAWHHP010000003.1, forward strand.
CCCTGGTTTGGTGTTGCAGGCATACCGGTAATATTAATATCCGTTGGTGTACCTGTTGATGCATCAATGTATAAGCCTACGGGAAAACCTACCATTACAGAGTTGAATATAGAAATAGAAGAATTGCGCCGGATCTGTGCGGCATTCTTATACAATGAATTTCCAACGCTTGCAGAAGTAGCTCTTGGACCAATCAGTGTTACATTGCTCCATATACCGCTGGTTTGTGGTTGAACAGCTGTTTGTCCCGAAGGAATAATTACAGCGCTGCCACTTGCATCATTGTCACTTTCCCATCCACTGCTTCCTGAAACGTCAGCAACAGCACTATCTCTCTGTACAATTACAAACTGCACATGTCCCCTGAACCCGTTATCATTATCCTGGTCATCATCCAATCCTTTGTATGCAATAAGATGATCTGCGTTTACATTACCTCCAAACCATTCAAACGAATCATCGTTTGCAAAAGAAACCTGGATATATTGAAGTGTAGTTGCCTGGCCGATCGCATACAGGCTTAGCCCGTTCAATTCCTTATCAGGTAAAAAAGCATAACCTGCATATTCAATGCGTACATATTTTAATACTCCGCTGTTGTCGTTATCATCAGTGCCACCATATAAGCCAAGGCCATCTCCATTGTCGATTCCACCTTCAGCCTGTCCTAAACCAGGCGTACCATTATAACTCGAATTTGTTCTTGCACGTCCAAGAATCACTACACCAGCCCAATCACCCCTTTGTGGCGCTCCCTGGTCGGAAGTAAAAACGATCGGCGCATTTGCAGTTCCTTCTGCCATGATTTTGCTACCCCGTGTTATGATCAAAGCACCACGTGTATTTTTTTCACCAACGATTTTTGTTCCCGGTTCGATTGTTAAAGTAGCTCCATTGGTTACATACACAAGATCACGAAGTGTATACACATTGGCAGCATGCAATGTTCTGTCGGATGTGATCCGCCCGGAGAGAATGGTATTCTCCGTAGTATTATTGTTATTGTTGTTGTTTGAAGTAGCTGTCCCATCTACTTCAATCTTCCTGCAACCGTTGCTTATGAAAATAAAGCCGGCCAAAGCAGTTAACAAAATTGTTCTTTTCATGTGAATTTTTATTTTAAAGATTTTTATTTAATGTTATATGCAAAACTTAAGCTGAATGTTGTTCCGTATTTCCTGTCGATTGCAAGCGCATCTTTTGATCCATTGAATTTTTTATTATTATCCAGGTCTAAGTAGAAATGTGCTTCTTTGTTAATAATGTCGCTGATATTAAGTTTTACTTCTCCCTTGCTCTTAAGCACTTTTTTTGCAAGCTGCAAATCAAGTATCGGGCGTGGTGCTTCCCAGATTGCAGGAGTAAGATCATTTCCGACATATGCAATACGTCTCCCAATCTGGTTAAACAATAATGTGGAACTGAAACCATATTTTTCAAGATCATATTGAACGCCCAGATTGATAACATAAGGACTTTGTCCCTGCATCGGCCTTTTTTCAATAGTAGCTTGTGTTGAACCTTCAATGCGGTTGTGGATGTACGACAGGTTGCTTGTAAGGGTAAAATTTTTTGTTACATTAAGGAAATCAAGTTTTTTACGCATCTCAAATTCTATTCCGAAGCTCTTTGCTTTATCCGCATTTATATAATTAAATGTATTGCTCGACCCTGCACCACTCTGGTTAAAATAAACTTCGATCGGGTTCTTAAAATATTTGTAAAAGACACCCAGTGTGAATAATTCACCGGCCCTTGGATAGATCTCGTAACGCAGATCTGCATTGGTGATCTTTGTTCTTAGCAGTTGTTGATTTCCCAATACTGTTGCACCCAATTCGAAATCATAAAACGAAAAGCCCGTCAACTCCCTGAATTCAGGACGAACTACAGTTTGTGATCCCGACAACCTGATATTTGTAATGTTATTTAATTTGTAAGTAAGATTTACTGCAGGTAAGAAATCTCTTTTGCGTGAATACACATGACGCTCATCACTTTGCTTCTTGCTACCGATCAGCTGGTCAAAATCTTCGAGTCTAACGCCCCACACTGCACGAATTTTATCGGTGAATTGGTTATCCAATTGCAGGAATGCTGCATTTAACAGGCTATTGGCCATATACCGGTATTGCTTTCCAACAAATTCATCAAAACCCAATTTGCCCTGTTCAAAATTTGCAGCGGTGAGCAATTGATCTTCAGACAAAGATTTTAAACTATTATCATATAGTTTGATGTAAAAAGGGCGTGAATCAAACAAACGATCTTTAACCTGGAAGAAATAACCAGCTTTAACAGCCTGTTTATTTCCAAACAAATTGAATGATTTTGTAAGATCCCCTCCTATTGTATAAATGTATTCAGAAAGGTTTGAGTAAAATACACTGCCGCTCTTTTGAGACTGTCCTTGTGATATACGGGGTTCATACTGGTTTGTTCCTTCTGCCAGTACATACTCAAGCCTTCGTTGCTGAGGAATGTATTGATCAAGAATATTAAAGCTGCCGAACCAGTTTAATTTTGATTTAATGATCTTGATATTATGTTCTCCTGATACCTGTGAATTATAAAAGGTATTTGATTTGAAAGCAAGTTCTCTTGCACGGATATTATCGGTTCCTGTCAGGTATTCCTGGCCGTTACGCAATGAGGTATAGTCAGTAGCATTTACATTAAACAGGTTCTTAATCGAGATCTTATTATCACTATTTAACTGGATGGCAAAATTGGCAAGGGCGCCCCATAGAACATCCTGTGCATATTTTTCAGTGTTGTAAACAAAATCCGGTGATGCCAGCTTAATATTATCATTATTTTCTGTTACCGTAAAAAATGAGTTTTTAAACCTGTTATGGTTGTTCGACCTGTTATAGTTCACAGCTAATACAGTTCCGACTTTTTTACCGAATACTTTGGCATTAAAGCCTCCACTTACCTGAAGAGAAGCATTAAGTGAACCGCTTTTTTTATCAACCGACCAGTTATCTGCTGCTATGGTTTTACCAAGAGTAAGTTTTTCGTTGTCGGACAGAGAATTAAAATTTGATTTTGTTGGAAAGTCATCCGACAATGTTCTTCTATTGTCAAATCCAATAAAATCAAGACTGCTTCCTTTATAAGTATAAAAATCCTTACCAAGTGTATTTGTATTGAACCCTGTACCAAGCTGAATGGTCATGAAGCTTTTTGAAGGTATATCTTTTGTATTCACCTGTACCAGCCCTCCTGCCCACTCTCCCGGTAATTCAGGAACAAATGCTTTATTAATAATAATATTATCAATAATTGAAGAAGGGAAGATGTCGAATGAAAATGTTTTACGGTCAGGTTCTGTACTTCCCAACAAAATTCCATTGAGCATTGCCTGGTTATAACGATCAGCGAGGCCGCGAACAATTAAATATTTACCCTCCTGTATAGAAGTTCCGGGAACTCTTTTTAAAACCTCGCTGGTATTTTTATCCGGAGATCTTTTAATTGCCTCTGCACTTACCACCTGTGCAACTACCGATGTATTTTTCTGGTATGCTATTAATGCTGCAGCGGTTTCTTTTCTTGCACTTGATCTTACCACAACTCCCTGCTCAGTTTTGGCTGTTTGTTCTAAAACGATATCAACAGGTGTAGTTTGATTTGCTGATACTTCAACATCATCAACAATCTTTGATTGATACCCGATTGAGCTTAATTTAATGGAGTATTTTTTCCCTGGTGCCAACGTTAGTACAAACCTGCCATCTGTATTAGTTGTAACCGTTGTCTTAATGCCATCAACCTCTACCGTTACACCGCTTAATTTATTTCCTGATTTTGAATCGGTTATTTTTCCCTCAACCTGTCCGGTTTGTGCTATTGCTCCGAATGAAAAAAGCAAAGATGCAAGTAATAATTTCAGCAGTTTCATATCTCCTTATTTGCCACAAAGAGACTATAAGGATGTTATGGCAGTGTGAACGCAAGGTTAAGCTAATGTTACGCGTATGTTACGGGAATGTTATGTGGAACTTATGAAAATGAGGAGTAATATAAGGTGAAATATAAAACACGAATTTTTAAACACGAATTTCACGAATTAAGAACAACTGTATTTATTCGTGCCTCAAATGCGTGTTTCTCAAAAAATTAAAACTTAAACTGCAACCTGCACGTAAACACATCATCCTTCACATCCTTTGTATATCCTGTCAATTGTGTTTTTTCGTTCACAACATTTTCATACCACAATACCAGTTTCAGGTTTTCTGTCATATAATAGATATAACCAAGCCCCAGTGTACTATACTTAATATTGGTGGCATTGATATTCGTGCCGGGTTTACCGATATCATTTTTCTTTACACCCGTATTAGGATCATACCAGTCGTACTTAATACAAAGCTGGTGCTTCGGGTTCACGAGATGCTGCAAAAGGTAAAAATATGCGCCGTTGAATTTGCGGATATAATATCCTTCCGCATTATTTAATAGTGCTGCAGGTGTTTCTGCATTGTTTTCAGTTGCTGTTTGAGTGCCTGTTACAAACTCGGCTCTTAATTCCGTAAAACCCCATTTGTGTTTGAATTTTACCTGGGCATCTGCACCATAATATTTGCGAGGCGCAATCTCCCCTTTATTGGAACCGGTTGAATCAACAGAAAATATTTTTCCATTCGCAGCGCTGGTTGTACGGTATATGTATTTTGTGTTTTGCAAAAACCCACCATTCAAATAAGAAACAGCCATACTGAGTGTGATCGTTTTTGAAACGGGACAAGGTTTTAAAGCAATGCGGCTTATAAGATCTTTGTGACTGTCAAAATCTGTAGTAGCAGTTAATCCCTGGCCGTTAAAAATGCCCAAGTCTATTTTTAGATATTTTAGCTTATGATTTTTTCTACGTGGCTCAAATGATATCATTGCCCCCAGGTCTCTTTCAGTTCTTGTATGTAGCTGGCTCATCCGGCCGCGTTCCGGGCTTTCGCGATCTCCTGAACCCAGGTTTAATTCATAGCTGAATGGCCGGGCAAAAAGACCCATGGAAAATGAAAACAACTGGAAATGATTTTCCATTATCCTTCCCCAAAAGTCTCTTGCAAAAACCCCTCTTTCAGATCCATCAAACTGGAAAACAAATTGTATCGATGGGCCTTTCCCTTCTGAAAAATGCACATAATCAAAGCGCAGCCTGCCCCGCCTTAACATAAACCGGTTGTTCACATTCACACCAAAATCACCGCCGTTGAAACTTTTTGCACCTTTTTCGGTTGCAAACTGGAACTGGGGTTGCACATAACCACTGATCTTTATTTTATCATACTTCCTGTAAATGGAGAGCATTCCCTTACCCATATCAGTAGTAGTATCTACCATATCCATTAAAAACTGGGATTTCGCTGGCCGGCACAGGCTTGTGAGCAGGGAGAGCAGCAATATTCTTCTCAAAGCAGCAAATTTTGCCCAAGGTAATAACAATTTAATATTATCTCTATGTTAAGAAATTATTACCAATTTTAATTATGTTTACCTGAAATTCTATAATTCTATTTTTGCCCACAATAATTTATAAGCAATGGGATTCAATACAATCTTAAAAATTTTTTTACCGAAAGACAGGATTTTTTACCAGCTTTTTGAAAGTGTGGCCGAAGAACTGGTGAAGATGGGAAATAAACTAAGAGAAGTTGTTCATGAACCAGACTTTGAACGCCGCGGCAAGCTTATCAAGGAAGTAGAAGACATGGAACATGTAAATGATGAGTACACGCACCAGATCTTTACCGAACTCGGCAAAAACTTTATCACACCATTTGACCGTGAAGATATCCATTACCTGGCCTCTGCTTTGGATGATATTGCCGATTATATCTATGCTTCTGCAAAAAAAATCAATTTTTATCATGTTGATCCAAATGATATTGGTATTCAAAAGATGGGCGACCTCATTGCTTCGGGTTGTACGCAGGTACACAAGGCCGTTACTGAGCTGCGGAATATGAAAAATATGCGACAGATAACAGATGCACTTGTCGCCATAAACAGTATCGAAAACCAGGGAGATGACATTTTTGATATGAGCATTGAAAGATTATTTGCTACTGAACCCGACGCTAAGGAAGTAATCAAAAAAGAGAGATCTACCAGATCATGGAAATCGTTACAGATAAATGCGAGGATGCTGCAAACGTGATCGAATCCATTATCATTAAATATGCTTAATAGTTTTGTGAGATCATCCATTCATCTCCAAATCTCCAAATTGACTACATGACTTTTTTGATTATCATTATAGCCCTGGCCCTGATCTTTGATTTTATCAATGGCTTTCATGATGCAGCCAATTCAATTGCAACGGTTGTTTCTACAAAAGTATTAACACCGTGCCAGGCAGTATTGTGGGCAGCCATGTTTAATTTCATCGCGTTTTTTATTTTTAAAGATCATGGTGTAGCCAATACGATTGCTAAAACGGTAAAGACCGAAGTGGTAAGCGGGCATGACATGATGTTAGTTATTATGTCGGGTTTATTAGCTGCTATTTTCTGGAATTTATTTACCTGGTGGTTTGGAATACCTTCCTCTTCTTCCCATACATTGATCGGTGGATTTTCAGGTGCGGCTGTTGCTTTTGGCGGATTCTCTACTATTAATTCTGAACCGATTTTTAAAACTGTTTCATTCATCTTTCTTGCACCCATAGTGGGAATGCTCATCGCTTTTATTATTTCACTATGGTTTATTCATTCTTTCAGGAAAGGTATTATGCCCAAGCTGATCGCAATTACCATCATTGCATTAACGGGATGGTTTCTTGCAAAAAACATGGTATTTGATCCGGCCAAATTAAAAACGCATTTCGATTCTTATATTTTGAGAGTGATCTTTACCGCTTCTAATTTTAAATGGATATTACTGGCAAGTATTCTTGTGATCATGGCAGTTTTTACACTTTTCTTAAGCAGTTTAAATGCCAACAGGGCAAACACATGGTTCAAGCGGTTGCAGTTGGTTTCCTCTGCAGCATTCAGTATCGGGCACGGTGGCAATGATGCACAAAAAGTAATGGGTATTATTACGGTGGCATTGATTGCCTATGACCCGTTGGTATACAGCCTGAACCATATGGAATGGTGGGTGCCACTTTCCTGTTATGCTGCTATTGCAATAGGTACTATGAGTGGCGGATGGAAAATTGTAAAGACAATGGGAACCCGCATAACAAAGGTTACTCCATTTGAAGGAGTCGCGGCCGAAACAGCAGGTGCTATTACCTTATTTGTAACAGAAGCATTAAAAATTCCTGTCAGTACAACGCATACCATTACCGGTTCCATTATTGGTGTGGGTGCAACCAAACGTTTGTCTGCGGTAAGATGGGGCGTAACCGTAAACCTTCTCTGGGCCTGGGTACTTACTATTCCTATCAGCGGGTTACTGGCTGCATTTTTTTATTTTGTATTGCATTTTTTCTTCTAACGCAACCTTACTAAACGAGAAGTATTACGGTTTTCATTGAATATTTAAGCTATTAGCTAATATCATCTTACAAAGTTCTAATATTATAAAACCAACAGCATTAGTATTCTTTTTTTCATTTTCTTTGTGCCATGAAAAAAATACTGGTTACGGGTGGCTGCGGTTATATAGGCTCGCATACCATTGTTGACCTGATCCAAAACGGGTACAAGGTTATTTCAGCAGACGATAATAGCAGGAGCAGGCCCAATATTCTTGAAGGGGTTGAAAAAATTACAGGAGTAAAGGTGAAAAATTATACAGTGGACCTTTGCATTTTTGATGATACACACGCCATTTTTGTAGAAAATCCCGATATAGATGGCATTATTCATTTCGCTGCTTATAAAGCTGTAGGTGAATCGGTAGAAAAACCATTGATGTATTTCGAGAATAATATGAATTCGCTGATCAATATATTAAAATGCGCTGCTGAGTTCAATATCCCTCATTTTGTATTTTCTTCCTCCTGCACTGTTTATGGTAATCCCGAACATATACCTGTAACAGAAGAAAGCCCTACACAACAGGCGGAATCACCTTATGGTTATACCAAACAAATGGGTGAACAAATTGTGCAGCAAACGGTGAACAGCAATCAAATTCAATCTATATTATTACGTTATTTTAACCCGGTTGGTGCTCATCCCTCTATCCAGATCGGGGAAATACCTATTGGCCGGCCGGCAAATCTTGTTCCTGCCATAACACAAACAGCCATTGGAAAATTACCCCAGATGAGCGTGTATGGAAATGATTATCCAACAAGAGATGGCAGTGCTTTGAGAGATTATATTCATGTTTCTGATATCGCACATGCACACACACTTGCATTAAATTATCTCGTTGCAGGTAAAAATAAAAGCAATTGTGAAATATTCAACCTTGGTACCGGTAACGGGTACACTGTTTTGGAAGTAATCCGAACATTTGAAAAAATAAGCAACCAGGCGTTAAATTATGCTATGTCTTCCAGGAGGGCCGGGGATATAACCGCGATCTTTGCAAACAATGATAAAGCAAAAAAAGTGCTTGGCTGGATACCAAAATTCAACCTTGAGGATATGATGAAAACGGCCTGGGACTGGGAACGTAAATTAAATAAAGAAGAAAATTTATTTAATGCACAGGACCCAACATTGAATTAAACAATTAAACTTTACTCATAATTAAATTACAGATATGCTCACTGATATCCAATCAACAGGAAATAAAGATACAAGAAGTGGTTTTGGAGACGGAATACTGGAAGCGGCGCGGGAAAATGATAAAATTGTTGCACTTACTGCCGACCTTGCCGGTTCGCTGAAATTAAATGGTTTTATCAAAGAATTTCCCGAAAGGTATTTTCAGTGTGGCATTGCAGAAGCAAATATGATGGGTATCGCAGCTGGTCTTACAATTGGAGGAAAAATACCTTATACTACTACATTTGCAAATTTTTCTACCGGTCGTGTGTACGACCAGATCAGACAAAGCATTGCATATAGTGGAAAAAATGTAAAGATCTGTGCATCACATGCCGGGCTTACATTAGGTGAAGACGGAGCTACCCACCAGATATTGGAAGATATAGGTTTAATGAAAATGCTTCCAGGCATGACCGTTATTGTACCGGCAGATTATAACCAGACCAAGGCAGCAACAAAAGCCATCGCCAATCATGATGGCCCTGTTTATCTTCGTTTTGGCCGTCCCGTTTGGCCCATCTTCACAAAAGAAGAAGATTTTAAAATTGGCAGGGCCCAGCATTTCTCTGAAGGAAAAGATATTTCCATTTTTGCATGCGGGCATATGGTATGGACAGCGATTGAAGCCGGAAAGGTATTACAGGAAAAAGGCATCAGCGTAGAACTGATAAATATTCATACCATCAAACCATTGGATACAGAAGCCGTGATCGCTTCGATACAAAAAACAAGATGCGCCGTAACTGCCGAAGAGCATAATATAATCGGCGGCCTGGGTGACAGTATTGCCCAGGTAGCTGCAAGGCACTGCCCAGTACCAATTGAATATGTTGGCACTAATGATACCTTTGGTGAGAGTGGAAAACCTGCTGATCTTTTAGTAAAATATGGTTTGGATGCTGAACATATTGTTGCTGCAGCGGAAAAAGTAATTGCAAGAAAAAAGTAATACGCAATAAAAGCTTAAACTTCCCAAATAAAAACCGGTCTTAGGATTGGTTTTTTTATTTTTACGTCGTTTCATATTAGTTGCCGCCTTTACGGGCAGCGGAAACGATTGAAATTTAAATCTTCAGACCGTAATTATGGCCGACCAAATTGATGATAAAGAACTGTTGTTTCTTTTTAAAAATGAAGCAACCAGGGAATCCGCATATACGCGTATCATAAAAAAATACCAGGAGAAATTATATTGGCATATACGCCGTATGGTGGTTGAGCATGAAGATGCCAATGATGTTTTGCAGAATATGTTCATCAAGGTTTGGAAAGGCTTAGACAATTTCAGGGAAGACAGCCAGCTTTATACATGGCTTTATCGCATTGCTACAAATGAAAGCCTTACATTTTTGCAGCAACAGAAAAAACGGAGATCTGTTTCGCTCGATGATGAAGAAAATTTTTTAAGCAATAAATTACAGGCTGATAAAAGCTTTGATGCCAATAAACTTGAATGGAAATTACAGCTCGCCATACAAAAACTACCTGAAAAACAAAGGGCAGTTTTCAACCTCCGTTATTATGAAGAAATGCCCTATGAAGAAATGAGCAGGGTATTGGAAACCAGCGAAGGAGCACTGAAAGCAAGCTATCATCACGCTGTAAAAAAGATAGAGGATTATATAATAAACCGTTAAACTTTGTACAAAAAAAAGGTCATAGGGAATGATGCAAAAGAACGCAATGATATACAATGAATTAAAAGAGCTAAACAGCCCGCTGGCAGCTATTTCCAACGCAAATGTATTTACTGTTCCGGGGGGGTATTTCGATGCGCTTTCTTCAGATATTATGCAGGGTATTCATAATGAGTACCTGATCGAAGACCTGGCTATCCCGGACCTGGATATAAAAGTTCCGGAGGGTTATTTTGAGGGGTTGGCTGATACGATCATGAGTAAAATAAAACTGGAGGAAGCTGTTTCAACCGAAGATTACGGTTTGCTTGCAGGTATGCGTCAAAAAAATGTCTTTACTGTACCCGATGGTTATTTTGATACACTTCCTGAAAATATTTTAAGAAAGCTTGTACATGAACCTGCGAAGATTATTGAAATGAAACCCCGTTCTTCATTTTTTAAATATGCAATTGCAGCATGCATTACGGGAGTAATCGGGCTTAGCCTTTTTAGTATTTTTGATAAGAAAGAGGGTGTTGAGCAAATAGTTTTTACTAAAGCCGATGATAATATATTTAAGAAAGCATACGAGATCTTAAAAAATAATGACATCGATAAAGAAATGGAATCCCTTGGAGATGATGAGATAACTGGTTATCTTCAAAACAGCGGCGAAGATATTAATGTAGCATTAGTTGCTTCTTTAAGTGATGAAAAGACTTTGCCGGATGAAGATGCTTATTTTACCGATGAAAAAGCGCTGGATAATTTTTTGAATCAGCAGAATATACCAGCGCCGGGTAACAATTAAATTTATTATAATGAAACGCATTTTACTATATATTTTATTCATTGCAGGCAGCACTTCTATTGCCAGAGCACAAAATCCGGATACTGAAGATGCAGATAAAAAGCAAAGAAACGTTGAGGCTTATTACGTAGCATTTGTTACACAGAAATTAAATCTGACAGAAGCAGAGGCTCAAAAATTTTGGCCTGTTCACAGCCAGTTCCAAGCTGAAATAAAATCAGTTGACCTGAATTTACCTGAGTTAGAAAGGCAACAGGCAATGTTGAATGTAAAAAAGAGGTATCAAGACAGGTTTACAGCTATTTTAGGAGGTAATCGTTCTAATACCTTTTATAGGTTACACGGGGAATTTATTACGAGGCTAATTGAAATTCGTAAAAAAAGGCAGCAAAATATGAATCAGCGGCCACCCGGCAGAAGAAGAGGCAACTAAGCTCCAGATTTTATCATGATATTAATCTCCCCTTTAAAAAAAGGGGAATTTTTTTGGGTACTCCCGCAAACCCGCTACTAGTGCAAGTTTCCATTACTTTAATAAAAAAATTAATAATTGTTGGGCGTAATATATTTTCCTATATTTTTGTATTAGGTGTTTTTCATAGGTTAGCAACGGCCAGCTCTGTCTAGGGCAGGCCTCCTTTTTATTACAACGCTATTAATGGAGATTTAATATCATGATAAAATAGAAAGGTCCAATGTTCCTGCTTCCCCTGTTCCCACCATTTATTTCTTAATTCCATACTTTTTTTCCCATCAAAATCATATTTGGCAATAAACCTGTTTTTCATTTGCTGTAATTGAGGTGCAACATCTCCCCCGTAAAATATTTTATTGTTTTCGTCTTCAATATTGAACACAATGTGATAAGGAGAGTGTGCGCCGCTCATTTCAAAATGTATATAATCATCAATAACACCCTCATCATCCAGGAGTACTAATTGTGACGACCCTGGCAATAAAGAAAAAAGAGAAGGCTCATAAGAAAGACTTTCTTTTCCGGATGCAAATGATAGTTCTTTTTTATTTACATAATACCTGGCATTCGGGAAACTTAATACAGCCCGTGAATTATCCTGTATTCCTCCCGCATGATCTTTATGTAAATGGCTGATTAAAACTTTTGTGACAGTTGCCGGATCAATACCATTTTCAATAAGATGCTCGTGTATCTGCATTGTCCCGTTACCGGTATAAAAACCTAAACCGGTATCAATTATAATAATATCCTTTTTTGTAACGAGTGCAAAAGGTTGTATCTCCACCAGCAGGCTTCCTGTTGGTCTTTGCTGCAGGTCATCTTTTTCTTTGTCGAACGGAACAAAGATTTTTGTTTTATCAATCGTAAAGCTTCCTTCACTTAGCGGAATTATTTTCATACTGCCCGTCCCTTATTAACCACGTCATTACCTGTGGATTTTTAAATTAGTTGACGGGCAAAGCTAATCAGAAAAGACTCAATACCGGGATATCCTAAAAATGATTTTCTTTGCAGTTATATGGCTTTGTTTATTACATCACTCAATTCGGGAAGTAACGGCAATTGTTATTACATAGGAAATGACAACGAGGCCGTGCTGATAGATGCAGGGATATCCTGCAGGGAAACAGAAAAAAGGATGCAGTTGCTCGGATTATCAATGAAAAAAGTAAAAGCAGTTTTTATATCTCATGAACATGACAACCATATAAAAGGTATATCCACACTTGCAAAAAAATATGATCTGCCTGTTTATATCACACCTGTTACTTTAAGTTATAGCCGTATCAGTATTGATAAAAAACAAACCATAAAATTTAAAGCCTATGAACCGGTGCATATAGGAGAACTGGTTGTTACAGGATTTCCAAAGCAACATGATGCGGGAGATCCCCATAGTTTTATAGTAAGTCATAATGATATTACAATTGGCGTATTTACTGATATCGGCTCAGCATGTAACCATGTCACCAGTCAATTTAGTAAATGCCATGCGGCCTTCCTTGAAACAAATTACGATGATGTTTTGTTAGAAAACGGGAATTATCCTTTGTATCTAAAAAACCGGATTCGTGGTGATAAAGGACATTTATCTAATAAACAGGCCCTCGAAATTTTTATTAAGAACAGGTCTCCGTTCATGACGCATCTTTTGCTTTCTCATTTATCTAAAGACAATAACTGCCCAGACCTGGCAAAGAAATTATTTGATGTGCACGCTATAAATACAAAAATTATTGTCGCATCGAGATACGAGCAAACGAATGTTTATACCATTCAGCATAAAAATGAAGTAGTAAGAAAAAGGACGGCTGTTAAATTACTGCAATTGAATTTATTTGAAGCGTTGATTGGTGAATAGTGAAAGCTTGAAAAAACTTTATTAAAAAGTATCAATTTATGAATGGTACTATGAAAATTAAAACCCCCTATTTTCACCATTCACTATTGACCATTCATCTCCTCTTTCGGGGCATCTGCCCAAACAGTAGTTTCTTCCCAGGTATCAAAATCATTTTTCAAAGCATCCAACTTGATCCTTGCATTTTTTAAAGCGGCTTTTCCAAGTAATAAACGAAGTGGTGGATGCGAGGATTCGACAGCTTTTACAATTGCATGTGCAGCCCTCACAGGATCGCCGGGCTGATTACCACTATAGCCACGGATAGTTTCTTTATTTTTTCCGGCAGCTGTTGTTTTATAATCATCAATTTTAGTAGCGCTGTCTTTTGCGGATCTGCCAGCCCAATCTGTCCGGAAACCACTCGGCGCAACAATGGTAACCTTTATTCCCATCTCTCCTGTTTCTTTTGCAAGTGATTCTGAAAGCCCGTCAACTGCAAATTTTGTTGCATTATAAAAGCCAACACCAGGATATCCTACGAGGCCGCCAATTGAAGCAATGTTTACAATATGACCGCTTTTTTGCTCACGCATCACAGGTAATGTTTCCTGGATCATTTTTACGAGGCCAAAAAAATTGATCTCAAACATTCTTCTTACTTCTGCATCCTCACTTTCTTCAATAGCCCCGAAATAACCAATACCTGCATTATTAACCAATACATCTATAGTCCCGAATTTGTTTTTTGTTTCCTGTACTGCATTTTTTATATCAGCAGTTTTTGTAACATCCAGTTTTAATAAAATAGCATGGTCCTCGAATCCGGCAATAATATCTTTTATATCATCCACATTTCTTGCTGTAACTGCTGCACGGTAACCTCTTGATAAAACATATTTTGCCAATTCACGGCCAAACCCGGTAGAACATCCTGTAATAAGCCATACTTTTTTCATAAAATCATGTTTGAACCATAAAGTTAACTACAGTTCAAAACATTTTGCTTAGCATGTTTTATAAGCACATAAAATTCCATTATTCGTAAACGTTATTCTATGTGCTTTTCCTGCTTTATGATGGACGTCTTTCACGCGGAGGCGTTTGCCTTACTGGTTGCTGACGTGGAGGAGCCGGCCGTTCTACCTGTCTTTGTTGCGGACGATCTATATTTTGTTGTGGCCTTTGTTGCCTTGGTTGTTCCACATTTCTTTGCCTGTCCGGCTGCTGGCGCTCAGGAACTTCTCTCCGAACAGGATTGTCCTGTCGTTGCTCCGGTTGTATTTCTCTCCGCGGTTGTGGCTGCACCGGCTGATCATCTCTTACCCGCCTATCTTCTGGTTGCTGACGAACAGGTTGTTGTTTTAGCGGTTGATTGTTATTGTCGTTTTTTTCTGGCCGTTGACGAACGGGTTGCTGTTTTACCGGTTGATTGTTGTTGTCATTTTTTACCGGATTATTATCCGGGCGTTGACGAACAGGTTGTTGTTTCAAAGGTGGATTGTTATTGTCGTTTCTTACCGGATTATTATCTCTTATAGGTTCCCTGACCTGGCGTTGTTTATTATCATTCTCACGTTGATTCGCTTCATTTTTCTGATCTCTATTATCTTTTATTGCACGTGTTTCGCGCTGTTTTGTATTCGACTGCGTTTTCATTTCATTCAAAGGAGTAACTCTTGCAGGAGCCGGCTTTTTTGCATTATCATTGGCTCTATCCTCTACTATCGGCCTGTAGAGCTGTACACTGTTTTTTGTTACTCGTTGAATTGGTTTTTTTTCATCTACAATCGCAACCTGGTCAATTCTTCTGCCTCCTGCTTTCTTTTGCACCTCCATTCGATCCGGTCCAGGAGTAAAAGTTGTTTTCCTTGTGTTATCAACTTTGGTTGTATTGATGACTGTTGTGTTGTTGATAATAGTAACGTTCTTTGATCGATCTACATAATAGTTATGTATATCCCTTCTTCCAAAATCATTGCATCTAACGAAGTTCCACCTGTTGTAAGGAATATTATAACCACTGCTGTAAGCAAGGCTGATGTTTACTCCCGGTCCGATTGGAGCCCATCCATAATAGTCGTTCGATCTTCTCCAGGTAACCCATCCCGGACCCCATTCATAACCCGGAACCCATACGTATCCATATACCGGGTCGTGATACCATCGTCCATAATGGAATGGTGCCCATCCCCATGAATAATCAGATACCCATGTCCAGCCATAATCAGTGAACACCCAGTATCCACCTGTTGAATAGGGAGTAAAACCCGAAACACGTGGACACCATACATATCCATAATCCGGACTTTCAATCCAGTCACCGTGAGGGCTCAGGTCATCATAGAAAACCTGGAAACTTACTGATTGGGCATTTGCATTTTCGTTTACAAATAACAGTGAGGTGTTTATAGAAAAAAATAATATTAATATTTTAGCTACCCTTTTCATGATTACTAATTTTAGGCAATCAGGTAATCCATATACTGTGCCAACAGGCGTTAAGAGGATGTTTTAAGTTATGACTTAGATGATTTATATATGTAAGAAAGCTACTATCTCAATATCATCTGCCTATCTGAATCAAGCTTTATCAAAATAAAAATAAGTATAGTAAAAGTGATAAGTGAAGATCCTCCATAACTCATCAGCGGAAGTGTGATACCAATTACGGGTGCAAGCCCTACCGTCATGCATATATTAATGGCTATATGAAAAAACAAAATTGCTGCAACGCTATACGCATATACTCTTGTAAATGTACTTCGCTGTCGTTCTGCAATAAACACAATGCGCAACAACATCCCCAGGTATAAAAGCATCAGCACTGTACAACCCACAAATCCAAAATTTTCTCCAACAGATGTAAAAATAAAATCAGTGTGTTGTTCCGGAACAAAATCTCCCTGTGTTTGTGTTCCCTTTAAAAATCCTTTCCCAAGTAATCCACCTGAACCAATGGCAATTTTTGATTGCTTTACATTATAATTCTCTTTGTCTTTTTTTAATTTTTTTGCATTTGGATCTTCCATTTCCACTGTTGATACATCTACAAATGGATTATCCCGGCCCACCATACTGAAGATTCTGTCGGCCTGGTATTTTTGAAACACATGTTTAAATAAAAACGGCACAGCCACACCAACAAAAAGAGAACTGATCAGCCAAAGTCCCACAACAATCAGTAGCAGCCCTTTGTTGCGTTTTACTTTTCTTCTCATGAAATAAATACAGAGTATGGCAATTACTGATAATGCAATGATAAGCGTAAGAGGTGGAAACAACAATGTTATTACAAGCAGGATACCCAAAGAAGCTCCCGCAATAAGATAACCGGGAGGAAATCCTTCCCGATACATTGGTAAAAGAAATGAAAAATATACCAACGCAAGTCCTGTTTCATTTTGCAAAAGTGAAAAAACAACAGGAAGAAAACAAATACCTGCAGCGATCAACTGCGACCGTGTTTTATTGAATTCAGTATCATTTCTCGCCAGGTATTTTGCCAGTGCAAGCGCCGTAAATATTTTACAGGTTTCAACCGGCTGCAGGTTTATAAAGCCTAACGGTATCCAGCTTTTGGAACCGTTTACATTTTTCCCGATCACAAAGGTCGCCATCATGAGTAATATACCCAGGATGTACAGGAGATTGGGTGTAGCCGTAAAGAATTTACTATCTGTTAATAAAATGAACGTAGCCAGGATGACGCACATGCCAAGATACAGGAACTGTTTACTGTAATTCTTTTTAAATTCAAAAAGGCTTTTAAAAAAATCATCATTGGCCTTGTACTCTACAGAAAAAATACATAACAATCCAATAATAACAATAGCTGCATAGAGCCATATCATGACCCAATCTTTCCCTTTTAAAACGATTGGCTTTTTTTGAAACATATTTAAATGCCCGTTTTAACGAGCGGCTATTGATTATCGTTATTTGTTGAATCTATTGCGCCGGGTTTTCTTTTGTCCTGTGGCAATATTGCTTCAGGTTTTGGATGATTGCTGTCTTTGCTCGGTGGAAGTAAAGGTGGTTGTCCTTTATCTTTTTCAGTTTTATCTATTTTCTCCAATGCATCATTGGTATCATCCTCTTCCAGGCCAAGCGTATCTTTTACAAGCCTGATATATCCTTTAGCTACCAAATAGGCCGAATCTTTTCTATGCATCAATGAGTCCTGTGTACGCACAGCCGCATAAATACGCGGGGGTATGAGGTTCATTTTTGATAACGTTTCTACCCTGTCTTTCCTGTCTTTACCCGCAATGGAATCATTCAGGTATTTTTCTATCATTAACCCTGTAATAGGAGCGGCGAATGTACCTCCAAACTTTCCACTATTTTCCACTACACACATAATAGCAATTGTTGGATTGTCCCTTGGAGCAAATCCGCAAAAGAAAGAGTGATTGGGTTGTTTCTCTCCGCGAAAATAATTTTCTACCGTTCCGGTTTTACCGCAGATAATGATACCGGGCACTTTTGCTCCAAGACCGGTTCCATGCTCAACCACATTCTGCATTCCATCATGTACCGCTTCAAAAACACTATCTGAAAATTCAATGCTACCATGTTTCTGTTTAAACTTTGTAAGCAGTCCGAATTTATCTCCTCCTTCGATTGAGTCAACCAAATGAGGAATGTAATACCAGCCTTTGTTAGCAAGGTATGCCATTTCATTAGCCACCTGCATCGGCGTAACATCTACTTCCCCCTGGCCGATACTAACAGAACGGAAGTTGCAATAATTCCACCTCCCCTTTCCATATACCTTATCAAAAAGCGCCGGCGTGGGAATGTTACCTCTTTTCTCAGAAGGCACATCAACACCCAGTTTACGTCCAAGGCCAAAATTATACATGTACTGATCCCATTTTGAAAGACTGCTATCCTGGCTGGGATAAGCTTTGTTTTCGATTACCCGTTGCATTACGGTAGCAAAATAAGTATTGTCAGAAACAGTGATGGCACTACGCAGGTTAAAAGTTCCTTTATCCAAACACTTCATCGGCTTGCCTCCGCCACATCCATAAAATGCACCGCCACATGAAACACGGAAATCTGTATTGATCACACCCTCATGTAAACCAATCAATGCCTGCAGTGTTTTGAAAGTTGATCCCGGTGAGTATGTTGCCATTACGGAACGGTT
Organism: uncultured Chitinophagaceae bacterium; assembly: GCA_963829345.1. GTDB lineage: Bacteria > Bacteroidota > Bacteroidia > Chitinophagales > Chitinophagaceae > Ferruginibacter. The sequence goes on from CAWHHP010000003.1 coordinate 3,417,034, forward strand.
CAGCAATGGCAGTGCAGGATTTAATAACAATTCTGCAATGTGTTTTTTTCTATCTGCTCCGGTCAATAATTTAGGTTTGAAAGTGGGGCTGCTCACCATGCAAAGTATTCCGCCGGTTCTTGGATCAACTGCAACGATAGAACCCAATTTATTTTCCATTAGTTTTTCACCAAGGGCCTGCAGCTCAATATCGAGTGAAGTGAACATGTTCTGTCCTGCGATGGCAGCAGTATCATAGGTCCCTTTTTCAAGCCGGTCGGTAAGCCGGTTCTTATTATCTCTTTTATAGAATTCTATTCCACGCTGGCCCATCAATACTTTTTCATAGCTGCGTTCAATACCTGTTTTACCCGCATAGTCTCCCGACAAATAACCTTCGTTGGGATGATTCTTCATAAAATTTGTATCTACTTCCGAGAGATAGCCAAGAATATTACCGCCTGCATCAAAAGGATAATCTCTCACCGGCCTTTCCTGTAAGAAATAGCCTGGTGCAAATTTGAACATACTCTCATTCAGCTTTGCCATTTTTTCATTGCTAAGCAAAGCTTCGAATACCGATGGACGATAGCTTTTGTTTTTAAGAATGGAGTTAAGGATCCTTTTCCTGAATTCTGCAGTATCTATTCCCAGAATTTCACATAATAAAGTTGTATCCGAACCTTTTATCTTGGACGGAACAACCATGAGGTCGTAAATCGTTGTGTTTTGAAGGATCGACCGGTGCTTTCTGTCGAATACAATTCCCCTGTCGGGATAAACTACTTTCCTGAATATCCCCTGCTCGTCTGACAGGATCTTATATTTTGTAGTAATAACCTGTAAAGTAAAAAGACGGCCAATAATAATAAGGACAAGTGCAATAAAGATAAGCCGGATTACATTTTTTCTTGACTGGTTAAAGACGGACACGCTGGTAATTTTTTAATTTGAAACCTTGTAAAAGGATATCAGTTGATAAAGTTAATAAAGTTGATAGGGTTGACCAAGGTAGTTTTACGCTTTATCACCTATAATAACTTTATCAACTTTTTTACTTTTCACTAAACAGTATTCGTTCTGAATTTTTGTTTCCTGGTAAATATCAATTCGGTTATTAATACCAGCAATAAACTGATGGCGGTTGATAAAAATGTTTTTACAAGAAAATACCATATATCTGCAAACTGCCAGGCTTCCAGTAAAAAAAGCCAAACGTTGTGCAGAAGGCTCAAAACGCCCCCATAGATCAGGTACGGCAACATGCCTCCCATACTTTTAAAGGAGGGTTCTTCATAGTTTGTTTCTGCTCCCTCCTGCGGTATCAGCAGGTTGATTAAAAAAGGACGCACATATGCGATCAATACACAGGCTGCTGCATGGAATCCGGGATGATGACGAAAACTATCGAGTGTAAAACCCAGTAAAAATGAAATAAGCATTAACCAGGTGCGGTTCATTTTAAATGGGAGCCATAGAATGAACATGAAATAAATATAAGGCGTTACCATCTGGTGCAGGCGTATCTTATCCAGTACATATACCTGGAAAAGTATAAAGAGCATGAAGCGAATAATATTTTTTAAAAAACTGCTCATGGCCTGTTCTTAATGTTGTTTTATTTTATCCAATATCTGGTTAATACCCTGCTGCTGTGAATTATCTATTGCATATGCATATTGGAGATTATAAAAATTAGCTGAGGTACGTATCATTATCCGGAGATTGCTTGTGCTCACTTCTTTATAAACAGCTTCAACAGTTCCGATCATCATTCCTTTTGGAAAAGATGTACTGAATCCGAAGCCGCTTGTTATTACTGAATCGCCTTTTGCAATTTTTGCGCTCTTCGATATACCGGTAAGCGTTACCATATTGGTTTCTTTTCCATCCCAGTTTAGTGTACCGATCTCCCCGCTTTTTAGAAGTTTGCCGCTTATATGGCTGTCCTTATGAAGCATACTCATCACCACGGAAAAATCATTTGTTACATCTGTGATAATCCCTATAACAGCATTAGCCGGGTCTACCACGCCCATTCCTATTCTTAAACCTTTTGATTTACCTCTTGACAAAACAATAAAATTATTTTGTGTGGATATGGAATTAGAAACAACGGTTGAAGCGAGGTAAGTATATTTTTTAAATTCCATGATAGAGTCTTTCCCCATAATGGAATCAATCCCGGCTCTTGTAATGGTGTCGGGCAATTCGTAATTAGCTTTTAACCTGTTGTAAAGTAATTCATTTGCCCTGACCAGTGAATCGTTTGTTTTTTTAAGATGGAAATAGCGTTCAATATTGCTGTATTGAATATTTACTTTACCTGTAAGCTGGTTGGACAAATTGCCAAAGGCAGCCTGGTGATAATTGCTATAGTGTATGATGAAATAAAGACTTATGACCTGGAGCACCAGGAAAAAAAGTAAATTGAAATAACGACGGACAAAAAGAAAGATGTTACGCAACTACTATATTTTAAATTTATCCGGCCAACCGATAGGAGCTTTGTTGATTGGTAGAGGTTGATAGAGTTGACAATGTTGACAGCGTTAAGAATGTTCACAAAGTTTTTCTTTATCAACTTTGTTAACCTGTTAACTGGCCAACTACCTCATTACAAAAGGAAACCTGTCATAATTTTTCAATGCGATCCCGGTACCTCTTACAACACTTTTCAGTGGATCATCTGCAACGTGAACCGGTAATTTGATCTTGTTTGTCAGCCTCCTGTCGAGGCCTCTTAATAAAGCGCCACCGCCGGTTATGTACAAGCCGCGGCGGTAAATATCTGCTGCAAGTTCCGGTGGGGTTGTTTCCAACGCCTTTAAAATAGCCTCTTCAATTTTAAAAATGCTTTTATCAAGCGCTTCGGCAACTTCCTGGTAACTTACCATTACCTGTTTTGGAATACCGGTTACAAGATCACGACCATTTACGGGAATATCATCCGGCGGATTTTCAAGGTCTTTCAGAGCTGCTCCTACCTGGATCTTGATTTGTTCTGCAGTACGTTCACCAATCAACAGACTGTGATAACGGCGCAATGCTTCCATGATATCGGCAGTAAATTCATCCCCTGCAATACGTATACTTTGATCGCAGACGATACCGGCAAGTGCGATCACGGTAATACCTGTTGTACCACCTCCAATGTCAATGATCATATTTCCTACAGGCTCTTCCACATCTATTCCAATACCAAGAGCTGCTGCCATTGGTTCGTGAATCAGGTAAACTTCTTTGGCTCCTGCCTGCTCTGCACTATCTCTAACCGCCCTCTTTTCTACTTCCGTGATGCTGCTTGGTATACATATCATCATACGCCAGCTGGGAGCAAATAATGGTTTTTTGGGGTAGATCATTTTGATCATTTCCCTGATCATCAGCTCGGCAGCATTAAAGTCTGCAATAACACCATCTCTCAACGGCCTTACGGTGCGGATGCTCTCATGGGTTTTTTCATGCATCATCAACGCCTTCTTACCAACCGCCAGTAAATTTTTAGGATTATTCCTGTCGAGCGCAACGATAGAAGGCTCGTTCACCACAACCTCATCATTGTGGATGATCAGTGTATTTGCGGTTCCGAGGTCTATTGCAATTTCCTGCGTGAAAAAATTAAAAATACCCATATTTTATTAAGTAACAATCGTATAGATGATGAATGCAGGCAAAGTTGGAGGAAAATTTTGGATTAAACAACGGCTGCTGCTTTATTTGCAAACATTTTTTACCAACACTACTGTATAGCCATTTCCCTGTTATTTCCGGGCCAGCCTCAATTTACTAAAACATTTAGCATATTCATTTCAAGGCAAATATGAAATCTAAAATAAAAGCAGGTATAGCTAATCGTTAGTGCAGTGTCCTGTTTTTTCAATCTTTGAATTCGTACCCGATATCGCTCCTGAAGCTCATATCTTCAAAATAAAGTTGTTCCATCATATACAGTGCTACTTCTGATGCTTCCCTGATATTTGATCCGAACGCTGTAACTGCAATTACGCGGCCGCCGTTAGTTACTACTTTTCCATTGTCCTGCGTTGTTCCTGCATGAAAAACAAGACTGCTGTCTACCGGGTCATGTTCAAGTCCTGTAATTATTCTTCCTTTAGTGTATTCACCCGGGTAGCCGCCACTTACTGCCATTATGGTAGCGGTTGATCTCGTGTCTATTTCAATTTTCACATCGCCCAGTTTTTGCTGTGCAACTGCAGTAAAAACTTCTACCATATCATTTTTGATCCGTGGAAGTATCGCTTCTGTTTCCGGATCTCCCAGCCTGCAGTTATATTCGATCACGTAAGGATCATTTCCTGATATCATCAGACCGAAAAAAATAAACCCCTTATAATGCAGTTCATCTTTTTTCAATCCTTCAATGGTGGGCTCGATAATCGTTCGTTTAACTTTTTCCTGCAACTCCTCATTAAAAAAAGGTATCGGGCTTACAGCACCCATTCCTCCTGTGTTTAACCCCTTATCTCCATCCCCTACGCGTTTATAATCTTTTGCTTCCGGTAACAAAATATAATCTTTGCCATCAGTTAAAGCAAAAACACTTATCTCGATTCCCTGCAGAAACTGTTCTACAATTACTTTTTTACCTGCTTCACCAAATTTTGATCGCATGATCATCAATTCAAATTCTGCCAAAGCTTCGATATGGCTTTGGCATATCAATACTCCTTTACCCGCTGCAAGACCATCGGCCTTTAGTACTACCGGTAAAGCATGCTGCCTGATGTATTCAACTCCGTCTTTATAATTTTCTATAGTAAAACCGGTATACTTTGCCGTAGGAATTTTATGGTGTTCCATAAAAGATTTTGCGAATGCCTTACTGCCTTCTAACTGGGAAGCATTTTTCGAAGGCCCGATTACATTTATATGTTTTGTATCGGGGTGAAGATTAAAATAATCTGCAATACCATTCACGAGCGGTTCCTCGGGACCAACAATAACCAGTTCAACAGCATATTTTTTAACTGCATCTTTCAATCCTTCAAAATCCCCTGTTTCAATTGCGAGATTGGTACCACATAAGGCAGTGCCTGCATTTCCGGGCGCAATAAAAAGATCATTACAAAGCGGGCTTTGTTTCAATTTCCAGGCTATAGCGTGTTCTCTTCCGCCAGCTCCAACAATAAGAATGTTCATGTAAGCAATTTGTGTAGGCGAATTTAGAATTCTGTTGATTGATTACCGCATTAATTTTATTAACGGTACCAATTAAACAGCAATTGTTTAATAAATTTATTCATTACCCGATGTATATTTTGACAATCGTAATAAGAATTTCGCTATTTTGAGTCCTTATAAAATTTAACCAGCACTAAAACCAACTAATATGAATCAGCCCGTAAAAGCAGGCAAACATCCAAGAGCCTTATACGTTCTTTTTTTAATAGAAATGTGGGAACGTTTTGCTTACTACCTGATGGTAGGTATCCTTTTTCTTTATTTAATCGATACTACTACGGGGGGGAAAGGTTTTGAACAACATATAGGTGCAGATATAGTAGGTAGTTTTATTGCATTGGTTTACCTCACTCCATTTATTGGCGGACTTATCGCTGACCGCTATCTTGGTTATATAAAATCTATTTTTCTTGGGGGTATCCTAATGTCGGCTGGATATTTTTGCCTTGCATTACCGGGAAATACAGCCATGTTTGTGGCATTGTCGTTAATTATTGTAGGCAATGGATTTTTCAAACCCAATATTTCCACCGTACTTGGTAATATTTATAATCGTGAAGACCTGAAACCTTTAAAAGATAATGCATACAATATCTTTTATATGGGGATCAATATCGGTGCGTTTGTCTGCAATTTTGTTGCCGCATACTTGAGGAATGCTTATGGCTGGGGTTATGCATTTGCCGCGGCTGGTGTTGGATTGCTTATTGGTCTTGTTATCCTGGCAATAAATCTTAAAGATGTAAAAGAAGGTGATATTAAAAAACCTGTGCAGGCAGAGGATATGTCGCTGGGCCAGATTTTTGGTTATGTTTTCCTGCCGGCATTAATCTTTGCTGTTATCGGTTGGTTCCTTCCTACAAAAGTATTTGGAGGAAGTATGATGGGAAGCCAGGCAAATGACGCATTCATTTTTGCATGTTTACCAATCATTGCATTTTATATTTCCCTTTGGGTAAAAGCAAAGGGACAGGATAAAAAAGGTATCGGTGCTTTATTATTTATATTCATGATCAGTATTGTATTCTGGACGATCTATAATCAGAATTCAACCGGGTTAACTTTATGGGCCGAAAAACATACTGATCGTACTGCATCAGAAACAACTGCAAAAATTACCGGCTCTATTTTTCCCTTACAAAAAGTAACAGATACGCCACGCCTGGTTAATAAAGTCAATGAATATTTTGTTGATGTAAAAGATGACAGCGGTAAAGTAGTACAGGTAATGGGACCTGATCCATACTTCAATAATGTTCCAAAAGATCAGTGGCCACAAGGCAAAGATGTTAAGCTTGTGAATACAGAATTATTCCAGTCGATCAATCCTTTATTTATTGTGATACTTACATTAATATTTGTTCCTTTATTTGATTACCTGCGAAAACGAGGTAAAGAACCAACCACCGCTTCCAAATTCGGAATGGCATCATTCATCGCGGGCTTATCTGCGCTTGTTATGGTATTCGCTGTTCTGTCGGTTCCATCTATCTATGGATATAAAACATCACCTGCATGGTTATGGGGAACATACTTTGTATTTACGATCAGTGAAATATTTTTAAGTCCCATTGGTTTATCACTTGTATCCAAACTTGCCCCTGCACGATTGACAGCATTGATGATGGGTGGTTGGTTCCTCTCTACTTCTATTGGTGGCAAGATCGCTGGTGTGATGACAAGCTTCTGGGATGATTTTACCGATAAAAAAATGTTCTTTCTTATCCTTGTTATTGGTGCATTTGTGGCAGGTATCTTAATTTATTCAAGATTAAGATCATTGAATCAAATCGTTAAAGAAAAAACAGGATCTGCATAAAATATTTGTTCTTCAAAAAAAAGGCGATACTGCGGCGTATCGCCTTTTTTATTTAGCAACGGTTTCGTGCACTCACGAACCATTATTGTTTTATTCAATTTAAACACAATACAATCCTGTATCGCCTTTTTTATTTATCTTCCTTTTACAAATCAACTGTTTATGGCCGATAAAAAAATATTCCAGCCTTTTGTTGCCCCGGGAACCATTATGAAAGAACTTACCGTTAAATCAATCCTGCTGGGTTGTTTATTCGGAGTCATTTTTGGAGCCGCCAATGTTTACCTTGCTTTAAAAGCGGGGCTAACTGTTTCAGCTTCTATCCCGATTGCAGTAATTGCCATTACACTTGGAAGAAGATTTTTCAAAACAACGATCTTAGAAAATAATATCATACAAACTGCCGGTAGCGCAGGTGAAAGTATCGCTTCAGGTGTCGCATTTACTTTGCCGGGTTTCTTATTTCTTTCTTCACCGGATAGTGCTTCCTATTTTAATTATCTCACCATCCTGATACTTGCGATCGTGGGCGGCATACTTGGAACATTATTAATGATACCATTAAGAAAAGCATTGATCGTAAATGAGCACGATACATTGCCTTATCCTGAAGGAACAGCATGCGGAGATGTATTGAAGGCAGGTGAAAAAGGAGGAGATTTTGCAAAGACAGCATTCTGGGGCTTAGGTGTTGCATTCCTCTATGCTATTTTGCAAAAGATCTTACACCTGATTGCAGAAACGCCTCAATATCTAACACAACAAACCAATAAATTTTTCCCTTCCGCAAAAGTTAGTGGCGAGATTACACCTGAGTATATGGGTGTCGGTTATATTATCGGCCCACGCATTTCGGGCGTATTGGTTGCAGGTGGTGTGTTGAGCTGGCTGGTGTTGATACCGCTTCTTTCATACATTGTATCACCCGACAGGATCGCTCTTCAATTACATAATCTTGGTTACCTCGCCGATCTCACCAAAGATGGCGGTAAAGGGGGATGGAACGCCGCAACACATACATTTAATGATTTTTCATCGGCAGTTTATTTTGCATTTATCAGGCAGATAGGTGCAGGCGCCGTAGCAGCGGGTGGCATCATTACATTGATAAAAACAATTCCTACAATTATTAAATCGGTAAAAGGAAGTATCAGCTCTATCAAAAATACTGCTGGTGAAACCGGAACTGTTTTAAGAACTGAAAGAGACCTCAGTTTGAAATTTGTTGGAATTGGCACGCTGGCACTTATTGTGCTGATCTCTGTTTTACCACAGGTACCGGGAGACAGCTTCTTACAAAAATTACTGATCGGTATTTTAGTAATCGTTTTCGGAGCTTTGTTTGTAACTGTTTCTTCAAGAATTGTCGGACTGATCGGATCTTCGAATAACCCTATCAGTGGTATGACGATCGCAACAGTAATGGGAACAAGTCTCATCTTCATTGCAGTAGGATGGAGTGGCCAGGCGTATGAGCCGCTTGTATTAGTAGTAGGTGGTATGATATGCATTGCTGCAGCAAACGCAGGAGCAACATCACAGGACCTGAAGAGTGGCTATCTTGTTGGTGCAACACCACGTAACCAACAGATCGCATTGTTCGCAGGCGCCATCGTTTCATCAATTGTAATTGGTATCACAATAAAGTTCCTGGATAAACCTACGGCAGAGATGTTGAGCCAGGGAATTCATCACGCTATCGGCACAGAAAAATTTGCCGCTCCACAGGCAACATTGATGGCTACGCTTATCAAGGGAATACAGTCTTTCAACCTGGATTGGCAATTTGTTTTTGTAGGAATTTTTCTTGCCGTTGTAATGGAATTATGCGGTATTAAATCATTGAGCTTTGCTGTTGGTGTATATCTTCCTTTATCAACCACGCTTCCTATTGCATGTGGCGGACTTATTAAAGGCATCTTTGAAGGCAGGAAGAAAAAACAAAATATTGTTACAACTGCCGAAGAAGAAGAACTTGGCAAAGGCAGTTTGTTTGCTACCGGCCTTGTTGCAGGCGGTGCAGTTGCAGGTGTTATCATTGCGTTTATTGCAGGCAGTGATGGAGGTAATAAATTCCTCCAGGCAGTCACCATGGAAGGAAAACTCACCCAGGCCATGGGTGAACATGGGTACAACCTGATGGGTGTGTTGTTTTTTGCATTGATGGGATGGATGTTATATAAAACTGCTCTGAAGAAATAAATAATCTATTCAATTTTAAAAGCTGGCTGCGGCCGGCTTTTTCATTAATCTATAAAAAAACTGCTATGTGGAAAAAACATCCTAAAGCATTACCGTTTTTATTTTTCAGTGAAATGTGGGAGCGATTTGGTTATTACCTGATGATTGGAATTTTTACATTGTATCTGAAAGATGCTGCAGCTGGATTTAATATGGACGAAAAAGAATCTGCGAGCCTGTATGGAACTTTTATAGCACTGGTTTTTTTCACACCATTTCTCGGTGGTTTACTTGCCGACAGGTATCTTGGTTATCGTAAATCGATCATACTTGGTGGATTATTAATGGGTATTGGTTATTGCATGATGAGCATTCATGATCTTAACATGCTCTATTTTTCTATGACCCTTGTTATATTAGGCAACGGTTTCTTCAAACCTAATATTTCAACACTTTTGGGAAATGTTTATTCTACACCACAACATATGTCCCAGAAAGATGAAGGTTACAACATCTTTTATATGGGTATTAATATCGGCGCATTCATTTGTAATTTTTTCGGCGCTGCATTATATACAACGATTGGATGGGGCGCTGCGTTCATTGCTGCGGGAGTGGGGATGTTCATTGGTGTGATCACTTTTATTTCGGGAACAAAACATTATAAACAATACGACACATTAAAACCATTACAACCCGGCGATATGCCGCTTTCAAAAATTCTTTTATTAGTAATTGTTCCATCAATTGTTTTTGGTTTGATCGGCTGGCTTATAAAAGGCGATGGTTATATCTTCGATTCCAACTCTACAGACGCATTTATATTTGCATGTATCCCCGTAACATTTTTTTACATTGCACTGCTGGTAAAAAGCAATAAGAACGAAAAGCCTGCTATTGCTGCAATGCTCGCAATATTTGCAGTGGTAATTTTATTTTGGGCAATCTTTAAGCAAAATGGCTCTGCGCTTAATACATGGGCAAGTCGTTATACCGAACGCCATGTTAGCGGTACCGGAGGGAATGCTTTGACCGCACTTAAGCTAACACAAACTATAGAATATAAAAAAGATTCTGTTGTGAAGTTGGATGAGCAATTCAGGAAAATTAAAATAAATGGCAATGAAATAAAAGAATGGAATTATCCATCTTATTTCAAAAACATGGATTTTAAAAAAGATCCGGTTACAGAGGGAGGTAACGTTAAAGTATGGGTGCCAAACCTCAGTCAATCCATCAATCCGTTCTGGGTGATTTTTTTAACCCCTCTCGTAGTTGCGTTTTTTACCTGGCTGCGCAGGAAAGGAAAAGAGCCTTCCACTCCAACCAAGATCGCATTTGGATTATTGATATCTGCATTATCGGTGTTGATCATGATCGCTGCAGTAAAGATCGGTAACAATGGCGCCGATAAAGTAAGTGTATGGTGGCTGATCGGAAGTTATGGTGTTGTAACAATTGGAGAATTATTTTTAAGCCCGATGGGACTCTCGCTTGTTTCCAAATTAAGTCCGCCCCGTATTACTGCACTTATGATGGGCGGTTGGTTTGTATCTACTTCAATGGGAAACAAATTAAGTGGCATTCTTGCAAGCAAATGGGATGAATATGATGACAAAGCCAGTTACTTCACGCTGAATTTCATTTTATTATTTGCCGCCGCTATATTTCTGTTCCTGATTTTAAAATGGCTGAACAGGGTAATGAAGGAAAAAGGAGTGAATTAAGAACCGGTTTCATCGGACCTATTATTTACCCAAAGATGTAAAGACGCAAAGATTTTTTTTAAAAACGTTGCGTTCCACGCCTCTGCGGTTATCTTCAATAAAGCATTTTAAATTCCGGCATCTATCTCGATATCATCGCTGCCCCAAAATAGCCATGCAACACTTTTGGCAAATGAATGCCATCTTCCATTTGATTATTTTCCAGCAATGCCGCCACTATTCGTGGTAATGCAAGTGAAGAACCATTGAGTGAATGTAATAATTGTGTTTTACCAGCTTCATCTTTATACCTGATCTTCATCCGGTTTGTCTGGAATGTTTCAAAATTACTTACAGAACTTACTTCGAGCCATTTTTGCTGCGCAGCGCTGTAAACTTCAAAGTCGTACGTGAGCGCCGAAGTAAAGCCCATATCGCCACCGCATAAACGAAGGATCCTGTACGGCAATTCAAGAAACTGCAACAGTCTTTCAACATGGTTTACCATTTCTTCCAATATCTCATAGCTTTTTTCAGGTCGAACGATCTGTATGATCTCTACTTTATCAAACTGGTGCACCCTGTTCAATCCTCTTACATCGCTTCCAAAACTTCCGGCTTCCCTGCGAAAACAAGGTGTATAGCCTGTAAGTTTTAAAGGAAGCTCTGTTTCCTTTATTATTTCATCCCTGAAAATATTGGTGATCGGAACCTCGGCTGTTGGTATCAGGTAAAACCCATCTGCAGTTATATGATACATCTGCCCTTCTTTATCAGGCAACTGCCCGGTACCGTAAGCGGTGCTTTCATTTACCATTAACGGCGGAAGATATTCGGTGTAACCAGCTTCGGTATTATAATCAAGAAAATATTGTATCAATGCCCGCTGAAGTTTAGCGCCTCTTGCCTTATATAAAGGAAAGCCACTTCCAGTAATTTTTGCACCTGTTTCAAAATCGATGAGGTTGTATTGTTTTATCAGGTCCCAGTGAGGAGCTGCAACAGCAGTGAGTGCGGGTTTTGTTCCACCTTCCCTTACCACTTCATTGTCGTCGGGGGTTTTACCTTTTGGTACACTGCTGTGTGGAAGATTGGGTAATTGTAATAGCTGGTCGTTAAATAATTTTTCCAGTTGCTGCAGGTCGGCAGTTTTTGAAGTTAATTCAGTTTTTAGTGTTGCTACCTCCTGCTTTTTTTGTTCAGCTTTATCCTTCTCCCCTTTACCCATGAGCATTCCCACTTCTTTGGAAATGGAATTGATCGTCGCCTGTAAATTTTCAGTACCCGTTTTTATTTTACGAATTTCTTCATCTGTTTGCAGCATACTATCCACCAGTTCAATTTTCGTAAAATTTCTTACAGCCAATCTTTCTTTAACCAGCGCCGCATGCTGGCGTATATAATTTACCTGTAACATCTAATTCAGTTTTTTAAAAAATCATTAAGAGGGCAAATATAAACCTCAAAATCTTATTACTTACATTTGCGCCATGCAACATACAGAAGAAGACCTGCAGGTGAGGTGGCTAAAACTTCGTATAAAGCTGAAAGAGGCTTTTGGTATTAAACCCGATATGAACGGGATTTTATTGCTCATTGGCGTACAGGAATTGGGGCAGGGACCACAGGATTTTAGTAAAGAACAGAAACAAGACCTGATGCATATTGCCGTATGCACCGTTCTTGCACACAGTGGTTATTATAGTTTTGATGGCCATGATGATGAAGGCTGGCCGCACTTTACCTTAATAAAACCCCTACCCGCATTTAATTTATTTGAACAGGAAAATTTTCTGAAAGATCATATTTTGCTTTATTTTCAATCCCAAAATTTTATTTAATTAATTCATCAAAACATCCAGAAAAAAAGAACACAATGAAAAAACTGAAGATTGTAATGGTCGCTTTTTTTATGAGCTTAATCGCATTAACCGCAAACGCACAACAGGAAGGACATATCCGGGTGAAGATTGTAACTGATTCCGGAACGATAATCGTAAAACTGTATGATTCTACCCCACTTCACAGGGATAATTTTGTAAAACTTGTTAACCAGGGATTTTATGACAGCCTTTTATTTCACAGGGTAATACAAAGTTTTATGATCCAGGGTGGTGATCCTGAGAGTAAGCACGCAAAGCCGGCCAGCCAGCTTGGCGGTGGAGGTGGTAATATGGAACGCATACCGGCGGAGTTTAAATCTTTTCTAATTCACAAACGTGGTGCATTGGCAGCGGCCAGGGATGGCAATCCTTTTAAGGCAAGCAGTGCATGCCAGTTTTACCTGGTGGATGGGAAAAAATTTACAGATGCAGAGCTCGATCAAATAGATGCGGGAAAAGCAGCAAAATATACTCCTGAACAAAGGAATATTTATAAAACAATGGGTGGAGCGCCGTTTCTTGATATGAATTATACAGTGTATGGTGAGATAGAAAGCGGCTTAGAAGTGGTTGATAAGATCGCATCTGTGCCTGTATCGCCACAGCCTTATACCAGGCCTTTTGGAGATGTGAGAATGCATATGGAGGTCTTAAAATAAACTCCTCTGTGAAACGCTTTGTTATCTTCCTTAACTCTGTGGTTAAGACCTTCTCGTAGGCTAAACCACAGAGTTAAAAGAGTTTTTTCACAGAGTTTCACAGAGATTACTAAATTGCAGCATCAATTTTTACAACCACTTCAAAAATATTTACAATGAATTATCCCGCCAATCTCAGGTACACAAAAGACCATGAATGGGTTTCACTAAATGGAAATACTGCTACGATCGGCATTACTGATTTTGCACAGCATGAATTGGGCGATATTGTATATGTTGATATCAGCACAAAAGGAAAATCATTAGCTTCAGAAGAAGTTTTTGGAACCGTTGAAGCAGTAAAAACAGTAAGTGATCTTTTTTTACCGGCTGCAGGAACCATCACTGAAATTAATCCCGCACTGGAAGCTAACCCCGAATTGGTGAACAGCGATCCTTACGGTGAGGGATGGATGATAAAGATGACCGTAGATAATCCGGGTGATATTGAAAAGCTTATGAATTCAGAAGCTTACACCTCATTGGTTGGATAACAATTAAAACCCATTCACTTTTTGGCAGGTGTTTTGAAAAGTTCAATTAATGAAACCACTCACCATAAAAAATTTTATACCAGGCATTGCCTGGTTTTTTATAGTCCTGGTTTTGATTTGTATGCCCGGCGAAGATATTCCCGACCCGACGGTTTGGTTTGAATGGATGAAACTGATACGGGTGGATAAACTGGTTCATACCGGCATTTTTGCTTTATTAGTTTTTTTGTTTATTCGTCCGGTTGGAAAACACCCCGCTTTTTCCACCAAGGCAAAATGGAATTATTTTGTTAAGGTCGCACTGGCCGGGTGCATATGGGGTCTGACCACCGAATTGATCCAGAAATTTTTTGTTCCCAGCAGGAATTTTGACCTTGTTGATTGTGCTGCAGACAGCATTGGAGCTGTAATAGCATTCCTTTTCAGCTGGATTTTTTTCCTGAAACGCCCCTCAAAAAACCAGCCCGTACGGGTAAGCGAAACCCTTTAAGAATTAGCTTCTTTCACTTTTACTGCTTACTTTTGTACGTATATGCACAATGCCGAAAACATGGAGTACAACACAACTCGAAATCATTTGATCATGAAAGAATATGGAAGGCATATTCAGAAAATGATAGAGTACCTGTTGACCATAAAAGATAAAGAAGAAAGACAGCGCAATGCTTATGCTGTGATTGAACTAATGGGGTTTTTAAATCCGCACCTTAAAAATGTAGAGGATTTTCGTCATAAATTATGGGATCATCTTTTTTTGATCAGTGACTTTAAACTGGATGTGGAAAGCCCATACCCTATTCCTACCAGGGAAACGCTGAAAGCCAAACCGGATCCGCTGTCATATCCCAAAAAGTATCCGCAGTTCAGGCATCTTGGTAAGAATATCGAAGTTGTTATTGATAAAGCACTGAAAGAAGAAAATCCAGAAAAGAAACAGGGATTCGCCAATGCAGTTGCTTATTATATGAAACTCACTTATAGTAACTGGCACAAGGAACTTGTTCATGACGATTCTATTCAAAATGAATTAAGCACGATGACCAATGGTGAACTTGAATTCAACAACAGGCCATTCGTGAAACACAGAACCGATAACCGCACCGACAGGGATGATTATGGTACAAGCGGCGGAAGAAATCAATATCGCCAGAACTTTGGTGGAAATAACCGTGGTGGCGGACGCGGCGGTGATAATCGTGGTGGCGGACGGGGCGGTGATAATCGGGGCGGTGGACGTGGTGGTGGTGGTGACAATCGCAATAATAACAATCGCAATTTTAAAAAGAGGTACTAGTTAACTTAGTTTATAACCGAACGTTTTGATAATTCCCTGGTGTATTCAACGCCAGGGTTTTTTATTCAAACCTCACAGGTCTTAAAGACCTGTGAGGTTTGGCGCAGAGAAACACTTAATTTGCAGCAGTCAAAAATTCTGGTAAAACATGAGCATATTCGAGGTAAATGGCGGAAAAAAATTATCCGGTGAAATTATTCCGCAGGGAGCAAAGAATGAAGCATTACAAATAATAAGTGCCGTATTGCTTACCGCGGAGGAAGTATTTATAAAAAATATTCCGAACATCATCGATGTAAACCTGCTCATCGAATTATTAAAGGAGATGAATGTAAAAGTGAATCGCATTGATGCAAATACATGCAGCTTCAAAGCAGATGATGTGAATGTAGATTACCTGCAAAGCGATGCTTACCATAAAAAAAGCGGGAGGTTAAGAGGTTCGGTAATGCTTGCGGGTCCGTTGCTTGCAAGATTTAAAAAAGCTTATATCCCAAAACCAGGTGGTGATAAAATCGGGAGACGTCGTCTTGATACACATATTACAGGCTTTGAAAGATTAGGCGCAACATTTCATTATGATGAGACGGGTTTTTTCCGGCTTGAAACAACCGGCCTCAAAGGTGCATTCATGCTGCTCGATGAACCGAGTGTAACAGGAACAGCAAATATTTTAATGGCCTCGGTAATGGCCGAAGGAAGTACTACAATTTATAATGCAGCTTGCGAACCTTATATACAACAGCTCTGCCAGATGCTCAATCGCATGGGCGCTGATATCAGGGGAATTGGTAGCAATATGCTGATCATTGATGGCGTACAAAAATTGAGTGGAACAACGCATACCATGCTTCCCGATATGATTGAAGTTGGAAGTTTCATCGGGCTTGCTGCAATGACCCAAAGTGATATTACTATTAAGAATGCAGGCATTGATGCCTTAGGAGTTATACCGGAAAAATTTCAACAGCTTGGTATAAAAATGAATTTTAAAGGTGATGATATTCATATTCCTGCGCAGGAGTTATACGAAATACAAACATACCTCGATGGTGGTATCCTTACTATATACGATCATCCATGGCCTGGCTTTACACCTGATTTGTTAAGCATTGTTTTAGTAACTGCATTACAGGCAAAGGGAAGTTTACTGTTGCACCAGAAAATGTTCGAAAGCCGCTTATTCTTCGTAGATAAATTAATAGAGATGGGTGCACAGGTTATTCTTTGTGATCCTCACAGGGCCGTTGTTGTAGGAATGGAAAGGGAAAAACAATTAAGAGGTATTACCATGAGTTCTCCTGATATCAGGGCGGGTGTTGCATTGTTAATTGCCGCTTTAAGTGCAACAGGAAAAAGTACTATTCAGAATATTGAACAGATAGATCGGGGGTATGAGAATATAGATGGACGTTTACGAAATCTTGGGGCAGATATAAAAAGGTTAGACTAATTTCATATGTATTGTTTGGAGTTAGTTTTTCATCCTATAAGCATTGCAAATAATTTTGACGAATAATCGCCAATCGGGAAACGACAATAGCTTCTAACAAAAATTAAAGTTACTTAAACTTTAAACTGCGGATTCCCGATTGCCGTTTCCCGATTGCCGATTCCCGTTTATTTCCTTTCTTTGCACATGGCTCCAATTCATCAAAAGATACTCATCATAACAGCTCCCTCAGGAGCGGGAAAAACTTCTATCACACGTTATCTTATGAAAGAATTTCCGGTATTACAATTTTCTGTATCTGCTGCTACACGTGCGGCAAGAGGAGAAGAAAAAGATGGTGTTGATTATTATTTTATCAGCATGGAAACCTTTAAACAAAAAATAAAGGAGAAGGAATTTGCTGAATGGGAAATGGTGTATGAAGGAAAATATTATGGAACATTAAAATCAGAATTACAGCGAATCTGGGCAATGAATAAAGTGCCCGTACTTGATATTGATGTAAAAGGCGCTATTCATATACAACAACAATATCCTGTTAATACACTGAGCATTTTTGTTGAACCGCCTTCTGTGAATGTATTACAAATGAGATTACAGGTAAGGGGAACAGAAACCGCTGAATCCATACAGGCAAGAGTGAATAAAGCTTCTTATGAAATTTCTTTCAAAGACCAGTTTGACAAGGTGGTTGTGAATGATAACCTGGAAAGGGCATGTGGACAGGCGAAACAATTGGTTGGAGAATTTTTAAATAGTTGATTCAATGGATAATTGATAATGGACAATTAGATGCGTGACTCGTCGACCGGGAAACGGCAATTAGAGGATGATGAATAGTGAAATCAATGTATCTAACACCAAACAGCCAACTGTAATTCGCAATTCAGCATTCATAATTCATAATTCCTTCCTATTTTTATAGCATGAACAGTATTGACTGGATAGCATTATCATCCATTTTTGCCTCCCTTCTCATCATCGGTTTTCTTTCAGGGTTGGAAACTGCTTTTGTATCTGCTAATAAACTTTCAATTGAACTCAACAAAAAAAAGGGTTTGTCTGCCGGTAAAACATGGAGTTCATTTGCTGATCGCCCCACAAAATTCATCGGGACCATATTGGTCGGCATAAACATACTGCTCGTGATTTATGGTTTACTTATCGGTGGAATACTTGCACCGTTATGGAATTCATTCGAAAGGAACCTTCCCCGTTCTGCAGCTAATTATGTAAAGTATATAAAACTTTTTTTTGAAACTTTCCTGGCTACTTTCCTTATCCTGCTTGTAGAGTTTTCCAGCAGGGCAATTTTCAGATCAAGGAGTAATAGTATTTTAAGTTCCGGTTTCATAAGTTATATAGCAACCTTTTTTTACTGGCTGCTTTCAGCTATTGCCGCTTTATTCGTTAAAGCTTCCGAATGGATATTACAATATGTATTTAATGTAAAACTCAACAAGAAAAAAGTAGTATTCAGCAAAGTAGACCTGGAACATTTTATACAGCAAAGTAAGAACCATGTTGAAGAAGAGCCATCTGAATTAAATAAAGAACTATTTGAAAATGCGTTATCACTCAGCGATATAAAATTAAGAGAATGTCTTATTCCAAGGAGAGAAATAGAAGCACTGGACAGCAGCTCCTCCGTTGAAATCATAAAAAACAGGTTTATTGAAACCAAGCGAAGCAGGTTGGTTATTTATGAAAACAATATTGATAATATTATCGGGTATGTACACCATCTTGATATGTTCAAAAATGCTGCTACCTTAAAAGAAGTATTGCATCCTATTCCAACTGTTCCCGAAAGTATGAGCGCAACCGACCTGATGAACAAGTTCAGTAAAGAAAGAAAAAGTATTGCATGGGTAATTGATGAATTTGGCGGAACTGCCGGCATCGTGACCATGGAGGATCTTTTGGAAGAGATATTTGGGGAGATAGAAGACGAATATGATGTAGCAGAATCGTTTGTTGATAAACAGATCGCACAAAATGAATTTATTTTCAGCGGCAGGCTTGAGCTTGATTTTATTACCGAAAAATACCATCTTCAATTCAGCGGCAATGATGAAGCGGAAACCCTATCGGGATATATCATACAAAACAACCAGGCTATCCCAAGGCAGAAAGAACGCATCTTTATTGGAAATTATGAATTTGATATCTTAAACGTAAGCAATACCAGAATTGAAACTGTAAAAGTAAAAGTGCTGAAATAACTTACAATGACCATTGCTGTTCACATTTCCCTAACAGGTACACAAAACGAAATAAGCAGTAATTTTAATTATAATTGCTTTACCATTTTAGCCGCTAAATTTCCTTTACAACATTTCATTTTTATTTTCGATAAGCCGTTTCAGCCTTCTCTTATAAAAGAAAAAAATATTACAGCAGTTTTATTGGGACCGCAGGTAAAAAACAGGTTGCTGCAACATTATTTCTATAATTTTAAGATCCCCCGCATTCTGAACAAATACAATGCAACACTATTTGTGAGTACGGATATTTGCAGCCTTCGCACAGATGTTCCGCAATACCTTATTGTAGATGACCTTTCATTTTTGAAAAAGAAAACTCATTTTTCAAAAACAGATGTTCGTTATCTTAAAAGGTATACCCGCTTTTTTGTAAGGAAGGCTTCTTCGATCGCAACAATAAATCCTTATTTAAAAAAGCTGATCCTAAAATGGTATAATGTTGCTGAGGATAAAATAAATGTTATTCAGAATGGTATTGACAGTGCTTTCAAACCATTTGATAATGAACTTGCGGATAAAATAAGGAACCGGTTTACAGAAGGCAAAGCGTATTTTTTATTCTTTGTAACGCCCGCCAGCTCCTCAAATGTGATCACAATATTAAAAGCATTTTCTGTTTTTAAGAAATGGCAAAAATCCGGTATGCAGCTGGTCTTATTGTTTTCTCTGTCCGTAAAAGAAACTACTATCAAAGAACTTTCATCTTATAAATACCGGGCGGATGTAAAAATATTAACCGCGGAAAATACGCAGGTGGAAGCAGAATTAATTGCATCAGCCTATGCATCCATCTATCTTCCTGAAATAGAGATCACCGAAACACAAGGTTTAAAAAGCATTGCTTCCGGCATTCCACTGATAACTGCCAGTAATGATTTTTGCAAAAGCATTTATAATGATGGCGCAATTTATTCGGTAACAGATGAAAAAGAAATAGCAGACAAAATGATGCTGCTTTATAAAGATGAAAACCACCGGTCACAACTCATCAATACGGGAAAAGCAATAGCAGCAGGACATTCATGGGAAAATACAGCTACCCTGCTTTGGCAAACAATACAGGGCGATACAGTGGTATAAACTCATACCTTTGCAAAAATCAACAAATAAGTATGAATAAGTCGACGATCGTAATAGATGTAATGCTGGATCCGAATAAAATTCCCGAACAAATAAACTGGTCCGCAACCGACAGCAATGCAGAAATGAAGCAAAAAGCAAAAGCCATGTGTATTGCGTTTTGGGACGGGGCTGAAAAATCTGCAATGCGCATAGATCTATGGACAAAAGATATGATGGTAGATGAAATGGGAGATTTTTTTTACCAGATGATGATGACAATGGCAGATACTTTTAAAAGAGCAACACAACAGGAAGAATTGTCGGAGGAAATGAAAACGTTTGCTAAGGAATTTATAAAGAAGCTGAAAGAGCAGGAAATTAAACAACAGTAGAGAGACGTTAGCTATAAGCTTTTAGCTATTAGTTTAATCACGGTTTAAATTTTTATCCTCGTAGCTACAACTAATAGATTATACCTAATTTTTGTAAACTTTATATTTTGCGAACAACTAACAGCTTATAGCCAACACCTAATAGCTTGTCTTTTAAAATAAATAAACTCAACGTTAACACTATGTCATTAGAAACAAAAGTCATGGAAGAAATGAAAGACGCCATGAAAGCAAAGAACGAAGGAGTACTTCGCAGTTTAAGAGCAATTAAAGCAGAAATAATTAAAGCCAAAACAGATCCTGGTGCCGGTGGCACTATTGATGAAGCAACAGAACAGAAGTTTTTACAAAAGATGATGAAACAGCGCCGCGATTCACTGGAGATTTTTGAAAAACAAGGTCGTGCAGATCTTGCTGAAAAAGAAAAAGAAGAAATGGCTGTGATTGAAAGGTTTTTGCCAAAACAAATGAGCGAAGCAGAAATCAAAGACGCCGTATCAAAAGTGATTGCTGAAACAGGAGCTGCATCTGCTGCAGATATGGGAAAAGTGATGGGGGTTATATCAAAGCAACTGGCAGGTAAAGCGGACGGTAAAACGATTAGTACAATTGTAAAAGAACTGCTGAATAGTTAAGAGTTAAGAGTTGAAAGTTGTTGAATATTGTTTAAAGATTGAAAGCCCTTAAACCATTTTCAACAATATTCAACAACATTCAACAAACTTTAAACTTCAAAAAGCCACATGCTAATCGACCTCATCTTTGCTGCATTGATATTATTTGCCTGCATTAAAGGATACAAAAAAGGCCTGATCATAGCACTGTTTTCGGTAATTGCGTTTATCGTAGGTCTTGCTGCTGCTTTAAAATTATCAGCTGTTGTTGCCAGCCGGCTTTCTGAAAATGTAAATGTTTCAGGTAAATGGCTCCCGGTAATCTCATTCATCCTGGTTTTCCTGGTGGTAGTATTGCTTGTTAACCTCGGGGGACGCTTTATTCAAAAAACTTTTGAGGTCGCCATGCTTGGCTGGGTAAACAGGATTGCCGGGGTAATCCTATACATATTAGTGTATAGTATCATTTACAGTATTTTTTTGTTTTATGCGGTCCAGTTACATATTATTAAAGAAGGAACCATTGCTGCGTCGCAGGTTTATCCATATATACAGCCATTAGGCCCAAAGGTCATTAATATAATAGCTGGTATAATTCCGATTTTTAAAGATATTTTCGCCCAGTTGGAACACTTTTTCGGGCTTGTTTCCTATAAAATAGAGCATTAATTTTGAGGCATTATCTTATTTAATGTAATTTTAGCCTGATCGGAAGATGATAGCACAGAAAATTGGAGGAACCACACAAAATTTAGGTCATTAAGAATGAGTTACGAAATAAAACAAGACGGCAAATTTAAATTCATAGAAGAAGGTGAAGGGGAGGTCCTGATGCTGTTGCATGGTTTATTTGGTGCCCTTAGTAATTTTAACAGGCTGATCGACTATTTTAAACCCAATTATAAGATCGTTGTTCCCATATTACCATTATTGGACATGGACCTGCTCCACACTTCGGTTGGAGGCCTTGAGAAATTTGTAAACAGGTTTATCGAGCATCGCAAATATTCTAAAATACACCTGATGGGAAATTCATTGGGTGGCCATGTGGCATTGGTACATATTTTAAAACATCCCGAACAAATCAAATCACTTATTCTTACAGGCAGCTCCGGGTTGTTTGAAAACGGGATGGGTGATACTTACCCAAAAAGAGGAGATAAAGAATATATCCGCAATAAAACAGCACTCACTTTTTACGATCCTAAACTTGCAACAGAAGAACTCGTAAATGAAGTTTTTGAAATAACCAATAACCGTTTAAAAGTTATAAAGATTATTGCATTGGCAAAAAGTGCTATCCGTAATAATCTTGGTGAAGAATTGAACCAGGTTCAACAACCAACCTGTCTTATCTGGGGAAATAATGATACGATCACTCCCCCATTTGTTGGAAAAGAATTCCAGCGACTGATCCCCAACAGCGAATTACACTTTGTTGACAAGTGCGGCCATGCACCAATGATGGAAGTTCCGGATGAATTTAACAGGATATTGGATGGTTTTCTTTCGAAACTGAAATCCCCGGCTGCAACAGTTTAATCTATTATTTTGTCTGTATATTCAAAATACATCAGTATTTTGCTATATCCATTTACCGTAATACCCAGAAAAAAACAGCAAGATGTTAACTACAGAACTCATTAATAACAATATACCACGCTTGCAGCTACAGGATACTGTTAGTAAGGCGCTGCAGCTTATCAATGATTTTAAGCTTACGCACCTGCCTGTAATTTCTGAAGAAAAATTCCTGGGACTGATCAGTGAAGAAGACCTGCTGGATGTACATGATGAAAAATTGCCTATTGAAATTCTTCAACAACATTTTTTACATTCTGCCATAGCAGACAATGTGCATTTTTTAAATGCAGTGAATTACAGTATTCAGCACGACAGCAATGTAGTTCCGGTGGTAACGGCAGAAAATGAGTTTGCCGGTGTTATTACCAATTCAAATCTCCTGAAAACACTGGGTAATTTTTCCGGTGCCAATGAAATCGGCGGTATCATTGTTTTAGAAATGGAAAGAGTTCATTTTGCTATTTCAGAGATCAGTCGTATTGTTGAAAGCAACGATTGCACCATCTGGCATTTAAATACAACCACACATCCTATTACAGGAATGCTTACTGTAACATTACACATAAATAAAAAAGAAATTTCAACAGTTGTTGCAACTTTTGAACGATATGATTATCGTGTTCTTTTCCAATATGGAATTGAAAATTTTGAAAATGAAATTGATAATAATTACCGTCACCTGATGAATTATCTTGATCTTTAAGAAAACCAGCTAATCAAAACCAGGCAGCTATTCTCTTTTACCTGGTATCTGAAGCAAAGATGTGCAGTATGAAATATTTAAAACTTGTATTGTTAACTTCCTTCACATTTTTGTTTTTTAATATAGTATCCGCACAGCAACAAAAAGATTACCCCGGCTTTAATGACGAAGTAAAGAAAAGAATTGATGCAGACTCCACGAGCAAACTTTTTATTTCAGCTGTACTGGTAACCGGTAATAAAAAAACCAAAACTTATATTATTCTCAGGGAAATGAAATTGCAATCAGGTGATTCGATCGTTGCTGCAAAACTGTTTGATCTTGTACTGGAATCGAGAGCACTTGTTTATAATACAAATCTTTTTTCTGAAGTAGAAGTTACCCCCGTACTGGTATCAGCAACTGAAATGATCGTAAAAGTATCTGTGCTGGAAAAATTCTTTATTATTCCCGCACCGCAATTTAAACTTACCGACAGGAACCTTAACGAATGGGTGAAAACCTACAATGCAAATCTCAATCGTGTTATTTACGGGATAAAGTTTGCACATTATAACCTGAGCGGACGGGGTGACAGGTTACGTATTTTTTTATTGAACGGGTATGCAAGAACTGTTGCCTTTACTTATACCTCACCATACAGTAATCACCGGCTCACCGAAGGATTTTCTCTTTTTGGAAGTTATTCTCAAAACAAAGAGCTTAGTTATAAAACAGCTTATGATAATTCATTGCTGAATTTTAAAAAAGAAGGGTTTTCCAAAACAACTTTTTCTATTGGCGGTTCCTATCAAAGCAGGAGACATTTTTTCAGGAAAAGCACTTATTCTTTTTCTTATAATTATATTGATGTAGATGACAGTATTGTAAATCCTGTATATAATCCCGGTTATTTTAATGTTTCAGGAACACATGTAGGCTATCCCGATATTCAGTTTACCCACGAATATTCAAATACAAACAATGTTAATTATCCATTGAAAGGAAAACAGTATAGCATTGGCATTTTGAAAAGAGGTGTTGAATTAAAAGGGGGAATCAACATGCTTCAACTGGATGGCAGGTACTCCTTATTCATCGATCTTCATAAAAACTGGTATAGCAGTATTGAATTATTTTCAAAATTAAAATTGCCTTTTAAGCAGGCGTATATCAACCAGCCTGCATTGGGCTATAAAGAACTTTCGCTTCGTGGACTGGATTATTATGTAATAGACGGAGTAGCAACTGCCCTTTCAAAATATACGCTTAGAAAAAAAATATTGTCTTTCGATATTCCCTTCCGTTTCTTTGGCATAAAAAAAATCCCAAAGATCCCGGTTGCATTTTATGGGGCTGCATTTGCAGATATGGGATATAGCTATAACCTGAAAGAATTCGATACCAGGCTTGGCAATAAATTCCTCTATACGGGAGGCTTTGGAATGGATGTATTAAGCCTTTACGACTTCACGATGAAGCTGGAATATGGTTTTAACCAATTAGGAGAAAACGGGTTATTTTTGCATATTAAGAGTGGCTTTTAATAAAGCCCTTTTAATTATATAGTAAAATGAAAATAGCAATTTACAGTCGCGGTATAGAAAATAACCAGTTACAGGATATCAACCTTTTGATAGATGAGCTGATCGGCCATGGCGCCGAGCCCGTTTTCTTCCAGGATTTTTTTAACCAGTTTTATAGTGCGATCAAGATCCCTGTAAAATATTCCACCTTCAGCGAGGGGGATGATCTTGATTCAAGCATTGATTGTATGATAAGCCTTGGTGGCGATGGCACCATGCTGGACACGGTTACACTTGTAAAGGATTCAGGTATTCCTGTATTGGGGATCAACTATGGAAGGCTCGGTTTTTTGGCAAATATGGGCAAGGAAGAAATTCATTCAGCCATGGATGCAATTGTAAACAGGAAATATGTGCTTGATAAAAGAACGCTCTTACACCTTGATGCAAATATTCCGTTGTTTGGACAAACACCGTATGCACTCAACGAATTTTCGTTGCATAAAAAAGATACTTCTCCAATGATCAAGATCCATACTTACCTGAATGGAGAGTTTTTAAATACTTATTGGGCAGATGGATTGATCGTTGCTACTCCCACTGGTTCTACAGGTTATTCTTTAAGCTGCAACGGTCCTGTTGTGTTTCCAGATAGCGGAAGTTTTGTGATCACGCCGGTAGCTCCTCATAATTTAAACATCCGTCCCATCATTGTTCCGGACAATACCATTGTATCATTTGAAGTAGAAGGCCGCACAGATGGCTTTTTATGTACACTCGATAGCCGTCGCGAAATTGTAACTAAAGAAATTCAGCTCGCTGTAAAAAAAGAAACATTTGGCATCAATCTTATGCGAATGAATGAGAATAATTTTTTACAAACGTTGAGGAGCAAATTGTCGTGGGGGCTTGATAAAAGAAACTAGGAGAACCGTTTAATGTAGTTGAAAATAGTTTAAGAGAACCCTTAAAAGGAAAATGCCCTGTTCAACAATGTTCAACAATCTTCAACTTAAAGCACCAACCGTTCATGCCTTTCAAATACAAAAAAACAAATTTCCTTTTCATTACGTATTGGTTTCTCCTCGCCTACATCATTGCAGCGCTCGTCTGGTGGTATATTGCACTCACACAGCAAAATGAAGAAATGGTTTCTTTAAAATTAACTGAGTTGAAAAAAGAGGATCCGGAGTATGCAAAAAAACAGTATGCAATCCTTGATGAGAAAAGAAGAAAGACAGCGCAATATATCGGCGAAGGCTCCATATTTTTTTTATTGATCTCTGCGGGTGCCATATTTGTTTACAGGTCGGTTAACCGCCAGTTGAAAATGAGTCAGCAACAGCAGAATTTTATGATCGCGGTTACACATGAATTAAAAACCCCTATTGCAATTACAAAGTTGAACCTGGAAACGCTCCAGAAAAGAAAGTTGGAAGATACGCAACAACAAAAACTTTTACTCAATACATTGCAGGAAGCAAACAGGATGAATGCGCTTTGCAACAACATGCTTTTATCATCGCAGATAGAAGCCGGTGGATACAGAATGACAAAAGAAGAAATAAATGCAGGTGAAATTGTGCAAACATGCGTGGATGATTTCAGGTCACGTTTCCCGCAAAGAACAATTGTCTCGGAGATACCGGAAGATGTTTTTATCATCGGCGACAGTTTGCTTATACAGATGGCGGTAAATAATTTGCTCGACAATGCATTGAAATATTCATCCAAAGAAAATAAAGTGGCAGTGAATATTTTTAAGAAAAATAATAATATTGAATTACAGGTAACGGATGAGGGTGCCGGAATTGCAAATGCCGACAAGAAAAAAGTATTTGAAAAATTTTACAGGATCGGCAATGATGCAACCAAACGTGCTAAAGGAACCGGCCTGGGGTTGTATCTTACAAACAGGATCGTGTCTGCACATCATGGTAAAATTTTTGTGACCGACAACCATCCATCCGGCTCTGTATTTACTATACAATTAGAACAAGCAGTATAAACCAATCATATGGCGCAAAAAAAATTTTCAATTTTATTGGTGGAAGATGAAGAAAATCTGCAGGAAGCTTTAAAATTAAACCTTGAGCTGGAAGGATATGAAATAACCAGCAGTTATGATGGAGCCGATGCACTTAACATGATCAGGAAAGAACATTTTGACCTGATCATACTGGATGTTATGCTTCCTGAAATAGATGGCATCACAGTGTGTGAAACAATCAGGCTTAATAATTTTACGATCCCAATATTAATATTAAGCGCAAAGAACAGTAGTGCTGATAGGGTGCTGGGTCTGAAAAAGGGAGCGGATGATTATCTTACAAAACCATTTAACCTGGAAGAGCTTTTATTGAGGGTAAACAACCTGATCAGGAAAAGCGAGCAGCTTTCTGTAAAACAACCTTTACCGGAAATATATGAATTTGGGAAAAACAAAATTGATTTTAAAGCACTGGAATGTTATAATAAACGTGGAGATAAAATAACGCTTACCAAAAAAGAAGGTATGCTATTAAAATTGCTGATAGAAAATAAAAATGAAGTAGTTACAAGAGAAAAAATATTACAAACAGTTTGGGGATATAACGTATATCCTACTACAAGAACCATTGATAATTTCATTCTTAATTTCAGGAAATATTTTGAAACCGACAGTCGTAACCCTGTCTACTTTCATTCAGTAAGAGGCGTAGGATATAAATTTACAGAGGCCTGATGTCATACACATTGATCATTTGAACCAGTTCCTGCGCTTCCCGGTATAATTCATTCATTTTTTCATTCCGCTCAAACGGGGTATACAGTTGCCACTCGATCTGTTGCATCAGCTCCTGCAGTTTCAAAACAATATCATTGGCTATTCCTTTTTTATCCATTATAAAAACGATGCTGTTTGAATTGACAACATTTGCATTAACAGACAATTTATTCGCCAGCCATGTTTTTAATTCAATATTTAATAAAGTATAAAACCCAAAACAATCATCGGTGTACAAACATTTTTCAGTTTCGGCAAAAACATTTTGCTGAGCAACAACAGATGCTTCGATCATTTCATTAATAGCTTCATCTTCTTCTTTAATAACCGGCTGTAATTTTTCTTCGGTATGTTTGTTATCTCTTATCAACCAGATGATCAGGCCGGTTATAATTATACCGGCAATAAAAACAACCATCCACCACCTGTGATTGAATATGCGATTAATAAATGAGGGTCTTTCGATTTGTGCTTCCAATTTTGCAAACTCGGCCGGTCGACCACTACCCTTCGTTACCTGGAAAGCAATCGGGTCGGTAGTTGCAATTTTATAAGCAGCAGTTGCAGGATCAAAATAACTGAGTTGTATTGCCGGTAAAGTATAATGACCGCTGTCATCAGCGGCAAATGAATATTCAAATTTTTTATTCCCGCTTACCGGTACAGTTTCTTTTACCAGTTTATCGGTGACCTTTGGTTCAAAGGATTCAATTCCTTTAGGCCATTCTATATCGGGTGCAGTTAATAACTGCATATTGCCATTACCAAATATGGTAACAGTGAGTTTACCGGCTTCGTCGGTAGAGAACAATGGTTTTTGCAAGGAGGCTTCTATTGTAAAATTTCCAACAGCACCTTTAAAGGTAGGAGGTTTGTCTTTTTCGGGTAATGGTTTAACGGTGATGTTTAGGGGGATGGTCTTTAAAGCTACCTGTTGTGTAACTACTGCATCCCTGGGGAAAAACGAAGTAGGAAAATCATCAAAAACCCTTCCCGCTTCAGCCATTTGCTTTGCGTAATCTTCTTTAATGAATTGGACATTGTTTTCAAGTTCCGCTGATTCCAGATTAATATCGCCAGGCTGAAGTGCATACAATTGCGCCTTGCTTATAGTAAGTACATTATATTCTTTGCCATTTAATTTTCCTCTTGTATTATTGGCCATATCAGCAGGGTCCTGCATATATACAACAGAAAACCCGGCAAATGACGGGCTTTGGGTAAGTTTGCTTTCAGTTTTTAATCTGGTATATAATTTATACGATGCAATAACAGGTTCACCAACATAACATTCCGTTTTATCAGTTTCAATACGGAAGTCCATGTTCTTATTTATTTTTTCCGCAAGGCTATCTCCCTTATGAAAAATATAATCTTTAAAATCTGCAAGAGAACGCTGGTTTCCATTCGGGTCAAACATGGAAGGTATATTCAAATTCCTGGCAGAAGAAGCTTTTTGCACAATTACCACGTTACTGTTGCTCCTGTAAGTTTTATTACCAATGGTTGCTACAGCCTGTCCAATATTAAATTTACCGGGTCGCTTTGGCTTCAGTGTATAATCGATCGATATATACCGGGTAAGCTGTCCTTTTATATCACTCACTCCGTTAACAGTTGCAGGAGATCCAAGTACCAGGAAATCACTAAAGGAAGGGTGAATTACACTTTTTATGTCGGATGAATTTTCAATTATTATCCGGTAAGATAAAAACTCATCCTTTCCAATTTCCTTTGAAGAAACAGTTGTATAAAAATTAACCTGGCTATTTGCAAATGCAAAAAAGAAAAGACAAAGAACCGTACACCATATTTTAGTAAAGGCTGAATTCATAATTCTCTCATCAACTAACGCAAAAGTAATTTATAGGCTGTTTTTGTTTCGGCAATTAATACATGAGCTGTTGTAATAAACTGTTAATTATAACTCGCCCAATTGTGGACTCATGGTGATCTCGTCTACAACTGCCTGTGGTGAAAGCATTGCTGCAGCAAACAGCATTTCGGCCACATCACCCGCTTCCATGATCCGGTTATCACTGTTGTCAAAGTTTCCCCATGTATCAGTAAAAACAGCCCCGGGATATACTCCTGTAACTTTTATTCCCAGCGGTTTTAATTCGTGCCGGAGGTTTTTAGTGAGCCCATGCATTGCAAACTTGCTGATACTATAACTTCCGCCACCATCATATGCAGCCAAAGATGCTATAGAACAAATATTAAAAATATGGCCCTGCCCTTTTTTGATCATTGCCGGTAACAGTTTTCTTGAAAGGTGATAAGCACTATAGAAATTTGTATTCATGATCTCTTCCATATGCCCATCTGCTTCATCCATCGCATTACCCGGAAGATAAATACCTGCATTATTTACAAGGATGGTTGGCACACCTTCCTGTAAGCACCAGTTTGCAAACGATATTACTTCATCTTTAACTGACAGGTCTGCGGCACGGGCTTTAACATTGACCTTATAGTTGGCACGTAATTCGGCCGCAGTTGCATCAAGCTGTGCTGCATTCCTGGAGCATAATAAAAGCTCGTGACCCGCCTGGGCAAACTTAACTGCAATAGCTTTACCTATTCCTTTGCTGGCTCCTGTTACTATAACGATCATATATTATCCTTTTAAAAATTTTAATTATTAACTTTGCGCACGGTTGTAAAGTTAATAATCCGTTTATTTAAAATTCAATCAGTTTCATGGCTGGCTATAAGCATATTTTTTTCGATCTTGATCATACACTTTGGGATTTCGATACAAATGCCAGGATTACTTTATCCGAATTATTCAGTGAGTTTGAACTTCATTTAAAAGTAACACCTGTTTTTGATGATTTCTATAGAAAATATTTGCACCATAATGAAATTTTATGGGAGCGGTATCAAAACGGTTATATAAGTGCGGAGGAATTGAAATGGAAACGCATGTGGCGTACATTGCTGGAATTTAAAATCGGCGATGAGGTATTGTCCAAAAACCTAAGCCAGCGTTTTCTTGAGATCTTACCAACAAAAAAAGAGGTTTTTCCTTATACATTTGAAATACTCACTTACCTCACTGAAAAAAAATACAGTCTTCACCTGATAACCAATGGTTTTGAAAAAACGCAATGGACCAAACTGCGTAACAGCGGCATGGAACATTTTTTTACGCATGTGATCACTTCTGAAGGCAGCAACAGCCTTAAGCCCAAAAAAGAAATATTTGATTACGCTTTACAACAAGCAAATGCCTCTTTAAAAGAAAGCATCATGATCGGTGATAACCTAAATGCTGATATTCAGGGAGCATTAAATGCGGGAATGGATTGTGTTTTTGTGAATCATACCAATGCCAGCGATAGTATTATCAAACCTACATATACGGTTACGCATTTGAACCAGTTGGAAAAAATCTTTTTATAGAAATCGGGCAATTAGTGAATGGTCAATAGTGAATAGTGAAAGCTTGTAACACCTAACTCCAAACGGCTATGCCAAACAGCCTATTCAAAATTTAATTCTAAATAAAAAAGCCCCCGATAAACGGAGGCCAATAATTTTTGCTGGCAATTACAATTTCGTTGTTGACTTGTCTTTGTCCTTCTTGCATGACTGACTTTTGTTGCAACATTTACCCGATTTCTTTTTCTTTTTGTTTTTCCCATTATCATTAACGGCGAATGTAACACCTGTTACAAGAAGTGCTGCGGTAGCAAGTAAAAAGAATTTTTTCATTTTGATGTGTTTTTGTTATACAGTAAATGTAAACGTAAAAATGCTGAAATTTATTTCTGTAGTTGTTAAAATGTGATGAGCGGAGATGATAAAGCGAATTCTTAAACACGAATTTTAGAAACGAACTGCACGAATTACACGAATTTGCCAAACCAGGGTTTTCATATCCATTATCCATTATCCATTATCCATTGTCAATTAAAACGTCGCTATCACGGTCACCCCACCCTTCACCACTTCATTCATCGACACATTAACTTTAGTTCCAATGGGTAATAAAAGATCTACCCTGCTACCAAATTTTATAAAACCCATTTCGGCTCCCTGGTTTACTTTTTCCCCGGTTTCGAGATAATTGCTGATCCTTTTTGCAAGTGCACCGGCGATTTGTTTTACCAATACTTCTGTCTTTTCATTTTTAATTACTACTGAATGTCTTTCATTTTCAGTAGAAGATTTGGGATGCCATGCCACAAGATATTTGCCTTTATGATACTGGTTATAGATCACTTCCCCGCTTATTGGATTCCTGTTTACATGTACATTGGCAGGACTCATAAAAATTGAAACCTGTAATCTTTTATCTTTAAAATATTCTTCATCGGTTATCTCTTCGATCACCACAACTTTTCCATCTGCGGGCGCAATTACCTGGTTGTTGCTGATGGTAAGGGTTCGGGAAGGTATCCTGAAAAATGAAACAATAAATAAAACGAGCAGGAAGGAAATGATCAATACTGCGATGCATAACCACAAAACTGTTGTGCCCAAATTCCAGTATAAAGAAATGTTCAGTGCGCCAAAAAGCAGTATTGCAACCGCTATAGATTTATATCCTTCCCTGTGTATAGTCATTATTCTTCTTTAAAAAGCAAATGTACTTGCAGAATTGCAATTTTTTGTGATTCGATGTTGATATTTTAATATGATGTCGTTTTAAAGTATCGCGTATTTCTTCAGCAATGCTTCAACAAGCTCAGCATGACATTCTTCGGTGACAATGCTATCAGCTTGAGCTTGTCGAGGGCACTTTTAGTCAGTGACTTTAAAAAAACAGTTTAATATAGATCCAAACAAATGCCGTTGCAACCAATAACGAATCGAAGCGATCAAGAAAACCTCCGTGTCCTGGCATGATTGTCCCACTGTCTTTGATATCGGCCATTCGCTTTAATTTACTTTCCAAAAGATCACCTATTGTGCCGAATACAGTGCAGATAGCAGCAATGTGCACCCAGTGTTGCCAACTGATAAATTTTCCTGTAGAGATAACCGGGCCAAGCAATGCCATACTTACAATGCAGAGTAGCGCACCACCAATAGTTCCTTCCCATGTTTTTTTGGGCGATATTTTTGAAAAAGGAGTTTTTCCTATCATTGATCCAACCAGGTATGCCATAGTATCATTTATCCAAAGTGAAAAAATAATGGCACAAGGTAATAATGCTGCATATGAGTTATCATTTTTGACTGGCAGGCCAGGTATATATTGCTTCGCATTCACCCCCATATCTATTAATAAAATGATTGGAAGAATGATGTATACAAAGGCGAGTGATAAATAAAAAAAATATTTTTTAGGATTGATCTTCCTGATGATCCTGCTGAATTCATAAAGACAACCGAACATAATAATCGTAAACAAAGCAATGAAACCCCATGGATGAATAAAGAGGCCTGCAAACATCACTAATACAAATACCAGTGCTGTTAACGCCCTTGTTTGCAGTGTTTGTTTATTGATTGCCAAATTGGTTAGTTTCGTTTTTTGCAAATGGATTTGACACTGCTTCACGTAAAAGCAATTGTTCTTTTGCTTCTATTTTCATTTTATTCCTGGCAGAATATTTTTCAAGAAACCTGAACAGGAAAAATAAAACCCCCATAGCAATAATGGCAAACCACCACTCTACTTTAGCATCAATTGCCGAAGGATCCATTTTTTGCTTTGCCAGCCCCATTGCAAATAATTGCGAAAGAGCAATGGCATTGTTTAAAAAATGAGCAACAACGTTTACCCATATGTTCTTTGTTTTATAATACAATAGTCCAAGCGAAAACCCCAGCACGGCCCTGCTTATAAAAAGATAAATTGATCCATGAATAAGACTGAAAAGCAATGACGTTACAATAATCGCCAGTATGGGTTTTTTCCACCACTTCACAAATAAATTTTGAACAGCACCTCTGAAAAAAACTTCTTCAAATAATGCAGGGAAAAAAGCCATGATCAGCAATGCCATTAAAAACTCCGGCCAGCTTGTTAAATTGCTCAGAGCAAGTACCTGGTCGTTATAAAGTGTCTCCATACTTTTTGCAGTTGCATCAAGGGATGGTAAGTGAACCAGTATTGCTTTTGTTATTTCCTGTAACGGAGCCGCCATGATGTTTGCAGTAA
Source organism: uncultured Chitinophagaceae bacterium (assembly GCA_963829345.1). Lineage (GTDB taxonomy): Bacteria > Bacteroidota > Bacteroidia > Chitinophagales > Chitinophagaceae > Ferruginibacter. Next base: position 3,450,758 of record CAWHHP010000003.1, read on the forward strand.
ACATGATGAGGAACCCGAGTAAAACCTGGTAAACATTCAGGTAAGGATTAAAGCCCAGCCAGAATTTATTTTTACCATTTGTGATCCATGAATATAAAACCGCGGGGATAAATAATAAACAGAAAGTACCTGATACCTGTGCAACCCTTGCATAAAAAACATTTTTGGGATCTTTCATTGCGTCCAGCATAAGATCTGGAAGCTTATCCATCGGTGTTCCGGCCGGGACCATTTTGAGCCCAATGATAAGTTGTACTCCACCTGCAAGTAAAAACCCCAATCCAACAAATAAAAACAGGAAACCAAGCTGAGCTGCTCCGGTAAAGCCTTTAATACTTCTATATTCCATATCCTAAGCGGATTATTTGTAAATTTGCAGCCGCAATATACAAATAATGATATGCCCAAAATAGGCAATATACAATTACCTGATTTCCCGCTTTTGCTTGCGCCCATGGAGGATGTGAGTGATCCGCCATTCCGGGCAGTGTGCAAGGACAACGGGGCGGACCTGATGTTCAGCGAGTTTATCAGCAGCGAAGGGCTGATCAGGGATGCTATGAAAAGCCGGCAAAAGCTCGACTTTAGCGAAGAAGAAAGACCCTTCGGCATACAGATATTTGGCGGTGATGAAGATGCCATGTCGATGAGCGCACGCATATGCGAAACCGTAAATCCCGATCTTGTTGATATTAATTTTGGTTGCCCCGTAAAAAAAGTGGTGAGTAAGGGGGCTGGTGCCGGGGTTTTAAAAGATGTCCCATTGATGGTAAAGCTCACTGAAGCGGTAGTGAAAGGAACCAACCTGCCGGTTACGGTAAAGACAAGACTTGGATGGGATGATAACACAAGGAACATTGAAGAAGTTGCCGAGCGTATGCAGGATGCAGGTGTGCAGGCATTAAGTATACATGGACGTACCAGGTGCCAGTTGTATAAAGGTGAAGCTGATTGGTCGCTGATCGCAAAAGTGAAGAACAATCCACGCATTCATATTCCAATTTTTGGGAATGGTGATATTGATAGCCCGCAAAAAGCATTTGAATATAAGAATCGTTATGGCGTTGATGGCATCATGATCGGTCGTGCTGCTATCGGTTACCCATGGATTTTCAGGGAGATTAAAAATTACATGGCAACTAAAACTTTACTTCCCTCTCCTACACTGCAGGAAAGAATAGAAGTTTGCCGCAAACATTTATACAAATCTGTTGAATGGAAAGGCCCCGTTGTAGGAATAAATGAAATGCGCAGGCACTACACTAATTATTTAAAGGGATTGCCGAACATTAAAGAATTCAGGTATAAGCTTGTTACGCTAACTACTGCTGAAGCAATTGATGAGGTATTATCGCAGGTACTGGAGTATTATGCGGGATACCAGTTTGAACGCACTCCCATTGAGATCATCAACTATCATGAGAAATGCCCGTTGTAATGAACAGTGAACAATTAACAAGTAACAATTGTTAACTGTTAACTGTTAATTGTTAATTGATATCGCCGCAACAATTTCTTTATCTGTTGGCTCTACTGCAGCAGGAAAGTAATGCGTAAGCTTTCCTTGTTCATCAACCAGGTATTTACAAAAATTCCAGGATGGTTCTTTTTCATTCCACCCGTTTTGAGATGCGGATGTAAGCCATTTATAAACTTCATTCTGTTCGCCGGCTTTACTTACACTGCTTTTTTTCATCAGTGAAAAAGTTACACCATAGTTAACCTCGCAAAAAACAGCGATCGTTTCATCATCTGCACGCTCCTGCTCTCCAAAATCATTTGAGGGAAAACCAATCACTACAAGTTTGTCTTTGTATTGCTGACTAAGTTTTTCAAGGCTGGCATACTGTCCCGTATAACCGCAATCAGAAGCTGTATTTACCAAAAGTACTTTTTTGCCTTTTAATTGGTCAAAGTTGAAAGACTGGCCATTGCTCAAAGTATCTTTTAATGAATAAAAGGATACGATGGCTGTTGAATTTTTATTGGAGATCATCCTTTTTTCTTTTGATGTTTTTTTAAGAAACCACATATAAACCGGGTAAACAGCTTTTAAAACCTTTTGTTTTACTGTCATATATTTCGAATGCCGGGTAACAACTGCTACATAAATACAGAAGAAAACAAATAATACTATGGATGCGTAAAATATATATTTCATTTTTATGGGCTAAAGCCCGGATTCTATTGATAATTTTTAATCCGTTGGCTGAAGCCGACGGCAAAGGAACGCAAATTAACTCATCACTGTTAACTCTCAACTTCAATCAATAACAATTCTTTCCTCAATTTATTCTTCTTCGATCAATTCGTAATTCAGCATTCATGATTCATAATTACCTTATCACCCATTTAAACAATTTCAATTTTCCTTTAAATGGAGGATATTTTATAGAAGGGTCAAACCATGTTGGTGTTTTCATAACTGATTTCCGATGGCTGAATGTATGAAAACTATATTTCCCATGATAATGACCTGTGCCGCTGAAACCACGCCCGCCAAAGGGAAGCTGATGATTTGTCAAATGCCAGCTTGCATTATTTACACAACCTCCACCAAATGGAACTGCATTAAGCCATGCTTTTTCCTTTTTGCTGTCTGACGTGAAAATATAAAACGCCAAGGGGTTTTTATTTTTCTCAATAATCTGCAATGCATCCTCCATTGCAGAAAAAGTAAGAATGGGTAGAATGGGACCAAAAATTTCCTCGGTCATTATTTTACTATTAATATCAACCTGGTCGATCACAGAAGGCTCTATATATAATTTATCCCGATCAACCCTGCCGCCAATTATTGTTTTTCCATCATCAAAATATTTTACGAGGCGGTCAAATTGCTTTTCATTGATAATTTTTCCATAGTTATCGCTCGACTTTGCATCCTCGCCAAAAAATTCTTTCAGGCGTTTTTTTATTTCCTTTACAAATGCATCTTTAACGGATGAATGCACCAATAAATAATCTGGTGCAACACACATTTGTCCCGCGTTTGAAAATTTTGTCATAGCTATACGCCTTGCCGCCACTTTAATATCTGCATCTGATTCCACAATACATGGACTTTTACCTCCAAGTTCCAGTGTTACAGGTACAAGATTAGCAGCTGCCATCTGGTAAATGATCTTTCCAACAGGAATACTTCCTGTGTAAAAAATATGATCGAAAATAAAATTATTGATCATCTCCGGAACAATTGCAGCTCCATCTCCTTCTGTAAATAATATATAAGCAGGATCAAAATTTTCTTCTACGATCTTTTTCATGATCCTTGTTGTAGCAGGAGAAAACTCAGAGGCTTTTAATACAACACAATTGCCTGCAGCCATTGCTCCTACAAGCGGAGTAAATAATAATTGCATGGGGTAATTCCACGGACCAATGATCAACACCACACCCAATGGTTCGGAAATAATAAAACTTTTGGAAGGAAGATTGAGAAGATTCGTTCTTACTTTTTCCGGTCGCATCCATTCCTCCAGGTGTTTTAAGGTATTGTTGAGTTCAGCAAATACAAACCCGTTTTCTGTAACCCAGCTTTCTTCTGGACTCTTTTTCAGGTCTTCATAAAGCGCAGTATAAATCTCCTGTTCATATTTTATAAGTGCATCCTTTAATTTTTGTAATTGTGTCCTGCGAAAATCTATTGGCTTTGTTGCGCCAGTGCTATAAAAATTACGGATCGCAGATAATTTATTTAGAGACGACATTACCTTAAATTTGTTTTAAAGTTAATAAACAATTCATGAGTGACGAAGGATATATGCAACAGGCGCTTCGTGAAGCACAAAAAGCATTCGATAAGGATGAGGTCCCTATCGGCGCTGTCATTGTATTGAATGAAAAACTGATCGCAAAAGCATATAACCAGGTGGAGTTATTAAATGACAGTACAGCACATGCAGAAATACTTGCACTGACTTCTGCTTATAGTTTTTTGGGGAGTAAATATTTGCCTGATGCCACTTTGTATGTAACAGTTGAGCCATGCCTGATGTGCTGTGGGGCCCTGTATTGGAGTAAGATCGGGCGAATTGTGTATGGTGCATATGATGAAAAAAATGGTTATCGTAAGACTACCGGTGTGAATAATCCATTTCATCCCAAAACAATCATTACAGGTGGAGTATTGGAAGATGAATGCGTAAAGCTTATGAAAGATTTTTTTAAACTTAAACGTTAGTTATTGGCAATTTGAACGGGTAGTTTCCAAATTCATTCATCTCCAGGTTGCCAAATTGGTTATTATGTCTGTAACGTTTTATCATCAACAGGTTTTAAAAATAAAGAACAATCTTTATCCCGGTGACGAGTTATGTAAACAGGTAATTGAAGGAAAGAAATTTATTGACAATAATTTTACTGAAAACATATCACTTGATAATATAGCAGGCAAGGCTTTTTACTCAAAATTTCATTTTCTGCGGTTATTTAAATTGCTTTATGGTGTAACGCCACATCAATATCTTACTTCACTGAGAATAAAAAAAGCAAAACAACTTTTAAGGGAAAATATATCTACACCTGGTATTTGCATAACTGTTGGATTCAATAGCATAAGTTCTTTTAAAGCACTTTTTAAAAAACACACAAGTTTTACTCCTTCTTCGTATAAAAAGCAATTTTCAAGACAGTCATAGAAATAAAGTTGCAGACATTTACAGTATAAAATGATAAACATGCAGATTAAACTAACAAGTGTAATGGTAGATAACCAGGATAAAGCACTTAAATTCTATACGGAGATCCTTGGCTTTGTAAAGAAAAAAGACATTCCCTTGGGAGAACACAAATGGCTGACGGTTGTTTCAAAAGAGGAACAGGATGGGGTGGAGCTATTGTTGGAGCCAATGGGTATTGAAGCCGCAAAGATTTTTCAAAAAGCACTATTTGATGCAGGAATCCCGCTCACCGCATTTTATGTAGATGATATTCAAAAAGAATATGAAAGGCTTGAAAAAGCAGGCGTAAAATTCAGTATAGAACCAACGCAGATGGGGCCGTCTACACTTGCAGTATTTAATGATACCTGTGGAAATAATATCCAGATCTACCAGGTATAATTAATTGCCGGTATTAAGAAATCTTAGCCGATAAATTCCGATGTATTAATTCGTGGCATTCGTGAAATTCATGTGAAAAATTCGTGCCTTTCGAAATAAGAAACATCCGTTTAAAAAAAACCGGAATACCATAATTAGGCTTTAATTTTGCGTGCAAATACTGAATATCATTTTTTTACACGTATAAATTAATAAGTTATGGCTTTCACATTAGCACCACTTCCATACGCGTACGAAGCGTTGGAGCCACACATCGACAAACAAACCATGCAGATACATCATGATAAGCATCACCAGGCTTATGTAGATAATTTAAATAAAGCAATCGCAGGTTCACCTAACGAAAATAAGTCGCTGGAAGAATTAGTAAAAATTGCAGGAACGATCAGTCCGGCAGTTCGGAACAACGGGGGCGGGCACTGGAATCACGACTTTTTTTGGAATAGTCTTGCAGCAAATGCCGGCGGCGCTCCATCAGGAAAATTAGGAGATGCCATCAACACAGCTTTCGGCTCTTTTGATGCATTGAAAGAAAAATTCAACAATGCAGGCATGACACGTTTTGGAAGCGGTTGGGCATGGCTGATAGTAAAAGATGGCAAACTGGAAATTTGCTCCACTCCTAACCAGGACAATCCTTTAATGGATGTTGCGGAAGTAAAGGGAACCCCGATACTGGGAGCAGATGTTTGGGAGCATGCTTATTATCTTAAGTATCAAAATAAACGTGCAGATTATCTCGCGGCGTTCTGGAATGTGGTGAACTGGAATAAAGTTGCGGAAAGATTTGATGCTGCCGGCAAATAAGAAAGATAAATAAGGAATAAGAAAGTTCAGGTTTTTAAAACTTTCTTATTCCTTATTTTTTATTTGTCATTACTTATTTTAAATGAATTTCGAATATTCAATACTCAATATTCAATACTCAATATTCAACACTCAATACTCAAGTATTACGGCACAGGATCATGGCCATGCCCACCCCATGGATGACACCTGCTTATCCTTTTTACTGAAAGCCAAAATCCTTTAAGTGGCCCGTATTTCTCAAATGCTTCCAATGCGTAATTAGAACAGGTTGGCGTAAACCTGCATTTGGGCCCCAGCAATGGAGAAAGTATCCATTGATACAATTTAATTAATAAAATAAATGGAAAGCTAAGCAGGCTTTTGAGTGTTTTCATCAGTAAATTTTATAAGCCTCTTTAAGATAGTTCCGATTCTTTCAAATACGGTCCCGTAATCGGGAAGCTCTTGTCCCACATACAAAATGAATACAGAGAGTTTAAGCTCTTTTTTTTCTAAGTGTTCCTGCAGCAAATTCTTTTGAAGGCGATATGCTTCCCGCATCAATCTTTTGATCCTGTTCCTGTCAACTGCCTTTTTAAAATACCTGCTGCTCACGCTTATACCTGCCTGCAATACTGTTTCTTTGTTTTCTGGTAACCAGATCACTTTAAAAGGAAAGTTTGAAAAGCGCTGTCCTTTGCTAAACAAAAGGTCGATTGTTTTTCGACTTTTGAGTTTATCATCTTTTCTGAAAAAATATCGTGTGTTGGTTGTCAATTTAAATTTATCAAATATTGAATGTTATTTCACGCAAGGTTCGCTAAGTGTTCTTTGCGGCTTTGCACCCTTGCGGACTTTGCGTGAAATAGCATATTAAAAAAGCCCCTGCAAGGCAGAGGCTAATATACATTTACATCATTGCTTAAAACAACGACGCTATTTGTTTATTTTTTTGAACCATGTTCGTCAGAAACAGTGAGTTTATGACGTCCCTTAGCTCTGCGGCTGGCCAATACTTTACGGCCGTTTGCATCCTGCATGCGCCTGCGAAATCCATGAACAGATTTTCTGCGACGTGTATGGGGTTGATAGGTTCTTTTTTTTCCGGGCATTGTTAATGTTTTTTCCTTTTACAAATATTGTTTCGCTATTTCTGTCAGCAGGCACCATCCCGCTGCTTGTGAAAGGACGGCAAAGGTAGGGTTTTAAGGATAGAATATGAAATGAAAATGAAAGATTTTGGGAGAATATTTTCGCCTTTACTGATTTTCAAGGCCAAAGCCCCTGTTAAGCTATAAAACCAGTTTTTGTGAATGCAGTTCATGGCCAAAAAATATGCTGGCTTGGTTATTAAAATCATCTGTTTCACCGGTACTATAAAACTCTCTTTTAGCGTTTTTGCTGCATTTTTCTGCTATTCCGGGATGGCGTTGCAGGTAATCCTTTAAGCTGGCGGCCACTATATTTCCCTGGGAAATCACAGAAACTGATGGCGGCACCTGTCGCAATATTTTTTCTATTAATAATGGGTAATGTGTACAGGCGAGGAGGATCGTATCTATTTTTTCATCCTTACCTAGTAAATTATCAATATGCTTTTTTACAAAATAATCTGCACCGGGCGAATTGTATTCATTGTTTTCAACCAGCGGAACCCAAATGGGGCAGGCTTCCTGGGTGACTTTAATATGCGGAAAGAATTTTTCTATTTCGATCAGATATGATCCTGATTGCACAGTTCCTTTTGTGCCCATTATTCCAACATGGCCCGTTTTGCTGGAATTGCCTATTATTTCTGACGTAGGTCTGATCACACCAAGCACCCGTTTTTCGGGATCAATATGAGGCAGGTCATTTTGCTGGATTGTTCGCAAAGCTTTTGCCGAAGCAGTATTACATGCAAGTATTACGAGGTGACAACCTTGTTCGAAAAACCATTTTACGCATTGTAGTGTGTATTGGTAAACTGTTTCGAAACTGCGTGTACCATAAGGAGAACGTGCATTATCGCCAAGATATAAATAATCATATTCCGGCAATTGCTGTACAATTTCCTTTAAAACACTCAGGCCTCCGTAACCGCTGTCAAAAACACCAATGGGATGATATTTCATCTATCAAAAATAATAAAGCCATTCGTGTTAATTACGAATGGCTTTAAAATATATGCGATAAAATGAATTAATTCTTCGGAGTAGTGGTTGCCGGTTTCTGAGCAGGAGCCGTTACCGGGGCTGTAGCTTTAATGTTCAGCTTTTTCTTTACCAGGTCAAGGAGGTTATCAGATGGCGGGTATACCAACAAGGTGTTGATCTCAAACACATATGCGTAGCCGTTGTCTTTAGCAACATTTTGAATTGCTTCAAGAGCCTTTTTCCTCACCGGGTCAAATTTCTTTGAAGCTTCTGCCTGGTACATTTGTTGAGCCTGTTCGTTCCATCCCTGCAAACGTTGGTATAAGGTAGTTAATTCACTCCTTTTAATATCTTTCATACTTGGAGTAAACTTCGCAGAATCTTTGTTGAAATCTGTAACCTTCTGATCCAGTTCCTTTGCCATATCTTCTCCCTGCTGTTGCAGCGACGCCTGGTATTCTTTCAGGTCTGAATCGGCTTTTAATGCTTCCGGCATAACACCTATTAATTCATCTGTACTGATGTATCCGATTTTTGATTGTGCAGATGCGGTAAAAATCCCCAATCCCATTACAACTGCTACGATTAGTTTTTTCATTTCTTTTTGAATGTTTACTGATTTAATTTTATAATAATATAGTGGTTGGTTTATAAAGATTAGCTGCTTTGGAGCTGATCATTTTAAATTATTTAACACCCATATTTCTCAGCACATCTTCACTCTTATCCAATTTTGGGTCGGCAAAGATAACGGTAATTCCCTCACTTTTATCCAGTATAAAATCATATTGTTTTTCCACAGCAAGTTTTTGAACTGCATTGAAAACCTTGTCCTGGATAGGTTTTATTAGTTCCTGCCTTTTCTTAAAAAGATCACCTTCAAAACCGTAGCGCTTTTTTTGCAGGTCGCGAAGTTCTTTTTCTTTATTATATATCTCATCCTCTCTTTTCTTTTTCAGATCATCGGGAAGCATAACCTGTTCTGCATCATAATCTTTTACCATTTTATCCAATGCGGTTTGTTTCTGCTCTATTTCCTGCTGCCATAATTCACTAAACTGGTCAAGTTTTTTTTGCGCTTCTTTATAATCAGGTATTTTTTCTAAAATATATTTAGAATCAATAATTGCATAACGCTGTGCATTTACTCCGAAAGAAATAAAAAACACCAATAGGGCAAGTGATGATAGCTTTTTCATTATTATTTTTTTTACAAATAACTAATTGTGCAAATTACTAAATCATAGGTATTATACCTTCCGCCTTCGGTCCCGCCTCTGGCGGGATTCGACTAAGCCTTCTGCTTCACTACGTTCGCAAAAGACAAGTCTCACTAATAAGGATTATTCTGCCTCTTGTCCCAGCATGAACGTAAACTTGGCTGCACCTTTTATACCACCGGTCTGGCTATACCTGTCAAATCCAATTCCATAATCAAATCCAAGCAGTCCAAACATTGGCAGGAAGAAGCGGGCGCCCACACCTGCGGAACGACGCAATTTGAAAGGGTTATAATCTTTAAAATTATACCAGCCATTAGCTGCCTCAAAAAATGCAAGTCCATAAATAGTACTGTTTGCTCCTGTACTAAATGGATAGCGAAGCTCGATTGTATATTTGTTAAATATGGTAAAGTATTCGGTAGGTGTAATGTTATCGGGATTTATTTTAGGATCTGTACTACTGTAAACAGGATAACCCCTGTGAGCAATGATATCATATCCCAACAATGCGGTTGTATTACTCAAACCTGCATCACCCAATTGAAAACGTTCAAATGGTGATACCTGCAGTTTCCTGTTGTACCTGCCGATAAAACCATATTTTGCTGCAACCTTTAATACAAACTGTTTGTTCTTATCTTCTCCCCTTCCCCTTCCGATAGCGGTATACCATTCGCCGGTAAACCGCCATTTATGAAACTCCGGTAACTTGTATTCGTTCACTGATCCATCTGTAATTCCAAGTAATGAATAAGGAAGTGTGAACTGGCCGCTCATCATAAAATTTGATCCATAGGTAGGGAAGATTGGATTAGCTCCTGTGGAATTTCGTAACAATGTAATTCTTAAACTCACATTTGTTGATGTACCATTTCTAAGTCCATTAAAGATATTACTGTAATTCTTTAATTTATACTGTTGAACATTTAATGAGTAGATGAGGTTAAAGAAATCATCAGGCCATTTTAATTGTTTACCCAATGACACACCGAATCCAACTGTTTTTACATAAGATGTATCGCCGCATGATTTACAATAACTGCCATAAGCATCATATGAATTTGCATATTTTGTATTGAAATAGCTTATTGAAAAAGAATTTCTTTTTTTACCTCCAAGCCATGGTTCTGTAAAAGAGAAGTTGTACGACCTGTATGCCCTGCCGTTAGACTGAACCCTTAAACTCAGCTTTTGACCACCACCTGATGGTAAAGGATCCCAGGAAGACCTGTTGCGGATATTCCTCAATGAGAAATTATTGAATGTAACGCCAAGTGTTCCTGTTAACCCGATACCGCCACCAAAACCTGCTGATAACTCAAGCTGGTCAGAAGATTTTTCTTCTACCTGCCAGTTAATATCTACAGTTCCATTATCTGCATTCGGAATTATATTCGGATTAATTTTTTCAGGATTAAAATATCCAAGCTGCGATAATTCACGCTGTGTACGTATAATGTCTGCACGACTGAATTTGTCTCCCGGTATTGTTCTCAATTCACGCAGGATCACATAATCTTTTGTCTTATCATTTCCTGATACCGTTACATGCCCGTAAGTTGCCTGCGGGCCCTCTGTCATGCGTATCTCAAAGTCAATGGTATCATTATACACTGCGGTTTCAACAGGATCCAGCCTGAAGAAAAGGTAACCATCATCCTGGTACAAACTTCCTATATCACCGCCTTCGGCTGTAAGCTGCCTTCCAAGTCTTTTATTCAACAACTCAAGATTATAAATATCCCCTTTATTGATACCCAGTAAAAAATTCAATACCGAATCTGAATATTTTGTGTTCCCTTTCCAGGTAATATTTCCGAAATAATATTTATGTCCTTCACTTACTTTGATGTCAATATTCAAATGTCCTTTCAGGCTGTCTCTTGAATAGAATTGTGTGTCGGCAACGATTTGTGCATCCCTGAAACCCTGTGAATTATAATACTCCAAAACCCTGTCTTTATCTTCTATATATTTTCTCTCATTGAATTTAGAGCCATTGAAAAATTTAGGCCTGAAATACGGGTCGATGTACATTCCTGTCCTTGTAGGAGAAAGGAAGCTTACGGTATTGATGTATTGTTTAAAAGTTAGCGGTTTAGACGTATCTCCATAAGGACTCACAACTCTTTCCGGGAACAATGTTACTCTTGTCATTTCTTTTGTTCCTTTCATTTGCTTTTTCAATTTCTGATCGGCAACCAATTCATTGCCGGTGAAATTGATGGAGTTGATCCTTACCTTGTTTCCCTTGTCGACCTTAAAATGAAGTGCTACTGCATTGTTTATGCCGGTTAACTCCTGCTCGGTCATCTCTATTTGTACATTCCTGTATCCTTTATCAAAATAATATTTGCGGATTGCTTCTACTGCACTGAGTTTCATGTTTTCAGTAAGCACGCGTTCTTTAACAAGCTCTACCTTTTTTTCAAGATCATCTTTTTCACCTTTCCGGATACCCGAAAAAGTAAAATCCAGCAATCTTGCTCTTTCTTTTATTTCAATTTCAATATAAAGATCCGAGCCTTCCAGCCTGGTGAGGTTGATCTGTACATCCGATACAAGGCTTTGCCTCCACAGTTTTCCAATTGCTTTTGCAAAAAGATCTGAACCCGGTAATGCTAGCTTATCTCCAACAGCCAGGCCCGAAATGGATATGATCAGGTTGCCATCATAAGATTTTGAGCCTGCCACAGTTATACCGGCAATAGTGTACATTTTTGGTGTCTTCGAATCAAGTACCCCAAGTAATGCCGGATTTACAGATGGAAAAGTATCTACTTGTGCAAATGAACGCTGACTTGATATAAAGAGAAATACAATAAGAAAGGAGTTCTGGTAAATCCTGTGCATCAATTGGTTTTTTACGAGCGGCAAATTAAGCCCATTAATGAAAACAATTTGTTAAATGAAAGGCAATAAACTGATTTGTGTTGCAGGCAGTTATCTGACTTAATTTATTATTTGTAAATGTAGTGTGCTAATTAACTATTGATGACAGCTTTTATCATGTTTATCTTGTTACAACATTGACAAAAGCGTGTTAAGAATACTTTTATTTATAGCAATACATTATTTATTAATTTGTTGTTTCTTCTTTTTTTACCTGTTCACCTGTTTTTCCAAAACGCCTTTCCCTTTGTTGAAAATCCAGGATGGCTTCATATAAATTTTCTTTTCGGAAATCAGGCCATCTTGTATTGGTGAAATATAGTTCTGCATAAGCAAGCTGGTATAATAAAAAATTACTTATCCTGAATTCACCACTTGTCCTGATCATTAATTCCGGGTCCGGAAAATTTTTAGTTGCAAGATAATTTTGAAGTGTGTCTTGTGTGATATCATCCGGGTTAAGTTTACCTTCTTTAACCGCGTTTGCCATATTTTTTACAGCTGTTACCAATTCCCACCTGCTACTGTAGCTAAGCGCCATAATAAGGTTTAACCCTGTATTTGCTGCAGTTTCATTGATTGCTTCTGCAAGTTCCTGTTGAGCAAATTCCGGTAACATAGTTGTATCGCCTATCACCCAAAGCCTGATATTATTTTTATTTAATGTGGGAACTTCTTTTTTGATCGTATCAACCAACAATTCCATCAAACCGGTTACTTCATATTCGGGACGATCCCAATTTTCTGTACTGAATGCGTATAGTGTAAGGTATTCAATTCCTAATTCTGCCGCTCCTTCCACGATATCACGTACACTTTCAACACCATGAAGATGGCCATAAAGACGATCTTCTCCTTTTTCCTGCGCCCAACGTCCATTGCCATCCATTATGATAGCAATATGCCTTGGCAATTTCTGAGTATCTATCTTTCCCTTTAAAGTCATGAATGAATAATAATACAGCCAGGCAGTCCGCTTGACTTGGGGCGCAAAAGTAATGAAAATTGGCAGAAAGCCTGTTAATCTTTTACGATGATTTTACAGGAAATAAGAAGAATTACAAGGCGAATATCCGGCCTTAATTTCTTACGGTAGGACACTTGTATGTGCCAAAATTGAAAGAAATCCCGATCTCGGCAATTACGTACTGATCCTTTTGTTTGTTCCAGCCGCGTTGCGCATCTTTTTTTCCTATCTGGTCATCGGGTCTTGTTTCATACGATCTGTCCTGCATCAGGTAGGCAATGGAACGTCCATTAGGTCCATCCGGAAAATTATCGGGGCCGGCATAAGTAGTACTTACATCATCCAGGTAATCTGTTGTTGTAAAACGCTGGGCGATTTCGAAAGAGATATTTGTCTTTTCGTTGATGCTGTATTTAATACCAACTCCAAAAGGAATACAAAGCGCCATGGTACTGTATTCACTTCTTCCCAGGTATCCGGCAGTTTGCCCCTCAGTTCCCAGTGGTCTTAAAAATACTTTTTGCCCGGCAAGGTATGCATAAGGATCATAGGTGAAAACACCTACGCCTAATGTTACATAAGGAGTAAAATTGCGGGCAGGATCGCCGGGCACATATTTAAAAAAGTTGAAATCACCGCGAAGTGCTAATTCGAAAGTACTTGTATTAAAGCTGAGGTTTCTTGCTTTTTGATACTCATTCTTGCTGTACTTATCGCTATAACCAAGTTGTGAATAGTGGCCTGTAACACGCAGCCCTATATAATTGCCGAATTGTTTTCTGAAAAAAGCTCCTATAGAAGGTTTGGGCCTGTTAAGTCCTGCCCTTGTATTCAGGTCACCAAAATAATGTGCAGCACCCACTGTTATACCAAACTCACCTTGCTGTTCATAAGCATAATCCTGCGCTTTTAAAGAAAAAGAAGCTGTTACTAAAATCAAAACAATAAGAAATGTACGATTCACGAGTAAAAGTTTTTTGTGGTGTTGGTTAAAAAAACTCCGTAAAGATATATTAACCTTGATAAATCCGGTAAAAGTCAATGAAAATATAAGAAAATGTTTTTAATAACGAACAGATTTGCCTTATATGTATATCCGCCTTGTTAATTTTTTATAATGGTGCTTTATCCACTCTCAAACCTACACTCATGATATTGGGCAAAGGGTTATCCCGCATGATCTGGCTGATACTGAATTTATATTGCCCGTTTTTAATAAATCTTCGAGGCTCTCCATTAATAAGTTTTCTCACTTCCCAAATATCATTCATACCGGTTCCATCCCAACCATTTGATTCAGTAGCCAGGCTGAGATTAACTTTTTGAAAATACATCGTATCACCAGGAGCCTGCAATCCTACATTCATCCATATGTTGTTATATTTATATGCATCGGTATGACGAAGTACGATATATATATTGTATGCGGCAACTGTATCGGTAATGGTAAAGGTTCCTTCGGCTTTATATTTATAATCCCATTTATAATGCGGGATGGTTGTATTTTTTTCAAACACATCAATTTGCCTGCATGAAAGCAAAAAAAGTAAGCAGGTGCTGATCAATAAAAAAAAATAATTTTTATTTTTTCCGGAGAACATTGCGTAAAAATATTGCTTGTTGGTAAAAAGAAGGCTGATCTATTATAGAACATTCAGCACTTGTTCTTTTGCTTTTTCCAGTTCGTCTTTCATTATTACAACACATTTCTGGATATCAGCATCGTAGGCTTTGCTTCCTGTTGTATTTATTTCCCTTCCGATTTCCTGTAAAATAAAAGAAAGTTTTTTTCCTTTGCCAATTTCAGGATTCTTTAAGATATCGGCAAAATATTCGCAATGCTGGCGAAGCCTTATCTGTTCTTCATGGATGTCGATTTTTTCCATGTAGTAAATCAGTTCCTGCTCCATGCGGTTATTGTCGATATTTTCCTTTCCTACATGTTTTGCCAAAAGATCATTTATTTCATCCCTGATCCGTTTTTCCCTGTTGGGTTCCAGTTGCAGGATACACTCTTCCTGTTCCTTAATATTGGCAATTCGTTTTATCAGGTCTCTTTCCAGCGAAGCACCTTCTTCTTCCCGGTGTGCGATAAGTTCCTTAAGTGCCGCTAACAGAACAGTGCTGAATTCCTTAAAATCCTTTTCACCAATAATTTCATTGGACGGACTTACAATTTCGGGTAACCGTAAAAGTGAACTGAGAACAGCGTTTGTATCAATATGCAGTTCTGTAGCCAGCTGTTGAATCTGGTTATAGTATGCCTTTATAAGGTCTGTATTGATGTTGACAGGTTTGCTGGTGCCATTTTGTTTTATGTTTACATAACAATCGATGGTTCCGCGTATAAGATGTTCCTGTAACATATTGCGGATGTCAAATTCATAAGGTTTTAATAAAGGTGGAAGTTTAAGTTGTAATTCGAATTGTTTTCCGTTAAGCGCTTTTACTTCTACAAGAAAAGTTTTATCAGCAACAGTTAACTCTGCCCGCCCAAAACCCGTCATTGACTTTAACATACTCAGATTATTTTGCTGCAAGGTAATTTATTTACGGAAGCTTGTAAAAGTAATTCGGTGTTTAAATTAATTCCACGAGGTTCTTTAGCTAAAATCAATCAGGTGTAAACTATCCGATGTTTGCACGAAAGGATGCAATCAATAATGTTGATAGCTGATGGAAGGTAATTGCTGATACCTGGTTGCTGACAGCTTATGTTTGCAAAATAGAATGATGCTGTATCGGTAAAAAATAATTTCTAAAATGAACCAATGAACTGAATTAAAAAAGCCCGACATTTTATAGCCAGGCTTTTTTTATATAGGTGGGTTAGTAAGTACCGGGATAAATCCCTACACAATATTAAAAATAATTTTTGCTAACTAAAAAAAAAATATAGATATTTTATTAACATTTTAATACGTGCTGTGGATAAGGGACATTGCTTTTTGCTTCATATTTTGTAACATAATCTGAAAAAAAAGTTTTACAAAAACAATCACAAAAAAAAACCAATCTTCTGAAACTATTGATTTTACTGATATCACAGCCGATTGCGTTTTAAATATTTTTTTAGATTGATTGATTTGTTGTTAACAGGAAATTTTAATAAACAGGTAATTTTTGGTCAAAAAACAGGCTAAAAAAAATTTAAAAAATTTTTCTTAAAACTACCCAAAAACAGAAATATTCATCGCAAATGCGACTAAAAGCAAACGAATAGTACTTTTGCACAAATCTTATCACATGCAATTTTCTTCTCCAGTAGCTGTAAAATGGATAGCGGATTTTATAGGTGCAAAGCTTATTGGCAATGCAAACAACAACGCAACCGGTATCAATGAAATACATAAAGTTGAACCTGGTGACCTGGTTTTTGTAGATCATCCTAAATATTATGATAAGTGTATCAATAGTGCTGCATCATTCATTATCATTAATAAAGAAACGGCATTTCCCGAGGGAAAGGCTTTATTGGTTGTCGATAATCCTTTTGATGCCTATTGCAGGATTGTAAATCATTTTCGTCCTTTTGAGCCGTCATCAAAAATGATCAGTGATTCAGCAACTGTTGGTGAAGGAAGTTTTATTTATCCAAATGCTTTTGTCGGCAATCATGTAAGTATTGGAAAAAATACCATCATTCATCCTAATGTAAGTATTATGGATCATTGTATCATTGGCGACAATGTGATAATACAAGCCGGAACGGTAATAGGAGGAAATGCTTTTTATTACAATACAAAAAAAGATCGCGAAGTGTGGTACAGGAAAATGCCCGATTGCGGCAGGGTAATTATTGAAGATGATGTAGAAATTGGTTGCGGTTGTACTATTGATCGTGGTGTGAGCCATGACACTGTTATTGGAAAAGGCACGCGTATGGACAACATGATTCATATTGGTCATGATACAGTGATCGGAAAAAATTGTCTCATTGCAGCGCAGGTTGGTATTGCTGGTGTTGTTACGTTGGAAGATGGTGTTACATTATGGGGCCAGGTTGGTGTGAGCAAAACATTAACCATTGGATCCAATGCAACTATTCTTGCGCAAAGTGGCGTTGGCGGAGATCTGAAAGGCAATAAAGCATACTTCGGATCACCGGTACTGGATGCAAGAGAAAAACAAAAGGAGCTGGTATGGGTGAAAAGAATTCCTGAATTGTGGGATAAGGTCATGGGGAAGAAGTAAAGAACAACAACTCCTCAAACATTCAATTACTATCTTAATAGAACTGCTTTGAATATTGAACATTGAGTATTGTATATTGAACGTTCCGTTCTTCATCAGCATCTTTAATGTTCAATACTCAACACTCAATGTTAATGGATCTCGTTCCTAAAATGCAATTATCTATGTTCCATCAATGCTGGTGTAGCCTTCAGTGTTCCTGGTACGATCGGTGATGCCGGTGGAACATAATCATAAGGAACCTGGTCTGCAATTCTCTCCCAGGTCCAGTATTCATTTGTTGTAATTTCATTCTGCTCATAATAATAACCATTCTGTTCTATTATGATTGCGTGTTTGGGAAGGAAAGTTAAAACGGAGAACTGGAAATCTTTTGGCGCTTTTTCATTCTCAGCTAAATACCCGCTTGCAGGTTTCTCCTTTGTATAAATAACACCTACCTGGTTTTGATTGGGTTTTATCTCTACAAGTTGCAAGCTGTCGTTTTTTATAAAGTTTAATGCGGCATAAAAATTTTTCAGCCTTAATGCGGAGTCCCTTCCATTTATACCAACTACATATTGTATTTCAAAACCTTCTTCTGTCAAGCGTTGATCATAAATGCTTCGCATGAAATGTAAAACAGATCCATTGTATGCTTCCTGCCTTGCTGTCTGCCATTTTGTTAGATGGTCAGGGACAGAAGGGATCATTTCTTCAAATAAAGGATTACCTGTATACAGGCTTACCTGCGTTGAATATTCGTGCGTAAATGAATCGAGCGCATATTTAATATTGTAGCCCATTGCATTATTTTCAATAACTACAGGTTCAGATGCCATTACTTTCAGCCGGTTTCTTTTTTTAGAAAAGTAAAATTTCAACACCTCCCTGTTCTTAATGGAACATTCTGCACTGTTTTTTGTTTTACCTATAAATTGTTCTAAAAAAAAGTTTCCATATTTTTCCCAACCGTCTTTTAATTCCCCGGTTGCTACCACAGATACTGCCTGCAGTTCTTTTTCTTTAGGCTTCAATTCAAATGAAAGTCCTGCATCATTTGCATCAGCCGAATTGATTCGCCTGCTTTCCGTTGTGAAACCGGTAAAAGTTATTGCCAGAGTATATCCACCTACCGGCAATTGCAACCTGAAATTTCCATCTGCATCTGTTGCCGTACCAATAGTTGTATTTTCTGCAAATACAGAAGCCCCCTGCAGTGGTTTTTGTGTTTCAGCATTCATCACCTTTCCGCTGATAGTGAAATAAGATTGTGAAAACGAAATGAACGAGGATAAGCTAAATGCAAAAAGAAAAATTATTGTCCGCATGTGCATATGGTATATTTAAATTATTGCCTTTAATTATGGGCCACGAAAATACGTTATTGGTTGTTAAGTTTTTGTTGCAATCCCGAGCAGGTATATTTAATTGTTTCCTCTAATGGAAAATAATTAAAGGAAGGTAAATGTTTTTTTAATTTCTCATTATCAAACAGCTGTGTAGCCATTGCACTTGAAGCTGTTTCTTTTGTTATTAAGGGCGGTTTACCGGTAAGCTTACTTTTGATTGTGTCAAGCCTCCAGATAATTGAAGCGAGCAATGGTGTAACTCTCCGGTTTGGAATTTTTTTATTGAATGCTTTCGCGATCATTTCAAAAACATTTTTGAAACTTTCATTCCTGCCGCTAACAATAAAACGCTCTGAACTAATTCCTGATTCCATCAATTCAATCATTGCTTTAGCTACATCTCTTACATCCACAAAACCGGTAGCGCCTTCTGTATACCAGGGAAATTCTTTGTACACTGATTTAAATATCTCTGTAGAGCCTTCATTCCAGTTACCAACACCTAATATAAGAGACGGATTTACGACTACCGCATTAAGTCCCTCGGCAACCCCACGCCACACCTCCAATTCACCAAGGTATTTGCTTTGCCCATAATTACTTTTTCTTCCTGTTTCTTCCCAGTGCATATTTTCATCGATCAGTTTTGCCTGATCCGGCGGACGCCCGATTGCTGAGATAGAACTTACATGCAGCATTTTTTTTACACCTGCATTTAATGCCGCGTTTACCACATTTGCAGTTCCTTCTACATTTATTTTATACAACTTAGCTGTATGCCCCGGAACATACGATATAAAACCGGCGCAATGATACAATTCGTCAATCCCATCCAGTACATCTTCCAGTACACATACATCTAAAATATCAGCTTGAACAATTTCAAGATTGGGATCGGTGAAATCTTTTATTGGAGTTTTATGATAAATAGCACGAACCCGTTTTCCTTTCGCCAATAATTGTTTTATCAGTTCTTTGCCAACCAATCCTGAACCACCTGTTACTAATATCATTATACTTATTTATGATAAGGTTACCTTTTTTGCCACTGATTCACTGATTAGTTCAATAGTTGCAAATCAAATCATTGAATCAGTGGCAATATTTTTTAATCAATACTGATAAAATCCCTTCCCAGTTTTTTTCCCGAGCTGGCCATTTTTTACTTTTTCTATCTGCAAAGGTGAGGGTTTAAATCTCGGTTCTTTATCAAATGCATTGTACAACGACTGGGAAACAGCAAGGTTAATATCCATTCCAATAAGGTCCATTAACCTGAAAGGTCCCATTTTGAAACCCGATGCTTCCATTATTTCATCTACAGATTCAATAGTTGCAGTTTTATTTTCTACGAGCCGCATTGCTTCAAGATAGTAATGCCTTGCTACACGATTCACAATAAAACCCGGCGCATCAATACACAACACCGGCGTTTTTTTAAGTTTTAAACAAAGGTCCATCAAGGTTTGCGCAATTTCGCCTGATGTTTGTGTTCCTTTTACAACTTCTACCAGTTTCATGATCTGCGCAGGATTAAAAAAATGCATCCCCGCCACGCGTTCAGGGTGAATGATCTTTTTTTGCAACGAGGTGATGGATAATGAAGAGGTATTACTTGCAAAAATGCAGGAATCGTTGTTGATCACTGACAGCTGTTCAAACAAACTGATCTTGGCATCTTCTTTTTCGATGATCGCTTCAATTACAAGGTCGGCTTTGCAATCTGTTACCAGGGAAGAAAAATGAATGCGGTTAAGAATAGCTTCCTTTTCGGCTGCGGTTAATTTATTTTTTTCTACGAGAAAGTCGAGGTTTTTATTAATTCCCTTCCTGGCGTTATTTAATACATTTTCATTGGTATCAAATAATATTACGGGATATCCATTTTGCGCCGTAGCAAGGGCGATGCCACTTCCCATTGTTCCGGCACCGGCTACACAAATATTTTTTATCATACGCAAAAATAAAAACTGCTATGTGATTTTAAAGTTTTCTTTTAGAATGATCAGATCTTTCTAAAAGAAACTTACCACATAGCAGCAAGATATATATAAAGGAACATTATTTATTCCCCGCTTCCTTTTTTGCTTCAGCTTTCATTTTTTCGTTTGCGGTGATCACAAATTGCACTCTCCTGTTCAAAGCCCTGTTAGCATCGCTTTCATTTGGCACTTTTGGCTGGCCCTCACCATACCATTTTGTTGAGATCCTGGATGCTGAAACTCCCGCTTTTTTCAAATAATCCGTTACAGCGGCCGCCCTTTTTTCAGAAAGGGTCATATTATATTCATCAGTGCCTACATCATCTGTATGACCTTCAACAACGATATCTGTTTCGGGATACTCTCTGAAAATTTTTTCTAACTTATCCAATGCAAGCTTTGAATTCGCACTGATATTATATTTATTTGTCTCGAAATACACACCGGCTTTACTTCCATCAGGGTTATTTTCATCGAAAGTCACATCTATACCTTCTCCTACTCTTTCTACTTTGGCGCCTGGTATCTCCGTTTTTATTCTTTCTGCCTGGCGATCCATTTTATTACCAATGATACCGCCGGCCACTCCGCCTACCGCCGCCCCTAAAATTATACCCAATGCTGTGTTTTTTTTATTGCCAACATTATTTCCAATAACACCCCCAATTACAGCACCGCTGGCGGTACCTATAACAACACCTTTGTCCCGGTTACTTGTTCTTTTAACCGTTTCGCAACTGTTAGCTCCCATCATTGCCGTTGCTGCTAACATAAAAACATTGATCACTTTCATATTTAAATTTTAAATTCTTACAAAATTGTAAATGAATGCAGCCTGCTTACCATCAAAGTAGATCTCTGATTTTAGCTGCATACTATTGTCTTCTATTTTCATTATCGTAAACCGGAAGCCTGCATCATTGCCATCCACTTCCTTTAGTTTGCTGTCCAATCGTTTAAATTGAAATAATTTAGGCTGGTCCTTTGGTTCATAAATAGACCAACGAATATCTCTTTTAAGAGAAACACATTCACCGGCATTTTTACTAAGGGTATAAGTTCCAAGGCTATTATTTGAATTGAAATGCCAGCTGCTTCCAACAAAACAGTTGAAGTCGGCCTCATTAAAAACCTGCGTTTTTACCTGCCCGGTAATTCCTTCGGAAACAATAGTCTGCAATTGCCAGTTCCCATCAACTGTTTTCCGATAGCTGCGAGCTTGTTTAGAAGTAGAACAGGAGCTGATCAGAAGTATAATAAAGAATAATTGAAGGGTTTTTCCTGTGTATTTCATCATAAGTAAATTATTTCCCCAAGGAATTTTCAATTATGATGCCAAACCTTTAACACATATTACCTGGTAATATATGAGATAGAAAATTAAAGAAGTCTCAATGCTGCTATAATGCGGTGGTAAATTGTTTTAAAAATCTCAGGTCATTCTCACTGAAAAGGCGTAGATCTTTTACCTGGTAGCTCAGCATGGTAATTCTTTCAATACCCATTCCAAATGCAAAGCCTGTATATTTATTGCTATCGATGTTACAATTCTCCAATACTTTTGGATGCACCATCCCGCAACCCAAAATTTCCACCCAACCTGTTTTTTTACAAACATTACAACCTTCGCCTCCACATATCAGGCAGCTGATATCCATTTCGGCACTTGGTTCTGTAAATGGAAAATAGGAAGGGCGAAACCTGATCTTTACTTTATCGCCAAACATTTCCTGTACAAAAAAATACAAGGTCTGTTTAAGATCCGCGAAAGAAACATTTTCGGCAATATACAATCCTTCTACCTGGTTAAAAAAACAGTGAGCCCTTGCGCTGATTGTTTCATTACGATAAACTCTGCCAGGGCAAATGATACGCAAAGGCAAGACGCCTTTTTCCATTTCCCTGATCTGTACACTACTTGTATGCGTGCGTAATAACCAATCGGGGTTTTGTGAAATGTAAAAAGTGTCCTGCATATCCCGGGCAGGATGATTTTCCGGTAAATTCAACGCAGTGAAATTATGCCAGTCATCTTCGATCTCCGGTCCTTCTGCAACAGAAAATCCAAGCCTGTGAAAAATAGAAATGATCTTATTCTGAACAACGCTTATCGGGTGCCGTGAGCCAAGGGGCAAAGGATCGCCTGGCAGACTTGTATCAATTTCATTGGAATTTTGCGCTCCATTGTCTTCCAGCGTTGAAGACAAAGTTGCATACAATTCTTCTGTAAAAATCTTGAATTCATTCAGCAGCTGACCCGCCTCTTTCTTTTTATCGGGTGCAACATTTTTCATCTCACCCATAATAGTTTTAACAAGTCCCTTTGTTCCAAGATATTTTATCCTGAAAGCTTCCAGTTCTTCTTTATTTGCGGCTTTTGCCGTTTTCATTTCGTCCTTGTACTGGCTGATCTGTGATAACAATTGTTCCATGCGGCAAAGGTAAACGGCAATCGGCAATCGGCAATGGCCAAATGATAGAAACGCGGATGACATGGACCGCGACGATCCGTTTCATCAGTTTCATCCGCGTTTCTATTTTCTGATTTATCACGGATTTTTAAATTAATTAACAACATCATATTTGGAAATCGGAATCACTGCATATTATCTTCATATCCTAAACCAACATTTTATATGGATCCCGACTCGGGTGGCGATTTTACCAATTCCACCATTTTTAAAACAACCGTACTCACTGTAGCATTCTCTTCTCTTTATCTTTTCAAAACACACAAATCCTCGTTTTCATTTAAGCCCGTTACAATGAAACCGGATACTGTTGTAGTAAAAAAAATAGTTTCTGCGGCCTCAACAGTAAAGAAAAAGAAGAAAAAAACAATTTATCTCACTTTCGATGATGGGCCTAATAAAGGCACAAAAAATGTTATGCGCATCATGGAAGAGGAACAAATGCCGGTAACATTATTTGTTATCGGTGAACATGTGTATGGCAGCCGTCTTCAGCTATCCTTGTACGATAGTGCATCAACGAATAGTTTGTTCGAGATCGCCAATCACAGCTATACACATGCGTTTGAAAACAATTTCAATGTGTTTTATAAATTTTCCGACAGTGCGGTAAAAGATTTTGAACGTTGTGCCGATAGCCTTCACCTTACAAGTAACATCATTCGTACACCGGGAAGAAATATCTGGCGTACCGACAGCATTAATTGTACGGATATAAAAACAAGTATCGCAACTGCAGACAGCTTATATAAAAATGGATTCAAAGCTATGGGCTGGGACCTTGAATGGCATTTTAACAGGCAGCAAAAACCTGTTCAGTCAGCTGATGAAATGCTGAATGAAATAGACAGCGCCTTTGCCAGGAATAAAACAAAAACAAGTGATCACCTTGTATTACTTGCCCATGACCAGGTATATATTGGCCCGGACGATTCGGCTTCATTACATAATTTTATTATACAATTAAAGAAGAAAGATGAATATAATTTTGAAACGGTAAGTAAATACCCGGGGGTGACTCAATAATCCTTTTACTGGTGTAGAACTTCCCCGAGTTTACACCTTGGCAGAGTTTACACCTTTGGCAAGGTGTAAACTTACCGGATCAAAAAAATTTAATACTTTTAAGCTCTAAAATTCATTATATGGCTTTATTTAAATCGGGTAACCCAACTCTTTCGGAAAAAAAATTCACCAGTACTGTATTGGACAGTGTGCTCATCAATGAGAATGCGATGACAGTTAAGGGCACGCTGAACAAGTTTGGGTTTTTATTACTAATGGTACTTGGTACTTCTTTTTATTCATGGAAAGAATTTGCAGAGGGCGGAAATATTATGCCGCTGGTTTACATCGGTGCTTTTGGCGGACTGGTTGTTGCGATTGTGATAAGCTTTAAACAAAACTGGGCTCCCTATCTCGCTCCTTTATATGCATTACTGGAAGGACTATTTGTAGGCGCTATCTCTTCAATGTATAACAGCGCTTTTGCAGAACAGGCTCCAAACATTGTAATAAATGCAGTGGGCTTAACATTTGGCGTGGCTATAGCAATGTACCTGTTGTATAGTTTTAAAATAATTAAGGCAACAGAAAAATTTAAGTCTATCGTTATTGCTGCTACTCTTGGAATTGCAATATTCTATGTAATAGTGTGGGTACTCCGTATGTTCGGTTATGATAATATGCCATTTCTGCATGAAGGAAGTCCGTTGGGTATTGCATTTTCTTTATTTGTTGTTGCGATAGCATCTTTAAACCTTATCCTCGATTTTGATATGATTGAAAAAGGATCTGAGATGGGCGCACCTAAATATATGGAATGGTATGGTGCATTTGGTTTGTTGGTTACAATTGTATGGTTATATCTCGAGATACTAAGATTGCTTTCTAAGATCAGTAAAAAATAAGTGTAGAAACTCCACCAAAATAAAAATCCCGGTACATATATATTACCGGGATTTTTTTTACGATATATTATTTCGAATATCGAACAATGAACAAGGAATGCCGAATGTTGAAGTGTTGTCACTTCGTAATTCAAAATTCCTTGTTCGTTGTTCATGATTCATTACTCTCTTCCATCCAACAGGTTTCCGAACCCGCCAAGAATACCACCTTCTTCCTTTCTTTTATAGGTACCATACTGCATGATCCTTCCAGCCAGGCGGCTTATTGGCAATGATTGCAACCAGACTTTTCCTGGCCCCTGCAATTTTGCAAAGAATAAACCTTCTCCACCAAACATCCAGTTTTTTATGCCGCGAATGAATTCTATATCAAAATCAACGCTGGGGGTATATGCAACCACGCAACCCGTATCCACTTTTAGTATTTCTCCCGGTACCAGGGTTTTTTCTATCACATACCCGCCGGCATGTAAAAACGCATGCCCGTCACCTTCCAGTTTTTCCATGATAAATCCTTCACCTCCAAAAATTCCGGTACCTAATCTTTTCTGAAATTCTATACCAATACTTACTCCTTTTGCAGCGCAGAGAAAAGCATCTTTTTGCGCAATGATCTTGCCACCCAGTTGCTGCAGGTCAAATGCAATAATTTTTCCTGTATAGGGCGCCGCAAAACTCACCGTCTTTTTTCCTTGTCCGGTATTGGTAAATGCGGTCATAAACAGGCTTTCCCCAACCAGCAATCGTTTACCTGCACTGAATAATTTTCCCAAAAGGCCGCTACCCTGCTGCTGGCTGCCATCGCCGAATATTGTTTGCATTTCGATACCATTGTCCATCATCATAAAAGCGCCGCTCTCTGCAATGGCCGTCTCCTGCGGATCCAGCTCTATTTCTACAAACTGCAGTTCTTCACCATGGATTTTGTAATCGATCTCGTGATTCTGTATCATAATAGTTTTTTTTATAAATGTAAAGCTAATGCGTTTTATAAAATCATATTTAAATGCTAAGAGGTGGTTAAACCATGTTTTTTTAGTTTATTTGGGGTTCAAAATAATTTTATGAAAAAGTTGTATGCTATTGCCGCCATTGCCTGCCTCTGTTATTCAGATAGTTTTAGCCAGGCCAAACTCGTCGAAAAAATAGAGAAAAAGGGAAATGAGGTGATCATTCCTTATGAAAAATATGTTTTACCCAACGGCCTTACTGTTGTATTACATGAAGATCACAGCGATCCGTTAGTGCATGTAGATGTTACCTACCATGTAGGAAGCGCCAGAGAAGAAATAGGGAAAAGCGGTTTCGCACATTTTTTTGAACATATGATGTTCCAGGGAAGTGATCATGTTGGGGATGACCAGCATTTTAAAATTATTACAGCAGCCGGCGGAAACTTAAATGGGAGTACAAATCTTGACCGTACGAATTACTTTGAAACTGTTCCGGTAAACCAGCTGGAAAAAATGCTATGGCTGGAATCAGACCGCATGGGATTTTTGCTGGATGCAGTTACACAACAAAAATTTGAAAATCAACGCAGCACGGTAAAAAATGAACGCGGACAGAACTATGATAACCGCCCCTATGGTTTAACAGGAGAATATACCAGCAAAAATCTTTACCCGTATGGTCATCCCTATAGTTGGTTAACGATCGGTTATGTAGAAGATCTTAATCGTGTGGATGTACAGGATCTTAAAAACTTTTTCCTTCGCTGGTATGGCCCCAACAACGCCACAATCACCATTGGTGGTGATATCAAACCTGCAGAAACAATTAAACTTATTGAAAAATATTTTGGAACAATACCAAAAGGTCCTGAAGTGACAAAAACAAATCTTCCGGCAGTATCCCTTACAGCTGACCGTTATGTTTCTTATACAGATAATTATGCCCGTCTTCCACAGGTGCTTAAAACTTTTCCGACTGTTCCCAATTATGATAAGGACATGGGAGCACTTGCATGTCTTGCACAGGTAATCGGGCAGGGAAAAAATTCGATATTATACCAACAGCTTGTAAAAACGCAGCAGGCCATACAGGCAAGTGCAGGCAGTCGTTTAAATGAACTTACAGGAGAATTTACAATTTCTGTTACTCCAACATCGGGTAAATCACTCGCTGCAATGGATAGCATGGTAAAAGCTGCACTTGCAAGTTTTGAACAGCGTGGCGTTACCGATGATGATATTACTAAATTCAAAGGAAGTACAGAAGCGCAAACGATCAATGGCTTACAAAGCGTGGCAGGCAAGGTGGCCCAGCTGGCGGCGTTTCAAACATTTACCGGCAATGCAAATATGATCAGCAAAGTTTTGAATAATTATCTCTCTGTTACAAAAGAAGATGTAATGAGAGTGTACAATACTTATATCAAAAACAAGGGTTGTGTAACATTGAGCGTTCTCACAAAAACAGGCAATACTACAGCTGCGATGGGAGACAATTTTAAAATTGATTCATCTAATTATGTAAGACCAAATTATGGTTATACCGGGTTGAAATACGAAAAAGCAAAAGATGATTTTGATCGTACAAAAACACCTGTTGTTGGTCCGAACCCCGTGGTAAAAGTTACTTCATTCTGGAAGAAAGATTTACCTAACGGAATAAAAATGATTGGTGCAGAAAATACAGAACTCCCCGTTGTGAATATCAGCATCAGCATTCCGGGCGGACATCTTGCTCAATCATCGGATACCAGTAAAACCGGGCTGGCCAATATGGTGGCTAATATGCTTGGTGAAGACACAAAGAATCATACTGCTGAGCAAATGGCGATTGAATTGCAAAAACTAGGAAGTACGATCTCAGTGAATAATTCTTTTGATGGCATCGTATTCAACGTGCAATGTTTAAAAAAGAACCTTGATAAAACACTTGCATTGCTTGAAGAAAAAATGTTACAGCCGAATTTCACCGATGCCGCTTTTAATCGTTTGCAAAAACAAGCATTGGAAGGATTTAAACAGGCAAAATCGCAACCTGCTACTATTGCAACTACTGTAAACAGGAAAATAAACTATGGAGCAGCAAATATTCTTGGATTGAGCGATAACGGAACTGAAAGTACGGTCAAAAATTTATCATTAAAAGATGTACAAAACTACTATGATAATTACATGACCTCGCAGGGTGCAAAACTTGTTGTGGTTGGAGATATAAAAGAGAATGAACTATTGCCTAAACTTTCTTTCTTAAACAAACTTCCAAATAAAAAATTAGCGCTGCCTGCTATTCCCGAAAATGTACCCTCGATTGATAAAACTGTTATTTACCTGGTGGATGTTCCCAAAGCTGCACAAACAGAATTCAGGGTAGGAATGGTAACAGGAATGAAATACGACGCAACAGGAGAATATTACAAATCTGATCTCATGAACTTTATTTTAGGCGGCACATTCAGTTCGAGGTTAAACATGAACATCAGGGAAGATAAGGGATGGAGCTATGGCGTTCGTTCAGGTTTTTCAGGAGACAAATACACCGGCAGTTTTACATTCAGCGGTGGTATTCGGGCAGACGCAACCGATAGTGCTTTATCGGAAGTGATGAGAGAGATGAAAAACTATGCTGACAATGGCATTACCAATGACGAGTTAACATTTGTTAAAAGTTCGCTCCTGCAACGTGATGCGCTGAGTTATGAAACAGGAAGCCAGAAAGCCGGTTATGTAAACAGGATCCTTGAATACAATCTTCCTGCGAATTTTGTTGATACGCAAAATGATATTTTAAGAAAGATCAGCAAAGCGGACATTGATGCCTTGTCAAAAAAGTGGTTACATACAGAGAAAATGAATATTTTGCTGGTGGGTGATAAAGCCAAAATATTACCTGGTTTGCAAAAAATGGGTTACCAGATCATTGAACTGAATAATGATGGGAATATGAAAGCTAAGGAATAAGCTAAAGCAAATAAAAGTTCTCTGCTAGAATTTGTTCAAATGCCGCTGGTTAAAACCAGCGGCATTTTTTTTAGTAAAATAGGATTTTGCTAGTCATGCAAAAAAATATTTATCTTACAGAAAACAAAGCATATGAAAACTATCACCTCCACGCTTTTTTTTATCATGCTGTTTTTCAGCTGTTCAAAAAACAGCGATAACACTTCGGAAAATAACAACAACAATAATAATAACACTGTTATAGCTTCTGATACGCTTACAACCGGGTGGACAAAAACAACTCTTCCCGTTGGATTTGGTGATATTTATTTTACTGATAATAATACGGGTTATGCATCTACAGATAAGATTTACAAAACAACTGATGGGGGAAATAACTGGAATGTAATTTCCAACAATCTTTATGGCTATAATACCAGTGGATCCCCGGATGGGAAAATTTTTATGTGCGGCCCCGGCAATAATGTTTACTATTCTACAAATGCAGGTGCAAGTTTTGATACAGGAGTTATTTATAATGGTATTCGTGATTGTTTTTTTCCTGATAATAATAATGGATTTGCTATTGGAACTAATTTTTTCAAAACTGTAGATGGAGGAGTTACATGGAATATTGTAATGCCAATAACAGGTATTATTCCGGCATCTGGATATAGATCCTTGTTTTTTATAAATAGTAATACAGGCTGGATAATTTCGTATACAGATATTTTTCGTTGTACCGGCTCAATAAACAATTGGGTGGCTGCAAATTTTAATGTACCAGCATCGGATTTTTTTACAGCCATTTATGCAACAGGCCCAGATATTGTTTATGCTGTAACACGGACAGGCCAGGTTTATAAATCTATAGATGGCGGAGTAAATTTTACTTTGTTAACAACGTTTGTCGCCGCAAATAGTTTCGCAGATATTCATTTTGTAAATGCTGATACAGGATATGTAAGTATTGACAAAAAAATTTACAGGACTACCGATGGAGGAAATACCTGGCAAACAGTTGTATCGCTTGGAACAGGCGTTTTAAGTGAAGTTCATTTTACAGATGCCAATCATGGATGGGCATGCGCAAGCGATAGTATAGCTCCAAATAGTTATACAGGGATTGTACTGAGTTACAGACCTTAGATAAAAAAGTATTAAAACAAAAAGCCGCTCTTTACCGGGCGGCTTTTTTAAATCCAAAACCAACTTGTTTATTAAACTTTCTTTTCTTTCAATACTCCATTCCAAACTCTCTTCCCCTGGAATCTTCTGCCTATATACATAAACAATACAAATAAAAAGAACAACGGACCGGTAAATCCTAACAATGCAACGAATTTTGTTCCATAAAATTTTTCCATTGGCCTTCTCAATCTTTCAGAAATAATATACATACTTGGTACCATTACCAGTGTAAGGAAGAATGCGAATATCAATCCAAAGATGATCGTCCAGCTTAATGGTCCCCAGAACACAACACTGTCACCTCCGAAGAAAATATGCGGATTTAAATGCCGGAAGAAGGAAACGAAATCAATATTGAATCCAACTGCCAAGTGGCAACAATCCTAACATGGTTGCAACGGCAGTAAGCATTACCGGTATGATACGGATCCTGCCTGCCTGTATTGCAGCTTCTCTTGTTTTTAATCCTCTTCCTCTTAATTCATCCGTGAATTCAATCAACAGGATACCATTCTTGATCACAATACCGGCAAGACCGATCACACCTACCAGCACCATGATGGTTGCAATCGTCATTCCTGTAAATGCATAACCGAGCAATACACCGATAATAGAGAAGAATATTTCCGTGAGAACAATGAACGGCTTACTTAATGAATTGAATTGTAAAACAAGTATCAGGAAGATCAATCCCATTGCTGTGAAAAATGCATTCACAAGAAAAGTATTGGTTTCGGCTTCCTGTTCGCCCTGCCCGGTTTGTTTTATAATAACGTCATCCGGTATCCGGTTCTTTGCTTTAAAATCCGCGATCTTAATAGCAAGTTGTTTGTTCACTTCACCTGTCATGGTTGGATCTAATACATTTGATTGCAACTGGATCGTACGTTTTACATTCTTACGTGCAATTGCGCCGGCTGTATTTGTATAGTCAACATTTGCCACTGCACTAACAGGAATAGATTTGATCTGCATCGTATTCATATCCATGAAAGTGATCCGCATGTTCATCAGGTTCGCAACATTATTTCGCAGCAGGTCTTCATACCGCAACTGAATCTTATATTCATCTTCTCCATCTTTCAGTTTACTCACTTCTTTACCAAATACCGCAGTTCTTATTTCTGACCCTATCTGCCCTGTGCTTAGTCCTTCCATCATTGCTTTTTCACGATTGATGTTTACTGTTATTTCGGGGCTGTTCAGGTCAACATCCATCCGCAGGTTCTCAATTCCATATATTGGATTCTGATCCAGGTAACTGGAAAGGTTACTTGCTACTTTTGATATCTCTTCAAAATTATCGCCTGTTATTTCAATATTTACAGGAGGATCAGTTGGAGGCCCGCCATCTTCCTGTGCTACCTCGATACTTGCACCGGGAATTCCAACCATTCTTGCTCTTATCGAATCCAGGAAAGGTTTTGTATGCTTTCCATCACGTTTTTCAAACTCCACAAATGAAACCTGTATACGCCCCAGGTTAGGTTGTACGCTCCTGTTATTATCTGCCGGATTATTGGCACTATTGGCAACATTGGTGATAATACTTTCTACGATACTACCCTCTGTTCCCGGTTTTTCAGCCTCCAGTACTTTAAACACCCTTCCTTCCAGCACATGCGTAATACTGTCTGTCTTTTTTACATCCGTACCCGGAGGTAATTTTAAATACACATAGATGAAATTGGGATCACCGCTTGGGAAGAAAGTACTTTTGTTCCCTCTCATCACCAGCAACATTACTGATAATGGAAACAGCAGGAATAACAATACCAATGCCCAGGCAGGTCTTTTTCCTTTCAGCATCCAGCGCAACAGTTTTTCATAACGGTTCATTAACCCGGGAAGAACCCTGTTCTGGAAATAATGTATGATCTCGCGGAACACATAACGATTCAGAATTGCAAGCAGCATCATAAACAACAGGAAGTTTGCAAAACCATGTGATCCCGTCAAATGCATGATCACTGCAGTGATGATGGCTGTCCAGAACCACCATTTTTTAAACAGCAAGGATTTTTTCTCTTCATGTTCTTTTCCTTCAGGTTTCATGAAGCTTACAGCAAAAACCGGGTTGAAAATAAATGCCACGATCAATGATGCTGCCAGTGTTAAGATTAGCATCGTGGGGAGATAGATCATGAACTTACCGATGATCCCTTTCCAGAATAATAATGGAAAGAATGGCGCAAGCGTTGTAGCTGTTCCCGCAAGGACGGGTATGAATACTTCGCCTGCAGCTTCTTTCGCACTTCGTATAATAGGGATCTTTCCATTGTTGTAAATACGATGGGTATTTTCAATTACCACGATCGCATCATCTACAATAATACCCAGGCCAAACAGCAATGCAAACAACACGATAAAATTAAGTGTAACTGTTGTACCAATGATACCATCGGCAATGGGCAGAAAAAGAAAAGCAACAAATACGCTCAATGGTACACTTAATGCAACAAAGAACGCATTGGTAACACCCATAAAAAACATGAGCACAAGCAACACAAGAATAAACCCGATGATAATTGTATTTACCAAGCTCATTAAAAGAAGTCGCGGTTGCTTTACTTTGATCTCCTGTTATAACTACTTTCAGATCTTTTGGCAATGCACCCCCTTTTTGCATTTCCTCAACGATACCTTTTACCTTGCCGGCTGCATTGATAAGATTTTCGCCCGCACGCTTAACTATGTTTAAAGTGATCACATTTTTTCCATCAAGGCGTGCATAACTTTCTTTTTCCTTAATGGTATCTTTTAATTGCGCAATATCTTTTAAGTAAACCGTTGCTCCCTGTGCGCTGCTTCTTACAACAATATCCTGCAGGTCCAATGCACTTGTAAATTGTCCTTTTACTTTTAGTGTGCGTTTCATATCGCCTACCGTTACAAGCCCACCGGTGATATCATGGTTTTCGCGGCTGATCGCATTCTCCACATCCATAAAACTTACTCTTGCCACCTGCATTTTATATGGATCTACATTCACCTGTATCTCTCTTTCCGGGGCTCCTACAATTTCCGCACGGGTGATTTCAGATAACTCTTCAATCTTATCCTGCATCTTATCTGCATACTGCTTCAGCTTTACGCCATCATAATCACCACTCACATTCACAAACATGATCGGCATTTCACTGAATGCAAATTCCTGTGCATTGGGTTGCGAAGTAAGATCGTTGGGAAGATCGGTTTGTGCTTTATCAATCGCATCTTTCACCTTTAATTTTGCCAGTTCTGTTTTTACATCTGTATCAAATTCAACAATGATCAAACTATAATCCGTCTGCGACGTACTGGTGATCTTCTTTACTTTCGCTCCGCTGATACCCTTTAATTGTTTTTCAATGGGCCGCGTCACAAGATTTTCAATATCCTTTGGTGAATTGCCTACATAAATAGTTGTTACGCTAATGGTAGGAACAACAATATCCGGGAACTGCTCTTTAGGAAGCGTATTGAATTTATACATACCATATATAGAGATCATCATTGCGATGATATAAATGGCTGTACGGTTATCAACCGACCAACTTGTTGGTTTAAACTGTTTGAATTTTTCTTTTATTCCTTCTACAAAATTCATAATTAATATTTTTGAATCATCAGTTAGTTATATAATCATCTTCGTTGTGTCACTCACTTGTACTTTCCGGCTTTGTGCAACAATCCTATTTATTATTCCCTTAAATATTTTCATTCTCTCAGAGGAATTGGGCTGAGAGGCTCTTATTTCACATCTGTACCAATCAACTGGCCTTCATATAAATTCTGGTAACCTTCGGTGACCAGTTGCTCTCCGCCTGTTAAACCTGACTTGATCTCTACCACAGCTCCGTATACTTCGCCCAGCTCGATCGTTTTTCTTTTTGCAACATATTTTCCTTTTTCATTCTTCTCCATTACAAACACGTATTTGTTTTTTTCATCACTTTGAACGGTGTTCACAGGAATAACAACGGCGGCATTTGCCGAGTAATCAAGAATTTTTACTACGGCAGATAAATTGGGTTTTAAAGCGGGATCGGAAGGAATTTTTGCTTCCATTGTAAAACCCCTGGAAGTCTGATCGATTGCCTGGCTGATAAATGAAACAGTTGAATTGAATGATTTATTTACATCAGCAACGTTTATTACTAGCGGTGTTCCGATACGCAGCCTGCTTGCATAGTTTTCAGGAACATTCGCCACAGCTTTAAGGTTGTTGTTGCTAACAATTTTAATTTGCGGGCCTTCCTGTGTCATCCCGGAAAATGTTTCACCTACTTTTATCGCAACGATATCTGCAATACCAGTCACATCACTTGTTACATTGGTAGTGTTTAATTGTTCCTGTGCAATTTTCACCTGTTCATTTGCAGTGCTCAATTGGTTTTCGAGTGCTTCTGCATTTGTTTTTGCACTTATTAATTGTACCTGTGTTCCGATGCCCTGGTCCCATAAATTCTTTTGACGATTGTACAGATCTTTTGCAAGCGCCAATTGTGTCTTTATACCTTCAAGTCCCTGGCGGGCAGTTGCTACCTGCTGTCGCATAATAGCATCATCCAGTTTTAAAAGCACTTGTCCCTTGCGTACTTTATCACCTTGCCTAACATAGATCGCTTTTACAAGACCCGGCATACCACGGGGTGCGATATAAGAAATATTTTCAGCATCTATTCTTCCCTGCAGGTCGATATAGTGTTTAAAATCATCTTTACCTACTGGAGTTACATTAACAAGTTTGATCTTCGAATTATCGGCATTCGAATCCAGTTTACTGATTTCGTCCTGCAGCTTTTGTATATCGTCTGCTGTTTTGGTTTGCGAAGCTTTTAATTTTTCCAGTGCTGCTTTTTTATCGCCGAGGCCACTATCGTCTTTCTTACTACTGTTACCGCAAGCTGACATTATCAATGTTGCAGTTACAACGATAGCTACCTGAGTTATTTTTTTCATCTGATTTATTTTTAGTGCTGATATTTATAATTTTCCGGTTGCTTTCAGGAAATCTACTTTTGCTACGATGGCATCGTATAAAGCGGTGATATAATTTGTTTGAGCGGTTTTCAGGTCAACCTGTGCTGTATTGATCTCTGTAGTTGACCCTGTTCCTATCTCGTATTTCTTTTTTGTTTGTGCATACACTTCTTCTGCCAGCGTCATGTTCTTTTTCTGGTAATCCATATTGGCGACAGAAGTGATAAAATTATTTTTTGCTTTGTCTATTTCTCCATCGATATTTATTTTCAATGCTTCAGTTTCATTCTGCGATTTTTGCAATTCAAGTCTTGCCTTTTGTGTTTTTGCCTGCATGGAAAAACCATAGAAAATTGGAATTTTTAGCTGAAGCCCTACATAAGATGAAGTAAGCCACTCTCCCTTTCCAAAAATATCGAACTTCTCTCTCTGTGCCTGCTTACCATAACCAGCTACAAGAGATAAGGTGGGAAGCTGGCTTAATTTATAACGACGAATATTTAATTTATTGAGATCATTTGTAATTTCTGATATTCTGAAATCATTCCTGTCGCTATATTTAAACTGGCTCGCTTCAAGCACACCCTCCCGTATTTTATCATCGCTAAGTGTATCAGTTAAAGTAAGGCTGTCTTTAAAAGGCATTCCCATTAAAATCTTTAATCCGGTATACCCATTACGCAGCATATTGTCATACTTAAGCTTTTCTGTTTGCAGGTTTGCAATTTGTACAGAGAGTTTATTGATATCAAGCTTTTCTGCAAAACCATTATCATACATTATTGTAATGTCATGATGCAATTTTTGAAGGCGGTCGATATTGGCATCAAGCAATTGTAATTGAATTTTTCCTGTTACCAACTGGTAATACACTTTGTACACATTCGCCCTTATATTTTCTTCCGTTAGATCTGCAATTTTTCGCTGCAAATTCATTGTGCCGTCCCTTGCTTTTAATGCAATGAATACCTGTCCGTCAAAAATGATCTGGCTTAAGGTTACGTTCACACCCGAGTTCCATGGATTTCCTAATGGAAAAGGAATGACTCCAAAATCTTTATCAGGAACTGTAATAGGTGCGCCGGAACTATTTAGCACACCTTCATCTTCCAATACACCATAAACACTTGGAGGAATGAAGTTGTCGACATTCTGTGTTGGGATATCAATATTACGTGTAAGAGAACCTGATCCGCTAACCTGTGGAAGTGCTATAGAGGTAACGTCCCTGTTTACCTGCTTTTGAATCAATACATCTATCAAAGCATTTTTAACCTGCACTGAATGTTGTTTAGCATAATCCAATGATTGCTGCAACGAAAACTGGTTTATTTTCCTGGCAGTATCCTGCGCTTCTATATGGCCTGCAATTAAAAAAAGCATTGCCATTAATCCTACCTGTTTTGTCATTTTATTTCTTTGCATCGGCTGATAATTTTTTATTTCTTTCTTCCTGGTATTTTAATATGAGCTTATATCCTTTTTGTGAAACCAATCCAAACAGGAAGTGCATTGTTAATTCTTCCTCTATTTCTGCCATGTCGGCTTTAACGTTATTATGAAAATCCGGGTTGAACGGCAAGATGATACATTCCACCCGAAAACGCGATAATACATCTACATCAATATCTTCCCTGTATAATTCCTCACTCACTCCGCGTAAAAGATTTGCTTTAATCACACCAAACAAATAATCATTCTTGTGCGCAAGAAACATTTTAAATGAAGCCGGGTAATATTTCTGCATATCATACAACAAAGAAGGATTCATTGAACGAAACAATTCTTTTACCAGGTCTACTGCAAGGAATATTTCATGAATAGCATTCTCGGCATTGTTGCGGTCAAAATCGCAGGTAGTTTGGTTTTTCTTAATGATATCCCCTACCACGGCATTCACCAACTCATCCTTATCGGCATAGTATATATATATTGTTTTCTTGCTTATGCCGAGGCTGTTGGCAATATCATCCATACTTACACTACGCAATCCGTACTGCATAAAAAGATCATGTGCTTTTTGCCTGATCCTCCATCCTGTATCAAACATTTCCATCATAAAAGGACACAAAACTACGGAAACTTTTTTCGTAACCAAAGTTTCCATATTGTTAATTTGCCGCTCTTCCTTAATTTTTGTGGCTTTTACCTGGCTGTCAGCTACAGAAATCAGCTGGACCTTTAATTATTGAGTAGCTATCTATAGTAACAGAACCCACATGCAGAGGTGTGGGCTGAAATCCGATTGTTGATAGCCCGTGTTAAATCCAGCCTGATCACGATTCATTACCTTTGTCGCTTAAATTAGCTTTATGCGAAATCCTTTCAGTTTTAAGAAGTTACTGCAGTATTTTTTACAGGGAATGCTCATTCTTGCTCCCGTTGCGGTTACATTGTATGCCCTTTATTTTGTGGTATCAACCATCGATAGCTGGCTCCCGTTGTTCTCTTATACGGATGAAAAAGGACAGGTGCATGTACAAAATTATGGGTTAGGCTTTGTGCTCATTATTGCTGTACTGATCACGATCGGTTATTTCAGCTCTTTCTTCATAACTGGCCGCATTGTGAGTTTTATGGATAAGTTTATGCAAAAAGCGCCGGGGATTAAACATATCTATGGTACCACCAGGGATTTTTTTGAAGCCTTTGCGGGTGATAAGAAAAAATTTACCCAAAACGTTTTGGCGAATGTGGACGACAATGATGTATGGAGAATTGGTTTTGTTACACGGGAAGACATGAGCGATTTCGGCTTGATCGATTTTGTTTCTGTATATGTGCCCATGGCATATTCTGTTGCGGGTAATGTTTATATTATTCCTAAAAACAGGATCAGGCCGATTATGCAATACAGCAGCACACAAACAATGAAGTTTGCTGTGAGTGGTGGGGTGACGGACCTGGGAGAAGAGGACAAAAAGTGAATGGTGAATAGTCAATAGTGAAAATATGAATTGTTCAACTTTTTAAGGGCTTCAATAATAATGGAAAGTTTCAGGCTTTCACTGTTCACTATTGACTATTCACTTGCTAAAAAAATCCTACATTTAATCAAACAACCTAAATGAAATCAGCATTACGATATTTAATGATATGCCTGCTTGTATTCAGCTACTTTCCATCTTATTGCTGGGGATTTTATGGTCACCAGAAAATAAATTACTATGCTGTTTTTTTATTACCCCCCGAGATGCTGGTGCTATATAAGGCCAACATCAATTTCATAACAGAGCATTCGGTAGATCCTGATAAAAGACGTTATGCGGTGAAGGATGAAGCGCCGCGACATTATATAGATATTGATAATTACGGTCCGTATCCTTACACCGCATTGCCACATAAATGGAAGGACGCCGTTGCAAAATTTTCAGAAGATACTATTATAACGAATGGCATTGTTCCATGGCATGTGCAAACAATGCTCGTAAGACTGACAAATTCGTTTAAAGAAAAAAATTTCAGCAAGATCATGAAGAATAGTGCAGAGATCGGGCATTATTTGGCCGATGCTCATGTACCATTACATGCAAGCAGTAATCATAATGGGCAGCTTACCAACCAAAAAGGCATTCATGCATTTTGGGAAAGTCGTGTTCCGGAACTACTTGCAGAAAAAGAATTTGATTTTTTTATCGGCAAGGCTGAATACATCAAGGACCCGGAAACTTTTATATGGGACCGTGTCCTGGAAAGTGGTAAAGCCTCTGACAGCGTGCTATCAATTGAAAGAGCCTTGACACAACAATTCGGTGATGATAAAAAATATTCTTTCGAGGAGAGGAATGGTAACGTTATACGTCAATATTCATCTGCATTTACTATTGCTTTCAACCAGCGACTAAATGGAATGGTTGAACGCCGTATGCGGCAGGCGATCTTTGCTATTGCATCTTTCTGGTATACTGCATGGGTGAATGCAGGCCAACCTGATCTTAAAGCTTTGGTGAAACAAAAGTTTTCTGAAAATGAATTAAAAGAATTTGATGACCTGAACGAATCATGGAAAAAGGGTGATAAGATACTAGGAAGGGAAGAATAATAGTTCAATAACATCAATAAATTATTTCAGCAGGGTAAAATGTCGTAACCCTTACAAACTGTTTTTGTGTGTCAGTACTCTTTTGATGAAAAAAGACCGTTTCCTTAAAATAACAGTCCTCACTCTTCCATTTATAAACTCTTTTTGTTATCTTAAAGTATCGTTTACAATAGTCGAACCCTCATCTTTATTATAAACGATCTAACCTATCTCTTCCACAATCGTTTCTAACTGTAAATTTTCGTTTATGAGATCATCTTTTCTTTCCGTTTCAATAATTTGTCTCCTGCTCGCTTCAAATACAAACGGGCAAACAAGTATTTTTTCATACGGCTCATCCTGGAAATACCTGGATAATGGAACTAACCAGGGAACAACATGGACAGCTGCGTCGTTTAATGATGCTGGCTGGGCGGCAGGCCCAGGTCAATTAGGATATGGCGATGCTGACGAAGCTACCATTGTAAGTTATGGCAGCAATAGTTCAGCTAAATATATCACTACCTATTTCAGGAAAACAATCAGTATTTCCAATCCTTCCGCATACAGCATTTTTTCTGCAAATGTGAAAAGAGATGACGGCATTATTGTTTACGTAAACGGGGCCGAAGTTTACAGGAACAATCTCGCTGCCGGTGCAATTAGTTATACAACGCTTGCAACGAATGCAGCCGATGATGGTGCAACAGCCCAAAGCTTTACAATACCAGTTGCTGCATTTGTAACAGGAAACAATACCATTGCGGTTGAAATACACCAGACATCAGCAACAAGTACAGATATGAGTTTCGACATGGAACTTTTTGCAACAGCTGCTGTGGTTAATTCCACGCTGGTATCTTATGGAAGCAGCTGGAAATATCGCGACAATGGCAGCAACCAGGGAACAGCATGGAGAAGTACAACTTTCAGTGATGCGTCATGGGCCAGTGGAAATGCACAACTCGGTTATGGCGATGGTGATGAAGCTACAGTGGTTAGCTATGGCAGTTCTTCTTCCAATAAATACAGGACTACTTATTTCAGAAAAGTTATCACTGTTGCGGATACCAGCCAGTTTAATGGTTATACATTAAACCTTAAACGTGATGATGGGGCGATTGTTTA
Source organism: uncultured Chitinophagaceae bacterium (assembly GCA_963829345.1). Lineage (GTDB taxonomy): Bacteria > Bacteroidota > Bacteroidia > Chitinophagales > Chitinophagaceae > Ferruginibacter. The sequence goes on from CAWHHP010000003.1 coordinate 3,490,910, forward strand.
TATAAATGGCACAGAAGTTTTCAGGAGTAATATGCCATCAGGCACCATTTCTTATACTACACTGGCTTCTGCCTCTGCCAGTGATGATGGAGGAACACCACAGGTAAAAACGCTTACCATCAGCCAGGTAAAAAAAGGATCCAATACAATTGCGGTTGAAGTGCATCAAAATGCTGCCAACAGTACGGATCTTTCATTCGACTTTGAATTAAAAGGAAATGTTGCGGGCGCTACTACGGCTACTCTTACCCGTGGGCCATATCTTAATCTTGGGACGCAGACTTCCATGTTTATACGCTGGAGAACAAATATTGCAACCAACAGCAAAGTAAATTTTGGAACAAGTTCTGGAAGCCTCAGCCAATCTGTAACGGATAATGGCTCCACCACAGAACATATTGTAAATCTCACAGGCCTTAGTGCCAATACACAATATTTCTATTCAATCGGGTCAACTACACAAACTTTACAGGGTGATGCCAATAATTATTTCAGAACAGCCCCGCAAAATAGCAGTGAGCAAAAAATACGAGTACTGACAATGGGTGATATGGGAACAAATTCTCCAAAACAATTGAATGTATTGAATTCCTATAAAACATTTAATGGAAACAATTATACAGATCTGTGGTTGCTTCTTGGTGACAATGCATATGCAAATGGAACAGAAGCAGAATTCCAGGCGAATTTCTTCAATGTTTACCAGGGATCTATTTCTAAAAATCATGTATTGTGGCCGGCAACCGGCAACCATGACTATGCCAACAGTTCAGCGAGACAAACGGATCATGCTATTCCTTATTTTGATATGTTTACTTTACCTAAAGCTGCAGAAGCCGGTGGTGTTGCATCCAATAGCGAAGCATTCTATTCATTTAATTATGGAAATGCGCACTTCATTGCACTGGATTCGTATGGAAAAGAAAGCGGTGGCACAAGATTATATGATACAACCGGTGCACAGGCCGTATGGTTAAAACAGGATCTTGCAGCAAATACACGTCCATGGGTGGTTGTATATTTTCATCATCCTCCCTATACTAAAGGGAGTCATAATTCTGATACAGACACCGAACTTTCTAAAATACGTACAAACATAGTTCCCATACTGGAAAGATATAAGGTTGATCTTGTTATTTGCGGGCACAGTCATTTATACGAAAGAAGTTATCTTATCAATGGACATTATGGCCTGGAAAATACTTATTCAGCCTCAACACATGCGTTGAGCACATCCAGTGCAAAATACAATGGCTCTGCTAACTCTTGCCCATATACGAAGAATACTGCTGATACAAAGAATGGTATTGTTTTTCTTGTTGCGGGAACAGCAGGCCAGACTTCTGATGGAACGAGCTCGGGTTATCCCCATAATGCAATGTTTTATTCAAATGTAACAGACGGCGGTTCTCTTTTCTTTGAAATTGAAAAGAACAGGCTTGATGCCAAATGGATATGCACGGATGGGACGATCAAGGATAATTTTACCATGCTGAAGAATGTAAATAAAACAACCAATCTTTCTGTTGGTTCAGGTTCACCTGTTACCCTGTCAGCTTCATGGCCAGGAAACTATAGCTGGTCTACAGGAGAAACTACACAAAGCATTACGGTAAGCCCAACATCCAACACAATTTATACGGTGCGGGATCCGAATAATTGCATTATCGATACTTTTAATGTAACTGTTTCAGGCTCATTAACATCAAATTCAAAAACATACCCCGTAAAATAATATAATAATATACTGCTGGCGAATTGATACTGACAATAATTTCAGGTATTATACCTTTCGCCTACGGCGGGATTGTTCGACTAAGCCTTTTGCTTCACTTCGTTCGCAAAAGACAAGTCTCACGAATAAAAAACATTTGCCGCCATTTTTATTTTGGTACTTTTGCACCTCGTTTTTAAGAACCGAATTAATTGCTGCGATCAATGGTACATAATTTCAATGCTGGTCCTTCCATCTTACCAAAAGAAGTATTTGAACAGGCTGCGGCTGCTGTTTTAAATTTCAATAATACAGGTTTATCTATTCTTGAATTCGGGCACCGGACCCCTGAATTTACAGCTGTTATGGAAGAGGCGAGATCGCTTGTGAGAGAATTGATGAAACTGGATGCGAACCATGAAGTACTTTTTTTACATGGAGGTGCTTCGACGCAATTCATGCAGGTGCCGATGAATTTACTGGACGTTAAAGAAACTGCTTCATATACTGATACAGGTGTTTGGGGAGCCAAAGCCATCAAAGAAGCAAAACTTTTTGGTAAAGTGGAAATAGTATGTTCATCCAAAGAAAAAAATTATACTTATATACCAAAAGATTTTGCCGTTCCCAATGAGTCCAAATACCTGCACATAACAACCAACAATACAATTTACGGTACACAATGGCAGCGCATTCCTAAAACAAGTAACCCGCTTGTTGCCGACATGAGCAGTGATATTATGAGCCGCGTGCTGGATTTTAATTCCTTTGACCTGATTTATGCAGGTGCACAAAAAAATATGGGACCATCTGGCGTGAACCTTGTTGTAGTAAGTAAAAATATTCTCGGCAGGGTAAAAAGACAGATCCCGACTATTATGGATTACAGGAATCATATCAATGAAGACAGTATGCTGAATACACCGCCTGTATTTGCTGTTTATGTATGTATGCTTACCCTGCGTTGGTTAAAGGCCCTTGGGGGGATTCCTGCAATTGAAAAATTAAATGGTGAGAAAGCAGCATTACTGTATAGAGAGATTGATGAAAATGAATTATTCACCGGTACAGTAAATAAAGAAGACCGCAGTAAAATGAATGTTTGCTTTGTGATGAAAGATGCGGAGTTGGAAGCTAAATTTTTATTATACACAAAATCGCTTGGTATAGTTGGGATAAAAGGACACAGAAGTGTTGGCGGATTCAGAGCTTCTTTATATAATGCTCTACCTATAAGCAGCGTACAGGTGCTTGTAGATGCAATGAAAAACTTTAATGATGAATTATAAATTTTGAATGATGAATTATTACAAGTTTGAATGACGTGTTAGATTTTCAACATTAGATACATATTTATAATTCAAAATTCAGCATTCATAATTCATTTATATCTTTACAAACTCTAAAAAACCTTTGATATTACGAATTACAGATTATGATTACAATTACACCTTTTAAAGCCTTACGCCCCGAAGCACAATTATCAAAAGCAGTTGCTTCAAGACCATACGATGTGCTTAACAGCAAAGAAGCAAAAATAGAAGCACAGGGAAATCCAAATAGTTTTTTGCATGTTACTAAAAGCGAAATTGATCTTCCTGATACGATTGATGTACATTCCCAAAAAGTATATGATAAAGCAAAAGAGAATTTGCAGGCTTTCATCAGCAGAAATATTTTATTCAGGGAAAGTAAACCCTGCTATTATATTTACCGGCTCACTATGAATGGCAGGAGCCAGACCGGGCTTGTTTGCGGAAGCTCTGTAGATGATTATGAAAATGACCTGATAAAAAAACATGAATTTACAAGGCCTGAAAAAGAACTTGATCGCATCAATCATATAAAAACAACAGGTGCTCAAACGGGGAATGTTTTTCTTGCTTATAAAAATATTGATGAGGTTGATGCAATCATTAACAAGTGGACCGTAGAAAAAAATCCTCAATATGATTTTACTGCAGATGATAAAGTACAACATAGCATATGGATCTTAAGTGATGATGCGACCATAAAAAAAATTACCGACTTATTTAAAAGCTTTGCTCCCTGCACTTATATTGCAGATGGTCATCACCGGGCTGCCTCAGCCGCCAAAGTGCGTAGTGCACTGGGGAAAAAAGCAACTGCAAATGCAGATTATTTTTTAACTACCTTGTTTCCTGCCAGCCAGTTGGAGATCATGGATTATAATCGTGTAATTAAAGATCTGAATGGTTTATCAGCAGGGGAATTGCTACAAAAGCTGGAAGAAAAATTCACAATAGAAAAAGAATCAAATGCCTACCGCCCCGAAGCATTGCACCAGTTTGGATTGTATATCAATAACCAATGGTACAAGTTAAGTTCAAAGCCGGGGACATATAAGGAAGACCCGATTGGAATCCTGGATATTACCATCTTGCAGGAAAATGTATTGGATCCTCTTCTTGGAATTAAAGATCAGCGTACTGATAAACGAATAGATTTCGTTGGTGGTATCCGCGGACTGGAAGAACTCGAAAAAAGAGTTGACAGCGGAGAAATGGCGCTGGCAATCAGTTTATACCCTGTAAGCATTGAACAGTTATTCAATATTGCTGACAGCGGAAATGTAATGCCTCCTAAAAGCACATGGTTTGAACCAAAGCTGAGAGATGGATTACTGACGCATTTGATTGATTAAAGGAAATGTAGAATGCAAAATAAAAAAGGAAAAAGGGTTGGCTGAAGCTTAAGTATAGTTAATTATTGAGTCAAAACTTTTACATTTTACATTCGATAATTTTAGATTTTACATTTCTCTTATCTTTATAACTATGAAAAGAATTTGCCTCCAATTTGTTTTTTTCTTTACTGCATTTTACTGTACAGCCCAAACTGATATCAACCAACTTCACGAAACCGCAAAAACATTTATTCGGCAGGGAGACTATGCCAATGCGGTGCTGGTGCTCAACCGCGGTTTGCAACAGGAGCCGCACAACATAGCCATCGCAAAAGACCTTGCTTTGAGTTATTATTTTCAGAAAGACAATGCCAGGGCTCTTGAAATAATAAAACCGGTATTGGAAAGAGACGAATCAGATGATCAGTGTTTCCAGATCGCCGCAAATATTTACCAGCAACTGAACATGACGAAGGAATGTGAAAAGCTCTATAAAAAATCTTTAAAAAAATTCCCTTCAAGCGGCGCATTGTATAACGATTATGGAGAGTGGCTTTGGCGACAGAATAATTATGAAGCGATAAAACAATGGGAAAAGGGAATAGAAGCAGACCCGTCTTTCTCAAAAAATTATTACAATACATGCAAATATTACTATTTCACTACCGACAAAGTATGGAGTATTTTATATGGTGAGATATTCATCAATATGGAGCCACTTGGAAAAAACACTCCTGAAATAAAAGATATTTTACTGGAGAGTTACAAAAAACTATTCGTAGATGTAAATCTTGAACAAAATAATAAGGATAAAAATCCATTTGTGCTTATGTACTTGCAATCTATGAATAAACAATCCTCTTTAGCTACAGGAGGCATCAATACAGAAACCCTGACAATGATCAGGACACGTTTTATTTTGGATTGGAGTGTGAATAATAAAAACAAATTTCCTTACAGGCTTTTCGAATACCAGCAACAATTATTACAGGAAGGTTTATTTGATGCTTATAATCAATGGATCTTTGGATCTACCGAAAACCTGCCTGCATTTCAGAACTGGACAGTAACACATAGAGAAGATTATACTGCGTTTACGAATTTTCAGAAAGGAAGGATTTTCAAAATTCCGGTTGGGCAGGGATATAAATAATTGGCTTTACAGGTTCGCTGAAGACGTTGTAAGCTGTCAGCGATCATATCAGCTATTACCATTCTACGAATTAGTTTTATTACTGAGTTGCTACTTCTTGTAAACACCTGCTATTATATAAAGACAACAAACTCTGGAAAGCTGTGCGCTGACATCCAACAAAGCTCATTTAGCAGCTCGTATCCTTTTTTTATTTATCTTAGGTTATACTAAACCGCTTCGCTAATGAACGATCAATCCCGCATATTTGATTTTATTTACGAACAACTGGAAAAATTTCCTAAAGAGGATATGCTTGCTGGTAAAGACAATGGTGAGTGGAAGAAATACAGTACGGCAACTGTAGTTGAAACCATAAATAAAATAAGTGCTGCATTATTAAAGTTGGGATTGAGTGGTAAGGATATGGCTGTAGAGAACCAGGATAAAATAGCAGTTATTTCCCGCAATCGTCCTGAATGGCTGATGCTGGACATGGCCTGCCAACAAATTGGTGTAGTACTTTGTCCCATCTACCCTACTACCAATGTAAACGAGCTCGAATTTATTTTTAATGATGCAGCAATAAAATTTGTTGTTATAAGCGGAAAAGAAATTTTAGATAAGGTAAACAGCATTCGTAATAAAGTTCCTTCACTCATTAACATTTACAGTTTTGATGAATTACCTGATGTAGATTACTGGAAAAAAATATGTGAGCCGATAGATGCCGTAGCTGAACAAAAATTAAATGAAATAAAGAATACAATCAAGGCAGCGCATTGTGCAACGATCATTTATACTTCGGGAACGACCGGAACGCCAAAGGGCGTAATGATCAGCCATCGTAATCTTATCAGTAATATCATCAATGCAAAAAACAGTTTTCCGTTTGAAGACAGGCCTGATTGCAGGGCGCTAAGCTTTCTTCCGCTGAATCACATTTTTGAACGATTGATCTCTTACATATATATATCAACAGGTATCTCCATCTACTATGCAGAAAGTCTTGAAACGATCGGTGATAATTTAAGAGAAGTAAAACCTCACCTGTTTACAACAGTGCCCCGCCTGCTGGAAAAAGTGTATGAGAGGATCATGTCAAAGGGTGCAGAGCTTACAGGAATTAAAAAGAAATTATTCGACTGGGCAGTAGCGCTAGGTGAAAAATATGATAACATAAAAAGCGGGGGATTTTTATATAACATGCAACTTGCCCTCGCAAACAAACTCATTTTTACCAAATGGCGGGAGGCATTGGGTAATAATATTGGTGTGATCGTAACGGGTGGCGCAGCATGCCAGGTAAGGTTATTGCGTGTGTTCAATGCTGCGAAAATTCCTATTTATGAAGGATATGGTCCCACAGAAAACAGCCCGGTGATAAGTGTGAATTGCAAAAGAAAGGGAGGAACAAAATTCGGTACTGTTGGATTGGTAATAGATGGACAGGAAGTAAGGCTGGAACCTGATGGTGAGATTTGTGTGAAAGGCCCCAGTGTCATGATGGGATATTATAAAAAGCCAGAACTCACCGCAGAAACAGTAATTGATGGTTGGCTGCATACCGGAGACATCGGCATATTTGAGGACGGAAAATTTTTAAAAATAACTGACCGCAAAAAAGAGCTTTTCAAAACAAGCGGTGGTAAATATGTAGCACCGGCCGCAATTGAGAATAAAATGAAAGAATCTCCTTTCATCGAACAAATTATGATCATTGGTGCCGATGAAAAATTTGTTGGCGCATTGATCGTCCCTTCTATACCCAACCTGAAAGAATGGATGAGATTAAAAAATATTTCTTTCACTACGAATGAAGATGCTGTGAACAATCCAAAAGTACTGGAGTTATTCAGGGAACTGATAGAATCTTTCAATAAGTTCTTTAATCATGTGGAACAGGTGAAGAAGTTTGAATTGTTGCCGCATGAATGGAGTATTGATACTGGTGAGCTTACACCTAAATTAAGTATGAAGCGAAAAGTGATCATGGAGAAATTTAAATCTGCAGTTCAGAATATTTACAAATAAAAATTTTATTGCTAGATAAAATAGCTTTTGAAATCTCAACACAGATTTCTTAAACTATATCGCCGTTCTATATTTTTCTTCTCTTCTTTTTGCTTGTCCAAAAAGAAGCAAAAAAGACACTACCCATCGATATACGGCCCGATGGGTGGAGCAGCTCTACTCAGCACTTGTGCAAAGTAAACTCATCATTGAAAATTTGAAATCTTATTCACTCTTAGCAAAAACTTAAAATAGACGCTTTAATATTTCGAGGTTTCTTTTCTATGATGCCCGGCCGCCTTTTGTTGGTTTTTTTTGTGGCACATCCCGATTCAATCGGGGGCGGAGCAAAAAAGAACATGCGTAAAAATTAAAAAAGCAGATAATATTAAAGTTTCAATATCGAACAAGGAATATTGAATTACGAAATGAATTTAGCGAGCAAAAAGAACGCACTTATATCTACAAATAAAAAGCCCCGTAAGTGACGGGGCTTCGTGAACTGAATCACTACTTAAAAAATTAAAAAAAACGCATCGAGGGTTTAATTCATAGTTATAACCGGCAATTAATCGACACCCGGTTCTTCATAGTTTTAATTCGCTATATATCCGACTGAATATTCTTTTATAATTTCTATGACCTTTTCAAATTCACTTGACTTGTCCACAAAATGGTCCACACCTATTCTTTGACCCTTGCTCCTGTAGAAGTCGCTGGTTTGATTGGTTACCATGATGGTTTTGGTCTCCGGATAATTTGTTTTAATAAACGAGAGCAATTCAAAACCATTTTTACCCTGCAACTGCGTATCTAAAAGAACAATATCATATTTATCAGCTGACAATTTCTCCAATGCTTCACTATAACTATTCGCTGAAGAAACACAATTACTACATTCGGTCTCCGTCAACATGCTGTTCAATCGCTGCACAATCATTAAAGAACTGTCAACTATAAGTATCTTATAGCTGTTATTTTGAAGTTTCATGTAATAAGCTGGTTCGAAGTGCAAGCTAGAAATTCTACATTTTTTTAGCCGTAGGGTCTAATATTTTATAATTGTAGTATATGTACTACAATCTGTTCTTTTAATAAGCTTTAAACGAACTGATAAGGAGGTAGTTACGAATTGAACAATTGAATTATGAGTTACGAATTATTAACTATGAATTGACCTAAAACAGGGCTTTAAATCGAGTATCTGGTATCAAGTATCTTTTAAATAAGTTTGTGTTCAATCGAATAAAGTGTCAGGTCAGCATTATTTTTCATACCCATTTTTGCCATTATCCTTGACCGGTAGGTACTAACGGTTGTAACACTTAAAAATAAAGATTCGGCAATCTCAGATACGGATTTGCCAGCAGCCAACAATTTAAGTACACTGAATTCCCTGTCTGATAAACTTTCATGTGCTGCCTTTCCTGAATCCTGGTCAAGTACGGAAGCCAATTTTTCTGCAATAGATGCAGTGATATATTTTTTTCCAAGCATCACTCGTTGTACTGCATTTACCAATTCGTCGGGAGCCATATCTTTACTCAGGTAACCTGATGCGCCCGCCTTTAAAACCCGCAATGCATACTGGTCTTCCGGGTGTATACTTAAAATTAGAACAGGAAGTTTGGGATTGATTTGTTTAAGTTGTTGTAATGCTTCCAGCCCGCTTCTTCCGGGCATAGAAAGATCACTGATCACTACGTCCCATGGAAATTGTATGATCTTCTTGATCATTTCCTCTGCATCGGGTACTTCTTCAATATAAGCCGTAGGAAACCCTTCGAGAAGAATTTGTTTAAGGCCTTTTCTAACTACACTGTGATCATCGGCGATTAGAATTCGAATCATAGCTGGGCTGTCTTTATTTATGTTTCTATATAAGTATTAAAATTATCGATTCTAAAACCAGTTTGTTTGGCTATTAGCTTGCTATCGGCACCGAAATCTCTACTGTCGTTCCATTCCCTGGCTTACTATTGATCTCGTAAGTTCCGCCCATGATTAAAGTTCGCTCTTTCATTCCTAATAAACCAAGTGTTTTTTTGCTCTCATTTTCCACTGCATTGAAACCAATACCATTATCTGCTATACTCAATAAAAGTTTTCCTTCCCTGATGCTCAATGTTGCTTTTACTTCAGTGGCCCTGGAATGCCTTAACACATTGGTCAGGCTCTCCTGGAATATCCTGAAAAGTCCTGTTGCAATCTCTGATTCAACCTGCACCAGCGGGGTATCGGAAATAAAAGATGTCTTTATTTTGAAACGCTTTTCAAATTCTTCACTTTGCCATTCCATTGCGGATATCAATCCAAGATCATCCAGGATACTTGGCCGGAGCTGGGTGGCAATTCTTCTTACAGTTTTGACGGTCTCGTCTATCAATTTTAATGCCTCAGTCATTTTTTGGTTGATTTCTACGCTTCCATTGCTGATTTTTTTGCTTAACCAGGAGATATCCATCTTTAATCCGGTAAGTTGCTGACCTAATTCATCATGGATCTCACGGGCAATACGGGTCCGTTCATCTTCCCTGATATCCTGTAAGTGTGTGGCGAGTTGTCGCAGGTCTTCATGAGATTTTTTTAGCTTTTCTTCTGCAAGAATTTTTTCCGTGATATCGTTTGCCAGTACCAGCTTGGCATGTTTTCCTTCATTAATGATATCGTGCGTAATGATATTTACTTTAACAATCGTTCCGTCTTTTTTCCTGTGACGCCAGATACCGGTGTTATTAATACCTGCCTTATAAGTGCTGATATCCGACAGGTTGATGATCTCTTCCTCGGGGCGAAGATCCTTGATATTCATTTCCAGGAATTCTTTTTTGGTATAACCATAGAATTCAATCGCCGCATCATTTACATCAATAAAATTCCTTTGTGGTAATGATATCATCGACATCGGCATCGGGTTCTGGTTAAACAACAATCGATACTTATGTTCTGACATCCTGATCTCTTCCTCCGTTTTTTTACGAATAGTGATATCCCTGATAATTCCCTGGAACCTACCATCGGGTAACAGTTTGGAACTGATCTCCACGTTAATGATATTACCATTTTTCTGCCGCATCATTCTTTCATCGATCACTACTTCTCCCTTCCTGAGTTCGTTGAGCATTGCCGGCCTCTCGGTAGTGATACCGTTTTCGAATAAGATATCCCGGATATTAAGCTTTAGTAATTCTTCCTTGCTATAACCGGTAAGCATAGTTGCACTTGTATTTACATCCAGGTAATCACCATTCTGGTTGCTGATAAAAATACCATCGGAAGCCTGTTCAATAAGCGTACGGTATTTTTCTTCACTTTCTTTGAGTTCCTGTTGTGATTTTACTTTTTCGGAAATGTCGATACCAACTCCCATCAGGCAGTTTTCTCCTTCATAGTTAATCACCATTCCATTCAGGTAATAAGGAATAGTTGTTCCGTCTTTGAGGCGGAAGTTCGCTTCAATATTATCTTCCCCGTTCTTAAATACATTATCGATCTTCTCACGCACCAGTTCTTTTTCATCTTCTCCAAAAAGATCCAAAGGATGCAGTTTACTGATCTCATCAGCCGTATAGCCGGTCACGTCCTCAAAGTTCCGGTTCCAGCGATAGAATTTTCCTTCCTGGTTATAGAGATAAAATACACCTGGCAGACTATTAATAATAGAATCGGAAAGTTCTTTTTCTAAAACAAGTTGGTGTTGGGCCAGCTTCTGTTCTGTTACATCCTGCATGGCGCCCAACATCCTGAATGCCCTGCCATCCTGGTCATACAAAACATAGGCACGATCATAGAAAGTCAAATAATTGCCAGCCTTGTTCCTGAACCTGAATTCTTCTATTATATAAGTGGTTTTGTTCTTTAATGCATTTTCAAAATTCACCAGCACAGTTTCCTTATCATCTGCATGCAGGCGTGATACAAATTCATCAAAATGAATTTTCCTGCCCGTATCCAAACCAAAAATATTGCAGAAGCTTTCATTTCCCCAGATCGTATCGGTATTCATATCCCAATCCCAAACTGCATCATTGGTTGCTTTTGCAACAAGCATAAAACGCTCATTTGAAAGTTTGAGCTCCTGTTCCGATGCTTTTAATTTTTGTTCTGCTTTTTTCTTTTCAGTAATATCATGGTAATATACCGACATACCATCTGCAGAAGGATAGATCAGGTCTTCAAACCACCTGTCAGTTTTTGAATAATGCAGTTCCAGTCTTTGTGATACTTTTGTTTTCTTTGCTTCCTGCAATGCAACAAAAAAAGGTTCATTGATCACATCAGGAAATTCTTCCCAGATCACTTTTCCAATAAGATCTTTTGCATTCCTGTTATGCATTTCCCCGGCCTTCTGGTTCACGTACACATAGCGCCAGTCATTATCAAGAGCAATAAAAGCATCTGTGATCCTTTCAAATACAGAGTTGAGTTCCGCAACTTTTATTTTTACTTCTTCTTCAAGATTGGTGGTAAGTTGCTTTAATTGCTTTTGTATCTTGTTGCGTTCGGTAACATTCCTGATAACCGATACAGTGCCAAGGTTATTTCCGTCTACATCTTTTATCGCTGAAACAGTAACATCTACATCCAGTGGCTGGTTCTTCTTATTATAGTGTATCAATTCTCCCTTCCAGCTTAATTTGGTAGCGCCTTCTGCAAGTATATCCGGCTGACCGCTGACCGCCCTGTTAATACGGAACACTTCCTCCACCGTTTTATCCAGTACCTCTTCCTCCGTATACCCATACATCTCCTGCGCATGCACATTCCAGTTAGTGATCTTATATTCTTTGTCGGTGGTAATGATCGCATCCGATATATTCCCGATCAGCGAAGCATTGTATTTCAATAAGCGCTGGCTTTTCTGCTGGAGGTCGTAGTCAGTGATGATAACCCGGTAGTTGATGAAAAGGATGATGAAGAAAATAATGGCGAGAGAAAACAATTGCCAGGAACGTTTTTGTGACAACTGCTCTCTTTTCAGGTTCGATTTCCTGAACAAATCCCTGTCCCTGGTTTCCAGGGTGCTGACACGCTGACGGATCTCATTCATCAGGGTGAGTCCCTGTTCCTTTTTTACATAATTGGCTGCCGAATCATACCCATATACTTTGCGTGCTTCCACAACAAATTTTGCAAACTTGGCCTTCTCTCCAACTATTTTCAGCAACTGTGCGTGATCGGCTTTTATGGCAGGATCATCCAGCTCAAGGTTTTTTAATAGAACAGTATCCCTTTGCAATTTTATCAGTCCGGAGAAATAAGGATCCAAAAAATGCGTATCTCCGGAGATGACGAATCCCCGCTGTCCTGCTTCAATATCCTGGACATCGGTGAGTATGTCCTCCAGTTTGAGCAAAACTTCGAGTGAAGATTTAATGTATTTACTTTCCGATTCTGTAAGTAACATATTACGATATGTTATCAATACGAAGAACAGGATACATAAAATTGCCGCTATAAAATTAAACCGGATCTTCCCTTTAGTGTTTTTCTTTTGCATGTAATAAGAACCGGATTTTAGTTTAAAATTAATCGTATGAAGCCAGTATGCAAAATTAAAGAATTAAGGCGATGTTGATAGTTTTCGCCGGTCAAAATACAGCAGTGGGTAGCCGGGATTTTCAATACTGATTTCAAAAAAATCTCATCTTCATTTGTTAGCCCGGAAAGTACAACTATAGGATTTCGTGTCAGGGGAGAACGGTCAGTATTTACCTATATCCCCGATCATGAACCTGCGCTCGGGGATCCCGGTTTGACAGATAAAAAATGGATATCCGGTTTTGATCTTGCACATAATGCAGACCTGTTATTACACGATGCGCAATAATCGGGGCAGGGGTATAAAAGCAAACTGGGTTGGGGACATAGCAGTATGGATGATGCGGTAAAGTTTGGAACACTTGCGGGAGTAAAAGATCTTTTACTGGCACATCATGATCCCTGGCATACCGATGAATAATTGAATACTCTTTTAAATGATCTAAAAAAAACTAATGATCATTCATGCAGGTATGAATTGGCTGCGGAAGGAATGAGTATCGATCTCCCACGATCAATAAAAATAGCAGCAAAGTTTCTTGAGAATATAGAATTAATGCTCATCCACATCAATATTTTTACCACAATGTGGACAGAGATGTTCCTCTTTTCCCTTTATCTTTCTTAACTCTTCAAAAAAACCTGCCGTAATAATACCTGCGGGGAGTGCTAAAAGCGCTAGTCCGCAAAGTGACACAATACCGGTTAATACTTTACCAAGTAAAGTAATTGGTACCATATCGCCATAACCAACAGAGGTAACGGTAACGACTGCCCACCAGAAACTGGCAGGAATGCTTGTAAATACTTTTGGCTGGGCATTGTGTTCAGCAAAATAAAGAAGGCTTGAAGCAATAATGATGAGAAAAAGAATCAATATCAGGCTTAGTTTTAATTCATTTGCCCTTTTCGAAAAAACATTTTTTACCATTTTTGCTGATTTCATATAGGCAGTTAACCGGAATAAGCGCAGGAACCTTAGTAAACGCAGGAGACGCAACATCCTAAGGTCAAGTCCTACAAACACATGAACATAGAATGGGAGTATAGCAAGCAGGTCGATCAATGCGTCTGTGGAAGCCATGTACTTCAGTCGCCCGAAGAAAGTATGTTTGTAACGCGGATCATGATTACAACTCCATAAGCGAAGCAAATATTCTATTGAAAAAATAATTACTGATACCAGGTCAAACACCCTGAAAAATTCCCGGTGAGCCGTATGGATAGAATCCACTGTCTCTAAAATAACTGCAATTACATTAAGTATGATAAGTGTAATGATAAAACCATTAATGACCTTATCCCATTTGGTTTCACCCAGTTCAGGATGAAGCAAAATATGAACATGCTTTTTTGCTTTACTATACATTGCTGGTATTACTTTATGTTTAAAGTTAATACTTTAAAAGTTTGTGTAGCCTGCGAGCTATTTATTGATATATAAAAAGGAGCAAATTATTTATTCGATTATGACCAGGTTGATCTAAACTGATTTGTAATAACACGAACATTGCGAAGCATAAAATGCGGATAACACCGATTTTTTATTATTTCCTTTTTTGTAGTTCCTGCAGTTTACGCCTTGTGTCGGGATAATCCCGGAACGATAGTGCTTTTGTATAAAATTGTATTGCTTTTGTTTTATCACCCTTTGCATCATAAAAATCTCCCATGCTGTCGTATGCGTTAAAACTCATTGGGTAATTCTGAATATTCATATTGAAAAAGCTGTATGCCTTGTCAAACATTTTAGCTTGTACAAAATTATAACCCAATCCATTTACGAAGGCTTCGTCGGGAAGAACCGTGTAACCCATTTGCTTTGAAATCATTTTATAATGTACCGTTACAGCAGAATCACCATTCATTGTTGATGCAGGATCAAACAAGTCCTGGATAAATGACATCCGGTATTGGCTGAACATGAAACGCAGTGCATCATATTCTGCGATCAATGGCACAGAACCATGGTCGTCATCTTTGTAGTATTTGTAACTCCAACGCAGGCCCGAAGCAGGATTATTTTTTAAAAATGTTGCCAGTTGAAGGATGGAACGGATATGTGCATTAAACTTCGTAGTATCTTTCTTTACAGTAGCCGTATCTAAACCAGGTGGCATTGTATTGGCTATACCGAGGAACAAAGTTTTGCCCTTAAAGTTTTTTTTGCTTAATGCAATTTCCGTTTCTTTTAATAATTTATGATCATGCCACCACATGCTTGGGTCAATGGAGAGATAACTATCGAAAAGCGCCGGGTGATGTACCAATGTGTTTATTACCATCAGCCCGCCGAGAGAATGACCAATCAATATACGGTGAGGAGCTGTAGGATACATTGAGTCAATGTATGGGATAAGTTCTTTTTCCATAAATGCAGTAAACTTTTCTCCGCCACCTGAACTTGAATCTGTTACTCCAGAACCAAATGGATCGAAATCGGAATGCGTTGGAGTAAGATCACGGGTCCTGTTTGTATTAGGTATTCCTACCACGATCATTTTTGGATAAAGGGTGTTTCCATTTACTTCACTTAATTGTTGTATCATACCCATAACAGAATAAAAATGTGCATCTCCATCCAGCAGGTAAACTACCGGGTATTTCACCTTGCTGTAAAGAGAATTAGGATCACTATCGGGAACGTGTACCCATATTTGCCTGGGTTCACCTAGTATTGTAGAGTAAAGGCTGTCTATTGTTCCGATTTCAATTTTATTTGTGCGTTGAGCATGAACCGATATAAAGCAGAGGAACAGGAGGATAACAAGTAATTGTCTCATTGAGTAATGTTTAGATATTTGATTGTGAGGTAAATAACGACTAAATAACAATCAACAACAAAAGTATTATTTCCTGGCGAAGCAAATCAGGCAAAACACCTATGCCGCAGGAATGGGATGGTAAAAATTGGATTACTGGAAAATATTTTTTAAATTCAAAGAAGCAATCCAATAAAATTCCAACCATTAAAAAATTCATTTATGGCACGGTCACATAACAGAAAGGCTCACTACACCCATACACACATCGATTATATACCTCACAAAAAAAAAGCGATTGTTGAAAAGAAAAAAACAAAAAGCATTTTAACTGTAACAATGACCATTTGTACAATATTCTTCGTTGGTATTGCCTGGTTTGCTGCCAGGAGCTCTGTGCCTGTACTCATCATTGTTGGAGTGATCGGGCTGGTTGTTGGCTATTATGGAGGAAAACAACTGGATAAATCTTTTGAAAAAAATTGAGTTATAATAAAAACACAATTTGAACTCTGCATATACTTATTAAATCCTAAAATAAAGCAGGAAGATCACCAGGTTGTATTAAAACCCTGATTTAATAAATACAGCTGCTTCTTTTATTCCATTCCGAATTCCTTAGATTTGATCATGAAACATCAGGTTGTATGCATCGGCGCAATGCTGGTAGATGAATTGTTTTATTGCAAGGAACCGGTAGTGGCTGCTACTTCCAATCCGGCCAATGTTAAAAAAGCAGCAGGTGGTGTAATGCGTAATATTGCTCACCAGCTTGCATTGCTTGAAATGCCTGTGCAATTAATTACCGTTATGGGAAATGATGCAGATGGGCAATGGCTGAAAGAAGATTGCATGCAGGCAGGTATTGATATGAATCATATTATTACAGCTGATTGCGGTACAGGAAAATATTCAGCTATATTAAATCCTGATGGTAGTTTGTATGCGGCTGCCTGTGTAAATCCGTCTGAATCTCATTTAACCATTCCTCTTTTGCAGCAAAAAGAAGCTGCGCTTTCAAAGGCAAGCATCGTGGTTGCTGATACCAACCTTGATCCTGTTGTTTTGGAATGGCTGAACAGTTATTGCAGGGAAAAAGGAACGCTTTTATTTATAGAGCCGGTATCGGTGGCAAAAGCAAAAAAATTATCCGCAATTGATTTAGAAGGTCTGTTTATGGTAACTCCAAATGAAGATGAATTGGCGTCATTAAGTGAATTCAGTTCTTCCGCCGAAACAGTATTACAGGAATTGCTTCAAAAAGGAATACAGTATGTGTGGCTGAGAAAAGGAGCAAATGGTTCTGAAATGATTTCTGTTAAAAGCAGGTACGCATTGCCGTCGCCCTCTGTAACAGTGAAAGATATAACCGGGGCAGGCGACGCCGCTTTGGCAGCGTGGATAGCGGCTTATTGTCTCGGTAACACCGAAAAACAATGCCTGCTGGCCGCACACAGTATGGCTGCAAGGGTGATACAGGTGGAAGGAGCGATTGACATCACCATTAGTCGGCAAAAATTATTTGATTCAATAAAAATATATTATCCAGATGAACAGTGATTTCCTGCAAATCAATACCGAGGTGTTAAACGCACTTCAGCATAACCAACCGGTGGTAGCACTTGAGTCAACGATCATCTCGCATGGGATGCCATGGCCGAAAAATGTGGAAACTGCATTAAAAGTTGAGGCTGTTGTTCGTGAACAAGGGGCCATACCCGCAACAATCGCTATCAGGAATGGAAAATGTCTCGTAGGATTAGATCCGTCTGAACTCGATTTTTTTGGAAAAGAAAAAAATATATGGAAAGTAAGTATTCGTGATATGCCTTATGTACTAAGTAAAAAACTTGCAGGTGCAACAACCGTTGCTGCTACCATGCGTATTGCATCGATGGCGGGAATAAAAATATTTGCCACAGGTGGTATCGGTGGCGTACATCGGGGTGCTGCTGAAACAATGGATATTTCTGCCGACCTTTCTGAAATGTCGCAAACAGATGTGGCAATTGTTTCTGCAGGAGTAAAATCGATACTTGATATTGGCTTAACATTGGAATATCTTGAAACAAAAGGCATCCCTGTTGTTACATTCGGCCAGGATGAGTTTCCAGGTTTTTATTCGGGCAACAGCAATTTTAATTCACCATTGCGTTTGGATAGTGCAGCAGAAATTGCCAACATGCTGAAAATAAAATGGAGCATTGGTTTAAAAGGATCTGTTTTAATTGCCAATCCTGTTCCGGGTAATGAACAGGTATCGCAGGAAGTTATAGAGCAACACATACAAGAAGCACTTGATGAAGCCGCTAAAAAACAAATAACAGGAAAAGAAATTACACCCTTTCTTTTAAAACATATTGCCGAACATACCAAAGGAGAAAGCCTGAAAGCCAATATTGCTTTGGTGTTGAATAATGCAACACTGGCAGCGAAAATTGCAGTGGCATTGGAAAGAGAATAGGTGCCCTTTTTTAATTATTGATCATCCTTTATTTTCCATCTGTAGGAACAGCAAGCACAGGAATTGTTGAATGCTTCAATATATACGCTGCCACATCTGTACTAAATAATCTTTCCAGTCCATGATGTGTATGTGAACCCAAAACGATGAGGTCAGCATTCCAGTCAGTACTATATTGTATAATTGCATCTGTTGTATCACCGTCAAGTATTGCAGTAGTTATACTATTATCTCCAAGCTGCTGAACCATTGCATTTAAAAAGTTTCCTGCTGTATTCTTTACATCTTCAACTACCTCATTTGTACCTGAAGTATATTCCCCCTGGTATCCGACAATAGGAGAATATTCCATTGCATAATAAACAGGTTCAGTAATTACATGTATGAGTGCTACAGTTCCCTGCAGGCTTTTCGCCAGCTCGTACCCTACCCTTGCAACCTTTTCTGCAGCCTGGGTATAGTCAACAGCAATAAGTATCTTTTTCATATAAAATAGTATAAATATTAATAGATCAAAGATATCTTCTTTATTAACAGCATAAATCATACCCACAAACCTGGAATCCTATACCTTTAATCCGGTAACTCTATATCAGAAAAACTCATCTTATGACCCGGCAACTTTGGGGAATTGATCTTGGAGGAACAAAAACGGAAGGCGTTATCCTCCCCTCTCTTGATGATCCTTCGCCGATCATAAGAATACGCATAGATACCGCGGCGGAGAAAGGATACAAACACATCATTAACCAGGTTCAAAAACTTGTAGAACAAATGAAAGAGGACTCGGGCCTTTCTCCCACAAGCATTGGCTTGGAACACCTGGTGTGCTGGACCCGGTTTTACAAACAATGAAAAATTGCAACAGCACTGCTCTTAATGGAATGCCGTTAAAAAAAGACCTTGAAAACAGGTTACAGTTACCTGTGGTAATTGCCAATGATGCCAATTGTTTTGCATTGGCAGAAACGCACTGGGGAATTGTAAAGGAAAAATGTCCCGGTGCCGCCATGGTGTTTGGAATTATCATGGGTACGGGCGTGGGTGGGGGTATCGTAATCAATGGAAAAATTTGGGGCGGCCAGCATGGAATTGGGGGTGAATGGGGACATAACTACCTGGATGAGTCCGGCGGACCGTGCTATTGCGGGAGGAGCGGTTGCGTTGAAACGGTGCTTTCCGGGCCCGCTTTGCAACGGTTTTATGCCGGTAAAACAGGCAATCATATATCGTTAAAAGAAATTGCCGAACGCTATCAGCAAGGCACAGACGAAATTGCAAAACAGACGATTGAACGCTTATGTTATTTTTTTGGAAAAGCAATTTCGGTTGTCACAAATATGATCGACCCGGATGTGATTGTTGTTGGCGGAGGTGTTGGAAATATTAATGCCATCTATACAGAAGGGTTAAATTCTTTAAAACATTTCATTTTCAATAATACTGTTGAAGTTCCCATATTAAAGCCATCCCTTGGTGATAGTGCTGGTGTGTTTGGTGCAGCAGCATTGGTGGCAGATATTTAATTATCTTCTCTTTCGGCTGCCCAAAAATAGAAAATTGTAGTTTAAACAACCTGTCAGCCCGCAACAATATTCATCCCGTACGGGAAATACTTACACTGAAAAACATATCGGCCTGGTGATTGTATGATCTTTTCATTGCGGGAAGTAACTAAAACATTACACAGTCTTCGAAATCCTGTAACCCGCCACTGCACTGCATTACAAAGCGATGGATGAATTGCTGTTGTTTACTTAAACTAAACCTGTCGTCGTTAAAAAAAACTATTATTACATAACCATATCGTATATACGCAAAAAAAAGCACCGTTACCGGTGCTTTTACAATCAATAAGATCTTTTTACTTTAAGTTCTTTGATAAATATTTAGCCATATCAAACATTGATACCTGGCCTTTTCCACCAAAGACTAATTTTAGTTTTGAATCAGCATTGATCATGCGCCTGTTCTTAGCATCCTGTAATTTGTTTGCTTTGATATAAACCCATATCTTTTTTACTGCTTCTGTACGAGGCAATGCTTTACTGCCTATAACTGCTGCCAGGTCATTACTTGGTGTAAGTGCCGCCATGAATGCTGCATTTGGTTTACGAGCAGATTTCTTTTTAGGAGCTTTTTTTGCTACTGCTTTTTTTGCTGGTTTAGCTGCTTTCTTTGCAGGAGCTTTTTTTGCTGCCGCTTTCTTTGCAGGCTTAGCTGCTTTCTTGGCTGCTTTCTTTTTTGTTGCCATGTTTTTTTGTTTTAGAATTAATGGGTGAAATTATACGGCTAATTTATGCTATTTATATATACAAAGTAAATCTGTGTATAATGTTTTTCATAGGGAAATTTTTTTTTGAGCAGGCGAAGGCCGGGAGAAAAGCCATCATCATTGAACAAATTCTTCAATAATGCCTGTGAGTAATTGCATGTCCACCTGCTCAAATGGATGCGGTGTATTTGCCAGTAACATGTACTTTGCCCGGGGCAACAGTTCCTGTACAGCCATCGTTTCTTCCCTTGTTACCATTTTGTCTTTGTCTCCCAATAGCAATAAACAAGGGGTCGAAATATGGGTGTAGTCTCCTGGTTGTAAGGCATTGCTACTCCCCAATTGTTGCAAGAGTATTCTTGTTTCTTCGAGGAGTATTTTCCAATGAGAATGGCCGTGACGCAGCTGCAATTGATTTGCAAAAGCAGGTATTTTTTCTTCAATAATATTGCCATCCAGCATTTTTATTTCCTTTGCTGCAATAGCTTCATCCCAATGAAATTTTGTTGCCAGCGTAACAATTTTGCTAATTGTTTGAGGATAATGCCTCGCCATCCATACAGCAACATAGCCGCCCATGCTATATCCGAAAATTGCCGCCTGGTCAATATTGTTTTGCTCAAGATAATCCAATACATCCTGTGCAAATCCCTCTATAGAAAAGGAGTTACCCGTAACAGTTTCGCCATGGCCATTGAAATTAACGGTATGAGTTATATACTTTTCCTTAAGCAAATTATCCAGCGGTTGCAACTGGTCCTTTGCACCAATGGCCCCATGTAATAGAAGAAGATGTTGCATCCGGTAAAGATAATGATGGCAGTTTATCTCCCGGGCAAGGGATGACAGATCATTGTAATATCATGTAATTTTAATCCTGGTAAGAATGAATGATTGTGTATATAATTCCCCTGTTTGCCCAAATCCGATTGCCGCTGAAGTTGCCGTGGTCCTGAAATTTTTTTTAGCAAAGGCACTCTCCATCAGGCTATATTTGCCGCGCAGGTTTTACAAAAGGTTTTATGGTTTGTTTTTTGTAGAACTCTCTATGGGGTATCGCAACCAAAACCTAACAAGCGGATCTTCCATAAAATCACTAATTGCAGCATGCCTGAGATCAGCACAGCTCCGATAGGCCAGTTATTTCTTGATGACCTGGTCCATTCTTCGCCCTTTGCAATTTATACCTGCGATGAAAATGGCTATATCACATGGTTTAACCAGGCTGCTGTGGAACTTTGGGGCCGGGCACCGGAAATTGGAAAAGACCTCTGGTGCGGATCCTGGAAAATTTATTATCCTGATGGAAGACCGATGGGCCTGGATGAATGCCCGATGGCACTTACATTAAAATCAGGAAAACCACATGAGCGGATAGAGATAAAAATTCAACAACCCGACCATCAATTCAAAGACTTACTTGTATTCCCCCGACCAATTTTCAATAATGGTAAACTTACCGGAGCGATCAATACATTGATTGATATCACCGGGCAAAAACAAAGTGAGCAGAAACAATATATTCTTTCTGCTATTGTGGAGTCTTCCGATGATGCTATTATCAGTAAGAATCTCAATGGGGTTATTACCAGCTGGAATAATGGAGCAAGAAGAATATTTGGTTATACAGAAGATGAAGTGATTGGCAAACACATTACCATATTGATCCCTCAACATCTCAGGACCGAAGAAGATGTTATTATAAGAAATATTAAGGCAGGTAAAAAAATTGATCACTTCAGGACGATACGTATGACAAAGGATGGCAGGGAAATACACCTATCCCTTACCGTATCCCCTGTAAAGGATGCATTCGGTAACATTATCGGTGCTTCAAAGATCGCAAGAGATATTCATGAGCAGTTGCAAAGAGAGAATGATTTAAAACTTGCCAACCAGCGACTGGAAATATTGAATTCAATCAGCAAATACTTTATGGGGAAAATAGACCAGGAGTCTATTCTTCAAAAGATCACGGATACTACTACAGAGCTTACAGGCGCTGCTTTCGGTGCATTTTTTTATAACCTCACCAATGAAAAGGGAGAATCATTAATGCTTTACACTTTGTCGGGAGCACCTAAAGAAGCATTTGAAAAATTCGGTATGCCCCGCAATACTGACATCTTTCATCCCACCTTCAGTGGGCAAGCTGTTGTGCGGGTAAATGATATTACCAAAGATCCACGCTATGGAAAAAACCCGCCTTACCATGGAATGCCAAAGGGGCATCTGCCGGTAGTGAGTTATATGGCTGTTCCTGTTATCACACCAGGAGGAGGTGTACTGGGAGGATTATTCTTTGGCCACCCCGATCCCGGCGTTTTTAAAGCCGAACACGAGAACATGGTGGTGAGTATTGCCGCACAGGCATCCGTAGCGCTCGATAATGCACGGCTTTTCCAGGAAGTAAAGGCACTTAGTATCAAGAAAGATGAATTCATCGCACTTGCAGGTCATGAAATGAAAACGCCACTTACTATCCTGAAGGGATACCTGCAATTATTGGATAAGGAGGAAAAGGATCCTCTTAAAAAAATGTTTCTTGATAAATCCGTGCACCAGGCAGATAAACTAAATGCATTGATAGAAGAACTCCTTGATATTACAAGAATAGAATCAGGAAAATTGCCGTTGCTATACGAACATTTCGATTTTAAAAAAATGATACTTGATATCATTGAAACACTTCACTATACCAATAAAACACACGAGATTATTGCCAGCATCCCGGAAAAAAATTTTTATACAGATGCAGATATGCAAAGAATGGAACAGGTAATGACCAACCTGCTCGGTAATGCAATAAAATATTCTCCAAAAGCCAAAAAAATATATCTTGATATGGATATACAGGATGATCTTCTTTTAGTTAAAGTGAAGGATGAAGGAATTGGTATCAGTAAAGAAGATCAAAACAAGATATTCACGAGATTTTTCAGGATAGCTGAAGATAAAGGTATTAGCGGTCTGGGTTTAGGTCTTTATCTTAGCAAAGAAATCATTGATCGGCATGGCGGTACTATTTCCGTAAACAGCGAAAAAGGTAAAGGTGCTGAGTTTTGTTTTTCAATACCAATAAAGAAAAAAAAATGATTGAAACTATTAAAAAACGATCGACAGTGAATAGATATAAAACAGTGCTTTCAAATGAGTAAAAAAATTTACCTGGTAGAAGATACCGCCGACTTGCGTGCCCTCGTAGAATTCCTTCTTACCAGGATGGGATTTAGTGTGGAGTCTTTTGCCACCGCTGCCGATTACCTGTCAAGAATTGCTTCGACTTTACCCGATCTCGTTATTCTCGATATCATGCTACCGGATGGCAACGGCATTGAAATATGCAATAAACAAAAAGCCGATCCTGCTACCAGCCATGTGCCGGTTTTATTAATGTCAGCCAATATATATAGTAAGGAAGAAATACAGGAAACAGAAGACCTTCAGTTCATCAGTAAACCTTTTGATATTGATGATTTTTCCAACAGAGTGAAGAAAATGGCGGGATGAGATGAGTGAATGGTGAATAGTCAATGGTAAAAGCTTGTTGCTTTCTCTTTTTTTATGTAACCTTATGTGAGAGATGCTGCTAAAAGAATTTAAACTTTAAAGATTTCACTATTCACCATTCACCTATTGGCATAATCTATTAGAATACGAGTCACATAATTTTCTTTTATTATAATTGATAACATCGCTTCCTTTCCGGTCCTGAAAAAGTTCAAAATCATTTCACTCATACTTTTTGCTTCGATTCCCGCGTTAGTGCAAAACCTGCTTATGGTAGGTCCCTTTGAGGGAGTCGTTTCATAGATAGTAAGTTAACGGTGGGGTGCTGTTTCTACAGCACCCCTTTATTTTATCCTCTTAAATAAATTAATTTTTTACGCAGCGGCAATTGAATCCATATCCTCTTCCTGTTTGCGTGACAAAAAGATTATACGCATTATCAAAGAACAGGTTGTTGGCGGTATTGGTATTGCCGGCAGTACTGCTCCAATAATAACCACCAACAAAATTTGGAGTCCATGCGCCATTGGGCGAATTCCTGTACCCTGATTCAGTTAACCGGAGATTGGACTGGAATGCAGACACTGCATCACTGATATATTCTGCGTTTACTACATTGTTCCATTCGGAAGCAGAAGGCATATGCCAGCCTGCTCCTAATGCAACACAGGGATCTTTACCATTTGTTGATGTAGCGCTTGTACCGCTCCATGTATTGGTTGCATTGCCCGCCATTCCCCACCATGAAGTTGACGTGGATGCCCCAATAATGAAATTGCTATTACCTGATGGAATGTTGGAGGGATTTCTTAATGAAGCACTGCCCGTAACAATACCACTGTTATGCAACTGATGCCCGTCATCCCATCGGCCCCATTGAAAATAATGACCAAAGGATGCAATATCCTGCCCGTTAACCGCCACCTGCGGAGATCCTAAATTTTGTTGAATCCAGATCTTTCCGTCAGCAGCACGCACGGTGGTGTAAGTTACCTGCTGGCCTCTATACGTAAACGTTACGCATCCCTTTGAACCGATCGCAGCACCGGGGCTGGTGCAATTACCAGGGGGTGGAGGAGCATTAAGTACTGTTATGGGAACATTACAGGTTATACTTCCTTTAATACTTACAGGAATAGCAATGCTGCCGGAATTTACAGGTGTACCTACAGCATTCAGTAAAATACTGCCACTACCGCTTGCTAAATTTCCTGCGGGCGCTGTTAATCTTACACCATTTATAAGATTACTTGTATATGCAGGATAAGCACCGCCAGGGCTATTAATATATTGGAGGGTTACTGTTGCTGTGGTTACAGCGCCTGCAACAAAGTTGCCCGTTATTGCAGGATGACTGCAGTTTGTAAAATAAAAATAAACCGGCGGCCTGGGCGGTTTGCCTTGATCAGAAAGCAATTGGTCTCCGGGTTCTAAATCAGTTGTCTTTTTACAACCATTGCTAAAAATTACCAGGAATAAGCATAATACAGGGAATGTGAACTGAATGGAAGGCAGCTGTCGTCTGAGTTTCATAAAAAGATTTTTAGAATAAACAGATAAGGTTAGGTACCCGGTTAAAGCAAAATAAATACCGGGCCCAATATTAAAGACGGAAAATTTTAACCGTGGTTGCCTGTAAAAGCCGGATTTTTTATAGAACAGAATAATGCATTACAACTGCATTGGAGTATAAGAGGGGAATCATGAATTATGAATTACGAATTATGAATTACAAAATAAGATGAAAGGATTCAACTCGTAATTCATAATTCGCAATTGTAATTAATTAGTTTTTTGACATCATCTGCTCTACCATTTCTGATGTAGGACCATAAATAGCTGGTTGCACAAGTCCCATTGGACGATAATAAGTGGAGAGTTGCCCGCGGTGATGTACAAGATCAAAAAGGAACATCCAACAGGTGTCTCCCAATGATTCTTCTGCGAATTTATTTCCGAACACCATCGAAGGCACAATTGTTTCTTCCCATGTTTTGTCATCTGTCTTATCAAGCAGCATCATTAATTTATCTGAGCCTTTTTCAAAAGCACTCATCGCTGTTTCGATATCCGGGTAACTCGCCGTTACACGATGGTTCAGTACACCTGTTTCTGCTGCTTCAATAAGATCTTCAACATGAGATACAAAATGATCTACCAGTTCCTTTGCTGAACGGTTTCTTGCTGCCGGCCTGTAATCCATTTTGTCGCAGGGTATCAACGCTTTTAATGCAATCATTGTTGGTGAAATTTCAGATTTCCAGCGTTGTTGGAAAAATTGTTTGTTGGTCATAAAAATTGTTTTAATGTATTTAGAAATAATTACGGGAATTTTATTCCGTAGTTTACCAGGGGGAGCGAGCAGGTAGTTTAACTGCATATAAAACCATTACTAATGTACAACTAAGTTTTTGCCCGTAAATTATTTCTTTATTATTTAAATCCTAACATTTTTTATAGGCAGGCAACTATTGATTCTTCGTAACTTACTTCTAACAAATAACCGATCATGAAAAAATATGTCATCCTGGCAACCTGCTCACTCTTGTTTTTCTTAACTCCATTGATAGCCTGCACTACCTTTTTAATAAACAAGAACGGTGAACTGGTTTTTGGCCGCAATTATGACTGGGTTTCAGGTGTTGGCATCCTTTGCACTAATTTAAAAGGGTTGGAAAAAACCTCTCTTAAAAGAGAAGATGGAAATACGATCACCTGGGTATCAAAATACGGGAGTATTAGTTTCAACCAGTTTGGAAAAGAGTTTCCTACAGGAGGAATGAATGAGAAAGGATTGGTGGTTGAGCTGATGTGGCTGGATGAAACAAGCTATCCAAAACAAGATAGCAGGCCTGCGCTGGGTGTATTGCAATGGATACAATACCAGTTAGATAACAATGCTACAATTGATGAAGTTATTGCGACAGATGAAAAGATCCGTATTTCGGAACACAATGCACCCCTGCATTATTTAATAGCTGATGCTAGCGGTAATGCAGCAACCATTGAATTTCTCAATGGAAAAATGGTGGTTCATAAAGGGAAAGAACTTCCTTTTGCTGTGCTTACCAATAACACCTATTCACAATCTTCAAAAGCAGCAAACGAAGTAAATATTCCATCTGGTAATAAAAAATTTTCCTTTGCTGATAATTCCCTTCAACGTTTTACCCAGGCGTGTTCTATGGTACAACAATACGGGCAGAATGAGATCAGCAAGCCGGCTGTTGATTTTGCTTTTGATATTCTTGGCAAGGTTGCACAGGGAGATTATACAAAATGGAGTATTGTGTACGACATCAAAAACAAAAAGATCTATTTCAAAACCTCGCAACACAAGGGAATAAAATCCATTAGTTTCAGTTCATTTGACTTTAGCTGCACTGCCGGATCCAAAATTGCGAATATGAATGTGCCAATGATTGGGGCGATTGACAACTACTTAAAGCCATTCGATGAAGCAACGAATAACATCATACTTCAGCAGGCGGTTGAAGAAAGCCGGGCAAGGATAGAGATAAGTGATAAAACCAAAGAAGCTGCGCTCTCTTACATAAAGACCATTAAATGCAAATAGCCGGGTTAATTAAAACCCGGCTATTTGATTGGTCGTTTCAAATTAGTTTATATCAGTAATAGTGAACTGCCTCCGCGATCGTATATCACATTCAAGATCAGCAGGCCTTCCTGTTACATACAATGTACTGGGGAATTCTCCCACAGGGATCCAATATTGTAATTGAAAACTGTCTTCAACACCAGGATCTGTATGATTTGCAGTTACAATACTGATCGAATCAATAGCCCCGGTTGAGGTGCGTAATACAACACGGAATGTACCGGGATCACCGGGATTTGTGTAGTACACATTTACCAGGATACCTACCTGGTCGGGATAGGTAGCAAAATCCTGTTCGTATAAAATTCGTGTTGCAGTTGCAACGGTATCAGGGCAATGGCAATCACAATCGCAATGATTGTTATGATGACCTGGACCATGGTGAGGGCCATGATGAGGACCGTTATGAGGCCCATGATGTCCACCTTTTGAAGCTTCCATGGATGTTTCATCCGAATCATCAGCCAATAGCTGATTCTGCACATCAGTCTTGTTACAGGAACTTAAAATACTAAACGAAAAAGCGAATAATAACACCAGCTTGGTAATGATCTTTCTCATATACTCTATTTTTAATGACGAGGAATTGTTTAGGTGCTATGCTAATTTAAGGAATAAAGGGCTATACAGCTTATATTAAATTTCATGCCAGAAGATTTTTTTGGGTAATAGAGCATGGATATAGCTTCTGCACCGGAATAGGATCAACCGGTGCATATGCCATCCCCGGTGGCGCATCAGATTGAAATTTTTAAATGAACTAATTTTTGCCGGAATGAGTTTGCCGAACCCCTGCATTTATAAATCAATGGCTTCGGCCGCCTAGGCTGACAGGAATTTCAAATTTATGCAGCACCATATTCTACTATTTCTTTGTAGTATAACAATTACACAACCATTTAGAAAACATTTAATGTAGTGAATCTGTGGGGTGAATAAATGATTTTTTATTCTTAACCCGCTTGTCGTAAATGTATAGGTGGATATAAGGTAACGAATTCACTATCATCTTGTATTTCTTAGTATATTCATAACAGGTCGCAGGCTTATTTTGTTTAATTTTGCACACTTACAACTTACAATGAAAAACCTGTTATAAAACAACCCGGTTAAACTAACTGGAATAACAGATCGGGTAATGAAAAACAAATACTATATCTACAGGATTAGCATGGGAATACTATTGTCGATAGTATTGTGCCTGCATTGTTTTTCAGCACCCCCTATTCATCCCGGAATCAATGCTGCCAGCCTGCCACCTACCATTGAAAATACGACCATTTGTAATAATCAACTGCCCTATTTATGGAATGGTATCAACTGTCTTACAGCCGGAACATATTCTGCTACTTTGACGGGGAGCAATGGCGCTGATTCTATTGTAGTGCTTAACCTTTCGGTTATAAATGTAGGTACCAGTATCACCAATGCCATCATCTGCGACAACGAATTACCCTATCACTGGAATGGGAATGTTTATACAACAAATGGAACTTATTCAGTAACATTAACGAGTAGTAGCGGATGTGATTCGGTTCCAATCTTAAGTCTCACCGTAAATCACAATGTAACAAGTACAACAAACCGGACGATCTGCAGCAATGAATTACCCTACAACTGGAATGGGAATAATTATCCTGCAGCAGGAACTTATTCTGTTACACTGACAAGTAGCGCAGGCTGCGATTCGATCGCAACACTTAACCTTGCAGTGAACCCCGTTTCATCCAGCACAACCAGTATTACTGTTTGTGTTAACCAGCTTCCCTATAACTGGAATGGGAATAGTTACCCGGCAGCTGGAACTTATGCGATAATACTGCCGGGAAGCAATGGTTGTGATTCAACAGCAATCTTAAATCTTTCTGCTTCTACCACCACATCAAGTAATACCACAGTTATTGTTTGTATTAACCAGCTTCCATATAACTGGAATGGGAACAATTACATAGCCGCGGGAAATTATTCCGTTAATCTTATGGGTAGTTCTGGCTGTGATTCCATTGCTTCTCTTACATTACTTGTTGCACCGGTTTTAGCCTCCAACACCAATGTATTTATATGTACAGGCCAGTTACCATATACATGGAATGGCAATGCTTATAATACTGCCGGCAATTACCAGGTTACGTTAACGAGTAGTTTTGGTTGTGATTCTATTCCGAGACTTCACCTGGTTGTATTCAACTTCCTTACCAGTACAACAAATGAATCCATCTGTGACAGTGAGTTACCCTATACATGGAATGGCAATACGTATAATACCGGCGGTACCTATACTGCTTCATTTATCACGCCTGCGGGCTGTGATTCGATTGCCACATTAAATCTTACAGTTAATAGTCCACATTCAACTTCGGACAGCGTAGTAGTTTGTGAGAATGATTTGCCTTACGATTATCATGGCCATATTATTACCGCAGCGGGAAATTATGAAATCGTTCCACCATTTCCGTTAAACTCGTGCATTTCTATTGATTCGTTGAACGTAGTTATCCAACCGATAATACCCAGCAACACTCCTGTTATTGTTTGCAACAATAGTCTCCCATATACCTGGAATGGAAATGCTTATAATGCCACGGGAATTTATACTATAAGTCTTACAAGTACCGCAGGATGCGATTCAACGGCCATACTTGATCTTACAGTCAACGACACTACAGCAAGTGTAATCAATCTTACTATATGCAGCGACCAGGTTCCTTATCTATGGAATGGAACGCTGTACGATACCACAGGTATTTATACTGCAACGCTTACAAGTTCGGCTGGATGTGATTCTATAGTAACTCTAGACCTTATTGTTAATTCTGTTTATGATACCGCCGTTGATCTTACCATTTGTACAGCTCAAACTCCTTATACCTGGAATGGAAACAATTATAACAGTACAGGTATTTACACAGTAACGCTTGCCAGTAGTGGCGGTTGTGATTCTATTGTGACGTTAAACCTGGCAGTGCAAAATTTTTTAAGCAGCACAACTGATATAAATGTCTGCGACAATCTTTTAC
The DNA here is from genome assembly GCA_963829345.1 of uncultured Chitinophagaceae bacterium. Taxonomy (GTDB): domain Bacteria; phylum Bacteroidota; class Bacteroidia; order Chitinophagales; family Chitinophagaceae; genus Ferruginibacter. The sequence continues at coordinate 3,521,604 of CAWHHP010000003.1, forward strand.
CTTATAACTGGAATGGAAATAGTTATCCTGGTGCCGGAGTTTACAGTGTAAACCTTATAAGTGTGGTAGGATGCGATTCTATTGCAACGTTGAACCTGGTTGTAAACCCTGTTATCACGAGTACGACCGACATTTCTATTTGCACCACGCAACTACCCTATAGCTGGAATGGAAATAGTTATCCTGCAGGAGGAATTTATTCGGTTACCCTCATCACTTCCGGTGGTTGCGATTCGGTTGCAACATTAAATCTTGTTGTAAATAATACCGTTACCAGCACCACAGACCTCACCATTTGTAATAATCAATTGCCATTTAGCTGGAATGGCAACAGTTATCCGCAGGCAGGCACATATCCTGTAATACTTACGAGCAGTGCCGGTTGTGATTCCATTGCAATACTTAACCTATCTGTTACCGACATTCTTACCTCTACAACGAATGTAAATATTTGTCCTGCCCTGCTTCCTTATATATGGAATGGCAACAGTTATCCTGCCGGGGGAACTTATTCCGTCACCATTGTCAATGCAAATGGATGCGATTCGGTTCCAATACTTAGTCTTACAGTTGTACCTTATGTAACAAGCACAACCGATACACAGATCTGTAATAATCAATTGCCTTATACATGGAATGGGAATGTATATGCTGCAGCAGGAACTTATTCTGTTTTATTAGTTGGCTCAGTTTGCGATTCCCTTGTTACATTAAATCTTTCCGTATATCCACCAATCACAAGTAATACCAGCATTTCAATATGCCAGCAGCAATTTCCGTATAGCTGGAATGGAAATAGTTATGATGTACCAGGAACTTATTCACTAACATTTACCAGTACCAGCGGCTGCGATTCGATAGCAACTCTCATACTGGATGAATTGCCTGTTACGACAAGCACCACGGACATTACAGTTTGTGCTAACCAATTACCCTACAGCTGGAATGGGAATAGTTATTCAACAGGAGGATCGTATACAGTTACATTAACCGGGACCAATAATTGTGATTCAATTGCAACGCTCAATCTCACTGCAAATTTCATTGATACAAGTATTTCCAACATCAATATTTGTAATAACCAATTGCCTTATACATGGAATGGAAATAATTATGCAGCGGGCGGACTCTACTATATAACACTTACAGGTAATAGCGGCTGCGATTCTGTTGCAACACTGAATCTTTCAGCAACTCCTGTTGTAACTAGCCTGTCCAATGTAAATGTTTGTGATAACCATTTACCATATAACTGGAATGGAATTGATTATTCAATTCCGGGAACTTATTCAGCAACGTTTACCAGTAGCAGTGGTTGTGATTCTATTGCAACATTAAATTTAACGATCAATTCAGTTGTTACCAGCAACACAAATGCAAACACCTGCAGCAATCAATTGCCATATAGCTGGAACGGGCAAAATTATTCAACCGCAGGTGCACATATAGTAACGCTTACCAGCGCGGCGGGTTGCGATTCTATTGCAACATTAAATTTAACGATCAACCCGGTTGCCAGCAGCAATACAATTGCAAGTACATGCAGCAATCAATTACCATACAACTGGAATGGGCAGAGCTATTCAACAGCCGGCAGCTATTCTGTAACACTTAACACTACTACCGGCTGTGACTCTATCGCCAACCTGCAGCTCACGATTTTTTCGGTAACAGCCAGTAACACTAACTATAGCACCTGCTCGGCACAATTGCCATATACCTGGAACGGGCAGAATTATACAACAACAGGTATATATACTGCAACGCTTACCAGCTCAAACGGATGTGATTCTGTTGCTACGCTGAACTTTACTGTTAACCTTACGCCGCCGTTGCCTGCAGTTACATCACCCATTGCTTATTGCCAGTATGAAGCAACAGCTCCTCTTGTTGCAAATGCCACTATTCCGGGTGCTCATTTATTATGGTATACAAATGCAACAGGGGGCACAGGCGCTGCTGCTACACCCACGCCATCTTCAGCAACAGCAGGCACATTCAGTTATTACGTAAGCCAGGTAGATGGCCCCTGTGAAGGACCAAGAGCATTAATAACAATAACCATAAACAGCAAACCCGATCTCGGCCCTGATAAGCCATTGAAAATTTGTTATGGACAATCAGCTGATCTTAGTTCTTTGTATAATGTTACGGGGTATACAAGCAACTGGACCTATAACGAGCAACCAATTGCTGATTCAACTGCAGTAACTACGGAGGGATCATACCAGCTCATTGCTGTAAATAGTTTTGGCTGTGCAGATACTGCATTGGTCAACCTGGACATACAAGCTCCTGTAATTGCAAACGCAGGGAATGATGCAAATATTGAATACAATTTTCCATACCAGTTATCAGGAAGTGGAGGGGGATCGTATCAATGGTCGCCACCTGGTTTGCTGAATAATGCTTTTATTGCTAACCCAACCACTGTTCTTACCGACAGCGCAACGTTTGTATTAATGGTATCGGATGAGATCGGCTGCTTTGACCTTGATACTGTAAAATTGAAAGTATTGAATGGCCCTACTTTTTACGTACCTACTGCGTTTACACCTAATGGTGACGGCGTGAATGACTATTTCAAACCAACACCGGTTGGAATTGCAAAACTGGAATTCTTCCGCGTATTCAATCGTTATGGAGAACTTGTATTTGAAACCAGCGAGATAGGGAAAGGATGGGATGGAATCTACAAAGGAGTAAAACAACCCTCTGCAAATTTTGTTTGGTCATTAAAGGGTGTTGACAGGAAAGGCGAAACCAAAATAATGAAAGGAAATGCAATTTTGATAAGGTAATCTGAGCCATCTTTTACCGCAGAGAAAAAGAGAGAAAGAGGTTGCGCAGAGAAAATAATTAACCTCAGTTTCTCCTGTTCTCCGCGGTTAATTATTTTATTACTACATCGGGAATTTTGAATGCGCTTACTTTATTCACCAGGTCTTTTCTCTTTGACTTTAACGAAGCAAGAAAAGTATTGACCTCATTTCCATAAGCCCGTGAGCTTACGGCAAATAAAAGAACGCCGGATTGCCCATTTTTTCCTGTATAATTTTTATACCTGTAAACATTTCTTTCTATGATTTCTGTAACGCCAGTCTTTGCATTATCCTGGGTGAGCAAAAAATCGAGCATATACTCACCGGTTGAAGGATTTGTAATAAGCTCATAGTTTACAATAGGATTTACAGCTTTCATTTTTTTCAGCTCTTCCACTTTCGATTGCACGGCATTTTTTGCATTGATATTTCCTGTTGCCAGTTCAATCAGGACCATCGCCTTAAACTTTGCTTCGTTTTCTCCTTTTTGCAAATATTCCTGCTTATAATAATTTGCTGTAGGATGAGACGACCATGATAAATTATAGTCAGCATGATCAAAATTAACAGGCCCGGGAACCTGTAGATAATCGGAAACCGGTTTTTTATCCTGGCTAAGAACATTCATAGCAAAAAATAAGCTTGTCAGTAAGATTGGGATGATGCGTATTTGTTTCATAAAATGAAGATGAGTAAAATATGGATGAATATTCATTAAACTTAACGAAAGGCGAAAATGATCAAACCAACGTGAATAATCACGATGTGCTGAAAGCCGGATAAAAAGAAAATAAACCTGGTTGCTGAATAGTGATGAAAGTTGTTAGCCGAATAGTAATTTAATAGTAAACATCTAAACCGCAAATACTACTCACACAGTTTCAATGTTTCAGCTGATTTTGTGCTCATCCTGATGCGATTTACCTTATTCTCCTTATTATAATAAAGTATGAGGATGCCATATGCAGTCTGGAAAGCATCCCAGGTAACGTCTTTGATTTTTGGATAGCCCACCCATTTAAAAAGCTCGCTCCTTGCTGCTCCCATTACCGGCAGACTGAGTTTTCCTTTAAATTTTTCTCCTATCTCGATATAATCTCTACCGGCATAAAAATAAATATCCTTGTCCTGGTAATTAATGAGTTCACCGCATTTAGCAGAATCACCTTCCTCGGATGTGAAACATGGAAATTTGGCCTTTATTTGCCCGGCTGTAAAATTTGCCTGGATACCACTTATATCTCCTTCCATGATCCTGGCCATAAATTCCGGGCATAAAGGCGTCGTCTTTAATTGTGCAGATGCACTTATACCGGAAAAAAGCGAAAGCAAACAAACGATCAGATTTTTCATATACATTCTTTAGGTTGTGTAAGTATTTTTTTATTGCAAATTCCCTGCTAAAAAGCTCGTGGCTTACGGGCCTATAAATATAAATGATTAATACTTATCCTGAAAAAGTATTAATCATAACAATTACTCATTAATATCCATTTGTTTGAAGCAAAGAACAGTACTACAAATTCGGTATTTGATTTCCTCTATAATCTTCTTATTTTGTTATACTTCTTATCCTAAGATCTCTACTTTTCAGCCACAGAAAGCAAACACGGATTATTCATTTAGTAAAAATTTTATTATGAAAAAAAATGTAGCCATTTACTGTGTATTAATATTGCTGTTCGTTTCGTGTAAAAAAAGTAATGATGTTGTTGACGATATCAATGAATTTCTCCTGGGATTGAATGGTACAGATGACCCTTCTTCTGTTCCTTCATCTATTACTAATGTTGGCGCTACAGGCCAGGCCTTGCCTGCTTCCTATGATCTGAGTCAATACCTCCCGCCCATTGGGAACCAGGGTCAGTACGGTACCTGTGTTGCCTGGTCGACAGGATATTATTCAAAAACAGCTACCGAGGCGATTGCATTGAACAGGTCTGCCGCCGAAATTAATTCTTCTGCAAACCAGATCAGTCCTAAAGATTTATTTATTGCAATCCCCGATAATAAAAAAGGGGCTTCAGATTGTAATGGCACCAACTTCACAGATGCATTGGATATTCTCCAGGCACGGGGTGCTGCTACTTTGCAAACAGTTCCATATTCAAATATTACGGATTGTTCTTCAGCAAACCTGCAGTCGAATTGGACGACTAACGCAGCAGGACACAAGATCGAATACTACAGGAAAATTGATAAAACAGTAACTACCATCAAAGAACAAATATTTAATAAGCTCCCGGTAATGTTTGGTGCGAAAGTATACAGCAATTTACAATCATGGAACACAAGCGATATTTATTCAGGTCTTTCCGGCAGTTATCTCGGCAATCATGCAATTACGATAATCGGCTATGATGACAGCAAGGGACCGGGAGGAGCATTTAAGGTGGTAAACTCATGGGGCGACACCTGGGGAACTGCCGGATATATCTGGGTTGATTACAATTTTATGCTTAACCAGTTTTCATTGGGAGATAATTTTTATATCATGGCAAATGAAAATGGAACCTTACCTCCTGCACCACCACCAAATACAGCGGGGATTGATGTGGCTCCATGGGCATTTTCCGATGTTTCCACATATGCAACAAGTGGTTATATCAACGAAAGAATGATTGACCTGAACTTATATAATATCGGCAACCAGGATCTGCCTGCTTCAGCCGACTGGGCGCTTTATTATCTTTATTACAACGCTTACAATGCAAATGACTACGGTATATTGTTTTACGACCAGTTTAATACTACCGTTGCAGCCGGCACGTACAATTGTCCTACAACCTATAATTGTAATTTTAATTATAATATACCTTCCGGATCAGATTTTGCGTCACAGATATTTGGAACAAGCTCGATCGTAAGAACTTATTATGTACCTACCGCCCTCAATGGATATTATTACCTGGTATTGTATGCCGATGCTACCACAGTAATTACAGAACAAAATGAACAGAATAATATTTTTTATACAACAAGCCAGTATCCAAAAGCATTTTCAAATGGTTATTCAACCAAGGGAAAAACGGGTAAAAGTGAAGATGATTTTACGAATGATATTTTACCTGGCGTACAAACATTAAAACAAAACAAGCAGCATTCTGCAGTAAATACATCAACACCAAATGCATATACTCCCAAAGAGATACTATCTTTCCTGAAGCAACAAAAACAATCAGGAATGCTTGAAAAAAAAATTACTGAATTTAAAAATTCAAACACAAACAAACAAGGCAAGCATCCTTATTAGCAAACAAATATGATATAGAATGAAACTTGTAAAAGCTGTTTTTCTTTTTCCATTGCTGACAATGGTTTTATTAGCCTGTAATTCTACTTCGAAAGCTACCAAATCGCAGGTATCTGCAGAAGAAATATATAAGCTGATAGAAAAGGGTGAGAATGTTTATTTCAAGGATACAAAAATTTTGGGCAATCTCGATCTGACAATTCTTTCAGGTAAAACGGCAATACGCACAAATGAAAATAAAGTGATCATAAGATCTTCGATTGCTTTTTACAACTGTCGTTTTACCGGGGAAATATCCGGGTATAAAACTGATCCTGGCGGGAAAGAGAACAGCTGCATTTTTTTAAACCCGGTCTTCTTTCATCTTTGTGTTTTTGAAAAGACCATCAATTTAAAGAATGCGGTATTCCAGCATTCATGCATACTGTCAGAATGTACTTTTAATAAAGATATCGTGTTTGACAATTGCCAGGCAATTAGTGATTTTGAACTCATTAAAGGAAAAGTACTTGGTGTATCCAATTTTCAAAATGCTTATTTCAATCAAAAAACCAACTTTTTTAAAACACAATTTGATTCAACCTGTTTATTCCAGTCAGGCTTTTTTAACTCGGTAACACAATTCAATGATGTGGTGTTTAAAAAATATACAGATTTCAGTCTTTCTACATTCAATTCAAAATCGTTTTTCAATTACGCAAAATTCTATGACCGGGGCCTGTTTAATAATTGCTCTTTCAGGGACCAGGCAGAATTCAACTATGCACATTTCAATAATGTTGTTTTTGAAAAATCTTCTTTTAACATGGAATCTAAATTCAGCGGGATAGAAGTAGAGAACAAACTGGACCTTTCTTCTTCGAGGTTTTTATATGCAAAACCGTTTTTAGGTAATGATACTGGCAGCATTAATAAAAAGATCATTTTATAACATGCGGCTAAAGCCCGGATGAATTTAAACAAATTGTCGTTGGCTTAGGCCAACGGCAATAAACTTTGATATAAGTGGGTTTAGCAACAATAATAAAAGATTCTTCTGAAACGCGACTTTAAATCAACCGGGATACATTTATTAATCTTCCGTGTTAATGATCTTGAATACCACTGCTGCAATTACAGCACCGCCAAAACAACCCAACAGGTAAACCCAAACATCTGACCAATGAGCAAGCTTCATAAGGCAGATCCCAATTGCTACAGCAGGATTAAAAGCTCCCCCCGATATTGATCCAAATGCATAAGCCATTGCAAGCACAGTAAAACCAATTGCCAGGCCATAAAACATATTTCCAACTGTTCCTTTTGCAGTTGCAACATTCAACACTACATAACACAATGCAAAAGTGCCAATCAATTCTGCAACAAGTGCACGAACCGGATCGGGCATTGCTATTGCGCTGGCGGGCATTTTACCAGGCAACATATACATCACTGCATAAGCTGCAACAACAGCTGCAATAAATTGCGTCAGCCAATAACCCGCCGCATCAGCAAAACTGATCTTTCCCCGAATTAATATTGCAAGGGTAACCGCGGGATTATAATGTGCGCCTGATACATGGGCCCCGGCGAAGATCATTACCATTAATACAGAGCCGATGGCAACGGGAGCAAAATCCCCTTTCCCTCCGTTAACAACCAGGCCGATGGTAAGTATAAGAAAAAAGGTTCCGATAAATTCAGTGAGCAGCTTTTTCATAGCATGATAAGTTTTGGGTTTAAGAATGAATGGATGAGCAAACTTAGGGAAAATAGTGGATACGGGTACCATATGCGGATACTGGATATTAGATACCGGATAATTGGTATTGCAGGTACAATCCGGCTTTTCAGATTTTGCAACCCGATCATGCTTTCCCGGTTGTTATCCATTCATAAAATAAAAGTTTGGCCATAAGAAAAAATTTATAATTTGACCATTCAACTAAAAAAATATGAGAAAAAATTTTATTCCTATTACCCTGGTGATTTCTATTTCCTTTTTTATTTTTTCCTGTACAGCTGATAAAAAAGATACGGTTGCAGATGCACAACGAAAATCGTTGTCACTTGTCAATATAGATTCGGCTGTAAAACCTGGCGACAATTTTTTTCTTTTTGCCAACGGCAAATGGTTTGACACTGCCAGGATCCTTCCAACCGAATCAAGAGCAGGGTCAGGCCTGGAAATGTATAATATTACAAAACTGCATGTAAAAGAAATACTCGACAGTATTTCCAAAGCTTCCAATACAGCCGGGAGTATTGAACAGAAAGTCGGGGATTTTTATGCGTCGGGCATGGATTCCGCAGCAATTGAAAAAGCAGGTTATACGCCCATCAAACCTTACCTGGCACAAATTGATGGTATCAAAGATGCAAAAGGAGTAATAGAATTCTCTGCGCAGCAAACCACTCTTCTCAATAGTTCACTGATCAGCCAGTTTATTGCGTCGGATGAAAAAAACAGTACCGCTAACATTGCTGTTTATTCGCAATCGGGCCTTGGATTGCCTGACAGGGATTATTATTTTAAAACTGATCCTTCCACACTTAATGTTGTAAACGCTTATCAAACTTATGTTCAAAAAATATTTACGCTTATTGGCGATGACTCCGTAACCGCTGCAAAAAACATGAATACCGTTTATGAACTTGAAAAGAAGATCGCAGCAAGTCATAAAACGAACGTTGAATTACGCGACCCGGAATCTAATTATCATAAAACGGCCGTTGCCGATCTTGAAAAGAAAATGCCCGTAATAGGTTGGGCAACACTGTTACCAAAACTTTCTGTAAAAGCAGATTCTGTAAATGTAAGTCAGCCGGGATATTACGAAAAGCTGAACGAACTTTTAACAACAGTGCCGGTAGATTCATGGAAAAGTTATCTCAGGTTTCATTTAGCAGATAATGCTGCCCCTGTTTTGAGCAATGCTTTTGTACAGGCAAATTTTGATTATACAGGAAGAGCATTGAGTGGAAGACAACAGATGAAAGAAAGATGGGAAAGAATGTACCGGCTTACGGATGCAAACCTTGGTGATGGGCTTGGAGAAGTATACGTAAAAAAATATTTTACCGAGGATGCAAAAAAACGAATGCTCGACCTGGTGAATAACCTGCAAAAGGCTTTTGAAAAAAGAATACAACATCTAGACTGGATGAGCGACAGCACAAAACAAAAAGCAATTGATAAGCTACATACATTTATTAAGAAAATCGGGTTTCCTGATAAATGGAGAGATTATAGCAAGGTAAAGATTGACAGGAACAAATTTTTTGATAATCTTAGCTCCTGTTCAAAAAATGAATATGAATACCAGGTGAGTAAGGTTGGCAAACCGGTTGATCGCACAGAATGGGGTATTACCGCACCAACTATCAATGCGTATTATAATCCCGGGTTTAATGAGATCGTTTTTCCTGCAGGCATATTACAATATCCAATGTTTGATCCCAATGTGGATGATGCGATGAACTACGGTGGTATTGGTATGGTGATCGGCCATGAAATGACACATGGTTTTGATGACCAGGGTGCGCAGTATGACAAAGATGGCAACCTGAAAAACTGGTGGAGCAAGGAAGATTTTGAAAAATTCAAACAAAAAGGAGAACAGGCTGTAAAACTCTATAACAATTTTACTGTATTGGATTCCGTACATGTAAATGGCAGTCTTACCCAAGGGGAGAACACAGCAGATATTGGCGGCATTGCGATTGCATATGATGCATTTAAAATGACAAAACAAGGGGCTGATACAACAAAACTGGATGGCTTAACTGCTGATCAGCGTTTCTTCCTTTCATATGCACAATGCTGGAGAAGTAAAATGAAAGATGAAGCACTGCGTACGATGATCAATACAAATCCACATTCACCCGCAATTTATAGGGTGTGGGGACCGTTAATGAATCATGACGCATTTTATACTGCATTTAATATTAAGGAGGGAGATAAAATGTATGTGGCGCCGAAGGATAGAATAAGAATATGGTAGCCATGTTTTAAATAAATATTTCTTAAAAGTGAATCACTGATAATAAACCCCCAATGTGTATTGGGGGTTTTATTATTAATTAAATGTCTGCAACATTGTCCCAGCCGGTTTATCAAATACACGCGTGGTTCCGGAACTTTTTAAATTCTTCATACGTATATCATATATAGCTGGTACATAATTGTGATCTCAAAAAATTGTCATTCCAGTATATTTTAAAACAATCTGGCTCTTTATTTGTAAAACTTTTATAAACTAAACATTATGAAATTCATTATTTTTCTTTTTTCAACATTTATTTCTGTTGCATGTTTTGCCCAGCCAAACCAGGACATTAAAAAAAATGATTACGTTCCCCCAATGTTCCTTCGTGCTATAGGAATTAGTTTTCAAAGTTTTGATGGCTTGAACAGTCGTATTGCTAACAGGCCAGAATATAAAACGCTGCGTGATTTTTCAGGTACACTTGATTTTGGCTTTCTCAGGGAATATAACAGGTTCGTATCTGATATCGATCTTATTGCCGGCAGTAGTATGAGTGGGGATCGTGATAAAAAAAGCAGTACCATCAGGTATGGAGGCGTGGGTATTGATATTGGGTATGATGTTATTCCAAACAAAAAATTATTGTTGTATCCATCTATTGGTATTGGCGGACAGGCATACCAGGCTCGTTTTTATAAAGATAATTCCGCTGTGCCATTTGATGCGGTGCTGGTTTTTTCGGATGTACAAAATGCAATACGTCCTGTGAATTTTACAAATAGTTTCTTTACTTATCGCCTTGGTCTTGGTTTCGCAGTAAAACCACCGAGGGGTTCGTCTGGATATTTCGGGATACGTGCTGCTTATATAGGAAGCTTTAAAGACAAAGAATGGAAAAGCAGTGATAACCAGGTATTGTCTGGAGCTCCTTCCGATGGGCTGAGCCAGTTCAGTATATCATTGGTAATGATGAATATGCCAATGATGAGGAAAATGAAATAGGTTATTTAAAGATTGTGTGCTTTTAAGGTAAATAAAAATGGCGCAGATGTCTGCGCCATTTTATTTTATTCAAAATTTTTATTTAACGATGACAATCTTTTCAGCATGAATGGTATTTCCATTATAATAACGTACTTCATAAATACCTGCATTCAGGTTTGTTGCGTTGATCGTTGCAGTGATATTGCCGGATTTATTCACTGTCTCTCTTTGTTCTTTAACAACTTTACCATACATATCAACTACCTGTAGTGTGATCTTACCAATAGCATTTCCTGCACCAAAACTGATCATGAAAACACCATTATTTGGATTTGGATATACATTAATTTCTTTTTGTGCTGTTTCTGATTGTTCTGTTCCGTGGGTTCTTGCAAATGGTGCACAACCTGAATTTGACACAGCCAATGAGCTTGCTGCGCTTGTAGAACAATTATTTATTGCTTTAACTGTTACTGTTCCCGATACAAACGTTGGTTTGTAACTAACGGTAAAACTTGTTGTTCCCTGTCCTGACACATAGGTTGCGTTCGTTGGGACCGACCATGCGTAAGATGTTGCAAATGGTACTGCTGCAATTGTATAGATTACTGTTGTTGACGGACATGCCGCAGCAGATGGAGTGATTGCTCCTGGCTTGGCAACATTCTTCACAAGCGATAATGATCTTGCTGAACTGCTGCCACAGGCTGCAACTGATTTTACAGTCAGGCTTCCCCCCGCAAAGTTTGCTGCAAATGATAATTGAATTGAAATTGTTCCCTGACCGGATACAATTATTGAATTAGCAGGCGGAGTCCATAAATAAGACGTCGCCCCTGCAACAGCAACAATAGAATAAGTTGCTGTTGTTGGCTGCCCGATATATGTACAAACATTGGTAACGCCATTGATAACAGCCGGTGTTGATGGGATCTTTGCTGTTACTGTTAATGACCTCGCTGCACTTGTTGCACAATTGTTATATGCAACAACGGATATCGCACCGGTAGTGTAGCCGCTTTCAAATCTTACCACCACACCTGTATCACCAAGGTTGGACATAAATGTCATACCTGTTGGTAACGTCCAAGTATAGCCTGTTGCATAAGTTACCTGCCGTATGGTATAGGTAGCAGTTGCTCCGGTCGCAACAATTTCACATGGGTTTGAAAGTGATGCAGTAATGGTGCCTGGTGTAGATGGAACTCTTTTTGTTATAGAAAGATTTCTTGCCGTGCTTGTTGCATTAGAGAAACATGCATTTACAGAAACCACGGACAAAGTTCCAGATACAAATGATGTTGGGTATTGAATAACCACAACAGTATCTGTATTGCTTCCTATAATGGTTGCACCCGAAGGCGCTGTCCATAAATAAGAAGTTGCATTTGCAGCCTGGTTGATCCTGTAAGTAACATTTGATACTCCCATATAAGGGCATGCATCATTCGGACCTGTAATAGCTCCGGGTGTCGATGGTGTACGAATAGCTGCAATGCGAATGCTTACGCTGTTCAACATTGCTTGTGTGGCAAGTGTAACGGTATTGGTTGCCAGCACTGAATAATCTGATGCTACTGTTTGTAAACCGAAACTGATGGCGCTTCCTGTTCCGGCAACCGGTGATCCTACATTGATCGTTCCATTGCTACGACGCAATTGATAGTTCACTCCTGTTTGTGATCCCGCAAGCCCTACTGCAAGTCCAGTACCTCCTGTACAATACGTTCCTCCACCCGTTACTGCAAACTGTGCCGGTGGTCCACTGAGAATAGTAACAGTTGCACTGCCCGACATTGCCTGCGAACACTGAACAGTAGTAGCCTGTACTGTATAATTTCCAGCCTGTGTTTGACTACCAAAGCTGATAGCACTATTTGTTCCGGACACAGGGCTTCCGGTTGGGCTACCGTTTACGCTTAATTGATAGCTTACTCCTGATTGCGATCCGCTGAGTCCAACAGGTACGCCTGTTCCTCCAATACTATACGAACCGCCTCCTGTAACATTATATACATTGATGGCAGCGGCAACATCCAGCAATAATTTCGCTAACGAATCACATCCTGCTGCATTGATAAGAACCACGGTAAAAGTACCTCCGCTGTTAAATACTGTGTTGTTCCATGTATAAGGTAGCTCTGTTGCACAAATAGAGATATGTGTTGTGCTGTTTGATGATGAACCTATCGTTCCGGTAACAGCTGTTCTTGTTGTAGAGATACAACCACTGGTTGTATTTCTTGCCTGCGCATAAAAAGTTGTTGTACTGCTTACAGATACGGTATAAGAGTTTGATCCGCTTAATAAAACAGAACCTCCTGTTGGGAATGCGTACCAATCGATCGTTTCTCCTGCACCAGGTGTTGCAGAGAAAGTCAATGAAGCTGTTCCGCAACCCGCATCGCCTGTACCGGCAGGAGCCGCAGGTATGGCATTAACAGTCGCAATAACAGTTATTCTTGTTACAGATAAGCAACCCGTTGTTGTATTTCTCGCCTGTGCATAATAGTTTGTAGTGATGCTGATCACTGGTGTTATGAATGTAAGCGATCCGCTCAATAAAAGTGAACCCCCGGATGCAGCCGAATACCAGTCGATCGTTTCCCCGGCACCAGGTGTTGCAGACAAAGTAACAGTTCCTGCTCCGCATCTTGCAGCGCCTGTTCCTGAAGGCGTGAGAGGATTTGCATTTACAGTAGCAGTTACCGGTGTTCTTGTGAAAGATGTACAACCGGTTGTACTATTTCTTGCCTGTGCATAATAAATAGTTGTGGTGGTTATAGAAGGAGTAATGAATAACAATGATCCGCTAAGTAACAGCGTACCGTTAGTTGAAGCTGAATACCAGTCAATCGTTTCACCGGAACCGGGAGTTGCAGATATAGTAACAGTTCCAGTTCCGCATCTTGATCCATTTGTAGGGCCGGGTGTAACCGGGTTCGAATTTACAGTTGCGGTTACGGCTGTTCTTGTTGCAGCAATACACCCCGTTGTTGTATTTCTTGTTTCAGCATAGTATATTGTTGTTGAACCGATGATCCCTGTAGTATAAGACGACGATCCACTCAAAAATGGTGCGCCTCCTGAAATAGCTGCATACCAGTCAATCGTTTCTCCTGCCCCTGCATTTGCAGAAATAGTAACAGTACCTTGTCCGCATCTTGAACCATTAACAGCAGATGCAGCAACCGGTTGTGCTCCTACGGTAAGTGTTGCAGCATTGGAAGCCAAAGGTTCTGTACATGTACCGGTTATTATACAGCGGTATTTATAATTATTCATTGAAAGCGTTACCGCTGTCAATGTAAGTGATGCATTTGTTTCACCATTGATATTATTGAAAACGGTTCCCCCATCTGTACTCACCTGCCATTGGTATGCGATAGTACTGCCGGATGCGGTTACGCTAAATCCTGCATTTGCATTAACACAGGCAGATGTATTTGCAGGATGTGCGCCAAACGTGCCACTAACACAGGACGTTGGTAATATAATAGTAAATGTATCGCTGGTTGCAACTCTTACACTGGTATTATTGAATAAGCTTGTGCGGATATTTACAACAGCCAGTGTATTCATGATAATATCATCAACATACCAGCCTGTTGCAGCAGTATTATCATCAGAGGTAGCACGGAAACGGAATAATGCATTTTGATTTGCATATGGAAGTAAACTGATCTTTGTTTGTATAAATCCACCACTGTTACCGGTAAACGCTTGTCTGCCTGCGATCGGGTTAGTACCTCCCACACTCCCGTTATAGCCGTTGCTGGCCATGTTCGGTCCTAGATCTGTCCAGCTGCTTCCTCCATTCGTACTAATCTCCACCACACCACCATCCCATCCGGCTTCTGTATTATAGTTGTGCCAGAAAGTAAATACCGGTGGTATAGCTCCTAAAGCCACCGCATTGGTTGTTGCAAGTCTGAAATCAGTAATAGCCGCCGAATTATCAAATGCAAAAAACGAACGTGTTGGACTATGACTTTGTGTAGTTGAAACAGTCCAGTTGGTAGTGCCTGTCGCAGTTGTTGCTGACCAGCCTACAGGAATGGATGCTCCTGCAACTGTTTCATTGATCAATGAAACCGACGGAAAATAAGTTCCGGGATTTACCTGTACAGTAAATGAATAATCCTGGCTTGCATTCTGCGCAAGTGTTACGGGGAAACTGACGACCCTCGTTCCCAAATTATAACTACCTCCGCTCACATAAGTAACATTAGAGGGAAGTGTGTCTGTTAAAAGATAATTGGTAAGCCCCGAACACGTACCGGCGCTTACATGATTTGTATAGGTAACATTCAATCCCTCCTGCTGTCCAGTAACGTTTTGGGTTAGAAGCAGTGAAAGTCCCCCGTTATCAACAAAACTGGCTACCTGGTCAGTTGTACTGTTTGAAGAACCCTGTGAAGCATTTTTTCCCATGCCTCTTTTTGCAAAAGCTTTCCATATAGCGCAACTGTATTTAGCTGCAAAAAATAATGTATCAGCTTTCAATATGGCATTTCGTGCATCAATATAACCCGGGCTACATGGCTGAAGGCGCATTCCTTCTACAACAAGTTTTATAGCAGCAGAGTTCCCCCCGGTTGTTGCCGGGTTAAAAATATTAGGATTTATCCCATCCTGTTGAATCATTCCCCATGTCATTTCCCACAATGCCATACACCATATTTCTCCAATAACATGCACTTCACCGCCTGAGCTTGCCATATTCGCATAAGTCCATGGGTTTATTGATATATTGGTAGAATAAGGATAGGTGCGTATGCCCCCACCCGTTGTTGCCTGGTTAAGTGCATATGTTCCCATGGGTTTTGCCAGTGCACCATCTGTAACCTGCGCTGTTGCCCAGTTTGTAGTATACATCAATGCGAAATAATCACTCCAGCCTTCACCACCCTGCTCTGCATTACTCAAACAGGAGCTATTTGCCGGCCCTCCCGTTAATCGGTTACTGATACCATGGCCATATTCATGAATAACGATCCCATTGTCAAGGTCACCGTCACGGTTAGGAGTAGCACTTGTAAATAAATACATCTGCATTCTCGGCCTGCTTCCATCTGCAGGCGTGGAGAAGTTAGCATTATTTGTTCCTCCTGCATCCTGCGCATCTGCAATTACATAATCGCTACCTAAACCTCCTCTTCCCTGGTTGTTCGCCTGGAAGTTACCGGATGGCTCATCAAATCCATATAAATATGTAAGATCATGTACAATATTGTTCCAATAAAAAAGATTGGTTGTTGCAAATTGCTGGTTAACGGTAACTGTTGGCGCCAGTGTAAAATTTGGAACAAAATCCAAAGTTAATCCTGGTTGTGCTGTTGTTGAAATGGCCGTTTTACCAAAGCTGCTGTTATTATTATCACGATCTTCCTGTGCCCACACATTATTTCCTCTTGTACTGTCATGATAGGTCGTTCCGTCATAATGCCATTTTAATGAAGTCGCATTTCCCGGCGCAAGATTCCATGGATCTGTCACAAGTGAAGCTGTGCCACCAGTGTGATTCGGACTTTCTGCAGGATACGCTACAACACGATAAGTTGCAGTATTTACAACCAATGGGCTATTGGCAACTAAACTATTCATTTGGCTTCCGTGCCCTCTTACATTTTCAGTGTTATTTGCCGGCGTAGGAAATTGCTCATATACCGTATAGTTATTTTTATCCAGTACCATTCCATTGGATGCATCAACTCTTATCAACCAATGATCGGCAGATTTTTGCGGAACGAGTTCTACCTGCCAGGTCAATCTCACTTCTTTCTCACTAACAGGAAGCCATACCAGCTCTGTTGTAATATCTTCAACTGCAATTCCAAGATTTCCAAAAACAGTTTTGCCGCCTGTTTGTGTAAGAGGAGTAATTGCCAATGGAATAGCTAATTTACTTTCCGTAATAGCCGACCTTACTGCATCAGCGGCAGCTATCGCGGGAGTAGCGGTAGCATTATTAATCATGGATTCAATTTTTTGAATCCGCAATCCACTCGCAGAAACAAGTTTGCCGTTTTTAAATGCAAGCACCTGCATCTGGTTGAATACAGGTATATGCTGAAAGGTTTGTTGAAGGTATACCATCCTTATTCCCTCAGTTGTCTGGTAGGTGCTTGACACAACAAGGTTATCCATGTCCTTTCCGGATAATCCAATTGACTTGCTGTTGGCTTTTATAAGACCCAACGCAATGTCGTTATCTCCTTTATTTACCTGTGCAATTGTTGTAAGCCCATAAACCAGGGCAAAAAAAAGTAGCAGTTGTTTTTTCATAAATTAAAATGAGTAATTGATGTGTTTTGGTATACAGAAAATATAAACCTTCAGTTAATTAGTATTAAGTATAAATTTCTATGGAGGGTAAAACATTGATCGAAATGACAAGTGTTCTTATTAGGATTATGGAGCTGGCGTTTGCTGTTGCGAATGTATTGATTTAAAGGCACATTTGAAAATAAAAACTAATGTATTTGACAATGCTGTGATAACAAAAACCCGGTCCTTACAGGGACCGGGTTGCATTGAATTATACAACGCTGTTTTCTATTGTTTTATGAAAGCAATCACCTGTGGCTTATTTTGTCCAACCAGTCTCAGGTAATAAGTTCCGGCTGCCAATGTTACCAGGTTTATTTCCAGGTTATCTCCTGCGATCTTTCCTTGTTTGATACACTGGCCTAATGAAGTAATGATCTGCCATTCAACTTTCCCGTTTGCGGCAGCATTTGACAGTTCCAATACAGATCGTACCGGGTTTGCAGATATAAGCACTGCTTGATTTATTTCGAACTGTATTACACGTATTGATGAATAGATTGCGTGGCCATCTTTGTCTACCATTTTCAAACGATAAAACGATTTGCCTGTTAAAGGATCTACATCCTCGCTGTTATAATTTATTTCTGCTGAACTATTGCCAGCTGTTGCAATAGTAGCAATACCAGAAAAATTGGTTCCGTTTGCACTACGCTCAATAACAAAGTGACTGCTATTTATTTCTTTTGCTGTTGTCCATTGCAACTTTACTTTGCTGCCTGATACAAATACGTTCCAGTTAGTCAGCGTAACAGGAACAGCACCTAATGTAGATACATTAAAAATGGCAGCCGGTGAAAGGTACAGTGGTTGATTAAACCCATTAAATTCGAACACGGCAAAATGATAAACAGTATTTGGTTCAAGATTGTGAACTCCAACAACGACATCGGTAGTATTGCTGATAACAAAATTGCCCGAGCCAAGATCCTGTCCAACACCAAAATCACTGTTATCAGTATACACAATAAAATCCTGTAACAGAGCATTCACTGCCGTGGATTTATGTGCAACAACGATACGTGCCCTGCCGTTACCTGCAGTTAACAAAAGATTTAATGAATTGCCGGTAATATTGTTTGCAGCAATATTTGTCGCCTGTAATGTTGGTCGTATAGCTGTAGTGCCTGAACCAGTGGCAAATAATGTAGTTAAATAAATAGTGTTCGTTCCGGTGCCATCATATTCAAATATCCTGAAGGAATAGGTTGTTGCGGGATCGAGCCCGGAAATAGTTGCAGCATTAAAGTTATCATCGTACACTATGAATTCGCCAGCTGCCAGCTGCTGCCCCTGGCCAAAAATGCTGTTTGCATCGTAATCGACTCCATTCACGGGCTGGCTTGTTACTGCGCTGTTCTTTTTTGCAATAATTATTCTCCTTTGACCGTTTCCGTTAGTCCAGTTCAATACAAGCTCTTTTCCATCTGATTTAGTAACAATGATATTTGACGAGGCTATTGTAGGCATGCTACGCGTGGTAACACTTATTGTATAGGCTGGTATTTTATATTGTGGCTGTCCATTTCCATTGTATTCATAAAAAGAAAAAAAGTATTCTGTGTTTGGTTGAAGATTACTTATTGAAGTGCTGTTTCCTGTTCCGGCATATACTGTAAAATTTCCTGCTCCAATACTCTCCCCGCTTCCAAAAACTGAATTCGTTGCATATTGGTGACTCATTGCTGGATCAGCATCTACTTCTGATCCCGCACGCACAACGATCAAACGGCGCTGACCATTACCGTTAGACCATGTGGCGTTTACTGAATTAGCAGTAACGGCAACAAAACTTGCATTGCTTACCTGTTGTGTAGGTACAGATGAAGTACTGGCACTGCCTGTTAAGAAATTCGTTGCCAGGTATTCAATATTAACACCGGTTCCATTGTATTCAAATGCTGCAAAAAAATATTGAGTTGCAGGCGTAAGATTCACCAGGAAAAAACTCGTAAATGCATTGTCATAAATAACAAACTCCCCGGGTGCTACCTGTTGTCCGCTACCGAAGTTAGTATTCTCAATATAATCAATTCCGTTCTGAGGAATAAAAGTTACCGGGCTTCCTGCTTTACAGATGATCACACGTTTTGTACCATTGCCGGGTGTCCATCCGATATTAAAAAATCCGCCATCAATGGCAGGAAAATTAAGGTTGCTTGCAGGTACGGTTGGAGGTGCGGCAGAAGTCTGCATTGATAAAAGAATAATGATGAGTGTGTACAAATTTTTCATGTGTATAATTTTTGTACGCAAATTTGTTGTGAACCGGTGTTTTAAAACAGGAGTTGTGGGATGTATTGGAGAATTTAGTGTATGAATTGTTGAGAACCGGGCAGTGAAATCTTTCGTCTTTGTTTCATAGCGACCGCCTTTGTTGGTTCTTTTTTATGGCACATCCTGATTTAATCGGGGTCGGAACAGAAGAATATAACTTTATTTCTTTTAAAAATCATTCCTTAACTGCTTTTTTTGGGGTTCTGCAAAGCCAATTTCATATAAGAAACGATTTCTTAACCCGGTATTTTGAAAAAAAATCTTACCTTAATATGCTATAATCTTAATTATCAAAATCATAATTTTTTGCTTATGAAAAGGCTTTACGCTCCCGTTGCAATACTTCTCATTTTCATTTTTGCAAACAGTGCAATTGCGCAAACAAAACGTTATGTAAAAACGGTTGCAGCAGGTTCGGGCAATGGTTCTTCCTGGAGTAACGCCAGTTCTGATCTGCAGGCAATGATTGATGCTTCTGCGCCTACCGACCAGGTATGGGTTGCGAAAGGAACCTATAAACCTACAAAAACTGTTGGCTATACTGCAGCTCATGTTGCATTGGCAGATCCGAGATTTAAAAGTTTTGATCTATCCAACGGAGTAAAATTATATGGAGGCTTTAATGGAAATGAAGCAACCATGGGCCAGAGAAATCCGATAAATAAAACTATTTTATCCGGCGACTTTCTTGGTAATGATATTGGTTTAACGAACAATGGAGAAAATGCATACCACGTGATTTTTTCTGCGAACCATAATACTTCCGTTACACTTGATGGATTTACAATTACCGGGGGCAATACAAACGGAATGCCGCAGGCCTTTACCAATATCAATCCCTGGTATTCGGAGATAACTGCTGATGGCGGCGCCATTTTTTCTTATGAAGCAGGTATGCTGGCACAAAACTGTCTTTTTATAAACAATAATTCTTCGCATTATGGAGGAGCGATCTATGCTTATTCATTAGGTGGTGATTATTATAATTGTCTTTTCTTAAACAACAATGCGCTGGACGGCGCCGCAGCTTATACGCAACATTTTCCTAATAGCCTGTATAGTCATTTTGTAAACTGTACCATGTCTGGTAATACTTCAAATGCCGCTGTGTGCAAAGCCACTTTGGATGATAATACTTATTTATTCAATTGTATCATATGGGGCAATACTGTTACGGGTTTATCAGCGGGCTCTTACTATGTCTACAATAGTGATGTGCAAAATGCTTTTGCTTCAGGAACACGTGCAGATGCCGGCACCACGGTTGACGCAAATCCTTTTTTTACCAATGCGGCTGATGTAGATGGTGCGGATAATATTTTAGGAACAATTGATGATGGCCTTATTCCCCAATGCGGACCTGCAATAGGTGGTGGCACAAATACCCAGGTAACCTTTACAAAAGATTATAAAAATGGAACACGTATTGTAAACGGGAATGTAGATATGGGGGCCTATGAAACAGCACTCAGCCAGGCAGTAAACAGTCTTACCATTTTATCGTTAAGCAATCATTCAACTACAGAAAATCTGCCGGAGGGATTATGTGAAGGCAAGCTGGCAAACTTTGCTGCACAAACAGGTGGCAACGGTGGCGTATTCCAATGGACACAGAATGGAAACAATGTTGGTACCAACAGTCCCAATCTTTCTATCACAAGTTTTCACAGCGGTGATCAGCTACGGTTGACACTTACCAATCCTCCTAACACCTGTGGATCTGGCGGCATTGTTCAAAGCAATATTATTACGCTTTCAAATGTATCCAATGCTGTTCCGGTCATTCCTTCTAATATTACCGGTCCCGCAAATGCGTGCCCGTATTTTGATGGAACACCTATTGCATACAAAATAAATAGAGCCCCTGGCGGCGTAAAATATCATTGGTATGTTGGTTCCGGAGCCCCGGGTGTAAACATTGTTTCACATCCAAACGGCGGCGGTGTGAATGATACCATTGTGATGGTTACATTTGATGCGAGCTGGAACCCAGCCTCCGGAGTAAGATACCTATATGTGAATGCAGAAAACTGGTGTGGTATCAGCAGTGCAAAAAAAATACAGATAAAACAAAACTTACCTGTAACTCCCGGTGCTATTACAGGTCCGGCAGACGCTTGTCCTTACATGCAATCTGCGTCTAACCCTTCCGGTACAGCAGTTACCTATTCTATAAGAAAAGTAACTGACGCTTCTTCGTATACATGGACAATACCTGCAAATGCAACTGCTACACATCCAAATGGTACGGGAGCTAATGACACTGCGGTAGTTGTTACTTTTAACAGCAGTTTTGTTTCGGGAACAATTTCTGTACAGGCTGTTAATTTCTGTGGCTCAAAAACACCCAGGTCAATGAGTGTGACTAAAAGAGCTTCTGGTACACCAGGTAGTATAACCGGCCCAACAAGTGTTTGTGCGTTTATGCAATCAGTTTCCAATCCTACCGGTACAGCTGTAGATTATACAATCAGGAAAGTTTTGTATGCAACTTCTTATACCTGGATAATACCTGCAAATACTACGGCTACACATCCTGGTGGTGCAGGTATTAATGATACAATAATAAGAGTAACCTACAACAGCAGTTTTAATGGTGGTGTCATTACCGTGAAGTCGAACACAAATTGTAATACCAGTGCAGCAAGATCATTGTCGATTATTTATAAACTTCCTTACACACCGGGCACTATTACAGCTGGTACAGCCACTGCTTGTCCGCAACGACGAATTACTTATTCCCTGGCATCACTTCCTTCATATGCCACATCAGTATTATGGGCAGTGCCGGCAAATGGTACGATCATCAGCGGGCAAGGCACATTAAGCCTGGTTGTTGAATTTACGGGACCAACAACATTAACCGATACAATACGTGTTGTTAGCGTAAATGATTGCGGAATCAGTTCACAAAGAAAACTCAGGGTAGCTATATTACCTGCATGCCGCCCCGCAGGAAAAGGCGGTAACGAAAATCTCGTGCCAGCTGTAAGTAAAGCAAACCCTGGGTTGCAGGATAACCTAAATGAACTTGAAGTAACGGCAATGCCTAACCCAAGCCAGCATCATTTTATATTGCACATACCTGTTGATAATTTAAACCAGCTAACTAACATGCAGGCATTTGATGCTGCGGGAAAACCAATTGAAAACAGGCAAAATATTCAAAATACAATTTCTGTTGGTGAAAACTGGAAGGCCGGGATTTATTTTGTAACGATTTTACAAGGCACAAAGAAAAAAACGATCAGGTTGGTTAAATTGTAAATACAACTCTTCTTAATTAAAAAACCTCACAGGTCTTTAATACCTGTGAGGTTTTTTAATGCACAAAATCAGTGAATCAGTGGAATTAAAACTATTGCCACTGATCACTGATTAATTTGTTTAGCAGCATTTTTTTTAAAACCGGGACAACGCCAATGCATGTCTTTTGTATCTAGTCAGAGAATAAGCCTTACATTTAACACTAGTTCAATTTAACAATCCATCTTTAACTCACACTTATGATCAAGCGTATCCTAACAGTTGCTTTGCTCTGCAATATTTTATTTATCAGCACTGCAATCTCCCAAACAAAACGTTATGTAAAAACAGTTGCTGGAGGAACAGGGGATGGATCTTCTTGGGCCAATGCAAGCGCTAACCTGCAGGCAATGATTGATGCATCAGCAAACAATGATGAGGTATGGGTTGCAAAAGGAACCTATAAACCAACAACAGTTGTTGGATATAACGCTTCACATATAGCCTATACGGATGACAGGCATAAAAGTTTTTATGTGCACACAGGTGTAAAATTATATGGCGGTTTTGTCGGCACAGAAATAACGCCGGGGCAAAGAAAACTGGCACAAAACAAAACCTATCTATCCGGCGATCTGCTGGGAAATGATGGAGCAGGCTTAAGCTTCACGAATAACGCCGAGAATGCTTATCACGTGATCGTTGCAATAAGTGCTCATACAGTAAGAATAGATGGTTTTATGATATCGGGTGGTAATACTACTGGGATGCCTGCAACTTATTTAAATGATGCCCCTGTTTATACACAAATTCCTGCTGATGGGGCTGGTGTTTATTTTTATGATTGTGATTACAATATTACAAGCTCCATTTTTTTTAATAATTATACTACGGGCAAAGGCGGGGCGGTTTCCAATTATAGTTCTGGCGAAACCGGCGACCTTATCAATTCTGTCTTTGTAAATAATTTTGCAGTACAGGGATCTGTTTTATACGCCTCTAACAGCGGCCCTAATAATGGTGCCAGTAACATCACCAATTGTACCATCTTTAAAAATTTTTCTAATGCAGCAACAGTTTTTACTCAGAACAATACAAACAACGTTATTATTTATAACTCGGTAATCATGGCTAACTGGGGCAGTGGTAAGGCAATCGACACAACTCTTATACATGCTTATTATAGTACCGTGCAGTTCACCAGTGTAACACCTCCGGGTGACCCGGGACCAGATCCATTGGATCCTTATTTCTCCAACTATTTTGATGCCGACGGAGTTGATAATATATTGGGAACATCAGATGATGGCCTTGTTCCCGGACCCGGTTCGGCGGCAATAGATGCCGGTTTTAATAACCTGCCAAACCTTCCGGCAAAAGATATCAGGGATTCCGTACGTATTCAAAATGGTACCATTGACCGGGGCGCATATGAAACTTCATGCGGGCTATCAGTCAACAGTATTTCTATTACCCAGTCTTTTGATCCCGATCCTAATAATAACAATGACAACAATCCATATAATGATCTACCGGCACCGGGACTTTGTGAAGGCGGTACGGCTCATTTTACTGCTACGCTGATCGGAAGTGGTGGAACATTTCAATGGAAAAAGAATGGCGTTATTGTAGGTGCAAACAGCAACACTTACAATCCTACCGATTTTCATTTAAATGACCAGGTTTGGGTTACTTATACATTTCCGTCAACTTGTGGTAGTGGATTCAGTACTATCCAAAGTAACGTAATAACGTTACAAAATGTTTCTACAGGAATACCGGTTATTAGTACATCGATCATTGGATCTGCAAATGCATGCCCCTATATCAATGGAGCGCCGGTTGCTTATAAAATAAATAAAGTTCCGGGAGCAGTAGTATATGACTGGAGTTTAGTGGCGGCAGCAGGAGCAAGTATCGTTTCGCATCCCAACGGTGCTGGTGCAAATGACACCATTGTAATGATAGCTTTTACCCAGGATTTTACAGCCGGAAGCATTTCTGCCAGGGCAAGAAACTGGTGTGGCTATAGCAATATTAAAAGAATAACATTCTCTTTAAAAATAGCACAAAGCACGGGAGTCATTACAGGCCCTACTGATGTTTGTCCTTATATACAATCTCCCGCTAATCCAGGTGGTACGCCCGCAACTTATTCTATCAGGAAAGTTGTCGATGCATCTTCTTATATATGGACAGTGCCAGCCGGCGCAACTATTGCTTCTCATCCAAACGGTACCGGTTTTAATGACACTGTAATAACGGTTTTGTATAGTAGCAGTTTTGTTTCAGGTACAATCACGGCGCAGGGGGTAAATTTTTGTGGTGCCAAGCCCGCAAGAACATTAAGTGTTTTAAAAAGAAATGTAGCAACACCCGGAACCATTACAGGGCCAACATCTGTTTGTGCATTTAAGCAATCTCCTTCCAATCCTTCAGGAACACCGGTTAACTATACAATAAGGAGAGTATTGTATGCTACTTCCTATACATGGACCTTACCTGCAAATGCAACTGCAACTCACCCCGGGGGAACAGGTATCAATGATACTATTATAAGAGTAACATATAACAGCAGTTTTACCGGCGGCACCATCACAGTAAAAGCAAATAACAATTGCAACACGAGTGCGGCAAAATCATTAACAATTTTATTCATCCTTCCTTCTACACCGGGCGTTATTACTGCAGGTATTCCGACAGGATGCCCAATGCGTCGCATTACTTATTCGCTGGCTGCAATGCCGGGCAATGCTACTTCAGTACAATGGACGGCACCCCCAAGCGGAACAATCATCAGCGGGCAGGGAACACTCAGCGTGGTAGTTGAATTTGCAGGAGCAACATCCTCTACGGATTCAATCAGGGTGGTTGGAAAAAATGATTGTGGCACCAGTGCTTCACAAAGAAAATTAAAAGTAGGTGTATTGCCTTCATGCCGTGCAGGTAAGAGCAATGAAGAAAATATTCCCACTGCAAATGCAAAAGTTCCTTTAGTAGATAAGAATACACATGAGTTTGAAGTAGCGGTGATGCCGAATCCAAGCCAGCACCAGTTTAATTTAGTACTAACCGGGAAAGATTATAAAACCCCGGTAAGTTTACAGGTTGTGAATACCACAGGGAGATCAATAGAAAGCAAAACAACTATTCAGAATAATCAAACCATAACTATCGGTAATAACTGGAGCAGCGGTATTTATTTTGTGACACTTATACAAGGCCAAAAGAAAAAAGTTTTAAGGCTGGTAAAATTATAAATACCGGGTAAAAATATTAAACGTACGAATTTCAC
The DNA here is from genome assembly GCA_963829345.1 of uncultured Chitinophagaceae bacterium. GTDB lineage: Bacteria > Bacteroidota > Bacteroidia > Chitinophagales > Chitinophagaceae > Ferruginibacter. Next base: position 3,547,779 of record CAWHHP010000003.1, read on the forward strand.
GGATTAGTTAGCTGGTTTTAGATTAATTCGTGAAATTCGTGCTGTAATGATACCCAGGATATTCATATTATTTTGTATTTCCATAGACATATTTATTGGTTGCGCCAATGCAGTAAAAAAAAATCCCACTTCGTTTGATACAGTGATCATCAACGTTGGTAAAGGTCCCGGCAGTATCGAAACAGCTGATTTCAATAAAGATGGTTTTACAGACATTGTTGTTGCGCTGACAGAAGACAGTTCTGTTGCAATCCTTTTAGGAAACGGTAAGGGAAAGTTCACAGCAGCCAAAAGTTCTCCTTTCTTTTCAAATCTTTATCCAAATGATATTGCCATTGCTGATTTTAACAATGATGAAATTCCTGATCTTGCCATTGCAAATACAGAAGTAAGTTTTTTTACGCTTTTATTTGGAGATGGAAAAGGACAATTTGCACAAGCACTAAAATCTCCTTTTGGTGTAAACTCGAAACCTCATATACATGGTATTGCAGCAGCTGATTTTAATGCTGACAATTACATGGATATTACAACTGAAAGTTGGGCAGTAGATAACATACTTGTATTGCCCGGAGATGGAAAAGGAAATTTTGGTGAACAAACATTTTTTAAAGTTGGAAAACGTCCTTATCAAAGATTAAGAACTGCCGACCTGGATAAAGATGGCAAAGCTGATATTGTTACAACTAATATGGAAGGTAATGATGTAACCGTTCTTTTAGGAAAAGGGTCAATGAATTTCCAGGAAGCACCAGGCTCACCGTTTGCTGCAGGCGACGTTCCTTTTGGAATTGCAATAGGAGATATTAATGCTGATAAAAATCCTGATATCGCTGTAGTCAATTCTCCAACAATAACAGCTGAAGGTAAAGGAAGAGACGGGCTCACCATATTAATTGGTAACGGTGCAGGAAGCTTTGATAAACTTAAAGGCTCTCCGTTTGAAACCGGGAAAAGTCCAAACAGGCTTGCAATCGCTGATATAGATGGTAACGGGATCAATGATATTGCAGTTGCAAATAACAATGATAAAAGTATCAGCATTTTTTATATGGAAAAGAATGCTGTTGGATCAATTAAAAAAATGCAGGTGGGAAATCATCCTGCGGGCATTGCAATCAATGATATGAACGGTGATGGGAAAAATGATATTCTTGTAAGTAATTATGATGATAATACGATCATGATCTTTCTTAATAAGTAGGACTATTAGCTGTTAGCCGCAAGCTTTTAGCTATTAGTTTATTCACGACAAGTAGTTTAAAAGAAAATTAAAACTTTCCAAATTTAAGTATGACTAACAGCTTTCATTAATAAAAATAATTGCTAAAATCTATTTCAAATGAACATTGAAGACATAAGAACAATTTGCAAAACGCTAAAAGGCGTTACAGAAGATATTAAATGGGGACATGATCTTGTTTTCTCCATTGGTGGAAAAATGTTTTGTGTTACCGGTCTTGATGAATCACCTACAAGCGCATCTTTTAAAGTGAAGGATGACGAGTTTGACGAAATGTCACAACGAAATGGATTCAAGCCGGCTCCATACGTGGCCAAATACAAATGGGTATGGGTGGATGATATTAAAAAAATGAAAAAGAGTGAATGGAAACATTATCTCAATCAATCTTATGAGTTAGTGAAAGAAAAGCTGCCGGTTAAACTTAAAAACCAATTATAATAAAGTAATGTAGTCAGATATCAGCTGTCAGCTATACCTTTTCAATCATTTAACTATTTGCTGAGCTATTACTTTACTCAATTCACACATTCACCTATTCACTACTCACCAATACTGCTTCTGATAAATTTTGGTGGAACTCTTTTCTTCGTGGCCTGCTCAAAAGCATAGGCCATTTTTATTATTTCCGCTTCTTTATACGCTCCTGCAATAAATGAAAATCCAACAGGCAGTTCATGTATCATTCCCATCGGAACGGTAATATGAGGATATCCGGCCATCGCTGCAGGTGAAGTAAAAGAAAAACCGGTATCGTAATCGCCATTAATAATATCAATACACCATGCCAGCCCGCTTGATACTCCGCAGATCGCATCTAACTGGTTTTGCTTCATCACATCATCGATCATTTTGCTGGCATTGGTTGTTTTAGTCAACGCATCTGTGTATTCTTTTGCATTAAGGCCCGTTGTTGCCTCGCAACTTTCCAGTATCTCCTGTTTAAAATAAGGCATTGCCTTGTCTTCATTTTGTTTGTTGAAAGCAATTACTTCAGTAAGCGTTTTTACTTTGGCGTTAGCTGTTGACAAATATTTATTCACGCCATCTTTAAATTCATATTTCAAAACGGTAAGCTCCGCAGACCCGATCTCGTTGGTGTTTTTCAAAAGCTCTACCTCAATTACTGTTGCGCCTTGCTTTTTTAATAGTTCTATTGCGTTATTATACAAAGCAACCACTCCTTCATTTCCTTTTAAAAAGGATTTCTCAATTCCGATCCTTTTTCCATTTAATGCGCCCGTATTAAGTCCTTCAGTATAATCTCTTTGAATCTTTCCATTGCTTTCTGCTGTTACAGGATCATCGGCATCAACACCAGTTAATGCACTTAAAAGAATCGCAGCATCTTTTACTGTTCTCGTCATTGGCCCGGCTGTGTCCTGTGTTTTGGAAATGGGAATAATACCACTGCGGCTTAATAAACCAACTGTAGGTTTTATTCCAACAATGCCATTCACTGAAGCCGGTGAAATAATTGAACCGTCTGTTTCTGTTCCTATTGCAACAGTACATAAATTAGCCGCAACTGCACTACCTGAACCGGAGCTTGAGCCTGAAGCATTGCGATCCAATATTACCGGATTCTTTGTTTGTCCTCCCCTGCTGCTCCAACCACTACACGATCTTGTTGATCTGAAATTTGCCCACTCACTTAAATTTGTTTTACCGAGCAGCACTGCTCCGGCAGCTCTTAATTGCTGAATAATAAATGCATCTTTAACTGCTTTATTACCCATCAACGCCAATGCACCTGCGGTGGTAAGCATCTTATCGCCGGTATTAATATTATCTTTTATCAAAACAGGAATGCCATGCAAATGGCCGCGTATTTTGCCAGCCTTGCGTTCTTTGTCAAGATCATCAGCAATCGCCAAAGCATCAGGATTTAATTCTATCACAGCATTCAGCTTTGGACCGTTCTTATCAATTGCTTCGATCCGCTTTAAATATATTTCGGTGATGGAATGCGAAGTATACTCCCCGCTTTGCATTTTTTGCTGCAGTATATCGATCGTTGCTTCATTCAATAAAAAATCTGTAAGTTTTTCGGTGCCTGCGTTATCGCCTGCTTTCTCTTTTTTATCTTCCTTTGCAGGTTGATTGCATGCTGCACCAACAGTTGCAATTGCCAGCCCGGCAACAGAACCATTTTTTAAAAAATTTCTCCTGTTCATGATAATATATTGATTTAATAATGAAGAATGAAGCCGGTATTTAAATGTACGAAAGTTCGAAAGATAAGTTAGCTTCATTACTTAGCGGCGATATTTCCCGCAGATGCACGCAGATGTAAGACCACGCAGATTTTCGCAAATACTATTTATACGGCTGCGAAAAGCTGCGTAGCTCTCAGCGGCATCTGCTGGAAAACAATCATGTTGGTGATCATATCAGGCCTGGAATTTGATATATTGTTAACTCAAATTGATTATTATGCCAATAAAAAAACTTCCCGCAGACGAGATCAATACAAAACTTCAAAACCTGGATGGCTGGAAATTTATGAATGAAGGAATTGAAAAGGATTTTGTTTTTAAAGATTTCAACCAGGCATTCGCATTTCTAACAAGAATTGCCATGCAATCTGAAAAAATGGATCATCATGCCGAATGGTCTGGCGTATATAATAAAGTACATATCCGGTTAAGTACGCATGATGCCGGTGGGGTAACAGAAAAAGATATGAGCATGGCAACTGCCGTCGAAAAGTTTATATAGATATATAATACATTAATACTTTGTCAATAACGGGTTTCCCGCATTGTCAATTATCCATTATCAATTGTCTTTCTTATCTTCATAAACTGCTATGGTAAGGACAATTAAAATAACTCTAATATTATTTTTTGTTTTTTTTTCTCACAGCGCATTTGCGCAATACAATGCTGTTTTTAAGACCCCCTTCCCTCAACAGTACGAAATACTGGATTCGATCACCGGAAGGCTATGTTACGAAGATGACAGCACCAATGCCCCCGTTATTCTTCAACTATTAGAGCAGGCGGCCAGGCAAACAAATAATGATCAAAACCTGTTAAATCTTGAACGCTGTAAATTAAACTACAGGTACGTAATTTCCCGTGACACAAAGGATACTGCTATTTTAAATACACTTGTAAGGGATGGACAAAGATTGCTGGAAACCATAGACGAAAAAAAGTATCCTGAGATTGCCGCGATGGTCAATGTTACTATTGGAAATACCCACTACAATAAAACACACAGGTATAATCTCGCTTTTGAACATTATATAAAAGCGTACAATTTTTTTAAAACGGTATCAACACAACAATTTCCTGACAGGCAATATTCACAATATGCCATTGCACTTGCCTATTACCAGTTCAATGATTATAAAAGCGCAATCACGCTTGGTAACGAAATTGAATCGCTTTACCCTTCAAAAAATTTTGTTTCCATCTTCAATATCGATATGATTGGCATGTGTTACCTGAGAACAAAACAATATGATTCAGCTTTGGTCAATTTTCAATGGATATTGGATAATCTTAATTATATCTCTATCGGGAACAGCAAAGCATGGGAGGGTATTGCTTCCGGGAATATTGGGAATGTATATTTTTTACAGAACCAATACGATAAAGCACTTCCTTATCTTGAACTGGGTGTTAACCTCACAATACAGGAAAAGATTTATGACAATGGGGCTGATTTTGCCGCGTTTGCTTCTATCGTTTATTTAAAACAACAAAATATTCCGCTCGCAAAAAAATATATTGATATTGCACAGGAAGCTGCATGGAAAGCAAAATCGGCATCCAATTATTATAGTGTTTATAAAGCGCTTGCCGATTTTTATAAGCAAAGTGGTGATAACAAACTGGCGTTGCTTTACCTTGATTCATCTATAATTTTTAAGGATAGTCTTGCTAAAATAAGCGACATAAACTTAAAGTACCAGGCCGAAATGGCTGTTGAGGCTGAAAGAAAGAAACAACTCGAAAAAGTATTTGAAGAAGAAAGGTTCAGGCAGGTACTTACAAGAAATGGCCTGATTGTATTGATCATACTTGTGATGGTGATCACATTGCTTTATTATAACCGCATACGATTAAAAAATAAACACCGGGAACAACAACTACTTGCAGAAAAACAACTTGCAGAAACCGAATTAAATAATGCTGTAGCACAACTAAAAGATTTCACTAAATCGATCCTTGAAAAAAATGAGCTTTTAGAAAAAGCATCAATGAAAATTGATGAAATGAATACTGCATATAAACAACTCGAAGATCAGAAGACCGGGTTGACTTTGCAGGAACCCGATAGCCATTCTTTAAAATTACTACAGGATTCTGTGCTGTTGACCGATGATGACTGGAAAAATTTCAGCCTGTTGTTTGATAAAGTATACCCGGAGTTTCTTATACGTGTGAAGGAAAAACTTCCGGGGCTTTCCCCTGCCGAGACAAGATTTGTTGCACTTTCTAAATTAAAACTCAATAATAAGGAGATGGCTGCAATGTTAGGTGTAAGTACAGATGCGATCCGTCAAAGCCGCAGCAGGTTCAGAAAAAAACTGAATCTTAACGAAGAGGCTTCGATCGAGGATGCAATTGACGGGATCTGATTCGCCGGTAATTTTAGCAATATAAGCGCACCTGCTTATTTTCTTTTAACGAGATTTGTTTCATGGAATATTTTGTAGAAAAAAATTCTATAGTTAGAAAAATATGGGGCAAGAGCGATACAATTCTGTTCATTTTTGCCGGAGCTTCAGCTGAATTTGCACTCAATAAGGCAGTGGACTGGCTTTACTTTACCGGTAAACTTCCTGCTGACCCAATTGGCCGGTTGTTTTCAACAGTTGTTTATGCACAACAAATAGTATTTTCCAATACCGAAGATGCATATAAAGCAATAGACAGGATAACAGCCATTCATTCAGGTGTTGAAAAAAGCAGGCAGGCCGTGATACCGGATTGGGCATACCGCGATGTGTTGTTTATGCTGATCCATTATTCCATCGCTTCTTTCGAGGTACTTGAAAGGAAACTCAACCCGGGCGAAAAAGAAGAAGTATTCAATGTTTTTTTCCGGGTTGGTAACAGGATGAAACTAAAAGAACTGCCGGTAAATTACGACCAATGGACTGCTCATCGTACCTCCCATCTGCAAAATGATCTTCTGCGAAGTGAACATACCATTGATCTCTTTAACCAATATAAAAAACATCTTGGCGCTTTTCGTTACCGGCTATTGCTGGATACCCAAAAGCTGATTGTTCCTGACATAGTAAGAAAGATGCTGAAACTTAACCGGCTTTCTTCGATACAACTAATACTGCCGTTTTATAAGATCAGCAGAAAATTAAAACTCGACAAGTCTATCAAATCCGTGGTACTGCCTGCAAATTATAAGGAACAAATATCAGCGTTGGATAAATTGGGTGACCGGCAATCGTGAATCGGGAAACCCAATAGCAGCCTTCTTAGCTATTAAAATGACTTGAAAATTTCGGAAAGCCTGATTTCTGATGACCGTTTCCCGAATGCCGTCCTCATGTCACGTTTTTGTCACACTCATTTTCCCCTCCCGTCACGCTATTGTCACGTAAAATCCTTGTTTTCGTTTATCGTGAACGTTAGTTTTATTGTCTGAAAAAAACTAATGCAGACTCCCATTCCTGTCAAGAGAAAAAACCATTTGATTTACCTCGCTATCATTATTTCATTTTTATTCATTGTTTGTGTTGTATGGTGGTTCTTTGGGTCGAAGATCAAAGAAGTTGAAATTAAAAAAAAGGACCAGCTTTCAGCAAAACTAATCACGAAGGAAAAAAATCTGTTCATCGATTCAGCAACCATGTTTTTTAAACCAGCATAAACAACCATTTGTATCGGCTGGCCATGCACCGGCTGATACAAATGATCATTAAACAACCCGATTCAACCCAAACCAATTACCATGACACAGTTACGCTCCCTGTTGCTAAGTGTATTAATGCTTGCAATGTTTTCAACAGCTCTTGCAAATTCAAACCCGCCGTCAGATGATCCTCCGGTGATTTCTATTACAGGAAATACATCGTTCTGCCCTGGCAGCAGTACCACGTTAACGGCAAGTGGCGCACTTACGTATAACTGGGTATCCGGCAATACCGTTCCTCTTGATGGAATTAGTGGTGCTGCTTTGGCTGTAGGGCTGCACAAACTTCGGTCTGCATATACAGGATTTGCGATGCAGGTTCGCAGGGCGTCTGACAATACAACACAGAATATCGGCTTTTCGGGTAATGATCTCGATATCCCCGCACTTAATACTTTTTTAAATGGATCACAGGGATTCTGCAGCATACTATATGACCAGTCGGGCAATGGAAGAAATGTTGCGCAAGCCAGTGCTTCATCACAACCATTGTTTGTAGAAAACGGGCTTAATGGCAAACCCATTTTGCGTTTTAATACAAACCAGTTCATGAACAATGCATTCAATTTTGTAACACCTTATACAGTTGTAGCTATCGCAAAACAAAACGGGCCTACAAGACTACGCGTGATTTCATCTGTAAATAACAATTGGTTATTGGGATGGTGGGGTGGATTAAAAGACCAGGCTTATTTTGAGGGTTGGGTTTCAAATCCGGGAGGAAATTTCGCAAACAACGACCTCTCCATATATAGTGCAAGTGGTACCGGCAGTGTTTCTTCCTTTTATAAAAACGGATCATTAGTGGTTTCAAATTCAACTGGGGTTGCGGGTCCTAATGGTATTCAATTAAACGGAAGCGGATCATTCGGGGAGCGTTCTGATTGCGATATTATGGATGTCATAATATTTAATTCGGCACTTACCGATCAACAGCGTCTCGTGGTTGAATTAAATGCCGGTTCTTATTATAATATTGGAATTGCCTCAGCAGCTATAACAATAGCGCCGGCCACTACTACTGCTTACAGTGTTACGGGAACAGATGCCGGGGGAAGCACAACGCAGAGTGTTACGGTAACAGTCACCCAGCCTTTAATTAACTGTCCTGCTAATATTTCATCCGATCTTACCGTTGGTGATTGCAGCGCACCGGTTAATTATACCAATGCTACTGCAACCGGGAATGAACCAATCACATTCAGCTATTCACAAAATTCAGGAACTGTGTTTCTTGTTGGTACAACCGCGGTAACGGTTACCGCAACTGATGCGGGGGGCTGTTCGGGTACATGTTCTTTTAATATAACACTTATTGATATTAATCCTCCACAGATAAACTGCCCGGCCAATATTATTTCTAATAATATCCCGGTAGTGACCTATACAGCTCCCGTAGCTACAGATGATTGTTCCGCAATCGTAGATCCGGCTTTGCTTACATATAATTATACGGGTGCTGCTCAAACGTTCACCGTTCCGGCAGGCGTATCACGTATAACAATAGACGCATACGGCGCCGCCGGTACTGCTACTGCTTTTAATGCAGGAAAGGGTGGACATGCCAAAGGGGATCTGGTTGTAACCCCCGGTCAGGTTCTGAATATTTATGTTGGCGGATCCAATGGGTACAATGGAGGTGGCATAGGCATAAAAGGGGCAAACGGTGGTGGTGCTTCTGACGTTCGTGTTGGAGGATCATCACTCACTGATCGGGTAATCGTTGCCGGTGGTGGTGGCGGTTCTGGCGGTGACACCTGGGGCTGCTATAATGTTAATAATGCACATGGCGGAGGCGGAATTGCTGTAGGATCCAACTTTGTTGGTGGCGGAGGCGGTTCTGGCTATAATTTCTGTGGGGCGAACGGCGGAACAAACGGCGGAACAAGTGGAACAGGATTTCATGGCGGCGGTGGTGGCGGTGGTGGGTTGTTAAGCGGTGGTCAGGGTGCCATATCCACTGTTGCCAATGCGCAGGATGGAAGCCTGGGACAGGGTGGAAATTCAACCACAACTGCTGGTTGCACGAACATTGGCACAGGCGGTGGAGGAGGTGGCTATTATGGTGGAGGCGGTGCAGCCGGAAATAATTGTGGTGCAGGCCAGGGCGGCGGTGGTTCATCCTGGACAGGCACACTAACCAATCCTTCATTTGATGCAGGGGTACAAACCGGTAATGGAAAAATTGTACTTTCTTTTGTTCACGGCACGATCGTGCAAACTGCAGGATTACCTAGTGGCAGTTATTTCCCCGTTGGTACCACAACAAATACTTTTGTTGCAACCGACATCTCCGGCAATACAACTTCCTGTTCTTTTGATGTAACGGTTACGGATAATCAACCGCCTGCATTGACTTTTCCATCGGGAAATATATCGACAAATGTTGATCATAGTCAATGTACGGCAACAGTAAATTATGCGCTGCCGCTGGTAACTGATAATATTTGTCCGTTGCCTAATTCACTTTCAGGACATACTCTTTTGGGTGATTTCAATGGTCATAGATATTTCCTTTCCAATAATGCTGTTACATGGACAGCAGCCAATACAGCAGCGACAACAGCAGGAGGAAGCCTTGTTTCAGTAACATCAGTAACAGAAAAGAATTTCCTGGCTGCCTTTAATAAAAATTTCTGGATAGGACTTACAGACCAGGCCCTTGAAGGAACTTTTGCATGGACTTCAGGTGAAACTTTTGGTTATTCGAACTGGAGTCCGGGCGAACCCAACAATTCAGGCGATGAAGATTATGCTGAAATGGGTGGGACAGGTGGTTTCTGGAACGATCTTCCTTCGAACAGCACACGACAGTATATTGTTGAGTTCTCCTGCGGAATTACTCCAACCCTGGTTTCCGGCCCGGCAAGCGGCTCATCATTTCCGTTAGGTCCAACAACAGTTACCTGGTCGGCAACAGATGGAGGCGGAAATACGGTACAGGCAAGCTTTACCGTTACTGTTATTGACAATGAAGCCCCGGCGTTCCTGTGTCGGGACACAACAGTAAATATTCCCGCAGGTCAATGCGATGCAACGATCGTACTTGACATCCCCGTTATCACAGATTGTAACAATGCAACCATCAGCAATGATCATCCTTCCACAAACTTTACTGCAGGCACAACAGTTGTTACCTGGACGGCTACCGACGCTGTAGGCAATCAAGCTGTTTGTGAAAGCAAGGTAATCGTTCACGAACCTGTGGCCCCGGTATTATTAACCTGTCCTGCCAATGTTACCGTTAACAATGATCCGGGTATATGTGGTGCGATTGTAAATTTTGCCCTGCCAACTTTTACTGATAATTGCATAGGTATTACTCATATTGATTCGTTGATATTAAATTATACAGGTACGGTTCAACAATTTGTTGTACCAGCCAATGTTACCAGCATCCGGCTATCGGCAACAGGTGCTGCAGGTGGTAATGATTACCAAACAATTGCGGGAAAAGGTGCTTACATGTCTGGTGATTTTGCAGTAACACCCGGTGAAATACTTTATATCCTTGTAGGCGGTAAAGGAGCAGAAGATCTAAATGGCTTAGGAGGAGGTGGTGGTGGTGGAACCTTCATATCAGGAAATGCTTCATTTACAACCAATCTTCTTTTGGCAGCTGGTGGTGGTGGTGGTGCACTATATGGATATACTACTGTTGCAGCTACATCAAATGCAAATACAGCAACAAATGGATTTGATGGCGCGGGTTCGGGTTATTATGGTATACAACAAGGCGGAACAAATGGCAATGGAGGAAATGGAATGGCTGCAGGCGGTGGTGCGGGCTGGTTAACGAATGGAGGCGAGTATGATTGTTTTACCGGTGGCAAAAGTCCTCGTAACGGAGGAGCTGGTGGTGGTGGATACATCCTGTGTGGATATCCCGGTGGCGGATATGGTGGCGGCGGTGGCGCATTCTATTCCGGTGGTGGTGGTGGCGGCTATTCTGGCGGCGGTGGTGGAGACTACTATACGGCCGGTGCTGGTGGTGGCTCATTTAATGCCGGTTCAAACCAGGTTAACACAGCAGGAGTTGGTAACGGTAACGGAAAACTGAAGATAGATTTTTTAAGAACTTATCCTAAAATAGAACAGACATCAGGTATTATCGCAGGGCAGGTTTATCCAAAAGGTACAACAGTAAATACATGGCTTATTACAGACGCATCAGGCAATACAGTAACCTGCAGCAACACAGTAACGGTAACAGACAACGAAGCCCCTGTTATACAATGCACAGCAAACATCACTGTTAATGTTGATGCCGGACAATGCACAGCGATAGTAAATTATCCCCTTCCAGCTGCAGTTGATAATTGTAGTGCTGCTGCCGTAATACCAGGCTATACAGCACTTGGTTTATTTGCAGGGCATAGCTATTATCTTTCATCCGGCTACCTCAACTGGCAGGACGCAAAAAATGCCGCGGTAGCATTGGGTGGAACACTGGCATGTATTAATTCTGCTGCAGAAAACGATTTCCTCGAGGCCGCACTTAACCCTGGAGAAGATCCATGGATTGGAGGTTTTCAGAATCATAGCAATCCAAATTATACTGAGCCAGGAGGTGGTTGGGAATGGGTAGATGGATCGGCCTTTACAGCCTATACAAACTGGAATCCGGGTGAACCGAATAACATAGGAGGAGAAGATGCGATACAGATGTATAGTACCGGGCAATGGAATGATGGCGTTGACGCTGGTGCCGGGCCATATGTTGTAGAAATAAGCAGCGCTTCACTAACAAGAGTATCCGGCCCTGCTTCCGGAGCAGCATTTCCTATTGGAACCACAGCTGTAACATGGTCTGCTACCGACGAATCGGGTAACACGTCACAGTGTACTTTTACCGTAACGGTAAATGGTATTCCTGCTACACCGGGCAATATTACAGGCCCGACAAATGTTTGTCCTTACATTAATACAACAACACAATTAACCTATTCAATTCCTGCAGTTACAAACGCGACAGGTTACCTGTGGACAGTGCCCCCAACCGTTAGTATTGTATCCGGCCAGGGAACAAACAGCATCAACGTAACCATTGCTGCAGGTTTTGTCGCCAATATTAATAAAGTGATTAAGGTAAAAGCAACCTCATCCTGCGGCAACAGCGCAGACAAATTAATATACCTGCTTGCCCAGTTCCCGAATACGCCGGCGGCAATTGTTGCATCCACATCCAATGTTTGTCCGTCATTGGGAACCAATGTGCCGATCACTTTCACCATACCAAAGGTAATTGCAGCGATGGAATATATCTGGACAGCGCAGAATGGCACAACAATCATCACACATCCTAATGCACCAGGTGTAAATGATACAACAATATCCATTACATTCAGTAGTGGATTTACCACGAGTACGATCACTGTCCAGGCAGTGAATGATTGCGGAACAAGTGGAATACGGAGTCTTACTGTGGCACGAACTAATCCTTCTACCCCGTCACTCATCAATGGCCCCACCAATGCATGTGCATACATGGCTCCCAATGGTGCGCCCGCGACATATAATGTGACAACAACAGCAGGCACCACCTATAACTGGAGTACGCCTCCAAATGTTGCCGGTTTAACGGGACAGGGTTCTGGTAATATCTCGTTTACTTTCCCGAATGATTTTACATCCGGATCGTTGAGTGTAACGGCAACGAATGGCTGCGGAACAAGTGGTACCAGGACCTTAGCAATAAGCAAATTAAATCCTGCGACGCCCGGTGTAATTGATGTAATACAAACACAGACCTGTCCAAACCGTTCTTATAGCTATACCATCGCATCCATGCCTGCAAATGCAGCATCCATACAATGGACGGTGCCTGCAAATGCAAGTGGCTTTACCGGCCAGGGAACAACAAGTATCATTGTTACTTATCCCGCAACAGCTATAAACGGCCCTGTAACTGCAACTGCTATTAACAATTGCGGAACAAGTACCACAAGGTCAGCCCAGGTGAAATTACCGGCCTGCCCACCGCCGGCATTTGGAAAAGGAACAAGTACAATTAAACAGGCTGCTCCTGCAACAGGACCGAAAGAATTGAGTATAACAGTAATGCCTAACCCAACAATTCATGAATTCACTTTGTCGGCGAGATCAGCATTACAGCAAAAAATACAGTTAAGATTATTTGATCTGTATGGAAGGTTGTTGAGCACAATGAATATGATGCCGGATGAAACAATAGGATTCGGATCGCAATTAAAGAGCGGTGCTTATATCATTGAAGTACAACAGGGCGAACAAAAGAAAACACAAAGGCTTGTAAAGCTTTAAGATATACCCGATAAAACCCGCAAGCGCATTCCTTTATGGAGTGCGCTTTTTATATGAACCGGTTTAAATACAACCCAACCATTTTTCTTTCGCAGCCTTGTAAGTACCATAGCCAAGTACCGGTTTGTTATCTTTATTAATGTCACCGCGTATAAGCTGGTTGGAAATGGAAGGATTGTCATTATTCACTATAAAATGATCACACAATTCAGAGATCAGTTCAACCTCATCATCTTCTGTAGCATCCATTCCCAGCTCCATCAGGTCTTTGAATTTTTTTTCACCTCCCGGCATATTTTTATACGCCTGTGGAGGTCCATACCTTCCATTTATATCCTTTTCAGCTTTTATACAGGGATTTATTCTCACAATATTTGCACTATTATCTAAAGCATGGTCAAGAAATGAATATGCAATGAATGATGCGGCGTCGGGTGGATCGCCAAGAATGCTCGTCGACATCTTCAATACGTCCTGTTTAAAACCAGCCGATGTATCTGTAACAGCATAATCCTTGTTGTTTTTATTGGCTTCGTATACAGCCTGGTCATCTGGGTTATTTGAATACCTGTAATCTGTAAGGATTGCTTTTGAGCCGGTTCCTGTTCCGATAGATAAAATACAATACTTATCGGGAGGAGATTGATAATTATTCGTAATGGCCTCTACCAGTCCTGCAAGCACCGGGTTATTAAAACCTGAAACGGCCCCATCCCAAAACCAGCTTTTGGTGTGATGATCCTTTGATCCTACCAGGTTTAAATCAATCTCAGCAGGTGCATCAAAATAATTAACCGGTGCATTACTGGATGTATGAATTGCATGGCCCAATGTTACCTGGTAATATTTGCGGCTGAACTTATCGGTATAACTATCGGAATTTGATCTGAAAAAAGTGACTCTTTCCCTAAAATAATCAAACCCCACAATTATCAATTGCAAAGTTGGTTTTCCAATAATTGCAGGCAATTCCCTTAGCTGTGTTTCAACGATATACTTTGTAATTTTTCCTTCTTTAAGCAAATGATCTTTTTCTTTTAAAACATTTACCAGCCCCTTGACCTTTCTTTCCATGCTGTATTTTGGCCCAAGTACGTTGGTGAGACTAATGATGTTACGCCAACGAAGTTTTTCCCAAAAAGACAATCTGGAGAATACCTGCTTTCTTTGGGCCGCAGTTCTGAAAACGGATATGACTTCAGACAACTTCATGTCATTGCATAAACAGGCCAGTACCAGGCTACCTCCCGAATTGGCAATAGCCATGTCAAATTTCTTCAATAATTCGTGCCCGTTTATATCTCCATAAATATCTAAAAGAACACGTGCCTGGATAAGTGCCCAGGAGCCGCCGCCATCGAGTGAAAGGATCTTATAGGACATAACATTTGTTTAATTATGATAAACAAGGTGCGAAGAAATTACTTAAAATCAAAGGGTGTATTCCACGTATTTTTTACAGTTGTTGCCACTTGATCTTGTTTCCAGGCTGCGAGGCAGGATACTTTAAAGTCAGAGGTATAACCTTTTTTACAGGTAGCTTGCTGTTTTCGTTGTGGAACTGGATTGGCCAACTATACCCTACTTTTTAAATGATTTGTCCTTCCCTGCGAAGTGTTCTACATTTAGATTCAAAAAAATAAATGCCATGAAAAAAATTATTATTATTTCCCTGCTTTGCTTATTTACAAAATTTGCTGATGCGCAAAATGCCAGTGAAGAGATAACAAAGGCCTGCCTTAATTACCTCGAAGGCTTTTATGAAGGTGATACGGTGAAGCTCAGCCGAAGTTTAAAACCTTCGCTGTACAAATTCGGCTACTGGAAGGATAAAAAATCGGGCAAATACGCACCGGATGAATTCATGACCTATCGCCAGGCATTGGATTATGCAAAGGATGTACAGCAGAAAAAACATTTCGCAAAAGCTGGATCTCCAAAAAAAGTAGAAGTGCTGGATATACAGAATGTAATTGCAGCAGCGAAAGTTACCGCATGGTGGGGTGTCGATTATATTTTACTTTCCAAACAGGATGACAAATGGATGATTGAGCAGGTATTGTGGGAAGGCCCATTGCAGCAATAAATCCTGGCCCAACTCATTTCTTTCTTTAATGGTAAAACATCCAGGTAAACTGGTATGTTCCGGCATGCCTTGCCCAATTCAGCTCATACCCGTTTTACTCTTTTCATGTTTTCTTTTTCGCAATTGATGCAGGCAGTGTTTCACCAGGTAAAGGCTTGCGTTCATCTTTGCAAATAAAAATGAAAAAGATAATTCTGTTCCTCTCCGCCGGTTTTGCCTGTGGGTTGTTTTTTGTAAATGTTTACACGTCTTTAATTGATGCAAGATCATGGGGAAGTGATATTCCAAATTCAATTACTGCTGCAAGGGACTATTTTAAAGCTGTAAATCCCGGAGATTTTTTCAGGATATTTTCTCCCATAAACCAGGTATTGGGCCTGTTAACACTGATCCTGTTCTGGAAATCCTCTCCCTCCATACGGCTATGGCTGGGCATTGCTGCTGTGTTGTATATTGCTACAGATGTATTGACATTTGCCTATTTCTATCCTCGCAATGATATTATGTTTAAAACGGCTGCGCTTTCTGATATAGCCCTGCTTAAAAAAACATGGTCCGAATGGAATACTATGAATTGGGCACGTAGTTTAATTTTGATTGCAGGGATAAGTTTGACTTTTGCTTCATTGCATAGAATTTATTTAGTTTCAAAAAAGTAATTTCTTCCGCAGCATCTTCTTATCTCTGTGTAACGTTATGTTATCTCTTTAACTCAATGGTCATTAAATAATTTGTCCCAGGCTGCAGACCCTAGTTATTAATGAAAAGAGAGTTAATAAAATAATAAAAGGCCGGTTTGTTGAAAAACAGCCGGCCTTTTTTTTAAGAATTTATCAGAGAACGGAAATTTTTTATGTTGGGGAATGCAAAATCTCGATATCCCGTTGTGAAAGCAAGCGTGTTTTCACTGTATTTACTATAGTAATTTTAAAAGCACTGCATTTATCCGGTACCCCTGCAATCCTTTTTTATAAAAAGATGACTTTTTTTGTGATTTTCACGACCTTTTCTATACTAATTAATAGAAGAAAAATATTAAATGCCGGACAAAGAGGAATTTATCAGAACAATCCAGGAGAATGAAGGCCTTATTTATAAGGTAACTAAAATATATGCACCTGCCAGGGAGGACGAACAGGACCTTTACCAGGAAATCGTATACCAGCTTTGGAAATCATTTTCTTCATTCAGAAATGAATCCCTGATCAGTACATGGATTTACAGGATTGCATTGAACACTGCTATTGCACACTTTAATAAAGAGAAAAGAAAAGTAAATCATACACAATTGGATGATTGGCTGCTGAATAAAACCGATACTGCAGACAGTTTAACGGATGAACGAAGTGAGATTTTATTTTCGATCATAAAAAAATTAAGTCCCGTAGAAAAAGCCATTGTACTGCTTTACCTGGAAGGGAAAACCTACGATGAAATAGCTGTCATCACCGGTTTTAGTTCAAGCAATGTCGGAACTCGTTTGGGAAGGATCAAACAAAAACTAAAAACACTTATCAACTAAAAAACAAACCATGGAATTAGATGAAATGAAAATGCTCTGGGGAGAAATGTCTGCAGAGATTGAAAAGCAAAAAAAGCTAACAGGTTCATTAATTATTAAAATGACCGCACAGGATTACAGGAATAAGATCAACAAAATATTTTATCCGGAAGCAATAAGTTCAGTGGTAGCTTTAGCTGAGATTGTATACATACTCATCAATATTCAAAAGCTAAATAACTGGTATTTGTTGTCTTGCGGGATCATCACTGTGCTGGCTTTAATCACATTACCATTGTTATCCTTCAAAACCATTCACAGGATGAAATCGGTAAATATCCTGGATAAAAATTTAAAACAATCGTTGCTGGATTATTCAAAAGCAAAACTGCAATTTGTGTTTGTTCAGAAACTGAATTTTTATCTCGGCTCGGTTTTAATGCTGGCGATCCTACCGGTGATGGGTATGATTATGGCCGGAAAGGATTTTTTTAAAGAAACCAATATGTGGCTTTGGCTTTGCGTTGGGTTTCCATTTTATTATCTCTTTGCAAACTGGGTATTTAAAAGCTATAAGAGAATGGCTGATGCTGCCGGAAATATTTTGAAGGAAGTGGAAGAATAGCAACAATTCATCCCGGAAACTACTTTGGTTTCTCCGGCAAAATTCTAATGATGCCTGCGATCACTGAATGGAGTGCCATTTACCAATACGAAGCTGCGCACAGCTTCTGCATCAAGTGCATCATCTTTGATAAACTGACTTTTAACCAGAAATTTTACAAATTTTTCTGTGTTCATATACACTCTTTCCATTTCAGCTTTTTGCCCGATAGAATCAAGAAAGACATATTGAGCATACAAAACCGTACCGTCTGGGTTGCTTTGACTTCTACTTTCGGCCATATAAACTGAATGTCTTGTAACAATGATCAGTGTTTTGCCAGCGGTATTTTTAACTGTATAAATACAATTTTTTGACAGGCCCTTGCATCCTTCCTTTTCTACCTGTGCATAGGGTTTACCATCAACGGTTACAGCATTGTCGGTTATTTCTATTTTTTGTGCAATCAATTGCTGGCTACAGCATAATAACAGGAAAAAGATTATTTTTTTCATAAGGCCCGTTTTAGTTTGAATGTGTTATAGTTGTTGATTAAATCAAAGTTAATAATATCTGTCAAATTTCTTGTACTGCGGTTTTAATCTCCTTTCACTGAAAGGGTGTATTTACTATCCATTTCAGGTCTTTTACCGCTTTCATTTTCCCCGTTCTTTTTTATATTCACGGTGAACTTTTTTTTGCAAATTACGCAGCCATACAACTACCATTTTATGCCTAAACGATTTACATCATTAAGATTTTCACCGATAATACTATTGATAACTATTGCTTTTGCCTGCAGCAATTGTTATTCCTATCGTATCAGCACAACAGCCCAGGAGGAATCCGAGATCAATTATGTTTCTGCCAATTCCTATTTGTGGGGGCTGGTTAAAAAGCCAAAAGAACTTCACCCCGTGCTCTGCGATTCTTTAAAAACCGGTATGGCAGAAGTAACTGTTACAAGAAATTTTGGACAATCATTGATCAGTGTACTAACACTTGGTATCTGGTGTCCTACCAAAATTTCATGGAAATGCAGTAAACCTGCTAGAAAAACCAACATGTTCGAAAATCCTTAAGCAATGAAAAAATTTCCTTCTCCTCATACAACATGGGACAACCGGCACGAAACGTTCACAGAAAATATCAATGTACTGTACACTGTACAAAACGAACAAAATCTTAGCGGCCTGGAGGGTTATAATGATACCACCAAAGGGCTGCAGCTGATCATCCGCGAAGCAATACAAAAAGGATTGCCACTGCGTTCTTTAGGTGCAGGTTGGTCGTGGACAAAAGTTGCGACGGCGCAAAATGGTATCATGATCGATACAAAACAATTAAATACGTCTTCGGGTATTCCATCTAATTGTGTTGCTTCTTCTTATAGCGGCGACTTAAAAAAACTCTATTTTGCTCAATGTGGTAATGGGGTATGGGAACTTAGTGATGAACTTCGTGCTAAAAAACTTTCACTTAAAACATCTGGTGCCAGCAACGGGCAAACGATTGTCGGGGCAATGTCAACCGGTGCACATGGATCAACTGTTGATGTGGGTGGCGTGCAGGATTATATTGTAGGCATGCATATCATCCTTAGCCCGGATAAACATATCTGGCTTGAAAGAAAATCAGCACCTGTTATATCAGGTGATTTTATACAGATGTTACACACAGAACTTGTGCAGGATGATGATCTTTTTAATGCTGCATTGGTAAGTTTTGGAAGTTTTGGTATTATTCATGGTGTAATGATAGAAGCAGATGATCTTTTCCTGCTGGAATGCTACCTGCAACGCATACCCTATGACGATAAGCTTAAGAAAATAATGGAAACACTTGATTTTAGCACAGCAGAACTTCCATGTGGCAATGAACGGCCATTTCATTTTGCTGTATCAATAAATCCCTATGATCTTGATAAAGGTGCATATGTATATACATTTTACAAGAGGGCCTATACTGACAATTACCAGCGCCCTGCCAAAAATGATGCAGGTATTGGCCCGGGTGATGATGCACCGGTTTTTATCGGGAATGTGCTCGACATCGCTCCTGCCCTTGTTAAAATAACCGTAAACAGTTTACTTGGAACAAAATTAAAGCCTTATTCAAAAGTGATGGGGACGCTTGGTGAAATATTCAGTAACACAGATTTTCATGGAAAATTAATGAGCGCCGCAATAGGAATACCCATTAACCAGGTAAATCGTGTAATAGAAATATTGTTGGAATTAAATGAAACGGATGGACCGTTTCCCGGTCTTTTTGCAACACGCTACATAAAAAAATCGAAAGCTACACTTGCATTTACCCGTTTTGATTTTACCTGCATTGTAGAATTAGATGGGGTTTTCTCAGATACAACCAGCAGGTTTTATACAGCTGTATGGAAAAAACTGGATGATGAAAATATTCCTTATACCGCACATTGGGGTAAGATGAATGAAATGAATCCTGCAAGAATCATGAAGGGATATGGACCAGATGTGGATACATGGATTACAGCAAGAAATAAATTACTGAACAAAGACTGCCTGAAAGTATTTACGAACCCACTGTTACAGGAATGGGGCCTCGATAAAGTACTGTAAACCCGCCTCACTTAAAAATAATTCTTCCATTCATAAACTTACCAGGTAATAAGGTATATTTTAGCGCCCTCTTAGTGACTCATTTTTATTAAATTAGCATACAACTAAACTAATTCGTTATGGGATTATTAGATTTTTTGAAAAGGGCCAAAAGTTCACCATCATTTAAACCAGCATATATCAGGATAAAACCGTCAAATATTGATGATCCTGAATTCATCAATGAAAGTTTCGTAACTAATGAACAATACTTTGATGTTGTAATCAATGAGATGTACCTCTCGTATAAAAGAGAATGGTTTACTGTGTTTGATCCGATGGTATTTGTAATTACTGAATTTGAATATGATGGGAAGAAATCTCCTCTTCCTTCCATTGTTGGACCTTCTATGATAACAGATAAGCAGCTAAAACTTCCTGCCGGCCAGGGTTTCCTTTTTAAGAATACTACTGTCGCGGGTGTACATCCTATAAAAGGCAATTCGATTGCAATTACCTTAATACTTTCACGAATGCCAAGAAGCAACCCTTTAAGAAAAACCCTGGGTGTGCTGGAAGGTTTCAGTAAAACTTATCTTGCTGAATTTAATTCAATCGCCAGCGGTTATCTAAAAGTTGCCAATGCTGTGTTGAATGGTATTGATGTTATCACTGATTCAGATGATGTAAGCCCCGTTATTGGTATCCGTGATGAATATGCATATGAAGATTTAAAGCCAGGTTATTTTGCTTTAATAAATGAAGAAAGCCAACAGTTCAATCCTGATATGTTTTTTGTTAAGGGAAAGGAATTATGGTATGGTGAAAATGCAGCTTTGGCTAAACCATTTCGTTCAGATGATTATGTACTATACAGCCTGAATGCCCGACCAAGGAGGAATGACATTGAAACACTATCTATTTTTTCCAGGTGGAAAGAAATGAATCAATCAATAGCAAAAGCCGGAAAGTTGGAAGAGAAAGATAAAAAATTCTATTCAGGACAACTGTATATGTTAGGAAGCGACATGATGTTTAGTCCTGATATTACTTTCACTCAATACGAGGAATTGCTTGCCAAGTATACAAAACTACTAAATGATAAATTTGAAAGGAGTGATCTTTTGAGTGGAGATACAAAAACACTTGTTCCCGTTAAAGATGACTGGAAAAATGCACTTCAGGAAATGAGTAAAGAATTATTTCAATAAAAGCTTAGAATTCAAAAATGAACGAACCACTTGAAACAAGAATCGTTGTTAGCGAAAAAATGATTTTTTTTCGACTTGGCTCATTTGACAAAGGAGGCGTGCCTTTTTACCAGGAAAATTTTCAAATAGAATTTTCTATGGCAAGGGTCTTTCACCGCGTATTAAATGCCTATCTGCGATTTCAAGAGAGTAATTACACGATTTTTGAACACAATGATTATGCGGCCCTTGGAGATAACCTGGAGAAAATATTATTCCCTAACAATCCCGGTGAAAGAAATGACAAAATGAAGATGTTAAAAAACCGTTACAGGGATATTTTTATTGACAAGGAAGAAGTCCGGTGCCGGATATATCTCGAATTCACTCCTGATGCTGGTGAAACCGCTATGCTTCCGTGGGAATATATGCGGATTTCGTTGGATGTTGGTGACAAACCAGAATCGATTTATCCGGCATCGCACGAAAAGTCACGGTTTGATCTTATCAGGTCGTTTCCAACCAATACAGATTTTAAATACCCTAAACCCATTAAAAAAATTAATGTAATACTGGTAACTGCACGATGTAGCGGCGAACAGGTTATTGATATGAAAAATAAACTCGAGGATTGGTGCAGGAAATTAAAAAGAGACAGTTCTATACAATTTCATATGCTAGAGCAGCCCCGTTATATACTTAACGAAGAAAGCAAACAATATGAATTTACCGATCGCCTGAAAGAAATTGTAGCGTCATTAGAAGGGCCTTATATAGTTCATTATTTTGGTCATGCAAAAACAGAACAATCCCAAGGATATATCTCTTTTGTGGGAGACGGAAACAATGCTGATTGGATACCCGATGACAAGTTTGCAGATTTATTTGACGCAAAAGATTTTCCCAAACCACACATGGTTGTTTTACAGGCATGTTCAAGTGGCCGTATCACGGGTATAAATACGGATGTAAAAAATATAAACATAACATTTAACGGACTTGCAGTAACACTTGTTCAGAATAATATCCCGGCTGTAGTAGCCATGCAAAATGATGTTACAGAAGTAGAATCATTTGCATTCCTGGATGTCTTTTATTCTTCATTGGCAAAGGGTGATGATGTAGCAGAAGCAGTAACCAAAGGAAGAACATTTTTAGCCTATAATTATAAGCCTTCATCAGTGCAGGGAAAAATAAAAGATCATAGCAGCAGCAATTTTGGAACCCCGGTTCTTTTTCTTTCAGTATTAAAACCGTTTGCATTTACAGAAAAAGAAAAAAAACCAGAAATAAATACATCCAGGCAACAATACAAGTACTGTCTTTTATGTCGTAGCGCTTTTATTTTACAGGAAGATAAAACGCATGAAAACCACAAAACAATTGACACATCTGAAGAAAGTTATTATGCACAATTAAATGAAAAAAAAGCCGGTACCGATTCTTCCAGCAGTCGCGAATCTGATCCCGAAAATGCATCAGGGAAAATTGACCAGGCTCCATCACTTAGATCAACTGAAATATCGCCGACCTCTGTTAAAAGGGACCAATCATAAAAAGAAATGAAATGATCACATTCTCTGATAAACAAATAAACGAATTGCTTGCTGAGGGTTACTTCCTTTCAGCAAAAGAGGGTGCAGATATGAAATTTGTAACAGAAGTCCTTGAGTCTTTGCGAGGCTCGTTACAAAAAAATGATCCTTTCAATGTATGGAATGCTTTTTCATTTAAAATTAATGACAGTAATTTTTCGATTCAAAATACTTTAATAGCAGTGAGGTTGCATCATGAGAAAAAAGTTTTTGAAGAGGTAGCTAAACAAATTGAAGACGCTTTCAGGGAATCAAAAGACAAAGGCTGGCAGCTTTGGCTAAGCTATTATGTGCAAGGAATTATTTATTATAACGGGGAAATGTATGATCGCCTTTGCAGGCACCCCTTTCCTTACCCGGATGAGGCGTTACCAATCCTTTCAAGTTTACGAAATCTTAATCTTTACATACTGGAATCGCGTTGGATCGATGCCTTCCCTATTTATCTTAGTTTAGCTGAATATAAATTCTTAAGCAATGAACAGCAGGTATACCTGCAGGTGATGCTGGGTGAAATAGAATTGTATAATATGGGAAATGAGGAAAATGCACTTAAGCGTTTTGAATATGCAAATACAATTAAGCCAAAAGATTCACGTGTTATCAGGGCAATTGCCAAATATTACCAGAAAATTTCAGACATTCCAAAAAGCCGTGAGCTTGTTAACACGGCTATTGCGCTTGACAATACGAGTTACGACAACTTCCTGTTAATGGGCGAGCTCTATTATGATGAAGGGAAAATATCTTTAGCAGAACAATGGTACCGGGACGCAATACAGGTAAACTATCTTAAAGCAGAACCTTATTTAGGCTTATTGAGACTATATGGATCAGCTTCCCTGATCACAACAAAGGAAGAAGATATGCTTAAACAGGTAACGATTATCAATCGCCTGAAATTTAATAATCCATACAATGATACTTTATATTGCGCTTATAGAGACGTAGCCAGTTGTTATTTGTCGGCGGGCAGGATCAACGATTCAGAAAACTGGTATAGAAAAGCCATGGAACTGCATCCCGAATGGAAGACCGCCTATATTGATTTATGCTATGTATTTGGGATGCAGAAACGTTACGACGAAGCGCGAGCCATGTTAAATAAAATAAATGAACTTGATAAAGATTATTATGAAGCAATAGAAGCTGAAGCATGGATTGCTGAAAAAACGAATGACCAGTTCAAAGCGATTGAACTCAATAAAAAATGTATCCGGCTACGCCCTTTAGACGCTGCTGGTAAATACAATGCCATTGGCAACCTATATAGTGACATGCAGGATTATACAGCTGCAGAAAAAAATTATCAGCATGCAATTGAAATAAATCCACGTGTAGCAGAATATTACAAAAATCTCGGTATAAACTTCCGGAAACTGAATGATGCAACAGCTGCAGAAAAAGCCTTTTTGCGTGCGATCGATATCGATCCGAAAAATCCAACTTCTTTAAATTTATTGGGAATTCTGTATTACGATCAAAATAATTGGGATGATGCTATTAAGTATTATTCAAAAGCAATTGAACTTAATCCGAATGAAGCTGTTTATTTTCAGAATCTCGCTTTGGTATATGATTCCTCCGAGAGAAGAGAACTCGCCATCGGGAATTATTTAAAAGCAATCGAACTTGAACCGGGTAACTATAGTGCAAATAATAGTTTAGGTATAACATATCTCATTCTGGGTACGCCGGAACTGGGTATTCCTTATTTGGAAAAAGCACTTGAATTGGAAAAAGAACAATTGCTGATATATGACAATCTTGCAAAAGCTTATGAAAGAACCAATCGGTTAGATGATGCACTTAAAGTATATTATAGGGCATTGGAGAAAAGTAATGATGATGGTTATCTTAATAACAGTACCGGTTTGTTATTATCAAAAATGGGTAACTATGAAAAAGCAATTCCCTACCTGGAAAAAGCAATTAAAAGCGATCCTGGAAAAGCAATTTATTATGAAGATCTTTCAGTAGCGTACCAACAGGTTAATAACATGGAAGCCGCAAGAAAGGTGCTGCAAAAAGCAATTGAATTAGATAATGGAAATTATAGTTTTTATAATGGTCTTGGCTATAACTATTTTTTTGAAGGCAATAATGAAAAGGCAATTGAATTCTATTCAAAAGCAATTGAACTTAATAATAGCAAATCCATTCCTTTCTCTAATCTCGGACTTGCTTATTCAAGAACCGGTGAAAAAGATAAAGCGATCGAAGCCTATTTAAAAGCCCTTGAGATCGAACCGGAGAACCAAACCTGCCATATTCAAATTGCACTTACTTATCTTTCATCAGATAAAAATACGCTGGCGATCGAGCACCTCGAAAAAGTTAAGGCATTGGGAAACCAGGATGTACAACTCTACGACAACCTGGGTTATGCATATGAAAAGGAAAACAGGTTCGAAGAAGCGATCAGTATATATAAAGAGGCGATAACAATGTATAAAGACAACGACCTGTTCTATTATTTGATAGCACAGGTGTCTTATAAAAAAGCAGATTTTAAAAATGCCATCAGCAATTTAGAAAAAGCTATAGAATTGAATCCTGAAAAAGCATCTTATTATTTTTACCTTTCTACCTGTTACAGGGAAATGCAGGATTATAAAAAGGAAGAAAGTCTTTTAGAAACAGCGGTGAAACTTGACCCGGAAAATTATAATTACGTTAATGACCTCGGCGTAAATTATTTTTACCAGGGCGATTATCAAAAAGCAATAAACTGTTATAAAAAATCGGTAACTCTTTCACCGAAGAACGCCGTGCTTTACAGTAACCTTGGATTAGCTTATGAGGAAACTGGCAATATGGAAGAGGCCGAAAAGGCATACCTGGATGCGCTTCATATCGAGCCCCAAAATCGTACAAATCATACCCAACTTGCTAAGTTCTATTCTTTAACGGGAAAAACCAAGCTTGCTGATGAGCATTATAAGAAAGCAGAAAGCATCGGAGATATTTAACCTTGAACTTCTTTCTTTTGATTTTAGATCGCCATAATATTTAATTTACAAATGCAGGTGAACGAGTTAGTTTGAAAAATATATTTCTCAGCTATACCATTGTAGGTTATTTAAAAACCCTTATGTTTTGCCGGCAAAATAATTACCGCTAAACACAAGGGCTTTAAATTTTATGAAGGAATAGATCCTTGTAAAATTAATCGCATTACTCCTGCGAGACAGGCTTTCCATTAATACCTCTTAATAAGAAAAGCAATAATGAATATGCTAACACAAGGTGAACAGCACTATTCAAATGAAATACGAAATAACCTACAGCCCATCCAATTAAAAGTAGAATTGCGAATACATACGTTATGTTGCTCATAATAATTAATTTAATGTTTTAAAAAATCCTACTCCTATAATTTCAAAACATATGCCGTTGAGTGGCATTTTATTAATCTTAACATTTGTAACAGGGAGTAATAAGCAACTACCACATGTTTATACATATCTAAAAAAACATATTGCACATATATCTACAAAACGGGAAATAATTTCCCATATGTAAATCCAGCAAGAAATAAATTATTAAATGGCGAATATGTAAGGCTGTCGAGAACGCCCTATAAATAAAAAAAATTCTTTTACCCAACCATTTATTAGAATTGTGTAGTTATAATTAAGAAAACTGCCGATTCCGTGTATTGATTCGCTGGTTGAAAAAAATCATTATTCCAGGTATTTTCTGCTTAGTAAAAACAGGGCCAATAAAATAATATTGGGCTGTGACCTTTTTATACTTATGTGATCTGCATTTTACATTAGACTGTTTACAATTTAATATTAATATCCTTTTGTACGCGAGAAATAATTAAAAACAGGTCAATAGAATTTTAGGTATCCATACATTAATCCGTAAACAATGCAATATTCCAGGCTTGATTGAAATATACTTTTAAGCATTGGCAATATTCCTAAAAAATGAAAAAATTAGATTACATCGATTCATTAAGAGCGCTGGCTATTATAAGTGTAATTATAGTTCATGCAAATGAATATGGGTCATCTGACTTGCCCGGGGTAGTAACTAAATTTGTTAATAACGGAGCGAGGGGTGTTCAGTTATTTTATCTCGCAAGTGCGTTTACGTTATTTCTTTCTTTTAAAAGCAGGCTTTTAAAAGAAAAACTGCCTATCCGGAATTTTTTTATCAGGCGTTTTTTCAGAATTGCACCAATGTATTATTTAGGTGTATGCTATTATTTATTCCAGGATGGATTTGGTGAAAGATATTGGCTTGGTGATGAAAAATACATCTCAGTATTAAATATAATTTCCAATATAACATTTACACACGGTTTCAATCCTTACTGGATCAATAGCCTTGTTCCCGGCGGCTGGTCGATCGCGGTTGAAATGACCTTTTATCTTATGTTACCTTTTTTGTTTTCAAAAATAAAAAAACTGAGTCATGCATTTAATTTCTTTATACTAAGCCAACTTACAAATTACCTGCTTTCCATTGTTCTTATACAGTTTCCTCTTATCAGCGATAACCAGTTGTGGAAGGATTATTTGTTTTTATATTTCTCCAGTCAGCTACCCGTATTTGCACTTGGAATAATTCTATATTTTATTGTTATAGAAAATGAAAGTATAAAAACAATTTCAGCAAAATCGATATTTACAGCTGGCTTAATATTAATTTCAGCTGTTTGCAAAGGAGACCAGCTAATCATTCCTGGTCATATCTTTATTGCTATCGGCTTTTTATTTTTAGGATATGCTTTAAGTTTTGCCAAATGGAGTTTGATTACCAATCCACCAATGAATTATATCGGTAAAATTAGTTTTAGTATGTACCTGGTGCATTTTGCAGTTTTATATTGGCTAACAAGGTTGGGTTTAATCGATTACTGGGCAAATGGCTTACTGAATTATTTAACGAGGCTTTTAATAGTACTGGCTTTTACAGTATTCATCTCATCTATATTATACCGGCTAATTGAAATCCCATTTCAAAACCTGGGAAAGAAAATAATAGCAAAGTGGGAGCCTGCGTCGGTATAATTCTTTCATCAGTTCCCGGTAAATCCTATTTAATTGTATCTTTAAGAGAGCAAATATTTAGTGGTTGTTTATCGAAAAACTATTAATCAATTTATCAAAAAACTGCTTTATGAAAAAATATTTTACTGCCGGTAAGCATTTTCTTTGTGTCTTCGCTTTTTCACTTTTATTGATCGCATCAAAAGCTCAACCAAAACTTATTGGAGCGGTGCCTAACGGGGGATACCAGTTTGGAACCATATTTACAATGGATCCCGGCGCAACTTCATTTAGTTCTTTATTAAAATTAGACGGCAATGGAGGTCATTTTCCAAACAAAAATGGATTTGCAGAAGGTTCAAATGGAAAATTTTATAGCACAACTGAAACGGGCGGCGCAAATAATACGGGAGTTTTGTTTGAATATGATCCTGCAACAGATGTATATGTAACAAGAGTAAGTTTTTTTGGCAGCCTTGGTCAAAATCTACATGGTTCTGCAAGTGTAACTGCGGCGGCCCCGGGAAAATTAATAGGTGTTACTTACTCAGGAGGAACATCAAACCTGGGCGTACTGTTTGAGTATGATTATATAACGGATATCTGTACTCCCAAATTAGATCTTTCAAATACACTTGGCGGTGGGAATATTTTAGGTGGTTTTGTAAAAGCCGGTAATGGAAAATTTTATTGTGTTACAAATACTGCAGGCCCTATCAACCGTGGGACCATCATTGAATACGATTATGCAACCAATACACTTATAAAGAGAGCTGATATGACGGTTGCTGGTGGATATGAAAACAATTCTTTGATGGTAGAGGGCCCGAACGGAAAATTATATGGCACTACTTTTAAAGGTGGCAGTGCAAATGATGGAGTGATCTTCGAGTATGATTATACAACAAATACTTACACTACTAAAATCAATTTCACCGGAAATCCGGGTATTAATGCACGTGCCGGTTTGTGTTTGGCACCAAATGGAAAATTCTATGGAGTCTTAATCGGCGGTGGTAATAACCTGGGAGGTGTAATTTTTGAATACGATTATGTAACAAATACTTATACAAAGAAAATAAACATGTCAGCTGCGCTTGGCACCAGGCCTGAGTCGGCAATGGTGCTGGCAAGTAATGGTAAACTTTATGGTGAAACACGTTATGGTGGTATTAATAACGTGGGCACTATTTATGAATATGATTATATAAATAATATCGCAACAAAAAAAGTTGATATGGGTGGAGCCAATGGAGGAGAAGGTTCGTGTGCAATGAGAGAATCAAACGGTAAATTATATGCTGCTGTGGCAGGGGGAGTATTTGGCTCTACGCTGTTTTCATACGACCTGCCCAGTGGCGTTTACAGCAGGAAAAAAAATCTGGGACGTGCAGAGAATGGTTCATCTATCTATGGCACTCCTGTTAAAGCTTCTAATGGAAAAATATATTGTGTAGCCAAAGAAGGCGCATCTGATACTGCCTATGCCGGCAGCATCCTGGAATATGATCCCGTTCTAAATACTTATACAAAAAAGATAGAGTTCCTGGGACCTAATGGCCGGTATCCCACCGGGGGCATGACGGAAGCTCCTAACGGTAAGCTATACGGGACAACCTATTGGGGTGGAGTGCTGAATTATGATGGCGGCGGTACCATATTTGAATATGACTATACTACCAATACCTACACGATGAAAATAGATTTAGGAGATGGTAATGACGGAAAATATCCGCAGGGATCAATGTTGCTGGCGGGAAATGGAAAATTCTATGGCACCATGCCATTTGGTGGAGCTGCTAACAATGGTGTTCTTTTCTCTTATGATTATATCACGAATATTTACACTGACCTGCACGATTTTCCACTTGGACAAACGCCTGGAAATAAATTGATGGAAGCTGCAAATGGAAAAATATACGGGGGAACAGGCAACCAGTTTTCTTCCGGAACCGTTTTTGAATACAACTACAATACAAATGTTTTTACAACAAAGAAAACTTTGGGCCAGGCTCATATTGATGGAGCTGCCATTTGCGGTTTTGTTGAAGCCACTCCCGGTAAATTATATGGCACAACAAATCTTGGCGGTTTCTTTAACCGCGGTGTTATTTGCGAATATGATTATATCAATAATGATTACACAGTAAAGCTGGAATTAACTCTTGCAGATGGATGGAGCCCAAGCGGTGCAATGATAAAATCCTCCGGCAATGGAAAACTATATGGTATGGCTTCAGCCGGTGGAGACAATAATGCAGGAACTATTTTCGAATACGATCATATCGCAAATACTTACACAAGAAAAATTTCTTTTGATCTGTTAAATGGCAGTAATCCATTTTCAGACCTGGTTGAAATTACCAATGGCTGTTCACCTGCATCTCAACCGGTAATAGCAGCTACGGGAACAACAATTTGTGATGGCAGCCAGCTTACATTAAGTATTCAGAGCGGACAATTGAATGAGTCTGATCATTGGTCATGGTACAGTGGTAGTTGCGGCGGTACATTCCTTGGTTCAGGCCCTGGTATTTCCTTTACACCACAATCAAGTGCAACATATTATGTAAGAGGAGAAGGGGGTTGTGCAACAAACGGCATTTGCGGGAACATCACAGTTAATATCGTTTCTACTTTGACAGCCTCGGTGGATATCGTTTCAGATATGGGCAGTACTATTTGTGCAGGAACTTCTGTAACGTTTACGGCTACCCCAACAAATGGAGGCAGCAACCCTTCTTACAAGTGGAAAAAGAATGGAAACAATGTTGGAACAGATAGCAATGGCTACACAGATGCCTCATTGGCATCGGGAGACATCATCACTTGTGAACTTACGAGCAGCGAAACCTGCGTAACCAATTCCCCGGCAACAAGTAATTCAATTGTATTTGTTGTGAATATTGCAACGAATAGCACAACCAATATCGCCATTTGCGCAAGTGAATTACCCTACCATTGGAATGGGGTTGATTATTTTGCCCAGGGCACTTACCAGGCTTCTTTTACCAATGCAGCAGGATGTGATTCAACGGCATTCTTAAACTTGTCACTCAATCTGACACCTATTGCAGGCATTACGAATAATACCGGTACAACACAACTTAGCTGCGCTGTTACGTCCATTAGTGTAACTGCAACAGGAGGCGCAACCTATTTATGGAGTAGTGGATTGGGCACGGATGCAAATGCGACTATTACAACTGCAGGCACTTATACGGTTACAGTTACCAGTGCGGATGGTTGCAGTGCCCAGGCAAGTATTACTGTTACAGTAAATCCTGCAGGCCTTCCCGCACCTTCAGATATTACAGGCTTTGTGAATGTATGTACATACGTTGGTAACGGTACACAATTGGCTTACACAGCAACACCGGTGGTTGGTGCAAACAGTTATCAATGGACGGTTCCGCCAACAGTAAATATTATTTCAGGACAGGGTACAAATCAATTAACTGTTACACTTGATGCAGCATTCGCTTCATCAGGCAATAAACAGTTACGGGTAGTGGCAATTGCGCCATGTGGCACGAGTCCTTATACTATTAAATATCTTGTTGCCCAGCTGCCGGGATCGATACCAGCTATTGCCGGTCCTGTAGATGTTTGTCCTTTCCTTGGTAATGGTTTGGAAGCGGTTTATAGTATCCCGGTTATAAGTGGCGCTGTTTCGTATCAATGGAATGTTCCTGCGGGAGCAAATATTGCACAGAATAATGAAAATAGCATCAACGTAACATTTGATAATAGTTTTGTAACAAATACAATTTCCGTTTTTGCGATAAATGGTTGTGGTGTAAGCAATACACGCAGCATAACTGTTAAACGTGTACTTCCATCAAAGCCAGCCATCATTACCGGAATTTCAAACCCATGTTTATTCATGCCTTCTATTGCGTTTCCGTCGGGAACAACAGCAACTTATAGTGTATCGCGGATCATTGGTAATACTTATAATTGGACGGTTCCTGCAGGAGCTTCTATCAGTTTGCATAGCAATACGCCAACTACTGATTATATAGAAGTCAGTTTCACATCAGCATATACGGGTGGTGATATCAGTGTTACTACCAGCAATGGTTGTGGCATCAGTCCTGAACGTGTATTTAAATTAATTGTATTTAATCCTGCAATTCCCGGTACAATTACAGGTGTACAAATACAACCTTGTCCGGTGCGACAATACCAGTATTCGATAGCAGCAATTCCATCTCATGCAGTATCTGCACAATGGACTGTTCCTGCGAATGCAACAATTGTGAGCGGGCAGGGTTCAACTTCTATAATTGTTTCTTATCCTGATTTTACGGTTGGAACAGTATCTGTTGTTGGTAATAATGGTTGTGGCAGCAGTGCCGCAAGAACCATCAATGTAACGCTACCACAATGTCAACCCGAGTTTACAGGAGGAGATAAAGGAAACACAAACACTTCACTGAACAAAGGAGGATCAGGTTTAATTCAACAACAGCAAATGGAAGTGAATGTCTTTCCGAATCCGACAAATTCGTCTTTTAAATTACAGGTGTTCACTACCGGTATAGAAAAGATAAATGTGAGATTGACGGATATGCAGGGACGAATGCTGAAAACATTTATTACCAGTCCGAACCTTGCCGTTGAATTTGGCAATGAGTTAAAAGCCGGTGTTTATGTAGTTGAAGTACTGCAGGCGGGCAAAATAAAAAAGACCAGGTTGATTAAGTTTTAAATTATTTATAACATAGGAAACAAAGGGCAGTTAATACTGCCCTTCGTTTTTATTAATCCGCGATCTTGGGGAATTGTTTGTGGCCTCGCCAGGAATCGAACCTGGATCTGGAGCTTCGGAAACTCTTATACTATCCATTGTACTACGAGGCCTTTTAATTGACAATTGGCAATAACAATTGACAATGAAATGCAAGATACCAGGGAGATACCTTTTAGTGATCTTTATTTTTATTTAGAACTTTAGCTTTGAGCATTGCCGATTCCCGTTTGCCGATCCGCTATTTTCCAAAATTCTGAATATTCGTTCCAAATATCTTTACTGCAATGGCCAGCAATATTACGCCGAAAAATTTTCTTATTACTATCATACCATTTGGTCCAAGTATTCCTTCTATCCATTTCAACGATTTTAATACAACAAATATTACTATAAGGTTTATTAAAACTGCTATAAATATATTGGCGTCATGATAGTTCGCCTTCAAACTCATAATGGTAGTAAGCGTACCAGATCCTGCAATAAGCGGGAACGCAATAGGAACAACACTCCCGCTTTTCGGATTTGAATCAGGTTTAAAAAATTCTGTTCCCAATACCATCTCCAGCCCAATAATAAATATTACAATACTACCCGCTACCGCAAAAGAATGAACGTCTATCCCAAGCAAATCAAGGAACCGCTCTCCTATCAGCAAAAAACCAATCATTAATCCTCCTGAAACAATTGTTGCCTGCAAGGATCTTATTTCTCCTCCCATTTTAACACGCAGCGAAGCCAGCACCGGAATGGAACCAAGTATATCAATCACTGCAAAAAGCGTGAAAGTGATGGTGAGAATTTCTTTTATATCGAGGAAACTGAAGTTCATGCTATGTTTTTGCAAAGATAATGAAGTGAATGGTGAATAGTGAATAGTGAAAAAATGTAGCTTTTGTTGTTTCAGTTCCTTTATTTAAAACTACAATTACAATCTTAAGTTCAAAGCTTTCACTATTCACTATTCTTATTCACTTCGTATTTATGATTTAGCTCAATTAAACATTCCCTGCATAAACAATCATCATAGTTTCTATTTATAAATGCGTTGGCTTCGTCTGTAAACTTAATTCCATAGCATTCACAGTGAGCAATATCTCCTACTTTGCATTCAAAGCTTTTGCCACATCGGGGACAAATTTTTTCTTCGTGTTTGCAATGCTTTTCCATGGAAATAATTATAGAATCAAAACAGCGATGAAGCCTGGGCTTCACCGATCATTTTTTTATCTAACGAATAAGATCCTGTTTGGATCTATACCGGGCGTTGTGGAAAAAGAAAATTTCTTTACTCCATTTTTGCCAAAACAGGTTACTTTACCTGGGTTTGTATAATCAACTGCATCTGCTATATATACGTCACCATTTTGCTCATCAATATCAATTCCATAAGGGACATCAACAACAGTACCATCGGTTACAAATTCTGTACGAATAATAGAATTTGTGAGCGTATTCATTAATTTTACCGGTACACCACTTGGATAATTATTATATAGGTACGCAGTATCGTGGAAAATGCGAATGTGATCAAAGCCGAATTCTGTTCCAAGCACGGCTGTTCTGGTGTTGGTTGCACTACTGATCACAGCAATTTTTGCCGGGATTGTTGTATAGTTACCATAACTGCTCACATAAAGATTGCCAACAGAATTTGCTTCAATTTTCTGAGGATTAACACATGCCACAATTTTCTGAACCTCGGTATTTGTTGTAAGATCAATAACAGAAACTGTAGAATCAGGAACAGGATTGAATCCACCGGAATTTGCTACATACAGATAATTTCCCACAGCAGCAAGACCTTCAGGATTAGGGCCAACATTGATCGTACCAACGATATCCAGTGAAGTGGTGTCAACAATACTTACGGTTGCATCCCATGCCGAAACATACACCTTACCGTTATATCCCAATGCAAACCGAGGTTGTTTGCCAACTGCCCCGTTTCTAAAAGGAATTGAATCAATAAAAACTCCTGTTGATGCATTCAAAACAGTTACACGATTTGAATTGTTCATCACTATATATAATTTACTTCCATAAATGATCATATCATTTCCCAAATCACCAAGCCCACCGGTAAAAGATGGATTTTGCTGAAGGAAAAAATCACCGGTAAAATTTCCGGAACTATCACGGAAAGAAAGTTTGGTACTATTGCTTCCAGGTGCGCCTTCACTCAAAACATAAACTCCTTTTGCAGGTTTAATACTTGTATCCGGTGTACTAACCTTGTCATCCTTTTTACATGAATTTAATATTAACACGGTCGGCAGGATTAGCCAGATGAGATTCTTTTTCATTTCTTTTATTATTATTTGTTTTTAAATGTTATAATCAATCCCGCCCGGTAATTAAACCGTGGCATGGGATAATATTTTATTACTTCGTATTGCGTATTAAAAATATTGTTTGCTTCTGCAATTAATTTACATGTCCAAAAAGTTTTTGAACTGAATGTATAGTTCACATTAATGTCATGCATTGCCCAGCCCTGCACAACATTTTCCGGGCCCTGTTCCCCAAGACGATACCTGTAAGAAGATGAAAGAATATTATAAGCGAACGAGCATTTATTGTAGTTAACAGACACATTTATACTACCAGAATGAACAGGCACATAAGGCAACTGGTTTTTATACTGCGGAGTTCCGGGGTCGGAAACATCCAATGCTTTTTGATAACTATAAGAAAAACCTGCGCCGATCTCAAACCCATACCATCTTTCAAAATTTAAGTGTCCGGCAGCATCAATCCCTTTAACAGATGCGGTACCAATATTCAGCATTGTCCATTGAAAAAGATTTTGTCGGGGAACAGCAATGATCTTATCCCTGACCCTGTTGTAATATGCATCTGTTGTGAAAACGATCTCCTTTATAAATTTTTCTTTATTAATACTTAACGTTATGCCGACGTTGTAGAGGTTTGCATATTCGGGGCGGAGATTTACATTACCGATGTTGGTATAATAGAGATCATCAAAGCTTGGAACCCGGAATATTCGTTTATAAGACACCCTGATTCTTACAGGTATTTTTAAGAAAGGTTGTATTGAAACTGCAATAGCAGGTGTTAGTTCATGAAGATCACCTGCGGCATTTCCATGTTTAACTTTTCCTGCGATGTATGTATGCAGCAGGTTGGCACTTATTCCAGCATACTTCCTCTTCCATTGGAGGGAGAGATTATTCAACAACGTATTTCTCTGCGGGTTTGCAAAATTGATTGCAAATTCATCGGTTCGTTTTAAATTATTGATGAAATAATCTACTGAATAAGCAGCGGTTAGCGAAGAAATGATTTTATAACTATACGCCGCTGATATATAATATTCTTTCTGTTGAAATTTATTCTCCAGTTTACCTGCGCTGTTCTGGTAAGAAGGATCAAGGTAAAATTTATAATCAGATGAATATTTTCCGCTTAACATTAATCTTCCATTTTTTAATAGAGTTCTCTGCCATGTCAACTGTGAAAAAAAACTTTCATTATTCAACCGTTCATCTGAATAATCCGAATACAAAATCACGGCACCAGGTAAACCACGTTTTGAGTTATAGTAGTAAGTCTTAAACTTCAGCAGGTTACTGTCATTCGCTTCATAGGTAGCATCATATTCTAACCTGTATGAATTAATGTCGGAGTTATTACGTTTATGTTTTGATTGCCCTGTTTCGTAATCATTAAATGAATAATTTCCTTTTGCATATTGATATTCTCCGTTAATCGCTGTACTGAATCTTTTACCGGGCGTTGTTCTATAATAAATAGCAGGATTAATAAACCCAAATGAACCCGTTTTTATTCTCACAGCAAGATCATTCTTAAATCCATCCTTGTTATTTGTTGCTGAAGACAACAATGATATTACCGATGCCGATGCGTAGCTGCGTGCAGGTAATAAAATATCTTCGGGTTGATTGTTGAAAAGCTGTATAGTTTCAATATTATCCAGTGAAAATCTGCCAAGATCGATTTGTCCGCCCTGTGCATCGCTTACCATAATCCCATCATACATAACGCCTGTATGATTTGCGCCAAGACTTCTTACAGAAACAGTTTTTAATCCCCCAATACCACCATAATCTTTTACAACAACACCGGGAAAATATTTTACAGCATCTGCAACAGAAACACTGTTCAGTTTTGATAAGCTGTTTTTATTTAACTGCTGTACGTTAACAGTAGTAATGCTTATGTCGAGAGGTTTTTTCGAATGCAGTTCTACAGGTTTCAATGTATCTGTTACCTGTGCACGTATTTTACAAGGAGCATGAATGATGCCTCCCGTAATAAAAAAATATATACAGATTTTTTTCAAAAAAATACTTTACATATGCCAACGGGAAACTGGTGAAGATATATGCCGCCAACGCTGCTGTACTGTCTTCAGCCTTTCACCCGAAAGCTTGATGATTAATAGAATGTGACTGGCAGGTCTTCTGGCTCGGTTACTGTTGAACACCTTCCCATCCAGGTTAGGACAGTGGTATGAAGATTCAACTAGGTGAATGGTGAATAGTGAATAGTGAAAACTTTGAAGTTTACACAATCGACTATTGTCCCTTCACTAATCCTTACAGCTACGGGGATAGCGCCGGAATTACACCGGCTTCCCTTTTAATCCCGTTTTAGCGGGAACCAAATCCGGCTGCAAATGTATAGAGAATGAAATTAAATTTCAAAAAGATTAATCACGGTAAAAAAAATTGCCCCGGTTGAAACCGGGGCAAACTTCTTTATCATATTGAAAGTCAATTAATGATTGTGACCTTCATGTCCTTCATCTTTTTTTCTGCACTCTCCTGCTACTTTATGAAAAGTATCGTGTGCTGAAGTGATCAAACCTGTCAACTCTTTATCGGTTGCATTTGCTTTCACTTTTTCATTTATTTCTGCAGTTTGTTTAACCAGCTTTTCTAAAGTTTCTTTGGTTTCTTTTTCTTTAAAATCAGCAGGATCTTTGAGGCCTGCCATGCTTCTGCTGCTTTTTGCAGTTCTGCGGCTTTTTCTTTCAATGGTTTTAAATCTCCTTCTTCAGCAGGATGAAATGTACCAGCCATTACTGCATGAAATGCTTTCATTTCTGCCCATGGAGCAGCTTTTGATTGTGCATATCCGCTACTTGCCACTAACATAACCAGTGCAACCAGGATCAATTTGATGTGTTTCATTTTTTAAAAGTTTATTGTTTGATGTTTGTTCTTTTCGCCGCAAACATAGCATGTTTTGATGATATTTCGTACGAAAATAATCCTGATTTCATCAGCCCGGATTTTATTTTATCATCCTCACATATGCTATCGGGTTCTTTTCAAATTCTTCCTTACACGCTGCGCTGCAAAAACCATAGAGTTTTTTGTCATAATGAGCAGTATCATTTATCCCCGCACTTAGCGGCATGTTGCAAACCGGATCTTTTTTATCATCAAACTGCAGCCCTTCATAAGAATTTTTGGCCTGGTCAATCTGTGCTGCTGCAGGTTTTTGTTCGGCAACCGGAGCTTCTGTTTTTGCAGCCTTACTGTTGCAACCGGCCAGTATACTGTCCAGGAGGAATACCACAATAATGATCAACCCTGTTGTTCTTTTCATACTAAAGATTTTAATGCTAATTTAATTTCATTTTAGAATAAGACAACATCTTAAAATTTTCGCTGCCCAAACCTTTAATTATTTTCATCCCTGCAACCATATTCTAACCGCTTTCAGTATCTTTTCATTATGCAAGCAAAAGCAAAACTGAACCTTTTCGATTTTACCATGATCATGGTAAGCCTTGTAATTGGTATGGGTATATTTCGTACCCCTGTTAACGTAGCCAAAGTGGCGCCTGATACATTTTTATTTTTTGTAACATGGATCACGGGTGGACTCGTTGCACTTTGTGGTGCATTAACATATGCTGAAATAGGTAGCCGCCTACCCGTTACCGGTGGCTATTATAAAGTTTTTTCTTACGCCTATCATCCTTCTATTGCTTTTGCAATAAAC
Source organism: uncultured Chitinophagaceae bacterium (assembly GCA_963829345.1). Taxonomy (GTDB): domain Bacteria; phylum Bacteroidota; class Bacteroidia; order Chitinophagales; family Chitinophagaceae; genus Ferruginibacter. The sequence continues at coordinate 3,586,507 of CAWHHP010000003.1, forward strand.
TGCATCATACTGGTATCCAATGCTGCTTCGCTGGCCGCAATTGCTTTGGTTGGCAGTGAATATATTACCGGCGTAATCATTCCGGAAATGAAAGACAAGGCATACATGGCCATATCAGCCAATGCAGATCATATACAGGTTGTACAGATAAGTATTGCATTAACCGCTATTGTTCTCTTCTATGGATTGAACCTGCTTGGTTTAAAACTGAGTGCAAAAGCTCAGAATATCCTGATGATGACAAAGATCGTTTTGATATTGATATTGATACTCCCCATCTTTTTTGCGGATGCATCTTCAGCAACTACAGTGGCACATACTGTAAGCCCAACTTTTAATGAGTATATAAAAGCATTTGGTATCGGCCTTGTGGCAGTGAGCTTTACGTGTGGTGGATACCAGCAGGCAATTAATTTTGGAGCGGAGGTAAAGGAGCCTTCAAAGACCGTTCCCCGGGGGATTTTTTTCGGGATCATGATCATACTTGTACTCTATCTTGCTATCAACTATGCATACATTAAAGTTATTGGTTTTGAAACATTGAAAGAAAGTAAAAATATCGCTGCCATCATGGCTTCAAAAATTTTTGGCATCAATGCAGAACGTGTGCTCTCCATCTTTTTATTTTTGGGAGTATTGGCTTATGTAAATGTTTTACTGATGAGTAATCCCAGGGTGATGTATGCAATGAGTGAAGACAAAATATTGCCACCGGTATTCAAAAGAAGGAATCCAAAAACAGATGTGATCACAATTTCACTAACTACATTCGCTGCACTGAGTGCGCTGATCGTATTCTGGTCGAAAAATTTTGACAATATCCTGAGCTTTACCATCTTTTTGGATTGTTTTGGAATGGTATTATCTGCCGCTACCATTTTTATTTTGAGAAAGAAAACAAAACACCTGGATGGAACAGGTATTTATAAAATGAAGGCTTATCCCCTGCTTCCAGTCATCTTTATTGTAGCTTACTGTTTTGTGGCAATAAGCATTGCATTCGATTATGAAAAAAACAACTATGCCGCCGTTACAGGATTAGCGATATTGGGTACATTTATTCTTCTTTATTTTTTAGCGAAACTTATAAAAAAACCAGCTGCATAAAATGGATATTTCCTATATCATCAATGAATTTGCCGAAGAGAGAGAACAGTATTTCAATGCTGTTGCTCCACCCATCATGCAAAGCAGCAATTTTATTTTCGGTTCTGTTGAAGAAATGCGCAATGCTTTTGCAGACGAATATTCCACCTATCTCTATAGCCGTGGAAAAAACCCCACTGTAGAAATATTAAGAAAAAAACTGGCTGCACTGGATGGCGCCGAAGATTGCCTTGTATTCAACAGCGGTGCGGCAGCAATATTTGCATCTGTGCTCGCCAATGTAAAAGCGGGTGATCATATTGTAAGTGTTGACAAGCCCTATTCATGGGCACAAAAGATGTTTAACGAAATACTTCCAAGATTTGGGGTAGCCACTACGTATGTTGATGGACGTTATATTGAAAATTTTGAACGGGCCATCTTACCCAATACAGCGATCATTTATCTCGAAACACCTAATAGCTGGGATTTCGCAATACAGGACCTTAAAGCTGTAGCTGAACTGGCAAAATCAGAAAATATTATTACCATCTGTGATAACAGCTATTGTTCACCGCTGTACCAGCAGCCCATCACATATGGGATCGACCTTGTACTTCAGTCTGCAACAAAATACATCGGTGGTCACAGCGATACTGTTGCAGGAGTGTTAAGCGGCAGTGCAGCAATGATTGAAAGGATCTTTAACCTTGAGTATATGAATATCGGCAGCGGTATACAACCTTTCAATGCATGGCTGCTGATACGAGGCCTAAGGACCTTGCCTGCCAGGCTGGAACGCATAACCCGGACTACACATGAGGTGGTTGGATTTTTAAAAAAACATCCTAAAGTAGAAGAAGTAATATTTCCCTTTGATGAAGATTTTCCTCAATATGAGCTGGCAAAAAAACAAATGAAAAATGCCTGCGGCCTGCTTACATTTATTATCAAAGCCGGCAGTGTAGCCGAAATAGAAAAATTTTGTGAAGCGTTGAAACACATTTTTATGGCCGTAAGCTGGGGCGGTCATGAATCCCTGGTCATTCCAAAATGTGCGGGCATGAAAAAAGAGGAATTTGACCCCCGCAACAGGGAACACCGTATGATCAGGATCTATTGCGGACTGGAAGATGCTTCGTACCTCACCAGTGACCTGGGGCAAGCCTTTGATAGCATGGGGTGATTTACCCGGTAACTATTTGTTGCCGTTTGTCATATAGAAATTATTTAGTTAGCAGCCTAATAGTTATTTTTGTGAATGCACATGAAAAGTTTACTAGCAATTTTAGCCGGCTGCTTATTAGGAATTTGCGCACAAGCCCAGGGTCAAAAGAAATGGGACCTGAGGTCGATCGTTGATTATGCGATGACCAATAATATTACCGTAAAGATCAGTGAGGTACAGGCAAAAATTGCTCAGCTGAACCATAAACAAAGCAAGGCTGCTCAACTTCCCACCCTTAGTTTCAGCGAGGACTTAACCATGCGTTCGGGAACAACCCAGAATAATATAACTTTTACACGTTCAACTGAAACATATTATTCAACAAGCCCGCAATTACAATCAAGTGCAGATATATTTAATTTTTTCAGTAAACGAAATAATATTGCTGCAAACGAATGGGAAATGCAGGCAGCAAAAGCTAATGTTGACAAATTAAAAAATGATATCGCATTAACTGTAGCCAACGCCTACCTGCAAATATTACTTTCAAAAGAACAGGAAAATATTTCAACAGTACAAATACAACAAACCACAGCACAGCTTGGTAATACAAAGAAACTGGTTGATGCAGGTTCTTTGCCCCCGCTTAATTTTACGCAACTGGAAGCACAGCTTGCAATGGATAGCGTGAACTATATAACGGCAAAAGGTGCGGTTGTACAAAATATTCTTACGCTCAAGGCTTATATGTGTATCGATCCTGCAGCAGATTTTGAAGTTGAAACACCTTCGATCGAATCCATTCCACTCGATCCTATTGCAGAATTATTACCCGAAAGTGTTTATGCACTTGCAATGAAAAATCAGCCATTACAGCGTTACGATGATTTTAAAATTAAGGCTGCAGAAAAAGCAAAGGATGCAGCAAGAGGTGCCATGTATCCTACACTTTCTATCTATGGAAGTCTTGGTTCTACATTTCAATGGTTTAAAAAGAAACCATATAATCTGCAATTCGTCGACTATAACGATTATGAACCAACGCCCTTTTTAGTGAACAATGATCCTACACAGGTTATATGGCAGCCCAAAACAAAATTTGGCGATCTTACTTACCTTAAACCGGGGCCATTCGGCACACAGCTTTCTGATAATTTCAGCCAGATTTTTGGATTAAATCTCAGCATACCTATTTTAAACGGCAGGCAGCTCCGCAGCAATTATGAAAGAAGCAAATTAAACATCACAACACTCCAATTGCAAAAGATGCAGGATGATCAGAATTTAAAACAAAATATTTTCCAGGCTTACAATTCAGTTTTAATTGCTTTGGAAAAATTCACGGCCAGCAAAAAATCAGTTGATGCCAGCCAGCTTACTTATGATTATGCAAAAAAGAGATTTGATGTTGGTATGCTAAACACGTTTGATCTGATAACAACGCAAAATAATTTATTGACCGCAAAACTTCAATATACGATCAACAGGTTTGACTACGTATTTAAAATGAAAGTGCTTGAGTTTTATAAAGGCCAGGGAATTAAATTATAAATTAACGGTACATCGATTAACAGAAATTGACTAACAGCTAACAGCTAATAGCTCGTAGCTCAAAACACAGGATATGAACAAAAAAACAAAATGGATATTGATCATTGTCGGACTACTACTGGTAGTATTGGTGGGTTTATCGCAGGCAGGTGTATTCGGAAAAGAAGAAGGCACAAAAGTAACTGCTGAGAAAGCCGTGCGGCGTACAATTATAGAAGTGGTGAGTGCAAGCGGAAAGATCTATCCTGAAATTGAAGTTAAAGTAAGTCCCGATATCAGTGGTGAAATAACTGAACTTACGGTTCAGGAAGGAGATACAGTAAAGAAAGGGCAGTTGCTTGCGAGGATTTATGCTGACTTATATGATATCCAGCGTGACCAGGCTGCAAGTGGTGTTGCACAAACGCAGGCACAGGTTGCCAACTCACAGGCAGGATTAGATGCATTGGAAGCCCAGATGGAACAGGCAGAGCGTACTTATAATATGCAGAAAAAATTGTTTGATGATAAAGTGATCAGTCAAAGTGAATTTAATATTGCGGACGCAAATTACAAAGCAGCAAAGGCAAATTACAAAGCAGCACAGCAGGGAATTAAAAGTGGCGAAGCCGGCATAGCAAGTGCAAGGGCAAACCTGAATAAAGCAAACAAAGATCTTAGTCGTACAGAAATTGTTGCTCCAATGGACGGCGTTGTAAGTTTATTGAGTGTGAAGAAAGGAGAAAAAGTTGCGGGTAACAGTTTTACACTGGGTACAGAGATCCTTCGCATTGCTGATATGTCGAAAATAGAAATAAGAGTGGATGTAGGTGAAAATGATGTTCCTAAAGTAAAACTTGGCGACAGTGCAATTATAGATGTGGATGCTTACAGCGACCGTAAGTTCAAGGGAATTGTTACGCAGATAGCAAGTAGTAATAATGGAGCAGCAACAGCAAGCGCACTGTCTTCAACCAGTTCTGATGTAACACAATATAAAGTGTATGTAAGATTGTTGCCGGAAAGCTATTCAGATCTGCTTGGCAAAGGAACATTCCCATTTCGCCCGGGAATGAGCGCCAGTGCCGACATCCAGACAAAAACACAACAGAATGTTTTAAGTCTTCCAATCAATGCGGTTACAACACGTGAAAAAAATGACAGCTTAAAAAATGATAAGAAAAAAGACGATGCTGAAATAACAAATGCAAGCGCAGTCACTACCCTGGATGATTTGGATGTGGTAGTATTTATACTTGACAAAGACAATAAAGTTGAAAAGATAAAAGTAAAAACCGGTATACAGGATATCAATAACATTGAAATAACCGAAGGTTTGAAAGGAGGTGAAACAGTTGTAACAGGCCCCTATGATGTTGTAAGTAAAACACTCAAAAAGGGTGACCAGGTAAAAGTGGTAGACAAGAAAGCATTATTTGAAAAGAAATAGAAAGAAGTTAATAGTTTATAGTTATTAGTTAATAGCAGTTTATAACATTTGTTATTTACTATTGTAACATAGCCTATGAACCAATAACTATAAACTATCAACTATTAATAAACTAATTAAACCAATGGCTGCTGATAATAAAGCAGCCATTTTTTACTTTGAAGACAAGATTATTATTAAGCATTGTTTTTATTTGTGCATCATGGATTGCAAAAGCACAAACCACGCAATTGCATGTTGTTGTTACAAATGAAAAGAAGGAAGCTGTTCAAAATGCAACTGCATCATTGTATTCATTACCAGATAGCATATTAAAAGCTAAAAAGGTTTTGAAGGGTGATGCTTTCTTTGATGTTAATGAGCACAGCAATTATCTGTTAAAGATCTCAGCAGCAGGAACACAAACTATAAGTAAAGAAATCCATATTCAGGATTCCGCAGTTACTGCAACAATAATATTATCGGCTAAAATCAATAACCTTGGCAATGTTACCGTTGTTTCCCGGAAGCCTCTGATACGGCAAGAGGACGACAAGACCATTGTTGATGCTGAACCACTTTCCAATAGCAGTACGAATGCTTACGAAATGCTTGAAAAAATCCCTGGTGTTGTTGTGGACCAGGATGGAAATGTTTATTTGTCGAGTGCTACACCCGCTACAGTTTATATAAACGGAAGGGAGATGAAGCTAAGCAGCTCCGATATCGCCTCTCTTTTAAAAAGCTTACCACCGGGAAGTGTAAATAAAATAGAGCTTTTAAGAAATCCATCGGCTAAATACGACGCGGCAAGCAGTGGTGGCATTATTAATATTGTACTCAAAAAGGGCGTAAAGCTGGGAACAAGTGGCAGTGCAAACCTTGCATATTTTCAAGGTGTGTATGCAACCGGATCCGGAGGTATAAGTCTCAACAGGAGTTCAGGTAAGCTGAACAGTTATTTTACTTACCAGTTTACGCATAGAAATAATTTTGAAGAATTAAATTCCGACAGGCTGGTTCCAACCGACACCCTTGTTGCACAAAGGTCGTTTACCACCTACCCTACCACAAATAATTATGCCGGTCTTGGCCTTGATTATGCATTCACAAAAAAATTAAATATTGCATATGATTTTCGTTTCAATAATTCTGACGGGAAAAGCCATGCCTCCAACCCAATAGACATTCTAAATGCTCAAACACAGGGACAGCTGGGAAAAAATGGTTCGCTAATTAATAATAAAAACAACTCCAGCTATTATAGCAATGAATTGTCAGGAAAATATAAGATTGATACAATTGGAAGTGAGTGGTCAGCAGAATTGGATTACTACCATTTCACCTACAAAAACAAACAGGATTACAGCAATTATTATATTTTACCCCCGGGTCTAACCATAAATGGGGACGGTGATAATAAGAATAAAAAAGATATTGTAACACTTCAAACAGATCTTACATTAAAGCTGCCAAAAAAATATACGCTGGAGCTTGGATTCAAAGCTAATATCAGTAATAGCCGTAACAGTGCTGAATACTTTAAAGACACAGGCAATGGAGTAAAGTTTGTTGACCTGTATCAAACCAATAGATTCAAATACAAAGAAACAATCACTGCTGCTTACCTGCAGGTATCAAAAACTTTTGCAGGGTTTACTTTTAAACCGGGACTAAGATTAGAAACCACGGATATCAATGGCAGGCAACTGGTACCAAGTGACACTTCTTTCTCCATTAAAAGAACAGACCTTTTTCCATACATATTTATCAAACACAACCTTTGGAAAATGTTTGGTTCACCATTGATCGGCAGTATAATTTATCGCCGCAGTATCAAACGGCCTTACTATGAATCGTTGAATCCTTTTCCAAAATATATCGATCAGTATCTTTATGACGTAGGCAATCCGGGTTTGAAACCTCAATTCACTACTAACTATGAGATCAATGTAACTTTCCAGAATTTCCCGGTATTTGCTATTGGTATAAATGAAACCAGCGATATTTTCAGCCAGGTTACTTACCAGGATGATCGTACAAAAATTGCTTACCGTACTTATGATAACCTTGGGAAGAACAAAGAATTGTATATGAAGATCATCGGCGGTATTCCCCCGGGGGGCAAATATTTCTTTTATGTTGGCGCACAATACAATCACAATAAATATGAAGGACTGTATGCAAACAGTCCCCTGAACTATAAACGCGGTAGCTATACTTTCTTTATGTATCATGAATTAAAGATCACAAAGACATTCACTTTTAATATGCAGGGGTTCATGCGTACAAAAGGCATTCAGAATTTTTATGAGCTGAATACCTTCGGGGGATTGTTTGTTTCAGTTAATAAAGCGTTGTTTAATAAAAAGGCCAATGTAATTCTATCAGTAAATGATCTATTAAAAACAAATCATGTTTCTTTTGATATCAACCAGGGAAATGTGCATGCTTCGGGTTCGAGAGTAAATGATACAAGGAAAATCGGATTAACGATTCGATATAATTTTGGAGGAAAACCAAAGGAAGAGAAGAAGACATTTGATGCGCCGTCGGAAGCGAATTAGTTTAGAGTGATGAGTTTAGAGTAAAGAGTAAAATATTAGATAATGAACTTCCAATTATTTCGACGCGACTTTCAACTCTTGACTCCCGACTCTAAACTGATTTAAACATTTTTTCCGCTACCTCCACACTTTCCGGTTTTCCAACATCCACCCATTTATCTCCCGTATGATCATAACCGAGAATTAAATTTTCTGCGGCCAGGTCAAGATAAGTATCCATAATAGAAAATTTGCCCTGTTGTTTTATTAATGAAAATACTTCGGGCTGGTACATCACTACACAGCTATACGCAAAGGGTTTAAGGTTTTCCTTTTGAATTACGATCTTCTCTTCACCGCTTGTATTATTCCTCCAGCCACACATCCTGTTATTCGTATCTAATAAAATATTTCTTGATGTTTTTCTTTCAGTAACTCCAAAACTGATCAATGGTTTATGCCGGGCATGAAAAGATTTTATCTTATTAATATCAAGATCAGTCAATACATCTACGTTCAAGGAAATAAAAGGATCATCGCCTTCAAGCAATTTTCTTGCTTTCAATAAACCGCCTCCTGTTTCCAATACTTCATTTGATTCATCACTGATGATAATATTACTGCCCCAGCCTTTATTTTTTTCAATTGCATTTATTACCTGGCCAGGAAAGTGATGGACATTGACTACTACATCATTTATATTATATAGCTGGAGATATTCGATATTACGTTGAAGCAAAGATTTTCCATTCACCAATGCCAATGCTTTAGGATGCTTGTCTGTCCATGGCTTAAACCTTGTACCCAATCCTGCGGAAAATATAATTGCTTTTTTTATGTTCATAGTTCATGGTTATGGCATATAGCCAATCACTTTAGTAAAATATCAATTTCATTACTCAGTCGTAAAGCAATCTGCCACGTTTTTAATCCTCAAATTTAAACGCCATTATACCTTTTATTTTCACTAACGGCTATGAACTATGGTCTATGAACCATGAACTCTTAACCAATTATCATTATTCAAATGATTCACTTCTACCTTTACTGCAAACTTATTTCTTAAATGCCTCGCCAACGCATCTGCCGCATATACACTACGATGCTGCCCGCCCGTACAGCCGAAGTTTACCATTAAATTTTCAAATCCACGTTTAATATAATCTTCAACAGATATATCAACGATATTATAAACATTGTTGAGGAACTCAGGCATTTTGGTTTCCTGTTCAAGATAATCTTTCACCTCTTTATCCTGGCCCGATTGTGTTTTAAATTCTTCTATCCGGCCCGGATTTAAAATTCCCCTGCAGTCAAATACAAATCCACCTCCATTTTTTGATTCATCGTTAGGATAACCCGTTTTTAAAAAAGAAAAGCTATTGATCTTTACAACCAGGGGTGTTTTGAAACTTGCTTTCACAGGAGTAAAGTTTGCAATCACATCATCATTCACTGCTAATTCAAGTAACCGTTCAAATTCTGGTAAGGTGATTCCAAATTTTTTATTGCGCATAAACCATTTCAGGTTGTGCAAGGCCAAGGGTATACTTGATAAAAAGTGAGCTTTTCTTTCAAACAATCCACGAAAACCATAAGCACCCAATACCTGCAACAATCTTATTAATACATAACCATTGTACTGGCTTTCAAAGCGAAGCCGGTCCAGCGGCTTTTTTAATATCCTGTCCACACAATCCATATAATATTGCAACAGTTCATTCTTCCATTTATCACTAAGATCTGCCTTGGCCTGCCATAATAAGGAAGCAACATCATATTGTAAAGCCCCTTTCATTCCACCCTGGTAATCGATAAAAAAAACTTCATCGTGCTGGATCATAATATTCCTGCTCTGGAAATCGCGGAACATAAAATATTTATGATCAACATGGGCAAGGTAGGTTGACAGTGCATCAAAATCGCTGATCAGTTTTTCTTTATCGTAAGGGATCTTTAATGTATCAAGAAAATAGTATTTGAAATAAAGCAGGTCGCTTACTATTGCCTGCTTACCAAACTCTTTACTCGTGATGCAATCATTATAATCAAGTCCTGCATCTGCTTTTATTTGCAAATGCGCCAGTGCATCCAGGCTTTTTTTATACAATCCGAAAACATAATCGTCATAACCCTGTGCTTCCAGTTTATTTAATAGCGATGTATCACCAAAATCTTCCTGCAGGTAAATAGTACAAGCCTGGTTTACTGCAAATATTTCCGGAACGGGTGAGCCTATGCTTTTAAAATGCCTGCTGAAGTTGATAAAGGTTTTATTTTCTGTTGTATTGGTATTATAAGTAGCGATCACATTCTCATGAGGTTCCTGTATCCTGAAATACATCCTGTCGCTGCCGCTTTGCGGAAGTTTATCTACACTAACGGGCGCTTTTTTAAAATGAGCGGTAAACAATTCTTTTATTTCTTCAATAATTGCTGACATGCAGTAAAAATAGAATAATTCGGTCAAATGATTTTATGATGTACAATAAAAAAAGTTCAATGAAAAACATTGAACATTTCAGATGCGGCCTGTTATTCTCCAACTATCTCATTCTTCTTTTTGCCACTTCGTGACTTAGTGGAGTGAAGTTATCTTTTGTCGCGCCTCCAGGATTCGAACCTGGAACCTACAGCTTATGAGACTGGTATGTTACCGTTACATCAAGGCGCTATGTTGAATTACGAATTATGAATGCCGAATTATGAATTGGTTTTTAACTATTGTTACTTTAGCCTTAAATCCGAAATTCCAATTCTGTTTTTGGCTGTTCGTATGGGAATCGAACCCAAGCAACAGGTCTACAATCTGTAACGCTAGTTATTACAGCAACGAACCTCTTTTTGAATTTTTCTTTTTTGGTTTAAATTTCCACGGCAAATTTGCCAGGAATTGTATCAGCAATATTGTTACGAGCATTTTCATTATTCAGCTTTTTAATTGTTGATCCTCTTTTTCCATTATTGTTATACTTACTTTGATAACAATCAATATTATGTGTAGCACCATGGATGTTTCCATATTTACCTCCTTTCGTTTGAGCCACAAAAAAGCCCGGTTAGATTTTAATCTGACCGGGCTTGTAAAAGGAATTTTCTTTTATGTCAAATTCCAACACGGTCGTTTATTTAATTTATTATCACACATGGCTTCGCTAATGAATGAATAGTTCATATTCATACCTAGTCCCGTGCGTAATTGTATTTTATTCATTTTTTGCATTGTCATTGTCTTTCTATACGCTAAATAAAAAGCCCCAACGTTGTGTCGGGGCTAAGTGAATCAGTTGGTTATGGTAACGTTATGATGCAGCAGTGCATGCCCCGGAAATTGAATTGCCTGCATCGAGGCTTTTCATTTTCATTTGTCCAATATGTACATTAAATCGTGGCATGTTAAGCGTTATGTTTATTTTTTGCGACACAAAGGTTGTATTATTTTTTTTGATTGCAAAATTTTTCTTAAAAAATTTTATAGAAGATCAAGAAGTATGTAATGCTGGCATGTCATCATAAGTTCTATCACCTAATTGTCTACCAGATTTTTTCTTGTTTACACCACCCCATTGTTTGAAGAAAAATGCAGGACCTTGGTCATCACATTGCTGTTTTATATCCCAGACCCATGACTCATACATTGGTCTTGCTTTTCTTCCACTCTCTCCTCCAACAATAACCCAATCAATTCCCGATAAATTCATTACTCTAAGTGGACCAATTAAAGGCTCACACGAAAGAAATTTTGTTTTAGCGTTCGTTACTCTTAGATAATCAATTCTTTCAGTTACTCTTTCATCTTCAACTGAAACTCCCATCCAAATATTATTAGTCCAGTTTAGTTGCTCATGAAGCTCAAAGAGTCTATCAGCTCTTTTTGTTAACACCTGGTAGGTATGCTGCGGCGTATCATTCATAACAAAAAAAACTTTTTTAATAAAGTCTAAAGGGACTTTTGGATGAAACAAGTCGCTCATAGAATTTACAAAGACAACTTTTGGTTTTTTCCATTCATACGGGGTAAGCAAAGAATCTTCATGAGTTCTTACTTTGAAACCGTCTTTGTATTTTTCAATTCCCATAGCTTCTAATCGCCGTGTCATCACTTCGGCATAGCAATATTTGCAACCAGCAGAAATTTTATTGCAACCAGTAGTTGGATTCCAGGTCATTTCGGTCCATTCAATTGAGGATTGCGCCATAGTTACTTTAATTTAAAAAATACCTTTTCTGATTTTATTTTATAATGTTCATAATCTATATAAGTAGCTCCTCCAAAATCAATGAAGTTGCCTTTCAAATCGCAAGTTATAATCTTGTTCCTTTTTTTTAAATCTTTAATAACAGCATTTATATGTTTTGGTAGAAACTCATTCTTTATGGATAACTCATACATATTTACATTTGAAAGGGTTTGATTTATTAATTCTCCGATAACTTTTTGTTCCAAAAAATCAAACTCTATTTGTTTGTCATACTCAATAAGATGATCTCCAAATAGGTCAACTGTCTGATTCTTTTTCTTTTTGAATCCTTTCCCTTGTGACGGATCTGCTTTCCATTTAACCTCTAACATTCTTTCCAATCCGTATATATGTGATGAAACAAAAAAAACAGCGTAATAATTACCGGGATCTCGCTCTATATAGTGAGAACAACTATAAAATTTATTTTCAAAAGAAAAAGCTTTCGAGATTGAATTTATATAATCGAAAACTGTTTCATACTTAACTTCTGTTTGCAAAAAATCAATGATAAATTTTCTCAAATCTTCATAGCATTTTCTTTCAAAGTCAGTCAGGGCTATTTCTGAAAATCTATACATTTGCATTACCGGCAAAAAAAGTACAATCTCAGTATGGCCACTTTTTAACAACCCCACAATTTTATTTCTATCAATATTAGAGTATCCGTAAGGATCAATAAATATTAAATTCCGCTCAGATCTTGCTATTGAATTTACTTCATTAACAACCAAATCTAGCATTTCATCTGCATCAAGATTAAAATATTTAATTTCACAGTTAGAGATTTTAGTATTTGAAAGTAGAGTCTTAACATTTTCAATCTTTTCTTTAGATCCATCATTGATATTGAGACAAATTGGCTTTTTTCCCCACCCATATTTTTCAAACAACTCATTATTTTTTTCAACACATTTAACAGCGATCAATGGACTTCCGATATTCCCATCTTCATATTGACCAATCCCACAAAAAATGTCGTACAAATTGATTTTGGTAATTCCTTTTGCTAAACCGAGTATCGCAAAATATTTTTCAAGATATGAGGAATAAAGATCAAGCTTAGCCTTAGAATGAGGCAAAACAATATTCTTAGCTTTTCTTTTTTCCATGAGCCAGATTTAACACAAAGTACAACTACTTTATTATTTTCTTTCATTTTCTAAATCCCTTTCCATACTTACCTAATAAGGCAATCCCAAAAACACCGCATTCTTCTTTATACTACTAATATGTGCCTCACTCAAAAAATAATCATTGCCATGCAGCCATTCAAAACTCTCAGCCCATGACAAAGTTTTTTTTAGGAATTCTATCTCCCAGGATTGGCTCACGATAATTGTTTTATCAACAAGATTACCCACAAGAAAATTTTTCAGTCGTTCATCAAAATAAGGAATAGAATGAATGAAATCGAGAATCTCTTCATCCGTTGTGGTTGGAAATGGTTCATAATAGAAACTGTTCTTTTTTGAGTTACGGTGGATGTCGATTGTTTTGTTGATGACGCGGTAGATGATGTCAACTAAATAGTCTTTAGTAATTGCTTTCATTTTTAATAAATTTTATGAAACACGAATTTTGAACACGAATTGCACGAATTAAATCAGAATAGCTTCCCCTGTCCCCCCGGCACACGAAATATACTTGTATCCAAACTCCATTCCTCTGCATTCATATTATATAGTTTGCCGTATTTTTTATACTGCTGTGCTACCATTTGCGCAATATTGCCTTCGCCACGCATGCGTACACCCCAACGTGTGTCGTTAACTTTTCCATCATGGCTTTGTTCTATTAAATGCCACACTTTATCTGCATGGTTCGGAAAATTTTTATACAGCCAGTCGTGGAATAAAAATTTAATTGCACCATTCAGCCTGATAAAAGTATAGGCAGTAAAAGTTGCGCCATGTTCAGCAGCTGCTTTCATGATGCGTTGCATTTCGTGTTCATTCAGACCGGGTATCATTGGCCCCATCATGACACCCATTCGTACACCGGCCTTACTTAACTCTTCTATCACTTTTAGTTTTTGTTTAGCAGTGGTGGTTCTTGGTTCCATAATGCGCCGCAGGTCTTCATTAAAAGAAGTAATGGATACCATTGCAGAAACGATTTTCTTTTTTGCCATTTCCTGCAACACGTCTTTGTCTTTTAGTATCCAGGAATTTTTTGTTAGGATGCCCACTGGTTGATTGAACTCATTACAAACTTCAAGTAGACCACGGGTTAATCGGTACTTTTGTTCGGCAGGCTGGTAACAATCTGTATTACCGCTTAGCATGATGGGTGTTGCATCCCATTTCGGGTGCATTAAAAATTTACGCAACAATTGGGGCGCATTTTTTTTGACAATGATCTTTTGTTCAAAATCAAGCCCGGCACTATAACCCCAGTACTCATGCACATTGCGGGCATAACAATAAATGCAGCCATGCTCGCAGCCGGCATAAGGATTCATACTGTAACTCATCCCTACATCTTTACTCTCCACTTTGTTTACAATTGTTTTTGATTGTTGCTCGATGTATTGTGTAGGAATATTTCCTTCTTCCCAATCATCTATTGCTTCTGCATTTTCTTTTGTTGATTCATTTTTAATGAATTTATTCTTATAATTGAATTGTGCGCCACGGCCAAAATGGTATTGGGTTTTTTCTTCCTGTTGGTTGGCAGAAACTTTGTGGTGATCTTGCTGGAGGTTTGACATTTGTGATAATATTTTAAGGCGAATTTTTTGAAACACGAATTTTGTGACACGAATTGCACGAATTATGTGAATTACACGAATGTGCGAGTGTTGCAGGGGTATGGATTAAAAACGGACCGATACGAATTTTTACCGCGGAGGCGCAAAGGTTTATCTGCGTCTTCGCGTCTCTGCGGTTATTTGTTGAATAGTGATTTTGCTGCATCCCGATTTTACCGGGACGACGCCAATGAAGTTGATCGCTGCACAGCTGCTGGCTACACAAACAACTCTCCCTGCTTAACAGGTGCGATGTACAGGTTTTGAAATTCAAACCTTCCTGCGATCTGGTATTTTTGTTCACCGATCTGTCGTTTCAATAACAGCATCGCATCGGCGATAAATCTTCCTGTAAAATGTTTGTGACTGTATTCGAGCCAACCCTTTTCATATTGCCATGGCAATAATTTCCTGGCAATGGTTAAATGTGGTTCCAGCATAAAATGCGGTTTGTTATCTGCATCCAGTTTCATCAGCCGCTGTGTTTCTGAGCGAATTTGTTTCACCAGGTCCTGTATCGGCACCTTTGATACGATATTTATATAGATCGTATGTGAGGGAAAACTGCCAAAATCTTTTAATTCAATTTTAACAGGGTGAAATCCCATAGCAACGGCCTTGAGGTGATTAACGATCCGTTCTTCAAACATTTCGTACTGCACAAAATTTACCAACGTAATATGCGGCTTACCATACAATGCCGAAGATGCTTTATAAGTGTCATAAAATTGCTGCTTTACATGCATGATCTTATTGCGCAGTTCTTCGTGCGGATTCAGCACCAGCAGGTACTCATTTATTCTATATCCCGGTATGCTGTTTATAATGTTTTTCATAACAGGTTTTTTGCGATAAAAAATTTGATTCCTTATTATTTTAGCATAAATTTACTAAATTATTTAGTAAAACAAAAATAATTTTACAGCTATGGAGGAAGAATCTTATAGCCCCGCTTACAGAGGCAGCAAACATTATACCCAGGAAAATGTGAGGACCGCCAATGCCACCGGGTTTGGGGCGGCGGCAGACGATTATGCAGAAAGAGGTATTGACCTGAATGAGCAACTGATCATGAACAAGCCCGCCACATTTTTTTTCAGGATGAGTGGAGACGCAATGGCGCATGCGGGTATCCAGGACCGGGATGTGCTTATAGTGGACCGATCGCTAAAACCATCAAACGGAAAAATAGTTGTTGCAGCAGTAGATGGTGAGTTGCTGATACGTCGCTATCAGCAAACAGCCCTTAACAAAGTCTCCCTTGTACCGGGAAACAAACAATACAAAACAATTGAGCTCGGTGAATTCACCACATATGAATGCTGGGGTGTGGTAACCTGCGTAATACATATCACTGATGCATCACTGTTGATGTATCTTAATAACAACGGGAAAAAAGGCCGTTCGAAATCAAATGATGTACAATGAAAGCCATAGTTGATTGTAATAGTTTTTATTGTTCCTGTGAAAGGTTGTTCAGGCCGGAGCTTGAAAAAAAACCGGTTGTTGTATTAAGCAACAATGATGGTTGTATCATTTCACGAAGTGATGAAGCAAAGGACCTGGGAGTGGAAATGGCAGGTCCGTATTTCCAGGCAAGACCACTGATAGAAAAATATAATATAGCAACTTTTTCCTCCAATTATAATTTGTATGGCGATTTAAGCATGAGAGTTATGGATACCCTGAAAGCAATTGTAGGTAAAGAAAATGTAGAAGTGTACTCGGTGGATGAGGCCTTTTTAGATCTTGAAGATTTTCCGCCGGAAAGTTTTGAAGAACTGGCATTGCATATCCGGCAAACAGTAGAGTTATGGACAGGCATAAAAGTATCAGTTGGCGTGGCACCAACAAAAGTGCTTGCAAAAGTTGCTAATCGCTTGTCGAAAAAAAACAAAGAGCGTAGCAACTGTATAATGGTACTTGATACAGCAGAAAAGATCATAGATGCATTACAACGAACTATAATTGGCGAGGTTTGGGGAATAGGATACCAGTATGCATTAAAATTAAGCAGCGCATACGGAATGAAAACAGCTTTTGATCTTGTAGCAAAAGATGAAGAATGGGCATCAAGAAATTTAGGTGGCGTAGTAGGCGCAAGATTATTGAAAGAATTAAAAGGTGAGCAGGCGATCGGAATGAAAAAAGAACTAGTAGAAAAAAAGATGATAGCGACAACAAGGATGTTTGGTAAACCTGTAACAAAAATTTCCGACATAAAAGAAGCCATTTCAACTTATACATCGAGAGCAGCAGAAAAATTACGCAGGCAACATAGTGCCGCAAGCGTGATCAGTGTATTTGTTGTATCCAGGGAACCGGCTAAAAGCAGGTATTATCGTCATGGGCCAATGATCAGTACTTATACCAGGTTACCAAAAGCAACTTCGTTTACCAATGAATTGATCAAACCGGCAGTAAGGATGGTAGACGATTTATTTGAAGAAGGGCATTTTTATAAGAAAGCAGGTGTGATGTTAAGTGGGATTGTTCCCGACAAGTCAATTCAATCAAATTTATTTTTACCGGAGAGTAAAAACAACGAACGCCTGTTGATGGATATGATCGACAATGTAAATCTTTCGATGCGGGATGATATGATAAAGTTTGCTGCAAGCGGGATGAAAAGAAACTGGAAGATGCAGCAGAATTTTCATAGTGGAAGGTATACAACGAGGTGGGATGAGTTGTTTGAAGTGAGTTGACGGATCCACAAAACTACAAACTTCTTTATCGTCGAAATTTTATTAACTTAACTTACAAGAACTGGAGTAAACTATCTGCGGTAAATTTGTATTTACGAATTTTTATTGCTAAAGAAATCATTAAAGCTAATATGAAATGAATCATTATATTTATTATATTTAAAATAAATTAAATAAAGTGCCAGATAATGATTCCGAAAGCTTAAAAGCCAGCATCGATAATACTGCTCAAAGTATCAGGAAACTTTTAAAGGGTTCAAAACTACAAAAGGTTATTATCATTGAGCTCTTAGTGTTATTGATCATTAATCCTTTATCT
This sequence comes from uncultured Chitinophagaceae bacterium, assembly GCA_963829345.1. Classification (GTDB taxonomy): domain Bacteria; phylum Bacteroidota; class Bacteroidia; order Chitinophagales; family Chitinophagaceae; genus Ferruginibacter. Next base: position 3,604,286 of record CAWHHP010000003.1, read on the forward strand.
CTAAAATGGGTTCAAGACTTTTTTGAAATTAATATTCCTCTCCCAAAATACTTTTATTTATATTTCGGTCTAATAGCTACTTTACTATTTTTTTATGCCGTATGGATTAGATTCAAAGAAATTTCGATATACAGTGCAACAAATTCGGAATTTACAAATTCTTCTGCTATTAAAGGTCCTTTATCATTTCAGCCATCTGATGCAAGTATTTTCAAAAATCTTGAACGTCAGAATGAAATTCAACAATATAGCAACTCAATTCTCCAACCTTTTTTTCGGATTGGAATATTAACGGCTCCTTCGGGTTGTGGCAAATCCTCTTTACTTAATGCCGGCATTCTTCCTGCATTAAATAGCAAAGGTGAAAATTGCCTTGTAATAAATTTTACAAACCAATCCCCCATTGACTCTATTATATTTTCCATTAGAGAGCAATTAAATATTGATCTTTCGAAATCAAAAAATGTTGCTGAACTTCTTGATAATCTAATTCAAAGTACAAGCAAACAGAAGTATATTCTAGTATTGGACCAGTTTGAACAATTTTTTACACAATTTAAATCTCCGGATGAAAGAAAAGGTTTTATTAATGATATGAAGGAGATATATACTAATCGTCCATCAATTAAACTTTTGATCTCAATTCGAAGCGATTTCTTGAACTACTTACATGAAATTCAGGAACAACTCCATTACACTTTAGACACTTCCAGAAACTACTTTACTTTAAAAAAGTTTTCCGTACAACAGGCAGTAGCAATATTCATGTTTATAGCAAAAACTGAAAACATTGAGAGCACTGAAATATCTTTTATTGAAAAAATTTGTAAAGACGAACTTGCTTCAGACGATGATGGTCTTATATCGCCTGTGGACATTCAAATAATTTCCTTAGTAATAAAAAATAATAAGGATATAAATACAGCTTTCACTGCGAAATCTTTTTACATACTTGGCGGTATTGAAGGATTGCTAAAAAAATATATAGAAGACCAGGTTAATGCTCCCAATCTTTTCAGCAAAGAATTGACGATAAGCATTTTGATTTCGTTAATCGATTCAAATAAAATTGTGAGGGCAGGCCAATTGACAGAAGAGCAAATTTCTGAAAAGCTAAACCTTGATAAATCTAAAAAAATTGACCAGATTTTAATTTGGCTTGAAAGTGTAAGGCTCATCCATAAAATTGGAACAGCGCCTGCAAAGTACGAGTTAGCACATGAACTTTTAATCAACCCTTTGTTTTCATTCATCAATGAAACCAATCATAAATTTCATAAAGCTAATAATTTATTGGAAACACGAAGCATTGAATGGATTAGGAGCAATAAAAATAACAGGTATCTATTTAATTTCTCAGAACTACTATTAATCCGAAGAAACAGGAAGTTATTAAACTGGACAAACAATGAGATAATTAAAAAAGATTTAATTCAAAATTCATTTAAAAAGTTTAAAGTCATTGTTAGTATCGTAATTGGCATTTCCCTACTTTTCATTGGGGCCCTTTTAATTCTGAAAACCGAATGGTATATTTTTAATTATCAAATTAAAAACAAGTTGGCAAATCATGTTTCCAGTGCTCTTGTTTCTAACGATGATAAAGAAGCGATACTAGATACCTTACTTCTGTATGATGAGGATTTTGCTTTGCGACTAATTAATGATTTGCAAAATAAGTTTGTTAACACTAGAATTATCTCGAATAGTACGGAATTTTTAGCTTCTAAAAAACCAATAGTAGCGTTAGGGCTCCTGGATAAAATCACCTACGAGTTTGATAAATCTTCCACCTATAAAATTATAATTGACAAGATAGCTGATTCTTTACCTGAAAGAGCTATTGCTCTATTACCTCATATTACTGATTCGGCAACAAAGTGCAGGGCTTATGTAAAAATAATCACCACTAGCCAATTAAATAAAAACAATTATATAAAGAATGAGGCACTTGAACTTGCAAATAGAATAAAAATAACCAATTCTGATGCTTTAGATTATCTGGCCGATTCAACTTTTATTAAAGACCCCAAGTTTTCAATGGACGTTGTAAAACTCTTTGACGAACCGGACGATAAACTGGATCATTATTTAGAATTTCTAAGGTTTTCAGAGGAATATGACTCCCTAACTGAAGCTATCTGTAAAAAGGCTTTAACGCTTATTTCAGAAGAAATAGAACCTGAAGATAAATCTATATCTTATTTAGATTTTCTTTTGGAAGTTTCAGAAATTAAACACTCTAAAATTAATATTGATTCAATAATTCGGCTTGTTGAAAATCATATGCATCGTATCACTGACCTTGACGATAAAAGTGAACTGAGTGAAAATCTTGGATATTATTATGCTTTCAGTGATCCTCAAAAATCTATCTCCTTCATGGAACGCATAGATGAAAAAAAAGAAAAAAAGTATGACTTTCTTATTGAAATTTTAGCAGACAGCTTGCCCTTGAACGCTTTGGAATATGTAAGACTTATACCTGATTCAGCGATAAGATTGAGTACATACGAGACATTATTGCCAATTATTGCATCAGAATATCCAGAAAAAGCAATCTCTCTTGCAAGAATCATAAGTTCCCAGAAATCGCATGACCCTGATATCCTTGGATCAGTTTATTTGGAAATCATAAAAGATACTAATCATAGCAATCACGATTATGCAATTAAGATTGTAGATAGTATTCGTTATCCTGCTTATAAAGTCAAGGCTTTATCGATAATTATCGATAATGTTGAAGATGAATCCCAGGTATTCGCATTATCAAAAAAAGCATTTGATGTTTACAAAGAGCCACTTTATGACCCTGAATTTTTACAAAAAATCATTAAAAGATTAATTAAGGAGAATTTTTTTTCAGCATGGAATATGATCAGTACTTATTCTCTCAACGATTCTAAACCCTCTTTATTAATATCGACGGCAGAAATAATCATTAAAGATCATGAAGAATATGCATATCAATTAATTAGGAACATACAAAAACCTGAAAAAGTATTGTTTAGCCTGTCACAAATTATAACCCAATTGCGAGATCCAAAAAAAGTTGACTCATTATTTGAAACACTTCTTCCTCTTGCCTTAAAAAACAATTCCTCAAGACCAGAAATATTAGAGGATCTGCTGTTATTTAGTTCATACCGATTTCCCTATAAAGTGTTACCATTTGTAGATAGTATTAACTCGTACAGGGTACATCCTCGGTATAGCCCCGAGAGATTTATTGACAGCTTAGTTTTAAGAATTTCAAATAATTACTTTATTAAAAATTCATCCGAAATTACTTTAGTATCCAAGTCACTAAACTTTAGTAAATCAAATTCTGAAAATACAATAATTTTTAAGTCTGTTTTATATCAAAAACTTGGCAAATTTAAAAAAGCATATAAGCTTTTAAGTAATCTTAATAGCGATAAAATAATTATGCTTGAGTTGAACATTTATAGGAATTGGAAAAATAAAAGCACATTTATGTAACGACAAAATTTCAAAACAAGCTACCCTGGTCCATAAACAGCCCAATCATAGAATTCATTTTTTCTTTTACCATCCGATCGGTTTTTACTTCCTCGTATGCAATCACTGAATGAAATTTTATTTCTCTGATGGAATTTTATAGCTCAGTATGTTTTCATTTTCATCTTTTGTGAGGCATGGTTCAATAAATTATTTTGATGTATCAAATGGTAAAAATAAAATCATCCTGGGATTATCTGGTTTACCATTATGTATATCATTTAAAATCTGGTTTGAACTTTAGTCCGTTGTCCATACTCCATGAAAAAATGATTCAATCAAATTTATTTTTACCGGAGAGTAAAAACAACGAACGCCTGTTGATGGATATGATCGACAATGTAAATCTTTCGATGCGGGATGATATGATAAAGTTTGCTGCAAGCGGGATGAAAAGAAACTGGAAGATGCAGCAGAATTTTCATAGTGGAAGGTATACAACGAGGTGGGATGAGGTGTTTGAGGTGAGTTGAAACCCCCGGCAGCGGCTAACAGCCCTGTCGGCGGTTGGTAATACCAGAGTTTAATTATTATTTATCAAATAAATTTTGTTGTTCCGAAACAAATTTCGGTTTCTCCAAATCAAACCCACACTTCTTATTAAACTTATCAACCAAATAAACGGTTAACTCCGGTGATGTAGCCTCATCATGCATATGCATAAAGAAATATAATTCCTGCAAGCCATTGTCCAGCCAGTGCTTAATATGTTTCATCCAGTCATCAATTCTTGTATAATCTGTTTTGTGCAAACTATTTCCTACATAACGTATAAAAGTTTTTGGAATAGTGAGATACATGTGTGCGCAATCACGGCGGCCACTCGTATCTGTTATTACGATGCCGATTTTTAATTCTTTTAATTTCAAAACTAATTCCTCCATTATTTCCTTTTTCGAAAACCATTCAGGATGACGTACTTCCACAAAAAACTGCAGATCAGTTGGAAGTGATTCCAGGTATTTATACAATTCCTCCTTCCGCTTAGGAGAAAAAGATTCGCTCACCTGTACGAAAATGGGACCAAGATGTTTTTCAAAAGCCAACACGCCTTTAAGAAATTCCGTAGTGATAAACTCCTTTCCATTCAATGAACCAAAATGTGTAACGCCCTGGTACATCTTTGGACAAAATAGAAAGTTTTTTTTCCCGGCTTTATCTGCCCACTTTTTTATTGCAGCAGCATCGTATACTTTATAATGTGTTGCATTTAATTCAATGCTGTTATAATGATTCACATAATTATCAAGAAAATCTTTGTCCTTTGTTTTAAGCGGGTAAATTTTTCCCACCCATTCCTTTCTCCCCCATTTGGCGCAACCGATACATACTTTGGGATTTTTTACCGGTTTACCTTTTAATATTTTTTTATTGAAGGTGGGATCAGCAGGCAGCGTAAAATCAATCTTATCTAATTCCTTTTCAGAGACTCTTCCGAATTCCATATGCTTGTGTTTGAAACACGAATTTAGAACACGAATTGCATGAATCATCCATGAACCAATTCGGCACTTACGTCGATGTCTAAACTTTTCTTTAACCAGGTCGAAATTTTAAAACTTTACACTTATATTTATATTAACGAAAATTTAAATATGGCTGAGTCTGAAAATATTAGTTCGGTAACCAAATCGGTCAATGCAACAGCCTTATCCATAAGAAGCTTTGTTCAGGGGTCCACCCTGCAAAAAATAATTTTACTGGATCTAATACTTCTGGCTCTTTTAAATACCCTAACATTAAACTGGCTTAGTGAAATCTTTGGCATTTCCATTAACCTACCACCTAATTATAAAATTTATCTTGGATTATTAGCATTTATATTATTTCTAATTGCAGTAATTATAAGAATCAGGGAGTTAACTATTTACAAAACACCACCTACAGAATTTAAAGATTCTTCTCCCATCAAGGGACCTCTTTCTTTTCAATTTTCTGATTTTGAAATCTTCAAGCACTTACAGAGAGATAATGAAATACAGCTTTACAAAAATGCTGTACTGCAAAGTAGTTACAGGTTTGGGATACTAACTGCCCAATCGGGATCGGGCAAATCTTCAATATTGAATGCAGGGTTAGCACCGGCCATTAAGTCTGCTGATATTGATTGTGTTATTGCAATTTTTACAAACAAGCCGGCCATCGATTCGATAAAAGAAGCGTTGGTTGAACAGTTGAAAATTAATACAGAATCATTAACAAGTTCAGATCTTGGTGAGTTATTATCAAAAGCACTGGTTAAATCAAATAAACAAAAAATAATTCTTGTTTTTGATCAATTTGAACAATTCTTCACTCAGAACCCCAAGAGTGAGGATAGGAAAATTTTTATTGAACAAGTGAATGCGGTTTATTTAAATAATCCAGCTATTAAAATTCTTATATCGATTAGAAGTGATTTCCTTGACTATATGAGAGAGATCCAGGAAAGGCTTGGTTACAGTTTGGATGCGACAAGGAATTATTTTACGCTAAAAAAATTCTCTGTTCAGCAAGCAGTTGCTATCTTAATATTTATCGCAGATGCTGAAAACATAGAAAATAAAGATATCGGATTTTTAGAAAAGATATGTGTTGATCAGCTAGCAACTAAAGACGATAATCTTATTTCACCTGTTGATATCCAGATCATTTCTTTAGTAATAAAGAATAATAAAGACGTAAATACTTCATTTAATCAAAAAACATTTAATTCATTTGGTGGAATTGAAGGCTTACTGAAAAAATATATTGATGACCAATTAAACACACCCAACTTATTTAAGAAAGATTCAGCCTTGAATGGACTTCTTGCATTAATTGATACAAACAGGAATGTAAGAGCAGGGCGTTTGACCGAAGATGAAATAATGGAAAAACTAGGTGGGGTGAGTAAACAAGAGTTAAGTAATATTTTAATTTGGCTGGAAAAAATAAGACTCATTCATAAAATTGGTACCGAGCCCTCTTATTACGAATTAGCTCACGAAATTTTAATAAGGCCTTTATTGCTTTTTATCAATGAATCAAATGAAAAATTAAGGAAAGCAAATAACTTAATTGAAACGCGGACAATTGAATGGATCAGGAGCAACAGGAGCAGCCGGTATTTATTTAATCTTAGAGAAAGTTATTTACTAAGTACACAAAAAAAAATGCTTACGTGGGGAAGCAATGAATCTGTTAAGAAACAATTAATTTCAAAGTCATCCAAACGTCATCGCCTTTGGGGGATAACCTTTTTATTTGCTCTCACACTGCTCATTGCAGGTTTTGCTGTTAAACAAACAGAATGGTATAAATTAAATTATGAGTTAAAATCTGACATATCTAATTATATCATTAATCCATTGGCAAACAGACTTAAGGTGATCAATTTCCTAGATACATTAATGTTATATGATAAAGCGTTTGCATTGGAAATAATTAATAAAATTAAATCAGAAAAAGACCGGGAAAGCATTTGTAAATATATCGCAATTGATCTTGCAAAAGAATATCCATCATTAGCGATGGAGGTTGCAGATATGATCAAAGTCGATAAAAATCTATCCTCTACTTATCTGAACATTCTGAAGGGACTAGTTGATAAGAAATCCCCACAGCTGTTTTCTGCAACAAAACGAATTTATGATTCAACTGATCTAGCAATTGCCTATATATATATTGCCGATAGCACGCAAAATTTAAATGAAGCTGATTCTCTTTACAGATTGTCTTATGATATAGCTAATAAACTCTATTATGAAGGGAAAGGATATTATAGATACTCCAATTTAACCAATGCTGCATATAGGAAAAATCCTATCCTCGCAATTTCTTTTTTAGATAAATTGCCGGATTCAGCTAAGTTAGAATGCTATATGGATTTATTAGAAACGATCGCTGGTAATTCCGCAGTAGAAGAACTTACTATAAATACACTAAAATTAGTTAACGCTCTAATCACCGAAAAAGCTGAATTAGCGAATAAATATGCTACAATTTCAAGCTATCAACACGATAAAATAATCAGGGATTCTCTTTCAAGGCTTGCTCTGAATTATGCATTGACAATTGAAAATAAGGAAGCGAAAGAAGAAATCCTTTCGACCATTGCTCACGCTATAGCAGTTTTTGATCCTGCACTTTCCTATAACACAATGTCAATGATATCAAAGTCTGATAATAGGGATAGTTATAGCAGTACAATTGTGGATTCACTATCAGGCTCATTTCCCGAAATTGCATTTAAATTTATAAAGCTTATAGACGACAAATACACCAAAAATATTGCATTATCCACGTTAGTAGATTCCCTAAGCAATCACAATACAGCACAAGCAATATCATTGATAAAGGAATTTACTGATTCTGCTTCCCGGGATGCGGCCTATGCAAATATAGCGGTTAAATTATCCGGGAATAACATTCAATCTTCGTTTGACTTAATAAATAGGATACATAATCCATTGATTAAAGCGGAAACATATGTTTCTGTAATAGCCAAGGTTAATGACCTTAAATACTTAGACACTTTATCCAAGCTGGTTATTTCTAATTCACAATTAGTAAGGTTTGCTTTAGAGGAAGAAGGAGATGAGGCTGATTTCTCCAGAGACTTAATTTCTGCATTAATACCTAGAGCTCCACATTCAGCGTTAAAAATTATTGACAGTATAAAATACAAGATAATCAGGCGCCGTTATTATTTATATTACGGACGTGATCTTATTTCAAATAATTTGAAAATGCCTTATGAAATTATTAATAAGTTTCAGGATTATAGTTATCAAATTACATCTTTTGCATCAATGGCCGATAGTATGCAAACAAATAAAAGATTCGATTCTATGTTTAACGCGTCAATCAGTCACATAATTAAGGATTCCGGTGTTTTGACTATTAATGAATTCCAGGATTTCTTTTTCGGTTTTTTTGAAAAGAAGCCACGGGAACTTTTAATGTTATTAGATAGCGTTAAAGACGATGAAATACGATTTCAGGTTTCATCAAATACCTTTAGAATTAACCAGGTTCTTAAAAAATTTAATAAGGAAAACATTCAGAAAAATTCAAATCTCTTAAATTTTTTAATCCAAATGCATCCTAAATTTACTGAAACGAAAATATTCACGGCAAGATTATTGCAAAAGCTAAAAAATTACAAGAAAGCATATGCTGTCATTTCAGACCTAAATTATGGTGATAAAATTTCACTCTATGTCGATTTATATAAAGACTGGATTTTAAATAAATCTGCTCCAACAACCAACTCACAAAAAGGTCTTCACCAATAAAAAATACATCGCCTGTATCAATAACAGGTTTACAGCAAATTTGTTCTGCTTTTCAAATTTGCAATAATGGAATACGCTCAGCAATAATGTGCTGATAATAAACCAACATGCATAATTATAAAATTTCGGACCGTCGCCATTCCATTTCCAATAACCAAGTTTGGTAGCGGCTGGCTCCATCAGCCAATAGAATAAAACAGCCAGTACAGCTCCGTCTACTACGATAGATAAAGTCTTTAATGCCGGTGGTGGCCCATCGAGCGCAACAGACATCCTTGAAATGATCCTGTTAAGTACCTTTTGCATTGTTATTCCTGTGCAATAAATGATAATGAACCAGTTGACACCAATGATAAACGGTACATCATTCAATGTTGGTCCCAGCACATTTCCATACTGGTAACTGCCAAACAATATTCCTGCTTTGGTAACAGGTATTTCTAATACAATGCCAACAGTAAAACATAATAAAAAGAATAAAAAAAACTCCATGTTGATCTTCTGCTGTGTATAAAACAACAACAGGAGCATGAGTAAAAGGCCAAGGGGAGTTAGTTGTATAAAAAAATCCCGGTCAAAAAAAATGATGCCGGTAATTCCGGCGGCATAAATCAATATAGCAATCCCTGTTGCAATTTGGTTGCGTGTTATGAATGTAGCGTTTCCGATGAAAATAACTTTTTTGAAATTTACACTATACATGAATGTCAGCCTGAACCTGTCGAAGACGGATTATTTTAAAACCGGGTTCGACAGGCTCACCCTGACATTGCTTTAAATTAAGGATTATCACCTGCAAGATAGGCTTCTAACTTTGGAAATGCAATTTTGAACCAGGAAGTATATTTGTCCGGGTGTTGTTGAATATGGTCGCGGATCTCGCTCATCGACATAAAACAATGATCTTTCACTTCTTCATCAAATGGATATATATCACCATCATATATTCCCGTAAATACATGATCATATTCATGTTCAATGAGCCCGTTCTCAAAAGATGTTTTATAGGTAAAATGAAAAGACTGTTCCAGCTTAGTATCAAAGCCCAGTTCCTCTTTCAATCTGCGGTGCGCCGCCGCTTCGGTATTTTCCCCTGGCAATGGATGGCTGCAACAGGCATTGGTCCATAAATTGGCGCTATGGTATTTTTCTTCTGCACGTTGCTGCAGCAGCATCGCTCCTTTTGAATTGAAAATGAAAATACTGAAAGCACGATGCAACAATCCTTTTTCGTGCACTTCCAGTTTGTCCATCACACCAATTGGTTCATCGTTGTTGTTTACTAAAATTACCTGGGACAATAAACTTGTGTTTTATGAATGGAAAATTATACAATATTTAGCTGGCGAAACCCATTATCTATGATTATTTCACGCAAAGCAGGCAAGAGGAACAAAGGCGTAATGATATTATTTTTAAAATCGTTCAACATTTTCTTTTAACAATCTCCTCGCAAAATGTATCCTGCTTTTAATAGTACCCAACGGCTCCTGTAAATAGTATGCAATTTCATTGTATTTATAGCCATCTATAAACATTTCAAACGGGTACTTGAATATATCGGGAAGCTTATGAATTGCATGGCGAATATCTTTTAGTCTCATATTTACTTCTGCAGTATTGGGAATGGATTGCTGGAGCTGGTTCAATAAAAAATCATTCCCCGTATCATCAAAAATAACCTGGCTTCTTTTTTTTCTCCTGTAATCATTAATAAAAATATTCCGCATGATGGTATGCATCCATGCCTGTATGTTTGTTCCGGAATTGTATTTTTCCCTGTTGGCAAATGCTTTACAAAAGGTTTCCTGCATAAGATCTTTTGCGGCGTCATTGTCCCTGGTCAAATTGAAAGCAAATAATTTTAAAAAATCCGGGGTCCCCATTAGTATTTCATTGAATTCCCTGCCTGACATCTTGTTTAATTTTTTATATTATAAGGTTAAACAAATTTTATACCTAAAATAAAAAATGGTAACTATTTTATGCCTGGTCAGAGTTCGGAGACGAATTTCATTGACTCGGAAAATGTTTTTTTGAAAACGATGGGCGGGCGTAGCTTTTTTTGATAAGTACGCGTAAAATGACCTGAAATAATGATGGGGATATTGCCGAATTTCTTACTCACCTGCAATAAAAATTTATCAAAGCTAAAATTCTGCCCTACTGTTGTTATATGCGAATACAGGTAGTCCGGTTTTTTCAGGTTTACCACATATTCAACATCCTTCAAGGGCACATCGCTGCCAAGATAGATCACATATACACCATGGCTCTTTAGTAAATAATACATAAACAGTAATCCTATTTCATGGTATTCGCCTTCGGGAAGGAAGAGTAAAACTGATTTTTTATTTTTTACAACTGGTCTGGCCCCCTCTATCCCGACGATCAGTTTTTGCCGGATGATATTTGATACAAGGTGTTCCTGCGCAGGATTGATATGGTCGGTAAGCCATAATATACCAATCCTGTCCATAAAGGGAAATATAATTTGTATGATCGTTTTTTCAATTCCTCTCGTCTTTATATAATTACCCAGGATCAATTCAAATGTCTCCATATCCAGGTCGATCATCCCTTGTATCAATTCATTCACAATGCGCTCCTGCTGTGCCTCCACCTGGGTTAGTGTAAGTATCTTCTCGCTGATCTCGGCAGCATTCATTTTATCAATATGAGATATCTTAAATCCATATTTATTCAATAAGGAAATATTGAGGATCTTTTTAAGCTCATCATTACTATAATAACGGATATTGGTATAAGTACGATTTGGTTTCAAAAAACCATAGCGTTGTTCCCAGATGCGCAGTGTATGGGCCTTAATGCCGGAAAGATTTTCGAGGTCCTTAATTGTAAATTGATCCATTGCAATTGTATTATAACAATACTAAGCGGGTTTTGTTGAGTAAACGGGAAGAAAAGATAAATATAAATCCCGGAAATTGAGATTATGGGATGGATATGATAACAACTCAGGTTATTTCACACTGAATTTTAAATTGCTTAACAGGTGATGAAAGGAAAAAGAGGTAATTAGATAATGATGTATACTGTTTTTCAGCATTTGTAACAATACCCGGCTTCATTGGCGTCGCTCACTTGTACATCGGTTCGTTATGCGACTTTGATCAGGGCGAATATTTACCGCAGGGACGCTGAGGTCATTAAGCAAGGATATTCCCTGGCGGCAGATCATTAAAAATTTTTTCTGTGAGTTTATTATTGGGAAAAATGATAGACCACCCGGTTAAAAAGATGATCATGCAATCGGTATAAATAGAAGCATGTCGCTGGTACCATAATTCAAGCGCAGCTTTATAGGGATAAAGCGAGTTGTAGGTAAGCCTTGCATCCGCAGCTTCTGATAAAATTTTTTCTTCATCCCTGAATATAAGCGACCCTATTCCTGTTATGCCTGGTTTTGCATTGTAAATACTTTGCTTTGCTTCGGGCGGGTATAAATTAAAACTTACTTCCATCAACGGCCTCGGGCCAACAATGCTCATATTTCCTTTAAGCACATTAATGATCTGTGGAATCTCGTTCAACTTGGACAAGCGTAAGAATTTTCCAAACTTCGTCACCCTTGGATCATTCCTCAGCGTGATCTCACCCGTACCGATATTCGGACTGTTTTTGATCATCGTTGCAAACTTCCAGATATAAAAAGATTGATTTTTATACCCGATCCTTTTCTGCAAATAAAATACCTCATGTTCGCCGGTGAATAAAAGGATCAGGATAATAGGAATTAAAACAGGGGACAGAATGATAAGGGCCAATATGGCCAGGAGAATATCAATAAAACGTTTTAAAAATTTATACATGCTGGATACTTGATGCTGGATGCCGGATGCTGGATTTGTCCTGTTTATCAAGTATCCAGTATCCGGTATCCGGTATCTATTTAAACACTTCTTTTATTTTATGAGCCACGCCTTTCATTTCTTCATTTGTAATATTGGTAGAGCAGGGAATGCTCAAACAATGTTTATATACAAACTCAGAACGATCGGTTTTATTGTAGTAAATATTATTTTTGAACATGGGTAACTGGTTCATAGGCACCCAGAATGGACGGCTCTGCATTTTATGGTCGTTCAATATTTTTAATACATCCCGTTGCCTGGCTGTTTTAATAGTTGGAAGCCACCAGTTAGGATTTACATCGTCGCTTACCTGCTGCCATTCTATATCTCCCACACCGGAAAGTTCTTTTTTATAAAATGCGATGATCTCTTTTTTTCGTGTAAGGAAGGCCGGCAGTAATTCCATCTGTGCAACTCCCATTGCAGCAGCAACATTTACAAGCCGGTAATTATAACCAATCTCATCATGCATGTATTCGAACGGATCACTCTTTGCCTGCGTAGTAAGATGCTTGGCTTTCTTTGCAAGTTGCTCATCATTGGTAACGATCATTCCACCGCCGCCTGTAGTGATGATCTTATTTCCGTTGTAACTAAATGTACCCATCAATCCAAAACTACCGGCATGTTTTCCTTTGTAATAACTGCCAAGCGCTTCTGTTGAATCTTCGATCACCGTTAAATTATATTGTGTGGCGAGTAATAACAACCTGTCCATGTCACAAATATTCCCCAATACATGCACGGGCATAATTACGGGTATTCGTTTGCCATCTTTTTTATAATGACAGGCGCCATTCTTTTGCACTGTTTCATTCTTCAAAAAAGTTTCCAGCAGGTCAAGGTCCATCTGCCAGGTCTTTTCATCCGTGTCAATAAAAATGGGATTTGCTCCTGTATATTTAATTGCGTTGCATGTTGCAACAAAAGTGATGTTGGGTGTGATCACGTAATCATTTTCGTTAACACCCATCATGATAAGGCAAATATGAAGTGCCGTTGTTCCGCTGCTGGTTGCAACAGCATATTTTGTCCCGGCAAATTCAGCGCTCATTTTTTCAAACTGGTCCACATAAGCGCCTACACTACTCACCCAGCCGGTATCAAGGCATTCTTTCACGTATTTCCATTCATTACCATTCATGTTTGGTCCAGAAAGTAAAAGCATAGGTCAAATTTTCGTTGCAAATGTAATTAAAAGTTTTAACCACAGAGTTAACCGAGGTAACGCCGAGTTTCACAGAGTTTTATTCCCTCTGTGAAACTCTGTGAAAACTCTTTTAACTCTGTGGTTAAAGATCCAGGGCTAATGAATAAATAAATTAACCCAATAATTGTTTGATTTTTTTAATGACGGAAAGAGAGGGCTTTTCAATTATCCGGTAAAAAATCCAGCTTACCACTACAGCGCACAATACAGCAATTAAATAGTTTTGACCGAAAAATTTTGTTGCACCGGTAAGCCTGTAATAAAAACCATACACCAATATGAGTACAGGAATATGAACGAGGTAAAGAGAATAACTCATCTCCCCCAGCTTTTTTACGCCTCTTACTATTAAGTTATTTTTAAGATCATAATTTAAGCAGATGATGATCAGTATTCCTGCTGTTACTGCAGCTAAAAAATCTGACCAGAATAATTGTTTCATTAATGCCAGTACATTAAAGCATGAAAACAATATGATTGAACCTGCAATTGAAAAAACTTTAAACCAATTGCGTTTTGCATACACAGACAGCTGCTCACGGTAGATATAAATGGCCTGCCCGATCGCAAAATAAAAATTGTATTCAAAAATGAATTTCAGCAGGATGTTATTTATCCAGAATAAATTCAGTATGAACATTCCCGCAACAAACAATATGGCAGATACAACGAGATAGGCCTTTTTATACTGGTAAACAAATGGTACTACCAGGTAAAATATTGCCTCATACAGCAATGACCAGTATGCAAAATTGTATCCTATATATTGCTGGTGTTTAAGAAATAATAATGAGTACATGAAATTCGAAAACGTTTCATGCTCCTGTGCTTCCGCAAGGCCATTATTGAAAGAGCGGGTTAAATTTGCCTGCTCCAATCCCGGCGCCATCTTACTAACTAAAAACAATACGAGTATACCAAGAACAGCAGAAGCGATATAAGGAATATAGATCCTCGTAAAACGAACGGAATAAAATATTTTGAGTTTATCCACCAGGCTGCCTTTTAAACTTTCAATAGACATTGCAATAAAAAAACCGGATAGCACAAAGAAGATCATCACCATTTGTGAACCTGCGGTAAACAACATGCCGATGCTGAACAGTAAATAATCGAGTATATTCCATGTTTCCCTGGGAAACTGTGCCAGGTATTCGCGGCCACCGGACCATAAAATATATCTTGCATGAAAAACCACTACATAAAAAGCAGCCAGGCCCCTGATTGCATGAAGTAATGCAAGATTTGAATTAAACTTCAGGGATCTATTCATTGTTAGCTGTATACAGGTCAGATATTCCTGAACTTCTGTGCAAAAGAGTCGGTAACGATACCGGTTTTCAGGAGCTTATAAATTTCATTTACGCCATCGGGTACTTTCTTGGTGATGGTATACCCAAGATCATTTTTTATTTTATCAAAGTTTACCCGGTAGTCCCTGGGATCTTCATTCATTTCAACATAATTCACTTTTACATCGGGTACAACTTTGCAAACTTCCTCAATGATCATTCCTTTACTATAATTTTCTTCAGTAGTACCAACATTGAATACATTGGCTCTTACTTTTTCTTCAGCACTTTCCAATACCAATATCACTGAGCGTGCAAGATCATCAACATGACAATAAGGTCGCCAGAATTGTGCGCCCCATATCTCCTGCTCGCCATGAATGGTTGCATTGCGGGTGAATTCATTTACGGTGAGATCAAAACGAATGCGTGGTGAAAACCCATACACCGTACTAAAGCGAAGTGCAGTACTGCAGATCTTTGCATCTATTCTTTCTTCCAAAAGGTATTTTTCAAACTTTACTTTAAGTTCTGCATATAAAGAAACGGGTCTTAATTCTGATGTTTCCGTTACAAATGAATCAGCATCCGGCATTTTGCCATAATTACTGCAGGTGCTTGCAAATACAAATCGCTTTACACCCGCTTTTTCTGCAGCCTCAAACAAAGCAACACTGGCAATCCAGTTTGTTTCCATTGCTTCTTCACTGTATTTTTTGCAGGCGGGGTCTCCAACAATAGCGGCGAGATGAGCGATGGCATCTATTCCAACAAGTGCTTTATCGATATCGTCATTGTTCCTGATATCTCCTTTTATGAATTCGAGACGGGGATTCAACATTACATCATACAGGGCATCGCCACCAAATTTCAATGAATCAAGTACCCTGACCTCGTAGTTTTTATTCAATAACTGCCTTACAAGTACTGATCCTATATAACCGGCGCCTCCTGTAACTAATACCTTCATATAAACAATTAATTTTCGGCGGTAAAGTTAAGGGATAAGTGAGATAGATACGCTGATGGAGCGGATTTTGCGGATTTACGCGGATAGCATTTCATAATAGTAAATTAGATAGGTACGCGGATGACGCGGATTTGATGGATGTACGCTGATAATATTTTATAAAAAAATCCGGATGTATTTTCCGGTTTATTTCTTTAAAAGATATAAAATGTAGTTAGTAATTGTTTCAAAAACATTCCGCGAAAAGCTGCGTCATCCGTGTCATCCGCGTATCTATCAATTAATGATCCGTGCAGGATTGCCCACCACTTTTGCATTATCCGGAACATCTTTTACAACAACAGAGCCGGCACCGATGATCACATTCTTCCCGATCTTTATATTTTCTCTTATCACTGATTTTGCGCCAACAAAACTATTTTCTCCAATCGACACATTACCACATAATACAGCTCCCGGTCCCACATGTGCGAAATCTCCAATGATACATTCATGTTCTATCACAGCATAAGTATTGCAGATGGCACCTATACCGATTTTTACCAATGCATTGATGGTTACATTTGCTGCGATCATAACACCATGCCTGGCTATATTGGCACTGTCATCAATAAGCGCTGTTGCATGAATGGCATTTACCGGCAACAGGTTCCTTATTGCAAGGTTGTTGTAAACATTCTTCCTGATCCTGTTATCGCCGATAGCAATAAAAAAATCTTCCTGCGTGAGCGCCTTAATTCCTGCTTCTGATGTCTCTTTCTGAAAATATTTTAATGAGAAGGGATTGTATTTTTTTTCTTCGTTATCACAATAGCCTGTGGCTTTCAATCCGAGGGATTTAAGTATGCCGTTGATTACGTAAGAATGACCGGAGTAGCCAATTAGTATCATAAACAGGGTATTGGATGAGTACTATATTGGAAACGTAAATTGGAGGGATTTATTGCGGAGGAAAGTTGAAGGGTTGATAAAGTTAATAAGTTGATAAGGAAGGTTTTGCGCTATATTAACCCTGTCAACCTGTTAACTTTTCAACTATTTGAACCCGGCAAGCGGTTTATATAGTTCTTAGTCTTAATATCTTCCTCCGACAGCTTATATTTCTCTTCTCCAACCTCGAGGTAAGCCCAGGGCTGTAAATAAGTAGTGGCCTTGATCCTTCGCTCAATTTCCCGAATATCCATATCGGTTGTCAGCCTGCAAAGTTCATTTAATTCTTTGCGCAGGTAAGGTTTGCGTTGCCAGGTTTCACCAGACAAAGGAATGTTTTCGCCATTCATTACGAGATAAAAGATCTCGTAGAACAAATTCAATATCTCACCATAACAGCGTTGCGTGATCGAATACACAGTATCTTCTTCATAAACGGGAAAACGTTTTACTGCAACGATATCACCTGTATCAACCTTTGCTGCCATATGGTGACAGGTAACACCAAATTCATCCGCCTGGTCGTAAATAGCAAAATTGGTACAGCCAATCCCCGGATATTCAGGAGGGCCGGGATGAAAATTAAGCGCCGCAATTTTTGCTTTTTCCAAAACCTGTTTAGGAATGATCCATTGAGAAAGATAGGAAATGACCAGGTCGCCCTCCCATTCATACAATTCTTCCGGGAAAGGCTCATGTCGTACACTATGGATAATGATTGCAGTTGGATAATGCTGCATCATAAAATCTGCAGCCTGTGAAGAAAAATGATCATCAGCCTTGCAGATAAATAAAATATCGATATCGCCCCGTTTATTTGATTTCATGTTGTTGCAGTAAACTGTTATACTTATAAAAAATTTCCTCGTGTATCCTTTCCCGGTCGTATAATGTTGTTACTTCCTTATAAAGATTTGATGCAATGATCTTAGTTTGTTCCTTATTTTCAATTGCAATCTTTAGTTTATTATAAAGGTCATCTTCATTCTTTACTTTGAATACAAGCCCGGTTCTTCCGTCTTCCACAATATCTGTATTACCCGGGATATCCGAACACACAACCGGAACCTGCATGGCCCCTGCCTGCAAAATTACATTCGGAAATCCTTCCCTGTGAGAAGGGTGGACAAAAATATCTGCAAGTGCCATGTAATATTCCACTGCATCACTCCAGTTGATATGAACAATGGAAGTATTGGTTGTAATAGCATTCATTGTTGCAGCGGATAAAGGATCAAGATTGGGCTCAAATGGGCCAACTAAAATCAGCTGCAATGAAAATTGCTTTTGTAGTCTTTCAAATACAGAGATCAGTTCTTCAATTCCCTTGTCCTTCACCATCCTGCCCACGCATAGTATTTTCAAATCCTTTGATGCAGGAATAGATTGTGCTGTTTTTTTTTTTGTTGCTTCATTGAGGTTATGTTGTGAAAACTTTTGCAGATCAACACCATTGGTGGAGCCATTACTGATCATTCCCAGCTTATCGTCTTTTAAAAGTTTATGGCCGATTATGAATTGTTTCATCGATTTACTATTGGGCCAAACATGTGTTGCTGCAAAATAGGTAAGCTTTTCTGCTAACAACAATACCTTTCTTTTGAAACCTGTTTCGAGCATCAATGGCAAACCTGCAACAGTATGTATCCTTATTTTCACTCCGGCGCTCTTTGCAGCGAGCATACCCAGTAATCCTGCTTTGGGCGTATGGGTATGAACAATATCAGGACGATACTTTTTTATAAGTTTTCTTAATTGGAAAAAGCAAGTGAGATCTTTTACCGGGGTTATCTTTCTCGTCATGGGTACAATAATGTGCTCACATTGCTCTGCTTTTTTAACGTCTTCCAGTTCTTTTCCGTTGGCACTGATCATGATAACATTAAATCCATGTTCACGCATGAATTTTGGTTGCCCTGCAAGCAATACCCGGAAAGCCATCGGCACTGTAGTTATTCTGATGATTGTTTTCGCCATGCGAGGTTAATTTGCCAGGTAAACTTTTTTGTACCAGACTTCCATACAGAAAAGCGTCCATAGTATCTTGGCTCTTTTCTCTGCAGGAACATTGTTCTTATTCAAAAGCAGCTTTTCGGTAAAGCTGTAATTTACAAAATTGCGGCTCAATGCAGATGGGGCTGAAATATAATCATGCATCATTTCTTTCAATTCATTGTTCACCCAGTTTTTCAATGGTATTTCAAATCCGCGTTTGGGTTGATTGATCAATGTTTCGGGAAGATATTGTTTGGCCAATGTACGTAATAAATACTTGGTTGTACTGCCGTTGATCTTAAAGTTATCATTCATACCGGGTGCATACTCCAACAATTCTTTTCCCATGAACGGGCTTCTTCCTTCCAATGAATGTGCCATGGTAGCAATATCCATTTTTACCAAAAGATCGCTGAAGAGGTTGGTATCGAAATCCATGTTCATGATCTTCTTTAATCCCGACATAGGGGAAGAAGCGATAACGTTGAAGTCTGCCCGCATTTGTTCAAGATAATCAAAAGAAGGTTGTATGATATGCTTTTCATAGTCTTCGATGATATCAAGACCAGCGGATAAATAAATTTCCAGGCTTGATTTTGAAGCCAGTGATGCCAGCCGGTATAAATAATTATACTTCGATTTCTTATTGTGAGGTTTGGGAAGGAACATTTTTACTGCAGATGCAGATCTATTCACCAAAAAATGCTGTCGAAAAAAGTCATAGCGTGCAAAAGGAACATAGCGCCTGTAGCCGCCAAATAATTCATCCGCTCCATCACCATTCAAAATAACAGTGACATGCTTTTTCGCTTCTTTGCTCACATAATAAGAAGGAATAGCCGAACTGTCGAAAAATGGCTCGCCGTAATTACAAAGTATCTGTTCAACGTCATCTTTAAGATTATCGAAGGATATTCTTATCTCTGTATGCCTGGTATGATATTTTTCAGCAACCAGTTTGGCAAGCGGTGCTTCGTCATATTCGCCTGAAAAAGAAACGGTGAATGTTTTCAGATTACTGTTATGCTTACTTGCTATCGCAGTAACGAGACCGCTGTCAATACCACCACTTAAAAAACAACCCACTTCAAGATCACTTGATTCGAGCCTTCGTTTTACAGCTTTTTGTAAAAAGTCATTTGTTTTATCAAGAGATTGCTCCAGGTTGTCCTGGTGCTGCTGCATATAATAATCACGGATATCCCACCAGCGCTTTTCTTTTATTTCAAGATTTTTACAATCTATAGTGAGATAAGTGCCTGCTGCAAGTTCTTTTACATTTTTGTAAGGTGTAAGCTTGCGGTAAAAAACGCCCAGTCGCATGTAATGATAAAAATTATTTGTATCCATCTCCAGGGGTAATAATCCTTTCAGGCAGTTAAGTTCACTGGCAAAAACTATTTTTTGAGCATTATTATAAACGTATAGTGGCTTTTTGCCGGCCCGGTCGCGGGCAATGAATAATGTTTTGTTTATCCTGTCGTAAATAACAAATACAAACATACCATCGAGGTATTGCAGGAAACTTTCCCCCATTCTTTCATACAGCAACAACAATGTTTCCGTATCAGAATTGGTAGCACCGGTTAAGCCGAATTGCTTTCTTATTTCGGCATGATTATAAATTTCACCATTAAAAATGATCGTGTACCGGTCGTGCAGGTGCATAGGTTGTTTACCTCCGCCGATATCAAGTATAGATAATCTCAGGTGATACAGGTCCACATTATCGCAAACAAATGAGCTTTGCTCATCAGGGCCGCGATGGTACATCACTGAATTTATTTTTTCATATGCAAGCTTAAAATTGACTGATCCTGTAAGGCCGCACATTGTTGCTGGAATTTGTGAATGAGCAAAATAAGTTCATATTGTTGAATGAAGAATGAATATTTGAGATAAATTTGTTGAACCCAATTATGAATTGTGAATTATGAATTATGAATGAGTCCTAAAACCCATCCTACACAATTCATAATTCAGAACTCATAATTCATAATTCTCAAGAATGAATCTTTTAGATTACATCGTTTTCTTCATCTATATTATCATTTTCTATATTGTTTTCGCATGGCGCAGAAAAAAATTAAAAGACCCTATTCTCCGGAAATACCATCGCCAGGGTTTTTGGATAAAAGTTTTCAGCTGCTTTGCCTATTGCATTTTTATTATTCATTTTTCCCCGGGTGATAGTAATGGCCTTTATCATAAGGAAGGTTATAATATTTACCAGCTGATCTTAAAAGATCCATCCAACATACACCTGCTTTTTATTCCGGGAAAAGAATTCGACCAGGCCTTACTTGCAGATATATTCAATGCCGGTTACTTCAGTGAAGAAAGCAATTACATGGTTACCCGTTTTGTCGCTATACTTTCCTTTATAACGATGGGGAGGTTTTTGGCGATAAGCCTGTTTTTTTCAATGATCTCATTTACGGGTGTATGGAGATTATTCCGCTTTTTTTATGAACAATACCCGCAACTGCACAGGCAGTTTGCCATTGCAATATTATACCTGCCAACCTTTGTTTTCTGGAGTTCTGGTATTTTAAAAGATCCCTTGTGTACAGGTGCACTGGGATGGATCACTTATTCGTTATATGGTATATTTTATGGCAAGAAAAATCCATTGGTTTACATTCCAATTCTACTTGTCTTCAGTTACCTGCTTGCCATACTAAAAGTTTACATCATTGTTTCTTACCTGCCGTTCTTTGCGCTGTTTCTTTTATTTAAAAATGTTACGCTTATTAAAAACAAGTTTTTGAAAATTCTTATTGTGAGTTCTGTAATTATAGGTTGTGTAATAGGATTTTTTGATATTACCAGTAAGATGCAAAAGGCTTTGGGTGCAGCAAGTATGTCCCAAACGGTAAAATATTATCAAACCAATTATGAAAACCAGGCCAATACTGCAACTTCTTATTTTGAATTGGGAGTAAAGTTTGATGGAACGGCAAGTAGCCTGGTACGTATAGGTCCTGCGGCTATTGTTGCAACACTTTTTCGACCGTTTATCTGGGAGTCAAAAAAGTTGTCTACCTTTTTATCTTCCCTTGAAAGTCTTGCTATGATGCTCTTCACTTTGTTTGTATTGATAAAGGTGGGCCCGGTGAGTTTTATTAAAACAATTATTACCAAGCCGATTGTTCTTTATTGCATATTATTCTCACTGCTTTTCGCATTGTTCGTTGGTGCAACAACTTTAAATTTTGGTTCACTGGTAAGGTATAAGATCCCATGCCTTCCATTCTATGTGATCGGCATGTCATTTATCTTATACTTCAACAATAAATTAAAAGCAAAGCCCCGCGAAATAGCGGGGCCTGTCGTTTCAGAGTTAAATGTTATTAAGGGTTAAGCAGCGGCCGTTTTTGATGGTCCCTCACCTGTTGAATGAAAGAACATGGAATTGTATAAATTTCTAAGTGGTGATATCAATGAAAAGTGATTTCCTTTTGAATTTTGCCCGCCCAGTTTATCCAATATCACCGGCGGTGTTGCAGAAAAATTATTTTTGAATGCATCTGCAAAGGGCCACATTAAAAAATTCAGCTTCTTCATCTTATCTGTTTTCTGGTATACCATAATAGTACCCGCAAACAGGGTAATGAAAAACAGGTACCTTATCGCTGCAACTATTTTATTGGAAAATTTCGACTTATTGATATGAAAACGATTACGTACATAATAGTACATTTTCCACGATGATTTAAAATCCCAGTCTTTCTTGTATGAAAAAGCTGATGCCGGGTGGTAATGAATACTGTCAGTAACAGTATATACCGGTATATGATACCTGTTTACAATACGGAAATAATATTCAGTTTCATCTCCCCATAAAAATAAATGGGGCTTGGGTACGCCTACCTTTTCAATGATAGAACGATGTATTAATGTACCATTGAAAGGATGGCAAATTCCTTTTATTAGTTTTTCTTTTACCTCATTGATCGTTTTGTACTTTTTTGTTTTCCACACAAATGATTCTTTATCCTCTTTGTTAATAACAGCACAGTTTAACAAGCTGCGGTCTGGTGTATCAGTATTTAATAAAACTTCCAGCGCATTTTCTTTTGGATAACCATCATCATCCATGCACCATATCCATGAATATCCATGTTTTTGTGCCCATGTAATACCGGTGTGAAAACCACCACCAGAGCCTGCATTGTTTTGTGTGATGTGGAGAATATCAGGTTGAGCCTGCAACCATTCTTCCGTGGTATCTGTACTTCCGTTATTGATAACCATGATTGCATCAGGCTTCCTTGTTTGCTGCCGTAACGCTTGTATGCATTCCGCCAAAAGTGCCTGTCGGTTGTAGGATACAACCAGGGCGATGACTTTTTCCATAGGAGTACGTTTTGGTTTATAGATCTAACGGGTTAACCATTTAACGTAATGCGGAAAGGCTTATTGCGCAGCTTAAAGAAATAAAGAAATAATATTCATAAAAGATGTAGAGGGGTCTTGGCTTTTTTCGTAGTCGCAATACTATTCACTTAGTAAAAATGCGTAGGGTTTTTCCTCAAAAGCTTTCCTCATTGGAGAAAACGGGCAATGGTTCATTTGCGGTGAAACATTTACAGAAACGATCTGCAAAGTCCATTGCCTCACCAATTACATGATGCATATCCATATACCTGTACGTTGCCAGGCGGCCGAGAAAAGAAACTCCTTTTATTGTTGCCGCATGAAGACGATACTGCTGTAACATTTTTTTATCCTCATGTAAGCGTTTAGGATAGTAAGGAATATCTTTTGGACCCGTTTCTATACTGAATTCTTTAAAATAGACCGTCTTATCATGTTGCTCCCATGGAGTAAAGTGTTTGTGTTCCACGATCCGTGTCCAGGCAACTGCTTCATCACAATAATTCATTTGAGACAGTCCCTGGAAATCACCCTCAGCATAATGTTTTTCAAATTGTACAGTGCGGTATCCCAGTCTTCCGTGTTTATACTCAAAATAGGCGTCCAGTGGTCCGGTATAAAAAACATGTGTATAATTACTTACATCCGTACCGGGCGTGAATTTTTTATTATGAGTGATACTAATACCGGGGTGATCAATCATTTTTTGCATGATCCCGGTATAGCCTTCAACAGGAATCCCGGTGTAAATATTATTATGATAATTATCGTCGTAATTAAATCTCACCGGAATACGCTTAAGAATAGATGCCGGTAATGCTGTTGGTTCACAACCCCATTGCTTTTTTGTATATCCATAGAAAAAAGCTTTGTACAGGTCATTGCCGATAAAACGCAACGCCTGTTCTTCGAAGTTTGCAGGTTCATTAATTGTTTTATCCCCGATGTTTTCAAGAAATTCCTTTGCTTCCTGCGGTGTAAATGATTTATTAAAAAACTGGTTGATCGTTAAAAGATTTACGGGCAGCGGGTAAACATGACCACTGCTCATTGCCTTTACCCTGTGAACATACGGCCTGAATTCGCCAAAGCTGTTCACATAATCCCATATTTCTTTTTTATCTGTATTAAAAATATGCGGACCATACTGGTGTACCATTATACCTGTTTGTGCATCCCGTTCTGTATGACAGTTACCTCCGGTGTGATTGCGCTCATCCCAAATATCAATATTGCAATCAAGCCCGCTAATGAGCCTGTTGGCCAAAACACATCCTGAAAAACCGGAACCGATGATTAGAAAACGTAGAGGCATTGTATGGTTTATTGATTTAGTTTGGCAAAAATAATGATATCAGTTTTAATGGAGATTGAAATCAGCGATCAGATTTCAGCCCGCACCTCATTAATTATTTTTCGCATAATTACAAACTCACAAGTTTTCACTATTGACCATTCACCCTCATTTCAGAATCCTGTCATAAACCGTTTTATAAGATTGTACAGCGTTTTCCAGCGAATAAAACTCCTCTGCTCCTTTTCTTATTTTTTCCTTATCAAATGAAGGTGCTGCAATAATTTGTTCTGCAGCCTGTGTCATGGATGCTTCGGAAAGATCGTTCAAAACAATGCCGGCATCATACTTAGTTACAATTTCCTTTACATCTCCAATTCCTGCATTGGTAATAACCGGAATACCCATTGCCATGATCTCGCCATGTTTTGTTGGAGATGAAGATATTTTTGAATAACACTGCTTTATAAAAAAGATCGAGTAATTACTAAAAGATAAGAGCAGGGGTACTTCATGCCTTTGGGCATGTGTCGTTATAATTTTTGCCTGGTCCAACCCCGCTTTGCCGGCAGCCGCTACAACCTGGTCGTGCCTGTGCGGGGAAATGAACAGAAATTTTGCATCATTGATCTTTTCCGAGATCATTTTACAAAGCCTCATCATTTCATCAGCAAGATACCAACCTCCAATGGATCCGAGGTAAGTAAAAACAATATCTGTATTCCGAATACCAAGCTTTTTCCTGAATTGTTCTTTTAACAAGGCGTCAATATTTGCCGGATCAAAAAGCTCCAGGTCTACACTGCATGGTATCACTTCTATCGGTAATGGCTGGCCGTGAACATTTTTCCATGAAAGCATTTCTTTTTTTGCAGCGTGCGTGAGGCAGGTAATTGAGTCTGCTTTTTCAAGACACTCATATTCATGTTTTTTAAAGAACCCGTATATAAGTTTAAAAACAGGATTTTTAAGGTCCCACATCCCACCATCTACCCTTTCATCGGCCCAAAAGCCTCTTACATCGTTTAAAAAATGTATCCCGTATTTCTTTTTCATCCACAGTGCAACAAGTGTGGGTACACCTGGTCTTGTATGCACCATATCAAATTTCTCTTTTTCGTGAAGCGATTTTGCTTTTTGTTTCAACCTGCTATAATCATAAATGGATGAAAGTACCGGTGGATTTTTGTGATAAGGAATACTTACCCAATCAACAGGATATCCTTTGAGCAGTGCTTCTACATAATCTTTATTCACAGAAAATTTTGCAGGTTTATCACAACTTAAAATAGTGAAATGATATCCATATTTTGTAAGTCCCAAAAGGTAAGGTATCACCTGGCTTTGCCCGAGCGGATCTGTCATGCCATCGTAAGAAATGAAAAGGATTTTTTTCATTAACAGGATAATTGTTTAAAAAACGAAAATTCCATTTCAATATTGCTGTTAATCTCTCAGCGAAGTGTATTGCCACTGATTCACTGATTACGCTTAATTATTGTGACCTAATCAGTGAATCAGTGGCAATTTTTTACTTTGAAGATTTTTATCAACAAATGTTTAGTCCATCCACTGCCTGTACCACATCTGGAATACCAGCAGGTACCAGAACAAACTATTATAATTTTTGTCTCCTTTATAAAAATTATCCATGATGTGCTGCACCGCTTCCTTTTTAAAAAGCCCATGCTTTGCAAAAGCTGCATCGCTCATATATTCGTCTGCATAATAACTCAATTCATTTCTCAACCAATCGAAAACCGGGACCCCAAATCCCATTTTAGGGCGCTCCATTATTTCTTTTGGAACATAATCATGCACGATCTGTTTAAGTAAATATTTTTTATTAACACCTTTCATTTTAAACTGCTCAGGTAATTGCGCAACAAACTCAATAAGGCGATGATCCAATAACGGTTCTCTTCCTTCCAGTGAAATACTCATTCCTGCACGATCAACTTTTACAAGGATATCATCCGGAAGATAGGTTTTATAGTCAATCGCCAGTAATTTATCGAGATCGCCCAATGAATCATTCAGCATATTTCCTGAATCCATAAAAGACTCCGGCCTTTTTACCCTGCTTGTAAATACATCATCCATTTGCTCATTCGAATACAGCTGTGAAAGCAATATATTCATAATGGTTGGCGTGCTGAGCTTTTTTTGAAGGATATCTGCAAGCCGCTGTTTTTTAAATGCTGCACCGGTATTACCCGTGAGTTTTGCAAAAACTGTGTCAGGTAGATATTTTAATATCTTACCTGCAGGCTTTTTTGCGAAGTCGGGAACGGTATTCAGCTTTTTTATAAGATCCATTGCGATCGGGTATTTTGCATAACCTGCAAAGATCTCATCGCCGGCATCCGCACTTAATGCAACGGTAACCTCTTTCCTCGCAAGCTGGCTTACGAGTGTTGTTGGTATAATGGAAGAATCACCGAAAGGTTCATCACAGTAAAAGGGAATACCCGGTATGATTTCCTGCGCTTCCTTAGTTGTACAATAGTGTTCTGTATGATCAGTTTTTAAATGTTCGGCTACTTTTTTCGCATATACCGCTTCGTTATGGTCATCTTCATAAAAACCAATTGTATAGGTTTTTATTTTTTCAGATTGGTGAGACTGCAATAAAGCGGTAACAGCAGTACTATCGTATCCACCGCTCAGGAACACACCTACCGGAACATCGGCAACCATCCTGTATTTACAGGCCGATACCATCAGTTCCTCAATATGCTTTTTAGCTTCTGCTTCGCTGATCCCCAGTTTGGGTTTATTGTATGCATCATATACATCCCAGTATTTATTAATGGAGAATTTTTTTTCCTTTACGGGAAATTTTAAATAATGGCCGGGAACCAATTTATGTGTGTGTTTAAAGATCGACAAAGGTGCCATTATATAACCGTATTGCAGATACTGGTGTACCGCCTGCGGATTTATTTCTTTTTTAAACTGCGGATGTTTATGAAAACTTTTCAGCTCGGATGCAAACAGGAACAACCCGTTGTGCCAGTAATAATACAACGGCTTCACGCCCGCCCTGTCACGGAAACAATACATTTCCTGTTTTTCCTTATCATAAATAATAAAAACAAACATCCCGATAAACCGATCGATCATTGCTGTGCCCCATTGCTCCCATGCATGCAGCATTACTTCTGTATCAGAATGCGTAATAAAATGATGGCCCAGCTTTTCAAGATCTTTCTTTATCTCTGCATAATTGTACATTTCTCCATTAAAAATGATACAAAAATTTTTATACCACATGGGTTGGCTTGCGGCATTGCTGAGATCGATGATCGAAAGGCGGCGATGTCCCAATCCAACCTGGAGTTTATCATGCTGAAAGAATTCAATACCACTTCCATCGGGACCACGGTGCGTCATTGTATCCGTACATTGCCTGAGTATATCCTTCGATGATGTATTGTTGAAATCAATAAAACCTGTAAGGCCACACATGAATCTTGATGATTTTAGAAATGCAAAAGTAGTGAATTATAGTGGCTGAGTAAAACATTACCGCGGAGACGCAGAGACGCAAAGTTATATATCATAAAGCCCCTGCGCCTCCGCGTCTCAGCGGTTAAAGTTTTTTATAATGCATCGTGATCATAGCCGGTAATTTCCCAACCGGAAAAATCTGAATGCGCATTCATCTCTTCCTCAGAAGCAAAAAATATAAATGGTGTTTGTTCAGATAACGGTCCTTTTTTAAATGGGTTTTTAATAAACCCGTTTCCTTGCAACAGCGTGGACTGCCGTCCATCTTCCTGGCAAAATGTTATGATGCCCTGGTAGTTATTTTTAAGTATTTCTTTTGACAAATACCATAACAATGCTTTTTCACTTTTTTTGGTAATAAAGAAAAAATCAAACAATATCATTTTTCCCTTTTGTATATAATAAATAACGTAACCTTCTATATTATTATTCAGTGAATATGTTGTTAACCGGTATGTATAGTTTGGATTTTTTGTGCGCCATTTGATATGCACAGCATTTCTTTGAGAGTGAATCGCTTTTGCCTGGATGATCTTTGTTAAAAGAGGCGTAAGCGCATTTGCATCAGTTTCTTCCCTGAAGCAGGCTGCAGGAAAAGAACGCAGCCTCGCAGGTTGGCAAAATAAACGTGGCTTAAAGTAATAACGGAAATTGAATAGCTGTCTCCACCCAAATTTTAAAAACCCCGGTGTGGATTGTGCGCCGCCGAAACCAATGATGAAAAATTTATTTTCTTCTTTCAAATAACGAAAACATTCCAGTGCAAGCATCTTAAACAATCCTAATCTCCGGTGCCCGGAATGCGTCATTGTATCGCAGGATTGATAAATGGTTCGCTCTTCTCCATTGATAATAAATTTTTGTGGCACTACACCGTAGTATGCACCGATTTCATTTGTATCCGGGTGAATTGCAATAAAGCCAATAAAATGTCCTGCCGGATTATCAATATACTTCCAGTGAAAATAATTGATGTTTACATCCATCCCGAAGCAATCCTTCATCAGGGGTATCAGGATTGAAAAATCTTCGGCCCCGATTCTTTTGACCCGGTAATCAGGCATAACTTCTGAATTTAGAATGAAATAATTCAACCCGTAAAATCATTTCGGCATTGCTTTCTTCTACAACATTTATCCTGTAGGTATCCAGTACTTTATTCGCATTTGTATATTTATCAAGCTTATTTACTTTATCCTCCACATATAATACATGGTTGATCCCTGCTTTCGCAGCCATTTGATGCACCAGTTCATTTCCCTGGCCATTTGGCAATGAAAGTATATTTATTTTTTTACCTAATCTCTTTTCTATTTCTATTGTTGATGCTACTATTTCGTGATATAGTATGCTGCTATCGTGTATAGTTGAAAGTACATCATGGTTATAAGTATGGCAACCGATCTCCACTTTATTATTTGCGCATTCTACAATTTCATTCCAGTTCATCATTTTCACTTTCGTTGTAATTGAAAGTAGTTTTTCTTTTTCATCAATTATCGCCATTCTTTGATCCAACGGTATTCGCAATAACAAATTGTACAGCTTTAAGTAAAACTTCATCCAGTTACCGGCAAAAGATTCCAGGCTCAATAAATTGTCGTTTTCCGAAAAAACCAGGCTTGTCAATTTGTTATCCCGGCAGTGATTGAAAAGGTTATTGAGCCTTTGCGTCCAGATAATATGATTGTTTGTTGCGCAGGCATTTACAATATTATGATTGGATGGCAGGTTGTATTTTATCAGTAAGGGCAAAGCATGCTCATAAAAATCATAATAACCATCGTCGAAACTTAAAATGAGAGGTGGTTTGGAGTATTTTTTTGTTGTGCTGATTTCGCTAAAAGAGATAATTGTATAATACTGTACCAGGTATTGAAGCAGTGTATTAAAAGTGGCCGGTGTTATTGGCTGCCAGAAAAAATCTCTATCATTAGAAATGCGGTGAAGACTGAGAACTGTAAGCTTGTTCTTCTTTTGTGCCCGCAGCAATTTACTTACACCAGTCGTATTTAAAATATTAAAAAGGGATTGTTTCATCCGGATAATGAGGCCTGTTTAAAGCTGTAATAAAATTAAGGGATTAAAAGATTATTTAATCAGGTAAAGACAAATAGCAGCGTAGTGAAAAATTTTTTTAGAAATAAAGTAATCAATGAATTGGTGGGATGAAATCTTTGCCACTGATTCACTGATTCAATTTATTGATTTAAGACTACCTGGTAAATTTTACGCAATGCCGCCATATGATGATCAAGTGTAAAATGCTGAAGTACCCTTATTCTTCCATTTCGCCCCATTATTTCCAGTTGGGCAGTATTATTTTTTAAACTACGGATCTTTTCAGCCAGTTCATTTACGTCATTCAAAGGAAAATAAACCGCTGTGGCCGCACATTGCTCCCTGAAAGTTGCAATATCTGACAACAGCATAGGGATTTCCATCAACATTCCTTCCAATACAGCAAGTGAAAATCCTTCGTATAAAGAGGGCATCACAAACAGATCATAGCCGCTCATCACCTGATCCAGGTTTTTAACCTGGCCCATAAGCCTTACCGGGAGTTCATTGTCTTTGATAAATTTTTCAATAACAGGTCTTAATGCCCCTTCACCATATATATCGAGCGAGATTTCTTCTCCTTTCAGTCTCTTTAAAGCTTCAAGCAAATACAACTGGTTTTTTTGAAGTTTAAAACTGCCGACAGAAACTAATTTAAAATGTTCGCCGTTTTGTTGTTTTGGCAGAACCATAGAAGGATAGGCTTTTGTGTCAACGAAATTGTATAACACATAATTCCTATGCCGTTGTAGTTTCAAAAAATTGAAATAATCATCGAGGGTATCTTTTGAAACTCCGAGTATCGTACTCTCCCTCCTGTTATAACTAAACCTGTCGAGCCATCCAATCCATTTCTTTTTGTATTCAAAACTGTTTGAGAGCGAAGCCTGGATAGAACTTACCAACGGTATATTTTTGGGACAGGCAAATCTTGATAAAACAATAGCCCAATACAAAGTGCTGTGAACAAGATCAACCTTTTCATCAATGATTATTTTCCGGAGTTTTTTTATTGCAAGTGGAAAATGATAATACGATTTTAAATTAAGGCAGTAATATTTATCGCATTTTAATTCATCTCCGAATTCATTAAAGCTATCCATTGCAACAGCGATCGTCCTGTATTCGGTAAGATTTTTTAAAGCTCCTACTACGGCCGTTTCGGCACCGCCCCTGCCGAAATTCTGTATAATGTGAAGGATCGTTTTATTATTATTCAATTGATCGGGGTCTGCTTAGGTTCTACAAGAAATTTTTTCCAGTATGATTTTGTAAAAGCTAAAGTTATTAAAAACACAATAGAATAAGATATAAGTGACGATAGTGCACCTCCAAAATCTTTCCACTTGCTAACAAAGATATAATTACAGGTAAGACTTACGGCAATGCAGCATAGCGACAAAATGAGTATTTGTTTTTTCTGCTTATTATACAAAAGAAAAGAATAAAAGAAATAACTGATTGCCCATAAAAAACTACCGATGCACAACATATAACTGTAATGCAGTGCGGGATGATACTTAGGATTAATAAAGTAGTGATACAGCACCGGCGTAATAACGATCATACCAATCAGCCCGATCAGCATAATACCCAGGTACCCAAAAAAAAGCTTTCTTACCGATGCATAATCAATATTTTTTTCAGTGAGCATGCTGTATATGCGGGGAAATATGTATTGTACCAGGGCCATTGAAAGAATATTAATTACCGAAGCAAAAACACAGGCAATGCTGTAAATTCCTACTGATTCATTATTATCTGCGGAGAAAGCAGAAAGAAAAAATTTATCAGAAGCACTCATCGAAAAAATACTGGCCTGCATTGCCATGATCGGTAATGCGTATATTAATTCACTATAAACATATTTTTTGTCGAACGGGCCAAACAGGTATCCCTTCTTTTTAAAATAATAAAAGCCATATACTGTTACTACCAGGTAGGAAATCAATATCCCTTCTATTCTTCCCTGCCAGTGGGCTGCAAAAAAAACTACCAGCACAAATGAAATTCCCAGTTCGAGTATTGTTTTGGAAAGATTGGCTTTCAGGTAAACACCCGGTTCATTGTTGTTGCGTGCAAGGCCTAAAAATTGTTCATTTACAAATATTAAAAAACACACCAGTGGTATCAACCATACAAACATCGGCGGAAAACCATATGACTGCTGCAACTGCTGGCGGAACACAAATAGAAGAATAAATGAAAAAAACATTACTATTACCGGCATAATAAATCCCGTTGTAAAAAAACTTTTGAATTCATTCTTATCAAGCTTAAAAAAATCTGCCGCAGTAGAATGTATAATTCCCATTGAAAGAAAGGGCATCAGGAAGAGCAGGCTCGTACTGAATAAGCTAAGCAACCCATTTTCGGAAGGCGTAATATAAAGGGGATTGGTAAAAACAATAAGCAATAAGAAAGAAATACCCTTTGAAAAAAAATTGGAGAAAGTATATATGCCTACCGATTTTACAGACGGATTTTTATAAAGCGCCTTAAGATTTGAAAACAGGGACATTAAATTGTCGTGTTTACTTTTCAGCGTTAACGGTTGTCGCATAGCATGGCTATAACGAAAAAACCGGGGAAATGTTTTTGAACCCTGTATTTATTATAACGAGAATGTGAAAACACGAATTGCAGACACGAATTACACGAATT
Source organism: uncultured Chitinophagaceae bacterium (assembly GCA_963829345.1). GTDB lineage: Bacteria > Bacteroidota > Bacteroidia > Chitinophagales > Chitinophagaceae > Ferruginibacter. The sequence continues at coordinate 3,637,250 of CAWHHP010000003.1, forward strand.
AAAGCAGCTAATATTTAAGATCTTATGTTTTTAAATTCGTGTATTTCGTACTAAAAATTCATGTTTAGCGGAACTATTTAATTCTCGTTACACTATTATTCTCAAGCATATATTCCTGCCCGCTTTCCTTACATTTTGCTTTATTGTAAGAATCAAATTTTAACCTGTGTCCAAACTCACTTATCCAACCTGCCTGCCTGCCGGGGTTTCCAACGATCAATGCATAAGGTGGAACTGGTTTGGTAACAACAGCCCCGGCGCCGATAAATGCAAATGTCCCGATCTCATTACCGCATACGATGGTTGCATTGGCACCGATGCTGGCACCTTTGCGGATAAGTGTTTTTTTGAACTCATGTTTCCTGCTGATAGCACTACGGGGGTTGATCACATTGGTGAGCACCATTCCCGGGCCGAGGAAAACATCGTCTTCGCAAATCACTCCGTCATACACACTCACGTTGTTTTGTACCCGTACATTATTTCCTAAAACAACATTCGAGCTTACAACAACGTTTTGGCCAATAACGCAATTAGTACCTATAACAGCACCAGGCATGATATGTGAAAAGTGCCAGATCTTGGATCCTTCACCAATAGTGCAACCCTCGTCGGCAAATGATGATTGATGTACGTAGTAATTCATTGTAATTATATTATGATCATTTTTAAATATTCCCCGTAACCACTCTTGCTTAATCCTTCTGCAAGTTTTTCAAGTTGTTCTTTTGTAATAAATCCCATGCGCCATGCAATCTCTTCCGGGCAACCAATTTTTAATCCCTGCCTTTTTTCTATTACTCTTACATATTCGCTGGCATCATTTAAAGAGTCAAAGGTACCGGTATCCAGCCATGCAAAACCACGATCCAGCACCTGCACTTTTAATTTTTTATTTTGCATGTACACTTTATTTACATCTGTGATCTCATATTCACCCCTTGGACTTGGTTTAATATTTTTGGCGATCTGTACCACTTCATTGTTATAAAAATAAAGTCCCGGAACTGCATAATGACTTTTAGGTTTGGCAGGCTTTTCCTCGATACTCAATACATGGAATGATTCATCAAATTCCACCACTCCATATCTTTCAGGATCACTTACGGGATAAGCGAAGATGACCGATCCGCTGGGATCAGATGCATCCTGCAGGAGCTTACTGAAACCACTGCCATAAAAAATATTATCTCCCAACACCAATGCTACTGCATCATTGCCTATGAATTTTTCACCTATTACAAAAGCCTGGGCGAGGCCGTTGGGAACTTCCTGTTTTTCATATTGAATATTACATCCCCATTGGCTACCGTTGCCCAATAAACGCATAAATTGTGATTGATCCTCAGGAGTAGTAATTACCAGTATATCTTTTATTCCTGCAAGCATCAACGTGCTTAATGGATAATAGATCATTGGTTTGTCGTAAATCGGCATTAATTGTTTACTGATTCCCATGGTGATTGGGTACAATCTTGTTCCGGAGCCGCCTGCGAGAATGATTCCTTTCATTAGAGAGGTTGAATAGTGGTTGAATACAGTTGAAAAATAGTTGAATATAGTTTAAAGTTGAACCCGGCTATTATGCGACTTCGAAATTATTTCTTATTATTCAACGACATTTGCCGGATGCGAAGATTATTAATTTTTACGGAAAGAGGCCGAATTTTTTTCCTGAAAATTTCAACTTCATTGACGGGAATATAGCCCAGATCAGAAGAAAGTATTATATGGTTCAGCAATTCAATTAAACTTCCGTACGCTATTGTAGTAAAACGGGCCTGTTCTTTAAATGATCCCCTGGTACTGCCTTCGGCAATATTGGCACACACAGATATAGCGGCTCTTCTCATTTGGCTCACAAGCCCAAATATTTCTTTGCCTGGAAATTTTTCAGTGATTTTATAAATATCAACAACTATAACCCGTGCCAGTTGCCACACCTGTAATTTTTCGAAAGAAAATTCATACCCCACAATATTCTTTTAAGATCACAAAGTAAAAGAACAGTTCAAAGTAATCTTACTTTTCAGGATAAAAATTATTTAGTACAGGTTATTTTTCTTTACCATATTCAACTATCATTCAACTATTTTAAACAACTATTCAACGACTACCTTCCAACGTACATCTCCTCGTAATATTTCTTATAATCCCCGCTCGTTACATGCTTCAGCCATTCCTCATTTTCCAGGTACCAGTCGATTGTTTTTGAAATTCCTTCTTCAAACTGTAGTGATGGAACCCAGCCCAATTCATTTTTTAACCGGGATGCATCAATTGCATAACGCATATCATGACCCGCACGATCCTGCACATAAGTGATCAGCTTTTCACTGGTGCCTTTTGCTCTTCCGAGTTTTTCATCCATCTGCCTGCAAAGTTCTTTTACAAGGTTGATATTCGTCCACTCATTGTGTCCCCCGATATTATAGGTTTCACCCACAATTCCTTTATGAAAAATAATATCAATTGCACGAACATGATCTTCCACATATAACCAGTCGCGTACATTTTCTCCTTTACCATAAATGGGCAATGGTTTATTGTTGATGATATTATGTATGCACAGCGGAATGAGTTTTTCAGGAAAATGATAAGGGCCGTAGTTGTTTGAACAATTGGATAACTTAACTGGTAATTTAAAGGTATGATGGTATGCCCTTACAAAATGATCAGAAGAAGCTTTTGATGCAGAATAAGGACTTCTCGGATCATAGGCTGTTTCTTCAGTAAAAAACCCTTCAGCGCCCAGTGAACCATACACCTCATCCGTGGAAATATGATAAAATATTTTCCCGTTCATATTGTCCTTCCAAAGATCTTTGGCAGCCTGCAGCAAACTAACGGTTCCCAATACATTCGTTTTTACAAACGCAAGCGGGTCGGTTATAGACCTGTCTACATGGCTTTCAGCGGCACAATGCAGCACCCCTTCAAAGCGATACTTTTCAAACAGGTTCTTTATAAATGGGAGATCAGTAATGTCGCCTTTTACAAATTCATAGTTTGGCATGCCTTCAATATCCTTCAGGTTCTCAAGATTTCCTGCATAGGTGAGTTTATCAAGATTTACAATTTGATACTGGGGGTATTTTTTCACGAAAAATCTTGCCAGGTGCGACCCGATAAACCCTGCACCACCGGTAATAAGAATTGAAGTCATAGTATTTGTAATATAAAATAATTAAGGCGAAATTAAAGAATAATACGTTTACCGGGACCGGGTAGAAAATCAGTCTACATTTTCACCGCAGAGAACAAGAGTGAAAAGAGTTTCGCTGAGAATCTCTGCGTAACCTCTATTTCTCCTTTCTCTGCGGTTAATTGCAACGACACTAAACTGAAAACTAAGTATCACTATTATCAATAATTGCATGTTTTAAAAATTGATAATGCATATTTTTGCCAATACGCCAATTGCTTGTATTATCCGGGCTGGCTTTAAAAAGATCATTCCATACGAATGCATATTACCGTCTTTGATTATATTTTACTGCCTCTCTATATCGTCTTTTTTTATTGGCGTGCAAAAAAGATGAGTGCCCGGCTTCAAACAGCCGACCTGAAAAAATACCTCTTTATCGCTTTAACCTTCAGGATGCTTGGTGCATTTGCATACTCTATGCTTATCGAGTATTACTACGGCTATGGTGATTCTTTTTCTTTTTTTTTCGGCGGAAAAGTTTTTACTGAACATATCAGTAAATATCCTTCTGATTTTACACTGCTCTTTTCATCATTCAAAGAAAATGCAGAATGGCATAATGTACTTCAAAGCGACGATTCTAGTTTTTTTGAGACTGCACCCAATAATTTAATGTCGAGGATAAGTGCAATTCTTTCTTACCTGAGTTTTGGCAAATACCTCATCATTGCAATGTTTTGTGGATTTTTTTCCTTTCTCGGTCAATGGAAATTATTTCTTGTTTTTGATGAGATCAACCAGCATCGAAACAGAAAATTACTGGCCATTGCGGTTTTGTGCATGCCATCGATATGGTTTTGGAGCAGTGGTTTATTGAAAGATACGATCTGCCTCGGCGCAATGGGATTCATTGTGCATATCCTTTATAAGTTTTTCATTAAAAAATCATTTTCAATATCTAACCTCCTGTTGTTATTATTCCTTGTCTATATTGTTTATATTATAAAGTCATATATACTCGCTGTATTTTTAATGGGCATTATTCTTATGGGGCTTTCCTCCATGATCACTTCCATTAAAAGTTTTATTGTAAGGCTGGGATTGATCTTTTTATCATTCCTTGCTATTATGGTTGTGCTATATCAAATTAATTTTGCTAACCAGCTAAGCAACATAACCGAGGTAGCTTTTGTACAGATCAAAGGATTTCAAAATAGTTATGAATATGCCAGCGACCAGGAAGAAAATAACAGTAAGGCCGGTTTTGGCCTGGGTTTGGGCGATATGAGCAATCCTTCCATCAACACGCTTATCTTAAAAAGCCCGCTTGCAGTTATCACCTGCTTGTACAGGCCATTTCCATGGGAAAGCAGGAAGGTTATCATTTTTTTCGCTTCCCTGGAAGCTATACTTTCCCTGTTGGCAACTCTATTTGTTATTATGCGGCTTGGGTTTATTCGTTTTGTACGAACGATTTTGAACAAGCCTTTCCTGTTGTTTTGTTTTACGATCAGCATTCTTTTTGCACTCCTTATTGGTTTTACCACTTTTAACTTCGGAACCATGATACGTTATAAAGTAATATTTGTTCCCTTCTTTTATTTTTTGCTGGTTAGTCTTTATTCTGAATATAAGGTTTCGAAGAAACGTATAGTGACGTCCGTTACGCCATCACTTCCCGCTCACCCCTGATTCAAGTAGTAATGAATTGAAAAAGATAAAAGCAATGTGGCTAAAGTCTGAAAATGATCGTAATCATTGCCGTTGGCTTAAGCCAACGGTAGTGGAATACAACTTTAAGTGGCTTTAGCCACACTTTAATATTTATATCCCGGTTCATAGCACTAATAAACCGGGATAGTATTTTATAAGCCCTTATCCATTATTTTTGCAGCCAATTTTCAGAATGAATCCATACAATAAGGAGCCGATAAAAGTTATAAAGGCAACACATAAGGATGTGAGTGTTTTTTCAACCCAGGTTGAGAATATAGATCCAAAAGTGGTAGAAGCCTTTGGAGAAGAATGGTCAAAATTCAACAGTTTTGATGAAAAGACCATCAGCACGATTGTATCTGAATATTTCGACATTTTAGACGAAAAGATCGTAAACAAGCAGGTATATGCAATCGATATTGGTTGCGGAACCGGCCGGTTTACCAAATACCTTTGCAAACATGCAGGCTTTGTAGAATGCGTTGATCCAAGCCAGGCCATTTTTGCTGCTGATATATTATTGGCCGGTGAATCCAATATCCGCCTCACACAGGCAACTACGGAAACATTGCCTTTTAATGATGAAACATTCGATCTTGCAATGAGTATTGGTGTATTGCATCATATACCAGATACGCAAAAAGCAATGATGGACTGTGTAAAAAAAGTAAAAAAAGGCGGCTATTTTTATTGCTACCTGTATTATAACCTCGATAACCGCAACCCATTTTATAAACTGCTATTTCATGCCAGTAACCTTTTAAGATTGGGAGTAAGCCGTTTACCGGAGAGATTAAAAAAAGCTGTGTGTGATTTTCTTGCAGTGATCTTATACATGCCGTGGGTTTTAATGGTGAGGTTCTTTACGTTTATCGGCATGCGTAATTTTGCAAACAAGATCCCATTGGCAGCCTATGCTAATAAAAGTTTTTTTGTTATCAGGAATGACTCGCTCGACAGGTTTGGTACAAGACTGGAACAACGTTTTTCTAAAAAACAAGTAATTGAAATGATGGAAAAATGTGGCCTGGCAAATATTGTTGTAAGCCCCGGAACACCCTATTACCATGCGATAGGAAAGAAATAACTATGCTGTTTCCAAATATTTATCAATTGTTACAGAAACGTCTTCAATTACTCTCATAAAATCAAATTCAGCAGCTTTGGCAAGCTCTTTCCCGCTGAATTCTCTTAGTTTTTCCGGGTGATCCAATGCCCAGTTGAGTGCATTTACCAACGAATTTTTTGAATTGATCGCACACAATAATCCATACTGTGCTATTTCAAATTCGTCCTGTGGTATTATTTTATTGAGATCGGTTCCCGGTGCAAGTAATTCGCGGGGTCCTGTTTTACAATCAACCGCAATGATGGGCAGTTTGCAAATCATCGATTCGATCAGGATATTTGGAAATCCCTCTGTAAGCGAACTGGTAATGAAACAACTGCTGCGTTGAAGATATTTAAATGGATTGTCGGCAAAAGGAATAAAGATCACTTTGTTTTCCAATCCAAGCTTTTTTACTTTTTCTTTTACCTGCGTTGAAAGAGGTCCTTTTCCAATCAGCAACACCTGGAAATCCCTGTCTCTTATTTCGTTGACCGCATCTATTAAAAGATCATGATTTTTTTCGTGGCGAAATGCGGATACATTTATAAAAGTAAATTTTCCAAAATCAACATTATCATCCACAGGTTCATTTTTCAAATTTTGTATGGCTTCAATGTTCGTAGGATTTTTTATTACTTTATAATCGGTTTTAATGTTGAATTCATTTTCAAGAGCTTCTCTTGTTCCTTCTGAATTTGGCAATATGCAATCTGCTTTTGCATAACATCTTTTTAAAAGAGCCGTTTTTAATCTTCCGCCAATAGAAGCATTGTTATAAAAATAAGGCGTATAAAAGCGTTCGCTTATCAGCACTTTTGATTTAAGTCCAAAATTTTTTGCCATGGTTGCAATCATATTGGGCCTGTTCATCACGGCAAAAACAAGTTCTACCTGTTGAGCCTTGCAATATTTTGCAAAGCGATATGCCAAAAGCGGAATTTTGATCAATTTATTGAGTTCGCTTTCATTCGGGTTTGATTTTTCGATATAATGAACAACCTGGTCCGCAGGTATTTCATAATCTATATGCTCGCTCATCAAAACAAGATGAATATCATACTTTGCCCTGTCCAGGTACCTGAGTAAAGTAGCCACCGTTCTTTCCGCTCCACCACCACTAAGTGAATAGGTAAGTATGGCAATTTTTTTTCTTTTCATCATTGTATGGCTATCAATCTTGTGGATTTTTACACTTTTGCTATCTGTAGTTGGCGAGTACAATCTTGAATAATTTATGAATTTGGGTAACTTTTAATTAAATGGGAAAATTATGACATTTTTTAAAAGAGCGATCAAAAATATGCCGGGAACTTATTAATTATGTATTTTATTTTCGATGATATCAAGCCACTTCCTGCAACTTTTTTCCACGCTGAAATCCTTCACCCGTTTCATCGACTGTTGGCTATAATAAAATAACTTTTCCCTATCTGCAAGCAAGCCTGTTATTGTATCTGCCCAATGCTGGTGTTGTTCATTTGTTTGATGATCATCCGCATTAAAATAAGGATCAAACACCGGCATCAGTATCCCGTAAGTTTCCCCGCTTTTTTTGTTTAATAATATTTCATTTGGACCGGTTGGGCAATCGGTACACAATACCGGCAATCCGCATGCCATTGCTTCAACCAATGCATTTGGGAATCCTTCCGTGGTTGAAGTAAAAATAAAAAGCTTTGATTTTGAAAGATATTTATGCGGATTCATCTGGTGGCCCAGCATCAATACATCATAATCAACAGAAGGATCCATTGCTTCACCCACTGCTTTTACTTTATAACCTTTTAACCGAAGGTAATCCACGCAGAATTTGTAGATCCTTACATTCACGGGATTCGATTTATCAACATCCCCGATCAATACAAGTTTTAAATCAGGCCTCGATCTTTTTGCAATATCAAATAACTTAACTACCTGCCAGTTGCATTTTTGTATATCAAACCTGCTTAAATGAGCCATTACATCACCCTTAAAAAACAAAAGAAATTTTTCTTCAATTGGTTCATTTGCATCGCGATTTAATTTATCCAGGTCGTAGCCATTATTTGCAAACAGCTGGTTTTTTATTTTAAAGATCCGGAATAATTGTTCATTTATTCCATTACTCACCGGTACAAGTTTACCCGAGATTGAAAAAAGTAGTTTGGTAAAAAAGCCCTTATTATTCAATCTTGTTAACGAAAGGCGTAAAGAAGATATTTTTTGTTCCTTGCCTAGTGCAAGGCTGTTCACGATAATTGCGGTGCTTCCAAATGCGATAGATACATTGGGTTTTACCTGCTTTTTTATTTTCCTGAGTGCTAAAATACGTTTCACAACCACCAGCATCTTGCCTGTTCTGGAAGAAGCCCTTGATATTTCAATTCTGTGAATGGGGTTTTTATAATCGTAGTCAATTGCTGAAGCAGGTTCGAATGCAACAATATGAACAGTATGATAGTTTGCGAGATAATTCGTCAATACCATGCCTGCCTTTTCCTGGCCGGCGCCCGCAAGTGATGGAACTAAAAAAAGAATTGTCATAAAGAGGAGCAAATTTAATGGAAATAATCTTATGGCTAATTCTTGAAATATGTGTTGAAAAAAGATAAAGGGTACTATTTGCTGGCAGTTGAATCGTGATTACTTTTTATTTCGCGTTCTATGCGCATAAAAAAAAGAATATTTACAATAAACAGTACTGTATAAGTAAAAATGATAGCAGCGGCAGCGCCATAAGATTTGTAGTAGGGTACAAAACACAGGGAGATAACAGCCGAACAGGCTCCTGCCACGATATTTATCAGCGACATTTTTTTGAAATATCCGCGGCCATACCACTGACTTTGCATAAGGAAACAAAATGAACTTGGTATTACGGTTAACAGCAACAAACGGAATAAAGGAATAGCAGAATAGAATTCTTTTTTAACCAGGTAACAAAATGGAGTGATAAGAAAATAAGCAGCAACCGAAACAACCAGCATGATCAACAAACAATATTTCATTACCTGTTTTTGTTTTTGCCAGGAAGTGGCATTGATGCCCATCGCCGTCATATTTGAAATAAAATAACGGTTGATCACAATTGGTACAACCATTAACAACGAACTTATCTGTACAGCAAAATTAAAATCACCCACTTCCCTTATATCCTTACTGTAATAATTAAGTACAATCAGGCCAAAAGTTGTATTTAAAAGACCGGCGATTGTAAAAAGATGCGCCTGCAAACCTTTTTTTATAATGGCAACGGCAAATGAGAATTTAAATGTCAGGTCTGCTTTATATTTTTTATTTAGAAAGAAAAGTTCATGCGTCATTTGCAGTAAATTAAAGATCCCATAGATGATAAGGTAATCAGCCAGGGGAAGCGCAAAGATCCATAGAAGTAAAAAAGTAGTAATAACAAGCAGGGTCCGGTTAATGAATGCAATTTTATTCTGCGTGATTATTTCGCCGCCGGATGAAAAGATGGCATCATTGGTTCCCATCCACGTAAAATAGGGAATGGATAATATTCCCGCCAGCAGGTATTTCTGGGGAACGTTTCCAAATAAGGAGGGCTTTACAAAATAAGCGATCGTGAGTACCGCAACTGATAATATACTAAATAGAAATACAAGCCCCGTGATCGTAAAAAGCAATCTTTTAAAAAAAACATCCCTGCCCTCTTTGGAATGAATTACAAAATAAGGAATCACATTGGCAATACTCAGGCTGAGCAATGTACAGGTAAAAGTGCCGAAAGAAATTACGCTTGCATAGATCCCCCGCCCTTCAACACCGTAAAATTTTGCAGTGAGAACAAAAATTAAAAAAGCAATGAATTGCGCATAGCCATAAAAAAAAATTGTGACAGATATCTTCTTAATCATATACCCTTTTGTTAATGTACCTGTTTTTCAGGAAAACAAATGGCGATAACGGTACCAGCAATATAGCGGCGATTTTTAACCTGGGGAATTTTAATTTCTTTACAGCATCCTTCAATGATGCTCCACCATGATAACTGAAATTGAGATAAATAAGAATTTTTTTAAGAAACCAGAAAATGTCTTTCCAGAAATATTTTTTGTTATCAACTAAGTATTCTGCTTCCTGGTAAGAATAGGACAAAGCATTTTTTATCGTTTTCCGGTTCGATTGCGACGTAGCTACATTTGTATAATACTTCCTTGTTATTTCATTCGTAAATATGGCCCTGTAATTTCTTCCCATTGCATTCCAGATGGATCCGTTTGTTTTTGCAAGCTCGGTTTCTGAAAGAACATAATATTCCTTCAATAATTCAGCGTCTGCCAATACATAACATTCGGGCCGGCATTTAAGAACATGAAAAAAATACCCGTTCTCACAAACTTTCGGCAATTCTTTATAAAGATTGCCCATTAATTTATTATTCTCATCAACGCACCTGGACCATATTCCATATAATTTTTCATTGGAAGCTGAAAGTTCATTCCATATTCTTAGTACCGATGACAATGCATTTGGAAATATTTCATCATCATGATCAAGTATCAATGTAAACCTGCCGGTAGCAGCCCGTATCCCTGCCTGTGCTGCTTCAAAACCACCTGTATTGTTTGACAGCGCAATAACCTGCATGGTGACTTCATTGCGTGCTTTTAGCTCGTATAATTTTTTAAGCGTGTCATCGGGAGAATGATCATCAACAGTAATCCATTCAATATTCTTGTGTTCCTGTTGTAGAATGCATTGGTAAATTCTGTCAAGAAAAGGCAGGCTTTTATAGCAGGCAGTAACAATTGATATTTTTATACCAGCTATATTGTCAAAATTCAAATCTTTTTCCATGTGGCGCTTAATAGCTTTATCCTGCGTTTTACGTAGCGATAAAGATATTAAAAAATCGATTGTGTTGCCGGTATACGTTAAAGCAATAGCAGCTAGCCGCAATTTACCTGCATTATTTATCGCAATTATCCTGGTACAAAACTTTTTTTAATGCCTGTGTTCATCTTTGCCTGTTGTTATTACAGGATTATGGATCATTTACTCTAAACTAAACTGTGTGAATTTGTCCCGTACTGCAGTTTTATCATTAAACATCAACACATCAATGATAGATAACCAGGGAACAAATTCACCGGGGAACTGCTGGTAAGCAATGTTACCCGATTTTATGAAAGACAAGCGTACCCCTTGTTCAGAAAAATATTCTTTATCATAAAGCTCCTTACCACCGGGCGGATTTACGTAATGATTGTATCCAAGATCTTTGGTTATTCTTATCAGCCTGTTGGCTTTATCCATACCTTTTGTGGCAGGAGCGCACTCAGACGACCTGGTATAAGAAATTTCTTTACCCAGGTATTCCATTACAGCGTTAACAGAATTTATTGCGAGTTGCGCTACGTTCGTATAATCATCTTTAAAAACATTGAAAATGATCTGCGATACATCATTGTAATTAGGAGCCTTGCCGTAAGCTGACTGTATCAATTTAAAAAATTTACTTTTAAATCTTTCATCAATCAAAGGCCGGATTTCGTTAATGAGTTTAAATGAGCCGGCGTCCTGCAATGCAACAGTAAATAAATGTTCCTTCCCATTTAATAATATACGATTCCGGTTAATCCAACCCGACTTGATATAATTTACATCGTCATAAAAAACGATCTTATCCGTGGCTTCAATAAGATGAAAATAACCTATATAAGGAAAGAGATAAGGTTGCATTATTGCAACTCTCCTGCTGTATTTCATGAGCAGGTTTTCTTCTTTTGTATCTTCTACAACAAAACCGTGTTTTTTATAAAGTTTTTTTGCAGGATTGTCTGCGTGAACTTCCAATGCTATATCCTTGTCAGTATTGTCTATGATTTTTCCAAGTAATTTTCCTGCAAGACCCTGGCCATGACAGTCGGGATTTGTCCACACCATCGTTATAAAAACTTCTGGCCCGTTATCATAAAAAAAAATATAGGATAATAATTTGCCGGTGCCGGCCTCCCGGAAAAAAACACTTTTTCCCAGTTTAATGATCTTGTCAGCGTACGCAGCAAGATCATCGATATGAAAAAAATTATTATTGAGGAGAGATAGTGAGTTGATGATCTCACTGGCACTAATCACTGTTTTATTATCTTCATCAATCTGTATCATCAGGTGAGGCGGTTCCTTAGGAGATATTTATATTGCCGGGGATCATTGCAGGCTTTCCCTGATAATATTACAAATTCTTTCAACGTCCTTTATATCAAGATCATAATATAAAGGCAATGAAATCACCCTTGGGCTAATGCTTTCACTTATTTTACAGTCTTCCCCGGTATGATAGGGAAGTTTATTAAGGGAAGGATAAAAATACCGGCGGGTATTTATTCCATTTTGTGAAAGCAGGTTTTTTGTAAACAGCATTTTCTCTTCACTTTCGAAAACCACCGGCAGGTAGGCGTAATTGTACGCTACATTTTTTATGGCGACAGGATACTGCAAGGGGCAATCTTTAAGGCCGGCGAAGTAAGCTTCACAAATTTCTTTTCGCTTCATCATTATTTTTTCAACTTCCGGCAGGATGCATAAGCCCATGGCCGCATGAAATTCAGAATTTTTCCCATTTATCCCGATCGAAAAATAATCGTCATTGATATGCCCAAACTGGCGGTACAGCATGATCTTTTCTGCCAGTGCATCATCATCTGTTATGATACAACCCCCTTCGATGGTATGAAATAATTTTGTTGCATGAAAACTGCAGGTGCTGATGTCGCCAAAAGATAACAGCTGTTTTCCATCCATCCTGGTACCAAAAGCATGGGCCGCATCATAAATCACTTTAAGGCTGTGCTTTTTTGCAATCGCTTTAATCGCATTTACATCGCAGGGATTGCCATACACATGCGTTGCGAGAATGGCTTCTGTATCCTTTGTAATAGCTGCTTCAATTTTTGCCGCATCTATATTAAAATCGGTATTATTAATATCAACAAAAACAGGTTTGCAGTTTTCCCATAAAATGGAAGTGGTAGTGGCCACATAAGAAAAAGGGGTAGTAATGATCTCTTTTGTAAGCCCCAGCGCTTTTATGGCAATCTGGATAGCAATTGTACCATTACTGCAGAATAATAAATGTTTTACGCCAAGATAATCTTTCAGATCCTGTTCAAGCTGTTGTACCAGGGGACCGTTATTGGTGAGCCAGGCCGATTGCCAGATCTTATCGAGATAACGCTCATACAGAGCCCTTTCCGGTAAATATGCTTTGGTAACATTGATCATCCCTTTTGTTTTTTGTTCTTCCAGGCCTGCAACTCGCAATAATACATTAGAACCTATCTGCATAAATTATATTCTGAAGTGATTTATCCGGTTAAATTTTTATTATGAAGCAATTCATAATAGTGTCAAAAATATGAATATTTCCCCGCAAGCACTCCCTGCCGTGAAATTTAGTAATTGTAAACTCCGGACCTTTTAACTAATTGTCAGCCTGAGCTTTTCGAAGGGGTATTGCTTTATTTTACCCGCCTTCGGCATACTCAGCGTAACAGCAGTCAAAGGGTATCGTTACCCGAAATTTAATGGTGCGCCAATTTGAATTTTTTGCGTAAGATCTATTTCTTTTTCCTTGCGGTTTAATAAATGATAGAGTAAAATTGAAAACTATGTCCATTACCCGGATTTTAGCCTGGTTTTGCATTCTCGCTTTTCACTACCGTATATTTTCGCTTCAGCCTTAAAAAATATTTTTCAAAATATTCATAAGAAAGATAAGCGATAAAAATTGTACCCCCCACCACGACCAGGTAAATAAGGGCATATTTATATACCGAATCTCCGGGGATGCTGTAAAGTATTTTAGAAAAATAAAATATGAGCAATGGGTGTATCACATAAATTCCATAAGATATTTTACCCAGGAAATCGCAGACCTTATTTTCCAGGTTAATGATCCTGTTACGTTCACCTATCTGGCCGATAATAAGAAAAACTGTTATCCCGCTTATGATCTCGTTGTCAATAATAGATCCAATATGGAACTTATTGACAGCTGAAAGAAGGATAATTGTCCAGCAAACGATCTGCGTTAATTTGTTTTGGCCAATTTTTATGAGAAGGGCATTTTTACGTTTATATAATATTGCGGCCAGGCATCCCATCAGCATACAATGAAATCTTGTAACCATAAGCACATTTGCAGACACTGAGGCAGGGTCTCGAAAATATAAAGCCAGTTTTGCAGCAATGAGGGCACCGGTAAGAACTGTTACCAATAAAACAATATTCCCTTTTACTTTTTTAATGACCCAGGGCCAGAATAAATAAAACTGTTCTTCCACGCCAAGCGACCAGTAATGGTTAAGGAACGGCAGGTCAGTACCAATGATATGCGGAACATTGGCACAGTAGAAAAAATATAAAATGAATGAAATGAAGTTGAAGTGCAGGTTAAAAGCAAATATCGTTATCACTGCAATGGCCAGGTATACGTAATAAAGTGGCCATATCCTTAATATCCTTCTTAAATAGAATTTTTTTATATCAATGGGATGCAGATCTTTCTCTGCTTCCAGCAAATAGGTAATAAGAAAGCCGCTAAGTGTAAAAAACATACTCACCCCATAATTCCCGAGATAAATTCCTATGGGGTTATTGTCTGATGAATGCCCAAAAAGATAGGGATTCAATCCAAACTTCCCCAATGCCAAAGTAGTATGAGAAATCACGACCGTAAGTGCAGCGATTGCCCTCAATCCGTTCAAGCCAGGGAAATAAATCGCCTTTTCCTTCATTATACAGCAATTACATTTGGCCGAAAATAAGCATTTTAAGGAGAAATTGCCCAATGCAGCCCACATTGGGAAGCTTACTCAACGGGTAAAAGCAGGCAGGATGATTATTCGCAATTATATTTGCTGAATGTGCCCGCTGGCTATAATGCTATAGGCATTTTTGTATGAAGGGATTTTTAAGAAAAGTCATACTGTTTTCAGCAATTCCTGCTGCATCATTCATTAGCGGTTTTATATTGCTGGGTTATATCAATAACCGGATATTTAAGAATTTCCGCACCGGCAATGATATACAAACCGTGTTTATTGGCGATTCGCATATTCAACTGGGTATTAACGACAAGCTGATCCCACACAGTATCAATTTGTCGCAGCTATCGGAACCCTATAAATTCACCTATCTAAAACTTCAGACCATTATAAAAAATAATCCCGCTGTCAAAAAAATATACCTCGGTTTTAGTTATAACAGCCTTTCTGCCAATTATGATGATGTTATTGATGGAAAACTATCAAAAGATATTTCAGGAATGTATTTTTTTATTTTTCCCAAAAATGAAAAAATGAATTACCTGCAACTTTATCCAAAGAATATTGCTGAATACCTTAAAATTATCATGACCAACGGATTGAAGAATTTAGTAGTAAAAAATCATCGGCAAACATTTCTTGGTCATTATGAAAATGGTTTTAATAGTACAGCAGCCAATAATGCCTCGATGGATAAAAGGATACAGAACCAGTATTTCAGGGATAGCGTCATCGCAGGCTTTTCAGAAAAAAACATTTCTTACCTCGATAGTATTATTCATTTATGTAAAAATGCCAATACGCAACTGGTTTTATTGAATATGCCGCTTCACCCTTATTACAAAAGCTGGGTTCCATCGTTATTTAAAGAAAAGTATGATATGTTTCTGAATGAACGGAATTTAAAGCCCCTGGACCTGAGCGAAATGAAACTTGATGACAGCTGTTATGTGCCTGATGGCGACCATCTTTCGGCGAAAGGTGCATTGTTACTGGCTGATCATTTGAATAAACACTAACCAATCGCAACTATCTTTGCCGCCTATGCATTATGCTTCAGTAGAAAACATCAGCAAGTCGTTTGGAATAAGAACACTTTTTAAAAATATCACCATCAATATTGAAGAAGGTGATAAAATTGCTTTGGTTGCACGAAATGGCAGTGGTAAAATCACCCTGATGAAAATTATTGCAGGCCTCGATACAGCCGATTCGGGTATTGTGTGGGTACATAAAGACATTAAAACGGTGATGCTGCAACAGGACAATGATTTTGATCCCAATAAAACCATTTGGGATAATGTATTGCGTTTAGACAACCCGGTTGTGAAAGTGGTTAAAGAATATGAGCAGTTTTTGGAGGAAGGAACAGAGGACCATGACAATCTCAGCAACCTGATGGCTAAACTGGATGAATTGAATGCATGGACGTTTGAAAGTGACCTGAAACAAATACTGGGAAAACTTAAACCTGCATCACCTGAATGAAAAAGTAGGCAACCTCAGTGGCGGGCAAAAAAAACGTGTTGCGCTGGCCCAGGCACTGATCGAATCACAATTGCATGAAGGCAGATGTTTGCTGATATTGGATGAGCCTACCAACCACCTCGATGTATCCATGATAGAATGGTTGGAAGAATATCTAAGTGCACAAAAGATCACTCTGTTATTGGTTACGCATGATCGCTATTTCCTGGATGCTGTTTGCAACGAGATCATAGAAATAGACGATGAGAAAGTGTTTGTGTACAGGGGCGACTATGATTATTTCCTCGAACAGAAAAGTTTACGCATGGAAGTACAGCAAAGCGAGCTGCAAAAAGATAAAAATATTTTCAGGAAAGAACTGGAATGGATGCGTAAGCAACCAAAAGCCCGTACAACAAAAAGTAAAAGCAGGCAGGATGCATTTGCAGAGGTAGAAGAAAGAGTAAAACTACAAAAAGATGTTGCCGAGGTAAGCCTGCAGGTAAAAATGACAAGACTGGGCGGAAAGATCCTTGAACTTAAAAAAGTAAATAAAAGTTATGGCGCTTTAACGATCATGAAAGGTTTTGATTATACATTTAAAAAAGGAGAACGCATTGGTGTTGTTGGAAAAAATGGCGTAGGCAAATCCACTTTTTTAAAGATCGCTTTGCAGCTTGAGCAACCGGATAGCGGTAAGATCAATCATGGCGATACGGTCGTATTTGGAAATTTCAGCCAGGATGGATTGATATACAAAGAAGACAAACGTGCTATTGAATATGTAAAATCAATGGCAGAATTTTTTCCATTGAATGATGGCAGCAAAATTATCTGCCAGCCAGTTCATGGAAAAATTTGGTTTTACAGCAGAACAGCAATTTACTTTATTGAGCAAATTGAGTGGCGGTGAAAAAAGAAGGTTGCATTTAATGAGCATCCTTTTTTTAAATCCGAATTTCCTCGTACTGGATGAGCCTACCAATGATCTTGACCTGCAAACATTGCGCACACTCGAAGAATTCTTAATGGAATACCCCGGCTGCATTTTGATCGTTAGCCATGACCGTTATTTTATGGACAGGATGGTAGATCATTTATTTGCATTTGAAGGTGATGGTGTGATAAGAGATTTTCCCGGCAACTATAGCCAGTATCGTGACGCCTTTGCAAAGGGTTTACTTTCAGATAAGCAACAACAGATCATGGTAAGCAGGGAAGAAGAAAAACCCAAGCCCCTTGTTGAGCATTCGCAGCCGGTAGCAAAAAAACTTTCCTTCAAAGAAAAATATGAGTTGGAAGCACTGGAAAAAGAAATGCCGGCATTGCAGGAAGAAAAGAAGAAGCTTGAAGAAAAAATGAGTACGAACATTTCTTATGATGAATTACAAAAAGCTGCCGATCGTGTCAGTGTTATCATTCAGCAATTGGATGTGAAAGAGATGAGGTGGTTGGAATTAAGTGAAAGAATATAAACCGAATGTTTCCCGCAAGGTACGCAAAGAGGCAAAGGCGCAAAGTGCTTTTTACTTTGCGGCTCTGCGCCCTTGCGCACTTTGCGTGAAACTATTTTCGTTACTCCATTAAATCTATCTATCCCCCATTTTAATATTTCACAAGCGAAAGAATAAACATGGTTTTATCGCTTACCCAATTCCCTCGCTATTTTCTCCAGCTGGCGGTTAAATGTTGCAGGATCTTCAATCATTGAATAATGTCCCGTTCCGGGCGTATACAGGATTTCATATGGAATCTTATTAGCCACAAGACCGGAAGTATCTGTAGGGAAATTATCAGCATTGATCAGGTAAAGTTTTTTCTTTACAGTCTTTAATTTTTCAACTTCACTGAAATCGTTTGGCGCAATCGCATTTATTGCAATTACTGAATCACAATGTGCAACATCATTCAATATTCTCTTTTTTATTAAGGTATCGGTTGTTTTGGAACACAGGTATTTTAAAAAATAACCAGTAGTTAATTGTGTAAAATTTTTTCTCATAGCTTCCATTGCATCTAAAACAGCCTTTTTAGCAGCTGAATCCTGCACTTCACCAACGTTCTTAAAATTATCAACACCTACCAGGCCGATAACACGTTCGGGAGCATGAACGGCTGCTTCTAAAACAATATCCCCCGACATGGAATGACCAATAAGAATAACATTTTTTAAATTCAATGCAACTATGACCGAGTCTACATCCCTGCCATACATTTCCGTTGACCAGTTGGTCCTGTTTTTTCCTGATTGACCAAAACCTGGAAGATCCATGGCAACAATCCTAAACCTGTCTTTAAAAAAACTTTCCTGCTCCGACCAATAAGTTTTATTGATACACCAGCCATGAACAAATAATAAAACAGTATCTCCTTTGCCTGTATCTGTATAATCTATTCTAACACCACTATTATATACCTCTCTTTTTTCAGTAGTACTTTGCTTGCTTTCCTTATTTGAATTACAGGAAGAAAATAAAAATATCAGTATGCTAACCTGCCATAAGTAGATAAGTATTCTCATAATCATTTCAATTTTAGGTTAAGTTAAGAAAAAAGCAGGTGTAAGCTACCGGTCGTATATTATCCTGCATTCAACATTGAGTTTATCAGTAATTTTATTGCCAATGTAAATTTAAAATGTTTTTATATGATTATTAAAGAAGCTGTTTCAGAAGCCGATATCAAAAAAACCTGGGAAGTAATGTATTTATTACGCCCTCACCTGGAAGAAGATGAATACGTAGCTCTTGTAAAAAGCATGATGTCTGAAGGATACCAAATGGCTTATGTTGAAGATAACAATGTAGCCGTATCTGTTATTGGTTTCAGGTATTTGCAATTCTTATTTAATGGAAAGCATATTTACATCGACGATCTTTCAACGCTTGAGGCCTATCGTGGCAAGGGTTGTGGAGGAATGTTACTCGATTATGTAGATGATGTAGCAAAAAAAAGCGGATACAAGGCTGTAACATTAGACTCAGGCACACACCGGCACAATGCACATCGCCTGTATATGAACAAAGGATTTTCCATACAGGGCTATCATTTTACAAAGACAATCTAACCACGAATATGAAACTGGATTTATACCAGGTAGATGCATTTACCAATAAAACCTTCCAGGGCAATCCAGCATGCGTGGTGCCGTTAAAAGGATGGATCCCCGATGCACTCATGTTAAAAATTGCAGCGGAAAATGCTGTTGCAGAAACAGCTTTCTTTGTCCAGGAAAAAGATCATTTTCTTTTGAAGTGGTTTACACCGCAACATGAAATGGATCTCTGTGGTCATGCTACGCTTGCTGTTGCACATGTACTTAAAACATGTATGAATTTTCCAGGAAATGAGATCATCTTTCATACTAATGCAGACCGGCTGAATGTAACTGTAAAGAATGACTTGTATATACTCGATTTCCCATCACGCAAACCTTTTCCTGCAGTACTACCGGGTACGATCCGTGACTCATTAAGTATTCTACCAACCGAAGTGTTGAAATCCAGGGATTATATTTTAATCTACGAAAAAGAATCCCAGCTAAAAGAAATTGAAATTAACAAAGAGCTTTTTAACAAGATCAATATGGATCCCGGCGGAGTTTGTATTACAGCAAGGGGAGAAAATTCGGATTTTGTTTCCAGGTTTTTTACACCACAGGCAAGTATATTCGAAGACTATGTAACAGGTTCTGCACATTGTTCACTTATCCCTTATTGGAGTGAGCGGCTGCAGAAAAAAGAATTAAAAGCATTTCAGCTATCTGAAAGATCGGGTGAATTATTTTGCGAGGACAAAGGAGAAAGGGTTTTAATCGCGGGGAATGCAAGGACGTATTCTATCGGAGAGTTGTTTATAGACGAGTAATATATAGAATCGATTACGAAGCCAGGTACTGGATGCGTGATATTAGATGCCGGATAGTTCGATCTGACATCAAGCATCTGGTATCCACCATCATAAAAATCTTTGTATGATCACATTTGATAGA
Source organism: uncultured Chitinophagaceae bacterium (assembly GCA_963829345.1). GTDB lineage: Bacteria > Bacteroidota > Bacteroidia > Chitinophagales > Chitinophagaceae > Ferruginibacter. The sequence goes on from CAWHHP010000003.1 coordinate 3,657,454, forward strand.
ATGCATTTAAATCATTGGGAAGATGTTCGGGCTATTTACCAGGAAGGTATTAAAACCGGTCATGCCACATTTGAACAAACTGTACCGGAATGGGAAGTTTGGGATAAAGCACACTTAAAGGAATGCAGGATCATTGCCAAAGAAGACGATAAGATCATTGGATGGGCCGCATTGACAGCTGTTTCGGGAAGATGTGTATATGCAGGTGTTGCCGAAGTAAGTGTGTATGTAAGTATTGGTTCCAGGGGCAAAAGGATCGGCCTGCAATTACTTCAAAAACTTGTGGAAGAAAGTGAGGTAAATAATTTATGGACATTACAGGCCGGTATTTTTCCGGAAAATATTCCAAGTATAAAAATTCATGAAGCCTGTGGTTTCAGAATTGTAGGGAGAAGGGAGCGCATTGGTAAAATGGATAATGTGTGGAGAGATACTTTACTATTGGAAAGAAGAAGTAACAAAGCGGGCATCTAAGCCTCTAAACTTACTCAACTCATTATTTTGCGATAGTTTCCGAAATGATAACCCTTGTCCCGCAGGGATCAACCTTTTCCCATTCTACTGCCCAACCTGATTCTTTCGCCCGGTTCCTGATATTATCAACACCGCTTCCTCTGGAGATGGATGTACTGTCAAATCCTTTACCATTATCTTCAATACTGATGCGCCAGTTACGCTCCTTTCCGGAAAAATTAATTTTAAGTGCTGTACAGTTACTGTGTTTAACAGCATTGTTCACACATTCTTTCAGTATTAAAAAAATATTCAGTATTCGTGCAGGAGTAAATTCCATATCATCTTCTATATTTTCAGTATAGTGATATTGTATCTGCGGGTAATTTTTCATCAGGCGCAATAGCCATAATTTAAACCGGTCAGCAAGGCCTGTAAGAGGGAGATGTTCATTTTTTAAAACCCAGATCGTATCACTGAGTTGTGTAACAATACTTCTTGCATTGTCATCCAACTGGGCAAGCGCCTCGTCATGTTCATCTCCTCTTTTTTGGCGAAGGTATTTTACATTGGTTGCAATCGCCGCGGCATATGAGCCAAGGTTGTCATGCAGGTCTGCCGCAATTCTTTTGCGTTCATTTTCTTTTGCCGACTCCACTGCTTTAAAAGAAACTAATTTCTGTTCGGCAATCGCCAACTCCATTTTCCTTCGTTGCGCCAGCCGGTAATTCCTGTATAGAACCCATGCCAGCAAAAATCCCAGTAAAAACAAAACAGATGCCCCAATGCTCATATAACGACTACGGGTGAGGGCGTACTCCTGTGTTATAATGATATTTTGTTGCTTTTGTAATTCATACTTCACTTCCATTTCTGCTATTGCCTCTTCCGAATTTTTCTGATATAAAGAATCTTTGAGTTTAATGATTGTTTCAAGGGAAGTGTTGTAGTCTGCGGTTTTTTCAGACAGCCGGTAATTTTCACTTAAGGCAGTGTACAAAAAGATAAGTTTGTTGACGTTTTTCATATCCTCTGCCATTGCTATTCCTTTTTTAGCAATATCAATCCCTTTGTCTGCCTGCCCGCTTGATGCATAAAAAAAAGACAACTGGGCCATGTCTGATACAACCAATAATGGCTCACCGATATGTTTTCTCACTTCTAATGCCTCCTTCATATCTCTTTCGGCACTTACATAATCTTTCTTATTGATAAATATATCTGAGCGTATGTTCAATGAGTTGGCAAGACAGGTTAAATTCTCTGTTTGCCTGCAACAATCCAAAGCAAGTTGTACAAAATAAAATGCCGAATCAGTTTTTCCAATATTGTTATAAGAAGATGCATTATTTGCATATACTACACAGGCTCTTGTTCTGAATTTGGGATTTTGCAAATAGGTTGTTGCCTTATTAAGCCATTTAATTGCAACAGGATACTGTTCGAGCTCCATATTTGCCCAGCCAAGCAATATATACGCTTTTAAAATACCCAGGCTGTCTTTTGCCGGCTCAGCAAATTGAAGCATCGTGAATGCATGCTGTATTGCTTCTTTGCTTTGGCCGTTACGAATAAGGCCAGCACAATATGTGCTGATAACTTCCATCGCTATATAGTCGGGTGTTTTTTTATGCAACTCAAATTGCAGGAGGCTATCGCCGATAGCCAACCCTTCTTTTATCTTACCAGCTTTGTACAAGGCCATGCAGGAATAACTCAACAGTTGAGTATACTCTCTTGATCGGGGTGAGAAAAGTTGAAGACCTATGTTAACATATCGATGAAGACTATCTGCTGAAAGTGAATTGAATTGTTCACAGATATCCATCACAATTTTTTTCTTTTCTGCTGCTGATCCGGATCTTTCAAAAACACTCCGGAGGATGTCGATCTTATTTGTTTGTGCGTACGAACAGGCTCCGGGAAACAATAATAACAATTGTATGATAATATGTCTTAACAAAGTATTTCCCATAAACCATTTTATTCAATACATAAAGTACATAATAAAATTAAAATCACAGCAAGCTGTTGGTCTAAAATTGTTATCCACTGCAAATTAAGTTGCAATCACTTTTAAGCTGAAGGCTTTTCAATATCGACAAAGATGGCAGGTATGATTTCCAGGCGAGCGTAAGTGACTAGCTTTTCCCCAGTTTATAGTAAATAGCTACTATCCATTTTCTTGGAAGCACCCGGATAAGAAATGAAGAAAGTTTTGATAAGGCTCCCGGAATGATCAGTAATTTTCCTTTTAATGTTTTGCGAACAGCGATCTCTCCTACTTTTTTTGGTGACACTGCTGACCACATTCCAAACTTACCAAGCTTTTCCTTTGTATCTTTTATTATAGAAGGTTTCGTAAATACAGGGCCAGGTGCCAGGCAACTCACACTGATGTTCTTATCCTTTAACTGGTAACGCAATGCATAACTGAAATAAAGTACAGCTACTTTTGTTGCAGCATACATATTCTTTATTGGTATCGGCGCAAATGCAGCCTGGCTTGCAACATTTAAAATATAAGAGGGTGCATTTTTTTCCAGTAAGGGAAGCAAGGTAAGGGAGAGTGCCATCGCACTTTCAACATTTAATCTTACCATATATCTTAATGAATCGAGCGGCAGTGAAAGATAATCGTTCGTGCCTCCCATTCCTGCGACATTGCAAAGCATTTTTAAAGGAATGTTGCGTTGCTTACACCAGTTTGCAATTGAATCTGCGGTTGTTTCTTTCTCGAGATCAATTCTTAAAAGATCCACATGAATATTGTATGCTGATTCCAGCTTTTGTTTGGCTGTATTTAAACTATCCGAATGCCTTGCTATCAATATGAGATTGTAATTGCGTTTTGCCAATGCTTCTGCTATTGCATACCCGATTCCTTTGCTTCCCCCTGCAATGAGTGCATATGGACGAGTTGTATCAATTGCTGATTCAATTTTTTGCTGTGCAAAAACCCGGAAGCCAAGAACAATCAGGAATATTAATAAAAAGCTTTTTTTAAAATAGCATATGGATCCCGGCATAGTTAAATGGTTGTCACAGAATATAACTAATTATTATGCCAGAATTAAAGCAGGCGTATTGAATATATGGGGTAGACCTTCGTTAAGTTTACACCTGTAACAAGGTGTAAACTTAACCCGGCAAAAAAAGCCTTAATGTTGTATCATAAAACGATTAATGCTGATGTTGCCCTCCATTCTTAATTCGCTCGATCATTTTTTTTGAATTCTCTGCCGTTACGCCTTCTTTATCTTTTGCAATTGCCATGTTATAATATTTTATGGCTTCTTCATGCTTTCCAAGGTTCACAAAGCTTTCCGCGTAACTATCATATGCATTGGCTGATTCGGGAAATAATCTTGTATTGATCTCAAAAAAAGCATTCGCTTCATCCATTTTTTTTGCCGACATCATATTATACCCTTCCTGGTTGATATCAGCCTCCATCCTGTCTACTGAAAAACGATGCACCGGATCTTTTTTAAATTCTGCAGCAAATTTTAATGCTTCTTCTTTTTTACCAGCATTTATTAATTGTGACAGTGTGGGTAGTAGTTTCCCCTCATTTTCGTATTTGAATATTGCATCCAGTACCGGATCTTCATTATTGTAATAATCTTTAAAACTCATTTCTACCGCAAGAGCAGGAGAAGTTGCTTTTCGCTTATCTCTCGCATCAAGGTTCTGCCACCATAACCAGCTAAGGCTTGCTTCCAGTTTACTGTTGGATAGTGTTTCAATTTTTGTATCACCATAAAAATTCACATTTTCTGCAGTAGGTTCTCCAACAAAAGTTACTTCAGTATACTTTTCCAGCTCATTCACTAAATTCTGAGCAGCAGAAAAAGTACGCCTGCCGATGATACAATAGAATTTTCCTTTCTGGTTAATTTTTTTAGATGCTATAATACTGGTGATGATCGCTTTATTAAGATAATTATTCCCACCGCCATTTAGCCTTATGTCCAGGATTAATTTTTGTACATCATTTTTATCAATGAAGTCTGCCATGTTATTAAAAAACTTTGCGATCGTTTTATCGCCATCGTTTAAAGTAACACTATGCCTGACATAAAGCGCTTTATTTGCAGCCGTATATTCCATGTAACGAAACGATGACGGGTCTTTTTGCCACATAGGAATATTACCTGCTGTCTTTGCGTCTGTCCATCCCTGTGGGGTTTCAAGCTCACTGCTGATAAAGAAATTAATGGCTCTGCTTTAAAAGTACTTGTTTGTTCTTTTCCGTTTTTCTGGTATACAATAGCAACTTCATCTGCAGAACTGGTAATTCCCTGTGCCTGCAAAAATTCGGGAATAGCTAAAAAATAAACTCCGTTCGATTTAAACCCCTGCTCATTTTCGTATGAAACAAGTGGCCTGATCGCTTCCAGTGCATCTTCTGTCTTCATATTACCTATCCTGGTTATTTTACCGCCGACAGCACCTGCATATTTGTTGCTTGCTTTAAGAATATACAAACCATCGCTGAACCAGTATAAATAGAACGGGTAGCGATGCAGTGTCAGATCGTTTGCACTTCTGCCATGGCCATGTAGCCCGAATGTATTCAATTGCGTATGACCAACGTTGAACTTTGCAATTAACGTGATAAATCCCACCAGTACCTGTGTATTGCTCATTGCAGGTATCGCGGTATGGAACTTAGCAACAGCTTTATCCCATTGAACAGCGGTAATGTTAAAGAATAGATTACTGTATTTTGAATGCACCAGGTTTTGTAACTGGCGTAAATCAGCCTGCCATTGTTCGGCAGTCTGGCTGTACCCGCTTTTCATTAAGATGAAAAGAGATACGATGAGGATTGTTTTTTTGATCATGGCTGTAAATATTTTTTCTAAAGTACACAGGAAAGCAGGTATTTACCTGCCGTTGGGATAAAAATGAGATGAAGAGCATTGTTTTGCGATGAATAGCCATAAAAATGCCTTTTTTTTACTGACTTTTGAGCAATGCGACTAAAAAAGATCGTAAAAAAATACCAGTTTCATTTCCTGTTATGGATCCTTGTTACACTTTCGCTTGCATTGGATGTAAACTGGTTGTATACATATAACAGGGGAATTTTTTTCTTTTACATTGTTGCAAAAACGGCTGTTATGGCCGGGCTTGTATATACCAATATCCTGGTATTGTATCCTGCCTTTTTTAAAAAGAAAAAATACTGGTTATATATCCTTTCTGTAATGCTGATTGCAGCTGTTGCAGGTATCATTAATATGAAGCTTGAATTGATCATAGCAGAAGAGCCCATTTTCAAATCCGGTCGTCAACATTTCTTTTTCTTTCTTTCACAGTTGTTAATGACTTACAGGTATCTTTTATTTTCTTTCTTTTTAAAAATCACGGTTGATTACTATTCACAAAAAGAAACAATTAAGCAATTTGAGCTTTTAAAAACAACGGCAGAATTAAATTTTTTAAAAGCCCAGGTAAATCCTCACTTCCTGTTTAATACGCTTAATAATCTCTATGCTTTAATTTTAGAGAAGTCGGATAAAAGTGCTGAAGCCGTTTTAAAACTGGCAGATATAATGAAATATATACTCTCCGAAGGAAAAGAAGAAAAGATAATATTAGAGAAAGAAGTGCAGCTCTTATATAATTATACAGAACTTGAACGTTTAAGAAAACCTGGCGCAGAAATAACATTTAGTGTATCGGGTGATACACACAATTATTTTATTACACCACTATTATTGCTGCCATTGATAGAAAATGCTTTTAAGTACGGTTTAAATGCTGTAGCTAAAAATGGTTTCATTAGGATCAATATCAAAACAAATAAGGGTTGGCTGGACCTGTCTGTTGAAAACAATGTGCCTCCTGTTACTAATAATGAGGCGCTGCAATCATTGGGTATTGGTATTGACAATGTAAGTAAGCGACTGGAAATGCTCTACCCGGGAAAATATAGTTTCAATATTGAAAATAAAACCAATTCTTTTTTTGTAACCCTTCAATTACAACTGGCATGATGTACAAATGTGTATTAGTAGATGATGAGCCCCTTGCGCATAAAGTTTTGGTAAGCTATATTCAGAAAGCAGGTAATCTTGTTGTTGTAAAACAATGTTACACCGCACAAGAAGCCAGGTTGTATTTATCTGCCAATGCCGTTGATATTTTATTTTTAGATATTGAAATGCCAGAAGAATCAGGGATACAATTATTACAATCATTGCCGCAAAAATCTCTTACTATTTTTACAACTGCATTTCTTCATTATTCTTTAGAAGGATTTGAACTGGGAGTAATTGATTACCTGGTAAAACCCATCCGCTATGAGCGTTTTGAACGTGCTGTAAAAAGAGCAACCGATTTTTTACAGCTATTGCAATTAAAATCAGGCGTGGAAAATGATATCACTGAAAAAAACAACCTGCTAATCAAATCCGGAACAAAAAAAATTACGGTAAACAGGAACAGCATCTCACATGTGCAGGCATTAAGAGATTATGTGATCATTTACAGTATTGAAGCCAAATATGTTGTGAGGGTTACTATGAAAGAAATGGAAACACTTTTAGGGACAGACGGCTTTTTAAGAGTACATAAATCATTCATTATTTCGAAGAGCAAGGCACGCTTTTTTTGTTCAAACAAAATTGATTTCGACAATTTCGAAATACCGGTTGGCAGAAAATTTAAAAAGAAAGTGGAGGATTATTTAAAACTTTAGGAGTAGACCATCCCTATGGTTACAGCTTTAGCGAGGTATCACATTAGCATACAAAAAGTCCGGCAGTTTTTAAATCTGCCGGACTTTGCTGCTTAAAAAAAATATTTTGTTTTAAAAAGTTCTTTTCACTCTAAAGCTTCCAATCATATGGCCAAGGCCGTTTAAGCCCATATCGATTGTTCCGTCAAAATTACCTGAAATAAATCCTCCTACAGGCCCATACTCTGTTATTGTTAATGGCACTGCAGGAAAATTCGCTGACACCATGGTATATGTTCCTTCTGTTGTTAAAACGTAATTCACTATCTGGCTTACACCTGTTAAATTATTAAGACCTAATGTGACTGTTTTGTCGTAAACATTCCTGTTGCCTTTAATCAAAATTGTGTTTAGAGGTGCACCCGAACCAGTCATTGAAATGCTGTCGGCTGTTGCATAAAATTCTTCGTGACGAAGGCCGGAGTTTATATCATACACGATATATTCCCCGATTGGAGTTGCACAGGCATTTATAATTCCAATATCATTTATACCTGCGGTCAATGCCACGCCGCCAAGCGGATAACTTGCATGTGATCCGATGTGATCTTCTGCAATGAAATCTGCTTCGTTTGTTGGTCCGCAAACAACTGTCGAGATACTAAAACTTCCACCCGGAGAAATATTATACCTGGTGTTTATTTGATCTTTTGTCATGATAATATAACCGTAAGTAACCGGCAAGCCGCTGCAATCTGTAACACTTCCTGTAATCGTTGCCGTATTTGCTGCAGCAAGTGTTATAGTTCCCAAAGAAATATTGCTTGTTGTTGTTGTTATTGTTTGTGAACTCACTGTACAACCGTTATCTGCAATGATGTTTACCAGGAGTTGTGAATTTTCTGGTACGGCACCGGCAACATATCCGGTTACATCTGTAGTTCCTGACCTCGTATTGGAAGCATTGGCAACTTCAGAAATTTCTACTAAAGTTCCAATCAGCGGGAACCCATTTGCATCAACAATAGTACAATTGAAATTAACATAGTTACCCGGAGTGCTATAATCCCAGAATGAAAAATGACTTACTTCACCCACATAAGTATTACCGGTTTTAGTGCCAATGCCGTCCTGTTTCCATAAACCATTCGCTTCATCAAAATACCACATTGGAATAGTAGCAGGAGCTGATGATGAAATAGCAGACGGGATTGCCATGGTGAGTGTAGCTTTTTTACCTGTTGCGATTTGCAAAAGCTCACCTGCATCAGAACTAAGTTCAACAACCGCCATTCCATATGTTTTTAGAATTTTAAGTACGCCGCCTGTATCAACTCCCCTTAAATCACCTGGCATTTTTTTTCTTTGAGTTTCATTAGTAGGATCAAACCAATACGATGAAACATTTATATTACCGCTGTATGCGGTACCACTTGACGCATTTACAACTGCATCGGCCGGAAGAGAAACTTTAAAACCATTCGATAATAAAACTTCACCGCCCGAATTTGAATTGATCGTTCCTGAAATAGATTTAGGAATTAATCCAATACGGAAAAAAGCTGCTTTGCCATTTTCAGCGATATATGTTTTAACTGCCTTGAAATATCCCCACCTCGTTACAGTTACTACAGCAGCATTCTTTACAACTTCAGCGTTGTTTATTTCAAAATATCCATACGGATCAGTTAACGTTGTTTGAATACCCACTTTAACCTCAGCACCAGAGATTGCCTGATTGCTTTCATTAGTAATAAATCCTGAAACTGAAGAAGTGACCTTTGTTGTGAGATCTGCCGGTTGAACAGTTGGGTTATTGTTGGTATTATTTACCGGCTGTTCCTGTTGGATATCTTTTTTACAATTTGTGAAAAACAACATTACGGCAATCACAATAAACAGGTGACGAGTTTTCGTAGAGAACCTGGTAGAAATCATATGCTTTAGTTTTTAGTATTAATAAATCCAATACCTACAATTAACTTGTAAAAAGCTGCAAAAGGTTGGGTAAAAAGCCAAATATCACAGATAAAATCAGCAATTAGAAAAATTGTGATTCTTTAGAAAAACAGACCACCAAATTTTAAGAAAACCCATGTTTTTATTGATTTTTTAAAAAAAATTCCAAAAAAAGTTCTTGGAATTAAATATTTCTCTTAGATTTGATGTAGTATATTTACTACACTCTAACCGTTTTCTTTACTACATCCTCCTGAAAGCCCGCTGAAATCCTTCTCCTGAATTTACTGTTTTTCACATTAGGACTTAGTATTTGAATAATAAATAAATCAAAATCAATCACTTACTGTAAACTTTACCCTTATGCAGCAGTTTTATTCTTACTCCCGCAGGAAATCAGATAATAAGGCCCAATACAGGACGCTTTTTTTGTTTTCCGTCAAATTATTGTTCTTAATAATGATCGTTTTTCTTGTGATGACGGTGAATTCGTTCGCACAGGGACAGCTGGATCCTTCATTTAACAGCACAGATAATTCTACTTCTTTTAAAGAAGGGGCAGATAAAGATGTGCGTGCACTTGCATTACAACCTGATGGAAAACTTATTATTGGTGGAAACTTTAGCACATTCAATGGCACTCCCATCAATAGAATTGCAAGGATCAATACAAATGGTAGCCTGGATGCAAGCTTCAATGTTGGAACAGGTGTGGATAGCACTGTATACAGAATTTTGGTACAGGCCGATGGGAAAATTATTATTGCCGGCGCTTTTAGTAATTATAATGGTGCAACTGCAAGCCGTATTGTAAGACTAAACAACGATGGATCAAGAGATGCTGGTTTTAATATTGGTACTGGTGCCAATAATACTATTAATGCTATTGCATTGCAGGCGGATGGAAAAATATTAGCCGGTGGTGTTTTTACTAATTACAACGGCACAGGAGTAAGCTACCTGGTACGCATAAATGCCAATGGATCAAGAGATGCATCTTACACAGGAAGCTGTGTAAATTCTGTAAATGCAATTGCTATACAAACAGATGGTAAGTCAATCATTGGTATCAATAATGATCTGAACGGACTTGTTACTAATTTTCTTGTTCGCTTAACCACAACAGGAGCAAACGATGCAAGTTTTAATACGGGGGGAGCTGGAGCAAACAACAGTGTAAAAGCAATTAAAGTACAAACCGACGGCAAAATCGTTTTTGGTGGCAACTTTACCTCGTACAATACAACTACAAAAAATCTTGTTCGTACTGATGCAAACGGAATAGTTGATGCTGGTTTTAATTCGCCAGGATTTGGTGTTGGTTTAAATGGTTCAAACAATGTAAAGACAATTGCATTGCAGGCTGACGGAAAAATCCTTGTTGGATTTGGAGAATACATCGATGGATATGGAGATGGAATTGTTGATGGCAGAAAACTTACAAGACTTAATGCAGACGGAACAAGTGATGCATCTTTTCAATCCGATTTTTTAATACATGAATTGAATGAAAACGTTTACGACATTTTAGTACAACCGGATGGGAAATTTTTAATTGCAGAAACGTTGGTGTCGAAATTCCTGGGTAGCCATTCCCGTTACCAGATACACGCCACAGGTTTGGTCGCAGGTTATATAAGAGATTTTAAAATAAGAAGGTATAATAGTAATGGACTTACAGACCAGGATTTTTGTATCAATACGGCAGGCGGCGGTGCAAACAGGAGTATACTTGCTATAGCTACACAACCTGACAATAAATTACTTATTGGTGGTGGCTTTTTCTCATACAATGGTGTTTCTGCAAATTATTTTACAAGGCTAAATGCAGATGGATCAAAAGATGCAGGTTTTAATGCAGGCGGACTTGGATTTGATAAAAGGGTAAATGCTATTGCTGTACAGCCAGACGGAAAAATAGTGGTAGCCGGTGTATTCACCAGCTATAATAATATTCCTGCTTATCACCTCATCAGGTTAAATCCTGATGGATCAATTGATGCTAGTTTTAATTTTACCTCATCGGCAGGGGTGGGCAGTTATACATATAAATCTTTGGCTATTCAACCAGATGGGAAAATACTTGTTGCAGGAGAGGGTGTTCTTTTCAGGGTAAACAGTAATGGTTCAGTGGATAGCAGTTTTGTTACCAGTGTTAGCGGTGACTTAGGTAATTTCTTTCCTTCAGTAAACACGATCTATTTACAGCCTGATGGTAGAATTTTAGCAGGTGGGTATTTTTCCAGGGTTTCTAGTGTACAGGCCAATCGAACAATGAATGTAGCGAGGATATTTTCTGATGGCACTGGTGACCCAAACTTTGCTGTCTTAGTAGAGCCAACTCCACCGGATTATAATCTTGTGTTTCCAGGAGCGGGAGGAGCTGTGAATGCATTTGCACTTGTACCTGATGGAAAAATAATAATCGCCGGAGGTTTTAATTCTTATTCTAATGCAGCCGCAGTAACACAGGGACATATCAGCAGATTGGATGCAAATGGAGTACTTGACCCGACATTTAATCCAGGTGGCGCCGGTGCTAACGGTGAAATATATACTATTTTAAGACAGGCAGATGGCAAAATCCTCATTGCCGGAAATTTCACTTCTTATAATGGCACCAGTGTAAATAACATCGCTTTATTAAATGCTGATGGAACACTGAATACAGGCTTTAACACCGGCGGAACCGCTGCAAATAGTTTAGTAAGTGCCATCGCAACACAATTCAGCGGAAGCAAAATTGTGATCGGTGGGGATTTTACTGGATACAATGGCACAACAAGAAATCGTATCGCACGCTTAATTGGCAGCGATGCGGGTGCGCCACCATCGCCTGTAACAACCAATGCTGTTATTTGTGCAAACCAGGTTCCTTACGTTTGGAATGGAAATAATTATACTACAAGTGGCGTTTATACAGCACAGGTAGATCATAGCGGAACAATTACAACAGATACACTTAAATTAACGGTAGGTGTTGGTACTATAAATGGTCCTGTATCAGCCTGCTCATATATCAACTCATCAACAAATGCACAGTATAGCATTATTGCTCCTGCAGGATCTACATTTGCGTGGACTGTAAGCAATGCTACTACTATGCAGATTGCCGGCGGACAAGGCACCAACCAGACCAGTATTAAATTCCTTCCAGGATTTATAAGTGGCAATGTGTATGTACGTGTTATCAATGCTTCCTGTGGCATCAATACAAAGCCAGGATTAACCGTAAGAACAACCGCTCCTTCTACACCCGGAGCTATTACAAGCAGCAGCCCAAGTATATGTGCTGCTATGGATAATGGTGATTATATTACTTATACCATCCATCCTGTTGCAGGTGCTACTTCTTATATATGGTCGGCGCAGGCGGGTAGTACGTTGATGTTGCATCCAAACGGACCTGGTGTAAATGACACTATTGTTTGGTTGAGGTTTGATTCGCGGTATTTTACCACCAGTCCAATAACTGTAAAAGCAGTAAATGATTGCGGCACAAGTGCTGCAAGAAGCCTGAACTTAACCGTTACACCGCCAGCTACTCCTGGCGCCATCAGCGGCCCAACTGATATTTGCGTTTACATGACTGCAACCGGAGCTGATCATGTTGTGTTTTCTGTTCCTGAAGTTCCTGGTTTAAGGTATAGCTGGAGTTATCCCGTTATAATGACCCCGGAAAACTATCCTACCAATGTATATCCTGATGGCTTTTTAACGGACTCACACAGCAGTATAAGTTTCCACTTTGATCCAACTTTTACAACGGGTGTAATTAGCGTGAAAGTATATTCAGGATGCGGTGAAAGTGCTTCAAGGTCAATAACTGTAAGGGTCTTAACCGTATCAACACCTAGTCCTATAACGATCGCAAATGTTTCGCAATGCCCGAACAGGCAATATACTTATTCACTAACTGGTATGCCTAGCCGTGCAACGTCAGTTTTATGGACTGTGCCAACCGGCGCAACGATTGCATCCGGACAAGGCACTACTTCAATCACCGTAGCTTATCCGCCTACAGCGGTAAATGGATATGTCGGCGCACAGGGAATCAATAATTGTAGTTCAAGTTCTGTAAGAAAAGTTGTTGTAAACCTGGCTGCATGTCCCGGTATACCTTTTGCACGTAATGGAAATGAACAAAAAGTTGCAGGAAAACAAACCACAACAGAATTTAACGCTGATCATTTTGAGGTAAAAGTGTTCCCCAACCCAAGTATAAGCGATTTCAAGTTACAGGTAATCAGTCCTGATAAAGAACTGGTAACTGTACGCATTTTTGATATCCAGGGACGTTTGCTAAAGTCAATCAACGCTCAACCGAACCAAACAAATACAATTGGTAGTGATTTAAGAACCGGCACTTATTTAATGGAAGTACGGCAGGGAAATAATTTAAAAACCAGCAGGCTGATCAAATTCTAACTATTGTTTCTAAAAAGGCCCCGGTTGTGATAAACCGGGGCTTTTCTTTAAATAATTAACCTGGTAAACAGGAAAAATCATTAAAATGGGGTATTAACTGAATGATTTTCAGCCATTTTATCCACAAATCCACTATTTTTTAAAAAAAAGTAAAACTTTTTTTTGGTAACCAAACATTTCTATTATATTTGCAATTGTAGTAGTTATACTACATTTTCGATCAGAACTTTACTACTTACCTCCTCTTCCTACCAAAAGCCCCCAACGACAGGATCTAGCTATTCCATTTTCCTTCTTACACCAAATTGGCTCTGAAATCCAATCACTGCTGCTATGCTGCGAGAAAAGCCCCGGGTTTTTAAGGAACGCTTTTACAAACTTACCTATATGCAACATTTCTACGCTTACACACACAAACCTACAGGGAACAAATCTTCCTACAAAACACTTTTCGTTTTCTTCGGAAAACTATTGCTGATCATAGGATTAGCCTTCATCGTAATGATGGTAAATGTTTTTAAATCTTCGGCACAGCCAGGGATCCTTGATCCAACTTTTAATGCTGTTGATAATGGCTCTGGCCAAAAAGAGGGCGCTGATAAAGATGTTCGTTCACTGGCATTGCAGGCTGACGGCAAAATCATCATCGGCGGAACTTTTACACTTTACAATGGAACCACTGTTAATCGCATCGCACGGTTGAGTTCAGCAGGCTTACTGGATGCGGGATTTAATGTTGGCACAGGTGCAGACAGCACGGTTTATGATATTCTTGTGCAGGCGGATGGAAAAATTATCATGGCAGGTGCATTCACAAACTATAATGGAACGGCGGCACCTTATATTATAAGACTAAATACAGATGGTTCAAAAGATGCAACATTTAATGTTGGTACCGGGGCCAATGGGGTTATTAATACAATCGCTTTCCAGTCCGATGGAAAAATTATTGCCGGCGGAAATTTTACTACTTATAATGGAATTGCATCCAATCATATCGTTCGTATCAATACCAACGGTTCAAGAGATGCAGGTTTTACAGGATCTGTTGCAAACAGCATAAATGATCTTGCAATACAAACTGATGGAAAAATTGTTGTCGGAATAAATAACGATGGAAACGGGTTGGTTACAAATTTCCTTACCCGGCTAACAAATACGGGAGCGAATGATGCAACCTTTAACGCAGGCGGTGCCGGTGCAGATGAAACGGTGAAGGTTGTACGCATACAAGCTGATGGAAAAATACTGGCAGGCGGAAATTTTTTCAATTATAATGCAACTGCCACACGGTTGGTTCGTACCAATTCGAACGGTAGTATCGATGCAACTTTTGTAAATGCTGAAGACGTATCTGATGAACCGGTTAATGATATTGTATTACAGGCTGACGGAAAAATTATTCTTACCTGGGGCACATATAGAACGTTTTGGGTGATGGGATTGCCAAGCGGGAAAAAAGTTACACGTCTTAACACCAATGGAACCATTGATGCTACATTTAATTATGATTTCTATCCTGAAATGAATGAGAATGCATTTACTGTTTTAGTTCAACCAGATGGAAAATTAATCGTGGCAGAAACCTTTATTTCAAAGTGGAATGGTTCAACTGCACGTTATGCGATCCATACTACAAGCCTTGTAAGTGGTGGCACAAAAGATTTTAAAATCAACAGGTATAATAGTAATGGATCAAGAGATCAGAATTTTGGTATTGCTGCTTTGACCAAAGGGGCTAATCGCAAAATAAATATGATTGCTGTCCAGGCAGATGGTAAAACAATTATTGCCGGCAATTTTTTTACATTCAATGGCACCGTTGCAAATTACATCGCACGCTTAAATACAGATGGAACATTGGATGCTGGTTTTAATACAGGAATTGGTTTCGACAAACCGGTAAACAGCATTTTAATACAGCCGGATGGGAAAATTATTGTAGGCGGGGTATTCACTAAATATAATGGTTTGCCCATAAACAGTGTTGCAAGGTTAAATGTTGACGGCTCTATCGATCCTTCGTTCAGTTTTACTACCGTTTTGCTGTATAATGAAGCCACTTCGCTGGCATTGCAACCAGATGGAAAAATTATGGTAGGTGCCGCCTCGGCATTATACAGGATAAATTCAAATGGAACAATTGATCCAGGTTTTAATACGGTGATAGGCGGTCAGTTCGGTATGTTCTTTCCACAGGTAAATGCAATTGTTGTGCAAAGTGACAGCAAGGTTCTTACAGGTGGTGATTTCAGACTTAGCAACGGGGATTATCCATTGTATCGTGTTGGCAGGCATAATACCGACGGAAGCAGGGATGCATCTTATGTAACCAATGACGCCGGCAGTGAACCTTTTGTTGGTGGAGGAGCAAGCAGTTATGTATATGCCTGTGCTGTGCAGCCTGACGGCAAAATTCTTTATGGAGGAAACTTTACAAGCTTTAGTACGTTATCGACCGTTCGTGTGCACAATAATATTTTAAGATTAAAGGCATCAGGAAATATTGATTCAACGTTTGATAGTGGCGGCACCGGAGCAAATGGAGACATTTACGCTATTACCGTTTTACCCGATAATAAAATAATGATTGGCGGAGCATTTACTACTTATAATGGAATTCCGGTTAATCGTATTGCCCGCCTGAATGCGAATGGCACGCTGGATACCGGCTTTAATGCAGGTGGGGACGGAGCAAATGGAGATATTTTTTCCATTGTATCTATAAATAGTGGCAGCAGGTTATTAATTGCCGGCGACTTTACTGCATATAATGCTACCGGTAAGAACAGGATCGCCCGCATTTTTGGTGGAGATGCCGCTGCACCGGTTCCATCAACAACGTCAGCAACAATTTGCGCAAGCGCATTGCCTTATGTATGGAATGGAAACAATTTCAATGCTACAGGTGTTTATACTGCGGTTGTAAATCATCCAACAGGGCCAACTGTTGATACGCTTTACTTAACTGTTGGTGCAGGTGAAATTTCAGGACCAGACAGGGGCTGCCTGTATGTAAGCAATGGAACAAATGCTACTTATCAGATCAATGTTCCGGCAGGTTCTACTGTTACATGGTCGGTAAGCAAACCAACAACAATGCAGGTTATAAGTGGCCAGGGTACAACCAGCGCAGCAATTAAATTCCTCACTGGCTTTACTTCCGGCAATGTATATGCGCAAGTGGTGAACACCGCATGCAGTCTAAATGTAAAAAAGAGCAGAACTGTCAGCTCATCATTACCTTCTACACCAACAGCAATTGTTGCCGGTAGCAGTTCTATTTGCGCAGTAATTGGAACAGGCACCACAGTAAGTTATACTATCCGTAAAGTAACTTCTGCTATTTCCTACAACTGGGCAGCGCAGGCTGGGACAACAACGATCACTCACCCTAACGGTACCGGTATTAATGACACAACGGTTAATATAACTTTTGCGAGTGGTTATACAACCAGTACAGTATCTGTACAGGCCGTGAATGATTGCGGAACAAGTAATACAAGAAGCTTAACAGTAAGTCGTTCAAATCCTTCTGCTCCAGGCGGAATTACCGGACCTACAAATGTTTGTCCATATACACCAGACCTGGACAATGTGTTTTATAGTGTTACAGAAGTTGCAGGAATTACATATACCTGGACCTTACCTGCAGGTATCAGCTGGTGGAGTTATATGAATCCTTCACATAGCCAGATCGGTGTTCGCTTTACGGCCGGTTATACCTCGGGAGTTTTCTCGGTAGTCGCAACAAATGGTTGTGGTATAAGCACTGCGAGAAATATCACGGTAAGAAAACTTCTTTCATCTACTCCGGGTGCAATTACAGCTACAAATATTTCAGCTTGTCCAAGCAGGCAATACACATATTCCCTGGCAAGCATGCCTTCAAATGCTTCAACTGTTCAGTGGACCGTACCAACCGGTGGAACAATTGTTTCAGGCCAGGGCACAACTTCTATAACGGTTACGTATACATCTTCTGCTATCAGCGGTTATGTTTCGGCACAGGGAATAAATAATTGCAGCTCCAGTTCAATAAGAAAACTAACTGTAAGCCTTGCAGTATGTTCTGCGCCATTTGCAAAAGGAGGAGAAGAAGAGGCTGTTGTTGCAAAAACAACTATTCCCGAATTACCGGTAGATATGATGGAGGTTAAAGTATTTCCGAACCCAAGTGTAAGTGACTTTAAATTACAGGTACTTACTTCAGCAAAAGAAACAATTAATGTGAGGATATTGGATATACAGGGAAGATTATTGAAAGAGACAAAAATTAATCCTTACCAGGCTATTAATATAGGCGCCGAATTAAGAACAGGCACTTATTTGATCGAGGTAAGGCAGGGAAATAATATTAAAACCAGCAAAGTAATAAAGTTTTAATCGTAGCAGCATTCGGTAATTACCTGCCGGGTGCTGACCTATAGCAATCCTGTTTACTTAAATGATTTACCAATCAAAGTAAACCCCTATAAAACGAATGCATTTGGATCGGTTACAAAAAACAACGCTTACTAGATTGATGTTAAGCAGGACAGTGAAATAAAACCATAAGAGTTTTTGAAATGCCGATCATAATGCCAAAAAAAACCTGCAGCACCTAAAATGCTGCAGGTACTATTTTAGCCCATACCATAAATACGCAGATTGGACGGGTTTTCTCTCATTCACTGATAAAATTGAATCTTAATCCGTGGCCAGCCGATAAATTTCCCTCATCCGCGTATCTATAAGCAAGTATAATTTTTCTGAAAAATTTTAAAAAAAAACTTAAAAAAAATGAGTTTTGTAATAAACTCTTTATTATATTTGTAGTATAACAACTACAGGTCATAATATAGAATTACTACACTCTGATTTATTGTAATTCTACACAAAAAGGCCTTATTGATTGTAAATCAATCCCCTCCTATTAAAGCCTGCTACCTCCACAACATTTTAAACCACTGGACCAAAATGAACTTTGACATTAAGATATTTCCCAGCGCAAATGACTTCCGGTTGCAGATAATTACAAATGCTATTGAGAAGAAAACGATCAAGATCCTGGGAATTCATGGACGACTTATTAAGGAAATGATCCTTAGCCCGTACCAGAAAAATATTAGTCTCGGGTCGGATCTTATAGCAGGGACATATATAATAGAGGTGAAACAAGGAAATAACATTAAAAAAACTAAATTATTAAAAAGACCCAGCCCGGTAAATACAGCTGGATAATTATTAAAAATGTTGACCTGGAAAAATTTCCCGTTATTACTAAAACCCTAAACCACATTAAACGGCAGGAGGTTCGAAACAAAACGCTCGCTTACTTATTAGATTGATGTCTGGCAGGACAAGTGAAATAAAACCATAAGAGTTTTGAAAATTCAGACCATTAATGCTACGGAGCCTGCGGTATTTAAAGTACTGCGGGCTCTTTTAAGACCCCTGATACCAACAAAAAAGTTGGTTGTTTTTAAGCCGCCCTCAAGACCAGTTAAATGATCCATTCCTGACGTGGATCAATTTAATCCGAAAAGAATAACCCTAGAGAACAAGCAGATCGAACAAAACGAACGCTTACTTATCAGATTGAATGTCGAGCAGGACAGTAAAATAAAACCATAAGAGTTTAAGTTTCGATCAAGTGCTTGAAGCCTGCAGTATTAAATACTGTGGGCTTTTTTGTTTTTATAAATTAATGATTCATTTATTTTTTCATACCTCAATATAGCCAGCACTTTTTCTTTTGCTTCACTCTTATTATACTGCCACCTGTCTATTACGGGATTGATCGCTGCAATACAAAGCGGGTCTTTTTCCTGTTGCGCATAAGTTGTAAGCAGGATGAGCAACATACGCGTATCATTATACGAACCTATCTGTTTGGATGCTGTTTCAAGTTTATTAATGGAAACATCTTTTACAAATTGCCGGGGTTTACCCATTTTGCTTTTCCACCATTCCAATACGTACTGCATATCTTTAATCATCTTCCTGCATTTATGTAGTGAAATATCCGAAACAGGATCTGCAGCAAGTAGTTGCTCTGCTGTTTTAATTTTATCAGAAAAAAATTTATTATTTTTTTTAAATCTTAAATCAGCATTATTAACCGATTCATAAAATTCATCACAGGTTTTCCTGAAATTGATTTTAGTCCATTCCTTTTTGATCTTACCTATCGAAACCGCCAACCAATTTTGAAATGATTGCGGGATATCCTTTTCTTCTTTTAATTTTTCCTGTGCTACCTGGATATTTCTTAACTCTCCTGCTATTGCATATGCATTCCTGACAGGATCATAGGCTTTTTTTTCGGCTTTTTGCCAGCGAAGCAGCGCCCGTAATTTTTTGAAACCGGTTCTTAATTCATGAATTGTCTCTCTATCATACCCGTTCTTTATTGCTTTAATATGCCCGGTTAAATTTTTTACAAGGGAAAGAATTGTCTTATGGAGCTGCCTTTTCATTATTATCGAAATGCACACAAAATTGATACCGATAAATTATGATTGAGTTATAGTTACTATTTTTGACTATCTCATTAATTATGGCCAGGAAAATATTTATGTCGCTTGCATTTTTTTTAAGTGTTGCAATTGCTTGTTTTGCACAAATTCCTTCACCACTTATTTTTAACAGGATCACAAAAAAAGACGGGCTTGCATCTGCCATGTCGTTTTACACTGTTAGAGATAAGCAAGGATATTTATGGATTGCCACGCAGAATGGCTTACAACGATATGACGGGCATAGATTCCTTACTTTTCGTCATATTCCCGGCGATAGCCTTACCATTGCTGAAAATTCTATCAACAAAATATTCATTGATAAAAAAGAACGGCTCTGGTTATTATTCGATAATAAAGTAGGAGTATTCAATACCACTCAATTCAGTTTTATCGAAATTAAGGTAGCGGTTCCTGTGATGATGATCCGGAAGATCATGGAAGATGACCAGGGAAAGCTTTTGCTTTTTGCAGATAGTAAACAATTTATTTACGATGAGGCTAAACATGTTTTCTCTTCCAAATATCCTTTTCCTGCGCTTCCTGCCGGTATGACAACTAATGATATGGTAATAGATCCTTCTTCCGGGAATTACTGGTGTACTGGAAAACAGGGCTCGCTTTTGTTTGATCCCAAAACAAAACAATTCAATACAAACACAGATAGCATTTTTAAAATAAAGAATGCCAAATATCCATTCATTGCCAAAGATGGGAGTTACTGGATGATAAGCTGGATCCCGTTTACAGCTGCGGCCCCGGTTCTATACAGCTATAACAGGCAACAAAACAAATTAACTGCATTTGAAAAAATAAGAGCGTATAAGGCTGATAGTTATTATGAGATATGGAATGTATTTGAACAAAGCAATGGTACCATCTGGGCATATGGAATGGGTTTGCTGGCCTACTATGATACAAATGAAAAATGTTTTATCAATATCAACAGCGATCCATTCAGGCAAAATGGTATTGACTATGACCTGGTCAGTAATGTATATGAAGACAAAGAAAACAATGTGTGGGTTTGTACCAATAAAGGGCTTTATCGCTTTAACGTGAACGCACAGGTTTTCCAGAATATCTCTAACAAGCGTGCCGGTGATACAATTACGAAACCTTTTGCCGTTTCTACAGTAGTACAAACAAAGAACAACGGAATATGGGTAGCTACATGGGGTGGAGGAATCTTTTCATACGATAATCAATTGCATCCTGTTGCCAATCCTTTAACTATGCAAAAGCCTGAATACAGGGGCTTGCATGCAAGCGACATGACGCAGCGACGCAATGGTGAAATATGGATTGGGCTTCAGTCAGGAGAACTGATCATTTATGATCCGGCTACAAATAAAACATCTGTTCTTTTTCTATCCTTATTAAAAAATGAAATCGTTCAGCAGCTGTTGGAAGATCATGAAGGAAATATGTGGATCGGGTCAAACTCGGGACTTCTTCTTAAATGTGATCATGGTAACTGGCAGGACACCGTACGTGCATTTACCAAAATAATCAGTGATGCCGGGGATATTTTCAGGTTGTATGAAGATAACAAAGGCCAGCTATGGGTTTGCACAGCAAGTACCGGGGTGTATTTGATTGATAGAAAAAATGGAAATATAATTAAACAGTTTACAGAAACCGGCGGAAAAAATGACGGCTTGCTTGATAATGGTGCAAGCGACGTTCTACAATATGACGACAGTACCTACATTATTGCAGGTGATGGCTTGTGTATATTAAACAGCCGAACAAATAAATTCCGTTACCTCACTGCTGCTGATGGTTTACCTTCTGAACATATTACTTCTGTTACGCTCGATAAACAAAAAAGAATTTGGGTTGCCTGTGATGGCGGTTTGTATCGCCTGAATATCGATAAAAAATTAGCGGTAAGTTATGGTGCAGCCGATGGTATCATCAATAATATTTTCCAGGTATCCTCCGGTACAATTTTGCAGGATGGCCGCATTACCGTCGGCACTCCTCACGATTTTCTTGTGTTTGATCCAGAAAAAGCGATCAATCGAAATGAAGTGCCGCCTGTTAACATTACGGGTTTTGCGCTTGAGGGCAGATATCTTTCTGTTGATTCATTGAAGAAAATTGATAAAATCATATTGCCTTATGATAATACATTTATCAATGTTGAATTGAGCACGCTTAGCTTCCGTGAACAATATTATATGTATTACATGCTCGAGGGACGTGATAAAACATGGAAACGGGTTTATAACAACCAGGTCACTTACCAGTTTCTTCCACCAGGGAATTATACATTGAAATTAAAAAGCGAAAACGGGGATGGTGTTGAAAGTAAATCTTTAACAACAATTCATATACATGTAGATCCTCCGTTCTGGAAAACGTGGTGGTTTTACTGTTTGCTTGCATTGTTCATTGGAGGTTTATTATTCTGGCTGGATCATCGTCGTATGAAACGCAGGGAAGCAATTTTAAAAATGAGAAGTGATATTGCTGATGGATTACACCAGGAAATAAATGCAGCTTTAGGCAACATTACCATCTTAAGTGAAATGGCAAAGATGAAAGCTGATGATGAACCAGGGAAATCAAAAGAATTCATTGAGCAGATACATGCAAAAAGCCATAACATGACCATTGCTATGGACGATATTCTATGGAGTATTGATCCCAGTAACGATAGCATGGAAAATTTTATATTGAGATTTAAAGAATACATTGATGCATTAAAAAACAGACATAAGGTCCAGATAGACCTGTTGGTTGATAAGAATGTTGAGAAGCTGAATCTTAAGATGAAAGTTCGCAATGATGTGTTTTGGTTATTTAAAGGCGGTATCAGCAATACGGTGAAAACAGGTGCCACAAATAATCGCATCCATATAGCATACGAAAAACCAAACCTTATTTACACATTGGAATTTGATACGGCAACGGTGAATATCGAGTTGCTTAATAACCTGCGTCACAGGAAAGAATTATCGGACAAGCTGGAAGACGTTGGAGCAAAACTGGATTTTAAAGAACATAAAGCAAATGCGGTATTTGTATTAACCATCCCATTGAAAACAAATGGAATCTGACACAACGAAACCATTTTTGAAAAGCAAACAGTGAAGAGACATCTTATGGGTAAACTACCCTTTTGATCTCAAACTAAGGAGCACGCAACATACCATGCTTTGTAGACCCATTTCAAAAAATGAAATTACTGTTCACAGTAACTCCGGTGAACCAGTACTTATTCTACAATAAATCCAAGCGTTTTTAATAGTTCTTTTCCATGGAATAACTTAATATTAAATTTCCCTTTATTGACTGTTTCATTTAAAGAAATCGGCTCAAAATCTTCATATCCGTTATAATTGATTCTTTTGGTCAATAACAATTGTCCTGTTTCGTTAATTATACAAGCGGTGTATAATCCTTTTTTTAAATTGTGCACCTGTAATTTTATTTGTCCACCGGATACGGGGTTGGGATAAATTTTTATGACAGGATCTTCGGCTGTAGCCGCCACTTTTACGATCTTACTATATAGGTTAATGTTGTTCCTGTCGCAGGATTTAATTCTGTAAAAAACGTCAGCTTCCTGTGCATGATTATCAAGGTATGTATATTTCATAGAAGGATTGTCTATTGCAGGAACAGTTTGTATATCAGTAAACAGGATTGCATTTTCAGATCTCTGAACCATATAAGACACTGTATTAAATGCGTTTTCCACTTTCCATTCAACCAGGTTGCCTTGTTTTCCTCTTTTTGCATATATATCGGTAAAAAACAGTGGGACTACAATGGCCGGAGATGCTATTTTGGCAATCATTATATCTGCGACTGATGTTGCACTTACATTTTCAAGAATAGCCGTATCTAATATACAGGTGTCAGATACAAAAAAACCAGTATAATATAAACTATCACCAGTTCCAGCTACCACACTGTAAAATGCATCATCCCTGTTGCTTCCTGCAGCTTTGGCCCATTGCAAATTACCAGACGTGTCAAAATTAGCCACGTATAGATCAAGTGATCCTGTGCTGTGATTCGTGAATGTATTACTGCCTACATCTATCGACGATGACCTAAAGGAACCAGCAAGATTAATATTTCCATTGTTACCCATACATAACCCTGTACCGTAATCGCTCATACCTCCGCCAAATCGTTCCGCCCAAACCGCAGTGCCTGATGCGTTGTACTTTGCGAGGTAGGCGTCGTAGATTCCCGCAGCACTGAATGAGATAGTTCCAAAAGAAGCGGCTGTCTGGAACCAGCCGGTGATCCATATATTGCCGCCTTTGTCAATTGTCATACCCCGGGCAATATCATCAAAATCGCCTCCTGCATTAATCGCCCATACTTCATTACCTGCGGTATTAAATTTTGCAAGATATATCTCAGATTTCGCAGGAGTGTGATTCGGAACAATTACTGATCCAAAACTCATTTGCGGTGCCAGGAAATTACCCGTTATAAAAACATTATTGTTACCGTCTGTTTCTATATCTGCACAATGAGCGGAATTGTTCAAAACTGTACCGCCGGCATTTTTTGCCCACAATACATTCCCTGATGCGTCATATTTTACCAGGTATAAGTTAGTTCCATTCGGGCTTGTACGTGTTAACGTTGTTGCACCAAAATTAATTGAGCCTTCACTGAAATTGCCGCCCACATATACAGACCCATCGGGCCCGGTCGTCACCGTATTGGGTTGTGCTCCACCTGTGCCATCACAGCTTTTACACCAGATTGCATTGCCATCGCTATCGAATTTTACGATATACATCGCCCTGGGCGCTGCAGTTGTTAATGTAAATGCATCAAAACTGATAGAAGCTGAAGTAAATAATCCACTCATATATACATTATCATTTACATCAATTGCGAGTGCATAACCATAGTCATTCCCTGGACCACCAAAACTTTTTACCCATACCAGGCTTCCCGATGGCGTGAACTTCGCAAGAAATACATCATTGGTATTTGTTCCGTTATTTGTAATAGTTGTACCAGCAAAAAATGTTGTTGGAGAAGAAAAATTCCCTGTGATATAAATGTTGCCGCTGCTATCTGTACATATTCCGTTGCCAATATCGGTATTTGCTCCCCCTGCACTTTTTGCCCATTGCCAGTCAGGATTTTGTGCATGAAGTAAAAAGCTGATCCAGCATGAAAAGCATAGTAAAAGTTTTTTCATATTTTTTAATCTTAAATGAGAAGATGATGGGCCTGGGAAAAGGAAAGATTTGGCTGTGAAATTCCAAGGGAAGAAAAAAATAAGGAAACCCCTAATAAAAACAATAAGTGGTAAGCATGGGCTAACAAACGGTAGAAAATGTATTATCGATGTCAGCTGCAGCAATCAAAAACACATTGCACGCATCGTAGAAAATAGTAGTTAAATTTGTGCAAGAGATTACAAAAAAAAATAATGCCGGATCTCGTCATACAAGCACGCAAGGCAACCATCGCCGATAGTCTCGATGTACGTCGCATACTTCCTTTCAGGCAAAGGAGAATGGTAGGGCCATTTATATTCATGGATCATGCGGGTCCTGTAGCAAACCCACCTGTAAGCATAAACGCAATGGATGTATTGCCGCATCCACATATCGGTCTTTCTACGGTAAGTTATCTTTTTGGCGGGCAGGTTACTCACCGCGATAGCCTGGGTGTAGAACAAATCATTCGGCCCGGAGAAGTGAACTGGATGACCGCCGGTCGTGGCATATCACATTCAGAAAGATTTGAAGATGCCGCTGCATTAACCGGTGGAACTTTAGAGATGATACAAACCTGGGTTGCACTGCCGGAAAAGGACGAAGAATCAGCACCAACATTTTTCAATTATACACCCGAACAACTTCCCATATTCACGGAAAAGGGAACATGGATGCGATTGATCGCAGGAAGTGCTTATGGATTAAGAAATGATGTCAGCATTCATTCACCATTATTTTATTTACATGTAATACTCGATGCAGGTACAAGATTTTCGCTCCCGAAAGAATACAGCGAACGGGCTATTTATATTACAAAGGGCCGTATTGAGATTGGAGGAAATTTTTATAATGAAAGCCAGATGCTGGTTTTTAAAAAAGGAGACGATCCTGTTATACTTGCAAGAGAAAAAACAATATTCATGTTGTTGGGAGGAGAGCCTTTAGGTGACAGGTTTATATGGTGGAATTTTGTTTCCTCCCGTAAAGAAAGAATTGAACAGGCAAAATCAGACTGGAAAGAAGGAAGGATCATACTACCTCCTAACGACAACCACGAATTCATTCCCCTTCCGGAAACTAAATCAAGGCCATCCGAAATGCCACCACCCGATATACTTTCATAAAAAATGAAGTGTTCAAACCTCACTGGTCTTAAAGACGTGTGAGGTTTGAACACTTCATTATGCTGTTGCTGCAACCATTTTTTTGAGTAATTCGTCAAGATTACCATGAGCCATGGAGAATCCTTCTTTAAAGCCCATGTTGATGACAGTTTCCATGTCTTCGTTACTTGCAAACGTTATACTCACGTTTACTTTTGTTGTATTGCCTGTTGCCGTAAAATTAACATCCCAGTGCATGGATGGAGCTGCATTGGTTTTGTTTCCCTCTTCATCAGTAAATGAATCATCTCCTTCAAAATTTTTAAGGTTGCTGATCTTTGTATAATCAGCCCTGCAATGGTGACGTTCTCCTTCCGGCCCCTGCATAAAATATAACCAGGTTCCTCCTTCCCTGAAATCCATACTTTTTGTTACTGCTTTCCAGGGACGTGGAGCCCACCATTCATCGAGTATTTTACTATCCGTCCATGCCTGCCATACAATTGGAAGGTCTGCATCAAATTCTCTTTCGATCAGCATTTTATGGTTGCTGGTATCGGGGTTGAAAATTGTCTGTTTCATTGTCTTATTTTTTATTTTTTAAATTGTTTAATACTTTGTCAAGGTTACTAAACCTGCTCTCCCAGCTTTTACGGAAGGTTCGGGCCAATCTGCTACTTCTTTCATTTTGTTAGCATTTAAATAATAATAAATTTCTCTACCGGTTAATTCCTGTTTTACAAGTTCACATTCATTTAAAATACTGATATGTTTTTTGAAATAGCCTGCCGGGTGCTGTTAAAATGTTCCGCAATTGCATTGGGCGTCATGGCACCCGCGGCAATCAGTAACAGTATTGCTCTTCTCGTCGGATCGGCGATGGCCTGGAATGCATCTCGTCTCATAGTAAATATATTTTTATGCAACCGTTCAGTTGCAAACATATGAAACTAATCGGTTTCGCAAAAATTTTTTTATAAAATTTTCAATAAGAATTAAGAATATATAAACAGGAAGGCTATGAAATGGTCATAGAGTTTCGTATTATTAAAGTTACCGGGGGGCTTTCTATAGGAAAGATAATAATGACTGTTTTATTTTCGCCCTGCTACTTTTTTTGTGGCTTTTTTTACCGCCTTTTTGATTTTAACTGCAGGTTTCCTTGATGCAGTCTTAGTTACTTTTTTTGCAGCAGGTTTAATTATTTTTTTAGCAGCTTTTTTTACAGCCTTCTTTACTGTTTTCTTGGATACAGCTTTTTTAGGTGCTGCAATGCTTTTAACAGTTGCTTTCACTGTGTCAATCGCATTGGTTGCCATTCCTGTTATCTGGTCTTTTTTATTCATTATCTTTCCTGCGATCTCTCCAATTGTTTCGCCTATTTTAGTTACGGCTGATTTTACAGGAACAGATTTTTTGTTGCCAGCTCTTTTTGTTGCCATTTGCTTAAGTTTTAATAGTAGTAAATATATTGAATAGCAATGTATTCATTTGATGACCGTCTGTACATTTAGGGTACTGTAGAGCGTAATAATGGAATGGATTTATAAATTATTCTATTCAATAACTTCAATGACATGACGGAAAAGGAAATTGTAAAACATGCTACTTATTCATGCTGGTTTTTCATCTTTTTTCCTGCTTCTTCTGTCCATAACAGTACCGAGGCTTTCATTGTACCAAACCTGCTCGTTTGATAAATCTCTTTAAATCCTTCATTAATAAACTGCTGCTTGTACAGCGGACTGAGGTAGATAATAAATAGTGGCCTGTAAACACGTTTGAGGCTTTTCATAATAAGGGCTACCACTTTTGCCATTATTATTTCATCAAAAGGATTATAGAAAAAGATTGTTTGTACTGTATCGGGTATGTTATAGGTAACTGCATCCGTACAGCTAACAGAAAAAGTTACATGCGGATAATCCTTTTCATGCGCCATTATCCATTCTTTAATATC
Source organism: uncultured Chitinophagaceae bacterium (assembly GCA_963829345.1). Lineage (GTDB taxonomy): Bacteria > Bacteroidota > Bacteroidia > Chitinophagales > Chitinophagaceae > Ferruginibacter. Next base: position 3,685,761 of record CAWHHP010000003.1, read on the forward strand.
AATGCAATAAGGTGGGTATAATTCTATCCCCGAAATATCGTTAAACCCCGATACTGCCGCAACAAACATAGCCCTTCCTTTGCCGCAGCCAATATCCAGGAATGTTTTATTGTGTGTATGCCGGTTAACCACAGCAAAAGTTTTTTCCATCAGCGTATAATTTGCCGGCATGTATTCATTTGAATGAGCTGCATGGGGATTTCTAAGTTTTTGATTTTTTATTATGCTCACACCCGTTGTATGAAGCTGGTATTTTCTTTCTCCCCTGACCTCATCAATTATTATCCGGAATGCAATCACCGGGTTATGATTAAAAGCCAGGTAAAAAAAATATTTCAAGTATTGCAGCAGCTGTTGCATGAACGACACCGGGAAGTTTTTATCGCCCCGGGGAATCTAAGGTAATTCATTTCAGTAAGGCCGGGTCACCAGTGATTGCAGGGGTTCCTCGCTTTTGCAGAGAAGAATTATTTTTAAAAAACAAGAATAACAGTCGCCAGGCTCATTTCCTTAGAAAATTAAATTATTACATTTACAAATAATTTGATCCCCAATAACATTAAAAAAAATGGCTGAACAGGAAGTTGTAAAACATACAAAGCAGGTTTATAAAATATGGAACCGGAAAGAGTACAGTTTCTGGCATAAACTGAAAGAATTCCTGCTGGAAATATTTATCATCGTATTTGCGATCAGCCTGTCGATGTGGTTTCATAACAGGAGTGCACACCAGCACCAGCAAAAGGATGTAAAAGAATTTTTGCTGGGCCTTAAAGAAGACCTTAGAGCTGACATCACTGAAATGGAGGGAGATAAACAATCATACTATAGCCAAACAGCAGCATTTACTTATATCAGCAATCTAAAGCTTAACCAACAACCCAATCCTGATAGCCTGAAACTTCACTATACCTGGATATTCAACTCGACCGGCCTTAATCCCAATAGTGGAAGGTTTGAAGGATTTAAATCTTCCGGTAAAATTGGCACAATTGAAAACAAAGAATTGCAGAATGATATTATGGACCTTTAACAGGAAAATATTCCATCTCTTTTAACCAGTACAACCGCCTACGTTGGCAGAAAAAACACTCTTTTTCAATACTTACAACATGCACTGGTAAGAACTACTGACTCATCATCAAATTTTCCCACAGTAATAAACTCCGAAGAATCGCATAATATATGCAGGACACTGACCTTTACTGGCGAAATACTGGCGAGGTATGATTCAACTATTACAAAAATGCAAAGAATCACTACAACGATCAATAAGGAATATGATCTGAAGGATTAGTTACAGCCTGGTTTAATCTAAAAACATAATCACAGAACTGCTTATTGGCAGGCAGGATTTAAAGGAATCAAAACAGCTTTTCACAGAGTTGAATGTTGTTGAAAATAGTTGAACACTGTTTGGGTAATTTATAAAGAATTGAGACTTTATAATTCAAACATCCCTTTAACTATTGTCAACAATATTCAACTTTAAGTTATAATTCTCTGTGAAAGGCTGTGTTAACCTCTGTGCACTCTGTAGTTTAAAAATATTTTTCCATTATTTTGATGACCTTTCGATAAAACCGTCATTTAATAGTACAAGCCCTTACAATGACTGATAAAGAAATTATTGAGCATTTACGACAGAATAAGTACTCCGCAGCCCTCAAAGGCCTGTACAATATTTTACCGCTTGCAAAAAAATACATCAGGGACAATAACGGCACAACAGATGATGCAGAGGATATTTTCCAGGATGCATTGGTTGTACTCTGTAAAAAAGTTCAGTCCAATGATTTTATTCTTTCCGCACCCCTTAAAACATATTTGCTTGCCATAGTAAAAAACTGCTGGTTACAGGAACTAAGAAATCGTAAAAAACTACCCGCAGGCCAGGCTGTCGATGATATTGGCGCTACAGAAGTATATGAGGAGCCCGGATTTGTTTTTGCAAAAGCTGCATTCGATTTACTTGGTGAAAAATGCAAACAGTTATTGATCATGTTTTATTTCAAAAAAGAAGATTATAAAACAATTGCTGCTGCACTTGCCTTCAGCGATGAAAAAATTGCGAAGAATCAAAAATACAGGTGCCTGCAGAAAGCAAAAGAAACCTATATCACACTCTCAAAAAACGGGAACCATGAATAATAATAGTGTACAAATAAACCGCTACCTGCAAAATGAAATGAGTGCAGAAGAAAGAACTGCTTTCGAAGGAATGCTCGCAATTGATGAATCATTACGTTATGAATTGCAGGCACAGCGACAGGTGATCAGGGCAGTTGAAAATGCAGGTTTAAAACATGAATTCGCAAAAGCAATAAACCATCGGGTTGTTGTAAGAAGGATGATTACCTGGAGCGCTGTTGCCGCAGTTCTTATTGGCATAATCCTGGTCTTTAATTTCAGGGAGAATATTTCACCGGATAAACTTTTTAATCCAGGTAATATTTCAGGACAACAGATTGCCGACATTGTTCGTCCTTTTGTAAATCCTCCATTAACGGGTATTAATGTTCCGTTAGCTGAATACAGTCTTGATGCAGAGAAAGGCGGCACTTTGTATTACAAGTCAGGATCCATCATACATTTTCCACCGTCGTCGCTTATCGATGCATCAGGCAATCCTGTAAAAGGAATTGTAAAGATCACGTACCGTGAATTTGCAGATCCGCTTGATTTCTTTGTGTCGGGAATTCCAATGAACTATGATTCCGCAGGAACGAAATATAATTTTGAATCCTCTGGCATGTGTGAGATCAATGCTTTTAAAGACAATAAGGCCATTTTTGTAAACGAAAATGCGAAACCAGAGATCAATCTTTCAGTAACAAATAAAAGTTCATTGCATAACTTATATTTTCTCGATACGGCTAACCGTAAATGGGAATACCAGGGAAAAGATATTATTACAGAAGTAAAAACCCTATCCAATAATAAACCCGCTGTTAAACCAGTATCCTTTTTGGAAAAGGGCAATCTTCCCTCAAAACCTGTAATGCCCAAAAAAGCTTCCGGTGATCTGCCAAAATTCAGGGTCGAAATAAACCCGGTTGCATTTGAAGAATTGCATGCTTATGATGGATTACAATTCGAGGTAGTGGATGAACGCAATTATCATGCTTCAGATGCAAATGAGCAATGGGCAACTATGCAGCTCGAACGTACCGCCGTAGAGGGGATATACAATATTGTATTTATCAATTCAACCAGAAAAGTTACTTATAAAGTGCGGCCTGTATTGGAGGGAAGTGACTATGACGCTGCTTTGAAATTATTCAATGAAAAGAAACTTGCTTACGAGCGGGCTTTAAAGATGAGAATAAGTATGGAGCAGGTTGTTGCAGATAGTATACGTATCCAAAATCAAAAAGTAACAGCAAAAATGAATGCTGATAAAGAATGGAATGATAAAATGAATGCGATGATCGTTGCAAGAAACAAAGAGATGAAAGCTTTACAACAGAAAGCAATCATCGAACAGAAAAAAATGATGCAGGAGCAGGAACAGAAAACGCTGGAGGAACAACAAAAAATACTTGAAGAAATGCAACGACTGAGCCAGCAACAGGCTGTTCCTGCAACTATTGATCCAGCAAGTCAGGCAACAAGTAAAGAAGTGTTTAGAACATTTACTATTCTCAGGTTTGGAACATGGAATTGTGACCAGCCCATGCCCCCCGCAATTTTTAGTAATGAAATGCTTAACAAAGAAATGCGTATTGCTGCAACTTATATCGATAGCTTAAATAACAAGCTCAACTTAACAAATGTTTCTGTTGTTTATAGAAGATTTAATGGCCTCACCAGGTGTGGAACAAAGGAGCCAATAAGTGTGATGCTTGGTGAAGAAAATATGTTATGGGGGAATATGGGTGCCTTCTTTTATTATTTTTCTTACAAAGACTTTAAGGAAGCAGGTATAGACAGGAAAAGCAATGAATTCATATTCAGGATGCGAATGTCTCCAAAGCCGATCAAATCTTATGAAGACATCAGGAGGTTTGTTGAAAAGATTTAAACTCACAAAAAGCCACTCCACTCTCATCTAAACTCTTAAAAAAAGTAATTTATGACTTATATGAAGTTCTACTTAACCTTATTTTTAATACTACTCAGCACCATTTGTTTCTGCCAGTTTAAAAACTCTGTTGGTGCCGCATATACTTTCTCTTTCCAGGTTGACAGTTCCGAGTATTTCATCATTGGTGGTCAGCCTCGCAAAGCCGAAAGATCAAAATATATATTTGAGAATAATAATAATGGTTACGATGTTTATAATGGCCAGATCTCTCTTTGGACAAACGCTCTCATCTACAACACAAAAACCAAACAACTTAAAAACATTATTGATATGCCACTTGTTGGAGTTTATCCTATGTACAATGTAATGGAACTGGTGAAATATGATTATACGTTTTACCAGAGAGGAATGATAAGCGGAATTACTAAAGACAATATTGTTTACCTAGTTAAAACAGACACTTATAATAAGGATGGAGTAATTGATGTGGATGATCCTGTATACATTTTTGTTTCAAAAAAAGATGGCTCGAATTGTAAACAAATAACTCCCAATGGAATGAATGTAACAGGCTGGAGAGTTTCAAGAGATGGATTAACAATTATTGCTACAATCCAGCCCGATTTAAATATAGATAAAAAGTTTAGCGAGGATGAAGTGTTGTATCAAATTGATTTGAATGAAGACATTTCGAAAATTAAGTTAACTCCGGCCACAGCCAGTAAATAAGATTTTATTGTACAAATAAATTGATCGAAATATTCTTTAAGGCAGAGCGCAATGCTCACTTCACATCCAATATCGTATGATACACTTCATCAATCACCAGCCAAATTAATTTTCATTGCATAGTTTGAATAGATCTTTGTCAAACATAAGAGGCTTACTATATTTTTTTTCCTTCAACAAAATACATTTCGATCTGGCCTTTATTCTTAGCATCAACCATTCCACGATGTGTACAGGTAAATTTATCCTTAATTAATTCATAGGTCGGACCACTGATATTTACTTTACCGATATGACCGCTGCTCTCCATCCGGGAAGCGGTGTTCACCGTATCGCCCCAGATATCATACGCAAACTTTTTGATGCCCACGATTCCTGCAACTACCGGCCCCGTATGAATGCCGAGACGTAATTCAAAGTAGGGCTGGTCTTTTGCTATACGTTCGTGTTTATTTCGCTCAACAAATGCTACCATCTCCAGCCCGGCGGATACCACATCATGGGGATGTGTTTGATTTGTTACCGGCAGCCCCCCGGCACACATATAAGAATCACCAATTGTTTTTATTTTCTCAATACCAAATTTGGTAATAATGCGGTCGAATTCACTATAACAGTGATTGATCTCAGCTACCAGTTCCTCCGGGCTGAGTTTTTCACTGGCCTGTGTAAAATTTTTGAAATCAGTAAACAACACGGTAACAAGATCAAAACTTTTGGCTTTTGCCGTACCGGTAGCTTTCAATTCTTCGGCAGTTTCTTCCGGAAGGATATTCAATAGCAATTCATCACTTCTTTTTTTCTCCTTACTGATCCTGTTGCGCTGTGCAAAAAATACAACTGCAAATAACAATACAATTGCAAAGCCTCCTATAAAGCTATTGCGTACTAATTTTTGTCGCTGTAATTCTCTTTCCTGGATCTCTTTGTCTTTATTAAGCAATTGTATCTGGGATTCTTTTTTCTCCATTTCAAATCCAAATTGCAGCGTCCCTAATTTTTTTGTTGTATTAATATTATAAATGGTATCCTTAATTGAAAGTAATAATTCCTGGTACTTGTATGCTGTAGAAAAATCGGACTTGTTTTTATAAGAAGAGGATAATCCTGCATAAGCATCTTTCATTTCGGCTACCGCATTTAATGGAATACCATAATCAAGCGATTGTTTATAGGCATCTATAGCTGCAACCTGGTCGCCTTTTGCCTCGTAAGCTTGTCCCAGTCCTACGAGTGATTGCGTCATATCAAGGCGTGTGTCCAGCTTCCTTGAAATTTCAAACCCCCTCATATGTGTCTGGATCGCCTTTTCAAATTCTTTCTGCCTTGTATAAATGCGACCAATGATGTTGAGTGCATAAGGAAGGTTTTCAGTTCCTTCATATTTTTTTACTGCCGTATCTAAATAAGGCAATGCTGCAGAATCATTTCCCATTTTATAATACACTTCCCCGATGTTTACTGCAGATGTACCAATTGAATATTCATCATTTATTACGAGGCTTAATTTATAAGATCGCATGAAGTAATCAAGTGATTCCTTATAAGTTGCTTCCTTATTTGAATACACGCCGCCAATATTTGTAAGAGAAGTAAGGATGCGCAATGTATCATTGATCTCTTCTGATATTTTGAGTGATTGCAAATGTAACTCCAATGCCTTTGCATCATCTCCCTGGGCATAATATACAGCACCCTGGTTACTGAGCATATTGGCAATACCTGTTTTATCACCAATTTGCTTATACAAATCCAAAGCCTCCTGCCAGTTTATAATAGCTTCTTTGTATTTACCCTGCAGGTAATAGCCAATACCTATGTTCTTTAACGCAAGTGCAAGCCCGGTCTTGTATTTTGCTTGTTCAGCAAGTTTCTTTGAAGACATGGCAATGGTAACAGATGTATCGGGGTTATCATTAAAGTAAGCCTTGCTCAATGCATTGAGTGCATTAATACGTATGGTATCAGTAGCGTTGGAAGCTATTATTTTTTTCAGGCTATCAATATCATCGGAATATCCCTTTGTGCAAATACAAAAAAGAAACACAAGTTTTATGATGATAAAACGACTGGTTTTATTCATTACTCCGTTGATTGTTTAAGGTATGTAAAACTAAGAAAAGATCGGCGATTTAAGTGTAGAAGTTGACAAAGTAAAAAGGAGGTTGTTTGCACAACCTCCTTTAATATTATTACTACTATAGTTTTAATACAAAACCTTCACCAGCTTCACGACCTTTCTTTGCTTACCCTGTATCACTTCTACATAATACATACCTGTTTTCCATGTATCAGCAGCAACACGCATTTTGCTGTTGGCTCCTGTTTTTTGTGAAGCTATTAATTTTCCTTCCGCATTGTGTATCCTTATATCAACAGGCGTAACATTGTCATTCGACCGGATAGCAAGATTGAAGAAACTGCTTACCGGGTTCGGATTAACAGTTACTTCCAGTGCATCACTGGCTGGCATTGTTAACTCATCTGTTTTTGTAACCGGTAAATCATGTGCGGATGGCTCTTCACCATTACCATTTCTGCCGGTGCTGTTTTTCCTGAGGCAGAATGCATCGATCTTCATTGTATTGCAGGTAATAGAACTTTGTACCCTTACTTTTACAGTACCGGTTGGTGCTGTGGCAGTGATGGAATAATAAGCCAGTTGATTAGAATTCACATCCACGTCACGCGTTACCGTTACATCGACCTGGCTGATAACAGCACCGGTTGATTTGAGGAATACCAGGCTTAGTTTTGGACTGCATGATAAACCAGCCGTATGTGTTCCCGCAAATCCGCTGAAAGTAACATTTGAACCCGCGGTCATCGTTACATCCTGGTAAACAAGCGAAGCCTTATTGCTGGCAGTATTAAATGCATTCTTACTTCCACAGGCAACATATCCTGTACCGGTAGTGAATGAACCACCACTCGAGCTCCATCCTGTTGTCCCGCTTTCGAAGCTGGCATTTGCTAAGAGATTACCTGAAGTATTCACACAACCGCAATTGGGCAACATACCAAAATCATATGTGTTATTTGTAGTACCACTGTTTTCAGGTTCTGTGCCAACTGCAAGTGTGATAGCCAATCCCCTGATTTCATTACCAACAAGGTTTACTCCATTATCATCAGTAGTATTATTATTATCAGGATCGCTGCCATTTACAGCACTGCTGATATAGCCAGCCGGTATAGTAGCACCTACAATATAATTACCTGGAGCAAGATTGATAAAGCTATATGCACCGCTGGTTGACGTAGTTGTTGTTGCAATGGCTGCAGCATCAGCTACATTATTATTATCTGCATCTGCATACAGTTTAACAGTGATGTTGGCAATTCCATTCTCGCTGCTGCCGCTGATACCATCGTTATTGGTATCATACCACAGCTTGTTACCTATAGCCAGGATAGAAGGAATAAATCCTGCATCAATTGTATTGTTTACCTGGCCTAATGTTAAGGTAATACCTGAAACAATGCCTCCTACCGGATCGCTGTCTTTGGTATCATCCGATCCCACATTGCTTGCAGCAGCTGTATAACCGGAAGGTGTATTGAAGCTTACTTTATAAGTTCCCGGTGCAAGATTACTGAAACTATAAGCACCGCTGCCTGATGTTGTAGTTGTTGCCAGCTGTGTTCCGGCATTGTTTAACAATTTTACAGCCACTCCTGAAATACCGGTTTCACTTGCATCCTTAATGCCATTTGCGTTTGCATCTTTGAAAACAAGATCGCCAATAGATGAACAGTTCACATTTGCAGTGATCGTGATAACCTTAGGAGCAGATATACATCCCGCTGAATTCTTCGCCGTGAGATTATATGTACCAGGGGCAACATTATTGAATATTCCGTTTGTATTAGTATACCCTGTTCCGGTAATACTGAAACTTAATCCCGTTTTGGACGAAGTAACAGTGATCGTACCTGTACTTACAGAACATGTTGGTTGAACAACATTTGCTGTCGGGGTTGGAGGAAGTGCTTTTGGTGCTGCTGTTCCTGAACCTGCTGCACTTTGACAACCATTCACTGTTGTTTTAACCGTATAGCTGCCTGCTGAAGTAACCGTAATCGAAGAAGTTGTTGCACCATTGCTCCATAGCAAAGTACCGGCTGCTGTAGTGGACAATACCGAGTTACCGCAGTTGTTCACCACCGTTACAACAGGAGTTGCCGGTGTCGTTTTAGGAGCAGCAGTTCCGCTTCCGGCAGCACTCTGGCAACCATTTACTGTTGTCTTAACATTATAACTTCCGGCTGCGCTTACTGTGATTGATGAAGTTGTTGCTCCTGTACTCCATATCAATGTTCCTGTTGCTGTTGTAGAAAGTGTTGATGTTCCATTGCAATTATTCACGACTGTTACAACAGGTGTTGCAGGAACCGCTTTCGGTGCTGCAGTAGCAAAACCAGCTGCACTTTGACATCCGTTCACAGTTGTTTTAACATTATAGCTACCTGCTGTTGTTACATTAATAGAAGAGGTTGTTGCTCCTGTACTCCATGTCAATGTTCCTGTTGCTGTTGTAGAAAGTGTTGAACTTCCACAATTATTTACAACGGTTACAACAGGTGTTGCAGGAGTGGTTTTGGGTGCAGCTGTTCCAAATCCGGCAGCACTCTGGCAACCATTAACAGTTGTCTTAACATTATAACTACCGGCTGTGCTTACAGTAATAGATGAGCTTGTTGCGCCATTACTCCACACCAGTGTTCCGGTTGCTGTTGTTGACAATACAGAACTTCCGTTACAATTATCCACTACTGTTACAACTGGTGTTGCAGGAGGGGTTTTCGGTGCAGCGGTTCCGAATCCTAATGCACTCGGACATCCGTTCACTGTTGTTTTAACATTATAACTACCGGCTGCATTTACTGAAATGGATGAACTTGTTTGTCCCGTGCTCCATAGCAATGATCCCGCTGCAGTTGTGGAAAGCGTTGAAGTTCCATTACAATTATTTACTACCGTTACTACAGGTGTTACGGGTGTGGTTTTTGGCGCAGCGGTTCCATAACCTAATGCGCTGGTACATCCGTTCAATGTTGTTTTAACATTATAACTACCTGCCGTACTTACTGTAATGGTTGCTGTTGTTTGCCCTGTACTCCACAGCAATGAACCTGCTGCTGTTGTAGAAAGTGTTGAAGTTCCATTACAATTATCCACTACCGTAACAACCGGGGTTTCCGGGGTTGTAGCTACCGTTAATACTCCATTCTCATAAGCGATCGTATAATTAGGAATAGTATCCTGCTGTACCACAGCAGATGGAACAATATTGTATGTTCCACCAGGGAGATTACCATTGCCCATATCGGTACCAACACCATTACGTATAGTAAACACTGGTCCGCTCGCAATTACATTACTGTCTGCGTCATCATATTGATAGATGGCATTTGTACTGGAATAAGATGGCTGCACCCCACCGCAAGCTGCATCTGCATTGTTTGCAGTAACAGTAAGCGCTGCTGGCAGGATCGTTAAATTACCGAGACCATAACTGATATCAAAATTCTCAGATATCAATACGCCCGGCCCGATCAACCAGTTTCCTACAGTGTATCCTGTGATCATATTCATGGACTTAAAGTCTGATAAGGAATCAGATGCCGGTCCATATACATCCAGTGAATCCACAACGAGCATTACACTTTCATTTGTTTCATCATTGAAGCTGTTGCCGTTTACAGCCTGCTTGGCATTTACTGCCTGTTTAGCATTCACCATTTGTTTGGCGTTCACCGTAGCGACTCCATTCACCGCTTGTTTTGCATTGATGGCTGCTCTTGTATTTACTGCTTGTTTTGCATTTCTTAAAACAGCATTTGTTGAATCAGTTTGATAGTCAAATACAGATTCGGATGAAAGACCAACAAAGTAAGTGGTATCATACACAATACCATTTACAGCCTGTTTCGCATTCACTGCTTGTTTTGCATTTGCAGCGGCCTGGCCACTCGCCATAAAGCTCATGTTCTGGAAATATTCAGCAGTAAGATTTACACCATTCACTGCTTGTTTTGCATTTATAAAAATAACCGAATTTGAAATGGTTGTTTCATGACTTACTTTTAATGAATCCAGGAATGCTGCACGTTCTAATGGAGCAATAAGTGATGGATCATAGGTATAATTGAACTTCATTGCCTTACCAGCTATCGATTCTCCATATATAAGTGTTGTATCTCTTGGAACGATCGTAATTGGCATACGGTTGATCGTTAGTACACCATCTATAAACTGGTAGTTGTATTGTGAAGACAATGTGACTGAATTAGGAATTGACATATCCGTTACAGAAGAACTTGCCCTCCTGTAATACAAACCAATATTGCTCAGGTTTGTTGCAGAACTGGAATAAGTAATATCTGTTAAACCTAAATCACTCATTGATAATCCTGTTGATGCCAATGGCACATTGTCAACAGTTACGTTAACAGTATAAGCAGGGATTACTTCACCAAAACGCTTGATTGCATCATTTACTGTAATCCTCACATCTTTGGTCATATGACCGAAGAAATACAATGAATCACTTATTCCTCCGTCCAATCCATTTGCGGTGATTGGTGGATTATATACAGTGAGTGGAGGATCGCCAAAGAATGTCGGAATATTTACAATCAACTGTGTTCCGTCACCGTTTACCGTTGCAGGAATGGTATCGTATTGGAATACCACCGATGCATTTGGTTCAAAATAACTTCCGTTAATGATCACTGTAACCGGGTTTTGTGCCGGTGCTATAGAAGAATCCTGTAACTGCATGTTCAACACCTGCGGTATAGGATTGGAGAATGAATGCAATGCATCATCCGCCTGTATAAGTCCGGAGCCGCTGCTAACCGGATCTCCCATATCAATTGCAGTTGACTGCAATACATCTTTGATCTCTGCAGGAGTAAATAATGCTCCATCAAAGAATTTTTTCTTTGCTTCCTGCAATAATGCCGCCACAGCAGCAGCATGCGGTGCCGCAGCTGATGTTCCGAAGAAATTAGGGAATGCATCCGTATCAATGTTCACACCACCAAAGTCAACGGTCGTATTAACGCCATTTGGTGCAACAAGATCCGGTTTGTGCCTGTCAACTCCATTTACGATTGTGCCTCCCCGTGAGGAGAACGAAGCTATTGTTGGAGGATTAACGCCATAAGCAGGTGTATTCGTATACAATGCAGCACCCACAGCAATAGCACTTGCGGCATTTGCCTGGCCGATCACAGTTCCGGTACCTTGTGTATTACCAACGATCGTACCTTCACCCCTCAACATAATATACTTAACACGGACATTGCCTGTGCCTGATCTGCGGGTAATAATGATCTTTGCATCCACCGTTGCTTTAACAACAAATGGAAGTATCTCAAGTGGATCACCACCGAGGTTGTCCCTGTTGAAACCAAAGAGACGAGTGCCAAACTGGTCAACGAGATAAATATCAAAATCATTTGCAGCGCCTGCACCTGTGCCCTCTCCTATTGAATAAAAATCATCATCCCATTGCAATGCAATGGTATAAGTACCTGCCGTTAATCTTATATTCTGGAAATAATTACCAGCACCAAAATCATGTGCCACGCCGATATAACCTGATGGTGCAGCGATTGGTGTAAATACGCCTTCATATGATTTTGTTCCGAAATTACCTGCTGAAGTAAAATAATCCACTCCTGTTGAAGTAACATCTTCTACTGCCTGCGCAACAACACCATCCCTGAAGAATGGCTCAGTTATATAAGTAATGTCATCAACGATCACATTACATCCTGAGTCACGCAATACTCTTATTCCATCAGCAAAATTACCTGCGCTGATAAATCCTGTACGGAACATCAGTTCTGCATCAGGCGCAACATCATGAACGATCTGCAACATGGCACGGCCTTCATCGGTTGCTCTTCCATAAGGATAGTCTGCTGAAACTATAACCGGTTTAGCATAATGAGGATTGGTTGAACCCGGTAGATCAGCATTGACCACATCCAATGCTGCAGGATTACCAAACTTGGTGTTATAACTATCAGACATTACACCCACCTTAATTCCTTTACCGGTAACATTCCATGCCACTTTAGCAATATCAGATACCATTGATTTATCGCCCTGCGTTTTGGTTAAACCGGTATTGAAAACAGAAGCAATTGGTGTATAGTAAGGACGTACATAATTGATCAGGGTTGGCAGCAGGTTCAATTTTGGCAGGTTCGCAATTGGGAACATACCGGTAATGATCAAAGTGCTGTCGCCATTATCAACCAGGTTATGCAAACCATAAGCCGGCGTTTGCAACAAATGAAGCACGCTATCATAATAACCAACATTCGCAATTACTTCAATCAACACTTCGCCCAATTGATCATTTATAAGGAATATATTGTTGTTAGCAGTTGTATCTGCCAGCGAACCCGGCGAAGTATACAACTGTGTAAGTTCTGAACCAATGATAACTGTTGTTGTATCATTGGTTGGTGGTTCATAATAAGGAATGATACAATTGGTTAAAATTACATGCAGTGTTGCCGTATCCTTACAACCGGTTGCATCTGTAACATAATAAGTGTAGTCACCCGGCGCAAGGTTTGTTGTAGCAGAACCGGAGAAAGTAAATGGTGCTGTACCATTGGTAACAACAAGATTTACCTGGCCGGTTGTTTGACCGCTTTCGGTACAAACTATCAGCGTATCACTGGCAGATGTGCTGAGTGAAATGGTACAGTTGCAAATATGCACCTGTGCATTGTTATCATCACAATCTGTATTATCAGAAACGTAGTTTACCAAAGAGCATGCTGTTGTTGTTACGATACTGTTATTCGGATCACCAAATCCATCATTATCAAGGTCACGGTATACCGTTCCCGCATAACCGCCGCTCCAGTTTGATCCCTGTACATCACTGCTTAATGCGAAATTATTAAGTGTTCCATCATTGTTACTTATACTTCTGTCGTGCAATATATCTATTCCGCCATTTTCCCAATTCGGTCTTCCCTGGTCAAAAGTATAATAGGCGGTGAGGTTTGATTGCCCGGCAACATCAGCTACCCTGTATTTTTTAATATCGGTAAGTGTACGTGCAACATTCCACACACGTACCTCATCGATACTACCGTTGAAGAATCTTTGATTAATATCCGGCCATCCGCCAATAAAGCCACGGCCGTTACCGCTGGTGATATTATGAACGTAATCATTATGAACAGTATTATCCAGTTCTCCGTTGATGTAAATCGCAACATCGTTTGTGGCATTCCTTGTAACTGCAATATGTGTCCATTGATTTAACGGAACGAGGCCATTCGAAACAAGACTACCACCCGCAGGTTGTCCTGCTGCTGCTATTTCAAGTTGAATATGGCGATCGGTCCAAATATTCAATGTAAACCAGTTACCATCGCCACCAGCCTCATTCGTACGGTTTGAAAGAATGTACTGATTATTCTGCCCGAAAGCTGTTGGATAAATCCATGCTTCCAGCGTAAACTCTCCTGTTCCCAGGTTAAAATCATTCATTTCCACATAGTCATTGTCACCCTCAAAATTCAATGCATTGTTCTCATCTAATAAGCCATTGCAGTTTTGATCTGCCCCATCACATAGTTCAACAGCACCCGGATTAATAGAAGCATTATTGTCGTTACAATCATTACCCCGTGATACATAGCCATCCGGTGCGATGCATGACTGGATCAAAGTTGAATTATCTCCCCAGCCATCAAGATCATTATCGAGGTACCATGAAGTTGCATCATTCGTATTTGCATTACCATCATCACAATCGGCAGCATTGTCAACATATCCCTCTGGTGTACAAATGGTTGAACCAACAAGGAAAATTTCAGAATTTCCGAAACCGTCAGCATCTGCGTCACGGTAATAGGTCTGTTGAGTGAATGGTGTACAAGTTGTACCATTCGCAACTCCTCCAGGGGCTACCCAGTTTGAAGCAGTTCCGGTTAATGCAAAATTTGATAATGTAAGATTATTATCATTGTTACTTGCATCAATCGCCACTCCTACTCCTGTATTATCTGCACCCGCAACACCCTGGTTAAAGTTATAAGCTGCTACCAGTTCAGGCTGTGCTGTACTGATCTCACAGTTAAGGGTGGCCGTAATTTCATCCAGGCACAATGGACGGCTCCAAACCCTTAATTCGTCAATACTACCGTTCCATGGCTCACCTGCATCCCATTGCGAACCCACGTAAAAATTCTGTGTTGTAGGAAGACCCTGTGTTTCATCCGGTACAGGTATAGCATCTCCCTTGGTGGCTGCAAGAACACCATCAAGATAGAAATAAGTATTATCATAAGTTCTTACAACAGTATAATTGTGCCAGTTCAGGTCTGTTGGCCATGGCAGGTTCGTATACCAGTCGTCGCCAATACGGATCGTATTGTCAAAGTTCTGGCCGATGTAAAAATGCCTGCCTTGTGCAACCATCACTTTTAATTGTCCGGGCGTATATGCGTCCTGTTTAGCCCACACAGAAACGGTAAATGGCCTGTTGACAACAGGTATTACTGGTCCTGAATGCTGGGCGATATCATTAATGCCATCAAAATTCAATGCAGCAGCAGGTGTTAAAGAAGCGGGTTCACCCACCTGGAAATCACTGGCTGTTTCAAAATTATCAGCGCTGATAGAACCAGCTGCCTGGTTATAAGAATTCAAAATCTGCCAACCTGGTAATGGATCATATTTTCTTACAATAAAATTTGCGAAGTTGGTATTGGGGTCCAGGTCACTTGCATCCCAATTAAAGTCTACACCTATCCCTAGTATGCCTTGTCCCTGGGTATCCAGATGCCAGGTACGATTTACACTTTTTGAAGGGTTGATGCCTGAATTCTGTATATCATTATGGTCGCCATAAGCAGTTGAAGCGGTAACATCAACGGTGTTGAAGGGTTGCAATTGAAGTGTAATATTTGCAGGCGCATAAATGTTTGCATCACCAATATCATAACGGCGGTTTTCAAACGAATTTTCAAAGCTGCGTCTCATGTTTCCATTTACATAAGAACTGGCAGATGCACCGGAAACAACCGCAAATGGGTTGCTAACTATTACATTAAAGGCGTTAGTAGTTATTTTTCCATTTATGAATTGAAGTTTAGTGCCAATGTTCAGATCAGCATTTAAATTAACACCGGCCGGATTGTTGATGACAACACTATCGATCGAACCTTCTGCACTAAAATAATTTTGTACAGCAATGCCTTCAAAAATAAAATTAAGGCCTCGAATTAAACCGAAATTCGTAAGCGATGCCCCTGTAAAATGCAGGTCCACACCACCGGCCAATTCAGCACCTGAACCAATAGTATAATTACCAGAATGAACACCGGTCCCGTTGTTAATATTTATCCCACCGCCTTCGATCTCTACTGAACCATAGTTGCTGAATACAATATTAGCACTGATATCAGTAGGCTCACTTGCATTCTTTCTCAGCGTTCCTGATGCCATGTTATTGATCACTGGTGTTGCAGGGAAACCGGAAATAATATTATTATTGGCAGATATCTCAAAAGTGCCGTAATTATTAAAGGTTGTATTGGTTCCATCCATATACAATGGTCCATTATCTTCCCATGTTGCTTCTCCATAGTTATTAATTGTACAGCCACCAGCAAAAGTATGGTCGCCATTATCATCAATGGTAGTTGTGGAGCCCGCACGTAAATTATAAACCCCGTTACCATCAAGATAACTTTCCAAATGCATTCTCAGGAATGAGCCATTTAAAAATTCCGCCACACCTGAATTTGTCATTCCGCCGCTGGTGATGTGAATAGTGCCTTCACAATAAAGATCATCTCCGGGGCCATCCAATATCGTCATGTTTGCACCTTGTAATAATAATAAGGTAGCTCCAACTTCTATTGATAACTGATCTGCAGAAAAAGGGAACCCGGAGACTACATCAAATCCACTCCTTATAGTGATCACATCACTGTTATTACCGTCGGGTGCTTCTGTTGCTGTGAACCATGAGATACCGTCAGCGGATACCTCCCATGTACCTGCAGTTGTCCATTCTCCACCGGCAACAGCACTTTGATATTTCAAGGGACCTGGTGGTAGCAAACAATTTGTACTGAAATTTGTACCAGGATCTATGTTAGTCCAGTTTGCTGTTGAATAACCAACATTATCTACCTGTATGCAGATTAAATCCAGGTTATTCAATGCCGTGAAAGTGGATGTGGTGAGATTGGGATTATTAGTACCATTCTGCACATTCAATGAAATGAGTTGATTATTGTTTAGCTCAAGACGGGTCAACGCTGGATTTGCTGATACATCCAAACTACCAAGCTGGTTAAAAGAAGCCCATAATTGTTGAAGGCCTGCAGGCAGGTTGAGCGATGTAACAGCGTTGCTTGCAATGTCAAGCCGCTCTAATGCAGTATTTGAAGAAACATCAAGACCACCGGTTAGCTGGCATCCTCCTGCGTATATATCAGTCAGGGCAGTTAGGTTGCTTACATTCAATGATCCCAGCGGATTCACGGAAACGGCGAGATAGGTTAATGCTGTATTGGCAGAAATATCAAAAGTTGCCGCTGTTAGCTGGTTGTTTGTGCAATTCAATTGGCTCAATGCAGTATTTGCAGACAGATTAAGACTTGTAAGCTGGTTACTGCCGCAGAGCAGGGTATTGATTGAAGTGAATGCTTCAATACCTGTAAGATCGCTGATACTCAAACCTTGTACATTAATGGTTCCTGCATAGGCTGCTGCTTCTGTACACTGTATTTCGTTGTCGCTATTTGTATTAATGAAGGCATCACTCACCAATGCATTTTTAAAAGCAGGATCCGGAATATTTACAATACATGCTAATGTTCCTACCTGGAAATCACTAAATGAATTGAGGTTTACAGTAATGGAAGTTTCTGTTGGAGTCGAAACCGAAGGATATTCCCAGATGCTGTCATCAAATTTTGCAACTTTAAAGTTTGCAAACGGTACTGCATTATCATAATCAAATAAACCCCAGGTAAATGTTACTACACATGAGTTAAAGCTGATTCCATTTTTCGTCAATCGCCAGGTACGGTGTACACTGCTATCAACAATAAGCCTGGAGTTAGAGATATTAAAATGATCGTCCGGATTTGTACTTGCGGTAATTCCACCCGGAGTGGTTACATCCGGTGTTACTGTAATTGGTAAATAAGAATCGCTATCTCCTATATCAAAAGGAAGTGGGGTACTGATAGAAAAATTACGTTGCAAATTACCATCCACATAGCTTGCGCTTGTAGCTCCGTCAGTATTTGCATCCTGGTCGAGTATAATTTTATTAAACCCGGTATGAATTTTCCCTGTACCAAAATGCAGCCAAAAATACACAACAGGATTTCCTTCAAGGTCAAGCCCGGCTGCATTATTCATTCTCAAAACCTGGATCTCACCATTACCCGCCAGTGTTTGAGCAGCCGATCCGGCGAAGCTGAGTTCAAATACGGATATCTTTCCATTATTTGTAACAGAGGTTCCGGTAAAACTCACTGTTGAGCCCGAAATTTCAGCACCAGGGTCAACGACGATCGTTCCTGCGTAAACATTTATCGCATGTGAAATATTAAGTTTTCCCTCAGTGGCACCATCATCAGTAGACACAATTAAATTTCCATCATTCGATAATTCAACACCCAGTGTAAGATCTCCCCAAACATTCAGGTTCGCATTTGTATTAATGGACCCATTGGAAATAAAACTTTCCGAATTACCGGTAAGCTGGTGGGTGCCGTAAAAATTAGTGATGCCATTATTGACAATGTTAGCACCTGAACCGGCCAGGTTGATATCACCCGAAACCGTTAGTATAAATGTATTGTTGATACCTGAGTTGTCCCCAATCGTAAGGGTGCCTGCATCAACGGTACATCTACCAGCGTTCTGGATGGTTACACCTGAAAGACTCGATGTACCACTGATCATCACATTTGGAAGAGCACCGCCTCCAGCCACCACAACTGAAGTGCTGCCGCCATTACCATCTAAGTCAGCGCCGTTAATATTCAACAATCCTCCTGAAGCTACGTTGATAAAATTTCCTGATCCTTCACTATAGAAACGCAACGTGTTGTTGATAGCTGTAAGAATTCCCTCGTTTTGCACCTGCACATCATCCACCGTTATATCGTAGCCGTTAACGTCAATATTATGACGTATTGAAATGGTACCACTGTTATAATCAGGTGCAAAAGGTGCCGGCACAAAAGTAGAACCATTGAAATACTCCCACACAGCAGGATCATTCCAGGGCCCACTGGTTACGGTTTGAAAAGCCGCTCCTGTTGTAGCCAATTCCCCTACCTGGAAATCACTAAATGAATTAAAACCATTTGCAGTAATAGATGTACTGCTTTGATTGATTGAGTTAGGATAGGTCCATGAACCATCTAATTTTGCAACCCTGAAGTTGTTGCTGTTGGTACCAGCATCAACATCCGAAGCAACCCAGTTAAAAGTTACCGATGCATTCGAAAATTCAAGGTTGGTATTTTCTATATGCCAGCTACGGTTAACTGATTTATTAGCATTAATATTAGAGGTGGCAATGTTTGCATGATCACCTGCTGCAGTAGAAATTACCACACCGCCGTTATTTCCGCTTACATCAAACAAGCTAAGATCCACCGTTCTCATTCCGGTTGCATCACCGATATAATAAGTTTTGGTTGAGGTACCATTTGCGAAATTCCATTGCAGGTTTCCATTAACGAAATGTGTTGCGTTATTAAATATAAAAGCCGAAGGAACCATGATTATTTTATTGGTTCCCGTAATAAGATTACCCTGGCTCAAAGAAAGCTGGGCGGTGATTGTTTGATCGCCCCCTAATATAAGTCCGCTGGTATTAGGGATCTGCAAATGCGATATTGAACCTGTACCACTAAGCGTTTGAGATCCGCTTCCCCATGCTAATAAGTTCACATTAATAGTACCGTTATTAATTGCATTTCCGTCAAATTGTATCGGTACAGATCCACTTATCACTGCGCCGCTTGCGACATCAAGCACAGCAGTACTGCCCCATAATGTACTGGCCCCGAGAACCGGAGTATTTACCAAATCATCCCCAGGTCCGTCATCAATTGTAACTGTAGCATTAAATACCTGCAGTATACCCCGAATGATAGTTTGATCAATATGCAAGTCTGTGTTTATTTGTATGGTGTGCCCATCTAAAATTGTAATAACACCATCACTGGCGGATGGGGCGTTGAGTGTAGGAACCCAAACCGTTCCGTTGAAACGTAACCAGTTTTCAGCAGCTTCCCAGTTGCCGCCGGCAGCAGTTTGATAATCTCCCACCGTTTGTGCAGACAGTTTGGCCGGGCTCATTGCAACCAGGCATATAAATGAGATGAAAACAGGTAGCGAAATTTTCCTGCTCTTAAGAGAATTGAAACTGGTAGTTAAACTCTTAACGAAAGTAGATGTATTCATGTTAGTAGGTTTGGTAGATCAGCGATCTTAATTGTTAGCTTTGTTATTATATATAGTATATCCTTTAAAGTTCACCACATTTGCTGTAAATGGCTGGTAGATTTTCACCTACTTTTTACGATTTTAGCCAAATAACAGGACAAATTGTGCATGAACCGGACTGATTGTTCATTTTCGCAAACAGGAATAAGGTAAAGGGTTGTTATGCCGCGTAGTGGGGTAAAGAATAAATAACGGGACAACGAATTTCTTTTTTTGGAAAAAACCTGCATATATATATACAATGCCGGTTAAGCAGGTAAGTGTAATCAATAGATTCATTTCAGTTAGTTTGAAAAGGTCAAAAATGAGCTGAGATTTTCAAGGGAACTGGCTAATTATTGATTTGTACTGCAACGGGAAAAATACAGTTGAATTTGTTACGGCCAAAACAAGTTCGTTGGGAGATTGTAAATATATATAATTAGGTTGATTTGTTCAATAGAATTGCCGGATATTTTCAAAAAGAACCAACAAATTATATTTGGGTGGTTTCGGGTACTGGTTGTTGGTTGTTGGTTGTTGGTTGTTACGAGATCCTGTATGACCGATTCCCGATTGCCGGTTGCCGCATCAACCCAAAAAACGCAAACCCACGAACTTTCACCATTCACTATTCACCCATTGCCGTTCCCGATTACAAACCACTACAATGTCTTCAACCCAGGCACTATCCGTGTTCCATACAACTCAATCGCTTTCATTAAATCTTTATGCGGAGCACCTCCCACATCGATATGGGCAACAAAACGGGTAATGCCAAAAAGTTCGTGCATATAAGCGATCTTATCGATGATCTCTGCCGGACTTCCCACAAACAAAGCACCCTCTTTTGTGCGCCCGGCTTCATACTGTTGCCGGCTATACGAAGACCATCCACGTTCACGCCCGATCTTTGACATCTGTTTTGCATAAAAAGGATATAGTGTATCGGAAGCCTGCTGGCTGTCTTCAGCTACAAAACTATGTGAGTGTATCCCGATCTCCATTTTTGCAACATCATGCCCATTCTTTTTATATTCCTGTTTATACAGTTCTACCAATGGTTTGAATTGCCCGGGTGATCCGCCAATGATTGCAATGATCAGTGGAAGTCCCAGTCGGCCTGCCCTGATCACTGATTCCGGTGTACCTCCTACAGCGATCCATATTTTAAGGTTGTTATTCATTGCTCTTGGCAAAACTTTCTGGTTTACCAATGGCGCACGCAGTTTCCCTTTCCAGTTTACGGTTTCATTACTGTTTATTTTTAAAAGCAGATCCAGTTTTTCTTCGAAGAGGCTGTCATAATCATTCAGGTCATAACCATACAACGGAAAGGATTCAATAAAACTTCCGCGGCCTGCCATGATCTCTGCTCTGCCATGCGATAACAGATCAACCGTTGCGAAGTCTTCATATACTTTTACCGGGTCAGCTGAACTAAGTACAGTAACAGCACTTGCCAGTTTTATTTTTTTAGTAACGGATGCTGCGGCTGCCAAAACAATTTCGGGTGATGATATGGCATAGTCCTCCCGGTGATGTTCGCCCAGTGCAAAAACATCCAGGCCTGTTTCATCTGCGAGTTTTATTTCTTCCAAAAGTTCCTGAAGGCGTTGTTCCGCCGGTTTTCGTTTTCCCTGTTCGTCTACCGCCAGGTCGCCAAACATTCCGATTCCTATTTCCATAAGTGATCTAAAAATTGAATGATAAAGTTAACGGTAAATAAAAAGTCCACCGCAATACTCTGTGAAACGCTGTGTAAAACTCCTTTACTTCTGTGGTTTACCTACGCGAAGATTTTAACCACAGAGTGACACAGAGATATGCACAGCGTTTCACAGAGTTTAATTCAACTCATTCGTAGAATTACACAATTCAATACAAATACCCATGACGGATTTATAGTGGCGTTATAATATTGCTCCGCAAATAAGATCGCATATTAAGCAGCGGTCATTTTTTAAATAAACAAAAACAAATAATAATGAAAATCAGATTTTTACTGGCAGCTGTGATCGCTTCCTTACTTGCTTTATCTTCCTGCAAAAAGGATGATCCCGCAACAACGCCAAACAACAACAACAATAACCCTCAACCCACTCCTTCGAAAAAATTGAAGAAAGTAACGGAAACAGAAGGAACAAACGTTACAGTGTACAATTTAACTTACAATACTTCAGATCGCCTGGTGTCTTACAGATCCAGTGATGATGCAAAGTATGTAGTGTTTAGCTATGATGCAGGGGGAAATCTTACCGGTATAGAGGAACAGGAAGAGGATTTTAAAAATATTTATAATTATACTTACCAGAATAACGTTCCCGCAACCGGTACGTTAAAAACATGGAGCCTTGTCAGCGGTCAACCAGATGAGTTGATCGAAGATGATCAGCTTACCTATACCGTTAGTAATAATAAAGTAACCAATATGAGGCTTGAGATGTTACAGGCAGGCACAGCAGTCGATTTAGCACTTACCTATACCGGCAATAATCTTACAAGGGTTGCATCCGGCGGTACCATGTCATACACTGCAGATTTCAGTTTCGGAACACATCGCCCGGCTTATCCAAAAGTATCCAATTATGTACTTGACCAGGCAGGATTTTCATTGCTGTTTGCCAGCAATAACGAAATGCTTTCTGCCAGTTATGATTTTCCCGGAACGGCTTTAGATTACTCGATCAACACACAATATACTTTTAACAGTGACGGATATGTGCTGACCAGTGATGATGGTACTACACAAATGACTTTTGAATATGAGTAGAGATGAAGAGTTTATTTGAATCTCCCGGTAACTAAGTAAAGGAATTAATTTTAAAACACGAATTTAAAACAAGAATTTCACGAATTGGGTATACAGCCCGTTGTATTTAATTCGTGAAATTCTTACCTGTAATTCGTGTTTGATTTTATCAGGTTATTTTAACTAATTATTGAAACAATAGAATCAATTCCATCTTCAATCCCGCCGAAAATCGTTTGCCCGATAGTTTTGATTGTAGTAGCGGCAAAGCCGGCGCCGGCTAAAATAATTGCTATTTCCGGTGCGTTTTTTTTCAGTATATTTTTAAAATAACTACCGATCTGCCCTGCAGTATAACCGGTTGTTCTGAAGATCTTTGCTAAACTAACATCACTGGACCTGAATATAGATTTGAAAAAACTACCAATATCATGAATAAGGTAACCGGCTTTTTTTAATAATTTACTCAACTCCTCACGACTCAATTTGGTTTTAAAATAGTTTGCTATTTCTGTTATAGAATAGCCCACGCTGCGTAAAATCTTAACTATAGCTTCTGCGCTCTTTTTTAATTTGGTGCCAACAAAACTTACAATTTTAGCCATAGCGAAGCCTAATTCGGATAACGCTTCAATAAGTAATTCTGCTGACATCTTATATACACTTAAAAGGAATTCTCCTATTTGAACAATAGAATAGATAGTAAGCGGTACAAACACTTTTTTCATGTACTCCAGGATCTTTTTGAGAGAGGGCACTTTATCCAACGAAAAAAGAGCACCGGGTTGTGGAGAATGTGGAACACCAAAAATCACTTTGATAGTCCGCTTCTCATCCCATCGTGTAAACTCGCTATCGGTATAACCCATACGCTTAAGCGCCCCCGCAAAAGCTTTTAGCATTTCGAGGTCTTTAAAAACAATGGTAATTTCATTCACTAACGATGACCGATCCGTTTGGAGATCAAACTTGAACCCTGTTAACCACCAATGTTTTTCAATCTTTGCAGTGTTCTTATCATCAGAATTATTTTCAAATAGTTTTCGTCCGTTCTTTTTCAAAACAAATGACATCTCCAGCCAATCATTTTTGGTTGCGCATTTCGTGTCTTTTCCCAAAAAACTGGATAAACGATGATCAACTGCAGCAATCGGAAATTGGTATGTCCCTGTATATACACCAATTTCAGCGCCGATAAATGCTCCATACCTTCCTTTCCAGAATTCAAAATTCCAGTGCCTGTTATCATATTTAAACCGAACAGGTTCACAATCCAGGAACATAAGTGCAAAAGGTGCCGCTACGTCATATAAAGTGAAGTAACCAAAGTTTTTCAAAAATGAATCTGTTCTTGTATCGAAGATGCCTTGTGAACTGATATACCGGTAACCTGCAGGTGCGAGTAGTTTGTTAATTAGAGAGGACATGGCGATGTAGTTTAGTTGTTGATCATTAAAAAAGTTTTGAAATCAATTGGGTGTTAAACATTGGAAAGTAAGTTTGGTCAAGGTAGTCTCTCGCTGTGTTAATTCAAACGGTGTTTTCACTTTTTCTATGGGGGTTATTTAACGTAATATAATGTGAGGTTAATAAATTAAAATGTTAGTGCCCGAGAGATCTTTCAATTATATTCTTTCTTTTTGCTTCGCCAAAAAGAAAGAAAAAGGCGACCGCCATCGATGTACAGCCCTATGGCGGAGCAGCTAAGCTCAGCTTTTCTGCAAAGTGATCTCAGCTTTAGTAGTTCTACATCTTAGCAACGTCCTAAAAGAAATTTCAAATATCTACCAGTACCTGCCCAAGGCCGGTGCAGGTACGCAGTCCGCCGGCTGTTAAAAGATAGCTAAAGCCTTCTGAATACTTCCGGTGAAGACAAGAATAAATGGAAGATCAGATCTCCTATTTTAAAAGTGGATTTCAAATGATCACAGCTTTTCAATACTATCCCTGTAACCCCTGCCGATCGGGATGGATATTCCATTAACCTCCACCATTTCGGCCGTGTATGATTCAATCTTATTTATGGAAACGATAAAAGACCGGTGAATCCGTTTAAAAAGATTTGCAGGCAAAAGATCTTCAATTTCATGCGTACTCATTTTTGAAATGTATTCCTTTTTTGTCGTAACGATCTTGATATATTCCCGCTGACTTTCGATATAAACGATCTCGGAGAATAAAATCTTTACCTTTTTTCTTTCTGACATTCAGAAATATAAAATCTTTTGTATCGCCTTGTTTCGCTGGCTGTTGCTTTTCTTTTGCGGCAGTTTTTACTTTGGTTACTGCTATTAAAAAACGCTCAAAATCAAATGGCTTTAACAGGTAATCTGTTACATTCAAATCAAATCCCTCCACTGCATATTGATGATAAGCAGTTGTAATAATTACTGCAGGTGGATGTGTAAGTGTTTTTAAAAAAGCCATTCCTTTTAATTTAGGCAGATGAATATCTAAAAAAATAAGATCGGTATTATTATCCCGCAGATAGTCTGTTGCCAGAATAGCATCTTTAAATGTTCCCTGCAATTCAAGGAACGGAACCTGCGAAATATAATCGGATAGAACTTTTACCGCCAAAGGCTCATCTTCTATTATGATGCATTTTATTTTAGACATGGCTTGCAAGATTAATTTTTAAAGTAGCGGTAAATACAGATTCCGTCTTGTTGAACAGACAGGTTGAAATCTGTATAGAGCAATTCCAGTTGGCGCCGCAGGTTAGAAAGACCGATATTTTCTTTTACTGCTCCCCGGGAAATGCTTCAGCAGAATTTTTTACAATAAAGCTCAGCTGTCGTTTATTAACTGAAAGATGAATATCAACAAATGGCTGGTCTCTTGTTTCAGAAACACCATGTTTAAATGCATTTTCAACCAAAGGGATCAGCAACAATGGTGGTAATGCTTGTTTCATATCTTCAATATCATTGTTAAAATTGATACGCAAGGATATCATCGTAACGCAATTTTTCAAGGGCAATATAATCACTCGATGATCTTCAGTTCCTGTTCTATAGCTATATATATGCGCCACTGGTTTCATACAAGCATAAAACGCAATATTTTCGACAGGCGTAAAATGGATTCGGGAGCAAGGTCACTTTTATCTCTTGCCAATGAATAAATATTATTTAAGGTGTTGAATAAAAAATGCGGGTTGGTTTGTGACTTGAGATAATTCAATTCTGCTGCCTGTTTTTCAATACGCAGTTGCTGTGCAGACTGCTTTAATTTTATATAATTATAAATATGCCTGATAATACCAAAAAGAAAAACCGAGCCTACACTGTGCTCCATCCGGTTTGCTAACCCCTGCTTTAAAGATCCGAATTCCTTTAATGGGATATAAACACCCACCTGGACCCCAAATTTTCTCCATAGATACGAGCCGTAGGAATAGAGCATCATATAGATCCACAAGAATAAAATACCGAGCAATATATTGGAAATAATGAATTTTCTTCTCCGCAGGACATATGGAACGCTGTATTCAAAAAGCAAATAATTAAGAACAGTAACATATATTATCCCCCAAAAATTATTGATCACAACAGGAAAAAATCTGCCGGGATAAGTTCCTAAACTATGAACTACACTTAGTAAAAAATATACAAGCGCCAGCCATAAATAAAATGTGAATGGCTTTATAGCAACAAGTTTCTTCATTTTGTTATTTAGAGGATTAAATATCGGCAATTCTTTTGCTTTCCGTCCTGCTATCTATACAATGGATTTTATAGTAAACAAACAACCCGGCAAGGTCAATCGAAAATTGAAGGTAACGGTCGTGAATGTCTTTTAACTGCTGTTTTCTTTCGGCTGGAGCCAGGCTGTTTGCATAAATGGTCGTTCGTTTACCATAACATGCTGTTTATTGAAGGGTGCTTTCCCCGCTTTGGTTAATTGGATATTCTTGCATCAGAATATTTAAACCGGGGACGAAAATGAAAAAAATAATACAATTCGGAGAAGATGTAGAACAGTACAACATTCCTGTTTTAAATGAACGGGAAATAAGAGCATCAGCCGGAATATTGTTTTTAGCCATATTCATTTCTCTCATGCTGATCGTGTTCAGGAATAATTTTTTACCGATTAAGTATGTCATAACATTGTTCCTTACCGATTTTATTATACGCGTTCTTATCAATCCCAGGTTCTCTCCTACATTAATAATGGGCCGTTTGATTGTAAGGAACCAGGTGCCTGAATATGTTGGAGCTAAGCAAAAAAGATTTGCATGGATCATTGGTTTGATCCTTTCAGCTACCATGTTCTTTTTTATGGTGATCGTTAATTCATACAGTCCTGTAACGGGTATTATCTGTCTAATATGCCTCGTGTTTTTATTCTTTGAATCGGCATTTGGTATTTGTTTAGCATGCAAATTTTATTCGCTGATCAATAAAGAAAAAACACAATACTGTCCCGGTGAATTGTGCGATAAACGATCCAGGCAGGATATACAAAAAACATCTGCGGTCCAGTTACTGATCATTGTTGGATTCATCGCTTACATTTTCCTCAGCATCTTATTATTTAATAATTATTTCAGCAAAAAACCGCACGACCTGTTTGGGATCTACGGCTGTATACAAAATAAAGAAAATACATTTTTTAAATCTTAAAATCAAACTATATGCGACTTCTAATACTATTAATACTGATGAGCACAACATTTTTTTCATATGCCCGGAATACAAATGCGCCGGCGGATGAGAACGAAATTTCCATGTGCTTCACTTATATTATGCCTATAGCACTGGTATTGTCCCTGGCTGTTGCAGGAGCTGTTTATTTAGTTGAAACGAATAATAAACGCCGCCGCAACCGTGAGCAAAACAATTCAGAAAAAAACACATAACTCATCTAAAAGCGGTGATCAGGCTGAGTTTTTATTATCCCGGCATTGTCAGCCTGAGTTTGTCGAAGGCGGATTGCCTGGTAAACTAAAACGGCTTCGACAGATCAGCCTGATAACATTATAAACTGAAGCATTACTCATCTAAAATGAAACAAGAAATTAATAAAACTAAATTAAAAAACAATTTTATGCGAATAATATTACTACTGTTGCTAACTGCAGCTACATTTTGTTCACAGGCACAACAAATCAACGGCGTTGTAAAAGATGAGCATGGAACTCTGCTCAGCGGAACAACTGTTAGTTTAATAAAAGCTGCCGACTCTTCCTTAATTAAACTGGCAGTATTAAAGACTGACGGCTCTTATAATTTTTCCGGAATAAAAGAAGGAAATTATAAAGTAATGGTAACCTACGTGGGTTATACGACAACTTTTTCTCCGGCGTTTTCTTTAGGTGCAACTGATGTACATGTTCCTGAATTAAAAATGTTTAAAACTGCCGGCAACCTCGGCAATGTAAATGTTATGGCGAAAAAACCGATGGTGGAAGTAAAAGCAGATAAGATGATACTGAATGTTGAAGGCACCATTAATGCAGTTGGATCAAATGCATTGGAACTGTTGAGAAAATCACCAGGCGTATTGCTTGACAAAGATGACAACATCAGCCTGGCCGGAAAAAACGGTGTACAGGTTTATATAGATGGCAGGTCAACTCCTTTATCCGGCCAGGATCTTGCAATTTACCTTAAAAGTTTGCAGTCTACGCAGGTTGAAGCAATTGAATTGATCACAAATCCTTCAGCAAAATACGATGCGGCAGGCAATGCAGGCATCATTAATATCAGGCTCGTAAAAAACAGGTCGCTTGGAACAAATGGTTCTGTAAATGCCGGATGGAATATTGGGACATCTGCAAAATACAATGCAGGATTTTCCCTCAATTACCGGGATAAAAACTTCAACATTTTTAGCACTTATAATTTTAACTATTCTCCTAACGAGCAACATATCACTTTTAAAAGAACGGTATTGGACAGTCTTTTCAACCAGAGAGGAATGATAACTGATCTTCGCAGGGCACATAATTTTAAGATAGGTGCTGATTATTTTATCAATAAAAAAAATACCCTGGGGATAATGGTGAACGGGATAATTTCGGATCCAACTTCTGCAACATACAGCAGGACTTATATTTCCAATACTGTATCTAACGTGATTGATCGGCTCCTCGTTGCGGACAACAGCACAAGAATGAAAAGACATAATGCTAATATTAATCTCAACTACAATTACACTGATCCCAAAGGAAAAAGTCTTGTAGTAAATGCAGATCACGGCTCATATGATTTTAACAGTGACCAGTTGCAGCAGAACTATTATTACGATCCTGCAGGAGAACAGAAACTCAGCAGTGTGATCTATCACATGCATTCACCTGCTCAAATTTATATCAATTCGATCAAGGCAGATTATGAACAAAATTTCCTGAAAGGAAAGCTGGGAGCTGGCGTGAAATCAGCCCTGGTAAAAACCGATAACGATTTCCAACGCTATAATGTGTTTGGTTCAATGGAAGAGCTGGATAAAGACCGGAGCAACCATTTTATTTATAAAGAAAACATCAATGCAGGCTATATAAATTATAACCGTCAATTCAAAACGCTCATGATACAAATAGGTTTGCGGATTGAAAATACCGTTTCAGAAGGTATAACAAACGGGTTAAAATTTAATGGAACCGGTTATACAGATAACAGCACTGCTTTCAAAAGATCTTATACTGACGTATTTCCCAGTGCATCCATCACCTGCAATAAAAACCCGATGAAGCAATGGAGTTTGACTTACAGTCGCCGTATAGACAGGCCGGCTTACCAGGACCTGAATCCCTTTGAATTTAAACTGGATGAATACACTTACATGAAAGGAAACACCGATCTCAGACCTCAATACACAAACAGTGTTGGTGTTACCCATACTTATAAATACAAACTAAACATAGCTTTTAATTACAGCCATGTAAAAGATCTGTCTACGCAGATCCTGGATACAACTGAAAAGTCAAAGGCTTTTCTATCCAAAAAAAACCTGGCAACGCAGGATATCATAAGCTTAACCGTGAGTTATCCTTTTCAATATAAATCGTATAGTCTCTTTACTAATATCAGCAGTAACTATTCAAAATACAAAGCTGATTTTGGCCCGGGCAGGAAAGTAGATCTGGATGCTGTTGGGTTCACTTTTTTTGCGCAGAATAGTTTAAAATTTGCTAAAACATGGACAGCAGAGCTAAGTGGTTTTTATAATGCGCCAACCATTTATATGGGAAACTTTAAAGGAAGATCTATTTACAACGTTGATGCAGGTGTATCAAAACAGATCATGAAAGGAAAGGCTACGATAAAAGCTTCTGTGGCTGATATATTTTATTCACAGAAATTCAGGGCTACCTCAGATTTTGCGGGGCAATCGATGAAGATGACTTACCGCAGTGAGAGCCGGCAATTCAAAATCAACTTTAATTATCGTTTTGGAAATGCAAAAGTAAAGGCAGCGAGGCAACGCTCAACAGGCGCAGAAGAAGAATTAAAAAGAGTTCAGCAGAATAATGGGATTATGGGGAATTAGAACAAATGTTTTAAGGATAGTAATTATGGCCCTGCTGATTAGCGGGGCTTGTTACAAAGCTTAGTTTCAACCTTACCCAGGTTTACACCTTACTCAAGGTGTAAACGCTCACACATCATTTCATTTTAAGTGACCCACGTCCATACTTATCTTTATATTCCCTTGGTGTCATACCCACGTGTCGCTTAAATATTTTTCTGAAAAAACTCATGTCTTCATAACCGCATTTCATAGCAATTTGTTCAATTCCGTCGTTTTTATTCTCAAGCATCTTTTTTGCGTTTTCAATCCTAAAGCGTTGCAGGTATTCCAATGGAGTGTTACTGGTTGCATGTTCAAATCTCCGAATCAGGTTTCTTGAACTCATGTTACTGATACCAGCCATTTGCGTCATCGTGATGGTTTTGTTATAATTCTTCTCCATGTATTGTTGCACCCTGGTGATTGCATCATCTGCATGATTTGTTTGAAACTGGAAAATAGAAAAGCTCGTTTGAGGTTGCTGGTGCATGTTGATCATTAAAATTTTTGAAGCAGTAATCGCGACCTCGTGCCCGCAAAATTTTTCGATCAGGTATATCATGAATGTTGTAAAACTAAAAGCTCCGCCGCAGGTATATATCCTGCCCTGGTCAACTATAATTTT
Source organism: uncultured Chitinophagaceae bacterium (assembly GCA_963829345.1). Lineage (GTDB taxonomy): Bacteria > Bacteroidota > Bacteroidia > Chitinophagales > Chitinophagaceae > Ferruginibacter. The sequence goes on from CAWHHP010000003.1 coordinate 3,716,932, forward strand.
ATCGTCCTCTAATATTACCTGCGGATATCTTTTGCGAAACATATTCGCAAACATCCAGTTGGTGGTCGCTTTTTTTCCATCCAACAGCCCGGTAGCAGCTAATAAAAAACTACCTACACAAATACTTGCGAGCTCGGTATTTGCTTTATGCTGCTGTTTCAACCAATCAATGATCCTAGCTTGTTTTTGAATAACTTCTTCAATTTTATTGGAGAACATTGCAGGCACAATTATCAGATCATACACATCTTTCTTTGTGATCTTCTGTTGTTCCTTTTCATTAAAAGGCTTTCGCCAAAAAACAGTCTTTTTCTCTGTAATGAAATCAATTTCAAATTGAATAGCTAATTCTTTACCTGTAACAACGGGATAAGTTCTCATTAATGCAGCAAAAATATCAGCAGGACCGCTCACGCTTGTGGGGACGGCATTACCATAATTAAGGATCCCAATTCGCATAAAAAATATTTATGAGTTTAATTTAAAACACTGCAACTGTAAATTACAGGATTCGTCACTATCAACCCCATTATTGTCAGTTTAGCCACCTTTTCACCTGCTATGAGATGGTATTTTTGTATCGCAAAGCAATTGTAAAACAAATTAAATAATATAAATATGAAAAAGCAGCACTTCAGTACATCGATCCTGGTAGATCAATCACCGTTAGAAGTTTTTAATGCAATCAACAATGTACGTGGATGGTGGTCAGAAGGAATCGAAGGAAATACCAACAAAGAGGAGGATGAATTTATCTTCCAGGTAAAAGATGTACACTTTTCCAAACAAAGATTAACAGAAGTAATACCCGGTAAAAAAGTTGTGTGGCTGGTTACAGACAGTGAGTTGAGTTTCGTTAAAAGCAAAAACGAGTGGACAGGTACAAAAATAATTTTTGAAATTTCCGAAACCGGTAATCAAACAAAGCTTGTTTTCACACACGAAGGGTTGGTTCCCGGGGTTGAATGTTATCATGCATGTTCACCTGCATGGACAGAGTATATACAACATAGTCTATTGAGTTTGATCAGCACGGGTAAAGGTGATCCCAATCTTGAAGGAAAAAGAATAAAATCAATAAAGTAACGAACTACAATTTTTAAAAATCAATTAAAATAAAACACAATGTCACAAACAACAAATGTCAAAGTGTTGACTACACAGGAAGTAGCAACACGGTTCAATGAACTTGCCCGCGAAGAAAAATGGTTTGAAATCCAGGACGAATTATTTGCAGATAATGTAAGAAGCATTGACCCTGCAGGATCACCGTATTTTGGATATGCAGAAGGTAAGGTGCCTGTCCATAAAAAGGAGAAAATTTTGTAAGTCGTATCACAGCTGCTCACAAAATGTCTACTACAGAACCAGTTGTGGCTGGTAACCATTTCGCTGTAGGCAGAGAAGTGGATATTACAGTGGAGGGTCATGGCAGGATCCAGATAAACCAGGTAATGTTATACGAGGTTAAAAATGGGCAGATTGTTTTGGAGCAATTCTTTTATTAGTGAATTAGACCCCTGGGTACTACGATTTCAATCAGCGTTCATCCGCACTATTCGTGCCATCCGCGTATCTATAACTCTACGCAGGAAATAGATACGCGGATAACGCTGATTCAAGGGATAGCCACGGATCTTATAAATAACAAACACCAATTACAACATATAAATAACTCAAAATGAAAAAGTCAGAAAGCATTTTATTGCAGGACGAAAGTTTCAGCACCACGTTGCTGGTAAATCAAACAGCGAAAGAAGTATTCGATGCGATCAATAATGTTCGTGGTTGGTGGTCTGAATCAATTGAAGGAATTACAGACAGCCTTAATGCTGAGTTTCTTCAATATTACCAGGACATCCATATTGCCAAAATGAAAATAGTAGAATTTATCCCCGGCAAAAAAGTGGTATGGTTTGTTTTAGACAATCATTTCAGTTTCACTAAAGACAAAACTGAATGGAAGCATACTAAAATTTGTTTCGAGATCTCTAAAAAGAATAACCAAACCCAACTCTTTTTTATACACAAGGGCCTGTTACCGGAATATGAATGTTATGATGTATGCAATCATGCGTGGAATGAGCTTATCAATCTCAGTTTGCACAGCCTGATCACTAACGGCAAGGGGAACCCTAATCCTAAAGAGGATAGTGGTTTTAATTCCAGGAAGGGAAAAAGATGGAAATTGACCAATGAGTAGAACCACAGAGTGAAAAAGAGTTTTTTGTCAAGAGTTTCACGGAGGTTTTGAACAAGGATCGCCCTAGCATTTTCTGTGGTAAAACAGCAGGTTCAATCCTGAAGTATATTTTAATTTATTTATATACCGGTTTCATTTAGGATGAGAGCATTACGGAAAGTTTTATTACCTGCTAAAAATCTTCTCCGAATTTACTATGAGATTGGAAAAATAGATATTAGTTTTACAATACCCTAACCAGGAACATATGCTGTGTTCCTATTATACTTCACTGAGCTACTTACTATAAACCTTTTTTTTAATCAAATCCCGTTCTATGAAAGTAACATTCACACTTGCATTGGCATTATTTTTTAACAATCTTACGGCGCAGGACCAGGATCCGCCATGTTTTTCTGAAACTTTTTCCGGCTCTACTAACGGCTGGACCTACTCGCAGGGTGCCAGCATACATTCGTATGAGAATCCCGCAAACAATTGCAGCGAGAACAGGGGAATTGTTACACCTGGTGTTGGTGGAAATAATCCCTGCCAGGTCAAAACCCCGTCAATAACCAGTAATGGAGGTGTTAAAGTGAAAATGACATTTGACATGTTTGTAATGAATGCAAACCTGAAGTGTAATACCTGGAAAGATTTTGCATGCCCAACATCCATGGATGTTGTTTTGTATGTAGGATCAACTGCTTACCAGGTAATGATTGATTACACCCTTCCGCCTAATGGACCTTCAAATTCAGGCAGGGTTGCTGTAACCTTTTACGTGGGACCTAATTTACCTGCGGGAGCCCTATACCAGATAGAAATGTTTTTCAAATTTAAAAGTGGTGTAGGCAACTGTGTACAGCAAAATACAAAATATATATTCGACAACTTCACTATCTGCGACCTGCAGGAAGTAGCAGAAAGGGGAACAAATCACAGCATTCCCCGAAGTACTATCAGGAACACAATTACAATTGCTAATGACCCATTATTGGTATATCCAAACCCAACGATGGGAGCCTCACGGCTCAATATTCCACATGGTATATCCCTGAAACAAATCTGCATTTCAGATATGTATGGCAGAATAGTGAAACATCAAACATCAGGAAACATAATTGACCTTAGCGGTTTAAGAAAAGGAACTTATATCGTTCGGATGACAAAACCGGGTGGTGAAACAGTCAGCAACAAATTGATCGTTAATTAACACGCTTCCATTCTTATTTAAAAGCCCCGTACGTTATGGGGCTTTTTTTATGACTAAACGACTTTATGCAAAACATCCGTGTTTTTGTTATTAACAGTGCGCTCATCCCTTTATTTCACTAATGCATAAACGCATTTCATTTCCACATAAATAGTTCCGATAAAAAAGGTCCAAAAAAAACTTACCGAAATACTATGATTTAAAGATTCTTTTTATTTTCTTTGTGCGGCAAGCCATGAACTTATTCGGCTTATTGTACCCGCCTTATCCTTTTTAAAGACAGTCTCCAATTCATTTTAAGCCCCTTCCAACCTTCTGTTGAAACAGCCCTGTTCAAGGTAATTTATTCATTTACATATATATAACCTAACCAAAGCTGACACCCATGCCAACTACTATCAACCGACTGGTATTAAGTACCCTGCTCTCCTTTTTATTTGTATTCAATGCAACTGCCAACGACTCCGACCAGGTTAATTGCAATCATGCATGGAAGATTGCTATTCTCGGATCTTCAACGGCTTATGGAACCGGAGCTTCCACCTACGACAGCTCCTGGGTAGGCAGATTCACTACTTATGTTGTAAGGAAGAACAGCCATAACGTTGTATACAACTTCGGCATTCCTGGTTATACAACCTACCAGAATCTTTGTCCGACGGGTTTCACGCCCCCGGCTAATCGCCCTTCTCCTAATTCATCTTTTAATATTACAGCTGTCCTGAATCTTCACCCTGATGCGCTCATCATCAATATGCCATCCAATGATGCCGCCAACGATTACACGCTGGCTGAACAACAGGCAAATTTTGAAAGAGCTATTCACCTGGCTGATTCAGCCAACGTGCCGGTTTGGATAACTACCACCCAACCCAGGAATAATATGTCTGCTGCGCAAATGAATTCTCTTGTGGCCATGCGTGACTGGATCAACAACAGGTTTGCTGATAAGGCTGTAGATTTCTGGACAGGTGCTGCCAATGCAGATGGGACTATCAATAATTATTACGACTATGACTATGTCCACGTAAATAATCATGGACATGAACTTTTTTATAGCAGGATAAAAGCGGAAACCATTCTTGATTCTTTGTGTGCAAGGATTACACAAACACTGGTGGCGAGGGCAGGTAGTGACCAGTCAATCACGCTACCACAGAATACCGCTAGCCTTGATGGAAGTGCTTCTTACAGTACACTGGGAGGTATTGTTACAGGATACCAGTGGCAATATATTTCCGGGCCTGCAGGTTCACAAATTGTTTCAGCATCGAATGCAATAACAGCTGTTAATGGATTAACAGAAGGAAGATATGCGTTCCTGCTTACGGTAACAGACAATGCTGCTAATATTAAATCAGATACTATTAATATCCTGGTTAGCTCAAGGATATTGATCGACTTTGGTCCGGATATAACCATTTCACCGGATGCAAATGGAAATTACTGGAATACGGTCACTGAAACCCAACCCGGAATAAAGTTGAGTAATGCGCTTACTACCGGCAACGAGCCAACGAATATCGGCCTGCAGGTGATCAACAGGATAGATGGCACTTTTAATATAGCAGGCCCCGGCACTAATACGGGCAATTCCGCTACTGCAGTAAATGATTACCCGGCAACAGCTATCACAGATTTTTCTTTTGCAGAAGCAAGTGCAACCAATGGGCAGTGGGTAATAACAGGTCTTGAAAGCACAAAACAATACACGGTTAAATTCTGGGGAACAAGATCTGTAGCGGATGATCGCATCATACAGATCAAACGCGGAGATCAAACTATATGGCAGGAATACAATGCCACCGGGAATAACAATTATAATAATGCGGCGATATTTACATTCTCCGGAAAAACGTCGATCACTTTTGATATACGTGTAAAATCAGGCAGTGCATTTGGTTATATCTGCCTTATTGATATTACCCGCACCACGCCCGCAATTACACTGAACGTTCCTCCTTTTGCAAGGGCAAATGATATTACCATACCGCTCCCGGCAACAAGTGGGACATTGGATGGATCAGCTTCCGGTGATGATGATGGCAGCATTACGAATTATCAATGGATACAAACCTCCGGACCTGCACCCGCAACCATCGCTTCTCCCAACAGTGCTATTACAGCCATTGATGATCTTATTGAAGGTATTTACACATTCAGGCTAACGGTAACAGATGATAGCAGTGCTATGGCTTTTACAGATGTGATCGTAAATGTGAATGCAAGGGTGTTGATTGATTTTGGTACGAACCCAACTATTGGCGCTGACGCAACAGGCAAATACTGGAATAATGTTGCTGATGGTTTGGAAGGCAGTAAAATACAGAACGCAGTAAATACTGGCAATGTGCCTACGAGCCTAGGATTGGAAATTATAAACAGGATCGATGGTACTTTTAATACTGCAGGCCCTGGTACGAATACAGGTAGTATCAGCAGCGATGTGAACGATTATCCTAACAGTGCTGTTGCAGATTATGCATTTGCGCATACCTCGGCAACCAATGGTCAATGGAAATTAACCGGTCTCGATCCGTTAAAACAATACACTATAAAGTTCTGGGGCACAAGAGATGCTGCAGACGAACGTATAATACAGATAAAACCGGCCGATGAAACAAACTGGCAGGAATACGATGCCAGGAACAATACAGATTATAACAATGCTGCCGTTTTTACTTTCACAGGTAAAACCGAAAGGGTATTTGACATCAGGGTTAAGGAAAATAATACATTCAGTCATATTTCATTAATCGATATTAAGATCACTAACCCACCTGTAGATTGTTCACCAACAATCATTATAAGTTCTGATCAGTCAGCAGCCGCTTGTTATGGAACTGCGATCAGTTTTACAGCTACTGCAACCAATACCGGAAGCACCCCGGTGTATGTATGGAAGAAGAATGGGGAGATCATTAGCGGCGCCAGCGGTTCGACCTATACTGCAACTGATCTAAACAATAACGACAGCATCAGCTGCAGTATAAATGCAAGTACAAATTGCTTTTATGGTACAAGTGCTGTCTCCAACAGTATTGCTGCGCAGGTTCTTCCACTAGTTGAACTGGGTGTTATCAGTGGTCCAACAGACGTTTGCCCGTTGATCGGTAATACTGCAGTCTATTCAGTTAACCAGGTTTCGGGCGTTACGATTTATAACTGGACAGTTCCTGCAGGTGTCAACATCATATCAGGCCAGGGAACAATCAGTATAACGGTAAGCATTACCAGCAATATTAACAATAGCGCAATAATAAGCGTTACCGGTGGAAACTGCGGCAATGCAATACCTTCAAATCTTTTACTTGTGACAAATATACCTGCAATACCAGGCCCGATTACCGGACCTGCTAGCGCCTGCCCTTACCTGGGAAATAATGTACAGGCTACTTATAGTATTGCAGCAGTACCATATGCAACATCTTATACGTGGACCATACCGGCCAATGTAAATATCATCAGTGGCCAGGGTACCAACAGTATCGTTGTGGTATTCGGCAGTGGCTTTACAACTTCACCAATTGCTGTAAGCGCCGTTTCCAATTGTTTTACAACTAAGAATAATGCCATTACGGTAGGTGCTGCAGTTACCAATACTCCGGGTTCAATAACAGGACCAACAGAAGCGTGTCCTTATGTTGGCACTACGGCAATTGCCACTTATACAATAAGAAAAGTAACAGGTGCTACCTCTTATATATGGTCGGTGCCTGCAGGTGCAACTATCAGTACACATCCGGCAGGGACTGGTGTGAATGATACCATCGTAACAATAAGTTATAACAGCAATTTTGTATCTGGCACGCTTATATCGGTTCAGGCATCGGGATGCACTGTCAGTTCTGCCGCTACATTAGCAGTGTTAAAAACTGCACCGGCAACACCGGGTGTTATCTCAGGACCTGTGGAATCCTGTCCATATATCGGTACCACCAACCAGACTACTTATACTGTGAGAAAAGTGGCAGGTGCTACCTCTTATATATGGACGGTGCCAACAGGCATTGCCGTTAGTTCACATCCGGGGGGTACGTCAGTAAATGACACCATTATTAAAGTAGTATTCAGCAGCAGTTTTATTTCTGGTACTGCCATTACTGTAAAAGCAGTTTCCTGCTTAACAAGTAATGCCAGCAGCTTAACCATCCTTAAAACAGCACCTGCAACTCCGGGAATCATTTCCGGGCCAACAAATGTCTGTGCTGCTATCGGCAGTACTTCTACTTACACGATCAGGAAAGTAACAGGTGCAACTTCTTATATATGGGCGGTGCCTGCAGGCGTAACGTTATCATCTCACCCCGGTGGAACCGGTGTTAATGATACGATCATAAGGGCCATTATTACCGCCAATGTAACTTCAGGCTCAGTTATTACGGTGCAGGCTTCTTCCTGTGCAGCAAGTGCAGCAAGCATTCTTACATTATTAAAAACGGCGCCGGCGGTACCAGTTGCTATCAGCGGCCCCGCAGAAGCCTGTGCTTATATCGGCACAACAACAACAGCCACTTATACCACCAGGAAAGTACCAGGCGCTACATCTTATTCATGGACAGTTCCGGCAGGCGTAACCGTTAGTTCACCTCCTGCGGGTACAGGTATAAATGATACGATCATTAAAGTTACTTTCAATAATAATTTTGTCAATGGCAGTACCATTAGTGTACAGGCTGTGAACTGTGTGGCAAGTGCAGCCAGGACATTTGCAATTGCAAGACCTGTTCCTGCAGTACCAGGTGCCATAAAGGTAGTAGTAGTACCTTGTGTCTACTCTGCTTTGTATGGACCAGTTGGGGGATTCAGTGTACAAAAAATAGCTGGCCTTACTTATACCTGGAGCGCTCCTTTGGGAAGTACGATCTATCATTATGGCAGTGCTACAGGCACATCCGATACGATTGGCGTAGTGTTCCCTCTTCTATCAACAGGTGGTACTGTTTCGGTAAAAGCTTCAAATGGTTGTGGTACAAGTGCAGCAACATCAGTTACTGTAGGAGTGATTAACCAGGCAACCGTTTCACTGGCGCTCACGGGTCCAACCGACCCTTGTCCTTATATGGGTACAGCTACCGGTGCAGTTTATAAAGTGAAAAAAGTTGCAGGTATTGCTACCTATACATGGACAACACCGTCTTCCGGTGTTACCGTAACGCATCCAAATGGTGCGGGGGAAAATGATACAGTAATTGTAGTAACATTCAGCGCTTCGTTCAGTTCAGGCAGCATTTCTGTAACAGCCAATACGCTTTGCGGAAGCAGTCCTGCCAAGACAATTACCCTTGCAAAAGGACAACCGGCTGTGCCAGGTACTATTACCGCAACATCCATTGCAGCATGTCCTAACAGGAGATATACTTACAGCGTTTCATCGTTACCGGTAAATGCAACAACCGTTTTCTGGACAGTTCCTTCGGGCGCAACCATTGTAAGTGGCCAGAATACAACTACTATTACTGTTTCTTATCCGTCTACAGCAATAAGCGGAACCGTTGCAGCATATGGTAGAAATAACTGCGGTACGTCAAACGGAAAAACATTGTCGGTAAGCCTGGCAAAATGTAATACCGCAAACCGTGGAACAAATAGTGATATACCAGTGAGTGAGGTATTAAAACAAAATGCCGGTATAACTGTAATGCCTAATCCCAGTTATGGTGATTTCACACTTGAGATCAGGGGTAACGATCCGCAGGCAACAGGAATATTACACATTTATGATATCAGTGGAAAAATGATTGAAACAAAAACTGCCATACAACCGGGAAAAACCCTGAAACTTGGTGGCGGTTATAAGCCAGGTATCTATATCGGGGAATATATTCAGGGTACAGAAAAGATCATGGTAAAGCTTATAAAAATGTAATTAACCAGAATAAACCTGTAAAAAGACTCCCGCATTGGGAGTCTTTTTTATTACAGCCCTTGTGTTGCTTCGGTCTTCGAGCCTTTGCGGATGAGACCTTGTCACAAAGACACAAAAGCACAAAAATGCGCAAAATATTTTCTTTGTGTTACTTAGCGTCTTAGTGCCTTTGTGGCAGAGATTACCACAAAGACTGGGGCATTTTCCGGCCCGGTTCATGATGGTAAAAGCAGGTAAATGCCTATTAAAAATTAAATATCATGCAACCTAAAAAACAAATAATAATAAACTCACAGGAAGATAAAAAGAACCTCGATGATGATAAAGCTGATATAAATAGTCAGCGTGTTAATAATGAGGACGACAATGAAGTTCCTGATAAACTGATCGGCGATGACCTTGACATTAAAAAAGCGGGAGAAGGTAAGGAGCCTGAGACTGATAGTAATGAGGAGATCTTGTAAAATTACAGCCGACACTGTTTCACCGAAGGATGTGTAAAATAAATTATCTAACCTCTCCAGGCATATTGGAAAGTTTACACAGGCACTTTGAATTTTAACAAAAAAACCATTCTTTTTGTTCAGAGATTTTCTCTTCAAATAAAATTAAATGCAGATAGCAAAAAAAGAGGCAGCGTATTTGCGGCCCCGCTAGTCCCGATATATGTTGGAAGGGTCCGCAAAATTTTGTATCGCTAAAGAAAAAATATGAACACATATATACTTTACTTACAGGAGATCGACAGAACTAAGTTTATGCTTGCAGGTGGTAAGGGCGCTAACCTGGGTGAACTGTCCGGGATCAAGGGAATACGGGTGCCGGAAGGTTTTTGCATCAGCACCGAAGCATATAAAAGAATAACCGGGAACAATCCGGAGCTTATCAGTTTATTGAATAAATTAAGGCATCTTAAAGCAGAAGACAGGTTAACTATCAGCGAAACCAGTTCACATATCCGGAGAGTTATCGAAAACATTCCTATTCCCAATGATATAGCAGAAGAGATTGCGAATTATCTCACACAGTTTGGTGAAAAAGAAGCCTATGCAGTACGTTCCAGCGCTACAGCGGAAGATCTGCCGACCGCATCCTTTGCGGGACAGCAGGATACCTATCTGAACATTATCGGAAAGGAAGCCATCCTGCAGCATATCAGCAAATGCTGGGCTTCCCTGTTTACGGATCGTGCAGTGATCTATCGCATACAAAACAAATTCGATCACAGCCAGGTGCGTTTATCCGTTATCGTTCAAAGAATGGTTTCCCCACAGGCTTCAGGAATCTTATTTACGGCTGATCCGGTTACTTCTAACCGTAAACTGCTATCGATCGACGCCGGTTTCGGTCTCGGAGAAGCACTCGTGGCCGGACTGGTATCAGCCGATTGTTATAAAGTACTGGGAGAACAAATCGTCGATAAGATGATCGCAACCAAAAAGCTGGCTATGTATGGACTAAAGGAAGGCGGAACAGAAATAAGACAGACCGATCCTGGTAAGCAAAAAAATCAAACACTTACTGATCAACAAATTTTACAACTGGCACATATAGGAAGAAAGATCGAAGAACATTTCGGTTTGCCACAAGATATCGAGTGGTGTTTGGTTGATGATACGTTTTACATTGTCCAGAGTCGGCCTATCACTACTTTATACCCGATACCGCAGGCCAATGATGAAGAAAATCACGTTTACATATCTGTTGGTCATCAACAGATGATGACCGATGCGATGAAACCACTGGGATTATCTTTTTTCCTGTTAACGACCCGGGCGCTCATGCGTATTGCTGGCGGAAGATTATTTGTTGATGTTACACCGATGCTGAGCTCAGTTGCCGGAAGAGAAACTTTAATAAATGTTTTGGGGAAATCTGATCCGATCATAAAAGATGCGCTTACAACAATTATAGAACGGGGAGATTTTGTCGCGTTGTTGCCGGATGATAAAAAAGAACAAGTTGCTGCAAGCGGCAATAAGGCTGTGGCAGTTCCGGACTACCAGGCACTGAACGACTACGATCCAACAATCGTCTCTGATTTGATCAGGAAAAATCAAACATCTATCGAAGCGTTAAAGCAACACATCCAAACGAAATCAGGGGTCGATCTTTTTGATTTTATCCTGGAAGATATTCAGCAATTAAAAAAGATAAATTCTGATCCGCAGAGTTTTGCTGTGATCATGACTGGCATGAATGCTTCATCGTGGATCAATGAAAAAATGAACGAATGGTTAGGCGAGAAAAATGCAGCAGATACCATTTCTCAATCAGTACCAAACAATATTACATCGGAAATGGGCCTGCAACTATTAGATGTTGCAGATGTGATCCGGCCTTACCCGGAAGTGATTGAATATTTGTCCGGACAGGTCGGGATAAAAGACGATAGTTTTTTGGATGAGCTGGTTCAATTTGAGGGTGGACAGAAAAGCCGCGAAGCTTTCTATACTTTCCTTTATAAATACGGAATGCGATGCGCAGGGGAAATCGATATTACTAAAACCCGTTGGAGCGAAAAACCAGCTATACTCGTCCCTATGATTCTTAGTAATATCAAAAATTTCGACGTTAATGAAAGCAGCCGGAAATTTGAAAAAGGGCGACAGGAAGCTTTTAAAAAAGAACAGGAGTTGTTAGATCGATTGAAGCAATTACCAGGTGGTGAGCAAAAAGCTAAAGAGACAAAACGAATGATCGACCTCGTCCGAAACCTGAGTGGCTATCGTGAATATCCGAAATACGGTATTGTTAGCCGCTATTTTGTTTATAAGCAGGCGCTGCTGAGAGAGGCCGGGCATCTCGTGCAAGCCAACGTTATCCATGAAAAAGAAGATATCTACTATCTCGATTTTGAAGAACTTCGGGAAGTAGTTCGCACAAATAAACCTGATTATAAAGTCATCAGCAAACGAAAAGACGAGTACAAATTATATAAAAAACTAACTCCCCCACGTGTTATTACATCCGACGGTGAAATCGTAACGGGTAAGTACAAACGAGAAAACTTTCCGGCCGAAGCTATTGCAGGCCTGGCTGTTTCTTCCGGAGTTGTAGAGGGACGGGCACGTGTGATCTTAAGTATGGAAGATGCTGACATGGAAGAGGGAGATATATTGGTCACTTCCTTTACAGATCCCAGCTGGACAGCATTATTTGTTTCCATAAAAGGGCTTGTCACAGAAGTTGGCGGGCTGATGACCCACGGAGCAGTGATCGCACGTGAATATGGTTTACCGGCAGTTGTTGGAGTAGAAAATGCTACCACGCTGATCAAAGACGGACAGCGTATCCGGGTGAATGGAACGGATGGATATGTTGAAATATTATAAATGGATGTTTTTGCGCCCTGGTAATTCCATAGTTTAGCAACATCCTGAAAAGTTTAGCTTGATTTCAAAACGAATATTCATTTCGGTCAACATTCAATATTGCTCATTTCCTGTTCAGCATGCTTGTATCACCTGGCTAATTTTTTATTATTTGCCGGGTAATGTCTACTCCTTCTCCTGTTAAACTTAACTGGTAAACTCCTTTTGCGAGTGGCACGGGAAGTACAATGGTTTCGATAGCTGGTCCGCCGGGATGATTTACCAGTTTATGGATTGCCTGCTGCCCTTGTTGATTACTGATGACTATATTATAAGTTCCTTTTGGAAGATTAAACTCCGCTGCAATGGTATTTTCTTTTACCGGGTTGGGATAGACTGTGACCATATTCGTGAAAATAATACTCATATTTATTCGTACTACCAGGCTATAACTCACATGCCCGGCTTCAATTATTTTTATCCTGTAAAAGTTTATCCCTTTCAAAGGATAGGTATCAAAGAACTGATAGCTTTTAGCAATATTGCTGTTTCCGCTAACAGGTATGGTTCCCAATCTTATAAACTGCCGGCCGTTCTGTGAACGCTCCACTTCGTAGCCTTCTATATTGATCTCCTGCTGGCTTGTCCATTCAATTTGTACACCTGCATTTTCCAGGTATGCCTTAACGTTGGTAATTGTAACGGGCAATCCTGAAAGATCTACCTGGAACACAGAAACTGAGCTGGCAGTTCCATTGGCTGCTGCAATTTCAGGAATACCATCTCCATCTATATCACCCATCACAGCAGTAACCGGGCCCATCCCGGTAGCAAAATCTGATTTGGCAGCAAACGTAATAACGCCTGGAACGGAAGTATTACTCAAGACTGATATAGTAGTAGAATTAATGTTAGCAGCCACCAGGTCTACCCTGCCATCTCCATTTGCATCTCCCATCGCAACAGAACGGGGACTGGTACCTGTAGTAAAATCTGATTTGGCAGCTAAAGTGATCGTGCCTGCAACGGAAGTATTAAGCAATACAGATAAGGTAGTAGAAGCCACATCGGAATTAGCTATTGCCAGATCTGGCTTGCCATCTCCATCCAGGTCGCCGATCGAAACGTAACGGGGACCTGTACCTGTAGCAAAATCTGATTTGGGAGCAAAAGTAATTGTGCCTGCAACGGAAGTATTGTGCAGTATGGATACCGTATTGGCTCCAACTGCGGAATTGGCAACCGCCAGGTCGGGCTTACCATCGCCGTCCATATCGCCAATGGCAACACAAAAAGGAGTAGTGCCCGTAGTAAAGCTAACTTTGGGAGCAAAACTGATCGTGCCCGGTGTAGAAGTATTGCGAAGTACCGATACGGAAGCAGACCCTGAATTGGCAGCTACGAGATCAGCCCTGCCATCTCCATCCACATCACCCACCGCAACGAAAACAGGACCGGTAAAAACGAGGTCAAAATCTATTTTAGCTGCAAAAGAAGTTATATCTATGGCACCGGGGGTTGAAGTGTTGCGCAGTACGGATAAATTATTGTTATTAACAACTACCAGGTCATGTTTGCCATCTCCATCTATATCGCCTGTTACAACATGCGAAGTAAATGTACCACTTGCAAAATCTACTTTGGCTGCAAAAGAAGCAGCAGTTATAATACCCGGAGTAGAAACATTTCGCAACACAGAAATATTATTAGTGTTTCCGTTACTAACTACCAGGTCAGGTCTTCCATCTCCATCAAGGTCGCTGATTACAGCATTACGGGGATTCGTACCTGCAGTAAAATCAACCTTGGGATTATAAAAGTCAGCAGGAATGCCAGTACCGAAAGGATTGATAAAAGTTGTGATAAAGGGCCTGGAAGAATAGGCGCTCAAACCGGTAGCATTATCAAGTACAGATATTGGCTGGTAGCTGGTACCTGCAGGCACCGTGATCGTTAAACTGGCCGTTGTGCCAGACGTGACCGATGCTTTTACCGCACCAACATATACAATATTATTGGCAGGTACAGCGTTAAAGCTTGTTCCTGTAATAATCACGCTGGTGCCCACGGGTCCGCTTACAGGAGTGAAAGAACCAATCGTAGGTTGCGCTGTTGCATTTATTGTGATCAACAGGAGAAGTGAAAATATTGTTTTGCAGAAAGCATGTATAGGTATAAACATTGTGTTTACATTTAGAGAATCAGTGTAAAAAATAAGTGACTGTTTTAAAAAATACAATATATCAGCAGCTAACCATCGGTGGTTATGCTTAGATCTAAAATAAATTTTAACCCGAAGAAATGCTCAGCGGCAAGGATAAGTTAACAGTATTAGAAGCAGAGGTGAGAAGATGTGGTCGTCTTGTTAGATACCTTACTTGAATACAAAAGGTATCGTATTAATTTAGTATTCCAAAATAAGATATGTAATCTTAGTGTGTGAAGCCTTACGTAGCTTTTACGCTATTTGTCTTTTAATTCAATCCAAACTGGTGCGTGATCACTGGTTTTTTCCCATCCTCTTACGTGCTTGTCAACGCCGGCATTCTGTAAGCGCCGGCTAAGTTTTTTGTTGAGAAGAAAATGATCGATCCGAAGTCCGGCATCTCTTGCATAAGCATTGCGGAAATAATCCCAGAAGGTATATATCGTTTCTTTTGGGTAAAGTTTACGGAGGGCATCGGTCCAGCCCTGTTCCACCAATTTTTTGAAAGCGCTGCGTACTTCTTTCCTGAACAATGCATCATTCACCCATTTTTCCGGCTTATATACATCCAGTTCTGTTGGCATTACATTAAAATCACCTGCCAGCAGTACGGGCACGTCATGCGATAATAACTTTTTTGCATGTGCCGTCAGCCGTTTGAACCATTTAAGTTTATATTCAAACTTTGGTCCTGGGTATGGATTACCGTTAGGCAGGTAGAGACAACCTATTACTATATTGTTTACGATCGCTTCTATATACCGGCTATGTACATCATCCGGATCACCGGGCAATACCCTTCTTAATTCCTTTGGTTCACCAACACCTGAAAGAATAGCTACGCCGTTCCAGCTTTTTTGTCCGTGCCAGATGGCATCATAACCGGCATCTTTAATAGCCTGGTGAGGAAATTTTTCATGAGGCGCTTTCAATTCCTGCAGGCAAACTATGTCGGGCGATGCTTCTTTCAGCCATCGAAGTAATACGGGCAGGCGGCCATTTACGCCATTTACATTGTAGGTTGCAATTTTCATAATGGGTAATTGAGTGAAAATAATATGCCAAGGTTAACCACAGAGTTAGACAGAGGTTGGCACAGAGATTCACAGAGTACAATATTTATATAAAATAATAAGCAGCGGCTTACCACCGCTGCTTATTACAATTTACACTTTACATACTACCTCGAAACGATCAGCTTTCCAATCCATTTGCCTGTATTCGTGATAACTTCAACAAAATATACTCCCGGCATACAATGGTCAGCATTTATTTTAAGTTGCAGGTTCTTATTATCTCTAAAACGATTCTCATTTACTTTTCTTCCCTGTAAATCAAACATGCTCACTTTTACTGTGTTACTAACTGCAGGTAAAACCAATTGAAATGTACCGCTATTTGGATTCGGATACATGTGGATCTCATTTGGAGTTTGCGTTTGTTTTGCAAATGCCGGCAATTCGCTCTTATTCTCACAAATCAATTTGAAATCATAATATGGTTCAGATGGTTTATCCTGTTTCGTCGAGAATTCCGGGGTTATGTCATACACATCCGGCCTCCATTCTTTATAACCTTTGCTTACATCACATTTGATATCCTCATAACAACATCCGATTCCATCTTTTGAAATTTTAGAAACAAAGATTTCTTCGTCCGCATTGCTTACACCCCAAACGCCCGTAATTCCAAATCCTTCATCATCGGCAAGTGTTATACTTCGTGGTACCTGGTTATATCTTTCTGTGATCAAACGTTCCCATATTATACTCAAATCACCCGGTCGCACTTTTAATAACAACCCATCAAGCGCATTATTATTGCGATTATTTTTTGTAGTGCCGGTAATCACAATCTGCTGATCTGATGACAGCGTAAGGCCATAGCCTATTTCGTCTGATTGCCTGAAACCATAGGTTGCAGTATTTGCCACAGATAGATTATTGCTGTTAAGCTCAAGCAGGTATATCTCCGGTGTTTTATCAGCAAACGCATTTGTTCTTCCAACAACATACACCGATTCACCCAGTTCAATTATATTATAGGCTGCCTCATCTGCATCAGTGTTATCGATATTATTACTTACCAGCGGATTCAGATCCGTATCAATTTTAATGCCTGCAATATATTTTTGTGTAGCAGCGGCATTGTCGGCTGCTTCACCAACCAGCACAATGCTTTCATTATCGCTCAATAGTACAGAAGCATTACTCTTTGCATAGCGGGCTGATTGCATATTATACACACGAACTTTTACCAATGCCCCGTTTACAGGATTTACCTGCATTGCCATAAACTGGTAATTGTTTTCAGAAATAGCATTGGAATATCCAGTGATAACGAGCCTGTCTTTTTTACATGAATGTCCGCAACGGGGAGCAACGGCAAGGTGAATACCCGTGCCTGCTTCTGAATACTTGGTTCCATACCTGTATCCCCAAACAATTCCCCCGCTATTATTTACCTTAACAACATACACATCTGTATTACCGGGGCTGATCTCTACAAGTCCTGTAAAATAATAACAGCGTTCTTCCGCATCCTCTATAACTGCATTTGCTTTTTCTCTCCTGTATTCGGTTTGTTGGTTTGACTCGCCGATTCGTTTTGCAAACACAAGATTGAAATCTCCGTCATACTTTACAAAATAAGCGTCTCTTTCCAGATCTGTACGATACATCGATCCAACCGCAACAAAACCTTTGTCTGACATTACTTCAATATCATTGCCCTCATCTTTGTAATCCCTGTTGTACACGTATAAACATTCGCTTTCGTCTTCACACTCCTTAACTTTTATAAACGCATATGCTTTGTACCAACAGCCATCTTTTCTAAATACGTCTAAACCATACCATGTATCTGTTGTTGGTGTTACCACAATTGATTGAGTAGTCTCACCTCCCGGATACCATATATAAGTACATCCCGTACAACCGGTTGCTGTAAGTGTAACGGGCGTATTGGCACAAACCACCGTATCATGCGGACTTATAGTTATAATTAGGGAATCGAGATCCTGTACAACAGCCGTTATGCTATCAACACATCCCAGTGAATCTGTAATTACACAGGTATAAGTTCCATCTGTAAGACCGGAAATGGATGGAGTAAATGCCCCGGTATTCCATAGATAAGTATACGGCGGATGCCCGTTACTGATAGACAAGGATACGCTTCCATTCGGATCGTTCTCACAGGTCTGGTGAGAGATGATTGGTGTTACGGATAAATTGCAGGTATCACAGCACACATAAATGGAGTCAACTCTTGTAATCAATAAAGAATCGATACAGTTCACAGTTCCTGTACAGTTTATTGAATCAATTAACAGAATGCTTGTTTGTACCGGCACTATGCCACAGAATCCTGCAGGTACTGAATAAGAAATACCAATACCTGCTGTTGTTCCACCTGATTGTGTTTGCACCCACGCAACAGGGTTAGTACCAGTAACCGGTAAAGTTGAACTGGTGACTGCGAACCCTGCAGGCAATGTTTGCGTTCCCTGTATTTGAAGTTGACCATTGTATTGCAGGTTATCCAGCGCTATGGTTAACTCCCATGGGTTACTGCAATTGGTAAATGAAGAGGAAACATCCAGGTTTCCTGTTAATGGTAATAATGTATTTTGTATCGTGACAGGTCTGAATAAACTATCGTTGTCGATAATAATATCGCCATTACAAATATTTGTTGCCGAAGCATTGAAGTTAATGTTATAAGTTCCGCTAACGGCACCGCAAACCGGCACAAAATAACATTGCAGCGTTGCAACATGTCCTCCCCCCGGCATTCCATTGCCATTGTAAACGGCGGTATTGATACTTACAGTATTTGAATCATTACTTGTTATAAACGGCACCGTTCCACCCGGGAATGCTGTGCTGGAAGTTGTACAGGTTGTTGACACAAGTTGTAATCCCGGCGGATTTACTATAAGCAAAGAAGGATTCTCCGTATCAGCGAAATCTGTACTGGTGAGTGTAACAGTGTATTGCAACGTATCGCAACTTTCAACAGTAGTGTTGGATGCAACTGCCGTTAACGCCAATGCTGACCGTTTTGGCAAAATGAGTAGCGTGATCGTATCCATTTTACACGAAGCTGTAGCATTAATATCGTTAGGATAACCTGCACATTCATAACCATAGACCAATTTTAATTCGAATGGCGTATCCGGTGTGCATGAATTGATCTGTATCCGTAACATCAGTGTTTGAGCTACGTTATGCCCCAATCCATCTACCTGGTAAAAGTTTGCGTTCTCGGTCAAATAGGTTGTTCCGCGTTTTATACCGGTAACGGTACAATTGGCATTGTTTAGCGGATATACCCACACGTTACGAATCCACGGCCCGAAGGCAGCTGTGCTATCAAAGAATTTAATATTGATGTTATTCAACGAATCAATGGTTGAATATACTTTAAACGTATCGATACTGGTATACATTTGAAGTGTATAAGGAACGGTTGAATACACACTCGGATATGTTCCTGAATCATGCTGGGCACATGCCGCTTCTCTTGAATAAGCACGGTTTGTATACGGGAACTGAACAATCGCAGAGTCTGGTGTTACAATGGTATCTGCCTGCCATTTATCCGGCGGGCATGCATTCGTAAATTGTCCGCTTAACCTGAGTACAATAGGGTGATGACCGTCATGTTCTATTACCGGCCAGCCATGTCCATCAAATCCCCATATCTTCAATTCATTTCCATTTGTTACCACATTTGCAGGTCGCCAATCAGAATATCCGTGAATACCCCTTGCATTAAACCTCGACTGTACTAAGGTTAGTGCAGGTGGTACCTCTAAGCGTAAAGTATCTCCTGCTGCAGCATCGGGCCAAAGCGTAATAGGTCTGAATTCATTAGGGAAATCATCGAAAGTGTTGTATCCACCTACTACCTGTGTCGAAACTAAAAACCGTCGTTCGCAAAGCGAATGATAATAACCATATCCTGCACCTTCTTCACTAGCCCAGTTCTCAGGCGCTATAACAGCAGCTGTTCCGGGATAAATCGTTGATCGCTGATCCCATATTGTTCTTACATTCATCACGAGCATATTATCGCCCCAGCTATCACAGGATTCCTGCGCAATACTTCCATATACAGATATATATTGCCCGCGTACCTGTGGTAATAAGAAATTATAATATGGTGGACTGACAGGCGTGGGGATTGTTTGCTTTACTTTCAACACTGCGTGCAATCTTACACTTGCCTTATGATCAAGATATAATTGTTGGTCGATAGCAGGAGGAAAATTAAATTTCAACCTGCAATTGGTACAGGTCAACGAATTCCAGTTACCTAATAAATCAGTACTGGTTATTGGAAAGGTATCCAGGATGTTTGTAACACTATCATATATCTCATAAAATCCCGATACAAATTCGAAGTATTGAAAATTACTCGGCGATACATAATCAATCCTGAAATAGATGCTATCAACAACATAGGTTGATTGTGCTACAGAACCCATCGCATCTACATAGATCGAGTCACAAGGGTATGCACGGTTGTAGCGGATAACCGTACCCGATGTATCCACAATGTTTGTCATTGTTGAATCTACCCAGCCAAACGAACCCCGGTCAAATGTGAATGATGAAGTATTGGCTGCCGGGCCATCACATGTACCATTACAATGAAAGTATAAAGGAATTTCGTTGCAACGCATAGCAAATCCGCAATCATAACAGGAATCACAAACAGCATAATGTTTTATGCGTATGGTATCATAACCACCTGTATTGATCGTACAATTCGTTAGTCTGACGCTTGCGATTATTCGCCCTGTGAGGAATAGCCTCATGCTATCCGCCTGTAACCGGTAAATAGAATCGCCCGTGCCGGTAACACCTGTGTAGAGTGGAGGGAGTAATACAGAACTGTCTGAATTTGCATCCTGGAAATACCTTACTGAATCCAAAGTATAGTGTGACGGTACTTCAATAACAGGAAAATATTCTGTAGAATCACAACTAATCGCACCGCTGGTGCTGGTGAAAGGATTCCTGATTATAGAAAAATGATAATCGAGGTTGGCAGTCTGACCCAATTCTACATCCGTACGGTCTGATTCTGCTATTGTTTCTGTTTCATAATTGTAGTTGTAATTATTCATGTGATGAAATGCATATAATGAATCTGTACACATTTTATCATAAAAGAAATTACCATCATAATATGCCTGCGCAAAGAACATAGGTGTGGAAGTTCCGGTTCTGCATGCATCAAACAAGCCATTTGTTCCCTGGTTGCCATGGCAATGGAACTGGCAGTCGACAAAAATTATTCTAAAGAACCTGTCAGTAATGATCTCATTGAATCTTCCGTCTTTAAGGAATGTATCTACAATCGGGGAATTATTAGGAAATAACGGTCCGGTCAATGTATCAAAATACATGTAACAGTTATTATTCTGGAATGTAAGGAAGCCCGGAGGAAAGCTGGTAAGTGTATCACCCATATCACTTACGAGTATAACATCTTGGCACGTAAACCAGGAGGTATCGATTGGGAAACGAAGTCGATGGATGGAATTAATATCTGACCCTGGGGCGCCCTGGGCACCGCCATTGGTATTCCCAATAGTATATGAAAAAGTAGTGGGATGATGTGGAGCTGACGTGTCGCCACAAACCTGGAACGGATGTGAAAACCCGGAAAATCCAAGAGAAGGACTTCCACCGCTTTCCGCTACAGAAATTTCCCGCTTTGCCAGCAGGTACCCGCAGTTGTTAGGTGATTGATTCGGGCAATACCAGGTAATTTCAAATTTTGTATTATCTGTGATGATGGAACAAGTGTCTATCCTGAAATATTCTCTTACTTTAAAACGATCCCCGTTGATTAAATAAGGACGTCCGAAATAGCTATTGATAAGTGTGGAATTAAAAAATGGCACAGCGGAAGTATATGTTACTACACTGCTTACCGGCGTTGCTCCCGAATAAGCCTGGAATTCAAAACGATCCCATTCTATTTCATGTTCAGGTGTGTAGGAAAATAAGAATTCTTCTACCCGTCCATTGGTAACCTTTATCAAAAAATCCCGGTAGGTTTCAGTTGTTAATATAGCGGCCTGCACATCATTGTCGGTGATAAGAGTACCCGTTGCCGTAAAAAAAGAATCGATAAGCATTTTTGGCAATTCAAATGAAATCGGGTCAGTAGGATCGCTGACAATCGTTACCGATGAACCGGGAAGCAACGATTTTGTTATAGAAAGCGAACCTGTTACCGAACACGGAATGTCCATCACAAAAACAAGCTTGCAGGAATCGCCGGCTGCAATATTTGAAAAGCTGATCTTTAAGGAGTCATTTTCAAATACAGCAGTACCACAGGTTGCCGAAGAAAAGGTGAAAGTAAGCAGGTTGTTCGATAACAACACCAGCGTAAATGCCCCGGTACCGGTTGCTGAAACATTCTTAACATTCACTATAAGATAGTTTGTACCGGAACAGGCCGGAAGCGGGTCTGTTGGCAGCCACCCGGCAACGTTAGATGAGTCTTTGGTTGTTACCTGTATATCTGTTGCTTTTGTAAAAAGCGTCATACATAACATTGCCATCAGCATTACGAACTTCCGTTTCATAACCAGTTAATTTTAGAGTGATAAATTAAATAAAGTGCTCGACGGGTTGGCAAACCTGGAGAATCCAAAGGGAAGAATAGAAGCATCCAAAGGGAAGAATAAAAAAGGGGTTGCGTTAACGTTAGTAAAAGAAAATTACTTTAAAAAAGTGAAGAAAAAATCTAAATACGAAAATTTAATGTAAGATTGAACGTATTTGGCAGTTAATTAAAAATTAAGTCAATTTGTTTTTGGGTAATAGTATTCATTTGTAGTAGTACCTGTTCCGCAATTTGCGTCGTTGTGTTTTTTGCATGAATAAATATGTATATTCTTTTTTACTCCGCCCCCAATCGAATCGGGATATGCCATAAAAAAGAACCAACAAAGGCGGTATCCCCGCCTGAATGAAGCCATCCGGGCAGGGATTACATCCGATTAGCAGGTGCAGCTTTCTTCACCCTACAGTGCAAAGTGAAGGTCGGTCTCATTAATTCTATATCGAAGCGAAGGCCCGGGTTGTAATTCTCTCGGCCTTCATTTTTTGTTTCCATTTTATTAAGTGTCATATTCTCCTTCGAGGAAAAAGAAAATAGATCTATTTCAACAATACACCCTTCATCCCCTCGCACATTATTTTCATCTCATGAACTGCTTCGCCGGAATTCTCGCCCTTATTTATTTTAATAAATATATGCCCCGGGTTTTTTTTGAGATAAAATTTTGTCCCGTTATCAAGCGTAAGCACTGCATCCGTACGTGTATTAAAGAATGAAATATTATTTTCCCTTCCTATTATCTCATTCAGGTATCTTTCTGCTCTCCTTGTTTTGCTTTTGCTAAAACGGGCATCCATTGAATAAAATTCTTCCTTGTCCCTATAACTGATGCTGATATTTCTTTCATTGTGCCGGCAGGAATAAAGAAAGATAAAAGCAAACAATATCACAACTAACTTTTTCATGGTAATAATTTAATTAAGTAAATAAATAATTCGTTTGTGCAAAATGATGTTCCAAAAAAGTTGAGGGGAGTAGCTGTGTTGAAGTAATGCGAATGTACAAAATAAATAGTCATTAGTGATTGGATTATATAAATGGCAGGCTTGCTTTATAGGCGGAGGGGTTAGAGCAGCTTTAAAGCTGAGTAAGCTGCTGGCCGGGTGTGCTGTAATTCAGCCGGCCTTGATCTTTTGTTTCCTTTTATCAAGTGGTGCATCCCGCCTTTGCGGGGAAAAAGAAAGAAAGAATCTTTCGAAGGCGATGTAGCAACCTGGTAATCTCATTGTTAACACAATACCCCGTGCCGGAAAAGTAGCAAATTTTTATTCAGCAGCAGCTAAACAACTATTTTTACCACATGAAAAGTATTACACTGAATAAAAACATCAGTAAAAGGGTGGAACAAGGTCATCCCTGGATATTTGCCAATGAGATCAACAGGGGAAAAGAAAAAGATACCAATGCCGCACCAGGTGAAATTGTAGATGTATATACTTTCGATAAAATATTTATCGGCAGGGGCTATTACAATCCCGGATCGCAAATAGCGGTCAGGTTGCTTACAAGAGATAAAAATGAAACGATCAACGACAGCTTTTTTAAAACAAGGATACAACAGGCATGGAACTATCGTCAGCGTTTAGGCTATACCGAAAACTGCCGGCTGATCTTTGGTGAAGCGGATGATATGCCGCAATTGATCATTGATAAGTTCAATGATTATTTTGTGATACAAACAATGGCGCTGGGTATCGATGTATGGAAACCTTCTATCATTAAAGCATTGAATGAATTATTCTCCCCAAAGGGAATTTACGAAAGGAATGATGTGCCCGTAAGAGAGCTGGAAGGTATGCAGCAACAAAAAGGATTTTTATCAGCAGAATTTGATACCAGTATTATCATAAAAGAAAATATAAATGAAGATGGTAGTGGCGGTATCAAAATGTACATTGATATTGCCAATGGACAAAAGACCGGATATTTTTTAGATCAACAGGATAACCGCCGGGCCATCCGGCACATTGTAAAAGATGCCGATGTATTAGGCGCATTTTGCTATACAGGATCTTTTGAGATCAGTGCCGCTTATTATGGTGCAAGATCAGTTTTGGGACTGGACATATCACAAAATGCCATTGATATGTGCAATAAAAATGCGGCATTGAACGGACTGGAAAACATTTGCCGTTTTGAATGTGTGAATGCATTTGATGTATTGAAAAATTTAACCAAAGAAGAAAAACGCTGGGATGTTGTAATGCTCGACCCTCCCTCTTTTGCCAAAAGCCGCAGCAACATTGACAAAGCCGTTACAGGATATAAAGAGATCAATCTTCGTGGAATGAAACTGGTGAAGCCCGGCGGTTTTTTAGTTACTTCCAGTTGTACCAATTTAGTAAGCCCCGAATTGTTTTATGACACGATCGTTAAAGCAGCCAAAGATGCCAAACGAAGAATACGGCAGGTGGTATTTAATGCCCAATCCGCGGACCATCCTATTATAAGCGGCCAGGAGAATACACATTATTTGAAATTTTTGATTGCGCAGGTGATGTAAAAATTAAAATACTTCTTATCTACAACATCTTAATCCTTTCCTCTTCCAAATCAATTTGAAAAATTTGCTGACGGATTATTTCTTCGTCCAATTCAACATCTTTATTCAAGTCAGCTAAAAATTTTCGTTGGTTTTCTAACAGGTCAAGATAGTTTTGTTTTGTTTCACTGCTCATTCGTAAATTTTCAGGTTGGCTTATTTTATATTCCCACTGGCTTAACATACGTTGTAAATAAGGATCCGCATATTGCCCTTTTGCCTGTTGTTCTTTTAAAAATGCAACAGTATGTACAGCGAGATTATTTCTTATTTTCAGTTTTACTTCTTCTTCCGGCAAATCATTGAAGCTATTTAACAGCCCTGAGCGCCTGATAAAATAAGGAAGTGTAAGCCCTTGTATCAGCAACGTAAGCAGGATAGCCATAAACGTTATGAACAGGATAAGATTCCTGTGCGGGAAAGCTTCACCGTTTGGTAAGGTCAGCGGAATAGCCAACCCTGCAGCTAATGATACCACGCCACGCATACCTGTCCATCCTAATAATAATGGTGTACGCCACATTCTCCTGGAATTTTCCCTGCCCGGTGCAACCGACGGCCGGAAAACAAGGGTTGCTAACAGTGCCGCATAGTAGGAGATGATTCTTGTTATTATGAGAATGAAAGTAACCAGAACGCCATAAAAAATAGCTTTATTAAGCGGGATGTTGTCTGCCTGGAGCCCTGAAACTATTTCCGGTAGCTGTAAACCGATCAGCATAAACACCACACCATTCAGAATAAAAATAAATGCTTCCCAAAAACTATATCCTTTTACCCGGCTTGCACTCGATAAAAAAACAAGTCGCCTGTTAGCCAGGAATAAACCTCCTGATACTACTGCCAATACACCCGAGCTGTGCAATTGTTCTGCCACCCAATAAAGAAAATAAGGTTCAACAAGCGTAAGGGCAATATCCGAGGCAGCATCGGTAGGTAATTTCTTATGTGCCTGCATGAACAGCCATCCCAAAACCAACCCGATGCCAACACCCCCGATCACCATCCAGGAAAAACTCATTAATGCTTCGCTGAAAATAAAATGTCCTGTCCCAACAGTTATCAGAGCAAACCTGAAAATAATAAGTGAAGAAGCATCATTCAACAGGCTTTCCCCTTCTAAAATTGCAGCCATAGATTTCGGGATCTTTGCAAATTTTGTAATAGCGGCTGTACTTACTGCATCAGGTGGCGATACAATTCCTCCCAATAAAAATCCCAATGCCAATGTAAAACCCGGTATCAGCCAGTTTGTAAGTAAAGCAACTGTCAGTGCAGAAAAGAGCACCACAAGAAAAGCAAAGCTGCCGATGATCCGCCACCATTTTTTCATCTCTTTAAAAGAAATGCTCCATGCTGCTTCAAATAACAATGGCGGTAAAAAAATAAAAAAGATCATGTCGGGATCTGACTTTTACTACGGGTAACCCGGGAATAAAGCTAATGAACAGTCCTGCAACTACTAACAACACCGGGTAAGCGATCTTTAATTTGGTTGCCAGCATTTCTATCAGCACAATAGCTGTGATGAGTGCGAGCATAAATGGTAGCTGTTCGTGCATATGTTAAGGCTTTTATTTAAACAGATAAAAACAAATTTAGTTGAAGTGGTCAAGAATTATGAAACCGGGAAACACAACTATTTTATTTTTTTAGATCCTAAAGCAATTTTATACCAGATATGGAGTACATCAATAAATAGCTGAAGCTATTTTAAAAACCGTAATGAATTCTATAAAATAATAAAGCCCCGTTACCGGGACCTTATTATTCACAATTGAAAAGGCAATGTGTTGTATAGTCAGTATAAAACAATTTGAAATCGCCAACAACTCCTGCGAATAAAGCTATCTCCCAATAATTATTGTATGCTTATGTTTTCTAAATATTTTATTAAGCTTCCTTCTGTAATCCGCAGGCAATAAGTTCCGGGTAAAACAGAACCGGGTAAAATAATTTTTTTTGTTGTATTACCTGTCAAAATCATGTTTTCATTAAAAACCGGTTGTCCCTGTAAGTTGATAAGCTGGATATGATACTTACCGGTTTCATTGTTATCAAAAGCAATATTCAAAACTTTTCCTGTTATGGGGTTGGGATAAACTTTAATGCCTGTATTTTTTTGCCCTGCATTCACCAGGCCTTTACTGCTTTTTGCAGTAACATTATTTTTGGCTGCATCACGATGTGAAAAACGGAATACAATAAAAAACCTTCCCGGGCTTTTTGAGGTTGGGTTGCTATTTACCGTGAAATTATATACAGTGGGTAATGTCAAATTAACCGGATGCTGTGAATCTGAATAACTGTCTTCAAGAAAAACACTTAACCCTGGTAAACTTAAATTTTGCGGGGTAAAAGTGAAGGAATAAGATTGTTCAGTAAGTCCGGTTATGTTATAAAAAAGCGTATCGCCATCTGTGGGCGCCCGTCTTGCATCTACGGCAAGCAGTTTATTGTCACTGCCATGCCATATAGCAAAGTTTTCGGCCAAATTACCAAGCTTTGCTGCATCCAGGGAATCAATACTGTTGCTAAACAGGTTATCCATTACAGCAACATTACCATCTGAAAGTATACCTGTTGCGTTATACAAATTTGCATTCAGGTAACTACGCAACGTAATAAAATTTTCCTGGGGATCGCCTCCTTTAAAAACATTCAGGTTACCTGTTGTTTTGTTATTTTCAGCAAATGCTACAGTACCTCCAACAAATGATCCAACGAAAAATGCCTGCCCTTTTTGGATCGTAGTACAGACAACTCCTGTTGGATAGTTAGTTGTTCCTCCCGGAACAGGCCTGTATCCATTTACACTACTCAATGTCTGGTAAGCACCATAGCCATAAAAACTTGTTAACAAAGGATCCCACACATAAAATTTACTATCAATACCTGTTGAGGTGGACAAGAGATTTGTAAAGCTGATCGGGGAAGCATACGGGTTGCCAATTGACTGCAACTGGTTAACACCCACGGCTACAGGTGGCGGGGCATCTGTACCGGGTGCATATAATTTTCCTACTGTTCTTAATATAGTAGGTGTTGCCACCTGGTTATAGGTTGTTACACTACGATCACCTCTTACAAAAAGCATGTATCCAATACTGTTAGATATCGGGTTGGCAGTGCTGCTTACCGATTGCCATGAATTGAATGCCGGGTTGTAGGTTTTAATTGTTGACCCGGTGGGGGTATAAAAATCAAATCCCAACGAAAGTGCTGCAGGCAGGTCGCTCGTAAGAATTGTTCCATAGCCTGGCACCGGGTTATCGGTGGAAGAAGTTGCATTTTCCTGCCATGCCTGTTTAACTGTTTGGCCGGTAGTGGTGGGCACCGAAAGAAATTGCCAGGTTTTTCCATGCTGCCCGGTCCCCGTTCCTGTTGGAATATATCGTTCAACATAAAACCTTCCTGTGCCATATGTAATGCTATTGGCTGTTGGAATATTTGCGACTGTTGCATTATTGGTTGCATCCGATTTTAGCAACACATTGTACTGCTGCAATGCAAGTTTTGTATTTGGTGCAATGGT
This sequence comes from uncultured Chitinophagaceae bacterium, assembly GCA_963829345.1. Taxonomy (GTDB): domain Bacteria; phylum Bacteroidota; class Bacteroidia; order Chitinophagales; family Chitinophagaceae; genus Ferruginibacter. The sequence goes on from CAWHHP010000003.1 coordinate 3,745,449, forward strand.
CAATACCCCATTAATGGTAGGGCTGCCAACCAATGTTTTTGTAAAAGCCCCGCCTGATAAGGTCAAATTGTTATAGGTGAGTTTTGCAACAAACTGCGTTGTTCCCCTGTATTCAACTGTACTACCGGTGCTGGTACATGGGTTTAACAGTGGGCTAAAAAAACCTGATATTCCAATTATTCCGGTACTGCTTAGGATCCTGTCGCCCGTGGAACCGAAATTAATATTAGCATAATTTATTGGCTTAATGGTTTGAGCATTGACACCTGTTCCATTGCCGGTAAAATTTATTGTACCGCCGTTTAAAGTATAAGTGCCGGTAAATTCCGGTAATGCAACCCCATTTTTTGATAAGACAAGCGATCCGCCACTCATTAATAATTGAGCAGTGCCGTCGAATGTCCATGTTCCCGCATTCACGGTTCCGTTACTGATTGAAACCTGGGTAGCAACGTTGAGGTTTCCCTGCAATGTGCTCCCAGCTGAATTTGATAAATTAAAAACTTTTAATTGTGTAACAGAAGAAGGAAGGTTTAATCCCGCCACGCTTCCCAAAAAGCCTATTGACGATGTATTATTAGCTGAAAAATTATTAGGAATTCCCGTTATTGGATTAAAAAGGTTTAGATAATGAGCCCCCACAATGAATTTGCCGGTGTTAATTATGGAAAGTGTTCCCAGGATATTCATGTCAGCGGCTTGTGTAACACCACTCGTAGTACTGGTATTGTTAACAATAATATTATAGAGTGTTGTAGTCGTTTGAAATGTTACGCTAAAATTCTGTGTTGTAGAACCATTAAAGTTAATAGTACCATTGAAGCTGTCAAGGTTGCCTCCGAAATGATTAAAATTTCCTTTGATGAATATAGTGCCGGGGTTTGTAATGACCCCTGAATTACTGAGGTTTCCAAAGATCGAGAGCGTACCGCTGGCGCTGATAGTTATAGTTCCACTATTGGTAAAATTCCTGCATTGAGGAGTAGCAGTTGTTAATACCGGGTAGAAAGGCCGACCTGTCGGTATTGTCACATCTGTTAAGCTGGTAGGTATTACAGCCGGGCTCCAGTTTGCCGTGCTGTTCCAATCAGTGCTTACACCAACCCATGTTTGTGCCGTGGCGGCATACTGTAATTGGATTAATAACAGCATTGCATACATTTTTTTGAAGGGAAAGGAACATGCTTTTTTGAAATGAAATTGTTTTAAGCTCATACGCCATAGTTTATTGTTAGAAAATAAATTACAAGAGGTGAAACGAATTCGTTTCAGCACAGGCGTTAAGCTGGAAAACAATTGATTCAAAAACTTCAGGTACGCTCAGGCCGGATTGTCAATTAAAAAATTGCAGTTGCATGTAAAGCGTTGCTGAAAGAAGAATACGGATTGAAAGTACAATTAATTTTAATTAAAACATGATTCACAAAACCATTTATTAAAAACTTTGCTTCGTATACTAATTGCTTTAATGATATTATATACTTTTTTTTTCCTGCTCCTCCAATCCCACCAGGGCGAAGTCATCGGGCAGGGATTTCGGGGGAAATGGTTAATGTGTATTGCGCTTTTGCATCAATGCGGGCTTTGCGTGACATACAACTACCAAATTTGAAATCAAACTATAATTAACACGTTTACAAACCCACAACCACCGTTTGTGCATCTATCCTGATAATTTATACAGATTCACTATCTTGGCTGAATACTTCATTCATCAAACCCAGGCTATATGGTGCCAATACTAATTATTACCGGAATACTTTTATTATTGATCGTATATTTTATTTCAATTTATAACAGCCTCACCAGAAAGCGCATACTCACACAGGAAGGATGGAGTGGCATCGGTGCATTCCTTCAACAAAGATTGGACCTTATACCAAACCTTGTGGAAGTAGTAAAAGGATATGCAGGCCACGAAAACAAAACACTTACAGATGTGATTAGGGTGCGCAATGAATCAATGACAGCACTTACACCCGAAGCCCAGATAGAAGCAGCAAAAAATATGAGCGCTGCCATGCTCAATTTTAAATCGCTTACGGAGCAATACCCGGATCTTAAGGCAAATATTAATTTCTCCAACTTACAGGATCAGCTTGCTGAACTGGAAGACAAGATTAACCAAAGTCGTCGTTATTATAATGGAACGGTAAGAGAATATAACCAGTCACTTGCCGTATTTCCGCAAAACATAGTGGGAAACATGTTTAGCTTCAAATCGTCTCCATTTTTTGAAGAGGATACTGCGGCTAAAAACGCCCCGAAGATTAGTTTTTCCTGACAGTTATGAAAATGGATTAAATGAAAAGCATCTTTTACTGCATCATATTGTTACTGGTATGCGTTACCGGTATGGCACAGTTTCCCGGTTTCACCAAAACATCTGATAAATATTTTACCGGTGAAGATTACCAGGCACTTATTCGCAAGGCTGCCATAGAAGCAGCAGCAAATGAGGATATTCCCGAATCGGTAATAGCAGGCAATTACAGTTCGCTCCAACCAATTATAGAAGCAATATCAAGACCCGTTATCTTAAAAAAATTCAACTGGCTGGAAAATGGAATGTTTTCAAAACCTGTTAAGGGCACAGAAGCGTTTAACAAAAGAAAAGAAGCATATGCCAGGGAATTACAACGCGGTGTTCGTGATGCGTTATTGTCAAATAACATCATCTTCCAGAACCTGAAAAAAACTGATCAGACTGATCGTATCCTTTCTTTCCATTCAGATATTACGATTGACAGAAGCGGAATGTATACAGTAGTGGAAACAATAAAAATATATAATGGTGACGGTGGTGGCGAGAGCAGCAATGACGAGATCAAACGTGGTATTACTCGTAGTTTTCCTACCCGCTATACAAACCATCTTGGAATGATATCGAAAGTGCCGTTCCATATCAAAAAATTACTGAAGAATAATGAACCCGAACCTTATTTCACAAAAAGTGCCTCTAATGGTATCACGCTGTATGCGGGTAGCAGCGATCAGTTTCTTAAACCAGGAATTTACACTTACCAGCTAACTTATGAAACAGGCCACCAGGTTATTTACCATGAGGACAAGGATGAATCTTATTGGAACGTAAATGGCAATGGCTGGTCGTTTTCCGCTGATAAGGTAAGCTGTAGCATTCATTTTCCCGAAGGAGCGTCGGTGATGGAAAGCAGGTGTTATACAGGTTTGCAGGGGGCTGCACTGCAACAGTGCACCTACAACAATAACGGCTCAAATACAGTTAATTTCGAAACCAACGCAAAACTCGGGCCTTATGAGGGATTAACAGTTGCAGCATCTATCCGTAAAGGTATACTACAGGAACCTTCAGCTTTTAGTAAAATGCTCCGTTTTCTTAAGGACAATATTATTATCCCTATATTGTCGTTAGCTGTTATGCTGTTTTTCTTTTTTAATTACAGGAAATGGAGAAGGGTTGGCAAAGATCCCAAAGGAGCAGTGATCATCCCACAGTTTGAACCACCGGTAAACATGTCGGCTGCTGATACAGGTTACCTGCTCGACCAGGGTTATGGTGCACATCTTTTTGCCGCTTCTATCGTGGATCACTGTGTACAACATAAACTTGATATAGAAATAAAAAAAGAAGGCGTACTATTCAAATCACCTGTTTATTATTTTCAGCGACCGCCTGAATCCAAATTCAACGATAAACAAACCAGGTTATATGAATGGTATGGCTATGACATTAATGATCTTTACGGGCATACAGCTCAAAAAGGAAAATACAACAGCCATATTGCATCGTTGTATAATGGCCTTGGCGAACATTTGAAAAAAAGGCTGGAGATCCGGCCAAAAAGAGCCAATACTTTTAAAGGATTATTTTCTTTGAACCGTCATTATGGACCTATAATTTTACTGTTCATTCTTGGAATTGCATCCATCTTTTATCTTGCCTTTGCTCAATCTGTCGGGTTGACAATAGTAACTGTAGTCCTCTTCGTACTATGTATTATCATACAAACAGTGTTCAGTAAAATAATGAGTGCTTATACCCCCGAAGGTCGTGCAGTTGCAGATCACGCACTTGGGTTTAAAATGTACCTGGAAACAGCAGAGCAAAACAGGTTCGACAAAATGAACCCGCCGGAAATGACCATTCAGTTATTTGAAAAATATCTTCCTTATGCCATCGCATTAGGATGTGAAAGTGCATGGTCATCAAAATTTGAGGAAGTCATCAGCAAAGCTACCGCCGACGGCTACCAGCCAACTTACTTTCATGGATCAGGTCATTTATTCAATACGGCTTCTTTTACATCGGGCATTGCATCCGGGCTGGCATCCACCATATCATCTGCTTCAACGCCTCCATCCAGTAGCAGCGGTGGAAGCAGTGGAGGTGGCAGTTCCGGTGGCGGAGGAGGCGGTGGAGGTGGTGGTGGATGGTAAATTCTGAGTTATAAACTCAGAACAACATAGGAAGCTGTCCTGAGTTTAAAAGCTGCCCTGAGTTTAAAACTCATGACAGCTTTTTGTTTAAGTTTCACTAATTAATATACCTGCTCGCTATGTATGCTATCTTAAAATAGTAACATTCCCTTTAAAAACATTTCTTTTATCATTAAATAAAGTGATTGTAATAATATAATAATAGGTTCCAACAGGCAAATCCTTATTCTTATATCGTCCATTCCAATCATTTTTATAATGATCCGCACGATATACTGTGCTGCCATAACGGTTAAATACAGTTACTGATAGATTTTTAAAACAATTACTTGTGTACAATATCCAATCATCATTAATTCCATCTCCATTCGGGGTAAAGGCATTTTTAAGAGTGAGGCATCCGGACAAAGCCATTTTTAATTTCAAAACTGTTTTAATAATACTATCACAACCAAGGCTGTTTATTAAAATACTCTGGTAAGATCCTGCTGAACTAACGGTCATACTCGATGGCAAAGTATAATTTTCACCTTCATATATTGAATCAGACTGGTTTGAAAAAGAAACATTATTTACTGTAAGACGAATTGTATATATAATACTGTCACAGGAAGATTGACTTCGGATTGTATCGTAATAAACACCTGCACTATTAACACTGATGCCAGATGGGAGTTCATAAGTTTGGTTTGAACAGATTTGTGCTGTTGCATTTACCGATGAAGCATGTGACAAGAATAAGTCAACCGTATAGATGATACTATCGCACGAAGCGTGGGTTCTGATAGTATCCATGTAGATTCCTGCATTACTTACGACAATGCCTGATGGTAATTGATAGGTTTGATTTGAACAAACTGTGACATTCATATTTGTATGAACAACGGACTGACACGGAATGCAACCCGAAAAAAGATCAAGATTATTGGGAAGACCAAAGACGGCATTACCCGGGCTTAAATCAACTGCATTAAAAATAAAATTACAAGCCGTACCGAGAAGATTGGGGTGTTCAATAATGCCCAGGTAAGTATCATTAGAACGAGCCACATATATTTTACCGTCCGGGGCCAGTTTTAAAGGACCGTAAACACTCAGTATATTACCACTGATAACGGTTCGGGAATTTTGTATAGCAGTTGAGGAGCCTGCCGACAGATCATACTGATATAAATTTCCTGATGAAGGAGAACCAATATACAATTTACTGTTATCAGGAGAAAATTCAATCCCCCATGGTTGAAAACCTGCGAGATTAACCGGATTATTAATAACACCGGTTGTTTTATTAAAGTCATACAGTATAGCTTTCGGAGGTGTGTGTTGATGGCTGACACACAATTTTGTACCATCATGTGAGAATCTTATATAACCTCCGTAATCGGCCGGATCTATTCCACCAGAATTAAATATTATTGGAACAACATTTAAACCATTTGTTGTTAAACTGTATACGAGTAAGTTTCCTGTTAAACGCTCCTGCACAACTACCCAATAATCGATGCCATTCGACTGCAATGTTGCCGTAAGCCGTTCCGCTACCGGGTTATGAAGGGTAACGTTTTTGGTAATAACAGCACCTAAACCAGCATCCTGTGTTATATCAACTATTGAATAAGAGAATAAGTGGGGATTGCTCTCATCTTCTGTTACAGTAAAAATATAATAAAGATTATTGCTGCATGGTTTGGGAATGATGATGGCTCCCTGGGTGGCAGATGAATGAACACCTCCTGCAAGATCGAAGCCATTAACCATCATCACATGATTTCGGTTCCACACCGTATCCCCATTCGTATAAAACAATAAATTACCGTTATTATCACAGATTATTGAAGATGCCTCAAAAGAATACATTGGACCCTGTATTACCGCGGATGGATTGGTATTGAAGTTAATACCGGTGTGATTACCAAAATACCAGACATTGTTCCTGTTCTGCGAAGAAGAGTGGATTGCCAGGAAAAAAACAATGAAAAATAGTGAAGATACTTTCATAATACAGCATAGCTTGATTTGTTCAATCCGCTTTATAGCTAATAACTGCAAAACAATTAAAAAAGGTTGGGTTGTATACTGAATAATTTTATTCGCTCTTAAACAATAGCTTGCAAGTAATCGCGTTATCTGTTTGGTTTTTCATAGGATATTGGATTAATACGGAACTAAGTTTCTACTTCGGTTCCTTTTTTTAATTATAGCATATAGGTTGGTTGATACTTTACTTTGCGTTATTGCAGCATTGCGTGCTTTGCGTGAAATAAAATCGCCTGGTTTGGAATTAAACTATATCAAACCATTTTTTATTCACCTGTTCTTCCGCCTTCAGTACCTCTATCTGTGCCCGCAATTTTGCCTGTGAAGCATTTCCGAAACGTACCAGTTTTTTAATGATATGCTGTTGCTGTTTTTCCATTAAGATTCGTTCTTTACTTTTTTGCCCATCTTGTTGTAAATCGTTTAACATAACTTCCATTATATCCTCCCATACTTTGGCTTTATTATGCTTATCTATCATATCCTCCAGTTGGCGTTGTAATTGAAACATTTTATAACCGCATAATTTGTGGTTCAATTGAAATGCTTTCCTTACATTGTCATCATGTTTTTGTACGTCCCGGTGCGCTGTTCTGATAGTTTTTACAGTCAGTTTCTTCTGCATCATTTGCTGGTATAATAATTCCAGGTTGGACAGTTTTATTAATGCGAATGTGGGAAGAGAACGCAGTCCTTTTTCGTAAAGACTTAAGAGGCTGCGGCTGATGCCAAGATAGACGGCAAAATCCTCCTGAGTCATGAGGAGCTGTTCACGGAGTAGCGTGTTTGTCTTTGTTCTTTTCATAAAATACAATTTGTAGCAATTCTTTTGTAGCAAATTTTAATACTACAAAATTATTGCTACAAATATAGCCCAGGTTTTTGGAAGGATTGTAAAAAATGCTGTGCGGGACGATAAGAATTGGAACACAGGTATTTAATGAAGAATGGTTTAGAAAATTTTGAGGAACCAGAAAACCCCGTCCCGGCGCAGATATGAGTTACAAGTGGATACTGCTACGTCCCCATATTGGGGAAATTTAATTTGCGGGTTTATCAAATACCCGGTTATTTATTTTCATCTTTCTTCCGATCAGCATGTTCTTTTGATTCGTTCGTATCAAATGCTTCTCCTGTTTTGTGCATGAGAGAGGAAACAGGGCCTTCCATATGTTCCTGCGGATCGCTGGTGTCAAGTGTTTCGGGATCGGGTTTTACCGTTTCGTCATTGTTGGGAGTCTTTTTTTCTTTGTCTTTTTTTTTATTGTCTGTCATAGTGAGGTTTTGCTTATAGATGCAAACTGTTTGCCACGATGTTATTGCCCCGGCCTCGTGTTTTCAGCATAAGTGTCCGGAAGTTTTTTCATATAAGCGAATGATAGAAACGCGAATGACACGGATGCGACGGATTAGCACGGATTGTTATTTATCTATATTATGCTGAGTTAGCAGCATTAATCCGCTCAATCAGCGTCATTTGCGTTTCCATCATTCGCATAGATCTTTTCGGGAAAAATATAAGCTTCCGAACACTTGTAGTGTTTTCAGCAGCCGGGGCAGTCCCCCTATACAGACTTATATCTAAAATAAATTTGAGCTACATTTACGAATGAAGCACTTATTATTTTACCGGCTGTAAAGCATATCTTATTTGCCTCATCATCCAAGTATAACCGAACAATGAATACTTTCAAACTAAAACCCTTTTTTTTCATCCTGTTAGTGTGTCTCTGTTATAACCAGCTGTATAGCCAGGTGCCCGGCTGCACAGATCCAATGGCAAATAATTTTAACTCACTGGCTACCGTAAACGATGGAAGCTGCACTTACAACAGCACATCATATACACCCCCGGTAAAAACAGATCCGATCAACACTGTCCTGGCAGAGAGCAGCGGCCTGCAATGGGCGGGGAATTCATTATGGACCTTTAATGATAGTGGTGGTGAACCGGCTATTTACCGGATAGATACTTTAAGCGATGCAATCCTGCAAAAAGTCACCCTGCAAGGCGCAACCAATATAGACTGGGAAGATATAGCCTTCGATGGATTTTATTTTTATATTGGCGACTTTGGTAATAATTCAAACGGCGCAAGAACGAACCTGAAAATTTACAGGTTCCCGCTAATTGCCATCCCGGATGCTGTTGGCAATCCTGATGTAACGATACCATCAGCACAGATCAGCATCATAAACTTTACTTATAGCGATCAGCCACAACCTCCCGTTGCTTCCGGCGGTAACAATACAAAATTTGATTGTGAAGCCATGATCGTGGACGACAGTAAGATCCACCTGTTCAGCAAGAACTGGATCGATCTCAATTCCATGCATTATGTGATTGATGGAGTGGAAGCAGGAACGTACGTCGCCACTCCGCTCGAAACGCTGGCTACCAACTTCCTGGTAACAGGGGCCGACAAAGCGGTTGGCGATAACGTGATTGCCCTTTTAGGTTACCAGGTTACGGGAACGGCCAGTCATTTTTTGTTCCTTTTATCCGATTATACTGGCGGGTATTACTTCAACGGTAATAAAAGAAAACTCAATCTGCCCGACGTTTTTGTAATGGCTAAAGCAGAAGGGATCTGTTTTAAAAATGGACACTACGGATATATAAGCAATGAGAGAGTGGTGCAGTCTCCGTTTACATTTACCCAAAAACTACGTTCTTTTGATATACGGGATTTTGTATCGAATGTGCCAGTAACATATATCTTTAACGGGAACGGGAACTGGAATGAAAATGCTAACTGGAGCGACCTTGCTATGCCTCCTGCTATCCTTCCCGCCAATAGCCTCATCTTCGTTGACCCCTTACCGGGAGGCTCCTGCATCCTTAATATACCTTACACGATACCGAACGGTTCGTTGATCATGCTCCGTGAAGGCAAAGATTTTGTGATACAGGGAAATCTTACCCAGCAATAAAGAATGGCTGTAAAATTTTTTTATGATGATCTATTCTCACCCAGCGAATGATAGAAACGCGGATGACGCTGATTGAGCGGATACCCGCGGATTAATGCTGCTTCCTCACATAGGATGCCCCGGCCTGGTGTTTTCGTCAGTTGCGTTAGCAGCCCGCCATATTAAAGGATATGATTTTTCATGATCACAAAACCATATAAATTGATCTTTTTGTTATTTACAAGAAATCGTAAACTGTCAATGATAATATCTTTATACTTATTTGGTTCAAACAGCGCTCGCCATTCTGCAACGGTAGCAGTAAAAAATTGCAGCCATGTAGCTGGTAACACTAATAAACAGATAAAGTTGTTTTTTAAACGAAAAATATATGGGTTATGCGATTGACGATGCCGGCTGGTGATAACACCAGGCCGGCTCGAGGCAGGTGCCGGCGGCCCGCCGGAGCCCGATGGGGTGATATACTTTACTAGTACCTAAATATTTTCTTCGCATTTCGCTAATAAAACGTGCTGCTATCAGCCAACTTTGTGGTATGCGAACCACCGTTATTCCTTATTCTGTTTTAGATCTTGCCACCGTTATAGAGGGTAAAATACCTGCCGATAGTTTTCATAACAGTCTTTCACTTGCCAGGCATGCAGAACGACTTGGCTACAAACGTTTCTGGCTCGCAGAACACCACAATATGGCAAGTGTAGCAAGCTCAGCCACCTCGGTATTGATCGGTTATATTGCAGGCGGCACAAAAATGATTCGTGTAGGCTCCGGTGGTATCATGCTTCCTAACCATGCACCGCTGATCATAGCCGAGCAATTTGGCACATTGGCTTCTTTGTATCCCGGGCGCATTGATCTTGGCCTTGGTCGTGCGCCTGGCACAGACCAGTTAACGGCGTTGGCTATACGAGGAAAAAATTTTAGCGCCGAACATCATTTCCCGGAAGATATACAGGAGTTGCAACGATTATTTTCTGCAGAAAACAGCAGCAGCAACCTACGTGCAATTCCCGGCGAAGGACTTGATATTCCAATTTGGGTATTAGGGTCGAGCACGGACAGCGCAAGAGTAGCAGCAACAATGGGTTTACCCTATGCATTTGCCAGTCATTTTGCGCCGACTCATTTTTTACAGGCGATAGCATTATACAGGCAACATTTTAAACCATCAGCCCAACTGGAAAAACCTTATGTAATGGCCTGTGTAAATGTAGTGGCGGCAGCAACCGATCAATATGCGGCGAGGCTGGCCACTTCTGTACAACAACTATTCATCGGCGTTATATCAGGTAAGCGTAAACTGTTGCAACCCCCGGTAGATGATATGAGCAATACATGGACAGCAGAACAGGCTACGGCTGTACAACATATGCTGAGCTATGCATTTATAGGCAGCGAAACTACCATTACAAATAAAATAAAATCCTTTCTGAAACAGACGGGCGTAAATGAGATCATGGCTACATCACATATTTATGATCATGAAGAAAGACTACAATCGTATGAGATCTTTGCCGAGGTGATGAATAAAATTTAGTTCTTCTGCTATTCTGATACTTTACCGACGCAGAACAGGGGACTTTATTCAAAATACTTTTTCACAATAGGTGTTACCAGGTCCCAAAAAAAACGATTGTGATCGTGGCCTTTTTCGCCAATATTGATCTCGTTACAGTGTGAACTGATCTTTTCAACTATAGTATCTGTAAATTTTAGCGGTATTTTGTTACCGAGTGTTTCTATAAAATCCTCGAAATAAACATGCCCGAGAATTTCAACGGCAATGGAATCCGCTGACACATTTAATGCTGTGGAGAAATGAGTTTTATATGCTTCCTGTATTTTATCAGCCAGCTGCAGTGCATTATCATAAGAACTTTTTCTTAAATAATCTTCTAATGATTGAGAATTGTACAGGCACACGGAACCTTCTGCCAGTGCCAGCAGAAAATCATTTCCATCAACATGTAGCTGTACCTCCTGCATAAGATGTTGAAGTTAAGAAGTTTTGTTAGGGATTAGAATGGGGGTGGAATGTAATCACTGCCTGAGTTGTATTTATCAGGCAAATTGGTACTGGCCCCTGATACTGGCGCCAGTGTTCCGAAGGATCACTGGTGACTACTGTTGGCAAGCAGGTCTGCGACCGGCATCAGCACTGCAAATGCTCAATTTCAATCATTCCCTTTTTATTTGTGTAATAGTCAATAGCACTGCTATAAGCATAATCCTGCGGATTAAAAACAATTCCTGCCCTCACAGGATTCTCATGCAAATAATCAAAACGTTCCCGCTGCATAACAGGAGTATTTAATTCAATCGGATGATTATCATTTTGCCAAAACTGGAAATTTTCATTGCTGCTATTTCGCTTCCCCGCTCGCTCAAACATCCAGATCATCCATTCCCTTCTGCTTTCACGATGGTTTGTTTTGATTGCGATAAATATTTGTTTACTTGTAAATTTCTTTAGATCTCTCAGTATATGACTTATTACATGGCCGTTTTTTGCATGCAAAATAAGATGAACATGATTACTCATGATGATCCACGCATGTAGTATCATGCCTTTCTTTTCAATACAATGTTTAAGGCTATTTATAATAATGTCTTTGTATTCGTTTCTAGTTAAGGCATCAATCCAGTTAACGACACTAAAAGTTATAAAATGAGCAATTTCATTATCGCCTGTTTTATACTTTGTTGACATCCTGATTTTTTTTACAAAGTAGAACAGAATGTATTATTGCCAAAAGTGAAAACAACAGATTTAAAAGGTAAAAACATTCAGCAATTCTGATGAATAATAATTATAGTGAAAGAGTACGTTGTTTCATCCTTGTAAAGGAAAGCATTACTGTCCATAAACCGGTCGCAGACCTGCTTACATGGTAGACACCAGTGATCCTTCGGAACACTGGCGCCAGATTGATTGAACCCGGATTGAGGTTATAAACTCAAACATTGTAATCATGTAAAGAAAAAAAATTGGAGAACGCATTGTGAAGAATGCATTGAATCTTTTTATAACCTCAATTGTGTAAAAATATTTACAAAATAAAAAGCGGGCAATTTCTTGCCCGCCTTTTTTTTATCGGTTTGATTTTACCTGTACACATTTTCTGCATTTCTCGTACTCCAATCGGATGCAAGCCTCTCAGCATCTTCATCATTACGTGGCTTTACGCCCATAACAATCTTACCATCTTTCACTCCCGATTCATACAACCGGGCTCTTTCCTCGGGCATGCCCGATCCCACCAGTGCGCCTATCAGTCCACCTGCCACACTGCCTGCGCCTGCACCTGCTAATCCCGCTGCCAATGGACCTGCTACGACCAATCCCAGTCCCGGTATTAACAAACTGGTACCAATAGCCGCAATTGCTGCGGCGGCGGCACCTACAGTGGCACCTATAGCTGATCCCGTTCCGGCACCTTCCAATGCTTTAGTCCCTATTTCGGTATCCCCTTTGGCAAAGTGCTTTTTTCTTGTTTCATCCGACATCACAAGGTTGATATCATCTTTAGTATAACCGTTTTCATGCAGACTATTGTAAGCATCTTCCACACTTTGACGATCATTGAACATGCCGGTCACCATTCCGGATCTTGTTGTTGTTTCTTCCATTTCTGTAGATTTAATAATTGATAAAATTTATTTCGGGTGGAGAAAGCCAAAACATATGCCACTAAAAGCTTAGACAGGAAAGGGACCTGGTGCGGTAGATAGTTATATTACCCAATTAACGTAAGATATCAATCCGGTTAACGACACAAAAATTATAAAATGAGTGATCCCATTATCACCTGTTTTATATTTTGTTTACATCCCGGTTTTTTTACAAAGTAGAAAAGGATGTCTTATTACCAAAAGTGAAAACAGCAAATTTGGAAGTTAAAAACATTCGGCAATTGTGATGAATAATAATTATAGTGAAAGAGAGTATGTTGTTTCATTCTTGTAAAGGCCGGGCATTGCTGTTCACAACCCGGTCGCAGACCTGCTTACATTGTAGACACCAGTGATCCCATCAGCGGTATTCAAAAAAATTAGCCTTGGTCTAAGGGAACACTGGCGCCAGATTGAGGGCGGTAGATAGTTATATTCCCAATTAACGTAAGATATCAATCCAGTTAACGACACTAAAATTATAAAATGAGTGATTCCATTGTCACCTGTTTTTATTTTGTTGACATCTCGTTTTTTACAAAGTAGAAAGGGTGACCTATTACCAAAAGTGAATACAGCAGATTTGTAAGGTAACAACATTCTGCAATTATGATAAATCATAATTATAGTGAAAGAGTATGTTGTTTCATTCTTGTAAAGGATAGCATTACTGTTTATAAACCGGTCGCAGACCTGCTTATATGGCAGACACCGGTGATCCCATCAGCGGCATTCAAATAATTTTCCTTTTTCTAAGGGAACACTGGCGCAGATTGGGGCATTATCATAAGAACTTTTTCTCAAATAATTTTCTAATGATTCGGAATTGTACAGGCACACTGATCCTTCTGCCAGTGCCAGCAAAAAATCATTTCCATCAACATGTAGCTGTACCTCCTGCATGGGATGTTGAAGTTAAGGAAGTTTGGTTAGGGGTTAGAATGGGAGAAATGTATTCACTGCCTGTTGAATTTAACAGGGAGTATCCTGATAAAAGGATCTCTCATTACCAAAAGTGAAAACAACAGATTTAAAAGGTAAAAACATTCGGCTATTTTGATAAAAAAATAATCATAGTTTAAAAAAGTACGTTATTTCATTCTTGTAAAGGAAAAGCATTAATATTCATAAAACCGGTCGCAGACCTGCTTACATTGTAGACACCAGTGATCCTGCGCAAAAATAATTTTATAATCAGTTTCTCTTATCGCAGAGAACAAGAGAAGCTGAGGTTTCGCAGAGTATCTCTGCGTAAACTCCTTTCACTCCTGTTCTCTGCGGTAAAAAAATATGAACCAGCATCTTCAAAATATACTCAATACCATACAGCAGATAAAAACCTATCTGAAGAAGAAAAGAATGCCATCATAAAATCCCTCTGCCCCGGCCTGGTGTTATCACCAGCCGGATCGTTATTTCAATTTAATTTCCTAATAATGAGTAAGCATATTAAACTCATCAATGCCTGTTAAATAAAATTTTGCAGAAGAATAATAATACGCTTCCGGTAGTTCACACAAACCAGCTTTAACCGGGTTATAATGTATATAATCAAGTTTTTGATGAAAAGCAATTAGAGAAAATAATTCTATTCCTAATGATCGTCTTTTCCAAAAATTATATTCACGGTCGTATGCATTTACTTTATATAACTCCAATACATCCGGATGATTTTTGATGAGATCAAATTTAATTTGCTGGGCTGTGAATTTCATAAAGCTTTCCTGTACTTTTTGTAACGGATGCCCCGGCCTGGTGTTTTCACCAGCCGGTATAAGGCACCGCCTGCTGTTATCATCGGCCGGGTCAATAGCCTGCCATATTAAATGAATATGATTTTTCATGATCACAAAACCATACAAAATGATCTTATTATTATTTACAAGAAATCGCAAACTATCAACTATAATATCTTTATACTTATTTGGTTCAAAGAGTGGACGCCATTCTGCAGCGGTGGCAGTAAAAAATTGTGGCCATATATCTGGTAATGCTACTTTCATCAAATAAAAATATCATTGTCGGTATAGATTTTTTTGTTGAAAAAAACAGGTAAAATTGTTTTTAAAACGAAAAATAGATGGATTATGAATTGGCTATGCCGGCTGGTGATAACACCAGGCCGGGGCGGGGAAATGATCTTATTATTATTTACAAGAAATCGTAAACTATCAACTATGATATCTTTATACTTATTTGGATCAAAGAGTGGACGCCATTCTGCAACGGTGGCAGTAAAAAATTGTGGCCATGTAAATGGTAATGCTACTTTCATTAAATAAAAATATCATTGTCGGTATAGATTTTTTTGTTGAAATAAACAGGTAAAATTGTTTTTAAAACGAAAAATAGATGGGCTATGTAATTGGCTATGCCGGCTGGTGATAACACCAGGCCGGGGCGGGCAAAGCTTTTGTTGACACACAAAAATTTGCAGCTTAATTATTTGAATTTTTTCATAGAATGCGCCAGATTGGCGTAAGTTGGGGAGCTATTTGCTTAACTTAGATACAAAATATGTTGCAGTATTTTTTTGCCAGTTATCATTTAGAAACAAATTCTTGTATGGATCCTTAATAATATATGGTTCATAATCCTTTTGGTCAATTTTCGATCTGTCAACCAAGTATAAGAAATAACGATCTTCGATATCTTTTGCGGTATCAATTTCATTTTTCGACCAATAAAAACTAACGTCTCTACTGTAAGATTTAACCTCTATAAGCCTATCATTAATAATTGAATCCTCAGTATTGAATGATTCAATGTCAAATCCTGCATTCACAAACTCAGCAGATATTTTCTTAATATCTTGCTTTGAGGGGTGTTTTGAAAGTCGATTTAATTCATAATTTAAAACATAATCCTCAGCTTGCTCACCATATTCATTTTGCAAAAATTGGATACACTTCAGTTTTTCTAAAGTTATTTTCAATTTCTCTGAGGACTTTTTAATGTTAGAAATAACAAATAAAGAAAAGATACTTTTAAAAACTGGGTTTATAAAATATGTATTTTGTATATTTTTTGGATTGACAAGAAACTCTGTATTGATTAGAAGTTTTTTAATACTAATGAAAGAAAAAGGGATCAAACTATCTTTAATATAATAGGCCTTAGTTTCATTGTCAAGTTTAGTGTTTTGATAATTAAATAATGTTTCTAGTTTACCAACATCTTTTAATGCTTTAAAAAGTCTTTCAAATATTATACCCTTGCTAAAGAAAATTTCAGGTTTATATTTAGATACTATAGTGTCTGCTTTTATTAAGTTCCCTTGAACGTTGATTAATTCTAATAGGTTTAGCAAACAAATAATCCCGTTGAAAGAACTTCCAAAAGTATAAGACTGATGTATACAAATTGTTTTAACGTCATCAATTTTTTTAAATTGGTCAAAAGATAAAATCTCAAACAAGAGAATTGACAATTCATCTTTGGAACCAAGCTTATCATATTTTAGAAGTTCTTCCCACATATTCTCTTATTAATGCTTTAATATCACTTCCAAAATCCTCATTATAATCCATATTCATATTGATCAAAGGAATCCCTTCGCTTTCAATAATAGCTAACATTCTCCGTTCTTTTTCAATCAATCTATTATGAACTGTTTCATCGATTGATCTTTCAGACAAAATATAATAATAATTGATTTTATCCTCGGGCTTTAAGCCAACTCTATGGATCCTGTCTTTTGACTGTAGAAAATTTGATGCATTAAAATTTCGCTCTAAATAAATCGCATTGTGGCAAGCTTTGTGAAGAGAGATAGATTCTGCAACTGCAAAAGGGTTAGCTATAATGACTTTGAATGATGATTTAGGATCATGGAATTCTCTAATAATGCTTTCTCTGGTTTCAAATAACGCTGGTTGATTATCTGTCTCAATAGGAATTTCCCCTATTAATAACTTTGATTCAATGTCATTTTTTAAAAGGTAAGATTGCAATTCTTTTACATTTTGAATAAAGGTTGCCCAAATTATTACCTTTTCTCCTTTGTTAATAATTTTTTCAACTAGGTTTTTGACTTCAATAAACTTAGAAGGCGTTTCGAAATTCTGATATCCTACGATCTTTGAAATAACTTCTCTGTCATCAATAAATAACTCACTTGTTAAGCCTTGATCAGTATAATACGATTCTATTGGGACCTTTAGTAAACTTGGATTGGTTGCCGTTTGAAGTAAACGAATAAATCTCGATTTAGTCAATATGGATGAAAGGTCGTTTCCACTTTCAGGGTTTTCTTGAAAATAGCCAACATAATTATTTTCTATGAAATCATAAATATTTCTTTGAACATCTCCCATCTTGACAATAATAGGCGGATTTTCAGTAGCTATTGGTAATCCTAGATCCGATTTTCTAATTCTGATAAAAAACGGAGCAACATTATTGACCAATTGTTTTACTCTAGGATCATAGCGGTTAGAAGTCATGTCCTTTAATTGAAAAAGGTGAAACTTTATGATGTCTTTATCGGGCCAAATAAAATTGTAGAGATTATAAATATCTTCAAATCCATTTGGAAGCGGTGTCCCTGTCAAAACAACTCTTGACCGGCAATATTTTGCAATACTTAAAACAGATTGAGCCCAAATTCCTCCTTCAACATTTTTGATCTTATGTGCTTCATCTAAAACTACCATTACATTATTCCCTTTTCTTTTTAGATAAAGGATAATATTCTCCAAATTAAAAACGACACTTTGGTACGACATTAGAGTTATTTCCGGGGTTTCATCTACTTCTGATACTGAAAGCAAATGTGATTCTCTTTCTTCTCTTGTTATTCCTCCAGATAATCTCTTTGAAGTAACTTTTACCCCAAAACATTCCCTGTATTCATCTTCCCAAGGACCAAAAGAACTAAGAGGCCCAATAATGAATATTTTGTTAACATGTTTAAAATCGGTTTTAGGTAAATTCTTTAAATAAGAATAAGCACCATAAACAACGGAAGTTTTCCCAGCACCTGGCACCGAAAAATTACAAGCATTTTGGGCAAAAGCTAAATGAAATGCAGATAGTAATTGTTTGTCGTACAATATTCGATTTGGAAGATTTATTTCTACAGACTTTTTAAAACTCTCGAACTCCTTCACATCAATATCATTATTCCATATTCCCCGTGCTTTTTCGCTGAATTGTTTAAAATCATCTAACTCTTTAAGATAATCCTTAAGAACTTCTTTTACATTTTCACTATTGTCAGTTTCAAATCCATATTTTTTTAAAGCATCTTTTAGCTTAGTTAATCTGGTTTCCCTATCTGATTTATCAAAATATATATTAATTGAATTATCAAAAACTTGATAATTAGTATTATCATTGAGATAAAATCTTACTCTTCGATCACTTAAAAGCTCTTTTACTGACCCAGTGAGAATAAATGCAGATTCTTTTTCGTCAATATTTAATAAGATGCTAGGCATTATTGTTTGCGTTTATTTTTTATTGCCTGCTTAAAATCCCAAATAATTTCATTTATCCTTTTTAGTAAATTATCAATTTCATTGTCTTCAAAAAATGCCGGATTTTCAATATTAACTTGTTCTAAGGTTCCTATAGCTCTTGCTATAAGAATTTGTGGTGCATTCGCATCGTTTACATCGTCAAGAAATTTCACACTTTTATTAAGGTTTCCTTGCATTGGCCCCTTAGCTTTTAACGTCCAGGTGTCATCTCTTTCTTTTAAAAGCTTAGACAATGGTGCGTCAGGATATTCTTCTCGAAGTTCATCTGGAGATTTTTCCGATGCATTGAATGGGTTAATAAGTGTATTATGCTCATCAAAGAATTTTTTCCAAACATTCTCTTTACAAAAAAAACTTTCTTTTCCAGGTTTAGCAATTGATCTGAACTCCTTTCCTTCATACTGAGCTCGTATATAATCAAAACAAACCATTTTTAAATCAGAAACATCTGACTCCTTATCATAATTCCACTGCACCAATCCGGTTCCATTTTTATATTTATTAAGATAGTTGTTAAGGTCAACAAATTGTCCTTCTCTTTTTTCTAATCGTGTGTAAATCCCATTGTATCCTAATGAATCTAGATATTCATCCATCAAATTCAATATTTCAAGCCATTCTTTTATCTGCCCTTCTTTTTTGGGCATTCCCATCATCTGAGCTATTTGAAGAGTCGTAAAATCATTGTCAATTAACTGCTGGCATTTTAAATATTTTTCTATTGGATTATAATCTAACTTTTCATCTTCGCCCATTTGATAGGTAGTTTCAAGTTGCATTATATCTCTTGAATTAATCCCATCTAAAACGTCATCAAGAATTACCGCTAGAAAATATGGTTGATATTTAGTTACATCTTCACTATAGTTTCGAATCAACAAGCTTGCTCTTCGATTACCATCAATAATAACCCCATCCTTAGTAACAATACCATATCTTTTTTGTCCCCATTTTTTTAGGTCGATAGCTGTTGAATCATTTCTGTCTTTTTTAGATTCATAAAGAAAATCTGAAATTTTTGAAGAATCTTTTTCATTTGAAGGTTCAAGTTCATAAAATTGCCTTTCGAAGGATTTTGTCATACTTAAAATCCTTCCATTGTATTTGTTGAAAACAAGATTTTCGAAAGGAATTGCAAATACGGACATTTTATCTTTCGTATTCTTATAAACTACCCAATCCTCTCGATCAGGTTTTGAGTCTGCTTTTATTTTTTGTAAAGCATTTATGCGGTCTTGAGTTTGTAAGGGTCGATGTTTATACATAGATACTTATTATTTGTTATTTGCAATGGAAATTATTTTGTTTAATGCATAAAGAGCATAAAGCTGTTTTTTGGGAACAATCTTTCTTTCAAAAATTTTCATACCGTTTTGAATAAATGATTCATTATTTTTTGAAAATTCCTCAATAATCTTTGCTACTTCTTCTATCAGTATAGTAGGCTCTAAAAAAGTCTTGTATGATTTTTGTGCCTCATACATTTCTTGAAGGAGTTCTTTACCAGCAATCTTTTCACTAAAACCATTGTTTATGGTATGAATGAATTTCTTTCCATCTAGAAATGCTTTTGAAATAATCGGCTCAAGCTGTTTGTAATAATTTTCTCTATATGACTTTATTCCAAACCCTTCGCCGGTGCCGTAAAAAGCAGTAACACGCCATTTATCAACTTCACTACTATTTTTTTCTATATCGAAATTTGAAAGCGCAATGGTCATGTTCCCGTTTTTAAATGGGTGTCTTCTAAATCTTGATCCTTTATTTTTTATAGGTGGCTTATCAAACGCATTCAAAGAAAAAGTATTTAAATTTTCTACCCCTTCTAGCGAAATAGCCTTAGAAATTATCGGTGATGAAATTTCTACAAGCTTTAAAGACGCCCTAACAGTTAATGCCAGTGCTCTACTCACAGACGGGCAAACAGCATTACCAACCAGTCTCCATTTAATACCTTCAGATCCTAAAAATTGATAAGTCAATGGAAAGCCCATAATTATTGCAGCCTCTCGAACTGTTGGTGTTCGATATTGTCCATTTCCCTTTCTAATAATTTCTGAAGTATATAGTATCGCTTCTCTTGAACTTCCAATTTTGGTTGCTGTTATTGTTCTACTTGGAGCGTCAATATTTTCTGGGAAAGACATTTTTCCCATGTAAGGATGATTCGTTTTGAGATACCTTGAATTATGCCATACATTTTTATAAATACCCGTGTCATAAAAGTGATCTGTTATTTCATTGTTCTTAATAAATAGATCATAAAGAGGATCTTTAATTAATTTTTGAGACCTTTTTTGAAAAGGTGAGGGAAAATTCTCTTTTAATATTCGTAAAGTTTTATAGTCCGGAAGTATACCTTCTTTTTTCGCAGGTTTATTGGTTGCTTCTGGAAGAATGAATTTTCCATATTTGATAATTTCTCCAGATATAAGTCGCTTTCTAATTTGTATTGAACCATAATCTCCCGAATTGATCACATGACTATTATCAGAAAGCTCTATAGCGATTTTGTTTGGTCGAATTTTATATTTTCGAGCCCAATCTGACAAATTTAGCTCCTGAAAAGTATATGTAGATTTAAGATGTTTTTTTGAATTAACTACATTTTCCATAAACCAAGCCTTTAATTTTGAATTTGGTTTATGTTTCTTAACAGCGACAATTCTTAAAAAGCACTCAGTTAGCTGGACGCCCAAAGATTTATCTGCTTTTCCTGATTTATTAGAGTTTGAAAAACTAACACAAGGGGGGCTTCCTATAATAATATCGCTATCTGGAAGTTCTTCTATTTCATTAATAGAAGATGCATAATCAAGGATATTCTTAGTTTTAAACTCTTTGTTGAAATTATGATTAAATGTGTTTATAGCAGGTTGCCAACGATCTATACCCAATAGAATCTCATATCCTTGCTGTCGAAATCCTTCAGAAAATCCTCCGGCTCCACAGAAGAAGTCTATGACGGTAAGTTTAGTTTTGCTCATAAGGTTACGAATCTATCTTTTTTGTTAGTAATACTGAATTAAGTTGTGTATTTCTTTTAAACAATTTTCTAAATCTTTTTTTATTTGGCATTCCCATAATGTTATCACTTTCCAACGCATTTCTTCTAGTTGTCTCGTTTTCTCCTTGTCACGCCTAACATTAGTCATAAACTTTTCTTTCCAAAAACCGGCATTATGCTTTGGCAAATCATAACTGCAATAAGGGCACCTATGCCAAAAACAACCATTTACAAAAATTGCAATTTTCTTTGATACAAAAGCTATGTCAGGCCTTCCAGGAACTTTTTTATAGTGAAGCCTGTATCCTTTTATTCCCATTTTCCAAAGTGAAAGTCTTAAAATTATTTCTGGCTGTGAATTCTTCGCTTTATTAGAACTCATAACCCTTGAAACATTCTTACTTTTTGGAGCAGGAGACCTTTTATCTCTTACATATTTTTTTTCTTGCACTCGCAAATTTATGAAGAGATTTGTCTTTTTGATGTTGTCTTACAAATTTAAAATACTTCTTTAACCTATGGCATATATTTTTTGTGGATTTTTAAAACATAACCTTCTTTGATGTTCTACTGGCGAGGCTACAAGTAACGCACAAATAATTAACAAGCAGCTTCCTCGAATTTTCAAAGCTTTTCTTTTTTTAAAAACATTCTCACTGCTGCAAGTTCCGGTTTATCTGATGTAGATGCATTTGCAATTGCAAGTAGTTGCGTATAATAATCACTTGTTTTTTTAAAATCTTTGAATTTCTCCGCCGCAACCCCCGCCCCATACAACCCATTAAACCTATTCCTGTGTTGCTCCAAATCCGCTTCATATGCTTCCAGTGCTTTTGCATAATCATGTGTCTGCATATACATATCGGCCAATAATTCTCTTGCAGGTATCACTTCGCCGGGGGTTACGGCCATTTTTTGTGTATTGTCTTCCATGTTGGCGGCGGCTTCCATCAGCTTCAATGCTTCATTGATCTTGCCATCTTTAAAAAGCATCCATGCCTGCACGGTATTGATCTGTATCTCCACCTGGCCGGCTTTATACTTATCTTTTTGTTGCAGCAGAGTATCGTGTAATGCCTGCAGGTTTTGAAGTTCGGTCTTTGCTGCAGCGGGTTGGCTGGTATTAATAAGGCCCATGGCCCGCGTAAAATGCAGGATGGCTCTTTGCCAGGGGAATTTTTGCCAGGCTATATTTGCAGAATGGGTTTCCAGCACAGCGGCCTGCTGCCAAAGCTTGTTTTCCAGTACATAACGGGATGGTATAGCAGCAAATGCATAAGCTACTTTAAAATTGGCGGGCTGTACTTCGGTAATACTCTTTAAATAGTCCCATTGTTTTTGGGCCGCTTTGTTATCGCCCTTTTGTAAATAAGCATACATGAGATAATCCATGGTGTGCAGCTCCTCGTCCCAATGCGCCTTTATCCCTGTTGCTTCTGCATAACATACCGCAGATGCGGCAGCAGCGGTATTCGACTGTATGCATTCATCCCATAATCCCAGCCGCACGAAAATATGCGAGGGCATGTGCTGTGCATGTGCAGAAGAAGCTGCAATGGATGCATATTTCTTTGCGGCAGGCAATGCCATTTGGGCCAGCCCGGGATAATCATAACTGTGAATGATATAATGAATGATGCCGGGATGATCGGGGTCTTTTTCTGCCAGCGATGTGAGCAGGCTGCCGGCTTTTTTTTGATTGGCAAATGTTTTATCTGCAGGATCTGCTGTTCCGTCTAACGCCAGTGCATAGAAGATAGCAGCTTCCTTGTCCTCCGGGTATGTTTTGTACAACTGTTCCATGGCTTTTTCAAAATTGCGGCAACGGGTTGCATGATCGGTGGTTGTATGGTCTTTATAGAATAAACCAATGGCATTGATATAATCGGCTTCCCTTTTTGATTTGTCCTGTATCGACTGCGCAACGGCAATGGCTTTTGCACCTTTCTCCAGCTCTGCAGTACCAGGTGGCGCCCACAGCGGATGATAATTGCTCATTGCTACACCCCAATAAGCCATAGCACAGCCGGGCTCTTCGTCAATCACCTTTGCAAAAGCTTTTTCTGCTTCATCATATTCAAAAGAATGCAGCAGCGAAACGGCGAGGTTAAGATCCTTTTTTACTTTTCCTGTACAGGATGTTGCAAACTCTACTATCCCGAATTGTTTATCGGGAGGGCCACAGGAAATAATTGCTCCTTTTTTTAAGTTGATGGCATTGATGGCGTCGGCTGAAGGCGTTTCGCTTTTTTGCCTGCATGATGAACAGCTGACCAGGAAAGAAAGACCCAGCAATATATATACAGCCTGTACTGATCTTTTCATAATAATAATATTAAGTGTTCGGTAAGCTGGTGGAGAGTTTATTGGGATGGTATATCAGGGTATTAAATTTAAATATTGTGGTTGTCATAAACAAAATACCGGGCAGGATCTATCAAAAATCATACTGGGCCTATTATTGTTTTTAGAGCCGGGATAATAATTACTATGTGATATACCGGGCCGGTGTGTCAATCTGATACCGGCTGTTGATAACACCAGGCCGGGGCAGAAAAACAATTATCTTAATATAGTGAGGTCTTTTCTTTTAATAATTGTTTGTTCATTATTCAGCCTGTAGGTTGTTACTGTATAATAAGTCCCATCAGGCAAGGGTGTACCTTTGTACGTTCCTTCCCAGTCATTTTGATAATGTGCCGATTGAAATAGGATTGTGCCATACCGGTTAAATACAGTTACGCTGGCATAAGCAATACAGCTGCCCTTCCATGTAATCCACCTGTCGTTAATTCCATCGCCATTGGGTGTGATGGCGTTCATCGGCTCAGGAATACAATCTGTCGCAGGCGAATCTTTTACATCAATCTTTATATCATCAGAAGCTGTACAACCCATCACATTTGTGATTGTCAAAGTATAAGTAGTAGTAACAGCTGGTGAAGCCACGGGATTTAAAATATTAATGGCACTTAACCCTGTTGCCGGTGACCATAAGTATGTTCCTGCATCCCCGCTGGCGTTCAGTTGCAGCGTTTGCCCGGATACGATAGCAGCATCTGTTCCTGCATGTACCTGCACATTCCCTGAAGCAGGATCAATAGTCATGGTAATAGCATTGGAGGTTGCAGTTGTGGATGTGTAACATGCAGTGCCCGCAACGGTAATAACACAACTTGCCAGGTCTGAATTTGAAACAATCGATGTATAAATATTGGAGCTGCCGTTTTGAACGCTTATCCCGTTTACACTGAAATCATAATTCACTGTGCCGGTTGCGATACCGGTTGCAGTTGCAGTAAAACTAACTTCAGTAGCCGGGCAAACAGTTGTTCCGGGATCTGCAGCTAAGGTGACCATGGGTGTAAAAGCCGGTAATATATTTACTGAAATTAAATTTGATAAAACAACAGCTCCGGTTAAACAGCCATTACTGCTTACCGTTATAGTACAGGCTATATGATCTCCGTTCGCCAATGTTGATGTAGTATATGTGTTGGAATTTCCATCCTGGACACTTGTTCCATTCATTTCAAAATCGTAAGTAACCGCAGCAGACCCTGTATTAGCGGCAGTTGCAGTAAATGTTATTGCTGTTCCGGGACAAACGGGCGTTGTAATACCAGCAGCCAATACCACGGTTGGAGCAGGAGGGATCGGAGCTATAGTTATAGTTAAATTGCTATTGGTTGTCCCGTAGATGCACCCGTTAAAAGATTGTACAGTTATATCACCGGACACCGCAGTAGCAAAATCAACAACGATCGATGTGCTCCCCTGTCCACTTGTAATAGTTGCTCCGGGAGGAACAGTCCAGTTATATTGAGTAGCACCGTTTACAGCTGCTATTTGAAATATAACACCTGTAGCCCCGGCACAAACAGAAGATGGGCCATTGATAGGGCCCGGACTTCCCAAAACAGGTGAAGTTGTAAAATTCCATCCTGTATTTCCACCCAGATCAATTGAATTATAGGCCATAAAAGCTGCGCCACCTGAACTATGGATATCTTTCACCTGCAGGTAATTTCCGCGTACAGAATCTGTAAGTTTAACAAACGAAGCAAAAACACCTGCGGTATCGCTTTGCAGCATAATATTATCTGTACATGTTCCCTGTACGAACCAATCGTTATTGATAGTTTGAACAGAATGTGCATGCACTGTGTAACTTTTCCCGGCAGTAAAATACAAGCTATCAAAACTGTTTCCGGCAGCACCGGGCCATAAAAACCCGTCGCCATGTAAAAAAGCTTTATGAATGACAGCAGTGCCGATAAATGCCTTTGCTGTAAAGCTAACGTTGTGAAAAGTATCTACCGTTCCTAATAACTCGCCTTGATAACTACCGGTAAAATTAACATCGTAAAAACGTTTTGGATAATAAGGGCCTGTAATATAAGGACGATTTGAAAATACTGCTGTATCATGTGTACAATTTATTACACATGCAGGGCAGTTAACTACGAATGCTGTAGACATACTCTGCCAGGCTATAAGACCCGAGAGGTTGACAACAGAAGAACCTAAATTAAATGTTGCTGCTCCTGTTCCCGCCGCTGAAAATTCCATTGCATTTATTGTGTGGTTATTGGAATTGATCGTTCCGCTATATAAAGTAAAATAACTACTCGAAGTGTAATCGTCCAGCAGCGTCCATTCGGCACCGGGTCCCCCGCTAAAAACTGCATGGCCCATTGTCTGGCCGCCTGTTGTAATCGTTTGCCCCAATGTTGTAGCTGCAAAAAAAATAGTTGAGGAAAAATTCAGGTTCATAGCAGGTACGAAATGAAGTGACCCATCCAGCGTAAAACGGTTAATGACGTCATAAGCAAAATTAAATGAAGGCGTGTTCGTAACACCTGTCCAATCCATATTTCTGCACGTCGGAGAAGCTGTATCTATCGTAACGGCCTGGCCCGGTGCAGAAAAAGAATTTGCATCAAAATGCACATTCGTCCAGGCAAATGGATGACAACCTGAGGGGGACCGCCACTGGTATTTGACCAATGATTGCCATCATTCCAGGTACCTGTATTATCAACCCAATAAAGATCGTCGGGAACAGTGGTAAATATCCAACCGGTATTGTAATTAATGTCGATTGAATTTGTAGCTGTAAAAATTGCAGTACCGGATGCATGTATGCCGTACAACAGAACGTATGAAACATTTATAGCGCCTGATGCATGATTTATTGTTGTTGTTGAATAGGTACCATCGGTTTGAATCGTAATGAGTGATGAACAGGTTCCGTTAGCATTCAAAGAACCATTGATCGTTTGGGTAGTTGCATTAAATAGTTTATAAGAATATCCTGCACTGAAATTGAGGTTATTGAAAACGTTGCTATTTTGTAGATTCCCATTGGCATGAAAAGTTACATTGTGAAAGTTGGAAGTTCCGTATACATCTGCAGAATCGGAAAAGTTTACATCATAAAAAGTGCTCGCCGTGGGAGAGCTCCCAATGAACTGTGCCCCATGGTAACTACAATTAATAACCGAAGTACCGCTGTTGACAGTAATGCTTCCATTTCCCCCCAGCCAGGCGCTGACTCCTGTGATGTTAAAAACGGAAGCGCCCATATTGAGTGTGCCGGGAAGTGAATAGCCTACATTGACAAAAGCTATTGTAACCGTTTGATCATTGGTATTTAATGTCCCGGTATATAATATTATCCCACTGGTTACTGTTAATGCATCCTGCAATGTCCATTCACCACCTGCACCATTGAATGTGATGGTTCCCACAAAATGTTGACCGGCAGAAATAATGGTTTGTCCGGTTGTGGTAGCTGAAAAAATAAAACCACCTGCAAAGTTCATGTTCATAGCTGCAACAAAGGTTAATGATCCCGAGATAAACATATTATATGAAAATACCCCATCGCAAGCTGGTGAGTTGAGTGCGCCTGTCCAGTTCATACTGTGTGCATACATTGACATCTGGTCAAAATGAACACCTTGTCCTGGTAATGTAAATGAATTCGCATCAAAGAATACATCATCATTTGCTGTTGGCAATTGTGTTTGCATGGTGGTTCCTCCAGAACTGTTAGCCCAATGTGAAAGATCAGACCAGTAGCCACTGTTACCTACCCAGTAATAATCAGCTGCTGTTGAATTAAATGAGCAAAGAGCCAACGCCGCAATAAAAAACAGCCTGTACATTTTAACAGACCGGTTTAAGGGCAGATTTGTTTTCATCAGCTTTGGTATAAAAATATTATAACAATATACTAATTAAAAAACGACTTCGCAGCTTTCCCCTTATAGTGCCGACAAATAAAACTATTTGGTAACAAAATTCAAGAAGGGTTGTTACTCCCTTCCATTAAAGCTTAATTTTCTAACTATATAGCTTTAAAGTGTCCCGCAGAAAAACAAAAGCCCTGAAACTAAATAGAATCAGGGTCTCATGAAAGTATTTGTAGTCCCGACAGGAATCGAACCTGTATCAAAAGTTTAGGAAACTTCTATTCTATCCATTGAACTACGGGACCAGGCGAATAATGAACAAGGAATGATGAACAAGGAATGTCGAAGTTGAAGTTCCTGATTATTGTTGCCTTCGTTCTTTTTTCGGAGGGCAAAAATAAGGGATTCCGGGGAATTGAAAGGAGTTGAGGGTCGGGAGTTATGAGTTATGAGTTGAGGGTTGAGGAATAATGTTACTTAACGCGTTACCAATGCAGCATCGTTCAATCCCCAAAGTTCAATTTGTGTTTCATCGGTTTCTGCACCAGGTATGCTGCGACAGTAAAGCACCAGCTTGCTGATAGGAGCATCGCAGTTTTTTAAATGAATGATCCCGGTTTCGGTTGCCGCTCCATAATCTGCAGAGATCGGTATCTCCTCTATTGAACCATTTTCATAATGTACCTGCATATCACCAACGCTAACCGGGGCATTTGTAAATCGCAAAAGGATGGCTTTGCAGGTACTGGTATTTGTTTTTGTAAATTTTAGCTCATCTTTATCTGCTTTAAAATTTATCCTGAGATCGCCTATTTTATACCAGGCCCGTTTGCTGTCATTGCTAACTATTTTATCCTGGCCATAGCAAGGTTGCATCAAAGAAGCGACAAACACCAGGAGAAATAAAAAGCTTTTCATCTTCTATCAGTTGAACAGAATTATAGCATCAATCTTTATTCCTGCTACAGTGTTTTCATTTACATAATATTCGTAATACAAGGTACGGTTGCTCCTTTGAGCAAATATTTCCTATAGATGGTTTGTGATACTCGAACCATGGTTTAGAGCGGGTATTTCCCGCAGATCCAACAGAATGCTCCGCAGATACAGGCAAATTTTTCTGCGAAGATCTGGGTGTATTTAATCTGTATGTATCTGCGGGAAACAAATTGAATGCGACCTGGATGGTGCAAAATACGCCGCTTACATTCAAAACTTCAAGCACCAAGCCGTTCCATCTACATTTTTCAACCGTGTTCAACCCTTCCAACAACTATTAAACCCCTCTAAAACTACCATTCAGCCCCTAACCTCTAAACAACCTATATTTGCAGTCCTAATTTTTGAACATTATGAAGTGGATGAATACGATCATCAGGTACAGGCTCCTAATTGGTATCGTGATGCTGGCGGTGGCCATTTTTGTAAATTATCAAACCAGTTTCTGGCCTTCGTTCATATTGTATTTTATTGCAGTGATCCTGGTTGTAGGGCATTTTCTTTTCGGCCCCATGCGGCTGATACAGAGTGCCATGGAAGAAGGTGATATGGCTGCTGCAAAAAAAGTGGTTGAATCTATTAAATTCCCCGGGCTGCTTATCAAACCGGTGCGTTCTGTGTATTATACCGTAAAAGGAAACCTGGATATGGTGGACCAGAATTTTGACAGCGCCGAAAAGAACATGAAAAAAAGTCTTTCCCTGGGTGGTGGCAGTCTTACAAAACAGGCAGAAGGTCCTAATAAATTACAGCTCGGCATGTTGTGCATGCAAAAGGGCAATATGAAAGAAGCGGAATCCTATATCCGCCAGGCCATACGTGCCGGTCTTCCCGATAATGAAAACAACGCTGCCGCTTACCTGCAGTTATGCTCTATCATGATGAATAAAAGAGAATTCCGTGCAGCAAAAGAATATTTCAGGAAAGCGAAGGGATTTAAACCCACTACGCCCCAGATCGTTGACCAGATAAAGCAGATTGAGAAGTATATTACACGGATGCCGGGGTAAAGCCAATTTGATAATTTGATGATTTGGTGATGGAAATACTGCAAATCGTTTCACCTGTCAGTTATTTATGGGAATTCTCCAACATTTTCAATATGGTAATATGATGGAATAAGGTATTATTTTAAACGAAATGGTCTTCGTAGAACTTCTTTCCCCCATTTCCAAATTTCCAAATCATCAAATTTCCAAATTATCTTTGCGTTTATGTCCACCTACAGGGAAAATCTCCAGAAAAAATTCATCCAGGAATACGACCGGCTTAACCAACAGCAACGGTTAGCCGTTGATACCATTGAAGGTCCTGTTATGGTAATCGCCGGCCCCGGAACCGGAAAAACACAGATACTTGCCAGCCGGATAGGAAAGATCTTACTGGAAACAGATACGCTTCCCGCAAATATTCTTTGTCTTACTTACACAGATGCCGGTGTTGTTGCCATGCGGAGAAGATTATTGCAATTCATAGGGCCGGATGCATACAAAGTGAACATATATACTTTTCACGCCTTTTGCAATGATATCATACAGGAGAATTTATCACTATTCGAAAAAACTGCACTCGATCCTATTTCTGAACTGGAAAAAATAGAATTGTTCAAAGAACTGATCGACTCCTTTCCTAAAAACCATCCGTTAAAAAGATACCGCGGCGATGTGTATTTTGAAATAAATAACCTGCAATCACTTTTTAGTTCGATGAAGCGGGAGGGTTGGTCTCCTGAGTTTATACAGCAAAGGATTGATCAATACATTGCTGAACTTCCCACGAGAGATGAGTTTGTTTATAAAAGAAAGTACCGGGAATTCAATGCAGGCGATCTGAAGGTTGACAAAATAGCCGAAGAAAAAGAAAGAATGGAAAAACTCAGCGCTGCTGTTGCTGAGTTCAATCGTTTTCAACAGTTGATGCGCAAACGGAACCGGTACGATTTTGATGATATGATCAACTGGGTGATAAAAGCATTTGAAGAGAATAAAAACCTGCTTACCAATTACCAGGAAAGATTTCAATACATACTCGTTGATGAATACCAGGACAGCAGCGGAACACAGAACCGGCTGGTTGAATTGCTCATCAGTTACTGGGATAAGCCAAATGTTTTTGTGGTGGGCGACGATGACCAAAGTATCTATCGTTTCCAGGGAGCCAATGTTGAAAATATGCTGCACTTTGCAGATACATATAAAAACGACCTGCTAACAGTAGTGCTTACCAGTAATTACCGCTCTACTCAGCCCATACTGAATATTTCCAAAATACTGATCGACCGGAATACAGAAAGACTGGTAAACCAGATCGAAGGACTGAGCAAACACCTGCTTTCCAGCAATGAAAAAATAAAATTATTAAGTCACCAGCCATTGATCCAGGAATATGAGACTCAACGTGAAGAAATGATCGGCATTGTGAAACAGGTACAGCAGCTTTTATCACAGGATGCATTACCGGGAAGAATTGGTATTATTTATAAAGAAAATAAATATGGAGAGGAACTTTCACAATATTTTAAATTATTAAACATAACGGTATACAGCAAGCGTGATCTTGATATATTGCAGGAACCACTTCCGCAAAAAGTCATTCTCCTGCTGAATTACCTCGCCTCCGAACATGTTATCCCTTATAGTGGTGATGAAATGCTTTTCGAGTTATTGCATTTTGATTGGTTTGGTATTCCGCCTATTGAAATTGCTAAATTAACAATGGAAGTTGCCGACAGGAGATATACAGAAAAAGCTACCTCTATACGGCGACTGTTACACGAAAAAGCTCATGAGCCACCCAGGGATCTTTTCAGCAAAGGCATTCATGAATCTTTGAAAAAAGCTTCTGCCATTATTGAAAAGCTGATCGCCAAAGTGCCGAATCTTACCCTGCAGCAATTGTTCGAAAATATTATTCGGGAAGCAGGTGTGCTCAGCCTGGTAATGAATAGCCCCGATAAACACTGGCAGTTACAGGTCATCACAAAATTGTTTGATTTTGTAAAAGATGAAACACATCGTAATCCTTATTTAAAATTACAACAGCTGGTAAACCTGATCGACCTGATGAAAAAAGAAAACATCAGGCTCACCGTAAAACAGGTTAGCGGCAGCGACAAAGGCGTTAATCTTATGACAGCCCACGGCTCCAAAGGACTGGAATTTGAGCATGTATTTATTGCCGGCTGTAATTCCGCATCATGGGAAAAGAAAAGAAAACCTGGTGGCGGTTATAAATTACCGGACACCATGTTTGGTTCGCAACCGGCAGGTTCGGATGAGGAAGAGTTAAGAAGATTATTTTATGTAGCGCTTACAAGAGCAGAACAACACCTGTATATTTCTTACAGCAAATTTAAAACTGATGGAAAGGAACTGGAACCATCTATGTTCATTGCGGAGATACAGGATCAACAGCAAATACCGGTACAAAAAATGATCATTGACAGTACAACACTTGCTGATTTTGCTGTACTGAACCTGTTAAACCCTGAAGTGCCTGAAATAGAAAAAATAGAAAAGCAATTTATTGAAAAGACACTGGATAAATTTGTAATGAATGTGTCGGCATTGAATAATTACCTCAAATGCCCGCTTGAATTTTATTTCAAGAACCTGATCCGTATACCCTCTCCAAAAAATGAAGCAACGGAATTTGGTTCTGCTGTGCACCATGCATTGGAAAAACTCTTTGGTAAAATGCTTACAAGTGATGCGAAAAAATTCCCTTCAAAAGAAGAATTCATAAACGATTTTGAATGGTATATGAACAGGCACCGCGAAAGTTTTACGAAAGAACAATTTGACAGGAGATTTGAATATGGACAGGAAGTGTTAATCAACTATTATATAAAATATATCAACAGCTTTAATAAGATCGCTACCATTGAATACAATATTCGTGGTGTGGTATTAAACAATGTGCCGCTTAAAGGAAAACTGGACAAACTTGAATTTGATGGTAAATCGGTAAATGTGGTGGATTATAAAACCGGCGACCCTGAAAAAGGAATTTCAAAGGTAAAAGGACCATCAGACAAAAGTCCTAACGGCGGAGACTACTGGCGGCAGGCTGTTTTTTATAAGATACTTGTTGATAATTACCGGCAGAAAGAATGGAAGGTAGTGAGCAGTGAGTTTGATTTTATTGAACCGGATAAAAAGAAAAATTACAGGAAAGAAAAAGTTGTGGTCACCCCGGCTGATATTACAACAGTTACGCAGCAGATAACAACTACCTGGGAAAAGATACAGCAACATGATTTTTATACCGGTTGCGGTAAGGAAGATTGTCATTGGTGTAATTTTGTGAAAACAAATAATATGGCGGTGGCATTGCATGAGATTGAGGAAGAGACGGAATAAACCTTTTTTTATTCCCTGATCATACATGTTCTAATTCATTCTTACTTTTTTGCCTGTCCAAAAAATTAACAAAAAAAGACACTCACCATCGATATACAGCCCGATGGTGAGTACAGCTCCGTTCAACACCTGTGCAAAGTAAACTCAGCATTAAAAATGCGAAGCTTCACACTTTACATGTAATATATAAGTCGCAGCCTATGCGACGTTACTTTTCTACCAGTACCTGCATAAGGCGCCTCTTTCGGTTCGGTTCCGACGTAGTCGGAATTGAAAAAATGCGCAGCATATTTTTTCAAAGAGGCGAAAGCAGCGCCGGTGCAGGTACGCAGCCCTGCCGGCTGTGGAGGCAAAAGCAACTAATCATAAAAAGCAATATTTTATTTCTTTCCTCATTTCTTTAACCAACACTTCCTCCTTCAGTTTTCTCTTTTCTTTTTAAGTCACAACTCTAAGAAGTAGAATTACCACTGTTGAAGCCACAGTAGTACAAATGCCAGTAGTGCAGCTTCCGCATCGGGCCTGTAATCGAGGCCGGCCGCCTTTTTTCGTTCTTTTTTGGCGGAACAAAAAAGAACAAACAGAAAAATAATACTTCAATTTTTTATCATGTCTTTATATTTTTAAGTGATATAAAAACTTTTAATTGCAATAACTTCACGCAAAATTTTACAGCAGCAGCTTCAATGAAAAAAGGTATCATATTCCTGGCAGGATTAATTATTTGCAGTTATCTGGTGGTAATAATGAACAGCGGCTGTGCACAGATCGGTTTTCCAACCGGCGGAGACAAAGATTCTCTTGCCCCGCTACTTATAAAAGCCTCTCCCGAGATCAACAAACTTAATTTTACCGGCAACAGGATCAGCCTCACCTTTGATGAATACATCGAGATCAAAGACATACAATCCAACCTGCTTGTATCTCCCCTGCCAAAAAACAACCCTACCATTGGCAGTAACCTTAAAACTATCAACATAAAACTAAAAGATACACTTTTACCTAATACAACTTATAGCATCAACTTCGGAAATGCGATCGTGGATGTACATGAAGGAAATGTATTTAAGAATTTCAGTTATACATTCAGTACAGGGAGCACTATTGATTCCCTGGAAGTTAGTGGTAAAGTGATACTGGCAGAAACGGGAAAAACAGATAGCACGCTGCTCGTACTGCTT
Organism: uncultured Chitinophagaceae bacterium; assembly: GCA_963829345.1. Lineage (GTDB taxonomy): Bacteria > Bacteroidota > Bacteroidia > Chitinophagales > Chitinophagaceae > Ferruginibacter. Next base: position 3,779,742 of record CAWHHP010000003.1, read on the forward strand.
TATAAAAATGCAGTTGATACAGAAGTCACCAGCCGTAAGCCCGACTATATTACAAAGCCCGATGGAAAAGGCAACTTTAAATTTGAACACCTTCCCGCAGGCAGTTTTAAGATATATGCGTTGAAAGATGGTGATGGAGGAAAAACATACAATTCAAAAATAGAAACATTTGCATTCAGCGATGAGGATATTAATACTGCCGAACCGGTAAGTCCTGTTACGCTCTTTGCATACAATGAAGAAAAACCTCCCCCTTCCACTTCCACCTCATCAGGCGGGGCAAAAAAAGCGATAGAAAAAAAATTAAAATATACAACCAGCATTACCGGGAAAACGCAGGATCTGCTGCAGCCATTGGGAATCACTTTCAGCAATGGCCTTAAAAAATTTGATTCGTCGCTGATCATTGTCAGCGACAGCAGCTTTAAACCATTACCCAATATCAACCCAACGGTGGACAGTACACGAAAACAAGTTTCGATAGCAATTAACTGGCAACCGGAAACCGATTATATCCTCGTTGTACCAAAAGAAGCGTTTGAAGATTCTACTGACGCTGTTTTGGAAAAAACGGATACGATACGTTTTACCACAAAAAAGAACTCCGATTACGGTACCGTATTATTAAGGTTTAAAAATATAGATCTGTCCAGGCACCCCGTCATCCAGTTCTTACAAACCGATGTGATCAAACTGTCTTCCCCTATCACTTCAAATGAATGGAGCAACAAGCGCTTTACCCCGGGAGAGTATGATGTGAGGATACTCTACGATACCAATAACAATGGCTCATGGGATCCGGGAAAATATAAAGAAAAACTTCAACCTGAGCGGGCTGTTTCCATGCCACAAAAATTATCAATTAAGGCGGATTGGGATAATGAGAGGGAAATACAGCTGTAAGCTGTTAGCTGTTAGCTGTTAGCTGTTAGCAGGATCCAATTCTCTAAATAACTGTATCAATATGAAAGTACATAATTATAGAAGCTAACCCATTATAAATATAGTTACATCCAAACGAACGACTTATAGCTAAAAGCTAACAGCTTGTAGCTTGCATTCAGCTTCTTATCTTTGCACCATGATTTTCTCTTCTTCCCTTCTAGAAAATGCAGTAAATGAATTTGCCAAACTCCCCGGCATTGGTAAAAAAACTGCTTTGAGGCTGGTGTTGCATCTTATCAAACAGGATGAGCAGCAGGTTACACATTTCAGCGAGGTCATTGCAGCTATGAGAAAAGAAATAAAATTCTGCAGGCGCTGCCATAATATATCCGACAGTGAACTTTGTAATATCTGCAATAATAAAATGCGCAAACACGAAATGGTCTGCGTTGTGGAAAATATCCGTGATGTAATTGCAATAGAAAGCACCCAGCAATTCAATGGTATTTATCATGTGCTTGGTGGTATCATTTCACCACTGGATGGCATTGGCCCCGAACAATTGAATATTGATTCACTTGTTCAACGCATCCAGGCAGAAAAAACACAGGAGATCATCTTCGCATTGAATCCCAATATACAGGGAGATACAACAGTATATTATATTGGCCGCAAACTCAAAGGCATTCCTGTAAAGATCACCACTATTGCACGGGGTATTTCTTTTGGTGGCGAACTGGAATATGCAGATGAGATGACGCTGGCAAAAAGTATTAGTAATAGAATACCGGTGGAGCATTATATTTCGCAGATAACATAGACAATGGTGAATGGTGAATAGTGAATAGTGAAATATGTAGTTTGTAATTTAATTGCTCCCTCTTTACGTAAGAAACTATTTACTTAATTTCTTCGAGCTTTCACCATTCACTATTCACCATTCACCCTCCCCTTCCAAAAGGCGACCCGAAATCACCAGGCCGAAGCCATCAGGATGTTCGGCATCATATACTTACTTTGTTTCATTAAATTTCCCGAACTTTATCTTCTCTCTTCCGCCGAAAGGGAATAAGATAGCGCCGCTGGCAGGATACTGATCCGCTGTTGTCGCCGTTTCTGTTTAATTTTAATAAAAAAGCAACCTTTTTTATCCCTTGGCCGTATTAACTGACGATACAAAAAAAGATTTCAAAGATTTGAAATTCCTGGATGAAATAATTGCGGGCTGTAGAGAGAATAATCATAGGGACCAGAAAACACTCTATGAGCGCTATTATGGATACTGTTTAAAAATTGTTTTCCGCTATATATTCAGGTACGACAAAGCTGTAGATGTTGTGAATGATGGCTTTGTAAAGGTCTTTGGCAAGTTGGACAGCTTTCATTATGATCAATCCAGTAAAATAGAAATGATCCTGATGGGATGGATGCGAACCATTATGATCAATACTGCAATAGATCGACTAAGAAAAGATAATTTCCTTCCGGAGATCGGGATGATTAATGAAGGGGTTTGGATAGAAGATAAATCCCAGTCGGCTGACCAAAGGCTCCTATATAAAGACCTGATCAATGAAGTAAAGAAGTTACCCCCTACTTACAGGATTGTTTTTAATATGTATGTAATTGATGGTTTTACCCACCAGGAAATCGCAAACCAGTTGAAGATCGCAGTTGGCACATCCAAATCAAATCTCTCAAAGGCCCGCGGTTTACTGCAATCCTATTTAAAAAAAGCTGATTTAAAAAAATGCTACGTATGACCGACGATAATGAGGAGATCTTTCGCAGGGCTGCGGAGCATTACCCGCTGAATACTGCAAATTCCGATTGGGACGCTGTCCGTAAAAAGATGGAAGCGAATCCTCCTTCAAATGATACAACACACACACCTAAAAAAAGAAAATACAGGCCGTTGCTATTGTTGCTGCTTTTATTAATCCTATCCCTTGTCATTATTGAAAACAGGAAAGAAATTTCGAATGCTTTTAATGGTAGTAGTGATTCAAAGAAACTGGCGGATGTTACAGATAAAAAAGATCCGGGCGCAAAAAACAATCCCCAGGCAGAAGAGAATGATAAAGAAATTGCTGCAGCTACAACGACTACTGCAGCAAATGAACCGGGATCTTCGATCAGCAAAGAGGATAAAACAGGAACTGCACCGGTTTCAACCAACAATGAATCCAATTCAACAGCAGTCATGGCTGCTACAATACCAGGTGCAAATGCTGCCAATAATCCTGTTATCACCGCTACATCATCTTATAAAAAGAGCACCCGTGCCGAAGATGTAAGTATTTCTCCCAAAACGAAAACAAACAAGCCTCATAACAAACAAAGCCTTGCATCAAAACAAAAAACAAGGATGCAGGTGATCAATGCACAGCCGGACGGAGATGAACTCATTGTTTCGGATACAAAAAACAATTCACCTGTTACTGAACCGGCCATAAAAAATGTTGTAACAGATGCTCCAATTCTTACAACTGATCTCGCCAATAATTCCACGAAAGAAAATAAAGACGAGATAAAAAAGAATTCGCAACCGGAAGCAGTAAAGGAACTGGTAAAAGAACCGGTAAAAGAAATAGCAAAGAGGGATGATAAAACCACCGCTAAGAAGGATGCGCAAAAAAAGAAAACAAAACAAAAACATTTTTATGCTGGTATAATCGGTGGACTTGATTTTAGTGCAATAAAACTGCAGTCGATAAATAAAACCGGTTACGCTTATGGAATTGTTGCAGGCTACAGGATAAACAACCGGGTGAGCATTGAAACAGGTTTTTTAGTAGACAAAAAAAGTTACTGCAGTGATGGAAAATATTTTAGCACAAAAAAACTTCCGATACCTTCTTCCGTAAACATCGATTATGTTTCAGGAGATTGTCATATGTATGAAGTGCCATTGAATGTTTATTATCGTTTTGGCAAAAAAACAAATGTTGCCTGGTTTGCCTCCACGGGTATCTCTTCCTATTTCATGAGCAATGAATCTTATAAGTTTGATGTAACACGTTGGGGTCAGGAATATGTATATGACGCCAAATATAAAAATCACGATAACCAGTTTGCCGCCGTGATCAATTTTAGTGCTGGTTATACTCATAAGATCGGCAGGATCGGTGATCTTCGTTTAGAACCTTATCTTAAATTACCTGTCAATAAGATCGGTACCGGCGACCTTCCTATCCAGAGTTTTGGAATAATGGTTGGGTTTACGAGATTTATTTTCTAGTATTTTTAACCACAGAGTTAAATAGAGTCAGGCACAGAGTTAATATTTGAATTATATTGCCACTGATTCACTGATTACTTTAAAACAAAGATATTAATCAGTGAATCAGTGGCATATCTCTCTATGAAACTCTGTGATAAACTCCTTTAACTCTGTGGTTAAGTGGCAAAAGCAACCAAACCCACAAAATCCACGTATTGAAAAAAAACGGCCTGTGCATGGATAAACTCTACACTAAAGAAAACATACCGGTTACCAAAACGAATATTGCTGTTGATCCGGCAGCAATGGTAGCTGAGCAACTTAAAAAAGCTCCCCTTAACCATACCGGCAAGGCAGCAACGCAGCTATCTTCTCCATTAGAAAATAAATTCAACGGCATCATCAAGAGAAGCATTGATATTATTATCTCGACCATTATCATTGTATGTATTCTTTCCTGGCTTATTCCCATTCTTGCTCTTTTAATAAAACTTGATTCAAAAGGGCCTGTGTTCTTTCTTCAAAAAAGAAATAAAAACGGTGGGCACCTGTTTACCTGTATCAAATTGAGAACAATGGTTGTAAATGAAGAAGCTGATCTTGTTGCAGCAAGTGACAATGATCAACGCATTACCCGTTTTGGAAATTTTTTACGCAATCATTATTTAGATGAATTACCGCAATTTATTAATGTATTATCAGGCGATATGTCGATCATCGGGCCAAGACCACATATGCTGAGCGACAACTCAAAATATGAACAGCAGGTAGCCAATTATTCAATGAGGCATTATGTAAAACCAGGCATTACCGGGCTTGCACAGGTGCTGGGATATTCAGGCCCGGTTAAAAATATTCAAACCATACAGGCTCGTATAAAAATGGATCTTTATTATATCCGTCACTGGTCGCCAAAGCTGGACAGGGTAATTTTTTATCGTACAATTTGCAAAATCTTGGGCATCTAGTTCAGAATCACTATTTTCAAATCCTTTAAATTATAATTCTGAAAACAGTGCTAATATAAGTGAAGCATATTCTTAAAAATACCCTGGCAGTTCTCGATAAAAAAGAAAAAAAACAATTTCTCTTTCTTATACTGCTGGATGTTTTTATAAGCGTTATTGATATTCTTTCGCTTATACTGTTATTATGGATCGTACGTTTTTATATTCAGCCATCAGCAACTTATATATCGTTCTTACCGGGATGGTTAGCTGATAATAGCTCTGTTAGTTTTATTGCTGTTTTTTTGCTCCTGTTTGGATTAAAAAACCTGTTTGGATTTTTTATAGCAAGGGCTCAATTTAATTTTATCAGCAGGATTGCCATTCGCATTTCTGCCAACAACCTTACCAATTACCAGCACTCTCCTTATAGTGAATTTGTAGACATCGACTCATCTGCACATTTAAGAACGATCGCATTCCAGCCATTTGATTTTGCGCAATACATGCTTTCAGGTTTACAACAGATCATTACACAATTGTCACTTATCCTGTTTGCCATTATTGCAATCATCTGTTTCGATGCAAAATTGTTCCTGTTATTATTACTGGTATTACTGCCCCCTGTTGTAATTGTTTTTTATACATTGAAAAAGAAATTCAGTGTTGCAAAAAAGAATATCATTTCAAGCAATGAAAAATCTTTCCAGTATTTGCTCGATGCATTAAAAGGATTTGTAGAAAGCAATATTTATAACCGGAACCGGTTTTTCCTGCAGCGCTTCATTCATTCACGCAGGCAATTCAGCAAATGGCTTTTTGATTCGCTTTCATTGCAAAATATGCCCAGCCGCATCATAGAGATATTTGCCGTGATGGGTTTATTCATTTTGATCGTGATCGCAAAATGGACAGGCAATAACGACAGCAATGCATTGATAACAGTTGGCGCTTTTATGGCTGCGGCTTACAGGATCATTCCCGGTATTGTGAAAGTGATCAATATCAGTAGCCAGATGAAAGCATATGAATTTTCAATGGATCATCTTGAGAAAAGCAAAACGGTTGATGATCCAATCCGTGAAACAAAAGCTGTTGATACAGTTGCGTCGGTTGAATTCAACAATATAAGTTTCCGGTACAAGGATCAACCCGTGTTGAATAATTTTTCATTCATTATAAAAAAGGGAGATTTTGTTGGTATTACAGGACAATCGGGTAAAGGAAAGACTACCATATTAAATCTATTGTTAGGATTTTTAAAACCCGCTAGCGGAGAAATTTTAATCAATGGCTCCGGTAAAAATGATATCGACTTAAAAAATTACTGGCCCCTGGTCACCTATGTAAGACAGCAGAATTTTTTTATTCATGATACTTTATTAAAAAATATTACACTGGAAGATGATAAATACAACAATGATAACCTGCAACAGGCATTAAACATTTCGGGGCTCGATCAATTATTGCAGAAATTTCCGGAAGGGCTTGAAAAGATAATTACAGAAAACGGGAAAAATATAAGCGGTGGTCAGCAACAACGCGTAGCCATAGCCCGGGCATTGTATAAAAATGCTGAAATTATTTTATTGGATGAACCATTTAATGAGTTGGATGATGAATCGACACATTCATTGCTTACCCATTTTCAAAAATTATCAGCAGCAGGAAAAACAATTGTGATGATCACTCATGATAAAAAAAGTCTTTCTTTTTGTAATAAAGTAATTTCTTTAGATGAACCGAAGGGCTGACTCTGTGAAACTCTGTGTATACCTCTGTGTCACTCTGTGGTTAAGATATTCGCGTTGGTAAACCACAGAGTTAAAGGAGTTTTTTACAGAGTTTCACAGAGCTTTTCTACAAACAGACAACGTCAGTAATGCAGGTAGACATGCAAACTATAGTTATCCTTACACCTGGTTTCCCCGAATCAGAAGCGGACGTGAATTGCCTGCCCATGCAACAAAGCTTTGTAAAGAATTTAAAAAAATTGCATCCTGAACTTAATATCATCGTTTTAAGTTTTCAGTATCCATACAAAAAAGCAGGTTATAAATGGCATGATATATCAGTAATGAGTTTTGATGGGAAAAACAAAGGCGGTATACAAAAATTGTTGTTGCGGAAAAGATTGTATACAGTTCTAAAAAATATAAACAGCCAGACCAGGATAACTGCTTTGTTGAGTTTCTGGTATGGTGAATGTGCGTGGGTAGGAAAAAAATTCGGAGACAAGCACAACATAAAACATTATTGCTGGATACTTGGGCAAGACGCAAGAAAACAAAACAGATATCCACAGCGCCTTCGTATGAATGCAAATGAATTGATCGCGTTGTCGGATTCTCTGCAGGAGGAATTTGAAAAGAATCACCACGCAACACCTGCACATATTATTCCTCCCGGTATTGATACCGCCGACTTTGGCACCGCTGTTCATTCACGCAATATTGATATTATCGGCGTAGGTTCCTTGATACCATTGAAACAATATGACATGTTTATCCGAATCGTGGCTAAACTCGCAAAAAAATATCCTTCCATTAAAGCAGTGATCTGTGGAAAAGGTCCTGAAAGAAAGAATTTATTTGATTTGATCAGCGAACAGAACCTGCATGCCCATATTGTTTTACTGGATGAAACAGATCATGCTGAAGTGTTGACGTTGATGCAGCAATCAAAAATATTATTACATACTTCCTCTTATGAAGGATTTGCAAACGTGTATTCAGAAGCTTTGTATGCCGGCGCACATGTAGTTGGCTTTTGTAAACCCATGAATAAGATATTTGATCATCAGCATGTGGTTCAAACTGAGGAAGAAATGACAAGTACGGTTGATAAAATTTTATCTGGCAGTATCCCAGATCATAACCCTGTGCTTACTTATTCTATGGAAGATACATGCAAAAAAATGCTTTCTCTTTTTAATAGAAGTTAAAACAAATATTGCCACTGATTCACTGATTGCGTCGAATTATAAGAACTTAATCAGTGAATCAGTGGCAATTCTTTTTTAGTTATTTGATCAAACCAATTGCTTTTTCAAAAACAAATTGCGTCGTGTAGCGTGTAAGACAATGTGTGTCGCCATATTTACAAATCTCCAGCATACAATTACCGCAAGGCAGGTCAGATGAATGTAATAACAATGATTGCTTTCCCAATGGAGTAGCACGATACGCTTTTGTTGATCCAAACAGGGCGAGTGTAGGAATACCGGATACCCATGACATGTGCATCAATCCCGAATCTTCCGATAAAACAAACTGTACTTTTTGAATGATCCTGAAAGCCTGTACTGCAGTTGTTTTATTTACAAGATCAATGAGTTTGTTACCAAGTTTACTTTTTACTGTGCTTGCTTTTTCTGCAATCGTGTTTACACCAATCATAAGAAATTGCGTTTGTGGAAATTGCTCCAGCCATCGTTCAGCAAATCCAATATAATTTTCTATTGGCCAGTTGCGGGTAGAAAAAGCCCCGGCGGGGTTTAAAACAACCAATTTGCTTTTACCATCCCAGCCATTGCTGATGAGCATTTCATTCGTATCATCGTTTTCGTTTTTGAAATTAAATCCTGCATTGTCTGCATAACAGGTTCCTAACCCGATTGCCTCAATGGTTAGCCTTGTGCTCTCCCCTGCTGCAATTGCCGAAAACCTGTCGAATACTGACCATGCTTTTGGCATTAATAATTTACTAACAAACCTGCTTACAATATTATGCTGCAGATCGATGATCACATCATAACGTCTTAATAAAAGTTTGGGCAAAAGTAAACCCGTATAAAAAAATTGCTTTTTTACATTTCTTCCTCCGCGAATGGAATAAACCTTATCAAACAAAAAAATACTTTTTGGGATCGCTTCTACCTCTTCTCTTGTAAAAAGATCAAGTCTTGTACCTGCCGGTAACATTTTTTTCAATTGTTGCAGGTAGGGAAGCGTTATGATCATATCGCCCATTGCCTGTAAACGTATAGCAAGTATGCGGCGGGGCATGTTTTTATTCTTCCATGGTTTTGATGGAATATCCGGGGTTATTATATCTGAATGGTTAGTCAACTATTATTTTTTAAAATAACGCAGCATTGCTTTAAATGATTTTTTAAATGGAATAATGCTGAAGGGCTGATACTTCCATGCATTAAAAAAACAATTGATTGCATTGCCGTTTTTCTTTCGTAATAAACAATCTTCACCATAATTTATATACAACCGGAAAAACGCATCCCTCATTACCTGCAGGGGAATTATTTTTCTATACGACCTGATCAATATGATCCCTTCTTCATATCCTTTTTCCCAGGTAGCATTGCTGATATTTGAATCATGTATGCGCCGGTACAATAATGGTTCATACAAAATGACCCCTTTGAAATGACGGGCGAGATTTAATATAAGGTCTACCTCTGCAAAAGGTTTTTCTTCGTTGAAAAAACCAATAGTATCCAAACATTTTTTCCGGAATATTAATGAGGAGGTTGTTGTAGAAAGTTCTGATTTAAAATAAGGGATCAACAAATTGTCTATCCTGGTACCGGATCGCTGCTTATAAAAAAAATCTATTGGCTCACCCGGGTATCCGGGTGCTATATTTTGATTGGCTGATCTTTTAAAATTAAAGCCACCGGTTAAACAAAAACCCACATCAGCATGTTGCTTAAGGATGGTAACTTGTTTTTCCAATTTGGTATTTGCCCAAAGATCATCTGAGTCTATGAATGCTATCAACTCATTGCCGGCTTTTTGCAGGCCAAAGTTTCTTGTCCCGGTAATTTTTAGCCTCGCTGTTGTTTTGTAATAATGAATTCTTTCGTCTTTTATATTTGCAATTAATTCGCCGGTATTATCCGTGGACTGATCATCTACAATAATTAATTCCCAATCCTGGTAAGTTTGATCAATCACCGTTTGGATCGTTTCAATAATAAATGCTGCCCTGTTATAGGTGGGCATAATAATACTGATTCCGGGAGACACATTATCAGCAGGCATTTATATTGAAATTTATTTTCCTTAGTTTTAAATATAGTGTTTTCTTAGTGTTACTTTGGGTCTTCGTGGCGAAAAATATTGTCCCGAAGCAGTGTGTCAGTTTGAAAGTTTATTATATTAACAGATTGTCAGCCTGAGCTTGTCGAAGGCGGGTTGATTCTAAACCTGAACCGGCTTCGACAAGCTCAGCCTGACAGTTTTTTTAAGCTGATACACTACTACCACAGATACGAAGCAACTATTATTTCATAAACACGTATTTAAGTTCGCTATGATGCTATTAAAAAAAATACTAACTAAATTCAACGGGCTTCATTTCCGGCAGGAATACCTGTGCTTTGCCAAGGAAGAACACAAATCGCCGCTGCATGTATATTTAGTAAATAATAATCGCATCATTAAAGATATTACAAACCAACATTTATTTGTTGGATACAACCCGGTGATATTTGTTTTAGTATCAATCCCGGAGTTAACTGAAACGATCAGGCTCATTTTTAGTCATAAGCTTTCATCATCAAACGAGTTTTTTTCAGAAAAGGATGCTTTGGCGACGCTGGAATTAAAACTGATCCGGAAACAGGATGCATCCAATACCGTTATCCTGTACTATGAAGGAGTTAAAGGAAACCACCGTTTTCTTCCGCAGTTTCATCAATACATCAATAAAATAAACAACCGGCTTTTTAATAAAAAAGAAGGGAATGTTTTTTTACATGATAATTTATACAAACAGGTACAGATCGCTTATGCTGTTTCAAGGGTCATTTCTTTGATCACAGTGGGTACTGCAAATTTGTATAACCTCTTTCCCACTGACCTGCATGGTGAAATAAATGAAGCATATTATGTCATCTCCCTTCGCCTGGGTGGAAAAGCCTGTGAACAGGTGATGACACACAGGCGTATCCTTGTTTCACAGGTGCATTGCAATGCCTACAAGACAGTGTACGCTTTAGGAAAAAATCATATGCAGGGATTAAGATCAAAAAATCATTTTCCGCTCACCGGCTTATTGTCTGAAAAATTTCAATTGCCCTTACCCGAACATGCGCTTTCTTACAGGGAACTGGAGCTGGCAGACTCTTTTGAACATGGCATTCACAGGGTACTTTTGTTCAAAATTATCAACAAGCAGCAATTACAGGCGGGTAATGTCACACTGGCGCATATTCATAACAGCTATGCCAGCTGGCGCTATAAAAAAAGCTTACCGGGCAACTATTTGCTCCGATAATTCGTATTAAGTAACACGCATTTACACTAACTTTAGTAGCAGTATGAACAAGGTGCTTTTATTTAATCCGCGAAGCGCAAATTATAAGCCGAGGATACCAAATTCTATTCTCAGTATTGCGTCTTCAATAGATGGATTATATGATTATGTCATCGTTGATGGTAACATGGAGGTTGATCCATGGGACAAAATTTACGCATACTTATCTGCCGGTGGCTTTGGGTATTTTGGTTGTACTTCCATGCCCGGTCCTCAGCTGAAACAATCCATACCCATTTCAAAAAAGATCCGTGAACTATTTCCTGCAATTAAAATTGTATGGGGTGGATATTTTCCTTCTAATCAGTCAAAGGTTGTCTTGAATTCCGGTTATGTTGATTTTGTAATTAACGGGCCCGGGGAAAAAACCTTTCCTGCTTTAGTAAATGCGCTTATAAAAAATGCGCCCTTTGAATTAATTCATAATCTCATTTATAAATCCGGTGACAAGATCATTAAAACTGTAAAAGATGAATTATACGATCCGGATGAATTGCCCCCACTTCCATATCAAAGGCTGAATGAATTTTACCCGATCAAAAACTATCTTGGTAAAACATATCTTGGAACAAAAACAATCGCATATCATTCAAGCATGGGTTGTCCTTTTAAATGTTCTTTTTGTGCTGTAGTTCCTATTTACAATGCAAGGTGGAGAGGAAAATCTGCGCAGCTTATTTACAATGATATAAAATTCCTGAAAGAAAATTTTGGAGGTAATGCCATTGAATTTCATGACAACAATTTTTTTGTTTCTGAAAAAAGAACAGTTGAGTTCTCCAAACTGATCAAACCTGAAAAAATGATCTGGTGGGGAGAAGGACGTATTGATACAATTGATAAATATTCTGACGACTCTTTGGCAATTATGCGTGACAGTGGTTGCAAGATGATCTTCTTTGGTGCAGAAACCGGCAATGATGAAATTCTGAAAAAGATGGACAAGGGTGGAACACAAACCGCCGCCGAGATAAAATCATTCGCTGCACGCATCGGCAAGTTTGATATCATTCCCGAATATTCATTTGTTTTGGGGACACCCGGTGATAACCCCGACCAGGTAATGAAACAAATTGACCAGGACATTGCATTCATAAAAGAAATTAAAACGATCAATCCAAGAACAGAGATCATTATTTATGTGTACAGTCCTGTTCCCACCGAAGGAAGTGATATGTATAATAAAGTGTTGAGCAGTGGTTTTCATTTTCCTGAAAAACTGGAAGACTGGATTGGCCCGCAATGGGAAAGTTTCGACCTGAGAAAAAATCCGTTGACGCCATGGTTAACTCCAGAGATGATCGACAAGATAAAAGATTTTGAAACGGTACTGAATGGATATTATCCAACCGCATCTGATATCAGGTTGACTGATCTTAAAAGAAAGGTATTAAGAAACATTGCTGCTGTTCGATATAAAACCGGCTTATATTACAAACCCTATGAATTAAAAGCATTACAAATACTTTGGAAATACCGGCAGCCGGAGATTGAAGGATTTTAGGCAATTAACAATGGACAATTAACAGTTAACAATTGAGTTTAAAACAATGTCCCTTTTCGTGAAAACTGTTTCTTTTTCATTGTTACCTGTTAACTGTTAACTATTAATTGGTGAACACTACTTTAAAACATATCGTTGCCCGCACCTACAAACCATGGCTGATAAAATATCTTTCCAAAACAAGATCTTATCGGTATAAGGGAATACGAATGGATATTGCGCCGGAAGTATTTCATCCGGGTTTCTTTTTTAGTACACAATTATTATTGCAGTATATTAGCAATCTTCCGCTGGAGGAAAAAATATTTTTAGAATTGGGATGTGGCAGTGGATTGATCTCAATTGTAGCAGCGAAGCATGGCGCTAAGGTGGTTTCAACAGATATCAACCCGGTAGCTATCGAATTCCTTCAGAAAAACAGTAAACGAAATAAAGTTGATATTAAGATCATTCAATCGGATTTGTTTACAGCAATTCCGCAGCAACAATTTGATATCATTGCCATCAACCCGCCTTATTATAAAAAACAACCGGTCACTCCGCAGGATTACGCATGGTTTTGTGGTGAGAACGGGGAATATTTTTTGGATCTCTTTAATGATCTTGATAAGTATATTCATGCCAATACAGAAATACTAATGGTGCTATATGATGGTTGTGATATGGAAATGATCAATGGATTTGCTGAACGCAAAGGTTTTGCGTTGAACTGCGTACACAGTAAACAAAACCTGCTGGAGAAAAATTTTATTTTCAAAATTGAAAAAAAATGATAAAGGAAGATGTCGGCTATTCTTTTGCAGACGGGTTTGAACAACTCTATATTGCTCTTCGGCAAAAAGAAGGACGCATTTATAAAGATGAAGAAGTTGCAACGCTTCCTTTCATAGATCCCGCTCATCCCAAATATGAGGAATGGAAAATAAGAACGAGATCATGTAAAAAATTGTTGCGCTATATAAAAAATAAACCGGCTGGAATAAACGTATTGGAAGTAGGCTGTGGCAACGGCTGGTTGTCGGCAAAGCTTGCAGCCACAATAAAAGGCAACATAACAGGTATCGATATCAATCGCACAGAACTGCAACAGGCGCAACGGGTTTTCTCTAAACACTCTAATCTTAATTTTATAGAAGGCGACCTGGGAGCAGGAATTTTAAATGATAAGAAATTTGACATCATTGTGTTTGCAGCTTCGATACAGTATTTTTCTCCCTTGAAAGAAATACTTGACATTGCATTAAAGCATTTAACAGCAACCGGTGAGATCCATATACTGGATTCTCATTTTTATATGCAGGATGAATTGATGGCCGCAAGAGCAAGAACAAAAGATTATTTTGAATCGCTCGGCTTTCCGCAATTGGCTAATCATTATTATCATCACTCTATGGAATCATTAAAACAATACAACTGTACTTTGTTGCGTGATCCTTATTCCTGGAAAAGTAAACTTTCTGCTAACAGAAATCCTTTTTACTGGGTCGTAATAAAACAAAATAATGGATCAGGTTAAAAATTTATTATGAACTGAATTGCCAGGTTGAGCTTGTCGAAACCGGTATAACTTATACGCCACACGCCTTCGACAAGCTCAGGCTGGCAGTTTTAAAAAATGAAATGCAATTAAAATAATATTCAACTATTGACATTACAATCTTTATATCAAACCTATAATCGTTACCGAACGCTGCAAACAGACAAAATTCGCAGTCTCCCGATCGTAATTCTTATGCCACACAGTTCATGTAACTGTCGCTGCAGCATGTGTGATATCTGGAAGGGCAATCAAAACCTGAAACAACTGAATGAAGAAGATGTACATGGATTGATAAGTTCACTGAAAAAATTCGGAACAAAGCAGGTGTTGATGTCAGGTGGAGAAGCTTTATTGCATCCCAATTTTTTCAATCTCTGCAGGATGCTGAGAAATGAAGGAATATATATAACGGTTTTGTCAACGGGCCTTACTATTAAAAAACATGCAGACAATCTTCTTGCTCATGTAAATGAAATAATTGTTTCACTCGACGGGAACGAAACATTGCATGATACTATCCGCAATATTCCCGGGGCATATCATAAAATGTATGAAGGCATACAATATATCAAATCGATCAAACCTTCATTTCCCATAAGTGCACGCTGTGTTATACATAAATTGAATTTCAGAAGCTGGCGTTCCATTATTGATACTGCAAAGAAAACCGGTCTTGACAGCATCAGTTTCCTGCCTGCAGATATCAGCAGCCATGCTTTTAACAGGGAAGTTTTATGGAGTGAACCAAGGCAACATGAAATTGTTATTGCAAAAGAAGAACTACCTGATCTGCTTGATATTGTTGAAGAGATCATATTTGAATGCGGGGATGATTTTCGTAACCGGTTCATTGCAGAATCTCCCGATAAGATCAGGAACATGTATTACCATTACGCGGCGCAACATGGATTAAATGATTTCCCTTATAAAAAATGTAATGCTCCCTGGGTATCAACAGTGATTGAACCTGATGGTGCCGTGAGGCCTTGTTTTTTCCATGATGCAATTGGAAATATACACAACGATTCGCTGGATGACATTTTAAATGGCGAAACAGGATTATCTTTCAGGAAGAATCTTGACATGGATAAAAACGAAACATGTAAAAAATGTGTTTGTTACCTGAATCTTCATCCGCAAACAAACCCGGTAAGGACTGTTAACACATGAAAAAGATATTGATAACACACTCCTATTTTCTTCGCTTCGACCCAAAACAATGGGCCACGGGAAAACCATATGCACCGCTTGGTACATTGTATGGTGCATCGGTGCTGAGAGAAAATGGATATACGGTTTCTTTTTTTGATGTAATGTTTGCTCATAATGCTGAAGAGATCCTTCCTGTACTGGAAAAAGAAAAGCCTGATATTTTTATCATTTATGATGATGGTTTTAATTACCTCACAAAAATGTGCCTGACCAATATGCGTGAAGCAGCTTTTGCAATGACACGATATGCAAAGAAACAAGGTTGTAAGGTTATCATTTCAAGTTCTGACTCAACAGATCATTTTGAAGAATATCTCCACAATGGCGCTGATCAAATCATCATTGGTGAAGCAGAAGGAACACTTTTAAAACTTATCAGGGAAATGGAACTTCCTGGTGCTGATTTATCTATCATCGATGGTCTTGCCTATAAACAAAATGATAATATTATAAAAACAAAACGTTCGGGTGTTATGAAAGACCTGGACAGTATTCCTTTTCCTGCATGGGACATGATCGACATGACTCCATATAAAAACATGTGGATGAAAAGCAGTGGTTATTTTTCCATGAACATGGCAACAACAAGAGGTTGTCCATTCAAATGCAATTGGTGTGCAAAACCGATTTATGGTAACAGGTACAATTCAAGATCTCCTGAAAACGTGGTGGCAGAATTAAAATTCCTTAAAGAAAAATTTGCTTTCGATCATATCTGGTTCTGTGATGATATTTTTGGATTAAAACCCGGCTGGGTAAATGAATTTGCTGATATTTTAGAAAAAGTAAAATTAAAAATTCGTTTTAAGATCCAGGCCCGGGCCGACCTCTTGGCTGAAGCAAATGGCAACCAGGTAAAAGCACTTAGCCGTGCCGGTTGTGAAACAGTATGGATGGGAGCAGAGAGTGGCTCGCAAAAAATCCTCGACGCTATGGATAAGGGCACCACGGTAGAACAAATTGCAGCTTCAACAAAACTGATGAGAGCACATGGTATTAAACCCTGTTTCTTTATACAATTTGGATATCCAGGTGAAACGAAGGCAGATATTAATCTTACTATTAAAATGATCAATACCTTATTGCCGGATGAATTAGGTATTTCTGTTTCTTATCCTTTGCCGGGAACCGTTTTTTATGAAAACGTGAAGTCCCAATTAAAGAAAAAATCGAACTGGTCCGATTCTGATGAGCTTGCGCTGATGTTCCATAATACTTACCAACCTGCATTTTACAAACAATTGCATCGCTATGTACATAAAAGCTATCGCAAGCACCTTGCTTTTGAAAATATGAAGAAGATCATTTTGCATCCCTTTAAAGCAAACGCAGCCATGCTTAAGAGAGCAATCTCCTCTATTTATTATATACCGTCAAGTATTGCCAGTAAGTATAAATTAAACCAGCTCGAGAAAGGATGATGAATACGCAACATTCCATAGTGAATGAGCAGAATGCTGCTAAGGCGTTTTCAGAACAGGCTCCTGTGTTTGATGAATTGTACGGTGCCGATGCGATCATTCAATACAAACGTGAACGTGTTCGCAATCACGTATTGTCTTTCTTAAAAGAACATTCAAATATCCTGGAACTAAATTCGGGCACCGGTGAGGACGCCATTTTTTTTGCAGCACAGGGTCATAAAGTGCATGCAACAGATATTGCGGAAGGCATGCAGCAAAGATTAATAGAAAAAGTTGCGGGCGCTGGTTTCAAAGAAAAAATAAGTACTGAGTTATGTTCTTTTACTGCTTTGAATACTTTAAAGAATAAAGGTCCTTATGACCTTATTTTTTCAAATTTCGCAGGGTTAAATTGTACCAACGATCTTTCAACGGTGGTTGGTTCTTTTGATCAATTATTAAATCCTGGCGGAATGCTAACGCTTGTTATACTGCCAAAGTTTTGCTTATGGGAATTATTACTTGTATTTAAAGGAAAGTTTAAAACAGCAACAAGGCGTTTTTTCAGCAGCAAGGGAAGAAAAGCAAAAGTAAATGGCGTTCCGTTTACCTGCTGGTATCATCCACCAGGATCTATAATAAGGCTGTTAAAAAATAAATATTCATTAACAGGTATAGAGGGTCTTTGTACGATCGTTCCTCCGTCATACATGGAAAATTTCGCAATAAAACATCCCGGCCTTTTTTCTTACCTGGTAAAAAAAGAAAATAAATTCAAAAGCCGCTGGCCCTGGAAATATATTGGGGATTATTATATAATTTCCTTCCGGAAGAGATAAGCGAAAAGATAAATGAATGTATCACAAAGTTGCACAAAGAAAATGCCACTGATTCACTGATTAATGTAAAAACAACAGAACGTAATCAGTGAATCAGTGGCAATGCAATCAGGTTAGTTGTTCCCTTTTTGTATTTTTTGATAAAGAAGGGATTTTTATTTTGCCTTCAGCTCTTCTTCTATAATTTCCTTGCGATAAATTTTGTAGCAGTCCATATTTATACCAGGTATAATAAGCATTGATCCTGGCGATCCTGAAACCGTACTTTAGATCTAAAAAGCCGCGTTGAATAAAATAAGCTTTTATAAAACTCATAATGGTGGAAGAGAAGCGGGATATGAATCCTCCCCTATTGCCCGACTCGCTTTGTTTCATTGCCCATAAAAAGGCATATTCCTTTTTTTTCTGCAGGTAATGTTCCGGCGTTTTATTGCCATGGTGTTCTGCCAAAGCATCAATCATATGACAACTGATATTTGCACCTGTAATTTTCTCATGCACACAAACATTATCCCATCCTGCATGCTTCCTGTTGTAAAATCTGTATACATGATCATGCCCAAGAGGACCATGAGTGATTTTTTCTTTACCAAAAAAATTCAATCTCCTGAAACCATATACTTTGTTTACTTCTTTACATTCAATGGCGTTGATATTTGCTGCGAGGTTATCAGTAATGCGTTCATCCGCATCAAGTGCAAAAATCCAGTCGTTCACCGCCATAAATGCGCCGGTGTTCCTTGCAATCCCATAGTTGGTCCAGGAAACAGATCGTACCCTTGCATCATTTTCCTTTGCAAGTGCGATCGTATCGTCAGCACTTCCCGTATCAACCACGATAATATCATTACTCAGTTTTTTTGCTGATGCAATACAGGCTACAATATTGTGGGCCTCGTTCTTTGCAATTATGACTACGGATATTTGAAGCACGGGATGTTTAAAGTTTGTGGTTATTTTATTTATAGCCGGCCGTTACCTGGAAAATACTTTCATAATTTTCAAAAATACCGGACACTTTATTCTCATAATGCTTCAGCAGTTTTTGCTGGAAAAATAACGGGCTCGGTTTTGCGTGATGCTTTGAAGTATCCAGCGCCATTACTATTCCCCTGCTGTTTCTTTTTTTCCTTTTTGCCTTTGCTGCCCAGCTTTTAGCCGTTAATTTCATGAGGAAGGTGTCGACCAGGTTACCAACGGCGTTGTTGAACATTTTTTCTGTAATAAATCTTATAAAGTTTGTCTTGATCGGTTTTGCACAAGACACCCGCATGAAGTGATTGGGAAGCAAATCTTTGGTCCAGTTATTTGCAGTATAAAAGTTTTCAATCGTATCGCATCCATATACAGGAAGTAAAGTAGATACTTCTGTAGCAGTATAAATATTCTTTTCAACGATCTCCAGCTGAAGCTCATCAATAAAATAATTCATACAGTACAGGTGCTGTTTATTGAACAGGAAAGTGAGTTTTTTAAACAGGTGTAAAAAACTCCTGGATATCCATAACCTGTTCTTTTCTGTTATGATAAAATAATCTATATCTGCAGATTCGTCGGCAAAATTCTTCGACAACGACCCGGATATTGCAACAGCTTTTACATACGGGAATTTTGATAAAAACTTTGCGCCGTCATTTGCTTTTTTCAGCAACATTTCAGCACGCTCATTTCCTTTCAATCGTCTTTCAGCAAGAAGAAAATCATTGTGAAGGCTGTAAAATTCGTTCAGTTTAAAAATAACAGATTCATTCAGCAGGTAGTTAAGCGTGTTTTCAAAATCATGGTTATCTGCCTCGTGTTGCAAAAAAAGGTGCAGTTCTCTTTTTTTTAACGGGTAATCAAACATATCAAAATATGCAAGTGTTCCTAATATGTCTTTTTTAATACACAATGTTTTTATTTTTATGGAGACCTTGTCATAGTTTACAGCTTTGCAAAGCTGTAAACTATGACAAGGTCGATCTCTCTATTAAAACGATGATCAATCTTTAATGGTTGCTTAGCTATTCAGCTTCCACTAATTGTTCTGCAAGCTGAACACCGGACGGAATGCGCTCCGATGCTTTTGCACTGCAACATTCCCTGAAAAAAAGATCATATTGGGTAATGATCCTTTCCCAGGTATATTCGGCCCTTATTCTTGCACTATTATTTTGAACAAATTTTTCGTTATACAATTTTTCATGCTGTTCAATAATAGAGCACACTTCTTTTACATTATTAAAGTACAGCGCATTGTCTTTTAAAACACTCTTGTTAAACGCATTTGAATGCGCTGCTATAAATGCAGCATCTGCCATCGCTTCAAGTAAAGAAGGATTGGTTCCGCCAACGCTATGACCATGAAAATAAACACAGGAAAATTTTATAATGCTTTGTAATTTTTCATGGTTGAATATTGCCCCAAGGAAAATGATACGCTGATCATTTTTAAATTTAGTATGAAGATATTTGCCAAATGAATTACTGATATTCCCAACAACAATGAACTTCTTTTCAGACTTACTCATATGAAATCCATCAAGCAGCATTTCAATATTATTCTCCGGCTCCATTCGTGCCAGCAACATAAAATATTCCTTTTTGTTCAATCCATATTCGGTAAGTACTGCTTCGTTTACGTTTTCTGAAAGATCAGCACCATAAGCAATGAATTTAGAATTGATCTTATACTTTTCATCGAGATAAGATTTGATCTCTAATGAATCAGCAATATGATAATCACTTCCCGAAACAGCGAGTTTCTCTGCATACTTTAAAAATCGCCTTACCGGTTTTGAATACTTTGCCCGGTTCCATTCAAGTCCATCCATATTGGAAATGATAACTGCCTTTTTAGGAAAAAGCATCTTCCATACAGAACTGCTTGTATAACCAAGCATGAGCAGGATATCAAAATTACGTTTGCGTGCATCAAGAATACAATTCAGGTCATAAATGAACTGCCCGGCAGTACCCAATAAGTATTCGGGATCGAAACAATGAATGATTGGAACGCCGTTCCATGTTTTTTGCTGGTAAGGATGTTTATGGGAATTATATACCATTACCTCATGGCCCTTTGCGATTAAACCGGTAGAAAGATGCTCTGCTACCTGTTCAAAGCCACCATATTGATTTGGTATTCCTCTGGTGCCGAGAATGCCGATTTTTAATCCCATATATTTTTTATCCGTTCATACGCTTCCATTGTTCTAATGGTTGCCTGTTCCCACGAATAACAGGAAAGTATTTTTTTCTGAAAAGATTCATTACTCCTAAGTAAAGCAGCTTTTTCCACAGCAGCAAAAATATTTTCGGGTGATGACGGATCACAATAAACTGCATCATCACCAAAATAATCCCGTGTATCACCCTTATCTGTAATAATTATACTACAACCCATTGCTGCCGCTTCCAATGAACTGAGCCCGGTGGTTTCAAACCAGCTGGGCAGTACATGCACTTTTGCTTTTTGATAATACTGCAGCAGTTCCTCCTGCGGCAACTGACCAATAAAACAAATATTCGGCCCGGCAATTTTTTTGCAGGCCTGGTAATATGATTGCTGGTTAGGCGAAGCCGATCCGATAAGTACAAGTTGATACGCAGTATTATTAAGTGCCTTGATAAGGTTTAGTTGATTCTTGATCCCTTCAATTCTTGCAACACAAATAACCATGCGTGGATCTTTTTCAACAGTTTCATCAAAACTAAAAAGATCCGGGTCGATACCGTTAGGAACTACTACATAAGGGGTATTACAGTGATATAATTTTAACAGCCGGTTGTATTCAGAATGCGAATTAGGAAGTAATAAGTTTGCCTTCTTTAATATTTCGGTAATGGATCTGCGCTGGCCTTTCCATAAATATGATATGCTCATTAATTTGTCTTTGCCGAGTATCCATCGTGAAATTGTTTTCAGGTATTCAATCCGGTTGTGATTTATAAAACCAAACAGCATGCCGGCCAGTCCTTTCCTGTGGTACCTGTCATATTCACTGTAATCAACAAGGATCGTGGATACAACAAATGGTTTATTTGATTTCCTAACATGGTAAAGGATATCTGCCGGTCTTGTGATATTGAAAAAATGAAGCAGACCATATTTTTCATAGTCGATTGTTTCATTGGTTAATTTAATATCAACAGCAATATTCTTTTCAACAAGATGCGCAGCGGTTTGAGATACTTGTATGGTATCACCACCTTTTACAGTGTATAGGGTTGACCGGGCTATCATGACGACTTTAAGCATCTGCTAAATTAATTTTGATAATTGATAAGCGTACTGATCCATAAAGAATATATGGATATCAGATAACAGATATCAGCTTGCGCCTTTATAATGACGAAACCTTTATTCAAAAAATGTATACTCACAATTTGCAAACTGCTATTTCATTAAGTCCTATCTATCGTGGAGAGGTACAGGCTGACATCTGATTTCTGATTTCTCTCACCGCCCACATCAAACTCACTAAACACATTCGTAAACGCCAGTATCCAAATAACATACTCCGCGATATTTGTTACAAAACTCCCCGTAAACTGGTAAACAAAAATAAAAATGAATAACAATAACCGGTAGTAGTTGGTCCAGACCCTGGTATAAAAAAATAAAAAAATCTCAATCAATAACCTCAATGATAATCCAACCCACCCGAATATGGCCAATGTTTCTGCAGCTGCATTGGGAATGGCGATGTTGGTATAATCAAGATCATAGAGGTAATAACTCCGGATAATATCAGCGCCGAGTACTTTTATTTGTCCTGCACCAATGCCAAAAGCTGCACTTTTCTGTTCAAGTATTTTCATTGCAAGCATGAATGCTTCAGAAGTCCTTCCGTTACCGGAGGTGTCTTTGCCGGAAAGTATATTTTCTATGCGAAGAAAAAAACTGTTTTGAGGAAAGAACAACCAAAAGACTACCAGCATAGCCCCGGTTACGGACACCGTGAGTATGATGAGATTTATCAACCTTCTTTTACCCGCGAGCCTGCGGAAATAAATAAGGTAAGTAATTGCTCCGGCCAACAACGCACACACGATAGCACCGATCGAAAAAGCAAGTATATATGGTAACATTACCATTAGTAGCAGCAGCCAGCTGTTAATTTTATTCTGCTTAAGAATAATTTGTAAAAAGAAAAAAAAGAAAAGCGGGGTAAATAAAATAGCATAGTAAGAAGCTTCATAGGTAAACATCTTTAACCTGTTGAAATTATCAATACCATCTGATATATTGCGTTGCATCCATAACCAATCATTGTAAGAAGTAAATAAAATGGGAATTGCAACGAGGCAAAGAATAAAATTTGCGATAAGTAGTCTCCGGAAAATCTTTTCTTTATCAGTTGCTGTTTTCAAAAAAGTATAAAAGGCCTGGCAGAAAATATACACCATAGTATAATTGATCACCGACACCACATAAGTTTTTGTATCAACACCCAGTATAAAATGAATAATGATAAATGGAGATAAACAAACAAGAAATGGAAGCAGGATCTCTTTTTTCTTTGAGTAATGATCCACCAATAAAACAAGGGACTTAAAATAGCAGTATAGGTTAATCCGAAAGGCAATCCCAGTGAATTGACAAAAAAATAAATAAAAGCAAAAGGAATGTATTTATTGATCTTCATGCTTACCCTGTTTTAAAAATGAAAGCATTCCTTTGTACATTCCCTTCGCCCGGTCGAACTGACCGGTTATAATTCTTTTAAACAACCGGAACAGTGTAAAGAATACAGCGGTCGCAACCTTTCCCTTTTTGTATTTTGATAGAAAACTTAATCCATTGCGGGTATAATAATAATCAGATAAAAAACTTTTACCGATGCTGGTGCTTACCTTATCGTAGCATATTGCCGTTTCACAAACTTTTAAACCATACCCATCTTTTTTTGCATGGTAACAAAAATCAGTTTCTTCCCAGTATAGAAAATAATCTTCGGGCAGCAATCCTATCTCTTTAAAACTGTTGGCATGTGTAAAAAAAGACCCACCTGATATATAATCCAGTTTTAAAATATCCGATCGCTTTGTTGCCAACTCAACCGTTGCTGCGTTAAAGTTGATCCTGCCTCCACCATAAAAATGAACCTTTGATGGATTATCATAGTGCTTTATTACCGAGCCAATAATTGATTTTTGAGGGCTACTAACTGCAAAGTTCAAAAGCGCTTTCATTGTCGACTCTTCTACGATCATATCCGGGTTCAATAACCAAACATAGGCATCCTCCTGCAAAAGATGCTTCAATATAGTATTGATGCCGGCCGCAAAACCTTTATTCATTTCATTCTGAATGAATACCAGTTTTGGAAAACTTGCGGGTTTTATTTCGCCAGTGAGTGAAGCAGCTTTATAATACTTGTATGCAACCGGCCTGATAAGTTGGTCTTTCACAAAAGGACTTACACGTCTTGAAAAAGCAGTATTATTTTTTGTCCACGAAATAAGCTCTTCCAAAGAATTGTTTTGTGAATCATTGTCAATAACGATCGTACTGAAATTATCGTGATCCGAACGAAGTAATGTTTCCAGGCACTCTTCTACCTCTATCCATTTTTTATAATTCAATATGATAACATACACACGGGGCATACAATTATTTTTTCCTGGCTATAAAAATGTATTGTACTGTTAGAAGATCTGTAAATAAACCCAATGTTAACAGGTTAATGATCCTTCTCTTTTTTCCTTCCGGAACTGATTTTAAAAGAAAATTAGGCGTAGAATATATTACGGAGAGATCTTTTGTTGTCAGCAATTGATGAATGTTCTTCTTACAAAAAAAACGTAAATGGGTTTTATCAAGGATACCTCCTGCAGCTTCATATTTAAAATCGGCTTTAAACAGTATCTGCGATATTGTTTTTACTTCACGGATATTGGGAATACTTATGATCAATATGCCATTTGGTTTTAAATACCGGGATATCTTGTCAACTACTGTCCATGGATCTGCAAGATGCTCCAGCACATCTGCGCAAATAATGGTGTCGAAATAATTTTCGTTGACATTAATAGCATCTGTTTCAATATTAGCTACCAGGAAACGATCAATGGCCGGGTGTTGTTGATTTGAACCGGGAATATTGATCAATTCAACTCCCGTTACTTCAGCTGCCAGTTTATTTTCCTTTAGATACAAAATGGTATTTCCTGATCCTGCACCAATCTCCAGAATTTTTTGGTTCGCATCATTGGGTACCAGGCTGATGATATCCTTGCGTACATGTGTAAAATAGCCGGAATCTTTTATAGTGTAATAGCTTTGGTTCATACTGTACCCGGGTTGATAAATTCCGCCAGTTTATTTTTATAAAGTTCTACATTTAATCCAATCGTGATAAATAATTCGGTGATGATGATACTGCATACCGTACCTGTTGCGCCCCACACGTTCACCAAAACGATGTTTACAATAATATTTATGATCGTTGCAATGCTGAATACTTTTAAATAACTTTTTTTAGGTCCGAATGCCAGTAACAACTGGTATGCAGGAATGTTGAGGCAAACAATGATGGGCACAATACATAACAATCTCAGTAAAGAAACAGGTAATGTTGATCCATCTTTAATAAATAAATGAATAACCCAGGGAGAGAAAACAAACAACAGGGCACAACCGGTGATCGTAGCTAAAAAGAATGGTGTATATACCTGGCGAAAAAATATCCTCCCGGCTTCCTTCCCTTTTTGACTGAACTGGCAGATCTGCGGATAGATCACCTGGGAGAATACAGCTAATACCTGTCTTACGGCAAAGAATATCCGCTCGGCTATGCTGTAATATCCAACTACCAGGTCGTTGGTAAATATCCTGAGGATAAAAACAGAACTATATAGATAAGTATTGATGGAAAGATTGGAAACAGTGATCTGCCAGCCTTCTTTTATTTCATAAAGAATATCTTTTCGCGAAGGAAAAATGATTGCCAGTTTTGAAACAGAGATCGCAATGAAAACACTTAGCAGGCCGGCAAAAATATTTCCAATCCCCAGGAAGAAAAGAAACAGGAACTCATCTCCCTGTTGCCGGATAAACATGAACACAAGCACAACGAAGATCAGCCGCGATAGCAAAGTACAACCCGTTATATAATGCATTTTTTCAAGACCCTGGAAAAACCAGTTGACGAATAAAGCCTGGCCTACTACGTAAGTGAATCCGAAGGTATACAATGCAGCATGATGTTTAAATAAAGGCGTAAAAAACACCATTGCAAATAAAATA
Source organism: uncultured Chitinophagaceae bacterium (assembly GCA_963829345.1). Classification (GTDB taxonomy): domain Bacteria; phylum Bacteroidota; class Bacteroidia; order Chitinophagales; family Chitinophagaceae; genus Ferruginibacter. The sequence continues at coordinate 3,805,807 of CAWHHP010000003.1, forward strand.
ACCATCAGCACAATTGTAATGAACAGCCGGGATGCCAGTACGGTAAAAAATATCTTTGACAGCTTTTGATGATCTCCTTTGTACAATGCTATATCCTTTGTTGCAGAAATATTAAATCCATAATCGGATATAGCGGCCAGGTAGATCATCAGCACCTGTGCAACAGCTATAGCTCCAAAACCATCCGCCCCCACCCTGCTGATAACATATGGCATAACAAGAAGAGGCACCAGGAAATTGATGCCTTGCACTATACTTAAAGAAATAAAATTTGAAAATAATTTCCTGTTATTTGTAGCCATAACAAAATCTAAACTAAATAAGAAAGCTGTAACTTTCTATAAAAGTAGGTATAACAAATTAAAGAAAATAGCTGCTTTTGAAGCAACCGTTCAATTCTAAACTACGTTTAGTCACTTTATTTGATCATTCGTATATTGTCATTTTAAAAACACACGGTCATTTATGATAGAAAATCAGTCGGGGCCCGGCCATACAGAAGATGACTTGAGTCTTATAAGCCTGTTTGAAAGGTTATTTGCTTTCATACGAAACTATGGTTTACTGATAGCACTATTTGCGGTCATTGGTATGATTGCGGGTTATGCATCATATAAAAGCGGTACAAAACAATATAACTCCACGCTCCTGTTGCATTCCTATTCGATCACAAATACAGAACATATCAATATCATTGAAAACTGGAATGCACTTTTAAAAAGTGGTGAATATGATGCATTGGGCGAACGACTTCATTGCAATGCGGCAACAATCCGGAAGCTAAGCAGTATTCATGCAGTTGAAATACAAAAACTATATGTGCAGAACAATCCAAATGGTTTTACTGTGGATGTGTTGGTAACCGACAATAGCATACTCGATTCTCTTCAACAGGGAATTATATACGGTCTTGAAAACAGCAGCTATATGAAAGCAAGGCTGGAAACAAAACGATCAGATTATACTTTACTTATTGATAAAGTAAAAAACGAGATCAGTAAATTAGATTCCACGAAGAAGATGATCGAAAACAATATCAACAGCAACAGCCAGCATTCATCATCTTATATTGTAGATATATCCAACATCAACACACAAATGATCGAACTCACCGAAAAACTGCTGGATTACCAGCAACAATTAAAATTTAATAGTGCAGTGCAGGTGCTGCATCCCTTTGAAAAGTTCCAGAAACCGGCTTCACCCCGGTTATTAAAATCAATTGTATTGGGTTTTATCGGCGGTTTCGCAATTGGTTATATATTGGCAATCTATCTGTACATCAGAAAAAAGGTCAGGATGCGAAGGAGATAGTGTTAGCAGGAAATCTGCGGGCATCTGCGGGGAAAAATCCCGGAAATCTTTACAACATGAATAACTCAAAACAGCTTGACCAGATATTATTCGTGCTCTACATTATTTTTTTTGTAAGCATGGTTTTTTGTTGGAGGGCTGTTACAAGTATAAGCATCCCGGTGATACTGGCCGCCGGTATCTTAAAAAATAAGATCGATCATCGTTCTTTTTTCAATCCTCATTTAAAAAACAGTTTTTTAATTTCCTGTTGTATATATTATTTATTACAGCTGGTTGTGTTGCTGTTTTCGCACAATGATACAGGACAACTTATATTATTAAAAAGCGGCATCATTTTCATTCCGGCAATGGTATGCTGCAGTAATTACCCGGATACCGGTATGTATAAAAAACTGATGAGCTATTATGTATGGATCGTTGCCACAGCAATGATGGTTTGCCTTTCAGTTGCAGTGTACAAATATTGCTTCCGTCATGCACCTGATAATGTTTTCTTATATCATGAGCTGGTTAGTACCATAAGGCAACATGCCATACAGGTTGCCATTCTTGTTTTTATTGCCATTATTTATTTGCTTGAATCTGCAAAAAAAACAATGTTCGTGATCAATAAAAAAGTTCATTTCCTGTTCCTGCTTTATTTTACTATTTGCATGATCCTGCTTTCTTCCAAATTGGTAATTGTATTTACTGCTGCCTGTTTTATTTATTACCTCGTTCATTTTTTCAAAACAACTATAAAAGTTCGCTTCATAAGTATTATTGCTTTGTTTACAGGTATTGCAATGATCGCTCTTGTATTATTGACCCGCAACCAGGTTAGCAAACGGTTTAACGAGATCATTGAAACCAATATGGATCTTGTGAGTCAAAGAAATTTCAATCCCGGTATTTACTTCAATGGCGTCCAGTTCAGGTTACTTCAATGGAGATTTACAAAAGAAATACTGACAGAAAAAAATGCCTGGGTTACAGGTGTGGCGGATGATGCACAAAATTTACTGGATAAAAAATACATTTCCACGAACATGTACCTCGGGCATGGAAAATATGCAAAGGATCATGGTTACTTAGGATACAATACGCACAACCAGTTCCTGGAATCACTTTTACAAACCGGTATTGCCGGCCTGGTTACTTATATTTTCGTGTTTGCCACTTTGATCCTGTTGGCAATCCGAGGAAAAAGACCCATGCTCAGTTTCGTGGTTGCATTGTTGTTAGCCTATAGCCTCAATGAATCCTTGCTGGAAAGGCAATATAGTATCAGCATTTTTACCTTTTTCCCGCTGTTTATCTATTATGGCGCCCGGACCAGGATCCGGGGATCTGCCGGCAGTAGTACAGTTTGAATTTTCACCGTAGAGTATAAGAGTAAAAAGAGTTTTCGCAGGGGATCTTACGCAAGCCGTGCCTCTCTTTTTCTCTGCGGTAAATAGTAACAATGCGAAATTTCAAACTAACCGACTACCCGGCAGCCAGCACTGTCTCAGTTTAAAAAACAGTTTACTACTAAGATAATCAGTGAATCAGTGGCAATACTTAATCGCCACTGATTCACTGATTAGTTTCAAACAATATGGCAACCCTAAAATGTTGTTGTGAAAATTCAAAAGGATACACTACTCAGCAACCATCCAGGCAACCGTTCTGCTTCAATTAACGTATATTAGGTTACAGAACTGCCATTTTTCACATGCACGCATGACACGCAAAACCCGGAATTATATATTTCTTATTATCCTGCTGCTACTGGCCTCGGTGGCTTGTATAGGTTATTATATGTACAATAAAGGACCGCGTAACATTAAAAACAGCAGTGCTATCGAGGTAAATGCAGTGGAATTATATGATGCTTACAGCAAAGATTCAACTGCCGCTGGAAAACTTTATACGGATAAGATCTTATCCGTTACCGGCGTCGTATTTGAAGCCGTTGTGAACAGGGATCAAAAAAAAGTATTTACATTAAATACAAATGAAAGTGGCGCTTTTATCAACTGCACGATGGAGGAGGATACAGAAGCGATGCATAAGGGAGATAAAATAAAAATAAAAGGGCTCTGCAGTGGTATTGGTTCCGGCGATGCGGACCTTGGTATAAAAGGAGATGTTTATTTAACAAGATGTTATTTAGAAAAATGAAAATTTTAATAGCTAAACTGTCAGGGTGAGTTTGTCGAACCCCGGATTAGAACCGCCTTCGGCAAGCTCAGGCTGACAGAACGAAAAACCTGAAATCATTAAACTTATATAATTCCCTTAAAAAAAATTGAATGAAAAAAAAACTCAGCTTATTATTCGTAATTATAGTTGCCTGCTTTACCAGTTGTAAAAACGATAAAGCTGAACTATTGTATCCCTCAAATGAAATATGCGATACAGCAAACGTAACTTACAGCGGAACTATTTTACCTATATTAAGAGAAAATTGCTATCGCTGTCATGCAGGAAGTTCAACAGTCGGTCCATTTAACCTCGATTCTTATGCTGATGTAAGTATTCGTGCTGCAAACGGGCAACTTTGGGGCGCTGTATCGCATTCCAACGGTTTTGTTCCAATGCCAAAAGATGCTGCACAATTAAGTACCTGCAATCTTGCCAAAATAAAGAAATGGCTGGATGATGGTTACCCCAATAATTAACTCAGCTTTCCTGTCTATGTTTCGACAAGCTCAGCATGACAGGGCGGTCAGCCTGAGCTTGTCGAAGGCGATTTATTTAAACACCAGGTTTAAATTTTGATTATGAAAAAGCAGTTTCTTTTTTTTCTTTTACTATTGATCTCTTATTCGCTGAGCGCCCAGAAGTATTATACAAAGAATGGGAACATTTCCTTTTTCTCAAAAGCTTCACTCGAAAATATTTCTGCAGATAATAACCAGGTGCTGGCTACCATTGATGCACAAACAGGACAAATGCAGTTTTCCGTTTTAATAAAAGCTTTTCACTTTAAGAAGAGCATGATGGAAGAACATTTTAATGAGAATTACCTGGAGAGTAATAAATATCCAAAAGCAATTTTCAAAGGAAACATCAGGGATTTTAAACCGGACCTTTTAAAAGATGGCAGTTATCCCGTAAATGTTTCCGGCGATATAACGATACATGGAGTTACAAAGAATGTTAGTTTGCCCGGAACAATTACAGTTAAATCAGGAGTTATATCAGGGAGCTCAACGTTTAAAGTAAAGCTTGCTGATTACAATATTTCCATTCCAAAAATTGTAAAAGACAATATTGCAGAAACAGTTGATGTAACGGTATCATGCGTGTATGATAAAAAAATGTAACTAAATGTATGATGTATGGATGTCTGATCCTATGATATCAGTATTCCACATCAGACATCAACAAATCAGACATAACTATTTAATAAAACAATAATGAAAAAGAAAACTATACTGTTAATATTTAACATCATTGCTGTATCAATACTACGTGCACAGGACACCACCAACCTGATGGATCAGTTAGAGAAACAATCCCCGGCAGAAACCAATTATACTACTGCCACTTTTAAAACAACCCGGCTCATCAATGGCCATTCATCCGAAAATACCGGCCAGGGCGTGCTGGATGTAAAGATCTCTCACCGCTTTGGAGAATTGAATGACGGGGGATACAATCTTTTCGGGCTCGACAATGCTACCATGCGCATGGGTTTTGATTATGGCATTACCAATACAATCATGATCGGTATTGGTCGCAGCACTTTTCAAAAAACTTATGATGGTTTTGTAAAAATAAAATTGCTGAGGCAGTCTGCCGGTAAACATAAAATGCCGGTAACAGTCAGTTATATTCCCACCATTGCATTGAGAACATTGAAGTTTGAAGACCCAAAAATTCCTAACAAAGCTTCCAATCAATTATCTTATACGCACCAGCTTATCATTGCACGAAAATTTTCTGCAGGAACATCGCTGCAACTGATGCCCATCTTTGCACATCAAAACCTCGTGATGAATGCTTCAGATCCCAACAATATATTTGCACTTGGTATTGGCGGAAGGCAAAAACTCAGTAAACGTGTAAGCATCAATATCGAATACTATCCAATCATCGGCGACAGGATCAAGGGTACTACCGATGCACTTTCAGCAGGTTTTGATATTGAAACCGGCGGTCACGTTTTCCAGCTTCATTTCACCAATGCACCGGGCATGACCGAACATGCTTTTCTTACCCAAACAACGGGTAAATGGGGCAAAGGAGATATTTTATTCGGGTTTAATATTTCAAGAGTGTTTAATATAAATACGAAGAAGAAATAGTTCCAAAGGTTCAAAAAGTTCAAAAGGTTCCAGAGGTTAACGAGCCTTTAGAACCTTTTGATCCTTTGGATCCTTTGAAACCTCTTTTTGCATTCCAGCTTTCTTTTTATAACTTTGTCCTCAATACAGGGGCGGATTTGTTTATTGTTCACCCCCTGCCGGTTTAAAAAACTGAACTAATAAACGATCGCATCTCCGAAAAATCTTCACAGGATTTGAAAATCGTTTACCAGTTTTAATTTTTTATTTTCCCGTCAGCGGAACCATGCTCAGCATCCTTGCATCGCCCTCTTGTACTGTAACAGCTAAATGCAACAGTTATGAAAAAGATACAGGACATTCTCAAACAACGCATCCTCATCATCGATGGTGCAATGGGCACCATGATCCAGCGCTACAAACTGGAAGAAACCGATTACCGGGGCGAACGTTTTAAAGACTGGCACAAAGATGTAAAAGGCAATAACGATTTGCTTAGCATTACCCGGCCGGATATCATTGAAGAAATACACAGACAATATTTGGAAGCCGGTGCAGATATCATTGAAACAAATACTTTCAGCGGTACTTCTATTGCCCAGGCCGATTATGATATGCAATCATTGGCATATGAATTAAATCTTGCCTCTGCAAAATGCGCCCGCAATGCTGCAGACAAATACACTGCAAAGAATCCTGGCAAACAAAGATTTGTGGCAGGTGCTATCGGGCCGTTGAACAAAACATTGTCATTGTCTCCTGATGTAAACAACCCTGGTTTCAGGGCAGTTACATTTGATGAGGTGGCAGAAGCCTATACAGAGCAAATAAAAGGATTGGTTGATGGTGGCGTAGATGTTTTATTAATAGAAACCATTTTTGATACGCTGAATGCAAAAGCTGCAATTTATGCGGCAAAAAATTATTTCAGAAAAAGCAATCTTCCTGAATTACCAATAATGATTTCAGGCACTATTACAGATGCAAGCGGAAGAACATTAAGCGGTCAGACCCTGGAAGCGTTTTATGTGTCCGTTATGCATGCAAACCCGTTAAGCGTCGGCTTGAATTGTGCATTGGGTGCAGCAGAAATGCGTCCTCATATAGAAGAACTGAGTGAAATAGCAAGTTGTTATACATCTGCTTATCCAAATGCGGGTTTACCAAATGCGTTTGGAGAATACGATGAATTGCCACATCAAACGGCGCACATCATCGAGGAATGGGCAGCCAATGGCTGGTTGAATATTGTAGGTGGTTGTTGCGGCACAACACCTGATCATATAAAACATATTGCACAGGAAGTTGCAAAGTATCAACCAAGAGAATTACCGGTGGTTGAAGAGGAATTGGCATGAGGTTAACCACAGAGTTAAAAGAGTTTTTTCACAGAGTTACACAGAGTTGGTTGAGTAATTTTGACACTTTGTGAACTCCTTTTAACGCTTCAAACACTGTGGTTGAAATGAATAATATAAATTTTTTAACAGAGACAATTTTAAATATGCTTTTAAAGTACATACAGAATTAGGTCCGGGTCTGTTAGAATCTTCTTATAAAGAGTGTTTATATTATGAGTTGAACAAAAATGGAATTTATACAGAAAAAGAAAAAGGATTACCCCTTTTCTATGAAAAAATAAAAATGGAGATTGGGTATAGAGTTGATTTGATGATTGAAAATAAAGTAATAGTAGAAATCAAATGTGTAGAATGTTTAACAGATGTGCATACTGCCCAGGTATTGACTTATCTAAAATTTTCAAACTGTAAGATTGGTTTACTATTAAATTTCAAAACATCAAGTTTAAAAAAAGGAATAAAAAGAATAACTCTGTGAAACTCCTTTTTAACTCTATTAAACTCTGTGGTTAAGAAAAAAATATTATGAGCGAATTAATACACATAAAGCCTTATCTTAAGATTAAGCGGTCTTGAACCTTTAACCATCCGCCCCGAAACAAATTTTGTAAATGTAGGTGAACGTACAAACGTAACCGGGAGTAAAAAATTTGCAAGGCTTATCCGGGATGGTAAATATGAAGAAGCGCTCTCCGTTGCCCGCCAACAGGTAGAAAGCGGGGCCCAGGTAATTGACGTGAACATGGATGATGCCATGCTGGAAGGTGTGGAAGCAATGAGTACCTTTTTAAATCTTGTACAGGCAGAGCCTGATATTGCCCGGATTCCCATCATGATCGATAGCAGCAAATTCGAGATCATCGAAGCAGGACTGAAATGTGTACAGGGAAAATGTATTGTAAACTCTATCTCCATGAAAGAAGGAGAAGAGAAATTTATTGAACAGGCATTTATCTGCAAAAGCTTTGGCGCTTCTGTGATCGTAATGGCATTTGATGAAATTGGCCAGGCAGACACAAAAGATCGTAAAGTGGAAATATGTACACGTGCCTACAAAATACTTACGGAAAAGGTTGGCTATGATCCGCAGGAAATCATTTTCGATCCAAATATATTTGCCGTTGCAACAGGTATTGAAGAACATAATAATTATGCAGTTGATTTTATTGAAGCAACAAGAGAAATAAAAAAACGTATGCCGCTCACAAAAGTAAGTGGTGGCGTAAGCAATGTTTCATTTTCCTTCCGTGGTAATGACCATGTACGTGAAGCAATACACAGTGTTTTTCTTTACCACGCCATTGCTGCAGGTATGGATATGGGAATTGTAAATGCGGGCCAGTTGGTAGTGTATGATGAGATAGAACCGGAACTGAAACACTTTGCGAAGATGTGATCCTTAACAGGAACAATGATAATAATGAAGCCACAGAAAAACTTATCCGTTTTTCTGAAACGGTAAAATCGGCAGGAAAAGAAAATGTAAAAGATGAAAGCTGGCGCAATGAACCCGTTGAAAAACGCATGGCGCATTCATTGGTAAATGGCATCACAGATTATATCGAACTGGATACAGAAGAAGCAAGGCTTAAATATCCAAAACCACTGGATGTGATTGAAGGCCCGTTGATGGACGGAATGAATATAGTAGGTGATCTTTTTGGTGCAGGCAAAATGTTCTTGCCGCAGGTTGTAAAAAGTGCAAGGGTAATGAAAAAAGCTGTAGCTGTACTTACGCCTTATATTGAACAGGAAAAAGAAGAAAGACGCCTGGCCCATCTTTCTGCCGGCACAACAAATGAAGAAGAAGCCGGTGCAGCAAAAATATTGTTGGCCACAGTTAAAGGAGATGTACATGATATCGGTAAAAACATTGTCGGTGTTGTTTTAGGCTGTAATGGTTATGACATCATTGATCTTGGCGTAATGGTTTCTGCAGATAAAATTTTATCAGAAGCAAAAAAACATAATGTAGATATCATCGGGCTCAGTGGTCTTATTACACCATCACTGGATGAAATGGTTCACATTGGGAGAGAAATGGCTCGCCAGAATATGAACCTGCCTTTGCTGATTGGTGGTGCTACAACCAGTCGTATGCATACCGCTGTAAAAATTGCACCCGAATATGGTAATGGAGTAGTGCATGTGTTGGATGCCAGTCGTAGTGTAACCGTTGCCGGCAGTTTACTTAATAAAGAATCGAAACCCGCTTTCCTGAAAGAGATTAAAGAAGAATACGAAAAACTTAAAACCGATTTCGGTAATAAGAAAACGGCAAAGCAATTCTTAAGTTTTGAGCAGGCTCAAAACAATCAGGCAAAAATTGAGTGGTCATCTTATCAACCGGTTAGTCCAGCATTTACGGGAGTAAAGGTTTTGGATAACTATGATCTTAAAGAGATTGCTGAATATATCGACTGGCAACCGTTCTTTATCGCATGGGAAATGCACGGAAAATTTCCAGCAATTTTAACTGATGCGGTTATTGGCAAAGAAGCAACCAATCTTTACAATGATGCGAATAAATTACTGAAACAGCTGATTGATGAAAAGTGGCTCACTGCAAAAGGATCTATAGGATTCTGGCCTGCAAAGAGGACTGCGCCGGATACCGTTGAGTTAAAAACAACAGGTAAAACTATAATGCTGGAATTTCTCCGCCAGCAAATTAAAAAAGCAGCGGGACAACCAAACTTATCTCTCGCTGATTATATCAGTACTGAAAAGCAAGATTATGTAGGAGCGTTTTCCGTTACGATAAAGGGAATAGAAGAACACATCAAAAGATTTGAAAAAAACCACGACGATTATAATAAAATAATGCTTCAGGCATTGGCTGATCGTTTGGCAGAAGCATTTGCAGAACTGCTTCATGCAAAAACGAGAAAAGAATATTGGGGATATGTAAAGAGTGAACAACTTAACAATGAACAATTGATCAATGAAGAATACCAGGGTATTCGCCCGGCTCCTGGTTACCCCGCTTGTCCTGATCATACTGAAAAATATAAGCTGTTTGATTTATTGGGCGGAGAAGAAGCTACAGGCATTCACCTTACTGAGTCGCTGGCAATGTATCCTGCGTCATCTGTTTGTGGATGGTATTTTGCAAATCCGCAAAGCAAATATTTTGGTGTTGGTAAAATAGGAAAAGATCAGTTGGAAGATTATGCAGCCAGGAAAGGAATGAGCATTGAAGATGCTACGCGATGGTTGCGACCGATATTAGATTAGTTATTATTTGTTGTTATCAATCTGTTCTTTCATCCGCTGTGCATCTCTTGCGTCTCTCAATCCTTTTACTAAAAGAACAATTACAATAACCTTGAAAATGATTCCCTTTACGATTGTAGCCGGATCCAGCATAGCATTTACAATGATGAGAATGCTATATAAAACCAATGCAGAAACAATTGCATAATATGGTTTCTTCTTTGTCCAAAAACCAAGCACAATAAAAGCCGCAACAAAAATTCCCCATATAAGCAGGTCAATCCAAAGATATTCATAACCGCCGGGCGCCGTAAATGCAAGTACCAGCAGGTTTAGTGCTAATATGCCGGCTGCAAGAAAGATGGCAGTTCTTGCCTGGCGAATGTGTTTATCATATCCTTCGAGTGAAAATTCCTCGCCGGAAAAAATACTTTCTTCTTTTTTTCCGGGCTCATTTACAGATGGAGTATTGTTTTCCATTTGGCTTGATTATTTTTACAGGTATAAATATAATAATTACATGCGAATCATTTCATACAACGTAAACGGCATCAGGGCTGCTATAAAAAAAGGATTTATTGACTGGCTTAAAACAAATCCGGCTGACGTGATCTGCCTCCAGGAAACAAAAGCAGCTCATTCAGACATCGACGTAAAAGTTTTGGAATCTCTTGGCTTTGATCACCATTGGTTCAGTGCACAAAAAAAAGGTTATAGCGGAGTTGCCGTATTTACCAAAGTAAAACCAGATAATGTAAAGATCGGTAGCGGTTTTGAAATGAGCGATGCAGAAGGCCGTGTAATAGAGCTGCAGTTTGGAGATGTAAAATTAATAAATGCATACTTTCCTTCAGGCACATCCGGTGATGAAAGACAAACGTATAAATATCAATGGCTGAATGAATTTCACGGATACCTGGAAAAAATGAAAAAGAAAAATCCAAAAATAATTTTATGTGGTGATTACAATATTGCGCATAAGGAAATTGATATACATGATCCGAAAGGAAATAAAAATTCGTCGGGATTTTTGCCTGATGAACGTGCATGGATGGATAAATTTTTAGGCGCTGGGTGGATAGATACTTTCAGGACCTTTCATGCCGAGCCACATCGTTACAGTTGGTGGAGTCAGCGTTTCCCGACTGTACGACTTAATAACAAAGGGTGGCGTATAGATTATTTCACAGTAACAGAACCATTGAAAAAACAACTGGTAAATGCTGATATCTACCATGATGTAAAACACAGCGATCATTGCCCGATTTATCTCGAAATAAAATTGTAACACTTTCTAAAAATACCCGTAATGAGTGATACAAATGAAGCCGCAATAATCTATAACGTCACCATTAAAGTTCATTCAGCGATTGCAAAAGAATGGCTCCAATGGTTGCAGGAAGAACATATTGCCGATTTGATAAACACCGGCTGTTTTACGAAGGCAGTTGTTTTAAGATTATTGGATATTGATGACAGCGAAGGCCCCACTTTTGCTATCCAGTATTTTGCTGAGAGCAAATCTCTTTACAACAGGTATATTGAAAAATTTTCAGGAACTATGAGACAAAAAGGATTTGATAAATGGGGTGATCAATTCATTGCTTTTCGTTCTGTAATGGAGATATTAAGTTAATTATTCACTCAAAGATTTTATTGCAATACCCGCAAAACCATGCAGGGACTGGATTTCATTCACACCATTACTGAAATCCAGTGTGAGCAAGGCTTTCAGCAATCATATACATTTTATCAATTGCATTTAAAAAAATCAATGCATTCCAAAAGGCTTGCGCACCGTGGGTTTCCGGCCATTTTATATTTTTTATTTTCCGCAAAAAAAATTTTGTCGCAATTAAAAAGCTTCTATATTTGTCCCTCGTAAAATTCTCAAAAACTTTATTATGAACAAAGCAGAATTAATTGCAAAAATCGCTGATGATGCAGGCATCACAAAAACACAAGCAAACGCTTCCCTTGATTCATTCATTGAGGCTGTTACCAAAACATTGAAAGGTGGTGGCAAGGTTACTTTAGTTGGATTTGGAACTTTTTCCGTTTCAAAAAGAGCTGCACGTAACGGACGCAATCCTCAAACAGGAGCTGTTATTAAAATCAAAGCAAAAAAAGTTGCAAGGTTTAAAGCAGGTAAAGAATTGGCAGCTAAAATGTAATTCGTACTAAAAAAATTCGGAAGCAAGACGCAAGGGTGTCTTGCTTTTTTTATTATAACTTCGATTAACTAAAAAAAATTACTATGGGACGTGGAGACATCAAAACCAAAAAAGGAAAAATTTTTGCGGGTAGCTTTGGTAAATTAAGACCAGCTAAAGCGAAGGCTGCTACAAAACCAGCTGCATCTGCTGCATCTAAAAAAGCTACTGCCAAGAAAGGTAAATAGTCAATAGAGTTGATAAAGTTGATATTGATTTTTCTTTATCAACTTTATTAACTTAGTCAACTTCTCAACTAAGGCGCTAATCTTTCTTTTCTCCAACTGTTATTTTCTTCAAGCGTATAACAGATCCTGTCGTGAAGCCTGCTGGGCCTTCCCTGCCAGAATTCAATCATTTTAGGTATGATGATAAATCCACCCCAATGAGATGGCCTGGGTATAGTTGCTCCTGAAAATTTTAATTCATAGTCAGCCTCGTTTTTTTCCAATATAGCCCTTGAAGGAATTACTTTGCTTTGTGGTGATGCCCATGCGCCTATCTTACTTTTATCAGGCCTGGAATTAAAATAACGATCGCTTTCCTCCTCATTTATTTTTTTTGCAACACCTTCAATCCTCACCTGCCTTTCTAATTCTTTCCAAAAAATGACCAGGCTTACATTCGGGTTTTTTTCTATCTCTGTTGATTTGTGACTCTCGTAGTTTGTATAAAATACAAATCCATTTTTTTCAAATCCTTTCAGCAAAACAATTCGTGATGAAGGCTTATTTTTTTCACCTACGGTGGAAAGGGTCATTGCATTTACTTCATCAATATCACTGTTTATTGCCTGTTGCCACCATTTTTCAAATTGAATTAATGGGTCAACATCTGTCATCGTTTCGTCCAGCGTTTCTATTTTATAATCTTTTCGTATGTCGGCTATATTTTTCATGTTGCTCATTTCAATGCGAAATTCCGTGAATTGATGTAAACAAAAAAGTTTAACCCTGAGTTAAAGGAACTATTGAGGAGATTACAAATAAATATGCCGCTGAATTTTTTTATAACAAATGAATTTAATCAGTGAATAAGTGGCAACGTAATAAACAAATATATAGCCTAAGCTACACTTCGTGTTTCCTGAAAATCCATGCAGCAAGAATAACTGCTATTGCAGCAAGCAAAGCAATGTAGTATCCATAAGTAACACCCATGTCGGCCTTAAAATAAAAAATGATCAACGCAAGTAGTGCCACAAAGCTGCTGGTTAAAGTGATTGCAAGAGATATCTTATCGAGATTAAGTTGACGGTTTCCTTTAACAGCAATGATACCGTTCGTTATAAAACAAAATAAAATAATGATTGCTTTACCATGCATTCCATTAAAATTTTCAAATAAAATATCTACCCAGGGTAAGAACATGGCAAGGATACCTATTACTGAAGCCAATAGAATAAACTTACGTTGTTTATTCATTGCTTGAAAGTTCATAATAGATATTTCAGGTTTTGTAATGTGTTGGGTAAAATAGAAAAATAATTTAGTTTTTGCAACCTGTATTTATTCACCTTGTTTCCTTGATATTTCTTCTTCCCTGTATTTTTCAACCTCTTCTTTAAGAAAACCATTTTCAAGCGTTGCAATTTCAAGGTTGCTTTCGAGTTCAGCCACCTTGTTGCTAAGTGTGGCAATTTGTTTATACAATGCCGACATTTTATCTACTTCGCTATTAATGTCATCGAGTGCCGCTTTTGTACTTGCGAATTCATCTTTGATGTTATACAATTCAGTTTCCATTTCAATGGCATCCAATAACTCCTTTTCCAATGAAGCTTCTCTTCTTGCGGCACCTGCTGCCTGTTGCTGCTGAACACCGATCCGGTCCTGCATCTGGTAAATTTCGTCCATATTTACGTCCAGGCGACTTCGCAATTCAACTGCATGGGCAGCCGTATTTCGCAGGATCTCCAACTCCTCTTCTCTTGCTTTGATCATCTCATTTACGTCCTGCAGCTGTATTTGCAGCAGTTCATTTTCGCTCTTCAAGTGTTGTAAAAGGCTGTCGGAAAGCATGTTCAGTCAAGGTCGTTTTACAGGTTCTTTTAAATGTAAGAATTTAATCGTAAGTACAAGCAATCTTTTTTAAATTTATCCTCCGTTCCGGCAGCTTTCGGGGCAACGTATTGTAAAGAACCGGTATCTAACAAAAGTGCTCATATCATAAATCCGTAAAACCAATTTGACTGAAGATGAATTAATAAAGGGTTGTATAAGGGATGAGGCCTCCTGTCAAAAGGCGGTTTTTGACCGCTACGCAAGCCGTATGCTGGGCGTATGCCATAGATATGCCCGTAATCATGCTGATGCAGAAGACATTTTACAGGATTCGTTCATAAAGGTTTTTGGCAAAATAAAGCAGTTTAAATCGGAAGGGTCATTTGAGGGCTGGATAAGAAAGATCGTTGTAAATACGGCCATAAAGAAATATTCCCTCGCCAGGTACAATAAGGAACTCTCCGGTTACGAAGTAACTGATAATATTCAGCCCACCACCGATCCGGTTGCTTATGGGCACCTGACAGAAAAAGATCTTTTAGCATTGATAAATAAACTTCCCGACGGATACAGGCTGATTTTTAACCTGTATGTGATTGAGGGTTTCCAACATGATGAAATTGCGGAAATGCTCAGTATTCAACCCGGGACAAGCAGGAGTCAATTGGTAAAAGCAAGACTCATGCTTCAGAAACAAATTTTAGAATTACAAAAGGTAGCAGTATGATAAACAACTCTCCATTTGACGACCACATAAAGAAGCGGTTCGACAAGTATGAACCCGAAGTGCCTTCGCATGTATGGGAAAATGTTATGGCCGGTAAAGAAAAAAGACGTCCTGCAGGTTTTTTATTTAGCCTGGCAGGTAACCGCCTTTTATCTATCCTCGTAATCGTGGCCTTATCAGCTGGCGGTGCATTGCTGATCCATACCATCAACAAGAATAATTCAAATAAAATCAATTTACCATTAGGAGAAAGTGCTGCCACTTCAACCAATACAAACAAAAAAGATCAAAACAACAACACACTCAATAGCAGCAATACCAGCATTTCGGATGAACCAACAAGCAATACAAACTCCGGTACTGCTAACCAGGAAAACAATATTGGTGAACGTATAAATTCAAACACTAATACTACTGTGGTTGTTCCTGCGGCAGGCGAAAATAATTTAGCCGGTGCTGTACAACCCAAAGAAAATCGTACTATAGCAGCTATCAATAAAAATGATAACACAGATAAAGATTTGTCTAAAGCAAGTTCCGGCCAACCAACAACAAAAAAGAATAAAACCCGGCTTGTTCCAACAACGGCAGATTCCAACGATAACCCGGAAATAACTGGGCAGCTAACTGCAAAAAACAGGAAATCAAACAGGAGCAATTCAAAATCGAAGATCACAACAAGTAATCCTGGTACGGAAACGACCGACGAGAACAACATTGCAACAAAATCCACAGCTGCCGTGGCAAATAATAACAAAGCTATTTTACTTGAAAATTATTATTTGAATGTAAGCAACACCCAACCTGCAAAAACATTTTCTTTTTCTGTAAAAAGTCCTGGCCTGTCTGGTTTAAATATACCATGTCCTTCAGGCGAAAAAAATACCGCGGGAAATAAAAGATATTTTGAAATATACGGGGGACCTGATTATGTATTCAGAACTTTTAATGACACGGGCAATTCTGCTTATTTAAAGAAAAGGAAAGAAAGTACAAGCTTCTCCTCTGCTTTTAGTTTTGGCATGAGGTATACTAAAGTATTTAATAATGCTATGAGCTTTCGTACTGGGATAAACTATAGCCAGGTAAATGAAAGATTTAAATACGAACAGGGCCATCTTGTTCAAATGGTTCATATTATTGATAACAATGGAGATACTACAGGCAGTTACGCGACTACAGGCACACGTTATAAAACCACCCATAACAAGTACAGGACGCTGGATATTCCCCTGATTTTAGGATACGAGATGGGCAATGGAAGATTGCATACCAATATTAATGCGGGCCTTGTGGTAAATGTTTATAGCTGGCAAAAGGGTGATGTCCTCGATAATGCCTACCAGCCGGTAAACATAACAACCGGAAAAACAAGCTCTCCATACCAGTTTAAAACAAATATCGGTATCGGTTTTATGGGCGGGGTATCATTTTATTATAAACTAACGGGAAGACTGCACGTACTTGCTGAACCTTATATAAGATATAATTTATCTGCCGCCAATAAATCAGAAATAACGTTGAAACAAAAATATACTACGGCAGGCTTAAGGCTGGGTTTAAGAATAGATTTTTAAAATTCAGGCAACAAAAAATAAAAACAAGGAATCTATATACTGAATGTAGGCAAACTGATTTTATAAACTGATTTATAAAGTTGCTTATATGAGGGAAAAAAAACAAAAGCCGTTCTGGTAGACGGCTTTTGTTATTTTGGTAAGTTGATAAGTTGAATTCGTTTACAAAAGTTAATAAGGAATTGAATTTCATAAACTTATCAACTTGCCCCATTTAACCTGGTAAAGCTGTTAACTAATTAACCAATATTTTTAACTCACTAAGGTACCCACTCTCTCTCCTGTCACCACACTCATCAGGTTACCTGGTTTATTCATGTCGAACACGATAATAGGGAGATTATTTTCCATGCAAAGGGTAAAAGCAGTCATGTCCATCACACTCAGTTTTTTGGAAATACATTCAGCGAAGCTTATTTTTTCATATTTGGTAGCTGTAGGGTCTTTTTCAGGATCGGCAGAATAAATGCCATCCACCCTGGTACCTTTTAAAATTACATCCGCTTTTATTTCAATTGCCCTGAGCGAGCCTGCTGTATCAGTAGTAAAATAGGGATTTCCGGTGCCGGCGCCAAAGATTACAACGCGGCCCTTCTCGAGGTGTCTCATAGCACGGCGACGAATATAGGGTTCGGCGATCTGCTCCATTTTAATAGCGCTTTGTAAGCGGGTATATACGCCAGCTTTTTCAAGCCCGCTTTGAACGGCCATTCCATTGATCACGGTAGCCAGCATTCCCATATAATCTCCCTGTGCTCTTTCAATACCGGTTTCGGCTTCATTCATACCACGGTAAATATTGCCACCGCCGATTACCAATGCTACCTGGACACCCATGTCGGTAATTTGTTTTATATCCTGGGCATATTGGGCGATCACATTAGAATCCATTCCAAAGTTTTTATCTCCCATTAAAGATTCGCCGGAAAGTTTTAGCAGGACACGTTTGTATTTAGGAAGCATAAACGAATGTATGATTTATGATGTAAGATTTGTGCGAAGATAGATTTTTTGAAACAGCGGTTATTTATATAACTAAAATATTTTCAGTGGGAGCTAAAGTATATCCGGCTTTACTCTCCTCTCCTAAAGGAGGGGTTTGGGGGTGAGGTGCAATAAAAAACCCCGCTATTTACAGGCGGGGTTATAAAATATTGTTTTGATTAGCCTAAAGCCACCCTTTTGAATTCGATAACTTTAAGATCAGCATCGATACTCTTCAGGAATTCTGATACCGATTTGTTGTTATCCTTTACAAATGGCTGTGCAAGCAAAGTGTTGTCTTTAAAGAATTTATTCAGCTTACCCATGGCAATTTTTTCAGCCATTTCTGCTGGTTTTCCTTCTGCTTTTACAACGTCGATTGCAATTGCTTTTTCACGGGCAACCACATCAGCAGGGATAGAATTCTCATCTACCGCAAGTGGGTTCATCGCTGCAATTTGCATTGCGATGTCTTTTCCACCTTCACCTGCATCTTTATTAAAACCAACCAATACACCCATACGGTTTGCACCGTGGATATAGCTGGCTACAAAAGCCGCATCAATTCTTTCAAACTTTGAAACAGCAATCTTTTCACCAATTGCCGCAAGTTTATCATTGATCATATCGTCAACCTTTGCACCGTTGATTGATACTTCATTTAATTCCTCTGCAGACTTTATATTGTTTTGTATAGCCGCATCAGCAATACTTTGTGCAAAAGCAACAAAGTCGGCGTTCTTACTTACGAAATCTGTTTCGCAGCTGATGCAAAGAACAATACCGGTTTTGTTATCGGCAGTAGTTTTTGCCAGTACAACGCCTTCTTTTGCTTCACGATCGCTGCGTTTTGCTGCAACTTTCTGGCCTTGTTTACGTAACCAGTCGATTGCTCCTTCAAAATCACCGTTGCTTTCTGTTAATGCTTTACGGCAATCCAACATGCCGGCACCTGTAGCCTGGCGTAATTTATTTATATCTGCTGCTGTTATAGTAACACTCATTTTTTAAATTTTTTATTAATGAACTAATAATTTGAAGTGGATCATCATCGCACTTCTAACCATAAGCGTTAGTTCTTTAAAAACTGTAATGATTATCTTGGACCGCCTCCACCAGCTGGTCTTCTGCCTCCTGCTCCCGGACCTGGAACACGACGTTTGGTTGGACCGCCGCCACTACCACCTCTTCCTCCTCCGCCACCGCCACGTTTTCCTCTGTCATCACCACCATCAGCTTTTTGTTCAAAGCGTGCAGCTTTTGCTTCAGCACTTTCTTCATGATCCTGGTGATCGTCTTCTTCCTTATCTGCCTGGCGCTCCTGTAAACCTTCTGCAATAGCAGCTGTGATATAGTTCACGATGATTGAAATCGATTTTGTTGCATCATCATTCGCAGGTATAGCAAAATCAACTTTATTAGGATCGCAATTGGTATCTACCATACCAAAAGTGTTGATGTTTAAACGCTTCGCTTCAGCAAGTGCAATATGCTCATGCCCTATATCCACCATGAATAAAGCAGCTGGTACACGGCTGATCTGAGAGATACCGCCCAATACTTTTTCCATTTTATCTTTATCACGTGTAAGCGTTAATCTTTCTTTTTTTGTAAGATTTTCTGCGCTTCCGTCGCCTAATAATTTTTCAATGCTCTGCATTTTCTTAACACTCTTACGAACGGTGTTGAAGTTGGTGAGCATTCCACCCAACCAACGTTCAGTAACAAAAGGCATGTTTACCCTTTTTGCACTTTCCTGAACGATTTCTTTAGCTTGTTTCTTGGTAGCAACAAACATGATTTTTTTACCGCTGCGTGCAATTGCTTTCATAGCAGCTGCAGCTTCCTGCAAACCTTCTACAGTTTTGTTGAGATCAATAATATGTATCCCTTTCTTTTCTGCAAAAATGTAAGGAAGCATTTTAGGATTCCATTTTTTTCTTAAATGTCCAAAATGAACGCCTGCTTCGAGAAGTTGCTGTTGTAAGGAAGTGTTATTTTCCATTGTTTATTTTTGGTTAAGCTGTTAGCTATTAGCGATTAGCCATTAGCGACAGCAGTTAATTATAATTTTTTTTGTATTAACTAATAGCTTGTAACTAATAGCTAATAGCTTGTATTTATTAACGTTTGCTGAACTGGAAGCTTCTTCTTGCTTTTTTGCGTCCTGGTTTTTTACGCTCAACAGAACGTGGATCACGTTTTAATAAACCAGCAGCTTTTAAAGCAGGGCGGTAATCAGCGCTTACTTCAAGCAGGGCACGTGAAATACCAAGTTTTGCTGCCTCAGCCTGGCCTTTTACACCACCACCGTTTGCATTTATAACAATATCAAATTTATCAGCTCCTTCAACCACTTTAAGCGGAGTCTCTAATTGATTTTGAAGATATACCAGTGGGAAATACACTTTATAGTCTTTGCCATTTACCGTGATCTTGCCATCTCCCTTTGAAAGGAAGACACGTGTCACAGCTTCTTTTCTACGGCCGACTGCATTTTTTTGCTTTTCCATTTATTTTGTTTTGAGCTATTAGCTATTAGCTGCTAGCTGTTAGCTAATTATTTTATTTTTTCGAATTTTAGTGCTTTGGGCTGTTGTGCACTATGAGGATGTTCTGCATTTGCATATACAAATAGCTTTTTGTACATCTGGCGGCCTAACCGATTCTTTGGCAACATTCCTTTTACTGCTCTTTCGATAACAGCTTCAGGGCGGCGTTTCAACAAATGATTCGCTGCTTCCCCTTTCTGTCCTCCGGGGTAACCGCTATAAGTTAAATACTCCTTGTCTTCGCCTTTGTTTCCTGAGAAAACAACTTTAGAAGCGTTTGTAACAATAATAAAATCACCGCAATCAACGTGAGGTGTGTAATACGCCTTGTTCTTACCACGAAGAACTGCAGCAATCTTTGCGCACATACGACCAACGGTTTGATTAGTACCGTCCACAACATACCAGTCGTGCTTTACGGTAGCCGCGTTCGCGTGCTTGGTTGTGAAATGTAATTTGCTCATTTTTCTTTTTTTAAGATGAACCCGCAGCCATCCCCGCAGGCTTTTTTTAATTGGACGGCAAAGGTAGGAGGAATGCTGGTTTAATTCCAAAGAAAAGTAGGGGTAATTTTTAAGGGGCTTTTGTAACTAGCTGACGATCAGTAAAAATTTTGTTCGGTTTGTTTTCATGCTTGTAAAGATTGAGTAGGTTGATCAACATTATGGGCCTTTTATCAGCCTGGTTAACGCCTTAACTCCGCCAACTTACCGGGAATAAACCTTTTCCCCGTTTATATATGTAGCAAAAGGCATCAGCTTTAATATTTCTCCTTCTGCACATTTCATAAGATCATTGTCAAGAATAATAAAATCTGCCGCTTTTCCCACTTCAAGGCTTCCTTTTTCTTTTTCCTCAAATGCAGCTTTTGCAGCCCAAATGGTCATTCCCCTGATTGCCTGTTCCCTGCTAAGGGCATTCTCTGTTTGAAAACCATTGGAAGGATAATTTTTATTATCCTTTCTTACAACAGCTGCGTAAAAGGTTTTGAACGGGCTGATATCTTCTACGGGGAAATCAGTTCCAAGCGGCATCCACCCGTTTTGCTTTAATAATTGCTGGTAGGCATACGCTCCGGTTATTCTCGATTTACCCAGTCGTTCTTCTGCCCAGTACATATCACTGGTAGCATGTGTGGGCTGAACAGATGGGATGATATTAAAATCACCAAATAATTTGAAATCGTTTTCATTTACTACCTGGGCATGTTCAATTCGCCAGCGACGATCATTTTTCCCTTTTAACGCCGTACTATATAAATATAAGATCTCACGGTTACCACTATCTCCAATAGCATGGGTACACATTTGCAGCTTTGAACCCGCAAGCCTGGTTGCCAGGTCACGAAAATGTGCAGGCTCACTCAATAAAAAACCTTTCCAGCCTGGTTTATCACTATAGTCCTGTATTAAACAGGCACCCCTCGATCCTAATGCCCCATCTGCATATACTTTAAACCCGCCAACATGTAAGCGTTCAGTGATATAAGGTCCCTTCTCTATCCATTTATTATAATATTGTGAGCTGTCGGATAATAAAGCGAAAATTTTCATCTTCAGCCTACCTGCTTTTTGTTCCGCATCTACCAGGTCAATTGTATGCTGGCCAATTCCGCAGTCATGCACTCCCGTTAGTCCAACAGCAAAACAACGTTGCTGCGCCTCTAAAAAATATTTTTTTGAAAGGTTATCATCCGGTGATGGGATCTTTGTGTCAACAATATCCATTGCATTGTCAATTAAAATACCCGTTAATTTTCCATCTTTTACTTCTACACTTCCGCCACTGATCTTTGTTGATGCTGTTATGCCGGCTATATCAAGCGCTTTTTGATTTACCAGTGCGGCATGGCCATCGATCCGTTTTAAAAATACGGGCCGGTTTGGAAATAAGCTATCCAATATTTTTTTGTCCGGGTATTCCTTTATTGCCCAGTCGTTCTGATCCCAACCCCGGCCATACAACCATTCCATTGGCGCATTTTTACTATAACTTCTGAGTTTTTCAATAACCTGTTCAAATGATGTTGTACCAACAAGCTCACATTTCCACATATCAGTAGCAAATCCTGTAAAATGGCAATGAGCATCAATAAATCCGGGGAAGATTACTTTTCCTTCTGCATCAATATTATTGGAAGATTCATAGCTGCCTAAAATATCCTTGTTTGTTCCTGTTGCCAGTATTTTATGATCTTTTATCGCCATTGCATCTACAACCGAAAAAGCTGAATCAACAGTATATATTTTTGCATGGTGAATGATGATATCTGCTTGTTGTTTTGATGTGCAGGAACTCAGTGAAATAAGGGATAAAGAAGATAAAATAAGAAATAAGAAAGTAGGCAATCGTTTTTTAAACATATTGTACATTTATTCCTCAAAAATACGTCTTGTAACTTTATAAAGAATAACAGACCAGTATGTACGATTCCCAACAAACAAAAGAATTACAGAAACTTTCCACAGAACTCTTAAAAAAAGGAAAAGACATCACAAAGGCATCTGTAGAAACATTTCGTGATGTACTCCGTTTTCATGAATACCGTTATTATGTTCAGAACGATCCATTGATCAGTGATGCTGAATACGATGTATTGTATAAGCAACTGGAAAAATTTGAAAAGGAGAATCCATCTGCTATTACCCCTGGTTCACCAACGCAAAGAGTAGGAAAGGGTTTGATCAAGGATTTTCCAAAAGTGCAGCATTTGGTCCCGATGCTTTCGTTGGAAAACTCTTATAATGCAGATGACCTGCTTGACTGGGATCGAAAAGCGAGGGAATTATCTGGTCTGTCACAGATCGAATATTGTGTTGAACCAAAATTTGACGGCGCAAGTATATCACTAATATATGAAGATGATATGTTGGTTCGTGGTTCAACGAGGGGTGATGGAGAAACGGGTGATGATATCACTCCCAACATCAAGCAAATTAGATCGATACCGCTTTCTGCATCTTTTAGCAAGTATGGTATCCAGCAGATTGAGATAAGAGGCGAGATATTGATCAATAAAAATAACTTTAAAAAATACAATGATGGCCTGGCAGAAGAAGGGCTTCCTCCCCTCGCAAACCCACGCAATGCTGCAGCCGGTACACTTCGCATAAAGGATACGGCGGAGGTTAGCCGAAGAAACCTGGAAGGATTTTTATACCATGTCAGTTACACCCATGAGCTGAACAAGCGGGGCAAGGGAGAACCCGAAACGCATTCAGGCATGCTGGAAATGCTTTGGGAACTTGGGTTCAGGAGTCCAAAAAAAGAAATGAAAGTAGTTAAAGGTATTGATGCTGTAATTGAAAATGTGCATGCTTACGAATCTAAAAGAGATGATCTTCCTTACGAGATCGACGGGATGGTAATAAAAGTAAATCAGTTGCAATTGCAGGAAAGACTGGGTATGACCTCACACCATCCCCGGTGGGCGATCGCTTTTAAATTCAAAGCCAGGCAGGGAACAAGCAGGCTTTTATCAGTAACGTTCCAGGTAGGAAGAACAGGCGCCGTTACGCCAGTAGCTAAAATTGAACCGGTGCATGTTGGAGGAGTAACGGTGAGTAGTATTTCTATACACAACGAAGACTACATAAAGGAGAAAAACCTGAAGATCGGTGATGCTGTTTTAATAGAAAGAAGTGGAGATGTGATCCCCCAGATCGTAAAATCACTTCCTGAATTAAGAGACGGCTCTCAAATTGCAATTAAATTCCCCCGCAATTGCCCGGTATGCAAGGATAAATTATTCAAAACAGAAGATGAAGCTGTATGGCGCTGTATAAATGTTAACTGCGAGGCGCAGGTAGTAGAACGGATCATTCATTTTGTTAGTAAGGATGCCATGGATATCCGAAGTTTTGGAGAAGCCAACGTAAGGAAATTTTATGAACTGAAGCTGCTCAAGGATATACCAGGCATTTATGCTTTGAACATGGAGGCGCTTGGTAAACTGGAAGGCTTTGGCGCAAAATCGATCAGCAACCTGCAACTGGCTATTGAGAATAGTAAAACGCAACCTTTGCACCGCCTTATTTACGCTTTGGGAATCAGGTATGTAGGAGAAACCACTGCAAAAACCCTTGCCCAGTCGATAAAAAATATTTTTGACCTTAGTAAATACAGCCTGGAACAACTGCAACAATTGAGCGATGTGGGAGTAAAAGTAGCTGGTAGTATTTATGCATTCTTTCAAAATAACGATAACCTGCAAATGCTTAAAAGACTGGAAGCTATTGGCGTTCAAATGCAAAAGAAGGATAGCCCGGTAAGCGGGGGCAACCTTAGCGGACAAACGTTTTTATTTACCGGCACATTAAATAAGCTGAAGCGTAATATAGCTGAAGAAGAGGTTGAAAAAAACGGGGGCAAAATTTTAAGTGGTGTTAGCTCAAAACTAAATTATCTTGTAGTAGGGGAAGATGCGGGCAGTAAGCTTGAAAAAGCGAAAAAGATTCCAGGCATCAAAATTATCGATGAGGAAGAATTTTTAAAATTGATACCCCGTTAGTGATTTTTCTATTAGATTTTGTTATATTTATAACTGATTGGTAAATCAAAACAATTTGTTTGGTATTTAAATACTGAACCCCACCTAATAAATCATACCAACATGATTAAAAAAATTCCGGGAGAAATTTGGAAACAAATGCAATTCGCCGGGCACAAACAACTGAGAAAAAAATATGCAGTTTCTAACCAGGGCCGTGCAGCAAGCTATGCTGAAGGCATTGCAAAAGACGGTAAACTGTTGAATGGTTCACTCACGTCAGGTTACCGCACCTTAAATCTTCATGTGGAAGATGGCAACGGAACAATTTATATTCACCGGGAAGTTGCAAAATTGTTTTGTAAAAAGAAATCACCCAAACACAAATTTGTTATTCATGTGAATCATAAAAAGACTGACAACTTTGCAAAAAATCTTAAATGGGCAACCCTTGAAGAAGTGGCAGACCATCAACAGGATAGTCCACAAAAAATTGCATATAAAAAACGCCAGGCCAACCGTACTGTTGGATTGAAACTAACGGCTACACAGGTCAAAACAATAAAGGATTCAATAAAAAATCCAAAGAGGAAATTAACCTACAAACAAATGGCTGAAAAATATGGCGTAAGTGAAATGACTCTCTACAGGATCAAGAGCGGCGAGAACTGGGGAAGGATTAAATAAACATCAAGCCTAATTGCATAATAAAGGAACAGCAACCATCTGTTCCTTTTTTTATTGGTAAATTCGTTGCCCAAATAAGATAAATATGCTTCAGCCTTCTACACTAAAGTTTCTTAAAAATCTTCAGAAGAATAACAACAGGCCATGGTTTGAAAAAAACAGGACGAAATATGAAGAAGCCAAAACAGATTTCCAGTCATTTATCGAAAAACTGATTCCTTCAATGGCGGGTTTTGATCCGACGCTGTTAAGCCAACTCGCAAAGAATTGCATATTTCGGATAAACAGGGACGTTAGGTTTAGCAAGGATAAAAGCCCGTATAAGAATCACCTGTCAGCTTACTTTAATAAAGATGGGAAAAAAGGATTGGGCGCTGGCTATTATATACATATCGAACCAGGGAAAAGTTTTGCTGCTGCTGGCATCTGGGTGCCGGAGCCTGCGGACCTAGCAAAAGTGAGACAGGAAATAGATTATAACCTTGATGAGTGGAAAAAGATTTTAAACAATGCTGTCTTTAAAAGGAATTTTAAAGACGGCCTGGATCTTTCCAACACTTTATCAAGACCCCCAAAAGGATACGATGAAGAAAACCCGGCTATTGGTTTTATTAAACTGAAAAGTTTCGTAGTTAGAGGCAAACTTTCGGATGAGCAGGTACAAGGAAAAGGTTTTTTAAAAGACGTGGTAAAAGTTTTAGAGGCAGCACATCCTATGGTTAAGTTTCTTAACACCGCTATTGATTGATGTTTAATTATCAATAATTACAACATTATTAAGCATATTTAAAAGGCTGGTTTAATACGCAGTATTTTATTTAACTTCAGTTACTACTATCCCGTATAAGTAGCATAATAATGCGCTTGATTTACCTAAACGAAAACTGGATATGAAATACTTAATTTCCGTAATCTGCATCTTTCAGCTTTCTTTTGCAATTGCCCAAAATCCTGTACAACACTGCGGCACCGATGAGCAAATGCGTATATTTTATCAAAGTAATCCGCAGTCACTTATTGAGGCAAAAAATTTCGACCTGTTTACCAAACAATTTGTAAATGCCAATAACAATAATGTTTTGAACAATACAACACTTCACACTTATACCATCCCGGTAGTAGTGCATGTATTGGCCAGTAGTTTTTATTCTCCTTCTGCAACGATAACACTGGCAAAAATGAAAACAGCCATTGCAAAAACAAACGAAGACTTCCAGGGGCTTAACCCGGAATTTGCCGGCATCGATCCTCAATTTGCGGGCGTAAAGCGGGGATTCGATATGCAATTCGAACTTGCACAAATTGATCCTGAAGGCAATCCTACTACCGGCGTTATCTTTCACCCCTATACAGAAAAAGGCTTTGGTAATGGTAGTGGCTATGATGCCAAAATACAAAGCTATGCATGGAACAATTACAAGTACATGAATGTTTACATCATGTACGATCTGTATGATAATGGCGTGTTGAACAATTCAGGTGTTGCGTGGTATCCCGATGCAAGTATGAGCGACAACAATCTTGCAAGAGTGGTGTATAACGGAAGTTATATCTATGGAAATGTAGCAAATAGTTTTGCGCATGTGCTTAGTCATGAGTTTGCACATTTTTTTAATCTCATACATACCTTCCAGGATGGATGCATTGCAGATCCATCTTTGGGCGACCAGGTTGCAGATACACCTCCCACAGTTGGTAGCCAGGGCTGTACAATTCCTACAAATAATTGTTTCTCGAACCCGGTTAATCTACAGAATTTCATGGATTATAATACCAATTGTTACGGAATGTTCACAACAGGGCAGGTATTAAGAATGTCAGCAGCAACAGTACAGCAGCCGGCACGACAACCTCTTTGGCAAAGTTCCAATCTTACAGCAACAGGTGTTGATGGCATCATCAGGAAAACAATCGGGAATGCTGATAGTTGTACTTACACATTCCGTGAAGTGGAGATCAGCAACGGTACCATTGTAAATCCTATCAGTTTATCGGCAAAAAATGGTGCTCACTTTGCACAAAGCAGCGGGACATGGATTCCAGGAACACATTATTCCGTACAAAATCTTCCCGCAGGACTAACAACAAACATTGTTATTATAAATGATTCAAGTGCTGTGTTTACACTTATTGGTACAGCAACAAATCATGCTGCAGCAAATAGTATCACTAACTTAAAAATATTCTTCTTAAATGCCGGTGTAGCGGGTGGTGTTGCTGCAATCTTTAACAGCTCACTGAATTTTAAAATAGCTTTCAAAGGCGACCCGACAATTGTATATGGCAATAATAATATGAATACAAATTATGTAAGCGAAGTATCACGTTGCTATTATGGAACTACTTTTAGTTTCGGGAATGTAAATTATGGTTTGTATTGGCTGGACGGTTTGCGTTTTGACTCACATCAACAAGGTGTGATGTGCCAGACTGGCACAACGAATATCAAACCGCTTGCAGACAGCGCTGTTGTTGGACCTGCAAGTTCAGAATGGGCAAATGCGGGCGCAAGTCCCAATCTGCATTTTATAAGCTCAGGTACTTACTCAAGCTGGAACGGAACGATCAATGCCATTGGTGTAAGATTTACAAACGATAACGGTAATACGCTGTATGGATGGATAAGGCTTCGTGTCAGCAATGATGGATCGAGAATGAGCCTTATTGATTATGCCTACAATGAAAATCCTGATCAGCCAATAGTAGTTGGAAGGGGCGCAAAACCAATATTAGTTCCCGAGTTTGAAGGTTTGCTGGAAGCCGATATTAATAACGGTTCACTTGATACACAACAGCCTTATAATTTAGTAGGTGCAACATTTGTAATGAATTCCGGTACATTGGTGAGAGGGGTGCATTATGATCGTGGATCCATACCTGCCTGGACGCAGGAACCAATACTTACTATTGTTAACAATAAAAAAGTGGTATTGTCTTTTCCCGGAAATGCTATCAATCACGCCAAAGCCAATAACTTTTCGGTACCGTTTGATTTTTTTGATGCGGCTTTTACAGGTGGAAATGCTTCCAATATTATAGGCGCTGATCGGGACAGAAGTGTAAGTGTTACTTTTAAAGACCCACATCATTATGAAAATGTAAATGTCCAGCAAACGATCAATGCCTCCAACAATTGGTATTGGTTCCAGATGGGTACCAACCTGCCGGTATCATATTACCTGAACAGTTTTGCTTTCCAGTTTACCAATAATTCATTAACGCTGATACCTTATTATGATCAACCGTTGGTAGCCGAATCAGTAACAAATAATATCAGTTTAATACCGGCAAATACTGTAATCGGTCCTGCTTCCAATTGGAACTATAATGTTGCCAGTCCGAATCAAGCCAACCTTAGTTCCGTTACTTATACAGCATGGTATGGGCAGGAGGGTTATATTGGTATCTACACAAACGATTATGACTGCAGGATGTATTATGGTTACCTGCATGTGAGGGTTTCTGCTGATGGTAAGTCTGTTAATTTTTTAGATTATGCATTTAATACAAAACCTGATTTACCGATCATTACACCAGCTTATGCAACACCACTTGTTTCTCTCTGCCAGGATGCCGCAACAACAATTATAACATCAGATATTACCGGAAGCAGTTACCAATGGCAGTTGAACACAGGAAGTGGCTTCAATAATATAATTGATAACAGCAACTATGGTGGCACCAATACAATAAAGCTGCAACTGAATAATATTCCTTCTACGTTTTATGGTTACCAATATCGTTGCGTGGTAAATGGTATCAACAGCGATACATTTGCTTTAAAGTTTATAAACAGGTGGACGGGTGCAAGTAGTGCCGCATGGGAGAACCCTGGTAACTGGAGTTGTGGTGTATTGCCTAATGAAAATTCGGAAGTAATTATAGATAGCGGACCGGTAGTTGTAAATTCAAATGTAAGTATAAGAAGTTTCCTTGTAAACCCTGGTGTAAATTTTAAAGTAAACCCGGCTTTTAACCTTAAGATTAATCATTAAATTAAAACAAGTAAAATAATAATAGCAAAGAAATTGTGAATTGGTTAATAAAACCTATCCCCACTTTACAATTTCTTTACTCTCTTTGTAATGAGATACAGAAAGTCCATCCTGCATTTTTACTATAAATGTTTCTACAGTATCATTTTCTGCTTCTATCATTTTATCAGCAGGTGCAACCAACAACTGGTCGCCAATGATTTCAAGCAATGCCAATGAATCTGTATAATAAGTGATCGCAACAGCATGCAATAATTTATTTGTGATATCTGATTCGATTACTTCAAATTTATAACTGTTGAACAGTATCCTTTGTCCAAGGCTGTCTTTAATGAATGGTATTTGTTTATTCAGTGAATCTATAAGACCGATCACGGCAAACCCGCTTTTATAATGAAGAGAATTGGCTCTTCCATCATGAGCTTTTAATTCAGAAAAGGTTTTAAATTTTCCTTCAGGATTATAGGCCTGTGATTTCAGTTTATATTCCTCGTAGGAAAAATTCAATACATTTTTTTCAAAACTATTTTGCGTGGAAGCACCCATAATTTGCCTGTATGCGATTTTTATGATGGCTTTGGACATGGGAATTTTTTTAGATAAAAAAATGAAAGGCCGGAAAAACCGGCCTTTATTGGATTTTAAAGCGGGATCCTAATCGTATATGTCCCGGTATATCCGGCATTCGTATCGCCGGTTAGTGTAACAATTTCATTTGCAAGATCAGTAGCTGAATTCCCGAGAATACTGTCCTGGGTATTACGCGTAGTATTCGTTCCATGTGCTGCATACAAAGATGAAAGATGTACTGTATCGGAGATCGTTTCATTAAATGTCATTTGTCCAATTTTCTTCAATGTCCCATTTACAAAAACTTCATAGTGAATATGTGTAGCCCTGCCTGAATACCATCCCGGGTAAATACCGGTAAACTGCGCCTGCCCGTTGGCGCCTGTAACCTGGTATCCTCTTAACCAGGTTTCACCAACATGATTTTGTGTTCCAAGATAACCGGATTGATTTGCATAACCGGAATAATATCCATCCTTATTACAGTACCAGATATCTACTCTTGCATCTGTAACAATCGCACAATTATTATTTTTATTTACAATTATCAGTGTTAAATGCAGGGGAAGTCCTGGTTGTCCCTCGGTAATATCTACCCTGTTTAATGGATTGGTTATTTCTCCTCCCGGGTAAGGATAGGGGCCTTCAACTTCAGTTGGACTTTCAATACAACCTCCTGTATTATTATTGGATGGATCTTCGTCGTCTTTTTTACAGGCATTGATGAAAGCTGTTGTTCCAATCAGGCCTACTGCGTTTTTCAAGAATTGCTTTCTTTCCATTATTGAATTTTAAAGGAGATAAAGCTAATTGTATAAAAATAACCGGGCGAATAAAACCGCTGAATCAGAAAAATGTGCCGACTAAAATTCGTTAACGGGATTTTTGTGCCCATTCATTTATGAATTCAAGATAAGAATCACTTACCGGAAGTTCTTTGCCGGATGCAAGTGTTACTTTTTTATTGAGAATGGATACAACCTTGCCCGTTGCAATAATATAACTGCGATGAATACGTCTGAATTTAGAAGCGGGCAGTTTCTCCATTACCGCTTTCATTGTCATAAGCGTTAAAACAGGTTTGGAATTAGCGATATGAATTTTAATATAATCTTCCAATCCTTCTATGTATTCAATCGTATTGATATCGATCTTAAGCATCCTGTATTCTGAACGCACGAAGAGTTGTTCATTTTCAGGAGGCCTGGACAGGAATTTTTGTTGGTGAAGATTTACAGCTTTTTGTACAGCCTTTAAAAACCTGCTGAATTCAATTGGTTTCAATAAATAATCCACAGCATCGAGTTCAAATCCTTCAAAAGCAAATTTTTTATAGGCAGTAGTAAAAATAAAAAGTGGCTTGTTTTCAAGTGAGCGTACCAGGTCAATACCAGAAATGTCAGGCATATTAATATCGCAGAATAAGATATCTATATTATTTTTTTTAAGAAATTCTGCCCCGGAAAGAGCATCGTCAAAACATTGTACAAGTTCGATTCCTGGTACACGGGATGCATATTCCCGGATAAGCATCAGGGCCGGTGGTTCATCATCTATTGCAACACATTTAAGGATATTGTCAGCCATTATACTTAAAAATTAAGTTTGTAATATTAAATTCACCGAGTAATAACCGTCATCCTTTTTAATATCCAGGTGGTATTTACCGGTATACAAATAATCCAATCGCTTTGTTGCATTCAATATTCCAATACCAGTACCTTCTGTGAGATCTGTGTGCTGTTTTAGCGGATACATTTTGTTACGACAAAAAAAATTGATTGTATTATTGTCGGCTTTTAAATCTATTTTAATAGTAGAGGGCTCACTATTGCTGATGCCATACTTAAAAACATTCTCGATGAATGTTATCAGGATCAATGGAGCAATAAGTTTATCACGGAGATTACCGCTTACGGCAAAATCCAGGGTAACTTTAGAGCCAAGGCGCAATCGTTGTAATTCAATATAATTGCTGATAAAATTGGTCTCATTTCTTAACGATACAAAATTGTCTTTGGCTTCATCCGTCACATACCGCATGATATTGGAAAGTTTCATGATGCTTTCCGCAGTATTATCATCCTTCATCACGGCCAGGGAATAAATATTATTAAGGGTATTGAATAAAAAATGTGGATCTATCTGCGCTTTTAAAAAAGAAAGCTCTGCATTCACTTTATCCGTCTCGGCCCTGGCAGCCTGTTCGAGTGCCAGCTTCCATCGTTTTACTATTAAAATTGTAATGCTAAGTGCAATAACAAGGAAAAACAGCGTGACACTTATTATATCAACTTTGGGTCTTCGAGATTTATTTTTATTAAAATCTGCAGGCTGAACAGTGTTCGGTTGCCCGGATCCGTTATCAGCAGCTGGCAGGAATGCCCGGTCTGCAGCACCGGAAAAACTATTGCTCATCTGTGGCGGATGATTCTGTGTTTTCCCCCAACGGGCTAAATGATCAAAGGGCCGTAAATAGAAAATGCCGATTGCCAATATCAGCACACTCAGGAAATAGAGGATATATTTTTTCCCAAAATAGAGCCTTGGAAATAAAAACCCTGTATGCAGGTAAAAGATAAATATATAACTGGTAAAATAGAGCCAGGCCGGTGTTAAGAGAGTAGACGGGCTGTAATTGCCTTGTCCTGCAATGAAAACCGCAGGGAGACTTAGAAAAATGAGCCAGCAAATGCAATGCATTGCTATAATATAACCCCGCGTTCTCTTCATAATACAAAGAAAGAAATTCCCCGGTGCATTCCCGCGATGTATCGGTAATAACTGCTTTTTTATAGATGAATAACCTCTTAGAAAAAATATGGCCAGTGATAAAAATCACCGGCCTTGCTTACCTCTGAAACCACAAGAAAAAATTTTGAGGCGGTTTTATATTTTTAAATAGCTAATTAGTGATATTCTGGTTAATTGTGTAAATAGTTTTGTCGGTTGCACTAAAATGCAATTCATCATAGCGAGCTTTAAATAAGATAGAATTGGAGAGGATTTCGTCTTGGGGGCAGGACGTAAAATTAATACTTTTATTGAATTATCATAATTTTTTTTTGGAATATGTAATAATTCCCGGGAATGGCATTTGTTTTATCTCTTAAAATGCAGTCCCATAGCGGGTTTGCTTCAGTTTATTTTTAATAAAAATATCTTTAAAATGCCTTCGAAATCAATCAAAAACAGGGTAATTTTTGCTGAAAATCGGTATAAAAACTAATAAGCGTTAGTTTTGTATGATTATTTATGGCCAAGATCAAAGCTGCCGTTAACGGTACAAAAAAGGATGTGATAACAAAAAGAGCGGCAGCCCTGTTCAGAAAGAAGGGTTTTGCATCAAGTTCTATGCGGGAACTGGCGGATAGTATCGGCGTGGAAGCTTCCAGTCTGTATAACCATATAGGTTCCAAAAGTGAAATACTGCAGTCAATTTGTTTTAAGGTTGCTGATGATTTTAATGCACAATTGAACCAGGTTCTGTCCGATGATCCCGACACACTTTCAGCACTGGAGGCACTTATCCGTTTTCATATTAAAATGATGCTGGAATCATATGATGAAGTATTTGTTGCAAATCATGAATGGAAACAATTGGCTGAGCCCGATCTCAATAATTTTCTAACACAACGCAAGGCTTACGAAAATGCTCTTGTTGATATTGTAAATAGAGGCATTAAAAATGGAGAGATAAAAAATATAGACCCGTACGTGGCGGTTCTTACCATTTTATCTGCAGTGAGGGGATTGGAATTCTGGCACAGGCACAAAAAAAACGTAGGTACAGAGGTGCTGGAAAATGACATGGTAAATCATTTATTAAACGGCTTAAC
The DNA here is from genome assembly GCA_963829345.1 of uncultured Chitinophagaceae bacterium. Classification (GTDB taxonomy): domain Bacteria; phylum Bacteroidota; class Bacteroidia; order Chitinophagales; family Chitinophagaceae; genus Ferruginibacter. The sequence goes on from CAWHHP010000003.1 coordinate 3,839,593, forward strand.
AAAATAACAATGGCGGTACATTTTCATTCATTAAGGGTTAAAGATGTAAGAAAAGAAACTTCAGATTGTGTTTCAGTATGTTTTGATATCCCCGATAATCTTCGTTCAGAATTTGATTTCAAAGAGGGCCAGAATATTACTATTAAGAAAAATATTGCCGGTGAAGAAATAAGGCGTTCTTATTCCATTTGTATGGCCCCGCATGAAAATGAATTGAGAGTGGCCATTAAAAAAGTAGATGGTGGTTTATTTTCACAATTTGCCAATGATACCCTTAAGAAAGGAGATGAATTGGAAGTGCTGCCCCCTACTGGTAAATTCAACGCAAAATCAATAAACAGTATTGCCGGTAAGTACCTTGCTATAGCAGCAGGTAGTGGTATCACTCCTATTATTTCTATAATAAAGCATACACTACAGGCGCAGCCCGGCAGTAATTTTACATTGGTATACAGTAACAGGAGCAGGAGTTCCATTATTTTTTTTGAAGAACTGGAAGCAATAAAGAATAAATATATCCGCCGGTTTAATTTCATTAACGTGTTAAGCAGGGAAAAAACAGACGCGGATATTTTTTATGGAAGGATCGATGAGCAAAAGCTCGAAGCGCTTGACAGGTTGATTCCCTATAACAGCTTTGATGAAATCTATATATGCGGACCAGAATCGCTGATATTTTCCACCAATGATTTTTTACAGAAAAGAGGAATAAATAAAAAGAACATACATTTTGAATTATTTACTACGCCAGGCCAATCACAACAAAAAAATACTTCTACCATCATTGAGCAGGAAGATAAAGGGCCAAAAAGTAATGTAACCATAAAATTAGACGGTCGTTCTTTTGCATTTGATCTGCCATATAGTGGCCAGAGTATTCTTGATGGTGCACTGCAGCAAGGCGCCGATCTTCCTTATGCATGTAAAGGTGGGGTATGCGCAACCTGCCGGGCAAAACTCATAGAAGGCGAAGTTAATATGGATGTTAATTATGCATTGGAGCCCGAAGAGATTGAACAAAGATTTATTCTAACCTGCCAGTCGCATCCAAAGACAGAAAAAGTAATGGTAGATTTTGATATAAAATAATTATAGGTTTCACGCAAAGCTCGCAAAGGAGCAATGGACGCAAAGAATCCATAGCGAGCTTAGCCCCTTTGCGATCCTTGCGTGAAATAAAGAAGGGCCTGCCGCCCGACAGACCCTATCTCATTAAACCCAATTTTTTTATTAAAACTTAACCGCTTTCGTAACTTTTCTTTCAGCACCCTGTATCACTTCCACATAATAAATACCGGCTTTGAGATTGCTTCCCAAACGAGTAGCGTGGTTGGCATTTACCGTACCGTAAAAATGCTGTTTACCATTTACGTCATAGATTCGCAAGGTGATCTTTTCATTTGATTTGCCTGATACCGATATATTGAATTCTGATTGTGCAGGATTGGGATAAACCTTCACATTAAATGTATTTGTTTGCAGTTGTTGTGCATTGGATCCCTTTGCTATACCTATCGGGCGGCAAGTCAAAATACTTACAGCTAAACTACGTGCCTTACCAACAGCACATCCGTTAGATGGTGTTGCAGTAACATTACCACTCGTTGCAGAAGGGTAAGAAACAATCAATGTATTTGTTCCCTGCCCGCTTACAATTGTTGCACCTGCAGGCACCGTCCATTGGATCCAGTTTGTACTTGATGGTGTTGTAACGCTGTATGTTACCTGCCTGTTTGGACATGCCTGTGTTTCGGTTGCGTTAATAGCATTGATAGTTCCCGGTTTCAGGTTTGCCTGGATAGCCAGTGAGCGTGTCCCGCTTGCAGTACAACTACCATTAGCTGTAACCGTTATATTACCCCCGGTAAAGGTATTGCTGTAAGCAACTACAATCACTGTATCATTAACGCCAGGACCTTCAGGATGCAATGTTATTGTTGCTCCTGTTGGTGCTGTCCAGCTGTAAGAAGTGGCATTCGTAACTTTCCTGATCGTATAAGTAGCCGTGGTTCCTGCCGGAATAGCAGCTGAAGGCATATACAGGCATGCATTGGTTGGTCCCTGTATCAAGCCTGGAGTTGCTGTAATACCATTCGTAATTGCCAGCTGCCTGTTGTTTGCACTTGTTCCGCAATTGTTAGCAGAACTAACTGCCACTGTACCGCCGGTGAAGGAAGGTGCAAATGAAACGGTAACAATCGTATCATTTATACCTGCTCCGGCAGGATGGCCCGTTATTGTCATTCCTGCAGTTACTGACCAGTTGTATGAAGAAGCTCCTGTTACTTTATTTATCTTATAAGTTGCGTCAGTAGTTGTTCCAATATAAGTGCATGCTTCAGTTGGACCGTTTATAAAACCTGGCGTTGATGGAAATTGTGCTAGCAGGTAATGAATACCTATTGGACTTGTACCGCAAACAGAAGTTGACACAACCCTCAATTGTTTGTTTGCACTTGTTGCAAAACCAGCGAGTATCGTTACCGTTAGTGTTCCGGTACCCTGGCCTGAAATAATGTTGATTGTTGGAGGAACTGTCCATTGGTAATTTGTTACTCCCGGAGCTGGCGTAATGGTAAATACCACCTGTTGTCCTGTTCCTACATATGGGCACATGTTTGTTAGCCCGTTAATAACCGGGGTAGTTACAGCTCCATCAATTGTTCCATCACAATCATTGTCTTTTCCATCGCATAACTCTGGTGCAGCGGGATAAACAGTATTGTCATTGTCATCGCAATCTGTATTGTCTGCTACATAACCCGGAGGTGCTGTTGCAGCCTGCGTTGAATTAGCCGGATCGCCGAAACCATCATTATCAAAGTCAAGATAGAAAGTAGACAGGCTGCCTTCATCTATTTGCCCGTTACAGTTATTATCTATTCCATCTGTTATTTCTGTTGCAGCAGGATTAACTGCGTTGTTGTTATCATCACAATCTGTATTATCGGCAACATAGCCGGCAGGAACACTGCATGCATGAGTTGTATCGTTTATGTTACCAAATCCATCATTATCAAAATCGAGATAGAAAACATTCTGCACAGCTTCATCGATATTTCCATCGCAATCGTTGTCTTTTCCATCACACAACTCCGGTGCATTCGGATAAACAGTATTGTCATTGTCATTACAATCAGTATTGTCTATAACATAGCCAACCGGCGCAATACACCTGTGCAGCGTATCGTTGATATTTCCAAATCCATCAGCGTCAGCGTCAGCAAAGAAAACTGTTTGAACTCCTTCATCAATATTTCCGTCACAATCATTGTCTTCTCCATCGCACAATTCTGGTGCGCCAGGGAAAATTGCACTATTGGTATCATCGCAGTCTGTGTTATCTGATACATAACCCGGAGGTGCTGTTGCAGCCTGCGTTGAATTAGCAGGATCTCCAAAACCATCAGTATCAAAATCAAGATAGAAAGTAGACAGGCTGCCTTCATCTATTTGTCCGTTACAGTTATTATCTATTCCATCTGTTATTTCTGTTGCGGCGGGATTAATTGCGTTGTTGTTATCATCGCAATCTGTATTATTATTAACGTAGCCTGCGGGAGCAGTACATCTATGAAGTGTATCATTGATGTTTCCAAATCCATCGCCATCAGCATCAGCAAAGAAAACTGTTTGAACTCCTTCATCAATATTCCCATCACAATCATTGTCTTTTCCATCACATAATTCAGGTGCATTGGGGTAAACTGTGTTGTCATTGTCATTACAATCTGTATTATCCGCAACATATCCCGGGGGAATGGTACAGCCTGTTACACTTACACTAGGATCGCCAAAACCATCGTTATCTGTATCAGCATAATAAGGTGTGGTTCCTGCGCCATCATCAATAGTTCCGTCGCAATCATTGTCCTTATTATCACATAATTCAGGAGCATTTGGATAAACAGTGTTATCATTATCATCGCAATCATCATCGTTGCTTACATAACCTGCCGGTGCGGTACAAGCCTGTTGTGTAGTGGCCGCATCACCAAAGCCATCAGTATCAAAGTCACGATAGAATGTTGATTGTACCCCTTCGTCAATATTTCCATTACAGTCATTGTCTTTGTTATCACATAGTTCCGGAGCGGCGGGATAAACCGTATTATCATTGTCATCGCAATCATCGTCATTGCTTACATAACCTGCCGGTGCGGTACATGCTTGTTGTGTATTAGCAGGATCGCCAAAGCCATCATTATCAAAGTCACGATAGAATGTATTCAGCACACCATCATCAATGGTACCATCACAATCATTATCCTTTCCATCGCACAATTCCGGTGCATTAGGATAAACTGTATTGTCATTATCATCACAATCTTCGTCGTTGCTTACATAACCTGCCGGAGCAGTGCAAGCCTGTTGTGTAGTGGCCGCATCACCAAAACCATCATTATCAAAATCACGATAGAATGTTGGAGGCACTACACCATCATCGATCGTTCCGTCGCAATCATTGTCTTTATTATCGCACAGTTCAGGGGCACCAGGATATATTGTATTATCATTGTCATTACAATCTGTATTATCCGCAACATAACCTGCAGGCGGGGTTTGTGAGGTAGATGTGGTAGTATTTGTTAGCTCACCAAAATCGTCATTATCTGTATCGGCGTAATAGGTATAGATTATTACATCCAGCAATGGATTGTCTGTAAGATTTGTTGAGCCGAAAGTAAAAAAACTTTGTGTGAAGCTTGATACGGCAGCTCCTGTTGTAACAGTACCGGATGTAGTTCCTGTACTGCCGCCATTGCCAAGATCTTCCCAGGTACTTCCTGTCCAATGGGCAATACGTGCATTTGCAGGATTTGTGATATACTGGCCATTACCCGGGTTTGTATAATTGAAAGTGAAACTTACATTGCTTGTTCCAACAGGCCTCCGGATGTCCCAGTATTCATAACCACTTATGCGTAATAACGTTCCGGCATGCACGCTTGTATCATAACCGGCTAAAGAAGGATTGTTGTTAAAATACCTGGCACTAAAACGATCTGATGCAACTGAAGGTGCGGTCATTGATACTGACTTAAGCACTGTTCCATTACCAACAGGGAAATTAAAGGCACTATTACCAACCCTGACTACCGGGCCGTTCACATGGCTCGCATCCGATTCATTAGAATGTATGGCTGTGCCGGCAAAAGTAAGCGGATTGGTTTCGCTGCTTATTATATCACCGTTTTCAAATTTAATAATATTGGTTATTAATAAAGGGTCATTCAATGTAACATTTGCAGAACCAGTTTTATTTATACTAGACCTTGTTAAAGCAATTGAACCCGTACTTAATTGTTCGATCACCGCATTGGAGCTTCCAACAAATTTTACAGTATCAATTGTTCCGATAACAGTTGTGCCTGTTGAATTGAAATAAAGGCTTTTGTAAAGAATAGCAGGGTTATCATAAGCAAAATTAATACTGGCAGTACTGGTACGTGCCAATGTTACATTCTCATTATAAGTATTACTGCCCTGGTAAGATTCAAAAAAAGAAGCCACTGAATTTATAGTATAGGTAACATCTCCATTAAAAATACTTCTCCTGGAATATTGAGAACCCGTATTGGCCGCGTCATCTGAAATATTTACGGTCCCTGTGATCACATTCCTGTCAAAATCATCCGCACCTGCGCCTGTATATCCATTTACATTTAAAGCTGTCAACAATAAAGTATCATTTGTGATATTAACTGTTCCGCTGTTTTGAACTGAAACAGTACCACCTGTTGTATTATTATTAATATGACGCATCGAGAAAGCGGGATTGCCAGTTCCTGTTGCAGTAACGTTCACCGTACCTCCAATAAGGCCTGTAGGTAAATTGGAAGCATTTATCAAACTGGCCCCACCTGCAGTGTTTGTGTAACTGAAATTTCCTGTCAATGCAATGAACCCATTTTCAAATATTTCTGTTGACCCCGCACCATTCCGGGTTATGGTAAGATTACCTAAGAAAGAAGATTTATTATCATAACAAATATGGTGAGCCGCTGTGCCGGCGAAATTAAAAATTGTGTTTCCATTAAAGGTATCGCCGCCCTGGTAGGCTTCAAAAAAAGAGGCGGCTCCGGTAGCAGAGATGGTTGTATTTCCATTAACGACAGATCGCCTGAAATAATAAGAGCCTGTATTTGTTGCATCATCAGAAACACTTACCGTCGCAGTGATCTGGTTCTGATCGAAATCATCTGTACCGCCGCTGGTAAATCCATTTACATTAAAAGCTGTTAACAATAATGTATCATTGGTAACGACAACAGTTCCGCTGTTTTGGGCAGAAACAGTACCACCGGTCGTACTGTTGTTGATATGCCTCATCGTGAAATTTGGATTACCGGTACCGGTTGCAGTAACGTTTACTGTACCACCGATAATACCGGTAGATTGGTTTGAGGCGTTAATAAGGCTATTGCCTCCAACCGTATTTGTATAACTGAAATTTCCACTCAAAGCGATAAAGCCATTTTCAAAGATCTCCGTTTGCCCGGCAACCGTACGGTTTATAGTAACATTCCCTAAGTAAGAAGATTTATTATCATAACTGATATGATGCCCGGCTGAACCACCAAAATTGAAAGTGGTATTTCCATTAAATGTATTACCTCCCTGGTAAGCTTCAAAAAGAGATGCAGCACCATTTGCATCAATAGTGGTATTTCCATTAATAACTGACCGCCTGAAATAATATGAACCGGTATTTGTTGCATCATCAGAAACGTTTACTGTACCAGTAACCTGGTTCTGATCGAACTCATCAGTACCACCGCCACTAAATCCATTCACATTCAGCGCTGTTAATAACAATGTGTCGTTTGTAATAGTAATTACTCCACTGTTTTGCACAGAAACAGTTCCGCCTGTCGTACTGTTTTTGATATGCCTCATGGTAAAGACAGGATTACCACTTCCCGATGCGGTCATGTTAACTGTGCCTCCAATAACCCCGGAAGATGAATTGGATGCATTTATTAAACTGGCACCACCCGCTGTATTGGTATAACTGAAATTTCCACTTAAAGCAACAAATCCACTCTCAAAAATTTCTGTTGAACCTGCAACAGTCCGATTAATGGTTAGGTTACCCAGGTAGGAAGATTGTGTAGTATAACAGGTATGCGATGCTGCGGAGCTATTGTGATTGAAAGTTGTATTTCCATTAAAGCTGTTACCACCCTGGTAAGCTTCAAAGAGCCCACCTGTACCGGTATGATCAAAAATGATATTGTCATTTATTATTGAATTCCTGATATACTGGCTACCCGTACCATTTACTGTTATAGATATATCTGTTCCTCCATTACTGTTGGTAAGCGTGGCGCCATTGATATCCATGTTACCATTAATAGTTAGGCTGAATCCGTTAAAGTTCAATGCACCTCCGGCATTCATGTTAAATACATTTACCGTAGTGTTGGCTGGCAATGAAGCTGCATTAGGCGCACTGTTGATAGTTACATTGCCTGTTGCAAGGGGAACTGAGGCCGGAGTCCAGTTCTGTGGATCATTCCAATCTGTACTTGCACTTCCATCCCATGTCTGGGCCTTAACAAAAAAAGCGCTGAGTAAAAAACAAAGCAGGAGGAGTAAATTTTTCATCTTCGTAAAGTTTTTTAGGTTGATGTTAAAGGAAATCATCAAAAAATGATTCCTGGTCTTTCCTGTCGGGTGAAGAGGTTATGCGGGCTGTTTATAGAAAATCAGTATCGGAATTCTCAATAAACAGTTCTGAAAATTTATCAAATGAATACAATTACTGATCCCTGAACAATAATCCTTTTGGATAATAAGCTAATTAAATAGTTATTGCGTAATTTGATAAACTCAAACCGAGAGCTGTTTGCTTTTAATATTACAGTGAAGCTTACGTTACATATTACCCCTTTTCTTCTAACGCTTATCATGGCAACCTGTTATCATATAGCAGGCGGGCAGGCTATTCAACGTTACAATACATTTAGTTATACCGTAAACCAGGGCCTGTTGCAGAGTACGATGGCTGATATCAATTTCGACAGCAATAATTTTTGCTGGCTTTCATTTCCCAATGGAATCCAGAAGTTTGATGGTAAGAGATTTATCGACATTCCTGTACAGGAAGGTTTACCCGATAATAAATGGGTAAATTTTTTCAGGTGCAAGAACGGGGATCTTATTGTTAGCCATTCAATGGGAATAAGTAAGTATGATATCAGGAACAATAAATTTATCCTGATCTACAGGAGCATTGCAACCGTAATTAGGCCAATGTCATTCATCGGAGAAGATGAAGGGATATTTTATTGTTATACCGAACAAGGCAATATAATAGGTTTTTCCTGCGGTAATTATAATAAAGTTGATGAAATAATAACCGGCATTCCCGGTTACTCAAACAACATGGACCTTACTCCAACGATCAGTCAGAATATAATTGATCATAATGTTGTTTTACGTGTGGGGAGCAAATTATATTGCATTAACCTGGAAGAAAAAAAATTGAAATACGGTCCTGTAAACATTCCTGGCATTTATACTTACTTTTTATGGATGGAAAGCACCCGCCAGGTATTGTATTACAAATACAATAACCAGAACATACTGGACCTTGAACGCCATGATTTTAATTCCGGAAGTACTCAGACATTAACAGGTAAATCGGTTCTCAAAGCAATTGCTTTCCGAAGCAGGGTATATAATTGGCGAGGGAAAATAATTATTTCATATAATAACCACCTTTATGAAACAAATAACCAACTCGACAGTATTTTCTATGAGCTGGTGGATTTTCAAAATAAACCTGTTGCCGGCAATGCACATATAGTAAGGATAATTGAAGACAATCTTGGTAACCTGTATCTTCAAACCATCAATGACGGGTTTAGGAAAATTGTACGGAATTCTTATCCAATAAAATATTATGGGACAGAAAAAAAAGAAGAAAATTATAGCATCAGTATTTTACCGGACAAGGACAACAACAGGGTGATCATTGGCACTTATGGCAGCGGGGTGATAGTATTTGATACACTTCAGCGATTGGTTAAGCACATAAAATCATTACCAGGCGAAGGTGAAGGTTTTAGTGTAAACTGTATTCTAAAAAAACCGGATGGCGATTACATCTTATCAGTGATTGGTGATAAAATGTGGCTATTGAGCAAAGACCTCTCTTCAATAAAACCATTGACCATTATCCCTTATGAGAATAATCAATTCCCTTACCTTGGCTATTTTACGAATTTCATTTTTGGCACTAAGAATAATGCTGTAATAAAATCCCAGTCCAACTTTTATAAGATTGATCTAAATACCAATGTCATTAAAGAACACAGGTCCGCTATCCGTGGTGACATGGCTGGCATTTTATTCAGGGGAAAAATTGTAACCCATTATGAGGAGCATCTTTCTTTACTTGATACTGTTTCATTTAAGGAGGTAAAAAGGATTCCGTTCAAAGGAACGGGTTCGGTAAGATGTTTTTTAAAAACAGGGGAAAATGCTTTGTATATCGGGAGTAACAAGGGGATTTATAAGGTAGATAGTAATTATAATATTTTAATGCATATAGATAAAAGCTTAGGCCTGGCTGATGAATGTATTTACGCAATGGCCATTGATCAGAAAGGAAATATATGGTGCAGCACTAATAAAGGCCTATGCAGGATCAATGAAAATAAAAGTATACTACAACTTGCAAAGGAAGATGGCCTGCAGGAGAATGAATTTAATACAGGTATAGTTGCAAAAAGTTCAGATGGAGAGTTCTTTTTTGGAGGCGTAAATGGTGTAAGCAGTTTTTTTCCGGGTTCAATAAATGTAATGGAGGAAAAAGTAGATCTTTTCTTTACGGGTATTAAAATAAATAATGAAGATAAGTTCCGGGACACAGGGGTATGGAATATAAAAGAGATCGACCTGCCATATAATCAGAATTCCCTGGCTTTTGATTTTATTGCAATGGCGAATAATAGTCCCGATCAATATATTTATCAATACAAAATGCACGGAGTAGATAAAGACTGGTCTCAGAATAATGATTTGCAAACAGTGCATTATTTTCTTTCACCGGGTAAGTATGTATTTAAAATTTATGCATCAAGGGTTTTTAATAAAGATGCAAAACCAATGAAAGAGGTTGTGATCCGGATCCATCCTCCTTTTTGGAAAACATGGTGGTTCATTACGGCCATGTGTTTACTTTTTGTACTTGCACTTGCATTTGGTATCAACCGCTATAACAGGCGAAAATTTCAGAAAAAAGTTGCCGAACTGGAAAGCGAGCATAAAATACAATTGGAAAGAGAACGCATTTCAAGAGATCTTCATGACAATATCGGGGCATATGCCAGCACGGTGTTGTATAAAACAGATTTATTACAAAGTGAGACCTTACCCGATGAAAGAAATGAATTGATGAATGATCTTCGGTTTGCTTCAAAAGATATTATTACTTCATTGCGTGAAACAATCTGGGCACTGAAAAAAGATCAATATGATGTACAGGAATGTTTACTGCGCATCAGGAATTTCATACAGCCATTTATTAAATACTATCCAAACATTCGTTTCGCAGTGAGTGGCGATACCCCATCATCCATGATCCTTCATTATACAAAGGCGCTTAACCTGGTAAGAATTGTGCAGGAAGCAGTTACCAATGCTATAAAACATGCAGGGGCAACTACTATAGATATCAGCAGTTCAATTGAAAACGAAAAATGGAAGGTTGTGATCAATGATAATGGCAAAGGCTTTGATTATGAAGGAAAATTTAAACTCCAGGAAGGAAATGGTTTGAACAACATGAAACAAAGGGCTGCTGATTCCGGGTTTGATCTTTCTATAGAATCCGGCATCGATAGCGGCACTTCCATCACTATTTTTGTTTAACTTCAGCTTATCCATTTAGATTATTTTTTTACTGTTTGATTTTCTGCATATTTGGAAAAATCCCATCGTATGTCTGTAAAAATTGCTATTGTAGATGATAAAGCGAGCAATCGCAATATTTTAAAAGATAAACTTTTAAGGCATGGGCATTTTAATGTTTGCCTTATTGCAACGGATGGCAAAGATTTTATGGACAAAATGAAACTGCAGCCAAATGATCTTTTACCGGATGTGGTGATCATGGATCTTGAAATGCCCAATATGGATGGCGTTGATGCAATTGCTGCGGGTTCCTGTTTGTATCCCGAAATAAAATTTGTGGTGCTTACTATTTTTGATGATGAAGAAAAAATATTCAAAGCAATAAAAGCGGGAGCGCATGGTTATCTTTTAAAAGATGAAACAGCTGAGAATATAACGGAAACACTTTGGCAGATGCATGAAAATGCTGTAGGGCCAATATCTCCCGGGATCGCTTACAAGATCCTGCAGATGGTTCAAAAAAATGAGATAAGCCTTCCCGGGAAAACAATCGGTAAGGGACAAAAAAGTTTTTTTGATCTTACACAACGTGAGAGAGAGATATTGCAGTTGTTGATGGAAGGTTTGTTATACAAAGAAATTGGCGCAAAGCTTAACATCAGTGTGAATACTGCAAAAAAACATGTAATGAATATTTACGACAAACTGCATGTTAATAGTCGTGCACAGGCGCTTCATCTTGCATACGAAAAAGGACTACTTTAAGAATGTAGAATTAAGAGTTGACAGTGTAGAGTTGGTATATAAATGTTGCAACTCTTAACTAAACACTCTTAACTCTTAACTAAAAACAGAAGGCCGGTTACAGGAACCAGACCTTCTTCTCTTATAGAGAGCATTAAACCCCAACTTAAAAATATTGAACAAGGAGCTATGTTATTCAACCCGCCTGCTCCACACATGAGAAAAAATTCAAAAGAAATTTACTGGCATACAATTTATTATGTAAAACTCACCAATCAATTCCTGTCAATCAATACATAATTTGTAGTAGCTTACCTGCATAACATCCGATAAGCTGTTATTTTTAAATAATTTTTTTGGAAATAGTGTACATAAAAAAAACGATACTGCTTTGTTTGATTGTTACTGTAACCGTTATTATTTGTTCAGCACAAACAAAAGTGATTGATAGCCTGAAACGTGAAATTGTTCTTGCACCCGTTGCACAAAGGCAGGCTGCTATATTCAATTTGTGTGAGCAAGGCTATAATATGCACCCCGATACTTTACTGGCTTATGCAGCAATTGCAAAACAGGTTGCCGTAAAAGAGCATAATATGTCTCACGTAGTAAGGGCCATGTATCATCAATGTGTTGCATATACAACAAAAGGGTTGATAGATTCTTCTCTGAAAATTGCCAGCCAATGCAGGGAAATTTTGTCAGGAAAAGTAAATGATCCGCTTCTTCTTGCAAATGTTTTTAACCAGATTGGTCGTTGTAATATGCGCAGGAGCGAATATAAAGAAGCAATTGAAATGGGTTATAAGATTGTGAGTGCTGCAGAAAAAACCCAGGATGTCTTGATACAGGTTAAAGGTAAAACACTCATAGGATGGGCTTATCTTGAAATGGCACAATATGGCAATGCGTTATCCTGGCATTTAAAAGCATTGCATACCAGCAACGATACTATCCTGCTTGAAAAATACGGTATTATCTTCGCCAATCTCGCACTCAATTACATAAATCTGGGTATAACTGATTCCGCATTTTATTATATAAAGAAAGCGATCGAATGCTCCCGTAAGTATGAGAATCTTTTCGCCCTGTCCAATTCACTTGCAATACAATCTCAACTGTATATCAGGGCAGGTACCCCGTCTCTTGCAGAAACTTCGTTAAAAGAGGTAGTTGCGATTCGAAAACTTATTGGAGATCCATTTTATATCGTCTCCGACATGTCGCAACTTGGTTTGTATTATGCTCACTATGGTGCTCCGGAAAATGGAATTAAAATATGTAATGAAGGAATTGAAATTGCCAGGCAATACCATCTGGATAGCAAATTAATTTTTCTTTACAGTTCACTGGGAGAAAATTATAAGGTAAAAGGAGACCTGGATATGTATGCACATGTATTGAAAAAAATCATCTCTTTAAAGGATACGGTTTTCAAAAAAAATTCTGCACAGGCATTAGCTGAAATACAGGCAAAATTTGAATTACAGAAAAAAGAAAACTTTATCATACAACAAAACCTAAAGATCAGCAGGCAGCATTATTTTTTTTACGGGCTGTTGATATTCGCTTTATTTTCTATCGTGGTAACGTGGTTTGTATTCAGGGGTTATAAAAAAAGGCAGCAGATAAAATTGCAACAGATGCAGGAAGAAGAAAAGCAGCAATCTATGATAGAGGTGATAAAGGCACGTGAAGCAGAGCGTAAACGCATAGCAGCAGATCTTCACGATAACCTGGGTGCATACGCTGCATCCATTGCTTCAAATCTTGACAATATTACACCAGATAAAAACGACCAGTCAGATCAAATAGTTTTACAAGAGCTCAGGAACAACTCGAGGGCCATTGTATCACAGCTGATCGATACAATTTGGGTATTAAAAAAAGATAATCTTTCCCTGACGGCGATCAGTGACCGGGTAAAGGTTTTTATCCAGCGCATCCGGCCGGGTTACCCGGAAGCCAATATAGATGTGTTTGAAAACATCAGCACAGATATATTAATGCCCGCCTCCCGTGCTTTCCATCTTTTCAGGATCATACAGGAAGCATTGATGAATGCACTGAAAAACAACCATGCTAAAAATATCAGGGTATATGTTGAAAGCGGGGACAATTGGAAGATCAGCATTTCTGATGATGGCAACGGAGTTAAAGAAATGAAAGATATTTTCTATACTGACAATGGGGTATCTAATATGAGAGCCCGGAGCCGGGAGGCAGGGTTTAAAATTGAATGGCTGCAAAATGAACAGGTCGGTACAAATGTAGTAATTGATCCTACTACAAATTGATTATTCCATATTCCCTTTTTTAAACTGAATTTTATAACCAATTCAAAAAATGAATTTCTCAGTAGCACTTACAGAGGACAATAAGATCAACCGGGCAACTTTTATGCAGAAGATAAAGTTGTTCCCGAATCTTTCATTGGTTTTTGCAGCCGATAACGGACATATGTGCCTGGAAGAATTAAAAGGTTTGCCACACCAGCAGCTTCCACAGGTAATTTTTATGGATCTCGAAATGCCCGGGATGGATGGTATTGAAACGATAAGACTTGCAAAATCTTTGTATGCACAGATACATTTTATTGTACTCACTGTTTTTGATGATGATGAAAAAATATTTGAAGCCATTAAGGCTGGTGCATCGGGTTATTTATTAAAACATGAGCCCGCTGATGTTTTGCATGACGCAATCGTCACCATACTTGAGTTTGGTGGCGCACCCATGAGCCCGGCCATTGCAAGAAAAGCACTGCAACTATTAAGTGCATCTGCTGCAAGAGTGGAAGAACCGAGCACAGCTCCAATGCCGGAGGTGATCACGGAAAGGGAAAAAGAGATACTCCAACTAATGGTAAATGGCTGGGATGCCAAGCGGATCGCGACAGAACTTAACCTCAGCGTACTAACCGTACGCAAGCATATTGCTAATATTTACGATAAACTTCATGTAAACTCCAAGGCCCAGGTTATTTCGATGGCACATAAGAATAACTGGATATAACATATTAATACCAGCGTTCATTTCCCTCAAAAAAACTAACGGTTGTTAGTTTTTTTTATTAATTTTACTGCTTAAATCTTATCGCATGCAGTTAGCTGAATTGGAAAAAATCTTCCAGGATAAAATTGACAGGGAAATCAAGATTGAACCCAAGGATTGGATGCCGGATGCCTACCGTAAAACAAATACAAGGCAGATAAGCCAACATGCGCACAGCGAAATCATTGGCATGTTACCGGAAGGAAACTGGATCACACGTGCCCCAAGCCTGAAAAGAAAAGCGATACTGATCGCAAAAGTGCAGGACGAGGCGGGCCACGGTTTATATTTATATGCAGCTGCAGAAACATTGGGTTCAAGCCGCGAACAAATGATCGATGACCTGTTAAGTGGCAAGGCAAAATATTCTTCCATTTTTAATTATCCCACATTAACATGGGCAGATATGGGCGCAATCGGCTGGCTCGTCGATGGCGCAGCAATCCTGAACCAGGTAATGCTTTGCCGTACTTCATATGGTCCTTATTCAAGAGCCAATGTGCGTATATGTAAAGAGGAAAGTTTTCACCAGCGCCAGGGGTTTGAAACATTGTTGGTATTAAGCAAAGGAACAGATGAACAAAAAGCGATGTGCCAGGATGCGATCAATCGTTGGTGGTGGCCAAGCCTGATGATGTTTGGTCCGAAGGACAGCGAAAGCACCAACAGTGATCAAAGTGTAAAATGGAAAATAAAAAGAAAAACAAATGATGAATTGCGCCAGCAGTTTATAGATATGATTGCAGAACAGGTGAAATTATTGGGTATGACGCTTCCCGATCCTGAGTTGAAATGGAATGCCGCAAGAAAACATTATGATTTTGGAGAAATCAACTGGGAAGAATTCTGGAATGTAGTAAAAGGAAATGGACCATGCAACAGGCAAAGATT
Source organism: uncultured Chitinophagaceae bacterium (assembly GCA_963829345.1). Classification (GTDB taxonomy): domain Bacteria; phylum Bacteroidota; class Bacteroidia; order Chitinophagales; family Chitinophagaceae; genus Ferruginibacter. The sequence continues at coordinate 3,855,148 of CAWHHP010000003.1, forward strand.
GGAAGCAAGGCGCAAGGCACATGAAGAAGGTGCATGGGTGAGAGAGGCGGCAATGGCTTATGCAGAAAAGAAAGCGAAAAGGAAAGAACAAAAAGCGGCTTAGTGAAGGTTAAAAAGTTGATATAGTTAATTACTTGATAAGGTTAGCTTCTCTGGTCACAAATTGTAGGCTTAGACAAAATGGAAGAAGCAGTAAAAGTTTCAGGGTTTCAGGTCGCAAATTGCGACCTCAAAAAACCGGAATTAAAAGAAAAGCAACATAGATCTTTGATGATAAAGCGTTTTTGACCAAAAAGTTTATATATAACTTTTAGGTTGAAACAGGTTTTATGCAAATTAGTTTAATAGAAAGTAAGATCTATGAAATACGAGGACAAAAAGTAATGATTGACTTTGATCTTGCATCGATGTATGGGGTGGAAACAAAAGTGTTGAAACAGGCAGTAAACAGAAATATCAACAGGTTCCCAAAAGATTTCATGTTTGTTTTAACAAAAGAAGAATATACATTTCTAAGGTCACAATTTGTGACCTTAGAAAATAATAACGGTCGTGGCAAATACTCAAAATACCTTCCTTATGCATTTGCCGAGCAAGGTGTCGCAATGTTATCTAGTGTTCTCAACAGCGAAAAAGCTATTGAAGTTAATATCGCAATCATTCGCACTTTTGTTTTACTGAGACGGTATGCTTTGGATTTTGATGAGTTAAGTAAAAAAATAAAACAGTTAGAAAGAAAATACGGTAATAATTTCAAAGAAGTATTTAGAATACTTGATCTCTTATTGACAGAGAAACAGCAACAACAGGAATTAAAGAACAGGAAAAGAATTGGTTTTAAACCCGATTAAAAAAATATCATGAACATTCAAATCAGGAAATTTTACTACGGTGATATCCCCGAAGAAAATACAGGTGGCACACCTTCTGCGGCTAAAACAAGTAACGAGCCCACGTGGCCGCTTTGGGAAGTATTTATCCGGAGCAAGCAGGGACTTGATCATAAACATGCCGGCAGCCTTCATGCCGCAGATGCTGAAATGGCCATCGAAAATGCAAGAGATGTTTATACACGCAGGCAGGAAGGCGTTAGTCTTTGGGTAGTGGAAAGCAAATACATTCATGCTTCTAACCCCGATGATGCAGAAAGCTTTTATGAACCTGCGGCTGATAAGGTATATCGTCATCCCAGTTTTTATGATCTGCCTGATGAAATTAAGCATATGTAGTAGTTGAACATTGAGTATTGAATATTGTTTATTGAACATTTAATTTAAAAAAATGTTGATCGCCGAGTCACACATCGATTATGTTTTACATCTCGCAGACAGCACGCTCATTCTTGCACAACGCAACAGTGAATGCTGTGCACATGGCCCCATACTGGAACAGGATATTGCAATTACCAATATTAGTCTTGATCTGCTTGGACAGGCAAGAAATTTTTACCAGCATGCCGCCAATCTTATTGGAAATAATGCTACTGAAGACAGCCTTGCTTATTTAAGAACAGAAAGAGATTTTAAAAATTTACTTATAACTGAACTTCCAAACGGAGATTGGGCACAAACAATTCTGCGACAGTTTTTTTTCAGTGTTTATCAATCGCTTCTTTATAGTCAATTATTAAAAAGTGAAGATGAACAAATTGCTGCCATTGCAGAAAAGTCCCTCAAAGAAATCACTTACCATATAAAATGGAGTGGCGAGTGGGTTATCCGCCTAAGTGATGGTACAAAGGAAAGTCGTGAACGAATCATAAATGCTTTGGATTATTTATGGATGTATACAGGAGAATTTTTTATCACTGCTGATTATGAAGACGTGGACGTATCAGTTTTACAAGACGCATGGTTTTCCAGGGTCACGGAAGTATTTGTGGAAGCTGGCCTCGAGGTTCCTGGAAATGTATTTATGCAGCAGGGAGGTAAATCAGGAAATCATACAGAACATTTAGGATATATCCTGGCAGAGATGCAATCGTTGCAAAGAACTTATCCGGGTGCGGAATGGTAAAACCTCAATCGCTAAGGAGTTAACATGAATCACACTGAACAAAATATTGACAGCATAGCCATAAAACAAATATGGCGTCTCCTTGAAACAGTCTGCGATCCTGAAGTTCCCGTGCTTACTATTTTAGATCTTGGTATTGTAAGAGATGTAAAGAAAAATGGCGACCAGGTGGAGATTGTTATCACTCCAACTTATTCGGGTTGTCCGGCGATGGATGCAATCAGTATTGATATCAGGTTAAAATTAATTGAGCACGGATACAAAAATGTCAGGATCACTTCTGTTTTATCTCCTGCCTGGACAACAGATTGGATGAGTGAAGAAGGAAAAAGAAAATTAGAGGAATACGGCATCGCCCCACCGTTGCAATCAGGTCGCTATTTGGCAACCGGTCAAACCGGTATTATTTGTCCACGCTGCCATTCGCATGATACAAAACTCCTCAGCCAATTTGGTTCTACCGCCTGCAAGGCGCTGTATCAATGTAACGACTGCAAAGAACCGTTTGATTATTTTAAGTGTCATTGATCAAACCTGGTTTGATGGGGTTCACTGACCAACAGAAATTCTTATCTTTATTCTCACTTACTAACATGGACATTACAATTTATTTCGAAGAAGCCGCACAGGTTTCAGTTGCCTTTATTATTGGTGCCGTTATAGGCCTTGAACGTGAGTTCAGGAGCAAACCAGCCGGTTTTCGTACAATGATCCTTATATGTGTGGGCTCATGTTTATATACCATTCTTTCCAAGGAAACCGGTACATCCGATAGGATAGCAAGCAACATTGTAACAGGCATTGGTTTTATTGGTGCAGGTGTAATTTTTAAAGAAGGTATTACTGTAAACGGTCTCACAACAGCAGCGCTCATATGGATAACAGCCGCCCTGGGTATGGCAATCGGTTACCACAATTACCCCATCGCAATTGTTGTTTCCAGTATGGTAGTAATTGTATTGTTTATCCTGGAACCTGTACAAAGATTCATTAATAAGTTACATAGGGTAAAAGATTATAAAATACGTACTGTTGAGCTTGGAAAGAATTTTAAAAATGAACTGGAGATCTTTTTTAATTCACATGATCTTACCTACAGGTGTATGAAAACAGTAAAAGAGAACAATGACGCTATTTATGTATATCGCATAAGCTCTCCTGATCGAAACTATGATTCGGTAAATGATTTTCTTTTAAGTCATAAAGAAGTAAAAAGTTTTGAGGTATAACTGGTCAATATGTGATTGCTGTATCAACCATTTTTAAATCCTACTAAATTTTTATAATGCAGCCTGTTTTATTTGAAATAAAAAATAATATTGCGTTCATCACGCTAAACCGCCCGGAAAAATTTAATTCATTTAACCGGGAAATGGCGCTGCTGGTGCAACAACACCTGGATGAATGTGCAACATCTGCAGAAGTTCGTTGTGTTTACATTACCGGTGCAGGAAAAGCTTTTTCTGCAGGACAGGATCTCGGGGAATTGATTGGCGATAACCCAATGAAAATTGAACGTATTTTATCAGAGCATTATAATCCCATTATAACAAGAATAAGAAATCTGCAAAAACCGGTTGTTGCTGCTGTTAACGGTGTAGCCGCAGGTGCAGGTGCCAATATCGCTTTGTGTTGTGATGTAGTACTCGCATCACAGTCAGCATCATTCCTGCAGGCATTTAGTAAAATAGGATTGATACCTGATAGCGGCGGAACTTATTTTTTACCAAGATTGATCGGCTGGCAAAAAGCCAGCGCCATAATGATGCTTGCTGATAAGATCTCTGCGGAAGAAGCTGAAAGAACAGGAATGATTTATAAAATTTTTCCGGATGAATTATTTGCCGGTGAAAGTATAAAGATCGCTAACGTACTTGCACAAATGCCAACGATGGGCCTGGCTTTAACAAAGGAAGCGTTGAATCATTCATTTAATAGTTCTCTTGAATCGCAACTATCAAAGGAAGATGAATTGCAGCAAAAGGCTGCTGCCACTTATGATTATAATGAAGGGGTGCAGGCGTTTTTGGAAAAAAGGAAACCTGTTTTTAAAGGAGAATGAGTATTGAGTATTTACTGATCCTAAATAATGATATAATGCCTATAACGTCACAGGAAGTTGTAAATCATATGATGGAGCACGATCTCTTCAGTCAATGGCTGGGTATTGAAGTGCTTGCTGTAAAGGATGGCTATAGCAAAATAAAGATGACGGTGCGTAAAGAAATGATCAATGGATTTGGAATTGTTCATGGTGGTATTGCATTCTCACTTGCAGACAGTGCATTTGCTTTTGCCTGCAATAACAGGAACGTATTATCTGTTGCATTGGATACATCAATCAATTTTACAAAGCCGGTTCATGTGGACGATGTGCTAACTGCTGAAGCGAAAGAATTACATAATGGCAAATCAACAGGGCTTTACCATATTACAATTACAAATCAGCATGAACATGTTGTTGCATTGTTTAAAGGAACATGTTTTAGGACGAATAAAAAACTGGTAGATATTTAATTCATGTTATATTGCTATAACCGCAGAGAATAAGAGATACAGCGATTTACGCAGAGACCTCAGTGTAACTCCGTTAACTTATGTTTTCTGCGGTGAACATAGATCGATCAATCTCACATTATATTCCTAACCATGATCTACAAATTCAAAGGCCACATCCCCATAATACATGAATCATCATTCATTCACCCACAGGCAGCCATAACCGGAAATGTTATCATCGGAAAAAATGTTTACGTGGGTCCCGGCGCAGCCATAAGAGGTGATTGGGGACAAATCATTATTGAAGACGGCTGCAACATACAGGAGAATTGCACAATACATATGTTCCCGGGCACAACTGTTTTACTAAAAGAAGGGGCACATATTGGTCATGGTGCCATTATCCATGGAGCAACGATCGGGAAAAATTGCCTGGTGGGTATGAATGCGGTAATTATGGATAATGTAAATCTTGGTGACGAATCTGTTGTTGGCTCTTTGAGTTTTATAAAAGCAGGCGAAGTATTTGAAAAAAGAAGTTTGATCGTTGGCAATCCGGCAAAAAAAATAAAAGAAGTATCAGATGAAATGATAACCTGGAAAACAGAAGGAACAAAACTATACCAGCAATTACCCAAGGAAATGTTTGAAGGATGGGAAGCATGCGAGCCACTTAGGACAGCACCAATTAATATTGTAAAACAGGAGGTCGTTTATAAAACATGGAATGATAGTAAAAGCTAACACGAATTTAAAACCGAATTTATCTAATTACACGAATTGTTTTAATTGGCTTTTGTTTTAATTCGTGGAAATCCGTGTAATTCGTGTTTTTCTCTTATTTACGTTCATCCTTCCAGATCAGCTTCTCATTTGAACGTTTCTCTTTAAAATCTGTCATTGTACCATCTCCCCTACCAGTAAACCCACCATCGGGATGGCCGATCAATACACAACTGCTGTCATATACATCAGAAAAAAAGTCGCAACAAGGCGGAGTTACATAATACACCGTTTTGCCATTGTACAAATAACTATAAACCTGTCTTGGTGGATTTTGTTTTTCTTCTGACTTATACTGCGATATCATTTTTTGTATACAAGACGGAAGATTTTGTCCACCATCCTTATTTGTTGTTCCATCAATAATCGCTGAATCATTATTTTTTTTGGATGAGCTACAGGACATTATCACAATACCAATTATAAAAATGGATCTTTTCATATACTTTAATATTAAACAAAATTAATGGATCACAGATATAATACCTCGGTAGCTCACCTGCAATATCCCACACTAAATTACGAGCTATCATATCTTCCGCCCTTGACGGCATTATTTCGACTAAATCTTTTACTTCACTTCGTTTTTAAAAGACAAGTCTCCTAAATAAAAATTGCTGACCTTTGCAGCGATGGAAAAATCAAATTTTGTAGACCAGATCAAGATATTTGCACGTAGTGGTCACGGTGGCGCAGGAAGTAAACATTTTATGAGGAATAAGTTAACTGCCTTTGGTGGCCCCGATGGCGGTGATGGCGGCAGGGGTGCACATATTATATTAAAGGGTAATTCGCAACTCTGGACCTTACTTCATTTGCGCTATTTTAAAAATGTATTAGCAGAAAACGGGCAGAATGGAAGTGGCAATAATTCGAGTGGGCGCAGCGGAAAGGACATTATCATTGAAGTACCATTAGGTACCATTGCAATAAATGAAGAAACCGGTGAAAAAGAACTGGAAATACTGGAACACGGCCAGGAGGGAATATTAATGAAAGGTGGTCGTGGTGGCTTGGGCAATGCAAATTTTGCAACTCCTACTAACCAGGCCCCGGAATATGCACAGCCGGGGGAAGAAGGACAAGAAGGTATCCGGGTATTGGAATTAAAGATACTGGCCGATGTTGGTTTAGTAGGATTTCCCAATGCTGGAAAATCTACATTACTATCAAGCATAACCGCTGCAAAGCCTAAAATTGCGGACTATGCATTCACTACAATTGTACCTCAATTGGGTATGGTAGAATACCGCGACTCAAAAAGTTTTTGCATGGCTGATCTCCCGGGAATTATTGAAGGCGCAGCAGAAGGGAAAGGTCTTGGGCACAGGTTTCTTCGGCATATTGAAAGAAACTCAATTTTACTCTTCCTAATTCCTGCCGATAGCAAGGATCATAAAAAAGAATTTGAAATATTGAGGAATGAACTGGACAAGTATAATCCCGAAATGCTCCAAAAAGATTTTGTGATTGCTGTTAGTAAGTCGGATATGCTTGACGATGAACTGAAGGACGCAATAAAAAAAGAACTTCCAAAAAATATTCCGCACCTTTTTATCTCTTCTGTTACTGGTTATAACCTGCCGCAACTGAAGGATCTGCTATGGAACAGCTTAAATATCCCCAAAGAATAGCCCGGTGTTAATATCCTTTTTTGATACTGGCTCACAGAAGCTAGTATTTTTACTTTTTATTTGAAAACCTCTGACTATCAACCTTAATAACCCGTCCATGAGAAAAAATATATACAAAAAAGGCCTTTCGGGTCTTACCATCTCAGCATTTATTCTGTCATTATCATTGTTTTTGTATGGTTGTCCATATAACTCTTCTTATAAAATAGATCCCGAGCCATTGATACCGGCAGACGAAACACTTGTAGGCAAATGGTCCACCATCATTTCAACTGAAACGGATAATCAGCCGCTCAGGATGCTGGTATCTAAAAAAAATGATTACGAGTATAACCTTGATTTTGTTGGCCGGATAAATGGATTACGCAACTTTAGTGTGCTTGATAAGGATACTTTAAGAGCATCCGCATATTTTAGCGATGCGGCATCCCGCAGGTTTTTAAATATCGACATCAAAGGTCAAACCTATATTGCTGAATTCATTTACAAGAATGATAAGATCACTTTACTCCCGCTTTGCGAGCACTTTACTTCCAAAATAATTAAGAACGATACAGAACTCAAAACTGCACTTGAATACCATTACAAAACCAGGCTTTATCCTTTATATGATGATGAGTTTTCAATAAGGGAACTGCAACGCGTAAAAGATCTGGAATAAATAGATACCGGATGCCAGATATTGGATACCGGATAGATCAACCCCGCAACAAATTGCGATACTTCAAGCTTTCACTATTGACTATTCACTATTCACCTATTTAGATTTTCCCATACAAAAAATTGTAATTTGCTCACTCACTCTTACCAGACATGAGCAGAAAATTTATCTTTTTTATCAATCCAATATCAGGAACAACAACAAATAAAACTGCGCTCAGGCTGGTCATTGAAAAAAAAATAAGAAAGGAAGGATTTTCATTTCAATTTGTAGATACAAGAAAAGATGGCAACTATCATTTTCTTCCTGCACTGATCAAAGAACAAAATATCACTGATATTATTATTTGCGGAGGCGATGGCACAGTAAACCAGGTGGCAGCTTCGCTGGTAAATACGGATGTAAATGTTGGCATTATTCCCATGGGTTCGGGGAATGGATTGGCATTTGCGGCGGGAATACCAAAAAAAGCAGCAAAAGCAATGGATATAATTTTATCGGGTAATTCTGCTTACATCGATGCATTTTATATAAACAAACAATTTAGCTGCATGCTTTGCGGAATAGGATTCGATGCACAGGTAGCCCATGATTTTGCAAAACAAAAAAGCCGCGGACTTGCAAGCTATGTTAAGCAAACACTGAAAAATTTCTTTTCCATAACTGCTTACCCCTTTGTCATCGATGTCAACAATAGTCAATTTAAAACAAACTCATTTTTCATAAGCATTGCGAACAGCAACCAGTTTGGAAATCATGTAACGATTGCACCAAAAGCAAGTTTGAATGATGGCTTGCTTGATATTGTTGTTGTAAATAAGATGAGTAAAATAAATTTCCTGTATTCTGTATTAAAGCAGATAAAAGCAGGAAAGCTGCAACAGGTTTCCGAAAAGGATTTTGAAAAAAAGGATATACTGTATTTGCAGGCAAAAAAGATATCTATCTTAAATCCCGGGTTGGCTCCGTTACATGTTGATGGCGAACCTTCACGAACAAACGGCTTTTTCGAAATAAATATACTGGAAAGTGCTTTCAGGCTATTGCAAAAATAAAATGATCCTCAATCATCTTTTTGATCAGGCATCCTGTATATACTGTCTACCTTATCAATCTCTTTAACTTTATGAATTCCTTTTATTAGTTCAACCACTTCTCTCAGTGATTCTTTGTTCATTTCATTATTGAAAGATTGCCCGATATCTCTTTTTTCTCTTGCAGAAAGATGAAAATTAAGTGCAGCTCCTTTCTCTTTATCCTGGGGTACATACATGATGGTTATTCTGCGAATGCTTGTATCTGCGTGCTGCCTGTAATAATTGAACTGGTCCATTTGAAAATAATCCTGCAGTTTATACCAGTTATGTTGCAGCATGGTTGCAGGTGTAACCATCATATCGCTGATAGAATTTGTTTCAAAAGGATGTTGCCAGTTATCATTGACCCTATCGCGTAACTGCAGTATCACAACCCCTGATGTATTTTCACTGATCCAGTCTTTAAAATTATCAATAAACCGAAGTGTTGTTTCCTGTCCAAAATTATCTCTTAGCCCCGCGTCCATTACATCAATTACAGGATTACTGGGTAACCATACATTTGGTAGTATGTATGGAAATGTTGCATTCATTCGTAGTGCTGTAAGCACCCTCAAATTACCTGGCTGCTGTTTACCGAACATTGCAGCAAAATCAACAGCGTCGGGATTTGCGGTACTGTCTGTTGCCATATAAGATGGCTTCATCATAAAACTTAACGGCTGTGAACTTATTACCATTTTTCTTCCATCACTTTTTATAACAGAATTAAATATCAGTAATGGAACAAGTCCTTTAGATTCATCTTCTCGTGTATCCTTTACCTGTACATTTAACAGCCCGTTTGTATTGTCGGACAATTTTTTTTCAAAAGCATAACCCCTGTCTTTCAAATATTGAAATTCACCTACCTTAAATTTTTGCACCGGGGCAAATATATCCCTGGCGATCATGGAACTAAATACGGGGTTTAACAAGTCGCCGGAAATATTATCTGTATAAGTACTTTTATAAAGATCAATTGCAGGGTCTTTAAGTTTTGCCCTTAGCAACTCACGATAATAAGTAGCCGCAAGCATCCCGCCGCTGGCGCCGCTTATTAAAAAAGTATGCTTTGTTATAGCACCGTTCGATAAGCTATCCAGTTTTTGTAAGGCATTCATTACAAATGTTGCACTGCGCAACCCGCCGCCACTAACATTAATGAAAAACATCACGGGCTTTTCTTCTTTTTGATTTGCTTTCCAGCGATTGAGTATGTTGATCATATTTGCCTTGTCGGCAGCAATCTTATCCTTACTACACAATGCCTGTAATGATGCTTTTGTATAGGAAGGCCTGCTTTCCTTATTGGCATAATTCAACCCATACGCTTTATTACGTGGATCAATGATCTCTTTGCGATATAAGAAATTCAGGCATATGATCAATAAAATGGCGGCGGGTAAGCTCCAGCTTTGAAGGAAATAAGTAAGCGCCCCGATCAATGCAATCATAATTGCAAAGAACACCAGTATGCTCGCTGCAGCGGGCATTTCAAAATATTTATTCTCAAGTAAAAAACCGATGAGTACTAAAAATAAAAAAGACAACATCATACTGGCAATTGCAGCAATATGATGGCGTTTAAAAATTGCGTCTATAAAATCCTGGCGGTAATGATTTACACTTCTAACTTTACGTGGACTAAAGCGCCCGCTGATATAATAGCTTACTTTCAAACCAAATTCATCAGAGTGATGTTTACCTGTAAATGTCTTCTTGAACAATTCAGGATTACCCACAATTGGGGCCATTCGTCGCACGATCATTTTTTCTGTCCTGAAAAAATAAATAACCGAAATAACGAGTAAAAGAATTAAACCCAGTGAGATCCCGGCCAGTTGCGTAAGAATTTCTTTCGTCGTCATCAGTTCACGGTAATCATCAAAGCGCCACAGTTTGATAAAATAAAATATTATAAAGAACAGCGGGAACAATGCATTGTTTAAACAATATTTAAAAAATGGAGTGGCGGTTGTTGCCAGGAATTTAAATCGTTTTGTATGCAGGATAAAGGTGGTAACATTCCAGCTCATTATAAACACCCCCAATGCAAAGCCGGTAAATAATGCGCTCCACATATTTACCTTGCCTAAATATTCAGGGGAAAAGAACAGTGCATCTGCACCAAAATTTTTTAAAAAATCGCTATTAATAGTGCTGGCAAGTATAAACCAGAAAAAAAGCAATATCTGGTATTTTCTGAAATGAAGAATAAAAAGCTGAATGGGGAACGAGTAAAATATATTTTTAAATATTGGTTTCATACCAAGCAGTTATATAAATGTACTATAAAAACTTAGTAAAGATTCAATTCACGGCTCACTGTATTTATTTTTATTTTAAAGAATAGTGTTTGTTCCGGGCCTGGAATAATATTGAAACGCTTTGCGTGATGGCAATTGTTGCCAGCAATAAATGCAATGGTTGTGCTATTGCAGGCATATCCGCATAATAAAGTGTTATGCCGGTTATCATACTTAATACGATGACCATAGCCAACATTAATAATTTACTTCTTATTACCGAGTTCCTGCCATACCAGGCCAGGAAAAGCCCGGTTAATAAAACCACCCATGAAAAAGTTCTATGTATTAAAAATGCAATGGGGCTATCGGCCAGCCATATTTCCCTCTGCTCATAGTGAAGTGTTTTAGAAACATCATCTACATACATTCTAACATTTGTTCCCAGTATGCTTTGAATAAAAATAATCAGCAAAAAACCCAGCAGGATTTTTTTAATGCTGTGCTCAACTTCCAATGATGATAATTTTGATTGCACAGAAAGCAATAATGCAAGCTGTATCTGTATAAGCGCAATTGCAAACAGCAAATGAACAGAGATACTCAGGTGTGAAAGATTCAGTTTAACAACAAGGGCTCCAAACAGACCTGTAAGTATCACCACAACTAGAAACCATACGGATAAGCGCCATGCAACCGGCAATAATTTTCTTTTGCGAAACAAAAATATCATTTGAATAATTGCAAATACCCCCAACAATGCGCCCAGTAGCCTGTTAAAATATTCGATCCAGGTATGATACACATTAAAACTATGATCAATGTCCTGTTTACGGAGGTATTTTTCAAAATCAGCTGGTAATTCAGATACGTTGGTTGGCGGTATCCATTTACCAAAACAGCGGGGCCAGTCGGGGCAACCCATGCCACTTTGTGTTGTACGCACTACTCCGCCTGCTATAATAACAAGAAAAGAAAGAATGAATGTTGCAATAACCCAGTTCTTAATAGCACGCATGTGAATAAAAATTGCTGCAAAGTTAATGAAGCAATGATTGTTTTACAGGATATTTGTCGCACAATGCTGCAGCCTTATTTATATAAAACAAAAAAGGAAGCAGGCCTTGACGAGGCCGGGCGTGGATGCTATGCTGGTCCCGTTTTCGCCGCTGCAGTTATTTTACCGAAAGACTTTTTTCATCCCTTGCTTAACGACAGTAAACTGCTGAATGAAAAACAAAGAGATGAATTAAGACCGGTAATTGAAAAAGAGGCGATTGATTTTGCTGTCGCATCTGTGGACAATGATGAGATAGATTCTATTAATATATTACAGGCATCATTTAAAGCGATGCATCTTGCATTGGATAAACTAACCAAAACGCCTGAGCTGCTTTTGATCGATGGTAACCGTTTCCGTCCATATAGAGAGATCAAACATCGTTGTGTCATAAAAGGCGACGGAATTTATGCATCCATTGCAGCTGCAAGCATTCTTGCCAAAACTTACCGCGACGAATACATGCAAAAAATTCATACGGAGTTTTCATCCTACAGCTGGAATAAAAATAAAGGATACGGAACTTTAGAACACCGGGTAGCGATTGAGAAGGAAGGGTTGTGTAAGTATCACAGGAAGAGCTTTAATATATTTAATGCAATTGATGAGCAGCCGGCTTTATTTGAGCTATGAGCTATTAGCTTTAAGCTGTTAGTCATATATTATAATTAAGGTCTGCAATAATTGCAAAGGGCTTATAGCTTGTAGCTTTTTAGCTAGCTTGCGAATTCTCCCAACCCCTGTCTCACTACAACCCAATCATCCGTAGTACAATCCACAATCGTTGACGGCACCATTCCTCCAATCCCGCCATCAATAACAAAATCAACCTGTCCTTCAAATTTTTCATATATCACTTCCGGGTCTGTATATTCTTCTACCATTTCGCCGGGTAATGATGCGCTTAGAAGCGGGTGACCTATCTCGTCCAGGATATGCCTGCAGATCTCATTATCGGGAATCCGCAGGCCAATCGTAGATTTTTTGCTTTGTAAAATTTTGGGTACCTGTTTACTCGCAGGTAAAATAAAAGTATAAGGCCCCGGTAAATAGCTTTTCAATAAGCGGTAAAGTGGTGTATCGATGCTTTTTGTATAATCACTTAAGTTGCTGAGATCGCGACAAATAAAGGATAGCTGGGCTTTTTGCGGATCGATATTTTTAATCCGGCAGATCTTTTCAATTGCTTTGGGCTTATATATATCACAACCTAAACCATAGATCGTATCAGTAGGATAAACTACCACACCACCATCTGCCAGGCATTCTGCTACCTGTTTGATAAGTCTTGGTTGCGGGTTTTCCGGATGAATTTGTACCAGCATATTTACAAATTAACACAAATTGTGGGGAGTGAACCTGTTTGAAAAAAAATTACCTAACGAACAATCTAATCAGAGAGTCAGTGGCAACCAACAGCATTGCCACTGACTCTCTGATTTAGGTTGAACAATACAACCTCACCATGGTTCGGCCTAACTCTAAAAATGATATCCTGCTAAATTATGTCTTGAATAAAAAAAAACAAATTTATTCTGTTACTTTTGCAGCGTTTTGAAATTTTACGTATCCCCTTACAAACACGTTTTATTTATAATTCACTGTATTAAAATAAAAAACCCGATATGTCTGTAATTACTGTAGGTACGATGGCCTTTGATGCAATTGAAACGCCATTTGGAAAAGTAGATAAGATCATTGGTGGCTCTGCTACTTATGTAGCGTATGCAGCAGGAAATTTTGTCAAGCCCGTTCAGCAGATTTCAATAGTAGGATATGATTTTCCTGAAGAAGAACTGGAAGAATTAAGGTCTCGTGGTGTACAAACGGATGGCGTGGAAATAGTACCGGATAAAAAATCTTTTTTCTGGAGTGGAAGGTATCATATTGATATGAACACCCGCGATACGTTGGTTACTGATCTGAATGTATTGGCAGATTTTAATCCTATTGTTCCTGATAGTTACCAGGGCGCTGAATTTTTGATGCTGGGCAACTTAATGCCGAAACTGCAATTAAGTGTGATCAATCAACTTAAGATAAGGCCGAAGCTAATCGTTATGGACACGATGAATTTCTGGATGGATATTGCGCTGGATGATTTGAAAGAAGTGATAAGAAAAGTAGATGTGTTGCTGGTGAATGATGGCGAGGCCAGGCAATTAAGCGGTGAAGCATCGTTGGTGAAAGCGGCACGCAAAATACTGGAAATGGGACCAAAATTCCTGATCATAAAAAAAGGAGAGCATGGTGCATTGCTTTTCCATGAGAACCATGTTTTCTTTGCTCCGGCATTGCCATTGGAAGAAGTGTTTGATCCAACAGGCGCCGGTGATACATTTGCAGGAGGCTTTATAGGACACCTGGCTAAAACAAAAGATATCAGTTTTGAAAATATGAAAACTGCTATTATCGTGGGAAGCGCTATGGCAAGTTTTTGTGTTGAAAAATTCGGGCCGGAAAGATTAAAGGAAATCACCAAAGCAGATATTGATGAGCGCCTTGCGGAATTCGTGCAATTGGTTAACTTTGATATAGACCTTGTATAAAAGATATTATTAACCCAAGAGAAGAGCCTGTAGCGAAAGTTGCAGGTTTTTTTATCCCTAATGCGATATTATTGCCGATTCCCGATTCCCGATTGTTTAGCAATCCATTAGTAATTACTTTTGCAATCATTCATTTATTTTGAAGTTTCAAACCAAACTAATTAATGAAAGCATCACGAAGTTTTAATAGCATATTTTTTTTACTGGTTTTTCTTATTGCATCTCATTGCTCGTCTGCACAGCGGCTCGATTCTTTATTATACCAGCTCGGTACAAAATATCCGCAGGAAAAAGTATATATTCAATACGACAAGCCTTATTATAACCCTGGTGAAACGATCTGGTTCAAAGGATATATTACATCAGATAACCTCCCATCGTCGATCAGCAAAACATTTTATGCAGAATTAATCAATGATAAAGGAAAACTGCTTCAACGAAAAATAATGCCGGTGGTTGAATCCGGTGCGGCATCCTTTTTTGATCTTCCTGATAGCTTACCCGGCCCCGTTATTTATGTAAGAGCGTACACATCCTGGATGCTGAATTTTGATTCCACGTTATTATATACCAAAGCTATCAGCATCATTAATAATGTTGCAAAAAAAACAATTGTTCCTTCATCATACAGCCTCAACTTTTTTCCGGAGGGTGGCGATCTTGTGAATGGCGTTGAGTCACTTGTTGCATTTAAGGCCACTGACAATATAGGGATTCCCGTAACTGTCAGCGGTAATATTGTTGATAGCAAAGGGAAAAAGATAGTGTCCTTTGAACCGTTTCACAATGGCATGGGCACATTTGCATTTAAACCCGTTGCAGGAGAAACTTATAAAGCAATATGGAAAGATAAAAAAGGCGTGGTACATGAAACCCCGCTTCCCGCGGGAAAAAACCAGGGAATAGCGTTGTCTGTTATTAAAGCAAATAACCAGCTACTCTATGAGATAAAACGCCCGGCTGTTGCTGATCCTGCCTTTACTTCTTTTTATGTAATTGCTCAAATGCAACAGCAACTTGTTTACAGTGCTAAAATTAATATGGCTGCAAGAACAGAAGTAACTGCTGCTATTCCTACAGATAGTCTTGCAAGTGGTGTATTACAATTGACAGTTTTCAATGCTAATGAAGTTCCGGTAGCGGAACGCATTTCCTTTATCAATCATAACGATTATTATTTCATTACGGATCTGCATGCGGTGGAACTGAATTTAAACAAACGTAAACACAATACCCTGCAGGTAGACGTAGGTGGTAGTATTCTTTCCAATTTATCAATTTCAGTTACAGACGAAAGTTTCTCTACTGCCCCTGCCAATAGGGATAATATATATTCAAGTATGTTACTGAGTAGTGACCTGAAAGGATACATATACGATCCCGCCTATTATTTTTCGTCTGAAGAAGATTCGGTTGCACAGCAATTAGACCTGGTAATGCTTACAAATGGCTGGAGAAGATTTAAATGGGAAGATTTGGTTGCAGGAAAATGGCCCCGCAACATTTATCAACCGGAAGACTTCATTACAATATATGGAAATGTATATGGCCCTTCTCCTGCGCTACTAAACGGAAAAGATATAACAGGCATTTTAAATACAAAGGGAGGTGATAATCTTTTGTCGATGCCTGTAACAAAAGAGGGCAAATTTGGAATAGCAGGCGTTTCATTTTATGATACGGCAAAATTGTATTACCAGTTCAACCAGGATAAAGACAAGCAGTTAACATCCAGTTCCAGCTTTGTGATCAAAACAAGTTTTACTACCGCCGCTATGCCTTCTGTTTCTTTTTTAAATTCATTGAATACGCCTATAATACCCGATACTTCTTTGGAATCAAAAAATAAAAAAATTACAAAGCTGATCCGGGACCAGGCAACTTTAGAGGGTATTAAAATAAAATCACTGGAAGCTATAACTGTAAAATCAATCCTGAAAACGCCTGCACAAAGGCTTGCTGAAAAATACACTTCCGGTTTTTTTACCAATGAGGATGCATATCTTTTTTCAATGGAGGATGACCTCGGCGCTGTTACATCACTAACGGTGCTTGACTATATAAAGGCCAGGGTGCCGGGACTTAATATCTCTACTTCTTCTACTGCCGGAACAACAAAGGCAGAATGGAGGGGTAGCAAGACGATTTTTTTTCTAAATGAAAGTCCTACAGATATAAACACTATCCAGGATGTATCTATGAGGGATGTTGCACTTGTAAAAGTTTTTCGTCCCCCGTTTTTTAGTCCAACAGGTGGTGGTGCTGGCGGCGCTGTAGCTGTATATATGAAAAAAGGACAGAAGGAGGCTCAGGTCAAGGGGCTCGATTTTATAAAGTTGAATGGTTATTCTTCTATTAAAGAATTCTATTCTCCTGATTATGAAAAACTTTCCACTAATCCCCCGGTTAATGATTATCGTTCCACACTTTACTGGAATCCATATTTAATACTGGATAATGACACACGTAGAATAAAAATTCCTTTTTATAATAACGATAGTTGTAAAAAAATAAGAGTAATTATAGAGGGAATTAATAGCCAGGGAAGGCTTACAAGAGAAGAAAAGGTTTTTGAATAAAATTTAGGAACAATTCATGTATGCCATAAGTACCGCATGAAAAAATAATTTATATGGATATTATATTATTGGTGTTCCTTGCCTGGCATATCGGGAATAAAGCCCGGGAAAAAAAGTTAGATGTATTCCGCTGGAGACTGAGAATGGTTCTTACCTGGATCGCATTTGAGCTTGGTGGCGGCTTGCTTGGAATTCTTTTTTTTGGATACGACCCTAAGAACTTAATGGGTTTAGCCGCATTTGCACTCGCCTGCGCTTTTGGTGGTTATTTGATGGTAAAAGCTGCGTTGGATAAAGCATCCGAAACAATAAAAAATGATGATGTAGGTAATTTTGGAGAATGAATGGGTGAATGGTCAATAGTGAATAGTGAAAGCTTTCAAGAACTTTATTAAAAATAATTATTCATGGTTTGAAGTAATAAGTTGGAAACTTCATCTTTTCACCATTCACTATTGACTATTCACTAAAAGCATTATTGTTTCCTCGCAAGCACAATTGTATTCTTAAACTTCTTTGTCTTTCCCTGCAGGTTAAATACTTCCGTGTAAATAACATAGATCCCAACAGGTAATTTTTGACTTTTCTCAGCGAGCCCATCCCACCTGAAATATCCTTTCAATCCACACAATGCATTACGTTCAAGATCTCTCACACGCCTGCCCACCGCATCAAAGATGGTAATGTTTGCTACATAACCGGGTTCAGGAAAGCTATAAAGTATCGTTGCGAAATCGTCCCTGCCATCATTGTCGGGACTAAAAATTTCAGGATCGATTTTTATTTCACCCTGTACTCCTGCATTTACCCTGTACTGTGAATTTTTATAAGTGGGTGTACCATAATTAACGTTTTTTGCAGCACTGTGCCAGTTAGCTGCATTCTGTGATGCAACTTCATAATCTGTTCTTTCCAATGCAACTCCGTCGTCGTCATGTATAAGTTGAAAATGCCAGTCATCTAAGTAATGTACTTTGTCAATGGTCCTTCCCTGTTCATTCAAAAGGATCACGGTTCCGGAATCATCACTGTAAGATGGCAGGGATAGTTCAATGAAGGCATAAGGATCATTAGCTACATAATCATGCATAACGAGATCCTTGTTTTCTGTAACAACAATAAAATCCTCCGGGAAAAAAAGATAATCTTCTTCACTCAAATGTTCAACGCTGGGAGTAGAACTTGCATTTGCTATATAAACATTTTTCAGGTTCAATATCTTATTGCTCCTGTTGTACAATTCTACATAATCAGTACTGGTCGATTTTGGATTGAACAATACTTCATTAATGACAATAGAAAAACTATCAACCGTTGGTTCTGCCAGGGCTACTCTTGCAGTATTTTTTACTCCAATGCCATTCCCGACACAATCTGTAATTAATGTTGCGGCGGTAACAGTATAAATTTTGTTTGGAAGTAACGGCGTGGCCAAGACGAGGTTTATCCTGTCGAACACAGTACCGGCCGGTATAGCAGAAACAGGTGTGCCAATGCCATCACTTATGCTATAGCTGCCGGCGACAGAAGCATTTGAACCATTCAATGATTCATCGAATACCAATACTACATTCAGGTTATCAGGTGCATAAGCACGTAATAATCTGGGCGCAGTTTCATCCGGGTTTACTCCATCAATTGAATTTCTTTTTGCGGGAGTTCCTCCTCTTATATCCTCGCTTGCCTTCCAATTAGAGGCTCCTGAACAGGGATTGTGTGTATCGATCATTTCCAGTGTCCATCCTCCACCAGCTTTTACCGTATTCTGGTACCAGCTGCTCGAATAGTTCACAGCATGAATAGTAGTGCCCTGGGGAGAATTAAGATAAATGAGATCGCCATCATTGCTCAGGCTCGGAAAATTCGTAACAGATTTTGCTGGTCCATATACAGAAAGTTCAGTAACTGCACTTGCCGTTGCGCATATAATTACAAAACTGTCTGCTTTTAAAATATAAGCAGGCATTGCACCGCTTAGTGTAGTTCCTTTGCCAAGCTTCCATCCCGCCAGATCAATATCAGCACCGGAAGTATTTTTTAATTCAAGCCATTCAAGGTCGGGCAATGTTACCTGTGGAGAAGGATCTGCCATCAGCTCATCAATTATAATATCATACTGTACCGCAATAACCGGAACGATATAACTAAAATTGCCTGTAAGGTTACTCGTTGGATTAGCAGAAAGATCATTCACGCCATTAATAGTGATCTGGAGGTTAACATTGCCGGGAAAGTTTGTGGCAAACAGGAGGTGAACAAGCGAAGCATTCGACAGATCTCTTGTTGCGCTTACCGGTGAACCTATTCCATTATCCACTACATAGTTCGAAACAGTTTCAGCACTTAACTGTTCAACGGGTTCATTAAACAAAACATCTACTGTTGTTTGACTTGTAACCGTATATGTTATAACAAATGGCGGTTGTAAATCGGGAACAAAATCTGTGACATTAATATCATCTAAAAAATGTTTTTGAAAGAAACTGGCTGTGCTTTGCTTAACCAGTAATCCAAAAAAAGCCGAAGTAGTATAAATGGCATCGGTTGTAAATCCTACATTGGTGGCCGGCCCGCCGTTCAGCGTTACCGTCACACTCCATTGATTGGAATTATCCCGGATCACTTTTACAAGCATGGCATTAACGCTGTTGTTTAAAAACCCATCGCCACCATTAATGATTATTGTTGATGTTCCATTATCTTTTCGGTACAATGATACTTCATCGGGTGTGCCACCAAATCTTAGAAAATATCCCGTGGTGGCAGGCTGGGTAAGATCACTTGCCGACGCTGTCAAAAAAACATCTACATAATTTGCTGAAGAGGTATTGAAATCCAGCTGTAAAAAAAAATTCCATTCCGCAGAAGTGGCTTTTGCACTTGCTGTACTGAGATAATAAGTGCTGTTAAGCACGGTGTTATTACTTTGAAGCTGGAATGAACCATTCACGGTCCAGTCTGCGGTGCCGCCCACCCATGCAGGATTATTGGTAAAATCACCGTCAGTAAAGTTCTCCGTGAATTGGGCAAAACTGCAAAAGCTGCAGCAAAGCAGGATTATACAGGAAATAAATATTTTTCTCATAATGATGTACTGTCTTTTAAAGATACAATTTTCTCCAAAGCCGCTGTATTATTAGCTTATTTAATATTCTTTATTAATTTATTTAAACCTGCGAGTTAAAATATCCATCCGGGATGGTTTATTTTTGCAAAAAAATATTGATGAAAGTTGCAGTTGTTGGAGCTACGGGCCTTGTTGGTACTAAAGTGCTGGAAGTGCTTGCTCAAAGGAATTTCCCTGTTACAGAGTTGATCCCCGTTGCGTCAGAAAGATCTGTGGGCAAAGAGATCCAATTCAAGGGGAATAAATATAAAGTGGTTGGAATGCAGGATGCCATTGATGCAAAACCTGCGATTGCCATTTTTTCTGCAGGCGGAAGCACCTCGTTGCAATGGGCGCCCAAATTTGAAGCAGCCGGTATTACCGTTATTGACAATTCCAGTGCATGGCGCATGGATCCCACAAAAAAACTGGTGGTGCCGGAAGTAAATGCGCATGTGTTGACAGCTGCTGATAAGATCATTGCCAATCCTAATTGCTCTACCATTCAAATGGTGCTTGTGTTAAAGCCATTGCACGATCAATACAAAATAAAAAGAGTGGTGGTAAGCACTTATCAAAGTGTAACCGGTACAGGTGTAAAAGCTGTTGACCAGATGATGAATGAAAGGAAAGGGATTGTTGGTGAAATGGCTTATAAATACCCGATTGATTTGAATGCGATTCCACAGGTTGACATCTTCCTCGATAATGGCTATACCAAAGAAGAAATGAAAATGGTAAACGAAACCAGGAAGATCATCGGTGATAACAGCATCATGTTAACGGCTACCTGTGTACGCATTCCTACGATGGGAGGTCATAGTGAAGCTGTGAATATTGAATTTGAAAAAGATTTTAATATTGATGAAGTAAAAGCATTGCTTGCAAAAGCGCCGGGTGTTGTTGTGCAGGATAATATTGCTGAGTTTATTTATCCTATGCCATTGACAGCACATGATAAGGATGAGACTTTTGTAGGAAGAATAAGGAGAGATGAGACACAGCCAAATACATTGAACTGCTGGATCGTAAGTGATAACCTGAGGAAGGGTGCTGCAACGAATGCGGTGCAGATTGCGGAGTACCTCCAGGAAAACAAAATGGTATAGGCCCCTTCTATCTTCCCCGAAGGGGAAGGAAAAGGAGAAGATGTAAGTGAAGATCGAATCGAATGATCTTATAAAAAAGAGCCATCAAAACATGACGGCTCTTTATATTTTTTGTTTAGCTAAAAGATCAGAATTGAAATGCAGTACAAGAGTGCGACGCAACAATGACGCCTTGAAAAACAAAAGCCCGGAACAAAAACAATCTACATAATCTTCGCTCAGATCCTGTGCTTTCCCTCCTCTTCGGGGAGGATAGGTGGGGCCGTTAACTAATCGTCCATGTTTCCCTTCCCCTTAATAATTTATCCAGGTCGCCCTTACCTTTTTGAGCGATGACCTCTTCAATCTGCATGGTCATCACATCTTCATAGCAGGCCCTGTCTGTTTCATAAAAAACACCAAATGGTCTGGGTAAGTGCCCTTCAAGTGTTGGGTCATCAAACATCCTGATCAGTATTTGTGCTTTATAAAAATCTTTTTCATCATGAACCCATAGATCTGATGTGCTTCCCCCTGCGGCAAGATCAACGATCACCGGCTTAAATCCTTCCAGTTTTATTCCTTTGTTTTGAGTTGCGCCGAATATCAATGGCTTTCCCTGCTCGAGAAATAAAACTTCATCGGGTTTGGTTGATTTTTCAGTAAACACTTCAAATGCGCCGTCATTAAAAATATTGCAGTTCTGGTAAATTTCGAGAAAGGAAGCGCCTTTATGATTCTGGGCACGCAACAACAATGCCTGCAGGTGTTTGGGGTCCCTGTCCATTGTTCTGGCTATAAAACTTGCATCAGCACCCATGGCAAGGGCAAGTGGATTGAAAGGGTGGTCGATACTTCCGAAAGGAGTACTCTTGGTTATCTTTTTTTCTTCTGATGTAGGTGAATATTGTCCCTTGGTAAGCCCATAAATCTGGTTATTGAACAGGAGTATGTTTACATCAAAGTTCCTGCGCAATAAATGGATGGTATGATTCCCTCCAATGCTTAGTCCATCGCCATCGCCGGTAACGATCCATACACTCAGGTCTGGTCTGGCGGCTTTTAACCCGCTGGCTACAGCCGTTGCACGCCCATGGATGCTGTGCATGCCATAAGTATTCATATAATAAGGAAAGCGGCTGCTGCAGCCGATACCTGAAACGATCACTATGTTTTCCCTCGGAATACCAATAGTAGGCATGATCTTTTGCACCTGCGCCAATATGGAATAATCGCCACATCCCGGGCACCAGCGAACTTCCTGGTCAGTTACAAAATCTTTGGCGGTTAGCGGGGTTGCGGTAGTTGCTGTTTCACTCATAGTAGGTATAAAATAGAGTCTAATTTAGGATTTTTAAAGTTAAGAAATATTCAATGTTATAAGAAAGATTATTACGTTTCTTTTTTAAGAACAGAACTATATACGGACAGGAAAACCTTTTTTGCCACTTGATGAAAATATTCAATACTCAATATTCAATGCCCAATGTTCAAGTTGAACTACTAACGGGTTTGAAACTACTTTCTTTTTTTGGAAGTACTGATGCTTTTTCCAACTATGGCTATTAATTCCTGTGTTTCTTTAAAAACGTCATTGAGTTTTGAGATAGGTCTGATAAGCTCTTTTTTTCCAATGATCTTTATGATAACTCTGCATTCTTTTAATTCCTTTAAAACAATCCTAAGCTTATGCACAAAATCATTGGGTGATTCTGCAGCTTGAGCTTCCGCATAATTTAGCGCCGGGGAATGTGAACATCTTATCAATTGGCCGGCAATATAGTTACCAGTTCTTGTATCGGGCAAAACTTCTACGACATCAATCATTCTACAAGTAAAATCCACGAACCTGTCCTCCAGGTCAAATTTTCTTTCTTCCATAAAAAAAATTGAAAAACTAAATTATCAGAATCCTTCAATTCAAATAACGTTTATTCCTCATTCAGTATTGAGAATTTTCTTTTAGATCGAGGTAGTTTAAACTTAATTGAATGATGATTTCCTTGAATATTGTGTATTGAATATTGAGTATTGAACATTTGTTTTATAAACTGCTTTTTGAATATTCAATACTCAATATTCAACATGCAATACTCAAGTTGTTAAAGCCTCCCAATACTCCGCTGCCCTTCGCGTGTGCGGCACCACAATCGTTCCCCCAACAATATTTGCCACAGCAAACACTTCATATATTTCTTCTGTGTTCACACCAAGTTCATGTGATTTTCCAAGATGATATTTAATACAATCATCACAACGCAGTACCATGCTTGCAACAAGACCGAGTAGCTCTTTTGTTTTTACATCGAGTGCACCTGCCGTGTAAGTATTGGTGTCAAGATTCCATAATCTTTTTAAAACGAGGTTCTCTTTACTCAATATAACTTCGTTCATTTTTGTACGATAGTCGTTAAAGTCTTTTACTAAGTTGTTCATGTGAATAAATTTATGTGTAAAGTTAATGAGTTGAAAGGCTGATAAAAATTGCAGGAGCATTCTTTACCTGTCAGCGGAGCTCTACTTCAATGGCAATACTGGTTCCGTTATTGGAAACAATGGTGAATTTACCACCTATCTCATCCATTCTTTTTTTCATGTTCTTTAACCCATTTCCAAACTGGTTTGGATTATTAATACCGCGGCCATTGTCCTTTACTTCTATATGAAGCTTGTTACCGGAGATCGAGATGTTTACATCTGTGCTGGATGCGTCGGCATGTTTTAAGATATTGTGAAATGCTTCTTTTATGATGAGGAAAAGATTTTTGCGGAGAACCCCTGTCAGTTGAATATTACCAGGCAGATCAGCATTTGTGTTACATCGCATTTTTATTCCTGAATTTTCGAAAAAAGACACGCAATGTTGTCTTACGTATTCAACAAAATTCTCCAGGGTGTCGTTTTCTGCATTAAGGCTCCAGATGATCGTATTCATCCGTTGCGCAATATCTTTTGCGGTAACGGATATCTTTTCTGCAAATGAAGTTACGTTGGTTGTATTGGCATTACTGCTTTGATGCGCCATCAGGTCGCTCATCATTCTTATACTGCTGAGACCTCCGCCTACATCATCGTGCAGATCAGCAATGATCCGTTCTCTTTCGAGCAATACGGCGTGTTGCCGTTGGTATGCCGAACTAATGAGCGTTTTTTCATTATCAGCGATCTTCTTTTGCAATGCAACAGTAAATAAAAACATATCAATGAGTATACTTACCTGCACCGGTAAAAATATCTGCACTACATCAATCAGTGTTCCTGTATGAGGAACATATATGGAGATCAACAAAGTTATTGTGCTGCCCAGGAGAATCATTATGGTGCCCCAGATGATATATTTTGAATAAGGCACTTTGTGTTTGAGTAATGCGATCACTACATAGAATTGTATCGGCAAAAGCAATAAGCTTGTCAGATAATATACCCGATCATACTTCAGTTCGAGGATATTCAATACCAGGCATGTTGCAGAAAGGATCAAATAAGCAGCAATCAGTATCCGGAAAAATTTAAATAAATAAGCAGAGGTACTTTTTAATCCAAGATAATAAATAATAAAGACTGTATAGAAAACACTGCTGAGGTACTGAACAGGACGTTTAAAGAAATTTAAAACAGCAATTGCATGACTGTTTTCCTGGCTTAGTGGAAAAAACAATTGTGGAAGAGCAAATAAATAATAAACCGATACAGCTAAAAGGTAACATGCATAAAAAAGATGTTCTTTCTTTTTTATAATGCTATACTGCAGAAAAAAAAACAAACTCATGAAAATGGAAATACTTTCAAAAAAAAGTGCAAGATATATTTGAAAGTTGAACATCGTTTTTTAGCCGGTATTAGTAACAGCACGTATATACGCTACCGTTTTAAATATAAATTTACGGCTTCTACTCTTGTATTTACCTGTAGTTTTTTATAAATATTTTGTACATGTTTGCGTACGGTTCCTCCTGATATTTGAAGTTCTTCGGCTACTTCTTTACCAATTAAACCCTGGGCCAGTTTATCCAGCACCATTTTTTCTCTGTCGCTGAGTGTTTCAATCAGTACACTTTCCTGGCTCATACTTGCGAAACTGGCTACAACTTTCCTGGCAATAATGCTGCTCATCGGGCTACCGCCCGCTATCATTTCCTCGAGCGCCTGCATAATTTTTGTTGGCCCTTCTGTCTTGAGAATATACCCGCTGGCGCCTGCTTTTAATGAATCAAATATCTTTGTATTGTCTTCATAGGCCGTACACATTAAAAACAGCATATTGGGAAACATCGTCTTTAATGCATTTACACAGCGAATGCCACTTATGCCGGGTAGGTTAATATCCATCAGAACAGCATCTGGTGCAATAGCCGGTATCTTTTCCATAGCTTCTTCCGCATTGGCATAACTTCCTCCAAGCTCATACCCATTGGTAAGTTCTATCATCAGGTTCATACCATCACGGAGGTCGTTGTTGTCCTCTACAATACAGATTACTTTATTTGCAGTGCTCATTGTTGTAAAGCTAGCATTTTACAACTAGGAATTAAATACTTAAATGCGGGTAGTACTGTTTGATTAACAGGGTTAAGAATGAACCTTTTGCAATAACCCCGCATGCAATTACTGGCATGATTTTAAAAAATCTTTTATTCCCTGTACAATTTTTTCAACCATTTGTTGCTGAAATCCTTCATCCAGTATTTTCATTTCTTCTTCGGGGTTACTTAAGAACAATGCTTCGATCAATGCGTTTGGATACTCGGTTGGACTGTTCAGCATAAAATTGAATGAACTGTTATTGCCGTATTCCTTTAACCCAAGTTGAAGCATTTGGTTATAAATGGAGCGGCTCAATGACCTGAACCCAATATAACGGTAAAAGGTAGCTGTACCACCAACTCTTATTGGGTCGCCGGCCGAGTTGAGATGTATACTTAATAAAAGATCGGGCACACTATCGCGGTAAAATAAGATGCGTTCTTTATTGTCAAAAAATTGTTCTTTGCTTCTTGTCATGATCACTTTTACACCCTGGCTTTCCAGTAGTTTTTGCAATTTTAAGCACACCTCAACGGTAAGTGCCTTTTCTGTAACGCCTGTAGGACCGATGGCGCCGATATTAGTGCCTCCATGGCCTGCATCTATAGCAATCGTTAATTTGTTTAATGAAAGATCTGTTGGCTGTTGTTTTACCTTAATAACAAGTGTATTTCCCCTATAGAATAACTGGTGGCCCCAGTGTTGTTTGTGTTTGAGTGAAATGCTCACGCGGAAAATATCATCAGCAACCTGTTCATAATTTACATCAGTTATTTCCTTTGTGCTTTCCAGTTGTGTTATCCAGTTGGTATTATTTGTCGCCCCGAAAATATCCACTACAATCCTTGATGGATCTGTGAGCTGGAAGGATTGGTAAGGAAGCCTGGAACCAAGCTCAATATTCACATAATCATAAGCAGAGTCGCCGTACGCTTTCCATTTACCGGTCAGCGCAGCAGGTTCAAAAATTCCTTTAGGCGCAAACGTTACCAACTCATCAGGTATATAGGCTGTTCTTGTTTTAGCAAGCTGAATCTTAAAATGTGTTCCCACTTTTCCAATTATCTTAAGAGGAATCAAACTATCGATGTAACCGACTTTTGCACCCCCGAGCCTGTCATCACCAAGTCCGTACTCAAGATGCGCCAGCCGGCCCGTTGTAATTGCAATACCAGAAGCCAAAGGAGACATCACCGAAAAAGAATGATTGGTTTCTTTCGTGATCCTTTGCCCCGTTGAATCAATGATCGTTACCGGGATCTTCAATAACGAAAAACTATCGGTGGCTTTTATTTCATATACGCCCTGGTAAATCCCGGGCATTTCTTTTGTTTCAGTTATGGGTAATTCATACAATGGAGTGCCTTTCATTACAGTCACATTTCTGCCGGGAAATGCTTTTACTTTAAATTCGATTTTATCTCCCGGCAATAAAACAAGATCTCCTTCGGGGAAAGTGCGGATGCTTTCTATTCCAAATGCAGCTACAGGCTCTGCAGGTTTTGGAGCGGTATAAATAAAATGTATTCTTTTGGAGGCAGATTTTCCTTCATTAGAAATGGCAACAAGTGTAAAAGCTTTGTCTCCTTCTTCTAATTTTAATTCATAAGCAAATGTTCCTGTAGGGTATACTTTTATTTTTTCTCCGTTGATCAGAAGATTACAGGTCTTGCAGGTACTTCCGATAATGAATTGCTGGGAAGAAGATACATTGTTTGTTTCTTTATCCGGGTTGGTAAGTTTTACAAAAGGTTTTTCAACAACCTGCGCTACCGAAATTTTAAAAAGAAAATTAATTGCAAAAAGAAAAAAACACTTTTTGTACTTTTCTGTAAAATCCATACCGCAAAAGTATTATAAAAATCTAATGGTAATATTCATGTCCCGATTAAGTTCACAGTTCTTTAAGTTTTGGTTTAATATTTATTTAATCACTGCAAAAAAATAAACTGGTTTTATTTATATGTATATTTAGTTGTTATCCTTTTTACTCATACCAAAATCTCCCTTTATGAAAAAGAATTTTTTATTTTTATTCTCCATCATTTTTTCCCTGGTTTCCTTCGCACAAAATGAAAATGCCAATTGGTGTATGATACAAAATGCAAAAGTTGGTTTTCTTCCTACTGTAACAACTTCTACCTGTGCATCCTCCTATATTTACCCTAATCCATATGGTGGTGCAGGGGCAAGTGTAAGTGATAAAAACGGGCAGTTGCTATTTTATACTAATGGTATAAAAGTGTGGGACAGAAATAATAACTTAATGCCAAATGGAACTAATTTAAATGGATTGGTAGATGCGTTATACAATCAACAAACTACCATCATAGTTCCCAAACCACAAAAAAACGGTGTCTATTATATTTTTACTGTTAATTGTGTTAACAACGCGATTCCATCTGGTCATGCCGGATTAAATTACTCCGTTGTTGATATGAGCCTTAACTCAGGTTTGGGAGATGTTACTGCTGTAAAAAATATTCCTTTGAAAGATGAAACCGGTACACTCATGGATTATAATTACAGTACAGGCGTTGGGCTGAGGATACGTGGACAAAGATTGACTTCAACATACAACGCTGCAAAAGATAAAATCTGGATCACATTTTTTACAAGATTCAATATTGGAAGCACGATAAAAAGAGCTGCCTATAGTTATCTTATTTCAAATGCCGGTATTAATAATACTGCCGACGGAGGCAATCCTGCTCCTACTAACTATACTATCCTCAACAATTCCCTTTATTCAGGAACCGGTTCCTTTGATGGAAATGGGAATATAAAAGTTTCTCCCAATGGTAGTTATTTATGTGACGCCCAGGGTTATAATATTCAATTGTATAGTTTCAATAATCAAACAGGAGCTGTATCATTCCTTAATACAGTTTATACAGGAGCAGGTCCTGCTCACCCTGCTGGTACAGAATTTTCTCCCAATAGCCAGTTCCTTTATTTTGGCGATTATGATAACACGCTTTATCAACAAAGAAATTCTTCGCCCGATGCTGCCGGGGGGAGCTATTACATAGTGAGAGTACAACAATACAATATAGCAAGGCAGGCTACAACACTTGTTGGCAAATATGATGTTCCAGTTGAAGGCCAGGTTGATAATGCAGTACCTGTTGGTTCAGCTCCTATTCACGGCGATTTGCAATTGGCTATCGATAACAAAATTTATATGTGCAGCAATGCGACTGGATTTCCGCCACGGACAAGACTTGGCATTATTCAAAATCCGGATGTAGCAGGAACGGGATGCAACTTTATTGCTAACGGACTTCTGCTTGCAGCAGGTACAACACACGATGGAAATCTTCCTCAATGGGTACATAAAACCCTGTGGCCAAAAGTGTATAATGGAAAAGGGAATATGAACTTATTGAAAGATAATTCCGGTAATGTTTACATGTCTGTTCATGAATTATGCCTGGTGGACAATCCTGTTAATCACTACGGATTTACTCCCCCGCCATTGGCACCTATTACAAATAATTATGAGCAATATACTGTAAACTACGTGCCCAATACAACTAATACTACCTGGGGAAGAGCATTGCTTGCTCCTTCATTCGCCTTGAATAATGGCACGATTCAATTTAGTGATAATACTTATTGCAATGCAACTACAGGTGTAACTGTAACAGGTCCCTCTCTTGTTCCGGCAAATGAAAAAATACTGGCAGAAATAGGAAATCCTACGACTACCTATATAACAAAAAAAGATTACCAGCTATGGGTTCATAACAGTACAATCAATATTTCATTTCCAGTTGCATGGAATGTTCGTTCTAAATTTAATTCTGCAACCAATAAATTATATATCTGGGAAGTAAATACGCCTTCTACAGGTTTATCTCAATTAAAGATCTATACATTTACAGGTACCACACTTACAGGGCCAACTACTTATTCATTTGCAGCAGGCTATGATTTTGTACATGTTAACAATAACGACAATATTTTTATTAATGTTAGTGGAGTATTGAAACAGTTCACTCCACCATCAACATTTACCACGATGTCTATTCCCGGATTTACTAACTCTACTATTTCAAGAATTGACAATAACAATCCGTATACAGAAATGAGATGTATGGTATTAAACCAAACAGAAAAAAATCTTTATATGCTTGATCTTTCACCAATACCCGGAGAGAAAAAGATACACCAGGGGAATTCAGGACAGGTTTTTTCTTATTTATTTAATGGAACCAACGACGTTTACCTTGCTGGTTATAATATGACGCAGGATTTTCCCGTTGGCCCGCAATCGATTGCCTGGCTGTCAACACATCAAAATTGCTTTCTTACTAAATTAAATCTCAGCACTGATTTTACACTCAGGCCGGCAGCTACGCCATCAATACAAATGGAAGAAAACAATTCCTCATTTAATGTAATGCTGATGCCAAATCCGGTTACGGGTAGTACATTCAGGGTTGCCATCAATGAAAAAAACAGGAGCAATAATTCTTCATATACTATTTCAGTTGTAAACCAGTCAGGGAGGATTGTTTTAAAAAGAAATAACTATGTAACTGGTACTATACTTTCTCTTGAAGGAATGGAAAAAGGAGTTTATCATGTGGAAGTAATCAATAATGAGGGAGAAAAGGTCAGCACAAGTTTGGTGAATTTATAATTGAATTTTTAATAAAGGTTTTATTTCAGCTGTTGATACCATCTGAAATAAAACCTTTATCATTTTAAGTACTCAATATTTGTATTTAACCCGGATGAACATTATCATGTTAAGAGGAATTAATTATGTTCAGTTAAAATTACTTTCTTAATTTTCTTCCTAAACTGATTATTCATGAACCGTATAGACCGTGTCTCTGCAATACTTATCCAGCTTCAATCCAAAAGAGTTGTAAAAGCACAGGACATTGCAGGCAGGTTCAATATCAGTCTTCGTACCGTTTACCGTGATATTAAAGCATTGGAGGAAGCGGGCATTCCTGTTATTGGCGAAGCCGGGGTTGGTTATAGTATTATGGAAGGTTACCGCTTGCCTCCCGTCATGTTTACGCAGGAAGAAGCGACGGCTTTTATCACCGCCGGTAAGATGGTTGAAAAGCTGACGGATACATCTACCCGTTCCAGTTACGAATCAGCGCTTTTTAAAATAAAGGCAGTGCTTAAATATTCAGAAAAAGATTATGTAGAAGGTTTGGAGGATCACATCGAAGTATTGCGCAATCCTTATCTTCCAGCTTCCAATGATCATCACCTGCAAAATATCCTGCAAAATATTTCGGGGAAAACTATAATTGATATTGGCTATTATGCCCAGCATAGCCAGGAATACAGCAATCGCCTCGTTGAGCCTATTGGTGTTTTTTATCTCACCAACAACTGGTACATGATCGCCTATTGCCACCTGAGGAAGGATTATCGTCATTTTCGCACCGATCGCATTAGCTATATAACGCCTACCAGTTCTCATTATGAAACGGTGCATCCTTCTCTGAAAAGTTTTCTCGACAAAATGAAACAGGAAAAAGAGCTGCATGAAATAGTGATCCGTGTTGATAAAACTGTAATGAAGTATTTCGGCGAGCAGAAGTATTACAATGGGTTTGTTTCAGAAAAAGAAGTGAATGGCAAAATGGAAATGCGGTTTCTTACTCAATCCCTGATGGGTTTCGCCAGGTTTTTCCTGCTTTTCGGCGAATTTGCAGATATCCTCAATCCCCCGGGACTGAGAGAAACCGTGATGAGTATTTTAAAAGATATCGAAAAAAGGCAAAAATAGTTTTACCCTGTTGACATAGGGTTGTCACTACCCCATCTTTCCTTTGTGTTATCATTCACAATTAAAAAAAATGTTATGAACCGCAACCAGGAATTTTTAAGAGAACTTAACAGGGAAGCAACCGCAACACGTAAAATGCTTTCCGTAGTACCTAATGACAAATACGATTGGAAACCTCATCCAAAAAGCATGACCATCCGCCAGTTAACCGGCCATATTGCTGAATTACCTTCATGGATAAAAATGGCATTGAACACGGATGAACTTGATTTTGCAGAAAATGGTTATTCATCCCCCGATATTAATGATACCAGGGCATTGCTGGATTTGTTTGAAACAAGTTTAACAGCAGGCCAGGAAGAACTCGGCAAAGCAAAAGAAGTAACATTGGATGAACCATGGACATTAAGAAATGGTGCGGAAATATATAGCACAGAACCAAAGGCAGATGTTATAAGAATGACCTTGTCGCAGATCATTCATCACAGGGCTCAACTCGGCGTATTTCTTCGCTTGCTGGACATTCCAATTCCCGGAAGTTATGGGCCAAGTGCAGATGATACAAGCTTTAATTGATAAAGATGTTCAATGCTCAACTAATATTTAGGCAAAAAACAATAGCAGCTTAATGTTATAACTGGGCATTGAACATTTATTTTTAATTGACCAGTATTTGTGTTGTTAAACTTTTATGTGTTTTGCTGCCAGTTGTTCTTACAATATAGTTGCCCGTATTTTTCAGGGTAAGCTGGATTTGAATACTGGAGGTAGCTTTATCGATGTTAATTTTTTCCTTCCTGACCAACTCTCCGGCAATAGTGTACACTTCTACAACCTGATCCTCTGTAACGGGAGTTTGCCATTTCAAAGTAAGGTTAGAAAAAGTTGAGACAGGATTTGGATAAATTGTAACGCTATTGGATTCTATTGGTGAAACCCGGCTGGCTGTTTTTTCTTTTGTTTTCTTAGTGATTTTTTTCCGCGAATAACTTTTTACTACGATCCCTCCCAGGTATCCTTGCAATACCCCTTTTTCAAGATTGATAGGAACAGATTTTTTTATTATGTTTATTTCAATTTTTTTTCTGTCATATCCGAGTGATGAAATTTCTATAAATTTATTACCCTCTTTCACTTTCAATGAAAAATACCCGGTGCTGTCAGATGAAGTACCATGATTTGTTCCCGTAATCATTACAGTTGCATAGGGGATTCCAACTCCGTCAGCAGTTTGAACAATACCTTCGATCACATTTATTTTTTCCGGCATTACGGCTTCCAACGGTTTTTTTTCCGGCACAACCATAACAGTATTATTCTTATGCAGTACCTGTTGCGCTGTTGTCTTTAATGATACAAGCAATAACGGTATCGTTATTTTGAAAAAATAAGTAAGCCATGGTATCTTTTTTACAGGAACATCTATTTGCTTGTTGAGCTGATCTTCGCTAAACCGGCCACAAACATGTTTCGATGATGTCGCGAAAAAATTTGCAAGCTGATCGTTAGTCATTGATGTGAAATCGAAAACTGTTTTTTGGCAGGAATTACAAAATCTTCCTTTTTCCAGCGAGGTCATGCTATTCCAATCTTCATGACATGGTTGTGGGATTTGTATCAGGATTTGCTTTGCCATAGGGTTTATTTTAGATGACAAAGTAAATATATAGATCGCTGCGTTAATGTATTGCTAAGTCCTGTTTGATCTAAGCTTCTTTAAACTCATTTAACTTATGCAGTTCAAGTATGGTTGTTTTGCCATCATCACTTTCCCTGAACATGGGAACAAACTTTTTATTGAATAAGATCTCTTCAAAAGTATAAGACGTTCGTTGTTGCACATAATTAGAAAACACATCATCATAACCCCGAAGCATTACATATAATTCCACATCGGCAGTCTGCATGTCTTCCTTTGTAAACCCGTAGAAGGGGCTTTGTTCATCAATCGGGTGAACAACGGTCCAGCTCATCGGCATTGATTCAACACGTGCACGTTCCAGGCTAAGGCTAAAATATTTGTAATCTGTTTTATCAGCTTCGGTAATAAGTAAGCCGGTATTCACTCTTATTTCAAGATCAGTAAGTGCATGTTTATCTTTAAATGCGGCAAAACGGAACATGAGTGCTTTCCCTTCTTTGTAAGGACTTACCAATGCATGATCACTAAAAACAAGATAGCTTCTTGGTTTTGAAAAACGTCCATAGATCAAACCGGTTGCAATAGCAAGTGATAAAAACCCGGTGAGTGCCTCCGCACCTGCAACAATATTGGCGCCATCACCAACAGGGTTCACGTGGCCATAACCAACTGTAGTAAAAGTTTGCGTGCTGAAATAAAACATTTCCCTGAATATTTTCCAGTCACTCCCGGTTATCAAACCATCAAGCTGATCTGCCCCGATAATAAAATAAATAGCGGTAAATATAAAATTGATGACTATAAAGAAAAGAAAGATCACCATAATGAATTTCCATGTTGACAGGTTCAGCATATCGTTAAATATGCTGAATCGTTTGTGAAAAGACATTCCTTCTTTTACAAGGTTATAAGTGCCGTCTTTATTAATAAATCTTCCCCCGGTAGTATTATTATTAGCTGCAAAGCCGGTATCATTGTTTTGTTTTGAAAACGGGTTTATTTTTTTGTATGTAACCATGGATCATAATATATAGCTGATGCAAAGCTAATAACATAAGAATTGTGTAAGAAGATTTTTCCACAAATAAATGTTGAGGCATATTATTTGGAATATAATGGTTACAACTTCCTTCCAAAAAGTTTGTTCAGAGAGATCAGGACAGGCTTACCTTTCACGGTTTATTCAGTAAAAGAAAAAAGGAAGGAACACATGGGGTTTTGGTTTGCGCCAAAACCCTTTTTTTATGAAGAAAAATTTTATATTACAAATTCTCTGTTATACGCCGATACAACTTTTTGGGAGGCACTAGAAAGATACTTGCACTGAACAGGAGCCTGTCTCCAATTTTATTTTTAAAAATAATGTTGGAATGGCCACTGTTGGAATTAGTAAGATTGTAAGAGAAATTATGTACAACTCCAATCTCCGCTCCCGTCCATAACCATCCTGTAATTTGCTTTTCAAGACTGCTGCTTAATTTTATTTCAGACCGGTGAAGATGCAGCGATTGATATTTTGCGAGCATTGTATCCGTGTTATTTAACCGGTATGAAGCACCATCAATTTCGATATTATTATACCAATAAAAATTTTCATTGAATCCATAACGAAACTTAATAAAAAGTGGTAAAACACTTTCGATAGTCCATCGCTCATTAAAATTATAATCAATCGCAAAAGTTGGAAAAACCAATGGCCTTCCGAATGAATAACTATATGTTATCCCAATTGCATAAGAGAGATCATCACTTTTTCTCCATGCAAGTGCCGGTGATATAGAAAATTTTAAATACTTCGCTTTACTTTCACGGCTATCTTTATAATCGCCGTTCAGGTTTGCATTTATCCTTAAGATCCAGAATTTATTACTCCTCAAAGGTTTTAAAACAGTAAGGTTTGCACCTATACTTCTGAGATCACGGTCGTCGAGGCTTTTGTAAAGGGGATTTGATTTGTCTGAAATGTTTTTAAAATCGTATTCCTCCCGGTTGTACCTGAATCCTGCAATGATGCTCAGGTATGGTTTATTGATTACCGGAACCTTGAATTTGAATTCTATTCGTCCATTATTTTTGATCCGCCCGCTACTGTTGCCATAGTAGTTTGTTTTATCTGTAGTAGTGATTTTGTAATCAGGCCGATATTCGTATTTTAAAGTAAGTGCTTTAGCCCTTGGTAATCCTTTTATAGAACACTTACAATATGCCCGCTTCTGCTTTTTTTTGGATTCGTTTTGCTGGGCAATGGCTTTATGTGATAAAACTACCAACAGCGCAACGGAGATAATATAATACTTCAGCATTTTAGCCATAGATCGCTTTACAATTTAAAAGTATCGCTACCATAATAAATTTACGTTCTATGAATTGTTTGTCCAATTAAAAAACATATTTATTTTCCGCGATCAGTTTGTCTGCGATCCTTCTCCTTGCATCTTTACTGTTAAATGCAGCTGTTTTAGTAAATCTTTTCAATCCCAGTAACATCATTCTTTGCTCATCCCCGGTTGCAAAAGCATTCAATGCCTCTTTACCGGATTTATTTAGTTTATCAACGGCATCGTTCAGGTAACAACGTACCATATCAACTTGTAGAGAAACTGAAGACGCACCATTTTTATCTGCCATTTTCATCACACGCAGCAAAGCACTTTCTGCATTAAAGGTTAAGATCGACATGTCAGCTATATTCATAATGATCTCCTGCTCATGTTGCAGGTTCATCATCAGTTTTTGCACTGCTGCACCGGCTGTCATTAAAATAGCCTTCTTCATGTTAGCGATGGTTTTTCTCTCAGCAGCAAAAGGAGCTTCATCATCGTTTCCAAATTCAGGTATGCTCATCAGTTCTTTTGAAACTGCCATTGCAGGTCCCATCAAATCAAGTTTTCCTTTCATTGCACGTTTCAGCATCATATCTACTGTAAGCAGGCGATTGATTTCATTGGTACCTTCAAAGATGCGGTTGATACGGCTGTCGCGGTAAGCACGGCTAACCATGTATTCATCGCTGAAACCATTTCCGCCATGTACCTGGACACCTTCATCTACTACAAGGTCGAGTACTTCGCTTCCATCTACTTTCAGCATGGCACATTCAATTGCATATTCTTCAGCTGCACCAAGCAATGCTTCATTAAAAGGTTTGCCTGCAGCCAGTTCAACTTCTTTATCATCTATCCATTTGCTCGTACGGTAAAGTGAGCTTTCGCATACCCAGGTTCGTATGGCCATTTCGGCAAGCTTATGTTTTATAGCCCCGAAATTTGCAATGGCTGTTTTGAACTGTTCTCTTGTATTGGCGTAGTTAATCGTATTTGTAACTACCATTTTAGAAGCACCAATTGCAGCGGCACATAATTTTAATCTTCCTATATTAAGGATATTAAAAGCAATGATGTGCCCCTTACCTGCTTCTCCCAATAAATTTTCTACAGGTACTTTACAATCCTGGAAATACAGTTGAACAGTAGATGATCCTTTGATGCCCATTTTATGTTCTTCAGGTCCCTGAGTAAATCCCTCCATTCCACGTTCAATAATAAATGCAGAGAATTTATCGCCATCTATTTTGGCAAACACGGTATATATATCTGCAAAACCTCCGTTTGTTATCCAGCATTTTTGCCCGTTAAGGATATAGTTTTTCCCATCCGGCGATAGCACCGCAGTTGTTTTAGCGCTGAGTGCATCACTGCCGCTATTGGGTTCCGTTAGTCCATATGCACCTTTCCATTCACCACTGGCAAGTTTGGGAATATATTTTTTCTTTTGTGCTTCTGTTCCAAAATATAAAATAGGTAATGTGCCGATACCGGTATGTGCTGCAACAGCCACGCTGAATGAAAATCCACCGCCCAGGCCTTCGTTGATGAGTGTAGAAGTAATAAATTCTTTTCCAAGTCCTCCAAATTCTTCCGGTACAGAAGCTCCAAGTAAACCCTGTTCACCTGCTTTGTCCATCAGCGATTGCATTAATCCTGGCTCTGCTTTATCAATTCTGTCAATCACCGGCATCACTTCAGTCAATAAAAACTGGTGACACATTTCCTTTACCATGTTTTGTTCTTCAGAAAAATCTTCCGGGGTATATATTTCAAAAGGGCTGCTTTCTTTGATAAGCCATTCGCCGCCTTTAAGGGTTTGTGTCGGACTTGTGGTTGTGCTCATATGATAAATTTTATAATTAACGTTTGGGGATTGACTTTGTTGTTTGTTGCGTTTCTTGTCCCTCTTTTCTCGTTGGTTCTATTTGAAATCGTAGCCCCAACGAGAAACGAGGGACAAGAAACGAGAAACACAGTTATTTCAAATTCTCATACACCATCTGCAACACTTCCTTCGCAATCTCGATCTGGCCGTTTGTAACCCCCGATAAAGCTTCATTTAAGGTCTGCCCCGCAATTTCCATCGTTCTTTCCTGGAGTTGCTGCGCTTCCGGAGTCAGGTAGATCATATTAATCCGGCGGTCATCTTTACTTGCAACTCTTTTTACGAGCTTTAATTTCTCAAGGTTATCTACCAGCCTGGTAATACTGGGTTTATCCCTGAAAGTAGCATCGCACAGCGCCTGCTGGCTCATCCCGTCTTCCTTCCATAAATGATACAATACACTCCATTGCTCAATGGTGATGTCTACATTATTCTGCTTAAAATTCTTTTGCAGCCTCCTGGAAATAGCGGTACTCGCTTTGCCGGTTATAAAACCGTATAACTCACTTTTTTTAAATTGGTTGTTTGGCATATAGTTGTTTAGACAACTATATAAAGATATACATTCATTTCAATTTCAAAAAATTATTTTTGTGTTACCGGCAGCAACTACATGGCCCAACATTGTTGTGTCACTCACTTGTACGGAACAGCACTATGCAGCTTATGATTCTAATTGTTTCTCTTTTACTGTTTATCAGTTATGTTTCTCTTTTAATATATTACCTGGCGGGCTGGAATTCAATTCCCGGCTTTTCAGCTTTAAAGGGTCAGCCTTCCACAACGGTTTCCATTATAATCCCTGCCCGTAATGAAGAAATGAATATAAAAGCTTGTCTTGAATCGATCATTAATCAAAACTACCCGGCAGATCTATTTGAGATACTTGTTATAGATGATCATTCTACAGATAATACCGCAGCCGTTGTGCGATCCTTCAGGGAAAAAAATATCAGGCTTATTTCCTTAAGCCAATACCTATCTGAACAAATAAATTCATATAAAAAAAAGGCGATTGAAATTGGCGTTCGTGAAAGCAAAAAAAAGCTGATCGTTACAACAGATGCTGATTGCATTGTGCCGCAAACCTGGTTGCAAACACTTGTTTCTTTTTATGAAACACATCAGCCTGCATTTATTGCTGCGCCTGTTTCAATAAACTGCGGCCTTAGTTTTATTGAGATTTTCCAGGCACTTGACTTTATGACCTTGCAGGAAATCACCGGTGCTGCTGTTCACAAAAAAATACATAGCATGTGCAATGGGGCCAATCTTGCATATGAAAGAGCTGTGTTTTATGAAGTAGAAGGATTTAAGGGAATTGATACAATTGCAAGTGGTGATGATATGTTATTGATGCACAAAATTTATAGCCGCTATCCCAATAGAGTTATGTTCCTGAAATCGAAAGATGCTATTGTACAAACAGAACCACAAAAAAACATTCGTGCTTTTTTCAATCAGCGCATCCGTTGGGCGAGTAAAGCAGATAAGTATGATGACAAAAGAATATTTTTTGTGCTTCTTGTCGTTTACCTGTTTAACGTTTTGCTATTATTGCTGCCCATCATTTCCATATTCCGCAATTATCAATTATCAATTGTCAATTGTCAATTGCCCTTAATAAATTTCTGGTTACTGCTTTTGTTATCCAAGACGATAATAGAACTAATTTTTTTATTCCCGGCTGCGGGGTTCTTTAATAAACGTTCTTTATTGTGGCTTTTCCCTGTCATGCAACCCTTTCATATTATTTACACCGTAATTGCAGGATGGTTGGGAAAATTTGGGACCTATCAATGGAAGAATAGAAAAGTGAATTAAGAGATCGTATCTTTTAAACAATTAGTATTTTACAGTATGCTTCAGCAATCCTCTTCTATTTCATCGCAAACCTGGCGGCGGCTTAAACGGAACAGGCTTGCATTTGCTGGCTTAATTACTATACTGCTTGCTTCTCTCATTGCGATTTTTGGATACCTTCTTGCGCCCGATAATTCTCCAAATGCCGATTTACAGACTGTAGAGATACAGGCAAAAAAGCCTGGCTACACACAATTGTTTTTAAAAATACCGGATAGAAAATCCATTAATCATGTAAGCTGGCTGGAAAATATATTATTCGGCAAACCGGCACAGTTGCGCTATTTGCCTATTACTGCTTATAAAATAGAAGGAGAAAATATTGTAGTAAATAAGTTTATTGACGAAGACACGACCATACAACAATCCTATAACATAAATCAACTTACACACAACAGGCCGGGTGAGATACAACAATACCTTATAACAAAAAAATACTGGTTAGGTACAGATGCTTTTGGCCGTGATATATTGAGCCGGTTAATTATTGGAACAAGAGTTAGTCTTGCTGTTGGATTGATAGCAGTAATTGTGTCATTATTACTGGGTGTTGTATTAGGTGCACTTGCGGGATACTATCGTGGCTGGGTAGACGAAATAATTATGTGGCTGGTAAACGTAACCTGGAGCATTCCCACCCTATTATTGGTTTTTGCACTCACCATCACTATCGGCAAAGGTTTCTGGCAAATTTTTATTGCGGTTGGTCTCACCATGTGGGTGAGCGTAGCAAGACTGGTACGGGGCCAGGTGCTCGCTATAAAAGAACTTGAATTTGTACAGGCAGCAAAAACACTTGGATTTACTGATGGGCGCATTATTACAAAACATATCTTACCAAATATTATCGGGCCTTTACTGGTTATAGCTGCCGGTAATTTTGCAACCGCTATAATCATTGAAGCCGGGCTTAGTTTTCTCGGGATTGGTGTACAGCCGCCCCAGCCAAGTTGGGGATTGATGATAAAGGAGAATTACAATTTTATCATTACACATAATCCAATGCTGGCACTTATTCCGGGTTTTGCAATTATGTTATTAGTATTAGCATTTAATCTTTTGGGAAATGGGTTGAGGGATGCGGTGGATGTAAAGTAGCCCCATCTATCTTCCCCGAAGGGAAAGGAAAAGAAGAAGATAAACGCGAAGATCGAATTGAAAGAAATTTATAAAACGAACCATCAAAAAAATTGATGGCTCTTGTTCACTTAGTTGAAAATTGGTATACAGTACAAGTGAGTGACGCAACGATGATGACATGAAAAACAAATGCTGGCAAGTAAATTATCTTCCTCATCTATTATGCGATCGTGTGCTTCTCCTTTCCCCTTCGTGGAAGATAGAAGGGGCTTTACCCCGCTGGCGCAACCGGCACATTTCTCACAAACCCTTCTTCCAGTGAAATAAAAGTTTCAGTTCTTTCTATTCCTTTTATTTTTTGGAGTTCATCATGCAGCACATGTCTTAATTGAGTTATATCTTTACATACGATCTCTATGAACATGCTATAATTTCCGGTGATGTAATTCAATCTTATGATCTCGGGAATTTTCATCAGCTCTTTGGCAACGGTATCATACAATGAACTTTTTTCAAGGTAGATACCAACGAATGCAGTGATATCATACCCCAATAATTTAAGATCTACATTTAGTCTTGTACCTCTTACAATGCTTAATTCCTGCAATTTTTTGATACGGACATGAATCGTTCCTCCGCTTACAAACAATTTCTTACCCAATTCAGCATAGGAGATCTCTGCATTTTCCATCATTTCATTAATAATCTGCAGGTCCAGTTTGTCAAGATTCAATTTAGCTGCCATTTTGATACTTAATTTTAATTGAAATTTAATAATATTTACAAATATTTGAATTATTTCTATAATTTCAAAATATTTGTTGAAATATTTTTAAGTTATTTCCATTTTCTTTAGTTTTGAGTTATTAAGTTCTTAAACATTGTGGGGTGATGAAATTTTTGGCAGACATGCCTCCTTGTCTCGGAGGTGGGGATAACAGGACAAACGTAACATAGAGCCGTAATTGCAGCAATGTAATTGCGACCGGGGTCGACCACCGAACTTTGTGTTATAGCTAACTGCCCCGTGAAGGTTCGAACCCTTCCCCTACAGCAGGTTTTTCTATTAGTATGAACCCTTTCAGATCGACACTGAGAGGGTTTTTTTATATTCAAATCCAAGGCGGTCAGACCGCTATTTAAAAAATAAAACATTGATATTCAATTAAAAATTTAAATTCTGGTTGCTTTCTCTTTCAAAAGCGGTCTGACCGGGCTAAATTTGCCGCCGATGGCACAAAAAAAACTTCAACGTTTTGCAGATATAAAAACCTTTTCCAACACATTGGAATATCCAACCAATATGAAAGGAAGCTGGAGAAATTTTTTTAAGAATAATAATCCCATAATATTAGAGCTTGCCTGTGGCCGCGGTGAATATGCCGTCGGACTTGCCCAACTTTTCCCTGGTAAAAATTTTATTGGCGTTGATGTTAAAGGCAATCGCATGTATATCGGTGCTAAAAAAGCATTAGAGAATAATCTTTCAAACGCTGCTTTTTTGAGAACACAGATTGTCATGCTGGCTGACTACTTTGCTGAAGGGGAGGTAGACGAAATATGGATCACATTTCCCGACCCCCAGTTGCGGACGTCAAGAGCGAAAAAAAGATTGACCCATCCCCGCTTCCTCCGCTTGTACCAACAAATTTTAAAACAAGAAGGGTCTATTCATTTAAAAACAGATTCTCCCGCACTTTTTAATTTTACAAAAAAGGTGATCGATATGTATGGACTTGAATTAAGCGATGCTTCAGAAGATATATATGCAAAACCACAACTTGAGGATGCATTGAAAATAAAAACACATTACGAAAGTCTCGACATTGCTCAAAGTAAAAAAATATTTTACATACGGTTTAAATTACCGGCTTTAATTCCCGATAAGGACGAGGAGCTACAGGAATTTTTAAAACAAACAGAACCTTCATTAGCATCATAACAAATACATTTTAATTATGCCTGATGAAATAAAAGAAGGTGAAGATTTTTACTATAACGAAGATGGTTACATGGTACTTACTGAAAAATTCCATTTACAAAAAGGATATTGCTGCGGTAATGGATGTAAACATTGTCCTTATGATTATGAAGCCGTACCCGAACCAAAACGAAGTGAATTATTATTAAAAAAACATGCAAAAAAATAAAAAAGCTCCTGTTAAAAAAACGGAACAACTGAAAAAAGCTGTTGTGCCTGGAGTAAAAGAATATAGTTTCTTTGAAGATGTTTATGCCATTGTAAGGCAGATCCCAAAGGGA
Source organism: uncultured Chitinophagaceae bacterium (assembly GCA_963829345.1). GTDB lineage: Bacteria > Bacteroidota > Bacteroidia > Chitinophagales > Chitinophagaceae > Ferruginibacter. Next base: position 3,897,795 of record CAWHHP010000003.1, read on the forward strand.
CGGGTAACTTCTTATGGCGCCATTGCAGCATACCTCGGTACAAAATTAAGCGCACGCATGGTTGGCTGGGCAATGAATGCTGCAGGAACAGCCAAGCCAAAAGTTCCGGCTCAACGTGTTGTTAACCGTAATGGGATGCTTAGTGGCCGGCACCATTTTTCAACACCCACCATGATGGAAGAATTATTAAAGAAAGATGGTGTAATTGTAAAAGAAGAGACTGTTGTGGATTTTAAAAAAAGATTTTGGGATCCCGAAATAGCTTTAGGTTTTTAATAGGATACCTTTATAAAATACCATGAGCGACAAATACATTTCCGGTAAAATAACTTTCATCCACCACGAAAAAAACCGGGCGGTAATTGAATATGATGAGCATGGGAAGAAAAGAACGATCCAGGGAGATATTTCCGACAAAGCGCAGCTTAAATTGATAGATCAGAAAATAATAAAAAAACCGCATCGCTTTCTTGTGGGTGATCATGTAAAGTTCCATGTTCAGAAAACAGGCCCAAACGGAAAGGTATTATATGCAGACAATATCCTGTATCAATATAACACTGCGCTTGAAGTATTAATAAATAAAACGGAAACAGAAAACAGGTTCTTGGGTTATATAAAAATTACCGACGAAGAATATTTTATTAAAGAGATAGATACATATCTTTTTTTTCCTTTAAAAATATCTGCTTTTGAAATAGCTCCCACAACAAAGGAACTAGAAAAACCTGTTACTTTCAAATTAGAGAACATAACAAAACCCGATAAAATTTCAGCCTCCCTTTACAATCATAATTATATTCCTGAATTCCTTACGGCTGTACAGCATTTTAAAAAGCAAACTGTAATTGAATGCCCGATCATTAAAATAACAGCATTCGGCATTTATCTCAACCTTATCAACGGGAAGATTGAAGTAAAACTTGCCATCGATCCATTGCTTGCCAAACAAATTGAAGAAGGTATTTTAAAACCGGGGACAATTATACCAATAATAATAAAACACATCAGTTCTGACAGAATTGTGGTTGAGCATAAGTTAACTGGATGACATGGTTAATAAGTTAACAGGAGATTCTCATTCAAATCAGGCTGCTTTCAACTTTATTAACACCATCAACTTATCAACTATAATAAGGCTGTATCATCCAATACACCAATACACCACTTACTGCGACATAGAACCAAACCGGCCAGGTAATGCGTACCAGTTTTTTATGTTTTTCATAATCTCCTGTAAGTGCTCTGTACGCTGTAAATAAAATGAAAGGAAGTATGATTGCGGCCAACGGAATATGTGTAAGTAATAAAAAATAATACAGCATCCTGATACTTCCTGCACTTTGTTTTTCTTCTTCACTTAATATGCCGTCATGATTAATATCTCCGAACCTTGTATCGCCTGCAAGTAAATGATGCGCTATATAACTTACTAAAAATAATATGGAAAGGGAAATAGCAGTAAGCATGATCTTTTTATGAAGCAGGTAATTTTTTCCTTCGGTTGCGGCAAGCCCTGCAATCAATAACACTGCGACGATTGAATTAATAATTGCGTTCACCAAAGCAAATACATGTACATCGAAAGGAAGCTGCACTTCTAATTTTATCCTGCTTAGCGCTGCCACTGCAACAAATACAATAACCGATACGGCATAAATAAACAGTTTTGCTTTCGGGTCATTTTTCTGTAATGATGGTGCTGGTAGCATTAATTCCTGTTTTTATTTCTCTTAAGTATTGCCATCGAAAATATTAATATTCCTATGCCAATAAAAATTACTGGCAGGTATGGGATAAATTCACGCAAAATAGATGGACTTTTTTTATCCCGTTCCAGCATCAGTGTTGGTATATCTTCCACAAGCCGGGCTTGTTTTACCGAATCAAATCCATCATACCATCCACGAACAATACGATTGCTGTCGAGAAGGAAAAAGTTAGTTGTGTGTATAAAGGCTGTATCAACTTCTGTATCTGCAATGCTTGCCTTTATTTCATTTATGGCAAAATCATAAATTTCTTTTTTATTGCCTGTTACAAACCACCAGCTATCATGATCAACATTAAACCTGTCGGCAAATTTTCTAAGTTGTGGAACACTGTCGTTCTCTGGATCAACACTTATTGAAATAAATTGCACAATGTCTGCATTCTTATTAAATGAGCTCTGCAGCTTTTTCATATTTCTCGCAAGTCCCGGACAAATGGTTGGACACCTGCTAAAGAAAAAATCTATCACCAACACTTTCCCTTTCAGGTCATCCAGTGAAACCTGTTTACCCAACTGGTTTGTAAATGAAATATTTTTTACACGATGCCAGCTGGTATCTGTTTCCTGTTTACCACCCTTTTGTGTTGTTACTATTGTATCATAGAAATAATGTCCCGGTATATGTACCGCATCTTTACTGTAATACTTAACTATCCAGTAACCTGCCAATGGTAACAGGATGGCCAGCATTAAGGAGAGAACCGTTTTTATATTCAATGTCTTTTTGTTTACTATAAAATTCGTTGCAAAATTCGTGTATATATTGCTATAAACAAAAACCATCGTTCGATAATTGAACGATGGTTGAATATTTAATATTGATGATTATTTGTTAAGGTCTTTCTCCCTCTTTATGTGCCGCCTTTTTTTCTACCTGGTGTGTATCGGGTTTGCTTCCGGCATCTGTGTTCCTAAGATCTTTCCATGCATTACCGTCCCATAAGAACGCAATGATAAACCAAATGAATAAACAAAGCGGAACAACGATGGTCATGATCATATTCCGTATTTCATCTCCAAGGTGCATAAATACAGAAACAATATAATATGCTTTTGCAAGGGTTAAAATACATACTACACCTTTGAAGAAGAGCACCAGCGTTGCGCTTGGATCGGGGCCTTTATGAATATTATAAATTGCCAGACCAAGGCCAAGTTCTATTACTGTCAGAACAGATAATAACCAAAACGTTTTCCATATCCTCTTTGTATTACCTGCGTGCTGCGGAGCAAAACTTATTTCAGGCGATGATACATGTTGACTCATATAATGTACTTAAATATTTAAAATTCTTAAAATCAGATCAGGTAAAAACAAAGGAATACGAACACCCATACCAGGTCTACAAAGTGCCAGTATAATCCTGCTTTTTCTATCATTTCATAATGTCCACGTTGATCAAAATGTCCAAGTCTTACTTTCGCCCACATTACCACGTTGATGATAACTCCGCTGAATACGTGAAAACCATGGAAGCCTGTAATACCAAAGAAATAACCACCAAATGCAATCGGCCCCTGCTGTGTTGCATGCAATCCTGAAGCAGTGATCTTGGTGATCAGTTCCGGATCCGATAATGCAGAAAGGTTTTCCGCCCCATGTGCTCCTTCATGATGTAATGAAGAGGCTATTGATACAAGTTGACTATGTGGTGTTTTTTGCAATGCCGCTAACATGGCATCATGCGGCAGCTCGTTACCCCAGGGATTCGACATAACTGTAGTAGGCAATGTGCTCAATGAACCATCGTTCAGTAAAGCAACATGCTCACCGGTTAATAAGTGTGTCCACTCCCATGCCTGGCAACCAAGAAACGCAAGTCCTCCTAAAATTGTAAGGACCATATATTTTTCTACCCCCTTACGATTCATGTGATGTCCTTCATGTACAGCAAGCACCATTGTTACAGAACTGAAGATCAAAATAAATGTCATCAAACTCACAAAAGCAAGTGGAAGATTTGCATGACCTGCAAAAGGGAATGAATTAAATACATGGTTTGGATCAGCCCAGTGATTTACACTGAAACGAATGGTACCATAGCTGATAAGGAATGCTCCGAATGTAAAAGCATCACTCATTAAGAAGTACCACATCATCACTTTACCATAACTGATATTGAACGGGCTTCTTCCCCCGTTCCACCATTTGGTTCCTGATGGTATTGCTGTTGTTGACATAAAGATTTAGTTCTAATTCAAAAAAATTTATTCCTAAAAACTATCTGTTATCTTAAGCCCTTTAATTTTTTCTGATCCTTGATCCTTGATCCAGCATCTAGTACCTATTTATCTAATCATCAATAAAAATATCAATAAGTAAATCCAAAGTATATCTACAAAATGCCAGTAGGTACTCATTAATTCAACCGGCACAGAACTATAACTTCTTGTTTTAATACTAAACGCTTTTAACGACATGATGACCAACGCTATTATTCCTCCTATTACGTGTAAGGCATGCAAACCAACTATAACGTATAAAAAAGAATAAGATACACTTGCTGTTAACGTTATACCTATTTGCCACAATGCCCTGAAGCCAATAAACTGCAACAAAATAAAAAGAACTCCCAGTCCCAATGTAATTGCCATTAAAGTCCTATACCTGCTTATGGCCCTCTCTTTAAATGCTTTTGAGGACATATACAGTGTGAAGCTGCTTAATGCAATTACCGCTGTACTGTACCAGAACGCAATGGGTAATTGAAATGGCACCCAATTGGCCTGGTTACGTTTAACGATATACGCACTTGTTAAACCAGCGAACATCATTAATATGCTTCCTATTCCCACCCACAATGTAAATTTGTGCGGATGTATTCTATTTCTTTGTTCGATCGCCACAATACTCATTCTTATTTTTTTATTACCAACTTTTTTTCTTTACTCAACATCGTTGTGTCACTCCCTTCAACTCCATATCTATATTCAACTATTTTTAACTTTTAAACTACATTAAACTTTATCCGCATACAAACTCAAAAACACGATCATCAGATAAAAATATGAACTGAACATTACTCTTCTTGCTGATGGTATATCCATTTTAATAAACAACATCACACTTACCAATACCATAAATAAATTACAAACCAACAGGATCCACAAACTTACCATACCACTCATATGATACAGGTATGGCAAAAACCCAACAGGTATCATCATGGCGCTATACATAATCGTTTGCATTGCCGTGAATTTTGTAGGTCCTTTATCGCTTGGCAATAATTTGAAGCCTGCAGCACTATAATCTTTATGTGCTACCCAGGCTATTGCCCAGAAATGCGGGAATTGCCACAGGAACTGGATACCAAATAATATCCATCCCCCTATCCAATTGTTCCGAGTTCCTTCATCAAAACTGGCAACCCATCCAATTAGGCAGGGTAATGCACCCGGAATTGCTCCAACCAATACAGCAATTGAATTCACTTTTTTTAATGGCGTATAAACGAATCCATATAGAAGCAAACTCAACAGGCTGATCAAAGCGGCTTCGATACTGAATGTATACATGATATAACATCCAACAATTCCCGAAATGATCGCAAATGTCCATCCTTCCTGCACACTCATTCTGCCACTGGCAATTGGTCGTTTTGCCGTACGCTTCATCAAAGCATCCGTATCTTTTTCCAATACCTGGTTAATGGCATTTGCCGATCCGGTGACCAGCATACCTCCAGCAAAAAGTAAAAGAACTTGTAGTAAGTCAAATCTTATATTCGGAGCAAGCAGGTAACTTACTACTGTGCTGAACACTACCATAAAGCTCAGCGTGAATTTGATCAACAAAAAATAATCCTTCGCTTTACTTGCCAATGCAAACGATGTTGAATTGGATATGGTATTGTTCTCCTGCATGCTAGCGGCCTCTCCCCAACCCCTCTCCGAAGGAAAGGGAACTGGAATTTGGTTTATTATATTTCAAAGTTTCGGCCTCTCCCCAACCCCTCTCCAAAAGAGAGGGAACCTGAAGTTGGCATATTATATTTCAAAGTTCTTTTTCTAATGCAGCTTTAACCCTTTTTCCTTGCTACATTCTTCGCTATGATCTTCTCCATTTCCTTCCGCCTCGGCGCAGAGAAAGACGGCTGCGTTCTAATGGTCTTTTTCGTTTGGACCAATGGGTTCTGTTTGTGGAATGAATTCCCTGTTGTCCTTATTATAGTCGTATGGCCAACGGTGTACTTCAGGAATTTCGCCAGGCCAGTTGCCGTGTCCGGGACGCAAAGGAGTTGTCCACTCCAATGTATTTGATTCCCATGGATTCAGTGCTGTAACTTTTCTTCCTTTAAAAATGCTGTAAAAGAAGTTAAATACAAACAGTAGTTGCGTTGCAAAGACAATCATCGCTACAGTACTGATGAATTCATTCAGCGGTCCGAAATGCTTAAATGAAACCCAGTTTGACACATCATAGTAACGACGTGGCATACCAGCCAAACCTGAGTAGTGCATTGGCCAGAAAATAAGATAAGCACCGATAATGGTTACCCAAAAATGTATATAAGCCAGTGTATTATTCAGATAACGGCCAAACATTTTTGGATACCAGTGATAAATCCCCGCGAACATTCCAAAGAATGATGCCACACCCATTACAATATGGAAATGCGCAACCACGAAATAAGTATCATGAAGATGGATATCGAGTGCAGAGTTACCAAGGAAGATCCCTGTTAAACCACCGCTGATAAATAAACTTACAAACCCAAGTGCAAACAGCATTCCCGGGGTGAAACGGATATTTCCCCTCCACAAAGTTGTTAGCCAGTTAAATACTTTGATCGCAGATGGTACTGCAATAAGAAGTGTCAGCAAAACAAATACAGAACCAAGGAATGGGTTTAGCCCGGTTACAAACATATGGTGTGCCCAAACAAGGAATGCAAGAATAGTAATGGCGAAAAGCGATCCCACCATTGCCATGTATCCGAAGATGGGTTTCCTGCTGTTAACAGAAAGTATCTCTGACGACATTCCCATTGCCGGTAATAATATAATATATACTTCAGGGTGACCAAGGAACCAGAAAAGATGCTGGAAGAGAATCGCACTCCCTCCTTCATTTGGTAATATCTTACCGGCTACGACAATATCACTCAGGTAAAAACTTGTTCCAAGATTCCTGTCGAACAATAACAATATTGCTCCTGATAATAATACAGGGAAAGAAAGTACACCAAGAACTGCTGTGAAGAACAGTGCCCAGATAGTAAGCGGCATACGTGTCATGCTCATCCCTTTGGTACGCATGTTCAGAATCGTTGTAATATAATTAAGCCCTCCTAACAGTGAGGACACAACGAACATTGCCATTGATACCAACCAGAGGTCCATTCCTATTTTACTTCCCATAGACGCATCTCCCAGCGCACTTAATGGTGGATAGATCGTCCATCCGCCACTTGCAGGTCCTGTTTGTACAAACAAGGAAGAGACCATGATAACAGAAGCAAGGAAGAAGAACCAGTAACTAAGCATATTCAACATGGGCGATGCCATGTCTCTTGCTCCAACCTGTAAAGGAATCAGGAAGTTTGCAAATGTTCCGCTCAATCCGGCTGTTAATACAAAGAATACAAGAACGGTTCCATGCATCGTTACCAGTGCATAATAAAACTCGGGATGTATTTTTCCGCCTTTTGCCCAATGGCCTAAAATATTTTCAAGCCATGGAAAAGTTGTATCGGGATAGCCGAGTTGTAAACGAAAAAGAACAGAAAATAACCCACCAATAATTGCCCAGATAATTCCGGTAATCAAAAATTGCTTGGCGATCATTTTGTGATCCTGGCTAAAAACATATTTTGATATAAATGTTTCGTGGTGGTGATGGTGCTCATGATGTGCATCATGATGGCCCGTATGTGTGTCTGCGTGTAAAGAAGCTGCACTGCTCATAATCTTAAATATTATTATAAAACCGATTAATTATTTTGTTTGAGGCACAACCTGTGCTAAAGGCGCTGATTTTACTGCGCTGTCAGCACTCGGTTTTGCATCCGGTTTCTTGGTTAACGTAATATATTCCGGTGTTTGTTCGCTCAGCCATTTTTTGTAATCAGCTTCGCTTTCAACAACAATTATTCCCCTCATTGAATAGTGACCTGATCCACACATCTGATCACAACTTATCTCATAAACAAACTCAGCATTATTGGTTCTTACTTTCATCTCCTGGGTTGTATACTTTGGAGTAAACCACATGGTTGTCGGAATACCTGGAACAGCATCCATTTTCATCCTGAAATGCGACAAACCAACATCATGTATTACATCCTGCGCATTGATCACCAATTTAATTGGTTTCCCAACTGGTAAATGCATTTCTGTTGTATGCAGGTCATCCCGGCTTGTCTCATCTTCAAAATCAACACCCAGCGTATTTCCTAAAGGAGTATTATAAAGTTTATAATTTTTTCTTCCGAGTACACCGTCTTTTCCAGGGTAACGCATTTCCCAACCAAACTGGTGGCCGGTAATTTCAACGATTATTGCATCTTTTGGGGCATCATTGGTCATTTTAAACCAATACTTCAATCCAAATACAACCAACACTGTAAGAAAAATGGCTGGAACAGTTGTCCATATCAATTCCAGTTTTGTATTGTGAGGGAAGAAGTACGCTTTCTTACCATCTTTTTCCTGGTATTTGTAACAGAACCAGAAAAGCAACACCTGCGTGATTACAAATACAACACCCGTAACAGCAATGGTAATATAAAGCATCAGGTCAATTTTCTCTCCCTGCTCAGATGCGGAACCCTGCGGAAATAAAGTTTTGCTATAGTATAAGTCATTGCAATACCATGCACCGATCAATCCCAGTACAAGAAAAGCAATGAGCATAAAGCCATTGATCTTATTATTTTGCCTGCGTGATTTTTCTTCACCTTTCAACACATTTACATACTCGCTTGCTTTTGCAATCTGAAATATGACCACAAAAATCATAACGCATATCGCAACCAGAAAAAACTCCTTCATTTTTAAAATTTTTATCTTTTTAAAGCCTTCGTTTAAACCTGTTTTGCGTGTTTGTTTTCCTTTTACAAAATTAATTTAAACAAAAGCAACGCACATATTTGTTTAATTTTTATGTATGATGTATCATACTTTCTTTAAGGAAAGGATGATTCTTTGCAAGCAGGGAATGCTTTGTAAGATAGTTCCCTGTGCCCCACATGATCAACCCGATAAATAATGCGGCTATACCAAATTCAAAGGGCATCAGCTCTGCATGTTCGTGTAATGTACCGGGCATAACCATCTGGTAAAAATCTATCCAATGACCGAAAATGATCAGCACCGCCATAAATGTCATCAATGTCCAGTTACGCTTTGTGCTCTTTTTCATTAATATTAATATAGGACAAACAAAATTCACTATCAGGTTAAAGAAGAATATTCCCCTATATGGCCCGCCTTTATCTGCAGTACCAACTCTTTCAATAAAGTATTTTGTTTCTTCTGGTTGGTTACTATACCAGATCAGCATGTATTGAGAGAACCATAAGTACGTCCAGAAAATAGAAAACGCAAACATGAATTTCCCAATATCATGCAGGTGTTCTTCAGTAACATATTCCAGCTGGCCCCTGTTCTTCAGGTAAATAACAAATATCGCCAATAGAGAAAGACCGGAAACAAATGTACTTGCAAATGTGTACCAGCTATACATGGTACTGTACCAGTGTGGGTCTATACTCATCAACCACAGCCATGGAACAGTAGAAGCAACGGTAAGTCCAAAAAACACAGTGAATAAAGAAGCCCATACTGTATTTTTCCATATCCATTTTTTTCCTGTTTCATAATCCATATGACCGTTCTTGTCTGTTTCAAGGCTCATGGTTCTCATTTTCTTTCCAAGCAACCACCATAATCCAACAGAAACGATTGACCAAATGCTGAAAAACGTTGGATTTAAAAAACCTTTTTTACCATTCAGTATTTTATCATGTGCTACGGCGTCTTTATCAAGCCAATGATAAATATCTGTACGATCACCCCAAACAATGCACATCAATATGATCAAAGTAATGATACCCAGTATTGGAACTACACTCGAAATGGCTTCTGTCACCCTGCGAAAAGCAACCTGCCAGCCACCCATTGCCATGGTTGTAACACACAAAAAGAACATAGAAGCATTTACAGTTAGCAGCCAGTAAACACTGTTTTGTAATAATACAGCCCAAAAACGGGTGCTGTTTGTATTTTCAGCATGTCCGGCACCATGACCAGCATGTTCAAACGGGTGGAACATAATGAAGCCATATATAAGTGCAATTACACCGGCTATTATCAAACCATACGTCCACTTCTTATAGCTGCCCGGTAATTCAAAATTATGATTCATCTAAACTTTATTTTGTGTGAATGCTTTTATTACTATTTTGTTGTTTTTACTGTGCTGTCTATTGTTGCCGGAACCGCTTTTGCCTTTGCTGTTGTATCTGTTGATGCTGTTCCTGCTGCCTTTGGCTGTAATGACCTGATATATTTTATAATCATCCAGCGTTGTCTCCTGTCTAACTGTGATGCATAGCTTCCCATTAAATTCTTTCCGTAAGTAACAGAATGAAACATTGTTCCGTCGGTCATGGCCACATATGTTTCTGCAGTAAGATTTGCAATTCCACCTATTTTACTTGAAAGCGGACCGTTTGCGGCACCTGTTGCGCCATGGCAAATTGCACAATTGATATTAAAAAGTCTTCCGGCCTCAGCAAGATCAACCTTTGAAACACTATCCAAAGGATTCTTAACAGCTGCACTCATTTTATATCCATTGCTGTCGTTGGGTAACGTATAAGGCAATTCTTCTCCTCTTTTCATTGTGCCTTCCACAGGCCTGTTATCATAATATATCAAACCGCCTTTATTATTAGGATCAGATGTAAATTTCAGCGAATCCCTTTCTGCATATGTTTCATAAGCTCTGCTATACGCCATATCCGGCATATATATCCTATGCGGCTCACGTTTGCTTCCACAACCAACAAAAAAGGTTGCAGCTGCTAAAATGGATGCTGATATAATTGCAATTTTTTTCATTATTCTTAAACTCTTTTGTTAGTTCAATATTTTATAACAATCGATTTAACCTTTTAATTAATATCCTTTTTCGTCCCTGTATAATTTTTGATCCTTGTCATATCTTCCAAGCCACCATCCGGTTTCTGCTACCTGTACATTTATTTCTTTTGCGCCGGCATTTTGTAAAAAGTTTTGAAGTTCTGCATCATTGGTTTTATCAGTGCATTCAATTGCCATTACAAAATGATCGTCTGTGGCCCTTGGACTGAAATGATGCTTTTTTACAAAAGGTGAAAGTTGGCATAAATAACAAAAAGTAAGTACCATACCAACGGCGGAGAATAATACTGTTAACTCAAATGTGATAGGTATCCAGGCTGGTAATGCAAAATGCGGTTTACCACCAATATTAAGTGGCCAGTCTTTGCAAAACACCCAGCTGATACAACCAAGTGCTGTTGTTGTTCCTGTTATGGCATAAATAAATCCCGCAGTATGCAAGCTTGTTTCCCTGATGCCCATCGCATGATCAAGACCATGGATCGGAAATGGTGTATATACATCATGGATCTTATATCCCGCTTTGCGTACATTTTTCACAGCAGGAAACAATACCTTTTCATCATCAAATGATCCTACTACAAATTTTTTTATTCCTCCAGCCATATTGTGAGCTTTTAGCTGATAGCTGTTAGCTATTAGCTGTTTTATAATTTATGTATGTTTCAAACCTCTTTAATCATCTCATCCGGTTTAGCCGGACTAATAGCTTACAGCTTTCTAATGATGCGCATGTGCAACTTCCTCTATATAAAATTTTTCCGAATCTGCTTTCTCCATATCTGTCATCTTTACTTTGTAGTTCTCGCCACTTGTTTTTAATATAGCTTTGATTTCTGCAACAGCAATAACAGGGAAATATTTTGCGAAGAGGAAGAAACAGGTAAAGAACAACCCGAATGTACCAAGATAGAACCCGATCTCATAAATACTCGGACTATAATAAGTACTCCAGCTTGATGGCAAATAATCACGGTAAACAGAAGTAACGATGATCACGAAACGTTCATACCACATACCAATATTTACGATCACGCTCATGAAGAATGTTACAGTAACGTTCCTTCTTAGTTTACGGCTCCAGAATAACTGTGGTGATACTACGTTACAGAACATCATCAACCAGTAGCTCCATCCATAAGGTGAGAAAAGGTTTGCACGATTCTGACTGAATGCATACCATTCATAAGGATTCTGGCCATACCATGCAATAAACAATTCCGTTAAGTAAGCACAACCAACAATACTTCCTGTTAATACAATAACCTTATTCATCGCCTCGATGTGACCAAGCGTAATATATTCTTCAAGGTTCATCACTTTTCTTACAACAATCAACAGCGATTGCACCATTGCAAATCCACTAAAGATCGCACCCGCAACGAAGTAAGGAGGGAAGATGGTTGTATGCCATCCCGGAACGATTGATGTCGCGAAGTCAAATGATACGATCGTGTGCACCGAAAGTACCAGCGGTGTACTTAACCCTGCAAGTACCAACGACAATGATTCATGTCTTTGCCAGTGTTTGGTACTTCCGCTCCATCCAAATGACGCAATGCCGTATAACAATTTCCTAAGTTTTGTTTTGGCCCTATCCCTTACCGTTGCAAGATCAGGTAATAATCCAGAATACCAGAACAAGAGTGAAACCGTGAAATAAGTTGATATCGCAAATACGTCCCAAAGTAACGGGGAGTTAAAATTCACCCACAAAGGTCCGCGGCTGTTAGGATAAGGTAATACAAAGAAGGCCATCCATACACGACCCATATGCCAGATCGGGAATTGTCCCGCACACATTACCGCAAAAATTGTCATAGCTTCTGCCGCACGGTTCACACCTGTTCTCCAACCCTGGCGGAAAAGTAACAGGATCGCGGAGATCAGTGTACCCGCGTGACCAATACCAACCCACCAAACGAAGTTGGTGATATCCCAACCCCATCCGATAGTTTTATTCAGGTTCCACTGCCCGATACCGTAAGTTACCTCCCTGTATACACTGTAGCATCCAAACAATAGTAATGCTACACTGATATAAAATCCCATATACCACAGCTTGCTGGGCTTCATTTCAATGGGACTTATAATATCTTCCGTTACCTGGTGGTAATTCTTATCACCATCTACCAGTGGCTCCCTTTGTTGCGATTCGTATTTCAGTAATGACATATCTTATTAGCTTTTGGCCTTTAGCTTTGTTTTTTATTTTCCCGGCAACACAACTCAGCCCGGCATCGTTGTGTCACTCACTTGTACTTTTTGTTCTTTATTCTCCATCACAGGTCATGCGATGTTTATCAATTTTAATGATGTGCCTCCGCTCCTTTTTTCTCTTCTTTCTTTTCAGCATGAGCAGCACCATGTTCTTCTTCCACAACGCCTACATGCCTGTCAGTATTCCTGATTTTAGCCAGGTAACTAACATTTGGAAGTACATGCAGCTGTTCCAGCACATAGAAACTGCGGCTATCATCTTCCCTTGCTTTTGAAACATCGCTTTCCTTATCATTCACATTACCAAAGTCAATTGCGTTTGTTGGACAAGCTTGCATACATGCCGTCTTTACATTGCGGGTAATGGTTGGATCATTGTGTTTTTTAGCATCCAGTTTACTGTCCTGTAAGCGCTGAACACAGAAAGAACATTTTTCTATCACCCCTCTTGAACGAACAGTAACATCCGGGTTCAACACCATCCTGGTAAGATCATCATTCATCTGATTGGTTACTTCGTTAAGATCTAATCCAATCAACGGGTTCTGGTTATCAGGGAAACTATCAGCTCCGGTATAATCCAGCCAGTTAAAACGACGTACTTTAAACGGACAGTTATTGGCGCAATATCTTGTACCGATACAACGGTTATAGGTCATCTGGTTCAACCCCTCTGTACTGTGGTTGGTTGCGGCAACCGGGCAAACGTTTTCACACGGCGCATTATCGCAATGCTGGCAAAGCATCGGTTGAAAGATCACATCCGGGTTTTTTACATCGCCTGTGAAGTAACGGTCAATGCGCAGCCAGTGCATTTCATGTGCACGCTGTACCTGCATTTTCCCAACAACAGCAACATTGTTTTCCGCAGTACATGCTACAACGCATGCGCTGCAACCTGTACAGGTATTTAAGTCAATGCTCATTCCCCATTTAATACCAGGTTTGGCAAAATCAGGATAAGGAGTTGCATCTCTTTTAAAATCTGTTTTTCCATGGGCCATCAGCACCTCAGTTCTTTCATGCCTTGGTTCTTCAAGTAATGCCTCAGGATCTTTTATATAACTTGAAAGATTTGTTTCAAAAAGGATCGGCCTGCTTTCAGAGGAACCGTGCACCTGCGTTTGCGCAAGTGGGTAAGTTTCCCCGGTTTTAGCTGCAGTTGCAGTTGCATTATATTGAAAAGTTGATCCGTCAAATTGTGCAAACGGATATACATTTTGCCCGGCTTCATAAGCAGAACGCCCGATATATTCCATTGTTTGCTCCTTCTTTGCACTCTGTCTTCCATAACCCACCGCTACTGCAATGGTAGAAGCATCAAGTCCCGGCAATATTAAAACAGGTAATGAAACAGATGCTCCGTTCACAGTTACCTTAATAACAGGCTTTTCAGGATGCACTTCATAATCATCCGCTTCTTTTTGTTTATCCGGGTTAGCTACATCAATATTAATAAGTGATTTAGCCAACTCGGGGCTAACCATTGCATAATTATCCCAGGTAACTTTCGATATAGGATCAGGAAGTTCCTGCAACCATGGGTTATTGGCGTGTGAGCCATTACCTATAGAAATCTTCTGATAAATAAATACTTCAATAGCAGCAGCACTTTTAATTCCTCCGAGCTTTGATGCAGCGGCTGAAACAGTGCCTGCATTAAATGTTCCCGCTGCTGAAGTTGCCGCGGTTTCTATAACACCATCCTGCAATGCCCTGTCCCATGCTTCTGCCGAGCCAAGTTTTGCAGTCCAGTAATTTTTCACATATGACGCGTAGTCATTCGATGGCGCTACTACTACTGGTTTAGCTGTTGCAGTTGTGTCAATAGTATTTGAAACAGGAGCTACGCCGCTGGATGATGCACCTCCCCATTTCATCAATGAAGTTTGAAATTCTCTTGTCTTGAATAATGGGTTAATGATTGGCTGAATGAGGCTGAAATAACCTGTTTTTGGTTCAGCATCGCCCCAGCTTTCCAGCCAGTGATGGGATGGTATAATGAATTTACATTGTTCAGTTGTTTCATCCATTATGCTGTTAAAGGAAACGCTCAACGGCAGTTTAGCAATTGCTTCGCCGAATTTTTTACCGTCAGCAAGACTATACACCGGGTTACAATCATATACCAGTAAAGCACCAACAGTTCCTGCTGACATATCAGCAGCAAGCTTTACTATGTCAGCATCTATTCCTTTACGATAGTTAGAAGTAACTGACCAGTTTATAGTTGTACCATTAGCACCGATCGCTTCATTGATCGCATTTACAATCACCTGTACGTTTACATCATTGCTTCCGCAAACAACAAGGGAAGAACCTTTAGCTGCATTCAATAATGCTGCGGTCTTTTCAATTCCTTTTGCAAGATTTGCATTTGAAATAGAAGGAGCACTTACGGCACCGCCGAGCTTTGCCAACAATGCCAATGCAACAGCCCCTGTTTCGGAAGGTTTGTGTGTATACCTGTCATCGGCATTACTACCGGTAAGACTCAGCATACTTTCAAATTGAATGTGGCGGCTTAAATCGGGGTTTTTACTTTTTACTTTCCTGTTAGAAGCGTACTGCTTGCTGAATTCTGTCGGGCTTATCCATGTACCGAGGAAGTCTGCACTAAGACTTACAATGGTTTTTGCCTTATCAAAATGATAAGAAGGCAGGGCTTTTTTTCCATAGCAGATTTCGTTTGCCTGTAACATTCCGCTGTTACTTACAGCATCATATTGTACATGGCGGCTGCCTGGATATTTTGCGAGAAACTGATTGATAATTTGTAAGGTAGTAGGAGAGTGGATGGTTGAAGTAAGCAATACAACCGGCTTTCCGCCAAGTCCTGCCATAGCATCTCCCACCATTTTATCAAAAGCGTCGAAGCTGCTTACTTCTTTATAATTGGCGCCGTCTTTTTGCAAAGGATGACGCAATCTTGTCATATCATACAGATCCAGGACAGAGGCTTGTGCCTGTGCGCTGGTTCCTCCTTTTGTAATGGATGAAGATTCATTCCCTTCTATTTTGATAGGCCTTCCGTCCCTTTGTTTTACAATTACACTAATCGCATCGCCCGCATTTACATATGTAGAAGCATAATAATTAGGCACACCGGGTATCAGATTATCAGGCTTTTGTAAATATGGCACCGCCTGTTTTACCGGCATTTCACAGCTTGCTGCGATGGCTGCAGCAGCAGTGCTAAATCCAAGATATTTTAAGAAATCCCTGCGGGGAGTTTTACCTTCCAGCAATCCTTCATTTTTCAATTCTTCAATTGGAAGCAGGTCTTCGTTAAACTCATGTTCTGTTGATTGCTTAAAAGCATCAGACTGATTTAGTTCACCAAAATTCTGCCAGTACTTTTTTTCCATATTACAATTTGAAAATTCTAAAATTTGAAACCTGCATGCCGGTAAGCAGGTTTGAAAAGAGTTTTTTAAACTTGCCGGTATCTTTTCTCATTATACTAATAGTGACATTTCTGGCATTCTGTTCCACCAATGTTTTCTACAGTAACACTATCCATTTTATGATTTTTGATATCGTCGTGGAACTTTTCGTAAATGCTGTAGAATTTGTTTCCGCTACCTGTTTCTTTATTGTAGAAATCCACTTTTGTTTCGCGGTGGCAGTTGATACACCATCCCATGCTTAATTCTGCAAACTGGTAAACTTCCGGCATTTCCTGGATGTTTCCATGGCAGGTCTGGCACTGTTGCTTACCCACTTTCACGTGCTGGCTATGATTAAAGTATACATGGTCGGGCAGGTTATGGATCTTTACCCATTTGATTGGTTTGGCACCATCGGGTACGCCGTCTTTGTTGTTATCAGGATTGTAGGCTCCTTTTCCATCAGCTCCGCCTTTCGCGTTCCAGCCGGCATAAGCATACAGTTTTTGTATTTCGGCTGTTCCGTCTACCGATTTTCCATCTTCTTTTACAATAGGGTCGCCGGTGTATTCTTTAATTCCCATATGGCAATTCATACAAACATTTACAGGAGGTATGTTAGCATGTTTACTATCCTGTGCACCACCATGACAATACAGGCAACTGATCTGGTTTACGCCGGCATGTACTTTATGAGAATAATAGATGGGTTGTTCAGGTTGATAATCTTTCATACGACCAAGGCCAATTGCACCGCTTATCGTAACATAACCACCAATACCAAAAAGCAACAGCACGGCTGCCATCAGGTAGGTTTTATTGCGGTAAAAAGGAACCGGTTCACCACGATATATTCCTTCTTTTTCATCAGTAAGTTTGCGGAGATTGCTATTAACCTGTAACAGGATAAATGCTACAAGAGCCAAAACCAATGTCAGTATCCCAAATAGAAGCGAGTTATCAGATTCAGGGGTTGTACCTCCTGGTCCGCCAGTTACAGCAACAGGTGGAACGTATGCTTCGATGTATTTAAAAATCGCATCAATGTCTGCATTCTTTAAAGAAGGAAAAGCGGTCATCTGCACTTTATTCCACTTTTCATACAGTGCTTTTCCATAAGGGTCTGTTTCCCTTACAACCGGGGAGCTGCGCACCCATTCATACACCCAGTCTTTTGATGGTTGCTTTTCCCTTACACCTTTTAATGCCGGACCAGTAAAATCCTTATCAGGTTTATGGCAGTTGGCACAATTTGATTTAAAAAGAGCCTCACCATCCTGGGCTGAAGCTACATTTGAAAAGGAAATAAATAGAACTAAGAGGAGACTTGTAAAGGCTTTGTTAATAATTTTTCTATAGCGACTCATACAGTTATTCGGGGCTAATGTGGAAAAATATCCTGGTTTGGGTGCAAAAATAAGGTAGCAAGCTGACATAATATCAACATTTGTTAATTTTTTTTTTCCTTATCTGGCGTGTGTTTCAACGATTTGTGATATCCCATAAATAGGCTTTGTCATGTGTTTGTAAGCCGATTGTTTTACCGTTTTTAAAAAAGAAAAAAAACGGCCCTTTTCACGGGGTTTGTGCATTTTTGCAGCATGCTAAAAAAATTGCAGGCAAAATGGAAGGTAAATGGATGGAATCTGTTGCTTATTATTACCACGTTTGCCCTTGGGGGAAGTTTATGTGGGTTTGCCGGGCGCAAAATCCTGTTGTTAACCGGCCTGGAAAAAAATCTAACCTGGTTTTTACTTTATATTATTCTTATTACGCTGCTTTGGCCGGTTTGTGTGCTTATCGTAAGTATCCCGCTTGGCCAGTTTTCCTTTTTTAAAAATTATCTCATCAAAATCGGTAAAAGGATGGGGCTTACATCCGGCGTTCATGATATAAGGATCGCCATTTTTGCAAGTGGTGCCGGAAGCAATGCAAAAAAAATCATTGAACATTTCAAAAATGACCGTCACATAAAAATTGAATTGATCGTTTGCAATAGATCAAATGCAGGTGTATTGCAGGTTGCACGCGACAATAACATAGAATATATTCTTGTAAATAAGACCGTGCCGCTGGAATCTGAGAGTTTTTTACATGAATTAAAAAAAAGGAAGATCGGATTTATAATCCTTGCCGGCTTCCTGTTAAAAATCCCTCCGGCACTCATTCATGCATTTCAAAAAAAGATCATTAATATTCACCCGGCCTTGTTACCGGCTTATGGAGGAAAGGGAATGTACGGGATGCATGTGCATGAAGCAATTATTTCAAACAAAGAAAAACAAAGTGGCATTAGCATTCATTATGTTGATGAAATATATGATCATGGTGAAATTTTATTCCAGGCCGTGTGCGATATTGAACCTGCTGATACCGCAGCGACCCTGGCACAAAAAATTCACCTGCTTGAACACCATCACTATCCTGTAGTAATAGAGCGTCTTTTAAAAAAGCAAAAACCAAGTTAAATAAAGCAGGATAAATAACAGGCTTGATAATCTTGCTTAATATTACCACCCAAAAAATAAAACTGTACTTGCGATCTTTTTTATTTTATTTATTTTTATTAATAAGCCCTGGTTTACAGGCACAGCTTACCGTTAGTGGAACTGTATTCGATAGCAGCAAAATTAATTATGTAGAAGATGTACGGGTAGTAAGTACAGGAGGATTGTTTGCTATTACCGATAGTATGGGAAGATACAGCATCCTCACTTCTGAACATGATTCTTTGTTCTTTTTTTACAACAATAAACCCACTCAGAAGTTCCCGGTAAAAACAATCACAGATCATGCACATTTTGATATCTCTCTGAGAATAAATGTCAAATCCAGGTATCATGTGCTGAAAGAGGTGATCGTACGTACAAAAAGTTATAAGGAAGATTCTCTCGAAAACAGGCGGACGTATGCTGATATATATGATTACAGAAAACCAGGATTATCATCAACCATATCTCCCACGGGGGTAGCGGGTGCAGACCTGAATGAGTTGATCAATGTTTTTCGTTTTAAACGAAATAAACAGCTAAAAGCATTTCAAAATCGACTTGAGGCACAGGACCAGGAAAAATATGTGAACTACAGGTTTAATAAATTGATAGTACGCCGCATTACCGGCCTGCAATCACCGTTGCTGGACACATTCTTAGTATGGTATCGCCCAGGCTATGAATTTACCAGGAACAGTGACGAACTGGTGTTCAATCAATATATATTGAACGCATTTTACCAGTTTCAAAAAATCGTACCCGTTTCTCCTGCAAAAAAAGAAAATCAATAGCCGTTTTTACTGTCGCTAACAAACAAAATATAACAGTTCATTGCTCCCATCAAATCAATCCGTTGAATAACTTTGTATCTTAATTTGAAATTATGGAATACAACAAGCTCACGCCCGAAGAAGAATACGTTATACTTCACAAAGGAACGGAAAGACCTTTTACCGGGGAATACACTGATAATAAAAAATCCGGTACTTACACCTGCAGGCGTTGTAATGCTCCTTTATATGAATCAAAAGACAAGTTTGATTCCCATTGCGGTTGGCCAAGTTTTGACGATGAGATCCCAGGTGCAGTAAAGCGTGTACCCGATGCCGATGGGAGTAGAGTAGAGATTGTTTGTGCTAATTGTGATGCACACCTGGGACATGTTTTTACCGGGGAGCGATTCACGCAGAAGAATACGAGACATTGTGTGAATTCGATATCAATGAAGTTTGTCCCGACGGAAAATGTATGATGTATGATGTTAGATGTATGCTTTTCTGATGATTTCAGCAATATAGTTAGATGTTTTACACCTGGAGTTGTTATTTATCATCCATACTTTTCAGGAAACATTTATTCATGGATAAGAAAATGTTGCAGGAGAGAACTAAGAAATTTCACATCGACATCATAAATTTTTGCAATGATTTTCCCCGAACCGCAGTTGGGTTCGAAATTTCTAAACAAATATTAAGGTCAGCAGGATCTGTAGCTGCAAATTATCGGGCATCAGCGAGGGCTAAATCTAAAGCAGATTTTATAAATAAAATCCAGATAGTAATAGAGGAAGTGGATGAATGTCACTACTGGATGGAAGTAATCGAAGAGGCACAATTAAAATGCGGAGTTGAAACAGCGAGGCTAAAGAATGAAGCAAATGAGTTAACTGTAATTTTTACTGCAACAAATAAAACAGCAAAATCAAATATAAAATAATTTAACCCGAAAGATATCATACATCTAACCCCATAAATCATACATATCAATACTCAAGCAATTTCTCAACCGTTTCCCCCAATCTCGAATAAGCCATAAAATTTTTCTCCAGTTCAATACTGAATGGAACAGGTGTATCCAAACTTGCGCAACGCATGATCGGTGCATCTAATAATGTATAGCAATGCTCTGCGATCCAGGCAGATATTTCTCCGCCAATACCTCCAATCATACAATCTTCATGCAGTATCAAAACCTTACCGGTTCTTTCAACCGATTTCTTTATTGCATCATAATCTAATGGCAATAGTGTACGCAGATCTAAAATATCGAGAGAAATATAAGGATGGTTTTGTGCATAATCCAAAGCCCAATGCACACCGGCGCCATAAGTTATGATTGAAATATCTTCTCCTTGCCGCACATGTTTTGCTTTGCCGATTTCAATTTCATAGTATGCATCTGGCACATTCCCATTAATGCTTCTATACAAGGCCTTGTGTTCAAAAAATAAAACAGGATTCGGATCACTAATAGCAGCGATCAGCAATCCTTTTGCATCTGCCGGTGTGGAAGGATATACCACTTTTAATCCTGGCGTATGTACAAACCATGCTTCATTGCTTTGACTATGAAATGGCCCGGCACCAACACCACCACCTGTCGGCATACGCACCACAACATCTGCGTTTTGGCCCCAACGGTAGTGTATCTTTGCGAGGTTATTAATGATCTGGTTGAATCCTACTGTAGCAAAATCTGCAAACTGCATTTCCATTACTGATTTATATCCCTCCAGGCTAAGCCCGAGCGCTGCACCTACAATTGCACTTTCGCACAATGGTGTATTGCGTATCCTTTCCTTACTGAATTTATCAACAAACCCTTCTGTAACCTTAAATGCGCCCCCGTACTCTGCAATATCCTGTCCCATGATCACCAGGTTGGGATATTTATTAAGTGATTGTTCCAGCGCATCACTTATTGCATTAATAAATTTTTTCTCTGTTCCGCCTGGCTGGCTGCCAATTGCGCTGTTATCAATTAATGATTCACGGTGGTATGGTAAAGCTGCATAGATATCATCCATCTCTTCTTCTGTATCCGGGATAATTTTCTCCGTATTAAATCCAGCCTGTAATTCCGTTTCTATATAATGCTTTGTCTCACCTTTGATAGATACTACATCGTCTGCTGATAATATTTTTTCATCGATCAACCATTGTTCATAATTTTTGATCGGATCTTTTTGTTCCCATTCTTCGAATAAATTTTTTGGAACATATTTTACACCACTTGCCTCCTCATGCCCACGCATGCGGAAGGTGATACATTCGATTAAATATGGTTTCTGATTTTTGATACAGTATTCTCTTACACCCTTAATTGTATCATGAACGGTTAATATATTGTTTCCATCTATCTGGACCGCTTCAATTCCATACCCTATCGCTTTATCTACTAAACTTTTGCACCTGTATTGTTCATTTGTTGGTGTGCTTAAACCATACCCGTTGTTCTCAATAATGAATATTACCGGCAGCTCCCAAACTGCGGCAGTATTCAGTGCTTCATGAAAATCACCTTCACTGGTTCCGCCGTCTCCCGTAAATGCAATGGAAACTTTTTGTTCCTTTCTCAATTTATGTGCTAGCGCAACGCCGTCTGCAATAGCAAGCTGGGGCCCGAGGTGTGATATCATCCCGCAAATATGATGTTCCGTGGTACCAAAGTGAAAACTGCGTTCACGTCCCTTACTATAACCGTCTTTATTTCCCTGCCATTGTTTAAAAAGCTTACTCAATGGCATTTTACGTGAAGTAAAAACGCCCAGGTTCCTGTGTAATGGCATTACCCATTCATCTTCCTGTAAAGCCATCGTTGCTCCAACGGATATAGCTTCCTGCCCGATACCGCTAAACCATTTGGAAATCTTTCCCTGCCTTAAAAGCACGAGCATTTTTTCTTCAATCATGCGTGGCAGGAGAAGGCCTTTATATAATTCGATTAACTGATCGTTGGTAAAATCCCTTTTTGAAAATTCCATGGCGCAAATTTCTACTTATTAAGGGAAACAAACAAGACCGTGTTTCATGCAGATGATCAATGATGATAAAATTCAGGTTCTGTAAAAACCTTGCACCAAAAACAGTCAGTACCCAAAAGAAAAGCAACTCTTTGCAGCATCCAGGCGTTTTTCTTATAAAGAGATATTTGGGTAGGTACCAAAAATAGGCTCAGGAAAGAACGGCCTTCTTATTTAAATTTATATAGATTTTTTAATACGTTATCTGAAGTTATGTGAACTTATACATTAAACTACATACGAAGATAATAGCATTACTTGCTGCAGGATTGCTTTCCTGCCAGCTTTCTGATGCCCAGTTAATAATTACAGATGAACCAAATGCAACTGTGCTGGCCCAGCAACTCGTAGGGCCGGGTGTTTCGATAAGTAATGTGAGTTTTACCGGTAATTCTTTGATGGCGGGCCATTTTAAAAACTTAGGTGGCCTAACCAGTATTAACCTGGATAGCGGTATCGTGCTGACAAGCGGCAGTGCAAAGACAAACAACACGACTTTTGTTACCGGCTGTGATGGGGATGGCATTTTTGAAGCACAATCACTGTTAGCAAGCATAGACCGGCTTCAGCCGGGTGATCCTGATCTGGCGAACACGATCGGGTTAAGTATTGATAGTTTATTTGATGCCTGTGTGCTGGAGTTTGATTTTATTCCATCCGGTGATTCAGTTAAATTCAATTATGTTTTTTCGTCGGAAGAATATACGTTAGCTTATGTATGCTCTTACAATGACGCATTTGCTTTTTTTATTTCCGGACCGGGAATTACAGGACAAAGAAATATCGCACTGGTGCCGGGAACCAATATTCCTGTTTCTATTTTTAATGTAAATGAAGTAGAATTCGGAACCTGTCCTAACAATACCGCTTACTTCCACGATAACATTCTCAATAAATATTTTACGCATGACGGACATACGGTAGTACTTTCTGCATCGAGTGCGGTACAGCCCTGCAATACTTATCATTTAAAATTGGTGATTGCTGATGCTGTAGACGGCATCCTTGACAGTGGTGTTTTTCTTGAAGGAAAAAGCCTGACTTCAAATGAGCCGCCTGCATTACAATCTGTAAGTGCAGCCAATAGCTGCGGTGGCAACCAATTGGCTGTAAATTTTTCTGAGAATATTATATGTAGTTCTATACAGAGTACTGATTTTGCTATTACAGGACCGGGTGGACCGTATACTGTCAGCTCCTGGACCTCTTCCAGCTGTGCTGCCGGTAATTCCGGTACACCTGATATTAACTTAACCGTTAGCCCGGCCATTGCTGCGAATGGTAACTTCCAGGTATGTCTTACAAATGTTTCGGGTTCAGTAACAGATTTTTGTGGAAATGTAGCTCAACCCACTTGTCTGAATTTTAATGTTGCTACAACTATACCCGGCTTTAATCCTATAAGCCCTATTTGCAGTGGCTCAACAGCACCGGTATTACCCAACACTTCAACCAACGGAATAACAGGCACATGGAATCCCCCGATTATAAATAATACAATATCGGGAACATATTTGTTTACGCCCTCTGTTGGACAATGTGCGGTTACAACAACACTAGCCGTAAGTGTGAATTCGGTTCTTACAAGCAACAGCGATGTAAGTATTTGTTCAAACCAGCTTCCCTATAATTGGAATGGAAATAATTATACAACAGCAGGAACTTACTCTGTAACGCTTATTAGTAGCAGCGGATGCGATTCAGTGGCTACACTCAATTTATCCACGAATACGGGAACGGGCAGTACAACGACGATCACAATTTGTGAAGATCAGCTTCCGTTTAACTGGAACGGAAACAATTACCCGGTGGGAGGAACTTATTCAGTTAGCCTAATGGACAGCGATGGATGTGATTCTGTTGCCACACTTATCCTGCTAACAAATCCATTACTTAGCAGTACAACTTTTGCCAGCATCTGCGAAAACCAGTTTCCCTACAGCTGGAATGGAAATAGTTACCCTTCAGGAGGAACTTATTCGGTAATATTAACCGGCAACAATGGATGTGATTCCGTTGCCGTACTTAATCTTGCTGTGAATGGAATTTCAACCAGTACGAGTTTTGCAACAATATGTGAAAATCTTTTTCCTTATACCTGGAATGGAAATAGTTATCCTTCAGCAGGCACTTATTCAATAACACTTGTTGGAAGTTCCGGTTGTGATTCTATTGCTACACTTAACCTGGCCGCAAATGCGGTTGTAAGCAGCACAACATCCATAACAATTTGTGAAAATCAATTACCGTACAATTGGAATGGAAACAATTATCCATTAGCAGGAACTTATTCAACAACGCTTATTAATAGTAACGGATGCGACTCTATTGCTACACTTGAATTGTCCGTAAATGATAATACAGCTAGTATAACAGCAATAACTATTTGCGAAAATGAACTTCCATACAATTGGAATGGAAATAATTATCCTGCAGCGGGAAGTTATTCAACAATCCTTACAAATGGCAACGGGTGCGACTCTGTTGCAACATTTGTGTTAGTAGTGAACAATAATACCACGAGCACAACAGCAATAACTATTTGTGAAAATGAACTTCCTTACAATTGGAATGGGAACAGCTATCCCGCAGCAGGAAGTTATTCAACAACGCTCATTAACAGCAACGGATGCGACTCAGTTACAATACTGGTGTTAATGGTGAACAATAATACGGCGAGCACAACAGCAATAACTATTTGCGAAAATCAACTTCCATACAATTGGAATGGAAATAATTATCCTGCAGCGGGAAGCTATTCAACAATCCTTACAAATGGCAACGGGTGCGACTCAATAACCACACTTCAATTAACTGTCAATAATAATGCAGCAAGCACAACATCCATAACCATTTGTGAAAATCAACTTCCATATACCTGGAATGGGAACAATTATCCCGTAGCGGGAACTTATACAATAAATCTTACCAATAACGATGGTTGTGATTCTGTTACCACATTAACATTAAGCACAAGCAATGTTGTTTCCAGTACAACAATGGTGAGTATTTGCCCGGATCAGCTTCCCTATAATTGGAATGGAAACAATTATTCTGCAGAAGGGAACTACACTGTAAATCTTACCGGCAATTCCGGTTGCGATTCTATTGCCACATTGCTGTTAACAGTTAATAATGTAAGTGCAGGAACGGAAATGGTAACCATTTGTTCAAACCAGCTTCCCTATAACTGGAATGGTAGCAGTTATGCAGCCGGAGGAACTTATTCAGCAATGTTGATCAATAGTACTGGTTGCGATTCTCTTGTGACACTTGTATTAGCGGTGAATGATAATACGGCGGGCACAACACCGGTAACCATCTGCGAAGATCAATTGCCCTATAACTGGAATGGAAATAATTATTCAGCTGCCGGGAATTATTCAATAACACTTATTAATAGCAATGGATGTGATTCTGTAGCGACACTTATTTTATCAGTGAACATGGCTCAGTCAAGTACAACACCTGTGACTATTTGCAATAACCAGCTTCCATACAGCTGGAACAATCAAAGTTATTCAGCGGCAGGAACTTATTCGGTAACGCTTAACAGTAGTAGCGGGTGCGACTCTGTTGCCACATTGATCTTATCAACCAATGTTGTTCTCAGCAGCACGGTTGCTTTAACTATTTGCCAGAATCAATTACCGTACAATTGGAATGGAAATAACTATTCAGCCCCGGGAACTTATTCAGTGGTTCTAACTTCCGGAAGTGGATGCGATTCCATTGCAACTTTGATTTTAATTACCAACAGCATTGTTTCCAGTCTTACAACCGTAACGCTCTGTGAAAACCAATTGCCGTATAACTGGAATAATTATAATTATACAGTTGCAGGAACCTATTCAATAAATCTAATTGGCAATACGGGATGTGATTCTGTCGCAACGCTGCTGTTAACGATCAATAATACTACTGCCGGTACCACAATGATAAATGTCTGTGAAAATGAATTGCCTTTTTCCTGGAATGGTCTTTTATGTCAAAGCGCAGGAACTTATTCATTAATGCTTACCGGCAACACCGGATGCGATTCTCTTTCAACACTAATCCTATCGGTGAGTAACAACACAACGAGCACAACTTCTATAATGATTTGCCAAAACCAATTGCCTTATTTATGGAATGGACAAAATTATACTGCTTCGGGAACTTATCTTGTCAACCTGCAAAACAGCAATGGTTGTGATTCAATAGCAACACTTATACTAACTGCCAATTCGGTGCTGACCAGCAATACCAATATTACGATATGCAACAGTGATATTCCCTATAACTGGAATGGCCAAAGTTATTCAACCGATGGAACTTTCCAGGTAAATCTTATAAGTTCATCGGGGTGCGATTCGATAGCAATACTTCATTTAACCATTAACCCGGTTAAATACAGCGGCAGTAATGCTGCCATCTGTTCTGCTGAATTGCCTTATCAATGGAATAATCAAAACTATAGCAGTTCCGGCGTGTATACGGTGACGTTGACCAGCACAAACGGATGCGATTCTATTGTTACCCTTAATTTAACCGTGAATCTTACACCGTCAGCCCCTCTTGTAAATTCACCCGTTATTTATTGTCAGGATGATGTTACAACTTCCCTTGAGGCAACCATAACAACAGGCAACCAGCTTATGTGGTATACATCAGCTTCAGGCGGAACCGGGTTAGCGGTTGCACCAATTCCCTCATCTTCTCTGCCGGGAACTATAAATTATTATGTAAGCCAGGCAAACGGTTTTTGCGAAGGGCCAAGAGCAATTATAACAGTGATGATTAATAGCAAACCAAACCTGGGGCCGGATAAAACATTGAAGATATGTCACGGTCAATCCACGAACATGGCGTCGCTATATGGTACTGCAGGCTGGATATTAAATTGGACGCTTGGTAACCAACCTGTCGATAATATTACTAATGTATCTGTGGAAGGTGTTTATTCGGTGTTTGTTCAAAACAGTTTGGGTTGCAGGGACACAGCCTTGGTTGACCTTCATATAAATCCACCTGTGATTGCAAATGCGGGGATTGATACGATCATTGAAACGAATTCCTCTTATCAATTATCAGGAAGCGGGGGATTGAATTATCAATGGTCTCCTTCAGCATCACTAAATAATCCTTTTATTGCCAACCCGGTTACGATATTGGGCCATGATGAAACCTTTACTCTTTTTGTATCGGATGATATAGGATGCTTTGACCTCGATACTTTAAGCCTTCGTGTTTTGAACGGGCCTACTTTTTATGTGCCGACCGCGTTTACACCAAACGGCGATGCTGTGAATGATGTTTTCAGACCTACTGTTGTAGGAATAAAAAGCCTGCAATTCTTCAGGGTATTTAACCGTTATGGTGCGATGGTATTTGAGACCGATGATCTGAAAAAAGGATGGGACGGCACTTATAAAGGAAAAAAACAGCCTATCGACAATTATGTATGGTCGCTCAAGGGAACAGATCGCTTTAATAAAGTAAAAACATTAAAGGGAAATGTAGTTCTTATCAGGTAATGCATAAATGACAAATGTCGCACCAGCAGCTAAATACTATTCAATCTTTTCATCTTCCACCGATCAATACCGACAAAATCAAATAAGATAGAGTCCCTCATTAATCTTCAATCTTTATTGCTTTGTTCTTTGTTATCTGACCAATATTTGCTGAACAAATTTTTCACTATTAGCCGAAACTATACTCAATAGGTAATACCCCGGAACCAGGTCACTACTAAGAGTTATTGTCTTTGTATTGTTATTATCTGCAATTTCTATATTGCTGTTATAAACCCATTGTCCCAGTTTATTCGTCAATTGCAGTTTATATATGCCGGCAGGCTGATTTACAAAACGTATATTCAAAATTTTATCTTTTACCGGGTTAGGATAAACTGTAATAGAACCAGTTTCATTTAAAGGCCCCACTTTTACAACAGCGCTGTATTGTATTCTACCGCCGATGCTGATCGATTTGATGCGGTAGAAATTATTGCCGGTAAAAGGTAAAAGGTCATTGTATTGATAAGTTGCAGTTCCGCCATTATTTGCAACAGGATCCTTTGAGCCAATCATCTCAAAATTTTGCCCATTGGCACTTCTTTCTAAAAAATATCTATCAAGGTTAATTTCATTTTCTCCCTTCCACTTTATTACAATCGTTTTATCATTATTGCGACTTGCAGAGATAGTAGTTATGCTTACAGGGACAATAATAAATCCTTCAAATTCATCAGCACCAATATCCGGTGAGGTTCCTGTGCCAATGTATCCCGTATTTCCCTGGCGAATTTCTGCGTCAATATCATCTTCGATCCCGATAATATTTATTGCGCCACTTTCGGCTTGTGTTGGAATAGTACCATTAATATGCAGGTAATCCGGATTTGCACCGGTTGTTATATTGAGGAATGGTGGCAGTTCAGTAAATGAATTTGCATCAGCCGGACTAACCTTTGTTTTGTACGCAGCAAGTGTTTGAAAACTGGTAGTGGCATATCTTAACATCACATTCGTAGCCGAAGGCGTTCCTGCATAAAAAATATTATTATTGGAAGTAGGTGAATAATTTGCGAGTGTTGATGCACTTCGTCTGAATACAGCCGTTATTCCGCCACCATTTACTGCAGATAAGTTTACAACGATATTGTTTCTTAAAGTAAGTAATCCATTTGTTGTTGTGGCGTCGGCTGTTGCATATATTCCTGATGTGCCGAAATTTGTACCTGTAGATGCGGGGGCATCCAGGTAAATGGTATTGTAATAAATATTGTGTGCTGCGCCAGGCACAACAGAAGAGATATTAATTCCCCTTACTGCATTGGCATTGTTTGTATTGGTGGAACGAAGATCGCCGATTATATTATTATAAATATTATGCACTCCGGATGCAACAGCTGTTATATCTATTCCAACTACCAATGTCGATGCACTGATATGACTTGAACTCAGGTTGCTTATCCTGTTTACTGAAACATCGGTAGTGTTGGCAACAGCATTACCAATCCTTATCCCTGCCGTCATAGCACCTTTACTGGAAGAAATATTTTCAATTATATTATTAGTTATAAACTGTCTTTTTATATTTGAGCTCACTGAAGAAATGCCAATCATTTCTGAGCCGCCAACAATTGTCGTTTCAATATTTGTTATGCTATTATTACGGCAAACAATAAGAGAGTCTCCATCGATGCTGAGCCCCAGAAATGCCGATGCTCCTGTGATGTCCTTTATTGTATTGTTTGTAATATAAGTGGTGTCAGCACCGGAACCACCAATTAACCTTGCCCAATGACCGCCATAATTCCAGTTTTGAAAAATATTATTGCTGAATGTTGTTACACTACCGCCATCAGCGCTCCAGATGCCTAATAAATCACCCGTTTCGCCCTGCACGTTAACATTCGAAAAATCATTTCCAATAAAGTTGGTATAGTTTCCCCTTTCCGATCCGCCATAATTATCTATAAAAAGAACCCCTGCAGCATATTGACCGGGATACGGTTTACTAAACACGCCCACTACTTTATTATTATTGTAATTCATAGTTGCGCCGGCAGATTGTTGCATATTCCCGCCATTCCTGATGATACCAAATACAATTTCATTGGTATTAATATACAGGTTGGTAAATGTATTGTTGTTGAAATTATCAGTTACTGCTGACGCGATCTCATGTTCAAAATAAATAAAATAATAAGGATTGGAACCTGCTCCTGAATGATTAAACCCCTCGATATTGTTCCCGCTTATGGAAAGCGAAGCATTAAGGCCAGCTCTTTTGCACCACACAGCACCGATCCTGTTCCAGGAACCTGCAGGAAGTGTAAGGCAGTTTCCAAGGGCGTCTCCAAACTTATTGCCATTAATATTGATCACATTGGTTACTAAAGCAAGATTTGAAATTCCTGTAAAAGCCGCATTGGGAGTTGTCATTGTATTTTCCCTGAAAATATTTCTGGTCATATTTAATGTACCGCATACAGAGCTGTTAATAATACCTGTCATTTCCGATCCGATCGGTGTAACAGCATTGCCCATGTCATTTTGAAAAATATAGTTACTGTCTATATTAATTGTAACTGTGTTTAATGGAGTAATGATGCCACGGCTATTGATACATTCAAAAGAAGTTGCTGTTGTGAAATTATTTTTTATAGTAATTGTATTCTTTTTAATGTTCGATATGAAGGTTCCTGTTGGTGTTGTTATTGAATAATCTTTTAGTATTCCCGTTAATGCAACAGCAGTACCTGTTACTGTTGCGCTTGTAAGAACATTATTAGAAACATTTTCGTCTTTTTGATGATTGACCAGGATACCATAAGAAACAGATGGATTTGAGAAGAAAAATGTTGCAGACAATTTCCCTCCCCAGTTGCTAATGTTATTGCCTGTTGAGACAGTGCTTCCACCAATATCGTTTCCAACATCCATATTATTCGCAACCGCTGAACCTATAAACGCAATACCCATATTCACATTACTGATTGTATTGCTATATATTTTATTGTTATGGTTGGGTGCTGTGTCATCATTGATGATTGGCTGATCAGTGCCAACATCTGCCAGGCTGTGATTTGTGTTGCTATAAATTCCAAAACTGTTTGGATAATCCCTGTTCAATGAGATCGTATTATTTTGAATAGTATTATGCTGGGCTCCGTTTGATACAGATGCATTCAGCAAGGCTACACCCCATTCAGTCATTGTATTCACTATTGGCGTCATAGAAGTATTAGCCAGATTTTCCTGCATTGTAAAACCACGGATCGTTATATAATCGGCGCCCACTATTTTAAATATTGCATCAGAAGATGATCCAACCGGTTGCAAAGCTGCTGTGATGATATTGTTGTTTCCTTCAATTACAATGGGCGTAGACAGCGTTGTTGTTGTTGCAAAACTGATCACATATCCTCCGGCTGGAGCTGTCTCAGGA
Organism: uncultured Chitinophagaceae bacterium; assembly: GCA_963829345.1. GTDB lineage: Bacteria > Bacteroidota > Bacteroidia > Chitinophagales > Chitinophagaceae > Ferruginibacter. The sequence goes on from CAWHHP010000003.1 coordinate 3,929,523, forward strand.
TTGTTTCCGGTTAATGTTATGGTTACAGGTCCACTGATAGCAGTAATTGCCTGCAAATCAGTAATTGCATCAGCGAGAGATGTATAGGCATCCGCCAATGCCGGGGTTGTATTTGAAAAATTGGTAATAGTAACCTGCGCAGATAAATTTTCAGTATGAAAAATTAAAGCAATTGCGATTGAGAAAAGAAGGCCTTTCATAAACGGTTGGTTTAAAATGACGGGATATACCAAAAAATGATGGATTAACTAAGCTACAATTTTTTCTTCGGCAAACTATTTAATAATTACCTGTAAAGCGGTTTTCTTACCATTTCCTGCATAAATATTTACAAGATAATCTCCCGCAGCAATGGCAGGATTAACTTTAATTGATTGGTGACTGTTTTCGGTACTAATTGCAAGAGTAGTGGTATAAACCAGCTGCCCCTGTTTGCTCACCAGTTCAACACGGTAAGTACCGGCCAATTGATTTTCGAAATGAAGCTGCAGTACTTTATTTACTACCGGGTTGGGATAAATGCTTATTACTGCTTCTTTGTTTTCTGCCAAAGTTTTAATTGTGCCTTTTCCCATCATACCAATTGTATTCACGTGTGGCGTATGAGGAATCGGATCGCTGAGCGACACACGTTGTTTAAACACTACGTAAAACCTATCGGATGCAGCAGACAATGGATTGTCATTAATAACTATGTTAACAAAACTACTATCACCCAAACTCAACTCTGTAGTGCTGTGTAGATACTGGTCAATCAAATATGCTTTAAGTCCTGTTTGCATATTCTTTGGTGCAAACCTGAGTTGATACTGTTGTTTGCGGAGATTGTACATGTTGTAAAAGATTGTATCTGTTCTTTGCACCGGCATACGTCCTTCTACTGCAAGCGATGTTCCTTCCCTGATCAAACCAAAATTTTCACTCGTATTGATAATTTTATACGCATCGTCTTTATCAACAGCATTATTAAACAAACGATCAAATGCAACTGCATTACCATCAGCGATAATACCGTCAGCTGTATATAACGATACCCTGAAAAATTGCCTGCCCGGATCTGTTGCTGCCGGCCGGTAAACCATCCTGCTGCTACTTTCCTTACATGCTTCCGTGAACGTTACAGAACCTGCCGGCCCGGCTGAATGAACAAAGAAAGCCTGTCCGCTTTGGATAAAATGAACAGGAGTTCCTGAAGGATAATAAGTAGTACCACCGGCGGTTGGTTCATAATTATTGGTAGCAGAAAGTGTTTGATATCCCCCGTACAGGTATGTTCCCGCAAGCAACGGATCCCATACTGTAACATCATTGTTGAGGTTTACAAACAATCCATTATTCTTCATGTATAATATATTTATAGCAGAGGCATACGGATTACCCACCGATTCGAATTTGCCTGCCTGTACAGCAGATACCGGCGGCGGTAAAGACGGCTGATACAGCGTCCCCTTTGTACGCAGGTTTGTAGGTACCGCACTTTGATTGTATGCTGTCACAGATCTGTCTCCCCTTACAAACAACATATAGCCTCTCTGGTCATTAATGCTATTCCCTGTATTCGTTATACCTGTCCAGTTATTGGTGCTGTTATCATAGAACTTCATAGATGGCAGGGCTGTAGGAATATCAAATCCACTGCCCGTTCCTGTTATAATTGTTCCATAACCAACGGGGGCGGTTCCGCCTTCCTGCCAGGATTGAAAAATAGTTTGTCCTGCTGTGGGTGTTGCAAGGAACTGCCAGGATTTTAAATGTCTACCATCTACAACCAGACCTGTATTAATAAAACGCTCTACGGTTGCCTTACCTGAAATGGTATTTCCGGTAACATCTGCAACATTAGCTGTTTTGTTTACTGTTGATACCAATACAATATTATCATTGGTGAAAAGTGTTTTTCCTGTTCCCCCGAAAGATAATTCCCCGCAGATATTTAGTTGCTGTGCTGCTATCGCAGCTATTTTTACATCGTTGCTTACTTTAAAATCTTTAACAGCGTTGCTGACAAAAACATCTCCTGCCAATGGTTGTGTAATAGAACAATTGCCATTCATTTCAACAGAACCTTCCACAATACCTGCCTGGACATTATTAAAACTTGCTATTACACTTGTATATATTGAACCGGCTACTTTCAGGGTGCCCTTATTCGTTAGGTTGGCGGCGGCACCTATTATAACACTGGCTACCTGGTAGGTTTCACCGGATGCGATTACCGGTTGATTCACCGGCGGGTTTGAAATAACAACATTTTCATCGTTTGCATTTGGCACAACTCCTCCGCCCCAGTTTCCTGTATCATTCCAGTTGGTTCCGTTTGATCCTGTCCATACAACCTTCTTACTGAATTCGTCGGCGCCGATATCTGTTACAAAAGGAGAAACGGTACTGCGTGTTTCATTATCATAATCTGTTGCAAGTGATATTCCCGAATTGTTTCCTCTTGCATTTACACTACAATTGCCGGTAGCTGCAATATGAAGAAAGTTTATATTAGATCCTGTTGTACTGATGAAATTTTGTGCAGCACTTGCTGATAAATCATCTCTTGGGCTTACTCTTGTCTGATATGTTGCAAGTGTTTGATCGCTGTTTGTTCCATCATAAAAAAGAAGGTTTTGTGCAGAGGCGGTTCCTGCATAGAACAGGTTATTATTGGATACAGCATTGTACGTCCCAAGGTTGGTATCACCTCTCCAATACGCCACTGTTTTTCCGGATGCGCCATGTCCTGAAGTATTGCTGAAAATATTATTTCGAAGCACAACATTCGTTGCTCCGTCGGCATATACTGCTGTACTCGAAAATTGCGATGTGTTTCCTGTAGCGTTTAAATGAATGGTATTATAATAAACTTTGTTCTGCCCGTTGTTTAAGTAAAGTCTCATTCCTGTTATGGTTACATCTGTAACAGTTGAATTTGGAGCACGAAGGTCGCCGATATAATTGTTGGCATAGGTTATATCTCCTGATGACGTAGGCTCATTATAAATTCCATATACATGGCCAGAAGATCCGTTTTGCAAAAGATTATAAATCTTATTCTTGTTTATAGAAACTATGGATGAGCTGTTCCCGCTGATAAGGTAAATTCCGGCAACGAGTGCAATGGGATCTATAGAAGAAAATCCGCTCATCGTATTCCCGTTAAGATTTGTTTGTGTTGTATTTGCACCTGTTGGAATAAAAAGGCTGATACCATTGATAAACCCTGCTCCGCCGGTAGATGCAAGTGTGGTGATTGTGTTACTCGCTATATTGAAAAGACCACTATTTCCCGAAGTGGCTATCAGCATTGCCTGTATATCTCCCTGCGTTGCAATATTGGAGATGGTATTCCCCGAACAGGTTGCAGTTCCGGTCATATCTTCAATATCAATGCCCGTTAAGCCACCTGGTCCCGAAGTCCAGTTGTTCAATATGTTGCCCGTAACCGTTAGTGAGCACGGGTTTACACTGAATGAGCTGTATATCCCAAATAAATCAGATGAAGCTGCGGTTCCAATAGAGATATTAGAGAAATCGTTGTTTGTAATACTTGCGGTTGCCCCAGCTGTGCTGCTCATGGCAGCATGCACCATGTGATAATCACAGGTACCGCTACCTGCAAAACTGCCAATTGTTTTATTATTATCAATGATAAGCTGTCCTGTAGCTGAAAGCGTATAGCTGGTAAAAATAAAATACATGGACGCTGTAGAAAATTTCATGCCCAGATTAGTGAACGTGTTTCCACTGATCGTAGCAATTGCATTGGCCGAAGAGGCACCGGTAAGTCTTAAGAAGGATCCGCCCACACTATTTTGTGTTCCAAAAAAAGTTCCTCTTATATCATTGTTCTTAATGTTATAGTTTGTTGCCGATACATTGGTTACATTGATGGTATAGAAAAAACTGTTATTATCAACTGCAGAGTTAATCCAGTTGGTAGCAGCTGTTCCAATAAAATTATTATTAACATTGATTGTACCTCCTGGCATTGATCCTGAAGTTTCAATACCATAGTTATTGGCAGATCTGCAAGATAATGCCCAACCCCTGAGTGTATTATTCGTAATACTAAGTGAGAGGATGCTTGTACTGGTAATACCTCTGACATTTGCCGTTATACCAACATTGGTAGCAGTAAGCGTCCCCGTATTGGAAAGATTAGCACCGGATGTGAAATAACCTACACGGATATTATCTGCATTTGCATTGCCGACCGAGTTATTATTTATGGTATAACTACATGTTCCTGCAACACTGATGCCTGTGAAATTTCCCGAGTTGGCAGCAGTTGTACCAGAAGAAGTTATTGAACCAATAATATTATTTTGAATAGAAGAACTGATGATGCACGCAGCCCTGATACCCACTATTGTTCCTGTACCACTCGTGGTTGCAACATAAATAGAATTACTACCCGTTGCTGATCCGATTGTATTGGCAGTATTGGTGCCGATATTAACAGCGCCGCTTTCAATATAAATACCGCCAAACATACCATACAATGTAGAGGCACTGCTGGAAGTATACATGGCAATTCCTGCTACTGTATTTCCATCAACAGTTGATGTTGGTCCAACCAATCCCAAACTCATGCCAATACCCGCATAACGGAGTGCCGAAGGCGTACCGGTGGGTGTATATGAGGCCGGGAATCCCGCAAGTGGTACAGTATTCCCGATCATATTGGTTGTTCCCGTTCCAGCCACATTTGCATAGCCAACGATGTTATTACTCACTGTATATCCTGTGCCGGTTGTTACATAAATACCGAAAACATTTATGTTGGTGGTTGTATAAACACGGGTTGCCGTCTGGAAAAAACGGTTGCCTGTTATCGTCCATGAATTACTGTTTGAACTAACCCAGATACCATGAGAATCTCCTGTCGCGTTGAAATAATTGGAGATGTTATTATTGCTAACAGTAATATTGTCATTCTCTTTTCCTGCGGTACCTGCTGAATAAATACCGTTATTTGAAAATCCGCCTGCTTCACTTATATCGTTGTTATCAATCGTATTGTTATCATTTCCTGTACCCGTGGAGGCTGTTCCGAAGAAAATAGTTCCGCTAAAATTACTTACACGTTGCCCGGTTACAGAACAATAGCGTACAATATTATTCTGCGCATCATTCACAAAATTTATAGCAACGCCTGTGGTGGAAGATGTGATGGTAAGTGATTTGTTGGTACCTGCTCCTGCCTGGCGTCCATCGAATCGGATATATTTTGCACCGTCAAGATTAATTGTTGATGCTGATGAGTTTCCTGTAATCAGTGGTATTGCAGTTGCGGAAGGTCGTATCGTAAGTGTGTTTACTGCGCTTGCATCCACATGGTTGTTGATGGTAATGGGGAATGTTTCTGAAACACTATTATAAGTATTATCCAGCAATTCAAAAATAACCGCACCTGATATAGCACATGCATTATTATAAGCACTTACTGCAGAAGTTAATGTTGAAAAATTTCCTGTTGCCCCAACCGTATAGGTTCCATTGAGGTTATACCTTAAGATATAAGTATTGGGAGAAGTGGGGTGTGTAGTTACACTATTCACCCCTGTTGCAACCAGGCCTGCGGATGGATTTGAACCCACATTGATAATTGGATTCAGATCCTGGGCGATAATATAATAAGATATTACGTTTCCGCCTGCTACACCACCCATGTCTGATTCAACGATCGTAAAGCTCCAGGTACTGTTCGTTGCTGTTCCGCCAGTGTTTGTTCCCGGTTGTGAAAACCAGCTTCCTGCATTTTTGCGATAATATATTCTTGGCCTGTTTGCACCTGAGAGCGGGATCCCTGTTGCATCCGTTATAGTAACACCCGTTATTGTCATTCCTGAAAAAGTACAGCTAGGCGTTGGAATGGTAGTATAATTTATTACCGGGGGATTGGCTTCTGAATAAATTCCTGCAATTTCATCGGCGCCAATATCCGGTGCCGTTCCTGTTCCTGAATAACCGGCATTGCCCTGGCGAATGTTTCCATCATAATCATCGGTATAGCCGGTTATATTCACAGCACCACTCTCTGCTTGTGTTGGCGTTGCAGGATCGAGGTGTAAAAAAATCGCTGATGCGCCGGATGTACTCAGGAACGTCGGCATCTCTGTAAAAGAATTGGTTTCTCTTGCAGTAACTCTTGCTTTGAATGCGGCGAGCGTTTGATCGGCATTTGTTCCATCATAAAAAATAAGTTTTGTTGCTGATGGTATTCCTGCATAAAAAATATTATTATTGGAAGCAGCTGTATAATTGGTCAGGTTTGATAAATTACGTCTATACGCTGCTGTTATTCCAGATCCGTTTGGTGTGGATGTGTTCACAAAAATATTATTCCGCAAAGTCGCCGCACCGGTTGTAGCTGTATTATTAGTGATCAGGTATAGGGCTGATGTACCAAAATCAGTTCCGCTTGATGTTGCATTAAGATAGACCGTGTTGTAATAAATATTAAAACTGGCGAAAGCTGCGACATTTGCAGCGTTTATCGCCCTGATTGCAAGCACACTGCTTGTGATGCCTGCTTTAAGATCTCCAATATAATTATTGGTAATATTATAAGTGGCGCTTACTGTTATTGTAGCAAGATCAATTCCATATACCTGGCCTGCGGCATTCTGCGCATTTATATCGTAAATCTTGTTTTTACCAATATTGATAATTGTTGCGGCGGTTATTTTTATCGCTTCTGTCTGGTTGCTTCCGGTAGAGGTAAGCGAATGGATATCATTACCGTTAATGTTTACAAGTGAAGTGGCAGTAGATCCGCCTGTGATTCCCAATAGTGTGCTGCCTGCATTAATAGTTGCAATAATATTATTTGAGACAGCATGTTTTAATCTGCTGGTTGTACCAATAGTAATAACAGTTAAAAAACCTGTACCGGAAACGTTTTGAATATCGTTCCCGCTAATTGTTGTGTTATCCCCACCTCCGTCAGATTGAATAACGCTGATACTTCCGGATCCGCCGGTCCAGTTCTTAAATATGTTATTGTTTATTGTTTTTGTTGGACCAGATGCACCTCCGCTTCCTTCTATATTATTCCAGCCATTTATGCCAGTAGCACCGGTTGTTGTAATATTTGAAAAATCATTTCCCGTTTCTGTCATTGTATTTCCCGACAAAGAGGTAGAGGTAGTATTGTACAGTGTGATTGTTCCGCCTGCTATCGGTTTTGAAAACCCGGTAATTATTCTATTATTGTTACAGTTTTCTGTAGCGCCTGCATTTGATATCATGCCACCCGTACGATTGATAAATGTTACACTACCCGACGTGTTAGCAGTAATATTGGTAAACGTATTGTCATTAATATTATCGGTTGTTGCGGTGGATGGTGCGTGCGTAAGCGTAATATATGTGTGTGAGCCTGATCCTCCAAGAGGTTGTGCAAAACCCTGGAAATTATTATTACTGATAGAGACTGCTGCACCCGCTGCAACAGATGAGACAGAAATACCAAAAATATTTCCGCTTGTTGCCCCGGTAAATGTTACTGCATTACCCGAAGCATTACCGAGCTGATTATTGTTTATATTAAGCGTGGTTTGTACTGCTCCTGAGTTTGAAAGGCCTGTAAAACCGGTTGTTGATGCGACGTATGTTGTTCCCCTGATAATGTTATTGTTCATATTCAACACACCAACCTGGGAAGTGTTGGATATTCCTGCAATTGACATTGTTGAACTAACGCCAACCGATAGATTAAGCAACTGGTTATTATTTATATTGATTGTTGCTGTACTTAGCGGAGTTGAAATTCCTGTACTGAATATTCCATTAAAGGCGGAAGCTCCTGTGAAATTATTGGTAATCGTAATGAGATTATTGGTTATGTTAGATGTAAACGTTCCTGTAGGAACTGTACTACCATACTCTTTATAAATTCCTCTTGCCCCAATCGCTGCTCCGGTTAAGGTTGCACTTGTAATGGTATTGTAGGAAACATTTTCATCTTTCTGATGGTTTAGAAATACAGCAGCGCTGGTCCCTGTTACAGATACGAAGGCTGTTGTCGGCCCAAGCCCACCCCAATTAGTTATTAGATTTCCGGTTGCTGTTGAACTACCTCCAACATCATTTCCAATGTCCATATTTGCTGCTGCGCCTGACCCGATGAATACAATCCCAATATTGACATTGCTGATCGTATCTGTATATATCTTATTCCCTTTATTAGGTCCTGATGTATTATTCGTTATTTCCTCTGTCAAAGTCACATTTCCTGCACTATGCCTGGTATTACTATAAACTCCCATTGCATTCGAATATGCCCTGTTTAATGTAATGGTATTGTTTTGTATGGTATTATTTTGCGCCCCGTTTGTTTGGGATGCGTGCAATAAAGCTACTCCCCATTCTGTCATATTATTACTGGCAACAGTTGTAGCAGTATTGGCTCCATTCTCCTGCATTCGAAAATGCTCAATAGTTACATAATCAGAGCCGATTATTTTAAAGATCGCATCGGTGACAGAGCCGACGGTTAATGCATTGCTGGCTGTAATGGTATTCGTGTTACCGGTTATAGTTACATTATTTATTGCCGTAGTAACCGCTGTAAAATTGATGATATATCCCCCGGCGGGCGCAGTTTCCGGATTTCCCGGATCTAAGCTGATGATAACCGGTCCATTAATAGTGGTAACTCCATCAAGAGCAGTGATGACCTCTGCAAGTGAACCATAAGTTGTAGCAAGATTGGGGACCGTGTTAGTGTTATTGGTCACAGTAACCTGCCCGTTCGACCGCTGGGTGATCAAAAAACAAAATACTATTGTAAAAAATATCGCGACAAATTGCTTCATCCAATCGTTGGTTATAATTATTAATCTTTTGTTTTTCGAGGAGACCGTGGTTTCTTACAGCAGTGTTTATCACTGAGATATGGCTGTTTTTGATAGGATTTGCTGGTAGAGGTAATGCTTTTTCCTAAAGGGCTTTAAGCCATGTTGGCGGCAGGCTGCCTAAGCATTGGTAAAAATATATTTTTTTTCTGGTATTTAAAAGCGATTGAATCAATTAAAATCAATACCAGCGGGCATTAGCTGTTAAAAAGGTTGCAAAGCTCGTTCAAAAAGCAGCTGTATTTGTGCAAAACATGAAATCGTCGCATCTCCGTAATTCAAAACCAACCAGTATGAAAAGTATATTTAAATCAACAGCAGTTGTCTTCCTTTTATTTATTTCTTTCATTGTCAGTGCTTTAACAGAACCAAAACCAACAAACATCTCAAATCACCCCTCTACAAAAAGTACCAGTCCAAAGATCCAGGTAGCCGTTTTACTGGATGTAAGTAATAGCATGGACGGCCTCATTGAGCAGGCCAAAGCTCAACTCTGGAATATGGTAAGTACAATGGGAAAGGCAGAATGCAATGGAAAAACACCCCAAATTGAAATTGCTTTGTACGAATACGGCCGGCCTGATAATGGTTCAGCAAATGGTTATGTGAAACAGATCAGTGGTTTTACAACCGATCTTGACCAGCTTTCGAAACAGTTGTTTGGGCTTAAAACAAATGGCGGTGATGAATATTGCGGCAAAGTGATCTATACTTCGTTGGATGAATTAGCCTGGGACAATGCCGGCAATAATTACAAAGTGATCTTCATTGCAGGGAACGAGGATTTTTTACAGGGCAATATAACTTATACAAAAGCATGCTCCGAAGCAAAACAAAAAGGCGTAATTGTGAACACCATTTATTGCGGCGACAGGATGCAGGGTATCCGTGAACACTGGAACCTGAATAGTGAATGCGGAAATGGCAGTTATAGCAATATTAACCAGGATGCAAAAATTGAAGAGATTCCCACACCATACGACAGCGCAATACTTGCACTCAATACCAAACTGAACGGTACATATATTTCGTACGGGTATCATGGCGACGTTGCGTTTGCCGACCAAAAAGAAGTTGATAAATTGAATTACAGCGCAAACAGATCTGTGGCGGTGAAGCGTGCAACAGTAAAAGGAAAGAAAGAATTATATAAAAATAATCGCTGGGATGTTGTGGATGCTGCAGCTGATGATAAAAATTTTTATAAAACGCTGGATAAAAATACACTGACCGATAGTTTACGAACTAAAACAACAGAAGAATTAAAACAAATTGTTACTGTGAAACAACAGGAAAGAGACAGCATTCAAACAGAGATCGGAAGACTGGCTGCACAAAGAGATGCTTTTATTGCTGCAGAGAGAGCAAAAAATGCAGCAACAAAAAATACAGTAACACTGGAAACAGAAATTGAAAAGATCATTAAGCAACAGGCAAAACTGTATAATATGATCATTAAATGATTATGAATTAGGAATGCCGAATTAAGAATTAAGAATTACGAAATCATTAGATTGTATATCTCAATTCGGGCATTCGTAATTTATAATTAATAAACTACCAGTTCGTAAAATCTTTTTGGTTGCAAATACAGATTGGCAAGATCCTGCAGCTCGCCTGCACTTACCGTTTTTATTACGTTTACCGAATCGTAAAAATAATTTTCATCCAGATTATTTAAAATAATATTCTTCCATTTCGCCATGATCTGGAAGGGGCCGTCCAATTCACCAAGAATACCTCCAATCATATAGTTTCGTACAAGCAACAATTCTTCATCGCCAATTTTTTGTTCACGGAGTTTTTTCATCTCCTTATACACTTCTTTAATTGTTGCTTCACACACATCCTTGCCTGCCTCTGTACTTATAAGCCAGGCGCTTTCCTGTATATGATTCTGAATATAACTATGAATTCCGTAAGTGTAACCTTTGTCCTCACGTATATTACTCATTAGTCTTGATCCAAAAAAACCACCAAATACACTATTCAACACAACAGCTTTTTTAAAATCGGGATGATGCCTGTTTGGAAATGCTGTTGCAATACGAATAGCTCCCTGCACGGAAGTTTCATCATTTTGAACCCGGTATTTTTTTTCAGTGGCAGGAAATTGTTGAATATCTTTTAATATGCCGGAAGGTTTGCTTACAGAAAGTTTTCCAAATACATCATTCAGCAATTGTTGCATGTTGGATGGCATGATTCCTGCAACAAAAATGGCGCATTCACCATTGAGATAATACTTTTTGTAAAAATCTTTTATCGCTTCCACAGAAAGATTATCTATGTCTTCCATTTTTGTGTATGTTCCGTACGGATGGTCTTCACCATACAAATAACTGTCTATTAATCTTCCTGCAACAAACTCTGCTTTTTGAAGATTAACTTTCAATCGTTGCTTTGAATTCCGCTTATAGGTTTCCAGTTCTTCCTGTGGGAAAACCGAATCTGTCAGCATCTCCTGCATCAGCGGTAATAGCTTTGTTACGTGTTTAGATAAAGTATGTAAAGAAAGTACGGCTGTTTCGTTGTAACATGACCTGTTACAATAGGAGCCATAATATTCAAATGCTTCGTTTATCTCAAAAGCATTGTGTTTACTTGTTCCATTTTTTAACAAGAAGTTGGTTGCTGCTGCAATACTTTTTTGCTTTTCGAAAGAATTACCTGCATAAAACACTATTTCGATTTGAATTACTTCCTGCGCACCTGCATTGATAGAATAAACAGGAATGTTGTTATCGAGAGAATAGAACTCGTATGGCTTCAATTCAAGCTTGTATTCAATAGCGTCCTTTATAGGCGGTGGTATCAGGCGATCGATCATTGTTGGTTTATTAATATTAAAAAAATATAAACTTGGCGGCGTTCAGTTTTGTATTTTACCGCAGAGAACAAGAGCTAAAGGAGGTTTCGCGAAGAATCCCTTCATAAACCCTGATCTTAATTTCTCTCTGCGGTTAACATCAAACATACTAAATTTCAATTCTATTTATTCTTACAAAAATCTATACCAGGTTTACTCCTGTTGCATTATTATTTTCCGAGAGATAATACATCGTGCTGCAATTATTCTCATCGAAGATGGTTCGACACTCTTCCAGTATTTGTTCGGCTGTTACCGACTGGTATTTGGAAAGTTCGGAGTTGATCAGGTCCGCATCACCTAATAATTCATACATAGCAATACTTTGTGCACGGTTCATTACACTCATGTCTTCAAATGCCATGGCGCTTTCCGTTTTATTTTTTACTTTCTCCAGCTCTGTTACGGTAATCCCATCCTTTTGCAGCTTTTTTATTTCTTCAACTACGGCTGCGTCGGCAACTTTTATATCAACACCTTTCACCAGTTTTCCATCAATTGTAATGATCCCTGCATCCGTACTTCCAAGGTGATAGCAATCAATACTGCTAAATAATTTTTTTTCTTTTACCAGGCTTTGAAACAATCTTGAAGACCCTCCGCCACCCAGGATATCGGTTATAAGATCAGCAATATAATAACGGGGATCCGTCCTGGGATAAATATGCCACGCTTTATACAAAGCATCCAGTGGAACATTGGATGTTACTTCTAAAAACCTGGGGGCTGTTTGTTTTGGTTCTGCGGGAAGGTTACGGTTGTATTTTATACCTGCAGGTATAGACCCAAACCATTTTTCTGCAAGTGTTTTTACCAGCTCACTGCTAACATTACCCGCTACTACTAAAACTGCATTGCTGGGTGTATAATGTTTAAAGAAAAAATCCTTTACATCCTGCAGTTTCACATCTTCGATATGTTTTAAAGAAGCTCCAATGGTCATCCATTTATATGGGTGCGTTGTATATATGAGTTCTCTCAGTTTATGCCATACATCTCCATATGGTTTATTGATATAATGTTCTTTAAATTCTTCGCTTACCACTTTGCGTTGCACTTCCAGGCTTTTTTTTCCGAAGGCGAGGCTTAACATTCTGTCGCTCTCCAGCCAAAAAGCTGTCTCAATATTTTCTGCCGGCAGCTGGCAATAATAATTAGTGAGATCATTAGTGGTATATGCATTGTTTTCCCCACCTGCTACCTGCAATGGCTCATCGTATACCGGAATATTTTTACTGCCCCCAAACATCAGGTGTTCAAATAAATGCGCAAATCCTGTTTTTTCGGGATCCTCATCCCGGGCGCCTACGTCATAAAGCACATTTACCACCACCATTGGTGTGCTTTTATCCTGGTGAACCAATACACGCAAGCCGTTGTCAAGGCTAAATTTTTCAAATTGAATCATTCGGCAAAGTTAGGGGAGAGGAAGCTAATAGCTGTTGGCGGTTAGCTATTAGCCCGGTTACAAATATTTAAGTCCTGCATGAAACAGGAGCGTTTGTATAGAAGCAATGTTTTAACTACAAGAAATATAGAGCATCAATATACTATGAACTACAACACGTAGATCAACTAACAGCTTCCTTATAAAATTGAATCAGTATGAAGCATAATTGTCATAAGCTGTCCACTTCTCCTGATGATAACCTGGAGTTTCACCTTGGGTTCCTGTAAAAGGTCCTTGTATTGCTGTATATTATTGGAAGCATTCGTTCCCACACTTACAATCTCATCATCCAGTTTAAATCCTGCCTTGTCAGCCGGTGACCCTTTTATTACTTCATCCACCACAACCTTCCCGTTAATATAATATATACTAAAGCCTGTATACCCATATTCAAATGGTTCGTTGTAGCGGGTATTGGGTAATAAGTGTATTTCCCGTTGAGGATAATTTATTATAAGATTAAAACGGCGCAATAGCTCATTTCCAACAAGCCCGCCCGTAAATGGATAAGACGTTACTTTATAATCGTCCTTATATAAATAAGTAGGTACCTGGCGAAAACGGTATGGGCCGAGCTTTACTTCCTTCACTACGGTTAAACGCATTTGCAACTTACCACCCAGTCCTTCTGCCTGCGTTGTAACAGGTTTTCTTTTATTCATAAGAATTGCGCTATCCTTCGCAAATTCATCACTCATTAAAAAACAAAGCCCGGCACCGGTATCAATGTAAAAATTAAACTGAACCCTGCGTGCATCTTTCACTTCCATATATTGAACAGGTAAAGAAGTAAACACAGGATGAAGGGTAGTGCCACCCGGGGGATATCTTAGTTTGCCGGGGCTAAAAACTTCCACCATCATCTGGTCGAAATTAATTTTTACAATGTAACGGCTGAAAAAGCTGTATCCAATAATACCATCTATCCTTTCTCCATATACACTTGTAAGTACATTATAATCGCCAACATGGAAATTGAGGTGCTCCAGTTTTAATCCTGGCAGGTTGAGACTTTTATCGAATACAAAAGAAACTTTTTGTTTGCCTGCGATACCCGTAATTGTTGTGTCAGTCTGGGTGGGGTTAATATTATTTTCGGAGCAGGCCGAGGAATCCAATGATATTCCGCCGCTACCGGTATCTAAAATAAAATTAAAACTGTCTTTAAAATTTTCAAAGCAGCCCTTTACGATCATAACGCCCCCGCTATACATTTTGAAAGGAAACTTTGTTATGAATTTTGCTTCAGGTTTTCCTGCTGATTTTTGTGCATATAAGCAAACAGGAAATAAAATAAATATTATACAGTATTTTATCAATCTCATAATTCAATTTTCAATATACAACCTAATGAGCTTAATTTTGCTTTTTAAATAAGCCATTGGCGACAAACACAAGTTGTTAGACCATTAAGTACCAGATACATGAATTTAAATGATTTATATACAAAAGCACTTGCCTTTGAATTCCTTACTGTAGAAGAAGGCGTTTTTTTGTTTGAAAATGCTGCATTGGCCGAATTAATGTTTGTTGCGGATGAATTAAGAAAGAAGCAGGTTCCGCACGGCAAAGTAACCTGGCAGATAGATCGCAATGTAAATACAACCAATGTATGTATCGCAAATTGTAAGTTTTGCAATTTTTACCGTGTTCCCGGTCACCCGGATGCATATATCACAGATATTGAAACATATAAAAGGAAGATTGAGGAAACGATTAAGTACGGGGGTGATCAGCTTTTGCTACAGGGCGGCCACCACCCCGAATTAGGCCTTTCCTTTTATGTAAATTTATTTAAAGAATTAAAATCGCTTTTTCCAAATATAAAACTCCATACACTTGGCCCGCCGGAAGTTGCCCATATCACCAAGCTTGAAAAAAGCACACACAGGGAAGTACTTATGGCACTAAGGGAGGCAGGTATGGACAGTCTTCCCGGTGCGGGTGCTGAAATACTAACAGACAGGGTTAGGCGATTAATAAGCAAAGGAAAATGTGGCGCACAGGAATGGCTTGATATTATGCACGAAGCACACAAGCTTCATATAACCACATCGGCTACCATGATGTTTGGCCATGTGGAAACCTTACAGGAAAGATTTGAACACCTTGTAAAATTAAGGGAGGTGCAAAGCCGCAAACCCAAAGATGCCAATGGTTTTCTTGCCTTCATTCCGTGGACCTTCCAGGATGTTGATACATTGCTGACCAAAATCCGGGGCGTACATAACCTCACCACACCAGAAGAATATATTCGCATGATCGCCATTAGCAGGATCATGTTGCCCAATATCAAAAATATACAGGCAAGCTGGTTAACAGTTGGAAAACAAGTTGCACAAATTTGCCTGAACGCAGGCGCCAATGATTTTGGTAGTATTATGATAGAAGAAAATGTGGTGAGTGCTGCGGGTGCCCCTCACCGTTTTACAAGCAAGACCATACAACAATCTATAAAAGAAGCGGGCTTTGAGCCACAACTGCGCAACCAGCAATATGAATGGAGAGCGCTGCCTGTAATGGAAGAACAGGTGATTGATTATTAGACCAGGCCTTACCAGCAAATAGCCCGAGTCTCCCGACCAGTGCCAGGAAGCCACTTAATTATTATTTAAAAACAAACGCACAGAAGTAACGGGAAAGCCCAGGTCTGGAGACCTGCGCTAATAAAGTAATAAAGAACCTGCACTAATAAATTTATTTAGAGATCAGTGCTTTCCGGGATGCTCTTTCATTATTTGCTTTATTTTTTCCTTCTCAGTCGAGTTGTTTAATTTCTTATTGGTAGTAAGAAATTTATAATATGCCATTCCATATTCCATTAAATCATCCCGCCGGTTTTTTAATTTTTTAAAAATTATTTTTCCGTCTATCTCATAAATTTCAGGAGGTAGTTTTTTTACTGCCGTTTCCAATACTGTATCACTTAATGTTTGCTGCATATCGGCGATAATCCTGCGCCATTCTGCGTCGCTGATTTTATTCAATAGTATCTTATCTATAAGCCATGAACGTTCATTAAGTTTAACGAGGTTCTTATCGCGTTTTTTAAAATTTCTCATGAACTTTAACGACACCAGCCTTGCCTGTTGAAGTATTATTCCATCTGAATAAAAAAAAGCCTGGTCGCGATCCCTTGCAATAGGATAATAAATTTCTTTTTTATCACGCTTATACCAGCCCCATTTGTATTGGTCCTTGTGGCGATCCCAATCGCCGATAAGCATATCAAGCAATCTTATTTTAAGGAACGTTGTATCTTCAACAGCATAATCGTTTCTTTCAGATAAATTATTAAACATACTGTCGCTGGAAACAGCCTCTTCCCCGAACCTGGTGGGAGCTACCCTTTCAAAATAACAAACCTTGTTGGCAAAGTCATTCCTGTATTTTCCAAAACTGCTGTCTTCTAAAACAAAAAAAAGTTCAGGGTCAGGTGTGTTTAAGTTTAATGCTTTTGCGAGCGATGCTACCACTAATGGTGCATAGGGGTGTGCGGTAGATATAATATCCTGTAGAATAGCTGTAATAAATGTCTTCCTGACACGCTTTGGTAAAACATTCTTCACGTTTTTGTCAACTGTTCGTAATACCCATTCAATACTGTCTTTATCAACCATGCGTAAGCTTTTTGTTTGTGCTCCGCCGCCAAGCCTGGTGATCGTTAATCCTCCCTTTTGTTCATTAATATAAAAAACCGGCATCGTCACAGGTGTTGACCAAATCCTGCGATAATTGTTCCCTATAAATATTTTTCTTAATCCAAAAGATGTTTTATACCTGTTGCTGGCAGGAGCAATAGCAATGTCCTGCGATAAGATTGGTTTGCAATACAATAATAGCGTTAACAAAAAAAGGGTTGATAACAACCTCATTTGGCAAATGATTTAACCGGAGTGTGCAAAAACTGTTCCTTTAAGTTCCATTATTATTAATGCCTGATGAAAAATTATGGTGATGGGAGATTAACCGCAGAGGCGCCTGGGTTTACGCGGAGAAATGCAGCTTAATTACTGTTACCTCATTTTCTATGTAGTAAAGTATTTATTTACATTTCTCACTCGTCACCTCACCGTCAATAATCACTACACATACCTTCGTTAAATATTCAAACGGGTCTCCGTCGTACAAAACAATATCTGCATCTTTTCCTTTTTCGATACTACCTACACGATTATCAATACCAAGCAATTTTGCCGGATTGAGTGTGATGGATTTAAGTCCATCTTCAAAAGATAATCCATAAGAAACTGCCAGGGCTGCTTCTGCCAATATCAAATGTGTTTTGGGAACATAAGATTCATAACCACTTTCAATACTTATATGAATTCCTGCCGCAGTTAAAATTACAGCACTCTCTCTTGTCATATTTATCATATCTCCCTCGCTTCGGGCAAGCGTTGAATGCAATATCAATTCTGCTCCAGATGCTTTAACCTGGTCGATCACGCGGTATACTTCTGCTGCGCCATCAATCACCAGTTTCAACTTAAATTCTTTCGACAGCCGTATTGCATTCATGATATCATTGGCGGTATTGGCGGTAATGAGTGCTTTTATTTCTCCTTTTAATAATTTAGCAAGCATGTCCATTTTCAGATCATCGGCAAGTCGTTTGCTTGAATCCTTATCTGCCTGTTTCTTCATGTAGTTTTGTGCCTTCACAAGTTCTGTACGGATCAATGCCATTTGTTTGGCTTTTGTACCGGGAAAAGGAACAGCACCGTTAGCCGATGGTCCGATCGTCATTGCCAGCATGCACAAAGGTTGGATCGTTACTGTTTCTACAGTTCCTGTTTTTATTTTTGCGATCATCGTTTGCCCGCTTAGCAATGCACCTATTCCATGACCGGTATGTATTGTTGTTACTCCATTTTCTCTTACAACTTTTATTAACGATTCTTCAGGATTATATGCATCTATTGCCCGCAGGTCTGGTTGTATGGGATTGGATTTTTCAAGTTGATCCTGGTCGCTGGGGATGTTTAGTGCGCCGGAAAGCCCAACAACAGTGCGTGCATCTACCAACCCCGGTGTCGCTGTTTTTGCTTCATAAATTTTATAGCCCTGTGGAATAGTGATGGTTGATGCGGGCCCTACGTTTTCTATTTTGCCGTTTTTAATCAAGATTACCCCATTACGCACAGCCGTACCCGAAACGGTATAGATCGTTTCGGCTTTGACAGCGATTTGGGCCTGTGAGCGTACGGGAGCAAATAGAATTGACGTATAGAGAAGAATTCGTTTCATTGTTTTTTATTTTATATGTTACGGATGTAAGCATGTCGTTTCTAATTATCCTTGTTGGCTATTAGCCATAAGCTGTTAGCCGTTAGTCGTTTTTCATTGGTAAGGTTCGTCGTTTACAGGAGTAACCTAATAGCTTGTGGCTAATAGCTGGCAGCTACTGCTCATCATCTCCATCATCATGGATCTCCGTTCTCGTTGAAGAATAAACATCGTATCCTCCCAATAAAAAAGCCTTATCCTTCGGGTTGCTAAGATCAAATCTTTTTATTCCTTCTACCCAGGTTTGTTCAACTTTTGTATAAACACTAAACGGATCTCCTGAAAGAATAACCAGGTCAGCATCTTTTCCTTTTTCCAATGAACCAACTCTATGTGAGAGATCCAGCATTTTCGCCCCGTTGATCGTTAATGCTTCTATTGCTTTTTCTCTCGACAAACCTGCTTTTATCATCAATGCAGCCGATCTTAAGAACAATCTTGAATCCGTGATTGCATCATCTGTATGAAATCCTATCATTACACCCGCTTTCACCAGTGCTGCTCCTGTTGTGAGCGACAAATTCATGGCTTCCATTTTTCCGCCGGGAACATCAATTGATATAATAGAACAGGGAAAGCCTGATTTTGCAATTTCATCGGCAACCTTCCATCCTTCTGAAACATGATGCAGCACTACTTTAAAACCAAATTCTTTTGCCAGGCGCAAAACAGTCAATATATCATTTGCCTTGTGAGTATGAAAATGAACAGTGCGCTGGCCATTGAGTGCTTCCACCAATGGTTCCATTCGCAAATCTCTTTCCGGAAGTTTAAAAGTATCCTTTCCAGCTTTTTCAATTTTCTTTTTGTATTCAACAGCTTTGCTAAAAAGTTCTCTTACCATTGCTGCGCTTTTTGCTCTTGTTCCGGGATGTCCGGCAATGTTACGCATAGGGTTTGTACCGTTGGCCATTTTAAGTCCTCCATACAATCCCTTTTCATTTGTGATCAAAAGATCTTCAATGATCTTACCGTCACGCATTTTTACATAGATCGTTTGGCCGCTCATTAATAATCCTGATCCTGGCATAATATTGACTGTTGTTATCCCGCCCGCCAAAGCTTTTTTAAATCCATCACTGGTAGGGTTAACTGCATCCAATGCCCTGGTATCAGGACTAAGTGCCGAAGAAGCATCTCCTCCATCCGGTCCGGCAATATGTGAATGCGTATCTATTAAACCTGGCAGTATGATCTTACCTGTAACATCTTTTACTTCTGCATTTGGTGGAATGGCTGTTGATGGTCCACCAATGGCCGTGATCTTTCCTTTTTGAATTACCAGGATCCCATTTTCAATGGGTGTTCCCGTAACAGGATAAATAAATGCTCCTTTAAAAACAATGGGTTTATCCTGGGCGGAAACGCAATGCCAAATGAACATACAGGAAATAAACAGGAAATATTTTCTCATAAGCCATAAAGTTTAGAGTTATGAATTATGAGTTGAGTGTTGATCTCTAACTATTTTTAGCGTTGCTCATAATTGGAAATTAAATTTACACTTATCAGATTAGAATATGAAAGTTATTCTTAGCAGGTATCTGTTACAATATGAAAGCCACCAAAATTGAATCCTTACTCAGCACTCATAACTCACAACTATTTAATGACAAACCGGTATCCAATTCCTTTAATAGTAATGATCTGCAAATTGCCATCCTTTTTTAAATAGCTGCGGAGTTTGGTAATATATACATCGAGGTTGCGGGAATTAAAAAAATTATCGTTTCCCCAGAGTAGGTTTAAGATTTGACGGCGGTCAATAATGGTGTCGCGGTTGTTGTACAACATTTTTAATAACTCGGATTCCCTGAAAGATAATTTTCGTTCTTCATCATCATCTTTCAATACCTGCAGGTTACTATGAAAATTATAAATACCTATTTGTACAGCAGTATTGTCATCCCGGGTTATCCTTTTCTGTTTTAAAACATTTTCTATTCTTACAATCAGTTCCTCCATGCTAAAGGGTTTTCTTATATAATCATTTCCTCCTGTTTTAAATCCCTTCACAAGATCTTCTGTCTGTATTTTCGCTGTAAGGAAAATGATGGGGACTTCTTTATTTAAATTGCGTATATCACCGGCAATGGTGAACCCATCTTTATTGGGGAGCATAATATCCAATACGCAAATATCTGGTGCATGTTTTGTAAAAAGAGAAAGTACTTTATTGCCATCCGCTTCCATAATAACTTCATAGCCGCGGCTTTCAAGACTTTCCTTTACAATTTTCCCAAGGAATAATTCATCTTCTGCATATAAGATCTTAATGCCCATAATTTAAACCGCTCTTTTATGATCTTTGATTTTTATCATTTTGCATTATAGCTTCTTTAAAAGGAAGTTTGATTATAAATGTACTTCCTTTATCCAGCTCGCTTTCCACTTCAACAAATCCCTGGTGATTTTTCACAATATAGTTTACATAACTAAGTCCGAGTCCATACCCTTTTATATTATGTGTATCCCCGGTAGGAACCCTGAAAAATTGTTCAAATATTTTTTTATTGTATTCGGCCGGAATTCCTATTCCATTATCGGTAACCTTCAATTCAAAATATTGTGAATGATCTATAAGCTGAACTGAAATTCTTGGATCGGCGTTGCTGTATTTTAAAGCATTGTCCAGCAGGTTGTAAATAACGCTACTGATATGATGCCTATCTGCGTCTATAATAAAATTATCTGCAGTTTTATGAAAGGTCACAATCGCTCCCTGCTTTGCAAACTGAAGTTTCATTGAATCTATAACTTCTCCAATCAATTGCACCAGGTCAAAATTTTCTTTCTTAATTTTTATTTCGTTTTTCTCGTACTTTGAAAGGCTCAACACTCTATCCACCAATAAGGAAAGGCGTTGCAGTTCATTGGATGAAATATCCAGGTATTCTTTTGTACGTTCGGGGTTTTGTAACGCATTAAAATTCTTCATTGCTTCTATAGCCACGCTAACGGTGGCAAGAGGCGTTTTTAACTCGTGGGTTATATTCCCGATGAATTCGTTCTTTATTGCAGTAAGTCTTTTTTGTTGAAGCAGATTTTTATATAGCAATAAAAATGAGATGATCATGATCCCCAATAATAAAACGGAAAGCAGGATAGGCGTAATCATTTGTTTCAACAGGTAAGGGAATTTATTTCCAAGTTTCAGAAAATAATTTGAAGGATGTACAAATCCAATCGAAACAATATTTGGTGAATGTGCCGAATCGATCGAAACATCAACTTTTTCTACAGAAAACGGAACAGTTATATTTTGTTTTTTAAATTGCTTTCTTAACACAGTATCGATTTCCCCGGTTGTTAATGGTTGCTGCAATGAATCCACACCATACAGCATATTGAATAAACCATCATGTTCCGGTAGATCTTTAACAAGAGAGTCATTCCATTCCAATTGCCGGTCGAAAAAATCCCTGTCCTTTGAAATGATTATTTTCCTGGGACGACCGGGTGATTTTATTAAAGAATCCTTTACTTTTTTAGATATAATATTTATGGCTGAAACCATTCCTTTTTTTTCTTTTAATGCAACAGTCAGTTCCTGCTTTATGCTGTCATCGCCTGCAAGGCGGAATTGCCGCAGTTTTACTCTTCCCGGCAATAGGCTGTCAAGCGTAAATTTTGATATTTGCAATTGCTCTATCACATCACGAAAGGCTGCACTTGTTTTAAGGGAAAGTGTTTTATTTTCCTGTTCATATGTTTGCTTTAACCAGAATAACTGGAAGCATGTTACACCCAAAATAGTGAGCAGCATTAAAATTACCTGTACCCTTAATTTCATCTCCTTTAAATATGAGGCAAAAATAACCGATTGCCGTTGGTATTTTTTGCCTGTTAACGTTTATTAACCTTAATGAAAGGTGGGTTAACCTCGGTTGCGCCATGGCTTTAATAGTTTTGAAAAAAATATATCATGAAAAAAATATTATTATCTGCCGGGCTTGCTATGTTGTCTATACTGGTACATGCCCAGCAAAAACAAGGTAAGATCACTTATGAACGTGTTGCACAAATGAGAATAAATATAAATGACGGTAACGGAGAAGAAACCCGTCCTCAGACACGTATCGATAAATTTGAATTAAGTTTTGGCAATAATCAGTCGTTGTGGAAGCAGGCTGAAAAAGAAACGGAAGATAATGCTGACATGAACCAGGGTGGTATGACCGTACGGATGATCGTTGCCGGTTCAGACGATGTATTGTATAATGATTTTGCCAATTTAAAAAGAACGGAGCTCAGGGTTTTCTTTGATAAAAAGTTTATTGTTGATGATAGTATACGTGCATTAAAATGGAAAATGGGAGAGGAGACAAAAACAATTCTTGGTCATGCATGCACCAAGGCTACAGCAACAACAATAAATCCCCGTATTACGATGAACATTAACAATGGTGTAATGGAAAGAAAGGAGATACAGGATACTGTTAACCTTACTGCATGGTTTGCATTGGATATTCCTGTTGCTGCAGGACCGGCAGAATACCAGGGTCAATTACCGGGATTGATACTTGCACTTGACATAAATAACGGCCGGCAGGTTTACAAGGCTGTTGAGATCAGTGAAAAAGTTGACCTTGCTTCCATTAAAGAGCCAACAGGAAAGAAACATTATACTCCGGAAGAATTCAGAAAAGAAAGAGATAAGATGATGAATGAGATGCAGCAGAACAACGGTGGGGGTACCCGGCAGATAAGAGTTAATTAAAGGGTCAAGAGGATCAAGAGGTTTAATACAACAATAAACCTTTTGATCCTCTTGAACTTTTTGAACATCTATCAAACTTATCTCATCATCATTCTCATTCCGCCACCGGTATTATTTAATCCTGTTTTACTAAGGCTATATGTAAAGCTTAAAAGAAAGAAGCGGCGAAGTGTTTTTATGCGATTGTCCTCTATATAATTCTGGTTGCTGTTGCGATTGATCCCTATGTTTTTATTTAAAAGATCTGTTGCTGCGAGCTTTAATTCTCCCCGGTTGAATTTAAGCATTTGCTTACTGATGCCTGCATTCCATAAAGGAATTTTATTGTTATATCCTGCTGTTCGCTGGCTGTTGATTGTATAATAAAATTCTGTAGAGAAGAAAAATCTTTTGGGCATTTCCCAATCGAAAGAAGTAGCGTATACCTGTGAATTGTATTTTGTATCCAGGTCTTCCTGCAGTGAATACTTACTACTGTTATAATTCAATGAAGCGGACAACGAGATATTTATTTTTGTATGTGGGCTGACATCAAATCTTAGTTCGGGACCGAGCGTTAAAGACCGTATGTTGTTCGGAGCTGTATTAATAAATTGTTTTCCTGTATTGTAGTTCATAAAACTGCTGATCTCGACAGTAGCTTTTAGGAATTTTACCGGCATACTATAGCTTACATCGCTGCTAATGTTTAAGGTGTTATTGATGTTAACAGGTTTGGTATATTTTATTCCCAGGTTATTTACTGAATCATAGTTAACAATTTTGTTCTTTGTTGCCTGCACATTTAAAAAGAAAAAGATGTTCCTGTTCTTATACGGATTCACCAGGTTAAGGTTTACCCGGGCTGTATGAACATATTCCTGCTCCAGGTCGGGATTACCTTCACGGATATTTAAAGGATCGCTGTTATCAGGAACAGGTTGTAATTGTGAGATGGTTGGTTGGTTGGTAGTAGCAGTGTAATTAAAAGACAGGCTCTTGAATCTTGAGAAATTGTATTGAAACCTTGCGTTGGGAAGCAGATCAGTAAATTTTGTGCTGATAACAGAATCTTTTGTGCCGGCAATTATTTTTCCATCCAGAGAAGCCTGTTGCCAGGCCGCACCAAATGAATAAGTATATTTTTTTCTTTTTACACGCATCCGTATTCCTGCATTGGTATAGTCATAATTATTCTCAAAATCATTTGTCAATTGCTGATTCAGGTGATCATGTTTTCCATTCACCGTATTAAAATCATAAGTGGTTTTCTGTGAAGTGTTCCGTGTCTTACTGTTTCCTACACTGAATTCAAGTAATGATCTTTTAAATAAGGGTTCGGTATATACAGTTCTTGCGGTATAGGCACCTAGATCGGCGGAAACATTGCTTCGTTGATCGATGGTATCTCTTAAAAGTAAGGATTGATCCGGACCGTAAAAACTATTGAGCGATGAAAGACTGCCTTTGCCCTTACTTTGATTCAAACTTGTTTGTAGTGTTAAAGAAAACGTTCTGCCCGGACGTTTCAATTTTTTACGGTAAATAATATCGTTCCTGAAATTATAACCCTCATTGTTTAGCCTGTTATCACTATAACCTTCGTTTGTTATTGCTTTGTTTTTACTCAATGTCTGGTAATCACTGCTTGTCCTGTTATTCATTTTTTGATAAGAGAAGGATGGTATTATCCTGATCGAATTAAATGAGTCAATTTGATAGAGTGCATTAAGGTTTACACGGTGATTATTACTCAGGTTATCGGTGAATGAATTCTGGTTATAATAGTAAGATGAGTCCGGGAGGAAGTATTGACGCTGAATATGATTTTCTATTTCGGGACTATAATGGTTGTAAAAATAATTGCTTTGTAAGTCAACCTTTGTTCCGATGATATTATTATAATTTATCCCACCGCCCCATATTGTTTTAATTCCCGGGTTACGCCGGTTGCCGATACCATAAGAAGATGTTTCATTGTCAGACATATTAATATTAATATTATCACCGCCGCCGCCTCTTTGTATCCTGCTCAATTCCCCCGTAAAATTTAAAATATCCATAAAAGAAAATCCTTCCGCATTGGTATTGTTCGCCATTGCAAGTGCAGACATTTGCCTTGCTCCTTTAAAAGAATTCAAATTGAATTTCCCTTCAAATCTTTCATTTGTTCCGCCGCCTGCATTTACTTTTCCAAAAACTCCTTTCTTTTTATCCTTCTTTAATTTGAGGTTGATCGTTTTTTCAGAATTCCCATCGTCAAAACCAGTCAGTTGGGCCTGGTCACTTTGCCTGTCATATACCTGTACTTTATCTACAGCATCTGCGGGAAGATTTTTTGTTGCGACTTTTGGATCGTTCCCAAAAAATTCCTTTCCATCAACCAGTACTTTATTTACTCTCTCTCCCTGCGCTTTTATTGATCCGTCCTGTTCTACTTTTATACCGGGTAATTTTTTCAGCAGCTGTTCTACATTAGCATTAGGTATGGTTTTAAAAGAACCGGCATTGTATTGAACCGTGTCATTGATCATTGTAACCGGTGGCGCCTCACTTTGTACAATTACTTCATCCAGCGTTTTGCTCCTGCTGTTCATTACAATTTTTCCAAGATCGGCCAGCCTGTCAGCATCACTGATTGAAATGAATTTATTGCTATTGTGATACCCGGCACTTGTGATCATTAACCTGTATTCACCATTGCGAATGCCTTTAAATTCAAATCTGCCGTTATCATCCGTCATAGAAAATGAAACCAGTGATGAATCTTTTTTTTCAAGAAGACTTATGGTGGCATACGATACCGGTCGCTGTAAACTGGTATCAAGTACAACCCCCTTAACGATACCGTTCTTCTGGCCAAATGCCATAGAACTGAAAAAAATGATTGCGAGTAACAGGAAAATTATTCTCATAGTATTTTGTTTCTACTACGAAAGTATTCTGATAAGCAGGGTGGGAAGGTTAACTGTACTTGGTTTATTGTTAATTAAGGTTAATTATTAGCACTCTAATAATAAGTTGCTCTTCAATTTAGTTATGAGTTATAAATGCTGAATTATGAATGAATTTCGACGGTTTGTTACTATCAATTCAAAACTCATAATTCAGCATTCATAACTTATCTAAACAATAATTTATATGAAAGCTCGTTTTGATTATCGTTATATCCAATAAAATCCATTTTATGAACAACCAAACACAAACCTCTCACACCCATCCTATTATACAGATGGTAAAGAATTTTCTCAGCAAACTTCGTCAGAATCCTGAAGTATATCCGATTAAATATTATAAAAAAGGGCAACGTTTTCGCAGGAACTGGAAAACGCCCATGGTGAAATAGCAGTTTTAGTGCGGAAATTACTGCTTCAGTAATTCAGCAAATTCACTCTTGATGCGGCATTCGGCGCTTTGTACTTTTGGTATACCGTTTAAATCCAAATTTTATGAAAAGAAATCAACCTCAAAACCTGACTGTTATGTCCACTGTAGTAAAAGCGATCTCGGCTGCCTTAAGCAGCTTATTCTTCTCCAACAATAACCGGGAGTTTGAACGCTTAAAAAATTTTATAACGTCTTAAAAAAACGCAGCTTACCTCAACAGGTTAAAAGTTCCCCCAAATTGAAACCGGGGGAATTTTTATTTTTTGGTATATTATTACCTGTGTAACAATCAATTCTAAATCCGCTCCCGCCTATATTTCGACAAGCTCAACATGACACGAGCTGTTAGCCTGAGCATATCGAAGGCGGCTTGGTCCTTTACTGGTTTATGAAGAACGTTTTTATTTTAACTAAAGAGGTATTCCACATCTGCCTTGGAGAGTGATTTTACAAATGTGCTGTCATCAGCGATGAGTTCTTTTGCAAGCGCTTTCTTGCGCTCCTGGAGCTGGAGTATTTTATCCTCGATCGTATCTATACAAATCATCCTGTAAGCAAAAATATTTTTCGTCTGCCCGATACGGTGTGTACGGTCGATCGCCTGCTGCTCCACTGCCGGATTCCACCAGGGATCCACGATATACACGTAATCTGCTGCTGTAAGATTTAAACCCACACCACCGGCTTTAAGAGAGATCAGGAACACCCTGCATTCATCATTGTTCTGGAAATTCTGAATGGCTTTTTCTCTATCGGTAGGAGAAGTGCTTCCATCAAAATATTCAAACTTAATATTGTGCTCTGTGAGCTTTGCTTTTATGAGTGCCAGCATTCCGAGAAACTGTGAAAAAATGAGCGCCTTATGTTCCCCGATATTTTCTTCTATTTCTCTTGAAAGCTCGTCCAGTTTAATAGAATGGTTTGGATATTTATCTTCTTCATTTAATATTGCCGGGCTATCGCAGATCTGCCTCAGTTTCATCAATCCCTGCAGGATGGTTAATTGCGATTTGTCGATTCCCTGCTGATCAATTGTTCCCAATATCTTATCGCGGTAGCTGTTCCTGTAGGCTTCATATATCTTGCGTTGTTCTTTTTCCATTTCACAGAACAAGATGGTTTCTGTTTTTTCAGGAAGATCTTTTGCAACCTGTTCTTTGGTGCGCCGAAGTATGAAAGGATACAATAGTTTCTTTAGATGTTCTTTTTGCTCCTGCTCACCAAATTTATCAATGGGTGTTGCAAATTCATTCCTGAAGAATTCCATGCTGCCGAGCAATCCCGGGTTGAGGAAGTTCATTTGTGCAAAAATGTCAAAAGTGTTGTTCTGCAAAGGAGTACCGCTCATGCACAAACGATTTTTTGCAGTAAGCAATGAAGCGGCTTTTGTAACTTTTGAAGCCGGGTTTTTGATCGCCTGGCTTTCATCAAGGATAACATAATCAAAGAATATTTTCAGCAGCATGTGTATATCACTACGCAATGTTCCATAAGTAGTGATGACAATATTATGTTTTTGCAATTCTTCCACATCCCTGCTGCGGGTATTGCCATGATGTATATGATAACTCAGGGAAGGAGTAAATTTCTTTACCTCATTTTGCCAGTTGTATATAAGTGTTGTGGGACAAACAACAATTGCTTTCAGGCTGCCTGCATTAATTGTTTTATAATGCTCAAGCATAGTAAGCGCCTGTACTGTTTTACCCAATCCCATGTCATCGGCAAGAATTCCGCCCCATCCCACATCATTTAAATAACTAAGCCATTGGTATCCCGCAACCTGGTACGGCCTTAAAATAGGTTGAAGTGTTTCGGGTGCTGCTATTTCAGGTATATTCTTGAATTCTCTTAACCTTTCAAATTTTTCATCCAGGGCAAAGCTCAATTCAGTTTCATCCCTGTTCTCATACAATTCATCAATCACACTCATGTGGTATCTTGACAAACGCAGTTTATCGCTCTTACCATCACCCACTTTAAACAGAAGGGCATATCGTTTCAGCCATTCATCAGGTAAGATGCCCAATGTTCCATCGCCCAATTGTACAAATGATTGTTTTCCTGCAAGCGCCTTCTTTATATCTGAAATGCCTACACGCTGCTCACCGAATTCAATTTCCACTTTTGCATCAAACCAATCGAGCCCGCTGCTTACATGTATATGTGTATTCGGCCTTGCCGTATTAAAACGGAAATTCTTCAACGCTTCAAATCCATAAACCGGCACTTTCATTTCCTTCATTGCGTCCACAAAAAGGAAGAACCAGTTGTTACGCAATACATCGGCACCTTTTAAAACAAGGCTGTTTGTTTCGCCCTGGCGAACAAACATAGAATGCAGGCTTTCGAGTTTGGTAATGAAATTATCTTCTGCTTCCTTATTGCGGTGAATGATCAGTATTTTGTCTCCGTCGGGAATAGTGATCGATAGCTTATCTGATGACTTGGTATCAAATCCCTGGTAATTGAAAATGGGTTGAAATAAAAGGTAATCTCCCTTTTCCAGCAATTGCAATTTTACATCCGGGGTTGTATTTTTTACTTCCCTGGTAAGGCTCTTGTCAAATTCAACATGATATTCTTTCGTCAGCGGCAATATGATCTGTTGCATTTTTTCCGCCCAATTGGATTTGGTGATTTTGAGATCGCCCTGCTTTAATAATTTTTCTCCGAGTAAAATATCTTCCGGCCTTTGCCAGATATACAATACATTTTCAAAGAGGAATACAAGGCTACTGTCGCATTCATTTTTATCCAGCATTACTGTTTCGCCGTTTAATTTCACAAGGCACTGTATTTCAAAATGGCTATTCACGGCCACTACTTTAAAAACAGGATTAATAAAATGATCGCTTAATTCTATCTCAACAAGATTAGCTGTTTTAAAAGCTTTGTTTGGCGGTAAGTAATAAATGAAATTGTTCTGCGATTGCTCCTCAAAAACTTTTTTCAGTTTTGGTTGCAGGTATTCTGTTATAAGTGATTTTGTTTCTTCAGGGAGGTCCTCTCCGTCGGTATGTATAATATTCTCCCAGATGCCGCTGAAAGGAGAGTTGCGGTTCAGGTATTTGTTTATTTCAGTGTCCTGTAGTTTTCTGAGTTGTTGAAATAATTGCCTGTCGTCTTCATTAAAGACTTCTGTGTTTACAAATTTT
This sequence comes from uncultured Chitinophagaceae bacterium, assembly GCA_963829345.1. Taxonomy (GTDB): domain Bacteria; phylum Bacteroidota; class Bacteroidia; order Chitinophagales; family Chitinophagaceae; genus Ferruginibacter. The sequence goes on from CAWHHP010000003.1 coordinate 3,959,227, forward strand.
GTAAGATCAAGAGCTTCTGCTTTGCTGATGAATTTCTTCGCAGCCTCATCTGCATCTCCCTGAACGGCATCTATTGTAAAACCGGGATAATTTTTTGAATTGAAATTAAAAACCAGCCCAAGTTTTTTCAGGTATTCTTCTTCTGCAGCTGCTACTTCTTCTGTAACCTGTGGTATCGGAACAAAAGAAGGGACGGATCTTAAATTTGCGGAAGTGTTGCTTGATGCTGCAACTCTTTTAATATTTATATCAAGTAGTTTTAAAAAGGGTTTGCCATCTTTATAAGTAAATTCAAATTTTCCGTCCAGGTCATCCTTCAGGCTATAACCATATATCTGGAGTAATTTATTTTTTTCTTTATCCCAGTTGCGTATCGTTTCAAAATAATTCGGGCCAAATGAATTCAACAGCTGAAGGAACAATAATGTTTTATGTTCGCAAAGTGGATGTAAGGATTCCGTGCATACACAGGAAGTATCAAAATTACGTTCTTCATTTTTTTGAATAACAAGCGGAAAGGTTTGCCCATCATAAGTGAGTTCTGCTTCCACTCTTTCGTCTTCAGCTTTGAGTATATTAGCCTTATTGGTGCGCAATATATTTTCTGCCTCGTCGTAAATGGCCGGAGATGAAAGCATCTTGATCGTTTTAAGATCGATATGTTTCATTTTAGCAACCGTGTGATATTGATTGTACTGGATATTTGTATCCCCAAGCATATTCTTATCCACCATATCCTGCAATCGAAAAAGACCTGCTGCTTCATGACGGCAAATATCGCCGAGATTGTAAGGGCAACTACAGCGTAGTGTCATCAGTTTGGCATCCGCGTATTTTTGAATATACACTTTATAAAAAGTGCTGTAGCTGTCATCTTTTATCCTGAACACAACAGATCCCATTAATTCATCATGTTCAACCAATTCAACATATCCCAGCGCATGAATTTTTTTTCCACGGCGGATCACTTCATCGGTACCATTATTATAAATGTGTTTTATTATATGTGGTAATGCCAAACTAAGGATTCATTTTGATTAACAATCTGATTAATTGCATCTAAGCTTTGCTGTGGGTTGTGGCCATTCAGAAAAGAGCAATTTGCAAAAGTAAAGGAAAATAAACGAGGTAAAAAAGGTTTAAAGACCTTAATTGATAAATAAAAAGATTATTAAATAAAAATGTTCGGATGTTCCAAAGATTTCGGAACTTTACAGGTTTTGTCTTGTTAACTGATTCCCGCCTTCTTTATCAATTTCCCATCTACATACACAGGTAAAATATTTGCTGTATTCGCTGTTAAACAAAATTGAATGTCTTTATCAAGACCAAATGAAGATAAACGTTTGTAGTGTGATGCGTCTTTCTCTTTCATAAATTCAAAGAGATCAGGTTGGGCACCTGTATAAATTGTTTCTGCTAATTGTGATGCGTCGCAGTTAATAGAAAAATTCTCTCTTACATGTTGAACTACTGCGCCTGCAAATAAGCTGTCTTCTATATTCACCCTGTCTTTCCATGCAGCACAGGCAAGTAATACCGGTTTATTTTTTTTAATAAGATAATTGCACACTGTATCAAGGTTACTGAATGATCCTATGATAATTTCTTTTGCTCCTTTATCAAGGGCCATGTGCAATAATTTTGTTCCGTTGGTGGTAGTAAGTACCAGTGTTTTGCCTGAGACGAATGATTCAGGATATTCAAATGGTGAATTGCCATATTGTAAACCTTCTGCAATTTTTCCATCTCGTTCGCCTGCAGTAATGCAAGCAACTTGTTTCCCGATGCGTATACATTCAGCTACGCTGTCAACAGGAATGATAGCCTTAGCTCCGTTTTTTAATGCTGCGGTAATAGTAGATGTTGCCCGCAATATATCAATGATCACAACAATACTGTTGCTGATATCATATAAATGCAATAAGGCCGGGGAAAGGCAGGTATATAATTCGGGTTTCTTTTTGTCCATTTCTTAAAATCAAATACTGAACCTCAGATAATAATTTATGCAAAAGGCATTTTTACAACTTTTGCTTTTAATAGTGTATGGCGTACTTTAATAAATATTTCGCTATCGATCGCAGCATATTTAGCATCCACATAACCCATCCCGATCGCTTTCCCAAGTGAAGGTGATTGCGTTCCTGATGTTACTCTTCCGATTATTCCGCCGTCAAAATCTTTTATTTCATAATCATGGCGGGCAATTCCTTTTTCAATCATTTCAAAACCGACAAGTTTTTTCTTAAGCCCGTTTACTTTTTGCTTTTCGAAAATATCTCTTGAAATAAAGTCCTTGCTGAATTTTGTGATCCACCCAAGGCCTGCTTCCATTGGTGAAGTGGTATCGTCAATATCATTGCCATAGAGACAAAATCCCATTTCCAGTCTCAGCGTATCTCTTGCACCTAAACCAATTGGTTTAATTCCCTGTGCAGCTCCGGCTTCAAATATAGCATCCCATATTTTAACAGCATTATCCTCCTTGTCTTCAAAATAAATTTCCACGCCACCGGCGCCTGTATATCCTGTAGCGCTGATCAGTACATTGTCAACACCTGCAAATTTTCCTTTTGCAAAAGTGTAATATTTTAAATTCAGTATATCTATATCCGTTAGTTTCTGTAATATTTTAGTTGCATGGGGACCCTGTATTGCAAGCAGGCAGGTTTTATCTGAAATATTTTCTAATTCTGCATTATTTACATTCTGTTCACTGATCCATTTCCAATCCTTATCAATATTTCCTGCATTTACTACCAGCAGGTACACATTATTTTCTTCTATACAATAAACAAGCAGATCATCTACTATCCCTCCCTCCTTGTTTGGCAAACAGCTGTACTGCGCTTTTCCTGCAGTGAGTTTTGATACATCATTGGTAGTAACCCGTTGTATCAGGTCGAGTGCATGGGGTCCTTTCACCATAAATTCACCCATATGGCTCACATCAAAAACTCCCGCATTGTTTCTTACTGCTGCATGTTCTTCATTGATCCCGGTATAGGAAATGGGCATATTAAACCCCGCGAATTCGGCCATCTTTGCACCAAGCGCCACATGTTTTTCTGTAAAAGGAGTATTCTTCATTTCTGAAATTTTAGTTTGCAAATGTAATTCAAAATAGCTGGAGTAATATATTAATATACTTTGGTGGTAGTAGCTGGGTTTGAAAATTACAACTAAGATATCACAGTCAGGATGAGCTTGTCGAACCCGGATTAGTAAGTATTAAACTGCCTTCGACAAGCTCAGGCTGACATAAAATTCAATTTGTGTATCACCATACGTTAGCAATTTTTAAATGCACCGGGAATACAATGGGTCGGATTTCTGAAACCCGCCAGTTTTCTTTTATTTTTTCAATGAGTTCATCCACCGGGTTGTAGTTGTTTACTTTGATAAATTTTTGCAATGCACTCCAGGTATTTAGGTAGCCTTCCAGCTGTTCAATATTCCAATTCAGTTTTATAAAAAATTGCGGCGCATCCAGTGTTTTAAAAGGAAAGGGGATGGTTGTATATTCGTTATCAACAAATGTTCTTTCTTTATCCCAGTATTCTTTTAATGTTTCAAAATGATAATGCCGGATAATTTTATCTGTAACGGGATCTGTTTGTAACAGGTTATATGTCCATGCTGCAATGATGGCGCCTGGTTTTGCTACACGCTTTACTTCTTCATAAAATTTATCAAACCCGAACCAGTGCAATGCCTGCGAAACAGTAATAAGATCCACAGAATTATTTTGAATAGAAGTTTGTTCTGCGGGTTCTACCTGGTATGTTACATTATGGGCTTTTGTTGCATTTTCAATTTGGCTGCTGCTGATGTCTGTTGCGATAACCTTTTCGAAATGTTTGGAGAGTTCGGCCGCAGTTTGCCCGTTACCTGTACCACAATCCCATGCAAGATTTTTTTCTTTTACCCTTCCAAGGATGAATTCAAATAATTCCGGCGGGTAAACGGGCCGGTGTTTTGCATATACCTCCGCCTGTTTCGAAAAATTATCTTTCATGTTTTAAAGTTAGGATAGATACGCGGATAACGCGGATCAAACTGGTTGTCGCGGATAGTGTAAAAAAAATATTACGTGGTAATCCGGAAAATCGGTGCCATCTGCGTATCTATCAAAATAAGAATCCCGCCTTGAAAGACGGGATCTTTGCTTCAACTATACTTCAACTCAACTATTGAAACGCGTTTAATTCATTATCAGCATAGGATTGTATGCAGGAAGAATATATGACATTGTTTGATTCAACTGGTCGGTAGATACTTTATCTCCACCGCCTGATTGATTTTTTGTTGAATCTTTTATCTTTTGTTGCTGTTGATCCTTTTCTGATTTTTGTTTTAATGAAGAATCAACTTGTGGTGTAGTTGGCTTTTCATAACGGTAACCACCATTGCTGTCCGACCTGTTATTCCTAATCCTGTCGTTGGCGTCATCTCCTCTATCGTCATTGGCATCATCTCTCCATTCGGGGTGTTTCCATCTTGCAGCAGGTTTTCCATTAAGATCGTATAAACCATCAGCTTTCATTATATAATCCACATCGTGATCCCAGCCCTCTTCAATATCTTCCCAATCAATATCCCAATAATCATTGTCACTCCATGGCCCAACACTCATATGACCGCCGCCCCATCCTACATTCCTGTCCACACGTATTTGTTTTCCAACGGGAACAAATATTGTGAGCACTATTCTTTGATTGCGGAACTTATCTTTCCTTGTTACAGGTATTCCTTTGTCGATTATCAATAATGAGTCTTTTTGTTCTGCATTATATTGTATCAATGATGCAAGTGTATCAGCATAAACCTTTCTTCTGCCATTTACCATTTTAAGCATGGTTACCCTGAAACTATCATTGGGCGATTTAACGATGTGAATCGATACGTTTTGTACCAGCACGCTGTCTTCATCAAAAGCCTGGAAGGGTTCCATTTTAAACCAGCGGTTCCTGTAAAATTTCTTGTCGGGTGAAACAGTCGTGATCTCCAGTTTATTTACGCTTGGATTGGATAATGCAATTTCTTCTTCGTGTAAATTATTACCTGATCTGAAATCACGGCCAACCGAAACAAGCAAAGCAATAAAACAGAATAAGCCGATCAACCATAACGCTCCAAAAGAAAGGCGCATTGTTTTCCTGTTGCTTTTAATTTTTGCAATCCTTCTTACAATCCAGGTAATGATTCCAATGATTGGTGCGGCTATAAAGAATATCAGGGTGCCCCATGCAAATAAATTTTGCCATCCGTCAGTTAAAACAAAATCCTTTATTGGAAACAATCCAATTGCTACAATACCCAAAGCAAACAATCCCATTACAAATGCAAACCCTATACAACCAAGAATGAAGTATGCAAATATTTTAAACAGCAATACGATGATATCACCTAAGGATCTGCCTCCTCTTTTTGCAGCGCCGCCAACTTCTGATGCAAATTGCTTTCCTTTTTCCTGCGCTTCCTGGGTGAATTTACCAGCCCGTTGCTGAACTCCTTTCATTTCTTCCACAACAGAATTCTTGATAGAATTCATATCAACCTTTTCACCTTTCATTTCTAATTTTTCCGTGGTGGTAAATGCTTCTGGTATTACCAGCCATAAAATAATGTATACGATCAAAGCTCCCGGACTAAATCCTACTCTTAATATCTCAGGAAAATCGCCTACATGACTCCATCTTGTTATGATGCTTAAAAAAGGAAGAAGGAATAATACACGTGGTACCCATGCATTGATACCGAAATAATTTCCGATACCACTACATACCCCTGCTATTATTTTATCATCACTGTCACGATACAATTTTTTTCTTGCCGCACCGATCTGTGTTGTTGCTGTACTAGGAACAGCGATCCATAATACTATATAAGTAATAAGCCCGAAACCAAAGCCAATACCTAACAATACAAAAATGATTCTCACAACAACCACATCTATACCAAAATAATTTGCAAGCCCGCTACACACACCACCAATTACTTTTGCATTTTCATCGCGATATAATCTCCTGTTCGTTTCGGCTGTATTATATGCAGTTGAAGGGCCTGATTGGGCTTCACTATCTGTTTGCCTGGTTTTTTCTGATGCAGTACCTATTGTTTCCTGTGTTTCAAAATCTTCAGGACGGCCCATACTTCTGATGATTGCATTTACATCATCATCTGTTATACAGGTAGAACCATTTTTCAGGCGCTCCTGGAATAATTCCCCGATCCTGCTTTCAATATCATTTATGATCTCATCTTTACCTTCTTCATTTGCAAAGTAGCGGCTCAGACTTTCTGTATACCCTTTCAGGATTTCAAAAGCAGTAACTTCTATTGGTACTACACGCCCCTGGAAGTTGATATTTATTACTTGTTTCATGACGAAATAATTATTGTTTTTCTGCCAGTTTACAATTATGCTGCGTATCCTGGTCTTTAAAATTTTGTTTCTCTAGTTGATGCAGTCAAAAAAACATGGCTATACTTTATTTGACTGTTGAAGTTTTATGTATTCTCTTTTGCCGTTAGCGCCTGTACTGCATTTGCCAGCTCGTTCCAGGTAGCTTCCAGCTCTTTATAAAATTCTGCTCCTTTATCTGTGAGGCAGAAATATTTTCTTGGCGGCCCGCTATTACTTTCTACCCAACGGTAAGTAAGAAATTCGGCGTTTTTAAGCCTGGTGAGTAACGGATAAAGCGTTCCTTCGAAAATGTTCAGGTTGGCAGCTTTCATCTTATCAATTATGTCTGACGGATAAGCCTCACCCTGTTTTATTACAGAAAGGATGCAGAACTCCAAGACCCCTTTGCGCATCTGGCTTGCTGTGTTGTCAATATTCATGGCTAATCAATTTAAAAATTCATGGCTATACTTTGTCAAACTCAACCTTACATCATGACCGGAACATGTATTAAAATCAGCTTGATAAGACAAAGATATACAAAATTCAGTACTATGCAACACATAATACCATTTATTTTAAAGTAGTGGGCACTCAATAATCTTCTCTTTTTCTACCAAACGTAGTCCCAGCCTGTATTTCAGTAAAATTTACTTATTTAAAATAATTTAAATTTTTATGGAGATCGGCAAATTTGGGGGATAAGTGGTTAACTTAAAAGGCGTTTTGGGCTGTTTTTGGGATCTTATTAAGGTTGTTAAAAGAATCGATTGACAGCCAAAACGGGTAAACAGTAGTATATTCTCTGTGTCTTATAAGGGTAAATTCAAAACAATGAAAAGAATCATACTATACTTATTTGCATTCACGCTCCTGTATTCATGTGCAAGCAATAAAAACTATTTAGAAAGATCAGATGCAGATAAAGCATTGCAGGATGCAGTAAAAAAACTTAATAAAAACGCCTCTGATGAAAATGCCACACAGGCTCTTCCTCTTTTATATGTTGCAATAACTGAAAACCATGTTTCAAAGATAAAATCTTACAACAATTCACAGGAGCCAGCACGGTGGGATAAGGTTATCAGGGAATATGAATATTTACAGGACGCCTATGATGCAATCATAAACTCTACACCGGCATTTAAACTTGTAAATCCTGTTAGCTACAGTACCAACATATTAGAATCGAAACAGGCTGCTGCTGAAGAATATTATAGCGCAGGAAATTCATTTTTCGATAAACCTGGAAGAGATAATGCAAAAAAAGCTTATGCCAATTTTAAAAAAGCAGAAAAATTTATTCCGGGTTATAAGGATGCCAAACACAACATGGAACTGGCATATCAAAATGCGATCGTGAATGTGGTAATAAATCCTGTGCAGGATAATTCATTTTTTTTCAACAGCGGTTGGGGGAATTACGGTTACAATTACAGCAATGAGTATTTTCAGCAAACACTTGTAAGAGAACTTGGAAATAACGGTAGCCGTTACCCTGCAAAATTTTATACCGAATGGGAAGCTCGCAGGGATAATGTAAAACCGGATTGGGTGGTTGACCTGCAACTCAGGAACCTCGATATTCCTTACCCGTTTACCAACAGTTATTCAAGAACAGTAAACAACCGTGTACAGGTAGGTACCGATACTTCAGGAAATGCAATATATAATACAGTTTATGCTACTCTAAATATTACCCGCATGAGTTTTACCGCAAGAGCTAATATGGAAGTAAATATTAAAGAGCTGGAAACAGGAAAAAATATCAGTGCCAGGTCTTTCAACAGTGATTATCGCTGGGAACAGGAAACCGCAAACTATACCGGTGATCGCAGGGCGTTATCTGGCCGCGACTGGCAACTGGTTAATAACAACTATTCTACACCCCGAAAAGAAGATATATTAAATGAACTTTACAGGAAAATCTATCCGCAAATAAAGAATGAAATTACCTACACAGTTGATTGGTAAGAAGCGTACCAGCGTTATTTGAATATTTCATACACGATCCAGCTCATAATATAAGCCAGGCCCGTCATGTAAACCAATTGTATGATAGCCCACTTCCAGCTGCGGGTTTCCCGTTTTACTACAGCAATTGTGCTCATACACTGCATCGCAAGTACATAAAACACCAGTAGTGATAAGCCTGTGGCGAGTGTATATACTTTTGTTCCATCGGGTTTAACGGCTGCATTCATTTTTTCTCGTAGTGTTGTGTTGTTTTCATCGGCGCCATCACCAACACTATATAAAGTAGCCATCGTTCCTACAAAAACTTCTCTTGCAGCAAAAGACGTAACAAGCGCAATACCGATTTTCCAATCGTAGCCAAGTGGTCTGATCGCGGGCTCAATCGCTTTTCCTAATGTGCCCGCGAAAGAATTTTGTAATAAGGCAGCTTTTTTTTGCTTTGTGTATTCCGATACATTTGCAGGATCAGCTTGTATCATTGCTTCATACTGCTGCGAAACAGCATGCATTTTTTCTTTCGGGCCATAAGTGCTAAGCGCCCAAAGCAGCAGGCTTATCAGCATGATCACCTTACCTGCATCGAAAACAAATATTTTTGCTTTTTCGATCATTGTATGTAATACATTCTTCCATCGGGGATCCCTGTATACCGGTAACTCCAGGATAAAATAGCTTCGTTCATTAGATTTAATAAACCATTTCATCACCCATGCCACTATCAAGGCCATAACGGTTCCAAGAAGGTATAATGCCATCATCACCAAACCCTGCAGGCTTAGGAAACCGAAATATAACTTACCTGGAATGACAAGTGCAACCAGGATAGTGTATACCGGGAGTCTTGCACTGCAACTCATCAAGGGTGTGATCATGATGGTAAGCAGGCGTTCTTTTTTATTTTCGATATTGCGTGCACTCATTATTGCCGGTACCGCACACGCAAACCCGCTGATCATTGGCATGACACTTTTCCCGTTCAAGCCCACTTTTCGCATAAGCTTATCCGTTAAAAAGCTGATACGTGCCATATATCCTGTGTCTTCCAACAGTGTTATCAATCCAAACAATATCATGATCTGCGGAACAAAAAGCATAATACCACTAAGGCCCGCAACAAAACCATTAATGATAAGATCACTAAACCATCCTTGTGGTAATACACCGGACAGCCATCCTGCCAATTGTCCAAAACTCCATTCTATTGCATCCATCGGGTATTTTGCCACCCAGAATATGCTTTGAAATAATATGAATAATACAGCAAGCAGGATGATATACCCCCATGTCCGGTGCAATAGAATATCATCTAATTTTTCTGTGAACAGTGTTTGTTGCAGGGGATCCGCCTCCACCACTGTTAATTGCATAATATGTTTTATGTGGGAATAACGCTGCATGATTTCCTCGGCCTGTGTGCGGGTGGCATTGAAGTTGTTTTCCTTTTCTATTTGTTCTATTGCTTCCTGCATTGTTCCATTCAAAAGGAAGTGTTCGTGGTTTATTAAATAATGAATGGAAGTATAATTGCTGATATGAGGAAACAATTGTTTTACCGCTTCTATCGCCCTTGGTGCCAGCTGCGCTGTTTCTATAAAATCTCTTGCGGGAACCTGTTGAAGATTTTCAGCAGATAGTTCGATCGCTTTTTTCAATGCAGCAATCCCTTTATTCTTTCGTGGGTTAACCGCAACAATCGGAACGCCCAGTTCCCGTTCAAGGCCATTGATATCAATCTGTGTCCCTTTTTTCTTGGCAAGGTCCATCATGGTAAATGCTACCACAACAGGAATTTTAAGATCGATGATCTGTGAACAGAATAATAAATTCCTTTTCAGGCTGCTTGCATCAGCCACCAGCAGGATCATGTCTGGTTTTACCGCAAGGTCCTGTTGCAGCAACACCCTGTAAGAAACCCATTCATCCGCACGCTTCGGGTAGAGGCTATACGTTCCCGGAAGATCAATAAAGTTTACAGTAAGATGTTCAGAAATAGTTGAAACCCCCGTCTTTTTATCAACCGTTACGCCCGGAAAATTTCCAACTTTTTGATTGAGGCCCGTCAATTCATTAAAAAGAGAAGTTTTACCACTGTTGGGGTTCCCTACTAATGCTATATTTATTCGTTTATTCACCGGGCTTATACAGGCTGGGTTTTTAAGTACCGGCAAAAATAGGGTTATGAGGGCTCTGGCGTTTACGAATTAAAGAAAGATAGCCACCCCATCGGGAACATAAAAATTGTAATTCCAGTGACGGGTTATTTAACTTTGTGCCCTGATAATTAAAATCATATGAGATATATTCTATTACTGTTTGTATTGTTCTCAAACGGTTTGTATGCACAGGAGTTAAGTAAAGAAGACAAAAACAGTATTGCTTCATTAAAAAAAACAATCAGTTACCTGGCTGATGATAAATTGGAAGGAAGGCGCACGGGTTCAGCAGGTGAAAAACTTGCTAATGAATTTATAGAAAGCCAGTTCAAAAAAATTGGCCTGGAGCCAATAGAAAAGAATAGAACATTTCTGCAGGAATTCGAAGTAAAGGATGGAAAAGAAATTAATAAAGAAACATCGTTTATCATAGGTAACGAACATGCAACAGTTAACCAGGACTTTTTTCCACTGGTATATTCAGCCAACGTGACTGATTTGAAACTTCCTGGAAGCTCCGATGCAATTGTATATTATGATATCAAAACAACCCTTGAAGAAAATAAAACGAATCCACATTTTGATCTTAAAGAAAATATTTACAACAGCGCTAAATCAGCTGCAGGTAAAAAAAGTCTTTTCCTGGTTTATAATTCTTCGTCCGACAAGGATAATATTTCCTTTGATGGAAAAGAAAAAACACAGCAATTAACTATCCCTGTTATTTATGTTCACACCCGAATGAAATTACCGGCAGATCTAACGCTTACCATTAGCATTTCAGAAGAGAAAGAAAGAACAGGTCACAATGTAGTTGGTTATATAAACAACAATGCTGCATCTACCATCATACTCGGTGCACATTATGATCACCTTGGCTATGGACAAGATCACAATTCTTTATATATAGGTACAAAAGCAATGATACATAATGGCGCTGATGATAATGCAAGTGGTATCGGTGCTTTGATTGAACTGGCCAAATGGCTAAAAACTTCAGGGTTAAAAAATTACAACTTTGCTATTATAGCTTTTTCCGGCGAAGAACTCGGTCTGTACGGTTCTAAATATTTTACAGATCATAGTCCAATTGATCTCAAAACCATAAACTATATGCTCAATATGGATATGGTTGGCAGGTTAAATGACAGCACCCATACGCTCTCTGTTGGTGGATACGGCACCTCTTCCTCCTGGAGTGAGATTATAAAAAAAGAAGAAGGTTTGTTAAAAATAAAAACAGACAGCAGTGGTACGGGCCCCAGTGATCATACTTCTTTTTATAAAAAAGAAATTCCGGTGCTTTATTTTTTTACCGGCTCTCATGTTGACTATCACAAACCAACCGATGATGCAGATAAAATAAATTTTACCGGCGAACTTGCGATTATTAATTATATAAAAAAAATAATTACAGCAACTGATAAAAAAGATAAGCTCAGTTTTTTAAAAACAAGGGATGTATCTACAGGAAGGAGCAGTTTTAAAGTTACATTAGGTATCATGCCTGACTATACTTATGATGGAAATGGTGTTCGTGTAGATGCGATCATCGAAGGAAGGATTGCACAAAAAGCAGGGATCAAAGCCGGTGATGTGATTTACCAGCTGGGAGATCACAGTTTCTCCAATGTTGAAACTTATATGCAGGCGCTTAATAAATTTAATAAAGGCGATGCTACCAAAGTAAGGCTAAAACGAGGCAATGAAGATATGGAGTTCAATATTGTTTTTTAAAAGGGCATATCTTTATAAAGCGTTTTTACAAAACCCATGGCAGTAAAACTAAAAATAGATAACGAAACACTTGTTGAAGAGTTTTTTGATGGCACGCACCTGTTTGGTATCGTTGCACCGGTAAAAGATTACCAGTTCACCTGGCTTATTAACCAGCATATGGGATATAAGTTTCGTATTAACAACGGACTTGAAATTCAATTAAGAAAAAAATCACGCAATTATTTTTTTTCAATTTATGATTATGAAGTTCCGGGTTGTTGCCTGGTGCATTATTTATACCATAATCAATACGACGGGGAATACCTGTTGCCGGAATTTAAGCACCTGGATTTTTTATGGCTCACTAAAGGAGAGGAAATGAGCAGCGAAGAAATAATTGTATTACAACAATCCATTAAATTATTAGCCCCGGTGCAATTAGTGAATGAAATGACACATGAGAAGATAAAGAATAAGCAACACCTGATATTTTAGTGATAGTTGATGATGTTGACTTGTTGATTAAGTTTAAATGTTAGAAAGTAATCAGTGAATCAGTGGCAATTTATTTTTCTTAAAGTTTTACCTCAACGATTTTTTCTTTTTTCTCTGTAAATTTTCCAATGGGTTCAATGAAATCAGTAAACCTTTCTTCAGCAAGCAATTCTTTTATTTTATTTATTGCAGTTGATTTAACAGAAAACAATAATCCCCCATTTGTCTGTGGATCGGGCAAAAGACTAAATGCTTCCATTACATTCACGCCTTTTTCAAAACTTACTTTTGTGCTATAGCTATTCCAGTTCCTGAAAGTTGCATCGGGAACTATTTTCTGAGACAGGTATTCTCTTGCGCCGGCTGTTATGGGTATCTTTGAGTAATGCAGTTCAGCACTTAATCCTGCCCCTTCTGCCATTTCGATCAAATGTCCAAGCAAACCAAACCCGGTTACATCAGTCATTGCCGTTACTTCAGTTATTTTTCCCAACATTTCTCCGAGTTTATTAAGCCCTGTCATTTGTGTTGTCATTACGGAGAGGTGTTCTTCTTTCAACACATTTCTTTTTTGAGCTGTAGATAAGATACCTACCCCGATTGGTTTTGTAATAAATAAAATATCTCCTTCCTGTGCAGTATTGTTTTGTTTAAGGTTTATTATATCTACGAGCCCTGTTACAGCGAGGCCAAACACCGGTTCTGCGCTGTCGATGCTATGTCCGCCTGCAAGTGGTATGCCTGCCAGTGCGCATATTGCTCTTGCACCATCCAGTACCTGTTGTGCCAGTTGTGCAGGTAATTTTTCTATTGGCCAGCCGAGTATTGCAATGGCCATTATTGGTTTGCCTCCCATTGCATATACATCACTGATAGCGTTAGCCGAAGCAATTCTTCCATAGTCAAATGCATCATCCACAATTGGCATAAAGAAATCTGTTGTAGAGATAATCGCCTGCCCATTTCCTATATTCAATACAGCCGCATCGTCCTTGCTCCCGCTTCCAACAAGAAGGTTTTCGTGTTCTGGGTAAACAGTGCTGGTCTGAAGCATTTCTTCCAAAACCTTTGGAGCAATTTTACATCCACATCCTGCACCGCGTGAATATTGTGTAAGTTTTACCTGTTGTTCATTCATATTGCTGCTGGTATTAATTCTTTCGTCTTTTTAAAACCACTATTGCATTTTTTTGTAAATCGCCGCTGAATCGTACTTCGTAAGTATCTCTTCCATCACGCACAATCAATAAACCGGTATTTGGGGGTATGGTGCCAAGGCTTTCGGCATACATCACCAATTCAACACTATCCGTTTCTGCAGGTATGTGAATTGTTTTGCGGATCGCTGTCGTGCTTAATCCCTGTTTTGCCATGAGGATGGTGCCATTCATTAGTACACTAACGGTATCTCCATCCACTTCACCATTATCATAAAGTGTTAATACAAGGCTATCGGTTTTAAAATACATGGTTTCCTGTAAAACATTTTTTCTTGTCAGTACATCTGCTGCCGGGCCGGTATTTGCAGGTTTTGTTACCCGTGCAGATACGGGAAGTTTTGGTGAATTGACCGCGATTTGTTTTTTATCAATTTTCTTTACAGAAGGAGCATTGATATCTTTTTGTGTAGCGGGGTTGTTGTTTATGGGTGCTGCGGTTTTACTCAACGATTTATCCTCCTCTGCTTTTGCAAGTTCTTTTTCTTTCACAACGAATGAAAGTTCATCATCCAGTTTGAGTTCCTGTAAATGCGGTATAAGGTCAGATTGTTTTCGGAAATCATTTTTACGTTGCAGGTTTACTGTTCCTGTTACAGGTGCAAATATTTTTGTCTGGTTTGTAGAAAAGGGTCCCGATAATGTTAAAATGCTGTCCTGTTTTTGTAAGGAAAGTATATGCAATCTTTTCACACCTTTTGGTGGTTTCTCAGGATAATTATGTGCAATTACCTCAACATCTTCAATAATTACTTTTTCATCTTTTATTTTGATCTTTACTTTTTTAATTGCAAAATAGTGTTTGTCACTATCATTGTACCAGGTATGCGAAAAACCGGTAAGCTTCCCTTTCTCTTCACTGATCCCCATTTCGTACCTGTAAAATTGCTTCGTGGTGTCATTATAGATCGTTCCTTTCCATAGACCGGTTATATCGGTTTCGGAAGTCTTGGTTTCCTGTGCAAGAATTTGCAATGGCAAAATGGCGATCAAAAAAATGATCAGGAATTTACTGTAGCGCATGAAAGTAGTTTTTCGGTATTTGATTTTGTATCTACAAGAGAACAATTTATTTTATTTAAAAGCGATTCAATATTTCCCCTGTTGTGCAGCGACTTTGTATATGATTTATCATAGTACTTCAACAGGATTTCAAAACAGTCTTTATAATTATCTTCCATTAAGAACCCGATTGCCGTTTTTGTTTCCAGTGGACCTAATCTTTTTTGAATACGGGTGATGCTATCAATCAACTGTTCCTTGTCTTTTAATCCATAGGTTGAAAGAATATAATTCAATCGTTGCTCAAACGGAATATCAACAAAGCATACTGGTTTATTGCGCATGGTTGCCCAAAAAAGATGAGGAATAGTTAATTGACCAATGCGCTGGGCTTCATCTTCAATCCAGAGAGCCCCTTTTGATTCATGTTGATAAAGACTTTCTGCCAAAACATTTTCAAACATTTCCTGTGTGGGTTGTGTTCCCATGCTTCCAAATGCAGAACCCTGGTGATTGGCAATTCGTTCAAGATTTATTATTGCTGCTCCATTTTGCTGAAGTTGTTCTATCAATGCAGTTTTACCGCTGCCCGTATAGCCTCCAACAAGAATAAGATTATAGTCTTTTTCAAATTGTTTCAATACCCAGTTGCGATACGCTTTGTAGCCGCCAATCAAAGTATACACATTAAATCCATAAAGATCGAGCAACCAGGCAACCGCAGCACTGCGCATGCCGCCGCGCCAGCAATGAACGATGATGGAGTTTTGAGTTGAGAGTTCTGAGTTGAGAGTAGAATTACTTTTAATTATTAACTCTACACTTTCAACTATTGCTTTCATCTTCACCCCAAAAAAATCAAGCCCGTGTTTGATAGCAATTTGTTTCCCTTGCTGTTTGTATGCAGTACCAACAATTTTTCGTTCTTCATCAGAAAACAGCGGGAGATTGTAAGCTCCGGGTATCTGAGCATGGTTATACTCGCCCGGGCTTCTTACATCGAATACCGGGTGTACCGGTAACCCGAGAAATTCCTGTATGGTTATTTTTTTTATTGCCACCGCTTGAATTAAAAAGTCAAAATACAAAAATCAAAATAGATGAGAACTCTTTTAAGTTATGATTTTTACGTTTTGGCTTTGTGCTGTTAAAACAAAAAACCGCTTTTTTAAAAAAGCGGTTGTATTTTATATTTTTAATCGTTTCATTTCCAAATTATCAAATCTCCAGATTGTTTACCCGTTCATGGAAGTAAGGAATTCAACATTGTCCCTTGTTCCTTTCATATTTTTCAATAAAGTATTCAGTGCTTCTTCAGGGTTCATATCAGCCATATGTTTACGGAGTATCCACATTCGAGCTAATGTATCTTTATCAAGTAACAGGTCATCGCGGCGTGTTGAAGATGATACGATATCGATTGCAGGATAAATTCTACGGTTGGATAATTTACGCTCAAGCTGCAATTCCATATTACCCGTTCCTTTGAACTCTTCAAAAATAACCTCATCCATTTTACTACCGGTGTCTACCAACGCTGTTGCAATAATAGTAAGTGATCCTCCATTTTCTATTTTACGTGCTGCACCAAAAAACTGTTTTGGTTTCTGCATTGCATTCGCTTCCACACCACCGGATAAAACTTTTCCTGAAGATGGTGCTACAGTATTGTGTGCTCTTGCCAAACGGGTGATTGAATCCAATAGTATTACAACATCATGTCCACATTCTACCAGTCGCTTTGCTTTTTGTAATGCGATGGTACTAACCTTTACGTGTTTTTCTGCTGGTTCATCAAAAGTAGAAGCAATTACTTCTGCTCTTACACTGCGTTCCATGTCTGTTACCTCTTCCGGTCTTTCATCCACCAGCACAATCATTAAATAGCATTCCGGGTGGTTTTCTGCAATTGCATTTGCAAGCTCTTTTAACAGTATCGTTTTACCTGTTTTTGGTTGTGCAACGATCAAACCACGTTGTCCTTTACCAATAGGTGTGAACAGGTCCATAATACGGGTACTGTAATTGTCTGCCTTTGTGGTAAGATTTAGTTTTTCAAATGGAAACAACGGTGTCAGGTAATCGAAAGGAACACGATCCCGGACTTCTTCGGGACTTTTTCCATTGATCGTTTCCACCTTTAGCAATGCAAAATACTTTTCGCCTTCTTTGGGGGGACGTACAGAACCGTATACGGTATCCCCTGTTTTTAATCCAAATAATTTTATTTGTGAGGGAGAAACATAAATATCATCCGGTGAGGAAAGGTAATTATAATCACTGCTACGTAAAAATCCATAACCATCTGGCATCATTTCCAAAACGCCTTCACCAAGTACTACACCGTCAAATTCAATATTAAATGCTGATTGATCTCTTCGTTGTGGTTGCGGGACCGGCCTGCCATCTCTTCCCTGCAAAACCGGTTCTTCCATTGATATTTCCGGTTGTTGAATATCTTCTTCATGCAGCATTTGTGCAATTGCTGCGGGAATAGTAGTCTGCTCATCGGTTATCGGTTGAAGCTCTTCCTCTTCTTCTAATTCTGCTTTGTATTTTTTAAGAGGGAGTTTTTTTTCTGGCTCTGCTTTTTTTCCTTTAGGAGCAAGTATTTCTTTTTTGTTAGCCTCTTCTTTTTCTACAGGCGCTTCTTTTGCTGCCGGAGCAGGTGCTTCGGATTTAAGAATACGTTTGCGCTTTGGCTTATCATCGCCTTTTTCTGATTTCATACTAGCTTGTTTATCCAGGATACTGCTTATTAAATCCTGTTTGTTAAGTTTTTTTGGATTGGGGACATTAAGTTCATCTGCTATATCAAGTAGCTCTGGAACGAGCAGCTCGTTCAGTTGCGATATATCGTACATAAAATATGAGAAAATGCGTTTTTCAAAAATTCCGCTCTAATGAATGTAAAATTGTAGTTGAAAATTTATGCTGATGGAAGTGACTGTATGAATGAAAGCAATTTAGACAAGGGTTATCTTCTCAGCCGTTTTCCGTTGCAATAATACGCAGTTTTTAGAAAATAAAACAATTTTTTGTGTTAATGGCGGTCTTTTTATAAGAATTCCGTGTTTTTGCTCCGTTTATCGTAGTAAAATCCACAGCCTGTATTATTCAACTAAGGAAAATTACTATACAATGCTGTGCCGGCGCATTGAGCCCAGATAGAATAACCGGAATTTTCTTTACCTTTTAAGTGTTTAATATCAGCACTGTTTTGGATTTTTACAAGAACCTTACAATTATCAAGCGGCCTATACCGGATGTGTTGGCAGACGAAAATTATTTTGTTGATGCTCCCGGTGACTGGCATATTGTAGTTGCAGACATCATCAATTCTACCGAGGCGGTTTCAAGTGGAAGACATATAGATGTAAACCTGATTGCTGCGGGTTGCCTGATTGCAGTATTAAATGTTACAAAATCACTCGACGTTGAAATCCCCTACTTTTTTGGAGGTGATGGTGGTACTGTTATGGTGCCGGGTGAAATTTTACCAAAGGTGCTTGCCGGGCTAAACGCACACAAACAAAACAGTCGCGAAAATTTTTCACTGAACCTTCGTATCGGTAGTCTTTCTGTGGAAGAGATCAGGAATGCGGGATACAAGGTAAAACTCGCCAAAATAGAAGAAAGCCCGGGGTTCAATAAGGCCTTATTGATAGGAAATGGTTTTAAATATGCGGAGTACATTATTAAAAAAACAAGTATTCATGTTGCTTCCGACATTTCAACGTTGCAGGAATTGGATCTTGAAGGAATGGAATGCAAATGGGATAAAGTAAAACCTCCTGCTTCCGAATTTGAAGTAGTTTGTTTTTTAATAGATACCGTAAATGAAAAAGACCAGTTTGAAATATACAGTGCTATACTTAAAAAACTGGATGAAGTATATGGACCATTCGAAAAAAGACACCCGCTTACTATTAATACACTTAAGTTTAAAGCTGATCTGAAAAAAATAAAACGTGAAATGATTGCCCGGTATAGTAAACTGAATCTTTTTTATTTGTTCAGGACCTGGCTTGTTGATCTGTTTGGCAATTTTTATTTTAAATACAATCTTAAAGTAAATAACCTGCGGGCAAATGATTACCTCACGCAACTAATTGCTTTTTCTGAAATACTTACTATTGATGGCCGAATTAATACTATTGTTTCGGGAACCTCCGGTAACAGGCAACGATTTTTAGCGTTCCTCCAGGAGTTGGAAAAGCAGCAGCTGATCGTTTATGGCCACTATGCAAGTTCTGCGAGTATCATGACCTGTTATGTTCAGAACATTTACAATAAACATGTGCATTTTATAGATGGTGCAGACGGCGGTTATACCGAAGCTGCTAAAGAGTTAAAGCCAAAGCTTGCAGCTTTGCATACATTTAATTAATCACCAAAATCCCGTTTATTAAATGTATATTTGCAATAGTTCATTTATTTCCGCGGCATTTTAAGCCAGTCTTTATTGATAATTTCCCCAGTTCCAATAATTGCTTTTAAGCGCACTAGTTTCTAATGATGAAGTAGTTACTTCATTTCCGCACTCATTTTAATACACATATATTTTGTTATTTACAGATTTAAAGATCATTGAGCCCATTTTAAATGCGGTTCACAAAGAGGGTTATACAAAACCCACACCTATTCAGCAACGTGCTATTCCTTTTATTTTGGCGGGAAGAGATCTGTTGGGTTGTGCTCAAACCGGTACGGGTAAAACGGCCGCCTTTGCTATTCCAATGTTGCAATTATTATCTAAGCCACATGCTGCGGTTGCGGGACAACGGCATATCCGTGCGTTGATACTTACACCCACGCGTGAACTCGCCATACAGATACAGGAGAGTTTCCAGGCATACGGCAGCGGACTTCGTTTAAAGCACCTCGTTATTTTTGGTGGTGTGGGACAGCAACCGCAAACTGCAGCACTTCAAAGAGGGGTAGATATTTTAGTTGCAACACCGGGTCGTTTACTTGACCTGATGAGCCAGGGATATGTTAATTTAAAAGACATCGAAATATTTGTACTCGATGAAGCAGATCGTATGCTTGATATGGGTTTTGTACACGATGTAAAAAAAGTGATCACAAAATTACCAACGAAACGACAAACACTTTTCTTTTCAGCTACAATGCCAAAAGAAATCCAGGGTCTTGCAAATGCCATTCTCACCAATCCGGAAAAAGTAGAAGTTACACCTGTCTCTTCCACAGCTGATACGATTAAACAATTTCTCTATTTTGTAGAAAAGAATAATAAGCGGTTACTGCTTGCAGATATATTAAAAGACAGGGATATTGAATCTGCACTTGTATTTACCCGAACAAAACATGGTGCAGATAAAGTAGTAAAAGATCTTGTACGCATCGGTGTAAAAGCTGAAGCCATCCATGGTAATAAATCCCAAAATGCCAGGCAGCGGGCGTTAGGTAATTTTAAAGACAGGACAACAAGGGTTCTTGTTGCAACAGATATTGCTGCCCGTGGAATTGATGTTGATGAATTGAGCCATGTTATTAATTATGAATTGCCGAATATTCCTGAAACCTATGTACACCGAATTGGACGAACAGGTCGTGCCGGTTTGAGTGGTGTTGCTTTTTCTTTTTGCGAAGCAGAAGAAGTTAGTTTCCTGAAAGACATTCAGAAACTCATTGGTAAGGAAATTCCGAAAGAAATTCATCATCCTTATCATATTGATCTTACGAATTCAAAAGTGCCTCCTCCTCCGCAAGGTGGCAGACAGCAAGGCAACAGGCAACAAGGCAATAACAATCGAAGGCCAAATAATAGTAGTAGTAATAAAAGTGGTAATCGTAAATCAGGAAACTCAAGATCATATAGCGGACCGAAGAATTATTAAAAGAGCTAACAGCTGTTGGCTGACCGCTATTAGCTAAACATAGCAAGATCCGGGTAGGCAAAAGTTTTTCTCATTTCTATTTTTGTGTTATCAAATTAAAAGAAATGAAGGCACAGCACAATATCAATTTTAATCGTATTGCTGAAGCAATTGATTATATACAAAATAATTTCAAGTCACAACCCGACCTGGATGAGGTTGCAGAAAAGATACATTTAAGTCCTTATCATTTTCAGCGTCTCTTTACTGAATGGGCAGGAACAAGTCCGAAAAAATTTTTGCAGTATATCAGCATTGAACATGCGAAGAAAATGCTAAAAGAAAACAATGCTACATTATTTGATGCAGCAATTGAAACCGGCTTATCAGGCACTGGCCGCTTGCATGATCTCTTTATGAAGATCGAAGGAATGACGCCGGGTGAGTATAAAAATGGCGGTGAAAACTTACACATTAATTACAGTTTCGCTGAAAGTCCGTTTGGAAACATCATTGTGGCTTCTACAGCCAAAGGGATTTGTCATATTGCATTTGCCGACGATGAAATAAAAGCGTTGAAGGATCTGCAAAACATTTTTCCAAATGCAGTGTATAAACAAATGCTCGATCTCATTCAGCAAAATGCTTTGTTCATGTTTACACACAACTGGAAAAAACTTCACGAGATAAAATTACATTTAAAAGGAACTGCATTTCAACTGAAGGTTTGGGAAACGCTTTTAAAAATTCCTGTTGGGCAATTATCTACTTATGGCAGCATTGCACGAACAATTGAAAAACCCAAAGCTTCAAGGGCTGTCGGAACAGCTATCGGCGACAATCCCGTTGCATTCTTAATTCCCTGTCACCGCGTTATTCAATCTACAGGAATATTGGGCGGTTATCATTGGGGAAATACAAGGAAGGCCGCCATCATAGGGTGGGAGGCTGCAAAAATTTCCGGAGCGAATTGATTAACCGCGGAAGCGCAGAGACGTAAAGCTTTCTCTGCGCCTCCGCGTCTCTGCGTTAAAAATTCTGCAAACAATGATCTATCACCATAAAATAATAGAACGGGATTTATGGCTAATGGTAAAGCAAAAGAAGATTTGTTTTGCAGGGAATAAAAAATTAAGAATATTCGGGACATTAAAATGTAAACCGGGAAAACGAATGAATAAGCAAAACCGTGTTTTCTTTGTTTCAATTAAAGAAGCGGAAAAAAATGGTTATCGCCCGTGCGCTCATTGCATGAACGCAGCATTTAAAAAATGGAAAAATGAACTTGTTTAACAATTATACAGATGAAACAATAAACCTCTTGCCAAAAGATGGCATTGTAAATTATTTTGGACCTGTTTTACAGCAGCAGCAAGCCAATCATTATTTTAATGTCCTCATGAAAACAATTGAATGGGAAAATGATGAGGCCGTTATTTTTGGAAAGCACATTATTACAAAAAGAAAAGTTGCCTGGTATGCAGGTAAAAATTATTCCTATACTTATTCGAACATAACCAAAGAAGCACTTGTATGGACAAAGGAATTATTAGAGTTGAAACTTCTTGCAGAACAAAAAACGGGAGAAACTTATAATTCCTGTCTTTTGAATTTATATCATGATGGGGATGAGGGCATGGCATGGCACAGCGATGATGAAAAAACATTGGGCAAGGATAGCGCCATTGCTTCCCTTAGTTTTGGTGCCGAACGAATTTTTAAGTTCAAGCATAAACAAAGCAAAGAAGTTGTTTCCCTCGTTTTGGAGCACGGCAGCTTGTTGGTAATGAAAGGAGCCACGCAAACAAACTGGTTGCATCGCCTGCCAAAAACCACGAAGGTTACTACTCCAAGAATAAATCTCACATTTAGGACAATGATCGTTTAATAATTAAAAAACGTTGAGTGCGAATATTTTTGCCACTGATTCACTGATTTCTTAAGCTAAAATCAGCGAATCAGTGGCATTTTTTCCTTACTCTCCTTCTGAATTTCTATCTTTGCCAACTTAATTTTTGAGACATGTTCAACAAAAGAATTAAAATAAAACAGCTGCTTCTCTCGGATAAAACCAACTATGAAGCAACCGTGATGGGTTGGGTACGTACTTTTCGTAACAACCAGTTTATAGCTTTAAATGATGGAAGCACGAATAATAATATACAGGTGGTGGCTGAGCTTGGTAGCCTCGATGATGCAACCATGAGGCGTATTACAACCGGGGCCTGCATTAAAGCAACGGGAGAAGTGGTAGCATCGTTGGGTAAGGGACAGAAGGTTGAACTAAAAGCAAAGACAATTGAAATTATTGGAGATAGTGATGCAGAAAAATTTCCACTACAACCCAAAAAACATAGTCTTGAATTTTTACGTGAGATCGCACACATGCGCTTTCGCACCAATACATTTGGCGCAGTTTTCCGCGTAAGGCATTCTTTGGCTTATGCTGTTCATAAATTTTTTAATGACCGTGGCTTTGTTTATATGCATACGCCGATCATTACGGCCAGTGATGCGGAAGGTGCCGGGGAAATGTTTCGTGTAACAACTTTACCGCTCGACGGAACTGCCCCCAAACTGGAAGATGGGAGTATCAATTTTAAAGAAGACTTTTTTGGTCGTAGCACAAATCTTACCGTAAGTGGTCAGCTTGAAGGCGAATTAGCGGCTATGGCTTTCAGTGATATTTATACTTTTGGACCTACCTTCCGTGCTGAGAATAGCAATACAACACGTCACCTTGCAGAGTTTTGGATGATTGAACCGGAAGTTGCTTTCAACGATCTTGAAGATAATATGAACCTGGCAGAGGATTTTATTAAATACATTATCAAACATGCAATGGATAACAACAAGGAAGACCTGGAGTTCCTTGCACAAAGACTGGAAGAAGAAGAAAAACAAAAGCCACAGACCGAACGCAGTGAAATGGGATTGATTGAAAAACTGGATTTTGTGGTGAACAACCATTTTGAAAGACTTACTTATACAGAAGCAATTGAAATTTTAAAAGAAAGCAATCACAATAAGAAAAAGAAATTTCAATACCTGATAGAAGGTTGGGGTATTGATCTGCAAAGTGAACATGAACGGTATCTTGTAGAAAAACATTTTAAGAAGCCTGTTATACTTACCAATTATCCAAAAGAGATTAAAGCATTTTACATGCGCCAGAACGATGATGGTAAAACGGTTGCAGCGATGGATATTCTTGCTCCTGGTATTGGTGAAATTGTTGGTGGCTCGCAGAGAGAAGAGCGTACAGATAAATTATTGCAAAGAATGAAAGAAATGCATATTCCGGCTGAAGAACTGGATTGGTATATGGATACAAGGAGATTTGGTGCGTGCCCACATGCGGGGTTTGGGTTGGGTTTTGAGCGGCTGGTGCTGTTTGTTACAGGGATGACCAATATTCGTGATGTGATTCCGTTTCCACGTTATCCGAAGAGTGCAGCTTTTTAAAATGATAGATACGCGGATGACGCCGGTTAAACTGATATTCACGGATAAAATACAAAATAATTATTAATCCGTGGTCATCCGTCAAATCCGCTTTATCCGCGTATCTATTAATATTCAGACATCTTCTTTAAAAAATCATCCTTCCTCCTCGTAGAGACTTCTAACTCCGTTCCATCATTTAAAATAACAGAACCCCCTTTTCCTTTGTTATAACTTTTTATATAAGCAAGGTTGATAAGATCAGAATTATGAATGCGGAAAAAATCTTGGTCGGTCAGCAACTCTTCAAATTCTTTTAGTGTTTTCGCAACAACTATTTTTTGTTTATCAGCTTTATAGATCGTTGTATAATTGATATCGCTGTGGCAACGTATAATCTCATCTATATTTAAAAAGATAAGTTCATTACCAGAGGGAATTGTAATTTTTTTCTTTTTTGTTTGCGGATTAATGTTGTTTTCAATAACCTGTGTCATTGCTTTCGTATCTTCTATAGAGTTATTTGCTGTTTTATCAATTGCTTCTTTAAGATCGTCCTCATCAATCGGCTTTAGTAAGTAACCTATTGCACTGAATTTAATTGCCTGTATAGCAAACTTATCGTATGCTGTTGTAAATATTATCCTGAAATTGATCGGCCCGCACTCACGCAAAAGATCAAAGCCTGTACGATCATGTATTTGTACATCAAGGAAAATAAGATCAGGTTGCTGTTCTTTGATTAATTTAATGCCTTCTTTTACAGAAGTGGCAACACCCGCTACATTAATGGTATCAGCATGATTGGCATTTAACAAGCCGGCCAGCCTGTCAATACAATGTTGTTCATCATCTATGATCACTGCTTTTATCATATCAGTATAATGTAGCAAAAGGGAGCTTAACTTCTACACGCAATCCCTGGTCAAGGTCGAATAGTTCAACTCCTGCATTACTGTTTTTTATCTTATTAAGCACGTCAATTCTTTCCTGTGTTATTTTCATTCCAAGTGAGGTCCTGTCGCTACTATCATTCCTCGCCGCTTGCTTTCTTCCAACTCCATTGTCTTCAACAATACAGTTGATCAATTTATCATCTTCTTTTTTTATCCTGATATTGATTTGCCCCTGCCCGTCCTTGTTTACAATTCCATGCCATATACTGTTTTCAACAAAAGGTTGAAGAATGAGTGGCGGCACAACCACTGTTGCCGCATCAATTTTCGGATCAATTTCTATCGTATAACTAAACTTGTTATTCATACGCAGCGCTTCCAATTGCATATATAATTCCAACGCTTTTAAATCATCAACCAATGCAATTTCCTTTTTCTCCGAATTTTCAAGTATCAGGCGCATAAGTTTGGCAAATTTGCTCAAATATTTATCCGCTTCAGGAATATTATTTTTAGAAATATAATCACTTATTGAATTAAGAGAATTAAAAATAAAATGCGGATTCATTTGAGCTCTTAATGCTTTCATTTCTGTATCTGCCACTTCAGTTTTAAATTCTGCAGCTTGTTGTTTTTGAACAGCATCCCTTTTCCTTTTATAGAAAATAAAACTGGCAAGTGCTGCTACAAATAAAATACAGCTTCCGGTAATGATTGTCTTTTTAAGTGTGCTCTGTCTTTTTATTTCCGCAGACGCCGCAAGTGCTATTTGTTCGTTTTCCGATCTTATTGAATCTTCTCTTTTTGAAAAAGCATAGCCCATTTCAAGGTTGGCAACAGCCTGATTTTTTTCATCGTTAAAGATGCTGTCATTAAAATCTTTGTATTTTCTATACGCAAAAAAAGCTTCTTTATAATTATTTTGGTTGCTGTACATCGCAGATCGTTTTTGCCAAACCTGTGCCTGGCCTTCCGGGTCTTCCATCTCTTCAAAGGTTTGCAAGCAACTATCCAGCAATTGTTGAATATGCTTAAATTTTTCTGATGGTTTCAGGTTATGTTTTGTAAAAAAGCTATCAGGTGCAGAGAGAAAGATCTCGGCAAGCGATTCCTGTATCACGGCGATGTTCTTTTTATTTCCCGCCTGGTAATAAAATGGAAGCGCCTGCATGAGCCATTCATATCCCTTTGAATAATTTTTTTTAGAAGTATAAGCAATGCCAATATTACTTTCATTGCTTGCAATATTTCGACTGTAGCCAATAGGAATGCTTATATCAAGTGCCTTTTGATAATAACTAATTGCAAGTTCGGATTTATCAATATTATCATAGAGGTTTCCCAGGTTGGTATAGTTATCGGCAATGTTTTTTTTATTATTGAGCGCTTTGTTTATTTCAATTGCTTCCTGGTAAAACTCAATCGCCTTATTATATTTTGCAAGGTTGGAATAACACAGTGCTATGTTGCCGTATGTTATTGCCATCCTGAGTGAATCATTCATCTTCTCAAATATTTTAAGATTTTGAAAATATTTATCCATTGCCATGGAGTAATCTGATAAGCTAAAATATACTGTGGCAACACGGTTATTAAGATTTGCGAGCTCCTTATTCATTCGCAGTTTTTCATATATCCCCTTTGCTGCCTGGTAGTTGTTGAGCGCCTTTTCATATTCTCCCAGTGACCAAAAATTAATTCCCTTATTAGCATATGCACTGGCTTGTTTTTTTTCATTTTTAAGTTTTATCGCCAGCTGAAGTTCACTTTCTGAATAGAGCAATCCTTTTTCCGGATCTGTTTCGTATAAGTGGTAAGAAATATCTGTAAGCAGGGAAAGGCGTACTGTATCTTCAGCAATATGTTTTTCCAATTCACTCAATAATGAATCCAGGAGTTTTTGCTGGGATATACCCTTGTAACCACAAAGGCAAAATATAAAAAAGAGAAAACCTGTACGCATACATGTAATTTTCTACTCCCTTGAAGATAAGCTATAGATCAGATTTTTCCGGTCTTTTTCTCAAAAAATAATCCAACTCTTACAAATAATAAATACCGGTTTAAGTGCCCGGGCCGCTGAGGTAATTTTATGCCGGTATCAATTTTTAAAATTTCGGGCATGAAAATAAAAAGTATACATATAATCGCATGGTTTTCGATAATCCTGCTGGTTAGCTCCTGCGGTTCAAATCCTGCTGATATGCGAATGAGTGAGATGGATATCATCATTACAAAATGGGAGGAGAAATTGCAAAACAGGGCGGTGGAATTTAATGATATGGTGTTGATCCAGAAAGATATAACAATGCTTGATGTAGATTCGGAAATATTTAGCGCCACTTATGGTGCCCTTTCTCTTCAACAATCAGAAAGGATCAGACAATTAAAAACAAGGTTTAAGGCCCTGATGGTAAAATAACTGCGGCTTCAAATAATAAATGGCCATTCGCAAATAATAAATCCCGGTTGAATTCGCTTTAGCTGAGTTCTATTTTTAAAAAGTTTAAAATATTCATCAATCATTAAAATATAGTTTTATGAACAATTTTAAGTTTACCGGCACCAACATAGCTGCCGCAATTTTGATCCTGGCCTTCTTTTTTCCCTGGGTGAGTATTGCGGGTTCATCCATGTCAGGATTTTCTGTAATGAGCAATGGTGTCTCTCCCGGCATGTTATCCTATTTTATTTCTGGTTTATCCCGCATCATCATGGTCATTACGATTATTATCCCATTGTGCGGAGCTGTTATCCTGTACCAGAACGTAACCGGTAATAATAAATTCAATAAGTTTTATAAACCTGCACACATTCTTCCAGCTGTTTTTTTCATTATAGGTATTGTTGGCCTTCATTTCAAAATGAAACCAGATGTTCCCGAAAGAGGAATGTTTGGTGAAATGAGCAGCGCAATAAATGATATGGCACCGGGTGTATTTGATATCCTCGGTTTTGGTGTTTACCTCAGCTTTGCTGCCGGTATTTATTTATTACTCGTAAATATGGGGAAAGTAAAAGACAAGGAATATTATAAGCCTTCACCCACTACAAATAATGATAAGCCTTCATCCAATCATTAAGTGATTTTTTAGATTGTATTTTTAATGCGCTCCTTTTCTATGTATCGACAAGCACAACATGACAAAGAGCTGTCAGTCTGAGCTTGTCGAAGACGGGCCTGATTGAGGGTTTAAAAGAGCACAAGTGTTTCCCTAATAAACCCCTTGCTAAAAAACTGCAGTTAATCCTGCAGTTTTTTTATTCAATATATTTATATCTTTCAGGTAATCACAGGGATGATACCCTCCGCCTTCGGTCCCGCCGCCGAGGCGGGATTCGACTAAGTCTTTTACTTCATTACATTTGCAAAAGACAAGTCTCACTAATAAAAAAATATGAGTAGAAGAAAGAAGTACCTCGAATTTATTTTAAGCCCGCTTGACTTACTGCGGACAAAAAAGGTTTTACAGGTAAACCCCACTATTGCGCCGAGCAGGGTTGAACCGGATCATATCAAAGTAACTGTTTATGAATTTGATAAAAACAGATCAGAGGTTGTTGAACTGCATTCTGTAACTGAATGTTTTCATTTTCTTGAAACAACATCAAATTCCTGGATCAACATAGATGGTTTAAGAAAAGACGATGTTGAAAAGATCTGTAATCATTTTGGCATTCACCAATTAATAACGGAAGATATTTTAAGCATTGGTCAACGGCCAAAAATTGATGCTATCAATGAAATTGTTTTTTGCCTGCTTTACATGTTATACTTTAATGAAAAGCAATCGACAGTAGAAACAGAACAGATCAGCATCATACTTGGAAAAAATTTTGTGATCAGTTTCCAGGAGGATGCACACCGCGATGTTTTTGATGGCCTGCGTGAAAAAATTAAAATAGGTGGAAGTAAAGTAAGGCAAAACGGTGCTGACTTTTTATTTTATTCCTTGATAGATCTGATAGTAGATAACTTTTTTGTTGTAATGGAAAAGCTGGGCGACCGGGTAGAAACACTGGAGGAGGACATCATGCGAAATCCAAGCAAAAAAAGCCTGGTAAGAATAAATATGCTTCGCAAAGAAATGATCGTTCTTAAAAGAAATATCTCCCCGGTAAGGGAAATTGTAAATGGAATTTTGCGGGGAGATTACGAACTGATAAATGAAAGAACAGAAAAATATTTTAAAGATGTTTATGATCACGTAATCCAGGCAAATGATCTTTCGGAAAACTACCGTGATATGATGATGAACATGCAGGATCTCTATCTTAATACCGTAAACTTAAAACTAAACGAGGTGATGAAGGTAATGGCAATCGTAACCTGCCTGCTTGCACCCGCAACTGTTATTGGTGGCATTTTTGGAATGAACTTCGACAGGATCCCACTCCTTCATAACCAATGGGGTTTTTTTATTTCGGTCGGACTGATGTTATCCATTCCTGTGTGGATGATCATTGTATTTAAGAGAAGAGGGTGGTTCTAATCTTTTAAAGATCTTTTAAAAACCGGCACGGTGCTGCAGGGTTCCCCATACATAATGCTTTTTGCAACCGGTCTTAACATTTTTGTTATTTCAATATATGCTTCTTCAGGAACGGGTTCATCGCCACATCCTTTTATTACAACACGCTTATCAGTAAAATCATTCGTAGCTATACCTGAAATATTTTTTAGTAATAAAAGTTTTTTTGTTTCTGCTTCATTGCCAAATACAATTTCCTTTGCTACGGGTTGTAATGAACTTGCGGCAAGCATGTAGGCCCACATGGGTATTACTGCGTCGGCTGAACAGGTGATTGCAACGATCTTATCTTTATAAACAGCTGTATCCAGCAGTTTAAGTGATTCACGGAAATCTTTTTCTTTTAATATTAATCCCATAAAGAGGTAATCCTTCATATCAAATACAACGATCGTGTCTTTGGGATAATATTGTTCAAGGTCTATTGTTAGAATACCACTCTCCGTCACTTTGTTTTTAAATTCCTGTTCCATCTTACAAAATTAAAAAAACAGCCGGCCCTTATTATGAAGCCGGCTGTTAAAATGAATTTATTTCCGCATTTAGAAATACTTGCTGCGGTTATCTGTGATATCTGCTTTTTTCTTAAGCCCATCAAACCATTGACCCACCTGGCTACGCAATGCGCTTTTTCTTGCATCTGCTTTGGTTTTTGCTTCTTCAGGCGTGTCGGCAGCTTTTGATTGAACACTACTAACCTTTATTAAGTATACACCGCTTGTGCCTGCTATTGGTGCTGATACTTTTGTTTGATTTTCTTTATTAAATGCAGCTCCTATTAGTTTTGATTCAACTCCAAAACCCGGTACAAACTGCGATGCCATTGTTATGGAAGAATCCAGTCCGGCCACCTGTACCTGTTTTTGATTTGCTGAAGCTACAGACTCAAGTGATGCGGCGTTTGCCCCAATTTTTTTAATAATAATATCGGCCTTCTTTTTATTTCTTATAACTGCTTCACAACCTGGTCTTGCTGCTGCCGCATCTTTTAATCCTTTTGGATTTATTTTATCCAGCTGTGCAACAATGAACTGATCACCGATATTAAAATATTCACTTACATCGCCCGGCTTTGCCTCAAATGCCCAACGAACCAGTGGGCGTGCGTCCTGCATTTGCCCAACACGGAAATCATTTTCTTTCAACATCGTTGGTTCCTGTGTTAGCTTCAATCCTTTTTTAGAAACATATTTTGCAAGCTCTGCTGCGGTTTTTTGATTAGATGCTTTTGTAGCTTCAATTTGTGCATTGGAAATGGTGGCTTCACTTGGTGTGATCTCTTTCGCCATATATATTACATTATATCCCGGATTCGACTTTCTTCCTAATATTTCCACCACGTGATAACCAAATTGTGTTTTTACAATACCTTTTGAACCGATTGGTTTTGTAAAACTATACTCGTCAAACTCTGCAACCATTATTCCTCTTGCAAAAGTTCCAAGATCACCACCTTTAACCTTAGCAACCTGGTCTGATGAATATTTTGTTGACAGTGCTTCAAAATTTGCTCCACCATTAAGGGCAGTAAGGATGCTGTCTGCTAATTGTTTTGCAACAGAATCTGTCCTTGTAATTCCATTGTCATTAAGAGGGATCAATATATGTCTTGCATGCGTACTATCAGGAACTTCTTTTGTAGCTACATATTTTGCAAGAACATAATTGTTTTTATCAAGGTAAGGACCAATTACAGTTCCGATCGGTGCTTTTGTAATGGTATCTGCAATGGCTGGTGAAAGTTTTGATTTTGGAACAAATTCATCTGCATATTCAATTACTGAAGCATTCCTGGTAACAAAAGCTTTTGAATTTGTATCAGCAGCAAATGGATTTTTAAGTTCTGCAACAAAATTCATACACCTGTCGCTATCGTCCCTGTTAGCAAGCTGGCTAAATGCTATATAAGAAATAGTTCTTCCTCCTTCATCCAGTTTGAATTCGCTCATGTTTTTGTGTTTCTGCACATATTCATTCACGTCTGCATCAGTAACTTTAATGGTGCTGTCTGTTATTTCAGAATATGGAAGATTTACATAAGAAAAGATTGCAAATTCTTTTGCTTCTTTTGCTTCTTTTTCCTGCATCCATGCCGGGTAATACACACTGGCATTTAACAGGCCCGTATATTTTGTAACAGCGGTAGAGATCTTTAACGGATCGATGATCTGCGCATCTACCATATCCCTTTGTTCGCCCTTGAATTTTTTAATATTGGTTAATGCAGCCTGGGCTTTTGCCAGATCTAATTTACCTGTAACAGAATCTTTCATTCCCGGTTCGTTCAACAGCGGGTTATTCTGCTCGTTGCTTAATAATATATCACGTAGCTCGCTTGAGCTCAGGTTAATTCCAAGTTTTTCGGTTTCTGCAAAAAATACTTTTTCGGCTACCATCTGGTTCCACATATTTTCCCTTACCTGGTTAGACTGTGAACCTCCGCCACGCTGCATATCTTCACTTTGTTTCACTCTTTTGTTAAAGTCACCCACTTCAATAGCTTCTCCGTTAACTTTACCAACATTAGAGGATAAGGAGCTAAAAAGCTTACTACCGCCTTGTTGTGCATCCATTAGAATGAAGCCAATTAAGCTCAAAGCAATAACTGTAATTACTATGGCCGCCCCTTTATCACGAATACTTTGAATAATCTGCATATACTATTTGTTAGATTTTTGGACGGCAAAAATAGGGTAAAAAAGGATATTAATGTGGAAAAAACGTTAGAAACCCCCTGTTGGTAACGGATTGTACAAATCCTGGGTTTTGCGGTGATGGGGTTTAAAATTTTCATTTTTTCGTTATCAACAACGCGTTTGTTAATAAAAGTGGTTTTAGGTGGATATCTCTATATTTTACCATTTCGTAATATTAAAAGATAGGGTATAAGTTTAGGCCCGGAGATTTAGAAAAATACTGGTGTGGGTATGTTGGGTTTTATGCCGGCCCTGTTAACAGCGAAATTTTTAAAATTGTTGTTTTTGTTATCCCCCTTCTTTTTTATTAACAGCTGTTGGCATTGTTTAATAAATCATACTAAAAACCAATACAGGGCAGGCACGATTAGTTTTTATCTTATGTTTTTAAATGGTTAACTTTTTGTGGATTAGAGTGGATAAACTAAACTTTTTAATTTTACAAGGTTTATAAAAAAAATGATTTCCACTTATTAACAGCCCTAATAGTAATAAGTGATTATATAAATAAATAGTATTAATACATATTATGGCAGATATTAACAGTGATATTTTTGAAAAAGAAAAACTTTTAAAAAAAGGTTTCCTGGATGTGGAAATAGATGCCAGCATTGATTTATTTTCGGAGATTGAAAAATTAAAAAAAGAAAAGAATGCAATTATCCTGGCTCACTATTACCAGGAGCCCGATATACAGGATGTGGCGGACTACATTGGTGATAGTTTGGGCTTATCGCAAAAAGCTGCAAGTACAGATGCAGCAATGATCGTATTTGCAGGTGTTCATTTTATGGCTGAAACAGCCAAAATATTAAATCCTTCAAAAAAAGTTTTATTACCGGATCTGAATGCTGGTTGTTCCCTTAGTGATTCAGCTCCACCTGCATTATTCAAATTATTCAGGGATAAACATCCTGATCATATCGTTATCACCTATATCAACTGCAGTGCCGGCATGAAAGCACTCAGTGATATTATTTGTACTTCTTCCAATGCACAAAAAATCGTGGAGAGTTTACCTGCTGATCAGAAAATAATTTTTGCACCGGATAAGAATCTTGGTGCATATATCAATAAGCAAACCCGGAGGAATATGCTTTTATGGAATGGGGCATGTATGGTGCATGAGATATTCAGCCTGGAAAAGATCACAAAACTTAAAATACGACATCCAAAAGCAAAAGTGATCGCACATCCCGAGTGTGAAGAACCGGTATTGGCCGTAGCAGACTATATAGGCAGCACCACGGGGCTTTTGAAGTTTACCCAGAGTTCTGCTGATAAAGAATTTATCGTGGTAACAGAGACCGGAATAATACACCAGATGCAAAAATCAAATCCGGGTAAAACTTTTATCCCGGCGCCACCTAATAATGCATGCGCCTGTAACGATTGCCCATATATGAAATTAAATACATTGGAAAAACTTTATTTATGTATAAAATATGAGCAACCTGAAATAACGATGGATGAAACATTAAGACTTGCAGCAAAAAAGCCGATAGAAAGAATGCTGGAGATCAGCGCAAAATATGGACTATGATTTTTTAAAATAACTATTGATCCTTGCTTTCGCATTTTCCCTGATATTCATGTAAAACAAATTAATATCACCGATGTGATAATTTTTATTTGTAAGAAAAATTTTTCCAAACACATCCGGCTTACTTGTCCATAAAACATTATTGTGAACCTGGGCACTCACTACATGAGTTTCTATCTTATTAAAATTCTTTAAAACGCCACCCTTATTAAAACTTGCAGGAACATTATTATTGTCTGATGTCCATGATAGTGGGTTAATAACAATCGATTTAAATTTTTCTTCTTTGACAAACTCGGGTTCATAACCACTTTTAAAAGTTCTCCATCCAACAAAGCAACCTGTAGATAAAGAATCTTTGCAGGGATAAAGAGAGGAAAAATAATTATCGGGAATAGGAAGCCCGATGACATATGCACAAACTAATTTTTCCTGCAAAGGTTTTCCTTCGAAGAATTCTTTTAATAACCTTCCTGCATGAAGTGCTCCCTGGCTATGCGAAGCAATAATGATCGGCCGGCCATTATTATAATTTTCAAGGTAGTGTTCAAAGGATTTTTTTATATCTGCGTAGGCTATATCAAAATATTGTTGCGCTTCTTCTTTCGCTATGTAAAAAGCCCTGATATGTGCTTGCCTGTACCTTGGAGCAAATACCCTGCAGCTCTCATTAAAAACACTGGCCTGGTATAAAATGCTCGACATATCGGTTTTTAAATTGAGCGCAGCATCATCAA
This sequence comes from uncultured Chitinophagaceae bacterium, assembly GCA_963829345.1. Classification (GTDB taxonomy): domain Bacteria; phylum Bacteroidota; class Bacteroidia; order Chitinophagales; family Chitinophagaceae; genus Ferruginibacter. The sequence goes on from CAWHHP010000003.1 coordinate 3,993,893, forward strand.
TGGATGCATTCCAGGTTGTAATACTATAATCGATTAATGTGGTTGGGTGAAGAAAAAATACATCAGCGGAAGAATCGGGACTATAAGCATCTTTTAGTGCGGCAGGTACACTGTCAGACAGATCGTATTTCCATGGATGCGCTGCCCAATATTGAAGGTTGCTATAGTCGGGCAATCCATTTTGTGAAACAAAAGTACCCGGTGAAGAGGCTGCCGGATGAATTTTGCCGGAACATGATAAAAGAAAAATGAGTAAAGCAACTACAGAGGATAAAAGATTTGTAACCGGATAAAAAAAATATCTTTTGCAAATTTTCATAATCAAATCTACATTCGTTACTTCAAAACATAAAATGAATATGGCAATACCTTCTGTTGACCTGGCTGAATTTTTAAAAGGAGATAAAAAGGCAAAAAATGATTTTGTTCAGCAATTGGGCAAAGCTTATGAAGAAGTAGGTTTTGTTGCTGTAAAAAATCATGGCATTCCCGATAAACTAATTGAAGACCTGTACAAATATGTTCAGCAATTTTTTTCTTTACCGCTTGAACACAAAAGAAAATATGAGATAGCTGAAATGGCCGGCCAGCGGGGATATACCAGTTTTGGGACAGAGCATGCAAAAGGAAGTGAGGCACCGGATCTGAAAGAATTTTTTCAATACGGCCAGGTGGCAGAAAATGAGTTTACAAAAGAAAAATACCCTCCCAATATAAAAGTTGACCAGGTTGCAGGCTTTAATAAAACCTTTGACGCAGCATTCAAAGCTTTTGAAAAATCCGGGACCTGCTTGTTGCAGGCAATTGCATTGTATCTTGGTTTGGATGAATTTTATTTCGACCAGTATGTTCAAAACGGAAATTCAATTTTAAGAGCAATTCATTATCCTCCAATAACACATGAGCCCAAAAGCGCTATAAGAGCGGAACAACATGAGGATATAAACCTTATCACTTTACTCGTAGGCGCATCAGCCGACGGACTTCAAATACTTACAAAACAAGACGAGTGGGTATCGGTTACGTCCTTACCTGAACAGATCGTTGTTAATGTTGGCGACATGCTTCAGCGTCTTACCAATAATAAACTACGCAGCACTACGCACAGGGTTATAAACCCGGACAGATCTTTATGGCATACAAGCCGTTTTTCAATACCCTTTTTCCTACATCCGATGGCAAGTATGAGTTTAAAATGTCTTGAAAATTGCATAGATACCAGTCATCCGAAAGCTTATGAGGATGCAACCGCCGGAGAGTACCTTGATGAAAGACTGAAAGAAATAGGATTAAAAAAATAAAGACATAATTTTAAAGATGACCAATGTCATAATGGTTTAATTTTTTTCATTTGAAAATGTTGCGCCACATACCTTTTCTTAAAGCCGTATTGCTATACACCATAACAGCTTTTGGAGGCCCACAGGGTCATTTAGGAATGATGTTGAAAACATTTGTTCACAAAAGAAGGTACGTAACGGAGGAAGAACTTATAGAATACAATTCTTTTTGCCAACTTTTACCAGGCGCATCCAGCACGCAACTGATCACACTAATTGGTTATAAAAGAGGAGGTGTTTTACTCGCTGTTGTCACTTTACTTATATGGATATTTCCGGCATGTGTGTTAATGGGCCTTCTTTCTTTTGTATTAACACATTTTACTGATAAAAATTTAACAGAAAGCCTGTTCAATTTTATTCAACCAATGGCCATTGGTTTTTTAGCTTATGCTGCTGTTAAAGCATTTGGTATCTCTATAAAAAATATCATTACGCAGATCATTATGTTGGTTGCAATGGTATTTACTTATTTTCTTTTTAAAACGCCCTGGATATTTCCCATTTTAATTGTCTGTGGAGGAATTGCAACGAATTTCAGCAGCAGGCGTATTCCGAAGCAGGTGGAGATCAAGCCAAGGCAGATCAGGTGGACAAACATCTGGTTATTCGTAATGATCTTTGCTATTGCCGGTTTTTTGAGCGAAACTGCACGTAAGCAAGAATGGCCTAACCGTAAGGCCTACAACCTGTTTGAAAACTTCTATCGTTTCGGAAGTTTTGTATTTGGTGGCGGAGATGTATTGTTACCAATGATGCTGGATCAGTATGTGGCCCGTCCCAAATCTCCTAAGGCAATAGAGAAAAACCCGAACGCAATACGTCTCGAAAAAACAGATCTTTTGACGGGATATGGGATGGTAAGAGCAATACCTGGACCAGTGTTTTCTGTGGCTTCTTTTGCGGGCGGGATGGCATTGGAAAAGGAGGGATTTAGAATGCAATTGCTTGGCTGCATACTGGGTTCCGTAGCAATTTTTCTTCCGAGCGCCTTATTGGTATTGTTTTTCTTTCCTGTATGGCAGTATTTAAAAAAGTATGTAGTTGTTTACCGGGCCCTGGAGGGTATTAATGCGGTTGTGGTGGGAGTTATGTGGGCTGCAACATTGTACCTGCTTAATGGAATACAGTTGGACAAGTTTGATTCATTCAGTATTATGAATACTGCTGTTATTGTACTCACATTTATATTGCTGCGTTATACTAAAATACCGGCACCGGTGATCGTGTTAAGTTGTTTATTGCTTGGATGGATTTTCTAATGACGACATGTAATAGTGGTTTGCCTGAATCTCTTCTTTCACATTATCGGGAACAAGAAAACGAATTGACTTGCCAGAGGCAATTAACTTACGTATATGTGTAGACGAAATTTCAAGTAAGGGGGCCTCAATGGTTTTTACTGATGCATTTAATGAATTTGTTATTTCAAAACCCGGTCTTGCATACAGATAGATGCCATGATTTTGAACAATATGCTGCGCATTTTTCCAGTTGGCTAAATTTTGAAAACTATCACTTCCCATGATAATTACAAACTCATTTGATGGGTGTTGCTCCCTTAGATAGGTAAGAGTATTTACAGTATAAGAAGGTTTTGGTAATTTAAATTCGACATTGCTGGCCCTCAATTTTCTTTCGCCTTCAATAGCTGTTCGCACCAGGTTAAGCCGGTGGTATTCGTTGAGCAATGTTTGAGAGTGTTTAAATGGGTTTTGTGGTGAAATAATAAACCACACCTCATCCAGGTCTGTATTATAAGCAATATGATTTGCAATGATAAGATGGCCAATGTGTATCGGGTTAAAAGAGCCAAAATACAAACCAACTTTCATATTAAAAATAAATATTATATTAATTTAATTCCTCAACAATAATATTTTCAGCTTCGTTAAGCCTCAGACTTAGCTGATAGCCTGCTACCATTATTGAAATCGGATCCTTAAAGGGAGAGATTTGGTTTACTGTGACGGTTTCTCCGGGAACACAACCCATTTCCATCAACTTTAAAAAAATATCATCATTAACGAAGGACTTGATAATAACTTTTTTTCCAATTTTGATTTCAGATAACTTTTTTGTCATTTCTTTCCGGTCTGATAGAATGTAAAAGTAAGTGATACTGGTACTATATAATTTCGAGATAAGAAATATTCAATTATGCCAATAGGATTTCATTTTCAAAAGGTTGTACGAATAAAAGATCGCAGGAAGCTAAAGGAGTTCATTCCGGAAATTTTTAGCAAAGAAAAAAAGGAAATGGGTTCTATCGATTTTGTCTTTTGTAGTAATCCCTATTTGCTCAAAATTAATCGGGATTTTCTAGATCACGATTACTTTACAGATATTATCAGTTTTGATATGTCAAATGTTGGGGATAACAGCGTTTCGGGCGAGATCTATATTAGTATCGACATGGTTAGAATAAACGCTCAGAAATTCGACGTTTCATTTTCAAAGGAATTAACCCGGGTAATATTTCATGGCATTTTGCACTTATGTGGATATAAAGACAAGTCCGTAGCCCAAAAGCAATTAATGGAAAAGAAAGAAGATTACTATCTTAATATGTTCCACGGGGAACACTAGGCCCGACGTTTCACGTGGAACTATCAATTTCGAGGGGCAGAAAGAGTTCACTAAATTTGCAAAATGTTTCAAGAATATGATATTATAGTTGTAGGGGCTGGACATGCCGGTTGTGAAGCAGCCGCTGCCGCCGCGAATATGGGCAGCAAAGTCTTGTTAGTCACAATGAATATGCAAACCATTGCCCAAATGAGTTGCAATCCGGCTATGGGGGGTATTGCAAAAGGTCAAATTGTAAAGGAAATTGACGCACTCGGGGGTTATAGTGGTATCGTTACAGATAAAAGCATGATCCAGTTTAGAATGCTGAACCGTTCAAAGGGGCCAGCAATGTGGAGTCCAAGAGCGCAAAATGACCGGATGTTATTTGCTGCGACATGGAGAGAAATGCTTGAAAATACACCCAATATTGATTTTTACCAGGATACTGTAAAGGGATTGATAGTAGATGGAAATTTTGTAAAGGGAGTTATTACGGGGCTTGGGCACCATATTTATTCGAGAACGGTAGTCTTGACCAACGGGACTTTTTTAAATGGAGTAATTCATATAGGTGAAAAGAATTTTGGAGGTGGAAGGGTTGCAGAAAAAGCAGCAACAGGCATAACGGAACAATTGGTGGGTCTTGGTTTTGAATCCAACCGCTTAAAAACAGGGACGCCACCCAGGATCGACGGGAGAAGTCTTGATTTTTCCAAAATGGAAGAGCAAAAAGGCGATGAAGAAATTGTAGGGTTTAGCTACCTCTCGAAACCAAGCTTAACACCCACAGATCAACGAAGCTGTTGGATCACATATACCAGCCAGGAAGTCCACGACATTCTTAAAACAGGGTTTGAATCAAGTCCCATGTTCAAAGGAAGAATTCAGGGAACGGGACCAAGATATTGTCCTAGCATTGAAGATAAAATTAACCGCTTTGCGGAAAGAGACCGACATCAATTGTTTGTAGAACCAGAAGGTTGGAATACGGTAGAAATATATGTGAATGGTTTCTCGACGTCACTATCGGAAGATGTTCAGTTACAGGCACTTAGACTTGTTCCAGGCTTTGAAAACTGTAAAATGTTTCGCCCCGGATATGCAATAGAATATGACTATTTTCCACCAACACAATTAAAATTCAGCCTTGAAACAAAGCTTATCAGCAATCTGTTTTTCGCGGGCCAGATAAACGGAACTACAGGATATGAAGAAGCTGCCTGTCAGGGATTGATGGCAGGTATTAATGCACATCAAAAGTCTATAGGACAGGAACCACTTGTACTTAAAAGAAGTGAAGCCTATATCGGTGTACTAATCGATGACCTGATTAATAAGGGAACAGATGAACCATACAGGATGTTTACGAGCAGGGCTGAATTCAGAACATTGCTGCGGCAGGATAACGCTGATCTGAGACTTACAGAAATAAGTTATCGTCTTGGGTTGGCCAGCCAGGAAAGAATGGAAAAGCTTCAGAAGAAAAAGCAACAGGTAGAGGAAGTAAAATCAATGTTGCTGCAATTAGGACTTGACGGAAAAGATGCAAATGAATATTTAAATAGCGTTTATTCATCTCCGTTAGTATCCAGACAAAAAGCAGCGCAGGTGTTATTAAGGCCCGGCATTGATCTTAAAAAAATGATTGCACATATACCAGTAGTAGCAGAAAAACTGGGAACATATAGTGATGAGGTAATTGAGCAAGCAGAAATCCAAATCAAGTATGATGTGTACATTGAAAAGGAAAAAGAACTGGTAAACAAAATGAGCCAGCTCGAAGATCTCTCTATACCGGAAAATTTTAATTATGATAAACTGGTATCTTTGAGTAATGAGGCCCGGCAAAAGTTTACCAAAATTCAACCCCGTACACTTGGACAGGCTTCAAGAATTTCTGGTGTAAATCCCAGCGATGTACAGATTTTAATGGTATACATGGGCAGGTAACAGCCTAAGTAAATAACTAATTCTTATGATGGAAAAAGAAAAAGTTTTTTCTGAGATACAATCACTTCTTGACAAATCTAGCCTTGAAGTAAGTAATATAGATAAAGAACGACCATGGGGCGGTTTTTTTGTAATTGAAGAAACAGATGCGGAAAAATTTATTAAACAGTTTTTTCCTGATCTCAATAAATCTGAATTGCTAAAAGGAAAATTAAGTCCTAAAATATTACTCGTCGCACCAAATAAAAAATTAAGCTGGCAGTATCATTTCAGGCGCTCTGAAATCTGGAAGCTTATTCAAGGCACAGCTGCAGTAGTTACAAGCGATACTGATATAGAAAACGAAACCCTCTATTTAAATAAGGGAGATATCATTACTCTGAAAAAAGGAGAAAGACATCGCCTTGTTGGTTTGAACGAATGGGGGATCGTTGCGGAGATCTGGGTACACACCGATGCAAACCACCCAAGTGATGAAGAAGATATCGTGAGATTACAGGATGATTTTGGCAGATAGGTCTGCGTTTATTTTATCAAAGCGATTTTTTTCAGCAGCAATTACCCATTTCAATTCGGCGAATGTTACCGAAGGCAGTTGCTCCTTTAATGCCGATAAGGTTTTATTTTCTGTAGTATTAATAACAGCACTGATCTTTTGTTGCCTGCTTTTATCTACAAGTTCATCAATATTCAATTCTCCTTTTTCTATAAAATAAGCTAAATGTCCTTCGATTGTTGTAGTTGCAAGATTTCTTTCCGATGCAATATCTGAGATCGATTGTCCGGACTTATATAAATCAAAACTTATTTTTTTTGTATCAGGCTTATTTTTAACGGAAGCTATTGCGCTTTTTTCTTTTTTCTTTTTAGGAATAATTACAGGAAGATTATTATTAAGGTTGTGTAATTCACAATAATCCCTGATAATATTTAAGAAATCGGTTCCGTATTGTTTTAGTTTAATAGCGCCGAAACCATTTATCATGCTTAACTGTTCGGGATTGCCCGGCAGATAGTTCGCCATTTCTTCAATAGACTGAGTAGTACATATCATGAATACAGGGACAACTTTTTTAGCAGCAAGTTCATTTCTTTTATCTTTTAAGTTATTGTAAAGATCCGGGTGTAAAATATCTTTCGAAATATAACCTGATTTACCTGAATATGCATTTACAGTAAACAATTCCTTTTTAAATGCTGCTTTCTGCTCGCTGTATTTTGAAAGAGAAAACCCGGTTTTAAATCCATCAAACAAATGAACACGAAAACCTAGACTGTCGAATAGTTTTTGGAGTTTTGAATTGTAATCTTTTGCAAGCTGCCTGTTATCGGTATTTGCCGGCGATTTTTGTAGCACGGCTATTGTTTTGTTCAACTCTACATAAAACCATGCCGCTGCTTTTTTAAAACGGTCCTGGAGCCTTTCATTTTCGTCGGGCAAATTTTCTTGTGAAAAAAATTCATTTAAAACAGGTATAAATTTTACAGCATGATTGCTAAACAATTCCACCTGGCCCTTAACAGATAATAACCAATCAGCAACAACCTGCCCAATGCTGTTATTTTGTTTGACCCAGGTCAACAGGTCTTTTAAAATAGCCTCTTCATTTTTAAAATCAAATACCTGGTAAATAATATCCTGCTGATATTGTTTGGTTGCATTAAAGAGGATTTCTTCCTGCTGTTTATCTCCCAATTGTTTTGCTGCAAAATCTACAATACGCTCATCGCTGCGCAAACTGTTATAAGTAATCTTGCTATGCAAAACAATTCCCTCCAGCGAAGTACACCGGCTTAATGCTACATACACCTGGCCGGGAGCAAAGGCATTACCCGCATCAATGATCGCATTTTGGAAAGTAAGTCCCTGGCTTTTATGAATAGTGATTGCCCAGGCCAGCCTCAATGGGAATTGAGTGAATGAGCCCAGCTCTTCTTCCTCTACCTGTTGTGTTTTATTGTTGAGAGAATACTTAATATTTCGCCAGGTTTCTCTTTTTACTTCTATTAATTGCAAAAAGCCATCCTGGTTACATTCAACCCAAATCTTATCGTCTTCAATTTTTTTCACAAGGCCGACCTTTCCGTTATAGTATCTGCGGATCTTTTCTGTATCATTTTTCAGGAACATCACCTGTGCGCCTGTTTTTATATACAGGACTTCATCAGCCGGGAATGAGTTTTCAAAAAAGGAACCTTCGATACTTGCAGAAAAAGAATATTTTTTTTCGATCAGCTTGGAAAGCGCAAGACTGTTAATACTCTCGGCCTTATTGTTATGAGTAGTAAGCGTAATAAAACCACCCGAAGCCGGAACTTTAAAATCAGGATGATATCTGCTGTGTAGCAATTTATAACCTGCTTCATCCATTTCATTATTACGCACCTGGTTCAATAAATCAATAAATGTTGTATCTGTTTGCCGATAAACTTTTTTTAACTCGATATAAACAGGTGATTGTTCCGTAATTACATGGCTGCTAAAAAAATATTGGTTATTATATGCTCCACTCAATATTTTCCATTCCTCGTCTTTAATCACGGGAGGCAACTGGTACATATCTCCAATGTATAAAACCTGCACACCACCAAATGGTTTTGAATGCCGCCGACGTACATGTCTTAGTACAGCATCAATTGCATCCAATACATCACAACGCACCATGCTTATCTCATCAATTATAAGCAACTCGAGCAATTCCATCAGCTCACGTCTTTCTGCGCTTAACTTTAAATTTCCGAGCAAGCTACTTTTATCACTACTGTTTTCCGGACCAAACCTTTTTTTACCCTCAGGTAAATAGGGCGAAAAAGGTAATTGAAAAAAGGAATGTATGGTTGTCCCGCCAGCGTTGATAGCCGCAACACCTGTCGGCGCAACAATAACCGTATTCTTTTTTGCATTTGCTTTTATATATTTCAGGAAAGTGGTTTTTCCGGTGCCGGCTTTCCCGGTTAAAAAAACGGGATGGTTGCTGTTATTAATAAAATTGGCGGCAGTTTTAAAAATGATATTCTCTTCATCAGGTTGTTGCATAAGGCAATGTATAAAAAATAATCTTGACTAAAAAAATGTCACCGGGGAGTCAGGCAGTTTTAATGCCGTTAAATAATGGATTCCCGATTTCCAAATACCCCCTAATCCAGTTTCCATAGGAACAATTACCTAAGTAAACATTAAAACCTGCTCCCACAGTGACATCTGAACATTACGCCTCGTCCTTACCCTTGCCCCCAAACATCAACAACTCATTTACCTGGATCTCGGTAATGTACTTTTTATTCCCCTCCTTGTCATTGTAATTCCTTGTTATCAGCTTTCCTTCTATGGCTACCTCAACACCTTTGTTGAGATATTTTTCAATGATATCCGCAATCTTTCCCCAGGCAATTAAATTATGCCACTGGGTTTCTTTTACTTTTTCTCCTTTAGCATTGTGATAGACTTCATTTGTTGCAACAGAAAATTTCACGAGCTTTTTTCCTGATTCAGTTTTGCGAACCTCTGGGGCATTGCCGAGGTTGCCAATTAACTGAACCTTGTTTCTTAATGCGTTCATGTTTTAAGTTTTTACTTGTTTTTAATATTTTTTATTTCAGTCTAAAGCCGGCGCCGCTTTTTCGACAAGGCAAAGATGTGCATGCACACAAAAAATACCCGTATTTTAAACATTTATAGTTGTATATAAACACTTGTAAACACTTGCGGATATTTATATCCTTGTAAAATATTTGTCTTCAATTAATCCTGCTTAATATGATAGCAATTCAAACCAGGCAATGCCTTACATGCAATAAGCCGGTAAAAGGCCGGACAGATAAAAAATTTTGCGATGATCATTGCCGAAATAATTATAATAACCAAATAAGGTGCGACAGCAATAATCTCGTCAGAAATATTAATCATGCGCTGGGAAAAAACAGGCGCATACTTGAAAGCCAGATACCGGAAGGAGAGGAAATGGGAAGAGTATCAAAGGAGATCTTATTGCAGGAGGGATTCCAGTTCAAATATATTACCCATATCTACAGGAATAAAAAGGGAGCGGGTTATTTTTTTTGTTATGATCACGGATACCTTTTGCTGGAGAATGACTGGTATTTAATAGTCAGGAAAAAAGAAGAATAAAAAAATAACCACAGAGGCGCCAGGCATTAGACCTCAATATTTTAATCTTATATACATTCGGAAGAATTATTTACATCGCATAACAAATTATGCAGATAATTTTAACGGGCCGGGCACATGTATGTCTTTATGTTCGATCGCATCTGGTTTCTTTTCTGTAAAATCAGCATCCTGCAATTCAATCCTCCTGGTAATATCACTCAATGAAGTTATACGTTGTACTGTATATGGAATGGTATCAAGACCAGAAACAAACTTCAATATATAATTGTAAATGCCAATCACATTGCCAGCGAGAACAGTTGTGCCGAAATTTTTCTGAGAAATTAATAAAGAAGCGCCAATAATCAGCATCACCATGATTTCAATTATGCCAAAATTAAACGCCTCTTTATCCGAGATTTTTATTTGCCATTTTCTTAGTTTATTGTAGTGCCCTTTTATATATTCTGGTTTTCCTTCGGAGATAATGGCCACCTGCTTTTCCAACTCATCATTTTTTAAACGCGTGAGCAGCCTCATTTTTTTTCCATAAAAATAACTTATAACAATTACCGGTAGTAATAGTGTAAAGCATATAGCAACAACGGCTGTATCATAGAAATAAAGTAATACGAGCGAACCGAGTAAATTATACACTGCTTCAATGACATAAGCAAGATCAAATTCCAAAAAATCAACGAACTCTCTCGAAAGCGTAGAATGTGCACTTAATTTTGAGACTTCTGATTTATTGTGCCTGCGGGAAAGAAACTGTGTGACCAGTGAAGTATAAATAGAAGAAAAAGTGCGGGTATCATACATATGTCGCACAGTTCCTATGATCAGCCATGAAAAATGGATAATTGACAATACGATCAACCCATGGTAGCTTCCTTTGATAATATCATTTACTGCAATTCCGAGGAAAAAGGGACGCAATAAAGAGCCCAGCATCTCCAATGAAAACAATGTATAGGTGATTGCAAGCTGATACCTATGCTTAAGCATTAATCTTTTTAGAATTTCAAACCGCGACATAAAATATCTTTATATTGAAAAAAGCAGTTTGTATGTGCGAAAAATTCGCAAATACGAAATAAATGGGGTAGTAAGACGGGGAAAGATGCAGGCGGTTTAACTGATGATCTTCATTTCCCTCTCTGTTACAGAGTTTTGGGGGATACCTGTGATGTAACCTTTGCAGCATTCACTGCCGCAGGTACAATTAAACGGTTCCATATGTTCATCTAAAAATAAGGCGTAATCGAGGGTTAGTTCTTCACCTTTTTTTATGTTACGAAGGGCATACACATTTAAGCCCTTGTATGCAGTATTGGCATTGCAACTATGATTTTGCGGAGCCCAACCGGCCGGATTTTCATCCCACAGCAAAAATACTTCATTGCTGACAGGATAAGCGTATTTTTTAAAATTTTCTAGTTCATTAACATCCCAATTGGAATTGATATATGACTTGGTTGCTATGCGTTGAGCTTTTTCTTCTCCTTTAAATATTAATTCATTTTCTCTTATGTCGCGGTTTGCATAAATGCCAAAACCCGCGATGGCATTGCCTTTCATTACATATTTCTTTTGCTTGCGTTGGTGGCGGGCCATCCCCTCATCAATTATTTTCTTTAAAAATGCCTGCTGACCAATGCCATCAACTTTTAATATATAATCCGCAGATCCCTCATAACCATCGGTATAAAAAACAGAGCAGGTAAAATTTATTTCGAGGAAAAACACCTCTCCTTTCTCATTCATTCTGAAATCCATTCTTGCATAACCAACACCACCAAACCCTTTAAAAATATTTTCAGCGGCTATGCGTAATTGTTGAGACAAATTCCTATCTGTAACAGGAACATTACATTCAGGATGCAGTTCCGATGTTTTTAATGCATATGTTTTAAATGTACGGCCTTCGGGAAAAATATATTCAACCGGAGTGAAAGCACAAACCTTTTTTGGATTTCTTGCTTCAGCTACCACCATTACGGTGAACTCTCTCCCTTTAATATATTCCTCCACCAGCAATGGCCCGTATTCTTCTATGATCTCAGCAGCTTTTTTATAAAGTTCGGCTTCATTTTGTACCAATGAATGTTCATCTATCCCCAAACTATCGCCAGCCTTTGCCGGCTTTACAAAAAGAGGATACTTCAAATGTTGACAGGCGTTGTGAATATCTTCCAGCTGATCAATGATCGCAAATGCGGGGGTAGCCACGTTTTGAGTATATGCCACATATTTCATCAGGTCCTTGGGGGGATCGTATAAAACAGATGAAGGACCGGTAAAAGGAAGTTCAAGTAATTCCAAAAAATAAATCACCTCAATAGAAGGAACCTCCCATTCAAGATAACCTTCGCAAAGGTTTACAAAAACATCGTAATTTTTTTTCTTAAGCTGTTTTAGCTGGTTGTAGGTAGTGAGCTTGTTTAAAAATACATGATCTACCTGGTCGCCTGGAAGAAATGCGGACAGATCCCTTGGGGGATCATAATTTTTATAATCTACAGAAGTGGTGGAATAGTCCGGTTGCAATACACAAACTCTCATAACAACGCCCCCCTCCTTAACCGAAAAGTTTTTGATTTAATAAAGCCGGAAATGATATACTGGCTAACCATTTTTATTAAGCAATCATTCAAAAAAGTAAGAAGAATTTTCTTTAATTAAAGGTAATAGTTAAGTGGATAATTATGCAATCTTTCTTCTTGTTTTTGTTTCTTTTTTCTTTTGAGTATCTTTTTTAGCGGCCCTTATAAAAGCATCGTTCAATATTTCAATGATGAGCTGGGAAAAGCTCTTTCCTTCGAAGCGAAGGATTGCACCAATAGAAGTGTAATTTTCATCTTCACTGATGCCACACTGGGCGTTTATTTCCAGCACATATAATTTCTTTGTTTTGGTATCCATCCTGATATCTACCCTTGTATATCCCTTTCCTTTTGTAGCACAATAAGCATCCCAACTTAACTTTTTTATAGATTCAACCAATTCCGCATTATCCGGAACCCGGTATTCATAAAAATTTTCTTCGTTGGGCATAGCCTGTTCTTCTTCATAGATCTCCCAAAGCCTGTCGAATGAAAGGAATTTTTCTTTATCCGGAAGCGAAGCGTGAAAAACTCTTTCTACCGGTATATATATAAATGCGTCATCAGGATTATTATAGGAACCGCTGATCAAAACAGTAAATTCCCTTCCATTGATAAATCTTTCGGCCACAATACCATCTGCAGTCAGGTTCCAGCCACGATAACCCTCAAACATTTGTTTTAGTAAAGCATATAGTTCTTTGCGTGTTTCAACAATATTTTTTATACCAACCCCCATGCTTCCACCCGAAACGGCTGGTTTTATAATGAGAGGCTTACCTAACTCCTTAAAAATATTGTTGCAATTGGTATTATTATCAAGAATACACTTCCAGGCGGCATTGGGCACTTTTGCTTCATCAAAAGCAATCTTCATTGGTATCTTAGAAGTGGTAATGTTATAAAAGTATTCATCAGCACCTGTATAGATGATCTCCTTTTCTTCAAGTAATTTAACTACAGAAACGCCGGGTGTGCCATTCACTTCATCCCCATCACAAAGATTTAAAACGACAGGAGTATAATTACCCTGTTTTTCTGCTTCTATATTTTCTATTACCTGGCGGTAAGTTGACATAGTAACAGGTTGCCATTGCCATTTAAGTTTTAATTCATCAAAAACTTTCGTGTATTCAGCAATGCTTTGAGTGAAGTCGTAATAATAGTCAATATTATCATCAACAGTTGCAACTGCAGGAGAGAGCACCCAGACTTTCAGTTTTTGAGAGCGGGTTTGTTTGAATAATAATGGGGTTAGTATCATCTTTTACAAAACTACAATGGATTTTTCAATTGTTCCTTAATAAAGTCAGTGAGTTTATATCTTCCCAATGTATCGGATGGGATATGTATTGCTCCCCTGATATTCTGAAGGCAATCTTTACTTCCACAATAACAAATGAAAGGTTGTGCCATATCCAATTCAGTTGATGGATAGAAAAAACACAATTCTTCACTTGGTTCTATATCTCTTAACGCAATAACCTCCATAGTTGTTGTGTCAAAAAAGATATTGGGATTGCAACTATGATTAGCATATTGCAAAAATTTGGGAAGTAATGTGATGTGTTCGCTTATACCTGTTTGAACAGTAAGGTAATTGGGAGTGTCAAAAATTTGGCCTGCAGAAAACTTACTGATCACTTCAGCTTTTTTCAAAGGAATCAATGCGTGCAATGATTTCTGGCTGGTAGCGATATTCTCAATTACTTCTGCGAAAAAATGAGAACTAACAATTTTTGTGGAGCTGGTTGAGGCTATGTTAATCATACAATGTTGGGGTAAATAAAATGAGTTAATGTAAAGATTAATGAATTAAAATAGAAAGATAAAAAGTATAACATATTAAACGTATAAAACACTTAATAAAGTTTTCAACAAATAACAGATCAATGTGTGTATATACTCAATCATTAATTGAATACAATCAATTTTTATAAAGGTTTAAATTAAAATTTCATTGTTATTAAACATTGTTTATGCTTCAAAGTTTAAACAATAGAAAGAATAAGTTCTATAACTTATGACCATTCTTAAGCAATAGAAATGTTGTAGTGAGCTTTATGGAAACTTTTTTGAGCCAATTGGCACAGTTATTTATGCTGATCAACTATGAAAAAGCTGATCTCAATTACTATACTTACATTAAATGCCATTTATTCAACGGCACAGCTCGTTTATCCTTATCCCATTCAATCATTTGATCTCAATATTGAAGGCAAACAGGTAAAAATGGCATTCATGGATATCAAACCAGTCAATGATACCACAACAAAAGCAATCGTCTTATTACATGGCAAAAACTTTAATGGCTATTATTGGAAACATTTAATACCCTGGTTAACATCAAAAGGATACAGGGTAGTAGTACCTGACCAGGTAGGATGGGGACAAAGTGATCGTGTGCCTGTACATTTCAGTTTCCATTTGCTTGCCGCTAATACAAAACAATTATTGCAGTCATTGGGAATTAATAAAACGATCGTGTTGGGTCATTCAATGGGAGGAATGCTCGCCATTCGCTTTGCTTTAATGTATCCTGAAATGACCGATAAGCTCATTCTTGAAAACCCAATAGGCCTGGAAGATTATAAAATATTCGTTCCGTATCAAAGCACGGATAGTATTTTTTTAAAAGAAAGATCGGCCACTTATGAATCTTATAAAAAATACCAGCAATCTTATTATCCATTATGGAAGCCGGAATATGAAGAATATGTTGCAGCACAGGCTGCCGACCTTAAAAGAAAAGATTTTGACAACGTTGCTTTTATTAATGCGCTCACTTATCAAATGATCTATCAACAGCCGGTTTATTATGAATTTGATAAGTTAACCTGTCCTGTTTTATTGGTTATTGGACAAGCAGATCGTACAATAGTTGGAAAAGACAAACTCTCCGCAAAAGAAAAAGAGGAACATGGTAATTATCCTGTTCTTGGTAAAAATGCACAGGAAAGGATTCATGGCTCAACATTAAAAATGCTAAATGGCGTCGGCCATATTCCCCATGTGCAGGATATCAATGCTTTTGTGAAAAGTATAGAAGACTGGCTGAAATAATAAAGCCCCGTTTGTAGCGGGGCTTTATTACCAGTTTCAAAATTTTATTATTGAACATTTATTTTTAAAACTTCCTTTGTTCCTGTTCCTTCAATTATTACCAGGTATGTTCCTTTGGTAAGTTTAGAAACATTGAACTGGTGTGTATTCATTCCGGTAAATGCCTGTAGTTTTTCCGTGATTGCTTTTCTTCCGGCAATATCTGTTACTGATAATGTATACGATCCTTTACTTTTTGAATAGTACTTAAGGTTAACAATACCCGATGTTGGATTCGGATATACTGTTGCCTTGCTGTCTGTTGGCGCTTCTATTGATTCTGCAATTCCACGAGGACAGCTTATTGTTATTTTTAATGATCGTGTACCCGAGGTTCCACAACTATTTACTGCTTTCACTGCAAGGTTACCACCCCTTGTTCCCCAAAGAATACTAATAGTATTTCCGGTTGAAGGGCCTTGTATGGTTGCTCCTGTTGGTATAGTCCATAAATAAGATGTTGCATTTGCTACCTGGGTTGCGGTATAAGAACCGGTAGAACCAGTACATATAGTTGCAGGTCCCGAGATCGCAGCAGGTGTTGAAGGAGTATTTCTCGCAATGGTTAATGTTCTTGCAGCACTTGTTCCGCAACCACTGCTTGCGGTAACACTTAAAATTCCAGTCGCAATGAAATTTGCCGTATAAGTTACAGAAATGGTTGAACTGCCTTGTCCACTGTTTATGTTTGCACCGGCAGGTGTTGTCCAGTTATATGTTATTCCTGCAACATTGGTAACACTATATGTTCTTGTATCACCCGGACAAACCTTTGCAATACCACCGCTAACTGTAATAGCACCTGGTTTAGCAGGAGCGGCACCGCCACCAATACTTACCGCCAATGTTCTTGCTGTACTTGTTCCGCAACCATTCGATGCTTTCACGGAAATAGTTCCACCGGCACTGCCAACGGTTGCAGATATAGAGTTGGTTGTTGAAGATCCTGTCCATCCTGAAGGTAATGTCCATATATAACTTCCTGCACCCGCAACAGCAGCTACGCTATATGTCTGTGTTGTTGCAGGACAAACGGATGTTGCACCTGAAATTGTACCAGGTTGAGCAGGAGCGGCTGAACTAATACTTACTGTTAGTGTTCTCGTTGATCCGCTTCCACAACTGTTGTTTGCTTTTACAGAAATAGTTCCACCGGAAGCACCGGATGTAACGTTAATAGAATTGGTTGTTGAAGATCCCGACCAACCAGCAGGCAATGTCCACGTATAACTCGTTGCGCCAGATACAGCACTAACTGAATAAGTTTGTGTTGTTGCCGGGCATACAGCAGTATTACCACTGATTGCTCCTGGCTGTGCCGGTATTGAAAGTGCTGTAACAGCCAGGGTTCTTGCTGTACTGTTTCCGCAACTATTCACCGCCGTTACCGAAATATTTCCACTTGAGCTACCTGAAACTACGTTAATAGAATTGGTTGTTGAAGATCCCGTCCAGCCAGCAGGCAATGACCAGGTATAACTTGTTGCACCTGACACAGCAGTAACAGAATAAGTTTGAGCTGTTGAAGGGCATAAAGAGGTGCCCCCGCTAATAGTTCCCGGCTGATTAGGAGTTGTGCAACCAGTAGAACAGGTTGTTAAACACGAAGCATTGTTTACATTGTTTACAATTAAAGCTTTTGGCTGAGGCCCGAAACCAAGATTAAAATTGATCCCCACTCCTGATATTAAATGACAATAACTCATGATCGTTCCACCTCCTGAAGGATTCCCGGGATTTGCACAGGAACCCGATGTATAGCCGGCATTATCACCACAACCATCAATTTTCGTATTGTTGCCGTTCCATACACAATCATGCGTATGACGCGAACCTAATACATGCCCTTGTTCATGAGTAATAACTTCAACAGTCCATGAATAGTTAGGAACGTTGGCATAAGAAGTACTTATACCACAATAAGCCATTTTATATTTGCTCTGGTTGTTGCACAAACCATTGATCCATGCAATTCCGCCACCACCTTTTGTACCCAGCAAAGTTGCAAGATCACCATCAAAACTTGTACGGTATACACCAAACTGGTCAAGATAACCACTCGTACTTGTTCCGGTATAAGGATCGGTAGTTGTCCAGATGAATAAGGTTTTTAAAGTAATACTTATGCCATCATTAGCGTAGAGGGTTTGCACCTGGTTAAATACGCGGTGTATCCAATTGTTCACGGTATCAACATTATTTTGCTTGGCCGTGTAAATATCATAGTCGGTTTCCCAATACCAGTTCACACATTTGGTTGTTAAGGAAGCAGTTGATTCAGTAGCCTTGTAATAATTTCCGGGACCAAGTGGAATATTTGTGTCGGTGATACAATCAAAAGATTGAGTACTCACAATATCCCTGTCATTGTAAATGATATGCCTGCCCGAGCCCTGTATTTTACCGATAACATAATTTCCGTTATGATTCGTAACAAAACCACTCACTTCGTTTTGTGAAAAGCTGAATGCGGCAACTGAATTCATATCGCCATCAATACTGCCTTTGTAATGAACAATATCCGGGGCTTCATATTTTTTTCCATCACTGCACAGCAATGTAAAACCATTGGGAGAGATAGACTCCTGGTAAAGCAATACTCTTACTGATGTTCCATTGTCAATTGGAATATCCAGGTTCAAAAACGCAGGCTTTGCTTTCAGGAGATCTGAAACACCGTTGATGTCCAATAGAGTAAATTGTTTTACTGACCTGGAAACCTCGTTACTGGTTTTACTGTCAGTAACAATAGAGAATACAGCAGTTTCCTTTGCAAAGGATCCATTTTGTTTAAAGGCATTTACTTTTTGTGCGATCCTTCCGCCGTTATTTCGGGATTGGGCAGACACAAATGAAGGAAAAAAAATTAATGAGAACATGGTACAGCTAAGCGCTATACCAAATAGCGTAGAGGGGCTTTTCATTTCTTGTGGTATGTTTAATAATTAATAATAAGAAAGCCAAGATAGAATATATTAAACGCCCGGCTGGTATCATTAATTATGAAAACCTTGTAGTTTGTTTATTACACTTAGAAGGAACAAGGCCCTATTTAATAAGAAAATCAAGCATATATAAAGAGATGCAGCCAACAACGTATAAGAATAAAAATTATTGTTCAATATATCTCATCAATGGCAATATTTTTGAGCATTACCGGTTCACTGATTGATTTAAAATTTAGCCTGGTTATTATTTTGGCGAATAAAAATTCAAACTAACGCCCACTACCCTTTTTTTATTCAAATAAAATGAAATAGAAAACTGTAAATTAGTATCCCCAAAATCGCAGGTTATGCTGGTAATGCCTTTGCCGGTGTTTTTATATGGAGAAAATTTGGGTGCGGGAGAAAGCAAATCTTCTCCATAAGGCAGCAACAACAAAGAATCACAAAACACCTGCCTTGAAACAGTTTTTAGAGTTTCTCCTTTAACCGAATGAAAATAGTCACCTCATTTTTTAAAACCGCATACTTATGCGATAGGCAACGGTTTCTTTCTCTTATAACTTTATAAAAATTGTTTTATGAAAAAAATCAATCTAAACGAAACTTCTCCAAGGAGAAAATTTTTACAAACACTTGCCGCTGGTTCCGCAGCACTGGGTGCAGCAGCAGTACTTACTCCTTTTCAGCAAATACACGCCGAAACGGGGCCTACATCACTTAGTGGTGATCCTAATCCCGATGAATGGTTCAATAAAATAAATGGAAAACATAAAATTGTTTTTGATGCAACACAGCCTCATGACATTTATCCATTTGCATGGCCCAAGGTGTTTTTACTTACCAATGCTGCAACAGGTACGCCGGAAAAAGAAAACAGTGTTGTTGTTGTATTGCGCCACAGCGCAATAGGATATGCGCTTCCCGATAGCTTGTGGGCAAAATACAATTTGGGAGAAGTATTTAAAGCGGATGATCCTAAAACAAAGAAACCCTCTGCAAGAAATCCTTTCTGGAAACCCCAGCCGGGAGATTTTTCAGTTCCCGGAGTTGGACCGGTACCGATTGGTATCAATGAATTACAGGATAGTGGTGTTATGTTTTGCGTATGCAATATGGCAATGATTGTATACAGTGCTGTTATCGCAGATAAAATGAAACTGAAAAAAGAAGATGTATTGAAAGAATGGACAGATGCTATTTTGCCAGGTATACAAATAGTGCCATCCGGTGTATGGGCTGTTAGCAGGGCACAGGAACACGGTTGTTCATATTGCTTTGCAGGATAACATGCCTTAAAGATATACGAGCTTATTAACGCAGTAGCGGGTACATGTACCCGCTACTGTTATGATACAACCATTGATGAGATCTATGAAACCAAATGTTTTTCCCTGAATAGCTTTTTTTTCTGCTCCATTTTGGTAATCAGCCAATCCGGCCATTGTGAACTGTCTTCTGCATCATATATTCTCACATGCTGATCTGCTTCAGGTTTAATCATATCATCGATATGTAGTTTTAACACTTTTGAAGCTGTTTGTATTCCCGAATTAAGCGCACCACCAACTCCATGAGCGAGAACACTGGCACCGCATAAGTAAAGGTTTTCGATCTCAGATTTACTGTTATAAGTCCATGGGCCAACCTGGTACAGGTTCTTTTCAGTTCCATAAACATTGCCCTTCGTGGATCGTATGTAAAACTCATTTGTAATTGGAGTGGATACATCCATCTGCACAATATGCTGTCGCACATCAGGTAAAACTTTTTCAAGATTGTTCAGTAATTTTTCACCAATTCGCTTTTTATATTCCAGGTATTTTTCAGATCGCATTGTTCCTTCATTTTCAAATTCGGAGAAAGGATCATATTTAATATAAGTAACCACTTCAATATTATGATAATGGCCATTGAAACTTGCAGGATCCTTTAAACTACTGCAACTGATAAATACTGCAGGAAACTCATCATCAGTAAGAATGTCGGGTGCAGCCATTTCATTATACAGTTCGTCAATATCTTTGTCACGCATCATCCAGATATTCCCGGAATCCATTCCCCATTTGCGCACATCCATATCAACCGTTATAAACAACATCAAAGAAGTTACCGAGTATTTTGTTTTATTCAACTTCGACCGGAGGCTTTTACTTAAGTTTTCGGCCCCAACCATTTTATGGTAGGTTTGATACGGATCGGCATTTGAAATAATAGTAGAAGCCATCAATCGCTGACCATTTTCCAGCTCAACACCAATGGCCTTCTTTTTCTTTCCGTGATTCTCCAGTAAAATTTTTTTAACACCCACACCCGTTTTTATTTCACCGCCCCGTTTTTTTATGGCTGTGGTCATTGCTTTTACAATGCCCGCGCCTCCACCCATTGGATAAAATCCGCCATCAAAATAATGATCCATGGCAACACAATGTACCGGGAATGCTGCCAAAGAAGGAGGTAAACCATGATCACCGCATTGCACATTCAATACCTGTTTCAACAATGGATCTTTAATATGCCAGTTTATAACCCGCTTCAAACTAAACAATCCATATTTGCCCAACTGGGCGGTACGGAAAGGAATGGTAACATTATCCCAAAAACCATTCATTGCAGGTATCAGGTATAACTGTTCACTAACCTTTTTTACCAGGCTGAGGTATTTTTTTAATCCTTTTTTTTCTTGTGGAAATTTTTTAGAAAGGCTTTCATATAAGTTGTCTATTCCTGCAGGCATATCAATTCTTTTTTCGCCAATCCAGCAATGCTCATATGCATCTGCATTCATTCTGAAAAAAACCATTTCATTGGCAATCCCCAAAGCTTCAAACAAGCCACTGGTTGATGAACCCTTGTCCATCTTTCCAATATAATGTACACCCGGACTGAATCGTTGCCCATTCATATAAAAACTATGGCACCAGCCACCGGGAACATAATGTTGTTCAACTACCACTACTTTTTGTCCTGCTCTTGCAAGACTAAGTGCTGCCGACAATCCGCCAGCCCCGGATCCAATAATAATGGAATCTATATGCTGCATAACTCCAAGATTAAGAAAATAATTGCAGGTTAAAAAAATATTGTTTTAAAGTACCCGCTTCTCATTAAATACAACAATGTAAAATGTGTAAGAACTTTGTATATTAAAAGCTGAGCAGAGGTATTGTTTTTGTTATAATTAGTTCATTGTCACGGCAACAATTTCATTATTCTTATATTTGAACATTTATGGAAAGAATATTACGAGGAAGTTTTATTTGTATACTGGTATTTTTATTAAGTGGATTTACAAAAGCAAAATGCCAGCAGAGCTTTGATAAATCAGCTTATTACAAATTGATGGAAAAAGCAACCACCGAAGACATTGATAAACAACTTAAAATAATCGAATCTTCGGCGGGTATTAATAATGATGCATACACCGGCGCTTTATTGATGAAAAAAGCGGGTGTTGTAAAAGGACCCTCCAAAAAACTAAGCGTTTTTAAAAGCGGAAATAAGAAGCTGGAAGCAGCAATAGAGAAAGATAATCAAAATGCAGAATGGCGATTTTTACGATTAATAATACAGGAGAATGCGCCGAAGATCCTCGGGTATCGCAGCGATATAAAAAAGGATGCTGCATTCATACAAAGTAATTTTAAAAAATTATCTCCTGAAGTTCAGGCCGCAGTGCTTGATTATCGCAAACATTCCGATACATTGCGCCCATTAAATTTTTAATTTGCAACACGGATGACTAAAAAGGTTCTGGCCATTTATTTTTCCCAATCGGGACAATTAGGAGAGATCATCGACAATCTAACAGCTCCATTGGATATTCCCGGAGTTACAGTTGAAAAGGTCAGGGTTCAGCCGGCAACGCCCTATCCGTTTCCCTGGAAAGGAAATAGTTTTTTTGCAGTGATGCCCGATTGTGTTTTGAATGTTCCCACGCAACTTGCCCCGTTTCAATTAAAAGAAAGTAAATATGACCTTGTGATCCTTGGATACCAGGCATGGTTCCTTTCACCAAGTATTCCATTTAATTCTATTTTAAATAGCCCGCAACTAAAGTCGGTTATAAAAGATACACCCGTTGTTATGGTTACCGGGGCAAGAAACATGTGGATCACGGCATTTGAAAAATCAAAAAAAATACTTGCAAATACCGGGGCAAAACTGGTAGGCAATATTGCATTGGTGGATAAGCACGCAAATTTCGTTAGTTTTGTAACCATTTTTTACTGGATGTTGAAGGGAAAAAAAGGCCGGGCATTGAACATTTTTCCAAAGCCGGGTGTTTCTGATGAAGACATACTTGGATCAAAAGATTTTGGCCAGGTGATAGCGCAACATCTCAGTAGTGGTGAATGGGAGGGTTTACAACCAGCATTAGTAGAGAAAAAGGCAGTTGTAATAAAATACAGGTTGATGTTCATTGAATCAAAAGCGTCCCGCATTTTTTCAATATGGGCAAACATAATTGCGAAGAAGAAGAACCGAACGTTTTGGCTTAGTTTGTTCAAATATTACCTTATTATTGCATTATTCGTTGCAGCCCCCATTATACTTACAGTGGATGCGATATTTTTTAAGCCGTTCTTGTTGAAAAAAATAAGGGCGAGAAAACAATATTTATTAGGAGTGAATTAATAAAAAGTATGTCGTTGAATAAGGTTTATATTAATAATACATCGTCTTTTTTACCGAATGAGGCTGTTTCAAATGATGCGATGGAGACTTACCTGGGATTGATCAACAATAATCCATCTAAATCAAGAGCTATTGTTTTAAGGAACAATGGTATCAAACAAAGATATTATGCCTTACAAAGGAAGGCAAACCAACACATACCAATGCGCAAATGACTGCGCTTGCAGTGAGGGCGTTGTTTAAAAGCGATCCTGATAAATTAAAGCAAATTGAATTACTCAGTTGCGGAACCTCCTCTCCCGACCAGATCATGCCTTCGCATGGTGTAATGGCACATGGATGGCTACCCGAAATAGAAAACGTAGAAGTTGTTTCTCCATCAGGTGTTTGCTGTGCGGGAATGCACGCATTTAAATATGCATACCTGGCAATTAAAGCAGGCGATAAAAAAGAAGCGGTTGCTACAGGATCAGAAAGGTTTTCGGCTTCGCTGGTTTCAAATGTTTTTGAAGACGAAGCACATAAACTGGGAGAACTTAAAGAGGATCCATACATAGGTTTTGAAAAAGAATTTTTGAGATGGATGTTGTCCGATGGCGCATCCGCTTTTCAAATGTCAGATAAACCAAATGAAAAAGGATTGAGCCTGTCCGTTGACTGGATCGAAGGTATTTCTTATGCAAATGAACTGGAAGCCTGTATGTACATGGGCTGTGAAAAACAAAAAGACGGAAGCTTAAAAAGTTATCTCGATTTTAGCCAGGAAGAATTAATTAGCCACTCTGTATTAAGCATTAAACAGGATGTAAAATTGTTAGGTAAGAATATCGTGTTGCAGGGCGGAAAAAAATTAAAGGAAATTTTTGTAGACAGGAACCTCGACATCAATGAAGTGGATTATTTTTTACCACACATGTCAAGCGATTTTTTCCGGAGTAAAATATTTGATGAGCTTATTGTAAAGGGAATTGGAATACCATATGAAAAATGGTTCTTCAATTTGCCTACAGTTGGAAATGTTGGTGCAGCTTCGGTTTATTTAATGGTAGATGAATTGTTTCACAGCGGTAAACTAAAAAAAGGAAATAAGATTTTGTTACTTGTTCCTGAAAGCTCAAGATTCTCTTATATGTATTCTATGCTTACTGTGTGCTGATAAATTACAAACACAAAAGTCTCAAACAGAAAAATAGTTCTTATAACAGTTAAGGCCTCGAAGTTAAGAGTAGAATTACCGCAGCCGAAGCTACAGTAGTACAACTGATGAACATAGCTTCTTTTCGAAATCGGGCTGTATGTCGATTTCGGATCGCCTTTTTGGTACTTTTTGTAGCACATCCCGATTCAATCGGGGGCGAAGCAAAAAAGATTATAAACTTTTCTTTATGAAAAAAGAAGATATTCCACAGGATATGGGCGCACTTGGTAAGGTAACCAAGGAAGTTTGTTATGCAACAGATAAGGATGGAAATTATACAAAAGAATTAAGCACGGGCTGGGAAGTAAAAACAGGCGCACTCGACCTGGCCTGGAAAGATATTGAAGAACGTATAAAAGAAGCAAAACAAAAAGTGCTGAATAAAGAAGCCAGCCCGGTGCTTTTTTTTATGGAACTAAGACTGATGGATATGACAACGCTTTCAGCATATACCGGTTTCTGGAAATGGCAGATCAAAAGACATATAAAACCAGCTGTATTTAAAAAATTATCAGAAAAAAAATAAAACGATACGCCGAAGCTTTTAATGTAAGTGTAGAGGACTTTAAAAACAATGAATGTGCATGAAGATTGAATTTCGAACATATACAGGCGGCACATTGTGAAAATGGCGTTACCACAAGTTTATTACAATACAATGGAGTAGATAAGATCACCGAACCCCTTGCTTTTGGTATTGGTTCGGGATTATTTTTTGTACACTTCCGTTTTTAAAAATAAACAACGGGCCCGCCATTGCTTTCAGAACAATGCCGGGACTTATTTTTAAAAGAACCTGCAAGTCGCTTGATATTCCGGTCACGAGAAAAAAATTCAGCTCAAAAGAAGGTGCAGAAAAAGCGTTGATGGAATGACTGCAATGCAGGACAACCCGTAGGTTGCCAGGTGGGTGTTTATTATCTTACTTATTTTCCCAAAGAATATCGTTTTCATTTTAATGCACATAACTTAATTGTTTATGGCAAGGAGGAAGACAATTATCTTATAAGTGATCCGGTAATGGAAACTGCCACTACACTTAACAGTTTATGAACTGGAAAGAGTACGTTTTGCCAAAGGAGCATTGGCACCAAGGGGACAAATTTATTATCCAGGAAAAAATAAAGGAGTAACAGATGAGCAAATTGCCGATGCAATAAAAAAAGGAATTAAAAGAAATGTGACGCACATGATAAGAATTCCAGGAAATATTGCCGGTGTAAAAGGCATTGCCAATACTGGAAATAAAATAAAAAAATGGCGGGATAAACTCGGGCAAAAAACTGCAGGCCTATACCTTGCTCAGCTGGTGCGTATGCAGGAAGAGATCGGAACTGGTGGTGGTGGCTTCCGTTATATTTATGCAGCATTCTTGCAGGAAGCTCATGCTTTTCTTCCCAAGGATGAGTTATTGGAAATTTCAAAAATATTTACACAATCCGGCGATATGTGGCGTACTGCTGCTGTACAGGCCGCTGGTATTTATAAAGGCAGGATCGGCAGCCAGCAGGATTTTAATGTAATGGGCGATTACCTGGTCGAAATATCCGAAATCGAAAAGAAAGCATTCCAGGCATTGTCAAAAATAAAATGGCATTAATGAGTCAATGCAGCCGTCAGCATAAATACTTAATTTTAATTACCCGGGTCAATCAAAAAATTGTTTTACTGACCTGAACCTGGAAATACCGGAAGGCAGACCGCTTTGGCTTATTCGGACCAAACGGCGCCGGTAAAACGACATTGATGAATTGCATGACCGGTCTCCTGAATTATAAAAAAGGCAGCATTCAACTGCTGGGCAATGAAATAGCGCATCATAAAAAATCGATCAATAAATTATTTGGATTTGTTCCCCAGGATTTTTCATTTTACCAGGAATTAACCCCGGTTCAGAATCTCGAATTTTTTGGCGCATGGTCAGTGGCATGAACAGCAGAGCAATCAAAAAAAAGACAGATGAATTGCTGGAAATACTTGATCTCGCCGATGTACGAACAAAACAGGTACAAAAATTTTCAGGAGGAATGAAACGAAGAGTAAATCTTGCTATCGGGGTAATCACATAACCCACGGATATTATTCCTAGATGAGCCAACCGTTGGAGTAGATGTACAAACCCGTCATGCGATCATCATTATCTAAAAGAACTGAATAAGAACGGCACCACACTTATCTATACATCTCACCAGTTAAGTGAAGCCGAAGAACTTTGTGATAAAGTTGCCCTGATTCAGATGAAGGAAAAATAATTGCACATAATACATTAGATAAATTACTTAAGCAACATGAGAAGATGGGCTGGAAGGTTTGTTTTTGAATTTAACGGGAAAAGTATATCAGGGACATCTGATGTATAAACTCCGGGCCACCATAATAAAAGATATCGATTCTTGTTCCGTGATAAGATAGGGTTACTGATGATGTTTGTCATGCCCATCATTCTTGCCATCGTGATTACGGCTATACAAAACAGCACCTTTGAATTGGTGAATGACAACAAAGTTCCGCTGCTGTTATGCAATCAGGATACAGGGAACATCGGGCAGGCAACTGATAAAAGCAATTGAAAAAGTCGGGCATGTTTGAATTGAAACAGGTGAATGGCCAACAAACCGATCAAGCAGATCATCGATCGAATGCATGAAAAAGATGCACTCATCGCCATCATCATCCCCGAAGATTTTTCTGCGAAAATGACTGCAAAGGCAAAAACAATTGCAGGCAAAGCGCTGAATAATTTTGGTGCACCAATTGATACCAGTAAAGCTTACCCAGGTAACAGATACTGCAACCCGATCACTTTATACTATCACCCTGTTTTACAGGAATCATTCCGGCAATCGATTAATGGTGCATTGCGAAGCTCCCTGCAGATGGTAGAAAGCAAACAGATACTTAAGAACACTTTATTTTTCTCTGAACGAAACCGAACTTCCGGATAGTCTGGAAAAAGAAATCATCAATAACCAGATGTTGCGATCAATGAGATTCCTGTTTCAAGAGATGGAAGCAGAAATATTCCCAATGCCACCCAACATAATATTCCTGCATGGACAATTTTTGCGATGTTCTTTATCGTGATCTCGCTGGGAAGCAGCGTTGTAAGAGAAAAACTAAATGGAAGTTTTATCCGTTTAAAAACATTGCCAACAAGTTACTTACTGGCATTGCTTTCAAAACAGATCACTTACCTGTTTGT
The DNA here is from genome assembly GCA_963829345.1 of uncultured Chitinophagaceae bacterium. Classification (GTDB taxonomy): domain Bacteria; phylum Bacteroidota; class Bacteroidia; order Chitinophagales; family Chitinophagaceae; genus Ferruginibacter. The sequence goes on from CAWHHP010000003.1 coordinate 4,021,556, forward strand.
AACATTGTTACAGGCAGCGGTTATTTTTGCGTATCGGTATCTGGTTCTTTCCATAAATGGGGTTGCCTGAACTAAATCTTCCTGCAGATCTAACCGGCTTATTCATTGTTTCACTGATATGTGGATGGTGTGCAGTAAGTTTTGCTATCTGATCGGCGTATTTGCACAAACACAGGAACAGGCAAATGGTATTGGCGCTGTATCGATTGTATTACTGGCTGCAATCGGGGGATTCTGGTTCCCAGTTTTGCAATGCCGGCTTCTTTTAAAACAGTGATGAATCTTATCCCCTTTGCATTGGTGCCTTGAGGCTTTTATGGATTATTCCTGGAAGGCGGAAAATTAAAAGATGTTTGATTAAATATTTTACCTTTATTTGTCATTACTGTAGTAATACAGTTAATAGCACTTTTTGGATTAAAAAGAAAAAACCTGATCTGAATTAAAAATTATACTACAAATGGAAACAGCACAATTAAAACAGCAGTTAAAAGAGCAGATTGTAGAATTTTTAAATCTCATATCCGTAAAGCCTGAAGAAATAAAAGACGACGAACCCTTATTTGGTGAAGGATTAGGCCTCGATTCAATTGATTCGATTGAATTGATCGTTTTACTTGGACAGGGAATATGGCATCGATATAAAAGATCCAAAGGAAGGCCGTAAGGTATTGGTTGATATCAATACGATGGTTGCATATATTGAACAACACAGGACCAAATAAAATTTTTCCATTGAGCAGGATTGTTGTTACAGGTATTGGGGTGATAAGTGCCATTGGAAATACCGTGGCTGAAAACCGCATGTCGTTAATGAACGGCGTGAGCGGTATCACGAAAATAGATAGCGCATTTCCATCAAAATTTGCAGGAGTGCTTCCTTTTGGTGAAATAAAGATCAGCACAGAGGAACTGAAAGAAAAACTGAATGCCACTGAGACGGCATTAACACGAACAAATTATTAGCGCTGCATGCTTTTGATGAAGCAATCAATGACGGCGCAATTACAACAGAACAACTTCAATCTTTCGATACAGCATTTATTGGCGCCACTACCGTGGGCGGCATGTGCTTAACAGATGAATTGTACCACGATGCCAACCAGGCCGAAGGAGGTTCCGAATTTCTTGATTCTTATGATTCTGCATCAGTGTGTATGTACCTCCAGGACCATTATAAAATAAAAGGCATCGTTAATACAATTAATACAGCTTGTTCCTCTTCAGCCAATGCAATCATGTATGGCGCAAGGCTTATAAAAAATGGCCTTGCAAAAAGGGCCATTGTTGGAGGAGTAGACTGCATGGCAAAATTTACGATCAATGGATTTAATTCCTTATATCATTTTATCGCCGGAAACCTGTACACCTTTTGATTCAGGCCGGCAAAGGATTGAATTTGGGAGAAGGGGCCGCGTTTTTAATTCTTGAAAAAGAAGAGGACTGTGTTGGAAAAAAAATATATGCAGTATTATCCGGTTATGGAAATACAAATGATGCATTTCACCCGTCTTCTTTATCGGATAATGGAGATGGCCCCTATTTAGCAATGAATGCAGCGCTGCAATCTGCCGCACTTTCTCCTGCTGATATTGATTTTATCAATGCACATGGAACTGCTACAGAAAATAATGATGAAGTAGAAAGTGTAGCGATGATTCGCTTATTTAATGAACCGCCTGCATTTGCATCCACGAAATCAAATATCGGCCATACACTCGGCGCAGCGGGTGCAATAGAAGCAGTGTATAGCATTTTGAATATTGTTCACCAGGAAATTTATCCTTCATTGAATTATAAGAATCCAATTCCTTCAACCGGCCTTGTTCCAGTTCAATCATATACAAAAACAGCAGTGAAACATGTAATGTCAAATTCATTTGGTTTTGCGGGTAATTGCAGCTCATTAATTTTTAGCAAAGCATAACATGTTTTTCATCCACGATAGCGTCTGCATATCCGCACAGGAAACTTTTTTCTCTGATAAAATATTTCATGCACAAATAAAAGAATTGAATGAACCTGTTGAAAAGAAATTCAATGCCGCCGAACCTGTGTATGAAGCAATCCCTCCCGGCGCACTTCGTAGAATGGGACGATCAGTACGGCTGGGCATAGGTGCAGCAATGCCATTGCTTCAAAGAACTGCTAAAGCTACTGATGGATTTATTATTGGAACATCGATGGGCGGAATGGAAGACTGTGTAAAATTTTTAAACCAGATCATTGAATACAATGAAGGACAACTTACACCAACCAACTTTGTTCAAAGCACACCGAACGCCATCGCAGGACAATTGGGGCTAATGACTAAAAACAAAGGATACAATATTACACATGTGCATCGTGGTTTTTCTTTTGAAAACGCTGTCATTGATGCTGGTATGACAATAAAAGAAAATCCCGGTACCAGCTACTTGCTGGGGGCCGTAGATGAAATATCAAGTTTCCATTACAATATTGAAAGACTGGATGGATGGTATAAAAAAGAAGCTTGTTCCATTGAGGAATTATACAACTCCAATTCGCCCGGTAGTATTGCAGGAGAAGGCTCTGCAATGTTCATCGTTAATGACGATCCTGTAAATGCGAACGCAAAATTCCGCGACATTCATATTTTTCATACAGAAGATGAGCAGGTTGTAACAGACCAGTTTAAAAAATTCTTCGATAAAAATTTTCCTGGAAATGAAAAGCCTGATCTTTTATTAAGCGGCCAAAATGGCGATAACAGGATGTTACATTTTTATGATGCATGCGAAACAATAGCTGGTACAGGTATTACAATTGCAAGATTCAAGCATTTAAGTGGAGAACATCCTACAGCTTCGGCGTTTGCATTTTGGATTGCAAATGAGATCATTAAAAAAAATGAATTGCCGGAACATATGATAAAACACAAGTCGGGAAAAGATTTTAAACGCATTGTTATTTATAATAATTACAAGGGAATACAGCATAGTTTTATGCTATTGGAGAAAGTATAATTTTAAATAAAAAGCAATTGGATAACAAGATTGTCACTCTGAGCTTGTCTAAAAGGAATTCGAATACTGATTACGAAAACAGCCGCATTCTTATTGACAATACTTCGACAAGCTCAGTATGATACTAACCTTAAAATACCATGTTTAAATATGTATACCGGTAAAAGTTAATGTCTATTAGAAAATGATTTTTTCTCGATTGAAATCTTATCTTTAAAATAATTTAATGTACCCGGTTTTATTACCAAAACATTACTCAATCATTCAATAAAACAAACATGCAAAGTCAGTACGATGTTGTTATTTTAGGCGGAGGCCTGGCAGGACTCACGCTTTCAATACAACTTAAGCGTATGAACCCCGGTATTTCTATCCTCGTATTGGAAAGACGGGAAAGCAGCGCCGCTACTGCTGCACATAAAGTAGGAGAATCCACTGTAGAATTGGGAAGCCATTACCTGCGTGAAGTGCTCGGACTAAAAGAATACCTCGAAGAGTTTGAATTACCAAAACATGGTTTGCGTTTCTTTTTTCCAACTGATAATAAAGATGATATTGCCACCCGTGTGGAATTAGGACCACGTGAAAGACTACCAACACCAAGCCACCAGCTTGACCGCGGCACATTAGAAAATTTTCTTTTTACAAGAACACAGGAATTAGGTTCCGATGTGCAGCTAGGCGCTACTGTTAAGGACGTAGAAATTGGTAACCCGGAGCATACTGTCAGTTTTTTAAAAGACGGTACAGAAATAAAAGTACAATGCAAATGGGTTGCTGATGCAACCGGGCGTGGAAGTTTTATGAAACGGAAACTTGATTTTCATAAACCAATGGAACATCATGTAAATGCAGTGTGGTGGCGTTTAAAGGGTGTGATCGATATTGATGACTGGTCGGATAACAAAGAGTGGAAAACATATCTTAAACCAGGGCTTCGTTATTTGAGTACGGTTCATTTTATGGATAAGGGCTACTGGCTTTGGGTTATTCCACTTGGATCAAAAAATACCAGCATCGGTATTGTTGCAGATCCTGCTGTACATCCGTTTGATACATTTAATAAATACGATAAAGCAATTGAGTGGTTGAAAGTAAACGAACCTCGTGGCTATAGTATGCTGGAACCGGAAACGCCCAACCTGCTTGATTTTAAAATACTGAAGCATTATGCTCATCACACCGGGAGAATTTATTGTGCAGAAGATCGCTGGGGTGTCACTGGTGAAGCCGGTGCTTTTTTAGATCCTTTGTATTCTCCCGGAACAGATTTCATTGCAATGAATAATTCATGGCTTTCTGATCTTATTGTCCGTGGCCTGCAGGGAGAAGATCTACAAAGCCGTGCAGAAGTATATGAACAATCACATCTTAAACTTGTAGACAACTGGATACCTGTTTACCAGAATAAATATTTGCTGATGGGTAATACCCAGATAATGGTTATTAAGATCTTCTGGGACTGGGCAACTTATTGGGCGGTACCTACATTGCTTTTTACAAACGGTGCATTTACCAACCTGCCTGTTTTAAAAGAGCTGTTTGCTTCATCGCGTGGGTTTGGCAGAAGATTCGGCGAGCTGAATAAAGTAATGCAGGACCTGTTTCTTGACTGGGCTCCTTATGAAACAACAACATTTTCGGATCGCTATATAGATCCTTATGATCTTCAATACATGCGTGATTTTCAACTTGGCCTCGATAAAAAATATGAATCACAGCCGTTGATAGATAAGATCGCAGATAATATGAAAATACTCGAACAGGTAGCCTGCGATATTTTCCGCCTGGTAAGTGCTCAGGTAAACGGAACGCCACTTAACATGAAAGTGGATCCTTATAAAATAAAATTAAATGCCGATGCAAATGGCACTCCTGTAGAACTTGAATTGAGTGAGAATATGGATCCCTCTATCACAAAAGATGTTGAGTTGATGTGGTTCTATCCTAAACCTGTATTAGCATAATGGAAACGGTGCACGAGATCGAAACAAGAATGGAAAAGATACGTGCAATCTTTCAGCATATTATGTCTGCTGCAGTTGAGGCTGATGATGTGGATGTTCTCGAACAGGAATTAAATGCAACAGAAGTTGAATTCAGATCAATTGCTTATGAAGCGGCTGCAATGAGCCTTGCATTAAAAGATATTGCTATTAATGATTCATTCAATAACTGGCAATCATTTATGCAAATGCAGGGCGCAAAACATTTAACGCAGGTGCATATTGGATTAGGTTGGGCAATGGCACAACAACAATTCCCCGTTTTTCCTTTTATTGAAACACTCGAACCTCTTATGCAATGCCGTGTAATTGATGGCTATGGCTATTATGAAGGTATTTTCAGAAAGAGAAAAGCAATAGGAGAAATGAAATTACCGCAGGAATTACCGCAAAAATTTTTGAATCCATACGACCAGGGTTTGGGTAGAAGTATCTGGTATAACACTAAAGCAGATTGTGAAAAAATTGCAGAGATGCTGTCTGCATTTAATTATGAAAGACAAAAAGATCTTTGGCGTGGTATCGGAATAGCTTGTGTATATGTTGGAGGATATGATGAAAACTTACTCAGGCAATTGGCTGTTGTTGCATCAACTCATCGTACACAACTTTCTGTTGCTGCAGCATTGGTTACACGTACAAGAGCAGAAGCATCTTCTTATACAAATTATACAGAAATGGCCTGCAGAACCTGGTGCGAATGTTCAGAAGAACAGGCATTGACCATAACCACAAACGCAATTCCAACTAATGAGATAATAAAAGATGATCCTTATGGTGAATGGATATCAAATATCGAAGAAGCATTTGCAGGAATAAATTGACTGCGGTTACATTAACTTAATTATAAAACGTCTTATCTATATTCTTCCCCCAGGTTCCTTTTAATCTCTTAAAGAAACCCTCTCTTTTTTTGATTGAAATAAAATCTTTATTGAAAGCTTTCTTGAAGTCAATTTCCGGTGTGATCATTTTAGGATCCAACTCTCTTATGATGGGCATTACCCATGGGATCAATCCAACGTCAGGACTTAATCTTTTCCTGCAAAACCTCCTCAATGATTTTGTTTGAAAATGATCGGAAGCTAAAGCGACTGTATTAAAACCCAGCTTCTTTGCTTTTTTATAAGAATAATAGATATTCTCGGTGCTATGCTCTGCTTTTGTTTCAGTAAAAATATGTTCTTTGGGAATTCCTATTGCTTCAGCATACAGTGCCATGATCTCCGCTTCATAATAAGGAGAATAAACCGAAGAACCGGAATACATAATATTTTTTGCAATGCCCTGGTCGTAGAGATATTTTGACCAATAAACCCTGCCACGCATTACCCTGTCCCATTCTGGCTCATTAAAAGGAACGCCTGGTATAACAATAATGTCGTAGGAAGTGGTTTTAGCTTTATCTAATAACTTCACCGCAGCCTTGCTGGAATAAGAACATGAATATAAAAAAACAGATAAGCTAAACATAAGAAGAGCAAATAACCTGGAAAAAGCAGTATTCATATTTACGTAAGTGTATTTTCAAAAATATTAAGAGATCGTTTCGCTGACCTTTGGTTGTATGATAATATTGTCAGCAGTTGATTCTTCTTTTTTAAAAATACTGTTTATTAAATTCAACACGGGGCCTGTCATAAATGTAGTTACCAGCGCCATGATCACCATCATGGTAAACATGGTAGGAGTAATAACCCCAAGATCGTAACCAATATTAAGTACAATCAGTTCCATTAATCCGCGGGTGTTCATTAATGCACCAATACTCAGACTGTCTTTCCAGGTTTGTCCAACAGACCTGGCAGCAAAAGCGCTTCCTAAAAATTTACCTACCGACGCAACAAGAATGATCAAGCCTGTTATCAGCCATAAATAAGAATCATTTAATAATCCAACCTGGGTACGCAGCCCGGTAAAAACAAAAAACAATGGAAGCAGTAATACGATTGTAACATCTTCCAGTTTTTCAATAATAATATTTTTAAAGTTCATATTATTTGGCATGATCACACCGGCCATGAATGCACCAAACAAAGCATGAATGCCGATCACTTCGGTTAAATAAGAAGATAAGATCAGTATAACAAAAAAAGTAGCCATAACCGGCTTATTCAATTTTTGTTTGGAGAGATGAGAATCACTTACTTTTTTCAGGAATGGTTTGATCACTTTCAGCATTAGTATTATATACAGGCCGGAAAAAAGAAAAATGTACAGGGAACTGTTGAATGAACCCGCTTTTACGATGGCAACTACACTTGCCAGTAAGCACCAGCCGGCTATATCGTTTGCGGCTGCGCAGGTGATCACGATGGCGCCCATTCTTGTTTTGTGTATACCACGTTCTTGGAGTATCCTTGCTAAAACAGGAAATGCAGTGATGCTCATCGCAATACCAAGAAATAATGCAAAGGAAGAAAAAGGAATATTTTCAGGAGCAAAAGATTCATAAATAAAATATGCAAGCGTCATTCCAAGTGCAAAAGGAATAATAATACTGGCGTGACTAATAATAACAACATCCTTTGCCTTGTTCTTGAGCATTTTCAAATCAAGTTCCATCCCGATGATAAACATGAAAAGAATGAGCCCTACCTGGCTCAAAAACTGCAAATTACCAAGCGATTCCTTTGGAAACAACGCAGCTGAAAAATCCGGGAAATACATTCCAAACAACGAGGGTCCTAAAACAATTCCTGCTACGATCTCTCCCATAACTGTTGGCTGACCGATCTTTGAAAAGATCCATCCAAATAATCTTGCCATTAAAATAATGGTAATGATCTGCGCCAGCAGGAGAGCAAGCGGATGATGCAGGTTGTTGGTAAGCGAATCAATAAAATCATTCCAATAACCTTTCCCGCCGCTGGTAACCGTGGTCGCTTTGGACCTAAGTTTTTCGCCCTGCAGCGATATAAAATAAATGAGGCAGGAAAATCCAGCAATTACACTTGCATAAATAAAAATATTTTTAACCGGCTTCATTTTCAGTTATAAACAGGTTTAGAATTACCCGGATATCAATTACCGGATTTACAAATATATTATACTTATCGGGTTTACTCAGAATTAGGAATATGTAACATGGCAATTTTATTTTACCGCAGAGAACAAGAGTAAAAAGAGTTTACGCGGAGCTGCTCTGCGGAAGCGCTGGACCTCTTGTTCCAAACTTAGATCTCATTGGGTACTGTATCAGTTTGAAAAGTTTATTATATAAACAGATTGCCAGGCTGAGCTTGTCGAAGCCGGGTTAATTCTAAAACCTGAACCGGCTTCGATAAGCTCAGCCTCACAGTTTTTTTAAACTGATACACTATCTCTCATTGTATAATGCAAAACCATTGAGCGAAAAAGAGTATTTTTGCAAATTAACCAAAACCGACTGGTGCAGGGAGAGATGCTACCAATGTAACATCTGCAGCCTTAATGACCAATAAGTTAATGAGTAATTTAGATAGTACCCGGGCGAAATTCGAAGCATTAAAAGCCTGTGTAATTATTCCCACATATAATAATGCTGGAACTATTGCTGCCGTGATTGCAGATGTAGCTGCGTATACCAATCATATTATTGTTGTAAACGATGGCTCAACAGATAATACGGAAGCCCTTGTAAAAAATTTCCCATTTGTTCAATATATAAGTTATCCTAAAAATGTTGGAAAGGGATGGGCGCTTCGGACAGCATTTAAATATGCAATTGAAAAAAACTACCACCATGGAATTACAATAGATTCGGACGGACAACATTTTGCAAAAGACCTCCCGGTATTTATTGATAAACTGGAGCAGCAACCAGGAACATTGCTGATTGGTGCCCGCAATATGGACCAGGCTTCTGTTCCCGGAAAAAGCAGTTTTGGAAATAAATTCTCCAATTTCTGGTTTAAGATAGAAACAGGAATAGATTCTCCTGATACACAATCCGGCTACAGGGCCTATCCCTTACAGTTATTAAAGGGAACAAAATACATCACCCGTAAATATGAGTTTGAAATCGAAGTATTAGTAAAAGCAGCATGGAGAGGAATTAAAATTGATTCGGTACCGGTATCCGTTTATTATGCACCAAAAGAAACAAGGATCTCACATTTCAGGCCATTCAAAGATTTTACAAGGATCAGTATACTCAATACATTTCTTGTTATCATAGCATTCTTATATATAAAGCCAAGAAATATCCTGCGACTGCTTTTCGATAGAAAAAAATTGAACAACTTTCTTCGGGAACAATTACTTCAACCCAATCAATCTGATCTGCTTAAAGCAACATCCGTGGCATTTGGTGTATTTATGGGAATTATTCCTATCTGGGGTTTCCAATTTGGAACAGCTGTTTTTTTAGCCTTTGTTTTCAAGCTGAATAAAGCGCTGGTAGCCATTGCTGCAAACATCAGTCTTCCCCCAATGATCCCCCTTATTATTTTTGCCAGTTATAAAATGGGGGCAATATGGATGGGTGATCATCCGGGCCATCTTGAATTCAGTGCTAACATTACACGTGAGTCTATACAAACAAACCTTGCGCAATATATTTATGGAAGTATTACTTTAGCGATTGTGGCTGCGGTGGTATTTGGGGTTGCAACTTTCGGCGCACTTAAATTGTTTAAAAGAAAAACGCTCCTTGCATAACCGGGTAATATCATGGGTAATCTTTTTGTAAATGTTTATAATTATTTTAAAAAACACCGCCCGGCGTTTTTCATATTATTTTTCTGCAGTTTTTTAATCGCAGGTTTTTTTGCATTCAAAGTAAATTTTGAAGAAGATATTTCGAAGATCTTACCAAAAGATAAAAAGATAGATAAACTGAACGAGGTTTTCCAGAATTCAAAATTCCTGGATAAACTCGTAGTGATGGTATCAATGAAAGATACAACAACAGAACAACCGGATAGTCTGGTTGAGTTTGCTGACCATTTTGTAACCGAAGCACAGGAAAAACTTAGCCCGTTTATCAGTAAAGTCAATGCAAGAGTGGATGATAATATGGTGACGGACCTGTTTAATACCATTACCGACCGGCTGCCAATATATTTAAGTGAGAAAGATTATAAAACAGTTGATTCACTCATTACACCGGAAAGAATTAAAGAGACGCTCCAGCAAAATCTTAAAACACTTACTTCTCCTGCAGGCTTTGCGCTGAAAAGTATTATCAGTAATGATCCTGTTGGTATTTCCTTTATCGGGTTAAAAAAATTGCAGCAATTACAATACGACGAGAATTTTGAATTGTACGACAGTTATGTAATGACAAAGGATCATAAGAACCTGTTGTTGTTCATTACACCAAAGTATGCACCCAATAACACGGGCAAAAATGCTTTGTTCCTGGAAGGGCTTGATAGTATTATTAATAAGAACAGCAGCACCGCATATAAAAACATCAGCACAACTTATTTTGGTGCTACGGCAGTTTCCGTTGGCAATGCGGTACAATTAAGAAAAGATACAATGCTCACACAGGGAGGGATCGTTTTATTCCTCATTCTTTTTTTAGGATTTTATTTCAGGAAAAAAAGAGCAGCGGTGGTAATTCTTATCCCGGTTCTGTTTGGCGCATTGTTTTCCCTCGCCGCCATTTATTTTATTAAAGGAAGTATTTCAGTGATTGCTCTTGGTACCGGTGCCGTGATACTCGGCATTGCTGTGAATTATTCTTTACATGTTTACAATCATTACCGCCATACAGGAAGTATACAGGAAGTGATCAAGGATCTTGCAATGCCTTTAACTGTTGGAAGCTTTACAACCATTGGAGGATTTTTATGTTTGCAGTTTGTTGAATCTGAAATGCTGAAAGATCTTGGTCTTTTTGCCGCATTCAGTTTAATAGGAGCTTCACTGGCCTCATTGATTTTTTTACCGCATTTTATCGAATCAAAAAAAGATAAATTACCAGGTACAGTAAAACAACATTCATGGCTGGATAAGATCGCATCCCTTCGCCTTGAATACAATAAATATGTTGTTGCCGGCATTTTTATGCTGACCATCTTTTTTGCTTATGCTGCCCGACACGTAAGCTTTGAGTCGGACATGCTGAATATGAATTTCATGTCAGGCGATCTGAAACAATCTGAAAAAAAACTGAATAAGATAAATGAGTATGCACTGAAATCGGTGTACCTCGTTACAGAAGGAAAGACATTTGATGATGCGTTGCGCAACAATGAAAAACTGGTTAAGCAGGTTGAACAGCTGAAAGAAAAAAATATTATAAACAAATATTCGGGCGTTTCTTCTTTGATCATTTCTGATTCACTACAGAAAGCAAGGATCAATCTGTGGAACCGGTACTGGACTCCTGAAAAAAAGCAACAACTATTTGCAACGCTTGAAAAAGAAGGTGCAGCGATCGGGTTTAAAACAACGGCATTCGATAAAATCAAAACCCTTTTAAACAACGATTATCAGCCTGCCGGTCAGCAGGCAATGACCGAAGTAAGAAAAAGTTTTTTGGATGATTTTATTACTGAGAAGCCGGGCAAGGTTACTGTTGTTACACTTGTAAAAGTTGCTGCAGGAAATACAAATGCGATCTACGATACATTTAATAACGATCCCAATGTTACAGTTGTAGATAAACAATACCTCACTACAAAATTTGTTGAGATCATCAATGCTGACTTTACATCCATTGCATTGATGACATCCATACTGGTATTTGTTGTATTGCTTCTTATGTATGGCCGTATTGAATTAACGCTGGTATCTTTTATTCCAATGGCAATTAGTTGGGTTTGGATACTGGGATTGATGGGTATTTTTAATATCCAGTTCAACATTATCAACATTATCATCTCTGCACTCATTTTTGGTTTGGGAGATGATTACAGCCTTTTTATTATGGATGGATTATTGAAGGAATACAAGACCGGCAAAAAAAATCTATCGTCATTTAAATCATCCATATTTTTATCGGCAATTACAACCATTGCTGGATTAGGCGTTTTAATATTCGCAAAGCACCCGGCATTAAAATCCATTGCATTCATTTCGATCATCGGGATCATTTGCGTGGTGCTGATGTCGAACATATTGATACCTTTTTTCTTTTCATTGCTTATAAAGAAGCGTACTCAGAAAAAGAAATTTCCCTGGACATTAAGAGGCTTTGCCTTATCTGTTTTTGCCTTCTGTTATTTTGTATTCGGTTGTATCATACTGATTGTACTGGGACTGTTATTAAAGATCCTGCCAGTTGGAAGAAAAGGGAAAAAATATTTTTACCATGTTGTTCTTTCAAAATTCACCTGGTCGCTGATGTATATTATGGCCAATGTGAAAAAAACAATTGTTAACCCGCATAAAGAAGATTTTTCAAAACCTGCAGTGATCATTTGTAATCACCAGTCATTTCTTGATATATTATCGGTAGTGATGCTTACCCCGAAGCTGATCTTATTTACGAATAAGTGGGTTTGGAATTCGCCGGTATTTGGCCCGGTTGTGCGAATGGCCGATTATTATCCCGTTGCGCAAGGCGCTGAAATGAGTATTGATCTTTTAAGAGAAAGAGTGAATGAAGGTTATTCGATCATGGTATTTCCTGAAGGCACAAGATCAGTGGACGGTGTAATGAAACGTTTTCATAAGGGGGCATTCTTCCTGGCTGAAAACCTTGGCATCGATATATTGCCGATCATTTTGCATGGCACGGGATATACAATGGGTAAGAGCGATTTTTTATTGAAAGACGGACAGGTAACGATAAAATATTTACCAAGAATTACGCCCGGGAATACTCAATTTGGAAATGGATATGCAGAAAGAACTAAATATATCGGTAGATATTTCAGGGAACAGTTTAAACAGATGGGCGAAGAGCTTGAACAGGCAAAATATTTCAGGGAACAATTAAAATACAATTATATATATAAGGGTCCAACGCTGGAATGGTATATGAAGATCAAGACCAGGCTTGAAAAAAATTACCAGCCTTTTCATGACCTGCTCCCTAAAAAAGGAAAGATCCTTGACATTGGTTGTGGTAATGGCTTTCTTTGTTATATGTTAAGCTTTATTTCCCCCGAGCGCCAGGTGATGGGAATTGATTACGACGAGGGAAAAATCGAAACAGCCAATAATTGTTTTAGTAAGAACAGTAATATTAATTTTGCAGCTGCAGACGTAACCATTTATCCTTTTGAAAATTATGATGCGATCATTATGGCAGATATATTACATTATTTACAACCCGATCAGCAAAAACTGGTTATCGACAAATGCATTCGTCATTTAAATCCCGGCGGTACTATTATTATCCGGGATGGTAACAAGGACCTGGAAGAAAGACATAAAGGAACAAAGCTGACAGAATTTTTTTCAACAAAATTCATCGGCTTTAATAAAACCACCAGCAGTGGCTTATCTTTCTTATCAGGAAGAATGATAAACCAGGTTGCAAAGGACCATAAAATGGAATGCAGGGAAATAGATGAAACAAAATACACATCGAACATTGTTTTTGTAATAAAACACAAGGAGGAAATTAATGCAGCAGCATCGTGATCATTATGATGTTATAATTATCGGTAGTGGTATGGGCGGCCTTACGGTTGGCAACCTGCTTGCGCTTGAAGGATACAAAGTTTGCGTGCTTGAAAAAAACAAGCAGATTGGCGGTAGCCTGCAGATCTATGCAAGGGATAAAGTAATTTTTGATTCGGGTGTGCATTATCTCGGTGGGCTTGATAAGGGACAAAATCTTTATAAGATATTCAAATACCTTGGGTTAATGAACAAACTCAAACTGCAGAAAATGGATACGGTATTTGATAAGATCATTATTGCCGGCGACGATACTGTGTACGAATATGCACAGGGCTATGATAATTTTATAAGCAAACTGCTTGAGTTTTTTCCAGGCGAAGAAGAGGCGATCAATGCTTATTGTAATAAAATAAAAGATATCTGCTCAAGATTTCCATTGTATAATTTATTGCCAAGCGATCCAAATGATACAAAAGCAAGCTTACTGGAAATTGATACAAAAGCATTCATTGATTCAATCACAAACAACCATGCGCTAAGAGAAGTATTGGCCGGCAACAATGGTTTGTATGCAGGCGAAGCACATAAGACACCATTGTATGTACACGCTTTGATTGTGAACAGCTACATCGAAAGTTCTTATAAATGTGTCGATGGTGGAGCCCAGATCGCAAAATATATTGGCAGAAATATCCTTCACCTTGGTGGTGATGTTATTCGTCATGCTCAGGTTAAAAAAATAGTAGAAGAAGGGGGAAAGGTTACACATGTTGAATTGGCAAATGGGGAAAAAATATATGGGGAACACTTTATTTCAAATATGCATCCTGCGATAACAATACAAATGACGCAGAGCGATTTGTTTAAAAAAGCCTATCGCAACCGGTTGAATAACCTGGAAAATTCTATTTCTTCTTTTACGATCAATGTTGTTTTTAAGAAAAAAGCACAAAAACATTTTTCTTATAATTATTATGTATGCAATGAAGGCGATGTATGGTCATCCGGAGATTATACGCAGGAGAACTGGCCAAAATCATTTGCACTTTTTATTGCGATATCGTCAAAATCGCCGGAGTATGCAGATGGTATGACAATACTTGCTTACATGAGATATGACGAAGTAAAACAATGGGAAAACACTTACAATATTGTTGGTGAAGAAGAAGACAGGGGCGCCTCTTACGAAGCATTTAAAAAATACAAAGCGGAGCTATTGCTGGATAGTGTAGAAAAAAGATTTCCCGGTTTTAAAGACAAGATAGAAAAATATTATACCGCTACACCGCTTTCCTACCGTGATTATATTGGCAATACCGATGGTTCGCTGTATGGTGTTGCAAAAGATTATAAAGACGCATTAAAAACATTTATTTCTCCAAGAACCAAGTTGCCGAATTTGTTTTTTACGGGACAGAACCTCAATCTTCATGGAATTTTAGGAGCAGCCATGAGCGCCATTGTTACAGCAAACGCAATAATAGGAAACGACAACATCATAGAAAAAATACGCAATGCCTAAAAAAAGAAAAATCTGGAGAAGGATCCTCTACGTTGTTGGATTTTTCGTGTTGCTATTCATCGGGCTTTGTGTTTATTTATATATAGTTGCCATCGCACATCCACCTAAACCCGCAGATCTTAGTCCGCTAAAATTACAGCGAACAGAAGTAAGCCCTGGTTTTTATACATTAAAAAATAACTGGTTCCGCAAAAGTAAAAGCGGGTTATTTGAAATGTATGTAGAAGGAAAACCCTTTGAACGCGGCGTTATAAATGGAAAGCTAAGCAAAGAACTGGTAGTAGCACAGGAAGATTATTTTAATGAACAGATCTGTAAACTCGTTCCCTCACAATCTTACAGAAATTTTCTTAAATACTTTATTGCATGGTTCAATCGTAAACTGGAAAAAAATGTTACGCAGGAATACAAGGAAGAGATCTATGGTGTTTCTGAATCTGCTTCAGATAAATACCAATACATCGGTTCCAATTACCAACGCATTTTAAATTATCATGCAGCACATGATATCGGTCATGCTTTGCAAAATATGGCATTGGTGGGTTGTACATCTTTTGGTACATGGAATTCGAAATCCAAAGACAGCACCATGATCATCGGAAGAAATTTCGATTTTTATGTCAGCGATAAATTTGCAAGAGATAAGATCGTGGCATTCTTCGCACCTTCGGAAGGATATAAATTTATGTCGGTAACCTGGGGAGGATTTATCGGGGTAGTTTCAGGAATGAATGAAAAAGGCTTAACGGTAACGATCAATGCTGCAAAATCAGATGTGCCATCCGGATCTGCTACACCTGTTTCATTAGTTGCAAGAGAAGTATTGCAATATGCAGGAAATATTAAAGAAGCGATAGCCATTGCAAGATCAAGAAAGATGTTTGTGTCAGAATCATTCCTGGTTGCTTCTGCTGCAGACAATAAAGCGGTGATCATTGAGAAAACACCCAAAGCGATGGATGTATATGATCCACAGCAGGATTATATTGTTTGCACAAACCATTTTCAAAGCAATGGACTGGATAGTTCAAAGGATAATATTCAGCAATTAAAAGAAAGCGCTTCACCCTATCGTTATGAACGAATGATGGAGTTGCTGAATGCAAATGGTCCCAATACGATTCAGAAAACAGTTGATATTTTACGTGATAGAAAAGGGTTACATGGAACAGATATCGGCATGGGAAATGAAAAAGCTATTAACCAGCTGATCGCACATCACTCTATTATTTTTGAGCCAAAGAAATTGTTTGTATGGGTTTCTGCTTCCCACTGGCAGCTGGGCGAATATGTTTGTTATGACTTGAAAAAGATATTCGGTATGAAGGGAATGCAAAAAGATGAAGAGGTCTATGATAGCAGTCTTACTATACAGCCCGATTCATTTTTATTGACAAATGATTTTAAAAGGTTCGAACAGTTCCGGCAAATGAAACAACGTTTTTTTGATAAAGAAAAAATAGACCCGGATAGTGTTGTCGCAAGCAACCCTAATTTTTATAATGCATACGTAATAGCAGCAGATTATGCATACAAACAGGATGACTATAAAAAAGCATTGAAATATTACCAGGCAGCTTTAACGAAAGAAATTGCAACAAAAAAGGAAGAAGATCATATAAGGGACAGGATAAAAAAATGCAATAACAAATTAAAACCATAACAATGATACTTGGTATTGGCATTGATATGATAGAAGTAGAAAGAATGGCTGATAAAATGGGCCGTGCCGAAGGTTTTTGTGAACTGGTATTTTCAAAGAATGAAATTGCTTATTGCGAAAGTAAAAAGCATAAGTTTGAACATTATGCGGCAAGGTTTGCTGCTAAGGAAGCATTTTATAAAGCGATCGGTACAGGATGGAAGAATGGAACTGCCTTTAATCAAATTGAGATTTCTAATGATGAGAAAGGAAAACCATCGATGGTTTTATTGGGAGAAACTTCGCAATTGATAGAGCAAATGGGAATTAAAAGCATTCATGTTTCATTAACGCATATAAGATCAATGGCATCAGCTGTTGTGATAATTGAAAGTTGATGTATAATGAGATATAAAATATTTGTTTGCATCAGTTTATATTTTGTCTATGTTTCGACAAGCTCAACATGACAAAATACTGTCAGGCTGAGCTTGTCGAAGCTGGTGCTTAGAAATAAAAATTAAATTTTTAGCAATACAGGTTACCATGCCTTTAACAGGAACTACATATCAACCAAACCCATCAATCAAATCCATGCAGGAAAAAAAACTGCAGGAATTGTTATCTTATTTAAACCAGCACTCCCCCTTTTATAAAGACTTATTCAAACACTCTTCTGTAAATATTGCTGATATAAAAACACTGGAGGGTTTGGTGCTTTTGCCAACTACCACAAAAGAAGATCTGCAGCAACGCAACCAGGATTTTTTATGTGTCGGAAAAGATAGGATCATTGAATACAGTTCTACATCCGGTACATTGGGCAGCCCGGTAACCATTGCACTTACGGAAAATGATTTACTCCGACTTGCAGAAAATGAATATGGATCTTTCCTTTGCGCCGATGGATCTTCCTCAGATATCTACCAGCTGATGCTCACATTGGATCGCCAGTTTATGGCAGGTATGGCATATTATTCAGGCATTCGCAAATTAGGAGCGGGAATCATCCGGCTTGGTCCTGGTGTACCATCGCTTCAATGGGAAACGATCATTCGGATACAACCAACAGCCATCGTTGCAGTTCCTTCTTTTATTTTAAAATTGATAGAATTTGCAAATGATCATCATATCGATATCAATGCAACATCTGTAAAAAAAGCCATCTGCATCGGCGAAAATGTCCGCAACACAGATTACACGTTGAATATTCTTGGTAAAAAGATCACGAAAGCCTGGGATATACAATTGTATTCAACTTATGCATCCACAGAAATGCAAACAGCATTTACAGAATGCAGGGAAGGAAGGGGCGGGCACCTTCAGCCTGAATTATTAATATTGGAATTACTGGGTGATAACAATCAACCGGTTGCTGCAGGGGAGCCGGGAGAAGTAACTATTACAACACTGGGTGTTGAAGGAATGCCATTACTTCGATATAAAACAGGTGATATCTGTTTTTATAATGAAGAACCCTGTTCCTGCGGAAGAACAAGTGTTCGGCTATCCCCCATCGTTGGCCGTAAAAAACAAATGATCAAATTCAAGGGAACTACTTTGTATCCACCTGCTCTTTTCGACCTGTTGAATGAAATGGAAGAAATTAAAGATTACGTGGCGGAAGTATATTCTAATGATATCGGCATGGACGAAGTATTGTTACATATTCTTCCAATAAATACTTCTGAAGAATGCGATCGTAAAATCAGGGCCTACCTGCAGGCAAGATTGCGTGTAAGTCCGCATATTAAATACATTGCTGCAGAAGAATTGCAAAAAATACAGTTCCAGGAATCTTCGAGGAAGCCGGTAAAATTTATTGATAAAAGGAACTCATAAATTCAATTTTAAAAGATGAATGTTATAAAGCTGTTTTTAATCATTGCATTCAGTATAGTTTGTCTTGAAGCACAGGCACAAAAAGTTAAATTGAAAGAAGGCGCTTTGGATAGCTGGAAAAATGATACAGCATACAATATTGTTTTCTCTTACGATAGCATGCATGTGGGTAATTATAAAAATGAAGCGGATTATATTATAGCCCGTAAAGAAGATTTAAATAAAAAAGACCCGGGTGCCGGTGATACATGGGAAGTAAAATGGAAGGCAAACCGGAAAGATCTTTATGAACCGCAATTCATTGAGTTATTCACAGCATTTACCGGGGCAGTAGTAAGAAGCGATGCCCCTTACACTATTATCGTTCATACTATTCAAATGAATGTAGGATACCAGGTTGCAGGAGGCTACTTTCTCGGTTCGAGCAAAAGCGCTTACCTGGATGCTGAAATAAAAGTTGTAAAAACAACAGATCAAACAAAGACCGTGGCAGTTATTACAATTGATGGTGCAAAGGGCTCGGCCAGTAATACTGTTACGGGAAAAAATTCTGATGGCAGTGTGAGAATTTCTGAATGTTATGCAAATGCAGGCAAAGCGCTTGGGAAATTTTTGCGGAAGAAATAACTTAACAATTCACGCTAGGCACCAATAAAAAAAAGCGCAGTCAAAAAAGATCCCTAATAAATGGCGCAGGTCTCCAGACCTGTGCCTACGCGTCACTTAATCAAACTTTTTCACTACCAATCCGACACTTAATCTAATCTCACCAAATCCAACAACCCCGTTCTACCCACCGTATAATAATCAATACCGCTTCCATACAGCCAGTCCTGTGGTTCCCTCACAAAATTTGCTTTTACCGGATTTTGATGAAGATAATTAAACCGCTGCTGAAAAATTTGTTCATTGTCCAATAATACCGGATGGTTTTCATGTATCCAGAATTGAAACCTGTAATTGCTTTTATTATTTTTTCCATGTAATTCAAATTGATCAAGCATCCACCCTTTTCGGCTTTCTTTCGAATTATTAATAATAGCATCAATTATTTTTATTGCAGTAAAGCTTTTTATATTTTTTATTACTTTTCCAGAATCTGCATTATTAGCAAAAGAGCAGATCATGTGAAAATGATTGGTCATCAATACCCATGCATGTATTTGCAATCCCTGGTTTTGTTGACAAAAGCGAAAGCTATCTAAAAGAATTTCTCGATAAATATTTCTTGTGAATACATCTATCCAGCCTACAACAGTACCAGTAATGAAATAAATCCCATTCTTGTCATTGAATTTGTATTTATGACTCATTGAATAAATGTCATTAATGTTTTAAAAAAGCGTTGGGGGAAAAGCACGGCTTGTTTAAGTTTTAAAACGTATAATGAATGATGAAACGACATGATAAGTAACGTAAATGCAAATTGTCGCAGGTCTCCGGACCTGTGACAATTATGTCACTTGTTATTAAGTATTAATGTATGAAGTGGGTATGGTTGAGTAACGGGTAGGCACAGGTCTGGAGACCTGCGCTAATAAATCTGGAAACCTGCACCAATAAGAAAGCGCAGCCGAAATATCGCTGCGCTTTAAAAATTATTGACTAATAATTGTTTACAATCAACTATTTCCCTTTCTTAATGATCGTTCCTGCTTTTTTACCTGTAACAGAGTATGCTTCTGCAATTCTTTGTGCAAAATCATAAGCGCCGCCACGGAAATAACCACCACCTCTTTCTACAGTCATTGTTGCTATTTTTTTAGTTCTGTTAGCAGTTTCTACAATAGTGATAGTACCTTCTACCTGTGATGCTTTTTTACTAATAGCAATCTGGTATCCCGGTTCAATAAAAGTGATTTTAAAAATAAGTGTGTACTTGGCTGCTGAATCATAGGTAAGACCACTATACTTACTGAACATTTCCATGAACTTCGGGCGGTAAATATCATATTTTGCATCATTCCATTTTGCTTCCCATGCGTCACCGGTCTTTGCTTCTTTTGCATTCATATCATCTTTCTTATGTTTTATATAATCGGCTTCTTTTGAATAGTCGCCAACGGCAACCTTATCGTATACAAACTCCATATTGATTGTTTTTTCACTTTGTAATACTGTAACATCGCCGCTTGCAAGTTCTGTGGATTGAGCCTGACTAAAATTAAAACAGAACAGGAGGGCAAGACTGAATACGGTTGTTTTTAAAATTTTCATTGTAAGTTGTTTATAGTGATGGATAAAATTATATAAAAAGCAAATAGCATTATGTGTAATTATTATTACGAATTTAAAATTAAGAATTAATGGTTTCTCTTAACTCTGAGCGTTTAATTTTTAATCCTTAATTCTTCCTTTTCTCAAGGGCAAAAATCTACTAATAAGTTAAGCCAGTACAGGATTTTACCTTATTTTTGCCCACTTACAAAAGAAGTAAATAAGCGTTTATCATGATTAATGTTGGAGAAAGGCCCCTTTCTTTAAATGATTTTTCAGAGATCATTTTTAAAGAAAATGCTGTTGTCTTGGATGCGGCTGCGATCAGAAAAGTGGAGGAAAATCACCGGTTTTTGCAGAAATTCTCTACAAATAAGCTGATTTATGGCATAAATACGGGTTTTGGCCCAATGGCCCAATATAAGATCAGCGATGATAATCTCCTACAACTTCAATATAATCTTATACGTAGTCATGCCTCCGGTGGAGGAAAACTGATGTCACCGATTTTGGTGAAAGCGATCATGGTTGCCCGCCTCAACAGCCTCATGCAGGGTTATTCCGGAATTCATACCGAAGTGGTGGAATTACTTACCACCCTTATCAATAAAAATATTACTCCCAGTATTTACGAACATGGTGGTGTTGGTGCCAGTGGCGACCTGGTACAACTTGCGCATTTGGGATTAGTACTGATCGGTGAAGGTGAAGTGTTATATGAAGGGGAAATGCATCCCACCAAAAAAATATTCGACAAGTTTAATATCAAACCACTTTCTATTCATATCCGCGAAGGATTGGCTATTTTAAACGGCACTTCTGCAATGACGGGAATAGGAATGATGAATATCATCCAGGCAAAAAAATTACTCGAATGGGCTGTAATGATCACCGCATTGGTTAATGAAATTGTAGAGGCATTCGATGATCATTATTCTTATGAACTCAATGTTGTTAAACCGCATAAAGGACAAAACAAGATCGGTGCAATGTTACGTGAGATACTTGCCGACAGCCATATGATCCGTGATCGCTCCGAACATTTATACAATCCCGATAATCTTAACCAGGAAGTTTTTTTGGATAAAGTACAGGAATATTATTCCATTCGTTGCGTAACGCAGGTACTCGGTCCCATATATGATTGTATTGCCAATGCAGAAAAAGTAGTAACAGATGAATTGAATTCAGTGAATGATAACCCGGTGATCGATCACGTAAACCAGAATATTTTTCATGGAGGAAATTTCCATGGCGATTATGTTTCACTGGAAATGGATAAACTGAAAATTGCTATCACAAAACTATCGATGCTTTCTGAACGCCAGCTGAATTATCTTTTAAATAATAAACTGAACCAGAAGTTCCCTCCATTTGTAAACCTCGGTGTGCTTGGTTTCAATTTCGGTATGCAGGGAATGCAATTTACCGCAACATCTACTGTTGCAGAAAATCAAACTTTGTCTTTCCCGATGTATGTGCACAGCATTCCTAATAATAATGACAACCAGGATATCGTAAGCATGGGTTGCAATGCTGCACAAATGACAAAAAAAGTAATCGATAATACTTTTGAAGTACTGGCGATACAAATGATGACCGTATTGCAGGCTGTTGATTATCTTGAATGCGAACCGCGTTTATCACCGCAAACAAAAGCCGTTTACAATGAAATAAGGAAAATATTTCCGAAGTTCATTGAAGATGCGCCGAAGTATAAAGATCTTGAAAGGATCAAGACTCACTTCGAACAATCCGATCCGATCGTTTCATCGAGGGTGAAAACAAAACTTGTGAATGGTATTGCGACTTCTTAAATAAACATTTCCCTTCTTAAATAATTAATTTAATATTGAACAAGGAACAAGGAATATTGAATTTCGATCGGAGTGTATAACTTCATCATTCGAAATTCCTTGCGCCGCAGCTCGTGTCTTCACGAATGGCATCACGGATTTTTTTTAAAACTATTTTAAAATAATACAATGAAATGCGCACTAGTAACAGGCGGGTCAAGGGGAATTGGCAGGGCAATTTGTGTAAAGCTGGCAGAGATGGGATATTATATTCTCATTAATTACAAAGGAAATCTTGATGCGGCAAATGAAACACTATCATTGATAAAACAAAAAGGAAGTAATGGTGAATTGCTGCAGTTTGATGTTGCAGCTAAAGATGAAATTGCTGCGGTATTGGGCAAATGGATTGAAACGAATACAGATAAATATATTGAAGTGCTGGTGAATAATGCCGGCATCAAAGCCGACCAGATCATGATGTTCATGAGTGATGAACAATGGCAGGGCGTGCTGGATACAAGTCTCGGTGGGTTTTTTTATGTTACAAAGCAGGTGCTGAATGGTATGCTGCAAAAAAAATATGGAAGGATCATCAACATTGTTTCTTTATCAGGCTTAAAAGGTTTACCGGGCCAGGTAAATTATTCAGCCGCCAAAGCCGGCGTCATCGGGGCAACAAAAGCACTGGCCCAGGAAGTTGGCAGAAGAGGAATTACCGTAAACGCAATCGCACCCGGTTTTATCAAAACAGATATGCTGGAGGGATTGCCTGAAAAAGAACTTACTGCAATGATCCCTGTTAAACGATTCGGAACTCCCGAAGAAGTTGCGCATGCCGTAGGATTTCTGGCTTCACCTGAAGCGGCTTATATTACTGCTGAAGTTTTATCTATAAATGGCGGACTTTACTCCTAAGCAACCGCAATAGATACGCGGATAACACGGATTGCCCGGATTTACACGGATGGTTGTAACAACAACACGGATACTTTAAATTCGAAGATTTCCAGCATCTCTTAGATATTCAGGACATTCTCAATTTATCTATTACCTTTTATATTTACTCTTCAAAACATCTCACAAACTCTCATATAATTAATAAATAATCCGTGGTTATCAGCTTAATCAGGGTCATCCGCGTATCCATTCCAAAACCTGCAACTGGCAACGCATACGTGCGAAAAAACCCCTTCTCAAATACCTTAATTCTCAAAAATAAGAAGTACTTTCGCGGTTTATTTGACGTCGGTCTAGACCATTACTAACTGTATCAAACATTAAATTATAACCTGCTGGCAAATTTGCTAAAAGGATATATTTTGGGTAATCGTTTATACCGGGTAAAATAATTTTCTTATAACTTTTTAAAGGAAGAATTTCTTACTAATTCAGCGCTCGTGAATATGAACAGAGTTGTGATCACAGGTATGGGTATTTATTCTTGTATTGGGAAGAACCTCGATGAGGTTCGCGATTCTCTTTATAAGGGGAAATCAGGTATTATACTGGATAGCTTAAGGAAATCCTTTGGTTACAGATCCGGACTTACCGGTTGGGTTGAAAGACCAAACCTGAAAGGTCAACTGGATAGAAGAGCGAGGATCATGCTTCCCGAACAAGGCGAGTATGCCTATGTTGCCACAGTTGAAGCAATGAAAATGGCAGGGATCGACCAGGATTTTATCAATAGAACAGAAGTGGGAGTGTTATACGGCAATGATAGTTCCGCAAAACCCATCATTGACGCCACGGATATCATGAGGGAAAAGAAAGACACCATGCTTGGTTGGATCGGGTTATGTTTTCCAGACAATGAATTCGACAGTAACCATGAACCTTGCCACGATATTTAAATTGCGTGGAATAAATTTTACAGTTAGCGCCGCATGCGCCAGCGGATCACATTCAATAGGGTTAGGCTATCATTTTATTAAAAATGGATTGCAGGATTGTGTTATTTGCGGCGGAGCACAGGAGATCAATGAATATTGTATGGGCAGCTTTGATGCGTTATCAGCATTCTCTGTACAGGAAGCAGATCCTGCAAAAGCATCCAAGCCTTTCGATAAAGATCGTGACGGATTGGTGCCAAGTGGCGGTGCAGCAACAGTAATATTAGAAAGCCTTGAATCAGCCCTGAAAAGAGGTGCACCAATTTTAGGAGAAGTGATTGGTTATGGATTTTCATCAAATGGTGGTCATATATCAAATCCAACAGTGGATGGACCGGTAAGATCTTTAAACATGGCATTGAAAGATGCAGGGCTTGATGCAAGCATGATTGATTATATCAATGCACACGCAACCTCAACACCTGCAGGCGATAGCAGTGAAGCCAAAGCCATCAACGAGGTTTTTGGAAAATACAAACCATATGTAAGCTCTACAAAATCAATGACAGGCCATGAATGCTGGATGGCAGGGGCGAGCGAAATAGTTTATTCCATGTTGATGATGCAGCATAATTTTATTGCACCCAATATCAATTTTCGAAAATCCCGACGAAGATTCTGCAAAATTGAATATTGCAAAAACTACGATTGAAAAAGAAATAAATATATTTTTGTCTAACTCCTTTGGCTTTGGAGGGACAAATTCATCGCTAATAGTAAAAAAATATAATTAAACCACCCGGTTATGAGAAATGAAGAAATCATTGCAAAAATAAACGACTTCCTTGTTGAGGAATTTGAAACGGATGCAACTAAAATTACCCCTGACGCAAACCTGAAAGAAACACTTGAATTAGACAGCCTGGATTATATTGACCTGGTTGTTGTGATCGAAAGTAATTTTTCATTTAAGGTAAAGCCTGAAGATTTTGCTGGAATCGTAACCTTCCAGGACTTTTACAATTATGTTATTGAGCGTGTAAATACAAAAGAGTTAGTGTAATGCCATCCTGGCAAGGTAAGTCGAAAGGATACTCCACTGGGTTATCGCATTTTTGTTTGGGTTCTTAAAAACTTTGGTGTGTTACCTGCATACTTCCTGTTGAGATCGGTTGTATTACATTATTTTTTATTTTCTTATAAATCTTCCAGGCCAACTTATTATTATTTCCACAAAAGATTGGGATATAGTGTCCTGAAATCTTTTTTTAAGATTTACAGGAACTACTATTCTTTTGGTCAAAGCATCATTGATAAAGTAGTAATGATGTCGGGGATAAAAAATAAATTTACATTTCATTTTGACGGTGAAGAAAACCTGCGGAAGATAGTTGAATTGAAAAGAGGAGGATTGTTGTTGAGCTGTCATATCGGTAACTGGGAAATTGCCGGCAATCTTTTAAAAAGACTTGATACAAAAGTTCATATTGTGATGTTTGATGGTGAACACGAAAAAATAAAAAAATACATTACTCGTGTAACCGGTGAAAGAAGTGTAAATGTGATCGTGATAAAGAATGATATTTCCCATATCTATGAAATAAGCGAAGCTTTTAAAAACAATGAACTGGTTTGCATGCATGCAGATAGATTCGTGGAAGGGAATAAAACAATGACCGCAAATTTTTTAGGAAAAGATGCAAGGTTCCCAATGGGACCTTTTGTTTTGGCCACTACATTTAAAGTTCCCGTTTCATTTGTATTTGCAATGAAAGAAACAATGTGCCATTACCATTTGTTTGCAAGTGATATCAAAGAATACGGACAAAAAGGAAGAAAAGAACTGATGCAGGAAATGCTGAACGACTTTGTGATGGAGATGGAGCAGAAAGTGAAACAATATCCTGAACAATGGTATAATTATTATAACTTTTGGCAGCAATAGCGAACCGGGAATCGTGAATCGGGAATCCTGCAACGAGAAACCAAAAACAAGAAACGAGAAACCAGCAACGAGTAACGAACAAAACTCAACCAACACCAAACATCAAACAAAATTGTTAGTCACCAAAGAAAATATCATCTCTTACATTCCGCAAAAGCCTCCTTTTGTAATGATCGATCAGTTGGTGAGTTCTGATGAAACCAGTACCCATACCAGCTTCCAGGTAAGAGGAGATAATATTTTTGTTGAAGGAGATACACTCACCGAACCGGCCCTGGTAGAAAATATTGCCCAGACCGCAGCCGCAAGAGCAGGCTATATTACCACTAAAGAAAAGCTTCCTGTTTTGATCGGTTATATCGCGGCAATAAAGGACCTTGAAATATTCAATTTGCCGAAAATAAACGATAACTTAGAAACCCAAATTATTATTAAAACCCAGGTTTTTGATGTTACACTGATAGAGGGGATCGTGAAGTGCAATGGACAGGTATTAGCAAAATGCGAAATGAAAATTTTTATTATTAAACCAACAAAATAAACATGTCATGAAACGTACAAACAAACTTAGCTTGTTACTTGTTGTTCTTTTCTTTCTAAATGTTAAGTCTGTAATTGCCCAGACCAAAGAAGATCTTTTTATAGGAACGATGGATGTTACCTGGCTGGGACTGGATTTTACACAAGCAAAATTTTTCGGTGAAGCTGCAGGTTTTGGAAGTCATGGTGAAGTTACCAATGCTGACTTCAAGGATAAATATATACCGGGATGGAACCAGCTTTTTATTAATGAACCTAAAAAATTCGATATCGCAAAACAGGTACATCGTACAGAAGTGAAATATGCGATAGATGTTACAGGTCATCAGAACAGTACCATCAAAAAAGATTTTTTCACAAACGATCCAAGCCAATTAAATTCACTGGATGCCGCAAAGGTGGAAGCTCTTGTAAAAAAATACGACTTCATGGGGAAAAAAGGAATAGGACTAATTTTCTTTGTTGAAGGAATGAATAAGGTTACCAAAGAAGGATCTGCATGGGCGGCATATGTGAACATGGATAAAAAATCTGTGATCATGTCCTCACGCTTAACAGGTAAACCCAGCGGTTTTGGATTTAAAAACTTTTGGGCGGGTGCATTTAGCAGTATATTAAAGGACGCAGATTATAAAGATTGGAAGTAAACCAGGTATATTTTAAAAACCAATTATGTATTTGATGCTGATAAATTAACAGAAGAGATCATATATTTCCGGGACCGGCAAGGTCCCGGAATGATTTAATATCGGACAGGAATAAACGCATCAGAACAGGATTTTGAAAAAGACATTAAAAAATATTACAGAGTTTGACGTAAAGTTCAGCGAGGCAGATCCATTAGGAATTGTATGGCATGGCCATTATATCAGGTATTTCGAAGATGGAAGAGAAGCTTTTGGGAAAGAATATGGCATTGGCTACCTTGCCTTTTATAAATACGGATTTGTAATACCGGTTGTGAATATACAATGCGATTATAAAAAATCCTTGCGCTACGGCGATAGGGTTAAAATTGAAACAGAATACGTTCCAACCGAGGCTGCTAAAATGTTGTTCAAATACAAATTGTATAATTCCGAAACAAAAGAAGTGGTGGCAACAGGATCTTCTATCCAGGTTTTTCTGGATAAGGAAGGAGCAACGCTTCAACTGGCAACACCAGGATTTTTTGAGGAGTGGAAAAAAAAATACGGACTGGTTTAATCAGCAAATATGAGAGATGTTTTTGTAGCTTCAGATAATATATTTTCTCCCATTGGTTTTACAACCGGTGAAAACCTTCGTAACCTCGAAAATAATATCACGGGCGTAAAACAACACAACAATGTTTCGATGAGTAGCCAGCCTTTTTGCGCTGCTCTTTTTGATACAAATAATTTTCCTGCACCCGATACACGTTACACAAGATTTGAGCAGATATTGACGGCTTCTATTGAGGACGCTTTGAAAAATGCAGCGGTAGATCCTAAACATCCCAAAACAATTCTTATCCTTTCTTCTACAAAAGGAAATATAAGTTTGCTTGAAACGGAAACTTATAGTACACAACTAAGAGATCGTATTGCATTACATAGCTCGGCAAAATTGATAGCAGAACATTTTAAGTTTTTCCAATCACCTGTTATCATATCCAATGCATGCATTTCGGGAATACTGGCTATGATTACCGGTATGCGAATGATACGTTCGGGACAATATGAACATGCCGTGATTGCAGGAGCCGACGTGATTTCAAAATTTGTTTTATCAGGCTTTCAGTCATTCCAGGCAGTAAGTGATGAACTGTGCAAACCTTTTGATGCAGCCAGAAAGGAATAAACTTGGAGAA
The DNA here is from genome assembly GCA_963829345.1 of uncultured Chitinophagaceae bacterium. GTDB lineage: Bacteria > Bacteroidota > Bacteroidia > Chitinophagales > Chitinophagaceae > Ferruginibacter. The sequence continues at coordinate 4,050,227 of CAWHHP010000003.1, forward strand.
GGTGCAGCAACGGTTATTCTTTCTTCTGATAAAAAATATTCAGCGGCAATAAAAGTTAACAGGAGGTTCGGTAAGCAATGATGCCAATCATATTTCAGGACCCTCGCGTACAGGAGAAGAATTGTGCATTGCCATTAAGAAAGCCATGAAGGACGCGGGCTGTAACAGAAAAAGATATTGATTTTATTTCAGCTCATGGTACTGCAACTTTTATCAACGATGAAATGGAAGCAAAGGCGATTACACTTGCAGGCATGCAGTCGGTGCCGGTAAATAGTTTAAAAGGATTATTATGGCCATACATTTGGAGCAGCAGGTATTATCGAATCGATTGTTTCGCATTCATTCATTAAAAAAAATTTGTTATATCCAACAAGAGGATTTAGCAATATCGGTGTTAACAATCCCTTAAATGTTTCTGATAACAATAAAAAAGGGCACTTTAAAAAATTGTCTTAAAAACAGCTTCTGGTTTTGGCGGTTGCAATGCTGCCATTATTATTGAGCAAACAATAACCTTATAAATAAACACGTTTAACTTATGAAATTTTTTGATAAAGATAAAAAAACAGCATTTGAAGCAAAGGAAGCAGCACAATGGATTGCTTTTGGACCCGTTATTTTCCAGGTGGCAAGGGTCTTACGAAACTCCGGGATTTTAAAACTGATTGAAGAAAGTGGATCACGAAGGCATAACAATGGACGAAATTGTAGAAGAAAGTAAAACTTCCTGCTTATGGCGTGAGGGTTTTACTGGAATCTGGCATTGAGCATCGGCCTGGTGATTGATAAATGATCAACAATATACACTTGCAAAAACAGGGTTATTTCATTTTACATGATCCGCTTACAAGAACCAATATGGATTTTGTACATGATGTATGTTATAAAGGACTTTTTTCACTTGGATGAAAGTATTGAAACGGGTAAGCCTGTGGTCTTAAAGAATTTGGTGAATGGAAAACTATTTATGAAGGCCTCTCACAATTGCCGGAACATGTGCAGAAAAGCTGGTTTAGATTTGATCATTTTTTTTCAGACGATGCTTTTCCAGTGGTGTTACCAATGGTGTATAAGAACGGGATAAAAAAATTACTGGATATTGGTGGCAATACCGGCAAATGGGCTATTGCATCTGCAAAATATTCGACCGATGATATCAATATAACGATCATGGACCTGCCCGGGCAGTTAAATGTGGCAAAGAGTAAAATTGAAGAAGCTTGGTTTGAATGACCGGGTTTCGTTTTTAGCCAGTAAATATACTGGATGAGATCAGTAACATTTCCAAAAGGATTTGATGCAATCTGGATGAGCCAGTTCCTGGATTGTTTTTCAGAAGCAGAAATCGTTTCAATATTAAAAAGGTGCTGCGAATGCATTGGACGATGACGGGTAGTGTTTTTATAATGGAACCATACTGGGACATGCAGCAATATGAGATCGCGGCTTTTTGCCTGCAGCAGACCTCTATTTATTTTACTGCACTGGCAAATGGCAATAGCCAGATGTACAGTGCTAAAACTTTTTTTGCCTGCATTCAAGAAGCAGGATTTGAGATTGTAGAACAGATTGATAATATCGGGTTGAGCCAGACATTATTAAAATGTAAAAAAAGAAATTATAATTAAGCAAGAACTATCGGAATAACCACTATTCTTTGTGGACACGGAAAATAATAAATCATAATAAACCTATAAAATGAAAACAGAAAAAGTAGATGTATTGGTAATTGGGCCGGCCCTTCAGGAACTGTTGCAGCATCTATTGTAAAAAAAGCCGGGTATTCAAGTTAAAATAGTAGAGAAACTAAAATTTCCCCGTTTTGTAATTGGCGAAAGTTTATTACCCCGTTGTATGGAAGCATTGGAAGAAGCAGGTTTTCTGGATGCAGTAAAAGAAAAAGGATTTCCAGGAAAAATTCGGGGCCAAGTTTGTAAAGAATGGAAAGATATGCGATTATTTTTTTGCCGATCAGTTTACCAACCAGGCTGGAACTGGACCTGGCAGGTGCCCCGTGCCGAATTTGATAAAACACTGGCAGATGAAGTGTGAAAAAATGGGCGTTCCCGTTAGTTATGAAACAACGGTAACAGGTATTGTATTCAATGGCTCAGGATTCAATAACAACGGTAGAAGATATCAATGGCAATAAATCAGAAATAGAAGCAAGATTTATTGTTGATGGCAGTGGTTATGGAAGGGTGATTCCCCGGTTGTTCAATATGGATAAACCATCCAATCTTCCACCACGCAAAGCGTTGTTTGCTCATATTGTAGGATAAGAACCGCTCTATGGATGATGAGCCAAACCGCATCACCATCATTGTACATGAATACAGGAGTATGGATATGGGTAATCCCATTTTCAAACGGAATTACATCCCTAGGTTTTGTTGGAGATCCTGAATTTTTTAAACAGATATGAAGGAACACATGAAGAACAATTAAGAGCAATGATTGTCTACACAACCTTATTTAGCGAAACGTTTCGAAAGATGTAGAAATGGTTTTTGAACCAAGAGTCTGGAATCATGGTCAACCACCACAGAAAAATTTTATGGTGAAGGATTTGTGCTTACGGGAAATGTAACAGAATTCCTTGATCCTGTTTTTTCATCAGGCGTTACACTGGCCACGGTTTCCAGCCAGATCGCAGCCAAGCTGGTAATTAAGAAAGCTGAAAGGCGAAGACGTTGACTGGGAAAAGGAATATATGGAAGTAATGATGCAGGGTGTAAATACTTTCCGTTCTTATGTAATGGCATGGTATGAAGGAACACTGGATACCATTTTCTTTGCAGAAGAACCAGGATCCTGAAATAAAAAATATGATCTGTTCCGTATTGGCAGGATATGTATGGGATACAAGCAATCCTTATGTAAAAGATCACGATACAGCTTTACATAAACTGGCCAAGCTTATTAAAATAAGAGATAAGATGAATGCATCATCAGCACAATTATAAGTTTTGAAAGGGAAGACATATATCACTGCCAGTTGCATCATCAGCAAAAACGTTGTTTATAAGAACGGGTCATTGGTATTTGAGAACAGGAATGAGCCATTGCAGGAATTCCTGCTTTCTGTGTACAAACATTTCGATATTAAGTATCCTAAGTTTTACAAGATGGACAACCTGAGTAAACTGGGATGGCTGGCGGCTGAAATTTTATTGAAGGATAGTTTTAATGCATTAAATGTATAAACCGGAAGAGATCGGGGTGGTATTGGCAAACGCCAATTCAAGCCTGGATACAGATATAAAATATTTCGAATCAACAAAAGCAATAGCAAGCCCGGCGTTGTTTGTTTATACTTTACCAAATATTGTGATGGGTGAAATCTGTATCCGGCATAATTTCAAGGGAGAAACTGCTTTTTTATTTTTGAAAATTTGATGCAGGGTTCATTCAACAATATGTAAGCAATCTTATCAATAAGATATCTTGCATGCCTGTATTTGTGGCTGGGTGGAACTATTGGATGATCAATACAAAGCAGTTGTATTTCTGATAGAGAAAGATCCTGCTTCGAGTGCCAGCATTGCAAATTTATTTACAACAGAAAATATAAATAAAATATATCAATCAGACAATGGATAAATTAATGTCAGATCTGAAAACACAGATCATTGCCCAGTTGAATTTACAGGATATAAAACCGGAAGATATCGGTGACGATCAGCCGCTTTTTGTGGAAGGCCTGGGATTGGATTCAATAGATGCGCTGGAACTGATTGTATTGTTGCAGCAGCATTATAAGATCAAACTTTCAAATGCAGAAGATGGGCCAAAAGTATTTAGTTCTGTAAGAACGATCGCCGAATATATTACTGCACATCAAACACCAGCCAGCATAACATGAGTGCACCGGTTTTTATTGCTGGTGTAGGCGCTATTTCGGCAATCGGAAATAATATCGCCGAATGCCTTGCTTCTCTTGAAAAAGGAAAAGCAGGCATGGCAGATATGGATTACCTTGATTCTGTCACATCGCAATACACTCCCTGTGGCGGAAGTAAAACTGGGCAATGAGCAACTGGCTGCACTTGCCGGCCTTCATCCCTCTAAAAGCCGTACCGCTTTACTAAGTATGATTGCTGCAAAAGAAGCATTGAAAGATGCAGGGATTGAAAATATTCATTCACTGACGAACAGGTTTCATATCTGCCAACACCGTAGGCGGAATGGATAAAACAGAAAATTTTTTTACAGCATTTCTTCCTGATCATTCAAAAGGGAGATTACAAAATGTTGTAGATCATGAATGTGGCAGTATTACCGAACTTGTTGCAGATGAACTTGGCATAAAAAATTTTATCAGTACGATCAGCACGGCATGTTCTTCTTCTGCAAATTCAATTTTTCTCGCTGCAAGGCTGATCAAACATAATATGCTGGATGTGGTTGTTGCAGGGGGCGCCGATGCGCTCACAAAATTTACACTCAATGGTTTTAATACATTAATGATCCTGGACAGTGAATATTGCAAGCCTTTTGATGAAAACAGGAAGGGATTGAATTTGGGCGAAGGTGCAGGGTATGTAGTACTGGTATCTGAAAAAGTTGCTAAAGGACTTAAAGAAATCTCCTTATTGTACATTGAGTGGTTATTGTAATGCAAATGATGCATACCATCAAACCGCTTCTTCACCTGATGGCATTGGTTCTTATCTTGCTATGAAAGGCGCATTAAAAATGAGTGGATTAAAACCTTCCGATATTACTTATATAAATCTTCATGGAACCGGTACACAGAATAATGATATAGCTGAAGGAACAGCAATTAAAAGATTGTTTGATCCTCACTATCCAAAAATGAGTTCTACAAAATCATTTACCGGTCATACATTGGGTGCAAGCGGTGGTATCGAAGCAGTTTTTTCTGCACTTGCAATTCAACACGGGATGATATATCCAAATCTTCGTTTTCAAACACAAATGAAAGAGTTGCCATTTACACCCGAAACAAAATTTTCAGAGAATGCAACAATCAAACATGTGTTATCCAATTCTTTTGGGTTCGGGGGAAATTGTTCATCATTAATTTTTTCAAAACTGTAATATGTACATCAGGGCAACAGGAAATATATCAGCACAACACAGTTTTGGAAATCTCCCATTCCTTACAGAAATAGTTGAATACACCGGCAACCGGTTGAATTGCATTGAACCAGACTATAAGGATATCATCGATCTAAAAATGATACGAAGGATGAGCCGTATCATAAGAATGGGTGTTGCAGCAGCAACTGAATGCCTCAAAGAAGCAGCCATTGAAATTCCAGATGCAATTGTAACTGGAACAGCTTATGGCTGTTTGCAGGATACAGATCTTTTTCTTTCAAAAATGGTGGAGCAAAATGAAGAGCTGCTTACGCCAACCGCTTTTATTCAATCAACACACAATACAATAGGTGCACAAATTGGGTTAATGATCAAATCCAACAATTATAACAATGCATTTGTTCATCGTGGATTTTCATTTGAAAGTGCATTGCTGGATGGAATGATGTATTTAATGGAAAATCCCGGATCAAATGTACTGGTAGGTGCAATAGATGAAATTACAGATACAAGCCATGCAATATTGAGTCGCTTCGGGCTGTATAAAAGAGAAACTATTTCAAACCTGGACCTGTACAAAACAATTTCGAGGGGAACTATAGCAGGAGAGGGCGCTTCATTTTTTTTACTGGCAGATAAAGCATCCGGAAATGACTATGCTAAATTGGATGGGCTGTATACTTTTTATAAACCAGCCGGCATAAATGAAATAGAAGATCACATCAATGCCTTTTTGAAGGAACGATCAATTGATATCAAAGAGATCGATCTTATAATTACCGGAATGAACGGGGATACAAAAAATGATGCTATATACTGCCAATTAAAAAATTCCGTTTTTAACAATTCTGATTTGATTAATTATAAGAACTTGTGCGGCGAATATCCCACAGCTATGGCATTTGCGCTATGGATGGCGGCACACATCTTAAAAAATAGAACGGTACCTGCAGTTTTGGGAATAGACAATAAAAACATTAAGAGAATGCTGATTTATAATCATTACCAGAATATACATCATAGCTTACTATTACTTTCAGCATGCTAAAGTTTAGAAACATAAATGTTTTTTTTATCAGCCTGCTGGTAATTTTCATTGCTGTTGATATCCTGTATGATCTCCCCATTATTGTTTTTCCCGTTTTATTGTTAGCATATTCTCTTATAATATTTTATGGATGTTATTTTATACAATCCAACTTTTTTATGAAAGTATTCTGTGCTGCAAAAACAGATAAAAAAGAAATTGCCATCAGTTTTGATGATGGCCCGGCGGAAAACTTTACACCGCAAATACTGGAAACGCTGAGGATAAACAATGTAAAAGCTGTTTTTTTTTGTATCGGTAATCGTATTGAAGGAAATGAGGAGATATTCAAAAGACTGCAGGAAGAGGATCATATCATCGGTAATCATAGTTATTCCCATCATTTCTTCTTTGATCTTTTTTCATCAAAAAAAATGCTGAATGAGCTTAAGATGACAGACCGGATCACTGAAAAAGTTACGGGATTAAAATTAAAATTGTTCAGACCTCCCTATGGTGTGATCAATCCTAACCTGAGAAAGGCAATACAGGAGGGAGATTACATTCCCGTTGGATGGAACGTTCGTTCGATGGATACAACTATAAACGACGAGAAAAAATTACTAAGTAAAGTAATGCGCTCCTTAAAGCCGGGTGCTGTGTATCTTTTTCATGATACATGCCAATCAACACTTAGTATGCTGCCTGAATTTATTAAAGGAGTAAGAGAAAACGGTTATGAAATCGTGAGACTGGATAAAATGTTAGCTTTGAAACCTTATGCGTAAAGTATTTTTAATATTACTGGTTATTGTTATTGGCTTTTCTTCAAAAGCGCAATATTCCGGGTACACATTAATGGGCGATTTAGTGAATTTTAAAACACAATTTTCTGCTGCTGCACAAAAAACCACGAGCATTAAAAGTGATTTTATCCAGGAAAAGAACCTGAGCATGCTTGCGGAAAAAATTGTATCGAAAGGAAAGTTCTGGTTTAAAAAAGAAAGCCAGGTGAGAATGGAATATACCTCCCCTTTTGAGTACTTAATGATCATCAACAAGGATAAAGTATTTATTAAGGATGGGCAAAAACAAAATACCATTTCAACAAAATCAAATAAGCTCTTTCAGCAAATCAATAAAATAACCGTTGATTGTGTACAGGGAAATGTTTTGAATAACCAGGATTTCAAAATAAGAGTTTTCGAAAGTAAAGGAAATTATCTCGTGGAATTATCACCGGTTTCGAAAAGCCTAAAAGATTTTTTCAAAACAATTAATGTGATCGTTGATAAGAAAGATTATACAGTCGCCTCAATAGAGATGAATGAAAATTCAGGCGATAATACAACCATTCGTTTTTCCGGTAAAGAAATGAATTCAAACATTCCTGATGCGTTATTTGCTATCAAGTAGTTGCCTGCTTATATTTTTGAGCTGTACTTCTGTATTTAAAGGCCTGCAAAAAGCTACAGGTGATATTAATACAGTACAAAAATTCAAGCCCGCGTTTACAGTTGCGTTGTATAAAACGGAAGTAAACGTAATGGGAAATTACTTAAGCGGTTTATTGCTTATCAAAAAAATGCCTGACAGCAGCACACGCATGTTATTTTCAAATGAGCTTGGATTTAAATTCTTTGATTTTGGTTTTACAAAAGACGGACGGTTTACCGTGTACTACATTTTAGAGAAAATGAACCGTAAGGCTATCATAAAAACATTGAGAAAGGATTTTCAGTTGTTATTGATGGAACCGATGGATACTTCGAATGCTTATATTCGCAGGGACGCCAACCATAACAATTATTATATTTTCCCGCAATCAAAGGGATTTAATTATTATGTAACCGACAGCAGTAATACTGAATTGATCACCATGGAAAGGGCTTCAAAAAGCAAATCTGTAGTTACAGCTGTTGTTAAAAATTACAAAAACGGCCTGCCGGATACAATTGTAATTACGCATCATAAATTTGATTTTACTATCGGATTAAAAAGAATTGAAAAAGAATAAACTATGTTACTCGGAGATTTTTTTACAATTAACAAAAAGACAATAGCAGGTACCAATGTACTTGTAGAGATTCATATCAATCCTTCACATAAAATCTTTGAAGGGCATTTTCCAGGGCAACCTGTGGTGCCGGGGGTATGCATGCTGCAGATGGTAAAAGAAATACTCGAAACAATTGTGGAAAGAAAAATGCAATTGAAAAAAGCAGATTTCCTGAAATTCCTTTCAGTAATAAACCCGCTTGAAAACCCTGATATAGCAGCGGAATTTTCTTATGACGACAAAGACGAAGATGGCATAATAGTTAATGGAAGATTATATAAGGATGCTGTCACCTTTTTAAAATTCAAAGGAAGTTTTATATAAATTGTTGATACGATCAGCAAATCTGCACTGCGATTTTTTTATCTAGGTTGAGTATCTTTGTGGTCTTCTTCACTAATCGCAATTACCATGAATAATCTTCTTAATAACAAAGTAGCCTATATCACCGGCGGCAGCAAAGGCATTGGATACGGGATAGCTAAAGTATTATTAGATAATGGAATGAAAGTAGCGATCAGTAGCCGCAATCTAAATACTTCAAAAGAAGCTGCTGCATCATTAACAAAAGATACAAACAAAATACTTGCAGTAGGATCAGATGTAAGTTCCCTGGATTCAGAAACAAAAGCAGTAAAAGCAATCATCGATCATTTCGGAAAACTGGACGTATTAATAGCCAATGCAGGTGTTGGTCACTTTGCAGCGATTGATGAAATGACGGAAGACCATTGGAACGAAACCATCAATACCAATCTAACCGGGGTATTCAACAGCGTAAAAGCATGCATTGATCCATTAAAGAAAACAGAAGGATATATTATCACAATGGCGAGTCTTGCCGGCGCAAATTTTTTTGAAACAGCATCAGCTTATAATGCAAGTAAATTCGGTCTCGTCGGATTTACACAGGCCATTATGCTCGACCTGAGAAAATACGGGATTAAAGTTTCTACCATTATGCCCGGTTCTGTTGCTACTTATTTTAATAATCACGTTCCCAATGATGCAGATGCGTGGAAGATACAACCGGAAGATATAGGGGAGCTTGTTGTGGATTTATTAAAGATGAATCCAAGAACATTGCCTAGTAAAATTGAAGTGAGGCCATCAAGACCTGTTAAATGATAGATACGCGCCTGCCCGACTGATTCATTCAGGCGGGGATGACACGGATTGAAACGATTTACACAGATAATTTATGACAAAACTATTTCACGCAAAGCACGCAACAACGCAGAGGCGCAGGGCTTATAAACCATTGCGCCCTTGCTTCTTTGCGGCCCTTGCGTGAAACAACAATTAATCAAAAAATATGAAGTACAGATCATTTGGAAATGAAGAAAAGCTTTCGGCTATCGGTCTCGGTTGTATGAGCATGAGCCATGCTTATGGTGTTCCTGATGATGAGGAATCCATTGCAACACTTCACCTTGCACTGGATCTAGGAATTAATTTTTGGGATACGGCTGATGTATATGGCAGTGGTAAGAATGAAGAACTGATTGCAAAAGTATTAAAGCAGAACAGGAAGCAGATTTTTATCGCAACCAAGTTTGGATTTACAAACAATCCCGGCGGAGCAGGTATGGCTTTCAATGGCTCACCCGAATATATGCGTACTGCAGTTGAAAAAAGTTTACAACGATTAAATATCGATACTATTGATCTGTATTACGCACACCGCATTGACCCTAATGTACCCGTAGAAGAAATGGTGGGGGCAATGGGACAACTGGTGAAAGAAGGAAAAGTGCGTTATGTAGGTTTATCGGAAGTATCTGCTGCAACAATAAAAAAGGCACATGCAATACACCCCATCAGTGCAGTACAGAGTGAATACTCTTTGCTCACGAGAGACGTTGAAAAAAGCGTGCTACCTGTTTGCAAAGAACTCGGAATTAATTTTGTTCCCTTTAGCCCGCTTGCACGTGGTTTAATGACGAACACATTGAATCTATCTGATCTACCTGATAATGATTTCCGAAAAAAATTACCCCGTTACCAGGAAGCGCATCGTGATAATAATCAAAACCTGTCGGCATCTTTTGCAGCACTTGCAACAGAGATCGGTTGTACCCCGGCACAACTTGCCATTGCGTGGGTATTGGCACAGGGAGAAAATATTATTCCTATTCCCGGAACAAAAAAGAGAAAGAACCTTGCTGATAATGCAGGTGCAGTGGAAGTAAAATTATCTGCAGCGCACTTACAAAAAATTGAATCATTGCTTGCTAAATTCCCGGATACAGGTGAACGGTATGATGAGGCGAGTTGGAAAATGGTGGATAAGGATAGGGTGTGAAGCATTAATTATATGCTGGTTTTCAACCGTACAATTTTTAAATCTGGAAGTCTTATTCTTTTGCTAAGATCCGGCCTTCTCCAGAGTATATAAAATAATGATTAAGAAAGTTGTGTCAATTCTATTCGTGTCAAAATTGAATTGACACAAACACAATTGACACAACAATTAACCACGTTGTAATGCTGGTTCTCTTTTTCAGCAACGTCTCTGGAACGAGACCGTTGCATATGTTTATTGGTTTGATAAAGTAGTGTTTGAAATTTATCTTTATCCATTACGCAACGTCTCTTGCAGAAGACGTTGCTGAAAAAAGAATGACATTAGCATGTTCATTGATTGAATTTCTAGAAAGCACTTGGCAAGGGATATCTTATAGACATAAGAGAAGAAGAGACCCTCCATTTACAATATATGAATATGACAAAAGTGGTGATATTTTTGTTTCTTTTATAGTTAATAGAAAACCATTTAGTACACAGTTTAACCTAACCCTTGCCGATAGTTTTTACAGGTTGGTAAGGCGTGGTCTGTTACATAAGGCAAGAACCAAAGGTACCGGGACAATCTCGGCAAATAGTTTTCAATAATTCTCTATAGGAATAATTTCTTAGTTGCTCTTGATGAATTTATAAAAGAATATGCTAACGAACTTTTGAATTCTCCAGATAGAAAAAATGCTTTCCTAAGAAAATTTGATTCTCTCTGTGATCATCAAAAATTTGGGTTTAAACACCTATTAGTTCGGGTGTTTTCTAAGAATAGGCGAGAAAATTAATTCTTAGTTTTATTCAAGTATTGATATATTAATAAGAACTCTTAACTTTCAAATATATTTTTTATGAAAACTTCCACACCACTCATAGGAAAAATTCTGCTGGTTTTTGTATTTATTGCAGCTATGCAATCATGCATAAAGAGTACTGATATTGAAAATGGTAAGCAATCAATAATTGCCAACAATAGCCTTGTGTCCCAGCCATTAGTTTCGACTGCCAGAGAAAATACAGAAAGCCAAGTAACAACATATGAAATAGTGGAATGGTTACAGGCACAAAAAGGACCTGAGGATTCATCTGAAAATAGAAATAAATTTATCTCAGACATAATATCAAACTTAGCATTTGATAATTTAATCGCAGAGGAATGGGCTGAAGAAGAATTTATAATTAGTATTCCTGTCGGAGGGCATCTAAGTATGCATGAAGACGAAAATTCATTGACATATCTAGTTATTTTCGAAGATGAAGAAGGGCATATCAGTAGAGGTGAATTGGCTATTGTGAATAATTATAATGAGCCTATTGAATCACCTCAGGTTGGCTTAAGGGACTTATATCTTAATAATAATACCGGGATAGAATATAATGGCAAAATCAAATTAGTTACATTTCAGGATTATGAGTTTTCAGAAACAACATTTGAGGGAGGAGAACTCAGAGAGTCTGAAAGTTATCATGGGGAACGTATAGCTTTAGATGGTGATTGTCTGCATTGGTTTTGGGTTCACTATGAATTTGACCTGACAACCGGAGAAATTTTAGATTATTTTATAGTTGACTTGGGTTGTTTAAACTGCCCACCCAATGCACTTTGCGATCAGCTAACAGAGATCAATGGTGAAGCTAATGGCGGGGGTGCTAGTCAACCAGCTCCAAGAACAAGATCTCATAAAATTATGATGAGGGAGTTTCATTATGATGGCGATTTTGAAACATTTAAATTTTATGAAAATTATTCGATAACAGGTATTCCTGGAAATAATCCATCACAAAGTCAATTTATTTCAGTCGTTGATTATAGTTCACAGTATACATACAATAATCCATCAACTGGGGTTTCATATGGACCATATCATGCAAATATTGTGAATTCACATAGTGAAGATGTTAATGCATATACTTCAGATCCAGTATATTGCACAGCTTTATATACAATGACCTTTATTAACCAGCCGATTATGAATGCCCCCTCTCCAATTGTGCGGACTGCTTTTGGATTTAAAACTTTTTTACCTTCAGTTATATGATGAAAAAAAAAGCATTTCATAAAATTCACCTGATCATTTCATTGATGATACTTTATAGTTCTTGTTCTAGCCAGAAAATTCCAAAACAATTTTCAGCTCAAGGAGCTGTTACTTATCACTGGATCGCTGAGTTTATAAATACAAACCAACAGGTAAAAGATTATACATTTAAGATCTGGTATTTAGATAGTGCTGTTATCATGGAATTCGTAAGAGACGAGTTTGACTTTGACGAAAAAAAAACTGCAACATTAAATGTCTGGAAGTATGTATATCTGGATTTGACAAATTTGCTTTGTCAGAGTTACAGTAAGTTTGATACTACGGCACTTGTCGAAAAAAATTTCAAATTAAAATCTGAGGAAACATTACAATGGAGATTCTACCTTTCCAAAGATAATAAAAGACAGATTATTACAGACGATAGGCAATTTTTTTTTTTACCGGATACTACAATAGGTAAAACAGTTTATAAAAGAGTGTCTGAGGATGTAAAAGGCGACTCCAAACCACTCAAGCGAGTGATTTATCTTACTGACAAATATTCTCAAAATCTTTTTAATCTTTATCCATTTGTTGACCAGAAATATGAACCGTTAAAGGCTGTCAGGTACGAAGATTATTCCAAAGGTTCTCTTATAAGTACCTTTTATTTTGAAGAAGTAAGTATTACATTAAGTGATTTAGAAAAGTCCATATTTAAAAAATGGCAAATAAATGCTAAAGAAACTCAACTACCAGTTGGAACAATAACAGATTTTTTCAAACTGAAATAGATTGTTTAATGTTTTTAACTAAGTTTAGGTGTTACTATAATTATCGAATGAAACTAAATCGAGATATCTCATTTTTTAACTAAATCGATAACTTCAGCATCTAATGCAATTGCAAGTCTTACAATTGTAATAAATTCTATGTTCTTTAAGTCATTCTCTATTCTACTTATGTCCGGCCTTGAAATGCCACTACTGACCTCAATATCTAGTTGAGAAAGACCTTTTTTCTTTGTTTTATCTTTATCCGCAACGTCTTTAAATCAAAGTAAAGGCAAGTGTTCCGAAGGATCACTTGTGTCTACTTAAGTATGCAGGTCTGCGACCGGTTTGGGATTACCGTCCCTATTTTATTAAACTTAATTTTTTTTAAGCGGAAGAATTTTTCACGTGAAGTGAAAATAATTGACAAATTTTAATAGCTGACAAACAATAATTTATTATTCCAATAGTTATGATACTATGAATACCCAAATTACCTTTCTGTCTCTTGCTATTAGTATATAATAACCAGTATTGTGATTCTTCACTTACGTAATACCATGAAAAACCTGGAAAGCAAAAACCTGGCTGCATTTAAAAGAAGGTTTGGAAATAAATATAGATACCGGTTTGAACTTAATGGGTTAACCCGCTATAAATGGATTAAAGGGCTAATTCATGTTCGGGCAAGATTTGATGAAATAGGTAAACTGAATGATTTCAGTATCAGGTTGAATTATAAATTTTGGAGCCTGAAGAATTTCAGGCTGAAATAGTATTAAGGTGAGTTTATTCGAATCAAAATAAAAAGGGTTTCAATTATTCACTGAAACCCTTTACTTTTCTGCTCCCCCTGTTGGACTTGAACCAACGACCCTCTGCAGGAAGGAAAATCCTGTCCTGTATTGAGTTTGGGAGGATTTTGAAAAGTTTCGATTAAGCCTTTCCCACTATTTTTCCCACCAGTTTTGTTTATTATAAATTGTGCATTATGTATTTCAAGATATTTCCATCTCCAGGGTCGTCATCCAATACTATCTCCATACTATTCCCCTGGAGGATACTTCAGTTTTCCTTCCTTCCATTTTCCTAGAGTTTAAAAAGGACGGACAGATATTTCAAAGTTAATTATAAGTATAGGTTAATGTAACATACTCTCCAGTAGCAACACTATTTTCATAAGAATGAATAGTTTGGGTGGATACTCTATTGTTGCTATCGAAGGTATATTCATGAGTAAATTCAGTCTTTGTATCAGCAGGATTTCCAGTGTCATTAAAAGATTGTTTCTTTAATAAGTTCGAGCTTTGGTTCAAACTATAAGATAACCCATAAGCATGTGGAGTAAGGTTGCTTACTGTATCATAATACTCATAAGCAAGATATTTGTTTGTAGGAGGTACATCTACCCTTGTCAGATTACCATTGACAAACGTATATAGCAAACTTGAAAGTGGACCTGAGCTACCGCCAGGCAAGTAATTATGAAGCTGTGCTTCAGTAAGAATATTATTACTATTATAAAAATATTGACTTACCAGAACGGAATCTACTGGTATAGAGCTTGACACGATACTATCTACAAGCCCATTTGCCCTTAAGTAATATTTATATTCTGATAAAGCCACGTTAAGTGAGTCATAGCTGGTTTGTGTAACAAGATTGGAAGTATAGGAATAAACCCCCTTTTGTGAATAAGCAGAAGAATTGATTCCTCTTAATGTAAAGTAATTTATAGTGCCATCGGAATTGTAATAAAATTCATTAATATCATACACTGCTGATGGAGAATTTCCCGTATAAGTTATGCTGTGTATTTGACCAGAAGGATTGATAGGTGTCCCTGTTGGGTCTTTAGTGCAAGAATATAGGTTTAGAAGGCCACTAAAGCATCCTAAAACAAAAAGTAAATTAACTCTCATGTAATACAGATTTATCTTTTTAAATATAGCCTTAAGGTATAGAGAATTCTCCATTGTTCAAAATTTGAGGAATAGTTCACTTTGACAGGTGAAAAAGACCGTCAAAAAAAGATATTATGTCAACAAAGCTGCTCTGGGACTGGTTGGTACGAGAATTCGTGAGGTAAGAGTAGGTAAAGGAATCTCTATTGAGTATTTGGCAAATACTTCTGGTATGGATTATTCTCAATTGGCTAGAATGGAACTGGGTCAGGTAAATTTCACGATCTCATATCTCTTCAGGGTTGCAGAAGCACTTGGTGTTACACCAAAGGAATTATTACCATAACATTTTTTCTTCTTGCAGATCAAATTCTGAAGTACTCAACTTAACCCTCCGTCATTTTTATAGATTTAAAGTTCGAAGGAGAACTGAATCTACCTTATATTTTTTACTACAAATGTTTTAAAAGTATCTCCCCAATTTTATATGCCATTTTATATGCAATGCTTGATTTATATATTTGTTTTTTTAGTAGTCTATCAATGTTTACTATATTGTTATAAGCCATGTTGCATTGATGAGCATGGTCAATTACTGGTCTAACCATTGGTACAGGTTGCATCGTCTTTGCAAGGGCTAGTAACGGCATCACCAATTCTTTATGTGTTTCTCTCATCAAAATCTTTTTACCACCTTCACCCCATCCGTTGTAGATATTGTGAATAGCAGCAATTAATTTGTTTTCATCATTAATTAACTTCAATGGAACACCTGCATGCTTCACAATAATATCATCATGCATTTGTCTTAAGAAATCAAGATTTGATTCGTATTGCAAATTGTGTTTCTCTAATTTAGCCATTAGTTTATCAACAAATTCTTTTTGAACATCGATATGATTTTGAATTGACTCTACAGTTTCTAAAAGTTTTGAAATTCGACGGCCATTTTTACATTTCCAAAAAGATGAAAAATTAGCCGTGAATACAGTAACATCTAATGAACGTAAATATTTTAATGAATAATTTGTAATGTAAGTAAAAGAATAATGTGTCCCTTCTAAAAAACCATCTTGATTGGGAAATTCTGAATAATGTATATATTGCTTTTTGCAGGACTTAACAAAGGATTTTATTATAAGTTTATAGCACTTACGATATTGACTTCTTTTTATCTGACTAATTATTGTTTTTGTAACCCAAGTTAACAACATGCCTAACCCAAAAACAAATAGAGTAATGATCAGAGTTGAAGCTGTATTTACATCAACCCCTAATTCATGCACTAAATAGTCAACTATTCTTTTCATATTGAAATATACTGAAAAAGCCACAGCTATTTTCATTATGACTCATTCTACTATTATGTGCAATTAAAGTAAATCATACTTTTTGTGGCATAGAAATATTTATAGTTTAGTATTGAATCTTTGATTAATATTCTATATTAGAGTATGGAGAAGTTATCATTAATCTTAATCTTTATTGGTTTAAGTGTATTTGTATTTTCGCTATGGACTTTAATATCTATAAAAAGACATTTAAGTAAGTTAAAAAACAACTACAAATTTGGAAGCAGTTTTACTGATGAAAGATATTTTGAGCTAAAATCAAAGCAGGAATATATTATTGCAATTTCTGCAGTTATCTTTTCAATTATATCTTTTATTGGATATACTTCTATTGAGAACATTAAAAAGGATATGAGCGAAAGGATGCAGACTGAAATTAATAGATTAGACACCTTACATAAGTACGGAAAAACTTATGAGGATTCAGTAAGAGGTGCTTTTAAAATTTTAAATAATTTAAAGAGGAATATGCAGAGTTTATCGGCAAAAGATGTTATTAACCAAAATATTTTTATAGTTGATCCATTAAGATTAAATAATTTTCCTTACTTAAATAATAATAAGGATAAAAGTGGGATAAGAGTTATTAAGTTCGAGAATTTGGAAACAATTACAGGGAATAAATTGCCAAAGTTTAAAGCACCTCCTAGTGTTGTTTGTTTCTCATCAAGTGGATTGACTCCACTTTATATTTCAAATGTGACGGGAGAAGGTTTTCATATAAGTATTCCGCAAGTGCAATATTTAGTAACAGAGGAGTCAAAAAGTTATGCAGAAGAAAAAGATATAAAATTTAGTATTTGGATTTCTCAAAAACCATCAAAAAAAAGAGGTTTTGATGAGGGCTTTAGTGATGATTTCGAGTAAACAATATAAATATATCTAACTTTAATTAAAAGAACTTTTGGTTTTATTGAGTTCAATCTCCTTTATCGAATTATCTAAAGAAAGATACTCCATAGCCAAAAATCCCAATATATCAAATCCATTAATTATAGCAGGGGTGGCTGATTTCTTTAATGTGTTGATTAATTCAAGAACTTTACCAATGCTCTGATGCCATTGTCTTAAATATTCTTTTATATACTCCTTTCCATTTTCTTTTATATCCCTCACAAATTCTTTACCTTCTTCGGTTTCATTACAAAAAAACGCAAATAGAATTGCTCCTGACAATAAAAAAGGAGCAGGGATGGACGCAATGAGTTTAAAAATAACAGAAAATATCTGAACTATTATTTCAAAAATTGTTTTTAGAATAAAAGAAACGAATTTGATTATATTCCAAATTAATAGTGTTGAAGATCCTAAGACAACAAGAGCTACACTGCCTCTATTATAACTTGTAACTATTTTGCCAATATCCTTTTGATCCCAAATTTGTACATCATTTTGATTTTGAAATACCTTATCATACGAAATTAAAGAATGACCACCAATATCAAAAGCTAATGCTAAATATGGAACATCATCTTCATCAATATGTCCTATTAAATTATTAGCACGTTTCCAATCTGCTATCCACTCAGCATCTTTAATTGTGATATAGTTCAAAATAGTTTCCGCATAAGAAATAGCTAACTCCTTCTCTTCAAAAATATATTCATTTATTTTTTCAAAAAGCTCATCCTTTAATTTAGGTGGTGCATAGAATTTAATTAAATCGCATTTGCAAAGTTGAATAATAAAAGAAGTGTCAAGGTTCTCTTTATTTTGAATAATTTTTTTTACGTTACCAAATATAAAATTATTGTCAACTACGACGTTTAATGAAATATTAAGTACTGTCTGGAAAGAGTGGATTTGTTTTTTAAGTATTTCCTTTACTGATGACACAAACTCTATCCCTATGCCATTAACATACTTACTCCATTCTTTGTCAAAATCAGGAAATTTAGCAGATACCTTTTGGTTTATCTTTTCGCGAAGCTCAATAGTTAATTCTGGATTCATAAGATCTTAAATGGATTTTTACAATTATACTTTGAAAAGATAGTAAATTACGATTATACAACACAATTTTTACCAGGAATCATTCAATTTGGCAAATATTTAATTATTCTTTACTTTTTATAAAATATATTTTGTGTGGATATCTCTAATGAATGTCCAATCTGAAAACATTTAATTTTATCTGCCATTCTATTATATTTCTTTAAAACCCAGAACCATGAATACACACACAAAAATGTATAACGATTTGAAATCATTTTTTGAGGCTGATGAAGCAATGGATGAGTTTCAATTACTGCATAACATATTGCGGAATGATTACATTTCCTTATTAAAGCTAACTGAACAGCATATAAACTCACAGGAAGAGTTTAATACACTATATAATTCATGCTTGATAAGATTGTTTACAATGATAGAAGCTGATCTATTCGGATTAGGGAAGCTTGATCCTTATCCTAAAGTAAAACCTAAGGAAAACTTTTTTGAACAATTTTCTAATACATTCGATCAAATCAGTAAAACCTGGAATAAGAAAGAAATAAAGGAAGCATATTTTACTAACCACTATATTGAACTTGGAAGTATAAAAAACTTAAGAAATTCTTTTGTACATCCTGAAAAAATTACTGATGTACCACCTGCAACTATTGCAGATTTTGAAAGATTAAAAGCTGCATTTAACAATTATAATGAATTTATGGCTGGTATAACTAACAAATTTTTTATTGGCATGGATGGTGCAAATCTTACACCTGATGAAATTCAAGAAATAATCAAAAAGAAAGAAGCTAAGGGATTAAAATTAAGCCCTACATCTCGAATCAATCTGGAATAGTATATAAAAAAGAAATGCTATACAAGTCTTTTAGAAAATCGCTTTTAATTTTCTTCATCTATTTCTAAAAGCAATTGTTTAATTTCTAAAAGTGTTTTATTGGTTTGATCGGAATTTCTGAAGTTCTCATATATCTTATTAATATGCCAATTTAATTCAGCGGTATTGCTATACTTAACTGCTAGATTTTTCTGGGACTTTTTAATAAATGAAACAACCAGCTCTAGGTCCTTTTCACTTTTATTTGCTAACGTATATAACCATTCGATAATGATATTTCTAGCAGTATCGTGAAATCTTTCGTTATTGTTATAGTCCTTATCAAGAACTAGGTACATAATATCACTTAACTCTAGTAAAGCAAGTGTAGTATCTGTTTTAGTTATTGGGTGTCCAGCTTGAATATGATGAGGCGATTTTTTATTTTTTCTAATTTCATTTACAAGAAAAACAAAACCTTCAAACTCCCCTATTTCAGAAAGTAATTGAGCTATTTGAATTTTACGATCAAGTTCTGTAGTGGGACTATTGATAGCATTTATCCCCTTATGGCTAATTTCAATCGGGTATGTTTTATAAAGTATTCTTGTAAGAAAGAAAAAGAAATGATCGTTATAATTTTCTAAATTTTCATAAAGTTCAAATACTTCTTCTATTGAACCACCAAGTTCTAAATATATATCTATCCCATCATTTCTAGTTAAGTAATCCTCATTAGTCGTCTCTTTAACACACCTTAGGATAATATCTTTTGCTTCAACTATTTTTAACTGTTTACACAATCCAATATGTGTTCCCAGAATTGATTCCATTTTTATCCCCTCTTTTATGTTATCAATCACTTTTTTTCTAAGTTTAATTTTACCTGCTTCACTCAGGTGAAGAATCACCAATCCCGCTATTGATATAGACTTATTAGTAAAATCAGATTGAAAACTTCGGGTTCCTCCTGTATCAAGCCAAATAAGTTCAAGAAGATACTTATCCTCTGTTTTAAACTGAAATTTTTTAAATATTTGACCGAGGAGAAACTCTTTTCTTAACCAATGGTGTTGATTGCCTGAACTCCACATGCAATTTTCAAAATTCGCTAAGGGTAAATTGTCATTATAATATTTTTCAAGTATAGGAAATAAAACCTTGTCGGAATTTTCAGTTTTATAAGGATAATCCAGTATCTCTTTGGCACGGAAAAATTCAAAGTTATCCCCGAAGTCCAAAGCCTTAAGACATGTATTAAGTGAAACAGTTTTATTTTCTCGATGCCAGTTTGCTAGATATTCAAATACAAAATATGAATCTGTCATTTTTCGGATCTCACCTCTATGTCCTTCTATATCGACATACAAATCATCAGCAGGTATTGTTCTTTTTCCATAGGACTCGAAATATTTTCTAATTCCAATTTTAAAACTGTCAATAGACTGGATATATATTAAATCATTGTCTAAACGTCTTCGTTCCGAATCTAAATACTCTTTATGCTTATTCGATTCATTTTCATCAATAATTCTTCCTTCAGTTATATCCATACTAAGCTTAAAAAAATCATCAGCAATTTGCGTTTTCTGCTTATATCTTAACCCGCTTAAACAGCTTCTCAATTCTTTTAAACCGTATTCACCAATTTCATACTCAAAAAATAAATAATCATAACTATCCTTGGTTATCAAAGAGGCTAATTCCCAATCGTTTTCTTTTAAAATATCAAAAATTAAAATCCTTAAGATTATCGAGTGTGTATTTGTTTGCTCTATAAAAACATCAACTTGTTTGAACTCATCCCGCAAATATTTTTTTCCTAGCTGTCTAATGAATTCGGCAACAGGGAATACTATAAATGGGTCTTCTTTATACAATTCTGCTAGTTTCTCAAAAAAACAACTAAAGAAATCAGCTTTATATCCACCATGATGCTGAAAGTATTCCAGCCACCCATCAAAATTGAATCTTTTCAATAAACTAATTAAGTTCTTACTTTTTCTTCCTGCTAATAAAAATTCTTCAAGGTTAACTTCGGAACCTCCGTGTTGAATCATTTTGTTATGGTTAACTAAATATGGTAAGCCTTCCACTCCATAAAAATAAAAATCATCTACTAGCCCTAAAACAAGAATCAATTCATACACATTATCCCTAAATTCATGCTGTTCATTTAATCTCTCAATGATAATTAGTTCTTCGATTAATTCTTTACACCCAAGCTTTTGAACGGTAAGTACTTCAATCAAATTGCCTGCATAATATCCGTCTAAAGTGTGTGGAAGTTCCTTCTTTAAAAATATTAAATACCTGTTTTGCAAATCATTATTTAAGTGAGTAGTTTTTAGAATTCTACAACATACCGTTTTAACTAATTCTGAATTTTCAGCTTTTTCTAAGCTCTCTATCAAATATCTTGAACAGTTTAAACACTGGCTTATAAAAACCCCAATGGTTTCTTCATAAACAATAAAAGGACGGATATTTTGAGTAGCGCATCTTTCAATCAGAGATTGTAGTAATGATAGTTTTAGGCTGTTCTCATATTTTGAACTTTCAGTTTGGAATATCAATTCAATATTATCATTTTCAATCAGATCAAGTATTTTTTTAAAAAGAGAATCATTATTATTTAAGATTGAAAGAAGAGAAGATATTGTTTGTATCCATTTTGTTTTTATTTTTTTAAATTCCTCACCCACGGTAGCAATTCCGAGAATGTTTTCGTAACTCATTTGTGATAGCAAAGACGCAGCAATATGTTCTTGAAACAATGCATTATTAAAACTCCAAATCTCACCCGTATGCAGTATTAATGAATTGTGTTGAAGAAGTAACCTTTCTTCTCTGTTAAATAATACTTGCATATCAGCATTATTAAAAGCGTTTACTCCAGCCAGTTGCAACGAAAATGAAAATTTTTCTATTATTCTTTTAAACTTGTTGCTTTCTGAGTTGATTGAATCACTACTTGTATATTGTCTTTTTAAAGATGTATTAAATGATCTATTTATTATACCGTCTATTATCTTTACTTTATTATCTGGTAAAGTATAAGGAGGAGATAGAAATTCCTCCACAAGATGAGTTAAATAAAATGGGTGGTAAAGCAATGAGCCAATACCAGAATGAGAAACAATACTCTGGAAGTTGTTTATTTCAGTACCTAATTTCTTGCTTAAATACCACGCAACGTCAAATGACTCAAGGCTACACAGTTCAAAAATGTCAAACCCAGATATCAAAGATTGAACTTCATACTTATTAAAAAATAATTTTCGACAGGAAAAAACAATATTCATTGGACTGTATTGCCTACTGAACTCATTTATATGTTTAATTACTTCTATAAACTTTTCTGTTGGTGCTTCATCTAAGCCATCAATTATCAGAATCATATCTTTTAGGGGAATTTTCTTCCAAGCTCCCAATGATTTTGATAATATTTCCTGAATGGGTTGTTCATTGAATTTTTTAACTTCTATTAATATTGGGTAAATATTTTCGCCGTATTGTTGGAGCAGATATGCTGTTTGTCTCAAATAAAAACTCTTACCCTGGTATGCATCTGCTATAATACAAACATGGTGAGTAGCAAGCCTGTCTTTTGTGAAAATCTCTTTAAGATCATAAGTTTGCCTTTGAGTATAATACCATATTTTGGTCTCAGCTTGACTATTCTTTTCAAACGGAGTTATTTTTCTCGGTATAAAATCTAAAATTGGGGAGAATGTTTCTAGATTTTCAAATCTAAATCGAGGGTAACAAAATCCTTCTGCTTGTTCTTCCCCAAAATAATATGAAACCAAGTCCCATTTATCTTTAAGTAATGTTTCAATGACTCTTTTATCCCAACAATCAAATTCAATGCTATAATTACTTAGTTCTATTTTATTTGCCGAAATATTTTTTTGTAGATCAGGTGTTTGTAAATCGGCTGAAGTTACAATTATGAAATTAGAAGATTTGTCAAAGTATTCACCAGAACGAAATTCATTAATTATAGTTGCAAGTTCAGATTTACTAATATTATTAACTTTTTTACATTGAATTGAAAAATACTTTCCGTTTGATCTTTGAAAACCATGAATATCAATGCCTTCTTGTTTTTGACCTGGCTTTAGATACTCATAGAATGAACAATCAGGTACTAAGGTTTTTGCAATTTCAATAGCCAAAGTTTGAAAATATTTCCAGTCAAAGTTTCTCCAATCTAGCTCAGATTTAATCATATCTCCATTTTAAATTTTAAGTAAAGGAAATAAAATTTATTCTATTTATGCTTTTAATAAAATCACCTTGCTTGCCTGTTGCGAGAGTTTTTGGATGGGGTGGCCAGTAAAACAGCATTTATGCTGTGATGGGCACACAGTGAATGAATTTTTTGTGGCATAACGAAGTTATATGTGTGGGTATGAGCCAAAAAAGTTCATGAACGCAGACAAAAACCTGCAAGGCGAGCACAACAATAGAAGAAAGTAAATGGACTTTAAACTGCTTTTTGAAATTAAGCTGTTTAAAGGACAGAGAACTTTCCGAGATAAAATCAGTTGAGCTACAAATAGTGTGACAAAGAAACCCGAAGGGTCATTGCAGCTTGAATATTCAACTTGAATTAAAGAAAATTCATGCTGCAATGTTTGGCACATCTATTTGTTGAAACTGGTTTTATCGAGACCTTTCAACCTAAATTACAGACTAACGAAAGTAATCATCATACCCTTCAGGGTAAGGAGTTTCTTGAATGAAGAAACCATACTGACTGCAATGAATGAAAACTCCAGGATTAAGAAGAAATACCAGGAATAACGTTGAACCATAGTAGTAGCCTTTTGCTTTGTGATGAAACATAAAAACAAAATTTAAGGATGGAAAAATCGGCATAAGCACCAGTTCTTTGGTTGTGAGCACTAAGCCAAAAACCAAGTCCGGTAAATCGGTGGATTACTTATGTTGAAGTTTGATTGTTGGTCTCTGCAGGGAAAGAAGATGAGTTTGGCACTGAAGTTTTAAGGAGGACTGTTTTTGGTATGTGTGAGCAACCAATATTTTTGCTGTAGACGATTTTGGAAGATTGGACTTACTTACTTCCTAACATCAAGAGTTCTGAAACCTGTATTTCAGTGATGTATTTCTTATTACCTTCTTTGTCATTGTAATTCCTTGTTATAAGTTTTCCTTCAATTGCAACTTCTGATCCTTTAGTTAGGTATTTTTCAATGATGTCTGCAAGCTTACCCCATGCAATAAGTTGGTGCCACATTGTTTCTTTTACTTTCTCACCAGCTGAATTGTGGTATATTTCATTGGTAGCAACTGAAAACTTAATAAGCTTCTTTCCACTCTCAGTGCTTCTTACTTCTGGGTTATTACCGAGGTGACCTATTAGCTGCACCTTGTTACGTAATGCATTCATAAAATTTATTTAGTGATTTGGAAATATTTTGACCACGTTTCTATAATGTGTTGTTGACCTTGATCATTCACATTTTGGCAACCCATCTACTCAACTTTCTTATTTATTTTTTTATTGAGAGTATATAGCCTGCCTTTTGTGAAGCATTTGCCTTTGTTATAAAGATCTTGCTTGGCTTTTACTACTGTTCTTTCCATGATTTTAGTTTTATATCATTCCTTCATCAGCAAAAGAGAAATATCCATCATCACTGACTATAATGTGATCAAGAACTTTTATGTCAAAGTAGGACGCTGCATTTTTGATCTTCTGTGTTATTTCTTCATCTGCTCTTGAAGGGATGAGATTACCGCTGGGGTGATTATGTGAAAGAATTATCGAGGTTGCACTTTCTTCAATAGCTTTCTTCATAATAATTCTTGGGTCAGCTACAGTGCCGGTAATTCCACCCTGAGAAATGATTTCAAAGTGCTTAATCTTATTTGCTCTGTTGAGAAAGATCACAGCAAATACTTCAAATGCAAGATCCTTCATGGTTACTTTGAGATAATCTGCAATCTCTTTACTGTTTCTTACCATGATTCTATTTACTGGATTTGCAGAATGCCTCCTTCTGCCAAGTTCAATGGCTGCAAGAATTAAACATGCTTTAGATTGACCTATACCCTTTACTCCTTGTAGATCATTGAGAGAAAGCTTCCCTAATTCATCGAGATTGCCATAAGCTAGAGCAAGAATCTCTTTGGCTAATACTATTGCAGACTTCTCTTTAGTGCCTGTATTGATAAGGATAGAAAGAAGCTCTGAGTCTGTAAGGAAAGCCAGTCCCTTTTCCTGAAGTTTTTTAGTTGGGAGATCATCCTGCTGCCAATTGCTGACCTGTGAATGGATGCTGCTGAATTGTTCCATAATATATGTTTAGGTGAATAAAGAAAGTGGGTACAAGTGAGTGACACAACAACTGTCTCATAGGGCTGTACTGACCTAAGCAAAAAGGAGACTTTTTATTCACTTTTAGCTATATATTGGCACCCTCTCAAAGGAGATGGATTTCATAACCTGCCTTATTAATAACCTTTTCACGTTTACCTGCTCTTCATCTCTATGCCCCTCATTATAAATTTAAAAACCGAGGTTCTCTTGTTTTGAAATACTGCTATTTAAGGAAGCTGGGGTAAGGGGTGACTCAACAAAGAGAAGGCCGTCAAAAGAGGAAGTGGAGTTGATTTTTACAGATATTAAAAAATTTATATCTACTCATTCTTACCACCACAGATTAATTTGGAAACCCTTCCAAATAGTTGTATATTTGCCTCATAGTCAACCACTTATTAGGGAATTTTTTAACATGACTCTCTCTCATTGGACATCCTGTCCTTAGAAAGTCAATTATCGAAACCATACCTACTGTTTTCTGGCCTCACAACAGTGAGAAAGAAGATTTATGTCCAGATTTCAGGGTATGAAATGATAATTTACTTAAAGAATACAATTGAATTTGACATTATTGACCCCAGAAAATTTAGATATAGATGGGCTTATCAAGGAGGGGAAAGCCTCCTTTGCACGATTAAGGCTTAGAAAACCCAGTCTCTATTACATATTGGATGCTCTTATTAAAGCCCGAGTCAACTCCAGGCATGAAATGGAAGAGCAGGATACTAGATATTTCTCAGTATCAAGTAAGCTGTTGGATGGAGTTGTTCATAATTACAATGCCTACCTAGCTTTTCTAATAGAGAGGGGTGTAATTGAAACCGACAATCATTTTATAGTAGGTAAAAAATGTAAAGGATATCGCTTTACTCTTCGATATAGTGGCAAGTCATTAATTGGAACAACGATTAATGATTACAGATTAAACAGGTCTATCAAAAGGTGGAAAGAAGCTCAGAAATTGGAACGTAAGAAAGAGGCCAAAATCTATGGCTACCTTTATAAGTGGTGGGAGTCTGGGCTATTTCAAATTGATTTTGAAGCTGCCAATCTATGGATTGATGCTTATATAGAAGAGAAGATTAAAAACTTGCCCAAAAACAAGCATTATCAAGAGAAATTATCAAATATAATTGACACAAAGCAGGACTTCAAATTCTTGGTAAGATGTATCCACGAGAAAAATTTCAGGTACAGCTTTGGTGGTGAAAGTCACAGGTTTTATAACCCCATTACAAACATTAAAAAGGAGTTGAGAAATTTCTGTACATATGACGGTAAAGCACTTAGTGAAACGGATGTTAAAAACAGTCAACCTTTCTGCCTTATTAGTTTATTCGATGTAGAGTTCTGGATGCATAACAAGCCCAAAAATTGGCAAAAAGTGACTTTAAGGGAGATAGATAAGGATTTATATGAGGAGATAAGAAAGAATGATAGGTATAAGAGTATCATTACTTTGTTAAAAACCCATAGAAATCAGTCTGGACAAGGGTTTGGAAGAATAAATTATTCCAAATCTGTGCTGAATGGGACGTTTTATGAAGATATCCAAACAATGCTATTGCAATTAGACCCCCAAAAATATAGCACAAGAGATAAAGTGAAGATTGAGGTGCTCAAAATTCTATATTCCGACCCTTATTATCACAAATTTGAGTCTAGGAAAACATGCCAGGCATTTCAGAAGGAATATCCAGTAGTATACGATTTGTTGGTACTACTTCATGGAATAAGATCAAACATAGCCCCAATTATACTGCAACGATTGGAAAGTTATCTTGTAATAGATAAGGCATGTAAGAGAATAGGACAAACAAATCCAAATGTTCCCATCTATACAATACATGATAGTATAATTACAACAAAGGAAAATGAAAAATATGTTGAAGCTGTTTTGGAAGAAGAGATTTATAGTCTGACTGGTAACAGACCAATTACAGAAACAAAATCTCTTATACTTCCAAAGTTAGCTGCATAGATACTATACTTCAAAATCTACCACTTCTCTATCTCTGAATTAATGATATTTTGAGTTGTAATGGCATATATTTTTTGTGTTATGAGTGTACTACTGTGACCAAGTATTTTCGAGATTACGTTCAAAGAAATACCCTTACTGAGAGCTATGTTGCCAAATGTTCTCCTTCCAACATGAGAACTAAGTTTCTTCTGGAGCTTAGCCATCATACCAACTTCATTAATATACTGATTGTACTTTTGAATTGAATAGGAGGGAAGTAAAAGTATTTCACCTGTAATACGTTCTTTACAATATTTCTCAATTATTTTCATTGACCTTGGGAATAATGGAATAGTACTTACGATGCCAGATTTCTGACGTGCTTTTATAATCCACTTACGACCATTTTTATCTGTGGAAATATCACTGTATGTTAAGTTGCTCATATCAGTGTATGCCAAACCGGTGTTACATTGAAAAATAAAAAGATCTCTTACGAGATTATGCCCACTTTTGAAGAGGGTTGCTTTTTCAATTGCATCAACTTCTTCCTGACTCAAATAAACTTGGGGTGTAATCTTATAAACCGTTTTGAAGCCAACACAAGGATTACTGATTAGCAAACCTTTTAAAACAGCAATATTTAATACTCTTTTTAGGTTAATACAATATTTGACTGCTGTGTTATGCTGATTGTTATCATTGACACGTAAATGCTGGTCAAACTCCATAATAAATTTTACGTTTATATCTTTTAAGAAAATATCTTTCTTATTTAAGGTTGACTCAATAAAAGCTTTCACTTTGTCATAAGTAAAAATGTACTTCTCATAAGTAGAGAATGCAAATCCCTTATTAACCCGAAGTTTCATTTGAGCATTATGTTCACCGAAAAAATTTAGGAGAGTAGGTTCATCTTTTGAAGTTTCAAATAGTTTTTCAATAACGCTAACAAGGTTAATGTTTAAATTATTTTCATCATCCCTGTAGATGTTTGAAAGTTTGCTGATTGTAGATTGAATCCAAGCATTAACCTTATTTGTGTCTTGATTATTTCCTTTTAGCTTTTGCTTGTCAATATTCCAGCATTCAGGAATCACATAGAAACCTGTTGCCTTTTCTACTTTTTTGTTGTGATAACTTAGCCTAAGGATTAATGGGGCTAATCCATTTTTGTTAAGTTTGGAACGATGAACCCACAAAAGAATTTTGATTTTGTTTGCCATTTCATTTCGTTTTTGAAGTGATGAAATGGTGAAATCAATAGTGTTGAAATGAATGAAAACAGGGTGTAAATTTCCCACCACTATTCCCACCAGTTAGTGCCTAATTCA
The DNA here is from genome assembly GCA_963829345.1 of uncultured Chitinophagaceae bacterium. GTDB lineage: Bacteria > Bacteroidota > Bacteroidia > Chitinophagales > Chitinophagaceae > Ferruginibacter. The sequence goes on from CAWHHP010000003.1 coordinate 4,079,150, forward strand.
AACAAAAAAGCCCATAAACATTGAAGTTTACAGGCTTAATTTTTCTTTCTAGCTCCCCCTGTTGGACTTGAACCAACGACCCTCTGATTAACAGTCAGATGCTCTAACCAACTGAGCTAAGGAGGAATAATTTTATCGTATTTGGTCCCGCAAAGTTGCGAATCTTGTTTTTCTATTGCTCCTTCGTTGCAATGAAAAACTACGATTGGGGGGCAAAAATAAGGGATTTTGCCTTCCGCTGAAAAAATATTCGGAACTATTTGAACTAGCCGAAGATATTAGTTGAAAAACCTATAAATACGCCATCAGGGCGGATTTCAACGGGATACCTTTTTAGATAATAGCCTTCTCCGCTTGTATTCCTACCGTTTTCCATGCTGTATTTATAACGGTGAACAGGGCATACGATATTTCCAATTGCGTCGATATATCCTTCAGCCATTATACCACCGGCATGGGGACATTTTGCAGCACAGGCATATAAACTGTCCTTATATAAACCCACACAGATCTTCTTGCCATTGACCTCCACCTCAACCAGTCCCGATTGAGAAAAGCTTAAGTCTGCTATATTCTCTGCAAACTTTTCCCATTTATATTCATGCTGCTTTTCCATCAATAGTATTAATAATAACCCAACTGTTTAGAAGTCGCTAAACCTGCGTTCTTAATTCGTGCAATTCGTGTTGTAAAATTCGTGTTCAATAAAAAAACTCTGCTTTATACGGATACCTGATCCTATACATCTCTCTCACTTTATTTAAAATAGTTTGTCTTAGTTTATCAAGATTTGTTCTTTCAGTTGCAGATACAAAAACGCAATTACCTTTTGTTTCTTCCTGCCATCTTTCTTTTAATTCCTTTAATATATTCTCTTTTACTTCTTCTTCCAGCCATTGATCAAATGTTTCTTCAGCATACTTATCCATTTTATTAAAAATGGTAATGGTTGGTTTTTCGCCTGATCCGAGGTCGGAAAGCGTTTTATTTACCACGGTAAGCTGCTCTTCGTACCTGGGGTGAGAGATATCAACAACGTGCAATAAAATATCAGCCTCTCTTACTTCATCCAGTGTACTCTTAAAACTTTCTACAAGATGATGTGGAAGTTTGCGTATAAACCCAACTGTATCGCTTAATAAAAAAGGCGTTTGTTCAAAAACAACTTTACGGGTGGTAGTGTCCAGTGTAGCAAAAAGTTTATTCTCTGCAAATACATCACTCTTGCTCAGTACATTCATCAATGTTGATTTTCCAACATTGGTATAACCCACCAGCGCAACCCGGATAAATTCACCACGCTCCTTTCTTTGTGTGAAAGATTGTTTATCAATTTCGGCCAGGCGTTTGCGTAAGAGAGATATTTTATCTTTTACAATACGGCGATCTGTTTCAATTTCTGTCTCTCCAGGCCCCCTTGTGCCAACACCACCGCCTTGTCTCTCCAGGTGTTTCCACATTCCTTTCAACCTCGGCAATATATATTGGTATTGAGCAAGCTCAACCTGCGTTTTGGCCTGTGCAGTTTTTGCACGGCTGGCAAAAATATCGAGTATAAGATCGCTTCGATCGATTGTTTTTACATTTATAACTTTTTCAATGTTGAGTATCTGTGCGCCGGTAAGCTCATCATCAAAGATCACCATATGGATATTGCCTTTGAGCTCAATATATTTTTGAATCTCTTCCAGCTTACCTTTTCCTACAAAGATCTTACTATCCGGGTGTGCCAGCTTTTGTGTGAAACGCCTGATTATTTTTACACCTGCCGTTTCGGCTAAGAACTCCAGCTCATCCATGTACTCAATTACCTGCTGTTCTGTTTGGTCTTTTTGAACAACGCCGACAAGTATGGCATTTTCTTCTTTTATTAATCCTGTTTTTTTCTCTATCAAAATATAAATCTTATTTAGTGATGCAAAGATATTTTATATAGGGGAGAATTCGCCACAAAGACACAAAGACGCAAAAAAACACTAAGTATATTTTTTAAACCATAGACTCACACGGAGGTTGACACAGGGTTGCGCAGCGATTATTCAGAACGCAACTCTTTGGAACCCTGGGTTAGCTTCTTTAACTCTGTAGTTGAAAATAAAAAACAGGTACAAAATGTACCTGTTCTCTTAAATGGATTGTATGAAAATTATTTTGTACCTGCCGCATCTTTAGACACCTGCCATTTCTTTAACACTTCACAGCCGGTATATTCATTGTCGATCTTAATATAATAAGTTTTGATGTGGGCATCGAACCATCTTTCAAGCGCTAATTCTTTTTTCTCCTCAATTGCACGTTGCGCTATTTTATCATAATCATCTTTCATGTTTTCCCTGTGCGGCGCTGTTTTTGTTTTTAAATAAACAATACGAACAGCCTGTTTACCACGATCATCAGTAAAAGCAACAGGCTGGGAATACTCACCAACTTTTAAGTCTTTCAACATTGCAACAAGGTCTTTATCCAATTCGTCAATGGTCAAAAAACCTCCGTTCTTTCCCTGCATCATTCCCCCGGTGAATTTGCTGATATCATCTTCACTGTATTTTGAAACGGCAGTTCCAAAATCGATGGTGCCGGCAATTAACTTTGCTCTTGCAGAATCCAGTCTTTCAAAACCGCTTTTCATTTCAAATTGTGTAACCTGTGGAATTTTCAAAATATGCCTTACTACCGCATCATCACCAAGACGGCTTTCAAGTTTAATAATATGATAACCGAATCTCGATTTAAAAGGATTTGAAACCTGTCCTTCTTTTAATGAAAATGCTTTTGATAGCCAGGTTGGATCGAGGTCTTTTTGATTCCTGTTTATTTCATAACGGCCACCGTTAGCCTTACTTCCCGGATCTTCGGAATTTAAGGAGGCGAGTGTTCCAAAATCCCTGCCAGCATCAGCTTGTTTCTTATAATCATTGAGTTGTTCAATACAATATTCTTCTGCTTCACGGCTTGCTTTTGGATAAGATACAACCTGGCCAAGTTCAAGTTCACTTTCATAGAACGATAAACTATCAGCTGGTATTTTATCAAAATAAACTTTTACTTCATTGGGAGTAATCTTGATGTCATCCACTATTTTATTACGCATTGCCGCAGCAAGTTTCTGATCTCTCACACTTTCCCTGAAATCTTCTTTTAACTGGTAAACAGATTTCTGAGCTACTTTTTCCAGCTCTTCCTTGGAACCGTATTGATTGATGAAATACCGGATGCGGTTATCAATATCTGATTCAATCTCTTCATCAGATACAGGTATTGAATCCTTTTCTGCCTGTAGTACCAGGGATTTAATGCCCATGCTTTGTTGCAGGATAAGGCATTTTGCATCTGCAGGTATATCAATACCCTGGCGTTGCATATCGTTTAGGCTATTTTCAACATCACTCTTTAAAACGATTTTATTCCCAACCACGGCAATAATTTTATCCGCAACAACTTTTTTTGGCTGGGCAAATGATAAAGTAAAAAGGGAAAGAAAAAAAGCAGTAAGTAAAATTTTATTTCTCATCATAATAAGTATAATCAATTGCTGATTAATGTTGTCAAAATTAAGCCTGTATTGCACTTGGGAGAAATACGGGATTCTATTTAACAAAAAATTGTAGTGGAAAAGTGAAGGAGAATTAAAGGTGTAACCTTTTCAAAAAGGTTACACCTTTAATTCTCCTCTATCAAACATTATAAAGTACGTTTCACTTCAACTTCTTCAAATGCCTCAACAATATCTCCTACTTTAATATCATTATAATTCCTGATAACCAACCCGCATTCCATACTGGAGGTTACTTCTTTTGCATCATCGCGGAAACGTTTAAGACTTGCCAGTTCACCCGTAAATATTACGATACCATCTCTTACCAGCCTGATACGATTGTTACGTGCAATTTTTCCATCCAATACAAAACAACCTGCAACAGTAGCCTTATCAAACCTGAATGTGTCTCTTATCTCAACATTGCCAAGTATCTTTTCTTCAACAGTTGGTTCGAGTAAACCTTCCATCGCACTCTTGATCTCTTCAATTGCATTGTAAATGATAGAGTATAGTTTGATCTGTATCGACTCGCTTTCTGCAAGTTTAGCGGCTTTTATCGAAGGACGAACGTTGAAACCAATGATGATTGCATCAGATGCATTCGCAAGGGTAACATCGCTTTCGGTAATAGCACCCACCGCCTTATGAATAACTTTTACTACAATTTCTTCTGTACTTAATTTTTGCAATGAATCACTCAATGCATCCACAGAACCATCCACATCACCCTTGATAATTACATTCAGTTCTTTAAAGTTTCCTAATGCAAGACGACGACCGATCTCGTCGAGTGTAATATGTTTCTTTGAACGAATACCCTGTTCACGCAGAATCTGCCCACGTTTATATGCAATAGACCTTGCTTCACTTTCATCTTCATATACTTTGAAAGTCTCACCAGCCTGTGGAGCACCGCTTAACCCAAGCACCAATACCGGTGTTGATGGCGGAGCTTTATCAATGCGCTGGTTACGCTCATTGTACATTGCTTTTATTTTTCCAAAATACTGACCGGATACGATCATATTTCCAACTTCTAATGTTCCGTTCTGTACAAGAATAGTTGCAACATATCCGCGACCTTTATCAAGCGAAGCTTCAATGATAGTACCATTAGCCTGCTTATCCGGATTTGCTTTCAGTTCAAGAATATCTGTTTCCAGTAATATTTTTTCAAGTAAAAGATCAACATTAAGACCCTTCTTAGCACTTATTTCCTGGCTTTGATATTTACCACCCCAACTCTCCACCAAGATATTCATTGTTGACAACTGCTCCTTGATCTTTTCAGGGTTGGAGCCGTCCTTATCAATTTTGTTTATTGCAAAAATCATTGGAACAGATGCAGCCTGCGCATGCGAGATCGCTTCTTTTGTTTGTGGCATCACGGCATCGTCTGCTGCAACTACGATTACGGCTATATCCGTAACTTTCGCACCACGGGCACGCATAGCTGTAAAGGCCTCGTGACCAGGCGTATCCAGGAAGGTGATAGCTCTTCCGTCTTTCAGTGTTACTTCATATGCACCGATATGTTGTGTAATTCCCCCGGCCTCGCCGGCAATTACATTTGTATTTCTTATATAATCGAGCAGCGATGTTTTACCATGATCTACGTGACCCATGATCGTTACAATTGGTGCTCTTGGTTTTAAATGTTCTTCTGAATCCACTTCTTCTTCCTCTTCCAGTTCAGCTGCATCATCAACACCAATAAACTCAACTTCGAAATTAAATTCGCCCGCAACCAATTCAATAACGTCGGCTTCTAAACGCTGGTTGATAGATACCATGATACCGAGCGCCATACATTTACTGATAATATCGGCAAAACTTACTTCCATCAAACCCGCAAGCTCACTCACTGAAATAAATTCCGTAACCTGTAGTTTATTGCTTTCATTGCCTTCAGCACCCGCATGCTCAGCCATTTCTTCTCTCTTGGCTTTACGGTATTTTGCTTTGAGACTCTTTCCTCTTCCCCCTGCTCCGGCAAGTTTAGCCTGTGTTTGTTTTAATTTTTCCTGTATTTCTTTTGCGTCGATTACCTTCTCTTCCCTGCGTGCAGGCGCACCTGTTGATGGTTTATTAAACCTGTTACCCTGTCCTTGTCCCTGGTGCTGACCCGGACGGTTTTGTCCACCACCGGTTCTTCCGTCCGGAATAGCCCTGTTACCTCTATGTTGTCCACCCTGCATACCGTTGCCCTGTCCTTGTTGAGGGGGCATACCGGGCTTCTTTTGAATAGGAATTCTTTTACGTTTATGTTTTTCGTCGTTTGATTCTTTTTTGGGTCTTGTATCGCTATCAACCGGCAACGTTATCTTTCCAAGAATTTTTGGACCGGTTAACTTTTGTGCCTGGATATTTTCAATAAGCGGAGGTTGATTGATTACCACATCTTCAGCTGGAGCCGTTATTTCCGGAGTCGGTGCAACAGGAACTTCCGGTTTTTCCTCTTTCTCTTCTGTTTTAGTTTTTCCCTTCGTTTCTTTCTTTGGAGCCGTTTCGGCTTTTGGCTCTTCTTTTTTCTTTGCAGATTTTTTGGGACGTGTAGATGAATCTATAGAGTCAAGATCTATCTTATCCAAAACCTTCGGGGCTTCCAGTTCGGGAGCTTCGATATTACTGACAGACGGCGAAGTTTCCTTTACAGGATTTTTTTCTGCTGCAGGTTTTTCTTCTTTTGCAGGAACTTCTTCTTTAGGAGCTTCTACAACAGGCTTAACTTCTGCTGCCTTTTCTACAGCCGCTGCTTCTGCTTTTGCTTTCTCTTCTTTTTTCTTTATAGAGAGATCTTCTTCGTCTCTTTTTTTCTTTGGCTCATTGGATCCGGCGCCTTTTGGAAGATCTATCTGTTCTGCTTTTTGTTTAGCAGCTTTATCCTGTTGAAATTCCGACTGCAAAATGCGGTACATTGTTTCCGTCAATTTTGTAGAAGGTTTCAATTCTTCACTGATTCCTTTAGACACAAGGAAATCTATCAAGGTATTGGTACCTATGTTAAATTCCTTGGCCGCAGCCATCAACCTTGGTGTATTTACTTCTGACATTCGTTGTTGTAGTTGTCCTGTAGGACAAAGTTGCTTTTAGTTACTAAATGATATAATGTAAGATGTAAGATTTAAGACGTAAGATTTGGATCAGGGTTTTGCCGAATCACATATCTTAAATCTTACCTCTTAAATCATATATCGGTATTATTCTTTTTCAAATTCTTCCTTCAATATTCTTCTTACTTCTTCGATTGTTTCTTTTTCCAGGTCTGTCCTGCGCTCAAGCTCCTGGGCAGTAAGATCAAGTACAGAACGGGCAGTATCGCATCCTACTTTCTTAAGCGCTTCAATTACCCATGGTTCAATTTCATCTGAGAATTCTTCCAGGTCAATATCAAAATCATCTTCTTCTCCTTCATTATCACGGAACACATCTATTTCATACCCTGTCAGTTCACATGCAAGTTTAATATTAACACCGCGGCGACCGATTGCAAGTGAAACCTGGTCGGGTTTTAAATAAACATTTGCATGGTGTTTCTCCGTATCAAGATCAATGCTGGTAATTTTTGCAGGAGTAAGTGAGCGCTGAATAAGCAATTGCGTGTTCGCAGTCCAGTTGATCACGTCAATATTTTCGTTTTTCAATTCCCTTACGATACCATGTATCCTGCTTCCTTTCATACCTACACAAGCACCCACCGGATCTATTCTATCATCATAGCTTTCTACAGCCACTTTTGCTCTTTCACCCGGATCACGAACGATCTTCTTAACAACAATAAGGCCATCAAATATTTCAGGCACTTCGATTTCAAGTAATTTTTCAAGGAAGGAGGGACTGGTACGGGATAAAATGATCACTGCCTGGCTGTTCTTTAATTCTACTTTTTTTACAACCGCCCTGATCGTTTCCCCTTTTTTGAAATAATCGGTAGGGATCTGTTCAGATTTTGGAAGCAACATTTCATTGCTATCCTCGTCAAGAATAAGCACTTCTTTCTTCCACACCTGGTAAACTTCACCAGTAACGATTTCACCTACACGGTCTTCGTATTTTTTAATGAGGATATTCTTTTTCAGATCATTGATACGGGCAGCAAGGGTTTGTTTACCGGCAAGTATTGCCCTGCGGCCAAACTCTTTTTGAATATCTACTTCTTCATAAAGTTCTTCTCCTACACTGTAATCAGGTTCAATCTTAATTGCATCTTTCAATTCAATTTCAGTAAGCGTGTTATACAGGTCATCATCATCAACGATCGTACGCCTGCGGAAGATCTCAAGATCTCCTTTCTGATCGTTTACGATCACGTCAAAATTTTCATCGCTCCCGTATTTTTTACGAATAAGCGTTTTAAAAACATCTTCCATAACTTTCATCAAAGTAGGACGATCGATGTTTTCTGCTTCCTTAAATTCCTGGAAAGAGTCTATTAAATTGATGCTTGCCATATACTCACCGGTCACTCCCTTTTTTAAGGGGCCCCGCCGTCAGGGGGTTTTTGTTAATTAAAATTTTATAAGAACGATCGCTTCTTTTATTTCTGCGAAAGCGATCGTTAATTGTTTCACAACTGCTTTTTTATTTTTTCCCTCTGTAAATTCAATGATGATCTCATTTTCATTTACGCTTATAAGCTTGCCGGTTTGTTTTGAATCGTCATTTAATACAATCTCCAGGCTTCTTCCGATATTCTTTACATACTGCCTGTGAAGTTTTAATGGCTCATCGATTCCCGGGCTTGAAACTTCAAGAGAAAAATCTCCATCTGTAAATATTCCCATTTCTTCTATAACCTTATACAGCGCCCGGTTTATTTTTATGCATTTCTCTATACCAAGCCCGTTATCCGCATCCAGGTATATCTTGATGTTATTAGTAGGTTTTATTTTAATATCTACTAAAAAAATATCATCCGTAAGTAATGGATGCAACAATTTTTGTAGTATTTCTATTTGATCTTCCCGGCTCATGAATGCTTTATAATAGAAGAAGGGAACTCCCGTTCCCTTCTTTCTGTATCTTTTTCCTGTGCAAATATAAGCAGTCGCCAAGAAACAGCCAAATGCCATTTGATTTACCCGGGCATAAAAATTAACAATAACATATCCTGCAGCATAATAACTTTGTTACATGAATATTTTTAGACTCGCCGTTGAATTGTTCGTTATTTACCTGGTTTATAAACTGGTTTTCGAGTTTATCATACCTGTATATCGCACTACGAAGCAGATGAAGAAGAAAATGACCGAAATGCATCAACAGATGCAGGAACAGGAGAAAATGAATGACCAGGCCTATAATAATACAAATGCACAAAAGCAACCTTCCGGGAAATCGTATGCAGAGGATTATATTGAATATGAAGAGATTAAATAAATTTTAATCGTATTGCAGGTCTTCAATTTTTTCTCCAGGCAATAATAACCGCGTTTTAAACCCCATTTTTTTAGCCGTCACAATATTGGGGTTCGTATCATCAATAAAAAGGGTCTCCCCGGCAGTTATCCCGGCATCATTCAGCACAAAATTATAAATGTCTTCATTGGGTTTTCTCATACCAATTAAATGTGAATACCAGGCTTTGGAAAAAAGCGGGTCAAGGGTTTTGAGACCTGTTTGTTTTTCTAATATAATATTAAAGGCATCATAATGGATGATATTGGTATTGCTTAATAGAAATAACCGGCGATCCTTTTTAAGCTCTTTTAAAAAATCAAGACTTTTTTCACGGAAATCAAGCAACATACTGTTCCATGCATTTTTAATATCATCGTTGGTTAACCTGTTAATGCCAACTTTTTTCAGGACAATGTAAAATTCCTCTTCGGTAATTTTTCCTGTTTCGAGCTTTTCAAAGAGCTGGTCAACCTTGAATTGTGAATACATGTTTTCAAAATGCGGAAACCCTAATTCACGGAAGGAAAGAACAGGCTTATTGAAATCCAAATTGATCAATACCCCGCCGAGGTCGAAAATGATATTTTTGATTTCAGCCATTTTCCTAATAATAATTATGAGCAAAACTATTATTAAATTTTTTGGAAAAACCGGTTTCGTTTTTAGAATTGGAAAAACCAGCTGAGAAAATTATTTCACCCAATTTATTTTGGCAACCTTTACATCGCGTGAATTCCCCCCGACCATCACTTCAAAATCGCCGGACTCCCAGTCGTATTTAAGATCATTGTTATAAAATTTGAGATCAGTTGGGGTAATCTTAAATGAAACAGTTTTTGTTTCACCTGCATTTAAACTTATTTTTTGAAAGCCCTTTAGCTCTTTAACCGGTCTTGTTATTGATCCAACAATATCCCTGATATAGAGTTGCACCACTTCTTTTCCGGCTTGTTTGCCGGTATTCGTTACAGTTACTGATACGTCGAGTGACTGATTTCCTTTTAATGAAGTATTGCTTAGCTTTAAATCACCGTAACTAAAGCTGGTATAACTTAACCCATAACCAAAGGGATATAAGGGATCGTTGGAAACGTCCATATAATTTGAACGGAATTTTTCAAACCATTTCCCGGCTTCCAGGGGGCGCCCGGTATTTTTATGAGCGTAATAGATAGGAACCTGGCCAATATTCTGAGGAAACGTAGTACTCAGTTTTCCGGATGGATTTACGTCGCCGAATACAACATCTGCAATTGCATTGCCGGCTTCAGATCCACCAAACCATACATTCAATATTGCCGGAACACTATCATTTTCCCATTTTATTTCCATTGGTCTTCCGGCAAAGAGTAGCAGGACAACAGGTTTGCCTGTTTTTAATAACGCCTCTAACAACACCCTTTGTGTTTCAGGAATTCTTATGTCTGAACGGCTTGAAGATTCTCCCGACATTTCAGAAGCTTCGCCAAGGGCCGCAACAATTACATCCGATTGATTTGCGATCCTTACCGCTTCATTCAATAAATTTTCTGCAGTGCGTTTATCTCTTTGTAAAGATCTGCCAAACATAGTAGCTCTTTCTTCGTAGGCACTGTCTGCAACAAGATTGGAACCTTTGGCATATAAAATTTTTGCATTTGAACCCAATGCATTTTCAAATCCTTTTTTTACGCTGATGCATGCATCCAGGTCTGTTGCAACACTCCATGTACCGGACATATTTTCTTTTGCATCAGCCAATGGACCAATTAAAGCAATGGTTCCTGCTTTTTTAAGTGGCAAAAGATTGTATTGATTTTTCAGAAGCACAAAACTTTCTGTTGCAATTGTTCTTGCTGTTTTCAGGTTAGCAGGAGTAAGGATATCTGTTTTAGCTCTTTGCTCATCACAATTTTTATAAGGGTTATCAAAAAGTCCAAGTTTGTATTTTGCTTCAAGCACCCAACGACATGCGTTGTCAATCTCTGCCTGCGTTATTTTTCCTTCCTGTAAGGATTTTTTTAATGTAGTTAAAAAACCTTCTCCTACCATATCCATATCAATACCGGCTTTTAATGCCAATACAGAAACAGTTTGAAGATCGCCCATTCCATGTGCAATCATTTCATTGATCCCGGTATAATCGGTTACGACAAAACCGTTAAACTTCCATTGTTTTCTTAATACATCTGTCATCAGGAATTTATTGCCTGTTGCAGGGATACCATCTACTTCATTAAAAGATGCCATTACACTTCCTGCGCCTGCATCAATAGCTGCTTTATATGGTGAGAGGTATTCATTAAACATTTTTACCCTGCTCATATCTGTCGTATTGTAATCTCTTCCTGCTTCTGCTGCACCATACAGGGCATAATGTTTTACACAAGCCATGATATTGGTTGTTTTTTTCAGATCATTGCCCTGGTATCCTTTCACCATCGCTTTTGCAATGGCAGAGCCAAGGAAGGGATCTTCGCCACTTCCTTCTGCAATGCGTCCCCATCTTGGATCACGTGCAATGTCTACCATCGGTGAAAAGGTCCAGTTGATCCCATCTGCGCTTGCTTCAATAGCTGCAATTCTTGCCGATTGTTCAATCATATCCATACTCCATGTGCAGGATAAAGCAAGTGGAATAGGGAACGTGGTTTTATAACCATGTATCACATCCATTCCAAATATCAATGGAATTTTCATTCGGGTTTCTTCAACAGCTATTTTTTGTACGTCTTTTATTTTTGCAACTGTTTTAATGTTGAACAATCCACCAACCGAGCCCGACTTTATTTTTTTTGCTATATCTGAGTTACCAGCCTGGCCCGTAACAATGTCTCCCGAACCGGGCAGGTTAAGTTGTCCTATTTTTTCATCCAACGTCATTTTTTTCATCAGTCCATCAATGAAGGGCTTCATTTTTGGATCCGGCGTTTGCGCCCCGGTGTTTATTACCGACAGTAATAAAAACAGCATCATTAATTTTTGTAACATTTTCATCTTGTTTGTTTTTATGTCGACTTTAGTAAATATGGCTTTATGATTTTTTTCCAGATGGCATATCCCTTTTCATTGAGATGTAGATTGTCTTCAATAAAAAGTTCATTTTTAATAGTGTCGTCATCATTGATCATTGCTGAATACACATCTATATAAGATGTATTCTTTTGCTTCTTTAAAAATTTTCGTACCAGCTTGTTTGTTTCCTTTATACGAGGTATAATCTTTTCTCTTGACGGGCTTGGTTTTATAGAAACAAATGCAATGGCTGTACCGGGTAACTGTTTCCTGATTATAAAAAATAATTTTTTGAATCTTTCAAAAACAATTGTTGAAGTAATTGTATCGGACTTTGCAAGGTCATTATCCCCGCAATAAATGATAATTTGTTTGGGATCATATTTAAGAATGAGATCATCAACATAAAAAATCAGGTCAGGTAAAGTAGATCCGCCAAAGCCACGGTTTAATATGGGATAATCATCAAAATCTTTTTCTATTGATTGCCATTTGCGAAAAGAAGAACTTCCGGCAAATACAATGGGTTGTTTATCTTTAAATGAATGGTTTGCAGAATCAGCTTTTTTAAATGCAGCAACTTCGTCTGCCAGTGATTGGGCTTTTGCTGCAAATGAAAAGAGCAGAATTACTATTAAAAAAATGTACAGGATAATATTTTTCAGCATTCTGTTATTCTAAGAGTTTTAAAATGATTAATCAACTTTAATTGGCTTGGATCTTTCTGACACCCCATTTTCATTGATTGCTTCTATCGAAAAATAATAAGCTTTTTCTTTATCCATTGCTTTGAACCAATATTCATTTACATCATGAACCATAACACAGCTATATAATTTATCGGGGGCTGTACCGTAATAAATATTCCATGCCCATGCTTTTTCATCCGGGCTCCATTTTATCCAGGCACTGCGTTTATCTTTTTCCGTTCTTAAAACGATTAATTGTTTTACCATATCTGGTTTTGATCCGGAACCTTTCCCAAAAACGCGTAGTCCGCTAATAGCAAATTTCCCGGTGGGCATATGGATGTTTTCAAGTTTTATAAATCGGGCCTGTACGGGCTTATCCAATTCAATATAATCGTGAGGAACATCTGTTTTATTATTGCTTTTATCAGCCAATATGTTCCATTTTTTTCCATCAGAAGAATAAAATAATTTATACTGGTGAAAGGTGTTTGTTTGTTTCCCCAAAAATTCAGCATCCTGGTCGGCATAATTAATTTGTACAGCATTTACTGTGGAGAGAACGCCTAGGTCACTTTGAATCCATTCACCTGCATTGCTGCTTACGGCACACCAATAAGTCTTTATACTTTCGTCAACAGCGTTGTTAGCGTTATACGCATTTAGCGTTGAAGAGACGGTGACCGGTTTTTTATAATTGAGTAACGTCCAGCCGGTAAATCCACCATTAGCATTCGGAGCATTTTCCATCTCAGACTTTTCTGATGGGATATGATGAGGATAATCTCCAAAAGATGTATTGCAATACATCACGCCATCCTTATCAAAACCCGCAGGCCATATTCCAATCCTTCTTTCAAAATTGTTTTTTACAGAAACAGAAATGGTTGAAACATGCCAGTAATTTTTAAAATTATCCATGAATGTTGCACCATGTCCGGCGCCCCTTGCAAACCCTCCGGGCTTGAGACTTAAGGGATCGGATTGAGCAAAGAAAGGCCCGAGCGCTGTTTCACCTACAGCCACGCCGTCTGCATATCCACTGAATTCTGTGCCTGGCGCACCATATTGCAAATAATATTTTCCATTGTGTTTTGTCATCCATGCTCCTTCAATGAATGGATCAAGAAAAGTATTATCCATGGTATTCGCCGAAACGCTGCCATCCATAACGCCACTCCTCAAGCATATACATTTCTTTTCTGGTACCAACCGGTTGCATTGTTTTCCTGTTTAGTTCAATTCCATATACAGGATAACGATTACTGCTTCCATTGTACATATAAAATTTTCCATCATCATCTGTAAAAAAAGCAGGATCCCAACCACCGATGGCAAATGAATCTACCAATGGTTTCCACTCATTGGCTTTTGGATTGGTACTCATCCATATAGTGAATTTATTGGTATAGGTTGAACCGAATACAAGCATTGTATCAGCAATAATACCCACAGCCGGCGCACATAACTCATCATATGTTCCCGTATTCCAGGGCCTGAGAAATTTTCGGGAAACAAATCTCCAGTCAAGCATATTGCTGCTATACCAGTATCCCCATTGGTTTGTGCTGAATAAATAATAATCTCCTTTATAATTTACGATCACGGGATCAGCAGTTGCCCTGTGTTTGCCCCATTCTGAAAAATTTGGAATGGGCGTATATCCATAATCGATATTAACAGGATTGCAATAGGTTTTTTGGCTTATTGCAATTCCTGAACAGGAAAAAAACACGACACTTAAAAAAATATCTTTAATCATTTACCAGTTGTTTTTTTATATGGGGAGATGTAAAACCAAGTTTTATAAGCCCTTTTTGGATCTCGGGACAACTCATAAATAATTTCCAAAGCAATCCTGTACGATAATTTTCAATCATTGCAACGATCGGTCCCTGGTCAATGGCAAGGTAGCTTTTTGCATACCAGTTCTTTGTTTCATTGAATGCATCAACAAAACCGTATTCTCCCCAGATCTTATCACCCAGGTCATAATAAAAATGTTTAAGTGCTTTCATTGAATATTCCGGTGTATAGGGAAATGCGCTTAATGCGGCTGTAGGTGTTATTGTTCCCTCATCATTAGTTGGAGAGAAGGCGTTATACCCATTCCATGTATCCGATGCAGTTAGTCCCCAGCAGTTTTCACTATATCCTTTGAATTCCTTAGGATTGTCAACACAATAATCATGATTGATTAGTGTATGATTTTTATTTTGTTCCCAATAATCAGCATATTGATCCTTCAAACCTCTCGGGTCTAATCCCAGGAATGAATACTGTGAAAAGAATAATGGTCCGCCATAATCAAAACCAAGTGGTAAAGTATGACCGTAGAATTGTTTTCCATTCTTAAAAAAATTGCTTTGAGCCCACCCGCGATGATATACAGAAGCACTCACAGGATAATGATCATCACTTGCAGCGAGTATATACATTATAAGACATTCGTTAAAGCCACGTACAGGAAAATTCATCGCCCATCCGTTGTTTGGACTCCAGTGCCAGTACAATACTTCCTGTCCCTGTGTATACCAGCTCCATTCAATACCGGTCCATAACCATTCCAGTTTCCCCCTGAATTCATTTTCTGCAGGATTGTCGCGGTTAAAGTATTGCCTTGCGCAAAGTAATCCCTGGAATAAATAAGAAGTTTCAACCAGGTCGCCGCCATCGTCCTTACGACTGAAGGGAATTGTTTTTCCCGTTTCTCCATCTAACCAATGCGGATATGCGCCATGATAGGAATTTGCTTTTACAAGAAAGTTGATCATCTTTCGCATAAACCTGGCGGCGGTGTCACGGCTGATCCACCCCCTTTCAACAGCAACAATAACAGACATAATACCAAAACCGGTTCCGCCAACTGCAATGGTTTCATGTCCGTAACCGGCATCGGTATTGCTTCTTTCTCTTGCCATGCCACTTACAGGATGTGCAAAATCCCAGAAATATCGGAAAGTTTGTTTCTGTACCAGTTCGAGCAATGCGGTATCAGAAAGTTCTTTTGGCCGATTGGTTGCACTAAAGGGTTTATTGATTTGCTGTTGTGCAGTGACGGGGTCAGCTATGAACAAAATACCTGTAAATAATAGTATGATGATACGTTTCATTGGCAAACGATTTTTAATTGGGAAATGTTGTCATAAGTACGGTGCAGTAAATCCCAATGATACCATTCCATTTTTTATTTCCGGTGCACTGGTAAAAAGGTTCCATAATAATCCTGTACGATAATTTTCAATCATTGCAACAATGGATCCCTGGTCTATTGCAAGCGTAGAAGTCGCAAACCAGGGTTCATGTAAACTGAATGCGTCAACAAAACCATATTCCCCCCAGATCTTATCACCTAATTTATAATAAAAAAACCTTAATGCGTTCATTGATTCAACGGGTGTATAGGGTAAAGATGATAATGCTGCAGAAGGAGTAATAACGCCCAGGTCATTACCAGGGGCATTTGCATTATAACCACCGGGAACATCGCTTGCAGTTAAGCCCCAGCAAAGATTGCTATAACCATACCATTGACCCGGATTCGCCCTGCAATATTCATAATTGATTTTAGTATGGTTGATAACCTGGACCTGGTAATCTGCATATGCATCAACAAGTCCATTCGGATCAATACCCAGAAAAGAATAATGTTCAAAGAAAAGCGGTCCGCCAAAATCAGGGCCTAACGGAAGCTGATACCCAAAAAAAATGCGACTATTTTGTATTGCACCGTTTCGTGCCCAACCATTGGTATATACTATGGCCGGTACGTTATGGGTTGCGGAGGAAGCGGCAAGTATGTAGGTAATCAGTGATTCATTCCAGCCTTGTATGGGGAGATTGATGATCCAGCTATGATCAGGGCTCCAATGCCAATAGAGTACATTTTGATCATTCTGCCTGAACCATTCCCATTCAACATTATTCCATAAAACATTTATATCGTTTCGTAAAGCTGTTTCAGCAGGACTGACCTCATCAAAAAATTGACGTGCACATATCAATCCCTGCATTAAATAAGATGTTTCTACGAGATCTGCTCCGTTGTCATTCGGGCTAAAAGGAATAACGGCGCCCGAACTGCCATTCAGCCAATGCGGAAAAGCGCCATGGAATTTTTGCGCTGTATTTTTTAGAAAGCCAACAATGGTCTGCATGCGTGCAAGACCTTCTGCTCTTGTAATAAATGACCGGTTGATCCCCACAAGCAGGCACATAATGCCGAAACCGGAACCACCACTGGTAATTATTTCACCGGAACTATTTCTTTCCCTGGCTAAACCACTTACCGGGTGTGCAAAATCCCAGAAGTACCTGAAACTTTGCTGCTGCACTTTTTCGAGAAGGGCATTATCCGTTATAGATGGAAACTTATCTGATGAATCGATATGTGTAATTAAAACAACAGACGGGTTACCGGTTAGCGCACTATTTTTAACCGTTCTTAAATTATTGTTTAGGGTAAGTGTATATTTTGTTATTGGTTCAAGTGAAGGTTGAATGATAATGCTGCTGTCGTCATTTTCAAAAGCTGTGGTGAAGGTTAAGTTACTGCCTGTATTATTTCGCAAATTGATCCCTTGCGTAGTTGTCGAGCGATCGATACTTTCAGAAAAGTTAAGCTTTATAGAAGGCAAAAAGTTTACATTGCGTACGGGAGAATTTTTAACAAAGTTGTTGACACTGAATTGTACCAGTTCAAAATTCCCGGTTGTATTTCCCCCGGTTGCTGCATTATTTTTTTTGCAACTGTAAAAGGGAAAAGCTAACAATAAAAAAAAGCATATATATATAGTCTTTGGCATTTTCATTCTGATAACGTTTATCTGCGACCGAAAAAAAGAGGTTGCCGGTTTACTAACCAGGCAACCTCTAACCAAAACCAGCATTAGAGAAAACTAAGGTATTATCTGCCCTGGCGTTCCAATGTTCTGATTGCATTAATCTCCTGGGCAGAAAGCGCTTTATTATAAATTCTGAATTCATCCAGTTTCCCGGAGTAGTTCAGCATCCATGGTTCGGGATTATTATAAGGTGTGCCGAGGTTATTCTGGAATCCGCCAATTACAAATTTTGTAGGATCTTTAAAATCCAATGGTCCCAGTGGTGTTCCGCCTCCATCTGCCTTGCGATCCTCCTGTCCCGGCGGTAATTCACTTTTTGATCCATTTATGTACAGCATAGCTTTTGATGTATTCTCATCATATGTCCATGCAACATGCCTCCAGCCGTTATACATATCAGCGGGGCGATAATTGCCTGTTGCTTCCAGCCAATGCTCAATAAAAGTTGCATTGTTTTTTTCCATATGGAGCTTTACCAGCATATTATTTTCAGGAGCACCGGTTCCTTCTATCAACATAAAAAAGTTACCCCAGAAGGAACCATCTTCTTTTGATAATGTAAAAACACCTTGCGCACCGCCATCGTGTTTTGCTGTGTTGATCCACAAACTCACAGTGAAACTTGTAAGATCTGCGATGGAGCCGGGGTTGCTATAAGAAATAAAAGTGTTCGACCTGTTAAGTGCTACATCTGTAATCGTAGGAGTATAAGCATCTCCCTTAATGCCAGGCGAATAGCCACCTCCGTTATTAAGCGCACCACCTGTAACGTTTCCCTTTGCATCATCTATCGTGTTATTAAAAGTAAAATGAGCAACAAGGTTTGCGGCAGCTACTTCATCCGAATTAACATACCCGCCTGCTACCGGGGGCGGATCGCCGGCTTTGAAATCATCGTCCCTGTTAACTTTTGTACAGGAAGACGCAATCACCAACCCCAGAATGATGGCAACTGTAATTTTTAAATTTTTAATATACATGGTTATTTATTTTAAATGTTATTAATATCCCGGGTTTTGTGTTAACCTGTTTCCACTTAAATCAATCTGTACCTGCGGTATCGGGAACAGTTCATGCTTGCCGGCTTCAAATGGTTTGCCATGAGCAATCATTACGGTAGCCGCTCTTCCTGTACGTACAAGATCAAAGAACCGGTCAGCTTCCATTCCTAATTCAACCCTTCTTTCTTTCCATATATCTGCTTCTGTAGCGGTTGTGGTAGTTAATCCCGCACGGCTTCTTACAAGTGACAAGGGTGTCATCGCATCCTGCCCGATATGTGTTGCGGCTTCGGCATTTATCAATAATACTTCCGCATATCTTATCAAACGGATATTTTTGGGGCGATTATCCTTATCAGTTATACCATTGCATGGTAATGTTTCCAGGAAAGGACTATGGTATGATTTATAATTATAACGCTCGTTTGTTACATCGGGTTGAGAAGGTATTATAAAACCATCCCATAGCGTAGTTGTTCCGGAATTGCTTGTGAAAATAATGGTCGCATCCTTTCTTACATCACCAGCTTCATAAGCTGATGCAAGATCGGCGGTTGGGGTATTGAGTCCAAAGCCAAGATCCCCGTTGTATACCAAACCGTTTACGGTATTAGTAGGGAATGAACCTCTTGGTGCCTGGAAGTTGCTGTAATTTGGATTTACTGCATCGCATGTAGCCCCTTTTTTATTGGGCCCGGTCTGTACTTCAAAAATTGATTCGATACTGTTCTCACCAACCTCCCTGAATAATTCTGGATAGTTTGGATATAAATCATAGAGTCCTGAATTGATCACACTCTGCGACATATCATAAGCGCCCTGCCAGTTTTGCTGGTAGAGATAAACTTTTGAAAGCAATGCCTGCGCTGTGCCTTTATTGGCACGACCTGTCTGGGTTGAAGCATCTCCCTTTAGTGGAAGATTATCAACAGCAAACAAAAGATCATCGGTAATTACCTGGTATATCTGAGCAGCAGTAGCCCTGGTCTGAAATTCATCTGAATTTAATTCTGAAGGGAGTGGTGAACGTATCAATTTCGGAACACCACCAAATTCCCTTACCAGATTGAAATAAAGATAGGCACGTATAAAACGTACTTCACCAATCAGCCTGTTTTTTATGGCAGCATTATATGTACCTGCGTTTAAAATATCAAGGGCATTATTTGCACGAACAATGCCTTTATAATTTTCTCTCCAAACATCATTAAAAATGCCTGTATTGGCGTCGTAATTAAAAGCATCGAGAAAGATCCCATCGAAACCAGGATCAGAAGCTACAGATCCTTTATCTGAATCATCAGATGTTACATCCGCCAGCGTTACAAACTTGAGGCCTACGGTTCCCTGCAGGTAAAAAGCATTATATACACCGATTGCAAGCTTTGAAGCAACTTCCGGATCAATCAATGCCCGGTCTTCGGTAAGTTGACCTTGCGGGAGAACTTCCAGGAAATCTTTTTTACATCCCGTGATAACTGCGACGGATAGCAGCAATCCAAAAATTATTTTATTAAATATTGATTTCATTTTAATTTGTTTAATAAGGTTTAAAATGCAAGGTTTATTCCAAACACATATGACCTTGTTGTGGGATAACTATTGGTATCCAATCCCTGGTTAAGATTTTGTTTATCACCTGCTGCAGCCTGCAACTCAGGAGTAAAACCGTCATATGGAGTTACCGTAAATAAATTCTGTGCTGTAACAAAAACCCTCAGGTTTGTAAGATGTCCTTTTGCAACAAGAGACTTTGGTAGCGTAAAGCCGAGTGTTACATTATTTAACCTTAAAAAATCACCTTTTTCAAGGAAATAGTTTGAAGCACGTTGGGCCTGTAATGTTGCTCTTGGGTGAATATTACCTGGATTATTTGGCGTCCAGCGGTCTCTTACCGCATCTGCTTCTAAATTATCAGTAAGTTGGTTAGTACCCCTTGCAGCCCTTTTTCCATTATATATTTCATTGCCGGCAAGACCATAAAAAGAAAGGCCGAGATCGAAACCTTTATATCCCAGGCTTCCTCCAAAACCATAGGTAATCTTTGGTTGATAAGATCCAAAAAATTTCCTGTCAAAATTGTCAATAACGCCATCGGGTATACTATCCGGCCCGCTGATGTCTGCATAAATAAAATCACCAGGAACAGCGCCAGGTTGATTGGAAGCAGCGATTTGCGCTTCATTCTGAAATACACCAATTACCTCAGCCAGGTAATAACTTCCAATAGGATAGCCATTATCTGTTTTAGTAATGTTATATGCCCCTACAGCATCACCAATCAGGGGCTGGCCACCATTCAATTTTTCAATCCGGTTTTTATTGTGAGCCAGGTTACCATAGATTGAGTAAGTCCAGTCCTTGCCGATATTGTCAGACCAGGATAATGAAAGCTCAATACCTTTATTTGAAATAGCAGTTGCATTGGTATAGTAATCTTCATCACCACTGATGGCAGGAATTTTTATGCTTATCACCGCATCATCAACTTTTTTGTTATAATAATCGAATGTTCCGGAGAGCCTGTTTCTTAATATGCTAAAATCAATACCAAGATCCAATTCTTTGGTTGTTTCCCATTTAAGATTTTCATCGGTTATTGCATCAAATGCAATTCCCTGGTTAACTACACCATCAAAATAGTATGGAAGATTCTGCGTTGCAATAGAATAATAGAAGTTTGAACCAATATTATCATTGCCCATTGCTCCATAACTACCTCTTAATTTCAGGTTATCAAATATTTTCTGATTTTTCATGAAAGATTCATTAGAAATATTCCAGCCAAGCCCAAACGACGGAAAGTTACCCCAATGATCACTAAATTTTGATGAACCGTCAGCCCTGAATGTAGCCGTTAGTAAATACCTGTTGTCATAGCCGTAATTTAAACGGGCCAGGTAAGAGGCGCGTCTGTATTTGTCACCCGTATTTACGACGGTTTGCGTACCACTTAACCCGGAATTGAGATACCATTGATCCCGGTTGGCCGGAACCTCTTTTGCAGTTCCAACCATACTGTTATATTTAAATTCCTGTGCTGTAATACCGCCCAACAGTGTGAAGGTATGCTTACCAAAACTTCGTATATAGGTCGCCGTATTATCCCATATCCAGCTGCTGGCGTCATTTTTTGTAAGAGAAAGGGTGCTTTGTGGCTGCGATTGGTTACCGCCTGCTTTTATGAATGTTGCTGTGTCAGAAAGGTACTTGGATCCATAGAGCGTAGATTTAAGATAGATAAGATCGATGTTCATTGCCGATCTCAAAGTAAGTCCCTTAATTGGTTTGTATTCAAAGGCAAGGTTTCCCTGTATCCTGTTTTCCAGTGCATTTGCATAATTCTTTTCAATTCCCAGCAAAGGATTCGCTACGTTACCGGCCAGGGAAGTATTACCATATTTGTCTCCCACTTTTGCCGGAATGTTCGGAGCCGCACGATATGCATTACCGAAAGCATCAAAATTTGCCCCATTTGCATACCCGTTGGTATAAGACAATACCTGGAAGAATTTTAATTTCTTAGTGAGTGTGTATTCATTATTAGACCTCACTGTTAATCTTTTGAACCTATTGTTGATCTGAATTCCTTCTTCATTCAAATAACCGGCACTCAAAAAATAATTTACTCGTTCAGAACCACCTGACAAAGAAAAACTATGGTTATGGTAAAATGCTTTCCGGAGAATGGCATCATACCAGTCCTGGTTTACGCCTTTAAGCAATGAATCAGGAACAAGTTGATCACCACTTCCATAGTATATACTCGCCTCGTTCAGATAACCTGCATATTGTTTTTCACCAGCCATATCAACCAGTTTAGCAGCTTCTCTTACACCTAACGTTGCGTCATAGTTGAATACAGGGGCACCGGTTCTTCCTTTGCGTGTGGTAATGATGATCACTCCGTTTGCGCCTCTTACACCGTAAATGGCAGTGGACGAAGCGTCTTTTAGAATATCCATACTAATAATATCGGCGCTGTTAACATTCCTGATATCATCTGTCAGTACACCATCAACAACATATAACGGATTTGCCCCGGCAAGTGTAGATCCTGTACCTCTTAGCCTTACCGTTGGATTTGAGTTTGGTTCGCCCGATACAATTATCTGAACACCCGCAACTTTACCTTGTATAGCCTGTGTGGCAGTCTGCACGGGTTGTTTTGTAATTTCTGAACCGGAAACAGAACTAATTGAACCCGTCAGATCCCTTCTTCTTTGTGTGCCATAACCAACCACTACCACCTGGTCGATTAGTTTTGTTGAATTCTGCAAAACAACATTTACCTCTGTACGGCCATTAACCGGTATTTCCTGTGTTTCATAACCAACGGAAGAGAAAACCAATGTCGCACCGTCCGGAACAGAGATACTATAGGATCCATCAGTGCTGGTATTTGTACCAATTGTACTTCCCTTTACCGTTACTGAAATGTTGCCAAGCGGTTCGCCCGAACTGCTGGTAACCTTCCCCGTTACAACTATATCCTGTTTTACACTGTTTTTATTTGTTACCACTACAAGATTATTATTAAGAACCTTGTAGGTTAATGATGTTTTAGCGAACATTTTATCCAATACCTGGATAACAGGGATATCATTCGCATCCACATCTACTTTTTCTGTAGATAAAACCACTTCATCATTGTATAAAAAGCGAAAAGAGCTTTTCTTTTCTATTTGTACCAGGGCTTTCCTGAGATCTGCCGACTGAAGCTTTAATGTTATGTTGTTTTGTGAGTAAACATTTGCTGATAGCTGGAGACTGACTAATAGTAATACACACGATAGTTTCATATAAATTAATGCTTTTAAAAAACCTGGCCTCTTGCTCAGCAAGGCAGGTAATTGTTTTTTTTCCATATGTTTTTTGTTTTGGGTTTGTGCCGGGACATGTCCCAATCTGGTTGAAGCCGAATTCAGGATCGTAACCCTGTTGTGCTTAAGTGGAAAAGTGGATTTTTATCATGGTGTTGGTTTTAGTTTGATAGTACAATATGACCGTTATTGAATTTATACGAGAATTTTGTAGTAAGCTGCAATGCATCAAGTGCCTGTAAAACTGTTTCATTATCAAAAATGCCTGTGAGTTTTTTGTTTTTCAATTTTTCATTGCTAAAAACGATTTCTATTCCATACCATTTCTCCATTTTGTGTGCAACAGCTTCAAAACTTTCACTTCTGAACACAAGCCGGTTGCTTACCCAGGATGTTTCTATAACAGAACTGTCAGAGGATAATAATGACACATGACTTAGCTCGATAATATTTTTTGAATTCCCGATAGTTTTATCAGCAACAATAGTTCCCATTTGTTTTTTTTGATCAATATTGCTTACAATTAATTTTTCACTGGGTTTAAGTATGATCTTCTCAGAACCGCCATTGGTACTTACTTCAAGACTTCCCCGTATCAGGCTGGTTTCAGTAGTTTTTTCATCGGGATAACAACGGACATTAAAGGCCGTTCCCAAAACACGGATATTAACACGGTTGGTATGTATTATAAATGGTTTCTGTGGATTTTTAATAACGTCAAAAAAAGCCTCTCCGGTTAAACTTACTTCCCGGTTATTTGTACCGTAATTTTTATCGTAGGTGAGTTTACTTCCTGAGTTGAGATAAACTTTTGTGCCGTCCGGTAATAACATGTTTGTTTTTAAACCGTACTTGGTGCTGATTTCACTGTTGGTGAGTATTGGTCGGGTCGGTATTTCACTACCCGTATTAAAAAAGAGTATGCAAAATATAGATATGGATAAGATCAGGATCCCTCCGCCAATATATAAATGCCGCTTGCTTTTCAACTTGTGAAAATCCGCTTCGTTAGAAATGAAGTCTTTTTCACCGGTAAATTCATTCATATCCACACCGGATTGCTGCATGCGCAGCATAAGTTCTTTATACTTGTTCTCTGAATAGTGCAGGTCATTGCTGGTTTTATGATTCCAGATATCTTGCATCACTTCCATTAAATAAATCTGCGAGGGATCTTTTGTTAATAGGTGCTCAAGCTCAGCTAACTCTTCAGTACTGGCTTCTCCTGAAAGTTTTCTTCCCATCAGGCTCCATATATGCTCAGTGTTTTGGTCCATTACAATGAGGACACACTAAAATCAATAATCTACTAAGGGAGAGAAAAAAAATTAAAAATAATTTTAAGCTTAATGCAAGGAGCTGTGTGATTTTTTTAAGTCAAAATTGATTGCCTTGCTGATTTTCTTTAACGCAATAGCAATTTGACTATCGATGGTTTTTACCGATATGTTTAAGAGATTCGCGATATCGGTGTACTTAAGTCCATCTTCTTTCGCAAGTTTAAAAATGATCTTACAACGTGCAGGCAGTTTTTGAATTTCTTCATCAATCCTTTTGGCCACGTCGGAAGTAATAAGCAATTGTTCGGGCGTGTATGGACTGGTGGTTGTATTGATTGCCATTTCATCCAGGGAAACTGTTTCTTTTCTAAAATGGCGGGACAGATAATTTAAGGATGTATTCTTTGTGCTTATATATAAGTATAGCTTGAAATTTTCAACTTCAGCCAGGGTACTACGTTTTTGCCAAATCCTCGTAAACACATCAGAAACAATTTCTTCAGCGAGTTTTTTATCCTTTATAATAGAATTGGCAAACTGACACAGGTATGGCATGCTTGATACGAACAACTGTGCAAAAGCATGCTGATCGCTATTACCAGTGATCTTGCTTTGAAGTACTTTAAGTTCTTGTTCGGCAAGCATTGAGATTGTTTGTATAACAATTTAAAAAAAATTATTCAATTTGAAATAATAACCGAAGGATGAATGTGGATTTTATCGGTTTTATTTTGATTTCCAGGTTAATAAAGCATTTAACCCCCATTGTAAAAAACCTTTTGCCAATCCCTGAATTTACTTACTTTTGCTGCCTGTTATCTAAAAATAACAGGGCCTATAGCTCAGCTGGTTAGAGCACCTGACTCATAATCAGGGGGTCCCTGGTTCGAGCCCAGGTGGGCCCACCCAATTAATAGCCCGAATTTTCGGGCTGTTTTTTTAAAAGTCATTTAACCTTTCATTAACCCCGGGGCAATTATTTTTGCCGCACAAGAACAGAATATGAGAAAATTAATAGTGATCCTTATCGCCCTGGCAACCGCTCTACCCGCTTTTTCACAAACTACTACTCCTCCAAAATCCAAAAAGAAGAAAATTAACCTGGGTAATCGTGCCGGAGATCATTTTATGCTTCAATTGAGCAGGGACAGCTGGACTGGCGCTGCAGATACGGTAAGCGACAGGATCAAAGGTTTTTCAAAAGGATTTAATACCTATTTAATGCTTGATCATCCATTTAAAGCGGATCAACGTTTTAGTGCGGCAATTGGCCTTGGAGTAAGTACCAGTAATATTGGATTCAAAAAAACGATTGTAGACATATCGGCAAATACCCCTTACCTGCCTTTTATGCGAGTAGATACTTTAGATCATTATAAGAAGTATAAACTAACAAGTGCATACCTGGAATTGCCGGTTGAAATAAGATTCACAGCTAATCCCGAAAGACCGGCAAAGACTTTAAGTTTGCCCTCGGAGCAAAAGTGGGAACATTGCTGGGAGCTCATACAAAAGGAAAAACGTTACAGGATAAAAATGGCAACAGCATTAGCGGACGTACAGATAAAGTTTCTGCAAGGAGTTATTTTAATTCAACAAAACTTGCTGCTACCGCACGTATCGGCTATGGTTATTTTGGTGTTTTTGCTGCATATAATTTTACTACTATATTTAAAAATGCCGTTACACCAGATACCAAACTCCTTCAAATTGGGTTAACGATAAGTGGGTTGTAAAACAAAATTTTAATTGTAATAATATTATCCCTGCTTTGAGCGGGGATTTTTGTTTCCTGTATTGCAATCAGCTAATTTTGCATCTCAACAAGGGTATCTTGCATCATGAGCGACGAAATTAAACACGAATGTGGCCTTGCCTTTATTCGCCTTCGCAAACCTTTTAGTTATTATCAGCAAAAATATGGTTCAGTATTGTACGGCTTAAATAAGCTGTACCTGCTGATGGAAAAACAGCATAACCGTGGCCAGGATGGCGCCGGGATGGCTGCGGTAAAATTAAATACTGAACCAGGTTATCCATTTATGTACCGGATCCGCAGCAATGCAAACCAGCCAATTGCAGATGTGTTTTCACAAATTGGGAAAGAGATTGAAGAGATAGAAAAATATCAACCGGATATCAAAAATCATCCCGGTCTGATGAAAGGACATATCAATATAATGGGAGAAGTGTTATTGGGCCATTTACGTTATGGTACACAGGGAAGAAACAATGTGGAATTTTGTCATCCGTTCATTAAGAAGAATACCATACCTGCACGTAATCTTGCTCTTGCAGGTAATTTTAACCTTGTAAATACAGAGGAACTTTTTGATCTCGTAAATATTGCTCCAGGCGCTTTTCAGAAACAAAGTGATCTTGCTGCAATGATGGAAGTAATTCATCATTTTCTTGTTAAAGCTGATGAAAAGGCCCCGGGGCAAATGGATATTGTCAGCGTGCTTAAAAAAGCCGTTCCCATGTTCGACGGTGGTTTTCATTTTGCTGGTATTGTTGGTAATGGCGATGCGTTTGTAATGAGAGATGCTCATGGCATCAGGCCATCTTATTATTATATAAATAATGATGTAATTGTTGCAGCCAGCGAAAGAGCCGCAATACGTACTGCATTTAATGTTGAAGAAAATGAAGTAAAAGAATTGATGCCCGGTACTGCGCTCATTGCGAAAGCCGATGGCAGTTATTCTCTGGAACAAATTGTTCCTGCAAAGGAAAGAAAGGCATGCAGCTTTGAACGAATATATTTCAGCCGGGGTAGCGATGAAAAAATTTACCGGGAACGTATTGCACTTGGATATAACTTAAGCGAGTTGTACTAAAAGCTATTGATTACGATCTTAAGAACACGATCTTCTCTTTTATTCCCAATACCGCAGAGATCGCTTTTTATGGCCTGATAAAAGGTGCAGAAGATTATTTAAATAAAATAAAAATTGAACGCATCTAGAGTTGGGGAAATGATTTCGATGAAGAGAAACTATCGGAAATGATCAACCGAAAGATCCGGATTGAAAAAATTGCTATTAAGGATGTAAAGCTGCGCACTTTTATTACCGAAGACAGGAGCCGGAATGAAATGGTGCAACACGTATATGATATTACCTATGGCACAGTAAGAAAAAACCAGGATACGCTTGTTGTTATAGATGACAGTATTGTGCGGGGAACAACTTTGAAGGAAAGTATTATCCGGATGCTGAACCGGCTCAATCCAAAACGGATCATTATTGTATCATCTGCACCCCAGATCCGTTACCCGGATTGCTATGGAATTGACATGAGTAAAATGGGCGATTTTATTGCATTCAGGGCAGCTGTAGAATTGCTTAAGGAAACAGGGCAGGAAGGATTGCTTGACGGAACTTCTAGATAAATGCAAAGAACTTCAGCGAAACAATCAATTGCATACTGAAAATATTGTAAGACAGGTATACAAGCCGTTTACACTGGATGAAATCAGCAATAAGATCGCTCAGCTTATAACACCCAAGGATGTAACGATACCGGTTGATGTAATTTACCAGACAATTGAAACATTACACGAGGCTTGTCCTAATAATAAAGGGGATTGGTATTTTACAGGCAACTATCCCACACCGGGAGGAAACAGGGTTTGTAACAAAGCATTTATGAATTATATGGAGGGGAAAAATGTAAGAGGATACTAATATGTTTTAAAATACCCGCAAAATCTGTTGAAAATACCCGGCCAAAAGCAAAGCATTCTTTACCTGATTATTTAGTTTTGATTTATTAAATATCACAGAATGAAAACGCTTTATATTATACGTCATGCAAAAAGCAGCTGGACTGATTTTACCAAACCCGATTTTGATCGTCCACTCAATGACAGGGGTAATAAGGATGCTCCCGAAATGGCAAAAAGACTTTTAAAAAGAAGGGTAGACATTGACGCCTTCGTAAGCAGCCCTGCTGAGAGAGCCAAAAAAACCTGCAAACATTTCTGTGCAGCATTTGATGCAAATCCGGATAAAATAATTTTTATTGATAAACTGTATCACGCATCTACGCAAACATTTTATGATGTGATTCATGAATTAAATGATAAGTACAGGGAGGTAGCAATTTTTTCTCACAATCCTGGTATAACCGATTTCGTAAATACATTATGTGAAAACATAAGAGTGGACAATATGCCTACCTGCGGTGCTTTTGGGATAGAATTAAACATCAAAGAGTGGAAAGATTTCAAGGAAAAGGAGAACCAGTTTTTATTTTTTGATTATCCAAAAGCAAATAGAACATAAACGTGGCTAAAGCCACTTTTCAACCTGTTTATTGCAGTCGGTTTAAGCCGACTGCAATTTTATATTATACTTAGTGGCTTTAGCCACATTTTTGTTTATAAAAACTTCTCAAAAAAAACAGCGGTAGTTTCCGGGTTGAAATAATAAGGGGGTATTTCATAAAAGCCATTTCTCTTATACAGGTTGATCGCCGGAAGCATATTACTCAAGGTATCCAACCTTATTCTCCTATAATTATATTTTCTTGCAAGTGTTAAAGCATCCTGCAAAAGCATATTGCCTATACCATGCTTTTGAAATGCGGGTTTTACATACATGCGTTTTAATTCCGCGGTGTCAGCATCTATTGTACGTATTGCAATACATCCTGCATATTCATTGTTTTCTTTACAAAGAATAATGCCACCAAAAGGAGCTGCATACATGCTCTTTAGCTGCGAAAGCTCCTCTTCAAAATGCTGGAAGCTAAGATCGATATTTAGCCAGCCTGCATATTGCCTGAATAATACAGCAGCGGCTTCATAATGCTGATCAGTTATTGCATGGATATTTTCAGGCATTATTGTTGGTTTTAGTAGCAAGATAAACTCCTGCAAAAATAAATACCGCAGCAATGATTTTATACAACGACAAATGTTCGCCTAAAAAAACCATAGCAATAGATGCTGCAAAAAGTGGTTGTGAATAAATATAAGCGCCCGCCGTAGAAGCGCCCAGTATTTTTATCCCATATACATTGAAAAGATAAGCAAGAAAAGTTCCGCCGAGAACGACCTGGCCAAGCAATACATAATTCGTAATACTGTATTGTTGCCACGGAACATCAGCAAATTCCTTCCAGCAAAAAGGTAAGGCAAGAAAGAACCCAAAAGTAAAGATCATCCTGATCACTGTTATTGGATTGTACTCGCTCATCAAAGGCCTAACCAGGATAAAGTATACCGTGTATGACACTGCATTAATAAGAACCAGTATATCTCCAAGCAATATGTCTTTTGCATTCCCTGTATCGGTTCTTGCTGAGATTAGTATTGCAGCCCCTGCAATACCCAGCAATAAACCTATGATCTTCCTGTTTGTGACCTTTTCTTTTAACAGCCATGCAGCAATGATAGTAATAAGAATGGGAGTAGTGAGCATCAGCAAGGATGCATGAATAGAATGAGTAAGAGATAATCCTTTAATAAATAAAAGCTGGTTAATAACAATTCCCGTAAGTGCACATAAAACAAACCTGAAAATATCCTTTTTATGTATGATCGTTCTTTGTCTTTTAAATAAAAAGATGATCCAGAGTAATATTGCCGTTACGCCTATGCGAATGATATTTAAGCCAAATGGTTTTACCAATCCCTGGTTGATAAGGTATTTTACTGCCGTAAAATTGATGGCGAAGAAAATATTTGTTGCCAGTAAAGCCAGGTGAGCTTTTGTTTTCTCTTGCAAGTTTAATTTTTTAACCACATCGTTAAAAGAGTTTTCACAACGTTTCGCAGAGAGCATTAAAAACTCTGTGAAACGCTTCTATCTCATTATATACTCTGTGGTTTATTTATCCGCAAAGATCGGGAAGTCTAAAAATAAAAAAGCCGTCTTTAGAAAAAGACGGCGTTATACTTACTAACCCCAGTATGTATAAAAAAATGGAAACTATTGTACCTGCATTTCCTTTATTTTTTCCCTGATCTTGGTTTCGATTTCAGTAGCAAGCCCAGGATTATCGATCATCAGTTGTTTAACGGCCTCACGCCCCTGCCCAAGTTTATCATTGTTATAGCTAAACCAGCTACCGCTTTTTTGAACAATACCCAGTTCAACACCCATATCAATGATCTCACCCGCTTTGGAAATACCTTCCCCGTAAATAATATCAAATTCAGCCTGGCGGAAAGGTGGCGCTACTTTATTTTTAACCACTTTTACTTTTATATGGTTACCTACTACATCTTCACCATCTTTAATCTGTGCCTGGCGACGAATGTCTAACCTGACTGAAGCATAAAATTTTAATGCATTACCACCGGTAGTTGTTTCAGGGTTGCCAAACATAACACCGATCTTTTCACGCAGCTGGTTTATAAAAATGCAACAGCTGTTTGTTTTTGAAATAGTAGCTGTAAGTTTTCTCAATGCCTGGCTCATTAACCTTGCATGAAGACCCATCTTGCTATCACCCATTTCACCTTCCAGTTCGCTTTTTGGTACCAGCGCAGCAACTGAATCTATCACTACTACATCCAAAGCACCTGAGAGTATTAGCCTGTCTGCAATCTCCAATGCCTGTTCGCCATAATCCGGTTGTGATATTAAAAGATTATCTATATCCACACCTAACTTTTGCGCATAGTTGCTATCGAAAGCATGTTCTGCATCTATAAAAGCACACATACCGCCTTTTTTCTGCGCCTCCGCAATTACATGAATTGCCAGGGTTGTTTTACCCGAGCTTTCCGGGCCATAAATTTCTATTACCCTTCCTTTCGGTAAACCCCCGATGCCAAGTGCTACATCCAAACCGATCGATCCCGTTGAAATAACTTCCTGTTCTGTGATTCCTTTATCGCTCATCATCATTACCGAACCCTTACCATAATCCTTGTCGATCTTGTCCATCGTTAACTTAAGCGCCTTGAATTTCTCTGCCCTTTCTGATTTGTCTAGTTTTTCTACGTTGTTCATTGTTTTTGTTTTTAAGTGATGTATCTGTTTTTTGCGTTGTAAATGTATCAACGAGAATCAAAAGTAGGACATAAAATTTATAAACACTAATAAATTTAGTATTTTTTTGATAATTTTTTTAGTTTAAACTAAAGTTTCTTTAGCTGAACAAAAGATTGCCTTAAAAATAACCGCAGAGACGCGGAGGCGCCGAGAAAAAACCTGCGTCTCTGCGCCTTGCGGTAAAACTAAACTTACAAATTATCGTATTCATACAAAGGATCCAGGTGCGAACCTGCTTCCATTTCAAAAACCGGCTTTATGATACCATCATTCAGACCGTATACCCAACCATGCAGGTGCGGACGTTGTTCATGCTTCCAGGCCGATTGAATAATAGCAGTTTTTGCGAGATTGAATACCTGCTCCTGCACATTAAGTTCTGTGAGCCTGTTCACCCTGTCCTCTTCAGAAGGAAAACTATCAATTTCTTCCCTGTGAATGCGGTATATGTCCTTAATATTTTTCAACCAGTGATTAATAATGCCCAAATAATGTTGTGTCATGGCAGCCCTCACTCCGCCGCAACCGTAATGGCCACACACGATCACGTGTTCTACTTTTAATACCTCCACGGCATATTGCAATACACTGAGTAAATTGATATCGGTATTCACTACCATGTTGGCGATATTTCGGTGAACAAATATTTCACCGGGCTCTGTACCAGTGATCTTATCTGCAGGCACCCTGCTGTCGCTGCAGCCGATCCATAAAAATTTCGGACTTTGCTGTGCAGCCAGTCTTTTAAAAAAAGTGGGATCAACGCGATTCTGTTCCTCTGCCCAAGCCTTGTTTTCCAATAATAATTTTTCGTATGGTGACATATTTTTCATATAAAATTTTATTTAGTGTGCTGAATCATCCATTTTGGGATTATCAATATCTACCAATTGATGAGAATCATTATAAAGTGACTTATTAATTGTTACGTGTATCTTTTTTAAATGTGCGTGTAATAAATACTCATTAATGGTATCAATAATATCCCTGTCAATAAATTCGGCCCTTGTAAGATCGATGATCAAAATTGCATTTGAAGGTATTGATTCCAGTTTACTTTTTAATACCGGCTTGCTGAAAAAAGAAATATCTTTTCTTAGCCTGATCATGTAACGTGGACCATCACTGACTACAAAAATAGCCGTTCGGAAATTACTTCTGATAATATAAAAAATTCCTGCAGCAATCCCGATAAGTACACCTTTGAGCAGGTCAGTAAAAACAATTGCCAGCAAAGTGATCATGAATGGCATGAATTGCTCCCATCCTTTTTTAAAAAACAATTTTGCCAGTGATGGCCGGGCCAGTTTATAGCCGGTATAGATCAGTATCGCAGCAAGGGCGGCCTTTGGAATAATGTTGAGCAGGTTGGGAACAAATGCAACGCAAATCAATATTAATAAACCGTGCAAAATAGCGCTTGACTTTGTTTTTGCTCCAGCCTGCACATTTGCACTACTCCTCACGATTACGCTTGTGAGCGGAAGCCCGCCTAGTAACCCGCTTACTATATTTCCTGATCCTTGTGCAATCAGTTCGCGGTTTGTTGGCGATACTCTTTTCATTGAATCGAGTTTGTCAATGGCTTCAAGGCCAAGTAATGTTTCCAGGGATGCTACGAGTGCCAGGGTTATCGCTGTCATCCATACCTCTGTATTTGTTATGAACGACCAGTCAGGAAACCTGAAAAATGAAAAGAACTCCCTTGCCGATGCCGCAACCGGGATGTTTACAAGATGATTTGTGTCGAGGCTATATGACTTTGGAAGTTCCTTGGTAAAAATATTTACCAGTATTCCCATCAGCACTACAGCCAATGGCCCACTGAAAACATGAAACAGTTTTTTGGATTTTACCCAGCTTGTTTCATAGATCAGCAGGATGATGATCCCTAAAAAACCAATAAGCGTAGCGACAGGTGTAAGATGATTGAGTGAGTTGACCAGGGAAGAGAAAGTATTTTCTCCTGATAATTGTATGAATGTTTCATCACCTTCATAGTTCTTATCATAACCCACAAGATGTGGTAATTGTTTTAAAATTAAAATGATACCGATTGCAGCAAGCATACCCCTGATAACACTGTTGGGAACATAATCGCCGATTACACCGAGCTTGAAAATTCCCAATAATATCTGGAAACAACCGGCAATAACGATAGCAAGAAACAATGCTTCAACGGAAGGGAGTTTTAAAACTGCTGCAGCTACAATGGCCGTAAGACCTGCCGCAGGGCCGCTTACACTTAACTGTGAACCACTTAACACGCCCACCACAATTCCTCCTACAATTCCCGCAATAAGCCCGCTGAATTCATTGAGCCCGCTTGCAACTGCTATACCCAGGCATAAAGGGATAGCAATAAGAAATACAACTATTGCTGCAGGAAGATCTGCACCAATGTTTTGAAAATATTTTTTCATTGAATGGTTTTTGAATGAATGAAATAGACAATAAGGGTTGATAGAAATCAATCCAATTTTCTTTGCCACTCCTACCCGAATGAGTCGTTCAGGCGGGGATCCACTGATTATTTTTAGGTGAGGGGTATAATTTTTTTGAAGACTTATTAGAGGTCTTCAAAATATTATTACTTACCAAATACGTGTAAAGAAAATCAGTGAATTAGTGGCAATATTGCATTCATGCCTTGGGAGGAGGGGCGTCTAATTCAAAATGTACAACCTGTAATTTTTCAACAGGGGGAAGTTTATGTTTTGATAAAACAACAAAAGCAGAAAGATCTCTTATTGTGTGTAAATCATGAATGTATTCTTCCTGTATCGTTAAACCTGTTTTGGAAGATGATTTTTCTTCTACAGGAGAGGGCGCTTCTTCATTAGCGGGATCACCATTATTTACCAATGAAGAAATATATGAATGTGATGCCGGGTAAATAATAAAGTTGGCAACAGTTAAAAAAAGCAGGCAACAGCACATAACCAGTATAGTTATGATCTTATGGAATGATATAGGCTCGCTTTTTTTCATACAGGATTGCAAATATAAAAAAGGAATGACAAGAACAAGTATTTTATAATTATTTTATAAAACCTTAACAAAAGCCAATTTTCATAATTCACTTATTTTTCTTACTACCACTTCTAAGGTTTTCTTAAAATCCTCATTTTCGGGAGTCAGAATTACTAGTTGTATAAGAGCTTCTTTTGCTTTTATATAATATCCTTTTTCTTCCTTTGAGGTGGATAAAAGGGCTAACTGCAAATATGAGTTAGCAAGACTTCTTTTATACTTTTGACTTTGGGGCGATTTTTTCAATATCTCTAATAATATATTATTCTGTTTCAAATAACATTCTTTAGCGGATTCTATTTTATTATCTTCCCGGTAAAAATCCCCTAATTCTCTGTATGAGATTGAAAGGTTATTTCCATATTCTACATTATCCTGATTTCTTTCAAATAACTCTTTAGCTATTTCCATATCCTTTTGATAAAATAGGATTGCTTTATTTAGCTTTCCCTGTGACTTATATATCCTTCCTGCTCTGGAATATGAAATCGCAAGATTATTGCTGAATTCTACATTTTCAGGATCTGTTTCATGGAGTTCTTTTTCAAGTTTATTAAACAATAAGAAATAATTCAACGCATTATTAATTTTTCCTTCACTTTCATATACGCCACCTAATTTCATATTTGAGATAGCAAAACTATTTTTGAATCTATTATTTTCGGGATTTGTTTCGTGGAGTTCTTTTTCGATTTCATAATATAATAAAAAATATTTCATTGCGTCACTTGACTTTTTTTCGACTTGATATATTTCACCCAACTTACTATATGAAATTGCAAGAGCATTTTTGAGTCCAATATTGTCTGGGTTTTTTTCAGATATTTCTTTTGAAATTTCAACATCCTTTTGATAAGATAGCATTGCCTCATCTATTTTTCCCTGGTATTTATATATCTCCCCTAATTTACTATATGAAACCCCAAGGCCATTTTTAAAATCAATATCCTCCGGATCTTTCTCTGCAAGTTCTTTTAATATTTTATTGTATTTAAGATACCATTCCATCGCCTCATCTATTTTTCCCAACATTAAATAAATTGAGCCCATCCTTTCCAGGCAAATCGCTTTATTATATTCTTCATTGATTAATGAAAATATTTTTTCTGCATTTTTATTTAATGACAAACCATAGGTAAGATTGCCTGTTTCTGTAACCTTTTCTGAAAATAAAAATTGCATTACAGCAAAATGGAAAGTTATTCCATTAATATTATCTACTATCGATATTCCAATTTCAAAAAAAACAGCGGCTTTTGTTGTATTAGTAGATTGAAACCATTTGAGCAAATTATATATTATAACCTTGCAATTCTCAGCATCTGGAGCTAATTTTTCCTTACATATCTCCTGTATTATCTGGTGGCATTTAAAACTACTTTTGTTTCGGATAAGCCACCCTCTCCTTACAAGCGAACTTAATAGTGCCTCCATATCTTGTTCGTGACCTTCATTTTCAGTAAAAATGTAAAATAATTTTTTAAATTCAATTTCTGTTGAAGGAAGTATAGAAAAGTATCTTAAAAATGACTGTTCTTTTTCCGGTAATGACAAAGGATCATATAGCGCCATTACAAACTCACTTACTAGTTTATCTGTTTCAAGTTGTTGTCCTTGTTTTGCAATCACACTTTTATTAAGTGCCTTAATTCCTCTTTCTTTTAAATAGGAGAGTAACTCGCTTGTTTTAGTTATACCAATGCTCTCTTGTCCGAATTTTCCAAGCAATTCTGTTAAAAAAGTATGACCTCCTATATACTCATAAATTTGTTTAAAGTCATCTTTTTCAAATGTCTTATCATTATGTCTTTTAAATAATTCTTCAGCTGCATTTAGTGAAATTATCTCAAGTTTAATTGAATGGTTCTTATATACATAGTTTTCACATCGGGTTGTAATAATACATTTCCAGGAAGGCTGGTATCTTTTCCATTCATTTAAAAAATTTATCAAATCCAACTCATCATTCGCATTGTCTATAATTAATAAGTTAGTGCCAGAAACCTGCTTTAACAATTGCATTATTGTAAAAATATCTTTTGATTTCTCACCTTCTGTATTGTATTGGAATTGAAGTATAGGGTTACCTTGAAGTGTACCAAATAGGCTGCTAAAGATATCCTCTGTTGTATTTATCCATGCTATATAAGTATAAGAGTTAAAAAACTCTTTTCCATAAGCCACAGCTACAGCCGTTTTCCCCATACCCCCGATACCCGAAAGCAATAAAGGAACCTCTATTGTTTTTAATTTCTCGTTAATTTGTTTCAATAAATCATCCCTTCCAAAAAAATTATCTCTTTCAAAAAAAGGATAGTTGTTTGTAATATACTTTGTTGTATGATTGTTGGTGATAGTTTGCTTATTTAAAGTTGGTACTGGTTTGTTTTCTATGCCTGCTTCGATTTTTTCAATGAAGTGCTTTACATACCTGTCAATATTAGGATTAGGAATTAGTTTTCCATTTTTTTGATTGAACCTTACCAAATCTGCAAAAGTGAAATCTTCATTTGTTGTCTCATCATACCTATCTCCTTTTGGCATAAAAATCTGTCTCTTTGATAACTCATCCCAATCAGTGAAAGAGCATGGAGAAAGTAATAACGGGGCAAGCAGAGTTCCGGGGAACTCTGTTATTAAAGCACCAAATTCTTTCGCTTTAATATAATCTGAAGCAAGAAAACTATCGCTAACACAAAGAATTGCCAGGTCACAACCCTGAAGTTGTTTCTGAATCTCATCATCCCAAAGTGTTCCAATATGAATCTGGCTGTCATCCCAGAGCTTGTAATCAAATTTTTTTCTTGATTTTAATTGAGTGCGGAGAGTTTTTTGAAAAACTTCAAAGAATGGACTATCGTCATGGGCATACGAAATAAATATTTTAACTGGCGGTTTGTCCATCTTCCAAAAATTTTACAATGAATTGTTCTTTTTAGGAAGATACAAACTTTATCGGTTTAGTCAATAATGTCAATGTATAGCAATCAAGATTAAACTCAAACGGGTATTTTATATATTCAACCCACCACAAACACTGATCGTTTGCCCGGTAATATAACTTCCCATATCACTAGCGAGAAATAGAGCTGCATTTGCAATGTCTTCACCGCTTGCAAATTTCCCGAGCGGGATATCGGCTTTATATTTTTCTCCGGCTTCACCTTCTTTTAAATAACTGGTCATATCTGTTTCAACAAAACCAGGAGCAATGGCATTGGACCTGATATTACGGCTGCCCAATTCTTTTGCGATACTTTTTGTAAAACCAATGATACCCGCTTTACTTGCCGCATAACTGCTCTGGCCTGCATTGCCCATCTCACCGATTACACTGCTCATATTAATAATGCTTCCGCTTTTTGCTTTCATCATCGGGCGTATCACCTGCTTGGTCATATTGAAAACACTTTTCAGGTTCACCTGCATTACATCATCCCACTGATCGGGCGTCATGCGTAACAACAGGTTGTCTTTTGAAATCCCCGCATTGTTTACACAGATGTCTATTTTTCCAAAACTGCTTACCACATCATTTACAAAAGCTTCGCAGGCTGCAAAATCACCTGCATTGGTTTTGTAGGCTTTTGCCTGTACGCCCAGTGCTTTAATTTTTTCTACAAGCGTATTTGCTTTTTCTGCACTGCTATCGCTTACATAGGTAAATGCAACATTTGCCCCGTGCTCTGCAAACTTTAATACAATGGCTTCGCCAATACCCCTTGCTGCGCCGGTTACGATGGCTACTTTCCCTTCTAATAATTTCATATAAACAGATTTAAATGAACAGTAATACTGTTACGAATAAAATGAGACGGTAAATTATAAAAATTACTACGCTTTGAAAAAATAAAAATAACAATCCTTTTCCGAAAGCCCTACCATATGATATACCGAAAAATGTTCTAAATGCTTTTATCGCCCAGAAAACGATTACAAAAAATGAAACAGGAATCATTAGAAGGTCGCCGGCGCTTGAGAAAGAATGAAAACCAAGGAGGGTTAATAACGAACCTACCACTAATGCTATCAATGGTAAAATGAGAAAATTCAGGTATAATACAACACTGCTTGCTTCGGTACCCAATATGAGATAGTCAAAAAAATACTTGCTTTTTTTTGGGAATAACATTTTTAAAACCAATCCTGTTAGCGGGAGTATGATCAGCAATAATATTTTTGCGAAAGCAGGGGACTTATGATCGTAGCGCTGCGCCAGCTCAGTCATGCTAATGTGTTTTGCGACAGCTTTATAATTAGCCAGCTCAGCAATAAAATTTATTTTTTGAGCTTCAAGGTTAATAAGATTTTGCTTGAACGACATATTTAAGCCAGCAGGCAGAAATGGAAGTAAAAGATACAGAACGATGCCGATGAAAAATAAAGGAATGGGTTTATAGTACTTGTCTCTTATGCCATTGCAATAGGTAACCGATAAAACGCCCGGCTTCTTGAAAATTAATGCAACCGTTTTGAAGTATTTGTTATCAAGATGCGTGAAAAAATGAAGCCCTTCATGTAAAAAATGACTGAGTGATTTGTCATGATCCGTATAAACTTTTTCACCGCAGTTATTGCAGAACTTCCCCTGGAAATGATTGCCGCAATTTTTGCAAATATTTTGAATCATACTAAAATGCTGTTGCTAAATATAAACAGGAATTATTTTTTTTGATACGCATTCTCAAAACTGTCTCCTTCATTAATTGCTTCAATGAATTTTTTCAATGAATGTGTTTTCATCCATTCATGAACAATGTATTTGGCCATTGAATAGTTCAACATCAACGTTTCATTATCGCCAGAGAAAAAATCTGTGGCTTTTTTCAACTTTGTTACATCGGGTAATTGCAGACCTGCATTCTTTTTCGCCAGTAAACTATCAATGGAGTAATAAGCTCGGTCATCTACCTGCATTGCAAGTCCTTCATCAAACCACGCAGGGATGGTAAAGGTCCTTTTATACCAACCGATATTCCTGTATAAAATTGCATGACACAATTCGTGTGCAATGATATTTTCGTCAATGCTCTCTTGTTTGATAATAATATAAGCGCCCAGTTTCATATAGGTTGCTGCAGGTGCGCCGGCAACAGCATACTTATTAAAATCTTTTTCTGTATCGCAATAGATCAGTTTGTAATCCAATATGATATTGCTTTTCCAAAACAAACTGTCTTTTTTTTCTGCAAGTGCTTTAACTTCCTGTATTTTATCCAGCTTTGCGGAATTATGATAATAAATATTGCCTGATTTTTTGAAATTTGAAAAATCAATTAAAATGCATCTTGTTTCCTGTGGAAAAACAGCAAAGTGTGCCAATGCCAAAGCGGGAAGCAGTAAAAAAAACAGCAGTATCCTGATCACTGTTTTCTTTTTCACTATTGATTTTTTTGTAATAAAATTTCTTCGAGTATTTTCCGGTCATTGCTTAACCTTGGTACTTTGTGTTGTCCACCCATTTTTCCTTTTGACCGCAACCAATTCGTAAACGAACCTTTCGGCATCCTATGCACTTTAGGTAAGCCAAGTGCAATATTCTTATGTCGCTTTGCTTCGTAATCGCTGTTTAAAGATTTTAATGCAGCATCAAGTTCAATCGTAAATGTTTCGAGATCCTGTGGTGGAATTTCAAACTCGATCAGCCATTCATGTGCACCATTGCTGTTTTGTGTAAAATAAACAGGAGCCGCAGTATAGTCAGTTACAATAGAATTTGTTTTTTGCGTTGCAATCGTAATTGCTTTATCTGTATTGTCTACAATCACTTCTTCTCCAAAGGCGTTGATATAATGTTTAAGTCGTCCTGTTATCAGTATCCTGTAAGGATTTATAGAAGTGAATTTTATGGTATCGCCAAGAAGATAACGCCAAAGGCCACCCGTTGTGCTTATCACCAATGCATAATTTTTATCCAGTACAACTTTATCCAATCCTATTGTTTTCGGAAGCGGCTTGCCATATTCTTCCACCGGCATAAACTCATAAAATATCCCATGTTCGGTGAACAGCGTCATCCCATTATCATCCGGGTGTTCCTGTGCTGCAATAAATCCTTCACTGGCATTGTATATTTCAAGATAATTGATTGGTGAGCCAATTAATTTTTCAAATTGCTCCCTGTATGGTATAAATGAAACGCCGCCATTGATGTATAACTCAAGATTCGGCCATACTTCTTTGATGGTTTGCTTTTGTTTTATCTGGAGTATCCTTTTTAGCAACAGCAATGTCCATGTAGGCACACCTGCCAGCGAAGTAACATTTTCTTCTGCGGTTACCTGTGCAAGCTTTTCAATTTTGTTTTCCCATTCATCCAGCAGGGCAATACTTAATTCGGGAGTGCGTATCCATTGTCCCCAAAAAGGTGAATTCGCCATCAGCACCGCACTTAAATCGCCACATTGTATTTCTTCATTTATTTTGCTCAACTGGTGTGAGCCGCCAACAACAAGTCCCTTACCGGTGAGCAGGTCGCTGGCAGGAAAATTTTTGTAATAATTGGTAAGCACATCCTTGCTGGCCTGGTAATGATTTTCCTGCAGGCTTTCATCACTTACCGGGATAAATTTGCTTTTATCATTGGTGGTGCCGCTGCTTTTAGCAAACCAGGTAACAGGTGTATTCCACAATACATTTTCCTCTCCTTCCATCATGCGATGTATGTAAGGACTAATGTCTTCATACTCATGAATAGGAACACGCTGTTTAAAGTCTTTTATGGTAAATAATTTGGAGAAATGGTACTTCTTGCCAAAATCAGTGTATTGGGCTGCTGTTACAAGGGCCTGTAAAACATCACGCTGAGCCGCAACCGGGTGATCAGTCCAGTTTTTAATACGCCAATGTCGCAGGCGAGCCAGTTTGGATATGGCAGGTGATAACAGCTTCATTTACCTGACAAGATAAAGAAAATGGCTAATT
Organism: uncultured Chitinophagaceae bacterium; assembly: GCA_963829345.1. Taxonomy (GTDB): domain Bacteria; phylum Bacteroidota; class Bacteroidia; order Chitinophagales; family Chitinophagaceae; genus Ferruginibacter. The sequence goes on from CAWHHP010000003.1 coordinate 4,120,686, forward strand.
AGTCAGCATTAATGCTTAAATCTAATATCTCCTTTCCCAGCGAAGTTCTTATGGAATGTAATTTTTCAATCAGCGAGCTTAAGCTGCCGCTGATAAATATTCTTTGCAGGAAACCACTTGATAAGAAGCTCGCGTCTTCAAACCTTAACATCCTCGAATATTTTTTATACTCCAGTTCCGGTAATTCTTCTATTATTTTTTTTAAACCGGCCGATTTTGTAAGGTTCGATTCTGTTTTTAATGCGGCTTTTAATTCATTGTAGCTTTTGAAATAATCGTTGAAGTTAACCGGACTTACGGCTGTCTCATCCGCAGGCAATAACAATGTTCTTTCTTCAAGATATTTGATGGCAAGCTCCGTTTGATCTGACACGAATTGTGTAAAAGACAATAGGTTTTTATGTGTTTTTTTTGGATCAGCAGCATTGATCAATGACTGGTGATCCTTTGCAGCTTCATCATGCAAATAATCTTTACGTCTCAATTCAAAATTTCTACCAAGGTATAAACGTCTTACCTGTTCATCGCCTGCGAGTTCTTCTGCAGTGCCGTGTTTAAAAATACTTCCATCGATCAGCAGGTAGGCCCTGTCACAAATGGATAAGGTTTCATTTACATTATGATCAGTGATGAGTATTCCTATGTTTTTATATTTGAGTTTTGCAATGATCTCCTGTATATCTTCCACTGCGATCGGGTCCACTCCTGCAAATGGCTCATCCAGTAAAATAAATTTTGGATCTACTGCCAACGCTCTTGCGATTTCGGTACGGCGGCGTTCACCGCCACTTAATGTATCCCCGTTATTTTTTCTTACATGCTGCAACCTGAACTCTCTTAACAACGATTCCAGCTTTTCTTTCTGGGCGGCTTTATTTAGCTGGGTCATTTCGAGCACCGCGGTGATATTATCTTCCACGCTGAGCTTCCTGAAAACGCTCGCTTCCTGTGGTAAATAACCAATACCCATTTTTGCCCTTTTATACATTGGCAGTTTAGTGATATTGATATCATTCAGGAAAACCTCGCCGCTATCCGGTTTTACAAGGCCAACTACCTGGTAAAATGAAGTCGTTTTTCCCGCCCCGTTAGGGCCAAGTAATCCAACGATTTCGCCCTGGCTTACATTAAAAGAAACATTGTTTACGACTGTACGGCTGCCGTAAATTTTTACCAGGTTCTTTGTATGTATAGTCAGGTTCATTTTTGATTTTTGCAAAAATAAGCGTTCAATGCCGGTATATGATGCCTAATTGAATATTATCAAAAAATTAAGCTGTTACCTTGCGCAAAGGCTTAAGAACTGCAAATAAAAGCAACATAATATTAATGATGTGGCTAAAGCCACTTACACCTTGATTTTATTGCGGTTGGCTTAAACCAACCGCAATTTGCTGATCCTGTTTTCAGGCTTTAGCCACATACTATTTGAAACTTATTTTCTTTGCTACAATACCAGACTATACTATTAAGAAAATCATTTTAGCTTTATCTTTGCTCCCATTTTAAAAGTATGAAAGTAATAGATCATATCAACCACTCGGATAAAACGCTTATCTCGTTTGAAATTCTACCCCCTCTGAAAGGAAAAGGTATCCAGTCGCTGTACCAGCATCTTGATCCTTTAATGGAACACAAACCAGCCTTTATAAATGTGACTTATCATAGAAGTGAACACATTTTTAAGAAGAAGGCCGACAGCACTTTTGAAAAAGTAGTGGTAAGAAAAAGACCGGGCACTGAATCCATTTGCGCTGCTATCATGAACAAATACAATGTAGATACGGTACCGCATTTAATTTGTGGCGGCTTTAATGTAAATGAAACCGAAGATGCGCTGATCAACCTGAATTATCTTGGTATTGACAATGTGCTTGTATTGCGTGGTGATGCAGCAAAAAATGAAACATCATTTGAACCTGAACCCGACGGGCATGAATATGCAATTGACTTACTAAACCAGGTAAAAGCGCTGAATGCGGGTGTTTATCTTGAAGGCGACCTGAAAAATAGTTTCCAGACAAAATTTTGCATTGGTGTGGCCGGCTATCCCGAAAAACATTTCGAAGCGCCTAATATGGAAACAGATCTCAGGTATTTAAAAGCAAAGGTGGATGCCGGCGCAGATTATATTGTAACACAAATGTTTTTTGATAATTCAAAATACTTTGCCTTCGTTAATGCATGCAGGGAAATTGGTATAACGGTTCCTATTATACCGGGATTAAAACCTGTGTATTCACGAAAACAAATAACGATGTTACCGAAAACATTTCATATCGATCTTCCTACTGATTTATCAACTGAAATGATTAAATGTGATACTGACCTTGACGTGGAAAAAGTAGGAACAGAATGGTTATTACAGCAATCAAAAGAATTAAAAAAAGCCGGGGTGCCGGTGTTGCATTATTATACTTTGGGAAGGCCGCATATTGTAGCGGATGTGGTGAGTAAGCTTTAATTTGGAAATGATTCAATTTGGAGATTTGGAAATGGGTTCTCAATTGGTGAAGCTTCATTTCCAAATTGACTCATCTCCAAATCTCCAAATTACTTAATGATCGTTTTAACCACAGCCTCATTTACCTTAACGGGATATTTTTTTCTCAACTCTCCCAGCCATTTCTGTTCCAGCACATTTTGATAATCATTGATCACCAGTCCGCGGGCTTCTTCAAAATTGCGTTGCTGGTTGGCGGGATAGAATGTAAAGTATTTAATGAATGTTGCCGTACCATCTGAGTTTTTTACAATAGGCGAATATCCATCCCCGGCTTTCGGAAAAGAATTGGAGCTGCCGTTGATCTGCGAAAGTTCATAACGTGCACTGTCAGCCTGAATCTCATTGCTTCTTTCTTCAACAAGTGTTTTAAAAGGCTTACCTGATTTTAGTGCTACCATCGCTTCACCTGCAACTTTCTCTGAAACACAATTAACAATTAATACATCTGCACTCTCTGCCCATTTATAATTTTGTTTGTGTTCATTATAATATTTCAATAACCCTACGCTGTCGGTTCCTGCTTTGCCCCATACATTTTTTTCCATCACTTCAAATAACATATTCCCTTCTTTGAATTCCTGCATCTGGAATTTAAAGTCTTCGTTGTATTCTTCGAGATGATTCCTGTAATATTCCAGCGCCGAAATGGTGATGAACTTATCCCATAGTTCTTTTGTAGATTCTCCTTTATATTGTTCAAAGTTTCCTTTATACTCCCTTACAAATTTCAGCCAGTCGAATCCTTTTAACGTGGTTTTTGAAAAGCTGATAACATTTTTATTGCTGATGGGAAGTTCGTTGATGTATTCCGGTTCATTGTGAACGATCGCAGAATCAGCATACCTTACCAGGTCTTCATCCTTCACTCCCGGAGTCCTTTTATAACCGATTTTTGTAATGATATCTTTTGCAAATTTTTCTTTTGCCGTACTCACACGTGAATCCTGCATTACTTTTTGTTTCAATTCAAATTGTAAAGAGGCGTCTGATTTATCTGTAATGGCGGGCGTATAACTAATTCTTCTTACAATATGTATTCCAAACGAAGTAGTAAAAGGCTTAGTGATGTCAGCATCTTTTTTAAGATCAAAAACTTCTTTTTCAAATGCATAATCAAATTTGCCGGAACCGAACTCGGGAAGTTCGCCGCCATTGAGATAAGTTAATTTGTCATTGCTGAAGTTTTTTGCAAGCCCTGCGAAATCAGCCCCTTCCTGTAATAAGCTGTATAATGAATCGGCAAGTTTTTGTGTTTTTTGTTTCGTGGCATCGTCGGGGTTAGGAGGCCAGGTGAGTAATATTTGCGCAACTTTCCATTTACCGGCATCTTTTCTTTGTTCGAGTAATTTGAAAATATGCCATCCCTTTTTTGCACGATAAGGCGTACTTGTTTCCCCTGGTTTTAATGAATACACGATGTTCTCGTATTGATAGGGGAGCGAGAAAACAGTTACATAGCCCAGGTCGCCATATTTCGCCATATTATTTCCGGCGAGTGTGGTATAATCTGTTTTACCTGATTTTAATTCATTATAAAGAGACTGGGAAGCATTGAACATTTTTAATGTATCCCCGGGCATCGCATCTTCAGGAACTGTAATAGAAAAATGTATCACGTGCAGATCATTAAGGCTCCTGGTAAAAGCCTGGTCAATTAAAGCGTTCAGGCCTTTTTCATCGCTCATGTAATTTTCGTCTACCTGCCTGCGAAAGTTATCAATATCCGCCTTCAGCTGCGGGAGGGTATCTACGCGAAGCTCTTTTGCAGCTTTTACTTTTAATTTAAAATTACTGTACAGTTCAATGTAATCACGGATCGCTTTTTCCTTATCTGTTACCGGCGTTTTATTTTTATTATAAGCTCTCAGGAATTCATCTTTACTTACCGTATTTGTACCATAAGTGATGAGTGTTTGTGATTGCGCTGCTATAGCACTGAAAGCCATAACCAAAAGGATGCTGAATTTTTTCATGAATTATAAATTATGAATTATAAATTATAAATGCGGAATTGAATTAACCTGTTAATACAAATTCATAATTCAGCATTCATAATTCATAATTTCTATTTGGTCGCGTTAGTTTTATTTATCTTATACAGTAAGAAATCATTTAACTGTTCCCAGCTCATTTTTTTCCCGATAATTCTTTTGTCTTTATCAAGAAGGTATAATGTAGGCGTCATAATAACATCATACAATTGTTTGTAGCTTGGTCTTTGTGCATCGGCAGCAGCTTTTTCCATTTCCTTGGTCTGGTAAACATGCACCCAGTCGCCAAGATGATGTTCCTTTATATAGTTTACCCAAAGCGGTTTCTGGTCCTCAGAAAGTACTGCGTATATTTTTACATTCTTTGCCTTCCAGGAGGCTTTGTATATAGAATCGATTTTCGGAACTGTTTCTTTACAATGTCCGCAGGTAGGATCCCAGAATATTACCACTGTATAATCTGCTTTTACTTCATACAATGGAGTGGATTTGCCGGTACTGTCCAACATTTCCAGGTTAGCCGCCTGTTCCCCAATTAAATTCGACATCATCATGTATGCACGCCTGGTAATTGTTTCCATTTGTTTTTCATTCAGCCACGAGGTCAATTTCTGGCTATGATATTTTTCAAACAGGTGCACAAATACTTTATCCTGTCCCATGTATTTTGGATTGATATATTCATCAGTTAACCAGTTAAGCAGGAATTTATACATTTCAGGAGCAGACCGTGCCAGCAGTAGTTTATAATCTGCATCGGCAATAATGCTGTCTGCATCCTGTGGCATTACTTCCCGGTAATACCGCTCTACTTTTGGCAAAAAGAACGGAGTGCGAATGATGCGCTCATCCATAAACGTTATTCCATCCCAGTAATGCGCTTTATAAAAATTGTAATTATCAAGAGAATCCTGACGGGTCACCGGTTTTTTTGTGGGATAGGGAGGCTCCTTCATGGCATTCAATAAGGCGGCCATCATAGATTGGGGATGTGTTTTCACTATATTATCCCTGTATTCGGTGAGCTCTTTATTATAATGGTTATAGTTTTCTTCGTGTAAAGTGGAATCCTTCTTTGTTTTAGAGCGATTGTATTCCTCCTTTTCCTTTTGCATCTGTGCGCCCTTCACGGCAATGTATTGCTGGTATTCCTGGAAAAGACCATTCTCCTTCGATCCGGTTACCACCGTTTTATCCATTTTCAGGGTATCCGTTGCCTTAATAACAATGTTGTCCTGGTCTTTCTCAATAAAAAAATCGTAGGTCAGGTTTTTACCCGGAAAAACGATTGCATAAATACCAGGCGGAACTGGTTTCGAATTTTTAAAAACCGCCACACCCTCGTTACTCACTGCGGCAGAATCCTGTATGTTCAGGTTCTTACCCCAGCGATAGGTTAGAAAAGCAATTCCTGATTTATAATCAGGGGCTTGTAAGGTTACTTTGTAACCCTGGGCAGATGCAGCTGTGATTCCGGAAAATGAAATGAACAGGACGAGTAGCGTTTTCTTCATATACTTATCGATACTATAAAAAAGTGAACAAATGTATTTAAAATACGCCGTTCACAAACATTTGCACCGGATTTCAGCCACCCAAAATTTACATATCGTTAACAAATATGGTTTCCTGTATTAAAAGCTATTTTTGCCGCGTGAAGAAAAAACAACCCAGGGTAATATTAGAAAATATAGCTGTTACTGATTACGCAGCCGAAGGCAAAGCCATTGCGAGACATGATGGAAAGGTGATTTTTATTTCGGGTGCTGTTCCCGGCGATACGGTGGATGTGATGCTCACAAAGAATAAAAAGGACTGGGCCGAAGCAAGAACGACCCGGATCGTAAAACCCGCTGCCGACAGGGTTATTCCATTTTGCAGGCATTTTGGGATTTGTGGCGGTTGCAAATGGCAGATGCTGCCATATGAAAAACAATTACAATTTAAACAACAGGAGGCACAACAAAATTTAAAACGGATCGGCAAAACGGATCTTCCTCCCATTATGCCCATTATCGGGTCGGCAGATACAATTCACTATAGAAATAAGTTGGAATTCACATTTAGCAATAAACGTTATTTAACGAATGAAGAAATAAATGACCAGGCTTCAGTTGCACAACAGGATTCCCTTGGCTATCATGCTCCACGCATTTTTGATAAAGTGATAAACATTACTGAATGTTATTTACTGGATGATGTGAACAACAGGATCAGGAATACGATACGCGATTTTGCCAAAGCAAAAGGATTTTTGTTTTATGATATAAAAGAACATACCGGCTGGCTTCGTAATATCATTATCAGGTATTGTACAACCGGGGAACTGATGGTAAATATCTGCATCAATTACGAAGATGAGGCCAACCGCATTTTATTGCTCGATCATTTATTGAAACAGGTTCCTTCTATTACAACATTATTGTATACCATTAATCCAAAATGGAATGATAGTATTTACGATCTTAACCCGCAGGTATATTACGGCAAAGGATATGTAATGGAAAAGCTGTCCACGGGATCCGGCGAAGAGGCCTTTGAATTTATGATAAGCCCAAAATCTTTTTTTCAAACCAATACAAAGCAGGCAGAAAAATTATACGCAGTAGCGAGGGATTTTGCCGCACTTACCGGGAATGAAATTGTATATGATCTTTATTGTGGTACAGGAAGTATCGGAATATTTGTAAGTCCGGGAGCAAAAAAGATCATTGGTGTAGAAACAGTGGAAGAAGCGATTGCGGATGCAAAAAAAAATGCAGCGCTTAATAATATTGAGCATGCTCATTTTTTTGCAGGGGATGTTATAAAAATATGCAACGATGATTTTTTTGCAACACATGGAAAACCGGATGTAATTATCACTGATCCGCCACGTGCCGGCATGCATGAAAAGCTGGTTTTAAAATTATTGGAAATAGAAGCACCCCGGATTGTTTATGTAAGTTGCAATACAGCAACAATGGCAAGAGATATTAATCTGCTTGCAGAAAAATATACTGTTAAAAAAATACAGCCGGTAGACATGTTTCCTCATACACATCATATCGAATGCGTAGTTTTGCTCACAATTAAATAATTGATTTACTTCTAACTTTAAGCAATGGCATACGGAAATAGTTTTCAGCGAACGTCCCCTGTAGTATTAAATCTTATTATTATAAATGCGCTTGTTTTTCTTGCACAGATTGTTTTTGGTGGAGCAACCGGCCTTAGTAAAGTAGACGATTTATTTGCATTGCATCATTATAAATCAGATGAATTCCGGCCTTACCAGCTGATAACTTATATGTTCATGCACGGCAGTTTTCCTCATATCTTATTTAATATGCTTGGGCTGTGGATGTTTGGGAGTATTATTGAAAGGGTTTGGGGGCCAAAGCGGTTTTTACTTTTTTATCTTATTTGTGGGGTTGCCGCCGGGCTGGCACAAATGGGAAATTATGTATTTGATTTCTGGGAAATAGATCATGCAGTTATCAGCGAAGGTTTAAATGCCCAGTATCAAATAGCCATGCGTTTAAATGCTACCGTCGGTGCTTCCGGAGCAATCATGGGTGTGTTGGCTGCTTATGGTTACCTGTTCCCAAATACGGAATTATTCATTATACCCATTCCATTCCCGGTTAAAGCAAAATGGGCGATTTTGGGATTTATCGCGATAGATATTTTTGGCGGAATCTCCAGTGTTCCAAATGATAATGTTGCGCATTTTGCGCATGTGGGCGGTGCTCTTGTTGGCTTCCTGATTGTACTTTACTGGAATAGAACAAATAAACAGACTTTCTATTAAGCCATTAACAGCTTTTTGGTTTTTAGCTTTGTAAATTTGCGTAACAATTTTATGGGCGAATCTGACAGATACCAGGATTATAAGAAAAAAGTAAAACGCAACAAGTTTACGTTGGGGCAGGATAATAATGCCCTCATGAATTTGTTTATTCTAAACGTTATTTTTTTCCTGGTATTGCTGACTGTACAGGTTGCCTATTTCTTTTACCAGCAAACAGCACAGGTTTATAATGCACAGGTTGTACAATGGTTCGAGCTTCCTGCAAGTTTTTCAAAGCTGGCCCAACGACCCTGGACCATTATAACTTATATGTTTAGTGATACGGGCAGTAACCTATGGCGACTCCTGGGCAATATGCTTTGGCTCTGGGCTTTTGGTTCCATTATGCAGGAGCTGACGGGGAATGATAAGATAATACCTGTATATATTTATGGTGGTTTATTTGGCGGGATCGTATTTATTGCATCTAATCAATTAATCCCATCATTGCATGCAAACATAGAAAATGCAGCATTGCTTGGTGCAAATGCAGGTACAATGGCAGTGGCAATGGCTGTTACTACTTTATCGCCCAATCACAAATTTTTTACAATGCTGGGTGGCGGTATTTCCATCTGGATCTTAATGGCGGTATATCTTTTTATTGATTTTGCGGGGGTTGCTTCTGCAAGTGCTGCATATAGCTTATCCCATCTGGGAGGAGCGTTTGCCGGCTTCTTTTTTGTTATCTTGCTTCGTGCCGGAAAAGATGGCAGCGTATGGATGAATAGGTTGTATCACTGGTTCATGAACTTATTTACACCTCCAAAAACCACCCACAGACCGGCAGTTAAAGACAAGGTTTTTTATAATACCGGGAACAGGAGTCCCTATAGTAAAACTTCTATCGTAACACAGCAACGTGTAGACGAAATCCTGGATAAGATAAACCAGCGTGGATATAATTTTTTAACAGAAGAGGAAAAACAGATATTGAAGAAGGCTTCGGAAGATGAGGACCTGTAGTCGGGTAATTAGTAATTAGTGGGTGTAGCTAGTAACCAAATACTAAAAACCATTAACCTTGTCCCTGATAGTTAAAATAAGAATGTAAATTACAAACCTAATTCTCCTAAAATAATCATATGAATAAGATCATTGCCGGCTGCATCGTTACACTCTTCTTTACTGCATGTGCTGATAGAGAACCCGATCACGATTCCAGTTTAACGGACTCAACTTCTGTAAAATCCCCAATAGCGACGGGCAGTGAATCACAAAAGCTTAATACAATTGATACAACCAATAACCTGCTGGCACCGGGGGCGGTATCGGTTAATCCAATGCCCCAGCAGGCAGTAGACCAGGCTACTGCAACAACAGCACCGGGCTTGAATCCTGCGCACGGACAACCCGGCCATCGTTGTGATATTGCTGTTGGTGCACCGCTCAATTCACCTGCAGCAAAACCTGCAGCACAAACAGTCAGTCCTACTACTGTAACACAAACTGCCACACCTACTCCTGCGAAGACAGCACCGGGTATGAACCCCCCGCACGGACAACCCGGTCATCGTTGTGACATTGCCGTTGGAGCACCGCTTAATTCGCCTGCAACAAAACCTGCAACACAAACTGTTAATCCCGCCAGCCCGGTAATTCAACCCGTTAGTGTACCGGTAATTGAACAGGCTAAAAAAGATAGTGGCCGTTAAGAACATGAAAGAACGATATGATCGGTTCAAAAAATAATCCACGATCCTTATCTTTAATACATGCCTTTAAAAAAACTAAGAAGATTCACGAAGGTTATATTGATCAGCCTGAACATTATTATTGGATTGTTATTGATAGCAGGTTGCTATAATAGTTATTTAGATCAAAAAACATTTTGGTTTGTTGGGTTTTTTACACTCGCTTCTTTTTATTTTCTTGTTATCCTCGCCGGGTTTATCATTTTCTGGTTGTTCGCAAAAAAAAGTCTTATACTAATAAGCCTTATCGCCATTGCAATTGTTTGGATGCCATTAAAAGAGTTACTGGCGATACGATTATCACAGGATTTCGAAATGAAAAAAAGTGCCGTTTGTATTCGTGTAATGGACTGGAATGTAGAGCACTTTGATATACTCGAACATAAATCCCATCCTGAAAGAAAGCTGCAGATGATCGCAATGATCAATGAGTACAGGCCTGATATTGCCTGCTTCCAGGAGATGGTGGGAAGTGATAGCTTTTCGTCAGCCATAAATTATGTACCGGATTTTATGAGCCGGCTAAGCATGTACGACTATCATTATTCATATAATCCCAAACTGGATTTTGACGGCAAACATCATTTTGGAATTATTATTTTCAGTAAGTATCCTATTATAAATAAACAAACTGTAGCATATCCCCCTAAAAATTATAATTCTACTTTTCAATATATTGATATCCTGAAAGGGTCAGACACTTTTCGTGTATTTAATATTCATTTGCAATCATTGAAATTCTCTAAGGATAACCGGAAATATATTGACGATCCTTCCATGAATGATGAAAACGATTTCCAGGAATCCAAAACTGTAATTGCAAAATTTAAAAAGGGATTTAAAGAACATGCCATTCAAAGCGAACGCATAAAAAAAGCAATCAATGAGAGCCCTTACCCCGCAATTGTTTGCGGCGATTTAAATGATGTCCCTAACAGCTATGCATATAAAACCATTGGCAAAGGGATGAAAAATGCTTTTACAGAAAAAGGAAGCGGCATCGGGCGCACTTTTGCCAGTATTTCCCGTACGCTTCGCATTGATAATATTTTTGCTGATGAAAGATTTGATGTTGAGCAGTATGTGACGGTGAAAAAGAAGCTGAGTGATCATTTTCCGGTGATTGCTGATTTGTCCTATAAGGCTGAATAAGATTGCCGGTTGAATTCCTTCTTTTAAAAACTATTGATATCAGCTGCTTCCTTTATAGCTTTTTGTTATTCCGTTTGCATAATCCCACCGATTTCCCTATCTTGCTCCCGATGCACTTCCAGCTTTCTACACATTATTTTCTCTCCTGCTGTTGCCCATGCGGCAATGCTTAATATCTTTGCGCCTGTGGTGCAGTAATTTTTCAAATAACTTTAAATAATAATCGGGCTGTTCAGTAAAGTTCCGCTGTACAAGAGTGCGACGCCTTTGAAGTTGAGTAATGATCAACAGCCCGGACAAAAAAAATAATATGCCTTTAAAAATTTATAATTCATATTCGAGACAGAAAGAAGAATTTAAACCTATTACGCCCGGGCATGTTGGAATGTATGTGTGCGGACCAACAGTAAGTGGGGAGAGTCATCTTGGCCACTCAAGACCATATATCTTTTTTGATGTTGTGCTACGGTACCTGGTTTATAAAGGGTATAAGGTTCGCTATGTACGAAACATTACTGATGCGGGGCATTTTGAAGAAGAGGGTCGTGAAGCAGAAGATAAAATTTCAAAAAAAGCACAGCTGGAAAAACTGGAGCCGATGGAAGTTGTACAGAAATATACCAACCTGTTTCATTGGGCATTTAAACAATTCAATTGCGTTGAGCCAAGTATTGAACCAACCGCAACCGGCCACATTGTTGAACAGATAAACATGATTGAAAAGATCCTTGAAGAAGGATATGCATATGTATCCAATGGCTCTGTTTATTTTGATGTAAAAAAATATGCTGCCACACATGATTATGGAAAGCTGAGCGGAAGGATACTGGATGATCTTTTGGAAACTACAAGAGAACTGGATGGGCAGGAAGAAAAAAGAGATCTTGCTGATTTCGCATTATGGAAAAAAGCAGCGCCTGAACACATTATGCGTTGGAAAAGTCCGTGGGGCGAAGGTTTTCCCGGGTGGCATATCGAATGCTCGGCAATGGCAACAAAATACCTCGGAGCTGAATTTGATATTCATGGTGGTGGTATGGATCTGCAATTCCCTCATCATGAAAGTGAAATTGCGCAAAGCACAATTTGCAATCACCAGTCGCCGGCAAAATACTGGGTGCATAATAACATGATTACGATCAATGGGCGAAAGATGGGCAAAAGCTATAATAATGTTATTAAACTAACGGAGTTGTTTAGCGGCGATCATCCATTGCTTACACAGGCTTTTCACCCGATGACGATCCGCTTTTTTATTTTGCAAAGCCATTATCGCAGCACACTTGATTTCAGCAGTGAAGCATTACTGGCGAGTGAAAAAGCATTAAAACGGTTGTGGGAGGCATATGAAGTGTTGCAGAAGTTAGCCCCCGGCCACCTGAAAGGGGAGGCGAGCTTAGAGAATAATGGGGAGTTGGATGCGAAGATTTTGAATTGGTTGAATGAATTTGAGGAATTCATGGATGATGATTTCAGTTCGCCGAAAGTATTGGCGAATATGTTTGAAATTGCGCCGGTCATTAACTCACTAAAAGATGGATTGATTGCTGCCGATGCTATCAGTGCTGCTACATTAAAATTGATGAAGGAAAAATTCAAAATATTCCTCGAAGATATTTTTGGTTTGCAACCTGTTGCCGGTACAAACAATGAAGCGCTTAAGGGGGTGATGCAATTGCTAATTGATATCCGTAAAGAAGCAAAAGCTAAAAAGGATTATGCTACTTCTGATAAGATACGTATCCAGCTCAATGAAATGGGAATTTTATTAAAGGATGAGAAGGATGGGAACATGAGCTGGACGATCGGGTAATTAAATGACTAAAGAACAACCTTGAATACTGAGTATTGAACATTGAGTATTGGATATTCAACGATCAATATTCAATACTCAATGTTCAACGAATGGTACAACTATTAGTGAATCAACGAATAATTTTTTAATGCAACACATCATACATCTGTGTAAAGACAAAAAGCTTCACAAAGTAATCTCCCTGCAAAAACCTTATGTACTGGAAAAACGTGAACGCGTTTATCTCCACCTGTGTTATTCCATCATGAGTCAACAGCTGAGTACAAAAGTTGCAGATGTTTTTCACCGCAGGTTTATAGATCTATATGGAGGAAAAGAACCTACTGCAAAACAAATTGCTGAAACACCCTTTGAAACATTGCGGGGCATCGGTTTAAGCAATGCGAAAGCAAACTATGTACTGAATGTAAGCCGGTTTTTCATTGACGAAAAAATTACCGATGCAAAACTTCATAAGATGAGCAACGAAGAGATCATTCAATATTTATCAAAAATAAAAGGGGTGGGACAATGGACTGTTGAAATGATATTAATGTTCACGTTGGGAAGAGAAGATATTTTTGCAGTAGATGATCTTGGAATACAACAGGCAGTCTGTAAGCTTTATAAAATTGATCCGGCTGATAAAAAAGCAATGAAAGAACGCATGCTGAAAATTTCTAAAAAATGGAGTCCATACAGAACTTATGCATGCAGGTATTTGTGGGGGTGGAAGGATAATGTGCCGGGGGGAGAAAGACAAATAAGTGAATAGTCAATAGTGAATAGTGAAGGCTTGGTACTTCTCACATTTCTCGAATCTTTAAAAGATTTGAAGAAATGCAAAGACTTCATATTTTCACTATTCACTATTCACTATTCACTATTGACTATTCACTATTTCACCGTCCCTTTTATCGTCAACGTCTTCGTCGTCTCCTTCTCATTTGTTAACACAGTAATCACTTTATTAAAAGCTCCCACGGCAGCGGCATTGTAGGTAACTTTTATGGTTGATTTTTTTCCTGCTGCAATCGGTTCTTTCGGATAATCAGGTGCCGTACAACCACAGGATGTTTTTACATCAGTAATGATAAGCGGAGCATCGCCGGAATTTGTAAATGTAAATTCAATCGTAACCGGTTTTCCCTGTGGAATTTCTCCAAAATCGTGAATGTCTTTTGTCCATATGGCTTTTGGAGCTGATGATGGATTCATCATTAAAGTACTACATTCATCATTGAACACAGTTGGTAATGTAGTAAAAGAAAGCAGCGTAAAAGCTATAGCAGCTGATAGCGTAAAAAATTTCAATTTGTTCATAAAAATTTGTTTTTGAAGTTAAAAAATTAAATGGTTGTGCAATTGCAATAACAACAACGTAAATATAGAGTTCAAATTTTCCAGGTCGTGTTAACCGGGTTCAAACATTTGTCAATGATTTGTTAACGGGAAAAATCCTCCTTTTTTTGTAATATTATTGTGCTGTGAAATTTACCAAAATAAGAATTGTAGTGTTTGTGGGTATTATCGCCTTCATAGGTATTATTGCCATACAGGTATACTGGCTGAGGCAGGCTTTTGATATGGAAGAAAAAAAATTCAGCCAGAATATACAGGTATCATTACTTGAAGTGGCAAATAAAATTGACAATTACTATGGTTACCAGGCACCCCTCATCAACCCCGTTAAAAAAGTTTCTGAAGATTATTACGTTGTAAATATTCACAATGATTTTGAAGCAAAACTATTGGAGCTATACCTGATAAACGTTTTTGAGAGAAAGGGGATCAGCACCGACTTTGAATATGCTATTTATGACTGTGAGACAGATAAGATGATGTATGGCAGTTATGTGAACATGAACAAAAACGACAAGCAGAAAGCAAATGCTTATTTTCCGAAAGTGAACAACCTTGTTTATTATTTTGCAGTAAGATTTCCCAATAAAGCGACTTATATCTTCACTTCATTAAAATTGTGGATCCTTCTTTCCTTTGTAATGATCGTAGCGCTTGTTATTTATTTATATTCTATTTACGTGATCATGCAGCAAAAGCGTTATGCAGATCTGCAAAGAGATTTTATCAATAACATGACACATGAATTTAAAACACCCCTTACTTCTATATTGATTGCTTCTAATTATTTAGCCAAGCATCAGCAACTTGTTTCTGATCCAAAGCTGGAAAAATATGCACAGATCGTAATTGAACAAAGCCAGAAGCTGAATAACCATGTTGAACATATATTAAGTCTTGCCAAATCTGATATTACGCCGGTAATTTTGAATAAAACTTCCTTTAATGCACTTGATGTGATCAATAATGTAATAGATACCATCAGGCTAAAACATGAAACTGCTGAATTTGAAATAGAATCATCTTCGCCGGTAATTAAGATAAGTGCTGACGAATTCCACTTTGCAAACATCATTTATAATTTCCTTGATAATTCTATTAAATATTGTGAGCAAGCACCAAAAGTGCTGATAAAAGCAAAGGCAGAAGGAAACCAGGTGATCATTGAATTCATTGACAATGGAATTGGTATCCCACAAAAATACCTCAAACATGTTTTTGAGAAATTTTATAGGGTACCGGGAAACAAAAGCTCAGAAACAAATGGTTTTGGGCTTGGACTTTATTATGTACAAAAGATCTGCAGGCTGCATCAATGGAAATTGTCTGTACAAAATAACCGTACAGCGGGAATCAACGTAAAACTAACTATTTAAACATGTCAAAAAAGATCAGGATACTGTATGCAGAAGATGATCAAACGCTGGCGTTTCTTACGGGAGATACGCTTTCGCAACATAATTATGAAATAGATCATCATTCTGACGGACAGGCATGTTTATTTGCCTTTAAAAACAAGACCTATGATATTTGTATTTTAGATGTGATGCTGCCGGGAATGGATGGCTTTGAGCTGGCTACAGAAATAAGAAAACTTAATCAAAACATTCCCATTATCTTTTTATCCGCGAAAACATTAAAAGAAGACAGGATAAAAGGCCTGCGCCTCGGTGCAGATGATTACCTGGTAAAGCCATTTAGTATAGAAGAACTTGTTTTGAAAATTGAGATATTTATCAACCGTTCTCAAAAAAATAATGCTACACAAAATAAGATCTATAAAATAAGTAATTATAGTTTTGATCCAGAGAATTTTATTTTGAAGAACGCAACGGAAGAAGTCAAACTTACCGAACGTGAATCAGCATTGTTAAAATTTTTCCTCGATAATAAAAACAAAGTATTGAAAAGGGAACAGATACTCAATTCGCTTTGGGGACAGGACGATTATTTTATGGGAAGAAGCCTGGATGTATTTGTTTCGAGACTGCGTAAAATATTTTCAAAGGATGACAAGGTGAAGATTGAGAATTTGCATAGCATAGGGTTTAAGTTTGTGGAAAAGGAATGACGGTGAATGGTGAATAGTCAATAGTGAAAATATGGAGTCTTAATTTTTACAGCAACAATTTATTAATAGTAACTTTTTAATAAGGACCTTCGAGCTTTCACCATTCACTATTCACCATTCACTCCTATCCAGCTAACTACTTCTTCTAAATACCTCTTATCCGTCCCGTCAAATTGATCCGGCATTTCACTATCCACGTCCAGCACAGCAACCACTTCATTGTTTCTTATTATCGGGATAACAATTTCTGATCTTGATAAACTGCTACAGGCAATATGCCCTGGAAATTTTTCTACATCGGGTACAATGAGCGTTGTTGCATTTGCCCAGCTACTTCCACATACGCCACGTCCTTTCTTTATCCTGGTACATGCAACCGGTCCCTGGAACGGCCCTAATACCAATTCCTCTTTTTTTACGAGATAAAATCCAACCCATAACCATCCGAATTGCTCTTTTAATGCTGCCGTGATATTTGCCATGTTTGCAATAAGATCGGGTTCACCTTCAATTAAAGCTTTTATTTGAGGTAGCAATGCCTGGTATTGTTCTTTTTTACTTCCTGCTATGATGTGTAAATCTTCTGACATGCGGCAAAGTTAATTTGGAAATTTGGAAATGAAAACCAATAAGCCCCCCGAAAAGAAAAACATTGCGGTTTTAATTCGTTTCCCGATTTATACAACTTCCCGGAAGAGGCTTTGCTATGAAGTAAGGCTTGCTAAAATTGCAAACCTCATTTCCAAATTTCCAAATTGACCCATTTCCAAATTAACATTAGTGGCTTGAATTTTGAAAAGGTTTATTAAACATTCCTATGACCGGATATCATCAATATAAACTATGTATAGAGGCCTGCCTTACATGCGCTGCATTGTGTAATCATTGTGCAATTTCCTGTATGAAAGAAGAAGATCCAAAAATGATGGCGGCTTGCATTCAGCTTGACCTGGAGTGCGCTGCGATATGTTATGCAACTGCGCAACTCATGAGCCTTGGAAGTGATAAAGTAAAAGAAATGGCAAAACTGTGTGCTACCATTTGCGATGCATGTGCCGAAGAATGTAACAAGCACCTGAATGAACATTGCCAGGAGTGTGCAGCAGCTTGTACAAAATGTGCAGATGAATGTGAAATAGTGTGACCCGGCTTAAAATGCAGGCGTACTAATCAGCATCGAAAAGATCATTTACCAATGTGGGTTCAAAACCTTTTCTTACCAGGTAACTGGCAACCTTTTGTTTTTTAGTAAAGGGATTTTTTTCTGAGCGTAGCAATTTCATTTTATTATCAAATAGCTGTTGCAGTGTTTTTTTATAATCTTTTTCATCAATCGCTCTCAGTGCAACCTTTATACAATAATCACTTACCTGTTTTTGCTTAAGTTCATATTTTATCTTTATGCGTCCCCAATCATTTACCCGGAATTTTCCACCGGCGAATGCAATGGCATACCGCTCCTCGTTGAGATAATTTTCTTCAATTAATTGTGAAAGGATTTTTTCAACCTCGTTCTTATAAAGGCCAAAACTGTATAATTTTTCCTTTGTTTCGGAATGATTCCGTTCCTGGTAGGCGCAATAGTGTTTGATCTTCTGCAAAGCCCGCTCTGTTCCTATATTTTTCTGCCACATTTGATTAATTTAACCCCAAACCTGAAATTACTGAAACATTTGTAAGCTACCACCAGTATCCGGCATCCAGTATCCAATATCCGGCATCGTGTATCTTGACAACCTGTTCAAATTTATCTTGGTTTCATTCCCTCCAATCTTTTATCTTTGGGCACTTATTAAATTAATATTATGAAGTTTATCGTTTCTTCTTCGGCGCTGCTGAAACAACTGCAACAAATTAGTGGAGTAATAAATGCCAACACGGTTTTACCTATACTGGAAGATTTTTTGTTTGAGATTGAAAAGAACAAGCTTACAGTGGTGGCTACTGACCTGGAAACGGTGATGAAGATTCACATGGATATTGAAGCAAAGGATAGTGGTAAGGTGTGCATTCCTGCAAAGATCCTGATGGATTCATTAAAGAATATATCTGAACAGCCACTTACTTTCAACATCGACAAAAATTTTGGCGTGGAGATCACTACCGATAATGGTAAGTATAAAGTGATGGGGGAAAACCCTGATAATTTCCCGCGGGAACCGGCTGCAGATGATGCAAACTCTTTTACAATGACGTCCTCTGCATTGTTTACGGCGATCAATAAATCGCTCTTTGCTGTTAGCAGCGATGATCTTCGCCCGGCAATGACGGGTGTTTATTTTGAACTGGATAAAAAAGGACTCACATTCGTTGCTACGGATGCACATAGGCTTGTACGTTATACACGAACGGATGTAAAATGTCCTAAAAAGGATTCATTCATTGTTCCCAAAAAACCGTTGAATCTTTTAAAAAGTGCCTTGCCTGATAATGATGATGTACTTACGCTCTCTTATAATAGCAATCATCTTTTTGTAAAACATGGAGGAACAGAACTGGTGTGTCGTTTGATCGATGCACGCTTCCCTGACTATAAAGTGGTAATACCTGTAGACAATCCTTACAAAATGATTGTCACGAAAAATGATTTTCAAAGTGCGCTTCGCCGCGTAAGTGTTTTTAGTAACAAGAGTACCAACCAGGTTGCATTAACGATCAGTGGTAACCAGTTGCAATTGGCAGCACAGGATGTGGATTTTAGTTTTGAAGGGAACGAACGCATGGCCTGCCAATACGATGGAGAAGACCTGCAAATTGCTTTTAATGCAAAATTTTTAATAGAAATGCTGAATGGTGCTGATACTACGGAAGTAAACATGGAGTTAAGCACTGCAACCAAAGCGGGGATTATTAAGCCCTCTGAACAGGCGGACAGTGAAGAACTGCTGATGTTGGTAATGCCACTGATGTTGAATAACTAATCCATCTTCATACATAAAAAAAGTCCTGCAGTAATGCGGGACTTTTTGTTTACGAATGGGTTCACGCAAGGTTCGCAAAGGAGCAGAGACGCAAAGTGTGTACAAATCCTTAGCGCCCTTGCTCCTTTGCGAACCTTGCGTGAAACAACGTCCCCAAAATTTTCTATACATTTATCAAATGAAAACAATCGGCATCGTTGGAGGAATAACCTGGTATTCTACACTTGACTACTATCGCATGTTGAATGAATTGGTCAATAAACGACTGGGTGGAGTACATTCAGCAAAGATCATTTTGAATTCAGTTGATTTTGCAGAAATAAAATCACTCACTGAAAAAGAGGATTGGGATGCCATCGCCGGAATTATGTCCAAAGCAGCCAGATCACTGGAAGCAGCAGGTGCAGATTGCCTGATGCTTGCAGCCAATACCATGCACAATGTTGCACATAAAGTAATTCCGTGTATTAATATTCCTTTGATACATATTGCAGAGGCTGTAGCAACAGAGGTCAACAAACAAGGAATAAAAAAAATTGCATTGCTGGGTACAAAATATACCATGCAGATGTCTTTTTATAAAGACAAACTTGCATTGCAGGGTATCGATACAATCATACCCAATGCAACAGCGATAGAACTTATCAACAGCAGTATTTATAATGAATTCAGTAAAGGAATTTTTCTTCCTGCAGTAAAACAACAATTCATTGATATAGTTGATGAACTTACTGAACAGGGTGCGGCGGGTGTTATTTTTGGCTGCACCGAAATCCCCATTTTACTTAAACAGGAAGATTGCAGGATACCTGTATTTGATTCAGGGCTTATTCATTCAATTGCGGCGGTTGATTTTGCATTATCGTAATGGTTTATCGCAAAGTGCGCAAAGGAACAGAGGCGCAACGAGTACAAATTCTTAGCGCCGTTGCGCCATTGCGGGCTTTGCCTGAAACGGAACTTATAAAAGAAAGTCTTAAGCTCAGAAAATAAAAAAGCCCCGACTATTGCCGGGGCATTTTTTTATTAAAACTTTATTTATAGTTTGCTGAATTTCCTGGTGATCCTGTTATCACTCAATTGAACCTGGATGATATACAATCCCGGTGCAAATTTTCCTGTTTCCAAAGAAAGATTATTACTTCCTTCAGAAACACTTACAGCATTGCTGTAAATAACCTTTCCGTTCATATCCATAATAGAGACAGCTGCTTTATCAGCTTTTTCAACATCAAGTTTTATATCCATGCGCTGCTGTACCGGGTTTGCAAAAACCATGTCCGAAGTTCCCAGGTTCTTTACATTCCTTACTTCACTGTATTTTACTTTGTTGTCAAGATCAACTATTCGTAAGCGGTAGTAGTTGATTCCTTTAACCGGGTTCCTGTCTGTGAAACTGTAATTACGTTCTGTATTGCTGTTTCCTGCAGCAGCAACCTGGCCGATATCTGTATAATGAAGTCCGCCATCTGTGCTGCGCTCAATAACAAACCTGCTGCTGTTTAATTCCTGTGCTGTTCTCCAGTTAAGGTCATTCACCCTGCCATTGCGTTGTGCATTAAAACTTAAAACTGTTACCGGCAATGTTGCGGTTATGGTAATATTATCCAACGCAATTGCATTTCCATATTTACTTACGCCTTCAAAACCGATCTGTATGGTTTGACCAAGATAAGCGGCAAGGTTAATGGAATGCAATCTCCACGTAGGTGTAAGCGCCGTTGCATCGGGCCTTTGGAATCCCTGCACCCTCGTCCAGGTTACACCCCTGTCTGCAGAAATAGAAACATAGATACTATCCAATGTGGTTACAAACACGTTATCATGACTCATCTGGAAACTCAACAAAGCAGCTGTAGCCGAAGTCAGGTCAACGCATTCACTGAATAACCTGCTTTCAAAACCATCTGAGCTGGTGCCGCTATAACTGTCGTACAAATAAAATGCACTATCTACCGGCCAGCCGAGTGGTACTAAATGAGCGGTCTGGTCATCATTGAAATAATCTCCATGCCATAATCCCCACAATTCATCAAACTGCAGTACTTCAGTATACCTGAAAACATCAAGATCAGATGTTGGGACAATAGGATAAAACTCTTCCACATTTTCCGTTACCGGGAAAGTTGATATTACCGCAGCATTTGCAGCGGCCGTGGTGATCGTGTCATTCCATGTTGTTCCGTCACTTGCAAGACTAACATAGGCAGTATCAAAATTAAATCCCTGGTTATTCAGGTTTATACCGGTAAACGTTATAAACTCTGAGCCAAATGAAGGAATAATAGCAGTATTGTTCAATGAAGCCGTGTAAGTATTAGCGCCCCTTACCTTAAAGGTGACATTTACAGCTCCGGCTGCAATAGGAAGTGTTCCTCCGTTAAAAACTTCCACATCTATACTCTGTGGTGTATTGTGACAGGAAATTCTTGGAAGGATAATATCGTTTGCTACAGCATCAATAGCGAATGTATGATTGAAAACAATTGCGGGTCTGAAGTTAGTAGCTGCCAGCATTGTTGATCCTGCTGCGGGAACTATGGTACTGTTATACCTCCTTGAAGTGTTTAATGTGCCTGTTGCATCAGTTTCATTGGCCACTGCTGCCTGGTAAACATAACCCGTATGCAACACGTTATCCGACCTTATAATAAGTACCTGGATATTCATACCTGCAGTATGAATAAACGGGGTGGTGAGTACAATAGGTGAGAACCCGACCGGGGTAGCGGTATAGGTGCCATTAAATACAAGCGTATAACCGAGAAGGCTATACGTGCCATTACCGGCAAATGTGGTTGTTGCAGCCGGAACATTTTTCATGTAAATACTGTAATTGCTTATGCTGGTACTAAGTCCCGTCTGGGCTAGCAGAAAAAAGATCTGCTGTATGGCCGATCCTGCAGTTGTAAAATTATTATTGCCAATTTCTGAATTGAGGTAGATGGACTCACTCGCATGGTAATTTGACTGGCCAACAACAATGAGACCGCTCGTGCTTGGGTTGGCCGCTATTAGAACAGCCTGGGCAAATGCTCCTGCACTAAAAATTACTAATAAAAGAAGCAGGTAAATTTTCTTCATAACTTGATTTTTTTGGTTTACGGCTGATATTTACTTTGTTCAGACGCTGTTTGGAAAATGAAATAATTTCTGGAGCTTTCGAAGGGTGGGCCAAGATAAACAAAAATACAATTTACCGGACAAGAAATATTCATTTTTCAGCGGCAATTGTATAAAAGGAACTGGCTAGATACAAGACTAACAGGCGGAGCACATCAACCCGCCATCTCATAGATACCAGGATGATAATTATGGCTGCATGACCACAAAAGTTTATTAGTGAGACTTGCCGAACAATCCAGCAGAAGGCGGAAGATTCAATATCTTTAATTTATGGAAATGGTAACTGTAAAAACGTTTGACAATTACTTTTCGGCAAATATTATACTGGGCAGGCTGAGGGAGGCAGGAATTGAATGTTATTTATTTGACGAGCATACCATTACCATTGATCCTTTGCTTACCAATGCGATCGGTGGTATCAAGC
Organism: uncultured Chitinophagaceae bacterium; assembly: GCA_963829345.1. Taxonomy (GTDB): domain Bacteria; phylum Bacteroidota; class Bacteroidia; order Chitinophagales; family Chitinophagaceae; genus Ferruginibacter. Next base: position 4,143,560 of record CAWHHP010000003.1, read on the forward strand.
TTACCGTACAAAAAAAGGATATGGAAATGGTGGAGGGGATTTTAAAGCAATTTGAAGAAGAGTATTTAAGAGCTGCACTATGTCCAAAATGTGGAGCAAACAATATCCTGCTTATCCCAAAACAGAGTGTCGGGAATTTTATACACAGCATTCTTAACTACCTTTTTTTACTTTATCCTGTATCAGTTAAAAATGTTTACCAGTGCCAGCAGTGTGGCTACGAAAGCAATACCCTCCCTGAAAATAAAGCCGAATACAACTAAGCCTCTCCAAACACTAAATTTTTTTGATGAGAAAAATTGCAATGATACCAGCCAGATATGCAGCAACGAGATTCCCCTATAAACTGATGCAACCCCTGGGGAATAAAACAGTGATCCGTCAAACTTATGATAATACCCTTGACACAGGATTATTTGATGAGGTGATTGTGGTAACTGACAGTGAAATAATTTTAAATGAGATCAGGAACAATGGTGGGAATGCAATGATGAGCAAAAAGCAGCATGAAAGCGGCAGCGACCGGATTGCTGAAGCTGTTGCGGATATGGATGTGGATATTATTTTGAATGTACAGGGAGATGAACCCTTTGTTCAAAAGGAAACCTTACGGAAACTATTAACCGCTTTTGATGATAAGCAGGTGCAGGTGGCGTCTGTTATGAAAAAGTTCACCGATAAGAGCCTGGTCAATAATCCGAATTATGTAAAAGTAGTGGTGGATAAGAATATGAATTCCCTGTACTTCAGCAGGAGCGTGATCCCTTTCTTAAGAGATGAATCTGTTGCGCCTGTGTATTATGAACATATCGGTGTGTATGCATTCAGGAAAGAAGCTTTGCTGAATTTTACTTTATGGGAGGCAACCTATACGGAGAAAGCAGAAAAACTGGAACAACTGCGTTACCTGGAAAACGGGGTCTCAATAAAAATGGTGATCACGGAAGAAGCTACAGTGAAGATTGATGTGCCGGAGGATCTTGAAAAAGCGGAAGAATATTATCGGGAATCGGGAATCGGGAATCGGGAATAAATGGTCAATAGTGAAGGGTTTAGTTCTGCAATTTTATTTGCAAAACCGGTGAGTATAATCTTTGTGCTACTTTGAGCCTTTGTGTCTTGGTGGCAAATAATATCGCCACAAAGGCGCCAAGCCACAAAGATTCACAAAGACATTTAATTGTCAATTGTCCATTTAACCAAGCGTTCTACCGCCATATCCAGTGTACTTTCCTTCTTCGCAAAACAAAACCGTAGCACTTTATTATCTACCGGGTTTTTATAGAATGCCGAAACGGGGATCGTTGCAACACCCGCATCTTTTGTAAGCCTTACTGCAAAATCATTTTCATTTTCACTGCTGATATTTTCATAGCTGTACAATTGAAAATAACTTCCGTAAGATGGCAAAGGAGTAAACTTTGTTTGCTGCATAATATTTTTAAAATAATCCCTTTTTTGCTGAAGAAAATTTCCAAGCTGCACGTAATGTTCTTTCTGTTTAAGAAAAACAGCCAGTGCATATTGAACCGGGCTGTTGCAGGTAAAGCAATTAAACTGGTGAACTTTCCTGAATTCTTTCATTAATGCAGCGGGAGCGATGCAGTAACCAAGTTTCCACCCTGTGCAGTGGTATACTTTTCCAAATGAAAAACAAACAAAACTTCTTTCCAGGAGATCGGGATAACGCAGGATGGAAAGGTGCTGTTTTTTATCAAAGATCAGGTGTTCGTACACCTCATCGCTTATAATAAATATGCCGCTGTCTTTTACAATGCTGCGCAATGCCACCATATCAGTTTCAGTCAAAACACTACCGGTGGGATTATGCGGGGAGTTAATAACAATCGCTTTTGTCTTTTTTGTGATCTTTTCTTTTACTGCATCCCAGTCAATTTTGTATTCAGGAAAAATAAGGGGAATACTGACAACAACTCCCCCGTTAATTTCAATGTTGGGAATATAACTATCGTATGCAGGCTCAAAAATAATTACTTCATCGCCTGGTTGAAGGATAGTGGTAAGAGCCGTATAAATTGCATAAGTGCCGCCGGGTGTAACGGTGATATTTTCATCCGGGTGAATAGCGGAACTATAAAGGCTGTTAGCTTTTTCGGCTAATGCTTCACGTAATGCAGGCAAACCATTCATGTGTACATATTGGTTATTGCCATCCATCATTGCCTTATATACAAGTTCTACCAGCTCTTCATTCATTGGAAAATCAGGAAACCCCTGGCCAAGATTGATGGCGCCGTGTTTGGTTGCAAGCGCACTCATCACGGTGAATATCGTTGTGCCCACTGCAGGCAGCTTGCTGTGAATCGTTGTTGTCAAAAGAGAAGTGGGCTGTTTAATACCCGGTCAAAAATAATACTTAAGCGGGAAAACAGGAGCAAGGTTTTCGCTTCTGGAAACTAAATTGAGTGGCTTCACAGCATACATCGTTGTTATCCTGCGACGCTTTCTAGCAAACGCAAATATCAAAGGAATACACCATGCAATTTTGCTCATGAATTTTGTACAACCCTGGAGCATGCTGATATTTTTTCCGGGCACTTCATTTATTTTTCCGAATGCTGCTTTTACACCATTACCGAATGTCCAATTCACATTACCATGTTTGGTGTAATATTTTTTCAGGTTATCATTATTACCATTCCAGTTTTCGTGTGCACGTTCGCTTAATGAAATGGAAGGCTCCATGTCCGGATCAAAATAATACCAGTGATCAGCAATTTTTGCTTCAATGGCATAGTGATGTGGGAAACCAACTTTACGGTAACTGATATTTTTTCTTCTTAGTATGGCCATCATAACAATTGCCTGTTGTGAACAGGCTGCATATGAATATTGAAGTATATCATCAGCATCTACTTTTGAGGCAAGGCCATAACCAAAACACTTTTCACCAACTGCAGCGATCCAGTTCTCACTCATTTTAAAATGAGAAAAGCCATGATAAAAGCGACATGAAATCACATAGGCAAGTAGTGCGCTGTATTTTTCAGAGTAAATACTTACAAATTGTGAAGCGGCATAATCATCAACATATTTTTCCAGGTCGTCGATCGACTGAATATGCGCCAGGCGGGGATTAAATCTTTCTGTTTTATTGTACACAGCCTCGCCATTAATATCCATTTTAATAAAATTGGGTATTAGCAGCAACACAGACAATGAAATCAATAAAACTTTGGTCCTCATAGTGTATGGTTAATTACAACACCCGTATTATCTAACAAATACAGGGGTAAAGAAAACTAACGAATGAGGAAAATATTTATTGTGTGGAGGAGAAAGTTTTTTGAAAGTTAAGAGTCCGGAGTTAAGAGGTAAGAGTTAAAAGCCGGGAGTTGAGAGCTATGAGCCAGGAGTTAGTAACTCTCAACTCCCAACTCTCAACTCTTAACTGTATTACAGAAATTTATCGCCTTTATTCCTTTTGATCTCAGCTACATATTGCTTTATCTCCTGTTCCTTGTCTTTTTTACATATAAGTAATACATCTTTTGTATCCACCACTACAAAATTTTCAAGTCCCTGCAGCACGATCAGTTTTTTATTATCTGCATGCACCATATTTTTTGTAGCGTCGATGATCATTACATTGTTGCCGGCAACCGCATTTTCGAGATAGTCTTTTTCAATAGTTTCATAAGCACTGGCCCATGTACCAAGATCGCTCCATCCAAAAGAAGAGGGGATCACGTATACATTGTCTGCTTTTTCCATAATACCATAATCGATGGAAATATTAACGCATTGAGGATAGATCCTTTCAATTGCCTGTGATTCATTTTCTGTATTGAGCGCTGCTTTTTCTGCGTCAAACACATCATGTATCTCGGGCAATAATTTTTCAAAAGCTTTTACAATATTTTTTACTTCCCATACAAAGATCCCGGCATTCCATAAAAAATCGCCACTGGCAACAAAGGTCTTTGCAAGTTCCAGGTCAGGTTTTTCTGTAAAGGTTTTTACTTTGTAAACATTATCACTCACAGCATACGGCTCGTACTGGATGTATCCGTAACCGGTATTTGGATTGGTTGGTTTTATTCCAAGTGTGAGTAATGCTTTAATATGAGAAGTGAAGTGAAGCGCATTCTTGCAGATATTAATAAAAGAAACCTCATCCGTGATCAAATGGTCTGCCGGTGCACAAATGAGGTTGGCGTGCGGGTTTAACTTTAATAATTTGTAAGAGATGTATGCAACACAGGGAGCCGTGTTCTTGCGTGATGGCTCGCACAAAATATTGGCTGTATTTAAATGAGGCAATTGCTTTGTAACAATATCCTTATAACTGTCCGAGGTTACAACATAAATATTATCGGCAGGAATAAATTTTGCGAACCGGTCGTAGGTGGATTGTATAAGCGTTTTGCCTGTATTTAAAATATCAAGAAACTGTTTAGGGTAATCTGTTCTGCTCATTGGCCAGAACCTGCTTCCGATTCCCCCGGCCATAATAGCTACATAATGATTTTTGTTCATAAAAGCTTCCTGGTTTTATATAATTCCTTCTCTTATCAGGTCGTGCAAATGTATAATGCCGGCATACCTGTCATTTTCTGTAACAAGCAACTGGCTGATATTTTTATTTCTCATTATTTCAAGTGCCTCGGCAGCCAATGCATCCGATGAAATAGATTTGGGATCCTTACTCATAATGTCTTTTGCCTGCAGCACATTCACAGCATCATTTTTTTCAAGCATCCTTCTTAGATCACCATCGGTAATAACACCGATGATCGTATTGTTATCTGTTACAACGGCAGCTGCACCCAGCCTGTTTTTTGTAATTTCCACGATCACATCCTTAACAGCTGCAGTTTGTTTTACTGAAGGTTTTTGGTTGTGAACAACCAGGTCGGATACACGTAAATATAATTTTTTTCCCAAAGTTCCACCGGGATGGAATTTGGCAAAATCCTCGCTCTTAAATCCCTTTAATTCCATGAGGCAAACTGCCAATGCATCGCCCATCACCATTTGCGCTGTTGTACTGGTGGTAGGAGCAAGATTATTCGGACAGGCTTCCTGCAAAACGGTGGTATTCAGTAAAATGTTACAATTTTTTGCAAGAAACGATTGTGTGTTACCTGCCATGCCGATAAGTGTATTACCGAAATTTTTCAAAAGAGGAACCAACACTTTTATCTCCGGGCTATCGCCACTCTTGCTTATCAACAGAATGATATCATCTTTTTGAATCATTCCAAGATCACCGTGAATGGCATCTGCTGCATGCATGAACATAGATGCTGTGCCTGTACTATTCAATGTGGCAACAATTTTTTGTGCAATGATGGCACTTTTTCCAATGCCGCTTACTACCAGCCTTCCTTTACTATATGCAATCTGGTTAACAGCTTTAACAAAATCATCATCGATAAATGCTTTAAGATCATTTATTGATGAAGCTTCCAACTCCAAAGTACGCAGTGCAACCGGTATGATGATATCGCTGTTCATTTCGGAGCCGCAAACCTAGTTTAATTACCGGAAAATGCAAAAAGCTATCTTAATGTCTGATGTATTAATGTCGGATATCAGACATCAATACATCAGACATTAAGGTAAAGGCCACCCATAAAAAAAACTTCCTGATTGCAGAAAAATTGCTATCTTAATAAACAATAATCTACAGGTCAAAAATTCTGTTAATATGTGGAATAGCGACCTGCATCGTTTTTAATTGCGACCTCATTGATTTAACTTCGCATCCCTTATAAAAAAAACACTCCTGAACCAGTGATAGAAAGAATAACTCCACGGAGTGAAAAAAATAATTATGGCAACAAAGAAAGCAGCTTCCGGTACTACCAAAAAAACTGCTGGTAAAACCGCTGCAGCAAAAAATACAACAGGCGATATTTCAGTAGATCTTTCAACAGACCTGCAACAGCATTTTGGCTTCAATGAATTTAAAGGACCACAGGAAGAGATCATTAAAACAGTTTTAAACGGGCAGGATTGTTTTGTGATCATGCCAACCGGCGGCGGGAAAAGCCTGTGTTACCAGCTTCCGGCAATGATGAAACCGGGTGTAGCAATCATCGTTTCTCCATTAATAGCACTCATGAAAAACCAGGTAGACCTGGTACGCAGTTATAGCAGCAAAGATGATGTGGCACATTTCTTAAACAGTAGTTTAAATAAAGGTCAGCAAAAAGCAGTGAAGGATGACCTGTCAAGTGGAAAAACAAAAATGCTCTATGTAGCACCGGAAACACTTACCAGAGAAGACAATATTGATTTTTTCAATTCCCTTCCCATTTCTTTTTTTGCCGTGGATGAAGCGCATTGTATTTCTGAGTGGGGACATGATTTCAGACCGGAATACCGCCGCCTTAAAGAAGTGATGGACCAGATCAATCCGGACGTTCCGGTTATTGGACTTACAGCAACGGCTACCCCAAAAGTGCAGAGTGATATTTTAAAAAACCTCGGACTTCGCAAACCTGCCGTATTCATATCTTCTTTCAACAGGCCCAACCTGTATTATGAAGTACAACCAAAAATAAACCTGGAACAAACCAATAAAAGTATTGTACGGTTTATTCAGCAGCATAAGAATAAAAGTGGTATCATTTATACACTTAACAGGAAGACAACCGAGGAGCTTGCAAACATGCTTGTCGCAAATGGAATAAAAGCAGTTGCTTATCACGCAGGCCTCGATGGTAAACTGCGTGCTGACAGGCAGGACCAGTTTTTAAATGAAGATGCACACGTGATCGTTGCAACCATTGCTTTTGGGATGGGTATTGATAAACCTGATGTACGTTTTGTGATCCATTATAATATTCCAAAGTCGATAGAGAATTATTACCAGGAAACAGGAAGAGCAGGAAGGGATGGCATGGAAGGAAGGTGTATTTTGTATTATTCTCACAAAGATGTAGCAAAGCTGGAACACCTGATGCGTGATAAACCATTAAGTGAAAGAGAAGTGGGAGCACAGCTCATCAATGAAACGGTTTCTTATGCAGAGAGTAGTATCTGCAGGCGCAAAACATTATTGTATTATTTTGGTGAACCTTATAACGACAGCAAGAGCTGCGGCCATTGCGACAATTGTTTAAGCCCCAAAGAAAAAATTGAAGCAAAAGATAGTGCGGTAACTGTCTTAAATGCAGTAAAAGCATTAGGCGAACATTTCACCATCGATTATCTTCTCCTCATACTAACGGGAAGGGCCACCCCACAGGTACAGATGTACAGGCACGATGCACTGGATGTTTTTGCGAGTGGCAATGACAAAGAACCACATTACTGGAACAGTCTTATCAGGCAAATGTTATTACACGACCTGCTTGAAAAAGATATTGTAGAATATGGGGTATTGAAATTCACGAAAAAAGGAACGGCCTTTTTAAAAAAGCCAACTTCCTTCAAGATCGTACTGAATAATTTATTTGAAGAAGCAAATGCCGATGATGAAGAAAATGATTCACCGGACGGTAATGGAACTACTGCTGATGAAAAATTACTGGAGTTATTAAAAGACCTGCGCAAGAAAGTTTCGAAAGAAAAAAACCTGCCGCCATTTGTGATCTTCCTGGAGAGTTCACTGGAAGATATGGCCACTATGTTTCCTACCAATATGACTGAGCTGGAAAAGATCAGCGGAGTAAGCAAGGGCAAAGCAATAAGATACGGAAAACCTTTTTTGGATGTGATCACGCAGTATGCTGAAGAGAATGATGTGATAAGACCGGATGATTTTGTGATGAAGAGTGTGGTGAACAGGAACAACAATAAAATATTTATCATACAGAATGTAGATAAGAAGATACCATTGGAAACCATTGCAAAAAACAAGGATCTCAAGATTCATGAATTGCTGGAAGAAATGGAAACGATTGTTGCAAGTGGTACCAAGTTGAATTTAAATTATGCGATCAATGATATGGTAGATGAATATGAGCAGGAAGAGATCATTGATTATTTTAAAAGCTGCGAAACATCTTCATTGCAGGTAGCGCAGGAAGAACTGGCGGATAGCAATTTTAACTGGGAGCAGTTGAAGTTGATGCGGATTAAGTTTTTGTGTGAGTTTGGGAATTAAGGAGACACGAATTTTAAGCACGAATTACACGAATCCTCTTTTGTTGTGTTGTTTTACATAGATTGATTAAATACACTTAATTGTATATTTACCATATGAAGACCATATATTTTCGTTCGCTTGTTTTTGCTTTATGCATAACAGTTTTTTCCTGTTCAAAGAATAATGGTAACAACAATACTCCCAGATTACCTGACACTCTCTCTGCAGGCTGGGCAATTAGCACAGGTACAACACCTGATACGCTTAGCAAGGTTTTTTTCACGACTCCGTCCAATGGGTATGCGATCAGCACGTTTAAAATCTACAAATCAACCGATGGAGGTGTGGCATGGAATCCTATATACGCTTCTGCTACCTACGATTATTCGTGGAATACACTAGCTGCAAGAGGAATGAATGCAAGTTTTTTAAACGGTACAAATAGTATTTACTATTCCCTTAACGCCGGCAGCCTGGTAAATTCTACAATAGTGGGTCTTACGTCTACTTCATTTACCGGTTGCGATTATGCAAGTGATAATACCTGTTATGCGAGCAGTTACCGGTATTTATGGAAGTCAGTGAATGGAGGAGCCAGTTTTGATAGTGTATATAATTTCGGTAATAGCGCAACCGATAACCCGGAGATTTCTTTCATTGACGAAGACACCGGATGGATTAAACGAAATGACAGTTTATTTAAAACAAATGATGCTGGTTTGCATTGGAACTATTTTAAAAGTATTGGCAGCAATTCGCGTTTTTATATCCTGGATGGTCAAACCTCTTTTATTACTTATACCAGTTATATACAAAAAACCACGGATGGTGGCACCAATTGGGAAACTACGTATACATTTCCTTCGGGCTTTGAAGCCACCGGCGTTTTCTTTGTATCCCCGTTAACGGGGTATTGCCATGGCGGACCCTATTTGTATAGAACCACCGATGGCGGTTATGCGTGGGAACAGGTGGTTAAACTTGGAAATGGTATTATTATGAATATGTTTTTTTTAGATGAGCAACATGGATGGCCTGTGGTAATGAGGGTTCTGTGCTGCGATTCAACCAATAAGCAGAGCCTTTAGTTTTCAAAAAACTTTCCTATTTCGCCAAATCCCCTTATTTTTGCTGCCCCGAAAGGGATTGTATCGAAAGATATGATGGTGCGGTAGCTCAGTTGGTAGAGCAAAGGACTGAAAATCCTTGTGTCGCCGGTTCAATCCCGGCCCACACCACGAACAAAAAGCCTCAACATAACGTTGAGGCTTTTTCGTTGAGTATTGAGTGTTGAGTATTGAGCGTTGAATATTGGGTATTGAATATTTTGTTGTGCTTGAACATTCAATGATCAAATAAGATGCAAGAAACCTATCACAGCAGCGAAAGCTTTGTTGTACTTAAAGAAATCGCCACCGAGACCAACATATCCGTTTTGCCCAATCGTAAAGGAAATGGGTGCAAATACGTAAGCAGATTGTAGGTTACGCAGAAAGGAATTCATTACACGATAAAGAAAGATAACAAGAAAGAATCAGGGGAGAATGAATTCATCCTCCCCTGATATGAATTTGGCAAAACTATTCCGCTATTATTTCTTCCTTTTGCGTCTTGACGCCTTTTGTTTTGGCAGGCTTCAGCAGATGCAAAGGGACATTGGTGAGCTTCGCCACTTCCGCCAGAACCTGGTTTGATTTTTTGATATTTGTTTTTTGCAGTGCTTTTGAAAGCTGCAGTCCGGTTTTTAATAAATTGAAGTTTTCAAGAGTTGTCTTCCAGTCCTTTTTGTAATACCAGGTCGGCACGTCTTTCAGGATGCGCCAGTCGGGATCTCCTTTCGGTATGATTTCGAACTCGGGCTTGTATTGCTCTGTCCATTTTTGAATGCAACGACCAATCTGTTCATAGTATGCTTCTTCGTAACTTCTATCTTCGCAAACAAGATCAACTGTCAAATTCGCGGTCGAGAACAGCATGGACGATGCGGTCTCTTTGACGATAAGCTTCACCGGCAAGGTGAAATTATAAGCATTTGCAGGATCGCTGTTTTCGATGGAACAGGTACTACCGTTAACGGATATGCGAATGGAAAATACCTGATCAGGAACTGTTATCCATTCACCGGAATTATTGACGTGCACATCGGCCTTGATCGAAACCATCTGGTTTGCACTGCCATGTAATTCCAATTTCGCGCCGTTGCTCTGCGTCACTTCCCAAAAAAATCCTGGAGAATTATAATTATGTGCATCAGCCGTAAACGTCATTTGCTTTGCGTAGAATTTTTTTGTCCAGCGATAATTGGTAGCGTCTTCATGGCAAAGTGAAAGACGATCTAGACCAGATTCCAGTATACGGGTAAATAAATGTTGAGTTGAGCTAAAGTATGTCACGCGCCGTCTTACGCAACTAAATGATCCGAAGATTTCCCAGCTTCCCTGTTCATCCCATCGATGGTTGAAATTTATTGCCAGGTCTCTTTCAATCGCATCGTTGTCGACCAGGTTTACATTCGCACCGATCTGGTCGTCATTGTCGCCGAAAGTCGCATACCAGATGCTATCGACACCCATAAATGAAATAATATGGTCGCGGATCATTCTTGCCGCCGTGCCTTTTACGTTTGCCATCGCTCTTTCGATCTGATCTTTGGTAGGCTGAGACAGGGCATTCCTGAACCCGTCGGTTACTTGCGTGATCGCCAGCTGGATGGCCTCGATCATGGCACTATAACCCTCGGTTGCCAGAGAATTGGACCAGCCATCTTCCTCCATGAGAATATAAACGACGCCTGCAAGTCCCGGGATAGTGTCCGATCCGAGAATGCCAGTCCTGAAGCTATCCAGTACCGGAATAGGTTGCAACAACGTTCGGAATTCTCCGAGGGCGGCAGGAATTGTAACATTATTACCAGCATCGACATCCCTTGTGCCGAGGTTTCCGTGAGTGCCGAAAGTTGGTATAATTGTCGGCGATCCGATAAAACCGGAGGTTGTAACCGCATAAGAGGAGCCGTCGATTTTAAAGAACACCGGCCATAGGTAAGGCTCAGCTGTTCCTGATCCATCGTTCTCATCATAGCATGCGATCCGATCAAGCTTGATTATAAGTTCGGTTGCTGTACGTGGCATAAATAAAGTTTTAAAAGTGAGTTATATTGTTTGCAAAAAAATTGTTTCTATGTGGAGTGAGCACAGCTGGCTGCGCCTGGCAGAGGGGTAAGACCAGTTAAAAGAATTCGCTTGTTTTTCTTTCAATAGATTGACGACTTCTTCAATCAAACGAAAAGAATGCTGCATCTTCTAAACAGATAACTTCCATTGTTCTAAAGTATGATTTTCGAAATTTGGAAAATGCGGACAAAGGAAAAAAGGGTTTTTATCTCTTAAAAAAGGGTGTTTTTATCACTTTCCTGAATAAACGAATTCATGTAGTGATGATCGTTTGCGGCATAAAACCCCGATGCAACAACATCGCACTTAGTTTAATCACCATTCTTTTAGTAAACTTGATTTATTAAAGTTTATTTAGTCATGCCAGGTAATGCGAAGACACTACGCAAAACTGAGTAGTCAGTAAAATCATCTTCCTTCTCTTTACCGCTTATTAAACATCAACTGCCGAACGTTGGTTAAAATATACCAACCACTCAATTACTTTCTATTTTTCGGTCTCAATAAATATTTGCCCCGGCAATACTTATTGAACACTTACCATAACCATCATAAACTGTTTGAAATGACAAGAAATAGCGTTAACACTATCTATCCATTGTATTTTAAGAACCTGCTAATCCTTATTCCTTCCTTTCATCCAATCCGGGCAAAGCTGCTGTCATCACCAAAAATACTTTTTACAATGATTAAACTTTTACGTTTAACACTAACCCTGGTAATTGCTAATATTATTTATTATAACGGTTCTGCACAGTCGTTAGGAGTAAACACCACAGGAGCGCCTGCAGCAACCAGTTCTATCCTTGATGTGAGCAGCACCGACAAGGGAATATTGATTCCAAGGATGAGTAAAACAGAAAGAAATGCAATAGTAACACCAGCTACCGGGCTGATGGTTTATCAAAATGCACCGGATAGCATGGGATTCTATTATTATGATGGAACAATATGGCAATTGCTTTCCACTGCAACCACCGCTGCAGGATGGTTAACTACCGGTAATGCAGGAACGACAATTACCAGTCATTTTTTTGGAACAACGGATGTTGCGCCGTTAAGTTTCAGGCAAAACAACAAATGGCTTGGAAGATGGAATAGCGTGAATAATACTTATTTTATCGGAGATAGTTCCGGGATCAATAACGTTGGTACCAGTAATGTAGGATTCGGTACAAAAGCACTTTTCAAAAACCTGAATGGATATGGAAACGTGGCCATTGGTAACAGTGTTATGCAAAACAATACGATGGCGCTGAGAAATACAGCCGTTGGAGATTCCGCTATGTTTACACAGTCTTACAACCCGGGCGGAGGTTATTTTACAGATAACACCGCTATTGGCAGCAAAGCTCTGTTCTACAACCAGCCTACAGCAAATTCAAATGGGTATAAGAATACTGCTGTAGGTAGCGAAGCATTGTATTTAAATACTACCGGTTACGAGAACACGGCAATGGGTACAGGAGCGATGCGTGAAAATACAACCGGTTTTGCCAACACTGCATTTGGCAGAAGTGCTCACCGGCTTTCAAAATCAGGATACTACAATAGTTATTTCGGATACATTGCCGGCTATTCAGATTCATCTGGTCTTGGAAACACTGGTTTGGGCGCTTATTCATTGTTTAATCACCGTAAAGGAGATGATAATGTAGCGATCGGCATAAGTGCGATGGGAGTAGATACTGCCGGCGTATTCAATACTGCCATTGGCGCATATGCGAATCACTATAGTGATACCACTTATGGAACAGCAGCGGTAGGTTATGCAACACTTTTTTATAATAAACGTGATTTTAATACAGCAGTAGGTGCGTATGCTGGTTATTCCAATTCCCGCACTTCCACTAATAACAGCCAGGGAACAGAAAACACGATGCTGGGTTATGCGGCACTTACGGGAAATGCATTCGGTAGCCAGAACACTGCGGTGGGACACAAAGCTATGTCCATACTTGAACCCGGTTTTTATACAGGCGGTTCACCATCCCGCAATGTGGCGGTGGGTGATTCTGCATTAAATAAAAATGTGGGAAGCGACAATGTTGGTATTGGTTACCGTGCATTAAGTAAAGTAAATAATACCAATCAAAATTATCATGTAGCAGTAGGAAGCAGGGCTTTGTTGAATACTACGGCAACTTACCCAAATACTGCGGTAGGTTATTCCAGCCAGGATAGCCTTACTACCGGTGTCGCTAACACGTCTGTGGGTGCTTACAGCTTAACCGCAAATAAAACAGGAAGTAACAATACAGCCATTGGAAACTGGGCGATGCACGATGCTTACAATCCGCAGGGATTTAACTATCCGTTTGATAATACTGCTGTAGGTAATGATGCTTTGCGTTCCACCAGGTATTATGGGCATGTAGCCGTTGGTGCGGGAGTATTGCGCTATGACACCTCTGGTATATATAATACAGCAGTCGGCTATCTTTCGATGGCTGAAAACTTAAGTGGCTATTATAATACAGCCATGGGTACAAATACATTAAGAAATAATACAACGGGGTACGGCAATACTGCGATAGGATTGAACAGTATGTACAATCATAAATCCTATGGTTATAATACAGCGATCGGGCATGAATCAATGTTCTATGATACCAGCGGCGCCTATAATACAGCAGTTGGATGGCGTTCATTGCGATATAGCAAAAGCGGCCTTGAAAACACAGCGATCGGCGTAGGAGCAATTGAGTTTGCGGATAGTTCCGCACGTAATACTGCCGTTGGCCGGGGTGCCATGATTGGCGTAGTTGGTTCAAAAGGAGTAACGGACAATATTGCGATTGGTTTTTATGCAGCGGGCGCATCCGATACTATTCAAAGAACAGTGAACATTGGCGGGAGTGCAGGTTATAATAATGAGGGAGATGAAAATGTATTTGTCGGGTATGGTTCCGGCTATGGGAGTTCGGGGTTAAATCTTACAGGGATTGAAAATACCGGTTTGGGAACTTATACACTTACTTATAATTCATCAGGAAGATCGAATACTGCAGTTGGCATGGGCGCTTTATATGGAAACAGGATCGGATCCAATAATACAGCTGTTGGTGTAAGATCAATGTTGAACGGCCAATCTGGTAGTAATAATGCAGCACTTGGCGACAGTACGATGATATTCAGTACAGGAAGTAATAATACAGCGGTTGGTCATTTTGTATTGAGAAATAATACAACCGGTGCAGAGAATGTTGCCGTAGGTGCAAATGCTTTATTAAACAATAATATAGGAACCCAGAATACCATCATTGGAAAGGATGCAGGTATTGCCATTACATCGGGAACCAATAATACGGTTATAGGATATGCTGCCAACGTTGCAAGTGCTTCTCTTATAAATGCGGCAGCTATAGGCTCACAGTCGCTGGTTTCACAAAACAACAGTATGGTATTGGGAAGTATTAATGGTACAAACGGCGCCACTGCAACAACAAGCGTAGGAATAGGTACAACGGCACCGGGTGCACGCTTACACCTACGGGCAAATGGCAGCAGCGGGGGCACATTTATTGCAAATCCTTCTATGATCATTGAAGACAATACACAATCTTATGTACAACTATCAAATCCTACCAATTCCGAAAACGGGATCCTTTCCGGCAATGCGTTAACAACTATTCGCAGCGGAATTGTTTTTGGTATAGATAGTTCTCTTCATTTGAGATCGGGAGGAAATAACACCCGCTTATTCATCGATGATATAGGCTTTATTGGCATGGGTACAACTACGCCTACAACAAGATTGCACGTATATGAAAACAGCAGCAGGAATGTGAACGCAAGAATAGCAAGTGTTAATTCAGGTTTCGAACCTGGGCTGGAGCTTGTTAAAACAGGTGCTGGTGGAATCGATTGGAAAATGAGGGTCGACGCAGGCAACTTCCTTGCATTTTCAAGAGCAACCGATGATTTCACAGCAACCCCAACAGATTATTTCCAGATGTCAAACGCTACTTTCAGGCCTGTTGCTGATAATTCAGCAACACTTGGACAGGCGACTAACCGTTGGAGTACGGTATACGCATTCAATGGGGTGATCAATACTTCGGACCTGCGTGAAAAGGAAAATGTAGAAAATCTTAACTACGGATTAAAAGAAATTATGCAGTTGCGCCCTGTTACCTATAGCTGGAAAGAAAACCCGCAATGGGGAAAAAAGATCGGCTTTATTGCACAGGAAGTAAAACCAATCCTGGAAGAAGTTGTACAAACAGGTGCACTTAAAAGTAAACAGGAAATTAAGGAGGATGCTGCAGGCTCAGCCAAAGAAACTGATCGGTTAGGGATATATTATACAGATATTATTCCTGTTGCAGTTAAAGCGATCCAGGAACAACAACAACAGATCGAACACATAACGAAGGAAAATGAATCGCTTCGTGCAAAGAATGTACAGCTTGAAAAAGATATCCAATTCATCAAAGATAAACTGGGGATAAAATAGCAATCAGCAATAGCTTAAAAACCTGCACGATGAAAAAAAATAAATTACAGCTACCATTGCTTTTTAGCATGCTCGCAGGAATTCCTGCATCTGCACAGGTAGTCAATATAAATAACGGAATAAAACTGGTAGCTAAGGGTACTATTTCATTGGTAGTAGACAAAGGAGGCTTGAAAAATGATGGCATCTTTATCCCCGACAGCAGCACTGTTTTTTTCGATGGGGCATCTACTACTGCGATCAGCGGCTCACTGCCAATTACTTTTTTTAATACTACTTTTCGCGGTACAGGCACAAAAAGTAATGAAGGGGATGCATCTGTTATAAATACACTGGCAATAGAAGGATCTACCATATTGGACGCAGATGGTGTTACAGATGGTACAGCATTTACATTAAAATCTTCAGATACTGCCACGGCAAATGTAGATAAACTGGTGAATGGGGATATCATAGGAAATGTGACGGTAGAACGCTTCATTAATACCGGAACAGAAGCTAATGCTCACGCAAAATCATGGCAGTTCCTCGCAACACCCACTACAGGTCAGAGTTATTATCAATCGTGGCAGGAAGGAGGCACAGTGCCGCCGGGTTATGGAACATGGATAACGGGAACGGGTACAGGATTCGATGTTACTACCCCATTGCCTTCGGTTAAATTTTATGACCATCTCAGCAGTAACTGGACTGCAGTGACAAATACCAATAACCCGCTTCAGAATAAACTGGGATATATGTTATTTGTACGTGGTGACAGAACTGTTACAACTTCCAGCGGCAGTCCCAACAATACCAATATGCGAAGCAAAGGGGTATTGTTCACTGCTATAAACCCACCGCCTTCTGTACCGGTGGCGGCTAACCTGTTCCAAAGCTTTGGCAATCCCTATGCATCGAGGATTGAATTTGAAAAGTTGTATAATATCAGTACAGGTATTAACAATGTGTTTTATGTATGGGATCCTAAATTAAACGGCAACTGGAATTATGGCGGCTATCAAACACTAAGCGCTGTTACGGGATATATACCTGCAGCAGGTAGCGCTACAACTAATTATCCGGCCGGGGTTCCTTGTCCATTTATAGAATCCGGCCAGGCGGTATTGGTAGAAGGAGATGTCAATGGTGGCAATGTAAATTTTGATGAAGACTGCAAAGTTGCGGGGAACCGATTGGTAACGCGGCAGGCAGTTACCAATAATAGTAATCTTCCCTTTAACCGGCAATTCCTTTTCAGCACATTATTTACAAGCGCCGGCACGATCGCAGATGGAAATATTGTAGCTTTTGAAAATGGATTGGGAAATGACCTGGATGCATATGATGCGAAGAAGATATTAAATTCAGGAGAGAATTTTGGTATTTCCCGCAATCAAAAAGTATTAGCCATTGAAGCCAGGAACGGGATCAATGCCGCGGATACGATATTTTATTACATACAAAACTTAAAACAACAGCCTTACCAGTTCAGGTTTGCCCCGGTGCATATACAGGGAGGCGTGTCAGCTTTTTTAATTGACAGGTTTCAAAACAACAGTACTCCTGTAAGCCTGACCGATAGCACATTTATTGATTTTGCTGTAACCGCCACACAGGGCTCAGGTGCGACTGACCGGTTCCTGCTGGTTTTTCAACAGGCAGCTGTGGTTCCTGTAAAAATAATGGGTATTGCAGCTACCCGTAACAGTGATCGTAGCCACCAGGTAACCTGGAAAGTGGACAACGAGATCAATATTCAGAAATATATTATAGAACGCAGTGCCGACAGCAGGGATTTTGCAAACCTGGGCGATGCGCTTCCAATCACAAACAATGGAGGAGCTGCTACGTATAGTTATCGTGACGGCGCACCTTTAAATACAACCAATTTTTATAAGGTGAAAGCAATTAGCAACGATGGGCAGGTTCAATACAGTGATATTGTAAAACTGGAGCCGGAAAATGCGATTTCATCAATTGTGATTTATCCAAATCCAGTTAAGAATAATATGATTCACATTGTATTTAAAAACCAGGAAGCAGGTAAATATGAAGCAGTACTTTCGAATAAGCTCGGACAAATAATTTATCGCAATAGCTTTCAAATTGTTCAGGGCAATGCCGAACAAACGATCAGGCCGGTAAGCATAATGAGTGCAGGTACTTACCAGTTAAGTATTATTAAGGAGGATGGAGCGAGGATTGTTCAACAGGTTATTGTGGACTAATGATAGATACGCGGATGACGCGGATTAGACAGATGATCGCTGATATTGATCGGCGCATAATCCATCTGTGAAAATCAGGTTAATCCGCGTCATCCGCGTATCTATCTATTGCGATTTAATGAGGAATTAATTTAATAACCCAATAGGAAATTCTCCCTTCTTCCTTATTTTTGCATCACTTCAACAGAATTCCTATTCAACTCAACTTTTCATTTAAACAACCTGCCGGCGTTTAGCCGCAGATCAAATATTCATTAACCCTGGTAAATAAAATATTATTTACAGGCTATTTTTTAAACATAACCATGAACCACAACACCAAAAAAACCACCCGAAAAAAAATATTGTTATCCGGTATTTCACTTATTATGCTCGCTATGCTCTTCTTGCTTTTACGGCCAATCTTTTCAGGTTCCCCAACAGTAGACAGTGGTATAGTAAAGGTTACCAGTTTATTTAAAGAACACCGTGCCGAGGTATGGACTGTAAGGTTTAGTCCAGATGGACAATTGCTGGCAAGTTGTAGTGTAGATAGTACAATCATTATACGTAATCGTGCAACCGGTGCCGTTATTAAAACCATCAGGCAACCCCAGGGAATTACCGCAATTGATTTTAGTCCGGGCGGCAAACAGCTTGTCTCCTCATCTTACGATGGTATAGTACGGATCTGGAACATTGATGGAAGACTTGAAAAAACATTTACCGGTAGCAGGGGTACAGTATGGACTGTTGCATTTAGCCCTACTGGAAATTGCATTGCCAGTAGTGGCGACGATGCTGTTATAAGAATATGGGATATTAGTTCCGGGAAGATCACCAGCGAATTGACAGGCCACCGGCTGAATGTATGGATTGTAAAATTCAACCCGGATGGGAACAGCCTTGCCAGTGGCAGTTTCGATAATGTTATAAAGATCTGGAATGTGGCAGATGGTACCTGCATAAATGATATCAAAGGGCATACGGAAGCGGTAGTGGATCTTGCGTTTACTCATGATGGTAAACGACTCGCATCTTCCAGTGATGACAAGACGATCAGGATATGGAATGTGGAAGGTGGGAACTTTATAAAAGAGTTTTCTGTTAAAGAACATATACAGGCGCTGGCTTTCAGCCCGGATGATAAAAGACTGATGTCTGGTGGCAGGGACCAGGATCAGTTGGGTGAGCTAATCCAGAATTTCACCGGTGACTCACGCAGGTATAAAGGCGTATCTGCCAGGCTTTGGGATGTATCAACCGGGAAAATTCTCCAAACTTTCAGTGAGCACGCCAATGATGTAAATGATGTGGCGTATAGCCCTGACGGTTTGTGGATCGCGACGGCAAGTGCGGATGGGACAGTGGGTTTGTGGGAAGTGATGAAGTGAAATGGTTGATCACTACATTAAATATTATTTCATCTACCATATTTATTTTCTTAACCGCAGAGATACAGAGGCGCAAGTCGCAGAGTGTTTTTGCGCCTCTGCGTCTCTGCGGTTATAATATTTGTGCAACCCCCATAGCAAAATATAAAAATCCCACATGTATCGGTTTAACAATCCCTTTGTAAACAGTACGCACCTAATCCCATCTCAATACCATTCTTAACAATTAAATTTTTAATTATGAAAAAGACCTTTACACTTTTATTATTTATTTGCCTGGGCACGACATTATTTGCCCAGTCGCCACAGGAACGTAACGGGAACAGGAGAGGAAATGATGTAGCTTATAATGACAGAAAGGATTGGAACAATCATCACAATGATCGTCGCTATGCTTCTATGAAGCAGCGGATGCAGGAAGAGATCGATGCTGTTAACCTGCATTATGACAGGAAGATCCGTTCCGTTAATAACAACTGGTTCATGAATCCTTTCAGAAAAAAGCGTATCATCAGTGATCTTGAATGCAAGCGCAAAGAAGATATCAGTGACGTGTATTCGAAATTCAATAAGAAATTTCGTGAGTATGGATATAGCGGTCCTGGAAGGCACTAGATAGATTATCCCTGAAACAGCAGTTCCAATATCATAGTCCCGGGTTTGTTCCCGGGATTTTTTTTCCTCAAAGCCACTAAATCACCAGGAAACACTAAGTATGTTCACCTTTGAGCATCTTTGCGACTTGCGACTTTGCGGCGGGTGAGAATAATGAACAAGGAACAAGGAATGTCGAATCACGATGTAGATGTACTAAGTTCTACATTCAATACCCTTGTTCATTATTCAACAAGCAATTGCTCCATCTCCTCCAGCAACCCATCCTCCTTCAGATCCTGTATCAATTCCCAAAACATAATACCACCCAGTTTTTTCCTGCGTATGAATTTTGTTTTTTCTTTTACCGAACGCTTGTCATCAAAGGTTGCAAATAAATGTTGGTAAGCATTATAACGGTAAGGTGCTTTTGCTTTTTTATCCCAGTAATATTTAAATCCCGAACTATCGCTGAAGTAATCTGCAAAATCATAATAAGCAACTCCCCGTTTAAAATTACCAGGCTGGTACAAACCATGATTGGTGTCCGGCACATTTTCCCATACCCTTGCGTACATTGCCGCACCAATGATGATCTTACCGGGAGGTATTTTCTTCCCAAGCAGCCAGTTCACGCATTTGCTTGTGGATTCCTGTCCCGGCATATAATCCTGTAACAGTGTATGGTGTCCCGTTATGGTTGCATATCCACCCACCAGGTCGTAAGTCATCAGGTTTACGAAATCTACGAGTGGCATTACCTTGTCCCAATCCACAGACTGTTCTAAATATTTTTCAAAACCACCTGCGGCAAAGGTTAGGAGATAATCATTGCCCATCTCCTGCCTGAGTGACCTGATGAGCTCAGTAAAATTGTTTTTATCCGTGCTGTCGTATTTATGCCCGGGAAAACCTTCAATACCCGGGTATTCCCAGTCAAGGTCCAGCCCGTCGATACCATATTGTTTAAAAAGTTGTACGGTTGTTTTAGCAAAATTTTGCCGGTGTGCTGCAACGGCAAACAGATCACTGCAGAATGAACAGCCGCTCCATCCACCTACAGAAACCATGATCTTTAATTGCGGGTATGTTTGTTTTAATGCGACGAGTTGCCGCAGGTTAGCTTCCTGCGCACTATCGTGGAAAGTAAGTGTATCGTTCTGTATTTTTAAAAAGCTATAAATGATATGAGAGAGTTTGGAAACGGGATATTGGGTAATGGTTGTTGCATTGCCGGTAGCATAGGCGATTATTTTATAGGGTTGTTGTGGTTGTGCAAAGAGCGATAAGCAGCGCATTAGAAAAAATGAGAATACAATTTTTTTCATGAAGGAAAGATATAGAAATTTTATTGAGATGGAATTGTCACTGAGTTACTGAATTCTTACGACCTGTATGTGATCAGTGAATCAATGGAAATTATTCCGCCTCATGCCTGATCTAACTATATCTTTCTTTTGCTACCGCCTCACATTTTTTAATACATTCACTTCATGAAATATTTAAGAAAAACCTGGATCAGGGTTTTGGTAAGTTTAATTGGAGGCGGCATAACCCAGGAGATCTTTTTCCTGTGTACCGGTGACCCAACAAGATCAAGAGAAAATGAAGGAAGCGGTATTACGATGATTGCTGCTATAGTGATCTTTATCATCCTCAGCGTTATTGTAAATAATAACACAACTAAAAGAATGGATAAATTGAAGTAAGCATCACTTTTTGGAAATCCATTGATATGAAATTGCCACTGATCCACTGATTATTTTTTAGCCGTATGTGATCAGTGAATCAGTGGCAATCATTTTTCCCCGCAAATCAGTGTGGCAATCATTTTTTTCAAAATGTAAACTACGCCTTTAATTGACTTTTATATATAGAGATAGAATTTTTAAGGAGATAACCAATAACTCAATCCATTATTTTTTTGTACAGTAAAAAATTATCCTGCTCATACGGGAGCTGAACAGGATAATTTAATGAATGAAACACCGCCTGTTCATTCGTGTAAATTGTTTGAACCCTGCAGATGATTTTTTGCTTTTGAAAAAACATCTGTTTTGTGATAAGATCTTTTTGCCATTTCAGGAGCGGCGTGAGATGTTTTCCTTTTTCTTTTGATCATATATGCAACAGTGCCAATCGCGGCAGCAACTGCAGTCGACAATAAGATGACATTTTTCATACGTTGAAATTTTAAGTGTACAGGTATAAATATTTGGTCCTATAAAATTCATTTATTCATTCCCGTTATCCCAGCTCTTTCAGCCATTTGATTACTTCGTCTTTTGCTTTCCCGGTTTTTTGTTGAATGCGTCCCCACAGTTCATCGTCCTTACCTTCTTCATATTTCAGGTCGTCGTCGGTAAGCGTTGCATGTGCCTGTTTGAGTTTTCCTTTCCACTCATTCCATTTTCCTTTTAGTTCCATCTTGTCCATAAAATTGTTTTTAGTGTATATATGTGCATAAGAAAACCATGCCATAATCAGCGCTCATATGCGTGTATTTCATCCGATGCCAGGGTCCCGTGGCCATGGTTCGTGTCTCAGCATATGATAGAAACGCGGATGACACGGATGCGACGGATGAGCACGGATTGTTATTTATCTGTATTATGCTGAGTTAGCAGCATTAATCCGCTCAGTCAGCGTCGTCCGCGTTTCTATCATCCCGTTTATGAACCCAATAACCCTCACAAAAAAACCATGCCGGCAAAATGGGGAATCTCTATCTCACAATGTTGCAAAACGTTTACATAATTCCTGTTAGCTATACCGAAAGTGGAACCAAATACACTATCTGCAGGATGGAATAGTGTTTGTTACCCTGTAATTACACAAAAAAATATTTTATGAGTAGTATTAATCAGCAGCAGGTAGAAGCCAATCATGAGGATCTGATAGCTGCATCAGCTGTAAAAAAAATGCGGGAAATTACCAATAAATCAAACACTTGTTTTTTCTGTACTAAAATCGATGAGGGAAATTTTCATACCAGACCTATGACGGTGCAACACGTAGATGATGAAGGTAATTGCTGGTTTCTCAGTGCATCCGACAGTCATGTGAATGCGGAGATAGAAACAGACAATCTTGTCCATTTATTGTTCCAGGGATCTGCGCATTCTGATTTAATGAACCTGTATGGTAAAGCAGGAATATCAAAAGATAAAAAAATGATCGAAGCACTTTGGCAGCCGATTTACAAAACATGGTTTACTGAAGGAAAAGATGACCCACGCATCACCGTTATCATGTTTAAGCCCGAGGAAGGTTATTACTGGGATAATAAGCATGGCAATGCGGTAGCATTTGTGAAAATGGCAGTTGGAGCTATGACCGGTAAAACGCTGGATGATTCGATTGAGGGTAAGTTGCTTTTCTGAACATGCTCAATCTTTTCTCGATAGCCTTGAACATTGAGTGTTGAATATTGAGTATTGAACATTTAATCGTTCCATATGGCTTTATTGTATATTCTTTTTTCTCCGCCAAAAAAGAATCAAAAAAGGCGGCCGGCATCGAATACGGCCCGATGCCGGGAGCAGCTTTGTTGAGCTTTTGTGCAAAGTGATCTCAGCTTCATTAATTCTACATCGAAGCGAGTAGTTGGTAGCTATTATTAATTGTAGTTAAGAATAATGGCAAGAAATCAGCCCCATGTGCGGAAATCCTCCGCGTCACTCGTAACTATAGAACCCAAATCCCATTCCCTCCCGTCACCATATATTCCGAAACTGCCATTGAATACGCCGAGCATCGCTTACCTGCCATTTGATTGTACAATGCCTTTAATGCCGGATCGGCAATTACGTTTTTTGCAAATACAACCGCGTCTGCAAAACGTTTACGCATGATCCACTGTTGCTGGGTAGGAATATTTTTGAAACGGTTTGAATTTTTTCTTACAAACGTTTGTCCTTTCCTGTTATAAAATACTTCATATCCACTGCTGCCTGAAAAGCCTGCCTGGTATGTGGGGAGATCTTGTTTCATAAAAAATGATATTATGTTGTCCATTATTAAGACAATAAAATATGTACCGTGTCATAAAACCTGTTGTTAAAGATTTGTTGAATGAGCAACCGGGGAAGACTAATAAAAACCCGGGCTTTCATTTGTAATCGCTACGGATATTATGGGTCCGTAAAGGGAATATTCAAAATGATAGTTATAATTTTATGGCATCTATTAACAAACTCACAACAATGAAAACAGGGATCATCGGCTCCGGTGTGGTAGGACAAACCCTCGCCAAAGCATTTAAAAGCGAAGGCTATGATACCATGATCGGCACCCGCGACACATCAAAAGAATCTCTTGTTGCATTTAGTAAGACCAATGGCATTGCGTTAGGAAGTTTTGCCGATGCCGCCGGTTTTGGCGATATCCTCGTGATCTGTACAAAAGGCAATGCAGCAAAGCAGGCTTTGCAAATGGCAGGTGCGGCAAACCTTGCATCAAAGATCATCATTGATACCACCAATCCCATTGCCGATGCGCCACCGGAAGGCGCCGTGTTGAAATTCACTACCAACCTTGATCGTTCATTGATGGAAGAACTGCAGGATGAATTTCCATCGGCAAGATTTGTAAAAGCATTTAACAGTGTGGGTAATGCTGTGATGTATAAACCGGACTATGGAGATATAAAACCAACGATGTTTATCTGTGGCAATGATGAAGCAGCAAGAAATGAAGTGGCAATCATCTTGGACCGCTTCGGTTGGGAAACAGAAGACATGGGTGCTGCCCCCGCCGCCAGGGCAATTGAGCCACTTTGCATACTCTGGTGCATACCTGGTTTTTTACGGAATGAATGGACGCATTCATTTAAGTTGTTGAAGAAGACACCGGTGAAACTTGCGGGGGATATACGTTAACAACATTTGAGACTTACAGCTGGTAAGGAGAGAATTTTATTGAATCATAAAGACAACGGAGTGCTTTTGTTGCGTTGTAATATCAGTAATCAACAGGATATAATAACCAGCGGGATGATTGCCTGGCCGAAAAGTGGTTTGTAAGGTTGGCTGCTTGATACTCAATGTTTGTTCCAGCAATTTGCTGCCCGAAGCATTATAAAGTGCAAGCTGCTGGTTATGTGTAACCGGTTTTTTCCATTGAATGGTAAGTGGCGAACCAGTATGTGCCGGGTTGGGAAACAGGGTTACGGCAGCAGGTATTGAAGCTGCTTCCTTTGCGGGTTGTTCTTTTACAACACGCAGCTCACGGCTTACCAATCTCATCACGCCGCCCGCAACAACAGAGGTTTTACCTTTTATCATTGTTGATGACTCCACAACTACATTATTGCCGAGGGGAACATCCAGCTGAACCCGCAGCATACCGGCTGTGATGAATACCTGTTTTGTTTCATATCCCACGCAGGAAACCTCTAGCCATTGTTCACCAGCGCCAACACGAAGGGAGAACAACCCATTACTATCTGCCGCTACACCCGTAGCAGTCCCCTTAATCATTACCGAAGCTCCCGCCAACGGAATTCCTGCAAGGCCGATAATGTTTCCGGTAACTGTTATGAATGTACGAACTTTAGGAAGCATGGGCTTCTTTTCCGTCATTACAATCGGTTCATTGTTTTTCTTTAAGAGTTTTTGCGCCTGCGACTTGTAACTGAAGAGCATAGCAGGAATGGCAACGCGGAAAAAATACTGCAACCAGGGAATTTTTTTTTCAGGTAACGGTAAGGCCTGCTCTAACTGTTCGGAGTAAAAACGACCGCAAACATCCGAAGAATGCTGTTGAAAATATTCCAGCAGCTGGTTATCAGTATACCCTGTAAAGTCGATCACGGTTTTCCGGCAGTGATCACAAAATCTTCCTGCTGCATCGTATTTCATTTGTTCCCATGATTGCTGGCAGGGATCGGGTACGTGTATGTGCAGGTATTTAGGCATTTGAATATATGACAGGAAGAAGAGAGCGAATGCTGCTTTTGATATGGAAGCGGGGTTGCTTCCGCAGTTTTCGCAAATGATACGCAGAGATACAATTACGATTAAAAAAATAACAGTCTTTGGAATTCCAGAGATCTTTGATAAATAACCTGCCTGGTAACGCCACTTGGTAAATTTATTGCAAGCGCCATTATGTTGATGGGTTATGCTATTATCGCTGTGCCCACAGGTATCATTACCACGCAAATGGCATTGGCCATGATGAAAAAGGAGCAAGCCAGCAGGCCTGTCCGGGTTGTGGGCGGGAAGGGCATGATATGAATGCGGTGTATTGTAAATTTTGCGGGGAGAAGTTATAAGTGTTTGGCAGAAGGCGAAGAAGACAAAATACGTTCGCGTTCCCGTCACTTGGTATTTAGTTCTATCATGTATCTCTATTCGGGATAATTTTTTATTTCTTATTTATTTTTATACGTTCTTTTTTGCTCCGCCAAAAAAGAACCAAAAAAGGCGGCCGCCAATCGATTACACCCCGATTGCCGGACCCAGCTCTGTTCAGCGGTTGTACTACTGTAGCTTCGACAGCGGTAATTCTACTCTTAGACAAGAAACTTTTAAATATTAGAGTAACAATCTTTTGTTTGTCGCATTTAAAAGTAAAAGTTCGAATTTTTAATGCTGAGGCTACTTTGCACAGGAGTTGAGTAAAGCTGTCCCCACTATCGGGCTGTATACCTGCCCGAATGACTTCGGTCAGGCGGGGTTGGCGGGTGTCTTTTTTGTTTCTTTTTGAGCAAGTGGCACATCCCGCATCAGCGGGGCAAAAAGAAAAGAGAAAGTAATAATATGTTGTTCAATTAGGGATAAAAAAAAAGAAACTAAGTAATAGTCTTAAGAAGAATAAAATACGTTCTTTTTTGATCCGCTCCCGATTGTATCGGGATGTAGCACAAAAAGGAACTCCCGCAATACAGCGGGATGTGCCACAAAAAAGGCGGCCCTAAATCCCGCCTGACCCGGACGGGCAGGGATTACACTCCGATTTAGGGATCCAGCTCTGTGGAGCTGTTGTACTACTGTAGCTTCGACAGCGGTAAATCTACTCTTAGAAATGAGATTTTAAAATAAAACAGCAATTCAATAATTGTTGTATACAGTGAATAAAGCTGTACCCGCCATCGGGCTATATATCGATGGGGGATGTTTTTTCCTGCCTGCCGGCAGGTAGATTGCTTCTATTTGGACAAGCAAAAAGAAGGATAAGAAAATTATGACAGGCACCACAGCAATCCGTATTTGTGTTTTCCAAAAAAAAGATTCATCTTTAGCGTGACTAAGTATACCAAAATAACTGCACCATCAACGATGGCCTCCTGCTTTATGAAGAAAGTTTCGTACTATATGCCTTTTTTCTTTTTGCTTGTAATTATCCTTCTGAACAACACTATCATCCATGCACAGGATATAGCATTGAAAGCGAAAATAGATTCGGTTTTTTTGCAACCCCCTAATACAATTCACAGGCCCGTTGTGTCAGCAACCCCGGCATCTCATGCAAAGCAGCTACTCAGTAAGCCGGCTTTTAAACTTTCCGGAAATACAAATGCGAGCAATGTATGCGGGAATTCGTCCCAGTGGACCATCTTTGAAGAAGACAGTGTTGACATATACGCACATTCAAGTACAATACTTGCAGACGGCAATATCCTTTTTCCAGGTCTGCGCACCGTATCAGGAAACTATCAGCACCTGGGGTATTTGCTTAAATGCACGCCTGGCGGAGATACCATTTGGATTAAAAATTTTGGGGGTCCATCAAACAATTCTATCGTGTATAACGATGCCTATGAATTAAATGATAACGGCATCTTGCTGGTTGGTAAGATCAGGGTGCCGGTACCGGTTAACTCACGGTACGATATGGTTTTGACAAAACTTACTGCCAATGGTGATTTTTTGTGGCAGCGTACGTATATATCCACATTTGTTTACATGAACGACGCCGAGACACAGGTTGAGATATATGATCTTAGAAGTACCGCGTCGGGAGACATCTATTTTTGTGGCGGATTGATTGCAGGAGGATTTTCCCGCGACGGGCTGGCAGGCCGGCTCAGCAGCAATGGATCCGTGGTATGGTGTACTGCACTGGGCATGCAGGGCTCTACTGAATTTGTGGGGTTTCATCTTACCGGCAATGAATTGCGTGCATATGGTAATGCAGCTCAAAATACAAAAGTGATGACCAGCTTTGATATAACAACCGGTGATACCGTTTTCACAAAAAAGCTGATAATCCCGGTTACCCCCACTTCATTTTATGACAATTTCCGGGCTTTTGAAACCACCGAACTGGACAATGGAAATATCATGCTGTCAGGAAGATGTATAACAACCATTTCTTCCCCTGATCCTAATAATATAGGTGTTTTTGCGGGTCTTGAAGTAACACCGTCATTTGATTTTGTGGATGCCTGGCGTGTGATCAATAATCATGTTGTTGATTATTATTCTCCCCAGGTAAAAGTTTATAAAAATAAATCTGTTGCCTATGCTGCAAGATCAGGCAACGGAGGTTTGGATACCTTGTACGTAGGCAGGATAGAGAACAATATTGTTGTGAAAGAAAGAACCATCACTGCCGGTACGGCTTTTATATATGGCTGTACCAACTTTGTTCCGCTTGCCGGGGGTGGAGATGGGGTTGCAGTAAGTATTAGCCATGACCAGGTAAGAGCGTCTATCAACTTCCTGGCGCTTCACAATACTGATACATCGGGTAGTTGCCTGGGAAATAATGCCCCGTTAAGCTGGATACAGCATTTGCAATATGTTCCTGTAAACCGTTATTTCGACAGCATCGAAACAAATATGATGCAGGAAGTTTTCATTCACCCCGTTTACATACCTTACGGTGACGGATGTATGAAAACCCTCAATTGCAACCAGGGTGGTTTTTGCGATAGTTTAAAATTAACAGCCGCTTCCATATCGATGTGCCTGCCTTCCAGCCTGAATGTGGATGTATATACGAATAACGAATGCGGCAGTGCACTGCAATGGTTATACAACTCAGCATCTGTTGGTCCGCCTGTTTACATTAATGATACTACTGTTCAGATTAATTTTACCAGTAATTACCAGGGATGGCTCACTGCGCAGATTGCTGGTTGCTCGCTTTTGAAAGACTCTTTTTATATAACTGTCACGAATCCCCAACCTGCAGTTTACCTGGGGCCTGATCAAAATTTATGTACCGGTAATACCATCCTGTTGAATGCGCATAGCGGTTACGCAACTTACCTGTGGCAGGATAATTCCACCGACTCTCTTTTTACTGTCACGGCAGCAGGCACCTATTATGTAACGGCAACGGATGCATGTGGTTTGTCCACTACCGATACCGTTCATGTTACAGCGGTTATTTCAACAGCTTTTAGTGCCGGTCCGGACAGGAGTAAATGCAATGGAGATACCTTACATCTTACAGCCACCGGTGGTTTTTCAAACTATACCTGGAGTAACAATTATTATATTAATACTACGTCAGGACAATCGGTCATTGTAAATCCACCACAGGATACGGTATATTATGTGCGGGCACAGAATAGTTCAGGTTGTATTTTCCGCGATACGGTAAGGGTGATGGTATTTTATTCACCTGCTATCGACCTCGGTTCCGATGTGCGATTATGCCCCGGCGATAGTGCCGCTTTTGATGCAGGAACAGGTTTCCTTGGTTATTTATGGAATACAGGTGTTGGGTTTGCGGGAATCTTTGCACAACAGCCTGGTGAATATGTTGTGATTGCTACTACGGCTGATGGGTGTATAAGTACTGATACCGTGCACATATTAAATCCTTTTCCTTCACAGGCCGTTCAGCTTGATAAGGATACAACACTCTGTATCAACGGCAGCAGGATACTGGATGCAGGAAATTTCACTGGCTACCAGTGGAATACCGGCGCCACCGGGTCTGAAATCACGGTAAATTCATTGGGCATGTATGCTGTTACTGTTACTGATAACAATGGATGCAAAGCAAGTGACAGCGTACACATAACAACCCTTTATCCTTCACCCTCCGGTTTTTTACCAGGAAATTCTTCGGTTTGTTCATACCAAACGATGGAGATTGTTTCAACAGGTTCGTTCAGCCAGTATTTGTGGAATACAGGTGCCACTACTCCCTCCATCAATATTTCACAACCCGGTGTTTACTGGCTGCAGGTAACTGGTTTACATGCCTGCAAGGGAAAAGACAGCATCCATATTAAACCAAAGGATTGCCTCCACGGTTTTTATATTCCCAATGCGTTTACCCCCAACAGTGATACTAAAAACGATTTGTTCAGGCCCATGTTGTTTGGCCCTGTAGTGAGTTACGATTTCTCTATCTATGATCGCTGGGGTAAAATGGTGTTTCATTCAACAGATTTTCAGGCAGGTTGGGACGGTAGCATTAACGGTTTACCGGCATCACCGAATTCATTCATATGGATCTGCAGCTACCAGTTGGCAGGAGAAAAAATGAAAACTGCAAAAGGGTCTGTATTAATTGTAAGATAAAAGGCAATTTGTTTCAATAGCGCTGCAAACATCGTCTTATCGTCTCATCTACACATCAACAGCCCGGCCCTCATCTCTCAGCAGTATTCGTTATTCACAGCACCCGGCTTCATTTTTTCCTATAACATACTCCGGAGTTCGAACTATACCCAAAAGATATTTCTCAGAGATCGCTTTCTATCTGCTGCTGTCATGTATCTCTATTCAGGATAATTTTTATTTTGTATCAATTTTTTATATACTCTTTTTTGCCCCCTGCTTTGTGATGAGGAAAGAAACAAAGCCCTTCGGTCCTGGTTCGAAATGCCTTTTTCCCTGTTCGATATTATTTAACGGTGTGGAGTAAACGAAGATTTGCCCGAAACCAGGGTAAGAAACACCAGGCCGGCTTTACAGCTATGCTTATTTTTTAAACGGGTTGTGTTCCCTTATTACTTTTATCCTGTATCTCCGCAAAGCTTTCGCCTCCCCTGCAATCGCTTCGATCTTACTGTGCAGTTTTGCCTGTTCGGGTTCCCAGCAGGTTAACAGGTTGTCGTAGGCCTGTTGTTTTAATAAACCAAGGCCTGTCAGCTGCAGCCCAGTTTTATCACCATTTTTGCCGTTTTCCTGTAAATGGGTAATGGCCGTTGTAAATACAATGATGGCATTTTCCGCATCCCTTGCCCGTTCCTTCATAGCGGCCATATCGTTCTTCAACTCTTTTAACTTACGTCGGCATTCCTGTTCCAGGGCTTTCATTCCGGGTAATATCTTTTTGTACTGGTCATTCAAGAACAGTCTTGTTTCAAGGGACCGGTAGGTAGCCTGCTTACCCGTTTCCAGCTCATGGAACTGGAGGTATATGTTTGCCAGCATGCTGTTGGAAGCATCACGAAGATTTCGCTTCCCTGATTCAACCATGGTAATATACGCCCGCGAATGGTTAAACATTGATGCAAGTTGACCCTGTGTAATACCCAGTTTTTTACGGATTTTCGTATTATAGGAGTCTTTTTTGCCGGGATTTAAACGTTTTTTTGGTTTATAGGGCATTTTTTAATGGGTTTTGATTGTTACATTTTTTTGAGAGAGATGAAAAAAAGTAACAGTTTCGGACGGGGCCCGGTGACTGTTACATTTTTTTACATATGCAAGGAAAAGGTAACAAGAATTTTGAGCATTTGAATGGTATTTTTGAGGTATTTAATGGTGTTTTGTGGTATAAATGGCCAAAAAATGCGTGTTTTTAACTGACATCATTATTTATACTTTGATCAAATTGAAAAAATGAGCGGAGAACAAAATGTAAGCTAAATAAGGGTGAGGAGTTGCCTGTCTGAATTAGTAAGTGATATTCGGAATGGCTTACCCAAATAATACATGGTTGATCAGAAATAATTGAGAATGATCATTTAGTAAGGCACATGCACAGGAGCTGCCGTTAGTTTTCTTGCTTGTAATAATATATTAATGATAATTCTTAACAACTAATTCTACGCGACGATTTTTACTCCTGCTTTCTTCCGATAAATTATCACGAAGTGGTTTGCCACTGCCATAGCTTATGATCGTGATGCGCTTTTTTTCTACACCCATTTTAATGAAGTATTTAGCGATTGCTTCGGCTCTTAGATACGCTAATTTCCCGTTAGGGTCCTTTTCTTGATTATCTGTGTTGCCACGAAGAGTAAGAGTCAAATATTTGTCTGTCGACAAGAGTGATAACACTTCCCCAAATGATTGTTCAGCATTTGAAGTCCATTTGATACTGCCGCTTGGGAACTCTACATTTTTACTTGCAAATTGTATATTTTTAATTACTTCCGGCGAGTTGGTGCCATTGCTTTTTTCTGCTACAACAGACGTATTTTCAGGTAACGCTTGCGTTCTATCACTATTGGTTTCAAAAAAAACACTATAAATAACAAGAAAAAGTATGACCAACACGGGAATAAGAATTATCATTACTAGTCGCATTCTTTCTTTTCGCCTTTCTTTTGTCAGTCTCTCTTGATGATTCTTCCAATTTATGGCTGCTTTTTCCCTGTTTACAATATCTTGTTTTAAAAATTTGTCTTTTTTTGCACCGTTTTCACTCTCTAATAAAATAAAATCGCCAATAGTCAAATTACGGTCCTCCGTGTGTTCCTGAATGCCAGTGGAAAACGTGAGACTATCGCCGGAATCTTTATAGGAATATGAATACGAAATTATCAGCCATTTATCAATTTTCTTCAATCCTGTCAATACCGTTCTGGCATTCAGATATGTTTTTTCTTTAAATAAATCTTGTAAATCCATCAATCGTTTCTTTGCCAGGGTCTCAGATCTAATAATACTAGAGAGATGTCTCAATTTTTCACTTGCTTCACTAATTAAATTTTGCAAAAGGTTTTGAAGTTGTTCTACGATAATCGCCTTACTGGTAAAATCCTCATCAGTAAGAATTTTTACGCTGTAATATTTATCAATTTCCAGCACTTTCTTTAATATTTCAAACGCATCATGTTCATTCCTGTTAGCTGCCAGGTATTTTGCTAGTTGAAAACCATATTCTGGATTACCAGGAAAGAGTTCATGTGCTTGTTTTATCAAGTCAATAGCTTCAGACAAATTTCCTGTTATATAATAACAGCGGCTCGCATAATCCAATGCTGATGCCATTTCAATCAGTATTCTTTCTTTAGAGAAGGTCTTTTCTTTATCGTACAGAATTTCCTTAGCATTTTTTGCAACTTTTAGTAACGCACGTGCATACCTGATAGAGGATTTAAAACTTTCAGCCGCCTTTTCCGCATCTAAATGCGTGGATGAATTCAAATATATAAGGCCTAGTTTATGCAAAACGAAAAAGTCTTTTTCTTCTATGTCTTTGGCTTTTAATAAATCTTCCAAAGCGTCCCTATAATAGTCGCTTTTTGGCCCTTCATCCATAGCATTCTGTAAAAAATTCATTCCTTGTTCAACGTAGTATCCTCTCTGCTTTTGGCTATCTGGAATTTTTAGGATACTAATGATATTCCCAAGGTAAAAATTGGAGATCCTTTGATTTTCAATTATGACGTCAGTTTTCCAATCAAGCATACTGTGCATCCTTCCGATACCTTCGTTAATTTCAATTATTCCTTCATTTATATCATTTAAACGCCAGTTAACTTCACCTAATTCCTGGCTTAGCTGGTTAAAACCTTCTTCTAATGATCCGCATATAGTCGTAGCTAAATTTTGCAGTTGCACTTTTGTATTTTCGGAAAGACTATTGAAATTCTTTTCCTGGGAAGTAGCATGTTCTCCTACTGCCCTTCTCAACTCCAGCAATTGGTAATTTACCGGGTCTTTTACCGAACCGGAAAGTCTGTTGATATATATATCGTTTTCTAAGTATCTCCGGTATTGTGATATTCCGGAAAGTGCTGAAAGGTTGTCGACGAAGAAAGACATTTGGTAGTTAATTTAATTTCTTAAGGTATGTAGAATTCGATGTATTTTCAAATCACGGTGCGCCTTTGTGAACTTAGAAAATAATTTCAGGTGTTTTCACCCTAATTTTTCCTTTGTCAGAATTTATAGGATAAGGTTGGTATTTTGTATGGACATTTTGCAGTTACAAATTTTATGGATTGATACTGAAACTGGCTATCCACACCTAAAATGCATAAATTCGCAAGCTTATAAATAAATAGAATTTTAATGGCCGACGACAAAAAGCAGCAACTTGAACAACAACTCTGGAAAATAGCCGATACCCTTCGTGGTAAAATGGATGCAGATGATTTCAGGGATTATATATTGGGCTTCATCTTTTACAAATACCTGAGTGAAAAGATGGAGACTTATGCCAACACTATTTTGAAACCTGATAAGATAACTTACGACCAGGTAGAAAAACACAGAGATAAAAAAGCATTACTGGCTGCCGTGAAAGAAGAAGCATTGGATAAACTAGGCTACTTCTTAAAACCATCAGAACTGTTCAGCGAACTGGCCCGCCGTGGCAATGCTGAAGGCAAAAGCAAATTTATTTTAGATGATCTATCCAAAGTTCTTACCGCTATTGAGCAAAGCACTATGGGCAGCGAAAGCGAAGAAGATTTCGGCAACCTGTTTGAAGACCTTGACCTTACCAGCAGCAAACTGGGCAAAACAGAGAACGCAAAAAACGAACTCATTGTAAAAGTGCTTTCCCACTTAAACGAAATTGATTTCGATTTAAAAAATACTGAAAGCGATGTATTGGGTGACGCTTACGAATACCTGATCGGTAAGTTTGCCAGCGGTGCCGGTAAAAAAGCAGGAGAGTTCTATACACCGCAACCCGTAAGTATAGTATTAGCTCGCCTTGTAACAATTGGTAAAACAAAATTGAAATCGGTATACGACCCCACCTGCGGCTCCGGCTCTTTATTATTGCGGGTGGCAAAAGAGGTAAAAGAAGTAGTTGCCTTTTACGGGCAGGAAAGTAACCCCACCACCTACAACCTCTGTCGCATGAACATGATCATGCATGATGTGCATTACAAAAAGTTTGATATTAAAAATGAAGATACGCTTGAGCGCCCGCAACATTTTGACCAGCGTTTTGAAGCCATTGTAGCTAACCCGCCTTTTAGTGCCGAATGGAGCGCCAGCCCTTTGTTTATGAGCGACGACCGCTATGCGCCTTATGGCCGCTTAGCACCCAAAGGCACAGCCGACTTTGCTTTTGTGCAACACATGATTCACCAGTTAGCCGATAACGGAACCATGGCTTGTGTATTACCACACGGTGTTTTGTTCAGGGGCGGTGCTGAGGGACATATACGGGAATATTTAATAAAAGATAAAAACCAGCTGGATGCGGTAATAGGTTTGCCTGCCAATATTTTTTACGGCACCAGTATACCCACCTGTATTTTGGTACTGAAGAAAAAACGGGAACACAGCGGCAATGTATTGTTTATTGATGCCAGCCAGCATTTTGAAAAAGTGAAAACACAAAATGTATTAAGGCCTGCCGACATTGATAAAATTATTAAAGCTTATAAAACACGCAAGGATGAAGACAAATACAGCCATGTTGCCCCGTTAAGCGAAATTGCCGAAAACGATTACAACCTTAACATACCTCGTTATGTAGATACTTTTGAAGAAGAAGAAGCCGTGGACTTAAAAGCAGTTTCAAAAGACTTAAAAAAGCTGGAAAAGGAAATACAAACCACCGATGCAACTATTGCAGCCTATTGTAAAGAATTGGGAATTGATACACCGTTTTAAATGTCTGAACTATGATTTTTATGATTAAATGACTTTTATGAAAAGAAATAAACTATACATTAATTAAAATAAAGTCACAGCAATCACAAAAATCAAAAAAATCACAGTTCAGACAATGAGAGCAGCATTGCAGCTTATTGCAGGGAATTGGTAATTGATACACCGTTTTAAATGTCTGAACTATGATTTTTATGATTAAATGATTTTTATGAAAGAAATAAACTATGCAATTAATTAAAATAAAATCATAGCAATCGTAAAAATCAAAAAAATCACAGTTCAGACAATGAGAGCAGCATTGCAGCTTATTGTAGTGAATTGGGAATTGATACACCGTTTTAAATGTCTGAACTATGATTTTTATGATTAAATGATTTTTATGAAAAGAAATAAACTATGCATTAATTAAAATAAAATCATAGCAATCACAAAAATCAAAAAAATCACAGTTCAGACAATAAGAGCAGCATTGCAGCTTATTGTAAAGAATTGGTAATTGATACACCGTTTTAATTATGGAAGCTACAGGGACATCAAATAAGAAAAAAATTTTTGCTCCTAAATTAAGGTTTAAGGGGTTTGATAACGGCTGGGAAAAAGAAAAATTAGAGACAAAGGTTAATTCAATTTCCTCTGGAAAAACTAAACCGACTGATGATGGAAATTACTTTGTCTACGGCTCAACTGGCATTATTGGAAAAGCAATTGAATATTCACATAATGGAGATTATATTTTGGTTGCCAGGGTTGGTGCAAATGCAGGATATATCAACAGAGTAAGTGGAAAATTTGCTGTTACTGATAATACTCTAGTCATTGATTTAAAAAAAGAAATGGATGTTTCCTACTGCCAGGCTTTTTTGACAAATTTTAATTTGAACAAGTTGATTTTCGGTTCAGGTCAACCACTAATAACAGGAGGGTTATTAAAATCTATTGAATTTGCTTACCCAACTTTTCCCGAACAACAAAAAATTGCATCCTTCTTATCAGCGGTAGATAAAAAGATACAGCAGCTTACCCGGAAAAAAGAATTGTTAGAGCAATACAAAAAAGGGGTGATGCAAAAACTCTTTTCGGGTAAATTGAGGTTTAAGGATGAGGATGGAAAGGCGTTTCCGAAGTGGGAAAAGATGAGATTAGGTTACCTAACTTTCAAGGTTGGAAAAAAGAATAAGGAAAATATAAAATACCCTATTTATTCAATTAATAATCAGGAAGGCTTTAGGCCTCAATCAGAGCAATTTGATGGTCTTGACAGCAATGACAGAGGTTATGATATTAGCCTTTACAAGATTTTTGATTCAAAAACCTTCGCTTACAATCCGGCTAGAATAAATGTTGGTTCAATCGGATACAGTCACAATATTAAGGAAGGAATCGTCAGCTCCCTTTACGTGTGTTTCAAAACTAATTATGAACTTGAAGATTTATATTTATTATGTTATTTAGGTTCATACAATTTTAAAAAGGATATTTTGAGATTTGAAGAGGGAGGTGTTCGTCAATATTTGTTTTATGAAAATTTCTCAAATATAAAAATCCCATTGCCTTCTAATAAAGAACAGATAAAAATTGTAAAATA
Source organism: uncultured Chitinophagaceae bacterium (assembly GCA_963829345.1). Taxonomy (GTDB): domain Bacteria; phylum Bacteroidota; class Bacteroidia; order Chitinophagales; family Chitinophagaceae; genus Ferruginibacter. The sequence goes on from CAWHHP010000003.1 coordinate 4,180,741, forward strand.
TGTAAATGAAATTGATTATAGAATTGAAGTCGTAAACAAACAAATAACCCAAACTCAAACCTTTAAAAAAGCCTTGTTGCAGCAAATGTTTGTATAGGTTGTCTGAACTGTGATTTTTGTGATTAAAGGATTTTGCATGATTGGTAGAAGATCAACAATTCCGAAAGATGATGAAATATTAAGTAAATCAAAGTAATCACAACAATCAAACAAATCATAGTTCAGACAATGATAAATGAAAAATATAAATATTCTGATTTAACCGCCAAAATTATTGGCTGTGCTATGGAGGTGCATAAAGCATTGGGCAATGGCTTCCAGGAAGTAATTTATCAGCGTGCTTTAGAAATAGAAATGCGTATTGCGCATATTTCATTTAGCCGGGAGTTTGAAATGCCTGTTTATTATCGCAACGAGCAAATAGGAACAAGACGGGTTGATTTTTTGGCGGAAGGAATCATTTCTGTTGAGTTAAAAGCAATTACTAAATTAGAAGACGTGCATTTTGCACAGGGGATTAATTATTTAGAAGCATATAACCTGGAAATTGGCATGCTTATTAATTTTGGTGAAACAAGCTTAAATTTTAAACGCCTTACAAATAAAAAATTTAAATCTGAACTGTGATTAATTGACGGAGCAGTTAATAAATCAAGGAAATCAAATAAATCAGACCAATCACAGTTCAGGTAATATCAAAACAATCAAACAAATCATAGTTCAGACGTGAGCCAAAGCGAAGCAATATTAGAAAGCAACTTAATCAAGCAATTGATTGGCTTAGGCTATGAGTCTGTAAAGATTCAGGATAGCAATGCTTTTGTTTCCAATCTCAAAACACAATTAGAAGCATTTAATAAAACAACATTTACCGCCAAAGAATTTGGTGCCATTTTAAACTACTTAGCCAAAGGCAATGTATTTGATAAGGCAAAAACATTAAGAGACCATTTTCAGCTCACTAAAGAAGACGGCACTTCTTTTTATGTTCGTTTCTTTAATAACGAAGACTGGAACAAAAACAAATACCAGGTAACTAACCAAATACAAGTACAAGGTTCTTTTTTAAACCGTTACGATGTTACTATCTTAATAAACGGTCTGCCATTGGTACAAATTGAACTCAAACGCAGTGGCCTTGAGATCAAAGAGGCTTTCAACCAGATCAACCGTTACCAACGTCATTCTTTCTGGAGTAATTACGGCTTGTTTCAATATGTGCAGTTGTTTATCATCAGCAATGGCGTTAACACAAAATATTTAGCCAATAACAGGTTGCAATCTGTTAAGCAAACTTTTTATTGGGCCGATGCCAATAATAAAAACATAACCGGGCTTACTGAATTTACCAATGCCTTTTTAAATATTGATCATTTAGGAAAAATGATCTCACACTATGTAGTGATGAATGAAACCTATAAGAACATGATGGTGCTGCGTCCGTACCAGTATTTTGCAACGGAGGCCATCATCAACCAGGTTAAAAACGGAAATGATAACGGCTATATCTGGCATACAACAGGATCGGGTAAAACATTAACTTCCTTTAAGGCAAGCCAGATCATCATGGAATTGCCGGAAGTACATAAAGTTGTTTTTGTGGTAGATAGAAAAGATTTGGATTACCAAACCATGCAGGAATTCAATGCATTTAAAAAAGACAGTGTTGATGTAACGGATAATACAGCTTCGTTGGTAAAGCAATTAACTGATGATACAAAACTGGTACTTACCACTATTCAGAAACTGAACAATGCCATTAGCAAACATCATTACGAAAATAAACTGGGGCATTTAAAAGATAAAAAGATCGTCTTCATTTTTGATGAATGTCATCGTTCTCAATTTGGAGATACACACGACAGGATCATCACTTATTTTAAAAAGGCGCAGTTGTTTGGTTTTACAGGCACTCCCATATTTGCAGCCAACGCCAGTAAAAACGAATTGGGCAAGCGTACCACCAAAGATCTGTTTGGTAGCTGTTTACATAAATACGTGATCACCGATGCAATACATGATGAAAACGTTTTGCGGTTTGGTATTGAATATATTGGTAAATACAAACAAAAGGGCAATACTTTTATTGATATCGAGGTGGAGGCGATTGACAAAGCGGAGGTTTATAATGATGAAAAACGGTTGGTTAAAATTGCGGATTATATTATTGCTTATCATGGTCAAAAAACATTTAATAAAGATTACTCAGCCATATTAGCTGTCAGCAGCATTGCCAACGCAATTAAGTATTACGACATCTTACAAAAGAAAAAGGAAGCCGGAGAACATGATCTGCGTATTGCAACAATTTTTACTTACGGCGATAATGAAGAAGATGAGGATGCACAGGATTACCTGCCGGGCGATGAAGAAGACCTATCAATGGCAGCGGCGCCGCAGGTTGCCTACGTTTCGAGTCATACAAGGGATAAACTTGAAAATTGCATTGCTGACTATAATAAAATGTATGGCACCAGTTTTTCAACAAAAGATAGCAAGGCTTTTGAAAACTATTTTAAAGACATTAGTAAACGATTAAAGGAAAGAGAAAAAGAAACTTTCAATGATGAAAAAGACAGGCTCGATATTTTACTCGTGGTAAGTATGTTCCTTACGGGCTTCGATGCCAAGAAGGTAAATACTTTGTACGTAGACAAGAACCTGAAACATCACGGTATTATACAGGCGTATTCAAGAACCAACCGAATTTTAGGAGAGCAAAAATCACAGGGCAACATTTTATGCTTCCGTAATTTAAAAAAAGCAACTGATGAAGCTATAACGCTTTTCAGCAATAAAGAGGCGATAGAGGAAATTATTTTGCCGCCTTACCCGGTCATTGCTGCAAAATTTGAAGAAGCTTTAAAAACATTGCTTGGCATTGCGCCAACTTATCAAAGCGTTGATGATCTGGAAACCGAAGAAGATGAGCTGGCATTTATCCAGGCATTCAGGGCATTGTTGCGTGCAAAGAATGTATTGGAATCCTACACCGATTTTAGCTGGGAAGGTTTGGGGATAGATGAACAGACTTTTGAAAATTATAAAAGCAAATACCTGGATCTGTACGATAAGGTGAAGAACAATGAAGCCAAACAAAAAACATCTATTCTTGATGATATTGATTTTGAGTTAGAGTTGATACACCGGGATTTGATCAATGTTGCTTATATCATTAAGCTGTTGGCAAAACTGAAGCAGGCAAAAGCCAGTGAAGCACAACAGCAGAAAAAAGCCATCATGGATTTGTTGGGTGGCGATGTTCAATTAAGAAGCAAACGTGAATTAATTGAAAAGTTTATTTTAGAGAATTTGCCTAAAATAAGCAATGCCGATAATATACAGGATGAGTTTGAAAAATATTGGCAGGAACAAAAAGTACTGGCCCTTGCCAAACTTTGCGAAGAGGAACATTTAGACAAAGAACAATTTAAGTCCCTGATAGATGCTTACATATTCAGTGGCCAGGATCCTTTGCGTGATGAAGTGCTCAAATGCCTTGGCGACAGGCCCAGCATTTTGCAGGCCCGTGCAATTGGGGAAAGGATCATTTTTAAGATGAAGGAATATATAGAAGTTTTTGAAAAGGGAATGGTGGCGTAAAGAAGGAACAATTGCGCAAGTAGTGGCACAGGATATAGAAACGCTCATGATATTCTTTATGCCCCGGCCTGGTGTTTTCACCAGCCGGAATATGCTAATAATGAATAAGCGATTGGTGATAACAGCAAACCGCGGCGAAAGACTCAATGAAATACCTGTTACCTAATTGATGATGGTAAATAAAGAGATGATTGAACTAATGAGCAAAGAGCAAAATATAAATCAATGGCCAAAAATTTAAAAACTAATTTATGAGAATGTTTTTTATCATTATAGTCAGCTTGTTTTTTCATGAAGGATATGCACAAAAAGTTGAAGAACGTAGTTTTGATAAATTTGACAGTGTTTATACAATAACCACCCAGGATGAAACACTTGTTGGTAAGTTTTCTGCAAAAAAGTTTTTATATACTCATACCACTTTTCACTGGTTCAAGAAAGCAAAATTTATTAACCTGCCAACCGCAAAAACTTTCGAATTGCTTATTGGTTTCAAAACCGACATTCCAACAGCCATTGACGCGACAACTCAAATAAAAGTAGAATTTGCTGACGGCACTATTGGAGTGTATACAAACCCGAATTCAAAATATCAAATTGTAACGGATATGGGATTCTATATTTTTCATGTAGCAACCGGGGATAAGCTTTTTAATAGTGATGTAAAAACAATTCAAATTGCAACGTCAGACACTCACATTGATTATGAGATTCCGGCAAAGAAAGCTTCTTATATAAAAGATGCTTTACTCTTTACTTTTAAAGAAAGCGAAAAAGTTTTATAGATGCGAACAATAAACTTAAATAGGTTGGCCCCGGCCTGGTGTTTTTACCAACCGGAATATGCTAATAATGAATAAGCGGCTGGTGATAACAGCAAACCGCGGCGACAAAAATTATATAGACAGTAACAATAGGCTTTAAGGTTTACATTATTTATATGTTCAATTTTAAATTAAAACAATGAAGCAATATTCTTCTATAAAACAATTGGTAATTGATCAAACCTTATCAAACGGCGATTTGCCGCCTTTGGATGAATTGACAAACCTTGTTAAAGAAAACTTTCCAAATAGCAAATGGCAGAAAAGTCATTATGATTGGTACAGATCACAGATTAAAACAGGAAAAATTGAAATTGAAAAACTTTTCGAAAATGATGATATTGAATATAACGATACCATAACAGATGAGAACGTAACAGCATTTGCCATCTCCCTGGAAAGAGACCTGCAAAATTATTTATCAAACAGGCTTAATGAAATCGAGAAAGGGCTTACACTGATCAGTATAGAATATGGAACATCGGCTGGTTTTATTGATATCCTTGCAAAAGATGCAGCGGGTAGTTATGTGGTTCTTGAACTTAAAGCAGGCAAAGCAAAGGATGCGGCATTGGGCCAGCTACTGGGATATATCGGCGCACTGATGGAGACAGAAAATGTGAAAAGCATTCGCGGAATTTTAGTAGCATCTGATTTTGATACCAGGTTAGTATATGCTGCAAAAGCAGTTTCCAATATTTCATTATTAAAGTATTCGATAAACTTTAGTTTTAATGCTGTGAATAAATTGTAATTCCTATGCTCCGGCCTGCTGTTATCACCTGCCGGGCGTATGCTAAAAGTAATCAGCGGTTGGTGATAACACCAAACCGCGGCGACGTCTCTCTGAAAAGGACGTTTCGCCTTACAATTGATATAAATTAGAATTCTTATCCTGCTAACATCTTTCATCCAGGAGACTATCAATATTATACAAGCGTGTAAAAATCAGACAACTATAAATACATTCATCATTTTAGCAGGGCGGAAAAAACTGCATTAGCGTATCTTAATAAAAATATTTTTTAATCATTAAATAAAAAGTCATGAAAAAAGCATTGCTCACAGCATTCGTTATTGCTGTTTTAGTAAGTTCATCTTTTGCACAGGATATGGCAGCAGTTGCCACAAATCCCCCGGCAACAAAAGAAGCCGATCGTCACGCCGCTGAAGCAAAACGTGCCCGGGAATGGCACAATTTGCTGGTAACAGAATTAAAGTTATCCGATGAACAAGTGAAAAAATGGGATGAAATGAACGCAGCTTTTGGTGAAAGGAGAAAGGCAATTTCAAACAACGCTGAAATTACAGGTGAAGTAAAGCGGGAAAAAATAACGGCTTTACTCAAAGCAAAAGAATCTCAATTCGCACAACTGCTATCAGAACAGCAACAGGCAAAGTATAAAGAACTGGTAGAAACAAAAAAGAAAGAAGCTGCTAAAAAAGAAGGTTGATTTTTCATTTTTTCAAGAGCGGCACGCTCCCTTCCACTTCTCAGCAACGGCTCCTGAAAGGGACGTTGCTGAAAAATTTAATGAAGTAATCAGTGAATCAGTGGCAATACTTTATCGAGCTGATTCACTGATTTGTTTTTAACAATTTGATTTTTCTCTTAGCAATGTCTCCTGAGGGAACGTTGGGTCTCACCAATCGATAAATTAAAATTTAAAAAAATTGCGTAAACAAATACCCATCGTTCCGTACCGGAGACGTTGCTGAAAAAGCGAGGAACGCGGATAACGATGATTAGGCGGATAACCACGGACTAACGCTGCTAACTCAGCATATTACTTATAAAGCAAAAAAAATCCGTGCTAATCCGTCGCATCCGTGTCATCAGCGTTTCTATCCAGGGATAGTAGGTCTGTGACCGGCATTGGCACAGTGATGCTTAATGCCACGCTGCAAGTAATAAAGTATCTACATGATTATTCGGTCCATGTTGAATTATATAACGAATACTTTAAACTGCAACATTTATCTAAAAAATCCCAATGTATTTTTATTGCTAAATAAAATTAAGTTTGAAGTTTTAGCTTCTGTGATTTGTTCCGGTCGGAGACCTGCAACCTTAAAAAGTCACAAGTGATCCTTCGGAACACTTGCGCCAGAACCGGGAGTTGCTGGTTCTCCACGATATATTTTACCCTACATATTTCAGCAAGATGCTTCCCAATAATTTCCTCAACTCCCCGGCCCGTTGCAGCTCCATAATATAATCTTCTTCCGATCCACTTGCTTTCAGATCAAACAGTTTTTTCAATATACTTTTTAATTTACTGTTGCGGGAGAATGCTGCTTCCCCGTTGAGCAGGAGTATAGCCCAGTTCTTTAAAATAAATTGTAGCTTTTCTTCCTGGTAATTTTTTATACTTAACAGCCCGGCAAGTTTTTTAAAACTGCGTTCTTCCGCCGGTTTTCGCTTTTCGTTGTATCGATCTTTTAATATGGCAGCATAAGCAAGGCTAAGATCGGTAGCATCAAAACGCACCGCTCCTTTTTGTAAAATGCATTCCGAGCGGCTATCAGCCAGTATTTTCAAAACCTTGGCAGGACTGCGATATCCGGGATTGGTTTTTATTTTCACAGCTTCTGATTCGGCCAGTAGCTTTTGCTTCTTACCGATAGGCCGGAACCCGGCACGATAATATATCCAAAATGCTCCCGACCGGATGCCATCACTGTTGTCTTTTCCCACCTGGTAGGGATCAACACTGAAACGTTTTAAACGGTAAACCTTGCGATGCAGCTGCAGCACCTGGCTAAAAATATACTGGGATTCGCCGCCACGATATGCCGGAAAAATATTAAGCCCGATGCGGCCACTGTCGAATAGAATCCATGAACCTGCATAAGCTACCGGCAGCCCGTTCTTAAAAACCACGTAGCCCATATAGCAGTCGATCGGGTTTCTCCGCCCGGGCACCATTCCCATCAACGCTATTGAAATGCCCCGCTGCAAACGGTAATAAGATACAAAGCGGGCATCCGTAAACGTTATTGGATCAATTTCCCGTAGATGGCGCAATAATATGCCCCTGCTGCAATCAATGATCTGTTCAGCTGTTGCTTCATCCAGGGAAACCTCCACAGGTATTGGTCCCGCATTATGCGGGATGAAATTCTTTTTGGAAAGCGAACGATGATAATATGGGCTGATCAATGAACCGGGAAGACAGTCATGCTCAGAAAAATATATTTCCACGTTTAGCCCCATGGCCGACCAAAGTTCATCTCTTACTTCTGGTCTGATACCCGTTTCATCAAAGACAGCAATGATACGGTCGAGCAGGTCTTCTTCATTTTGAATGGAACTTTTAAGCCATGATCTCCAGTCGGCATTACCATCCTGCATGATCTCCGACTCTATCTTAGGCATTACAACAGAGATAATAGATTGTATATTCTCATCAGCAGCATCGAATGAGCTGAGCCGGATATTGGCCGGATGTTTTGCCCTCATCCATTTTACTATCTCGAAACCGAATGCAGCACAAAGCCTTGTATGGGTAATACCTGAATTGTATAACCCATATTGAACCTGTTCATGCGATTGAATATATTGCTGCAGTTGCTGTAATGATCCCGAAGCCTGCTGGTAAACCAGCCTGTTATCGGGATATGCCAGGAGGAAAAGCAGGTTATCATACCAGGCCTGTATTGCTTTTTTTGACCGGGGAGGCGTATGATCCAGCGCTTTTAACAATTTCATTTTTTGAGTTGAAAAATCAAAGCCATACCGGTTACGTATAGATGATAATTTAGACACCAGTAAAGATGGACTAATCTTCGATGATCTTGGTTTAGCAGGCATGGTTATAGGCTTATAGAAGGTAAATATAAGTGGTACATTGTATTTGGCGGGTCAAAAACGAAAAGAAGTAGTTTAATCACAGAATCCTTCGGGTGCAATCGTGTTAATTAAATATACTTTAAAATCAACTAAGTGACGGGAACGCACAGGTCCTTGCCTGGGTTCGTGTGTTCACCACAAGTGTTCGGAAGATTATATTTTTCCCGGAAAGATCTATGCAGATGATAGAAACGCGGATGACGCTGATGGAGCGGGTTAACCGCGGAATAATGCTGCTAACTCAGCCTACTACAGATAAACAACAATCCGTGCTAATCCGTCGCATCCGTGTCATCCGCGTTTCTATCATTCGCTTATATGAAAAACTTCCGAACACTTATGGTCTGATCAGCAGCCGGAATATGCTAATAACGGGCAGCGATTGATGGGAACAGCAATCCAAGGCGGGAAATAGTTTTATTTAACTATCTACCCAACCATTTAACCGCCTTACGCAGTTATAATAAGCAATCACCCCAATCCAATAAGTATAATGTCTTGTGATGCTGCATGGATATAATCTCATGCAACAGGCAGGTTATACCCTTTAATCCAATGCTTAATATGAACCCCGGTATACTGCATTTTAAAAATTAAAAACCAAGACTTGACAAGATTATTTAAAAAATATTTTAGCGTTGTGCTGTTGCTTTTATTTGTATTGCCACGAATAAGCTTTAGCCAGGTGCAGATCAGTTCTGTTTTAACTACGGTAAGTACCTGTGCCAATAATGGCAGCATTATTGTAAATGCATCTTCGGTTAATCCTCCGTTAGTATATAGTATCATTGCAGGTCCGGTAACAGCGCCCATACAAACGAACAATATATTTAATTCTCTTCCCGCAGGAACTTACACAATAAAAGTGGGTGATTTTGCATCTAACAGCTTAACGCAAACAGCAATAATTCCCGGAACCTATCTTCAACCGGATTTTAATCCCATAATAAAACGTCCTTTTTGTGCCGGCGACCATAACGGCAGGCTGATCGGTAATAATATACCCGGTACCGGCACAGCCCCTTTTACATGGCAACTTATTGCGCCATCTCCTGTTACCACTCCTCCTCAAAGTTCGGATACCTTTCCCAACCTGCCTGCCGGCAATTATACAGTGCGACTAACGGATGCGTGTGGAAGCTTCAGGACAATGGTATCTACAATACAAGACGCACCGGTTTCCGGTATGTATTATGCTATCACTCCCTACGTTTATATGGTCGGCTGTGATTCGGCAATCATATCTACCTATATAGAAACAAACCTGTATCGTTATCCGCTTACCTATACATACCAGACAAATGTTGGAACCTTTACCTATGTTACGCCCGATCAAACCGATAGCAGTAGTTTTGATTATGGGCCGGTTGTGCATGATCAGCTGATCCCCGGCTTTGGCCATAATGACAATGTAACAATAACTGTAACGGATGCCTGTGGCTCTACACTGGTGTCACCGATGTTGCATGCCCAGGGATTTAATTTTTGCCAGGGCCTCTTTAATTATTTTGAAAACTGTAATTATCATACGTCAATAAATTTTGATTTGAATAACCCGGCATGCCAGTCCATCTATACCATGTGGACCTATGCACACGCTCCCTTGATTTACCAGGTAACTAGTACTGCAACCGGCGCAGTTATGATTACGGATACGGTACCGGGTTATCCCGATGCCAATGGTAATTACACGGCCTCCGGCGTTTCAGTGGCCAACCTGCCGGGAAATACAGATTACGTTATTACAATCACAGATGCCTGCGGAAATGTATTCAATAATAATTTTTACATGCCTGAATACCCGATCCCTGATCCATTTGTTTCTTCAAAAACTGTATATCCTGATGGTTGCGTGGATTCTTCTGCTTTTAGTTTTATTAACGTGGAGAACTTCCGGACTGAGCCTAAACTGATATTCCTTTCCGGCCCCGCAACAATGGGAAGCACAAAACCCGGTTATGAATACCAGAATTCTTATCAATATCCTGATACCATCCCGGTAGGTGGATATGGGGCTACAACTTACCGGTTTGATATCGAAGGTCTTTCTGTGGGCACATATTATTTTAAAGTGTACGATACCTGTGGTACAGCATTGTATGATTCATTGGTTGTATTGCCCACAGAAGTTACAGATTTTGGCCATCATTTTTGGTACAGGAGGGGATGCCTGGGTCGTAACGAATTACATTATACAGTTAATTCGAACAGCGGGCAGATGTTCGTACAGAGCCCTGCAAATAATTTTAATTTTTTTACGGTATATCAAACGCAGGACTGGCTGGTTCCAAACAGTGATTCAATATTAAATCTTGGGTCCGGAACTTATTTAGTGAATTTTACATACGCCCCGTATTTTAACGGAGCAGAGCTGCCTCATTCTCCGATAGTGTGCCAGCAAATAACCGATACTGTTGTTATTGAAGGGTATCAAACTCCCACAATACTCAACGGTAATTATATACAGTGCCAGTCGAATATACATCTTGAATTAATGCCTGACAGTTCCAGGGGTGTTCCTCCTTACCAGTATGAGATCATTGCGGGTCCGCAGACTTTTCCTGTGCAAAATTCAAATTTATTTGATATCATCTCGCCCGGCGTTTATACGGTACGGATATATGATGTGTGTGGTAATGGCTCAACTGCGCAAATTACGGTTGACCCGATTATTTTCCCGCCGGTAACAGTACTGCCGTTTTCATGCAATAGTACCAGTCTTACTTATGGGTCATCCATTTATTATACCTATCACTGGATACACCCGGATGGTTCTGTTTATACAGGTGATACACTTATCATTGACCCGGTAACTCCTGCTGATACGGGTATATATACGATCATAAAAATCGTCAATATCAATGGATGCATAGATACGTTTTATTCAACTTATCATGTTGCACTAAACAATGTAACAGAGCAAAACATCACTATTTGCAGCGGAAATTCAATAACAGTCGGAACACACACTTACAATACAACGGGAATTTATGCTGACACACTCACCAATGTTTACCTGTGCGACAGTATTGTGATTTTAAATCTTACTGTTGTGCAGTTTCTGCGTGATACAATAAGGCGGTCTCTTTGTTACGGACAAAGCTATACGATGAATGGTCATGTATATTCACAAACAGGTATTTACCACGATACCCTGGTTATTGCAAACTCCTGTGACAGCATTATAACCTTAGATCTTACGGTCTTCCCGATCATACGTGATTCAATACTTCGATCGGTTTGTTATGGACAAAGCTATAGTGTGAACGGAAATGCATACAATCAGACGGGAATTTATTATGATACGTTAAGCGCTACGAATTCCTGTGATAGTGTGGTGATTTTAAATCTTACGGTCTTCCCGATCATACGTGATTCAATACTTCGATCGGTTTGTTATGGACAAAGCTATAGTGTGAACGGAAATGTATACAATCAAACGGGAATTTATTATGATACGTTAAGCGCTACGAATTCCTGTGATAGTGTGGTGATCTTAAATCTTACTGTTGAACCAATAAAGCGTGATTCAATTCTGCGGTCAGTTTGTTTTGGGCAAAGCTTTGCAGTGAACGGGCATGTATACAATCAAACGGGAATTTATCACGATACTTTAAGTACTGCGAATTCCTGTGATAGTATCGTGATTTTAAATCTTACTATTGAACCGATCGTTCGTGATTCAATTCTGCGGTCAGTTTGTTTTGGGCAAAGCTATACAGTGAACGGGCATGTATACAATCAAACGGGAATTTATCACGATACTTTAAGTGCTACGAATTCCTGTGATAGTATCGTGATTTTAAATCTTACTGTTGAACCGATAAAGCGTGATTCAATTCTGCGGTCAGTTTGTTTTGGGCAAAGCTATACAGTGAACGGGCATGTATACAATCAAACGGGAATTTATCATGATACCTTAAGTGCTGCGAATTCCTGTGATAGTATTGTGATTTTAAATCTTACTATTGAACCGATCATTCGTGATTCAATTCTGCGGTCAATTTGTTTTGGAGAAAATTATGCGGTAAACGGCCATGTGTATACCCAACCGGGAATTTATTCTGACACATTAAGTGCTGCGAATTCCTGTGATAGCCTGGTGATTTTAAATCTGTCTGTACTACCATTGAAACGGGATTCAATTACAAAATTGATTTGTTCCGGGCAGAGCTTTACTTTCAACAATCACGAATACACACAAAATGGAATTTACTACGACACTTTAAGCACCGCTACCTGTGATAGTATTGTCACGCTTAGCTTAATGGTGCTTCCTCCAATGCCAGTCAGCATTACTGCAAGTGAATATACCGTTAATGAAGGCGATGTTATTCAATTAAGTTCAACGCAGTCACAATCATATTTATGGACATCCGTTATCGCATTGATCAGTGATCCTGCTATTCAAAATCCTACCGCGATCATGAATAATTCCGGGTGGATATATTTGAATACAGTAAGTAATCTTGCAGGATGCACTTCAGGAGATTCAGTTTTTATTAAAGTAATTAAGGATTCATTGTGCAAAGGAGCTTATATCCATATGCCAAATGCATTTACTCCTAATCATGACCTAATAAATGAGGTATTCAAGATAAATTCAAATAAAATTCTGCTGTCGCGTTTCGTGATCTATAACCGTTGGGGTGAGAAAGTGTTTGAAACTACAAATTTAAATGAAGGCTGGGACGGAAGCTATAAAGGAAAAACGATACAGGACGCTTATGTATATATGATAAGTTATCATACCGATTGTAACAAAAAGATTAAAATGCTTAAAGGCAGTATAATTTTGATCCGGTAAAGATACAGCGGCTGAAATGCTACATTAGTTGTTTGTGTTGCAGATAGAAACGCTGATAACACTGATTAAGCGGATAACCACGGATTGGTAATGCTAACGCAGCATATCACTTATAAAGTAAAAAAAATCCGTGCTAATCCGCCATATTCGTGTCATCCGCATTTCCATCATTCGCTAACGCAGCATATTACTTATAAAGTAAAAAAAATTTGTGCTAATCCGCCACATCCGTGTCATCCGCGTTTCCATCATTCACTAACGCATCATATCACTTATAAAGTAAAAAAATCCGTGCTAATCCGCCGCATCCGTGTCATCCGCGTTTCCATCATTCGCTAACGCAGCATATCACTTATAAAGTAAAAAATCCGTGATAATCCGCCGCATCCGTGTCATCCGCGTTTCTATCATTCGCTAACCCAGCATATTACTTATAAAGTAAAAAATCTGTGTTAATCCGCCGCATCCGTGTCATCCGCGTTTCTATCATTCGCTAACCCAGCATATTACTTATAAAGTAAAAAAATCTGTGCTAATCCGCCGCATCCATGTCATCCGCGTTTCTATCATTCGCACTTTATGCCTCGGGTTCTTATTTTATAAAGGGCTATCTTTTCCTGTTATCAATGCAAAACATGGAATATAGCACCTGTCTGCACAGTCAATGTTGCACCTGTCTGAAGGTCCAGGCTCCATACCGAAAAAGATTGACCGGCAAAAATGATCGGTGAATAAGGGTTACCTGCCGGAACGATTACCGGTGTAGCAGGGCCCGGAACGGTATTGCACGACCAGTTTTGCGGATTATCCCAGGCTGAACTAACCGTTCCTGTCCAGGTTGCAATATTACAATTGATGCAAAATTCAGCAGAGATCTTTGCGAAAAACACGTCGATCCCTCTGGTTTGGAAGGGTTGGTTGAAAACTATAAAACTGGTATCGGAACCATAACTGGTTAACCCGGTAATAATATAATTGTTAGCTGAATCAAGCGCAAGCCCGGCCGGCTGCAGGCGTCCGTTACCGTTATCGCCACTTTTTGCCAGCTTTTTGAAAACGCCGGCTGTATCGTAATTCACAATAAAAAATTCATTGGCGAGAAAACTGCCTGTATAGTTCACCCCATTGGTAGAGGTAAATTTGAAACTGGAAACAGGCTGGCCGTTATTACTTACATTGCCTGCTGCATACAGTTGTCCCGCTTTATATACCAGCGCCCTGCCCCAGCCATAATAAGGATTTTTTGTACCTACACTCCAACGGTACTGGCCGTTCCTGTCAAACTTTATAATTGCAAAACCACTAAGGGTGTCCGTTAAGCTTATAGTTGCGTTACCATTTGTAACCTCGAGTGGAGTCGGCGTACTGAAATTCATTATTTGACCGGTTATATACACAGCCCCGGTATTATCGGTTACAACATGGCTGAATTGCGTTGTATAATTCACGGTTCCTATCGGGTGCTCAATCTTCGCTTTCCAAACAAGGTGACCGGTGCTATTCATCCTTATAAGAAAGCTACGCCTGTTGGCCACTACGCCGGTTTCATTTACAATCAGTGAACTGTCATTATCATAAAATTTCACCGAGTTTTCATAATCACTTACATACATAATATCACCGTTTAGGCCCGCAGCGATGTCGGCAGGTTGAGTAGTATTGGTAGTATTATAATGGCCATAGCTTTTCCAGCCAAGGAATCCATCAGCCTTTATTTTCACCAGGAACTTGTTTTGATTATACAGTGCAGAAGTCGAGTTGGCAAGCGAGTACATCCTTTCACTGCTGTCGTTCCTTACATAAGAAAGATTCGCAAGAAAACTACCGGTGATAAAGATTTCCCCGTTCTTCACAATCACCCTGTTCGGTAAACCACCCTGTACCGGGTAGCCGATATTTGTAGATGAATGATCATCAAACACGGCATGCCAGAGATATCGGCCTGTTGAATCCAGTTTCACTAAAAAACCATTGGTAGAGGAAGTATAGCTGGGAGCAACACTATCAGCATTGGTCATCGCGATCTGCAATGAATCGCCGTTGTTAAAGTGGTACCAGCTTCTTATATGGCAGTAGCCAATCGCATAGATCGATCCCTGGGTATCCGTTTCGCTTCCCGTAATAGTTCCGAGCGTATCTATGTAATGCATCCACTTAAGGGCACCGTCCTCCGAATATTTCGCCAGGTACGTAGACATGCTTTTCGCTAACTTCCTGGTATTGCCATAGTGTGATTTAAGCAGTGCTTTATTACCGTATCCGGCTATAATATACCCGTTATCATTTAATAGCGTTGGTAAACCGATTGCCGGGTACGATGTAGGTGTATAGGAATAATCAGAATCACTTACATTAAGCGCATAGCATTCATCCGGGGGGGTCGGTTTCATATAAACCAAAACAACATCCGCTGTTGCTGTATCTTTACAACCATATTGGCTGGTACTGATCAACGTTAGTGTTTTTTGACCGGTAGAAGCATAAAAAATTCCGGTTGGGTTTGCCGCAGCACTTGCACTTATATTGGGATCCTGGTGCAATGTCCATTGGAATGATACTGCATCAGTACAGTTATTGAAGAGATTAAATTTTTCACCAATCGCTACATTTATTTTATCCGGCGAAAACCTGGATTTGGTTTTCTCTACCCTGATGTATGTTCTGTTAGTAAAGTTGGCGGAACAGCCGCTGACAACATTAACAGCCCTGATAAAATAAAAACCCGTATCTGAAATATAATTGCTCAACAGCACAACCTGCCCTCCATTACCAGCTACCGTTCCAAATAAATTGCCCGAACTTGCTTGTATAAACTCATACCGATGCCCGTTTTGTGTATTGCTGATCTGTATTTGAATGGGTTCTGATTTGCATAGAATAGTATCTGAAACCACGAAGGGCAGGTTGATCTGCGGCTTTGCTGTAATGCTGATGATTTTTATAGATGTGTCGGTCAGGCCATCAGCATTTGTAACAATGTATTTCAATTCACGGTTGCCGATGGTAGTGAACAAATAAGGCGATACTCCACAAAAATCCTGGATAAAAGTTCCATCGAGGTACCATTTACAACTATTGCCTGATCCAAAGAGACCGGTTAAGGAATAATATTCATTCACACACCCCCCGTTTGCACTTGTTAATTGCGCATAAGGTTTTACCGGGCCACCAAGGTTAACTGTTTTTAATAAGAGTCCATTCGCCCCAACCGCATACCCCGTGTCGAATGCTGCATACTGGTTAAACCATATTTTATTAACGGGTAAACCCTGGCTACCGGGCTGGTATTCAAGTGTATTGCCCGGAAAAATTTTGTAGATCCCTTTGTCGGTTGCAACATACTTCAGGGAAGCTGCCGCAGCCGGGCTTATTGAATGAAAGCGGAGATTGGATGGCTTAAAAATAAGGTTGCTTTCTGAATGATAGCCTGAAGAAAAACCGGCATTATACACAGCCTGGCTGTCGAGCAAATAAACAGTGTTACTGTTATCATCACCAAATGCATCGTTTACATGACGGCCAAGTGTTTGTCCGAAATCGGCAACAAAATTGGTTCCTGCAGTGCCGAAGAAAATTGAATCGTTTGCAATGATAGCTGCATGTCCGTTATACCTGCTACGGGAGTATATCAGTTGAAGATTTTCATATGCGTGGAAAGCAGACTGGCTCACGGTACCGGTAGCTATCGTGTACGAGACTACCAAACCTTGGTTTCCCACTGCAACAATATTACCGGTAGAATAATAATAGTTAACAGCTGCAATACTATTGAGTCGTGAACCGGGATTGCCTACGAAAGGAAAAGAATAGCTCGAATCACTTAAATTCAATCGAAATAAGATGGCCCTGTTTGAAACCGTATCGGTGCCTGCAGCAAAAAATATGGTGGATTGCCCGGTAAAAGCCAATTGAACAAATTTTGTCGCACAGAGCCGGGCACTGTCGGCCGGGGATATCCTGATGATATATTTTTTCCAGCCTGAAGGGTTATCGGCCCCGCCGGTATTGTAATAGATGCCGTGATCACCTACAAGCACGCCGTAATTTCCAAAGAAGCGAACGTCGTTCAGGTTATCATTGATAAATGTTGGCTTGACGCCCCAGTCGTTCTGGCCCTTTGCGGAAAAGCATAAACACACAATTACAGTGGCAAAAAATATGCGGGTACTTAAAAGAAATTTCATTTTAAAAGCTAAGATTGATCCGTTAAAGTTTTGGTTAAACTAATATACTACTTAATTTGACTCGTGCCTTTTTTATTCCTCCATTTGGCAAGTGTTTCGCAGGAGCAATTGTGTCTACCAGGATTGTATGTCCACACCTGGTTAGTGTCTTCACAAACCATTTAAAACCTCAAGGCCCATCAAATATTTCATACAAATTATTTAAGAATCCAAATTCATCAATTCCACTGCCCTGGCCTGGTGTTTTCACCAGCCAGAATATGTTAGTATACTGCTATAAGATATCGGTATCAGGTAACGTTTTATTAATTAACAAAGCAGATCTCATATTGATATGCTGAATATAATTAAGCCTGTGGTAATTAATACCTGCTGGTGAAAACACCAGGCCGAGGCATTAAGATCCCGGTAAATATCCTATTAATAACTTTTCTTTGGTTTACAGAATGCTGTTGTTTGTACACGATAAGCCGCTGTATGTAAACAGCACTTTAATTGCGTACGACTTAAGAAGTATAATTGCGCCTTACAGGACATATAAAAAATCATGAAATCAAAAAAACAAACATTAATGCTCGCCTTTCTTCTTTTGTTCAATCTTACTTATGCTCAACAAAAGGACGACAGGCAACTTGCCAGCTATTTTGATAAAATACTTTCAGAACAATTCAAAAGGGAGGAACCGGGTGCAATGGTTTTAGTTTCCCGAAATGGACAGATTATTTACAAGAAAGCATTCGGCATGGCTAACCTGGAATTAAATACACCCATGCAGGCGGATAATGTTTTTTGGATTGCTTCTATTGGCAAGCAATTTACTGCGGTGGCGATATTGCAATTGATGGAACAGGGAAAGTTGAATTTGCAGGATGAAATCACAAAGTATATTCCCGAATACCCTACACAGGGAAATAAAATCACTATAGAGCATTTGCTGACGCATACATCGGGTATTCATAATTATTCAGGCATGAAAGACCCTGAAAAGAAGCTGGCATTTGACTGCACGCCAAATGAAGTGATTGACTTCTTCAAGAACTTGCCGATGCGTTTTGTTCCAGGAACAAAATGGGAATACAGTAATTCGGGCTATTTTTTATTGGGTTATATCATCGAAAAAATTACGGGCAAACCATATTCGGAATACCTGGAAGAAAATTTTTTCAAACCGCTTGGTATGACCAATTCACTTTTCGCTAATAACAAAAGAATCGTTAAGAACAGAGTGGGTGCTTATAGTCAGGGTGAGAATGGTTATGAAAATGCCCGATACCTGAACATGACCCATATTTACTCGGCAGGTGCAATACAATCTACTGTAGAGGATTTTTTTAAATGGCACCAGGCAGTTCATACTTATAAATTAGTTAAAAAAGAAACCCTTGATAAAGCTTTTACCAGGTATAAATTGACAGATGGAAAAGAAACGGATTACGGCTATGGCTGGCGGTTGGGCAATGTTTATGAAAGCGCTTCTATCTGGCATGGCGGTAGTATCGAAGGTTTTGGAAATATAGAAATTTATTTACCCAAAGAAGACGTCTTTGCGGTCATTTTTACCAATTGTGATTGCAGTTATCCCAGGGATATTACTTTTTTGTTGGCAGCACTTGCCAGTGGAAAACCGTATGAATATAAAGAGATACCGGTAGCAAATGTGATTTTACAGGGATACGAAGGCGTTTATGAAAATGAAGAAGGTCAAATACGAATCATTACTGTGTCAGAAACAAAGTTGTTTTCACAACTGGGTAGAGGTCCAAAGTCTAATCTAAAAGCGTATCAAAAAGATATGTTTTTCTCTGATGATGCAAGGCTGACGATGGAATTTTCAAGAAATAAAAAAGGCGAAATTGATAAACTAACAAGCAAAAAACTTACGGGAAATGAGGTTTGGAATAAAACCAATAAACCCATCCCGGACTCAAACGGAATAAAAGTAGATCGAAAGATACTGCAAACTTATGTTGGTGAATATGAAATCCCATCTGTATTCACTTTTTCTGTCACCCAGGAGCAAGGCAAACTTTTCTTACAGGCAGAAGGACAGGATAAAGTTGAAATGTTTGCGGATACTGAAACAAAATTCTTCTTGAAAGTTAATGATGCTCAGCTTGAATTTATCAAAGACGATTCGGGTAAGGTAATGAAAGCAATTTTGAATCAGGGCGGAAGACAAGTGGATGCAAAGAAGATAAAATAGAATCACAATGTCGAAAAAAAGTGAATTCGAAAAACTGCAAAATCTGACCTGGTTTACTTTTTTGTTATTTGGGTAATAAATACACTTTACAAGTAAGTATAAAAAAATGGATTTTTTATGGTCATTTATTTTTAATGAGCGACGCTCCATGATGAATTAAACCGTATCAAACTGAGATTACACGACCAGGCCTGTAAAAAAGGTAAATCGGGCATGGCTGGAGGAAACTTGTAAAGTTGAAATTGACAGGGAACCGTATTATGCGGCATTGCTGCCACCGTAGAGTTTTTATTTTAACAAGTTGTAATGAAACTTACCCTCCCGTGTTTCGTCTCATGGCTGTAATTATTGATCATAAAAACTTTAGTCATGAAAAAATTTTTTACCTATTCAATTTTAGCGGCTTTGGCTGCAGTTTTATTTACCAGTTGTGTTAAAGAGAAAGTAGTAGTATATGATGACCATTCATACTGGCTTTCCCAGGAGAGAGGCGATGTGGTGTATAGTAATAATTATTGTGGATTCTATGTAGTAGAAACAAATTACGGATATACCATTATTCAAAATCTTGATGGACTAAGAACTTATGAAGCTGATGTAATGTATGGAGACTTTGGCGGGTATGGTACCAGGGAGTTCTATAATTATTCTGCAGACATCATTACCGGGGGAAACGTACTGGAATATGATCTTACTTATCATGCAGCCATGGATGCAATTGATTACTATTGTCCGGTAGGTAAAGCAAAAGGATTAAAGATCAAACAAAGTGCAACTTCACAGAGTAAAATTCCAAGAACCATTGCTCCCGTGAATAAATAAAACAATCATTGCAAATAAAAACCCGTCGGGTAACGCCGACGGGTTTTTATTTACCTTGAGTCCTGTCACCACCCCAACTGTTCGGAAGATTTATTATATCTCAATGATAGATACGCGGATGATGAGGATGAGCGGATAAAAACGAATCTTATTTTTTGTCCAAAAAATAGGGATGCAGTCATTTTTATGTGCGCAACATGATGCGTCAGTATCATAAATCCGTGCTCACCTGTTCATCCGTGTCATCCGCGTATCTATCATGGATTTCGGTTTCTAAATATTTACTTTTGCTAAAACTTTCCCGTGGCAAACAATGAATTTCACTCACTGCTTCAATCTGTAGTCCTGCATTGGCAGCAGTCTGCTAAAACCTATAAGGAGTACATGGAGAATGGCAAAAAATTCCGTTATGCTGAAATACTGAAGCTGCATAATACGGCTGTAAGAAATTTACTTAATGATAATATTGCGCTGATACCTCGTGATTTTATAAAAGATGTGGAGGCCATCCTTGAGCATTACACTATATGGTCCGCTAAATGGGAGGACCTGAGAAATAAGCTAAATCCTCATCCTGATGATGAATTTGTTTTTGAAAACGATCATCGCTTTCCAAAAAGCGCTGCCCAAAAACTGGAGTCTGCATTTCAAAAGTCGTCGTAAAATCAAGACTTCTCATACCCGGGCCTGCGCTAGTCTTCGACCAGTGCCTACCACTATCCAGTCTTCGACTGTTCTATAGTCGAATGCCATTACCAAACCTGGAAAATTTCTCTTGAGCCTGTAAGGTACATCTCGTGGTAATCTTTCATTTTTTCTTTCATTTTTTTTACTTCTTCATTATCCTGCATATATTTTTGAAAGCTTTGTTCATAAGCACTCAGGCTGTCGTACTTACTCACCATGATCACCCTGTTATATTGACCCGTCATGTCGGTCAAAATATTTACCACATCGGTATTGTCGGCCATGGCGTCTTTAAACATTTTTGCAGCTTTGGATGCATTACCTGGTTTGCAGATAAAAATATCATGTACAATGATCATTGCTTTAATTTTTTAAAGTGAGTAATAAATTATGTAAAGAAAGAATTAATGGGAGTATATACAAGGTACAAAAATTATTTTTTTTCCATTGATGTTTTGATTGTTGGGTAATTAAATTTTGATCAATAAAAGGGTACTGTTAGCATTGAACGGTATGCCGGGTACATCTCGTGCGGGGCTGAGGTCAACACGGAGACGAAAATGGAATGATAGTTTTTAAAAGAGATAAGGTATGTTCTTTTTTGCTCCGCCCCGATCGAATCGGGATGTGTCACAAAAAAGAAAAAATGAAATACCGTTAAGTTAAAGTATGAGGTTTTTGAATGGAATAAATGGTTCGTGAAGGCACGAACCATGGCATAGAATAAAGTAAAAACATCACCCGCTAAAATCCGCAACAGCACAAACATCATATTTTTTATGCGGCTGAATACTTAAACCGATCTTGGTAAATCCTTTTTCAAGGCAGTTTTTTCGATGACCCAGGTTCTTTACACCATCATCAATAAGCCATTGCAGGGCAATATCCCAGCCGGCCTTTACACCATAGGAACAGCATTCCGCATATATATCTTTGGGACATCTTTTGCGTGTATGCCCAACCGTTCCCCGTGACCCTGATTCTTTAGCAAAGCATCTGGCATATTCATATACCGAATTGTCAAAATAAAGTGCACCCATAGGAACCATATCATTCAACGTTGTTTTTAGGGAGTTCAGGTATTCGGGTTTTTTGATCACGATGTCTGAAAGATTATCCAGCTCGATCCGTGCAAAATCTTTGGGATACATTCTCGCCAGGTTAATATACATGATGGCAGTTTGCTCATCCTCAGAAAGTATGCTGATATCAGCAGCAGTTGCCGCCTTGTCTAATTGTTCATCAGTCCAGTCCTGGCAAAATCCGCAACAGGAGAACATTATAAAAGCACTCAGTAGAAGTATTCTTTTAATATAAACAGGAATGCTCAATTGTAAATTTATTGATGAGGCACAAAATTAAGCAAGCATTTGTTTCTGTAATGCGGGTAAACAATCATTAACAAAATTTCTATACTGAACATCACTAATCTTTATCTAACGCACGTGTTCCTTTTGATCAGGATCAGTTTACGCTGGAGGCGAGGCGAAAGACGCAAAACCTACTTCATATAGCAGGCAATCGTGTTTAATCTTCCGGGTCGGTATCTAAACTGTTATCAACAGCGTTTTCAGCTTTACTCAAAGCATTCTGTATAACGGTTTCGTCTGCATGACGACGATCAATTTTTATTTCTTTATCCCGGGCAAAGTTCTCATTCAATACATTTATACATTCACTGATCGCTGTTTCAAAATAAGGACCATTCTTTTTTACGAATGGATCATTGCCGGGTACTTCAAGCCTTATTTCACAATAATTATTTTCCGGGTTTGAATCAGGTCCCTTATAGAGTGTTACATTAGCACGTACGATTTTGTCGTGTTTAAGGGAGTTGATTTTCTCCCGTGTAAAATTTTCAAGGTTTTCTCCTGCCTTAAAGCCCAAAGATTGAATGATAATATCCATAAGTTTTTCTTTTTAAACTACACTTACTGTGCCAGTAAAACGCCACAACGAACAGGCAGCTATCTTTCCCAAAATAAAACCTGCCGTTATCTCCAGCATTCCTTAAATAAAACACAATTCAACCTGTGTTAAGAATGATATTTCGGTACTATAACGAACTTTGCATCATTGATTAATAAAAAATACAATGAAATTATATATGACTGTGCTTGGAGGGCTACTATCGTTAACCGTGATACCAGTAAGTAAAGCAGGTAATCACAACGTTTTGAATAATGGCTTTCTTGTAACTGCTGAACCAAAAGAGCGACGGGATATCGAAGCAATAAAGCAGCAGTTCCCGATGCTTTCAGCATTTATTAAAAATGGTTACACAGCATATCGCATTACTTATCATACAGTTGATGCAGATGAAAATGATATCGTCGCTTCAGGCGCTATGTTCATACCTGATTCGGGAAAAAATTTGCCGCTTTTAAACTATAATCACGGCACTATATTTCCGTCAAAAGAATACAATGCACCTTCCTATCTTCAGTCGGGATCAGAACTCAACATCGGAAAACTTTTTGCTGCTGCCGGCTATTTAGTAGCTATGCCGGATTATATTGGTTACGGCATTACGAAAGATAAACAGCATGACTATGGTGCTTATCATGTGATTGCAAATAGTGCGATTGATATGCTTCATGCAGTAAAAGAATTTTGTGAACAAAAACATATTAACCTTTCCGGGAAAACTTTTTTCAGCGGATGGAGCGAAGGTGCAGCGGTAGCGCTGGCAACCGTAAAAAAACTGGAAGAGGATAAAAGTGCTATACAACCGACAGTTACAGTGGTGAATGCAGGTCCATATTATTCAAGTGGGTTTATAGATCATATTTTCAATGCCAACGAAGTTTTGAAATACATAAACAGTTATGCTTGGGTGCTGGCTACTTATAACCGTATCTACAAAATAAACAGGCCATTGAGCTACTATTTTACAGGTGAGGCTGCAGTGGCATTGACAAAGGATCCCGAAGCCCCGATCACACATGATCCGGAAAAACTGTTTACGACAAGATTTAAGACCACTTATAAAGAGGGGAGAGACAGCGCTCTGCAACACGCAATGACCCATAATGATCTTTGGGACTGGAAGCCTTTATCTAAAATCGTTTTCTGCCATGGTGATCTGGACGACTATGTGCCATTATTCAATTCTGAAAAGGCTTACCAGGCTATGCAGGCAAAAGCGGCAAATGTTTCGCTTAAGATTTTTAAAGGACAAACTCATAGCACCGGGGTATATCAATTTCTTATGGAAGCGTATACTAATTTTGAATTATCCAGGTAGATGTCAACTTTTTCTACTGAGCATTAAATAAACCACGTCACAGCGTTTTCCAGGCATAAATGTTCTTCAACACCTGTATCGATCTGGGAAGATCAAGTCGATTCTTCATGATCGATTTCCCGGAATCAATTATTCGTCAGTAGCATTTACTTTATATTTGGCAAAGCATCTTCTATTCGATTTGATTTCTATTAACAAACATATTTAATTCAAATGGCAAAGAAAATCATTACCGTATTTGGCGCAACCGGCGCCCAGGGTGGAGGATTGGTTCGTGCAATCTGCAATGATCCTGATTCAGAATTTACAGCAAGGGCAGTAACAAGAGAACCCGGGTCGGATAAAGCTAAGGTATTGGCGCAGCTCGGTGCCGAAGTTGTATATGGCGATCTTGGCAATGAGGAGTCTGTACATAAGGCATTGGAAGGAGCTTATGGTGCTTTCTTTGTTACATTTTTCTGGGCACATTTTTCCCCGGAGCAGGAAAAGGCGGAAGCTGCATTGTTTGCAAAAGCCGCAAAACAAGCCGGCATCAGGCATGCAATATGGTCTACATTAGAAGATACACGTGAATTGGTACCATTGGATGATGATCGTATGCCAAACATAAATGAGATATATAAGGTTCCACACTTCGATGCGAAAGCAGAGTCGAATAAGCATTTCATCGATGCAGCTGTACCAACTACATTTTTCCATTGTTCTTTTTACTGGGACAATTTTATTTTCTTCGGTGCCGGTCCAAAAAGAGGTGAAGATGGCAAACTGGCTTTAACATTACCACTTGGTGATTCAAAAATGGCCGGTGTAGGTACTGAAGATATTGGTAAATGTGCTTATGGTGTTTTTAAAGATCCTGCCAGGCATATAGGAGAATATGTTGGCATCGCAGGTGAACACCTTACCGGGCAGGAAATGGCTGATGCAATGAGTAAAGCATTAGGCGAAACCGTTATTTATAATAAAGTTCCTGCAGATGTTTACCGGAGTTTTGGTTTTCCGGGTGCGATTGAACTGGGCAATATGTTCCAGATCTATGATGAGTTTGAAGAAAAACTAAATGCATTGCGGGATGTTAAGCTTTCAAAGAAATTAAATCCTGAGCTGCAAAATTTTGAGCAATGGCTGAAGGATAATGCGAAGAAGATACCGTTGAATTAATCAGTATTTTTTCCATGCGGCGTGAAATGACACATCCCACATCAGCGGTGCAAACAGAAAGGAAGAATAAAAGCAGGAATATAGTATTCGATTAGGGTTAATAAGGAAAAGCAAAAAGAAAAGGAAAAAATAGGGACCTGCTTTTTTGATATATTAAAAAAGCTGTCTTACCAAGACAGCCTTTTTTGAATTCAATATAAAACGGATCGGTATTGCTATATTAGTTTTTAATATGGATAGATAATGCTGCCGGATGCTCCATTTGGACCTGTCCACACTGTTTTGAAATAAAAGAAACCCGTAGGGCAGGTTGTCACCGGTGCACCACTTGCATCAAGACCGAATGTTGAGACAATTGTTCCCCATGTACCATTGTGCAGCACCTCGCCGCTAACCAACCTGAAATTACAATCCTGGCGCACGATAAGCGGTTGTGTAATGCGTGTTGTAAATGCACCACCGAAACGATCTGTTCCCCATTCAGAAATATCAGTGAAGCTACCTTCGGTATGCGTTCCTGTAACGGTTACGACTATCCCATTATTATAACTGAATGTACGCCTGCGTGACATTTGCCATGTGCTTTGGGCACCATTGTCAAATGTTATATTTATACCATTGCTGGCAAGCTGGTGAATGATGGGGCCAGATGTAGCAAGCTGGTACAGGTAACCGCCGCTTACATTTGTAATGGTAGAAGTGCCATTGATCGTAATGCTTTTACCATCAGCCACCCGCGTAATTTTGAAATTCTGCGCTTCGGTAGTTAAAACGGCACCTACATCTCCCCAATGCTGAGCTAACGGCATCGTTAATACGAGTATGCCGGTACGCGTTGTTGTTCCGTAGCAATTTGAGCCATGAAACACAACTGTTAGTCTCCTTAGGGTAGCAGTGGAATCCAGCGTAAAATCTGCATTACAGGGCAACGGCAAAAAAGCTGCGCCAGCAGGCCGGCCATTAAATGACGCTACATTGTCGATAATAGCATTGGCATCGTCGGCCATATCATCAGTTCCCGAGGAAACGCGTGATTCGTCTTTAGAATGCGTCGTTTGGTCATTATCACTGTTGTTGTTATTGGTGTCATTAGTGTCCGTTTTTTTGCAGGCGGAGAAACTGATCAAAAGACCCAAAAAACAAGGAAATAATAATTGTTTGATTTTCATAAATGAATGATTTGTTTTAGATTAGCGAGCGATGTGAATGTTAATAATATCTTCTAAGCAGGAATGATGCCACAAGGCTATCCTGCCCGCGAATCTAACGAAGTTTCAAAATGCATGTTGTTTTGAATAGGCGATAGAAATGTTAATTTTATTTCACATTTCCCCAGCGTGAATTTACTACGTAAGGATTATTTGGTTTGTCGTGTAGGCAACTACGTTGGACCTTAGTTGAAGTTCTTTTTGGACAAAGGGAAAATTCCGTATTTAGCGGGTAAAAAAGAAAAGAGAGTAAAGCTGTAACCACCAACTGGCTGTATATCGTTGGTGGGGGTTTTTTTTTGTATTCTTTTTGGACAAGCAAAAAGAAAAAGAGAAAAAATTAAGAAATAATATATTGTTCTGTTAGAGATGATTGTGAAAGAATAAAATAATAGTTTTTTAATAAAATAAAGTATGCTGTTGTGCTACTGTAGCTTCGGCAGTAGTAACTCTACTCTGAGAGTTGGGACTTCGAAATAATAAAGCAGTAATTTAAGATTGTTACTTATTTATGATATGGCTTCGAATTTTTAATGTTGAGTTTACCTTGCACAAGCGTCGAATAGAACTGCTCCCACGGTCGGCCTGTATATCGATGGTGGGCCTCTTTTTTATCTCTTTTTGAGTAAGTGGCACATCCCGCATCAGCGGCGCAAAAAGAAAAGTAAGAGAATGTTATTCTACCGGATATATTCCTATAAGTAGCAGAACAAATGAGTATGAATCAAGACAACGAACTGGTTGATTACGTTCTTACTGAATCAAACCAATTCTGCGTGAAAACGCTATCGCATCATCACTGTGTGAAAAATAACAAAATTGCGTACCTGCAGCCAGTATAGTTTTTCCATACTCCAACACATCCGGCTTTTCCGGGTTATTCACACGGCGGATAAAAACACAGAAAATATTGGCGGCAAAATGTTTCACAATCGATGCGTAGATGCCGGGATCTTTTTGTGAATCATCGCCGAGCAATACAAATTTTCTTTCGGGAAATGCTTCAATGATCTTTGTAATACGGGTAAACTTGCCGCTATGATTGTTTTGTCCCGTAGCAAATATCCTGGAAAATGTTTTGATCTGGTTCAGCAGGTAAATACCTTCGGGCAACTTATTAACCGTAACAAACTCTTCGATGTAATTATACAAGTTCCATTCGCTGCTCGACACGTAAAAAAATGTATTGTCTTCCTTTCTGTTGTCATCTATACCATGTAACATACGGTAAAGCATAACTGCATTTTCAAACGGCCTGCGGCTACGGGGATTTTGAGTAAACAAAACGAACAAACGTTTCCTCAGGTTGCCGGAGTGTGAAATCAAAAAAGTATCATCTATGTCAGAGATAAAAGTATAATCAGTTTGCCAGGGAATAACAATCGTGGTTTCTGCGGTAGCAGCAATTACTTCGGGGTGCCGGCGGGAGCGGAGTATTGCTTTAACCGGGTAGGTACCCGGTAACAACTTTTGCGACGGCTTCCATTGAAAATGAAAAAAGCCATCATTTTCTGTAGTTGTTTCAAACGACTGGCCTTCAAAAACCAATTGTATTTTTATTTGTTTCATTGGTTTAACCATGAACAGGCGTAACAGCGCTGTAGCATTGCGAAGGAACGAATTACGGTACCTCTTTCTTGGCAGGGGATATAGCGAAAGCGCATGTCCGTAAACGAAACAATGGCTTTCATTTCCATAACCACGGTATAATCGCAGCCCTGGCCCCGCATGCAAACGAAAAAAACGGAACAGTTTTATTTTTATTTTCTGCAGGAAAGAAATATGTTGTGGTATGTCTGGCAATCCGGGCATCATGTAAATTAATGTAATGCAGGAGAATCTCCCTTTAGAATGGCTTTTTATTGTTAATACAGGTTCGGGCAGTAATAATGCCAATTCTTATATACAAATGATCAAGGATTTCTTTTCAAAAAAGACAGCATCCTTCTATATTCATTTATTACCTCAAAACTTTACTATTGCGGAGGTTAGCAGTAAGATTGACGAACTTACCCCTAAAAAGGTAGTTGCGGTAGGAGGAGATGGTACCGTAAACATGCTGGCAAATATACTTGCGGGGAAAGACATCCCCCTTGGTATTCTACCTGGTGGTTCCGCCAACGGCATGGCCAGGGAACTCGGGATACCCGAATCGCCACCGGAAGCATTAGAAATAATCAATACAGGTGTCATCAGGCATCTTGATCGCATATGTATCAATGATAAATATTTTTGTCTTCATCTCAGTGACCTGGGATTAAATGCAAAGCTTATCAAATATTTTGATGAAGGAAAACTCCGGGGTAAATTAGGTTATAGCAAAGTAATTCTTAAAACACTTTTACGAAGAAAGAAAATATATGCGTCTATTCGTACAGGTGATAATGTCAGAAACGAAATTGCTTATATGATCGTGCTTGCAAATGCCAGTATGTATGGCACGGGTGCTGTGATCAATCCGGATGGAAAGCCAGATGACGGATCTTTTGAAGCGATCATCGTAAGAAACCTGTCCTTTATAGCACTGTTTAAAATGCTTTTTAAACCAGGACTGTTCGATCCTAAACATATTGAGATTTTCTCCTGTACCTCTGTGGAAATAATGACTACCCGGCCGTCGGAATTCCAGGTAGATGGCGAGTACCTGGGAAAACAAAGTAAAGTACATGCACGTATTCAACCCGCTGTTGTGAAAATGATTGTTCCCCGCAACTAAATACATTTGATATAACATATCAATGGTATACTATGCTATGGAGTTGAAACCGGCAATTACAGGAATTGACTGGTCGGAAAAGGATATCCACTATTTAAATAATTTTAGCGTGTCTCTTTCTTGCTCTGCCAAAAAAGGACCAATCATACCGTTTATAATATAAAGAAAGCACCGATATTATTCAGTGCTTTCCTTTTATAAAACTGCACATAGCAGATTTACCAATTTAAACTGAGTCTTTCATAGTTTAGTTTTCTCCGGTTGGAGAAAACCAACGTGATTGATCAGTTCATTCCTTGTGTATTTTTTATAAGTTGCATTTCGTTTTCAAGGTATCAAGACCACTATACTATATTATTCTAATACTGTGCCAAACCAGCTTATGACTACTTTAATTTGGGTGCCGGGAATCAAAAACTACTAAAAGCTTTATTAATTAACGAACCATTTACTTTAGATAATCAAAAAATGAATAAGGCTTTATTTGTCTGGGGACTACCGCAGCTTCTAATTCTACTCTTCGGGCTGACACTTTAAATTAATACATTAGCAATTTTAGGCTTGTTAACATCACACCTGATTTGCTAATTTTTTTTCTTTAATTATAACTGATTCTCCAGGAAATAATTAGCAGTCACTTCTAATTTTCGTTTCGTTATATTGTAATCCTCCTTCCAGGCCATTCGCAGATCACAAAGGGCTAAGGTTTAAAAACGGAGGATAATAGTATGATTAAATCAGACCAATGGGTCATTATTACAATAAGTTTTTTAATTCTTTTGCATTTGTCCATTTTTGCAATTGGGTATTTCACTGGCAAGTTTGCTTACCTGGCAGCCTTCCTGAATATAGCAGCAGGAGCTTCAATCATTCTTTACTGGGCCACCAAGCAAATACAAATTGTACAACACAGCATTGAGACAAGGGAAATGGTTGTTTTACTTTTTGAAGTGGCTGTGATCGGCAGCGCTGTTTTTTACATTGGTATCGATCACAAACATTACTGGCTTAAGATAATGCAACACTTGGTTTTTGGAATTCATTTAACTGTATTATTACTGGGCCTGGTTTTTATGTTGACTTTTAAATTGAATAAGCTTATGTAATATTTACCTGCTTCTACCGGTATTAGTACAATAATTTAATATTATAAGATGAATTTATTAGGAAATATAGTCTGGCTCGTATTCGGTGGTCTCATGGCTGCGCTCGGCTATATGTTTGGCGGATTAATATTATGCATTACCGTTATTGGCATACCGTGGGGATTGCAATGCTTTAAGATCGCAGCCCTTGTATTGTGGCCTTTCGGAAAAAAAGTAATAAGTGATACAAGTGAAGCGGGGTGTTTGTCGATCCTGTTCAACATTGTCTGGATCGTTTGCGGGGGTGTGTATACAGCAATTGTCCATATTTTTATGGGACTGCTTTTGAGTATTACTATAGTTGGTATCCCATGGGGCAGGCAGCATTTTAAACTTGTTGAGATATCGTTGATGCCTTTTGGGAAAAAAATAGTTGATGAGGAACATTAAAAGTGAAAATACTTTCATAAAAAAGCAGCCCGAAAGCTGCTTTAAAAACTTATTGCTTGATCACCTGTCTCACAATCTTTGGAGAACCTGCTCTTATTATTTCCAGGAAATAACTTCCCGCAATCAGATTATCCAGTCCCGTTAACACCACGATATTATCACCAACGCTCAATGAAATTTTCCGGTTCAGCATTTCTTTACCTTCTACGGAAATCAAACGGAAAGATGCCATTTCATCAATAGCGCTATTTACAGATACTTTAATATCGTGTTTAAATGGATTGGCAAACACCCAGGCTTCATTTGCATTCATCGATCCATTCATTTTAAGTGCGATGGTTTTGGAGAAGCCATATTTACCGTCCAGGTCTACGATCTTTAAGCGATAATAGAATATGCGGCTGTTAGCAGTCAATGCATCGGCGTATTCATAGTTATGTACGAGCGATGTGCTACCGTTACCGGGTATACGATATATTTCTTCAAAGTGAACCGCATCGGTACTTCTTTCCACGATAAAATAATCATTGTTCAGCTCACTGCTCGTAGTCCAGCGCACAAGGCCTTTCATATTATCAAGCATGGCCTGGAAGTTTACCAGTTTTACCGGTACCGGCCCACCGTCATCACCAATAACGGCCGTGCCATCGTCTGTGAAAGGATCACCCACCTGCGAGTTGGCGAATATGCGGGCTGTATTGGTAATGCTGCCAGGTATTGGACCTGCCATCACTTTGAACCGAATGCTATAATTACTGCCTGGGGCAGGGGCCAGTTCACCGCCAGCGGTCCCCGTAGCACCGGTTCCGAGAAAAAATTTCACATATGTTTTACCGTTATTGCTGCCAAGTAAAGCCTGGTCAGCATCGGCTGCATCAGTTTTAAAACCTGCCGGTACGCCTGCACCGTTGATCACTTCAAGTGTATTGAGCACATAACTAACGTTAGCGGGTAGTGTATCCACAACCACTGTGTTGTAAGCCACACCAACGCCGGTATTACTACCCGATATTGTATAAGTTAACAGCTCATTGGCATCTACAAAGCCCGAACCGTTGGCATCGGTAACAGTTTTGTTTAATGTAACCAGCGGATCCTTCATGCGAATGTTAAATGTAAATACGCTTGGGAAATACTGGTCGGCCTCCGTTCCAAACTGCACAGTGAGTGAATCGGCATTGGGTAAAATGTTGTAACCCGTTCCTACCTCTACTTCGTCGATATCAATACCCAGTTGATTGGTATAATTGGGATTTTTGGTGGAAACATTTACCCCATTCCTTGAGATAGAGCCATTCCAGAAATTTGTTACCGGGTTAACCGCATTGCTAATGGAAATATTATTGATCTTAATAAAATCACCCAGTGGATTGGTATCTGAATGATAGAGATTCGCGTCTCCCTCCCAGGACATGGTCGCCATCACTGCTTCATTTGCAGCAAGCGGGTTGTTGGGAACATTGAGGCCATTCAGGGGAACATCGAGCGTGGTAAACACTCCCGGGTTAAACACCTGTGCGTAACCGTCATATACTCTTACGCTATTATACGACTGAGTGGGATTTTCATATGCTACCACGATCGCCCAACCGGCATATTGCCCCCCGAAATTGGTGATGCCGGCTGTAGCCGGAATATCGGCAATCGTATATGTACCTGCGCCATTGGTATTGATAAATTGTGTGATGTCTACATAAGACTGGTAAACAATATCAGTAGTAAAGTCAATTGAATCCATATTACTTACAGGCGCTATAGCTGATGTATAGTTTCCCGATGTACCTTTTCGGATCTTTATTTTTCGCAACGTATCGGGTGTAAGCTGTACCGCAGCAGGCAATATCTTACCACCCCAATAAAGGCGGGCGAACCGGATGGTATTTGTACCGGCAGGCAGAATGAGATCTGCTGAGGAGGAGTTAGTGGTGGTTGCACCTACTCCTGTGCTGCCGTCAATATCCACAAAAGCCATATCCACATCATCGTTACCCCAGAACGCAAAGCCGATACCTCCGACTCCGTTACCGGGATCAACAGTTTCGTTCATGATCGCGAGGTCGGGTGCACCTGTGCTATCAAGCACGTGCATCGAGGTATTTCCAAAAAGCACCGTTCCACCTTTCAGGTTTTCTGAATAAACCAGGGTATGGGCACGCACAACATTTTGCGCATAAATAATTTTAGTAGAGGAGAAGCAAAGAACTAATAGGCAAATCGCCCTGGCAGAATTGTTGAGCATTGGTAATGTTTTAAAATTGCTGTTGGCGTACAGGTATGTGATGGCAGGATCTTTCCGGGGAAATGGATTTTTGAAAAAGAAGGCCCGAATTGGTAAATACATCAATCGGGTAATAAAATTAAGGAAAAAAGGACTGGTTTTTTAATTATTTCGGATGCGTCCTAAGTATAGATTTTATATGTGTTCTTTTTTGCTCCGCTTCCGATCGAATCCGGATATGCCACAAAAAAGAACCAAGGAAAAGCGGTCATCATCCCGCCTGATTGAAGCCATTCGGGCAGGGATATACATCCTGATGCTTGAACAGGCTCTACACTGCTTTTGTACTACTCTAGCTTCGACAGTAGTAATTCTATTCATAGAACTGATGCTTTAAGTATTAATGCATCTATTTTATGTTGTGCTTACAATGAATAACCCACATTCGTAAGTAGCAATTCATAATTCATAACTCATAATTCACAACTCTTCCCTAATTCGTCGTTACCGTAAATACACATCCTGGTGAAGATCCTCCTGAAGGAGTAAAAACATCGTTACCTGCAGCAATCGGTGTACCACTGGCAGTTAACAGCACAGTTTGCAAACCTAATGTGCTAAAGAAACCTGATCCGCTAAAACTAAAACCATTGACTGTATTGGTCATAATACTATATGCGCCACCGGTAGTTACAACTACCTGGATAGCCACTGTGTTCTGGCCAATCAATGGGATACCTGCAAGGTAAGTTCCTGCGATAGTAGCACCGGCACAGGCGTTCGGAGCTCCTTCAAATGTATAGTCTGCCGCACCGGTATTAGTGGTTACGACATCAAATGTACAACCGTTAATGCCGTTGGCCTGGGCGATAAATGTACTTGTGTTCGCTGTAAGTGGTGTTCCTGTTCCGGTCAATGAAACCGTTAGAACACCGGTAGTGGTAAATACACCCGAACCCGAGAAAGTCATTCCGTTAATAAGTCCGGTAGTGATGCTATAGATTCCCGGGCTGACAACATCAACTGTTAGTACAACGAAATTGGTTTGATTAAGCGGGTAATTCACCACGTAATTGCCGGCAACTGTTAAATTGGGGCAATTTCCCGGACCGCCAAGGCTGAAAATTGCATATGGTACGGGACCACCTACAGTTAAAACAGTAGTGCAGGTTTGTCCGTTGCCCGCATTTGTATTAACATTAAAACTTCCGTTACCCGCCGGAGTTCCAACGGCTGGTAAATAAAGTGTGTCAGCACCTGTTTGTGTTATTGTACCGGAACCAGCGAACTGTATACCATTTACCGGATCTGAGCTGATATTATATGTACCAGGGGCCATCACATTTACAAGCACTGCTATATAATTGGCTGAAGTTAAACCGATCCCTGCGGTATAATCCCCAAAGATCTGGCAGCCATTCAATGTAAATAATGCATTGGGCGAACTGCCACACGCAACCTGCGTGGGTACATTAATGTTAGTACCGGTTATTGTTACAGTAACCGGATTTGCATAAGCACCTGTATTGCTGTCGACCAGCCATATAGAAACAGTTGAGGGGTTATTGCAAAACGGAACGGAAATACTATAATTGCCATTTACAACGGGCACTGTATAATAATTGTAGCTTCCTACCAATAAGGAAGCAGTTCCGTTTTGTACAGGCTGGCCATTACAATCATTGAGTATGCCACTGATTGTAACATATTGAGAAGTATTGATCGTAACACTTACATTGATCGTAGTGTCACTGCCGAAAGGGCCGATATTTTGTGTAGCAATAGCATTTGAGCAATTGTAAGTATTATTAAAGAGATTCATCACCAATCCAAGGTTGGCCGGTACAAGACCGGCAACAGTACCGGTACTATCAGTGTGGCCGTACGTGGTTGCCCACCAGGTATTGTTATTAGGTATAGTAAGTTGCACCAATGCATTGGGGAGTGGTTGATTATTTTGGTCTGTAACGTGGATGGTAAGGTATACTGCATTGGCCGGCACATCACAATTCCAAAAAGAGAAATGGCTCACCTGCAGTTCGTAAAAGTCGCCGTTTTTTGTTGCAGTTCCTTCCTTAACCCAAATACCCTGGTCATTAAGACTCCAGGTATCAATACTTGCAGGGGCCTTGCCTGTTAATGAAGCGGGAATGGGTAATTTAAGAGAAGCCGTTTTGTTGCTTGCCAACTGTAGGGGTTGGCCGCTATCTGATTCAAGATCAACGGCAACCATACCTGTAGATTGCAATACGTACATATTATTGTTATCCCTGGCCATCATACTGCCGGGAACAATATCTGCAAAATCGCTGCTGGTAGGATCAATATAAGCCGCATAAACTTTTACGGCACCGGTATAAGCTGCGCCGGTACTTTTAACAACAATGCCGTTCGACTGAAGGGTGATGGATGTACCATTGTTTAAACTTACTGTGCCACCTGCTCCTGCATCAACGGTGCCGCTAAGCGTTTTTGGTATTAGTTTGATGGATATATAGTTTATTGAGGCGGTAGCAGAAAATGAGCGAAGTGCTTTGAAATAACCTGTCTTGTTGACGGTGACGGTTGTTATATACTTATCCAGCACCACGTTGTTTGTTTGAAATAAGCCATTGATATCTGTCTGGTAAGTTGTTCCATTGAGTATTACATCAGCATTTTGTACCGGCTGGTTACTTTCATTTACCACAATACCAGTCAGCTTCCCGGTTACAGGCGAAGCGGAGGGTATTGGAAAATGCTGTTCATCTACAGGAGTTGTATCGGGAGTATTTAAATCTTTTTTACAGGAGAATAAGATTGCTGCGAAGCAAATGAATGCGTATGCAGTTAAATTTTTGAGCTTCATTTTGATAATTTTAGTTTAATAACCCCGTGATGTGAGCATTGTTCCTTAACGGGAAGTAAGGCCCTGGTAAGATACTTAATTTTTATAATTCGTTGCCTGGGAGTGGTTACTTCCTTCCATCCTGCCGCAAGCTAATTCTCAATCCACGCAATAATTCTCAACGGCCCGCCTGTTCCTCCTTTTATTTTCATGGGAAGAGCAATTATAAATGCGCCTTTTACCGGCAACGATTCCAGGTTTGCAAGATTTTCAAATCCGGCAATATTCTGTGCGTATAACAACTGGTGTGTTTTAAAATCAGTGGATTGTCCATAGTCTACACTCGGACAATCGATACCTACTGCTTTTATTTTCCTATTCTTTATTAACCAGTCTGCAAGGCCGGGATGAATAGATGGAAAGTGAAGTTTGGCAACTGCAGCATTGCCTTTTTCTGCTGTGCCGAGGTATTTTTCAGCGTCGGGATAAAACTTGCCCCAACCGGTTCTGAAAAGCAGGATCGCATTATCGGGAATTTTTCCATTTTGTTTTTCCCAGGCTATGGCATCTGCAGTGTTCACCTGGTAATCCGCATTGCCGTTTGTTTTTTCCTGTACGTCTATTACAACTGCGTCGCCTGTCAGTTTCTCTAATGGAATTTGATCTGTACTCCATTTTCCTTTTGCAAAATGCACGGGTGCATCCAGGTGTGTACCACCGTGTTCGGGTGATGCAAATGCATTGGATGAATAATAAAAACCTGCGGGCGTAATTCCATTGAATTGTGTATCCAGTTTAAATCCAGTAGGATTATTGGGCCAGTAAATTGTTTTTTCTGAAAAATCATAACTCAGGTCAATCCATTTACCGTTGGCCAAATGTTCTGTTATGGATTGTTTGTTCGACGGTTGGTTACAGGAAGCCAATACCGTTATAAAAAGTATCCATTTATTTTTCATTTTTTAAATAAAAGTTACAGAGAATTATTGGATGTTGATGTAAGAATACTTTTTACTGCTGTTGTCGCACTAATCAATGCTGCTTCCACAGTTCCGGGATGCGGGCCATCGTACAAAGCCTCACCGGCAAACCATATTTTTTTATGGAAATTTTTCCGCAATAATTGTTTTGCTTCCGCTGATTGCGGATATGCGTAACTGTATGCTCCTTTGGTCATCGGCATGTTGAACCAGTTGTAAATATGGATATGTTCGATCTTATTTTCGATAGCTGTTACCGGCAATCCAAAAATGACTGATAGTGATCGCAACGCATAAGATCTTACCTGTTCTTCCGTGTCATCTTTGATCCTTGCAGCTTTTGTACCTCCTGCCCAGCCGGTAAGTATGGGTTTATTTGACGGTAGTTGCGTCCACCAGGTGGGAATACTTTCATTACTTATGATAAAGCCCGTGTCTTCCGGCCAAAAACTTTGTGTGCATTCCAGTATGATTTTTATCACGCCACCAAAACCAATATTCTTCGCAGCATGCATGTAAATATTCATATCAGCGGGAAAACGCACAGAATCTATATCGCTTTCATTTGATAACAACGAAATTGGTATAGTGATCAATACTTTCTCCGCTGTTAATTGTTCACCGTTAGCTAATGTTACTGATACCGCTTTACCTGGCATGTCAACCTGTGTTACGACGCTGTTCATACGCAGATCAGCCTTTTCTTTTAACTCGTACAACAGGAAATTAATAAGTGCAATGTATCCTCCTTCCACACGCCGATCTCCACCACTTTCCTGCGACCACTCATTGTATAATTCTTTTGCAGATGCTTTATCAGGATCAGCCACATCAAAACCTTCGGCATAGGCTCTTACGCGGTTGCGAAAATCTTTTTGAGAATCAGCACCAAAATATTTATTAAGAAAATTCCCCAGTGTTTCTTCTTTACTAACAATTGCAAGCAGTTGCATCATATCATCCCAGGGATCAGGATGCGGGGCATCTTCTTTTATCCATTTGCCGTTTTCATTTTGAAGAAATTTTCCATCCAGGGGAATAGTTTTTATGTCGGCTGATTTGCATAGTGCGAGCGTGTTATCTGCCTTGCCATGAATAAACTCAGCACCCGCTTCTATGATACCCCAATTGGTACTGACGCTGTGTATACGTCCGCCAAAGCGATCCTGCGCTTCCAGTAATATGATGTTGAATTGATCGGCGAGTTGCCACGCTGCGTATAAACCTGTAATTCCACCACCTACAATTATGAGATCGGTTTTTTGCATGCTGGTATAATTGCAATTTATTTGCCAACAAAAAGCAAATGAAAAAATACTATGCCTCAATCATTTTTATTTGTTATTGTTTCCGGCTTAATTAACTTCAACCCCTCATGACACCAATAATCGTTTTAATCATTATTGCCCTGCTTTTATTTTATGCAGTAAAAGGAAAACCAAAAAATAAAAACAGGATCGTTAATGCAGTGCCTTCAGACATGAAAACGATGCTACAAAAAGAAGTTCCCTTTTATCAAAGACTAAATGAAACTCAAAAAACTGTTTTTGAAGAAAGGATAGCAATTTTTTTATCGCATGTCAGAATCACTGGTATTAAAACAACAGTAGAGGATCTTGATAAAGTGCTGATAGCAGCAAGCGCTATCATTCCTATTTTTAATTTTCCCGGATGGGAATACAGGAACCTGAATGAAGTATTGCTTTATCCTGATTCTTTTAATCATGATTTTGAACAAAACGGAGAAGGCCGTAATATACTCGGCATGGTAGGCAACGGTGCGATGAACCATGTAATGATCTTATCCCAATTTGAACTGCGGCAGGATTTTATGAACAAAACCGGTAAGGACAATACAGCAATACATGAATTTGTGCACCTGGTTGATAAAACAGACGGAGAGATTGATGGAATACCTGAAGCATTGCTCGACAAAAAATTCATTATGCCCTGGCTTCAATTGATGCAACAGGAGATAGCATTAATAAGAAACGACGATTCCGATATTAATCCTTACGCCATTACCAACCAACAGGAATTTTTATCTGTTGTTGCTGAATATTTCTTCGAACAACCTGAACTGCTTAAACAAAAACACCCGGAGTTGTATGAATTGTTATTAAAAATATTTGGGGAGAGGAATGCTGTTATTAAAAACCGTTAAAACACGCTGTTTAGTATTTTGTAGAATGATTATTTTGGTAATCGATTAATCACAATCGGTTATCATGAAGAAACTATTATTTTTTATCATCATTGCACCTTCAGTTGTACTGGCGCAACATGACACAGTGTTTGGAGATGCTTCGGAAGGAACGCTTCCATCGTGGACTGAAATATGGATATTAATACTTCCAATATTGATAAGCGCCGGTATACTTTGGTATAGCCGGGCAAACCGGCATAGAGATAAAACCTATAAGGATCTTGGTTTAATATGTGAGATAGATAAACAACTTGTCAGCAATCCTGAATTGTGGGGGCTTTGGGATTCAAATAAGACCTCGCTGGATTATTTCTATACACAACAATTAAGCAAGGATGGATTACAACAGGACGAAATAGATGAAAGAAGAAAACGGGAGGAGAAAAAGCTGGAAGATAAATTAATGGCTTTCGCATATTTCAAACTCAACATTTCTGAAGCTGCAATGGAAAGTAATCATAAATCGGAAATGGAAATTACATGGGAAAAATATTTAGTTCATACTATTCTTCATTCTTCCCGCTTTAGAAAAATTATAGAGAAAGAAAGCAGGGATATAGTTTATTCTGAATCTTTTAAAAGACAAATGTGCTGTTTTCTTTCAATTGTAGAGGATATTGAAGGCGATCCAGCTTATAATGAAGACATAAAATACCTGGAACACGATTGGAATACAAGTATGTATTTAAACGGATTAATGACATTCAATGTTAAATTCGATCCGCTTATAAGAAAAAAGCTCAGTGAGCTGGAAAGAAAAAGGGCGCCCCGGGCCAATACTCTTGGTAAACTCGATCGTCTTATTCAAACTATTTTTACCCGGCCAAATGTATGAGTACATGTAATTTGTTAACAGGGATGGGAAGAAATATTACTTGTGACATGAAAACGACCATTACCCTTTTGGATTATTTTTTCTTTAATTGAATTTTTCCATATTTCAGGCCTGGAATTTAACTACAAACGAGTGCAGGCGAATACCACCCTTACAAAACTTCTTTACCTTTAATTTTTAAAAGAAATTTATACATTCATCCATAATATTTTTCATTATGAAATTTACATATCTTTTTACCATATTAATTATCCTGGCTACAGCTTGCGGACAGGATAACAGCAAAACCCAAAAAGAAGAAAGCAATAAAGAACAAAAAACCAATGACGAACCGAGCGCTTCAGCTGATGCGAAAGAAAAGCAAAAAGACTCAAATGGCTTTTGGGAAAAACTTGTTATGAATGAAATTCGTGATGCACAGGGCATGATAGCTGCTGTGATGCCGTTACCCTCTTCATGGAAGATCATGATGGCGAACAGCAATGGAGGCCCGACCCTAACAGGCCCGAACGGACTTACAGTAACTGATTTTCCGCTGCGTAGTTTTATGTATAATTATAATGCTTCTCTTCAACAGTCGTACGATGCCGCCGGCCAGCAGATGCGTGCAATGCCTGGTGTTGAACAATTGATACAGGAAGACTTTGTGCCATGGGGTAATGGAAAAGGACTTCAATTAGTAAAATATTATGAAATACCCGAAATATCCAAAATGGATAAATGGTACAGCGATCAATTATATAAAGCGATGCCCAGCCAGTCAGATATTGCTGCAATTGGTATTGAGTGGAAATCGAATGATGGGAAACCTTATTTTTTACTTGTACACCTTAACGTTAGTACAAGCCAGCAGATGCAGCAATGGTATTATATGGTATCCGGCCTGGAAGCCGATGAACCTTATTTTGAGACAGCCAGGAAGCAATACATTTTCAGCCTGGCAAATATGCGTTATAACCTTGAGCCAATCATGGCCTATAATCAAAAAGAAGCGCAAAGGATAGGAAGAAGCTGGGCCGCATTTAATCAAAGGATGGCACAAAACCAGGCAAGTTTTGAAGCAAGCCAGCGGGCTTTTGTAAATAAAAGCAATGCGATCAATGATGCGATCATGAGTGGATGGAGAGAACGAAATGCTTCGAGCGATAAACAACAGGAACAAACTATCGATGGGATTTATGAACGTTCAAACGTGCAAAATACCGAAACAGGGCAACAATACAAGGTAGCTGCCGGGGCCAATCAATACTGGATGAATAGCAATGGTGAATACATCAGTACCCAACTCAATGATTATAATCCCAACCAGGATGA
The DNA here is from genome assembly GCA_963829345.1 of uncultured Chitinophagaceae bacterium. Taxonomy (GTDB): domain Bacteria; phylum Bacteroidota; class Bacteroidia; order Chitinophagales; family Chitinophagaceae; genus Ferruginibacter. Next base: position 4,221,971 of record CAWHHP010000003.1, read on the forward strand.
AAATCTGAATGAACAAAAATGGCAGCAACTGAAGCAGGTCAAGAATTAATTTTGTTTTTCAGTCTAAAGAAGGCTCTCTCAAACCGGTAATTAAACCCGGTAAAACTTCACGCCCGGTTATAAATATTGTATGGCTTATCATATACCTCGTTTCCATGTTTTATATCATCGATGTTTTTATTTAAAATTTTTACTCCTGTATTGAAGTTTACCTGGCACAATTATTTCCCGCAGATGATCACGGATCGAATAGACCCGGATCTGCGGGAATATAAAATGGTTTGGGAAACTCACGAGCTATTGGCTGTATTTCTACAGCTAAAATTATTTTATAAAAGATATTGTTGCTGCTATCTTACCTCCCCGGAGTTATAAAATAATACGGGGAAACAAATCTCTGCAATTCAGCATGCATTTTCTTGATTATATACCTTTCATATACTTATCTTTGCCGCAAATCATCCGTGTTATATTACACGGATGGCCTACACTTGGATGAAACCAGCCTAACCAAATTATGAAGTAACATGGCGAAACAAACAAATACTGAAATCACCGGCACTGACGGCCCGGTGATCTATTATAAATGGCGGGGACAATACCTCACTCGTTCCAAAGGCAATACCGGGCGGCAAGCGGATGTTGCAAAGCAACAGGCTCGCATCCTGGGGAAAGCGTCGGCTGTTTCTGCAAAAATGAGGGCTATTTTTAAACCGATCATTGCGGATGCTACGTCACGTAAACAGATGTACCGGTTCAATAATGTTTTACAACAGTGGTTGCGAAGTGGGGATGCTGCAAAAACGGAACAGCTTGATTCCATTCAACTGTTGCAGGGCTTTTCTTTTAATAACAACAGTAATACAAATGATTTTTATATCGCCATGCCGGTGAGCAGAACGGGAAACAATGAATTGCTTTTGCATATACCATCTTTTGATTCTCCTAACCCGGTACATCCACTGCCATTTTCTGGGCAAGTACGCCTGCACGTTATAGCTACCAGCATTGATGTTAGCAACCCGGCTGATACCATTTCGTATGAAAGCGTAATTGAAATGAATTATACCGGTATACCTATAGCTGCACAGGAAGTATTATTACCAGTACAAACAAAGCCGGGTTGTTTAACCGTTGTGGCATTGGAGGTTAACCGTATTGCAGCGGGTGTTGTGGGAGCAATGTATAATTAAGTGAATCGCCAGGCGATCAAGCTGAGATCCTACCTGCCTGCATATAAATAGTTTTACCCGTGTGTGTTTATTATTATTTTCTTGTGATAACAATATTTGTTACATCGTAAACCCCCGGCGACGGAAAAGGCTTCCAGAACCTTACTCCTCCGAAATTAAGTGCAGCACCCAGGAATGGTGTAAGTATCGTATAGTCTTTTGAACCGGAGGCTTCGTTTCCTGATAAACTGATCTTTGCCTTTACCTGGCTACCGTCAGGCTTTAATATAACTGATAGAACAAATACTTTGTCTCTTGGAAAAGTCCCAAATACTGTCGCTGCAATATCATCTATTCTTATAGTATTGTCCTCCATAAAATCTATATGCAGGAAACCACTAAAATCGCTTATACTTTGTGCAAAGCTTACAAATTGTACGGTAGCAACGCCGCTATTTGACGGCAAAAAAAAGTATGCTGTGAAATTATAAGTACCACCTGTATAACTCCTGGAAAAATTACATTGCGCTCCTGTAACGTATGAAATATCTGAAGGACCTACAATTTGTATCCATTTATCTGAAGGCTCTACCGGCGGTTCTATTACTTTTACATTTCCCGGATTTAGTAAACTAATAGTACCTACTTTTTGCACACCCGGTGGTTGGCCTGTTGGGGTAGATTGGAAATCTGATTGAAATACAACAGTGTCACTGCATCCCCCAAATATTATTACCGGCAAAAATAATAGCAGCCCGGAGATGCCTTTTTTTAATTGACCTAAACTATTAAATGAATTGCAAAGTTTCATTGTTTGAAATTTAATAATGAGAATTAAAATCCTTATTAAAAGAAAGGATTTGATCCTTCAAATCAAAGAGTGAAAAGACGGAATAATCAGTCGTTAAATAACCTTAAGTATACTTATTTATAGTATATAAAAAATCATCCTGGAGAGTTGGAATTGGTGGTTTAAGCATAAATAAAAAGGTGTTTTCACTCTTTAAAAAAAATGCTATTGTTTTTACATTGGATAGTATTTATTCCTGGCAATCCAATTTCCTGTTATTTACTAACTCATCGAAAAGCCATAATAATTTTTATCTATCCTGATACGAGGGTTTGCTAACCTGTCAAATAAACTTGTTTTATATTTTAATCATAATAATTCAATCATATGCAATCTTATACATACAGGGGAAAATGGCTTATAAAAATTATTTCAAAAGATGCAAGTTTTGCGCAGCGTGTACTCATTACCGGGGCAACCACAGGGGGACCGGTAATTGATGGTGTGCCCGGCGTGTCGCGAATTGTAGATGGTTCCCAATGGTCTCTTACTATAGAGCACAACGATGGAACGCATGGCTGGCAGCCGAATTTTTCAGTTGTACCTACAATGCTTGGGGACCCCACGACTAAAATTTCCCAGGTAATACGTTCCAAAGACATCGATCGTCCGGGAGATACGAATCCGAATGACCTGGTAATCTCGCTTGAGAAAATAGGACCCATGTTTGAACTTACAGTAAGACCATATGCTGTAGATGCTGCATCACTGATGATGTTTGCTGATGGTATTTTTATAGGAATAAATGGTTTACAGTATTTGGGTGTTGAAGTGAAAAATACCTGGGGCGCTACATTTGACAATGAAATCCTTTTTGATATTTCTAATACCGGGAGAGCCACGTTGTTATCATTTGGGATACGTGTAATTGATGCGTGGCCACCGGCTACACTGATGGCTACACAACAAACTATGAACGGCAGATCAATTGTGCTTCCACAGTTGAAAGTGGAAGAAAAGACCACCGTTTATTTCCTGGTTGATGCCAGCGGAGCCAAAAAAGGAAAACCCATTGTTGAATTTGTACTTCATAATACGTTTGGTGAAATTGATGCTACCAGCAGCATGCGATATAACCAGAGAAATATTTTTATAGCCGAGATAGCACACGATACAGAAACAGGAATATCTTCTATTAACATACCGGGAGGAAGGGCAACTTTGAAGCTTACCTCGTTTGCTATAGATCTCTCGATGATCAATAAGATGTGTAAAAATTCTTATAAAAAGAAGAATGATAAAAAGGGAGGCGTTGTAGCAGATGATTTAAAACAACTGTTAAAGGAAGCAAAGGCTGGTAATTGTGATCAGAAATTAATCCTCCGGCTAATAGATGCATTGAACGAATGCCTGGATGATAAACCCTGCGGTTGTGGTGATGATCCTAACAACCCCGGGGGAAAAGGATGGCAACGATTATGCAGACCTGATGTGATCTGGTTACCACTGAAATTTGAATACACAGTAGAAATCGATGGCGGATTTACCGGGCAATTCGGGCCACTGGCTTTCCAGGATCCATGGTGGAAAGTGTTATTACTTATTATAGCGCTCGTTGCATTGCTGGTTGCAATTATAATGGCAATTGTTAACGAAGCGTCGGGGCAAGGTTATGGAAATGTAGGGGATCATCCAGCTAAAATTGGAACCGTAGGAGCGTCTAACAGAATTATTACAGATGCTGCTCTGATTGAACTGGATGGCAGCCGGCCTTTTGTACAACAGGTGCTTGATGCAATAACAGGAGAACCAAATGCAAGTTTTATACAGCACCTGGATACACTTATAACGATTGATCCGCAAATTGCATTTCCAAGCCTTGCTGATGCCGATGTAGTTGGAAAACATGTTTATAAATCCGGTTCCCGTACAGGTTTAACGCATGGCATCATCAGTAGCATAGCTCCTTTTACACAGAACAGGAGAAAAGATGATGGGACACCGGATCCTGATCACCCTGACCTGGTATTCGGACGCGACCAATTTAGAATTGGTATTGACCCCGCCTTTTCAGCTGACCAGTCAAATGCTGACGGCTTATTCGATGATCATGGTGATTCAGGCTCCATCGTATTGTCTAATGAACCCGATACTTTACACCAGGTTGTCGGGTTATTGCATTCCACCGATGGTGGAACATCACCTATACAGGATGTACTGGAAGCATTGAATATTACATTAAGAACAACTTAAATCAAGAAAATGAAAATAATTGATCCAAAACAGCCCGGTGCGTTTGATGAAATAAAAGCTGTTATAGAAAGAATTAGTCCCCACTGGAAAGATGTTGCCAATATTGTAAAAATTGTACCGGCGCTTAAAACAAAAAAAGGATTCGTTTATTCTGAAACGTTAGTTCTTGGCTTCTGCGTACGGGAAAAACTTTCTCCGGAAGTATTAAACCAGCTTGGCTATGAACCCATCCCTGCTGAAATTGAGGGTATTCAAACTGATGTCATTGTTACGGATTCCAGGCCGAATGATGGGACTGTGCATACAAAAGATACAAGAAGCCAGATGTTTGATACACTTGCAGGGGGAATGGCAGTTGGTAATGCAGATAGAGGTTCTTATGGAACACTTGGCATGATCGTTTTTTCACTGGAAGACAACAGGCCTCTTGGCTTAACAAATGAACATGTACTTGTGTTTGATACAGATGGCCAGGTTGGAGATGAAGTTCAGCAGCCGCGGTTTTTTCTGAATAGCCAGGTATCTATCGATCCTGCTGATTGCTGTCCGAATGGCCAGTTACATTATCGGCCGGTGGAAAATGTTGTCATTGATGTTGCCGTGGGTATTTATGCAGCCTGTGTTATCGCTGCCGGGCTGTCTGATGATATCGATCCGCACAGGCGAGGGCAGGAAGCAACATTTCCTGATGAAGATGAAAGAACGCTGAAGGAAGTTGTAAAGGTTGATATGAACTATCCTGAAATTCCTTTTCCGGGGCGCCCATTCAAAATGAAAGTTAAATGGGATTATGAGCGACAAACAGACCGGCGGTCATTGACCCATTCTGTGGATGAAATAAAAAAGAACCAGCATTATATTAACGTGCAGGAACTGCTCACTGATAAATTAATTTACAGCCGGGGAAGTGTAGTAACTTTTTATGCATTGTTAAGTGCAGAAAAAGGAAAAAAGAGCTGTGATAATTATTTTGTAACAGCAGCAGCGCTTTCCCCCAGCCATAGAATAGCATATAAAATTATTTTGAAACCATTTAATGTAAAGGAAAAAGTAAAGGCAGGACATCCGCTGTTAAAAATAAATAAAGACAAATCGGTACGCAAGTGTATATCGTTTGATAAACAACGGCCCGGATCCAGGTTCACCCGTGTAAAAAATATAGATGGGCTTTTATTCAACGTATCGGGTTTCATCGCTTATTTTGTTGCTATACCTGAATCAGGTAATGTTGGAATGAAGTTTCCTCACCAGGGAATGAAGGTTCATTTTTCTTCTCCCGTTAAAGAAGTATTTATAAAAGGATCTTTTAAATCGGCAGACGGTGTAACGGTGAAAGCATATAAAAATCTTGAAGAAGTTGGATCCGCTTTTTCTAATCAAACACCTCACAGCATCCATATTAGTGCAGCCTCCATCACTCATATAATTATTTCCGGTGGAAATAACTTTGCTATGCTCGAAGAGATTTGCATAATAAAGGGAATGGAGGGCTTTTGTATTTATAAAGGACAACTTACATTGGCGCCGGGAGAAGAACTGGGTATATGGAATACTTACCTGTTTGCTCAAACAAAAAATGATGTACCTGTAGGAACAGACCCGCTTATTGCTGCACAAACAATTGGCGGACTACCCGTAACCAATAATTTTTCTGAAGGAGGTACAGCTTACAATATTGCGTATGGAAATTTATGTATGATCGATATAAATGCAAACGGAAAATTTGAAGTTATAAATCCGGTTCCTGAAATTAAATAAGTATGTTAGCCGCACTTATTATGAAAATAACCGGCCAATTACAGCATGTTGATCCGATCCGGAGGCTAATCTGAAGATCGTGTGAAAAGGCTAAAGCAGCATGCATGGAATTGAAAAGAGAAGCAAAAAGCTTATTGAATAAGAAATAAAAAAGCTCCTCGTAAGGAGCCCTGTAAAACTACAATCTAAATTGGCGTAATTCAAAAGGTTAACAACGGTAAGTTTTACGTGCCTATAACGTAATAATCATGCCATTGATTGTGTTAATCCAAAATAAAAGGAAGTGCATATAAATAACCGTAACTATTTCACAAATGCTTTTGTTATTCTATTGCCATCATCCGTTATAATTTGCAAATAATATTGCCCTGTAGCTAATGTGCCAACCGGGATACTGATATTTTGTAAAGGCTGAGCAATTAATTTCTTTTGCTGCAACAAAACAGCACCCGTATTACTAACAATATTTATGTATATAAATTGTGTTTTTTGTATATCAATGGCAGCATTCAAGGAAGATCCTCCATTGCTTAAGTACAGCTTTGAAATATTTAATGAATGGCCTTCGCTTGTTACACTCACAATGCCTGAATAAAACAAACGACCCGCTTCTGAAATCTTTAACCTGTAAAAATTCTTACCTGAAAATGGCGTTTGATCAGTTGCTGTATAATTATAGGAGGGCCTTGCTTCTGTTATTGTTTGCGTATAAAAAGTTTCAAAGGAAGATCCATCTGCGCTTTTTTGTAATTCAAAGCTTGTGTTTGCAGCCTGTTGTTCTGTATGCCATTTAATGATCACCTTATTATTTTGCAGCTGTGCATTGAAAGCAGTTAACTGCAATGCAACCGGGCCGGCTGTTCCGAAAATATAACTATCCATTATTCTTCCAAAAAGCAGGTTGTGACCGTCATCATTTACATGAATGGAACTTCCTGTTGCCTGTAATTCGGGCTTAAGCATATTGAGACCATCAGTTGTTACAAGGCAATTCCAGAAATCAACCGCATAAGGCCCAAATGATGCATTTACTGAATCAACCATTGCACGAAGACTGTCACGGTACGACTGGTCAAAATCATTTCTTGGTTGCGGGGTGGTAATATAACAACGTACTCCTGCACCAAAAATGGTGGAAGACATTAACCTGAGATTGTTGATCATTTCAGATTTGGCGTACCCATAACTGATGTCATTGCTGGGAAGGCTTATTATGATCACATCAGGATTATAGCTCAAAGCTTTTGTTACGTTGTAATCGCCATCGGGCAAAGGCCTTCCGGGAGGTGGAACAAAATTATCAGGCATTTCCTGGTATGTGTCATACCCGGGCTGAGCTATATTATAAATGATAGTATCAGCTCCGTCAGTGTTATTACTATTGAGAAAATCTGTTGTTCTTCCCGCCCATGAATTTGCATAGGAAGACGCTCCCACACCATTAGCTGTTGATGATCCCATGATGACTGCTTTCATTTGTGCAAATGAAAGATCAGCAATAAATAAAAAAATAATAAATACGACGGTAAATTTCGTTCTCATAAAATGGTTTACTAAAAGGTTAAGCGTGACCCGTATGGCCTGTTTTACAAAACTCGGTGTTTTAAATAAAGCGGGATACGCAATATTGTTGATAGTTATAAACAAATTATCCTATGCGCTGATATGAATACATTAATTGAGCCAAGCTTTAAAATGAAGGAATTTTATAAGGTGGATTTTATTTATGTACGATATAAAATAATTGCAGGATTCGTTTGCCGCCTTTTGCTTTTTAATATCTGCCGGATACGAATTATGATATTTTGTAAAGCAGTTATTTGCCGAGATTGCCGGAAATAAAAATTATGTCAAACATCAAAACAAAAATCGACGAATGGGAAGTTCGCGACCTTGAAGATAATTCCGCGATCAATATTTATGTGGAACACAACACAGAAATGGGTAATAAGTCTTTGCCGGGTATCCAGGTCTGGTCGGGAGGAAATATTATCAACTATGAGCCATTGCACGTAGAAAGATGGGCATATGCTGCAAAGAAAGCAAACCAGCAGGAATATCTAATTGAAGGTAGTAGCTGGATGGTTTATGAAGACACCTATATAAAATATTACCTGGTTACGGGAGAAAAACTAAAAGCAAAGATTGCTGTAAAGGTTCGTAGTAAAAACAGCGAGATTGTGAAGGAATACGAGTTGCCTTTTGTGATCGAAGATTAAAAATAAACTCAGAGGCCAGCGGCGCAAAGTTTTATTCTTTACCGACCCGGCGTCTTTGTGTTTCTGCGTTAAAAAACAATAAAGTATGACATTGTTTAAAATATTATGGGGCATCGATGCCCTAGCCGGTTTGATCGTAGTATACTTTTTCTTTGTTGGCCTGTCTGATCGTTCTGTATCCCCCAAAAATATGGGACTATGGGTAGGGATATTATTTTTCCTGGCGGTTGTGCTTTGTGGCAGCATCCTGCTCAAACAATGTAATTACCCGGGATTAGCAGTTCCTCTATTGTGCATCATTGCTATCCCGGCATTGCTTTACCTGCTTTTTTTGGTGGTGGCGATTTTTAGTAAGAATAAGTGGAATTAGATCGTTTCTCGTTCCCTGTTTCTTCTTTTAGAGATTCTTCAAATGCAGAAGTTTAACGAGAAACAAGAAACGGGAAACATTGTATTTTTGCTTATGCCAACACTCACCATCAGCACCATACAAACCAATCTTCATTGGGAAAATAAAGCCGCTAACCTGGATATGCTGGAAGAGAAGATCAAAAGTCTCCGGCAGAAAACAGAGATCGTCATCCTTCCCGAAATGTTTTCCACGGGTTTTAGTATGAATCCTGCAGCCCTGGCTGAACCCATGGATGGTACAACAATAGAATGGATGAGGAACATGAGTTATGAAAACAGGATCATTCTTACAGGAAGTGCGATCATTGAAGAAAATTCCCACTATTATAACAGGCTTATCTGGATGATGCCGAATGGAGAGATGGGTTACTATGACAAACGGCATTTATTTGCCTATTCAAAAGAAGACCAGTTTTACCATCCGGGTAAAAAGCGATTAATCTGTTCCGTTAAAGGATGGAAACTAAATATGCAGGTTTGTTATGACCTGCGTTTCCCTGTATGGGCAAGACAGGCCAATCGTTTCACGGGAGAAAAATCAGAATTTATACCCGAGTATGATGTACTTATTTATGTTGCCAACTGGCCGGAACGAAGAAGTCATGCATGGAAAACGTTGCTTTGTGCAAGAGCGATAGAAAATCAATGTTATGTGGTAGGTGTGAACAGGGTAGGAAAAGATGGCAATGATATTTATTACAGTGGTAATAGCCTGGTGATTGATCCTTTGGGCGAGGTATTATATCATATGGTGGATGAAGAAGATGTTTTTACGATCACATTGGAAAGGGAAAGATTAGATGAGGTGAGGGGAAGGTTTCCTTTTTTGAAAGATGCGGATCAATTTACAATTGATAATGGATAATTGACAAGGAACAAGGAACAAGGAACAAGGAACAAGGAACAAGGAACAAGGAACAAGGAACAAGGAACAAGGAACAAGGAACAAGGAACAAGGAACAAGGAACAAGGAACAAGGAACAAGGAACAAGGAACAGAGGAACAAGGAACAAGGAACAAAAGAAATTGACTTCGCAAGGTATTACAAAGCCCAGGCTTTCACTATTCTATTCACCATTGACCATTCACTTATTGCCGATTCCCGATTCCCGATTGACATCCTTCCTGATCATCTCCTTCACCACCCTCATTTTTTTATCATATCCATTCATAAGCGCATCATAACTTGTTCCAATATATATATCCGGTACCACACCCGGGCCTTTTTGTGCAATATGCTGGTATTGTACAAGCCTGAAAAGCGGGAGTCTTACTCTTAGCTTTGTGTTTGGCAATATGATATCCGGGATCATGATGCCATTATTGCCATACCAACCGCCGCCGGTTTCTTCACCAAGAAGTTGAATGCCTTCCTGTCCCTTTACAAGACTGCTGAACAGCGAAGCGGCAGAAAACGTGGGGCCGCTTGTTAGCACGTATAGCTTGCCGTTATAGTGATTATTTTTCTTCGGCTTATATAATTTTTTTTCCAGGTAGCCGATATGATAAAAGCCATCCTTTTTTTTCTTTGTAATAAAGAAAAGCTCCAGGTTATTAAAGATTTTTCCTGTTACATATCTGGTATAAGGTCCAAGCGTTTTTGAAACAGCATATAAGCTATCGGCTACTTTAAATGGTTTGCGGCTGACATATCTTCCCAATAGGGTAGATAAGCCGACCCTTCCGCCACCATTTATGCGAATATCAAGTATGAGCTGATCGATATTTTTTTCTTTTAATTCCCTGAATGAACGCCGAAAAAAACGCCTGAGCTTACCATTTGAAAATGTATTCAGCGTTATTATTGCAAATTTTCCGCTGCTGTCAACCTGGAGAGAACGGTGAAGGTTTATTTTTTTTATCCTGGGAACTTTTGATTTTTCTTTTTTTGCAATATCTTTTTTCTCCTTGCGTGCGGAATCTTTCACGGGAACAAAAAGCGGGATCTGTGCAACTTTTGTTTGACCCTGGCTATTCTTATAAGTAATATCATAAGTTTTACTAAGGCCAAAAATATTCCTGTGATAAAAAGGAAAATTTGCGCTCATCCTGATATAGTTCATTGTATTGGCATCGCCATCCTGGGGAAGATAATTGAACATTTTCTGAATAAGCTCGTGTGTACCAAGCCCATTCACAGAAGTAATGAGGGTGCCTTTTTTTATAATACTATCATGTTTGTTAAGATTGATCATTACAAGCATACTGTCATTCCATACTTTCATGTATAGCGGAAACGAAGGGAAAATTTTTTTATCAGCCCATTTCGAAAAATTTTTACTCATGCTCACGCTGGTATGTCCACATTTGATCTTATCTACCAGTGGTGCCAGTATATGCCACGCAAACTGCTGTTCGTTCATGCTATCGCGAATCGCATTATAGTATTTTGTAAAATACATATCCATGCTATCTTTATCGGTATACCAGTACAGTGAAGGATGCTTTTTTTCAAGGATATCTTTTAAAAGACGGTAATCTTCCTGCAAACTATGCTGGTCATATTTTTTTAGCGGCGAATAACTCTCCCTGCTGGCGGTACAGGAAAAAAGAAAAAGGGCGGTGACAAATAAAATTGCAGCGAAATTTTTAGCCATATCCAGGTTTAGCGAATAGGGATTGAAATTAGGGAGAAATACGTTAAGAAACGGTGAATATGTGTATAGTAAATAGTGAATAGTGAATGGTGAATTGTGAAAACATGATCGTATTAAAGTAATATGAAGGTTTTCTTTTATTGTAGTGGTGCTGGCTTTCACCATTTACTATTGACTATTCACTGACTAATTATCCTCCATTTGCTTTTCCAAAACCTACATGCCCTTCCTGCACAATGCTCGTCATCGTATGCAACACATTCTGCATAATAGTTTGCAACTGCTCATCTTTTTTTTGCATACTGTGTATTACAGCGTTCAATAATTCTTTTTCAAATAATGGCTGATGCTGCTTTTCTGTTATTACTGGTGGAATACTTTCCTGGGGATCAGTAAAGAGTTGTTCAACCGGGATATTCAAACCAAGAGAAATATCTTCCAGCTGGCTCAACGTGACATCGGTAATATTGTTTTCGATATTACTGATTGCAGCTTCCGATAGGGAAAGTGTTAAAGCGAGTTCTTTTTGTTTTATCCCTTTCAGGTTTCTCCACTTGCGGATATTTCCGCCAATCTTTAATTTATATTCTTTACTTAAGTAATTTTTCTTTTTCATGTTGCACGATTTAAAGGTTAAACTTAATAAATCCTGCAACAAACTAAAAATACTTCAGGCCAATAAAATGGCAGAAAAGCAACACTATTTTTTGTTACGTTGCACCATTTTTTATGTCTAAATAAAAATAACCCTGTGCTTAATATTGTTCAGTGATGAAATTTACAAACGTGGTTTTAATTTTTCAATTTTACTGCAAAACAACAGTTATGAAAAGATTATTGCTTGTGGGAGTGTTTATCGTTATAACTTATTATACCGGGGCGCAATATGATATCCAGACAACAATTCTTACAGATATAGGCTTAATAACAGTTTCAAAAACACCGGATAATAAAGACAGGATTTTGATAAGCACCAGGCTTTGGAATGAAATGGTTGCCGGCACAAAATATACTGCTGCATATTTATATGCATCCAAAAGTAAAATGTTTTGCATCGAAATAGCGAGCAGGCGTGAAGGTAATTGCAGGAAAGGGATCGGGTTTGGATGTAGTATTTATGATTGTCCTTATTCACCAGATCCATTGCCAAACCGTGTTGATGATGAGAACAGGATCTGTGCGGTAAACGTGAAAAAGCTAAAAGGCACTATAGAAATTATTTTCATCGACAATGTTAACTGGAAAAGCCTGGGTCGCATTGATTAATCCTCGTAGCCGCAAAGTTTGTATTAAAACTCTGCGACTCGTGCCCCTGCGGTAATTTATAATTCGAAATTTGTAAATCAGAATTATTTCATGTGGTTCCATCCCTGCGCAACCAACTCATGTTTATTCCCGCCACGGGTAATAATTTGTTTTCCTTCCGAAGCGTCGGTGATATAACCAATAATACTGACGGAAGGATTTGTTTTAATTTTTTCATAATCAGCCTGGCTTACGGTAAACAGGAGTTCATAATCCTCGCCACCGCTTAAGGCACATGCAGTAGGATCCAGTTGTAATTTATAAGCAAACTCTTTCGCCTCATCATTGAATGGAAGTTTGTCTTCGTACAATATGCAACCCACGTTGCTTTGCTTACATATATGCAAAAGATCGCTGCTTAGGCCGTCGCTGATATCAATCATACTCGAAGGCATGATCCCCGATTCGGTGAAATATTCAACAATGTCTTTTCTTGCTTCCGGTTTTAATAAGCGGCCCACGATATAGGCCTGCCCTTCAAGATCTGGTTGGGCCCCGGTTTCTTCAAATATCTTTTTTTCTCTTTCTAAAAGTGTTAATCCCAAAAATGCAGCACCTAACTCACCACTCACGCAAATAAGATCATTTACCTGCGCAGTATTTCTTCTTACATAACTATCAGGCGCAACCTCACCAATAGCAGTTATGCTTATTACAAAACCACGCTTCGAAGTGCTTGTATCCCCCCCAACAAGATCTACACCATACACTTCACATGCGGCATATACGCCAGCATAAAATTCATCCAGGGCCTCAACGCTGAAACGGTTGCTGAATGCAATACTCAAAACAATCTGCGTTGGTGTTGCATTCATTGCATAAATATCACTCAGGTTTACCACCACGGATTTATAACCAAGATGTTTTAATGGAGTATAGGAAAGATCAAAATGAATTCCTTCCAACAGAAGATCTGTACTGATCACAGTTTGTCTTCCAAAATGATCGATCACGGCTCCATCATCCCCGGCAGAAAGTACAGTTGAAACATTTTTGCTTTCATTATTCCTTGTAAGATGATCAATCAATCCAAATTCACCCAATGATGATATTTCTGTTCTTTCTTCCATTTTAATATGTTTTAATTAATGTTTTTAGTTTGCTGATGAGATGTCAACTGGAGAGATGTCAACCGGTTGACATCTGGTTGACATCTCAAATAAAAACATCTTACAACACTGATTTTCACTTGAATTATACAGATCCTCCATTCACAATTTTCACCAACTCATCATGTATCTTCCCATTTGTTGCTATAAGATGGGGCTGATAGGGTGAATAAGGATCGCCCTTAAAATCTGTTACTTTTCCCCCTGCTTCCTCCACGATCAAAAAACCCGCGGCACTATCCCATGCGTTAAGGTTGTGTTCATAAAAGCCATCGAAGCGACCGGCAGCAACCCAACACAAATCAATAGCTGCACTGCCGAGGCGCCGTACAGGAATGCCTTTACGTACCAGCTTTTCAAAAATCTGTATGGGGCCATTAGGTGAATCAAGGTATGTATAAGGAAAACCTGTAACCAGGCAACTCTTTAATACTTCTGTTTTATTACTTACAGATATTATTTTATCATTGAGCGTAGCGCCAAAACCTTTCTGTGCAAAATAAAATTCTTCCATGATTGGATTGTATACGGTTCCCAGGATCATTTCGCCATCTTTTTCCAGGCCGATACTTACGCAACAAATAGGAATACCATTGGAAAAATTTACGGTGCCGTCAATAGGATCAATGATCCATTTGTATTCACTTTGTGATGGAATAGCACCGGTTTCTTCACTTAAAATAAAATGATCAGGAAAATCTTTACGGATCAATTCAATAATTGCTTTCTCCGAGGCATGATCTGCTTCGGTAACAAGATTATTTATACCTTCTTTATTTGATATTTTAAAATCTCCATTAAAAAAATGTCTTAACTGAGCCGCACCTGCCTGTACCGCATTTATAAGTGTTGTTTTGAGCATGGGGCAAAGATAGCAGTGAATGATCAATAGTGAATAATGAAAGCTTGTGAGGTTGTAATTAACCGGGGAGGAAGAACAGGGACGGCAATCGGGAATCGGCAATAAATAACGTTTCAATTAATAGAAAGTTCAAATACATTGTATCTTGCGAATACCGGATCAACTAACAACTAACAACTAACAACTTGCAGCTAATAGCTAACAGCTGTAATTCATAACTCATAATTCAGAATTGGATTTATCAATCATCATAGTAAACCACAACGTAAAATATTTCCTGGAACAATGCCTGTTTTCAGTTATTAAAGCCTGTAGGAATATTAAGGCGGAAGTTTTTGTGGTGGATAACAATTCAACAGACGGAAGCAGGGAATGGCTGGAATCTAAATTTCCCGGAGTCATCTTTAAATGGCAATCAACAAACCACGGATTTGCAAAAGCGAATAACAGTGTATTGAACGAAGCAAAGGGGGAACTGGTTTTATTTCTCAATCCTGATACAATTATTCCCGAAGATTGTTTTGAGCAATGTATTGGTTTTTTTAAATCGAATGAAAAATGCGGAGCACTTGGAGTAAAAATGATTGATGGTGCAGGATTTTTTTTGAAAGAAAGTAAACGTGGCTTTCCGTCTCCTATCGCATCATTCTTTAAAATGAGCGGACTTTCAAAAGTATTTCCTTCTTCTTCAGCTCTCTCAAAATACCATGCCGGGCATTTATCCGAAGATGAAATAAATGAAACGGATGTGCTTGCGGGGGCTTTTTTCATGGTAAGGAAAATGGTGTTGGATAAAACAGGAAGTTTCGATGAACAGTTCTTTATGTATGCCGAAGATATTGATCTCAGTTACCGCATTCAGCAGGCGGGGTTTAAAAATTATTATTTTCCTTCCGTCACGATCATACATTTTAAAGGGGAGAGTACTCAAAGAAAAACCGGGCAGTACATAAAAAGGTTTTATGATGCGATGCAGTTGTTTGTAAAGAAGCATTATCATGGTAAAAAAACGGTGAGATATTTAATGCAGGCATCTATCAGCTTCGGTAAATTGCTTGCTTATTGCAAAATGTTTTTTAAAAAAACAATTTCGCTCAACAGGTCTATTTATACAAATAACAGGGAAACATTGGTAGTAGCAGACCAGGCATATTTTAATGAATTGATCCAGCTCGTTAAACATGCAAGGGAGCCACTTGTGATACAAGGAAGGGTTTCAGTAAAAAGCAATGATAAAGAATCTTCCATCGGATCAATTGATAGTATCCGTGATATTGTTTTTAAAAATAAAACGGGCAAAGTTATTTTTTGTGAATCCCCGCTTTCTTTTAAAAAGATGATCGAAGTGATGGACCAGTTAAAAGGCAAGGTCGATTTTTTGTTTCATGCAAAACAAAGCGAAAGTATTATTGCCAGCAATGATAAAAATGAGAACGGCTTTTTTATTGGAAGGCCATGAAATTATTACCGTGGCGACGCTGAAACAAAGGTTTTCTCAAATACCTTCGCTTCTAAGCTGTTAAATTTTTTTCAGCCATTCAACAATCACATCTTCATTTATTGTTATCGGAATATTGCCAGGTTTAAATTCAGAGACCCGCTCATTTTCCATTTCGTTTTTCAAAGAAAAATGTTCCTGCTCAACAGAATAGAACAGTTTCTTCTCCCTTAAATATTGCGCCAGGTATTCCTGTTCTGTTTGTCCGGGCGTAGGCACCAGGATCGCTCTTTGACCCAGTGTAGCAAGGTCCATTACAGTAGAATAGCCACATCTTGCGATCACCAGTTTTGCTTTTAATATCAGTTCATTTATTTCCCGGGCAGGTAAATGATTGAAAACGGAAATGTTATTATTTGAGAGCTTCAAGGGTTGTTCCGTGGCTGGCAACCCTCTCAGCAATACAACAATATCTTTCGTATCCTCCAATTGATCAAGTAATATATTTTCAAAAATGCTGCGTTGCGGTTCAGGGCCCGAGATCATCACCAGGAGTTCAATTTCCTTTTTGAGCGGTTGTTTTTCACATCTTGATAAAGCTCCTATATACTTCACTGGAATAGATGGTAATTGCTTTGGATGTGATAATTGCCCTGCAAAATTATCCGGCCCCTCCATATCCGGCACCCAGCACTCACTAAACCGGTTGATATATTTATAATTTATTTTTTGGGCCTGGTTAGCCAATAATTTATTACTGGTTTTTATTTCAAGCTGGTGGGTAATGAATACAGAAGGTATTTTTTTACTATAAAGCCCGAAACGATTATCAGAAATAACCGCATCGATTTCATGCTCGATGATCATTTTATCAAGCCATCTTTTTTCATTTATAACTGTCGCCCTGATTTTTGGAGCCTGCATCAACATTTTTAAAAAGAAGAAATTTTTATTGCGGCTATAACTTATCCTGTAACCTTTCAACCGTAAAATTACTAGGTTGGGAAATTCTTTTTTCAGTAAGGAGGAAATCGGTTCTTCGGCTGCAATCAATGGCTCTGCGCCGTATTTAATAAGCATTTTTATTAATGGAATACAGCGTGTAGCATGTCCCAGGCCCCAGTCGAGCGGAGCAATCAAAATGCGCTTTTTACGGCTATTATTGTTAATTTTTCCGGGATTCGTCAAAATAAGACAATATTTATTTGTGAAAATAGTTTAATTTGGTAACCGGAAAATTATGAATAAGCTAATAAAATTAACATCACTATTTTTGATTGCCATTTGCCTGATTGCAACAGGTTGTTCTTCATCAAAAAAAGGACAATGTGGTTGCCCTAACAAACAAGGAATGGTTGGTTACAGATAGTTTTAAATTGTTCAAATCATGAACAAATCAAACCGCGATCTACTCGTGTTATTCAAGCAGGAACTAATGACGCCACAGGCCATTGAGCATGAGGTAAGCTGGCTGCACGAATTACTTTTTAAAGTAGAGCGGATGGATAATTTTATAAGAGCGCACGAATTAATTGATCTTAACCGCTACAGGATTACTAATAATGACATTGATATAAAGAAAAATGTCAGGAGAAAAAAAGACCAGCCTTTTGTCTTTTTGAATAATAAGAATTGATTCCTCAGAGTTTTTTACTTCCGCAGATGAACAAAGATTAAGCTGATTATTTCGAATTGATCATGATTCGTGAATGGTCAATAGTGAATGGTGAAAATATGTAGTGTAAACTGATTTATCCAATTTTATAAAAGTTGAAGAAAATATAAGTACTACAAGCTTTCACTATTGACTATTCAGCATTCACTTTAAATATCTTTTCTGGAAACAACAAACTATTTTAGTTTCTGTAAAGCCTCTTTTAACTTACCAAACACCGCCTCAATCTCTTCCTTCTTACAACAACCCACACTCAACCTGTACCAGCTGCTTTCTCTTCCTGCACCAAAAAATCCAAATGGTACAAGGGCAAGTTTTGCTTCATCAAGAATATAGGAGGTAACGGCAGACTGGTCTTCTAGTACATTGCCATCTGCAGTAAATTTTCCTACAAGATCGATCTGTACAGTTAAATAAATAGCAGCTTGTGGTATAATGGAGTCAACAGAAAAGCCTTCTGCTTTTAATTGTTTAAAACCTTCATACAATTTTTGTAAACGATATTCAACTTCACTTTTAAAATGTGTTAAATAATCTTTTACCTTTTTTTCCTGCGTAAGAAATTTTGCAACAGCTTTCTGTTCTGCCATGGGGGCCCATGATCCCACATGACTATTTAAGGAACGCATTTTAACGATCAGTTCTGCAGGTCCCATAGACCACCCAACACGTACACCAGTAGACGCAAATGCCTTACTTATTCCATCAACGAATACAGTATATTCTTTCATCTTTGGTCGTAATGAAACAGGGTTGTGATGTTTTGTTTCCCCATAAGTGAGTGTCCAGTAGATCTGGTCATACATCAGGTACAGTTTTTTTTCACCCTCTGCTCTTGTTTCATTTTCTTCAATCACAAGATCACAGATAGCTCCAAGTTCTTCTTCTGAAAATACGGTTCCGGTTGGATTCAATGGAGAACAAAGTGCCAGCAACGTTGCTCCTTTTATATGTGGAGCAATTTGAGCAGCGGTAGGCATGAAATTATTTTCTTTGCATGCCTCTATAACAATATGCTCAGCATCTGTAAAATGGGCATAGTGATTGTTGTTCCAACTTGGAACGGGATAGATTACTTTGTCGCCTTTATCTACAATACTTCTGAAAATAGAATAGATCAAAGGTCTTCCACCACATGAAACAAGAATTTCCATCGGGGTATAGCTTATCCCTTCATTCTTTTCAATAAAATCAGCAATTGATTTTCTCAGGTCAAGTTCCCCTTCTGCAGCAGGATAAGTTGTATATCCTTCTGTGTAAGCATTAATAATCTCCTTCTGTAAATCTTCAGGTATCGGAAACTGTGAGGAGTCGAAATCTCCAATTGTATAATTGTAAATATGCTCACCAGCTTTAATTTTTTCTTTGATAGCAGCGCCAAGTCGAACGATCTCCGAAGCAATAAGTGTTTCTGCCAGTTCACTGAGTCTGAGTTTGCCCATATATAATGAATTATTGAAACCTGAGTGTCCCGCAAAAGTATAAGTTGTATTGAATAATCAGACGATTATTTACCGATTTGTTCAATAATTCCACGATAAATAGCACAAGAATATTATATTTACTTAGAAAACTGCATTTTTGATGACATATTCATGTGTTTATCAACTGCAATTGCACAAGTTTAAAAATGCTTGATTAGCTTTGCATCTGTTTCAAAACAATTAAGTGATTCATTTTCAATAGGAAGTTCGTTTAATATATGTTCAATTTAATACTCTTTGGCCCGCCTGGCAGTGGAAAAGGTACGCAGAGCGAAAAGCTGATCGATAAGTACGGGTTAAAACATCTCAGTACGGGAGACCTGCTGCGCTCAGAAATTGCGCAGCATACGGCATTGGGATTGGAGGCTAAAAGCCTGATGGATAAAGGGCATTTGGTACCGGATGAAGTCGTGATCGGTATGATCAGCTCTGCTCTTGATCATTATCCAAAAGCAAAAGGATTTTTATTTGATGGTTTTCCACGCACTTCAGCCCAGGCAGAAGCCCTCGATAAATTACTGGAATTAAAACACACTTCAATCGGTGTGATGCTTGCATTGGAAGTAAGTGAATCCGAACTTGTAAAACGTCTTTTAAAAAGAGGGGAAACAAGTGGCAGATCGGATGATACCAATGAACAGGTGATCCGGGCAAGGATAGCAGAATACCATAATAAGACGGCTCCCGTCGCAGATTATTACCAGCATTTTGGAAAAGTAAAAATGGTAAGGGGAGAAGGAACCATCGAAGAAATTTTCAGAAGCCTGTGCAAGGAAATAGATGCACGTATAGAAATAAAAGTTCCACAATAGAATTGTATGCAGGAGCAGAAATCAGCATTTATAAAAGACGGGATGTTTGCATTGCTTAATGGGCTTTCCCCGGATGCAACATCAAACTGGGGCAAGATGAATGCACAACAAATGATAGAACATGTTGCTTCCTTCTTTGATGTTTCTACAGAGAAAATTATATTTCCACTTTCTACTCCTGAAGAACATCTTCCCAAATACATGGAATTTTTAAGAAGTGATAAAGCATTTCGTGAGAATACAAAAGCTCCTGCGAATATAATAGGTGAAGAACCGCTTCCCCCCGCAACAAAAAATATAGAAGAAGCTATTGGCAAATTAAGAACTGCAGTTGATGACTTCTATAGTTATTTTAAAGATGATCCTTCCAAAAGAACCATGCATCCTGCATTTGGATTATTAAATTTTGATGAGTGGATATTGTTGCATTACAAACATGTTGCGCATCATCTGAAGCAGTTTGGATTAGTTGCATCTGTATAGATACGCGGATGACACGGATTGAACGAATGTTCACAGATTTTTTTATTACTTCTCAACTATTTTTCCGTTTAATAAACGCATTAGGTAACCATTTACTTTGATATTTATCCGTGGTCATCAGCAATGTCCGCGTCATCCGCGTATCTATTTACACTCTCCTTCTGTCCAGCTTTTTACTCCTGCACATTTTGCCTGGCATGCATTGCCATAAGTTTTTCCGTTGCAACCGCAAACCGGTTTATATTCCATGGTGCACATGCAGTCTTTTATCTCAGGTCCTTTACAATCAGTCGAAGTTTTTTTACAGGTAGCCTGGCAAAGGCTGATGACCATTATCGAAAAAAGCAATTTTTTCATGATTGATTAGGTTGTTACTGATACAAATATAACTTTGCAGCAAATAAAAAGTATGACCAAATTAGGTAATTATATTATAGGTAAATGGATGGAGGGGGATGGCGAGGGACAATTGCTTTACAATGCAGTTACAGGCGAAGCAATCGGCGCCGCTACTTCCAATGGGCTCGATTTTGAAGGAATGTTGAAATATGCAAGGGAAGTTGGAAATCCCGCTTTGCGAAAAATGACTTTCCAGGAAAGAGGAAGAATGCTGAGAGCGCTTGCATTGCACCTGATGGATAAAAAAGAATTGTTTTACAAAATAAGTTACCAGAGCGGTGCAACAAGAATAGACAGCTGGATAGATATTGAAGGAGGCATTGGTAATTTATTTTCCAATGCATCGCTGCGCAGGAAATTGCCCGACGAAACCTTTTGCCTGGACGGAGATCCCATCGCATTAAGTAAACAAAACACTTTCATGGGTCACCACATCCTTGTTCCTAAAGAAGGAGTGGCGGTTCATATCAATGCATATAATTTTCCGGTGTGGGGAATGCTGGAAAAAATTGCCGTAAACTTACTGGCAGGTGTACCCGCAGTTGTAAAACCGGCAACTGTTACTTCTTATCTTACAGAAGCGGTTGTAAAAGAAATTGTTGCATCCGGAATTTTACCAGCCGGTGCTTTGCAACTTATTTGTGGTAGTGCAGGCGATATGCTCGACCATGTTAATTCGCAGGATGTGGTAACATTTACGGGTTCTGCATCTACGGGATTAAAATTGAAATCCCATGCAACAATATTGGGAGAAAGCGTGCCTTTTAATATGGAAGCGGATTCCCTGAATTGTATCGTGCTGGGAGAAGATGTTGTGCCCGGTCAGCCCGAGTGGGATATTTTTATAAAAGAAGTAAGGAAGGAAATGACCGTGAAAGCCGGGCAGAAATGTACAGCTATCCGTCGCATATTTGTTCCTGAAAATAAAATGGAAGATGTGTGGAAGAGCCATGGCAACAGAATTGAATAAAACAACAATCGGCAACCCGTTGAATGAAAAAGTAAGAATGGGTTCATTGGCAGGGCAGGGACAGAGAGAGGAAGTAAGGAGCCAGGTACAAAAATTACTGGCTTCTTCACAAATCATTTATGGATCACTGGACAGTGTTGAAGTAATCGATGCAGATCCGGAAACAGGCGCATTTATTAAGTCCGTTGTTATTATTGAATGAAAACACCTTTTCTTCCGACGAACCACATAAAGTGGAAGCATTCGGACCGGTGAGCACCATCATGCCATATAAAAATATCGGATGATGCCATTGAGCTAAGTAAAAAAGGAAAGGGAAGTCTATGTTCTTCCATTGTAACAGCCGACCATACTATAGCAAAACAATATGTACTTGGTGCAGCCACGCATCATGGAAGAATATTGGTGTTGAATAATGAATGTGCAAAGGAAAGTACCGGTCACGGCTCACCGTTGCCGTTACTGGTTCATGGCGGCCCGGGAAGAGCAGGAGGAGGAGAGGAAATGGGTGGTTTGCGTGGAGTAAAACATTATCTTCAGCGTACGGCAATACAGGGTTCGCCTACGATGATAACGGCGATCAGTAATGTATTCCAGGCACATGCAAAAGGGAATACCGGTGGAATACATCCGTTTAAAAAATATTTTGAAGAACTTGCTATTGGCGACCAGATCAACCGAAAAAAGATTGATAACGTCGGAAGACATCGACAAATTCGCAGCCCTTAGCGGCGATCATTTTTATGCTCACCTGAAGGCTACTGATTTTGAAGGCACTATGTTTGAGCAACAGGTGGCGCATGGTTATTTTATTATGAGTGCTGCAGCAGGTTTATTTGTAGATAGCTATGACAGAAACCCGGTGTTATTAAATTATGGCATTGATGAACTGCGGTTTACTAAGCCTGTGTATCCCGGAGCTTCTATGTATATTCGCTTTACCTGTAAGGAAAAAGCCGCACAGGAATTGAAAGAGCCCAACCCTGATGTGAAAATGACAAGAGGGGCCGATATTCCAAAGGGAATTGTAAAATGGCTTGTAGAGATTTTTGATGAAACAGATGAAGCCGTTGGTGTAGGTACAATCCTTACCATGGTACAAATGAAAAATAAAAACTAAATCCAGCAGTTATGAGTATTAAGGAAATTCAACAAGGTTATGTAAGATCCGAAACACATAATGGTATTACCACAATTGAGTTTTATCATCCGCAAAGTAATTCTTTACCCGGGAAAATACTGGAAGAGATGGCAAAGGAAATTCATTTCGCAGGAACACATGCAGAAAGCAAGGTGATCGTTTTAAAAAGCGACGGCGATAAAACATTTTGCGCAGGTGCTTCTTTTGATGAATTACTGCAAATAAAAAATGAAAAAGAAGGCATGCATTTTTTCAGTGGATTTGCTCATGTAATAAATGCCATGCGCAAGTGCCCCAAGTTCATCATTGCCCGCGTACAGGGAAAATGTGTAGGTGGAGGCGTTGGACTGGCGGCTGCAGCAGATTATGCAATTGCAACTGAAAAATCAGATATCAGGTTGAGTGAACTCGCTATCGGTATTGGGCCATTTGTAGTTGGACCAGCTGTTGAAAGAAAAATTGGTATTGCAGCATTCAGTGCATTGGCAATTGACGCAGCAATGTGGCGCAACAGTGACTGGGCAAAAAGAAAAGGGCTTTTTGCAGAAGTGCACCCGGATATTGAAAGCATGGATGAATCGATACAACGACTTACATTCAGTCTTTCACACTCAAATCCTGCAGCGATGGCGGAATTAAAAAAAATAACGTGGAAGGGAACAGAGCATTGGGATGCATTGCTTATCGAAAGAGCAGGTATCAGCGGTAAACTGATCCTGAGCTCCTTTTCAAAAAGTGCAATTGAAAAATTTAAAGTGAAGGCGTAGGATACGCACGAATATTTTTTGCAGCCGTTCATTATTGTGGACGGCTGTTTTATTTAGAAGTGTTTAGTGAATAGTTAATGGTGAATAGTGAAAACTTGAAACTGCTAATGTTGCTTTGACTTTTAAAATGTATGAAGCAAGATTCAACCTGGTAAAACCTGCTATTAATCAAAAGCTTTCGATTCCCGTTTGCCGATTCCCGAAAAAATTAGACATTATCCTATTAATCACAACTACACAAGCTTTCACCATTCACTATTCACCATTCACTTTTATTTATCATTCAATTGAAAAAGCCTTCCATATTCCGGAAGGCTTTTTATATCTCGTTTTGCCTGCTTACCAATCTTTTGATTCATTAATCCGTTTTATACAATCTGATATATGTTGAGTTATTAAGAGAAGTTGTACGTTCTGTGCGGTGTTGATAAAAACAAATGATGAAAAGCCTTCTTAAATTTATCCATCCACGATCCTACATACTCAGGCCTGTATTCAAAACACTCTGCATGCGTGATCTTCATTTTTATTAATACCAACCTTCCTGCCAGGTTTGTTGAATAACTGACCAAACCCGGAGAAAATTCAGGATCATATTCCACAATTGTTGCACTGCCACCGATTTTTAATGGACAACCACTTCCCTTTTTATAAAAATCAAGATAGGCGTAAAAAGAACTTTCTATCATTTTTACATATTCACCACTACAGGAACTGATGAAAAATAATGTTCCGTCATCTTCAACTTTTAAAACCTGGACAACATTACTGGGCAATTGTAAAACTGAGTGAATATCAGCTTTAAACAATGCAATTTTCATGCTTTCAACTCTCTGCTTAATGAAAGCAAGATGGTCTTCGTCGTAATGGTGATGCATAAACAGGTGTTTTAAAACTTCATAGAAAAAAATCAAAATACATACCAAAGCCTTATCAGAGGGAGATAGCAAGGGATGTTGTAAATGTTGGGGAATAATTGCATCATTTTAGTGGGTGAACGTCGGTGTTGTTGAAAAGTTGATAAGGTTGAAAAAGTTGATAGAGTTGTACTAATGACTCCTTCGTCAACCTGTTAACCAGTCAACTTATTAACCTTCAACGCCAGTTGGCATAATAGTTTCAATGTGTTGGGTCAGAATGAATCGGGAGTTATGCAAAAATCAAAACCAAAGAAAAGTATAAGATCAGCCCAGCATCAAAACAGGCCGGGCATTGAGGGCAGGATGAAACCTCCACCCATCTTCGATGACCTGGCTAAAAGTGGCTGTGGTAAACTAACCGGAAAAATTGCAGTGATTACCGGTGGCGATAGTGGGATTGGCAAAGCTGTCGCAGTGTTATTTGCTAAAGAGGGTGCCGATGTCGCCATTATTTACCTCAATGAACATACGGATGCCAATGAAACAAAAAAAATCATCGAGCAAACATACCATAGAAAATGTTTTTTGATTGCAGGAGATATTTCAAAAGAGAAATTTTGTAAAAGCGCTGTTTCAAAAATCGGCAGGCAATTTAAAAATATAGATGTATTGGTTAATAATGCCGCTATACATTATGAAAGCAAAGGACTCGAAGAAATACCAACAGAACAATTAGTAAAAACATTTTCAACAAATATCTTTTCCATATTCTGGCTGACAAAAGCAGTATTACCATTGATGAAAAACGGGAGCAGTATTATTAATACAAGTTCCGTGGTAGCTTATCGTGGCAGCCCTTCGTTAATTGACTATGCAGCTACAAAAGCAGCGATCGTTGGTTTCACACGAAGCCTTTCTTCCAATCTTGTTGAAAAAGGTATTCGTGTAAATGCAGTGGCGCCAGGCCCGATCTGGACACCATTGATCGCAGCAAGTTTTAAAGGATCAAAAGTTGCCAAACACGGAAGTGATTCGCCTATGCAGCGTGCGGGGGAACCTGTTGAAGTTGCTCCATGTTATCTATTCCTTGCATCTGATGATGCTTCTTATATAACCGGGCAGGTGTTGCATCCAAACGGTGGTGAGATTGTAAACGGCTAAACTGTACCACATGACAACAGAAGAAATAGTAGAAAAAATACCGGCATCGAAAATAAAAAAAATCATTCATGATCCTGTGGAAACAGCCAGGGCGGTGAAACTGGTATATGTTACCGATAGTGAACCGGGGATCAGCAGGAGTAAAAATGGCAAAGGATATAGCTATACACTTAATGCAAAAAAGATCACCGATGAAGAAGAACTGGAAAGAATAAAAAAACTTGTTTTGCCGCCAGCCTGGGAAGATGTATGGATATGTGCTTTGCGCAATGGACACCTGCAGGCAACAGGTTTTGATGTAAAGCAACGCAAACAATATCGTTATCATCCTGCATGGAATGCATTGCGCAACCATACCAAATTTTACAGGATGCTTCAGTTTGGAAAATTATTACCGGTGATCAGGCTGCAACTGGAAAAAGACCTTTCGCTTAACGGGCTGCCCAAAGAAAAAATTTTAGCAACGGTTGTAAGCCTGATGGAAAGAACCAATATCAGGGTTGGAAATAATGTATACGAAAAACTGTACGGTTCATTTGGATTAACAACACTGAAAGACAGCCATGTTAAAGTGAGTGGTTCACACCTGAAGTTTTCATTTAAAGGGAAGAAGGGGATTCATCATGATATCAGCCTGAAAAATAAAAAACTGGCTGCTATTGTACAACGGTCAAAAGACATTCCCGGGAAGGAATTGTTCCAGTATTATGATGAGGAAAATCTGTGTCGGCCGATCGATTCAGGCATGATAAACGAATATATTAAAAATATTTGTGGTGAAGAATTCACGGCAAAAGACTTCAGAACATGGGCTGGCACAGTTAATGCGTTCTTAGCTTTTAAAGAAATGGGTTTTGCCGAAACAGGTACAGAAGCAAAAAAGAATATTGTAGCAGCATTGGATAAGGTAGCGGCCCAGTTAGGTAATTCAAGAACGATTTGTAAAAAGTATTATGTACACCCGCTGATCATATCACTCTACGAAAGTAAAAGCCTGGAGAAATATTTTAAGCAGCTGGATTCAATAGAAAAAGATGATAACAAATCGGACCTGACAGCGGATGAAAAAATAATCATGAAAATATTAGAAACCAATTGACTAATAAAAATTATTGAAAAAAATCCACCTTCGACATGCCCAGGCTGACAGTTCTGTCATGTTGAGCTTGTCGAAACATAGACAGAAGGGTTTGAGAATAATTTTTTAGTTAGTCAGCTAATTAATCTATAAAACAATTTTTTATGAGACCATTATGGACAGGAGCCATTGGCTTCGGACTGGTAAACATACCGGTTAAATTATTCAGCGCTACAGAATCAAGTAATCTTGACCTGGACATGCTTGATAAAAAAGATCACTCCCATATTAAGTACATGCGTGTAAATGAAAAAACAGGAAAGGAAGTAAAATGGGAAAACATTGTAAAAGGTTATTACATCAATAACAAGTACGTAGTGCTCGATGATAAGGATTTTGAAAAAGCAAATGCTGTAAAAACAAAAGTGATCGAGATCAACGATTTTGTAGATGCTACAGAGATCAATACAGCTTATTATGAAATGCCTTATTACCTGGTACCTGATAAGGCAGGCGTAAGGGCTTATGCATTACTTCGGGAAGCCTTGTTGAAAACGGGTAAAGTAGGTGTATCCACTTTTGTATTGCGCAATAAAGAACATCTTGCCATATTAAGAGCAGAAGATGATGTAATTATTTTAAATCGCATTCGCTTTGCAGAAGAGATCAGGCCTACGAAAGAACTTGACCTTCCTGCAAAGAAGGAGATAAAACCCACCGAATTAAAAATGGCCATTTCATTGATCAACCAGTTGAGCGGAAAATTCAAGATTGATAAATACAAGGACACTTACAGCGCAGAATTGATGAAACTGATCCGTGCAAAATCAAAAGGAAAAACAATACCGGTACCACAAATGAAAGTAGTTCACAGTAAAACCCAGGATCTGATGGAACAATTGAAAGCCAGCCTGGGCGGTAAAAGGAAAAAAGCATCCTAATGAGTCTTCTAAAATATAAACAGAAAAGAAATTTTAAATCAACGCCTGAACCACAGGCAGGGAAGAGCAAAACGCCTTCTAAATTATCGTTTGTGGTGCAACGTCATAAAGCTTCTCACCTGCATTATGATCTTCGACTTGAAATGGATGGCGTATTAAAAAGCTGGGCAGTACCAAAGGGTCCTTCTCTTAATCCACAGGACAAACGACTTGCAATGATGGTGGAAGATCATCCTTATGATTACAAAGATTTTAAAGGAATAATACCTGAAGGATATGGAGCGGGTATTGTAGAAATCTGGGATAAGGGCACTTATACTGGTGTTGATGAAAAAGGAAAGCTGATTGACGAGAAAAAATTAAAAGCTGCATTAAAAGCCGGTAATCTTAAATTTTCGTTGAAAGGAAAAAAATTAAAAGGAGAATTCGCATTGGTGCGATTAAAAAATTCTGAAAAGGGAAATAACTGGCTTTTAATAAAACACCGGGATGATCATGCAACTGATAAACCTTATGATAGTGAAAAAGAAACTCTAAAAAATTCTCCTATCAATAAATGGCTCGCGGCAAATAAGGATTTTAGAAAACCTGCTGCTAATAAAAAATCAGTAAAAAAAAAGTCTACGATAAATTAATTATCACAAGCCGCAAGCTTTCTCACTACATAAAACCAATGCTTGCAAAAGAAACCGGCGAAGCATTTGATGACAAGGATTGGTTGTATGAAATAAAATGGGATGGATACAGGGCTATTGCAGATCTTACTAAATCCGACATACAATTGTACTCACGTAACGGGAATAGTTTTTTAAATGCTTACCCTGTTATCGTATCTGCGTTGCAAAAAATAAAACACAAAGCAATTCTCGATGGAGAGATTGTTGTATTGAATGAAGCCGGTTTTCCAGATTTCCAAAAACTCCAGCATTATGAAGACAATACTAACTTCCCGATATTATATTATGTATTCGACCTGTTACACCTCAACGGGCATTCAATAGAAAAAGAACCTTTGATCGAAAGAAAAAAACTCCTGGAGAAATTAATAGGTAAACACCCCGTCATAAAATATTCTGATCATGTTATTGGTGACGGAAAATCGTTTTTTAATATAGCGACCAAAAAGAACCTGGAAGGTATCATGGCTAAAAAATCAGGTAGCCATTATCACCCCGGACAACGAACAGGGGAATGGCTTAAAATTAAAAACCATAAATCTGCTGATGTACTTATTGCAGGTTATACAAAACCTACCGGTTCGAGAAAATATTTTGGTTCACTTGTGCTTGCGGTAAAAGAAGGAGCTGAATTAAAGCATGTTGGCCATGCCGGTACAGGTTACAATGATAAAGCACTGAAAGAAATTCATGCATTGCTCCAGCCATTGATACAATCATCTTCTCCTTTTAAAGAAAAGGTAGCAGTTGATGCAGGTGTAACATGGGTAAAACCAAAACTGGTATGCGAAGTAAAATTTACGGAAGCAACAAAGGATGGAAAATTAAGGCATCCTGTTTTTTTGCGGCTTCGTGATGATAAATCAATAAAAGATATCGATATGAAAAGTATTAAACCGGTTAAAAAGCCAGGCAAAAATTCAAAAGAAAAAAATCAACAGGAAGAAAAGAACAACGATGATATTAAGATTGGAAGAACTACTGTTAAAATAACCAATCGCTCCAAATTATACTGGCCTGATGAAGGCATTACAAAAGGAATGCTGATCGATTATTACCAGGAAATTGCAGATCATATTCTTCCATTTTTAAAAGACAGGCCGCAATCTTTGAAAAGAAATCCAAATGGAATAAAGGATCATGGATTTTTTCATAAAGATGCCGGAGAAGAAGCACCTTCTTTTGTAAAATCTTTTAAAGTGTATTCCGAATCTTCAAAAAAAGATGTGGATTATATTATCTGCAATGACAAAGCAACACTTGCTTACCTTAATAATCTTGGCTGCATTGAACTTAATCCATGGCATTCTACTACCAAAAAACCCGGCAACCCGGATTATATGATCATAGATATAGATCCTTCGGATAAAAATACTTTCGACCAGGTGATTGAAACTGCCAATGCATTTAAAAAAGTACTGGACGATGCAGGGGCAGCATGTTTTTGCAAAACCTCCGGCGCTTCCGGTATGCATATTTATGTACCAATGGGTAAAAAGTATGACTATGAGGAAGTGAAGAATTTTGCACAGCTGGTATGCATGATCGTTGAAGAACAACTCCCGGATTTTACAACCATGGAAAGAAATTTAAAAAAACGCGGCAATAAAAAAATATACCTGGATCACCTCCAAAACCGCCGGAGCCAGACTATTTCAAGTGCATACAGTGTAAGGCCGGTAAAAGGGGCCACGGTTTCAATGCCCCTTCAATGGAAAGAAGTAAAAAAGGGATTACGGCCTGCTGATTTTACGATTCACAACTCTGCTAAAAGGATAAAAAAATATCCCAACCTGTTCAAAGGGGTACTGGGAACGGGAATTAATATAGACATGTGCCTCAAAAAACTGCAAAAAACCTATGGTCAAACCGTTTCCTGACCAAACAAGGCTGTTTATTTAAAATAATTGACGCATTCCTTTGAAAATCAAAAAAATGGCATAATATTTCATTATAGTTAGATGAAATAAAAAGGCTGCTTTTTATATCGGAATTGTTTTAAATAGAAAGCTTCTTAATGTCTAAAGGAAGGAAAATTTTAAAAAAAACGGGGCGTATTTTTTTGTGGATGCTGGTGAGTATTTTATCACTGGTCATCCTGCTTTTTATTTTCATAAATCTCCCAATTGGAAAAAGAGTTGTTCGTAACCAGGTGCAGAGTTACCTGCAGAAAAAATTAAAAACAAAAATTGAAATTGGTTCCGTTAACTACTCGCTGCCTGAATGGCTGGAACTTAAAAATGTTTATATCGAAGACAGGCAAAAGGATACGTTACTTTATGGCAGCGCATTAAGAGTTGACCTTCACATGCTGAAACTCATCAGCGGTAATACAGATATAGAAAAAATTACTTTACAGCATATCATTGTAAATATAAACCGGCCTGCAACCGATTCGAATTTCAACTTCCAATTTATTATTGATGCTTTTTCAGGTAACAATCCGTCGACTCAAAACAAAGATACCGCTGAAATGAAACTCACGATGCGCCGGTTGGTACTTGATACGGTGTCTGTGCGTTTTAACGATCAATATGCCGGAACAGATTTTTATGCAGGCGTGAAAGATCTTGATCTTAAGATGGAAAAATTTCAACCCGACAGGATGAAATTCCTGATAAAGGATCTTGATGCAAACGGAGTTGATTATTTTATGAAAACATATGCAGGACATTCAATTCCTGTTACAGCTGTTGCAGTTGATACGGTCAAAGGAAAATCATATCCTCTTATCGTTACAGCAGGTAAATTAAACCTGCGCAATGTGAATGTGCAGGTGGATGACCGGGTCTCATCAATGTATTACAGTAATAATGTTACGCACATCAATACAACAAATGCATTGTTTAGTATGGAAACATACAAGGGTACGGCGGATGAACTTTTTATTGACAGTACACAAATTATTTTTTCGTCAGCAAAAACAGATTCGAGTGAAGTAAAAAAAGATACGCTTACTCAAGATGCATCAATGCCATGGTTATTTGCTGCAAGGAAATTAAATATTCGTTATACTGATATTAAGTATGATGATATCAACAAACCAAGGGCCGCGGAAGGAATGGATTTCTCTCATCTTAATGTAAGAAAACTACATACTGCAATAAAAGGATTTCATTTTTCGAAAGATTCTACTGTCGCAATTATTGATCAGCTCGCATTTTCAGATACATGCGGATTTATACTGGATACAACTCATTTAAATTTATCATTCACTAATAAGCAACTGTCTGTACAGGATCTTTATGTAAAAACACCACAAACACTCATCCGGAGATCTATTTATCTTGATTATGATAGTCTTGCCGCAATTACTACCACTCCGCAAAACAGCCATATTAACGTGGCACTTGATCATTCGGTGATTGCTTTCAATGATCTTTTTTTATTAGTGCCCTCGCTAAAAAAATCATTGAATGGATTTGAGAACCAATTGATCAATATCAATACTGAATTGCATGGGTCACTGGTAAAACTTGATCTTCCTTATTTCCAGGTAAGCGGTTTATCGGGAAGCAGGCTGGCTGCAAAAGGAACGCTCTTCAATATTACTGATACCAATAAGCTTGCATTCGACATTCAGATACTGCAGGGCAATTTCCTTAAAAAGGATTTTATAAAGTTTATTCCAAAAGAACAGCTTGCATCATTTAAAGATATTCCGGAGGTTTTTAATTTAACAGGACATTTTGTTGGCAATAAAAATGATATTGCTGCAGATATTTCTGCCAATGCAAAAGATTTTGCTTTTGCAGGTAAAGTAAATCTTAAAAATATCAGTAACCCCGAAAAACTGAAGTATGATGCAGTGATATCAAACCTTTCGATTGATAAAAATTTAATTGTCGGATTTATTCCTCCTGAAACATTAGAAAATCTTGAACTTCCCCAAAAGATAACTGCGGCAGGCACATTGACCGGTAATACAGAAAATGTAACAGCGAATTTGAAAATGAAAACCAGTTTTGGTGACATGGCTGTTAAAGGTTATGTGAAGAACATGAAAAACAAAGATGCGGCAACCTATGATCTTATATTATCAACAAATGGTTTTGCAATGGGCAAATTACTGAAGCAGGATTCAGTGATTGGAACTATTGCCGGCACATTTGCAGCAAAAGGAACGGGCTTCGATTATAAGAAAATGCGATCTTCTGTTACAGCTGATATCGCCGCTGCCGAATACAATCACTATAATTATAAGAATGCATTGATCAAAGCTGAATTTGACAATGGCAATGTATTGACTACCGGTTCTGTAAATGATCCTTCATTGAAATTGAAGTATGACCTGGCAGCAAATGTTAAGAATCAATATCCTACTGTTAAAGGATTAATTAGGGTTGATACCATACAATTAAAGCAACTTCATTTCTACGATGATACATTGAATTTTTCTCTTACTGCCAATATAAATTCCAATAGCCTGCAACCTAGAAGCCTTGATGCAGTTTTTTTATTAGATAGCATACAGATGCAATCAGGAAGTAGCTTTTATAAACTTGATACGATCTCATTGGTTGGCACTTCATCAGCGGGCGTAGATTCGATCATTTTAAAATCGCCATTCGCCGAGATACATGCAGGCGGCGCATTTGATTATGATAAAGTAGCGGTATCTGTCGGAAAGTATATTAATCACTATTACCGGCTGCCAGGATTCAGGGATACAGTACTGAATATACCGGATCAGCAACTGGCTGTTAATGGAACAATTAAATATTCCCCTGTCATAACGGGTTTTGTACCGGGGCTTGTTTCTTATGATGATATCAACTTTAAGGCAAGCTATCGTTCAGCCGATACAGACAGTGCACTAAACTTTAATGCAACAATTCCATATTTGGTCTATGAGTCCAATGCGGTTCGTAATGCTGCGATCGGCGTAAACTCCTTGAATGGAAAGATCAATTATGAAATTGCATTTGATACATTAAGAACTACGGGCAATACCCTCTATGTTACTTCACTAAAAGGTGCAGCTGCCAACGACAGTATTTCACTGACGGCACGTACAGAGGATAATAATAAAAAGGAATGGTTTGTAATAAGTGGTACTGCTGCCATAAAAGGCGATACTTATTCTTTTCGTATGAAGGATACTTTGTTGCTGAATTATGAAAGCTGGGTAGTAGCAAGAGATAATTATATAAGTTATTCTCCAAAAGGAATTATCGTAAACAACCTTTTATTGCAATCTGATTCAGCTTCCATTTCTGTAAAAAGTGAGCAGCTGGTGGAGAACAGCCAGGTGGATATTGATATCAGGAATTTTAATTTAAAAAGTATAACATCGCTCATTAACCGTGATACACTGTTGGTCGGTGGAACGCTTGATGTAATTGCAAATGTATCAGACCTTGATAAGGAGATACCCGGTTTCACGGGAACGGCTACTATTGCTGATCTTCAATTCCGGCAACACCCATTGGGTAATTTGAATTTAGCCGCAGGCAAAGAATCTGATGATAATATTGCTGCAAAGATCAGTTTGTCTGGCGAAGGAAATGATATTATTGCAGAGGGGAACTATTATCCCAACAATACCGACAACCAATTTGATGCAACTGTAAAACTGCAGCAGCTGAGTTTTAAAACGATCGAGGGACTGTCTGAAGGACAACTCAGGAATTCATCAGGATCCATCAACGGTGATCTTAAAGCAAATGGTAAGTTCTCAAAGCCGGAATGGAACGGGCAATTGAATTTTGCAAATACTGTTTTTACTGTTTCGCAATTGGGAACTCCATTTAGAATAGATAAACAAAAGATCGTTTTCGAATCACCATCAATAAAATTCCCGGCATTCACGATAACTGATTCATTGAATAACCCATTAAAGATCGATGGAAGCATTGAGCTGAACTCAATGACTAATATTGGGCTCGGTATGGATATCAATGCCAATAATTTCGTTTTTGTGAATGCACGTAAGACTCCAGATAGCGAAGTGTATGGTTATGCTGAAGCCGATGTGAATATTTCTGTTACAGGTACTGCCGAATCTCCCGACATTGAAGGGGATATTCATTTAAACAATAAAACTGACCTCACGATTGTACTACCCGAATCAAGCTACGCAAAAGATGATGGTAAAACGATCGTACGTTTTATAGACCGTGACACATTCGATCTGAATCCACCGTCAATAGAATTTAAAGAAGCAGAAAAGCCGGCTGCCGCTTTTGGAAGATTTGTAAATTATAATTTAAACATACAGGTAAATAAGGAAGCCGCCATTACAATTTTATTAGATCCTTCAACAGGTGATGAATTGAAAGTACAGGGTGATGCAAGATTGAATGCAGGAGTTGATCCCGGTGGCAACCTTGTACTTGCAGGCACTTATGAATTAGACAATGGCTACTACGACCTGCATTACCAGGTGCTGGAAAGAAAATTCAATCTCATTAAAGGAAGCACGATCACATTCGCCGGCGAACCATTAAATGCCAATGTAAATATTACGGCCGAATATATTGCCAATACTAATTCAAGAGATCTTTTAGACAATGAAGTAAATAATGTAACACCCGCACTGGCAAATTCATTCAATCAAAAAATACCATTCAGGATCATTCTTAAGATCACCGGCCAGTTAAACAAACCCGATATCTCATTTGATATAGCATTACCGGAAGGAAGTGATAATTTATTAAGCAACGATCTCAGAACGATCATTGAAAATAAACTGCAGCAGATAAGATCAGACCCGGCATCAGTGAATAAGCAGGTGTTTTCAATATTGTTATTGGGTAGATTCGTTGGAGAACAGAGTAGTGATTTCTTTAAAGGCAATGGCAGTGATTTTTCTATGCTTGCCCGCCAGAGTGTGAGCCAGTTCTTATCTTCTGCACTCAACCAGATAGCAGGAGATATTTTTAAAGGAGTGGATATAGACCTGAACATTAATTCTTACAACGATTATTCCAATGGAGGAAATGAGCAACGCACCGATCTTAATATTGCAGTGAGCAAAAAATTTGCAAACGACAGGCTCATTATAAGCGTGGGCCAGAATTTTGGTATAGAAGGTCAGGACCCTGCAGCAAAAGCATCCGGTTCAAATACAGGATTCAGACCTGATCTTTCGGTGGCATATAAACTTACTAAGGATGGAAAGTACCTGGTAAGAGCATATTCAAAAAACCAGTTTGAAGTAACTGTAGATGGTTATGTTGTTGAAACAGGGCTTGCCTTTGTTGTAACCATGGACTATGAAAAATTCAAGGAATTATTTCAACGAAAAAAATACAGGAGAAACAGGATCAAAAAATGAGATTTGTAACAGCCATATTTTTAGTATTATTCATTGCATCATCGTGCAGCGTAAAGAATCGTATCCCAAAAGGAGAAAGAATTTATAAAGGATCAACCGTTCATGTAACTAAAAATCCTGAAACAAAAACCAAAACAAACTCCTTAAGGAAAACGATCAAACTTGCAGCAAAGCCAACACGGAATAAATTTTTATTCGGACATCCTTATAAAGTATGGTGGTGGTATGTGATCGGTGAACCAAAAAGAGAAAAGGGATTCAAGGCTTTCCTGAGACAAAAACTTGCGGAACCGCCTGTATTTGCCAGCCGGCTCAATCCCAAGGTCACAGCAGAAAATATGGAATCGCTTATGTCAAACCGCGGTTATTTTTTTACAACAGTAACCGGCACTTCTAAAAACACGGGCAGCTATTTTGTAAAGGCAGATTATTATGCGAATGTTCAGCCAAGGTATTTTTTAGATACGATCGAGTGGGTCAAAGATAGCTCGCCACTTATTAAATTAATGGAACGTGATTTTAACCGGAGGGGATTATTAAAGAAAGGAGATCCTTATGTTTTGAGTAATATAACTGCAGAGCGTGATCGACTGGATCTTTTCTTAAAGACAAGAGGATATTATTTTTTCAACCCTGATTACCTGATGGCTTATGCAGATACAACGGTTGGAAACCGGAAAGTACATTTGTTCCTGAATATCAAAGAAACCACTCCTGAAGAAGCCCGTTATCCTTATACCATCAATACAATTACTATTTTCCCGGATTATTCCCTTACCGGCAGGCATGTAGACACGCTTAAAACTGATGCAGTATTGTATGATGGACTGTTAATAAAAGACCCGAGAAAGAAATTTAAACCTGCTGTGTTCAAGCAAACCATTACATACAGGCCAGGCAGGTTGTATAGCAGCCGGGCACAAAACACTACGCTCAACAGGCTGATCAACCTTGGACCGTTTAAGTTTGTAAAAAACCGCTTTGAAGCAATAGCAGATAGCAGTAGTACTGCAATTAAGGATAAAGGAAATTTTAATATAATAACAGATACTTCAAAAAAGGCACCTGCAAAGGATACAGCTGACATACTGCACCGGCTAAACGCTTACTATTATCTCACGCCAGCGAGGAAAAAATCTATCCAGGCAGAGATCGATGCTTTTACAAAAGAAAACAGTTATGTGGGTACACAGGTGAGCGTGAACTGGAAAAACAGGAATGCATTCCGGGGCGGAGAACAGCTCGGGGTAAAAGTATATGGCGGATTTCAAACATCTTCATCCGATTCTGTAAAACGAAACAACAGTTTCCGGATAGGAACAGAAATTTCTTTGAAAATACCACGGTATGCCATACCATTTATAAACCTGAAGGAAAACTTTTTTTACCCACCCAATACCAATTTGTTATTTGGGTATGAGTGGTACAGGCAGGACCTGTATTATACGAAAAACCTTTTCAGGTTGCAATATGAATTTACGTGGAAGCGGAATTTGCAAACAATTATTACGGTAGCCCCTGTATCACTGAGTTACCTGGAAGTTACCAATGTTACTGATAGTTTTTATAAACAAACCGCACAGCAACCATCTTTGCTTACCAGTATTTACTCAGAAGCAACAATAGGTTCTTTCGCATCCTATACATACAATTCCGGTTTCAGGTCTAAAATAAATAAATGGTACGTGATGGGAAGTATCGACCTGTCGGGAAATATTCTTGGCCTGGTAACTGGAGCAAAAAATTACAGGGAGAAAGAGATATTCGGTGTTCCTTTTGCCCAGTTTGTGAAGCTTGATCTTGATGTGCATTATACCCGCAGGCTTACTACCAACAACCTGGAACTGGCCAACCGCATTCAAATAGGATATGGAATACCCTATGGTAACTCAAGGCTCCTGCCGTATGCAAAATTATATACGATAGGTGGTTCAAGCTCTATACGTGGTTTCCGTTCAAGAACACTTGGGCCCGGAACTTATAAAACCACGGCAACGGATCAGCGCTATTTCCAATTGATCGGAGGTGATTATAAGCTTTTAGCAAATACCGAACTCCGGATCCCCTTTACGAAACAACTTAGTGGTGCGATCTTCCTGGATGCAGGTAATATATGGACAAAGGATACGATACTCTTTGGCCAGCCAGGTAAACTTAGCAAGGATTTCTATAAAGAAATTGCTGTTGCAGGCGGGATAGGTATCAGGTTTGACGCTACTATTCTACTCATTCGTGTAGATCTTGGAACTCCTTTACGTAAACCCTATTTACCCGAAGCAGATCGTTGGGTTTTGAACCAGGTTGATTTTGGCAGTGGTTCGTGGAGAAGGGAAAATCTGATTCTTAATATCGCAATAGGTTATCCATTTTAATACAGTTCCCATCTTTTGTGGTATTGTAATTGTCTTATACAGGCAGCAATTGTTCATTATTCACCTAATTTATTTTCGTTGAAGAAGTCTGTAAAAATAATAATTGGCATTATTGGAGTTATACTCATAGCAGGGCTTGCCTGGTGGGAGTACAATAAAAAGCATATCGTAAAAAATGCAGTGGAAGGCCTCGTCTCAAAGAAGACCGATAGCTTATACTATATACATTATGATAGCTCAGCAATTGATGCCGCTACCGGCAGCGCAAGTTTTTATAATGTAGCGCTGCAATCGGATTCATTGCAAAAGCAATTGCTGATGCTGGATTCAGCTTCATCCAATACCATCTACAATGTTCATGTAGCAGAAGTAAGTATCAGTGGTGTTGATATTCCCTCATTAGCTGCCAATGTTAAAATTGATGCAAACAAGATAAGGATCATTCGTCCTGTGATCAATATTATTGAAGCGGGAACAAATAAAGACCAGGTTTTTAATTATAATGATACGCTTGCTTTATATGAAAAACTGTTGGGAAAATTCAATAGTATTCATGCTGCCGAGATCATAATAGAAGACGGCCAGTTAAACTTTGTTCATAAAACAGAAGCCCCGCATATATCTCTTTCGGGTATTAACATTCATATTAAAAATGTGTTGATCAACAGCACGAAAAATTACGACAACCTGGCAAGTTATTTTATTAAAGATGTTATTGCCGGGGTGAAGAAGGTTATCGTGAAAGATGAGGAAAACAGGTCTTTCCTGTTTTTTTCAGATATAGAATACAATGCGTTTCAGAAAACACTCAGGCTGGGTAATTTTCAGCAGATGAATAATGACAGTAATAAGGTTGCTTTCAATATAAACAATACTTTGCTGAAGGGACTTAATACCGATTCATTTATTTTGAAGAAGCAGCTGAAAGCAGAAGAACTTGTAAGTGATGGTGGATTGATGACTTTTTATAGTAAGAAAAATAAAGACAGTACCAAGACCGATGCTATCGAGATAGATAATAATTTTTTTAATGAGGCACAGTTGAATAGTATAATACTTAAGAATACCAGGATCGTTGTATATAACCAGGACAAACCCAATAATCCTCCTTTTATATTAACCAATGTAAATTTTTCTGCTTCTGATATTCAAAAACTATATTCAGGAACAAATATCAGGAACCTTATTGGCAGG
The DNA here is from genome assembly GCA_963829345.1 of uncultured Chitinophagaceae bacterium. Lineage (GTDB taxonomy): Bacteria > Bacteroidota > Bacteroidia > Chitinophagales > Chitinophagaceae > Ferruginibacter. Next base: position 4,261,178 of record CAWHHP010000003.1, read on the forward strand.
AGCAACTGGAATGTGTCAGCCGATGGGTTTTCTTTTATTACAAAGGACAAAATATATAAGCTAAGCGTGGGCGCATTCAATATGAATAAATCAGCAGGTACGGCGCACATTGACTATTTTACTGTTAAGCCATTGATGACGGAAGCAGCATTTGTAAAAAACCTGGAAGAAGAAAATGACCTTTACGATGTGTCAATTAGCAATATTGACTTAACAGGAATAGACACAAAATCACTTATTGCAGACAGGAAATTCATTGCTGAGAATGCAGTGATCAATCTCATTTTAAAAATATCAAGGGATAGAACAGTTCCTGATTTTACGGGCTCGAGGGTTGGAAATTATCCACACCAGCTAATACAAAAATTGAAATTTCCTGTTTACATTAAACGGATCAATGCAAAGGATGCTTATATAACGTACACAGAACGTAATGACAAATCAAAAAAGCAAGGTACCGTTTTTTTTAGTAAAGTGAATGGTACTCTTGATAATGTTACAAACATTAAAGAATACATCAGCAAAAACAACCAGCTTGTTGTAAATGCAACGGGCAAATTACTCGGAGCCGGTGCTTTGAAAACACAATGGCATCTTCCCCTTAATACATCCAATGGTGCATTTGCTATTTCAGGTGAGTGTGGAGCTTTTCATGCTGACGTACTTAACCCTTTAATTGAACCCTTGGCTTTTGCATCTTTTAAAAAGGGAGAAATAAAAGCTGTAGACTTTACCATGAGTGGTAATGACAATGAAGCAAAGGGAAGCTCTACTTTGCTTTATAACGATCTTTCCATTGAGGCATTGAAAATAGATTCGAATGATTTGAAGAAGAGAGAGCTCATGAGTTTTGTTGCCAATCTTCTTGTTAGAAATAATAATCCGCAGAATGGTGAAACAAGAAAAGGAGAGATAGATGTGAAAAGAGATACGACCCGTTCATTTTTTAATCTTGTGTGGCAGGGAATATTTAAGGCTGCAAAAAGAACGGCATTGGGAAAGAATGATGATTAAGTATCCTGCTGTTGTTTTGCTTTCCTTTGAAAAAGGTTATGGTAGATCGCCGTTCCATAAGCTTTTATTTTATCTACATTACTGATAGCAGCCTTAGCAACTCCGGCTTTGGCAAAGCCACCCAATACTTTTTTTATTGTAGATGAAGAATTGCCCCAGAATAATTTTCTTGTAAGAAAACCAAGACCAAGACCGGCAACTGCTTTCAATAATCCTTTTTTTGCATCGGCAGAATGCATAATATTACTGAACATTCCTTTTACAATATTAGCCGGCTTCATGCTTTCTGTAGTGTCACGGTATTGCTGCACCATGAGGCCATATTGAATAGCTTTCTTTTTTTCCAGTTCAATGATCGCTTCGTCCAGTTCTTTTTTGCTGCGGATATTCATAAAGTTATTTAAATAATTTTTTTATTATCATGTCAGCAACCGGCGTTTTGCACCATTTTTCTTTCATTGAATAAAAAATAAGTCCGATGATAAGATAGAATCCGGCCAGTACCAAAAAACCATAATAAGGTTTGCCAAGCAATTCACCGAGGTATAGGGCAATGCCGATACTCAGTATAGCAAAAAATATAACAATGATTATTGCAAAAATGAGTCCTGCTACGAGTGTAGAAATTATCTCGGCAGACTTATCTGCGGCTTTAAGCTTAACCAGGTCCACATTCGTTTTTCCGTAAGCTTTAACATGCTCAAATAATGATTCTATATTTTCAGCAATACCAGCCTGGTCGTCATCATGATTTACACGATCTTCCATTTTTTCTATTTTATCACCGGAACTTATTTAATAATTCAGTTTGATTATGAAAAGCTGCGTTTGGGTTCCTGTGCTTTTTCTTTTCCTTTTTCAATGATTTCATTTGCTTCACCACGGATACTATCATATTTTTCAGAAATAGCTTCTCCCAGTTCATTAAATTTATTCCTGATCGTATCCTTCAGATCACCTCCTTTTTGAGCGATCTTTTTTCTTGTTTCTGAGCCTTTATCAGGAGCGAATAATATACCTAATACAGCGCCGGCAGCAGCACCAATAAGAATTCCTGTTAATAATTTACCTGCACTCATAATGTTTTGTTTTAAAAATTAAAAAATATTGTACTTGTATTAAACTAAAATCCTGCCAAACTGGGAGATAAAATCTTTTGCATACGTAGAATCATTATACCGGTCTGGCGATATACAACCGCGGAGACGCGGAGACGCAAAGAATGCGCTGCGGCCTGGTGTCTCCGTGGTTAAGAAAGACAGATATTCATCTTTTAGCTGGCATAATTCTGGCAAATACAACTTTAGGACTTACATAAGTTAAGACATATTGAGCATTATTGCAAATGGTATTTTTTAACTCCCTGCCCCTGGAAGATAAACGGGAAAATTGCTCCACACTTTCACCAAAGAAGCTATGAATTTAAACTCAGGATACCCCTTTTGGCTTATAAAGAATGGATTGCCTTTCGACTATCCAATGCTGCGGGAAAACATTTCGGCAGATGTGCTGATAATGGGCGGCGGAATATCCGGGGCTTTAACGGCATATTATTTAACGGAGGCTGGTATTGATTGCATACTCATCGACGGGAGAACCATCGGCCTTGGTAGTACCTGCGCCAGTACCTCATTGCTTCAATATGAAATCGACGTACCGCTATGTGAATTGCAACATAAGATCGGGTTGCAAAATGCCGTAACGGCATATAAATTATGCGAAGATGCAATTGATCAGCTTGGAGAGATCGCTCATAAGATCGGCTTTAAAGATTTTTATGAAAAGAAAAGTCTTTACTATGCCGCCGGTAAAAAGGATGACGATTTTCTTAACGAGGAATATACCATCCGGAAGCGATATGGATTTGATGTTGAATTATTAAGCGAACAGCAGGTAAAGGCCGGTTTTTATTTTAAAGCATCTTCGGCAATATTATCAGCTAAAGCTGCCCAGACAAATGCATATTCTTTTACGCACGCACTTCATCAACATAGTATAAAAAAGGGATTAAAGGTTTTCGATCGCACTGAAGCGGTAACAATAAAGCATTCACATAAAGGAGTAACGTTAAAAACAAATTCCGGGAACATCATTAAAACCAAAAAACTGGTTTATGCCAACGGATATGAAGCTGTGAATTATGTCGATAAAAATATTGTAATGCTGCAGAGCACTTATGCTATATGCAGTGAGCAAATGGAACAAGTTGACATGAAAATGAACAGAGCGGCGCTTGCATGGAATACAGCAGATCCTTATTTATATATGTCTGTTATAAACAGTGACAGGATCATTGTCGGGGGAAGAGATGAAAAATTTTATAATCCACGAAAAAGGGACAGCCTTATTCATAAAAAAACAAAACAGCTTGAAACAGATTTTAAAAAATTATTTCCAGGCACAACATTTAAAACAGAGTTTAGCTGGACCGGTGTATTTGGAAGTACAAAAGACGGTTTGCCTTTTATAGGAGAATACAAAAAGTTGCCCAATAGCTATTTCGCATTGGGCTTTGGGGGCAATGGCATCACCTTCAGCTTAATTGCGGCAGCTTTTTTGACTGATATAATTAGTGGAAAGCATCCTTCCATTGACATTTTTTCATTTGAACGCATTTAAAACTTTATAAAATGAAAGCAAAGAAGATTAATCCGCTTAAAAAGGCATTTTATAGTTTTTCAACATGGGTAACAAAAGCAACAGGATCACCCATGGCATTTTTAATAGCGCTTATAATTGTAATCATATGGGCTGCAAGCGGGCAATTCTTTGGTTATTCAGAAACATGGCAGCTTGTAATAAATACCGGCACGACAATAGTAACATTCTTAATGATATTCGTTATCCAGCAATCGCAGAACAGGGATACAACTGCACTTCATTTAAAACTGAATGAGCTGATCGCAGCAAATGAACTAACAAGTAACAGGCTGGTTGCAAGTGAAGACCTGACAGAAGAAGAACTGGAAGTAATTAAAAAATATTATAAAAAAATATCAATGCATACAGTGAATGAATCGGTATTTGCGACTCATTCATTAGATGAAGCAAAGAACGATTCATCAAAAAAAATACATCCGGTCAAAGGAATCAAAAATCAAAAAATCAAAAACTCAAGATCATGAAAAGTTTAAAATTAGTTCAGGTAAGTATGTTATTGTTCGTTTTAATTACAATGCTCAATAGTTGCGAAGTTATTGGTGGTATTTTTAAGGCGGGCGTTTGGGTAGGTATACTGATCGTAGTGGGAATTGTTGCATTGATATTATTCCTGGTGGGGAAGTCAAGGAAATAATTTTATGCCGTGGAGAGTGTATTCAAATAAAAACATATTACCGGCCCTTTGAAGATCAGGGGGCCGGATTTTTCTTTTTTCTCAGTCTTATTTTTTCCAACCGGTTTACAATTCTTGCTTTTCCTTCATTAACATTGCCACCCATTAATTTGCCCCATGGTTTGAGCTCTTCTATCCTGTCAAAAATTATTTTCAGGATGGCAATTGAGGGTAAAGCCAGGAAGATGCCCGGTAGGCCCAACAATGTACCGCCTACTACAACTCCCATTATTGTTACCAGTGCATTTATTTTTACCTTGGAGCCAACGATACGCGGCATCAAAAAATTTGCGTCAATAAAATGAATGATCTCAAAACAGATGATGACCCATATAATATCACTCAGGTGATCAGAAGTGGTGAGTGTAATAAGCGATGTGAAAATAATACCTGCAATGATGCCAATATAAGGGATGATGTTTAATAATGCAGTAAGCAGTCCGAGGAATACAGCATATTTTATTCCTATTATAAGAAGGACACTTGTGTTTAATACGGCAACGATACCCATTTCAGTGATCAACCCTACCATGTATTTTTGAACAATGCCCTTTGATTCCAGCAATACTTCTTTTACCTGCGGTTCATTTTTCTGGTTAAAAATTTCAATGATGAATTGTTTGATCATCTTCCTGTACACAAGAATGAGAAAAGTATAAATAGCAACCAGGATAATATAAAAGACAGTATGTGTGATTGTAAAAACAGTTTCACCGATCACTTCAGTACCGGAACTTACACTACCGGTGGCAGAACTTAAGATCACTGATTGTTGTTCGGTGCTTATATGAAAACGTTTCTGCATCCAGTTCTGGATGGTTTCATAATGAGCGTTCAAATGCTCTTTAATAGAAGGAATATCTTTTAAAAAGCGTGCTATCTGGTTGGAAAAAAAATAGATCAATGTTCCGATCACAAAAAGTGAAAAAACAACAACAGCAAGATCTGCCAGGGTTTTAGCAAAAAAAAGTTTGCGTTCAAGAAAATTGGTAAGGGGAAGCAGCAGTATGGAAAGTAATATTGCAAAAAGGAATGGTATTATGATATTCTGTCCATAAACGAGCAGAACACCCAGCAATACCAACATCAATAATTTGAATGTAAATCTTATGTAGAACGGCGCATCCTTAAAATTAATCTGGTTCATCTGGTTTATTTTCCAGCCTTGTAAGGCCTAATTCACCAGGAACCCTTTGAGGCCGTATTCGGTAGATTCGATAGCGTATAATACAGTATTCTTTGAAGGTTCGTTTTTATCCTCATACCTGAATTGTTCCGTAATAGTGAGTTCGTAACTACGGAAATTCATATCCTTCTCGGAACAATAAAGGAAGTCATTTTTTTTGATGAATTTGCTGGTATAACCTTTTCTCTTAAGGTCTTCAAGTTCATCTATAAATACTTGTTCGGTTGTCATAAATATCAGACTGGTTTTTTCAGAATAATCTCAGCGCAGTTTCTCGTGATTTTGATCAGGCGGTAAATTACACAGTAGCTTTTCCCAGGGCCGGTTTCCTTGATAAAATTAAACAGAAAAATTTTTCTTTGGCGAATAATTTTTTAACAGCAGTAAAATTTAACGTAATAATTTTTTTTGAAGCCTGGCCCGGGTCAATCTATTACCTTGCATTTGCCCAATACAGGGGAAGTATTTGTATCACCTGCTCAACAAATAAAGGGTCTATATTTTTTATTGCCAGGGAATTATTGCCTAATATCTGCCATTCCTCATTATCCATTTCCACGAGTGTGTACATGTATTTTTTATTCGCATTATAAATCTCGTACATTTTGTACTTATCCTTCATAAAATTGAAAAATCCGAAAGAAAGCACTTCATTTTCGGTGATTTGTTTGTGCCAGGTAAGAATTTTGGGGACGTGTATGGGATTTCTTACTAAATTTTTTATTTGTGCGCCCACTTCTTCTGCCAATTGTGTAAACCCGATATCTTCCTCCACCCATTTTCCGGTTTCTACATCTGTAAAGAAAATATTCTCATACCCATTTTTAAATATCACTTTGAACATATTATGATGCCGGTTCGGAATTTCCGTTACCCAGGCAAAGCTCTCAGACCCCTCTACATTCAGGTATATAATGTTATTCATAAAATGTTTTTTTAATTAATTACACAAAACCTGCCAGAATTTAAAATAGAAATTTTCCTTTGGAAATCAAATACCGTTTATAAAAAACGATTAATCAACTTATTAACAAGACCCGATTACAGAAATAATCGCTGCTTTTTCACATGCTGTGGATTTATTTCCCCATGGCCGGGGACTGACCTTACACTTGTATACGTAATTATGATTGCCGTGGTTGTCTAATTGGAAACAGAAACCACCTTGAGTCCAATAATAGAGCAAATAAGTGTTGATATAAAGAACAGGCGCCAGAAACCTGCCGGTTCTTTAAAAAAAATCATCCCTGCAATTACAGTTCCTACTGCTCCAATGCCTGTCCAGACCGCATAAGCTGTCCCGATCGGTAAGGTTTGGGTCGCTTTATAGAGTAAATACATGCTTATCGTTAAACAAACAAAGAATCCCGTCATCCACATTATTTGCGTATTGCCGGAGGTATCCCTGGCTTTACCAAGACAAGTGGCAAATGCAGTTTCAAAAAGACCGGCGATGATGAGGAGAAGCCAATTCATATAGTGAATGGTGAATGGTGAATGCTGAAATACTTGAACGTCTCACTTTTATATTGCATTTTTAAAAGTAACGAATTAATTGCGACGCAACAAGCTTTCACCATTCACTATTCACCATTCACCTTCCTCCTCGGTATCGACAAACTATTCCATTCCCCCTCTTTCAATTCCTTCGCAGCAAAAACAATTTGTCCTATATGATAAGAATAATGTGCCAGCTGCCGGTTGATTGCATCTAAAACTGTAAGTGCTTCACTGCGGATATAAACGGTTTGCAATAATTGATCTTCCGTTAACGGATCGGTTGCCGCAAATACACATGCCCATCCTTCTTCCCATTGCCGCAACACTTCTTTTTTGTCGGTAACTGCCATCTCAAATTCTCCATCCCTGTTTCTCCAATCTTTCTCTCCGTCGGTGGTTAAAAAATCTGTCCAACGCGATAACATATTTCCATACATATGTTTTACAATATTGGCGATGCTGTTGGAATCTTCATTTTTAGCATAAAATAATTGCACAGGATTAAGCTGTTCCATTGCTTTCTCACCTAAAGATTTATATCGAAGGAATTCTTTTTTTACGTTTTGTAAATAATTTTCAGCAATGGTCATAAAAGTAATATTTGATTTGTATGCAAATTTAAATTGACATCAATCCGTTTTACTATATCAGAAGTGGCCGCTTTTTACTATATCAGGTAAGGCAATTGGAAATTTAACCGCAGAGAAAAAGAGAAACAGAGTTTACGCAGAGGTCCTCTGCGCAAACTCTATTAACCCATGTTCTCTGCGGTTAAAAAATATTTACTTATTCAAACTAACCTGGTACTTCTACCAGCTTTGAAGACTCCATGAGCTATTATCTGGTTAACTTTAGATATGAATTATCTTGCACACGCATATTTATCTTTTGGCAATGAACCGGTGTTGGCGGGAAATATGATCAGTGATTTTATTAAGGGAAAAAAACAATACGAATATCCTGCTGCCATACAAAGAGGTATCAGGTTGCATCGTGCCATAGATGATTTTACCGACACACATCCTGCAACAAAGGAGTTGAAAAAATTCTTTAAGCCACACTATGGATTATACGCCGGCGCATTTATAGATATTGTATACGATTATTTTTTGGGGAATGATATAAATGAATTTACATCAGCAGCCGAACTTGCTTTGTTTAGCCGGGAAACCTACACTAAACTTGAAAAACAGCTGCAGGGTTTACCAGCTGCATTCCAACAGGTTTTTGTATATATGAAGCAATACGACTGGCTGTACAATTACCATTTTGATGGGGGAATTCAAAAAAGTTTTGCTGGAATGGTAAGACGGGCAAAATATATTTCCGAATCCGACACAGCTTTTTCCATCTTCATGAATAATAAGGAAAGTATGCAACCATACTACGATGAATTCTTTCCTTTGTTAAAAAATTACTGCATCGGCATTTTAAACGAATCAAAAAATATTGATTAATATATCTTTGGCAAAAATTACTATGAAGAAATTTCTTTTGACCGCTGTGGTTTCATTTTTTTGTATAGCGGCGATGATGGCCCAGTCAAATATTCCTGCACTCGACAAATCACCTATGGATGAGAGTTATTGCCCCAACAATTACCCGCTGTTAAAGATCCAGGATAAAGCCTCCGATCCTTTAGTTGCCAGGGTTATCTATAGTCGCCCGCAAAAAAATGGCCGTGTACTATTTGGCGACCTGATCGAATATGGAAAAGTATGGCGCTTTGGAGCAAATGAAGCAACGGAAATAGAATTTTTTCAGTCCGTAAAAATGGGCGATGTTAAAATTAAAAAAGGGAGATATACCTTGTACGCCATTCCACGTGAGGATAAATGGACGATCATTGTAAACAAAGAAACTGATATTTGGGGATCATTCCGGTACGAAGAAAAAAATGATGTTGCAAGAATGGATGTGCCTGTTCAAAAGCAAACAACTATTTCGGAACTGTTTACCATTACCTTTGATAAATCTGAAAATGGGTACGATCTGCGGGTTTATTGGGATGACATCAGCGTTTCCGTACCAATCTCTTTACAATAATTATGAAATCACTTACATATTTATTTCCACGGACCGTCTTTTTACTAATTGCTGCTGTTGCCCTTGTTTGCTGCAGCGAGCAAAAAAAGGAACCTGCCAAATCGGATATTATTAAGGAAATTACCAAGACTCCCGAATCTGTAAAAAATTCGGAGACAGTCAATCCATATGCAACAAATGATCAGTCACCTTTGGATATGAGTTATTATCCCCATGACTATCCAATCCTGAAAATGAATGGCACAGATACTTCTGAATTAATTGCCCGTGTTATTTATAGCCGGCCTCAAAAAAAGGGAAGAGAAATTTTTGGCACTTCGCCTAAGAGCCTCTGTGAATATGGAAGAGAATGGCGTCTCGGTGCAAATGAAGCAACAGAAATTGAATTTTTCAGGGACGTGACCATCGCTGAAAAGAAGATCAGTAAAGGACGTTACGTATTGTATTGCATTCCTTATCCCGACAAGTGGACAATCATATTAAATACCAACTTATTCACCTGGGGCCTGCACATGGATAAAACAAAAGATATTTTTAAGCTTGATATTCCTGTTATGGAACAATCCCCTTCATTAGAGGATTGCACGATTATATTTACCCACGCTGTATATGGTACCGACCTGGTAATGGCATGGGACAATGTAAAAACAATACTTCCAATCAAAGTCACACATTAATTAAAACAATTTTAGCTTTACATCCGGGAAACCTGATATTTGCAATATGTGTGGTATAGCAGGCATTATAACTTCTGACCAATTTTTTTTGAACCAGCCCCTGTTAAAAAAAATGGCTGATTCACTGGCTCATCGCGGGCCGGATGGAGAAGGCTTTTGGATAAATAAAAAACACAATGTCGGCTTTGCTCACCGGCGACTTTCCATTATCGATCTTTCTCCTGCAGGTGCACAACCGATGCATTATGCACAGCGATACAGCATTGTTTATAACGGTGAGATCTATAATTACATTGAATTAAGAAAAGAATTAAAAAAAGCAGGTTATCATTTCCAGTCAAACAGCGATACAGAAGTGATACTTGCAGCCTATGATTGCTATAAAGAAAAAGCAGTCCAGTATTTTGATGGCATGTTTGCATTTGCGATCTGGGATGAAACAGAACAAACATTGTTTGCTGCACGGGATCGCTTTGGCGAAAAACCATTTTATTATTATGCAGAAAAAGGCCTGTTTGCATTTGCAAGTGAAATGAAAGCATTATGGGCAGCCGGCGTAGCAAGAGTAGTAGAAAATAAAATGCTTTTAAACTACATCACGCTCGGGTATGTTCAAAATCCGGCAGATAGAGCACAAACTTTTTTTAAAGATATTTATTCTGTTCCGCCAGGACATTATCTTAAACTCAATGGAGTAAATGGCGAAATACAAATTGAAACTTATTGGGACCTGGATAAACAACTGATGATAAAGATCAGTGAAGAAGAAGCGATAGAGAAATTTGATAAACTACTTTCCACCTCGGTATTCAGGCGACTGAGAAGCGATGTGCCGGTGGGGGCTAGCCTAAGTGGAGGATTGGATAGTTCAGGTATTGTTTATTACCTGCAACAACAATTGCGCAATGTATCAAATCCCTACAAAACATTTTCGGCTGTATTTCCTGGTTTTGAAAATGACGAATCAAAGTTTATTGAACAGGTTTCAAACAGGTTTGGAGTAGAAAGCTATATTACGGTACCTTCCGGCATACAACTGATTGATGATTTCGAAAAACTTGCCTGGCACCAGGAAGAGCCTTTTCCATCCTCAAGTATTTATGCCCAATACAAAGTGTATGAACTGGCAAAGCAACACAATGTTAAAGTACTGCTTGACGGTCAGGGCGCAGATGAGATATTAGCAGGGTATCATAAATATGTTCATTGGTATTTGCAGGAAATGGTGAGCAGGTATAAATTCATTGGTTCAAAAAATGAAAAACTGCAGCTGCAAAAAAACAGCGTACACTTTAAATGGAATGTAAAAAATATTCTTGCTGCATTTCTTCCTTCTCATGCATCTATTGCACTCGAGAAAAAAGAATACCTCCGCATCATTCATCATGGTGAAGTAAGCAAAAGCCTGCTGGCTTGTTTAAAAGGGCGGGAATGGGAAGGAATACATAAACCCGTTGTTACAAAACTGAATGATATCTTATATTTCTCAACTATGCAGCATGGCCTGCAGGAACTGTTGCGTTATTGCGATCGCAACTCAATGGCGCATGGCAGGGAAGTAAGGCTTCCATTCCTTAATGCAGAACTTGTGCAATTCATTTTTTCGCTTCCTTCAAAATATAAAATAAGCAATGGATTTACCAAATCTATTCTCCGGAAATTAATGGATGATAAACTCCCACAGAATATTGTGTGGAGAACCGATAAAGTAGGCTACGAACCACCCCAAAAGCAATGGATGGAAAACCAGGTTATGAAAGATTATATCAATGAAGCAAAAGCAGAACTGGTAAAAGCCGACATATTAAAGCCACAAATACTTCACAAAAAAACAAAAAGCCTCCATGCGCACGATGCCGATAATTTTGAGTGGCGTTATCTCTGTGTGGCGCAGCTGATAAAGGCTCAATAGGAACAATTTTATCAGTGAGGTTTTTTTGAATTTCCGAACATAAGGAAATTGCTATCAGATATCAGCAATCAGCCAGCGCCGTTGCAAAGCTGTGAACTGACAGCTGATAGCTGATGTCTTTCACTTTTCAAAGTAGTCGGCCATTCTCTCACTAATCACCATTCTAAGACCGATAGGCAAAAAATCCGTGTCCATCCGCATAATGCGTGTCATCCGTGTATCTATTATACCTAATTTTGCAACTCATAATTTATAAACGATGAGTAACAAAGACGATCTTTCAGGAAAAAAATTAGCTACAAAATTTATACACGCAGGCGCAGAGCCCGATCCATCTACCGGTGCGATCATGACACCGATATATCAAACCTCTACTTATGTACAGGCAGCACCAGGACAAAACAAAGGCTATGAATATGCACGCTCTCAAAATCCAACGCGTACGGCATTGGAAACTGCATTGGCAATAATTGAGAACGGCAAATTCGGACTTGCATTCAGCAGTGGCGTGGCGGCTACCGACACTGTTATTAAATTATTGAAATCCGGTGACGAGGTAATTGCCGGCAATGATATGTATGGTGGAACCTATCGCCTGTTTACAAAAGTGTTTGAAAAATTCGGCATTAAATTCATTTATGTTGATACGAGTAATGTTGAAAATGTTAAGGCTGTAATTACCGACAAAACAAAATTGGTATGGATTGAAACTCCTACCAATCCTTTGATGAATATCACAGATATTTCTGCTGTAGCAGCGCTTACAAAAAAAGCCGGTGCATTACTTTGTGTAGATAATACTTTTGCTACACCTTACTTCCAAAACCCACTCGACCTTGGAGCAGATATCGTTATGCATTCTTCCACGAAATACCTGGGGGGCCATAGTGATGTTATACAAGGTGCATTGATCGTTAACGACCAGGCTTTGAGAGATCAGTTATACCTTATTCAAAAAAGCTGTGGTGCAGTTCCCGGGCCAATGGATTGCTTTTTGGTTTTGCGAGGTATCAAAACTTTGCACATACGAATGAAACAACATAATGAGAATGGTTATATGATCGCTCATTTTTTACGTAAGCATCCAAAGGTGGATAAAATATACTGGTGTGGTTTTGCTGATCATCCTAACTATGAGATTGCTAAAATACAGATGAGAGGATTTGGAGGGATGATGAGTTTTACATTGATAGACAACAGCACTGAAGCAGCAATGAAAGTCTTATCATCTACAAAATTATTTTCATTGGCTGAAAGCCTCGGAGGTGTTGAATCCCTGATCAATCATCCTGCAAGTATGACACATGCAAGTATCCCGAAAGAAGAAAGAATTAAGAACGGGTTGACAGACGGATTAATAAGATTAAGTGTTGGTATTGAAGACGCAGATGACCTGATTGAAGATCTTAAACAGGCGCTCGCATAATTCATTCAATAATTTTTGAATAGAGGGTTAAGAAATAGTTGTTTTCTTAGCCCCTTTTGTTTTCAAAACAATGTTCAACTATTTTCAACAATATTAAACCCAACAAGTATTTTTTTTTCGTAAGCCGAATTATCAGGCTTAATAATAAATATCCTTTCTATCGAATCAGCTTTCTATTTTTGCATCATGCCGGCAAAGGATTTAAAAGAATTTTTAAACGCTAAAGTAAAGGAATACAACAGGCCATCATTTATACAGGCTGACCCTGTTCTCATTCCTCACTTATTTTCAAAGAAACAGGATATAGAAATAGCAGGTTTCTTTGCTGCAATATTTGCATGGGGAAACAGGACAACGATCATTAATAAATCCAGGGAGCTGCTGCAGCACATGGACAATGCCCCATATGATTTTTGCCTTCATCATTCGGATAATGACCTGAAAAAATTACTTTCTTTTAAGCATCGCACTTTTAATTCCACAGACTTACTTTATTTCATTTCATTTTTTAATATGCATTACCAGGAAAATACTTCTTTGGAAAATGCATTTATAAAATGGATGAAAAAAGCAGATACTGATACAGAAAATGCGCTTAATGGATTTTATCAATACTTTTTTTCATTAGAACATGTTCCTAAAAGAACAATGAAGCATATTGCCTGCCCCGCAAAAAAAGCAAGTTGCAAACGATTGAACATGTATTTACGATGGATGGTACGAAAAGATAAGAACGGAGTTGATTTTGGCATATGGAAAAACATATCACCCTCACAACTGGTGATTCCCCTGGATGTACACGTGGCAAGGGTTGCCAGGCATTTTAAATTACTACAGCGAAAACAAACAGACTGGCAGGCAGCAATAGAATTAACCAACGAAATGAAAAGACTGGATGCGGATGATCCTGCTAAGTATGATTTTGCATTATTTGCATTGGGGGTGTTGGAAAAATTTTAATTTCACAGGAAATTGCTGATTATGAAAATAGCTGCCTGGTATCGCAAGCTTACATCATCATCAAAAATTACTGGTAAGGGGATTGTTTTATTTTGTACAGTGGTTGTTATTTGAAGCGATCATGTTCTGGTTTTCCAGTGAGGATTTCGAAAAATATACTATTCCCAAACTACTATTCCCATCACTTATTATAACAACCATACCGGTTTTTTTCTTTGATCGGAAATTAGTAAAGCAGGTATTTCAAAAAAATAAATCCAATGAAAATGCAACGGAATGATCTTATTGTTCAAAATATCCTTAGCAGCAATGATATCATTCCCTTGTCTGAACCGGGATTGCACACCGAACTTGCAACATATATCAATAATCTTATCCTGGAGAATTTTGACCAGCTCATTTCTTTGCTTTACCGCCTTGATGTAAGCGAACAGAAATTAAAAATCCTTCTCAAAGAAAACAGCGAAGCAGATGCAGGCAAGCTGATCGCCACATTGATCATTGAAAGACAAATACAAAAAATAAAATCCCGCCAGGAGCACCAGCGGGATAAAAATATGATGGATGATGAGGAAAAATGGTAACTAACGTTCCACCGCATCCTCTTTACGTGGTTTGCGGGCAAACATCAGGCTTTGTACTTTTTCTTTATCCTCTTTTTCTCTTTTCAGGTCGAACATAGTTCCAAATATATGATCCCATAGTGTACTGCTTACTCCAAAGCCCATATGATCATTTTTATAATGATGCAGGTGATGGTTGCGCCACAATCCTTTCATCCATTTAAATGGAGGATTCCATGCATGAATGGCGTAATGCATACTTCCGTACACCAGGTAACCGAACAAAAATCCAGGGAAAAAAGAAAAAGCATTTTTACCTAACACAAGGAACATTACTATAAAAAACAGCGATGCAATAATTAAACTTGGCGCTGCCGGCATAAATAATCTTTCCCTGTCTCTTGGATATTCGTGGTGATTGCCATGAATGATGTAATGTATCTTCTTTCCACGTTCGCCATCGGGCATAAAATGAAAAACAAACCTGTGCAGCACATATTCAGTGAAAGTCCAGAAAAATACGCCGGCAAGAAAAAGTACAAAAACATTCAGACCGCTATAGCTTAATGCATTAACTGAATAATAAGGAAGTAAAATGAGCACGGGTAAATACATGCCCCATATTACAAGCGGGTGGGTTTTGGTAAGGTACTCCAGGTACTGGTTCTTAAATAGTTGAGCCTGGCCCTTATTATGTATTTTCTCAAATTCCATAATACAAGATTACGGGACAAATATACAAAATCATTTTTTTTACTGTAGCGGGTAGTACTAAATTTGCCATCTTAACATATTTATATAAAATGAAGCTAGTCACTTATTTAAAAGATGAACGCGAACAACTGGCATTGCTGGTTGACGGATTGCTATATGATACAGATGTGCTTCACCCGGATTTACCGATCAGTATGGCAATGTTTCTCAATTATTGGGATGACGTGATGCCAGTGGCAAAGGCTGCAGAGTTTAAGATCAAAGACGGATTGGTACGAAATGTAATGGCTGTTCCATTTGCAGACGCAGAAATACTGGCGCCGGTACCCAATCCAACAAGTTGCAGAGATGGTTATGCATTCCGGCAACACGTGGCAGCAGCAAGGCGAAACCGCAAGGTTGACATGATACCGGAATTTGACCAGTACCCGATTTTTTATTTTACCAATCATAATAGTATACAGGGCCCGGGTAATGTGTATTGCATGCCCGATCATTTTGAAAAACTTGATTTTGAGCTGGAAGCTGCCATCGTAATTAACAGATCGGGAAGAAACATCAAGGCAGAAGAGGCTGATGAATATATCGGGGGCTTGATGATCATGAATGATATGAGTGCAAGGAGATTGCAAATGGAAGAAATGCTGCTGAATCTTGGCCCGGCAAAAGGAAAAGATTTTGCAACTGTAATTGGGCCAATGCTGGTTACACTCGATGAACTGGAGCAATATGAAGTTCCCTGCAAAGCAAGGGCATACCGGAAAAGCCTGGAATCTCCCCATGAAATGTCGTGTAAATGGTATACGAAGTGAGCGAGGGCAACCTTGCTGATATGGACTGGACATTTGCCGAGATCATTGAACGCTGCAGTTATGGCGTTAATTTATTTCCGGGTGATGTAATTGGAAGCGGTACGGTTGGAACCGGTTGTTTCCTGGAATTAAATGGAACGGGTAAACTAAATGACCCGAATTATAAGGAGCAATGGTTACAGGAAGGAGATGTTGTGGAAATGGAAATTGAAGGACTTGGGAAGTTAAGTAACACTATTGTGAAAGAAGAGAATGATATGAGTTTGTTAGCGCTTAAAAAATTATGAATTATGAATTCTGAATGTCTTTATAATACTTGAAGCCTTTGTCTATTCTGTCTTTAAATAAAAAATATATGGAGCGTAGTCAACAACTTTATAAAATACCGCAATTCATAATTCATAATTCATAATTCGGAATTACAAAATGCTCACATTAAATCTAAAAGACTTAAAAACAACAGATGTTCAAAACTATCTTCAACACGCCATTGGCCCGCGGCCGATATGTTTTGCATCAACTATAGATAAAGATGGGAATGTGAACCTGAGTCCTTTTAGTTTTTTCAATTTATTTTCTTCTAATCCGCCTGTTGTGATCTTTTCACCTGCCAGAAGAGTAAGAGATAATACCACTAAACATACTTTACAGAATGTGCATGAAGTACCGGAAGTGGTTATTAATATAGTTGATTATGATATGGTGCAGCAAACATCACTTGCCAGCTGCGAATTTCCGAAGGGAACCAATGAATTCGCAAAAGCAGGTTTTACACAAGAAAAAGCAAGCATTGTTTCACCTCCAATGGTTAAAGAAAGCAAGGTAAAAATGGAATGCAGGGTGATGGAAATAAAACCATTGGGCGAATCAGGCGGCGCAGGCAACCTGGTGATATGCGAAGTGATCTGCATGCACATCGATGAAAGCATTCTTGATGAAAATAAAAAAATAGATCAAAGAAAATTGCATCATGTAGCAAGGCTTGGCGGAGACTGGTATTGTAAAGTAGATGAAACAAATTTGTTCATTGTGCCAAAACCACATGTACAGATCGGTATTGGTATTGATGCATTGCCAGGAGATATTCGTAAAAGCAGCATTCTTTCCGGTAATCACCTTGGCCAGCTTGCCAATGTAAATGAAATGCCATTTGTTGATCCTGCATTTAATGACGATCGCTTAAAAAATATTATTCAATACTATTCCATTAATCCCGGCGAAATGGAAAAAGAATTGCATTTATATGCAAAAGAATTACTCGAACAGGGAAAACTACATGAAGCCTGGCAGGTATTACTTACAGAAGATCAATAATTTCCTTAACAGATAATACAATTGCCACTGATGCACTGATTACTTTATAATACCGGAAACAAAATCTGTGGCAATATGTTTTATCCCGAAAATTAAATTCACTTTAACTTTTACTGCAGGTACATTTTTTTACTTTCACTTCATGAAATGGCTTTTTATTTTCCTGTTGCTACCCTCTTTTTGTTTTGCACAAAAAGCATATGAGTATAAAAACCTGGTATTGGAAGGCGGCGGTACAAGAGGACTTGCATATGCGGGTGTATTCAGTGTATTGGAAGAAAAAGGGATCTTACAACAGGTAGAAAAGATCGGCGGATCATCTGCCGGTTCCATTGCGGGAATGTTGGTGAGTATCGGTTACAGCGCTGCAGAGATCGATAGCCTGATGAGAGATCTCCCTTTGGAAAAATTTAATGACGGTTCGGGAGGACTAGTGGGCAAATACACACGGTTCAAAAAAAATTATGGTCTTTATAAAGGAGAAGCATTTGAAAAGTGGTTGAAGAAAATGGTGGAACATAAAACCGGTAATGCACTGCTCACTTTTCAACAACTGCACCAGTTGCGTGAAACTGATAAAAAATATAAGGATTTTTATTGCACAGGTACCAATCTCAGTAAACAGCAATTGGAAATTTTTTCATTTGAAAACACACCTTCTATGCCGATTGCATTGGCTGCGAGGATAAGCGGAGGCATTCCATTGTATTTTGAACCAATTGCACTTGACAATGATCTCAAAAAAATAAAGAGATCAGATACTGCTTCTTTTGTGAATTATTATGTTGATGGGGGAATGCTTTGTAATTATCCCATCAGCATGTTTGACACCTGTGAATATAACAGTAACCCCTTGCTTTGTGATAAATTAAAATTTAATCCCCAAACCATTGGTATAAAACTGGAAAGCCCGGAGCAAATTGATTCTTTAAATAATAACAGTACTAAAATTCCTTCGTATAGCATCAATAAATATTCTGATTATCTTTTTGCTTTTTCTAATCTTTTAATGGAAACACTAAGCAGGAAGTACCATGGATTGGAAAATGAACGTGGCAGAACGATCTATGTGAGCCAGGGACATATTTTTTCTACAATAAAAAAGACAAACCAGGAAGACAAGGCATTTCTTTATGATAATGGTGTAAAAGCTGCAAACAGCTTTTTTGAAAACAAGGAAGAAGATACTTCGCCAGTAAGTCACTAAGGTTCGAAGTCACACAAAATGTATTCTTCGTGACTCTTTATGTCTTAGCTACTTTGTGGCAAAAAAATATTACTTATACAGTCCTCCAAAAACTTTTTTCAGCAACTCTGTTGTTCTTGCCGTAAAATTATTCCGGATATTTAATTCTTCTTTTGCAACCAGGTCGAACAAAGCTTCCGTTGCTTTTAATGTAACAAAGCCTGGCAGATCGGGGTTCAGCTTTTTAAAAGTAGTAGGAAAATCGTTGTATTTTTTTACGAGATCTCCATAATATTTGGTTGCTTCTACTTTATCAAGAGATGATTTAATAACAGGCAGGAATGCGGCCATTAATTTTTCAGTTGTCTTTTCCCTGAAAAAATGTGTGGCGCTGGTATCCCCATTCCTTACCAATCCAATTGCATCACTTAAAGTCATGTTTCTTATTGCATCTGCAAAAATCGGCTGGGCTTTACCGGCAGCATCTTCGGCTCCGCGGTTTATCTGGAGGATTGCTTTATCAACCAAACTATTCAACCCGATATCTCTTAGTGTATTTTCTATTTTTTTTGCATCGGGAGGTAATAATATTTTATAGAATGCACTTTTAAAAAAGCCATCTGTTGTATTAAGCTGTAATACTGCTTTTGAAATACCCTGGGCAAGGGCCTCTTTAATACCCTGCCCGGCTTCATTTTCTGAAACACCTGTACCTGTTGTGGTGGGTAATTGCTTTATTACATCACAACCTGCAAGTATAAAAACTGTGATTAAGAGAGGAAAAATTCTTTTCATATAGTAGTTGGTTTTTTAAAATCTGAACTTTTGGTTTTTACCGCAGAGGTGCAAAGGCACGGAGAATTCAACTCTGCGACTTGACGTCTCTGCGGTTAATTATTAAAAGTACATTAAGTATCTCTAATGGCCCTTGTTTGCCTGCTGCACAACATTTACCTTTGCGGCCAATAGCAATAACAAAAAATGCGCCGCTATTGAACGATTTTATGAGCATACTACATTTATCTGAACAGGAAATTATCAGGAGAGAGAAACTGGAGGAATTAAAAAAACTTGGCATTGATGCATACCCTGCTGCGCTATACCCGGTTAACAACACAGCTGCATATATAAAAGAACACTATAAAGGAGAAGAAAATAAAGCAGACTTTGCGGATGTGTGTCTTGCCGGGCGTATCATGAGTGTACGCGATATGGGAAAAGCAAACTTTGCTGTATTGCAGGACTCAACTGGTAAGATACAGGTTTATATAAAACAGGATGATATTTGTTCGGGCGATGATAAAACATTGTACCAGACTGTTTGGAAAAAATTATGTGATATTGGCGATATCATCGGTGTAAAAGGATATGTGTTTACCACAAAAACAGGTGAAACATCTATTCATGTAAAAGAATTTTCAATTCTGACCAAATCAATAAGACCATTACCGATTGTAAAAGAAAAAGACGGCGAAGCATTTGATGAAGTGACTGATCCGGAGTTCAGGTACAGGCAGCGATATGCAGACTTAATTGTAAATCCCGGCGTAAAAGAAGTTTTTATTAAGAGGACAAAAATGATCAACGCCATCCGTGAGTTCTTAAATGAAAAGGGAGCGATAGAAGTGGATACACCCGTGTTGCAAAGTATACCGGGAGGAGCTGCCGCAAGACCCTTTATTACGCATCACAATGCACTGGATGTTCCGATGTACATGCGTATTGCAAATGAACTTTATTTAAAGAGATTGATCGTTGGTGGTTTCGACTGGGTGTATGAATTCAGTCGC
This sequence comes from uncultured Chitinophagaceae bacterium, assembly GCA_963829345.1. GTDB lineage: Bacteria > Bacteroidota > Bacteroidia > Chitinophagales > Chitinophagaceae > Ferruginibacter. The sequence continues at coordinate 4,281,612 of CAWHHP010000003.1, forward strand.
AATTTCAGGAATGAAGGAATGGATCGTACACATAATCCTGAATTCACCGTGCTGGAATTTTATGTTGCTTATAAAGATTATGAATGGATGATGGAAACCACGGAACAGTTGCTTGGAGAAAGCTGCTATTGCTGTAAACGGATCATCCAGCCTGCACCATGGGCGATAAGGAAATAGATTTCAAAGCACCATACAAACGTATTACGATGTACGATGCAATCAAAGAACATACAGGTATCGACATCAGTACAATGGATGAGGACGGGATACGCGGATGTTTGCCAACAACTAGGGATACATGCAGATGCAAAATGGGGAAAAGGAAAACTGATCGATGAAATATTCGGTGGCAAATGCGAAAGCAAATACGTACAACCGACTTTCATTATTGATTACCCGGTTGAAATGAGCCCGCTTACTAAAAAACACCGCAGCAAAGCCGGCGTGGTGGAACGTTTTGAATTGATCATTAACGGCAAAGAAATGGCAAATGCTTACAGCGAATTGAATGACCCGATGGAACAAAGAGAGCGTTTTGAAGAGCAGGTAAAGCTCATGGAGCGGGGTGATGATGAGGCAATGTTTATTGATTACGATTTTTTAAGAGCGCTTGAATATGGTATGCCGCCAACAAGCGGTATTGGTTTCGGTATCGATCGGTTGTGCATGTTACTTACCAACCAGCAAAGTATACAGGATGTACTTTTCTTCCCGATGATGAGACCCGAACGTGGGTTGGGAGAATAATAGTTTTGCCGTTGGTTTAAGCCAACGGCAATAAATAATATCACTTCCAGGCTTTAACCACATATCATTTAAACGAATTATTAATTGCGCAGCATCTTAACTATTAATCATTTCTTTTTATTAGTTATTATCCTGGATCTGAATCGCGATTTTAGAAATGGCTTAATCACATCCATCGGGTAAGCATAACCGTCTCCCGGCGAATAAGCTCTTATTGCATGTGGAAAAGAACAATAGTTTAATATGCTGATTTTATTTTCAGATAAATGAAAACCATCGATCTGCCGGCGTGTGATACATGTATCTATTAATTCTATGATCCAATCGTAAACCGATGAGTCAATACTTCCAACATTCAGCGATGTCTTTATACTATTCTTATATTCAATAAGTGAAGCTGCATTATCCCTGAAGAACATAGTCTTAAAACTATCGGCCATACCGGGTAGCAACAAATCGTCGATTGTTAGATTTTTACCTGTTTCCACATCAAAATTAAAATAGTGATAAGTGCCCTCGCAATAGGCGCCACAACCTTCGGCATATACTGCCATTGAAAGAATTCCATTTTTTTTAAAATTTACTTCATACCATAGATCAGCCAGGCTATTTTCTTTTATTAATAATTCAAGTATCTGCCTTGTGCCGGCAGCTTTATTTTCTCCCCATAATACTTCTTCCCGGATGGCGGTATTCATTAACCTGTCTGCGGTAGAAGATCCGGAAATTATCATAGGAAAAATAATCTTTGAATGCTTTTCTTTGGGTTTGCATATAATTTCCTTAATGCTAAAGGATTGGGCATTCGATGAAAAATAAAAGAACAACAAAAAGATACATACTATTCTCATGTTAATGATGTGTGGTTTTTACCAAAGCTACAGGTATTATGTATTTGATAAGTTTTGAATTCTACGTTTAGAGCTATAAGATTTCACCATTCACTATTGACTATTCACAATCATTCATCCTTAACCTGTTTTTCATTTCTCTCAAAACACCTAACTTCCCGCTTCAAAAAATTGATGCATGTTAAATAGTAAAAAACTTTATCCTGTGTTCATCCTTTGCTCGCTTATTGGGATGAATAGTATTGCCCAGCAAAAATCGTTGGGAGATGAAAATTATTTCAAATCGGCTTTTACAGGAATTATTCTCCAGCTTCCTACGGTAAGCCGGTGGACCGACAATACGCATTTTACCATGGTGAAAGATGGCAAAAGCATAATTGTGGATGCTGCAACCGGGGAAGAAAGAGAAGCTACCGATGCCGATAAAAAACCGGAATTGAAACCTGCAAAGCCATCAGTGTATCCTGATAAAAATGATCTTTATATTAAGATCAATGACGAGGTTGTACAGTTGACAAATGATGAAGAAAAGGAAATAAATGCAACCATGAGCCCGGATGGAAATTATGTTGCATTTACAAAAAAGAATGACCTCTATAGCATTAACATCGCTACAAAAAAACAGACCCGACTTACAGAAGATGGAAGTGATGTTATCCTGAATGGTTATTCAAGCTGGGTGTATATGGAAGAGATCTTAGGAAGGCTTTCTAAGTATAAAGCTTTCTGGTGGAGCCCTGATAGCAAGCATATTGCTTTTTTCAGATCTGATGATTCACAGGTTCCGGTTTATACGATCACTGATGGAACGGGACAGCATGGATATGTTGAAACAATTCGCTATCCAAAAGTTGGAGATAAGAATCCACAGGTAAAAATTGGTATTGTGGTACCGGAGGCCCGTGGCGGAGATATTAAATGGACTGAGTTTAATCCAAAAGATGATCAGTATTTTGGTTTGCCATACTGGAAACCTGATGGCAGCACATTGCTGGTTCAATGGATGAACCGCAAACAGGATAATTTAAAGATATGGGAAGTGAACCCTGACAATGGAATGAAAACATTATTCTATAATGAAACTCAAAGAACATGGGTGGATCTTGATGATGAAGGTAGCCGCATCAGCTTTTTGGAAAATGGTAAGGGATTTATTTTATTCAATGATTCTTCGGGGTGGAGGCACATGTATTATTATGATATGAAGGGTAAACTGGTCAATATGATCACGAAAGGAAAATTTACTGTTACAGATCTGAATTATGTAGATGAAAAAAACGGCATTGTTTATTTTACTGCACGCAAAGAAAATACTGCGCATAAGGATTTCTACAGGGTTAATCTTGATGGGAAAAAAATGCAGCGATTAACCTTTGGTGATTTTAATCATACCGCTATTAATCTTTCTCCCGATGGATCATACTTTATTACTACCTATAGCAATACAGGTATGCCGGCAAAAATGACATTGGTTTCCAATACGGGGAAGATCATAAAAGATCTTGCAAATGCAAAGGGCCCTGAATTTGACAGTTACCAATTAGCAAAAACAGAAATAGTCCGCGTTAAAAGCGATGATGGATTGTATGATCTTCCAATGAAGGTAACCTGGCCGTTGAATATGGATAAAACAAAAAAATACCCGGTAGTGATATATGTTTATGGCGGACCCAATGCCGGAACGGTTATGGATACCTGGACCATGAATGGTATACAGCAATGGTATGCTAAAGAAGGTTTGATCCAGGTAGCAATGGATCATCGTGCAAGCGGGCATTTTGGAAAAGAAGGGGTGAATTATATGTATCATAACCTTGGTTATTGGGAAACAAAGGACTATAGTACGATGGTGAAATGGCTGGTCGCTAACGGTAATGCAGATTCGACAAAGGTATGCATCAGTGGATTTAGTTACGGCGGTTATATGACCTGTTATGCATTGACTTATGGCGCAGATGTGTTTACACATGGAATGGCGGGAGGCATTGTAGCAGACTGGAGTCTTTATGATACCCATTATTCAGAGCGTTTTATGGGAACACTGGCCGATGATGCAGAAGGATATAAAACAAGTTCTCCTTTAACTTATGCAGACAAATACAAGGGAATGTTGCAGATTGTGCATGGAGTAATTGATGAAAATGTTCATCTGCAAAACAGCCTTCAACTAATTGCAAAACTGCAGGATCTTAAAAAAGATTTTGAATTTATGGTTTATCCCGGCGGAAGACATGGCTGGGCAAATCTTCCTGCCCGCAACAGTCATTTTCAAAACCTGAAAACAAAATTCATTTACAGGTATTTGTTGGAGAAGCCGGTACCAAAAGGTGTATTGAAATAAGGAAGTTGGAAATAGTTTAACATGGTTGAATGGTTGTTGAATGTTGTTATCAATGTTCAACAACTATTAAAATATTTTCAACAATTCTTTTAATTGGAATCATTACTTCTTTTTCCTGAGTTTTAAATAATCGAGATAGTAAATGAATTTAACACTAAGGTTATTATTTTGTGCAGTACCTAATGTCATGTTCAGGTTTTTAAAATACTCTTCTTTGTCGTTCTCGTTTTTTATAGCATTTTTCCAAACTACGTACATAAAACTTCCCGGTGCAAATTGCCAGGTATATACAAAATCTACGGTGAATCGGTTATAGTTAAAATTACCGGCATGTCCTGTATAAGTATGATCCTCAGTAAGGGTTCCATTCTCGTTTAGAAAATAATACTGTTTTACAGTAACCCTGCTCCAATAGTGTCTTATATCAACGGTGATCCCGGAATTTTTTGTGAAATTATATTTTATGGCAAGCGAATTGTCAAAAGTTTGCCTGTCACGTCTACTGAAAAAAACATTACCTAATGTATCTATTGTTGCAAAGCCCGCATTGTTTTTTGAAGGTGTAGGGGCTAGTGCCAGTGATACAGAGAATTTATCATTGAACCTGTACCTGTTTTCAAGATAAAAGAAATATGACATTGAATTGAATTGTTCTCTTGCTGTAAAACCCACATCAAAAGAGAAATAATATTTTTTTGCGCTATTGGTATTGAACCATATCTCAGGTCCATAACCTTTAGAAGTAGTAAATACTCTTCCGGATTTACGGGGCTCATAAAAGTCATGACCTTTAACATATACATTAAAAGCAATCCCGGCATACCAAAGGTTTTTCAGTTGCCCATTTAAATTTACATTCAGATTATAGCTCTGGAATTTCCCGCCTTTATACCTGTGACTAAGGTTATTATTAAAATTCAGGTACATGTTGTTGTACCATTTTCCAGGCTTTACCCATTTGTATCCTATCCATATATAATGATCTAAATAATTGCTGTTTGTATAATAGGCGAGATCATTTGGAGCATATTTTTCATTTGCCAGTTCTTCAGTCACATTAAAATTGAAGTTCCCACCAGTTTTACCAAAACCAATTGTATGTGAATAACCGGTAACATCTTTGCCGGGGGAACTGATATCACTCACTGCAAATTTTCCATTTAAATTGTAATAATTTTTTTTATTGTTCAGATCAAAAACAACGGCAGTAACATTCGCATCATAATCGCTACCGTTTCTTAGGACATTTGTATTGATCAATGAAACGGAAGAATTATTTTTTAATGTCTGGTCAAACACTAAAACATTATAGTTGGTAAGATAATTTGTTTGGATCTTATATTTCTCCAAACTGATTTTATCTTCTACTTCGGTATACATAGGCCTTTCAATTGCATTTAAAAAACCTATTGCAAAGCCCTTTGGATTTCGTCCTGATATTTTTGTTGCGTTATATAGTTTGGATTGACCGGGATCGTCCACAATATTGTATTTTGAAACAGGACTACGGTCAACATCATCATAATGAAATGGTGTCGCACCAATCCTTCTTGAATAAAATAGATTTCCCTTTTGAAAAAGCTCTGTTCCTTCTGTAAAAAAGGGACGATTCTCTGCATATTTCACTTCAAAAGGGGAAAGATTAAGAATTGTTTTATCGCTTGCAACCTGTCCAAAATCAGGGATCAAAGTCATATCCAATGTATAGCTTGGACTGATACCATATTTTACATCCATACCACCATTCACAGACGCATCAACAGAGGGTTCACTTCTCTTGTAATGGTTTACGTAAGTTGAAAAATACGGAGAAAATGAAAGGCGAACCGGCGATTTTATATTGGTAATACCTTTCCACATTCCTTCCTGGTTTACAAATCCGCTTATTGTTGGGCTAACAGGATTCCATGTATATTGCTGTCCTGTTTTTTGCCTGCGACGTGTAATATTTAGTCCCCAGTTTGTTACTTTACTGCTGAAACGAAGAGCAGAATAAGGTATTTTCATTTCAAAGGTCCAACCATCTTTTACAATCTTTGTTTCGCTCTGCCAAACCGCATTCCATGTATCATCTTCACCGTTCGTGTTTGAATATTTTGCATCATATTGTTCGCCTGAGGCCATTACATAAAAGCCGGATGCATTTATTTTATCATTGTAGGTATCAAAAATAACTCCCACAAAATCGTTGCTTCCAACTTTATCCCTTCCCGCAAGTTCACGTGAAACACTGTCTGCGGTTTGCTCATAACAATACCCGGATACATAAATGGCACTGTTATCGTATAAAATACGAACCTCGGTCCTGTTTGTATAGTTTTCGGTAACGCCGAAGGTTGGCCGCATTTCTATAAAATTGGTTATGATGGTAGCATCTTTCCATGCAGCGTCATCCGGGATACCATCTATCTTTAATGAAGAAGTGAGACGTTGTGCCTGTAATTTTCTTGTAGAATCCTGGGCATATACATGGCCGGGACTAATAAGATATAAAAGAACGAGCAGCTTTACTGTTTTGATGATCATGGCAATAGCTTTATGGTATACTACATTCAGCTAAGAATGTTGTGTACGAAATTAAACGTACAACCCTGTTAAAAGTTACCGTTCATCAAAGACTGATTTTTATTATGTAATTTTTAACATGACGTAAAATTACTTCGCGGAGAGTTGTAGGCTATATAAACAGGTCATTGTAGAGTTGGGCGCCTGGAACTACAGAATATTTTGAAAAATCTGTAATGCCTTCCGCTTCCAGTACCTGTTCATCGATAAAGCTGTTACCTGTACAAACAGAAGAAGGCTTTGATAAAATATAGTAAGCTGCATCAGCAAGTATATCCGTTGTTCTGCTCATTTTCATTAATACATCACCACCTAATAAATTCTGAACTGCAGCTGTGGCAATGGTAGTGCGTGGCCATAAAGTATTTGCTGCAATATTGTATTTCTTTAATTCTGCAGCCAGGCCCAATGCGATCATAGTCATATCATATTTGCTGATCGTATAGGCAAGATGGTTAGTAAACCACTTCATGTCCATATTAATTGGCGGAGAAAGGTTAAGTATATGTGGATTATTTCCCTTTTTAAGATATGGTATACACGCTTTGCTTACCATAAAGGTTCCTCTTACATTAATGTCGTACATCAGGTCAAAACGTTTGGGCTCCGTTTGTTCAGTAGATAGGAGATTGATTGCAGAGGCATTATTAATAAGAATGTCGATGCCACCAAAAGCAGCTGCAGCTTTTTCAACTACGGTTTGTACCTGGTCCTCAAAACGGATATCACATTGTACTGCCAACGCTCTACCACCCGCGGCCTCCATTTCAGCTGCAGCGGAAAAAATAGTTCCACCAAGTTTAGGATTTTCTTCTACACTTTTAGAAGCAATCACAATATTGGCTCCTTCATTTGCCAGGCGAAGTCCAATGGCTTTACCAATACCGCGGCTAGCGCCGGTAATGAGAACAGTTTTGTTACGGAATGCCATAAGAAAGTGTTTTTAAATATTTGGTTCGGCAATCGGGAATCGGCAATAGAAAAATCGGCAATCGTGAATGGTTCTATTGCCGATTCACGATTGCCGATTATGCAGCTATTCTTACAACAACATCGCTTCGTGCGTAATATTCGTCTTAAGCAATTTAGATATAATGCAATTCTCTTTTGCATCTGCCACTATTGCATTGAACTGGTCGGCAGCAATACCCGGAACCTTTGCTTTCACATTTAAATGTGATCCTATAATAGATCCGTCCGTAAGATCTATATCGCAACGTGTTTCGATTTCATCTGCTGTAAATCCTGCAGCATTTAAAAGAAAACTAATTTTCATTGTAAAACAACCGGCATGTGCTGCGGCTACAAGTTCCTCTGGATTCGTTCCAACTCCTTCAGCAAACCTGCTGCCCCAGGAATATTGTGTCTTGTTTAAAGTAGTGCTTTGAGTGGTGAGATGGCCCTTGCCTTCTTTACCGGTGCCTTGCCAAACGGCGGTTGCATTTCTTTTCATAATTTTTATTTAGATAGTGAATGTATATATTGTAAATAGGACAGGCAATATACATAGAAAATGTTTCTGTAAGTATAATTTACGATACAATGCCACGGGATTTTATAATATCGCCCCTTCGGGGGTCAAAAATCGTTTTCTGTATTTCGGTTAAATTTATTTCATCGCTTCGGGATTTGTTCGTTTGAATTTAATTCAATCCGGAAGGGATGAGGCGATTTTAACTCCGGAAGGATGAATTGTGGTATTTTTTTAATCAAACCTACATTGATTTTAATATATTATGATGAGAAAGCTTCTTATTACCTACCGACGTTTATTTATAATCCCGAAGGGATGAAATGATTTTAAAAGGAATAAAATTTTTCATAAACCCTGAAGGGGTAGCATTGAGGTTTTACTTTGATGCTAGCATATCGTCATGATAAACATTCTCATCGAATCCAATTAATATCTTACCATTAATTTCTATCACCGGTCTTTTTATAAGACTTGTATGCTGCTGCATTAATTTAACTGCTGCTTGCTGGCTAGTGATGGTTTGCTGTATTTCCGGACTTATTTTTTTCCAGGTCGTTCCTCTTTTATTGAGAATGGTTTCCCACGATACTTTCTTTGACCACTCATTAAGCTTTGCTGCAGCGATGCCCGACTTTTTGTAATCGTGAAATTGAAATTCAATTTTATTTTTTCTTAACCAGGTCAATGCCATTTTGGTGATATCACAATTGGGAATACCGTAAATAATCACGTTGCTCATTCAATTAATATTTAACCCGGGAATTTTGATGCAGGAATTTTTAATGTGCTGTTATTGGATTCGATAATATGCCAGTTCTTAAAATCCTGTGCAGATTCCATACCACCATCACCATTGATGATATTTGTTTTGGTTCTTATTTTTACCGGTTTATCCGTATAAAATTCTGTTCCAGTACGATTTCTGTCCCAGTACAACTCGTCTGTATAAAGTGTATCTCCTTTTTCTAAATTGATCACCCTTACACTATCCCTCAATAAAATGATGCTTTGATTCTGGCGGTATTTTGCATATTTCGCATTAAGTATGCTTTCTACTTTACCGGCTTCATTATAAAAATCAACATGCAAAGTCTTAGGAAATTCTACATAAGGAACCGTATCCGTTACATTTAACATAAGTGGCGATGTGAGCACCGCTTTTGCTTTTCCTCCAATCGTATAATTCACTACAACAGTTCTTGCTTCTTCAACACTTGTTTTTTTTTTGCCAAGATTATTTACAACCTGTTCATTATTTTCACAGGAGAATAAAAAAATGCAGCCTTGAAGAAAGACTGCAGCAATTATATAAGAAGATTTTTTTTTCATTATTGAGCGTTCATCAAAAATAATTGTGTCATCAATAATAATTTCTTTTTTGGAACCAAAAGGCGTTCATAGAGATACCAAAGCTAAAACGCAGGTTATTTTCCTTGAAGCTGAATGAACTGTTATTTCCACGACCCCCAATCTCTACAGCCGTGTTTAAGAAAACAAAATCGCGGATGGTATAACTTCGTGATGTGGTTAGCGGGAAACTCGCCCCCAAAGTTCCGGCATAGTTAAAACGCGTTTTATCAAGTTTTACATAATCCGGGCCGAAGTAAAAACCAGCCCTGTATTTTACAAAATTCAGGTACTTGTTAACTCCTTTTTTAGCAGGTAGATATTGTGCTCCCATCCTGGCGGTCCAGCTGTTTTGTACAGCATCCTGTTCGCCATAATAACGATAGCTTTTCCAGTTTGTCATTTCAAAATCTGCACCTACCAGCCAATGTTCGTTCTTATCCTGGTAAGTAAAACCGATTCCATAAGTTGCTGGAAGCGTTACCGTGCCTTTCGCTTCTTTATCAAAAGTAACAGTATCAATAGCGATAATTTCCCCGTTTGAATTAAAACCAAAAGTTTCATTCACTTTATCCTGTCTTGCCCTGAGATTTTGCTGAAAGCTTGCATAGGTACCAATTGTTAAAACACTCGACTTTGTATTGTCCTTTTCCCCTTTAAGGAAATGATGTTCATACTGCAAACCTGCATTAAAAAAGATACCGCCAAAATGTGATACTGCCTGCGTGTTTGATTTATAATAAGCTACCGTATCATTTACAAAGATCTTTTGTGTACTGAAATCCTTGTTTCCAAAAGTATAACCGGAACTTACACCGATACTCAGATAATTACCAACCTTCCGGCTTTTTGGAGATGTCCTTATTCTTAAACCTGTACTTACGTTTGCCTGGTTAACACCTCCTGATCCTTCATATAATGTATTCAAACTATCAATACCGGTTAGCCGCTCATTTTTTTCGATCTTGTAACCAATACGGGTGATTGGGCGTAAGCCAAAACTTAATCCCCAGTCCATATTCTTCTTACGCATTTTTGGGGAGGTTAACGGAAAAGCAACCTGTATGTATGAAAAAAGGGAATTGGTAGAGGTATATTTATTATTAGATGAAGTACTTTTTAAAGTCCGGATATCAACTTCGGCACCTACATCAAATGTAGTGTGATTTAAAATTCCCAGTGATGCGGGGTTTTTGAAATTGATATCAGAGTAATTAAAATAACCGGCACTGATTCCTCCCATACCACGGGTGCTTATATTCTGGTTAGGAACTACATCACCAAGCCCATACCTTGAATAAGGGGAATTGTCCTGTGCACTTGCAATGGAGGAGCTAAAAAAAACGAATAAAATTGGGATGAAATTTCTCTTAAGCCGGGCAGTTGTTGAGTTCACTAAGTGCATACAGTCCTTTATATAAAAAATTATGGTCGGCAAATATCTTCTTTTTAAACTGACTGGCAAAATAGGCCGAATTACCCCCGGTTAAAACGACGTTAAAGTTGCCATATTTTTCGCTGTATTTTTCGATGCAACCCTCTATCTCACAGGCCATTCCGGTGATCACACCTGTTTGAAGATTTGTTTTTGTATCGTATCCAATAAGTGGCAAATTCCACGCTGCTTCAACCAATGGGAGCTTTGCCGTATACTCATGCATAGACCTGAATCGCATATCCATCCCCGGTGATATGCCACCACCTAAAAACTGGTTATACTGGTTTACAAAATTATAAGTGATACAACTGCCCAGCCCGATGACTAAATTGTTTTTCCCCGGAAAAAAATGAACAGCTGCGGCGACCAGTGCAAGCCTGTCGGCACCAACCGTTTCGGGTTTACTGGCCGGTATAGAAAAATTCAATTTTGTTTTTGATGAAAGTTTATGAAAGATCGTTTTTGAAGAAAGCAATGATTCAATTGTTTCATTGTGATTGATAACAGATGACAGAATCGATCTTGCAGGTTTGTGTTTATTTAATAATTCTTCAATGGAATCAACACTGTCATCTGCCAAAAATATTTCTTCTTTAAAATCCTCACTACTGAAAATGCCCGCTTTTAAACGGGTATTTCCAAAATCAAGACAAAGAGTGATCATTATTTATTTTTTGAGATGTTTGGTGTTTGGTGTTAACGTTACCATCAAACACCAAACTCAACTTATGCGAAGATTCAAATTTCTTAAGAGAATTCAATAATTAAATCCCGAAAGGTTCTTAAAATGCCCGTTCAGTTTTATTTTTCCTTTTAAGAGATCCATTTTTTCCATTACAGGGATGATCTTTGCCAAATGCCTTTTCAAAAATTCCTGCCGGTGCAATTCTTCCAGGAATTCGAGTAAAAGATATTCATCTTCTATTGATAAACCGGCATGATGTGCTACATCATAACTGGTTAGTTCATTATCGGGCTTTAAAAAATCTTTTGAAACACCAAGTGTTTTATGAATTTCCCTTATGCCATGAATAACTTTTTTCATAAGGCTTGTACTTCCTTTGGGATTGTTATGCGGATAAGTAACGATTGCTCCGCTAAACAATTTCTCGGGAAGCTCTTTGATCACCTCGAGTATTTTAAACACCTGTAAACCTTCTGTTTTAATATCCATTTCCCCATTATCATACGTAGTGGTAATTTCTTTGATCTCCATTAAGGTTCCCATCTCGGCAATTTTGTTATTGATTACCGCGGGAATACCAAAAGGCTTTTTGCTTTCAAAACATTCGTTAATAAGTTGCTTGTACCTTGGTTCAAAAATATGCAGGTTAAGCCGTTCCCCCGGGTACACAATAATTGTTAATGGAAATATGGGAATAAAATTGGTCATGCTGTTTCTATTACTTTCAAATTACCCATAATAGGATGGAAAAAAAAATTATTTTTTCAATGAATTATAAAAACAATTTTCCATTTTTTTCACCGATGCATCCCAGCTGAAATTTTTATTGATCATCTCATTTCCTGCAGCGGCAATTTGTAATCTTTGCAAATTATTTTCCAGCAACAGTTTTATTTTTTCTGTCATATCAACTATCTCACCCGGCTTTACCAGTATTGCAGTTTTTGAATCGATGGCATAATCATGATGGCCACCAATATCCGTACAAACAACAGCGCAACCACAGGCCATTGCTTCAGCAGGAGGAAGCGCCCAGCCTTCTCCAAGACTTGGTGAAAAGAAAACGGCCGAATGATTATAAAGCTCCGCAAGATTACCCGGTTTTTGAATATAACTGAAATGTGCCGGCAAAGCTGAAGGTGCAGGGTACACGCCGAATAACTGTACTTTTAAACCGGGAAATTGTTTTTGAACAAGTTCAATTGCTTTTATCCCGGTTATACTATCCTTACGAGGTTCCTGTGAGTATAACATGATGATGGAATGCGGATCACGATCTGAAATATCCTGTTGTAAAAAAAACTTACCTGTATCAATTGCATTTGGGATATGCACAGGTTCGATACCGCTTTTTTGAAGCACAAGTTCCCGGAGATATTTTGCAATAACAAGATGGTTCACCGGCAAAGAAAAACTCTTATCTACTTTTTCAATGTGCCCGGCCCATGTTTCATAATCCTGTATGAGATTAAATTTTTTTCCTTTTGAACCGTTTAACTTATTCAATGCATAGGTCATTTGCCACCATGTGCTCATGCAGATATCAGCGTCAGGAATATAGCGGTCAGTAATTTCCGGAACGATCAAACTCTTTATCTGTTTATTCAGATCAAACCATTTTGGCCTTGCCACATTACGTAACGAAAATACAAGCTGTTTATACCATAGCGGGGTGGAAGATTTTTTAAATGGCCTTTTTATACTATGAAAAACGGCCACCTCATGTCCTTTATCATGCAGCCTGTTTGCATATTCATACATTACTTTTGCTCCGCCAACAGGTTTGGTTACCGGGAACGGAAGTATGATATTGATGCGGAGTTTGTTCATGAAATAACCGGATCGTTATTGGGGAAAAAAATCTTTGTGATTTACAATTTTTAAAGACAGTATCCTTGCTGACAACAATCAAAAGCGTTTTATACTCCTCTTGCTGATGGAATCTTTAATTGTATTCATTACTTCCCTGACACTCTTGATATCAGCGGAACCGTTTACAAGATCAGAAAATTGTTTTTTGGATTGTTCTACTCTTTTGCCGTTTTTTAAAAACATAGCCAATGCATCCAGGTAATAGAACCTGAAAGTGAGTAACCGTATAATTGTTTCCGGGATCAGCTGCAGGTACCAGAAGAAACGGTTTGCACCGGTTAAATGAATAGCATGCAAATACATTTTATTACGATAATATATAGTGTTAATAAAAGCTTTGCTGCTTTTTGATCTGATGGATACAGAAGTTTTGTGCCTGCACACCGCGAAGTGTTCATAATAGCATTTCCATCCCAGGCGCCATGCACGGAGGCTTAGCTCAAAATCTTCTACATAAAAGGGTGCAAAAATTTCGTCAAACCCATGAAGCTTCAATAATTTTTTTCGGTCAATAAATGCATTTGCTCCCGACAGGTACATGGAATATAACCAGTCATTTTCTTTAGGGGCATCTACCAGGTAATTGACAGCAGTTTTAATTTTTGCTCCATGAAAGGAGGGAAATTTTGCAGATTCCTGTACCTGGTCATCATCCCAACCTATTGTGCGGCCCATTACCCCGAATGTATCTTCCTTATCAAAATAACGAAGTAGTGGAACAAAATATTCCCTGGTAAGTATTACATCACTGTTCAGCAATAATACATAATCATATTTTGCAACAAAAATTCCTTTGTTAATAGTAGGAGAAAATCCTTCATTCTTTTTATTCTGCAACAACCTGATGTTCTTATATTCTTTTTGCAACAGGGGCACGGAGTTGTCGGCAGAGCAATCATCACAAACAATCACTTCATTGGGTAAAGCGGTAAATGCCAACGCTTCAAATAGCGGTGGTAATATCCTGGGCAACAGATCACTGCCGTTATAATTAGGAATGATAACCGAAATACCTTTTTCGCTCAATTAAAAATATTTTAATAGGCAAAGAACGCAAAGATTAATTAGGGCGGCAAATAAAAATCTGGATAATGGCTGTTTATATATGCATTATCTAAACTATTTTGCAGCATGTGGCTACAAATTAAGAATGATATCAATACGGGAAATATTAATGCACTGGCCCGTTGTATATCACTCATTGAAAATGAGGTGGAGGGATATGAAGACCTGCTTTCAGCTTTACCGCAATCAACCACACCTGTTATTGGAATTACCGGTCCCCCCGGTGCAGGAAAAAGTACTTTAACAGATGTCCTTATCGGTTTAATAGTTGAGCAACAAAAAAAGGTAGCAGTATTATGTGTGGACCCTTCTTCTGCATTTAATATGGGAGCTGTGTTGGGCGACCGGATCAGGATGAGCCAGTGGTACAATAATCCAAATGTATATATCAGGTCTTTGGCAACAAGAGGATCATTGGGTGGTCTTCATCCAAAGATCATTGAGATCACAGACCTTTTAAAATATGCGCATTTTGATTTTATCATTGTTGAAACAGTTGGTGTTGGACAAAGTGAAATAGAAATTGCCGGGCTTGCCGATGTAACGGTGGTTACCATTGTTCCCGAAGCAGGTGATGAAATACAAACGATGAAAGCGGGACTGATGGAAATTGCGGATGTTTTTGTTGTGAATAAGGCAGACAGGCCTGGTGCAGATTCATTTGTAAAAAACCTGAGGATGATGCTCGCCCCTGCATTCAGTAATCACTCAATGGAAATTCCAATATTGAAAACAATTGCAAGCACAAAAGAAGGTGTAGCTGCATTAATGGATGCAATAAAAACGATTCTTGAAACGCATCATTCAAACGACAGGAGAAACTGGCTGCTTGCAGAAAAAGCCTATCAACTCATACAACATAAAAGAATGAAAGGGATCAGTAAAAAGGAATTGAAAGATGAGATCACCGCAGCAGGTACAACATTTAACCTCTATAGCTTTATAAAAAAATTCTAACTCATATTTTTCTGTTCTTCTTCCTCCATTTTTTTATTACTCTTCCACCAGCGGTAGCCAATAAAACCTACGATTGCAAATGGCGCAAACATCAAATATAAAATCCCTGAATTCATACCTTTTGCAGGTTTTTCACCAAGCTGCTGGGCAGTTTTGGTACACATGGCGCATTGGGAAAATGCGTTGTTAAAAACAAAGGTTGTGATGAGAAAAAAAGAAAATATGAGGAGGTGTTTTTTCACGGGGTAAAGTTAATGCATGTGGGGAAAATAGCCTTGATTTTATGATTTTAAAACGGCTAATTGTTCTCTTACCCAGGCAAGATTATTAGTAAATTCTACGGCTTCCGGTACTCTTTCTGTTAACTCAACCAAGATAGCTTCTGCTTTTAAGTAGTAGTTTTTTACTCTTTCTAACTCTTGCAATTCTTCATAAATATTGCCCAGTTTTATAAAAGAAACAGCCAAGCCGTTATGCAATGAAACGGAATCGGGATTAGCCTCCACTAATTCATTCATTAACTCGGCATCTTGTTGAAAAAATTGCAAAGCTTTTTTAAAATCTCCTTCCTGATGATAAATCTTACCAAGCTTAGAATAAGACATGGCTAATCCATTTTTTATAGATTCGCTTTGCGGATTTGTTTCAAATAATTCTTTTCTTAATTCATTGTGTTTTTCAAAAAATTGCAAAGCTTTATTTAAATCCCCTTGTTTCTGATAAATACTCCCAAGTTTTTCATAAGAAATACTTAATCCATTTTTTATAGATTCACTTTGCGTATTTGATTCAAACAATTCTTTCATTAACTCAGTATCCTGTTCAAAAAATTGCAAAGCTGTTTCAAAATTGCCCAGTTGCTGATAAATATCCCCCAGCTTTTCGTAAGAAATAGATAATCCATATTTGATTGATTCGCTTTGCGGATTTGTTTCAATTAATTCTTTCATTAAATGGGTGGCCTGTTCAAAAAATTGCATAGCTCTTTTTAAATCTCCCAATTGCTGATAAAGAGTTCCAAGTTTTTCATATGAAACAGATAGATCATATTTGAATGACTCGTCTTGAGAGTTATCTTTTACTAATTCTATTCCTAATTCATTGTATTTTTTAAAGAATTGCAAAGCTTTTTTGAAATCCCCTTGTTGTTGGTAAATATCACCAAGCCGCTCGAGGCAAATACTATAATTTTCTTTATTAATTTTTTTAAAAATAGCAGTTGCAACTTCCAGCTCCCTGATAGATGATGCAAAATTTCCAATTCCTTTGTAATAATCTGAGAGATTAAATGCTAATAAACCAACTTCAAATGAGTCATTCAATAACAATCCTAATAGAGATTGCGCCATAAAGGCAAATGGTTGTGCTTCGTCATAACTTTTTAAATTTACAAGCGACCCATGATTGTGCTCTAGTTTAAAAGTTAAGTTTTTTATTAGAATCTGTGAATCTTTATTTAATCTTTTTTTATTTTTCTCCAATCCAACCTGTTGAATTACAGGACTCATACGATAACTATAAGTATTAGTGTTAAGCCATCCTTTTTTTACAAGACTTTTAAGTTGTTTGGTAAAAGCAAAATTATCTTCCGGTTCAAAAGCTTCCAATAGTGTTTTCAATTGATGGTTTTCAGCCGGCAGCAAAGCAAGGTTAACAAGAATATATCTTTCGTTTTCTTCCAATTTAGTAAGGTCATAGATAACATTTATAATATCATCAGTGCTAGCTGCCTGTTTATGTACATTACTTGTATATGCTGTTTGTATTTCAAAGCTTTTATTACCAAGATAAAGTCCCTTTTCTTCAAAATGCTGAAGAGTAGTTTCCATTGTTTCACCAAGTGCAGAAAGTTCATGTAGGTTTTTGCTGAAAAGTTCAATCATCAAAGTATTATAACCAATGGCTGTGAGAAATTTGTCCAGTAGTTTTTCAAATACATTTGTTTTTTCATCATAATTTCCTTTAAAAAACTGCTTGGCTTCTTCGGGCTTCAGATGGCTTAAGCTGTATTCGTTCTCTTTTGGTAATACATTCTGGCATCTACTGGTAATTATTATATGGGTATGTATGCCGCTGAAATATTTTATTAGACTTTCAATATGCTTTGGTTCATTAGCGCCATCTAAAATAAGAAGACAGTCTTTACCAATATTTTCTAACGCTGTTTTTATTGCCAATAATTGGCTTTCCTCAGAATTGTACATTGTAAGATCGATCCCAAGATTTGGTGCAAGAACTTTTAATTGTTCTATAATACCGTTCTCGCAAAACAGCCATGCATAATATTTGTAATTATTAATATTTTGTTCTAAATACTTTGCTGCAATACTTGTTTTACCCATGCCACCTTCAGCACTTAATAGTATCATCCCATATTTGTGTAATTTTTCTTTTATATCAACAAGTTCAATATCTCTTCCAACAAAATAAAGTGTAACGGCAGGTTGTTCAAACGATAAACATCTTGCGGGATCTTTAAAAGTTGAAAGTTTTGCAGTATCATTTTTTTGATGAACTATTCCTGCTATATAACTATCCCTTGATTTTAAAAAGAAATCAATATTTGCTAGTCGATTTATTATAAGAGCGGTTATATTTTCACATATATATCCAATGCTAGCAGGATCGTCAGTTCCTTGCTCTAAAACAGCTACTTTCTCTCCAAAACTAAAATAGGGTACGTACGGGATTTTTATTTGCTCCAAAATTTTTTTGTACTCAGTCGGGCTTTGAAGATCTATTGGAAGCCACTCTTCGACCAGAGGTAAAAGCTCAACCGACAAACGATTAAGCCACGCTTGACTTATTGCGAATTCTGTAACACTGTCAAATCGGCTAGGTATTGGAAGAGTTAATATATTATACCGATCATACGGCAGCCGGCTGATATTATCATTTATTTTTTTACCAATATGTAAAATGCCATATAAACTTTGTTCTGTTGTAGTAAAAAACAATGCCACCATATCTGGAAGATAGGTCGTGCAAATTCCACCTATATCCGTAACCCCGGTTCTGCTATCGACCAATACAAAATCATATTCTTCATTCCAAGCATTTCTTAAATTTTCTATGAAATCACCGCCTCCATTCTTCTCAAAAAAAGTCGTAAAATCAATATTAGTAACCTTTTTATAAAAACTATATTCTCTTTTACCTGAAGTTATAAGGTGTAAACAACCAGTACTTTCTTCTTTTAAGATGGGTAATTGGATAATACCATCCTTCCAGTTTAACTTTTTATCCCGAATATGATCTTCAATTAAATCCACTATTCCTATCTGTGATTGTACAAACGAAATATCTATATATTCTTTGAAAAAATTTTCCAATCCAGGGGCCTCAAGATCCCAATCTAACAGCAAAACCTTATAGCCCTTTTTTGAAAGTAAAACTCCAATATTCGCCAAAGCCATACTTCTTCCAACGCCACCCTTATATGAATAAAAAGTAATAATCATTTTAAAACATTTGAATAAACTCCTCTTTACGATGATAAATTTTCTTTAAAATATCTAAATCAGTATGATAATCCAATGTCCATTTTTCTGATCCCATTTCATCATTCCATTTTGGTACTAATCTCAGCCTATCATCTACTTCTTCCGCAAACTCTTTAATAGCAATTTGAAGATTGTCATTTTTTATTGCTGATTCAGGGAGGTAATAAAAATCCCTAAAATTTTTGCATTGCAATTCTGAGTTAGGAAAAAAATCAATTTCTTTAGCGAGTAGAATTGGCATTATAAAACCTTTATTTTTGCCAATACCTAATGTTCTTTGCCGGTAGTTCATTATTGCCAATTCTTTTAAACTATATGATTCGTCGTCAAAATAACTTGGAGTCCAAAATGGAATCATAATTTTTGAATGTAGTAATGCATCTGTTAGCTTGTAATTCCATAGATCACCTGTTCCTATGGATTTATCGATAAAAACACTATTTCTATTTGTGCCGAGTGATTCTAAATGATCTCTGAAAGTTTCAAAAAAACACTGGGTTACCCAATTTTTACATAAAGGGGGAGTATGCCTGTAGCTGATAAAAACATCATACTTATACGCCACTATCTTTTAATAAGGTTTATTGTCTTGTAAGTTAATAGAATGCAATTATAGTATACTCAAGATAACAGTTTTTAAAATTCTAATCTACAAAAACCTCTGATCCATTGACAAAAAAATCCCCTGAACTTATTCAGGGGATTAATCTCAATTATTTAAGAAATCTATTTTCAACTAACATTCAACAATCTTCAACTTCTAAACTAATTTCTACGCTTCCTGCGCCGCCATCGATTTATTCGCTCTCTTCCTGTCTTCCTCATTCAAAATTGTTTTACGAAGACGAACATTCTTCGGCGTTACTTCGATGCACTCATCTGATTGTATATACTCCATGCATTCTTCCAGTGTCATTAAAATTTTCGGAGCTGCTTTACTGGCATCATCACTTCCGCTTGCACGGTGGTTGGTGAGTTTTTTTGCTTCTGTTGCATTTACAACAAGATCACCTGGCTTAATGTGTTCTGCAATGATCTGTCCTGCATATACTTCATCTCCCGGGTCAACAAAAAATCTTCCCCTGTCCTGTAATTTATCAATGGAATAAGCAGTTGTTTTTTCTGTTGTTTTGGAAAGTAACACACCATTGTTTCTTCCGGGGATATTTCCTTTCCATGGTTTGTATTCGCTAAAGCGATGTGCCATTACAGCTTCACCTGCTGTATTGGTAAGCATCATGCTTCTCAGGCCGATCAATCCTCTTGATGGAATTTCAAATTCCAGATGTTGCATATCGCCCTTGCTTTCCATTACCATCATCTCACCTTTTCTCTGCGTTACAAGGTCGATCACTTTTCCGCTGAATTCTGCAGGAACATCTACAACAAGTATTTCGTATGGTTCACATTTTACACCATCAATGCTTTTTACAATTACCTGCGGCTGACCAACAGTTAATTCAAAACCTTCGCGGCGCATGGTTTCAATTAAGATGCCTAAGTGAAGGATACCACGTCCGTATACCAACAAGCTATCAGCACTATCGCTGTCCTCTACACGAAGCGCAAGGTTTTTTTCTGTTTCCTTCATCAGCCTGTCACGCAAGTGACGGCTTGTAACAAATTTTCCTTCTTTACCAAAGAAAGGAGAGTTGTTGATACCGAACAACATGCTCATTGTTGGTTCATCAACACTGATAACCGGTAATGCTTCAGGATTTTCGACATCAGCAATGGTATCACCAATATTAAAATCTTCCAAACCAACGATAGCACAAATATCTCCGGCAAAAACTTCCGTAACTTTTTTCTTTCCCATTCCTTCAAATACATACACTTCTTTTATCTTCATTTTCTTTATGGTGCCATCTGCCTGCATCAATGCGATCTGCTGGTTTTCTTTTACACTTCCACGTGCAACCTTTCCCACTGCGATCCTTCCAAGAAAAGAAGAATAATCCAGTGAAGTGATCTGCATTTGGGTAAAACCTTCATTTACTTTTGGTTCCGGAACATATTCCAGGATCGCATCCAGTAAGGGAAAAATATTTTCAGTGGGAGTTAAAGACGTATTCATCCATCCCTGTTTACTACTTCCATAAACTGTAGGGAAATTCAATTGTTCTTCTGTAGCATCCAGGTTAAAAAATAATTCAAATACTGCATCGTGCACTTCATCCGGGCGACAATTTGGTTTATCTACTTTATTGATAACAACGATCGGGTGTAATCCAAGCGCTAATGCTTTTTGTAATACAAAACGTGTTTGCGGCATGGGACCTTCAAATGCATCCACCAACAATAATACGCCGTCAGCCATTTTCAATACACGTTCTACTTCTCCACCAAAATCAGAGTGACCAGGTGTATCAATCACATTGATCTTAACATCTTTGTAGGTAACAGAAACGTTTTTGCTGAAAATGGTGATGCCACGTTCTCTTTCGAGATCGTTACTATCCATGATAAGGTCACCCGTTTCCTGGTTTTCCCTGAAAACTTTTGTTGCGTGTAAGATCTTGTCAACAAGGGTAGTTTTACCGTGGTCAACGTGGGCGATAATAGCGATGTTACGAATATTCATTTGAATCCTGGCTTTTTACTGTAAGCTGTTAGTTCTTAGCTAAGTATATATATAAATGACTAATGACTAAAGGCCTATGGCTGTTTTTGAGGCGCAAAGGTAGTCTTTTTTAGCCGGATGACAAGATGATTATAGTATTAATATTCAATTGTTTCCTCCCATCAATTTGCATGTCATCACTTAATTATATTGGATATATTTGAAATCCTAAAATCTGTTTTATGAAGAAGATAATCTTTATGCTGGTATGCATTACTGGTATTATGCAATTAAATGCACAGGTGAGTTTTACAACACTCAAACTGGATCCTGCCTATCCGAAGCAAGGCAGCACTATTTCATTTGAATATAATAAGGCTGCGTCCAAACTTTCCAAACAGGATAAAATAGAGGTAGCGATCTACCAATTCAAAAATGACGGGGTAAAAATAACAGAACCGGGCATGAGTGAAAAAAACGGCGTATATAAAGCAGATGTAGAAATTGCTGATAATATCAATTGCATTGCTTTTGTTTTTTCTGCAGGAGAAGAAAAAGATATCAATGCAGGTAAAGGATACATTATTCCTGTTTATACAGATAAAAATATTCCTGTGAAAGATTTTTATGCAACAGCAAATGATTTACAGAGCGGTTATGGACAATTTCTTTTTGGATTGCCTGTAAATGCAGAACAGGGGTTAATTTATTTAAAGGAAGGAATGCGTCAATATCCGGACATTAAAAAAACGGATAGCAGGTTTTTTATGAGTTATATCAACAGCCTGAATAAGCAGAAAAAGCCAGAGACAGCACAGCTGGTTGCAACTGAATTAACTGCATTTGAGAAAAAAGGAAAGCTGACAGAAAAAGAGTACAATACACTCATAGGGTGGTATGCCGGGAATAAAAGAAAAGAAAAAGCTGATAGTTTAAAAGCTGATATGAAAGCAGCTTTTCCTAAAGGTGAATGGCAAAAGCAGGAAGCGGCAAATGCAATCAGGACAGCTAAAGGAGCAGATGCAAAAGCGTCTGCTTACCTTGTTTATTCAGAAAAGTACCCCGTTACCGAAGCTGATAAACAACAAAACGATTTCCTCGTTTCGCTTATCGCCACCAGTTATGCAGCAGAAAAAAAATATGACCAGTTCAATGAATGGAATAGCAAACTGGACAAAGACAAACTATCAGCCAACAATAACAACCTTGCCTGGAATATGGCTGAATCAGGAGAAGAACTGCAGATTGCGAAAAAAATGGCCTTTGATGCAACAACACATGCAAAAAGCGAAATGAATGCTGCAGCAGGACCCAGGCCCGAAAGCATGACGGGCAAACAATGGCAACAGCAACGGTCAAACAATTACGCAATGTATGGCGATACTTATGCTTTCATTTTATATAAACTGGGAGATTATGCAACAGCTTTTCCGATCTCAAAAGATGCAGCTACGATCAATAAATTAAAGGATGCGGATTATAATGAAAGATATGCCCTGCTTGCAGAAAAAGTATTGCCTGCAAAGGAAGCAAAAAAATTAATTGAAGGCTTTGTAGAAAATGCTGCCGCCTCTCCAAAAACAAAAGAGCTGCTTGGAAATCTGTATGCAAAGGAGTATAACAGCGATGAAGGCTTTGATAAATATATGACCGGTCTTTTAGAAACAGCAAAAGCAAACAGGAGAGCAGAGATTGAAAAAGAAATTTTAAATGAAGCATCTCCTAAGTTTGCATTGAAAGATTTTGAAGGCAAATCGGTAAGTCTTGATGATATGAAAGGTAAAATTGTCGTTGTTGATTTTTGGGCTACCTGGTGCGGTCCCTGCATTGCGTCGATGCCGGGAATGAATAAAGCGCTCAGCAAATACAAAGATAACCCGGATGTAAAATTTTTATTTGTAGACACCTGGGAAAATGCAGAGGATAAATTAAAAAATGCAAAGGCATTCATGGAAAAGAAAAAATACCCTTTTTATGTGCTGATGGACAATGACAATAAAATGGTACAGGATTTCCAGGTTAGCGGTATTCCTACAAAATTCATTATAGATAAAGAAGGAAAGATCCGTTTTAAAGCAGTTGGATATAGTGGAAGTGAGGATGGACTGGTTGATGAATTGTCTACGATGATAGAACTTGCATCTAAATAATAATTGATAGTATTTATATAAATAGCCTTGCATATTAGCAGGGCTTTTTTGTATTATAACCGCAGAGTAAAGAGAAGCAGGGATTACACAGGGATTCTCTGCGCAAACTCCTTTACTCTTTTCTCTGCGGTAAAAAAATCTGTAACTTTATCCTCCATTTAATTTTTTATGGGATTCAGACTTAATTCAACATATTCCCCTGCAGGTGATCAGCCCGATGCAATCAGGCAACTGACTGAAGGAATCAATAACGGTGAGCAATACCAGACCTTACTTGGTGTAACCGGCAGTGGTAAAACATTTACCATGGCCAACGTAATACAAAATGTACAAAGGCCTACATTGGTGCTCACTCATAACAAAACACTGGTGGCTCAGTTGTATGGTGAATTCAAGCAGTTCTTTCCGGATAATGCAGTGGGCTATTTTGTTTCTTACTATGATTATTACCAACCCGAAGCTTACATGCCTGTAAGCAATACTTATATTGAAAAAGATCTTAGCATCAACGAAGAATTGGATAAACTCAGGTTACAGGCAACGGCACAGTTACTCAGTGGAAGAAGGGATATCGTTGTGGTTGCAAGCGTGAGTTGCATTTACGGAATGGGTAACCCGACAGAATATGAGAACGGGATCATCCGCATAAAAAAAGATGAAGTGATCTCACGCCAGGGGTTTTTACATTCGCTTGTGAATTCATTGTATCACCGGAGCCAGGGTGATTTTACCAGGGGAACTTTTCGTGTAAAAGGAGATACGATTGATATCAATCTTCCTTATGTTGATTTCGGTTACCGCGTAAGTTTTTTCGGCGACCAGATCGAAAGCATTGAGACATTGGAGTTGAGTACAGGTAAACGCATTACTACTGTTGAGAATGCTGCTATTTTTCCTGCAAACCTTTACCTGGCACCTAAGGATATGCTGGCGCAGGTAATAAATGAAATACAGGATGAATGTGCGGCACAGGTTGAATATTTTAAAAGCAGCGGCAAATACATCGAAGCACAAAGAATAAGTGAGAGAGTGAATTATGATCTTGAAATGATACGTGAACTTGGTTATTGTAATGGCATTGAAAATTACTCGCGTTTTTTTGACCGAAGGAGACCTGGCGAAAGACCTTTCTGCCTGTTGGATTATTTTCCAAAAGATTTTCTCACCATCATTGATGAAAGCCACCAGACCATTCCCCAGGTAAGCGGTATGTATGGTGGTGACCGAAGCCGGAAACTTGTGCTGGTAGATTATGGATTCCGCTTACCATCAGCAATGGATAACCGCCCACAGAATTTTCACGAGTTTGAAAAACTTACACAACAAACAGTTTATGTATCTGCTACACCGGGCGAATATGAATTAGAAAAAACCGGGGGCGTGGTGGTAGAACAGGTTGTAAGACCAACAGGATTGCTTGATCCGCCGATAGAGATCAGGCCATCATTGAACCAGATTGACGACCTGCTGGAAGAAATTGATAAGCGTATAACCAAAGGAGATCGTGTACTTGTAACAACCCTGACAAAACGTATGGCAGAGGAAATGAATAAATACCTCGGCCGCATTAATATAAAATCAAAATACATTCATAGTGAAGTAGACACGTTGGAACGTGTGGAGATCTTACGGGAATTACGCCTTGGAATTATTGATGTGCTTGTGGGCGTAAATCTTTTAAGGGAGGGATTGGACTTACCGGAAGTTTCACTTGTTGCTATCATGGATGCAGACAAAGAAGGGTTTTTGCGCAATGAAAGAAGTCTTACCCAAACTGCAGGCAGGGCTGCCCGTAATGTGGATGGCCTCGTTATCTTTTATGCTGATAAGATGACCGAAAGTATGCAGAAAACAATTGATGAGACGAGCCGCCGGAGGGAAAAACAAATAGCGTATAATATTAAAAATAATATCACACCTACCACTATTATTAAAACAAAGGAACAGGTGCTTGCACAGGGGTCGGTGCTGGATGTAAAAGGTTATGATCCTTCCAATCCGTATGCCGTTGGCCCGGATGAAGACCTGGTTACCGTAGCCGCCGAAGACCAGGAAGTGTATAAAACCATTCCACAGATGGAAAAAGGCATTGCGAAAATTAAAAAAGAAATGGAAAAAGCTGCAAGGGACCTGGATTTTATGGAAGCCGCCCGGTTAAGAGATGAGATGTTTAAACTCCAGAAAGAACTGGCAGGAATGAAGAATTGATTTTTACTTTTTTTACTTTCTGAGTATTTTTACTTTCGTGGCAAAGATATTGCTGTTAAGACACGAGACACCATCTACACAAGGAAGAAATAACTAACTGCCTTCATCCCACGAAAAACTTGCATAACAATTAAAAAAACTATAAGTTTATAAAACCAAATAGTTTTTTTTCTCGTACACCTATAATTATTAGATTCATATTCCTCGAAATTAACTGCCACACCCGGCAATAAAACAGTGCTGTTCGGCACACCTGGCCAGCTGATCAAACGCAGCTGCTGAAATTTGGATGCATTTCAAATAAACATTCCATTGTAAGGGCTGTCATTTTTCAATGTTTAATTGATTTTTTATGCAATCCCTTAAAACAAACCCGCAGGTTTTAGAAGAAAACCGCATGGTGAAAGGCATCTTTAAATATTTGCCTTACTGGCCTTTATTTTCAACGTTGTTACTGTTTTCACTTTTATTATGCCTGTTATATTATCTTTTTACAACACCATTGTATGAAGCATCCGGAAGAATTTTGATACAGGATAAAAAGAAGGGCGCAGAAAATTCAAAAGCTATAGAAGATCTCGATGTATTACAATCCAAAAAGATTGTCGACAACGAGATCGATGTGATCACTTCCAAACCGCTGGTGATGGAAGTAATAAAACAAATGCATTTATATGCTTCCATTTATAAAAGGAATAAACTCGTTGATAAATTAATGTATGACAATGCACCGGTAAACATTGAAGTTTTTAATTCGGAATTGATACCGGTTGACAAAAAAGTAAAATTTAATTATGACCATGGCAATAAGCTGGTCATTTTTAATGAACATACTTATGACTTGGGTCAATGGCATGAAACAGCTGTTGGAAAAATAAGATTTACAGCTAATCCTGCATATCGCCCGGTAAAAGGTGAAACTGCATTTAGCTTTTCTTTGGAAAAACCGTCTTCACTGGCACGTTCTATTAAAGACAGGTTGAAGGCTGTGCCTACTACCAAGCTCTCTTCAATGATCGAGGTGATTTACAAAGACGCAGATCCGCAGCGTGCAGAAGATTTTGTGAGTGCACTTTTATCAGCTTACATGAATGCCGGGAAAAAAGATAAAAATTCGCTGGCATCCAATACACTTTCTTTTATTGATCAGCGCATTGCAGTAATTGAAAAAGATCTGCATGATATTGAACAAAGAAAACAACAATATACATCAAAGAAAGGTGCTTTTGATATAAGTACTCAAGGCAGGCTTTTTCTTGAGAATGTAAGTGCAAATGATCAGAAGATGGCAGAGATCAATATGGGCCTGGCTGTATTGAATGAAGTAGACGATTATGTTTCCAGCAGGGAAACACCTGGCACTGTTCCTTCTACCATTGGCATACCGGATCCCCAGCTTTCAAAGATGATTGAAAAATTATCGGTTGCGGAAATGGAATATGAGACATTGAAAAAAACTGCGGGAGAAAACAACCCGATCGTACTCCCGCTTAAAACCCGTGTTGAACAAATAAAGCCGGGCATTAAGGAACTGATCAATAACCAGCGTAAAAATCTCCAGGCAAGCAGGAGAAATCTCGCTGTAACAAATAATACTTACTCTTCTTTGTTAAATAATTTACCAAAAACAGAAAGAGAACTGGTAGACCTGGACCGGGAACAAAACATTAAGAGCAGCGTTTATAGCTTCCTGTTACAAAAGAAAGAAGAAACCGTATTGTCGCAACAATCAGCCATTCCTGAAAGCAGGTTGATCAGTACCGATGCAACTGAAAAACCAGTGAGCCCGAATATGCTGTTGATATGTTCCGGCGCTATGGCCTTTTCTTTATTTATTGGAATGGGAGTAGTTCGTGCAAGAGAATCATTGGGCAATAAGGTCATGTTCAGGGACCAGATAGAACATGCAACAGGTTTCCCTGTTATTGGAGAGATCAGTACCGGACTTTCTCATGATCCTATTGTAACAGGAGATGACAGGAAAACTTTTATTTCCGAGCAATTCCGGCGACTCAGGATTACATTGAATTACCAGGACCTGAACAGTGATCCCAAAAGAATACTTGTTACCTCTGCAATATCGGGGGAAGGAAAAAGTTTTATAGCATCTAATCTTGCTTTAACGCTGGCGCTTTCGGGAAGGAAAGTGGCATTGCTGGATTTCGATCTTAATAATCCGTCACTCAATAACAAACTTAACATCGACCACCGCAAAGGCATAACAGATTTTTTGCTGGATGAATGCAGTCTTGAAGAAATTATTCATAGAACGGATCTTGACCCAAATTTATACATTGCCTCAACGGGACATCTTCCCCATAATCCCACCGAGCTGTTAATGAGCGGAAGAACGGAGCTGATGTTAAAGCAACTGGACCAGCAGTTCGATTATATCGTAATCGATACGGCACCTGTAATACCTGTTACCGATGCTTATATACTTACAAAATTATGCGATGCTACCTTGTATGTTATCCGTCATAAATACACACCAAAAATATTCCTGGAGCGTATGGATGAAGATAATAAAATGCATAAGTTAAATAATGTGGGTATTGTTTTCAACAGCGTATCATCCCGGGGAATTGGAAATAATAATTATGGCTATGGCTACGGCTATGGCTATACGTTTGAGAACATCAGGAAAGAAAGACGTGTTGGCAATTCACTGACCTGATAAAAAGGAATGCTTAACTGCTAAATCAAACAGTATGGAGCTCAGCTCAACCATATTTCGAAAAATTGATTTAACTGCTATACAATCGCAGTTGATTATTGAAAGCAAAACAAAAAAGGCAGTGATCTACCTGGTGCTCATGATCATAACAACACTGATCATTGGTGCATTGTGCAGCGCTGCATTAAAATGGGATGTAACTGAAGATGGGACGAGAATATTTTATTGTATGTCTCTTTTTCTAACAGGATTGCTGCATGCTTTTATGATTCCCAAATGGTTTAAAGAATCAAAACAAATTGAGGTAAGCTGGGATATTTTATATAGCATATTAATTGCAGTGCTTATCTTTTTATTTCACTTATTGCTTTTTTTTACTACAGGTTTTTTTGAATTGTCCTGGCTCCTATCAGCTATCATTGGTTTTTTTCTACCCACAGCAGTAAGATTTACATGGCTTTTTTTTAATGCGATTGATGAGGTTGCAACATACCCGCCCTGGCAGTTACCGGAAGTTATTCCTGAACGAAAAGCATCTCTTTTGTTGAATGCAGTGGAGTTAAAAATATGTACCCGGTTGAAGCCCTATGACAGGGATGAAAAAATTTTCAGGGTCACGGCTCCGAAGTATTTACTGCTGGGAGAATTGTTTCACCGTTTTGTTTCTGATCAATATTATCAACTGGTAAACATCGAGCTGTTTGACCAGGACCAGGAAGCTTTTGCCTGGAGATTTATACTGAAAACATCAATAGGAGAAAAGATATTGGATCCTGCAGCAACTATTACTAAAAATAAAATCAGGAAGGGATATATGATAATTGCTGAACGGGTGGAACCCAAACAACATTAAGTTTAAAAACTGCCGATATGAACTCAATCTACAATTTAAGCAGAAGAAAAAAGATCATTGCTTTTTCATTTGTATTCCTGAGCACTTCCATAATGACCGCATTTTTTTTATCATCTCTTTTGAACAATGACAACCGGAAAGCCATACACGATGCGGCAGAATTATATAATCCCGCAATTGCGGCAAATACGGTAAGGCCTGCGGATATCGTGCTTTTAAACGACCGGCTGGATATGCTGCAGCAGTTTGACAATGAATATGCCCGGTTGCTGGTATCAGGAGAAAATAAAAACCAGCTTGATACTTTAAATAACATGATCATTAACCAGGAGAAAATATTCCAGGACCTGGTGGAACACACGTTTTCAAAAGTAAAACTGATGCCTTCCAGTTACCTGAAACAAATGATGAGCAATACGATACTAGGATATAAATCCATTCTGAAAAACCGCAGCTCTATCAGTTACCTGCACGATTTTATTGCTTCGGACAACCTCCGTGTATTGAGATCTTCCGAACTTGAATAGTGCAGTGCGAACTGCTATATTATAATTTTGAAAACAGCCCTACATATTGCCCGTTGGTGAGCACTTTCGCATTACCCGTTGCATCATACAAAGTACAATTAAAAGTAGCTGTAACCCTGACAGTATAATCTGTTTGTCCAGGTTCATCAGCAACACTTACAATTGTAAAAACGCTTCCGGTTTGCGTTGCGGGAGCATTGGATGTTGACCATGTAACCCCGGTCTCATCTCCCCAGCTAATAGCTACACCATCACTTGGCGCGGTAGTATATGTTGTGGCAGTATTAAGAAAGGTCCTGAAAGTGATATTGCTTACAGATGCATAGGTATGCAGAATTCTTCTTTCAATTTTTAATTCGGTTGTTCCTGCGGGCCTTGGAGTTACGATTGGTGTAATTGCACTATACAATGTCGCATCGTCAGCAACTGTAGCTACAGTAGATACGCAATGATATGCTGGATTGCTGTCCATATCCACTGCAAAAGGAGTTCCGTCAATATCTGCACTATACTTTAATCCTCCTACAGGTGTAACCGAGCCGGTAATTGCAGTAATAAAAAATGTACATCCATGAATACCGGGCTCAAAACTGGATGTCATAGCCGTAGTAGGAGCACCTGCTCCAAATAAAGTGATCGTTTGAGGTCCTGTAGTTGCAAATGTTCCGTTGCCTGAAAATTGCATCCCGTTAATAAGGCCGGTTGATATTATATAGGTTCCAACAACTGACACATTTACGCCGAGCGTTACAGTATTGCTTGGATCAAGCACCTGTCCTACAATATAATCACCACTGATAAGCGGTGTTGCACAGGGAAGCGGTGCGCCATCAAGGGTAAAGCTTGCTGTTCCGGACTGAGTGCCACCGGTGCTGTTTCCATCTCCATGTTCTTCACTTTCTTCTTTTTCGCATGACGTAAATGCTACCACTAATAATAAAGAGAATAAGACGGATTTGATCGAACGAAACATAACTAATATATATTTAGAGGTAGTAAAAATAAGCTTTATCTGCTATTTTTCAGGAAACGCATAAAAAATGATTTTATTTTTAACCTTCTGCCGGGGAATTCATTTTGTCTATATATTTACAAACTCACTAATATTATTCTGTTATGAAAAGAGAATTATTCAGCTGGTTTAGTCCGGCACTTCAAAAAGACATGCCAATTGTAGCTTATGGTGATTATGGATTCGCATTATTACTTGTGCCAACCGCAGCTGCGGATTACCTGGAATATGAGCGTTTTCAATTAATGGACACACTTGCTCCTTTTATCAATTCAGGAAAAGTTAGAATATTTTCGATCAACAGTATTAATAATGAAAGCTGGCTCAATAATGAGATGGCAGGAGAACATAAGGCCATTCGCCAAAACCAATTCAATGAATATGTTTTTAATGAAGTGGTTCCATTCATCCGCACAAACACTTCTGCAGATACACCTATCATAACATGTGGTGCATCTTTTGGCGCATTGCACAGCATGAACCTTTTTCTTAAACGTCCTGACCTCATCAATGGTGTTATTGCGATGAGTGGTGTATACAATCTTTCAGAATATACAAAAGGATATTATGATGACCAGGTATATTTTAATTCGCCTGCTCATTATGTTCCCAATCTTTCAGACGATTTTTACCTGGATAATATCCGCAGAAGCAATCATATTCATATTTTAACCGGTAGTGGCGATTATGAAGATCCGCAGGCATCCAGGACTTTTTCCGGCATACTTGCAAACAAAGGGATCAATCATGAATTAGATGTGTGGGGAACAGAATGGAAACATGACTGGCCAACGTGGCGGGCAATGTTGCCGGTGTATTTAGAGCAAAAATTTTAACTCGTAATGATATTTTTAGCAGCCGTTCTTAATTGGGCGGCTGTTTTTTATTTAATTCGTTAAGTGAATGGTGAATAGTCAATGGTGAAAGGTTGAGGTCTACATATCTTCTTCAAACTTTATAAAGCCTGAAATTCTGCATAGGCCACATAATTTCACCATTGACTATTCACCATTCACCTTTGCCGGTTCTCCCTTTTGTTTTACATTTACGACATGCAAAAGAAACTATTTCTCCTCGATGCAATGGCGCTTATTTTCCGTGCCTATTATGCACTCATCCGCAGTCCCCGTATAACCAGCAAAGGGCGAAACACCAATGCGCAATTTGGTTTTACCAATACGCTTATTGAACTTATCAATAACCAAAAGCCCACGCATATGGCTGTTTGTTTTGATACGCATGCACCAACAGAACGCCATACAGATTTTGCAGATTATAAAGCCAACAGGCAGGAAACCCCGGAAGATATTATTATCGGCTATCCCGGATATTAAAAAAATCATTGAAGGATTTAATATTCCATGTGTTGAGCTGGATGGATACGAAGCGGATGATGTGATTGGTGCATTGGCAAAAAAAGCAGAGAAAGAAGGCTATGAAGTTTACATGGTTACTCCCGATAAAGATTATGGACAACTGGTTTCTGAAAAAATAAAGATTTATAAACCGGGATACCAGGGAGGAACTGTTGAGATCATGGGACCAGAAGAAGTTTGTGAAAAATGGGATATTGAAAATGTGGGACAGGTGATTGATATTTTGGGTTTGATGGGCGATGCAGTAGATAATATTCCTGGTATTGCAGGAGTTGGCGAAAAAACTGCGGCAAAACTTTTGAAAGAATATGATACACTTGAAAATATTCTTGCAAATGCAGATAATATAAAAGGTGCTTTGGGAGAAAAGATAAGAAACGGGAAAGAGGATGCCATCATGAGTAAAAAACTGGCAACGATCATTACAGATGTACCTGTTGAATTTCATGAAGAGAATTTCTGCATGAAGGAATGGAATAAAGAAGCACTGAAAGAAATTTTTACTGAACTGGAATTTAAAACAATGGCAAAAAGAATATTGGGAGAAGAGATAGCTATTTCACCGATCCAGCTCACAACAGATAAACCGGCTCAAATGGACCTGTTTGGAAATGTTGTTGAGACAAAACAAAGCGCTAATGAAACTGCAGAACAAACAGAAGCTCCTACTTACGGAGCTGCTGATAAAAATATCAGATAATACTCCGCACAATTATATACTGGCAGATAATGATAAAACAATAGATGACCTTGTAAAGTTATTATCGAACAAAAGGAAATATGTTTTGATACAGAAACAACCAGTATTGATGCCAACGATGCTGAACTGGTAGGAATAAGCTTTTCTTTAAAAGCAGGGGAAGCATATTATGTTCCCTGCCCCGCAGACAGGGATGATTACGATGAAGATCCTGGATAAGTTCAAATCATTATTCGATGACACAACGAAAACATGGATTGGCCAAAATCTGAAATATGATATGCTGATGCTGAAATGGTATGGTTTGAATTGAAAGGAAAAATCTTCGATACCATGCTGGCACATTATGTAATAGAGCCTGATGGAAAAAGAAGTATGGATGTACTGAGTGCACAATACCTGGGATATGAACCGGTTCATATTGAAGAACTGATCGGAAAGAAAGGAAAGACACAGGGAAATATGAGAGATGTGGAGATTGAGAAGATAAAAGAATATGCAGCCGAAGATGCAGACATCACATTGCAATTCAAACATATTTTTCTTCCTCAATTAAAACCAAAAGAAGTAGAAAAAGTTTTTTATGAAGTAGAAAATCCATTGGTGAAAGTGTTGACTGATATGGAATTTGAAGGTATCCGGATTGATGAGAACTTTTTGAAAGAATATTCAAACGAACTTGAAAAAGAAGCAAAGAAAGCAGAAGAAAGTGTGTATGAACAGGCTGGTGTGCGCTTTAACTTGCATCCCCAAAACAATTGGGTGAAGTATTGTTTGAAAAATTACAGCTAGATCCCAAAGCAAAAAAAACAAAACAGGACAATATGCAACCGGTGAAGATGTATTGCTAAAACTGGCTGCACAAAATAAGATTGTAGATGATATCTTAGTTTCCGGGAATACACCAAGCTTAAAAATACTTATGTAGATGCATTGCCCGGATGATCAATCCAAAAACAGGAAGGGTGCATACCAACTATGCGCAGGCAGTAGCGGTAACAGGAAGGCTAAGCAGCAATAATCCCAATCTTCAGAATATTCCCATCCGTACCGAAAGAGGCAGGGAGATCAGGAAAGCATTTATTCCAAGAGATGAAGATCATGTATTGGTGTCGGCAGATTATTCACAGATAGAATTGCGCATTGTTGCTGCAATCAGCGGTGATGAAAATATGTGTGAAGCATTTAAAACAGGCAAAGACATTCATACCGCAACTGCAGCAAAAGTTTTTAATGTAGAAGAATCTGCGGTAACCAAAGAAATGCGTTACAAAGCCAAGAGTGTAAATTTTGGAATCATTTATGGACAGGGTGCATTTGGTCTTGCAGAAAATTTAGGCATACCCAGGTCAGAAGCAAAAGAGATCATTGATAATTATAAAAAGCAATTTCCCAATATCCAGAAGTATATGGATGATACCATCAACTTTGCAAAAGAAACTGGCTATGTGCAAACATTGATGGGCCGCAAGCGCTGGCTGAAAGATATTAATTCGGCCAATTTTACGGTTCGTGGTTTTGCAGAACGAAATGCCATCAACTCGCCGATACAGGGAACTGCTGCAGATATGATAAAGCTGGCGATGATAAAAATTCATGAGGAGTTTAAAAAACAAAAATTCAAATCAAAAATGTTGTTGCAGGTGCATGATGAGATTGGTATTTGATGCGCACAAGGATGAAGTGGAAAAAATAAAACCGGTGATCATTGAATGCATGCAAACTGCACTGGCCCTGCCTAATGATGTACCCACAGATGCAGAGATCGGGTCCGGAGATAAACTGGCTGGAAGCGCATTAATAAAATCCGGGATGCAAGATGCTGGATACCAGTTACTAGATATTCGTACTGGATTTGAATACTGTTGACCTCTGTCCAGCATCCAGTATCAAGCATCCGGTAACCAGTATCAGGCCCTCCATCCCCCAAAAAAATATTGTTCAGTTAACACAGAATCCATACTTTCGGCTAAAATTATATATATGAAAAAGACAATAGTTACAACTTGTATCTTGATTGCAGCGATCTGCTGTAATGCCCAGAATGATGATGCGTCCATGAAAGCATGGCAAAATTTTATGACGCCAGGTGAAATGCATAAGATGCTGGCTAAATCCAATGGCACCTGGAATGGAGAAGTTACCATGTGGATGACGCCCGGTGCAGCACCCACAAAAAGTAAATGCGTTGCAGAAAATAAAATGATCTATAATGGACTTTACCAGCAATCTACCAATAAGGGAGAAATGATGGGAATGCCGTTTGAAGGCATGAGCATTGTGGGTTATGACAATGCAAAGAAAATGTTTGTTTCAAGCTGGATAGATAATATGGGAAGCGGTATCATGTATATGGAAGGAACATGGGATGCTAAAGGCATGATGATGAATTTCAAGGGAACATGTACAGATCCAATGACATCAAAATCGATGGCGGTAAGAGAAACATTTAAAATGGTTGACGACAACACCCAGATGATGGAAATGTTTATGCCTGGACCTGATGGAAAAGAATTTAAAACAATGGAAATTAAATTTACAAGGAAAATGTAAAAAAGAAATTCTTGAAATAAATAAACCGGTATACTCAATATACCGGTTTTGTTTTTTTGGTAAGCGTATCTTTTAGTTCTGAATTATGAGTTTTGAGTTATGAATGAGTTTCAAAATATCAGGAACTCTCTGTCGTTAGAAACACACTCATAACTCAGCATTCACAACTCCCTCCTGGCTTCTATAATAGCAACAAAGTAAATCTTCTGTGAGAATAATTTTTTTCATTCAACCTCAGGTTGTCGATTGGCCAATAATGTTTCACCAGCAGATATTCGGTGCTTTTTAGTTTTTTAGGTTCAGCTTTTATTTCTTTTGATTTATCTACCAGGCTGATGGTTGCGGGCGTAACCGGTAATCCAACCTGCCCTGTTTTCGATGCAGGAGTTATAACAGTTTTTTCAATGGTAGTATAAGCCATCACCAATAGTGAAGTAATAATCAGGAGAACTATTCCCTTGAACATATCAATTGCATCATTTTTCATTTTGTGTAAGTTTTGTTTTGTTTGGTATACAAATAAACAATGCATTTGCGGCAGTTAACAAGTATATCCAGCAATCGGTATGTATTGGTGTGTGAACGGCGGAATAGTAAATGGTGAATAGTGAATAGTGAAGGCTTGTCGGGATGTAATGTGTTTGTAACGATACGATATGCGGCAATCGGCAAACGCCAATCGGGAATCAATAAGATTAAAGTGTTTTATTTAGTTGAGAAGTTTTATCCGGCATCTAAAAAAAGAAAGGGTCACCAGGAATGGCAACCCTTCATAACCTAAACCAACGTTTGATAAAAATAAACCCCCATTAAGAAATTATAAATAAGTCCTGCTTAAAAAATTACTTATAACCAGTTTCTTCTTTGAAATATTTTTTCCTGGCAGCAACTACATTCAGCAGCCAGCTTTTCTTTTAATTCTTTTGAAAGATCTGTTTGTTCTTTGCTTATATCTTCTAACCCTTTTCTTAACCCCGTTTAAATCGTTAACCAATGATGACACAAAGTAAGGGCGATAAAGATTTATGGATGTATTCCAATTAGCAAACGGTCGTGGAGAGTTAATGATCGGCGGTCGGCTGCTTGCAATCAGATATCAGTTGTCAGCCCACACCTCTTAAATACTTTCAAATCATTTACAGGGTTATGCATTTTCACTATTCACTCATTCACCATTCACTTATTAACCATTGCCGATTGCCGGTTCCCGATTGCCGCCCCCAGCTTGCTTTCCTTATAAAAACTATCCTTTAAAAGCACTATCTCCTTTCGGTTTGGAGCTGCATATTTTACCTTTGCCCTGGTTCCCGGTTGTACCTGCATGTATTCAGCGATCGTGAGCATTTGCCTGGTTTCTCCGACAAAACTTTTCCCTCTTTCGGGGTGTACCTGTACCTGTATAATGGCCTGGATCTCTTCTTTTACACAAAGCCCTGTGAGATGAATATTTAGAATGATTGCATCTGCTTCAATACGATTTTTTGCAAAAACCCCCGGCTTGTTTTTATTCCATAGTAAAAACAACAACAAGGAAGCCGCGACCACAATAAATGAAATAAACAATATCATGGGCCAAAGAAAGCCAGAAAACACGGCAAGCTTATTATCCGATTAATGAACGGCGGGATAAAATCTACGAAGGGGACAAATTGATGTATGATGTCTGATTTTTTGATATATGATGTAGAGCAAGTAATCAGACATCCGCAATTCAGACATTTGAACTAAGTATTTGCCGTTTAACGCAATTTCAATTGCTGTAGCACGTCATCTTTTTTCCTCCGCGATACTTCTACCTTGGATCCATCGGTGAGTAAAACAAATTCATTGTCATTACTAACCCGGGTGATATGACGTGGGTTTACAAGATGAGATTTATGTGTCCGGATGAACTGGAACTCGTCCAGCATTTCTTCAAAGTGCTTCAATGTTTTACTGGCAATAAATGGTCTTTTACCAACCAGGTGAATATGTGTATAGCTCCTGTCCGCTTCCAGTCGCAGGATCTCGTCAATCGTAAAAAAGTAAACACCTTCATTGGAAGGAACAGCAATGCGAAAATCCTTGATCTCTTTTTTATCAATATTCTGAACCAGGTTATCAAACAACTGCTTTTTTTCCAGGGCGGATTCTTTCTTTTCAGCATGCCTTGATACGGCGGCTTTTAATTCATCGGGATCAACCGGTTTTAATAAATAATCCAAAGCACTGAAGCGAATGGCCTGTATAGCATACTGGTTATATGCTGTAGTGAAGATCACATCAAACTCCGGCTCTTTTAATGCAGTTAAAAAATCAAAACCATTTTTATGGGGCATCTCTACATCAAGAAAAACAATACCGGGCTGGTAATCTTTTAATATGCTAAGTGCATTATCCACAGAATCAGCCTGCCTTACTTCGGTAATATCAGGAATAAAGTTCCTGATATAATGATCAAGAATATTTCTTGCTTTTTGTTCGTCGTCGATGATCAATACTTTAATCATAAAAGAAAATTTAAAGATTTTTTAAAAATGTTGATAGTTCTATTACTACTGAAGTTCCAAGGGCTTTTCCTGATTCATCGTATTTATCAATGATATTGATACTTGCATGATAGCCCTGCCTTTCCAACAATGTTAACCTGTCTTTGGATATCTTGAGTCCTTTTGATTCATGTCTTTTTGCCTTGCTTTGTTGCTCCTTTAATTCAAAAGACTTTTTTCTGCCGATGCCATTGTCTTCAATCGTACACCTGAACAATTCTTCATTCACTCTTTTGAATTCGATTTTCAGTTTCCTTTCACCGTCTTTGTGCATCAACCCATGCCACAATGCATTTTCAACATAAGGTTGTAACAACATGGATGGCAATAGGATCTCGTCCATCTCCAGTTCTTCATCAACAATCATTTCATACGAAAAAGACTGCTCAAACCGCATTTGTTCCAGTTCAAGATACAATTCCAACACTTCTTTTTCCTCATCTATGGCCACTAATTTTTTTCCGGAGTTATTCAATACACTCCTGAATAGTTTAGAGAATTTATTCAGGTACTTACTTGCTTCGCCGTATTTCTGGGTAACAATACATTCCTGGATACTGTTTAAACAATTGAATACAAAGTGTGGATTCATTTGTGCACGCAATGCCATGAGTTGGCTCTCTGCCAGCATTTTGTTGATCTCCAGCAATTTTATTTCATTTTGTTTGGCCATCGATTCTGCATTGGCTTCCGCAATTTTATTTGCACTGATGGATGCAATGGTGGTAAGTGCTTTTAAATGACTATCCGTAAAGAAATGCTTTTGTGTATGCTCAGAATCGATAACGCCAATCACTTTTCCGTCATGGAATATGGGAACAGATATTTCTGAATTGCGTTTCGTATCATCTATAATATACCTTTTGTCCTTTGAAGTGTCGCCAATGATCTCCGATTTACCACTGGCCCATACATTGCCAACAATACCATGACCCATCGGTATCTCAATTGGATCAATGATCTCGTGTCCCTTTGGATTTTTAGGACCATAAGCAGCTTTTTGTACGAGCACATTTTTCTCTTCATCAAGCAGGTAAACAACGCAATCTTCGAATTGCAATTGCGAGATACAGTTACGGGCTATGTCCCAGCAAATCTCATTTACAGAGTTTTCCCCGTATACGGAATTTGCAAAGTAGTCGATTGTTCTTTCGATGTTTTTTTCCTGCCTGCGGCGCAAGGCGTTTTTATATACAAGCATGAGCAAACCAATGCCGGCTAAAATACAAAGTAATAAAAACCACCAGGTTTGCCACCAGTGAAGATCGACATGTATTTTCAGACTGGTGATCTTCTCCATCCATTTTCCATGCTCATCAGTGCTTCTTACTTTGAAAACATAGTTTCCCGGCAGGAGATTGTTGTATGATACGGTAAGGTTGCGCCCAAAATCTACCCAGTTCTTATCAACGTTTTCCAGCTGGTAACTGTATTGCAATGAAGGTATCTCACGGTGATTAAGAGACGCAAACTGGAAGGTTATAAAATCCTCATTAGAAGATAGATTTAGTATAGTGTTATTTGAATTCACTTCCTTTTCAAATACTCTAACAGAAGTAATATGAGGAGGAGTTTTTACATGTACGGCCTCAAAAAGAAAAGGATCAATTACCACCACGTGGTCCAGCATGATCGCATATACTTTGCCATTGTATATATTGATATCGTTCCAGTAATCCTGTAATGTCTGTCCAAGATCAATTTCCACTTTCGTCAGGTCTTTTGTATCCGGGTTAAAAAACATCAGCCCTTCCCTGCAGGAAGCCCACACAAATCCACGTCCATCAATATCAAGGCTTGCTATATTATCTGATACAAGTCCATTGCTTGAATTGATACTGTCAATACAATTCCCCAGTGCATCCATTTTTATTATTCCCCTGCTATTTACCGCAGCCCAGATATTGCCTTTGTTATCGGCTCTCATTTCATTAATTACGATCCGGGATTTTCCACATGCTTCTATCGGGGTGAACTTTTCAGTTTCAGCATTGAATTTTAATAATCCCGTTCCATACATTCCAAAAGTGATATCATTGTTTTTAGAAACCACGAAGCCATTACATGGGGCAAATTCAAATGATCCATGATTACTGTCTTTGCCATCAAACCGATCTGTTTTTTTGGTAACGGGATTATACCTGTACAATGCATCATGCACGATCTGGAACCAGATGTTTCCTTTTTTATCTGTGAAGATCATATTGGAAGCATTTCCGGGTTCAGCTTTTATCTGGACAAATTGTTTAAGGGCAGTAGCGCCTTCTTCGAGGTAATAAACACCATCCTCACCAGCAAACCACCAGGTAGATCCTGCTTTGGCAGCCATTACAAACCTGTTGCGTTCAAATTCAGTTTGCGATACAACATATCTTTTATATGTTCTCTCGCTGGTATTATAAGCAATGATTCCTTCTTCTTTACAGGCCATTATCATATTGCTGTCAACACCAACAAAGTTCGCATGCGCAAAACCTGTTTCCAGGTAAAAATTAAAACTTGGTAGCTGGTAAATTGCTTTAAAAGGATCCTGTGGCTGGCTTTTACTTACTCCATTAATAGTACCCAGCCATACATTTCCTTCAGCATCTTCAATAGCATCCCTGAAATGTCCATAACCAATAGAATAAGTCTGTGATTGACTGTAAGGAATTTTTTTAATAGGCTTTCCCGGCTCTTTTAAAAATGCAGCGAATAGCCAGGTAGATATCCAGATCCTGTCTTTATGATCAATGAATATCCTGTTCGGGCCATTGTTGTTCCACCTGATACCATCTAACTGGTAATATGCATCTACCTTATTGGTGGTACAATCCCAAAAGTTCAACGAAGGATTGCCATTACAACCAAACCAAAGATTGTTCTTACTATCAACGGCTACAGAATAACTGGAACTGCTGTCAAGAAATGCACAACGAAACGGGGCATTGCTTTTATTATAAACGAGATTTTTTTTGCAGTCAATAAAATAAGTGACATCGCCACCCACCCAAAAACCTTTGCGTACTTTATCCCATGCAAAAGCGGCGATAGAATATCCCTGTCGCTCCATTTTAATTGCTTTGGGCATATACGCGGCAGCGGTATACAGTTTTCCTTTTGCAAAAACAAATACCTGGCTCGATGTAGCTATCCATAACCTGCCATCCTCATCGGGCTTGATGCATGATATGATCTCATTGTTCAAAGCGTCAAACCTTTTGTCGATCGTAAATTCCCCGGTCATTTTATTAAATACACGTACACCAAGCCTGCAGCCTATCAGCAAACTGTCGTTATTCAATGGGTGAACAGCGTTAATATAAAGGCTATTGAGAAACTTGGTGTTTTTAAATTGCCTGATTACCGCTCCGTCAAAACGATTCAGGCCATTACTGGTGCCGATCCATAAATACCCGTCGTTATCCTTATAGAGGCATCTTACTTCTTTAGCGCTCAAACCATCCTGCCAGCGCAGGTTTTGAAAAATGAATTGCGCCTGCGAAGCCATTGGCGTACAGAAAATTAATAATATGACGAGTATCCTCCGCATACTTCGGGTTTAGGTATAAGCAGTTAAGATATAAAGATTAACATTACAAACAATGACCGGTAAATGAATCAACGAAAGGCGGGTTTCAACCAACGAACGGCAAAAGTGCGGGCATAAAAAAACGGCAAA
Source organism: uncultured Chitinophagaceae bacterium (assembly GCA_963829345.1). GTDB lineage: Bacteria > Bacteroidota > Bacteroidia > Chitinophagales > Chitinophagaceae > Ferruginibacter. The sequence continues at coordinate 4,323,265 of CAWHHP010000003.1, forward strand.
TACTGCCGTTTCTTTCAAACTCATTTTTCAGAATTCATGCTTATGAAACATTTACTGAACTATATATTGCTCCTGGCTACTGTCATCCTCCAATATCAGTAACTGAAATCCTAAATACATAGCTCCAATGTTTCGTAAACAAAGATGCAGGGATATTTTTGGCCGATCCTTTTATAAAAAGCAAACGGTTATCGCCGGTTAATGAATGGCTGTGAGCTAAACCCGGAGAACATGTTTTATCATTTCCGTCGGCTAAAGCCAACGGAAAATGTTAGATAGCTACTGGCTTTAGCCACATTTAATTAATTCAAAAGTAGGATGTTTGCAGTATGGAAAAACCTGCTATAGTTTATTGCTATGATGCATATTGCGGATGGTGCTATGGATTCAGTCCTGTGATCAAAAAAATTGCTGAAACATTTCGTGATACAATGGATACAGAGGTTTTGAGCGGTGGTATGATCTTACCTGAAAAACCAGTTCATATCCGCGTTTCTGCAAACTATATTTCCAAAGCATATAAAAGAGTGGAAGAGTTGACAGGAGTTGAGTTTGGTAAAGATTATCTCTGGCATATTCTAAATCCTGAAGAAAGTGATTGGTATCCTAATTCTGAGAAGCCAGCAATTGCCATGTGTATTTTTAAAGAATTTTATCCGGGGAGATCCATTGAATTTGCAGCTGACCTGCAATTCGCACTTCATTATGAAGGACGTGATCTTACAGATGATGAAGCATACCGGCATTTGCTGGAGAAATACAGCATACAGCCTGAGATCTTTTATGAAAAACTTAAAAGTAATGAGTACAAAGAAATGGCTTATTATGAGTTTTCATTGATGGAACAACTCCAGGTAAATGCCTTTCCCGTTGTATTTGTTCAGACAGGGGAATTAAAATTTCATATGGTTGCAAAGGGCTATACCGAATATGAAATACTTAAAGAAAGAATTGAAAATGTGTTGAAGAGTTTAGAGTCAGGAGTTTAAAGTTGTGAGTTGGTTTATTTAATTCGATATTCTAAACTTTGATAACAACTCTGAACTCATAACTCAACACGCTAAACAAATTCTACTTCTTAAGATTTTTTTCATAAACAGCAATCCAGTCAGCTACGGCCATTTTTGAAGCAAGTTCACCAATTAGTTTATTAGGGATGCTGTCAATTTTTTTAAACCTGATACAGCTTTTTCCCATATCTAATTTCCCGGGTACCTGTTGTGAATATTCTTTTGTGAACCAGTTAAGTAGTTTTGGATCACTGTATACTCCCATATGATATACTGCAATAAAATTCTTTTGTGAAGCAATACACATGAAGGGAAGAGGATCTTTTGGATTGCAATGATAACCGTTCGGGTATATGGAATGAGGAACAACATAACCAATCATTCCATAATTCATTTCTTCTTTAAAACCTTTTGGCAGATTTTTCAATACTTCTTTTCTTAATTTATTCATTGCTTCCTTTCTTTCTTCGGGAAGTTCTTTTATATAGGCGTCAACGGTTGCTGCTTTTGATTGCATATGATCTGTTTTAATGTTTTTTGTTTCACGCAAAGTTGCAGAGACGCAAAGCGTAGGAATCAATTGCGCCCGGTGTATTTTTCTATGCGCCTTATAAAATAATTTTTTGCATAAAAATAATATTTATGAATTTATGACCCTTGTAATTTTTTCATCTTTTCTCGTGGCTTCAGTCATAACTACTCATAAGTTTTGATTGTATGCCTGGCAATATCTTTATTCCATAGAACTTGCTGCATTAAAATTTTCTTCTGTGGCATTTTTGCCGGTATCTGCGTCTACAATAATTTTCCATATGCCATCTTCTTTTTCCAAAACCACGAAGAATCTGCCATAATAATAACGCTTGTCCTTACCTTCTTCCATGATCGTTCCTTTATAATAACCCGTTTCCCATGCTTTAGCAGCATTGCAAATTCTTTTATCGAACCGTAATTCAAATACCCAGTTACGTTTTTTTGAACCGTTGTTATTTTCCTTTTCCGGTGGAAAATATTTTTCATAATCCTGTACAATACCCCGGTCTATTTGTACACGGGTAATTCGTTTGCTGTGAAGTTTTTTAAATGCTTCTTTATTTCCTGAAGTTAAGTGTTCGGTAAAAGGTTTCCATACCTGCTGATTTATTTCCTGCGCACATTTCATGCTATCTGTTTGCGCAACAGCACCTATAAAAAATAAACAGGTTGAAAAAAGCAGGATAGATCTTTTCATATTAATTTATTGGGGAACTGAATGTAATCCGATCCTGTTACCCTCTGTATCGAGCAGTACTGCCATGAATCCGTATTCAGGAGAGATCTCTGTTTTTGGTACAATTATTTTTCCTCCCGCAGCTTCCACTTTATTCAATACGAGCTGCACATCGGGATTTGCATTAAGATAAATCAAAGGACCGTCGGTTGCAGAGGGCTTATGGAAACCACCGCTATCTACAAGCGCACCGCCAACTCCTGTAGCCATATCATCAATGGGAAACATGCGCATTTTAATATTCGGAAGATCCATTGATATGAGCCCGATACCAAAAATTGTTTCATAAAATTTTTGTGCTCTTTCCAGGTTTGTTGAAGCTATTTCAAACCAACTGATTGCATTGTTCATAAAGCGTAGTTTTAATAATTAAGTTGTTGTTTTAAAGTTCAGCAATATCATTTTAAGTTGTACACCATTCATCAAATAACCTACAGCTTTCACCGCATCCCTTTAATGGTAGTGGCTGAAAGCTGCTGTCTGCTAACAATTTGATTATGCACTCAAATTAAAAAAAATAAAAACGGCTCTTGTGATTAGACAAGAGCCACTTAAAAAATTGTGTATAGTATTAATTTTTTGGAGCCTGTGCCGGAGCTGTTGCAGGTCTTTGAGGCCTTGTTGATGGCTCAATCTCACTGATCCATTTGTTATATTGTTCTTCTGTTAAAAGTTGTTTCAATTTCGCATCTCTTTCGCCTACGAGTTGCTTATTTTTTTCCATCATAGCGTTTCTGTCGTTATTTCCGGCAGCACGCATTTCCTGTCTTGCTGTTTGCTGTGCTTTATGAAAATCAGTGAACACGGTTTCAACCTGTGTTCTTGTTTCTTCTTTCAGGTTGAATGCAGCCAGTTTTTCCATGGTTGCTTTTGTTCTTTCTTCAGGAGTTTGTCTAACACGTCCTTCCTGTGCCATCAATGATGATATACTGAGGAAAGTAGCAGCAACAAATAATAAGAATTGTTTTTTCATTTTCGTTTTTTTTAAAATTGTTTATAAATATAAGAAAATTTCGTTTAAAGATTTAATGGTTTAAAAGTTTAGCGTGAAACCGGCTGTTTTTAACCTGATCTCAAATTCGGATACTTTTTAACTGTTCAACCCTTTAACCTGAACCCTATTTATGCATTTCCCCCCGTCTTCCAAATATTTTATAAAAGCCTGTGTCAAAGCGGGAACGCTGAGCTTCCGTGCAAATATCCCGGATCTCTTTTAAATGCATCAACATATTCAGTTCAAGGGTTTTCTGCCGGCCATGAATACTGTTTGCGGCGTTGTTGATGGCCGAATCACTAAAATCCGCAGCCGCCAGCTCCAGCAGGATAGTTTTCCTGTTTTCTGAAATTGATTTAAAAGTTGATTTTACCTGCTCGCGTTGATGCTTGCTAAGAGAATCGTAGCGGGCCAGTTGCGTTTCATTAAAACCTACTTCGTTCTTCAGGTAATCCATCACATATGCTCTTTTATCAACCCTTTCTTTCCTCGCTTCTTTTTGTTTATTGTTCATCAATAAAAAAGCCAGCATAACAATATTGGCAATTAATAAACTACCAATGATGATGATCAATACTTTACTTTTTGGTTGTTCGGTCATTGTGCTTCCTGGTTTTCGATATCATAAATATTGGCAGCACTCACAGCAAACTCATCAACGATAGTTGTGCTGTTTTGTACTACCTGGTTTTTTTCATTGTTCCTGTTTAAAAAGATAATGCTCATATTTATAAAAAATATAAATGCAATTCCTGCAATAGCAACGGAAGGCCTGCTGATAAATGCACCTGCCTTTATCCACTTGTTTTTTTCTGAAGACTGCTTATTGATGGAAGCCATTATCCTTGTCAATAAAAAAGGTTTGGGCTCAGCTCTTTTTACCCCCTCAAAACCCTGAAGTGTTTCTTCAGTTATTTTTTCAATGTTATGTTCCCGCATCGTTTATAAATTTTGCTGGTAATATTTCATCAAAATGCTTTTCAAATTTGTTTTTGCTCTTGATTGCAATGATTCAATTGCAAATAAAGTTGTGTTCATCACAGCAGCAATTTCCTGGTTGCTTAATCCTTCTATTTTTTGAAGGGTGAAAGCGATCCGTTGCTTTTCAGGAATCTTTTTTAATGCTTTAAAAAGTACAACGGCTCTTTCTTTATTATCAAGCAAGATCCCCGGGTGATTAAAATTCACAGGTTCATCATCTTCTCTTGTCACAAAAATCTTTCTTAACAAGCCACCATGTTTTTGTCTTCGTTTCTTTTTCTCATGGTCAAGTGATTTGTTTACTGTTAACCTGTATATCCATGTTGAAAGCATAGATGCTTCCCTGAAACTACCCACTTGTTCATACAACGTAATAAAAACTTCCTGTGTAATATCCTCGGCATCTTCTTCATTTTGTACAATACTGATCGCTGTATTATAAACTTTATCCTGCCAGGCACCGACCACTTCACTAAATGTAGAAGTATCGCCGCTTTTTAATTTTAAAATTATGCCCGCCTGGTCCAAACAAAAATAATTGAGGTGAACTTCAAAAATAACTAAAATCCCGGGCCTCCACCACCTTGTCTCGTACCAGGTCCAAAGTTATTCTCACTGTTGGTTGATGGTTTTACAGGAACGCCAAAGTTTTTAAGGTTATACGTAAACGTCAACATGAAATAACGTTGCAGTACTTTGCTTTGCACATCCTGTATATAACTTTCAGTCACCGTTCTTACTACACTTTGATTTTGTTTCAATAGATCAAATGCCGATAGTTTTAATTCAGTAGCTTTCTTCTTACCGAATTTTTTTCCAATTGCAGCATTCCATAAGGTAAAACTCTGATCAAGCCCGCCGGATAAGCCATTATATATTTGTCCCGATATATCGTTTTGTATGAACCATCCTTTTTTATTCAAGAGGTTTAGTGTTCCGCCAATGGAATGATTCACATAATTATTATCTGAATTACTGGTACCTTTTGTACTTGCATTGTTCACCGCTGCATTATAGGAAATATTGAAATCCACGTATTGACTGATATTGCTTGCAAATACAACACCACCGTTATAAGTAAAATTATCTGTAATGGTTTTAAGATTATTTGAGAGGCCAGGCAACCTGGTATAGCCAACTCCTGCGTTAAGGTTCACTGTTGTTTTAATTCCTTTCACGGGCAGGCTGTATGTAAAAAAGCTACGAACATTCCTGTAGCCATCCAAATTAACGGGCTTGGTTAGCTGCGAACCTTTACTTAAAACATTTCCCTGCTGGATGGTGGAGTCATTCTGAGCAATCCATATTGCGTTAGAAATATAATCAGCAGAAGTTTGCAGAAAGATATTTGCAAAGAAGCTCCTGCTTGTTTTCGAATTGGTGTAGCTATAACGGCCGGCAATGAAATGCGTATAGGATTGTACCAGGTCCGGATTACCAACACTTACTCTTAAAGGATTACTCAGGTTAACCACGTCCTGCAATTGATCCACGGAGGGAAAATTCGTTCTTGCCCTGTAAAATACCCGGACATTGCTCCATTTGGATAATTTTTTCCTCCACATAACACTCGGCAAAAAATTAGAAAACGACTGGCTCACATTTGTTGCGGTAGGAAATATCCTATCGCTTTCAAGTTTGGTATTCTGGTAATTTACACCGATCGAAAACATATCGTCCCTGCTTTTTGAAAGCCGGTAACTAATTCCCCCGTTGTTTGTTGTAATGGTATTATCAAACCTGTTCGACAGCTTCGGATCGAACTGTGTATATTCTTTTTCATTATAATCGTACAAGAATGTTTGCTGATCGGCTTTATTCTTTTGAACAGAAGGATTGTACTCAATTTGTATTTGTCCTTTTTTACCAATTGGTTCTGTATAAGCAACGGTTCCCCCGATGGTATAACCACTTGTCGGATTGTCAGAGAATTGGTTTTGAATAGAATCACGCAGGAACATTCCCGCATCATTGTAAAAGCGATAGTTTGCATCAGTTGTATAATCGCCATCATTTTTTGTAAAAGTTGTATTGAAGCCCAATGATATGGTTCTTCCTTTTTTCGGAAAAGAATGGCGGAACATAATATTGTTCCGGATATTGTACCCGTCACGGTTCGACAATGTATTCGCCAAAGAATTGTTTACTGAATCCTGTGTATCGTTTAAGGTTTGCAATGAAGAAAATGAATTGCTTTTATTATTTTGAAAATTGACACTTGGAATAATGAACAACGAATTGGAAGAATCCATTCTGTATTCAAACCTGAAATTGAGGCGATGGTTATAATTGCTGGTATGGCTGTTACCGGATTGTGTAGAAAACTGTTTATCCTCACCTAATGTTTCGGTATTGGATTTTGAATCATTGTCGTTGATGCTGTTATTAAAGAAATAGCTTCCCGTCACATTTATTTTCTTACCCCACTTGTCACTATAATTAATACCAACCGCATTTGTTTTGCTGATGCCACTTGATTGGCCAACACTGAAATTATCTGATCCGCCAAAACCACGATTACCACCACCACCTCTCGGACCACCTCCGCCTCCACGATTATTATTACTGCTTGTCAATCCCAACAAATCCTGTGACGCAAAGTTTTGTTGATTGATATTGTTGAAATTACCTACAAAAGATAAACGCCTGTCTTTTTTAAAGAAGCTCACATTTCCGCCGGCACTATAACGGTCATCTGTACCATATCCTGCATACACACGCCCAAACTGCCCGTTTTTGATTCCTGATTTTGTAACGACATTAATGGCTTTAACGGAGTTGCCATCATCAAAACCGGTAAGTTGTGCCTGGTCGCTTAATTTATCAAACACCTGTATCTTGTCAACGACTTCTGAAGGAAGATTTTTTAATGCAGCGGATGCATCATCACCAAAAAAATCTTTTCCATCAATGGTTACTTTTTTTACCTGTTCTCCCTGTGCGGTTACGGTTCCATCTTTGTCTACTGTAATACCAGGCATTTTTTTTATAAGGTCTTCGGTAGTAGCATCAGGATTTACTTTATACTGGCTGGCGCTGAACTGCGAGGTATCACCTATTTGTACAACAGGCGGGGCTTTGGAAACAACGGTCACCACACCAAGATCCTTCCCTTGTTTTATAAGATATAGTTTCCCGATATCCCTTGTGGTATCTCTTAATGTAATAAAGGAAATATAATCCTGGTACCCAACCGTGCTTACCTTAACAATAAAACTATCTGCACTGAGATTATTGATCATGAAATTTCCGGAAGAATCGGCCAATACAGTCTGAACAGAACTGCTGTCCGATTGCAATAAAAGCGAAACAGTTGCTCCCGAAATGATGGTTGAATCCTTTTGATCTTTGATTGATCCTTTGATCCCTGCATTCTGTGCGATTGAAACTGAACCAAATACACTCATTAAAATCGTCAATATAAAAATCCTTGTCATATTTTATTTTTTTCTGCCTTTCTTTAGACGATATTGTTTTAAAAAACAGGCGGTTTAAAAAAAATTTTTCATATTGACAGAACTTTACAATTTCTATGCCCTGATAATTACCTTTTTACAATATATTGCAGCCTTAAATTTTAATGTATGGAGTATAATAAATTAGTATCTGTAACAGGACTAACCGGATTGTTCGAGTTGATCTCATCCAAAACAGACGGTGGAGTGGTGCGCTCATTGGAAGACAAGACTACCAAATTTGTAAGTAACCGCCAGCATAGTTTTTCTCATCTTGAAAGTATCGAAGTATATACGGTAAAAGATAATGCGAATCTCGTAGATATATTTGCCGCAATGAAAAGCAGCAAAGAGGCATTGCCAGATGCAAAAGCAGATGCAAAAGCGATTAGAACCTATTTTGAAAAAGTATACCCTGATATGGACTTTGAAAGGGTGTATGGCAGTGATATGAAGAAGATGGTAAAATGGTTTGAAGTGCTGACAAAAAATAATATTGAAATAAAACTATCCGAAAACGGCAGTGAAGAAAAAGGCGAAGCGATGGCAGAAAAAAAGACTGCAGCTAATAGTGCTGCTCCCAAGACCGCAGCGGTAAAATCAGCACCTCCTAAAAAAATAAATACGCCACGTAAGATGGCATAGAAGACAGCGTGAATCGTCAATCGGGAATCGGGGGTTTGTAACTCAGATAACTTCTTTATTTTACAAACTTCAAAGCTTAAGAACTATTCCCGATTGGCGTTTGCCGATTCCCCATTCACTATTCACAATTCACTCCCCATGTTCTCCGCAGATATTCAAAAAATCCAAAGACATTTTCTCCCATCCAATTTCCAGTTAACTGATTGGACAGCATTGGAACCCTGGTTTAAAGATCTTCTTGAAAGAGATATTACAACAAAAGAAAAGATGGAACAATGGTTGAAAGACCAGAGTGAATTGGAAGCTGTAATAAATGAAGATGCATGCTGGCGACAAATTAAAATGACTTGTGATACAGAAAACAAATCCCTGGAAGAGGCTTTTAATTATTTCTGCATGGAGATTCGAACCCAAAATTAAACCATATGCGGATGCTTTGAATAAAAAACTGGTGAATGCCCCTTTGATAAAGGAACTTGATAAAGAGAAGTATTTTACTTACCTGAGAAGCGTACGCAAGAGTATTGAACTTTTCAGGGAAGAAAATATTCCACTACAAGCCGAAATGGCGGTGCTGCAACAACAGTTTGGACAGATCACAGGTGCCATGATGATAACGGTAAACGGCCAGGAATACACGCTGCAACAGGCAGGTAAATTTTTAGAAAGTCACGACAGGAACCTGCGTGAAGAAGTATACAGGAAGACACAGGAAAGAAGATTGCAGGATAAAGCAAAACTGGATGAGCTGTATGACAAACTTGTTGCACTAAGGAACAAACAGGCACAAAATGCTGGTTTTGAAAATTACCGCGATTACCGTTTCAAAGAACTCGGACGGTTCGATTATACAAAAGAAGACTGTTTTAAATTTCATGAAGCAGTTAAGCTGCATATTTTACCTCTTGTGAATAAAATATACAGGAAGAAAAAAGATATGCTTGGATTAGAACAGCTGCGTCCATGGGACCTCGAAGCCGAGCTGGAAGGAGTTCCACCATTGAATCCTTTTAAAACAGGAGATGAGTTATTGCAAAAGTCTGTGGAGTGTTTTAAAAAGCTGCGGCCATTTTTCGGGGATTGTCTTGCGAAAATGAAATCGATGAACCATCTTGATCTCGAAAGCCGCAAGGGGAAAGCTCCCGGCGGCTATAACTGCCCATTAGCAGAAAGCGGGGCGCCGTTTATTTTTATGAATGCTGCCGGTCAGATGCATGATGTTACAACGATGGTACATGAAGGCGGGCATGCAGTTCATTCTTTTTTATCTCATCACCTGGAATTGACAGGCTTTAAAGAATACCCGATGGAAATTGCCGAAGTTGCCAGTATGGCAATGGAATTGTTCAGCATGGATCATTGGGAGACATTTTTTAACAGTGCCGAAGATCTTAAAAGAGCAAAAGAACACCAGCTTGAAAGAGTGATCACTATTTTTCCATGGATCGCGATCGTAGATAAATTCCAGCATTGGATATATGAACACCCTGTACATACAAATGAGGAAAGAACAGTTGCATGGGAAAAGGTTCTTGCTGAATTTAAAGATGACGTGATCGATTATAGCGGGCTTGAAAACTTTCGCCGCAATGCCTGGCAACGACAATTACATTTATTTGAAGTTCCTTTTTATTATATCGAATATGGTATTGCGCAATTAGGTGCTGTTGGTATGTGGATGCAATACAAAAAGAATAAGGAAAAGGCTTTGGATAATTATTGTAATGCACTTACACTTGGAGGAACCAAAACGCTTCCTGAATTATATAACGCTGCCGGACTTGAATTTGATTTTTCTCCGGAGAAGATTAAGGGGCTAATGGAGTTTGTGAATAAAGAAATGGATGTGATGCTGGGCAATCGTGAGTCGTGAGTCGTGAATCGGCAATCGACAATCGGCAATCGGCAATCGGCAATCGGCAATCGAAAGTTTACAATTAAAGAAAGATACTCTTATATTACAAACTTCAATATTAAGATATTGACGTTTCCCGTTTCCCGATTATTCGCCAATCACTTACACTCATTACATACCCCCGTAACCACCATTGCAGCCTGCGCCGGCTTAAATCCCTTTGGAAGTTTTACAGATGGAACAGTAACATCATCCAGGCAAATCGTTTTGCCACAATGATTACAGATAAAATGAACATGTTCATCATGGTGATGTCCTGCTTCACATTTGTGTTTGCATAGAGCATACAGCACAGAATTATCTGTAGTCGGTATCTGGTGAATAATTCCTTTGTCAACAAAAGTTTGCAGTGTACGATAAACAGTTACCCTGTCGAATGCTGCATCAGTATATTTTTCAATGTCGGCATGCGCAAGCGCTCCTTCATTGTCCAAAAAAAGTTCCAGTATTTTTTTTCTGCCTTCAGTGACGCTGAGGCCGCTCTTTTTTAATATCTCCAGGTTTTCATCCATAACTAAAAATTTAATTGGGATTGTTGCTGAAATTATTCATAAACCTGCCATGGTCTACTTTTTCTTTCAACAAACCACTGATATCTGTTATCAGCTTTTGAACTTCATCTTCTTTTAGTCCATCATAAATTCCTCTTACACGACCGTATTTATCCATTAATGCAAAAAACTGCGAGTGAATGAACTGATCACTTATACGTTGGGTGCTGTCTGGTTTACCGTTATCGATCATATATCCCTGCCGGGCAAGCTTATATAATTGCGCTTTATCCCCTGTAACAAAATTCCAGTTTGTTTTTTTTGCAACAGGTTTTTGTTCAATACCGGTAACAGCTATTTTATACGAACCATCCTCATTTTTTAATAATGTACCATTCAGCATTTTTTGCTCATATGCTTTTAGCAAAGGAACACTATCCGTTTCGGGCATGCAGGTATGCGATATGATCATAAACGACGGTTCGTCTTTAAACTTATCATATATTCTTCGCATGTTTGCATTCATTAAAGGGCAAATTCCCTTGCATGTTGTGAAAAAATATTCAGCAACATATACCTTGTCTTCAACGCTTTTTTGAGTTACAAACTGCCCATCCTGGTTGATAAAACGAAAATCGGGGATATTCGAATTGATCACTGCAAGTTTTGAGTCATGGAAATTTGGCTCATTGGACAAGGCCAGGTAGAAGCCAGTCAGCAACAATCCAAAAAAAATCACGTACACCCACCATATATTCTTCTTCTTCAGCATAACACGCAAATTTACAGCTCAAATACGAGGGGAGAAAATTATCCTCACTAAAAGAAGTTAAAATTTGCAACATTAGTGCAAATGTTTTATATTTGCCGTCCGAATGAACATTAAAGTAAACTGGGACGGCATAGGAATTTTCACATCATTGGCCTGTGCCATACACTGTGCAATTTTGCCGCTGTTATTGACCAGCCTACCACTCTTTGGAATAAACATCATACATAATATGTCTTTCGAATGGAGCGTGATTGCGATTGCCTTTGCGATAGGTGTGTATGCGTTGGTTCATGGTTATATCAAACATCACCGTTCTTTAACACCCGTGTCAATTTTTGTTGTGGGATTTGCTTTTTTGATAACAAAACAATTCTTTCATGAGTATCAATATGTATTCCTGATACCTGCAGTTATATTGATCGTTTCAGCACATTATATGAATTACAGGTTATGTGCAAGGAGTAAATGCCAGTCGCCGCATCATAAGCATTAGAATCGCTAACTTGTATAAAAAGTATTTATACAATGAAGAAGCATTTTTTATTATTCGCAATTTGTTTTTTTACAATTATTTTTTCAAGGGCGCAAAGCAAGGATGAAATGGAAATCCGCAATGCATTGGCTGTGCAGGACAAAGCCTGGAATGCCGGGGATATTAATGGTTTTATGCAAACTTATTGGCAAAGCGATTCACTAATGTTTATAGGAAAAAGCGGGGTAACGTATGGCTGGCAGAATACATTTGACAATTATAAAAAAGCCTACCCTGATGTTGCAACGATGGGTAAACTCAGCGTAACCTATATTGAAATGAAAAGATTATCCGTGCTGTATTATCATGTGGTGGGCAAATGGCATTTGGAAAGAAGTGAAAGCAAAGGAAACCAGGAAGGACATTTTACTTTATTGTTGAAGAAAATAAAAGGAAAGTGGGTGATTGTTTCAGACCATAGTAGTTAAGAGGTAGTTGTACAGTTTAAATATTAAAATCGGAATACTGCTGTCAGGGTGAGCTTGTCGAACCCGGATATTCAATCGCTAAATGGCCTTCGAAAAGCTCAGGTTGACAAAAAATCAAACTGTATCATTCCCAGTTAAAAACATTGCTTATAATTTCCATTTACGCACGAGGTATTTAATGAGGAAAAACAGCGTTAATAAAGATGCTATATAGTATAGATAATTTTTCCAACCAGGACTATCTTCAAAAAAACCAAGTTCAAAATAAATACCTGCAACCACGTTCAGCATCATCCATATAAATACCAATGCGATTGTGTTTACAATCAGTATCAGAAAATTCCTCGTTTCATCTTCCATTCCCATGCCAGCAATATAGAAATTATATTCTCACTGAAGTAACAAATTTTTGAAAGCAGTACTGTCTCCATTAAAAACATTGAAGTCAACAAAAGAGCCAATACCATTTACATGACCAGCTTCGTTGTGTTGCCAAAAATACCATCCTCTTTCAATTCTTGGTTTGTGCTCCACCAGGTAATGAGCAACCCATAACGGGTAATTATCGAATCTTCCGGCTAAAAAGATCCTGTAAAAATCAGCATTGGTATAAATGATGGGTTTTACATGATATTTATTTTCTACCATGGTTAACCAGTCGGCAACTCTTTGTTGTAATTCGGTAACAGAAGTTCCATAGGTTCCTTCAACATCTAATACGGGAGGCAAATCGCCTTTTTGAAGGTGAACGGTTTCGATAAAATTTTCCGCCTGCGCTTTACCACTTTTACTGGCAATGAAAAAATGATAGGCTCCTTTTGGTATTTGAGCTTTTTGTGCGTTTAACCAGTTTCGCCTGAATTGTTCATCCACAAGAGTGATTCCTTCGGTTGCTTTTATAAATGCAAAATCAATCTTTACGTTTTTTACATTCATTTCCTTTACATCTCTCCATGAAATAATGCCCTGGTGTTTACTTACATCTATTCCATGAATACTGTATGTACGGGGAATATTAATTCCGAATTCCTTGTAATGTATAAATGAGGGCCTGAAATGATACCAGTTGAAATAATACATTGCTGTTGCCCCTGCAATAAGTACCAACAGGGTAATGAATATCGTTTGAGATAAGCCCCGCTTCTTCTTTTTACCCATTAATTTATTTGAGCAATGATTTAGAGGTTTTGTAATTACCGCAAATTACTTTTAAAATATACTTCCCATGCGATAAATGATCCAGGTTTAAATTCAGTAACTCGGCGCCATTGACCAGTGTAACATGTCGCTTATAGACCAGCTGACCTGCCATATTGTATAACATAAGATCGGCAGCAGGCTGATTAAAATCATGCAGGTAAACAGTAAGCGGACCTTGTATTGGGTTTGGATAAACTTCCACAGCTCCCATACCGGTATTGGTTAGCGGAACTTTTTCTGCAGTATTGTCTTTTGAAATCATTAAGTATTCCGGGTCAATTAAAACAGTATCGGGAGTGAATCCAATATTTTTTATGAACTCCTCACCATTAAAAAGATTATTTACAATTACGGTAACCTGCTGGCTGGCATTTTTGAATAATAGTGGTACAGGCATTTCAAAAAAGCTTACAGAAGCGTGCGATGTTGTTTGCATCAATTTTATTTTTACAGAACTGCTCCCTATTGATGACCATAACACCCTGTAGGTTGGGAAGCCCTGCTTTTCAAACCATTGATCAAAGAAAACAGTAAGATCCTGGCCGCTTGCCGCTTCAAGATTTCTTTGCAGGTCGGCTGTTTTTGCAAAACCATATTTTATTGATGGATCCTGCTGGTAATTCCTGATACCATTAAAAAAAGCAGTATCGCCCAACTTTAGACGAAGCATGCTTAACAGGTATGATCCTTTATCATAACTAAGTCTTCCGTCGAAAATTCTTCCGACACTTGTTGTATCATCTACTTTTACAGAACCAAATGACTGCGATGTAATATTATCTACAATTGCTCTTCGGTTTGAAATAATAGTTGCAGGATATTTGGTTTCCAGGTAGAACCTTGACAGGTAAGTTGCAAAACCTTCATTGAGCCAGATATGTTCCCAGCTGGCGCAGGTGATCTTGTCTCCAAACCACTGGTGACCGAGTTCATGGGCCGTAAGCCAATCGGCAACACCTGTTATAAAAGTTGATGTCTGGTGTTCCATTCCACCACCCCAACCAAATTGTACATGACCATACTTCTCATTTATGAATGGATATTCTGTAAAATAATTGCTGAATAACTGTAATGCATTTAATACATCTTGTGTGCCTGCCTGGAAAGCAGCAATATCTTCAGGATAACAATAAGTCTGCATAGGAAGATTTACTGATCCTATTTGAACAGCATTATTGAACACAGAATAATTTGTAACTGCAAAACAAATTAAATAGGTAGCAATAGGATAACGGTGTTTCCAATGAGCAATAGTTTTTGTACCTCCTGCGGCCGGAGTTTCCGACTGTAGTAATCCATTGCTTGCGGATTTATAGATAGAAGGAGCTGTAACAAAAACATCAATCGAATCCGCTTTATCATCAAGGCCGTTTTTACATGGCCACCAGTCTCTTGCACCATATGGTTCGCTGAGTGTCCACATAACAGGCACGCCTGCATGATTTGATAATATAAAAGATCCAAAGCCGGTCGGTGGCGGAATGCCCTGGTAATAAACACTCACCGAATCAAGGCTGCCTGCAACAATAGAACCAGGGAAATCAATTTGTAACGCATTTGCCGGCCGTGTAAAACCAAGCATGTTGCCGCGTTGCTTAACACTGTCTGTTACCAAGGGAGTTGACAAATCAAGTGTGACAGATGAAAGGGATGCTGTTGCAACAAAATAAACCGTAACCTCGCCTCTTATATAATTAACAGCCGGGTCAACTTCCCATTTACAACGGTAATATTTAACGTTGATGTTATTTGAGGCAAGCGAATTTGCAGCACCGTTCACTAGTCTTATATGTGCATCTCTTTCCATGCTTGCTATTTTATCAACGTGACCGGATCCGATATCTTGTTGTGCAAAGGAGGAAAGATTCAATAACATTAAGAACAGGAAAATGCGCATGGGGTATAGTTTGATTAAAAGTAAAGTTAAAGGTCCTTAATTTTTTAGTAACAGGCAATAATGCTTTTCCAGGTACGTTATAGCTTTTACTGTTGGAAAACGCCATTGCAACCTGGATATTTTATCAATCAACAATTATAGGAATTGAAAAAGACATTTGTAAGATTATTCGGTATAGGTATTTTTTTTGCAATATGTATTAACAATTCTTTTGCTAATACCAAAAAAAATCCTTCTGATACTACCCGCAAAGCTTTGCTTGCCTCCAATGATATTAAAAGTGAGCAGGCCATTATTGTAAAAGAAGCCAATATTATTTACCCGGATATTCTTGCTGGTAATGAACACGAATCTATTGATTACGTGGAGAAATTTTCCACAGCTAGAAAACAATACCTGATACGCACTTATAACCGGAGCAGGAAATTATTCCCCGAGGTGGAAACGATTTTGAAAAAACACAACATCCCACAGGAGTTTAAAGTATTGCTTGCATTGGAAAGTGGTTTTAATGGAAATGCAGTTTCACGTGCAGGTGCTGTTGGTTACTGGCAATTCATGGATGAAGTGGCAAGAGAATATGGGTTAAAAATTCCAAAGAAAGTAAAAGTTGAAACTAAAATAAAAGCCAAAAAGAAGTCGAAGGCGACACGTAAAAAAATTATTGTGAAACTGGTAGGTGTGGATGAGAGAAAGAATTTTAAAAAATCTACCAATGCCGCTGCAAGATACCTGAAAGACAGGAGCCGCAACCTCGATAATGACTGGTTACTCATTGCTGCAAGTTATAATTGCGGAGTAGGAAATGTGTGGAATGCGATGGAAAGATCAGGAAAAAAATCTCCTACATTCTGGGATATTAAAAAGTTTCTTCCTGCTGAAACAAGATCATACGTCATGAATTTTATTGCATTGAACGTGATCTTTAATAATTATGACGCTTTCACAAAAAATAAACTTTGCTTTAAAGATATAACCCGCAAGGAGGATGATTCGCAGGATGAGATCACAGGTGATGCTTCCTGTTTCGCAGAAGAATAGTAATTGCTGACCGGCAAGCAAAATAGCAGTAATTTTGTGCTATGCCACGGCTGAACCTGAACGATACCGTTAATTTATTGAGCAAACTCACTTTTCCCCGTTTATGGAACGGGATTAAAGTTCTCAGTAGTTTTTATATAAGCAGGTTCACAAAAAAACCAGTGCAATGGGGGCTACCCGTTTCCATTTCTTTTGAACCCACCACCAGCTGCAACCTGCGATGCCCCGAATGTCCAAGCGGTCTGCGGGCTTTCTCAAGACCTACAGGTATGCTGGAAAAAGATTTTTTTTCCCGTACCATTGATGATATCCATAAGCAATTACTTTACCTCATCTTCTATTTCCAGGGAGAGCCATACCTCAATCCCGATTTTCTCAACATGGTAAAATATGCTTCTTCAAAGGGAATATACACGGCAACATCTACCAATGCCCATTATCTAACAGATGAGGTTGCCCGCAAAACAGTAGAAAGTGGCCTCGACAGGCTGATCATTTCTATTGATGGAACTACCCAGGATGTGTACCAGCAATACCGGGTAGGAGGAAAACTGGATAAAGTAATTGAAGGAACAAAAAATATTGTAAAATGGAAAAAGGAATTGAAGAGTAAAACACCCTTTATTTTTTTCCAGTTCCTTGTAGTAAAACCCAACGAACACCAGGTGGAGGATATAAAAAAACTTGCCAAAGAAACCGGTGTGGATGAAGTCAGGTTTAAAACTGCACAGGTATATGATTTTGAAAATGATCCGAATCAACTTATTCCTACTACAGATAAATTCAGCCGGTATAAAAAAAATGCTGACGGTACATACAGTGCAAAAAATAAACTCGCTAACCGCTGTTGGAAATTATGGCACGCAAATGTAATTACCTGGGATGGATTGGTGGTGCCCTGTTGCTTTGATAAAGATGCCATGCATCAGCTTGGAAATCTTAAGAATGATTCTTTTAAAAACATCTGGCACAATAGCAATTACAAACAATTCAGGGGCGAATTAATGCAAAGCCGGAAGAATATTGATATTTGTGCAAATTGCAGTGAAGGTGTTTCCGTATGGAAATAATGGCATCATCTTTTTTACAAAAACATATAATGAACCACCAGTTTAATAACCGCTTAAGGCAACTTCTCCTATTAACGCTTATTGTAGTACTTGCAATCCTGCTTGTATCTGAACTCTATATTTTCCTGCCCGGTTTATTGGGCGGTATTACATTATATATTCTTAGTCGTACTTTATATTTCAGGCTTATATTTAAAAGAAAATGGAAGAAGGGGTGGACCGCGTTGTTGTTTATGCTTGCATATATTATTATTATTTCGATCCCTGTTTACTTCAGCATAAAACTCGTGTCTCCTACAATTAATAATATTATCGAAAACCAGGACAAGGTGATGCAGGATCTTCGCGAGTTTTCGGCAAATGTAAAAGAACACACGGGTATCCAGTTATTTTCCGAGGAGAATACAAGATCGGTCACACAAAAAATATCTGCGTTTGTACCAAAATTATTGAATAGCACCGCAAGTGTTTTTACGAATTTATTAATGATGTTTTTTCTCCTTTATTATCTCCTTGTAAGCGGTAGAGATGTTGAAAAATATCTAAACCGGATCATCCCGTTAAAACCAGCAAATATTGATATTCTTGCCAGCGAAACAAAATCGATGATAAGAGCCAATGCACTGGGAATTCCGATCATTTGCATTGTACAGGGAGCAACCGCAGCATTGGGCTATTGGATTTTTGGTGTAAAGGATTGGGGTATGTGGGGATTTATTACGGGTGTATTTGCATTCTTCCCGATAGTAGGAACGATGATTGTTTGGGTGCCTATCGTAATCTCTATGTTTGCAGCAGGTAATAACTGGATGGCAACCGGGTTAATGCTTTATAGTATAATTGTTACCGGCAATGTAGATTATATAACAAGAATTGGTTTATTGAGAAAAATGGGAAATGTACACCCAATGGTTACAGTGTTAGGTGTGATCGTTGGACTTGGGTTGTTCGGTTTCATCGGACTTATATTCGGCCCTTTGCTGGTGAGCTATTTTATTATACTCGTGAAAATATACATGAATGAATTTACCGCTATTGACGACGAAAAATTATAAATGTTAAATGAAAGAAACCGCTTGTCGCTCGGTGTTTAAACATTAACTTTGTGGTGTAATAATGTGTTCGTATCAAAGCCGGCATAGTTCACACACTATTTTTTTATTATTGCAAACCTAAAAAACATTCTATGGGTATAGAAGAAGATATTTCACAGGCAAAATTCAGGAATGAATATCAAAAGGCTGTGATCAACTTTATCTACACATATAACTGGCTGAATGAAAAAATGAAATTTTTTTTCGACAAGGAAAAAATCACAGGACAGCAATTTAATATTCTTCGTATTCTTCGTGGCGCAGGCAAACCTTTATCAACTTTGCAGATCAGGCAACGCATGCTTGATAAAATGAGTGACACGAGCCGTATTGTTGACAGGTTGGTTATAAAAGGACTGGTAAAAAAGAACACCTGTGCAAACGATAAAAGACTGGTAGATGTTCTTATAACAGACAAGGGAAAAAAATTACTTGAAAAATTGGATCAGTATGAAACAGACATGGATTCAATTTTAGGATCATTGTCTCCTGCAGAAGTAAAAAACATGAATAGCTTACTGGATAAAATACGTTCGTAGAATGATTAAAAAGACCAGGTTTTTTGTTGCCGTCATTGCCTTACTGAATGTATTTGCGCAAGTGCATGGTCAGGCAAACGGGAAACCGGAATTCAGGGGAGTATGGATCGCTACGGTTGATAATATCGATTGGCCCGATCATCCCACGGTTAACAGCCAGGGACAACGTTCCTCTTTTATAAAATTGCTGGATATGCACCAACGCAATGGAATAAATGCAGTGATAGTACAGGTTCGGCCGGCAACAGATGCTTTTTATCCTTCCCCCTTTGAACCCTGGAGTCAATGGCTTACAGGAACCCAGGGTTTACCGCCCTCACCTTATTACGATCCGCTTGAGTTCATGGTAACTGAAACCCATAAACGAAAAATGGAATTTCATGCATGGATGAATCCTTACCGGGCTGTATTTAATATCCGTACATCTTCGCTTGCAGCAACTCATATTACCAATCTTCACCCCGACTGGTTCCTGGCGTATGGCGATAAGAAATTTTTTGACCCGGGAAATAAAGAAGCACAATCTTACGTGTGTGGAGTGGTTAAAGATATTGTGAGCCGCTATGCTATTGATGCTATTCATTTTGATGATTATTTTTATCCTTATCCAATTGGGGGAAAAGAATTCCCTGACGAAGCAAGTTTTAGATTATATGGAAATGGTTTAAGCAAAGCAGATTGGCGGCGAAGCAATACAGATTCCATTATCGTGAAATTATCAAGAACAATAAAACAACATAACCAGCATTGCCAGTTCGGAATAAGTCCCTTTGGTGTATGGCGCAATTCGGATAAAGATCCCGAGGGAAGTAATACAAAAGCTGGCCCAACCAACTATGATGTTTTGTATGCAGATATTTTGTTGTGGCTGAAAAACGGGTGGATCGATTATGTTGCTCCGCAACTATATTGGGAATTTGGCCATCCTGCAGCTCCGTATGAAGTGTTGGTGGATTGGTGGAGTAAACATACATATGGAAAAAACTGCTATATAGGATTAGGTTGTTACAGGGCTAATACCAACGCGGCATGGAGAGATAAAACACAATTGCCCAGGCAAATTGAAAAAATAAGGAATACACCCAATCTCCAGGGAATGATATTTTACAGTAGCAAATCTTTTGAAAAAAATCTTAATGGCTGGGCAGATAGTATCAGGGTTAATTATTTTAAAGATGCAGCGCCCACGCCAAAGTTTACCAGGTAATAAAAAATAAAGAACGTCAACCTGTGAATTATGTAAATACAACCTGCGTTAATAATTTGGAGCTACTATAATTGTAGTTTTTTTTCCTTCCAGCCAATCACAATATTGCAGACTTCCTATCCTGAACCTGAACGGAATTTTTGTAACAGATTCAAATTTCCATTCTCGCCTGCAAATAAATCCAAGCCCCGTGATATAAAAATTTCCTGGTAAAATATGTTTTACTAATGGAGTATAGGCCCTTAGTGAATCTTCTTTAAAAAAATAATTATTATTAATTTTTTTAGGAGAAAATTGGGAAAAAGTTGCATTTGCAACAAAAATCATGCAAAAAAATAAAATAATCCTTTTTTCATTCATAAAAAGTAAACCTTTAGTGTAAATTTACGTTGAGAATTAAGATAAAGATCTGACTGCTTAACGATTATTGAGATAAAACTTAAAGATTAACAGCATGGCATTGCACCAGAATTTACAACAGAAATTACTACAAAAATTATCTCCGCAGCAAATTCAGTTAATGAAATTGCTACAGGTTCCTACGGCCATACTGGATGAGCGTATCAAAGAGGAGATGGAAGAAAATCCTGCATTGGAACAAGTTGAAGAAGGACACGAAGATGAATATGAAAACAAAGATGAATTTGAATCAACCGAGGAAGAGTTTGACCAGGATGGGAGTGTAGAAGAGTATGATAATATCGATATCAGTGAATATGTTCATGAAGGTGATGATGATGTGGGAGATTACAGGTTGCGTGATGAAAATTATCCTGAAAATGATGATGGCCGGGTTATACCTCACAAAGTAGAAACAAGCTTCAATGAAATAATGCTTCAGCAATTGGGGATGCTTAAATTAAATGATAAGCAGAGAAAAATTGCAGAGCAAATAGTTGGAAGTCTCGATGACGATGGTTACCTGCGCAGGGAAATAGCTGCTATTATTGACGATCTTGCATTCCGCCAGAATGTTGATACCGACGAAGAAGAAATAAGTGATATTATTTTGCAGATACAGCAATTTGATCCGCCGGGTGTTTGTGCAAGAAATCTACAGGAATGTTTGTTACTTCAGCTTGAAAGAAAAATTGACCAGGGAAAGATCATTGAACTTGCCGTTAAAGTACTTGAAAAATATTTCGACGAGTTTACAAAAAAACATTACGAAAAAATTGAGAAGGGACTTGACCTGAATGACCAGCAGACTCAGGGAAATTATCGGGCAGATCGTAAAACTTAATCCTAAACCCGGCGGTACAGTAGGCGACAGCAATAAAGGCGAGAATTATGTGATCCCTGATTTTTTCATAGTTAATAACAACGGCAAACTGGAACTTACACTGAACAGCAAAAATGCACCGGATCTCAGGATCAGTGAAGGGTACAGGGATATGCTGAAAGACTACGACAAAGGAACAAAAAAAGATAAGCAGCAAAAGGAAGCAATATTATTCATCAAACAAAAAATTGATTCGGCAAAATGGTTTATTGATGCGATCAAACAACGCCAGAATACCTTGCTGAATACAATGGAAGCGATTATGAATTACCAGCATGATTTTTTCCTTACCGGTGATGAAACAGACCTGAAGCCAATGATCTTAAAAGATATTGCAGAAAAAACAAATCTTGATATATCTACCGTGAGCCGTGTTGCAAACAGCAAATTTGTTCAAACAGAATTCGGCAGTTACCGGCTTAAATTTTTCTTTAGCGAAAGTTTACAAACAGACAGTGGTGAAGAAGTAAGTACAAGAGAAGTAAAAAAAATACTTACTGACCTGATCAGTGAAGAAAGTAAAAAGCATCCATACAGCGATGAAAAGCTTACAGAATTATTACAGGAAAAAGGATACAACATTGCAAGAAGAACAGTAGCCAAATACAGGGAGCAATTGAATATACCGGTTGCAAGACTCAGGAAAATATTATAACAGTAATTTAAAAGTATGGATACTGTATTATCTAGTGGTTCCGGAAACGGGCAACAAACAGAAGCCGCAGTACCTAAAAGTATTGCTGCGAAAATATTTGCGGGGGTTTTTTCTTATATCTTTCACCCGGTGTTTCTTCCATTATATGTAACAGCATTCCTGTTATATATACATCCTTCAGCATTTTCAGGTTTTTCTTTCCTGGAAAAAAGGCAAACATTACTCATCGTTGCTTTTAATATTGTTTTTTTTCCGCTGATCACTGTATTGCTGCTAAAAGCCGTTGGGTTTATTGAATCTTTATACCTGCGCACACAAAAAGACAGGATCATTCCTTATATCGCCTCAGGTATATTTTTTTTCTGGGCTTACATGGTTTTTCAAAAACAAACACAATATCCATTATTACTCACTTCTTATATACTCGGAATTTTTCTTGCTTCATCTGCTGCACTAATTGCAAATATTTATTTTAAAATAAGTATGCATGCCATTGGTATGGGAGGATTGTTAGGCTTTTTTTTAATTGTCATAAGGTCTAATAGCATGCTCATGACATGGCCATTTTCAATAGCCTTATTAATTACCGGTTTTGTTTGCACCTCAAGGCTTTTAATGAGATCACACAGCCAGGCAGATATTTATGGTGGGTTGCTGGTGGGAGCTGTTACGCAAATTGCGGCTGCGATTGTAATTCTTTAAGGCGGCAATCGGCAAACGTCAATCAAAACTTTGTATCGTAAGAGTTTTAATTTCTTTAGAAACTTCAAAACTTAAGAACCATTGCCGATTCACGTTTGCCGATCGGCGGTTGCCAAAAATGAAGAAGCCCCGTCCAATACCGGGGCTCTTCGTTGTCCTGTAGTACCTAACAAAAAGTCTTGTAGAATATTTTTTACAAAATATATTCTGTCTGAATATTCAGTTTAATCATTCGGAAAAACCAGCAAAATTTGAGGAGATTTCCCATACCTGGTCGTAGAAATTGCAGGTGGGAAGCGTACTTTTCTCAGCATTTAAGGGTTTTCATAGTCGATACTTTGTGACTGTATCGGGTTGATATATAAGCGTAATTATCAGGACTTTATTGTGTATCGTATATTTAAAATAAATATTTTTTTAATGCAATATTTATAAACGTAAAGAGTAAACGCAATTGTAGCCGTATCGCTATAGCATGTTTATATAAAAAATAATTAAAAGACAAACGAAGGAAATTTCTTTATGCAGCGTCCAACCATTCCCTAAACCAGGTTTTATGCATCTTAAGAAATTTACCGTGATAACAATCCTTACAGGATTGATGATTTTTTTTCAGTATTGTTCGAAAGATAAGGTTACAAATAATACCGGCACGAATAACAATACAACGAACACCGATCCCAATTTACCCTCAACTCCATTAAACTATAATATTAATTACCCGGCATTTTTAATCACAGCTATGAACCAGCAGGACAACAGCCCTGCTGATAATATACTTACCAATGATGGTGCTACACTGGGCAGGGTATTATTTTTTGATAAAAATTTATCGAAAAATAATACCATCAGTTGTGGTTCCTGTCATAAACCAACAACTTCTTTTACCGACAATGTACAATTCAGTTCAGGTTTTGAAGGCGGGTTAACCACCCGTACGTCCATGGACCTTTTAAATGTTGCCTTTTATGAATCAGGAAAAATGTTTTGGGATGAAAGATCGCTCACACTGGAAGCACAGGTAGTTCAGCCGATACAAAATCATGTCGAAATGGGTATGAGTATTCCCGATCTTGTAACAAAGATCAGCGTACTTGATTATTATCCTTCACTTTTTCAAAAAGCATTTGGTACAACAGCGATCGACAGTATTAAAATTGCAAAAGCATTGGCTCAATTTATTCGTTCCATTATACCATATCAATCCAAATATGACCTTGTCAAACAAGGATTCGCAACATTTACTGCTGCAGAACAGGCGGGAGAGCAATTGTTTTTAAACGCAGCGCCTCCAGGTCAGCCGACGTTAACATGTGCCGGTTGTCATAAACCGCCTTTATTTATTACTTCCAATCCCGCTGCTCCATTTGGTTTATTGGATGCAAATGATCATGGGATTAATAATAGCGATCATTTCAAAATCGGCAGTTTACGCAACGTCGCCATCACTGCTCCTTATTTTCATAATGGAAGCATTGTAAGCCTGCAATTATTGCTTACATCAACAGTTCCATTACATCGTGTTGCACCGCAGGATGTACAAAACCTCATCGCATTTATGCAAACACTTACCGATACACATACAGTAGCGGATGAAAGATTCTCTGATCCGTTTAAATAGCATAACACAAATGGAGCTAATTGCAAGGTCCGCCATTAGGTGGCCCTTTTTATTTACACCTGTAAAAATCCGACAAAACATTTTTTAATAAGGCCCGCTCATCGGTTAACATCGGCGATTGATAAAGTATCTCTACGAAACTACTCGTTAATTATGGAGATTTGAGTAAAGTATATACCATGAAACAAATTATATCTGTTTCCCTTTTTATGCTGCTTGGTAAAATATTGTTTGCACAGCAATTTGCGGGAGGGAAAATAACTGCTACAATTTTGAATGATAAGAAAAGCAGTATTGAAAATGCATCAGCACTTTTATTAAAAGCAAATGACAGCAGTATATTCAAAACAGCCATTTCTGATAAAAACGGGCTGGTGGAATTTGATCATTTGCCCGCTGGCAATTATTTAGTACGTGTTTCCTCTGTTGGCTATGAAGAAAAATATACAACAGCATTCAACATTTCTGAAACACAGGCAAGCATAAAAGCTCCCGATGTCAGTTTATCAGCAAAAAATATTACTAACCTTAAAGAAGTTACCGTAACAGGTAAAAAACCCTTCATTCAAAAATTATCTGATCGTATTGTAGTGAATGTAGAGAATAGTATCATCAATGCAGGTAGTTCGGCGATGGATGTATTGGAACGCTCACCTGGTGTAAATATTGACCAGAATGATGTGATCAGCCTGAGGGGGAAACAAGGTGTAGTTATCATGGTGGATGGAAAACCTTCCGCAATGACAGGGGCTGATCTTGCAAATTACCTCCGTGGCTTACCCTCAGCAGCTATTGACAGGATTGATATCATCACCAATCCTTCTGCTAAATATGATGCTGCCGGCAACTCAGGTATTATTGATATTCACATGAAAAAAGATCAGCGGCTAGGCGTTAACGGCACATTTAATACAGGTTATGGGCAAGGTATTTATTCCAAAACCAATACCGGTACAACCTTTAATTACCGCAATAAAAAAATAAACATATTTGGTAACTATAATTATAGTTATCGTATTGGCCTGAATCATTTATTTCTTGACAGGAATTTTTATGAGAACGGCATTTACCAGGGAGGCGATTTGAAAGATAATTATTCAAAATCACCTTTTAGCAGCCACACATCAAGACTTGGAATGGATTTTTTTCCCTCTAAAAAAACAATTATCGGATTTGTTGTAAATGGTAATTTCAATCATTACACACGTAAAGCAAATAATAGCTCAATAATAATCAATGAACAAAAAGAAGAAGCCAGCACTTTTCATTCCTTTGCCACCAACAATGATCATGGTAAAAATATAGCAGCAAATGTTAACCTTAAACACAGCTTCGACAGTACCGGTAAAGAATTTACAGTTGATCTCGATTATGGTGTTTACAGATCTGCCTCATTGACCCGTAATGCAAGCAGCTATTATGAATTGGATGGTTCCAGCCAGCAACCTGACTATATATTAGATGGAGACCAGGATGGCAGACTGACTTTTAAAACGGCCAAAGCTGATTATGTGCATCCATTGAAGAAGCGGGCAAAATGGGAAACAGGAGTTAAGACAAGCTTTGTTTCTTCCGACAATGACGCAAAGTTTCTTGACATGAGTTCTGGTATTCCCGTGAATGATGTAAATAAGACCAATCATTTCATTTATCATGAGAATAACAATGCCGCTTACCTGAATTTTAGTAAAGAGTTTAAAAAATTTGATTTCCAGGTAGGACTAAGGGGTGAGCAGACAAATATTGAAACAGAACAGAAAATAGGCGACAAAAAATTTGATTCAAGTTATTTCCAGCTTTTCCCCAGTGCTTTTTTCAATTATGAAATAAAGCAAGATCATAAGATCGGGATATCAGTGAGTCGCAGAATTGACAGGCCCGGTTACTCGAGTCTTAATCCATTTTTATTCCTGATCGATCCAACAACATATGCAACCGGCCGGCCGGGTCTTTTACCCCAGTTAACCTGGTCCTATGAACTGAGCTATACTTTAAAGAATTTCAATTTCGCATTTAATTATAGCCATACAAAAGACAACCAGAATATTACATTAGCCAGGTTTAAAGAGGTATTTCCAAATATTCCATCTGCTGACAATGTAACCGTACAAGTGCCGATCAATCTTGCCTCATCGGATTATTATGGACTGAGTATTTCTGCGCCTATTCGTATAAGTAAGTGGTGGAATATGCTGAATAATGCGGACATATATTATCAAAAGTTCAATGGCAATTTTAGCGGAACAAAACTTAACCGTGGCAAACCTTCAGCAGATATCAGGACAAATAATAGCTTTACCTTTAAAAAAGGATGGAGTGCAGAATTGAATGCAACATTGAATACTGGAGGTCAGGACGGGTTTATGGTTGCTGATCCTCAATGGTCGCTTTCAGCAGGAGTACAAAAATTAATCCTGAAAAATAAAGGAACAATACGTTTTAATATCAGCGATATATTCTGGACCAATCTTCCAAAAGCAGTAATTACTTATGATAACTATATTGAGAGATGGCACGCAGAAAGAGAAACAAGAGTAGCAAATCTTACTTTTTCTTATCGCTTCGGAAATAATAAAGTGCAGGCGGCAAGAAGAAGAGCAACAGGTTCAGAAGAAGAAAGACAAAGGGCTCAATAAGAGATTTGAGGTTTATTCTTTGTCAGAAGAAATCAGTGAATCAGCGGCAAACAAATCTATTGCCACTGATTCACTGATTAGTTTATTTAAAAAGGTAAATTTCAAAATAAATACACCATAATAAATAGAAATAAAATTACTTTTTATGAATAAACTATTCGTTTTGTTTCTTGCCGTTTCTTTAAAATCAACAGCACAGGAAACACCACGCAAAGCTAGTATGGGTTTGATTGGCAAGGCTGGCGCATCCGGAATCGGAGTGGATAGTATTATTCCAAATGCAACTTTTGCTGCTTTAAAATTGCAAAAAGGAGATACGCTTAGTGAACTTAATGGAGTTAAAATAAATTCCATGGAAACATACGGGAAGATTGCTGGTGCTATCAGGGCCGGTTACCCAATGGAAGCCAGGTTCATCCGAAATAAAAAAATGCTTTTTACTAAAGCCGCTGCAGTAATGCGGCCTTTTGAACAATCAGACATCGCAGATATACAATATGACTGGGTAAAATTCAGGAATGGTTTTTTAAGAACTATTACCAGGAAACCGAAAGGAAAAACAAACCTGCCTGCGATATTGCTCATACCCGGTTATGGATGTGGCAGCATAGAAAATTATTCAACAAGTTATAATGGCAAACTCATCAATGAATGGATCAAAGCCGGCTATGCAGTCGTAACAATTGAAAAATCGGGACTAGGCGATAGTTATCAATGCGAACCATGTGGTGAAGTTGATCTTGTTACAGATATAGAGAGTTTTGATGCAGGTTATATATACATGGAGCAATTGCCATTTGTAGATAAAAACAAATTGATTGTTTGGGGACATTCCATGGGTGGTGTAATTGCGCCTGAAGTTGCAAAGCGTCATCATCCCAAAGCAGTAATAGTATTTGGTGCCACATTCAGGCCATGGAGTGAGTTCCTGCTGGAAATGCATCGAATTCAAAAACCATTGCTGGAAAACCAGACCCACTTACAAACAGAAGCATTCATAAGAAAGATCCAGAAAATTTATTACGAATTTTTTGTGCTGAAGAAAACAAGAGAGCAATTATTGGAAGTGCCGGAATATAAAGACCTTGTTGTAAGCGAGCTCACTTATAAGCCAGGCAGCAATGATATGTGGGGCAGGCACTGGAGATACTGGCAGGAATTGGATTCACTTAATCTTGCCGAAAGCTGGCAGGCATTGAATTGCCCTGTTTTGATCGTTCATGGTGAAACAGATTATGAACAATGCAGCAAGGCTGAACCTTTGTTGATGCAACAATGTGTGAATGCTGCACATCCGGGTAACGCAACAATAATTGTTATACCAGGACTTGATCATTTTATGATGAACAGTGCTACATGGGAAGAAGCAAGAGATAACTTCAAAAAGCAACAATACAACAAAGGTAATTTTAACTATAAGATTGCGGAGGAAACGGTTAAGTGGATGAAGGAGCACGTAAAGTAACATACAAAAAGTTAAATACGAATTATAACTAATTATTCTAATTACACGAATTCACCCACTTAGTAAGTACAAATTCGTGTAATTCGGAAAATTCGTTTTTTAATTCGTGTTTGAATAAATTATTCTTTGTGTAGTTTACCTAAAAGCGCAAGGTGTGGTTGCAAGTTTACAAGCGTGTCTTTTCTAAAAAACTGTTTTAAGTGTTTATAAAAATGACTGTAGTCGTAGTAACCATACTCTTTATAATCGAAATGAGCAGGATCTTTTACAAGATTTGCAACAGCTTTTCTTATCCGAAGTATCTGCAATGTTTTTTTACTGCTCAGGCTCGTGGTTATTTCAAAATAACGCTGAAGTGTACGGGCAGAAAGATCATATTTTTTAGCAAGCGTTTGTATTGGTATTGTAAAATCATTATTGGCATTACATTGTTCTAATATTTCAGAAACAACTTTTATTGGCTTCGCAGATTCATCCGAATTTTCCAGGATCGATCCAAAATACTGGTTCAATATTTCTATCCTGTTACCAAAATTCCCGGCATTTTTTATTTTTTCAATAATTGTCTTATCCAGCAAATAGCTTAAAGGGAAAATAGAAGTTTTGTATTCGGAAAAATTTATTTTCTTTTCAAAGATAACAGGAGATATCTTAAACTTTATACCAAAAAGAATATTTCCGGGTTGGTGATGACATTCTATAGAAAGATGTCTCGGTAAAAAACCATCTGTTTTCATGTTGGTTTGCTTATCATCTACCTGCATTACAAATGGAGTTCCAAGGTTTATTAAATAGGTATAACCAATGTTTGGAAAAAGTACATCCGAAAAACCATTTGGATATATTTTCCACAAATGATCAAATTTTGTTTCCCAGAAAAAATCGATGAGATGAGCCAATGCCGCCGAAGGTTTTACGCGGTTATAGTTGTTTTCAAAATGTTCAATATCAAAAAACTCGATATGCTGCATTATGGATTCAGTATAATCACTCCCCTCGCCGTAGGATGTTCAACGCAATGATAAGGAATGTAAAGCTGGCTCGCAATCACAGTATCCGGCTTAAAAAATAAAAATGAATCTGGCAGAAGTGTTGTATGCTTTATAGTAAAAGTATCATCACTCATGATCGTGTGAATACCGGTAGTATGATTTAAAAAAGTAAATGATGAGCCGTTGGCTTCAGTGGCCATATTGGGTGTAAAGCCACTATCCTGCACCTCAATATAATGAGTAGGAAGGTCGCCGCCCTGCGGATTAAATTTATTGTCTTTATTACAGGCATAGAAACCACCGATTGCTGCTATTGCCAGTAAAAAGAACAACCTGCTTTTCTTCATGAAGTATGTATTGCGGGCCGAATTTAGTAAAAAATCACAAGAATTTCAGGCGGAAATGAATCTATATGAGATTATCTTTTTTAGTAATGAATAACTGGTTCTTAACCCGCAGGTGTAACCTGTCCAAAGGTTACACCTTTACCAGGGTTATTAATTCTTTTCAAAATGATATACCCCTTCCCGTAAAAGTGGGTGCTGCCCTTTTAATTCCTTTTCATTAAGGGCAAGGCTAAGGTTATCAAAAACCACGTCCAATACCCACGGCTCAAAACGAAATTCAAAATAATTGTCTTCCTTATTCGTAAATGCGAAAACAGCAGTTTTTTCCGGGGCGAATTCAAAAAGTAAAACAATGCTGTCCACCGGTTGCCCGGGAAAAGTTATTTCACCTGATTTATTGGTTAAGCCTTCCAATTGTTTATTTCCTGATTTTACAATTGCATATACAGATGAAAGAAAGAATGGGTTTTCTTCGATGATCTTTATAGTGATCAAATCATTGTCCTCATGCTTATTGCTTATCAATGCAAAATCCTGCCCTTTAGGTTTTGGACTGTTGAATACAATATGGTTGTCTTTTAATTTCCAGGTGCCTTGTCCGCTACGATCCAATGCGCCGTAAGAAAAGAAAAATTGAAAAGTGGAATCTTCGTTCAGTTTAAATCCGGATGCAGTTTCCATTACACCGCGTAAATAATATTCACCACTTACAGTTGCTGTTTTTTGTGCTTCCATGGTTGTTGCTGTTGTTGATATTAAAAATATAAATATGAGTTTTTTCACATGGTAAAGAAAATAGAGTTTGTAAAATATTGGCCGTATAATTTAATAAACGGTGATTACCGTTTTATTAAGGGTGAACGTAACCGCGGAGGCGCAGAGGCGCTGAAGTTTTCTCTGCGTTTTAGCGCCTCTGAGGTAAAAAAGTTCAGTAAAGTGATGCAGTATAAGTGAGTGACACAACGATGCCGGGCAACGATTTACCGTTGACTAAATAAATATTTTTCTTACATCTCTTCAACCTCACTTACCCAATTCGTACCTTTGCAGAATGCCGAAATATTTAGATGAACTGAATGAAAGACAAAGGGAGGCCGTGCTCCATAAAGATGGTCCCATCATGATCATTGCGGGTGCCGGAAGCGGTAAAACAAAAGTTTTAACAACACGGATCACGCATTTAATGGCGGCACACGGCATTGATGCATTTAATATACTTGCACTCACCTTCACCAACAAAGCTGCTGCCGAAATGAAAGAAAGGGTGGAGCGTACACTTGGCAACAGTGAAGCAAGAAATTTGTATATAGGAACTTTTCACAGTGTATTTGCGAGGATATTGAGAACGGAAGCACCCAAGCTGGGCTACCCCTCCAACTTTACGATTTATGATACGGATGATGCAAAGAGCGTAGTAAAAACGGTGGTGAATGAAATGGGACTTGATGACAAACAATACAAGCCATCTACCGTGTATAACCGCATTTCCGCAGCCAAGAACAGTTTGATAGGTCCTGCAGAATATGCACATGATTACATGTTGCAACAGGAAGATGCAAGAGCCAACCGCCCGATGATGGCGCAGGTATACCAGGCATACAGTGAGCGATGTTTTAAAAACGGTGCAATGGATTTTGATGACCTGCTTTTTAAAATGTATATCCTGCTAAAGAATTTTCCTGAAGTACTTAGTAAGTACCAGCGCAAGTTTAAATATGTTATGATCGATGAGTACCAGGATACAAATCCTGCACAATACGAGATCATTAAATTACTGGGCGCCATGCATGAAAATGTTTGCGTGGTGGGCGATGATGCACAAAGTATTTACAGCTTTCGCGGGGCCACGATAGAAAATATTCTGCAGTTTGAAAAAGATTATGATGATGTGACACTGGTAAAGCTTGAACAGAATTACCGGAGTACTAAAAATATACTGAATGTTGCCAATGAAATAATCGGGAATAATAAAGGACAGATCAAGAAAACACTTTTTACTGACAACGGTGAAGGAGAGAAGATAAACCTTGTACGTACCATGACCGATAACGATGAAGGTAAAATGGTGGCAGATAAGGTACAGGAATTGAAACTCCGCAATCATTTTTTCAATAAGGATTTTGCGATACTATATCGCACGAATGCACAAAGCCGGAGTTTTGAAGAAGCTTTGCGCAGGATGGGAATTGCTTATCGTATTTATGGTGGCATGAGCTTTTATCAACGCAAGGAAATAAAGGATTTTATTGCTTACCTGCGCCTGGTAGTTAACCCCAGGGATGAAGAAGCACTCAAACGTATTATCAATTTTCCTGCACGAGGTATTGGTAAAACAACGGTAGACAAAGCTGTATTGATTGCAAATGAAAAAAACGCTACTGTCTGGGATATTATATCTACGGCAAGTTTTCATGGATTCCGAAGCGGCACGCTTGAAGCATTGGATGCTTTTGTTACAATGATAAAAATGTTCCAGAGCGAACTGGAAAAAAGGAATGCATACGATCTTGCCATTATTGTTGGTAAAAGCACCAATATCGTAAAAGAATTATTTAATGATAAAACAACGGAAGGGCTTGCACGCTACGAGAACGTACAGGAATTACTGAATTCTATTAAAGAATTCACAGAAACACCATCGAGTATGGAAGATGGAGAAGTGGGAGACAAGAGCCTTGCTGCTTATCTTCAACAGATCGTGTTACTGACGGATGCCGATGATGATAAAGAAAATTCAGATGTTGTAAAACTGATGACAATACATGCCGCAAAAGGCCTGGAGTTTCCTGTAGTTTTTGTAGGTGGCCTGGAAGAAACGCTTTTTCCCAATGCAATGAGTATTAATACCAGGGAGGAACTGGAGGAAGAAAGAAGACTTTTTTATGTTGCTATTACAAGGGCTAAAACAAACCTGTACTTAAGTTATTCGAATGCACGTTATCGTTTCGGGCAATTGCAGCAAAATGAACCCAGCCGGTTTATAGATGAAATTCCGGAACTGCACCTCGACCGCAGTTATGCAGGTGTTGCCGCCAGGAACAATTCCAGTACAGGTTTTGGTATGGGCACTGCATTTGACAGAATGCATCGCGGCTTTGATGGGTTTACAAAAACAAAAAAAGAAGAAGTTAAAAAACCTTTCTATGCTACAGCACCTGCACGACCCCAGACAAAGGAGCACGTGCCTTCAGAAAACTTTGTTGCCAGTAATATGAAGGAGTTGAAAGAAGGGAATAAAGTAGAGCACCAGAAATTTGGATACGGTGAAGTAATGAAACTGGAGGGAGCATCACATAACCCGATAGCTACAATAAATTTTGAGATGAACGGGGAGAAGAAGATAATGCTTAATTACGCAAAATTGAGAATTGTATCTTAAATGTATGATCTGTGATTTAAGATGTATGATATCTCAATTGTTGAAGATTGTAATGAAAATGTAAAGACCTGCGAACCGGAAGAAATCTTAGATCATACATCTTACATCATACATTGTTAATGTTTTGCATAATAAACCATCCTCCCCACTTCTCCAAAAACAAACTCATTCCCACTGGCCTTATAGGTTTGAAATTCCCAGGCATATTTATCCGTGATCACCTGGATATTTCCGGGGCTGAAGATTACTTTACATGACCATGATTCGGTTATATCAGTTTGATAACAAACCACTCTTCCCATTGCCGATCCAATGGCATCACTCGGAAAAATATCAAGTGATTTTAAGATTACAGCGTCACTATCAACCGTACCCGCCAATGCCTGCCTGCGGTACACGATCCATTTGCCTTCCATTTTTTTCTGGTCAACATTAACGGGTGTGCTTATATTTTCTGTTTCAACAGTTAATTTTCCGAGGGTTTCATAATAGAACTTATCCTTCCTTCGCATTTCTTTCACGTTGTCACCATCATCCAATACCATTTTAATACTGTCTATAGATCTTATAATATATTCATCGCCGGCAGCAATAAGATTGTAAGGCGCTTCGATAAAAGCGTCGCCCCGCATCGTCATACGCATGCTGGTCGCATCTTTTATCTCTACTTTATTACTATCGAATGACATGAGTAAGGTATCCGAAAATTCAAGCGCCTGCTTTCTCCTGATAGAAGTCCGTTTTACCTCCTGCCATTTTCCGTTTAACTGGCCGATGGTGTAATAAGCAGCCCTTTCAGGAGGATGAGCTATTGTTGTTATAGGGGGCATTCCTTTACGTATGGGCTTTTGCGCAGACGCAGCCAGCATACATGCTCCTGATATAACGGATAAAAATATTTTCTGCAGCATAATCAAAGGATTTGTATAAAAATAAAACTTTTATGTCTATTTATCAACCCAGTACCTGAACAATAACGCTTTCTTTGAATTTTCGAAATTAGAAAATTTACTGCCGCTTTCAGCGTTTAACATATACAGAAAACCCATTTTCCCCTGATATGAGTTAATTTTGTGAAATAATAAAAAGTGCAATTATGATCAAAACAGGCAATCCCGTTATCAGCATATATACCGAGATGACTCCCAACCCGGAAACGATGAAATTTGTGGCAAATAAGCTGTTATACCCGGGAAAAAGCATCGACTTCCCTGATGAAGCAAGCGCAAAACCCTCCCTGCTGGCGCAGGAATTATTTAGTTTTCCATTTATTAAATCGGTTTTTATAGCCAGCAATTTTGTAACACTTACTAAAACAGCTGAAACAGAAGACTGGCAGGATATTATTCCAACCATTAAACAGTTTTTAAAAGAATACCTGGAAGAAGGAAAACCAGTAGTGAATGAAGAAGAAGTTGCTACAATGAAATCTGAAAGCAGCAATGAAGTAAGTGCTGATGACGATGATGTGGTAAAACGTATCAAAGAATTATTGGAAAATTATGTAAAGCCTGCAGTAGAAATGGACGGTGGTGCGATACAATTCAAAAGCTATGAACAAGGGAAAGTAAACCTGATGTTGCAGGGAAGTTGCAGTGGTTGTCCATCTTCTATGATAACATTGAAGGCAGGGATTGAAGGAATGATGAAGAGAATGATACCTGAAGTAAAAGAAGTGGTTGCGGAAGCAGAATAATATTGGGTTAAAAAATAAAAATATTAAAAGCACTCTTGCAAGGGTGCTTTTTTATTGATACCCACTGCTATGCTTTTCACCTGCGTCTCTGCGGTTAACCTATCCCGGTGTTCCATGAAAAACAGTATATTTGAATAAATTGCAATATCCGCTTCCTGCTTCCTGTACCACGTTCTATTCTTAAAAAAAATTACTATGAACTGTTTATTGAAAAGAATCTTTACATTCTTATTTTTTAGTATTGCAGGTTATTCAGCATATTCACAAATTGGCATCGGTACAACCACAGTTGATCCCAGTGCTATGCTGCAGGTAGAATCTACTAATAGAGGAATATTGATACCGAGAATGACGGCTGCACAACGAACTGTTATTGCAAATCCTGCAGAAGGATTAATGGTATACCAAACCGATGGCGCACAAAAAGGATTCTGGTATTTCAGCAGCGGCCAATGGACACCGATGGTTCCTGCAAACAGTATCGGGAAGAATACGATCATGTTCTCGGATAATATTACCAATGCAGAAGCTGCGGCAAAAGTGATTGCAGAAGCCGGTCCGGCTACCCAGCAGGTGATAATACAAGGTTGCACCAATCTTACTTCTGTTGATTTATCTGTGTTAACTGGCCTTACTGAAATCTTCATCATTGATAACGTATCGCTGCAAACGGTGAACTTCAGTAATGTAAAAACAATTGATGGCGGAATTTATATGGAGAACAACGCTGGACTTACTTCGGTAAATTTCGCATCCCTTCAAAGAATTTACCAGAATTTCCAGGGTATTAACAACAGTTCAGGCGACCTTGTTACACAATACAGCATACATATGCGAAGGGCGGGAGTAACTACACTTAGCTTTCCTCAACTGCAACAAGTATCAGGAGCGATAGATATCCAGGATGACAGTACAATTGTTACTGCAAGTTTTCCGCAATTGCAAAGATTTAAAACCATGGAGATATTTAACTGTGTTCATTTTGCAAACCTGTTAATGCCTGCATTGACTTCGTTCGAAAATATGTCTGTAGATGGTGCCGCCCTTGCTTCGCTTGATTTTACATCACTTGCAGCAGGTGGAGGGGTAATGAGCATATATGGCGGGCCAAATGCACCCATTACCGGTATTTCTTTTCCTGCATTGACCGATGGGATATTTAATCTTGGTTTCTTCGGCCATGTTACAACAGTTTCTGCGCCTTTGTTACAGCATACCGAAGGGGTCGGTATACAAAATATGAGTGTTCTTGCTTCTATCAACCTGCCGGGGCTTCAAAATGCGGGACAACTATCTATTATGAGTAATCCATCACTTACTACATTGTCCTTTCCGGCATTAACTGCAATTAGTAATGTTAACAGTTACAGTTCGATCTCTCAAAATAGTAACCTTAGTTCTATTTCAATGAATAACCTGGCAAGTTTTGCAAATGACCAGTTTTACTTCAATGCTAACAAACTTCCTTCGGCACAGGTGAATACATTGCTTGTTAAGTTTGCTTCTTTCGCCGGGCTTACCGGAAGAACTATTGATTTCAGGCAAACGCCGGCAGCGCCACCATCAGGTGCTGGTATAACGGCAAAGAATACACTTATTACGGCGGGAAATACGGTTACAACAGACTAATAAAAAACTAACTGACACTACATATTACTGCACCTGTAAGGGTGCTTTTTTTTTATCAAGATTACTGTCAATTTTATTTTCAATAACAGGAACCGTTTTTAAAAGCAATTAATATTTCACTCAAGGTGCAAAGGCGCAATGGTATTTATATAAAGTATTAACGAACCTTTGAACCCTTGCTCCATAGCACACTTTGCATGAAACCCTCCATATCAAAATCATTCAACTTTATTGTTATAAATTGTATTTTTTTACAGCATGAGCTTTTTCGAAATATTCCACCAATTCTTAATTGACATGACCAATACCACCTGGTATGAATACCTGGCTGTATTCTCCGGTATTGCCAGCGTATGGTTCAGCCGTAAAGAAAATATACTTGTTTATCCTGTTGGACTCATCAATACGATCATATACATATATATCAGCATTAAAGGACATTTGTTAGGGGAAGCAACAGTAAATTTCTATTACACTGTTATGAGTATTATTGGCTGGTACATGTGGTATAAAAAAGATGCTCAAAAAGAAGTGCTGTTGCATATCAGTTTTTCAAATAAAAAAGAATGGCTGGTACAGATGGCATTTTTCTTTTTCTTTTACATTAGCATTTTTCTTGCACTGACTTATTTTAAAAATGCATTTTTTGATGGCGTAATTCCCTGGGCAGATGCATTTGCTTCTGCAACAGCTTTTACGGGCATGTGGTTGATGACAAAGAAAAAAGTAGAAAGCTGGTATTGGTGGATCTTAACAAACATCTCTTCAATACCATTGTATTTCGTAAAACATTATGTTTTTACCAGTGTTTATTATTTAATACTATTGATCTTTGCATTCTGGGGTTTGAAAGAATGGAGAAAAAGAGCGTTTGCAAATAAAACAGCAGGATGAAGAAAGGGTTAGTTATTGGAAAATTTTTACCACTTCATAAGGGTCATATAGCGCTTATAGAATTTGCGCTTCAACATTGCGATTACCTAACCGTACTGGTTTGTTATTTTGAAAAGGAAATTATTCCCGGTGAAATACGCCTTGAATGGCTCAATGAAAGTTTTGCCCGTAATGAACGTGTTACAAACATAGCCTTTCCATACAACGACGATGAATTGCCTAACACATCGGTTTCGTCAAAAGAAACAGCATTGCTTTGGGCAAGGGCAATTTCAGGTAAAATTCCTTTAATTGATATTGTCTTTTCTTCGGAAACTTACGGTGATTTTCTTGCTGAATATTTTAATTGCGAACATTTGCTTTTTGACCAGGCAAGGAAAATGTTTCCTATAGCTGCTTCACAAATAATGAAAGATCCCTTCCTGTACTGGGATTTCCTGGCCAATGCAACCAGGCCGTTTTTTGTAAAAAAAATTGCTGTTGCCGGAACCGAATCAACAGGAAAGACGACTATTACAGAAAAACTCGCAAAAATTTTTGATGCAGGCTTTCTCCATGAAACTGCAAGAGAAATTATTGAGGAAACAGAAGCCTGTATTTTTGAAGACCTGGAGGTAATAGCATCACTTCAGGCTAAATCAATATTGAAGCGGCTAAAGACTGCAAATAAATTATTATTTGTAGATACCGAACTGAATATTACCAAATCATACAGTAATTTTTTTTTTCAAAAAGAACTTGTTGTAGATGATTGGGTTGAGGCAGCAAATAAATTTGATCTTTATTTATATCTTGAAAAAGATTGTCCATTTATACAGGATGGTACAAGACTGAACGAAACTGAAAGAAATAAACTGGATGATAGTCACAGGGATCAATTTGAAAAAGCGGGAATTCATGTTATTTCGATAAATGGTACCTGGGAAGAAAGGTTGAACAAATCGGTTGATATCATAAAACGTAATTTTAAAATAAGCCAGCATGAGTTATTGTAAAGCAATTCCAAATATCAAAGAAGCCGATAGGCAGGTTCATAAAATTTATCATGATCAGCATTATGGTTTCCCGATTGAAACAGATGATGAATTGTTTTGCAGGCTGATACTGGAGATCAACCAGGCAGGATTGAGCTGGACAACCATTTTGAAAAAGCAGGAAAGCTTCAGGAAGGCATATCACAATTTTAATATTAAGAAGGTTGCATCTTACAAAGAAAAAGATTTTAACAGGCTGATGAAAGATGAGGGTATCATCCGCAACCGTTTAAAAATAAATGCGGCAATTGAAAATGCGAAATCAATCCTTATAATACAAAAGGAATACGGGTCTTTTAAGAAATGGATAGATAAACAGCATCCCTTATCCAAAGAAGAATGGGTAAAATTATTTAAAAAAACTTTTCGTTTTACCGGCGGCGAAATAGTAAATGAATTTTTAATGAGCACAGGTTATTTACCTGGTGCTCATGAAGAGAACTGCGCCATTTATAAAAAAATAATTAAAGCAAAACCGGCCTGGAACCGGAAATAAGATGATCAAAAAAATTGTTGTAATTGGCCCTGAATCTACAGGGAAGAGCAAACTGAGTGAACAACTCGCAGCTCATTTTAAAACACAATGGGTACAGGAGTACGCCAGGGAATTCCTGGAAACTTATGGAACAGATTATAGTTTTGATGACCTATATAAAATTGCCCAGGGTCAATTAAAAAACGAAGAAGACGCTCTCTTTAACTCAAAACTCTTAACTCCCAACTCTAAACTTATTTTCGTCGACACTGACATGTATGTCATAAAAGTGTGGAGCGAATTTGTTTTCAATAAATGTGATAACCATGTATTAACTCAAATTGCAAACAGGAAATATGATTTATACCTGCTATGCAATACTGATATTCCATGGATAAAGGATTCACTCAGGGAATATCCCAATCTTGAGATAAGGGAAAAATTATTTCATTATTATAAAGATGCGATGATCAATCAACATGTGCCGTGGGTGGAAATAAAAGGAAATTATGAAGAACGATTCGCGAAGGCGATTGATGCAGTAAATAAAATTTTATAACTAAGAATTTCAGCCAATATTCAGCAATATTTTATTGCCACTGATTCACTATTGCATCTATTATTTTTGAAACAATCAGCGACTCAGTGACAAATCAAATCATTTTATTTTACTAATTCTTCAATATCTTCATCAGCACCAAGGTTATTCATCTGTTGTAACAACTTAGCAGAACGATTGGCCACGTAGCGGCTTAAAGGTTTCACCGTATATAGTTTTGGATTGGGAAGACATGCTGCGATCATTGCTGCTTCCTGCCGGGTAAGATTCTTTGCATCTTTTTTAAAGTATTCTTTCGCTGCAGCCTGGATACCATAAATTCCCGGTCCCATTTCAGCAACATTTAAATATGTTTCAAGTATTCTCTCCTTTCCCCAGATCTTTTCTATCATAAATGTGAAATACACTTCCAGTCCCTTCCTGAAATAACCACCATGCTGCCATAAAAAAACATTTTTTGCGGTTTGCTGGCTGATGGTGCTCGCACCCCTGGTTTTGGTGGGATGCTTTTCATTGTACTTCATTGCCTTCTTGATCGCCTTAACATCAAATCCATCGTGGTCAGGAAACAGTTGATCTTCCCCGGCCATAACAGCGAGTTTGATATTATTTCCCATTTCATCATAAGAAATATAATCTCTTTTTAAACCATCGCCGCTTACAAGACCTGATAGCTGTGTCAGGGTAACAGGTGGGTTTAACCATTTACAGAGGATAATATAA
This sequence comes from uncultured Chitinophagaceae bacterium, assembly GCA_963829345.1. Lineage (GTDB taxonomy): Bacteria > Bacteroidota > Bacteroidia > Chitinophagales > Chitinophagaceae > Ferruginibacter. The sequence continues at coordinate 4,363,895 of CAWHHP010000003.1, forward strand.
ACAAGCTGTAAAACAAGCATCCAAAGGAATATCCTTTTGATTATCCTGAAAATCTTCCACCCTTTTTTTTCTTTGGATTTATTGTTTTTTTCTTTCTGTTTGGTTGCCATGTATAATGCAGCAAATAATTATTTCTTACCGGTTGATAATTTCATGTATTCAAACCTGTATCCTTTTTTACCAATAACAATTCCTTTAGTTCCTGCCTTGGTCATTAAATAACCAATTCCTGCAAGACCAACAGCGGCGCCCATCAATTCAGGGCTGAATTTTTTTGGTTCTGCAAGATAATAAACACCGCTTGCAAGCGTCAACAATATTCCTCCTCCCAATAATGCAGCCCCGCTTCCCTGCACATTAAATCCTTTTTTTGGCTTTCCTCCCATACTTTTTATATCCCGGTAATCATATTGATAACTATAACTTCCCAATGTATCATCCATTACCGAACCAAATTGAGTAAGCATTTTTCTTACTATGAATTCCTGGAGAAAGATGGTATCGTTTTGTATATTTTTTATAAGGCCGTTTTTATATACGCCTGTTTTTGTTACAAATTCTATATTCGTTCCCTGGTAATAAGAATGTATTGTTTTATTTTTTTTCTTCAGGATAATAAAATCTGAAGGCTGGGCATGTGATGCCATAGAGATAGATAATAATATAATCAAAAGACGAAGCATTGTACTAAATTAATCGGGAATCGGCAATCGGGAATCGGAGACGCGTATTCTCGATTGCCGATTCCCGATTGCCGTGTGATCTATTTTTTTGCTAAAAGTACACCCAGCATCAATGCAAGACCGAACACAAGGAACAACGAACCAGATATCCTGTTAATAATAATAATATTCCTGTCGTTTAATTTTTTTCTGAGTTTACCGGCAAGATTTATCTTAAAAAAATCTGCGGCCATATTTAGCAGCAGGCAAATTGAAAATGCAACAATCCTTTCATTGGTCGTGTATGCATTGGCGATTGTTTTAGTGGTGGCTGCAAACCATAGAGCAATCACGCCGGGATTGAGTGTATTAATAAGAAACCCGGTTATAAAAAGACCAACATGCGTGGTGCCCGTAATTTTTACACCTTTGTCCAGTTCTTCTTTCGTACGGTATTTCTTAAAAAAAAGATAGTATATGCCCAATGCGATCAGGAATAAACCACCAGTCACCCCGATTGGTTTTTTATAAGTAATAAGCATGGTTAAAGAGCTGCTGAAAAAATTGGCCGTTACCACCCAAAGAATATCACTGAGCCATACACCACCTATAAAATAAAAGGCACTTACAAGTCCATAATTAATACGCAGCTTGATAATCTTGAAAATTACAGGGCCAACTGAAAATACCAAGGCAAGTCCTAACAAAAATCCTGATAAGATGGCGTCTGTCATATGAATAATTGACAATGGACAATGGATAATTGACAATTAAATCAATCTTGTCCGGCGATTAAATTTATTTAATGTTCGAAATAAACAATTGTCAATTATCCATTGTTAATTGACAATTGAGGAAGTTTTCCCATTCTTCTAAATTCTTTCCTTTTAAAACACGTGGAAATTTATTTTGTCCGCCAAGCTTTCCCTTTGAATTCATAAAATCCATAAAGATCTGCTCCGGTAATACGATCGCTTCCACAGCTTTTAATGCATGCTTACGCTCCACTTCATAATCGTCATTCAGTGTTTTAAGTTTTGTATCTATCACCTCGGCAATTTTTTTGGCGTCGATGTGATCATCAGATCCAATATACCACCTGTGTGCAAAGAAAGTTCCGTGAGGCACACCAGCAACGGTGAACTCAGGAATAAAAACATTCAATTCTTCTGCGGCCATTTCAATTGCTTTGGTCATATTGTCCACGCTAAGATGTTCACCCACCAGGCTTAAAAAATGTTTAGTGCGCCCTGTGATGATGATCTCACTTTTTTCTTTATCCATTAACCTGATGGTATCTCCAATAGCATAACGCCATGCCCCGGCATTGGTACTTATCAGGATAGCATAGTCCTTGTCTTCTTCAATCTCGTGTATCATATATGCTTCTGGTTCATCAACCATATTTCCTTCACCGTCGAAATTTTTATCGTCAAAAGGAACGAACTCAAAAAAAATATTATTGTTCAGCGTGAGTTGCATGTAATTTGTGTCCTGCCTGTTTTGATAAGCAAGAAATCCTTCACTTGCAAGATAGGTTTCAATATAAGTGATGGGCTTACCAAATAATTTCTCAAATCCTTTTTTATAAGGCTCCATGGCAACACCCCCATGTACATAAAAAGCCAGGTTAGGCCACAATTCGTGAATATTGTTCAGGTTATATCTTTGAATAATTTTTTCAAGACATAATTGTAGCCAGGCCGGAACACCCACAATAAAACCAATGTCCCAATTAGGTGCATTTTCTACCACTTCTTCCAGCTTTTTATCCCATTCTTTTTCTTTAGCGATTTTTTTACCGGGTTTATAAAGCCCCAGTCCCTGGAACCAAAAAGGAATATTTTTTTGTTGTATGCCACTCAGGTCGCCGGCATAATAAGTAGGCCCTTTTTGTAATTGTGTACTTCCCCCCAGCATGAGCCAGCCCTTACCTATAGCACTTTTGGGAACATGCTCATACCGGGTAAGACTGAGCAATTGTTTAAAACTGGTGATCACGTTGCTGCGTATCAGGTCTTTGGTAACCGGGATATATTTACTCGAAGCATCGCTGGTGCCGCTGCTTAAAGCAAAATATTTGATAACTCCCGGCCAGCATACATCCGGCGTACCCTCCAGGGTCTTATACCACCAGTCATTATAGATCTTGTTATAATTATAAGTAGGAACAAGCTGTTGGAAACGTTTGCCGGGATGCCTGCTCAACAGCACCTCGTCAAACTTATATTTTTGGCCAAACTGTGTAAAACGGGCTTTACGCAGTAATTTTTTAAGCACTTTCAACTGCTGTCTCCGGGCATCGCTTACGGGCAGGTTCAATGCCTTTGCCAACGATTTGGGGAGTTTTATATCAAAAATGGCCATTACGGGGTTATTTGGGAAAGACAAATATAAAATTGATAATTGACAAATGACAATTGATTAATGGGTCAATTTGAGTTTTCGGGATGAACGGATTACCGTTTAAAGGCTATAATTTCCAAATTTCCAAATCATCAAATTTCCAAATCATCAAATCAATTTTATTTCCTACGTTTGCCCCCTACAAAAAAATGATTCATATGAAAAAATTTTTCCTTTCGCTTGTACTTGGTATAAGCCTTTTAAAAGCCAGTGCTGATGAAGGTATGTGGCTACCGATGCTGTTAGGCCAGCAGGTATATGATGATATGGTGAAAAAAGGATTAAAACTCACCAAAGAACAATTGTACTCCATTAATAAATCATCGTTGAAAGATGCCATCCTGATTTTTGGTGGCGGTTGTACCGGGGAAATTGTGAGCGACCAGGGATTGATATTTACAAATCACCATTGCGGTTATGGTGCTATTGTTAGCTGCCAGCAAGTAGAACATAATTACCTGCAGGATGGATTTTATGCACTATAGTAAAGACCAGGAAATTCAAACCGATTTAACCGTACAGTTTCTTGACAGGATCGAAGATGTTACAAAAGAAGTGGAAGAAGCAGTGAAAGGATTATCATGGGCGGACGGGTGAAAAAAATGCCGGATGTTTATAAAGCTATTACTGATAAAGTAACCAGATAAAGAAAGCGGGGCTCGCGGACAGGTATACAGCATGTTCAAAGGCAATCAATATATGCATGTATGTATATAAAACATATAGGGATATACGTTTGGTTGGTGCACCACCTGAAAGCGTAGGTAAATTTGGTGGCGATACTGACAACTGGGAATGGCCGCGTCATACCGGCGATTTTTCAATCTTCCGTGTGTATGGCACAAAAGATGGCAAGCCTGCTGATTTTAGTAAAGAAAATGTTCCTTTAAAACCAAAACATTTTTTACCTGTAAGTCATTAAAGGATTTAAAGATGGTGATTATGCAATGATCTATGGTTACCCCGGTGGTACCAACAGTTATGAAACCAGCAATGGTATTAAACTGAAAAATGAAATTGAAAATCCGTCATTGGTATGCATTAAGAGACATGCGCTTGAAATATATGCATGAGCAAATGATCAAAGATCCTGCAGTAAAATTGAAACTTGCAACCAATTATGCAGGCGTTGCCAACTACTGGAAATTCTTTGATGGCGAAACAAAGCAGTTGATCAAGTTCAGAACCTATGATCAGAAGAAGGCATATGAAGAAAAGTTCACTGCCTGGGCAAAAGGAAAACCAGAGTATGAAAATATTTTTGCTGAATACGCAGAAAAACTATGATGCGTGGACACCTTATAGCAAACACCGCCAGTATATCAATGAAGGCATTTTAGGTTCACCGTTAGCTGCCTTTGCAGCTACGCTGATCTCGTTTGAAAATGCGATTGTTAAAACCGGTACTGGTGGTTCGGGAGAAGATATTAAGAAGGAAGCAGCAAAAGCAGATAAAGCACGCAAGGCTTTCCTTGAAGGAGAAGACAAGCCAAGTGATCAGAAAATACTTGCAGGAGTGGCGATGGTATTTTATAATGAAGTTGATAAGAGTCAGCACCCGATTGGTTTTTATGAAGGACTGAAAGGAACTTACGGAGACCTGAAAGACGAAGCAACTTTTAAAAAATGGGCTGCAGATGTTTTTGCAAATACCATGATTTTCGATGATGCTAAATGGGCTGCATTTATTGCTACACCGGATGCGAGCTACATTACAGAATGACCCGGCATTTGACTTTGCAGGAAGTTTTGTAAAAAATTACAACACGAAATATGCACCCCTCTATACAGTTTTTGTAACAAGGAACACTGAGCTTGGCCGTAGCTATCTGAAAGGTATAATGGAAATGAACCCTGCTGCAGCAAAAAAAATGTATCCGGATGCAAACTTTAGCATGAGGGTTAGCTATGGTAATGTAAAAAGCTACAACCCAAGAGATGGAGTACACTATGATTATATAACAACAAGTAAAGGATTGCTGGAAAAATATGTTCCGGGAGATTATGAATTTGATCTGCCTGCAAAGCAGATAGAATTGTTGAAGAAAAAAGATTTTGGCCAGTATATAGACAAGAGCAGGAATGACCTTGTTGTTGGGTTCATTACTACCAATGATATTACCGGTGGTAATAGCGGAAGTCCTGTAATGGATGGTAATGGTAACCTGATCGGACTTGCGTTTGATGGTAATTATGAAGCATTAAGCCATAAAATTGCTTTTGACAAAGACCTTAACCGTACTATTTGCGTGGATGTTCGTTATGTGTTGTGGTGCATTGATAAATTAGGCGGAGCGAAGAATATTATTGATGAGTTGAAATTGGTAAGATAGAAATACCGCAGAGACAGCAAGACCCTGAGATTTTGCGCCTCAGCATCTCTGCGCTAAAAAAACTGAACCGTTGTTAACGCAACGGTTTTTTTATTTGTCTTATACGGAAGGATTTATGTTGAATGGAGGCATTAAGCTGAAGTTTTAAGCATTAATGAACTCACAGGTTTACAAAATCTGTGAGGTCTTTAAACCATAATCACTTTTTAACAGCAGCATTACAAGTTTTACAGTTTTATTAAGAAATAGTTACTAATGCTGACCAGCACTGCATTTCATCCGTTTTTATCGCGGTAAAAGCCATCCAGGATATTGCCGTTCATCTATATTATTATTTTTCGGCTGTTTGCTGTCACTTCAATATAAGCAGGCAAAGCAGGGAGATATACTTTTGATCCGTCAAAGTTGCTAAGCCATGCAACAGGTTTTAAAAATTTAAAAGTATAGAAATGAAAAAATTAACAACAATCCTTGCAGCTGTTGCAATGTTCTTCAGCACAAGCGCATTCGCCGGTACCGGTGAAAATGTAAATGAAGCAGTTAAAACTGCATTTGAAAAAAGTTTTGCGGGAGCAAAAAATGTAACATGGGAAAAAACAGATGATTTTTATTTTGCCCATTTTGAATTCCAGCATGATGACCTTGCAGTTGCCTACAATGAAGCAGGCGTGATGGTAGGTACTTCACGTATCATCAACAAATCACAATTACCTGCGGAAGTAACTAAAGCGTTAAAAGAAAATTATGGCGATTATGAAATCAGCCACGCTGTTTCAGAGATCATGCTTGAAGGCGAAATTAGTTATTACCTTACTGCAGACACTAAAACAAATACATTACGCTTAAAAGTTTCGGCAGACGGAAGAAATATTGGTATTGAAAAAAGAACGAAGAAAAAAGTGCTGGTTGGAAGGGTTTATTAATTAATGAAATAAACTTAATGTGAAACACCCAGGACGGGCAGTATAAAGAATGACCTTTATACGCCCGTTTTTTATTTATAGGCGTTTAATATTCCTCTATTTCCAAAAGGCTTATTTTTGTGCCCTAAAAAAATTACCATGCAAAAAGGACCTGTATCTTCCTATATCCAGCATCACTATCGCCATTTTAATGCAGCGGCCCTGATGGATGCAGCAAAAGGATATGAAACTCATTTATTGGAAGGTGGCAAAATGATGGTAACACTTGCAGGTGCTATGAGTACGGCAGAACTGGGATTAAGTTTTGCTGAAATGATCCGCCAGGACAAAGTGCGATCATCAGTTGCACAGGCGCCAACCTGGAAGAAGATATCATGAACCTGGTTGCGCATAGTCATTATAAACGGGTTCCGAATTATCGTGACCTGAGCCCACAGGACGAATGGGATCTCCTGGAAAATCATTATAACCGGGTAACGGATACCTGTATTCCGGAAGAAGAAGCGTTTAGAAGACTGCAAAAACATATTCATAAAATATGGAAAGATGCAGATGACAAAGGAGAAAGATATTTTCCGCACGAGTATATGTATAAAATGTTATTGAGCGGTGTATTGGAGCAGTATTATGAAATAGATCCGAAGAATAGCTGGATGCTTGCTGCTGCACAAAAAAATATCCCGATCGTAGTACCAGGATGGGAAGACAGTACGATGGGAAATATTTTTGCATCCTATGTAATTAAAAATGAAATGAAGGCCACTACTATGAAGAGTGGTATTGAATACATGGTTTGGCTTGCAGACTGGTACAGGAAAAATTCTTCAGGGAAAGGTGTCGGATTTTTCCAGATCGGTGGTGGTATTGCCGGTGATTTTCCGATCTGTGTTGTTCCAATGATGTACCAGGATCTGGAATGGCATGATGTTCCTTTCTGGAGTTATTTCTGCCAGGTAAGTGATTCAACTACTTCTTATGGGTCTTATTCTGGTGCAGTGCCAAATGAAAAAATTACCTGGGGTAAATTGGATATTAATACTCCAAAGTTTATTGTTGAAAGTGATGCTACTATTGTTTGCCCGTTGATATTTGCATGGATACTTGGATGGTAGTTTTAAATGTATGATGTCTGATTTTATGATGTCTGATGTTGAGTACTTTACATCAGACATCATAAAATCAGACATTTTTTCTTGATTTACATTTCCTAATTTTAAATACGATGTTTAAATCTTCCTGGATCATATTTTATTTCTTCTTATCTGCAACAGTATCTGCACAACTGTTACCTGTTCCTTTAAATATCCAGGCAGCATTTGATAAACACACACGCAGTGCGGACGGAAAGCCCGGGAAAAATTACTGGCAGAACAAAGCACTGTATGATATTCATGTAAATTTTACGCCTTCAACAAGACTGCTAAGCGGGAAGCAATCAATTGTGTACGAAAACAATAGTCCCGACACGCTGGACCAGGTTGTATTCAAACTTTATCCAAATATTTATAAAAAGGGGTCACAACGTTTGATGAACATTGATGACGCTGATGCAAACGAAGGTGTCATCATTGAAAGTATTTCAGTTGGTAATGACCAGGTACAACCAGGCGACTACCAGGTTGATGCGACAAACATGTATGTGAAAGTAAAACCTTTGACTCCGGGAGCAGCGTTGAGATTTACAATCAATTATTCTTATACACTTAATAAAACATCTCATATCCGCACTGGTGAAATTGAAAATGGAGCATACTTTATAGCTTATTTTTTTCCACGCATTGCGGTGTATGATGCTATTGATGGTTGGAACCTGAATCCTTATTTGGGTACTCAGGAGTTTTATAATGATTTCTGTGATTTTAGATTGACGATCAGTGCACCGGCTGATTATACGGTATGGGCTACCGGTGATTTGAAGAACGCCGGTGATATTTTTACTGACAAGTATTTGCAAAGAATTAAAGAAGCAGAAACACAGGATGGGTTTGTTACAATCTTCGATAGCACCGATATTAAGAATGGCAATATCACAAAAGGACATACCGGTAACACCTGGATATTTGAATCAAAGCAAGTAACTGATGTAGTGTTTGCATTGAGTAATCATTATACCTGGCAAAGTTCCAGTTTGATAGTTGATAAGTCAACAGGAAGAAGAACAAGGGTGGATGCTGTGTTTAATCCGGTGCATAAAGATTATTTTAACGTGGTAAGCGATGCCCGCAAAACCGTTGAATACATGAGCTATCGTTTTCCAAAATGGCCCTTCCCTTATAGTCATGAAACAGTATTTGACGGGCTTGACCAGATGGAATACCCTATGATGGTGAATGATAATCCTTTGGAAGATCGTGCACAAAGTATTGAGCTTACTGATCATGAAATATTTCACACGATGTTCCCATTTTATATGGGTATCAATGAAACTAAATATGGCTGGATGGATGAGGGTTGGGCAACAATTGGTGAATGGTTGATTTCCCCGATGATTGATTCAACAATTGTGGACGAGTATGGTATGGATCGTTATGAAAATGCTGCAGGAAAAGAAGTTGATCTGCCAATAACCACGCTAACTACACAGCAATCCGGTACAAGTATGTTCATCAATAGTTATCCAAAGCCTGCATTGGGATATTTGTATGTAAAAGATATGTTGGGGGATGAGTTATTTCATAAAGCGTTACATACATATATCCGTAACTGGAACGGTAAGCATCCGATACCATATGATTTTTTCAATAGCATAAATGCAGGCAGCGGTAAAAATTTAAACTGGTTCTGGAAACGGTGGTTCTTTGATAATGGTGTTCCTGATCTTGCTATTTCAAAATTTACTGAGACAGGAAATCAAAAGAAAATTATTATTGAATCAAAAGGAACCAAACCTGTTCCTGTTGATATTGGTATTACATACAAAGATGGAAGTACAGAAAAAATTCATCGGAGTATTGCAGTATGGGAGAAGGGAAATAAAACGGTCACAATTAGTTTTTCTTCGTATAAAAAAGTGCAAACTATTAAGTTAGGAAGTACTTATGTTGCTGACGTAGATAGAAGGAATAATGAGTTAACAGTTAACAAGTAACAGTTAACAATGAACAAAGGTTATTTTCTATCGTAATGAGAGGTTTAATACTATTATTTATTGTGGTTTTTCTCAATTATACGGATATTTCATGTTTTAATTTAGTAGCATGGAAAGTATAGTTAAGCGCAAAAGCTTTGATTTTGCAATACAAATTTTAAAAGTCTATAAAGCTTTGGTTGAAAAACAAAAGGAATATGTGTTATCGAAACAATTATTGCGTTCTGGCACTGCAATTGGGGCCTTAATAAGAGAAGCGGAATATGCTGAAAGCAAAGCTGATTTTATACATAAGTTATCGATTTCATTAAAAGAGGCAAATGAATGTGAATATTGGATTGATTTACTCTTGCAATCAGGTTATATTGAAAAAGAAAACTACGATAGTATTATTACAAACTTAAAAGAAGTTTTAAGACTGCTCATTTCAATAATTAAAACCTCAAAACAAAGAAGATAATTATATGTGGGAATAATTCTTCTCGAATCAATTGTTAACTGTTCATTGTCAATTATCTTGTTTCGTCCGGCAAAGGTTTATCTCTCTTCAACATTTCATCTCTATTCGCAATTTCCCATGCTGTATGAAAGATCATGTGAACTCTTTTTTCAAATAAAGGCCAGTTTATTTTTTCGATCGTATCGGTTGGTTTGTGATAATCTGCCTGTAACATCCCATCATAAAAAAATAAAACAGGAACGCCCTTGCGTGCAAAATTATAATGATCACTCCTGAAATAAATTCTATGCGGATCTTTTGGATCATCAAATTTATAATCCAGTACGAGGTTGGTATATTTTGTATTGACGCCTTCATTGATTATTGGTAGTTCACTGCTCAGTTTATCATGTCCTACTACATAAACATAATTTGCAGTGTCCGCAGTTTGTCTTTCTGTATCAATTCTGCCAACCATATCTGTATTGAGGTCTACTGATGTTTTTTCCAATGGATAAATGGGGTGCTCGCTGTAATACTCACTTCCCCAAAGTCCTTTTTCTTCTCCACTAACAGTCATGAATACAATAGTTCTTCTTGGTCCTTTCCCTTCCGTTTTAGCTTTGGCAAATGCGGCTGCCATTTCAATTACCGCCACTGTACCACTGCCGTCATCATCAGCACCATAATAAATTTTGTCGTCATGCTTTCCTAAATGATCATAATGAGCAGTGAGAAAAACATACTCATCTTTTTTGTCTGTGCCTTCAATAATTCCTAAAACATTACTGGCATCAACTGTACTTATTTTCTTTTCGTATGAATATTCCACCTGGATTTTTTTCTGTAGTTTATCGGCTTTAGCAAAGGGCTTGTATAATTTTGCCATTTTTACAATTGAATCCAGTTGTTCATTCAATATTGTTCTTGCAAATACATGGGATATCAACGCATAGTTTATTTTTTTCTCCTTACTTTCTCTTGGATAATAGACGTTTGATTTTTTACTTTCTTCTGCGGTTCGTTGGGTAAAACTTTCCTGTGTTGGATTGATCACAAGCACACCCATCGCACCCTTATTGGCTGCAAGTGTTATTTTTTTTGCAAGGCCCGGAAATGTCCATTCGCTTGTACGCCTTGTTCCTGAAATAATATAGTTAGTGTCTGCTTTAGGTTCCCCCAACACAATTATAACCAGTTTACCATTTACACTAATGTCTGCATAGTCATTATAATTTTTATCTTCAATTCCATAACCTGCAAAAACAACCTCATTGGTTTTAAACTTTCCAGAGGCATTTAATCTTGGTATAATATAATCAGTACCATAAACAGCTTCAATATCTCCAATCTTCAATGTCGCAGCGGTCATGCTATCGCGGTAGAGCGGATAAAATTGCTGGTAGCCATTCATGGCAGCAGGAGTTTTAAGGCCGAGGGTTCTAAATTGTGATTCTATGTAAGCCGCGGCCTTGCGCTGGCCTTCGGTGCCTGTTTCACGCCCTTCCATTTCATCACTTGCAATTATTGCCAGGTGCTTTTGTAATTCTGTGCCTGTAATAAGCGAAGCATATTTTGATGCGTCTTCTTTTTGGGCGTAGGCATTGCCGATAACCAACAACAATGTTGTTACTGCCAGTAATTTTTTCATTTCTAATTTTTTGGAAACTGTAAAATAAACGAAATCCTGAATTAGGATTGCTCATTTATATGAATGGTTGGGGAGTATGTTGAATAATTGTTGAAGATAGCTGAATGCAAAAGGAGAACAATGTTCAACTACTTTAAACAGTGTTAAACAACATTCAACCTTTATAACGCTGCAATTTTTTCAACCCTATTGCTATGTCTTCCACCTTCAAATTCTGTATTCATAAATACATCCAGCATTTTTTCGGCGTCACCATCACGAACAAAACGTGCCGGGATGCAGATAATATTTGCATTGTTGTGTTTGCGTGCCAGTTCTGCGAGTTCTTCACCCCAGCAGATAGCAGCTCTTATACCTGCATGTTTGTTTGCAGTAATGGCAACTCCATTTGCACTCCCGCATAATAAAATACCAAAAGCTGCTTCACCTTTTTCAACAGCTAACGCAACAGGGTGCGCAAAGTCAGGATAATCAACCGAATCTTTATTATAAGTGCCAAAATCTTTATAGGTCATTCCTTCGCCTTCAAGAAAGGAAATAAGATCTTCTTTGCAGTCGAAGCCCGCATGATCGCAACCGATGGCAATTGGCTTTTTTAGATTAAAAGTATACATACAAATCAATTAATAGTTAACAGTTAAAAATTAACAACGACCAAATCTTATTGTTAACTCAATTCTCTACCTAAAAGTAAACATTCTCAACTAATCGATCATTTAATTATTCATTAAAACTATAACATTGTTAACTGTTAACTGCTAACTGCTAACTGTTCATTGTTAATTGGCTTTAGCTCCATTCTTTTTCTTTTTTGGCGTTTTGCCTGTCTACTCTTGCAGTAATCATTACACTTATTTCATATAGAATGAATAATGGTAATGAAACAATTGCCTGGCTTGTCCAATCAGGAGAGGGTGTAATGATCGCAGCCACCACAAGAATAATTACAACGGCATATTTGCGGTATCTCCTTAAAAATGAAGCTGAGATGAGGCCGATCTTGGCCAGTACATAAGACAATACGGGTAATTCAAAAGCAAGTCCGCAACCAAGCATGATCTCATTGATCGTATCAATATAATCATCCAGGGTGGGTAAGTATTTATATGCGTCTGTTGTGCCTAGTTTAAAATTTGCCAGGAAGTTGAATGTGAATGGGGCGAGTAAAAAATAACCAAATGCAGCACCGCAAAAAAAACAAAATGAAACCCAGAAGAGGCTTCCCCTTGAATATTTTATTTCCTTCTGTGAAAGGGCGGGCTTAATAAATTTCCATAGTTCCCAAAAGAGATAAGGGAAGGCTATAATGATACCGCCAATCATTGAAATAGAAATTGCTGACATGAACGGACCACTTATCGTATTTCCCTGCAATGGAATATCGACAGGCGGCATACACAAAGCATCACCGATATGAAGAAAATGACTGAGTTTGCATAAGGTCCGGTAAGAAATAAAGTTGGAACGGGCGGGCGCATAAATCACGTTATCAAATATCCAATCGATATAAATAAAAATTACAATTGCTGCAGATAACCAAACAATTGCCGACCGCATAATATGCCACCGGAGCGCTTCCAGGTGATCAATAAAACTCATTTCTGCATTTGTATCCGCAACAGAACCCCTGCTTCTCAGGCGTTTAAAAATGGATGGTCTGTTTGTCGTTGTTGCCAATGCGGGCAGTTTGAAGTTTAGTGGCGCAATTTACGTCATGAAGTTGGAACTAACTTTACATTCCCGGTGCGTTTTAATGTGCACGTATTGGTTTTAAAAAGCTGTCCACTCATCATTGTAAAATGATTTTGCAAAAACCTGCAAAAGAAAAACCTCTCATATTAAGATTTGTGATAACAGAAGATTAATTGGGAATGTTCAATATTCAATATTCAATACTCAATATTCAACTAATAAGAAAAGCCCCTGTAGAAACAGGGGCCGTTTACCAAAACTAACTGCTTATGAGAAAATTGAGAATTCTTAGTTGAGTATTCTAGCAAAATAATTACAAACACGATGCCAAAAAAAAGAACGTCCTGTTAAAGGATTGTAAACTATTTTGCTGTCAGAATAAACTATTATGGCTATTAAAACGCCTGGTTTAAAAAAAGGTTGCCACCGCCGGGGTAAGTAATCAAGTCAACAATATTTTAACGAGATTATTATTGGGAGGTTAGCTTTTCTGCATTTTCTGCAAACTGAAGCGCTTCTATAAATTCCTGTATATCACCATTTATTACCGCATCTAAATTATACGAAGTAAAGCCGATCCGGTGATCTGTAACCCGTCCCTGTGGGTAATTATAAGTCCGGATTTTTGCACTTCTGTCGCCTGTACTTACCAGGCTTTTTCTTTTATGGGCAATAGCTTCTTCTGCTTTCCGTACTTCCTCATCATACAGTTTGGTGCGCAGCATGTCCATAGCTTTTTCCCGGTTGCCCAGCTGGCTCCTTTCTGTCTGGCAAACTACCACAATGCCTGTTGGTTTATGAGTAAGAAAAACTTTGGTTTCCACTTTGTTTACGTTCTGGCCACCGGCACCACCGCTTCGGGCAGTTTCCATTTTTACATCACTTTCTTTCAGTTCAAAATCAACCTCTTCTGCTTCAGGCATAACCGCCACAGTAGCAGCGCTTGTATGCACCCTGCCGCTTGCTTCCGTATCAGGAACACGTTGTACACGATGTACCCCACTTTCAAATTTTAAAGTTCCATAAACATCATCGCCTACAACCTCTACCTGCACTTCTTTATAGCCACCAACAGTTCCTTCACTTTCGCTGAGCAGGGCTGTCTTCCAACCTTTCTTTTCGCAGTATTTAAGGTACATTCTTAACAGGTTGCCCGCGAATAAAGAAGCTTCATCACCACCTGTACCTGCTCTTATTTCGAGAATAGCATTTTTTTCATCGTAAGGATCTTTAGGAATAAGCATGTTGCGCAGTTCTTTTTCCATTGTTTCCTTTCTTGTTTCCATATCGGGCAACTCGGACTTGGCCATATTGCGCATTTCCTCATCATCCGAGTTCAACACTTCTTTATTAAATTCAATATCATCGAGCAGTTTTACATATGCGTTTCTTGCGTCCACAATTTTCCCCAGGCTGCGGTATTCCTTACTCATTGTACTGAATTTTTTATTGTCGCTTACAATTTCAGGATTGGTAAGTGCCACACCTATATCATCAAATTTTGCTTTTATAGCATCCAGTTTATCTAACATAATGTAATTTTATTCGGTCGCCGAACCATAATCGTCAGACCGGGGCGCAAATTTACATCATATCAACCAATCAATTTGTACAGAAAATTTAAGGCCGACCGGCTTTTTACGGGTAATGAGTTCCTGCCCTCGAACATGCTGCTTGTTACTGATGAAAATGGGGTAGTGGTTGACCTGGTAGAGGAAACAGGGATAATTGATAATGTAGAAAATCTACAAGGAATTTTATGCCCCGGTTTTATTAATTGTCATTGTCATCTCGAATTATCGCATTTAAAAGGATTTATTCCAAAAGGAACCGGGTTGGTTGATTTTGTATTTAAAGTAGTAACAGAAAGACATTTTGAAGAAGCAACAATTTTTTCAGCAATCGAAAAAGCGGAAAGGGAGATGTGGGAAAATGGAATTGTTGCGGTGGGCGATATCTGTAATAATGAATTTACCATTCCGCAAAAGATAAAGGGCAATCTCTGGTACAGGAATTTTATAGAAGCAAGTGGCTTTCCGCCAGCCGTGGCTACCACAAGGTTTGAACGCAGCATTAATTTTTATAGATCCTATGCCAGTGCACTGCCGGTTAATTCCATTGTACCACATGCGCCTTATTCTGTTTCTCCGGAACTATTTGAAATGATCAATAATTTCCCCCAAAATGATATTCTTAGTATTCATAACCAGGAAACATTTTCCGAGGAGGAGTTTTTTAAAAGCGGGGAGGGAGATCTTTTAAGAATGTTCCAAAAAATGAATATCGATATTTCTTTCTTTAAACCTTCGGGCAAGAGTAGCCTGCAAACATTTTTGCCTTTACTGGATAGCCTGAAATCGCTGATCCTGGTGCACAATGTTTTTACATCTGATGAGGATATTGTTTTTGCCAATTCAGCATTCAGCATTCAAAATTCAGCATTATATTATTGTTTTTGTCCCAATGCAAATATTTATATCAGCAATACATTACCCGATATAGATAAATTTATACAGCATGATTGTAATATGGTTTTAGGAACTGATAGCCTTGCTTCAAATGATCAGCTTAGTATACTGGAAGAAATAAAAACAATTCATAATCAATTTCCTGAAGTTGAATTAAAAACCTTGTTGCAATGGGCTACGATCAATGGAGCAAAAGCATTAGGATGTGCAGCAACTTATGGGAGTTTTGAAAAAGGAAAAAAGCCCGGAATTGTTTTGATCGAAGGAGAGATGGGCAATGCAAAAGCAAAAAGGATTTTGTGAAACTATAAAAAAATTGCCACTGATTCACTGAATAGTTTACAATGGATTGTTTTTAATCAGTGAATCAGTGGCATAACTTTTTGTATTATTTCATAATGACGTGTTATCCCAACACTTCATGTAGAATTTCCAAAGACTTCAACTGCCCGAAATCAGGGATATGTAAGCGATAATATTCCTGGTATTTTAACAGCAATGCTCTTCTTGTTTCTTTGTTTAGTTTAAGTTGTGCAAGTTCACCGGGCTGCATTGTTCTTAAAAGATCGGAAGTGACCGAAGCCAGTGTGCTTTCTAAAAACGAACCGTGCACAGGTTGATCGGAAATAAAGGTTCCTTCCACCAGATCGAGATAAATATTTTTTTCAGCGTAATTATTATTGATCTTAAAACCTAAAAATGAAGAGAGGTGAAGGGTAAAATACAATGCAAAATTAGCGGCTACTGTATTTTCTGCAGCATCCAGTTGTAATAGTGCATCCTCGCAGAAATAGAACAACCCGGAATTTGCTTCGGGCTGTTTTAGTGTTCTTTGCAACAATTCAACCATATACAAAGCAATACTGTTCCTGGTAACATCAGATAAAATGCTTTTATATAGAAATGACCAGCTATATTCTTTTATCCGCTGAAGATTTTTAAGATCATTGTAGTAAACGTCCATATCTAAAATGGCGCAGGGCTGAAACATTGCCGCCTTATTGCCCGATTTTTTTTGCGTTCTGACAGCATTTACAAGATAAGTTTGCACACCAAACAATTCTGTAAAAATGGTAACCACTATGCTGGTTTCCCCATATTTAATAGTTCGTAATACGATACCTTTTGTTTTATGTGTCATTTTTTAATCTTTCTTTGTACCCAATTCACCAATGGATATTCAATATTAAATAATTATGTGGCAACGTTTAGGGAAATTTGTTGTAAAGCACCGGCTGGTATTATTGATCCTGCTTTTACTGGCTACGGTTTTAATGGGTTATTATGCATCAAAGGTTAAACTCAGCTATGAATTTTCAAGAGCCATTCCTACCGATAATCCCAAGTACATAGAATACCAGGCCTTCAAAAAAACCTTTGGTGATGATGGAAATTTACTGGTGATCGGTATACAAACAAAAACGCCGGGCGCTGGTTCAATTATACGTGACAGCCTGTTTACATTAAAGAATTTTACAGCATACCAGCAGATGCAACAGGAGATCAAAAAAGTAAATGCTGTGGAGGATATTTTGGGTGTACCCGGGGCCGTTAGTTTAATAAAAGACAGCGCTACAGATAAGCTCAGTCCTTCAAAGATATTTTTGGAAACAATCAATACCCAGGCGGAACTGGATAGTTCGGCGGCTGTATTTTTTAATCTTCCGTTTTATAGATCAATTTTATACAATGCATCATCGCATGCTTATTTAATGGGGGTAAAGATCAACAAGGATAAACTCAATTCCCCCGCACGCACTCAAATAGTGGAAGCTATTACAACAGCCGCAGACAAATTTGAACAGGCTACAGGCAATCATGTTTATCTCAGCGGCCTGCCACTTATAAGAACAGTTTTGGCCGATCGCATTCAAAAAGAAATGCGGTTGTTTTTAATTGGTTCATTGGTTTTAAGTGTATTGATACTGTTGCTTTTCTTTCGTTCATTAAGCACCACGTTGCTTTCAATGGCTGTAGTTATTACAGGTGTAATATGGACAGTTGCCACTATTTATCTCTGCGGCTATAATATAACGTTATTAACCGCTTTGCTGCCTTCGTTGGTTGTTGTAATAGGAATTCCGAATTGCATTTATTTTATTAATAAATATCACAGTTCTTATACGCAAACCGGTGATAAAACAGGATCGTTGGTGAACATGGTAAGCAAAATGGGTATTGTTACACTGTTTTGCAATATCACCGCAGCTATCGGCTTTGCCGTATTTGCCTTAACAAAAAGTGCTGTGCTCAAAGAGTTTGGCGTAGTGGCAGGTATCAGCATTATGATCATTTTTGTTATTTCATTTATTTTATTGCCTGCCGTATTAAGCTATTTGCCGGTGCCTGGTAAAAGCCAGCTAAAATATTTGAAGAACAGGATGATAACAGATTTCCTGGAAAGAGTGGAGTTATGGGTATTTAATCATAAAAAATGGGTGTTTGGTGCTACAATAGTGATAGTGCTGGTATCCATCGCCGGTATGTTCAGGCTAAAATCGGTTGCTTATATTGTAGATGATCTTCCAAAACAGGATAAAATATACACAGACCTTAAATTCTTCGAACATAATTTTAAAGGTGTGATGCCCCTGGAGATTATCGTGGATACAAAAAAAGCAAACGGGTTAAGAAAACCCGGTGTATTTGAAAGAGTAGATTCGCTTTCTGCATTTATTACTGAATTACCAGCCACCAACCGGCCACTGTCTCTTTCAGAAGGATTTAAATTCTTTTACCAGGCATTTTCGGAAGGCGATTCGGCTACTTATATTTTCCCGAATGAAAAAATTGTGGAGGAGCTTGTAAGAAAATTGAAGCCTGCAAAAGATAGTGCCGGCAACAATGATGCACTTACCAAAATGCTAATGACCTTTATGGATTCCACCAGGCAAAGCACAAGAATAAGTGTAACAATGGCAGATGTAGGTACCATGGAGTTACCAAAATTGCTGGATACGATCCAGCATCGGGCGGACCAATTATTTGACAGTACCAAATACCATGTTACTCTTACCGGCACCAGCATTAATTTTCTTGAGGGGAGCAGGTTTATCATCAATGGATTAAAAGAAAGTATTTTCTGGGCATTTTTATTAATAGCTCTATGCATGCTCTACCTTTTCAAATCAGTACGAATATTAATATGTTCGTTGATACCTAATCTAATTCCATTGCTGATCACGGCGGGTATCATGGGTTGGGCGGGCATCCCTTTAAAACCTTCTACTGTGTTGATTTTCAGTGTGGCTCTTGGAATTGCAGTAGACATCACTATCCGGTTTCTTGTAAATTACAGGCAGGATCTTCCCACTAACGGTTATGATATTGAAAAGACGGTGAGGGGAACAGTTCATCAAACGGGTCTTAGTATTATATATACATCACTGGTGCTGACTGCCGGGTTCATAATCTTCTGCGGAAGCAGTTTTGGAGGAACTTTTGCGCTGGGTTGGCTCACTTCAATAACGCTTTTATCGGCTACCCTCACCAATCTTGTATTATTGCCCGTTTTGATCATGATTATGTCTCCAAACAAGAAAAAATAGGCCTGAAATCAGCTTTTTTCCTATTAAAATCAAATTAATTAATAACATTTTGCAGCAAATGTTGATATAAATGTGTCCATTTGTACACAATATGTTAAGTATTGTATAATATATTTGCATCTACTAAACCAAATCGAACATGAGAAAACTCTTCTTGTTGCTATCAGCAATATTTCTATTGCTGGTAAACTCAACAGCTCAAAATCGAACTGTTACAGGTAAAGTAACAGACGATAAAGGACTCCCGGTTGCAAATGCATCCGTGGTTGTAAAAGGTACCAAACAGGGTACTGCTACCAACAATTTAGGTGAATACACTTTAAGCGTACCACCAACCGCAAAAGCATTGGTTGTTTCCTCAGTCGGCATGACTGTAAGAGAAATCAGTATCAGTGCTGGTAATTTTGATGTTTCATTGGCGCCGGACCCAAATACGATGACCAATGTTATTGTAACAGTGCCATACGGTACTGTGAAAAAAACTGCTTTTACTGGTTCTGAGAACACAATTAATGCAGCAACCATTCAAAAGCAGCAGGTTACCGATATTACACATGTACTTGAAGGACTTATTCCAGGGATCACTGCCACTAATGGTGGCGGAGCTCCAGGTTCAGCAAATGCTGATATCGAAATCAGGGGGCCAAGTTCTATTAACTTAACGAGCTCACCTTTATATGTGCTTAATGGAGTTCCTTATTTTGGTTCTATCAGTGCTATTTCCAATGATGATATTGAATCTGTGACCGTATTAAAAGATGCAGCTGCATCTGCACTTTATGGATCACGCGCTGCTAATGGTGTAATCATGATCACCACAAAAAAAGGGAAAAAAGGAAAACCTGCTATTACAGCAAGTGTGAGGCAAGGTTTTATGAGTCGCGGCATTCCTGAATATGAAAGAGTAGGCCCTAAAGAATATTATGAATTGTTTTGGGAGTCATATAGAAATGCTTATTTAAGCCAGGGACAAACACCAGCTGCTGCCGGAATAGCAGCATCTAATGTTCTTACCAGCCCAACCGGTCTTGTTTATAATGCATACAATGTTCCAGGTAATAAACTGGTTGATTCTATTACAGGAAAACTTGATCCGAACGCAAAATTGTTATGGAATGAGTCATGGGAAGATGTATTGTTTCGCACTGCATCACGTACCAATGCCAATATAAATATTTCCGGCGCTTCTGATAATATGGATTATTTTATTTCTGCAGGATATCTTAATGAACAGGGTATTGTAAGAAATTCGGATTACAGGCGCTTTAATTTACGCCTGAATCTCAATGTACAGGCTAACGAGTGGTTTACCACAGGGATCAATATTGATGGAGCTACTGCTAAACGAAATGATTTGTTAGCGACAGGATCATTTACGAGTAATCCTTTTTACTATTCAAGATCAATGGGACCGATCTATCCTGTATACCAGCATGACCCCGTTACAGGTGCTTTTGTAGATTCACTGGGAGAACACAGGCTTGATTATGGTGTTCCTGAACAAATGGGAACAAGGCCATACGCCGGAAGGTCAAACTTAAGAGGCACTTTGGATCTTGATGATAATAATTCAGATATTTTTAATGGTAATGCAAATGTGTATGGTGAAATAAAATTTTTGAAGAATTTTTCTTTCCGTGCTACACTGGGATTGAATATTTATTCTGATTATGCAACGGCTTACCAAAATAATCAATATGGAGACGCTGCACCTAGTACGCCGGGAGGAAGTGATGGAGGAAGGTCTACTAAGACACAAACAAAACAATTTACACTTACAGGAAATGAAGTATTGACCTGGAAGAAAGTGTTAAATGGAAGGCATGATTTAGCTATATTGGCTGGTCATGAAAATTATAAATTCAGGGTAAATAGTCTTTCCGGAAGTAAATCAGGGTTTGTTTTCCCGGATCAGTCCGAGCTTGATAACGGCGCAACATCTACAAGCCCTGCAACTTCTCAGGAAGATAATCACAGGATCGAAAGCTTTTTTGGAGATGTTAAATACACTTACAATTCCAGGTATGGTTTATCTGCGAGCTATCGTACGGATGGTTCTTCAAGATTCCATCCCGATGTTCGCTGGGGAAATTTCTATTCCGTTGGCGCAACCTGGAGAGCTTCACAGGAAAGATTCCTGCGTGACGTAAGATGGCTGAGTGAATTAAAATTAAGAGCAAGTTATGGTGAACAGGGAAATGAATCTATTGGATTGTTTTATCAATACCATGATTATTACTATGCAGATGGTGTTGGTGGGTATACTCGTGGACGTTATGCAAACCCGGATCTTAAATGGGAAAAAAACCAGGCAACTAATATCGCGGTGGATATGGGCTTCCTGAAAAACCGCGTTACATTAACAGCTGAATGGTTCAACAAAGTTTCAGAAGATCTATTATTTGATGTACCAGGAGCATTAAGTAATATTCCAACTATTTATCTAAACAGTGGTACCCTAAGGAACAGGGGTTATGAATTAGCGCTTGGTTATAACCCGATCAGGTCTCATAACTTTAACTGGAGGATCGATGCAAACGTTACACATTTCAAAAATAAAGTAACAGCTGTTCCGCCATTACCGGTATATGAAAAAAATGGTATTACAAGGGGAGTTCAGAATGTACAGGTCGGACATAGCATTTATGATTTCTACTTACCTGAATATGCTGGTGTAGACGCATCTAATGGAGACGCACTCTATTATACTGATATTCTCGATGCGGCTGGTAACTCAACCGGTGTAAGAACGATTACCAACAGGCTAACTACTACCACTACCAAATATTATATTGGTTCATCGTTGCCAAAAATATCCGGAGGATTGACAAACTCATTTAATTACAAAGGTTTCGATCTTTCTATCCTGTTGACCTTTGCTTACGGAGGTTTGTTTTATGATGCAAACTATGCAGGTTTAATGCACCGTGGAAGTGCAGGACTATCATGGAGCAAGGATATTGAACAAAGATGGCAAAAACCAGGTGATGTAACTACGGTACCAAGATTACAAAGTGAAATTGCAGGACAGGATGGCGCATCTTCAAGATGGCTTATAGATGGCTCATGGCTGAACATTAAGAATATTACTTTAAGCTATACAGTACCTAAAACACTAATTAAAAAAGTTTTGAACGGACTTACTATATATGTAAATGTGGATAATGCACATTTATTTACAGCTAAAAAAGGCATTGATCCGCAACGTTCTTTTGATGGAACATCTGATGCATCTTATACACCATTCCGTACGATTACTGCGGGATTCACTGTAAACCTTAAATAAATAATTATAAAATGAAAAAGATATTATTAGTATTTGCAGCTTTCATCTTCATTGCTGTTGCAGGCTGTAAAAAAAGTTACCTCGATACAACACCTAGTAATGGCGTTACGATCGAGCAAGTATTCAGCCAGCTATCTTCTGTGTATGCTGCTCTTGATGGAACGGTAGCAGAGCAATTTGCTTTTTCTACAGGTTCGGCAGCCGGGCCGCATGATGCATTTGGCCAGAAATCATATGATCTTGCCAATGACCTGATGGGAAATGATATGGTAGTCCACAGTTCTGGTTATGGTTGGTTTAACAGGGATTATAATTATACAGAGTTTATAAATGCCAATGCAGGCAGGCAGTGTGACCTTGCATGGTACTTGTATTTCGACCTTATCAGGCAGGCAAATACGATTATTGCATACCTTGATGAAGTAGAAGGCGCAACGCAGGCAGATAAAGAAATCATAAAGGGTGAATCATTGGGAATGAGGGCATACAGCTATTTTTACCTCATAAATTATTTCCAGCAAACCTATAAAGGAAACGAAACAAAGCCAGGTGTACCTGTACGGAATGATGCGCTAAACATTCAAGATATTGGCAGGGGAACAGTTCAGGAAGTATACGACCAGATGATCGCTGATCTTACAGAAGCGGAAACACTTTTAAATAATAAACCACGTGTTGACAAATCTCATATTGATGTATCAGTAGTAAGAGGATTTCGTGCAAGAATAGCATTGCTACAGGAAGACTGGGCAAACGCAGCCAGCTTTGCAAACAGTGCACGCCAGGGATACACGCTTATGGTTGGTCCAGACTATACAGCAATGGATGCATTTTCATCTGTTGCTAACCCTGAGTGGATGTGGGGATCAATTATTCCTGAAGACCAGGCAACCATCTATGCTTCTTTCTTTTCTCATATGGATATCAATACGGGAGGATATGCAGCATTGGGTGGCCAGAAAAAAATTACAGCATCATTATACGACCAGATTAATGCTACGGATGTAAGGAAACAATGCTGGACAGCACCGGGAACGGGTAGTGGCGCAAATGTTGATTATAACCAGGTAAAATTCCAGGTGCCAAATCCGGGTTCATGGGCTGCTGATTATCTTTATATGCGTTCAGCCGAAATGTACTTAATTGAAGCCGAAGCTTTGGCTCGCCAGGGACAGGATGGAGCAGCGCAAACGTTAATGCAAGACTTAATCGGATCAAGATATCCTGCATATAACGCGAGCGCATTTAGTGGTGCAGCTTTATTAAATGAAATACTCTTACAAAGAAGAGTAGAATTATGGGGAGAAGGGTTTGCTCTTATGGATATCAAACGTCTCAACCAGGGACTAAACAGGCCAACCGGAGCAGGAAATCACGGGTCGCCAAGTCTGGACCCAAGCGTTTATACAACAGGCCCACAAGACCCAAGATTCCTGATGAGGATACCTCAAAGAGAAATTGATTATAATACCGAGATGACAGCAAACGATCAAAACCCATAATAAGAAAAATAAAATTTATTATATGAATAAATATCTTTTAAAAAGCATCTTTGCAGGACTGGGGATATCCCTTATCTGTTTTAGTTCCTGTAAAAAAAATAATGTTGTAGTAGACCAGGAAGTAATTCCACCAACATTTGCAAAGTTTAATATTATCAATGCAAGTGATTCTGCAGCGACTTATTTTGTAAAAAGCAGCGGTGAAACATTTAAACTTCCTGTGGGAATTACAACCATCTCTGATAAGGAGAGAACTGTTCAATTCACTTATACTTCTACATCTGCAGTGCAAACTGTACAGTACAATGCGCCATCATCAATTACAATTCCTGCCGGAAGCGCATTGGAAACATTGGAAATCGCCGGACTTTTTTCTGGATTTAGCTCTCCCGACCAGGTTGACACATTGAAAATTACAATCACCAGCAGCTCTGACATGCCTGCGAGCCCCTACAAAGCCTATTACTTTTTATACCTGCGCCAGTCATGCGACATCGTAGTGAATGATTTCCTTGGGAATTTCGACAACACATATGACAATGCAGGAAGCTATGGTCCTTATACAACAACAGTAACATCTATTACTCCAACTTCTGCGACCTCAGCAACATTTGTTATTGACAATGTCTGGGATCCCGGAGTTCCGGTTACAACAACCGTAGAAGCTGACTGGACTTTAGATCCTGATCACCCGGTGATCACTATTCCTGACCAGGAATTTTTTGGCGCAGCTGACATCTGGATTCGCGGAACTGCAGCCGTAAGTTCATTTTCACCTTGCAACAATACCATCACACTGTACTATGATCTTTATGAGCATACAACAGGCAACGTCGCTTATCCAGACCAGGAAACGATTTTAGCGAGATAAGAAGAATGAAATTTAAAGCATAATAAAAAAGCCACTTTAAAGAGTGGCTTTTTTATTTGAAGTAATTGTCTCGTCCTGAAATAAGTTGACACAAAAGTTGACTTATTATATGACAGCAAAGACATTTCTTTCTTAAAAAATTTACCGGGCACTTTCTTCAATTATTTAAGCACTTCTTCAAGTTTTGCATGCAAACTTTCGCCTCTCAGTTCTCCCGCAATTATTTTACCATCCGGATCTATTAAAACATTATAAGGTATTCCATCAAAACCATATAAAGGAGCAGCAGCACTTCCCCAACCTTTGAGATCACTTATTTGTTTCCATTCAAGATTGTCATCCTCTATTGCTTTTAACCATTTGGTTTTGTCTTCATCCAATGACACACCTAACACGGTGAAATTTTTATCCTTGAATTTATTGTATGCTGCTACTACATTTGGATTTTCGCCGCGACATGGTCCGCACCAACTGGCCCAGAAATCTACCAACACGTATTTACCTTTTAACTGGCTTAATGAAAATGGTTTTCCATCTGTATCATTCATTGTAAAATCCGGCGCAGTATCTCCTGGCGATGGCCTGGAAGATTTTTTTGGTTCTGCGAGCTTCGTCATATATTCATTGTACTGTGCTACAATTTCGGCAACACCCTTGTGATGTGGGAAACGTTTTGCAAGACCGGGAACAACCTTGTCTAATGTTTTTGGATCAACACCCTTTGTGTATCCCAATGCAAACATCGCTACAACAGGATCAGAAGCTGTATCGATAAAACGTGTTACAAAATTCTTATACTGCTCAGCTAATTCATCGTGTCTTGCAGTTTCCAATGCAATGCTGCTATCATTTTGCTGCATTGTCTGCAGCTTTTCAATAGAAGTATTTAAAGCTTTACCTTTTGATTCAAGACCAAGGATTAATTTTTTCAAAAGTTCATTTGCTGCTGTATTAAAGCTGGGCCCATCAAGACTCATATCATTCATGTCAGCTTTAAAATTGATCTTTTGTTTATCGTTGATAAAAATAAAACCACGATCCGCTTTTTCCATTCTTAAGCGATACATACCTTCTTCCGGTGCCGTTGCAGCCAAAGTGAATTTTTCATTCTTAATTTCAGCGGTATCCAATATCTCGGGATTTTTCTGGCTGAAATAAAGTTGTTCAAGGAATATTTTCTGATCAGGAATGTTTTTAATTTCTCCTGAAACAGAAAAAGTATTCTTCGATACTTCATCCCTGCAGGAAAGGAAACTTATACAAATGATCAATACAACTGATAATTTTTTCATCTGTTTATTTTTATGATCTCATCCCTGCATGGTTTATAAAATGGGAACGATCTGTGTATTTAATTATTTAATTTTTCTGATAATAATTTATTCACTAATTGCATATCTGCCTTGCCCTTGCTTAGCTTTTTAACTTCACCTGCAAATAAACCAAGCAATCCCTTTTTCCCGTTTTTGTATTCTTTGATCTTTTCGGGCATTGATTCAATAACCTGGTCAACCCAAACTTCAACAGCACTGTTATCGCTTTCCTGCAAAAGATTCAATTCGGCTGCTGCCTGTAGCGCAGTTTTAGCCGGATCGTTTATTAAAGCCTGTAAAACTTTTGTTGATGCATTATTAAAATTCACTTTACCCGATTCTGTAAGAGACAACAGGTCGGCAATGCACGCATGCTGTAACGGAAATTCAGCAACGGAAATATTATTTTCATTACAGTAAAACTTCAATGGACCAAGCAACCAGTTTGCCGCTACCTTGTAATGATGCGTGAATTGTATCAGCGATTCAAAGAACCTGGTGTCATCTTTATCATTGCAGATGGTGGTTGCATCGTATTCCGTTAATGAAAACTCCCGAATGTATTTTTCTTTTAATTGTTCCGGTAATGCAGGGATTGTTGCAGCAATTTCATGTATATAATTTTCTGAAATGGAAAAAGGCGGCAGATCAGGCTCGGGAAAATAGCGGTAATCATCAGCTTCTTCCTTGCTCCTGAGAGAGAAAGTTATATTGTTATCTGCATCAAAACTTCTTGTTTCCTGTGTAACAATTTCATTGTTCTCTACAATTGCGATCAGCCGTTCCGTTTCTATTTCAATGGCCTTTTTAACATTGCGAATGCTATTCAGGTTCTTTACCTCTACTCTTTTTCCTAATTTGGTGTCACCCTTAAGTCTTACAGATACATTGGCATCACAGCGCATACTTCCTTCTTCCATGTTACCGTCACAAACATCCAGCCACCGTACTATTTTTCTTAGTTCGGTTAAAAATGCAAATGCTTCATCAGCACTATGAATATCCGGCTCGGTAACGATCTCGAGTAGTGGCACCCCGGCCCGGTTAAGATCAATGCATGTATTATATTCATCTGCATCATGAATGCTTTTTCCAGCGTCTTCTTCGATGTGGATCCTGTTGAGTTGTATCTTTCTCTCCACTCCACCTGTTTTAATGGAAAGATGCCCTCCTTTACAAATTGGAGCTGTGTGTTGACTTACCTGGTAACCTTTGGGGAGATCGGGATAAAAATAATTCTTACGTGCAAAATAATTATGTTGTTCAATTTTACAATGCAATGCCAAACCTAGTTTTATGGCCAGTTCAATTGCCTTTTTATTCATTTTGGGCAAGGTGCCGGGATGGGCCAATGATATCGGGCTGACTTGTGTATTGGGCTCAGCGCCAAAAGCCGTACTATCACTGCAGAATAATTTACTCTTTGTCAGTAACTGTGCATGTACTTCAAGTCCAACGACCACCTGGTATTTCTCGTCTGCTATCACGCCGTAAAAATAATCAAAAAAGGGGAGGAGATTCGAATAATGAACGGGGAGCGGGGAATTTCAAAGTTTGAAGTTATCTAACCCTCATCATTCAGAATTCCTTGTTCCCTGTTCGACATTAAAAAGAGACTGTCTCTTGCGAAACAATCTCCTTTCTGGCTTTACTTTATAAACTTTAAATGTTTTTCACCCGGATCTATAACTTGGTCGTCTTCAATTTTTTTGGAATTTTAATAGTAAAATTCATTTCGCTGCCATTGCGGCGGGCTTTAACAGCATAACTTCCCTTTTCCTTGTTCTCCTGCAATTGTTCTCTTGCTTCATCCGTGTTATTTATTTTTTGCCCGGCAACTTCGGTAATAATATCATCCTTTTTCAGGCCGGCAATTGCTGCAGCAGAACTGTCTTCTACTTCAAGGATCTTAACTCCGTTGCCTTCTTCTGTATCCTGTATTTTTAAACCCAGTTTTTTACGTGCCGGGAATTGATAGGCAAAGTTGCCAAAATCCTGCATTCCCTGGAGCTCCTGGAGTTCCTGCAAGCTTTTTAATTGATCAGCTTCCAATTTTAATTTATCACCATCCAATGCGTAAGGCATTGTAAACGATTTATAAGATCCATCGGGAAGGCTATAAGAATAGCTTTTACTGAATGAGCCCTTTCTTTCACCCAACACAGCCTTGGTTGTTTTTTCTTTTCCATCTCTCAGGTAAGTGATCTTTACTTCATCTTTTGGTTTTTTGGAATTAACCGCTTCATATAATGATTGAGGGCCTTCAATTTTTTTATCTTCTAATTTGGTAATGATATCACCATTTTGCAAGCCCGCTTTCAATGCAGCACTTTCTTTATTTACCTGTGTGATCTTTGCACCCTGTTCTGTTTTTTCTGTACTAACGCCAAGGAATGCCCCATGCTCTTCATCATCATTATTCCAGATCATCGGTGCATCGTTATCTCCCACGGTCATTGTACGGCCGCCACCGCGTTTCACGGTCATCTTTCTTTTATTCACGGTAATGTTATCATCTTTGAATTCGGAAAGTGGTTTTCCATTGACCAATACCTCGTCTCCATTGATCTGGACATTAATATTCGTTTTTACGTTTTCGTTTTTACGAATAACAATTTCCTCTGTTTCTTTTATACCATCTTTTTTATCCTGGTCATTCTGTGCTATTGCCTTAATGCTAAATCCAAAAAAGAACCAGGGAAAGAAAGCTAAAATTATTTTTTTCATGACTAAATATTTTTATGTACGAAAGTTTTAGTACATCAAAACTAAGTGTAATTTTTTAATTACGAAACTTTTCGGGGATTTTTATTTTTCTTTAACAAGGCAGATGGATTAAGAGTTAAAAGTTAGGAGTTTAGAGTTTGAATATTAAGGGTTACTCCTAACTCTAATCTTTTAACTCTCAACTACAAAAGCTCTGCAATATGCCTATGAATGTTTTCAGCGATCTTATTTGTAGGAACATCGTTGTCATCTCCTCCAAACGGGTCTTCAATTTCTTCGGCAATCAGCTCGAGGCTTGCCAATACATAGAATACAAAAGCAACCACGGGTATCACATAATATCCCAGGCTAAAAACATAGCCAAAGGGGAGGCTCATGATATAAAAGAAGATAAATTTCTTTATAAATACACTATATGAATAGGGAATGGGAGTATTCTTTATTCTTTCACAGGCGCCACAGATATCTGTAAACGACTGGAGTTCTGTATTCAAAATGATTAACTGGTTACCATCTATTTTTTGTTCGCTGTACAACTGTTGTATGTGTTTGAAAATGTGAGCCGCAACCTGGTTAGGAATATGTTTGTTCTTGTCGATACTATTGAACAGGTGCTCATGTTCCTTTGTTTCAAAAAGCGCAATTCTTGTTTTCTCTGATCTCAGGTGATTGTGTAACGCATATGCATAAGCGGGGATGATCTTCCTGAAGAAAGCCCGTTGCTCTTTATCATCTGCATGAAGCATCACCGATAACTTTAATGCAAGATTACGGCTGTTATTTACCAGCGACCCCCATAACTTGCGACCTTCCCACCAACGATCATATGCAGTGTTTGTACGGAAGACAAGCAACATCGATATTGCAAAACCCAGCAGGTTATGCATAATTGGAATATTACGAACGAAACTTTTTTCAGATATGCGGAAATATTCCATTTCCAGATACGCGATCAGCCATGAATAGAGGCAAATACCAATAATTAGCGGGATCAATTTTCGGAAAGTATCGGCTTTGTGAAACCGAAAAATAAATGTGAACCAATCTTTGGGATTGTAATTAATCATCTGAATGCTGAATTATGAGTTATGCATGCTGAGAAGTTCTTAAAAGCTTACAATCTCCTTTATAAAAATACCTATTAAAGGAAACAACTCATAATTCATAACTCAGAATTTTTAGCGATATAGGTTTTTACGGGACAATCATCTACGATCCCATCCGATAAATATTCCATGCCTATATTTTCCAATACTTTTAGCGATGCAATATTTTCAATATGTGCTCTCCCCGTAATAATTTTTAAATGAAGTGTTTTAAATCCATATTCAAGCGTATAGCTTGCTGCTTCTGTTGCATAACCATGACCCCAGTATTTTTTTATGAACCTGTAACCAAGATCGATCTCATCCAGTTCGGGCCGGTATTTTAAACCACACCAGCCTATGAATTCATTAGTTTCTTTTAGGAAAATACCCCAACGACCAAGGTTTTTTTCGTATTGAGGTAAGATAATTTTTGTAAGAATTTCTTTTGAATGTGCTTCATCCTGTAAGAGTGGTTCATGCAGGTATTTCAAAACTTCGGGATCACTGTTTAACTCCAGTAATAGACCTGCGTCTTCTAACTTGAATTGTCGAAGATACAGGCGGGGAGTTTCGAAGATTATTTTCATGATCCGCTGATTTGAAAATTTGATGATTTGGTAATTTGATGATGAAGTAACACTTTTTTGCAATTGTCAAATCATCAAATTACCAAATCATCAAATCAAAGTAAATTCTTTACAGTTTGAATTACTTCCTTAAGCTTACTAGTATCCTGGCCACCTGCAGTTGCCAATGTTGGTTGACCACCGCCGCCGCCATTGATCATTTTGCTTACATGTTCTTTTATAATTTTACCTGCATCAAGCTTTTTTGCAGCAACAACAGTTTCGCTTACACTAATGGCTACATTCGCTTTGCCACCAATATTGGCACATAATACTATGAGGTGATCATTTAAATGATGTTTAAAATCAAAACATAATTTTTTAAGAGCATCCGCATTAGGTACTTCAATGATATCGCCGATAAAACTAACGTTATTAATGATCTCATCCTTCTGCATCAATTCATTCCTGATCCCAACCAATTGTCTCGCTTCTAAAGATTCTATATGTTTATTTAATGCAGCATTCTCGTGTATTAAATTTTCTATCGATTTGATGATCTCTTTTGGATTTTTCAACGTATGTCGAATGGCATGCAATTGTTCAAAATGTTCATTCACCATTTCTTCAGCGGCCCTTCCGCATACAGCTTCAATACGTCTTACACCAGCGGCTACGGCGCTTTCAGATTTTATTTTAAATAATCCGAGTTCACCGGTATTTCCAACATGTGTACCACCGCATAATTCAATAGAGTAATCCGGATCCATGACCACCACCCTCACCGTATCGCCATATTTTTCTCCAAACAAAGCCATTGCACCCATTGCAACAGCTTCTTCTTTTGGCATTGATTTAATTACAACAGGAATGTTTTCTCTTATCTTCTCATTCACCGTTTGTTCAATGGCAGACAATTCCTGGTCGGTAACTTTTGCAAAATGAGAAAAATCAAAACGGGTATGTTCATCATTAACAAGACTTCCTTTTTGTTCAACATGTTTTCCCAATACATTACGTAAGGCCGCATGCATCAGGTGTGTAACGCTGTGATGGACAGAGATATTTTTTCTCCTGTGACGATCGACTTTTGCAATAATCTCACCGCTCAGATCTGCAGGTATAGAATCAGCAAAATGAATGATCAGATCATTTTCTTTTTTTGTATTAATAATTTTTAATTCTTCATTTTTAATTGTCAGCACACCAGTGTCGCCAATCTGCCCGCCACTTTCTGCATAAAAAGGTGTTTTTTCCAGAACAATCTGGTAGGTTTCTTTCCCCTGGCTTTTTACTTTTCGGTATTTGAGCACTTTTGTTTTTGTTTCAAGAGAATCATAACCTATAAAAGAACTGTTGTTATTATCGGTTATAATTTGCCAGTCTTCTATATCTTTTGCTGCTGCATCAAGTCCTTTATCCTTTTGTTTTTTTAATTCTTCTTTATAGATTTTCATATCCACATCCCAACCAATTTCTCTTGCCATCAATTGTGTAAGATCGATCGGGAAACCAAACGTGTCGTGTAAGGTAAATGCCGCAACGCCATCAAATATTTTATTGGCTTTTGAAGATGCTTGCTGTAGTTTTATTTTTTCATTGAAGAGAATGATACCTTTTTCAAGGGTTCTTAAAAATGATTCTTCTTCTTCTTTGATTACTTTACTGACAAACTCCTGTTGTTTAGATAATTCGGGAAAAACATTTTCAAACTGCTTTGCAATTACCGGTAATAGCTGATGCAATAAGGGGCGTTTATAATCCATATATGAATAATAATAACGCACGGCTCTTCTTAAAATACGACGAATAACATAACCAGCAGTTGTATTAGAAGGAAGTTGTCCATCTGCAATTGTAAAACTGATTGCACGAATGTGGTCTGCAAGTACACGAAAAGCTATAGACAGTTTATCATCACCTGCTGTATATTTTTTACCAGTTATCTTTTCAGTTGCCTCAATAGTTCCGGTAAAAACATCTGTATCATAATTGCTGGTCTTACCTTGTAGCACACGAACCAGTCTTTCAAAACCCATTCCTGTATCCACATGTTTTGCCGAAAGTGGTTCAAGATTACCATCTTTTTTCCTGTTAAACTGGATAAACACATTGTTCCAGATCTCGATCACCTGTGGGTGATCGTTATTTACAAGGGAAGCACCATTTACCTGTTTTTTTTCTTCAGCAGATCTACAATCTGCATGAATTTCAGTGCATGGCCCGCATGGACCGGTATCGCCCATTTCCCAGAAATTATCTTTTTTATTTCCAAGCAGGATATGATCTTCCGGTACATATTTTTTCCATTCTTCCCATGCTTCTTCATCTTTTGGCAGGCCTTCTTTTGAATCACCTTCAAAAACGGTTACATATAAATTTTCTTTTGGGATCTTATAAACTTCTGTAAGCAATTCCCAGCTCCATGCGATGGCTTCTTTTTTAAAATAATCACCAAAACTCCAGTTGCCAAGCATTTCGAACATGGTATGATGATAGGTATCTACACCCACTTCTTCGAGGTCGTTGTGTTTACCGCTAACACGCAAACATTTTTGCGTATCCGCAATCCGCGGCGAGGGTGCAATCTTATTTCCTAAAAAATAATCTTTGAACTGGACCATACCTGAATTGGTGAACAAAAGTGTTGGGTCGTTTTTAAGCACTATCGGTGCCGATGGTACGATCGTATGTTGCTTCGATCTGAAAAAATCTAAATATTGCTGCCTTATCTCAGAAGCCTTCGTCATGGTATCAATTGTTTATACTGGTTGCTTATTGTAATTTATCGGTTTATATTTGTATGCCTTGCTTCGGTAAAAGCTGCAATTTACGCAATTAAGCCTGAGTTTAAGTCCTGTCATGGGGCTTGGTCTATATGAAAAAAATAAAATACTATTATAACACGCATACACTTCGCTATGAAAAGCTGGTTACACCATTGCGTGTAAAATTGTTGCGTTTTTTTGGGTTCTTATCGGCCCTCCTCGTAAGTTCGGCAATCATCATTTATTTATACAATCGCTTTTTTCCAAAACCTTCTGATATTGAATCCAACAGGCGATTCGAAGTGTTGAGTGATAATTATAAAACGATCACCACAAAAGTGAAAACCCTGCAGGACCAGATGGCAGAACTGGAACAGAGAGATAATAAAGTATACCGTTCTATTTTTGAATCCAACCCCCTGCCCGATAGTGCCAGGGCAAAGCTGATAGAAAAACAAAAAGAACTGGATAAAGTATCGGTAATAGAAGATAATGCGATCGTAAAAGACATCGCCGACCAGTTGAATAATATTACTGCCAGGATTGCCTACCAGTTCCAGAGTTATGATTCCATTGCTAAACTTATCAGCAAACAGGATGTAAAACTTGCAAGTATCCCGGCCATCCAGCCAGTGAGTAATAAACAACTCGATCGTATTGCCAGTGGATTTGGAATGAGGATCGACCCGGTGTATGGAACTCCTAAAATGCACAAGGGACTTGATTTTACAGCTCCGCAGGGAACACCGATATATGCTACCGGCAATGGAGTTGTGAGTGAATCGGGCTTTTCTGAAGGTGGCTATGGCAACCATGTTGAAATAAATCATGGATATGGCTATGAAACCGTGTATGGCCACATGGTCAGGGTGAAAGTAAGAAGGGGCCAAAAGGTAAAAAGAGGAGACGTGATCGGGTGGGTAGGAAGTACGGGTAAAAGCACCGGCCCGCACTGCCATTACGAAGTTCATATAAACAACAATGCAGTGGATCCTGTTTATTTCTTTTATAATGATCTGAATGCCGAGCAGTACGACAGGCTTTTAAAAATAGCCGCTACTGGTAGTGCAAAAAGTTTTGATTAACTTTATATTATATAGTTCTATTAAAGTCTGGAATATTGGATCATTGAGTCTTCGACAGGCTCAGTTTGACAGCATGTGTAATGTTAGGTTTGTCGAAACATAGACACATTATTAGATTAGCTTAAAATTGTAATAGCTCAATACACTAATTTAGATATGGCACTAAAACAATCAGCGCTCGATTTTGATTTTGTTCCGGAGGAAAATAAGCCGGAAGAAAATACAACAGCAAAGAAAAAAAATATTGAATTGCCTGAATCAAATGTTGTAGAACAGGAACCAATCGTTCTTGAAGACCAGGTAGTGTTTAAGCCTGAAGAAACACTTGTACGGAGGTCGAAACCGGCAACCAATGGAGATGTAGCTAAAAAATCTCAACGTGGCCGCATGAAGTTGAGTGATATGAGTGCTTCGGCTGAATTGATTGAAGTACCTGACGACAAAACATTGTTTGAGAAAAGATATTATAGTATTGGTGCAGTTTCAGATATGTTTAAGGTAAATCAATCCCTGATCCGTTTCTGGGAGAATGAGTTTACTATTTTGAAACCGAAGAAAAATGCAAAAGGTGACAGGTTCTTCAGACCGGAAGATGTAAAAAATCTTAAGCTTATTTATCATTTATTAAGAGAAAGGAAATATACGATTGAAGGTGCTAAAGAATTTTTAAAGAAGAGTAAGAATGCTGACAAGAAGTTTGAGATGATTGAATCATTAAAAGATCTTAAAGGATTTTTATTGGAATTGAAAGCAAACTTATAATTGAATATAAATTTGACTTTTTAATATGGGGCTAAAAGCCCCTTTTTTATTTTACTTTATTACTGTTGTTAAGCCAACTGCAAATGAATAAGGTTTTGAGAGTCTTCAGCCGCATTTACAAAAGCATAAAAGCTAAATGATAGGTTGATTTTTGGGTGCTGCGCCTGCATCTCCGCTAAAGATATTTATATCGGCGCCTGCAGAAGCCAGTTCCAGTTTTAGATCCTCCACTAATTTTTTTACTGCAATGTTGAATGATTGTTTTAATGTATTGAATTCTGTCATTGTAAAATGAATCGTAAAGTATTCGATCGTAACTGTAATACCGTTTTTATTAAAATCAGTAAGGAAAACAGAATGTTTTTCTATTTGTGTTGAATTCTGTACCAGCAGCTTTTTAACCTCATCAATAAAAGTTTCAATATCTTTTGTTTTTGTTTTTGGATCAAACTCCAGTTTAATATTTACTCTCCGCTGTGTTCTCATACTGAGATTGTCCACCACACTGTCCACCATTTGTTTATTTGGAACAGTTACCAGGGTTTTATCTTCTGTTCGTATGCGTGTGCTCCGTAAGCCAATATGTTCTACTGTGCCTGTTACATTGTTTACTTTTAAAGTGTCACCGGTATAAAAGGGTTTATCAAAAAATATAACAAAGGAAGCGATCAGGTTTTCAAGACTTTCTTTTGCTGCAAGTGCAACAGCAGCGCCAACGATACTTAAGCCTGTAATTACGGATCCAACATTTTGATTAAATACTACTTTAATGATCATCAGTACTCCGCAAATTGCCACTACTACTTTTAAAAAATCCCGTAAAAAAACAATTAACTGATCATCGGCTTTATCTTTTGTGAGTTTTGCCTTTTGCTCAAAAATCAATGCAATAAAGTCGATCAGTCTGCGAACAAACCAGAAAAAATAAATAATGATAAGGCAGATACCGGTTTTTTGAAGTATTTCATCCGTTGGATGCCCGTATATTTTATAAACAAATGATTGCGGGAAATTCAATTTATCGATGGCGAAAACAGAGATAGAGATCGTGATGAACCATGCAAGCGGTTTTATTATCAATGCTACAAATTCTTTTTTATCAATTGTTGACCAGTTTCTCTTTACAAGTATGTACAACAATGAAGCTATATAGAGTGATAAATATTTTTTGAACAGCAGGAGGAAAAGGATCGTACACAATACGATCAGGTAAACTTCAACAGTATTATCAAGAATAACTTTATCTAAAAAATCCATTTACTAAATTTATTGGTTCACGCAAAGTTCGCAAGGCGGCAAGGGTCGCAAAGACTCTTAGCGAGCTTTGCTTCTTAGCGTTCCATACGTGAATATTTATTGAACGCTATATATTTCTACTCCATTTTCTTTCAGCAAATATACCTTACCATTGATTGCTTTTATTGCCTGGTAATCTTTAAAAAAAACCGGCAATTCATATTTTTTCAGGTTAAGGGAATTTATTTCATAGCTGAAAAGTGTTTTGCCCGAAAAGCCATATATTTTTTTATGTGCAATAGCTGTATTCTCCCAACTTAAAAATGGCAGGTTGTTTTTTAAAGCGCCATAATAATCAAAAACATAAAAGCCTTTTGTTTCGTCATAGAGGTATACAAAATTATCGTTGTCGATGATTTGTGAAGGAGATGGAACAGAGTCAACCAGGAGTCGTAAATCTGTACTTTCCTGCAACAGTTTTCCCTCATCATCTATTTTTTTAAGTTTATTATCCTGTTCATCAAATAGCCAGATATTGTTATCGTATGATGTTGCAATTGCTTTTACGGTAAAAATATTCTGTTTCCTGAAGTTGATGGTTGTCCGGATGGCAAGCAACCTGTCGAGGATCACTACAGTAGAAAAGTTTTTATAATAGACCAGGATTTTGAGTGGATTGCTTACATCAATATAAGAAGGGTTTCCATATTTTTTTACGTCATTAAAAACAGCAACAGAATCGCCGTTATGCTTTATTTTTTTTAATTGGTTACCTGCAGTTATAAGATAAATATTATCGAGTACATCTACATTGAGGTAAATGAAATTTCCGGG
Source organism: uncultured Chitinophagaceae bacterium (assembly GCA_963829345.1). Classification (GTDB taxonomy): domain Bacteria; phylum Bacteroidota; class Bacteroidia; order Chitinophagales; family Chitinophagaceae; genus Ferruginibacter. The sequence continues at coordinate 4,401,143 of CAWHHP010000003.1, forward strand.
AATGAATCGTTCAAATTTAAAATCTGCATTCGAGTTTGATGCAGGATAAGTGCTCTGGGTATATCCAATATGGTATAAAAAAATAAGTGAAGAGATGATATAAATGAACTTTCTTTTCAAGTCAGATTCTTTAATTCCTATTTATGAATTTTTCGCTGCGTAAACCCTGCTCCTTCTTTCTCTGCGATGAAGTTGACCGCAGAGAACATGAGTTAAATGAGTTTGCGCAGAGAATTATTTATTATAATACTTCAAACTCAATTCATTTCCATCAAACACAGCATAACTATCATAATTTATCCAGTCACCAAGATTGATATAACGACTGTTGTTACCCAATTTAATATCTAATGGTAAATGGCGGTGACCAAAAATAAAATAATCGTAGTGTTGTTTTTGCAATTGTTCTTTGCAGTATACAACAAGCCATTCTTTATCTTCTCCAAGAAACACTTCATCTTTAGTGCCGGTTTGTGCCCTGCTTTTGCGGCTGAAATAACCAGCAAGCCCCATACCAATATTAGGGGGTAAAATTCCAAACAGCCAACGGCAGGCTTTATTGCGGAATATTTTTTTAATGAACTTATATCCACGATCCCCGGGGCCAAGACCATCACCATGACCAACCAAAAACTTTTTTCCGTTGAATTCAAATGGAACGGGTTTATAGTAAACAGGTATGTTTAATTCTTTTTCGAAATAATCTGTCATCCACATATCATGATTCCCTACAAAAAAATGAACGGGAATACCACTATCTGTAAGTTCAGCAAGCTTACCAAGAATCCTGACATATCCTTTAGGAACTACTTTTTTGTATTCGTACCAAAAATCAAAAAGATCACCTACAATGAAAATCTCTTCTGCAGAACTTTTTATTTCATCAAGGAATTTAATTACCCGTTTCTCACGGGCAAGGCTGGCTGCTGCATCAGGAGCGCCGAGGTGAAAATCAGAAAGAAAATATATTTTTTTAGATGAGTGCATCCAGGAAATATATTTATGGTTTGTTTTTCTGATTGAGGTATTTTAATACGTCGCCAGCGGTAATTTCAGGCAGGTTGGCAACATTTCCATTATACCAATATACCCAGGATTCATACGGGGTTCCGTTATGAAATGCAATTACAGACTCTCTTCTATACGGCGGGGTTTCGCCGGTTTCTACATTTAATCCTTCGTAATCATCCAGCTGGCAAATGGCCCAATCAAATTCGTCTGCATTGTTTGATTCATATAATTCTCCGCTGATTAAAGAGTCGCCCGTATCAGGTGTGGCGACAGGGCTGTCACCTTTATCGTAAATTTTCCCGTGCACAACAGCTTCTCCCAGTAAATGGAAATATTTTGTAAGGTATTCGTAGGCAGGGTTGCGAAACCCGCTGCGTAAAGAACCGTATACAAATAAGCGACAAGTTTTAGGTTTCATAAAATGTAATTTAATCCAGGGTCCGGGCTTAACCCTCTACCAGGAAACAATATACTTCTTTTGGGCCATGAACGCCGGTAACCAGTGTTTTTTCAATATCCGCAGTCCTGCTTGGCCCCGTTGCAAATGTTATCTGTGAGGGAATATTATTTTTATATTTTTCTTTTAAAAAAGTTAATGCATCTTTTAATTCATACAGCATCTGTCTTGTATAAGCAACACAGATATGTATGGGAGCATATACACTTGTTGTCCTTCCGCTTTGTTGCGCAGCACTCATAACAATTGTTCCTGTTCTTGCAACAAGATATTCGCAACCTGTAATTGACGCTTCGCAGGAAGCAAGGTCATTGTATGACTGCTGGCCGCTTAAAAACGATGCAATCATCTCTTCTTTAAAATAGATCTTTGTCCATTTTTTTTCTGTTATTAATTGCTGCAATTGTTTTTTAAGATCTTCGTCATCATCACAGAAAGCGAATTTACCCTGCAGCTTTGTGAATTCCTGCGCAAACACAATGGCATCATCTTCTTCCCCGGCAGGAAATACCTGCTGCGCCCCTTCACTGTGCGGAAAAGGCAAAGGCACCGGATTACTCAGTGCCTGCCGAATTCGCTTGAGAATATTTTCTTTTGCTGATGTAGCCATATTCTTTTTTACATTGAAGGAGGGTGCCTCAATTCATCCGGGATTGTTTTTTCAGGAGGTGCAATTATTGCATCTTCCGGATCAATATCAAGCAATTTCTTTTCTTCAAAAGGACGTTTGCCTATTAATGCTTCCACATCGCTTTTGAATAAAACTTCTTTTACCAGTAGTTCCTTGGCCAGTTTTTCTACATCACTTCTTTTTTCTTCCAATAACTTTTTTGTTTTGATGTATGCCTCATCAATCAGTTTACGCACTTCCTGGTCAATCATTTTGCCCGTTTCTTCGCTATAAGGTTTGGTAAAATAATTTTCCTGTGAAGGGTCATAGAAACTTATGTTTCCAATCTTGTCATTCATACCATACATGGTTACCATGCTGTAAGCAATCTTGGTGATCTGTTGCAGGTCGTTGCTGGCGCCGGTGCTGATCTTGCTAAAGAAGATATCCTCACTGGCTCTTCCACCCAACGTCATGCATATCTGGTCAATTAACTGGTCAGTATTATACAGGTATTGTTCTTTGGGAGTGTATTGTGCATAACCTAAAGCAGCAGTTCCTCTCGGAACGATCGTTACCTTTAATAACGGGTAAGCATGCTCTAAATACCATCCGCAGATTGCATGCCCGGCTTCATGATAAGCAATGATCTCTTTCTCTTCAGGAGAGATGATCTTATTCTTTTTTTCAAGTCCGCCAATCACCCTGTCAATTGCATCCTGGAAATCGCTCATGTCAACCGCCTCTTTGTTTTTTCTTGCAGCGATCAGGGCTGCTTCGTTACAAACGTTTGCAATATCTGCTCCTGCAAAACCTGGTGTCTGTTCTGCAAGTTTATGTATATCCAGTTTTTGAGAGATCTTGATAGGTACAAGATGTACTTTAAATATCGCTTCCCTTCCAACAAGATCGGGGCGATCAATGGTGATCTGCCTGTCGAAACGTCCCGGCCTTAGCAATGCATTATCCAGTACATCGGGCCTGTTGGTTGCTGCCAGGATAATGATACCAAGATCAGTTCCAAAGCCATCCATTTCTACCAATAACTGGTTCAATGTATTTTCTCTTTCATCATTGCTCATCATTACATTTTTTCCTCTTGCACGCCCAATGGCATCTATCTCATCAATGAAAATGATGCAAGGTGCTTTTTCGCGGGCCTGTTTGAACAGGTCTCTTACACGGCTTGCACCAACACCTACAAACATTTCAACGAAATCACTACCACTAAGGCTGAAGAAAGGAACCTGTGCTTCACCGGCCACCGCTTTTGCTAAAAGCGTTTTACCGGTACCGGGAGGACCAACCAGCAGCGCCCCTTTTGGAATTTTACCACCAAGTGATGTATATTTTTTAGGATTCTTCAAAAAGTCAACGATCTCCATTACCTCCACTTTTGCTTCATCAAGACCGGCAACATCACCAAAATTGATGTTCACTTTTGTTCCCTTTTCAAAAAGTGTTGCTTTGGATTTACCAATATTGAAAATACCTCCCGGCCCGCCGCCGCCGCCTGGTCCCCCAACCTTACGCATCATTAATACAAACAGGAACCCAATAAGCAAAATAGGTAGTAAAGTATTTATAACCTGGCTGAATAATTCACCTTCTTCATCAGGTGAATCCGGCGGATTTTGTACTGTTGGATTCTTATTAATAAAATCGCCAAGCTGTGAAGCAAATGTTTTATCATCAATGATGCTGAAATATAATTGCGGTTGATTTATCTTTTTTGCCGTTTCATATTTCTTTTCATCCTGTTTATCGTATAATATTTTGCTGTAAAATTCAGCTTTTCTATTCAGGCTGTCTTTATTGATAAAAACACGCACCCATTTTTTATTGCGGATGGTTTTGATCTTCTCCACATCACCCTGCTTCAGCATTTCATAGAATTTCTGCTGATCTGTTTCCACGCCATTGCTGTTAACACCACGATACATGTTGTATGCAATGATGGAAAGAAAGATAATTCCGTATATCCAGTATATATTGAATTTACTTTTCTTCTTTTGCGGCTCATCTCCTCCCGGACCAGGTACATTATTATTGTCCGGGGAAATTTTTCTTTTATTGCCTTGATTCATATTTTGTTGTGCCATTAGATAGGTTGTTATAGGGTATTGTTTTCTTTAAAATTAACTATTATGTTCTGTTGTTTGCGCATCGTGCCATAATTCTTCCAACTGGTAAAATTTCCTTGGTTCCGGAAGCATTATGTGCACAACGACATTAACGTAGTCTATGAGGATCCATTGCTGGGCCTGCCTGCCTTCATGCTTAAAAGGAGATTCTTCGCAAAGCTCTCTTACCTTTTCTTCTATAAAGTCTGCGATTGATCTTAATTGGTTAGGATTATTACCCTGGCAAATAATAAAAAAATCGGCAACCGCTTCAGGGATTTTGCGAAGGTCCATGCTTACGATCTGTTCCCCCTTTTTTTCCAGTATGGCATCAATAATTGTTTTGAAAATTTTACTGTTCCTGGTTAATCTTGTCTGGCCTTTTTTGCGGCTTTTTAGTACGTTCAGATTGCTCAAATGTGTATCAATTTTATTTTTTTCATATACATGGAATTTGCCATGCCGTATTCAACTAATAAATTTATGAATTAGCTTGCAACTTATCTCAAAAGTACTATTTCTTTGCCATTTGATTAACTTATGAAACGAACGGAATTCTTTCGCATTTTGGACAGCGTGGGAAGTACCAACAACTATGCCATGGCAGAACTGCATGCTGGAATGGCGAGCCACGGTATGGCGTGGTTTGCAAAGGAGCAAAATGCGGGTAAGGGCCAGCGCGGGAAAAAATGGATAGCCCGACCGGGCGAAAATATTACCATGAGCATTGTCATTGAGCCCGGGACCTTTTTTTCAAGCCGGTCTTTTTTATTTAACATGGCCATTTCAAACGCCTGTTTTGATTTTTTGAATTCATATAGTAAGGATGAAATAAAAATTAAATGGCCTAATGATATTTATATCCGTGACAGAAAGGCAGCGGGAATTCTTATAGAGAATATATACAGGGGCAATCTATGGAAGTGGGCCGTGGTTGGTATCGGTGTAAATATTAACCAGGTGGACTTCCCCGATCAACTCAAAAATGCTACTTCCCTGAAAAAAAATACCGGGCAGAATTATGATGCAATTGAGCTGGGAAAAGAGCTTTATAAAACGATACTGCATGCGGTTGCCATGATCAAACGCCCATCTTTACCCGAAATATTAAAGAACTATAACAGGAACCTCTTCATGCTAAATGAAAAGGTAAAGCTGCGCAAAGAAAATATGGTTTTTGAGACCATCATTACCGGCGTAAATGAGCACGGACAATTACTTACAGAAGATAATATTTCCAGGCAATTCAATTTCGGAGAGGTGGAATGGGTACTATAGGTTTTCAGCATTCCTTGCCTCCACTTCATATTTATTATGGTAATATCCTTTTTTTATACTTTCAAAAAGATAACGGAAAATAAAGCTGAAAAAGCCGTACCGCTGAAATTGATTTATATGACAAAGCTCATGTTTCAGCCATCTTTTATTTTGTAAAAATGCTTCTTTGCTGGTATTATGAAGATGGATGGTTTTTCCTAAAACAAAGGCGACGTTTTTTGTTCCAAGCTTCTTTGCTGCAATTTTTGCAAGCCAGGAGTTTTCTTTGATATGGTAGGTTGCTGTCAAAAAAAGTAAAATTGAATATCGAACAAGGAACAAGGAATATTGAATCAAGAAGTAGGACTGAACGTTCGAAATTCGTCATTCCTTGTTCGATATTCAGGAATATTTATTTTTTATCCTTGAATTCCGACCATGCTTTTAGTATTTCCTCCGCATGTTGTTTATTCTTTGGCCTGGTAAATATTTTTCTTATAATTCCTTTTTCATCCACCAAAAAAGTAGTGCGGTGAAGTCCCATATATTCCCGGCCATACAATTTCTTTTCACCCCAAACACCATACTTGTCGATGATATTGTGCGATGGATCAGCTACCAATGAAAAAGGAAGATCAAATTTGTTTTCAAACTTCTTATGTTTTTTTTCATCATCCGGGCTTATACCTAACACAGTCCAGCCGTTATTTCGCAACAAACCATAATTGTCTCTCAGGTTACAGGCCTGGATGGTACAGGTGGGTGTATCATCTTCGGGATAAAAGAATAAAATGACTTTTTGCCCCTTATAATCCGATAAAGAAATCTCCTGTCCATTTTGATCTTTTCCTTTGAATGAGGGGGCTTTGGCGCCTTCGGAGAGCTGTGACATGGTGAATAGTGAATGGTGAAAAGATGTTGCTCTAAACTCTAAATTCGTAATTCGTAATTCGTAATTCGTAATTCGTAATTCGTAATTCGTAATTCGTAATTCAGCTTTAGCGTGTAAAAGTATAAACTTTCTCTGTTTTATTACCGGCTAAATCCTCAACGGTTATTTTTAGTTCGTGCTGTCCCGGTCCGCAATGTTCATCAAACTGGTAAATAAAAACCTTTCCTTTGTCGTTGCTGAAGCGTAGCCATTTTCCATCAAGCATTGCTGTAAAGTTTACAATCTCTTCCGTATTATCTTTAACAGAAAATGCAATTCGTAAAAGTTTTTTTGCATTCATCCCGTTTTTAAAGCCAATTGGAGTTATTATTGGTGGAATACGATCCAGGATCAATTGATAATTTCCAAATTCCCTGAAAGCTGCTTTGTACCACCTGTTATCAAACACTGCTTTTTTATAATCCTCTTTTGTTCCTGAAAAACGTTTCATTATAATATGACCGGTATCTTCAACAGGAAAATCATCATGGATCTTTACGGTAAAATAATTTTGCACAGGAACCGATGTATTGTGTAGCTGGTAAATGGGCCTTCCGGTAGCCGGAATGATCTCATTGTATTTGAATTCAAAAAAATCGTAGATCGCTGTTTCCGGCAAATAGAAACTTATTTTATCGTTCTCGAATAAATTGACCATGTTGGGATAGAAAACTTTCTTTTTATCACTCAAGGCATTTGGCTGTGGTATATTATTGCTCTTTAATGAGAATTCAATGGTTGATATATTTTGATCCACATCACTAACGACAATTTTTATCTCATGCGTATTGTTGTCGGGTAAAAAGATAACACCATCATTGCTGCCGGTGGTTTTATAGATACCATCACTATAACCTGGCAACATAGAAAGATGCTGCAAATAAGGGCCACCGGTATTTTTTGTTTTATAATCAATATGGGCATTTAAATAACGGGTTTCATCGTAACTCACATTATCCATTTCAAAACCGCAAATGAATTTTCCGTTATCGGATAATTCAGCGCTATAAATCCCATTCGGATTCCGGGAACCCGTGAAACAATCATATGCACTTATTGCAAAGCTTACTTTATCTGTATTGACTGTTATGTTGCCGCCGGCAGGAGTATAAACGCCGTTAACTTTTTTTAAAGGATATAATTTTGGTGTTTGCTCATAGGTGCTGAGATTCCGGTCATACACCGCTAAACGCACAATACCGGGTGGCACATTATCCGGAACAGGCATACCAAATAACAAAGGATTTAAAACCTTATCGGTTTTGGTATCTCTTATTTCGAAATGAACATGAGGTCCCTGTGAACCACCTGTGCTACCGCTATAAGCAATAAAATCTCCTTTTTTTACGGGAAATAATGCTAGCGGTATATCAAGAAAAACAGCCCATTGCTTTAAGTTATACTGTTGTTCTGTAATATATTTTTCCAGTGCAGGATTGAAATTATTTAAGTGTGCATATAGCGTGGTGAAGCCATTAGGATGATTAATATAGATGCACCTTCCAAAACCAAATGGTTCAATTTTTACTTTAGCAATATATCCGTCTGCGGAAGCAAAAACCGGGATGTTTACTTTTTGATCTGTTCTCACATCCAATCCCATGTGATAATGATTAGGTCTCAATTCACCAAAATTCGCCACCAGTCCCATTTTTACCTTAACAGGCCACTGAAAATAATTTTGCGGATAATTTTTGGGTGGAAATAATTGTGCAAAGGCAATATTCTGAATTACAAAGAAGGTTAGCAATAAAACAACCCTGCGAAAGAATAACTTCATTTATCGAATCACTTTTTAATTGAGGCAAAGGTAAATATATATGAATATGTAAAATAGTTAAACAATGGATAAGTCAATGTACAATTTGGGATGTAGCTAAAGCCTGTTTAAGTATATCAAATTGCCATCGGCTTAAGCCGACGGCAATAAAGAGAAATACAACCGGCTTTAGCCACATAAATTGCAGAAATCAACATCATTATTTCAAAAAATGATTAATTACTTCCAAAATTTGCGACGCATATTTTTTACCACTACTTTTGCACGCCACTCAACAGGCGTTTCATATGCCCAAAGACAATTCCATAAAATCAGTATTAATTATAGGTAGCGGGCCCATTGTTATTGGACAAGCCTGCGAATTTGATTATAGTGGTACCCAGGCCGCACGCAGCATACGCGAAGAAGGAATAAAGGTTATTCTCATAAACAGCAACCCCGCTACGATCATGACCGATCCAATGATGGCCGACCGGGTATACCTTCTTCCTTTAACAGTAGAGAGTATTGAACAAATACTGGAAGAAAATAAAATTGATGCAGTATTGCCCACCATGGGTGGACAAACAGCGCTCAATCTTTGTAAAGAAGTAGATGAGCTGGGTATCTGGGAGAAATATGGAACAAGATTGATTGGTGTAGATATTAAGGCAATTGATAAAGCGGAAGACAGGGAAAAGTTCAGAAACTGGATGATTGAAATGAATATTCCTGTTGCTCCGGCAAGGACTGCGAATTCATTTTTGGAAGGAAAGGAATTTGCACAGGAGATCGGTTTCCCGCTTGTGATCCGTCCGTCTTTTACACTGGGCGGAAGCGGTGGTAGCATCGTATTTAAAAAAGAAGATTTGGATGAAGCACTCAACAACGGATTACAGGCATCACCCATACATGAAGTGCTGGTAGAAAAAGCGGTGCTTGGCTGGAAAGAATTTGAACTGGAATTGTTGCGTGATAACAATGACAATGTAGTGATCATTTGTACGGTGGAAAATTTTGATCCGATGGGTGTTCATACAGGCGACAGCATCACTGTAGCTCCTGCAATGACATTGAGCGATACGGCGTACCAGCTGATGCGCAACACTGCCATCGATATGATGCGCAACCTGGGCAATTTCGCCGGGGGCTGTAATGTGCAGTTTGCACTGAATCCTCAAACTGAAGAGATCATTGTTGTAGAGATCAATCCAAGGGTTAGCCGTTCATCCGCATTAGCGAGTAAGGCTACAGGTTATCCTATTGCAAAAATTGCAAGTAAACTGGCACTGGGTTATAATCTTGATGAATTAAAAAACCAGATCACACAATCTACTTCTGCATATTTTGAACCTGCATTGGATTATGTTATTGTAAAGATACCAAGATGGAACTTTGATAAATTCAAAGGCGCCAATGATACACTGGGTTTCCAGATGAAAAGCGTAGGTGAAGTAATGGGTATCGGAAGAAGTTTCGCTGAAGCAATTCAAAAAGCCTGTCAGAGCCTGGAAAATGAAGCTGTTGGCCTGGGTTATTATGGAAAGAGCCTCATGCGTACAGATGATCTGCTTGAGTATATAAAAATTCCAAAGTGGGACAGGATATTTAGAATAAAAGATGCGTTGATGGCAGGTGTAAGTGTGAAGCGCATTTGTGAAAGCACGAGTATAGATCGCTGGTTCATCTACCAGATCCAAAAAATTTGCGATTGCGAAAAAGAAATTGCAAAATATGACCTGAAAACTTTACCCGATGATCTTTTGACAGAAGCAAAAACATTGGGCTTCAGTGATGAGCAACTGGTAAGGATCATGCGTGAGGAAGGTGCAGACCAGCTATATGAACGCAGGAAAAAGATGGGTCTTACCCGTGTATTTAAAATGGTAGACACCTGCAGCGCGGAGTTTGAAGCAAAGACTCCCTATTTCTATTCAACATTTGAAAAAAAATCGAATGGTGCAGGATTGGCGCACAATGAATCAAAAGATTCGGGTAAGAAAAAAATAATTGTATTGGGCAGTGGTCCTAACAGGATTGGCCAGGGAATTGAGTTTGATTATTGTTGTGTGCATGGCCTGCTTGCAATTAAGGAATGTGGTTATGAAGCCATCATGGTGAATTGCAATCCTGAAACAGTCTCAACAGATTTTGATATCGCGGATAAACTTTATTTTGAACCCGTATTCTGGGAGCATCTTTGGGAAATTGTTGAACATGAAAAACCATATGGTGTTATTGTACAGCTGGGTGGACAAACAGCACTGAAACTCGCCGGGCGTCTTCATGAAAAAGGAATTAAGATCATCGGTACTTCTTATGATAATATGGATATTGCAGAAGATCGTGGACGCTTCAGCGATATGCTGAAAGAACTCGAGATCCCTTATCCAAATTATGGAACAGCTTTTAATACAGAAGATGCAATTGAGGTAGCGAAAAAAGTTGGATATCCTGTGCTGGTTCGCCCGAGCTATGTATTGGGCGGACAAAGAATGCGCATCGTATTAAACGACGAAGAACTGGAAAACGGTGTACTTAGTTTATTAAAACATTTGCCCGGCAATAAAATCCTGATCGATCATTTTTTGGATCGTTGCCAGGAAGCAGAAATAGATGCTATTTTCGACGGAACTGATTTTCACGTAATGGGATTGATGGAACATATTGAACCTGCGGGTATCCATAGTGGTGATAGCAATGCCGTGCTTCCACAATTTAATCTTACACCGCTGGTGGTACATACGATGGAAGAATATGCAGAAAAAATTGCACGGGCTTTAAATATCAAAGGCCTCATTAATATTCAATTTGCAATTAAGGATGGGAATGTATTCGTGATCGAAGCCAATCCACGTGCCTCCCGTACTACACCATTCATTGCAAAAGCATATGGCATCCCTTATCTCAACATTGCAACCAAAGTAATGATGGGAGAAGCTATGATCAAAGAGTTTAAGTTTGAAAAGAAACTGGAAGGATTCGCAATCAAAGAACCGGTTTTCTCATTTAATAAATTCCCCGGTGTAAATAAGGAGCTTGGCCCGGAAATGAAAAGTACAGGAGAAGCAATACGTTTTATAAAAGACTTACGCGACCCGTATTTCCGCCAGTTGTATAAGGAAAGGAGCATGCACTTGAGTAAATAGTTTTTTTAACCCACACAGGTAAAAGAATTTTTTCACAGACTCTCACTGAGAAGTATTATGTATAGAGGTAAACGCTGTGAACCTCCGTTTTAACTCATCTAACTCTGTGGTTATCCCTCATATTTTAAAAGAAAAAACGCTCAATCCCGGTATTGATTCACCGGGTTTAATCACCCCCTGAATGCTACATTCAGGTAATGCAAATTTATCATATACCCATTTGGAAAACTACTCCTTTTGCCAGGTTGTTGATCCCATTATTGATTGGTATCATCCTTCAATGGTATTTACAATTGCCTGTTGCATTCATTACAATTTCCACCTGTTGTTTCTTAGCAGCTTTCATCCTCTTTTATTTTCTCCCGCTAGAATTAAAGTTCAGGTTACAGTTTATACAGGGAATATTACTGATGCTTGTAATAATGTGTTTTGCTATGTTTATAACCTGGCACAAAGATATCCGGCATCAAAACAACTGGTATGGTCATCAATACAACGATAGCAGCTCAGTCATTGTACGAATCAATGAACCGCTTATTGAAAAATCAAAATCATTTAAAGCCGAAGGCTATGTGGAAACTATAATAAATGGTTCGAGAAGCATTCCTGCCAAAGGAAAATTGTTTATCTATTTTTCAAAAGAGTCGCCAGCTGCCCATTTACGGTACGGTGATAAAGTAGTAATTAGTAAAGCGCTTCAACAAATAAAAAATTCCGGCAACCCCGGCGCATTCAATTACGAGCGTTATGCTGCATTTCAGCAGGTGTTTCATACCGTTTACCTCAAGTCGAATGACTGGCGCTTACTGAAAGCAAAAAATAGCAATGGAGCTAATGAATTTATTTTTTCATTACAATCTTACACGCTCCACATATTGCAAAAATTTATTCCCGGAAATAAAAATGTAGTTGGCATAGCAGAAGCATTATTGATCGGCTACAAGGAAGACCTTGATAAAGACCTTGTACAGGCTTACAGCAACGCAGGCGTGGTACACATCATAGCCATTTCAGGTTTACATCTTGGGCTCATTTATATTATGCTTGTGTGGATGTTTGATAAGTTGCCCTTTATCAAAAAGCAACCATTGCTGAAAGTGATTTTGATCCTTGGCTGCCTTTGGCTTTTTTCATTGCTAACAGGAGCATCGGCTTCGGTGTTAAGAAGTGCAGTCATGTTTACATGTATCATCATTGGAAAAAACTTCTTTAAGCAAAGTGCTGTTTATAATTCCCTTGCAGCCTCTGCATTTATTCTGCTTTGCTACAACCCCTATTTTTTATGGGATGTCGGTTTCCAATTGAGCTACCTAGCGATCATTGGCATTGTTGCATTGCAAAAGCCTATCGTGAACTTAATTTATTTTAAATGGATATGGCTGAACAAAGTGTGGGATATGCTGGCAGTTACGATTGCTGCACAGGTAATGACTTTCCCTGTTTGTATTTATTATTTCCACCAGTTTCCCAATTTATTTTTTATAACTAACCTCATCGCGGTACCATTGTCAACAATTATTTTATTTGCAGAAATATTCCTTGTCATTTTTTCGTGGATACCCTTTGCAGGAATTTTCCTCGGAAGAATAACAGGTTGGCTTGTGTGGCTGATGAATTGCATTATCGAAGCTTGTAACAATATTCCCTATTCATTACTGGATAATATTTATGCTACTCCATTCACAACATGGGCATTGTATTTTTTTGTCATCAGCATGTGCGTATGGCTGATTGATAAAAACAAGCAGTATTTTAAAACTGCGATAATAAGCTTGCTGGTATTTACAGCTTTTCATACATACGCGAAAATGCAAATGCTGCAACAAAAGAAGATCATCATTTATAATGTACCGCAACACCAGGCCATTGATTTTATCTATAAAGGCAAATATTGTTTCATAGGTGATACGAGTTTGAATGCAAATGCCACATTAAGAAATTTTCATTTAAAACCTGGCCGGATTGTGCAGCAGGCATGGAGTTCGGGTAAAACCCTTACAGGACTTGTTGGTAAGAGAAATGAATGGAGTTTTTTTGGAAAAAAAATGATCGTTATAGATTCATCTTTTTCACTCCCTTTTATAGAGGATAAAATCAACATAGATATACTCCTCATCTCTAAGAACCCACCAGTAAAAATGGCACATCTTACCAATACCTTAAAGCCATCTATCATTGTTTTTGATGCATCTAACAGTTTGTGGAAAATTGACGGCTGGAAAAAAGAATGCGAAAGGTTAGCTTTGCCCTGCTTTTCAATACCCCAGGAAGGTGCTTTTATTCTTGATATTGAATAACGCGATTGCCCCAATAATTTCTAAACTTTAAAACTTCGCCGGCAAGGCAGGGGAACTTATGAAAAAGATAAAATCAGCATTGATCTCTGTTTTTTATAAAGATGGACTTGAAAACATTGTTCAGCGATTGCATGACCTTGGTATTACCATTTACAGTACCGGCGGTACGCAGCAATTCATAGAGAAGTTGAATATTCCATGCGTGCCTGTAGAATCTTTAACCAGTTATCCATCTATATTGGGCGGAAGAGTGAAGACATTACATCCTTCTGTATTCGGCGCTATATTAGGAAGAAGGGATGATGAAGTTCACGTACAGGAAATGGATGAATACCAGATACCGGAAATTGACCTGGTAATTGTTGACCTTTATCCATTTGAGGAAACGGTGAGAAATACATCTGATGAATCTTTGATCATAGAAAAAATTGACATTGGCGGACCATCAATGATAAGGGCGGCTGCAAAGAATCACCAGGATGTTTTGGTGGTAGCAGCAAAAGATGATTATTCTTTGCTGGAAGAAATATTGCAGCAACATAAAGGAGAAACATCGATTGACCAGCGTCGCTTTTTTGCAATAAAAGCATTTGATGTTTGCACAGCTTATGATAATGCCATCTCAAATTATTTTCACCAGGCCGAGTTTACAACGATATATAACAAAGAAGAAAAAGTATTGCGGTATGGCGAAAATCCGCACCAGGCTGCAGGTTTTTATGGCGACCTTAGAAATATTTTTACGCAGTTGCATGGAAAAGACCTTTCGTACAATAACCTCGTAGATGTGGATGCTGCGGTTCAGCTGATAAAAGAGTTTCAGCCTTCGGACAAAGAATTTGTATTTGCAATAATAAAACACACCAATGTTTGCGGTATATCGGTAAAGGATAGCCTCAAATCGGCCTGGGATCATGCACTTGCGGGCGATCCGGAAAGCGCATTTGGGGGTGTGCTTGTTTGCAATGGGTCTGTAGATACTGCGACTGCTACAGCTATCAATGAATTGTTTTTTGAAGTACTGATTGCTCCATCCTTTGAGCCAGCCGCATTTGAAATATTGAAATCAAAGAAGAACAGGATATTATTGGATTTAAGACCCGTTGAACTCCCCAAAAAACAATCAAGGTCATTATTAGGCGGTGTTTTAGTGCAGCAGGTGGACGAAGGAAATACCATGGAATGGAAAGAAGCGGGTGGAAGAGAGACAACAGCAGCAGAGAAAAAAGAATTATTATTTGCAAATATTGTTTGCAAGCATCTTAAAAGCAATGCAATTGCACTGGTAAAAAATAACCAGCTGATCGGAAAAGGCTGTGGACAAACAAGCCGTATCGATGCATTGAAACATGCACTTGAAAAAGCTGCTCAATTTAAATTTGAGCTTTCGGGAGCCGTTCTTGCAAGTGATGCTTTTTTCCCATTTGATGATTGTGTAAAAATTGCACATACGGCAGGCATTACTTCTTTTATACAACCAGGCGGATCTATCAGGGATGCCGACTCGATTGAGTATTGCAAGCAAAATAAACTTGCAATGGTAATTACCGGGATGCGGCATTTTAAGCATTAAAGCTGCAACCAACGAATTAAAAACTCGTCTTAATAGAGCAAGATTACCGCGGAGGCGCAGAGACGCAGAGAGTATAAATCCCTGGCGCCTTTGCGCCTCTGCGGTTTAAATAAATGTAACAGATGAAAATAAAGGACGGAACAGGAAAAGGATATATTGCTTTATCGATAACCTGTTTTTTATGGGGAACTACGTGGGTGGTTAGTAAATTAGGTGTGAATGAAATTCCGCCGTTACAGATGGCATACATAAGACAGTTTATTGCAGGAATGTGTTTCGTTGGATATTTTATGTTGTATAAAAAATTGTCATTGCCAACAGCAAAACAATTTCGCTGGCTGCTTGTAATGTCAATCCTGATGTTTGTTTTTGCAAATGGCCTTAGTACATGGAGCCTTAAATTTATCCCTACTGGTTTAAGCGCACTGATAGGAGCCTTGTATCCATTGAGTGTTGTAATCATCGAAAAAGTTTTTTATAAAAGCAAAGAACTTACACTACTTACTTTCATTGGACTTTTTCTAGGTATAATGGGTGTTGGTATTGTTTTTTATGAGCACGCATTTCATGGTTTCAACCGGTTTTTTATAATAGGATTGGCATTGTCTGTTTCAGCAATGCTTGCATGGAGTGTTGGAACTGTTTTTCTTTCCCGCAATAAGGCAGCTATTAATCCATATTATGGTTCGGGTTGGCAAATGCTTATCAGTTCGGTAATATTATTCGTATTGGCTGAAACAACGCAACCCACTGTTTCAACAACCGCTATCTCTGTTAAAGTGTGGATGGTGATTTTTTATCTTGTAATATTTGGTTCACTTATTTCTTTCGCGGCATTTATTTATTCAATGAAAAAGCTGCCGGCCGCTATCGCATCTTTGTATGCTTATTTTAATCCATTGGTTGCAATGGTGCTTGCCTCGTTTGTATTAAAAGAAAAACTTACTATAAATATTTTATGGGGCGCTATCGTTACACTTACAGGCGTTTACCTTGTTAATTATAGTATCAGGAAAGGAAATCGAAAAATCATCGCTGAAGCTGAGATATAAAATGAGCATACATTTTACTCCAACCTGCAAACTGTTTATCAGAGCCTAAAATATTATTGTGAAAGATGGAGATAAATGCCCCGTTTACTTTTTGACATTGGCTATAATAATATACCATTTCTTTGTAGGCATCATCAGCAGTTAACTTTTGTTCATAATAACTATTTGCATCCATAAAACAGAAAGGATGTATTCTTAACCTGGTAGGTGTTTCTGTTTCCAGGTTATACCAATTGAAAGACGATGCTACGGATGCCCGGAACCCGTTAATGCTTCCATAACCCATACTATAATCATTTTCAATTCCGGCTTCCAGTAAATGCTCCATTGTTACAGGCAAATCAAATTTTATATAATGCTGTCTTGATTTTGTAACGCGGGCATGGCTTGCGTCTTCAATTATTTTTCTTTCTCTTTTTAGTATCTTGAAACTACTATTACTTTTCCAGGATGGATGAAGACCAATATCATATCTTTTAGCGTGTTGCTTTATCAAATGCCACATCGTACTGTTAAAGGGAGAAATGTTTTTATCATAGGTACTTGTAGATGTGGCTACCAGGAAAAAATAAATTGGTTCAAGGTTATGATCTTTGTGCAATGCATCTAAAAAATCATAGCAATTATATGGATCTTTTTTAAATCCAGCCAATACCCGCAATCTTTCCAGGGAGGGCTTTTTGATAAAACCTCCCACCGTTCTCATCAACCCCTTGTTTTTATATGACCAGGCGATATCGATATCATAAGTAGGAAGGAAGCTAAAAACGGGGAGCTGGTATTGAAGATTTGAAATAGCGGATTTTAATTTCTTTAAAAAATCGTGCAGCCAGATATTTACCAAAGGAATTTTTAAGAAACCTTCCCTGGATGCCAGTGAATTTTCATGTGCATACCGGCCATACATGTCCTTTTTATGTGGCAGGTATTCTTCATAACGGGTTATTAAATAAAAAACAGTAGCAAAGATATCAAATGGAAAATCTCCTTGTGAAGTTTTAAAGAAAGCCTTATGGCCGTTTACTTCAAAACATTTTATCTCCTGTTCTTTAACATCCTTTTCAAAAAGAAGGTGATGAGGCCTGATATTGAAGGCGGCGTCAAATGAAACATCGCTGTAATTTATTTTAAAGCCCTCGTGTTTTTTAAAACTTTCTGCATCAATGGTAAGGCTGTATGCAATACCGAGCTGTTCTTTAAAAATGAATTTACAAATGTATTGCAAACGCTTTGTAGAAGTATGAGCGTAAATTAAAATCATTGTTCAGAGTCAAACTTTAGTATTCCGTTAGCTACCTAACTTTATTATTTCTTAAATTTCTCTTTCCACATTTCGTTAAATGTTTTCGGGCTGAAATGAAGATCACCACGATTTTTTTTCCAGCCTTTAAACAATCCATTCACGATTTTATTTTTCAAATTTCCATTACCCATATTCATCATACTTCGTTTAAGGCTTGCAGTTTTCCAAATCTTCCAGGCCATGCGTTCCGAAAATGTTGACAAACCTTCTTCGATCGCTTCATGACGATTTTCCAACAGCAGCTCATGCAAATTAATTTTTACTGCACAAACTTCTGTGCAGTTTCCACATAAAGAAGAAGCATAGCTTAGATGTTTGAAATCTTCCATTCCCTGCAGATGCGGAGTAATAACGCTTCCAATCGGCCCGCTATAAGTAGCGCCATATGCATGTCCACCTATGTTTTTATAAACCGGGCATGCATTTAAACAGGCTCCGCAACGAATGCAATAAAGACTTTCTCTTTGTTTAGGATTTTTTAGAATATTAGTGCGGCCATTGTCAAGCAGTATCACGTACATTTCTTCAGGACCGTCTTTTTCATTTGCCTGCCGCGGACCGGTAACAATCGTATTGTAAACCGTGAGCCGTTGTCCTGTTCCGAAAGTGCTCAGCAATGGCCAGAATAACGCCAGGTCGGTTATCGATGGAATCATTTTTTCGATACCAACAATAACAATATGTGTTTTTGGAAAAGAACAACTCAATCTTGCATTGCCTTCATTTTCTGTAATGGCGATAGCACCGATGTCACTGATAATAAAATTTGCGCC
This sequence comes from uncultured Chitinophagaceae bacterium, assembly GCA_963829345.1. Taxonomy (GTDB): domain Bacteria; phylum Bacteroidota; class Bacteroidia; order Chitinophagales; family Chitinophagaceae; genus Ferruginibacter. The sequence goes on from CAWHHP010000003.1 coordinate 4,419,438, forward strand.
GGTAATGCCAATTTCGGCCTGCACATATTTTTCTCTTAAAATATTTCTTGCAACCAGTGTAAGTTGTTCAGGAGTAAGATTTGGATCTGTGCCGAGTTTTTCAGAAAAGAGCTTTGCTACATCCTCCTTACTCTTATGCATAGCCGGGGTTACGATATGATAGGGGGGCTCATCATCCAATTGTTGTATATATTCGCCCAGGTCTGTTTCAATGCTTTCGATGCCATTTTGTTTCATGGCGTCGTTAAGGTGAATTTCTTCAGTAACCATACTTTTACTCTTCACCAGCATTTTACATTTTTTTGCTGCGCAGATTTTCAGAATTTCTTCAATTGCCTGTACTGCATTTTCAGCCCATAAAACCTTACCACCGCGTTTTGAAAAATGCAGTTCAAATTCTTCCAACTGCTGATCCAGCGTTTCAATAGCACGCCATTTTGTATTTTTAGCTCTTTCTCTTGCAAGATGTAAATTACCAAATTGCGACTTACCCTGTGGAACAACTGCATTATACTTCCCTATATTAAAATTAATTTTTCTCCTGTGTTCAAGATCCGCAGCCTTAGCACTGCTTTTTTCATTAAATGTTTCGGATGATTGTGACATAATTAATTTGAAAATTAATATTCAATTTGGAGATTTGAAAATGAAATACAAAGCTAAACTTCTGTATTGAATTACTGACCTACGAAAAAGACAGCGTTACAAAACATCAATTTGCCATTTTCCCAAAAATCCCGAAATAAAACATCATCTGTTAAATAAGTAATAGAACCGTTACCCAATTCCTGTACGCCAAACAACAAGCCATCTTTTAATTTGGGGTTTAATTTATAACCTACATAGCCGGTCAACTGGTTATCCTGTTTAATAACGCCGGTATTCCAACCTCCTTCTTTTATAAATTCATATACTGCATTATCACGTTTTAATGTATAATAATATTTTGGGTACCCAAACATTAAAGGATGTGTATTATCAATATCAACCTTAAAAATAGAACCCGGCGTGCCGCTTGTAAGTGCATCTCTTTCCCTGAGATCAAATTTCTGCAATGATTCATAAGGATCCTTAACAATAGCATTGTTGTTTGAATCAGACATGTTCTTTAAATGAATAGCACTCCACTCAAGCTTTGATATTTGTGTTACCGCGGCTTCCAAAGCAACAACCCTTCCTCCAGCTTCAATCCACTGATGAAAGCGCTCTGAATTTTCTTTTGTACTTAGAAACTTATACCCGCCGTCGGGGAGTATTAATACATCAATCCTGTTCCAGTCGATACGGCCTGCATCACTGGCATTTATTAAATTGATCTTATAATTGATTTCCTTGTCGAAGAAATGCCATATTTCTCCCGCTGCATTTGAATTGGTTTCTTCCCCGGTGAGCATTGCTACTTTTGGCGCATTCAAAAGACGAACGTAATCACTGCCAAAATCAAACCCTTTATCAACCATGCCGCTATTAACAGCATGCATCTTAATATTATTACTGTTACAGATATCGGCTGTCATTTTCCAAAGATCATTGCCAAACTTTTCATTTCCTTTTTTAAGAACGATCACTGATCCTCTTTCGAATGATTGCCCGCCTGCTTCAAAAGCTGTTTGTGAAAAACGAAGGCGTATATTTTTCTTTAATAACTGTGCAATTGTTTTTACAGATGAAACACCCTGCCAGCGGATAATATAACCATATGCATCTTTTGCATCATTGTTTACAGGATCAGCCATTATTTTTCCGCCGGATATATTAATCGATTGTTTGCTTGCATATGCATCCAATCCATAAGCATATGGTAAAGCCCATGCGGTAATATCATAAGTAACAGAATCAACAAGCCGGGTTTCCGGTTCAAATAATACTTTTACCAATGCTGCTTTAGGCTGCGAAGCACTAATAACCAAATCAACTGCTGCAATATTGAATGACTCTTCTTTTTTAGTTCCATAATTGTAACCCTTATTGCTTCCTGTTGCAGTGCCATATTGGATATTATTCTTATCAAGCAATTTTATTAATGCAATGATCCGTTCTTCATCTTTAGGATTATTTTTAATTACATAAGATTTGTATTCGCCTATTGCGCCACTTACAGCGTCGTTAAAATACTTATGAAATTCTTTAATAAGGCTGGAGGCGTGTAGTGAGGCGGTTTCAATAGTGCTTAGGCCGCTGGTATAATGATGAATCGCACGATCATATAAAGTAAGCGTATCTCCTTCGTTCGTATTGGCTTCAAGTCCGCCGGCATGGCCACCGGCCTGCTCATAGGTCATTCCGATTGCGCCGTTGAATAACGGGTAACTATCACCGTAAGATGGATATAACAGGTCGAATATTTCTTTAGTAAAGTAGAGCCAGTTGTTTTTGTCAAAATACTTTGCATTGTTTTTACCGATAGTTAGCTGGAATTCTCTTTGCCATTTTGTAAGCACTTCGTGGTAAGGTTGTGCGGCTGGAGCAAAATAATAAGGATCATTTACCCCCTGCTCATGAAAATCAACATGTACCTGTGGCATCCACTGGTTATATTGGTTAACGCGTTGCTGGCTTTCCGGCTGACTTTGCCAACACCAGTCGCGGTTGAGATCGAAGTTATAATGATTGGTTCTGCCGCCGGGCCATGGTTCCCGGTGTTCACGTGATATCATTTCAGGATTATAACTACTGCCTACAACCGAAGTAAACCAGTTTACATAACGTTCACGGCCATCCGGGTTTAAGCATGGGTCGATCACAACAACTGTATTTTTTAACCATTCTTTTGTTTGAGAATTGGAAGGATCAACCAATGCAAATAAGGTAAGCATGGCTGCTTCAGATGAAGATGTTTCACTGCCATGTACATTATAACTGAACCAAACAATTGCAGGTGTATTTTCTACAGGAGCCACTTTATCTTTTGCAAGATGGGCAAGCCGAAGATTATTTAAACGAATATTCTCGAGATTACTGATATTATCCTGTGACGAAACGAAGGCAAGATACAAGGGCCGATGCTCGTTCGTTTCGCCATATTGCTGAAGTTTTACAACAGACGCGGCTACCTGTGAAACATGCTGAAAATACTCAACAATTTTGTGATGCGGGGTATATCGACTTCCAATTTTATATCCCAAAAATGTTTCCGGGGATTTTACCTGGGCAAAAGATGTTATGACAAAAAAAAGAACAGTTGTTAGAAGGGTTAATTTTTTCACGCCGGAAGATTTAGAAAATATGAGCGACAAAAATGAGATAAAATTTTCATGTAACAACTTCTTTTATAATATTATCGGAACTCAGCGTTCCCGCAGATATCCGCTTACCGTTTCGCAGATTTACGCAAACAAATCTGCGTTGATCTGCGGGTAACAATAGAGATGAATAATATACCACAGGGTCTTCGATTTTAGAGATAAAAGCCGGGTTAAGTTTTAAACGCACAAGAGTGCGACGCCACTGAAGTTGGGCCTTGTATTGGTGCCGGGACAACAATAAAATTATACTTCGCTTGTAACAGGTTTTAATACGCCCAGTTCCTTACCGATCTTTGTGAATGCGGCAATTGCTTTCTCCAAATGCCTTTGATCATGCGCAGCGCTTAACTGTACCCGTATGCGGGCCTGGCCTTTTGCTACTACGGGAAAGAAGAATCCAATTACATAGATGCCCTCATCTAATAATTTCGCAGCGAAATTTTGTGCCAGTACAGCATCGTATAACATAATAGGAACAATGGGATGATCACCGGGTTTTATATCAAAGCCGGCGTCGGTCATCTTACTCCTGAAATATTTTGTATTTGCTTCGAGTTTATCTCTTAGTTCAGTGGTATTGCTTAGCATATCCAATACAACAATGGAAGCACCCACAATGCTCGGTGCAAGGGTATTACTGAATAAATACGGGCGGCTGCGTTGCCTGAGCATTTCGATGATCTCTTTTTTGCCAGATGTAAAACCACCACTGGCACCACCGAAGGCTTTGCCAAGTGTGCCTGTAATAATATCAATCCTTCCCATTACATTCCTGTATTCATGTGTGCCTCGTCCTGATTTTCCGAGGAACCCGGAAGAATGGCATTCATCAATCATAACAATAGCATCGTATTTATCTGCCAGGTCACAGATCTTGTCGAGCTGGGCAATCGTGCCGTCCATACTGAAAGAACCATCAGTGACAATTATGCGACTTCGTAAGCCTGCGATTTCTTTTAATTTTTGTTCAAGATCATCCATATTATTGTGCTCGTAACGGTAACGCTGAGCCTTACACAAACGAACCCCATCAATAATGGAAGCATGATTCAATGCATCGCTGATGATGGCATCCTGTTCACCGAATAAAGGCTCAAACACACCACCGTTTGCATCAAATGCAGCAGCATATAAAATAGTATCCTCTGTTCCTAAAAATGATGAAATTTTTTGCTCAAGTTCTTTATGAATATCCTGGGTACCGCATATGAACCTGACACTGCTCATTCCATAACCACGGTGATCAATATATTTTTTTGCAGCTTCCAGCACTTTGGGATGCGATGAAAGACCGAGATAATTGTTTGCACAGAAGTTTAAAACAGTTTTTCCATTTACGATAATTTCGGCACCCTGTTCACTGCTGATGATGCGTTCTTTTTTAAAAAGCCCGGCAGATTTTATTTCCTCCAGTTCAGTCCCGATACGAGAAACAAAATTTGTATTCATATGATTATGTATATAAGTGTAAAATGAGATACAAATCTAATAACTCGAAGCCATCTAAAACCATTTATCGGGAAGTGATTACAGTTTCAGGTAAAAGTTCTTATATGATGAAATAATCAGTGAATCAGGGGCAATCGTTTTCATTGCCACTGATTCCACTGATTTTGATGGTAATGACACGAAATTCATCGGTGTTAAAGCGGGATTGTATTAAAGTAATTATTCTATGAATTGGGTGATCTTTAGATTTTTTTAACATTTTCAATTGTTGCGCTGTAACTTTTTGATATTAAATTCGTTTTACCTAAAAACTACCGCTATGCAGATCAAAAAAGAACTGTTTCTATTTGGCTTGCTGATCGTATTTTCAATGGGGCTTCTTATCGCTTCCAGCAGCTTTTCTGATACAAGCAATACAAATACTACCCCCTGCCCGGAAATAAAGGGCAAGTCATACAGTTGCTGCGAGGAGAAAATGAAGGAAAAATCGGCATCTCCCTGGAACTTCATTACCAGCGGCATTTTACATCTTTGGGCCTGATATTTATTTTCCCATAACTGTAACTTTTAGTGATTTCGTTTCGTTTTAGCCTAAAAACAGGCCAATAGCATAATTTTATAGCACCAAACTGTATGACAGAGAGAGAATACAATAGTTGTGTTAACATGTATGCGGATAATGTGTATCGCTTTATCCTCAAAAACCTCCGTCATGAAGAGGATGCAAAAGATGTGGTGCAGGGAGCATTCGAAAAAATGTGGCTTAACAGGGAACATGTAGATAATACGAAGTGCAAAAGCTATTTATTTACGGTTGCTTACCACCAGATGATCGACCATATCAGGAAGAATAAAAGAATTAATCTGAAAGAATCATTTGATGATCACGACAGGGGCACCGAAAAGCAGCAATATAATACGAAGAGGATTTTGGCCGAAGCATTGAACCAACTGAGTGAAACCCAGCGAAGCCTGGTGATGCTGAAAGATTATGAAGGATATAATTATGCAGAAATTGGACAGATAACGGGGCTGAATGAGAGCCAGGTAAAAGTTTACCTGCACAGGGCGAGGCTCCAGTTAAGAGAATATATCGTAAAACCGGAAAATGTTATTTAATTTTTAAACCTGCGATGAATATTAACCGCGATAATTATGAAATGTATTTCCTGCTTTATGTGGACAAGGAATTGTCTGCAGAAGAGAGGAATATCGTGGAGAAATTTATTGTAGAAAATCCAGACCTGGAAAAAGAACTGGAACTATTACTGGCTACATCATTGCCTGCAGAAGCGATTACCTATAAAGCAAAGGTTGATCTTTATAAGGTAGAAATGAATCCTGATGAATTGAAAGAAAAAATATTAATGCACCTGGATAATGAGCTGGATGCATCTTTTATTGCATCAGTTGAATCTGAAATCGCTTCCAATGAGGCATTGAAACTGGAATGGAATATCCTGCAGCAAACCAGGCTTGATCCGAATGAAATAATCATTTTTGAGAACAAGGAGTTACTGTACCGTCATGAAAAAGACAATGTGGTGTCTATGCGATCCTGGAGAAGGGTTGCTGTTGCTGCAGCAATTATCGGAGCAGGATTATTTATTGGTATTTCGTTATTTATAAAAGACAAACAACCCGAAGCCATTGCTGTAAAAGAACAAAATCAACAACCATCACCAAAAAATGCCCCTCCCGCAAAAACAAATACAGGTACAGAGCAAAAGAATATTTCAGGAAGCCAAACTACTGAAGAGATTGCAAACAGCAAACAGCAAACGCCAAACAATAATACTGTAAAGGAGAATAATGATCAATACCAACCATCTTCGAGGAAAGAGAACATGGTATTGAATCCAACAAATAATAAAAACAATTCTCCCATAAAAAATAAGATTGTGTCCCCAAGCGATCAAAGAAACAATATACAAAATGCACTAGTAAAAAAAGGAGATAATAATTTACCAAAACCTTCTTTAGAAAATATTAACGATCCAAAAAGTAACAAACCAGTTTCTCCAAGCGTACAGGATATAGTTGGTTCACCTGATAAAAGAAACCAGGTTAATGAAGATAAAGAGGCGATCGTAAAAACAGCTATACAAGAACCAAAGAAAATACTGGAAGATAGTCCACTCACTGAAACGCATAATAGTTATGCAAAAAATACAGTAATGGATGAATCCGCTTCAGAAATAAATGACAATAGTATTCTTTTTATGAAAGAGGAAAAAGTAAACCGTTCAAAAATTGGCGGACTATTCCGGAAAGTAAAAAGAGTTATTTCAAGGAATGCAAATATTAAGGGCGGCAATAGTGTAAAAATTGCCGGGTTCGAGATTGCAGCTAAATAATTCACTTTAAAAATTGAGTAACATGAAAAGGCTAGTTATTTTATTAGCAACAGTATTTTATTGCTTTAATGCAGTTGCGCAGGAGGATAGTACCATCCAATCCAAAAAAAGCGACACCATACGTGTCGGTAATATTATCATCGTAAAAAAGGGTGGAAAAAAATCTTCTGGCGACAGCAGTGGGTTATCAATAAAAACCACACCCCGCAAAAAATCAAGGATCAGTACCAACTGGGGAATTGTTGATATCGGATTTTCAAACTATAGTGATAAAACGAATTATGCGTCCGCTACTGCTGATGGTTTCCTGCAAAACAACAGGCCCGGTCAACCGGACCTCGATAAAGATGATTTTAAGCTTAAGACAGGAAAAAGTATGAATATCAATATCTGGTTTTTTATACAGCAGCTTAACCTGGTAAAAGAGAATGTAAGCCTGAAGTATGGGTTAGGACTTGAATTAAATAACTATCGTTACAAATCAAGTAAAAGTATCAGCTATAAGGAAGATGGACAAATACCTTATACAAACGGAATTATTACAAACAAACCATTTATTTTCAGGGATTCGATTTCATTCAGTAAGAACAAGCTTGCAGCAGATTACCTGACAATTCCTGTGATGTTGAATTTTGCAACGAACGACTGGGGCAAGCACAGGGGATTCAATATCGCATTTGGAATAAGTGGGGGATACCTTTATAGTCAAAGGAATAAACAAGTGAGTAAAGAAAGGGGTAAGGAAAAAAATAAAGGTGACTATGATCTCGAGAAATTCAAATTCTCTTATATAGGTGAGGTTGGTATCGGCCCAGTTAAATTTTACGCTTCTTATGCTCCAAAATCTATCTATGAACATAGTCTTGACATGAGGCCATTTAATTTTGGTATCAGGATAAGCAACTAATAAAATAAGGATACTCAATCTTCTCTCTCTAAATATCCTTCGCTTGAATGAACAATTGTTCAAAACGGCGAAGGTTTTTTTATTCGTGAGACTTGTCTTTTGCAAACGGAGTGAAGCAAAAGGCATAGTCGAACAATCCCGCCGAAGGCGGAGGGGATAATACTTTAGAACTTGCTCTGAAGTATTATCCCTGTGATTTAAACAGGCTGGAACATATTTCATTAATTTTAGCCCAACATTTATTTAATGAACCCAACTGCAAATTTTAATGAACAGGTAAAAATTTTTGAGCGCTTGCTGGATAATGTTGCAGTTGAAAAAATTTCTCCCGATACTTATTGCCAAAAATATCTGGGACATTTATTGGAGCATAAAAAATATTATCTCGCCATTTATGCGGATGTAATTGAAAAATTAAATGCGCAAAAAAATATCGATGAAATTGCCCTGGTCGACTTTGGTGCTGGAAATGGTCTCCTTGGAATTTTTGCAAAATTTTGCGGATGTAAAAAAGTTTACCTGGTTGATATTGATGAAAAATTTATAACTGCTTCCCAAAACCTGGCGCAGCAAATGAATATAAACATCGATGGATATATTCGCGGTGATATCCATGCACTGCAACAATATTTTAATGATATTATTCCCGATGCTATTATTGCGACTGATGTAATAGAACATATTTATAGCCTCGAAGATTTTTTCGGCACTATAAAAAAAATAAATCCTTCGATAATTTCGGTATTCACTACAGCAAGCAACCCGGAAAATTATTTTAAAGTAAGAAATTTAAAAAAGCTGCAAATCAAAGATGAATGTGAGGGTGGTACACCTGATGACTTTGTTTTATTTGGAGACAAACCCCTTGAGGCCTTCTTTAAGATAAGACTAGAAATCATCCGTTCACAACTTGGTAACGTTAATGAGAAACTGCTGACCAGTCTTGCAAAAGCCACGAGGGGAATGAATGAGCAGGATATTTCGATTGCTGTAGAAAATTATAAGTTAACAAAAAAAATTCCCGATCCGCCACTACACCCAACGAATACATGCAATCCATTGAATAGCAGTTGGACAGAAAGGATATTACCGATCAGTGCTTATTATTCAATATATAATGAGAATAAAATGAACCTGCGGGTATACAATGGTTTCTATAATGAATTTAAGAAAGGATTGGGAGGAGTTCTTAATAAACTATTAAATAAGGGTGTAACCATCCTCGGAAGACAATTTGCACCCTATATAATTTTTGTAGGAACAAAAAAATGAGTATTTTACAGCATGATTTGTTAATGTTCTGTCAGTGAATAATATCATTTGGAACACAACGTTAAAAACCATAAAAGAAATATTCAAAATGAAATACCGGTTTTGGCTTTCCTCTTTAACGATATCTTTCCTGGTTGTTTTAATGGCATTCGTTTCTCCTGGCCATAAAAAAAGAGTATCTAAAAGTTTACATGAAACAAGATCTGCAAAGCCTGTAGCTGATAATCCCTATTACATTATTGTTGATAAAAGTGATTATGAACTTAAAGTCTATGATGCAGAAGGCTGGTATGCAACATACCCGATCGTGTTTGGAAGTAAGGATTTGAGTGATAAAATGCGTGAAGGAGATAAAAAAACGCCCAACGGAAGTTTTAAAATAATCATCAAAAAGATTCATCCTAAATGGGGACCGGAACTCTTACTTGACTATCCAAACGAAGAAAGTGTAAAAAGATTCAACGAAAGAAAGGCCCAGGGCATCATACCTAAAACTGCAAAAATTGGTGCCGGTATTGCAATACATGCCACCAGGCCGCAGGAAGAATGGACAATCGATAATTACTATAACTGGACCGATGGTTGTGTTTCTGTGAAATACACTGAAATGAAAGATCTGTTTAGTTATATACCAGTTGGAACACAGGTTACAATCCAGCCATAAAGATTCTTATTATTTTCCTAAATAAATACCAGGTTTCCATCTCCATAACTCAGGAACCTGAAGTCATTCTCCAGAGCATAATCATAAATTTTCTTCCAATTTCCATTCGTTGCTGCAGCAACAAGAAGCAATAATGTTGATTGAGGCTGATGGAAATTTGTAATGATCGCTTTTATGATTTTAAATGAATAACCGGGTGCGATTATCAATTGGGTTTTGGTGAAAATGCGTTCCTGCTTTTGCTTTTGCATCCAGTTGATCAGGGCCTGCAATGCTTCTTTTGTTTCTATACTACTATCTTTTAACGGTGATTCATATACATCCCATTGTTTTAACTCAACTGTTTCTATTCCCGGATCTAAAATTATTTTTGCTCCCAGCCAGTAAAGTGTTTCGATAGTGCGTGCCGATGTGGTACCAACAGCGATGATATTATTTTTTGATAAAATATCCCTGATCGTTACGATATGCACGTCAATCCATTCAGCGTGCATCTCATGTCCCTCCATCAATGCAGCCTTAACAGGCTTGAATGTTCCTGCGCCAACATGAAGTGTGATGTATGCTGTTTCAATTTTCTTTGCTGACAGGTCGCTGAATATTTGTTCTGTGAAATGTAAACCTGCTGTAGGTGCAGCTACAGAACCATCATATTTTGCATAGATCGTCTGATATCTTTCCGCATCTTCTGTTTCAGTATCACGTTTTATATATGGTGGCAAAGGAATATCTCCGAATAATTCAATCATTTCAGCGAAACTATGATCAGCAGGAGTCCACGATAATTCAACCACATAAGCATCCGGCAACTTTTCAACCAAGGCCGCCGTAATTGTCCATTGTCCATTATTCATTGTTAATTGCTTGTCCTTCCATTTTGATGCACCTCCGATTAAACACTTCCATCTTGCCGAACCTTTTTTATTCATTACACTGCTATACTCATTGATCTTCTCATAAGGTTCCAGGCAGAATATTTCTATAGTGCCGCCGCTGCTCTTTTTAAAACGCAATCTTGCATTGATAACTTTGGTATTGTTGAAAATAAGTAGACTGTCTCCAGGTAAGTATTTTGCAATGTTACTATAAATGTCTTCTGAGATCCGCTGATTCTTATAAATAAGCAATTTAGATGAATCACGTTGAGGCAACGGGTGCAATGCAATTCTTTCTTCCGGTAACTGATAAGTAAAATCCTGTATAGAAATTTTTCGTGGATCAGGCATTTTAAATTTTTCCGTTTTTTATTTCTTCCACCACTAAAGGATCCAGCAGGGTAGTTGTATCTCCAAGATTTTGTGTTTCACCTTCCGCGATCTTTCTTAAAATGCGGCGCATGATCTTACCGCTCCTGGTTTTTGGTAATCCAGTTACAAATTGAATTTTATCAGGTTTGGCAATGGCGCCAATGATCTTTATTACAGTTTGTAAAATATCTCTTTTTGTCAGTTCGGGATCATGTTGTGTATGGCCAAGGATCACATAAGCATAAATACCTTGTCCTTTTATATCATGAGGATAACCTACCACAGCACTTTCAACAACACCCGTGTGCATATTGATTGCATTCTCTACTTCTGCTGTACCAATACGATGACCGCTTACATTCAATACATCATCCACTCTTCCCGTTATCCTGAAAAAACCATTTTCATCTTTTATAGCACCATCACCGGTGAAATACAAGTTTTCGTAAGTCGCAAAATAATTAGTGCGGCAGCGGTCATGATCACCATACGTTGTTCTCAGGATAGAAGGCCAGGGAGCTTTGATGCATAAATTACCTTTGAAAAAGCCATGTTCATCTTTCTCTGTTATTTCATTTCCTTTTTCATCTACAAGAACAGGTTGAACGCCGGGCATTGGTAATGTAGCCCAGCTTGGTCTTGCAGGTGTAATACCCGCCATATTAGAAATTAAGCATGCACCCGTTTCTGTTTGCCACCATGTATCAACAACAGGGCAATTTTTTTTGCCTATGTTTTCATCATACCAATGCCATGCTTCTTCATTGATTGGCTCACCAACAGTACCAAGCACTTTTAAAGAACTTAAACTTTTTCCTTTAATCGGATCCAGGCCATAGCTCATAAGGCTACGGATAGCGGTAGGTGCAGTATATAAAATATTCACTTTGTATTTATCAACTATGTCCCAGAATCTTCCTGCATCAGGATAAGTCGGAATGCCTTCAAACATTAAACTTGTTGCTCCCGCACTCAGCGGACCATATACGATATAGCTATGCCCGGTAATCCATCCAATATCGGCCGTGCAAAAATGTATATCTCCCGGGGTGTATTGAAAAACATTTACGAACGTGTAGGTTGTCCAGATCATATAACCGCCACAGGAATGTACAACACCTTTTGGTTTACCGGTGCTGCCAGAGGTGTACAATATAAAAAGCATATCTTCTGCGTCCATTATTTCTGCAGCACAATCATCACTTGCATCTTCCATTTCTTCATGCCACCAAACATCTCTCCCTTTGAGCATACTTACCGGTATTTTTGTTCTTTCATAAACAATTACTTTTTTTACAAAAGGACATGTGCTTAGTGCATTATCAATAATCTCTTTTAAAGGAATATCTTTTGCTCCCCTGAACGCACCATCGCAGGTAACAATGAATTCAGCATTTGCATCCTGCAATCTGTCCGAAATACTTTGTGCACTAAATCCACCGAATATTACCGAATGGATAGCGCCAATTCTTGCGCAGGCCAATACAGCAATAGCCAGTTCAGGAATCATTCCCATATATATACAAACCCGGTCCCCTTTTTTAACAGCATTGTTCTTTAAAACATTCGCAAACATGCAAACCTGTTGATGCAATTGTTTATAAGTAAGTGTACGGCCTGCTTCTTTGGGATCATTGGATTCCCATACAATAGCCGGAGTGTTACCCGATTTTTCCAGGTGACGATCAAGGCAATTCTCTGTAATATTTAATTTTCCTCCTTTAAACCATTCTATTGTTGGTTCTTTGAAATTCCACTCAAGCACTTTATCCCATTTGCGATGCCATTTAAAATTTTCAGCAACATTGCTCCAAAAGCTTTCAGGGTCATCCACGCTTTTTTTATAAGCAGCCTTATACTCGTCAAAACTTTTTATCTGGAATGGGTATGACATAGCAATAATTTTAGTAGACTCAATCGATTTAAACCGTAATTTAATTTAATTTTTTTCAACTTTGAGTGCAGTGTTAATCTGATTTTTATTTTGACAACGATTTGTCAGCCTGAGCTTGTCGAAGGCGTATTGCTGTATTGAATTGTACTGGCTTCGACAAGCTCAGCCTGACAGTTCTTAAAGTGATTTAATGCCAAACTCTGACAATGCCGTCCGAGTTAGATGAAACCGTTTAAAAGAAATTGTAACAAAAATGCGGCCCTTACGTTTAAAGAAAATAATGAAACTTACTTTATTGTATACAATGGGCTTGCTGTTTGTGTGGATGTTGCTTTCTCAATGTTTAATTATGCGAAATCGTTGGAGCGATAAAAAAGCATACCGGGTCTTTAAATCCAAGCATGTTCCTCTTCAAATATTTGATACGATTATTAATAAAAGACACCTGCATTATGCTGTTTGCGGCAGCGATTCTTTACCAACACTGGTGATAATCCATGGAAGTCCTGGTAGCTGGATGAATTATATGCATTATATGTGGGATTCGGCGATGCGTGCTAAATTCAGGATCGTTGCTATTGACAGGCCGGGGTTTGGGTATAGTGATTTTGGAAAAGCCATGCATTTGCAGGAACAATGTGCTATCATCTTACCTGTTTTACAGAAAATAAAGAACGATAAACCAATGTTTTTGGCAGGACATAGTTTTGGCGGTCCTGTTGCTATAAAACTGGCAGCTGATGATCCGGGTTTATTCCATACAATAATTCTCATTGCCGGTTCAATTGATATAAACCAGGAGGCAAAAGAAACATGGCGGCATATCATGAATGTAAAGCCGTTGTATTGGTGTTTACCCGGTGCATTTGGCCCAAGCAATACTGAGCTATTGTATTTAAAAAAAGATCTTATCTTTTTAAACGGGGATTTTAAAAAAGTTACTTCGAATATTTTATTTGTTCATGGCGATGAAGACACATGGGTGCCGATACAAAACATTGCCTACGGAAAAAAGATGCTTACAAATGCAAGATCAATACAGGCAGATACATTACGTGGAGCTGATCACCAAATACCGTGGAAACGTTATGATGAATTAAGACAGGTTTTATTAAACCTGTATTAACAGCAATTCGAAATTAAAATTTTATTACTCAAAAAAATTGTCAGGCTGAGCTCGTCGAAAGCCGGATTGATGACAAAGAACGCCTTCGAAGAGCTCAGGCTGACAATATAATATTAATTTCGAATTGATATAAGTTCAACCTCCAAAACCCATTGCCTTATATATCGCCTCATGAATTTTGGGCCGGACATTCATACGGTTAAAAAGCGTACTCTCATTTGGATATACCCTGTTACTCAAAAAAATAAAAACAACGCCTGTTGCAGGATCGGCCCATGCACAGGTGCCGGTAAAACCAGTATGGCCAAACGTAAGTGGGGATGCATATCTTGCAGGATAAGGTGCTTTTCTTGTTTCGTTGTCTTTTTCCGGTTTATCAAAACCATAGCCACGCCTGCTGGTATCACTATGGTAAGATGTAAAAAGATCAATGGTTTGTTTTTGAAGATATCTTTTACCATTGAATGTTCCTCCATTTATCAGCATCTGCATGATAGCAGCGATATCATAAGCGTCACTGAAAAGTCCGGCATGCCCCGCAACCTCACCAAACATTGCGGCAGCGGGATCATGCACATCACCTCTTAATAGCTGCATACGAAATGTTCTTTCTACTTCTGTGGGCGCTATACCGTTTATTGGAAAACGATCGAGTGGTTTAAACCCTGCAGTTTTTAGAGACATCGGCTCATAAAAATTTTTCTTTACATATTCATCCAAAGAAAGATTACTTATCGTTTCTACAATTTTTCCCAGGAGAATAAAATCAATATCACTGTAAACATATTGGCCTGGCCTTAAAGGGCTTTCCAATATTTTTTTATCCAGGGAATCTTTCCAACCTGTTCTTAAAAATAAATTATGCGCAACCTGGATTGAAAAAGAATCGCTCCTGGTATTACTATATAAAACCTGTAGCGGAATTCCTTGTTTGTCGATGGTGGATTTATAAAAAGGAATGATAGGAACGAGTCCAGCCTGGTGTAAAAGAATATCGCCGATAATAAGTGAGTCTTTATTACTGCCAATCGTCCATGAAAGATACTCACTTAACTTTTTTTTTAAATCGATCTTTCCCTCATCATATAATTTCATCAATGAAATAGTAGTGGCACAGATCTTTGTTACGGAAGCCATGTCATAGACCGAATTTATGGTAACAGGCTCAGTACGATCATAAGTATAATGTCCAAATGCTTTTTGATAAGCGATCTTTCCATTCCTGGCCACCAACACAACACAACCGGGCGTTGCACTTCTTGCTATGGCATCGTTTGCAATAGAATCAATGACTGATAATTTTTCCGGATCCATTCTTACAAGATAAGGATCAGTTTCCTGCAACTCCTTTTCAACAGATGCAACGATGCCATAACCAAAATGAAAATTATCACATACGGTAACAGGCAGGGTCCCCTTATAATTTAATTTTCCCTGTAACATATCCAATGCAGTGTTTTGCACAATGCTGTCATCTTCATAACATACAACCAGGTTTTTTGCAGCGCACCAGTTTTTTGCAGCATAAGCATTTCCAAATAAGAAAGTAATTGTCCTGGCCCTTTGCTGAAGTATATTGATAAGATTAACGGCCTGGCTGCTGATGCCAAAATTATTTAGTGGTGGCCTGTTGATATTGTGAATTCCAATCACAACTTTTTTGTAACCCGTCACAATTGAATCAATCAATGCTTTTACAGAGTCTTCATTTTTTTTACTATAATCAAAATAAAAAATCCCGGCCGCGTATTCCGAACGCATGCGATTGGAAAAGCTGTTGTCGTTTTTTAATCCTATTCCCACATATGCAATATCACCCGGTTTGCTATTTGTTGATAAAGGAAAGAAGGCGCTGTCATTCCTGGACAATAAAGTAATTGCATTTTCTGCAACAAGTTTCCTCATTGCAGGTACTTGGCTATTAAGATCCGCGGCAAGATTTTCTGTTCTCACAGGTTGAGGCTTTGCCAGGCGGTGCAAATATTTTGCGATCAATACTTTTTTACAATGCATATCAATATCCGCACGACTAAGCTTATTTGCTTCAATTGCTTCATTCACTTTCTGAATGGCAACAGGAACATCATCAGGTAAACAGAGCATATCATTCCCCGCAAACAAGGCCTGTACAGACGCCGCGCCGTCGGGAAAAAACTTTTTTACTCCCTGCATATCCAGTGCGTCGGTAAAAGTTAGCCCGGTAAAATTTAATTTATCACGTAACAATCCTGTTACATTGTTTTTAGAAATGGATGTTGCGGTATTAAGGGTGCTGTCGATTGAAGGAATATACAAGTGCGCAACCATCGTACTACTCACACCGGCAGCAAAAATTTTCTTAAATGGAAAAAGTTCAAGTGTATCAAGCTGGGGTATACTCTTATTAATAACAGGAAGATCCAGGTGTGAATCTACTGCTACATCACCATGACCGGGAAAATGCTTGGCACAAGCCATGATACCATTATCCTGCATACCTTTCATATATTGAATAGCAAAAGCAGCGACCTTGTATTTATCTTCTCCAAAACTCCGGTCGTTGATAACAGGATTATCGGGATTATTATTTACATCCACAACGGGCGCATAATTTACCTGTACACCAAAGCGTTTACATTGTTCGGCAACTACTTTGCCGTATTTGTAGATAATAGAAGGATCATTAATTGCGCCAAGCATCATTTGCTTCGGAAGCGGCATTACGCTGTCGAGCAAACGCTGCCCAACGCCCCATTCAGCATCAATACAAACAAGTATGGGTGTTTTTGCAGTTGCCTGTAGCGAATTGATAATGTTTGCCTGTTTTTCGGGACCACCCTGGAAAAGACAAATACCCCCGATATTATATTTTTTTACCAGCTCTGCTACCTTTTCATCATAAAAAGTTACCTGTTTTGTTTTTAGGTCGATGCTGGAAAGCCTTACTATCATTAACTGGGCAAGGCGCTCGTCGTTACTCAATGTTTTAAAAACACTGTCGGCCCAGGCTTTTGCAGCATTTTGCTGCTCCGGCTGGCCAAAAACATTTAGTGAAATGAAAAGGAAAAGAATACCTGCAATAAAACGCATAGATGTATAAGAGTTTGAAGTGTAAGCAAGATCAGGTTTGGAGTTGGGAGTTTGGAGTTGCTCACTACTGTAAATCTTTTCATTTAAAGAAGACTCTATAACTCCAAACGCTAAACACCAAACTCTCCCCTCGTTTCGTTATTTTTGAGGTACAAATTACAGGATTTTGGCAGATATCATTCAATTATTACCCGACAACATAGCAAACCAGATCGCAGCAGGAGAAGTTATTCAGCGGCCCGCGAGCGCTGTTAAAGAACTTTTGGAAAATGCGGTGGATGCAGGTGCCGATGAGATAAAGTTAATTGTCAATGAATCCGGTAAGGCGTTAATACAGGTAATTGATAATGGTAAGGGTATGAGTGAAACCGATGCCAGGATGGCTTTTGAACGTCATGCCACTTCCAAGATCAAGAATATTGATGACCTGTTTCGTATAAAAACAATGGGATTCCGGGGAGAGGCCCTTGCAAGTATTGCAGCTGTTTCACAAGTTGAATTAAAAACAAAACGTGCAGAAGATGAAACAGGGATATATATAGAAATTGAGAATAGTATTGTTAAGAACCAGGAACCGGTTGCAACCACCAATGGCAGCAGCATTGCCATGAAAAATTTATTTTTCAATGTACCGGCAAGACGTAATTTTTTAAAAAGTAATTCCGCCGAACTCCGGCATATTGTGGATGAATTTGTAAGAGTATCAATGGCATTTCCGCAAATATTTTTTTCATTCAATTCCAGCGGGCAAGAAGTTTTTCATCTTGAAAAAGGAACATTAAAGCAGCGCATCATTCAGATACTGGGAAATAGTTACAGTGCCAAACTGGTGAGTGTACATGAAGAAACCGACTACCTGAACATTTATGGTTTTGTAGGTAAACCTGAAACAGCAAAGAAAACAAGAGGTGACCAGTATTTTTTTGTGAACAACAGGTTTATTAAGAGCGCTTACCTGAATCATGCGGTGATGAACGCTTTTAATGAAATGATCGCCAAGGATAGTTACCCGATGTATACTTTGTTCATCGATCTTGATCCAGCACAACTGGATATTAATGTTCACCCAACCAAACAGGAAATAAAATTCGAGGACGAAAAAATTGTATATGCTTTTGTGCAATCTGCCGTAAAACATGCGCTTGCTCAATACAGTATAACACCAACACTTGATTTTGAACTGGATGCTTCTATTCAACATTTAGATGCAGTGAGCAAGCCAATCTCAGAAGAAAGAAGATCGACTGCTACTTCTTCTCCATTGTTCCAGGCCTTCACTCAAAAAAACCAGGCACATTTTATTGAGAAGAAAAGCGAGTTAAAGCACTGGAAAGAGTTTTATGAAAAACCCGGGGGAAATATGACAGAAGAAACCAAAGAACCAATCATTTCCCAGGGCCTGTCCATTCCTTTGCATAAAGAATATGCAATCGATGAAAATATAATGCAGCTTCACAATGCTTACATCGTATTGCAAAATGAAAAAGGTTTTTTGTTGCTGCAACAACAGAATGCTCATGAGCGTGTGCTGTATGAGAAATTCATGAATGCATTGGAGGGCAGACCAATTGCGACGCAGCAAAGTCTTTTTCCTTCAACAGTAGAATTAACGCCGGCAGATGCAGTGATATTACAGGAATTATTGCCCGATCTTAAAACATTGGGTTACCAGCTGGAACCGTTTGGCAACAATACTTTCGTAATACATGGCACGCCTGCAGATATCAGCGAAGGGAATGAAAAATCAGCACTTGAAAAAATGCTGGAGCAATTCAAGCATTTTAGCAATGATATTAAATTCGGTAAAAGAGAAAAATTATTACGTTCACTTGCGTGGCAGCAATCTGTAAAGGCAGGTGTTATACTTTCTCAAAAAGAAATGCAATCGTTGGTAAACGATCTTTTTTCCTGTGCAACACCTAATGCTACTCCGAATGGAAAGCCAACTTATATGACGTTTAAGAAGGAAGAGTTGGATAAGATGTTTGGCAGGTAAAATCTAAAATGTAGAATAATGAATGTAAAATGTAAAAGTGATCGGGAATACGATCACTTTTACATTTATTATTTTAAATTTTATATTCTACATTTTCATCCTCGTTCCTGTACCCGCAACCACCTTTCAGGTATTTCATTATGACTAGCCCTCAGGTAATCATTATAACTGCAGGCAATAAATTTTTTATCCGGTAACTGCATCCACCACCTGTTTGTCTTTTTACTTTGAAGGAAAACGGTGTCGATTTCAGCAAATACAGTATGGTATTCATTAAAGTTGGATTTTTCATCAAACCTGCTCTCTTGTTTGCTTTTGCTTTTACCGTCGATAAAATACCATATCATCTGCGCAACCTGTTTAGCGGTAAGTTCATTGATATCCAGGTCGGGATTGTATCCGTAGATACCACAAGTGCTCAGGTTGCTGCTCATGCCAGCATACCGGGTAAGCATACATGCTTCTTCTCCATTGAAACCATTCGGACTTAGTGAATTTGCAGGGGCGTCGCTGTTCTTTATGGCGCTGATATCAAAACTTAGTAAATGTGTATTGCGCATTACCGGCTCCATTTCATCCATATTGTCTTTTACAACCCCAACGCGGTAGCAATCAAAACGCAGTTTGTCCATTGTTTCCAGCATACGCGGATGAACCAGGTAACTTTGAAAACCGATATGATTATAATGTTTTATTACGTTAGGCTCGGTGGTAAGCATGTCCAATAAAAAATTCTCCTCCCTGATAGCACTTTCCCCTCTTAAATTGATCAAAGCATCAATACAGGTAGCTTCAATGATCAACCCAAGGTCTTTATAAGCTTCATATTGCGCAAGGGTGATATCATGCGAACCCCCAAGAATAATAACTGTTTTGCCGATACCCAATAATTCTTTCAGCACAATTTTCAATGCTGCATAGCTATCGGCGAGGTCTGCCCCTGTTTTAATATTTCCAATATCAGCTATGGTAATATCTGTGTGCCAGTAATGCAGTTTGAATAATTGTTTTCTTATAGCATCTGCTCCATAACTTTCCCCCATAAAAAAACTGCTTCCCCTCATTTCATTGATACCAACGATCACGATATCGGTTTCGGTGAGGTCGGGAAATTCAGTCTCAAAAATGGAAATATGTTTTGCAAATTGTCCATCTGTAAAACCATTATCATCATTTAGTTCATCCGCAACAATGGGGTTGAGGAAGTCGGTAAGGTCTTGCATTAAAATTGTTTGCGCAAACCTAATGGATAAATCGGAAAACCCGGTTTAGAAATGGATTTTTTTATCCTGACAAATTTGATTTTCTATGTTGCTAAAATCTTAACTTAGTAGCTCCTGATCGTTAAAAGGTTTAATGGTTAAAAAAGGTTGTGTTCACCTGATGCCAGATTTTAATTTATTATCATTTGTTTGCTGTAAACTAAAGTTTAGCGAACCTTTAAACGGTTTAACCTTTCAGCTCTTAGACGATTGCCAATACTCATTAACTTTATACTATAATTTTTTCAACGATGATCGATAAACAGGAAGTACTACAGGATGTAGTGATAAAATTTGCCGGCGATAGCGGCGATGGAATGCAGCTAACCGGAAACCAGTTTACCAATAACACGGCACTTTTGGGAATTGACCTTGCAACTTTCCCTGATTTCCCTGCGGAAATACGTGCCCCGATCGGGACATTACCGGGTGTGAGCGGCTACCAGCTTCGGTTTAGCAGCGACAGGATCTATACACCGGGAGATGAGTGTGATGTATTGGTTGCCATGAATGCGGCCGCACTAAAAGTAAACCTGACCGGATTAAAAAAGGGAGGAAAGATCATTGCCAATGTGGATGGTTTTGACAGTAAAAACCTTCGACTGGCCAATTATCCCGATGGAATAAATCCTTTGGAAGATCGTAGCCTTGATAATTTTGAAGTGATCCAGATGGATGTGACCAAGATGACAAGGGAGGCATTGAAGGACATTACGATGGGGACAAAAGAAAAGGACCGGGCAAAAAATATGTTTGTGCTTGGCTTTTTATACTGGATGTACAACAGGGATATGGAAAATACCCTAACTTTTTTGAAAGAGAAATTTGGTAAAAAGCCGGATATCCTTGAAAGTAATATAAGAGTGCTGCAGGCAGGATATAATTATGGGGATACCACCGAAACATTCACGCACCGTTACACCGTTGCAAAGGCAAAAATGGAACCCGGTACCTATCGATCTATTATGGGAAACCAGGCGCTGGCTTATGGTTTAATCGCTGCTGCTGAAAAAAGCGGGCTCCCTTTATTTCTTGGAAGTTACCCGATTACCCCGGCCTCCGATATACTCCATGAACTCAGTAAATACAAATCGTTCGGTATAAAAACATTCCAGGCAGAAGATGAGATTGCAGCCATTACTTCGGCTATTGGTGCCAGTTATGGTGGATCAATCGGGCTTACAACTACTTCAGGTCCGGGCATTGCTTTAAAAGCTGAAGCAATGGGACTTGCAGTGATGTTGGAAATACCATTGGTGATCTGCAATATTCAACGTGGCGGACCAAGTACAGGTTTACCAACAAAAACAGAACAGAGCGACCTGATGCAGGCCTATTATGGCCGTAACGGTGAATGCCCGATGCCGATCATTGCATCATCAACACCAAGCGATTGCTTTGATGTTGCATACGAGGCAGTAAGAATAGCAATACAACATATGACTCCTGTCATTTTATTGAGTGATGGATATATTGCAAATGGTGCAGAGCCGTGGAAATTTCCGCAATCTGAAGATCTTCCACCTATTCACACGCATTTTAAAACACAGCTGGGAGATGGTGAAGATAAATTTCAACCCTACTTGCGTGATGAAAAGCTGGTAAGACCATGGGTAATACCAGGCACACCGGGGCTGGAACATCGCATTGGCGGTTTAGAAAAACAAAACATCACAGGTAATATCAGTTATGAAGCAGAAAATCACCAGTTGATGGTGAAGATCAGGCAGGAGAAAGTAGATAAGATTGCATCTTATATTCCAAAACAAAAACTTGACAGCGGACCGGAAAAAGGAAAGATACTCGTGATAGGATGGGGAAGTACTTATGGTGCAATTAAGAGCGCCTGTACCGAATTACAATTACAGGGTCACGAGGTTTCGCATGCACATTTACGTTATGTTCGCCCATTCCCGGAAAATCTTGGTGACATTATTAAAAACTTTGAACAGGTAGTAATTCCTGAGATCAATAACGGCCAGTTGGTAAAGATCATAAGAGATGTATACATGGTAGATGCAAAGCCTTATAATAAGATCATGGGAGTGCCTATTACCAGGGGAGAGTTGATAGAGTTCCTGAAAAAAATGCTTTGAAAATAAACTTCAATATTTTTATTAAAAAGAAACGCCCCGATAAATACCGGGGCGTTTCAGTTCAAAGTATAATAAAATTCTTTACCTGATTCTTTCTCTTCCTATATAAATACCTAATTTAAGATTGAAACTAAAATAAGCATCTTTCTCAGCCGGACTTCCTCTTTTACCTCCTGGACCTGTGATATGATTTATTTGCCGGTCACTCAGTTTATATGCTGTGTAAGCCTGTGTTGCAGAAAATCCATTTGCAGGATTTGAGTATACAACAGGATCAACATAAGTAGTACTTACATCATCGAGGTAGTCGGTATTCAAAATGCGGTAAACAAATTCTCCGCGAAGATTCATTATGTCTGAAAGCTCATATTTAATTCCCAATCCAACAGGAATGTTTATTTCCTTTAATTTATAATTGGGCTTATCGGGATACTCTACCAAACCTTGTCCTTCTGTATGCAATGGCTGAAGATCTACCCAGCTGTTTTCATACTTAGCCTGCGGGTTGAAAGAAAAATAGCCAATACCTCCCAACAAATAAGGAGACAAACGCGGAGGGTCTTCATCACGTGCTGTCCAGTCAATAAAAATAAACAATGGATGTAGTTCTGTTATAAGTGAGAACTCAGTGATATTACTCCTGAAATTACAATTACGGTTGAATCTTGCACGTGCGATATCTTTCAGATCAACATCTTTTAAAACAGCATCATCTGCAGAAACTTTTGCAAAAGTAGCTTCAAGCCTTAATCCCACCATGTATTTATACATTGCAGTGAAATAAATGCCACCTGCAAAATTTGTTTTTCCAAGGTTAAGATCCTTAACAAATTTTTTACCGATGCCTTTTTTTCCACCAAGATCAGTAAGGCAATTCATTACGCCAAGTGATCCACCAATTTCAAATAAGAGCGGACTATCATAATAAGTATCATTATAAAAATAATATTGTGCCTCCGCTTTTTTGGAATACCCGGCAAATAATATCACAAGGCTTAGTAAGAAGAATATGCGTTTCATTAAAAAAGTCCGTTTAAAAATTAATTGCAGTTGCTATAAGGGGTTCAAATAATGTACAAATAAAACGATTTTTCTTCAATTTTATTTATACTGTTTTAAGATTCTTGTAATATTTACAGGCATTCTTTAAACCACATATGCTGCATTTAGGCGTTCTCGCTACACACACATACCTGCCATGCAATATAAGCCAATGATGTGCTTTATGAATCAATTGTTTTGGGAAATGGCTAATTAACTGTTTTTCAGCAGCTACCGGGGTCTTGGCACCCGTTGTTAATCCAATTCTTGCACTCACCCTGAACACATGGGTATCTACTGCCATATTTGGCTGGTCGTCAATTACTGAAGTGATGACATTCGCGGTTTTCCTCCCTACACCCGGCAGCGCCACCAGTTCATCAACAGTCATGGGTACATTACCATTAAAACGTTCCACCAGCATTTTGGCCATCCCAATGAGGTGTTTTGTTTTATTATTCGGATAGGAAATACTTTTTATAAACGGGAATAGCTCATCGAAGCTGGCTTTACTGAGTGATGAGGCGTCAGGAAATTTTTCAAAGAGTGCGGGACTAGTAAGATTTACCCGTTTATCTGTGCATTGTGCAGAGAGTATCACAGCAACGAGCAATTGAAACGGGTTATCATATAAAAGCTCGGTTTCAGCATCAGGAGCGTGCTGTTGAAAATAATCTATAACAAACTGGTATCTTTCCTTTTTGGTCATAAAAAAGCCCCGTCCTTAATGAGCGGGGAAATTACATAAATGCGGTAAATGTTAGGCCGGAGAAGATATTTCTTCAACACCTCTCTCAGCATAATTCAGAATATTATCAATTGTTTGTTTTCGGGGAGAAAGTTTAATTACTTCCAGGTTCTGCTGTGCAGATGTAAGTAAATCAAATTTTTCACGCAGACTCCAGTCATTGAGTAACGCTGTCTTTATCGCTGCTGTCTTTTCGATGGAAGTTTCGTTGTATAAATACTGCAGAAGCTCTTCCTGTGTAAAACTGTGCATAGTAAAATTCTTTAGAAATTAAATAATTATCCTTCTTATCCGGTTATTAAACGGGTGCTTGATATGATTATTGTATCAAAACCAATTTTTCCCCCATTTTATGGCTCATTTACTAAAAAAAGGTCCTCATTATCCTTCTTCATTAGATATTTTTCACGTGCATAGCGCTCAATCGTACTGGCATTAGTCTTTAAAAGGTTCAGCTCATTGCGGGTTTCCGCTATTTGCTGGTTAAGGCGACGTTCACTTTTTTGCAGATCTTTAAGCTTTCCCACCCTGGCCGAAATAAGGGACCAATCCTTTGGATCAAAAAATGCCATCCATACTAAAAAGCATGCTAAAGCAATGAAATACTTGTTTTTAGCGAAAGAGAGGAAGCCTTTAAGGATTTTCATATTGCTATATTGACTACAATTTACGATTTCTTGCGATGGGACGCTAAAAAAGTTGACAGCGTTTATAAAGTTGAGAGGGTTGATAATGTCGTTAACGTCGTCAACCAGATCAACCAGTTAACCTTTGAACCTAACTCGATTTCCCGAATTTTATTTTTCCGGCCGGATAAACAGCGCCCTGCCCCAAAATCTCCTCGATCCTGATCAATTGATTATATTTCGCCATACGGTCACTCCGGGAAGCAGAACCGGTTTTTATCTGGCCACAATTCAATGCCACAGCCAGGTCAGCGATCGTGCTGTCTTCTGTTTCACCACTGCGATGACTCATGATGGTATTAAAACCATTGTTTTGAGCCATCGTTACGGCATTAATCGTTTCCGTTAGCGTACCGATCTGGTTTACTTTTACCAATAATGCATTGCCGATTTTTTCATTGATACCTCTTTCCAGTCTTTTTACATTTGTAACAAAAAGATCGTCACCCACAAGTTGGCATTTATCACCAATTGCATCAGTAAGCATTTTCCAGCCTTTCCAATCATCCTCGGCCATACCATCTTCAATGGAAACAATCGGGTATTGCTTCACCCATTTTTCCCAATATTTAACCAATTGTTCACTGGTCATTTTTTTATCATCGCTCTTATGAAAGATGTATTTTTTTTCTTTCGTATTCCATAATTCACTGTTAGCAGCATCCATTGCAATAGTAACCTGGCTGCCTGTTTTGTAACCAGCAGCCTGGATAGCAGTTAATACCGTTTCGATCGCTTCTTCGTTACTTTGAATATTCGGCGCAAAACCGCCTTCATCGCCTACATTAGTGCTATAGCCTTTTTTCTTCAGCACTGTTTTTAATGCATGAAAAATTTCAACACCCCACTGTAATCCTTCACTGAATGTTTTTGCACCCACCGGCATCACCATGAATTCCTGGAAATCTATTTTATTATCAGCATGTGCGCCACCATTTAAAATATTCATCATTGGTATGGGTAAAATCTTTGCATTGGTACCACCTACATACCTGTATAAAGGAAGGTTTGCTTCCAATGCAGCAGCTTTGGCAACGGCAAGACTGATGGCAAGCATTGCATTAGCACCAAGCTTGCTTTTATTTTCTGTTCCATCCAGTCTTATCATCAATTCATCAATGCCGGTCTGATCAGCAACATCCCAACCCAATAAATTATCAGCTAAAATGGTATTTACATTTTTTACTGCTTTTAAAACACCTTTACCACCATACATTTTTTTATCATTATCCCTTAATTCTGCAGCTTCATGTATGCCGGTACTGGCGCCACTGGGAACTGCGGCACGACCCAGCATTTCATTTTCTGTTAACACATCTACTTCAATTGTTGGATTGCCGCGACTATCTAAAATCTGGCGGGCGTGTAAGGAGGCGATGTAGCTCATTTGAGTTAAGAGTTTTGAGTTAAGAATTGTTGGCAGGAATCGGCAATCGGGAATCGGCAATAGTTCGTTGATGCCTGAGCTCTGCTTATTACCTGCCCGGATTTTTTTTGCAAAGAAACAATCTTTACCGAATGCTTCAAAATGAAATTATGTTGTCAGCGATTTGAATACTGCTTCCAGGTTTTGTGTTTCACTTTGAAGTGATACAATGTTTAAATTATTTGCTATGCTGAATTGTAATAATTCTTTTTTGAGGTTTTCGGCATTTGAACATTGAATATTGAAAGTGGAGGATTGTACGTTCGAGATTTCAATAACCCCGTTTAATTTTTTCAACTGGTCGATATTTACAGATTCTTTGAATGCTACTTTTACATACTGAATATCTGAAGATGACTTTTGCAGGTTCTGCAGCTTATCATCTGCTACAATATTTCCTTTGTTGATAATAATGACCCTGTCGCAGATCGCTTCTACTTCCTGCATGATATGGGAGGAAAAAAGCACAGTTTTGTTTTGCCCCAGTTTTTTTATCACTTCCCTGATCTCCACAATTTGGTTTGGATCAAGTCCTGATGTAGGCTCATCCAATATCAACACTTCGGGATTATGTACCAGTGCAGCGGCCAGCCCAACACGTTGTTTGTATCCTTTACTTAACTGGCCAATTTTTTTATTTGACTCCGGCGTTAATCCAACCAGCTTAATTACTTCTTCAATCCTCTTCTTAGGTTCATTTATTTTATGAACGCCTGCCACAAAACCCAGGTATTCCCTCACATACATATCGATATACAATGGATTTGCTTCGGGTAAATAACCAATCTTCTTTTTTGTTTCAATGCTATTGCCTTTCACAGGTATGCCACATACTTCTATTGTTCCTGAATTTGCATCAAGATAACCTGTGATCATTTTCATGGTGGTAGATTTTCCTGCTCCATTGGGACCAAGAAATCCAATGATCTCTCCTTTATTTACTGTAAAAGAAATATGGTTAACAGCCTTCTGGCTGCCATAATTTTTAGAAAGATTATTAACCGAAATAGACACTAAGAATGTATGATTTGGTGATGTAAGATCTATGATTTGTCACTAAGACTGCAAGTCATTAAGTTTTACAAAGTTTTGTAAAACGTAAAGAACTTTTAAACGCTAACACAACGCAATCATTAACACATAAAATTTATTATCCTTTCTGATCCGGCTTGTTTTGGGGTGGACGTTGCGGTCCTTTATTTTGCGGTGGACGCTGTTGCTGTTGCCGCTGTGGTCCCTGCTGTCTTCCACCACCTTGCTGTTGATTTGGTTTGTTGCCGCCCTGTTGAGGTGGACGTTGTTGTTGATTTCTTCCTCCACCTTGTTGCTGCGGCCCTTTATTTTGAGGCGGGCGTTGTTGCTGCCCCTGTTCTCTTCTTTGATCAGGTTGATTACCGCGATTTTGTGGTTGCCCCTGTTGTTGCCTTCCGCCTCCTTGTTGTTGTTTGCTTTTTTCTTTATCCCTTCTTTTACGTGTTGTTCTTTCCAGGCTTTTTAAACTGATTTGTCCAACAATATCTGCATATTCCGGTTCTACTTCTTTCGGCTTGTTGCTGGTAACATCAACCGTTTCCATTTCTTCGGGTTTAATACCATCCCTGTTCTGCGCTTTTATCTTTTTTACGGTATCAATCGTTAATGGATACTGCTTATTGCTTTCCGCCATTGTATACCACATAAGGTTGCGGAAAATATCTTTTTTTACAAGAAATGCCCTTCCTCTTGCAACTTCCAGTGTATCCGCATCAGTAGGAAAAAACTGTAAAGCATCTAAATAAGTATCCAGCTCATAATTCAGACAACACTTTAATCTTCCGCACTGGCCACTCAGTTTAGTCTGGTTGATACTTAGGTTCTGGTAACGTGCAGCGTTAGTGTTCACGCTTTTGAAATCCGTAAGCCAGGTACTGCAACAAAGTTCACGACCGCAACTTCCGATACCGCCTACTTTCCCGGCTTCCTGTCTTGCCCCGATCTGCCGCATTTCAACTTTTACCTTAAATTCTGTCGCATATAATTTTATCAGTTCACGAAAATCAACACGATCATCGGCGATATAAAAAAAAGTTGCCTTTCTTGCATCTGCCTGGATTTCTACTTCGGCCATTTTAAGTTCCAGTTTTAGCTGGCGGGCCATGGCACGGCTACGGATCAACATCTTTGCTTCGCGTGATTTTGATTCCTTCATTTTTGTAAGATCAGACTCAGTTGCACGGCGCAGGATCTTTTTTATATCAGGACTTTTTTCGTCTATATTATTTTTCTTCAGCTGTAATCTTACCAGTTCACCGGTAAGATTAACCATGCCCACGTCAAATCCACTGGCGCCTTCTACGGCAACCATTTCACCTTTTTCATAATAATGTAACGTGGTATTTTTAAAATAATCTTTCCTGCTGCCATTATTGAAACTTATCTCAACAATGCGGCAACTGCTTTCAGGATCGCTGAAAGGTAAATTAGCAAGCCAGTCATGTACATTCATCCGGTTGCAACCGCCACTGGCACAACTGCCATGACTTTGACAACCCCCGGGTGCGCCCCCGTCTTTCGACGTTCCGCAACCCCCGCTTCCACATCCCATATAAAATTATTTTGTCCCGATAGTATCGGGATGTTGAGTAATATTTTTTTGAGGAACCGGACAGAACTGCCCTGGTGAGCTTCGGTGGCGTCGCACTCTTCTACAGTATAACTTTACTGTGCATCAGCTGAATAGGGCTGAAAAAGTAAAAGTGAGTGACACAACAGTGTTGAGTATAGTTGAAAAAGTTTGTTCAAAAAATAAGCTTATTCACTATCCTTTCCGCTCAAGCCAATTTCCTCATTGCATCAAAATTACTGATTTGTTACTAATTATGTGATACAACTTAATAGTAAGGGCGTGAAAGAGGATTTTAGCGTTGGCATTACGCTCTATAAAATAGGCCGCCTGGTCTAATTCATTTATAATGCCTTCCAATTGTGATATATCACAAAGTTTATTAAAGCGAAGTGCAAAATCGGTGGTGGATTGATTTTCAGCATCCGTGTTGATATTGTCGCCCATAACACGGATGCGTATAGCATGCTCCAGTAAATGGGTAAAATATTTCAAAAATTGTTTTTGTTTTTCCCGGCCTTGTTTGCTGATCTCTTCTATCCATTTAACCTGGGCTGCGGGACCGGTTTTTATAATGCTATTCAGCCAGTCTCTTAATAAAACTTCCCAATCGTCTTCGGCATGTTGTAATTGCTGCAGGGCCTCATGATAATTTCCATTGCTGATCGCTGCAATTTGTTGGGATTTTTTTAATGCAATGCCTTCTCTTGTCTCCAACGCTGCTTCAACCTGTAAGTTGCTGAGCATTGGAACTTTTATTAATTGGGTTCTTGATAAAATGGTTGGTAAAATCAGTGATTCATTTTCTGCCACCAATATAAATAAGGTACCAGGTGGCGGCTCTTCGATCATTTTCAGCAATTTGTTTCCTTCTTTGCCCAATAATTCCGGCATCCACATGATGAGAATTTTATACCCTGCTTCAAAACTTTTCAGGCTCATTTTGCGGAGAATATCTTCACATTCACTTGCAGTAATATTACCCTGCTTATTTTCTGCATCAATAAACTGCAACCAATCATAAGAATTTCCATAAGGCTGTGCTGCTACAAATTCACGCCATTCTTTTATGTAATCTGTGCTGATAGGTTTGTCGCCGCTTTTACGTGGAATAACGGGATATGAAAAATGAATATCGGGATGAACAAGTTGAGATGCTTTTTTGCAGGCAGGGCATTCACCACAGCTGTCGTTTCTCGTTTCTTGTTTCTCGTTATTCGTTTCTCGTTGAGAGTTTGCAACAGGCCCAGGTTCTCCAAATAAAGAAGGTTCGGCTGATTTCTGATTTCTGATTTCTGATTTCCCGCTTACTTTCTCACACACGAGGTATTGCGCAAATGCTCTTGCCATCGATAATGCGCCGGTTCCTTCTTTCCCCAAAAACAACAATGCATGACTCAACCTGTTTTGTTGAATCATTTGAGTGAGCTGTGTTTTTAGATCTTTTTGTGCTATTACCTGGGAGAATTGCATGGAAGCAAAGATAGTGAATGGTCAATAGTGAATGGTGAAAGCCAGGTGGTATAAATAGGTCCGGATATTTTTATAGGTCAAATAAAAACAATAATGAACAAGGAACAAGGAATGTTGAATAATGATCGGAATTGCTCACTTCGATATTTGACATTCCTTGTTCCTTGTTCGATATTATTATAAATCAGATTGCAAATCAGATTATAACTTACTTATAATATCCTCACTCATCGGTTTCACTTTACTTGGAAAATAGGCGATCATTTTTCCATTTTCATCTAATAGGAATTTGCCAAAATTCCATTTTATCTCTGCGTCAAGTACACCGTTCTGATCTTTATGTGTGAGCCATTGATAAATAGGCGCAATATCATCTCCCTTCACTGATATTTTTGCGGCCATGGGGAAAGTGACGCCATAATTCTTTGTGCAAAAAGCTTTAATATCTGCATTAGTACCGGGTTCTTGTCCGCCAAAATTATTTGCCGGGAAACCTACGATCACCAATTTGTTTTTATATTTTTCATACAGTTCTTCCAAATCCTTATACTGTGGTGTGTAACCACATTCAGAGGCTGTATTTACAATCAATATTTTTTTTCCTTTAAAACTTGCGAAGTCAATGGGATTGCCGTCAAGCGAGTTTACTTTAAACTTGTAAATATTTTTTGTACTGTCTTCTGCAATAGAAGCAAAATATCCTCCGGGTTTTACCTGGATATTATTAAACTGTACCACACATGCAACAAATACTAATGTAATGGTGAATAATCTGGTCATGATCGTGATTTTTTTATATAATACGTTTTAAAAAAAGAAAAGTTGATTTTTTCGGGGATGCTAAAACTGTTCTATTGTTTTTCATAACTGCCAATGTCTGTTACACCCACTGGTCTCGGATTATTATCAAGATCAGCAGGAAAAGCAACAACTGTTCCATTATCCACTCCCGGTGCAAGTGCATTTCTTGTGGTGCGGAAATCATAATATTTATTGCTTATATCAATACTATCAAATAATGGATCCTGGTTTGCAATTACAGCCGCCAGGGTTGTATTGAGTGGATCATTTACAGCCTTGTACAAACAATTCTGCAGCGCTACATTAAAAATACCCGTTCCTTCTTTGTCAATTACCACTTCATCATCTACATCGCCATAGTCTCCCCAGAAAATACAATTTACAAATGATGCATCCAAATCATTCGTAACCACTATGCCATTTTCTATTGTTGCATCTGAAGCCTGCAATACAGGATTGCTGTGTAATAAATACGAATTGGAATAACAGACTACGGTGCAGTTTGTAAAACTATAATTACCGCCACGTTCTATATATATATTATTACCGCAATTGGTGATCAAAGTATTATCAGCCTGGATGCTGCTGTTATAACTATACAAGCCTACAACAAAAGCATTATCAATAATGCATTGGTGCAGGGTGAGTTTTGGATTTGCATTTGTTGAAGGGTCCTCTACAACAACAGCCTCGTTTGCATTTTTTATGATTGCAAAACTGAGTACATTATCTATACTGGTTCCCCTGAAATAAATACCGGGCCAGCTTGCCGGAAGATCTGCGTAATATTGATCCAACCTATCTCCCCTGAATATTACTTCATTGTCTTTTGTGCCGTTAATAATAAGTGTCCCATCTACAAGGAATGCTGCATTGGCATGTGAATATATTTTGCAGCCTGCTTCAATGGTTAAACTGAATGTGGTATCAACCGTTAAACTTCCAAGAATAACATAGGGAAGATCATTTTGCCAGGTAGTATTTGATGAAATGATGGTATTATCTAGAAAATGTGCATTTTGTCCATACGCTTCCAGTTGAACAAACCGTTCATTGTCATTATAGTTCACTAAAATGCTGTCGCTGATGATAAAGGGAAGATTTGCACTATTGGGGTTTACAAACACAGAAACAAAAACATAAATGCTGTCATTCGCTGCTATTTCAATATCATCTTCTTCAATGGTTTGATTGCCGTTGATATTTATTTTAAAAGATGAAGCGGCGCCGCCCATCAGTTTTACTTTGGACAAAAGTATTTTTTGATTGTTTTCGTTAATGATCTTAAAGGATTGTGTTACAGAACCGGTGCTGGTAAAAACGGTATCGAATTTTAAACTGTCGGCGGTAATATTAAGGCTTGCATTACTGCTACTAATAAAAGAATCTTTTTTGCATGAAATAAGAAACAAGCAGGCTACAAGGCATGTTACTGAACAATTAACTAAAAACTTCATTTTTCAAATGTAAAGTTTTTTTCAATCGCTTAATGAATAATGAACAATCAACAAGGAACGAAGAATTACGAAGGGTGTACTTCATCATTCGAAATTCCTTGTTCGTTATTCAATTATTTTGTTGCATGAGCTAGTGTTGCAATGCTAAGGCTTGTACCTTCGATTTGCAAAATCGTCTGTCCGCATGCTTCTATACTTGCACCTGTGGTAATCACATCATCCACCAATAAGACGTTCTTACCAACCAGTACAGAGGGATTTTTTATTCCAAAACTTCCATCTACATTTAACCACCTTGCAGAGCGGTGTTTGCGTGTCTGTGTTTCGGTGGCACGCTGCCGGATAATATTATCGGGCAGCATTGTAATCCGGGTAGATGCAGCAATACCTTCACAAATAATTGTTGCCTGGTTATACCCGCGTTTGAATTCTTTGTCAGGATATAGAGGAAGTGGTATAAGGTAATCTATGTTAGAAAACCGGCTTGCTGTTAATAAACTATTGCCCATTAGTTGCCCGAGATAAAAACCAATTTCTTTATTAGCCTTGTATTTAAGCTGGTGGATCAGGTGCTGAACCAGTTTCCCTTTTGAAAAATAAAATTCGCTATGTGCGGCTTTTACATTCATTCTTCCCCGAAAAATATTTTCTACGTAATTGTTTTCATAGATCGCAAAATGTGTATGGGGAAGTTCATTGATGCAATGAATGCACAGGAGGCTATCTTTTGAAAGCAGATCGCTTCCACAACCCAGGCAATGATGCGGGTAAAAAAGGTGGAGTGTATCTGAGAATAGGGATTTGATAAAATGCATGGGAAGGATTTGGTATAAATATATATACCTACTGAAAAGACCAGAAAGAAATTGGCTAAAGTTTATTCAGTTAACCGGGATAAATATTAGTTGAATAATTGTTGAATGTAGTTGAAAGTTGATTAAATACTGGTAAACAACATTCAACAACGTTAAACAATTCTAAAATAAATATTTATACACTTCTTCCACTTTCCCCAAAGCCACTACTTCAATATTTGACTTTAATTTCCCCAATGATTTTACATTGTATTTACTAAAATGATTTTTTCAAATCCCAGTTTTTCTGCTTCAGCAATTCGTTGTTCGATCCTGTTCACTGCTCTTATTTCGCCACTCAACCCAACTTCTCCGGCAAAACAAATATGCTGTGGCAAGGGTACATCTTCATAGCTGCTAAGCAATGCGCATACAATCGCAAGGTCAATGGAAGGATCTTCTACCTTTAATTCCACCGGCAATATTTATAAATACATCTTTTACTCCAAAATGAAAACCGCCTCTTTTTTCCAGACTGCAAGTAATAATTGCAAACGCCTCAGATCAAAACCACTTACTGTTCTTTGCGGTGTTCCATAAACACTTTGTGTAACCAGTGCCTGCACTTCTATCAACAATGGGCGAATACCTTCAATGGTTGCAGCAATGGCAATGCCACTTAGCTGGTCTTCTTTTTGTGTAATTAAAATTTCACTGGGATTACTTACTGCACTCATCCCTTCGCCTGTCATTTCATAAATACCTAATTCTGAAGTGGAGCCAAACCGGTTCTTCAATGTTCTTAAAATCCGGTATGCATAATGGCGGTCTCCTTCAAATTGAAGTACAGTATCTACCATATGTTCCAAAATCTTTGGCCCGGCAATACTTCCATCTTTTGTAATGTGGCCAATGAGAAATACCGGTGTATTTGTTTCTTTTGCAAAGCGTTGAAATTCTGCGGCACATTCTCTTATCTGGCTGATACTGCCTGGCGAAGATTCTACAAAGGGAGATTGAAGTGTTTGGATGGAATCTACGATCACCAGTTGCGGTTTTAGTTTTTTTATTTCTTGAAAGATGGTTTGCGTATTGGTTTCGGTAAGAAGATAAAAATTGTTCATTTCGCATCTTTATCCTGTCTGCACGCATTTTTATTTGCTGCTCACTTTCTTCACCACTTATATATAATGTAACAATATTTTTAAGCATGTAATCCAACCTGTAGAAACAAAGTTGATTTACCAATGCCGGGTTCTCCGGCAATCAATACAATACTTCCTAAAACAATTCCGCCACCAAGTACCCGGTTCAATTCAGCATCTGTTGTTATGATCCTTTTTTCTTCAGCACTGCTTACTTCATTGATTGAAACTGTTTTTAATTTTCCTATTACCGCTGTAATTCCTTCCAGTCATCTTTTTCTTTTTTATCGGTTCCTTTCACAATCACTTCTTCTACAAAAGTATTCCATTGTTCACAGGAAGGACATTTACCTAACCACTTTGCACTTTCATATCCACAGTTCTGACAAAAAAAAGCTGATTTGGTTTTACTCATGTGGTAAATGTAAAAGCAAAATGCTAAAAGAAAAAAATGAATCTATCTAAAAATCAATTGATCATGAAGCAGCATAAATTCTATTGTTGAAAAATAAATTTTTAACTGCAAGTTGAAATGAAGTGAAGAAGTAAATAAAAAATGAAGTGTATTAGAAGTGTATTAAAAGTAAAAGGGTCAGCATTTCTGCTGACCCTTTATACTTACTAACCCATTAAATTCTATTGCTAAATTACAAATTGCGGCCACATAAAAAAATAAATTTTTACCGATGTTAATAAGTTTGTTCCTAAAAAGAAATAATATATATAAAAATTATTTAATCATTTTATATGTTAATAATCAATCAATTATCTACTAAATATAATTTTATTCAACCACCTGGGAAAATTTTATTAACATAAATAATATAAAAATAATTTGGTTTATAAAATAAACTACTTTACGTTTGTGTCAAAATTATAGTAATGAAACATTTTATATTCCTGTTATCTTTTTTTATTTCTCTGACATGCATTTTGCACAGGTAAAAATTTCCGGGAAATTAACTGATAACAAGAACAAGCCATTCCGTGGAGCAAGTATTACCATTAAAAATTCCTATGATGGAGCAACTACAGATTCCCTTGGAAATTATTCTTTTACTACAACCGAAAACGGGAGCAAAATACTAGAAGTAAGCCTGACTGGCTATACTGCCTATAGCAAAAATATTAAGATTGGATAAAGCTGATATCGTGCTCAACATATCTGTAAAAGAATTAATTACCGAATTAAAAGCAGTTGTCATAACAGCCGGAGCATTTGAAGCAAGTGATCAAAAAAAAGAACCGTACTCAGTTCAATAGATATTGTAACCACTGCAAGTGCCAAGGCGATATTACCGGTGCATTAAAAACATTGCCGGGCACCCAGCAGGTTGGAGAAACTGAAGGACTTTTTGTAAGAGGAGGCACGGCAACTGAAAGCAAGATATATATAGATGGAGACCTGGTAAATAATTTCTTCTACAGCAGTACACCCGGTATTGCAACAAGAGGAAGATTCAATCCTTTTCTTTTTAAAGGAACCATATTTAGTTCAGGTGGTTATTCTGCATTGTATGGCCAGGCGCTTTCTTCTGCATTGATATTGGAATCCAATGATCTGCCGGAAAGAACTTCGGCAGATCTTGCCATTTCAGTTATAGGTATTGGCGGTGGTATACAGAAACTGGCAAAAAATAAAAAATCATCCTGGGGAATTTCATATAATTATACCAACCTCTGGCTTGCATTTAAAGTCATCAAACAAAAACAGGATTATTATACAAGTTCCTGTCGATAACCTGATGGAGCAAATTTCAGGATCAAAACCAAGAGGGGGATTTATAAAATATTATGGTTACCTGAGACTTCAATAAAGTTGGGTTTCAGGACACAGGATATTGATTCACTTGAATTAAAAAATGCTTTTACATTTAGAATTTAAATACCTATCAGAATATTAACTGGAAAGAAAAAATTGGAAAGGGATGGAAAATAAACAGCCTGTTCAGCTACAGTACCAATAAAGATGATATCACCAAGGAATTACAGGATGATAACAACAGGAACAAAACATAAACGATCCTTCCAATCCATATTCGTATAAAAATTTTTCGGTAATAAATAAAGGCCAGTATGCGCAGCTGAGATTTGTGCTTGAAAAAAGATTGAAAGGATTAAATGCTGTGCGTTTTGGTGCCGACTATTTTTAAGCAACGAAACCTCTGAATATATTGCTTTCGACAAATCAAAATACAGGGATACCATCAAAGAAAGACTCTCAGCAATTTTTGCAGAAACCGATTTTTATATTACAAATAACATCGCAGCAAAAATCGGCGGAAGGATGGAACATTCTAAAATAATGGAAAAATGGAATGCAGCCCCAAGAGTCTCCCTTGCATATAAGTTTAGGGACAACAGCCAGGCATCATTTGCATATGGCATTTTTTATCAAAATCCGGAAACGAAATATTTGCCCACGACAAATAATAAACTTAACTATGCAAGAGCTGCACATTATATATTACAATACCAGAAAACGGACAGCAAACATACCTTCAGAACAGAAGTGTTTTATAAAAAATATAGTGATCTGTTTAAAACTTTTACAAACAATGGTACCGGTGAAGCTGCAAATAATAATGGTTATGGTTATGCAAAAGGAGTTGAGATTTTCTGGCGTGATAAGAAATCAGTTAAAAATGTAGATTACTGGATATCCTATTCTTACCTTGATACCAAAAGAGATTATTTGAATTATCCTGATGCGATAAGACCTTATTTTGCTGCCAATCATACTGCTTCTCTAGTAATGAAAAAATTTGTAGTGAAATGGAAAACAGGGTTTAATGCCAGTTATACTTTTGCAACCGGGCGACCCTATTACCAGTTTGTTCCTGATTATTCAGGCAATACAACAACTCGCTTATCAAAGATCGTGGCCGACCGTTAATTATGGTGCACTTGGATTCAGCCTCAATTACCTTCCCAACCTTGGTAAACCAAAAGCAAAGGCATTTACGGTAATTGTATTATCTGTTTCAAATGTATTGGGACAAAAAAATGTGTATGGCTATAATTATGGTTCCATTGTTGAACACAAAGAGGCAATCATTCCGCCAGCTAAAAGATTTGTCTATATCGGTTGTTTCATGAGTTTTGGGATCGACAGGACGGACGATGCTATTAATAATAATCTATAAACCATATTTTAGTTATACCAACCAATTTTATATATCAAAATTTCATCAAAATGAAAAAGCTGCTTTTATTAATTGTAATGATCTCTTCGGTAAATATTTTATTTGCACAAAATGAAAAGTATACCAATGCCATGAAAAAAAATATCGCCCTGCTCGATTCCGGGTTGAGAAAAGGAGATATGACCGACCTGGCGAATGGTTTTACCCGAATAGCCGATGCAGAAAAAACCCAATGGCTTCCTTATTATTATGCCGCTTATTGTACTGTGATGAACGGGTATCTTTCAAAAGACAATTCAAAAAAAGATGATATTGCTGATAAGGCTGAGGAATTAATTAATAAAGCAGAGGCGATTGCAGGTAAACCAAATTCCGAAACACATGTGATCAGGAGCATGATCGCTTCAGCACACATGATGGTAGATCCACAATCAAGATGGCAACAATATGGTGCCGCATCTGCTGAAAATATTCAGTCTGCAAAAGACCTGGATTCAACAAACCCACGCCCGGTTTTATTGGAAGCACAGGCAAAATTCTATACACCAGCAGCATTTGGCGGCGGAAAGGAAGTAGCTAAACCATTGTTTGAAAAAGCGCTTGCCATGTTTGATAGATTCAATCCGGAATCTGAACTACATCCATCCTGGGGTAAGTCATCAGCTCAGTACTTCCTTGATGAATGCAATAAAAAATAAAATGGAATTTAAAGACCTGGATCCCATATTACACTCACAATTACGGCTGGCCGTAATCAGTCTTCTCATCAGCATAAAAGAAGCTGAGTTTACTTTTATTAAGGAAAAAACCAATTCCACGGCTGGTAACTTAAGTGTACAGATCAATAAATTAAAGGATGCAGGTTATTTAGAAGTTATGAAACAGTTCAAAGACAATTATCCTCTTACTATTTGTAAGATCACTCCAAAAGGAATTGAAGCGTTTGAACATTATGTCCAGGCGCTTCAATCCTATATGCATCCCCGCAACAACTAACATCAATCAGGAACTCAAATTTCATTATCATAAAAGATGTCAGACTGAGCTTGTCGAAGCCGCACTACGAACATATATCGCCTTCGACAAGCTCAGGCCGACAATCACTGACAATGCCTGATCGATATAAAACATTTTGGTTGTATTAAACATTTTATGCGATAATCCGGTTTACCTTTACTGATATATCGTTTCATGGGTGCAATTATCGAAGTAAACAATCTTTCCCGCCAATTTGATGAAATAAAAGCAGTTGATGATCTTTCATTTTCAGTGAATGAAGGCGATATATATGGTTTTCTCGGCCAGAACGGTGCAGGTAAATCCACTACTATACGTATGATGCTCACATTGGTGAAACCTTCCGGTGGAATAATAAAAATATTTGGCAAGGAACTTTTTTCACATCGTTATGAAATACTAAAACAAATAGGTGCAATTATAGAGCGTCCCGACCATTATAAATATCTTTCGGCTTATGATAACCTTGCCATTTTTGCAAAAATGAGTGGCGTAAAGGTTTCCCGTAAACTGATCATGGACCAACTGGACATGGTTGGATTGGCAGACAGGAGCAGCAGTAAAACAAAAACCTTCAGCCAGGGAATGAAACAGCGTTTAGGGATCGCTGTTGCCTTGATACATGATCCACGTTTATTGATATTGGATGAACCTACAAACGGACTTGATCCACAAGGAATCGCTGATATTAGAAACCTGATCTTAAAACTTAGCCGCCAGGCAGGAAAAACAATCATTATTTCTTCACATATACTTAGTGAAATAGAATTGATTGCTAACAGGATGATCATCATTGATAAAGGCAAAAAGATCGTAGAAGGAAATGTAGCCGAAATGCTGGATCCGGCTCATACGCTGCTTTTCCTCGAAA
This sequence comes from uncultured Chitinophagaceae bacterium, assembly GCA_963829345.1. Classification (GTDB taxonomy): domain Bacteria; phylum Bacteroidota; class Bacteroidia; order Chitinophagales; family Chitinophagaceae; genus Ferruginibacter. Next base: position 4,459,229 of record CAWHHP010000003.1, read on the forward strand.
CAACGGATAATGAAAGTGCCAATCAAAAAATCAGGAATTCCGGATTAGGAACAGCAAACAACATATCAGGGAAATTTATCCAGTTAAATATTAATAAAAACGAAATTCCAAAGCTGGCAGCAATGCTGGTTTCGGAAAACATCGGGATCGTTTCTTTGCAACCCCGCAATTCACTGGAGGAATATTTTTTATCGCTTACAAATCATGAAACCCATGTGGAACCTGCTGCAAATTGAATTGTATAAAATTTCGAGGAAGTCGCGGACTTACATTGCATTTGTTGCAATCACAGCCATTGTTTTTATTTTCCAATTTGCTTTTAAGGCTGACGGAATAGCTTATCTCGATTTCATGGCGCAGGATGTAACAGAAAGTTTTCAATTTGACAAAGCGAAGGCGATCAATGGCTATTTCATGTGTTACATCATACTGAATACATTGCTTGTCCAGGTTCCGATCCTGGTTGCATTGGTTGCAGGAGATGCTATTTCTGGAGAGGCGAATATGGGAACTTTAAGATTGATACTTTCAAAACCAGTAAGCCGGATACAGGTAATGCTTGCAAAATTTCTAGCTTCCGCAATATTTACTGTGTTATTGCTGGTATGGATGGCGGTTATGGCATTGTTCTTAAGCATGCTCATCTTTGGTGTTGATGATATGCTCATATTCCGTTCCAGGGGAGATATGTCACAAATATTACAAATAACAAAAGATGATGTGATGTGGAGGTATTTTGCTGCATTTGGCTATGCTGCTGTAGCACTCACTGTTATTGCATCACTGGCCTTGTTACTTTCTGTTTTTGCTGAAAATTCTATTGGACCTATTATCATTACGGTTTGTATTGTGATTGTTTGTACAATAATATCAAATATCAATGTTCCTATTATTGATAAATATGCAAAGCCATATTTGTTTACTTCTTATCTCGTAGGATGGAAGGGATTTTTCTATATCAATACAACAGAGGATGGTGAAACCATTAAAGGCTCATTGGAGAACTGGCCGGCAGTGAGAAATAGTTTATTTAGTTTGCTCGCATATATTGTTGCATTTCTGTCCGCAGCAATTATTGCATTCAGAAGAAAAGATATTTTATCATAAAAAATAATATAGCCACTGATTAGATTGTATGGATAGAAAGTAATCAGTAAATAAGTGGCAAAGAAAGAAATGTAATTATATATGAAAAAGATAATTTTCGCTATAACCTTTTTTATTTTTTCACTGAATGTATCGGCCCAGGATGGAAATCTGCTGTTGCAGTTAGTAAAGGATAAAATAGATAAAGTAAATGATTATGAGGCATCCGGTAAAATGAAAACCAATGTTGCCTTTTTGAAAGTACCCATTGCCAAAGTAAAAGTATATTTTAAGAAACCCAACCGGCTGAAAGTAAAAAGTGAAAAAGGAATTTCATTTGTTCCTAAGGGTGCGGTAAATCTTAACATTACAGGCATATTGGGAGAAAATAAATATACCGTACTTGATGCAGGCACAGATAAGATTGCAAATACAACAGTACGGGTTTTAAAATTATTACCGGTTGATGAAAACAGCGATATTGTTTTAAGCACGCTGTACATAGATGAGAACAGCATGCTTATTAAAAAAGCAAAAACAACCACAAAGGAAAACGGAACATACGAGCTGGAATTCAGCTATGGCAATTATGCATCGTACAGTTTACCTGATAAGGTTATTTTTTCTTTTAATACCCGTGATTATAAACTTCCCAAGGGCGTAACATTTGATTTTGATGACGGAACAGAGCAAAAGAAACCAAAGGGAGATATGAAAAATAAAAAAGGAAGGGCGGAGATAACGTTCAGCAGCTACACAATAAATAAGGGAGTGGCAGATAGTGTTTTTAATTAACATTCAATAGAAATACAAATGACGCTGATTTAACGAATATTCGCGGATATAAGAATATCAGCGGTCATCAGTATTATCCGTGTCATCGGCGTATCTATAGTTAATCCTCCGTAATTTTTTCATCCACTGCATTTGCAACAACAGCCGAGCTCATTTTTTTCAGGGGATTTTTATATTGATTAGCATGTTCCCGCCTGTTTTGAAGAATGTCAATGCATTTATAAATTGCTTCCCTGAAAGATGATTCATCTGCAATTCCTTTTCCTGCAATATCAAATGCTACTCCATGATCGGGAGAAGTTCTTATTGCGTTTAGCCCCGCCGTATAGTTTACGCCTTCTCCTTTAGCGAGTGATTTAAAAGGGATCAGTCCCTGGTCGTGGTAAAGTGCCAGTACAGCATCAAATTTTTCATATTGTCCCCTTGCAAAAAAAGCATCTGCACTATATGGCCCAAAGCAAAAAACATCTTTTTGTTGTTTAGCTTCTTTCACCGCAGGTTTGATGATTTCAATTTCTTCTTTACCTATAAGGCCTTCATCGCCTGCATGAGGGTTTAAACCCAATACCGCAATCTTTGGCTTGGTAATGCCAAAATCTTTTTTCAATGAATTGTTTATTACCTGCAGTTTGCTGATGATATTTTCTTTGGTAACATATTGCGCTACCTCTTTCAAAGGGACATGTTCGGTGAGCAAAGCAATTTTCATGTTTTCGGCCACCATGAACATTGCCACATCATTAACTGCAAAAAGATCTTTAAGGTAAGGTGTATGCCCCGCAAAATTAAAATTACCTGATTGGATATTCTTTTTATGAATCGGGGCCGTTACAAGCCCGTCAATTTTTCCGGCTTTTAATGCTTCAGCAGCCGTACTTAAGCTCAGGATGGCATATTTTCCACCGATATCATTAAGCAAACCCGGAGTAATACTTACATCTTCTTCCCAGCAGTTATATACGTTTACCTGCTTTTGGTTAACTCTTGTAGAATCTTTGATGATAGAAAAATTAATATTTACATCGCTAAGGCCCTTGCGATAAAAATTAAGCACTTTGTTATTTGCAAAGATTACGGGTGTGCAAATTTCCAGGATACGGTTATCACTCATTACTTTAATAATAAGTTCAATGCCTATTCCATTGATATCTCCACAACTGATGCCTATTACAGGCTTATTTTCAGTAGATGTACTCATTTAATTAAATCTTTAAAAGTAAAAATACAACATCTTATATAAACAGCTTTTATTGTATCTCATCTAGCCACTACATCCTCATTGTTTTATGCGGAGTGAAAGTCCTAAGTAATTCTACCTCAACTGTTTTTTTTATGTAAAATGGGCAATTTATATACTTTTTTATACTTGTAGTCGTTATACTATTTACCAGTAATAAGAACGTTCATCAAACATCCGTCTTATGAGAAAGGTTATAATTGCTGATTTACAGCTAAAAAGAAAGACCAGCCTCAGTATTACCAGACTAAAAATTGATGAAAACCTTCTTTGGGGCGAAGAAAAGTTTAAGTCTCCAGGAAAAGGGTAAAGCGCATGAATAGACGATACTGAAAATATCCTTTAATAAATTTAATATCCGGACTATGAAACGAAATATACTTCTGAAATGCTTTTTTTTGATCCTGTTGTTTGGTATTCATTCAACAAAAATGAATGCACAATGCCCTGCAGGATATACAAGAGATACACTTAACTGGGACTATCTTGACTTCTTACCCAACTCAGGCGCATACATAACACCTACCGCCTGGATCAATCTTGCACAATGCCAAACACAACGTTATGCATTTGGTACACAAACCATGACCATCACGCACAATTTTACCGGAAGTAATATTTTTGGTGATGATAATTCACAAACTGCTGAAACCGGTACCTATGGTGCGGGTGCAGATTTGAGATTTAAAAGCAATGGTACTGTAACATTCGCTTTCCAGAATGCTGTTCAAAATATCAAGTTCACCATGGCTGATATTGACAGGAACCAAAAAGTAAATATCACTGCTTTAAATGGAGCGGCAGGAACCAATGTTTCAGTAGCAACCTTTGCAAGTACATTGCTGGGTGTATCAAATAACAATACTTCAAATGTTGCGCTTTCCGCCGGCGGTAGTATGGCAGCTAACGATAATACAGGAAGTGTGAATGTAGATATAACCGGGCCGGTTACAAGCTTTACGTTGTCAGTTACCAATACCGGAACGGTTAGCGGTACCCCAAGTGAAGACGGTTCATTTTATATTTCCGACATTTCTGCCTGCTCTGCAGGTACTTTTCCATTGAATTATTATAATGTATCGAAGCCTTATACCGGTCAGCCTTCTTATTTCCTGTCGGTAAGAAATAACGAAATATATTATGTGAATGTAAATAATGGTGTAGCAAGATTGCTTGTGAAGGATAATGGACATACTAATATCAATTCACTTGCCTATGATCCATACAGGCACATGGTATATTATAGTTATAGTTTATCCGGATCACCCTCCACTGACAAAACAATACGCAGGTATGATTACGACATGGATACTTTGGGGGTTTTTATAAGTAATGTAAATGCATACGGTATACCAACTTTTGAAAGTGGTGTTGAATCAGGTGCTGCGGCATTTTATAATAATTCTTATTACCTCGGTATTGAAGGAACAAATATGGGTGATGATAGATCAAACCGGGAATCCATCGTATGGAGAGTTGATTTCAATGCATCGTACGGCGCCAGTTCTATTGCACAGGTGTATGCTGTACCCGCTGATGATGGAAATGGAAATGGTTTGCACGATTGGGGTGATATCGGTATCAACGATGGTACTTTATTCGATTTTGATGGAGCTGCAGGAGAAACAGATTTTTATCACAAGAACCTGCTTACCGGGTCATGTGTAAATATTAATCCTTCCCCGGGTACACTTGTTCCACGACAGGTGAGCGTTGACTGGGCGGGAAATATGTACAACAGTGGTTCGCCGAGTTCATCTGCAGCAGGTACACTTGCGTTTTATAATGAAAATGGTACAGTTGATCCTGCCCGTACCTATACCATGCGTTACCAGGGTGTAGCCGTTACCGGTAGCTGGGGTGATGCCGGTGAAGCATTCAAGCCAAAAACCGATTATGGTGATGCTCCGGCAACTTTTGATCCTGCATCGATAGATCCGGGAACGCATGAGAAAAATGATAGTGTTTACCTCGGTACTGTAAAACCCGGAATTGAATGGGTAAAGAAAACATCAGCTAATGCAACAGGAGATGGTGCTGAAGAAGATGGTGTTACCGGGCTACAGGTTATAGCGTCAGGGGTATCAAACTTCACAGTGTCTGTTAAAGCATTCAATAATACCGGGAGAAGTGCGAATATAGTTGGATGGGTTGATGCCGATGGAGACGGCGTTTTTGAAACGGCAGAAGGCACGATACTTACAATACCAAGCAGCAATATCACTCAAACTGTTACATTATTATGGAGCAGTATCAACTGTACATTGCCCGCATTCTCCACTACATTTATGCGTATTCGTATAGCAACGATAGACCAGGGTATGGCAACATCCCGGCCAAACGAGTATTTCGATAATGGCGAGATTGAAGATTATGTAATTTCAGTAAGCCTGCTGTTACCAGATCAAACGGTAACACTGAAAGCGCAAAAAATAAATGCGAATAAGGTGAACCTGGTATGGGATCTTAACCAGGAAAATAATAATACGGGGTACGAATTACAAAGGAGTAATAATGGTACTTCATGGCAAACAATTATAAATAAAGCAACAGCAGGAGGCAGTACTGCTGCAACATATTCTTATCTTGATTTTAGCCCCAGCTTACCTGCATCATGGTACAGGGTTAAGGTATTAAAGAATTCGGGTAATATCAATTTTAGCAATACCAGGAAAATTGATTTCAAGAAAAACAGTTCAATCAGTATTTCACCAAACCCGGCTAACAGCAAAGCCGTGCTAAGCATTGAGTCTGCTGTTTCTGGTATTGCCTATATCAACATACTTGACAATACCGGCAGGAGTGTTCATGATGCCATCGTAAAAGTTACGCAGGGATCAAATGAAATTGATTTAACTTTAGTAAGCAAACTAAGTAATGGCATGTATAAGGTGAGAGTGAAAGTTGGAGGAGAGCTGTTTGTAACCACACTTGTCGTTATGAAGTAATTCAAGTATCCCGTTAAACTAACTATACCATGAACCTTAAAAAATGTTGGATGCTCTTCATTTGCAGCATCCTTTTTTTTCTTGGCAGTTCTGCACAGGAAAAATACAGTAAAGTAAAAATACCTGTCACGTCGGCTGTTATTAAAAATTTTGTGTTCGATAATCTTGACCTGGATCATTATAAAACAGATGGAAATGCCATCATAACGGTACTAAATAGCGCAGAATTAAACAGGCTAAGACAATCCGCTTTTCCTTACGAATTATTAATAGATGATGTGGTGGCACATACCACGGAGCTGAACAGGAATGCCCCTCCTGCTGATAATATCGCTGCTTTTCAAAGTACATCCTGCCAGAAAATTGCGTCAGTAATAGCAACACCTCCTTCTTTTGGTACTGGTGGTTCTCTGCGGCTCGGTGCTTCCGCCGGAAATCCTGGTTATTTTACATATGCAGAAATGATTTCAGAAATGATGGCATTACAAACAGCCTATCCCGGTCTGGTAAATGTTTTTTCAATCGGCAATTCAGCTAACGGGACCGCGATATACGGGGTAAAAATTTCATATAATGTTAGTTCAGACGAAAATGAACCAGAAGTATTATATACCGGGTTGCAACATGCAAGAGAAGCAATAGGTGGTACAAGCCTTATCTTCTTCATGGAATATTTAGCTGAGAATTATGGTTCGGACAACCGGATCAAAGCGCTTCTTGATAACCGTGAAATATTCATTATACCGTGTATGAACCCTGATGGATATTCATTTAATTATGGCGGCTCAAGTGGCTCTTATCCAGTAACCGGCGGCGGACTGTGGCGTAAGAACAGGCGCAATACGGGGGGAGGCGCCTCTAATATAGGTGTTGACCTGAACAGGAACTATGGAATTGACTGGGGTAATTGTTCCGGCGCTTCCAGCTCATGCGGATCAAATACAAAAACAGACGAAACCTATTATGGACCAAATGCTTTTTCTGAACCGGAAACACAGGCACTTCGTGATTTTGTGTATACAAGACATTTTGTAAATGCTATTGATCAGCATTGCTACGGTCCTTATTATTCACTTCCATACGGCCGTCCTTCTTTGCACCCGGTACTTGATCATTTTGATTCTTCTTATTATACTTATGTGCCTGCATTAATGGGTTTATATAATGGTTATCGTGCAGGAAACAGTCCTGAAACCGTGAACTATGAAGTTGCCGGTGGTATCAAAGACTGGTTATTAATGGGAGATATCGGCACCGGAACAAAAGGGAAAATTTATGGAATGACCGGTGAAGCAGGAGGTGGTGATTTTTGGGCACCTGTTTCGCAGATCCCCCAGTTATGCAAGGAAATGTGTTTTCAAAACCTGCAACTTGCTTATGCAGCAGGGAGTAATTACGATATTGAAGATAAAAATGAGATAAGTATCAGCAGCACGTCAGGAAATTTTGTTTTCCAGGTAAAACGGGTAGGGCTAGGCGCAGACCAGGTAACCATTTCACTTATTCCTTTGCACAATATTCAGTCAGTGGGTACACCTGTCACCAAAACACTGGCTAATTATTATGACGTATTAACAGATAGTATTCACTATGAGCTTCCTCCTACATTTGTATGTGGACAAACAATAAGATTTGCCTGGAAAGTTGAATCCGGCGGAATAACAACATATGATACTGTTGCAAAATTTTTTAACCCGCTTACTTTAATGGCAGATGATATGGAAGGAAGTTTTGCCGCAAATTGGACAGCAACAATAAGCCCGTCGGGTCCTACAGGATGGGGTTTTACTAATGCTGCAGCATTTGCCGGTACACACTCAATGACAGAATCACCAACAGGAAATTATACAACCAGCAGCACACGTACAGTTACTTATAAAAATGCCATTGACCTGAGTGATGCCACGAGTGCCTATATGAGTTTTTGGGTAAAGCATCGTGCAGAAAATTTCCGGGATAAATTACAACTACAGATATCTACTGATGGAGGTAGTATATGGACACCCGTTTGTGCTTCCAATATGGTATCTGAAGACAATACAACGAATGAAGGTTCTCTTGGTGGTCAGCCTGCATTAACGGGTATAAGGGATAACTGGACAAGGGAATTGGTTGACTTGGGTGATTATAACGGTTACGGGGCAGTGCGTTTCCGGTTCAGGTTTACATCAGACAATGATGCCAGCAGTTTTGCTTTTGAAAAAGATGACGGATTTTATATTGATGACCTGAAACTTACTAAAACAACGAGCGTATCAACACTCTCGGTAAAATTTGGAAACTTTAACGCACAGCTATTGTTGAACAATACCGTAAAACTCGACTGGGAAGCTTATACCGACCTCGAGCATGATTATTTTGAAGTACAAAGAGCAACGGATAATAACAATAACTTTGTTACACTTTCAAAGATAAAAACATTACCTCCTTATAGCGCCCTGGACTATTCACCCACATTGGGTAACAATTACTACAGGATAAAGGAAGTGGATAAAAACGGCCAGGTTTCTTATACCAATATCATTAAGATAAACCTGCAGAAATTTTTAACTACAAGTATTTACCCTAACCCGGTTCACGATCAGATTGCAATAAAGATCAGAAATAATATTAACAGGGAAAATTATAGCATACTTATTACAGATATGACAGGCAGAACCGTTTGCGAACAAACAAAAACAATAGAAGCAGGAGCCAGCGATGTCAAAATGAATGTGAACATGCTTCCTCCACAGGTATACTTAATAAAGTTAATAAATAGCAAAAATGAAGTTATTGTGAATGATAAATTCATAAAACAATAACTCCAAGCAGCTAGTTTTAAAGTTAAACGGTCTTCCTCCAAAAAGGAAGACTTTTTATTTATAGCTAAGGCACGGGTTGTTCTGCTTATTTTTGTAACAATGTACACGTTAAAAAAATCACTGGGCCAGCACTTTTTAAAGGATGAAGATATTATCCAAAAAATTATGAATGCGCTTAAGGAAAACAACTTTACCAGTTTGCTGGAAGTAGGTCCCGGAGGAGCTGCACTAACAAAAGAGCTTATAAAACTGCAAGGGATTAATTTTAAAGCGGTGGAACTGGATGATGAAAAAGTAGAATGGCTTTATAAAAAATACCCGGAGCTGAAAGATAAGATCATCCATAAAAATTTTCTTGAAATAAAAGAACCGTTTGATGAAGCTTTTACAGTGATCGGTAACTTTCCTTATAATATTTCTACCCAGATTCTTTTTAAGATACTGGAATGGAAAAATAAGGTTCCGGTAATGATCGGGATGTTTCAACAGGAAGTTGCACAAAGAGCAGCAGCAGGTCCGGGGAGCAAAACATATGGTGTGTTAAGCGTATTGGTACAGGCTTATTATGATGTAGAATATTTGTTTGATGTGAGCCCGCAATCTTTTAATCCACCGCCAAAAGTGATGAGTGCTGTGATACGGTTAAAAAGGCGGGCTACTGAATTGGATGTTCGCTCTGAACGTGATTTTTGGGTATTGGTGAAAACTGCATTTAACCAGCGGCGTAAGACCTTGCGCAATGCGGTTAAAGCACAATTTGATGCGGAAACATTAAAAGATGAGATTTTTAATAAACGTGCAGAAGCTTTGAGCATAGAAGATTTTGCAACCTTAACCTACAAAATGATATAACATGAAAACTATTCTTGCGATTTTCTCTTTTGCTTTTATTATTGTATTTACGGGCTGCGATACACCACGGTATGCTTATAGTCCAACCGCTCATAATGTACCTGTATTTACAAAGCAGGGTGATTCGAAAGTAGCTGCTTATTATTCAAATAATGGTATTTATTCCTCCACCGATGAGGATGGGAATGAATACGACAGGAATACTGCACAGGGAGTTGATCTGCAGGGCGCCGTTGCGGTAACAAACAATATTGCAATACAGGCAGCATATTTTAATAGGTCGGAAAAAGCCAATCAGAATTCCAGCAGCCTTACCGGTGATAAGAGCAATGTTAAATACAAAAGAAATCTTTTTGAGTTCGGTGCCGGATTTTTTACACCTGTAGATAAAAAACAACATATGCTCGTACAGGTTTACGCAGGAGCAGGTTTCGGTAAAACAAAAATTAATGAAAGGGGTACAGATTTTAATTTAAACCTGTATACCCGTTTTTATAATACAAACATTACAAAATTTTACCTGGAGCCGTCTATAACTTTTAAAACCCCCAAAGATATTTTTGCTGCAACGATTGCTACAAGGGGAAGTGTTATAAAATTTGGAAAAATACAAACCGACTATACACACGATGAAAAACTGGATTATAACCTGGATAGTCTTGACAGGTTTGCTGTTTTGTTTTTTGAACCTTCTTTTATAGGTTCAGTTGGGTTTCCAAAACTACCGGGCATGAGAATAGAATTCCAGTTCGGGCTTAGCTTATTGTATGATAAATCTTTTATAGACTACAGACCGTTTAATTTTTCTGTTGGATTGACATTTGATATCCGCAAACTGGCCCAAGGGTCTAAAAAAGAATAAAGCATCTCCTGTAAAGATTTGTATTTTGCAGTTATACCAAAACTGTGCTTATGAAAGCTATCCTTTCCATATTTTCTTTGGCATGCGTGATTTTATTTGCGTCCTGTAATTCATCCTTCAGCAGGTATACACACAGCGCTTTAAGTCACAATGTGCCACTGTTTAAAAAGAAATCTGATTCCAAAATAGCTGCAGCTTACAGTACCGATGCCGGGTCATCAGGATATGCCGGGTATGACAGCGCAAAAATCAGCACTTATAGCACATATGGTGGTGGTGCGGATGTACAGGCAGCACTTGCTGTGACAAACAATATAGCAGTACAGGCAAATTACTCTTATCGGAATGAGCATACCAATTACCGGAATGTACAAACCATAATAACTACTAATGAAATCTATCTGGCAAGTCGAACTGAATACAAGAGAAACCTTTTTGAAATAAGCGCCGGGTATTTTACTGCATTCAATAAAAGGAAAACACTTATTTTTCAATTAAATGCAGGTTTTGGTTTTGGAAGAACACGTATATGGGAGCATGGTACAGATTCCGCATTCAATCCTTATAATCGTTTTTTTAATTCAAATGTTTTTAAAATTAATATTTCCCCTTCTTTCAGTTTTTATCCCAAAGAGGCATTCTCGGTTTCATTTGTTACCAGGGCAAGTGTTACCAAATTTGGTAAGGCCAATACCGATTACCTGAAATCCGAGCAAAGAAAACTTAACCTCGATAGCCTGGATCGTGCCGCAGTACTGTTTTTTGAACCCGCATGGATCTTTTCAATGGGACTTAACAGATTACCCGGCTTACGACTTGAATTCCAGTTCGGCGCATCTGTATTGCTTCATTCTCATCGCAGGTTTATTAGTTACAGGTCATTTAATGCTGCAGCCGGCCTGGTGTGCGACGTACGAAAACTATTTAAAAAGAAGCAGGGTTAATTACCATGGGCATAAGCTATTGCTATTATAATTCGTAAATTGCGACACGCCTGCATCCCTGTCAAGCCGGTACAATAATGATCATATGTACAAGAGTGCGACGCCAATGAAGCTGAGTAAAGAGATGATGCCGGCTACATATAATTAACTACAATGAGCTTTACACCCAACCAGAAAGTAAGAATTGTTACTGCTGCTGCATTATTTGACGGGCATGATGCCGCGATTAATATCATGCGCCGTATTCTGCAAAGTAAAGGTGCTGAAATTATCCATCTCGGGCATAACAGGAGCGTGGCAGAAATTGTTGAATGTGCTATTGAAGAAGATGTGCAGGGAATTGCAATTACCAGTTACCAGGGAGGCCACGTGGAGTTTTTTAAGTACATGAAAGACCTGCTGGATGAAAATGGTTGCGGCCATATTAAGATATTTGGCGGCGGCGGCGGAACCATTTTACCAAGCAGAGATCGAGGAATTGCACAAACACGGCATTACAAGAATATACAGCCCCGATGATGGAAGGCATATGGGCCTGGAAGGAATGATTGAAGACGTGATAAAGCAATGTGATTACCCACTGAAGGAGAAGATGCCACATATAAATGGAATGGCCAATTGCCACTGGATGAAGTAAGAGATATTCGAAGAATAGCAAGAGCGATAACACTCGCTGAAAACGGAAGTGACAATACCGAAGTACTTGCAGAAATAAAAGAACTTTCCAAAGAGATACCCCCTTCGGGAATCAGGGGACTAATCCCCGTACTGGGTATAACGGGAACGGGAGGAGCAGGAAAATCTTCTGTAACGGATGAGATTGTGAGGCGTTTTTTAAATGCTTATACGGATAAAACAATTGCCGTAATTTCTGTAGATCCAAGTAAGAAAAAAACAGGCGGTGCTTTGCTGGGCGACAGGATACGCATGAATGCCATTTCCTCTCCACGTGCTTATATGCGTAGTCTTGCAACAAGGGAAAGTGATAAAGCATTAAGCAAATATGTACAGGAAGCGATCGATATCTGTAAAGAAGCAGCGTATGATCTTATTATTTTGGAAAGTGCGGGTGTGGGACAAAGTGATGCTTCTATTCTCGATTATTGTAATATCAGCATGTATGTAATGACACCCGAATACGGTGCTCCTTCGCAATTGGAAAAGATCAATATGATCGATTATGCCGATGTGATTTGTCTCAATAAATTTGATAAAGCCGGTGCGCTGGATGCATTGCATGATATAAAGAAACAGTACAAACGGAGCCACAAATTATTCAATGCAAAGGATGATGAATTGCCGATCGTAGGAACGATTGCTGCTCAATTCAATGATGCAGGTGTGAATGAATTATTTGAGAGGCTGATGGAAAAGATTGCAGAGAAGACAGGCGTTACCTATCATGGTCCTGTTATTCATCATATACATACAAGGGATACTGCCAATCAGTCAACCATTATTCCTCCAAAAAGAGTAAGGTATCTCTCAGAGATATCGGAAATGATCGAGGCATATGATACCAATGTAGAGGAACAATCGGAGATAGCGAGAAAATTGTATAAACTAAAAGGGGCTGCTGAAATTCTCGGAACACCAAATGACCCTGTTATTAAACAGAAAATAGCCGAGCTTGAAAATAATTTTGACCCGATCTGTAAAAAACTCGTAAGTGGCTGGTCGGCTATGCAGGAGCGTTATAAGAAAGAATTTTATGAGTTCCAGGTTCGTGATAAAATAATCAAGCAACCGATGACCTATAAAAGTTTATCGGGAACGATTGTATCAAAAGTGTATTTACCAAAATATACTGACTGGGGTGATATTTTAAAATGGCAGTTACAGGAAAATGTACCGGGAAGATTCCCATATACGGCAGGGGTGTTTCCATTAAAACGAGAAGGTGAAGATCCTACACGTATGTTCGCCGGCGAAGGCGGGCCTGAAAGAACAAACAAACGTTTTCACTATGTTAGTAAAGGCCAGCCTGCAAAGCGCCTCAGCACTGCATTTGACAGTGTTACCTTATATGGGGAAGACCCTGCTCATCGTCCCGACATTTATGGAAAAGTTGGAAACAGCGGTGTAAGTATTGCAACCGTGGATGATGCAAAGAAACTATACAGCGGATTTGATCTTTGTGATCCAAAGACTTCTGTTAGTATGACCATTAACGGTCCGGCTCCGATCCTGCTTGCATTTTTTATGAATGCTGCAATTGATCAGCAGTGTGAAAAATATATTGCTGCCAATGATCTCGCAGAAGCTGTTAATAAGACAATCGAAGAAAAATATGATATTAATAAACTGCCAAGGTATACTGGCGTGGATGGTAAACCGGTAATGCCTGTAAAAGGAACAATACAAGGTGGTATTCCTGAAGGCAATGATGGTTTGGGTTTAAGATTACTTGGTTTAAGCGGACAGGATGTATTGGAAGCAGATGTTTATAAAACCATTAAAGCAAAGGCGCTCTCAGGTGTAAGAGGTACAGTGCAGGCAGATATTTTGAAAGAAGACCAGGCACAGAACACCTGCATTTTCTCAACTGAATTTGCCTTAAGGCTGATGGGAGATGTGCAGCAATATTTTATTGATAAAAAAGTTCAGAATTTTTACAGTGTAAGTATCAGCGGTTATCATATTGCGGAAGCAGGCGCAAACCCAATTACACAATTGGCATTCACACTCGCAAACGGATTTACTTATGTTGAGTATTACCTGAGCCGGGGAATGCGGATCGATGATTTTGCTCCCAATCTTTCTTTCTTCTTCAGCAATGGAATGGATCCTGAATACAGTGTAATTGGTCGTGTTGCAAGACGTATCTGGGCAAAGGCAATGAAATTTAAATACAAAGGAAACAGTCGCAGCCAAAAACTAAAATATCATATTCAAACCAGTGGCCGGAGCCTGCATGCACAGGAGATTGATTTTAATGACATCAGGACAACACTCCAGGCTTTGTATGCTATCTATGATAATTGCAATTCACTTCATACTAACGCTTACGACGAGGCGATCACAACACCAACAGAAGAAAGTGTACGTCGTGCTATGGCAATACAGCTTATCATTAACCGGGAATTGGGAACATCAAAGAATGAAAATCCCAACCAGGGTTCATTCCTGATAGAAGAAATGACTGATCTTGTTGAACAAGCTGTGCTGGCAGAGTTTGATCGCATTACAGAAAGAGGCGGCGTGTTGGGTGCAATGGAAAGAATGTACCAGCGTAATAAGATACAGGAAGAAAGTTTATACTACGAAACATTGAAACATACCGGCGAATACCCGATCGTTGGAGTAAATACTTTTTTAAGTTCAAAAGGATCTCCCACCATCCTGCCTGCAGAAGTAATCCGTTCAACTACACAGGAAAAAGAATTCCAGATCACAACACTGGAAGCTTTTAAAGAAAGGCATACTGCAAAGAGTGAAGAGATGCTAACAAAACTGCAGCAGGTTGCAGTAAGCAATGGAAATCTTTTTGAAGAATTAATGGAAACGGTTAAATACTGTTCATTGGGGCAGATAACCAATGCGCTTTATAGTGTTGGGGGCCAGTACCGTAGAAATATGTAGGTACCGGCTATTAGCCCGTCAAACGGGACATTTCTTTGTGGTTCGTCTTAACAAATGCGTATAGGTATTTTTGTTAACTTGGCTCCTTAAATAATCCGCATGCAACCCAAAATCTACCTGCTTCTCATCCTTTTTTTTGTATTCATGACTAACACGCATGCACAGCAAAGATTATTTACTTATGAAGGTATATACATTACTGATGCAAAAAAGGATGCAAAGAACATTGTAACAAAGGGAACAAAAGTTAAACTCAACCGGCCTCTTTTACAAAGCTTGTATGCCGGTAAACCATCAGAAGTACGCATTGTAGTTCCCATAGAAAGTGAAAACCTCGTATTAAAACTTAAAAGAAAGGAATTGTTTTCAGGTGGCTTCGAAGTGATTCTTTCCGAAACACTCGAAACATATGCTTACACTCCCGGCTATTACCTGCAGGGAACTGTTGAAGGGGCATCAAATTCATTGGTTGCAATCAGTATTTTCAACGACTATGCCGGGGGGATCATTTCCTACAAAGGCAATGTTTATAATCTTGTTATTGCAAATAATACCAACAATTACCAGGACGACAATTACCTCGTGTATGCAGATAGGGATTACCTGGCTCCGCGACCGAAATGTTTTACAGAAGATAATAATTCCTCCATTCAAATAGACAGGAATATGCCTGTTACCTCTTCTTTCGTTGGATGCCCTGTTGATATTTATTTTGAAACCGGTTATGATATGTACCAGCATTATGGTAGTGTGCAGGGCGTTATGAATTATTTTACCATCCTGTTCAATGCTGAGCAGACTATGTTCGGGAATGAAAATATCCTGGTGCAGATAAGGGCTGTAAAGGTTTGGACTACTGTCGATCCCGAATACAGTCTTACAAATACCACTGACGCTTTAAATTCTTTTAGAAACAGAATTGTTATAAGTGGTTTTAATGGTGACCTGGCTCATTATGTAACATTTAATAGTTTAGGCGGGGGCCGGGGAGCCCTTGATGTGCTTTGTTTTCCAAGTCCCGGTACCAGGACAGCAGTAAGTGGAAACCTGTACTGGTTTGATCCAACATTTCCTAACTATAGTTTTTCGGTGAATGTAATCGTCCATGAGAATGGTCATAACCTGGGATCACCCCATACACATTCATGTACCTGGCCAGGCGGAGCTATTGATGATTGTAATACACCCGAAGGCAGTTGTTCGCCGGGGCCAACGCCCGTCAATGGTGGAACAATCATGAGTTACTGCCATCTTGTAAGCACAGGAATAGATTTCGCAAATGGATTCGGCCCATTGCCAGGCGATCTTATCAGGAGTAAAGTAGCTACCGCCTCAAGTTCAGCTTGTATCTGCGACTGTAGTAATCTTCAAATGGATGTGAACAAAACGGATATTGGTTGTGGCAATCCTACCGGGAGTGCAACTGCAGTAGTAACAGGAGGCACAGGACCTTTTACTTATTCCTGGAGCAATGGAGCAAGTGGTGCAACCGCAACCGGGCTTGCAGCCGGGACTTATTACGTAACGGCAACGGGTGCTACTGCAAATTGTACAGTTATAAAAGGGTTTAAAATACTCAATTCAGGCAATGCGGTAACTACTACATTAAATCCTTCAGCAACTACGGTGAGCAAATGTTTAAATGAAACTTATACTATTTCAGCAACAATATCCCCTGCGGGAACCTATACTTATCAATGGTATAAAGATGGATTGCCTGTTGCAGGAGCGACAACTACCAGCATTACAGTTACATCAGCCGTAAATTCCACTGCATCCTACTATCTTACTGCAACAGGAGCAACATGTATAGGTCAATCGGCATCGGTTACTGTAACTTTTCAAAGCATCAGTTTACCAATAATAACTGCAAGTGGTCCGACAACTATTTGCGAGGGACAGGCTGTAACATTATCAATACCTGCTTCCTCTTTTTCTACTGAATGGAGATTGAATAATGTACCAATACCCGGCGCTACCGGTATAAGTTATACTGCAACTACTGCAGGTAGTTATACTGTAAGAAATTATTCCCCTGTAACTGCAAGCTGTACGGCAACATCATCGCCGGTAGTAATAGCTATATTACCTGTTCCCGATGCTTCTACAGATGTTCAGGCTGCTGCATTTTGTTTCGGGCAGAATGCCAGTATCACTCACCCGGCATCTGCAGGCGAAACATATACCTGGTATAGAAATAATGTACTGATACCAGGTGCAACAAATAATTCCCTTTTAGTAACTGCTGCCGGAAATTATTATATCAAAGTACAGGCAACAAACGGATGTGCAAATTCCGGCACAGATGTAATTGTGACTGTGAATCCGCTGCCGAATGTTGTTTTGGATCCTGCAAATACTGTTTCATTATGTAATGGTGGAACACTTCCCCTTCATGCAACGGCATTGAGCCAGGGACAATATGAATGGTATAACGGAACTCAGTTACTAGCTGCTAACGGCACTACCCTGAATGTAACACAATCTGGATCTTATTCTGTTATTATAACAAACCTCGCAACAGGTTGTTCCAATTCTTCATTGGTAACAAGTGTGTCTATTATTCCTCCGCCTGCAATACAGGCATGTAATGATACAACTATTGCAACCGGTCAACCTTATACACTCAGTGTTCATGAAATTACATCGATTGGTGTGGATCATTTTGAATGGACGCCCTCAACAGGATTAAATGATCCTTTTAGCAGTAACCCCACAACAACACTGCAGCACGACCAGGAGTATATTGTAAAAGGAGTGTATCCTTCAGGTTGTTTTGCTACAGATAAAGTGCTGATCAAAGTAATTAAAGGCCCCGCTATCTATGTTCCTTCATCATTCACACCAAATGATGATACAAAAAATGATATTTTAAAATGTACTGCTGTTGGTCTTCGTTCGTTTAGCTATTTTGATGTTTACAATCGGTATGGTCAGAGAATTTTTCATAGTGAAGATCTTTCAAAAGGATGGGATGGAAAATGGAAAGGGCTGCCAATGGGTATTGGTACCTATGTTTATATAGCTGAAGGAGTTGATTACAAGGGTAAAAAAATAGTTATAAAGGGAACGGTAACAATATTGTTTTAGTTAGTGACGGAATCTTTTTGCGGGCTGTTTGGTGGCTTGAAAATTGCGGGTATTAATAACAGAACATTAAACAATCGCAATGCAACCATTCAAACTAGGCGCATCATGGGATGAAGTAAAAGAAAAGCTTAAGGAGATCAATATCGGCCTTACAGATGAAGATCTTGTTTATGAACGTGGAAAAGAAGATGAATTGATTGCCAAACTCCAACTAAAAATAAAAGGTACACGTGAAGAGATCAGGGGATTGGTTGAAAGTGTTTCATTCAACGAAGGAAAAGCGGGATAAGATAGAAAAAATTAATTGCTAATTTGCTGCATACACTTTCAGGATTTCAATCAATATTAAGGTAGAACTGATTACTGCAATTCTTCACAATAATATCCTGCACTCAATAATAATGACTCTACTTCTGTAGCAGCAATATTGTTAGATACGATTCGTAAAATATTATCACTGTCATTAAGATCAACATTCCAGCCAATAATATTCGGATGGAAGTTTAAAGAAGATTCTACATCGCTGATACGTCTTGTATCGGTAAGGTTTGTTTTGAAAACTAATATTTCCATACAGTTGTTTTTAAAAGTATGCCACGAATACCCCGCCTGAGGCGGCGGCAATGATTTTAATCGGTGGCCGGGTTTTGGCTGGTTGTTTCATTTCTCCACCTGTGACCACAACGGTTTTTCCATTCTGATTTAAATTTTTCTCTTTCTTCCGGTGTCATTGCTGCCATCTTTTGTTGCATTTCCATCCATCGTTTGCGCCTGTATTCACCGCCCCATCCACCCCTGAAGCCACCGAATAAAATTTTACTTAATACTAATATTCCAAGTGCCTGGGGGAAACTGATCGCTTTTACTCCTGTTACTTCCGGCAGTATCGCATTCCACAATCCCATTACTGCTGCACTAAATACAAGTATCGCTGCTATAACACACAAAAGGATCATGGTTATTTTCCGGGCTTTAAATTTCCTGTCCATAATTTTAATTTTTATAACAGCTTTTATTAAAAGCCATTTTTATTTTAATAATTTAATAACTCATCTCTCAACACCGCCAGCCTGTCCCTGAGATGTAATACTGCATAACGCTTACGGCTGATGAGTGTGGCCACACTTACACCGGTTTGCTGTTCAATTTCTTTAAAGGGAATTCCCTCCATTTCATTTTGTATAAAAACTTCCCGTTGTTCGGCAGGTAATTCATCTAATGCCTGCTGCAATGCTTCCCAGAATAAATTGCGTAGATAAGTAGTTTCGGGATTACTGTCTGCAGGTAATAAAAATTCCTTCCAATCCAACATATCTTCTTCCGACTCAATGCTACCAAACATATCTTCTGCCAATGGTAATTTTTGTTTGCGATAGCTATCTGTAATTTTATTCCTCGTTACCTTATACAGCCAGCCTGTTACCTGTTCAATAGGCTCCGGGTTTCCTGCCAATTGGTAAAAAACATCCTGCAGGATATCTTCAGCATCTTCATTACTGTTTACCCGTTGTTTAATAAAGCCCAATAATTGTTTGCGAATCGCCTTAATCGTCTTTGTGATATTATTATTGCGTTCAGCAGTCATCGGTATTGTTATCGTCCGTACATCATCCATGTATATAATCAAAGACGAATCAGGAAAGGAAATGTTTTAAATGAAGTAATTTATCCTGTAAAGTTCCTGAATCTTTTAAGAATTTTACCGTTAGTTAAATCATATCAGCCGTTTGCTTATAGGTTTGTTGTTTTTCACTACCAGTTTATACTTTTACCCCGGTTTTTCATAGGATATTGGATTTTAAAGCGGGGCTGGATTTTTATCCTGGCCCTTTTTTATTTTAGAGCTGTTAGCTACAAGCCGTCAATCGTTCTTAATGGTTGAGGTTTTCCCTGTATAACCTTCTATTCCAAATGACAATTCCAAAATTATAGATCCCTCTCATTATCACTTGTCAATTATCTATTAAAAAAAGCCGTTTGCTAATCAATACGGACCGAATATTAATCGCAATTGTAATATCAGTGCTGCAGCCTCTACATTTGCTTCAGGTTTTTCATAGGATATTAGATTTTAACGCACGGGCTAGATTTCCATCTTGGCCCTTTTTTTATACCTGCAATGCTGGCAATATGTTTGCGGTAATAATAAAAATGCATATATGGAAAAGTATAAAATAATTAAAGGGGGAACTGAAGATATATGGAACCAGGTAAAAGCTGACCTGGACGATGTGTCTTATCCGTTGATCTATAATGTAAATATCCAGGAAAATGAAAAATCCGTTTTTCTCAATATTGAAAGAGACCTGGGCGGAGGTTTTGAATCCGGTTTCCAATCAACCACACTCACAGCCCCGGTTCCAATACAGTTTACAACATTTGCGTCCCGCTTAAATGATCATAAGAATTTCCGGTTTGCATTGCACGATGAGGATTTTATCGACAAGCTTGGTAAGTTCTTCGGAATGGAAGATGTAAAAACAGGTTATGATAGCTTTGACAAAAAACTTGTAGTGAAAACAAATGATGTTGAAAAGGTTAAGGCTGTTTTTTCGGATGTAGAGACACGCAATACATTTGAATCACTTGGGGGATTTAACCTGCATATTGCTAATTATGATGAGGATGACAAACATTCTTCTCTTGAATTAACTATCGACAGGGAAATAACCGATGTAGAGGATAGGCAGGATATACAAAGCTTTTGTGCACGTGCTGGAAGCATTTGATTATAGTCCACATATTGAGGAACACCACGCTTAGTGCGGAAAATATTTCAATTTTTACCATTAAGTCATCAATTTGATGACTTTTTTGTTGCCTAAATTACACAGTTCCACCTCGTTTTGCTGTAAAAAAAATTGGTAAGAGAATTGCCGGTAAGATTATTATAAAAACTAAAGCATATGGTAAACACTATAATTCCAAACAGCGTAAAGGATGTCTTGATCATAGAAGATGAAGGCGATATTTGTTTTTTATTGAACATGATATTAAAAGGAAAACAAATTCAGCTGGAACATGTAAATACACTCTATAAGGCTAAGGCTTTTTTGAGTGAACATAAGCCTGCGCTTGTTTTTTTAGATAACAGCCTTCCCGATGGACGTGGAACAGATTTTATTGACTATATAAAACTTAATAGTCCTGATACAAAAATCATTTTAATGACTGCATATACGTCACTGGTGGAAAAAGACAGGGCAAAAGAACATGGTGCCGACGTGTTTTTGGAAAAACCTTTTACCCGGAAACAGATTTATAATTCGGTGAATGCACTTTTGGAGCTGGATCCGCGTATTGCAGCTTAACCGACTTCAATAAAAGTAACGCTTAAAAAAACGCCGATTATTATGCATATTGACCCCCGTGATAAAAAACCCTCTTTGGAAAACGAACTTCCATTAACCGCTCCTGAGGAAGGCACATTGCCGGCAGACCAGGATATGGACAAAGAGAGGGATTTGGATGACCTGGTTCACTCTATAGCCACAGAAGAAGTGAACCTTAACGAAGAAATAGATGCTGATGATGCCGTTCATACTTCAAAAGGAAAACCTGTAGAAGCAACAGACAATGAAACTGACCCTGATGACAGAGTTCATGGGAATTAAAACGCCGTAAACAAAACAGGTAGATAGCGCTAAACTCAAAAAATATTTTCATTCATTTTATGCTTCAGAAATCTTGTGTTGCGGATCGTATTTTCAACTGAATCTTTTACTAGTTTCTCTTTAATATTCGTATCCGGTGTTTGTTTCAGTGAAGACATCTTTTTTGATTTTGTTTCAGGGGGTTTGGATAAAAAAGACATTTTTATTTCCATCAGGCCTGCAATCAGGATCAACAGGGCGGACAGCGTTAATGTGATCATGAATATCATAGGTTCTGATTTTATGCACCATGTTCAAGAATTACGCCAAATCAATAGAAAAAAGGTACTATGATACCACGGTAACTACCTGCTGAAAATTTCTTATTAATATTCAGTTCTTTATAAAAAAATATGTGGGTGGAATGAATTTTGTGTCACTTATACTCACTACCATATCTCATACAAAAATCTTATTTATATGACATTACTTAACAATAAAAAAATAGCCATTCTTACTGATAATGGATTTGAAGAAGTTGAGTTGACATCTCCGAAACAAATGTTGGAAGAAGCAGGGGCAGTAGTAGATGTTGTATCCATGCAAAAAGATAAAGTACGGGCATGGGATCATGATCATTGGTCGATAGAAATACCAGTGAACGAACAACTTCAAGAAGCAAGTCCCGAAGATTATGATGGATTGATGATACCAGGCGGCGTGATCAATCCCGACCAGATGAGAAGGCATGAAGCTTATATCAATTTTGTGAAGCATTTCCTGGAAACAGGAAAACCAATTGCAGCAATTTGCCATGGACCTCAATTATTAATAGAAACCGGATTGCTTGCAGGAAGAGTGCTGACTTCATTTCCTTCCATTAAGACCGACCTGATAAATGCAGGAGCTCACTGGCAGGATGAAGAAGTGGTTGTAGACAGTGGACTTGTAACAAGCAGGAGCCCAAAGGACCTGGCCGCATTTAATAGGAAAATGATAGAAGAATTTGCAGAAGGACGGCATTATATAATGGGTGAATACACGACACATCACACAACGAATTAAACTTATTTATGCAGCGTTTGGTGTAGGGAGTTTGTCTTTAACATGTATAATCTAAGTAGATTATAGCAGACAGTTAAAGATATACATCCTCGTGAAAATTGAACTTAATAATGGCTGGAATTTTCCAGCCATTATTATTCGGTATCTGCTTCACTGTAACCATTGTTCTCTTCATCTTCTTCGCCAATCATTTCATCTGCATCATCGTATTCTGTACCGGGAATATCAAGGCCTTCGCCGCTGATATCATCTGCTGAACTTTCTTCATTGAGCTGTTCTCCATCCTCATCTGTGTTATCAAGACGGGCTTTTTTCAGAAAACGATCATCACCTGCAGGGTCGGTTTCAAAGCTTTCATCCAGTAATTTCTTTTCAGAAGCACTGATAGTTGAATCAGCATCCGGTCTTATTTTTTTCTGTGTACTCATTATTGTAATTTGTATGTTGAACAATATTGAATGAACACAAAGGATATGCCGTTAAATAGAACTGGAATAGCAGTTTGTTTATTTTCACTAAGCCTGCTCGTTAATTCATGTGCTACCAGACCATATGCATCTACAAATAAAATGTATAAAGAAAGGGCGAAACAATTTGCAAAAGCGATCCGCAAGGAACCAAAGAATGATGCGCTTGATTCCTCGGTAAATAATTCAGGCTGGATAGGGACTACTAATTTTGGAATGCGCAAGCCCAATTTTGTGATCATTCACCATACAGCTCAATTCAGCTGTGAACAAACAATACAAACTTTTACAAAAGACAGTACACAGGTAAGTGCACATTATATCATTTGCAAAGACGGCAGCCTGCACCACATGTTGAATGATTACCTGCGTGCATGGCATGCAGGCCTGGGAAAATGGGGGAGTGCTACCGATATAAATTCTGCTTCACTTGGCATCGAACTGGATAATAATGGAATTGATTCTTTTACAGAAGTGCAATTGCATACACTTGAAAATTTGCTTGCTGTAGTTAAAAAGAAATACAATATTCCTGCTGCAAACTTTGTTGGTCATGGCGATATTGCCCCAGGGAGAAAAGTAGATCCAAATATTCATTTCCCCTGGAAACGTTTTGCCGACAACGGCTATGGGTTATGGTATGGTGACACTACTAATATCCTGTTGCCCGAAAATTTTAATTCCCTTCTTGCATTTAGAATTATTGGTTATGATGTTTCAAACCCGGGTGCCGTTGTGCAGGCATTCAGAAGACATTTTTTACAGGCAGATATTACCGGAGAATTAACTGAGCCCGAGAAGAAGATTTTGTATGTGTTGATGATGAAGTATATGTAAGAAGATTGTAACCGCAGAGTCGCAAAGAAATTAGAAACCTCAGCGTCTTTGCACCGCCGCGGTTTAATGCTAAGCCAGTTTTTTTGTAATAAAGTATTTTCCAATTCCAGGAATTTTTTGCAGTTCCTTTCTTTCCACGGTTGCAATGAACCAGCAATACATACTTATTAGAGCTGCACCAGCAATAAGGTTAAGGTAAACACTATTATTTAAAGAGATAATCCCCAGGTGAATAAAATAAAGTGTTACTGCAATAACCATATAGGCTACCAGCTTTTTCCAGGCATATGGAATAGGGTATTCTTTTTGTCCCCATATATATGAAATCACCATCATGGTTCCATAACAAAAGAAAGTGGTCCATGCACAAGCAGCATAACTGTATTTAGGAATGAACAGGTAGTTTAGGAAAAGCGTGATTGCTGCGCCAATGAGTGTAATATAAGCCCCCGATAAAGTTTTATGTGAAAGTTTATACCATACCGATAGGTTGTAATAAATACCCAGGAACATATTGGCAAGTAAAAGAATTGGGACTACAGAAAGCCCCGCCCAGTATTTCGGCCCAATAAAATTTTTCCATACAGGCATAAACAATACCACTACCAGGAACATTACCGAGATGATAATGATAAAAAACTTCATCACCCTTGCATATAGTCTTTGCGGATTTGCTGCTTCAGCCTGTTTAAAGAAAAAGGGCTCAGCCCCCATTTTAAATGCCTGGATGAATAAAGTGATCAGGATAGATAGTTTATAACAAGCATTATAGATACCTATCTGTTGTTCTCTCAATTCTACTTTTCCTGGTAACCACCAGCGAAGCATTAACCTGTCGAAAGTTTCGTTCACCATACCACCCATTCCTACTATCAACATTGGCAGCGCATATACCATCATTTCCTTCCATAACCTCGTATCAAATTTAAAACGGACCTCGAGAATTTCCCTCGTAAGTAATAAAAGTGTAACTGCTGATTGTATTACATTCGCCAATACCACATAAACAATAGGATTGGTTTTGGCATTAAAAAAAATACTTACCCAGCTGTCACGATCAGCTTTTAACTGTTGCGGACAATAGCTGATAAAAAACCAGGTAAAAAAGATATTTACTAAAATACCCGATACTCTTACAAAGGCATACTTCTTTGGCCTGCCCTGTTCCCTTAATCTTGCAAAAGGAATGGTAGAGAACGCATCCAGTGCAATAACAATGATACTATACTCTATCATTTTAGGAAATGCCTTCAATCCCGTAATATCAGCAAATATGGATTGATTGAACCAGAGTAAAACGGTAAGTATGATTGTAGAGAAAAATAATGAGAGTGAAGCGGTACTGTAAATCGTATTCTTATATTCAGGTTTTGAAGCAAAACGAAAATAGGCGGTTTCAAAACCATAAGTAAAAATGATATTGAAAATTGGTATGGCCGAATAAATAATGCCCATCTTGCCATAATCACTGGTATTGGCAAGTGTGTAAGTGAGATAAGGTGTAAGCAGGTAGTTAATAAACTTTGCAGCTATTGTACTCCCTCCATACCAAACAGTTTGTCCGGCTAATTTTTTTATTCCGCTCAAGCGCTAATTTTCTTTAGGTTTCAAATTTACGATGTAGAACTCAGCTATCAGCCTGCGCCTATTTAATAAATTGATACTGTCGACTTATTAAGTTCCTCCTTTATAAAACGAGTTAATTTCCCCGTCTTGGTTCTTCGTGATCTTCTTTTCTTGTTTCAACATCATTTAAGAAATATGGTTCAGGCCCAAATCTTGGATCTTTAATAAAACTACTATCCGTTAATGTATATAGAAAAAAAACAAGATCATTTTTTTCTTTGGTGCTGATGTTGATCCTGTTTTTTAATGAACTGTCAAGCGTAGGCTGATCAGTTTGAATGCCGGTCCTGTAATGTTCCACCACTTTGTACAAGCTAAAGAGACGCCCATCATGCATGTAAGGAAATGTTACCTGCACATTGCGAAGTGTTGGAACTTTAAATTTCAATGAATCTTTTGCAAGTCCTGTAATCGTTTCCCTGCCAATATCGTTAAACCTGTTAAGTGTAAGTCCGTTGTTTCTATAACTATAATCGGTGAACAACGGTTCCTTATGGCAGCCGGCGCAATGGGTTTTAAAAATATTGTAGCCGTTTAGTTCGTACCTGTTAAAACTTGCCTCACCACGCTGCACTTTATCATATTTACTGTTGTAGCTTACTAAATTCCCCGTGAACTGTGCCAACGCTTTTAATATACGCTGACTATTGATTACCGGGCTGCCAAAAGCAGCTTTAAACATTCGTAAGTAAGATGTATCTTTTTTTAATTTGAAAATAATGCTATCCAGTTTCTCACCCATTTCATTTTTTGCAGTTATTGGCGATAAAGGCTGTACTTCTATATGATTGATACCTCCATCCCAATGATATTCTTTCATCCATGCAAGATTAACCAATGCAGGAGCATTCCTGGTTGTAAAAGAATTATTGATCCCATGACTCAGGTCATGATCATAAGTAGCAAATGATGCAAATTGCTGGTGACAACTGGCACAACTTGTAAAACCATCTTTACTTAATCGTCCATCGTAAAACAATCTTTTTCCCAGCTGAAATCCCTGCTCAGTGAGTTTGTTGTTTGCATAAATATTAGTTGGAGGTTTCGGCCACCCCGCGGGCACCTTGAATGTAAGCGGAACCGGGGCATACGCACCATATCCATCATCTTTCGTTGCACTCATTAAAAAGACAGCAGCAACAAAAAACAATAAAAACGATATGACAATCCTAAACTTCAATTTTTAATAGTACAATTTGTGTAATTGTCTTAATTCGTGCAATTCGTGTCCAAAAATTCGTGTTTCTATTTTACATCTTTCACTGAAAACATCCTTCCAAAATTCATCGACATTTTTTTAGCAAGTTTCCCCGGCGACATACAAACCGACACCTCACTTATCTTTATTTCAGATGCTCCCTTCCAGTAATGATCAAGGTTTGTTTCTATAAAAAGCTCTGTTTGCTCATTTTCCTTAACCTGTAATGATGGAAGATCTAAGTCAATTTTTGTAATCACATTATAATCTCCGCGGTAACCCCCGATATGATGCTCAATGCGATTCAGGTCAGATGTTGAAGAGGCAGAAGTGCCTTCCAGTTTAAACATTACATAACCAGTACTCCATGTCCAGAACATATCATTCATTGGATCCAGTGCACCTGTTTGTGCGCCACTGCAATTTTTTGCGCTATCCACACCCAATACAAATGAAATGTTTTTATAGTTACCTGGCTGCAGCGATAATTCGAAACTATTGTTTTCCTCCATTGCATTTATCAAATGATAGGGATCACTTTCCGGTAATTGTTTTGCGCCGGGAATTAATACATTGCTGATATAATATTTCAATTTCGTAACGGTATATTGCTCATCAAAGGGATTTTTATAAGTTGAATCTCCCAAAGAAATCAATTTACCATTCGCAGTATTAACGAAAGTTATTTTAAGTGTGCCGGCTTTTGCCGGTATATCTTTAAAAGAAAGTATTGGCATGATACCGAGGCATGCAATTATCAAAATAATATAGTAGCAGGAACTAAGTTTAGAAAATGAATTATTCATTTGCTGTAACTTTTTTTCTTGATTGTTTTATTTCGCCGGTCTTTTTCTTCTTGCCCAGTCTTTTTTCTTTCGCTTCTTTACCTGGCTTTGTAGGTTTTCTTTTTTTGGGAATGATAAGTGCTTTTTCAACCAGCAGGTTCATTTTTTCCACCACCAGTTGTTTATTGGCGAGTTGCGTTCTTTCCGATTGGCTTTTAACCAGCAAAAAACCTTCGGTATTGATCCGGTTTGCCAGTTTTTCAGATAACCTGCTTTTTTCCCTATCACTAAAAAAGCGGGAATTATGTACATCCCAATAGCCTTCAACCATTGTTTCCACTTTGTTTACATTTTGACCTCCTTTTCCCCCACTCCTGGCTGTCTTGAACTTTATTTCCGTAAGTATATCAGTCATCTGTTCAAAATTACCGATAAAACCACGGAAATTGCAGCGTATAAGCTCTTTAGTAAGGTTAATATTTCGGTAAGAGCGAAAAATTTTACATTTTTGCATGAAACGAACCAGGATATGAAGCAGGGAATTTATCATTCACTTAAAGAACGCAAACGGCAAAACAAAAAATCTTTTGCTGTTTTGGTGGATCCCGATAAGGTGAATGATAGTGATATGGAACAATTGATCCCGCTGGTTACAGCCGCAAAAGTGGATTATTTGTTTGTAGGAGGCAGCCTGGTGATTTCCAATTACCTGGATGAGTGTGTGCAATTAATTAAAAAAAGTTGCGATATACCTGTGATCCTTTTCCCCGGCAGTCCATCGCAGGTAAGTAAATATGCAGATGCTTTATTATACCTATCGCTGATAAGCGGCCGGAATCCGGAATTGCTTATTGGGCAGCATGTGGTATCTGCACCAGTTGTAAAACAAAGTGGGTTGGAAATTATGTCAACCGGTTATATGGTGATTGATGGCGGTGCGCCAACAACGGTTTCCTATATCAGTAATGCAAGTCCGCTTCCTTCTGATAAAAATGAAATTGCGATGTGCACGGCAATGGCCGGCGAAATGCTTGGCATGAAACTCATCTACATGGATGCAGGAAGCGGCGCCAAACGAGCTATTTCAGAATCTATGATTGAAAAAGTTGCAGGCTGTATTGATATTCCCCTTATTGTTGGTGGTGGTATAACCAATCCTGAAAAAGCATACCTCAATTGCAAGGCAGGCGCTGATGTGATCGTTGTAGGAAATGCGATTGAAAAAGATGCCTCTTTGATAAAAGAAATTGCGAATGCAATTCATAGCGTTCCGGTAAAAGCTTAAACACGTTTTACCAATTACGAAGTTTTATTGTTTATGTTGCCGGCATATGTATTTCATGGCAACATCGTTGTGTCACTCCCTTGTACAGTATACCTTTCCCGGCTTTTTTTTATTTCACGCAATGTTCGCATTGGTGCAAAGCCGTAAAGACCCTTAGCGGGCTCGGCTACTTTGCGATCTTTGCGTGAGAAAGGCAGGAAATAAAAAAGAACGGGATAAGCCGTTCTTTAAACAATCTTTCAACCCTTCAACTATTATTCAACATTATAAACTCATCATCTCTTTAAATTTCACCGCCTGTCTTCTGCTTACTTCTATTTTCTCACCACCTTTAAGATCGAGTAATAATCCACCATTAAAATAAGGTTCTACTTTATCGATCATGCGCAGGTTTACAATATGTTTCCTGTTTGCACGGAAAAATGTTTTTTCATCCAGCCTTTCTTCCAAAGCATTCAGCGATTTTAATATCAACGGTTTGTTAGTAGAGAAATATACTTTGGCATAGTTGCCTACGCTTTCGAATAAACGAACTTCAGACAATTTTACAAACCAGCATCTTTCGCCATCCTTTACAAAAACCTGGTCTGATTCGGTTAACATACCGCGGTGAACACCGGCAATTGTTGCAGCCATTTCTTTTTCTTCTGCCTGCTGTAATTTATGCAATGCATCAGCAAGACGCTTTGGTTCTACAGGTTTCATCAGGTAGTCGAGTGCATTTACTTCAAATGCTTTTAAGGCAAATTCATCATAAGCAGTTGTAAAGATCACGTGTGGTGCTCTTTCCAGTTCTGCCAGCATATCAAACCCTGTTTTGCCAGGCATCTGTATATCCAGGAAAATAAGATCCGGGGAAAGACTTTCAATTTTTTCAATCCCCTCATTTGCATTGGCAGCTTCGCCAATCACTTCTACTTCGGGAAAATCCTGTAATAATTTTTTGAGTTCATTTCTCGCAAGCCTTTCGTCATCAATAATAAGCGCTTTGTGCATCGTTCAAATTTTTAGTATGTTTCTAAATAGCGTTAATAAAAGTACCCGACAATGGCATTATGATCTTTGATTCCACCATTCCACCATCCATATCATGAATTTCAAAATTGGCTTTCCCCTGGTACAAAATATTCAGCCTGTCCTGTGTGCTTTTAATTCCAAATCCTTTATCATTTACTCCTTTACTACCGTTCAGCCTTCCTGAATTTTGAACAACCAGTTCATGATGATCATTTTTAAAATCAGAAATGATACGGATAAGCCCGCCATTGATCTGTTTGCTGATGCCGTGTTTGATGGCATTTTCAACAAGCGTCTGCAACATCATAGGGGGAACGGGCTGATTCAGTGTATTGTCATCAATCTTCAATTCAATTTTTAATCTTTCTTCAAAGCGCATGTGTTCCAGAGCGAGATAATCCTTCACAATATCAAGTTCCTGTTGTAAGGGCACTGTTTCCATTTTTTCTGCCTGCATACTGCTCCGGAGAATATTGCTTAATTCAGTAATAGCTGTTCTTGCACGTTGCGGGTTTTCGTCTACCAATGCCCGTATGCTGTTAAGTGCATTGAAAATAAAATGAGGATTGATATGCGATTTAATGGTTTTAAGCTCCAGTTCCTTTACAACAGATTCCAGTCTTAAAGTATCCAATTGCTGCCTGCGGTTGCTTTCAACATAATGGTAAATAAAATATATCAGGTTCCAGACAAGAATCAGCCAGAGTGCATTAAAACTACTGAGGAAAAGACGTTTGCCCTTACTGTAATTACGCAACCTTTCAGGATTGTAACCAATTAAATAATCGATAGATTCGGAGGTGACTCCCAGTAATATTGCAAATATGATAGTGAGAAAGATGAAATAAGTGATCTGTGTTTTTAGTGGCTTCTCCAATACTTTTAAAGAAAAAATATTGAGCCGCATGATATGTGTAATAACGAGGCCTAAAACACAGGTAAGTATTAAACTTAAAAAGTATTTTCCCGGGCTTGCACTTCCAAAAGTCGTAACAAAAAATACACTGATAGCTATATTTGTTGACCACCCTATTATCTGGAACCACCAATATCTTGATACTTTGCTAAACATATCTGGGCAAAACTAGGCTGCTTAAAAGGTTAATTTACGATTGATTTGACTAATGGCGAAATGCTGTTGTAAAAGGCTTCGGATGTTAATTTAAAGATATTATTTTTTTAATAGCTTAATGCATGATTTCGGGTATTCCTGGTAAAAAAGGAATGCAGGAGAAAATGAGCGACGGTGCAATTATCCCTGCTGTTTATATATCAACTCATTTCTTTTGAAATAAGGGAATATCAACTTTATCAACTTAATAGTTAGCTTTACAAAGTAGAAAAAAACGAATAGATGGGCAATCCCAATTTAAATACAAACAAAGACTTTTTGCAGCCGGCAGACCGGGAGTTTGAAAATAATATCAGGCCGGGACTAATCAATGAATTCAGCGGGCAGGCGCAGATTATTGAAAATATCAGCATTTTTATAAAAGCATCCAAATTAAGAGGCGAAGCATTGGATCATATTTTATTTCATGGTCCGCCGGGACTTGGTAAAACAACGCTTTCGAGAATTGTTGCAAATGAAATGGGTGTGAATATCAAAGAAACTTCGGGGCCGGTTATTGAAAAGCCAGGAGATCTTGCCGGCCTTCTCACAAACCTTGAACCTAATGATGTATTGTTCATCGATGAAATTCATCGTCTCAGCAATGTTGTTGAAGAATATCTTTATGCAGCAATGGAAGATTATCGTATCGACATTATGATCGATAGTGGTCCAAATGCAAGGAGTGTGCAACTCACTTTAAATCCGTTTACGCTGATTGGCGCAACAACACGAAGTGGTTTACTTACAGCTCCTTTATTATCACGTTTCGGCATTAAAGCACGGTTGGAATATTATGATGCAGTGACTTTAAAGAATATTTTACTCAGGAGCTCAAAGATCCTGAATACAAAAATTACCAGTGATGCTGCAGATGAAATTTCCCGTCGCAGCAGGGGAACACCAAGAATTGCAAATAGCCTTTTACGAAGAGTACGGGATTTTGCCCAGGTAATTGGTAATGGTGTTATCGATATGAATATTACAGAGCATGCATTAAAGGCATTAAACGTAGATCAGCATGGATTGGACGAAATGGATAACCGTATTTTAAGTACCATCATTGATAAATTTAAAGGTGGCCCGGTGGGTATTACTACTATCGCTACTGCTGTTGGAGAAGAAACAGGTACATTGGAAGAAGTGTATGAACCTTTCCTGATTAAAGAAGGATTTATTGTACGTACGCCCAGGGGGCGGGAGGTTACGGAGAAGGCTTATAAACATCTCGGAAAAAATATCCCGTTTGGAAATGGACAGAATAATTTATTCGGCGGAACTTAGAGCGTTAAGAGTGGAGAGTTAAAAGTTAAAAGTCGTGAGTTTAGAGTTATATAATTTAACTCTAAACTCACGACTCTAAATTCTAACCTTTTATTCTGAAACCACGAGCCTGAATCCATTACCATGGATATTCACGATCTCAAGTTTTGGATCTTCTTTCAGGTATTTACGCAATTTGGCAATATATACATCCATGCTGCGGCCATTAAAATAAGTATCACTGCCCCAGATTTTTTTCAGCGCTGCTTCTCTTGGTAAAAGATCATTTTTATACTCGCTAAGCATTTTCAGCAGTTCATTCTCTTTCGGTGAAAGCGTTTGTATCTTACCGTTAATGATCAATTCACGCAAGCGTGGATTGAAGTGGTATTTTCCAAGATCGAACTCTGCGTTTACTTCCTCTCTGTGCATTTCTTCATTGCGTTTTAAGATCGCTTTGATCTTGTGCAATAATACTTCGCTGTCAAATGGCTTGGTAATATAATCATCCGCTCCAAGTTTATATCCCTGGATAATATCATCCTTCATTGTTTTTGCACTGAGGAAAAATAACGGAACGTCCGGGTTGATATCCCTTATCTCTTCTGCAAGTGTAAATCCATCCATGTTTGGCATCATCACATCCAACAGGCATATATCAAATTTTTCACGCTGAAAAGCAGCAAGTCCAAGACGGCCATCTCTTTCCAGGATTACTTCATAATCGTTCAGTTCAAGATAATTTTTCAATACCATGCCAAGGTTCGTATCGTCTTCGCACAATAGAATTTTTGGTTTTGCTGCTTCCATTGTTATTACATTTGTTTAATTACAAATAAAATTAAATCATTTTTGATTAAGCTAATATAGTGCCTAATTTTTTGTTAAAGGAAAAGAAGTTCAATTAGTTCAACAGGTTTAAAATATTTAATAAGTTGAGCTGATTTTTCGGCGTTCCTGAACAACCAGCGCTTTCGAATCATTCCAAATGTCAATCCGGGATTGTACCTTTCACCCTTAATTTTATTACAATGGCAGATAAGAAAGTTTTTATTGAAGCAATTAAAACAGGGTATAGCTTTAAGGGAGAATCGGTTCAGATAGGAGCAGGTGTTCTTGATGGGGAGGTGGTACCGGAAGCGGGTATATTTCTCCCCCTGAAAACAATGAACCGGCATGGCCTGATTGCGGGAGCCACGGGCACAGGAAAAACAAAGACCCTGCAAATGATCAGTGAATTTCTCAGTGATGCAAGTGTACCGGTCTTATTGCTGGATATTAAAGGAGACCTGAGTGGGATCGCCGCTCCGGGCAGTTCAAATGATAAGATAGTTGACAGGTATCAAAAATTGAATCTTGCTTATAAACCAGGTATTTTCCCGGCAGAATTAATGTCGCTTACCGGGAAGAATGGTATTCACCTAAGGGCAACCGTTAGTGAATTCGGACCGGTGCTGCTAAGTAAAATTTTAGGATTGAACGATACCCAGGGCGGGGTAGTGGCATTGATATTTAAATACTGTGATGATAATAAAATGCCGTTACTGGATCTGAAAGATTTTATTAAAGTTCTTCAGTACATTGGCGATGAGGGAAAGGCCGAAGTGGAAAAATTATATGGTAAAATATCTACTACTTCCACCGGAACGATTTTAAGGAAGGTGATTGAACTGCAGCAGCAGGGTGCAGACATTTTTTTTGGAGAGAAAAGTTTTGAGGTAGAGGACCTGATGCGAATCAACGACGACGGCCGGGGCATGATAAATATTTTAAGAGTTGCCGACCTGCAGGATAAACCCAAATTATTTTCATCTTTCATGTTACAGATGCTGGCAGAATTATATGCAACATCCCCGGAAGAAGGTGACCTCGATAAACCAAAGCTGATCATGTTCATCGACGAAGCACACCTTATATTCCAGGAAGCAAGTTCTGAACTTGTTCAGCAAATTGAAACAATCATCAAGCTCATACGCTCAAAGGGAATTGGTATTTTCTTTTGTACGCAAAACCCAATGGATGTTCCCGCAAGTGTACTTGGACAATTGGGATTGAAGGTGCAGCATGCGTTAAGGGCTTTTACCGCCGCAGACCGAAAAGTGATCCGGCAGACCGCAGAAAATTATCCCGAAACAACATTTTACAAAACAGAAGACCTGATCACCCAGTTAGGCATTGGCGAAGCGCTTGTAACACTTTTGAATGAGAAGGGAATCCCGACCCCGCTTGCTCATACGATGCTTTGTGCTCCGCGAAGCCGTATGGATGTACTTACTGAAGCAGAAATAGATGATCTCAATGCCAGATCAAAACTGGTTGCCAAGTATAATGAGACAATTGACAGTGATAGCGCTTACGAAATGCTGACAGCTAAACTGGAGGAAGCCACCGAAAAAACTGCGGCGGCTGAAAAAAAAGTTTCTGCAAAAGCTTCTAAGGAAACACCTTCCACATTCGAAAAAGTGGCCAACAATACTGTTGTAAAAAGTATGCTCAGAACAGCAGGTAATGGCATAGTAAGGGGTCTATTGGGAGCCCTTGGACTTGGGGGAAGGAATACAAAAAGCAAGTCTAAAAGCTGGTTTTGACCAATAAAATTCCTAATTACATTCTCCGGGATTTCGTAAAAAAATGCCATTTTAAATATGATGTATTTAATTGATAATCATACATATGCAAGAATGTGTGATAGTTACACATTTGAAGTTTTTTTTTAAAATAATTAGCAAAAGACTTGGAGAATGGTAAATTCCACATTATCTTCGTTTCGGTTTTTCATAGGATATTGGATTTTAAAGCGGGACTAGATTTCTATCTTGGTCCCTTTTTTATGTCTATATGTTTCCAAATCGGACGGCTTTTTCACCACTATTCAGTTTGAGATTATATTTCCATTAGAATCAGTTATCAGCATATTTTCAGCCCTTAGAAAATTCAATACCTTCCATATACGCTGTTTTGTATGTGAACTGCATTTTTTTTCAATGTCCGCGGTTTTTAAGGGTCCGTCTTTTAAAAGCATTAATATCTTTCCTGATATTATTTTAAATTCTTCATCTGTAATCACATTCGCCTTGCTATTGATACAATTATCGCAGATACCACAAGCCCCGATATTTTGATCGTTGAAATAATTTCCAATTAAAACACTGCGGCAACTTTTTGTATCAATAACATAATTTACCAGCGCATCCATCCTAACCTTATAATTTTTTTTGCGCAGCAGGTGTGCTGCAATATCAATTTTAAAATCATCCGCATACATCCTGTTTTTTAGTAAGATGATTTGTGGATGATCATTTTGAGCTTCATACTGCACAATTTGATATTGATGCAGTTTTGTCAATTGTACTTTGATCTGCTCTGTTGAAACGCCCAGGAATTTCGCAAGCATTGATTCATAGATAACAGACGGATAATCGAAAATTCCTTCATAACTACGTAATAAACCTTTTATCAATGGATCCAAATCCGGATGTTGTTGCTCAAATTCATTTAAATCATTTTTGGATGCAGTAAATACAAGCGTGGATGGTTTAAAAAAAACTTCTGAATAACTCAGTAATCCTTCCTGGGATAAAGCCTGCAATCCGTAGCTGGCTTTTAAAATATTTAACCTGAAGCTTTCTGTAAAGGAAGCAATCTCAAAATCAAATGATTGTCCTTCACCAATACCTGCGGGAACCTGGAGGTAATTCATCAGGTCAGTATATATTTTTTTGATTTCTGTTTCTTCGGGGTAACGCAGATCTGTAAGTGCGTATAACTCATCTGTTTCTTTTGCATTGCGTAAGAGTACAGCATAAGCACGTTTCCCATCCCTACCCGCCCTGCCTGCTTCCTGGTAATAGTTTTCCAGGTTTTCAGGAACATCATAATGCACCACTATTCTTACATCGGGTTTATCAATACCCATCCCAAATGCATTTGTTGCAACGATCACCCTTGTTTTGTTATTGATCCAGTTTTCCTGGCGAACTGTTCGTTGATCATTGTTTAAACCTGCATGGTAATATTCCGACCTGATATTATTTAACTTCAATAAGTCAGCTACCTGTTGTGTTTGTTTCCTGCTTTTGCAATAAACAATAGCTGTACCAGGAACATTTTTTAATATCTCCAATAACTTTGTCTGCTTGGATATGGGTTCAAAAACACTATACGAAAGATTAGGCCTTGCAAAGGATTGCTGGAAACGGACCTGTTCCTGCCTGAAATTTAATTTCTCACAAATGTCGTTTTGAACTGGAAGTGTAGCCGAGGCCGTTAGAGCAATCACAGGAATAGCAGGAACTTCTTCCCGCAGCTTTGCAATACGAAGATAGGGTGGCCTGAAATCGTATCCCCATTGTGAAATACAATGCGCTTCATCAATAGCTATCAGGCATGGTTTGATCGCCGGCAAAAATTCGAGAAAGAGATTTGTTTCCAATCGTTCAGGTGAAACATACAGAAATTTATAATTTCCAAATGCCGCATTCTGCAAAGTTTTCCTTACCTCCAAAAAATGCATTCCTGAATAAATCGCAAGTGCAGGGATTCCCTTTCTTTTAAGATTTTCTACCTGGTCCTTCATCAATGCAATCAATGGACTTATTACAAGACAAATTCCATCCATCATCATCGCAGGTACCTGGAAGCAAACTGATTTTCCACCACCCGTAGGTAATAATGCCAACACATCTTTTTTTGCGATCACAGCCTGGATTATTTCTTCCTGCAGCGGACGAAAAGAATCATGACCCCAGTATTTTTTTAATATAGAATGTTGATCTTCCAATCTTACTTCGTTTCTCGTCTCTCGTTAATGCAATGAAGTTATAAAACCTTTTTTACAAAAAGTCTCAGGGAATTTAAAGCAAGCACCACATCACTAAATCCCATTGCAAGGGCACTGAATGTAGGAGTAATTAACCCGGCAGCTGCAACAGGGATCG
This sequence comes from uncultured Chitinophagaceae bacterium, assembly GCA_963829345.1. Taxonomy (GTDB): domain Bacteria; phylum Bacteroidota; class Bacteroidia; order Chitinophagales; family Chitinophagaceae; genus Ferruginibacter. Next base: position 4,496,613 of record CAWHHP010000003.1, read on the forward strand.
CTATTATGTTGTATAAAAAAGCCCAGAAAAGATTTTGTTTGATGGTTAGATAAGTATGACGTCCTAACCCCAGCGCTTCCGGTAAATTCTTTAAGCCATGATTCACGAGGATCACATCAGCACTTTGTATAGCTATCTGTGTTGCCTCACTTAAAGATATACCCAATGTAGCTTTTGCTAAGGCCGGGGCATCGTTGATACCATCCCCGACCATTGCGGTTGGGAGAAGATTGGCCAATGCTGAAACTTTATCAAGTTTTTGTTGAGGAGACTGTTCTGCAAAAACTTTATCTATACCAAGTTCTTTTGCTACCAGTTCGCATTTTTCTTTCGTATCGCCACTAAGCAGGATGGTTTGTATGTTTTGATCATGAAACCATTTTATCACAAAAGCAGCTTCTTTTCTTATTTCGTCTTTTGCATCAATCCAGCCAATCATCTCTTTATTTTTTAAAATATAGATATTGTGTTTCTCCCTGGTTAGATCATCCGGAAGTATTTTATAAGAACCCGATTCATATATATCACCATCTGCATCTTCGGCAATTATACCAATCCCTTTAATCTCTTTGATCGACTTCCATTTTTTATGATGATTGGTTTTCCATTCCTTCGTAACTGCTTTTGCCAACGGATGATTAGAAAATTTATGCATTGAAAATGCAAGCTCCTTAAATTGATCTTCTTTAATAAAAGCTTTATAAGCAGCTATAACAAATAAACCTGTAGTAAGCGTTCCTGTTTTATCAAAAACGACCTGTCGGATCGTTTTAAATGATTCAAGACCCGCAGCATTGCGAAAAAGAATCCCTTTTTTTGCTGCACGGCCAAGTCCTACCGCGATAGCCGCAGGAGTAGCAATTCCCATAGCACAGGGGCAGGCGATCACCAGCACTGCAATTGCCCGCATCAGCGAAGGTCCACCCGATATATCGAAGAAACTGAAATTGACAATAAAAGTTATAAGCGCAATTCCTATTATAAGCGGTACAAATAAGGCACTTATCTTATCTGCAAGTTTTTGTACCGGCGGTTTTTCTGACTGGGCGTGCTGAACCATTTGAAGTATGCCTGAAAGCACTGTATTTGCAGCAGTAGCGGTTACCATAGCTTTTACTATTCCATTTTCCAATACGCTACCACCGATAAGCGTCTCTTTTTTTTCTTTAAAGAGAGGTGAACTTTCACCGGTAATGATCGCTTCATTCACTAAACAATCTCCTGATAAAATTTTGCAATCGATAGGAACCTGTTCCCCGTTTTTTATGAGAATAAGGTCCCCGATTTTAAGCATGGTATTTTCAACAGGAAAAATATGCTCCTGTCGCTGATCATCGAAAGCAATCATATTGGCCATTAATTTTTGCGACTTTGCCAATGATTTTATTGCCCGCTGTGTAGATTGCACAGAAGCTTCTTCCAGATAATTTCCAAAAAAAACAAGCGTAATGATAGAGGCTGTTGTTTCAAAAAAAAGATATTCGCTTCCAAGATTTAAAATGGCCCCGGTAAGACTATAAATGAATGACGCCAATGCCCCCAATGCAATTAATACATTCATATTGGGCATCCTGTTTTGAAGACTCTTCAACGCACTTCTGCCAAAAAACCACATACCGGTTAAAAATACAGGAATACAGAGCGCCAATTGTATCCATGGATTCATCAGCCAGTGTATGGGATACCAACTATGCAGCATGTGCATCATAAGCACAAGGGTAAAAGGCAATGTAAAAAGGAAACGTTGTTTATTGTTTGATAAGAATGAAGTGTTTTCGCCGGGAAGTGTTTTTTCATCGATTACTTTATATCCTAATGAATCAATACCTTTTTTTAACCTGGTAATTACTGTATCTTCTTTTTTTGTAAAACTAACTGCGCCGTCAAGCGGATTAACTTTTACATCTTCCATTCCTTCTTTTTGCAAAAATTTACTGATCGTAAGTGCGCAATTGCTGCAGGTCATTCCTTCTATTTTCCAATCTACTTTTTCCATCATGTAAAATTATCTAATGCTTTGATCAGCTATTTACTAATTATGAAATTTATATTTGCAGCATGGTTGTGGAATTCAGGTTAAATAATATTGCAGAAGGGGTAGAGGCTTTTTTACCTGCTATCGGCAACAAAAAAGTAATTGCATTTCATGGAGAAATGGGAGCCGGGAAAACTACTTTCATCCACGCTGTTTGCAAATTTCTGGACGTAGAAAATACAGTCAGTAGTCCAACATTCTCTATCATTAACGAATATGTTTCAAAAAGTCGGAAAACTATCTATCATATGGATCTTTATCGCTTAAAAGATGTAGAAGAAGCAATAGCTGCGGGAGTAGAAGATGCGCTTTATTCAGGCAATTTATGTTTGGTGGAATGGCCCGAAAAAGCTGAAGCTATTTTCCCGGAAGATACCATACATTGTTATTTAACTTCTGTTAACCAGGATACACGTAAGCTCCAAATAAATTTGTAATTTGTAGTATATTAAGGATTCTGTATTTGACGGCATCCTGTTAATTTTTTAATATGGCAACTTCAAGACCTTTTGTATCTCCTTCTTTCTCATATGAAACACTGGAAGAAACCCTCGATGTGAAACCCAAGGGGGAGGAAATGAATATCGGGATACCGAAAGAAACATCCTTTAATGAAAACAGGATCGCATTAACCCCCGAAGCGGTGGGAGTAATTGTAGCAAACGGTCATTCGGTAAATATTGAAAGCAATGCGGGCTTAGGTGCAAATTACAGTGATAAGGATTATAGTGATGCAGGTGCCAGGATCGTTCATGATAAGAAAGAAATCTTTAAATGCAATGTTATTGTAAAAAGCGGCCCTGTGAGTGATGAAGATTGTGAACACATGCAGCCCAACACCTACATTATATCTCCCATACACCTTGCCGTTATGAAAAGGGAAATCCTTGAAAAAATGATGGCAAAGAGAATTACCGCATTGAGTTTTGAAAACCTGAAAGATGGGAGCGGGCACAATCCCATAGTCAGAAGCATGAGTGAAATTGCAGGAAGTGCGGTAATGCTGGTAGCGGGTCAATACCTGAGTAATGCTAATAATGGAAAAGGAGTATTGGTAGGAGGAATAAGCGGTATCCCGCCTACAAAAGTAATCATCATCGGTGCTGGTATCGTAGGAGAATATGCTGCAAGAACTGCGTTGGCCATGGGTGCAAGCGTAAAAATATTTGACAATAGTATTTACCGGCTTAAACGTTTACAGAATAATATCGGCGGCAGGTTATGGACCTCTGTTATAGAACCTAAAATATTAGGAAAGCAATTAAAGACCTGTGATGTTGCTATTGGAGCATTGAGTGGCGCATCGGGCAGAACCCCCATTGTAGTCAGCGAAGAAATGGTAAGCCAGATGCGGCCGGGAAGTGTGATCGTTGACGTTAGTATTGATCATGGCGGATGCTTCGAAACAAGTATGGTAACCACCCATGAAAAACCTGTTTTTAAAAAATATGATGTTATCCATTATTGTGTTCCCAATATACCGAGCGGTTTTGCAAGAACAGCCTCCCAGGCAATCAGCAATGTATTAACAGCATTGTTGCTCGAAACTGCTGAAGATGGAGGAATAGACAATGTTATCTGGTACAAAATAAATATACGCAGCGGAATCTATCTTTTTAAAGGAAGCCTTACGAATATACACCTCAGTGAACGGTTTGACCTGAAATACACCGACCTGAACCTGCTGATAGCCAGCAGGAGATGATTGTTGAACCATAAATAACTGTTATGAGAAAATTGATCGTGGCTTTTTTCACGCTATTATTGCCTGCACTTTTATTTGCACAAACTGATCCCGAACCGAAAGAATGCCCCTGGGGTTGCCCCACTTTATTAATGCGTGGCAATGCCATTTATCTTAGCATGGATGCAAAATCTGTTCTGCAAACTATAGCCGGGGAAATGAGGAAAAGGAAGGATTGTAACGTTACGGTATTTACTTATTCTGATACAGGCAGGTTATCTCAAATAACTTCACAAAGAAGGATGGACGCCATTAAACAATTTTTTGCGGACAAGCGTATAGCGTCGGACAGGTTGGTGTTTACCAATAAGCAGGATGCAAATAAGGTAAATACAATTGATATCAGGAGTGAATGCAATTTTAATTCGCCTAATCCTGCAAATTCAGTCAAATGTCCCTGTAATTACCCGGATATTTTTTACAAAACCAGTACGTTGGTAACGCTCGATTCAACTGCAAAAGCATCATTGAGCACTACGGCATCAAGACTAAAAGAAAATCCTTCATGTGAAATAATTATTCACGCTTATGCCGAAACAAGTAAGGTTGGCCAGGCAGTGAGCCAAAAAAGACTTGATGCGATAAAAAGATACCTTGTTGAAAAAGAAAACATCAGTGCTGACAGGATCATGACTTCAGGAGAGTTTAGTAATGAAAATATGAATAGGATACTGACAAAATGCATGGATGATTAGCCTTACCGCTATAATCAATTTAAAAATACAGGTTAAATTCTTTACATGGATACAGAAAAAAAATTAGACTACCTCCTTAAATTCCTTACGCCCATACTTACACTCACTACAGTGGCTATTGGCATTTACCAGTTTAATAAAGGCCAGAGAATAAATAAAGAAAAAGAAATTGAGCAATCAAAAAGAGAAGCGGCGTCAAGAAGTTATCAAATGAATATGCAGGTATTGTCTAAGTTTAAAGAAAACCAGCAAAAGGTTTATTCAGAAACAATGTCGGTAGTTGGTTACCTGGCAAATAATACAGCCGAGAACAGCACACAAAAGTATACTGATTCATACAATCGTTTTTACCAGCTTTACTGGGTGGAACTGGCCCCGGTTGAATCAGCTGAACTGGACACAGCATTGCTGTATTTTAAAAATATACTGGATGATCTGCGACGAAATAATTTCAGGAATATAGAAGACAAAGAACTGGACCTTGAATTGAAGGCAAATGACGTGGCAGGTGCGATAAGCAGGTCATTGCGTGATTGGAAATTACCGGGTGGGTTAACAGGTCTTGATACTACAACTAATTATTAGTTTCAGACAGCGATATTTATTTGAAATCTTTTATAGCCAATACAGTTTCACAAAAATCATATTCCTGTTTATCATTGCTGCTCACAATTATCAACTTTCCTTTGGCATGATCATTTATAAGGCGATGATACATTGCGATACCGTCTTCATCTAAATTAGTTAATGGTTCATCCAATAATAAAACGGAAGTATTGGAAAAAAATGCCTGCGCCAGTTTAAGTCTTTGCTTCATACCGCTGCTGAAATACCGTATCTGCTTATGCGCTGCTTTTTCAAGCGTTACTTCTTCAAGTATTTGCTGAATTGGCTTTATCAGTGTTTTAAAAGTAGCATGGAAGTTCAGTAATTCAATGGCGGTCATTTCTTCAACGAGTTCCATATAGGGCGCTGAAAAGGAAAGATGTTTATGGGCATCAATACCGGTTATTGGCTTTCCCCCATTAACTGTATCAACATAATCAACTTTTCCCTCAGTCTGCATCACGGCACCTGCAATCACCTGTAACAGTGTTGATTTTCCAGATCCGTTTGGACCGGTAATAGCATATGTTTTAGATTGCGAAAAAGTAAAATCCAAATGACGGAATATCCATTCCCTGTTGTAACGTTTGCCGGTATTGGTGAGAGTGATCTGCAATGTTGTAAAGCATTATCGGCAAGGTTCGCAATGGAGCAATGACGCAAAGTTTGTTTACTATTAATGATATATTATTTGTTAGCGAGCCTTGCTACTTTGCGATCTTTGCGTGAAATACCTATTCATCATCCATGCTTCCCTTGGTAAAGCGTTTAATAATTCCACGCCCACTTTCACGAATGAAAGTTACAATCTCATCTCTTTCATCAGTGGCGGGTAATTCTTCTTCAATATAATTAAGCGCCTGGGAAGTGTTTAGGTTTTTATTATAAATGATGCGATAGATGTCAAGTATTTTATTGATCCTGTCCAATGAAAATCCCCTGCGCTTCAGGCCTACAGAATTTACGCCGGCATAACTTAAAGGTGAACGACCAGCTTTTATATAAGGAGGAACATCTTTGCCAATTAAAGAACCACCTGCAACAAATGCATGCTGCCCGATCTGTACAAACTGGTGAACGGCGCACATACCACCCAGAATTGCAAATTCCCCCACGTTAACGTGACCAGCAATCTGGGTATTGTTACTCATGATGCAGTTATTGCCAATCTCGCAATCATGTGCAATATGACTGTAAGCCATGATCAGGCAATTGTCTCCCACCTTGGTTGTCCACTTGTCCTTACTGCCACGGTTAATCGTTACAAATTCACGCACAGTTGTATTATGACCGATCTCAACGGTTGTATTTTCTCCTTCGTATTTTAAATCCTGTGGAATACCGGCAATTACAGCGCCGGGAAAAATGCGGCAGTTATTGCCGATACGGGCTCCCTCCATGATCGTAACATTGCTACCGATCCAGGTTCCCTTGCCAATTTCTACATTCTGATGTATTACACTGAAGGGATCAACTTTTACATTATTCGCCAGCTTGGCATTTGGATGAATGTATGTGTGCGGATGAATCATCAGTTAATTTGGTAATTTGTTAATTTGATAATGTATTAAACTCTTATAACTTTTGTTCAATGTATTGCTATCAAGTAAGTTTATTAATTAATCAGAATCATTTTCACGTTCATTAATCGTTTTTTACCAGTTGTGCAGTAAAATCTCCCTCAGTACACAGCTTGTTTCCTACATATACACTTCCTCTCATGGTACAAATGCCTCTCCGGATCGGTTCAATCAATTCCATTTTTAAGATCATGGTATCGCCCGGCACAACCTTTTGCTTGAATTTGCAATTATCAATTTTGATAAAATAAGTGTCATATTTTCCCTTGGGCATTGCATTGATACAAAGAATACCTCCTGTTTGTGCAAGCGCTTCTACCTGTAATACTCCCGGCATCACCGGGTTACCCGGAAAATGTCCCTGGAAGAAAAACTCGTTGAAGGTAACGTTCTTTATCCCAACGATGATCTTATCATTCAATTCGATTATTTTATCTACCAGCAGAAAAGGATAACGATGTGGTAAGGTTTTTTCAATATAACTCAGATCATAAACAGGCGGCTTATTAGGGTCATAAATCGGGATACCCTTTGTGTGCTTGTTCTTTTTGATGTACTGCTTTAGTTTTTTTGCAAGCTCAACATTGCTGCTGTGACCAGGCCTGTTTGCAATGATATGTCCCTTGATCGGGTAACCAATAAGCGCAAGGTCGCCAACGATATCTAACAGTTTATGCCTGGCAGGCTCATTTGAAAACCGCAGTTCCAGGTTATTGAGATAGCCCTCTGATTTTACTTCTATTTTATTACGACCAAAAGCTTTTGCAAGCCTGGTCATTTCTTCGTCAGTAACAGGTTTGTCAACAACAACGATTGCATTATTGATATCGCCCCCCTTGATCAGGTTATTATCGATCAGCATTTCCAATTCGTGTAAAAAACAAAAAGTGCGGCAGGGTGCAATTTCGGTTTTAAACTCGCTCATGTTTTTTAAACTCGCATGCTGTGTTCCCAACACCGGGCTGTTAAAATCGATAAGGGTGGTGATTTCATAATTTGTTGCGGGCAATACGGTCAGTTCTGCTCTCTTTTTATCATCGTAAAAAGAAAGATTTGTATCGATCATATACCAATCCTTGGCAGCGTCCTGTTCTATCACTCCTGTCTCCTCTATTATGTCCACAAAAGGTCCGCTGCTGCCATCAATAATGGGAATTTCAGGGCCGTTTAACTGGATCAGGCAATTATCAACACCCATTCCTACCAATGCGGCAAGTACATGTTCTACGGTGCTTATTTTCACTTCATTTTGTTCAAGCGTGGTGCCGCGGGAAGTATCAGTTACCAGGTCACAATCTGCTTTTATAGTGGGAAGACCCGGTAAATCAATCCTTTGAAACTGGAAACCAAAACCTGCATTTGCCGGTTTCAAAGTCATATCCACGTTAATACCTGTGTGAAGACCGGTGCCAGAAATATTTATATCAGCCTTGAGCGTATGTTGCTTATCCGGGTTGAAATTCTTATCCATTCGATAATATGTTCGATTTGCGCAAAGATATTTGAAATTTTTTCTTATAACATATATAAATACTGAATATAAGCCATATGGCTAGAACTGGAACTGGAAGCTCCCAAAAATTCCAAAGCGGGACGCTCTTGGTGCACCCGACGGAGCAGGTGATAACCGCCAAACAAAATCAAGTCGAAGGATCTTGAAGATATTATCGATGCCGGTACCCACCTCGAGGTAGGTATTATTATTCAGAATTTTAAAACTGTCTTTTGAATTATTAAGCGTCCTGTTATTATCGCTTAAAGATCCCCAAAGCGATTTTGCATTCCAAAACTGCCGCCATTTAAGCTTGCGTGTGATCGGTATAAAACGAAATAACCCCGACCCGATATTATGCTCCACATTCACACCAGCATATTGATCACTTAAGTATTCAAAGCGGCTCATGAGATTGTACACATTTGAGTTGTAGTAATAAATGTCATTGCCAGGATGATTCTCTAAAAATGTGAAGGGCAACGTGCCGAATACTTTTCCTGCATAGACCTTATATGTAAAAGATCCATAAGGGGATATTTTCATTTTATCTCTTACAGAAAGAGAAACTTTGGTATAATTATATGCACTTTTTGCAATACCCCGGATACCTTCTGTTGCCATCAATTCTATGATCGGGTATTTTGTTCCGAGAGAATAACGGAAATAATCACCATCGAAGAATTTTTCAAGATAAGCCCAGCGTATTTTAAGTGCAACTTCAAAGCTTGTTAATGGAGAACCTTTTTCTACGGGAAAATTAGATTTAAGCGGAAGGTTTTTAAGTGGTGTATACTGCCTGTGAGCTAAAAATAATTCTGTTGAAAAACCTCCTTGTCCCCATTGCTTAAATACTTCGAAACGTATATCCTGCTTTTGTATGAATTTCCTGTTCACATTTGGCTTCCTGATAGCAAGAGAAAAAACATTATCCTGGCTTACTTCACCAACCTGGCTGATGCCATTGTCTACATCATTGCTGTAAGCGCCATGAATACGGAAATAAGGATCTCTTTTAAATATCCAGAAAGCTTCAACAAGTCCTTTGAACTTTTTATCTGTAGTGCCGTATGCAAGATAACCGTGCAGGTATATCTTTTTATTAAAGCCTGTATTGGTTCCAAGATCAAATCTAAAACGTGTTCCTTCCCATTCATTACCACTCACCCAATTGAACCATGGGCCAATCTCGAGGTTACCGATATTCCTGTATCCCGTAGCCAGGAATTTGATGTTCCTTTCCAGTTTTTTGAACTTCGGCATTTTCAGCAATTTATCTACGGTTGCATAAATGGCTTTTTCATTTGCCGATAAACTGTCGTGCCGCAATCCCTGCCATGCAGAGTCAGTTACGTTGGTGAGTCCAGCATTCGTTTTTACTATTTCTTCCACTTTCTGGTCTTTGAAAAAATTAGCAATAGAATCGCTGTTGATGGTAATATTCTTATAAGAAGTTGTTTTCCTTCCGATGAGTGTGAGCGATTGCTTACCCAGCACCCTGAAGTCTGCAAAAAATTTGTCACGGCTCAAAAAATACACGGTATCGTTGATAGGAATGAATTCCTGGAATACGCTGATCCTGTCGATATAATTGATATTGGCATCTTTACCGAGGTAAAGGGAAACTCTCTGGATCTGGTACGATTGGAAAAAGACCCATGCATCGCCTTCGAAAGTGTTTTGGCCCGGTCGTTTTGGCCTGAATACAAAATGATAGATCTTTTTGCCGGCCAGCATTTGAGTATCCGGCACAGAAAAATTATAATAGTCGTCTGCATTGTCGTTGAACGGACTGATAAAATCTTTATCCATTACATTCACATAATTGGAATAGATGTTCACGTTCTGATCCATTACACCTGTTAACTTCGAAATGCTTTCGTTCTTAAAACCTTTGGTATTACTGGCCCGTATATTTTCATAGAATTTTTTTGGACTTTTCTGGTAACCATAATCACTGATACTTTCCAAAAGATAAGCTGGTAAAAACGGATCTTTTTCAGAAGTGCTGTCGATATTATCTAAAACAAAAGTAAATGGCTTTAACAGTGGATTTCTTTTTATTCTTTTTACTTTAAAATTTTTAATATCAACTTCAAGTTTATTGTATGCTTCGTATCCAAAGTTTGGCAGGTTATAACGATTGTATAACTTTTTTTTGCTCATTATCTTTCGCCATAAAAATAAACCCTTATTAAATTTTGCTTTTACCACTACGCCACCGCTCAATGCGCCACGTTGTAATTGTATATCGAGGGGAAGGTTATCATTTTTATCTGTTACATGAAATTTGAATAATTCGTATCCAACATAAGTGATCAATAAACTATCGCTCTGTAAATTGTTTATATGAATTGTAAAATTACCGGCACTATCGGTTGTTGCACCAACTCCCGAAGTTTTTAAATACACAGATGCATAGGGAACCGCTTCCTTGGTATGTGCATCAATGATCTTACCCGTTAATGTAACCTGTGCATTTAACCTTACAGAATAAATGAGAACAATGGTTGCAAGAAAAAAATATTTAAATATGAAGTTCAAGACTGCTAAGGTTATTCAGTTATAAATAGGTTGCGGTTAGTCAACATGTATTTTTTATTGCAAAAGAAAACATTCAATAATAAACCCATGCCGGTCATTTATCAATTGATAGTTTAGATGCTTTTTTCATATAATAGTTGATAACGGTTAAGAATTATTTATTAACCATCATTTCCCGGATGATTTTTTCAAGTTCAATAATTCTTTTTTCCAGTTGGGGAAGATTGCGTGTAATTGCCTGGCTGCGCAATGCAGCAGTATATTCATAAGCGGGAGAACCGGTAACAGCAGAATTGGGAGACTTTATGGATTTACTTACACCACTCTGTGCATTTATTTTACTTCCGTCAGCAATTTGTATATGACCAACAATGCCGGCTTGTCCGCCAATCATTACATTCTTACCGATTTTTGTACTTCCGCTAACGCCACTTTGAGCAGCAATAACACTATTGTTTCCTACTTCTACATTGTGTGCAATCTGGAGCAAATTATCCAGCTTGGCACCCGAACGAATCAATGTACTTCCAATAGTCGCCCTGTCGATTGTTGTGTTTGCGCCGATCTCAACCCCATCTTCTATCACCACATTGCCGATCTGGGGAACCTTTTTAAGGCTTCCATCCTGTTGCGGGGCATACCCAAAACCATCGCTGCCTATTACGGTTCCCGCATGTATCACTACATTTTTACCAATAACGCATTCATGATAGATCTTTACTCCTGCATGAATAATGCTGTTATCGCCAATAGTAACATTATTTCCAAGATAAGCGTTAGGAAATATTTTTACCCCATTGCCAACAATCACATTTTCCCCGAGGTATGCAAACGCACCAATAAAAACCTGTTCGCCAATTTTAGCAGACTGCTCTATATAAACCGGTTGCTGTATACCACTAAGTTGTTGGGTTCGTATCTGTTGGTATTTATCCAACAGGATTGCAAAAGCACTATAAGCATCTGTTACACGGATGAGTGTAGCCGAAACAGGTTGTTTTAACTGTAATGACTGGTTAACAATTATGATAGATGCTTTTGTACTGTATAAAAAATCTTCGTATTTAGGATTAGCTAAAAACGTAAGCTGGCCTGCTCTTGCTTCTTCAATTTTACCAAATGAATTGACCGTTGCTTCACCCGGTCCTTCAAGGGTTCCGCTGACGATCTGTGCGATTTGTGCTGCGCTGAACTGCATAATTTTAAGCTTTTAGCTATTAGCCACAAGCTATTAGTTTGTCGCAATTAATAAGAAATTTCTTATTAATTGCTAATGGCTAAAAGCTAATAGCTGGGATAACAAATGTAATATTTTTTAACCTTGCCCCTCAGGTTTTCATTGATGAGCGCATTGTCTACTTCCGAAATATCTTTCACAACCCCATCTTTGAAAAGTATATAAATATGTTCATCCTCAAAATTATAGGTGCGACTCGACGCTTCTCCCGTAAATGCAAGCCATCCGGCATCTTCTTCTGTTAAATTCCATTTCGCAGAAGTTTCCTTTATTTTTTCTTCCAACAAGCTTTGTGTTACCGGTGTGGCGAAATATTTTACTTTTAAGAGTTTCCTGTTTATTAATCCGCGGCTTAACATGGATAACACTACATCCTTATGGCTGCTCCAGGATTTTATTGCCATTAAAATATCATAATCATCTACTTCACAAAATTGCTGAAGCGACATAGCAGTAGGATGATGTATGAAGGTGTTGAGCGGTTCCTGGCAGGGAGCATTGATAAACCTGGCTCTTTTAATAATGCGCTGTAACATTTGCTCTGCACTTAATACGGTTTTGTGTAAATACACCTGCCAATACATAAGCCGGCGTGCAACGAGGAATTTTTCAATAGAATAAATTCCTTTTTCTTCTACCATTAATTCACCATTGTGAACTGTCAGCATTTTCAGTATGCGATCATAACCTATCACACCTTCATTTACGCCCGTAAAAAAACTATCCCTCGTCAGGTAATCCATTCTATCCACATCCAATTGACCACTTACCAATTGATGTAAAAATTTCTTTGGGTATACATCCGTAAAAATATCGAGTGCCATTTGCAGCCTGCCATTGAATTGGTTGTTCAACTCTTTTATCAGCAATAAAGAAATTTCTTCGTGATGCTTCCCTTCAGCCAATACCTGTTCCAATGCATGTGAAAATGGCCCGTGACCTATATCATGTAACAGGATCGCAATTTTTGAAGCCTGTTGTTCCTCTGCAGTAATATCAATCCCTTTGCTGATAAGTTCCTGCAAAGCACATTTCATTAAGTGATAGGCGCCAAGCGAATGATGCAGTCTTGAATGAACCGCACCGGGATAAACGAGATCCGCCATTGCCATCTGGTGAATGCGCCTCAATCGCTGGTAATATGGGTGAGATATGATGCTATTGATAAGTTCATCATCAATAGCAATAAAACCATAAACCGGGTCATTAATAATTTTGTGAAAACGCATTGTCGATTTTGGCTTAAAAATTTATATGTTAAACTAATTACAAAGTAACACAAAGCTACAATGCATAGTGCTAAAAAATTAAATTTGCATGGTTGGTGAGTAGATCATAGATAATAGTTCATGGATATTTGCGTTTAATTAAAAACTCCCTATTTTCACTGTTGACCTTTCATTATTCACCTGACCACACACCTTCGCAAACTACAGGGATAAGTTTGTTTTAGGATTTAATAACAAAAAAAAGATTGTTAAATATGAACGTAGCAAAAATACTCTGGGTAGACGATGAGATAGACAGCCTCAATTCGCAGATCATGTTTCTTGAAAACAAGGGATATGAAGTGCAAACCAAAACAAATGGATTTGATGCAGTAGAATTTGTAAAAGATAATATTGTTGATGTAGTGTTATTGGATGAAACAATGCCGGGAATAACGGGATTGCAGACTTTGCAACAGATCAAAGAAGTAAATAGCAATTTACCCGTGGTGTTGATAACAAAAAATGAAGCCGAAAATTTAATGGATGAAGCGATTGGCAGGCAGATCAGCGATTATCTTATAAAACCTGTGAATCCCAACCAGGTTTGGCTTAGCCTTAAGAAGATCATTGATAATAAAAGACTGGTTGCAGAAAAAACAACTTCAGCCTATCAACAGGAGTTCCGAAACTTATTTATGGCGCTCAATGATAATCCAGATTACAATGGATGGATGGATATCTATAAAAAACTTGTTTATTGGGAGCTTGAAATGCAGAAAAGTGACAGTCCCGAAATGCAGGAAGTTTTTCAGACTCAAAAACAGGAAGCCAATACAGAGTTCTTTAAGTTCATTTCGAAAAATTATGCTTCCTGGGTTTCACCGAAAAGTACTGATGGACCCATTATGAGCCACACACTTTTAAAATATAAGGTATTACCGCATATTGAAAAAGGAACGCCCTTATTTTTTATTTTGATCGATAACCTTCGTTTTGATCAATGGAAAAGCATTCAGCCAATGTTTGCAGAAAGTTTCAGGATTTTAGAAGAAGAAACTTTTTATTCTATACTGCCCACTGCAACACAGTATGCCCGTAATGCAATATTTGCAGGACTTTTACCGATAGATATTGAAAAGCAATTTTCCGAACAATGGAAAAACGATGATGAAGAAGGGGGCAAGAATTTACATGAAGAAGAATTTTTAAGAGCGCAATTAAAAAAGATCGGTAAAGCTGATCTTAAAGTTTCTTATACAAAAATCACCAACAACCATGATGGACAAAAAATGGTTGATAATATGCATAATTTATTACAAAACGATTTGAATGTGATTGTGTACAATTTTATTGATATGCTCAGTCATGCACGTACGGAGATGGAAGTGCTTAAAGAACTGGCAGGTGATGAAACAAGCTATCGCAGTATTACAGAAAGCTGGTTTGAACACAGTCCTTTACACCAGGCGCTTAAAAAAATTGCAGACAAGAACATCAATATTATTGTAGCTACCGATCATGGTACCACGAGGGTAAAAACACCTGCAAAAGTGATCGGAGATAAACAAACAACCGCCAATCTTCGCTATAAACATGGAAGGAATTTAAACTATGAAGCAAGAGATGTGCTGGCGTTCAGGGACCCGCGGGAGGCAGGATTGCCTGTTCCTAATGTAAATTCTTCTTTCATTTTTGCAAAAGGAGATCTCTTTCTTTGTTACCCGAATAATTACAATCATTTCGTGAATTATTACAGGAATACATTCCAGCATGGAGGAATCAGTTTGGAAGAGATGATTGTACCGGTGGTGAGGATGTCGAATAAATGATTCTCGATATCCCGCGATTAATGCTTTTAGGGCTTTACCTGGTATCCAGGAAGTAGCATCCGGGATCAGGTAATAATCCACAATTGTTAGAAAACATTTTTTAATTTGCACTTTTATTAGAGGAAGTTGCAGATTATTAGTAATTTGAAAGACCCGGAAGGGCGTGAGCGACTATGAAATATACACAACACACATTAGACAAGATTGAAAGAGTAATTGAAGAGGGTGGCTATGTCATCCGTTACGAACGAGGTACTTTCCAAAGCGGTTATTGTATTTTACAGGCCAAGAAAGTTGTTGTTCTCAATAAATTTTTTCAAACTGAAGGAAGAATAAATACCTTGATTGATTTGTTACCCCAACTTGAGGTCAATTTTGACTCACTAACGCTTGAAAGCCAGAAATTGTATGAAGAGCTGTTGAGCGTGAACAGCGAAAAATAAAAAAGAAATAAATAATAAGCCTGCCTGTCGGCAGACAGGGAATACAGAAAGTTAGCGTATACTATGATTTGAGATTCCTTTCTTATTTCTAATTTTGTCTTTCTTATTCCTTATTCATGTTTTGTCCTCCTTTAAAAATTACTTTCCTTGGTACTGGCACAAGCAGCGGTGTTCCAATGATCGCCTGCCCGTGTGAAGTTTGCGCTTCAACAGATGAGAAAGATAAACGCCTTCGGAGTAGCATCATGGTACAAAGCGATACCACAACAATCATTGTTGATACAACACCTGATTTCCGTTACCAGATGTTGCGGGGGAATATTAAAAAAGTAGATGCAATTTTATTTACACATCCGCACAAAGATCATACTGCAGGCCTGGATGATATAAGAGCGTATAACTATTTTCAGCAACAACCCATGAAGGTGTTTGCAAATGAACTTACCCAGGCTGCAATCAAAAAAGAATTTTCTTACATCTTTTCCGACTTTAAGTATCCTGGTATTCCCGATATTAGTTTACATGATATAAGTGAAGAACCTTTTTTAGTTGGTGACATACCCGTTATTCCCTTTAAAGTATGGCATTTGAAGATGCCCGTGTTGGGGTTCAGGTTTGGAAACTTTACTTATATCACTGATGCAAACCGCATTGATGCTGCTGAGAAGGAAATAGTTAAAGGAAGTAAAGCGATTGTATTAAATGCATTGCGGATTGAAAAACACATTTCGCATTTTAACTTGCAGGAGGCTGTTGATATGGTGCATGAACTGAATATTCCTGAAGCATATTTTACACATATCAGCCACCAGCTTGGCAAACATGAGCATATAAACGCCGGATTGCCCGCCGGTATCCAGCTTGCACACGACAAATTAGAGTTGATTTTCTCCTAAAATGCAGGCCTTTTATCTGCAGGTTCTTTCAACAGCCTTTTTATTTTAGTGTGATGAAAAGCTCATCTTACCTTTTTTTAAATTTTACACGCAAAGAAAAAAACGGAATTATTTTTCTGTTGATAATAATTTCATTTGTTGCTGCAACGCCATTGTTTTATTCCTCAATATTTAAAGAGAAGAAAATAAAGGATGCTGAGTTTAAAAATGAATTGGCTTCTCTAAAAAAAAATCCGGCAGACAGTTTAAAAACCTTTTATAAAAAAAATAACACAGGAAATAATTACGATCGTAATGACGTGACGTGGAAGGATAAAAAGTTTGCGGGTGTTATGTTTTATTTTGATCCAAACACGTTATCATCACAAGGCTGGAAAAAATTGGGATTGACCGATAAGACAATTGGTACGATACAAAATTATTTATCGAAAGGAGGTAGATTTCATGAGCCGGCGGATATCATGAAAATATGGGGATTGCATAAAGACCTGGCAGAAAAATTATTGCCGTATGTACAGATTGAGCAGCAAAAAAATATTTCACACCCTAATTCTCCTGTATATGAAAAAAAAGAGTATCACGAAAAATCAATAACAGCAATTGATATCAACAATGCTGATTCTGGCGCTTATATTACTTTGCCTGGTATAGGACCCGGTTATGCAAAACGCATTATAAAATTCCGGGATAAACTCGGGGGGTTCTATAAAGTAGACCAGGTTGGAGAAACATTTGGATTGCCTGATTCAACATTTCAAAGGATAAAAGGCTATTTAAAAGTTTCCGAAGAAAATATTAAAAGGATCAATATTAATACAGCAACCATTGATGAATTAAAGCAACATCCGTATATAAGATACCAGCTTGCAAATGCAATTATACAGTATCGCTCTCAGCATGGAAATTTTTCTTCTGTTGATGATATTCGAAAAATTATGCTGATAACTGATGATGTATTTATAAAAGTAGCACCCTATTTATCTGTACAATAAAGTCCGAAGGACTGATATTATTCTAAAAAACAGAGCGATTTCCCAAAAACCCCGAAGGGGTGACATTATCTACTGGATTAGGGTCGGTCCTGCTTTAAAGCGGCTATTAACGTTTGGTCAATCACCACAACTTTAAATTCCCTAAATTGCGCCCTCAATTATTGCTATATGATGGAATTTTCCCAAAATGAACTGACCCTCCAGGTGGCTCAATCGGCCAAAGATTTTGCGCAACAGTATATCAAGCCTCATTTAATGGAATGGGATGAATCACAGGAATTTCCCGTGCACATTTTCAAGGAATTAGGTAAGCTTGGGATGATGGGTGTATTAGTGCCTGAAGCCTACGGAGGTACCGGTTTGGGATATATGGAATACAGTGCAGTTATCCAGGAAATTGCTAAAGTATGTGGTTCAATCGGATTATCGGTAGCAGCGCATAATTCTCTTTGCACAGGTCATATCATGGCTTTTGGCAATGAAGCGCAAAAAAAGAAATACCTGCCTAAACTTGCAACAGCAGAGTTTATCGGTGCATGGGGACTTACCGAGCCGAATACCGGGAGTGATGCCGGAAATATGAAAACTGTGGCTGTAAAAGAAGGTAATAACTGGATGATAAATGGAACGAAGAGCTGGATTACGCATGGTAAGTCGGGCGATGTGGCCGTTGTTATTTGCCGTACCGGGGAGCCGCGAACTAAAAATAATTCTACTGCGTTTATAGTTGACCGTAATACAGCGGGTTTCAGCGCGGGTAAAAAAGAAAATAAACTGGGTATGAGGGCGAGTGAAACTGCTGAGATGATCTTTGATAATTGCAGTATTCCGGATGAAAATCGTTTGGGAGAGGTAGGAGAAGGATTTAAGCAGGCAATGAAAGTACTGGATGGAGGAAGAATTTCAATTGCCGCATTAAGCCTTGGAATTGCAAAAGGAGCTTATGAAGCTTCGTTACAATATTCAAAGGAACGCCACCAGTTTGATCAGCCAATTGCAAATTTCCAGGGTATAGCATTTAAGCTTGCTGATATGGCGACTAAGATTGCAGCAGCTGAATTACTTATTAATCAATCCTGTGATCTTAAAATGAGAGGCTTGCCAATGACAAAAGAAGCTGCGATGGCAAAATATTATGCCAGCGAAATTTCAGTAGAAATAAGCACAGATGCAGTTCAGATTTTTGGTGGTTATGGATACACCAAAGATTTCCCGGTAGAGAAATTTTATCGCGACAGTAAGCTTTGTACCATTGGTGAAGGAACCAGTGAAATACAAAAGCTGGTTATTGCCAGGGAAGTATTAAAATAGATCAGTATCAATAAAATATTAAAAGGCGGCTTTACGGCCGCCTTTTTAATGTCTTTCCGGGAATTTATTTTTTATCTCCCCCAAAAATCCCCTTTGCAAAATCTTCTACTTTTTCTCCCATTTCACCCGGAATAAAATCACTGATCTTATCCATCATTCCCCCGGAAGAGGTTGTTGCTGTATTACCGGCAGTGTTAGTTGTTGCTGCAGCAGGAGCGGATCCCGGTAAAAAATTATCTACTGCTCCTGCAACCATTGGGAATTTTTCTTTAATAAAATCTTTTATTGTATGAATCGCGGTGGTAGCCTGTTCAGGACTGATCCCTGCTTTTTCAGTTAGCTTGTCAATTAATTCTTGCATAACGGTAGTTTTATTTTGTAAATAATCTTGTTTCAATTAACATTTAACAATGAACAGATAACAATTAATTCTGAGCTTATATTGAACTCTACACTGTTATTTGTTCATTCTAAATTATTCAGTGTCATATCTATCAACTCTTTCAATTCCTGGCAAAGCAAGCAATTGGTTTACGAGCTCATCCAGCTCTTCTTTATCATGAACAAATACTTTTACGTTGCCTTCAAATATACCATCTTTTGCTTCAATGGTCATAGCAGAAATATTGACTTTCAATTCGCCACTGATAAGATTCGTGATCTTATGTATCACTCCCACATCATCCAGCCCGATAATTTTTAAACCGGTGAGAAAAGAAATTTCTTTATTCTTTGCCCATTTTGTTTTTACAACCCGATGTCCATAGTTAGCTAATAGCCTTGCAGCATTCGGACAATTGGTCCGGTGAATTTTTAATCCCTCCCGTGTGTAATAAATCCAAACACATCATCTCCCGGAATTGGCTTGCAACAATTGGCAAGTGTATACATGATCCTGTCGCTGCTTTCTCCAAAAATGATCAATTCCGTATCTTTTTTATCTGTATGATTTGCGTATCAACATATTCCTGCTTTTCTTCTACAGGTTTAATTGGTTTTGGTGCAACTAATTTATCTCCGTGTACAGTAAATTCTTTTAGTTCTTTAAGGTCAATTTTTTTAACAGCAATATCATATAAAAGATCAAGCTGCGATGATGACTTTATAAAAACTGGCAATCTCCTCCATATTATGCCTGGTTCATTACAGCACCCATTCCTTCCAGTTTCTCTGAAAATATATTTTCCTTCTTCAGCTATAGTTCTTTTTTCTTCTTTAAGTGAATCTTTAATTTTTGCTTTTGCCTTTGCTGGTAACAACAAAGTTCAACCATTCATTGTTAGGCTTTTGTTTGGCACTGAGTAATAATTTCTATCTGGTCGCCGCTGCTTAATTTATGACTTATAGGCACAAGCTTATGATTTACTTTGGCACCAATACATTTGCTGCCAACAGCAGTATGAACACTAAAGGCAAAGTCCAAGCGCAGATGCTCCAATAGGCAACATTTTTACATCTCCTTTTGGAGTATACACATAAATTTCTTCCGCTAGAAAAGATGTTTTAAAATCCTGTAGGAAATCAATGCGAATTGGTATCCTGGCTTGCTGAGTGCTTCCCTTATCTGGTGAAACCATTTATCAAAGCGGCTTTCATCATTTGTACCTTCTTTATATTTCCAGTGTGCGGCCAATCCTTTTTCGGCAATATCGTTCATCCGCTTGGTACGTATCTGTACTTCTACCCATTTTCCCTGCGGTCCCATCACGGTTGTATGCAAGGCT
Source organism: uncultured Chitinophagaceae bacterium (assembly GCA_963829345.1). Lineage (GTDB taxonomy): Bacteria > Bacteroidota > Bacteroidia > Chitinophagales > Chitinophagaceae > Ferruginibacter. Next base: position 4,516,952 of record CAWHHP010000003.1, read on the forward strand.
TCATAGCCATTGCTTTTTGGATTACTCAGCCAGTCCCTCAATCTTTCAGGTGAAGGATTATATTCATCAGTGATAATGCTGTATACTTTCCAGCAATCTTCTTTTTCTTTTTCAGGTGGAGAATTCACGAATAATGCGGATGGCAAACAGATCATACACTTCTTCAAATGCAACACCCTTCTTTTTCATTTTATTCCAGATGGAGTGAATGCTTTTTGGCCGGCCATAAATCTCAAAATTAAAATCCCTGTTTTATCCAGTTTTTCTTTCAGGGGCCTGATAAAATCATTGATATAACGGGTGCGTTCTCGTTTTGTATCCTGTAGTTTTTGGGCGATGTAACGGTAGGTATCCGGCTCCATGTATTTCATGGCCAGGTCTTCCATTTCCGTTTTAATATTATAAAGCCCCATCCTGTGGGCAAGCGGGCGCATATACATAAACTGTTTCTGAAGAGATCTTCAATTGTTTTTCCCTTTTCATGCTATCCAGCGTACGCATGTTGTGCAAGCGGTCGGCAAGTTTTATAAGGATAACCCTGGGATCATCGGTAAGCGTAAGTAAGATCTTTTTAAAATTTTCGGCCTGCTGGCTGGTATTGGTATCCATTACATTGGATATTTTGGTAAGGCCATCCACGATCTTTGCTATTTCGGCCCCAAATTCACTTTGAACATCTTCAAGCGTTATATCGGTATCTTCAACAGTATCATGCAAGAGTGCACAAATAGTACTCCTGATACCCAAGTCCTATTTCTTCCACGCAGATCTTCGCAACGGCAAGGGGATGCAAAATATAAGGTTCCCCGCTTTTACGCCGCATGGTTTTATGGGCTTCGGCGGCCATTTCAAATGCCCGGCGGAGCATCATTTTATCGCCCGGCTTCAATTTTACCTTTAAAACCCTGAGGAGCGCACGGTACTGCCGGAGAATCTCCTTTTTTTCATCTTCTTCCGAAAAATTATAGGCTTGTATGGTTTCTACGGTTTCCATCTATTTAAACGAATTTACTTTAAAAAAAGGCAAGGACAATGAGAATGTAACCTCTACCGCCTAAAAAATGCCGGTTTGCAGCAAATTTTCAGGAGAAAATCCCTAGCTTTGCAGCCCATTTGCGGATATGGCGAAATTGGCAGACGCACCAGACTTAGGATCTGGCGGAGCAATCCATGTAGGTTCGACCCCTATTATCCGCACAAGCAAATGCTGAACAAGGAACAAAGGAATCCAGAACTTCGAAGTTCATCATTCTTTGTTCCTTGTTCGTTATAACAACAATATCTAATAATAAATTGTATAATAATGGCTACTGTAGAAAGAGAAAACCTGGGTTTATTAACTGATAAGCTCACAGTAAAAATAAAGAAAGAAGATTATTTTCCTTCATTTGAAAAGAAGCTTAAAGAATATAGCAAAACTGCTAATATTCCTGGTTTTAGAAAAGGAATGGTGCCTGCAGGTATGATCAAAAAAATGTACGGTGCCGGTATCTTTAATGATGAGGTACTTAAAACAGTTGAAAAACAATTGTACACCTATTTAAACGAGGAGAAGCCCGATATTTTTGCTCAGCCACTTCCGCTGGAAACTAACCTGAACATGGATATCAATAACCCTTCAGATTATGATTTTGGATTTGAAATCGGTCTTAAGCCCTCCTTTGATATCCCGGATTTTTCAAAAGCAAAACTTTCGCTTCATAAAGTTGATGTAACCGATGAAATGATAAATGAAGAGATCAGCCGTATGCAGATCAAGGCAGGCAAGATGACAGAACCTGAAACGATCGACAATGAAGAAAATGTATTGAATGTTTTATTTACTGAATCGGATAAAGAAGGTACTCCAATTGAAGGCGGTATATCAAAAGAAAATTCTGTTTTGCTGAAATATTTTGCTCCTAAAATGCAGAAACAACTGACGGGTAAAAAAACAGGAGATCATATCGTTTTTCAATTAGAAAAAACCTTTGAGAAAGATAAACTCGAAATGATGTTGCAGGACCTGGGATTTGATAAGGATGATAAAGAAGCCGCAGGGAAATATTTTAAACTGGATATTGTTAAATTAGGTCTTGTTGAAAAAAGAGAAATGAATGAGGATTTTTTCAACGAGGTTTTTCCTGGAAAAAATATTAAGACCGAAGAGGAACTTCGCATTGAATTAAAGAATGAAATAGCTAAATACTGGGAATCACAAAGTCGGAACCAGTTGCATGATCAATTGTATCATTTACTGATTGATGATACAAAAATGGAATTCCCTGAATCATTTTTAAAACGTTGGCTTCAGAGTGGTGGTGAAAAACCAAAGACCGCAGAGGAAGCTGAAAGAGAATTTCCAACTTTTAGTAACCAGCTTAAATGGACCCTGATCAGCGACCGAATTATCAAAGACAATAACCTGGAGGTAACTCCTGAAGAACTAAAAGAAAATATGCGCAATGAAGTGATGCGTTATTTTGGCCAGATGAATATGGGAGAGGATATGAGCTGGCTCGATAGTTATATCGACAGGATGATGAAGGATGAGAAGCAGGTTGATGCAACTTATCGCAGGCTGATCACTGAAAAAATGTTCAACTGGATGGAAGCACAAACAAAGCCGAAGGAAAAGAAAGTGACTGCAGAAGAGCTAACGGCTATGCAACATAACCATCATCATTAATCAAAATGAAAAAATTAATTGGGAGACTCCGCATCAGCGGGGTCTTTTTTTTGCAGCAAATCAGCAATAACGGTAAAGGGTATCTTAGTCACATAAAAACCAACAGAAAAATTTGGAATGTTATTTATATGCAGTACTTTCATTGTCCCATATTCGTGAAAACCCCTTCACAACGCAGCGCTTCATCCTCTTGTTACTTCAGGTAGTTAAAAACAAATCTCGATTATGAAAACATTTATCATTTCTATCAGAAAATTCACTTTTTTAACATGCCTGGTTTTTGCTGCAATTAATGCCAGCAGTCAATGTACGGTGGTAACTCCCGGACCGGTAACAGGCATAAAGAATGTGTGTCGCTACATCGGTACTTTGGACCAGTTAACTTATTCAATTGATCCACTTGTTGACGCAACTTCTTATGAATGGCTTATTCCACCTTCAAATGTTACACTGGTATCAGGGCAGGGTACAACATCCATGACGGTAACATTCCAAAACGGCTATGCCACACAGGCAAATAAGCAAATCAGGGTAAGAGCTATATTTCCTTGCGGCATCAGCAGCTACCGTATATTTTATACTGTGGCACAATTTCCCGGAACACCAGGGAATATTGTTCCCAGCATTACAAACGTGTGTGGACTTGTTGGAACCGGGAATACGGTATCATATACAATTAATATCATCCCGAGTGCATCGTCTTATATCTGGACTGTGCCGGCAAATGCAATGATTGTTGATCATCCCGGCGGACCTGGCAGTCCGAATGATACAACGATCACAGTTGCATTTACGACGGGTTTTGCGGGGGGAAATATATCGGTTACGGCTGCGAACAATTGCGGGATAAGCGGAACGAGGTCTTTATCTATTGGAACAACGTTTCCGGCCACACCAGGACCAATTGTTGCCGGGGTGCCAACCATATGTACGTTTATAGGCACTGGTAATGCTGTATCATATACAACTAATAAAGTTAGTGGTGCATCTTCTTATAACTGGACAGTTCCGGCTGGCTGTACAGTAACACATCCTAATGGAATTGGACCAAATGATACAACAGTACTTATCAGCTTTAACGCAGGATTTATCGGGGGCCTTTTATCTGTTGCAGCTGTAAACACTTGCGGACCAGGTGGAACCAGGTCTTTATATATTAATACAGCGAATCCGGCTACCCCGGGGCTTATCAATGGTAATACCAATGTGTGTAGCAACATATCGCCCGGAGGAACATTTGCTACTTATTCTATTCAGCCCGTTTCGGGAGCAACATTATATAACTGGACTGCGCCTGCGGGTTGTATAGTAACTCATCCTAACGGTGCGGGACCAAACGATTTAACTATACAGGTTTTGTTTCCTCAGGGATTTGCAAGTGGCAACATTATGGTTACCGCTACTAATGGTTGCGGAACCAGTGGATTGAGGATATTAGCAGTAAACATTTTACCACCTTCAGCTCCTGGTGCAATTACAGCAACACAAATATCCGGTTGCCCGGACAGAGTGTACACTTACTCGTTAGCATCAACGCCTTTAAACAGCACTTCTGTTGAATGGAGTGTTCCTCCAGGTGCTATTATAGTTAGCGGGCAGGGAACAAACCTGATTACTGTATCTTTTGGTTCAAATAACATTAATGGAAATATCACTGCTGTTGGAGTGAACAATTGCGGTGTAAGTGCGCTACGTACTATCCCGGTTCAGTTCTTCCAGTGTCGCCCGGCTTCTGCTGCACGCAATTCTTCATCAATAATACCGGAGGGATCAGCAACAGGATTGCAGATTTTTCCTAATCCTTCCACTGGCGATTTTAAGGTAAAGATATCAGCCATTGAAAATACCGGCATCAGCATTAAAGTGCTTGATGTTCTCGGAAGAACTTTACAAACAATCAATGCTAAAACAAATGAAACGATTTCTTTTGGCAATGAATTAAAACCCGGTAGTTACTTCATCGAAATAACACAGGGAAATACGAGAGAAATTCAACGACTGGTTAAACTTTAATTAATCATGATTTTAATAAAAACTCATCCCGTTTTATGGGATGAGTTTTTTTGTGTACACTAATTCTTAACTATCAGGATGTTTTAATAACAAATATTGTATAAAAAATTATTTACGGCTAGCCCTGGCCGCTAGTTTGTGTTTCAAATACAACAAAGCAGTAAAGATACGGTCGAGGGAAAATACTCGATATTGCTAATAGTAATTTTTCATAGCCAAAATCTTTTGAAATACTATTTATTCACTGTACTTTTATCCCCTTATTACTCTGGAACTATCCTCATTTCTCTGAAAATACCCCTTTCTAACCTCTCGAACTTCTGCCTTACATTATCCTATTATGTATTGCGCCTAATCTTGTTATAACACACTAACGGTCATTTACACCGAACAACATCCTATTGCTTTACTGCAGTAGCAGCTTCTTTTGAGGTTTAGCTACTCATAGAATTGTTATGCCTTGCATCCGGCATTATCAATTCATTACCGTCAGTTTAAATATTTTTTATTATAACAGCTTACTTAAACAAACTACAATTATGAGAACAGTAATTACCTCCATTATCACAAAATTATTTTTTGTGATGACCTTTTTCCTGATAACGACAACTGTTTTGGGGCAAAATTCAAAACCCGATATTTCTTCGGGCGTTCCATGTACAGTAATCACGCCCGGACCAGTAACAGGATTAGCTAACGTGTGTGCAGTTATCAATACAGGCGATCAATTAACTTATTCAATTGACCCGTTACCGCTGGCAACTTCATATGAATGGATAGTGCCACCAACCGTTACCGTTGTAAGCGGGCAGGGCACTACCAGCCTGGTTATAACAATTGATGCCGGATTCGCGACAAGCGCAAATAAATTAATCAAAGTAAGAGCCTTATACCCATGTGGAATTAGTGAGTACCGGTTGTTTTATCTTAAAGCGCAATATCCCGGAACACCAAAACCAATTGTTGCAGGTTCTACTGACATCTGCTCATTTGTAGGTACGGGTAATGCAGTATCGTATACAATACGTGCAGTACCGGGTGCCAGTTCATATGATTGGATAAACCCGGCAAATACAACTATGCTTCATCCCAACGGCGCAGGTGCAAATGATACTACAGTGGTTGTATTATTCTTAAATGGATTTACAGGAGGAGATATTTCTGTACAATGTTCTAATAATTGCGGAATAAGTGGCATACGGGCATTGAGTATTGGACTAAATCCACCCTCAAAACCAGGACTGATCAGTGGAACTTCGAGTGTGTGTGATAACATAGCTCCATCAGGAACACCGCTTACCTATTCCGTTTCGCCGGTTGATGGCGCAACTTCTTATGATTGGACAGCGCCGGCCGGGTCAGTGGTAACACATCCGAACGGACCCGGACAAAATGATTTTTCAATAACTGTTTTATATCCTGCAGGATTCGTTACCGGAACTATTACCGTTTCATGTTCTAATAGTTGCGGCACAAGTGCAATAAGATCATTGGCAGTAAAAAGATTAAGGCCGTCGGCTCCAGGGGCGATCACAGCCACAGAAATTTCCGGATGCCCGAATAGGGTGTACACATATTCGGTTGCAGCATTACCGTTAAACAGTACTTCAATTGATTGGACATTACCAACAGGAGGAACGATCATAAGTGGCCAGGGAGGAACATTACTAACAGTGGCTTATACTCCCGATGCAGTTAACGGAAATGTAACTGCAACCGGGGTAAGCAATTGTGGTACCGGGCAGGCACGTACACTTGCAGTACATTTACTGGCATGTACAGATTCTTTCCAGTCGCCGCTTCTTTCACGTAATTCAGGTATACAAACACCTGACCAGGGGATTATGGTATTGAATGTTTCGCCAAATCCTACCGTAGGAGATTTCAGGGTAAGGGTATCATCAAAAGAGAAAGGGAACATCACGGTGAGAATACTCGATCTTACCGGTAAATTAATAAGAAGAATGGCTACGGTTCGCAATGAGACCATTGTGTTTGGAAGCGACCTCAACCCAGGTAATTACATTATGGAAGTGATACAGGGAAATCACAGGCGAATACAGAAACTTGTAAAATTGTAAGCATTTTAATTTGAGGGGCACAAAACTCATCTTCATTTATGGAGGTGGGTCTTTTTTGTGCCAGCATTTTTGTTATCTACCTCATTTTTCGTTTAACATATTCTTAGCAGCAAGCGTATACAATAATGATGTTTCGATCGTTTCGTACCTGTTCCTATACACATCACTTTAAAACCTTATTGCCATGCCAAATCTACACGTCGCATCACGATGCGCAATTTTCGTATTTGTATTATTTTCCTGCAACACAAAAACAAACGAAAAACAGGTAAATGAAAATTCGCCTGTTGTAACCACGGAATTAATTAAGGCTTCGCCGGAACAAACGCTCGACCTAACCGCACTACATGCAGATTTTATTGAAAAAGCCACGCAACATTTTTCGGTAACCGCAAAAACAATTTCTTCTGTGAAATCAAAAGGAGGATTAAAGATTAAAGTTGACCCAGGTTCACTTGAACGGGAGGATGGTACTCCACTCCAGGGTGATATTGATATAAGTATCATCGAACTTACCAACGCAAATGATTTGTTTAAGAGCAATGCTGCTACTGTAAGCAACGGAAGATTACTCATTTCCGGGGGAAGCTATTTTATTGGAATGAAAAACGGGAATACTAAACTCAGAATTAAAAATGGGAAATCGATAGAAACAGAATTTCCTTTTTTAAAGAAAGATGATATGGAATTATTTTATGGGGAAAGAGATGCGGAAGGAAGTATGAATTGGAAAGAAACAGGCAAACAATTAAAACAGGAATTTGAAACAGTATCTTTTAATACTTACGACAATGATATTTATGGTCTTAATTCATTTGAAAATATTGAACGCCCGGATCTAAATATCACGAACAAAAAACATTATATGTTTCCCAAAATTGATTCAAAAGTTTTTTTTCTAAACAGGATGATGACGATACAGGAGATGGTGAAAACCATGCAGCGCTGGGGAAAAGACAGGATTATCGATACAGTATATTATAGCTGGACTAATGACCTGGATATAAAGAACAGTATCCGGTATGTAAGGGAACCCAGGCAACTTCATTATGGATTCGTAAAAGGAAGATTGTATAGGATAATTTCCAGTAAGGAATCAATAGCTGAAAGAGATTCATTTGCAAATATCTTTTGTCAATATGAAGAGAAACAAAATATTGTAAATGCAAAACGAGCCGCGAGATTAAAAGAATTTGGCGCACAACAACCAATGAATTTTACGCAGCAGCTTAAAAAAACTTATGCGCCTGCAGCTGTCACTGAATTGGGATGGATCAATTGCGACAAATTTTATAATCCATCTCAACAAACGCAAACGGAACTTGAACTGCCTTATGCACTAAACAATACCCGTATTGAATATTTCCTGGTCTTTAATTCATTCAGCGGATTACTGAATGGCCGTACTGAATTTACCGAAAACAAAAATGTTTTTTTAAACAGCATGCCTGTTGGGGAAAAAGTTACACTGGTGGCTTTCACAAAAAAGGATGGAATTCTTTACCAGGCAAAAGAAGATTTTGTAGTAGCAAGAAACAAAAGATTACCGCTGAACTTTAAAGAAATATCAAAGGAAGAGATCACGAAGCTCTTCGGATCAAGCGTAAAAATTTAAAACCAGCAAATAAACGATCCTGTGAAATACTACTATGAATAATGCCAGCAACGGTACCTTATACTTCCATCTTACATCGTAAAGATGGAAGTATAATTTTTTGTTAATCGTAATGGTTTAAATGTTTAATTTTAGCAGTATTAAAAATGAGATGTAAATTTGACCTGTAAATAAATTTTCAATTATGAAAAAAATATTACTCTCTTATTTTCTTGTCTTAATTGTTGTTACAGCAGGGGCACAGGACACTAATCTTGCGCCAGATCAGAATCCCAACTATAAACAAAGCCTGGAAAAATACAAGGGCCAGCAGGATAAATTACTTGCAACAATGAATACCACTGTTCAGGATACCTATAAAGCGTACGACTGGTACGAAGCAAAGCAGGAACGGAAACAACAGCGCATTGCTGATCGCAGGGAAAGGAGATTATACAGGGCACAGAACTATGGCAATTATTATAATCCCTATAATTTTCATTACGATCCTTTTGATGTTCCATATCGCTATTCTCCATATTATTTTCATCGCCATGGCTGGAGGCACTGGTAATCTTTATTTTTTTTCTCATAAGTCTTAACCATTTCAATATAAAATCATGAAATCAGTATTTTTTTGCACTGTTACTGTATTGCTTTTAGTAACAGCTTCGTGTAGCCGTAAAGTAACAAGAATTGACCCTTCCGAAACGCCTGATATAAGCGGTAAATGGAACAATACAGACAGTCGTTTAACTGCCGAAGAAATGATCAACCAGGCACTTTCCGCCGACTGGATTGCCAATCATACCCAGGCCAAGAATAAGAAACCTGTTGTTATTGTAGGAATGGTTACCAATAAAAGCCATGAACATATAGAAGCAGAAACTTTTATGAATGACCTGGAAAAATCATTTATCACAACCTCTAAAGTAGGACTTGTACAAAGCGGAAAGAAAAGAGAAGAAATGCGTGCTGAAAAAGCTGACCAGCAAACCAATGCATCTCAAAGTACGATGAAGAAGTTCGGACTGGAAAAGGGGGCAGATTATATTTTGCAGGGATCGATCAATTCAATTGTAGATGCACACAAAAAGAAAAAATCTGTTACTTATCAAATAAACCTTGAGTTAACCGATATTGAAACAAATGAAGTTGTCTGGATAGGTGATAAGAAGATAGCAAAACTTGTGAAGAATTAAAACGATTATATTTTAGTGCGACTTTGAGTTACTAAGGATAAAAAGGAAGGTTTTGAAAAGATGCGACGCATAAATAATAAAATGAGATTTAAAATAAAATGGGCATGGATGGCATTGCTGTTCCTGCCCTTTTTCTTTTCCTGTGTTACTTATCATCAGTCGATGGATAAGTATTATGCTGCTGTGGAGTCGCGTGATTACGATAAGGCTTTGCGCAAACTGGATAATACGAAATTCATAAAACGCAGCCGAAACCAGTTATTATATTTCCTCGAAGCCGGTAAGGTACACAGGCTCAAAAATGATTTTGTTACAAGTAATCAGTATTTCAACCAGGCGGATGATTTTATAGAGAGCTCGAAAAAATCGGCAGGAGATATTGTTGTTGGCAACTTATTGAATCCAATGCAACAAAGATACAGGGGTGAAGATTTTGAACAGTTCATGGTGCATTATTACAAGGCATTGAATTATTCAGCACTTGGGCAAACGGATGAAGCACTTGTTGAAGCAAGAAGAATCAGCCTGTCTGAAGATGCATTGGGAGATAAGTACAGGAATAAAGAAAAAAAATACAGCACAGATGCATTTGCATTAAACCTGCAGGGAATGATCTATGAAATGGGTGGGGATATTAACAATGCATTTATCGCTTATCGTAATGCAGCAGATGTATATCTCAATAACAATAATACTTATTATGGAGTCAACTTTCCTGAGCAATTAAAAAAGGACCTATTGCGCACAGCCATTGCCATGGGATTTAACAATGAGTCAGACAGGTATGAAAAAATATTTAATACCAGTTATACAAATGATAGCGCACAAGCTGGCGATTTGATCTTATTTCTGGAAGAAGGCCGGGCGCCGGTGAAGGAAGAGAATAATTTTATGCTCACAAGTGCAGGAGGAAAAATTGGCAATTTTGGATTTGCCAACCAGTATGGCTATAATTCTATTGACTTTGATTATAATTCCTATGGCATATCAGGTGATAAATTAAGTTCTGTGCGTGCCATCAGGGTAGCGCTGCCAACTTACAGGATATCATATCCAAACCATGCAAGCACTAGCGTATCCTTAAATGGGAATGAATATGCAGCACAGCTTGGGCAGGATATTAATAGCATTGCAATAAATGTTTTAAAAGAAAGATTTTTGATAGAGCTTACAAACGCAATTGCGAGGCAATTGACAAAAAAATTACTGGAAAAGGGTACACAGGCTGCAACACAAAGTATTGCAAAAAGCCAGGAAAAAAAGGCTGATGACAATGCCAGTGACGCTGAAAAAGAAAAAAAGCGTAAAAAGAATGAAGAAAATGCAAAAGCAGCGGGTGAAATAGCCGGCTTTTTGGTAAATGTAGCCAATACAGTTACCGAAAAAGCGGATACCCGTAACTGGCAGAGCCTGCCTGCGTTTATAAGCTATGTTAGAATACCTCTTGCAGCCGGCGAAAATACTATTACAATAAATGCAAAAGGCCGGTCAAAAGTAATTAAGGTGAATGGTGGAAAAGGATTACAAATGATGAGTGAACTATTGGATTAATATCATCAGCTTCACTGAATATTCCTTGTCAACATCAAAGCGCTTAAATAAAATAACTAGAGCTTTATCTCTTCATCACTGTCATCAAAAAAGTGAAATTCGGTAAGGTGATAATTCGAGTTGGCTTTCACTTTTACTTTCTGCCTGTATTTCCAGCTCCATTTCATGCGGCGTGATGGAAAGCCGCTGGTAAGATAAGTATGAAGGATCGGGTGAACTTCGATCGTAAGCCCTTTATGGCGCTGCATAATGAGATAATTAAGATTCTTTGCTATCTCATCTTCAAGAATCAAGGTAGAAGAAATCTTTCCTGTTCCATTACAGCTCGGGCAAATTTCGCTGGTGTTGATATTCATTTCCGGCTTCATTCTTTGCCGGGTGATCTGCATTAGTCCAAACTTGGTTATGGGAAGTACAGCATGCTTTGCCCTGTCGGTCCTCATAAATTGATCCATGGCATCAGCAAGTTTTTTCTTGTTCTCCATGAGTTTCATATCAATGAAGTCCACTACGATAATACCTCCAAGATCTCTTAGCCTCAGCTGTCTTGCTATTTCTTCTGCAGCTTCCAGGTTGGTTTCAAGTGCATTTTGTTCCTGGTTATTGCTTACACTTTTGTAACCACTGTTTACATCAATTACGTGTAACGCTTCTGTATGTTCGATGATCAGGTATGCACCACTAGGAAGATTCACTGTTTTGCCGAAGGATGCCTTTACCTGTTTGGTAATTCCAAAATTGTCAAAAATGGGCAAGCCGTTATTATAATAGGAAACGATATCCGCTTTATCAGGTGCAATTCTTTGAATATAACTTTTTGTATCTGCGAAAATAGTTTTATCATTTACCACAATGCGATTGAAATCTTCATTCAGCAGATCACGTAACATGCTGGTGGCTTTTCCCTGTTCGCTCAGAATTTTTGCAGGCGCTACAGCTCCTCTCAGGTTTGTCTGGATTACTTTCCAGGTATTCTCAAGACTTAATAAATCCTCATGAAGCTCTGCAGTATGTTTTCCTTCAGCAGCAGTACGAACAATAACACCAAGGTTTTTTGGTTTGATTGATTCAATGATCTTGTGTAATCTTTTTCTTTCTTCTGAAGAATGAATTTTTCTTGAAACAGCAACGATATCATTAAAGGGAGTAACTACCACGAAACGCCCGGGAAGAGAAAGTTCGCAACTAAGACGTGGGCCTTTTGCAGCAATGGGTTCTTTTAATATCTGAACAAGTACATTTGGTTTGCCATTCAATACTTCCGTTATCTTACCCGTTTTAATGATCTCAGGCTCTACCTTAAATTTTGCAAATTCGAATTTATCGTCCTGCTTTTCGTTGATGGATTGGGTGGTGAATTTGAGGATAGACCTTACATAAGGGCTAAGATCTGTATAATGAAGAAATGCATCTTTTTCAAAACCTACTTCAACAAAAGCAGCATTTAAACCGGGAATCAGTTTTTTTACTTTTCCCAGATACAGGTCCCCCACAGCGAAGCTTGCATCCGCTTTTTCACTATGCAGTTCTACCAGTTTTTTATCTTCCAGCAAGGCAATTTCCACGCCCTGGGGTACCGCATTTATAATTAGCTCCTTGGTCACGAATTTTTTTTTAAGACCTTAATGCATCACGGAAGGAAAACATAAATGGCATGAATAATTGCAGCCGTTAGCTATAATTATTCATGCGTATAGATGAGTGCCGGGCATGAGGATTGCCCGCACCGAAAAGGAAAAAGTAATTACTTCTTCTTATGACGGTTCTTTCTTAAACGTTTTTTACGCTTATGAGTAGCGATTTTATGACGTTTTCTCTTTTTACCACAAGGCATACCGAGTCTTTTTTGTTTAAATAATGATTTTTAAATATTGTTGTTTTCCAAACTTTTTTATTTCAGCATTTTAATCCTTTCATCTACTTCCTGTGAGTAGCGTGGATTATTTAAAAGCCTTTTACTTAGCGTGTACCACTTAATTGCCTGGTCTTTATCTCCCTTCGCTGCATAAGTATCAGCAAGAAATGCAACTGCTTCTATATTATTTGGTTCGTGGGCAATTACTTTTTCTAACCTGTAAATTGCTTTATCATATTGCCTCGAAACATATCCACCTATACCAAGAACCATTTGAGCCTTCATGTTATTGGAATCTTTCTTTACAACACTTAAAAGTTCCAGCACACCTTTCATCGTTTCCTGCGGATCTCCATTCTGCCCGGCCCCAAAAACGTAACAACTTCCTAATCCAATTCTGAGGTCATCATTTGCAGGATTAACCCGTAAGGCCTGCTCAAATAATGAAATCGCTTCTTTTTTTTCCCAGTTCAATTTAGCAGGATCATGCTCACCCCTTAGGTTATCTAAAAATAATTGGGCTGCGAAGGTGAGGTTTTTTTCTGAATTATCCAACTTAGCGGCCTTACTTATCCAAAATGCATAAGATTCAAAATTGCGGGCACTGTCTTTCCAGAAATTTGCCAGGCTATTATAAACCGATAATTGTTGTGAACGAACATCACCGCGTTTAACGCTATTCTCAAGATTAGTGAGGTATACAACCTGCGAAGGGGCAAGCTTTTGTTTAGCTTTATTGATAAAATCTTCAATATTAAAGCCACTCAATTCCTTGGTTACAGGCTTATTGGGAGATTTTTTTTGAGGTTCCGTGGTACGCCCAAAAATAAACAGGATCGCAACTATCAATATACCCGCGCCTGATAAAATAAATTGCTTTTTCACTACTAATGAAGTCCCGCCATTGAGCGGGACTGCAAAGGTAAGCTACTCCTCGCCTTCATCCTTCACTTCCGGGGCTTCTTTAATGTTGGGAGATGTTTTTATTTCGTGGGTAAATTCTTTGGCCGGTTTAAATGCAGGAATGAAATGTTCCGGAATTGCAACAGCAATATTCTTTTTAATATTGCGACCAATTTTTGCGGCCCGCTTTTTAATGATAAAGCTTCCAAATCCCCTGATATACAGGTTTTCACCACTGGCAAGAGAAGCTTTTATTTCCCTGAACATTGTTTCTAATGTAACAAGCACATCCACTTTTGGGATGCCTGTTTTGTCAGATATTTTGTTGATGAGGTCTGCCTTTCTCATATAGAAATATTTTAAGCAGTAAGTTAGAAAATATTCTTGAAATTTCAAAAATAAGTTGGTGATTATCAATAGGTTTGCAATTTCATTATTTTCTCAATCAATGATAACCCCTAAAAACGCATCTTTTTTCACCCAAACCCTTCTGAAATGGGATAAAAGCCAGAATCTTCGAACTATGCCATGGAAGGGGGAAAAGGATCCCTATAAAATATGGTTGAGTGAAATTATTCTCCAGCAAACCCGTGTAGAACAAGGTTGGGAGTACTACAACAAATTCATAAAAAAATATCCGGGTATAAAAAAGCTTGCATCAGCTCCCGAAAAAGAAGTATTTAAATTATGGGAAGGATTGGGATACTATACACGTTGCAAAAATTTGATTGCTACGGCAAAATTTATTTCCACCGAATTGAACGGTAAATTTCCTGATGACTATGAATCAATTTTAAAATTGAAAGGTGTTGGTCCTTACACTGCAGCAGCCATTGGTTCTTTTGCATTTGATCTTCCATATGCTGTTGTAGATGGAAATGTAATGAGAGTGTTGTCGAGATTTTTCGGAATTAAAACTGCCATTGATAGTAATAAAGGAAAAAAACTTTTCAGTGAACTTGCCAATAATTTACTCGATAAAAAAGCTGCAGGATTATATAACCAGGCTATAATGGATTTTGGTGCAACCATCTGCAAGCCGCAACTGCCATTGTGTTCAGCATGTGTATTGTCTGCTGTTTGTGTTGCAAAAAAACAAAATGCCGTAAATGAATACCCGCTTAAAATAAAGAAGCTGATAAAAAAACATCGCTGGTTTTATTACCTGCTTGCGGAAAGCGATGGATATTTTCTCCTGAGGAAACGAATTGAAAAAGATATATGGCAAAACCTTCACGAGTTTATTTTAATAGAGCAAGGGAAACAACTTTCAGCAAAAGAAATATATGGATTACCTGCTTTCAGGAAAGTTGCAGGTAATGAAGCAACGATTGTGAATGTTTCAAATACATTAAAACAACAATTAACACACCAGACCATCCAGGGTTTTTTCATTCATATAAAATTGAAAAAACTTCCTGTTTTAGAAGGGTACCAGGCAGTTAAAAAAACGGCTTTATCAAGGCTGGCATTTCCGAGGTTTATCAATGGTTATTTTGATATCAGACCGGACTTTTTTTAGCATAAATCTTTACATTTATAGTAGAAGGAATGAAAGATAAAATCGTATCTTTAGTATAGTATAAAGCAAAGGACAAACAAACGATCAAAAGCACAATGAATATATGAGAGGCGTAAACAGAGTAATGCTTATAGGCAACCTAGGAAAAGATCCGGATATGCAATTCCTTGAAGGCAATATTGGCGTTGCAAAATTTTCCCTGGCTACAACAGAAACATATAAGGACAGGAGCGGGAAATTAATCTCACAAACTGAATGGCATACAGTGGTTTTATGGAGAGGGCTTGCAGAGCTGGCTCAAAAATACTTGCACCGCGGCAGCCTGGTTTATATAGAAGGACGTTTGAAAACACGTAGCTGGGAAGATAAAGAAGGAAATAAAAAATTTGCAACAGAAATAGTAGGAGATAATCTCATCATGTTAGATAAAAGAAGTGATGGCTCAGCCCCTGCGGCGCATGGAATGGATGTTGGTGATCATACCCAGGGATTATCCGAAGACTTGCCTACTGATGAAAGTGGTAGCGAAAGGTTGCCATTTTAAACTTTGATATATGATATCCTTTTCCTGTGAATTATTGTTTACTTAAATTCTTTGCTTTGGACACTCATTCGGTTCTTCTAACCGTAAATTCTATCCTTACTTTACTGGCAATAACTCCTGCCGCTAACATCATACTGATCTTTATTATTTTCATATTGCTGATACTTTCTTTTTTTGTGGCCGGCAGCGAAGTAGCTTATTTCTCCTTAACAACAAAAGACATTAATATTCTCAAAACAAGAAGGCAACCATCTTTCAAAAGAATTGTGAACCTGCTGGAGAAACCCAAGATATTACTTGCTTCCCTGATCATCGCAAATAGTTTTGTAAATATTGGCATTATCCTCATCTCTAATTTATTAATCAATGACTGGCTCGGCACCCAGTTTACATTTTATGCTGCATTCGCCATCAAGGTACTGGCAATTACATTGTTGCTTGTATTGTTTGCTGAAGTATTACCAAAAGTGTGGGCCACGCATCATAAAGTGTGGTTCGCTGCAACCGCATCCCTGGTCATTGAAATCTTCAACGGTATTTTTTACAGGTTGAGTAAACGCCTGGTGAGGTTCAGTGATAATATTGAAAAACGTGTATCGTCGGAAACCTCTTCTTCTATGGACAACAGCAACCTTGATTATGCCATCGACCTGTTGCCTGAACATGAAGCAAGCATTGAAGAAAAACAGATTTTAAAAGGAATAAGGAAATTTGGTGACACAACCGTAAAGCAAATTATGCGTACAAGACTCGACGTTAGTGGGATATCCACCAACAGTTCTTTTGGCGAAGTTGTTAATAGGGTGGAAGACTTACATTATTCACGCTTGCCGGTTTATAAAAATAACCTTGACGAAATTGCAGGAATGCTGCATACAAAAGATGTTCTGCCATATATAAATGAATCCCCTGATTTTGACTGGCTTTCAATCATGCGCAAGCCATATTTTGTGCATGAACAAAAATTAATAGAAGACCTATTACAGGAATTCAGAACCAAACGCATTCATTTTGCCATTGTTGTTGATGAATTTGGAGGAACATCCGGTATCGTTACACTTGAAGATATTATGGAAGAGATCATTGGCGATATCAAAGATGAATTTGATGATGAAGAAAGCGTGAATAAAAAACTGGATGACCTTAATTATATATTCGAAGGTAAAACCATGATCAATGATGTGTGCAAAGCAATGAGGATACCTATAGATACTTTTGACAAGGTTCGGGGAGAAAGTGATTCATTGGCGGGTCTGGTGCTTGAAATTGCAGGCGAATTTCCACAGGTAAATGAAACACTGGTAAGTGGTGATTTTGTATTTATTCCTCTCGAGATAAGTAAAAACAGGATCGATAAAGTAAAAGTTAGTATTCAATTTGTAAAAAGAGAGAATCATTAATATGAATAAAGAAAGATCATTGGCCATTATTATTTTTATTGTCTCTGTTTTTTTAGCTGCATGTAACTCCACCTATACATCCAAAAAAAAAGGATATTTTAAAATAGATCTGCCCGAGCATAGATATGTTTCTTTCGACAAACCAGACTTTCCATTCAGCTTTGATTATCCTGCGTATGCAACAATTATTCGTGACAGCACTTATTTCGACAGTAGCCCCGAAAATCCTTATTGGGTAAATGTTGATTTCCCTAATTTGAATGCACGAATTTTTATTAGCTATAAAATCATCGGTGGTAAAGCGGTCTATAAAGTAAAACAACCCGACGGAACATATAAGGATTCATCTGCGAATAACGAGTTTGATAAAATGGTCAATGATGCCTTCAATCTGACCAATAAAAATGAAGCAGTCGCTACCTCCATCAAAGACAGTTTATTTCACACTGCAAATGCTGTTACCGGGGTATATTTCCGTGTTGGGGGCAATGCTGCCACCGCAAGACAATTTTTTGTAAGTGACACAACAAAAAACTTTTTACGGGGCGCACTTTACTTTGATGCTACACCAAATGTAGATTCATTAAAACCTGTTCTTGATTTTTTGCAGGTTGATATGGACCATCTTATCAGTAGCTTTCGATGGAAGGATAATTCATCTCCTGTAAAGTAAATTCCTTATCTGTAATTGATAGGATTAAAGCTTCCTATACTTTGTGATTTGTTGCTGCAACTTATGACAGTAACATTTTTTGTTTATTAATAGGGTTTGATTAAAACATCCTGCCTGTTAAATCGTACTTTTGCAAATATGATAGCGATAGATAATGTATTGGTAAGTGACCAGATTGCTAAAGAACAATTTGTATGCGATCTTAATAAATGCAAAGGAGCTTGCTGCGTAGATGGGGATGCCGGTGCGCCACTGAATAAAGATGAACTTAAAAAAATTGATGAAATATTTGATAAAGTAGTTCCTTACCTCGGGGAAGAAAGTAAAAATGAGATCAACCGGCAGGGAAGGTATGTTTATGATAAGGAATTTGGCTGGGTAACACCAACTATCAACAGCAAGATCTGTGTATATGGAATTAAGGATAAAAATGGTATTGTAAAATGTGGTATAGAGCAAGCTTACATTGATGGAAAAGTGAGCTGGAAAAAACCAATAAGCTGCCATCTATTTCCTGTAATTGTTACTAAAAGTAAAGATGGTGTTACAGAATTCGCAAACTATGAACCAAGAGAAGATCATTGCAAAGCAGCATGTGCTCTTGGAAAAAAATTAAAAGTGCCGGTATACCAGTTTTTAAAAGAACCATTAATAAGAAAATTCGGGCAGCACTTTTATGATGCACTTGAAGCGGCAGCTAATCACCTAAAAAAATAATTGTGAGCTCATTTATATAAATAATATTCCATGAAAAAGATCCTCACTTTCTTAGTTGTTATTTCTTATTCCTTCTTATTTGTTTCTTCCTGTTCAGTAAACAAAGCAAAGATTAACAACAACCTGAAAAAGTATTTTGACGCAAAGAATGTTGACGGATGCTTTACCATGCTTAATAATGCAGATGGACAAATAACCGTTTATAATTTATCGTTGGATACAACCAGGCTATTGCCTGCTTCCACATTTAAAATTGTAAACTCGCTCATTGGCCTTCAAACCGGTGTAATTACCAATGAAAATATGGTGATCAAATGGGACGGAGTAAGAAGACCTGTAAAAGAATGGAATAAGGACATGGATATGAAAGAAGCTTTTAAAGTAAGTTGTGTTCCTTATTACCAGGAAGTAGCAAGAAGGATTGGGAGAGATACAATGAAACAGTGGATTGACAGTCTTTCTTATGGCAATGCGGATATTTCAGGACCTGTTGATTCATTCTGGCTCAATAATCATTTAAAAATTTCGCCCGATGAACAACTGGGCTTGCTTAAAAGATTATATTTTGACCAGTTGCCATTTCGCAAATCTGCACAGGAAACCGTAAGGGCTGTAATGTTACAGGAAGACAATACTGCATATAAATTAAGTTATAAAACGGGGTGGGGTTTTGATGAATCAAATAATTCCGTTGGCTGGGTAGCAGGCTGGATCGAAGAAAACAGGCATGTTTATTTCTTTGTTACACTTGTTAGATCTGCCGATAAGGATATTGATATGAAAAGAGTGCGAATGGACATCACAAAGGATATTCTTAAAGAACTTGGTTTTTTTGAAGGGAAAAAATAATCATTCTTTAACTAATTCCTGTTCCATAATAATTTAATTTCAATATTACCGATGCTTCAGTTTGAATACATAGAATTTTTATTATTCCTGATCCTGATCCCGGTGTTGGTCGGCGTATTTTTGTATGCAATCGCAAAAAAAAGATCCATTGCAAAAAAAATGGGTGAACCTTTATTGATACAACAACTAACCGCAGATTATAGTCCCGGCAGTTTTTTTTCTAAATTTTTACTGGCAGTACTTGCTTTCGGGATGCTGGTAGTGGTACTCGCAAACCTGCGCAACCCGGCGGGCGAAGAAAAAGTAAATCGTGATGGTATAGATGTGATGCTTGCGTTGGATGTGAGTAAAAGTATGTTGGCACAAGACATAAAACCATCAAGACTTGAAAGAGCCAAACAGGTATTAAGCAGGTTGATTGATAAATTGGGAAACGACAGGATAGGAATAGTAATATTTGCCGGAAGAGCATATTTACAAATGCCTTTAACCGGAGATAATACAGCAACAAAAATGTATTTATCCTCTGCTACTACCGAATCTGTGCCTACGCAGGGAACAGTGATAGGCGATGCTTTGAAAACCTGCAGCTCATCTTTCAATACAAAAGAAAAAAAATATAAAGCTATTATATTGATCAGTGATGGCGAAGATCATGATGAAACTGCGATAAAAACTGCAGAAGAATTGGCTGCTTCGGGTGTTGTTATTTATACAGTTGGTATTGGTTCATCACAAGGTGCACCGTTAATTGATGAAGCCACCGGTGAATTAAAAAAAGACAATGAGGGAAATACGGTTATATCAAAATTGAATGAATCAACTTTAAAATCCATTGCTGCAAAAGCAAATGGCGAATATCTTTTATTTAATAATTCAGATGCTGTTGTTTCAAGTATATATTCACAGTTGAGCAGCCTGGACCAACGTAATATAACAGATGACTCATTGGTTAATTATAAAAGTTATTTCCAGTATTTTTTAATAGCCGCTTTGTTATTTTTGGTTATCGAAGTATTTATTTCTGAAAGAAAAAGAGCCAGGAAAAATCTTTCCAAATTAAAACCTGCTGTTGCTCTTTTATTTATTTTCACCAGTACCGCATGCTTCGCTCAAAAACAGAAAGATCAGGCTATTATAAAAAAAGGAAATGAGGCATATAAGAAAAATGATTTTATTAAGGCTTCGGATGCATATAACCAGGTACTTTCAAAAAATCCATCGAATCCCGTAGCCCAATTCAACCTTGGTAACGCCATGTACAGGGCAGATAAAAAGGAAGAAGCGATCAAAGCGTATGAAAATGCAGTTAAAGATTTAATTGCACCTGCAGAAAAAGGAAACGCTTATTACAATAAGGGCGTGGTTTTACAAAATGATAAAAAATTGCAGGAATGTATTGAAGCTTACAAAAGAGCGTTGATAATTGATCCGGAGAACGATGATGCAAGACAAAATTTGCAAAAAGCCCTGCAACAACAAAAGCAGGAACAGCAAAAACAACAGCAGCAGCAGAAAAAGAAGGAACAGCAGCAACAGAAACAGGAGCAACAAAAACAAGAGCCCAAGCCACAACCTTCAAAGCTTACAAAAGAAGATGCAGAGAACAAGTTAAAAGCATTAATGCAACAGGAAAAAAACTTACAGGATAAATTACATAAGGTTAATGCTGCATCTGTCAGTAAGCCTGAAAAAGACTGGTAATTGGATTGATTCGCAGAATAGTACTATCCCGTTTTCTCTTATAGTATCTTTGCTAAACAAATTATTCAGCCAGTAATGTTGGCTGAAACGATTTATCATCATTAGTTATGCAGCTATATTGTCAATCTTTAACGGAATATAAAAGGTTACCGACACGGGAAGTAAAAGTCGGTAAACTTTTACTAGGTGCCAACCACCCCATCAGGGTACAAACAATGACTACTACTGATACCATGGACACTATGGCTACGGTTGAACAGAGTATCCGTTGTATCGAGGCAGGCGCAGAACTGATCCGAATAACAGCACCTTCAAAAAAGGAGGCGGAGAATTTACAACAAATCAAGGATGAGCTTAGAAAACGCGGCTACGATACACCGATAGTAGCAGACATCCATTTTACACCCAACGCTGCTGAAATAGCTGCAAGGATTGTAGAAAAAGTGAGAGTAAACCCGGGAAATTATGTAGATAAAAAGAAATTTGAACAATTAGAATATACGGATGCAGAATATGCCGAAGAAATAGAAAGAATAAGGGAACGGTTTACTCCCCTGGTTAAAATATGTAAAGAGTATGGTACCGCGATGCGCATTGGTACCAATCACGGCAGCCTGAGTGATCGTATTATGAGCCGTTATGGCGATACAGCAAATGGAATGGTGGAAAGCGCCATGGAGTTTTTGCGTATTGCCAGAATCGAAGACTATCACAACATCATGTTGAGCATGAAGAGCAGTAATCCCCAGGTAATGGTACAGGCATATAGGCTGCTCATTAATCACATGATGAATGAATTTGGTGAATGCTATCCTTTACACTTAGGCGTTACGGAAGCAGGTGATGGCGAAGACGGAAGAATTAAGTCCGCAATTGGTATCGGCACTTTACTGGAAGACGGGATCGGTGATACCATTCGTGTTTCACTAACTGAGGATCCTGAATTGGAAATACCTGTTTGTAATGACCTGGTGAAAAGATACGCTGATCGCATGGCAGGCAGCAATCATAAAATACCTGTACTGGAAAAATTGCCCTATTCTCCTTTCGAGTACAAAAGAAGAGAAACATTTGAAGTTAGTAATATTGGTGGAAAGCATGTCCCCGTTATTGTTGCAGATCTTAGCAAGATAAAAAAAATAACCCCGGTCGATCTTCAAAGCATTGGATATACTTATGATGAAACAACAGACAAATGGTTTATCGGGGACGCAGCAGCAGATTATATTTTTTGTAACGAACCATTAAATTTTGAATTGCCTGGAACTTTAAAAGTTTTACTCTTCCATGATCAATGGCTTTCTGCAGGAAATAAAGAAAAATGTATTCCACTATTTGAACCTGGGCAGTACCTGGACGACAAAATGGAAAGGTCTGCATCCTTGAATTTTGTGATGCTGGATTGTTATTCAACGGGATACCCTGATCAAAACATCGAACAAGTATTTAAAAAACTTAAAGACGACCATACTGCTGCGATCTGTCTCAGCTCAACAGAAAACAACAGCATGCAATGTATAAGAAGAATGTTTGTTGAACTAATAATGCATGATGTGAAAAATCCGGCGATTATCATATGCGATAGCGCTCATTCAACGATAGAGGAGAGTTTGATTCATTATGCAGTAGAAGCCGGGGCATTGCTGATCGATGGTTTTAGTGATGGCGTTTGCTTTGGACATCACTATGGAAATAATGCTGTACCGCCGCAAACGAAATTATTGAATAGCATTGCATTTGGAATTTTGCAGGCTGCAAGAACAAGGATATCAAAAACAGAATATATCAGCTGTCCGAGTTGTGGAAGAACATTATTTGATCTCCAGGAAACAACTGCAAGAATTCGTGCCGTAACCAATCATTTAAAAGGAGTTAAGATCGCAATTATGGGTTGTATCGTAAATGGTCCCGGTGAAATGGCAGATGCAGATTTTGGATATGTGGGAAGTGGGCCGGGAAAAATAACTTTGTATCGTGGCAAAGAAGTTGTAAAAAGAAATGTGAACAGCGAAGTAGCAGTGGATGAGTTGATCAATTTATTGAAAGAAAATGATGCGTGGGTTGAAAATATTCCTGCTCAACAAAATGCAGCTTTATAAAAATTATTTATGCAAACAGATTTCCTGGTGATAGGTTCGGGTATTGCAGGACTTACTTATGCATTAAAAGTTGCACAGGACATGCCCAGACAAAAAGATTACGATTCTTACCAAAACGCAAAGTGATGAAACCAATACAAAATATGCACAGGGTGGAATTGCGGGTGTAATGGATAATGATCATGATAGTTTTTCAAAACATATCGAAGATACATTGATATGCAGGGGATGGATTATGCAATGAACATATTGTGGAGATCGTCGTAAAAGAAGGGGTGGAACGCATTGAAGAAATCATTGACTGGGGAGCAGAATTTGATAAAGAACCAGAGGGCGATTTTAAACTTGGAAAAGAAGGCGGACATAGCGAAAACCGTATCCTGCATCATAAAGATGTAACAGGGAAGGAAATGGAGCGTACTTTACTCGAAGCGATAAAAAAATGCAACAATATCCATCTCGTTAATCATTGTTTTGTTCTTGATATTATTACACAGCATCATCTTGGATATCTTGTTACAAAATCAACCCCTGATGTTGAATGTTATGGTGTATATGTCCTGAATCTCAGCACAAAAAAAATTGAAAAGATCGTTGCTAAAATTACATTGCTGGCAGCCGGGGGTAACGGTCAGGTATATCGTACCACAACCAATCCTGCTATTGCAACCGGGGATGGCGTAGCAATGGTATACAGGGCAAAGGGAAGAATTGAAAATATGGAGTTTATACAATTTCATCCTACTGCATTGTATGAACCCGGTGTTCGTGGACAATCCTTCTTAATAACGGAAGCGGTAAGGGGCGATGGAGCCATTCTTAGAAATGCACAAGGAGAAGCATTTATGGAACGTTATGATGCCCGCAAAGATCTTGCTCCAAGAGATATTGTTGCCAGGGCAATTGATAGTGAAATGAAGATCAATGGTACTGAATTTGTTTACCTTGACTGCAGGCATATGGATCATAGAAAAATTCCTGGAGCATTTTCCCAACATCTATGCAAAATGTATAAGCATCGGTATCGATGTTATGAAAGACATGATCCCCGTATCCCCGGCGGCACATTATAGTTGCGGCGGCGTGAAAACAGATGAATGGGGCCAGACTTCAATAAAAAATTTATATGCTTCGGGTGAATGTGCAAGCACAGGATTGCATGGAGCCAACAGGCTTGCCAGTAATTCATTACTCGAGGCAATGGTTTTTTCTCATCGCAGCTATCTTGCAGCAATGAAGCAAATTGAAAATATTTCAGTCAGAGAAAATATTCCAGACTGGAATGCAGAAGGTACAACGGCTCCGGGTGAAATGATCCTTATAACACAAAGCCTGAAAGAACTAAAATTGCTTATGAGTGATTATGTAGGAATTGTTAGAAACAACGAACGTTTGCAAAGGGCGAATCGCCGGCTTGATCTTTTACATGAAGAAACGGAAGCGCTGTATCAGAGAATTGAAGTGTCGCCCCAATTATGCGAATTAAGAAATATGATCACAGTGGCATATCTTATTGTAAAAAGCGCTGAGTTAAGAAAAGAAAGCCGGGGGTTGCATTTTAATACTGACTATGCTTATCGTGGTGAAATTCTTCAGAATACTATTTTGTAGGCCGGCATCATATCACTGATCAACAGTGTTGTGTCACTCACTTCTACTGTTGCCTATAGTTCATCTTTAAAATAAAAGGCAACAACATAAAAAGCTATAAACTTAAGGTACCCGAGTTTATTTATTTTCAAATTTTTTAGTTTTTCCTTTAATATAAAATTGCCCGTACCATAACTTTGCTCAACAATTGCAGGCATGTATTATATCATTTATGGACTTCTTTATCTTTTATCCTTATTTCCTTTTTTCATCCTTTATCGCTTAAGCGATTTTGCATTTTTCATGATTTATTATATCACAGGTTACCGCAAGCAGGTAGTAGACGGCAATCTTAAAATTGCATTTCCCGAAAAATCGGACAAAGAAAGAAAAGCAATTGCGAGAAAATTCTATAGAAACCTCACTGATAATTTTATAGAAACGATCAAAATGCTAAGCATATCCAAAAAAGCATTTTCCAAAAGAGCAGTAATGAATATGGGCGAAAGCAAACTGTTGGCAGAGCAGGGAAGAAACATCCTGTTTTGTACCGGCCATCAAATGAATTGGGAATATGGAAACTGGGTCATGTCAGAAATACCGGGACGATGGGTTGGTGTTTATATGAAAATAAAAAATAAAGCCGTTGAAAAATTATTTTATGATCTAAGGGCAAAGCATGGCGCAATCATGGTCCCGGCCCAGGAATTTGGCGCAAAAACTGCAAGCATTTTTAAACAACAGTATTCGTTAGGACTTGTATCAGACCAAAGTCCGGGTGTTCCAAACACCGCTTACTGGTTATACTTTTTTGATAAACCTGCTCCATTTATAACGGGACCGGATAGATGGGCAGTAAGAAATGATACCGTGGTTGTATTTACCAAACAGGTAAGGATCAAAAGGGGTTACTATGAATTTATTCCTGAAATAATAACAAAACACGGCAGCGAGTTTAAAACCAAGGGAGAATTAACCATATTGTACAGGGATTTTATAGTGAAAGCAATAAGAGAACAACCTGACAATTATTTATGGAGCCATAGAAGGTGGAAGTGGGAGTATAAGGAGGAATATAAAAAGCGGTGGATCGATAAGGTTCCACCGCCTGAAGGGTAAAGGGTATATTGGGGTGTAATTTATCGCTCAAATAATTCTGCATTAAAAATTACTCCGATATTTTGATTAAAACCTCTCAATTCTCTTAAGGGAACAGCATCCTTGCTTCCTAGTACATGACGTAAATCGGCAAAAAACTGCAAACTATTATATTGGAAAGTAATTTTGCATCCTACTGAACTTATTTCCGATTTAAGCTTGCTATTAGCATTTCCGGTAAATAAAAACCTGTAATCTTCATTGTCTTCATCCGGAACATTGACAATTGATAAAAAAGGTGAAATAGTCAGACTCATATTATCATTGTCCTTTTTAAACAGGAATTGATAACGAAGTCCAAAAGCCCAATTTAATGTGTTGAAATATCTGGTAGAATCATCCTTTCGCCCCTTAATAGATTTTGTAGATAATTCTGCAAAGATCGAATACAAATGAAAGTTTTGTGAATCTTTAGCATAAACCCTGGTATATGCTGTGTTGAATGAAAAAGAATTTTTTCCTACATCAGGGAATAAAAAAGTATTCGCTATCAGACTATCATTATTTGATGCATTAATATTAAATGAAAAAGTGGTTGTAATAAACTGTCTGTTTTTTTTAAGGGGCCGTATGAAACCTGATAATTTTCCTGCGGAATTGATATTAGAAAATGACTCTGTATTTACGTTACCAACTCCATATAATCCTATGGTAGATAGCCCCCTAACAAAATTTACCCCACTATCTATTCGTACCGGTCCTTTTAATGATTTTGGAATAAAATTTTGTGAACCCTGCGAATAAGTTTTATTTAAAAAAAGAGGAAGAGAAAAGAGAAGTAATAATTTTATTTTGTTCATAATAATCGGTTTTATCGCTTACTCTTATAAGGATTTTCAGCTTTACTCCTTTGAAATACAAAAATGAAAAGGATAAATTGCCGGAGCAACAGGATTAATATGGATTAAGAGAAGGGGTTTTCTCGGTATTTGAGGTAGAAAATAACTGTTTTAGATGCTGGCTATTGCTAATTAGAGAAATCGATATTAGTTTGGAGAATTATTAATTATTTAAAAAATTATGTTATGAAAATCTCTAAGTTTTTGATGAATCACTCTTTAATTCTAGTTCTTTCGTGTATTTCACTTTCAATAGTAAGCTGTAATTCAGGAAAAAATTCGCAAGACCAACCTGTATGCGACAGCGCTGCAATTTATAAAAAATTCCAACAAGACAATGCGCTCCTGATAAGAGATTCTCTTGGTGCAATTGAAAAAAAGATTGTTTCAAACCTTGCATTTAAAAGCAGATCATTTGATAGCGATGAGATTCTTACTTCGACAGCAATTAATGAACATTTAGCTTATCTTAAGGGGGATCTTACACTTAGGGATGAACAAGATCGTATTATTCATTATTTAAAAGTTAGTCGGAAAAGTTTAGACTTGCTTAATAATGAGGGAAAGGGAGGATTAAGACTTTACTTTTCTCAAGTAACAGGAACAGGAGCCGAACATCCAAAATTTCTAAGCCTTATACTTGTTCCTGTAAACACGGACGATGACAATGTAATAAAAGAAAGTATAAAAACCTGCGTTAATACGTTAGAACCATGTCCAGATAAATGTGCATTGAATAGTGCTTATCGAGGTCCGGGAAGTAAAAATTCTAAATTTGATTTAAATTATGACGCAGCAAATGATAGGTGGTATAAACCTAATATTGATCCTGAAAAACCTTGGGTCAAACAAGATAATTCAGAACATCCTAAACAGGATGATTAATCGGGTTTCATACGAGTCAAATTATTTTTAAGGCAAACCCATGTTAAAATAATTTATGTTTCAATGGAACTACCTCATATACTTAGGTATAATCGCTCTTGGGTTTGTCGCAGGAGTATCTAGAAATTTTAAAAAACCAACGATAGCACCCATTGTTTTGCTTTTAGCTATAACACTTTTGAGTGAAACACTAAGTAAACTTTTGGCTGTTACTATTCATAATAATAGTTACGGATATCATTTTTTCCACCCCATACAATTAATGTTGTGGGGTGTTTTCTTTTACAGAAACTCCAGCAACCCCCGATGGAAGACGATAATAGTTAGGCTGTCATTCTTATTTATTATTTGTTCCATGTTAAGTAGCTTTTTATGGCAAAAAATACAGGTTTTTCCCGGTGACATTATAAAATTTGAAACATTGCTTTTGTTGTTATGGGCATTTCATTTATTCTTAGAATTTTTAGATAAACCGACTGGTGAAAATATTTTTATTAATCCTGTTTTCATCCTTACAATAGCGGTTATATGGTTTAACCTGATTTCATTTTTATTTTTTGATTTCTTTAATTTTTTCCTTACAAGCAAAATTCCTACTAGTTCCCTTAGAGCAGTTCATTATTTTTCAAACTATGTATATTATTTACTTTTGTTTATAGCAATGTTATTAAAAGATAAAAATCATGGAATTGAACTATCCTAATTTAATAACCAGTATAATATCTTTTGTATTATTTTTAATACTTGTACTGTTTTTTGTTTTTTCTTTATCTATTAGATATAGAAAAAGAAAAAGAGAAAATGAAAGTTTAAAAGCCCAATTCTCCCAAACCCTCCTCCAATCCCAACTCGAAATCCAGGAACAAACACTCCGTCATATCAGCTACGAACTGCATGATAACCTCGGGCAGGTTGCAAGCCTGATTAAAATTAATCTCAACACACTTCAGTTTGCTGATATTAATAAGGCAACAGAGAAAGTTGAAAGCACGAAAGACCTTACACGCCAATTAATAGCTGATCTGAAAAGTTTATCCGTTAGTCTTGGATCAGACCATTTATCCAGAACAGGTCTTGTAAAAGCATTGGAAATAGAAATAGAAAGACTGAATAAAACGGAACAATTTGTTGCAACCTTTAATAATGGCACTGGTGAAATCGATATCCCGGATGACAAAGCCATCATCCTTTACCGGATGGTGCAGGAGATTTTAAATAACAGTGTTAAGCACTCACAGGCTAAACATATTAATTTGATCATACATAATCAGGAAAATAAATTTATATTAGCAATCAAGGACGATGGTATAGGATTTAATATTGATGAAGCAGGGAGAAATACAAGCGCGGGTTTAAAGAATCTTCAAAACAGGGCTCATCTTATTAATGCCACTCTGAACTTTTATAGCAGTTTAGGAAAAGGGACAGAGGTTATCATCGAGCTTCCTGCCAATAATTAAATCCTTTTTATGCCTGCTTTTAAGCATCCAAAATTAGCGTTGGTTGATGACCATAAATTATTTCGAAAAGGACTTATCAGTCTCATCGAAATGGTAAACAGCAACTATGTTATTTTATTTGAATCCGATAATGGTCTGGACCTCCAGAAAAAAATTGACAAAAATAATTTACCTGACCTCATTTTGATGGATGTAAATATGCCTGGAATGGATGGATTTGATACCGTTTCCTGGTTGAATGTTAACTATCCATTGGTTAAAGTGCTTGCTGTAAGTATGGTTGAAAAAGAAGAAAGCATTGTCAGGATGTTAAAGCTGGGAGTAAAAGGATATTTGAGTAAAGATGTCGAACCAAAAGAATTGGGGGAAGCAATTGATGCTGTTTTGAACAAAGGATTTTATTATACAGATTTTATTACAGGTAAACTGGTGCATTCACTTCAATACACCGGTACCGATGTTGATATAAAATCTGAAGCATTTAAATTAATGAACGACAGGGAAAAGGATTTTTTACAGCTGGCTTGCAGTGAATTGACCTATAATGAAATTGCTGCTAAAATGTTTTTGAGCCCTAAAACTATTGACGGTTACAGAAATTCCCTGTTTGAGAAATTACAAGTAAAAAGCCGTGTCGGACTTGCATTGTATGCAGTTAAACACGGCTTAGTGCAATTATAGTAAGTAAGGCAAGGTATAAATAAAGAGCACGGCTCAAAACAAATTGCTTGCTGGAATATTTAAAACCTTTCCTTATGCTGCAAATCTTAATTTTTTTTTCGAGCAAAAAAACCGTGAAAACACCCTATTTGATCAGGTTAATGGAATAAAAAAAGCCCCGATTTTATCAGGGCCCTGAAAGTCTTAATATAAAAGAATTAGTTTAACATGCTGGCTTCTTTCACAACGGTTATGCCTTCAAGTTGTTTTATTTTACTCCAGCCACCAATAACATTTCGAAGATTGTGTATTCCCTCACGTTTCATAAGAGAAGCCGCAATCACACTGCGGTATCCTCCGGCACAATGCACGTAAAGATTTTGGCTGTCTTCAAATTGGGCAAGCTGTGCTACATCAGTCATTTCAGCCAATGGAAGATTAACCGCATCTTTTAAATGCCCTTCGCCAAATTCAGTTTCCTTGCGTACATCAATCACCGTCAGGTTTGGATCATGTGGCATATCCATCATCAACTCATCGGGCTCTACATTTATGATCAGGTCTACAGTTTCACCTGCGTTTTTCCATGCCTCAAATCCCCCCTTTAAATACCCTTCCATTTTATCAAACCCTACCCTGGATAAACGCACAACAGATTCTTCTTCTTTACCCGGTGTGGTTACAAGTACGATCGGTATATCAAAAGCTAATATGGTTGCAGCCCATTCCGCAAATCTTCCTTCCAGGCCAATAAAAACAGAACCGGGAACAAAGCCTTCTGTAAATTCTGCCGCAGTCCTTGTATCAAGAATTATCTTATTTGCTTTCGATGCAGCTTTGAATTCATCAATTGATAATGCTGTAGTCCCTTTTGTTTTTACATCATTAAGATCTTCATATCCCGTTTGATTTATTTTTGCATTAATGGCAAAATAAACCGGCGCAGTATGAAGTCCTGTTGTTACAGAATCAATAAACTCTTTTTTACTCTGCGCCTGCAAAGCGTAATTGGATTTCTTTTCTTCACCAATGGTACTATATGTGTTCGGTCCAAGGCTTTTTCCGCAGCTACTGCCGGGACCATGTGCAGGATAAACAATGATGTTATCATCCAGTGGTAATATCTTTGATTGAAGGGTATCATACATGATTCCGGCAAGTTCTTCAGAACTCATATCACCACTGCTTAAATCGGGACGACCAACATCTCCAACAAATAATGTGTCCCCGGTAAAAATTGCATGTGGTTTATCATCTTCATTTCTTAATAAATAACAACTGCTTTCCAAGGTATGACCTGGGGTATGTAAAACTTCAAAACTGAGTTTACCCAGCTTAAATATTTCCCCATCGCTTGCATTGTGAATTTTAAAATTTGTTTTAGCGCCCGGGCCAAATATGATGGGAGCCCCTGTTTTTTTGCTTAGATCCAGGTGGCCACTTACAAAATCAGCATGGAAATGCGTTTCAAAAATATATTTTATTCCTGCATTCCTTTCTTTGGCCAATTCCAGGTAAGCATCAATATCTCTTAGCGGATCAATAATTACAGCTTCACCCTCGCTTTCTATATAGTAAGCCGCTTCACTAAGACAATTTGTATACAACTGTTTAATAAACATTCTTAAAAAATTTAAAATTTCACCCTAAAGATAAAAATAAAAAAGCGGATGTGTTTACACCCGCTTACTGTAGCAAAACATTAGCATTAACCAACAAGTTCCTGAACAAATTGGTTTATTTCATCAATTCTTTTGTAATTAACTGTGTAGTAAATAAATTTCCCATCACGTTGTGTCGTTACAATTCCTGCACGCCTCAATATCGCCAGGTGTTGAGAAGCTACCGATTGTTCCAGGCGCATACGCACATAGATTTCAGTAACTGTGATCTTCTTCTCTGTCTCAATCAGCGTAAGGATCTGCTGGCGAAGTTTATGGTTCAATGACCTTAAAACCAACGCCGCTTTCTTCAGATTGTGAAAATTGATTTTTAATGTTGTTTCGGGTGTGCCATTCTGTGACTCCACTGCCTGCTCATTTGGTTGTGTTGCAACTATCATAGGTAAATTTTAAAATGCTTAAACAATACTATTTAGAATGCAAATATACGATCATATATTATGAAAGTTTTTATTGGATTGTTAAAATATCCTAATATGGAGTTTGTTTTTTATTGTGTAGATCAGGTGATATGTGGAAATCTTTTATATATAACGGCTCACTATCAACGAGATGTGAGAAATTCTTGCTTAAAAAAGCTTCAAAAGAAAGCCTTGCCAGGGAGCTTACAATGCCCAATTTTTGAGTAAAAACCGCATTTTTATTTGATAAAACAGCTTCGAATTTCGGGGAACCATCTCCAAAAAAACAGATCCTGTTTGTCTTTAATCTTTCTTCAAAAGAATGCCCGTCAAGAATCATGGCACTCGGCGACAAAACCTCGTTCATTTTGCTATCAAATAAAGCAGTAAAAACTTCCATTCTCCTGGCATCTATCATTGGGCAATATAATGAAGACTCGTTGCTAACCGGGTCGGATGTAATAGCAGCGTCTGCCAGCATATTCAGTGCGCTTATGGTGATAAAAGGCTTATTGAGTGCATAACACAGCCCTTTTGCACTTGCCATACCCACACGTAGCCCGGTATAGGAGCCGGGGCCGCTCACAACAGCAATGGCGTCCAACGACCTTAATTGAATGGATGCTATTTTTATAATATTACCAATCGCATTATGTAAAAAAGAAGCATGGTCTTTTTGATTTGCATTAGAAATGGTATGTAATGCGAGGCCTTTCTCTGCAAGGCAAACAATTGCCGATGCCGTTGAAGTATCGATATTTAAAATAAAGCTCATTGATATTTTACTTTCTCAGTCATTGATGGAGCCGGGTTATACCTGGGATCGGTTTTGCAAAGGATCAGCAGCAGCTCATATACGTATTTTAGCCCAATTGCATTTGCCCATTCAAAAGGACCCAATGGATAATTCGTACCCAGCTTCATCGCAATATTAATCTCATTTTCTGTACTTACATTTTCGCCTTTGGCAAAAAAAGCTTCATTGATGATCATGGCAATGATCCTTGCTGAAATAAATCCTGCTTCATCAGGAACAACAATATGTTTTTTCTTCAATAAATCAATAATTGAAATATGAGATGCACTTACATTTCCGGCAACCTCCCAACTACTTCTTTTTAAAAATCCATTCCAGCCATTGATCCTCACTACATTTTTACCTGCATTAATTTCCTGCAATGTTTTTGTAACAGAATTAATAAAAACAGGTTTTTGTATATTGCTATAATCATGCATTGGAGCATCACCGGATAAATAAAAAAAAGCATCCGCACCGGGTTCGTTGAAAAAGGAATTGATATTTTCAGCCCTTGACCATTCTACATCGTTATTAGCGACAGTTAATTCATTCCAGGAATCTTCATTTCCAAATACTACAATCTTCATCAATTTTTTTTTGCAAAAATAGGTTGTTGATTAAAGATATATTTGTATTTAATAAAAATATAGCGAAACATGTCTAAAGAAATTATTATTACAAAGGAAGCACCCGCCCCGATCGGGCCTTATAACCAGGCCGTAAGGACGGGAAATTTAATATTTGTATCGGGGCAGATCGCATTAATACCCGGTAGTTCTGACCTGGTAAATGCTAATATAAAAGAAGAAACACAGCAGGTAATGAAGAATTTAAAAGCCATATTGAATGCTGCGTCTGCAGGTTTTCAACACGTGGTAAAAACAACTATTTTTCTCAGCGATATGAGTTTATTTACCGATGTAAATGAAATTTATGGATCGTATTTTGAGTCTGAATATCCCGCAAGAGAAACAGTGGCAGTAAAAGGTCTTCCAAAAAATGTAAACGTGGAAATAAGCATGATTGCTTCTTTATAACATGATCATCATTACAGCTAAAGCGCATGAATACCTTATCAACGCCTTAAAAGAAAAGGGGTACGAGGTTTTGTATGCTCCTGAGATAACCTATGATGAATTAGATGAAAAAGCAGCGCATGTAACCGGGCTGGTAGTAACAACAAGAATAAAAATTGACAAAGCAATTATAGACAAAGCCAGGAATTTAAAATGGATCGGAAGATTGGGAAGCGGAATGGAGCTTATCGATACAGATTACGCGACTGAAAAAAAAATTTTATGTGTAAGTAGTTCGGAAGGTAACAGGAATGCAGTTGCAGAACACATGCTTGGCATGCTGTTGAACCTGATGAATCATATTTCCAAAAGCTCCAATGAGATAAAAGAGGGAGCATGGATACGGGAAGCCAATCGAGGTATAGAACTCAGCGGAAAAATTATAGGCATTATTGGATTTGGCAATACCGGCGCAGCCTTTGCAAAATTGCTTTCCTCTTTTGATGTGAGTATACTTGCATATGATAAATATAAATTTGGCTTTGGTAACGTTGCCATTAAAGAAGCAAATATGGAACAGCTCTGCAGGTACGCAGATATTATCAGTTTTAACCTGCCGTTAAATGACGAAACTTTTCATTTTGGAAACGACCATTTTTTCAAATCGGTACAACAAAGACCTTTTATCCTCAACAGTTCGCGGGGCGCAATTATAAATACCAGTTCATTAATAAATGCACTTAAAAAGGGCACCATCTCCGGCGCTGCATTGGATGTACTTGAAAACGAAAAGCTGGATGCCCTGAATGCAAATGAGGCAGAAGAACTTAGGTTTTTAAATGAACAAAAAAATGTACTGCTTACGCCCCATATTGCAGGATATTCAGAAGAGGCTTTTTATAAAATGAGTAAGATTTTGCTGGAAAAACTTGGTCTATAAAAAAGTATGGCTGTTTTTAATGATATGACTGCGGAAAAAACTTTTTAGTATATTTGCATTATATATGCAACGCTTCGGTTCGTCTGAGGCGTTGTATTTTTTTTCTCTCCTCTTAAAAGAATTTTATGTTGGAAACAAATTATTTAACGCAGGAAACTTTTGATAGAATGCAGGCAGAGCTTCACCGCCTTAAAACTGTAGACAGACCCGCTGCAAGTGCAGCCATCGCTGAAGCAAGAGAAAAAGGTGACCTTAAAGAAAATGCAGAATATGATGCCGCCAAGGAAGCACAGGGACACCTGGAAGCAAAGATCAATACGCTTGAGGGTGCGGTTGCCAATGCAAGGATATTGGATGCATCTACGATAGATACCAGTCGCGTAAGCATACTTACTAAAGTAACTTTGACAAATTTAAATACTAAAAAAACAGTTACTTACCAGATCGTATCTGAAAGTGAAGCAGATCTTAAAGCAGGTAAAATATCCGTAACATCACCAATCGGCAGAGGACTTTTAGGAAAAACAGTTGGTGAGATTGCAGAGGTAATGGTTCCTGCAGGAGTTCTAAAATTTAAACTGGAAGATATCAGCATTTAAGTTGTTGAAATAACCTGAAAGCCATTCAATTTTTTTGAATGGCTTTTTTATGTTTGTATATTTAAGAAAAAAACAATGTCCATTTTTACTAAGATCATAACAGGAGAAATTCCATCTTATAAGATCAAAGAAGATGAAAAATTCTATTCTTTCCTCGATATTTTCCCGTTGGTAAAGGGACATGTATTAGTGGTGCCCAAAATAGAAGTTGATAAATTTTTTGATCTGCCGCCTGAGTACCTGCAAGCAATATTGCAGTTTGCACAACCTATTGCAAAATCAATTGAAAAATCTTTTGATTGCAAACGCTGTGGTATAAGTGTTGTTGGTTTGGAAGTACCACATGCTCACATGCACCTGTTGCCCATCAATTCTGCAAATGATTTGAATTTTACTTTACCGAAAATAAAAGTTACACCGGAGGAATTGTTGGAATTTCAAAAGAGAATAATTAGTAACCTGTAAGAATATATTCCTATAAAGAAGTTGTTGTTTGGAGTTTAGTGTTTTGTGTTAATGCAACACCAAACTTATTTGTCTTTTATTCTACCGGGGTTTTTTGCAATGAAATCTTTCCATCCACTGGCTTTACTGCCCATGACCGGCAATAAATTCTTTTGCTGAAAATAATGGCAAACCGCTACCGCCAATGCATCAGAAGCATCGAAGTGTTTTGGATCTCCGTCAAAGTTCAATAACTGCTGCAGCATTTTCATTACCTGTTCTTTCCCGGCATTACCATTGCCGGTTATGGATTGTTTGATCTTCTTGGGAGAATATTCACATACAGAAAGTCCTGCATGCATAGCCGCAGCTATTGCCACACCCTGTGCTCTTCCAAGTTTGAGCATACTTTGAACATTTTTACCAAAGAACGGAGCTTCTATGGCGAAACTATCCGGCTTAAAAGTTTCAATTAAATGAACAACCTTGGTATGAATACTTCCCAGGCGTTCATACACATCATGCTTAGAGGATAATTTTAGTACATCCATCTCAATAAGCTGCATGCTGTTTCCGTTTATTTTTATGAGCCCATAACCCATAATTACAGTGCCGGGATCAATTCCTAAAATGATTTTTGATGCTTTTTGCAAAGTGCAACCTATTTTTACTGATAATTCTCTTTCTTGAACAAAAATATCAAATTAATAATCAACTACCTGCTGGGACCTTTGCTGTTCATTATATTGTCGTGGAGTTTATATAAACAAATTGTTCGTCAACCCGATCTTGGACTGCGATGGAACCAGATAAAACACAGCTGGAGCGATATACGTTTCTGGCTAGTTTTTGCTTTAATGTTTGTTAATTGGGGAATCGAGGCAGCTAAATGGAAGCGCCTGATATCTCCGTTGGAAAGATTTTCTTTTTTCCGTTCCTTGAAGTCAGTACTTGCAGGTTGCAGCATAACCATGCTTACGCCTAACCGTATCGGGGAATATGGCGGAAGAATTATGTATGTAGCAGAAGAGCACCGGTTGAAAGCCATATCCCTGACCATACTCGGCAGCATCAGCCAGCTAACAGTTACTATGTTTATGGGAACGGCCGGGCTTATTGTATTAAAAGGTTTTCCTGAAAGCGGTAAATTTTTAAGTTCATTGCCATGGTTCCTTGACAATGTTGTACTGTATGTTAGTCTTATCGTAACCGTTATTCTGTTGCTTTTGTATTTCAAAGTGCATTTCTTTCTGCAACTGCTGGGAAGGATAAGATTTTTAAAAGGTGTAATGAAATATATTGATGTTGTTGATATATTCAGCGGTAAACAATTGTTAAGAATTTTATTTTTATCATTTTTCCGCTATATGATATTTATTTTGCAATATGTGCTGCTTTTGCAGGTGATGGGCGTGAATATTGCATTTGTATTGTGTTTTTGGGTACTAACCATCTTTTATTTAACGATGGCATTGTTGCCTACAGCAGGTTTTATAGAATTACCGGTAAGAGCTACAGCAAGTGTAAAACTACTGAGTGTTTATAGCAGCAATATATTAGGCATACAGGCTGCAACATTTGGAATATGGCTTATTAACCTTGTAATTCCGGCAATAATAGGAAGCTTATTAATTTTTGGAATTAAAATAATGAAGGAAAGATGAAAAGTTTTACGAAGTTGTTTTTATTACCGGTATGTTTGTTTACGATCAATCCCGCCCCTTTAAATGAAAGTTTTTGTGGAATAAGAAATACAGCTTTTTCGGCCGGGGAAACAGTAACCATGAAGGTTTATTATAGTACGCTGGGTGCTTATGTGGGCGCAGGTGAAGCAGTTTTTACAAGTACACTCGAACGCTTTAATGGCAAACCCGTTTATCATTGTGTTGGTATTGGAAAAACTTATTCGTTCTTTGATAATTTCTTTAAAGTCAGAGATCGTTATGAGACTTATATCGATACAGCAACGATGCTGCCTTATAAATTTATCCGTAATGTAGATGAAGGCGGGTATAAAATATATAACAACGTAACTTTTAACCAGAATGAGCACACAGCGGTAAGTACGAATGGCGTTTTTAAAATTTCTGATTGCATGCAGGATGTGGTAAGCGCAGTTTATTATGCACGAAATATTGACTTTGATAAATATAAACCCGGCGATAAAATTCCTTTTGATATGTTTTTGGATGATGAGATATACCATCTTTACATAAGATATATCGGTAAGGAAAAAATAAAAACACGTTACGGGAAATTCAGGCGATCAAATTCAAACCACTGCTTATTAAAGGGACGATTTTTGAA
Organism: uncultured Chitinophagaceae bacterium; assembly: GCA_963829345.1. Classification (GTDB taxonomy): domain Bacteria; phylum Bacteroidota; class Bacteroidia; order Chitinophagales; family Chitinophagaceae; genus Ferruginibacter. The sequence continues at coordinate 4,555,107 of CAWHHP010000003.1, forward strand.
GGCGGGGAAAAAATGAATGCATGGGTAAGCGATGATCCCAATCATTTATTATTAAGGGTTGAAAGCCCGATATCTGTTGGTAGTATCAAAGTAGATATGATGGGATATTCCAACCTAGGTACCCGCTTACTTCTTTAGTGGGATTTCGTTAGTGATAGTTTATAGCTCACTTAAGTTAAAGAATCTTTTTTCTTTATCCCTTTTTCTGTCATTTCCAGTGAACAGCATTCAATTAACGGGTCATGTTCAAAGAATAATACATAATCATTTTGCTGCGCTTCCTTTAAAAAAGATTTTTTTTCATTCAATGTAGTAAGGGGAAACATATCGTATCCCATAATGTATGGTATAGGTATATGTGCAGCTGAGGGAAGCAGATCTGCCATAAAAACAATTGTTTTGCCCTTATAATTGATCTTTGGTAGCATCATTGCATCGGTATGACCAAATACCTGGTGAATGGTTATTGCTGAAAAAAAGCCAGCACCGGATTCAATAAATTTTAATTGCCCACTTTCCTGTATCGGTAAAATATTTTCTTTTAAAAAAGATGCTTTTTCCCTGTCATTTGGCTCTGTTGCCCATTTCCAGTGCCGTTCATTGCTCCAGTAAGTTGCGTTTTTAAAAGCAGGGATTAATCTATCACCCTCTCTTACAATACTTCCACCACAATGATCAAAATGAAGATGGGTAAGAAAAACATCAGTGATATCATTTTTTGTAAAGCCATGTTTGGCCAAGGATTTATCGAGCGTATCATCTCCATGCAAATAATAATGACCAAAGAATTTTGCATCCTGTTTATCGCCAATCCCATTATCGATCAATATCAATTTGTTCCCGTCTTCAATCAACAAGCAGCGCATCGCCCAGGTACACATATTATTTTCATCGGCAGGATTTAGCTTATTCCAAATCGTTTTCGGAACAACGCCAAACATAGCGCCGCCATCCAATTTAAAAAGGCCGGTGTTGATGGTATATAATTTCATATATCAGCAGATAATTTTTTTTGTTTGTGTAATGCCGAAAATAATCCCAGCGCACCGATTATAAAAAATATAACGAGCGCCAAAACAGAACCACGTTGCGAGCCGGTTATTTCTGTAATGTATCCAAAGCTAAACATCCCGATCACTATTGCAATCTTTTCTGTAACATCATAAAAACTAAAAAATGAAGTTGTGTCTTTTGTAACAGGCATTAATTTGCTATACGTACTACGACTCAGGCTTTGTATTCCACCCATCACAAATCCTACACAGGTTGCAAGTGCATAAAATTCATAGATTCCTTTTACTGGAAGGTAATAGCCTGCAATACATAACCCGATCCATATTATAACACATACGATCAAAGCTTTAAAATTTCCAATTGCATTGGATAACCTGGAAATACTAAATGCACCCGGAATTGCAATTAATTGTATAATCAGGATGGCAATGATAAGATTGGTTGTTGGTATCTGCAATTCGCTTTTGCCATATAATGTTGCTGCAAGCATAACGGTTTGTACTCCCATGTTATAAAAGAAAAAAGAGAACAGGTAGCGTTTCAGTAAAGGTAAATCCAGTAACTGTTTCCATACTTTTCCGAGTTCTTTATAACCATTGGTAAAAATATTTTTTTGATTTTGTTCTCCTGCAGGAATACTCTTTGGTAAACGTCTTAACGAAAATTGTCCAAAAGCCCACCACCAGATACCCACCAGCAAAAAAGAAAGCCTGAATTGTATAGTAGAATCTTTGTCTCCACCGATCAATTCTGGTTTAAATACAAACACAAAACAGATCACCTGGAGTATTACACTTCCGATATAACCCATGGAAAAACCTTTCGCACTCACCCTGTCTCTATCCTGCGGCGCAGCAATCTCGGGTAAAAATGAATTATAAAAAACAAGACTTGCCCAATATCCCACACAAGCTATTACCATGCATATTAAACCAATTGTAAGGTCATCATGCGTTCTGAAAAAGAAAAGCATACAACAGGCGATACTTCCCATTGTGAGGAAAAAATTCATGAAACTTTTTTTATTACCCTTATAGTCGGCAATAGAAGAAAGTAAAGGGGACATGATGGCCACAATCAAAAAAGCGGCAGCAAGTGCGTAATTGTATAAAGATGTATTAACAAATTCCCGTCCAAGAAAATGCACATAAGCGTTCCCGCTGCTATCTGCTCTTTCTTTTGTTATGGCTTCATAATAAGCCGGAAAAATAGTAGAAGTAATTACTAAATTATAAACCGAATTGGCCCAATCATACATGGCCCAACCATTGATCACTTTTTTAGAAGCAGTTTGCATCTGGATAATTAAGAATGAAAAATTAGTAATTATTACTTGAAATGCAACAGGAATTATATGAAACTATTATTGTAAAACTCCTTTCCATATCAATATCAATATAACAAGACCAAGTATGATCCTGTAAACACCCCAGATGCGAAAACCATATTTCTTTAAAAACCCGATAAAGAATTTAATTGCTATTACAGCAACAAGAAAAGCGACCAGGTTGCCAATAGCCAATAATTTTATTTCTTCAACAGTGAAGCCATTCGTTTCTTTATAATGTTTATATAACTTATAACCCGTAGCCGCCAGCATGGTGGGAACAGCAAGAAAAAATGAAAATTCTGCTGCTTCGCTTCTTGTAAGTTTTTGTTGCATGCCCCCGATAATGGAAGCAGCACTACGACTTACACCTGGTACCATTGCCAGGCACTGCCATGTCCCGATTATAAAAGATTGTAAGTAACTGATTTTTTTTTCTGCTCTCTCTGTATTATGACTGAATATTTTATCAATGAATAAAAGGACAATACCTCCAACTAACAATGATACTGCAACAGTAGTTGTACTTTCCAGCAAGGCATCAATTTTTTTTGAAAACAGCAGACCAATTATTATGGCAGGAATAACACCCACCAATAGCCTGAAATAAAAATGAAGATTCTTAAAATTGAAAAACTTTTCCCAATATAATACCATTACAGCAAGGATGGCACCTAACTGAATAGCAACCGTAAACATTTTTGTGTATTCATTATCTGGAATACCAAGCGCTTTCTCTGCGATGATCATATGGCCTGTAGAAGAAATGGGTAAAAATTCAGTAAGACCTTCTACCACTGCGATAATGATTGTTTGTAAAATATCCATGGTTAATTTGGTAATTTGATGATTTGGAAATGTGGAAATGAAAAACCGATTTGCAAATCTGAATAATTTTCAAATTTCCAAATCGGTTAATTTCCAAATTATGTTGTTTAATTAATTTTTTGATTTCTTCATAATCGCAAATATTTCAATCACAAAACCTGCGATGATAAGCATGGGAGCAACGGTAATACGCGTATGACTATATACATCTTTCGGATCAAAAACATTTGGGTCTGCGCTTTTGCCTCCGGCCATTAAGAAAAAGCCAAGTGCAAGTACAGCAAGACCTATCAGCATCCACATATAATTTTCTTTGCCAAATAAATTATTCCCTGTTGTTGTTTGTTTCTTTTCGTTCGCCATGATCAAGATTTTGAGCCTGCAATATAATGCAAATTTTAAAGAAGGTTTAATAGAGGTCATCCAGTTTCATGCGGAGATATTTTATCACAGAACGGTGAGTGCTGGCCAATGAAATAGTGATACCCAATACGACAATGATCACGAAAAGCATGATCATGCCATTGTTATCATGTAATAACTTGAAGTCGGGGAGAAATCCTTCTATGAGCAATATCGTTCCCCAAATGGCTATAATTGCTATAATGGAAGCGACCAATCCATTAACGATCGCTCTTTGATTGATAGGCTTTGCGATGAACCATCGCGTTGCACCTACCATCTGCATGGTTTTAATCAGGAAGCGATTACTGTACATCGCAAGCCTGATGGTATTATCGATGGAAAAAACTACCAGTATGGTGAGTAAAATGGCTGCAATTAAAAAAATGATGCCGGCCGTTTTTACATAGGTTCCCACTTTGGTAACTGTCTCGGTAGGAAACTGGAATTCAGAAATTACGCCTGGGAAAGTGGTTTGTAAATTGGTAGATAACAGCTCCAGGCTATCCTGCTGTACATAATTGGCCTTTACATAAAAGTCGATGCTTTCAGGAAGTGGGTTGTTGGTAAGAAATTTTTTCCAGGTGGTATCATTTTCTGTATTCCAACGCTGGATGGCTTTTTCCTTATCAACGTATTCAACCCTGTTTGCATAAGGAATCGACGATATATAATTTACCAGGCTGTCTATCTGTTTTTTTGATGCGTCCCTGTTGAGATAAGTGTGCACCTGTATATTTTCTTTAAAATAATCACCTGTTTTGCGGAGGTTTAGAAAAAACCAGCCCACAATGCCAAACAGGAAGAGCACCAATGATACGCCAATGATCGCCCCGGTATAACTTGGTTTCCCTTTTTTACTGGACGACTTTCCAAATTGAGCCATAATATCTTTCTTAAATAATGGATGATGTAAGCATGCCCCGGAAGGCGGACAAAAATAAAGATTTTTAAGTGGTTTGTTTTATTTTTGTATTCTACAAAAAACGATTGCCCGCCAAATATATTTTGATTGTAGTGCCGTAGCAGCTTATTTATTTGTTAAAATCAATTTTCATCCCGTTAATTTGCTGAACAGGGAATTGATGTACAAGAGTGCGACGCCAATGAAGCCGGGTATAGCAATATGGTCGGGTAAATAATAAAAATCTATTTAATAAAACAATGGAGTATAATTTCAGGGATATTGAAGTAAAATGGCGGGAGAGCTGGAAAAGGGATAAAGTGTATAAAGTAAATAATCCTTCAGGCACTGTTCCCAGGCCGAAATATTATGTATTGGATATGTTTCCTTATCCAAGCGGGGCAGGTTTGCATGTGGGCCATCCACTTGGGTATATTGCAAGCGATATCTACAGCCGGTATAAAAGATTAAAGGGTTTTAATGTATTACACCCAATGGGGTTTGACAGTTTTGGCTTGCCTGCCGAACAGTATGCCATTGAAACGGGGCAACATCCCGCAACCACTACAGAAAAAAATATCAACACTTTTAAATCGCAATTGGATAAGATTGGATTTTGTTATGATTGGGAAAGAGAAGTACGCACCAGTGATCCGTCTTATTATAAATGGACGCAATGGTTGTTCCTTCAATTGTTCAATAGTTATTTCTGTAACACCGAGAAGAAAGCAAGGCCAATAGCCGATCTTATAAAAAAATACGAAACAAAAGGCGCTAAGGATTTTACTGCAGCTGAATGGAACGCTTATACGAAAAAAGAGAAGTCGGCTATTTTAATGAATCGTCGCATCGCCTATTCCGCATATGGTGAAGTGAACTGGTGTGAAGCACTTGGAACGGTGCTGGCAAATGATGAAGTGGTGAATGGTGTGAGTGAACGTGGCGGCTATCCTGTTGTAAAAAAGAAAATGCGGCAATGGTATCTCAGGATAACATCGTATGCCGACAGGTTACTGGAAGGTTTGGAAAGCGTGAATTTTAGTGAGAGTATGAAGGAGATGCAAAGGAATTGGATTGGGAAATCGGAGGGAGCGGAGATGGAGTTTCGCCTCACCCCCAACCCCTCTCCGGCCGGAGAGGGGAGTAAAACTCCTATACAAACGGCAAATAAAAATGCATGGCCAATACTTAAAGATCTATCACGTGAAAATCGAAAAGCGAGTACTATTGCTGAAGATATTTTGTGGCAAAGATTGAGAGGACATCAATTAGATGCAAAAGTGAGGCGACAGCATGTGATTGAAAACTTTATTATTGATTTTGCATTTCTCAATGAAAGGATATTAATAGAGGTAGATGGCGACTATCATAATGATGAAGAGCAAAAAAAATATGATGATGCACGTTCGGCGTATTTAAGTGAATTAGGTTATCGTGTTGTAAGATTTACAAATAATGAAGTTGAAAATGATACGGATGCTGTTCTCGATACAATAAAAGCCGAATTGTCTGCTCCCCTCTCCGGGCGGAGAGGGGTCGGGGGTGAGGCGATTAAAGTCTACACCACAAGACCAGACACAATTTTCGGGGTAGACTTTCTTGTACTTGCGCCCGAGCATGAATTGGTAGAAAAAATTACAAGCGCAGATCAAAAAGAAAAGGTCGACGAATACCTTACTTATGTAAAAAGCCGTAGCGACCGGGAACGCATGACCGAAGTGAAACAGGTGACGGGTTGTTTTACCGGTGCTTATGCAACACATCCTTTTAGCGGAAAACAAATTCCGATATGGATCGCCGAATATGTTTTAGCAGGATATGGTACAGGAGCTATCATGGCAGTACCATGTGGCGACCAGCGTGATCATACTTTTGCAAAGCATTTCAATATCCCGATCACCAATATCATCGGTGATTTTTATAACGGCGAAGAAGCCAACGCGACAAAAGAGGCGACACTTCAAAATTCAGATTTTTTAAATGGGGTTTTGATGAAAGATGCGATTGGGATTGCTGTTAATAAGATTGAGGAAATGGGAATCGGCAAACGTAAAGTGAATTATCGCATGCGTGATGCAGGCTTTAGCCGCCAGCGCTATTGGGGTGAGCCATTCCCGATTGTTTGGGACGACGGAGTTGCAGTTCCATTAAATGAAAATGAATTACCGCTGGAATTGCCACACGTAGAGAAATATGGTCCGGGACCGGAAGGAGAAGGGCCACTTGCGAATATTAAGGAATGGAAGGATAAAAAATATGAAACTTCCACGATGCCGGGTTATGCTGGATCTTCCTGGTATTTTCTTCGTTATATGGATCCGGATAATGATAAAACATTTTGCGATGCAACATAAGCGATTACTGGAACCAGGTAGATGTATATATTGGCGGAACAGAACATGCGGTGGGGCATTTATTGTACAGCCGTATGTGGACGAAAGTAATGTATGATCTGAATCTGATTGGATATGATGAGCCGTATAAGAGATTGGTAAACCAGGGGATGATACAGGGGAGTAGCAGGTTTGTGTATAGATTTATATTTGACCAGCTTAGATAATAAAAATAAGCTGTCAGATGTTGAATCTTTGTTTGTATCATACAATATTTTTGAAAAATTTTCCAAGTTCGCCTAATTATGCCATGGAAATGATTGATAATTATATGATTCAAATCTTCCCTCAAAAGAATTATTCATATTCTAAGCCCGGATCCTAATAAACATTCACGTTGATGTCAATATAGTTGATGGTGTCGAGTTGGATATGGATAAATTCAGAAAATGGAAACCAGAATATAAAAATGCAATTTTCATTTGCGAAGACGGGACGGTAAATGCTCCCCTCTCTGCAGGAGAGGGGTTGGGGGAGAGGCAAACTAATGCCAAATACATCTGTGGTGTTGAAACAGAAAAAATGTCCAAATCAAAATACAACACGATCAATCCGAATGATTTGGTTGATAAATACGGCGCTGATACTTTCCGCATGTATGAAATGTTCCTCGGCCCGGTTGAACAAAGTAAACCATGGGATACAAAAGGTATTGAAGGCGTTCATCGCTTTTTGAAAAAACTATGGCGTTTGTTTTTTGATGAGATAAAAGGGAAAGTATGGACGAATGATAAAGCAAATGATGCTGAATTAAAAGTGTTGCACAAAACAATTAAAAAGATTGAAAGCGATACAGAAAGCTTTTCTTTCAATACGGCAGTGAGTGCTTTTATGATCAGTGTAAATGAACTTGCAGATCTGAAATGCCATAAGAAAGAAATTCTTGAACAGATCCTGATCCTGTTGGTGCCTTATGCACCACATATTGCTGAAGAACTCTGGCACCAGTTAGGAAACGAAGGAACTATCCTGGATGCAGCATATCCAAAACTTGATGAAAAGTACCTGGTGGAAACTTCCAAAGACTACCCGGTTTCGATAAACGGGAAATTAAGAACAACGATCAATATTGATGTGAATGCATTGCAACCCGAAGTGGAGCAGATCGTTCTTGCAAATGACATTGTTCAAAAATGGCTGGAGGGGAAGGAACCGAAGAAGATCATTTTTGTGAAGGGGAAGATGGTGAACCTGGTGATTTAAGTATAGAAGTTGATATAGTTTATAAGGTTGATAAAGTAAGCGGGCATTTAGTTACTTTATCAACCTTTTATACTTTGTATACTTAATTAGTGTGGCATTAAGTTTACTTTTGTTGCATGATAGGCACAGAGAACATAGTTCGCATTCTTGAAAAACACGCACACGATTTTCATTATGTTGTGCCATTAAATAAAGAGGATAAAGTCGTGTCACTCGATCTTTCAAAAAACAATACAGCCTTTACGCAGAGTATCTATAGCAACGCTTCCAATTTTATTTCTTTCATAGGCCTGGAAAGAAGAAGGCAAAATGCCACTTATCTGATCGGCGGTTACATGGAGCATCGTGAAATGTATAGCCGTAGTAATTTATTTGACAAAAATATCATTGATAATATTTCTGCTGACGAGCCAAGAGTAATACATCTTGGGATTGATGTTTGGGGAGACGCGGGTACAAAAATCCATGCTCCATTGGGCGGTATGATCGAGAGCTTTGCATACAATAACAATTTTGGCGATTATGGCGCTACTATCATTTTACAACACCAATTAGAAACGATTAACTTTTATACCCTGTATGGTCATCTTTCTATAAAAGATATCGAGAACAAGCGTAAAGGCCAGTTTATAACAAGGGGAGAGCAATTTGCTCATTTTGGTGGTTGGGAAGAAAACGGGAACTGGCCGCCACATCTTCATTTTCAGATCATTTTAGATATAGGAAATTATGAAGGTGATTATCCCGGCGTATGTAAATTAAGTGAAGCATCCAAATATCTTCAAAACAGCCCCGACCCCAATCTTATCTTAAAAATGCATGCGTCATAAAAACATTTCGTATATAATAACGTTAGTTGTATAATAAAAAACAGTAAATACTGTATTTTTGCCTTATATTATAAAGCCTCACTCAGAATGGAAATCAAACCAGGCCCATTACTTCAACAGATCAATAGTCCGGCAGATCTCAAAAAATTCAACAAAGACAAGATGCAGTCGGTTGTGACGAATTGCGCCAGTATATTATTGATGTGGTGAGTGTGCATGGTGGCCATTTTGGCGCAAGCCTCGGTGTGGTGGAATTGACTGTTGCATTGCATTATGTTTTCAATACACCTTATGATCAGCTGGTATGGGATGTTGGTCACCAGGCTTACGGTCATAAAATACTTACAGGCCGCAGGGATGTATTTCCATACCAACAGGAAGTATAATGGCCTAAGCGGTTTTCCAAAACGCAGCGAAAGTGAATATGATACTTTTGGCGTTGGTCATTCTTCCACTTCCATTTCATGCAGCACTCGGTATGGCAATGGCCAGTCATTATAAAGGAGAAACAGAAAGGCAGCATGTTGCAGTGATCGGTGATGGCGCTATGACAGCAGGACTTGCATTTGAAGCAATGAACCATGCCGGTGTTGCCAAAAGTAATGTGCTTATCATTTTGAATGATAACTGCATGAGCATTGATCCCAATGTTGGTGCATTGAAAGAATATCTTACTGATATCACAACTTCACATACTTATAATAAAGTGAAGGATGATGTATGGAAAGCTATTGGGAAAATTACCGGTTGGTAAAAACTTTCACAGAGCTATGGCGCAAAAACTTGACAGATGGACTAAAAGGAATGGTAAGTAAAAGCAGTAATCTTTTTGAAGCATTGAAACTTCGTTATTTCGGGCCGATTGATGGACATAATATTAACAAATTAGTTGATACATTAAAAGATCTGAAAGATATTCCCGGTCCCAAAATCTTGCACATAAAAACAGTAAAGGGAAAAGGATATGATCTTGCAGAAAAAGATCAAACCAAATGGCATGCACCCGGTTTGTTTGATAAAATAACAGGGGAGATCCATAAAAAAACTTTTGATATACCACAACCCCCAAAATACCAGGATGTATTTGGACATACCATTATTGAACTGGCAGAAAAGAATGAAAAGATAATGGGTATTACGCCTGCAATGCCAAGCGGCTCTTCATTAAAATATATGATGGAGAAAATGCCTGACCGTGCTTTTGATGTGGGCATTTGCGAACAGCATGCAGTAACACTGAGTGCCGGCTTAGCAACACAGGGAATGAAAGTATTCTGCAATATTTATTCTTCCTTCATGCAGCGGGCATACGACCAGGTGATGCATGATGTGGCTATACAAAAATTGCCTGTTATATTTTGCCTGGACAGGGCAGGACTGGTGGGAGAGGATGGCCCAACACATCATGGTTGCTATGATATTGCTTACATGCGTTGCATTCCCAATATGATAGTGAGTGCACCAATGAATGAAACGGAATTGCGAAACCTGATGTACACTGCACAATTGGACAGCAATGAACTTCCTTTTGTGATTCGTTATCCACGTGGAGAAGGCGTAATGCCTGAATGGAGAACGCCGATGAAAGAAATTGAAGTCGGCACAGGAAGAAAATTAAAAGATGGTGAAGAGATTGCCATTCTCAGTTTTGGCCACCCGGGAAATTTTGCTGCTGCTGCAATTCGTGATGTGAAAGCAGAGGGTATCAATCCTGCACATTATGATATGCGTTTTGTAAAACCATTGGATGAAGAAATGCTGCACGAGGTTTTTGGAAGTTCAATAAAATAATTACCGTGGAAGATGGAACAGTGGTGGGCGGTTTTGGCTCTGCGATACTGGAATTTATGAATGCACATGATTATAAAGCAGATGTAAAGATCATGGGTATTCCTGACCGTTTGGTTGAACATGGTACGCCCAAACAATTGTATGATGAAATTGGTATCGATGCCAATGCAATTGCAGCTATGCTACGTGAATTAGCTGCCGTTAAGGTTTTGGTTTGATAAGATTTAAGATTAAATAATTGAGGTCCCGTTTTCCGGGACTTTTTTATTGCCACTGATTCACTGATTAATTTATCATTTTTGAACTAATCAGTGAATCAGTGGCAATTCTTGCATAACAATTCATAATTACTTCACTCTTTAATTCTTCTTTAACAATTCATGAAAAATTTTTATGGAGAATTCAGCGTTAAGAATCAAATTTCCTAAACTTTTACATGAAATTCCTTATGAGAGTCATCGGCTCAACATTACTATTAGCAATAACAATTTCAGCTGTAGGATATTTTTTCTGGTATAAACCAACATTCAATCCTGCAAACAAAAATTATTCGTTCCGGGATAAAGATAAAGGAACCGGGAAGCTAACAGTAAACAGGTTGAAAGGGCAAGCTGAAAATCTTTGTGCATATCTGAAGAGAGAGCAGTATAATACTACTTACTGCTTTTTAGTCGACATGAGAATCAATTCCGGTAAAAAAAGATTTTTCGTTTATAATCTCGAAAAAGATTCGGTTGAAGTAGCTGGTCTTGTAGCACATGGAAGCGGTTCGGAAAGAGTCGATACTGCCTATTTTTCAAATGAACCGGGAAGTAATTGTACTTCTTTGGGAAAATATAAGATCGGTAATTCTTATAATGGAAAATTCGGGCTTGCATATAAACTATATGGATTAGATAAAACCAATGACAACGCTTTTAACCGGTTTGTGGTTTTACATGCGCATTCATGTATACCCGAAGCAGAAGTTTACCCGGTATCCATTTGTGAAAGCTGGGGTTGTCCAACTGTTTCACCTGCTTTTCTCCAGGCCTTAAAAAAATACATTGATCCTTCCGAAAAACCTATCCTGTTAAATATCTACAAATAGAGGTCGTTGGAAATTAGTAACCTTGGAAAACCTATCCTATCGAACATTCCCAAATTAAAAGGCCTCTTAATTTCTTAAGAGACCTTTTTTGCTTTCCCTTCATAGTTGTTATCAATTGCCGATTCCCGTTTTCCGATTGTCTTAATTCATCGGTATTTCTATCGCCATCAACTCTGCATCCTCGCTTGCTTTTATTTCAAACTGATCTGCATCAGAAATTCCCACCGCATCTCTTTTGTCGAATTTATTTCCATTAATTTCTATGCTGCCATTCACCACAACCAGGTAAACACCATTTCCTTTAAAAGCATTTTCATAGGTTAATGTTTTACCTGCATCCAGTTTTGTAAGTGCAAATCTTGCGTCCTGGTTTATCCATAAAGCATTGTCAGCTTCATTTGGTGAAACAACGATCTGCCATTTATTGATCCTGTCCTTCATGTCAAAAGTTCTTTGATCATACCTGGGTTTGATATTTCTCATTTTTGGAAATATCCATACCTGGAACAAAGTAGCTTCTTCTGTTTTGGATGCATTGAATTCTGAATGCTGAACACCTGTACCTGCACTCATGATCTGTATATCACCTGCTTTGATAACACCAGCGCCACCCGTATTGTCCTTGTGTTGTAATGCGCCGGTAAGTGGTATTGTAACGATTTCCATATTATCGTGCGGGTGCGGCGGGAAACCCGCACCCCCGGCAATTTTATCATCATTCAAAACTCTCAATAATCCAAAATGTACCTTTTCCGGGTTGTGATAACTCGCAAAACTGAAGTAATGTTTGGCATTTAACCAACCGTGATTAGCGCCGCCCCGCTCTGAAGCCCTTTGTATTGACATTTTCATATAAATAAATTTAATTGATGTTTAAACATCAAATTAAATGCCAAGAGTCGAATTGACATGATGACAGTAGAGATGTCAACCGGTTGACATCTCAAATTTTATGACAAAATTTTCGACTATTAAATCAGCTCCGGCTAACTCTTCTTTAGTTTGCGTAGTAGTGATAGCAATGACTTTCATACCTGCCTGTTTTGCAGCTTCAATACCAACAGTGGCATCTTCAAATACAAGGCATTGTGCTGGGGGAACATTGAGTTGCGCAGCCGTTTTCAGGTAAATTTCAGGATCAGGTTTTCCTTTTTTAATATGGACAGAATTTAAAACGACTTTGAAATACTGTTTGATCGGGAGGTGCTCGAACATAAAATCAATATTTACCTGTATACCGGATGTTGCAATCGCCATGGGGATATTGAGTGTATGTAAGATATCCAGTAAAGGAATAAGACCATCTACAGGTTTGATATGTGCTGCGTATATTTCCCTGTACACGGCTTCTTTCTCTAAAGCAAAAACCATAGCTTCCTCATCGTTCATCTTTCTTTTATAGATGTGCTCAATTACATCTTTATTGGTACGGCCATTGAAATTTTTGCGGTATTCTTCTTCACTTACATCAATACCCGCATGTCTTAAATATTCTATCCATGCTGTGCGGTGAAAAGCATTATTGTCGATCAATGTTCCATCGAGATCAAAGATCACAGCTTTTGCATCCATTTTTTTAAGTAAATCTTCTACACTTTTTTTCAAATCTTCCATACTGAGAATACTTTAAAAACTAACATTGCCACTGGTTCACTGATTATTTTCTTTTATTTGGAAATAATCAGTGAACCAGTGGCAAACTATTCTTTAATAAATTAATTTAAATGAGTAAAATCTTCTTCTGTTAATGGTACCTGGTCTTCCTGCCTGTCATCATTATACTCGATAATGAAATTATTTCTTCCTTCACCAATAATAATATGCAGGAATTTCTGTTGCACCAGTTCAAGCATGTTCAGGAAAAGAAAAATAGCATGGATGCGGTTTTCACAAACGTCGAATATTTTTTCAAACGACAATGTTTTTTCTGTGCTGCAGAGATTAAGCATGTATTCCCTGCTACCTTCCATAGTATAATTATAATTGATAACAGTGTGAACCGGCCTGTTATGCTTATCATGCAAACGCTGGATCACTTTTTCAAAAGCCTTCATCAGCTTGAACATGGTCACCGTTTGTATCTCGGTTCCTTCTCCTGCGTCCTCGCCAATTTGTGAAAGTTCTTTTTGAAGATTACCCCGCTTGATCATCAACATACGCAAAGCTTCCATTTCAGCCAACTGTGTAGAAGCCTCTTTGAATTTTTTGTATTCAAGGATCTTATCAACCAATTCAAGCCTTGGATCAATCTCATTTCCATCAGCATCCAGTTCTTTACGTGGCAACAGCATTTTTGCTTTAATACGCATTAGTGTGCTGATGAATAAAATGAATTCACTGCTTAGTTCAATATTGAGTTTTTCTGACTGGTGTATATGATCCAGAAACTCGTTGGTAATTTTTGTAATGGGAATATTATATATATCAAGTTCATCTCTTTCTATAAAAAAAAGCAGCAGGTCGAAAGGACCCTCAAACTCCGCCAACTTGATCTGGTATGATTCTGTATTCTGACTCAAGGTCTGGTGTTTTTGTATGAATAGGAAGCCCCGAAGATAATGTCCCCGGGACTTAACAAAGATAAATCATATCCACATTATTTACCCTTACTATTCTTAAAAGTATAGGCAAAACCGATACCCATCAATTCAAGCCATTGTGGCGCGGGGCCTTTGTTTGGATTTACATTTTGGGTATTGTCATCATAGATCATATCCACGTTTAATGAAAAATTTATATACCTGGTGATTTTTGCAGTGAGTACATTTGACCAGAAAATGTCGATGTTCGTTGGCTCATCTTTGTAGTTTGAAAACATATCCAGCCTGGTTTTAAAGGTAAATTTCTCTCCCATTTTTTTCATGTAATTCACTGATAGGAAAGCACCGAGCTCATCTTTTACTTTTTTACCCGGATCAAGGCCATACCCCGGACCAAGTAATGTATCACCAACAAATATCCACCTGGCCGTAATGGGTGAAATAAAAATTGAAAGGTCTTTAACCGGTTTATAATCCAGGCCAAGCGACAATAATAAATAGGCTGGCATGAATGATTTGGAAGTGAGTGTGGACGAATCTTTTCCATCAGCTGTTTTGCTGTAAGAATATCCTTTTGCGAACTGCGAACGGAAATTAAGTAACGCAGCAATATCCAGGTGTTTTGTAATTCCATATCCATACTTTGATAAAAAGTCGATCCGGTCGCTCGCTTTGCGATTACCCAGGCTCGTTGTCTTTACCAGGCCATACGCAAGATCAAGTGTATTATCCCAACTATTCTTCCCTTTCTTATAAAAAGCATAAACACTCAGGTACGAATTCAGCGAAAATGAAAATTTATCGCCACCGGCCGACCAGTTACTAAGTGAACCCTGGTTGATATTGAGATTAAAGTTTCCTCCTAATTTCCATTTTTGAGGAATGGTATCGTTTGCATCTTTTTTAATTGATTTGTCGGAATCTTTTTTCAGGTCTTTTACAGTTCCATCCTGTGCTTTTGCTACTATTAAAATTGGCAGAGATAATAAAATAACAATTAGCTTTTTCATAAAAACTTTTTTGTGGTTAGATAAGATGCCATTGCTAGCTGATTAATTTACCGCGGAGACACAGAGACGCAAAGTTTTTTCTCTGTCTCTCCGCGCCTCTGCGGTAAAAAATAATCAGAAAATCAATGGCATTAGTAAAAATTATTTCTTTAGACTATCCCTGATCTCCATCAGCAAAGCATCAGTTGATGATGGGCCCGCAGGAGCAGCAGCTTCTTCTTTTTTCTTCATGCTGTTGATCGCTTTTATTACGAGGAACATTACAAATGCCACGATAATAAAATTAATAATGGCAGTAATGAAATCACCGTATTTAAGTGTCACTGCTTCTTTAATGAGTTTACCCGCAGCGTCATACTCAGCTGCTTTGAGTTCAAACATGTTTTTTGAAAGATCGGCGCCACCAATCATTCCAATCAGTGGGGCAACGATGCCTTCTGTAAAAGAAGTAACTACTTTTCCGAAAGCACCTCCCATTACAAAGGCAACGGCGATATCAACCAGGTTGCCCTTCATGGCAAAATCTTTAAATTCTTTGAGGAATCCCATAATAGTAGATTTTAGATGAACAATACGATTCAACACAAAAGAAATGAAAAGGTTTATAAAAAAACTTTTTTATTGATTCTTTATTCACCCAACTTTGCATTTCAATCAATAAGTTACACATCTTTTGAACAACAAATTCATTGACTGGCTTAATTTTATTGCGCTTTCGTTTATATGGGGTAGCAGTTTTATCTTAATGAAAGGCGGATTGCTTCACCTCACTGCATACCAGGTAGCTTCTATCCGTGTTATTTCTTCAGGGCTGATTCTATTACCGGTTGCGTATAGAAGCTACAAGCAGATACCAAAGAATAAAATCTGGTTCGTTTTTTTATCCGGAGCACTTGGAAGTCTTTTACCAGCTTATTTATTTTGTATTGCAGAACAGGGCGTTGATAGTGCATTGGCCGGCGTATTGAACTCGCTCACCCCGATATTTGTAATCGTTGTAGGCGCAATGTTTTTTCAAAGCAAAACTTCCACCAATAAAGTGATTGGGATCATGGTGGCATTTTCAGGTAGCATTTTGCTTTTTTTAAGTCAGCCCAACTTTTCATCAAATAGCAATGCGCTTTACGTGGGTCTGATAGTGATTGCAACAGCGATGTATGGCATTAATATCAATTTAGTGAGGCGACACCTGCACGAAATTCCTTCTATCAATATTGCTTCACTTGCATTGTTCCTAAACGCCATTCCTGCTTTGGCCGTCCTTTTCTTTACTGGTTATTTTAAAAAAGATCTTCTTGATACCGGCGTATTGGCTTCCACAGGT
The DNA here is from genome assembly GCA_963829345.1 of uncultured Chitinophagaceae bacterium. Lineage (GTDB taxonomy): Bacteria > Bacteroidota > Bacteroidia > Chitinophagales > Chitinophagaceae > Ferruginibacter. Next base: position 4,571,763 of record CAWHHP010000003.1, read on the forward strand.
TACTCTTGTATCCTGGGTGTTTGTGGAACAGCCCTGGCTTCTGTAATGTTTTATATCCTCATTAAAAGAGCCGGTGTAGTTTTTTCTTCGATGGTAACCTATGCCATTCCCATAGTAGCCATTATGTGGGGCGTTATTTTCGGAGAATACATTGGCTGGGAACAAATTGGAAGCTTGCTGGTTATTTTGAGTGGCGTTTGGATCGCTAACCGCACGGCAGTTGCAAAAAGTAAATCTTAAGTTATTGGTTTAATAGCAAATGAGGCTAAAGCCTGGAAAGCAGTTTGAATTATTGCCCCGGGCTTAAGCCCGGGGCAATAAAATCCTGATTGGAATGGCTTTACCCGCATCGTGGATAAAAACCACCGAAAATCGACCGGGAATTTGAACAAAAAACCCCGTTCTTATTTTTATTTCCAGCCCCCAGCCCTTACCTTTGCGGCCTGAAAATATATACCCAGATACTTTAAATAATTAATATGGCTAATACAGGTAAAGTAAAATCGATGATCGGAGCCGTTGTTGACGTACAATTTGACAGTGGTTCAAAACTTCCCGAAATCTTGAATGCGCTTGAATTAAAGCGTGAAAATGGTGATACGCTTGTTCTTGAAGTGCAGCAGCACCTTGGACGAAGACAGTGTTCGTACCATTGCGATGGACGGAACAGAAGGGTTGGTACGTGGTACAGTTGTAATTGATACCGGCAAGCCAATTGCAATGCCTGTTGGTGATGCGATTAAAGGCCGTTTATTTAATGTAACAGGTGATGCCATTGATGGATTACCACAGGTGAGTAAAGTGGGTGGCCGCCCTATTCACGCCAAGCCGCCCATATTTGAAGATCTGAGTACAGCAAATGAAATTCTTTATACAGGTATTAAAGTAATCGACCTGATCGAGCCTTATGCAAAAGGTGGTAAGATCGGTTTGTTTGGTGGTGCCGGTGTGGGTAAAACGGTATTGATCCAGGAATTGATCAACAATATTGCGAAAGCATATAGTGGTGTATCGGTATTTGCCGGTGTGGGTGAAAGAACCCGTGAAGGAAATGACCTGATGCGGGAGATGATCGAAGCAGGTATCATGAATTATGGTGAGAAGTTTAAACATAGCATGGAAGAAGGTGGATGGGATCTGAGTGCAGTGGATATGAAAGGATTGAAAGAATCAAAAGCAACTTTCGTGTTCGGACAGATGAACGAACCACCCGGAGCACGTGCACGTGTAGCATTGAGCGGATTGACGATTGCAGAATATTTCCGTGATGGAGATGGCGACGGACAAGGAAAAGACATTCTTTTCTTCGTTGATAATATCTTCCGTTTTACACAGGCAGGTTCTGAGGTATCGGCTTTGTTAGGTCGTATGCCATAGTGCGGTGGGTTACCAGCCAACGCTTGCAACAGAGATGGGATTGATGCAGGAGCGTATTACTTCTACAAAAAATGGTTCCATTACTTCTGTACAGGCGGTATATGTACCTGCGGATGATTTGACCGATCCGGCTCCGGCAACAACCTTTGCGCACTTGGATGCAACAACGGTATTGAGTCGTAAGATTGCGGATCTTGGTATCTATCCTGCGGTGGATCCATTGGATTCTACTTCAAGAATTCTTACTCCACTGATCGTAGGTGAATTGAACATTATAATACAGCAAACAGGGTAAAATTAATTTTACAACGTTATAAAGAATTACAGGATATCATTGCGATCCTTGGTCTGGATGAATTAAGTGATGAAGATAAACTAACTGTATCAAGAGCACGTAAAGTACAGCGTTTCCTTAGCCAGCCATTCTTCGTGGCAGAGCAGTTTACCGGTTTGAAAGGTGTGCTGGTTCCTATCGAAGATACGATCCGTGGTTTCAATTCAATTATGGATGGTGAAGTGGATGAATATCCGGAAGCAGCATTTAACCTGGTAGGTACATTGGAAGATGCGATTGAAAAAGGTAAGAAGTTAATGGCAGCTGCACAAGCTTAATCATCTATTATAATGACCTTAAGGGTAAAAAATATAAAATACTTTTTTTTCAGTGTAGTTACATTGATGTTATTCGGCGCCTGCCAGAAAGAGGTGAGCGACGCCGGTTTCATTAATTCAAATAATAACAATAACAGCACCACGGATTTTAAAGTAAGAAAATACAGGGAAGATTTTACTTCTGTTTCGGCAGGGAATTTTTCTCAAACATTCAACCTGACTTATGATGCCAGTAACAGGCTTATCAGTCTTGTTGATTCGGCTGATCCGACAACGAAACAGGAGTTTACGTATAATTCCAACAATACGTATTCAATGGAATTGTTCAACATGGGTACTTTGATCATTCACGAAGATTTTTTCTTAAACAGTATTCCGCTGGTCGATAGTACATCACAGTATAACAATACAGGTGATACAACGCTGGAGAAAAATATTTTTGATGCAGCCAATCATTTGACACAGGTGAGAGATTACGATTATACCAGTGCGGGTGGTCCGCAATTGAATAGCACAACGGATTTTAGCTATGATGCAAATGGCAATGTTACACAGGAAACCGATATCAGTGCCGCATCACAGACAGCTTATGAATATTATCCTGATCTGAATACAATCGATGTTGGCAAGCCATACGAACCAAAAAATAAAAACCTTACAAAGAAGGCAATTATTAACGACGGCTCCGTTACAATAACTGTTTTGTATACATATACCCATGACAATTTAAACAGGGTAGCAACAGAAACACAGCAATATGACAACGGCGATACGGTTGTAAAAACATATAGTTATTAATGTTTCAACCCACCAGAAAAAATAATTTATGACATTAGAAATATTAACACCGGAACAAAAAATTTTCAGCGGGGAAGTATATGGTGTTCAGCTTCCTGGCATAAGCGGTTTATTTGAAGTGCTGGACAAACATGCTCCCTTGGTAAGTGCATTAAAATCCGGCAACCTGAAAATTTTGAAAGACAAACATTCAACGGTATCATACAAAATACTCAGTGGTTTTGTAGAAGTACTGAATAATAAAACCACGGTGCTTGTAGAAGGCGCTGAGGAAAAATAAGATTTTTTTAGAGTGGGACAACAACAAGGCTCATACAAATTGTATGGGCTTTTTTATTTGTATTTCATGCAAGGGACGCAAAGTTGCGCAGGCGCAAAGCCTAATAACTATAATTTTTAGAATTGTTTTTTCAATTGTACAAGACTCCACGCACAAAATGGTAAGAAAAAAAATGCCAGTACAGCCCAGTGCCAGCTAAATGCCAATGACAGGATGATACAAATAATCAATAAATAAACCGGGTATAAAATAAATAATAAACCGATCAATACTGAATCATAATGATCAATATGTCTCGCTTTTGCCCAACTGAATTTTTGAAGCGGGATATATAAAACTGCATGAGTTAAAAATCCTATGCCTGCAGGGATAGTTAAAAGTATTTTTTTAAATATTGACTGATGGATACCAAATCTTTTTTGAATGGTTTGTTTATCGTTGCTGTCAACTTCCACCACAAGTTCTTTAAACTGGTTTCGTAAATTATCATTAAAATAATTGATCGTATTCCCATGCCCGTTAGTAACCCTGATATCCTGTTCGGTAATAGTATCTCCAAAATTCAATTGCATATTTTTACCAAATGAAGTAAAGGACTGGTAATTTATTCCAAGAGGAATTACCTTGAGATCAATTTCGTCCTGCCAACTGCTCATTGCAAGCCTTGCAGTTCCTTTTTTAAGCGGGCGTAATTTCCATTCGTTCACACAGCGCCCTTCACTGAAAATCAGCACAATGCCGTCCTTATTAAAAATGTCTTTGCATTTTTCGAACGTCTCATAATTCTGTTCAAGATTTTCAGCTCCTTCACTAATGCGGTAAACGGGGAACATATTTAAAGAGTGAAGCAGCGAAGCGAAGAACTTTTTTTTAAATGCATCTCCTCTTGCCAGGGAATACACCGGCTTTTTAAAAAGTGTTGCCACTATGATCGCATCCAGGAAAGAGTTTGGATGATTGGATGCGATGAGCAGGGGCCCTTCAGCAGAAAAAATATCTTTATTATTTACAGAGATATTCCTGCAATATAATTTTATTGCAAATCTTGCCGGTATTTTAAGGAGTTGATATAACAAAAGTGCTGATAAGTAGTTGATTAATTTAACTGCGGGTCAATAGGAAAATTGACCATCATTTTATATTTGCCCCCCAGATGTTCGATGCTTTCTTTCCAGATATTTTCTGATGGGGTATCAAAAATAAGTTTACAGGTAGAGGTTGCCGTTAGCCAACTTTTTTCTTTCATTTCATTCTCAAGCTGGTCTTTGTCCCATCCACTGTAGCCAATAAAAAATTTTATTCTTGCAAGATCAATACTGTTTGATTTAATAAGTGTTTTCACAGTTTCAAAGTCGCCACCCCAATGGACCTGCTCTGATATTTTATAACTTCCGGGAATAAGATCAGGGTATTGATGAATGTAATGTACGGTGTCTGGCTGAACAGGGCCGCCGGTAAATACCGGGATGTCATAACCTTCCAGGTCGGAGATAAGTTCCCCAAGGCTTTGATCAAAAACCTTATTTAAAACAAATCCAAAACAGCCTTCATCAGAAAGCCTGCATATGTAAACCACAGTACGCATGAAATTCGGATCCTTTAAAAAGGGATCTGCGATCAATAAAATATCCTGTGCTGGTTCAATCATATTTCTAAAATAAGATTTTATTGTAAAACAGCTTTTAAAAATAAAATTCTTTTTGCGGATTTATTAGTTAAAGTTTTGTGTACTTGAACAATATAGATTTTCTTAGCTTATAGTACGTTATTTTTGCGGTTTAGCTGCCAGCATTTTTAATAAATATGAAAAAAGTATTTCCCATTATTACGGTATTGATCCTGTTATCTTTACTTGGGCTGATATTTTTCCAGTTTTTATGGCTTAAAAGTGCAAAGGAAATCAAAGAGCAGCAGTTGGATGACAATATTACCAAAGCAGTTTCGGAGGCAGCAGAAAAGCTGGTGCAGGATAAAAGCAATTTCCAGTTTAACAGGCGTGATCTCCGGTTTCCTAACAGGTCGCAAATGGAGTTTTTCAAACCCTCCGTGATACAAAGATTTACAAGAGATGATATACAGGAAATATTGAAAAATGCTTTGAAAAAAAACCTGCTGAAGGATGTTCCGTTCGAATTTGCAGTGACGGAAAATTCACTTACCGGTGACCAGGTTGCAACCGATAATTTTTTTAAATACTATCTTGATAGCACACATAATATCCGTCGTATTATCCAGCTGATACCACCCAGCGGAAGTAATCTTGAAAACCTAACAAAAGAAGAATTCCTTGCAGTAATAGTACCGCATTCCCGAACTATTGTGCTTAAGGAGATAACATGGTTCATCATGGGGGCCATTTTGTTTACGATCATTATCACCACGGCTTTTTTTCTCACCATTCGCACATTGCTAAAACAAAAAAAACTAAGTGAAATAAAATCTGACTTTATCAATAACATGACCCATGAGTTTAAAACTCCGTTGGCAACTATTTCACTTGCAGTAGATGCATTGAAGAATGAAAAAGTAAGTGGTGATAAGGAAAAAACAAATTATTTCACCGGCATTATCAAGGAAGAAAATAAAAGAATGAACAAGCAGGTGGAAACGATTCTGCAGGCAGCATTACTCGACAAACAGGAAGTGCAACTGAATTTGAAAAAACTATCTGCACATGCAATGATCAAAAGTGCTTTGAATAATATCGCTTTGCCTGTAGAAAACAGAGGGGGCAGTATTGAAACAGGCCTCAAAGCTCCCAAGGATATGATACTCGCAGACGAAGTTCATTTCACCAATATCATCAACAACCTGCTTGATAATGCTGTGAAATACTCAAAAGAAAATCCAAGGATACAATTACATACTTCTAACCAGGGAAATTCACTCCGTATTAAAATCGAGGATAACGGAATAGGCATGAATAAGGAAACCCTGAACCGTATTTTTGAAAAATTTTATCGTGCACACACCGGGAATATTCATGATGTAAAAGGGTTCGGCCTCGGACTCAGTTATGTAAAAACGATGGTGGATGCCCATCATGGCACCATAAAACCGGAAAGTATTTTGGGAAAGGGAAGCAGTTTCCTGATCACAATACCGTTGGCTAAATAATCTTCACTTACTAAAATCTTCACTTATATATAATATAAGGTTAGTGTAAAAGCTACACATGTTGAAACCATGGTTTATCCACAACAATTCACATTAATTCACACAGTGTTGTGCAATATTTCTAAAATTTAGACTCAAACCCGCCCTGACTTTGAAAAAAAGCTTTGTGGATAAAGATTTTTTATAATTTTTGTGTCCAGAAGTGGTAAAAAGTGTTATTTTGTGATAGTATATTTCAAAAATAACCCCAAATTCTACTCATGATCTCCTTCATAGGTGAATATGAATCAACGATTGACGCAAAAGGGCGGTTCCTTTTTCCTTCCGGCTTCAAAAAACAGCTGCCAGGGGAAGAGAGCTCGACTTTTGTCATAAGCCGGGGTTTTGAGAAATGCCTTACCCTTTACCCGATTCAAACCTGGAAACCCATTTTTAAAGAAATAAGCCAGCTGAATGATTTCGACCCTAAAGTTAGGGAGTTTCGCCGCTATTTTTTTAATGGCGCAACGCAGGTAGAGTTGGATAACGCAGGCAGGTTGCTTTTGCCAAAAAATCTGCTGGAGCATGCATCGCTCGACAAGGAGATCGTACTGGTAGCAGCTACAAACAAAATTGAGATTTGGGATAAAGTAAAATACCAACAGTTCTTTGATTCATTCACACCAGAGAGTTTCAGTAAACTGGCAAATGAAGTGATGAATAAACAGCTAGACGACCTGTTTAACAACAGGAAGGATTAAATAGTTGACAGTAAGTTGATACAGAATGGTTGATCAAGTATGCAGAAACCTGATAAAATAAAAACCACGAACCATTCAACCGATGACAATGGAAACTATCATGTTCCAGTTTTGCTGCACGAAGTACTGGAAGGATTGAATATTCAGCCCGGTGGAGTATATGTTGATTGCACTTTTGGAGGCGGGGGGCATAGCAGGGCAATTTTGGATAAACTCGGAAGTAATGGAAAACTGATCGTATTTGACCAGGATGAAAATGCAAAACAAAATGCGCCGGATGATAACAGGATCATTTTCATTCATCAGAATTTCCGGCACCTGCAGCGGTTTTTAAGAGTGAATAAATGTGTTAGCGTGGATGGAATACTGGCAGATATCGGAGTTTCCAGTCATCATTTTAACGAGGCCGACCGGGGATTTTCAATCCGTTTTGATGCGGCGCTTGATATGAGAATGGATAAAAGACAGGAGCTAACGGCAGCGGATATTCTTAAATCGCTTTCAGAATTGCAGCTTCAGAAGATGTTTGAAAAGTACGGGGAAGTAACGAATGCAAAAACACTGGCAGCAACAATTATAAAGCAAAGACAGGTAGCTGCAATTAAAACGATCAGCCAGTTTAAGGAAGCGATTAAAAATGTGGTGAAAGGAAATCCTAATAAATACCTGGCACAGGTATTCCAGGCATTAAGAATAGAAGTGAATGATGAAATAGGAGCGCTGAAAGAAATGCTTGAGCAATCGGTAAAAGTATTGAAGCCAGGAGGAAGGATCGTGATCATCAGTTTTCATTCTTTAGAGGATCGGGTTGTGAAGAATTTTTTTAAACAAGGATCGTTTGATGATGTAATAAATGAAGATGTTTTTGGGAGAAAGAAGGAATCATCATTGAAAATAATTACCAAAAAACCCATAATACCCGGCAACTCGGAATTAAAAGAGAATTCAAGATCAAGAAGTGCCAAACTGCGAATTGCCGAAAAAAAATAACTGCTTTAAAATTAAAATGGATACACAGGAAACCGAAGAGATTATCATACCTAATACTAAATCTGATTGGAAGAAATATTTCAATTACCATGTAATTGTCAGGAACATCCCTTTTTTCTTGTTTTTATCTGCACTTGCTGTATTGTATATCTATAATGGTCATTATGCAGATAAGCTCATCAGGAAAATTACAACGAGTGAAAAAAATATCAAGGAACTGGAATATGAATATAAAGAGATTAAAAGCGAAGTGATTTTTAGAAGTAAGGCCAGCGAATTGGTTAAGGCTGTCGAGCCACTGGGATTGAAAGAACTAAAAGTACCGGCGACAGATATTTCTGACAGTACAAAATCGAATTGAATTCATTAAAACAAATTATAACCCCCTAGCCTGCGTTTGAATTGGAAATAAAAAAGGATATATTATGGAGAGTGTATTTATGCTTCCTCAGCATAATACTACTGGCTGTCATGGTACTGGGAAGAGCTATCTATATACAAAGAGTTCAGGGTAGTTATTGGAAAGGAATGGGAGACAGCCTGCATTTGAAATACCTTCCCATCAATGCAGAGCGGGGAACTATTTATAGCGAGGATGGAAATATGTTGAGCACTTCGGTACCCATCTTTGATATTTATGTTGATTTTGGGGCAGATGCATTGAGGGAAAAAGACGGAAAGCGATTTAAGGAGAATGTTGATTCATTGAGTATTTGTCTTGCTAACCTGTTTAAAGATAAAACGAAAGCTGATTACGAAAAAGAACTGAAGCTTGCATACAGGAACAAAGAACGCTACTATTTATTGAAAAGAAAGATCACTTTCGAAAACTATAAAGAGGTACGCAATTTTCCTTTGGTGAGGCAGGGGCGCACAAAAAGCGGCTTTATCATTGATCCAAGAGATAAGAGAATTAATCCTTACGTTTTACTTGCAAACAGGACGATTGGTTTATCAAGAATGGATTCTACAAAAAATGTTGGGCTTGAAAAAACCTATGACAGCCTGCTAAAAGGTACAACAGGCCAACGTTTAATGCGCTACACCGCCGGCGCCTACATGCCTGTTGAAGGGGCGGAACTGGATCCCGTGAATGGAAAGGATATTATTACCACCCTTGACACCTATATACAGGATGTAGCTGAAAATGCATTGATGAAAATGCTGGTGAATAATAATTCTATCCATGGTACCGCAATCATAATGGAAACCGAGACAGGTAAAATAAAAGCAATTGCAAATCTTGGTAAGCAACCCGACGGCACTTATACAGAAGATCTTAATTATGGGATCGGGAAAGCTACTGAGCCCGGGTCGGTTTTTAAACTGGCAACTTTATTAAGCTTACTGGAAGACAAATATGTTACTAATAATTCAATTGTGGATTGCGAAGGTGGTGTAAAATATTTTTCAGGATTAAGAATAAAGGATTCACACCTCGGTGCACATGAGATATCCATCAAGGAAGCGTTTCTGCGTAGTAGTAATGTAGCTTTTGCAAAACTGGCTACACTGTATTACCAGGATCAACCTACAAAGTTTACAGATCATCTCGCTCGTTTCAGATTGAATAAGATGACGGGCATCGACATTGTTGCCTCATCAGGCAGACCAACTATCAAAACAACAAAAAACAAAAGCTGGGGTAAAACCACCATTCCGTTTATGGCGCATGGTTATGAAGAACTTGTTACGCCTTTACATATGCTTATGTTATATAATGCCGTGGCAAATAACGGCAGGATGATGAAACCTTACCTGGTAAATTCAGTGAGAGATTATGGTGTTGATATTAAAACATTCCAGCCGGAAGTATTAGTAGAAAAAATCTGCAGTGATGAAACACTCGTGCAGGCGAGAGAATGCTTAAGGGCAGTGGTAGACAGCCTGCATGGAACCGGGCACCGCATTCTGCATGATACCACTTATTCTATTTCCGGGAAAACGGGTACAGCAGTAACAGCACTGAATAATAAAGGATACAACAAGGGAAATAAAATTTATCAGGCATCTTTTATCGGTTTCTTCCCTTCGGAAAACCAAAATATACAATGGCTGTAGTTATTCAAAACAGCAATGAATCAAAATTAATTTATGGTGCAGACGTTTCCGGTACCGTATTCAAAGAGATAAGCGATCATATTTACAGCCGTTTTATAAGCAAGGCTCCCGTTAAAAATAGTTTTACCTCTGATACCACACTTTATAACTATTACGGAGTTAAGAATGACTTCAACTCAATTTTCAGTTACCTGAGTATTGTAAACTTTGATTCAGCAATGAATGGAACATGGAGAGCCGCTGGTTTTAGGAACAATACCGCGGCACTAAATCTCCCATCACAGGCATTAACAGCAATGTCGGAAACTCCTGATGTAACAGGAATGGGATTGAAAGATGCTGTTTACCTCCTCGAAAGTAAAGGACTTAAAACAGTTGTATCAGGACGGGGAAGAGTAGTGAACCAAAGCATAGCCCCTCATGCCAGTTTTAAAAGAGGGGAACAAATAACATTAAGGCTTAACTAAGCGATTGCATGTTAAAGGATATATTATATAAAGTAAACATCAAGGCAGTGAACGGCAATATGGAAATTGCTGTAAAGGATCTGCAGGTTGATTCCCGCAAGGTTACAGCCGGGAGTTGCTTTATTGCTATTTCCGGAACAGCTGTGGATGGTCATGATTTTATTGAAACAGCAATCGATAACGGAGCGGCTGTTATTATATGCGAAAAAATGCCCGCTGCATTAAAAGAAAAGGTTACTTATATATCTGTTGAGAACAGCGCCATCGCCGCAGGCATCATAAGCCACCAGTTTTATGGAGAACCATCTTTGAAATTTAAGCTGGTAGGCGTTACCGGCACCAATGGCAAAACAACGATTGCAACTTTATTGTGGAAGTTATTTACCGCCATGGGTAATAAATGTGGTTTGATCAGTACCGTACAAAACCAGGTCGGTGAAACGGTCATTGAATCAACTCATACCACTCCTGATGCAATCAGCCTGAACAAATTACTCAAACAAATGCAGGATGATGGTTGTGAGTATGTTTTCATGGAGTGTAGCAGTCATGCCATCCGGCAACATCGTATAGCAGGACTTCAATTTGCAGGTGGCATATTCAGCAACATCACACATGATCATCTTGATTACCATAAAACCTTTGATGAATATATCCGGGTAAAAAAATCATGGTTTGATGGTTTACCCAAAACTGCTTTTGCAATAAGTAATGCTGATGATAAAAGGGGAGCAGTAATGCTACAGAATACCAATGCAAAAAAACTTTTCTATAGCCTCACAACACTTGCTGATTTTAAAGGGAAGATCATCGAAAACAGTTTATTGGGATTGCACATGACGATCAATGATGTGGAAGTTCATTTCAAATTGATCGGAGCTTTTAATGCTTATAACCTGCTGGCGGTATATGGAACTGCTGTTTGTCTGGGGAAAGATAAAAATGAGGTTTTACAGGTACTAAGCAGTCTCTCGGGTGCGGAAGGCAGGTTTGATTATATATTAAGCGCAAATGAAAATATTGTCGGCATTGTTGATTATGCACATACGCCCGATGCATTGCTGAATGTACTTGCCACGATCAAAAACCTGCGTCATGGTGTTGAAAAGATCATAACTGTTGTGGGATGCGGTGGTAATCGTGATACTACCAAACGACCGGTAATGGCAGAAGTTGCCTGCCAGTATAGTGATAAGGTGATTTTTACTTCTGATAATCCAAGAAATGAAGATCCCTACCAGATATTAAAGGATATGGAAGCGGGAGTAAACGCAGCAGCAAAAAAAAAATGTATTACAATAGAAGATAGAAAAGAAGCAATAAAAACAGCCGTTAGCCTGGGAGAAAAAGAAGATATCATTTTGGTTGCAGGTAAAGGCCATGAGAAATACCAGGATATAAAGGGTGTGAAATATGATTTTGATGATAAGAAAGTGTTGAGGGAGATGTTTGAATTGTTGGAAAAATAAATCCCGACAACCGGCAATCGTGAATCGGCAACAAGGACGTTCGATTTACAATTCCCGATTTTACGATTGACGATTGCCGCAATAACCAGGAACTAATTACAATATGCTATACCATCTGTTCAATTGGCTGTTAAAAGAAAACTACCATATTCCTGGTGGCGGACTTTTCCAGTTTATCACCTTCAGGGTGCTGATGGCTACAATATTGTCTTTGGTGATAACAACGGTTTACGGAAAAAAGATCATCCGTTTTCTTCAAAGGAAGCAGTTAGGCGAAACAGTGAGAGACCTGGGACTTGCAGGTGAGCAACAAAAGAAAGGAACCCCAACAATGGGAGGAATAATCCTTATCCTGGCGATTATTATTCCTACGCTGTTGCTTGCAGATCTCGATAAAGTGTATATAAGACTAATGTTATTATGTACGGTGTGGCTTGGTACTATCGGGTTTATAGATGATTACCTGAAAATCCGTGCAAAAAAGATTGCAAAGGAAAAAGGGATTGACTATAAAAAAACAGATGCAGACGGGCTTGCTGGCAAGTTCAAGATTTTCGGACAGGTGATGCTGGGAATTATTGTTGGAGCTACTTTATATTTTACTAAAAGTGTTGTTGTGGAAAGAGAAGTATACAACCCGGATATTCAATATGTAAAAGCACACCTGGGACCAGGTGAAAGATTAATGAGCGATTCATTTCATATAGTTACGCTGGAAGGTAAGGAACACATTTTTGCAAGAGTTAAAACACCGATCACAACAATTCCTTTTGTAAAAAATCATGAGTTCAATTATGCTAAACTGCTACCAGATGCTTTAAGCGGTTTTACATCGGTCTTATACATCATCATTGTGATATTGATCGTAACAGCCGTAAGCAATGGTGCAAATATTACTGATGGCCTGGATGGATTGGCAACAGGTGTGAGTGCAGTAATAGGAATATGTCTCGGCATATTCGCTTACTTAAGTGGTAATATAAAACTGGCAGAGTATCTCAATATCATGTATATACCGAATATAGGAGAGTTGTCGATTTTTATTGCAGCATTTGTGGGGGCCTGTATCGGCTTTTTATGGTACAATTCTTACCCGGCGCAGGTTTTTATGGGAGATACGGGAAGTCTTGCATTGGGAGGTATCATTGCGGCGTTGGCAATCATTGTGAGAAAGGAATTGTTGATACCTATATTTTGTTTTGTGTTCCTTGTAGAAAATTTAAGTGTAGTTATACAGGTCAGTTATTTTAAATACACCAAAAAAAAGTATGGTGAAGGCAGGAGGGTATTCCTTATGAGTCCCCTGCATCATCATTACCAGAAGTTGGGGTATCATGAAAGCAAAATAGCTGTAAGGTTCTGGATCATTACCATTTTGAGTATTGCGATGGCAATCGTAACGCTCAAACTGAGATAAGAGATTTTTGAAAAGTGGTGCAGGAAAACACCGATATGGTGCCACTTTTCAATAATGCATCAACCCCCGGGTGAAAACTTATAACCCTTAAATTCTATACTGCTGAAAAACCAATTTATGAAATCACTGAAGGTATTCATTGAGCAAGACGTCGTTGTCCTGTAAACATCAATACCATTGAAGAACCACTTTTTATCCTGAACAAATCAAGGTATTTGTTGCAACGCTTTGTCTGCAATCATCAATACCGTTGAAGAACCATTTTATTTTAACTGTAGCAGTTTCGTATGAAAAAAAAAATTGTCATACTGGGTGCTGGGGAAAGTGGTGTCGGCGCCGCTTTGCTTGCCAAACAGCAGGAGTATGATGTATTTGTAAGCGACAGAACAGCTATAAAAGATGGGTATAAGAAGGAGCTGTCAGAAAAGGAGATTCGTTTCGAAGAAGGCAGGCATTCAGAAGAAGAGATCTTAAAAGCAGATGAGATCATTAAGAGTCCCGGCATACCTGAAAAAGCAACGATCATTCAAAAGATCAGGGAGAAAAATATTTCCGTGATCAGCGAAATTGAATTTGCATTCAGGCATATCGGGAAAAGTAAAGTGATCGCAATTACTGGGAGTAACGGTAAAACGACAACAACTGCTTTAATCTTTCATATCTGTAAACATGCAGGCAAGGATTGTGCAATGGTTGGTAATATCGGTTATTCATTTGCCAAACAGGTGGTGGAAGATCCAAAGCAGTTATACGTGGTAGAAGTAAGTTCTTTTCAACTGGATGACATTAAAACATTCAGGCCTGATGTAGCAGTACTTACCAATATTACAGAAGATCACCTGGACCGTTACGAGTACAATGTGCAGCATTATGTGCACAGCAAGTTTAAGATAGCAGAGAACCAACAACCGGGCGATGTATTTATTTACAACCTGGATGATGAAACCACAATGAAGAACATAGATACCTATCCCATAAAATCAACCAAAGCTCCTATTACCATGAGTAAAGAACTACCACAAGGCGCATACCTGATGAATGCGAAAATGCATCTCAAATGGAAGAGTGAAGAGATGCAGATGAGCGTTGAGGATTTCGCGATCAAAGGAAAACACAATCAATATAACAGTATGGCTGCAAGCATGGCCGCAACGGCAATTGATATACGAAAAGAAAAGATAAGAGAAGCATTACAGACTTTTGAAAGCCTGGAACACCGCATGGAGCCGGTGAGTACAATAAAAGGAGTCGAATTTATCAACGATAGTAAGGCAACCAACGTAAACAGTACCTGGTTTGCTCTTGAGAGTATGACAAAGCCGGTTATCCTGATACTGGGCGGCGTGGATAAAGGAAATGACTACAGCTTATTAAAGGAACTGGTAAAAGAAAAAGTAAGATCGATCGTTTGCATGGGAACAGATAACCGTAAAATCCATGAAGCATTCGGTGATACCGTTTCGCTGATAGTGAATACCGAGAGTGCAAAGGAAGCAGTACAGGCCGCATTCCATTTTGCTAATAAAGGAGATGTGGTATTATTAAGCCCAGCATGTGCAAGTTTCGATTTGTTTAAGAATTATGAGGACAGGGGCAACCAATTTAAACAGGCTGTAAAAAATTTATAATAGTGTTTTATAGGTGTAATCTTTTCAAAAGGTTACACTTCTAAATGATTCGAATAAGATCCAATGGCTGAAAATGTAAACATAAAATCCCTGCTTACCCCTGCATTCACAAACATGGGAGATAACCTTGTCAGAAAAACAAGGGGCGATAAAATGATATGGGCAATAGTGATCATTTTAACACTGGCTAGTTTGTTATTGGTTTATAGTAGTACAGGTTCACTGGCTTACAGGCTTAGCAAAAGCAATGAAAGTTACCTGTTCAAGCAATTCGCATTTATCATATTCGGGTTGATCATTATCTATTTCGCACACCGCATCAACTATACTCTCTACTCGAGGGTTGCGTTGGTGTTGTTCCTGGTTTCTATTCCATTGCTGCTGTATACCCTGTTATTTGGTGTTCAGTTAAATGCGGGTAGCCGTTGGCTTAATATCCCGGTAATTAATATGACTTTCCAGACCTCTGATCTTGCAAAACTTGCATTGTTCATGTATATGAGCAGGATGCTGAGCCGCAAACAAAATGTGATCAAAGATTTTAAGAAAGGATTTTTACCGATCATTGTCCCCGTAGGAATTATTTGTTTGCTGATTGCTCCTGCGAACTTATCTACTTCGATGCTTATTGCAGGTACCAGCCTGATGCTGATGTTTATTGGAAGAGTGAGCACAAAACATATGTTAGCTACGATTGGTATAGCGCTGATACCAATCATCCTGCTGGTAACACTGGCAGTTTCTACCTATGATAAACAAACACATGAAACAAAAAAACTTCCCGCATTTTTATCAGCCGGTCGTATACCTACATGGGTAAGCCGTATCCAGACCTTTGTTTATGGCAGTAAGGAAGATGATAGCGAGAAAAGTTACCAGATCAACCAGGCCAAGATTGCAATCGCAAATGGCGGATGGCTGGGAAAAGGACCAGGTAATAGCACACAACGAAATTTTTTACCACATAGTTACAGTGATTTTATTTATGCGATCATTATTGAGGAATATGGCATGCTAGGCGGTACCGTTATACTTGGTATTTATTTACTATTCCTGTATCGGTGTATACGGCTTTACAGGAAATGCCCTTTTGCTTTTGGAGCATTTCTTGCACTTGCGTTGAGCTTTACGCTCGTAATACAGGCGATCGCAAATATGGGCGTTAATGTAAACCTCTTCCCAAATACAGGCGTTACGTTGCCGTTAGTGAGTATGGGTGGAAGTAGCTTTTTATTCACGTGTTTGTCCATAGGAATTATTTTAAGTGTTGCAAGAAACGTGGAACAACAGGAAGGTCAGCAATCATTGGTAGTTGCTGAAGCGGCTGAAAAAAATTCGGAAGAAGGAAAATAAGCAAGCATGCATGGACACAAAAAAGAAGACAAAGGGTTGAAGGAGCATCGCTTCATTATTGCTGGTGGAGGAACAGGCGGACATATATTTCCTGCAATTGCTATAGCAAATGCATTGAAGAAAATGTCACCGCATTCAAAATTTCTTTTTGTAGGCGCAAAAGGAAAAATGGAAATGGATAAAGTACCGCAGGCGGGATATGAAATACAAGGATTAACGATTGCGGGATTTAACAGGAGTTCTTTGATAAAAAATATTTCATTGCCATGGAAATTGCTGAATAGTTTTTTCCAGGTATCACAAATTGTAAAGGAGTTTAAGCCGGATGCAGTAATTGGTGTGGGAGGATATTCGAGCTTCCCGGTTTTAAGGTATGCACAAACGAAAGGCATTCCTACTTTTATACATGAGAGTAATTCATTCGCAGGAAAAAGCAATATTATACTGGGAAAAAAGGCAACGAAAATATTTACAGCAATTGAAGGGATGGAAAAATTTTTCCCGGCTTCAAAAATTATGATCTCGGGCAACCCGGTACGACAAACGATATCCGAACATAATGTAAGTAAGGAAGATGCAATGAAGCATTTCGGTTTTTCAGCAGGGAAAAAAACGATATTAAGTGTGGGTGGAAGCCTGGGCGCAAAAAGTATCAATGAGGCGATAGACAAGGATATTGCATTATTTGAAAGCAATAACCTGCAACTCATCTGGCAAACAGGAAAACCTTACCTGGAAAAAGCTACTGAGCGTTGTAAAGGGAAAGCAAACATATATGTGAACGATTTTATTTCACAAATGGAATTTGCTTATGCGGCAGCAGATATTATCATCAGCAGGAGTGGTGCCATGGCAGTTTCAGAAATATGCCTGGTGAAAAAGCCGGTTGTATTTGTCCCTTACCCACATGCGGCAGAGGATCATCAAACGGTGAATGCACAAATTTTAGTTAATAAAAATGCAGCTGTATTGATAAAGGATAACGCGGCGTTATCAAAACTGGTCCCGCAGGTGATTTCTTTATCGAAGGAGGAAGCATTGCAACAAAAATTAATAAACAATATCAGTCCCTTAGGAGTAAGAAATGCAGATAAGATAATTGCAGAAACGATCTTACAACTATGCTGATTAAAACATTGGAAACAGGGTGAATGATTTTAAAAATATAACATCTGTTTACTTTTTAGGCATTGGTGGCATCGGAATGAGTGCATTGGCAAGATATTTTAAAAGCCTGGGAATAAAAGTAGGCGGTTATGATAAAACAGAAACAGAACTAACGAAGAAGCTGGTTAAAGAAGGAATACACGTTCACTATCAGGATAATATTTCGTTCATTGACATGGGTGCAGGCTTATTTATATATACGCCGGCAATTCCACCGGATCACAAAGAGTATAATCACCTGTTGAAGAATGGTTATACACTCAGGAAAAGAAGCGAAGTGCTCGGGCTGATCACTCAAAATACTTTTAGTATATGCGTGGCTGGTACACATGGTAAAACAACCACCAGCTCAATGATCGCCCATGTGTTGAGGCATAGTGAATTTGGATGCAACGCTTTCCTCGGAGGAATTGCGTCAAATTATAATACCAATTTCTGGTCGCAGATCCCGCCACCGGCGGGAAGTGATAAGAAAAATGTGAGTGTGGCAGAGGCAGATGAGTATGATAGAAGTTTTTTGAAATTAAGTCCCGATGTAGCTGTTGTAACATCAATGGATGCAGATCACCTGGATATTTATGGCACAGCGGAAAATCTGGAGGATGCATTTATTGCATTTACTGCCAGGATAAAAGAGGGTGGTTTGTTGATTTATAAATATGGTTTGCCAAGAAGCAATGAATTCAGGGCTTCTACCATGATCAGCTACAGTTTGCAAAATAAGAGCGCAGAAGCTGCGGCTGAAAATATTAATATGGACAACGGTAGTTATCAATTTGATGTAAGGATAAAGGATCTTAAAATAACGGATATAGTCTTGAATATGGGCGGTATGCATAATATTGAAAATGTGGTAGCGGCAATAACGGTAGCGAAACATCTTGGAATTGATGATGAAAAAATAAAAGATGCAGTAGCCGATTTCAAAGGAGTGAAACGGCGGTTTGAATATATCATCAAGAATAAGCAGATGGTGATGATCGATGATTATGCACATCACCCCGAAGAGTTGAGAGCTTTGATAAATGGTGCAAGGGAATTATTCCCCGGAAAAAAATCCACGATTGTTTTCCAGCCTCATTTATTCAGCCGCACAAAAGATTTTGCTGATGGATTTGCAGAAGTATTAAGTATTGGAGATAATGTAATACTGCTTCCCATCTACCCGGCCAGGGAATTACCACTTGAAGGAGTAACAAGTGAAATGATCGCCGGGAAAATGAAAAATAAAAATGTAAAAGTATTAAGTAAAGAAGTATTGTTGGATGAAATGAAAAAGATGAAACCGGAATTGCTGATCATTTGTGGTGCAGGAGACATTGATACCATGGTGGAACCCATTAAAAATATTTTGAGTAAAAAAATGTAAAGTAAAATTTGTCTATGTTTCGACAAGCTCAATATGACAAATGTTGTCAGCCTGAGCCTGTCGAAGGAGGATTAAAAAATTAAAAGCAGATAAGTGAAGATTTTCGGACGATATAATTTAAAAAGCATATTGCTAACCAGTATATGGATAGTGATTGGTACCGGCTGCGTTGTATTACTGGCCGCCGCCGTACACAACCGGAATAAAAAATTATGTAAAGGCCTCGAAGTAAATATTCATGGTGTTAGTAATAATTTCTTCATTGATGAAAAGGATGTTAAAAATATCATCAGTTCTTATGCGGGCCATAATCTTACCAGCATAGCAACAACCGAATTCAATCTTGTTGCAATGGAAAGAGAATTAAAAAGAGATGTATGGATAAAAGATGCAAACCTGTTTTTTGATAACAATGACATATTACAGGCAAATGTAGAGGAAAGAGAACCGGTTGCAAGGGTATTTGCAAAAAGCGGAAACAGTTTTTACATTGATAATACCAATATGATACTACCGGTAAGCGATAAGCTTTCTGCAAGACTGCCTGTATTTACCGGCTTTCCTACAGAAAATAAAGTATTATCAAAACCGGACAGCAGCTTGTTAAATAATGTAAGAAGGCTTAGCGAATTGATTCAACAGGATTCTTTTCTAATGGCGATGATAGAACAGGTGGATATCACTGCTGACAGAAATTTTGAGATGATACCAAAGATCGGTGACCAGGTAATTGTTTTTGGAGATGCGTCCAATGCAGAACAAAAATTCAAAAAGCTGCAATTGTTTTACAAAAAAGTGATGACGAAGTATGGATGGAACAGGTACAGCATCATCAATCTTCAATACAAAGGACAGGTTATAGGGAAAATAAAAGGTAAGGACGATATATCTGCTGATTCATTGAGGACCGTAGAGATCATGCATGCAATTGCTATCGAAGCGGCAAGAAAAGCATCTGATTCATTGCAGATGTTTTTACAGGACAATGAAAGGAATACAACCAATGTTTCGATCATTGAACAATCTATTGAAAGGGATGACGAAGGGGCAGAACCACCAGTGAGCATATTGCCTAAATTCCCTGAAGCTGTACCGGAAAAAGCAACAGAAACAGTTGCCATAAAACCAACCGGGCATGTGGCAAAAAAACCGGTTGAGAAAAAAATAAGCAAAACGCCGGCAAAACCTGTTACAAAACCTGCTGCTAAACCGGTAATAAAACCAGCAGTTACGCAAACAAAACCAGCAACTGCCCAAAAGAAACCAGCGACAACAGTTACCAGGCAGGTGGAAAAGCCAAAAGCAGTGATGCCTAAAAAGAACGAATATTAAAAAACATTAAACCTAATAAATACAAACACACACAAAACATACAATTATGAACCACGAACAACCCATTATCGTAGGCCTGGACATCGGAACCACAAAAATTGCGGCTATCGCTGGCCGTAAGAATGAATTCGGTAAACTTGAGATCCTTGGCTTTGGCCGTGCAAACAGCAATGGTGTACAGCATGGTATGGTCCTTAATATCGACCAGACAATTAAAGCAATCCAGACTGCACTTGAAAATTGCTATGCATCTAACCCTAATCTTGAGATCAGCGAAGTCTATGTTGGTATTGCCGGTCATCATATAAAGAGCCTGCAAACCAGGGGAGATATTGTTCGACAGAATACTGAAGAAGAAATAAAGCAGGATGAAATTGATAAGCTGATCGCAGATCAGTATCGTACTTATATTCCTGCCGGAGATCAGATCATTGACGTAATACCACAGGAGTTTACAGTAGATAATTTCCAGAATATTCCAAACCCTATCGGGTATAGTGGAGTAAAAGTGGGAGCAAATTTTCATATAATCACAGGAGATAAAAATGCAATACGCAACATCAACAGGAGTGTGGAGAAAGCCGGCTTACAAACCAGGGATCTTGTATTACAACCGCTTGCCTCTGCAGCCGCTGTAATGTGTGACCAGGATTTGGAAGCCGGAGTTGCTATTGTTGATATTGGTGGTGGTACAACAGACCTTGCAGTGTTTTATGAAGGAATATTAAAGCATACAGCTGTGATTCCTTTCGGAGGTGAGAATATCACCAACGATATTAAAACCGGGCTGGGAGTTTTAAAAACCCAGGCAGAACAAATGAAGATTCAATTCGGAAGCGCATTGAGTGATGAAGCAAAAGCAAATGCATTTATTACCATTCCGGGTTTGCGTGGCATGGCTCCAAAAGAAATCTCTGTAAAGAACCTTGCCAATATCGTACAGGCACGTATGAGCGAAATCATGGATTTTGTAACCTATCATTTAAAACAGGTTGGCCTTGATAATCGCATGTTGAACGGAGGTATCATATTAACAGGTGGAGGATCACAATTAAAACACCTGTTGCAATTAACAGAGTATGTTACAGGGTTGAATGCAAGAATTGGTTTTCCTAATGAACATTTATCCGGCGGTCATATCGAAGAACTCGCAAAACCAATGTATAGCACCTGTATCGGGTTAATATTAAAAGGATACAATGACTATGAGAACAGGAACAAACAGTTTGAAGAGAATTTTGTGAAAGTAGAAGCTAAAGGTATCATGCAGGAAGAACCGGTCGCTCCCGTGGCACCTGAATTTACCGGGGTTACAGAAGAAACAGTTCCAATGAAAATGAAACAAAGAAAAACGTTAAAAGGCTTCATGGACACTTTCAAAAACAACCTGATTGAAATGTTCAAAGAAGAAGAAGACACAAAACTATAAATTATAAATGCTGAATTATGAATGTTGAATTAAAACATTCATAATTCAAAACTCATAATTATAAAACAAATAACTTACTAACACACACACAAACTTAAAATCATGATCCATTTTGATTTGCCAAAAGAACAATCCTCCATCATCAAAGTGATTGGTGTTGGTGGCGGCGGAAGCAATGCGGTGAACCACATGTTTTCGCAAAACATCGAAGGCGTAAACTTTATTATATGTAACACAGATGCCCAGGCCATTGCATTGAGCAGGGTTCCCAATAAAATTCAATTGGGGCCACATCTTACGCAGGGGCTTGGTGCGGGTGCTAACCCTGCGATCGGGAGACAGGCGACGGAAGAAAGCCTGGAGGAAATAAAACGCATACTGGAAGTAAATACCAAGATGGCATTTATTACTGCAGGTATGGGTGGTGGAACGGGAACAGGCGGTGCTCCTATCATTGCCAAGATCTGTAAAGACCTTAACATACTAACGGTAGGAATTGTAACCACACCGTTTGCATATGAAGGCAAGAAAAGAATTGCGCAGGCTGAAGAAGGAATTATGCTGTTAAAGAACCATGTAGATACCCTGCTTGTGATCAGCAATGATAAATTGCGTCACCAGTTTGGTAATTTAAAAATGAAAGAAGCTTTTGGTAAGGCTGATAATGTTCTGGCAACTGCAGCAAAATGTATCACAGATGTGATCAACAGTACGGGCCAGATCAATGTTGACTTTGCGGATGTATGTACCGTAATGAGCAATGGCGGCGTTGCTATCCTTGGCAGCGCAACTGCAGAAGGAGAAAACAGGGCACATATTGCTATTGAAAATGCACTGGCATCTCCATTATTGAATGATAACGATATCCGTGGTGCTAAATGGATACTTATTAATATCAATTCCGCTGAAGGTGAACATGAATTCACCATGGATGAAGTTGAAGTTATCCAAAACTATTTGTTGGAACATGCAGGAGAAGATACAGATGTTATTCTCGGCCTGGGCTATGACAATACTTTGGGAAGCGAGATTGGCATCACTTTAATTGCAACTGGTTTTGAACATAAGGACCCTTTCAAACAACCTGTAAAAGAAGTTATAACTGATAAAATTGTGCTGGCTTTGGAAATGCCGGAAAAAGATCAGCCTAAAAAGCCAACATCGCTTACCGTTAGTATCAACAACGAGCAGGCAGCTAATGAAGAAGTAAGAGAAGAAATAAAACAGGAAGTAAAAGAAGAACCGGCAGAACCTGTTAAAGAGATATTTGTGCTGGGAGAAGAATACAAAGAAGTAAAAGAAGAACTAAAGACAATAATTCCGCCGGCAGTACAGGTTAAAGAAGAACAGAAGCCCGAAATAAAAGAAGAAATAAAGGAAGAACCCAAAGATATCTTTGATCCTTTTATGCCGACACTTGTTGAAAAAAGCGGGCTTGAAAAAGTTGAAGTTTCAAAAATAGAAGTAGAATTACCAAGTAAAACTACTGTTGATAATTCAGAGTTAACTCCGGTATTTTTTGAAATATCTTCGGCTGCAGATCAGATTCCTGTAATTGAATTTGATATTGAACAGCCAGCTGCGCCCAAACCAAAACAAGCTGAAGAGAATACAAATGAAGAAAAAAATAATAGTACTGAAAGTATAAATAAAGAGGCTAGCAAGGGTAGCTCTCTTTCGTCGGGGGGTTACCTGGCAAAACCTGCGCAAATATACGCGGAGGAATCGCCGGCGAATACAGAATCCAATACGAGCGAGGAACCACTATCATTGCAAAAACCAGAGCGGGCCGACGAACCTGTTATTGAATTGCAATTGGTAGTTAAAGATTCCCAGAAAGCGGCGGAGGAGCAACCACCAATAGTACAACAGACTCAGCCCATCATGATGTCGAATGTTGAGGAGCCTGCGATGCAGGACGAAACAGAAGAACTCAGGCGCCGGGCTACTGAGCGGATTGCGAAATTGCGAAATTTATCTTTCAATATAAACGCATCCGATCCCAACAACGAGTTTGAAACGGTGCCAGCGTACCTTCGCCGCAATATGGACATGACCAACCAGATCGCCGACGTTGAAAATTTCTATAGCAACTACACTGTTAAGTCTGACGATAATAACCAGGCTGAAATAAGCACCATCAATACTTTCCTCGACGGAAAAAAACCTGATTAACAATTGAGCAGTTATTCGAAAGATTAACTGCTTTGTTATAACTATGTGTTTGTAATTATTGTTTGTATGGGCCCCTTTCTTTTGAAAGGGGCTTTTTGTTAAAATGAAATAAACCGCGGAGACGCAGAAACGCAAAACACCCGGCAACTCAGTGCCTTTGTACTTCTGTAGTGATCATGCTATGTTTTTACAAATATTTTAAAGTTGATTGTGTAAATTGAGTTATGGAAACAATTTTTATTTGTTTCTTAATTTAAAATATCAATCATGATAGCAGAAAAGGAAAAAGCACATTTATGTGTACAGATAATTGAAAAGTTTGCCCCGCATATGGATGATTCAACCGACCTTTTTAAACAAATGGGAGAGATGATCACCGGTTTTGGTTTATTGGTTGAATCCTTTTCAGAACTACCGGAAGATAAAAAGATAATATTCATGAATTTTATCCGTTTATTCAACAACTATATTGAGCACGCCAGTACCAATTATAATGACCTTCGCGGCTTTTATTCTTTTATGACGGTTACCACCAACACATCTATTTCAGCGTTCAGAACAGCAATTGGAGTAGAGTAAACCAGCCGGTCATGCTACAGCAGCTAATTCAACCGTTACTTTTTTCTACAGCGGGTATTCTTGTACTATGGGTTTTATTTTCTCTCAATGCTAAAACACCTAAAAAAGGGCCAGTACAGGTATTCAAACTATTATTTTTAATCTACCTCGGTTGGGTTGTATGTTTTGTGCTCTATCCCATTCCCATGACACTTGTAAAAACAACATCAAACGGTGAAATAAACCTTGTACCGGTTACGCACATGCTACAGGACTATCATGGCGCTTTCGAAATGATGGGATATCCTATAAGACAACAATTCTATGAAAACTATGTAGGAAATATCATTTTGTTTGTACCGTTTGGGTTTTTTCTGCCACTTATATCCAGGTTTAAAACATTTGGCAACATAGTAATTGCGGCCATATTGTTTTCCGTTTTGATTGAAACACTCCAGTTTTTTGCAAGGTATGTAGGTGTTTATCGTTCTGTTGATATTGATGATGTTTTGTTAAACACGGCAGGAGCTATAACAGGGTACTTCATTTTTATAATTGTTCGGAGTTTTATTATAAAACCAAAAATTGCATAATTAGTTAATGCCGTATATTATTAATTTAGTTTGACAGGTATTAAAAGTTAGGATTTCACGATTTGCTTAACCCGGCCTAAAGGCATTACAAATGTGGCTAAATCCACTTGCGATTGTATTTATTGCCCCTGGCTTAAGCCAGGGCAATAAAATTATTTTGTTTTTAGGCTTTAGCCACATATTACTTTAGCCAATCCTTATTCAATATTTTTTGAATAGAAGTAAGCCGCAAAAAATGCTCTTTTTTATATTTTAATTCTTTTTATATTTTACTTCTTTTCCATATACCTTTGTGTGTACCTTGTACACGAAAGACAGGCGCTAAGAAAATTTAAATTGTGTGAAGCACATTAATAAAGTAACCGGGGCAGGATTACTAATAGCACTAGGAATTATTTACGGAGATATCGGTACCTCACCGTTATACGTTTTCAACTCTATAATTAAAGACAGGGTAGTAACAGATGGTCTTATCCTGGGTACGCTTTCACTCATCATCTGGACCATCACGATTCAAACCACCATAAAATATGTGATCCTTGTTTTAAGAGCAGATAACAAGGGAGAAGGTGGGATATTCTCACTTTTTGCATTGGTAAGACGACGCAGGAAATGGCTGGTCATTCCTGCTATGATAGGTGGTGCTGCATTGCTGGCGGATGGTATCATCACACCACCCATTTCTATCACGTCTGCAATTGAAGGGTTAAAAGAATTGCCAAGGTTTCATGAATTAGGAAAAGATACCATTGTATATATTGTTCTTTCGATTGTAGCGTTGTTTTTCTTTACCCAGCAATTCGGAACTTCCAACATAGGAAAAATGTTTGGGCCCGTAATGGGAGTCTGGTTTGGAATGCTGGCCGTATTGGGTGTTGTACATCTCTCCGACGACCTCTCTATTATCAGGGCCATTAATCCTTATTATGGATTGAAATTCTTATTTACTTACCCCGAAGGCTTTTGGTTATTAGGCGCCGTTTTTCTTTGTACAACAGGAGCCGAAGCATTGTACAGTGATCTTGGCCATTGCGGAAGAGGAAACATTCGTGTGTCATGGGTATTTGTAAAAACCTGCCTGGTGATTAATTACCTCGGCCAGGGTGCAAGTCTTTTAAAACATCATACAGGAACATTGATGGATGAAGTAACAAGAGAAACATCAGGCATCAATGCATTTTATGATCTTATGCCGCAATGGTTCATTGTTCCGGGTGTGATCATTGCAACATCAGCAGCTATCATTGCCAGCCAGGCGATGATCACAGGTTCATTCACTTTGATCAATGAAGCAATTCGTTTAAATCTCTGGCCAAAAATGAAGATCAAATATCCCTCGGAAGCCAAGGGACAAATATTCATACCAGGTATCAACCTGTTATTATTCCTTGGATGTACGGGTGTTGTATTGTATTTCAAAGAATCTGCACGAATGGAAGCTGCTTATGGATTGGCCATAATCACCACCATGCTGATGACAACATTACTTTTTGCAAATTACATGGTATTACACCGGGTACGGCCGGCGCTTATATATTTCTTCCTGGCTTTTTGGGTTGTTGGTGAAACAGCTTTCCTTGTTGCGTTGATGGATAAATTTGTTCATGGCGGTTTTATTACATTACTCATCGGCTTTGTTATGTTCACAGTAATGTATGTATGGTACAGGGCAAGGAAGATCAAGAACCGTTATGTTGAGTTTGTACGTGTGGAGGAATATGTTCCAAAGCTGGAAGAACTGAGCAATGACTATTCTGTTTCAAAATATGCAACACACCTGGTGTACCTCACAAGCGCAAATAATCCGAAGGAGATTGAGCACAAGATCATTTATAGTATACTTAGTGGTAAACCCAAGCGGGCAGATATTTATTGGTTCATACACGTAGATACCATGGATGATCCTTACACCAGCGAGTATGTGGTAGAGCATATTATTCCAAATGATATTATCCGCGTTGAGTTCAGGCTTGGTTTCAGGGTACAACCAAGACTAAACCTGATGTTTAAAAAAGTTGTGGAAGATCTTGTTTCAAACAGGGAGGTGAATATTGTAAGCCGGTATGAAAGCCAGCAGAAGAATAATATAAAAGGCGATTTCCAGTTTATTGTTATGGAAAAATTCATGAGCCAGGATAATGAACTTCCGTTTTTTGAAACACTTATCATGAAACTTTATTTCTGGATAAAAGAACTGAGTGTAAGTGAAGAACGAAGCTTTGGCCTCGAACAAAGTAATGTGGCTGTTGAAAAATTCCCACTTGTTGTTGCCCCCGTTAGTAAACTAAAATTAAAACGGGTTTGGGATGATGAAGAAGACAATTGATCTCATGCTTTCAATAACTCCAAAGGACCTGTATAATAAACTCACAGCAAAGGAAGATATTATTCTTATAGATGTGCGGGAAGCACACGAGCATGAACTGTTTAATATCGGCGGTCTGCACATTCCTTTAGGCTCACTCTTTGAGAATATCTCTCTTATAACAAAAGATAAACCGGTTATAATGTATTGCCAGAAGGGAATACGCAGCCAGATTGCAATACAAAGATTACAGGATAAATTTAGTTATAACAATCTTATTAACCTATCCGGAGGAATAGATGCGTGGAGAAAGATTTACTGATGGCTGATTTATTGATGTCTGATGTTAGGAGTGATAATAAATGATTTTCCCGATGATAAGAGTTGTAATTTATTATTTGTATAACTTCCATAAATAAATTCAAAAAGGACGAATATCAGACATCAATAAATCAGACATCAGACATGTATTAATGAATCCTGTTCTATTATATATCACCCTTGGGTTTTTTTTGTTGGTGGCCGTCATTTACTTCGTACAGGAGCGCTTTATTTTCAGGCCTGAAAAACTAAAGCAGGATTTTGTTTATAAGTATAATACTCCTTTTAAAGAATTATTTTTTGATGTAGAGCCGGGAGTTCGGATAAATGGATTGCATTTCACCGTTAATAACCCACTTGGATTGATATTGTATTTTCATGGTAACTCCCGCAGTATAAAAGGATGGGCGAAATATGCAAGAGATTTTTTCCGGTATAATTATGATGTGGTATTAGTAGATTACCGTGGTTTTGGCAAGAGTACCGGCAAACGCACAGAAAAATTATTATTAAGCGATATGCAGTTTGTATATGATACACTGGCAGTACAATACACCGAGCATCATATTATTGTTTACGGACGAAGCCTTGGCAGTGGCTTTGCAGCCAAAATTGCCAGCGATAATAAACCCCGTTACCTTATACTTGACGCACCTTATTTCAGTTTTGGAAAAGTGATAAAACGTTTTTTACCTTTTTTTCCTACACGTTTTTTATTGCGTTACCAATTGCGTACAGATAAATGGATAAAGAGCGTGAACTGCCACACATATATATTACATGGAACAAAAGACTGGCTTATTCCAATCAGTAACAGTGAAAAATTACAACAGATCAATCCAAGAAAGATAACTTTGATAAGGATAACCGGTGGGGGACATAACAACCTCCCGGCATTTCCACAGTATCATAACATCATCAGGGATATTTTGCAATACTAAATTTAAAAATGAAGATCAATAAGAGAAGAGTTTTTTTTTGGCTGAAGATTATTATCATTATTTATTTCGGCTCGGGTATAGCCTTATATTATCTCCAGGGAAAATTTCTTTTCCATCCTGAAAAACTACCTGCCAATTATGTTTTCAAATTCAATATTCCGTTTAAAGAAATTTCAATACCCGTAAATGAAACAGATACGATTAGCGTCGTGAAATTTTTTCCTGCTGTTCAACAGCCTAAAGGGGTGATCATTTACTTTCATGGAAACATGCATAACGTGGAATATTATGCTCCTTTTGTTCCTGCGCTTACAAAATACGGGTATGAAGTATGGATGCCTGATTACCCTGGTTATGGAAAAAGCACGGGTGAAAGAAATGAAAATAAATTATACAAGGAAGCGTGGCTCGTGCATCAGCTTGCTATGAAAAGTTATCATAGTGATAGTATTATTATTTATGGTAGATCATTGGGAACTGGTATTGCCGCATACACGGCCTCAGCAACAAAATGCAGCCGGCTCATACTTGAAACACCTTATTACAGTATACCCGACCTGTTTTCGCATTATGCATTTCTCTATCCTACATCGATCGTGATGGGGGAATATAAATTGCCTACTGGTGAATTTTTAAAAGAAGTGGAAGTTCCGGTTACCATTTTTCACGGTACCAATGATAGGCTGGTTCCTTATAGTTGTGCTGTAAAATTAAAAAGATCAATGAAACCCGGAGACCAGTTTATTACTATTGAGGAGGGCAAGCACAATGATCTTATTACAATGAAGGAATATCAACATGTGATGGATTCGTTGTTGAATAGATAGAGTAACCGCCGAGACGCGAAGGCGCTGAGAAAAACTCCGCGTCTCTGCGTCTCCGCGGTTATAATTTTTGTTATAACTCTTTAAGTGAAATTTTCTTTGCCGTTATTTTTAACCGGTATCGAACCCCGGATTTTAGTGCAAGATTTTCTTTTGTATGCCCCACAGGAAAATTAAAGCAAACAGGGAAATCAAATTCCTTAACAACATCGCTGATAAGTTCTTCAACCGTTTTCCCAAAGGGACGAACAGTATCTTTCATTTCTGTAAACCCGCCAACAATTAAACCTGCAAGTTTATTGAATTTACCATTGCGTTTTAATTGATACAATAACCGGTCTATGTTATAAAGATATTCCCCGGTATCTTCTATGAACAATATTTTATTTTTCGTATCAACGTCTGAAGCTGTTCCAATGATATTTGCTAAAAGTGAAAGATTTCCTCCGGTTAGAATAGCGGAGGTTTCGCCCTTCCTGTTAAGTTCATATGGCAGGCATGAATAATCAGCCTTTTTCCCCATCATAGCATTTTGTAGTGCATCGATATATTCCCTGGAATTTTCTATATCATTAAATGCGCCGGCCATCGGGGCATGCATCGAAGCAATATCATATTTATTTAGTAAGTGGCTATGCAGCACCGTTATATCACTATAACCAATAAGCCATTTTGGATCTTTAATAAATTTTTTAAAACTCAGCTTGTCAATAATACGGGTCATTCCATAGCCTCCTCTTCCAAATAGAACAGCATTTATATCTTTATTATCAAGCATTGCCTGCAACTCGTCCATTCTTTCCTCATCAGTGCCGCTAAAATAATTACCCGAGTGGCTGCTTAAAGTTTTACCCACCATTACTTCAAAACCCCATTGTTGCAAGGTTTCAATGCAGATGGCTACTTTTTCTTTGGCCATGAAGCCGGCAGGACATGTAATGCCAATCGTGTCGCCCGTCTTAAGGTATGGAGGAATTTTAATCATGAAGACTAATTTGATAATTTGATAATTTGATAATTTGGAAATGAGAGCTCATCAATTCCCGTGATTCTATAAATTATCAAATCACCAAATTATCAAATCATCAAATTAATTAATTGCGTAAAGGTTTCCCGGTTTTCAATATACTTTGTATTCTTTCCAACGTTTTTTTTTCTCCGGTTAAACTTAAAAAAGCTTCTCTTTCAAGATCAAGTAAGTATTGTTCTGTCACGAGCGTTTGATCACTCAGGTCGCCGCCGCACATAACATAAGCGAGTTTTTTGGCAACAGTTACATCGTGATCTGTTGCATAATTTGCACGCCACATTCCATTGATACCCGCATACATTGCTCCCAATGCTGACCTGCCGAGTACCTTGATATCACTACGTTGTACCGGCATTGTATAACCATCATCATATAAACTTATAACCGCTTGTTTAGCTTCCGAAATGCGGCGCAAAAGATTCACGCTGATCTCATCTCTTCCTTTCCTGTAAATTCCCATATCAAATGCTTCATGTGCAGAAGTAGCAACCTTTGCTGTAGCAATGTTGAGGAAACGATTTTGCAATGTGATCGTTTCGGGTTCACCGTGATGCATTTCATCTGCAGCACGTAAAACAAATTCCTTTGTGCCACCACCACCGGGAATAACACCAATACCAACTTCTACCAAACCGGTATAAGTTTCTGCTGCAGCAATTACTTTATCTGCATGAAGGCTCATCTCGCATCCGCCACCCAATGTAAGTCCATGAGGAGCCAGCACAACCGGTATAGAAGAATACCGTACCCGCATCATTGTATTCTGAAACAAACGAATGGCCATATCAATCTCATCATAATCCTGTTCAATTGCCAGCATAAATATCATGGCAACATTTGCACCTGCGCTAAAATTTGCGCCTTCGTTTGCAATTACAAGTCCTTTATATTTTTCTTCTGCCAGGCCGATTGATCTTTGAATTCCTTCCAATACTTCACCACCAATACTTCCCATTTTTGTGTACCATTCTAATCCAAGCACATCATTGCCCAGGTGATAAGTACGGCAAGCACTGTTTTTCCAAACGGTTTCATTTTCAAAATTCCTCATTACAATAAATGCATCGCCGCCCGGAAGTGTTTTATAAGTTTGCGAAATAACGTCGTAGTACAACCGTTTTCCGTTTTCTACTTTATAAAAAGATTTATTTCCTTTAGCGATCATTTCATCCACCCATGACGCAACTGTGTAACCAGCAGCTTTCATGATTTCAGTAGTTTTTGCAACGCCAAATACATCCCAGCTTTCAAATGCACCGATCTCCCAGCCAAACCCGGCCATCATGGCATCATCAATGCGATACACTTCATCACTGATCTCGGGGATCCGATGCGAGATATAAGAGAACAGTGCATAATGGAACTGCCTGTAAAACTCTCCCGCTTTATCCTGCCCGCTTATCAATGCTTTCAATCTTTGTTTGAGGTCTTCTATCGGCTTTGCTGTTTCAAGTGTAGCAAATTTTGGTTTTTTTCGTGGCTCGTATTCGAGTGTTTTAAGATTGAGCACCTGTATATCCTTACTGCCATCAGCAGATTTTATTTTCTTAAAAAAACCTTGTCCTGTTTTATCTCCCAACCAGTTATTCTCAATCATTTTATTGAGCCAGGCAGGAATATTGAATTGATCTTTAGCTTCATCATTGGGGCAATTATCATACACACCTTTTGCAACTTTTACCAGCGTATCAATTCCTACAACATCTGCCGTACGAAAAGTAGCAGATTTGGGCCGGCCAATAACCGGTCCCGTTAGCGCATCAATCTCATCAACACCCAGCTGTAGTTTTTCCATCGCATTCATGATCGCCATGATGCCAAATACACCGATCCGGTTTGCAATAAATGCCGGTGTGTCTTTACACAATACAGTTGTTTTGCCTAAATAGAGATCACCATAATGCATTAAAAAATCAACAATAGCGGGATCAGTAAATGGTGTAGGGATAATTTCAAGCAGTCTCAAATAACGTGGCGGATTAAAAAAATGTGTTCCGCAAAAATGTTTTTTAAAATCTTCTGATCTTCCTTCCGCCATCATATGAATAGGAATACCTGAAGTATTGGATGTGATCAGGGTACCGGGCTTCCTGTATTTTTCTACTTCCGCAAAAACAGATTGTTTTATATCAAGCCTTTCCACTACCACTTCAATGATCCAATCAGCAGTCAGCAATATCTTTCAT
Organism: uncultured Chitinophagaceae bacterium; assembly: GCA_963829345.1. Taxonomy (GTDB): domain Bacteria; phylum Bacteroidota; class Bacteroidia; order Chitinophagales; family Chitinophagaceae; genus Ferruginibacter. The sequence continues at coordinate 4,604,302 of CAWHHP010000003.1, forward strand.
ATTGTCGGTAAAGTTGCCCGTCGTTATTTTTTTGATAACATCCTTATTATATACAGGAGAGGGATTTGACTTTATTGCCGCCGCCAGCGCATCGTTCACAATTTTATTTCTTAGAACTGGTTTTGCATCTGCCGGGATATCCTTTGGTACAATATCCAATAACAATACCGGCAAGCCTATCCCGGCAAAATGAGCTGCTATGCGGCTTCCCATAACCCCGCTTCCCAAGACAGCTACTTTTTTAATATTCCTGTTAAACATACATTTTAGTTAGTTAAACAACTATTTTTCTCGAAGATAGTTTTTTATGGCTAAAAAAGAGCAAATATGTAAAATGTACATACTTAAACAATCAATATCAGCGTTGATAGATTTGTACCCGGAACTTATTGAAAGTTAGGAAATTAATAATTTCAATAATATAAGCGGATTTTAAATAATTGCCCGGTACATTTGAATCCAAACCTAACCCTATGAAGGAACCCAATTTTTTGAGAGCAATTCCTGCTGATCCACCTTTGACGGTCAGTTATAAAGCCTCTTATACCTCATTAGATTCTTTTTTAAAAAATCTTCCTGACGTAGTAATTATTACAGATCCCAATTTTATTATAAGGGCTTTCAATCATGCTGCAGAAACTTTTTTTGGGTTGCCTGCATCACATTTCATTGGTACGGTGCTGGAAGAGCATATTAATTTTTACTTCAGGCATACCACGAGGGAAGATGCCATGAACGTTTTATTTGAAACCGGGATATGGAATGGACATATTGTTGTAAAACGAAACGGTGGCCAGGAATTTATCTTTAATGCAAATGTTTCTTTATTGTATGATGAAAAGGCAGCGGTAAGTTCAATCGTTTTTGTTAATCACAATATCACGGAGGAGGAGATCCAGGGAAAAAAATTACAATCAGTAAAGAATAAATATGAGATCGTAGTTGAATCCTTATCAGAAGGAGTTTTACTTATTAATGATAAAGGAGATATTGCTGCATGCAATCAACAGGCAGCTTTTATTTTAGGTTATGAGGAAGATAAATTGATAGGCGCAAGCCTTATGTTTACCGACTGGAATGCAGTAAAACTGGATGGAACTCCATTCCCCATTGAAGATTACCCGGCAATAGTATCACTTAGAACAGGAAAGGAATTAAACGAAGTTATCATGGGACTGCAAAAACCAGACGGTTATACCGTATGGCTTTCTATTAACAGCAGACCCATATTTAAAGAAGGTAAACTGGTACCTGATGCAGTAGTCGCTTCATTTAAAGATATTACTAAGGAAAGAAATGCTACGGAACGATTAAAGCAAAGTGAATTGTTATTCCGGAGCTTTATGTCAAACAGCCCCACATTGGGATGGATATATGATGAGGATGGAAATTTAGTGTACGGTAACCCGTTATTTATGGAAAGGGTAGGCATTCGACCTGGTTCTATCGGGAAAAATCTTAATGAAATTGCTTCCCCGGAAGTTGCTCAAAAAATACTCGAAAGAAACAGGGAGGTATTAGAAAAAGGTGAATCAGTGATCACTGAAGATGAACTGGTGCTTAAAGACGGTACAAAAAAATATTTCGTTGCAAACTGGTTTATCATTCCCGGTAAAACTAAAAGAATGGTAGGTGGCCAGGCGATCGATATCACCGACAAGGTGCAGGCGCACCAGTACATTGATAAAATGCATGAACGGTTTACTTATGTTGTAAATGCCAGTTCAGATGCGATCTGGGATCTTGACCTGAGGACAAATGAAATATACAGGAGTGATGCATTCAGTAAGATCTCAGGCTATGCAAAGGAAGAAATACAACCAACTCTCGAATGGTGGTTCGACAAAATACACCCTGAAGATAAGGCCCGTGTGAATACTAAAGTAGAAGCAGACCTTGCCCGTTGTTCTTCCAACTGGGAAGATGAATACCGGTTCCAGCATGCAGATGGATCATACAGGCATATTCATGATAAGGGCTTTACGATCTATGAGAATAATATTCCTACCCGACAGATTGGTTCAATGCAGGATATTACAGAAAGAAAAAAGCTGGAAGCCCGGTTACTTTCCGAACAGGTTCAAAAACAAAAATTAGTGAACCAGGCCACCATCAATGCGCAGGAAGAAGAGCGCAACAGGATCAGCGGTGAGTTGCATGATAATGTGAACCAGTTATTGATCAGTTCAAGGTTGCATATTGGCGTTGCAAAGAACAATCCTGAAAATCAAACTGAATTACTGAATAAAGCAACTGAATATTTATTAATGGCAGTTGAAGAAATACGTGCCTTATCTAAAAAGATGAATTCACATATTGTTGCATCAGTGGGTCTTTTTGAAAGTATCTCCGATATTGTTTTCAATATGCAAAAAATAAACAAGATTGAAGCTGGCATGGATATCGACGAGGAACTCATTGCAACATTATCTGCCGAACAGCAGTTAATGGTATTCCGTATTGTCCAGGAACAAACAAACAATATCATTAAGCATGCACAGGCAAAAGGGGTGTTCATTTCTTTAAAACAAAAAGACAGTAATATCAATCTTATCATCAGCGACGATGGAAAAGGATTTGATAAGGATACACAAAAAATGAAAGGACTTGGTTTTGTGAATATTTTTAATCGTGTAGATGCTTATAACGGTAAAGTTGATATCATTTCTTCACCTGGAGGTGGTTGTATGCTGGATATTTGTTTTCCTTTGGGGAATGGTGAATAGTCAATAGTGAAAATATCAAGTTAATACTGTAATTATTACCTCTTTTCGAAACGAGCTATTTAATTAAGTTCTTTCAAGCTTTCACCATTCACTATTCACCATTTGCGTTTCTATTCCGTAAAATATTCTTCCCCTCCACTACTTATATACCCGGTTTTTCCGGAAGCAGTTTTTACCATCAGGTATTTACCTCCTGGCAACAGCTTAACATCTTTATACTTCGGTTGAATAACATTGTTGTCCATAAAATAAAATCCACGGTTATTATTATCACCTGTTATTACAAACCCGCCTTCCTGGTCATATACAATGTCCATATAGCCTGATGAAATAATATCCTGGTTGCTGATATCTTTCACATAAGTTTTTCCACCTTTTTGAATGATCACAAACTGTTTTCCTTTTGCATCTGTCACAACATTCATATTTGTATATTCAGGTGCGATAGTAACTTTTCCGTTGGGCATCACTATACCGAACATGCCGCCCTGGTTTACTAACAAATATGGTTCTTTATCATCCTTTCTTATTTTTATTGAGTTGTACTGAAATGGAACAACCGTTTGAAACTTGCTGTTAAAAACACCATATTTATCTCCTTTTAAAGCGATATAATAAGTTTCATCATTACCCGGAACTTTATAGTCGTCTATTATTTTATCGAATAAACCATCGCTGTTTGGAAGACTGTAATTTTTTTCTTTTGTTCCCGTAGGAATGAGTACTGAATTTTCAACAGCCGGGCTTTCATTCATTGCCGGGCATTTTGCCATCCTGTTTCCCTTTGTATCAATGCATATTTCATAACCATCGGCCTGTAAAGAAGCGCCGGCAAATAAAATACTGTCAGAACCAGGCTTGTCGGGAAACCCTTTCCTGAATGGTTTTGCGACGGTGAATTTTGCAGGAATAACAAGCTTGCCTTGTTTATTAATGTAGCCATATTTATTTCCAACTTTTACAGCCGCATATCCTTCTGAAAACCATTGTGCTTCTTTGTAAGTGGGGTTGATTATAACATGTTTGTCTGCTGTTGCATAACCCCATTTATCGCCACTGCGATAAGGAATTAACGACATGTCCCATTGCTGGGCAAAACTGTTGGCAGCTATTAATAATAAGCCTGCCAATAAGAATTTTTTACTGATCATAAAATGTAGGTTTAGTCCGCTGTGACTAAACAAAAAATTGACCAAAAAACAGGTTAAACAGAAAATTGCCACTGATTCACTGATTATTTTAAAAAATTTGAGTTTAATCAGTGAATCAGTGGCAATAATTCTTTTATAAGATCAACTTACAGCACTTCCTTTATCAGTTTCCCCATCCGGGTTTATGAAGATCAGTTTTCCAGCCGCATTTTCGGCCATTAATATCATTCCATTGCTTTCAATTCCCCTCATTTTCCGAGGTGCAAGATTTGCAACAACCACTACCTGTTTACCAACGATGGCTGCAGGATTAAAATGAAGTGCAATACCGCTAACGATCGTGCTTTTTTCAAAGCCAAGATCAACTTCCAGTTTCAATAACTTATCTGCTTTCTCCACTTTTTCTGCAGCAGTAATGGTTCCGACTTTCAAATCAATTTTTGCAAAATCATCAAATTCTATAGTTGATTTGCCGGCTGTGTTAACCGGTTCACTTGTTAACGCTTTCTTTTCTTCCATTGTTTGTTTTTTATTTTCTGTTGTCTATAGGTTTTACCAGGTCCTGCTTTTCAACTTTTCAACCTGTAAACTAATCTCCACATCTTCTATTTTTCTGAACAATAATCTGGGGTTCTCTTAAACTATATCCTACACTTAATAATTTTATTTTACCTGCATTTTCCCAATCAAGCATTTTATCCACCACTTTCATCATGTGAAGCATTTTCTTTGCAGTAAATGGAAAAAAAGGATTGATAAATATTGCAAGGTTGGCTGTTAATTGCAGGCATAAGTGCAAACAATTATCAATACTTTTTTGTGCATCCGCAACAGGTTTTCCGTTATCGCCTGTTTGTTTTGCAACTATCCACGGTTCTTTTTCCTGCATGTATTTATTGCCTTTTCTCGCAAGGTCAATCACTTCAAACAATGCATCCCGGAATTTATATTCTTCTAAATGCTTTTCAATCTTTATTCTTGAATTTTTAATTTCCTGCGATCAGTGCTTTGTCTTTTTCATCCAGATATCTTCATGAAGTTTAGGAACTTTACCTTTGCACAGTTTATGCATCAGCACAAAGGTGCGGTTCACAAAATTTCCAAAGATGGTTACCAGTTCACTGTTATTCCTGTCCTGGAAATCTTTCCAGGTAAAATCATTGTCTTTTGTTTCCGGTGCATTGGCACATAATACATAACGCAACACATCTTCACAGCCCGGAAAATCTTTTATATATTCATGCACCCATACGGCCCAGTTGCGGCTGGTGGAAACTTTTTCTCCTTCAATATTTAAAAATTCATTGGCAGGAACATTGTCCGGCAAAACAAAATCGCCATGTGCTTTCAGCATTGCCGGAAAAATGATGCAATGAAAAACAATATTATCCTTACCAATAAAATGAACCAGCTTTGTATCATCCTTGCACCAGTAATCTGCCCATTTATCTGTCAATTCTTTTGTTGCAGAGATATATCCGATCGGCGCATCAAACCATACATACAACACTTTTCCTTCCGCATCCGGCAATGGAACTTTTATTCCCCAGTTGCTGTCCCGGGTCATAGCACGGCTCTGCAAGCCATTATCCAGCCAGCTTTTACATTGCCCATATACATTATTCTTCCATTCTTTATGTTCTTCAATAATCCATTCTTTCAGCCATGGCTTCATAATTTTGTAAAGGAAAATACCAGTGTTTTGTTTTCTTTTTTACAGGAACAGCATCACTCAATGCACTTCTTGGATTAATCAATTGTTCGGGCTGATAAAGAACTTCCGCATCTTTCACACTGATCACCATAAGCATTTGGATTACCACAAACAGGGCAGGTGCCAGTAATATACCGGTCGGCTAAAAATGTCTTTGTTTTTTCATCATAATATTGTTCTGTTTCTTTTTCTTCAAACAAACCGTCATCATACAGCTTTTTAAAAAAAGCAGATGCTGTTTCATGATGAACCTTATTGGAAGTACGGGAATAGATATCAAATGAAATACCCATTTGTTCAAAGCTCTCTTTGATCATTGCATGATATTTATCTACTACCTGTTGCGGTGTAATTCCTTCTTTCATGGCACGGATGGTAATAGGAACGCCATGTTCATCGCTGCCGCCAATAAATTTTACATCTCTTTTTTGCGCCCGCAGGTAACGTACATAAATATCTGCCGGAAAATAGCAGCCTGCCAGGTGGCCAATATGTACAGGTCCGTTTGCATAAGGAAGCGCAGCAGTAATTAAATATCTTTTTGGATCAGTCATTGTTTGTCGGCTTTAAATCTTTGCTCAGCTTTTGTTGTGTCACTCACTTGTGTCACTCACTTGTGCCACATCGCATTGCTGAACTTTCTTCACCGCAGAGAACATGAGTGGCAGAGTTAACGATGAGGTTAGCAAATTTCTCTGTGTCAACTCTCTTTACCTCTTTCTCTGCGGTTAAACGCAAAAATACCGCAAACAGAATCATTACCCAAACCGCTATCCGCCGACTGGGTTTGCAACCGCTGTCGGGGATTTCACCCATATGGCAATAAAAAAACGGCCTGCAAAATGCGGCCGTTCCCCCTTAACATAAAATAAACCGATAAACCTAGTCCATGTCCAGCTTAGACAATTTTTTTCTGAACGCCTCGGGCGTGGTTTCTTCAAGATCATCTATGCTAACTTCTGATTTGCCAATCTTTAATTTTTGCATAAATGAAACAAGTTTACCATTTCTTTCTCCCAGGCCAACAACATATGCTCCCATATCTACCGGAACATTTGAGAAACCAATTTGATTGTTGTTTGTGCGCCCGGGCATTACAGAACGGATACTCATAAAAACGACCTGGCTTACGAACTTGTCGGCCTGTACGTCTTTCGGAAGGTTGATAACAAAGTTTGTAGTATTATGATTTTCGCAAAACCTGTCACAATTGATCCATCCCATTTTTTTGATGGTGAAGGAATATGCTTTCTGGGCATGGATATATTCATTATATGCCATATCCAAAGGACTAACAGAAGAATCACTCAAAGAATCAAATGATATTTCCTCATCCAGCAATGAATAATCAGCCTGGGAAGTTTTTGCTGAATTGGCTTTTGTGTGAGTAAGGATCTCTCCTCCAAACTTATTTGGATAAAGCCTGCTTGCAAAAAGTGTTTTATAAAAAAGTATGCTATCAGCCTTCACTCTTTCAGCATAGAACTGAATGTCTTTTTTATCAATGTATTTTGATTTTAAAGCCTGCTGTAATGTCATCCTCAAAGAATCACCCACAACATTTTCTTTTTCAAGTGTTCCCCTGAAGAGGAAATTGGAAGCTTTACCCGTTGAACCATCTTCTCTCTTAACTTTTATCACATTGTAGTAATCTCCGTATTTTTCTTTCAACATCGCTTTCATTTGAGCAACAGTAAGCGTAGAATTATCTGAGAGTGAAAATTTTCCGATACGTTTCCCGAATGCTTTAATTACGTTATAAGGTTGATCAAGAAAATCGGGAACATTGGTCTTTCCGTCGTATTCCGGTAACCCGGTTTGTTTGCCGGTTGAGTTCCAGTTTATATTCCTGTCCTGCACCCTGTAAACGGCATGCATATTCATACCATTCTTATCTGTTTCAGTTTGTGACCAGTCATTATCCTTTGAAGTAAAGAGCTTCATGCCAGGATCATAATTTTTTGTAGGTATAGAAAGGCTGATTTCTTTATCCAATTTCAGCGATACGGGATTGCCATTAAGGATCGCCGTTATTTTTACCATTCCACCGGTAACCAGTTGCCTGTTATCAGAAGAAGTGGTAAGGTTTGCAGCAATCATATCTGAATACTTATAAAATTCTTCAACAACAATCTTTACTGTACCGGCAACCAACTTTCCATTTGCATCTATAAAAGCTGATGGCGGAATAGTGAAAACAGATCCTTCCTCGGCAGTAATAGTTCCACCCTGGTCTGCATCGATATTGAATTCCTGCACCGGCTTCTGTATGCTGGTATAAAAAGATTCAATCATTTCTTTTGAATCAACACTTGCAACATCATTGATCGCAGCAGGCGTGTCGTCCACTAATGTATAGTTATCGGTGGCCGCCGGTATATTCTTTCCGTTTTTAGGATGTGGCACCAGCTTTAGTTGTGCAACATTGCGTTGTGCTGTTGTGTTGGTTGCTGTTTTTTGAACGGCATCATGAAAAGCCTGTTGGGCATCTTTTAAATTAACAGTTGATTTAGCAACGGCAGGAGCTGTTGTGTTTTTATTGGTATTTGTTTGCAGGTTTTTATAAATCAAAGCCGCGAACGCAATTGCTGCTATGGATGCAGCTGCAAAGAATATCCTTCTAAGATTAAAAAAAGATTTTGGTTTATTGGCAGCGTTGGGTGCGGTGCCTGCAGCCAGCATCTGTTGCATATTCCGCCAGTCTCTATCCATATTGCTCAAATCAGGCAATTGCTGATTCTCCAGCTGGCGTAATTTATCTTCCATATTGTTATTATCCTGCTGCATTTACTTTTGTTGTATTAGTAGAAAGATTTTCAATTTTCATTTTTAAGATCCGCTTCGCTTCACTTAAGTGCCATTTACTTGTTCCTTCGCTTATTCCAAGGCTTTCGCCAATTTGTTTGTGAGTATGGCCATCATACACATACATGTTGAATACAACGGCGGTGCCTGGAGGCAATTGAGCAATCGTTTTTTGAATTTCTTTTGCTGAAACAAGATTGAAGACTTCCGGACCTATGCCCATTTCATTTCCCGAATCATTGGGTAACTCCTTCACAAAAGCCATTTTCTTTTTGCAAAAATCAATGCAGCAGTTTATCACAATCTTTTTTATCCACGCACTTAATTTACCTTCTTCCCTGTATTCATTTATATTTTTAAAAACCCTGAGCATTGCATTGTTAAAGATCGTACCGGCACCATCTGAATCGGACGCATACCTGGCACAAATTTTTATCATTTCCGGATAAAAAAGTTTATAGAGCTGCTCCTGGCAATGGATGTCATTTTGCTGACAACCCCGTACTATTATGGGGAGGTTAATATCCAAAAATCTCTTTTTAGGGGGAAACTGCTCCATCTGATAGTATATAACTACAGTAAGGTCTGAAATGGTTGGGTATTTTTCTAGTTTTTTCCCGGAAATTTTTAAAAAAAGTCCCGGATCCGGAACTTGTGGCTTTATTCGGCCTTTTTGTTTCATGCAAACGACGTTAAGAAACGCAAAGTCCGCAAAGAGAACTTGGCGAACCTTGTCCCCTTGCGGTCTTTGCGTGAACCTTTATGTTAACCAATTTCTTTCTCTACCGCCGCGATCGCCTTTAATGTTTTTACAATAGAATCGGGGGTTACAGAAATACTGTCGATCCCAAGTTCTACCAAAAACTGGGCAAAATCGGGGAAATCCGACGGCCCCTGTCCGCAGATGCCCACTTTTACTTTCATTTTTTTGGCCGTATTGATCAGCATTCGCAACATTTCTTTTACTGCCGGGTTTCGTTCATCATATAAATGTGCTACCAGCGAAGAATCACGATCCAGGCCAAGTGTTAATTGCGTCAGATCATTGGAACCGATCGAAAACCCGTCAATGTGTTTAGAGAATTGTTCAGCCATCAGGATATTCGAAGGGATTTCTGCCATTAAGAACAATTCCAGTCCTTCTTTTCCCCTTTCCAGCCCATATTCTTTCATTACCTCTTGTACCCGCAGCAATTCCTCAACGGTTCTGCAAAATGGAACCATCACTACTACATTATGTAATCCCAGTTCTTCTCTTACCCTGCGAATGGCTTTTAACTCCAATCCAAACGCCGCTTTATACTGATCTGAATAATACCTGCTGGCGCCTCTCCAGCCAATCATCGGGTTCTCTTCGTGGGGCTCAAAATATTTTCCGCCCAGCAAATTGTAGTATTCATTGCTCTTAAAATCACTGAAGCGAACAATCACTTTATTGGGATAAAAGGAAGCGGCGATCTTGGCAATACCATAACTCAATCGCTGTATGAAAAAATCTTCTTCATTTTCAAAGCCACGGATCATTTTTTTGATACTGGCGCTCAGTTCGGGATCATTCAGTTCTTTGTGTTTCAGCAAAGCCAGTGGGTGTACCTGGATATAATTATTAATGATGAACTCTTCCCTGGCCAGGCCCACACCGGCATTGGGCAAATGAGAAAAACGGAATGCGAGATTAGGCGATGCCACATTCAGCATGATCGGCGTTTTCACTTTTGGCAGGTCATTGAGGTCAGTTTCAATTTTTGTGAACTGAACAGCGCCCTCATAAACAATTCCTTCATCTCCTTCCGCACAGGAAGCAGTAACCATTTGTCCATCGTTCAATATATCTGTTGCATTTCCGCAACCAACAATCGCCGGTACGCCCAGTTCGCGGGCTACAATAGCAGCGTGACAGGTGCGGCCACCTTTATTGGTTATGATGGCGGAAGCTTTTTTCATGATGGGTTCCCAGTCGGGATCTGTCATATCTGTAACCAACACATCCCCGGCTTTGAATTCATGGCCTTCAGTTACCCGTTTATCCAGGGAGAAAAGAATGGACACATTACCGGTACCGATCTTATCACCCACAGCAATACCTTTCAGCAGGGTTTTCTTTGGCGAACTATCATCCATTACATATTCCGTGATCTTTGAAAAATCTTTTTGGGAATGGATTGTTTCCGGCCTGGCCTGTACGATAAATAATTCCTTGCTCAATCCATCTATCGCCCATTCCACATCCATCGGGCACCAATGACCTTTTAATGTACTGTAATACTCTTCGATCTTGGTAACCCATTGTGCAAGTTGAATAATGCGTTGATCGGTTAGGCAATACCGTTGTTGCAAGGGTTTTTCTACCTGTATGATCTGTACCCTTTCATCCGGGTTATCGCCATACACCATCATTTTATCCTTTATGCCAAGTTTCTTTTCAATGATGCTGCTGAATCCTTTTTTCATGGCGGGTTTAAATACAATGTATTCATCAGGAGATACAGCGCCCTGTACAATCATTTCTCCCAAACCAAATGATGCATTTATCACCACTACATCCTTAAACCCGCTTTCTGTATCCAGTGAAAATGCCACACCCGAAGCGCCCAGGTCACTTCTAACCATTTTCTGAACGCAAACAGAAAGACCAATGCTGAAATGATCGTAACCAAAACTTTGGCGATAACTGATCGCACGATCCGTAAAAATGGATGCAAAACAGTTACGTACTGCATTCATCAGCGGCGCCGGGCCGCGAACGTTGAGGTAAGTTTCCTGCTGACCCGCAAAAGATGCATCCGGCAGGTCTTCGGCTGTAGCAGATGAACGCACCGCTACATCCGTCATATCCTGCTCGTATAATTTACTTAGCTCGTAATATTTTTCAATAATGGCTTCACTTAATTCCCTGGGAAATTTTGCATTCTTCAAAAGCTGTCTTGCCTGTAACCCGCCCCTGCGCAATGATTCAATATCATCAAGCTTGATTGCATTGATAATATTGTGAATCGCATCATCCAGGTTATTATACCTGATGAATTCACGGTATGCTGCAACGGTGATAACAAAGCCGCCGGGAATCTGTATCCCAAGCTGCGTAAGGTTTTGGAGCATTTCGCCCAACGACGCATTTTTGCCGCCTACCTGTTCAATGTCTGTTAAGCCAACTTTGTGTAGATCGGCTATATAAACGGAACTGTCCATAAAATTGAGAGATATTAATTAGTGAAGAAAGATTTAATACTAAAGTAGAGCATTTGTAATTTAAATCTTTAAGAACAAGAACAAAAATTTTTAAATTAATATTTATTAAATGAATGAATGTGCATCATCGTTTTCAAATAACTTTAGTACATGAACCGTAAATATTTTTTAAACTCGATCTTCCCGTTATTTGCAGGTATTTCATCAGCTGGAGAAAACGGGATCGCAGCACTTGAAAATGATTTCCCGCCTGTGGTTCCACCTTATTTAAAAAGAGGAGACCTGGTGGGTATTACCTGCCCGGCCGGTTTTATAACACTGGAAGAATTACAGCCTGCAATGAATAAAATGCAGGAATGGGGGTTTAAAATAAAAATTGGCAATACGGTAGGTAAACGGGATTTTACTTTTGGGGGAAAGGATGAGGAACGCCTCACGGACCTGCAACAAATGCTGGATGATAAAGAGCTGAAAGCGATCATGTGTGCAAGAGGAGGATATGGAGCTGTGAGAATTATAGATCAGCTCAATTTTGAAAAATTTGCCAATGCGCCAAAATGGATCATTGGATTTAGTGATATAACGGTGATCCATAACCACCTGGACAGGCAATATGGTATTGCAGCCATTCATTCAAAAATGTGTAACAGTTTCCCGGAAGACTGGAATCTTGCCGAACAGGTGCAAAGAGATTCTATCGAATCTATCAGGCAATGCCTTTCGGGAGAAAAAATGCAATACGGTATTTTACCAAACAGCAATAACAGGCAGGGAGAGGGTAAAGGCAGGCTGGTTGGTGGTAATTTGAAAACCATTGAAAGTCTTGCAGGCAGCAACAGTACCATTCTTACAAAAAATAAAATATTATTTGTAGAAGATACAGGCGAGTATCTCTATAGTATTGACAGAATGTTCTGGAACCTGAAAAGGACCGGTAAACTTGCGGAATTAAAAGGATTGATCATCGGCGGATTTAAAATCAAGAAGGATGATGAAGGAGAAGAGTTTGGGAAGACACTGGAGCAGATTGTGCTGGAGAAAGTAAAAGAATATAATTATCCTGTTTGTTTTGATTTCCCGGTAGGTCATCAGAAAAATAATGTTGCACTGAAGTGTGGGGTTGAACACGAAATGCGTGTGGGTGAAGGCGGAGTTTTAATAAAAGAAATATAATTGTATACCTGATACCTGATACTGGATTTGTTCTATTCGGCATATAGCTAATCGATTGTCAGATTTTTCTACCCAGTAGCCAATGTCCAGGATCTGGTATCCAGCATTATTTCCTACATTTATCCCCCTTAATTAAAATATTCACATGAAACGAAATTTTATTCTCTTATTGTCCTGCTTCATTACTAATCTTTCCATTGCCCAGCAGAAAATGCTAAGCATGGAAGATGCCATGATCAATTCCAAAACCACGCTGGCTCCCCAAAGCTTAAAACAATTACAGTTTATAAAAGGAACGGATGATTATGTGTACCTCAAAAAAATTGATGGAACAGATACTTATGTAAAAGGAAATTTTAAAACAAAGGATGATGAGATATACTTAACACTGACCCAGTTCAACGAAAAATTGCGTGCGGCATCAGTTGATACTATGAAAGCATTACCGCCAATCCAATTCAGCAGTGATAACTGGTTGGTGAATATCAAAGGACAAAAACTATCATTCAACAGTGCAAACAATCAATACAAAACAATCATTGATAAAGTAATTGCTTCAAAAGGAAATGTGGAAGAAAGCAGTGATGGTTATACAGCTTATCTCGACAGCTTCAATTTATATGTATCAAAGAATGGAGATACCAAAAAAGTAACTGAAGATGGCAGCAGGGATATTGTGTATGCATCTGCGGTTCATCAAAGTGAATTTGGGATTACCAAAGGAACGTTTTGGAGTAACAATGGTAAACTGCTTGCATTTTACCGGATGGATCAAAGTATGGTTCCTGATTACCCTATCATTGACTGGACAACACGCCCAGCAAAAGTTAATCCTCTAAAATACCCAATGGCAGGCGATAAGAGCCATCATGTAACATTGGGTATCTACAATGCTGTTTCCAAGACTACCATATGGGTAAAAATACATGGCCCGGCCGAGCAGTATCTTACAAATATTGCCTGGAGTCCGGATGACAAATACATTTATATAGCGGTATTAAATCGCGGGCAAAATAATATGTGGTTGAACCAATATGACGCTACCAGCGGCTCATTCATTAAAACACTGTTTGAAGAAACTGATAACAGGTATGTAGAACCGTTAGTTCCGATGCTTTTTGTAAAAAATAACCCGGCACAGTTTATCTGGCAAAGTAAAAGAGATGGCTGGAGCCATTTGTATTTATATGGAACAGATGGTAATCTTGTAAGACAACTCACTGCTGGCCAGTGGGAAGTAGTGGAAGTAAAAGGCTTTGATGCAACAGGAGAACAATTATTTTATACATCCACAGAAGAATCCCCGGTCACAAAAAATTTATACATCGTTAATTTAAAAACTGCGAAAGCAAAAAGAGTTACAAAGGGAGACAATAATTTTCATGCTGTATCGATAAGTTCAAGCGGGCAGTATGCAATTGATAACTTCAGCAGTCCGCAAAATGCAAAAACAATTCAGCTTGTTGACATAAAATCGGGCAAGACAAAACTCTTATTACAATCCACAAACCCGCTTTCGGAATATAGCACTGGGCAGATGAGCATTTTTACCATTAAGGCCAGTGAAGGAACTGATTTGTATTGCAGGCTTTTTAAACCTGCAAACTTTGATGAAACAAAAAAATATCCAACGATCGTATACTGGTACGGAGGACCTCATGCACAACTGGTACTGAATAGCTGGAATGGCGGCGCCGGCGATTATTGGTTCCAGTATATGGCGGAGAGGGGATATGTTGTATTCACATTGGATACAAGAGGAAGTGCAAATCGTGGACGTGCATTTGAGCAATCCGTTTTCCGCAGGGTAGGTGAAGCGCAGATGGATGACATGATGTCGGGAGTAAATTACCTGAATAATCTTCCTTATGTAGATAAAAATAATTTGGGCTTATTTGGCTGGAGCTATGGTGGTTTTATGACAACTGATTTTATGCTCAATCACCCGGGAATTTTTAAGACCGCAGTAGCAGGAGGTCCGTTATTGGACTGGCGTTATTACGAGATCATGTACACGGAAAGATATATGGATACACCCGATGAAAATCCTGCCGGCTACGAATCCACGAACCTTGTAAAACAGGTTGGAAAACTAAAAGGCAAACTTTTATTGATACATGGTATGCAGGATCCTGTTGTGTTGCAACAGCATTCTGTTATGTTTGTAAGAGCCGCGATTGATAAAGGAGTACAGGTGGATTATATGATCTATCCCGGCCATGAACACAATGTGCTTGGTAAAGACAGGGCACATTTGTATCAGAAAGTAACAGATTATTTTATACAAAATCTAAAATAGAAGCAAATGGGTTTTAATTTCCTTTTATCATTTAATTGAATGCATCATACGTAAAATCATTTATCTTGATGCTTTAATTAATTTTGGATTATAAATGCTGAATTTTGAATTTGTCCGTCTCAATTGAAGGTTGCAAATTTTAAATTACAATTCATAATTCATAATTCACAATTCATAATTCTTCGTATGGCGATATTGAATGTAGAAAACCTTTCCAAAAATTATGGTAGCATAAACGCGTTGAAGGGAGTTAGCTTCTCGGTGCCAAGAGGAACTGTTTTTGGAATACTAGGCCCTAACGGAAGTGGTAAAACGACTTTACTGGGAATAATAACA
Organism: uncultured Chitinophagaceae bacterium; assembly: GCA_963829345.1. Taxonomy (GTDB): domain Bacteria; phylum Bacteroidota; class Bacteroidia; order Chitinophagales; family Chitinophagaceae; genus Ferruginibacter. The sequence goes on from CAWHHP010000003.1 coordinate 4,619,695, forward strand.
GATGTGTTAAAAGCCTCAGGTGGCAGTTATTCCTGGAATGGACAACCAAGCAGCAATACACAGCGTAAAAAAATCGGAACACTGCTCGAAACACCCAATTTCTATCATTATTTAAGTGCAACTTCCAATTTGAAAATTGCCGCTGAAATAAAAGAACGCGGCCTGGAGGATATTGATAAAGTATTGCAAATGGTCAATCTTTATCAAAGACGAAATTCGAAATTCAACACCTATTCGCTGGGAATGAAACAACGGCTTGCCATCGCCTCTACCTTATTAGGCGACCCTGATATTCTGGTTTTTGATGAACCAACCAATGGACTCGATCCTGCAGGAATCGCTGAGATAAGGGACCTGATCACAGAATTGAACAGGCAGGGAAAGACAATCATTATGGCCAGCCATATTTTGGATGAGGTGGAAAAAGTATGTACACATGTTGCGATCATCCAGAAAGGTGATCTTAAGACCGTGGGATCTGTAGCAGATGTTTTATCGGGTTCCACAGTTAACAGCAAGGTGATTGAAGCTGCATCGGATAATATATCACAGCTGGAAAATATTTTGAAGGACTTGAGGGGAATCATTAAAATTAATTCCGTGGAAAATAAACTCGTGCTCACCTGTGAAGAAAACATTACCGCGGAACAGATCAATAAATATTGTTTTGAAAAAGGGATTATACTGAACAAATTAAATCTTAAAACAAAATCGCTTGAAACAAGGTTTCTTGAAATAACAGGATCGCAGAGTGACAGGTAAATAAAACTTTAATGATAAGACTATGTTGAGACTTTTTAAAATAGAATGGTTAAAGATTAAAGAATATAAAACGTTCTGGAGTTTGTTTATCATTTTTATGGTGATGGAACCGCTGGGTTTTTATTTTATGGCCAGTAAATGGATGGAGAGTCAAAGTGTGGGGCAGGAGGAAAAAATGATCAAAGCATTCATAGGGAACCTCTTTGCTTTTCCCAAAGTATGGCATTCGTCGGGATGGTTTGGCGGTTTGTTTTTTATTATGCTTGGTATGTTGTTTATTTTATTGATCACAAATGAAGTTCAATACAGAACCCATCGTCAAAATATAATTGATGGATGGAGCAGGATGGATTTTTTAAAAGCAAAGCTGTCGATGATGTTGTTCCTGGTAATAAGCTCAACAGTTATGATTTTTTTATCAGGGCTTATCGTTGGTCTTGTTTATACTTCCGGTTCTTACAATGTGTTTGAAGGCTTTTATTATGTTGGCTATTTTGCATTGATGGCCACGCTTTACCTGATGGTTGCATTTTTAATTGCCATCCTTGTAAAACGAACAGGATTATCTATCATTATTTATTTTGCATTCGTTTGTATTGTCGACAATGTGCTATGGCTGATACTGACTGTGAGGAAAAGCCAGTTTGCTTATTTTTTACCCTTGGAATCAACGGATTCCCTGTTGGTAAATCCTTTTAAGCCTGCGAGAATGGAAGGCCGTACCGTGTCTGACGTGGCTTTAATCTGTACAGCCATTGCTTATATTATCCTTTTCGCATTTATTATAGTAAAGTATTTTCGTAAAACAGATTTGAAAACTTAAATAAATACCCGGAACAAGGATACGATTCTCTTTTATTACTTCTTATCGTTTAAGTTCTCTATAGCAGATTCGATCGATGGATAGAAAAATATAAACCCGGCTTCCCTTATTTTTTCACAACTTACCGTAGTGCTTTTCAAAACTTCTATGCTTCGTTGTCCCATGATTAGTTTTAAGATAATAGAAGGCACATGCAAGGGGATAAAAAAACTTCTCCTCAGTGATCTTGCAATTGTAAGTGTTAGTTCCTTGTTGCTAACCGGCTTCGGTGCTACCGTGTTATAACTCCCGCGGATCGCCTTATTTTCGATGGCATAGGTATACATTCTGCAAAGATCTTCGATATGTATCCAGCTTACTATTTGCTTGCCACTGGAAAGTATAGCCGCAACACCAGCCTTTATCGGCTTTTTAAATTCTGAAAGTGCCCCGCCATCATTACTTAAAACAATTCCATTCCTGAATTTACAAACGCGTATTCCCAGCTTTTCAGCGTCTTCTGCGCTTTGCTCCCATAACAGGCAGGTGTGTCCTAAAAAATCTTCTGAAGCTTTTTCTGTTTCATCAAAAAAATGATCCTGCTCCTTATCGGGACCGTACCAGCCAATAGCAGAAGCACTGATAAATGCTTTAACCTTATTTGAATTATTTTTTAAAGTATCAACAAGTAGTTTAGTACTTCCTGTTCTGCTATCAACAATTTCTTTTTTATAAGCGGCTGTCCATTTCTTATCCACTACACCCGCACCTGCAAGTTGTACAATAAAATCCGCGGATTGCACTGCCTTAATATCAATCTCCTGCTTTTTTATATCCCATGCAGCATAACTTAAGGATTTATTGTTCTGTTTATCGTCGGGATTTCGTGTAAGAATAATAACCTGGTAACCTTTTGAGATAAGATGATTTGTGAGATGGCGCCCTACCAGGCCAGTCCCGCCGGCTATCAGGATTGTTTGCATAATATAAAGATAAGGCCGATGCGGGATACTCGATACCGGATGTTGGATACTGCATCCTGTCATCGAAAGTTAGTTTATCGAATAGCAATATTCTACGCATCCGGTATCCGGCATCTGGTATTCTTTAATGTCGTAATTTTAATGTAAAGAAAATTTCATGAGAAGAGCCTGGATTTTATTCGTCTTTATTTTATTGTTGCAACACAACTGTGAAGCGCAAAAAATAACACTTTCCGAATACAGCAAGAAAGATAGCCGTGATATTTATTTTGAGATACTGGGCAAATTCGAGAATAATTATGTCGTTTATAAAAATATCAGGCAACACCATGTTCTTACAAAATACGATAACGACATGCGTATAGTGGGTAATATCCCGCTTGAATTTGTACCGGAGCGGACATTTAATATTGATTTCATTCCTTATCGCGATTATTTTTATATGATATACCAGTATCAGCGCAATAATATTATTTATTGTAAGGCAATGAAATTGGGGCTTGAAGGAAAACAACTAAGCGAGCCTTTGCAGCTCGACACCACCAAGATCAGCATGTTCGCAGACAATAAAATTTACACCACTATTTTTAGTGAAGACAAACAAAAAATACTTGTCTATAAAAGACAACTGAAACACGAAATGCTTACGCTTGTTACCAAGTTGTATGATGCAGAATTACAAATGCTGGACAGTACGAGACAATTGCTTCGGTTTGATGATGACAAAGAAGTTTACAGTGACATTGCTTTGGATAACAATGGTTATTTTATGATGGCAAAAGAAACCAGGCAATCGGGAAGAAAAAATTCTGAAAATGCACTTGAAGTTATTTTGCGTAAGCCCGGTGTTGATAGTTTCAGGAATTACAAGTTATCCCTGGGAAAAAAACTTATCGAAGAGATATCAATTAAAGTTGATAACCTCAATAAACATTATATCATTAATTCGTTTTATTATGGAAGACGACGTGGAAGCATTGAAGGTTTATTTACTTCTTTTATTGATATGAATGGGGAAAAGCCTATCAGGGCCGCATTCAATGTATTTTCTGATTCACTTCGTTCAAAAATAAACAGCTCTGATCAATACAGGTTTGTTTTCGATAACCTGATTATACGCAATACTGTTGTTAAAAAAAGTGGTGGATTTGTACTCTCGGCTGAAGATTATTATGCAGAAACACTTTTAAACAACACCTGGAACAGGCAATATTATAGCAGCCTGCTGCCTTATGCTTCTTCTTATGATTATTATTTGTCCAATCCATATTACTATGGTGGTTACCGGCCATATATGTCCGACAGGAGAGAACAAACCATGCGTTATTATAGTGATGATATAGTAGTATTAAGTCTTGACAGTTCATTAAAACTGGAATGGAATAATATTATTCATAAGAAACAGTATGATGTAGATGATGATAACTTCATTTCATTTTCGAATATGAACGAAAGCGGGGAAATTCATTATCTCTTTATTGAAAAAGACAGGCAAAAACAGGTTATCACCAATCACAGTATTTCACCCGATGGAGAAATTAAAAGATATGCTACTTTAAAGAGTAATGATGTGGGTTATGGTTTTATGCCACGACTTGCCAAACAGGTATCTGCAAGGCAAATGATCATTCCTTATGTATACCTCGGTTATATTGCATTTGCGAAAATTGATTTTTGACCTGGATGCTGGATAGTAGATATTTGATGCTTGATATTTACTATTAAGTATTTCGATTATCAACGCACATTAATTTTCCAGTCTCCGTTATCCAGCATCCGGCATCTCAGTATCCCTTATTTTTGTACTAATTACTCATCCACCATTTAATCAATTTCTGTGACAGGCATATTTAAGGCCAATAACCCATACAATAATTTTCTTCTCTTCGTATATGGACTTGTGTTAAAGTTGCCCGTATTTATTTATCCCATTGTTCCTAAACCACAACAGTTGGATGGAATTTTTTACAGAGCGATATTAAAATGGCTTGCAGCCGCAGGCAGTACGGCACCGGTTATTTATAGCTTTATAGCATTCCTCTTACTGTATGTGCAAGCTATCAGCCTGAATAAGATTCTTAATGACCAGCGTTTGCTTTCAAGGCCAAACTATCTTGCAGGAATGAGTTATTTACTCATCACTTCTCTTTTTACAGAATGGAATGTACTATCTGCCCCACTCATCATTAATACATTGTTGATTTGGGTGCTGTCGAAATTATGTAACCTGTATAATAATGCAGGAGCAAGTACCATACTGTTTAATATTGGTATGGTAACGGGGCTGGCTAGCCTGTTTTATTTTCCGTCTATAGCTTTTTCATTGCTGATAATTGTTGGAATTGTCATCACACGTCCCTTTAAATTGCCGGAATGGCTTATTGCATTGATGGGAATTCTGACACCTTATTATTTCCTGGCCGCATGGTTTTTTCTTAGCAATCATTGGAAGGATTACCGTTTTCCCGGCGTAGCTGTTACTTTTCCCAAATTTGTTGAAACGGCCTGGGCTTATACTGCCATTATTTTTGTTGTGCTGACGATTGTAATAGGTATGGTTTTCATTCAAAATAATATGCGGCGGCTATTGGTGCAATCACGCAAAAGCTGGAACCTGATTTACCTTTATTTACTGGTGGCCGTTCTCGTACCTTTTTTGAACGCAGCACATAGTTTTGATTATTGGATACTGACCGCCGTGCCTGCAGCGGTTTTTGCGGCAGCAGCCTTCTTGTTTCCTGAAAGAAAATGGTTCGGAACCTTCATTCACTGGAGCCTGGTATTGTTAACGGTTATATCGGGATATTTTCTAAGATAATTTGCCCGGCGGGACGTAATTTTGCATTCATCAGTGAATGGTGAATAGTGAAATCTTTGCAGTTTATAAGTCTTAGGTAGATCAAGCTAATTAGAACTAACCTATTATTTTAAAAGCCCCGGGCTTTCACTATTCACCATTGACTATTCACCTTAAACTTCTTTTTCGATGAAATTCGGCGTTGTAGTTTTCCCCGGTTCTAATTGCGACAGGGATATGGTAGATGCACTTAAGCATGATCTTCAGCAGGACGTAATAACATTATGGCATAAAGATAAAGACCTCAGTGCTTTTACAACAAATGATTGTCTCGTTTTGCCAGGCGGATTTAGTTATGGCGATTACCTGAGATGCGGCGCTATTGCCAGGTTCAGTCCTATGATGCAAAGTGTTATTGAATTTGCGGGAAAGGGCGGAAAAGTATTTGGTGTTTGCAATGGCTTCCAGATTTTGTGTGAAAGCGGTCTTTTACCCGGCGCCCTTTTAAGAAATGAGCATCAAAAATTTGTTTGCAAAAATATTTATTTAAAAAACGGAAGCAGTTCCGGGGGAATAGGTTTAAAAATTCCAATAGCACACGGTGAGGGCAGGTATTTTGCAAGTGAAGATGATCTGGAAACAATTCAAAAGAATAACCAGGTATTGTATCGGTACTGCGATGAAAATGGAAATATTACAGATGAAAGTAATCCAAACGGTGCAATGCATAATATTGCAGGAATTTGTAATAAGGATAGAAATGTATTTGGAATGATGCCGCACGCGGAGAGAGCCTGCAATAGTACTTTAAATAATAATGATGGTAGAGTAGTATTTAAAAATCTTTTTGGGATTGGATAATTTGGTAATTTGGAGATGAAAAATCAGTTAAATAAAATGCATTTAATTATCAAATCATCAAATTTTCGAATCATCAAATTGTTTTAACAAGCTTTAACAGCTAATAAAGCGCAGGAGTTATAATTTTGAAACCAATTGAACGTTCAATAAACAGATTTACCAGGTTATGAAAAAACTTTTACTTCTCCCTTTGTTTATTATTGCTTTTGCCGGAAGCAGTTTTGCTCAAATTGAAGATCCGGTGCAATGGACCTATACAGCAAAAAAAATTGCTCCTAAAACATATGAATTGCATATCACGGCAACCATTGGCAGCAAATGGCATTTATATGCACAGGACGCAGGAGAAGGCCCGGAGCCGACCTCATTTATTTTTTCTAAAAACCCACTTGTTACTTTAAATGGAAAGGTGACAGAAGTTGGAAATCTTGAAAAATCATATGATCCAAATTTCAGGTCCACACTGAAATTTTATGCAGATAAAGTTGACTTTGTTCAAAAAGTCAAGTTGAAATCAACCGCTTCCACTGTTGTGAAAGGCACGGTGACATATATGACATGCAATGATAAAAAATGCCTGCCTCCAAAAGAAATTCCCTTTTCTATAAAAGTAGAAGGTAAATAAATTCTAGTTTTATGCAGATCCCGGTTCAATCGGGATTTTTTGTTGAGAATGAATTCGTTAGCTCAAAACCGGTCTGACCGGTTGCTGGAAGGCGGTCAGACCGATTAAATTTTTTGGTATGCGTTTTTTTATTAAAAATCTCCTTTTACTCTTCCCGGTTTTCTTCTTTTTTCAAAACGCTTATGCCCAGGATTCAACCGCAATTAAATGGCAATCATCAGCAAAAAAAATAGCCGATAAAGCATATGAAATAAAATTACAGGGCACTATCAAAAACAACTGGCATGTTTATACAATTAAAGACGATGCAGAAGGATTGGCAGGTATTTTTTTATCATTTGATGATTCCGCTATCCAAAAAAATCCTTTAAAAATAAGTGCCTCCTATAATGTTATTGATGATGCGATTTTTGAGAATAGGAAAAAAAATGTAGCGACCGGGACTATTGAAATTGTCGATACAATAAGTTTTGTAAATGCGATACCTCCCGTTCTCAAGTTTAAAATAAATTATGAAATTGCTGATAAGGAAAATTTTATTCCCGAAGAACAGAAGCTGAATATTGTATTGAATGCTTCAGCTGTTTCGCAAACAGTGAACAGGATATTGATCCCTTCTATAGATATTAAAAATCCATTAACCGGTTGCGGACATGCAGATGATACTGCCACGCAAGGACTTGGTTCGGTTTTCCTGCTGGGTTTTGCAGGTGGGTTTTTGGCACTGCTGCTTCCCTGTCTTTTCCCGATGATTCCTTTAACGGTTTCCTTCTTTACCAAGAAATCCACGACAAAAAAAGCAGGTATAAAAAATGCATTCTTATATGGTTTTTTTATTTTTCTGATCTATGTATTGATAAGTCTCCCTTTTCATCTTTTTGAAAAGCTGAGCCCTTCTATTCTGAATAATATATCCACCAATGTTTACCTGAATGTTTTCTTCTTTGCCATCTTTGTGTTTTTTGCACTTTCATTTTTTGGCTATTACGAGATAACGTTACCGGCCGGGCTTTCCAGTAAAGCAGATAGTAAAGCAGGTGTTGGCAATATTGCCGGCATATTTTTCATGGCACTTACCCTGGCATTGGTTTCTTTCTCCTGCACGGGTCCTATTTTAGGATCGTTGCTAGCCGGATCATTATCAGGACCGGGAGGAGCAATGAGGCTTAGTTTTGGCATGGGTGGATTTGGTCTTGCATTGGCACTTCCATTTGCGCTGTTTGCACTTTTTCCAAATTGGTTGAATTCACTTCCAAAATCAGGAGGCTGGTTGAACACAGTAAAAGTTGTATTGGGTTTTGTAGAACTGGCACTCGCATTTAAATTTTTATCCAATGCAGATCTTGTAATGCATTGGGGTATCCTTAAAAGAGAAGTATTCATTGGAGCCTGGGTTCTTATAGGCATCGGGTTAACGCTATATCTTTTTGGAAAAATCAAATTCCCGCATGATTCGCCTGTAAAAAAATTATCAGGGATAAGAATATTTTTTGCAATTATTTTTTTAGCATTTACACTATATCTTATTCCTGGGTTAACTAATACCAAATGGGCCAATCTTTCATTGATCAGCGGTTTTCCGCCTCCATTGAATTACAGTATATATAATAAGGAAGCCGCTAAAACGGTTTTCAGGCACAGCGACTGTATATTGAATTTAAATTGTTCGCATGATTATGAAGATGGCTTGCAAATAGCAAAAGAAGAAAACAAACCTATCCTGCTTGATTTTACAGGGTATGCCTGTGTGAACTGCAGGCGAATGGAAGAAAATGTATGGACAGATCCTGAAGTGTTTAAACTAATGAGGGAAAAATTCGTTGTTATCTCTCTCTATGTTGATGATAAGAAAAAATTGCCTGCTACAAGCCAGTTCACTTATAAAACAAAAGCTGGTCCTGAAAAAGAGATCATTACAGTAGGGGATAAGTGGTCTACATTCCAAACAGAGAATTTTGCAAAAAATGCACAACCCATGTATGCGATCTTAAATACTGGTGAACAGTTATTATCTCATCCTGTAGAATATACAAAAGATCCAAAAGAATATCTGCAGTGGTTACAGTGTGGTGTGGATGCGTTTTATAAGAAGTAGATGTCCTTCCTTTGAACATTGAATGTTGAGTATTGAATATTGAGTATTCAAAAATCACAGTTAATGTTCAATACTCAATATTCAAATTAACGTTCTTATTCTGCATTATGGAATAAAAAAATCCCTCCGTTTCCAGGAGGGACTTAATGTGGGGGTTACAATTAATCTTATAAAGCGATTTGTTTTTCAGTCATCATTTTGCGCAGGTTGATCAAACCATAACGCATTCTTCCAAGTGCTGTATTTATACTGCATTTAGTTAAAGAAGCAATTTCTTTAAAGCTAAGATCTGCATAATGACGGAGAATAATTACTTCTCTCTGGTCTTCTGGCAGCATGTCGATCATTTTTCTAACACGATCATGGCTTTGATCAGCCATCATACGCTGGTCTGCACCTGCTTCAGAAAAATTCAATACTTCAAAAATGTCGCGGTCGTCACTTGTTTTAATACTCGGACTACGTTTTACTTTCCTGAAGTGATCCACGCATAAATTATGAGCTATGCGCATTGCCCATGGCAAAAATTTTCCTTCATCTGTATAACGTCCACCTTTCAGTGTATCTATTATACGGATAAAAACATCCTGGAAAATATCTTCGGCGAGATATTTATCCTTTACTAATAAATAAATAGAAGTGTAAATTTTGTCCTTGTAACGTACTACTAAAGTTGCAAGGGCATTTGCGTCGCCGTCCATATATGAACGAACGAGTTGCTGGTCTGTTAGGTTTTGAAGGCATTTCATAAAGCTTCTACAGTTTAAATGGTTTAGGACTATTTTGTTTGGTCCAAAAAGAGGGAAAAATTTGCGTAGAAGTCTTTTGTAATAGGCATCGACGGCTTTTCACTTTTTTGGATATTGGTAGTGTGAAAGTATAGAGAAAAAATAATCCGCCAAATCTTTTTGAAACATTTTTTACAGAAATGCAAAACTAAAGTACTTGTTCTCGAATTCATTCGTATAACTACGTAGTGACTTTACCAAGATTTTCACATTTGACAGTATTTACTACATATTCCGGTAATTTTGCATCGTAATATGGAACCAACAACCTCTAAGAAAAAAAAACAGGAAACAGCCTCGCAAACGGGTAATGATATATTAATCAAGGGTGCACGTGTTCATAATCTAAAGAATATAACAGTTAGGATACCACGTAATAAACTTATTGTGGTAACAGGCGTTTCCGGCTCGGGAAAATCTTCTCTCACCATCGATACTTTATTTGCAGAAGGACAGCGACGTTATGCAGAAAGCCTGAGTGCTTATGCCCGCCAGTTTATGCAGCGTATGAATAAACCGGATGTGGATTATATCAAAGGACTTTGCCCGGCCATTGCTATAGAGCAAAAAGTGATCACCCGTACACCACGAAGTACCGTGGGTAGTATGACAGAAATTTATGATTACCTCCGGTTATTATTTGCACGGGCAGGTAAAACGATTTCGCCGGTAAGTGGAAGAGAAGTAAAAAAAGATGATGTGGCCGATGTGATCAATGCGATTAATGGATTGAAGGAAGGAGATAAAATTTTATTATTAGTCCCCTTTAAAAAAGGAAGGAACCGTGATATAAAAGAGGAACTTAATATTTTATTGCAAAAAGGTTTCTCCAGGTTGTATCAAAATGGAGAAATATTAAGAATAGAAGACCTGCTGGAAATGAAGGACCTTAAAACTTTTATTTCAACGCTGGATGATAATAAGGCCGTTCCTTCCTATATATTAATAGACAGGCTGATCAAAAAGGAATTTGATGAAGATGATATACATCGCATTGCCGATTCAGTCAATACCGCTTTTTATGAAGGAGAGGGGATGATGGAATTAGAGATAAATGGGAAAAAGATATTGAACTTCAGTAATAAGTTTGAACTGGACGGGATACAATTTGAAGAGCCTGTTCCCAATCTCTTTTCTTTTAATAATCCTTTTGGCGCCTGCCCAACCTGCGAAGGCTTTTCGCAAATACTGGGAATTGATCCTGACCTGATAATTCCCGATAAGCGATTAAGCGTGTACGAAGGAGCTGTTGCTCCATGGAAAGGAGAAAAATTGGCTGCATGGAGAGAGCATTTGTAAAAGCTGCAAAGAAATTTGATTTTCCTGTACATAAACCCATCATGGATCTCAATGCAGTTCAACTTGCAACATTTATGGGAAGGGCAATCAATATGTAAATGGTATCAATGATTTCTTTAAAGAAGTAGAACAGAATTTATATAAAGTTCAGTACCGTGTTTTATTAAGCCGGTATCGTGGCCGCACTTTATGTACAGATTGTAAAGGCTATCGCTTACGCAAAGAAGCATTGTATATAAAAGTTGGAGGCAAACATATTGGAGAATTATGCGAATTCCCGGTAAAGGATCTGCAGCAATGGTTTGATAAATTAAAGCTGAGTGAATATGATAGCCAGGTTGCAAAAAGAATACTGATCGAAATTCATCATCGTATAAAAACATTGATGGATGTTGGATTGGGATACCTGACATTGAACCGTCTTGCCAATTCATTGAGTGGTGGTGAAAGCCAGCGTATACAACTTACACGTAGCCTGGGAAGTAATCTTACCAATTCATTGTATATACTTGATGAACCATCTATCGGCTTCACAGCAGGGATACAGAAAGACTGATCGTGGTTTTAAAAGAGTTGAGAGACCTGGGCAATACTGTTGTTGTTGTTGAGCATGATGAAATGATGATGAGGGAAGCGGATCATATTATTGACATGGGGCCGCTTGCAAGTCACCTGGGTGGTGAAGTATGTTGCGGAGGGGAATTATGATGAGATCATTGCGGATAAGGAAAGTCTTACAGGAAAATATTTATCCGGCAAATTAAGTATTGAACCACCTAAACACATCCGTAAATGGAACAGGTCGATAACAATTGAAGGCGCTAGTTCAAAATAATCTTAAAAAATATTACTGTTGAATTTCCATTGAATGTATTGTGTGCGGTGAGTGGTGTAAGTGGTAGTGGTAAAACAACATTGGTAAAACAAATTATTATATCCTGCTTTGCAAAAAATAAAGGGAGAATTTGTAGATAAAGCCGGTTTATTCACAAACGGTATCAGTGGCGATATTGATTACATAAAGCAGGTGGAAATGGTTGATCAGAACCCGATCGGTAAATCAACCAGGAGCAATCCCGTTACTTATATAAAAGCATATGATGAGATCCGTGATTTGTATCAGCAAACAGCCATTAAGTAAAATGCGTGGCTTTCAGCCAAAACATTTTTCTTTTAACGTGGATGGCGGAAGATGCGATGCATGCAAAGGTGAAGGAGAACAAATTGTGGAGATGCAGTTTTTAGCAGACGTGCATTTGATTTGTGATGTATGCAATGGCAAACGTTTTAAAGAAGAGGTACTTGATGTAAAATATAATGATAGAAATATTCATGAATTGCTGGAGATGAGCGTGGATGAAGCGATTGAATTTTTTAACTCCTCCCGTGGAGGGGGAGGTAGGGAGGGGGCGGATGTGGCCAACAAAATACAACCGCTGAGTGATGTAGGATTGGGATATGTAAAACTCGGGCAATCTTCCAATACATTAAGTGGTGGTGAAGCCCAACGTGTGAAGCTTGCTTCTTTTTTAGGAAAAGGAAAAGCGCAGGGTCATATATTGTTCATTTTTGATGAACCAACAACCGGCCTTCATTTTCACGATATAAAAAAACTGCTTGCATCCTTTAATGCATTGGTAGAGCAGGGGCATTCCATCATTGTTATCGAACACAATACCGATGTTATTAAAAAGTGCAGACTGGATCATTGATCTAGGGCCTGAAGCTGGTGATGAAGGGGGAAACCTGGTATTTGCCGGAAAGCCGCTTGAGCTGAAGAAGATTAAGGGAAGTTATACAGCTAAATTTTTATAATCCCGAAGGGATGAAATTTCTCTAATTCAATAAAATGTGATTTTCAAAACTGAAGGGGTGAAATGATCATGTCACCCTTTCCGCGTTGTGTTCAAACTCTTTATTTCTTTTAAAAGTATTACAGCCTTCCAGGCTTCCAAGAAAAGGGATGTTTGATGCTGGAACCAGATCAGGTATCGGTTTTTATCTTAGCCGGTTACTTTCTTTAATGATTTTATTATCATTGTTAATGCCTCTTATTGCCAGAAACAGGAAAATTAAAATCAACACCTGCAAGATGGCAGTTAATGAATAAGTACCACTGCCCGCTACAAAGGTTATAGTTTGCTTATAATATAAAAAAATAAGTAAGCCTTCCAGCAAAATATTAAGCAGGCATAACCGGATTTGTAATTTCCTGTTGCTGTAAAGGAAGATCGTTATCAATGCAATTACTCCAATTGCAATAGTTAACAGCATCAGGTAAAAATTATCTGTTCCAAGTAGTTTGTTGGGTAAGGTAGCATCTGATCTTGTGCCATTATAAAATGGCACTTTCAAACTTATAAATGCGCATGCGGATGCAAGAAAGAGCCAGATGGTTTGTATACGTTGTAACATAAAATATAAATTTATTTCTAACCGCTGTCGGGGTTTACAACCGCCGACAGGGTTGTTCAATTATCCCAACTCCGGGTAAAGCGGGAATTGTTTCATAAATGTTTTTACTTCTTCTTTCACTGTATTAATCGTATTCGCATCATCAATATTCATTAACACACGATCAATAAAATCTACCACGGTTTGCATATCAGTTTCCTTCATTCCTCTTGTCGTAATAGCTGGTACACCTATACGTATACCACTTGTAACAAACGGGCTTTTATCATCAAATGGAACAGCATTCTTATTTAAAGTGATATGCGCTTTATCCAAAGTTTCCTGTGCTTTTTTTCCTGTGATATTTTTATTCCTGAGATCAATCAGCATCAGGTGATTGTCGGTACCACCGCTGATGATCTGGTATTCTTTTGCTACAAATGCTTTGGCCATTGCCTGTGCGTTGAGCTGTACCTGCTTTACATAAGCTGTGTATTCGTCTGTAAGTATTTCACCAAATGCAATTGCTTTTGCCGCAATCACATGTTCCAATGGACCACCTTGTGTACCGGGAAAAACTGCCATATCCAATAAGTGACTCATCATGCGGATATTTCCTTTGGGATCTTTTAGTCCAAACGGGTTTTCAAAATCTTTCTTCATTAAAATAATGCCACCCCTTGGCCCCCGAAGTGTTTTATGTGTGGTGCTTGTAACAAAATGACAATGATCAAAAGGTGAACTCAATAACCCTTTAGCGATCAGTCCCGCCGGGTGTGCCATATCGCATAATACAAAAGCGTTGATCTCATCGGCAACTTTTCTTATTCTCGCATAATCAATATCGCGGCTGTATGCAGATGCACCACAAATGATCAATAGCGGTTTTTCAGTGCGTGCTTTTTCTTCCAGCATTTCGTAATCAATAATTCCGGTTTCTTTTTTTACTCCGTAAAAATGTGGTTTATATAATTTGCCTGAAAAATTAACAGGAGAACCATGAGTAAGATGACCTCCCATACTGAGATCGAGGCCAAGAATTTTATCTCCCGGCTGTAAGATTGCGCTCATCAAAGCAGCATTTGCCTGTGCACCGCTATGAGGCTGCACATTTGCATAGTCGCAGTTAAAAATTTCTTTGATGCGATCAATGGCCAGTTGTTCTACCTGGTCAACAATCTCGCAACCGCCATAATATCTTCTGCCAGGATAACCTTCAGCATATTTATTGGTAAGTGATGTCCCCATTGCCTGCATTACCTGCAGACTTGTAAAATTTTCACTCGCTATCAGTTCGATACCATTACGTTGTCGTTCAAGTTCTTTATTGATGAGGTCAAAAATCACTTTATCTTTTTGCATACAGTAAAGTTTATTTGGCAAATATAAATGGAATAATGGTTTTAGAAGTTTAGAGGTTTAAGAGTTTAGAATTATGTCGAAACCCTGAAATGAACTTTCTAAACCTCTAAACTATTAAACCTCCCATAATGTGTTCGATTTACACAAAATTTCCTACATTCACGTTCCCCAAGCAGGGCAAATATTTTATTGTAAATAAATGAAGGCAATTATCCCGGTAGCAGGCGCAGGCACAAAACTTCGCCCACATACATATACTCAGCCAAAAGCATTAATTCCTTTAGCAGGAAAGACAATACTTAGCATTATCATCGATCAGCTCAAAGAAGCAGGGATCACTGATTTCATTTTTATTATCGGGTATCTTGGCGAGAAAATCCAGGACTATGTAAAAGATAATTATCCTGAACTTACGAGCCATTTTATCACACAGAATGAACGTCATGGTATTGGCCACGCAATTGATCTCACCCAGGAGCTTGTTGGGGAAGAAGAGATATTGATTGTGCTGGGAGATACAATTGCAGAATATGATGTGAAAGAGATCATGGATGCACCTTATTCGATGCTTGGTGTAAAAAAAGTAGATGATCCCCGCAATTTTGGTGTGGCAGAAATAGAAGATGACGGCTTTATCAGCCGGGTTGTTGAGAAACCCGCTATTCCTAAAAGCAACATGGCACTGGTTGGTGTATATAAGATCAAGGAGACAAACTTTATGTATTCCTGCCTGGATAAAATTGTGAAAATAAAAAACAGTTACGAGGATTTTAATTTTACTGATGCATTGGAATGTATGATTGGCCAGGGTGCTAAATTCCAGGCCTTTAAAGTAACCAACTGGTTCGATTGCGGTAGAAAAGAAAGCCTGCTCGAATCAAATGCCATCCTTCTTAAAAAATTCGGAGGTGTTGCACAGGATGCCGATAAATATAAAAACACGATCATTATTCCGCCGGTTAGTATTGGTGCAGGTTGTGATATAAAAAATTCCGTGATTGGTCCAAACGTTGCCATCGGCGAACATACTGTCGTAAATCATGCCATTATCAAAGATTCCATCATCGGCGCTTATTCAAACCTATATGAAATTGTTTTAAATAATTCTCTTATCGGCAGTGATGCTGAAGTTAAAGGTGTAAGCCGTAACCTGAACATCGGGGACAATACAGCCATCGACCTTGGCGGTAACAGCAAATAATCCATAATTTATTTTTATATTTATCTCGTATACTATTAATAGATATACTCAATAATAATTAGCTGATTTGAAATGAACATTATTATTCACCGCAGAGAAAATGAGAGGCGGAGTTTCCGCAAAGAATCTCTGCGAAAACTCCATTTACTCTTGTCTCTGCAGTAAAATAAATTTATTTCAGCTTACAATGCGTTATTCTTAATCTTTAAACTTTATATGCATTTCGATCAAAACCGCATAACCAAACTCTTCAACATTGATATTCCTTTAATACAGGCAGGGATGATCTGGGCAAGCGGATGGCGTTTGGCCAGTGCAGTAAGTAATGCCGGTGGCCTTGGCTTAATTGGCAGCGGGAGCATGTACCCGGAGATATTAAAAGAACATGTTCAAAAGTGCAAAGCAGCAACCAACAAACCATTTGGTGTAAATGTGCCACTCCTTTACCCGGATATTGACAAACATATTCAAACAATCATTGATGAAAAAGTGCCGGTTGTATTTACATCTGCAGGCAATCCCAAAACATACACTTCAACATTGAAGCAACATGGTATAACCGTAGTGCACGTTGTAAGCAGCAGTAAGTTCGCACTAAAAGCACAGGAAGCTGGTTGTGATGCCGTGGTAGCAGAAGGCTTTGAAGCCGGTGGCCATAACGGTAGAGAAGAAACGACAAGTTTTGTATTAATACCCGCAGTTTGCGAAGCAGTTCACATACCTGTTATTGCTGCAGGGGGTATCGCTACCGGTCGCCAAATGCTGGCTGCAATGATCCTTGGTGCATCGGCGGTGCAAATGGGTAGCAGGTTTGTTGCAAGTAATGAAGCATCCAGCCATATCAATTTTAAAAACGCAGTTATTAATGCCGCAGAAGGTGATACGGCACTTTCACTTAAACAACTAACGCCTGTACGTCTAATGAAGAATGGTTTTTATAAAAAAGTACAGGAAGCAGAATTTCATGGAGCAGCTGTAAATGAACTCCAGTTGCTACTTGGAAAGGGCAGGGCGAAACGCGGTATGTTTGAAGGTGATCTTGAAGAAGGCGAATTGGAAATAGGCCAGGTAAGCGCTTTGCTTGATAAAATACAGCCGGCGGCAGAGATCGTAGCGCAGGTATGGCAAGAGTACAACAGCCTAAAATATCAGGCTCTGAAATAATATATTATATTTGGGCTTTAATTTCAAAACCAACTCCTACAAGAAATGCAATTACCACCCCGGGGGAATGTATTAAAATTACTGGTATTCAGCTTATTCATCCTTTTTTCTTTTAAGGCATATTGTCAGCCCCCGGTAAACCAGCAAATACCTGAAGAAATGCTTCCTACACAGGTAGATCCGAAAACTTTGTCACCGGCACAGCTTTCATCATTGCTCAATGATAAGAACCGGGAAAATACAGGTAAGGATAAAAATGCTGATGCCGACAGAAAATTAAAGAACCAACTTGAAAAAGACAGCATCATAAAAGATAATATCAAGCAGAGTGCATATGGTCCCGATAAAACGTATGGTGCCACTGTTTTTCAATATGGATCAGTAATAGATGTAAATGAAATGTCAACTCCGCCACTTGATTACCCGGTTGGGGTGGGCGATCATATTGTGGTATCACTGTGGGGCGCAGCCGAATTCCAGGAAAGTTATGTTGTTGCAAGAGATGGCGCTATTTTTCCGCAAGGGCTAGGTAAAATAAATGTACAGGGACTTACTTTTGACAATGTACGTTCTATTATCGATGCAAGATTCAGATCGGTAGTTCCTGCAGGAACAAATATCGCTATATCACTTGGTCAGCCCCGCAGCATTAATGTAAATGTTGTTGGTGAAGTGACGAATGGTGGTCCGTTCCTGGTTTCTGCTTTTTCCAATGCATTTAATGTAATATCCCGTGCAGGTGGTGTTACAGATTTTGGTAACCTCAGGAATATCCAGATAAAAAGGGCCGGTAAAGTAATTGATGAAATTGATGTATACGAATACCTCACCAGTGGTGATTTTGGTAAACATATTTATTTACAGAATAATGATTTTGTAATTGTGAATTTTGTAGAAAAGAAAGTGCTTGCTACCGGCCAGTTCAAAAGACCGATGTATTACCAGTTGAAAAAAGACGAAGGAGTAAGAGCACTCTTGAAGTATACAGGCGGCCTAAACGCCGATGCGCTTGCTTCCGGTATGCAAATTATCAGAACTGAAAATGAAAAACAGGTACAGCATGATGTAAATGCAACTGCAATCATAAAAATCCCGGGCCAGGATTTTTTGTTACAGGATGGCGATATTATAAAAGTAAACCTGGTTAAAGCCGGCATATCCAATAAGATTGAAATAAGAGGAGAAGTAACTTATCCAGGTGTATATGAATTGCGGGAAGGCGATCGTTTATTCGATATCATTAACCGTGCAGGTGGCGTTACAAGAAATACCTACCTGCCGCGTGCTTATATTTTCAGGGGTGCAGGTGATTCAACAAATCTAAAATCCGACAGGCTGGAAATTAATTTGTCGGAGATAAATAAAAATGATGCCCGCAGTGTAAGTAATGTGGAATTGATCTCGAATGATGTGATACAGCTTTTTGCTCAAAGTGAATTCGGTGAAACTCAATACGTAGAAATTTTTGGAGAGGTACGTAAAGAAGGTAAAGTAATAAAATATGGCGGCATGACTTTACAGGATCTACTGTATTTATCCGGGGGATTGAAACAATCCGCAGAATATGGAAGGCTGGAAATTTCAAGTATTGTAGATATTGATTCAGCACAACAGGGATTAAAACCAACAAGAACTGTGGTAACTTCTTATGCTGTGTTGCCAAACCTGCAAATTGACTCTGCTTCTGCACGCATATTGCTTAAGCCTTATGACCAGATCTTTGTAAGAAAAAATCCAACCTTTGAATTCCAGCAGAATATTGAATTGAGGGGATTGGTAAAATATCCTGGTTTTTATTCGAGGCTTGATAAATACGAACGTCTTTCGTCCTATATAGAAAGAGCCGGAGGAATCAAAGACAATGCAAATCTTGAAGGTGCAATATTGTTAAGAAAGAAAACAAAAGACCTGAGAGAATTACCGGTTGATTCGACCCAGGTCAAACTTGACTCAAACGGGGTGGTTATTAAAGACAGTCTTCCATTAGAATTAAAATACCTCGATGAACCTGTAAGTATTGATCTTAACAGGGCGATGAAAGCAAAGAATTCCAAATATGATATTATACTGCAGGACAAAGATGTAATTGTAATTCCTGAGATCAACCCGTTTGTAAGTGTGGTAGGGGTAGTGCAATCTCCCTTGAAAATGACATTTGATAAAGAGCATACCCGCCTGCCTTATTATATAGACAAAGCAGGTGGTTATGGAATACGACCATGGCGAAAGCGGACATATGTTACTTATGCAAACGGGAAAAGCAAACGCACCAAAAGTTTTTTGTTTATTCACTTTTATCCAAAAGTAAAAGAAGGAAGTGTTGTAACTGTTCCAAAGAGACCGGAAGGCCAGGAAGTGAATGATCTTTTAAAGACAACTATTGCTACGGCAGTACCAGTGATCCTTACAGCGATAATACTTAAAAATTAAATTAGGCCCTTTGACAAATCAGGAACTTATAAAAAAAATTTTTTTAAGGATATCAAGATTTAAAATCCTGATCATTCTTGGTGGAGTAGTGGGAGCTGTTTTAATGTTTTTATATACAAGATCCATCGACCCGGTTTATACATCACGTGCAACTGTGTTCCCGTTAAATGCAACGCCCGATAATTCTGCAGCTACCAGCGCACTTACCAGTATGCTTGGTCTGTCAGAAACACCAAAAAGCTTTAGCCAGGAAGCATCTATTAATATTGTAGAGCTTGCTCAAAGCCGTAATACAAGGGAAGCCGTAGCACTACAACGATTGCCGGATCATGGAAACAGGACCATTGCAAGCTTACTGATAGAAAATTATAATAAAACAAGAGAATCTTTTGAAGGAAAAATAAAAGAGCCAACAGATAGTGTTACATTGGCTTCCATAGGAGGAAATTTACTAAAACCGGATCTTGCTGCTAAAATAAATAAGAACGGGATATTGGAGATTAATTATAGTTCCAAAGATCTCACACTTGTATCACCTATCAGTTACCAGTTCATCGAGAAAATTTCAGAGTTTTATAAAGAGCTTAAAGTTAGAAAAGCAAAACTCGATTATGATTTTACAATAACCAAGATCGACTCATTGGATAAAGTGCTGGATAGCTTCGACAGGAGAGCGATCCATATGTCAAATACAACGTTGTTTGTAGCACCTGACAAACTTGAATTCCAGATTCCCAAAGAAAATCTTGTAAATGAAAAAGAAAGAGTGGCGAGACAACGTGACGCTTCAACTAATAACCGGGAAGAAGCACTGTGGCGGCTTCAAAAAGTAACACCCATTATCGCTATCCTTGATAAGCCCGATCCCCCGTTTGATACAAAAAAACCTTCTGCAATTATATATTCGCTTGTAGGATTTATTCTCGGTGCGATAGTGCTCACTGGTTTGTCTTTATCGGGTATTATTTACAGTTATGCAAAGGAAGAGGCGAAGAAAGCGATTTTTGGAGAGGAGGAAAAGATAGAAAAAAACACAACAACTACTACTGCGTAAAATGTAAAATATTGAATGTAGAATCTAAAATGTAAAAGTGATCGGAATCCCGATCACTTTTACATTTTAGATTTAATATTTTACATTCTATATTACCTCGTAGCCCATTTGATCATTTCCTTCCAACTTGGTTTTTTACCATACATTAAGATTCCCGTACGGTATATTTTTCCTGTCATCCATGTAAAGAATAAGAAACATCCCACTAATAAAAGCATGGAGGTAATTAACTGCCATGCAGGAATATCATACGTAATCCTTCCCATCATAACAATTGGAGATGTTAGCGGGAATAAACTGCCAAATACTGCCAGGCTGCTGTTGGGATCATTTATTGCTTTGGTCATAATAACAAAAGCAAGAATGATTGGCATCAATATCGGAAATACAAGTTGTTGGGCTTCCTGCTGATCTTCACTTACCACACTTCCAATGGCAGCAAAAAGAGATGCATAGGTTAGATAGCCACCAAGAAAATAAAATAAGAATGAAAGCACAATCTTTGTTAAAGGCAATGATGCCAAACCTGCAAAAAATTCTGCAGCTTTTGAACTACTGCCGGGATCAGTTGCAACTGCATTTACCTGGTTCATCACGTCGGGAAAGATCAATGGTATCGCCAGCTGCATTGCAAATAACAGGATGATCCAGATCGCAAATTGAGTAAGACCAACTGCACCAATGCCAACTATTTTTCCCAGCATTAACTGGAATGGCTTTACGGAACTCACAATTACTTCGGCTATCCTGTTTGTTTTTTCTTCTGTTACACCACGCATTACCTGCGTACCATAAATGATCATCATCATATAGATCAATATGCCACATGCATACGACATTACAAAAGCGGCCATAACACTATTGCCTGTCTTGCCTTTTTTTGTATCATTTATATTTGAAAGGGTAATGTCCGCTGCAATCTTTTCATATTTCTTTGGATCGATGCCCTGTGAAAGCAGCCGTTTATTCTCAACTGCCTTGTTGATAATATTTTCCAGCGAAGAAGTCATGCTTAAGCTGGGTGAAGACTGCGTATGCAATATGAAATTCCTGGGCGAATCAAGATTGATGGAAGGGATATACAAAAAAGCTTTATAACCCTGTTCTGTATATTTTTTTACAAAACTGGCTTCTGTTTCATTTTGAATAAACTTCAGCTCGATCGCTTTATCCTTTTCATCTGTTTTGCCATTCAATAAATTTGTTTCATCAATTACTGCCACCCGTTGTTTATCAGTACCTCCTTCAACAGCAATAGCAATGATGGCGGCATAAAAACCTATGATGATGATGGGCACCAATATGGTAGTAAGAAAGAAAGACTTCTTTTTAACACGGGTGAAATATTCACGGCTTATTATTAATCCGATTTTATTCATACAAAATCACTTTTAATTTACATTTTGGAATTGTCTTGCTGCGGTTGTTCCTTCTACCAGCTTAATAAAAATATCATTGAGTGAGGGAAGCACTTCGTTGAAGGAATTGATGTTTACATTTTGATTGATGAAATATCTTAAAACATCATTTGGCCTGGTGTCATCATTTAATTTTAATAACAGTTTATCAGGCTGATGTTTTACCACTTCGAAAATATGTGTCATCAGGTTTTCAGGAAGTATGTTGGCGCCTACCTGGTAAATATTATCTTTAAAATCCTGTTTCACTCTATCCACGGTGCCATCCAGTATTTTTTTGCCTTTATTTACAAGTATAATATGATCGCATATTTCTTCTACCTGTTCCATACGATGTGTACTGAATATAATAGTACTGCCATTTTTTGCAAGGTTGAAAATTTCGTCTTTGATGAGATTTGCATTTACAGGATCTAAACCACTAAAAGGTTCATCCAATATAATTAGCCTCGGCTGATGCAACACTGTTGTTACAAACTGCAGCTTCTGGCTCATACCTTTACTTAGGTCCTCTACTTTTTTATTCCACCAGGTCTCCATTTCAAATTTCACAAACCATTTTTTTATGTTCACCATTGCATCTGTCTTACTCATACCTTTAAGCCTTGCCAGGTATAATGCCTGTTCACCTATTTTCATTTTTTTATAGAGCCCTCTTTCTTCCGGCATATACCCGATATTGATGGCATCGTTCAAGGCGTCAAACTTTTTTCCATTTAAGGTAATCGTGCCGCTGTCGGGATAAAAGATGCCGGTTATCATTCTCAGCAAAGTAGTTTTTCCTGCACCATTTGGTCCAAGCAATCCAAATATGCTCCCTTGCTCAATATTGAAACTGATATCATCAACGGCTTTTTGTGTAGAAAAATACTTTTTGAGATTGTGCAATTCCAGGATGTTCATGTATTAATTTGATAATTTGAAGATTTGATAATTTGGAGATGTGAAGTTAATTGCTAATCGATTGTCATTTTGAAAATATTACAGAAGCGGTGACGAATTTTTATAATCTGGAAATGAATGATGATAGAACTTAATTATCAAATCGTCACATTACCAAATTTCCAAATTAGTTTTCCAGCTATATTCTCCCCATCCATTGCCGCACTTACAATTCCTCCTGCATAACCGGCGCCTTCGCCGCAAGGATAAAGATTGTTGATTTGCGGATGTTCCAACGTTTCATTGTTTCTTGGAATACGCACGGGGCTTGAAGTCCGGCTTTCGGTTGCAACAACACTAGCGTCATTTGTATAATATCCCTTCATTTTCTTTCCGAATAGTTTAAATCCCTTTGCCAACACCTCATGCACAAATACAGGTAATACATTTCGCAGATCGGTTGCTGTTAATCCCGGCAAATAAGAATTTGCGGGTAAGGAAGATGAATTAATATGATCAGAAAAATCAACCATTCTTTGTGCAGGGGCAACCATATTCCCGCCTCCCGCTTCAAATGCTTTTTGCTCTACCATTTTTTGAAAATGCATAAATAATAAAGGATCACCTGCTTTTATTTTTAAATGCCTGGTGGCATTCAATGCATCTTCGGGACTGATGGTTACCACCATACCACTGTTTGCAAATGGATTGTTTCTTTTGGAAGGACTCCACCCATTTACAACAATTTCACCCGGGGACGTAGAAGCAGGAGCGATGATGCCACCGGGGCACATGCAAAATGAAAATACTCCTTTGCCATTCACCTGTTCAACAAGACTGTAAGAAGCAGGTGGCAAAAATTCGCTTCTTTTAGCTGCATGATATTGTACACTGTCAATAAATGGCTGAGGATGCTCTACTCTTACACCCAATGCAAAGGATTTTGCTTCTATAAGGATTTTCTTTTTGTGTAAAAGCTCAAAAATATCCCGGGCAGAATGACCAGTTGCAAGCACATACGCATCTGCCAAAAATTCTTCGTTGTCGGATGTTTTTACCGATGAGATGGAATTGTTTTTAATTTCAAGATCAACCACTTTCTTTTCAAAAAGCACTTTACCTCCATGATCACGAATGCAATTTCTCATAGCGGTAATGATGGCGGGTAGTTTATTGGTTCCAATATGAGGATGTGCATCAAAGAGAATATTTTCGGGTGCCCCGAATTGAACAAAAAGATTCAGTATGCGGTTAATATCACCTCTTTTATTGCTGCGGGTATATAATTTACCATCACTGTAAGTTCCTGCGCCTCCTTCCCCGAAACAATAATTGCTTTCGGGATTTACAATTCCTTCCCGGTTTAACTGTGCAAGGTCGCGTCGCCTTGATTTTACATCTTTTCCTCTTTCCAAAATAATGGGTTGAATGCCCGCCTCTATAAATTTAATTGCCGCAAATAACCCGGCCGGCCCGGCGCCGACAATGATCACCTTTTTGGAAGCATTGCCAACATGCCGGAATGAAAAGCGCTGCAATGCTCTTTGATGAAATGGTTCGTTGATAAAAGCTAAAACGGAAAGATTGATCAGTACATTTTTTCCCCGTGCATCCACTGATTTTTTTAAAATATGGTAACCACTGATCGCTGAAACATTTTTTGCGGAGGCGGAAGCAATCTTTTTTGTGATTGAAATATCATCAACTGCCTCTGAAGGCAATAAACGGAGAGAGAGTTTTTGTTGCATGTGTTGTGTTAGGGAGTTAGCCTAAAAACAAGGTGACTATAATGTTGAAAGTAGTTTAACGTGTTGAATATAGTTGAAAGGAGGGTTTCTGGAACTTTCAACTATATTCAACTATTTTCAACAATCATTCAACTCTTAAAAAGGTAGATCATCCACCGCATCCGGTGCTGTTGATGAAAATGTATCAAGCGGTTCCAGGTATTCATTATCAGTAGCCTTAGCTCCGCCCGACTGAAGTAATTGCTCAATACGCCATGCATCAAGATTGGTAATATAGTTTGTCCTGCCATCCTTTTCCCATTTACTACCCTTGATGTTGAAATATACTTTTATCTCATCGCCGGTATTCACCCTGTCCACAATTGCAGTTTTATCCTGTACGCATTGAAATTTTACATAGTTCACAATGGTCCTGCCATTGATGTCTTCAGATTTTTCTACCACAAATTCCCTGGTCTTAAAAGTTTCAGTTCTTTGAACGGTATCATACTTTGTTACCAGCTTCCCTGTAAGTTCATAACTCATAAAAAAAATTTATCGTCAAATTTACTCTTATTTAATGATAAAATGCCATGAGGATTTCCTCTTTTCCGGAGAAGAAAATCAACCCTTTTTCACCCTTATTTTTCATGTAAGTTTTTCTATATGTTTATAATTCCTTTTTTCCAAATTTTTTTGATGAAAAGCAGAAAAAAAGTTGTTTTACGGAGCTATTCGCAACCAGCAAGACTTTGATGAAAAAAATATTTTTTTAAAAAACCCATACTGTAGTTCCAGGGAAAAAAACAAATGAATAAAAAATTTTTTTTTCAACAAATTATTTTGATATTCGCTGTCCTGCCAAAAATTAGTTTCAATAGATCGCAAACAACTTTTTTGGCAATCCAGTCGGGGAGAAAAAATAACTCAATATATAAATTGCTTAAGGAATAATGGAGAAGACTTTTGATAAAGTATGGACTAATTGTTTAGAGATCATAAAAGATATAGTAGAGTGGCAACATTTTAAAACCTGGTTCGAGCCCATTAAGCCAGTTGCATTAAAAGAAAAAATTTTACCATACAGGTACCAAGTCAGTTTTTTTATGAGTACCTTGAAGAGCATTATGTTTCCCTACTTGCAAAAACATTGAAAAGAGAATTGGAAAAGAAGCAAGATTGGAATACAGGATAATGGTGGATAGCGGTAATAGTAAAAACAAACCACTCACTATGGATGTTCCAGGCAATGGTTATAAATCATATTCAAACAACGAAATGGATTTTCCTCTCGTCATAAATAATCCTGTTAAGAACCCATTTGTTATTCCCGGGCTTAAAAAGATGCAGATCGATCCGCAACTTAACATGCTTATACATTTGATCATTTATAGAAGGCGATTGCAACCGGGTTGCCCGTCGTGCAGGAAAAACTGTTGCTGAAAAACCTGGCACTACTTCTTTTAATCCATTGGTTATATATGGTGGCGTTGGTCTTGGTAAAACACATTTGGCCCAGGCAATCGGAAATGAAGTAAAACGGCTTCATAATAATAAGGTGGTATTATATGTAAGTTCAGAAAAATTCATCAACCAGTTTATTGATCATGGACGTAACAATGCGATCAATGATTTTATTCATTTTTATCAATTGATAGATGTATTGATCATTGATGATGTTCAGTTTTTCAATCGTGCAGAAAAATCACAGGATGCATTCTTCTCTATTTTCAATCACCTGCATCAAAGTGGCAAGCAATTAATATTAACGAGTGATAAATCTCCAAAAGACCTTGAAGGTGTACAGGAAAGATTATTGAGCCGTTTCCGTTGGGGATTAAGTGCCGACCTTCAATTGCCGGATTATGATACAAAGATCGAGATACTGGAAAATAAGATGAAGACTGATGGTCTTGAAATGCCAAGAGAAGTAGTGAAATATATTGCTTATAATATTAATAGCAATGTAAGAGAACTGGAAGGAGCTTTGATATCATTATTGGCACAATCTTCGCTAAATAAGCGGGAAATTGACCTTGAATTGGCGAAGAAAGTACTTAGAAATTTTGTAAAATCTTCCAGTAAAGAGATCACTATCGATGCTATCCAGAAAATGGTATGCGAATATTTTGATGTTCCTTATGATAAATTATTGCAGAAAACCAGGAAGAGAGAAATTGTACAGGCGAGGCAGATAACGATGTATCTTTCAAAGGCATTTACAAAGAATTCTTTAAAAACAATCGGCGAGCATTTTGGCGGAAGGGATCATACAACAGTGATACACAGTTGCCAAACGGTAAAAGACCTGATGGATACTGATAACCTGTTTAAAGAAAGTGTATTGGAATTGCAACAGAAAGTACAGTTGGCAGCGATGTAAGCGCATTTTATTATATTAGATGATCCGGATAACTTTGTTTTCCGGATTTTTTTATGGCATTGATTAGCTGTTAGCTATAAGCTAATAGCTATTAGCTTTAATGTTTAATTGTTGCAGGCAATACGTTCGGTCACCCCATAAGTTTTTTCTATCTTTCTTTATTTTGTTTTGGGCGGTATGCTATTCAACCGTATTTTTGCTGCCCCTTAAACAAGGTGTAGGTTTCAAAAGGAGAGGTGCCTGAGAGGCCGAAAGGAACGGTTTGCTAAATCGTCGTACGGGTTAAACTGTACCGTGGGTTCGAATCCCACCCTCTCCGCAAAGTTCTTTAATGAGATATTGAATGATTTTCTTTATCTCCTGTATAAAAATCAGATCTTACTAACTGTCTTTTAGGTTCGGGATGTAGCGTAGCCCGGTTATCGCGCCTGGTTTGGGACCAGGAGGTCGCAAGTTCGAATCTTGCCATCCCGACAATCCCAATCACAAGCCCTTCGATTCATTTCGAGGGGCTTTTTTAATTTCCGGCAATGAAATGTTGTGTCTATTTTTTATATAGTGAAAGTAAAAAGAAATTTTATGTTGGAATTTCGAATGATATAAACGCTAGGCTATTAAGACATAACAATGCCAGAGTATTAGTACTAAATCAGGTATTCCATGGCAATTGATATACGTGATAGAATGCGAAAACAAATCCGAGGCAATGTTTTTGGAGACCAAAATTAAAAAACGAGGTATTACACGTTATCTTTCTGACAATAACATTTCTCCCGGTTTTTAGCGTCCCGCTCGAAGCGGGAAGGTCGCAAGTTCGAATCTTGCCATCCCGACAAATCCCAATCACAAGCCCTTCGATTTATTTCGAGGGGCTTTTTTAATTTCAGGGCAAAGTCCGCAATGAAGCAACTATAAGAGATTCCTTGCACCTCTATGCCTTCGCGAACCTTGCGTGAAACACGTATAATAAATTATTACTTCAAAAGTCTTTCGTTTATTTCGAGGGACTTTTTTTATTTCACGCAAAGAACGCAAAGGAGCAATGGCGCAAAGAAGCAACTGTAAGAAATACTTTGCACCTCTATACCTTCACGAACCTTGCGTGAAACACGCATAATAAATTATTACTTCAAAAGTCTTTCGTTTATTTCGAGGGACTTTTTTATTTCACGCAAAGAACGCAAAGAACGCAAAGGAGCAATGGCGCAAAGAAGCAACTGTAAGAAATACTTTGCGCCTCTCCACCCTTGCGAGCCTTGCGTGAAACACGTATAATAAATTATTACTTCAAAAGTTCCAGTTTACCGCCATCTCCAGGAGTAAATTTTTTCATTTTTTTTGTTTTGGAATCCTCTGCCGTTGTTTCAGTAGTAATAAAAATTGTATTAGCCTTTATTTGCGTAGTGGTTTTTGAAAAATATTCAACAAAATCTTCATAGTATATTTTTACTTGTGATGCAATTGTATTGTTGTTGTCATAGCCAACCAGCCATGCCCAGGATTCATTTTCTGTTTTTGCAGCGATAACAAGCAGCTTTGCATTGCTGCTATATAAAAATGTATCGATGATTTTAATTTTTGTGGCAGGATCCTCATACAAAGCTTTCAACCCGGGAATTTTTTCAAGATGAAGCGCATCGAAAATATTTTTTTGTATTTCATTATGAGATGCAGTCCTGTTATCAAAATATTCCTGGTCAATGTTTCTATCTTTTAAAACTGAATCTGCCTCATTCTTTAATGTATCCGGCTGCACCATCACCGTAGCCGGAGGAATTGTTTTAACACTGTCACTGGAATTGTCGCTTGTTTCATTATTCTTTGTTGCGTTATTACAGGAAATGGTACTCATAATAACAATCATCAATAAGATTTCTTTCATAATAAATAAGGATGGTATATTTTAGAAAAGTGAAAATAATATTGATGAGGTAGTCATCCAATCGATGCAGAAATTAATTGCTTATTGCAAGCTCCAAAAAATCTCCATCAATGATCAATAATTTAACGCCTGTCTCAGTCATCGAACGATGCGAACTCAGATCATCTGAAACAACATAACTCATTCCTTTACTTAAATGGAATTTTCTTCCATCCTCCAATTCACTGGTAAACTCACCTTCAATACAATAAACAACATGTCCTCTCCGGCACCAGTGATTTGCGAAATAACCTTTCGAATATTCAACAATCCTCAACCTGAGCCCCTGAAGTTGCACTGTTCTCCAGTTAGCAATACCAGTGTCGCCTTTGTGTTCCGTGCAGGGAAGTGTGTTCCAATCAATGGTCTGAAATTCAAAGTTGCTCATAATATTTTCTTTATAAATGCGTTATGCAAAATGCTCAAAAACCTCTTAAAAATCGAACTTTTTTGGGGTTTCACTACGCTTTTTGTGTATTATCACAATAAATATGCATTTGTCTAAAATAAATATCCCTTCCCGTCGTTACTACCTCTGATCCGATATTTTTCAGATTTACACATGAAATCTAAATTCTTATGAAAAAATTACTAAACACAGGCTGCTTATTATTAATAGTATTGCTGGTTAGTATTCAATGTGGTCTCGCACAGTCAACAAGCTGGAAAGGAACGACCAATCTTAACTGGAACAATGCCGCCAACTGGACCAATGGCATACCAGACGCTACCAAGGATGTTATTTTAGGTGATGCAAACTTTACAGGCATCAATCAACCCAAAGTCAATGTTGTATCAAGCTGTAAATCACTTACGATTGGTGGAGCTGTTGCAACAACCCTAACTATGACGAGAGGTTTAACAATAAGTGGTAGCGTCACCATAAACACAAATGGTACATTCAATCATCCGTCTGCTACAGCATATATCGGAACTAATTTCACAAATAACGGAACCTATAATGCAACAGCTGCCGGTTCAAGATTTATTTTTAATGGCACCAGCCAGATAATTGGCGGAACATCACTAACTGCCTTTAGGTCGGTTACCATCAATGCTACTTCTACTATAACACTCGCCTCAAATATAAGTGTAACGGGTACAAGCAGTACCATAACGGTAAATGGGATTATTAACCCAGGCGCTAATACGTTAACCTCAACAGGTGTAACCAAGTTATATGGAAACATGCAGGTTTATGGAGCTACCTTCCCATCTAATTATGTTTTAACCGGAACAACAACTTTATATTCGGGTTCTATTGTTGAGTATGCTTCAACAACTACCGACCAGGTAGTAAGTTCTGCTTATTCTTATTCTACTTTAATGATAAGCGGATCCGGCACAAAATCACTTGCTGCTAATCTTTTTCCATTGTATGGCAAGGCTGCAGGAAGCGGAAAGATACTTGTGAACAGCGGAACTTTTGATATCAGCACTTTTACAGCTAACCGTGCAACTAATACTCCAGGTGGTGAAATCAATGTAGCTAATGGTGCAGTTTTAAAAGTAGGGGGTGCAAGTAACTTCCCGATCAACTTTGCAACAAGAACTTTTGCTGTATCAAGCACTGTTGACTATAACGGTGTTGATCAAACGGTATCTGCACAAACATATGGTAACCTGCTTTTTTCAACTGCAGGTATTAAGACAGCAATCAGTGCATTTAATGTTACCGGAAATTTTACTATTGCCAATGGCACATTTAATATGAACACTACTTCTGTTACACATTCTATTGCAGGAAATTTTACCATGACAGGAGGAGCTATTACCGGTAATAATTATACTATTACCATGAATGGAACGACAGACCAGACATTAAGTCTTATGACCAGCCTGAATAAACTAAATATTAATAATATAGGAGCAGGTTCTGTAAACCTTGGAGCTGATCAAACGATCACCGGCACATTGAATTTTACAAAGGGAAATATCAAAACGGGAATTTATGATGTTATCATGCCTTCTTCGGCAACTGTTACCGGTGCAGCACAAACAACAGGTTGGGTAAATGGTAACCTGCAAAAAAATGTAACAACAGGCGCAGCTATTTTCAGAACATTTGAAATAGGCGAAACAAACTATTCTCCGGTAATGATTTTGTTTGCAAGTGTTTCAATCGCCGGCGACCTTACTGCAAGTACAAGAGCAACAGATCACTCAGAAATAAATTACTCAGGTGTAGATCCTTCCAAAGATGTTAACCGTTACTGGGCATTTAATAATGGAGGCATCCTGTTCAGTTCTGCATCTGCTACATTTAACTGGGGCGGCAGCGATGTAGATGGCATAGCTAATACTTCAAATTTTAAAGCGGGCGCATTTAATGGAGTTGGCTGGACATTGCCATCTGTGGCTGCTCCATTGCCTACTTCAATACAGGTAAACGGACTTACCAGCCTCGGTGATTTTTGTGTGGGAGAAAATATTTCAAAGTCAACATGGACAGGAGATGCAATGACATCCGACTGGTTCGCACCAAAGAACTGGCTTGGACTAATACCTTCTGTTGCGAATCCAACGCTGATACCAGATGGATTAACAGGTGGAAGAGTTTACCCGATACTGACGGGTGGTAGCGGGATCGTAAATGACCTGACAGTTGAAAGCGGTGCGGCTACTCTTATCGTTAGTTCAACACTTAAGATAGCCGGCAGCCTTGCAAGTAATTCAAATGTAACTGCATCAGCAGGAACAATAGAATTTAACGGAAGTACTGCACAAACCATTGCCGCAGGTTCATTTACAGGAAACATAATTAAAAACCTGACTGTGAGCAACGATCTAAGCATGGCTGATGAAAATATCATAACAGGTACTTTAAGTGTTGCAAATGCTAAAACGCTTACTACAAATGATAATATGACATTGAGGTCAGATGCAAATGGAACTGCAGCGATTGCTTCATTACCTATTGATGGATCAGGAAATGCTACAGCATTTATTACCGGTAATGTAAGTATCGAAAGATATATTCCCGCACGTAAAGCATGGCGCTTACTAAGTGCACCTATTCAATCTGCATCAACAGCAACAATTGTTGAATCATGGCAGGAAGCTGCATATGGCGCATCTTCAATAGTTAGCGCAATGCAGGAAAACGCCCAAAATGGTCCATTTGTAAATAATTCTTTACTCGCACCAAATCCAAATCCAAACCCTGGTTATGGAGTGCACATCGTTGGCGGATCACAGGCGAACGGATTTGATCAGAGTCCAACAAACAGTCCAACATTAAAAATATACAATACTGCAAGCAATGGTTTTGTTGCGTTCCCGGCTTCACCAGGAACATTTACCCCGATAAAAAGCTATTCTGGTTACATGATATATATAAGAGGTGACAGAAGTATAGATCTTTCGCAGGGCACCAATGCCGCAATAACAGCAACTACATTGAGAATGAAAGGAGCTGTGAATACCGGTAAACAAACATCTATTGTGAATGCAACTAATTTCACTGTATTGGGAAATCCTTACCCGGCTGCAATCGATTTTGGAACCATTACCAGGACCAATGTGAAGAATAGTTTTTATGTGTGGGATCCGAAACTTGCTGGTAGCCAGGGTTTGGGTGGCTACGTAACAGTAAGCTGGAACAGCGGAACAAGTTCATATGATGTTACAACTTCGGCTAGTGGTGTTAGTCAGTATATCCCGAGTGGTGAAGCAATTTTGGTTGAATCGCTGGATGCTGTTAACCCGGGAACAGTTGTTATTAAAGAAACTGATAAAACTACGAACGGCAGCGATGCCATGTTTGGACGTGCTACAGTTGCCGGGCAGAAATTACGCATTAACCTGTATTCACAACAAAATGATGCTGCATCATTATTGGATGGGGTTTTGACAACTTATGATAACAATAATTCAAATCAACTGGATAACAACGACGTTAAAAAGTTAACTACTGAATCTGAAAATATCAGTTTACAGAGGGAAGAGCGCCCACTGGCAATTGAAAGAAGGAAAACAATCACAGATAATGATGTAACCTTTTTAAATATTGCAAATATGAAGCAACAGCAATATAAATTTGAAATCATTACACAGGAGCTGAATAAAGCAGGACTTACTGCGGTATTAAAAGACAAGTTCTCTGCTGAGCTTAATAACACTGTGTTGAATACAAATGGTACAACTGAAATTGAGTTTTCAGTAACCGACAATCCTGCTTCTTATGCAGCTGATCGTTTTAGCATTGTGTTCTCAAAAGGAACAATTCCTGCTGTCTTCGCATTCAAGTCGATCAAGGCTACATTACAACATAAGAATATTGATGTAGAATGGCAGACGGAGAATGAAGCGGCTGTTACTCATTATGAAATAGAAGGTTCATCTGATGGTATTAAGTTTACAAAATTGTCTGTACTTGCATCGAAAACATCAACCGGTTCTATTTACTCATGGTTTGACATCAATGCTGTGCCAGGTGATCATTACTACAGAATAAAATCTTCTGCATCAAATGCTGAGAAAAAATACAGCAACACAGTAAAAGTGAATATTCCTTCTACTGCAACAGGTTCTAAAGAGCTGGTTGTTTATCCAAATCCGGTAAAGACAAGCCTTTCATTGCAGCTTTCTTATCTTGAAAAAGGAATGTATGTAATTGAAATAACCAATATGAATGGCCAAATGGTAAAAAGACAATCACTATTGCATATAGGTGGAACATTTAAATATACTTTACCTGTAGATAACGGATTACCAATTGGCAAATACCAGGTTAAATTAACAGACGGTGGTAGCGTTAACCTTGTTACTTCGATGATCAAAGAATAATACCAATACTAACTGACATTAAAAAACCTGTCGCTTTTAGCTGACAGGTTTTTTATTTTCCGCAATCGCGGTTATCTAAGCAATTTCAAATCAGGTTGTGCGTATTTATATACTTTAAAATACATGGTGGTCTTGGTTTGAAAAACTCCCTCAATCTTGCTTACATTATTTACAAAATCAACCAGGTGATTGTTGTCGCGGCACATTACATCTACTTCAAGATCATAATCACCTGACGTTAAGGCCAAAAAGCTTACTTCGGGCATTTTTACGATCTTTTGTGCAACCTTATCTTTAAAAGTTGCGGGTCTTACATATAAAGCGATGTGTGCATACGAACGGAAGCCTACTTTATCAGGGTTCACCCGGCCTATGATGTTTACAGTACCATCTTCAATCAGTTTATTGAACCTGGTACGAATTGTACCAATGGATACACCCAGTTTTTCTGCAATCACTGTAAAAGACATCCTGCCATCTTCCTGGAGAAAGGATAGGATTTCGAAGTCTAACTTATCAAGTACGTGCGTTTCTTCCGGAACTGTCATATTTGCCATGTAAGGGTTAAGTTTTTATAAAAACTGCAATTAATTCGTTATTAGTACACAAAAATAAATTATTTTTAGTTTTTGCCTATAAAAAATAAAAAATATTTAATTTCGCATATCCAATCAAAAAGCCATTCGGTTATCTATATGAAGTACAAAGTAACTCAAAATTTCATTAACGGGAAACTGGTTAATCCACAAACTGGTAAATCTCTTGAAATAATTTCTCCCATAGACGGAAACCTTCTATCAACAGTGCCTTTATCTACTTCGGCAGATCTTAACCAGGCGGTAGCTGCGGCCAAAGCAGCATTTCCCGGCTGGAGTAAAACCCCGATCAAAGAAAGGGTGCAGGTTTTTTTCAGGTATAAAACATTATTAGAAAAAAATCTGAAAGAACTGGCGGAGCTGGTAAGTGAAGAAAACGGGAAAACTTATGGTGAGGCTGTAGCTGAAATAGAAAAATCAATTGAACTGACTGAATTCGCAACCTCTTTACCACAGCTGGTAACAGGTGAAATATTAGAAGTAAGCCGTGGTGTTGAATGTCGCACAGAGCATGTAGCCCTTGGCGTGGTAGCTTCAATAGTTCCATTTAATTTTCCGAGCATGGTTCCCAACTGGACTTTGCCAAATGCAATAGCACTGGGTAATTGTATGATCATGAAGCCGTCGGAGAAAGTACCTTTAAGTTGTATGCGTCTTGCAACACTATTACAGGAAGCTGGTCTTCCTGATGGTGTATTCAATGTCGTTCATGGAGATGTGGCAATTGTTGAAGCGATCTGTGATCATCCTGATATTGAGGCTGTCTCTTTTGTAGGCTCTACAAAAGTTGCCAAGATAGTTTATCAGCGCTCAACAGCTAATTATAAAAGATGCCTTGCTCTGGGTGGTGCAAAAAATCACCTGATGGTATTACCCGATGCAATTCCTGCAATGACAGCACAAAATGTAGCAGCATCTATGAGCGGTTGTGCAGGTCAGCGTTGTATGGCAGCAAGTGCTATGATCGGTGTTGGAAACGTGGATCATATCATTAGCAAGATCTGCGACGAAGCAAGGAAGATCATTCCGGGCGAAAATCTTGGAGCAGTGATCAATAAGGAATCACAGGAGCGCATTGAAAGATATATTGGTGAAGCTGAACGTGATGGCGCAAAGATCCTGGTGGATGGTCGCAATACAAAAGTGATCGGAAAAGAAAAAGGAACATATGTTGGTCCAACTGTAATTGATCATGTGAAACCGGAAATGAGTGTTGCAACGGAAGAAATTTTCGGGCCTGTTGTAAGTATCATGCGTGCCAATACAGTGGATGAAGCACTTGCGATAGAGAATGCAAATCCTTATGGAAATGCAGCAAGTGTGTTTACACAAAATGGTGGTATGGCAAGATATATTATAGAAAGAGCCAGTGCCGGTATGATCGGTGTAAATGTAGGTGTACCTGTTCCAAGAGAACCATTTTCTTTTGGAGGATGGAATGAAAGTAAATTTGGTGTAGGAGATATTACTGGAAAAAGTTCCATTGAATTCTGGACCAAACTGAAAAAATCAACCACTAAGTGGAATGCAGAAGCGGGGGTAAACTGGATGAGCTAAACCTAATGCCGAATTATGAGTTATGAATTAGGAATTGGTTCATTCAATTTGTAGTCCTTAACTTTCAATTTATAACTCAGCATTCATAATTCAACATTCATAATTCATAATTCATCAAACGTGTCACAATCAAAAACAATTTCTGAAGCTACTGAGATCATTCAAAACAACCTTGATTATACTTTGTTCAGCTGGAGCAAACAAAAAGGTATTGCGCCAATAGCTGTTAAGTATGCTGAAGGAGTTTACCTCTATGATTATGAGGATAAACGTTATATAGATTTTTCATCCGGCTTGATGAATGTGAATATCGGGCATGGTGATCAGCGTATAACTGATGCAGTTGTAAAGCAAATGCGTGAAGTAAGCTATGTAACACCAAGCTGTGTTACAAAAGTGAGAGGTGAATTGGGAAAAAAACTTGCTGAAATCTGTCCGGGTGACCTGAATAAAGCATTTTTTACTTTATGTGGTGCTACTTCTATTGAAAATGGAATTAAGTTGGCCCGCATTTATACCGGAAGACATAAAATATTAAGCCGTTACCAGTCATACCATGGTGCGTCCATTGGTGCTATTTCTGCAAGCGGTGATCCACGCAGGATACCGGTTGATGCACAGCAGGCTCCCAATTTTGTACACTTTGATCTTCCTTATTTATATCGCTGGGAATACGGCGAACAGAATTTATTAAAAGAATCTGTTGCACAACTGGAACGCATAATTGCTTATGAAGGACCGGGAACTGTTGCAGCCATTTTATTGGAAGGAGAATCGGGTTCATCCGGTTGCTTTCAATATCCAAAGGGATACCTGAAAGCAGTAAGAGAAATTTGTAATAAACAT
This sequence comes from uncultured Chitinophagaceae bacterium, assembly GCA_963829345.1. Classification (GTDB taxonomy): domain Bacteria; phylum Bacteroidota; class Bacteroidia; order Chitinophagales; family Chitinophagaceae; genus Ferruginibacter. The sequence continues at coordinate 4,656,430 of CAWHHP010000003.1, forward strand.
GGCATTCTTTTGATCATTGATGAAGTAATGAGCGGCTTCGGTCGTACCGGAAAATGGTTTGGTTTCCAGAATCATGGAATTGTTCCCGATATGATCGCAATGGCGAAAGGACTTACCTGTGGCTACCTTCCTTTTGGTTGCCTGATGGTATCTGATAAAATTGCTGCAAAGTTTGATGATAACATGCTTGCGCTCGGACTTACTTATTCGGCACACCCGGTAAGTTGTGCTGCTGCGCTCGAAACATTGAAGATATATGAAGACGACGGCCTGATCGAGAATGCAGCTGCAATGGGCAAATATTTAGAAGAGCGTGTTGAGCAAATGAAAAAACAACATCCTTCTATTGGCAATTACAGAACAACAGGATTATTGGGTTGTATCGAATTGGTAAAAAACCGTACTACAAAAGAACCCATGGCTCCATTTAACGCCAAACCCGATGAAATGGCAGTGATGAACAAAGTGGCGGCTAAAATAAAAGAACTTGGTATGTATACCTTTGTGCGTTGGAGTTATATCTTCATTGCTCCGCCACTTTGTGTTACAAAAGAACAGGTTGATGAGGGATTGGCGATTATTTCAGAGGCGATCAAGATAGCTGACGAAAACGTAAATTAGTTCTGAATCCTGAATGTTGAATTATGAGTTGGTTTATTTAACTTGTAATATTACACCCGGAATTCATAACTCAGAATTCATAACTCATAATTCAGAATTCTCATCATGCAGGAAACTGCTTACCAAAACTCATCTCTTTACAACGAGGATCTCGCTCCCGTTCCTCCAACTCAGCGCACATGGGGAACCTGGAACTATGCAGCTTTATGGATCAGTATGAGTCTTTGCATACCGACCTATATGCTTGCCAGTTCGCTCATCGGTGGCGGAATGAATTGGTGGCAGGCAATACTCACCATTTTCCTGGGCAATACTATTGTTCTTATTCCAATGATCTTAAATGGACATGCAGGAGCTAAATTCGGTATTCCATTCCCGGTTTTAGTAAGAGCAAGTTTTGGAACACGAGGTGCCAATATCCCCGCAATGCTCAGGGCAATTGTTGCGTGTGGCTGGTTCGGTATTCAAACATGGATTGGAGGGGCATCACTGTATAATATTTTAAGAGCATGGAATCCTTCATTAGCAGAAATAGATCATACTTCTTTATTTCCCCAGGCTTTGCCAATGGTTTGTTTTTTTATTTTTTGGGCGTTGAACATGCTTATCATTTACCTCGGTGTTGACAGCATAAAAAAATTATTGGTATTCAAAGCTTTCTTTTTACCCATTGCAGCCTTGGCTTTGTTGATATGGGCAATTGTTGCAGCAAAAGGACTTGGTCCTATATTAACACAACCATCAAAATTTTCCAGCACAGCAGATTTCTGGCATTACTTTTTTCCTGCATTAACGGGTATGGTTGGCTTTTGGGCAACACTTTCATTGAACATCCCCGATTTTACCAGGTATTCAAAATCACAAAAAGCACAGGTAAACGGGCAGATCATCGGCCTTCCACCATCAATGACATTCTTTGCATTTGTTGGAGTAATTGTTACTTCGGCAACTGCCATTATTTATGGACAAACAGAATGGGATATTGTAAAACTCGCAGGAAGATTCGATAGTAAGCTGATGGTAACATTTGCAATGATCGGTATTATTATTTCTACATTGGCTACCAACATTGCTGCAAATATTGTAAGTCCGGCAAATGATTTTTCTAATCTTGCACCACAAAAAATAAGTTTTCGCACGGGTGGTTATATAACAGGTATACTGGGCGTGGTCATCTTTCCATGGAAATTAATTGCAGATCCTAACGGATATATTTTTACCTGGCTGATCGCATACTCCAGCCTGCTTGGACCCGTAGGAGGTATTATGATTATTGACTATTTTTTCATCAGGAAAAAGGAATTGAATGTAAATGAACTTTATAGCAATAATGGATTGTATAAATATAATAATGGATTTAATTCGCCTGCAATTATTGCGTTATTATTAGGTATATTACCGAATGTACCGGGGTTTTTATTACAGGTAAAATTAATTTCAACAACAGCGTTTCCTGTCTGGGTTTCTGATTTGTATAATTATGCCTGGTTTGTGGGATTTGCGGTGAGCGGGATCATATATTATTTATTAATGAAAAGTAAAACCGCGGAGAACAAGAGAGATTGAGTTTGCGCAGAGATCCTCTGCGTTGTCTCTTAAACTCATCTTCTCTGCGGTTAAAAAATAAATAACGATGAGTAGTATATTAATAAAAAATGGAAGAATAATCACCGCAACAGATGATTATGTTGCCGACATATTCATCCAGGGCGAAAGCATTGCGGTGATTGGCAAAAACCTGGATATAAAAGCTGACAAAGAAATTGATGCCACCGGCAAATTAATAATGCCCGGAGGAATTGATCCTCATGTTCATCTTGATATGCCATTCATGGGAACATTTTCCAGCGATAGTTATGAAACCGGTACCAGGGCTGCATTGTATGGTGGAACTACCATGGTGATTGATTTTATCCTGCAAAAGCAAGGCAATTCTTTGCATCATGCATTGAGCGAATGGAAATCCCGTTCAGACAACAATTGTGTGGGAGATTATAGTTTCCATATGGCAGTTACCGATTTTAATGATGATACAAAAAAAGAAATAAGAGAATTTATTGAAGAGGAAGGAATCACATCATTTAAAACCTTTATGGCATATAAAGGAGCTTTAATGATTGACGACAGGCAGATGATCGGGTTGATGGAAGAAGTAAAAAAACACGGGGGTCTTATCAATGTGCATGCTACCAATGGCGACATGATCGATTACCTTATGCAAAACATAGGGGCGAAGGAAAACTGGCGCCATTATATCATTACCTTTCCCAGCCTGAAGTAACCGAAGCAGAAGCAAGTGAAAGATTTGTTGACATGGCGAATTATACCGGTTGCCCCGGGTATATTGTACACCTTACCTGCGAAGGGGCTTTGAATGCAGTTCGCAATGCCACGAAAAGAAACCAGAAAGTATTTGTAGAAACCTGCATACAATACCTCATCCTTGACGCTTCTTTGTATGAAAGAAATTTTGAAGGGGCCAAATGGGTAATGAGTCCTCCATTGAGGGAAAAGAAAGACCAGGAAACATTATGGGCAGGCATCAACCAGGGAATTGTACAGGTAGTAGCAACAGATCATTGCCCGTTTATGTGGGAGCAAAAACAGATGGGCAAAGATGATTTTTCAAAAATACCAAACGGTCATCCGGCTATTGAAAACAGGATGGAGCTTTTATTCAGTGAAGGTGTTAACAAAGGAAAGATCACATTGAATAAATATGTAGAAGTTGCATGCACCAACCCGGCAAAGATATTTGGCATGTTCCCACGCAAAGGCACAATCGCAGTTGGAAGCGATGCTGATATTGTGATCTTTGACCCGCATGAAGAACATACGTTATCTGCAAAAACGCATCACATGAATGTTGATTACAGTGGTTATGAAGGTTGGGAATATTACCGGTAAAGTAAAAACCGTTTTACTGCGTGGGCAAGTGGCAATTGATAACAATGAGTGTTTAATTGAAAAGGGATATGGTAAATTTATTAAGCGTAATAAAGTGTCACAAATAATTTAATATAGTTATGAGTTATTGAATGCTGAATTATGAATGAGTCTTTAAATCTTTAAACTTCTATAATTCATTGTCGTATTCAACAACTCATAATTCATAACTCATAATTCAGAATTCATTTTATGCCGAGAATAATTAAATCTGGTTTGATACAAATGAGTCTTCCGAAGACAGAAGGCGAAGGAACAATTGCCGAGATTATGGAAGCAATGGTTCAAAAACATATTCCTTTAATTGAAGAAGCGGGGAAACAAGGTGTACAGATATTATGTTTCCAGGAAATTTTTAATACACCTTATTTCTGTCCCGGCCAGGATAAAGCATGGTACGATTCTGCCGAAACAGTTCCGGGACCTACAACAGAACGCATGGCTGCATATGCAAAAAAATACAATATGGTGATCATTGTTCCGGTTTATGAAAAAGAACAGGCCGGCGTATTGTATAATACAGCAGCTGTGATTGATGCCGACGGCACTTACCTGGGTAAATACCGTAAAAATCATATCCCTCATACGGGAGGTTTTTGGGAAAAGTTTTTCTTTAAGCCGGGCAATCTTGGCTATCCTGTTTTTCAAACTCGTTATGCAAAAGTGGGTGTGTATATTTGTTATGATCGTCATTTTCCGGATGGTGCAAGGTGTCTTGGTTTGAATGGTGCAGAGATCGTTTACAATCCGTCTGCCACAACGGTAGGCCAATCTCAATATTTATGGAAGCTGGAACAACCTGCGCATGCGGTAGCCAATGGATATTTTATGGGATGCATTAATCGTGTTGGCACAGAAGCGCCATGGAATCTTGGAAAATTTTATGGCACTTCTTATTTTGTAAATCCTTTGGGACAAATCTTTGCTTGCGCTTCGGAAGACAAGGATGAATTACTTGTTGCAGAATTTGATCTTGACCTGATTGAAGAAGTGAGGAATAAATGGCAATTCTTCCGTGACCGCAGGCCGGAAACTTATGGTAAATTAGTTGAACTTTAATATAAAGCTGAATTATGAATGCTGAATTAAATACAACAATTCATAATTCATAATTTAGAATTCTTAATTCAAAATTCTTTTCAATGTCTATACAGAACAATCGCCTGACAAACGCTCAATACGAACAGAATTTTTCAGACATCCATCCTCCGTTTGAAACCCGCAATGCTGCATTGGTAGAAGCCAATCGTTGCCTGTTTTGTTATGATGCTCCCTGTATCAAGGCATGCCCTACAAGCATCAATGTTCCCAAATTCATCAAGCAGATCACTACTGATAATATTAAAGGAAGTGCGCACACCATCTTCTTATCAAATATCATGGGTGCCGGTTGTAGTAAAGTTTGCCCTGTAGAAAAATTGTGTGAGGGCAGCTGTGTTTTTAATTTGATGGATGAACCCCCGATCCCAATTGCAAAATTGCAACGATATAGCACAGAAAAAGCCATGGAAAACAAATGGCAGCTGTTTAAAAGAAAAGAAAGTAACGGGAAAAAAGTAGCTATCGTTGGTGCAGGCCCTGCGGGATTAAGTTGCGCACATGTATTGAGTCGCGAAGGAGTGGATGTTACAATTTATGAAAAAGAGAAACTCGGAGGCGGTTTAATGACATATGGTATTGCTGCGTATAAAGTAACGCCGCAGTTTTGTAAAGATGAAGTGGATTACATTACTTCTATTGGTGGTATAGATATTAAATATGGTAAAGAACTCGGAAAAGATATCAAACTGGAAGAGCTGCAAAAAAAATATGATGCGGTTTATCTCGGCTTTGGGGTTGGGCTTGCACGTCAATTGAATATTCCCGGAGAAAATCTGGAAGGAATGGTGGATGCTATCAATTTCATCTATGATATTCGCAGTAAAGGCTATGATAAAGTTCCGGTTGGTGATAAGGTTGCCGTAATTGGAATGGGTATGACGGCAATTGATGCTGCTACGCAGGCAAAAAGACTGGGAGCATCTGAAGTAACGATGTTGTATAGACGTACCAGGGAAGAAATGCCTTGTACTGAAGTAGAGCTTGAAATAGCCATGCTTGATGGCTGCAAAGTGGTATGGCTTGCTGCACCAAAAGAAGCATTGGGTATTAATGGAAAAGTTAATGCACTAAAAGCAGAAGTAATGAAACTGGGAGAACCTGATGCAAGTGGTCGTCGCTCGCCGGTTGCTACAGGAGAAGAATTTGTAATTGATGTTGATATGGTGATCAAGGCTGCAGGCCAGGAACCATTTCAATCATTGGTTAAAGAAAGCAATATTGATAATAAATATGGCAAAGTGGCAATAGATAATAATTGCGCTACTAATATCAAAGGCGTTTTTGCAGGTGGTGATTGTGTGAATGGTGGTAAAGAAGTAGTGGATGCAGTACAGGCTGGGAAGGACGGAGCAAGGGCCATCATCGATTATTTAAAAATTTAAGTTCTAATAGTTCTGAATTATGAATGCTGAGTTATGAGTTAAATTAATTTAAGCCTCAATTTCATAATTTGGCAACAAGGATTTAAGAACAAACTCATAATTCATAACTCATAATTCATAATTCGTATGGCAGACATATCATCAAACTTCCTCGGAATAAAATCTCCCAATCCTTTCTGGCTTGCGAGTGCGCCACCAACGGATAAAAAACTAAATGTACTTCGTGCATTCGAAGCAGGCTGGGGTGGTGTTGTATGGAAAACACTTGGCTCGCAGGTGAAGAATGTTTCGTCAAGATATTCTGCTGTTGATTATGGCGGGCACGGGTGATGGGACTGAACAATATCGAGCTCATCAGTGACCGGCCGCTTGAAATTAACCTGAAAGAAATTGAAGAATGTGTAAAGCTATTCCCGGATAGGGCAATGGTTGTTTCACTGATGGCAGATAATGACAGGAAGAGCTGGCACGAACTCATCAAAAAAGTGGAGGACAGGGGCGCTCATGGTTTTGAATTAAATTTCGGTTGCCCGCACGGTATGACCGAAAGAGGCATGGGTGCTGCAGTTGGACAGGATCCTGAAATTGCTGCGATGGTAGTGGAATGGGTAATGGAGGCAGCAACCATTCCTGTTATAACTAAACTCACTCCGAATGTACATTCAGTTGTTCCTGCCGCCAGGGCTGTTGTTGAAGCAGGTACAAATGCATTGTCATTGATCAATACGATACAATCTGTAACAGGAGTTGATCTCGATACATTGGTTCCCAATCCTTATGTAGGAGGTAAATCCGTTTTTGGCGGTTATTGCGGCCCGGCGGTAAAACCCATTGCATTAAAAATGCTGACAACTATTGCACAGGATAAGCTTACTAAAAAAGTTCCCATCTCTGGTATTGGTGGTATCAGTACATGGAAAGATGCGGTTGAGTTTATGTTATTGGGTGCATCTAACGTCCAGGTATGTACTGCAGCGATGAAACATGGTTTCCGTATTGTGGAAGATATGTGCGAAGGATTAAATAACTGGATGGATGAAAAAGGATTTAAAAAACTGGATGACTTTATTGGTAAGTCTGTGGACACGATCACACATTGGGAAGATCTCGATATCAATTTTCACTGGGTTGCAAATATCAACCAGGATAAATGCATTCATTGCGGAATTTGTTATATCGCATGTGAAGATACTTCGCATCAATCCATCAGCTTAACGCCCGGCAATCCATATAATACCTATACAATTAAAGAAGAAGAATGTGTAGGTTGTAATTTATGTAAACTCATGTGTCCTGTTTCTGATTGTATTACAATGGTAGAACAACGTGTTGCTCCTGAATACATCAATTGGAAACAATGGCAGGATAGGGGATTGCCTTTGAATGATCATTAAAAATGTAACATAATAAATGTAAAATGTAAAACACAAAATGAGAAAGGCGGTTTTACATTTTACATTCTTTATTTAATATTCTACAATTTTACAAACTTCCTGTCAATAACTGTATTTGCATTTACAACTCTCAGCATATAAGTACCGCGGGCAAATGATTGAACAGCTACCTGCACTTTATTTTCTCCGGCAACCAGCGCAGGTGATCCCTTATATACCAGCGCTCCATGTGAATCAAATATTTTGATTGTTGAATTACCATCAGCAGGTTGGGTGATGCTTATATTTAAAGTTCCCGAAACAACCGGGTTTGGTTTTATGGTTACATCAAATGAGCCGGCACAGAAAGTGCTTATCAATTTTACCCCGGTATACACATAGCTTCCATTCAGTTCAATTATTTTCACCCTGAAATAATGTGCATGCGCATTTCCAAGACTGTAATTATAGGTACGTGTTGTTTCACCACTATCATGTAAACTGTTCACAGTTGCTATTGTTGTAAAATTTACGCCGTCCGTACTATATTCAATTTCATAGCGGTTGATATTTAGCTCACTGTTCACTTTCCATTTCAATGTTGCTGTGCAATGATCATCGGTAGCATCAAAGCTCAGAAGATTTGCAGACACTACACCACCATATGAAATGGTTCCTACCTTATTCAATACCCAGTTATTAGGATCCACTATTATACCATTGCTTGTCATTAAAGGTTTGGTAAACCTGAATTTATATTGCTGATCATTGCTGCCCATATATACTTTTACAGTAGTATCTCCCTGTACAGACCTGATCGTAAACTCATATAGTCCTTTGAAGAAAGGAGTTACAGAAGGAGCGCTTGCAACCTGGTTAACTAATAAAATAACACTGTCAGTTCCCTGGCTTAGGTAAGTAATATTAAATGTAGGATATCCTTCTCCGTAATACCATTGATTAAAGAAATCAGTAAAATCTTTTCCGCTGGTTACTTCTGCCACATGTTTAAAATCATCTGCAGTAGCAACAGAATCTTTGAATTGTGTCTGGTAATTTTTCAGCGTTTGGAAAAAAAGATTATCATTCTCCATTTCAAAACGCAGGTTATGAATGATTGCACCGCCTTTATTATAACTCAACCTTCCACTAAAGATCCTGTTCTCATCAAACAAAGATGCATTGGGAACAAATACACTTCCTGCAGGCTGACTCAGAACATTGTCATGAATGTTTTGCATATTAGCAACAGCATTTGTAGTTGGAAATAATAATGGAAGGTTTTCAATCGCCAGGTATTCGCAATAGGTTGCAAAACCTTCATTAAGCCAGATATGGTTCCAGGTTGCACAGGTTACATTATCACCCCACCATTGATGGCCAAGTTCATGAGCAATAAGCGTTGATCCGAAGCTAACCATGGTGCTCATGGTCTGGTGTTCCATACCGCCACCAATATACGCTTGTGAATGACCGTATTTTTCATCGCTGAATGGATACAGGCCAAACAGCTCACTGTATTTTTCAATGAAAGCGGGTGTTTTATCAAGATTTGGTTTTACTGAAACGAGGTAAGCGGGGTCACTCTTTAAATAGTGTAATACCAGTATTGAATCAGGTGCCATCGCTGCCGGATGCGCATAATTAATGTATTCCTGGTAATCCGCAACAGCAAAACTTGGCATATAATAGTTCATTTTATGCCGGGAATGCCATTGATATTGTTTTTTATTACCCGGGCTATCTACTATGGCTACCAGCACTCCATTTGATCCCACTTTATTAATTGCATCTGTTTTGATCCATATGTCAGCAGAATCTATCTTGTCCTGCAGAATTTGTTTTGCAGGGAACCATTCCCTCGCCTGGTAACTTTCAGACAGCGTTGCAGTATAAGTGAGGTCACCTGGATTTGTACCTGTATAAAAACCATTTCCCGGATTTCCGTTGTAATAAATCAAAGCTGATACAGTTGAGCCTGCAGGTAACGACGGTGTTAAAGGAACAAAAATATGATCTGATCCGCGACTGAAATTTTTTCTGACACCATTTATATAAACAGAATCCACCGTCAACGCATTTCTTAATTCAATGTTGAATGAATCAAGTGACTGTAAAACTTTTGCAACAGTAAGCGCTGTTCCGGAAATAAATCCATCTCCTGCAACCACATCCAGGTCAAGCTTGAGGTATTTTACATCATACTTATCCATTGAGGGAAATTGATAGTATCCTGGTTGCATCATGCGTGAGCTGTTTGAAACATGACTGCATTTTTCATGGCATTGAGGATCATCCTCACGCAATTGCGCAAAAACACTATTGTTGAAAATAAAACCAAGCAGGAAAAAGGGGTAGAGTTTCTTCATCGGAAATTTTTATAGTCGCCAAAGATAGGTATAACCAGCATTGCAGCATTTGCGGTCAGCGATGTTTATTTTTCTTCTTTTCGGCAATTCTCAGGCCTATTATCATACCTGTAATTCCACAAACAATGACGGTGAGGCTTATCACAAAAAATAATAAGGAGGGATGACGGTTACTGTCAACTATACGTAATTCAATAAGGCCCAACAAGAAAGCTGTAAATACGCCGATAAAAAAGCCGGCTAAACCATGTTGTATCCTTAGCATGAGCTAATTTAAGAAAGACCTCGCAGGTTTTAAAACCTGTGAGGTCTTTCTTAAATTAAAAATTCGCCAGCGCAACCTTTCTCACAAAATTAATATCTGCCGGGGCAAAGTCAGGATCGATCCATATTTGTATCAGCCCGGAATTAGTTTTTTGAGTATATTTTTTTACATAAGCAGAAGCATCCCTGTTTACATTTTCACCGAGCACTACGTCTACCTGGTCAGCAGATACCGGGAAGGGGGCCATCCACCAGGCGGGTAAACCTATGTCGGTACCTTGTTTTGTAGCTGAACAATAAACCATTCCACCATGTGCTCTTGAATCATTGTATTTAAAATCAATATCGAGGAATGATTTTAATTTAGAAAAATCGGTATTCAGGTTATTTGTTTTTGGATCAAAATCGTATACAACAGGATTTAATCCTGTTAGTACAACACGGCCACCTTTGTTTAGGAATTTTCTGAAAGTACAATTCTTTCCATCCTGCAATGAAGAAGCAGGAAGATAATTGGATGCAAAAACAATTACCACATTACTGTCTGCAGGAATATCTTTTTTTAGTATTGAATCGATGCTTTTGATATCTACAGGTATAAATCCGTTGTTCACCAGGTTCGCTCTCAATAATATATCAGCTCCATTGCGATGATACAATCTTGGTGCTTCACGGTCATAAAATACATACCTGGTAAATGAAGAAGGTTCTCGTCTACAATCTCCTATACTTTCAAGCGCATATATATACCCGTCATCAGAGCCAGTAAAAAGACGATCGCCGGAAAATACAGGTGATGTTTGCATTCTTCCTCCTGTATAAAGCGCTGTGTTGAATTTCGCTCCTGTTTTTTTATCAAGACAATAAAGATACCCGTCATATCCACCGGCATATAGCTTATCATTGATGAGCACAGGAGAAGACCAGACTAGATTTGTATTTGTTCGCCATAGCTCTTTTCCTGTTTTCAGATCAATTGCATTTACAAACCTCCCATCTGAAGTACCTGAAAAAACAGCATTACCATCTGTTGCAACGGAACTGATCACCCAGGTAATATTGTAATCAAACACCCAGTTTTCTTTTCTTGTTTCTGTATCGAGGTTATACATGAATCCATCCCTTGCACCAAAGATCACTTTACGATCAATCACAACGGGTGATGATACGATTCCCTTCCTGTCGTAACCAAAAGAATCATTGATGAACCTGGTAGCATTTGTTTCATATTTCCAGACTTCCTTTCCTGTCTTGTTATCGATTGCATAAAAATGTCCGTTCATATCCCCGAAAAATACCTTGTTGTAAAAAACAGCCGGTGCACATCTTATATGAGTGGTGGCAGCAAATTTCCAGTATACTTCTCCCGTTAAAGATTTTATCGCATATAGGTTCCCATCACCGCTTCCGATAAAAATGGTATCTCCGGAAATTGTTGGTGAAGACCAGAGAAAATCAAATTTCCAGTCATAAGGTTTATTTTCTCCAAGAGAAGTCTGCCAGGCTACTGTACCGGAATTTGTATTCAAGGCATACAATGTTTGTTTTGCATCGCTGAAAAAAACCAATCCATTTTGTATTGCAGGAGAGGAATGTATCGGATAGGATGTATTGAATTTCCAGGAGAGGCTTCCAGTAGCCTGCTCAACGCAAAAGAATTCTCCTTTTTCAGTAGCAATATAAATATTCCTGTCATCTGTAACAGGCGTTGAGCGAATTGCTGCACCTGCGTTGAACTTCCATGCAAGCTGATCAAAACAATCATGCTGGACATTTTTTTTCACAGGAACATGTGCAGCTGTTCCGAGAAACATGTTCGTAATATGCTGTGTATTATTTTTTTGTTTGCAGGACAGCACGAAGATCAAAGCAATAAAGCAGATTTTTTGCATACCAATAAATTTGTTCCATAGTTAGTGTAATAATATTATTAAGCGTTGCTGTTTTGTATGAGTGGCAATGCATTTTTTCTTAAAAATGAATAATGTGAATCGGCATAACTTAAAAACAGTTGAATTTTTAAATTGCATGCTATATATTAAATTGCAGCAACGAAAAATATTTTCATGAAAATAAATGCAACGCGGCTGCAACAACATTTTGAAGCAATGTCACTCATTGGTAAAATAGGAGAAACCGGCACCTGCAGGCCCACTTTAACGGCATTGGAAAAGCAGGGGTTTGAACTGGCAGCATCATGGATGAAGGAAGCAGGTATGTCAACACGTATCGATGATTTTGGAAATCTCATTGGGAGACTGGAAGGAACAGATCCTGCATTGCCCGTGTTAATGATGGGTTCTCATCTCGACTCACAACCCTATGGTGGCCGGTTCGACGGCGTTGCAGGCGTATTGTGTGCTGTTGAAGTAGTAAAGACTTTATACGATAACAATATTAAACCGGCAAGAAGCATTGACGTAATCTCATTTGCCGATGAAGAAGGCTGGCGTTTTAATAAAGGATTGTTTGGTTCACGTGGCATACTTGGAAAACTGGAAGAAGGAGAACTCGATCGTAAGGATAAGGATGGTATTACAAGAAGGCAGGCACTTATTGACTTTGGATGCGATCCAACGAAATTTAAAGAATCAGAATATAAACCAGGCAGCATTTACTGTTTTCTGGAATTACATATTGAACAGGGCCCGGTACTCGATATAGGTAGGAAACCTATTGGGATAGTTTCGGGCATCTCGGGGCCATTGTGGCTAACGGTAAAGCTTAAGGGAATGGCAGGGCATGCCGGATCAGTGCCGATGCCCTTGCGCAGGGATGCGCTATTGGGTGCAGCAGAGATTACGGTAGCATTGAATGAAATCGCAACACAGGTGCCGGGTAATCCCACTGTAGGTACTGTTGGTACCATGAATGTTTTTCCTGCCAGCAGGAATATCATTGCAGAGGAAGTTGTATTTACGATTGATTTCAGGGATATCGATCTCGACAGGCGCCATCGTTATGAAAAGCAATTGATGGAAAAAATTGAAAGCATTACTAAAAAACATAAACTTGAATACAGCATCTCTGAAGATACCAACAGTGCGCCCCGCTATTGTGCAGACTGGATCAAGAAAATAATTCATGATGAATGTAAGGCATTGAAGCTTGACGCACCTGAATTAATGAGCGGCCCTTTTCATGATGCACTTACGCTTTCGTATGTATGCGACTATGGGATGATATTCGTTCGTTGTAAAGATGGCATTAGTCATAACCCGCTGGAATATTCCTCGTACGAAGATCTTGCACTTGGTGCAGAAGTAATGTATGGAACAGTACTTAAAATATTAGGAACCTGACGGAACTATATACTTCTTTGGCGGCGCTGTTGTTCCAGGTTTTTCATCAGCCGCTCTGTAAATATTAATTCCCTTCTTTGCCAAAGATTGAGGTAGCGGTCTCTCTGTTTTCTTTTAACCCAGATTTTCAAAAGCCTTGTGTTAATATCTTTCTTAAATAAAAGAAGTATGGCTTTAGTTGTTTTCAACATAAAAGTAATTTTGGTTAGGTAGATAGTATCTGTCGATAATATAATCTGCTACTATAAAATTCACAATAACCGGGAATGGCTGCTGTAGAAATTTGTGGAGAGGCTTGTAAGAAAATTACTATTTATGGCTAAAATTATTTTAGAAATGTTGTTATATTCAGCTATGGAAATGAAAACATATCTTCTAAACACTTTTACCTGGAATGCTGCGGCGAATATTAAATTACTTGAAAAAATAAAATTGTTGCCTGATGAAACAGCATGTATAAAATTCTTCAGTCATCTTATAAATTGCCAGTATAAATGGATGGCAAGAGTTAAGCAGGAAGAACAGGCAGTATCCATGAGCTGGTGGGACCCGGTTTATTCTATTGATGAACTGGCAGAACAATGGGATAAAAGTATTGCTGTATGGCTGCAGTTTATTGATGTGAATTCCGAAGAAGAAATGTCAAAGGAAGTTACATTCATAGGTTTTGATGGCGGTTTGTTTGCAGCAACACCAACAGATATTGCACGGCAGTTGAATTATCATTCTATCCATCACAGGGCACAGATGCAAACGATCATACGTGCGCAGGGATTTGAACCTGATTTTCTTGATTATATCGGAACGAAATACAGGAAGCTGACTTAATTGATCTAGTAAGTAGAAACATACCTGCCTGAAAAACGATGTGTGCGACTATCATTTGAAATATATTGAGCAGTGGGGCTGTTGTGATAGGCCATCAATGTTATTTTATCACCTGCACTTAACATGATATCTGTACTTATTGAATTGGAGAAAGATGCTGATGCTGCATTCTGCCTGTTAGTGAAATACAAACTTCCATTTATAAAAAGACCCAAAGCTCCATATACATTAATGGTACTGTTTGTAAAAGTCTCCCACATGATGGATGCATCAAAATGATAGATCCCGCCTTCCGTTGCGACAAAAGTACTTGGAAGAACAACAGAGCCACCGATGATAAAATTATTCCCAACGTCGTACAACTCCGTGTAGAAAGGAACTTTAGTATCTACATCAGGTGATACAGCAAGATTATTCGCCCCGATATTAGTTGCACAAAATGTATGACCACCTACCCAATTCACATTCCCGTCAGGCCAGGACGTCATTAAAAATCTTCCATTAGGCTCCTGTGTGTCGTAGAATTTTATTTTACCTCTTACGGTCAATGCGTTACCCGTTCCTAAATTGGAAATACTAAATGCATCAATACCTGAAGTAATAGTGTCTTTATATGGCAGCGTAAATTTTATCGGCTTTAAACTAGTCCATTCAGGCAGCGTATCCGTACCACTGTTATAGTAGTACCCTTTACCAAAAGGCATGGATGCATCAGTGTTGTAAACAAGCAGGCTGGTTGCAGGATGAATAATAGTAGTGCTGTCATGTGAAGAGGTTAAAAATATCCGTGGAATTAATAATCCTTTGCCATAACCCCTGATATCAAGGATTGCACTCGGATCAGGATCGCTGGTATTGATACCTATACTTTGTGCATGAGTCTGCAATAAGAAAAATGAAGCTGCTAAAAAAGATATTATTTTTTTCATGGTCGTTTTATAACCTGGTGATAAGATTACCGGAGAAGTAACTGCTGAAAACACTTATTGGACCGTTACCTGAATGTTTGCATCCAAGTGTTACTTTATCTCCTGCATTTAATTTTATGTTGTGACTTACGTGACTGGTAATATCTTCCGAGATATAATTGTATACGCTGATATTGTTCACAGCATTCACTCTTATTTTTGTATATACATATAAAGGAACAGCACCTGAGATCGTCCAGGTAATTGATCCGTCAAAATGATAAACGCCATCTACCGGGGCTATAAATGTATTTGGAAATAAAATAGAACCGACCGGGATAAAATTATTCGAGATATCAAAGTCTTCTGTTTGTGACGGAACATAATTTGTATTTGGTTGTACCACGGTGGCACTACCCCTTGAAGCAAAAGTTACAGCTGTTTCCACGCAACTGATCATTTTCTTCCATGATGCTGCTGCAGCTGTTCCATTATTGAAATAAAAACCTTTACCACCGGGAATAGCTGCATTCATATTGTACAATAACAAACCCGTAGCTGGCGATACAACGGTTGCAACATCATTTAATGATTGCAGGTTTATTCTTGGAATAAGTAAGCCATGATCATTACTGTTAATATCCATTGCTGCACTTGGATCAGGATTGTTCGTATTGATACCTACACTTTGCGCATTGACCTGGAATAAAATAAATAGTTGTGTTAAAAACAAGAATGTTGTTTTCATGATCAATTTTATTATTTGTTTATTCTCAAAAATATATTTCGCCATAAGATGTTTTACAAGTGAATGATCAAATGGTGGTTTTTCATGAGAGATTGGTAAAATTTATTAACGTAATTTGCTTTTATGATTAAGATTGTCTGCATATTTATAGTAATGGTGCTTGTTTCGTGCAGCAATCCGCATTACAAGAATCCGCATGTTGTAATTGATAGCGGGTATGGAAATATTGAAATAGAATTGTTTCCGGATAAAGCTCCAAAAACAGTAGCTGCATTTTTATCTTATATAGATGACGGTATTTACAGGAAAAGTTCTTTTTACCGGGTATTAAAAGCAGACGACATGCCTACAGATTTTAACACCGGAATTATACAGGCTGGTATTTATCAATCGGCCAGTGGTAAGATCGGAAAAATAAAACCGATCGTTCATGAATCTACTTTACAAACAGGGTTGTCACATACAGATGGTATGGTTTCATTTGCAAGTACGGGTGCAGGCACCGCTACAACAGAATTTTTCATTTGTATCGGCGATCAGTCTGCCCTTGACGCAGGAAGGCGTGGAACCAGTGATGGACAAGGGTTTGCGGTTTTCGGAAAAGTTTTTAAAGGAATGGATGTGGTAAGAAAGATACAGAACTTAAATAGTCATGGAGATAGGTTTGATGACAAGGTAGAGATTGCAGGAATTGAAAGGTTATAAGACACGAATTTTAAAACACGAATTTCACGAATTAGCGAACTATTTTAGCGACAAGTTTTAATTCGTGAAATTCGTGTTCTTTTTAATTTTACTTAATGAGATCCTTTTATATTATAGTTGCTGTTTTCTTTTTTGGATTCCTCCAAAGCTGCAGCAGTTCCAAAAGATCTGTTTCATCAACAAATGATTCGGAAATCAAAAGCAGGGTTATTATTAAACACAAGGTCCCGGCAAAAAAGATCGATACAAAAAATATTGATGCAGACGAACTGGTAACTTTTGCAGAATCATTACAGGGTGTACCATATAAATATGGATCGACTGATATAAAAAAAGGGTTCGATTGTTCGGGGTTTATCAGTTATGTTTTTAATCACTTTAAAATAAGCGTTCCCCGAACTTCCTCCGATTTTACAAATGCAGGTACAGAAGTCTCCGTGAGAGCATCCAGGCGGGGCGATATTATTTTATTCACCGGTAGCGACGCGGGCAGTGGTACCGTTGGCCATATGGGCATCATTACAGCGAACAGTCATAAGAAAATAACATTTATTCATTCAGCATCAGGCGGCGGCAGGGGTGTAATGATCTCGGGCATGAGTGAATACTTTATTGCCCGCTTTGTAAAAGTGATCCGCATATTCAATATTTCTGAATAAAGAAATGGTTAAGCTTACCAAAAACTGGCTTTATTTAGCTATCTTGCCGGCTTAATTTACCTTACAAAAACGCTTTAAAAAAAGCAGTTTTATTTTATAACTTTTATTCCTCAAAACGAATGATGAAGAACAGCCGATTAGCCCTGTATATTATTACAGCTGCAACGATTTTTGCCAGTTGCAAAAAAGCCGATACTGAACCAAGCCCGGTTAGTGCAACAGCAGCCGATACCACGTCAAATCCCATTTCATCTCCTGCAAAGGAAACTTTTGAAGCTGGCGTGAAGGATAGCTATAATGATTCTACTATAACACTTTCAACAGGCAAATGGAGTTTTAAAAATGCCGCAATCGGGGCCACTGCCGATGACAGGAAGAATGGCCTTAAGAGCACCCGTATAGATGGGCAGGGCAGGATCAGTATGAACTTTGATGTTGTAGGAGGTGTTTACAGGGTGGCTGTTTCAAGCGGCATTTATGGAACAGATGGGCCGGCTACCTGGCAATTATGGGTCTCATATAATAATGGACTTACTTATTCACAGGCAGGAAATGATGTTGTTACTTCCGGCACAACGCTTCAAAGCGATACAATTGTTGTAAGTGCAGTAAGCAAAGTGCGTTTTTCTATCCGCAAAACTTCTGCTACCGGAAGGGTAAATATTGATGATATAGATTTTATACTTACATCAGGACCATTGGTACCGAATTTTGCAGACGATAATAGTATGTTATTAGGAAATCCAAGTGATGCAACGCCATCCGTGCTTGATATCAATAACTATTACATGGATAAAACTTTTTATTCTTTATCGTATAGCAAGGATATCAGCAGGGCCAACTGGGTGAGCTGGCACCTGAGTACAGCAGAGCTTGGAACTACGCCACGCCAGGATGATTTCAGGGAAGATCCATCCTTACCGGATGCATGGTACCATGTTTCCGATGCAAGTTATAGCGGTACTGGTTTTGATCGCGGGCATGAATGTCCATCAAATGACCGCACTACCACCGTGCCTGCTAACTCTTCAACTTTCTTAATGACAAATATTGTTCCCCAGGCACCCAATGTTAACCAGGGACCATGGGCAAAATTCGAGGATTCCTGTAACCGTCTTGTGACACAGCAGGGAAAAGAAGTATATATCATTTGCGGGTCTTATGGTACCGGGGGCATTGGTAATAACGGTGCCGCCAACTCGATCGACGATTCAAGAATAAATGTTCCTGCTTATCTATGGAAAATTGCGGTGGTACTTCCAAATGGTAGTAGCGACCTTTCAAGAATAGATAATAATACAAGGGTAATAGCGGTGATAATGCCAAACAGGAATGATGTTGGTATCAGCACCAGCTGGAAGACCTTCCGTGTTTCTGTTGATGAAATTGAAATTGCTACCGGTTACAACTTACTTTCCAATCTGCCGGATGCAGTTCAGACGGCGGTAGAGGCTGTGGTGGATAATCTTTAATAAAAGCATCAAAATAAAATTATAGCCTCGCATATGCGGGGTTTTTTTGTTGTGAATATTATTTCACACAAAGTGCGCAGAGAAGCAAAGGCGCAAAGCGAATGCATCTTTAACGGGTTTCTTTTGCAGTAAAATATTTCTTTAATACAATTCTGCAACTTTTGTATAAGTTTCAAGTAAAAACTTTGCGCCTTTGCTCCTTTGCGAGCCTTGCATGAAACCAGCCCTGGAAACTCCAGGCATAAAAAAACCGTCATTACGACGGTTTGATTGCTTATGTTCTATTTATTATTTATTGTGTTCGTTTTATTCTGAAATCACAGGTTATGGCAAAAGTACTGGGTGGAGCAATTGAAACCAGGTCGCCTGAAAAACTTCCACTGATATATTCGCCAACGTTCCCGAATTCTGTAATATGTACATAGATTGGAGTCGGCATGGTATAACTGGTGCTGCCTCCAAGCTGTGTAGCATAAAAACTTTGTAGTAACTGGCTTGAATCAAGACCTACATTGGTATAATCCATGGTAAAGCTGACATAGTTTTGACTATTGTCTGACCCGGAGAACATGGAAGAAAGACCCTGTACATATTGTTGAAGCGTATCCGGCGGCGCGTAATATGCATAATTCATTGCGTTAATACTGTACGTAATGTATTGCAATGCTGATATACCGCATGCGGTCAGGGTTCCTGTATTCAGGGTTCCTGAAGCCGGAGCCGTTCCGGTCCATGTAGTGCTTTGCTGCATTGTTGCAATGTCGATTGCAACAATTTCCACGGTAGCAGGTGCGTTGCTGCACCTGGTTAAAGTAGTAGAAAAACTTCCATTTATAATTGGGGCATTAATACTAAAACCTCCTGCATATATCATCACAAATCCATTCAAAACCGGCGTGGCATTGCAATCAACTGCAGTACCTGAAATATCCAGTATGTATTGCCCTGGAATAGGAACCGTGATCGTACCCAGGTTTGTATTCTGGGTGAATGGACCGATATTTTGAGAATATACTATATCACTGCAGCTACTCATTATTTCCAGCAACATTGGTTCATTACTGAACACCAATCCACCTACATGACCTGTTGAATCTGTATATCCGTATGCGGCTGAATTGTCGCTCGTTTTTGTTATTCTTACAAGTGTTGCGGGTAAAGGCCCATTTGAAGTAACAACGGTCATCTCAAGATAAACCGTGTTATTGCCGGCATCACAATTCCAGAAAGAAAAATGCGCTACATCACCCTCATAATAGCCGGCAGTTTTAGCCGCTTGTCCTTCCTCTTTCCATAAACCATCTGTTTCGTCTAAAGACCAAAGAGGAATGGTGGATGGAGCATCGTTGGCTAAAGAAGCGGGAATGGTAAAACGCAATTTTGCAGTTTTATCCGGGGCGATCTGTAATAATTCTCCTGACTGACCCTCCAGCTGTACTGCAATCATTCCATAAGATTTCAATAATACCCTGAAATTGCTGGCATCAATAGCCTGAAAACTGCCCGGTACTGTTTCGGGAATATCTGAAAGAGTAGGATCAATATTAGCGGCATAAACATTAATCAGCCCTGTATAAGCCAGCCCGGTAGCTTTTACCGCAACGCTATTGGCCATAAGGGTAACTATCGAATTGTTAGGAAGTGTAACAGTGCCACCCGCACTAGCGTTGATGGTACCGATCAAAGTTTTTGGTATAAGCTTGATCTTTACAAAATTGGATGAACCTTCAGTAGCAGAAAAAGTGCGGATTCCTTTAAAATAACCATTGAGTTCAACAGTTACTACAGATGCGTACTTGTCCATGGTAATATTGTCAAACCTGAATAGACCCCTGCTATCAGTAACTGTCATAAAAGCACCGGATCTTACTGTCGCTCCCACTACATCCTGGTTGTTTTCGTCGACCACTTTTCCATTTACAGTTGCCTGCACCGGGCTTGGATTTAAGATCTGGCCAATATTGTTATTGTCAGGAACATACAGGTCAATATCACGCTGGCAGGAATTGATAGCAAATAATGTAAAAACAAGAAAAAGGGATGGTAGCAGTCTTAAAAATTTCATGGTCATTTTTTTAAAATTAAATAGGACACGGATTACATATAAAGCAAGATGCCTTTAAATCCTGATCTGTTGCCTGTAAAATAAGTTTTTTACGTCGTTTTTGGTTCATTTTAAGGGAGTAGCAAAGCTATTTTTTTTCGATCAAATTAGAGATGTCAACCGGTTGACATCTCTAAACGTTCCTGCACCAGATCCCCTGGCCCGCCGTATCCCAAACGCTATTAATTAATCACAAACTATCCAACAGTGTGGATATGACCGAAAACCTGTTTCCTGTTTTATTATCTTTGCCGAGATAAAAAATGACCTGTTGAAAAAACTTTTTTTCCTGCTTTTCCTGGGTTTACCCTCTTCAATTTTCGCACAATCTCTCGGCAGTCTGAATATAGCCTCAGAGAATGGGGATGATTTTTACCTTTTTCTTGATGGTAAGAAGCAAAATGATGTCGCCCGTTCAAATATTCGCATAACCGCCGTTCCTGATCTTTATTATTCGGCAAAAATTGTTTTTGCAAACGCTGAGATTGCTCCTGTTTTAAAAAGTAATTTGTATGTATCCGATGGGGAGGATATCATGCATGATACTTACTACAGGATCCGTCGTGAAAAGCCGGGTAAAGCAAAGCTGGTTTTTCATTCCATGCTCACAGCACAACCCAATTTTGTTCCTACAGAAGGGATCTACGTGTTTAAATTCGGACAACCATCCGTTTCTGAAACCATGTTGGTTGCAGAGAAGATTGATGTGCCGGCTCCGGTATCAGCACAAGTTACATTGGGCAGCCTGAATATTTTTTCACAAAACGGAGATAAGTTTTTTCTTTTCCTCAATGGGGTAAAGCAAAACGAAACTGCGCAGTCAAATATTCGTATACAAAATGTACCGGCACTTTTTTATAATGTAAAAATTGTTTTTGAAAACAAAAACTTCTGGCCGATCAATAAGAATAATGTATTTGTATCTGATGAGGACGATAACCTGATGGATGCTACCTATAGAATCCGGCGTGATAAAGCAGGCAAGCCAAGGTTTAATTTTTATTCCATGACTGCAATCAATGAAAATTTTAAAGCTCCTGCAGGCATGTATGTATATAATTTTGGAAAAACAACGCCCGTTATTGCGCCTGTCGCGGCACCAGAAAGTACCGGTGATGTTGCGATCTCAAAAAAAACCGGTGCGCCAATTAAAGGAACTATTTCAAATGTAAAAGTAACGGTAAAGGATGATGCTAATTCAAAAACACATACTACCGTAAAATCAATCACTCAAAAAACAACGCCACCCGTAAAAAATACAACGACAGTTACAACAGGTAAATCAGCAGATAAAACAACATCGGTAAGAAAAACAGAAGAGACTGCTAAATCCATCCCTGAGAATAAAAAATGCAACGGCTGGCCGATGGGTAAAGGCGATCTTGCGGTAGCAAAAAAAACTATTGAAGACGCAGGAAAAGACGATGCAAAACTAAGCACGGCACAGGAAATTATTGCTTCCAATTGTTTACTGGCCAGCCAGGTGATGGAATTTTGTAATCTCTTTAAATCAGAAAAATCAAAACTTGCATTTGCAAAATATGCTTACAGGTATACCATTGACAGAAAAAATTATTCTGAGGTAAATAAGGCACTAGGCCTTGAAACAAGTAAGAAAGAACTCAGTAAATTTATTAGTGGAGGATAAATAAAAAACACGAATTCACGAATTAAAAAATGCTTTTAAGGACAATTCGTGGAATTCGTGCCTGCAATTCGTGTTTAAAGTATGGGACGCTTTTACTTCTATAAGTTTTGTCTCTTATTAAACTATCAAAATAGATTATTCGTTGTAAATTTGCCGCTTGCCATAAAAAGGCAATGCATGCGCATAACCGGGAACACTTTTATATTGATCTTATTCACAAGCTTTGTTTTACAACAAGCAGCACATGCACAATGCACTACGCCTGTTAATGCATTCCCATACAACGAAGGTTTTGAAACCAGCAATGGAAACTGGTCGCCCAGTTCTTCTGCTCACTGGGAATGGGGAGCACCAGTTGGAAAGGTAGAAATTACAGGTGCAGCCTCAGGAACGAGATGTTGGGTGGGAGGTGGATTGACCGGCAATCCTTATGCATCTGGTATTTCAGAGTTGGTAAGTCCTTGTTTTGATCTCTCTTCACTTTCTTACCCTGAAATTTCTTTGAAGATATTTTGGGAATCGGAATTTCATTTTGATGGCGCCGCTTTGGAATATTCATTAGACGGAGGATCAAACTGGGTTGCATTGGGTTCAGCAAATTCCAATGATCCGTGCCTGGGGATCGGGAACTGGTTTAATCATGATGACATCAATAAACTGCAACACAGGCAAGGATGGTCAGGTAATGTACAAAGCAGCTCGGGCAACTGCCAGGGAGGAAATGGAAGTGGTCAGTGGTTGAATGCGAAACATAATTTGTCTGCGCTTATTGGCCAAAGCAATGTAAAATTCAAATTTCTTTTTGGTGCCGGAACAGAATGCAATGCATATGATGGGGTTGCTATAGACGATATTCATATCGGCGAAGCTGCAACCAATTACAGGTGATTTTTCTTACAGCTGTGGCGCAAATAATTCAGCACAATTCAACAACACATCTCTTTCCTGTCAAACGGGCTGGAGTTGGGATTTTGGTGATCCCGCTTCCGGGCAGGATAATTTTTCTTTTGGTGAAAATCCATCGCATACTTTTTCATCACCCGGAACTTATAATGTGAGCTTACTGGTATACTATGGTTGGGGGCCTGCAGCAGTTGTCCCTCCAAAAACAGTAAATGTAATAAACGTAAACCCTGTTATTACAAATGCAATAAAATGCAACGGAGATCAAAACGGTGCGATCACTGTAAATGTAAACCCTTCCGGCGCATACAATTATACCTGGGATACCAATCCTGTACAAACAACACCTGCAATCAGCAATCTCGGCCCTGCTACTTACACAGTAACAGTAACAGCCACGAATACATGTAGTGTGTCGGTACCGGTTACTTTAAATAATCCAGATCATTGACACTTAATCCGGTAGTCACTCCGGCAAAATGTGGTAACGACAATGGAACGATTACTGCAAATGCAGCGGGGGAACGTTACCTTATTTATACAATTGGTCAAATAGTCAATCCACTCCTGTAATAAGCAACCTGCCTGCCGGTGTTTATGGTCTTTGGGTGCAAGACGCAAATGGATGTCCAGTGCCGCCCATAAATAATTTAACTGTGCAACCTGTAACATATAATATAATTATTTCTCTAGGAAAAGACACAACTATCTGCCCGGGCAAACGCTGATACTAAATCCCGGAATATTTGCTTCCTGGCTTTGGCAGGACAATTCAACCGGCCCTACATTCACTGTAACAAAGACCGGGGATTACGGCGTACAGGTAACTGATATTTATGGATGCACGGGCTCGGCAAATATCCATGTGACGGTAGATTGTAAAGGCGTCTTTTTTCCTTCAGCATTTACTCCCAATTCGGATGCGGTAAATCCGGCATTCGGACCTGTGGGAGATATTGGTTCCCTAAGAGAATACAGTCTTGTGGTTTATAATCGTTACGCAGAAGTTGTATTCAGTTCAACTGATCCATTTAAAAAATGGGATGGCAGTTTTAAAGGAAAAGCACAGGATACACAGAGTTTTGTATGGACTGCGAAATATATTTTACAAGGCAAACCCGTTCAAACAAAAGGAACAGTTCTTATTCTCAGATAGTGCTTCATCTTATTCACAGTATGTTGTTAAAAAAGCCGGAGTCATTTCTTTACTGATAAAATATAGTAGTATTATTGTTTATATTTATTCCTGAAAAAAATTATACATGAAAAAATTATTACTACTCCTTTCTTTTTTTATTTCAATCGCACTTTTTTCGAACGCACAAAAAACAGGTAACCTCACAGTATTTTCGGAAGACGGAGACAAATTCTACCTGGTTCTTAACGGTGAAAAGCAAAATGATAAACCACAGACAAATATTCGTGTTGAAGAACTTCCTCAACCTTATTACAGCGCAAAGATCATTTTTGCCGATTCAGCTATGGCAACCATTTCAAAAAACCTGCAGATATCTGATCCGGATAATAAGATGATGGATGTTACTTACAGAATTCGTAAAGACAAGCAGGGAAAAGTAAAATTGAATCCTTATTCTGCAATCGAAGTGCAACCTGATTTTGTAGCAGCTGAGGGTGTATATGTTCGCCGTTGGGGGCAGAAGGGTGGCAAAGGAGGAATAACACAGACTACTAAAACCACCGCCACTTCCAATACAGTTGATGCATCTGTGAACGCTCCCGGTATAAGCATGAATGTTTCAATCAATGACCCCGATATGACCAGCACCACAACTACTACCACACATAGCAGTAGTTCTTCAAGTCACAGTAATCATTCAAGTTCTCATAACAGTAATCATAATAGTAATTCTAATGATAATGACTGCCGTTGGGCAATGAAACAAACTGATTTTTCTGCAGCTAAGAAAACGGTTGCCGATGCCGCTTTTGAAGAAACAAAACTTTCTACCGCAAAAAGTATTGTTGCTTCAAATTGTTTGTCAAGCGACCAGGTTGTTGCATTATGCAATCTTTTTAGTTTCGAAGACACAAAACTGGCATTTGCAAAACATGCCTATAAGTATTCAACTGATCCAAAAAATTATTTTAAAGTAAATAATGTATTCTCATTTGATTCAAGCAAAGATGAGCTGAGTAAGTTTATCAGCGGAGATTAATGCTGGATGCCAGAAGCCTGATGCCGGATTTTAGAATGATCTATCTAATATCCGGCATCTTTTTTTACCATTTTTTAATTCTCAGTTTTTCAAAAAAATCCTTCTCAGCCATTTCCTTCACTTCACCCGGCAGCAGGTTTTGTAATAAAATATCTTCAATAGAAACACGTATCAGTCTTTTGCAACGATGCCGTACAGCGGCCATCATTTTTCTTACCTGCCGAAACTTTCCTTCATTTAATGAAATGAGCAGCCATGTATGCGGTCCATATTTTTCTGAATCAATTTTTTGAAAGGAATAAAATTTTTCAGGTTGATCTATAATTGTTACTTCACAGGGAGGAGTTAAGTAATGTTCATCTCCTGTTATACGTATCATAACGCCCGACCGTAGCCGCTGCAGGTTTTCTTCGCTCAGCCTGTTATTAACCTGCACGAGGTAAATTCTTTTGTGTGATTCCTCACCATGAAACAATAATCGTGTTACATTTTTATTCGTTGTTAATAATAGCAATCCTTCTGAATTAATGTCTAATCTCCCAATTGCATGCGTGTGCTCGGGAAAATTAAAATCAAAGACTACCGAATAATTTTACCTGGTGTGGACTAACAAACTGCGAAACCATATCGTATGGTTTGTTTACAATGAAATACCGATGCATATTTATATAATTCCTATGTGCGTAATATTGTGCAAAACAGGTGCAGAACAAGATAGTAGAATATTTGGAAAATAGTTGAATGAATGACTAAATTTATAGAACAAACGAGAAGCATTCATACTTGAAAAAGTTGAAAGCCCATCACAAAAGCATCGGGTTGGTTAAGTGTTACAAAGTCAAGAAATTGATGAGTAAATGAAACAGACTTGGTGCTTTTTTTATTGCAACTTATTAGGTTTAGATATAAAAATGGCCGGAGTATTTTCTCCGGCCATTGCATTTATTCATCTACCAACTAATTTTTATTTAATGCTTTATGGGCATCGCGGAATTTTTTAAATAACGTCATGTGAGGTTTTTAGAGAAGCTTGTTGCGAAGTTATCAATTGCCGCGTATCGGCATCCATTTCTGCATCTGATGCAAGCGCATCTTTATACGCTTTTTGAGCAGCATCTTCCCCAAATTCGCATGATTCAAGAATGGCCTGCCTGTCGTTTCCGGAAAAACTTGCCTTAACATCCATCCACACACGGTATATTTTTCCAAGTGCAGTAGTGCCTGTTGCCGGTTCCCCCCCGATACGTAAAATTTCTTCTGACAAATCTGATTTGTATTTCCTGCTATCATCGGCCATCCTGCTAAATATGGCCCTCAGATCTACATCAACCTTCTCAGTTTCTTTAGAAGCTTTTTCGTAACCGGTTATACGGTCATTATTAATTTGAACCAGGTCATTCAATACTTCTGTCAACTTTTCATTTGTAGTGATCATATTATTATTTTTAACGGTTAACAATCAATTCATAAGTTATATGCAAAAAGTGCCAACAATTAAGCCAGTGTCTGATTCATATGTTTTTGGAAAGTGAATAATTCCTGGTGAGGAATATTCTCTACAGAATAACGCAGCTATATGATTTGTGCATGCTTTTTTGAAATATTCCGGCCTCAATTTGTTTGTATCTTTGTAGAAGGAGTAATAAAATGGCTAAAAAAAAGGAACAGATTTCCATTTCAAAAGACAGGAGAATTTATAGAAGTGTTTGGTGCCAGGGAGCACAACCTTAAGAACATTGATATCAAAATTCCAAAAAATAAACTGGTTGTTTTTACAGGTGTGAGTGGCAGCGGAAAATCTTCGCTTGCATTTGATACTATTTACAACGAAGGGCAGCGCCGGTATATGGAAAGCTTTTCTGCTTATGCCAGGCAGTTCGTGGGTGATATGGAACGGCCGGATGTTGATAAGATCACAGGCCTTTCGCCTGTAATTTCCATTGAACAAAAAACTACCAATAAAAATCCACGAAGTACTGTAGGCACCATTACCGAGATCTATGATTTTCTACGCCTGTTATATGCAAGGATGGGAGAAGCCTATAGTTACAACACAGGTAAAAAAATGGTGAAGTTCAGCGAAGAAGAGATCGTTCGGACATTTTAAAAATATAAGAACAAAAAGATAAGTTTGCTTGCGCCATTGGTCCGTGGCAGAAAGGGCATTACCGCGAGTTGTTTGAAGATATCCGCAAAAAAGGATTTTTAAAAGTGAGGGTAGATGGAGAGGTGATGGACCTTACTGCAAGAATGCAGGTTGACCGGTATAAGATCCATGATATAGAAGTAGTGGTAGACAGGTTGCAGGTTACCGATGATATGAAACTGAGGCTGAGCCAGAGTGTTCAGAAAACTTTGCAAATGGGAAAAGACCTTATATTCTTTTATCAATGATGATAATAAAATTGCGCAATACAGCAAACAACTGATGTGTATGGATACGGGCATCAGTTATGAAGAACCTTCACCCAATGCATTTTCATTTAATTCTCCTTATGGTGCATGTCCAACTTGCAAAGGGTTGGGAACTGTTTACCAGGTAAATATGGATGCGATAATCCCGACAAAAAATAAGTATAATGAAGGAGCTATTGCCCCACTTGGTGAGGAACGGGAGGCATATGTTTTTCAACAGGTGCAACAGATATCTAAAAAATATAAGATCAATTTAGACAAACCAATAAAAGATCTGTCTCAAAAAGCATTGAATGTATTGTTATATGGAAAGGAAGAAATGGATGAGCAGTATGACAGATGACGTGGATATGAGGAGAATACCATGGAGAAACCGGCTATTATAAAACAGAATATGAAGGAGTAGTAAATATGGTAAAAAGATGGTTTTCGGCTACAGTACCAGTGACAATAAGGGAATGGGCAGAAAAATTTATGCAACTAAAGATATGTGAAACCTGTAATGGTACAAGGTTGAGAAAAGAAAGCTTTGGTTTAAGATCGATGAAAAAAATATTGCGGAATTAAGTGCAATGAATCTTGATAAACTGGCGCATGGTTTAAAGGTATTGAAGAGAGATTAAGCAAAAAACAAAATACTATCGCAAAAGATGTTTTAAAAGAGATCAGGGAGCGTTTCAATTTTTATTGGATGTTGGATTAACTTATCTACGCTTATATCGTCCTTCTAAAAGCCTTAGTGGGGGCGAATACCAGCGTATCAGGCTGGCAACACAGATAGGCTCACAACTACAGGGTATCACTTATATACTGGATGAGCCAAGTATTGGTTTACACCAGCGAGATAATCAGCGATTGATAATTGCATTGCAAAATCTTCGTAATATTGGCAATAGTGTATTAGTGGTGGAACATGATAAGGATATTATGCTGGCAGCTGATCACCTGGTAGATATTGGCCCTAAAGCCGGTACACATGGCGGAGGATTGTAGCAAAAGGAACACCTGCAGAAGTTTTAAAATCAAATTCTGAAACAGCAAAATATCTCAATGGGAAAAAATAATTGCAATTCCGAAGGAAAGAAGAAAGGCAATGGAAAGTTTATCGAGCTGAAAGGTGCAACAGGAAATAACCTGAAAAATGTTCAGTGAAATTTCCATTTGGGAAATTGATATGGTAACTGGTGTAAGCGGAAGCGGAAAATCAACACTTGATCAATGAAACATTTTATCCTTATTAAGCAAGCATTGCTACAATTCAAAAACGGAACCATTGCCTTATAAAACTATCAGGGACTGGAGAATATTGATAAAGTAATTGAAATCGATCAAAGCCCGATCGGCAGAACACCACGAAGTAATCCTGCAACCTATTGTGGTTTTTTTACCGACATCAGAACATTGTTTGCTTCTGTACCTGAAGCAAAGATCCGTGGATATACTGCAGGCGTTTTTCATTCAATGTAAAAAGTGGCAGGTGTGATGTTTGCGAAGGGGCGGTATGAGAGTGATAGAAATGAATTTTTTACCTGATGTATATGTGCATTGTGAAAAATGCAATGGAAAAAGATACAACAGGGAAACACTTGAAATAAGGTATAAAGGAAAATCGATCAGCGATGTGTTGAACATGACGGTAGATGAAGCAGTGGAATTTTTTAATGTTCCTTATATTTACAGGAAAATAAAAGTATTACAGGAAGTGGGCTTGGATATATTACACTTGGCCAAAGTGCTGTTACATTAAGTGGTGGTGAAGCACAACGTGTAAAACTTGCAACAGAACTTGGCAAAAGAGATACAGGAAAAACATTTTATATACTGGATGAACCTACAACGGGCTTGCATTTCCAGGACATTCAGCATTTACTGGATGTATTAAATAAATTGGTTGACAGGGGAAATACAGTATTGGTAATTGAGCATAATCTGGACATGATCAAAATTGGGGATCATATTATCGATAGGCCCTGAAGGTGGTGCGGGAAAATATTATTTGAAGGAACACCGGAAGCAATGGTGAATGTAAAAAAGGATTTACGGCAAAATATTTGAAACAAGAATTGAGATAAAATGAATCATACTAAGTTGAAAGGTAGAAGATTTACATGGTTTGTACCTTATTAACTTTATTTACTTCATCAACTTTTGGCATTAATCAAATCAAGGCAACCATAGTAACGAAAATCAAAGTTTGTGGTTTCAGAGGACTTTCACGTTAATGTATACGTGCTCCGGCATTTCGTCTTCTGTCTTATATCATTGCACTTATTTAACTGGTAATATCTTACTGTTTACTTAAGCTTTTGTACTGTTGTATACCAGGACCAGCAGTACACATGCGACCAATAAAATGATCCTGTATAAGGTTGGTTGATATCTGTAACTTTTTCTCATTCTCATAAACGTGTTTTAAAAACGATGTGGACATCTCATTTTTCTTGCGGCCCTCCGATCAGGTCTTGAATCCATTACATCTCCAAGCTTTACTTCGGCGTCTGCGGAAGCGAGGCCGATTTGCCGATGCTCGAATCGATGATCGTCCGACTACTCGGCAAAGAAACCGGTCCTTGAACAAATGGTCGCCATCGGCAACGCGCTCAGGGACCCTTCGCCCTCGACATGTGGACCGAGATGGTCGACCTCGAAGAGCGGCAGAAGAAGCTCGGCCTCGATGCCGACCGTCGCCTGCTACCTCGTGCTCCGCGGCCCCGATGGCCTCGACCTGATCGACGAGCGGTTCCTCAAGAATCCCAAGGTCGAGTACACGCACGCCTACATGACGATCATGGCCCTGCGATTTCACGGCGAAGAGGGCCACGTGTGCCCAAAGAACGGCTGCTCGCATCGATGCGGTTGCTCCTGGACAACCCGGAGTTCGCCGACCAGGTGATTCCCGATCTCGCGCGCTGGGAAGATTGGTCGGTGCTGGACAGGCTCACCGAGATGTACAAGCAGGGCGACGACAAGAGCTACATCCGCCCGCCGGTGGTGACCTATCTCACCGTCGCCAGCGAACAGCCGGGTGACGTCGGTAAACGCGCCAAAGCGGCCCTCGCGGATCTGGAGCAACTCGACCCTGAAGGCGTCAAGAAGGCCCGCAGCCTGATGGCTTTCGGCTTCCTGGCCCGCGCCCGGGGCACCGAACTCGCCACCGGTGCGCAGCGACCGGCACCGACGCTAAGACCGACGGACGACTCGGACCGATCCGCCGCGTGAAGCGACCGGCTTTCAGGCCAGCGCCGCCGATCTCGCCACCGAAAACCCGACGCCAGCGGCATCCCTGCGCCCGGGGCTACGCCGAGTCGATCGACGGCCGGAATCTCGAAGATGAACCAAGCCGACAGCTGACGAGGAAGCGACGCCGAAGCAGACGGCTCTGTAGATACCGATCGATGAGGTACCGACGGGCCTGCGCCGACGACTTACAGCCGCCCGCTGGTGATCGCCGTCCCACTCGCCGCCGCCTTGCTGATGGCCATCTACTGGCTAATCCTCCGCTGGGGCGCCATGTAGTAACTCACCTGACTTTCTGACCGACCTCTGATCTCCGACCTCTTCACTATGTCCTCCACCACCCTCGACCAATACACCGACTCCAACGTCGACGAAACGATCCATTACCGCGCGCTGCACACCGGTGCAATTTCGGCATTCGTGCTCGGCGTCTGTCTTCACGCTGATCTCTCGGCTCGACCACTTGCATTGAAGTGCCTGGATCCTGGTCGCGCCGATTCCGATCCTGGGCATGTTCGTTCGCTGCGGTCGCTTCGAAAAAATTCGCCGCGAGAGCGATCAGTACACCGGCAAATGCCGCTGGCCGTCGCGGGCCTCGCGCTCTCCACGTTCTTTCTGGTCACCGGCGTGGGCTACGGCTATTATGTCTATCGTAACCGAGGTGCCCGACGGCTACGAGCGGATCTCCTTCGAATCGCTTCGACCCACCGAGCACAACGAACGCGCCGGCATCGGCCGTGCCGCCGGAGGTCCGGCGCTCGGCCGGCAAGCGGGTCTTCATCAAGGGCTACATCCGGCCCGGCTCGGCGCCCGTGCGAACTGGTATCGATCGATTCCTCTTGGTCCGCGACAATAACCAGTGCTGCTTCGGCGATTTGTCGAAGGTCAACTACTTCGACCAGATGGCGGTCCAGATCACCAGCTACCACCGCGTGGAAGACACGCTCAAAATCCTGCGGATGGGCGGCATCCTCGAGATCAACGAAGAGAACCTGGGCTCGGTCCGGGTTACCCGTTTTCTCGCTGAAGGCCGACTACGCCGTGCAGTGAGTGGCTGGGGCCGCAGAGCCCATGCTGAAACATGCGAACCCCGCCGCTGCTGCTTGTCTCTCGTTCGCTCGGCGGTCTGCGTCGTGCGGCTGCGATTCTGCGTGCACCGGCCGAGCCGGCGCCGTCGACGAAGACGGTCGTCGACCAAGCCGCGCCCCCAAGCCAAAGTTGCTCCCCGGCGCGAAGACCAAGGTCCTCACAGCGGCCGGCGACCGCGAGTTCGACAAGACATTCGACGACCTGCGGTTCGACATCGCGGTCGGCGAGCCGTTCCGCCGCGAGATGCTCCCCGAGTCGATCGACGCTCTCGACGGCCAGCCGATCCGCATCCGCGGCTTCATCCTGCCCACGCCCAGAAGCGCGGCATCAAGCAGTTCGTGCTGGTCCGCGACAATCAGGAATGCTGCTTCGGCCCGGGCGCCGCGCTGTTCGATTGCATCCTCGTCGAAATGGACAGGGCGAGACGGCCGAGTACACGATCCGCCCCGTGGCGGTGACCGGCACGTTCGACATCCAGCGAAATTCAGGCCCCGACGGCCGCACCTGGCGATCTACCACATCGCCGGCGAAGCGGTGAAGTAGACGACTGCGCAATGTCTCGGTCTGGCATCCGACAATGTCGTGCGGCTTTGCGAGTTACTTCAGCCTTCTTCTTCGCCGCTCAGCCCCAGCTTCGACAGCCACCGCCGTTTCGGATGCTGTGCTGCGCCGCGCGGGCCGTGTACTGGCAACGTCGCCGCTTGCGCGCTGCGATTCGATCTCGGCCTTGAGATCGGCCAGGTGCGCCGTCTCGCGGGTGATCTTTGCCCGTTCGACCGAGAGTTCCAGCTCCGCGGTTCGCAGCTTTCGCTGCATCTCCTGTTCGAGCTGGGCGATCCGCGCGCGGTGCTCGGCGATCACCTCGTCGGCGTCGACCAGCTCGCGCATCGATCTTCGGCGTCGGCCATGGCCGTCGTGCCCTCGGTGAGCTGCGTATTTGAGTTCGGCGATTTCCTTGTCCTTTGCGCGCCAGGGCTCGTCGGTGGTGCGGATCGTGTTCTGAATCTTTCGCGTTCTTCCTGGCGCGTCGTCGTCGACGTCGTCCGCCCTCGTCTTCGAGGTTGGCGAGCATCTTCTTTTTCATCGCTTCCCAACTGCTGCCGCCGACCGACGGATCGCCGGCTCCGCCGCGCGACCTTGGCGGCCGCTCCAACTTCCGTCTCCAGCTCGGCGTTCCGCTTCTTGAGGTCGCGGACGTCTTCGACCGCCAGCTCGAATCGCCGCTGCAATTCCGATTCGATCGTGCCGAGGTTGCCACTCGCCGCTCGCGCGGCATTGTTGTCTCCAGCTCGCGAATCCGCTCGGCCAGCGCGTCGCGTTCGGCCTGCAAATGTACCAGTTCCAGACGAGTCGCGTTTCACTCTCGGCCGGCCGGCTGGCGAGGTCCTGCTCCAGCTCGGCGACGCCGCGTGCGAGGCGCTGGACGTCCTCGAGCGCCAGGTTGAACTTCTGTTGCAACTCGTCGCGTTCGACCGCGGCGCCCGACGTCTCGCGGGCGACCGCCAATTCGCCCGCGCGGCCTCGATTCGCCGTCGCCAGATCGTCGCGCTCCTTGGCCAGCAGCCGCCGCTGTTCTTCGACACTGGCTCGTTCGCGTTCCCAGGCGGTGCGTTCGGCTTGGAACTGTTGTTCGAAGTCAGTTTGATCCGCGGCGCCGACCGTCCTGATGCAAAGACGAGTGGGCGTTCACTTGTTCGTTGAAGGCATCCCGTTCGGCCTCGAACGCCACGCGTTCGAGTTGGAACGACGCGCGTTCGGCGGTGAACGACGTGCTCCGACGCCAGTGCCTCGCGTCGCCGGCCGAACTTCGTTCGGCCGCGATCGCTTCCTGCTCCGCGGCGATTGCCGCTCGTTCCGCGGCGAGTGTTGCCTGTTGATCTTGGAACGTGGCGTCGTGTGCGGCGTGGTCCGCGCGTGCTTGATCCAATTCGGCCCGCATCCGTTCGAGTTCCGCCTCGCGCGCGGCGAGATCGGAGCTTGCTTGTCGAGCGCGCTCTCGGTCGCCGTGACCTGAGACTGTTGTTCGGCGCATTGTGCCGGCGTACGAATCCAGCAACTCCTGCCGCTGCCGCAGCTCGCGGTCCTGGTGATTGAGCTCGGTGGCCCGTTCGTCGAGCGTTGACCTGGCGCGACTCCAGCTCGCGGCTGCGCTCCTCCATCGTCTGCAGCCGGTCGTTGTCGGCCGCCAGCAGCTGCGACGCGCTCGGCCTGCCAGGCATCGCGTTCCGTGTTCCATTCTACGCGGGTGCGTTCGAGCTCGGCCCGCAGCCGTTCGACTTCTTCCATCGACTGCTGCGGCGTCGTCGGCCGATCCGGCGTGGGCGGCGATCTGGCTCGGAGAGCGTGTCGGCGATCGTGTCGAGCTGGTGGGTGAGCTGGGCTTCGAGCTGGCCCATCCGCTCGCGCTGGGCCGCGAGCGCGTTGCGGCGCGGTCGTGCAGCTCGCGCAGTGCTTGCGCAGTCCGCGCGGCTGGCGGTGTGGTGGTCGAGGGTGTTTGCGTCATTGTCTTCCATGCCCAACTCAATTCAACTCTACTGCCAGAATGGCACCGGCAGCGCGAGTGCAGTTCGGACGCCTGTGCGCGGCGGCGCACACAACCCGACCAGCCGCTTCTCGCGTATTTTTCTCCAACGGTATATAGGCCGAGTGCAGCGCGTCGGTCAAAAGTTGCGCGACCAGGTCGTGCCGGTTGTGCGGGTCGCGCGGAATGTAAAATAATCGGGTCCGCCCGCGGCGGGCAATCAGGCGTCAAGAACGGCCGGATTGACCACGTTTTCGGGCACTCCGCCCGCGAGCCGCGTGCCGACCTGATGGGCCGCCCGACGCCGCAGCTCGGCCACCGATTCCTCGCTGATAGAACGCCACATGGGGCGTCACGAGCACGCGAGGATCGGTGTAGGGCGGCTGGCCAGGTCTGGCGGCTCGGGCTCCTGGACGTCGAGGGCCGCCCCGGCGAGGCGGTCCGCCGGCGAGGGCCTCAGCGAGCGCCGCGGGGTCGACCAGGCCGCCCCGCGACGTGTTGATGAGAAACGCCGTCGGCTTCATTTTGGCGAGCGCCTGGCGCATCGATCAGCTGCCGCGTCTCGGCGTTGAGCGGCACATGCAGCGACACGTAATCGCTCGTCGCGAGCAGTCGTCCAGCGCGCAACCTGCTGCACGCCGGCGATCGGCGTGATGCCCGAACGGCTGGTCGCCGATCACTTGATGCCCGATGGCCGCGCGCCTTTTGCGGCCAGCAGCCGGCCGATCTGCCCGAGGCCGACGATGCCGAGCGTCTTGCCCCTCGATCCGCCGCAGCGGCAGTCCGGCCGCGAGATCGTACTGGCCCGCCCGTGCGTCGGCCTGGATAGACGTGCAGCTTGCGCGCCAGTGCGAGCACAGTCGCCAGCGCATGCTCGGCGACTTCGATCAGGCAGTAGTCCGGCACATTGGTCACCGGGATGCCCCGCTCGGTGGCCCGCGCACGTCGATGTTGTCGAGTCCGATGCCCGGCCGCGAGATGAATTCGCACTTCTCGGCCGCGTCGATCACCTCGGCCGCGTACTTCGACCCAATTGGTCATGATCGCGTCGGCATCGGCCGCGAGCCCGGCGAGCGTCGCCGCGTCGGTTGCTGGGGCGACCACGAGTTCCGCGTCGTACAGGGCCAGCAGCGCCTGCTCGATCTCGAGATCGGGCCAGGCGTAGTCGGTGAGTAGGACCTTGAACTTGGCCATAACATATTCAATTCACCACAGAGGACACAGAGTACACTGGAGCAAGCGCTTGTCTTGCTTTGTTCTCTGTGACCGTCTGTGCGCATCTTGGTTCATAGCCATGCCTTCAATTCCGATCTGCAGAAGTTTTGCGTTCAATCACCGCGCGACACAAACTCATCTTCGGCGTCAGCTCGCCGCGCTCGATCGAAAACGGCCGCTCCAGCACCGCGAACCGCGCATTTGCTCTTCCTCCGCCGCCGTCGCCAGGCGCCGTTTGATTTCCGCCGCCAACTCCTCGCGGCTCGCTTCTCGCCCCTCGCTCTCGCCGGCACCACGAGCGCGACGAGCCCCGCCCTGCCCTCGCCAAACACCGCCGCCTGCTCGATCAGCGGCGACGCCGTGAGCAAGCTCTCGACGCGCGTCGGCGACACCTTCTTGCCCGTCGAGAGCACGATCAGCTCTTTCTTCCGGCCGCGGATCGTGAGAAAGCCGTCCGCGTCGAGCTCGCCCAGGTCGCCGGTGTGCAGCCAGCCGTCGCGGATCGCTTCCGCCGTCGCGGCCTCATCCTGCCAATAGCCGAGCATCACGTTCGGCCCGCGCACGAGCACTTCGCCATCGTCGGCGATCCGCACTTCGAGCCCCGCGAGCGGCCGGCCGACGCGTGCCGACTTTGCGCGCCGCCGGCGTCGAAACGGAGATCACCGGCGACGCCTCCGTCAGCCCGTAGCCCGGCAACAGCGGCAGCCCTTGCTCCGCATACCACGCCTCGACCTCCGCCGCGATCGCCGCCCCGCCGCAGGTGAGCTGCTTCATCCGCCCGCCAAACAGGGCCTGCAGCGGCCGCCCGCTCGCCCGCGCCCGCTCCGCAATCCGCTCGATACAAGTACGGCACGCCGTTGAGCACGGTCGGCTGCGACCAGCTGGCAATCCCGAATGAGCGTCTCGCGGCTCTCGGCGAGCACCAGCCGCGAGCCGCGATAGACCCACGTGTACAAGTCGCAAGTCCGCGCGTAGATGTGGCTGAACGGCAAAATGTTGATCCGCGTCTGTTCGCTCGCGCCGCCATGCGCATCGGCAGTGGCCGCCGCATTCCAGGCCAGGTTGCGCTGCGTGAGCATCACGCCCCGCGGCCGGCCGGTCGTGCCGGAGTGAACAGAATCGTCGCCAGATCGTCGGGCTGCCGCAACGGAGGGCGAGGCTCCCGGCGAGCCCTGCGCCGAGCTTGCCCAGCGGTGGTTTTTCCTGGCCGTACTCTTGTTCGTCATGAACGAACACCGTCTCGCCGTGCCGTAAATGCGGCCGCAAAACTTGCCTCAGCATCGCCGCCGCGACACGAACACGACCCGCGCCCCGCTCGCGCAATCTGCTCCGCGATCTGCTCGCCCGAGAGCGTCACATGAATCGGCACATGCACGGCGCCGATCGAGATGCATCGCCAGATCGGCGACGATCCACTCGTAGCGATTCTCGGAGACTTGGGCGACTCGATCACCCGGCTGAACTCCGACGCCACGAGCATCGCAGCCACGGCCTCCACGTCGTGCCCAATCTCGCGCCAGGTCCGCCATCGCACGACGCCGTCCCGAATGGTGC
Source organism: uncultured Chitinophagaceae bacterium (assembly GCA_963829345.1). Classification (GTDB taxonomy): domain Bacteria; phylum Bacteroidota; class Bacteroidia; order Chitinophagales; family Chitinophagaceae; genus Ferruginibacter. The sequence continues at coordinate 4,693,971 of CAWHHP010000003.1, forward strand.
CCAGCGCCGGCTTCGTCGCCGCGAGCTTCTGCGCCGTGCTAGATAATTCGGAATCGTCAGCGACTCGTCCACCATGCACGGATCATGCCGGAAAAAGCGGCCGCCGCAATCACCCGGCCGAGACGGCCGGGCTATATAGCCTAGCCATCCTGGCTCGGAACGATTCAGCAAACGCGTTCCAGCGACAGCTCGGCCATGGCGACCGGATACGTCAGCCCGAAGTTCGAGAGCACTTCGGGGTGCACTTCGCCCAAGTTGCCGACCGTTTTGCCGGCGAAAAGAATCTCCGCAGCCCGACCAGGGACGAACGTCGAT
>CAWHHP010000004.1:0-235688 GCA_963829345.1 uncultured Chitinophagaceae bacterium
AGCTGCCATATTCTTTAAAGCCCCACGAATAATCGTGGGGCTTTTTTATTTATATGATGTTTCATAAAATGGCCGTTGAAAATTGTATGTTGAATATTGTTTGGGTATTTTTTTTATTAAAATTCCCGAATGTTCAAGGCTCAGTATTCAACACTCAATACTCAAGTGATTTCCATAAAGAATTAATTGTCGATTTGAGAATTACTATTCTCTGCTGAATAATTTTAAGCTGTTAAAATAACTGGAGCCCATAATAACCGATAAGTGTAAACGCAATACAACGGGTTAATACCCCGATACAACACCAGGTGAGTAATTTACCCAGGTTTGCATTAAGACCAACACCCACTGCAATGCTGATAGGTGCACCAACAGAAACGGTTCCTAAAAATCCAAGGCCAATGATGCCATATTTATTCCAGAGACGGTGAACCATGGGGTGGGTATTTTTTTTCTCTTTTGGCAGTTTGTTCTTATAGATCAATGATCGGATCTTATCACCTAAAAAAGCAGCAACGAAAACCCCGGCTATTCCGCCGGTAATGCTTGCAAAAAAAATGATCCAGGGCGATAATCCAAATGCGAACCCCGTTGGGATAGCTACGTAAATTTCGAAAGTAGCCAGCCCGGCAACAGTAAGTATTTTTAGCACCATAATATATCCTACAAATTTGAATTTGTGGCCCGCGAAAATAAACTATTACATGAGTGAGTGAACCATTTCTTCACGTGTTAACAGAATCTTGGCCTTGAATTCATTCTGCATCCTTAAAAAAACATCATGATACATAAAATATTATTATCTGTCGTTTTTATGAATGGGGTGCACGGCTTTTTAATCTATCTTGCGGCATTGTTAAAAAAGGAAAAAATATGAAAAATTTATTAGCCTTATTCATGCTCTCACTCACTCTTTTCTCCTGTAAAAAAGATAAAGAGGAGAACCAGGCAAAATCAAAAACAACACTGTTAACACAAAATACATGGCGCCCGGTTTTGGTGCAGCGACGCAGTGATCCTGCAGATGCATGGGAAACAAATAATTTCAGTATGCAGGCATGTAACCTGGACGACGTATGGACATTTGGTACAACGGGTTCTTATCTCTGGGATGAAGGCGCAACAATGTGCGGTTCCGGATCGCAAACAAAAGAAAGCGGCACATGGTCTTTTACAAACAGTGAATCACATTTAAGTATAAGTATTACCAATATTCCCGGCGTAACACCCGTAGAAGATTGGACAATTGAGCAATTGGACGAAAATACTTTTATTTATAATTTTTATTTCCCAACAGGTCCTTACTACAGGTATACCATGTCTCACTAACACCGGTATGTATAATAACATAATTTAAAGGCCTTTCGATTTCGAGAGGCTTTTTTAGTTGTATTGTTTGCTGTGTAATGATAAGAAGTATTCATTTCAACAGTGCATTATTTTATAAACGTATAGCATGAATTTGTTTTTTTTAAATAGTAAATAACTTGTATCTTTTGTTGGCTCAAAAACTATTTTCATATACGAAGAGGGAGATTTGAATGTTCGCCGACAATTAAGTCTTCAATAAAGCCCGTATCATTTATTAAAATTGGGAAATTATGAAAGCTGGAAAATTTCACACGAGCATTGCAGCGACGGCGATCATTGTAATGTTATTCTTCACTGCCGGTACTACAGGGGCTCAAATAACACAGGTTGAAAATCTTTTTGGCAAATATTCACTCTCAGTCGATGGTTGTGAAAATAATAATGGTTCCGGACAAGCGGGCAGTTGTGCTATTACTATTAACAAGCCCGTCGGCGCTACACTTTATAAGGTATACATGGTGGCATCTCAAACTCCACGGGATGGTGGACCCTTCCCCCTGACCGCACCTTTAAGGATAAACAATGTTAATGATTACAACGGAAGTATCTCCCCTTCCTTATTAAACTTTGCTTCAGCCACCGGTAGTGGATCCTATACATCGAAAACGCGGTACTCTGACGTCACCGCTTCTTTATCTATCTTTTTAAATTTATTACCTGCGGGCGCAAACATTTTATACCTGATACCGGATAATAACCAACCTAATGATGATCTTACCGGCCTTGAAGGAAGGACGCTGCTGGTGATCTGGAATGACCCTAATGGCTCTGATAAGGTAATCTCTATAGCTTTAGGAGCAACTACGTCTTTGCCTTCAACCACGTTTGCAGTAAACACTCCTCCTTTGAACCTTGCAGCTCCTACATCCACCGCAATAGCGGGACTTGGAATTAATTTTAGTACAGGTACCAGTCCCCAGATCAATAATGCTTCAGTAAACAGTTCACTCATAACTACGCAGGCAGGGGGTTATGATGACGGGGTTATACCTGGTTTAGCGGATGGGAACCTGTTTACGGTAGGCGACGATGCTGATGCCTTAGGCATCGCTACAGAAAAATACGATATTAAAACAGCACTTGTTAACGGCAGTACATCTTATACTGTTACATTTGAAAATGTTGAAGCCCATGCCGCAGATTACTGCACTATTTATTATTCAGTAGTTTCCGCGGCCTTTCAAACAGGCACCATCACTGGTATACTCTACCATGATGTGAATACTAATTTTCTTTTTAATACCGGGGAACCGATGCTGCCTGCTAATATTACAGTTAATCTTTACAGGGATATTGATGGCACACCCGGATTGAACACGGCTACAGATCAGCTGGTAGCCACTACCGTGACAAATGCTTCAGGGCAATACAACTTTCCAAATATAACTGTTGGAACTAATTATATGCTGCAGGTAAATACTGCAGATACAGATATCCCTTCAAATTTAACGATTGAAACTGCCAACCCCGTTCTTAATGTTGCCAGTAACAATGCCGTTACTTCCACTGTTGATTTTGGTTTTACTTCTCCTTGTTTACCGGCTGTGAATATTACTAACAATATCACCATTTGTGCTAGTCAAACATATCAACTCCCATGGGGTCCTGTTGTTAATACGTCGGGAACTTATGCAGATACCATAAGAAACCAGGCGGCAACCTGCGATAGTATTATCAATACAGTTAATTTATCAGTGTATAGCCCTTCTTTAGTAAATACAGAAGTACATATCTGTCCCAATCAAACCTACCAGTTGCCATGGGGTATCATTGTTAATACAGAGGGGATATATTCAGATACAATACGAAACCAGGCATCCTGTGATAGTATTATTAACAACATTCATCTTTTTATTGATGATGTTTCACTATTAAATACAGAAGTGCATATTTGCCCAAGCCAAATTTACCAGCTGCCATCAGGAACCATCGTTAGTGCAGAAGGGATTTACGTAGATACATTAAGAAGCCAGGCATCCTGTGACAGCATTATCAATACTATTCACCTTTTTATTGACCAGGTTTCATTTTTAAATACAGAGGTACATATCTGCCCCAATCAAACTTACCAGCTGCCATCAGGAACGATCGTTAACACAGAGGGAGTTTATACAGATACATTGAGCAGCCAGGCATCCTGCGATAGCATTATCAATACCATTCATCTTTTTGTTGATCACGTTACATTATTAAATACTGACACCGCTATTTGTTCAAATCAAACCTACCAGTTACCATCAGGAACGATCGTTAGTACTGCAGGCGTTTATGTAGATACATTGAGTAGCCAGGCATCCTGCGACAGTATTATCAATACCATTCATCTTACTGTAAATGATTTCTCATCTACAAACCAGGTTGATTCAATTTATGAAGGACAAATCTATACATTACCATCAGGCGTGGTCGTTAGTTCTGCGGGATCCTACCAAAGTGTTTTAACGAACAGCGTGGGATGTGATAGTATTATTACGACGGTATTAAAACTTAAACAAGAAGTTGCCGATTGCCTGGTACTTAAAAATGCTTTTACACCCAATGGTGATGGCATTAATGATTATTGGATATTGTATAGATACAGGTGTTTTAAAAGATTAGATGTGCGTGTTTACAACCGTTATGGTGCTTTGGTATACCATGCCGACGATTATAAAAATGACTGGAATGGCAGGTACAGGAACAAACCGTTGCCTGATGCTACCTATTATTATGTGATCAGAATATATTCCTTTGATGGAAGGGAGCATGTATTTAAAAATAATGTTACGATTTTACGATGATGACCGCCATGTATCCCTCTGAATTTTTACAGTAGGTTGTACTATTATGAACAATAGACAGCTGTATTAAAAATGCTTCTAACTTTAGACAAATTTATTACACATGCAAACTGCCATTTCAGAACTGGAAAATATTATCAATAAATACACTCCGTTATTAAAGGAACTGGATGAAGAGAAAGCTTCAGTAAAACCAACTCCAGGCAAATGGAGCAAGAAAGAATTACTTGGTCATCTTATTGATTCTGCTCAAAATAATATCCGCCGTTTTATTGTTGCGCAATACGAGGACAAACCTTATATACGTTATGCCCAGGACAATTGGGTTGCAGCAGCCGACTACCAGCATTACCCGCTGTTGGATCTTTACCGGTTATGGATCTTGCTGAACATACATGTTGTCCGTATATTAAAAAATATGCCTGCCGGCATGGAAGAACGTGAAGTGCAAACAGAAGCGTTGCATTCTATTGAATGGCTTGTTACGGATTACAATAAACATTTGTTACATCATTTGCACCAGGTATTGGATTTAAACGAAATTCCTTATCCATAGATCACGTGTACTTGCTTGAGTACTGAGCATTGAATATTTCAACTTCATTATTCATCATCCTTGTTTCTTGTTCGATATTTTTTTGGAGTATTAATTTAATGATGAACAAAGATTAAGGAATGTAGAATCACGAACTGTGCTGCTTTTTAATTTTTCATGTTTAATTACCCGGCATATCATCCTCTACCACCGGAACGGGCTCTGCAACCAGTTTCCCCGCTATTTTTTTCCTTTTTTTCGCTCTTAATGTATACATAATTCCAACACCCGGTCCAATCAAAGCATATACCGGGCCCGCAAAATTGAGTAGCAATCCTCCTAAAAACGCGAATACCATAGACACGACACCTGTAGATGCAATGATAAGGTAGCTGTACAAATGTGACCGGGTGTCAAATTTTTCAACTGTCGTCAATTCCAGGTGGGTAGCCATTCTTAAAGCATTATGATACATCAAAGCAAAGATCAAATAGATACCAATGAAGCCACTGCCGTAGATATAAAAAAGATTGGCTGCTTCCTGTACAGTATCTATATGAAAATGCCCGCTGAATATGCTTCCAAACAGGAACTTTAATGGATAAACAAAGAACAGTACCAGGAATAAAAGCACTCCATTCAATACAACCGTATAAGTATCATGCAATCCATACCTTCTGAAAAAAATATTTTGTGCAAACCATATCATAAAAAGAATAATAAAACAGATTGCAAACGGTAAAAAGAATTTCATCGACTCCATTAACTGGGTATAAGTTTCCGGAACTTCCAATGCTACGATCAGCAGGGTAATGCCAAACGCAAATATGGCGTCGCTGAAAGCTTCAATGCGTGTTACTTCATGTCCGCGCCAGCGAACCGAATCGGAAGGACGTTTGGCAGCCGTGGCTATTTGTTTACGAAACATACTATTTGTTTTGGTAACTTGATAGGGGGTTTTGTTTTAAAGATAATTAAAATTATAAACCAGTGTAATTGTATAATATATATTGATGAACTACCCAACCTTTTTGTCTTTTTGATAGTATATGTAATTGTAAAATACTGTTATGAAAAAAATTCTGAACATTTTATTTTTGGCTTTTATGATCGTTGCATTGTTTCAATGTCGTAAGGAGCCTGCATTTGTCGGTACACCTGATCCAACTCCTGTAGTTATTACACCGACTCCTGACCCGATCACCGCCAATCTCCAGGGGAATATACTGGATGAAAATGATCAGCCTGCACAGGGCGTGTCAATAACAGTTGGTTCAAAGAATGCTGTTACTGATAGTAAAGGATTTTTCAGGATCAATGATGCCGGTCTTGATAAAAAGAACACAATGGTAATTGCTCAGAAAGCAGGATATTTTAAGGGAATACGTTTGTTTGCGGCAACTTCCGGTGCAAATTATATTAAGATCAAATTGATAAAAAAAGAGCAGGCCGGGTCTGTTAATGCATCATCAGGTGGCGTAGTAAGTCTTTCAAATGGAGGCAGTGTGAATTTACCGGCTAATGGTATTGTGATTGGCTCTACCGGTGCAAATTATACAGGTGTTGTAAATGTATACATGCAATACATTGATCCTTCATCAACAAGTATTGCTGAAAACATTCCCGGCTCGTTCGCAGCCATTGACAAGGATGGTAACAATGTAACGCTTACTTCTTATGGTATGATGGTAGTTGAACTGGAATCTGCTTCAGGGGAAAAGCTACAGATCAAAGCTGGTGCAACGGCAACACTAACTACACCTATTCCCGCGACGGCACAAACCTCTGCTCCTGCAAGTATTGCATTGTGGTATGTGGATGAACAAATAGGTTTGTGGAGAGAGGAAGGAACTGCAACTAAAACGGGGAACAATTATACAGGAGAAGTAAAACATTTTTCATTTTGGAATTGTGATGTTCCAATGGATGCTGTAATGTTGTCCATGACCATTGGCAGATCGGGCAATTTGCCGCTTGTAAATACCCCTGTAAAAATTACAAGATTAAGTGGAGGTGCGATACCTGTTGCTGTTGGATATACCGATTCATTGGGCCAGGTTTCCGGCCTTGTGCCTGCAAACCAGGCCTTGCTTTTGGAAGTATTGGATCCGTGTGGAAATACATTATATACTCAAAACATTGCGCCGCTTACACAAAATACAGACCTTGGAGTGATTAGTATTCCTGCATCAGTGCTTAGCATTGTGACTGTAAAAGGAAAACTGGTCGACTGTAATAACCAGCCGCTTGTTAACGGGCATGCATTTATAAATTTTGAAGGTAATACGCGTTATGCTATTACTGATGCTAATGGTAATTATCAAACCACGTTTACTTATTGTAATACGTCGGTTTCAACGGCATACATCTTCGCACAAAATAGTGATGGATCACAGGAAAGTGCTGCAGTTATGGTGAACCTGACATTTCCCACAGCAAATCTTTCAGATGTTGTAGTATGTGGTGATCCGTTACTTACTTATATAAATTTTAATGTTGATGGAGCTGATTATTATTGGGATGAAACAAACGCTACAGAAATAGGTGGACTTGAAGGGAATGCTACGGTGTTTATTTACGCGAATAATGTGCCGGGTACGAGGACATTTGACCTGTACCTGTCCGGGGGCGCACAAGGTGTGGGTACTTATCCTGCCGAAATTCCATTTGTTACAGAAGCATTCCCGGTAAACGGAGGCTTTGTAGAATATCTACCGGGTTTTACCGGAACGCTTACACGATATGCATCAGTAGTAGGTGATTATTTTGAAGGATCTTTTAGCGGTCAATACACTTATGATTTGCCAACTTTTGCGTTACATACTATTAACGGAACTTTCAGGGTGAAAAGATTACCATAAATAACAGTTAATTGGATTTAAACAAAGATATCATTGCTGGTTGCAGAAGGGGCGAACGCAGGGCGCAGGAGCAGTTATACAAAAATTATTATGCTGCGATGATAAACCTATGCCTGCGTTATACTAAAAATGAAGAAGCTGCTGTAGAAGTATTGAACAATGGTTTTTTAAAAGTATTTACAAATATTAAAAGGTACGAGCCAGGCAAAGCATCATTGTATACCTGGATTCGTACCATTATTATTAACAGCTGTCTTGATTTTATTAAACAAAAAGAACGGTATGTTATACACGAAGAAATAGGCAGTGTTACTGAAGAATATCATATCGAGGCGGAAGCCATCACAAAAATGAAAGTAAACCAGGTATTGCAATTTGTAAGGCAATTACCGGCGGCAACAAGAGTTGTTTTTAACCTGTACGTGATGGAAGGTTACAATCATAAAGAAATTGCGCAAATGCTTGGTATCAGTGAAGGTACCAGTAAATGGCATTTGAGCGAGGCAAAAAAAAATTTAAAGCAAATGATGAATTTGCAGGAGGTGAAAATATGAAAAAGAAATTACCATTTGAAGAAGCGATTGAAAACAAGCTGCAGCAAATTCCACAGCCAGGTGAAGAAACTTCATGGCAGGCAATGGAACAACTTCTTGAAAAAGATGACAGAAAGCGTGGATTGTTTTTTGGAAGGAAAAAATATGTTTTCCTTGTTGGAGTGGCATTGTTGCTATCGTTGATAGTATGGCAATTGTTTTATAACGATAGCGATACAATAAAACGGCCTGACAATAAAAATACAGTTGCACTGTCTAAACAAAAAAATAATCCTGCTGATGCGGGCAAAGGGTTAGCAGCTAATACGAGATCACCGCAGCAAGACATTGATTCTTCTCAACCAGGAGATATTAAGAGTACAAATAAACAAAATGATAATAAAAAATATGTAGAATCTCCATCGGTATTAAAAAATCATGTAAAAACCAATAACACAACACCGGTGAATGAGAAAAGTAATGTTGCAACTTACAATGCATCTCCGGGTACAAGAAAAGAAAACAGGTACAGGCAAAGTAGCACAGTAATCGCAACAAAGACTAGGGCTACAAGGCATAATAAAGCTAAAAAGTCAACTGTAGCACAAAACGATCTTGGGGATTCAGATATTTTCAAGGCGAATAAAAACAAATTGAATTCCAAAGGCAAAAGCCGGATCCAGGTATCAGCTCCGCCAATGGATATAAATACTGTAAATGATAGTAATCATATTGTCAAGCTTACATTGACAGATAATGATATTAAAAAGGAAGAAAAGATTGCAACGGACATTCCAGGTAAATCATTAACAGAAACAAAGGATGTCAAAAATATCGCTGATAGTAGCAGTAAGAAGCAGGAAGTAATTTCGCTATCCAAAACTTCAGACGAGAATAAGAAAAAGCTTAAAAAATTTATGTTTAATGCGGGCATTGGTTTGAAGCAGCAGATCCCTATTGGTAATCAGCAACTCTATACATATGGATTTAACGGTCGAACAAACATTATAAATGATTATGTACCCTCGGCGTATATGAGTTTTGGGAAAACAAAAAAGTGGTTTGCATTATTAGAGTTTGATTTTGCCTCATCACGTATGATGAAAGAATTTCCTTATAGTCGTACAACCACATTGAATAATTCTTCAAATCAGCTTTTCATCACAACTATGCAGCTTAAAAAAACTTTTTACCATGAGCTTGGTCTGAGCTATAATTATTATATAAAACCACGCTGGTCGGTTGGAGTGGGAGTGAGCTGGAATAAATTGTACCGTTCTATATCAGAAGAGCAATTAAGTGTAAAAAATATTCAAAGCCAGGAGGAGCAAACCAGTTTTAAAATTCTACCGGCAGGCTATACCAATTCGTTTCTTTATAAAACAACCACAGGCTGGATGTTGCAAACAAATTACGAATGGCGACGGCTTAGCTTTGGTATTCGCTGGTCTGCAGATATGCAGCCTTATATAAAATATACAAAGCCATCCGGAGAAATTAAAGATCACAGGAATCAATCACTTGATCTTGTGCTAAAGATCAGGCTCTGGAAAGCAGGCATACCACGAAAAGGATCACAATAGACATTTTTGTTTTTTACATCGCTGCATAGAACTCAATATTTATTGAGTTCTGTTTTTTATTGATTAATAATTTAATAAAATAATTAATCTGTGCAGCACTCCATCTCCAAATTTTTCTCCGTTAATTAAGCACTCATTGATTTCCCTTTACCACATTAATTTTTTCTCTGCTTATGTAAAAACAAAAAAACCTGCATCTGCATCATGATTGTTCACCTTAAATCGTAGCTTATGTCTTCAATTTTATTTGTTTTAAACGGAAAGCGTATTCGTATCCTGCCAGGATTATTATTTTTGCTGATGCTAACCTGTTCAGCAAATCTTTCATTAGCGCAAAAAATTATACTCAAGGGTAAAGTAATGGATGAAAAAGCTATGCCCGTAGCTTATGCATCTGTCTTTTTAAAAGGAACTAACAAAGGAACATCAACTGATGTTAACGGCCGATTCAACCTGAAACTTTCATCCGTTCCTGCAACTATTGTGCTTTCTGCTGTGGGATATGATAAAGCAGAAAAAATCCTGGCAAGGAAGGATGTTAAAGATTCAGTTCTCAATATTAGTATTGTCCTTAATTATTCAAAGACTGAATTGACTACCGTAGTAGTAACAGCTCTTGGTACAGTAAGGCAAGCAAAAGAAATGGGATATTCAACAGCTTCCATTTCAGCAGAACATCCCAGGATAAGAGACGAAGGTAGTGTGAGACGTGATGCTGCAGTGGATGAAGTTGTGCTTAAAGACCGGTCTCCGATGCCCATGGTTGCGCCCGATAAAACACTGAGTGGGAAAGTAAGTGGTTTAGCTATTAAAGAATCAAAGTATAACACAACAACAAAACCTGTAACAGAAAAAAATATTCTATCTCCTGTTAAGCCTGCAGCTTCACTCAGTAAATTACTTACTGCAGGAGAAGTAAACGATTTTAAGAAATGGAAAATGTGGGAAGATTATACTGCGAATGACTTTAAGATATATAGTGAAGCATGGGAACTTTTTGCTACCAAACGTTATTGTGTTCAGTTAGTTAACCAGGATGGAAAAGCTGTTGTAGGTGAAAAATTATACCTTGTTGACAGGGAGGCAGGAGATACTTTGTGGACTGCTATTTCTGATAATACAGGGAAGGCAGAATTATGGAGTGGTTTTAATAAGAAAGAAGAACATAAAAATAAATCTCTTTTTCTTGCAATAGAAAAAGACCACAAATGGTTTGCAGTGAAGCCATTTGAACAGGGAGTTAATAAAATTGTGATCAACAGGATTTGTTCTGTTTCAAATAAAGTAGAGATTGCATTTTTGGTAGATGCCACCGGCAGCATGCAGGACGAAATCAATTACCTGAAAGAAGAGATGGAGGATGTGTTATCAAAAGTTATTGTAAAAAACCCGGAGCTTGACCTGCACACTGCTGCTGTTTTTTACAGGGATAAAACAGACGAATACCTTACCAAAGTACAACCGTTTACTCCCGGTGTTAAAAATACATCCGACTTTATAAAAGAACAGAATTCCGGTGGCGGGGGCGATTACCCGGAAGCAGTAAACGAAGGGTTAAGAGATGCTATACAAAAACTTCAATGGGATAGTAATGCAAGAACAAGAATTATTTTTCTATTGATGGATGCGCCACCTCATACCGAAACCAGCAATGAAATAGCTTTACTAACTATACAGGCTGCAAAGATGGGAATACGCATTGTACCGGTCGCTTGTAGCGGTACTGATAAAACAACAGAATTTATTATGCGTTCCATGGCATTGGCAACAAATGGAAGCTATGTTTATCTTACTGATGACAGCGGTATTGGGGATATGCATATTAAGCCAACAACAGATGAAATTAAAGTGGAATTGCTGAACGATCTGTTGCAGCGCATTATTGAACAAATGTGTTTTGTAAATACCTGTGAACACAATTCAGTCGGGCAAGAACCTCTTGCAACTTATACCAATACAGAAAATGTAAAAATATTTCCCAATCCCTCAACCGGGCCGGTTACCCTTAAGGCAACAAAGCAACTAAAAGAAATATTTGTTGCAGATTTTACCGGTAAACTATTAATGCGTATTAAGCCCGACAGGAAATCAGGCTGCCATTTTGATCTTAGTGCATTTCCTTCAGGAACATATCTTATAAAATATATCACTGAGGAAAACAAGAGCGGGACTGAGAAATTGATACTGATTAAATAAAGGATATAAAATAAGAAATAAGGAATAAGAAAGTCGCAGTTATTACAACCTTTACTTTCTTATTCCTTATTTTATATTTCTCATTTCTTATTTACAAAACCTCACCATAATCTTTATTCCATTCATGCTTCCATCTCCGGTGACTCCACAACCACATCTCAGGATATTGTCTTATTACTGATTCGAGGTAAACTACAAACCTACGGGTAAGTTCTTCCTGGGATAAAGATGCAGGATTATCTGCTGCAGGAGAAAAAACCGCTTCATAATATCCACGTTTTGGTTTATGTACAAAAGCAAAAACAACAGCGGTATCATTTTCAATTGCTGCTTTCGCTGGTCCTTTTGAAAAAGGTGTGGGTCTGCCAAAAAAATTAAACCACCAGGCTATGTCGGGGCGCCCGGGATTCTGATCGGCCACCAGGCCGAGTAAATACTGTGTATTCTTATGAGGCAGCATATCCTCCTTCATATAGGTGGCACGTAAAAAAATGGCACCATTCCGGGTGCGCAATTTATAAAACAGGCGTTCGATAACTTTACTTTTGAAAGGCATATAAACAGCCAGTAATTTAAAAGGCGTACAAGTTGCCAGCACTGTATTCCCCCATTCCCAGTTAAAGTTATGGCCTACATGTACCTGCACACTTTTCCCGGTGGAATAAATGTTATTGATCAAATCCCAGTTTCCTTTAAATCTTTTTGCAAGTGTTTTGTCTGATATAGAAAGCATCTTAATGGTCTCAATGAACATATCAATCAGGTTGTGATAAAATTTCTTTGCGATGGTTATTCTTTCTGTTTCTGTTTTTTCCGGGAAAGCGATCAACAGGTTTTTCATTACTACTTCTCTGCGGTATTTAAGAATATAAAATGCAAAGCCATATAAGCCATCTGATATAAGATAGAGAATCCTGAAAGGAAGCAATGATACCAGCCATAAGGATGCATAAACGATGTAATACATAGAAAGTAAATATCCTTTAAAAATTAAAAATTAAAAATTAAAATTTACAGGCTATCAGCTATCAGCTTGCACCTTTTAAAAGGTATGGCTGATAGCTGATAGCTTTCTCCGGGAATATTTTAAATAAAAAAGAAAGTAAAAATACTGCTGCAATACGCACGTTTTCTACTCATTCTCACCATTCAATCAACAATAAAGCATTCTCCTTTTTTTTACACTTCGCTTGCAGCCTGATCCCCTCATCATCTTTTCTTAAACTGATTTCTATGGATGCTGCGTTTGTGATCAGTTTCACCAGGTCTGAAGGAAAATATTTCAACAGATCGGGCGGCAGTTTTGTAAGTAATATTTTTAAAAAGAAAATACAGTTGGTTGAATTCACCTGCGACAGGTTTTGAAAACCAGCAGAAGCAACAGACAATTCCTTTTCATTTTTTCTACTGCAATACGATTTTACAAATGGCATTGGAACAAACAGCATACCGGCTGTTGTTTGTTCCAACTGCCCGGTCCTGCTCCAGTAATTGTATATTTTACTTACACTATCTCCGTGCACAGAAAAATTGAATGAAGGTTCCATTACATTGTTCACTACTACTTTTTGCACCTGGTTAAAGTTATCGTCGTAAGAATAACTGATGGCTGAATCAACTCTTGCTGTTATTCCTGTAATATTTAGATTGTAATATTGATTTGTTTGCAGCAGGAGAGAGTCGATATTGAAATTGACTGCTTTTGAAATTTTTGTTTTTATGGTATCGGGGATAGAGGGATAAAATGATGCAGAAGGTTGAGTAAACCCCATACTGCAAAGGGCATCTTTTGTATAAGTAAATTTATTTTCTGTAAAAGTAAATTGTTTTTTAGGATGCAACGATGCATTCATGCTGATCTTTTCTTTGTCAAAATTCAGTTGAATGATCCCGTTCTGCGCAAGAAAATCATTTTTTTCGACCTGGATAGAAAGATGACTGCTTGCGGCAACATTCTTAAATAGATGATCTCTTGTAATAAATTGTTTTTGGATAAACATTTCAAGTGCAACCTGCCTGATATAACGCTTGTCTTCTACGGCATTATTGCCAAGCAGTACTTTATTCCCGGACTGTATGATATCGATACCAAGATCTTTTGAAAAATATGCTGTTCCGCCAGGTAAGCTATCTTTTTTTTCAAAATGATAAAAGATCAACCCTTTGGAAAAATCTTCCATATCCTTTATTTCCAGTACAGCATACCATGCATTAGCAGGTTGCCCCTTGGCATGGAATACAAAAACATAATCAGGTATTTCCACCATTTTTTTCCAGCTGAATTTTTTGCCGGAAGAAAAAGATATTTTTTTCCATAGAGAAGGTGTAGTGAGCGTATTCCATATGATCGTATTGGTTACTCTTTTTACATCAAGTGCGAAAATGCAATCAACATTTTTTGCCACAGCAGTCTCACTGTAGGTCTTATAAAAGAACTTCCAATAACCTGCAACAAGCAGGATACCAAGAATAAGTAATAGCCATTTTCTCCTGGACATTATTAATCAAACTTTTGCTCGCTTTCTTCCTTGTCTTTTTTAATGATATTATTTATCGAATCAATAACATTAAAGAAGAATTCAAGACTATTGGTATGGTTACCGGTTATCGCCATGGTAGTGGTACCCTGTATCATCCCGTCTTCCAGTTTACTTTCCATTTTGAGGTCGCCGATATTTTCCATAAGATAATTGCTGATCTTTTTATTCACACCGGTACTCAACTCGGGCCCGATCTGTTGTATCAGTCTTTTTGAATTAAGTTTAAAAGAATAATTATTTTTAAGTATTGATTTTTTCGTTTCTGCGTCAAGGTTATAGCCACTATTGGCAAGTGCCATGTCAATGTTGGCTTTAGAGGTGGTAATAATAACTCTCCCGTCTTTTACCATAAAATAAAGACTATTGAGGACGTTCTTTGCCGAGTCAAAAACCAATTCATAATAGCCGCCCCTGTCCAGGTAATTATAATCCCCCTTTTTGGTATATTTTAATGGAACACCGGCAACTTTTTTCATGAAAGCTTCATTCCTGGTTTCCATTGCAAAAGTAAAATTGGGTGAAAGTTCCTGTTTTTTCTTTTTTACTTCGGTTGATTTAAAATCATCATCATATACGTAATCAGTGTACGTCACTTCTTTTGTTTTCATATCATGCAATACGAACATATAGTTGCCCGGCATGAGCTCTGATATAGCTTTTTCATCGATGATGATCTCCAGCAGATCTACATATACATTCACGATATCTGAATATTCACCGATAAAGGATATGCTATTGAAATACTGCTTTATCCATTTATAATAATATTTAGACATCGCTTCAGTATTTACAGAAGCAGAGAAATATCCAATATTATCCGGGTTTACAAGTTTGGCCAGGCCCTCACTTTGTTTACTGTTGAAAAGATCTTTGCCAAAGTTTTTCATATCCGTTTCGCCGGTATATGTTTTTTGTTCAACCCTCATTTTGTCCTTATCAAAAAATATATTGACTGCTGAATGAATGCCTATTTTATCAGCGTTATCTATGCCGTCAAAACTTCGCCCTAACCCACCGTAGATGCGTGGGTAGCGTGAATACCTGGGAAAGAACATGCCTCCGTACAAAGCAGACCAGTATTGCTGCATAAGATCCGCGTAATTGAACCAGCCGCTGACATGCGCAGCAGGATCAATTATTTTTTTATAACTCACCTCGTTCTCAACAGAGTTAATTGGTTTGTTAAAGCCATTTTCTATAAGTTCTGTTGAAACTTTCTTTTGCCTAGCAGCGGTTATTTTTTCCTGTTCGAGTTCCCAGTCTTTCCGTTTTATTTCATAGGCGCTGTCATAATAACCTGTTATGGGTTCAACAACAGTAATCTCTTCATCATTTGCTTTATCGATCGTTGCTTCATCAATAGGAGGTGCATCCCGTATTTCTTCAACTACTTCCGGTTCTTTTGCCGGCGCCTTTTGTTTCTTTTTTCCTTTCACCGGTTTAGCCGGAGATTTCTTTTGAGTTGCTTTTGATTTAGGGGTTATTGTTTTTGATTTTTGTATGTCCTTGCTGGGTTTTTCAGTTTCTTCAGGAACCGCTGCCATAGCAGCTGTATCAACCGTTGCCATTTTTGCCAGCGAATCCATATATGCAGAAGCAGTATCGGTCGCGGTGTAGTACGAATAATAACTGTTTGGATTTGCATAATGACTGAATACGATCATTGCTGATTCATTATTCCAGCCAACATAAGTATCAGCGGATACGGCAAGCCATTCATAACCGTTCTTTTTTTCCGCTTTCACCTCAGCAATAGATTGTGCGTCGAGTATTTTAAGGAATTGTGGTATATTTTTCAGATGCAACAGCGTGATGAAATTCATTGTAGAATCTTCCGTAACCATATACTGGTAAAGATCCTGTTCAAAGTCTATCCCGGTATTTTCCATCGTTGTAAGCGAATCGATCTTTAGCAACTTGAAAAGATTTTCTTTTATAAATGGATAAGCCTCCATTTTTTTTAACGGCAGATTTTTTGTAAAATTTTCCCCGGAATACTTTATTACCATCGAAGCATTCGATGGTACTTTTTTTAATAAGTTTTGTGCATGCCCGGTTGTAAACGAAAAAAAGATTACGGCAAGGATCACGGTAAATTTGTTCATTACTTAAGTTTTATTTTATTCTCTATTGATTTTTTATTGCTAATGATGTCCAATGCATTCAATTTCAACATCACGGCTTTTTTGTTTGCAGCTATTTTGCTGTCTTTATTGCTGGTGCCGGTAACTTCTGTTTCAAATCTAAAGATACTTGTATAGTTAGCGGTGGCAAATATTTCTTTGTCCGCATTGCTCATCTTCTCATATTCTTCCTTAATTAAAAATTTATTCAACCTGCTGAATGTTTTATTGGGAATATCGTATTCAAATGATTTTTCAACAGGGCTGGCTTCTTTAGATTTTTCAGCCAGTTTTTTTATACCTGCATTGATGCTGTTTATATTTGAAAAGTCACAGGTTAGTGTTGCTGTATAATTCTCAAAATCAAGCGAGGTCTTCACATTGCTGATACCGGCTGTGGTTTTAATTTCTTTTTCCAGGTCAGCGACTTTCTTTATGATTTCATTTTTATCAGGTACCTTATGGCCATTTACTTTTTTCATTTTCATGATCGAGTTGAGTTTTGTTTTGCTTTTGCTCATATTGATCACTAGTTGCAGGTTGCCGGAACCGTCATTTTTAATAACGAGTTGCTCTATGATCTCAAAACAGCTTTGGAGCGTCAGCATGCAGCAAAACAGGGCCGGCCATAATCTTCTCATTGGTCAAATTTAGCGGTAAAACTATTGAAATAAGTGTTTGATTGAATTGTAAATACCGGATATTGATACGGGATATTTGATACCGGATGCAGGATTCAGTATGCCGTTGTATAGAAAAGCGGCAACGATAGTAATCCACCGTTCATCCGCTTCAGGGACCCTAACTGAAAGAGAAATTTGTTAACCCCTTAAGAATATCTTAATTTACGCCGGAAAATATGCTATAGAACGTTGGTATATTATCATTTAATCACATTAAATATTTCTTATGCAGTCAAAATCTACTCTTATCGGGATCAGTAAGCTTTCCAGGTACGCTTTTATGATCATTGTTTTATTTTTCCTGGGTACTACCATACATGCACAAACGTATGTGAATGGTAATCTAAGTACGGGCGCTACCAGTAAAAGCGGTGTCCCTGCACCTGCAGGTTATACCTGGAGCGAAGTTCAGAATGATGCGGGTGTTTTAACATTGAGTAATACCCTTTCTGGTGTCGGAACAGCCATATCGGCAAATCTCAGTGTGGCAGATGATTTTGTGGTTCCTGCCGGCCCATCCTGGGATATTACCAAGTTTACATTTTATGCCTACCAGACAAATGCTGCTGCAACACCTTCCCCAATTAATGCGGTACGTTTACAGATCTGGAATGGTGATCCTTCTTTACCTACATCAACTGTTGTTTTTGGAAATCTTACCACAAACGTATTTACCGCATCAAACGATGCATTGATGTATCGTATTTTTAATAGCGTTGTTGCGGGTGCGAATCCCACACCGGCTGTGCCTGGTACTACCAGGAAAATATGGACCGTGGAGGCAAACGTAACAGTAAGTCTTGTTCCGGGTACCTATTGGGTAGAGTGGCAAACAGGTAACGTTACAGGGAATCACTTTTCTCCACCCAACACGGTTGTGGATGTAAGAACAACACCTGGTTCTAATGCACAGCAACATGATATTGTAGGCGCAGCCTGGGGAGCGATTGTAGATGATGGAAACCCTCCTACAGTTCCGGCTGTTCCATTGGATATGCCTTTCAAAATTGATTACACTGCCACCGGTTGTTTCGGCACACCGACTCCGGGTAATACCGTATCAACAGCACCGAGTGTGTGTGCCGGAACTCCTTTCACACTTTCTGTAGCAAATGCTACTACGGGTACAGGAGTTACTTACCAATGGCAATCAGCTACAGCGATCGGCGGACCTTATACAAATATTGCAGGAGCAACTGCTGATACTTATACGGGAACACAAACCGCAGCAACTTATTATCAGCTGATTGTAACATGTGCCGGTTCTCCAGGAACTTCAACACCGTTGCTGGTTGATATCATCCCGCCGCCGTCAGTAACAACACAGCCCCTGGATGCAACCGTATGTTCAGGGACCAATACATCATTTAGTGGAGCAGCCACCGGTGGTACACTTACCTACCAGTGGCAGGTAAGTACCGATGGGGGCACTACATTTACGGATATAACTAATGGAGGAATTTACAGTGGCGCTACTACTACTACATTAAATCTTACTAATGTTCCTGCTGCGAACGATGGTTATCAATACCAGCTTGCAGTTACGTTGACGGGATGTGGTTCTGTTAACTCAACAGCCGCTACGTTAACTGTAAACAGTTCTGCATCATTTACAACTCCACCGGCTAACGTAACAGTTTGTGATGGTGGTGATGGTACATTCACAACAACTGCAGCAGGAGCTGGGCTTACCTACCAATGGCAGCTAAGTACTGATGGAGGGACTACTTTTAATCCAATCACAGGCGCAAACTCAGCAACATATACTGTAGTTGCAGCAACAACTGCAATGAACGGCTACCAGTACAATGTTATTATTACTAACAGCTGTACTCCCGCTGGTGTAACTTCAACTAATGCTACTTTAACTGTTAGCAGTGTTGCTACTATCACTGGTCAACCGGTAAATGTAACGGTGTGTGAAGGAGCAAATGCATCATTCAATGTTACAGCGTCTGCGGTATCTTACCAGTGGCAGGTGAGTACAGATGGTGGCGCTACCTTTACTGATATTGCAGGACAAACTACTACTACACTCAATCTTCCAGCAGTTACTGCTGCGATGAATAATAACCAGTACATGCTGGTTGCTTTCAGCTGCGGTCCTACAGGACTGAATTCTACTCCGGCTACATTAACTGTAAATACCGGTGTAAGCATTACGGCGCAACCTGCGGATGTTACTGCATGTGTTGGAAGTACTGCAACTGTTAGCGTAACGGCTACGGGTACAGGTCCTATCACTTACCAGTGGGAAGTTAGCAATGATGGTGGTGTTACATGGGTGCCTGTGCCGGGTGCTATAACCTCTTCAGTTTCTATTCCAAATGTAACAATGGCGTTGAATGGTGGCCTTGCTCATGTTATCATGAGTAATGGTTGTACAGCAACAATTACTTCTGCATCAGCTCAACTTACTGTTGAAGATTTACCTGTAATTACAACTCAGCCTTCATCTACTTCAACCTGCGAAGGCTCAGGAGCAAGCTTTGGAGTAACAGCTACGGGTACAGGCCTTTCTTATCAATGGCAGGTAAGTACTGATGGCGGTGCTACATTTAATGATATCGGCGGACAAACAGGATCAACACTTGATCTTGCAGGAGTTGCTGCATCAGCAAATAACAACCAGTACCAGGTATTGGTATTCAGCAGCTGCTCAGCTACCGGGAATCCTTCAAGCGCAGCTACACTTACAGTGAATCCGTTGCCGGTTGTGACAATCAGCGCTTCTCCATATACCAGCCTGACCACTACTACCACAACAACCATTACGGCATCAGCAACCCCGGCTTCATCAACTTTCAGCTGGTATCTTGATGGCACAGTGGTTCCTTCTGCAACAGGTAGCACGATAACTGTTACCCATAGCGAACTGGGTGCTTACACAGCCTCAGTTACAGATGGAAATGGATGTACAGGTACATCAGGTGCAGTAATTATTGGTGATTCAACTGTAAGCAATGCATTTATTTATCCTAATCCAACAAGAGGTATTTTCTACCTTACGTTTGAAGGAATCGATGGTGCGTCAAGCCCAAGGGTTGTTAATGTTTATGATAGAAAAGGTGCAAGAGTTTATAAGAAACAAGTTGTTATTACTGCGGCTTCACAGAAAGAAGCATTTGACCTGAGTGAACTTCCACGTGGCGTTTATATATTAGAAATAACAGATGCTACAGGAGGCAGAGTAAGAGCAGAAAAGCTTGTACTAGATAATGAATAATAAAATATTCGAATGAATAAAATAAAAAGAGGTTGTCATTTGACAACCTCTTTTTATTTCTATAAAAAACATTCTTTTAACAATATCTCTTTTAATCCCGGAGCATAAAATTTGTCTATACTTCAGTTTTGATTTGGTTTTAAAGTTTTATGGTTACGTAGATTGTATTGTACGCCCCCCTGTTCTCCGGGGGGCTTTTTATTACCTGGCCTAAAAAATACAGAAATGATTATCGTTGAAGACAAAGAGCAATATTTACCTATTCGGTCAATCGGGATTATTTTTATCAGGACAATTTCTTTATTACCGGGATAGCCGTTGCATAATGCTTAAGCGCATACCTTGGGGTATGGCACATTTAATGCAACATTAACTTTATGAAAATATGCTGCCTGGTCACCTGCTTGCTTATGAACATTTCATTTGTGGATGCACAAATAACTGACTCTTCCATTGTTACACAAAAACCGGTCTTTAAAAATACAGTGGGCCATAATATGTACGGTGATCTTTTGAGGGATGACCCGGCATACAATAAAAGATATCCATGGTATATAGTTTCGGGTCGCATATTATTTGCTAATACCGTTAATTGGGCTGCTGCAAAATATATCTATAAAGCCGACTGGACGAGTTCCGGAGCCAAAGATTGGAACAATGCTTTTAAAAAAGGACCTGAATGGGATCATGATGGTTTTGGAATCAACTTTATCGGTCATCCTCATACTGGCAACTATTATTATAATATCGCAAGATCTAACGGGTATTCTTTTTGGGCCTCATTTCCATTTGTATTACAGGGAAGTTTGACCTGGGAATACTTCGGTGAAAATACCCGTCCTTCCTATAATGACCTTATCAATACACCCCTTAGTGGTATGTTTCTCGGGGAAATATTTTACCGTATCAGTTCCAATGTGCTTGATGATCGTACCCGTGGAACCGAAAGAGTATTCCGGGAGATACTTGCCGGCATTATCAATCCTCCACGTGCTTTCAACAGGTTAACGCAGGGGAAAATGAAACGGGTAACCAATCGGGAAGTATACCAGAAAGAGCCACTGAATATAACTGTAAACGCAGGAGCTGCCAGGATCAATAGTGGCAGCAAGTTCGGTACAGGAAGCACAGGTGCTATTGCCAATATCCAGTTTGATTATGGAAATCCTTTTGAAGATATCAGGCGAAGACCTTACGACCTTTTTCGGTTACGCATTGAAGGTAGTTATGGAACCGAAAGCAAGCTCCTGGAAAATATAAATGGTTATGGTCTTCTTACCGGCAGAAATTACCAAAAGGGTAAAATACTCACAGGCATATTCCAGCATTTTGATTATTGGAACAATACATTATTTGAAGTAGGAACGCTGGGGTTTGGTGCCGGGTTTATTTCAAGAGCAAGCATTGCAAAACATTCAAATATTTATTCTACCATACATTTGGCCATAGTTCCATTAGCAGGTAATAATACCCGTTATGGACCTGACACATCTTCTTTCCGTCACTATAACTTTGGAGGCGGTTTCCAGGGTAAACTGGAAGAGACAGTGAACTTAAATAAATGGGCCAGCCTTGGGTTCACGGGTTTTTTTTACTGGATTCACACTTACGATGGGCTACCCGGGAACAGTTTAGTAAGTATTTTTAAACCATTTATCAGTTTTAAGATATACAAGTCGCTGAGTATTGGCTTCGAGCATTTTATCTATAAGAACGACCGTTACCTGGATGGGGAACAAAATCTTCATCTTACAAGAACGGAACAAAAAATATTTTTGCAGCTGTTCCTTGAAAATAAAGAGAGAAAGGGTAAGTATCATTAAATAAGGATAATAGCAGGAGAAGAATGGGACAACCGGGTTTTGTAGAACTTATTTCCCAAGTACTGTTTATTTTAAAAGGTTTGCCTGTAAAAAAACTGGCCTGATTATTTAAGTCCTTTTGTATAAAATATTATAATATGAAAAAAATAATCTTCAGCCCGGCTTATCGATATCTCCTCGTTTTTGTATGTAGTTTTTTGCAGCTCCTCGCAAAGGCGCAGGATAGTGCGACATCGCAATCACAAACCACAACATCTACTACCACTACCAGTTCAGAATTTCATATGCAACCATGGATGTGGGTAGTGGGAGGAGTAGTAATCATTCTCATCCTGGTAGCATTGTTAAGGAGAGGTGGTGCAGATAAAACTGTGACAAGGACAACCATTATTAAAGAAAGAGAATAATAAAAGCCCTTTTTAATGAGGACTAATAGCTATTGGTATTCTTTATTGATCCAATTACAACTATTCTGTCACTTAGGTCACTTAAAACGATTGCTGACAGTATAAAATACGTTATCCTCCAATTGAACCAGGTTTTGTCGTTCAATAAATTCTTTTTGGATATCAGCCGGCAAAAGTTCTTTAAAAAAAATAAGTACATGATACCGGCTTTCTTTGAACATGCTGGTTTGTACCTGTTTAAAGAAAAGCCAGTTGGCAGCAAACTCACGATCATGAGAGTAAAAGGAATGATGTGCAACGCAGATACATTTTGAACCAACCATCATTTGTCCAAGTTTTTTTATCATAATACTATCGAGCCCAAACCTGCTAATCGAATCTGCGACCGAAAACTTCATAATGGAAGTGTTATAAACATAACGTACCGTGTCAGTACTTACTTCCAGGGAATAATGTTTAAAACGGGCGTCTGTAAAATTCAATATGAATGGTTGTATTTTCCAGAGATCGGTATAAAATGAATTGATCTGCTGTAATTCTGTTCTGCGTGATAAATAATATTTCCTGGAAAGTTTTTCAGGAGTACTGCATGCATATAAAATTGCAGCAGTAAAGAAACAGGCACAAAATATTTTTACGCACCGTATCATAGCTGACCTGTTTTTTTAATACTAATAATACCAAAAATGAGTTTGTCGAACATCTTTTGTGTGACGGCTTGCTGTGTTTTTAATCCATAATCCCAATAAGTGAGGATATATCCCTTTTTTCTTTTTTCAACGCCATAGATATGTATATAATGTGTAGGTACTCTTAATGTAATAAAATGCCTGAATGAAGGATTCAGGAAATGGCTATTCACGTATAAGATCACGTCGTTGTGTTTAAGCATGCGCTTAATATACCTGTACCTGCTCATAAACCCGGGGCGCAGCAGATCTGAACCTCTCGTTTTAACCCGCACACCGAGTATACGTTTCATCATCCTGTCGAATTTTGCAAGGGTGGTTGATGCCCAGAGTTTGTCTTCATCACCCGGATCATATTTCATATTGAACCAATTCATGTAACCTTTGAACTGATCGGCAAGCGTGAGAAAGAATAACTGGTCTGCATAACGGATATCCAATAACCCTTTTCCATATAAAGTGCCCGCAACCTTTCTAACAGCTTCGGAAGGTTTTAAAAATGCTTTTTTACAATGCGCTTCTCCATTATGATACAAATCGAGCATTAATTGTACATATAATTTTGGTGCACGTAACAGCATGAAATTAGTAAAAGCAGCATAGCCGCAAAAGTTGGTCATGATTCCCTGGTAAAGCGTATTTGGATTGAGCACATTGGACTTTACATTGTTGTAAAATTTTCCAGGGTTGATGTTAGGCCAGTATTGACTGGCGATTGAAGTGTCTATTGTGTTTAGAAGCAATAGCGCCTCGTTTTGGGTTTTTAAATAATTTGTATCAGAAAGGATGGGGTCTTTTTCAAAAGTAGAATCTGCCGGATCACTTGCTTTAACCTGGGATGACAATACCAAAAAGCATGTGATGATGCGTAGCAGGTATATTGTAAAAGTGTTTCTCATCCGGTAGTCTCAATATAGTTGATGTAAGTACAAAGATAACGTCCTCTTGTTGGCATATTTCTTTGTGGCAGGTTAAAGTATAAAATTTTTTCAGTACGTCGGTTGCTAAGCTATAATAATTGTTTCTTATTCATTTATTCATGCTAATATCTAAAAGTTCATTTTTATAATGAGAATTGAACGAATGAAAAGAGTAATAATTTATTTGTTTATAGTAACGTGTATTGCCCTACTGTTTTTTATTTGGAAGACTTTTTGCTCGATAAAAATTCTATTTCCAAATACACCAAAATATTTTTTATGACAACGACATTATCAGCACAAGCCTACCTGGAAGAGTTGAGGGCAGAAATTCCCGCAACCAGGAAATGCCTGGAAAGAATTTCAGAAAAAACATTTGAATTCAAACCGCATCCCAAATCAATGGCAATGGGCTACCTGGTATTACTGGTAGCAGAGATCCCATTGTGGATCACTCACATTATTGAAAGGGGCGAAATTGATTTTGCTACTTTTAAACATGCCCAACCAAAGAATACAGAGGAGCTGATGGATCATTTTGAAGAAAACCTGCGAGGAGCCGAAGCAGCATTACAAAACGCTACGGAGGAATTGCTGGAAGGAGATTTTTGTCTTAAAACAAATGGAAAACTCCTTTTTTCTTCACCTAAAATGGAATCGATCAGTTCCACACTCAATCATTGGGTTCATCACCGCGGGCAACTTACTGTTTATATGCGTTTGAATGATATACCAGTACCTTCTATTTACGGCCCTTCTGCAGATGAAAAACAATTTTAAAAATAATAAGAGGGAATAAAATACAAAGTCCGCAATAAACTTTATTGCGGACTTTGTAAACGTTGGTCTTTGTGTCAAATCATTACCTGGAAATAAATATTTTTTGTACTTCATTATTATTGCCTCCGCGTACTTTTATAAAATACATGCCCGATTCAAGATCGGCAATATTGATATCGATAATATCATCGCCTGTAGCAATGGTTTTGCTAACCCTTCTTACAATCCTGCCCATCCTGTCGGCAATAGTAATATTGATCAATGCTTCATTTTCTGCTGTAACAGGAACCTGTATGGTTGTTCCGGACGTCGGGTTTGGGTAAACAGCACGTGATACCGGTGTGGTAAAACCAGCTGATATTGACCATGCACTTACAGCTGTTGCACCAGTAGCTGGAGTGCAAACAGACTGAACCTGCCATTCATAATGGCTGGCGAGTTGTAAACCAGTGATCAATTTAGAATTGGTATTCGAAGTGGTTGTTATCCAGTTAGCCGCATTAACTATCCTGTACCTGATATTATATATTAACGCACCGGTACTATTCCAGGTCAGTAGCCTTGTTGTTGAACCGGAATTTGTTCCGGATGAAGTTGAGCCTGACGGTACCGGGCAAACGTTGTTACAAGGTAATGTTGTAAAGCTTACAGTTGCTGTATATGGACTGATATTCGTAACTGCAGTTCCGCAAATGGTTGCAACATGCCATTCATAATGAGTGCCACAGGCAAGATTTGTTAATGTAATGGAATTGGTTTGAGCAGTAACATTGATCCATGGTGCTCCCGCTGATGTGATCGGGCGATATTGAACCAGGTAAGCAACTCCTCCCGCCGGCCCTGTCCATGAAAATGTTGCGCTATTGGTACCAATATTTACGGTATGAGGGTTGGAAGGAGCTACACAGTTTGTTGTACAAGGCGCTGTTGTAAAACCGGCTATGGCAGAATAAGCACTGATATTATTTGTAGTGGGTGAATTACCGCAAATTGTTGCAACATGCCATTCGTAATGCGTACCACAGGTAAGGTTTCCTAATGTAAATATCGTTGATGGATTTTGTGTTGTAATATTTATCCATGCTGCAGCAGGTGTTGTGACCGGGCGGTATTGAATGAGATAGCCCAATGCTCCTGTGGGTCCTGTCCATGCGAGTGTTGCAGCTGTGGTAGTGATACTCCCTGCATGCGGATTTGTAGGAGCATTACAGGCAGTTGTGCAAGGCAGCGTTGTGAAATGCCCTGCTACTGAATAAGGACTTGTTCCACCGGCTGTAGTGTTACAGATCGTTGCGACATGCCATTCATAAGTGGTACCGCAGGTAAGCGTGGTTAATGTTATAGAAGGTGACTGCGTTGTAATAGTTATCCATGCGCCGGCTCCGGAGTGGTATTGAACAAGATAACCCAATGCTCCTGTTACAGGACTCCACGTAAGTGTAGCGCCTGTTGTTGCAATATTCGTAGCTGCCATAGTTAATGGGGCAACACAAACAGGAGGCGTACATGCCGGGGTTGTAAAATTACTCATTGCGGAATAAGTGCCCGGAGTTGTTGTACCATTTGCACAGATCGTTGCAACACGCCATTCATAATGTGTACCGCATGTTAAACCGGTCAAAGACGCTGATGTTGTCTGTGTCGTAACTGTTATCCATGGAGACGCAGGAGTTGTTATTGCATGGTATTGAATAATATAAGCAGCAGCACCCGGAGAACCTGTCCATCCGAGTGTTGCAGTTGTTGTTGTAATATTTGTTGCGTGAAGGTTTGTGGGTGTAACACAGGTTGAAGTGCATGGCAGTGTTGTAAAATGTCCTGCCACCGAGTAAGGGCTGATGTTGGTTGCTGATGTGCCGCAAATTGTTGCAACATGCCATTCATAAGTTGTACCGCAGGTAAACGTGGTTAATGTTATAGAAGGCGATTGCGTTGTAACAGTTGTCCATGCACCACCTCCGGTGTGATATTGAACAAGGTAACCCAATGCTCCAGTTACGGGACTCCATGTAAGTGTAGCGGCTGTTGTTGTAATATTCGTGGCTGCAATAGTTAATGGGGCAACACAGACAGGAGGAGTACAGGATGCAGTTGTAAAATTCGCCGTATTTGAATACGGACTGATAGTTCCGCTACTGTTACTGCACAAGGCTGCAACACGCCATTCATAATGAGTTCCGCAAACAAGATTGTTCAATGTAAATGTAACCTGTGGGTTCTGATTGGTGACAGTAACATTGATCCATGCTGAAACAGGATTTGTTATTTGACGGTATTGAAGAATATAAGCAGTTGCGCCTGTTGTATTGATCCAGGAAAGTACAGCACTTGTTCCGGTAATGTTTGTAGCACTTAGACTATTAGGTGCAATGCAGGGAGGTGAGCATGATGTGGTTGTAAAACCTATTGTTGCAGAATAAAGACTAATATTATTTGATGCCGTACCACAAACTGTTGCGATATGCCATTGATAAGCAGTACCACATACAAGGTTGGTTAATGTTACAGAAGCTGATTGTGTTGTAACATTTATCCATGCACCGCCTCCGCTGCGGTATTGAAGGAGGTAGCCCGCTGCTCCCGTAACAGGTGTCCATGAAAGTGTTGCAGTGTTTGCAGTGATGCCCCCTGTTGTAAGTCCTGATGGAGTAACGCAAGAGCTTGTACAAGGACTCGTAGTAACATAGGCCATCGCAGAATAGGGACTTGTTCCGCCGGCTGTAGTGTTACAGATGGTTGCCACATGCCATTCGTAAGCCGTACCACATGCAAGATTTGTTATTGTAATAGAATTGGCTTGTGTGTTATGGGTTATCCATGCACTGCCTGTTGGCGTTAATGGGCGGTACTGAAAAATATAGTTAAGCGCCGGCGACGGAGCAACCCATGAAAATGTCGCATAGCCGGTACCGATATTTGTTGTGGTAAGTGCAGTAGGAGCTACACAGTTCGTATTGCATGGAAGCGTTGTGAAAGCAGCCATAGATGAATATGGCCCCGGGACTGTTGTTCCATTAACGCACAAAGCAGCCACCTGCCACTGGTATGCTGTAGCGCATGTAAGGTTCGTCACTCCAATTGAAGTAGATTGTGTGGTAACAGTTGTCCATGTTGCTACAGAAGCAGCACGATATTGAACAATATATGCTATTGATCCTGCAGGCGCGGTCCAGGAAAGTATTGCTCCGCTGCTATTGATGCTTGTTGCTGTTAAATTTGTTGGTGGGGGACAAGTTGTTTGTGAAACCATTCTGAAAGGAATCATAACAACTAAAAAAAGAACAAATAAAGCGTGTAAAGTTGATTTCATTTGTCTGTAATTTAGGTTATTGAATATATTCGCCTTCGGCGGGACTGAAGTTACTAATTTAATTATGGATTCCCTTAAAATCATGAATGCAGCCTGCTGTTTTTTTATCGATTTTCAGAGGGAAAAATAAATAAAATAAGATGCAGGCATACAAACTAATGTTCTTAATGCTATTATCCGTTTTTCATGTATCGGTTCAGCAAAAAGTACAGGCGCAAGGTCATGAATACCAAGCGCCTTCAGAACCAGCGGTAAAGGCGAAGCTTGAAAACTGGCAGGATCTGAAATTTGGAATGTTGATTCACTGGGGCTTGTATTCCCAGGCCGGGATCATGGAATCCTGGAATCTTTGTTCAGAAGATTGGATCGACCGGGACAGTACGATTGCCTATGAGGATTATAAAAAATGGTATTGGGGATTGAAAAAAGATTTTAATCCCGTGAATTTCAATCCTGGTAACTGGGCATCGGCAGCAAAGGAAGCGGGAATGCGCTATATGATTTTCACAACAAAGCACCATGATGGTTTCAATATGTTTGATACCAAACAAACTGATTTTAAAATATCGGCAGGTCCGTTTAAGAATAATCCAAAGGCTGATGTGACTAAATATGTATTCGATGCTTTTCGAAAACAAGGATTTATGATAGGTGCTTATTTTTCCAAACCCGACTGGCATTCAGAATACTATTGGTGGCCAAAGTATGCAACAGCCGATCGTAATAATAATTATGATATCCGTAAATATCCGTGGCGATGGAATAAGTATAAAGATTTTACTTATAACCAGCTATCAGAGTTAATGCATAATTACGGATCTATTGATATCCTCTGGCTGGATGGCGGCTGGGTACGGCCATTGGAAACAGTGAACGATGAAGTGCGTGCCTGGGGTGCCCGTATTCCTGAATGGAGCCAGGATATAGATATGCCACGCATTGCTGCAATGGCAAGAAGATCACAACCCGGTTTACTTATTGTAGATCGTACTGTCCACGGCGTTTATGAAAATTATGAAACACCGGAACAAAGAATTCCTGAAAAGCAGCTCAATTATCCATGGGAAAGTTGCTTATCACTAGCTAATAACTGGGGTTATGTGCCAAATGATATATATAAATCATCGGCAAAAGTGATCCATTCGCTGGTAGAGGTAGTGGCTAAAGGAGGAAGTTTGGTGCTTGGTATTGGCCCGAAACCCGATGGTACCTTAACAGATGAATCTTTGCAACGTATGAAGGAGATTGGTAGTTGGCTGGGAAAAAATGGGGAAGCTATCTATAACACACATACTGTTATAAATTATCATGACAAGAATATATGGTTTACAGAAAGTAAAACTAACGGAATGAGATATGCGCTTATATGCCTGCAGGAAAATATGCCAATTGAAAAGGAAATTGTATGGCACAATAACCTTCCCGAAAAAGGAAGTAAAATAATATTGTTGCAGACGGGAGAGTTTGTTGAGTGGAAACTGGAGAATGATAGTGTAAAACTAGTTGTTCCTTCATCTGTAAAGAAAATGGAAGGAATCTCTGCACTGGTATTTTCGTTTACAGTAGTTAAGTGATCTTTAACCGCAGAGAACATAAGTTAAAAGAGACTCGCGGGGTAACTTTGCGTAACCTCAGCGCTTTCCTGGTCTCTGCGGTAAAAAAGAGAATATTAAAATTATTATAAAAATGATTTATTTTTTAAAGAAAACATGTATTTGTATTTACATTCTCTTCTTCTTACAGGTAAATCTATTTTCTCAAAACAGTATAGCTGCTTATAAAAATCCTGGTATTGCTATAGATCTGAGAGCAAAAGATTTGTTGAATCAACTATCCCTGGAAGAAAAAATTTCCCTGTTAGGATTCAGGAGCAAAGCAGTTCCACGACTTGGTATTCCTGCTTACAACTGGTGGAATGAAGGATTGCATGGTGTTGCAAGGGCCGGCCAGGCCACCGTGTTTCCCCAGGCAATTGCCATGGCAGCAACTTTTGATGATGGTCTTGTTGAACGAATTGCAGATGTCATTTCTACAGAAGCCCGTGCAAAATACAACCTTGCTGTTGCGAATAACAACAGGCAACAATATATGGGATTGACTTTCTGGTCGCCCAATATCAATATTTTTCGTGATCCCCGTTGGGGAAGGGGACAGGAAACCTATGGCGAGGATCCTTTTCTTACAGCTTCAATGGGTGTTGCTTTTGTAAAAGGTATGCAGGGTAACGATCCCGTATACCTGAAAACAGCTGCATGCGCCAAACATTTTGCTGTTCATAGCGGTCCGGAAGCAACACGACATGAATTCAACGCAATTGTTGATGAAAAAGATATGCGTGAAACTTATCTATATGCATTTAAAAAACTGGTGGATGCAGGAGTTGAATCCGTGATGTGTGCATACAATCGTTTGAATGATCAGCCTTGTTGCACCAATAATGAATTGCTCACTAAAATATTAAGGAAAGAATGGAAATTCAAAGGACATGTTGTTACGGATTGCTGGGCCCTGGAAGATATCTGGAAAACACACAAAGTGAAAAATAATAGTGTTGAAGTTGCAGCTGCAGCTATAAAAGCAGGTGTAAATCTTGATTGCTCAAATATGTTGCAGGAGGATGTCATCAAAGCTTATGATCAGCATTTAATAACGACCACTGATATTGATACCGCCCTTGTAGCATTGCTTCGTACACAATTCAAACTTGGATTTTATGATGAACAAAGCAAGATCCCGTTTAATAAACTCAATGCAACCAATGTGCATACACAATCTGCAATCGATCTTGCAAGAAAAGCTGCACAACAAAGTATGATATTACTTAAAAATAATGTTAGGTTATTGCCGCTTGATAAAAATAAACTTCATTCAATTGCAGTAGTTGGACCAAATGCCGGCGCTATTGATCCATTGATTGGAAGCTATCATGGTATGTCGGGCAATATGGTGAGTTTTGCTGAGGGTATAACAGATGCCGCTGGACCTGGTATTGCTGTTCAATACGACCAGGGAAGTGATTACACAGATACAACTCATTTTGGCGGAATATGGATGTCGGGAGAGGCTGACGTTACTATTTTAGTTATTGGTCTCACTCCTGTACTGGAAGGCGAAGCGGGTGATGCATTTCTTGCGGCGAATGGCGGCGACAGGCAAAGTCTCAGTCTTCCCGCAGCACACATTAAATTACTCAAGCGACTAAAGGAAAATAAGAAACCAATTGTAGTAGTAATTAATTCAGGTGGTGCTGTTGACATTGCTGAGATCGAAAATCTTGCTGATGCAATTATACTTGCATGGTATCCTGGTGAACAGGGAGGCAATGCATTGGCAGATATTTTGTTTGGAAAAGTTTCTCCATCAGGAAGATTGCCAATTACTTTTTATCAATCATTAAACGATCTTCCTGCTTATGATAATTATAATGTTGCAAACCGGACATATCGTTATTTTAAAGACAAAGTACAATTACCGTTTGGATATGGATTGAGTTATTCGTCTTTTGAATATAAATGGGTACAACTGCCACAAAACATACATTCCGTAAATGATTCAATAATGTTTTCTATTGCTATCAACAATACCGGAGATATGGATGCTGCTGAAGTAGCACAGGTGTATGTTCAATACCCAACTGTTGAACGAATGCCCCTTAAAGAATTAAAATGTTTTAAACGTATCAACATTGTAAAGGGCAAATCATCCACTATTCAATTTAATATTCCCGCTAAAGAGTTGCAAAAATGGGATTTGAAAGAAAAAAAATGGAAACTGTACCCGGGAAAATATCATATTACAGCAGCATCAAATTCGCAGGATATTCGCCTGGATGCAACTATAGAAATAAACACTAAATAAACACCTGGCACCTTCACATTTTTTTAAAAAAGAGAACTGATGTCTATCTGGTCAAGGTATTTATCCAATCCTACCGTACCGTTAAAACATACCATCCTGATCACAGTATCATCATACAGGCCTGCTTTTAATTCAATATAAAAATCATCCAACTGAAATAAAAAATACCTGCCTGAATAATTATACATACTGGCAACCACTACTGCTTTTTCAAGTAATATCTCAAACTGGCGGGGAAGAGTAAGTAATATAAATTCATCTGCTTTCATATAGATTGCTATTGAAAAATCGTGCCATATTAAATAATACTTATGTTAAGAGGAAGAAAAAATACTATATAGAAATAGCCTTAAAACGATGGAGAGTCAATTCGTTTTTTACAGGCGCCGAAGGTCCTTATATATTCTTCATTCAAGATTGTACAATCAGATATCTTGCCATTTTTTTTGCAAGGGGATTTCTTTTTTATTTTTTAACCTGTTTGTTAACAATAGTATCTTGAACAGTGAATAATGTTACAACTTCAATTGATCCTTTTCTTCTGCCAGTTCATCTCCTTTAGCATTTACTGAATGTCATGTTGCCAATAGTTTTGTTGCCTCATTAAAATAAATTATAAATCATGAAAAAATTTTTAGGAATTTCTATTGTGATGGCAGCATTGTTTCTTGGTACAGGCTGCAAAAAAGATCACGATAACAACAATGCAGCTGCAAACTGTAACAATCCACATACTGCAGCTCCTCCAGGTTTAACTGGCAATTGGGCTAGTGGGTATAGCTCAATGACCGATGTTGTGGATACCTACGACGGGCATTATCTCGGCAATGCATGGCAGAGTGGTAAATTTTTTAAGATCACGGGTGATGGATCAGGTGCTGAATTTTATTATATGGCATCATCGCAATTTATGCAGTCAGCAACAAAAGCAACGGGAACAATTTCTTTCGGTGCAGAATCAGGTGAACAAAGCGGCTCTTTTACTTTTCATCCTTGCTACGCCCATTATAAAGGATACGGCACTACAAGTGTAGATCGTGATGGGACAGATGCAGAATTAAGTTTGCTTACAGTTACCTATTATTACGAAATGCAGGGTAATTGGTTGCGTATTCAGCCAAACGGGCCTGTTAATAGCTTTTCAAGCAGTTTTGAATTGGTGAATTAATTTTTGGTACAAAGGCCATCTGCGAATTAGCAACAATCATTGATCCGACAACTGTTGAGTAATTTTTTTGTATAAGGGCTGTAGTTATTTATGCAGCCCTCTGTTACAATTATAAGTTTGGTTTGAATAAAAATAGCATTTGCTTTTTGCAGGATTTATTACAAACTGTTAATTTGTGTTATGAATAAAATTTTGGAAACTGAAAGATTATTGTTGCGGGCATTTACAGATGCGGACAGCAAATTCATAATCCGGCTTTTAAATACGGAAGGCTGGATAAAATACATTGGCGACAGGAATGTAAAGACAGAAGAACAAGCGATAGAATATCTCCGCAATGGCCCTATAAAAAGTTATGAAATAAACGGGTTCGGCTTATGTATGGTGGAACTAAAAGATGGAAACATTCCGATTGGCATGTGCGGGATCCTTAAAAGAGATCAACTGGAAAACCCGGATATCGGCTTTTCATTTTTACCGGAATTTATGGGGAAAGGCTATGCTTTTGAAATTGCGAATGCAACGATGCAGTTTGCAAAAAATACATTGAAACTGCCTGTGATTTACGCCATTACCGTTCCATATAACGATCCATCTATAAAACTATTAGGAAAAATAGGATTGAAATATATTAAGACGTTTAGTTTTCCGGGAGAAACAGAAGAATTAATGCTGTTCGGATAACTTGTCTTCGACTTTATGCTCTGCGGTAAAAATAACCGCGGAGGCGCAGAGGCGCAAAAAAGGATGACAATAAATTCCCATCTTATGATGGGAATTTATTTAGTTTATCATGGATAATGTTTACTTTTCTGCAATAAAGACCAAAAAATTATTTTGCATAAAATAAAAATCGTCGGCTACACGGAATGGTTGTAATGCTTCCTTAATGATTTTTTCAACTGCCTGTTTGCTGTTGCTGTTCAATGCGGCTGCTGCAGGACCTGTACCCAGGTAGCTTTTCGCAGCATCTTCCAGTTTTTCATACAAAACAGGGCATGGAACTTTCACTTTGTTGTTGAGAGTTAAACCAACTGCCGATAAAATGCTTTCCATTTTTCCATCTTCCGATAGTGCAAAAGGACCCGGTGTTCCAGCCGGGGGTGGGGGCAGTAAGCTGCCAATCGCTTTTAATACATTTGTTCCGTCACTCGCCTCAGGTTTGTCCCAGATCCCAATAACCAGTTTACCACCTGGCTTCAACACTCTCTTTGCTTCATGCAATGCGTTTTCAAAACTGCCTGCATATTGAAATGAGTTGAACCCGGCAACAACATCAAAACTGTTGTCTTTAAATGGTAACGCTTCCAGGTCTTCTTCAAGAAAATTGTTTTGAGGATTACGTCTCCTGGCTACATCAAGTAAACCCGGGGCTGCATCAACACCTGTAACCTGTGCGCCCGTTTCAATTGCCAACCAGCTGAAAAGCCCTGATCCACAACCTGCATCAAGTAAGGAATGTTCTTCATTCAACATTAATTGTTCTAACACTTTTTTATACATGGGTAAAAACATGGGTTCAAAAAATTGTGCCCAATATTGTGGTGCTATACTCCACAGTTTTCCCTGCATTGCTTTTGTACTCATCTTAAAATATTTAATTGTTTAAGATGTAAAAGTATTCATATGGTTACAGACTGATATTACTCTACAGCCCAGAAATATGACTTAATAGCTCAAATGGCCATTAATGAAAATGCCGTTGAATCACCGACTATTACTTACATCATAAACTAATCAGTGAATCAGTGGCGATTTATTTCAATAATTTAAATAACTGGTTGTTGCTTCATTGAAGCTGGAGAAGTTCCGAAATACTGGCGAAATGCCCTGCTGAAATGTGACGCGTTTTCAAAGCCACTTTCAAAAGCCGTTTCTGCAACAGTCTTACCGAGATTGGTAAGCAGGTGCATAGAATGATTTAATCTTTTTTCCATTAGCCATTTACCTGGAGGAACATCAAATATTTTTACAAAGTCTCTCTTAAATGCTGATAAACTGCGGGCACATAGTTTGGCGAATTCTTCCTGTTTCAGGTTAAAACAAAAATTTTCTTCCATTACTCTTTGTAATGAGATGACTTGTGGCTCCTGTAATAAAGAACAGAAATATGACTGAAGCTCAGCATTCGCCGGGTTGTCTGCAAGTGTAAGTATCAATTCCCTGAACTTTAATTGCAATAATGATTGATCAGGTTCACGGCTATCATTAAAGTAATTCATCATTGACTGAAAAAATAATTCTACCGTAGTGTTGTTGTCGACCGGGATAATAGGAGCAAATTTCTCCCTGGAATTTCGAAGGGGTGCAGATTTGCTTTTCAAAACATCGCAAATGAAATCGTCAGGTATAAAGAAGAGGAATAAACAAAATTGTGCATCAAAAAATTGTTCAACAATGGCGGCGCCTTTTCTTACAAATACAGAACTGCCCTGGCGCAGATCAAAAGAACCGTGACCGGTATGCCATATTTTTCTTCCCTCTACCACATACATAATATAATTATTGTGGCTCCAAAGGTCCTCAAACTTATTCTTTAATCCGCAATTGAAAATAGTAATGAGTGATTCGCCACAGGTAAACCTTCTGCTGCGTTGTGGATCTGTCGCAAGATGAGTATAGAAATTGTACATGACAAAAGCAAAAAGTGAATGTAGTGCTTTGTTTTTTTATAACGCGTCACATAAATATGTGAGTGCCAGGTAAGATATTGGATACTAGATACTTGATAATCGATAAAACTAAACCTTATTCCCTAAACTTCTAAACCATCAAACGTCTAAACGAATTCCGTAAAAATCAACAAAGCCCCATCGGACGATGAGGCTTTATTGATTTCGCAGTATATTATTATTATCTCTATGTGCTAAAATTTCAACAGCTTTGTTGTTTTTACAAATGTTCCCTGTCTTACTTCTATCAAATATATTCCCCCTTTTAAATTTGCACCAAGATTAACTGTTTGATACGGTTGGATATTTAGTTGTTTAAATAATCTTCCCTGCATATCCATTATTCGCACTTCCATTTTTTCTTTTTGTGTTGAAATGACCTGTAATTTAAAATCACTTATTGTTGGGTTCGGGTAGATGTTTATGGCTATGCCACTTACTTCATTGAGAGACGATGTTGCATTAGCTTTTGCAAAAGGAACAGAAGGCGGGCATGCAGGTAATTTAACCTGTGTTGACCTGGTCGCACTTGAACCACAGTTGCTAACCGATTGTACTGTTACAACACCTGTTACGGCTGTTGATGGATATGAAACAGTAATTGTAGGCGAATTCTGCCCGCCAACCAATATAGCACCTGCTGGTATGGTCCATACAAGTGAACTTGCATTTGCCGGGTAATTTGATATTGAATAACTGTAAATCCTGTTCGGGCAGGATGCTATATTCACTACATCTATTGCTCCTGGTGTTGAAGGTGTAAGTGTTGTAACAGACAATGATCTTGTTCCGCTCGTTCCGCAGCCATTCGATGCCGTTACACTTATTACGCCGCTTGTGAAACCTTGCGGATAAGTAAACGAAATCGTATTTGTTCCTTGTCCTGATAAATTAATTGCATTGGCAGGAACAGTCCAGTTATAGTTTGATGCGCCGGGAACCGGTGCGATCGAATATGTTGCTGCTGTTCCCGGACTAACATTTGAACATGCATTTGTTGGTCCGCTAATGAGTGAAGGTGTTGAAGGAATACCTTTTATGATTGTATAACTTCTTGTTCCACTAACGCCACAATCATTTACAGCACTTACTGTAATCGGGCTGGTAGAAAAACTGTTGTCGAATGATACCGTTACAATGGTGTCATTTACACCGGCGCCATTCGGATGATTGATAGTTGATCCTTGTTGTGCAACCCAGAGATAACTGATGGCTGAATTTGCTTTTGGTATTGTGTAGGTAATGGTACCGCTTGTTCCGATGATAGAACAAAGATCTGTACTGCTTGCAGTTATTGGAGCGGGGGTAACCGGGAATTGAGCCAGCATATAAAAAATAGTTTGACTACTTGTTCCGCATGCAGAAGTTGCTCTTACTTTAAACTGCTTGTAATTCTGGCTGATGATTGAAGGATCAGGGAAGGTTACAACAATCGATGAAGTACCTGCACCTGAAACAAGATTCACACTTGCAGGAATTGACCATGTATAGCTTGTTGCACCTGGCGATGATGCAGAATAAGTAAGCTGTGTATTTGTTCCAATATAAGGGCAGATATTGGTAATACCTGTTACAACAGGCGGCGTTGGTACAGTAGGTTGTGGATCTACCGTTATGTTTGCAGAAGATGAACAGCCAGAACTGTTTTGCACCGATAACAGGTGAACACCAGGTGCAATAAGATTAAATATTGGGCTGCTTTGATATGCACCGCCATCAACACTGTATGTAATTCCAACGCCAGTTGGTGATATAACAGTTATTCTTCCTGTTGCAACAGCACAAGTTGGCTGTACAACAGTTGCTGCAGGAGTTGGTAAAGAGGTATTTACTATTACAGTAGTTATTACTGATGTAGCAGAACAATTTCCATTGTTTACAGTTACAGTATAATCACCACCTGTTGTTACAGTAAGGGTTTGGTCATTTTCATTATTGATCGGTGAACCATTTACATTCCATTGATTTCCTGTTGACGCAGATGAAGTTAAGATTACTGAATCACCATTACAGAAAGTTGTTGCTCCACCAGCCGTTATTGTTGGAGTTGTTGCCGCCGGATTAATTGTAATTGTTGCAGAACCTGTGAAGTCTGCAGGAATAGAATTACAACTATTATCTGTTAAGGTTGCGACAGTATATGTTGTAGTTAATGCTGGTGTAACGTTTACTGTTATCGGACTGGTATTTCCTGTAAACGGAGCTCCGTCACTTAATGTTCCATTCCACGGACCTGTACCGGTTACTGCAATATTCAATGTTGTTGAAGTAACTGCACCTGGGCAATAAGTTGCGTCACCGCTAATTACTGCTGTTGGCCTCTGGTTCACCGTTACAGTTATTGTATTGGAAGTTGCCGGGCAATTAGATACCGGGTCAACTAGTGTTGCAGTATAAGTTGTGGTTATTGTAGGTGATACAGTTAATGGACTAATCGTGCCAACGATATTTGTTCCATCACTCCACGATACAGAAGAAAATGGCCTGCTGCTATTTCCCGTGAATGTTATATCGGGTAGATTTGAATTTCCGCTTCCTCCAGTTGTTGTTCCGCAAAGATCTGCATTGTCAGAAAAGCGGGAATATGTAGCAGTATAGGATTTTGCAGTTGCTGCAACTATATCCGTAAGGGTATAAAAATCATCAGTTCCTACCTGATCATTTGAATAACAAATGTCAACAAGAATATTAGATGTGCCATCCCAGTTGAAAGCTGCATTCGAACCTGCTCCAATACCAAACGTAAATGTATTTACACCTGCAACACTACTATATCCTGTATTGATAGTTGTAGATGACTGGTAAACCTGTGTGAATGAATTAGCCTGGAATGCTGTTAAACTTCCAAGGTTTGTTAATGCAAGTTTGATCGTATAACCTGTAAAAGGAGCGCTACTGTTTTTTTGAATAACATTAAATCCTAGTGCTGTGATGTTTCCTGCATTCAATCCTGCAGCAATAAGATCAGCAACTGTGTAAAGATATTGTGCATGTTCTGCCTCGTACCATTGTGCAAATGGACTTTGTCCACCTCCCTGTGTTGTTCCAAGTGTTGCATTTCCATTTCCGATGGTAACAAAATTTTTATTCAAAATCACGCTAAGGTTTGTTGGATGGCCTGCACAAACTGTAGACAAAGATGCCGACGCAGTTGTTGTGTAATCTGTCAGAGGAGCATCCTGGTAAGATGCACCTGTTTTTGTTCTTGCTGTAACTTCATCATAAGCTATAACATACCAGCTCACAATTGAATGACCCGAAGCAGGAATTGTACCTGTCCAGTCAGAAGTTGAACCTGCAGCAGTATTACCTCCAGTCATAGGAGAAGAAAGGATGGGTCCAAAATCAACAGAATATTTTATAACTACTGCTGTTAAGTTCGTTGTTCCTGCAGTTACGTTAGCAGTGATCGTTCTTGAGGTTGCTGTACATTGATCACCCGTAACATTAGTTGCAACTGAATTCAGCAAAACATGAGGGATACCGATACCATTGAATTCGTCTGCACCAATATCGGGTGTGTTTGCATTCCTGCTATTGCCATCAATATCTGTGGTGACAACAGTAACAGGAATTGCACCGCCTTCCAGGTAGGTTGGTATTGTTGTATCGATATGAAGAAAATCAGCGCTTGAACCAGTCGTGCTGATAAATACAGGATCTTTGCTAAAAGATGCCTGGTCACTTTCGGCAACTCTTATTTTATAAGTATTCATTGTCTGGTCAGCATTCGTACCGTCATAAAATATCAGGTTATCTGGTCCGGGAGTTCCTGCATAGAAATCATTGTAATCAGAGTACTGAGTGTATTCATTCAGCGAAACTGCAGTGTCTAAATGGAAAGCAACTGTTTTGCCGGTTCCTGATGCAACACAGGTATTACGAAAGATATTATTCTTCACCGTTATAGTGGTAGTTGTAGTATCATATGCTGTCATATAAAAAGCAGCAGATCCAAAATTAGCTCCACCCGATCCAGTTATGTTAACCGTATTATTATATATTTCTCCGGCGCTTGATCTTCCTATATTTAACCCGGCTACTGCAGGAACAAAAGCTCCCGGATTTGCTGCAGGAGCAAAAAGTCCGCCGATAAGATTGTTATAAAC
This sequence comes from uncultured Chitinophagaceae bacterium, assembly GCA_963829345.1. GTDB lineage: Bacteria > Bacteroidota > Bacteroidia > Chitinophagales > Chitinophagaceae > Ferruginibacter. The sequence continues at coordinate 40,168 of CAWHHP010000004.1, forward strand.
AACAATATCATCATCGAGGAAACCACTCGACCAATGTTTGATTCCCCATACAACTGAATTGGCACCATTTGTTGCGGTGAGGTTGTATATCTTATTGTTGTTTATAGTATCAGAAGAGCTTTGGTTGGTGATACCTATCAGTTCAACCTGGCCCGTTGAAGTATTGGTATAATTGAAATCATGAATAGTATTATTAAATACATGCTTTGTTGCACCACCATTGTCGATATGGATACCGGTAATTCCTGTTGCCCAGTTTACTCCTGAACCTGCAATCGAAAAATTGTATATTTCGTTGTTGCTTATATATAAACTTATTGTACCGCGATCACAGATTCCCCATATTTCGCTTAGCTCTGTTCCTGAAGAATTCGTTAATGAAAGATTACTAATCTGGTTTCCTGATACTGTGGTATTGCCGCCACGTACATAAATACCATGCAGGTTAACATCAGCACCTGTAGATTTCAGATCACTGATAACATTATTGCTTATTGTAATCGGTACCTGGTATAGCGGACCTGTTCCTGAAATAATACCTGCAATAAAGGTAGATAAGGGTGTTGCAACAGAGGAAGCAGTTAAGTTTTTAATTGTATTGGAAGAAATAGTCATGCTGGGGCCTGTTACATCGTAATAAATTCCATATACCCTGCACGCAAACCCACTCACACCTGCTGTACCACTACTGATAGAATTAGCAGTTGTATTACTTCCAATGAGATTATTGGTTATTGTATGTGTACCTGTGCCGTCTACATAAATACCATATATGATCTGACCGTTAATGCCACTATTGGATTGGATGGATCCTACATTGTTATTTTGGATCTGCAGGTTTGCACTTGATGAAGCATGAATGCACATAACCCTTCCCGTGAACCCTGAAGAAGTTTTAACTACAATTGATCCTGTTCCTGTAGGCGCACCAACAGTATTGCCTGCGACCGTACCTATATTTACCAACCCGCTTCCAACACTTATCCCTGAGAAGAATCCAGGATTAGTAAATGATTGACTGGTGGTGCTGAATGATATATTGGCAACTTTATTACCCTGTACATTACTGGCAACGGTAGAGCCAACGTTAACTACAATTCCTCTAAAAAGCGACTGAACATTTCCTGTCATTGTGTATGCAGTTCCTGCGGTATTGGCATCGCTGCCGCCAACATTATTAAATCTTACATTGAAATTGTTTCCTGTGGCAGTTGAAACGTTGATGCCTGTATGTGTGTTACCTGCAGTATACGTCCTTGTAGCAGTCTGGTAAATATGGTTTCCATTTATATCCCAGCCGCTGTTACCATCTCTTACATAAATTCCATTTGTTGGATTGGTAGCACTAAAGAAATTATATATCCTGTTACTATAAATAAGTGTGTTATCATTGTACTTTGCTGTAGTTGTTGTACTGCCTGAGCCGTATATGGCATTTACAGGATAAAATCCGGATCCATCATCTCCGATATTACATCCCAGTATATAATTATTGTCATTGCCATCCGGGCCATTGGTTCCTCCAATAACAATTGTACCACTTAGAACATTGTTATTTCTGCTCCTGACATTACAGAATTCAATCAGGTTAGAACTTGCATCATCTATAAACCGGATCGCATGGCTTGATCCAACATTCGTATTAGCAATAGTGAGATTAATTGTCAGGCCAGTGCCACCGATCCTTCCATCTATAATGATGTTATCGCTTCCGTTGAAATTTAATGTTCCAAAAGCATTGGCGCTCGTGATGCTTAGTCCTGCCACCATTGGATATATATGCACCTGGAAACCTGCCGTAGCAGTTGGAGTAGAAACTTCAAGCGGAAAAGTTTCAGGTGAAGCGGGGTAGCCTGCTATCAATTGCAGATCAAGACTTTCGGACAATCCATTTAAATTAATGTCAGTAAATGCAGCGGTAAGGTTCGGATAGTTACCGCCGGTTCCTACCGTTCTTATTCCGCTGATAGGTGTAGCATTGACAGTTTGTGCGATAAAATTAAACATCACAACGACTATCGTCAATAGGAGGTTTGTTTTTTTTGAAAGACCTTTGATCGTTGTTTTGGTTTTAAGCGTTTGCATTTTGGTTATGTTGGTTTTTAAATTGGTTCGTATAATTTCCAGGATTTTTTCAATCCTTGTATATATGTATTTTTCAGAAACAGGTCATCACTCTTCTTTTCAAAGCAGATTGAACAATCTAAGTTTATCCCTGCCAGTCAGTCGATGTTTATAGCGGCACCAGGTCATGCCGGTAATCGAATTCTTCGAGGCCCAAAAAAGGCATTTCTTTGCTGATTAAAAAAAAATCTTTGTAACTGTCCGGGTTTTTTTAGCGGACGTAAAAAATAATTGGTAAGCCAGGCGATTTTACTGGTAAAGACATGCAGTTATTTTATTATCTAAATTTTTTTTTTGATTTAATGATTATCTGTTTTAAGTGTTTTCAGAAATTCATCTTTGCGTCTCACTGCGATTTCAAGTTCTTTGCCGTCGGACATTAAAACGCTTCCCGGCTGACCTTTGATAATTTTATTAATGTGGTTAACATTAATGATATGCCCGTTATGGATCCGGAAAAAAATGGAAGACGGCAACTCTGATTCAAACTGTTTTAGATTCCTGGAGGAATGAAATTTTTTATTGTTGACCATATGAACAAATGTATAGCTACCGTCTGCGAGGCAATAAATAATATCGCTGCATTTGATAACGTACTGCTCTTTGCTTGCTGAAAGTTGAATTTTTTGTTCGGCATCCCCCTGTTTTTTTATTCGTTCCAATAATAAATGGTAATTAACAGCAGAAAACTTTTCTTCTAATCTTTTTTGTACACGAAGTACTGTTTTTTTTAGTGTTTCAATATTTATTGGTTTTAAAAGGTAATCAATAGATGCATATTTAAAAGCCTCAATGGCATATTGGTTATAGGCTGTGACAAAAACAATTTCAAAATTGATCTCTTTAATCTTATCCAGCAGATCGAATCCCGTTCCATATGGCATTTCAATATCTAAAAAAACCAATGAGGGGTTTAATCGATCTATTTGTATCATTGCGTCGGTAATGTTAGATGCTTCAGCTATAACATCGATACCCTCACAATAATCATTTAATAATTTTTTGAGTGTTGATCGGCTCTTTTCTTCATCATCAACAATAATTGCTTTTATCATCATATTAAAGGAAACTTAATCGTCACTTTTGTTCCACATGCTTTTCCGGCAGCATCAGACTTGTCCGTGATCTCTAATTGATATCTTAGTTTGTACACTTTATTAATAAGGTCAAGTCTTTTTTCTACCAGAGAAATTCCCTGTGATACATGAATGGTGCCTGATTGGTTCTTAAGTGTCTTTGATGCAATCCTGCCTATTCCATTGTCTTCAACATTGCATAAGAGCATGCCATCTTTCTTTTCAAAATTTATGTCCAGTATTCCGCTGTTATTGTTTAAATACCGTAAACCGTGTTCTACCGCATTCTCGATAAAAGGTTGTATGATCATAGGTAAAATTTTTGTATTCACCTTATCAATAGCTGCATCACAATTTATATTATAGATGAACTTATCGTCGAAGCGCATTTTTTCGAGTAGCAGGTAATTGTCAAGATAACTGATCTCATCCTGTAAGCTGATGGTATGCCCGGCATTGATCTCAAGTGTTCGTCGCATTAACATTGCAAATTCGGATAAATACCTGTTGGCAGAAGACACATCGTTATGCACAATAAAATGCTGTATCGAATTCATACTGTTGAATATGAAATGTGGATTCATCTGTGCCCTGTATTGTTTTTGTTCAAGGTCCATTGATTCCAGTTTTGATTTTAACCGGCTTTGACGGATAAATGAAACAGCAATAACAATAACGATAATTGCAATGAGCAACGCACCAAATATAAAAAAACGGTTTCGCAACATGGCAAAGTGCTGTGCCTCTACTTTTTTTTCCAACTCAGTATTTTTTAATTCCAGTTGTTGTGTTTCAAATTTTACATTCAGTTCTGCCAGTGCTGTTACTTTTTCTTCATTCAGTAAAGTGTCGCTTGCTATAGATGATTTTAAGTTGTATTCATAAGCATTTTTATAATCTCCTTTTTTAGCATATAATTCAGATAGGTCTTTACCAGCATTTTTTATCATCTCAAGGTTCATTGTTTTCGTTCCCAGTTCAAAAGCCCGCTTGTAATATCTTTCAGCTTCTGCTGTTTTATTTTGCTGATCGAACACGCCTGCCATGTTAAAAAGGTTAAGTTGCGTATTATCATCATCTTCATCCTCTTCACTTATTTTTAAAGCCTTTGAATAATAAAACAAAGCAGAATCTTTTTGATTTGTTTTATCAAAGCATATTCCGAGATTCATATATGGAACGCTCATTGATTCATAAGGTACATCTTTGGTAATATCAACAGTGAGCCTTGCATATTTAAATGCGCTGTCATATTTTTCCTGGTCGAGGTATACCGCCGTAATACTGCTGTACGAAACGCCGACATCGCTTATTCGTTTCAACATTGCCGATAGTACACCTGACTCTGACAGATATTTTACAGAATTATCATAATATTTCATCCTGTAAAGCGTCTGGCCTATATCTCCTAATATAGATGCTATCTGTATGCTGTCATTAATTTTCCTGGCTATTGCGAGTGCATCGAGTTGAATTTCAAATGCCTTTTGATAGTTGCCCATACTCCTGTAATCCCGGCTATAATTATCCATAATTCCCGCCTCTTTGGCAATGAATTTATTTTGCCTGCAAATGGTGAGTGCTTCTTCGTGATATTTTAATGCTTCTTTTGCTTCACCGAGGTAATGTTTGGCAATACCCAGAATATTCAGGCATATCATCTTGCCATAAGGATAATTGATTGTCTTAAATGATTCCAGCAGTTTTGTTGCTCCTGCTTCAGTTACCCTTGGGTCTATCGCAAATGAATCCGCCAGGCTGCGTAATCTTTGTTTTATTACATTAGTATCTGTAACAACCTGTGCGTTTGTGTTTGCTGCAAAGAAAAGAACGGGAAGAACTATAAAAATTAATAAATTCGATTTGCGTCGATCGTAAATATGCTTCATGGTTAGTTTATAAAAATCAACAGGATGTCTGCTTTGCCGGGTATTGCCTTGCAAGATTACTGGTCATCAAAAAATGCAGTCTGAGGAGACATTATTTTTCGGACGTGAATTTAAATTCATTTTTTCATTGAACAAGTAATCCCTAATTAAATATAAAAGAATTAAAACATTGTTGTGTCCGGATCTTTATATCCGTTGGAGTTTTTTTTATATTCGTTTGCATTCATAGGAAATTTATTTGTATAGAATTCCTCATTGGTTTCATGATCCTGATAAAAGTATTTATTAATAGTTCTTCAACGGATTGCTAATAAATTCTAAACCACAAAAAATAGAAAATGCTGATGAAATAAAAGCAAACCAATGTTCCAAGGAACAGGAAGACCGTCGATGTAACAAAAAATAATTTAACCGATAGAAGAACGAAGGAAATCTCAGGCATAAAATTGCAGGCAGTCGATATCAATAATAAAGTTTTGGCTTTGTCAATACCGCAAAAAAAAATCCTCCACTTTTCAGTGAAGGATCTTTTTTTTATCAGGTGATAATTTGATTAATAATCTCTGTTATAACCACCGCCGCCACCGCTACGGTTTCCACCGCCGCCGTAACCGCCGCCACCGCCGCGACTTCCACCACCACCACCGCCGTAACCACCACGACCACCGCCGCCGCCGCTACGACCACCACCACCGTAACCACCGCCGCCACCGCTGCGTTTTTTGTAACCGCCACCGCCACCACCTTCACCTTCCTGGCGAGGTTGTGATTCGTTAACGATTAATTTACGACCCATTACTTCTGTTTCGTTAAGGTTAGCGATTGCAGTACGAGCTGCTTCATCGTCTTCCATTTCAACAAAACCGAAGCCCTTGCTGCGGCCATTCATTTTGTCTTTTAGAATTTTACCACTTGTAACGTTACCGTATTGGGTAAAAAGATTGCTTAAATCTTCATCAGTCATTGACCAACTGAGATTTCCAACGTAAATGTTCATTGTAAAAACTGTTTTTAAAAAATAATAAATAAAGAAAATGATTTAGTAGTTACAATGAACTGAGTCCGACTTCAAGAAAAGCTACTTCAGCCAATAGCAAAAAAACTAAAACCATTAATGTAAGAGTTAAAGATAGGGATTTCCGGTTAAAACAGGTAGTTTTTATAAAAAAATATCATCAATTGTCTTTTACCTTTATTTCGTCATATATAAATAATAGTATAATTAATTTTTACTCAATATCATATGATTACAAATTATTTCGATTTTCAATTCCATGCCATGCTGTACTGACGAGCGTAAGTTTGTGATTGATTGAATAAATTTCTTGCTTCATTTGGCATAGCCGTTCCCCTGCTATTGTCATATTTTAATATCTTGTACCGCCGAAAATTTCGCTTGCAGGAAAACTTTCAAAACCTGGATTCCCGTTAATGCATGTGTACTGATTCGGTTATATTTCCCCAACACCAAAATTTTTACTTTAAATGGGCACTTTGAAAACAAACATGAAATGCTGTCTACAAACAGGCAAATTATTATTTCTAAAAATGAGTAAACAAATCTCAATGAAAAAAACTGCAGTGATTGCATTACTGTTGGTTTGTACAGCCCAGTTAACCGCCCAGGTAAAAAACGAAAAAGAATATCATGAACATTCGAAAGAGATCGCAGCCGAAATGTGGGGTACAAAAGCTGCAGAATTTGCTGTAAACAAAATACCTGATGAATATAACAAAGAAAGTGCTGTGGTAATTGCAAAAGCAGTTAATATGATAAATACTGCAAAGAAGAAACGTAATTTCTGGGGAGGAGATGTAACAGACAAACTAACTTATGATAATTCTCTTCACATACGTATCAAGATTAATGATAAGGCAGCGCTTAATGAGTTTTCAAGTATAGAATATGAAAAACAATTGGTTCGAAACAGCAGATCGGGATGGACAAAACGATACAATCAACAATATACTTTCATTGGAGCTAAAGTTATTAAACCGGATGGAAAAGAAACAATTGTAAATGGTGATGAAGAAGTATTGACTGTAAATGAGGATAAAACAAAGGAAGGAAAACTGGCCATTAGTGATTTGCAGGTGGGGGACATCCTTGATTATTATATAAAAGAAGAAGTGGTTACTGAAATGGGCAATGAGATCCAGGGGCCATATACATATTATTTAAACAGCGATTACCCGGTAATGTCATTTAAGCTGCACATGGAACTGGATGAACGTGCAGGTGCAATTTATGCGAATGCAAATGGTGCACCCAAGCCTGTTATTTCTAAAAACGATAATGGACCGGTGATTGATCTCGATCTAAAAAATATTACAAAGACGAGTGATACAAAATGGACGTTACCTATGAGGCAACTTCCATACGTGAGCATTGAATACCAGGTACTCCAGGGAAAAGGGGCAGACAAAGATTCTGATTTCAATCGTGGAGAAGTAAATCGTGCCGAGGACTGGGATTCCTTTTTTAAAAAATTAAAGAGCCAATATGTACGTGCCTTTAATTCTTATACGATGGCACCGGCGCCTCCTTATTGGAACAATGCGAAAGATTTTTTTGGTGGAAAAAAGGAACTACGTAACACCGCGCCTGATTCATTGATCAAAGTATTGTACACCCATATGTTGAAAATTCCTGCCGGCCTGGCTACAGATATGGAGGACTTACAAAGCAAAGTAGACGATATGTCCATATTTAATTTTAGCATAGCCCTCGACCGAAGTGATCTGCCGCACGATTTTCTTTTTGTAACACCCAGGTATGGTCCAAGTAAAAATAATATTTTGATAGGAGGAAACAGCCTGGTTCCGCTACTGCATATAAAAGGAGATAAGGATATTTGGGTAGATTTCGGAAGAGCAACTTTTTTCAGCAATAAAATACCATCCTGGATTGAAGGGGAGGATGCAGAAGGGTTCACTATTAAAGAGGGGTGGAAAGATGTTAAATATAAACTACCTGTTTCATCAGCATCAGATAACGTGATTTCAGAGAAGCTCGATGTATCACTGCTCGCATCCAACATGCAGGTACTTCAAATAGAAAGAAAAACAAGCCTGACTGGAAATTATATTGAATCATCCATGAATGACATGCAAACCATTGAAGGATACAGGAACTGTTTAAATGCTACAATCGTTAAGAAAAAAAATGAAAACCTGGTTGTTGTTGAGCAGACGGCTACACCTACCGAACAACAAAAGAAAGAGTTTAAAGCAGAAATTGAAGGGTGGTTTGACCAGGGTGTAAAAGAATTAAACAGTTACGCGGTTAATATACATACTGCGAAAGAGTTTTCTTTTTCTTCTTCATTTACCATGGACAATTGGGTTAAAAAAGCGGGCAATAATTATATTGTAGAAGCGGGGCGATTAATTGGAAGTGTAACTAAGATGGATGAGAATGAACGTAAAAGAACCCTGGATGTTTATATGTCGTTTGCAAGAACAATACAATTCAATTATTCAATCAATATTCCGGCTGGTTATTCGGTAAAGGGACTTGAAAATTTCACTAAGAGTATAAAAAATGAAGCGGGAGAATTTATCAGCGCTGCAACGATTGAAGGAGACAAAGTTAATTTCACTGTAAAAAGACTTTTTGTAAAGAGCTATTTGCCCGTGAGTAATTGGTCTCAATTGCTGGAACTTACAGACACAGCTTTTGATTTTTCACAACAAAAGTTATTACTGGAAAAAAATAAATAAACCTGGTATAATACAGGGCAATAAAAAGGCTATTACATATTTGTAATAGCCTTTTTTAATTTTATAGATCAGAATTTATTCAGCAACAACTTCAAATTCAACTTCAGTTTCATTTCCGTTACCGAAGTCGATTTTAGCTTTGTAAGTACCGAGTTCTTTCACATCATCAATGATGCTGATGCGGCGGCGATCGATTTCATAACCTTTTTGTTCTTTGATCGCACGTGCGATCTGAACAGAAGTTACGCTACCGAAAATCTTTCCGCTTGTACCGGTTTTTGCACCGATTTTTAAAGCACCTTCTTTCAGAATTGCAATTACGCTATTCAATTCAGCCAATAATTTAGCTTCTTTTTTAGCCTGTTGCTTTTTCTTTTCTTCCATCATTTTAACGTTGGAAGGACTTGCTTCAACAGCGAATTTACCAGGGATAAGATAGTTACGACCGTAACCGTTTTTCACAGTTACCAGTTCATTTACGCCTCCAAGGTTATTTACATCTTGTATTAATATTACCTGCATGATTTTGCATTTTTACCCAATCCTGATTTATCAGAACTTTCTTCCCGCCAAGGCGGGAATTAGGGTGGTGAAAAATTTATTTCAAAAGATCTGTTACATAAGGCAAAATAGCCATTTGACGGGCTTTCTTTACTGCTTCGCCCACTTTACGCTGGTACTTCAAAGAATTACCGGTAATACGGCGTGGCAATAATTTACCTTGTTCATTCAGAAATTTTTTAAGAAAATCGCCATCTTTATAATCGATGTAACGGATACCCATTTTTTTAAAGCGGCAATATTTCTTTGGACGCTTTTCAGCTTTGATGGCTGTTAGATACTTAATCTCATTTGTCTTTGCCATGATTATGCCTCCGCTTTTTCTGTTACTGAATTTTGTACACCACTTCTCTTTTTGGCATTGTACTCAACGGCGTATTTATCGAGTACAGTGAACATGTGACGCATAACTGATTCGTCACGCAAAAGTTGAATTTTCAACTTTTCATTGAAGCTGGTTGGCGCAGAATATTCCATTACCCAATAAAGACCAGTTGTCTTTTTGGCTACCGGATACGCCAGTGATTTTAGTCCCCAGGGTTTGCTGTGCATTACTTCTCCGCCGTTTTCTTTAACAAGCGTTTCGTATTTTTTCTGGGCAGCTTTATATTCTTCCTCAGAAAGCACAGGGGTAAAAATCACCATCAATTCGTAGTTGCTCATTTCCCTGTTTTTTGTTGTAAAAAAATAATTGTTTATCCGTTTTTTCAACGGGCAGCGAAGGTAGGGTAAAATGATGGAAACTCTCTTTAATAGAAGGACATTTTTGGAACAAAAAAGCAGATACCAGATACTGGATGCGACAAAGGACAATCCAATGTCAAAGATCTAGTATCCAGCAACCAATCTATAAACCGGGTATCTCAAATGCGCCTTTTCATAATATTGAGAATTTCTATATATAAAATCCAGTATAGCACTTGAATTGGACGCGAATTTTGGGTCAGATTGTTTTTTGGCCTCCAGTTTTTCTTTAAGATCCGGATCCTTTTTTAATACCTGGGCGGCAAGTTCTTCCCATCGATAATCACTATATCCTTCTTTTTGTTGAAGAACCGCATCAAAAAAATTCCAGGCAAAAAAACTATCATCACCCGTTGGCTCAAGCATTTCAATAATATACCTGTTAGCCGGTTGATTTAATTCAATTAAATAATCTCCTTTTAAAGCTTTTATTGTTTGTTTTGAAACGGATGTTTTTACCGCTGTGTTTTTATGATGCCTTTCATAAGATCTGGGATATGTTTTGTAATCATCAATACGATATATATCAACTGTCAGGAAACTATCTTTTTCAAATTGTTTTATAACAACGCCATTTAACTTCAGTAAATCAATAACTGCATACCATCCCTGGGGAATAATATATGCTGCAGGTTTAGGAATGATATTTACAGGCTTATAGCTGTTAAAGAACCTTATTTTTTTTATATACGGTTTGTTGTGATCATAAAAAGTTTTTTGAAGCCCGGTGGCCTCGCTTTTTATTGAATCAGTTTCATAACCCTTAAATGTTATCTCTGAAAACTTTGTCGTATCAATGCTCCAGCTTAATGGAAAATTCTTTTGTTCCAACGCGGCTGCTTTTGCTTTCTCCCTGTTGCTGATGAGTGCCGTTGCATTTTTTGAAGCCTCTTCTATAAAACTCTGCATGAGATCATAGGTTGATTTTACCCGCTGTTCAAATGCCTTTAGCATATGCGTTTCCGATATGAATGACATGGTATTAAAAAGTGCCGCATATCCCGACGAATATCTTGGCGTTTCGTAAAACATATTCATTCCTTTATTAAAATCAGTGGTGCTGAAATCTACATAAGGAATCAAATCCCAGTTTTTTGTAGCCATACTCTTGTATATCCGGGGTTCAAAGCTTTCTTTTAACCACGTTCCCAATACAGGGCTAAGTTTGTCATATTGAGTGGTGATCAGCGTCATGGTGTGCTGGTAATCTGCTCCATCACTCACATGGTTGTCGATAAAAATATCCGGATCAAGAAAATGGAATATTTGTGTAAATGATCTCGCTTCACGGCTATCGCATTTTGTGAAATCCCGGTTCAGGTCAAGGTTTTGGGAATTTCCCCTGAAACCATATTCTTCAGGCCCATTTTGATTAACCCTGGTGGTTGAATTAAGATTCAGGCATCCGCCAATATTGTAAACCGGGATAAAAGCGAGAGCAACGTTTTCGGGTAAAACAATTTTTCCGTTTTTTATGTCTCTTACCATCAGCATGCTGGCATCGATACCATCCGGTTCGCCCGGGTGAATACCATTATTTATTAAGATGACAACTTTTTGCTGGCGATGCCATTGAACGGGATCAAATTTTTCATCAGCGCTTACCATTATCAAATGCAAAGGATAACCTGCATCTGTATTGCCCATTTCTTTCATTAGGATTTGGGGAGACATTTTATCCAGGTCTTTATACCAACTGATAATTTCAAAATAAGTAGCTGTTTGTTTGCCATTGCTTTTTTCAAAAGGCGATACCTGGGCTATAGAAATCGAGCTTAAACAAAGGGAAACAATAAGCAGGCGATAATGCTTCATAAGATTTTTTTCAGGATAGCAATTTATAAATAAAAAAGCCCGCTATACAATAGCAGGCTGAATAATATATAAACGGTTCGTTGATTACTTCTTTCCCAAAGCGTTCACCTTTAAAGCAAGTTTACGCTTAAGGTTGGCAGCTTTATTTTTATGAATAGTGCCGCGTTTTGCTAATTTATCGATCATAGAAGCTACAGTTGGTAATTTATCTGAAGCAGCTTTCTTATCTTCCAAAGCCTTGATATCACGAATTGCGTTACGTGTAGTTTTACCGTAATAACGGTTGCGTTCGTTACGTTTAGCACTCTGACGTACATCTTTTTTAGTAGCTGAATGATTTGCCATTTATTCTTTTTTTGGGCTGCAAAGATAAGGGATCACATTTGATTACTGGCCATTTTACTTGTTTTTTTTCTTGCCTTCGGGGCAGCGGTCAGACCGCTTTTTTATAAATTCCTGCTCAAATTCCTGAATTTATAGCCGATATTTGCATCCCGATTTCAGCCTGTTAAACAGTAAAAATTTTTAGTACAATGAAGGATTTCCAATTTATTACCAATGCTCATCCCGGATATATAGAAAATCTTTACAATGATTTTGTAAAAAATCCGGAAAGTGTTGATACTGAGTTGCGTAAATTCTTTGAAGGGTATGATTTTGCAGTTTCGGAAACGAAGGTTGCAAGCGCTCCCAAAGGAAATGGCCAGGCTTCTCCCCGAACCGGCCCGCTTGAAAAGGAATTCGCAGTTTATAAACTGATACAGGCTTACAGGAATAAAGGCCATCTGATCTCTAAAACAAACCCGATCAGGGAAAGGAAGAACAGGCATGCAAACCTGGAGCTGGAAAATTTTGGTTTAAGCGATGCAGACCTCGATACCGAATTTGACGCGGCCAGGTTTGCGAATATAGAAAAGACCTCCCTTAAAAATATTGTATCACATCTGCAGGATGCTTATACAAATCACGTAGGCGTTGAGTTTAGTTATTTAAAAAATGCGGAAAAGGTACAATGGCTTACTAATGCAATGGAAAAAACATTGATACAACCTGTGTCAATCGAACAAAAAAAACGCATTCTTCAAAAACTAAATGAAGGGGTAATATTTGAAAAATTCCTGCATACAAAATATATCGGCCAAAAAAGATTTAGTCTGGAAGGTGGTGAAACAACCATTGCCGCACTTGATGCAATAATCAACACTGCTGCTGCTAATAATGTGGAAGAAATTGTGATTGGAATGGCGCACCGGGGAAGGTTAAACATACTTGCAAATATTATAGGTAAAACATACGAACAGATATTTACTGAGTTTGAAGGAACAGCCACGCCAGATACAACAATGGGATCCGGCGATGTAAAATATCACCTGGGTTATAGCAGTGATGTGGAAACTGTATCAGGAAAAAAAATACATTTAAAACTTTGCCCCAACCCATCACACCTTGAAGCGGTTGATCCATTGGTAATTGGATTTGCACGCAGTAAAGCAGATGTTTTATATAACAGCGATTACGATAAAATTCTTCCTGTACTCATTCATGGCGATGCATCTGTTGCAGGCCAGGGAATTGTGTATGAAGTTTTGCAGATGAGTAAACTTAAAGGTTATTATACCGGCGGAACTATTCATTTTGTGATCAATAACCAGATTGGTTTTACTACTGATTTTGATGATGCACGCAGTGCGGATTATTGTACGTCTGTTGCTGCAATGGTACAGGCCCCCGTATTTCATGTAAATGGTGATGATGCCGAAGCGGTTGTTAAAGTTGCAGAGATTGCTACACGTTACCGCCAGGAATTTAATAGCGATATTTTTATCGACATGGTTTGTTACCGCCGTCATGGCCACAATGAAGGCGATGAACCAAAGTTTACGCAGCCACAATTATATGCTTTAATTGAGAAACATCTTAATCCAAGAGAAGTATATACACAATTCCTGATAGAGAATGGTGAGCCGGATGCTAAAGCACTTGCAAAGGAAATGGAGCAGAAATTTCTGGCCGAATTACAGGAACGACTGGACGAAGTAAAACAGAATCCATTACCATATACTTATCAAAAACCAGAAACTTGGTGGCAAAGTCTTCGCAGGGCAACTACCGAGGATTTTAATGCATCCCCCGTCACAGCAATTAAGGAAGCCGAGCTAAAGAAAATATTTAATGCCTTGATGAAATGGCCGGATGATTTTAAGCCATTGAAAAAAGTAGAAAAGCTTTTACAGGATAAAATAAAAATATTCAACGACCAAAATAAAATTGATTGGGCAACTGCAGAATTACTGGCATACTCAAGTTTGTTGGTAGAAGGTAAAGATGTTCGTATGAGCGGCCAGGATATTAAGCGGGGAACGTTCAGCCACCGTCATGCGGTGATTTACGATGAAAATACCAACGCTGAATATAACAGGCTGGATCATTTTAACCAGAATCAATCTCCATTTCGCATTTATAATTCATTGTTGAGTGAGTACGCTGTGCTTGGATTTGAATATGGTTATGCCATGGCCAATCCAAACGCATTGGTAATTTGGGAAGCGCAGTTTGGTGATTTTGTGAATGGTGCACAGATCATTATTGACCAGTTTATCTCGTCATCAGAAACAAAATGGCAACGTATGAATGGCGTGGTGCTGTTATTGCCACATGGATATGAAGGCCAGGGACCCGAGCATAGCAGCGCAAGAATGGAACGTTTTCTCCAGCAATGTGCAGAGTTAAACATGGTTATTACAAATATCACTACTGCAGCTAACTTCTTTCATGCTTTGCGCCGCCAGTTAGCATGGCCATTCAGGAAACCACTGGTACAATTTTCTCCAAAAGCAAATCTTCGTCATCCCGGCAGTTATAGTGAAATTTCAGAATTTACCACCGGCGGTTTTAAAGAAGTATATGATGACGCTTCTGTAACAGATGCAACTGCAGTTAAAAAAGTATTGCTATGCTCCGGCAAAATCTATTTCGACCTGCAGGAAAGAAAACAAAAAGATAATCGTAGTGATATAGCTATAGTCAGACTGGAACAAATATACCCGTTGCCACAAAATCAATTGGATGCTTTGTACAAAAAATACAGTAAAGCGATCTGGTATTGGGTGCAGGAAGAACCATTGAATATGGGAGCTGCAACATTCCTGCGTATGAACCTGAAAAATATTAATTTCTATATTATCAGCAGGCAGGCAAGTGCAGCTACAGCTACGGGTTATGCAAAAGTGCATGCAAAGGAACAGGCGGGAATTATTGATACGGCGTTTAGTATATAGTGAATGGTCAATAGTGAATAGTGAAAACCTGCTCATAATAAATCGAATAATCGGCAATCGTGAATCGGCAATAGCTGATATCTGATTGCTGACGGCTTTAAAATAATAATCAAAAAGTTTATAATTATCTAAAGAGCATTATAGTATGTTTCAAAACCTCAGTGAAAAATTAGAATCGGCCTTTAAAAATATTAAAGGCCAGGGAAGGATCACAGAACTCAATATTGCCAATACAATAAAAGATATTCGCCGTGCATTGGTGGATGCGGATGTGAACTATAAGATTGCAAAAGAATTTACTGATAAAATAAAAGAAAAAGCGCTCGGTGAAAAAGTATTAACTGCTGTTAGCCCCGGCCAGTTGATGGTAAAGATTGTAAAGGATGAACTGACCGAATTAATGGGTGGCAGCGAAAGTGAATTCAATATTAACGGTAATCCGGCCATTATATTGATTGCAGGTTTGCAGGGTAGTGGTAAAACAACTTTTAGCGGAAAACTTGCCAATTATCTCAAAACAAAAAAAGGAAAATCACCTTTGCTGGTTGCAGCAGATATTTACCGGCCTGCGGCGATAGACCAGCTTGAAGATATTGGGTGGACAGATAGATGTAGATGTATACAGTGAAAGAGAAAATAAAGATGCCGTTTCAATTGTGCAAAATGCGATCAAAGAAGCAAGAGTCAAAAAATAAAAATGTGATCATCATAGATACTGCCGGCCGTTTGGCAGTAGATGAAGTGATGATGACCGAAGTGGCCAATATAAAAGCAGCTGTAAATCCACAGGAAATATTATTTGTGGTTGATAGTATGACCGGCCAGGATGCCGTAAATACTGCCGCGGCATTTAATGAGCGGCTTGATTTTAGCGGCGTTGTACTTACCAAACTGGATGGTGATACAAGGGGTGGTGCGGCATTATCTATTAAATACACGGTAAATAAGCCGATAAAATTTGTCAGCAGCGGGGAAAAAATGGATACCCTGGATGTGTTTTATCCCGAACGGATGGCGCAGCGTATTCTTGGGATGGGTGATATTGTAAGCCTTGTTGAAAAAGCACAGGAACAATTTGATGAAGTAGAGGCCGCAAAACTGGAAAAAAGGATCCGGAAAAATCAGTTTGATTTTGAAGATTTTAAAACCCAGCTGCAGCAAATAAAAAAAATGGGTAACCTGAAAGACCTGATGGGAATGATCCCCGGCGTGGGCAAACAAATAAAAGATATTGATATAAATGATGATGCTTTTAAAGGAATTGAAGCGATGATCAATTCAATGACCCTGGAAGAACGCCGCAATCCTGATATGATCAATCCCGGCCGTAAACAACGAATTGCCAAAGGAAGTGGAAAAGATATTGCCGAACTTAACCAGTTTTTAAAGCAGTTTGAACAAATGAAAGACATGATGAAAATGATGAATAAAATGCCAATGGGACGTATGATGCCCGGGATGGGAAAACGTTAAAACATTAGTATTCAATAATTCTCTATAATTTATTTTGGTTTATTTATTGCACTTCTTATCTTCGCCATCCTTTTTTAAGCTAGAAACCCTATTTATTAACAACCCAAGAAAAATTTCTATTTTTTATGGCTGTAAAAATGAGATTGCAACGACATGGCTCTAAGAAGAGACCATTCTACTTCATAGTAGTTGCAGACGCCCGAAGCCCACGTGATGGAAAATTTATCCAAAAATTAGGTTCTTACAATCCGCTGACTGTTCCTGCTACAATCCAGATCGATCGTCAAAAAGCATTGGACTGGTTGCACAAAGGTGCACAACCCACCGATACTGTACGCCGTATCTTTCTTTCAAAGGAGTATTGTTCCTGAAACATTTATTGCGTGGTGTAAGCCTCGGCCTGTTTGATGAGGCTACTGCAATGGAGAAATTCACCAAATGGAGCCAGGAACACGATGCTAACGTCAACCGGCGCCAGGGTGCTCATAAAAAAGCACGTAACGATCGCCGTGATGCTCCGTTAGTAAAGAAAGTCGCAGAAAAAGCACCTGATGCAGTTACTGCATCGGAAGAAACCAAAACAGAAGAGTAATACCATCTGTTCCAGTTAACTTTTTAAGTCTTGTTTTTACTAACAAGACTTTTTTTATTCCTTAATGCTTATTCTTTGAGCATTGAAAATTGAGTGTTGAACATTGAACATTTAAAAAGACTGAAAAAAATATTCAATACTCAATATTCAATACTCAATGTTCATTTACATTCTATCCAGTATCCAGCATCCTTTTCCTATCTTGCATTTATGCCTCACTATTTCAAAATAGGAAAATTCGCCGCCAGTCATGGTCTTCATGGTGATATTGTTTTACAGCATAATCTTGGAAAGAGAACCACATTAAAAGGATTAGAAACAATTTACCTGGAGCAAACAAAAGACAATTTTCTGCCTTACTTTATAGAAAAAACATCTATCAAAAGTGATTCTGAAACTTATATAAAATTAGAGACGGTTGATAGTAAAGAAGCAGCACGCAAACTCACTCCAAAAGAAGCATGGCTCGAAGAAACCGATTTTAAAAAATTTACAGCTAAGTCTGCCCCAATTGCTTTACTTGGTTTTTCAATGATTGATGGTGATACAGATATTGGAGAAATAATTGAAGTGATTGAACAACCGCACCAGATATTGTGTACTGTTATTTATAAAGGGAAGGAGGCATTAATCCCGGTGCATGAGGCAAATCTTATTAAACTGGATAAGAAAAACAAAAAAGTGCATGTAGAGTTGCCTGAAGGATTACTGGATATTTATGGATGATCAATGAGCAATTTGAAAGTATCTTGTAAGGTTGTTTTTTCTAATTATTTGTTATGGCTCCACTTTCAGAAAAAAATAATTCTTATCAGCCTTATGAATAATGTACGAGCTAAGGTTGGCTTGCATTAAGGAGGCAGTGCCTAAAGAATCCCAATATTGTTCATTTTGTTTTACTGCAGGCAAACTGGAATATCCCTGATAAATGTGACAATAATTGTTGTCTTTAATAAATTGAGAATAATATTCGGAATAACCATAATTGGTAATATCTACAACTACCAGGTATAAACCTTCGTAACCGGCAACGAGTGATAAGCCTGCTGTATTATAAGGAACAGCCCTGTCAAATGTTATGTAAATTGAATTGCCGGGTGATGCATAAGTGCCAACTGTCAGAATTGGATTAAAATCAATATTGGCATAATCAAATTGCAGTGTTGCAGTATCAACCTTATATGCCTGGATCCTGGCTCCTAACCTTTCTATCGGTATAATGATCTGCCCGCCGGATTGAATATGTAAAGTATCAGATATTCTTGTAAATATTTTTATTGTATCCAATACATGAAAAACGGCAGCCTGGTTAAGCACATCGTAAGATAATTGTACGGTGTCGGTTTCAGCATGATCACAATCCTGTGGTCTTGGTTCGCCGCATTGGAAACCCGGGGTAATCAACCAAAACAAAATTATTGCTATATAAAAATTGAAAAAACTTTTCATACGGATTATTTCAAATAAAGATAATATTAAAAAGCATTCTGCTGCTTTTACAAAAGAGTTTAATTTAGTGTAAGGTATCATGAAAAATTCCCAGCGCATCATAGCACACTTTGACCTCGACTCATTTTTTGTTTCCGTAGAAATATTAAATGATCCCACATTGAAAGGCAAACCTGTTATTGTAGGGGGAAGCGAAAGAGGAGTAGTTGCCGCATGCAGCTATGAAGCACGCAAATTCGGGATACACTCTGCTATGCCCTCTTCAAAAGCAAAACAACTTTGCCCACAGGCAATTTTTATTAAAGGACATTACCACGATTACAGTAAATATTCAAGATGGGTGACGCAGATCATCGCATCAAAAGCACCGTTGTTTGAAAAAGCTTCCGTGGATGAATTTTATCTCGATCTTACCGGAATGGATAAGTTTTTTGATCCATTGCAATGGACAATCGACCTGAGAAAACAAATCATTGATGAAACCAAACTGCCTATTTCATTCGGACTGGCCAGTAATAAGATGATGGCAAAAATGGCAACGAACCAGGCTAAACCCAATGGGTTTCTCCAAATACCTTTTGGAAAAGAAAAGGAATTCCTTGCCCCATTGCCTGTTTCCGATATTCCTGGTGTTGGGGAACAAACAAACCTGGTTCTAAAATCAATGGGCATTGAAACCATCAGGCAGCTGAGCGAGACAGGAATAGATTTATTGGAAGACAGGCTTGGAAAATGGGGCAAAGACCTCTGGCAAAAAAGCCATGGTATTCATCATCGGGAAGTAAGTCCCTACCATGAAGCAAAGTCAATTTCTTCTGAAAACACCTTTGAAGAAAATAAAACCGATATACAGTTTTTGAAAAAAGAGCTTGTAAGGCTCACAGAAAAAATCTGTTTTGAATTACGGCAGGATGAAAAAGTAGCAGGTTGTGTGGCGGTGAAGATCCGTTACCCTGATTTTGAAACTACCTCCCGGCAAACCACCATTCCTTATACCTGTGCCGATGATGAAATAATACCGGTTGTAAAAGATTTATTTCAAAAGCTGTACAAAAAAGGCACTCCTGTCAGGCTTCTGGGTGTGAAATTGAGTGAACTCACCAATGATGCAATACAAACGAATCTCTTTAATGATGTTGAACGCAAGTCTGATCTGTATAAAGCGATTGATGAAGTAAAGAACAGGTTTGGAAAATCGTTTGTGAAAAGAGCTTCCGGCTAAACAGCCTGGCCTCCACGTCAAGTATTTTGAGAAATAAGGATGTTCCAGGGATTATTCCCGGTGCATATTTTATACTATGAGCTTGATGAACGGAGTATTATCTTTGTCCTCTAAAATTTTTTTTATGAGTTTAAGATTAGGGGACATCGTTCCAAACTTTACTGCAAATACTACTGCAGGCGAAATAAATTTTTATGAATTTCTCGGTGACGGATGGGGAATTTTATTCTCTCACCCGGCAGATTACACTCCTGTTTGTACAACTGAACTTGGAAAAACCGCATTGCTGAAGCATGAGTTTGATAAGCGAAATGTGAAAGTGTTGGCGGTGAGTGTTGATCCCATTGATAAACATTTGGGTTGGAAAAATGATATCAATGAAACACAAAACTGTTCGGTTGATTTTCCCATCATCGCTGATGAAGACAGGAAGGTTGCCGGTTTGTATGATATGATTCACCCAAATGCATCAGAAACATTCACTGTTCGTTCTTTATTCATTATCGGACCAGATAAAAAATTAAAACTATCACTTACATACCCTGCCAGCACCGGGAGAAATTTCAATGAAGTATTACGTGTTATTGATTCTTTGCAGCTGACAGCAAAATACAGTGTAGCAACTCCTGCGGATTGGAAACATGGCGAAGATGTAATTGTTGTGCCTGCAGTTAGTACAGAAGAGGCAATTAAGAAATTCCCGAAGGGATTAAATATTGTAAAGCCTTATTTGCGTTATACTGCGCAACCGGACCTTCAATAAATTCTGAATGTTGAATTATGAGTTCTGAATTTTATCCAATTCAGCATTCAGAACTCATAATTCATGATTTCTTAACCTGTTGCATAACCGCCTTAAATTCTTTTGGCATTTCTGCCGTTAGTTCAATTCGTTCATTATTCCTGTCGTTAAACACAAGTTTGTATGAATGCAATGCAAGCCTGTTGATCATAGGCCTTTCTTCTTCGTCATGCTTACTGAGTTTAAATCTCTTTTTTATAGTAGACAATAGCAATGGCTTACCATCGCCGTATAAAGGATCGCACACAAGTGGATGACCGATATTTTTTGAATGAATCCTTATCTGGTGTGTGCGACCCGTATGCAATTGAAATGAAACGAGTGAATAATTTGGGTTTGAATCAATTACTTCATAACTGGTAAGAGATGGCTTTCCATTACGATGTATTGCCATCATTCCTTTGTTTACAGGATGTTCAGAAATGGGTGCATCGATATTGCCGGTTTTATCCTGTGGAGAACCATGTACAATCCCTAAATAAAATTTTTCAATTTTTCTTTCTTCAAACAGGTTTGAAAAATATTTATGTGCCTGTTCATTTTTAGCGAACAGGATTAAACCACTTGTATCCTTATCAAGCCTGTGAACAGTGAAGATGGACCCGAATTTATTTATCAATAATTCTTTCAGGGAAATTTCAGATTGCTCACGATCCGGAATCGAAAGTAAACCGGCAGGTTTATTTATTGCAACTATATCATCATTCTCAAAAATGATTGTTAGATTACTTTTTGCCACCAGCCTGGTTTTTAAAGTTTTTCTTTTCGGAGTGAGACTTAAATTTTCTCGGGGTTAAGCTCTTTGCATCTTTTTCGCGAATGATTTTTTTAGATGGAGGAACTGTTTCGCCAATTGCTTCTGCGATTTCTTTATCTGTAAAATCGGTTGGTTTTACTTTTTTTATTACTTTCTTTTCTACGATTGTAGTATTTGCAGATGGGATCTTATTGTTTTTCTTCTTTGATTCGTTCATGTATTTAAGCAACCGGATTTCTTTGTCACTTAAGTAACGCCATTTACTACGCTCTACGTTTTTCTTGGTCAGGCCGGCATACATCACCCTGTCCAGGCCTTTTACATCATAACCAAGATGTTCAAAAATACGACGAACGATACGGTTACGACCACTATGGATCTCAATGCCAATAATTGATTTATCTTTCGAATCTGCATAAGCAAGACTATCAATTGTTATAGGTCCATCTTCCAGTATAAGTCCTTCCAGTATTTTATCAAAATCAGCTTTGTTTAAAATTTTATCAAGCTTTACCTCATAGATTTTTTTTATTTCATAACTGGGATGTGATAATTTTTGAGTAAGGTCCCCATCATTCGTTAACAATAATACACCTGAAGTGTTCCTGTCCAATCTTCCAATGGGATATACTCTTTCATTCGTGGCTTTTTGAATAAGTTGTAATACGGTCTTTCTTCCCTGTGGATCATCTGTAGTAGTTATATAATCTTTTGGCTTGTTCAATAGGATATACACCAGGTTTTTTGTGACGAACAATTTTTTGTTATTATAAAAGATCTCATCAGTTGGTTGTACTTTGTATCCTGGTTCTGTAGCAATAGTACCGTTAACTTTTACTTTGCCTTCACTAATAAGTGCAACAGCCTCTCTTCGTGAACTAATGCCGCAATGTGCCAAAAATTTATTTAAGGGCATCGCTGCATTTGTAGTTACAATTGTTTTTGCGCTATTATTATTCCCGAAAGTTTTTTTGTTTGAATTTTCTTCAGTCACAGGTTTTGAAAACCCTTTATTTTTTGAAGCTAATTTCGCCTGGTACTTTTCTTCTTTTATTTTATCGAAGTAAGCATTCTTTTCCTGGCGTACTTTTTTCTTTTCCTGCCGGATTTCTTCTTTAACTACGCTGTTCTTTTTTGGGGAAACAAATTTCTGGAACGGTGACTGGCTCATGTTGTAAAGTTTATGCTGTTTTGCAACAGTAATGAATTGTAAAGATACTATTTGTAGACTATCCCGGTACATTAAAAAAAATTGCCGCTGGCGAACCAACGGCAATCATATTGATGATAAAGGGACCGCTAAGGATTATCTCTTCGATTTCTTACTCTCTCTTGTTTTTTCTTTCTTTGATTCTTCGAGCTTTTTTAACTGATCGGCAGTTAAAATTGTTTTACGTTGCTCTTTTGCATTGTTCTTTAAAGCCATCATCTGCTCTTTTTTTGCCGTACGATCTAATGACTCATTTTCTTTGATGGCTTTCATTTTTGCACGATTCTCTTCATTTTGTGTTTTTAATTTAGCCACCTGGTCATCAGTTAAAGAAAGTGTTGTTTTCATATGATCCAGTCTTTTTTCAGCACGTAACTTTTCTTCATTCTCACGTTTTATTTTTTCCTGGGCCATTTTTTCTTTTTGTTCCGGGGTGAAAATGGTTTCATTTTTTGTTTTCTGTTCCTTCATTAATGCAGCTTTTCTTTCTCGCATTTCTTTAACGGTGATATTCTGTTCTTTGTCCAGGGCCTGCATCTTTGTCTTAAATTCCTCATGGTTGGTTTTCAATTGTTTTTTTTGATCTTCTGTCAAATTCAGGTTTTTCATCATCTCCTTGCGATCATGTGCTTTTCCCTTATGATGACTCTTATATACATCTTTTTTGTATTGTTTTAATTCCTGTTTTTCTTGCGCAGAAGCGGATAAATTGATGGCGATTGCAGCTACAATTAATACTAATGATCTTTTCATGGTTTTTATTTTTTGTGGGGGATAGACTATAGAAGATGGAGAATGTTTAATAGTATTGTTTAATATAGTTGAAAAGTAGTTTAAGATAGTTGAATAGAAGTTCTAAAACTACTTTTCAACTATATTAAACAATGTTCAACATCTTTAATAACGTTCAACTTATGCTAACGTTTTATCCTTATTTGCAAGCTGCCCGCAAGCCGCATCAATATCTTTTCCCCGGCTATGGCGCACCCTTACATTTACCCTGTTCTTTGCGAGATGATCGGTAAAACGTTCTGTTGCATCCTCGCTGGGTTTGGTAAATAAAGCCCCTGCAACAGGATTGTATTCAATTACATTGATGAGATGGGTCGGAACCTTCCGATAAATTTTTATAAGCTCTTCTGCATCCTGTACAGAGTCATTTTTATCCTTGAATAAAATATATTCCAGCGTGATATCATTCTTTGTTTTATCATAAAAATAATTCAACGCTTCGATCAGCAATTCAATGGTATTTGTTTCATTGATGGGCATGATCTCATCACGTTTTTTATCTGTAGGTGCGTGAAGTGACAATGCAAGATTAAAACGTACCTGGTCATCACCCAGTTGTTTGATCATTTTTGCAACCCCTGCAGTAGAAACTGTAATGCGTTTCGGGCTCATGGCCATACTATCAGCCGCGGATGATCCTGTCAATGGATTTCAATACATTTTTATAATTGAGCAGGGGCTCGCCCATGCCCATATAAACAATATTGGTTAGTTTTTTATTGTAAACTTTCTCGCTTTGCTCATTGAGCATTGCCACCTGGTCGTATATTTCATCGAAAGTTAAATTACGTTTGCGGTCCATCATCCCCGTTGCGCAAAATTTGCAGGTAAGGCTGCAGCCAATTTGTGAGGACACACAGGCTGTATTTCTTTTTTCCGTTGGAATCAATACACCTTCAATCAAATGACCATCAAAAGTTTTGAACCGGGATTTCAGTGTACCATCGGCACTATGCTGGGTTGCATCTACCGTGATGGCATTCATGTCAAAGTCTTCTGCCAGTTTTTTGCGTAGTTCCAGGGAAAGATTGCTCATTTCGTCAAAACTGCGGGCATTTTTTTTCCAAAGCCACTCATATGCCTGCATTGCCCGGAACTTTTTATCGCCGATAGATTCGAAATAGTCTTTTAACTGCTGTAAACTAAACTCACGTATGTTTCTCGGGTTTGACATCCGGCAAAGATACAAAAACATGGGGCTGCGACAGGTAGATTTTAGAGATGTCAACCGGTTGACATCTTTAAAATGGTGGTTTCGATAAAAGGAATTTGACACATATTTTCAATACGTTAAGAGTTGCCAATCTTATCTTTGTAGAATAAAGGTATGCAGCACAAGTGAGTGACACAACGATGCCGGGTCATGAACAACTGTTGATAAAATAAAAATCAGCAAAATGGAAACAGTTTATGTAGTTGAAGCAGTAAGAACCCCTATTGGAAAATATGGCGGCGCATTATCGGCCGTGCGTCCCGACGATCTGCTTGCTCATGTAATTAAGGCCCTGATGATCCTGAATCCCAATGTAGATATTAATGCGATAGAGGATGTAATTGCCGGAGCCGCCAATCAGAGTGGAGAAGATAACAGGAATGTTGCCCGCATGGCAGCCTTACTTGCAGGACTATCTGTTAGTGTAGGAGGGAGCACGGTAAACCGGCTTTGCGCCAGTGGACTGCAGGCAATCATGGATGGGGCAAGAGCGCTGGCCTGTGGCGACGGTGACCTGATCGTTGCCTGCGGCGTGGAAAGCATGAGCCGGGCACCCTTTGTAATTCCAAAAGCTGCTTCAGCATTCGACAGGAATGCACAAATATTTGATACAACGATGGGATGGCGTTTTATCAACAATAAACTATCGAACCTGTTCTATCCTTTTACAATGGGTGAAACAGCGGAGAACGTTGCAAAAAGATGGAACATCAGTCGTCATGCACAGGATGAATTTGCATTGGAGAGTCAGCAAAAATATGCCTATGCATTGAAGGCAGATAAATGGAGAGATGAAATTGTTCCATTACAGATAACTGTTGGAAAAGAAACCTACGACATGGAAAATGATGAGCATCCAAGAGAAACATCCTTAGAAAAACTTGGATTATTAAAGCCTGCTTTTGTAAAAGATGGTACCGTAACGGCAGGGAATAGCAGTGGGATAAATGACGGTGCGGCAGCTATGTTACTTGCTAACGGTGCAGCTTTGAAAAAATACGGGTTACAACCTCTCGCTAAAATTAAAAGTATGGCGGTTGCCGGAGTTGACCCGGCTATTATGGGGATCGGGCCGGTGCCTGCAACAAGAAAAGCATTGCAAAGAGCAGGATTAAGCATAACAGATCTTGACCTGATAGAACTCAATGAAGCGTTCGCTTCGCAGAGTATTGCCTGTATACATGATCTTGGGCTTGATCTTGAAAAAGTAAATGTAAACGGCGGTGCAATTGCCCTTGGTCATCCACTTGGTTGCAGTGGTGTGAGAATCTCCACAACGTTATTGCATGAAATGAAGAAAAGAAAAAGTAAATATGGACTTGCAACGATGTGTGTAGGGGTTGGACAAGGAGCCGCAATTATTTACGAACGTGTTTAACTTGAATATTGAGTATTGAACATTTAAATATTCAATATTCAATGTTCTATATTCAAATGCTGTTCTTATTTAATTTACGATAATCTATCCGCACTTTAAGTTCTCCCGTGATTTTATAGTTTACATAATAATCTCCTCACCAGCCTGAAATTAATTATTATACAAAGCAGCAATAATATCGCAGCCAGTAATATTACATACAGATGAGGATAAGGCGATAAAGTCTCCTTGCCATTAAGGGATACATGCTGAAATAAGTATTGAATAAAGGCAGTAAGTGCCAGTGCTAAAGAAATAATTATTGCATAAGCTGTGATCCATTTTTTCGCAACTGTTTTGCTAAGCCAGTTGGGAGAATATCCAAGTGTTATTAATAACTGGAGATTGTCTTTGCTTCTTGCAATCATCAGTTGCAGGTAAAAGGAAAAAAGCATCATTGCCAACAGTATTACAAGTATTGAGAAACCACCAAGTCCGCTTACTGTTACCTGCAATATCTTTTTTACCCTGCCAAACTTTGTTTTGTCTTTATTTACATGGTAGTTTTTCTGCTGTATATAATTTAATAGTTCAACACTGTTTGCGTCGTTGGTTTTTAAATACGCCCTGGAAACCGGTGTGTTGGCAACATTGCCAAAAGTTTTATTTGCCCATAGCAAAAAAGGTTCTGGTACCAGTACTGAATTGATGCGATCACTTAAACCAACAATATGTCCCGTAAAACTCTGGATACCTGACGGCCCATAACATTCCAGCGTAACATTAATTGAGCTGATGCTACGTTCAGAAAGCTGGGGAAGATCCTGGCCGGGTGCAAATACATTGTACATTTCTAAAAAATCTGCGGAGAAAATAATTGGTACATCCTGCTGCCCGGGTTGCCATGAAAAATTGGGAGGTATGGTATCAATAAAATCATTTTGTATTGATTCAATGAAAAGATCTGTGCTAAAAGGAATGATGTTACCGGCTTTTGCTTTTACCCGGAACTGGTTACTTATTAAAGGTGCCGCATCTTTAATAAAAGGTTGCTTTTTTAAATCTTCGATATCGGCAGTTGTAAAGCGATTATCAGCTCCCATGTTCTGGTTGGTAATTTCTTTACT
Source organism: uncultured Chitinophagaceae bacterium (assembly GCA_963829345.1). Classification (GTDB taxonomy): domain Bacteria; phylum Bacteroidota; class Bacteroidia; order Chitinophagales; family Chitinophagaceae; genus Ferruginibacter. The sequence continues at coordinate 67,372 of CAWHHP010000004.1, forward strand.
CACTGATATGAAATCGTACCCATTTTTTTTAGAATTTTTGTCTTTTATGAGTTGGTTGATATCTATATAAACCTGTATAGAAGTTAACAAGAGAAATACACCAATGCCCAGGCCGATGTAGCTCAGAAATTTTGAAGTTCTGTTTTGGCCTGTGTTTAAAAAAGGCGCAATTGTTTTAAAATCGTTTGCCATTGATCATATCTGTTTATCCTTAAGTACCTAAAGATGTAGGATATTGTCTGCATTGAAATATTCTACCCGCTTAAGATCTGCAAGAATAATTCCTGCATTTCTTTTAAGTGCTTCTTCTTCTATTAATGCTGTTGCTATTTTGCGATTGTTTTCGTCGAGATGACTGAATGGTTCATCCATCAATAAAAAATCAAATGGTTGTTGAAGTGCCCTGATGATTGCAATGCGCTGCTGTTCCCCGAAACTGCAGGTTCTTGCATATTTATTCAGTTTATTGGCAATTCCAAGTTTTGCTGCCATCTCAGCAACCTGGCTTTCCGGATGGAAAGGATGTAGCTTTCTTTTTATTTCGATATTTTCAAGAACATTATGTTCAGGAAAAAGCCTGAGATCCTGGAAAATAATGCTTATGTTTTTACTGCGTATTTCTGAAAAATCTTCTGCCGAAAAATTCCTGATGTTTTTTTTGTTCAATAAAATATCGCCGCTGTAATCTCTTCGCATTCCATATAAAAAGTGAACCAGCGAAGTTTTACCACTACCGCTAGGGGCAATGATCTGTATTCTTTCTCCTTTACTGAAAGAAATATTGTTATTCCAGATTTTAGAACGCTCTACTTTTTCCTTTTCCAAAAAACCGGGAACAACTTTTTCTAAGGTTATCGTCATAGCCGAAAATTAAAGCCGTCATATATTTCCATGACGGCTTTTAAAAAAAATCAAAAATTAGTTTGAGGCGGGGGGAGGTGCCGGAACGGTCGGTATTTCCATATCTTCCATCCACCTGTCTCTTTTTGCTCTTCTTTGTTTTTCAATTTCTGCCATGTCATTTACATACTTGTTGAGTTGTTTAAGGCTGTTGGTGCTTTTGTCCATGAAGTTTAGTTCAAAATGCATATTATAAGCACCGTCCTTAAATTCTCCGCCGGTTCCAATAACATTTTCCCATGTTTTTAGTGTGGCCTGGTATGAAAGATTATCAAGACTGTCTTTTATGCTCTGATCACCTGCAATTCCTTTAAACATTGCAGGAAGGTTTAAATAAAGCAGGAAAGAGGATCCGGATGCTTTATCTATCAAATTAAAGCTGTTGTTGTTGGCTGAGCTGAGGTATTGTTCAATTGTTGGTTTATCCGTTCCCATTACAAAATAAGTGTCATTCATTGTATAGGAAACATATTCATTGAACTTGGACCCCATCTTATCCTTCGTTAAATTTTTCCCTGCTTCGAGTAATTTAGCGAACTCTTTTTTATCACCTATTGCTGTAGAAAACAATGCATTTGCCTGGGGCACTCCGTTACTGTCTCTTTTTATATCGGAAACAGCGATCAATACATCTCCTTTATTTGCCTTAACAAAATCCTCGAATGTTAAATTAAAATCAGCTGTGGCCACGTTAATGAAGCCGTCCAACCCCAACAGTTTAATCATTTCTTTTAATCCTTCGGGTTTGTAACTAAAGGCGAATAATCCCGTTATTTCTTTCGCAGGAACACGTTTTATCATTTCTGTGTTCAATTTTGAGCCGCTGTATTTTTTGTAGATATCACCGATTTCTTTTGAAGTATAGCTTTTAATTTCTGCATTGATCTTGCCATTGTCGAAATTTATAGCTGCTGTAGTAAAAGCATCTTTAGAAAATTTGTCAAGGTTAAGCATCTTTAGTTCAGCAAGGCCTTTCTTTGATGAAAATGCACCGTTGTTTATAAAGAACAGAACATCGGCTTTTGTATTTACCAAGGCAGAAAATTTTTCATTTTCTGCATAACTGTTCTTTTCTTCCAAAGAGTAGATCTTCATAGCAGTAGTAACTACGTCTCTTTTTACATTAAATGAACGGAAATTGCCATCCATTCCAGGGGCATCCATCACAACAACGAATTTATCTTTGTCCCACGAAGTGGCCATCTTATTATTATTGCTCGTTAGAAAATGAATGCCGTCTTTTTCTGTCGCTTCCGCATTCTTAAGCATGCTCGTATTTGTAGCTTTAAATTTAGCTGCATCTTTTAAGCTGCCTTCAATAGCTATATACCCGCCGGTAGAATCACTTTGCATGAATATCAGTATGGTTTTTTTAGTATCGATGCCTGTATTCTCGGGGTTTTGAAACAGTTGCATTGTTGTACTGTCCATTCCAAATTCCTTCTGCATCTCCTGGAACATGCTGTTTTGTTTTATTTCATCCCATGGAAGTTTTGAAGACAAAGACTCCCCATTTACAAGAAATATCGCGGAAGCAGTATTGGGAACATACCTTCCTTCTTTATTTGTTTTTTTACTACAGGAAGAAACCATCATGACTGTAGCAATTACAATCAGCATTGATAAGCGAAAACGTGTTTGCATAAAATTGTTTTTTGTTAATACGGAAATACTTTTTAAGTAACCTGTTTTAATTATAAATTGGTGAAAAATAAAGTTAATTCATTCAATGAAATGGTTTGCTGTTCGGCCGATTTTAAATTTTTTACAACAGCATTGTTGGTTTCCATTTCTTTGCTTCCTATTATTACTGCAAAGGGAATATTCTTTTTCTCGGCATATTTGAATTGTTTATCCATTTTTGAAGCCTCATGGTAAAGCTCGCAGGCAATTTTTGCTTTTCTCAGCTGTTGCACAATGTCAAATGCAAACAGGCTTTCTTTTTCCCCCATATTAAAGAAAAGTGCTTTTGTACTTGTGTGCAGGTCATTTGGAAAAAGGTTCATTTCTTCCAGCACATCATAGATCCTGTCCACACCAAAACTAATCCCTGTTCCGGGCATACCGGGAACGCCAAACAATCCTGTAAGGTCATCATACCTGCCGCCACCACCGATACTACCCATTTTTACTTTAGCCGGGGCTTTTGCTTCAAAAATTGCTCCTGTATAATAATTCAATCCCCTGGCGAGGGTAAAATCGATGTCTATGTTTATATTTTTAGTTTGCGCAAGAATGAACGAAAGTTCTTCAATTCCTTTTTTTGCTTCTTCATTGTCACCAAAAAGTTTTTTTGCAGAAACTAATTTTTCTTCATTGCTGCCGGCCAGGCCGAGATAATTTTCAATAACATTGATTTGCACTTCATTTAACCCACGTTGACTCAATTCTTCTTTTACTTTATCTATTCCAATTTTGTCAAGTTTATCGATAACAATGGTGATGTCGATCATTTTTTCTGTCCCACCGCATAAACCGGCAAGGGCCAGCAGCATTCTCCTGCTGTTGATCTTTAATTCATAATCATGCAGCCCCAGGTTTACAAATGCTGTATGATAAATATTGGCAAGTTCAATTTCATTTAATAAAGAAATACTTCCTACTACATCTGCATCACATTGGGTAAATTCCCGGTACCTGCCTTTTTGTGGCCGGTCGGCCCGCCATACAGGTTGCATCTGGTATCGTTTATAAGGAAACGTTAGTTGTCCCTGGTTCATCGCTACATACCTTGCAAACGGGATCGTGAGATCATATTTAAGAGCCCGTTCGGTAAACGCTGCTGTATTCTTTCCCTGCATTAATTTTTCAAAACCTTCTTTTGCCTTATCAATATTCTTTGGATCATTCAGCCCATTATTCAGTATTTTAAAAATCAATTTATCTCCTTCTTCTCCATATTTACCCATTAGCGTATCAAGGTTCTCCATGGCCGGCGTTTCCAGCGGTTGAAATCCGTATAATTCAAAAACATTTTTGATTGTGGATAAAATATAGTTCCTCTTCCTTACTATTTCTGCAGAAAAGTCACGTGTGCCCTGTGGTATGGATGGTTTAGACATTATATTTTTTCTGTTTGCTTTTTTGTTACCTGGTATTTTTCTATGATTGCATCACAGGCTTTATCAATGAGTGTATATACTTCATGATACCCGCTTTCAGGTCCGTACCAGGGATCGGGAACGTCCATATGCTGACCGGGATATAAACTCTCCAGGAACATTTCAACTTTATTATTATGTGTTCCCAATATTCTTTTTACATTATTTAAAACGTCGGCTGCCATCACATATATCTTGTCATATTTGTCTAAATCAGCTTTTGTGAATCTTCTTGATACCTGTTTGCTGATATCAACGCCATTCATTTTTGCCACTTTCTGGCTTAATGGATGCGGAGGTTCGCCGGTATGATAGCCATTTGTTCCGGCACTTTCCACGATCCAGTTAAGGGAGGCCTGCCGGGCTTTCTGCTGTAAAATCCCCTCTGCCATCGGGCTGCGACAAATATTGCCCAGGCAAACCATCAAAATTTTCATGCCGCAAAGATAGGTTGTTAGGTATTTAGCATAGGCAATGTGCGGTATCAAAAAATTAAATGCTTTTATGGATTAATTTAATACGGGCATCTAATGCCTGACAAGCGCTTGTTTTTGGAAAATTTCTATTCATTCAAAAACAAACTACCATGAATGCAGATCATATTTTAAAAACAGATCTACTTGATATCATTTTTGAGAAACGAAACAAAGATTACGGAGCCTATATCTTACGCAAGGGTTATAATAGCCGGCTGTACAAATCGCTCGGTATAGCATTCAGTATCATTTTCATTTTTGTACTATTTACTTTTCTTCACAAAGAAAAGATGATAACGCTGAAACCGATCGAGGAAATCTTTTGGGCTACACCGCTTGAGTTACCAGAGGAAAAAATGGTTGCACCAGAACCTCAAAAGCCAAAGCAATCAATAAGTCCTTCAACAGCGGAGGCGCCAAAGCCAGCAGTAGTAAATGACAACTCGGGCCCGCTTGTTTTTGACGACAATGCTCCTAAAATTAATGATCCGGGAAATATTGGTCCTGTAACTCCTGCGGACACCGATTCCACAAGCGGTGGCGGGCCTTTTATTCCGCAGGCACCCGCAGTCCCGGTTATAACCAAACCTATAATTGACAGGACAACGCCCATGCCTTCAGCGGAGGTAATGCCTTCTTATCCCGGGGGTATTAAAGCATTAAGGAGATTTCTTGAAAAGAACATTACGTCCCAGGCAACCATTGAACCGGGAGACATGGTTTCTGTGAAAGTTAAATTTATAGTTGGATATGATGGGAAACTGAGGGGATTTGAAGTGGTGGAAGATGGCGGAGCCCAATATAATAATGAAGTGATCCGGGTGCTTAAAAAAATGCCGGATTGGATTCCTGGAAAATCAAATGGCGAAAATGTATCGGTATACTTTATAGTTCCTGTAAAGTTTATGCCACAGGATTGAGCCGCGAAACGGCAATCGGGAAACGGGAATAGTTCATACATTATGAGGTTTAAAAAAAATATAAACTCGCTGTGTTGTGAAGTTTCGATTCCCGATTCCCGATTGGCGATTCCCGAAATTAAAAAGCATCCTGTTCAACATTACGCATTAAATTGCGGCATTAACTTAGTATCTAAAAGCAGCAATATGGCGTTGGAAGAATTTGAGAAAAAGCAATTGAGCGACAGGGAAAAGAATTTCATCCGTATGCGCAGCATCATGGATTATGGAATGGGTATTTTATGGCTTTCGATGGGATTCTTTATGATCTTTATCAAAGAATTTAATACAGGCCTGGAAGCCCGTTTTGATGATGGTACTATGAAAGCTTTTGGAGGAATATGTATTGTGTATGGCATTTTCAGGATTTACCGCGGTTATAAGAAAAATTATTTAAGAGAAAGATGATACTAAAATATTTACGGGCCGGGATATTTGTGGCGATCGTTTTTCTTTGGATAGGATGCGATGAAAATAAAAAACAAATTTCTGTTGACGATACTTCCCAAAAAGGAACAATATACATCAGTGTTGACGAGTCTTTTAAACCCGTGATAGAAGAACAGATACGGGTGTACGAATCATCCTTTCCCGGTGCACATATTGTAGCATCCTATAAAGCAGAAGCAGATTGCTTAAAGGATTTTTTCCGCGATACTTTAAACCGGATGGTAATTGTAACCAGGGGGCTGGTGTCAAATGAAGAAAATTATATCTCCGATTCACTTAATTATGCCGCAGGCTGGAATGATATCGCTTCCGACGCAATTACGATCATTGTAAATGCAAAAAGCAGCGATACTTTATTCACTATTGAACGATTGCAGAAGCAATTGACCGGGAAGATCAATCGTGAACAAAACATTGTTTTTGATGGATTGAACGCTACAAGTACGGTTCGTTATATAAGTGATTCAATATTGAAAGGGCAAAAATTTGATACTTCTGTTGTAAAAGCAACCAAAAGCAGCAAAGAAGTTATCAGCTATGTCTCTGAACATGAAAATGCAATCGGATTTGTTGGAATAAGCTGGATAGGTAACCCGGAGGATACTGCCCAATTATCTATGCTAAAAAAAGTAAAAATTGCGTATGTGGAGTGTAAGCCATGCAAAGATTCGCCATATGTAAAGCCAATGCAGGAGAGCATCCTGTCGAGGCGATACCCTCTGGTACGTGGTTTGTATTACATCATTAAAGAAAATTACCAGGGCCTTGGAAACGGTTTTGTAAACTTTTTAAAATATGAACGGGGGCAGTTGATTTTTAAAAGAGCTTATCTTGGGCCCGTGATGGGATTTGGTATCCGGAATGTAAAACTCAATCAAAAAATACCCGGAAAATAACAAAAGCTTTAACTGTTTTTTTAGATAATTATATACATTGCAAAGTCTTAAAATGAAAATAAAAAAAATGAAGAAGATTAAAGTTGGAATAATATTTTTGGCTGTCTTGTTTTTTGCAAATTCAGTTTTCGCTCAAAGCATAGATGAGGGAAAGAAGTTTATGTATTACGAAAGATACAAAAGTGCAAAAGATGCGTTTCAAAAATTATTGAGTGCAAACCCTAATAATGACGAAGCAGCTTATTGGTTAGGCCAGGCAATGATTCAGCCAGACGACAGAACTGATAAAGACCTGTCGGAAGCTAAAACTTTATATCAAACAAAATTACAGGCGAATCCAAATAGTGCTCTGTTGATGGCAGGGATAGGCCATATAGAATTACTTGAAGGAAAGGCACAGGATGCTCGTAATCATTTTGAAGCAGCTATATCTTTGAGCCAGGGCAAAAGTATTCCGGTATTAAATGCAGTTGGTTTTGCAAATGCTAACCCCGATTCTAAGAACGGGGATCCCGCCTATGCGATTGATAAACTTAAACAGGCTACACAGGTAAAAAAGTTTAATGATCCCGATGTATTGGTTAACCTGGGTGATGCATATCGCAAATTTGCTGATGGCGGTAATGCAATTTTATCTTACCAGGAAGCATTAAGAATAGATCCTAAATATGCAAGGGCTAATTATAGAATTGGTAAAGTATATCAAACACAGGGAGATGGGCAAAGAGATATTTTTATGAAATACTATAATGATGCCATTGCGCAGGACCCTGCTTATGCGCCGGTTTATTCCAACCTGTACAATTATTTTTATAATACGGATGTACCTAAATCAGCTCAATATCTTGATAAATGGCTTGCCAATGCAGACAACGATCCCAAAGCCTGTTATTACAGGGCTTCTATTAAATATGCACAGGGTTTATTTAACGAGGCAATCACAAAGGCTGATGAATGTATTGCTGCTGAAGGAGCCAATCATTATCCAAACCTGGATGGATTAAAAGCATATGCTTATAATAAGTTGAATGATTCGATCAATGCAAAAAAGTTTTTCGAAGAATATTTTAAAAGCCAGGTACCTGAAAAAATTGGTGGTGGCGATTATCAAACTTTTGCCACTATATTATTGAAATTCCCGGGTAACGAAGAGCAGGCAGGTATGTATATAGATAAGGCAGTTGCATTGGATAGTATTGAAGCAAATAAAGTTACTTACCTGAAATCGATTGCGCAGGCATATGAGGCTCAAAAGAAATATAAAGAAGCTGCCGACTGGTTCAAAAAGGTATTGACTGTAAAGAAAACCCCAACTAAAACGGATTATTATTATGCTGGCTATGATTATTTCCGTAGTGCACAATTTGATTCGTCTATTGCAATATTTACCACGTACGCTGAAAAATTTCCTGATGATATGTTTGGGAATTACATGATCGGGAAAGCAAGCGCCGGGATAGATTCAACAGGTCAACAGGGGCTTGCGGTATTACCTTACCAAAAAGCATTAGAAATAGGAGAAAAAGCAGCAGACAAAGAAAAAGTAAAAGCATATTTAATTGGCGCCTATAAATTCTTTATTGAATATTATTATAATGTTAAGAAGGATAAGGACAGCGCTTTGGTATATGCAGATAAAGCACTTGCCCTTGATCCCGCAGATCAGCAGTTGATCGACAACAGGAAGTTCATAAGTGAAAATGATCCAAAGGCGCCCCCAAAAAAACAGACCCAGGCAACAAAGGCTTCTACAAAGCCAACAAGTAACCGTTAAATTCTTATACAAATAATTAATTGAGCCGCTATTTTAATATAGCGGCTTTTTAATTGCTTTATTTTGTCTTTCAGCATTGTATATTACAGTTGCTGTCTTATTTTTGCGGACTAAATAAAGCATACATATTATGCAATTTTCTTTCTTACAGGTGGCCATGAGTAGTGCAGAAAACTATGTACCCATTTTGCTACAGGTTATTTTTACCGCCGGGCTTATCATTACCATTATCGTGGGTTCAGATTTCCTTGGACCAAAAAGAAAGACCACGGATAAACTCCAGAATTTTGAAAGTGGAATTGAGATAAAAGGAAATGCACGTCAGCCAATGGCGGTCAAGTATTTCCTGGTGGCTATCCTGTTTGTATTGTTTGATGTGGAAGTGATCTTTTTTTATCCTTATGCAGTTAATTTCAGGGACCTGGGTTGGGAAGGTTTTATGGCTGTGGTTCTTTTCGTTGGCCTGTTTTTAGCTGGCTTTATATATATATTTAAAAAAGGAGCTTTAAAGTGGGAAGAATAAAACAATTTGGAGATTATCCAATTTGGAAATTTGAAAATGAACGCTCTTCAATTGTGAGTTTTTCATCTCCAATTTATCAAATTATCAAATTAAAAAATTATCATGTCTCGTCCGGTTCAATATAATAATACAGTAAAATTCGCAGGCATTCCCGAAGGTTATATGGGAGAAGGCTTTATGGCTACCAACTTTGAAAAAGTTGTAGGCCTTGCCCGTAAAAATTCTATCTGGCCCTTACCATTTGCTACAAGTTGTTGCGGAATTGAATTTATGGCTACCATGGCAAGTCATTACGACCTGGCCAGATTTGGTTCGGAACGAGTTGGCTTTTCTCCCCGCCAATGTGACCTGTTAATGGTAATGGGAACAATTGCAAAAAAAATGGGGCCTGTCCTTAAACAGGTATATGTCCAAATGGCAGAGCCACGTTGGGTAATAGCGGTAGGTGCCTGTGCAAGTAGCGGAGGTATATTTGATACTTATTCTGTTTTACAGGGAATTGACCAGATGATACCGGTTGATGTATATGTTCCGGGTTGCCCGCCAAGGCCTGAAGCAATCCTGGATGGTTTTATGAAAATACAGGATCTGGTGAATGCAGAAGGGCTGAGGAGAAGACATAGTGATCAGTACAAGGATTTGATGAAGAGTTACGGAATACAATAAGCTACCAGCTATTAGGTGTTAGAAATATTTTTCAAATCTTAGCGTATTGGCTGAAGGCCAATAGCTAAAAGCTTAAAGCTTTTATGGCTTTATCAAACGAAATAATAAAACAAAAACTAACAGAGAAATTCGGCGACGAGCTTTTTGACTGGCAGGAACCTTATGGTATGCTGACTTTTACTGCTCCTAAGGACATGAATTTAAAAGTGCTCCAGTTTCTCTTTGATGATGGAGATTTGAGCTTCAGGTTTCTTACCGATCTGCAGGCTGTTCATTATCCGTTAAGCAAAGGAGCTGAGCTTGCAGTTGTTTATCATTTGCATAACCTGGTGGATAATGTTCGTATCCGTTTCAAAGTGTTTACCGATATAACAACACCTGATGTTTTCAGTGCGTCTGCATTGTACCAGGCTGCTAATTGGATGGAAAGAGAAACCTATGATTTTTATGGGGTCAATTTTAAGGACATCCAAACCTGATAAGGGTTTTAAATGTTGATGAAATGGATTATTTTCCAATGCGAAAAGAATTTCCTTTGGAAGACCAGACAAGGATTGATAAGGATGATGAGATGTTTGGAAGATAAATTAAAAATTAAAAATTCAAAATTAAAAAGTATAAACAGTTGTTGATTTTTGAATTTTAACTTTATGACTTTTAACATGAGTGACCATATTATATTACCGGAAGGAAGTATTAGAAAAAGAAACTACCACACTCAACCTGGGGCCCACGCACCCGGCCACGCATGGTGTATTTCAGAATATACTGGAGCTGGACGGAGAACGCATTATGAAAGCTACTTCTACAGTTGGTTATATTCACCGGGCTTTTGAAAAAATTGCAGAAAGAAGACCCTTATACCAGATCACCCCACTTACAGACAGGTTGAATTATTGCTCATCGCCTATCAATAATATGGGCTGGCATATTACCTGTGAAAAATTATTGGGTGTAACACATTCCTAAAAGAGTAGATTACTTACGTGTCATCATAATGGAACTTGCCACGTATCAGTGATCATCTCATTTGCAATTCCATTGTTGGTGTGGATAGTGGTGCCTATTCAGGCTTTTTATATTTAATGCAGTTCCGTGAACTGATCTATGAGATATATGAAGAGGTTTGCGGATCAAGACTAACGACCAATATTGGCCGTATAGGAGGATTTGAAAGAAATTTCACCAATACTGCTTTTGAAAGACTGGAAAAATTCCTGGAGAAAGAACGGCTACCCGGCCCAGTTAAGAGAATTTGAAAAACTGTTTACCCGCAACCGTATTTTCATGGAGCGCACCATTGGCTGCGGCCCTATCTCTGCAGAAAGAGCATTGAATTACGGATTTACAGGTCCCAATTTAAGTGCAGCCGGCGTAGATTATGATGTACGTGTTCATACACCATACAGCAGTTACGAGGATTTTGATTTTAAAATACCTGTTGGAAAAACAGGAGATTGTTATGACAGTTTCCTCGTTCGCAATGAAGAAATGTGGGAAAGTCTTAAGCATCATCAACCAGGCATACAAAAAAGTACAGGAATTTAAAGGTGCTGAGGCCGAAGTGTTTCATGCAGATTCTCCGGCATATTATCTTGCCTGAGAAAAAAGATGTATATACAAAAATGGAAGCGCTCATCTACCATTTTAAGATTGTGATGGGTGAAATTGAAATGCCGGTTGGCGAAGTGTATAGTTCTGTTGAAGGAGCAAATGGTGAACTTGGATTTTATCTGATCAGCGATGGAGGCAGAACTCCTTACCGGCTGCATTTCCGCCGGCCATGTTTTATTTATTACCAGGCTTATCCTGAATTAATAAAAGGAGGAATGTTAAGTGATGCGGTAATAACAATGAGTAGTTTGAATTTGATTGCGGGAGAATTAGATGCATAATTTAATTATGAAAAGAATAATACTATATACAATTTGCTTTTATACTGATACAAGTGAATGCTTCAGCGCAGCAAAAGACTGCGTTTGGAGATGACGTATGCAACACTCAATGGTATTATTAAAGCATATTATGATGTGGTGACGGTTAAAAAAGGTGAAAAAGTTAATTATGAGCGTGACAGTGTCTTGCATGTACACAATGCGATGGTTGGTAAGTCAGAAAAAGATAAAGACGGAAAAGAAAACTTGTATTGATTACATTAAAGCAATTTCACTCAATTCCGACGCATACCTGGAAAAGAATGGTTTTTATGAGACTGAAATCAGTAGGAAAGTAGAAAATTTTGGGTCAGTATATCATGTATGGAGCACGTATGAGGCAAGGAATGCTGAAGACGGACCGATAATTGACAGGGGAATCAAAGTATACAGCTTTTATTTTGATGGAACAAGGTTCTGGATACTGTCATGGATATATGATGAAGAATCAAAAGAACAACAAATTCCCAAAAGTATTTAATTAAGTAAGATAATGCAACAGTTTTCAGAAGAGCAAATAAAGAAGGTGAACGAAATAATTTCACGCTACCCGGAGGGCAAGCAAAAAAGTGCATTGCTTCCCGTATTGCATTTAGCGCAGATACATTTGGTGGGTGGCTGGATGTTCCTGTAATGGATTATGTTGCTTCTTTGTTGAGTATTGAACCAATAGAAGTGTACGAGGTTGCAAGCTTTTACAGCATGTATAATTTAAAACCTGTTGGAAAATATATGTTTGAAGTTTGCCAGACAGGTCCTTGTATGTTAAACGGCAGCGATGATATTATTGCATACATCAAACAGAAATTAAACATAGCTGTGGGTGAAACAACTGCTGATGGTTTGTTTACATTGAAAACAGTGGAATGTTTGGGTGCCTGTGGTTATGCACCCATGATGCAGTTTGGAAAAACATTCCGTGAGCATCTCACAAAAGAAAAGGTAGATGCGATCATCGAAGAATGCAGATCAAAAGCAAATTAAAAAAATTTAAAATATGGATGCGATAGTTCCTTACCTGACTTTCAATGGAAATGCTGAGGAAGCATTGACGTTTTATTCAAAAGCCTTGAATGGAAAAGTGCTTTTTCAACAAACATTCAGGAGAATCACCATGCCTCAACCGATGACATGAAAGATAAGATCATGCATGCATCTTTCCAGGCAGATAAGCTTGCATTGATGGTGAGCGATTGCCCGCCTGAGAGACCCTCAACAAATGGGAATAGTGTAAGTCTTTCGTTAAATTTGCTGATGTTGCATCCATCGATAGAAACATTTACAGCTTTAGCTGAAGGAGGAACTGTAACAATGGAATTGCAGGACACATTCTGGGGTGCCAGGTTTGGAATGACAATAGATAAATTTGGTATCAACTGGATGTTCAATCATGATAAAGAACCTAAGCAAAATAATGACTATGGCAGAAAATTATTATTAGAAAAAGCTGAAGTTGAAGGTATTCGTTTTTACGAAGTGTATCGCCGCGAAGGTGGATATCGCAGTGTAGAGAAGGCATTAAAAATGTCAGCCGGCAGATATCGTGGAAGAGGTGAAGAAAAGCGGCTTGCGTGGACGTGGCGGTGCAGGTTTTCCTACTGGAATGAAATGGAGTTTTCTTGCAAAACCTGAAGGCGTGCCCCGTTACCTTGTTTGCAATGCTGATGAAAGTGAGCCTGGTACTTTTAAGGACAGGTACCTGATGGAATTCATTCCGCATTTTTTAATTGAAGGAATGATCGTTTCTTCTTTTGCATTAGGTAGTAACGTAAGTTATATTTATATACGTGGAGAATATGATTGGATCGCAGATATCCTGGAGCAGGCAATTGCCGAAGCAAAACAAAATGGCTGGCTTGGTAAAAATATTTTAGGAATGGATTTGATTGTGAGATGTATGTTCACCGTGGTGCAGGTGCTTATATCTGTGGTGAAGAAACCGCATTGATAGAAAGTCTTGAAGGCAAAAGAGGAAACCCGAGAATCAAACCGCCATTTCCCGCAGTAAAAGGATTTGGGACTGGCCAACTGTGGTGAATAATGTAGAAACACTTGCTGCAGTTGTTCCGATCATCAATGATGGAGCAGAAGCATATGCAAAGATCGGGATCGGAAAATCTACAGGCACAAAATTGATAAGTGCCTGCGGTAATATTAATAAGCCCGGCGTTTATGAAATTGATATGACACATTACTGTAGAAGAATTTATTTACAGTGATGAATATTGCGGAGGAATACCAAATGGTAAAAGATTGAAAGCTTGCATCCCGGCGGTTCATCGGTTCCGATTCTTCCTGCTAATCTTATTCTTAACAACTGCAAAAGGCGAAAAACGACTGATGAGCTATGAAAGCCTTGCCGACGGAGGTTTTGCAACAGGAACCATGATGGGCTCAGGTGGTTTTATTGTATTGGATGAAGATCAATGCGTGGTAAGACATACATATACATTAGCAAGATTTTATCGTCATGAAAGCTGTGGACAATGCAGCCCCTGCCGTGAAGGAACAGGCTGGATGGAAAAAATATTAAAGAACATCGACGAAGGAAAAGGAGAGATGAGTGATATAGATCTGTTATGGGATATACAAAGAAAGATTGAAGGAAATACAATTTGTCCGTTAGGTGATGCGGCCGCATGGCCTGTTGCAGCGGCGATCAGGCATTTCCGGGATGAATTTGAATGGCATGTAATGAATCCTGAATTGTGCAGGAAGAGCATTATGGCCTTGCGACATTATGCTGATCCGATTCATGTGCCGGTGAGTGTATAAGAAAATCAAAAATCAAAAGTAAAAATTCAAGAAATGGACTTCCTGGATGATACTTTTGAAGTAAATGAAGATGAGAAACCTTATAAGATTGGTCATAGATGCTTTTACTTCTCAAAAGAAGTAATACAATTTATGAAAGGATGTAAATATGATAAAGTTTTCTACTCCTTATTTGATCAATTGATAAGAAGTGCTACATCTATTGGAGCTAATGTGGTTGAAGGGAAGTCCGGAAGTTCTAAGAAAGATTGGAAGAACTTTTATGTGATTGCATTAAAATCGGCGAATGAAACGAAGTATTGGCTTTGTCTGATTAGAGAATCACTTGAAGTCCCAAAGCAAAAAATAAATGAATTGATCAAAGAAGCTGATGAAATATCAAAAATCATAGCTTCAATTATAGTAAAAGCCGCCTAGTCATTTTTTGACTTTTGACTTTTTAATTTTGACTTAAATATGGCTGAGAAATAAAAACATTCAAAGTAACCATCGACAATATCACGCATAGATGTTGCCGCCGGTACTACTATATTAAATGCAGCACGACAGATCGGTGGCGATGTTGCACCTCCGGCAATGTGTTATTACAGTAAGCTGGAAGGAAGCGGTGGTAAATGCCGCACCTGCCTGGTTGAAGTTGCCGCAGGCTCAACAGCAGATCCAAGACCAATGCCCAAACTGGTTGCGAGTTGCCGTACAACCGTGATGGATGGAATGATTGTAAAAAATATTACCAGTGAAAAAGTAATTGATGCACGCAATGGAGTGGTAGAATTTTTACTGATCAATCATCCGCTGGATTGTCCTATCTGCGACCAGGCAGGTGAATGTCATCTTGCAGGATCTTGGATATGACCATGGTAAAGAAGGAACACGTTACAAATTTGCAAGAAGAACTTTTGTCAGAGAAGATATTGGTCCATACATACAATTGCATATGACAAGATGCATACTTTGTTATCGTTGTACTTATGTTGCCGACCAGATAACAAATAAAAGAGTACATGGCATTGTTGACAGGGGAGATCATGCAGCAATCTCTACTTATATCTCCAAAGCAATTGATAATGATTTCAGCGGTAACATGATTGATGTTTGCCCGGTTGGTGCACTTACTGATAAAACATTCCGTTTTAAAAACAGGGTTTGGTTCACTAAACCTATGGATGCACATCGCAACTGTGAAAATCCGGAATGTTGCGGTAAAGCGACATTGTGGCTAAGAGGTGATGAAGTGTTTCGTGTTACTGCACGCAAAGATGAATGGGGTGAAGTGCAGAGCTATGAAGGTAAACCTGGATGGATATGCAATACATGTCGTTTTGATAAAAAGAAAACAAGTGATTGGAATATTGAAGGCGTTACAACCATCAGCCGGCATTCGGTAATAGGTGCCAATAAATACAAAACACTGGAAATGCCTAAGGAAACAATCAAAGAGGTAATGAATGGTGTTGAACCGAGATTGCTGATGGATATTCATCATATAAGTGAAGTAAATAATCCAGCCATTCACTTAAGTGAGATCGAAGGACCTGCACATGGAAATGATTTTAAAAAAGCAGGGCAACACCCGGTGGATCCTGAATCGGACCAGTTTGGAGTAATATCGGAGGCTGACAAAAAACAATCATAGCATTTTTGCTCCTTGAGGGCTTTGCGTGAAACAAAATAAAATTATGTTCTTAGCTATTGATCTTGCACTAATTATTGAAAAGCTGGTATTGATCATCGTTGTTGTGATGGCCTCACTGGTGGTTGCCATGTATGCTACTTTTGCTGAACGAAAAGTTGCTGCTATATTGCAGGACAGGAGAGGACCGAACAGGGCCGGGCCATTTGGAATACTTCAACCATTGGCCGACGGATTAAAATTATTTTTCAAAGAAGAGATCATTCCCAGTTTTTCTTCCAAATTTTTATTTATACTTGGTCCGGGCCTTGCAATGCTAACGGCGATCATGACGAGTGCAGTAATTCCATGGGGCGATAAAGTGCAGTTTTTCGGAAGAGATATTACTTTACAGATAGCAGATATCAATATTGGCATTTTATAGGTATTTGGTGTAGTAAGTTTGGGCGTTTACGGAATTATGATCGGTTCCTGGGCGAGCAATAATAAGTTTTCATTGTTAGGGGGTTTGCGTGCAGCCTCGCAGATCATCAGTTATGAACTTGCGATGGGTATTTCATTCATTGCGTTGCTGATGGTAACGGGAACGCTTAGCCTGAAAGAGATAGTTGTGCAACAACAAACAGGGGCCTGGTGGAATATTGTTTACCAGCCATTAGGGTTTCTGATCTTTCTTATTTGTGCATTTGCAGAATGTAACCGTACACCATTCGATCTCCCTGAAGCAGAAAATGAATTGATTGGCGGATACCATACAGAATATTCATCAATGAAACTTGGGTTCTACTTATTTGCTGAATACATCAATATGTTTATCAGCAGTGTGATAATGTCTACCTTGTTTTTTGGCGGATATGATATTCCATTTGTAAATGAAGCGAATTTTTCTCCAAACATAGCCGCTTTGATTGGCGTTGGAGCGCTAATGACTAAAGTGGTTTGCTTTTTATTCTTTTTTATGTGGGTAAGATGGACCATACCAAGATTCAGGTACGACCAGCTGATGCACCTGGGATGGAGAATATTAATTCCACTTGCATTATTCAATATGCTGGTGACAGGGGGAGTTATTTTATATTTTCACAAATAAGCGTATCTGAATTAAAATAATTAGTTCTGATACGCCTTCGACAAGCTCAGGCTGACAACCTACTGTCATGGTGAGCTTGTCGAACCATAGATAAGTAGGTTGGGATAAAAACATAATTGGAAGGAGAATAGCTAAAATCGAATCGATATTATAAAACACTATTTTTGCAAACCTTATATAAATGCAAGCATTAACAAACAGAATAAAACAAGTAGATCGCAGGCCAATGAGTTTCTGGGAGCGCATGTATCTGCCTGCAATCTTTAAAGGGCATGCTGATCACTTTCAGCCATATCTTTAAAAAGAAACCTACGATCAATTATCCTGAAAAAACAAGACCATTCAGTCCTGTGTTTCGTGGATTGCATATTTTGAATCGTGATGAACAGGGCCGTGAAAATTGTACTGCATGTGGCCTGTGTGCCGTTGCCTGTCCCGCGGAAGCAATAACATGGAAGCAGCAGAAAGACAACCAGGGGAGGAAAATTTATACCGGGAAGAAAAGTATGCAGCTAAATATGAGATCAATATGCTGCGTTGTATTTTTTGTGGATTGTGCGAAGAGGCTTGTCCTAAAGATGCAATATACTTAAGTGAAACTTTTACCCCGGCAGATTACCAGCGAAAACAATTCATTTATGGGAAAACGGACCTGTTAATTCCACACCCGATCGAAAATCCTGAAGCGTATAAAAAAGCATTAGGTAACAGGGTAAAAAACCAAACGGCTAATTAATTACTGAGAATGAACATCACCACTGTAGCATTTATTTTATTATCTGTAATGGCAATCGCAAGTGCCATCATGATGATCAAGAGCAAGAGCCCTGTGCACAGCGTATTGTGGCTGATCGTTGTATTCTTTGCTATATCCGGTCATTATATTTTTTAAATGCACAATTCCTTGCAATTGTAAATATCATTGTGTATGCCGGTGCCATTATGGTACTATTTCTTTTTGTAGTGATGCTCATGAACCTGAATGCAGAAACAGAACCGGTAAAGAATTACAGGCTGCAACTGATCGGTGTTATAGCCGGAGGATCGCTCCTGCTTGTTTTACTTTCTGAATTAATGAGTGGTGATAAACAACCCGTGCAAATGAATGTAGGAAATGCCGGTTTGATAGAGGTGCTGGGAAAGACATTATTTAAAAATTATGTTCTGCCATTTGAAATAAGCAGTGTATTATTTTTAAGTGCTATGATCGGGGCAGTTGTAATTGGTAAGAAAGATTAAACAGAATTAAAAAACTCAAAAATCAAAATCAAAAATTAGTGTATACTCTTTTTGATTTTGACTTTTAACTTTTGACTTTATAAAATGGATATTAAAGCATACATCGCATTATCGCTCATCTTATTTACCATTGGTATCATTGGTGTACTGGTGCGCCGGAATGCGATCATTATTTTCATGTGCGTGGAATTGATGCTGAATGCCGTGAATTTATTATTACTCGCATTTTCCAAAATGCATTCATTAAGCCCGGCAGTAAAAGCACTTCCAACATATGCCAGCGACGCACAGATATTTGTTTTCTTTATAATGGTAGTTGCAGCAGCAGAAGTAAGTGTGGGGTTGGCGATTATTGTAATGCTATATAGAAATATTCATTCAGTGGATGTAAACTTTTTAAACAGGTTAAAAAATTAAAAAATCAAAATTAAAAATTAAAAATTGTGCGGTTCTTTTTGGTTTTGACTTTTAACTTTTGACTTTATTATGAACATTTTAAAACTAATCTGGCTTATACCAATATTACCACTTGCTGGTTTTATTATAAATGGCCTTGGTCGTAAGGTCTTATCAAAAAGCATGGCAGGCTTTACCGGCAGTGCTGTGGTACTTGCTTCATTTGTAATAAGCCTCTTTGTTTTCTTCGATGTAAAAAATGGCAATACACATCTTATACATTTTTTTGATTTCATAAATATCTCATCACTCAAAATTGGATTTGATTTTAAGATTGATCAGTTGTCATCAATTTTTTTATTGATCATCACCGGTGTTGGTTTTTTGATTCATCTTTATTCAACTGCTTATATGCATGAAGAAGATCCGAAAGACTTCGCAAAATATTTCTCCTACCTCAATCTTTTCGTTTTCTCTATGTTGTTACTTGTAATGGGTGGCAATTTCGTGATCATGTTCATCGGCTGGGAAGGAGTAGGACTTTGTTCTTACCTGCTTATCGGTTATTGGTTTAAAAACAATGATTATACCAATGCTGCCAATAAAGCATTTATCATGAACCGTATTGGTGACCTTGGCTTTCTTCTTGGTATTTTCTGGCTTATAGCAAAACTGGGCACGGTAAGTTATGATGAGCTGTTTACAGCATCCACCATAGCAAAACTATCTGTAACAGATATCACCGGTATCACCCTGCTGTTATTCATAGGTGCTACAGGGAAAAGTGCACAGATACCTTTATATACCTGGTTGCCCGATGCAATGGCCGGCCCAACACCCGTTAGCGCATTGATCCATGCCGCTACCATGGTGACTGCAGGTATCTATATGATCGCAAGAAGCAATGTTTTATTTACCGAAGCGCACATAACACAACATGTGATCACGATCGTTGGCCTGGCAACAGCATTGCTGGCAGCATCCATTGCTATCAAACAAAATGATATCAAAAAAGTACTGGCATACTCCACCGTTAGCCAACTGGGATTTATGTTCCTTGCACTTGGCACCGGTAATTATACCGCGGCTGTATTCCATGTATTAACACATGCATTCTTCAAGGCCCTCATGTTCCTTGGCAGCGGCAGCGTAATACATGCAATGGGAGGCGAACAGGATATCCGCCACATGGGTGGATTACACAAGCACATGAAAATTACCAGTATCACATTCTTTATTGGTTGCCTGGCTATAGCAGGCATACCCGGATTTTCTGGTTTCTTCTCCAAAGATTCAATATTGGCAGGTGCATATGGTTATAGCAAAATAGTATATGGCTTTGCGTTATTTGCTGCATTACTTACTGCATTTTATATGTTCCGCTTATACATCATCACATTTACGGGCAAATTCCGCGGTACACACGAACAGGAACATCATTTACATGAAAGCCCATGGCAGATGACATTGCCATTGATCATATTGGCGATCCTGAGTATTATCGGTGGTTATGTGGGCGTACCTGAATCACTAGGTGGTCATGATGAACTTGGGACATTCCTTGATCCCGTTGTATCATTTATAACATTGCATATCGACCATACAACTGAATACATGCTAATGGGATTATCATCTGCATTGGTGCTGGTATCAATCATATTTGCAGTAATGAAGTTTAAAAATTATAAGGTGGAGGGAGAAGCAACAGGCTTTGGTAAAGTTTTGCAGAATAAATGGTACGTGGATGAATTATACCATGCGCTTATTGGCAAACCGTTGAAGTCGATCGCTGCATTTTTTAATAATATCATTGAGAAAAAAGGAATTGATGGCCTTGTTAACGGCGCTGGTAAAGCAGTGAATTATGGAAGCCGCCAGTTAAGATGGTTGCAAAGTGGCCAGGTAGGCGCATATGTCTTATTAATGGTAATTGGAATTTTGTGTTTATTCATAGTCCAGCTGTTTGTTTAAATAAAATGTTCCTGTAAAAAATATTAAATGTTAGGCACGTATTTTACATTTCCGGAATTGCTGATTTGGCTGCCACTGGTTGCGGGCATATTATGTTTTTTTACAAAAGGAGAAAAGAGTTCCAGGTCGCTGGCTATTACTGCGTCCCTGTTAACATTGGGTGTTTCGGTTGCAAGTTTATTTTATACAGCTTCTAAATACGCAACGTATAATAATGTAAGCTATTACTGGCTTAAGTATTTAGGAAACGCGTTTGCTATTGGTATGGATGGAACATCGCGGTTGCTGATGTTGCTCACTGCCATTGCCTTCCCCGTCATATTTATTGCAACTGCAAAAAATAATTATAAAAGTGCACCTGCATTTAATGGATTGATGTTGCTGACACAGGCAGGATTAATGGGTGTTTTTTGCGCATCGGATGCATTACTCTTTTATTTCTTCTGGGAGCTTGCACTAATACCTGTATATTTTCTTTGTAGTAAATGGGGAGCTGAGAAGAGCATACAGGCTACTTTTAAATTTTTTGTATATACATTCACCGGCTCGCTGATCATGCTAACAGGTATCATTTATGTATACCTGCATACAGGCGCCCGCAACTTTGATGATGGAACAATGGTTGCGCATTCGTTTTCAATGAATGCATTTTATAATGCAAGTCTTACACCCACTGAAGAGAATTGGTTATTCTGGTTGTTCTTTATTGCATTTGCTATTAAAATGCCTGTATTCCCGTTTCATACCTGGCAACCGGATACATACGATCAGTCACCAACATCGGTAACAATGGTGCTTAGTGGTGTGATGGTTAAAATGGGATTATTTGGAGTGATACGCTGGCTCATTCCTGTTTTTCCGGAAGCTACAAAGCATTTCGATCACGTGGTAATGGTACTTGCTATCATAGGAATTGTATATGCAAGTTGTATTGCGATGGTGCAGGATAATTTGAAAAAGCTTGTTGCCTATTCTTCTATTGCGCACATAGGATTAATGTGTGCAGCGTTGTTTACAATGAATCAACAGGGTGTACAGGGAGTGATGTTGCAAATGTTCAATCACGGTATTAATATAATCGGTTTGTGGATAGTGGTTGAAATGGTAGAAAGACAGACGGGCGTAAAATCAATTTCACAATTGGGCGGAATTGCCAAACAGGCACCGGTATTAACCATTATGCTTGTGATCATTGCACTGGCGAATATCGCACTGCCACTTACAAATGCATTTACCGGTGAATTCTTAATGTTCAGTGGAGTATTTGCTTTTAATAAATGGTACGCAGCTTTTGCGGGTACAGGAATTATTCTTGCCGCTGTGTACACTTTGAATATGATACGAAAGGTTTTTTACGGAGATACAAATGCACTCACTGAAACCGTAAAAGACATTTCATGGAATGAAAAATTAATGTTGGGACTTATAGTGTGTATCATTTTCTTTATTGGTGTATATCCACAGCCGTTGATTGATCTTACGAGTGCTGCTGTTGATACGTTGACAGGGAAAATGAAGTAGAATTGTTTTCACGCAAAGTGTGCTAAGAAGCAATGCTCGCTAAGAATTTTTTTTGCGGCTTTGCTCCCTTGCGATCATTGGAGGAAACAAGTTGCAAAATTTAGAATTAATTATGAACGCAATTATATTATCTGCAATCTGGGGCATAGTAATGATGTTTGCTGCCGTCTTTATTAAAAGTAAAGCCGTGCCGAAATATCTTGCAATAGCAGGGATCATTTTAATTTTCATCGCCAATGCAATGGAATTGAATTCGGGAATTACCTGGTTCAAATTTGATGTGCATGATATGTTGCGCATGGAAAGCTTCAACCTCACTTTCATTGCAGTTGCAACAGGAAGTATGTTGGTGTACCTGTTATTGAGTGGAAGAGATGTTGAAAAAGTAGGAACGCATGTGGGTGAATATTTTGCTTTGTTGTTTTTTGTGTTATGTGGAGTAACACTGGTGGCAACTTTTAATACACTGCTGATCTTGTTTCTTGGGATAGAGATCATGTCTATTCCGCTTTATATACTTACAGGGAGCGATAAACGTAATTTGAGAAGTAATGAAGCTGCGCTCAAGTATTTTTTAATGGGAGCGTTTTCAACAGGAATTATGCTGATGGGAATTGCTTTTATTTATGGAGGAAGCCCAAATGCTTCTTTTTTCATCAATAACCTGCAGATCGGTTCAGGAAAAATGCCCGTGATGATCGCTGTTGGTATGCTGATGTTAATGGTTTCTATGTCGTTCAAAGTATCAGCGGCGCCATTTCATTTCTGGACACCGGATGTATATGATGGTGCACCCACGGTATTCACCTCTTTTATGAGCACAATTGTAAAGGCAGCAGGTTTTTTTGCTTTCTTACGTTTGTTTGAAAATGCATTTGGAACCGTACAGCCACAATGGCAAAAGCTGATCATTATTATTACGATTGCAACATTACTGATCGGCAATGTAACGGCAGTTTTTCAGCAGAGTGTGAAAAGAATGCTGGCTTATTCAAGTATTGCACAGGCAGGATTTATGTTACTTGCATTATTTGCATTGAATGAAAAAGCAAAAGAAGGTATTGTTTTATATTCAGCAGCATATAGCCTTGCAACAATTGGCATATTTGCCATACTTATAAAAATGGATGATTATACCATTGACGGATTCAGGGGGCTGGCAAAGCAACAACCGGTACTTGCATTCACTGCTACTATATTTTTACTTTCACTTACAGGCATTCCGCTTACAGCAGGATTTCAAAGCAAATTCTATATGCTGCTGGCCGCCGTGCAAAATGGAAATAATTTCTGGATTGTGATCGTAGCTGTGTTCTTTGCCGCGATCAGTGCCTACTATTATTTCAGGATTATACAGGCGATGTACTTTAAGGAAGCAACACAAGAGATCGTATTTACCGACAGGATAAGTGTTCCTTTCAGGGTAATGCTTGTGGTAACAGCTGTACTAATCATTGCTTTTGGTGTTTATCCCGAATTTATTACCGGCTGGTTATACCACTTATAATTTTACCGTTTGTAAACTTTTTTAACGGGGGGTTGTGTCGCTTATCTATCTTTAGGTATAATTTGAGAAGAGATGACCTATAAGGATTCCATATCACTTTCATGGAAAAACATCACTGGCAATAAACTCCGCACAGGTATTACCATTGTTATTATTGCATTGGGTATTTTTGCACTTATCCTTATCATCACTGCTATCAAGGCTGCAACCAATAGTCTTACTACGAGCTTTTCTACCATGGGTGCAAATTCATTCAGCATTCGTTTTAAAGACAGGAATATTCATTTTGGTGGTAATGGACAAACCAGCTCTTCCAAGACAAAATCAAACGGCAAACAAAAAAAATCACGCGACGGCATCCTTATTAGTTACGACGAGGCAAAAACATTTAAAGAAAGATATGCATTTCCTGATGTTAAGGTTGGTATAGGGTTACGGGGCCCTTCTCAAATTGTTGCAAATACAAACAAACGAAAAACAAATCCCGATGTTAACCTGATAGGTGGTGATGAGAATTACCTTGATATAAACGGGTACAAAATTGCTTATGGGCGAAATTTTACTACAACAGAAATAGAGACAGGCAGAAATATATGTATGATCGGAAGTGGAGTTGCGGCAAAATTATTTCCTGATAACAATGCAAGGGCACTGGATGCTGTCATCAGTGTAGATCATACCCCGTACCGCGTGATTGCAGTATTAAAGGACAAAGGTTCCACTGCTTTTTTTAATACAAGTAAAATAATCATTACATCATACAATAACATCAGGCGATTGTATTCAACACAAAATACCAGTTATAATATCGCCATTATGGTTCAAGATATAAAGATGATGGATATTGCCATTGGTGAAGCAAAAGGAACTTTTCGGCCGGTAAGGGGGCTTGAGACGAAAGATGCAGATAATTTTTATATCGATAAAAGCGACAGCATCGCAGAATCCCTGATCACCAATCTTGGTTTCCTGCAAACGGGTACGATCTGTATTGCGTTCATTACACTTATAGGTGCAGCGATCGGCCTCATGAATATTATGCTCGTGGCAGTAAATGAGCGAACAAAGGAAATAGGTTTGGCAAAAGCCCTCGGCAGTACAAAAAAAGATATTCGTACGTTGTTTTTGTTTGAATCCGTTATCATCAGTTTAATGGGTGCTATAGCAGGTATTCTTGCAGGTATATTAGTAGGAAACCTCGTAGCGATACTATTGAATACCGGTTTTGTTGTACCCTGGGGTTGGGTGATTGCGGGTATTTTTGTTTGTTCATTCGTTGGTCTAGGCGCCGGCTTATATCCCGCTCACAAAGCTTCCAAACTCGATCCCATTGTTGCTTTACGCTATGAGTAACCGGGACAAAAACCCACCTTAAAACGTTGCTTGGAACTTGTCAATTTAAAAAATAAAAAAATAAGTTCCTGACTTGTTGCTTTCAATTATTTTATTAACTTGTGCGTCCCGTCTCCTAGTCGGGCAAGCCTTTTGTTAATTAAAATTATTACCTAAACAGAATCAAAATCTTAACTATTTAAAATTAGTTTGTTATGGCAGAAACAAGACCGACAGCAACTGTAAAACCAGCAACTTCAGTACAGGTAAAAAAATCAAGTAATGCAATTTCGCTGATCGCACCGGTTGTGTGCATTATCATAGGTTATCTTATATGGAGATTTGTGTTGGGTAATCCCGACAACTTTGGACAAGGGAAGAACAATGGTGGTTTCTGGCCCGACAGGCATGATCCAAAAACAGCCTTATCCAGGATGTATCTTGGAGGTATCATCGTACCAATTTTGATCGGAACATTCCTTACCATGTTGACCTTCGTTATTGAAAGGTTTTTAACTGTTGCTAAAGCAAATGGTACAAGCAGCAATGCTGATTTTATCCGCAAAGTGCAATATCACCTTGCAAATAAAAATGTAGATGCTGCATTAGCAGAATGCGATAAACAAAAGGGTTCTGTTGGTAATGTAATGAAAGCAGGTTTGGGTCGCTACAAAGAAATGATCAGCAACAATGAATATAATACTGAACAAAAAGTCCTGGCTATCCAAAAAGAAGTAGAAGAAGCTACTGCACTTGAATTGCCCATGCTGGAAAAAAATCTCGTATTTCTTTCTACTATTGCAACCATTGCAACACTTCTCGGGTTATTGGGTACGGTAATGGGAATGATCCGTGCGTTTGCAACATTGGGAGAAGACAGTGGTGGAGCAGGATCGGCAGCAGCATTGTCTGTTGGTATTTCTGAAGCCTTGTATAATACTGCATTGGGAATTGGTACTTCAGCAGTATCTATCGTGTTCTATAATATATTCACTACTAAGATAGATGGCATTACATATGGTATCGATGAGTCAGGTTTTACATTAACGCAATCTTTTGCTTCCATGTACAAATAATGTATGGAAACAAAGTGGATCTGCATCTAAATCACCGATTCAAAAAATAATTATCATATGCCAAAAGTTAAAATACCACGGAAAAGCACAAACGTAGACATGACTGCTATGTGCGATGTGGCTTTTTTGCTATTGACTTTTTTTATTCTTGCCACGAAACAGAAACCACCCGAGGTATTAGCTGTTTCGCCACCATCATCAGTTTCAACCAAGGCCGCACCGGATAAATCCATATTGATCACAATGACCGGCGATGGTAAGGTTTTCCTTACATTGGGAGATGAGACTAAGAAAGCAGACGTTATCAAAGATTTTAATACACTGAAAGGTTTGCAACTTTCTCCGGCAGAACTTAATAAGCTTAGCAAATCAGAATTTATCGGTCTTCCCGCAGGCATGTTAAAATCAGCATTGAATGCGGCACAGCCTATTCCACCAACAGCAATGCCCGGAATTCCTGTCGACAGTGCACACAATGAACTTGCCGACTGGATGCGTAGTGTAACAAATGCATACAAAGGCACAGATCAAAAAGAGCTTGAAAAAATGCTACTCGTAAAAGGAGATAACAGTGCTTTATACCCCATATTCAAACAGGTAAAGCAGGCATTTAAGAAAAACGACATCTACAAATTCCGGATTGTAACAAATACAAAGGATATTCCTAAGGATTCGGAACTGGCACGGGTTGGTAGAGAGTAAACATTCAATTAATTATTAAAAAAATATTGACATGGCAGAAATAGATACCTCGTCGGGCGGGGGTCATAAGAAGGGCCCGGGCGTCAAAAAAAGCAAAAAATTATCTACACGTGTAGACCTTACACCCATGGTGGATCTTGGATTCCTGTTGATTACATTTTTTGTATTCACCACAACCATGAGCCAGGCTACGGCTATGAATATGAATGAGCCAAAAGATAATGATCCGGATAACGAGAAGAAAGTAAAACAATCTGGTGCTATGACTATCCTGTTGGGAAAAGGAAACCAGGTATATTATTATTTTGGCCAGCTGGAAGCTGATAAATTAAGCCAGCAATTTAAGAGCACTAATTTTAAAGAGATCCGCCAGATCATACTTGATAAGAAAAAAGCGACCCCGATTGATGACCTGATGTATATCATTAAATCTGATTCATTATCAACTTTTAAAAATTCAATTGATATATTAGATGAAATGAGTATATCTGCTGTGCCTCCCGGCCACTATGCAGAAGTAGATATTTCAGAGGTAGAGAGGACGCTGATACATCAAACAGAATTATCGAATGGGGTGAGGTAGTATGGAATTTGGTACAATTTTGAATCTAATTAAACAAGAATCAATCTAACCTGGAGATTATATGGAAGCAAATAAAATTTTACAGGCTGATGTGCTCGACATTATTTTTGAAGACAGGAATAAAGAATACGGCGCATACGAGCTTCGGAAAAAATACAGTAAGCGATTAACGCTGGCACTGGCTATTACCGGTTCCATACTCTTACTTATATTTTTAAGTACACTGGCAATGAATTTCATTACCAGTGGCGAAAAAACCCAGATTGATGTATTGGATACTCAAATGGCAGAAATAAAAACAGATGAACCACCGCCACCACCGCCACCGCCGCCGCCGGCACCACCACCACCACCGGAAATTAAACAGGTCCAGTTTGTTCCTCCAAAAATTGTAAAGGATGAAGAAGTAAAACCTGACGAAAAGATCGAGGAAATAAAGGAAGACGCAAAGATCAGTGAAAAAACTGTTGAGACCGAAAATACCACCCAGATCGTACAGGCACCTGAAGATATCAAAAGTTCACAGGTTGTAGAAGCGCCCAAAGGCGACGATGAGAATAAGATCTTTAATAAGGTTGAAGTTGAAGCGCAATTCCCAGGTGGTGAAGCAGCATGGAGAAGGTATCTTCAAAATAACCTTGACGCAAATACACCGGTAGATAATGGTGCATCTGAAGGAACATACCAGGTTGTAGTAAGATTTGTAGTAAGTAAAGATGGAAGTATCAGTGATGTACAGGCTGAAACAAGTTTTGGACATGGAATGGAACAGGAAGCCGTTAAGATCATTAAGAAAGGACCGAAATGGACACCTGCTTTACAAAACGGACGAAATGTAAATGCGTATCGTCGTCAGCCGATTACTTTTGTTGTAGCAGAGAACTAATAAATTGATCTTTTATAAAATAATATGGCTCCCGGATTTCCGGGAGCTTTTTTGTTGCATTGAACATTCGTTAAGAGTTAAGAGTTGAAAGTTAAGAGTGTAAGTAAGTGTTATTACCCATTTCGGTTTACTGTCAAATTCTAACTTTCATATTCACGTTCAACTCTTAACTTTTAACTCTTAACTCTAAACTATCTTTGCCTCATGACTAACAAATTATCAGGCTGGGATGATACGATTGTGGCTTTAGCAACAGCACCGGGTATCGCAGCAATCGGGGTAATACGTTTAAGCGGACCTGCAGCAATAACAATTGCCAATGATATTTTTCCGGGCAAGAATCTCCTTGAACAATCCAGTCATACAATACATGTAGGCATTATTAAAAATGCCGGCGAAACGATCGATGAAGTAGTGGTATCCTTATTCAAATCTCCCAAAAGTTATACAGGGGAAGATATTGTAGAGATCAGTTGTCACGGTAGCCCTTACGTGCAGCAACAGGTGATACAAGCCTGTCTAAGCAAAGGTGCAAGACTTGCAAAAGCAGGAGAGTTTACACAAAGAGCATTTTTAAACGGCAAGCTGGATCTAACCCAGGCCGAAGCGGTGGCAGACCTTATTGCATCCAATACAAAAGCATCACAAAAAACAGCATTGCATAATATACGTGGAGGTTTTAGTAATACATTAAAAGAATTAAGGGAGCATCTTTTACAGTTCAGTGCGCTGATAGAACTCGAACTTGATTTTGCAATGGAAGATGTTGAGTTTGCCGATAGGAAAAAATTCTACGAGCTTATCCATACAGCACAAAACACTACACAACAGCTGTTATCATCCTTTCAGTTGGGTAATGTAATTAAAAACGGGGTAAGCGTTGCCATTATTGGTAAGCCCAATGCCGGGAAAAGTACATTGCTGAATACATTATTGCAGGAAGACAGGGCAATTGTAAGTGAGATTGCAGGAACAACCAGGGATACTATCGAAGAGATCATTAATATCAACGGCATTTTATTCAGGTTGATCGATACCGCAGGTATAAGAGAACACAGTACAGATACAATAGAAATAACAGGAATTGCAAAGAGTGTTGAAAAAATGAAATCCGCTGATGTGGTGTTGTATATTTTTGATGTGAATATTGAAACAGTTGAGACATGCAAAACACAGATTGCTGCATTTGAAAAAATGGCAGTGAATTATATGCTTGTCGGTAATAAAGCAGACCTGTTGAATAATGAAAAGGTAAAAGAAAAATTTGCACCCATAGATCCTGTTCATTTTATTTCTGCAAAGCACCACGATGGAATTAAACAATTAGAAAATGCATTGTTTGAAAAAACAGTACACAACGAGCAACAAAGCGAAGCTACCATTGTAAGCAATGCACGCCATTACGCGGCCTTGCAGGAAGTTGATAGATCTTTATCTGATATTAAGGCCAGCCTTGATAATAGCGAAACCGGCGACCTGCTCGCACTTGATATCCGGCGTTGTCTTCATTATATCTCGGAAATAACAGGAGATATTTCTAATGAAGATGTATTGGATTTTATTTTTTCGAAGTTTTGTATCGGAAAGTAACCACTCAAAACAAACATTTACCAAAAACATACTAAAACGCTCTAAAACCCTTTAAAAATAGCGGATTTTCCATGCTGTACTATCTTCTTACTTTGTTTTTTTATCTTCTTATTTCGCTTATATTTGTACCTCATTTGTACCTCAAAGCTATTGAGGTACAAAATAAGGGGATAAAACCCCTTCTATTTTGCACTTAAATGCACTTAAATCATCTTAACGACATTTAAAGCTATAAAATGAGTTCAAATTTTCAGGTACAAAGAGTTTGTCAAAATTGCGGGAATGAATTTACAGCCCGGACAACCGTTACCAAATACTGTTCCCATAAATGCGCAAATTCAGGACATAAGGCAGGGGTTAGAGCTGCGAAAATTGAAGCAAGCAACCAAGCAACACAACGGTTGAAAAGCGGGACCATTGAACAACTAAAAACCAAAGAGTTTTTAACGGTCCGGGATGTTGCCAGCTTATTAAACTGTTCTCTTCGCACTGTTTATTATTACATAGAAAGCGGAGATATCGAAGCGGTTAATTTGGGGCAAAGGATAACAAGGGTTAAGCGTTCAGCACTGGATAAACTATTTGATAAACCACAGGCCGCCGCAACCCAAACAGAAAGCAAAGCTGAACCAGTAAGCCATGATATTTCAGATTGTTATAGTACAGAACAGGTAAGAGAAAAATATGGAATTTCTGAAAGTGCTTTAAGAAATCTTATCATTAAAAACCAGATCCCAAAATTTCGAAAAGGTTGGTTTGCATACGTTCCAAAAACTGCGGTTGATACCTTATTAAGTTAAATACAAATTATAATACAATGGCAATAAAAGTTAAGTTAAGACAGAAATCAATAACCGGAAACAGGCAGAGCTTATATTTAGATTTTTACCCTGAAATCATAAATCCGGAAACAGGGGAAAGGACCCGCCGGGAGTTTTTGAATATGTTCTTAATGAATGAAACCGAAATTGAGGAACAGAAATATAAAGATGCAAACGGCAAAGATCAAAGAAGGTTTGTCGTTGTATTGGATAAAAAAGGAGAACCGAAGAAAGTAAAGCTTAACCCTATAGACAAACAACATAATAAGGAAACATTGCAAAGGGCAGAACAGATCAGGCAGAAAAAAGAAAACAACCTGAATAAACCTGAGATTTATACAGGTTATGAAAAGGAGCAATTAAAAATAAAAGATCAGGGAGAGCAAAATTTTGTTGAGTACTTTAAAAAGTTAACTGACAAAAGAAAAGCTTCAAATCATGATAATTGGGCTTCAGCTTATCAATACCTCGAAAAATTCACCAATGGTGTTTTGAGATTTAGCAGCCTGGATGAATCGTTTTGTAATGAATTCAAAGATTATCTATTGACCACTAAAAGCAATAAGAGCAATAAGGTAACACTTTCACAAAATTCAGCATTATCATACTTCAATAAATTCAAAGCTGCTTTAAAGCAAGCTTATAAGGACGGGCTTTTACAAAACAATCTCAATTCAAAAGTTGAACAAATTAAACAAGCCGAAACACAAAGATCATTTCTGACTATTGAGGAACTTAATACACTTGCAAAAACAGATTGCAAAAATCCATTAATGAAAACTGCAGCATTGTTTTCAGCCCTTACCGGGCTAAGATTTTCAGATATAGAAAAACTTGTATGGGGTGAATTGGAATTTATAAAAGGGAATGGATATTTCATAAAATTCAAACAGCAAAAAACAAAGGGAGTTGAAATGCTGCCAATATCTGAACAGGCTTTTAGTATGTTAGGTCCCCGCAAAGATGCAGTCGAAAAAGTATTTGAAGGGTTGACTTATTCAGCTTATTCCAATAAACACTTATCCCACTGGATAGGCTTAGCGGGAATTACAAAAAACATAACCTTTCATTGTTTCAGGCATACATTCGCAACACTCCAATTAAGTAAAGGAACCGATATCTACACAGTTTCCAAAATGTTAGGACACCGGGAATTAAAAACTACACAGATTTACGCAAAGATCATTGACCAAACTAAGCGGGATGCTTCCAATAAAATACAATTGGACTTCTAATATTATTTCTCTCTATAATCTATAAGCCTGTTACTTCTTTTTTGGCTTAAATAATTGTTTTTATGGGTAATTTGTGCGTAGTACTATGTATTTATTAAGCTTAAAAAAGGGACTTACCCTAATCAATCGTAGCCAATGAATGATATGATATATGAATTGAAATTAGATCAGCCAGTTCACCGGTTTTCTTTTATTGATATAGAAGAAAATAAGCGGGTTAAAGAAAAATTAGAAAGTTTCACTGATTTTGAAAAAAAGCTTCAGTATTATAATATCAACATTCATACACTTTCTTTTTTTTCAATGCAGCCTCAAATCTATTTTGAGATAACACCGGAAGATGTTTATAAGGTTTATTGTGGCTGCAATAACTGTAGGAAATTGCCTGACTTCAGTTTAGAGGAAGAACAGATTTATATACGATTAAGAGCAAAGGAGGTTAAAAGGTTGGTAACTGCTATTAATGCTTCCAAAAATTATAAAGAGAAACTGCATGTCTTCCTAAATACAAACGGTTATCATCTTGGGGGCACATTAGAAATTTATGATAATGTAGAAATAGATACTGAAATGGACCCGGAAAGAAAAATGTATGCTTTAGACCCGGCTATTGATTTGCGACCAAAAAACCGGGCTGAAATTTCAGCTTATAATGAATTTGTAAAGCAGGACTTCAAGAAAAAATACAGAACCGATTTAGGATTTTCTGAACACTATTTATGTTTTGATTTTGAAAAACAAAAGGCAAGGTTAGAACGTACTTTGTCAAATTCTGTTGATCCTCATAACCTGATTTTATATTGTAAAAATTACATCGAATCTTATTTCAAGTACCCGGAAAGTTTGAAACAAGAACCGGAACCAAACCATATTATAAAAAGTATAAATGAGCAATTAAAAAGAACTGGCTGGTTAGGGCATCACTTATTTGCAAAAATTGTGCTGGGGGTTGAAATCGATTTAGACGAAACGATTTTAGATGAAGAAGAGTTATTGCGTTATACCCATACTTATCAAATAGTAAAATTCTATAAATATCTACTTTCCAAATTGAAAGATCAGCAAAGCTCTTTGAATGGGAAAGGATTATTAAAAAGCCTAATGAAAGACAATCCCATTTATGAACGTTTCGTAAATGAGTATGATGAAAAATTAGAAAATGTTGCTGATTTTTTGAATAAAGAAGAATTCGTAAATGAAGAAATTGAAAGAGTACAAAAGGAATTTATATTACCAATGGATGTAGCAGTAAGCGGGCCTTTTGCGAAGGCAGCAGGCTTTCATGCAGATAAATATATAAAGGGAGCTTATGATATCTTAAGAGCAGGTAGAAACCCTGATATAGAAAGATTTCTTAGACAAGGGAGGCGGGAATACGTTGATTTTAGAAGGATAATGAACAATGATTTTTCGGAAGCAAATAATGCTGACGAATTGGTACCGGTTGAGAATGGAATAATTGCAGCATTGCAAAGGGGGGTAGCATATATCATGTATCAAAAATTCCTTAAAGATCAAAAGAACCTGGAAACGAATTTAGCCGTTGAAGAAGTACAGGATACGAAAGCAGAATTAAGTATTACAGAAAAGTATCTGGCCCCTTATAAAGATGTGTTCAATAATGATGCGGATTATCAGACAGCGATTAAGGAAATTAACTACTTTTTCCAAACGGGAAATATTAGTATAAAAAAACCTTTGTTTGTTAAAGGTGGGAATATTAGAAACTTAGCTTTTGCAATGGGTGAGATATGGAGAAGCCAAAAAAATAATACAATAAGCTATAATTATTTAGTCTTTTATAAAAAGCTGTTTTCCATTTTTGCAGATCAAAAAATAGACAAGAACCACCTTTTTAGCTGCAATCTTTATAAATACTCTTTGAGCAAAACGTAATACCCATAAGGATTCCAGCAGTTCACAAAATTCATTTTTTATTTCACTTTTTTCATGTTGTGTTTTTGTGTTTTATTAATCATTAAACACAACCACAATGGAATTTACATTTGAACAACTCCCCCAGGCTGTTACACAGCTTTACGAGAAATTAACCAATATTGAAAGCCTGCTACTTCAAAAGGGAAAAGAATCCCCAGATGAAGTAGATGGACTCCTTACCGTACAGGATGCCGCCGCTTTTCTGTCCCTATCGGTTCCTACTATCTACGGTCTTATATCCAAAAAGCAGATACCTGTAATGAAGCGTTCCAAACGTTGCTATTTCTCAAAAGTAGAATTAATGAATTACCTGAAAGATGGTAGAAGAAAGACAACTTCCGAGATAGGCAAAGAGGCTGATACATACCTGAAAAACAAAAAGCGATAGGCTATGAGAAAGAACAATTCGAAAGGTCTAAGCCGGGGTAGTATCTATAAGTTAGCACAAACCGGGACGGCAATTTCCACAAAGCCGGTAATAATCATATCGGGAAAAGGTACAGATCTTACAGATGGAAATACTGTAAAAAAGAAGGCAAAGAGAAAACTAATGTCTCAAACGATGAATTTGAACTTAGTTAAATCGGCAGATAAATTTGGATCGCCTGATCTGAAAAAGGCTTATCGGAACGCTTATTATTGCCAAAGTAAAATTTTTACAGTTAATGGACGAATCTATTCAAAGTTTTGTAAAAACAGATCCTGCATTGTTTGCACTGCTAACAGAAAGGCTGATATTTTAAATAGGTACCTACCTGAAATTAACAGCTGGGAAGAGCCTTACTTTCTTACATTAACTGTCAAGTCGGTTCCATTTTACCGGTTAAGGGCGACAATGGATTCAATGATTAAAGAATTCCAGGCAATTGTTGAAATCCAGCGGAAAAAATCTGGAAGAAAGACCGGTATAAAACTGGTAGGAATTCGATCACTTGAAAGTAATTTTAATCCGCGTACAAAAGAATACAATCCTCATTTTCATATAATCGTTGCTAATAGAGAAATGGCAGAAATATTATTAAATGAATGGCTTAAGCGTGGTAGAAAAAAGAAGCGGATTAATAGAAAAGGTCAACATATGCGGAAGGTAGACGATACACAGCATGACTTAATTGAAGTTGTAAAATACGGAAGCAAGATTTTTACGGAACAAGATATTTATGCTAAGGGGAAAAATAAAAAAGTACTGAGAGGGAAGCATACCATCTACATCGCGGCCTTAAATAATATATTTCACGCAATGCGGGGGCTAAGGATTTTTGAAAGATTTGGATTCAATCTTCCTCCTGATAGTAAACATGCTTCTGCAGGTTCAAGAGTTGTTTCGAAATATCACGAATGGATATTTCATTTGAAATCTGCAGATTGGTTGAGCGTTGATACCGGAAATCCCCTTTGTAATTATATTCCTCCCGCTGAATTATTAGATATTTTAAAAAACTCAATTGATATTCAAAAAGAGTAAGTTTATTTTCTTTTCCCATTAAAACGGAAAAAGCGAAAACTGAATTTGACCAAATTAACTTTGTATTTTTACCTGCATTATGAAAAAGAAATTATTCGTAGCTGGTATAATGGTGATTTTAATAATTTCTACTATAATTATTCTGTGGCAGAATTATGAGCTTTCTTCCGATTATAATTATTTTACTGCCAAACTTGACATAAAAAATGGGAAAATTCAGATTGTCAATGTGGGAATTCTTATTGATTTTTCAAAAGGGAAGGATATTGAAATCATTGCCGCTAAATATGGCTTTAGCAACATTTATATTAAACCTGATACATCAAAGCAGACATTGAAAGGAATAAATAATTACAATGAACTAGTGGAGGCTTATTTAAAAGTACGAAATGGAATTCATTGGAAAGCCCAATATCAACAGGAAGTCAACTTATTATATAACGAAGCCGACACTCAAAAGGATAGCATAAATCATCAACCTTAATCCTCTTGATAAGCCATTAAAAATCCTTTCCACACACAGCTGTAATCGGCAATTTTAGATATGTTAAGTATTGCGGTGCTACTTGCCTGATAGAATAACATAAGGGAAAGACATATTGCCAACTTTCGTAAGCAATATGTCTCATTTAAATCTCCTGTCTAGGGCGAAAATTTAAATGCCCATTAAACTAAACATGCCTGAATTATCAAAACCACTATAGAAAGTCCTGCTTGGTTTTTTTACTTAATGGCTAAAAATAATGTAGTAACATTCAAAGAACAAGTTTAGCGGATTAGAAAATCATTAGAAATTTAGGATTACCCGGCAGGATTTGTTTCTTCCTTTGGCCTTAAATTCTTCGAACCCAGTTGAGTGAAGCCTCCCAAAAGGGCAACAACCATTTGAGGTGTGTATAGGTTATATTTAGCAAAGGATGCTTCTGGCCCAACCTTTATTGTAAAGCTGTTTTGACTGTGCATTAATTCTTTAAACATATCTTCATCGGTTCTATCATCACCTACCGCAAATAGATAGTCATATTCAGCATTTTCAATTATTTTTTTAATAGAAGCTCCTTTATTTATACCACTTTGCCTCACTTCAACGATTTTATTTCCCATTAATACCTGCAGGTGTCTGTTACGCAGATATTCATTTAGTTCGCTCATCAATTCCTGTGATCTTAGCTTCCCCTGGTCAGGATTTGCATTTCGGAAATGCCAAACCATTGAAAAATCTTTTTCTTCAATCATGCTGTTTGCACATCTCCTGACATACATTTCCATAATATTATGAACCTGTTCTTTCCACTCATTGTGCGTCTGAACGTCAGTTATCCAGTCAGAGTTTTTCCACCTATATCTTGCTCCATGTTCAGCAATCAGGTTTATACATAGCGACCCAAATTGTTTTTCCAACCATGAACTGTTGCGGCCACTAATAAGAAAAACATTGTTTTCCTTTTGAGTACATAGTTCTTTAATAAGCTTTAACAAGTCAGGACCAGGCGTAGCCAGGTCAGGGTTGGATGAGAAAGGGACAAGCGTTCCATCGTAGTCAAGCAACAGCAGACGCTTTTTCGAATTTGTATAAGCTTCGTATATTTTAAGCTTTGTAAATTCGTCAATAAATTTTATCTGGAAGGAATTCTGTTTGTTTTTTATATTGCTTAATTCACGCATAAAGTCATCTGCCCACGCCTGGACGTCATAGCTTGCAATTCTTCGTTGCATATTTTCAAGTGCATTTTTCTGTTCTGTTTCATCCATCTCTAATCCCAGCTTTATTTTTTCAGCCATTTCAACGATATCATTCGGGTTAATTGTAAGTGCATCAGTTAACTCTCTTGCGGCTCCGGCCATTTCACTTATTATTAAAACCCCTTTTTTATCTTTTCTACTTGCAACAAACTCTTTTGATACCAGGTTCATTCCATCTCTAAGTGGGGTTATAAGGGCCAAGTCGCAGGCTGTATAAAGCCCAAGCATTTCTTCAAATTCCAGGCAATTGTATTGATAGATAACAGGCATCCACTGAATATTACCGATTTTGCTGTTAATACGACTTATCGTTTCGTCGATCATTTTTTTTCTTTCAGCATATTTTGTAATTGTATCTCGGGAGGGTACAATGACCATAATAAAAATGACTTTATTATGGTATTGAGGATTTTTCTGTAAAAAATGCTCATATCCATTTAACCTGTTTTGTACGCCTTTTGTATAATCCAGGCGATCAACCGAAAATATTATCTGCCGGCCTTTCATTTGCTCAAGGAGTGCATTCCGATATTGTTCTACAATCTTATTGTTATATCCATTATTGAACTTTTTAAAATCAATACTAATTGGGAACACATCAATTTTTATCAGCCTGTTATCATGATGAATAATATTTCGTTCATGATCCAGGCCGAGTACCATTGATATACTTTGCAGAAAGTGCGATGCGTAGTCGATTGTATGAAAACCGATGAGGTCGGCACCAAGAATACCTTTTAGTAAATCTGCCTGCCATGCCTTTGGAAGCAATCGGAAAATTTCAAATGAAGGAAATGGAATATGCAGAAAAAATCCGATGGAAAGTTCTGGTAATTCTTTTCTAATTAATGAACACAAAGGAAGTAAGTGATAATCATGAACCCAAACAGTATCACCGGGTTGTAACACACGTAATAAAGTTTCGGCAAATTGTTCATTTACTTTTTTGTAGTGTATAAAATTACTAGCATTATATTCTGCAAAGGAAGGGAAGTAATGAAACAATGGCCATAATACTGAGTTGGAAAATCCATTATAATATTCATGGTATTCATTGTTTGCAGGAAAAACAGGCAGGTACGTAAAATCTGTATTTTGTATTTTTTTTATTGCCGGTATCCAGGAAGCAATATTGCAGCCAGGCACACCAGCCCAATAAATTTCTTTGTAATTTTTCCTGTTGTCATTTTCAAGAAAACTATTCACAGCAGTGATCAATCCGCCTGTAGCTGTTTGAATACCTTTTTCTTCATCAACAGTTATTGGTAGCCTGTTTGAGACAATAAACAATCTTTTTTTCATCCTGATGAAGTTACATTCTGTACCATAAGCTCGTATTAAAATAGGATTAGAATGTAATTAAAAAATCACCTAAAGACGGGCTATAGAAATATGGGCTTGTCCAGCTTAATAGCAATCCTATATGCCGCATTCATTAGTCCAACATGGCTATAAGCCTGGGGAAAATTTCCCCATTGGCTTCCGGTTGCTTCATCTACGTCTTCACTAAATAACAACAAATGGTTAGAATACTTTAAAAGGGTTTCAAATTCCATAATTGCTTCATCCAATCTTCCAACACATGCAAGTGCTTCAACATACCAAAATGCACATATCAGGAATGTAGATTTTGGTTTTCCAAAATCGTCAGAATGCAGATACCGGTAAAATAATCCATTACTTGTTTTTAGTTCTTTTTCCAGACCTTTTAAATGATCCCTTGCTTTTTCTGAATTCGGCTCTAAGTAATTCATCATGATTAGTTGCAATGTACTTGCATCCAGATGCGGGCTATTTGCAGCATGAGTATATACTTTTCTTGTATCATCATAGCAGTTTTCTATATGTGATGCGGCCTTTTTCTTTAATGTAAGAGCCTTAGCTTCTAATGATTTGTTTCCAATACTTCTCGCCATTTTCACAGCTGCGGAGCATCCTGCCCACTGGAAAAGATTTGTATAACAATGTATATGCTGTATATTCCTGAATTCCCAAATTCCGGCATCTTTCTCATCAATGGTTGCTTCAATTCTTTTTAATAGGTACTCAATCCACTTGGCCGAATCTTTCCTTTCTGAATTAACATACCTGTGATCAATATATAAAGGAAGCAATGAAACAAGTACCTGGCCGTAAATATCATTTTGTATATGTTCATACGCCTGATTGCCTATACGTACTGGTTTATTTTGTAAATATCCCTCAAGGTCGAGTTCTGTTTCAATTAACTGCTTTTCACCTGTTATGCCGTATAAGGGCTGGTAACGCATTTCATTATTAAAAGAAATATCTGTTATATAAGTAAAATAATTTTCTAATTCCTCAAAATGTCCAATGTGATTTAAAGACGTTAGTACATAAAATGAATCTCTTAACCAACAATACCTGTAATCCCAGTTTCTTCCACTACCCTGGTATTCTGGTAAACTTGTAGTACTTGCAGCGATGATTGCCCCGGTGTCTTCATATTGATGTATTTTCAATACCAGTGCAGATCTGATAACATAGTCCTGGTAAAAACGGGCAATACTTGATTTTTTTATCCAGTTACGCCAATACAAGATAGTTTCTCTTAAAAAAGTTTCTGCTGTACTCTGCAAAGATGCTTCCAGATGCTGGCCATAGGTCAATACGAGGTATTTGGTTTCGTTAAGAACAAAGTATTTCTCATCATATAAATAATTAATGGGGATATTAGTGGTAAGCCGTATCTTTTCACCCCCACCTTCAAATTCTATATGATTGCTCCCCCGGTGTGCTATATAACTTCCTTCGCCATAATTATAAACTGGATCACATTTGATTTTTATCCTCGGTGAATTACTAACAGATTCTATTTTGCGAATCAACATAAGCGGCTTATAATTTCTGTCGTATTGGTTAAATCTTGGGGCAAAATCTGTTACTTTATAAGTACTGTCTTCACTACTGATTTCTGTACACAACACATTTGTATTTTCCAGGTAATACTGATGAGAAGAATATATACCTTCGGGCAATATTGAAAATACGCCTCCTTTTTTTTTATCTAACAAACCGCCAAATATAAACGAGCTGTCAAACCTCGGCCAGCAAAGCCATTCAATATTCGTATTCCTATTTACATGAGCGAGAAAAGCACAATTTCCAATCAGGCCCGTTTGGTACTTATGTTTATCCACAAAATGACTTTAAGTATATTTAATTAATTAGGTTTTCAATTGCATTCCCCAGTTTTTTTATAATCTCTGGATCAACCATCAAATGCTTGTATTTATCTGTTAACTGCCATAATATTTCGTCCCCGTGCCCATATAGAATAACCGGCTCAATTGAGAATTGTTTTTTGCCAGATAAGAAAATACCAAATCGTGTGATATTTTGTGTGTTATCATAACTGTTCTCAACTTCAAATTCATTGTTGTCGATAGCTATTGTAAACCTGGTCATCACTGAATTATTTTTTAATACAGTTCAATAACGTTCCTTTAGTTCCCGATTTTCTTGTCTTACGAATTGAAAAGGGGCAACGTAAATACGTGCCCCATAAACAATCCTTGCTATGAAAAAACCAATTTTATCCTTTTTGATCTATATCACTATACTGCCCAAACCTGTATTCTCGATCCAGCCGGCAACACATCTGAAATATGTTTATTAGGCCATCCAATCTTTGTTTCCGTTTCAGGGTTTACCAATAAAATATCTGCATTAAATTTTTCAGCGTAATTCAATATGGCTTTTACCTTATTATTACTTTTCAATATTGCATATTCTACATGACAATTTAATGAAGATCTCAGACTTTGATAAAGCCGTAATAAGGTTGATGCATGATTGCCTTCCTCTTTTTCATTACTGTTCATGAATGTTACCAGGTGTATTTTTACTGGGAATTTTTTACAAATAGCATAGATAATTTCCAATTTGTTGATAGCATTTTCATTTGATATTGGAACAATCATTGTTTTAACCTTATTATAGATACTCCCTGGTTTAAGTGTTAAAACTGCTGCACCTATTTCTCTTGAGAGCTGGCTTGGGATCACTGTATTTAAAAAAGGAAGCCATGAATGGGTAGAGTTTTTTCCTATAATTACCAAATCAATTGATAGCCTCCTGGCCTCATCGGTAATTACCTGTTGGATGGATGAACCTGTAATAATTCTGCAGAATACTTTTTTGCACATGCTATTGTCTGAAATGCTTTTTTTCCATTCATCTATTTTGTACTCAACTTCGCCGTCATAAAGTATATGTTTTGACTGAGGAAAAAATTGCTGCAATGAAAATATAGAAACTTCATTTGCCTCTTGTCGTACATGCAACAGATGAACCGAACTGTCTGGCTCAGCCAGCTCGATTACTTTTTTGACAGCTAATTCAGTATTGATCGAAAAATCTACCGGGATTAATATGTTTTTAAATGAGGCTGTCATTGAAATAATGATTATTCAAAACTAATTCTAATAAATTAAGAATGAATTAATAGGACATTAGAAAACCATTAGAATAAGTTAATCTGTTTAAAATACCGTACTATGAAACTAAGTTTGATTAAATTGCTTTACACAAGTGAAATATGGACGAAAGAAGAATTTTAATCGTTGAAGACGAACCGAAAATAGCGGATGCTCTTAAATTTGGACTTTCCGAAAATGGTTATGAAGTAGAAGTGGGTTATGACGGAAAGACCGGGTTAAAAATGATTGAGAATAATACTTATAATCTCGTTGTATTAGATATTAATATCCCCCTAATAAACGGATATGAATTGTGTAAGCTTATACGAACAAGGGATACACATATTCCCGTTATTATGCTTACTGCGTTCAGCTCATTAAATGATAAGATTGAAGGCTATGATGCAGGAGCCGATGACTATATAATCAAGCCTTTCGAATTCAAGGAACTGCTGATGAAGATCCGTGTGTTATTAAAACGTACAACCAATCAATATCTCCCGGAGGGCACCATGCTTAAAGCAGCAGATCTGGAAATGAACCTGGATAGTAAAGAAGTTAAACGTGGAAATGCTACCATAAATCTTACCGCTAAAGAATTTCAATTATTGGAATACCTTATGAGGAACAAAAACAGAACTGTTTCCCGCGCCGATATTGCTATTCATGTTTGGGACATAGACTTTGATACAAATACCAATGTTATTGATGTTTATATTAGCTACCTGCGAAATAAAGTGGATAAACCATTTGACCAAAAGCTTATTCAAACTCATGTTGGCATGGGCTATATTTTAAAAGAAAACGGATAGTTATGCCTGTACGTTTACGACTTACTATTTTATTTTCAGGGTTAGTAATGCTAATACTTTGCATTGTATGTGGAGGAATATATTA
This sequence comes from uncultured Chitinophagaceae bacterium, assembly GCA_963829345.1. GTDB lineage: Bacteria > Bacteroidota > Bacteroidia > Chitinophagales > Chitinophagaceae > Ferruginibacter. The sequence goes on from CAWHHP010000004.1 coordinate 109,893, forward strand.
TTTCTCTTACAAGGAAAGGATCAACAATATAACCACGAGACTTACCAATCGTGCAATAACAACGGCCAGGTTATTAGGACTGAGGGAAACGTTTGATCGAAATCTCGTACAGAAAATTGATTCCCTGACAACAATGGCATTAAAGGACAAAACGGTCCAGGCATATGATTATCAAAACGATAAAATTTATAGCTATAGCGATTTACCGGGAGATACTTTAGAGGTAAAGAAAAGTATTTTGGATGATGCAAGAGTGAATGGTTCCATTTTTTTTGCAATTGGAGATAAAGAAGCAATTGCATATCATTCCATAGATAGTAATACAAGAATCGTAGTTGTTTCGGCAGCTGAGGATGTTAATGGTAAGGCTGGCTTGAATTCTCTCCTCAATATTTTGCTGATCAGTTTCTTTCTGGGTAATATTTTTGTAATTGTTACAGGTTATATTTTTTCAACAAGAATTTTATTGCCTATAAAAAAAATTGCTGCTGATGTGGAAGAAATATCTGCACAGAATCTTGCACGTAGAATCAAAACCGGAATTACAAGAGATGAATGGTATCAATTGGCAGAAACATTAAACAGCCTGCTAAACCGTTTACAGGAAAGTTTCGAATTTCAAAAAAGATTTATTTCCAATGCTTCCCATGAGCTTTCGACGCCGCTTACAGCGGTATCCAGCCAATTAGAGGTGACGTTGCAACGAGACAGGTCCGCGGATGAATATAAACAAGTAATGTTGTCAATTTACCAGGACGTCAGGCATATGGCAAAACTTACACAAACCCTTTTGGAATTTGCTAAAGCTTCCGGTAGTGCCGATGGCTTAGAGATTAACCTGGTGCGCATGGATGAAATTGTCTTGAGATTACCTTCCGAAATAGGAAGGATAAGTAAAAATTTCAAGGCTTCCGTTGAATTTGGAAATCTTCCTAATGACGAGGATCAGTTGCTTGTTTTTGGAAACGAGATTTTGTTATTGATGGCAATAAAGAACATTGTTTTAAATGCTTGTAAATATTCTGAAGATCACCATGCTTCCGTATTACTTAGTATAGAAGACAAGAATATTTGTATTTCAGTTAAAGACAGTGGCAAAGGTATTCCTGAAAATGAAATATTGAACATATTTCAACCTTTTTACCGAATCGATCAAACTTCCGACAGGGAAGGTTTCGGACTTGGACTTTCACTTGCTTCCCGAATAATTACTATGCACAAAGGTACTATAGATGTTACCTCTCAAATAAACACAGGGAGCAGTTTTGTGATCTGCTTACCCACGGCCGGACAACTGAAGTAGTTTGTCTGCTATTCTAATAGTATTCTAATGTCACTTTAATCATATCTCCGGTCGTTTGTTGCAATTTGCAATAAAATAAAAGATAAACTATTTGAAAGCAATTCCCAGGTTGTGTTACTTATTTTTTGTCCTTTTTATAATACTGATTGCTATTATATTATATGTGTATATGCAGGGGAGTAATTATATGGCTGAATATCAAAAGTTGATTGTTGAAAACGATTCTATTTATTCTGCGAAGCAAAAATCAGGGGACACAATTACAGTGGATTCATTAAGAAAACCTGCATCATTATTAATTCCGGAAAACTGATGAGTGTCGAGATAAAAAAGATATTAGTTCCTCTTGATTTAAGTGAGACTTCTTTAAATGTATTTCGTACCGCGTCATTCCTGGCAACAAAATGGGGTGCAACGATTGTTTTAATAAATGTCATTGAAAAGATATTTAGTATTAACAGGAGAAAGCAATTGCATAACCTGTATTATACAAATCCTGACGTCCTGAATGCACTTAATGGAACGTTGAGGAAAAGCAATATTGATTCAAAGCTTATTCAAATAGAGGGTTCTGTAGCGGAAGCCGTTATTTCAGCTTCTTTGGAGGAAAACGCAGACTTGATTTTTATGGGCGCTCATGGTGCGTCAGGAATGAGGGATAATTTTATTGGTAGTAATGCCTATAATATAATTAAGTATTCAGATTGTCCTGTTTTAACAATCCCCGCAAGAATCAAGACTCAATCATTTAATAGAATATTGTACCCGATTTTACCTGTCACGGACGCATTTGCCAATTATGAATTTGTCAGTAATTTTCTGGACATAAATTCAACAATAGAAGTACTGGGTTTGTCATCACTTAAGGTGGAACGAAAAACCAATATCCTCGACGATCTTGTAAAAAAAATAAAACCACAATTGGAGGGAAACCAGACTAAAATTCAAACCGCGTGGGCTAACGGAGGGGCTGTTTCAGATGAAATCCTTTCCTATTCAAAAGTGATTTTACCGGATCTTATCGTGTTAACACCAATGATAGATACGATTTATAAACACGATTTTATCAGTCCTTATTCTCAAAAAATTATCAACTGTTCCAGAGTTCCTTTATTATCTATTAAGTAAAAGGAAGCAACTGGATTTTACACTTCTTTCATTTTCTGATTATGATTACAGAATCACTTTTTAACCTGGTGAGTAAGAAATTGTAAAACTGCGATGATTGTTCCTTTCTAAGTGGTTTTTTGCTGCTATAGGTTATAAATGGGATGGTATCAATTTTTTTGTCATTGTTGGGGATCATAGACCAGCCATTATTTAAAGTATCAATAAAAGGAAAAACTATTTTTATTTCCCTGAAAATTTGCGAAAATGACAAGGTATCAGTATTTACCTTTTTTTCCAATGATTGTTCCCTCAGTTCTTCAAGGTGTAATTCCTGGAACATTTGCAGGGTCATTTCAGCACTCAGTTTATTTATTTCATCCTTTGTCAAATTCATCCTGATTGGGGTAAGTTTGTAATTCCCCATGCTGTGGCTTTCAAGCGTACTGTCAATTGAGTTCCTTAGGCTGTCAGTTAATGCAATGCCTGAATGATACACTTTAATAAGAGTTATACTGTCCCTTTTTTCAATCTCCCATTTCAACAATTCATTTCCATGTTTTTTTATCGGAGAAAGTACAAATTTTTCAATGTCTTTTTTGACAAGCTCTTTTTTATAAACAGTATACAAAAAATAAATGCTGGGGGCTACAACAATGATGGTTATTGCTGTAAACCAGCGACCATATTTTTTTGCTTCAGTATTAGTTGCAAACGATCTTCTTGGGAAATGTAAATAACGTATGATAAGGTATGTTGCGAGGCTAATGAACACAGCGTTTATAAAAAATAGATAAAACGCACCAAAGAAGTAATTCCAATGTCCTGTTGCCAAACCAAATCCCGCAGTGCATAAAGGAGGCATTAAAGCTGTGGCAATTGCAACACCAGGAATTGCATTCGTCTGATCGTGCCTGGATATTGATACAATGCCTGCAATTCCCCCAAATAATGCAATAAGGATGTCAAGTAATGTGGGGTATGTTCTTGCTTGTAATTCGGAATTTGGTTCTCCTAAAGGTGAAAGGAAAAAATATAATATTGAGGCACCGAGACTAATAAAAACTGCGATAAGCAAATTTCTCAACGAACGGGTTAATAATTTTTTATCCAATATGGCGATAGACAGTCCAACACCAAGTATTGGGGACATAAGGGGAGATATCAACATCGCTCCAATAATAACTGCAACCGAATTGGTATCCAGGCCTATTGAGGCGAGCATTGCAGAACACAGGAGTATCCACAAATTATATCCACGCAGCGAAATACCTTCACTGATAGTTGATTTTGTTTTTTCAAAATCAGCATTTTCCCGGAGACTTAATATATCGTGAAAAAATTTCTTCATGCTTGTCAATATAAAGCAGCCTGTAGCAGGAATACCGAAATGCCACCTGCAAAGCCTGCAAGGGCAAGCCATCCAATTTTTTTTAAATACCAGATGAAATCAACCTGCTCAATACCCATTACTGCTACACCTGCCGCACTGCCAATAATAATAGTGCTGCCCCCTATTCCTGTAGTTAATGCAAGGAATTCCCAGAATGAATGATCTGTTGGATAAGTTGAGAGGTCATACATTCCCTGTGCAGCTGCGACCAGGGGCACATTATCAACAACTGCTGACACAAGTCCTAAAGTTATAGCAATGGCGTAATGATTTTTTAATGAAGTATTTAAGAATGTAGCAAATTCTTTTAATACCCCAATTGATTGAAGCGATGAAACTGCCAGGAGTATGCCCAGGAAAAAAAGTATGCTGGGAGTATCAATTTTTTGAAGGGCACCAGCCACTGACAGTTTTTCAACTATTTCCTGTTCTTTACTCTTGTGAATAATTGTGGTAATAACCCACATTAATCCTAATGCAAGCAACATTCCCATGAAGGGGGGAAGGTGAGTGATTGTTTTAAAAGCGGGAACAAACAATAAAAAGCCGATACCAGAAAATAAAACTATTCTACCTGTTCTAATTTCAACTTCAGCTTTGGGTGATTGCACAACAGCTAAGAATTTTTGCCCTTTAAAACGTAACGAAATAATCAATGTTGGTATGAGGCATGAAACAAGGCTCGGTAATATAAGTTGTTTAATTATGTTCAAAGCTGTGATCTGGCCACCAATCCAAAGCATGGTAGTTGTTACATCACCTAAAGGTGACCATGCGCCGCCGGCATTGGCAGCAATTATGATCATACCGGCAAACCATAGCCGATCTTCTTTTACTGATAATATTTTAGAACATAGGGACATCATTACAATGGCTGTTGTAAGGTTATCCAGTAATGCCGAAAGGAAAAAAGTAAGTGTAGCTATTATCAACAATAATTTGCTCTTGCTTGAAGTGGTTATTTTTTGAGTAATTATGTCAAAGCCATTGTGTGAGTCAATTAATTCAACGATAGTCATTGCTCCCAAAAGAAAAAATAGTATGGAGGAAATTTCTCCCAGATGATGCAAAAGTTCTTCACCCACAACTTCAGTGGATTCTGCGTTAAGTATGTTAATGGTCCAGCACAACACCCCGGTAATTAATGCAGATGCAGCTTTATTTAGCTTTAATGGATGTTCAAAAGCTATGGCGATATAGCCTAAAATAAAAACGATGAGTATGAGTAATGACATTTCGTTTACTAATTGATAGGATTCAAATATAAAGCTTTAGTTTATACCTGTTACAATCCGAGATTGGCTGGTTGACACAAATTGAGGAAAGAACCCTTTAGAAACAAGTACAATGCTTATTGAGTTGGGTATTTTTATTTTTTATGAATAAACGAGATTTTAATAGATTATATTCCTGAAATTTTGTAAAAGGCAAGAGTGAAGTGCATTAAGATTAGGTTTTAATGGCTACCATAAAAAGGAAGGTAATTCGTATCAGGTAATTTTATGCAGAATCATTATAAAATGTCCAATTCAATTTTAATATTTCATTCTCTTGGTAATCCTGTATTTTTTTAATTATTGATTTTCTATGTGCCGCCCCAATAGTAAATATTGCTGTATTATAACTATGTTCTTTGCTATACCTATAAATGTTTTGAAGCATTTCATTTTCTCGTCCATCGTTAATATCTTTCCATAATTGAAAAGTTTGAAGATATTTTTCAATGTTTATTTTTTGTAAACCTTTTTCTACGCTATCATTTATTTCATCGTAAAAGTTAGTACAGTAAATGCTGTTGAGATATGGGAATCCATGCATTTGTGCATACAGCTTATTCTTATCAACTAAATTTCGATAATTAAAGCCGTTGATATCAGCAAGGCCTTCTACCCGTTCATATATATATCTATGATCTTTAAAAAATGATTCAGAAGGGAGTTCATCTGAATCTACGGGAATATGTTCTATTTTATGAATTTCTAAATATTTATTTATGGTGTCTGTCTCTAAATTATTACGACTCTTACTTATGTAATATCTATCAAAGAAAGATGGAGGTATTTCTTCAAAAATTACTTCTGGATTTATACTCTCAATTATTTTATATAATTCATTTGAATTGCATTTGCCGAGTTCGTCATGTCTTGTACAGACTAAAGTAATGTTATACATAAAATTCTTCGTGATTTTTTGCACTAAAAGGTTACCTCTGTAACAATAAAAGGCCATGAGAGTAAAAATAAAGTCAGCTTGTTAACTGACTAAATTTAAAAACAAATATCCTGAACGCTGGCTAAGTAGCTACTGCTTTTACATCAGTTGATGAAGCCATAGTAAAACGATCTGAAAAATGTGCAGAGACAATTTCAATAAAGCGGCCATGATAAACCGCTGCAGTGAAAAGATCCACTGGTTTACCTTTATAAGTACCTAACTTAAAATTTAAGACACCGATTCCAACTACAGGAGTAAAATAGGCTCTTCCTTCCCATTGATCAGCGATGTAAAGAAAATCATTGTCCTTGTCATAAATCCAGGTTTTCATTTTCTTGTCGTCTATTTCCTTTTTAAGTGCTGCTAATAGACCAGCGGGATTGTTTGTAGTAAATGTTACCATGATATAAAGTTTTGTTGAAGCAAAGCAGGGGCAAGAATATAACCAAAGCCGATATAAAGAATAATTGTCATGTTGTAATGTCAATTATTATGGAATTCAGGCTGAATTCTATGTTCAGTGGTTTTTCTGCCAATATTTCACTTGTCAATCCGTCAAATGTTTACCCTTTATTTGGTATTTCGGTCTTGTCACTAGGAAAAAATTCTCCAAATGCTTAATTTGCAGTATGGAGCAAAAACCTATATATTCAATAGGTCATGGAAATAGAAAAGCCAAAGATTTTTTGGATCTTTTATTAAAATTTGAAATTACATATCTCATTGATGTAAGGTCCCAGCCGTATTCAAAATTCAATCCTCAATTCAATCAAAATGATTTAAAGTTTTTACTTGAGAGGAATAATATTAAGTACGTCTTTATGGGTGACGCTTTGGGTGGAAGGCCACTCGATCCTACTTGTTATGATGAAAATGGAAAAGTGGATTACGATAAAGTAAAAACGAAGGACTTTTTTAAAATTGGAATTGATCGGTTAAAGAAAGCCTACGAAAAGAAAATTCCAATAGTAGTGATGTGTAGTGAAAGTAAACCGTGCGAATGCCATAGAAGCAAATTGATAGGTCGAGTTCTTTCAAAAGATGAAATTAATTTAAGGCATATTGATGAAAAAGGAAAAGTCAAGAGCCAGGCTGATGTGATTAATGAGTTAAATAAAGGTTTGTCTGATACAACATTATTTCCCGATGAAGTAACTATAAATTCTACATCCAGAAAATCCTATCCATAAAATGCAATTTTTTACTGTTGGTGTATATAATTCAACCGCCGAAGATTTTTTTAATAAGCTTGTTAAGAACGATATTGATACATTCTGTGATATCAGACAAAGGAGAGCCGTAAGAGGGTCTAAATATTCTTTTGTAAATAGTACTAGGTTGCAGAATAAATTAAAAGAATTAGGAATAAAGTATAAACACATCTTAGCGTTAGCTCCTACCTCAGAAATTCGTGAATTACAAAAAAAAACTGATTTACAGAAAAAGCAACTTAAAAGTGAAAGGAAGGAGTTGGGGGAAGTATTTATTAGCGAATACAAAGAAAGAATTATCAATAAATTTGATTTCGTTTATTTTCTGAAAGAGCTTAAAGATTTGGGTGCTAATAAAATTGTGCTGTTTTGTGTAGAGGAACAACCGGCAGCTTGCCATAGATCTTTAGTGACGAATGTATTAAAAGAGCGCTTCGATTATAACATAATTCACTTATAAATGGAAGTTCTTATAGTCTCAAAAACTCATATGCATACAGCGGCTTGCGTAGGAGGCCTTGTGTTACAAAATCAACGATCTGTTCGATTACTCAATCACGGGGGAAGTAATCAACCAGCCGATAGTGACTTTGAAGTAGGAGATATATGGGATATTAATTTTGTGAATAGAAATCCGGTTCATCCACCTCATGTTGAAGATGTGATAATTACTAATAAAACATATTTGCGGGAAATTGACGATATAAATGAGTTCCTTACGGAAAATGATTTGGTGAATTGGAATGGCCATATTGATGAAGTATTCGATGGGCTTCTACATTGGACAAACAGCGGATCAGGATATATTCCTGAACATGGCCAACTTCCCGAAAGGAGTACGGGATTTTGGATTTCAAACCGAAATTTGGAAAGAGCAACTTTTGATGATAAAGTGCGTTATCGCTTCCCTAACGGTCGAAATTTTAGGGGTATAGCGTATGTAGGATATCAAGATACCGCTGAAGAAATTTTAGCCGGTACGATATTGAGATTATCCTTGTCGAGAATTTATCAGCCAAATAACCCACAAATCACTGCGCCACCAGGCTATTACTTACAATTATCGGGATGGTATGATATTGCAAGAGACCATAACGAAGATGATTTCCCTTTTTAATTACTGAATTATAACCTTTTACGATATTAGGCTTAATTTGCTGAACTTTGAATCGTCAAGGCTAATATGAAGATTAATACAAGCAATGCGGCTAAACTTTTTTTTCCAAATTCATCATTGGAAATGATATATTTTGAAGCCATAGCTAATTCCATAGATGCAAATGCAGATTTGATTGAAATTAAAATTACCATAGATTCTTATTCAAAACCTGATAGTCTCCAACTTGAGATTATTGATAATGGAGATGGTTTCTTAGATACAAACTTCAATAAGTTTGCTAAGCTTCTCGAAATTAATAGCGAGGACCATAAAGGCCTGGGGAGATTAGTATTTTTAAATTATTTCGATAAAGTAGAAATTGCCAGCAGTTATGGTACGAAAAGTAGAGCTTTTGTTTTTAGTGATTCGTGGGACGAAAAAAGCAAGGTTACAGAAAGTCAAAATGATGAAAACAAAACAATATTAAAATTTCAAAACTACAAACTTGAAAAAGTTAAGAAATACGATTATTTGAAACCAGCATCCATCAAGCAAAGCTTACTTTTAAACTTTTATCCAAAATTTTATAAAAGAAAGCTTGATGGCAAAGAGCTTACTATAAAAATATCTCTTACTACAAATGACCCTAATCCAACTTATGATTTTTATACCGATTCAGCTGAAATAAAAACCAGCCAAATTCCGGTTCTAAAGACAGTAGCGATTACTGAAAATACGTTAGATCTCTTTGAAAAAATAGAATTATTTTATTCCATTAAGGAAACAAATGATACTCCCTCAGTAATTACGGCGATTTGTGTTGATGATAGAAGTATTCCAATGGAAATTCTTTCGAAAGGAAACCTTCCCTTTGGGTATGAATTAATTTTTATTCTTTATTCAAATCTTTTCATCGGCAAAGTAAATGCCTCACGTCAGGAGTTAACATTTGATGAGATATCATTACGGACGGTTAAGAAAATGTTCGCCGATAAAGTAACGGAAATTTTGAATCAAGAAATTCCGAAAATACAAGAACAGAATACCAAAACAATCGAAATATTAGAGGAGGTTTACCCCCATTTAAAAGGATATTTTATAGAGAAGCCTGTGGGATTAATTGATAGAAATGAATCCCTGCAGATCGCTCAACAAAAATTCTTCAATGATCAAAAGGAAATCTTAGAAGCCCAAAGTCTTACAGACGAGCAATATGAAAAATCTTTAACGATTTCGTCTCGCATATTGATGGAATACATTCTTTATAGAAATCTCATTATCGGAAAGCTTAAAAAGATCGACCATAGTAATAGTGAGGATGATATTCATAATGTAATAGTGCCAATGAGAAAATCATTTCATAAGGATACTTACATAAATGATCTGTACACGAATAATGCATGGTTGTTGGATGACAAGTATATGTCCTACACAACTATTCTTAGTGATCAACAAATGGAAAAACTTATTTCGAACATTTCTTTAGAAGAAGATGTTCAAGCTGACTCAAAAAGACCTGATATAGCTATTGTTTTTTCTAATGACCCTGTAAGTATTCCTAAAGTAGATGTTGTAATTGTGGAGTTAAAAAAATTGGGTCTTTCACTTGAAAGAAAAAATGATATTGTTGTGCAATTAATTCGAAGAGCAACAAAACTTCTTCATCTTTACCCGAATAAGATACAACGAATTTGGTTTTATGGCATAGTAGATATTGATTTAGAATTTAAGTTGTTATTGAAAGGGCTTGGGTTTACAGAGTTGTTTTCCAATGATTCAGTACTTTATAAACCACAAGATATCTACTTGGATGAGAATACAAAAATACCTATCGGGATATACATTCAATCCTACGATGCATTTATTGAGGATGCTGAAAGCAGAAATTCAACATTTTTAAACCTATTAAAAGAAGGCTTGAAAAAAACATAGAATAATTACGTGGCTTTTCAACAATTCGATAATCTATTTTAATAGTACTCAACTCCCAAAAAAGTCCAATTGGCTTCTTAATAAACAAAATAGGCATTTAACCGGGTTATTGTTTGCTATAATTTAGCTATTTTGAAGTGCAACAAAAACTAACAAGCTAATGATTACTGTCAATAGATTTATTGTGCATGAGGTTGAAAAAGATGTTAAGCAAAAAAATGCAGGAGAAAGCGAGGAAAAAAAAGATGTTATTTTAAAGTTTTCTAAGACTATTCCAACTATAGATAGTTTTTCAATTCGACTTATTGAAGAAACGCATAAATCCTTCGGTCTTTCATCCTCCTTAAAAAATACGCAATTTGAAGATGGACATTCAACTGTTTTTCATACTGGGTTATTAAATTATTTTGCTAAAGAAGAAGATGATGTTTTTTATAATTACACAAAAAAATCATTGGAAGATTTAAAAGTTCGGATTGAAAAGGAACCTTTTGCAACCGGCGGGTACTACTTGTTTGCAGATTATAAGTATGAAGATAGAAGATATATTTCAGCAGTACTTTTACGGAAAAAGCATGGCATTAACTTTAAAAATATAAATGGAGTTATTTTACCCATAGACGGTGATAACATGGATATTGAAAAAATAGGGATGGGTTTTCGTCTGAATTTCGGCCTTTATAATTCAACAGATATAGATAAAAAGTATATGGCATTGGTCACAAATCAAAGGGACCATCTTTCTGCCTACTTTAAGGAATGGGTACAGGCAGCAAATATTATTTCAAATGATGCTAATACGAACACGTTAGTTAGGGTTTTAAATGCTGTTGATATGCCAAATGATGAAACTGGTAATCCTAAATATAAGTCAAGAGATGAATTTAAAAAGGCATTCTATGATGTAATTGAACATGGAAGCGATAAATCAATCAATCTATTTGATTTATCAAAACATTTTTATGGGGAGGAACATGAGCAACACTTAATTCAATATGCTCAGAATAACCAATTAACCATTGATCCAGAATTTAAACGAACAGCCAGTATTTTAAAAAAATTAATAACAGTAAGAGCGAAAGTTGAAGGGATAGAACTTACGGTTGATTATGACAAAATAAATAAAAAAAATGTTGAGGTTAAGGATGATAGGATTATAATACATTCAAAAGAATTGGTAAGCCAAATAAACTCTCAAAATGATAGAACTAAGTGAGGCAATTAGTGGGATAGGTAAATGTGTAAACAGTGGTGAAAGTACTCCTACTTTTAACGGAAGGTCTATTCGATTTAAATTAACAAATCTAACAGCTAATGATATTGATATTTTTACAAATAAATTAGGGTTAGAAAATACACACCATCTTAATAATGAAAGTGAAATTGTTATTAATACAAATGAATGTGCTGATAAAATAGTTTTATTTTATAATGAGGAAGACTTTTGTAACCGGGCAGATAATTATTTATCAGATTTTGAAAATACTTATTTTGTTATTTTCAATGTAAATGGGGAAGTTGTAATGAAGTTGCCTGGAGAAGTATTCACTAAAGAAAAATCATTATTCTTTAATTATTATTATTTTATTGAGATTTTTAATTTTCTTTTAGAGCAAGAAAATTTCATGTCTTTTCATTCGAGTGATGAAAAACGATTTGTACTTTTTACATCAGATGTAGGTCCTTTTGATATTAAATATGATTTGAATGATTTGCAGGTTAAAAACTTGGAAGATTTAAAACCAGTATATGAAAGGCTAATTAAAGAGTTTCAAAAAATAGATTTTGTTCAGTTTTTTAAATCCGCTATAATTAATACTGTACATAGTTATAAAATAGAGGAAAGATTTTATAAACTGATACAATCCCTTCCTATCATTTTAAATGTAGCGATAAGAGATCACTATATCTATATAAGAAATTTCGATTTTGATAAGATTAAAACAAAGTTTAAAGAGGAGCGTAATACATATTTCGAGAATTTGGAGAAGAATATTGATTCTATTAAAGGGCAGGTTACCTCATTTCCTCTCACTTTCGCTGCAACAATTTTCGCAGCGTTTCAAGTTAAAGACCGGCCCACAATTTTGATTCTGGTGTTTATGGCTTATGCTCTTTACACTCTAATTGCCTGGAAAATCCTTAATATAACAGCATTCAATAAAAGCAAGATAAAGGAGGATGTGGATTTCGAAGAAGACAAGATCAAAAAAGGATACGATTTACTTTATGAAGAATTTAAAACAGATTTTCAAAGCATAAATAAAAAAATTGATAATATCGGAAACTTGATCGGGATTTTGCGTACTGTGTTAATTGGGTTGCTTCTTTGCTTCTTTATCTTTGCGGTTTATCAAATATTCTTTGTTACTAAAACCATCCCTCCACCAATTGAGGTTCATATCACAAATAAACCGTAACTGCGGAAATTCGATAAATTTGTACCCCATTTGTACCTCAAAACCATAACTGATTAATTATCAATTCAAATTACTTTCTGTATCGGAAAATAAAAATACAATACAACATTATGCACTTTGTTATATTTTCCGGTCGCAGATCTGCGGCCATGGAAAGGATCATTTTCACACTAAAAAATATTACCTTGCAACCTGTTGAAAACAAGCAGTTTCATATTTGCTCTATATATTCTTTTTTTGGCATTGCATCCAGCTCTTAAAGAGCTTGATTTTTTTGAAAGCCAGGAAATAGCATCATGCTGTGATCATAGCTGTAAACCGGAAGATACGGATCAACAAAAAGACAATAAAGAAGAAACAAGTGATTTGCCTTGCAATCCGTTTCAGTCCTGCAAATGCTGCGTTGTATTTAAGACTGATATTGATTTCCCGATTTCCAACCCCGTAATTCTTTTTAGAAAACCAGGAACTGATTATACCGAGAATATCCCACCTCATATTTCAAATGATTTTTGGCAACCTCCAAGAATAGCTTAATTGCCGTATTATTATTTCGTTCATAATTTCTATGAACGCCTTACTATTTTATCATTCATCAAAAATCCATAAAATGAAATCTAAATTATTTTCATTCGTAATATTATTTATATTTTCTTTTGTAACAGTATCAGCGCAAACTTCAAACCAGGAAGCTGTAGCCGTAACTGACAAGCAACAAACTCAAACAATTAAAATAAAGGTTGCAGGTATTAATTGTAGTGCCGATTGTAAGGACATTCAGAACACGGTAGCAAAGATGAACGGTGTAACAGCATGCTCTTTAAAAGGTAAGCCCGGAGCAACAACAGCGTTTGAGGTAACATTCAATCCTTCTTTAATTACAGAAAAAGATATTCGTACAGCAGTAGAAGGTACACCAGGTTGTAGCAACCCGGATTCAAGGCCATATAAGGTTAAAGGATAAAACAATCACAATGAAAATTCTACTGGTAGTTTTATTACTAACTGGCTCCGTCGTGTCCGTTGCTCAACCAGTTAAAGGCAGGGTAACAAATGACTCAAATCAACCTTTGCAAGGCGCTACAGTTAAATGGTTAAAAAGTAAAACAGCAACATTAACCAACAAAGCAGGTGATTTTATTATTGCATTGCCTAATAAAGGCAATCATACCTTGATCATAAGTTTTGTTGGATACGAGGCTATTTCTTTGGAAATAGAGGATACCTCATTTATAAATGCAGTTTTAAAAAGCAAATCGACTTTGAATAATGTTACTGTTCAAAGCAATGCTGCTCATTACATTTCAAACAATCCTGTAAAAACAGAAGTAATATCTTCTATTGAATTAAAAAAAGCTGCTTGTTGTGATCTCGCAGGCTGTTTTGAAACGCAGGCATCGATTCAGCCACAAACCACGAATATTATAACCAATTCAAAAGAGTTAAGAATTCTCGGTTTATCAGGTATCTATAACCAGGTATTAATTGACGGCTTTCCGCAAGTGCAGGCGCTAACATATACTTATGGTATAAGCAGTATACCCGGTCCATTGGTTGAAAGTATTTTTATCTCAAAAGGAGCCAATTCTGTATTGCAGGGTTATGAAAGTATTAGTGGTCAAATAAACGTTCTTACAAGAGAACCTGATAAGGCTAATAAACTTTTGCTGAATGGGTACATAAACAGTTTTGGCGAAAAACACCTGAATGCATTGTATGCATTTAAAAAAAAGGAATGGAGTAATCTTACAGCTTTTCATATGGTTCAACCGGCAAACAGGATAGATAAAGATGGGGATTCGTTTTTGGATTTGCCGCTGCTAACCCGCTATATGATTTCAACAAGGTGGAAGAAAGGAGATGAAAACAAATGGGGTTGGAGTACGCAGTTCAATGTTCGCTATCTATCAGAAAAAAGGATTGGCGGACAGACTACTTTCAATTATCGAAAAGATAAAGGCAGTTCAGATGTTTACGGCCAGGCTGTAGATATTCAGCAACCTGAATTATGGTTTAAGACTTCCTACCGTATGAATGATGTACACAGGTTTGCTCTATATACTTCGGGCTTTTACCAGGATCAGCAATCTTATTTTGGGGTAACAAATTATAAAGCTTCGCAAACAAACGGATATGCTAATCTTCAATATGAGTACAGTTATAGCAAAAATGTATTAAAGACAGGTTTTAGTTATCGCTATATGAATTTATCTGAAAACATTTCTTTTTCTAATAATAGCTTAAACAGAACATATGCAGGCAAATACAATAAGGTTGAGAATATACCCGGAATATTTGCAGAAAACGTTTTAAATCTTTTTGATAATAGGTTTACCTGGATTGCAGCTATTCGGGCTGATCACCATAATATTTTTGGATGGGAAGTTACCCCTCGTACCTTGTTGAAATATGAGATTACAAAAAAACTAATTGTTCGTGCATCTGTTGGCAAAGGTTGGAGAACAACAAATCTATTTAGTGAAAATACCGGGTTGTTGGCAAGTTCGAGAGATATAGTTTTCGCGGAAACATTGCAGCCGGAAAAAGCATTGAACTTTGGTTTTAACGCTACTCAGAAGTTTTCCGGTAAGCATTTAGAAGGATATGTCTCTTTGGATTTTTATCATACAAATTTCAGTAACCAGGTTTTTCCTGATTATGATGCTGATCCTACCAAAGCAATCATAAAGAACTTTACAGGAAAATCTGTTTCAAATGGATTCCAGGCAGAAATCAGCAGCACATTTTATAAGAGGTTTGCCGCAAAAGCTGGTTATGTATTCCTGGATGTTTATCAAATGAAAAATAGTTCAAGAAATATTTTACCATTTAACCCGCAACATAGGTTTAATAGTTCAGCATCTTTCATGCCTTTGAGTAAAAAATGGCATATCGACGCTAATATGCATTGGTACGGAAAGCAAAGGTTGCCTGGTACCAAAACCAATCCCCTGATGTATCAACTTCCAGGTGAATCAGAACCATATACGATCGTAAATGGTCAGTTTACTTATTTGATTAAGAAATTTGAGTTTTATGCAGGAGTAGAAAATATTTTTAATTTCAGACAACACAAACCCATAATTAGCTGGCAAGATCCTTTCGGGCAATATTTTGATACCCAGTTTGCATGGGGGCCAACAAGGGGAAGGGAAGCTTATGTGGGGGTAAGGTTTAATATTAAATAAGTTGAAACTTACAATTTTGAAATAAATCTATCGTTATTGCTGAACTGCAACAACGATACATTTATTTATATGATTTTTTTAGATTCATTAATTATCTTTGGACATAGTGAAATTATTTGCATTCATAATTAGCTTTTACATGTTAGGACTTTCCTGCCTGCCTTGCGGGGACCGTAACGAATGCAATGTAAAAGCTGTACAAACAATTTCAGCAACAACCAATCACGAAAAGCATAACCACGATACGGAACATTGTACACCATTTTGTACATGCTCCTGTTGCGCAACTTCTGTAGTTCATACAGACATTTCATATTTCATGATTGATAAACCGCAATTTCAGTCCGTTAAATATCCTCCTTTAGTTTCTTCTTTTTTTCCTCAGATCACTTATGCCATTTGGCAGCCTCCTAAAATATCTTAATTATTACTGGTAAAATTGTTGCGCTACTACTTTATAGTATGCAACTGCTTACACATCATTATTCCATTTCAATATGGTAAATGCTAAAAAGTTCCAAAAGGCAAAGAAGCCTTTGGCACTTAGAATAATCAAAATCATTGTCATTGTCCTCTGTTGCGCTATTTTTTAACAGCTACTGTTAAATGGATAATTCATCTATACGGGCACATGACTAAATAAAAGGACATGCTCAATCAAATAATTCATTTCAGTATAAAGAATAAGCTGATCATTGGTGTAATGACTTTTGCACTCATTATATGGGGATTATGGAGTGCAAGCAATTACCAGTAGATGCATTGCCTGATGTAACAAATAACCAGGTGC
The DNA here is from genome assembly GCA_963829345.1 of uncultured Chitinophagaceae bacterium. Taxonomy (GTDB): domain Bacteria; phylum Bacteroidota; class Bacteroidia; order Chitinophagales; family Chitinophagaceae; genus Ferruginibacter. Next base: position 126,550 of record CAWHHP010000004.1, read on the forward strand.
AGGTAATTACCCGTGCCCCTACACTGGCTGCACAGGAAGTGGAACAGTTTATTACTTATCCGGTTGAAAAATCATTGTCAAATATCCAGGGTATTGTTGAAATGCGTTCTTTCTCACGTTTTGGCTTAAGTGTAATTACAGTTGTGTTTGAAGAAAATGTAAATGTGTATTTCGCCCGGCAACTGATTGCTGAAAAATTAAAAGAAGCCGAAGAGCAAATACCAAAAGAAATTGGTACACCTGAACTGGCCCCGGTTACAACCGGCCTGGGTGAAATTTATCAATATGTGATTCATCCGAAAAAAGGAAGCGAACAAAAATATTCTGCAATGGATCTGCGCACCATGCAGGATTGGATAGTTGCACGACAGCTAAGCGGCATACCCGGTGTTGCAGAAGTAACCGGTTTTGGCGGTATCACAAAACAATATGAAGTAGCTGTTAATCCTGATCGTTTAAAAGCGATGAATGTAACAATCCCTGAAATTTTTACTGCGCTCGAAAAAAATAATGAAAATACCGGTGGTGCATATATTGATAAGAAACCAAATGCTTATTTTATCCGTGGTGTAGGATTGGTAAAAACATTTGCTGATATTGAAAATATTTTAATAAAACATGAAGGCGGCATACCCGTATTGATCCGTGATGTGGCAAAAGTGCAATTTGGTTCACCGCCACGTTATGGTGCAATGACATACAATGGAGAAAAAGAAGTAGTAGGCGGTATCGTGTTAATGATGAAAGGAGCAAACAGTGCGTCAGTAGTTGCAACTTGTAAAAGAGAGAATGAAAACTGTGCAAACATCTTTACCTGCAGATGTGCAGATAGAAGCATTTTTAGACAGGACAAATCTTATTGACAGGGCTATACACACAGTAAAAACAAACCTGATCGAAGGTGCTTTGATTGTAATATTTGTATTGGTGTTATTTCTTGGAAATTTTCGGGCAGGGCTTAATCGTTGCATCTGCTATTCCCCTTTCTCTTATTATTTGCATTAGCACTGATGAATTTGTTTGGTGTAAGTGCCAACCTGATGAGTTTGGGTGCAATTGATTTTGGTTTAATTGTGGATGGTGCAGTAATCATCGTGGAAGCAACGCTGCATTATTTATCTATGTCAAAACAATAACGGATAAATTATCGCAGACTCAAATGGATGAAGTTGTTGGTAAAAGTGCAGTCGGTATGATGAGTTCTGCAGCATTCGGGCAAATAATTATTCTTATTGTTTATTTACCAATTCTTTCTTTACAAGGAGTAGAAGGAAAAATGTTTCGCCCAATGGCTGAAACAGTTGCATTTGCCATATTAGGTGCATTGATCTTATCACTCACTTATATCCCGATGATGAGTGCTTTATTTCTTTCTAAAAAAGGCACTCATAAAAAAACATTTTCTGACAGAATGATGGATTTTTTTCAGCGAGGATATACACCATTGATAAAAGAGCAGTCAAGATAAAATATATTGTTGTAAGTATCGCAATAGTTTTATTGATTATTTCCATTTTTATATTTAGCAGAATGGGTGGCGAATTTATTCCCACATTGGAAGAAGGTGATTATGCAATTGAATTTGTTTTGCCACAGGGATCTTCTTTATCCCAAACAATAGAAACAGTGATGCTGGCAGAAAGGATGTTAAGGAAATTTCCGGAAGTGAAAATGGTAGTTGGTAAAACCGGGTGCTGCAGATATAGCTACAGATCCTATGCCGCCTGAAGCAATCAGACCTAATGGTAATAATGAAAGCCAAAAAAGAATGGACAACAACAAAAGATTTTTATGAACTGGCGGATATGATGAGGGAAAAATTAGAAAATATTCCCGGTGTGATTGCAGAACCAAGCCAACCCATACAAATGCGGTTTAATGAATTGATGACAGGAATAAGGCAGGATGTAGCAATAAAAATATTTGGAGAAAATTTAGATACGTCTCGTTGCTTATGCAGATAAAGTTGCAAAAACAATTAGAACAATTGAAGGCATAACACAACCACAGGTGGAAAGAGTTGATGGCTTCCGCAAATTACGGTTGAATATGACCGTGCCAGGCTTGCGGGTTATGGTTTAAATATAGAAGATGTAAATCATGTATAATACGGCATTTGCAGGTGAAGTAGCAGGGGCGGTTTATGAAAATGAAAGAAAATTTGATTTGGTGGTAAGGTTGGATAGCGCACACCGCACTTCAATGGAAGATGTAAGCAATTTATTTATTCCATTGAAAGATGGAAATCAAATTCCATTATCGCAGGTTGCGACAATTGATTTTAAAACAGGTCCGGCACAAATAAGCCGTGAAGCAGGAAACGAAGAATTTATGTAAGTTTTAATGTAAGTGGTCGGGATGTGGCAAGTGTAGTAAAAGAGGTTCAGCAAAGATTAAGTGAAAAAGTAAAATTGCCTACTGGTTATTATTATACTTATGGAGGAACATTTGAAAATTTGCAAAAAGCATCTGCCCGTTTAATGATCGTGGTGCCATTGGCATTGTTACTGATCTTTTTCATGTTGTATATCACTTTTCATTCTTTCAAAGAAGCTGCATTGATTTTTACTGCAATTCCAATGAGTGCAATAGGTGGTGTATTTGCATTGTTGATTCGTGGAATGCCATTTAGTATTTCGGCAGGTGTGGGTTTTATTGCATTATTTGGTGTTGCTGTTTTAAACGGAATTGTTTTGATCAGCACATTTAATCAATTACAAAAAGATGGAATGGATGATATATTTCAAAGGGTATGGGAAGGAACTAAGATTCGTTTGCGCCCGGTATTGATGACAGCGACCGTTGCTTCCCTTGGTTTCTTGCCGATGGCTTTAAGCAACGGTGCCGGAGCAGAAGTGCAAAAACCATTGGCAACAGTAGTTATTGGAGGACTGATAACAGCTACCTTTTTAACCTTGGTGGTATTACCTTGTTTATATATTATTTTTTCAAAAAGAAATGTAATAAGGATGAAAACGGTTGCAACACTAATAACAGTAATCTTGTTTAATACAATTTCATCGAATACAAATGCACAACAAATAAATGCAAAAAGAATAAGTATTGATGATGCAATAGGTCTTGCAAAAAATAATTTACAATACCAGGTAAATAATCAGCAAATTAATAAAGGAAAAGCTCAGGCCGGTACTGCGACTGCATTTCCAAAAACAGGCATATTTGCTGAAAATGAAGATTACCGTCCTTCTGATAGCAAAGGCATTTTAAAAATTGGACTGTCGCAAAGCATGGCATGGCCGGGTTTATATAAGTCTCAAAAAAAACTTTATAATGAACAACTGAAATATTACCAGTCAAACACAACCGTTATTGATGCAGGTATAAAAAGAGATATAAGAAATGTTTATTATCAAACCTGGTATTTGCAAAATAAGAAGCAACTGTATAACAAGTTAGACAGCATTTATAGTTCATTGAACAATGCTGCAAGGGTAAAAGTAAAAACAGGCGATAGTCCCGGCCTGGATAGTATTTCGGCAAATGTTAGAATGATGGAATTGCGGGCATTATTGCAACAGGTAAACAGGGACATTAATATTCAACAACAATCTCTGATGCAATTGCTGAATACAGCCGATACAGTATCACCTAAAGAAATTCCGTTAGAAAAATTGCAAATGCCTGTCACTGCTTTAGATACATCTCATCCGCAATTGTTATTACAGTCTCAAAATATTAAGATTGCAAATGCAGGCATAGCGGTTGCAAAAAATGAAAACAGGCCGGAATTCTCAGGTCGTTTTTTTACACAACGGCTTTATGGCGTAAGTGATCCTTTTACCGGTTTTTCTGTAACCGCTGCTTTTCCTTTGTTTGGAGCGAAAGCGTATAAAAATAAAGTTCGTGTTGCCCAGGCTGAATTTATGATGCAACAAAAAAAATATGATTATGACAAACAGGTTTTTAGCACACAACTTTTACAGGCGCAACAGGAGGTAGAAAAGAACAATAGCCTTTTAGATTTCTATCAAACAGCAGGCGTAAAACAGGCAGAAGAAATTATTAAAGCATCTTCACTGGCATACAGGGCCGGGGAGATCAGCTTTGCAGAACTATCTCAATTTCTTGCCCAGGCTATTGAGATTCAGAAAAATTATTTGGAAGTATTGAATGTTTATAATCAATCTGTCATTCAATATTATTACTTCATCAATCAATAAAAGAATAGTGTCCAGGTTAAAAAAATATTATCTAATGAGTTGCCAGGTTGAGCTTGTCGAAACCGTGTACACTTTTACACAAACCGCATTCGACAAGCTTAGGCTGACAATCATTTAAAATAAGACATTAGTATAAAACAACAATAAGTAAAAATGAAAAAATATATTATAAAGTCAATAAGCATATTATCAATCGCAATCATTTTTGCTTCCTGTTCAGGAAAGGATAATTCAGAACCCGTAAAAACGGCAGAACCTCCAAAGGAAGAAGAACATGAACACGAAAATTCCAATGAGGCAACCCTTAATGCCGGCCAAATAAAAACCATTGGCCTGCAGTTAGGATCTATCGAGCAAAAACAGTTGACAGCATCTTTAAAAACAAGTGGAGTTTTAAAAGTGCCGAATCAAAACAGGGCAAGTATCAATTCAATTTATAGCGGTGTGATCAAATCGCTATTGGTAGAACCTGGTAATACTGTTAAGAAAGGACAAACAATTGCAACAATTGCAAATCCTGAATTTATCCAGGTGCAAAGCGAATATCAAAGTATTAATTCAAAAATCGTTTTTGCAGAACAGGAATACAATCGCCAAAAGGAATTGAATGAAGGAAATGCAGGCGCTTTAAAAAATCTTCAAAATGCGGAAACAGAGTTGAGAACATTAAGAACCCGTAAAGCTTCTTTACAGCAACAAATTAGTTTGATGGGTGTTAATCCTGCAAATATTGCTAATGGAAAATTGCTTTCCGTTCTGTCTGTTCAGAGCCCTATCAGTGGTGTAGTAAGCAACGTAACGGTAAAAATGGGCAGTTATGTTGATCTAACAACCGTAATTGCAGAAGTGGTAGATAATAACCAGCTGCATCTTGATTTGTTCGTGTATGAAAAGGACTTGCCTAAATTAAAGGATAATCAGACAATTCATTTCACCCTGACAAATGATCCCGGTAAAGAATACGATGCAGAAATATTTTCGCTTGGTTCAACATTTGAAAATGAAAGTAAAGCAGTTACAGTTCACGCAATGGTAAAAGGGGATAAGACTGGCTTAATAGACGGGATGAATGTAACCGCAAATATTAGTCTTGATAAAGCAACCCTGCCCGCTGTACCTACAGAAGCAATCGTAAGCTACCAGGGTAAGGATTATATTTTCATTGTTGATTCTGTAAATACAAAAGAAAATACAACCCGGTTTAAAAGAATTCCTGTTGTAAAGGGAACAACAGAAGTAGGCTTTAGTGAGATCACATTATTAGAAGAATTACCAGCAGATGCAAAAGTCGTTACAAAAGCAGCATTTTTCATTCTGGCAAAACAAACAAATATCGGGGAAGAAGAATAGCCTGATTTATAAAACAATTAACCACTTTTAAAAACATAACAATGGCAACAGAACAATACCATGAACCCGCCGACGAGCTTTCACAAGCTGTAAGGACATTTGCACGTATGATCACTTCATTGAAGGAAGAAGCAGAAGCAATTGCCTGGTATGAACAAAGGATTTCACTTGAAAAAGATAAGCAAGCGAAAGCCATTATGCAAAACGCACAGGAAGAAGAATTTAAACATTTTGGGATGGACCTGGAATTTTTGCTTCGGAAAAAGCCGAAATGGAGGACAACGTTACAAGCTATCCTTTTTACAAAAGGTAATATTGTGGCATTAGGTAAAAAGGGCGAGGAACAAGCTGAGAAAAAATAATCTACAATCCCACTTTTTCTGCCGGCGTAGGTGCTTAATAAAAAACGAGCTGCAGTTGCGTGGTCTCCTGACCAGCGACCAATACTATGATTCAAATTTCAATTAGAAGAACAAATGCTCAAATTAAAAAACTATCATTCCTTTTTAGCTTCTGCTTTCAATTCACCTGTAGGTTTGCTGGTGAAACTATACTAACTATTAAAATACGTGGCTAATCAACTCTTGAATAAATAAAATATGCAACTGACACGGCAACAATTTTTGGCACTGTGGCTAATACAAACTGGTAAACAAAATCCTTGAGTTCATATCCTGATATAAATAAAAGTATTAGATCAATTGCAAGATAAATTGCGGGAAGCCCGATAGCATATCTTAATTGTTGCCGGGAAAATCGTTTTAAAAACCTTTTTACTAAAAGGAACATAAATAACGAACCGAATATTCCAGATATCCAGGGCCCGGTGATGTTGGCATGAGTACTATAAAAATCCTGGTCTTTGCCTGGGGAAATGATGTAGGAGTAAATGACTACTTCGATAATTGAGATCAATATAAGAACAACATGCAGCAGTATAGCTGTTCCGATAAGTTTGAACCAAATTTTTTTTTGTTGCATAACGATGTTTTATAATTTGGTTTCTATAAAATTTTTGAAACGGATCAATTCGTTTTCCATTCTTTTTTTCATTGCACCTTTAATAAGGGGCATCAATAATTTCATAAAAAATTGTTTTGGAAAAAACTGAACTGTCTGTATCATTTCGGTGCGGCTGCCAAATGAAATAAGGCGTATGTCGGTGTCGGTGTCAAATGTTATGCTAGTCATCTTAATGGTATATTGTTGATTGGGTTTAACCAACACAGCGGTTTCGATGACTTCTATTTCTTTACCTTTTTCTAAAAATTTTAGTTTGCTTACACTACCTGTTTTACCTTGATCACCTGATATATGTTCTGCAGAAACAAAACCTGTAAGCCAAAATTTGAGGTTATCGGGATCCATTAGTTTATCCCAAACTGTTTCAATAGGTTGGTTAATTGTAATGGTAACTTTTGTAAGGGTTGCCATGTAAATTTATTTTTGAATAAGCTGATGTAAAAAATTGCACTGCAAAGATGGGAACAGAATATAGGTTTGTCGCCTCAATTTAGAAGTTGATACCTGGTTTATTCGGGAAACAAGTCCTGATTTAAGGTACCAGGTTATTGAAAGGGCTCTAAGTATATGATCATGCCCCTGGTACTTCAGTATCTGTCGACGGTGCTGAAAACTTTTCTTTGAAATCGGAAGGAGTAAGCTCGGTAAATTTTTTAAACACCCGGTTAAAAGTTGCTTTGCTGTTGAATCCAACTTCATAAGCAATGGCAAGGATCTTATAGTTGCGGTTGTCTTCTATGAGTAATTTTTTGGCATCCTCAACCCGGTATTTATTTATGAAGTCATAAAAGTTGACAAGAAACTCGTAATTGATAAGTTGGGAAAGCTGGTGGTAAGGAACGGAAAGCGATTCGGCCAGTTCGGAAATTTTTAGATCGCTTTTCAGGTATGGTTTGTTTGCTTCCATGTACAGTAAAAGTTTTTGTTTTAATTCGGGAAATCTATTGCCGTTTTTTAGTTCTGCCGGCGGTGCCTGGCTGTTGAGTTCCAGGGTTTGATATTCCAGGTTGGGAAATGATTTGAAAATTTCGGGGCTTTGAATGGCTGAATACCCGATCGCATAAAGCGAAAGGGATGTAATGAGTAACATTACATAATCTATTTGCACCTGGAATGAATTGATAAAGCTGAGGATCGCTACCAGCAAAAAATAAAGAGTGAGGTATATGGCGAAATAGAAACTAAAAGTATTGAGCCAGTTAATTTTTTTAACTACCAATACATCAGATGAGAATTCCATAAGTTCCTGTTCCTTTCTGGCAATGAATTTATATGCTGCATAAATGTAAATTACAGTTTGTGCTACATGGGCCGCCATAAATACAAGTTGCTCAGTTGGGATCCTGAAATGGCCGTTTGTTTGAAGGGTTTGTATGAAACTGATCTTTTGATCTGCGGGCATTGTGTAAAAGGGCATCATCATTAGTAACACCAAAAAAGCCGGTATAAAATGAACCATGCTTTTGATACTGACTTTGTAATTTTTGTCTAACAGGTAGTGGCAGTAGATAAAATAAAATGGTCCGAAACAAAAGAGCAAAGGATAAGTTGAAGCGATTAAGAAGGGATAATGTAAGCAAATACCTGAAATGTTTGCGCCGTATTCAAAAAGATGTAATGAAATGGCTGTGAGTAGAAATGCAAGCCATTTGTTGGCTTCACGGTTTTCGGGTTTTGTAAAGAGATAAAAGGAAAGAAACAATCCCTGGGCTGCTCCGAAAAGGATCAGGATTGCCCAAATATTGAAACTGATGCCAGTCATGTAGAGATATAAATATTTGTTTTTACTAAGGTTACAATGGTTGCTAAAGTCAACCTGGTGAAAGTTACATGATTCGTTTTAGAAATAAAGTGAAAAGTAAAATCTTATTTTGGCAATTAATGATCAGGAAAAGCTTGTTGTGTATCAGGGAAATAAAAAAGAGAATCCATCATCATAAAATTGCCTTCGCTGTAAATGTAAATTGCCGCAAGTGTTCCATTGAGCACGTGCGGCTATCATAAAATCTCCTTTATCTTCTTCGCATCCGTTTCCTTTCCATCCAGGTTAACCATATCCCTGTATGTCTCATCCCTAATATTAGGGATATACGAAGCGGAGAAAATGAACCAATTTTATACTGCCTAAGAAAGTCAATAAAACCGCTAACTGTTTAAGAAAATGAAAATAATAGTTTCTTTATTATTATGGGTTGGAGTTCTTTTTTATTCCTTAAAACTCGACGCACTGCCCACCCGCTCCTTTTATGAGTGCGTGTATCTTTCAAATACGGATCCTTCATTCCAATATAAAATCATACAAGCACCTAATAATACATGGGGCTATGATATTTTAAGAGATAATAAAATTTTCATACACCAACCCAATCGTCCCGGCCTGCCTGGAAACGAAGGATTCAGTACAAAGAAAGATGCGATGAAAGTCGCACAGCTTGTGATCGCTAAAATAAAAAAAGGAGAAATGCCTCCGACAGTTTCCATGGAAGAACTAAAGTCATTAAAGCTTGCAGATTAGACCAATGTCAGGCTGACAGGCAAGTATTAATTTCTTATTGTTATTAAAACCGGTTCAATATCAAATACAACTTTACAAATAACATATTTCATCCCGATAATAATTTAACTACCAAAATGACTAATACCAGAATACTTACCCGATCTCTCGTTTCAGCGATATTATTTTTTGGCTTGATCGCTTCTGCATTTTCGCAAACAACTTCTGTTGTGAAAACGTTCAATACGCCCGGATTGAGCGGAATTGTTTTCGGTGCCGGCGTATCTACTGCCAATATTTCGATGTGGGGAGGTGGCGGAGGTGGATCTGCAGGGGGAATGAAGGAGTATACAAATGCCACAGATTATATTCTTCATTATGGTTCAGGTGGTGGAGGTTCAAACTGGGCAGGAAATAGTTTCAGCGTTATCCCCGGTGCATTTTATCCATTTACAGTTGGAACGGGAGGAGCGGCAGGAGGTTTTGATGGTAGCGGTCAGCCAATGTCAGGCAGTAATGGTACCTCATCTTATCTCGGAAGTGGCACTGTTGTTTCCTATGGCGGTTCGGGAGGAACCATTGTTGGCTTTCATGCTTATGGTGGAGCCCGTGCCGTTAATTCCTTTCCTGATCCAGGCCCGCCATATGCTGCAGATGGCGCAAGTGAATATGCAACTTCAACCACCGGCGGAAACGGTGGCCTTTCCAATGCGGGTCCTTATGGCGCTTCCGGTGTTAACGTCTCCGGCTGGTCTGGTCTCGGCTGGCCGCAGGTACAGGGAACGCCTTCAGGTGGTCCCGGTACAAGGCCCGGCGATGGTGGCGGTGGTGGAGGAATGACTACATTTCCATATCCTTTAGCCGGCATACTTTCTGAAAGAAAACCCGGTGGCCGTGGTGCTAATGGCGTAGTAACGTTTTATATCAGTTATCCTACTTATAAGCTAACCAGTAATCCTGTTGCAACGAAGTTGTGCGGACCAGGATCTCCCATCATTACTTTACGTTCTACCACTTTGTTTCCCGGAACTTACACGGTTACGTATAATACCAGCAATCCAACTACTACCGGTAATACGGTGGGGATGCTGTGGAACGCTGCCGGTTATGGAACTTTTTCAACTATACCCTTATCAAATACTTCTACCATCACCATTACCAATCTTGCTTCAGGTAATACCTGTAGTGATGCCATTACTTCATTTAATACGGTAACCGCTATTGTGGAAAATCAAACTTCCAATTCGTGGAGCCAACAGCTTGATTTTGGCGGAACCGGTCGTAGCAATGCCGTCGCATTCACTATGGGGAACAAAGCATATGTCGGTACCGGGAAGAATGGATCTACATTAATGAATGACTTCTGGCAATTTGACCAGGCAACAAATACCTGGACGCAATTAGCGAATTTTGCAGGAGGCAACCGTACGGAAGCTGTAGGATTTGCTATTGGATCGAAGGGCTATATCGGTACCGGAAGTGACGGCAGCAATATGAAAAACGATTTCTGGGAGTATGATCCGTTTACCAATGTGTGGATTGCCCGGGCTACATTCGGCGGAGTCGCACGCACGGCTGCCGCAGGATTTTCATTCGATAATTATGGATATATAAGCACAGGTAATAATGGTACTTTCTCCTACAATGACCTGTGGCGGTATGATCCCCGCACAGATTCCTGGGCAGCCAAAAGCCCGATTCCCGGTGCTGTAAGGAGTTTAGCTACAGGCTTTGCCATAAATAGCAGGGGCTATATAGGATTTGGAAACAACGGAGCTACCGTTCATAGTGATCTTTGGGAATACAACGCCAGCTTTGATAGCTGGAGCATGAGATCGCCCTTTCCGGGAGTAGCAAGAACAGGTGCTGTAGGATTTGCTATTGGTAACAAAGGATATATCGGCACAGGCTTCAGCGGTACCACTACCCTTAGTGATTTTTATGAGTTCGATCCATTCTTTAATACCTGGGCTACGAAGGCAAACTTTACAGGCACTGCCCGCCGGGAGGCGGTTGGTTTCAGTATCGCTAACAAAGGTTATATCGGCCTGGGTTTGTCTGGGTCAGTTTATAATAAAAGTATGTATGAGTACAGCCCAACCAACACGAACATCGTTACCGGCCAGGTGCCTGGTACAGCATTTTGTGTAGGTTCATCATTTGTGCTCCCTTTCAGTATCGGTTGTGTAAGCATGGCCTCCGATAATCTTTTTATCGCTTCCCTTAGTGATAGCTTAGGAAATTTTTCAACCACTTACAGCATAGGATCAACCACATCAGCAGCAGGTACCATCAATTGCACTATTCCTTCTTTTGTGCCAAAAGGGTCTAAATACCGGGTACGTGTATACGCTACTAACCCGGCTACCGTGGGTACGGAGAATGGGGTTGATATAGCCATAAAACCAGCTGTCTCTGGCACCGTTACAGCAGGCATCAGCAGCAACAGCATCTGCAGGGGCGAATCCATCAATCTTACGGCTGCTGTTTCAAACCCGGCTACAAGTGATACTTCTGTTATATTAAATGAAAATTTTAATACAGGTGCAGCATCATGGCTGATGACGAATACAAATTCCTACCAGTTTGGAAACACCCAGGTATATACGAACGGACAGGGGGGTTTTTACAGCAATGATAATTCTTCCTTTTATTTAACCAGCAGTAGTGGGCGATTCTCTACAGATGTAACGAATACTACATTACAATCGCCTAAGTTTAATACTTTAGGAATGAATTCGGGATCATTGTCTTTCTGGCAATGTTTTCAATTCGGCAATTATAATAACAGTGATTCGATCAGGGTACAAATTTCAATCAATAACGGGCAAAGCTGGACGACGATCTATCTTAACAATTCCAGTTCTGTGGGTGATCCACAGGATTCACTGGGTTTTAAAAACCAAACAATTTCCCTGGATAACTACATGAACCAACCTTCTGTTGTGTTGCGGTTTAACTATGGTGCTTACGGTGGCATGGGCAGGTGGATGATCGATAATATCGTAGTAAAAGGCGTCAGCAAATCAAATAATTTTGCCTGGACCTCCAATCCTGCCGGATTCAATTCTGCTTTGCAAAACCCAACGAATGTTGTTCCCACTTTTGTACCTGGAACAACTGTTTATACCGTTGCTTTTAGCAATAGTTATGGTTGTGGCACGCTTTCGAATAGTGTATCCGTTGTCGTGAGAGATACCAGCAGTTCAACAACTACGATTAGTATTTGCCCAAGCCAACTACCTTATGTATGGAATGGCCTCACTTTTAACAGTGCAGGTACACAGATAAAACATCTTACAAATGCTGCAGGCTGTGATAGTGCGGCAAAATTAATATTGATGGTAAGACCGGCCAGCACTTCAACAACAACGATAAGCATTTGTCCAAGTGAACTTCCATTTACCTGGAACAACCTTGTGTTTAATGCTGCGGGTTTACAAACAGCGCATTTTACAAACAGCGTAGGTTGCGACAGTGCGGCGGCCTTAAATCTTATCATCAAACCTGTAAGCACTTATACTACCAATCTAAGCATTTGCGAATCAGCATTACCATATACCTGGAACGGTTTAACGTTCAATGCAGCAGGAGGCCAAACAGCGCATTTCACGAATGCGGTTGGATGCGACAGTGCAGTGACCTTAAACCTGGCAACAATTTCTTCGGCTGTAACGGCAACGGCTAATCTTACTTATGTTTGCCCGGGTGCGTCGATCAATCTCCAGGCAAACAGCCCTTCGGGAGGAGCTGTTACGGTGCTGAATGAGAAATTCAACAGTACACACGACAACTGGACAAAAATTAATCTTAGCAGTGGGGGCATTGTTGAAAACGCAGCATGGACGTTGCGGCCAAACAATTATGAGTTGATTTTTGGATTGTCATTAAACAGCAACGACAACTCACAATTTTACCTGAGTAGTAGTTTTTCCCAGGGAACTGCCGTTACTACTAATACGATCCTGCAATCTCCTGTATTCAGTACGGTAGGTTTAAGCACGGCTTCTTTATCGTTTTATCACCATTTTTCCCACCAGAATAATTTTCCAAATGATTCCGTTAGGGTACAGGTATCTGCAGATGGAACAAACTGGACCAATATTTATTTTAATAAAACAACCACTGTTGGATCGCCTACACTCTTTGAATTACAAACAATCTCCCTTAACGGCTACCTGAATATACCGGCGCTTCGGTTAAGATTTAATTACAATGGCACTCCAATCGTTGGGGGATATTCAAATTATTATTGGGCGATCGACAACGTTGTTGTTTCCGGAAATCTTTTACCAAACAGTTATAGCTGGACATCTGTTCCGGCAGGCTTTACTTCTTCATTGCAAAATCCGACAACTTTCAATCCAATACAAACTGCTACTTATAATGTCGTAGTAAATAATGGTTTTTGCAGCAGGACCGGAAATGTTGCTATAGTCGTAAATGTCTCCAATCCATCGTCTACAAACAACCTTGCGATTTGTGCAGCGAGTCTGCCATATAGCTGGAATGGGTTAACATTTAATGCTGCCGGAACGCAAACCGCTCATATTATGACCGCAGGGGGATGCGATAGCTCGGCAACATTGAACCTAACGTTAAAGGCTGCCAGCAGTTCAGTGACTAACCTTTCGATATGCCCGTCAGGGTTACCATATACCTGGAATGGACTGGTATTTAATGCTGCGGGAACGCAGATCAAACATTTAACCAACAGTGTTGGATGTGATAGTGCTGCTACATTAAATCTAACCGTACAAACATCCAGTACCAGTTCTGTAACTACAACAACTATCTGCGAATCCCAGTTGCCATATACCTGGAACGGATTAATATTTACCGGGTCTGGCAGACAAATTAAAATACTTACCAACAGTTTCGGCTGCGACAGTGCTGCTACATTAAACCTGGTCGTTTCTGAGAGGCCAGCAAGTGTTACCGCCGGAACCCCATCCCCGACAGTGTGTGCAGGTACAGCATTTAATTTAACATCATCTTCAGTAGCGCCTACCATACTATTAAATGAAAATTTCAATGGTGCTACCAATGGCTGGATAAAACAAAATTTAAGTACGGGCGGGAATTTTGCTGCCGCTGCATGGACATTGAGACCGGTAGGTTATATGTTTTTAGGAGCCATTCTCATTCAAAGTAACGATGCTTCACAATTTTATATGTCGGATAGTTATACCCAGGGTGCAGGTGGTACAACCAATACTTTCCTGCAGTCACCGGCGTTTAATACCGTTGGTTATTCTGCAGCATCGCTAACTTTTTACCAGGTTTATTCCGATAAGGATGCAAATGATTTTGGAAGAGTGCAGGTCTCGACCGACAATGGTGCGAACTGGACAACAATTCTTAGCCAACCTAATTTCTTAGGAAGCTACTCAAGTTTTGCACTACAAACTGTTTCATTGAATGCTTATGTAAATATGCCTTCAGTTATGGTGAGGTTTAATTATGTTGCTTTAAATGGTGCCTTGTGGGCATTAGACAATGTAAAAGTAACAGGCACTCCGTTGTCACCAATTTACAGCTGGTCATCTGTGCCTGCAGGATTCAGTTCATCGGTACAAAACCCAACAGGTGTAACTGCAACACAATCTACCGTGTATAAAGTGATTGCTACCAATGCTAACGGATGCAGTGATTTTAATACAGTTGCTGTTGCTGTTAAACCACTCAGCACTTCATCTACTGGGATAACTATTTGCCCGGCCAACCTTCCATATACCTGGAATGGCCTCACTTTTAATGCAGCAGGCAGCCAAACAGCTCATCTTATTAACAGCGCGGGATGTGACAGTGCAGCGACGTTAATTCTAACGGTGAAGGCTGCGAGCAGTTCATCTGCCAATTTAAGTATCTGCCCGGCTGGTTTGCCATATACCTGGAATGGATTAACTTTTAACGCAGCAGGTACGCAAACAGCTCACTTCGTAAATAGTATTGGTTGCGACAGTGCGGCTTCGTTAACGCTCACTTTGAAGGCAGTCAGCGTTTCATCTACGAGTATAACAATTTGCCAGTCTGCATTGCCTTATAGCTGGAATGAATTAACTTTTAATGCAGCAGGTACACAGACAGTACATTTTGTAAATAGTATTGGATGCGACAGTGCTGCGTCGTTAACTTTAATTGTCAATCCAAGTCCGACGAACGTTACTGCGAGTGCGAGTAGTGTATCAGTTTGTGAGGGTGGAAGTATAAACTTGTTTTCTTCCTCAACTACTCCTGCAGGCGGTGCTGTTGTCGTTTTGCTAAACGAAGATTTTAATAGTGCAACCAATAGCTGGACAAAAATCAACCAAAGTACAGGCGGTACGCCGGCTGCTGCAGCCTGGACCTTAAGGCCCGATGGCTACACACCAGCTGGCGCTCCTACAATGCACAGCAATGATAACTCTCAGTTTTACCTGAGCAACAGTGATGCACAAGGAAATGGAGGACATACCAATACAACCCTTCAGTCACCGGCTTTCAGTACCGTTGGTTATTCAACCGCATCACTTTCTTTTTATCACCTTTATTTTAATGCGGATGCTTTCTACGATAGAATTAAAGTACAGGTTTCCACAGACGGTTCCACCTGGTCGGACGTTTATGTTAACTCAGCACATGTATATTCCGGCCCTAATTACGATTTTGCTTTAGAAACGATTTCTTTGAATGGTTACCTTAATAAACCAAATGTGAGGGTAAGATTTAACTACGACTGCTTCTGGGGCTTCCGGTGGGGTATTGACAATGTAAAGGTTACCGGCACCCCGCTGAACACGTATAGCTGGACATCGTCTCCTGCAGGCTTTACTTCAGCATTACAAAATCCGTCAGGAATTATTCCTACCGTTACTACTGAATACAGCGTTTTAGTTGGGACTTCAAATGGTTGTACAGTTACCAATACCGTATTAGTGGCGGTTGGTGCAGGGCCATCAGCAACGATAGCTTACGAAGCTTCCCCATGTACCGGTGCAGATACTTTAGCAGTAACACATACCGGAACAACAGGAGGCCTGTACAGTGCGCCTGCCGGCCTGGACCTTGATGCCATAACGGGAACGGTTACACTTTCCGGCAGCATAGCGGGAATTTATACGGTTACTTATACTGTTGCTGCTTCAGGCACCTGCCCTTTATACACTACAACGGCATCAGTTACAGTTGCGAATAAATATACCATCATCGCTTCTGCAGGTGCAAATGGAACAATCTCTTCACCGGGCGCTAGTATTGTTTGTGAGGGTAGTAATATCACATACAGCATCAATACTGCAGCATGCGCTGTGATTACAGATGTATTGGTGAATGGTACTTCAGTTGGCCCTGTGAGTACTTATACATTCACGAATATTGCCGCTAACAATACCATCAGTGCAATTTTTTCACCGGCAGTTACACAACCTGCTGCTGTTAATTGCTGGGATGACTACCAGTTCAATACCACCTCATGTACATGGATTAATATGGGAACACAACCAACTCAACCAACACCGGTAAATTGTTGGGATAATTATCAATTCAATACAACATCGTGTGCATGGGTTAATATTGGCACGCAGCAAATACAACCAACAACTGTTAATTGCTGGGATAACTACCAGTTCAATACAACATCATGTGCATGGGTTAATATGGGAACACAACCAACCCAACCAACACCGGTAAATTGTTGGGATAGTTATCAATTCAATACAACATCGTGTGCATGGGTTAATATTGGCACGCAGCCAATACAACCAACAACTGTTAATTGCTGGGATAACTACCAGTTCAATACAACATCATGTGCATGGGTTAATATGGGCACGCAGCCAATACAACCAACAACTGTTAATTGCTGGGATAATTTCCAGTTTAATACAACATCATGTACATGGGTAAACAACGGCACACTACCGCAGGAACCACCACGGGTAAATTGCTGGGATAATTTCCAGTTTAGTACCGTGTCATGTACCTGGGTTAACACAGGCTTACAACCAACTCAACCAACTTCCGTTAACTGTTGGGATAACTACCAGTTCAATACTGGATCGTGTACATGGATAAATATTGGTGTGCAGCCACCAGCACCACCACGTGTTAATTGCTGGGATGATTACCAGTTCAATACAACAACATGTGCGTGGCAGAATGTTGGCACACAGCCAGCGCCACCAACTGCTGTTAATTGCTGGGACAATTACCAGTTCAATCCTGGATCATGTACATGGGTAAATATTGGCGTGCAGCCACCAGCACCACCACGTGTTAATTGCTGGGATGATTACCAATTCAATGCAGCAACATGTTCGTGGCAGAATACGGGCACACAGCCATCACCACCAACTGCTGTTAATTGCTGGGATAATTACCAGTTCAATCCTGGATCATGTACATGGGTAAATATTGGTGTGCAGCCACCAGCACCACCACTTGCTAATTGCTGGGACGACTACCAGTTCAATCCGGCAACATGTACGTGGCAGAATGTTGGCACACAGCCAGCGCCACCAACTGCTGTTAATTGCTGGGATAATTACGAGTTCAATACAACATCTTGTTCATGGGGTAATACCGGAACACAGGCGGCTGCTCCAACAATTACCCCGGCAGGTGCGGCTACTATTTGTCCCGGTAATACGATCACTTTAACCTCAAACAACGTTGCAGACAACCAATGGTATCAAAATGGAAATATCCTGGCCGGTCAAACGGGATCAACACTTGTTGTGAGCACACCAGGATTATATACGTTGGCAACAATAACAACCGGATGTTCTTCGGCAATTTCAAATGCTGTTGAAGTAACGTTGTCTACATACATCATAACGGTAACGCCTGGTTCAAACGGATCTGTTACACCGGGAACCGGTTCAGTAAATTGTGGTGACAATACTGCCTATACGATCACAGCTGATGCAGGGTTTACAATTTCAGATGTGGTTGTTGATGGCATTTCACAAGGAGCTGTTAGTACATATACATTTACAAACGTTACAACAAATCATACGATCAGTGCAATCTTTATTGCAGATAATACAAGTTTCACCATTACAGGCAGCGCAGGAACAGGTGGACTGATTTCGCCAAATGGCGCAACTTCTGTTGCAACAGGTGCAAACCAATCTTATACCATTACAGCAAATCCTTGCTTTACCATAGCAGAGGTATTGGTTGACGGCGTTTCAGTTGGAGCAGTTAACTCTTATAGCTTTACCAATGTGACAACCAACCATACAATTGTTGCTTCGTTCACACAGAGCGGACCTTATACGATCACTGCCAGTGCAGGACCCAATGGTTCAGTAACAGCAGCAGGTTCGTCTACGGTTACCTGTGGAAGCGATAAGACTTATAATATCACAGCTGTATCCTGCTACAGTATTGCAGATGTATTGGTAGATAGCGTTTCAGTTGGAGCCGTATCTTCTTATACCTTCAGCAATACACAATCTAATCACACGATCAGTGTAACCTTTGCTGCTAATGCAACACTGACCGTACCCGTTGTTACAGGTGCTGCCAATATTTGTCCTTATATCGGAACAGGCGAGCAGGTAACTTATACTGCTTATTCAGCGGGAGCCACCAGCTATAGCTGGATCACACCTCCGAATGTAGTGGTTGTATCAGGGTCAGGAACTGCAACACTAACGGTAACGTTTACCACAGGATTTGCAGCACAGGCCAATAAACAGTTAAAAGTTACAGGGTTGTCTTCCTGCGGCAATAGTATACAAACGATCTATTATTTGGTTGCACAGGCACCAGGTACACCGGCTTCCATCACCGGCAATACAAATGTTTGCCCGATCATTGGAACGGCTGCTACTTATACCTATACGATACCGGCAGTAACCGGTGCAACCGCTTATGTATGGACAGCCCAGGCAGGAACAACAGTGATCACCAATAACGGTACGAGTGCAGATATCTCTTTCGGTACCAGCTTTACAACAAGTGCAGTTACGGTACGTGCGGTGAATGGCTGCGGCACAAGTAATGCCAGGAGCATTACGGTAATACGCAACAACCCATCAACAGCAGGATTGATCATCGGTCCAACAAATGCGTGCCCTTATATGGCACCAAATGGTATAGCCGCGAATTATTCAATCGTACCTCTGACCGGTGCATTGTCTTATACCTGGACAGTTCCGGGAGGGGCAGTTATAACAGGACAGGGCACGACCAATATCTCGTTTACTTATCCGGCTAACTTTACATCAGGCACCATGACGGTAACGGCTACCAACGGTTGTGGAACAAGTGGAGCAAGGTCTCTTGTTATAACTAAAATGACACCGGGAACACCGGGCGTAATAGATGTGATCCAGACGCAAACATGTCCTGACAGGATATACAGTTATGCATTATCCTCTATGCCTTCAGGCGCTGCATCTGTATTATGGACAGTTCCGGCAGGAGCAACGATCCTGTCAGGTGCAGGTACATCCGGCATTACTGTTTCATATCCTCCAACTTCTGTTGCCGGATCTGTAACTGCGCAAGGTATCAGCAACTGTGGAAGTGGAAATACCAGGAGTACAGCCGTTAAATTACCGGCCTGTCCACCACCAACGGGACGGTTTGCAAAAGGAGACATTGGTATTGTTTCATCAACAGAATCAATAACAGTAAATGTATATCCTAATCCAAGTGTGAATAATTTCAATTTGAAGGTGATCACCGCCGAAAAGAAAATTGTAAACGTTCGGATTCTTGATGTACAGGGTCGTGTTTATAAATTGTTCACCGTTTTACCTTATCAAACCACTACTATCGGCGCTGATCTGAAAGCAGGAGCGTACTTGTTGGAAGTGAGGCAGGGAGGAGTAATGAAAGTGATCAAGCTTGTGAAGTTTTAAATTAAATAACTGAACATAAATTAAAGGCTCGCCTCCAGGTGAGCCTTTAATTGTTCTGGATTTGTAGCTTTTTAAATGTTGAATGATGTGTTATAGTTAATTTCTAATTGGTATTATTGTGTATGATAAAGATCTCCGTTTTTGATGACAGTGAAGCCAGGCAGGAGGCAATAAAATTGCTTATAGAAGAACAGCCGGACATGCAGTTATTAGCAATTTATGAGAACTGTGAATCCTTAGTTGAAAATGTTGGCTATCTGATACCTGATGTGGTATTGATGGATATTGATATGCCTGTGGTGAACGGCATTGAAGGGGTGAAATTAATACGCGAAAATTTTCCAGATGTAGTCATCATCATGCAAACTGTATTTGAAGATGAAAATTCGATATTTAAGGCAATACAGGCCGGTGCCCATGGTTATATACTTAAAACGGCAAGGCCTGCAAAATTAATTGAAGCCATAAGAGATTCACTGGAAGGCGGCGCTGCGATGACGCCTGTGATAGCCAAAAAAGTTCTTGAGAATTTCAGAAATCAACCGGTATATACTGACACCGGGCTTCCGCAATTGACTACCAGGGAAAATGAGATTTTGGGAGCACTGGAAAAAGGAATGAGTTATAAAATGATCGCATCTGACCAGGATATCAGCTGGCATACAGTTAATTCGCATGTTAAAAAAATATATGAAAAACTACATGTGCATTCCGCAACCGAAGCTATAAATAAGATCAGGAAACACCGGAGCAGGTAGCCTATACGTTTTAAACCGTTGTGAAATAAATTTTCAACCTGGTACACTGCTTTAACAACAAGTATGTTTAACGGAAAACGAGAGACGAAGTTATTTTGCAGAAAAGAGCAAACTAATATTGGTTCCTGTACCTTCTGTTGATATCACCAGTAGCTTGCCATTTATAGTAGCAGCTCTTTTCCTCATATTCTCAAGCCCGTTTCCTCCTCTGGAATTTTTGGTTCGCTGTTCGTTTAAAATAAAACCTTTCCCATTATCATAAACCGACAATTTTATCTTATTGTTTTCCCGGCTTATTTCTATGGCAACCTCATCAGCATCTGCATATTTTAAAATGTTATTGATTGCTTCTTTAAAAATAAGATAGACCGCTTTGCGCTGCTGCATTGTTAATTTTACGTCATCCAATATGGGCTCAGATGAAAAACGTAACCCGATTCCCTTAGTCTCCAGCACTTCATTTGCAAAGGAATGCATCCTTAACTTTAATGCACCCAACCGGTCATGTTTAGTATCTATCATCCAAACGATGTCACTCATGGAATCCTGGGAGCTTTGCGTATAGTCTGATATTTTTTTCAGTAAGCCGGCTACTTCCGGAATTGTCTTTCGGGGATTACCTGCCAGGTCAGAAAAAACTGCAATTGCACTAAGATTAGATCCTATTTCGTCATGAAGATCACTGGCAATAGCATTCCTGACCTTTTGTATCTGTATAAATTTGCTTAACCGATATCGGTGAATGCCGTATAAGATTGAAAACAGTAACAGCAGCAGCAGGATCCTGAACCACCATGTTAAATACCAGGGTGGCAAAATGGTAATGGTTAATTTGGTTGGCTCCTCATTCCATGCCCCATTGCTGTTGCTTCCTTTTACTTTTAATTCATAAGTGCCCGGATCGAGGTTGGTAAAGGTGGCAGTGTTGTTGGCGCCTGCTTCTATCCAGTTTTTATCAAACCCTGCCAGCTGATACTGGAAGCGGTTATTGTGAACCGCAGAAAAATCCGTGGAAGCAAATTCAAAACTGATCATATTTTGCTCATACTTCAGCTCAATACTATTGGTAAGATATGCTGGCTTATTCAGAATAGCATGTTGCTGGCCGAACTGCAGCGGTTTATTCAGTACATTAATTCCGGTGATCCACACAAAAGGAACATAATTACTGGTGGTTAACCTGGCAGGATCAAAATAATTAAATCCTGTTATGCCTCCGAAATAGAGGTAACCTTTGCCAGATTTACAAAATGCATTCCTGTTATACTCACTTCCCTGCAATCCGTCATTAACATTGTAATTTTTAAACTGCCTTGTACGTGAATTAAACTGCGAGATTCCTTTATTAGTACTTAGCCATAGATTGCCTGTGGCATCGCCCAGGATACCATAGACCACATCGTTACTCAAACCTTGTTTTTCTGTATAATATTTAAAGGTTCCTCCTGCCTGGTCAAAAAGATTTAATCCTCCTCCTTTGGTGCCAATCCATAAATATTTATCCGGCTGTTTGGGATCCGGGCAGATAGAAAAAATTAAATTGTTGTTTAGCGAACTCAGATCACCTGCAATGTTTTTATACTGTTTCCAGGTTTTTTTTTCCGGGTCAAAACGATAAAGACCTCCCAGTGTACCTAGCCAGAGAATCCCTTTTTTATCCCGGTGTATTGCCTGTAAGTAATCATAAGGCCCCATCGTGGTTTTGGAGGGGAAAGTATATTCTGTAGATGTTTTGGTCAGCTTATTAAATTGTACGATCCCGGTTGTATTTCCAAACCACAAATTATCGCTCCCGTCATCATATAAAGGAAATACATTTTCATACCCGTGCCAGTATTCATTTGCCTTTTTGGTAGCTGGATCATAATGGAATAATCCAAGCCTTCCTATCCAATAGGAGCCATCTTTATCCTGTAATACTGAGCTGGTATAATTTCCAAAATGAGCAAAGGCTGGTTTAGCAAATGCAGAAACCGGTACCGGAACTTTGGTAGTATTTGTTTCGCGATCAAATTCCCAGAACAATTCATCGTAAGGATCTTTTACAAATAAAATATTTTCATCCTTACCGGCTGACATGTACCGGATGTACCGGTCTTCTGTTCGGTTAAAATTATTTTTAGCCGGATCATATTTCAATAAACCATATCCTTTTGTTCCTACCCAGATATTTCCTGCTTTATCTTTATAACTGCAGGACATATATTTAAGAATGGGCTCCGTATTTTTATCTGCGGAGGTTAATATTTCCCATGAATTATTAAGCGTGTTAAAACTCCCTGTTACATATTCATCACATAGCCAGATATTACCTGTATTATCCAGCACATTTGGAAAAGAAAATGCGCCAATGCTGAGATGTGTTTTTGACAAGACCTGCACATTGCCTGTAAAACTATTAACCTCGGTAATACCATTTTGAAACAACATATAAAAAATATCCGGAGCAGGGCCCGCAATAAAATCCTGCACATATTTTTCATATCCCTTTCCTGCTGGCGGATTTGGCATGTATGATTCTACATGCAAATTTTCCATTTGGTAGCCGGAATCAGTAAGCAGTTTTATCCTAAACAATCTTTCCTGTGCGGAAACCCAGATCAGTCCGTGGTTGTCAACATGAAAATTGGATGCACGCCAATCTGCTAAAGCAAAAGCGGGATCCTTGGCATATAGCTCCCGGTATGGTTCAGACGAATCAAATATTATTCTTGTAAAAGTTGCTGTATGTTCCCGGAGAAAAAGCTCCGTTGCATCCCCCGTTAACTTACCCGCTTTTATATCCTTTTTGTTTTTAATTACCATGCGGTTAAGACCATGCAGGGTGCCTACCCAAATACCACCGTTGCGGTCTTCATCAATGCAGGTAATACTGTTGTCGCTTATACAATTGAGATTTTCTGCGTTGTATTTAAAATGAATAAAGGTTTCTGTTGTCCGGTCAAAAAGATCCAGGCCATTGCCTGCCGTGGCAATCCAGATCCTGCCCTCTGAATCTTCAAATAAAAAACGAATGAAATTTTCTGCTATCGAATTATTGTCATTGGGGTCATTTTTATATATAGTGAAATGATGACCATCATAGCGGTTCAGGCCATCATTGCTCGCGAACCACATAAACCCGTATTTATCCTGTAATATCGAATTAACCATACCCTGTGACAGGCCATCATCAGTTGTAAGCCTGTCAAATTTTACGTGCCGTAACTTCTGACCGTTTGCGACCAGTGGAAATAAAAGCAGCCAGAGAATAAAAAATTTCAGGAAGGTATGTTTCATAAACTGTTAATCTGAACAGGTGTTTTTCGGTTGGTGATTGAATCGTGTTACCATGCCTGTTATATAGCTCTTTATTACGCCAGGAAGTTCATGGTAGTTGTCTCTTGTTACATCTTGTTATTAAATATACGTTTCCCGGAGTAAACGCAGAAAACATTTTTTATAATACAGAGGCTCAAACGTCAGTACATATTTGGTGTTAGAAAATGATATTCATCCATTTTCAATATTATCCATGAAATTAATTTACCGGATTTACGGTCAAACAACAAAGCGCCAAGCGCTTTCCCGGGATTACTTTTATTAAAATATCCTAAACTTTGAGATTCAGCCCACTTTAGATCTCTCATATATTTTGCTTGCAAGACAGTATCATTCTTAAAGAAACGAATTGGTTTAGCATCAAGATTCTCAAGCCCTGCTGAATCAACAAAATGAAAAAATTTGTAAAAGAGTACATCAAAATAATTGATCCTGTTTTGTGAAGTATCATTTTTGGGTGTACAAAAAAAATGTATTTCGAAAAAAGTGTATCTCTTTGGTACGGATTATATTTATTTTCCTTTAAGTAGCGACACAGGTCTTTAGTTATTTGATAAAATTTTAATTCAGATTTAGTCCATTTTTTTTTGGCAGAGGCTATATTTATCAATCCGCAAAAGAACAAGACCAAAATGAATCGCATATTAAAACGCTTTATCCTAAAAATAAATTCATTTAACTTAAATTCCTATTATTAGTTACAAGGTTCGTCTCGTAATAGAGCTTTGATTGTAAAGAACCAAAGCTATAGACTAACCAAAAAAAGTACTGATAGAAAGAAGCTTTTCTTTTAGGTATTTTTAACCCGATTTGAAGAAATGAAGTAAATGATTAAGTTCTTATTTGCCTAACTTGGTATTGTAATTTTCAAAACCTCATTAATTACTAAAAATTCTATAAGTTTTGAACCAGGAATTAACTTTAAAAATTATCTTAGAAAAACCGCCCGGTGGGGTAGACTTTGGATTACAAAAAGGGAGCGGGAGTAAATATGAGACAATTCAAATACAACGATTCAGCGATAAAGATTTAACGTTTGAGTTTCCAATTACGGTAAAGCTTAATAAAGAGGGATGCCCGGATTTTTTTGGTGTATTTGTTCAGGGACCAGCAAGCCGGCGGTTCATTTATATAGATATCGGAACATATGCAGGGCAAAAAAATACGCACTGGAGCCGAAGACTGAAAATTCCTTTAACCGGAATTGATATGAATACTTTCAAAGAACTCACAATTAATAATAAGATGTTGGAAGCAAGGGTTCCCGGTACAGGTAGAGACAATGGTCCAAATTGTGCAACCGTAAAACCATTCGCAGGATGGCATATCTCTAACCGGTAAACGATTTATTGTGATTTTGAGATCTGCTTTTTATTTGCCTGAACATCTGTTTACGAATAAGCTAACTGAAGATTTTGCAAAGAAACAATAGAGAAACTAAATATAAAAGCCCGCCACAAAAATGTAGCGGGCCTGTATTATTCAGCTAATTAAGCTTTCTTGCAACAAGCAGGCACCGGATACTGGCAGTCTGTTGGATCGCAATTAGCAGCCGAAGTGCTACATTTCTTTTTGTCGCAGCATTCCGTTTTAGCTTTCTTTTTTGATTTGTTTTTTTTGCCTTTGTCTCCTGAGGCAAATGCAAAGCTCGTCATCATAGCCGTAGCGAGCAAGCTTAAAAATACTTTTTTCATTTTAAGTTATTTAATGTTAGAAAATTTGTTTCGTATAAATTAAATAACAAATTCGGGAGGTTGCCAAACACCGGAGGTGAAGGTTAATGGGAAATAAATATTCTTGTAACCATTTTTTACAGATGCTACAAAAGGCTTATTAATTACAACGTCATTTTTTGGCGAACAATCATATAAACAACCACAACAGGCCATGAAAGGATTACATGCGTCTTTGCATCCCTTTTCCTGGTCATTGTTTTGTTTTTTGCTGCAGGTTGGTTTGACAGGTTTGGAGCAACCTGGTTTTGCAGATTTAGAACAGCCTGGCCTAACAGATTTTGAACAGGTTTTCTTTTTAGAACAACTACTTTCTTTTTTCATAATTCCATCTAAACCGAGGTTACTTCCTGCTATCATGCATTGAGTAGAAAGGAATAAAACCACCACTGATAATATGGAAACTAAAATTTTCACTTCCGTCAAAGTAGTAATTAAAATTGTAAATTTTAAATTCATTATTTAAGCGGCAAAATTATTTTTTTAAAAGTGTTGATAATAAATAGATTAGCGTAATATCACGATCAATCTTTTTCATAAGCAAAAAAAAATTTGGAAAGTTCAAATATCTTATCGTAATATTGCGATTGATATGGGACTTACAAAAACAGAGGTATTTACACAAAAGCAAAATAAGCTTGCTACAATGATTAAGGCACTTGCTCACCCGGCAAGAATTGCCATCCTGCAGGAATTGATAAAAGCGAATGCCTGTATTTGCGGGAACCTGGTAAATGAATTGGGACTTGCACAGGCAACGATTTCCCAACATTTGAAGGAATTAAAAAATGCAGGGATTATAAAAGGAACAATTGAGGGAACAAGTATTTGCTATTGTATTGATGAAAAAGTATGGAAGCAATTAAAAAAGGATTTAGATGTTTTTTTTGTAGCTTTTGAAGAAAGTAAAAATTGCTGCTGATTTTTTTTGCATTCATCTATCGTAATATTACAATAAATAAAAAAGTAGAAATCATGAAAACAGACCAGGAATTAAAAAAAATGGTTGAAAAAAGGTACAGTGAAATTGCCTTACAGGATAAGGAACAAAATGAAAGCTCTTGTTGCGGCGCTACCTGCTGCAGTACGGATGTGTATAACATTATGGCAGACGACTATTCAAAGTTAGACGGTTATAACCCGGACGCAGATCTTGGTTTAGGCTGCGGGTTACCCACACAGTTTGCAATGATAAAAAAAGGCGATACGGTAATTGATTTAGGCAGCGGTGCCGGGAATGATGCCTTTATTGCACGGCATGAAACAGGAGAAGCCGGAAGAGTTATTGGTATTGATTTTACTCCGGCAATGATTGATAGGGCAAGACAAAATGCAGACACAAGAGGTTTTAATAATGTTGAGTTCAGGCAGGGTGATATTGAAAATATTCCTGTATCAGGAAACGTGGCTGATGTAATAGTGAGTAATTGCGTATTGAACCTTGTTCCAAATAAAGACGGCGTAATAAGAGAAATTTACAGAGTACTTAAACCAGGAGCACATTTTTCTATTTCTGATATTGTGCTGGAGGGCGAATTGCCAAACGAATTAAAAGAGGCTGCGGAAATGTACGCAGGATGTATTGCGGGTGCTATTCAAAAACAAACTTATTTGGACCTGATAGAAAAAAATGGCTTTAATAATATTATCATTCAAAAGGATAAACCAATTATTATTCCCAATGACATATTGAATCAATATTTATCCACTGAACAGCTCGCTACATTTAATCAATCCGGTGCAGGAATAAGAAGCGTTACTGTATATGCCGAAAAACCAATTGAAAAGAAAACTTGTTGCGGTCCTGAATGTTGTAATTAAAAATCCAATTCATGAATGTAAAAAAGGTGCTCGTGCTTTGTACCGGCAATAGTTGCCGCAGTCAAATAGCGGAGGGTTATTTAAGATACCTTACCGCTGACAGAGCACAAATTTTTAGTGCGGGAATAGAAACTCACGGTGTCAATCCCCGTGCCATTAAAATAATGATGGAAGACGGAATTGATATTTCAAAACAAACCTCGAATAATGTTGCCGAATATCCAGGTATTGACTTTGATTATATTATTACCGTATGCGATAATGCAAAAGAAAATTGCCCGGTCTTTCCATCAAAAGCAAAGCAATTTCATTGTAATTTTCCTGATCCTGCAAAAGCTAAAGGAACGGAGCAGGAAATACAAAGCGAGTTTAGGAATGTAAGAAACCAGATCAGGGAATATTGCAAGTCTTTTGTTGAGCAAAACCTTTGATTGCTCTGAAAAATAAAAAAACTTTTATCTTATTTGTACCTCAAATCACAACTACTTAACATCATTCAAAATTCTTTCTGCATTCAAAGTAAAATAGCCGCAAGTGATCCGGATCTACACTTGCGACTACCGGTCAATTTATTTTATTTTTTTCGCATCCGTTTGCCTTCCGCCCTGTTTCAAAATTGCTTTCATTATTTTACCCGAATTATCTTTTACAAATTCAAGTTGAGCATCATTCACTTTTAAAAAGAATTTTGTTTCTGTTTCAGCAAAAATTTCAACTTTCTCCTGTCCTGTTGCCGTGAGGAAAACTTTGTCCTGCTCTTTGCTGATGATAAAAGTGAATTCAGGTGCGATCTCGTATTCACCCAAATAAGTTTCCAATGTCTTGTCATCTACTTTTATTCCATTTTCCGATGGCATTGGTTTATTGGTTTTATTCCAAACCTCGTTCCCTTTGGGCCTTTTAGTTGTTAATCCCGAAATTTCGCCTTTTTTATTCCTGTAAAATTCTATTGTCACCATAGCATCGTCAAAAAAGAACTTGTCTTTCTCCGATGCTTTTAGAATAGATTTTGGTCCCCTGCCTAATTGAGAATACAATTTATTTTCTGATACGGTAATAATTCGCTGCTGACCTTTTTCATTTTCATACACACCTGGATAGTTTTGCAAAATTGCATTTTCTAAAATCATTTCTTTGTATTCGTAAGGTTTTCCACTGGCAATGGCAGCCAGTCTTGATGCAATATCCTCGGGATTATTACATTCACAATTAGAGAAAACGGCTACATAAACATCTTCTTTAGGTAAATAAATTTCCATCGTGATGGAGCCGCTGATAAGGCCACCATGCCAGGTAGTGGGGCTTTCATATACGTTGCCTAACCGCCACCCATAGCCGTAATTTGTTTCTTTGCTATCCGACAATTTGTATCTCGTCAGTGCTTTATCAAGGCTTTCTTTTTTAATCAATTTATAGGAATGAACAGCCTGGTGCCACTTAAAAAGATCGTCGATGGTAGACTGTATGGAGCCGGCTGCATATGGTTGAGTCATGCTTAAATACGGCGCATTTTCATAACCATTTTGTCCTGCAACATAAGTCCCAACCCTGTTTTTTACGATTTTAGTATTGCTGGCGTACAAGGAATTTGTCATACTAAGCGGCTTGAAAAACTGTTCTTCGAGGTATTCAGCATAAGTTTTGCCCGAAATTTTTTCAATAATATAACCCAATAAAAAATAACCGTTATTGCTGTAACTCCAGTTCGTTCCGGGTGCAAATTTCATGGGCTGGTTTTTAAAATGATCAATCATTTCAGTTGTTTTTAAATCAACACTCCCCATATGATCCGGCATATCTGTATTATTCGCAATGCCCGATGTATGCGTGAGCAAATGCTCAATGGTGATTTTTTTTCCTTGTGTAGGGTAATCAGGAATAAACTTCGTGATCTCATCCTGCAAATTCAACTTCCCCTGTTCCATCAGTTGCAATATTGCCACAGCAGTAAATTGCTTGGTAATAGAACCGATCCTGAAAACATTGTCGACCTGCATGGGTGAGTTTAATTCAAGGTTTGCCATCCCAAAGGCTTTTTTGAAGATAATTTCCCCATTTCTTGCAACCAAAGCTGTTGCACCCGTTTCATTGGGCTTGAATTGTTCAGACAGTATCCTGTCGAATTCCGTAGTAACCTGGCTGGCATTTTTTTGTTGGGCATAGGTAAGATTGAACAAAAGTCCAAAGACGAACAGTAATGTGTGTTTTTTCATTTTAAGTGTTTTTATGGCTAATAAGCTGCAAACGTAAGCAAAGTATCTTGTATTGCAAAGTACTATGTTAAATGTTTTTTGCTATCAGAATAGCCTTTCTAACCGCTTTTAAATAGATTTATAAATGCTATTTCATTTAAAATCAACCAAATAGTAGAGAAAATTAACGCTTCTCAGGTTTCGAATTTCCGGACGCTTCCTGGTTGATTTATTCGGGTACCGTCTGGCGGTGGTGCATGTTTAAGAAACTGTGATCCCTAAAAAAATGGCAAAATGAAATGATCAGTCAGTAGAATTTCATCTTTTACCGGACTTCCTGTAACTTATGATTAGAAGCAATTACGCCATGTACATTTTTAAATAAAGAAAAAATAATGTTGACTATTACAAAAAAGCCCTGCGTTTTATTCTACATTTTATTACTTCCTTTAGCAATAGTTGCACAACAACCACTTAACCTGGATTTTGAAATTAAAAGTGTTGAGGGTATTAACCGCCCCTGGGGTTGGGATCTTAAATCATGGGGACCTGTTATTTTTAAAATGGATAGCCTGATTGTTAAAAATGGTAAATTCAGTTTGAATGCTGCAGGCGAAAATGTACAGGACAGGAAAACCATTCAGTCGCTTAGGTTTCTCATTGAAGCATACGAACTCCGGAACCGGAAAATTTCTGTCAATGGAAGTATACAAACGGCATCTTTAGAGGGAACTGCAAGCTTTTCACTCGGGTATACATTTTTTGACAGTGCTGCTGAAAAATTTTCTGAAGTTGATACGGTTTCTGCAATTGTTTCCGGTACCTCCGCATGGAAAACCTATTCAACTAATTTAAATATTCCTGCTAAAGCCCAGGCGGTTTATGTAACTGTTAATCATTCAGGCAACGGTAAAGCATGGTTTGATGATTTTAAATTATCAGTGGGAAAAAATGTTGTTAATGAAGTAATGGTAGCCGAGCCAATTCAAAAAGAAAATATTGAATGGCTAAATAAAAATACTATCCCAGTAAATTCATTGACTGCAGCAGACGGTAACAAAAATGATGACTTATTATCTTTTAAAAATGCAATTGGCAACAGCAGGCTGGTTGCACTCGGTGAATCGACGCATGGCACAAGTGAGTTCTTCTCTTTAAAACACAGGCTGCTTCAATACGCGGTCACTGAATTAGGGTTCAGGTTATTTGCTATTGAAGATAATCAACTGGTGGCGGAAAAAGTAAACAGGTATGTACTGGGGGGAGAAGGAACCGCGAAAGAAAGTATGTCTGGTATGTTTGCTGTGTGGTACACAAAGGAAGTACTTACGATGATTGAATGGATAAGGCATTATAATGAAAAACATAGTGATGATAAAGTTCGTTTTGCAGGTTTTGATATGCAGGATATTAGCAGGCCGATAGACAGTCTTTTTGCTTTCCTTAAAAAACAGGATAATGAACTATATCAAAAAGGCATAGTTTTTCTTGCGGATTTAAAAGCCAACGGAGCAAAAAGTTATGCAGTCAATGACAGTGTTAAATCAGTATGGTTCAATAATGCAAAGGAGATCTTTGATCAAGTGAATCAAAAAAGCAAACTATGGTATTCAAAGCCCGGTGATTCTTTATATGTAACGGATGGAATTCAATATGCCAATCTTGTTAAGCAATTTGCAGAAAATATATTTAGGGGGTATTGGGCATTATTCCGTGACGAAGCAATGGCCGAAAACCTGGGCTGGCTTTTAGAAAAAAGATACCCTGGAGTAAAAATATTGATCTGGGCACATGATGTCCATATTAGCAGGTGCGATCATCCGGATGAGTCTCAAAATCTGAATAATTCGATTTCAATGGGATCGTTTTTATCAAAAAAATATAAGACCAGCTATAAGAGTTTTAGTTTATCATCTTATAGTGGAGAATACCTGGCTCTTAAAAGTTATACTGATTTTTCAAGGGTAAATGCATCTTTATTCAAAGGACCCGTCGGTTCTCTTGATGAAGCATTGCACCAGGTTGCAACAAACAAAAAATGTGGAGCAGTTTATTTGTCATTGCCCAGAACTGAGACATGGCTTTGCAAACCACTTCCTAAAAGATTTGCTAATCATGTAAACATAGATTATGGTTATTGGGAAAGGATATCTATTCCTTATCAATTCGATGGAGTCTTTTTTATTGATAAAACTTCCCCTTCAGTATATTTAGATCAATAACAAATCTGAATGGAGTAGACTAATATTCCGGCACAACCAATTTATCAGTTTTTATTAAGATCCATTTGGCAAGTAAAAGCCAAATGATACCAAGACAAAGGCCCGCAATTACATCACTGGCAAAATGAAGTTGCAGATATATGCGGCTAAATCCTATTAAAATTGCAAACAGGAAGCAGCAGACAACCAGCAACCATTTCCAAGTACGGTTTTTTATAGTTTTAAAAACAATATAGGCCAGCATCCCGAAAAATACCATACTCGAAAAACTGTGGCCGCTTGGGAAACTATAACCGTGTACTTTGGATATGAGCGGAACCAATGGCCGTTCCCTCCTTAAAAGAATTTTCAGTAAAAACAATACAGCTGTACTGGTTAATGATACGGCTACGATCTTTAATGAATACATCCGGTGATTTTTATCAAATAAAAAAACACCTGCAAGAACAATATTAGCAGGCAACAAAAACATCGGCGAACCAAAGAACGTGATGTACTGTATAAATGCAGTGGTGTTGCTATTTGCATCAGCTGCTATAAGAGCGAAAACATGCTCATCAAACTTCATGTTCTTGTCCTTAAACACCATATCGGCAATAAAGAACAAAGCCCACAGACACGCAATAAAAAGCACCGCAAGTATTACTATTTCAAACGAAAGTTTTTCCAGGCGGCGAATTAAAAAACGCTTCATCTTATATCATTTGATATCTTAAAATTTAAAATAAACAAATAGCTTTCCAAATTTTTAATTTTTACGCCAAATATGATCGGATTGATAATAAAACAGGGGAGCGGGTAAAAGACAATTAATAATACGTGTATCTTTTAAGGAATATCGTCTACCTGAGTATGGTCACATTATTTCGCTTTGTAGTAATGCTGCCGTTATTTAATCTATATTCAACGATAAAATAATAAGTGCCATCCGGCAGCGGCTTTCCCTTATACATTCCCTGCCAGTCGTTTTGATATTGCTGCGATTGAAATACAATTGCCCCATACCTGTTGAATACCGTTACCCGGGTTGAGATGCTGCAATTGCCCTGCCATACAATCCACTTATCGTTGATGCCATCTCCATTGGGGGTAAAAGCAATCATTGGATACTGTGCACAGTCATTGCCGGGTATATTCTTGATTTCGATCTTTATATCATCAAAAGCCGAACAACCGAAAGTATTGGTGATCGTTAAAGTATAAGTGGTTGTTACAGCAGGAGAGGCAATGGGATCTAAAATATTGGTTGCACTCAGGCCTGTTGACGGTGACCACAGGTATGTTCCTGCATCCCCGCTTGCATTTAGTTGTACGGTTTCTCCTGCGGAGATGGTGACATTCATTCCCGCGTTCACATTTACATTCCCTGAATTCGCATCTACATTCATAACAATTGAATTAGATGTAGCAGTATTAGATGTTAAACAAGTACCGCCGGTGATTGAAATAACGCATGTGATAACATCAGCATCTAAAACAGTTGAACTATAAACATTTGAACTGCTGTTCTGAACACTATTCCCATTTATTTTAAAATCATAGTTTATTGTACCTGTACCTGTGCCATTGGTTGTTGCTGTGAATGTAACCGGTGTTGCCGGGCAAACTGTAGTGCCGGGATCAACATTAATTGCAACAGATGGGGTAAGGGATACAGTTGAATGTATGGTAAGTGAATTAGATAACGCATCGGTGGAACTAAAGCAATTGCCTGTGCCGGTACTTAAAGAAATCGCACAGGTTACTACATCTCCGTCTGCCAGCGTAGCACTAGTATAGGTATTTAAATTTCCGCTCTGAATAGTTGTTCCATTTATTTTAAAATCATAGGTTATGGTTGCAGTAGCAGTGTTTGTGGCGGTTGCGGTAAACGTTATCACCGTTCCCGAACAAATATCCACACCAGGGTTTGCCGACAATGATACTGCTGGCGTAAGCTGCGATAATACAGTTAATGTAATTAAATTCGATGAAACGGAGTTGCTGGCAAAACATCCACTGCCAGTCACCGTTATGATGCATACTATTTCGTCGGCATCAGCCAGGCTTGATGTATTATAGGTATTTGAACTCCCGTATTGAACGCTTATATTGTTTACCTGGAAATCATAAGCTACAGTACCGCTTCCTGTGCCCGCAACTATTGCGGTAAAGCTCACTGCTGTTCCGGAACAAATGCTATTACCCGGAGTTGCAGTTAATGCCACTGTTGGCGTAAGAGGAGCACTTACAACGATAGGTGAACTAATGCTGGTATTGCTGCAACCGCAACCTCCGCATGCCAGCACCGTAATACTACCTGAAACAACGCTGCCGAAATCGACGGTGATGGTATCTGTACCTTGTCCGCCGGTAATTGTTGCGCCGGCTGGAACAGTCCATTGATAATTAATAGCACCCTGCACTGCTGTAACCTGGTAAGTAATAGCTGTACTTCCTGCACATACACTGGTTGGCCCATTGATTGCGCCAACATTTGATAGCGGTGGTAATATTGTAAAGTTCCATCCTGCATTCCCACCAAGATCTACTGAATTATAAGCCATAAAATCTGCAGCGCCTGTACCGTGAATATCCCGCAGGTGAATATTGTGACCGAATACTGTATCGGTAGCACAACTTACAGTAGCAAAGAAACCTGCGTTATTGGTTTGAAGTAAAATATATTCTGTACAACTTCCCTGTATCAGCCAGCGGTTGTTTACAGTTTGCGTAGAACTTTCCCAAAGTATATATGTGTGTGTGGAAGTAAGATTAAGGTCATGAAACACATTACTGCTCTCCACCTGTCCGTCACCGTTAAAAAAAACATCGTGGAAAGTATTTGGCTGGTATATGTATCCTTTGCCTGCAAAATTCACATTGTGAAAATTACTTGTACCGGAAATACTGTTTTTGACAGTGCCTGTAAAATTCACATCGTAGTAAGTATGAACCGGAATACTGTTGTCACGGAAATTGGCAGATGGACTTATGCAATTTATAACAGAGGTTCCGCTGTTAATAGTAAGGCCGGTGTTTATAACCTTCCATGCACTATCTGCCGAAAGATTAAAAACAGATGAGCCCATATTCAGGGTGCTTGTGGCATTCGTTAATGAAAAAAAGCTGTTGGCAGAAACATTTTTGTCATTGGTATTGAGCGTGCCCTTGTTGAGGTAAATATTCCTTGCAACAAAAACATCTTGCAATATCCATTCCCCGGAACCGTTGAACGCAACATCATTTGCAAATGTGTTGCCGTTCATAGTGATCGTTTTACCAGGAGTAATTGCTTCAAAATTTACTTTACCCGCAAGGCCCATGATCATATTGGGATCGAATGTTAATGAACCGTATATTTTCAATTGGTTAGTATTTTGGGTGGATGCGAAAGCAGGTGTATTGGTTACACCGGTCCAGTTCATATCCCTGCAATAAGCCATCAATACATTTACCGATACAACCTGTCCCCCTGTAGAAAAAGAGTTTGCATCAAAAATTACATTATTTAAAACAGAAGGTGTACATCCTGAAGGAGTGCCTCCGCTGGTAAACGACCAGTGATTGCCATCATCCCAATTGCCATTGTTGCCTATCCAATATAGATCGGGATTAATCACTGCATTGATCGTCCAGCCGGTATTGTTGCCCAGATCGAGGCAATTGTTTGCAGTAAAAATTGCGCCACCGGTAGCGTGTACATCTTTCAGTATTACGTCAGAAATGTTAACAGCTCCGGGAGGGTGACTTATAGTAGTCGTACTGTCGGGCATGTCGCTGGTAATAGTAATTAATGATCCGCAGGCACCGGATGCGTTGAGTGTTTCATTAATAGTTTGCGTGTGATTCTTAGAAAGCGTGTAACTATAACCGGCAGTGAAATTCAAAGTATCAAATGAGTTATCTGAAAAAATGTTGCCGACCTTAAGAAAATCTGCTTTATTAAAATTGCACGAATGAAAGATACTTGACGTATCACCAAAAAGAACATTATGAAAATTGCATGTGCCGGCGAGCGAGCCTTTCGTAGCAAAATTTAAATCGTAGTAAGTAGTGCTAAACGATCCGGAGTTGCCGCCGAATTGCGCACCGAAAATGTTGTTACAATTGATCACTGAAGTCCCACAATTAATAGTAATACCAGGTTTGTCTATCAACCACGCAAGCCCCCCATCAATATCAAAAACGGAAGAACCCATATTCAACGCTCTTGTTGTATTCAATAAAGAATACAGGCCGCCACCAATTTTCACATCCTGGCTATTTGTATTGAGCGTGCCATTATTCAGCCATATACTAAGACCCGCATCTAATTTGTCGAGCAGTGTCCATTCGCCCCCAACACCATTAAACTCTATATCGTTTAAAAAGGGCCGGGCAGCTGAGGTAATGGTTTGCCCCGCAGTTGATGCTTCAAAATGTACTTTGCCCTTGAACTTCAATTGCATCAATGATACAAACCTTAGTGATCCATAAATTTTTAAAACATGAAAGTCAGTAGCAGTATCTAAAATGGGGCCATGGAGCGAACCTGTCCAATCCATATTTCTGCAATAGGCTGTTGTTACATTTATTGCAACACGCTGACCGTTGACTGAAAAAGAATTTGCATCAAAAAAAACATTGTCCAGCAATGTAGGCGCACAGCCTGAAGGTGGACCGCCACTGGTAAGCGACCAGTGATTGCCATCACTCCAATTGCCCCCATTGCCGATCCAATATAAGTTATGTGCTGTGGGTATGTTAGAAAATGTCCATC
The DNA here is from genome assembly GCA_963829345.1 of uncultured Chitinophagaceae bacterium. Lineage (GTDB taxonomy): Bacteria > Bacteroidota > Bacteroidia > Chitinophagales > Chitinophagaceae > Ferruginibacter. Next base: position 163,242 of record CAWHHP010000004.1, read on the forward strand.
CTGTATTGTTACCTAAGTCTATCGAGCCGGAAGCAATATAGCTTGCAGACCCAACAGGATGTATATCACGCATCACTGTATTGGCAACATTTACTTGTCCCGAAAGCTGTTTAATAAAAGCAGTGCTATCAATCATGGTACTGCTGATAGTAATAAACGCTCCGCAGGTTCCTGCTGCATTGAATGTGCTATTGATTGTTTGGGTGTGAAACATTGGAAGGCGATATGTATAACCAGCACTGAAATTTAGGTAATCGTAAACGTTATCAGATGCCATTTCTCCATCTCCAAAAAAAGTTGCAGTATGAAACCTGCAGCTATCGTAAATATTTCCCTTTGCTGAAAAGGCAACATCGTGAAAATAAGCGGAGCCGATAATCGAACCATTTACGTATCCTGTAAAATTCACATTGTGATAGATCATCACGTCCTGGGTATTGTTCCTTAATGCAGCAGTTCTGTTCGTTAAATTAATTACAGATGTTCCGCTGTTAAAGTTAAGGTTGGCACCACCCAGTATCCATGCCTGTATCCCGTGCATGTTCAATATAGAAGACCCCAGGTTCAACACCCTGGGAAAGTAGTTGCTCGAAGTAAAATCAGATGCATTTACTGTTTGATTATTTGTATTGATCGTCCCGTGAATGTGTATGATAGAAGTATCAGAATTGAAAGTATCCTGTAAAGTCCATTCACCGCCGCCACCATTGAATCTTGTTTCATTCTTAAAAACTTTGGTGCCTGTAGTAATGGTTTGACCAGGTGTGGTTGCTTCAAAATTCACCTTTCCTTCAAATGCCAGGTTCATACCGGGAACAAATTTCAGAGAGCCATATATATTCAGCCTGTTGGATATTGATACAGATCCCAGTGTTGGGTTATTTGTCACGCCCGTCCAGTCCATATTCCTGCAACTGGCCGACAAAACATTGATCAAAACAGTTTGTGCAGTAGCAGAAAAAGAATTTGCATCAAAAAATACATTGTCTGAAGGGGTGGGCGCACAACCTGAAGGCGGACCGCCACTGGTATGCGACCAGTGATTGCCATCATTCCAATTACCACTGTTGCCTATCCAATATAAGTTCTGAACAGGAGCAGGAACAAAGGTCCATCCTGTATTATTACCGAGATCGGTAGAATTGTTGGCTAAAAAATTTGCACCGCCTGTAGCCTGTACATCCCGGAGAATTGCAAAACTAACGTTTACGGTTGCAGGCGGATGACTGATTGTTGATATATAACCGGGCAGGTTACTGTTGATGATAACCGGGGAGCTACAAGTGCCAATTGCAGTAAACGTTCCGTTGATTGTTTGCACGGTACCGTACCCAAGCAGGTAAAGAAAACCCGCAGTAAAATTCAGGTCATTGTAACTATTGTTTCCTACAAGCGCCCCGCCTCCCTGGATAGTTACGTTGTGAAAGCTGCCTGTATTATAAATATCACCCCTGCCCATGAAAATAACATCGTGAAAATTACTGGCACCCGTGATGATGCCTCCTGAAAAACCGGTGAAATTAAGGTCGTAGTAAGTATCAGTTCCTGTTGTATTACCAAGGAATGAGGCGGTTGTAGCACTTAAATTAATTACAGATGTTCCGCAATTAATAGTGCAACCTGCGTTTTCTATCCTCCATGCAGTCCCACCTGTAAGATTAAAAACAGAAGAACCCATATTTAATATCCTTGTTGTGTTTGATATTGACCAAAACTGCGGAGTGGTTACGGTTTTATTATTTGTGTTCAATACACCTGCATTCAATATTATTTTACCTGATGCAATAGCATCCTGTAATGTCCATTCTCCACCAATGCCATTAAATAACACATCATTTGCAAAAACTTTGCCGGCAGATAGAATGGTTTGGCCTGTGGTGGTTGCTTCAAAATAAACTGGTCCTGGGAAATTCATTGCCATGCCCGGCACCAAAGTGAGCGAACCATATATTCTTAAAACGCTGTTTGGCGTGGTGCTGATCAATGCAGGTGTATTGGTTGCACCTGTCCAGTTTATATTATGTGCGAGTATGGTAAGTGCATCAAAATCTACAGACTGGCCCGGAATGGTAAAGGAATTGCCGTCAAAAAATACATCATCCAATGCTGTTGGGATCTGGGTATGCAGCGTACTGCCTCCTGGAGACGTGGCCCAATGGCTAAGCTCAGTCCATTTTCCTGAATTGCCTACCCAGTAATAATTCAATGAAACTGACTTCAACGAAAAGATACAAAGCAGTGAAGAGATCAACAATAAACGCAAGCAGTATGATTGGGCCATTTTTGTTGGATTAGGGATTGTCGGCGGCTTTTAAAGATACTACATTTATTTATAATGTAAGATTTATGATGTAAGATGTATGATGTGTAATAAATGGTTATAAAATAAAGGATTTGCATTAGAACAAATCTTAGGTCTTACATCATAAATTATACATCCAGTGTTTAGTAGCTAAAACTTAAAATAAACAAACAGTCTCCCGAAGTTCTTACTGTCATTCTCAATACGATGATACAGCGGCTTGATATGTGGTAATTGCAAAAAGCGCTCTACTTTTTTTCTTAATTGCCCGCTTCCTTTGCCCGGAATTATTTCTACTTCTTTTATTCTTTTATCAATCGCATCTTCAAAAGCTTTCAGAAGTGCCCGATCGATAGCAGCACTGTTATTGTAAATGTCGTGAAGGTCTAGTTTGATGCGGCCCATAAAACGATTTGATGATTTGATAATTTGGAAATGTGCCGATGTTTGTCTCTTTAATGATCTTAGAACACATTATCAAATCATCAAATTTCCAAAACATCAAATTAATTTAATTCCCGTTTTCTCCAGGCTGATAATTTTCTGTCTATATAAATTCCCGACGGTCATCTTAAACGTCTTCTTGCTCATTCCAAAGAAACTATAAATTTCTTCGGGGTCGCTTTTATCGTAATAAGGTAAATAGCCATTATTTTCTTTTAGCAAACGTAAAATTTTCTCCGATTCATCTTCTACCCGGTTATAACCTGGTTTACCTGCGGCCACATCAATCTTGTTATCGGCCGGGTATATTTTTTTTATGAAACCTTTAAACTGATCACCTACACCGATGTTCCGGTAAATTTCGTTGTGATGTAATACGCCGGTATGTTTGTTATTGATGATAACAACATAACCAATATCAGTTCTGCGATAAACAATAAGGTCTACTACTTCCAGTTCTTTTACTGTTAGTTGATCGTTACTTAAAAAAGATTCGATTTTTTCAGTAGCGGCTATACGTCCTGTTTGCTCATCCAGGTAGATCTTTACAAGGTATTCTCCATTTGGGATCATAACCTGTTGTTGTTTCGACCTGGGAACAAAAATATCTTTCATTAATCCCCAGTCTAAAAAAGCCCCTTGTGGCGTTGTGCTGATTACTTTCAATTTTACAATATCTCCCAATACGCCTTTTGGTTGTTGGGTAGTAGCAATAAGCCTGTCTTCTCCGTCGTGATAAATAAATACACTTAATTCATCTCCTTCTTTAGCGCCTGTTGGAACAAATCTTTTTGGCAATAAAATGCCCTCATTACCATCGTCGAGGTAAAGCCCAAAATCAACCGAACGCAATACTTTTAACTGGTTGTATTCGCCAACTTTTATCATCTGCTTTATTTGTATGCAAGTTAAGTAAAACAAAACCCCGGCAGCGGTTGTAGACCCTGTCGGCGGTTAAAGGTGAATGTAGTATCTTCACCTAAATAAAAAACCCTTGAATTTTACAAATTTTGGATTTGACAGCCGGCTGATGGAAGGCATTGATGCCTCAGGTTACGAAGAAGCCACCCCGGTTCAGCAACAGGTAATTCCACATATACTTTCAGGAAAGGATATTATCGCATCGGCACAAACAGGCACCGGCAAAACTGCGGCTTTTTTACTTCCGCTTATCAATAAGATCATTACTTCCTCGCACGACCAGCATACTATCAATGCACTTGTAATTGTTCCAACGCGTGAACTGGCAATACAAATCGCACAACACCTTGAGGGACTTTCTTATTTTGCCGGCGTAAGTTCTATCGCTGTTTATGGCGGAGGTGACGGAAATGCTTTTGTACAGGAAAAAAAAGCATTGAGCACAGGTGCTGATATCGTGGTTTGCACACCAGGCAAAATGATGGCGCATATTAAGATGGGTTATGTAAAACTGGACGGATTGAAATACCTGGTACTGGATGAAGCAGACCGAATGCTTGATATGGGATTTTTTGACGATATTATGTTTATCATAAAACACCTGCCCGCAAAAAGACAAAACCTGTTGTTCTCTGCAACCATGCCCCAGAAAATAAGAGAATTGGCAAGAAAGATCTTACATCATCCGGAAGAAGTGAATATATCTATCAGCAAACCTCCTGAAAAAATAATACAGGAGGCTTTCATTGTATACGAACCACAGAAAATTCCGCTGGTATTACATTTACTGAACGGTAAGAATTTCAAAAGTGTTTTAATTTTTTGCAGCAGTAAGCTCAGTGTGAAACAACTTACCCGGGAGCTTAAACGAAAAAAACTGAATGCAGATGAAATTCACAGTGACCTGGACCAGGACAAGCGGGAAGACGTATTGATGCAGTTCAAAAGCCGCCGTTTACCTGTTTTAGTTGCAACAGATATTTTAAGCAGGGGGATCGATATCGACAATATCGACCTGGTTATAAATTTTGATGTGCCGCATGATGGTGAAGACTATGTTCATCGCATTGGCCGTACTGCCCGGGCAGAAGCGGATGGTACTGCTTATACATTGGTAAGTGAGAGAGAGCAAAGAAAATTAATGAGTATTGAAAAATTGTTAGGAAAAGAAGTACCTAAAGCCATTGTACCGGCAGAGCTGGGCGAAACACCCGCCTATAATCCAGGCTCCGGGGGAAAGCAATATGGAAGAGGCTCCGGGGGCAAAAAGAAGTTTTTTAAACCAAACACTTCACGTAAAAATCAATAAATATTCGTGAATTTATACAGGAATTCCTGTTATTAAATCACCTGCTTTTGTGGTTTTAGCCAATATATTTGTACAAAGCATTTTTTATCAGCGCTACTCCGAATATACTATCAAGTCCCATTGAATACCTTACCGGCGTTTCGGCATTGCGGGGCGATTTGTTGCGAAAAGAACTGAATATTTTCAGCTTCAGGGACCTTCTTGATTTTTATCCATACAGGCATATTGATAAAACAAATGTAGATAAGATATCATCCTTGTCTTACGGCACAGAATATACGCAGGTAGCGGGAATATTAATAGATATGGAACTGATTGGTGAGAAAAGAGCCAAACGCCTCGTTGCTCATTTGAAAGATGATACGGGGATAATAGAATTGGTATGGTTCCAGGGAATTAGCTGGGTACAGAAAATACTGGAGGTGGGTAAACAATATCTCGTATTTGGCAGGCTCGGTTTTTATTTAGGAAAGCCGCAGGTAGCCCATCCCGAACTCGAAAATTATTCTCCACAAAAAGCCGATGGAAAAAGCTATCTCGAACCTGTTTATTCTTCAACAGAAAAATTAAAAGCAAAAGGTATTACCGGCAGAGCGATCGGGAAATTCAGCTGGGAACTGTTACAGAAAATTTCTGAAAAAGATCTTCCTGAAAATCTGCCCGCAACCATCATCAAACAATATAAATTCATCAGCAGGTTTGAGGCATACAGGCATATTCATTTTCCTGCATCCGATCTTCATTACCAACATGCATTGAGGCGATTAAAATTTGAGGAATTTTTCTTTGCGCAATTCAGCATACAATTGATAAAAATAAACCGGCAACGTTTCAGTAAAGGATTACTGTTTGAAAAAGTAGGAGCACTGTTCAATGATTTTTATGAACATCATCTTCCATTCCAGTTAACAGGAGCCCAGAAAAAAGTTTTAAAAGAGATTCGAAAAGATACGGGTAGCGGTCATCAAATGAACCGTCTCTTACAGGGCGATGTAGGCAGCGGCAAAACAATGGTTGCATTATTAAGTATGCTGATCGCGGCTGATAATGGTTTCCAGGCAGTATTAATGGCGCCCACCGAGATCCTGGCGCAACAACATTTTAATAATATTAAAGATTTAGTTAAAGATATACCTGTTAGCATCGATATTTTGACAGGTTCAACAACCGCCAGGGAAAAAAAGCGTATTCTTAAAAACAGCGAGGATGGTTCTTTGAATATTTTAATCGGCACGCATGCAATCATTGAAGATAAGGTCATCTTTAAAGATCTTGGCTTTGCAGTAGTGGATGAGCAACATAAGTTTGGTGTGGCGCAGCGTGCCAGGTTATGGAAAAAAAACAGCATTCCCCCACATATACTGGTAATGACTGCTACCCCTATACCACGCACACTTGCCCTTACAGCTTATGGTGATCTTGATTACAGTGTGATCGATGAATTGCCTCCCGGCCGAAAACCCGTTACTACTGTTCATCGTAATGAAACCGCAAGGCCACAGGTGATGGATTTTATTAAAGAGCAGGTTGCCGAGGGGCGACAGGCTTATGTGATTTACCCGCTTATTGAAGAAAGCAGTAAACTGGATTATGAAAATCTGATGAAGGGGTTTGAAGAAGTAAAATCTTTTTTTCCCGAACCTAAATATTGGATAAGTATGGTGCATGGAAAACAAACTGCAGAATTAAAAGATGCAAACATGCAGCGATTTGTTTCAGGAGATACTCAAATACTGGTAGGCACCACAGTAATTGAAGTGGGGGTGAATGTACCTAATGCAACAGTAATGGTGATTGAAAGTGCAGAGAAATTCGGGCTTTCGCAATTACACCAGTTGAGGGGAAGGGTAGGAAGAGGAGCGGACCAAAGCTTTTGCGTGCTTTTGACAGGTCAGAAATTATCAAGGGATGCAAGGGAACGCCTTAAAATAATGGTTAATACGAACGATGGATTTAAGATCGCCGAAAAAGACCTGGAAATACGTGGTCCGGGAGAAATGGAGGGAACAAAACAGAGCGGTGTATTAAATTTTAAACTTGCCAGTATTATCCATGATAAGCCGATGCTGGATGCAGCCCGGGTGGCAGTAGAACAAATAATTATGCAAGACCCCGAGCTTACGCTGGCAGAAAATTTGCCCCTTAGGAATCACTTTCAACAGCAAAAAGGAAAAACCGTTTGGAGTAAAATTGCCTGACCTTTTAAAGATTAGTTAAAGCAAGAATTACACCCCATCCGGCGAAACAAACAAGAGGATTTTATCGTTTATAATGAGTAAATTGTAAAAAAGTTAACCGATTGATTAGAACGAAAAATATATCAACAGCCTTACTGGTCTTTTTCTCAACTTTTTTTATCTGGAAACCCTTAAAAGCCCAAATAGAATTTGTAGAAAACAAAGGGCAATGGGACAAGCGTGTTCTTTACAAGGGCGAATTTAGCTCGGGCAATTTTTTTCTTGAAAAGAAAGGGTTTACAGTCAAATTAAACAATGTAGATGACCTTGCTGCATTAAGTAAATGGGGACATGGATTAATGAGTTCGTCCATTACTGTGCATTCATTTGTTTATAAAGTTAAGTTCCTGGGAAGCGCTGAAGAAATTAAATCGGAACCGGAAAAAGCACTCGCTTCTTACAATAATTATTTCCTCGGCAATGATCCGTCAAAATGGGCCGGCAATTGCAAAATATTCCAGGCAATCACTTACAGGAATGTTTATCCAAATATTGATGTTCGCTATTATAGTGATGGCACCAATATGAAGTATGATTTTATTGTACATCCCGGGGGCAATCCCTCTGAAATTGCCATGCAATACGATGGACCTGAACTATCATTAAAAGACAAACAGCTCATAATTAAAACATCAGTTGCAGAAATAAAAGAATTATCTCCTTACAGTTACCAGAAACTTCCAAAAGGACAACAGGAAGTAGATTGCAGGTACGTTTTAAAAAACAATGTTGTAAGATTTGACGTCAGGAAATATGATCCAAATGAAACATTGATCATTGATCCCATACTTATCTTTTCATCCTATACCGGCAGCAGGGCCGAAAACTGGGGCTTTACAGCAACACCGGCTCCCGACGGAAGTTTATTTGCAGGAGGAATTTCTTTTGTAGATGCGGATTTTCCGGTTTCACCAGGGGCACTCCAGACAACGCACGGCGGGGGAATATTCGAGGATCATTGGGATGGTTATGATATCGCTATTTTTAAATTTTCATCCAATGGATCCAACAGGGTGTACGCAACATACCTTGGAGGAAGCAGGAATGAACAGCCACATAGTATGATCTCCGATGCTGCAGGCAATCTTATTATTACCGGGCGCAGCAACTCAACTAATTTTCCTGTTACCGTTCCTGCAATTGGAAATGGAACCGTGAGCAACGGTACATACGTGGATTATGACATAATAATAACTAAAATCAACGCTGCAGGAAATGCACTATTGGGCTCAGTAAGAATCGGCGGCGATAGCGATGATGGCGTGAACATTGAACCCAAATACCGTAACCAGGGGGCAAAGACGATTCGCAGAAATTATGGAGATGATTCGCGTAGCGAAGTAATTCTTGATAATGGAAACAATGTAATTGTAGTTGGGTGTACACAATCCGGTAATTTCCCGGTGAGAGGAAATTCATTGAATGGAAGCAGTGGATATGGCGGTGGCGGACAAGACGGTATCGTATTAAAATTCAACAGTAATTTTTCTGTTTACTCTTATGGAAGTTATTTTGGCGGTTCAGGAAAAGACGGTTGTTTTGTTGCAGCCCTCAACCCGGCTAATGGCATATTTTATATTGCAGGTGGTACAACCAGCAACAATTTACCGGGTGACAGAAACAATGTAATTAATGGCAATTACAAGGGCGGCGAAGCAGACGGTTTTGTTGCTGAAATACAGGGAGACGCAATTGTAAAAACAACTTATATTGGTACAGATGGGGCAGACATTGTTTTCGGACTCAAGCTTGACAGGCATGGAGTGCCTTATATAATGGGCACAACGGGAAGAGATCCTTTTACTCCTCCTGATTCCCCACCGCCTTATTCTGGTTGGACTATCATCAATGCAATCTACAGTAATGGTGGCGACGGGGGACAATTTATTGCCAAATTGGAACCAAACCTGTCTGCATACATTTATTCAACCTGCTTCGGAACAGGCGGAAGCGAGCCTAATATTTCACCCATTGCATTTCTTGTAGACCGATGTGAAAACGTATATGTTTCAGGATGGGGTGGTGGATTGAATAACGCATATGATTATAATGATGGAAATACAACCGGCCTTCCTGAAGTTAATGCATTAACGGGTATACCTGGTCCGGATGGCGCAGACTTTTATTTTTTTGTACTGAAAAAAAATGCCGCATCAATGCTATTCGGATCGCATTTCGGCCAGCATGGAGAATTAGGTGATCACGTAGATGGCGGAACAAGCAGGTTTGATGATAATGGTGTGATCTACCAGGCAGTTTGTGGCTGTTCAGGCAACGATAATATTATGCTGCCTACTACACCGAGTGCATGGTCAAGGAGACGTGAAAGCGGCAACTGCAATGAAGCAGCATTGAAGATCAAGATGGACTTTGCAGGAGTAGGAGCAGGTTTGCAACCAGAGATCGATGGGGTGAAATATGATACAATGGGTTGTGCACCCTTAAATGTAATCTTCAGGGATACGTTACTGTTAGGTCTCACCTATTACTGGGATTTCGGGGATGGTGTAAGGGATACGGTTACCGGTGGAGATGTGTCGCATATTTATAATGATGTTGGCATTTATCAGGTAATGCTGATTTCGGAGGATCCAAGTACCTGTAATGTGAGAGATACTGCATATATCAATATAAGAGTGGGTAACAACAGGGCCGCACTTAATTTCAATGCAATAAAAGATACGCCTTGTACAAGTACTACTTATACATTCAACAACCTTTCAACAGCTACGTTCCCAACACCCGCTTTTCAGCCATATATGTTTACCTGGGATTTTGGAGATGGATCACCGGTGGTAACAGATCTGAATCCACGGCATACTTTTCCAAGCCCTGGTGTATATCATATTACATTAACATTAAATGATACAGGTTTCTGCAATGCGCCGGTGGTGCTTGAACGTGATTTGAGGGTCTTTCCCCTTGTGGTAGCGGCTTTTCAAACGCCGCAGCTTGGTTGTGCGCCGTATAATGCCAACTTTCTGTTTACAGGAGGTGAGGCGGGAACAGATTTCTTCTGGTCATTTGGAGATGGTACATTCTCAACTGATTCTACCATCGCAAATCCCACGCATTTATATGCAAATCCCGGCGTTTACCCGGTACAGTTAATAGTAAGGGATACAAATACATGTAATAAAATTGATACTTCAGCGTATTTCAATATAACAGTACTTCCAAAACCTGTGGCAGCTTTTACATGGGCTCCTAATCCGCCACAAAGTAATACGCCGACTCAGTTCACCAATCTCTCTACAGGAGCTGTGCGTTACCTCTGGGATTTCGGCGAAGAAGGAGAAACTTCTACAGAAGTGAATCCAAAACATCAATTTAATTCAACAGGTAATTTTACTGTTACCTTAACAGCATATACACAGAATAATTGTGCATCCTCGGTTACCGTGACGGTAAACGCAATTGTAGATCCTTTACTGGATGTGCCCAATGCATTTACACCCGGAAAATTTGGTGAAAATGGCTATGTCATGGTAAGGGGATATGGTATTGGTAAAATGGATTGGAAGATATACAACAGGTGGGGGCAAATGATTTACCATACTAACAGCAGGAAATCGTATTGGGATGGAACTTACAAAGGTAAATTACAGCCAATGGACGTTTATGCGTATACGCTGGATGTAATTTTTACAGACGGGAAAAAGCTAAGAAAGACAGGAGATATTACTTTAATAAGATAACCTATTAACAACACTAATAATAAAATTCAGAGGGGGCAGAATCATGATAGTAAAAAAGCGTGACGCAGCAACAGGCGGGGTATATAAAAAAAGATGGATTTTTATCATATGGGCCTTACTTTTTTTGCCTGTATCTTTTCTCCATGCACAGGATCTTCATTTTTCACAGTTTTTCAACTCACCATTAACAACCAACCCCGCAAACGCAGGATTTATTCCTGACGCAGATTACAGGATAGGTGTACAATACCGTAATCAATACAGCAGTATAATGGCGGTACCTTATCAAACGATGACTTTTTTTGGTGATGCACAGATCTTAAGGGATCAACTGGAAAATGGATGGTTGGGTGTTGGTGCCGTGGTACTTGCTGATAAAGCGGGAAGTGGAAGTCTTCGTTCAACAAAAATATATGGTTCACTTGCCTATCACCAGATGCTTGCCAGCAGCAGTCTTTTAAGTGCAGGGTTTAATTTAGGTTGGGCAAATAAACGCATCGATCAGTCAACGCTTAAGTTCCCCGACCAGTTTGATGAAAACCTTGGTTTCTTTGATACGCGTGTGCCTACAAAAGTATCGCTTTCCAATACCAGTGTAAGTTATTTTGATGCGCAGGTTGGACTGAACTATGCATATTTTCCCAATGAAGATGTGTACGTGAATGCGGGTTATTCATTGCACCATATAAATAAACCAAAGGAAACTTTTTTTGGAGACAAATCAAATTATGGCAATGCCGTAATCCCAATGCGCCAGATCGCCTTTATCAATGCGCTACTGAAAGTGGATCCCAGGGTGATCATCAACCCTAATATTTATTATACAAAACAGGCAAAGGCTTCTGAACTTGTTGGCGGCATAAACATGAATTATAACTTAAGTGAGTATGGTGAAACCCAGCTCATCGCAGGAGTATATTACAGGAGCGGTGATGCAATCATACCTATGCTTGGATTTGAACTGAGTAATGTTCGTTTTACTTTTAGCTATGATATCACTGTTTCTTCACTGAAAGATTTTAATCATTCACGTGGTGCTTTGGAATTCAGCCTCGTTAAAAGAGGGTTTTACAGGAATACCCAGGACAGGCAATCCATGTGCCCCAGCTTTAATTTTTAAATTCGTGTATTTCACCGGCTCATCATTTTTCACGATTTTTACACAAATAAAATTACATGGCGGTTAGGGCAGAAGAGATCAATTCATATCACACATATCTTTCATCATTTAAAAAAATCACAGGCGATGCATTTGTTTTTACAGATGCAGAAAGTATGGATAAGTACGCCCGCGATGAAACAGAAAACCTGTATTTTTTACCCGATATCGTTATCAAGCCCAGGACTGCGGAAGAGATCAGTGCTATTATGAAGATCTGCAATGCGAATAAAATTCCCGTAACACCCCGTGGTGCCGGAACAGGTTTAAGTGGCGGTGCATTACCACATAAGGGTGGTGTATTGATTTCTTTTGAGCGAATGAATTCCATCCTGGAAATTGATGAACGAAACCTCCAGGTAATCACTGAGCCAGGTGTTATTACAGAAGTTTTACAGAATGCAGTAAAAGAAAAAGGATTGTTTTATCCGCCGGATCCGAGCAGTCGCGGAAGTTGTTTTATTGGCGGCAATATTGCTGAAAATAGTGGGGGGCCAAAAGCTGTTAAGTATGGAGTGGTAAAGGATTACGTGCTTAACCTTGAAGTTGTTTTACCAAATGGTGAAATTATATGGACGGGCGCCAATGTTTTAAAAAATTCAACAGGTTACAATCTTACTCAATTGATTGTTGGAAGTGAAGGCACTTTGGGACTTGTTACAAAAATTGTATTAAAACTATTGCCTTTACCAAAATACGACCTGCTGATGCTGGTGCCTTTTAATGATTTACAAAAAGCCGGTGCAGCTGTAAGTGCAATTTTCAGGGCGGGTTTTACACCCAGTGCGCTGGAATTGGTAGAGATCGATGCACTTAAGATTGTAAGCAGGTTTGTAGATAGTACAGTGGTCCCCGTTAGTGATGATATGGCTGCACATCTTATCATTGAGTTGGATGGTAATCATTCGGAAACACTGATGACTGAAATGGAAGCCATCGCTGCTTTGCTTGCGGAGTATGATTGTGGTGAGTTGTTTTTTGCCGATGATGCGCAACAAAAGGCAGAATTATGGAAACTAAGGCGCAGGGTAGCTGAAGCAGTAAAACTTGCGGGCTATACAATTGAAGAAGATACTGTAGTGCCAAGAGCTGAATTACCTGCACTCATAAAAGGAGTGAAGCAGCTCGGGAAAGAATTTGATTTTGAAGTAGTATGCTATGGTCATGCAGGCGACGGAAACCTGCATATTCGTATAAAAAAAGAAGGAAGTATTTTTAGTCTCAATAACCCGGAAGTAATACCGGCGTTAAAAGCCTTGTTCCGCCTCGTAAAAACGCTTGGTGGCACCATTAGCGGAGAACATGGTATCGGGCTTATCCAAAAAGAATACATGGATATCGTTTTTGAAAATGCAAGTCTTGAACTGATGAGAGGGATAAAGAAAACATTTGATCCAAATAATATTTTAAACAGCGGTAAAATTTTTGATTTTTAAAATCTGTATAATGAAAAAAACAATTCTGGTAATGTTGATTTCTTTTATTGGTTTAAACAGTTATGCGCAATACACCGAAGTGAAGCCGCACGAAGACAAAGAAGAAAAAGGTGCCGGCTTTCAAAAAGATCACCTTTTTACGGGAGGTGGCGTTAACCTGTCACTGTCAAATTACAATTTTGGGATAGGATTAAGCCCGGTATTAGGCTATAGCTTCAATAAATGGTTTGATGCAGGTATTGGTTTCGGATTTACTTATGTTGCTGCAAGAGAAGTGTATGATGATGGATACGAGGTGTATGCAACGGGTAGAAAAATACGTCAAACTGATATCGCCCCCTTTCTTTTTGCAAGGGCTTACCCGATAAAATTTTTATTTGTTCAGGCACAACTGGAGCAGAATTTTATTTCACAAAAATATATTTATGGCGATGGAGGACCCGATGATAAGGTAAAATTTGATGCAACCAGCCTGCTTGCAGGAATTGGGTATTGCGGCGGAAGAGAAGATGTGGGAGATATGTTTTATTATATTTCTCTTTCAATTGATGTATTGAAAAATAAGAATTCACCCTATGTTCAAATTACACAGTCAGCAAATGGAGGATATGCTGTAAGTTTTTTACCCATACTTAAAGCAGGGATACAAATTCCGTTATTCCAGGGGAAAAAATAAATTTACCGCGGAGGCGCAGAAACGGAAAGTTTTGTCTGCGCCTTCGTGTCTGCGGTTATCTTTACTCTATAAATATTTTAATAAGTCCGACGGTTCCAAAAGGACCGTCATTTTTTCATCCGGGTGTCCATACAAAAAATCCTCGTTTTGCATATTATGTATATGAGCGATCAGGTGATCATAAAATCCGCCTGAGTTCATGAAGAATATTTTTTTATCATGAATACTTAACTGGTTCCAGGTAAGCATTTCAAATACTTCATCCATGGTGCCATAGCCACCCGGTAAAATAATGGCAGCATCGCATTTTTCATAAAGCATTTGTTTACGTACGTGCATGCTGTCAACAATGGTAAGTTCGGTTAATCCATCGTGTTGGTGTTCCAGGTCAGATAACATCTTAGGAATGATGCCAATTACTTTACCTTTTTTCTCCAGCGTAGCATTGGCAATGGCGCCCATCAAACCTTTATTTCCGCCACCATATATCACACTTATATTTTTTTCTGCAAGTAAACAGCCGAGTTGTTTTGTATGAGCTTCAAATAATGGATTATTGCCTGATTTACTTCCACAAAAAACAGCGACGGAGCATATTGCCATAAAACTTATATTTAATTAAAAGCAAAGACACAAAGATTTTTTATATTTTCAATTTTATTTTTACTTAAAGAAACCCCCATGTCGCCATTTGTGTTGCTTTCCTTTGTAGTTGGGTATTTTATTTTATTGCTTGTAGTAGCATGGTATACCAGCCGCAATTCCAATAATGAATCCTTTTTTATAGGAAACCGCAATTCAAATTGGATATTGGTTGCATTTGGAATGATCGGCACTTCTTTGTCGGGAGTAACTTTTGTAAGTGTGCCTGGCGGAGTTGGTAAAGATTCCTTTGCCTATTTTCAAATTACACTTGGCTATCTGATTGGCTATGTTACCGTGGCTTATGTATTGCTGCCATTGTATTATCGTTTAAATCTAACTTCGATATACAATTATTTAAATTCAAGACTTGGAATTACTTCTTATAAAACAGGCGCTTCTTTTTTCATATTATCGCGGGTGTTGGGTGCCACAGCCCGTTTATACCTTGTTGTAAAAATCCTCCAGGATTCTATTCTCTCTGATTTAGGTGTTCCGTTTTGGGTAACCACGCTAATTATACTTGTAATGATCTTAATTTATACTTATGAAGGAGGAGTAAAAACGATCGTGTTTACTGATACGCTTCAAACAACCTTTATGCTTACAGGTCTCGTGGTATGTGTTGTTTATATACTGCATGCCTTGAACATGGATTTCGGGACTGCGGTCTCTACGCTTGGAGAAAAAGGCTATTCTAAAATATTTTTCACCGATCCGGGTAGCAGGCTCTTTTTTATAAAACAAATTCTGGCGGGTGCATTCATCACTATTACAATGACGGGTATGGACCAGGAGATGATGCAAAAAACAATCTCTGTAAAACGTTTGGGAGATTCGCAGAAGAATATTCTTACGCTCTCTATCATAATGGCATTTGTGATCCTGCTTTTTCTTTTTTTGGGAGGATTGCTTTATTTGTATGCAGGGCAACTGGGCGTAACAACAACAGGTGATAAATTATTTCCAGACCTGGCATTGAATCATATGCCTCCGATAGTTTCAGTCATATTCATCATTGCATTGATATCAGCTTTATTTCCAAGCGCCGATGGTGCTATTACTGCACTCACTTCTTCTTTTTGTATAGATATATTGGGAATGCAGCGAAGAGCCGACTGGGATGAAGCAAAAAGAAAAAAGATCAGGCAGCGTGTTCACCTTACTGTAGCTTTTATTTTCCTGGTCTTTGTAATGATCTTTTATAAGGTAAATGACCCCAGTATGATCGGGGTGATTTTAAAAGTAGCAGCCTATACTTATGGGCCGTTATTGGGTTTATTTACTTTTGGTATCATCACAAAAAAACAGGTGAATGATAAGCTCACTCCATTTGTTTGTATTTGTGCGCCACTCATTTGTTTTTTCCTCGATAAATTCCAGGGAAAACTGTTTGGAAATTTCCAGGTTGGGTCTGAATTACTTTTGATAAATGGGCTACTTACGTTTATCGGCTTGTTAATAATTTCCAAAAAAACAACCGCTTTATAAAAACCATATGGATATCATCAATCCCAAAGCAGACATCTATTCAAAAAAATATTCGTCCCCACTGGATGAAATATTAAAAGAAAATGAAACTATTACAATGGCCTCGCATGAGCATGCGCAAATGCATAGTGGCCATGTGCAGGGTAAACTGCTTGAGATGCTGAGCAGGATGATTCAGCCCGTGAAAATACTGGAAATAGGCACTTTTACAGGCTTTAGTGCGTTATGTCTTTCGAAGGGATTGAAAGAGCATGGTATGCTTCATACAATAGAATTGAGGGAGCAGGATGCGGCTTTTGCGACCAGCTATTTTAAAAAGGCAGGGGCAGAAAATAAAATAAAACTTCATATTGGAAATGCTTTGGATATCATTCCGGGCCTGAAAGAGGATTGGGACCTGATCTTTATAGACGCTGATAAAGTGAACTATATTGAATATTACGAACTAACTTTGCCTTTTTTAAATACAGGAGGCTGGATATTGGCTGATAATGTATTATTCCACGGGCAGGTGCTTGAGGATGATATAAAAGGAAAAAATGCAATAGCGATCCAGGCTTTTAATGATCATATAGCAGCAGACAGCAGGGTGGAACAACTAATGCTTACAGTTAGAGATGGATTAATGCTAATTAGAAAACTTTAATATATAATGCGAAGCGCATCTCTTTTTATCTTATTGTTCCTTATTTGTTCAGCAGTTTCGGCGCAATCACTTACGGTGGAGCAGTATATCGATATGTACAAAGATGTTGCTGTCCGGGAGATGAAGCGCATGGGTGTTCCCGCATCCATTACGCTGGCACAGGGAATATTGGAAACAGAAAGTGGTAACAGTGACCTGGTTAAAAAATCAAATAATCATTTTGGGATAAAATGCAAGAGCAGCTGGAATGGCGAAAGCGTTTCACATGATGATGATGCAAATGGAGAATGTTTCAGGAAGTATAATAATGCTGAAGACAGTTACAGGGATCATAGTAATTTTTTAAGGGGAAGCGAACGCTATGCTTTTTTATTCAAACTACCACCAAACGATTATAAAGCCTGGGCCCACGGGTTAAAAAAAGCTGGTTACGCAACCAATCCGTCTTATCCACAGATTTTGATTAAAAGCATCGAGGAATATAACCTGCAACAGTATACGCTGATGGGATTAAATGATGTACCGGTTTTTGATGCAACAAGATATGTAAGTGATAAAGAAGATTCAAAGATTACGGCAATAACAACTGATAACATTAGTGCTGATCCTGTCTCTCCTGACATATCTGCCGGAAAAACTCAGTTCAATGGATTAAAAGCAATTTATGCTAACAGTGGTACTTCTCTATTAGCAATAGCTACAGAGTATAATATTGGCTTATCGAAGCTCTTGGAATTTAATGATTTAAAAGAAGATGGTTTACTCCAGGAAGCTGAATGGATTTTTCTCGAAAGAAAGTCAACCAAGGGCAATCGTGATTTTTTGATTACCGGCAAAGAAGAATCGATCAACCGTATTGCTCAAACAAATGGAATACAACTTTCCTCGTTGCTCAAATATAATAACCTGGAGGAAGATGCTATTGTAAAGCCTGGTACAAAAATTTATTTAAGACCGGTAGCAGTTGAAAGAGAAACGGCACTTAATCAAAATGTAAAGATCCATGTTGTGAAAGCAAAGGAAGGATTGTATGCCATTTCGAAAAAATATGATGTCACTGTGCAGGAAATAAGAGAGTGGAATCATTTGACAACAGATGACCTGCAGATCGGACAAAAATTAATTATTTCTAAATAAAGTTTTATGCCTGTAATAACGGTAAATGGTAGACAATTTGAGCCATATTTAACCGTGACCCAGATTGATGAACAGGTTAAAAGACTGGGGGCGCAGATTAATAAGGAGTACGAAGGTAAACGTCCCCTGTTTATTGCGATCCTGAATGGCTCCTTTATGTTTGCTTCCGATCTTTTTAAAGAACTTACAATTGATGCGGAAATATGTTTTATTAAACTTGCTTCGTATAAAGGAACACGTAGTACCGGTCATGTTATTACTTCCATTGGCTTGGATGAATCATTGAAAGACAGGCATGTTGTTATTATTGAAGATATTGTGGATACCGGTAAAACATTGAATGAATTTCTTCCCCAGTTAAAAGACCAGCAACCTGCATCTTTAAAAATTGCAGCTTTACTACATAAACCAGATGCACTGGTTCATCCGTTAAAATTGATTATATTGGATTCAGTGTGCCCAATAAATTTCTATTGGGATTCGGTCTTGATTATGATGGACTGGGCCGAAACCTTAAAGAGATTTACAAGTTGGTTGGGGAGGAATAGGAGCGGCAGGGACACAAGAAATAAATATCGTTATTCTTTGAGAAAACTATCTCATATACGGATTACTTTCAATTATTGCATTACCTGCATTTAGCCAATATTATCTTCGTGGCGAAATAAAGGATGAAAAAAACCAGGGCCTTTCAAAATGCAAAAATTTTCCTGCACTCAGCAAAGGCATTTTATTATTCCGGGGCGCCATATGGAAGCTTTGGTATCACCACGCAAAAATTATATGATACACTTACGATAAGCCTCGATGGGTATGAAACAAAAACAATCCCTGTAAAATCAGATGATCATGGCAAAATATTGTTTTAAAAATATCTGCCGCAAATGTAAGCAAGAACAGGCCTAAGTTAATTTCTATTACAAAAGATCTGAAGCAAACTTCCAAATTCAATTGGTTTACAGGCGATGAAACTTATTTTCAGCTGGTGGAAAATGAATTTGTAAATACCGTGGGTTATCCCAATACAGGTTTTTCATTAAATGTAAATAAGGCATCTTACAGTAATGTGCGGCGGTTTATTAATCATGCAAAGTCCGGTGCCACCTGATGCTGTGCGAATTGAAGAGATGATCAATTATTTCAATCTTCATTACCGGGAGCCGGCAAAAGGAGATGTTTTCAGGATTGAATCGCAGCTAACTTCCTGCCCATGGGATATAGACGAACAATTACTCTTTTTGAATATAAATGCAAAGAAGCTTAACCTTGATACAAGTGCCGCCGGGCAATTTTGTTTTTCTTATAGATGTATCAGGAAGTATGGATATGCCCAACCGGCTGCCTTTACTTAAAGCTGCATTCCAGATGTTTGTAAAAAATCTGCGGGCTATCGATACGGTATCTATTGTTACATATGGTGGTCAGTTGGCAGAGTGGCTGCAACCTACATCAGGAGTGAAAAAGAAAAGATTATGAAATCTATTGAAGAACTTACTGCTGCCGGCGATACACCCGGTGAATCCGCTATAAGGATGGCATACAGGGTTGCGCAAGAAGTACTTTATAAAGGGCGGAAATAACCGGGTTATTCTTGCTACAGATGGTGATTTCAATGTTGGCGAAAAATCTGAAAAAGCATTAGACGAACTGATAACCAAACAAAGGCAAACAGGTGTTTATCTAACTTGCCTTGGTGTTGGTATGGGAAATTTTAAAGATTCAAAATTGCAACACTGGCCAAAAAAGGAAACGGCAATTATGCTTACCTGGATGATATTAATGAAGCTGAAAAAGTACTGGTGAAAGAACTTACTCAAACTTTTTTTGCTGTGGCAGACGATGTATTTATGAATGTGCAATTCAATCCTTCCATGGTAAAGCAATACCGGCTTATTGGATTTGATAATAAAAAAGAAGCAGTGACTGATAGTACAAATGACCTGGAAGGCGGGGAGATAGGAAGTGGTAACAGTACACTGGCTATTTTTGAAATAGTGCCAACGCAACAAAACCTGCTTACTAAAGAATACTTCTGTACAGGATGATAGTTGCAAAACTGGAATTGAAATACAATACACTGTAATGATACAACTAATTAAAAGACTAATCATTCGATGTTAAGGGCGATTTCGCAGGGATTGATAAAATTGATAAGGATTTAAAGTTTGCAGCGGCGGTAGCATGTTTGCTTTAAAATTAAAACAATCAAAATATCTTAAAGACGCTAGATTGGGAGTTTATCATATGATTTTGCAAAATCAGCCGCAGATCGAAAAAATTTATCTGCAACATGAATTTGTTACAATTGATAGAAAAAGCTGAAAAGATATACGATGATAATAAAAAGAAAAAAAAAGAAGAAAACTAGTTAAGGATAATTGCATTTTACCCTTAACTAAACATTTCCCTCACCTTATCAAAAAATGATTTTTCATTTTTCTCTGGCTTCGGTTCAAAATTGTCAGATTACGGTTCATTTTCTCCAGCATTGTTTTTTCTTCGCGAGTTACATGTTGCGGTGTCCAGATATTTACATGGATCAGTTGGTCACCTTTTTCATAACTGTTCACATGCGGAAATCCTTTTCCTTTTAACCTGAAAATTTTTCCGCTTTGTGTACCTGGAGGTATTTTTATTTTTGCTCTGCCATCAATAGTGGGAACTTCTATCTGTGTACCAAAAACGGCATCGGGAAAAGAAATATACAATTCAAAAGCTACATTCAATCCATCCCGTTGTAATTGCGGGTGTGATTCTTCTTCAATCAATACGATCAGGTCGCCTGCTGTTCCGCCGCTTTCACCTGCATTTCCTTTTCCGTTAATACTTAGTTGCATTCCTTCCTGTACACCTGCCGGAATATCTATTGTTACTGTTTCTTCTCCGTATACACTGCCTTCTCCTTTACAGTGCGGTACATTTATGTGTGATAGTGGTACCTTCGCCATTACAGCCAGGGCAGGTTGTAACTGTTTGCATTTGCCCTAGAAAAGTATTCTGTACACTGTCTTACCTGGCCACTGCCATGGCAGGTGCCGCATGTTTGTACACTGTTCTTATCTTTAGCACCGCTGCCGTGGCAGGTATTGCACTTTACATGTTTTTTTACCTTAATGGTTTTATTGGCGCCTTTTGCAATTTCTTCAAAGTTCAGCTTCAGCTTTACACGAAGATTGCTGCCGCGACGTACCACGCCCATGGCTACCCGCACTTCTTCTTCCGCCACCACCAAAAAAACTTCCGAAAGCATCTTCACCAAAAATATCTCCGAACTGGCTGAAAATATCATCCATATTCATTCCACCTCCATTAAAACCACCGCCGCTGCCTGGCCACTAAATGCATGATGGCCAAACCGATCATATTGTGCTTTTTTATCAGCATCACTGAGTATTTCATAAGCTTCTGCAGCTTCTTTGAATTTTTCTTCTGCCGCTTTATCGCCCGGGTTCCTGTCGGGATGAAATTGCATGGCAACTTTACGATAAGCTTTTTTTATTTCATCCTGCGAAGCAGTTTTAGAAACACCCAATATTTCGTAAAAATCTCTTTTCATTAATTTGAAGATTTAAGAACCTGGAAACATGTTTTAATGAAGACTGTTTTTTGCATATACTCAATTTCTTATTTGTATTTATTTTCCTACAACCACTTTTGCAAAGCGGATGATTTTATCATTCAGGTAATAGCCTTTTTCTACTTCATCAACCACTTTACCTTTCATTTTTTTATCACTTCAACTTCAGCAATAGCCTCATGCTTTTCAACATCAAAATCACTATGAATGCTTTGCATAGGCGACAATCCTTTTTGCTGTAAAATATTCCTGAGTTTATTAAACACAAGCATGATACCTTCCTTTACCTCCTTGCTGTCATCACTTAACTGCAATTGTTTTTCGGCTCTTTCTGCATCATCCAGTATTTCCAACAAAGAAAAAATGATTTCTTTACCCGCTGATTGAGCAAACTCAATCCTTTCTTTTGCAGTCCTGCGTTTATAGTTATCGAATTCAGCAACAAGACGAAGATATTTATCTTTTTGCTCCTGTAATTCCGAAGCCAGCTTTTCAATTTCTACTGAACTGTCAGAATCAGCGTTACTTAAATGTGTATTTCCCGGGATATCTGCGTCTGCATTAATATCCATTGCCATATCATTGTTTAATGCTGTATTATCTTCCATGTATTGTGTATTATTTAAAATGTTTGCAAAGGTACAATAGTCAAACATTCTGCCAATGAAGTTTTACAGTCAAATTGACATTACTTTAAAAAGAGTGGGGGAGAGAGGTTATTTTACAACCTGGAATTTACCTGATTCGAGTGTTTGTCCGTTTTTATCTTTCAGCTGGAATACATAGATGCCACGATAAAAATCCTCGAGGTTGAGATTGATGCGTGAAGGAGTGTTTTTTAATTCATATACTTTTTTTCCCATAAAGTTAAAAATCACTAAGGAATAGGAATTGTCATAGTCTCTCTGGAAATCAAAATTGATTACAGAAGAGGCTGGATTTGGGTAGAACTTTATAATTTTTGCAGCAGGGCCCCCGGCATCGGGAGCTATTTTAGACTGACCAAAAGTTGTAAAAGTTATTCCAAATAAAAGTGTTAGTATGTAAATAAATTTCTTCAACAATTTAAAAGTAGCAAATTCTTTTGAATTACCAATTATAATTGCCCCCTAATTTTAATAGTAAAATGAAAAAGTTTTCATAAAACTAGCCAAATCAGGGAGTTACTCATATACTTAAACGATTTAAAACGCTCATTATTGTGTCAAAATCAGGAACCTCACTGGCATTTTCCAATACGGCTGTATACTGTATAACTCCTTGCTTATCAATTATAAAAGCTGATCTTTTGCTTACGTCTTTCATGCCCATTTTTCCAAATGTTTCATATATGGTATCATAGGAAATGGATGCCTCCCTATTAAAATCGCTTAAAAGTGTAAAATTAAGCTGCTGTTCCTGTTTATATTTTGCAAGTGTATAGGTAGAATCAACGGAAATACCCAATACTTCAGCCGCTGCATTATTATACATCGCTATATTATCTCTAACAGAACAAAGCTCTTTAGTGCAGGTGCTTGTAAAGGCCAGCGGAAAAAATAATAGCAACACATTTTTTTTAACCGAATAATCGCTGAGACTTACTTTATTTTTTTCGGTATCATAAAGTGAAAAACCAGGAGCTTGTTGACCTATTGAAACTGGCATTGGAATTTTTTTAGTAAAGATATGATTGTATTAATCATTATGATAATGCATTCACTTGAACATTGAGTATTGAATATTCTTTTATTAAACATTTTAAAATGTTCAATACTCAATATTCAATACTCAATGTTCAAGTGTAAAACAGAAAGGCCCCACCAAACGGCAGGACCTCTGTTATCCAAACAATCCATAAAAACAAAAATCTTCACTTGTTAGGCAGGACTTTTGATTGGATTGATGATTTAGAATTTAGGACATCTTACAGCTTCGCTGCTGCTATTGAAGTTCCTGTATTTTTGGAAGGTTAATGATACTTCAAATCCACCACGGCCATCACTTCCTGTTTTTAGCTGTGATATGTTTGCATCATAACTAACGGCGATGGCTATCGGACGACATTCCACTTTTGCAACTGGTATCAATGCATCTTTCCACCTCAGGTATGCGCCGGCGTGTAAAGTATATTTTGGATTTTCAGTCTGATCAAGTTTCCAGGAGTACAATGCTCCTAATACAGTTTCCTGGTATTTGCCCTGTTTTGAATAATCAGATTGTAATGTGAAAAAAGAATAGTCCGTCATACTCATTCTTAAACCGGCAGACCCCACAAATTTTGCCATCATTTCACTTGTGCCATCGCTGTAAAATGTTATTTTCTTCGATTTAGTAAAATGATGATAAGCGAGCCCGGCGAAGAAATTATTATTTATGTTTTCTCCTATTTGTGTATTAAAACTCATTCCAACACTTCCATCAAAATAAGAATAGGAAGATTTATTTAGTTTTTCACCGTCAGCAAGATCAGGGTTATATCCCGTTCCATCATACTGGCTGTTGGTTGTCATTTTACTCCTGTCAATTTTGCGTTGAACATAACCCCCCATAAAACCAAGTGAGAGGTAAGTATTCTTTTCTGCCCCGAGCGATTTATGATAATTCAAAGCCGGCAAAATATGGGTGGAAGTGAGTGCGATTGTACCTGCCTTATCATATAAGATCTGCCCTGCAATGGTAATGTAATCGTCGTTATTACCAACCCCTCTTTTAAATTCTCCGCTTATAGAAGTAGTCTGGTATGGCACAGTAACGCTGTTCCATTGATTGCGGTAAACAGATTGTATCCTTACATCTCCTGTAAAAAGTCCGGCTAATGCAGGATTGCGTAATAAAGGTGTTTCAAATATTTGCGAAAAATGTATATCCTGCGATGTTGCGTTTTGAATAAACACAAGGAATAATACAATGAGCTGTAGTATGGTTTTTTTCATGGTTGCGGATTGGATTTATTTGGATAAAACCACTAGTATAAACGTTTTTATAGACCGTTTTATTATTGACCACGGCACCTTTTTAATTATTTACGTCGCATATTTTTTTATAATTTATACTTACCGGTTTTGTTTTAAAAACAGGGCCTGCAAAAAGATGCAAGCCCCGTATCATTCATAAAACAAAAGCGAGTTTAAAACTATTTTATCAGTGCAATGTTTCCTTTAAAAGTAAGTACACTGTTGTTGTCGCAAAGTATTTCTATTACATAGACAAATACATCAGGGCTGAGTTTTTTACCTTTATAAGTACCATCCCATGCGGCCTTGA
Organism: uncultured Chitinophagaceae bacterium; assembly: GCA_963829345.1. Taxonomy (GTDB): domain Bacteria; phylum Bacteroidota; class Bacteroidia; order Chitinophagales; family Chitinophagaceae; genus Ferruginibacter. The sequence continues at coordinate 188,163 of CAWHHP010000004.1, forward strand.
CATCATTTGCCTGGAAATTATTTTTTTCAAAAACCACCTCACCCCAGCGTGAGAATACCTTTTCTGTTTTTATGCTGAATACACCGGATCCTCTTGGATAGAAAAGATCATTCGAGCCATCACCGTTTGGTGAAAAAGTATTTGGAATAAATACATTTGCTCCATTACATATAACGTTCACCGTTATTGCATCCGTAGCAATACAACCTCCGCGGTTGTTTACTCTTACGTGATAAGTGGTAGTTTCTCTTGGTTTTACTGTTATTCCCGGGAATATATTTCTAAAACCACCACCGGTTGGTGACCATACCGCATCTATTACGTCAGAAGATATAGTAGGTACCAGGTCTATTTGCTGGCCGATATTTATCGTTTTATCCGGGCCAGCTTCCACAGTTGGGATATCATATACCGTAATCGGGATATAAGCAGTATCTGTAAAGCAATTTTTATTATCAAACCCAATTACCTGGTAATTGGTAGTTTGTAGCGGAGCTGCTATTACAACCTGCGAAGTCGTATTGTTCAGCCCGGTAGAAGGTGTCCATTCATAGCGCGCCGCACCAGAAACAGATAATGTCGCTGATTCACCTGCACACAATGTGTCCCGTGCACTGTTTGTCATGGTGAAAGGATATACAACGTCTACCCTTAAAGAATCTGTGTTGCTACAACCATGTTGTGTAACACCCTGCACATGATATGTTGTATGCGCAGGCGGGGTTGCAACAGGATTTGGACAGTTTGTACAACTTAACCCCGTAGCAGGCGTCCATGTATAGTTAGCAGCACCAGATGCATTTAAACCAATTCCTCTCCCCTGGCAAATAAGAGTATCTCTTCCTGCGCTCACAACAGGTATAGCATATGCTTCTATCATGCTCATCACAGTATCCGTACAGCCGCTGCTGTTAGTTGCTATTAAAGTCACGTCGTAAGTACCTGCCGTATTATATACAACCGGCGCAGGATTGCTTACCAGCGAAGTGTTGTTATTACCAAAATTCCAACTCCAGTTCATTGAAGAAGTATCTGCTACCGCGAGCGAGCCATTGAATGTTACAGTAACAGGTGTGCATCCATTTGCAGACTGCGATATAAGCGCCTGGGGTGATGCCACTATTTTTACAGGTGTAAGGCTCATCAATGAGTCGAAGCAACCCTGTGCTGTACTTACAGACAATGATGGATAATAAGTGCCTGCTGTTGTATATAAATGTGAAGGGCTTTCAGCATTGGATGTATTGCCATCACCGAAGTTCCATTGATAAGTTGATATTTGTTCAGTAGTAACACTGGTGTTATTGAATTGAACAGTACCTGAATTACACAGTGGCTGCCCGTTGAAATCAAAGTTTGTTGTTACACCATGTATCCTGATCGTGTCAGTACCAACAATGGGTACAACACATCCTGCAGCATCTCTTAAAATCATCTTTGGTATGTATTCTCCCGGTATCGTATAAACGTGGGACACGGTTGAGTCGGGTGTATTCAGTGTGCTACCATCATTGAAATCCCAAATGAATGAAATTTGATCTCTTGTTGATGCTACAAAATCCACTGTAAATGGTCTACAACCCGATAATCCGCCATAAGTAAATGTTCCCTGCGGACCCCTTACAACAATTGTTTGTTGTTTTACGGCCGTACATCCTCCCTGTCCTGTCACCGTTAGTATCGCTACATAAGTGCCGGGTATAGAATAAAAATGTGATGGGTTTGACGATTGTGAAGATGATCCATCTCCAAAATCCCAGTTAATGGATACATAGTTTTGTGATGTACTTATGAAATCTACTACCAGCGGCGGACATGTTCCAAGCGTATCACTTACAGTGAAGTTTGCCAGTGGTGTCCTGATCGCAATGTAATTTGTTCTTATTAAAGAATCGGTACAACCATATTGATCCACTATAACCAGTTTTACAGTATAGTTTCCATTAGCTGCATAGTTGTGCGTTGGATTCATTACGGCACTCGTTCCTCCATCTCCAAAATTCCAGCTATAAGTTAAGCCTGGTCCGGTAGATGTATTTATGAAGGATACATTCCTGTTTGGACAGGTGGCTGTATCAAGTGTACTAAAGTTTGCAACAGGTCGTGAAATAGTAAGTAAACTTGACCTGGTAATGGCATGAGAACAACCGGATGCATCCGTAACTGTTAGTTTCACAGTATAAATGCCGGGAGCTGAATAAGTATGCTGGAACGGGGGAGCATACAGTGTATCAATTACACCGTCGCCATAGTCCCATACCCATTTTACAATTGCATTGATCCCATCCGTCTGAGAACTGTCGGTAAAATTCACCGAACTTAATAAGCATGATCCCGGTACTGACGATGCAAAATTTGCTGTCGGGCCATTCACTCTTATATACTGGGGTTTATAAATAGTATCCCTGCAACCATTAATGTCCAAAGTTATTAAACGTACATTATACCAGCCGGCTGTTGTATAGGTATGAGCAATTACACGCCCTGCACCAGTACCGCCATCTCCAAATGCCCAACTATATCCCGAAATATTACCATTATTGAGAACAACTGCGGTAAATGTTGTGGAGCCGCCTCTGCAAATGACCGTATCGGAAGCAGCAAAGACGGGCGTTTCATCAATTACCCTCACGTTTGTTGACTTTGTATGGGAACAACCTGATGCTGTATTGGTAACCGTTAGTGTAACGATATATACGCCCTGTGCAGCATAGGTATGCGTAGGAGCCGGGATGTTTGATGTATTGCCATCACCAAAATTCCACAGGTAGGTATCAGCACCCAGGGAACGATCGGTAAAAATTCTTCGTAAAGGAACAGCACAGTTTGCACTAACAAGGAAATTTGCTATTGGTGGATATACATGTACAAAGCTATCTATTCTTAATGTATCAGGGCAGCCATTATTAATGGCAATAAGTTGCACATAGAAATAACCTGTATCAGTATAAACGTGTTGAGGATTTTGTTGAATGGATGCTCCTCCATCACCAAAGTCCCATAACCACTGCGTCACATTACCTACGGTCTGGTCGGTAAACAATACAGCTGTTTCAGCACACACGTCTCTAGGTGTTGCATCAAAATGTACATCAGGTTGTATTCCTGCTTTAATACCACCAGTCACCACAACTGTATCGCGGCAACCGCTCACTGTTGTAATGATTAATTGAATATTGTATATACCCGGTCCAAAAACATGTGTTGGATTTTGAAGGTTTGAAGTAGTGCCATCATCAAAGTTCCATTCATAAGATGCTATAGGTTCTGTTGAAGCATTTGTTGATGAAAATGTCCATGAAAACGGTGCACATCCCTGCTTTGGTAAATTGTCGATTGCTGCAACGGGTGGTTGCAGGCGAATATATTGCAGTTTCACAAGTGAATCGGCGCATCCGCTTACACCAGTTGCTACCAGGGTAACCGTGAATGAACCCAATGTTGTATAAGTATGCGTTGGGTTGGCTTGTGAAGACGTGCTGCCATCGCCGAAATTCCATTGATAAACTGTTGCACCGGTAGTTGCATTTGTAAAGTGAACAGTTAAGGGCGCCATACACGAACCGGTAACATCTGCAGTAAAATCAACTACTGGTTTTGGAGTAACTGTTATCATTTTTGTCAAAGAATCACTACAGTTTCCAAAGTTGTTAACGAGTTTAATAAGATAAGTTCCGGGTGTTGAATAACTTTTGGTTGGATTTCTCACATTTGCTGTAGTGCCGTCTCCAAAATCCCAGAAATAACTTACAGAATTAGGTACAGAAGTATTGTTGATTGTAAAGTTTGTTCCAACGCACACCGTTGAAGGAGCGGTAAACGTAGTTTGCATATTACCGATCAAAAGTGGTTGAGGTATTGTAAAAGTGTCCTTACATCCGGCTTCATTCGTTACTACAAGGAACGGGCTATATGTCCCGGTATTGTAACTATGTGAAGGATTGGCCATAACTGATGTAAAGCCATCACCAAAATTCCAGAAATAAGATAAGTTGCCTATACCTGTTGAAGAGTTGATAAAATAAATATTTATTGGGGCGGTACAGCTTGCACTTAAACTGGTCATGAAATTAGCATTCGGTGCTTCTGCTACTGTTATATACTGTGTACGTGTAATGGTTCGGTAACAACCATTATTATTTCTTACTCTAAGTGATACGTTGAAGTTGCCCGGGCCGGTATAAACGTGACTGGGGTTTTGTACTGTACTGAATTGTCCGTCTCCAAAATCCCATTGCCATGAATCTATGTTACCGGGTGTTAAAGTTGTACTCAAATCAGTAAAATTTACTGCCAACGGAAAACAACCTGTTTGCGTAGATGCAGAAAAATTTACGGTAGGTTGACCGTAAATCGTGATATAGTTGGTGAATGTAACAGAGTCTTTGCCCTGCGCATTTTGTACAACCAGTTTTACCGTATATGTGCCGGGGTTGAAATAAGTTACTGAAGGATTCTGCAGAACAGAAGTAGTACTGTTTCCTAAGGTCCATTTCCAGCTTGTAGGATTTCCTGTTGACAGATCTGTGAAATCAACAACTAATGGAGCGCAACCTGATATAGGAGAGGCAGAAAAGTTTGCATGTGGCGCCTGTGACAGGCATATGAAACTCAGTAAGGTTAAAAAGACTGATATACAACTTGTTTTAACCAACGTTGTAGTGGTCATAGGGATTGGCTTTTGCTTATGAATATTGAATGGTCCCGTTTTTCAACGGAACTCCCTTAATAACACATATAAAGCAAAAATATTGTGCGAAGCGACCTGTTTTTTTAGTGCCTTTCCATGAACAGGGTATCGTGAGCTGAGCTTCCCCAGGGCGCAAGTTTCATTATCGGGAAGGCCTTTTCAGTAAATTTCCAGCTCCGGTTTATAAAAATAAATTCAGGAGGGGTTAAGGGTTGGGTAAGCTGGATGGTCAACTTACCATATTCTTCCGTGCAGGTCCAGGTGCCCGAATAAACAATCGTTCCATTTACTTTGGCATTCATTGGTCCGTCCGTCTGGCTGTTGGAAGTGGTATTTTTCTCCAGCCGAAAAACATAAGGGCTGTATTCAGCTGTTTTATTATGAACAGTATCATCAATAGCACGATTTACTGTAAAGTCCCTGTTCAAAACATTTTGTTCAAAATACTGTTGAAGTATACTCGTGGTTTGTTCCTCTGCAGCTTTTTTACAACTTATCGTAAATACAATTATTGAAGATAAAACTGTAAACAGGAATTTTGTTTTGGTAATAAGGGCAGGCATACGATCAGGGTATTTTTTTATAAATATCGGAATATTTTTTTGTAACATGATCAATAAAATATTGGCTGTTCAGGGTTTCCCCCGTTGCTTTCCTGCACAATTCTTCAGATGTATAATAACGTCCATATTTATAAATATTTTGCTGAAGCCAATGCAGGATGTTCTTGTTCCTGCCTTCACGGATATCGCCCGTTAATCCTGCCGTATCCTTTTGAATAGCGTTGTATAATTGTGCTGCATATAAACTGCCGATACTATAAGTCGCAAAATAACCAAAGCTGCCATGGCTCCAATGTACATCCTGCAGGCATCCCCGTTTATCATCGGGCACCTTAACCCCCAGGTATTTACTGTAAGATTCATTCCAGATCCCAGGGATATCTTTAGTTGAGAGTGATCCTTCAATTAATTTTTTTTCTATACCATACCTGATCATTACGTGAAAATGATACGTGAGTTCATCTGCTTCGGTACGTATCAGTGAAGGTTCCACTTTATTGATACCATGGTAAAATTTTTCTGCCGTAATATTTTTTAATTGCTCCGGGAAATAGGATTTCAATAGTGTAAGATTATGTTCCCAGAAAGGCAATCCCCGTCCAATGCAGTTTTCCCACAACCGGCTTTGACTTTCATGAATACTTAAACTGCAATACTCTCCTAACGGAAGTCCGTATTCAGTTGCAGGCAATCCCTGCTCATATAATGCATGTCCGCCTTCATGTATACAACTCCATGTCATGTTGCCAAGATCTGCTTCATCTATCCTGGTGGTAACACGCACGTCTTTACTGTTGAAGTTGGTAGTGAAAGGATGTTCACTGATGTCCTGCCTGCCTGCATCAAAATCGAAATGCATTCTTTTTAAAATATCCATTCCGAATTTCCATTGCAGATCTTTATCAAAATGCTGTGATAAAAAGTTATTGTCAACCTGTGGCTGATTTTTGATATGATCCAGCAATGAAATCAATTGTGGTTTTAAAGAATTAAACAATTTATCTGTGATGGAAGTGGTAAGCCCTTTATCGAACTCATTCATGAGAGCGTCGTACGGATGATCTTTATAACCAAGCATATCAGTTTCCTGTTTTTTGAGCTGTATCAACTCATCAAGTGGTTGTTGAAAAAAGGAGAATGAATTCTCTTTTTTTGCCTGTATCCACGCATGAAAACTTTTATTAACCGTCTCGCTCATCCTCCGCACAAATTCTGCAGTTAGTTTTTTATTTTTATTATAATCTTCCAGGCTTAGTTCTACGTTGCGTTTTTCCGGTTCGGTCAATCCATCTTTCCCGGCAAGTTCATTCAGCAATGCGCCGAACTTTTCATCTGTAAATTGCAGGTGTGCGATTTCGCTGAGTGTTGCAATTTGTCTTCCCCGGAAATCATTTCCCTTCGGCGGCAAATAAGTTTCCTGGTCCCATTGCAAAACTGCCGATGCATATTTTACATCGGCAATTCTTTGAAGTGTTTGTTTGTATTGGATATATAAATTTTGAGTATTGTTCATACCCAAACATACGGATTATAAATTTTTATAAAAATAATTCCGGTATTGGGAATTTATTTGAAACATTTTTGCATGATCGGGCAAATATTTTTATCATAAAGATCTATACGTAAACATCAAGAAAGAAAACAGTTTTAATATATATGCCGGCAGTATGGGTATCGGTAGCAGTTACTTACTGTATGTATCCGTTGCTGTCATAAAAATAGTTTACAAAATAGGGGTGCAATGCGTTGCATCTATTCAGGTTAAGTTTTTCTAATAATTAGCCAGATCTAGCCTTTTTTAGTTGCTGTGCCAGTGGGGTACGTTAAAAAAAACGCTATTTTTAATTATGACTATTGCTGCTATTATTGACATTCTTGAAAAAATTGCCCCACCCTCGTTACAGGAAGATTATGACAATGCAGGATTGATCACCGGCGACCGGGGTTGGGAATGCAAGGGAATACTGGTATCGTTAGACGCTACAGAAGAAATTATAAAAGAAGCCATCGAAAAAAAATGTAACCTCGTTGTTGCTCATCATCCAATCGTTTTCAGGGGATTGAAAAAGATCAATGGAAAAAATTATGTTGAAAAAACAGTGATCACGGCCATCAAAAATGATATTGCTATTTATGCAATTCATACCAACCTGGACAATGTGATCGATGGGGTGAATGGAAAGATCGCTGATAAACTCGGGCTTGTTAATCGTAGCATACTTGTGCCGAAACAAAACCTGCTTCAAAAACTTTCTGTGTTTGTTCCGGTAAATGATAAAGAAAAATTATTGAATGCGATGTTTGCTGCAGGGGCTGGAAATATTGGTAATTACAGCGAATGCAGTTTCGGGACCGAAGGAACCGGAACTTATAAAGCCGGCGAAGGAGCTCAACCTTATCTTGGAAAAATTGGTGAACGACACCAGGAAAAAGAAGTAAAGGCGGAAGTTATCTTTCCTTCCTGGTTAAAGCAGCAGGTTTTAAAGGCAATGATCGCTGCCCATCCCTACGAAGAAGTGGCTTACGATCTTTACAGCCTTTCGAATGATTATTTACAAACCGGCAGCGGAATGATGGGCGAGCTGGAAACACCCATGGAAGAACTGGAATTTTTGCAGCAATTGAAGCTAACATTTAATCTTTCTATAATACGTCACACGGAACTGACGGGGAAAAGGATAAAAAAAGTGGCCTTGTGTGGCGGAGCCGGAAGTTTCCTAACTGCTGCTGCAAAGACAGCAGGGGCGCAGGTTTATGTAAGTGCGGATATAAAATACCATGAATTTTTTGATGCAGATGGACGGCTCCTGCTGGCAGATATCGGCCACTATGAAAGTGAGCAGTTTACTATCGACCTATTGTTTGATATTTTAAGGGAAAAATTCCCTAACTTTGCCGTCCTTAAAACGAGCGTGAATACCAATCCAGTCAGGTATTTTTAAGAACCTGTTGAATAGCGTTGAGACAGTACAAGTGAGTGACACAACAGGAGTTGGGCTTTGGTAAACAGCTGGTAAACAAAAAAATAAATCAAAAAAAATATGGCCGCAGTAAAAGAGTTTTCAGTAGAAGAAAAATTGTCTTCACTGGTTCGCCTGCAGAAAATTGACTGCAAGCTGGATGAAGTCCAGATTTTAAAAGGTGAATTACCAATGGAGGTGAAAGATCTTGAAGATGAAATTGAGGGGCTTCATGCAAGGCAAACAAGAGTGGAAGAAGAAATAAACGGTATCCAGGAGTTTATTGAGCAGAAGAAAGAAGGGATCAAAGAAGCGAAAGCGCTGATCGCAAAATATGAAAAACAAAGCGACAACGTTAAGAACAACCGTGAGTTTGAAGCGATCAATAAAGAAATTGAAATGCAACAGCTGGAAGAGAAGCTTTGCGAAAAGCACATTAAAGATGCTACCGAAGAAATAGGGGAAAAAGCAAGACAGCTTGAGATCGCAAAAAAAGCAGTTGCTACAAAAGAAGCTAACCTGAATGGCAAGAAATCGGAACTTGAAAAGATCATTAACGAAACAGAGAAAGAAGAAAAACATTACAATAAAGATGCATCGGCTGCAAGAAGTCATGTTGATGAGAGACTATTGACAAGCTACGATCGCATCCGTAAGAATTATCGCAATGGACTTGCAGTTGTACCGGTTGAAAGAGATAGCTGTGGAGGTTGTTTCCATGCTATTCCGCCTCAAAAACAAAGCGAGATCAAATTGCGTAAAAAAGTAATGGTGTGTGAGAATTGCGGAAGGATACTGGCAGATGCGGATTTGTATGATACAGTTGAAGTGAAGTAATTACGGGATATAATTAGAATTGGGCCCATTCGTTAAGGATGGGCTTTTTTGTACCCGGCGGTGAATAGTGAATGGTGAATAGTGAAAGCTCGAGGCATTCCAATTAAATAGTTACTATTTTAATAAAACAACTCAACGTAGTTAATCGTTGCAGGCTTTCACTATTGACTATTCACCATTCACTCCCAACTTTTCCACTAAATAAAATTCACTCTCAACTTTCGTCTTTTCCCTTTAAATTGCCCCATGCTTTCCAAATTACACATACAGAATTATGCGATCATCGAGGATCTTCAGATAAATTTTTCAGAAGGGCTGAATATCATTACAGGTGAAACCGGTGCCGGTAAAAGTATTTTGATGGGTGCGCTCAATCTTATACTCGGGCAGCGGGCAGATAGCAGCGTGCTTCAGCAAAAAGATAAAAAATGCGTGGTAGAAGGATGGTTCGTTATTAAGAAAAGCAAAGCAGTGAATGATTTCTTTTTACAAAATGATCTTGATCATGAAGAGGAAGTGTTGATAAGAAGAGAAATTGCAGCCAATGGCAAATCGAGAAGTTTTATCAATGATACACCTGTCAATCTCTCGCAATTAAAAGAACTTGCGCAGCTGCTGGTAGACCTTCATCAGCAGTTTGATACGCTTGAATTGAACACAGAAAATTTTCAGCGGGATGTATTGGATGCATTTGCCGGGAATAATGTGTTGCTGCTTCAATTAAAAGAACAGTTTGAAAAATATACTGCAGCAAAAAATCAACTGGAATCATTGCAATCGCAGCAAAATAATGCAAACAAAGAGCTTGACTATAATCGTTTTTTATTCGATGAGCTCAGCGAAGCGGGGTTGAAAGAGAATGAACTTGAAAACCTGGATGCAGAATTAAAACTTTTAAGTAATGCTGAGAACGTAAAGCAACAACTCAGTGCAATTTATTTTGAATTAAAAGACAATGATCAACCCGTTGTTCAGCAATTGAAATCATTATTGAACAAAATGAAATTGCTGAACGAATACCATCCTGATATTGAAACACTCTCCAAAAGATTGCAAAGTGCTGCACTGGAGATACAGGATGTGGCTGATGAATTGGAAAGGATCGATGAGTCAGTGAGTTTTGACCAGGAAAGAATTGAATTGATCAATGAACGTATTTCAACCGGGTATAAACTCTTAAAAAAACATAACGCAGCCGGTACCGCAGATTTACTGTTAATACAGGCAGGGCTCCAAAAAAAGCTTGAAGCAGTACTGAATATTTCTTCTTCGATTGAAAAACTTGAAACGGAAACAAAAAGAATGTACGCTGAATGTATGAAGATTGCCCAGCTGATCTCGGAGAACCGGGCCGCACAGGTAAAACCGTTTACGACCAAAGTAAATAAATTATTAGCGCAGGTGGGCATGCCGAATGCGCAATTGAAAGTGCAACTGAAAGTGGCGCCTTTGTCTGTTACAGGCACAGATGAAGTAGGCTTTTTATTCGACGCTAATAAGAGTAACCGGTTTGAGCTATTGAGTAAGGTTGCCAGTGGAGGTGAGCTGAGCAGGCTTATGCTTAGTATAAAATCACTGGTGGCAAAAAAGCTTGAACTTCCAACATTGATCTTTGATGAAATTGATACCGGTATCAGCGGTGAAGCTGCAAAGCAGGTTGGTATCATCATGAAAGACCTTTCTGTGGCCCACCAATTAATAGCAATTACGCATCAACCTCAAATTGCAGCAAGGGCTACGGCTCATTATTTTGTGTACAAAGAAATCAGGAACGATAAAATTGTTACATCCATTCGTTTGTTAAGTAATGATGAGCGTATTACTGCAATAGCAAAAATGTTAAGTGGAGAAAAGCCTACGGCTGCCGCTATGGAAAATGCCAGGGAGATGGTGGCTAATTAGATACCGAATGCCGGATACCGGATGCTGGATATTTTGTTCTATCAGGACTCCAGTATCCGGTATCAGGCATCTGTTCTCTAAATCTCCTTATTTTTACCGAAGTTTTTAATTAATAATATAAATCCCGTTTATGTCATACAACCTGCTTAAAGGAAAAAAAGGAATTGTATTTGGTGCACTTGATGAAAGATCGATTGCATGGATAACAGCCATCAAATGCCGGGAAGAAGGTGCTGAACTGGTATTGAGCAATGCGCCCGTTGCATTGCGTATGGGTGAGATCAATAAGCTGGCTGAGAAAGTAAAAGCACCTGTTATTCCCTGCGATGTAAGCAATGCAGAAGATGTTGATAATCTCATAACAAAATCAATGGAGCATTTTGGCGGGGGTTTTGATTTTATTCTTCATTCTATAGGAATGAGTGTTAATGTTCGTAAGGGGAAACATTATACAGAGATTGATTATACCAATAATATCAAGACACTTGAAATTTCTTCGATGAGCCTTCATCGTGTGCTGGCAACCTGTATGAAAAAGGATGCGCTGAATGAATGGGGCAGTGTAATAGCACTCACTTATATTGCTGCACAGCGTGTTTTTCCTGATTACAATGAAATGGCAGATGCAAAATCATTATTGGAAAGTGTTGCACGCAGTTTTGGTTATCATTATGGTGTTAAAAAACATGTGAGAATAAATACCATATCGCAATCGCCTACACGAACTACGGCAGGAAGTGGTGTAAAAGGTTTTGATGGCTTTATCAATTATGCAGAAAAGATGAGCCCGCTTGGTAATGCATCTGCTGAAGATTGTGCTAACTACTGTGTAATGATGTTCAGTGACATGACAAGAATGGTGACCATGCAGAATTTATTTCACGACGGAGGGTTCTCCTATACAGGTGTAACCGGTGGAGTAATAGAACAAATGGAAAAATAACTTAAAGATTTCATAAGGTTCAAGAGGTTCAAAAAGTTCAAAAGGTTAATGATCCCTGGAACTTTTTGAACCTCTTAAACTTTTTAAACCTTTTACTATGGATTGGGCAGATATCATCGGGCACATTAGTTCGACATTGAGTAGCATAACATTTATGCCGCAGGTATACAAAGCATGGAAAACAAAGAGTGTAGGCGACTTAAGTTTTGCAACAATACTGATCGTTTTTTTCAGTACACTTCTATGGTTGCTTTATGGAATTGGAAAAGGGTTATGGCCCGTGATCACCTGTAATGCGATCATTTGTTTTTTATCTGTAGTGTTGATCTATTTTAAACTTACCTTTTCTAAAAGAATCACCATTACTGAATAACGAAGGACAAATTGCAAAAGAAATGAAACTGTGGTGAGTCATAATTCATTATGAAATATGGACTAAGGCCGGATGAATCGGCCTCTTCAAATGCTGTAAAATTTCACGCTGATTATTCATTTTGCACATCTATTAATTCTCCTGTTATTGCATTTGTAATAATCGTATATTCATTTCCTGGATCATTATAACGGTACCTGCATTTTATCATAAGATTTCCGTAACAAGCGACTTTAAGGAATACAATTATTCATCTTTTATTTTTAATTCTGCGTGATGAAAACTCTACTTATTTTTTTTTCAGCATTATTTATTTCATTTACATCTTTAGGGCAAAGCCCCGATTTGGTGATCAGCCAGGTATTTTGGAAACACAATCTTGCGGGAGCTCCATATGGTAGAAAATATGTAGAACTGTTTAACAGGGGAACAATGCCCGTGAGTACAGCTGGTATGGCTTTGCAGGCATGGGACTATAACTGGTGGGTTGTTCCATTACCTGCAGTAACTATAGCAGCAGGCCAGTATTTCCTGGTAGCAAGTAATGTTTTCAACCCATCGGCACCCGATGTTGTAGCAGATTATTATGTACCTGGTCCTTATCCTGATCTACGGATGACCACTAATTCGAGCGGTGTATTGCTTACAAGTACAACTACAAATTATAGCTCTACCTGTAGTTCGGTTCCGGGAAATAATATTATTGACCGGATCTTTTGGGCAGATGCTGCATTCATAGGTTGTTCTGAAACGAACATTTTGCCATATCCCGGCCCCACAGGACTCAATGCATTTTTCCGAAAATTTAATGGTTGCCAGGATACTGATGACAACACTGCAGATTTTGAAATACTTCCGGCCAATCCACGGAACAGCCAAAGCCCCGTCACCGGATTATGTAACCCGGGATCATTGTCTTTTATTTCTGCAGGGATGGATATTGACAGCCTTGTTTCCCTGAAAGGAGGAGTTGCTTTTTCAAAACCTTATACGCTTGCTGCTTATAACCTTAATCCTTCTGCAGGAGATATAACAATCACACCCAGCCAGTACTTTGAAGTATCAACAGATAACAATAGCTTTTCTTCAGTTCCTGTTTCAATTCCTTATAGTAGTGGACAATTGTCATTACGCAATATTTATGTTAGGATTAGCAATACTGCGCCATTCGGAATACCGCTTAATGGTACAATTATAAATAGCGGAGGCAGTGCTGCAAATGTTGTTATACAGGTACACGGCACCGTTGATCAGGAATATTTTAATACAAAGGCCGATCTTGGATTGGAAAATACAGCAACGTGGAGTACTACTGAAGATGGCACGGGGCCTTCACCACTTGACTTTACTTCTGCCGGGCAACGTTTCAGGATCATTAACCAGGCAAACGCAACTCTTTCAGGAGTGTTGAATATTTCAGGTAGCAGGTCGAAATTGATTTTAGGAGATGATTTAAATGCTATAAGTCTTACAATTCCTGCAGGTAATGCTTATATCAGTGGTTCAACAAAGCTGGAAGTCACAACAAACACAAGTTTGATCATGCAAAACAGGGTTATGCCCTGGCTTGATTATAGAATGGGTGACGGCTCTACAATTGATTTTGCACAAACAGGAACAACTTCGGCAGATATTGTAAGAATCCCTTTAAGGAGCTATTATAACCTGAAGCTTACCAACGGGTATAAGTATTTTTCAAAAGATTCTTCCGTCACAGTTCAATATTTTTATGAAATTAATACCGATGTAAGACACGATCTTATAGTTGATGCAGTACAAAGCCTGAATGGTAATCCAAGATTAAATGGAGGCTCTACAATAAATTGTTTGGGTGATATCAGTTTTATAAATGGAAGCCAGTTTGAGCCCGATATTACAGGGCTTCCCGACAGAATAAGGTTGTATATGCAGGGTACGCAAGCACAGCATATAAACACAGGTGGGACAGACCTTTATTTTTCGGGAATGCAGGTAGCCAGTCCGAATGTTATTTTATCACCCAACAGCAATCTTTTTATAGGAGATACCCGAACAGGGCCTATCAATCCGGGCTCAGGTATTTTGAGTATTAACGCTGGATGTTTATTGTCTGCAACCGGTGGTACCGTTAATTTTATTCATGCAGGAAGTTTTTATACATCAGGCAGAATCGCCTGCGACCAAACTTCGTTTAATATAGTGAGATCAGAAGAAGCACAAGACCTGGGAAGCCCTCTATTATTTCCCATGCTCGCTTTTACAACTACGGCAACCGTTAAAGATTTTTATGTAAACATCACCAACACCTCCAACGACAGTTTCCGGCTTGGTACAAGTATGACAGTAACCGGTGTTTTGTCGCTGATAAAAGGAAAAATAAATGTATGGAGTACGGGTGAGCAATTGATACTTACAGCTACAGCAAGCGTAGTGGGGGGATCAAATGGTAGTGTTGTAGAAGGGCTTTTCCGTAAAATTGGCACCACGCCATTTACTTTTCCGGTTGGACGTGCGTTTACCGGCAAATATGCACCTGTTGATATTTCGAATTTTACAGGTAATGATTACATGGTAGCTTATTATGGTGATACCTATTATTATGGGATATATATTTCACAGGGTACACTTAACCTCTACCCGGATTATCATGTTACTGACGCTGAATGGTGGGGAATTATACCTCCTTCACCAGGAGCATTAGCAGATATTAGTTTTCATTATACAGATGCAAATAGTTTTATTAATATACCGTCAGAGCTGCGAATGGCTCATTGGAATGACGTTACTCATTATTGGGATGATGCCGGGGGAACACCTGATGTGCTCAATACAACTATTAACGGTAAAGTAACGTTGACTGGTTTTTCGTTCCCGGTTGGTTTTTCTTCTTTCCATCCTTTTACTCTTTCTGCAGCAACAGCAGGTGTTATTCCGGTTAAACTATCAGGCTTTACTGCAAGAAAAGAAAATAAATCGGTGAAATTATATTGGACAACTCAACAGGAGATCAATAGTAAAGAATTTATTGTTGAAAGATCACTGAACCAAAATAAATGGGATGAAGTGGTGAGGGTGAATGCTGCAGGAAACAGTTCTCAGAAAATTAATTACAGCGCCACCGATCTCAATCCTATACCTGGAATTAACTATTACAGGCTAAAACAAGTTGACATTAACGGTAAATTCACCTACTCAGAAATAAGACCTGTTTATTTTGGTAATGATATAGATTTTGTATTGTTTCCGAATCCTGCAAAAGACATACTAACTGTTTATCTTTCTGGCAATACATCAATTGTTTCTATAAATATTTATAATACTCACGGGCAATTAGTGAAGCATGTTTCTTCAGCTGAAGAATCTGTACAAATAAATTTAACCGGTGTTGCTAAAGGAATTTATACTATAAAAATAACCGGGAAGGAAATTAATAAAACAAAAAAGCTGGTAGTTGACTAAAGCAATAGTCATACAATAATTTTAAAGAAGAACCCGGTCAATCCGGGGTTCTTCTTTAAACGAATTAATTATTAGAAACCTAATCCTATTGCCAATCCGTTGATCTGCGACATTCCGATAATTCCCCGTCCGGTCGCTTCTCCTGTTGCCGTATTAATGGTATATAACCTGCTGCGGTTGTTTTCAGCCCGGAAAAGCGTATATGCGGTACCGCTTGTTCCACCAATATCAAATCCATTTACACCTGTAACTGTGATCCCTAAACTGCCAACGGGAACCATGGTGCCATTATTGGGTGGGTTTACAGTTACCAACTGGCTTGTGGTTGAATCAATCGCATATAAAGTGGTTGAAATAGTGCCTGCAAAATTATTACTGTATGCAGCTGCTGCAATAGATGGGGTGCCGGGATTTAAACTTCCGTCAACCAATACAGTAAAATCGATTGGATTGAAACGAAGATTCTGCCCTGTATTACTTACAATACGAATCCTATCAACAAGTGGGTTAAAATCAAAACCAAAACCGGTGCCTGATAATGGAGTGTTAAGTGTGCTAACCAGTGTTGCAGCTCCGGATGCGGTATTCAATGTATATATATTACTACCACTTCCCAGTGCATATAACTGGCCATTAAGAGGACGAAAATCAATACCAAGAATAGTCTCTGCTGGCGCAAGTCCGATGATTGGTTTTGTGATAATGCTGCTGATATCACTTGCAGAATAATATTTTTGCGGATTGAAGTAGAGAAGGTTATTGGTAGCATCTACCGCATAAGCAATAGGTGAGGTAGCTATTGCAAGGCCTCTATAAGATACGGTTGCCGGGTAATCATTGATGATATTTGCCTGCCCTGTAGTTAAATTAACAGCCACAAGATTTGACCTGTTATTTATTGTAACCATAGCAAATGCATCAGAAGCTCCTGCAATATCAAACCCGCCATCATCCACATTTAGTCCCAATGAACCCACTAAAGTAAGCGTACCATTATTGGGCGGGTTTTGTATATAAAGGTTGTCCGATAGTGCATCTATATCATACAAAGTGGTGGCTGCTGCACCTGCTGAATTACTTGTATAAGCAGCCCCGGCTATAATTGCTCCTGGCTGTCCGTTAATAACACCGTCTGTAAAAGCAATCGTTCCTGTTTCGGGATTGGCTCTTAGATTTTGCCCACTGCTTGTTACAATCCTGATCCTGTCAACCGTAGGATTAAAATCAAATCCAGCAATATTACCAACCAATAAAGGAGTGAATGGCCCAGTACCTATTGCTCTTGCAGTTCCTGATGCAGGGTCAATTACATAAATGCGACTCGTACTGCCGAGGCCATAAAGCTGACCTGTTGCCGGTCTGAAATCTATTGCCAATAAGTTTTCAGCAGGCTGAAGACCAGTGATGGTTGCCGAGTTAAGCAAACGTTTAGGGATAACCGTAGAATACTTATCAATCTTATTATCGATGGTAAGTGCATAAAAAGTAAGATTTCGGTTGTAATCTGTAAATCCCAATCGGCTTGCTGTTGCCGCAACATTTTCGTCATCGGATGAAATTGTATTTTGCTGCAAATCTTTTTTACAGCCATTGAGGCAAATGAGCATAGCTATAGCTGCCACTTTCGTAAAAGTAGTTATACGAGACATAACATAAAGGTTTAGTGATTAATGATTGTGTTGTAACAATTGTTACAACACGTACGCTTTAAAGATTAACCCGGTTTTAACCTGAAAGAAAAACTTTATGATTGTTGAACAAAAATATCGGTTAAGCGAAATCGGTTAAACAAAAAAACCGTTCAGTAAAATTGAACGGTTATCATGTGAATGTTTTTTAGTTAATCAATATTCATCTTCATTAAAGAAGAAATCTTCCTGGCTTGGATAATCAGGCCAGATATCATCAAGTCCCTCGTATATCTCGCCCTCATCTTCTAATTCCTGCAGGTTCTCGATTACTTCAATAGGAGCACCACTACGGATACTATAATCTATCAGTTCATCTTTTGTCGCCGGCCATGGGGCGTCTTCGAGGTGAGAGGCTAATTCTAATGTCCAAAACATCTTCTAAGGGGTTTATTTTTGTGCAAATGTATAAGTTACTACGTAATAACCAAAAGTGTTTTTAAACAATATTTTAATACGTTGTTAAATCCCCCTGAGGTAGAAGGAGCCATATGAACTAAAAATTTAATAAAATCTAATAAATTCGGGGGAGATGAGTGATACCGGATACCTGGTGCTGAATATGCCTGATATCAAGTATCTGGTATCCGGCATCCAGTATCCGGTATAATTAATTATTTTCGACGCATGTTATCAGCGAAAAGCATTGAAAAAAATTATGGCCCGCTCCATGTTCTAAAAGGAGTAGATATTAGTATAAACAAGGGAGAGATCGTAAGTATAGTAGGATCATCGGGTGCAGGCAAAAGTACTTTTCTACATATACTTGGCAGTTTGGATAAGCCGGACAAAGGGCAGGTTATTTTGAATAATGAGAGAATAGATAAACTTTCGGGAAAAGCGCTGGCAAAGTTCAGGAATAAAAATATCGGTTTCATTTTCCAGTTTCATCATCTTTTGCCTGAATTTACGGCACTCGAAAATGTTTGTATCCCGGGATGGATCGCAGGAAGCAAAAAGAAGGATACGGAAACAAGAGGCAAAGAATTATTAACTATCCTGGGACTTAAAGACAGGTTGGAGAATAAGCCCAATCAATTATCGGGCGGCGAACAGCAAAGAGTAGCTGCAGCGAGGGCATTAATAAACAATCCTTCTATAATAATGGCAGATGAACCCACCGGTAATCTTGATTCTGCCAATGCACGTGAACTGCACCAGCTTTTTATTGACCTGAGAAATCAATACCAGCAAACATTTTTAATTGTAACACATAATGAAGAATTGGCCGCGATGAGCGACAGGGTATTGCATATGAAGGATGGGAAGATGATATAGAATTCTGAATTCTGAATTACGAATTACGAATTACCAGTTTAATACAGGAAGATACAAATTTTATGAAGTCTTATTCCCGATTGCCGATTTCCGATTAGCTACGTGGCCGCCTTTATGTCCCCCCAGTTTTCTCCTTTTTTAATCCTGATGATCTGCGTATCTGTAATTCTAAACTGTTTTGCGAGTTGCTTGATCGGTTTATTTTGATTGAGCAATTTTTTAAGTAACATAACTTTTGTTACGGAGAGTTTTGTAGTTGTGCTTCCTTTTGCTTTGTAAAGTCTTTCGTTTTTTTCCGCAATAACAAGTGGGCTGTGTTTCTGGTGAGCATAATTTTCTTCCGGGGTCATCCATTTCAGGTTATAACTCCTGTTGTTTACTTTATTATGATCGAGGTGTGCTACTACAGTTTGATTGCTATGAGGAAAAGGTAAAAAATAAGTTGCTACCAGCCGGTGAATTAACGAATGATAATAGATCGTTCTTTTTTTCTCATCTGTCCTTATTTTGCGTGCAAGCTTTTTTTTCAGATCCGCCAGTTCAACTGTAGTTGATTCGATGAGTGGGCTATAAGTTAATGATTTTAATTGTTTGGTCAACGCAATAACAGTGGCTCTCAGTTCTTCAATTTCTTTTTGAGCCTTTTCTTCTTTTGCTTTAAAAAATTTAAGACGAACAATCCGGTATCCATTGGTTGTGGATCCTTTTAAAATATTCCCGTTTGAAATTTTATTGAATGATCTCAGCCTTCCGAAATTAGAAACTTCCAGCCTGAGTTCATTTATAAATTCAAAATCAAATACAACATTCTTCCATTGTTCGCTTGGATAATCCTTCATCATAGATTTTCAAAAATTATAACGTTAAGTCTAAACATTTTCGCTGCAGCAGGGCAAAAGCAACTTATTAATTACCGCTCAGCTGCTTAGGGGAAGGAGTAAGGTGTTTGTGCGAATTTAAGAAGAAAATAATTTTTCCAGCGTTTGTTTTACTTTTTCTTCATTTGGCAACATGGCCCTTTCTAATATCATGTTCATAGGTACAGCTGGTAAATTTAACGCACCCAATACTTCAACAGGTGCATCCAAAAAGCGAAAGCAGGCCTTTGATATTCTTCCTGCAAGCGCTTCGGCAAAAGAATTATTTTGTTGTTCCTCTGTTACTATTAAACATTTTCCGTGTTTTTGTACAGTGGCAAATATCAGTTCTTCATCCAGTGGAAATAATGTTCTGAGATCGATAATTTCTACCAGGCCGGGAAAATTTTTTGAAGCTGCTTTTGACCAATATACGCCCATTCCATAAGTAATGATGCAACAGGTTTCGCCGTTGCTGACCATTGTTTCATTCGCTTGCTGTACAATATTTGCTTTTCCAAGCGGTATAATATAATCTGCTGCAGGTTCTGTTGTTTTGGCTTCTTCGGTACCCGGAACCTTGCTCCAATACAATCCTTTATGCTCCAGCATTACAACGGGGTTTGGATCAAGGAATGCAGCCTTCAGCAATCCTTTCATATCGGCTGCATTGGATGGATAAACAATCTTAATTCCCTTTATTGTCAGTAAAGTGCTTTCAACACTGCCACTGTGATATGGACCACCACCACCATAAGCACCTATGGGTACCCGTATGAGTGTTTGTACCGGGAATTTTCCACAACTTAAATAACAACTTTTTGAAATTTCTGTCACCAGCTGATTCAATCCCGGGTAAATATAATCTGCAAACTGTACTTCCACGATTGGCTTTACACCAACAGCACACATACCAACGGTAGACCCGATGATATATGCTTCCTGTATAGCTGTATTAAATACACGGTGATCGCCAAATTGTTCAGCAAGCGTGGCTGCCTCCCGGAAAACTCCTCCCAGCCTGCGCCCTACATCCTGGCCATATAATACGGCTTCCGGGAATTGTTCCATTATTTCACGGATAGCAAATAATGCGGCATCTACCATCAATACTTTTTCTTTACCCAACGGTGAGCGCTGGCCGCTTTCGCCTGTAATATTTGTGGGAACAAAAATATGATCACTTACCAAAGCGGCAGCGGGTTCAGGAGAAGCAACGGCTGCATCAAAATCTTCTTTTACGAGTGCTGCAGCTTCGCTTTCTATTTTATCAAGCACTGTTTCTTCGATACCCAATTCAAGTAAACGTTTTTTTAATTTTGGCCCGGGATCATTTTTATATGATTCACCAAGTTCATCATCCCAACGATAAAAATCTTTTCTTACACCACTTGTGTGATGGCCGAGTAATGGAACGGTGGCATGTACCAGGTAAGGTTTTCTTGTCTGCCGAACTTCATCTGCTACATGTTGCATTGTAGTAAAGCTTGCTTCAAAATCGCTTCCATCGATACTAATCCTTTTTATTCCTTTAAATCCTTCAATGAAATCATAAGCATTCGACGTTCTTGCTTCGGCAGAAGTAACACTGATGCCCCAATCATTGTCCTGTACCAGGTAGATGATGGGTAATTGGTGCAGTGCGGCAAACTGGAAGGCTTCGCTTACTTCTCCTTCGGTAACTGAAGCGTCACCAAGGGAACAAATTACAATCGGAGCCTCACCCCCGGCCCCTCTCCTGCAGAGAGGGGAGCTAATAACTTCCAGGTATTTTATCCCCTGCGCTATCCCGGTAGTTGGAATTGCCTGCATACCGGTTGCACTGCTCTGATGAATAATATTTGGTTTGTCTGTTCCTTTATAATTCGGGTGATTATAATATTCCCTTCCTCCTGTAAAAATATCTTCTCCCTTGGCGAGTAGTTGCAGCATAAGCTGGTAAGGAGAAAACCCAAGTCCCAGCATGATACTTTCATCGCGGTAGTACGGACTTACATAATCACAAGGCAATAACTGGAATGCTGTTGCAAGCTGTATGGCTTCATGTCCGCGGGAAGTACTGTGAACATATTTACAAACAGGCCTGTTTGCTTCGTAAATGTCTGCCATGGCTTTAGCAGTGCACATTAAACGGTAGGCTTTGAGGAGTATGTCGGAGGAAAGCGTCATTAAGCGTAAATAGGTGAATGGGTGAAAAAGTGAATAGTGAATGGTGAATCGTGAAAAAAGGAAGTGCTTAGCTTATCCGAAACTCTTAAAGAATCTGATGATAACAGGTATGTAGTACAAGTGAGTGACACAACTGTGTTGATTTATTTACCATGCCGGCTACAAAAAATTCTTTTTCTCTTATCAACCGCTGTCGGGGTTTTCAACCGCCGACAGGGTTACTGCATTTTAAACGTTTCCAAAAACTTTGTTGTAAAATTCCCTGAACGGAAATTCTCATCTTTCATTAATTGCAGGTGAAATGGAATGGTTGTCTTGATTCCTTCGATCACATATTCACTCAACGCCCTGCTCATGGTATTGATGGCTTCCTCACGGGTTTGTGCAACCGAAATTAATTTACCGATCATGCTGTCATAATAAGGAGGAATGACGTATCCCGCATAAACGTGACTGTCTACACGAACACCATGCCCGCCAGGTTGATGTAATACGGTGATCTTTCCCGGTGATGGCCTGAAATCATTATAAGGATCTTCTGCATTGATGCGGCATTCAATTGCATGCATCTGCGGATAATAGGCCTTACCAACAATTTTTTCACCCATTGCAATTTTTATCTGTTCTTTGATAAGGTCATAATTGATCACTTCTTCCGTTACGCAGTGTTCAACCTGTATACGGGTATTCATTTCCATGAAATAGAAGTTGCGGTGTTTGTCAACAAGGAATTCAACTGTTCCCACACTTTCATAATTGATAGCCTGCGCAGCTTTGATAGCCGCTGCTCCCATTAGATCCCTTAATTCAGGTGTCATGAATGGTGATGGAGATTCTTCCACCAGTTTCTGGTGACGGCGTTGAATAGAACAATCTCTTTCACTCAGGTGACATACATTGCCATACTGATCGCCTGCAATTTGTATTTCGATATGGCGTGGCTCTTCCACGAATTTTTCCATATAGATGCCATCATTCTTAAATGAAGCTGCTGCTTCCGCTTTGGCGTTATCAAAAGCTTTTTCAATCTCCGATTCCTCCCATACAACCCTCATTCCTTTACCGCCACCGCCTGCTGTTGCTTTTAATATAATGGGAAAGCCAATTTCTTTTGCTGAACTTTTAGCATGCTCCACACTTTGCAATAATCCTTCCACTCCCGGAACAACAGGAACGCCTGCTTTGATCATTGTTTCTTTTGCTGTAACCTTATCACCCATTGCATTGATCATTTCGGGTGTTGGACCAATGAATTTTATTCCATGCTCTCCGCAGATCTTGGCAAACTTACTGTTCTCTGCAAGGAATCCATATCCCGGGTGTATACCATCAGCGTTGGTGATTTCCGCCGCCGCCATGATATGCGCCATATTTAAATAACTGTCTGCACTGGCAGGTTTGCCAATACAAACTGCTTCATCTGCAAATTTTACATGAAGACTGTCTTTGTCAGCAGTAGAATACACTGCAACTGTTTTAATGCCCATTTCCCTGCAGGTCCGTGATAATTCGCAGCGCTATTTCTCCACGATTGGCAATTAGTATTTTCTTAAACATTCTCTCAATTTGGTAATTTGATAATTTGGTGATTTGGAGATTGCAGACCTGGAAATTTATAAGCACCCTGGAAAATAAAATGTTTTCATTTCCAAATTTCCAAATCAATTCATTTCCAAATTATTTCGGTTCAACCAGGAACAAAGGTTGGTCATATTCTACCGGGCTTGCATCTTCCACCAATACTTTTACTATGGTACCTTTTACTTCACTTTCTATTTCATTGAATAATTTCATGGCTTCAATGATGCAAACAACTTTACCGGGAGCCACTTCATCGCCTACATTTATAAATATTGGTTTACCCGGGCCTGACTGGCGATAAAATGTACCAATCATCGGGCTTTTTATTGTAATAAGGTTATCCGTTTTTGCGGGGTTGTCAGCTTTAGCAGAAGAAGCGGCTGGTGACGAGGCAGGTGCGGTAGCTGCCGGAGCTGGTGCCGGGCTATAAATGGTGCGCCGGCTGCAACATTTATTTTTTGGACAGGATCTTTCTTTTGTTTGATCGTAATCTTTTTTCCATCTTCTTCTATTGTAATTTCTCCGATCGAAGTTTTATTAATGAGCTTTACCAGCTCCTGGATTTGTTTGATGTCCATGTGAAAGTTTTAAAAGGTTAATTAGGAAACCGAAACGGGCAGCTAAGATAGGGAATCATTATCCAAATTAACAAGAATTAGATCCACTGATTTAAGAAAAATCGATAAAAATGACCAAAAAAGCCGTAAAAACACGCAAAAAACGGCTAAAATCAGGGTATTTTCAGCAAAATTAAAAAGCCGGAACATGTCCGACTTTTATAATTTGATGATGGTATAATTTGGAGATTTGGAAATGTGATAATTTGGAAATGATAAATTCAATAAACAGATAATCTTTAAATTCAGGGATTTCCCATTTCCAAATTTTCAAATCCTCAAATTTCCAAATTGGTATTATTTAACTCTTTCAACGTAATCCCCCGTTTTGGTGTTGACCCGGATCATTTCACCTTCATTTACAAATAATGGAACGTTTACGGTAGCACCGGTTTCAACAGTAGCAGGTTTTAGGGTCCTGGTAGCAGTATCGCCTTTCATACCTGGTTCGCTGTAAGTTACCAATACCACGATCTTATCGGGTAATTCAACTCCCATTGGCAGGTCTGTTTCGCCATTGATCAACACAGATACTTCCTGGCCTTCTTTTAAAAATTTGGGGGCATCTATCATTTCTTCACCTACAGTTATTTGCTCAAATGTTTCGTTATCCATAAAACTATAACCGGTATCATCTTTATAGAGGTATTGGTATGCTTTTTTTTCTACCCTTACCGGGAAAATTGTTTCACCGCTGTTCCAGGTAACTTCAATGGTACGGTTATTATCAACCCCCTTTAGTTTCGCCCAAACTTTTGCAGCCGCACGGGCTGTTTTATTTTGCCCGAATTCAATTACGGTATAAAGGCTGTTATCAATTTTTAAGATCAGCCCGGAGCGCATATCTGCTGTAGTTGCCATGTAATTTATTATTTACTGTTTCAATTTTTTGATCAGGCTGCAAAAGTAGCGATAGTAATCTTAAATCCCGATGAAATTTTAATTTAAATTCATTGGGTTTTTACGGGAAGCTGGTGCCGGATTTGGTGCTGTATGAGTTGAAAACTGTGAGGCTGAGCTTGTCGAAGCCGAAGTTAGATTTTACCGTGAAACAGGCCTTCGACAGGCTCGGGCTGACAATAAGTGTATATAATAAAGTTCAAATTGATATAATACACAGCTCGCCTAAACTGGAGCCATTTCAGTGAATATTTACTCCTTTCAAAAAGATTTTTTTAAACCCCTGCTCAAAATAATAGAAACCATTTAGTTTTATAAAAAAAACACGTTGAAGAAATTATTTATTGCAATTGCGCTCCTGGCCGGGTTGAAGGCCGGTGCCCAGGAAACAAAAGACAGTACTGCTCCATACATGCGTTTTCCTGATGTACCACCCTTTACTATCATGACCACACCTGATAGTGTTGCCTTCACTAAAGCCGATCTGAAGAAAAAAAAGCCTGTCCTCATCATTTACTTCAGCCCGGACTGCGATCATTGTAAACATTTCACAAAAGAATTGCTGGACAATTATTCGGTATTAAAAAATGTACAGGTTGTAATGGTGTCATCGCTCAACTTCGATCTCATTAAGCGTTTTTACCAGGAATATAAAATCGCCGACTATCCCAATATACACCTAGGAAGAGACGGCACTGATTTTTTCAGAACCTTCTTTAACGTAAGGGCTTATCCTACCATCATGCTTTATGGCAAAAAGGGAAATTTTATAAAACGTTTTGACGGGACAGCAACTGCGCAAAAAATCGCAGATGAACTTTGATCAATTAACTGTTAATTATTAACTGTTAATTGTTCATTATTTAATAAATCGTTGATTCCACACATTCTCATTCCCGATCATGATCCTTACATCATAAATTCCTTTGCCCAGGTTGGAAACTGGTATTTGTATACTTCTGCTGAGAGAGGAACAGCGGACACGGTGGAATACTTGTCCGCGGGAATTCTGAACAAATACAGAGATCACGCCTTCAATAGGTTCACTGCCGGTATACTGTAAATTCAATACCGTTGTAACAGGCACCGGGAAGATGGCCCAACTACTATTCGGCTGTCCCAGAATAATTATAATAGGCGATGAATATTCAATGTTGCTGTTACCATTAATTATTTTCAGGCGGTAAAAATTCTTTGCCCGGCCGGGATGCTGGTCCGTATATTTTTCTATTTTATTAGCGCTGAACCCGTTGCTTTCAATGGTATAGAGGTCAACCCATTTATTATTATCTGCACTTCTTTGTAAAACAAAGCTGTTAATACCGGCATCAAGGTTCTGCCATTTTAATTTTACTGTCATCCGCTGGGGATCAGATACTGCCGTCAAATTGGTGGAAGCATGAGCATCAAAGGAAAATGCCTTTAGGAAAAGCAAGACAATTACAAGGATGGATTTCATCGTGTAGGCCAGGTTTTTCATTGACCGCGAAATTACGGAAATGATCTGAAGAAATAGGTCAGTGATTTCAGGAAATAAGTTAAAAAATGCCGGTACCGGATGCTGATCATACAATCCAGTATCCAGTATCCAGTATCGGGCATCCGGCACCTGCAATCTTTTTCATCCCATTTGCCCCAATTCAATGGATATTAGCGGGAATTAGCTACATTTATCTGCTTTAAAACTACACTTTATGAAACAATTGATTTTTTCATCTCTTGTGATCACCATCCTTTTTTGTGCCTGCGGTAAAGATTCAAATGATATCCTGGATCCGGTTGCACCTGTTACAAACGACAGTATTTATTTAAGCAAAGTGATTGCGCTTGACACCACTAAAACTGCGCCGTTTGATACAGTATATTTGGCTTACTATACTTATAATAACCACAAACTGCTTAGTCATGATTTTTTTGAATTTGCAAGTACCGGTGCTGCAACCGAATCCACCAGCAACGATTTTTTCTATAATGGCACGGATAGCATGCCCTTTAAACTAATTCAAACAGAGCTTTTGCCTTTACCTGTAGAAACCTATACACATTTTTTTACTTACCAACCAGGAACAAGAAATCACACTGAAGATTCTATCGTTCATGAAAATGCAGAAACCCTGGTCGTCAAACGTATTTTTACAGGTGATTCATTTGAATCTTACACTGATCTTTATACTTCATCAGGTCAAAGCCACAATGGTCCTTTCTATACAACGATTGTAAAGCAGAACGGAAATATCGTTTCACAAAAAGATACTATTAATGGAATCGTGGCAGAACAATATACCTGCAGTTATGATAATCATCCCAATCCATTTTATAATATTTCCTGGTATAACAATACAAGGATTCCCAGTATTTATAAAACCGGGGCTGATTGCTTTGGACCTGTAAATAATGTTACGGAGATAGACATCACTTCAGGCCAGTTCGCCGGACCTCCGGGTTTTTATTCAGACTATACATACACCTGGACATATAGAAGCGATGGGTATCCTATCAAAGGGATCCTGCGTGACAATGGAAGTTCAAGCCCCGATCATCTGAATAAAATACTATATTTCTATACAAATTAAACCAGGGTCTATCAGGTATCGGCCTGGTATCAAGTATCAAGTATCCGTATCAAGTATCCGGTACCAGGTATCCAGCCTCCGGTATCCCTGGTCTTCTTCAAAAAATTATTTACAACCCAACATCTATCAAACCGTTTATTCCTACTTTTGCGCCAAAATTTATCAATCAACTTAAATAAAAGATATGAAAGTAACTGTTGTAGGCGCAGGAGCAGTAGGCGCAACCTGTGCTGATAATATTGCCCGTAAAGCAATTTGTGATGAACTGGTTTTAGTAGATATCAAAGAAGGTGTTGCAGAGGGAAAAGCGATGGACCTGATGCAGACTGCACAGATAGAGGGATTCGATACAAAGATCATCGGGAGCACAAATGATTATGCTAAAACCGCAGGAAGCACAGTAGCAGTTATTACTTCAGGTGTTCCACGTAAACCAGGCATGACCCGTGAAGAACTGATCGGTATCAATGCCGGCATTGTAAAAACAGTTACACAGAATTTGTTGAAATATTCACCGGATGTCATCATCATTGTAATAAGCAATCCAATGGATACTATGACCTACCTCGCCCTGAAATCGAGTGGTATTCCTAAGAACAGGATCATAGGAATGGGTGGTATACTTGATAGTGCAAGGTTCCGGTATTACATGAGCCAGGCAATGAAATGCTCTCCAAATGATCTGCAGGCAACGGTTGTGGGTGGTCATGGAGATACCACTATGATCCCGCTTACGAGGCTTGCTACTTATTGCGGTACACCGGCTGCCAATTATCTTGATGAAGCCACCCTTAAAAAAGTTGCGGCCGACACCATGGTAGGCGGTGCTACACTTACCGGTTTATTAGGCACATCTGCCTGGTATGCGCCAGGTGCTGCGGGAGGATTGCTGGTAGAAGCGATCGTGAGAGACCAAAAGAAAATGATGCCTTGTTGTGTTTCACTGGAAGGCGAATATGGACTCAATGATATTTGCATAGGCGTTCCGGTTATCATAGGTAAAAATGGCTGGGAGAAAATAGTGGATTACAAGCTGAATGACGAGGAGAAAGCAGCCATGGCCAAAAGTGCAGATGCGGTAAGAAGCATGAACTCGGTGTTGAGCACCCTAAGCATATAGAAACATAAGAGCTAAGGTTTACGATGTAAGATTTGGCAATGCCTTTTCTAACCAGGTAGTTAACATTAGACGTTACCTCAATTTGAAATTAATTTTATAAAAGGCCTCGGAAATTTCCGGGGCCTTTCTTGTATGTTAAAGATTTTATAAGTATCTTAGTTGCCCCCCTCGAGATCACTTTTCATCACCTTATTTTATTTAAAATGAAGTTTACTTTACTATTAAGCGGAGCGCTGTTCATTACAGGCCTTTGTAATGCACAATTAATTATTACCCCGCAAAGCAATGGCCAGGCATTGGCTCAACGATTGGTAGGGGATGGGATAACAATAAGCAATGTTACCCTTTCTGCAAATGCTGTTTCAACAGGTTTTTTTAGAGATGTATCTCTGACAAATGTTGGGCTCGATAGCGGAATTGTATTGACAAACGGCCGGGCAAAAACAGCAACGCCCGATATTGGTCTCGATGGTGATGGTGTATTGCCTGCCTATGATCCAACTTTTACTACCCCGGATGCATTTGCAACGAACGAGGTTAACTATAACTTACATGATACCGATATTGCACAGCTCATCAATGTTCCATTAGCTGAAACACATGATGCAACCGTGCTCGAATTCGATTTTATACCTACGGGAGATACGATCAAATTCCGTTATGTATTTAGTTCAGAAGAATATCCTGAATTTGCCTGTCCCGGCTTTTCAAATTATAATGATGCATTTGCATTCTTCATACAGGGCCCCGGCTTCCCGGCGAAAACAAATATTGCATTGATACCCGGTTCTACAGCCGCAGTTACGATCAATAATATTAACGACCAGGCATGTGGCGTATACCCGCAGTTCTATGTAAATAATTACGCCAATACACAGTTTACACACAATGGTCATACGACCGTCTTTACAGCGATGGCACATGTAACACCCTGCCAGACCTATCACCTGAAACTGGTTATTGCAGATGTGGTAGATGGAATATATGATAGCGGGGTTTTTCTTGAAGCAAAAAGTCTTACTTCCAATATTGTTACATTGACCAATAATACCCAAATAGATACTTCACAGAACAGCTATATAGTGGAAGGTTGTGTTACAGGTTCATTTACGATCAAGCGGCCACATGTTGACAGCAATCCGCTTCCTGTACAACTTACTTACGGTGGTACTGTTGTGAATGGTGTGGATATACAGCTCCTGCCCACTACCGTTATCATTCCTGCAAACGATTCAATGGTTATCGTAAATGTTATTCCACTTATCGATAATACGCCGGAAGGAATTGAATCCCTGGTGGTATATGCAGGGGCAGGTTGCGGCTCAGTGGCCCCGGTCGATAGTGCCTTTATACAAATACGGGATTATGATACATTAACTATTTTGCCTGTTAATGCATTTGCCTGTAAGAATGGTTCATTACAACTAAACACTACCGCAGCATTCAGCGCAACAATTCAATGGGACCCCGTTCCCGGATTAAGTGATTATACCATTGCAAACCCGGTTGCAACACCGGCACAGAGTGGTGTTTATTATACGTGCACAGCAACAACCGGCACCTGTCATCAGAGAGATTCGGTTTATGTGCAATGGAAAGAACTGGAATTTACCAGCCAGCAAAATGTAAATTGTAATAACGGCACTACCGGCCAGGTAATTGTTTCGGGAGGTCCTGAATGGATTGATTCACCGGTTGAGTATTCTGTCAACAACCAGCCATCGCAGCCGGGTGGCACATTCAATAATTTAGCTGTTGGTACTTACATGGTTCATATAACGGATGCAAGTGGCTGCAGGGATAGTTTACCTGTAAGTATCACCCAATTGTATCCTGATCTGCTGATAACAGATACAACATTAACGCCGGCCTCCTGTACAGCTGCCGATGGTACCATAACAATTACGGGTGGGGGCGGATTGGCTCCGTACCAGTATTCTATTGACGGGGTAACATTCCAGGCATCCAATGTTTTCAATGTGGCTGCAAATACGCCGTATACCATTACGATAACTGATGCGAATAATTGTATTACAACGATGCCAAATGTATTGGTTGATGCTATAAACGATCTCAGTTTAACTGCCGGACCGGATACAGCAATATGTTCGGGACAATCAGTTACCATTTTCGCAAATAGCAATGCCGGTTCTTATAGCTGGTCGCCAACAACCGGACTGAGTGCTCCAACAAGTGCAACTACTATTGCATCACCAACCACCAGTACTTTTTATACCGTTACAGCAACTTTAGGAGCATGCGTACAAACGGCAACAGTTACGGTTAGCCTCGATCAGAGTTTAAGTGTGGATGCAGGTGGCCCATTGTATGTGGATGCAGGCGGCAGTGCCCAGGCACAAGCAGTTGTAACAGGAGCAAATACAGATATCGCTGCTGTATTATGGACGCCTTCTGAAGGATTAAGTGCAACAAATATCCTTGATCCTGTAGTAACACCGGTTAATACCAGCGGGTCTGTGAGCTATAATATAACGGTAACAAATACTTCCGGCTGCTCTGCTTCGGATGTGCTCCTCGTTAATATTGTTCCGAACTGCATTGCCCTGAAAAATGCTTTCACGCCGAATGGAGATGGTATCAACGATCTATGGACAGTATATGATGATTATTCATGCCTGAAAAATATAACCGTGCATGTATTCAACAGGTATGGCAGCAAAGTATTTGAGTCAAGGGATTACCGTAATAAGTGGGATGGCAGTTTTAAAGGTAAAGCGCTTCCTGACGGCACTTACTATGCGGTGGTAGATTTCACCATGTCTTCGGGCGTGGTAAGGACTGTGAAAACTGACCTGACGATTTTAAGATAGTTCTTAAACCGGGAGGTGGAGGTTTGCAGGCTCCTAACCACTTAAGCAATAGCGTATTAAATTTTTGAAAGGCTCCGAAATATCCGGGGCCTTTCTTGTATTGTAGCAATTTTATAAGTATCTTAGTATTCCCTCGAGATCACTTTACTGCTTATTTCATACAAATGAAGTCTATTATTTTATTTTTCGGGGTTATGTTAATTGCCGGGATCTGTAATGCCCAGCTGATTATCACCACTCAAAGTAATGCACAGGCGCTTGCTCAACGGCTGGTAGGCGATGGGGTTACTATCAGTAATGTGACACTATCTGCTGATCCGGTATCTACAGGATTTTTCAGAAATGCCGGCGGTACAAATATTGGTCTAGATAGTGGAATAGTGCTCACAAATGGTCGTGCAAAAACTTTATCTCAATTTGATATCGGTGTGGATGGTGATAATTTTACTCCCGCATATGATCCTTCAGGTACAGATGCCTTTGCATCAAATGAAGTGAACTATAATGCACATGATGCCGACCTCGAACAACTGATCAATGCTCCTACAGATGAAACGCATGATGCAACGATACTGGAATTTGATTTTGTACCGGTAGGCGATACCATTAAATTCCGTTATGTATTCAGCTCGGAAGAATATCCTGTATTTGCCTGTCCCGGTATTTCCAATTACAATGATGCCTTTGCGTTTTTTATCCAGGGTCCCGGTTATCCTGTAAGAACAAATATTGCATTGGTGCCCGGCTCTACAGACCCGGTTACCATCAATAATATCAATGACCAGGCATGTGGCGTGTATCCACAGTTCTATGTAAATAATTATTTGAATACACGGTTCACACACAATGGTCATACCACTGTGTTCACAGCTATTGCACAGGTACAGCCCTGCCAGACCTATCACTTAAAATTGGTTATTGCAGATGTGGCGGATGGCATATATGACAGTGGTGTTTTTCTGGATGCGAAAAGTCTTACTTCAAATGTTGTCCATTTAACCAACAATACCAGAACAGATGGCAACAGCAGCTATATTGTAGAAGGATGTATCAGTGGTTCTATTACTGTAAAAAGACCCCAGCTTGCAAATTACCCGCTTTCGGTAAGGCTTATGTACGGGGGAACTGCAATAAACGGCGTGGATGTACAATTGTTACCAGATATTATTACCATTCCTGCAAATGATACGGTAGCAACGGTAAATATTATTCCTATCGTTGATAATATACCTGAAGGAATTGAATTACTGAAAATATATGCTGCTCCCGGCTGCGGCTCTACGGTACCGATAGATAGTACCGTGATCGAGCTCAGGGATTATGATACACTTGGAATAGTGCCGCAGGATTCCATCTATATCTGTAAAAATGGTTCTATTCAATTGCAGGCTAGTTCCAATCCAACAAGCACCTATCAATGGAATGCAACAGCAGGATTAAATAACTATACGATCGATAACCCGGTGGCAACACCTGTAGCCAATGGGGCCATGTATGTGTGTACAGCTTCATTGGGAACCTGTCACGGTAAAGACTCTGTACTGGTAAAATGGAAAGACCTTGAATTCAATAGTTCGGTCAATGTGAATTGCCAGAATGCAGCCACGGGACAAATAATTGTTTCCGGCGGACCGGAATGGTCATCTGCACCGGTGCAGTATCACATCAATAGCCAGCCTTCGCAACCCGGCGGTATTTTCAATGGTCTTATTGTTGGAAATTATATGGTTCATATAACTGACGCCAGTGGTTGCAAGGATAGTTTACCGGTAAGCCTGGCACAGGCCTATCCTGATCTTGTTGTAAATAATATTGCCACCCTGGCTGCAACCTGCACCAGTGCTTCAGATGGCACCATAACGGTTACGGCTGCAGGCGGAAAACCGCCTTACAGGTATTCAAACAATGGTTCCACGTTCCAGGTCAATAATGTTTTCCATGTGGGCGCAGCAACATTTACCATCTCTGTAATGGATGCCAATAACTGTCGTGTTGATATTGCCGGGGTAGTGGTACCATTTATCAATGGAATTACTTTAAGTGTGAGTCCTGATGCAACTATCTGCGAAAGCAGGAATACCACCATACAGGTAACAACCAATGCGGCATCGGTGAACTGGACCACAGATATTGCTTCTCAACTATCAACACTCAATGATCCACATTCATTGAACCCTGTTGCCAACCCTGTTGTAACTACTTCTTATTATATACTTGCTACATTGGGGGTGTGTACCTTAAGGGATACCGTAACGGTGTTTGTAAATCCTGCACCTGTACCGGATGCGGGCGCTGATGTAGGTGTTTGTTATGGCGGGCAGGTACGATTGGAAGCTGCACCGGGTCTTGCATCCTATCACTGGACTCCCTCCACCTATCTTTCCAACCCCGGTATAAGCAATCCCTTGGTAAGCCAGGCTTTAACTACAACTTATTACCTTGAAGTGATGGATTTTAACGGCTGTCGTTCCCTCGCAACCGACCAGGTAACCGTAAACGTTAGGCCGCCTGCACAATTGAACGCCGGCCATGATACTGTAGTAGCGATCAACCAGCCATTGGCATTGAATGCAATTGATGTACATCATACAGGATTTACGCAATACACATGGAGTCCTGCAACTGGTTTAAGTAATCCATTTATCCATAATCCTGTTGCGGTACTCAGCCTTGCAACAAATTATCTTGTTGTTACAGCAACCACCCCGGAAGGCTGTACCGGTATTGATACCATAAAAGTGCAGACCTACCAGGGCCCTGAAATATATGTGCCCAATTCATTTACACCCAATGGAGATGGAGTACACGATTACCTGAAGGCATTTACTGTTGGAATAAAGACCTTCCATTATTTCTATATCTACAACCGTTATGGCCAACTTATCTTCGCTACCACCGATGCCAACAGGGGATGGGATGGAAGAGTAAAGGGATATTTGCAGAACATGAGCAGCTTTGTATGGATCGCTGAAGGAATAGACTTTAAGGGAAAGCTGGTGCAGCGCAAAGGAGTTACTACCATTGTTCAATAATCATATTCCCGTCATACTTAGCTCCTGGAGGCATATAACGAATAGCACAATTATCGAAATCTATCAAACTTCAGCTATCAGCTTAAACCTTCGAAATAATGGTAAGGCCGGGCTGAAGTCTGAGATCTGAAAGCGACCCCGGTTATTGATCATCCAATCTGTTTCACTTGTACGTTGTCATATACAATATATTTTATCGTCGGTGTTTTCTTTAGCATTTCCTTGGCAGGCCATGTACAATAAATTTTCCGTTATTTTGTTCTAAAATTTCAACCAACCATATATTATGAATGCACTAAAATGTCTTGCTATTCCGGCGGCGCTGTTGTTCCTGTTATCATCCTGTGGTCATGATGACCCTGTTGCAACAGAAACAAAAATTAATTTTGTATTTAGATTCGATTCCACCCAGGAAAGGTTAAACAATTTTGGAGTGTCTGCAGGCGTTGCTGCGGGACATGCAGCACAGTCGCCGGTATTCAATTCCATGAGTTCCCATTATGTAGAGCTTGCTCCCGATATGTATACACTGCTGGGCTCAGGCGCTGTTTTATACAGGGCGGAGGAAACTACAGCAGGGGGCAGTAATGCGATCGATTTTGACCGGTCGGTGCTAAAAGGTAATGGAGAAACTTTTTTGAGTGTTCCAATAAAATCTTTTGCTGCCGGTTCGTATAACTGGTTAAGGGTATCGCTTGCTTACCAGAATTATGATATTAAGTATAGGTTCAATGGTCAAAACCTTACAGGAACACTTGCCTCGTTTATTGGCTTTAATACTTATGTGCACAATTATAAAATAAAAGATTCTACACTGCCGATTAATAGTAACAAGTTGCAGGGCTATTGGGGTTTTGAATCAAGTTATCCCGGCTTCGGTGGCTTTACCAGCACAGGCCAGGCGCCCGTAGGGGCCACCACAGTTCCCAATCCTTTGCAAAGCACATCGCCCATACCAGCAGGATCATGTGTTGTAACAGGACAGTTTGCAACGCCATTGGTAATTACAGGAACTGAAACAAGTGATATCACGGTGATCGTTTCGCTCAGCACCAACAAAAGTTTTGAGTGGCAGGATAATGATGGTAATGGAACATACGATCCGTCTGATGGAGATGTGGTGGTGGATATGGGGATAAGAGGATTGAAACCAATTAAGCAATAGTAATCGGCAAACGCCAATCGTCAATTATATTATATTAAAGCCGCTTCAATTTGTTGAAGCGGCTTTGTAATTATAAAAGAATAGAAAATTCCCGCCTCGGTTCGAGCCTCACGAACCGAAATTGTTTTGTGAAAAAACGCATTTCAATTTGTGTAAATCCTCAGAAATGGGATGATTTAATTTGAGATATTGGGTTGTGGAAAAGCAACAAAGAAAATAACAATTTTTGGATTCGTAATCATCCCGCCTCGGTTCGTGCCTCACGAACCGAAATTGTTTTGTGAAAAAACACATTTCAATTTGTGTAAATCCTCAGGAATGGGATGATTTAATTTGAGATATTGGGTTGTGGAAAAGCAACAAAGAAAATCACATACTTCCCACGCCTCGGTTCGTGCCTCACGAACCGAAATTGTTTTGTGAAAAAACTCATTTCAATTTGTGTAAATCCTCAGGAATGGGATGATTTAATTTGAGATATTGGGTTGTGGAAAAGCAACAAAGAAAATCACATACTTCTTTAGGAAAAATATATTTTTGGACAGCCACGATTCATAAATGGTATCATTTAATGGAGCAGGATAAGATGAAAGATGTTATCATTAATTATTTGAAAATACTTTCAGAAGAAAAGAAAATAACAATTTTTGGATTCGTAATCATGCCAAATCATCTTCATTTTATATGGAGGCAAAATTTGCTGAATGGGAAGGAAACACCCAAAGGTAGCTTTATGAAATTTACAGCTCATAAGTTTAAGAAATTCCTCGAGATAGAAAATAAATTACATTTATATAAAGTTGGTGCGGCCAACAAGATGCATGAAATATGGCAAAGAGATTCGTTAGGAGTTGAAATATACAGCCGAGCGGTGGCTAAGCAAAAATTAGAGTATATACACGGTAATCCGGTGAGGGGAAAATGGAGTTTGGCAAAAGATGATATCAGTTATTATTATTCCTCATCAAATTTTTATGAGACTGGAATTGATGAGTTTGGTTTTTTGAATAATTTATATGATATGTTTGATGGGAATTGATAAAAAGATTCGGTTCGTGAGGCACGAACCGAGGCGAAGGCAACATTGTAACAGGCTGGCACTATATCCAACATTAACTTATAAATTGTATAGTATGGCAATACCTGCTTATTTTAAAACAAAGGCACTACAATTCGGGTTCCTATTTTCAATTGTTATTACTAGTTCCTGCAACAGTGATGAGAGAACTGTGAATCTTCTTAAGAGCCATTCAAAAGATGATAAAATTCTAGGGGCAAATCGGGCAGGAGAGTCAGGAAAGAAAAAATTCATTCCTCTTCTTCTTGAAAATGCAGATGATCCTAGAACATCTACAAATTTTCGGTTCAAAGGCGTTTCTGTTTATCAAGCGAAAATGAATGCACTGAAAAAAATACTTAAATTAGATCCACCTGGGTGGATTACAGCGGATCCTGATTCACAAATAATTGTATTTTACTCCCAATTTATTAATAACTAAATTTTCTTGTATTCCTACGCCTTGATTCGTGCCTAACCGTAGATTTGTTTGATGAAAAAACTCATTTCAATTTTGTATAAATCCTCAGAAATGCCGTGATTTGGGTTGTGGAAAAGCAACAAAGAAAATCACATACTTCTTTAGGGAAAATATATTTTTGGACAGCCACGATTCATAAATGGTATCATTTAATGGAGCAGGATAATATGAAAGATGTTATCATTAATTATTTGAAAATACTTTCAGAAGAAAAGAAAATAACAATTTTTGGATTCGTAATCATGCCAAATCATCTTCATTTTATATGGAGGCAAAATTTGCTGAATGGGAAGGAAACACCCAAAGGTAGCTTTATGAAATTTACAGCCCATAAGTATAAGAAATTCCTCGAGGTAGAAAATAAATTACATTTATATAAAGTTGGTGCGGCCAACAAGATGCATGAAATATGGCAAAGAGATTCGTTAGGAGTTGAAATATACAGCCGAGCGGTAGCTAAGCAAAAATTAGAGTATATACACGGTAATCCGGTGAGGGGCAAATGGAGTTTGGCAAAAGATGATATCAGTTATTATTATTCCTCATCAAATTTTTATGAGACTGGAATTGATGAGTTTGGTTTTTTGAATAATTTATATGATTTGTTTGATGGGAATTGATAAAAAGATTTCGGTTCGTGAGGCACGAACCGCGGCGAAGAATTGATGAGTTTGGTTTTTTGAATAATTTATATAATTTGTTTGATGGGAATTGATAAAAACATTTCGGTTCGTGAGGCACGAACCGAGGCGAAAAATTGATTTATAAATAATGAACATTTTAAATACAATTTAAAAAACTATATGAAAAAATTTTTTTTATTAATTTCTATTTTGTACACCTATAACTTTTCGCTCTGTCAAGTGATTTCAGATAAAATAGATAATCTGATGATTGTTAAAAATAAAGTCAAGTCAGTAACACATCATAATACTATAGATTCAATTTTTTATACAGTAATGTATGATAGGTTTGGGCATGTGGTAAGATTTTCACAAAAACCTTATTTGTTTGGGAATAAATCCGAATTGATTAAGGTTTTTGATTATAAGGATACTTTAATTAGCAGGTCAATATTATTTTGGATAAAGAATGATTCTATAATTCGTAATGACACTAGTTATTATGAGTACGATAAGAATAACAGATTGGAATTCATAACAAAAAAAGACAACAAAAATAAAGGTGAGGCGATGACCCAATTCATCTATGTATCTTCCGACCTACCTCCAACGAATGATCCCAACCTTAAACTCTTTAATCAAGTTTTCCAAAAGAGAAACTATGGCTTAATTGGGGAACAAAATCCAATAGGTAATAGAATCGTTAAACGAAGAGATGGTAAAAAATATTTGCTTGACAATTACGAAATTTATCACTATTCGCCATATGAGATTAAACCTTATGCAACCTTTTTTTATGCTTATAATAACTTCCCTAATGATACATCTAAAGCTATGTATGAGCTGCTAGAATACGAAAAGACTTTTATTTGGGGTGATACTCTCATTCAAAAGATTGGTTTTTTTTCAGTGCCAAATGTAGACATGTCTGTAAATACAAACAGCGATATATATAATGTACCGGGAAATTCTTTTGATGGACCTATGATAAATTATATGAAATTGATTCATATGAAAAATGGAAAACCAATCCACCTTATCTCACAGAGTTTTAGGAACAGCATTTCTGGAGGGGCTCACAATGGCACAGAGGATTACGAGTATTTTCCAAATGGACTAATTAAGAAAAGCGTATCTATACTTCATGGAAACATGGGTAATGGAAATAGTATTCGAATTGAAGAGACTTACCAATATCAATTTTACTAAGACAAAGATATTGTTAAAACAATAATCCGGTAAAAAGGACTCGCAAATAAAAGTTTCGCCAAATCCATTCGCCAAACCAAAAGAAGACTTGCG
Organism: uncultured Chitinophagaceae bacterium; assembly: GCA_963829345.1. GTDB lineage: Bacteria > Bacteroidota > Bacteroidia > Chitinophagales > Chitinophagaceae > Ferruginibacter. The sequence goes on from CAWHHP010000004.1 coordinate 227,143, forward strand.
TTCTTTGTTTATAGCCTTTGATGGCCGCAAAACATCTTTTGCTACAGTTGCTCCGCAAGTTTGTCAAAGTCTTTGTAGCTCAACATTTATTTGCTCAAGAAGCTCCTATGCCTCAAACATACTTCATGCTTCTGTGAATGTTCGATGCATTCGCTTGTCGTAATTTTTCTCATGTTAACTAACTCCATCCACATTCGCACCTTTCTCAATCTTCTGGACAAGTCCCTGTAATACTTTACCCGGCCCGCATTCCGTAAATCTCGTAGCGCCATCTGCCACCATTGCCTGTACACATTGTGTCCATTTAACCGGCCCCGTTAGCTGTGCGATAAGATTTTGTTTTATGGTTGCAGGATCTGTAACCGCAAATGCAGCTACATTTTGATAAACAGGACAGGTGGGTGTATTGAATGCCGCTTTATTAATGGCTGCTGCAAGTTCTTCTTTTGCGGGCAACATCAACGGAGAATGAAAAGCACCACCAACGGGAAGTATCAAAGCCCGTTTAGCCCCGGCAGCTTTCATTCTTTCACATGCTATCTCAATTCCTTTTATTGATCCGCTAATTACCAGTTGGCCGGGACAATTATAATTTGCAGCAACTACTACTTCTCCTGTTTCAATGGCAACATATTGCAGATCTCTTCCACTTTTTCATCCTCCAGTCCAAGTACAGCAGCCATAGTAGAAGGATTCAGTTCGCATGCCCGTTGCATAGCATTTGCCCTTATTGAAACCAGTTTCAGTGCATCTGCAAAACTTAATGTTTTATTGGCAACCAGTGCGGAAAATTCACCCAATGAATGTCCTGCAACCATATCGGGAACAGCATTTTCAATGGTTTTAAAAGCGGCTACTGAATGTATGAAAACAGCAGGTTGTGTAATATTTGTTTGTTTTAACTCTTCATCTGTGCCGGTAAACATGATATCCGAGATCCGGAAACCAAGTATTTCATTGGCCTGTTCAAATAATTCCTTTACGATAGTATTACTGTCATAAAGATTTTTCCCCATACCGCTAAATTGTGAGCCCTGTCCTGGAAATACAAATGCATGTTTCATGTCTGTCAATTTACACTGTTGGTTTAGGAGTTTTTATAATCAGAAATAGCGATCAGCTGTCAGCCATTGCCGATTCCCGATTGCCGATTCATCAATTTAGTAACAACATTAAAGTACAGAACTACAAATTTTCACTATTCACTATTCACCATTCACACATTCCCCTCAATGCAGCTTCGCACTGATCAGTTTCACAAACTCACTCCTCGTTTCATTCTTTTCAAACTCACCCCAAAAAGCCGAAGTAGTGGTAACAGAATTTTGTTTTGCACCCCCCGCATCATCATACATAAATGCGATGCTTCAATAACACGGCCACACCTAATGGGTTCAATGTTTCTTTTATTGAATTTAATATCTGGTGTGTTAATCTTTCCTGCACCTGCAGGCGCCGGCTATATACATCCACCACCCTGGCAATCTTACTAGGCCGGTAATATACCCATTGGGAATATAGGCCACATGGGCTTTTCCATAAAAAGGTAGCATATGATGCTCGCACATACTATACAATTCAATATCTTTTACAATGATCATTTCGCTTACATCTTCATGAAATTTTGCCGATTCAAAATCGGCCTTGGCATCCATTGCATATCCCTGTGTAATAAACTGCATGGCTTTTGCAACACGTTCCGGCGTTTTTTACAATCCTTCCCTTTCGGGATCTTCACCCAGTAAGCGAATGCTTTCTTTGTAATTTTTTATAAGTCCTGACGTTACTTTTCATCATACTGTTCAATTTTTTTATAAGCCATTAGCTTTGAATGTTTTATTGAATGGTTTCGAATGATTCAGATCAGGCCGGGTATTCCACAAAATTTCTTTCTGTTTCATACAGCCGTATCTGCAGATCCAAATTCGCTTCAATCTTTTCTCTTAAAATATTATAGATCACGATGGCGATATTTTCTGCAGTTGGATTTAGATTTTTAAACTCATGCAGTATCTTCGTTTAGGTTCTTATGATCAAACTTTCAATCACATTTTCCTGCACCAGATCACTTAGTAATTTCATGTCCATAACATAACCTGTTTCGGGTCGGCTCGCCGGTTACTTTAACAACCAGTTCATAATTATGTCCATGAAAATGTGGGTTATTACATTTGCCAAAAACTCATGTCGTTGGTAGCTTCATCCCAGGCAGGATTGTGTCAACCGGTGGGCTGCATTAAAATGTTCTTTCCGGTAAACTGCTACTTTATTCATCCATACATTATATAACATACAGATATTAAGATTTGATGATTCTAAAATTTATTGCTAAACTTGCATCAGATACTAAACTTTTAGTTGATGGTTAAAACAGAATGTTCTGCTGATTCAAACCACACCAGTATTAAAGTAATTCTAATAAAGTTACCATTGTTTAGTAATCACCGAATTATTAAATTATCAATTGCCGTCCAAAATATTCTACAAAGATCCGCGGCGTTTCATACAATTTAAGACAATGCAACTGAACTTCTTCCGGAAGATGCGGTGTCAGTTGATTCCAGATGCCCGATCACCAGGTTTTCAATGGAACATATCTTATCCTTCATAAACTCAACATCAATATTCAGGTTTTTATGATCCAGTTTATCAATTACATGTTCTTTTACAATAATACTTAGTTTTTTTACATCATACACAAACCCCGTATCAGGGTCCGGGTCACCTTTCAGGGTAACATACAATTCAAAATTATGCCCATGCCAGTTTTCATTGGCGCATTTGCCAAACACTTCTTCATTTTTTTCCCTGCTCCAGGATGGGTTAAACAATTTATGTGCTGCATTAAAATGTTCTATCCTGGTAATGTAAACCATTGATAATCTGAAAATTTTTGCAAAGGTAGCCAGCTAAATCCTGAAATATGAAGTGTAAACACGAAATTTGTAGCATGCAAATTTTACTAATAGCTGCAACCGAAATGGAAATTGCACCATTTACTAGCTGCCAATGCCGATACCGATGTTCTTGATCACAGGAGTTGGAGTCCGCCAACTACTATCTATCATATTGCAAAAGAGATTGCAGCAGATCGATTATGATCTTGTGATACAGGCCGGCATTGCAGGAAGTTTTAATACAGACATTGCAACTGGGGAAAAGTAGTACTCGTAAAACAGGATTCCTTTGCCGATTGGGCATAGAAGAAGAAGGCGATTTATACTACCGTTTTTGAAACGGACTTTTGATAAAAATGAATTCCCTTTTACCAATGGATGGCTGTAAATGAACCAGCGAATATTACATACATCCTCATTGCCGCTTGTGAAAGCAATTACAGTAAATAACAATAATGGTGACAGATAATTTGCACAAATCAGCAATTCATAAAACAATTTAACGCCGCAAATTGAAACTATGGAAGGCGCTGCATTACATTATGTTTGCCTGCAGGAAAATATTCCTTTTATCCAGATGAGAGCAATCATCCAATTATGTGGGAGAAAGGGATAAGACGAAATGGAAAATGAAAGAAGCAATTAAAAATCTTAATGAAGCTTTGAAAAGACCACAGCTCACATAAATCGAACTATGGATCTTAAACTTGCTATTATACAAATATGAATCTGAATGAAATTAACCTTGGTTTTTCTCCTTGCCCCAACGATACTTTTATTTTTGATGCACTGGTAAATAATAAAATTGATACAGAAGGATTTGAATTTGATGTCGTATTGGAAGATGTGCAAACACTAAACCAATGGGCGCTAGAAGGCAAACTGGATATCACCAAAATCAGTTATGGCGTATTGCCATTGGTGCTTAGATAAATATATTTTGTTGAATAGTGGCAGCGCATTGGGAACAGGTGTAGGGCCATTATTAATTTCAAACAGCACAGAATCCTACAAGATCAAGAAATAGAATGATGAAACGAATTTAATTGCGATACCCGGAGAAAATACTACTGCACATTTACTTTTTTCCTTGGCTTATCCCGATGCAAAAAATAAAATTTTTCTACGGTATGATGAAATAGAAAATTTTGTTTTGGACAGACAAAGGCTTGGGTGTGATCATTCATGAAAACAGGTTTACTTATGCAGCAAAAAGGATTGCAAAAAATTATTGACCTCGGCGAATATTGGGAAAAGGAAACAGGCAATCCCGATTCCACTTGGGTGGTATTGTTGCTAAAAGAAATTGATGTTCAAGATGTTCAGAAAAAAATTGATGAGCTGATCAGGAAAAGTATTGAATATGCATTTTCAAATTATCCCGATATTAAATGATTATATAAAAAATCATTCACAGGAAATGAGTGAAGATGTGATGCGAAAGCATATAGACCTGTATGTAAATGATTATTCACTTGATCTTGGTGAAGAAGGAAAAAATGCTATCGAAAAATTATTAGAAGTTTATCAAACTAAGCAAACTCATACCAACAATTGAGGCTAATAATATTTTGATATAGCCGCAATATATTCAGATTCACTATTCATCCGTCTTTCTTCAAGTGCTTTTCTATAAACTTCCAGGCATCTTTTCCTGGCAAATTCATGTTCAACAATCGGTTTCGGATAATGAATTCCTGGAACTCAGGCACCCATTTTCTTATATACTTAAACTTAGGATCAAATTTTTTTGTTTGCAGATAAGGATTGAATATCCTGAAATACGGTGCAGCATCGCAGCCACTGCCTGCCGCCCATTGCCATCCGCCATTATTTGCTGCAAGGTCAAAATCCAGTAGTTTTTCTGCAAAATAAGCTTCCCCCATCGCCAGTCAATCAATAAATGTTTACATAAGAAAAGAAGCCACGATCATGCGTACCCGGTTATGCATAAAACCCGTTGCATTCAATTCCCGCATGCCTGCATCCACAATAGGGTAGCCGGTTTGCCCATTGCACCATTTTTCAAATTCACCTTCATCATTTCGCCATTCTATATTATCATATTCCGGTTTAAAAGCTTCCATGCTTACCAACATGTGGAAAATGCCAGAGAATCATCTGGTAAAATTCCCGCCATATCAATTCATTTAGATAAGTTTCATTAAACGGCATTGCCTTTTGCAGCAAGTTCCCGGATACTGACTGTGCCAAAACGCAGATGAACACCCAATCTTTGAAGTGCCATTAATGCCGGGAAAATCTCTTTGTTGTGCATAATATTTTATCATTTTCTTCATCGGCGTTTGAAGAAGGAAATATTTTACCAGTTTCTTGAAACCCAATTTATCCAATGAAGGAAATTGCCTATGGTTGTTTGCTTATAAAAATTATTGAAATATTTTTTGTTGGGATAGGACTTAATATGAAAAATCATTCAGCATCGCTTTCCATTTTTGCTGTAAGGTGTAAAAACAGTATAAGGGTTTACCATCATCTTTTATCACTTCATCTTTTTCAAAAATCACCTGGTCTTTAAAAGTATGAAATCGATATCTTTGTTGCTGCAAGAATGTTTAACTGGCTTTATCTCTTTCCATTGCATAAGGTTCATAATCATGATTGGTAAATACATTTATCAATTGTATATGTTAAGCAATTGCCGGAATACTTCCAGCGGTTCACCATGAAATACCAATAGCGACGAACCTCATTTTTTAATCGCGACTGCATCTCTTCAATTCGGCATGAATAATTGCTACCCTCCTGTCTTTTTTATCTTCCAGGTGTCGAGAATATTGGTATCGAAAATAAAAATGGGAAGAACCGGATTCCGGCTTTAAGTGCGTGGTAAAGCCCGGCATTGTCTTCTAGGCGCAGGTCACGCCTGAACCAGAATATATTGATGGCTGATGTCATTATATAAATGCTGATACAGGGCTAACAAAAAACATCGTGGTTTGTTCGCTGCAGGTGCTCATATATTTTCCTGGTCATGGTATTGGAATATTTTTTTCCTTCCATTCCTGCTACCCAGCGGATATTATAGATGGAATTGGTTAAAAATACTTCATCGGCTTCCAGCAAAGCTGCTTCGGTAATGGCTTCTTTAACTACAGTAAATCCCGGATGGGAGAGTTGTTCAACGATAAAACTTTGTATGATGCCTGTTATGCAACCTTCTCCGGGCGGATTTGTATAAACGGTCCCGTCCTTTATTAAAAAGATATTTGCAATGGTTGAATCACAAATACGACCGGCACTGTTAAGGATAAGGGCATCATTGCACTGTTGCTCTTTTGCAAACAGGGCACCCATAAAATAAGGCAGGTAATTATTGTGTTTCAGGTTGCTGAAACTATCCATTGTTTTTTTTGCGTCGCGGTAAATACAAAGTTGCAGGCCATTTTCGTTGAGCGATCCGTTGTTTTCGTCAAGTGGCCATGACTGGATGATATACACCGGCGCATAATTTTTTGTATCATATAGCCCCCCATCTCCTCTTATAACGGTGAGCCTTACACGGGCGCTGGCCTGGTTGTTCTTTTTTAATTAATTGCAGGATTTCATTCTGAAGCAGGTCGGGTGTAAAAAGTTTGGGACGTTCAAATTTTAAAAGCTCCATGCCCCGCCACAGTCGTGCCAGGTGTTCGTCGAGCAGGATCAGCTGACCGTTCTTATATTTCAGTGTTTCAAATAACCCGTCACCATATCTTAGTCCACGGTTATCCGCCCCGGTTACCCGCCTCTCCGACAGCGGCACATGAACGAGCGCAGTGGCTACGCCGTTTTGCACCCAGAGGCGACCGCCCTTGGATTCGGTGCTGGAATCCGTCAGGAAGTACTCGGGATTTGGATCGAGAGTAGGTCCGCAATTGCCCTTGTGGATGTGCGCAGGTTCGTATGCGCCATCCGGTTCGCCGGTAACGGTGATGGCCACCAGGGTGTCGTCGCCCTTGGGGCGTAAGCACTGCAGATCCCTGAACACCGGAATCGTTCATCGAGTCGAGCGTGATGGTGACGGCGCCCGCGGCGGTCGAGGCCGAGGCCGAACTGTCACTGCTTGAGTTGCCGCTGCTGCAGGCTCCGAGAGCAAGAACGCAGGTCGGCACGGCAACAATCGCAAGGGTCTTGCGCAAATTCATGGTCTCTCCTTCGAAGAACGTGCGTGAGACCGTAGCCGGGGATCAGCGCCTAATGCCCTTCGAGACCGGCTGGAATCGAGTAGTCCCATCTCCATAGTGTCGGGTAATCCCGCTGAGCCAGCCAGCCGGAACCAACGCACCAATCGCTGCCTGCGAACTGCTCGGCAGGCGCGGACCGAGTCGTTGTAGAAGCGCCGAGACATCTCGACGCGATGGACGACTCCACCTAGATCCGCAACGAACCGCTCGCCGTCTTCTTCGTCAACGATCGCCTCGACCTCGTCGCGCGATGCGAACGCAGCACACAAAACCTGACTCAGGTCGCTCTCGAGCTGGCTTCGGTCCAGGGGTGTGCCCTCGGCGTCGGCGGTCGCCTCGGCCGCGTCCATCAAGACCATGCTCGTGGCCGGATCGAGAATTGCCCGGTTGGCCAGTTCGATCACCGTCATGCTGCGCCGCGTCAATTGCGCATCCAGCGAAGCGAGCCCGGTTTCGACTTTGTGGTGCAACCGATCGAGCCGTCCCGCTGTCGCCGAGAGGTAGAGGGCGATGAGCAACAGCACCGCGATCGCGCTGATGACCCAAATCATGGGCTCTCGCCCTTGTTGTCGCTGGCGGCGCTGTCAGTGGCCGCGTTGCCGTTGCCTGCCTTCTCGCTGTCGGACTTGTCGCTGTCCCAGAAGTCGCGTTTCGCGGAGCCGCCCAAAGGCCTGTCCGCTCAGGTCGGCTTCAACTCGCTCGCCACTGGAAACGACCGACTCGTACACGCGGGCTACATCGCGCGCGACCGTCTCCCAGTCGTACATCTTTGCCCTGCGCTTGCCCTCGGTGATGCGAATCGCGCCACCTTCCCGATCGGCCAGCAACGCCAAGATCACTCGCGCCAGATCTTCGGCGCTCTCGTTCTCGAACATGCCACCGCAGCGCCCGTCTTCGAGAACACGCGAGAAGGCTTCGATGTTGCTTGCAACGGTCTCAGTTCCAGCCGCCATTGCTTCCAAGAGCACGATGCCGAAGCTCTCGCCGCCGGTGTTCGGTGCGATATAAAGATCGGCGGACTTGAATGCGCGTACTTTGTCGCGCTCGCTCACCAGGCCTAGGAAGCGCAGATGCGACCGAACGGCGTCCGGAATCTTGGCGGTCATGTCCGAGCTGTCGCCGGGACCTGCGATCAGCAGTTCGATGTCCGGATGCGCGTCGATGAGCGTCGGCATGGCCTCAAGCAGGATCTGCAAACCCTTGCGCGGTTCGTCGATGCGGCCAAGGAACAACAGTGTTGGTCCGTTGCGGGGGTACCCCTTAGCGTTCCCGCTTGCTCGAAGTGTTTGCAGGCGACGCCGTTCGGAATGACCACCGCGTCACCACCGAGATGCTCGACCAAACTCTGGCGGGCTTTTTCGCTAACCGCGATCCGGGCGGAGATCTTTTCCAGCGCGGTCTGCAGCGCGAAGTAGGCGGCCCGCATCGCGCGCGACTTCGCCACGGACACATGGAAGGTGGCGTC